>NZ_CP150223.1:0-4800000 GCF_037969925.1 Paenibacillus sp. FSL R7-0189 | reverse complement strand
ATGATGAATGGAACGTGACAAGCTATATTGAAGCAATTGTTCCCTGTGCTCCAACAGCTCTGTTATAAGGTTCTGCAGATTATCCCAATGATTCAGTGGGTGCTCTTTCATTTTGAGTGAGGTAAACAGAATCCCCGCACAATGAATCCCCCACTGCTCAAAAGCATTTTCAAGCTGGCGTTTATATTCTTCAATGGAAATTTCTTGTTCTCTGTGCTTGTCTATCTGATTAACAATAAGATAGAGCGGTTTGCCCCAGTCACTAAGATTTTTGGCAAATGCTAAATTATTCTCTGACTGTACATGGTTATAATCCATAACATAAAAGACGACATCAGCTAAATGCAGCGCGGAACGAGTGGCCGCCTGGTGGCCATCATCCGTCGAATCCACGCCAGGTGTATCCAATAGAACACCATGCTTCCCTAGAAGAGGAATCTCATTCCAGACTTCAATAGCGGAATATTCTCCGCCATTTCGACAATATTCCTGTAATCTTTCTGGTGTTGTCTCTACAGGGTCAGGTTCATTTTCACTTCCCTCAACCCTTGGATAGATAAGCACTCGTGGAGTCCCGCTGCGGATTGAAACAATATTGGCACTAGTCGGCACAGGTCCGGAGGGCAACACTGAGCTGCCGCATAAAAGATTAATCATGCTGGATTTCCCTGCCGAAAAATGCCCACAAAAAGCAAGGGTCAGTTCATTCCCACCCTCTTTATTTTGTAAATCTTCATATATTCGTTCAGCGCTCTCATCGCGCCAGTGGCGCATTAAATCTTTCAGTTGGGAAAGCAGCGATGCTGTTTCACTTAATGTCTCTCTCTGAATTCTAACCCGTTCCGCTCCCACAGACATTCCACCTCCACAGTTACCTTCTAATCATGCACTGATCTTAATCCATTCATGAATACTGATTTAAGCTCTTTTTTATGCAAAACTTATATAGGTGCAATTTCTGAAATTTAGCGCGGAACATTTTTATAAATAATAATTACAGTTTATCACCAGTTTGACACAAATTAAATACACACTACTTACAAAATAACCTATCATCTCCTACGAAATGATACAAAAAAAGAAGCGACGTTGTCGTCCTGTAAAGCCAACAGTCGTTTCTCGTAGAAATATAAGGATATTCAATAAAAAAAGGAGCCAGCCCCAAGGGCTGACTCCATTTCAGGTCACTTCTCAATTATGCAGTTTCCAAAACAGGCAACAGAATTTCGAATACTTTTCCGTGCTGCAGAATAGTCAATCCACGAGATTTGTCTCTCATTACGACAACCTCTGGTTTTACAGACATACGCTCCAGATAGTGCTCAGGCACATCACCGGAATGACTGATCGTAATGCCCTCTACTTCTTGCTCTTCATTTTCTTCCAGCGGGCTTTCCACTACGCGGTCAAAAATATCCGAGAATACCTCAAAATTATCTGTGTATACAGAAATGCATTTCATCTCTATCCCATCCTCTTCTTCAACTCTAACTTTTAACTTTTTGGCGTATGATCTTTAGCTTTCCTGACGACAGCCGTTTTCATACGTTTTTTGCCCTCTCGACATACATCAAGGAGCGGACAAACCTGACATTTTGGATTCTGAGCCTTACAGTGATATCGTCCAAAAAAGATTAGCCGGTGATGCGTGAGCGTCCATTCATCACGTGGCACAGCCTTCATCAGCTTTTTCTCCACTTCCAGCACAGAATCTTTCCAGCCTGCCAATGCAAGTCGTTTAGCAACCCGCTCCACATGAGTGTCCACAGCAATGGCAGGAACTCCAAATGCGTTGGACACTACTACGTTAGCGGTTTTACGACCTACTCCTGGCAACGTTACAAGTAAGTCATGTGCCTCAGGCACTTCTCCGCCATACTGTTCTATGAGTATAGAGCACAGGCTTTGGATATGCTTAGCTTTGTTACGATATAAGCCGATGCGCCGGATATCCCCCTCCAATTCCTCCAGCGGCACAGAAATATAATCGATGGGGGCTTTGTACTTTTGGAACAGGTCCTCGGTCACTTTGTTCACCGTTGCATCCGTACATTGGGCTGACAGCAGCACCGCTATTGTTAATTCAAAAGCGTTACTGTGATTTAGCTCGCAATGTGCATCCGGAAACAAATCTCCAATCGTATCCAAAATGTGGCGGACGTCTGCAGCTTTCATAGTGTCCCCTCCACGGAGCAAA
Organism: Paenibacillus sp. FSL R7-0189; assembly: GCF_037969925.1. Taxonomy (NCBI): domain Bacteria; kingdom Bacillati; phylum Bacillota; class Bacilli; order Caryophanales; family Paenibacillaceae; genus Paenibacillus; species Paenibacillus sp. FSL R7-0189. The sequence goes on along the minus strand of NZ_CP150223.1, from coordinate 4,797,803 downwards.
AACGCTCAGAAAATTCTAACGAGCGTCTCACCTCAAATGTTAGAAATATAAGCAAAGTACGTATTATAACGTATGGATTCATACATTTCAACACATACGATACTGGCATTATATTTCAAGTATTAACGCCTTGAATGTCCTTATAAGAACAGTAAGCGTTTAAGCGAGAAATATAAGACATACAGTATAGGAGCAATACTTATACTTTCTTATATTTCAAAAAAAACGTCTTGACGCAGGTAAAGCCCCCTGTGTCAAGACGGTGATTCACTCAGAAATCCACCATTGCAACTATTGTTTCACAATTTCAACCAAAATATCATTATTGAAATACATTATAATATTATCATTTTCTTTCAAAGATTGCACGGATAAAGTCGAATCTCCCTGATGAATATAAACATTAGCAGGAACAAAGAATTGATATTTATCGTTCAAATTAGGTCTCTTCGTCACCAATGAGTTTGTTGCACTCTCATAACGTGAGAATGTTCTACTGAGCTGAGACATAATACGAATCGTTGTAGATCCATCCGGATCCTTGCGAATCTCTACTCTGTCCCCTGCTGTCAAGTTGCTAAGAGCAGTCGTTGTCGAACCATCACGAATGATTTTGACTCCTCCACTTACCGCTAAGGTCTGTGCTGCTCCAGCATAATCCTTCACAACTACACTATTCCCCGCGGCATCTACAGAACTTACCTGACCTGTTGTAAGCTTAACTGCTTGAATAGCCAGCGGTGAGCTACCATCAAAAGTCACATTAAGATAATCTCCCGCTTTTAAATCCGTTAGCTTAATGCTCTCACCAGCTTCATTGGTCAACGGGATTGCCAAAGTATTAATATCACTGGTTCCCCCATTCCATTTGATGCCCAAACGGTTGGTTCCAGAATTCACGGTTGCCGCTTCAACTTGCAGCACAGTCTTCACTTTCAATACCGCTATCAGATCCTGACCTGTAGTCAGTGAAGCCGTTACATTGCTTCCAATAGGAATATCACTTAGGGAAGGACTAGTCTTACCAAAGAGATCAACAAGTTGCGGATAAGGCATCGTTAAACTTTGTCCATCATTAAACTTCAAAACAAGAGTTTTCGACGTAGAATTAACAGCTGTTAAAGTTCCTTCGTACTTTGTGACAATTTCCAAAGACAAAGCCCGCTGTCCTATTGCCTTCAGATTAACTTTGCGGTTCTCGATAAGTTTCGCACCCATATTAGTTAAGTTAGGCAATGCACCTTCATAAATCAGCTTTGTTTTCTCATCCAACTGAACCACATGGGCTTTTTTGCTGCTATCCATAACTGTAAGGAGCTGTGTTTTGCTATTATAATCCACAATTGTTGCTCCACTATACTGCTCAATTTGGCGGCTTAACACTTCAATTTTGGTGACTTGATCGCTGCTGTTTAAGGTAACCTGAATCTTGTCCCCACCTACTGCATCAGCAATAAGATCATCAGCTACTGCTCCACTCATGTTCGGAATAACAATCGTCGGTTTAGTGCCAAGCAGTTTAACCTCACGATTTCCGTCTGCTTTTTTGTAAACAACTGTGGAACTAGTCAGCTCGGTAAGTACCCCGTCAACTGTCCGTTCAACACCTTCTGTCACTTCTACAGTGCGGATCACATTATCTTGAATCGTATATTTGACCGCATTACCTGTCTTCAAATCTGCAGGTTTCAGCACTGATGCTTGAGAGCTGAATAATGAAGTCCCATCTTCCCATTTAAAAGTTTCTACAGTACCCGCAGTATTTTTGAAAGTAATGCTTTTACCAGTAAGATCTACACTTTGAATAGTGCCTGTTGTTGTTTTGTTAACAACCCCTGAAGTCACTTGAACCTTTACTACTTTATGTGAACCACTATACGTTTCACGTTGCAGTGAAACTACACTATCTGTTACCAGCGAAGCAGGTTCAATTCCAGCTCCATTTACATCCACAAAGGAAGTAGTCTCATCGTAGTAGTATTCTGTGAACCCTGTTGGTGACTTTAACCAAAGCTTATTACCTGGAGCTACCATGGCGAAGTTTCCTGACAGAGTCTCTACTTGTTGTGTAGGGTCAGTCACTTCAACATAAGCCGCGTTATATGTCGCGCCAATTACAGTAACCTTAGTGTAGGGTTGGACATCACTTAGATTGATTCTGCTTTCAGAAGCACTTGTGTAATAAGCAGTGCTTGCTCCCAGGGTATATGTAGAAGTCTTTCCGTTGTTATAGACGGATAGTTTCCCATCTGCTAATTGACTGATCGTTCCTGATACCGTGTTGTCGTATTCAACCGTATTGTGAGCTTCAGCGCGACTGAAAAAAGTCGCCAATTGCGCACGTGTTACAGCGCCTTGCGGATCAAAACGATTGCCATCAAGTCCATTGGCTAGGCCTAAATCAACGGCAACGTTGATGTAACCACGTTTGTTGGCAGACACTTTGGTATCATCTGCAAAGCCAGTTGGCTCACTAGCAGCCCCTGCTGCATCTGCGCTTTTTCCAAGGGAGCGGATTAACAGCTCCGCAATCCATTCCCGGGATGCTTTACGCTCTCCCCAAGAAGTCTTCAGATTATCTGGAGCCATTTCGGTTGCTTTATCGAGTAATCCTTGTTGAAAAGCCAACACAACATAATCCTTGTAATAATTCGTAACCTTAAAATCGGTAGGCAATGCTACCGCAGAAGAAGCATCCACTTTATCCTGCAACTTCATAAACCGCAGGGCCATAAGCACTGCTTCCTGTTGAGTTACAGAATCTCCAGGACGGAACAATCCATTATTCCCAACCACAATTCCTTGTGAAGCGAGTTTGTAAATATGTTTTTCAGCCCAGAAGCCTGTCTTCACATCGCTAAAAATCCCTACAGATTGAGTAGTGGTTGATGTCGGTGTAGTGGCAGCTGTGTCTGCAAACACTGCACTTGCACCACCAAAAACCATAACACCAGCCATAACAGCCGACACTGCTTTATTAGAATAAGCCTTCAATGGACGTTTTGACCTTTTTTGCGCGGACAATAGATTATTCCCCTCTCTATGACTCAAATAAATAGTATGTTTAAAAATTCGTCAGCTAGATGCCTAATTCCTTTGTTGCATGACCAATTAAGAATTATCTCTAGTCATAGGATGCAATAGGTCCACATGGCCCATCAGACTTTCTACCTTTTCACCATCAACTAAAACTTCGATACTCTTTACTTCCGCAAATTGAAAATAAGTTTTGGCAAGTGAAGTAATGGCAAAGGATTCTCCACCCGCACCAAGCTGAGCTTCATCTGGTTTATGAATATCCATTACGATTTGACCCTCTACGAATTTCAATGATTTCAGCTCAATTTTACCCCATAAAGGTACAAGATCTGTATTCTCATTACTTTGCAGTGCTTTGAACGTCTCTGTATATTTCTCAACATCGTCAGAGTAGTTAATCGTAGTCTTAGCAGGCACTAAATCCATAATTTGCGAATCTGTGTAATAAACTTCAATACTCTGGCTTTGCTTTTGTGTCTCATTTTCTACCGGCTTCGATGACGGCTGTGTTTCTGCATTAGTATTATCTGCTGTCGGTTGCGGAGTGCTAGCCACTTCGCTTTCCTGATCATCAGACGGAGCTGGGGTACTTTCTCCCGCACCACTTACAACGTTTGTAGTATCTTGCTCCACTCCATTAGCAGGAGCTGCAGTAGGCTTATCTCCACAGCCAGCAATCACTAGTAGAAGCAGCGCAGCAACCCCAACCATAGTCCATTTTTGTTTAAACATTAATAAACGCCTCCTCTAGATGAATACGGGCAGACAGGTACCGCAAAACCACTTCTTGCCTTTTTATAGATAAAAGCAGAAAGCTGACTTTGCGGCGCTCGTCTGCCACTGGTCTGTTATTTTATACCCAAATATTCCTTGATTCCACTCACTATTGAAGCAGCAACTTTGTTTTGTAATGCTTCCGTAAATAGCAATGTCTCATCCTTCTTATTGCTAAGGTATCCTACTTCAAGTAGAACAGCAGGCATTTTCGTTTCACGAATGACATGGAAATTCCCGTATCGTACACCGCGATCACTAAGCCCTGTAGCCTCAACTAGATACTTATGCATCACTTTCGCTAAGGCCTTACTGGCTTCCCGCTGATAATACGTTTCTGTCCCGCTTGCCGCAGAAGATGCGGAACTGTTGGCATGTACAGAAATGAATAGATCTGCTTTTAAATTATTAGCCATAGCCGCCCTATCCTTGAGCTCCAAGAATGTATCGTCACTGCGTGTCAGTACGACGTCGATATTACTTTCTTTTTTCAGCAATGCTGCTGTCTTAAGTACTATAGCTAAATTAAAATTCTTTTCGTATTTTCCTGTTACTCCTACTGCACCAGAATCTTTAGCTCCGTGCCCTGCATCCAGTACTACGAGCTTCTTGCCATCATTACCTGGCTGTGTTGAAGTATCATCCGTACTTTCTGCATTCAGGTCAATGATGACCAACTTAGAATCAGTTCCAGATACGCTGATGTTATAATTCTTAGGATAATTCAAATCAATTACAAAACGTACAGTATAAGGGTTGGAGCTATAAAGCGAATACCGTACGCCTGATACATCAGGATAATCCTTCACTTCCAGTTTGCCATTCAGATCAGGATCAAGAACTTGTCCCGTACCAAACAGATCTGAGAAAGTGGCATTAGGAAAATCAATAACTAACCGATCCGGCCCTGTCATTACACTTACTTTTGGCGCTGAATTACCTTCCATCGCAATGCTCAAACGATTCTCACTAAAGCTCAAACCATTTATCATGGTTAAATTCTTAGTAGGATCTACCGGCGGAACAACCTCAGATCCACCATTTCCAGAGTTTCCATCTGAACTTCCGTTTTCATTTGAGGATCCTGGGGTAATAAGGTACACGATCTTCTTTGCATTATCCCAAGTGACGGTGAGACCAAACTGCTCACTTATGAACCGTATAGGTACAAGTGTCGTATCACTCCGCAGGACAGGTGCAGTGGTAAGCTGTACTGTTTTGTCATCAACCGAAGCTGTCTTTTGATTAACAATAAGTTTGATGACCTTACCTTGCTGTTCAATCGTCACCGTTTTGCTTTTTTGATCCCAGCCCACGGTATAACCAAGACTCTCGGAGATCAATCTCAACGGTACCATGATAGTATCATTCACATTTTCAACCGGTACTTTTTGCCCTGCAGTAATCTCTTTGCCGTCCAGATAAATCTTGCTATTCGCGGCAGCAGCATGTCCATGCTCAGGCAAAACCAACACAAAGAGCAACAAAAACAACATCAAACTGAATTTCTTCATTCTTCACCTCTAAGAATCTAGTATTCGCCTGTGAATGGCGATCGTGGTGCCCTGTCTCCGTCAACCTCAGACCTCTATTAGACGCTGGTAATCTATAAAGGTTGCGAATATATTCCATAAAAATTGAGAAATCTCACCAACCTCAAGTCTTAAAGCCCCAGATATTCCTTAATCCCGGCAACAATTTCTCTCGCTAATTTCTCTTGAAGCTGCTCACTATACATCGCCGACTCATTCCCTGAATTTGTAAGATATCCTACCTCCAGCAAGACTGCCGGCATAGTAGTTTCTCGTGTAACATGTAGGCTTTTCGTACGAATCCCGTTGTCTTTAAAACCAGTAGCGGCTAATAAATGCTTATGCATAATCTGAGCAAGAGGCAGACTATCACTGCGAGAATAATAGGTTTCACTGCCATTTATTTTATCTCTATTTGGATATCCAACATCTAGCGAATTCGCGTGCACTGAAATAAAGAGATTCGCTTTAGCAGCCTCCGCAATTTTCACGCGATCCTGAAGCCCCAAGGTAGCATCATCCGTTCGAGTAAAGACCACGTCAACTAATGCTTCCTGCGTTAATAGCGTTTGTACTTTGCGGATGACGGCCAGATTGAAGTCTTTTTCCAGCTTGCCTGTGAGACTGACAGCTCCAGATTGAGTTCCGCCATGCCCCGCATCTAGAACTACAATGGGTTTACCTAACGTTCCATTAGCCCCTGGGGTGTTGCCTCCGCTGCTAGTTACATTCAAATCAATCGTAACCAGCCCGGTGCTTTCATCCGTACTAAGCTGGTACGGTTGATTTCCAACCGTTTGAATTACGAATCTGACAGTGGACGGACTCACACTGAACAGTGCATAACGGATCTCAGAAACGAGCGGGTAGCCGGCAACGTCCAGCTTACCTTGTGGACCGCCAGTGGTGGTAACACCCGTAAGACTTCCAATGAAATCCGGATCGAACGCAGCACCCGGAAAATCTACGACGATTCGATCAGGGTTGCTCATTTTTGTAACGTTTGGCTTAGTAGCCCCCGACACAGCGATAATAAGCCGATTCTCAGTGAATACTGCCCCGTTTACTAGAGGGCCTGTTGGAATTCCTGCTGTGCTTCCTGGTGCCGTAGTTGTTTGTGGAACTGGTGTCGGGCTGGGTGAAGTTACTACACTGCCAGCAGTTGTCCCGTTATCACTTCCCGGCGTAGCACTTGGAGTTGGGACAGGTGTATTAGTTGCTGTTGGATTGGTAGTATTCCCCTCAGGTGTCATTGCAGAATTGCTAACTTGTCCACCTGTCAAATAGACAGTTTTATCAACATTATCCCAGCCCACCTTTAAGCCGAACTGCTCGCTTACGAAACGAATTGGAACGAGTACTGTGCCGCCACTCTGCTTAGGAGCTGCATTTAAATCAAACGTCACCCCATCTGCATCAGCTGTTTTCCGTCCTACCGCCAGCTCAATGCTTTTACCATCCTGGTGAACGGTTACTTTCCGGGTCTGCTGCTCCCATAACACCTCGAATCCAAGATTCTCTACTACCACTCTGACCGGAATCATAACGCTACCATTTACGTTTTCGAGCTTAATTCCTTTTGGCAAAGCAAGTTCCTGATTGTCCATAATAATTCTGCCTGCGCTGCTACCAGCTGCGGCAGCTTCTTGTCCGGTGGATGATAATAATAATAATGGCAGTAACAAAAGCAGCAATATACGAAGCCCAGCTCTTCTCATTCTCATTTTCCGCTCCTTCTGCAAGTAATAGATCCTAGATAAGTATTTAGACGACAGAAATCACCAAATGTTTCCTTAATGACCAATGAATATATCGATTATAGCAAAAAAACTTCCATTTCCGACACCCGGAAATAGAAGTTTTGCGTATTTTTTGTAAAGTTTAAGAATCAGACCAGTTATATCCTCTTTTTAAGAGAATAGCTTGGCAGCATGACGCTCTTCATAAGCAGCAATTTCATCCGCATGTTGAAGGGTCAAACCGATATCATCCAAGCCTTGCAGCAGGAATTGACGACGGTGCTCATCCAGATCAAAGTTGATGCTCAGTCCGAATTCATCTTGTAAAGCGTTGTTCTCAAGATCAACTGTCAGCTTGTAGTCCTCATGCTCAGCTGTCCGTTTGAACAATTCATCCACTTGCTCTTCCGAAAGCTTAATCGGCAGAATGCCGTTCTTAAAGCAGTTATTGTAGAAGATATCCGCATAAGAAGGTGCAATTACAACTCTGAACCCGTAATCCATAATCGCCCATGGTGCATGCTCCCGAGAGGATCCACAACCAAAGTTAGCGCGTGAGATCAGAACAGAAGCCCCTTGATAACGTGGTTTATTCATTTCGAAGGCTGGATTATCGTTACCTTCTTCATCAAAACGCCATTCATAGAACAAAAACTGTCCAAATCCCGTCCGTTCAATCCGTTTCAAAAACTGTTTCGGAATAATCGCATCCGTATCTACATTTACCCGGTCAACTGGTGCAACAATTCCTGTTAATTTTTTAAAAGCATCCATAGTTTTATCCTCCCGTGTTCTCTCTAGTTCTATGAGCTGACGGCTTCCGTCTTATAATTCCAATCACGTACATCAGTGAAACGACCTTTGATCGCAGCTGCGGCTGCCATAGCTGGAGATACCAGATGTGTACGTCCTCCGCGTCCTTGGCGTCCTTCAAAGTTACGGTTCGAGGTAGATGCACAGCGTTGTCCAGGCTGCAGAACATCCGGGTTCATGGCCAAGCACATGCTGCATCCCGCTTCACGCCATTCAAAGCCAGCTTCAGTAAAGACTTTATCAAGTCCTTCTTTCTCAGCCTGCATCTTAACACGGCCCGAGCCTGGAACAACAATGGCAGTAACCTTTTCAGACACCTTATGACCTTTAGCTACCACTGCTGCAGCTCTCAAATCTTCGATCCGTCCGTTAGTGCAGGAACCAATAAATACATAATCAATCGGAATTTCAGAAATAGGTGTTCCAGGAGTCAAATCCATATATTCAAGCGCTTTTTCAGCAGCTTTACGTTCATTTTCAGTGGTGAAGTCAGCCGGATTCGGTACGCTGGAGTTGATGTCAGTACCCATGCCCGGGCTAGTACCCCAGGTCACTTGTGGAATCAATGTTTCCACATCAAATTCAACAACCGTATCGTACTGAGCGCCCTCGTCGCTTACAAGACTCTTCCATGCTTCTACAGCAGCATCATAAGCCTCGCCTTGCGGTACGTATTGACGTCCACGCAGATAATTAAAAGTAGTTTCATCAGGGGCAATCAAGCCAGCTCTTGCTCCACCTTCGATCGACATATTGCAGACAGTCATACGTTCTTCCATCGACAATTCACGAATAGCTTCGCCTGTATACTCAATTACATAACCTGTGGCAAAATCAGTACCGTACTTAGCAATAACACCTAGGATCATATCTTTTGCTGTTACGCCAGGATTACGTTTGCCTGTAAAGCGTACTTCCATTGTCTTAGCTTTGGATTGCTGCAAACATTGCGTAGCCATTACATGTTCAACTTCACTAGTTCCGATACCGAATGCCAGTGCGCCGAATGCACCATGCGTGGAGGTATGGCTGTCGCCGCAAACGATAGTTTTGCCAGGATGTGTCAAGCCGATTTCAGGACCCATTACGTGTACAACGCCTTGATCAATATCATTCAGATCGAACAGTCTTACACCAAAATCAGCACAGTTCTTAGAAAGGGTATCAATTTGTTGCTTGGAGATTGGATCTTTAATGTTAAAACGATCTTTAGTTGGTACGTTATGATCCATCGTTGCGAAGGTCAGCTCAGGACGGCGAACCTTCCGGTTGCTGAGACGAAGCCCTTCAAAAGCCTGTGGAGAAGTAACTTCATGAACCAAATGCAGATCAATATAAATAATGCTAGGTTTACCTTCCTCTTGATGAATAACGTGATTCTCCCAAATCTTCTCAAACATTGTCTTGTTGCTCATAATTTCACCTCATTAATAGAATCGTTCATTGGAAGAGAGCGTGGAGTCTCTCTTGAATGATCTAAATATAACACCCCTATCTTTATAATTCCAAGATATGATATCTATAAAAGTGATAGCCTGAACCTATAAGCTGAGTTAGGGTATGTTGAGGCGCAATATGTAGAAGCGATGCGCAAGCGGGGTATGTAGCAGCGTTGCACAAGCGGGATATGGAGCAGCGTTGCGCAAGCGTAGTGTGTAGGTGCGATGCGCAAGCATAGTGTGTAGAAGCGATGCGCAAGTGTGATGTGTAGGTGCGATGCGCAAGCATAGTGTGTAGAAGCGATGCACAAGCATAGTGTGTAGAAGCGATGCGCAAGTGTGATGTGTAGGTGCGATGCGCAAGCGTAGTGTGTAGAAGCGATGCGCAAGCGTAGTGTGTAGAAGCGATACGCAAGTGTGATGTGTAGGTGCGATGCGCAAGCGTAGTGTGTAGGTGCGTTTAGTTGTATTTTGTACAGCTATATTCCTGTGAATCATTCGTTAATGAATATAAGTGTATTTTGTGCAGCTATTTTCTTGAATTATCGCCCTATAGCTGGGAACTCTGCTTTTTAGTTGTATAGAATACACTTAAAACCAAAATCATCCCTTTTGCATACGAAATAGCTGCACAGAATGCAGTTATCTCATATTTACTCTCAAGATCCGGCGCAATAAATATATTGTGAGAGGATATCGGATACTTCGATCAGTGTAGTAGGGATAATTCTTGAAAACAGGACCGGCAGATTCTGGGGAGTGAAGAAGTGAATGCTCCTTCGGGTTGCCTATACAAAACTATAATCCAATAGGATATACTTATAAGTAAATCATTTCCCTAAGGAGTCCATATATGGAACTGAGACAACTGCAGTATGTGCTGCAAATCGCAGCCGAAAAAAACTTTTCACGTGCAGCGGACAAGCTGCATATTGCCCAGCCCTCGCTCAGCCAGCAGCTTTCCAAACTGGAAAAAGAGCTCGGCGTAATGCTTTTTCAGCGTAATACCAGCTCAGTTGAGCTGACCTACGCAGGTTCTAAATTCGTTGAACAAGCCCAGATTATCATTGACGCAGTGGAGCTGCTGCGACAAGAGATGTCCGACATATCAGAACTGCGCACTGGACGTGTAGTTGTGGGCAGTATGCCGATTACAGGTGCACATCTTCTGCCGCATGTGCTTCCAGTTTTCAAACAAAATTATCCTGAGGTAGAAATTACGCTGCTAGAAGACTCGTCGATGAACCTAGAGAAGCTCACGGCAAGTGGTCAGACCGATTTAAGCCTGCTCTCCTTACCCCTCGAAATTCCTGCTCTAGCTTATGAAGAGCTTGGAGAGGAAAGAATTGATCTTGCCGTCCCTCCTGAACATCCGCTCGCTAAACGAATCATAGATGGAACACGGACCTCACTTGAAGAGCTTAAGGACGAACCTTTCATCGTACTTAAGGAAGGTCAGGGCTTCCGCAAAATGACTGTGGAGCTGTGCCGGAAAGCCGGATTCGAGCCACGAATCGTTTTCGAGAGCAATAATATGGAAACCGTTCAATCCCTAGTGGCAACAGGTATGGGCGTGACTCTTGTTCCTCGTTTTATCGCTCGTGCACCGCGGAGTGAATTTGTTCCAGTCTACTTACCGCTCGCTGATCCGGTGCCTAGTCGTACGCTAGTTGTAGCATATCGACGCGGACGATATTTATCCAAGGCCGCAAAGGCTTTTGTAGAAACATTCAAATCAACCGTGTCTGAATTAACGGAAGAATAGAATATATACAAATAAAGTGCCCCAGTAACCATTCGCGTGGTTGTCGGGGCACTTTTTCAGGTAAACCTCTTTTAACAGTACTAGATTATTTACGCAAATTACGCTGTGTAATCAGGCGGTTCTGATCATCCGACACACGTGCTTTACTTGAATCAGTCAATCCCTTATCAACTGGAGCCCCGGTGTGCTCTTCCACAAATTCACGAGTCACACTATTCTGAAGCTCTGCTACTTCGTTTGAATCTTGATTCTGTCCCTGCTCGGCATTGTTGTCTTTAGTCAATTTAATCCACCTCCTGGTAACAGATTATAAGTTCTTTACCCCTTCTCTTTGAGGTTAAACATAATATATAGAGCTTTCTGCATGAAGAAATATATCCTACGTTTTCCCTTTGCAATGCAACCAGCTCCATGGTATTCTATTGAAAATAAGTGAAACGTGCAGACGGGACCAGTAAGAATGAGTCTAACCGCGCCTAGAGAGTAGATTCCGACAGGCTGAAAGAATTTACCGCGGTTTTCGTTCCGAATCCTACCCCCGAGCGGCCTGTGTCTAACAGGACGGATCCTCCCGTTATGAGAATGAAGTCGGATGATCCCTCATCAATGAAGGTGGTACCGCGGAAGTTTATAAGCTTTCGTCCTTTGCTAAGTCTAAGGATGGGGGCTTTTTGTTGTTTTCAGGACTTAATAAACGAAGAGGATGTGGACAGAAATGACGACGCGAATCGTGGTCAAAATAGGCAGCAGCTCGCTGACCGGACCCGAGGGCGGTTTGAATCGTGAAGCAGTCTCCTTTTTTGCCTCAGAGATTGCCGAGTTGAAGAAAAACGGCTGTGAGGTGTTGTTAGTAACCTCTGGTGCGGTAGCCGCCGGCTTCCGCAGTATCGGTTATCCAGCACGTCCGAAGCTGCTGCATGAGAAGCAGGCCGCTGCGGCTGTGGGTCAGGTACTGCTGATGCAGGCTTATCAGGAAGCTTTTGCCCAGCATGGAATTACTACCGCGCAAATATTGCTGACTCGCACCGATTTCTGCAGCCGCAGAGCCATGAATAACGCTATGATGACTGTAGAAGAGCTACTTCGCCAAGGAGCGGTGCCCGTATTTAACGAGAATGACACTGTCTCCGTAGATGAACTGAAATTTGGCGATAATGATACCCTCTCTGCGCTCGTAGCCAACCTGTTAAAAGCCTCTAGACTGCTTGTCTTAACCGACATGGATGGTTTATACAGTGGAGATCCCCGCAAGCATCCGGATGCTGTCCGTTATCAGTTCGTAGATGACATTACACCGGAGATATATGCTATTGCTGGTGGAGCTGGCTCTAGTGTTGGAACAGGCGGTATGCGATCCAAAATCGATGCGGCCAAAATTGCTACTCGGGGTGGTGTTCCTGTCTTTGTCGGAAGAGCCACCGAACCTGGTGATTTACAGCTTGCTGCAACGGGAGAAGGCAGGGGCACTTATTTTGCAACGAAGCTATCCTCTCTTCCCGTCAAAAAACAATGGCTAGGCTTTATGTCTACCCCTCTCGGCTCCCTATACGTGGACGAAGGGGCTGTAGAAGCTTTGCTACATGGCGGACACAGCCTGTTGCCTGTAGGCGTCAAACAGACAGAAGGTAGTTTTCACGCAGGAGATGTTGTAGAAGTTCTTGGACCCGACTCCAAATTGCTTGGACGTGGGATTGTAAATTACGATGATGCTCAGCTGCGCAGCATTCAAGGTCTGCCAAGCCGTGAAATTGTACCGAAGCTGGGAGAAGTACACCGGCTTGAGGTCATTCACCGTGACGAATGGATTACACTGAGATAAACATTTTTTTCAATTCAAATATAGGGAGGAAACGTCATGAGTGAAGTTATTAATAAGAGTAAATTAGCCAAGGAGACAACAGGAGTTCTAGCAAGCTTAACAACTGGCCAGAAGAATGAAGCACTGCTGGTCATGGCCGATGCACTTCGCCGCGAAGCTCCCGCCATTATCACCGCCAACGCGGAGGATTTGGAACGAGGAAGACTTAATGGAACTCCGGAATCCATGCTCGACCGGCTGGCATTAGATGTTGACCGGATTAACAGCATTGCCGAAGGCTTGCAACAAATCGCTGTATTACCGGACCCTATCGGTGACACGCTAGAAAGCATTGAACGTCCTAACGGCCTCAACATCCAGAAGCTGCGTGTTCCGCTTGGTGTGATCGGCATCATCTACGAAGCACGTCCCAATGTGACTGTTGATGCTGCGGGTCTATGTCTTAAAACCGGCAACGCTGTTGTGCTGCGCGGTGGCTCCTCTGCCCTGTCCTCCAACCGTAAAATTGTCGAGGTTCTGCACAATGCTCTTGCTGAAACCTCAATGCCGCCTAACGCGCTTCAGCTGATTGAAGACCCAAATCGTTCTTCAGTAGATGAAATGCTAAAGCTGAACGGACTTTTAGATGTGATTATCCCGCGCGGAGGCAGCTCTCTTATTCAAAATGTAGTCCTTAACGCAACCGTTCCCGTAATTGAAACTGGAGCAGGCATCTGCCATACTTATCTCGACGCAACTGCCTTGCCAGAAATGGCACAGGACATTAGTTTAAATGCCAAAGCTCAGCGCCCTTCGGTATGTAACTCTATGGAAACACTACTCGTTCATCAGGATTACGCGAGCAAATATCTGTTATCCTTAGCCGAAGCATTCCGTGAGGTTCATGTAGAACTTCGTGGCTGTCAACAAACCCTCTCTCTTGTCCCATGGGTATTACCTGCAACCGTAGAAGACTATGCTACAGAATACAATGATTATATCCTTAATATTAGAATCGTCAGTGATATGGAAGAAGCTATGCTGCATATCGCCCAGTATGGCACGAAACATTCGGAATGTATCGTAACGGAAGATCAGGAGAACGCCACACGCTTTTTACAAGAAGTGGATGCTGCCGCTGTTTATCACAATGCCTCAACCCGCTTCACGGATGGCTTTGAATTTGGATTCGGTGCAGAGATTGGTATTAGTACCCAGAAACTCCACGCACGTGGCCCGATGGGTCTGCCTGCACTAACTTCAACCAAATATAAGATCTTCGGAACGGGACAAATTCGGGGTTAGTATACACGTTTAAGTATTCTATCACACAACTTTTAGGAGGATTTTAGCCATGTGTCAGCAACCTTCAGTTCCACTCATGAATCATAATATTGTTTTTTATGGCGCAGGCTCCATGGCAGAAGCCATCGTTCGCGGGATGATTAGCCGCAATATCGTAAAGCCCGATAATGTCATCATGCTCAATCGCAGCAGCAGTGAACGTCTGGCAGAATTAAAAAGCCGTTATGGTGTAATAGGCACAAATGATCCCGAACAAAAAGTAGAATACTTACGGAACGCACCAGTAATAGTACTGGCAATGAAACCTAAAGATGCTGCCGAATCCTTACGCGGACTAGGCCCGCTTCTTTCTCCGGATCAAATCGTAGTTTCTATCATTGCAGGTCTATCTATTCGAACCATGCAAGGTCTACTTGGCAAAGCACAGCCTATTGTTCGCACAATGCCTAACACCTCCAGTTCCATCGGTCTGGGTGCCACTGGTCTAGCCTTCTCCAAAGAAGTAGACGAAAGAGGCCGTCGCCTTGCTCTTAATATCTTTGAGGCTGTCGGGCTTACAACAGTCATTGATGAGGAACGTATGGAAACCTTGACTGGAATTTCAGGCAGCGGGCCTGCGTATATCTATTACATGATGGAAGCCATGATCGCCGCTGGTATCCGTGGTGGGCTGCCACTTGATCAAAGCACCGAATTAACTGTTCAAACTGTGCTGGGAGCTGCCCGAATGGTACAACAGACGGGAGAAGAACCCGCAGCACTTCGTAAGAAGGTTACTTCCCCTAACGGATCAACACAAGCAGCTATAGAAGTGCTTGAACGAGGGGAATTCTTTGAAACTGTGATTGCAGCAGTTAACCGATGTGCCGAACGCTCACGTGAAATGGGTGCAGCCCTAGAGAAAGAGCTTCGTTCTTAACCAAAAAAAGATCGCAGCCCATCCCCTTAGCGGGTGGGAAGCGATCTTTTTTTATCTTGTTACAACATTTCCATAATTATCTCTTACGATTACCTTTAGATTTACAGGAGCCGCAACGGTCACGTTCAACGCACTCCTGGAGTTATCGAATACTAGATGTCTAGGTATGTCTCCTAAGATGACGTAAAATGTGTCTCCGACTTGCTTAGTTTGCAACAGCCGCTTCTCTTGCTCTTGCTTGAGTTGCCCTTCTGCCGTGGAATAACTCCCAAATACATTCAACTCGTTCCCAGCCGTTCGATCAACCATAATTCCATAAGGTTCGGCAGCCTGGATTATAAGTGTGCCTACACCCTGTGGAACATTCCCCTTCCATTCCGGCAAGGAATAATTCTCCTCCGTAGAGGAGATCACATGTCTAAGTTCCTGTGTTAATCCTAAAGAGCTGACTCCTGCGAATACTAAACAGCACACTGCCAGAAATCCGACGAACAGAACACTTAGCACATCATAGTACATTTTCCCTTTACCACGGAACCATAAGGTGTAAATCACAATTTCTAAACCAAGTAAGATAAAAATGAGCGGCCACCAAGCAAGTGTTGTCTCGAACACATCCGCTCCTTTCCACTGCGAGACCATTATTAATGCCCCGAGAAATAAAAGGCTCAGTCCCATCGACAACGTACCTACACGCCAACTTCTAGACTTCCCTACGTTCACTGGAAACTCGCTAGTTACCATGACTCCCGGCTCTACTTCTATTGGATTATTCAAGATTGACCCCCCGCCCCTTTTCTACTCTTATTATTCTTACTTCCAGTCATCAGCTTCACCCCGCCACCAATCAATAACACGGAGACGACAATGGTCTTAAAATATTCATTTACGCGATATTCCAGCCGCCATTCTGGAAATCTGATATCGATGGCAGGAACTGCGACATTCACAACAATAAAGTATAATCCGAGACACATCAGGACTGCTCCGAGCCAGCCTTGATGATTTAAGAAACCTTCGATAACCGGCTTATCCTGCAAAGGTTCACGTCCATATCGGCTAACTAACTGTAAGCCATCGAATAAGCTATAGAACCAAATGACCGGGATAAGGAAAAAGAGCAATGTTAACCGCAATAGATCCATGACATAAATACTTCCTAAGAAAAGAAGCATGAGCTGGAGCCCTCTTTTTTGCAGTCCCAGATACATCTGTCCAGCACCAGGAAATGCGGATAGTAATGTCGCTAATACTTTGCTGCGTCGTCCTTCCTCACGTCCAGCCTCCATCTCTTCGAATAATGTGCGGTCAACAAGCATTTCTCCTGCTTGTTTACGATGGATCAACTGAACTGCATCAAACATGCAATACAGCCAAATTACTGGCAATACTCCAAACAGCAGCAAAAATGCATCACTCGAAGTAATTCCAGCCAAGAATAACATAACGGTCATGAATCCGAAAAATGAAATCAGAAAGGATAGTCCACGCTGCATCAGCCCCATATGAAAATGACCCAATCCAGGAATGAAAGACAATAAGATGACATGCACACGTTCATTATCCTCCGTCTTTACGGGCATAGTAGAACTAAAATCCAGCATTGATCCATCAGGCGCTACAATTGGAGTGGGCATTTGCAGTAATTTAATCACCAGATGAATCATCGAAAGAATCCATAGAAGTAAGAATCCGATCACTCCCAATGCCAGAATCCCCTCATCCCCTTCAGCCATAGCGATTAAGAATGACATAAATAACACACCAAAGCTTAGCAAAAAATAAACAATCCCTTGTGGGCGTCTTCCCATATAATAATGACCTGCTCCAGGAATCATATTAAGAAAAAGACCCTTAATTTTATTACGCTGCTGTTGCATTGTTCATTTCTCCTCTCATTTCTGTCTTCCGTCCATAATCCGGCTCAACCATCCGCTGGTGGCTTGCATGAATTGTTCGCTATAAGATGGCGAATTATCTTTCTTAGGGACAATAAGCTCCATTTCACCCGTGAGTAACTTATCAAACATCCCGGAAGACATAATCAACAGCGTTAACGAAGCAGCAACGGCATAATGAAAGATTGTTTTATCATACCAGCGATAACGCCGTGATCCTTCTTCTTGCCCCGCTACTTCTTCTATGACTACTGAAGATCTCACCGTAGCCACCCAATCTCCCATAACTCTCTCTGTAAAAGCAGACGAATTCTCCAATGAAGGCAGATCCTCCTTTAGCTCATCCAGCATCTCCATGTATGAAACAAATGTGTCTTCATCCTTGAGCAGCAATTGTTCCCATTCATCTCGCTCTATACTATCTTCTTGCCCTTCAAGATAAGCTTTTGCCTGCTCGCGGCGAATTAGGTTTTCTCCACTCTTCATCATAGCCATTCGTCCTCCTTCCAATGTTTTCGCATCCATTGTCTCGCCCTATATAGTCTGGACTCCACCGTCTTCAGAGTAATTTCATTTTCAGCAGCAATTTGCTCATATTTTTTATTTTCCAGATAATAAGCCACCATAATTTCCCGATGACCCTCCGGTAAATTGTTGATCTCACCCGACAGACGATTCATCCGGTCACGACGGACAACAGTAGCTAGTACATCCTCCTCATTAGAAGGTGTCTGGCTCAGCACAAGCTCATAGTCAACAGGTAACTCTCGTAGCCGATCACGTTTACGTTTGGCATCAATAGCCTTATTTAAGGCGATCCGCGTAATCCATGATTTTAAGCCTTGATAACGGTAGTCAGGGAGAGATTTATACATCTGAAGAAAAGCTTCCTGAGCAGCGTCTTCAGCCCCTTTGACTTCACGTAATACAGAATAGGTGATTTTGTATATGTGCTGACTGTATGTATTTACAAACTGGCGAAACGCGTCTTCGTCTCCTTGGCAAATCCGCTTGATTAATAGCTCTTCCTCAATGACTCTCCCCTCCTTCCCACAGCAATAGACGCTGAGTTCTTCGCCTACCCCTGCACTTATCTAAAAAAATAAAAAAAGAACCGTACAGACTCTAGCATAGCTAAAGCAATACGGTTCTCTCCTAAACGATCTATCTTCCACCATTGCGGAATTTTTGTGTATACGTCTTAACATCCTGAGCGTTCTTGACCCGGTTACGGGCCCATTCCAGCAATATCCGGTCGATATAACGAAAATGAACCTTCCCCGCAAATACGGATTCCTTGAGTGCTAACAGAATCAGCTCCTCAGGATATCGGTCTTGATCCACCCAGCTGGAAATCGTCTCACATTCCATTGGAGACAGCGGGCGCCCGAATTCCTTCTCGAAAATACTGAATAGATTCCGGCTCTCCTCTTTATCTCCAAGTGAAGAAGGAGATGTGGGGGGAGTTCCGAATCCTCCACCTGAAGCAGCAGCCCGGGGAGCTGATGTTGCATATGCTCCCTTGTCCTTATCTTGCTCATTTTCTTGTACAGCTGTCGCAAGATAAGCACCTAGCTTTCCATATAGCCCTGAGAAATTGTAGCGTTCATAATGGATATCTCTTAGTTCATCGTTGTCTCCATCGATGCTAATGAAACCTTCCTTCATGAGCTTCTGCAATTCTCCGGCGAGAACGGAAATGCTACGACCAGTTACGACCTGAAGCTCCTCCAGAGAAGGGAACTCAATCCCTTCCACTTGCCTGAAGGAGAGCAGATGAATCAGCAGCATCGCTTCACTTCCGCTTAAATTCAGCTTCCGGTAATACTTCAGTAAAGCGTAAGGTATGACGGCCATTCCGTTCTCCAGACCGAAGGAGACGCCTTCGCTCCAGGTACTCCATGTCTTGCCGTCCATGTGCTTCCCCCTTTGTTCAAATCCTAAGAACTTATGGGTAGAGGCGGTACAGTGTACGTGGGAATGGAATAGTCTCACGTACATGGTCAAGACCACAGATCCAAGCTACAGTACGCTCAAGCCCAAGTCCAAAACCGGAGTGAGGTACAGATCCGTAAGTACGCAGATCCATGTACCATTTATAAGAATCCATCGAAAGATTGTGCTCTTTATAACGCTCTTCAAGCAGCGCAGGATCATCGATCCGCTGTGAACCCCCAATAATCTCTCCATAACCTTCAGGAGCGATCATATCAGCACACAGTACGACTTCAGGACGATTTGGATCCGGCTTCATGTAGAACGCTTTGAATGAAGCAGGATAATGAGTAATAAATACAGGTTTATCGTATGCTTCAGCGATTGCTGTTTCATGAGGTGCACCGAAATCATCACCCCAAGCAATATCTTCAAAGCCTTTATCATTCAAGAACTTGATCGCATCGTCATAAGTAATGCGTGGGAATGGTGCTTTGATATTCTCCAGCTTGGAAATATCGCGGCCTACCGCTTCCAACTCCGCACGGCAATTCTTCAATACGGATTGTACTACGAAGCTAATAAACTCTTCCTGAACCTTCAAGCTTTCTTCATGATCTGTGAAGGCCATTTCAGGCTCGATCATCCAGAACTCGATCAAGTGGCGACGAGTCTTAGATTTCTCCGCACGGAAGGTTGGTCCAAAGGAATATACACGGCCCAGTGCCATAGCTGCAGCTTCCATGTATAACTGTCCGCTTTGGGTCAGGTAAGCATCCTCATCGAAGTATTTCGTGTGGAACAAGTTAGTAGTTCCCTCTGCTGACGTTGGCGTCAGAATCGGAGGATCCACCTTTGTAAATCCGCTCTCGTTGAAGAACTGTTGGATTGCCCGGATAATCTCCGCACGAATAACCAGAACAGCCCGCTGCTTCGAGGCACGGAGCCAGAGGTGACGGTGATCCATCAAGAAATCAACGCCATGCTCTTTCGGAGTAATTGGATAATTCTCTGTAAGGTGCAGAACTTCAATTCCGGTAACAGTCATTTCAAAACCGGATTGACTGCGAGGCTCCTCACGAATAATACCGGTCACATACAATGAGCTTTCCTGTGTGAGGCTCTTAGCTGCATCCCATACCTCTTCAGGCACTTCTGATTTCACTACAACTCCCTGAATATAACCTGTACCATCGCGAAGCTGCAGGAACTGAATTTTACCACTGGAGCGCTTGTTGTTTACCCAACAACCGATAACAACACTTTCTCCAACATGTTCATTCACGTTCTTGATTACACTCTTGTTAGCCATGCCTTCAATCTCTCCTCTAATTTAGCCGTTAATTCCTTGCACAATACGGTTTGTATCACGTGCGATGACAAGTTCTTCGTTAGTCGGAACTACAAGCACCTGCACTTTGGAATCTACCGTAGAGATACGACGCGGGTCGCCGGAGCGAACTTTATTAGCTTCAACATCCAACTCAATACCCAGGAACGTAAGGTTATTTAGCAGTTTCTCACGTAGCAATGAAGCATTTTCACCAACACCAGCAGTGAATACGATAGCATCTACACCGTTCATAGCAGCCGCATAAGAACCGATATACTTGCGCAAGCGGTACTCATACATTTCAAAAGCTAGCGTGGAATTAGGCTCACCTTTTTCCATACCCTCAATAATATCACGCATATCACTGCTTACGCCCGAAATTGCTAGAAGTCCACTATGTTTGTTCAACATGGAGTTAACTTCGCCTACGGACAATTCTTCCTTGTTCATCACGTAAGGTACAATTGCTGGATCAAGATCACCACTGCGAGTCCCCATCATCAAACCTTCCAGAGGAGTCATACCCATCGAAGTATCCACAGACACTCCATCTTGAACTGCAGTTACACTACCTCCGTTACCGATATGACAAGTAATGATCTTCAGATCTTCCAACGGACGCTCCAAGTACTCCGCAGCAGCTTTGCTTACGAAGTCGTGTGATGTACCGTGTGCGCCATAACGACGAACTTTATATTTATTGTACAGTACTCTAGGAATCGCGTACATATAAGCTTTTTCAGGCATTGTTTGGTGGAATGCAGTATCGAATACAACAACCTGCGGTACACCCGGCATATTTACTTCAGAAGCCGTAATCCCCATCATTGCTGCTGGGTTATGCAGGGGTGCAAGGTCAAACAATTGACGAATTTTAGTCTTGGCATCAGCGTCCACAAGTGCGGAAGCTTTGAAGAATTCACCACCATGTACTACACGGTGACCCACAGCATTGATTTCTTTAATGGATTCAATAACGCCATGCTCTTTATCCGTTAGGCAAGCTAGAACTTTACGAATCGCTGTGTTATGCTCCAAAATTTCACTTACTTCTGTTACTTCAGCTTTACCAGTAGGTTTATGGTTCAGAATGGAGGAATCCATCCCGATACGTTCCACCAAACCTTTAGCCAAAACGGATTCATCAGCCATATTGTACAATTGATATTTTAAAGAAGAACTACCGGAGTTAATTACTAGAATATTCATATACGGTCACCATCCTTGTCGTACTGGAAGAAGCCTTCGCCTGATTTCATACCTAATTGTCCTGCACGCACCATCTTCTTAAGGATCGTGGAAGGACGATATTTCAGCTCACCATATTCACGGAACATATTTTCGAGTGCAGCAAGGACCGAATCCAGACCAAATCTGTCAGCCATTTCAAGCGGTCCATATTGGAATTGATAACCAATACGCATAGCATCGTCAATATCCTGTGCGGAGGCAACGCCCTCTTGCAGTACATGCATAGCTTCGTTGATAAACAAGCAAATGAGGCGTGATGTTACAAATCCTGGGGATTCATAAATCATTACACCTTTTTTCTCAACAATTTCATCAACAAAGGATTTTGTATCTTCAAAAGTAGCATCTGAAGTTTTCAGACCGCGTACAATTTCAACAAGATCCACTTTAGCTACAGGGTATATGAAATGCATTCCGATCACGCGTTCCGGATACATTGTAGAACTTGCAAGTTCAGTCAAGCTAAGTGTTGACGTATTGCTGGCAAGAATAATGTGGTTTGGACATACTTGATCCAGTTGATTCAATATTTTTTTCTTTTCTTCTAAATCCTCAACGATTGTTTCGATAACCATGTCACAAGAGCTCAGCTCTGCGAAATGTGTCACTTTTTGAATGCGGCTAAGAATCAGCTTTTTCTCAGCTTGAGTGATCGCCCATTTCTCCAGTTGCTTATCTAGACTTGTCTCGATCATTTCGTAGGAGTAGTCCAGTTTCTCAGGGGTTTTCTCCACCAGCAATACATCCAGGCCCTTGGCTGCCAGCATTTCGGCAATCCCTTGTCCCATTGTGCCACCGCCGATGACACCAATTTTCTTGAAATTCATAAAAAAGTCTCCATCCTTTCAGGTATCTATACTTTTGTATTGTACCTTGTCTGTCGCAAAAATTTATAAAGCCCGACATATAATGATATCTTAGCATGCCTGAAAAGTAAAAAAAAATAACCAGCATAAATATTTATGCTGGTAAACGCACGCTGTCACGAAATTGACATCGAAATTGCTCTCCGGAGAGCACTTCTTCCTTCATTAAAATGTCAAGGGAGTAATCAAATACATTTCGTTGCTTTTCAAGGTGGTCGTGAGTACGTACTATCAACTCATCCAATATTTTACTGTTTTCCTTCATAAGTTCTTCAGTGGTAACCATTTCCAGCTTGGCGATACCCAACGAAGTCAATCCGGATTTCATCATGGTTTCGACAATATTCAGGGCCTGATCAAAATCGCCACGCGAACCTGTGCTTCGTCCGCCATAATACATTTCTTCTGCAGCCGCTCCACCAAGTGCGATCATAATCTGATCTTCTAAATAATCCTTGGTGTACAGATACTGCTCTTGCTGAGGATTGTGACGTACATAACCAAGGGCTTGCCCCCGCGGAGTCAGTGTAACCTGACTAACACTTCCCGGACGCAGCAGCTCAGCCATAATGGCATGTCCCAATTCATGGATTGCCACCCGCTTTTTCTCTTCGTGGTTAGTTTCTCTGTCCGTTTTTTCCCCCATCATAACCTTGTCAATCGCCATCGACAGATGCCGCTGCTCAACCTCTGTCAATTCCTCACGCATCATATAAATTGCTGCCTCATTCATAACACTTTCGAGCTGAGCACCGGAAAAACCATAGGCTTCTTCGGAAATTTTGTCGAGGTTCACATTTGCATGAAGCGGCTTATTTTTGGCATGCAATTCGAGAATCGATTTACGGCCTTTTTTATCAGGCATGTCGACTTGAATATGACGGTCAAACCGGCCAGGACGCAGCAATGCTGAATCAAGCATTTCTTTACGATTAGTGGCTGCTACCAGCAGAATGCGCGGCGTTTCGTTGTTATAGATCCCGTCCATCTCGGTCAACAGCTGATTCAAGGTCTGATCATATTCTCGCTGCTGTCCGCCTTCACGCTTACCGCCAATTACGTCAATTTCATCTATGAAAATAATAGCGCTTTGCTTGTTTTCCTTAAGGGCGCGGGTACGGGCATCCTTAAACAAATCGCGGATACGGCCGGCACCGACACCTACGTACATTTCTACAAACTCACTGCCTGATGCTGCCACAAATACAGAGTTCGTATAATGTGCTGCTGCTCTAGCCATAAGGGTCTTACCTGTTCCTGGAGGGCCTGTAAGCAGAATCCCTTTCAAAGGCCGAATCCCGAATTTGCTGATTTCCTCATGCCGGATCAAAAAATCCAACGCTTCACGAAGCTCCTGCTTTGCATTGTCTTGCCCGCCAATTTCTTCAAAAGTGAGCTTTGAAGGTCCATCCTTCTTGCGTTTCTTCCCGGCACCTGCATTTACCGCAAGTCCGCCTCTTAAATGAGCAATGATAAGTAAAGCCGTGAGCATCCCAGCAGCAATTACAATCGGGAATATATTAATGCCTAGAAAAGCCATAAAAATAAACAAGACAGGAACAAATCCGATTAGAATTTCTTTAAGGTATTTAGGCATTATTCCATACCCCCAATGTCGCAGGTTTACGCGGCAAAATAATAAATTTGCTTTCTTTTCCATTACTCAAGCTTACATAGACATTATTGTCGTCAATTTCTGTTGAGGCTATCACATTTTTATATTGCGGATATTGCGCTTTGAGTCCATCAAGTTCTGTGGGTATAAGTGTATATTTACGGCTCTCCATGGCTTCAGCTACAGAGAACATCGCTTTATCCCAGTATTCATCCAGCAGTTCACTGGAGTTCTGTTCTACATCAAGTTTCAGTGTACGTCCATCAATCATCGATTTTCCTTCTTTGGAGACGTACTGAACCAGTTCACGTAATTTCGTGCCTGGCTGGAGATCAAGTTTCAAAGTGACCTCATTGCGGTTAATACTGATATGAGAATTATTGACGCCCTCATATTGAGATACAATCTTCTGAAGTGGTTCCTGCATTGCAAACTGACGATACAAAAAGAAGCCACCAAACAATAGAGTAGCCGACAGTAGAGACGTTATCAGCACAGGTACAAGACGTAATTTCAAGAAACGTCCTCCTCTCAAAGATGACAAAATATAAAGCTCATTATAATAATCTATAGCTATTTGAGAGCTCATCAGAGAGACTGAAGTCTCTTATTGCTGTTCTAATTACAAGTAGTAGTATATCACAGGTGTATATACTAATTTCAAAATAAATGTGAATATATTTAAAATTTAATTTTTTAAAAATTTCCATCAATACCAAATATATTCCTCACTTTCGACAAAACCGGCCTTGATTTTTAATCAATCGGCTTATTTTTGTATGTGAATTTAAAAGAATATTCGGTGATAACTACCCATTCAGTATATCACTTAGTATATCACTTTTGTACATCAAATAAATGTAAACAAGCGAACTTATAATAAGTTCGCTTGTTTACTATGCCACCCTTAATTTCCTTATGTTCGGCTTAACTTTTAGGTAAACTGTAACCTTCACCCATTCGGGACCCATCCGAAAACCGATAAAATTGATAATAATACCGACCGCTCTGTTTATAAAAAAGCTGCCAAGCATACTCTCCGTTATATACTCCCGGCAGCAAGCGTTCAATCGTTATGTCCGGAAGATCAGCTTTGATAATGCCGCGTATTTGGGCTTCCGAGGTTCCTTTACTTAGTTCCTCAGCAAACACTGCGTCGTCGCCTTCAGCAAATTTTCCATCTACCGTAAAGCGGACCCAGACCATAAGAGCAGTCCCGGCTTCATTTTTTCCTGTTAAAACCCAGTACACTGCATTTTCATCCCAAACCGATTTTTGTGCTTTGGTTACCTCTGTTAGACCCGCTCTGGTTTTGGCAACATCCTTAGCGATATCACGCTCGTTCCATTGATCTTTCATAATATAGGCATAGAACTGGATAAGTCCAAACCCCAGGAGCAGAATCAGAACTGACCCCAGGAGGATCCATTTTTTCCTTTTCTTCAAGGTACAGCTCCCTTTCTAGTAATATATCTTTTTTGATTATATAACACACCTGCGTGTTTATCCAAAATTTCATAATTTTCTAGCTTTCCCAGTCTTAAAAATGCACAAAAGGCCGCAACTTTTGCTAAAAGCAAAAAGTCGCAGCCTATTATTTATTCGTTATTCTCCAGACTTAACGCTTCAATAAACCTTCGAAGGCTTCTTGCGCTTTACGCCGGATAGCTTCCTCATCCAGGGTTAAGCATTGTCCATGCTTGATGACCTGTTTACCATTCACCCACACATGCTCAACATCCTTAGCGCTAGCAGAGTAAACTGCATGAGACAACAGATCTGTGTGTGGCAGCAAATGCGGCTGATCGATATCAATAGCAATGAAATCAGCTTTCATCCCTACAGCAAGTCTGCCTACATTATTTAAAAAGATGGACTGCGCGCCATATTCTGTAGCCATACGCAGAGCTTCTGGAGCAGGGACAGCCGTTGGATCACCGCTGACACCCTTATGAATGAGAGCTGCAAGCCGCATCTCTTCAAACATATCCAAGTTATTGTTACTTGCCGCGCCATCCGTGCCAAGAGACACCTTCACACCAGCTTTTAGAAGATCAGTAACCCGAGCCACTCCGCTAGCCAGCTTCAAATTACTGCCCGGATTATGAGATACACCCACATTATGGCGAGCCAAGATCTCAATCTCTTCATCATTTAAATGAACACCATGTGCAACTATCGAGGGACGTGTGAACATTCCAAGCTTCTCTAAGTGAGCTACAGGACGCAACCCGTAATCCGCCACATTTTGTTCCACTTCACGTTTCGTTTCGGACATATGCGTATGCATCGGTAAATCCAGATCATGCGCTGCCTGCACGAACTTAACCAGGAAGGCAGGAGGGCAAGTATAAGGGGCGTGTGGCGAGATCATAGTAGTAATTCTACCGTCAGCCTTTCCATGCCAGTTACGGGCAAAAGAAATCGCTTCCGCAAGCTTGTGATTCTGTACATCCTCTGGACATAACCCGATCACACCACGCATCAATACGGAACGGATACCTGATAACTCAGCTACCTCGGCTACTCGGTCCATATGATCATACATATCGAGGAAGGTCGTAGTTCCACCCTTCAGCATTTCCAATACAGATAAGGAGGTTCCCCAGTATACATCATCACCGGTGAACTTTTCCTCCATCGGCCACATTTTCTCCTGAAGCCACACTTGTAGCGCTAAATCATCTCCATATCCACGCAGCAAAGACATCGCCGCATGACCATGTGTGTTTACAAGTCCAGGCATGAACAGCAGACGGCTGCCATCAACCACTTGCACTCCAGCTTCCATCTGAGGCTCTTCTTTTCCTATGTAAGTGATTAAATCATCTTCAATAGTCATATATCCACTCAGAACCGGCTCATCCGTTCCCGGAGTCAGAAAATACCCGCCCTTAATTATCGTTTTATTGTTGTTCATGTTCGCTTTCTTCCTTTCCATCCCGCAAGTAATAAGCAAGACTTTGCAGATCAGTTGTAAAATCAGCTGCATGCACCCGGATATTCGGTGGTGTCTTCAGAATCACAGGGGCAAAGTTCAAAATCGCTTCAATCCCAGAAGAAATGAGGATATCTGCTACATTTTGAGCTTCTGAATCAGGTACGGTAATAATGGCAATGCGAATACCTTGCTCACGAATTGTGCTGCCTAGTTCATCCATCGGTTGCACAGTAAGGGAGTTGATCTTACGTCCAACCTTAGGAGCGTACGAATCAAATATAGCCGTGATTTTCATAGTATCTTTGAGATATGCATTGTAATTAGACAAGGCATGTCCGAGATTACCTGCTCCAACTAAAGCTACATTAAGCTGTTGATCCAGCTTCAGGATATGACGGATTTTCTCAATAAGATACGTTACATCATAGCCGATACCTTTTCTGCCGAAGTCACCAAAATATGCTAAATCCTTACGAATCTGTGCGGGATTAAGATCAAGCTTTTGCCCAAGTTCCTGAGAGGAAACTGTTAATATTTCGCGATTCTGGAGATCATTCAAAAAACGCAAGTACACAGGCAGTCTGCGAACAACGGCTTCTGATATTTTATCCGATTTCATATTTTCCCTCCTAAAAATAGTAATGTTCTTGTGAAAATCCATATTCAAACGTCTACCTCTCCTTATTAAGGACGGTACTGTAACACACCGCCCTTAAGGATAAGGAGGAGCTAAACTGAAGACGAGCGTTTTAAGAAGCGCCGCCATCCTCTAGCCATTCCGCTATGCGAGGGACCATTTGATCAGTAAGCATATGCTCCATTTTGGGACCAGGCAATGAATAAAGGAAATACTTCCCGTAATGAGATTCAATAACCCTCGTATCATAAACAATAACTATTCCGCGATCCTGCGCCGTGCGAACCAGTCTTCCGAATCCCTGCTTAAAACGAATAACCGCTTGAGGAACAGATAATTTCATGAACGGATTCTTCTTCTGGGCCTGCAATAACTCAGACTTCGCTTCCGCCAACGGGTGATTCGGCGGTTGAAACGGAAGTCTCACGATGGCCAGGCAAGTCAGTGCTTCACCTGGAATATCTACACCTTCCCAGAAGCTGCTCGTCCCCAGCAGAACGGATGCTGCACTGTCCTGAAAGCGGCGGATCAGCTTGCTCCGGCTGCCACCTTCCACGCCTTGACCAAGCACCGTAATCTCTTGTGAGGCTAAAGCCTCTTTAAGCGGATCATATACCTGACGCAGCATTTTATAAGAAGTAAACAGAACCAGCATCCGCCCACGTGTTGTTTTAGCAGCTTCCGATAATGACTGTACGAGTGTATCGACAAATCGAGCATCGCCCACACTCCCCTTCACACTAGGAAAATCACGCGGTATAACTAGCAGTGCCTGCTCGCGATACTTAAAGGGGGATGGAAGGAGTGAGGTCATTAGACGTCCCTCTTCCGCAGCTTCGTTAAGTCCGAGATTATCAATCATAAATTGAAAAGATTTATCTACAGACAGCGTCGCCGAGGTAAGCACGATGCTTTTTTTCTTATCGAAGAACAACTCTTTAAGCTGGCTGCTAACATCCACAGGGACGGCATACAGCTGTAGTGATTTGCTGCGGTAATTTCCATTTGCCTCCAGCCAATATACTACATTATCGTCATTCAGCCCCATAAAGAATCTTACTTGCTCACGGATGGAAGCCAAATCCTTAAATAAACCGCTAATATCAGTAACAAGACTGTCTGCTGAGGATTGGCTTTCCTGGTCACGCATCTCGTTAAGCATTTTATCACCCTTACGGATGATATCGCTTAACGTCAGATTCATAGTGTTCTCTAGCGCAACTAATTCATCCCAATCCTTCGGCTTACGGGCGGGAAGCAACCGCATAACCAGTTGTCCCGCTTCCCCCGCCCCTGCATCACTGCGTTCCGGCAAAAGGCTGAACAGCTTGTCGCTGAGTGCATCCCAGGTTTCTTTGACGGTAAGCAGATCCGGGTAAATCCGATCGATGACTCCGCTCCATTCTGAAGCCTCTTCACTGCCTGACGACTGTAATATCTGGCGCAGAGCAGGAAGCTGTCCGTTTCGGCTATCTTTATACAGTCGCGATAACGTGTGTGCCACAGTGAAATGCTTCATATGCATGCCAAGATGTTTACCAGCCACATCTTCTAAATGATGTGCTTCATCAATGACAAGATGCTCGTAAGCCGGAAGCAGCTGGTGCCCAGCCTTAACATCTGCGAATAGCTTAGAGTGGTTTGTAATGACCACGTCAGCAATCCCAGCTTCATGCTTAGCCCTATGATAATAACATTTGCGGAACCACGGACAAGAACGGCCCAGACAGGAATCGGTATCGCTTGCCACCGTCTCCCAGAAATCACCGCCCCGGCCGCTTAAATTCAGCTCTTCATCATCCCCTGATTCACTTTGAGTGAGCCATACGATCATCTGAGCGGCAGTAAGCGCATCTTCCCTTGGGCTTATAAAGTCCTTTTTATTAATTTTATGCTCAAACTTACGCAGACACAAATAATGTCCTCTTCCCTTAAAAATAGCAGCTTTAAACGGAAAAGGAACTACCTGCGTTAACAAAGGGATATCCCGCTCGCGCAATTGGTCCTGCAGATTAATGGTATGAGTGCTGACCATGACTTTTTCATTGGTGCGAACGCTTTGATAAATGGCAGGCAACAAATAACCGAGCGATTTACCGGTTCCTGTGCCCGCTTCAATCAGTAGGTGTTTGTCTTCGGCAAGTGCCGTCATCACCTCATTGATCATAATATCCTGAGCTTCCCGGCTTTCATACTGCGGTAATGTGTCTTTAAGTCGTTTGGTTACTTCGTCCATATAATCAGTAAAAGATAAATTCGCTAGCGGATTCTCAGCATGCTCATCTCTAGGTGGCGCTAACTCCGTCCAGTCTCCTACTGCAAGCGCTAATTGACGATAGAAAGTCAGATCACCTTCGGGCTGTAGCGTCTCCGCTTCCCGCTCTCGCAGCAGACCATCAAAGTACCAGCCCAGATCACTATCCTCTTCGGTAAACAACTCACAGAGTCTCTGGATCGTAAGCAGCGGCAGCTCGTAGAGCTCCTCCAGACATTTCAGCAGCACTAAAGCAGTCGCAAGTGCATCACTATCTGCCTGATGCGGACGATCATGCGTCACTCCAAAATGAGCGCTGACAGAGCCTAGCTGATAAGATGTGAGCGAAGGAAAGCAAATTTTCAGAAAATCAATCGTATCCAAAATCCGCCCTTGAAATGGCAAATAACCACAACGATCTAAAGCATTTTGTAAAAAATGGAAGTCGAAAGCGACATTATGCCCTACGAGCACAACATCATCCAAGAGCGGAACAAGCTCCATCATCATCTCATCCAGCTCAGGCGCATCCTTCACATCATCATCGGTAATCCCCGTCAGACCTGTTATAAAAGGAGGAATCGGCGTTCCGGGCTTGACATAGGAACCATATACCCGGGAGATGGACCGGTCTTCTTCTATAATTGCAAGGCCAACCTGGATAATTTCACCCACGGATTGGGTTCCTGTTGTTTCAAAATCAAGCACGGCAAATTTCATTATAATTCTATTCCCTTTCAATTGAGACTCTTAATCAGCATAACAGAAGTTGCGAAAAAAGGCGATGCACACCACTGGTTCAGGGGATGCATCGCTTGAATGGAAATTTCCAAAACCGTTATTCTTTTACAAAAGGGAAACCAGCTGATTTCCAAAATGCAGCTTCCCTCCACGACGGCGGCATACCTCTAAGTTAACGTTTGGTTCCGGAAGCGCAGGATCATGCTGCAAAGCAAGATCAAACAATTCCTGCGCTTCATTGAAACGTTCCTGTGAGGCTCGTATGCAGCCTAAAGCATTATAAACCATGGCTTTCAGCTTGGTTTCCCGTATCAAGCCCAGCATATGGTTCAGATGACTCCAAGCGGACTCACCGTCACCTTCCTGCAGATAAGAGATGGCCAAATATAATCGAGCAGCCAAGCTATCCGGGTATTGCGCAATAACTTCTTTAAACTGATCAATACACTTTCCATACATCAGCAGCTTATAATACCCCTGACCTCTTACAAAGGAATCCATACACAGCTCTGGTGCTTCCTGTTCCGGCACTTCCTCTTCGACCACTGCTGTAAAATCCGTACTTTCGCGAAAGGAACTAAGCTTCTCAGCAAAAGCGAGCCATTCATCCATCACTTTATCGCTCAGTCTATGCAGCATATTATAATTGCATAAAAGCTCATTCCGGCGGGCACCCTCCGCTGTAGGGTAATCTGTTACGATCTCCTGAAGCACCTTGTTCATTTCAGCAAACAAATGTTGAAACATGGGCTATCCCCCCCCTTACTGAAGATGAAATCAGTTCAGCTTGCCTGACTTCATTTTCTGCGAGATCGGGGTCTTTCATCCCTGCCATTCATTACATGGCGTAAGTCCATACATTAAGCGATTGTAGCATGCAATTCATGATCAGCCAGCTTCACTGGTTTGTTATTCTCATCCACGAATACCACCGTTGGCTTATGTGAATCCAGTTCTTCCGAGGACAACATCGCATACGAAATGATAATTACTGTATCGCCCGGCTGAACAAGACGAGCCGCGGCACCATTAAGACAGATCACTCCGCTTCCACGCGGTCCAGGGATTACATAGGTTTCCAGTCGCGAACCATTATTGTTATCCACAATTTGAACTTTTTCATTCTCAAGAATGTCCGCGGCTTCCATCAAGCTCTCATCAATGGTAATACTGCCCACATAGTTCAAATTCGCTTCCGTTACTGTTGCGCGGTGAATTTTGGATTTCATCATATGTCTAAACAAGTGCAGCAACCTCCTTTGGAATAAATACATTATTATCAATCAAGCGTGTTCTGCCAAACTTCACGGCGAGCGCTATTATAATTTCCCCATCCACTTCTGATAAAAGAGCTTCATCCTCTAATCCTTCAAGATCAGGGAATTTTAGGATCTCCGCATAATCAATCACCGCTAGAGGAGAGCTGGAAATAACCGATGTCAACAATTCCCGCACTTCAGCAACGGTTCTTACTTTTCCTTCTTCAATGGACTGACGTGCTTCACGTAAGGAACGAGATAACACCAATGCCTGACTACGCTCCTCTGGAGACAAGAATACGTTACGTGAGCTGAGTGCAAGTCCATCCCCTTCACGAACGATCGGACAAGGGATAATTTCGACATTCATATTAAGATCGGACACCATTCGGCGAAGCACAGCAACTTGTTGAGCATCCTTCAGCCCAAAGAAAGCATAATCCGGCTGTACAATATTGAAGAATTTATTAACCACTGTGGTTACACCATCAAAATGCCCAGGGCGGGAAGCCCCACAAAGCCGGGTAGTAAGCTCCGAGACCGAGACCGTAGTCCGAGTAGGCTGCGGATACATTTCTTCCACACTGGGGATAAATACAATATCTACTCCCTCACGTTCAGCGAGTTCCAAATCTCGACGCTCGTCACGCGGATAGGAATCATAATCCTCGTTTGGCCCGAATTGCAAAGGATTCACAAAAATGCTCATTACCACTGTGTTGCTCATTTCTCCAGCCCGGCGAAGCAGACTGGCATGTCCGTCATGCAAGTATCCCATCGTAGGAACGAACCCAATCGGGGCGTGCCCGCCTTGTCTCATATACTCCAAAGCTTCGCGCAGCTGCTCAATGCTTCTGACGACTCTCATTTATTTTCCTTCCTTTCTTGCAGCGCCATATAAAGAATCCAAAACCGTTACATCTGCATTAAAAACGTGACTTTCATCTGGGAAGGAACGTTCCTTCACTTCCTTCACATATTGGCTGATGCCCTCACGGATTACATTACCCACATCCGCATAGGTTTTGACAAAACGTTTCTCACGGTAAGGTGAGGCATACCGCAGCAAATCATGGAAAACCAATACCTGTCCATCACAGTAACGGCCTGCACCGATCCCAATGGTTGGGATGCTAAGCGCTTCAGAGATCGCTTGGGCTACTTCTTCCGTTACCAGCTCCAGAACGATTGCAAAAGCACCTGCGGCCTCAAGCGCCTTAGCTTCATCCATCAGACGTTGAGCATCTTTGGCATCTTTGCCTTGAATCCGGTAGCCACCAATCATATTCACGGATTGAGGCGTAAGCCCGATATGTCCCAGTACAGGGACTCCCGCAGCTACAACCGTAGCTACAGTCTCACAAATCTCGAGTCCGCCTTCCATTTTGACGGCATGAGCCCGCCCTTCCTGCATTAATCTGCGCACTCCCCGCAGAGTTTCATCTACACTTCCGTGATAAGTCATAAATGGCATATCGGCCACGATAAAGGTGCTTTGTGCTCCTCGGGTTACCGAGCGGGTATGGTACACCATATCTTCAATCGTTACCGGTAAAGTTGTATCGTATCCAAGGACTACATTCCCAAGAGAGTCACCAACCAAAATAAGGTCGATACCTGCTTCTTCTGCAAGAACTGCAGACGGATAATCATAAGCGGTCAGCATGCTCAGGGGCACACCTTCTGCTTTCATTTTTTTCATTTTTACAATATTTAGCGCTTGTTTGTTTGCCATTTCTCTTTTCGTCCTCCTTTTTTAAGTAACCTGCCCGTAAAAATCGCAACAAAAAAACCTTTTAGCAATCATTTGCTAAAAAGGTCCGAAGGGCAAAAAAGAGTCACTTGCGATCGTCCCTTCTGTCTCGGTCCTTACGGCTCAGAGCAGAATCCAACGTAACCGTCAAACGCAGTTATGAAGGTATTTCCAATAATAAAAATATAAAAAAGTTCTTCAGTTCAAGAGTACAGTTCGTTAAACGATACCGCCTCCGACCCATAGTATAACAAAAAAAGCTCGGAATTACACGAAAAAAATATGACAAGGGATGATACCCTTGTCATATAAAAAATATTATAAAAGTTCAATCTCACCTGAGCATACGTTAGAGATCTCTCCCAAGCTGTTTTTAAGCAGCAGACCACCTATTTCATCCAAACCTACTACCACACCTTCAGAACGCCCCTGAGGGCTATTCAGTGCGATCTGGCGGCCCAAAGTCACTGACATGGACTCCCAGAGCTCTTTGATGGGTTTGAAACCTTGCTTCATGTACAAATTGTAATGCATCTCCAGCTCGTCCAAAACCGCTTTTACCAGCTCAGAACGGTCAACTGGAGCACCACCCCGCTCAATCCGAAGTGAAGTCGCGACCTCCTGCAGATGATCAGGATAATCTTCCTCTGTCATGTTCGCGGAAATGCCAATTCCAGCAATGCAATAATGAAGCTCCCCTTCTCTTAGAGAAGATTCGAGTAAAATCCCACAAATCTTACGACCGCCTGCAAGCAGATCATTCGGCCATTTGATGCCGGCATCTACACCTGTTACCCGTCGAATTGCCTTACAGACGGCAACCCCAGCCAGCAATGTCAGCTGCGGAGTCTCCGACAAGGGTAATTGGGGCCGTAACACAATACTCATCCAAATGCCCTTGCCACGGGGAGAGAACCACTTTCTTCCCATTCGGCCTCGGGCACCCGTCTGTTCTTCTGCGATGACGGTTGTTCCTTCCGGCGCGCCGTTTTCCGCTAAAAACTTAGCTTCTTCTTGTGTGGACACCACAGATTCCAGCAACTGAACGTTGCCTATCCAATTCGAAGCGGAGGTCTCTCGCTTCAGCTCAGTTAGCGACAGCGCTTTATCATCGCTCATGTCCATCCATCCTTTTTGCTTCAAGCAGCAATAATTGTTTATCGTTAGGTAAATCACCTGAAGCGACCGCTTGCAGGAGTCCATTTAACATTTTGCCTAGCCATGGCCCCGGACGTTTGTCCAAAGCCTCCACCAGCTCATTGCCTGTAATCTCAAGCTCTGAAAGGCTGGTTAGCGGCATTTGAGCGATCCATTCTCTTGCCGCTTGTATATTTACAGCGGCAGGTGAGGTTGAGGCCTCTGACGATTCCACGACGGAAAAGGCAGAAGAGGCCGCTGGTGAAACCACAGCGGGAAGCGCAGGTGCGACGGCTGGCAGGATCGCCAGCAGCGAGAGCCACCCTTCGGCAGCTTCCACGCCGAAGGCCAGCACGGCGGCGATCCATTGCCGCCGCAGACCTTCCATGCCGCCCATATCCGGCGGCATGGCCTCTAGCGCAGCGGTCCAAGCTTCGCGGACCCGCAGCACCTGGACGATGCCGGTCCGCATCGTCCCCGAGAACGTCCATGCCCGCAGCAGCACATCGGCCTCTTGGGCCGATTGCTTCAGGGCATGGAGGAGAAGCGCCCACCGCAGGCGGGCGCTCTCCAGTTCCCCGATCCCAGCCGTTGAGGCGGCAGCAGCCGCCATATCGGTTCCGGTCCAGGGGAACGGGGCTTTGCCGCGCGCCAGCAGCTCGCAGCGCGCTAGCATGCCGAGGCCGCGCAGAGGATGCGGCCCCTCGACGATGCGGTCCAGCTCCGCGCGGACACGCTCCACAGCAATATGCGCCAGCTTATCCCGCTGGCGCATCAGGCCCCTCCACGTGTTCTTCGCGATGGAGAAATCCAGCACCGATGCAAAACGAATGCAGCGAAGCATGCGAAGCGCATCTTCGTCAAACCGCTCCTCCGCATCGCCTACACAGCGAATCACCTGCAGCTGTAGATCCTTCTCACCCTCAAAAGGATCAATAAGTTCCCCATTTAATCCACAGCAAATCGCGTTGATCGTGAAATCACGACGACGAAGATCCTCCTTCACATCGTTGACGAAAAAAACATGCTCAGGACGACGGTGGTCTACATAACCACTCTCTGTCCGGTATGTCGTCACTTCAAACCCACAGCCATCCTGTATCACGGTGACCGTACCATGAGCTAATCCTGTTGGCACACTGCGCGCAAAGATAGCTATCACTTCCTCTGGCAGTGCTGAGGTTGTAATATCCATATCATGCACTGGCCTTCCCAATAGCTCATCGCGAATACATCCTCCAACCCAATAAGCCTCGTGGCCATTTTGGGTTAACTCGGAAATTACAATCTCCGCTGCAATTGCCATCGCAGAAGGTGCCATTGTCCATTCCATATATGACTCCTTACCCCCGAACTGGGTCCAGTCCAAGTACCTTGCGCCCCAGCACCCGGTAATAAATATCTTCATATTGTTTCGTTATTGAATCCTTACAGAAATCTTTGCAGGCTGTTTGTAAACAAGCTTCTCTGAACTGTTGCACCATACGTTCATCCGAAAGGAGCTTAACTGCATATTTAGCCATAGCTGTTGTATCGCCAATCGGTGCAAGGAATCCAGTCTTTCCATGCTCTATAAGCTCAGGGATGCCTCCGGTTTGCGAGCCAATAGTCGGTACGCCACAAGCCATTGCTTCCAGAGCAACCAGACCAAAGCTTTCCTTCTCGGAAGGTAGCAGAAGCAGATCAGCTAAAGAGATCACCTGAGCGATTTCATCCTGCCTTCCCAGAAAACGAACTTTATCTTCCAGACCCATTTCGCTAATTTTGGCTTGAATTTTGGGAAGATCCGGACCTTCACCTACAAGCAGCAGGCGTGAAGGCAGTTCACGATTCACTTTGGCAAATACGTCAACAACATCGCTGACTCTTTTTACAGGACGGAAGTTACTGATATGCATCAGAATCTTCTCATCAGGCGCTGCGAAATCTCCCCGCAGATCCGTTACATCACGCGGATAATAAACCCGATGATCCACGAAGTTATAAGTGAGATCAATGTCGCGGGTAATATCGAGTACGTCCCGTGTTTCTCTAATAAGATCCTGAGAGACCGCTGTAACAGCATCACTTTCATTAATCCCCAGACGAATCAAATCTTTAAGCGATTCATCCTGACCAAGCACCGTTATATCCGTACCATGCAAAGTCGTTACAACCTTCATATCGTTCCCAAGCATTTGCTTTGCAAGGAAAGCACACACTGCGTGTGGCACTGCATAGTGGACATGGAGAAGATCCAGATTTTGCATTTTGGCAACCTGAGCCATCTTCGTAGCAAGCGCTAGATCGTACGGGGGATAGCGGAATACATAATAATCGTTTACTTCTACCTCATGGTAAAAAATATTTTTCTGAAACGTTCCCAACCGGAACGGGATACTATGTGTAATAAAATGAACTTCATGACCCTTCTCGGCCAAGAGTTTACCTAATTCAGTCGCAACTACGCCTGAACCGCCAAGAGACGGATAACAGGTAATTCCTATTTTTAGCATACGATCCATCTTCCTGTCTCCTTCTTCTCCAGTATTGATTCGTGTAATGAATCATCTATTGTTTGTCGGCCGCTTTCAAAAAAGCGAAGCGAACACCGTTTCTTTCAAAATCACACAGGACTTCATTTCTCTAAGCTGTTCAAAAAAAGCTCTCAGGAGCGCAATGGCGTATTAATTCCAAGCGCTCCTGGATCAATCATAATCAGCTTATTATATTATCATACAAACTTCGTTATATCCGTTCCTTAAGTAAACAATTCCACCGTATGAGGTACCTTGGTTGCAAACCCTTCTGCATAAGGAATCAGCCTGCGCTGGCCAAGCAGCATATCTCTCGAACGGACTCGTTCAATGTAGCCTTCCGTTAACGGTGTGGATACAGCATCCTCACCCGGAGGTTTGGTGAACTGCGAGCGATAGCAGGACAACGCCTGCTCCTTCAAGCCATATTGCTCAGTAACATCAACAATAAGATCGGTACGTCCTAAATCATTGATAAAATAGAAGTACAGCTGTGGAGCAGGAATTGCCGGCTTGTCCGGCATATATTTACGTAGCTTGGCATTAAAAACAGCCTCTTCCACCAGCTTGCTACAGGCGATATGATCGGGATGACGATCCTCCCAATAAGGAGCAAAAACTATCGTAGGAGAAAAGCGGCGAATTTCAGCAGTCACAGCCGCCACATGCTCTGCTGTAATAAAAAGCCCTCTATCCGGCAGACCCAGGTTTGTCCGCACGGATGCTCCGAGAAGGTCTGCAGCTTGCTGCGCTTCTTGCTTGCGAAGTTCTACTGTACCGTTCGATGACATTTCGGCGGCTGTTAAATCGCAAAGTCCCACCTTAAGTCCCGCAGCGGTATGTTTCGCAATTGTTCCTGCCATACCAATCTCCGCATCATCTGCATGCGCACCAAATACAAGAATGTCCAGCTTCATTCATCAA
Source organism: Paenibacillus sp. FSL R7-0189 (assembly GCF_037969925.1). NCBI lineage: Bacteria > Bacillati > Bacillota > Bacilli > Caryophanales > Paenibacillaceae > Paenibacillus > Paenibacillus sp. FSL R7-0189. Next base: position 4,759,620 of record NZ_CP150223.1, on the reverse strand, counting down.
CACCTGGTTTGTATTTGTGAACCAGTGCACGCCAAGCAAAATCACCACGATCAATCGCCTTCACAAGAACCTCCGCTGTGGCAATATTCGTAGCTACCGGTATCCCGTATACGTCACACAGACGAAGCAGAGCTGAAATATCAGGTTCATGTGGCTGCGCCATTAATGGATCACGCATGAAAATAATAAGATCCAGTTCATCCTGTGCTACCATTGCACCGATTTGCTGATCTCCACCTAATGGACCAGACATGTAACGATGAATTTTTAAGTTAGTTACATCCATAATCCGTTGGCCAGTAGTCCCTGTAGAAAAAAGTTCATGACCTTCAAACACATGTTCATAAGCTAGTACAAAATTTACGATTTCATCTTTTTTACGATCGTGGGCAATAAATGCGATCTTTAACATGGTGTTCTCTCCTGTCTATTCTATAAAGTGCTCGAATCCATAGATCAAGCCTGTATATCCCATTACCTTTTCAATACCCATCTTAACGCCTGGCATATATCCTGCACGCTCATAAGAATCATGGCGAATCTTCAAGGATTGTCCGAATCCACCAAAAATCACTTCTTCTTGAGCAAACACACCAGGAAGACGGACACTATGTATCCGGAATCCGTTATAGTAACCACCACGGGCACCTTCAATGGTTTCTTCCTCTTTAGGATTACCTTGACGAAGTTCCTCACGAACTTCCGAAATCATTTCTGCGGTTTTGACCGCAGTTCCGGATGGAGCATCCAGTTTCTGGTCACCATGATACTCTATAATTTCCAGATGCGGGAAGTACTTTGAAGCTTGTGCCGCAAATTTCATCAATAGAATAGCTCCAATGGAGAAATTCGGAGCAATAAGTCCGCCAATCCCCTGTTCTTGACACTGCTTGTCCAGTTCCACCATCTGCTCCGGTGTGAATCCGGTTGTACCGATAACCGGACGCACTCCGTACTTAATAGCTAGCGCTGTATTCGTATACGCTGACTGCGGTGTAGTGAAATCCACAAGGACATCTCCATTGCTTCCCGCGAGGGCGGCCTCAAGATCAGAAGTTACAATAACGCCTGAGTCTTCCAGACCTACCAGACGCCCTGCATCAATATCGCCCGAAGAACGATCTACTGCTGCTGCTAACTCCAGCTCTTCGTCCTGCAATACAAGTTTAACAACCTCTTTACCCATTCTTCCGCCTGCGCCGGATACAACGACCCTGATCTTGTTATTCATATTTTTTCCATCCTCGCTCTCACTAGTTATATAGTTATTGCATATACGATTGTATGGATTTCTGAAGGTCTCTCATCAATTCCCGCAAGCCAGAATCATCCGGATGTAACGAAATCACTTCTTTTAAGGCAGTCATAGCTTGTAAATGTTCATTCACTCGGCTATGCGCGATAGCAAGCCATACATAAGCATCCCCATATAATGGATCAAGGGTAATAGCCTCTTTGAGCAGTGTAATCGGATGATAAGGGTTGCGAGTTTTGTTGTCTTCATCTTCTATCAACCGTTTGGCTTCTTGTACATGCATCATAGCCTGCAAATGCTGCAGATGCAGACTATACTCAGGTTTGCTGGTGTCCAGCTTTACAGCAGCCTGAGCATGAACTAAAGCTTTATCTAGCATACCACTGCGGGCATACGTTATGGAACAACGATATCTAACCTCGGCATCAGCAGGGCTTGCTGCAATTGCAGACTCGAAGCAAACAATAGCTTCGGCAAAGTCACTGCGCAATATCGAGCGGTAAGCCTCTCTTACATAATCCTTATGATCCATATACACACCATCCTCACGGCTAAATCCCGTTCGTTTGGTACAGCATATGTTATAGAGGCCTAATCGGTGTCTTTCGGTGTCCAACGTCCCGCATCACGGGTATTAAATTTATGCATTACCTTATTATGCGCTTCCGTCAGGTCTATCCCTAGAGAATTTGCAAAACAAACGGTAATAAACAGAATATCTCCCAGTTCAAGTTCAATGGAATTCTCAGCTTCATCAGACTTCTTAGGCTTCTCGCCGAACTCGTGATTGACCTCTCTAGCCAGTTCTCCGACTTCCTCGGACATGCGGGCCAGCATAGAGAGTGGACTGAAGTACCCTTCCTTAAACTGCGATATATAAGCGTCTACTTCACGCTGTATGTCACCAAGACTTTTGTCCATAAAATGTAACTTCTCCCCCTCTGTATATCTTGCCTTCTGTTTGCCCCTATGTTATCGTAAAGACGTTTTGAAGACAATCTTTTTTGAATATTTTAACACACGCAAGAAAAGGTATACTTATTATAGGAAAAGAAAAACTGCCTACAAAAGGCCTAACGAGGGATTTCATGAATTCAAAAAAGGTAATTACAATCAGCAAGACAGTCGCTCCCATCTTGCTCGGAGCCGCAGTATATGCCTTCGGGCTACTGTATTTCATCATTCCTAATCAGTTGATGGAAGGCGGCGTAACCGGGATCACACTTCTCCTTAATTATGCCTTTAGTATTCCCATCTTTTTATCCACACTGCTGATCAACCTTCCTTTGTTTCTGCTGGGCTGGAAAGTCCTAGGCGGGCGGCAAATTGTGTATACAGGTGTAGGGATCGGGGCGCTGACCTTTTTCCTGTGGGTTTTCGAACGAATGATTACTGCGGGATGGATTATCCCCTTCAGTACCGAACACGACTTTATTCTTGCGGCACTGTACGCAGGAGTAACGCTTGGAACGGGGCTTGGGCTTGTATTCCGATTTGGGGGTACAACAGGTGGTGTTGATATTGTCGCAAGAATTCTGGGACGGAATTTTGGCTGGAGCATGGGGCAGATTATTTTGGCCATCGACATTATTATTATTGGCTCTTCCATCCTCTACATTCCTAAAGAAAAAATACTTTACACACTCGTCGCAGTTTTTATCTCATCACGAGTGATAGATTTTATCCAAGAAGGCGCCTATGCTGCCAAGGCATTTACAATTATCAGTGATGAAGCACCACAAATTGCCGATCTGATTACAGCCGAAATGGACCGTGGTGTAACCCTCATCCCTGCGATCGGTGCTTATTCCAAGCAAGCCAAATATATGGTGTACTGTGTAGTCTCAAGGCAAGAAATCCGCCGGCTAAGTCTGCTGGTCAAATCCGTTGATCCACGCGCCTTCGTAATTATTAGCGATGTACACGACGTACATGGAGAAGGCTTTCGAGAAACCTAAATAAAAAGGAGTGTAGGCCATTTCAAGCCCACACTCCTTTTTACTGTTTATAATTTCACCCTACGGAATCGGCTTCCAATGCTGATTCTGACCACGGTACTTGCGATAGGCTACATAGGCTAACGCAGCTATAATGAAGCTTGCGGCTAACCCTCCCCAAATCCCAAATTCTTGCGATGCCAGCGGCAAGGACAAAGCAGGTTCATCCTTCTCTTTTCCGAACATTACTCTTACCGCATCCTGACCATAAGATACAATTTCAAGCAGGCGGGCACGTTCAACCTTTTGTGAGGACGAAGGAATGCCGGCCGCATATGAGAGCCAGGAATCAAAAGCATTCACAACTTCAGGCTGGCAGGAGACAATCACTGCCGGCCGGATGTTATCATACCTGCCCTGCAGTCTTTCCAGAGCTGTTTTCCAGCCCGCCAAATCATTTGCAACCGCACTTTGCTCCATCGCATTTAAATCCTCGCGAATCAGCTTGTAGTACTGAAGCCAAATAGGCTGGCGCGGATGATTAAGACTGTTGGCAGCTAGACGTAGCTTGGCGGCTGCCGCTTCCCATTGCTGTGGATTTATTTTCGCGCCTGCCACGGTAGCCTTCAGGTCCATAATGACCCCTGACAATGCATTAATACCCTCCACAGAGGTCATTCCTTCAAAGGATGAGGACACAAAGATCTTGGAGATCGCTTCGGTCTCCTGTCGGACCTTCATTACATCCCCTTCCAAAACATACCCATACAATGCCTCAGCAGCTTGTTCCAGCTGCTGCGCTCCGGTCTTTCCGCTCATTACTGCCAAACCGTTGCCCGAACTAACGTTGGCGCTTTGCTTCGAAGCTTTGCCAGACCCTTCACCAGCATCCCCTAGCGCTGCTGAAGCCTTTACAACATCCATACTGGACAGCAGCCAGCAGAATACTAGAACAACCACTACATAATATCTCCCGCGGAGCATGAGACATCCCCCTCCTACTTAAGAAGAAACGACGTTGTCGTCTTTTAAAGACGATATTCGTTTCTCGTAAAATTATAAGGATAAAGCATAGTATAAAACTTATACTTCTTATAATTCTAAATGTATGGCAGGGGGACAAGGGATAGAACTGCTTACTAACGTCTATTCTTGAACTGATAGATTGACTCTACCGGTCTTTGTCTTCTACTAAACAACCAAGCAGCTGCAACACTAAGCAGCGTAAGCGCCATTGTAAAGTACTGTACCTGTATAACATAATCGTTCAAAACAGAAGGTAACCACGGATAGATTCCGTAAGAATAATCCAGCATATCGTTGGCGAGTGTCCAAAGCAGGGCTAATGGAATCATTTTGCGGAAAGAAAAAAACCTCGCATAAATCAATGCTTCAACTGCCATCCCCGTATGGGAGATTACCAGCATCCAATCTTTCCAAACCAAAACATCACCGTGATAACCCCCGGCAAAAATAATACTCACTGCCCATATCCCGTACTTCACTGACGTAACGACCGCCAAAGCCTCAATAAGTTCCCTTACATTGTTTCCTGTGTAGCTTTTTGGAGGGAAAAGCATCAGCAACAGAGCCAAGGTAAAAAACAAACTTGCGGTTGGACTATCCGGAACAAATGGAAGCAGCCAGTGTGGATAATTAGCCGCAGTGAACTCCAGTTGATTGCCATACCATATGTAACCATAAATTGTACCCAGGAAATTTACGATAAATAACAACCAGATAATTCCCCGGTTCTTAAACAGTTTGTTAAACCAATGAACTGGCATACAGATTATTAACCTCCCCAAGTAATGGCACTTCGCATTTAGACATACAAAAACCTGACCGCATGCACGATCAGGTTGCGTTATCATTATTTTACTGTTCGCTTTTTTGTTTGGCAAGCCAGCCGGCCAAGGTATCAATATCCGCTTCTGATAGACCTGCTCCCAAAGCGGTATCGTACATTTTTGGCATCTGCCCTTGACCCTCTTTTATAATAGTAAGGATTGCTTCTTTGTCATGGGTGTCTCCAACTCCACGAAGTGAAGGACCGCCCGCCCCTTTCAAATCTGCTGCGTGACAGGAGATACAAGTGGCTTGCTTGAAGAGTCCCATAGCAGGATCATCCTTGTCCACAATCGCTACTTCTTTTGACTTAACGGCACTGGAGGTTGGAAGACCCTTAGCCCTGTTCTCCGCCGCCTTTTCTTCCCGTTGAACATCTTCAGGAATCTGACCCGTTTCAGCCATTTCATGTTTGTATTCAGTCCAGGCTGTATTGGTCAAATAAACAATCGCTGCAAGTGACAAGAACATTAAAGATGAAGCAATCGGTCTACGGTAAAAGCGACGCTCTCTACCCGTATCCAGAAAAGGAGCCAACAGAAGTGAACCAAAAGCCACACCAGTAACTCCTAGTGTACCCAGAACGATATAATCGCCTGAAGCATATGGGAGCTTCAAATACTGATAGAGGAACAAGAAATACCAGTCAGGAATCGGGATAACCGTAGCACTAGCATTTGCTGGAAAACCTAGCGGAGCTGGCTCTGAAATAGTAAGGACTAATATTCCTACAAGTACAACGACTCCGACCATCCATTCCTTCAGTAGAAAGTTAGGGATAAAGGCTTCCGATTTGCCGGGGTAAGCCGTGTAGTCCGGAGGTGTGATAAATCCGTTCCCTCTGCGAACTCTGGAATCACCGACATATACAACCTTTTCCTTAGAATTGTTTCCATGCGCCATCCGTATTCCTCCTCTCTCAGATTAACTTACAACGGTCCGGAAATCCCTTGTCTGCGGATCATAATAAAGTGTCCTACGAGCAGACTAAGAAGCACCGCTGGGAGGAAGAATACATGTAGTGCGAAAAAACGAGTTAAGGTTTCGGCACCAACAATCGTTCCACCTTGCATCAGTTCCTTCAGCACCGGCCCCATCACTGGAACAGAATTGGCTATTTCAAGAGTTACCTTTGTTGCAAAATAAGCTTTATTATCCCAAGGCAACAAGTAACCTGTTAAACCAAGTCCCAACATTACGAAGAAAATCAGCATTCCAACTACCCAGTTCATCTCGCGCGGCGCTTTGTAAGAGCCTGTAAAGAAGACGCGCATTGTATGAAGGAACATCATAACAATTACTAGACTTGCGCCCCAGTGATGCATCCCGCGGACAATCTGTCCAAATGCAACACTTGTCTGCAAATACTCAACACTAGCATAAGCATTAATAATGTCCGGAACATAATACATCGTTAAGAACATACCTGATAAAATCTGAATGACAGTGATAAAAAAGGTCAGTCCGCCAAAGCAATACACGAACGCAGAGAAATGATGGGCCGGATTAACATGCTCAGGAACCTCGTGATCGGCCACGTCTCTCCAAATCGGCGTAACATCCAGACGTTCGTCAATCCAGTTATAGACATTTTTAAACATCAGAACTACGCCTCCTCACGAGCTACTGTATTTGGCACAATGTCTCCCAAAAGCACCCACCCGTTATCGAATTTCGTTTTATACTGGTCAAGCGGCTTAGGAGCAACTTCGAGATTTTTGCCAAGCTTTGTATAACGTGCACCATGGCATGGGCAGTGATATTCGTCCGGATGAGCTTTATCGTTGTTCCACCCGACCGTACATCCCAAATGTTTACAGATCGGTGAAAGCGCATAAATATCACCCTTCGCGTCTTTCCGGATCCACGCAGTGAGTGTCGCTGTACTGTCGTACCATCCGTCCTTCTGTTTCAATTCAAAAGTAAATTCCTGGGGCTCTTCGGTGATTTTGCTTATCTCAGCAACCTTGATAAAATCTCCAGCACCCTTCTTATGTAATATCGGATCCACGACAAAACGGACCATGGGGAGAATTGTACCCGCCCCCATAAAAGCAGTGGCGCCACCAAGCGTGTAGGTCAAAAATTGCCTGCGCGACATCTCTTTACGGCTGGGTGGTTGTTCAGGCCATGTCTCCTGTTGTTCATTATGGCTGCTCATACTGTTATATAACCCCCTTCTCAAGATATAAGAAAGTATCTGTGGTGTCCGATCAGAGATGTCTCAATATAAATAATCCGTTTTCAAATCTTTTCAATGAAATACATCACATACCATTTGGATTCAACCTAATAATAGCTTAGGCTCCAAAACCCGTCAAGAATATTGTCTAATTTGTGACAGGCTAAAAAGCGATTTCAACCTATAATTGTTGATTTTCTGTCACATTTATAAGGAGTTCATCTCCGCCACATGTCTTGAATTTTCATCCTAATTTCACTGTCATTCTTCCCTTCATGAGAAGCCTCAATGATAGGCAGAGAGAGAACTAAATCGCTTTCATAGATTTGGCCTTCTTGGAGAGGTACATCCGCTGTCAACACCACTACATGCTGGAAACCACTGGATTTGACTTTTTGGCAAATCTCATTAATTAAATTCACATAGCCCTCTCCAGCGTACTGAATGGCTGGGTAAGTCACGATCCGCCCTTTGAACGGTATTTCCACCATATCCATGAAATTACGTAATCTTTCGAGTGCCTGAACGGTCTCAGGAGGACTCTCAAGTCCACTTAATCCTGTAAAAGGTATGAGACATGTATCATAGAATTTTTGATTTTCTTCCCAAGTGTCCACTTCAAAATCGCTGAATTTCATTCCCATTCATCTCCCTATGTATAATTGTTAATTTTTCCGTACTTTCGCAAAGCTTCCTGAAGTTATAGAACCCATTATATTGAAGGAGGAGGAGGAACGTCCAGATTTAGATTTTATATTTTCGTTCGATTAAGCAAATTGAGTAGATTATAAGCAAAAAAAGAAATGCGCTAAGCGCATTTCTTTATGCCAAACTTTTAAGTTCCTCAGTAAGATTTCGGAAAGCCATCTCATCTCCGGTAGCCAGCGCCGTGTCAATCTCACGGTGCAAGATGTCGGAGCGACGCTTTCGCAGCGCTTCATCCCACACCATTTCTGCCGCAAGTCCTAGCATCACTTCATACGTAGCCTTCATTTTGTCCATTCGATACACCTCCGCTGTTTAAGAGATCCTTTTTTCTTGTTATTTGATATTTTGATATCCATCAAGATGATTATGTTTTCGGTTTCAAGAGAATCGGCACCTACTAAAGCATATTCATCAATCCTGTCTTCGTTCTACATATTTGCCCATTCCGCTCAATACTTCCTCTATTGTACCCATCAGCAACAATAACGGATTCCTACATCTGCGTATGTAATCCCCATAAGCATTTCGCACACGCACCTCTACCGAAGATACTTAGGCACGGCTGTCTCTATCCCCCATGGCGTCATCATCACAGCGAGTCCACCAGAAGTCTCGCCCAATTTAAGCATCCCTAGGTGCACCATCATCCGTATTATACGTTGCTCTAGAATAGAAGCAGCACTGTCATAATAAAACGGTTTAATTAGCCACCCCACACCATCCACTAAAGAAGGTACTGTCACCCAATTACCGGCGCTGATGCTTATCCAATACACAAGTGAAGGTAGATTTGGCACAGCCCCTTTATATAGTCTTAACCAAAAAGAGAATATCTGCATCAACGAATCACATTTTCCATCGTTTAACACAGCCTCACCGGTCGCAGTAAGCCTTAGCCGGAAGCCTTCCTCAGAGATCCAGCGGCGGTGACGAATATAGTCATACAAAAGCGCAAATCTTGGAGGATAATGCTCACAAGCTCTCCCATAACCAAACCTCCAACCGCCTTTGCTAAGAAGCTCCTCCGGAATATGAAGCGCGTTCATCACACCTTGCTGATAACGCCTATACATTGCCCCTTCCTGATTCAGTTCTGGCTCATTGTCCTTAATATATCTCAGCAGCATTACCAGATCACTGATCATTAATTCTCCTTCACTGCGATACATCACAGGTTCAGGGCTAGTTGCGATGCTCTCTTTGATATGCGCACTCATCGTCTCCCGGAAACGCTCTTTTAAATCTTTGGGTACCTGGTACAAATATCTGGTCTGCTGTGAGGAACCACTAAAGAGCCAGCCTCCACTCTTGAAGCGAGAGACCATCTCCCGGAAACCTCCAGTTTTTCCTTCAGGTGCATCAAAAGACGCTTGCCTTGCCACAGCCAACAAATCCTCAAGACTAAAGTAGGTGCGTTCATCAAAAAGCAATGTATTCAAAAACCTTAAATCCTCCGGAGCGCATTCCCGGATATGAGACTCCATAAAACTTCTGCTTCCAAGCATAATCAAAATACTTTGGATCAAGTCGTGTTTGGAATTCTGTTTGCATTCACACCGGTAGCGGCCCGCTATGGCGGTCAGCTGTCCAATATCTGCATAAGTAAGCATATCCGCCAGATTCATGTTTTATCGCCTCACCGTTTTACTACCATTATGGGGAATACTGCCTATTTTATTCCCTTTATTGCAAAAAAAATAACCCGAAGCCCGGGTTAATGCTGATTTTGCAGGATATGGCGAGTACAATTATATAAAATAGGGTTCCATTCCCGCTCTTTCTTCTCCAGAATCGTCAAGGATAGATTGCCAATTCGTTCAGAATACTTATCCTTGTAAAGAGCAGTATACAGCTGAGCAAGAAATCCTCCATGGGATATGACGAGTATATTCCGATTGGGATGCAATGCAGAAATATCTTCCATAAAAGCAAGAGCCCGCGCCTGAAGCTGTTCGTCGGTTTCTTGACCGAGGGAGAGCTGGCTCCATTCCTTACCCCACTTCTCTTCACGTTCTGCGGCAGTAAGCCCTTCTACCTGCCCATAAGCACGTTCCCGGATACGCTGATCAGGTTCTAATAGCGGAATCCCTAACTTGTCAGCAATAATCTTACCGGTCTCAGCAGCGCGGGAAAGATTACTAGTAACGCAGCAGTCCCAGCTGTACGGTTCCTGTAATAAGCGGTCAGCAAGCATTGCAGCTTGCATCCGTCCTTCATCATTAAGTGGAATATCACTTTGTCCCTGTATTTTCCCTATCGCGTTCCAGTCCGTCAATCCATGGCGTATCAAGCCGATTAGCATGTTGCCTCCCCCTTTTCAGCAAAGTATTTGTCTCTTAATGTAACATGGATGAAATAAAAAGTCTTCTTTTTATGAGTTTTACAATGCAAAAAGCCCCTCATTACATTAAGTAAAGGGACTCATTCAATGTTCTGAATATTATAAACAACGGAAGCAAAGACATACGTCTAATAACCCTCTATGATCGGCGATAACGATTCAGCCTAGTTAATGAAAATACTGCAAAGCCTACACCTAACATTGATAACATCATCCAGTATTGAGGATGAGTGGGTCCCATACTTACTACAAGGGGTTCAATGATCCCACCTTCAGAGCCCAAAATTGGATACGTTGATTGCCATTCCATCGAGGATCCAGCGACACCTGTCTCCACAATTCCACTCTGAGCAACAACTGCATCACCTGGAGTTCTGAACATCGTAAAATAAAGAACGCTGGACAGAAATATTGCCAGAAAGCATGCGATCCATAAGCTAAGCCGATGGCGAACAATAGCAGAGGTCCCAGCAGATTTCCCGTCACCGGGCATCAACCATGGACTCTCTAAATAAATCCGCTCCATGACCTTAACATTTATGGCTTCAGCACGCTCTTCACTGATCTCTTCCCTCAAATCTTGCATAAGCAGGCTGCTCTCTTGCCATAGAGCCCATTCTGCAGCGCAGTAAGGACAAGTTTCAATATGTCTTTCAAGTAAAATCCGCCTAGGATGTGTGGGGGGAGCGTCCCACAAGAGCGGAATACATTCTTGCGCTTCCCTGCAATTCATTCGCCTTACACCCTCTCAACCTGCTCTTCAACTTCAGGCTCATTGAAATAGGATTCGAGTTGAAGCTTCACACTACTCCTGGCACGAAACAATAATGATTTCACTGAGCTTACACTCTGATCTAAAATTTCTGCGATTTCTTGATAGTCCATTTGATCATATTCACGTAGGATAAGTGCAGAGCGTTGTTTTTCGGGAAGATTATTTATCGCCTCACGGACCAAATTCATCCGTTCATTGCGCAATGCAGCCTGCTCGGGTGCAACTTCAAACGGTGCTACTGGTGTATATCCACTCTCTTCCAGAGATACATTACCGGCACGGTTCTTGCGAAGCTCACTTAGAACAGTGTTGCGGGCGATAGTGTACAGCCATGTTGAGAATGAAGCATCTACCTCTCGAAAGGAATGCAAGCTACGAAATGCCTTGTAGAAGGTCTCCGAACAAAGGTCCTCTGCGATAAGCTCCATATGTGAATTTCTAAGCATATGATATACAAATGCTAGTATTTTACGTTGATAACGACGCATTAATTCTGAATATAATTCCGTGTTTCCTTGTTTGATTTGCTGGATCAACTGGGAATCCGTCATGGTGAGATTGGCCCTCCTCGCCCTTGCACGTCTTTTCCCATCCGGTCCGTACTTATTATACCGGTTTGGGCTTTAAAAGTTGCGGTGTTACTGCAAATTTTTAGTTTTTTTATGAAATACACCTATGTATATTCAACTACCCGATAATTAAGGCATGATGTATATGAAGAAGACAAAAAGAAATAAGGCATACTTCTAATTTTACATAAATATAGAAACGAATCTAGAAACATACCTGCTCTATTGTACCACATATTCTCATAGGATGACATTAATAGACTTTAGATAGGTCGACTCGCCAGCAAGACCCGACATTGGATTTCTGACTTAGAATCCGGCTTTAAAAATAACACATTTATCAATTTTTAAAAACTGTTGACAAAATGTAAACGTATACATATAATAAAAGTACAGTATGGTTTCTCTCCACTCCTATCCAATACTTAACGGTTCCAATTTATTGTGAACTGTAGCCGCTTACTTTGTAAGCGGTCTTTTTTTGTCCTGAAAGCGCTCTACCTTTTTTTAGATGATCTATATTAGATTATTTTACTATAGCGAGCGAATTAGCTTCCACAAATCCCCACAATTATCTATTACCCCGTCTACGTCCACTTGAAGAGGGATATGCTCATTACATTTCCAAATGTCTTGCAGCCCTGCGTTACGGCTCTCTTGTACGTCATTCATTGGATGATCACTACAAATATAGCCTCCTCTGCGCTCACCCCATTGGTATCCTTCCTTTTGCAAAAATAAAGGATTAAACCGGGGAAGGTGATAAGCCTACGGGCAGGTTCGTTACATAGACGTCATTTGCATAGCTGCGTGTGTAATCCACCCTCTAATCCTAATCGTATGGAAAAGAGTCAGGATAAACAATATACTAGCTATAAAGTTATTTGTTGAGGTGAATTTGAAATGGATGAAATCGATGAATCAAAACAACTGGTACTACAAATCGGCGGTGCCTTGAAAAAGTACAGAAAAGAAAAAAACATGAGCTTAGACGACTTAGCGGAATTAACGGGCGTAAGTAAACTTACTCTGGGGAATATCGAACGTGGCGAGACAAACCCAACTTTGGCGATAATATGGAAAATTTCAAAAGGCATATCTTTGCCCCTATTAGCTTTGTTCAAATCTGAAGACCCTGTTAGTTTGTATCGAGCAGGCGAAGGTCTTCGGTTTTCTAATGATCAAAAGAATTGGATCATAGAACCCGTCTTTAAAAATGTAAGCAACGATATTGAAATGTGTCGGGCTTACTTACAGCCAAATAGTTCGTATCACCCTGAAGGTCATCATGTGAATACAACTGAAATTGCGACAGTAATGACTGGTTCCATTGAAATACGAGTCGATGGAGAGATGTACACATTGAATCAATATGATACGATCAGTTTTCGTGCAGATCGCCCTCACTCTTATACCAATCATACGAATAGCGAAACAGTGCTCCATATCTCCTTAAAATATGGTTTCTAAAAGTCGAAAATTTCACCTATTACATGCAACTCAGTATTCCATTCTAAATGGAAACTCTGAGTTGTATTTTTTTATCTAATATAAGCATTTCAATTTATAGAACCATCTCAATAAAGTAAACTTTAAAATACTTATTGTTAAATTTAATATATTATACTATACTTTCATTGTCCGCGCGGATATTAGTACGCATTAATTCTGGGAGGGAAAATGAAGAATGCCGAATAAAAAATTCGTACCATCATCTTTAGGGCTGCTACTACTCGGCATTATTATTATTGCCGCAAATTTACGTGCTCCCTTAACCTCGGTCGGTCCTTTAGTGGGTCTCATAAGGGATGACGTTCATATTTCCAATACTTTAGCAGGCTTGATCACAACGGTACCTTTACTTACCTTTGCTTTATTATCGCCTCTAGTACCAAAACTAGGACGTAGGTATGGAGTTGAACTTTTAATTTTGTTTGCCCTGATCTTTTTGACTGTTGGAATTGTAATACGTTCTTTATCTGGGGCTGCAAATCTGTATATTGGAACTGCAATTCTTGGATTTGCAATTGCCGTTTGTAATGTATTAATGCCAAGTTTAATCAAACGTGATTTCCCTAATAAAATCGGTGCCATGACTGGTGTATTTGCAATTTCAATGAGTTTATCTGGAGCGATCGCCTCGGGAATCAGTGTACCGCTAGCTGCAAACGCAGGTTTAAAATGGCAGGGTGCATTGGGAATTTGGGGGATCCTAAGCTTTGTATCGATCCTCTGCTGGTTGCCTCAATTAAGGAAGCGTACGAAGCAAACAGCCTCGACGAGTCAACAGATGACCGGCAATGATGTGAATGTTTGGCGTTCCCCTCTTGCCTGGCAAGTAACCTTGTTTATGGGGATGCAGTCTATGATTTTCTATGTGCTGATCGCATGGTTGCCTGAAATTTTAAAACAGCAAGGCATTGACTCAAGCCAATCAGGATGGTACCTCTCAATAATGCAGTTAGCACTGCTTCCATTTACCTTTATTGTCCCCGTTATTGCAGGGCGAATGTCAAATCAACGTTCGTTAGTGTTCATTACAACCATTTTGCTTTTGACGGGAACGCTCGGACTGCTTTACGGAAGCTCCAACATCATTCTGTTGTGGATCATCATACTCGGAATTGGTGGAGGCTGTGCCTTTAGCTTGTCCATGATGTTTTTCGGTTTACGTACTAAAAATGCGCATCAAGCAGCGGAACTGTCTGGTATGGCGCAATCGATCGGATATCTGCTTGCCGCAATTGGTCCTGCCCTTATAGGATATTTGCATGACACGACAAATAGTTGGAACGTGCCACTTTTCATACTGCTTGGAGCTTCGGTCTTACTCTTTATTGTCGGTCTAGGAGCAGCAAGAAATCGTTTTGTAGGTAGCCAAGCTAGTTACGAAGAAACAAACTCAAGTACCAGAGAATTTCTTGGAAGAAATACTGATCGAAATGAAGAAAGCGAGTTGGGGAACAGTTGCAACAAACCAAACCTAAATTAGAGTCTTCGGGTATTAATCCGGAAGCATTTTGCGGCACTCCTTTCTTTGCTTCGTTGATCAAAAAACATTTAGCTTGTACTAAGACGCTATCGGACACAGTTGACCTTAAATGCAGCATTAATCCGCATTTGGGATGCTAACGGACCGCATAGTAGCTATTGGCACGAAAAACACCCAATATAAGCCTCTTTATGTGAAATAGCGTCTGTGGAGTCCGAAAGACTGCTTCAAAGGCAAAAAACGAGCAAATAACGTCATTAGGGTCCGTAAGTACTAGGTGGTACTTATACTGGTACTTATGGTGGTACTTATGAAGCTAGAATAAAAAGTGGACAGTAGTTAACAGACTGGCGATAATGAGTCCACGGAGGTGTGTTCACATGGGAGAACATCGACAACGGTACAACGAAGAATTTAAAAAACAGACAGTGCAGTTCATTCAAGAGCAAACAAAGACAGTGGGCGACTTGGCGGAAGAGCTCAACATCCCAAAAAGTACCCTGCATCAATGGATGAGTCAGTATCGAGAACTAAAGAATGAACCGGCAGCTAGCGTGGATCGAGTACGGGAACTCGAGGCACAGTTGAAAGAAATGAGCCGACAACTTCAAGAAAAAGATAACAAGATTGCTGATGTGGAAGAGGAATTAGCGATCGTAAAAAAAGCAGTGCACATCTTCAGCAAACCAAGGAACTGAGATTCCAGTTTATTGAAAAACATCGCTCCGAGTTTCTCTTGGAGAAGATGTGCATGACCCTACATGTGTCACGGAGCGGGTACTACAAGTGGCGGACAGAAAAAACCAGTACGCATATGCTTCGTAAGGCTGCGATAATGAAGCGAATTCAGTATCATTTTGCAGACCATCAAAAGCGGTATGGGAGTCCGAAGATCACCCGCCTGTTGCATCAAGAAGGTTATACCGTTACCGAACGCACGGTGAGTGTGTACATGCGACATATGAAGCTTCGCTCCATTGTCTCCAAAACGTATCGCGTACAGACCACCGACTCCAATCATGACCATCCGATTGCCCCGAATACGCTGAACCAGCAATTTAAAATACTCAAACCCAATTCAGTATGGGTTACCGACATTACGTACATTCCTTGCCGGGGAGGGCGCTTGTACCTGGCTAGTGTGATGGACCTTTGCACGCGTGAAATCGTGGGGTGGCGCTTGGAGGACCATATGGAAACTAGCTTAATTTCGGGCGCCTTACAAGATGCTTACGAAGCTAAACAACCGGAAAAGGGTCTATTACATCACTCCGATAGAGGTTCTCAATATACTTCTCATGAATATACGAAGCAGTTGAAAGCGTATGGCATGGAGTCCAGCATGAGCCGCAGAGGTAACTGTTATGATAACGCCTGTATCGAGTCGTGGCACAGCATTTTGAAAAAGGAGCTCATTTATTGTAATCCACGATTCAAAACTAAGGAGCAAGCCTACCAGACACTTTTTCAATATATTGAGTTTTATTATAACCGCAAGCGAATGCATGGCGCGCTGGGGTATCTTTCTCCAGTTCGTTTTGCTGAGCAATTGACTAGAATGTCTGTTGCGTGACTGTCCACTTTCTTGACAGAGATCCATTATAGTGATACCGATGGCGATACCGATGACGATACTGACGGCGGCATGTTGAAGTAAGCAGCCAACAAAAAAACAGCGATTCTCTATCAACATGAGGATCGCTGTTTTGCTGTTTATTACGATTTGAAAATGAACCTGAGCGAACCTTAATACTACACGTATACCGTATAATCATGATGCTGCAACAGGATCTTCGCCCGCTCCATATCGTTCTCCTGACGGAAAGAGAGACGCATAATCCCCGGCACATCTTCACGGCTTTCGATAATTTGTACGTTGCTAAGGTTAATTCCTTGATCCCCCAGCTCTGTAGCAATACGACCGATAATCCCCGGATGATCGGGTACATCAATATGTAGGTCAAATAAAGGTGCTATCATACCTTTACGCCGTTCAGGCAATTGACTACGGAAGCCATTAGCTTCATGAAATGCCTCTTCAATCCCAACACCATCTTCACTTTCCAGCAAACGAACAAAAGAAGAAACTTCCTCGTTCCAATCCTTCAACAATCGAAGCATCACTGAACGATTGTTTAACAAGATATCACGCCAAATAATTGGATCACTGGACGCAATCCGTGTAATATCCCGAAAGCCCCCTGCAGCTAACGTACTATACAAGGAGTCAGTATCATCATAAGCTTTAATCTGATTTACCAGTGCAACGGCAATTATATGTGGTAAATGACTAATGGCGCCTACAATCTCATCATGACGTTCTGGATTAAGGCGTACAATCTGCGCTCTAGTAAGGTGGAGTAAGGACTCCAACGCATGATAAGCCTCGTCTGGCACTCCCGGTGGAGGCGTTAATACGTAATAGGCATTCTCAAACAACAGCGATGAAGCTGCCTCAACACCTGAACGCTCTGATCCTGCCATAGGGTGACCGCCGATAAAATGTACTCCAGGAATATCCAAAGAGACCGCGCATGCGGCAATACTAGCCTTCGTACTTCCAACATCTGTAATGATGCAGCCGGGCTTGAGCGGCAATTTGCTTAACTGCTGCAAATAATCCTCTAGCATACCCACCGGCACACATAAAAAAATGAAATCGGCATCGATTGCCGCTTCCTCCACAGACAATGTGGCACTATCGACCACACCTCTGCTAATATACTTACTCGCGGATTCAGGACGGTGGGCATGGCCAACGACGGTCAGGCCCTCCTTGCCTTTAAAGCAAAGGGCCAGTGAGCCTCCGATCAGACCGACACCGAATATTGCTATTTTTGTCGTCATGTTCTTTGAACTACCTGCCTTCTTTAGTCTTGACTTGCTGTTATTACTAGGCGCGTACTCCACTCTCTATAAGAGTTTGTTCCAGCGCGGTGATAAAAGCTGTATTCTGCTCAGCCGAGCCCACAGTAACCCGAATATAAGTCGGATAAACCTGATGACCTGCTCTTACGATGATTCCTTTACGCATCAAAGCATCAAAGACCTCTGCAGCAGGCTTACGAACATCTACCATAATGAAGTTACCGTGTGCCGGGAAGGATTCTAGGCCCAGGCGTTTGAATTCACCTTGCAATTGAACAATACCCGCGCTATTAAGACGACGGCATTCCTGCACATAATCTTGGTCAATCAAAGCAGCAAGAGCTGCAGCTTGAGCAAGACGAGAGGTATTAAATGGCTCGCGTACCTTGTTGATCAACGAAATGATCTCAGGACTCGCAACACCGTATCCAATACGCAATGCAGCTAAGCCATAAATTTTGGAGAATGTACGAAGCACAACCAAATTCTTGTAACGAGTCAGTAACTGGATGCCATTGGAGTATGAAAGATCTGTTACATACTCACAGTATGCCTCATCAAGGACAACCATTACATTGGAAGGCACAGCATCCAGGAAAGAAACCAAAGCTTCCTCTGGTACAATCGTACCTGTTGGGTTATTTGGATTACAGATCCAGATAACCTTAGTACGGTCTGTTATACGGGCCAGCATTCCATCCAGATCATGTGTCCCTTTTACAAGTGGCACCTCAATAGATACCGCACTTTCGATGTCTGCGTTACTCTTATACACGGAGAAGGTCTGGTCCGCCATGATGGTCTCATCACCTGGCAAGAAAAAGGCACGAGCAATAAGTGCAATAATCTCATCTGAGCCACAGCCAAAAATAATATTGTCGTTATTTACGCCAAGACGGCTGGAAAGTGCTGAAGTCAATTCAACGGCTGAGCCGTCCGGATAAAGATAAAGATTCTCAAGTTCTGCTAGAATTGCCTCTTTTGCACTCGGTGAAGCTCCATACGGGTTCTCATTGGATGCAAGCTTAATAACCTCACTTAAGCCAAGCTCCTTCTTGACTTCGTCTATAGGTTTCCCTGGTTTGTAGACAGGGAGATTAACTATATTCGGTTTTGGATTCATTGAATAGTCCTCGCTCTCCATAGTTGATTACTCCACTATACACAGGTCAGAATGACACTGTTATGGTCTTTTTAATTGTGCCACAAATTCTCGAATTTGCAACAGCCCCTCATTCCGCGTAGCAGGATGATCGAGCAGCGGAATTACTTCTTCTATTTTGCGGACAATGGCACTCCCTACTACAACACCATCGCAAATCTGAGCAAAACGGGCAACCTGTTCGCCAGTAGAGATCCCAAATCCTACAGCCACTGGCAGATCCGTAGCTTGACGAACGGAAGCAATAAAGGCTTCTACATCCGCATGGAAAGAGGATCTTTCTCCAGTCACCCCTAATGAAGATACACAATAGATAAACCCGCTCGCACCGGATACAATCTTTGCAATACGTTCGCTTGAGGTTGGTGCAACTAAAGGAATGAGGTTGACTCCAACTTCATCACTACGGCGCCGCATCTCCGCTGATTCCTCAACGGGAAGATCCGGGATAATAAGTCCACTAATTTCATGCTTGTTCAGATCAGCAAAAAACGTATCAAGACCCATTTGCAGGATAGGATTGTAATAAGAAAACAAGATAAATGGCAAACTGCTGCCGGCTTGACGAGCCTTTAGCGCGGTCTCCATGCAAGTGCGCAGGTGAACTTCACCCCGCAGTGCCCGGGCAGATGCTCTCTGAATTACAGGGCCGTCTGCAAGCGGATCAGAGTAAGGTACTCCCAGCTCCAGAATATCTGCACCTGCTGTCTCCAGTTCAGTAATGATGGCAAGAGTAGTCTCCAAATCTGGATCTCCAACAGTCAGAAAAGGAATCAATGCGGTCCGGTTCTCAGCTTTAAGCTTCCGGAATACCAAATCCATCCGGTTTGTAGTTTGGGTTGTCATTCAGTTCCCTTCCCTTCTGTATACGCCATAATGGATTCTACATCTTTGTCTCCCCGGCCTGACAGGCAGATGACAACAATATCATCCTTGGTAAGGGTTGGACCCAATTTCACTACATGAGCTATCGCATGTGCTGATTCTAACGCTGGAATAATACCTTCCGTTACGCAAAGCAGCTTCAGTGCATCTAGCGCCTCTGCATCTGTAATCGGTACATATTTTGCGCGTTCGATATCTTTTAGATAGGAGTGTTCAGGACCCACACCAGGATAATCCAGGCCTGCGGAGATGGAATGTGCTTCTGTTACTTGTCCATGCTCATCCTGCAGGAGATAACTCATCGAACCCTGGAATACGCCATGAGTTCCTTTACTCATTGTTGCCGCATGAAAAGGGGTATCAATGCCTTTACCAGCCGCCTCTACACCAATCATACCGACACTTTCATCCTCAACGAATGGATAGAACATACCGATGGCATTACTGCCACCGCCTACAGCAGCTACGAGCAGATCCGGCAGCCTTCCTTCAGCCTCCAGAATCTGGCGCCGTGTTTCATCCCCAATAACCCGCTGAAAGTTACGGACCATCATCGGATAAGGATGCGGTCCTACAGCTGAACCCAATATATAGAAGGTATCGTCTACATTACTAACCCAGTAGCGAAGCGCTTCGTTGCCGGCATCTTTTAAAGTGCGCGATCCGGAAGTAACGGGAATCACTTCTGCACCAAGCAGCTTCATCCGGAATACATTAAGGGCCTGGCGGCGCGTATCCTCTTCCCCCATAAACACCTTACATTCCATACCTAGCAGAGCTGCAACTGTAGCTGTGGCTACACCATGTTGACCCGCGCCAGTCTCAGCGATTACCTTCGTTTTTCCCATCATTTTGGCCAAAATCCCTTGACCAATCGCGTTGTTAATCTTATGGGCACCTGTATGATTCAAATCTTCACGCTTCAAATATATTTTAGCTTCTCCCAGATGTTTGCTCAGACGTTCCGCATAATACAGCGGGGTCTCCCGTCCGGAATACTGCTTTAATAGATAATCTATTTCTTCCTGAAAAGCTGGATCTGCCGAAAACTTACGGTAGGCCTCCTCCAACTCAATCAATGCATTCATCAAAGTCTCGGGCACGAAGCGGCCTCCGAATGAACCGAAACGTCCATGCTGGTCCGGTACTTGTATCATGATTGCTTCACCCTTTCCACAAAAGCTGTCATTTTTTGAATATCCTTAATGCCGTCAGTCTCTACTCCACTCGATACGTCTACCCCATACGGGACATAGGTATCAAGCAATTCACCAACATTATCTGAATGAAGCCCTCCAGCCACAAACAAGGGCAAGCCATGTCGTACTGCAATTTCTTGGTACTCAGGTAATTTGTTCCATGCGAAGGTTCGGCCAGAGCCGCCGCTCTGCAATGGATCATAAGTATCTAATAAAACCGTATCTACTGCAGCTGCGTAATCTTCCAAGGTATATTCATTTTCAGCTTTATCCCGCTCTTGATCAGCAACGGACAGTGCCTTCCATACCTGAACCTGTGGATAAGCTTGGCGAACCTGCTGGCAAAAAGCCGGGCTCTCCTGTCCATGGAGCTGAATTACATCTAAATGCACCACAGACAACAATTCCTTCAACTCATCCAGCTCCGGATTAACAAAAACTCCTGCAGCCTTAGGAATTTCACCAGTCTTCCAATTTGGAAGTTCTGCAATCAGTTCGGCAGCACGCTCTATGGATACCTTCCGGCGGCTAGGTGCAAAAACAAATCCGATATAATCTAGTGGTAAGTGTAACATAGATTTTAGCACTTCAACGTCCTGAAGTCCACAGATTTTTACTAATGTCTCAGCCATGCCGGACACGGTCCTTTCCGTTAGGAAGCTCACCGAGCAAACCGTTAACCGCATCCTCTACGTTAGCTTGACGCATTAGATACTCCCCAACGAGCACTCCGTGAGCACCAGTAGTTCTTAGGTAGCCGATGTCTTTTGACCCGGAAATTCCACTTTCGCTGATCACTGGAACACCTTGCGGCACAAGAGCTGCCAGCTCGGCTGTTGTCTCCAAAGAGGTCTCGAAGGTACGTAGATTACGGTTATTAATTCCTAGCAGGACGTTAGGTTGGGTTATCTTTTCTGTGCTCAGTACAACCGCCAGTTCATTTCGGTCATGCACCTCAATCAAGATATCCAATCCAAGCCCTGAAGCTATATCTATAAAATGAGACAGTTGTGCCGGTGTCAAAATAGCGACGATCAACAACACGGCATCCGCTCCGAGAAGACGTGCTTCGTAGATTTGCTTCTCATCGATAATAAAATCTTTGCGAAGCAGCGGCAGATTTACAGCTTCCTTCACTTGCTGCAGATAAGCTGCGCTGCCCTGGAAATATTCTGTGTCCGTCAGAACAGATAAACAATCAGCGCCTCCAGCTTCATATCCTTTTGCAATGGAAACAGGATCAAAATCTTCACGGATCAACCCTTTGGAAGGAGAAGCCTTCTTCACCTCAGCGATCAAGCCCATATCTCTGTTCTTCCCTTGGGTCAGAGCCTTACGAAAGCCTCTTGTTGCCGGAAGAAGCGCAATATCACGCTCTGCTTGTGCCAACGAAAAGTTTTTACTGAGCAATTCAACCTCTTTAATCTTAGTCGCGACAATTTTATCAAGATACATAATTAAGTTCCTCCGTCATAGCTACAAGCTGATTAAGCTTGGATAATGCCTTGCCTGAATCCACTACATCTTTTGCTCTCTCTACGCCTCCGGCCATGGTATCTGCCAGACCAGCAACATATATACAGGCTCCGGCGTTAGCAAGAACGATATCGCGATAAGGATTAATCTGCCCTTGAAGGACCGAGGTAATAATCGCCGCATTTTCAGCTGCATCTCCACCCAGCACAGCTTCCAGTGGATGTCTGTTAAGACCTAATGCCTCTGGCGTTACCTCATACGTGGTTACGGTGCCCTCTTTTAGCTCAGACACTAATGTAGGGGCCGAGATGCTGATTTCATCCAGACCATCCAAGCTGCTAACAACCATCGCACGCTTGGACCCCAGCTCCTTCAGTACATTAGCCACCGTCTCTGTCTTATTCCGATCATAAATCCCCAGCAGCTGACGGTCAGCACCCGCGGGATTCGTAAGCGGACCAAGCATATTAAAAATCGTCCGCACTCCAAGCTCTTTACGCGGTGCCGCCGCATGCCGCATCGAAGGATGATAGATTTGCGCGAATAAAAAACAAATGCCGATTCGATCCAAGCATTCCCGAGCCTGATCCGCATTTAGATGAATGTTGACGCCCAAAGCTTCAAGTACATCTGCACTTCCTGCTCTACCGGAAGCTGAGCGGTTGCCATGTTTGGCAACTCGTACAGAAGCCGCTGATGAAATAATCGCTGAGGCGGTAGAAATATTAAACTTATGGATGCCGGAACCGCCCGTACCACATGTATCTAGCAGACGCGCTTTTTCAGTAAGGACAGGTGTGCCGAAACCTCTCATGGCTTCCGCAAACCCCGTAATTTCCTCCACGGTCTCTCCCTTAATCCGTAAAGCGGTCAGCAGTGATCCGATTTGCGCCTGAGAAGCATCTCCCAGCATGATTGCACCCATTATATCCCGTGCTTCTCCACGTGTCAGACTTTTGCCTTCGATTAGTCCAGCGATTCCTGATTGTATCAATTTTGTTGCATCCATAATGTTCATCCTCCCAGCCTTAATGTAATCTTTTATATTAATCAAACCACCTGTTCAGGGGTATATGTGTACATGTAATCTTGATTGATGACTTGTTTCTCTTTTATCTCGGGTGGGAACATAGCCTCTGCCATACGAATAGCTTTTAGCATGCCCTTCGCTTTATTCACCGTCTCTTCATACTCTTTCTCCGGAACCGAGTCCCAAACGATACCCGCCCCAGCCTGCACATATGCTCTGCCCTTACGGAAGATGATTGTACGGATGGTGATACATGAATCCATATTTCCCGAGAATCCCAAATATCCAATCGCCCCCGCATAAGCACCACGGGCTTCTCGCTCCAATTCAGCAATAATCTCCATTGCCCGTAGCTTAGGTGCTCCTGAGACAGTACCGGCTGGCAGACAGGAGAGAAAGGCATCAAAGAAATCTTTATCCTCGCTAAGCGTGCCTGACACATTCGATACCATATGCATGACATGAGAGTATCTTTCAATTTCCATAAAGGAGTCGCATTTTACAGAACCAAATTTGGACACTCTTCCTAGATCATTACGACCTAGATCAACTAGCATCAAATGCTCTGCACGTTCTTTTTCATCCTCCAGCAGCTCCGCGGCGTAAGCACGATCCGAAGCTTCACTTTCACCTCTTGGTCTTGTTCCGGCAATCGGCCGTGTCTCCACACGGTTTCCATCTACCTTTACGAGCGCTTCCGGTGAGGTTCCAACAATAATCTCTTCATCCATTTTCAAATAATACATATATGGAGATGGGTTAAGCGTCCTGAGCATCCGGTATACATGCAGTGGAGAAACCTCCGTTTCAATATGCAGGCGCTGCGACAACACCACTTGAAAAATATCGCCAGCCCGAATGTATTCCTTCGCTTGTTCTACGTTGTTGATATATTGTTCTTTAGTCAGGTTGGAATGAATCTCACCCAGCTCAATATCCTGCGGAATGCTGCGGCGGTTCACATTTTCCTTTGGCCCTTCCTTTTGCAGCTCTTCGGCCATATCCTCAAGCTTACGACTTAAGCTTTCGTAATTAGATTTGATATCTGAGTCCGTATCACCGTCTTTAACATGCAGGTTGCCAACTAGGAGAATTTGTTGTTTCACATGATCAAAAACAATGATGCGATCACAGAACATAAACCGGATATCATCCATTTGGAGATCATCTACTGGATGCTCAGGCAGCTTCTCATAATATTGCAGCAGATCATATCCAAAAAATCCGATAGCTCCTCCAGTAAATGGCGGCATCTCATCCAGCTTAGGGCTACGGTATGAACGAAGCAGTGCTTTAAGCTCCTCAATCGGCTTTCCATGCAGCTGTTTTTTCTTACCGTCGATCTCTACGTTAATTGCACCCTTTTTTCCCGATATCATTAAAAAGGGATCGCTGCCGATGAACGAATACCGGGCCCATTGTTTGCCGCCCTCTACACTTTCTAGTAAGAACGCGCGGTCACGTTCAGCAAAACGTTGGAATAACCGGATAGGTGTTTCCATATCAGCCAGCAGCCGCTTCACAACAGGAATCAGATTATAATCCTGCGACAGCTTTACCACCTCTTGAACACTCGGATTCGTCATTTTTAGATGCCCCCTTAGTTATATAAATCTTTCCGAAACACAGAAAAACCCTCTACCAAAGTAGAGGGTTTGTGTAAGTAAGTATATGTTTTTGAGCAATGATCAGCATCGTTATGTTGTGCCTACAGACTTATCTCTAAATAAGATACATCACGGATGTGAAATAACACTCCAGTACATATCAAAATAAAGACTCTGCGTACACAAAAACTGCTAATCAGGCATAAACGTCTTCAGCGTCCTTATAAGGACGGTAAGCGTATATGCGTGAAATATAAGAATGTATAGAACAAAGCTTATACTTTCTTATATTCGCAAAAATTTCTTGCACTCTGCTCAACTATACTCATCTCAACTCAACTAAACTCTTCTATACTCGGCTAATTACACTATACATGATGACAAGGGTCATTGACAACCCACAACTCAAATTTAAGACTTACTCTGCGACAAATCCGGACGAAGCTTCTGAGCTTCATTCAGATATACATGGCGGATCTCACGCTGTGATTTATCCGTATTAAACTGCACCATTAACCGAATACACATCGGCAGACTGCCTTTAACAGGGATCTCCGTTGAACACATAAGTGGCACCATTTCCCAGCCCTCAATCTCACGAATGGCTCTTGCCGGAAAAGTAGCATCCAGATCATTGGTCATCGTAATCCATACATTGCTAATATCCTCAGCTATAACATCATTACGTTCTACGATCTCCCGCAGCAGCACAACGGTTTCACGCAAAATCTCTGTTTCTTCGTTATTAATCACGGTAGTTGCTCCGCGAATCCCTCGATTTACCACGGTTTCCCCTCCTTTTTAAGCTCTGCGAGAACCTCTCGCACAAGCGATTCCTGTACATCGTTTACAATGCTTACGGCTCCTATGGCATCAGGCACAATAAAAGTCATTCTGCCTTCTTTGAATTTCTTATCATGCATCATTGCTTCCATTAGCTCAGCTTCATCATATTCAGAAGGAAGCTGTATAGGCAATGAAAGTGCAGATAACATAGATACTGTATCCTCATAAATGGATCGATCATGTCCAAGCTTTACAGCCAGCAGCGCCGAACCCGCCATACCAATCGCAATCGCTTCACCGTGCAAAAATACGCCATATCCGCCAACCGCTTCAATAGCATGTCCGATCGTATGTCCTAAATTCAGAATCGCCCGAAGTCCATGCTCACGTTCATCGTTCGCTACGACATGAGCCTTGATTGCACAACCGCGCTCAAGGGCATAGCCGAGTGCTTCAGCATTCAGAGCAAGCAGCTCATCAGCATGTTCACGGCACCAATATGCGAATTCTTTGTCCGTAATCAGACCATGCTTCACTACTTCGGCCAGGCCAGAAGAGACTTGGCGTGGCGGAAGCGTGCGAAGGGTATCCAAATCGTAAAGCACCAGCGAAGGTTGATAGAACGCACCAACCATATTTTTGGCTAGTGGATGATTGACAGCCACTTTGCCGCCTACGCTGCTGTCATGGGCTAGAATCGTC
Organism: Paenibacillus sp. FSL R7-0189; assembly: GCF_037969925.1. NCBI lineage: Bacteria > Bacillati > Bacillota > Bacilli > Caryophanales > Paenibacillaceae > Paenibacillus > Paenibacillus sp. FSL R7-0189. Next base: position 4,733,298 of record NZ_CP150223.1, on the reverse strand, counting down.
GTTGGAATTTGTAGAAATCCTATTCCGCGCATGTAGGTAGCTGCTACAAAACCAGCTAAATCACCAACAACCCCGCCACCTAAAGCCAACACAGCTGAGTTGCGATCCAGTCCCGCTTGAATCGCGGTCGTCATAACCTCTTCATACACGGTTAATGATTTGGATGCTTCCCCTGCCGGCATAATATGGCTGACTACGGTATAGCCTTGCTGACGTAGAGCTTCTTCAAGCGACGGTAAATACAGTGGAGCTACTTCACTATCACTCACAACCAGTAGTGGGCTGCGAGTGGACAGTCCAGCCTCAGCACAGTACTGGCCAATGTTCTGCAGCAGACCACTACCGATGTGAATTGGATAAGAACGATCTCCTAAATCTACATTGATCGTACGCATGATTAATAACTCTCCAATTGTGCAAGATAGTTTTCATAGTTCGCTTTAATTTCTTCGAGAGAATCCCCGCCGAATTTATCAAGAAAAGCTTTGGCAACTTCCCATGCCACTACGCTTTCCAGAACCACACATGCCGCTGGAACTGCACATGCATCCGAACGTTCTACTTGAGCTGTAAAAGGTTCTTTCGTATCGATATCTACACTTTGAAGTGGCTTATACAAGGTAGGAATAGGCTTCATAACACCACGAACCACTATCGGCATACCATTCGTCATCCCGCCTTCAAAACCGCCTAAACGATTGCTTGCGCGATAGTATCCTTTAGAAGCTTCATACATAATTTCGTCATGGACTTGCGATCCACGCAATTTACCTGCTTCAAACCCAATGCCGATTTCAACGCCTTTGAAGGCATTAATCGACATCACTGCCCCAGCGATCGCACCGTCCAGCTTCCGGTCTGACTGTACATAGCTGCCAAGTCCGATGGGCAGTCCTTCGACGATACATTCAACGATTCCACCGATGGAGTCGCCCTCTTCCTTGATCTGATCTATGTAAGCCTCCATTTTCTGTTCCGTTTCTTTGTCGACAACTCTGACAGAAGACTGTTCTGTGCGTTCAATCAGCTCATCGATAGGCAGATCATTTGCAGGCGCTTCAATTTCACCAATACGAATGACTTGGCCTGCTACTTTCACACCAAAAGCTGCCAGCAGCTGTCTGGCTACAGCGCCACATGCAACTCTGGCTGCTGTTTCGCGGGCACTGGAGCGCTCCAGAACATTGCGAAGATCCGTATGATTGTACTTCAATCCACCATTCAAATCTGCATGTCCAGGACGCGGCCGATTTACCCGGCGTTTTTCTTCATCACTGCCTGGAATAGGTTCAATATTCATTATGTTCTTCCAGTGAGTCCAATCCTTGTTCTCTACTACCAAGGCTACCGGAGCACCTGTAGTATAGCCGTGACGTACTCCACCGACTATTTGTGCCGTATCTTTCTCAATCTGCATGCGGCGTCCACGTCCGTATCCCTTTTGTCGACGATGCAATTGAAAGTTAAGCTCTTCAAAATCCAAAGTTAAATTACTTGGCAATCCCTCAATAATAGCCGTTAGCTGGGGGCCGTGCGTTTCCCCCGCTGTTAAATAGCGTAAACTCATGATGTCTTCCCCCTTTTATACTTTTAAACTGTAAACCGCTAAAATCCTATGATCTTTGCTCATTATAGTATAGGGAATCCGCTTTGACAAGAAAGGGCTCTCCCTAGAAACACTCTATGTATATCGAAATAAAAAGCGCCATCCATACCCTTAAGAGTATGAATGGCGCTCCTCGGCTGGGTCCTCAGCTTGTTAGCTGCCGAGCCGCTGACTTGGTGGAGGGAATGTAGACTTACGCTCTTCCAGCTGCAGAAGGCGCTCCAATTGCATTTCTTCCACACCGAGAATTTGCCCGCACTCACGAACGGTGATAAAGCCTCGTTTGTACGCGGCAATGACCTTGCTTTTGTCCATCGGTTTAACTTTCCTTTCACTTAGCGTACAGATTCTACTATCCAGTATCACTGAACTTTTGCGAAAGTATACCTTTGAAGTTAATGGCGAAGGAGCAAAAAATATTTATTTTTTACGATAGAAAAAAGTTTCCGTCGATTCAAAACCGTATTGAGCCGGTGTAAAGATTTGCTCTGTGCTACCCACAAACAAATAACCACCCGGACGTAAGCTAGCCGAAAACTTATGATAGAGCTTGTTCTTCGCCTCTTCAGTAAAATAGATCATTACATTGCGACAAATAATAAGATCAAAACCTTCGTCGAACTTGTCCAAGAGCAGATTCTGTTTGCGGAAATCTATGTTTTTCTTAAGTGAATCGCTGACCTTGAAAACAGGGCCTTCCGGTGTAAAGTAACGTGCTGCCACGTCTTTTGGCACATCCTTTAAAGAACGTTCCAAATAAAGACCTTGCTTTGCTTTAGATAAAGCGCCATCATCAATGTCAGTGGCAAGAATGCCTGTTTGCGCCAATATATTCTTGTCCGACAAAATCATAGCCAGCGTGTAAGGCTCTTCGCCAGTGGAACACGCCGCGCTCCATAGCTTTAATTTGCGGCCTGACTGCTGGAGGTCAGGAAGGATAATATCCCGCAAAACTTCCCAGCGATTCGGATTCCGCCAGAACTCAGAGACATTGATCGTCATTCGATCTAAAAATTCATAAAATAAGTCCTTATTTTTCATCATCGCTGCAAAAAAATCACTGAAGGTATGATACCCATTCTTCATCCGAAGAGTCGTCAAACGCCGCTTCATCTGCGCTTCTTTATATTGAGCCAGATCAATTCCGGTGCTTTGTTTAACGTTGTGAATAAATCCGCTATAATCCGGATCTGTTGTTAATGCTGCAACATTACGATCAGACATGTTAATCCCCTGCCTCCCACCTGGACCTTACATCCAGACTGCGATGTCTTTGTTATACTGATTCAGTTCATCTGGAGCAAAGAAATTAGCAATTTCCCGTTCTGCACTTTCAGGCGAGTCTGATCCATGAATTAGATTAAGTGGTGTATGGCTGGCAAAGTCGCCACGAATCGTGCCTGGCAGAGCTTCTCCAACTTTTGTCTTGCCTATGAGTGTCCGGGATAACGTTACAACATCATCGCCTTCCCATACCATTGCAAACACTGGACCTGAAGTGATGAAAGAGACCAGCTCCGAAAAAAAGTCTTTGCCTGCATGCTCAGCATAATGTCTTTTCGCTTGATCCTCACTAACTGTAATCAGCTTAGCAGCGACCAATTTAAACCCCTTATCCTCAAAGCGGGTAACAATACGCCCTATTAATCCACGTTGAACTCCATCAGGCTTGACCATCAGATACGTCTTTTCCATAGAAGCACTCTCCATTTTCCCATTTGAAGGGTTGTTTTGACGCTATCTTAACAGAAACATTGCTTTCTGGAAACGTTTAATTTCAATCTCACCAGAAGATCAATAACTTCTTCCTGTTATAAAATAAGCAATATCACGCAGATTGCGCTTAGTCTTATTATTAGGCAATTGTTCCAGCGCCGCCAGCGCCTTGTCAATATAACGTGAAGCGAGCTCCTCAGAGCGGGCGATTCCGTCTCCGGAAAGTATAAGATCAATCGCACGTCCTACCGTGCTATGGCCCTCACGTATAGACTTCAGTTCCTCAAGCAATGACTCGCGCAGCCGCTCATCCTCAAGACTATAAATCACTGGAAGTGTAATGTTTCCTTGACGCATATCACTGCCCGGAGGTTTACCGATCTGTTTCTCTGTGCCTGAGAGATCCAGTAAATCATCACGAATCTGGAACGCCATACCCACGTTATATCCATAATTATAAAGCAGGCGAGCTACTTCTGGATCTGCCTCAGCAGCAAGTGCGCCGAGTTGGCAGCTAACTGCAATCAGCAGGGCTGTTTTGCGGCGGATACGCCGTAGATAATGACGTACACTTTGCTCACTGTTGAAAAAGTCACGAATCTGCTCCATCTCTCCGATCGACATTTCGATCATCGCCTTAGACAGAATTTGATGAATTCGTGGATTCTTCAGCTCCGTAGTCATAACCAGCGCTTTTGCATATATGTAGTCACCAGTGTACATGGCAATTTTATCGCCCCATTTTGCTTTTACGGTGAGTTCACCACGGCGCAATTCTGCATCGTCGATCACATCATCATGGACCAGTGAAGCGCTATGGATCAACTCTAACGGTATCGCTACCCGTTTCAGCTTTTCCAGATCATACTTACCGAATTTCCCGCCCATCAGGACAAATACGGGACGTAATCTTTTGCCGCCTGCCTTTAATAAATGCAGGGAGGTTTCTGTAAGCAGATCGTCATCCCCCTGTACACTGCGGTACAGCTCTTTTTCAATCTGATCCATATCTCTGTTCAGTAATCCGAATATTTGCAGTCGTTTCATTCTTTCACCCGTGTCAACAGTTTATGGCTCCAAATCTCCATCTTCACTTCCTGCGGCAGCAGGCCCATCTCATAGGCATAGCGGAAATAGAGGTTCAAACCTTGCTGCTGCCTTTCTCCAAAATCATAACATAAATTGCGGAAGTACCCTTCCCAATAAGACTTTGTTCCTCCAATGTTAGAACAAGCTGCTTGTACAATAGGATCTAAATCTCTCAATCCCCGCATTTTACTCTCGGCAAAAGCCTCTGCAATCTCAGAAATAGCCTCCGGTTTGTCCTCAGCAGCCTTTCGGTTCACTGCCCAGACCGCAAAGGTCATCCCTAAGCCCGTCCATTCCTTCCAAACCTCAGCTAGATCAGTAACGATATAACCTTGATCCTGCCATGAGGCTTTAATAGCATTATCACCAATTAATAAGCAGGCATCCGCTTCATGCATCATGGCATCCAAATCAGGATTAGCGCTAATATATTCCGGTTTATTGCCAAAAGCTTTTTCCATTAAAATTTTCAGCAAATTTACCGAGGTTGCAGAAGTATTCGTAACAGCAATCTTACCGCTACCAATCTGAGCAAATGGCACCCTAGAAAAAAGGAATATTGATCTCACAGGACCGTCCGCGCTAACCGATAAATCAGGTAGTAGTAATAATTTGTCACTGGCCTCAGCATAAGCAAAAGAGGATAACGCACCTACATGAATAGTTCCACGGCTCATCCCCTGATTAAGAATGGCAGGTACCTCACTCACCATCTCTGCAGGATATTTTAATGCAGAGGGATGAAAATTGTGAAATACCGGCCATGAGTTGGTATAGCTGATTTTGCCGATGATGGTGTGGCTGTTATTGTCCATCCTTTCAATCCCCCCATCTTCGAAATAAATTGTGTTCAATATTAAAGCTGTCAAGCACTTTGCCCACCATGAAATTAATCAGATCATCCATACTTTGCGGCCCGAAATAAAAAGCCGGCATTGCGGGAATCATCCGAACTCCCAGACGGGACAGCTTCAACATATTCTCTAGATGAATGGCATGCAGTGGAGTCTCACGAGGAACAAGCACCAGTGGGCGTCCTTCCTTGAGCATAACGTCAGCAGCACGTGTCATCAGATTATCAGAGGTCCCATTCGCTACCGCGGACAATGTTCCCATAGAGCAAGGCATAATAATCATCCCTTCCACACGAAACGAACCACTTGCAATGGATGCGCCGATATCCGCAACAGGATGATAAAGCAGAGAACCGGGATAGCCTTTGAACCTTTCGTTCAAAAAGCCCTCCCGGTCTGATGCGATATAGCCAAGTTCTTCTTTAAATACGCGCCAGCCCGCATTGCTAACTACCAAATGCACGGAGTAGCCTAGTGACAGCAAGGTTTCAGTTAGACGAACACCATATATCGCACCGCTTGCTCCTGTAATTCCAACCACGATATTTTTCGGTTTAGTAAGCGTCATTAGTAGAACTGCACCACCAAGTCAATCAAAGTGAAAGAGAACACTACGATGCTCAATACGCCGTTCATAGTGAAAAAAGCAGTCTGCAGACGGCTCAGGTCACTCGGAGATACAATGTAATGCTCATAAAAGAGAATAATATATGCGATGATCATGCCTGCTACATACCACCAGCTTAAATCCGTCATAAACAGCAACGATACGAATCCAATCGCCGTGAGAATGTGAAATACGCGGGCAATAATGAGTGCACCTTGAACCCCGAACCGAACCGGAATGGACTTCAAGCCCTCTTTTAGATCAAACTCAACATCCTGACAAGAATAAATTACATCAAAACCTGCAGTCCAAAACACAATAGTGAAGTAAAATACCATTGAAGTCCAATTCACGCTACCGGTCACAGCTACCCAACCGCCTAAAGGTGCAAGCGCAATGGTCAGACCGAGGATAAGATGGCAAGCCCATGTAAAGCGCTTCGTAAATGAATAAATAACAAGAAGGAAAACTGCGATTGGCAAGAGCTTGGCCGACAAAGGATTCAGCTTAAAGGCTGCCCAAAAGAGTAAGAAAAACGAAATGCCAATAAAAATGACGACTTCACCGATCTTCAATAATCCTGCAGGAATAGCCCTTCCCGCTGTGCGAGGATTCTTAGCATCACTTATCCGGTCAATCAGTCGATTCAGCCCCATAGCAGCGCTCCGTGCCCCAAACATAGCCACTACGATCCAACCAATCTGGCTCCAGGAAGGTAGCGTGCCAGACATGACAACGGAACCAAGTAAAGCGCCCATAAAAGCAAAAGGTAAAGCAAATACCGTATGTTCAAACTTGATCATTTGTAAAAAGATACCGATTTTCTTAAACATTCCCGTTCTCCTTGAGCCCAATATGTAATGCCGCGATGCCTCCGGTCAAGGGGAAGGATTCCACTTTTTGCAGTCCGGTTTCACGGAAAATAGCAGCTAATTGCTCCCGGTCAGGGAACAGCGCCAGCGATTCTGGCAGCCATTTGTATTGCTCATACCTTTTAGCGAATAACTTGCCCAGCAATGGAAGTACACGCTGAAAATAAAAGAAATAGATACCTTTAAACGGTTGTTTCATCGGCTTGGAAAGCTCCAGGCAGACCACCATTCCTCCGGGTTTTACCACGCGTTTCATCTCGTTCAGCACTTGAACAAGATCCGGTACGTTGCGGAGTCCAAAACCAATCGTTGCATAATCGAATGCGTTGTCTTCAAAAGGCAACTCCATAGCATTGCCCTGTACGAGAGAGATCCGGTCCTGAAGCTTGCGCTCCTCCACCTTACGGCGCCCCACTTCAAGCATGCCAGCACTAAAGTCAAGTCCTATCACATTCCCTGTCTGTGTGGCTTCTGCCAAGGCAATGCTCCAATCGCAAGTGCCGCAGCATAAGTCTACAGCTGAATCCCCGCGCTTCATGCCCATCTTCTTCATCGTGAACTTGCGCCAAGCCTTATGGCGGCGAAAGCTTAAGATATCATTCATCAAATCATATTTACCTGCAATACTCTCAAACACCGAGTGCACAAACTGTTCCTTCGGCTTGCTGTTATCACCCACAGCAGTTGTAGTTTTGTCCATAGTCATCCACTAACCCTCCACGGCTGCTTGTCCTGAGACTTTCATCTGCAGGAGAATACGATCCAGCGCTATCTCAAGCTCTCTAAGCAGGCTTTCGTCTTTAACGCTTTGTAATAGTCCCTGAATCGACTGAATCGACTGATGGAGCTTGTCCGTCAGCAGAGAATCACATTTATATTTCATCTTCAGCATCTTCCAGTCCTTCTGATCAAGGTTCTGGTCTTGAAGCTGTTTGCGTTCTTCCTCTGTCGCTGACTCCAGCATCTTCCAGTAGCAATAACCATTGCTAGCATTCTCAAGGTTATCACAACGCTGAAGCTCTATGGCAACAGTTTCGCACTGACTGAATTCTGTCAATAACTTCTCCCACAACTCCACTAAGGAATTCTCGATCATGGGTGTAAAAGAAAGGAACAGCCGCATATTGAGCTGTACCATGTGCCGCAAGTATTGTTCAGCCGAAAGACGGATTCCTCTCATCTTCACATAGAGGTTCGCTTTCAAGACATTAAAATCAGCAATCGCCTTACTCAAGATTCCAACCATCTCAATTTGATCACTCTTTGCAAGCAGATGGTAAAACCAGCTACTGAAATAATCGCCAGCCAATACCTTTAATTGACGGGAACGCATAGGATCTCCACCGCGTCTATCATTCGAGCGGTCAATTACCTCATGTGTATCTAGTCCAAGTTGAATAAGTGCTGTTACGAGCGTATACAACTCACCAGCATTTCCTTTAACAGAAGATCCATGGTTTAGAAAAATATATAACAAATGACCCCGGCCATCAGAAAACGGCGGCAAATCCGTATGCTTCTGAATCATGTCGTAGTCGGTGTAGGGTTTTGCCAGTTGCGGTATGCAGTACGGTTTCATTTCAGCCTCCGAAGCCATTGACATTAATAATAATTCCTTTGTTCACAATCTTGTCTATTATATCACATGTTTTTTTGTCACGCACTGTGGTACGACTGAGTTTCTTTTATTCTTCTCAAGGATAAATGAACTGCTTCTTCCAGAGCTCAGTCTCACTAATACGGAAGCCCGTCTTGAGTCGCTCGGATATGGGGAGATTACCCGCAGACTGAAGTTCATTCTGGAGTTCAGCCGACCACTCCGTGCGTCTGATATCCCCTGCTAGCAGCAGCCGGCGGCTATCCAGCCATTTATCCATGACCACGATGCGCAGCAAAAGCTGATCCACATTCGAGGTTTCTTGAAAAGCAAAAGAAATAGCCTGCGCCATATTTCGATAAAGCTCCTGGGGTTCATGATCATTTCCGCTCACTTTTAAATCCAGTGACAGAACGTGATCCTCCCAGCCTACGCTATCAATGGATAAGGTCAATGGAAGTGCGCCAAGAACATCAACAAGATTATCATTGTCTAGCACTGTGTTATGGCCGCCAGTAAAAGTCTCTACTGCACCATTGCGTTGCTGTAAGGTAGAATCCATATCTGCCACTTTGGGCAATATTACAGCAGAGGTTGCAGTCAAGAGTAATACGGCTCCGACCCACCAGGCCTTGTTCATGAACACGCCTCCTTATCCATAATTCCCACTCTTAGCTAATACGATCATTTATCTTTACTATATTTTGAAAAAAAGCAGGCTATGCCTGCTTTTCAGCTTTCACTTTCCAATTGTCCGTGCTTTGTCCATATTTCAGCCTTACCGCGAATCTTCATCGCTGAGGTATGATCAGTAAACTGGGCAATCAATACCTCGCCCTTATCCAGCTTCTCTGTATGATGAAAACGTGTATCTGTACCTCTGGTTAGCCCAATGACCTGAACGCCATTATCTTTAGCTTTAACCACAATATAGTCGCTGCCCGTTGGAAGCGGAGTAGTACCCGTATTTTTATCCATCATCACTCATCCTCCTCTAAACCTATTATACAGTTCATAGTATTTCAAAAAACAAATGCCGCCTTGGAGGGCGGCATAGTTGTTCTTAAAAGACTATGGGATAGGTATGTAGAAATCTTTATTTGATTCCGTCTTTCAGCGCCTTACCGGGTTTGAATGCCGGTACCTTGCTTGCAGGAATTTCGATTTCTTCACCAGTTTGCGGGTTACGGCCTTTACGTGCAGAACGCTCACGCACTTCAAAGTTTCCGAATCCAACCAGTTGTACTTTATCACCGCTTTGCAGTGCTTCTGTAATTGCTTCGAAAACCGCATCTACAGCTTTAGTAGCATCCTTCTTGGGAAGTTCAGTTGCTTCTGTAACTACATTGATCAAATCTGATTTATTCATGTTTTCTCACCTCCCTGAGTAAATTCTCCGGTATCATACACTGTTTCCGTTTCAACGTAAAATATACGTGATAATCCCGTTTAAAACTTAACTTTGGCGCCCTTAGACCTTGAAGCGCAACAAACTTATAGTAATACAGCCCATCCATAAATTCAAGCTGTTACTCAAAAAAGGAGCAGAAATTATCATCTATCCGTGCATATTTATCTAAATTCGATCTAATTTGTTAGACCTATAGGAGCAGTTTAGGTCTTTATTTCATCAGAATAATTGAGTCAGATTCACCGTTATTATAGGAACTAGGAATCAAGTTTTAGGATATATACAAATAAAAAGAGCAGGATTTCTCCCACTCTTTGAATTTATTTATATTCAGCTTAGAGAATAATTGCAATAAGTCCGCCGGAACCCTCGTTAATAATGCGGCCAAGCGTTTCTTGCAGCTTGTAGCGTGCATTATCCGGCATCATAGCTATCTTGCCTTGAATGCCTTCTCTAACAATGGAGTGCAGGGAGCGGCCAAAAATATCGGATTCCCAAATCTTAATAGGATCATTCTCAAAGTCCTGCATCAGATAACGAACCAGCTCTTCGCTTTGCTTTTCCGTTCCGATGATTGGCGAGAATTCAGACTCCACATCCACCCGAATCATATGAATGGACGGTGCAGTAGCCTTTAAGCGAACCCCGAAGCGAGAGCCCTGACGTATCAGTTCTGGCTCGTCGAGCGCCATTTCGGCTAAGGATGGAGCCGCGATACCATAACCTGTAGTCTTGACCATTTCCAATGCTTCTGAGAATCGGTCGTATTCTCGTTTCGCATGCGAGAACTCCTGCATAAGCTGGAGCAAATGATCTTTACCGCGGATCTCAACCCCGACCACTTCCATCAGAACTTGATCGTACAGCTCTTCTGGAGCATACAGGTCGATCTCTGCTACGCCCTGACCCATGTTCATACCACTTAGGCCAGCTTTATCAATAAAGTCATATTCGGTGAACTGAGATACGAGGCGGTCAACATCCCGCAAGCGGCGAATATCTTTTACCGTATCGCGAACGGAGTTCTCATAACTACTACGCAGCCAGTGGTTTTCTCCAAGCACCATAACCCAGCTTGGCAGGTTTACATTTACTTCATGCACTGGGAATTCATAAAGCACTTCCCGCAGCACACCAGTTACGTCATCTTCGCTCATGTTTGCGGCGCTTAGCGTCATAACTGGGATATCGTATTTGATGGCTAGCTCGTTACGGAGCTGCTGCGCTTCCTCACTGCGTGGCCGGGTGGAGTTAATGACAAGCACAAATGGCTTACCCACTTCCTTCAGCTCTGCAATGACGCGCTCTTCAGAGTCCACGTACGAGTTCCGCGGAATTTCTGCAATCGTACCATCTGTTGTTACCACTACACCTAGCGTTGAATGCTCCTGAATAACCTTACGTGTCCCGATTTCTGCCGCTTCCTGAAAAGGAATAGGCTCTTCAAACCAAGGTGTAGAGATCATTCGTGGTCCATTTTCATCCTCGTAGCCTTTTGCACCTTCTACAGCGTAACCCACACAGTCTACCAGACGAACATTAACCTCAAGCCCTTCCGCAACCTTGATTTGGACTGCGTTGTTAGGCACAAACTTCGGTTCTGTCGTCATAATCGTTTTGCCTGCTGCGCTTTGCGGAAGCTCATCCACAGCTCTTACTCGATCAGCCTCATTCGTGATGTTTGGCAGGACAATTGTTTCCATGAAGCGCTTGATAAATGTCGATTTCCCCGTGCGAACCGCGCCGACGACGCCAAGATAAATGTCTCCGCCGGTACGCTCGGCAATGTCCTTGAAAATATCCACTTTTTCCAAAAGAGATCCCCTCCTCATATTACTCCGAAGAAAAAATGCCTGAAGAGCATCGACTTCGCGTTCCGCCGGTAATCTGACCCTTGCAGGACATCAACCGGACTTATCGTATGCCCGCCCGAAGCCTAGCTGCTTTCGACCGGGACGTACTTGCCCCGCGCTAAACTCCGAATGCTCGGACATGCATTTGGACTAGTATCATCATATGTATCCGGAACGAATTTATGACCCGTATTCGCGCATTTCCCAATGTAATTTCAAAAAAGTTAAGTCTGCGCGCCGCAAGGCGTCTGACGCCCGGAAGCTTACTCATCCATCTTATGAGCTAGGATTCTTTGATAGAACTATTTTTAGTGGATGCTGAGATTACAGGACTTGGTGTAAAAGGATATAAACAAAAAAACGCCTAATACCCCGGATAAAACCGAAGCTTAGACGCTCTTAAACTTTCACTCTAACTTGGAGGCTGCGGGATTGGCTGATTGTTAATCCATAGATACGGCAAAGACTTCACGGGAACGTAATATGAAGCTTCCTCCAGATCCAGTCGCAAGTCCTGATTCTTATCGTGCTCTCCACCCTTCTTATCGACGGCAGCCATGATATCAAAAACATAATCTACGTAAACAGTTCCATCCTTATCCATGATGAAATCAAGAACCTGACCGGAATAGACGCTCGTTAATGTTATAGAGCTTGTACCCGCCTGCTTATGATTAATGGTATACAATCCGGGGTATAGCTCATCAAGCACAGGCAGGTTGCCGCCATGAGCTGATTTATAGCGGTTAACCTGTCGTTGCACGTCATTCACCTTTTGAACAGTAACAAGGTCCATCACCTTCACCACAGGATCAATTTCCTCATTCAAAATAAGAAAATAAGCACTTCCACCCTGCTCAAAGGCGGTAGCCGGTATATCATCCAAATACCCCTTATTATTCAGCTTCCCCAGGTCTATACGGAACTTCTCGTACCTTGGAGTAGTTTCATCCGCATTAAGAATGGGCAGTACCCCTTCCTCCTGTTGATAATCATCAACGGCTGCTTGTATCCGTTTAACACTTTCCCGATAATTAACACTGGCCCGCTTCTCTTCACCTGGGTATAGACAGCCCGAAAGCGTAAGCGCGAGCGATACCATCCCTAGCAAAAGCTTGGCCCCTGCCTTCAGTTTCATTTTATATCCTATAAACTCCAACCGAGTCCCTCCCACGGTGACATTCTTACGCTACCACAGCTCATCTTCTTCCCCACGCCGCGCTGCTTCAAGCTTACGGCGCACCGCAGCCTTCAGTGGATCTTCCGGCACCTGAACGGTTACGTCGCTCCATACGGCAGCCTGACAGGCCAGACGCGTTCCTTCTTCTAAGGCCGATCCAAGCTTACGCCGCTCAATATCACCGGGAGGCCTTACTGCAGCAGCCTCTTCCTTCGCGACTGTAACCTTGCACATCAGACAGCCTGCTTTGCCTCCGCATCTAGTTGTTATTGGCACTCCTGCTTTACGAGCAGCCTCTAATAACGAAATGCCACGGTTCACAACAGCTTTACGGCCTTCTGGTTGAAATACAACGGTAACTCCTTTTTGAGATTTCATGATGTTACTTCCTTCCTCAACACTATGTAATTGCTTACATAATTGAAACAACTCCGCCCAATAGGCCCACTAACATGATGACAAAAGCAAGTATAGACAGTACAGCCTTAAGCAAGCCCTTGGTTTTGCTCCGAGCAAAAGTTATAAGAAATACTGATAATCCCATAATCAGCATCGCAATCAGGGATAACCACATTTTTGTCATCGGATCCATGGTCAAAGCCCCCATTCGCCTGTAATTTATTAGGGACTATTATATCATGACCTTATCCTTTTCTGTAAAAAAACATCATTTTTTATGTATTATTTTAAATAAACTACGCTTCGTGAAAATTATCAGGAATATAAAAAAAAGCAAAAGACGACGGAATCATTCATTGATCCGTTTTCTTTTGCTCACCCAACATAAAGCTATTTTTTAAGCATCATTTTCATTAAAGACTCCATTGTGCTGGAACCTGCGCCGCCTTTTTTAACGGCATTGATAATCTCCTGCACAGTAGCTTCACTGACCGGCACTTTCGCCATTGATGACACCTGCTTAATTAACTGGCGGAGCTGGGCTTCATTCTGCGTAGTTCCTGGCTTTACCGTACTGGCTAGCTTTTTGACGGCACTTTCCGTAATGTTCTTGCCCGCCTTTTTGTTAATGGCGTTCAATGCATCCTTGGAAAAATCTCTGCTCACTTTTCATCCCTCCTCCGTCAATCCCCATTACAACATATGAGAATTTGCGGAAAAAGGTGAACAGGATCAGGAATGCCACTGCTCCCAAGTTTCCTGGGAGATCGACTCAAGCTCAGGTTTACGATCACGACCCATCAAGGCTTCAACTGCACTGCGTGGGCTTCTTCCTTGAAAGAGCACATGATAAATCTGATCCGTAATCGGCATCTGCACACCCAGTTTGAGCGAAATTGCATAAGCTGCTTCGGTAGTACGAATACCTTCGACTACCATCCCCATGGATTCCAGCACCTCGGCCAGCGGCTTACCTTGACCAAGCATGGACCCAGCGCGCCAGTTACGGCTGTGCTGACTAGTAGCTGTCACAACAAGATCGCCAATTCCGGCAAGGCCGGCAAAGGTCAAAGGATTGGCTCCAAGCTCAACTCCCACCCGAGAGATCTCAGCGAGTCCACGGGTTAAAAGCGCTGCTTTAGCATTGTCCCCATATCCAAGGCCATCGGATAGGCCTGCACCAAGGGCAATAATATTCTTAAGAGCACCGGCAAGCTCTACCCCAACCTGATCACGATTCGTATATACACGGAAATCGTTGTTGATGAACAATTCCTGCGCTTCGGCGCTACGCTTGTCATCAGGTGAAGCAACTACAACTGTTGTAGGGCACAGACGTACAACTTCCTCTGCATGACTTGGACCGGAGAGCACAACGATCTGCCCTTCGTCACAGCCCAGTTCCTCTGCAATTACGATAGACATCCGCTTATTGCTTTCCGACTCAAAGCCCTTCGTAGCATGGACACATAACATGTCATCCTTCCAGAATGGCTTCAGACTGCGAGCAACCTGCCGCATTCCTGAAGACGGAGCCACAATTACAACCGCCTTAGAACCGGACACTGCCGTTTCCATATCCGTAGTTGCAATAATGTTAGCTGGCAGAGCGATGCCAGGTAGATACTTATTATTCGTATGAGAGCCATTGATCTCGGCAGCTTGATCAGAGTTGCGTGTCCACAGATAAACTTCCGAGTGGTTTGCAGCCAGCACACTAGCCAGCGCAGTTCCCCAGCTCCCCGCTACAAGTACGGTAACTTTATCAGACAACACGATTCCCTCCTTTAACTTTTGAGCCTATCTTGTTCTCACGGCCTTCTACGATCTTTACAATA
The DNA here is from genome assembly GCF_037969925.1 of Paenibacillus sp. FSL R7-0189. Lineage (NCBI taxonomy): Bacteria > Bacillati > Bacillota > Bacilli > Caryophanales > Paenibacillaceae > Paenibacillus > Paenibacillus sp. FSL R7-0189. The sequence goes on along the minus strand of NZ_CP150223.1, from coordinate 4,718,276 downwards.
TTCGTCCGGTGCCGCCAGAAGGCGAAGACCGCAATAATAATACTGGTCCAGAGCACAGGTTGTGTAAATCCTGTCAACAATAAAGCCACTGGTGTCAGTGCTACAAAAATTAATGAGCCAAGGGACACGTAACGTGTGATAAAGATAGACAGGATGGCGATGATACCGGCGAGCAGCGCTGGCCATAAACAAAGCGTAGCCATAACACCGATCGTAGTAGCAATGCCTTTCCCCCCACGAAAACGAAAATAGAGCGGCCAATTATGTCCGATGATGGCAGCGATTCCGCAAAGAGCCGGAACCCAGGTTCCCCATCCGCCGACCCAGGTTCCTAACCATACAGCGGCAACCCCTTTCAGCACATCCAGCAACAGCACTAATATTGCAGGACCTTTACCCAATACACGCAGTGTATTGGTAGCCCCCGCATTTCCGCTTCCGTATTGACGGATATCAATTCCCTTTAGCAACTTTGCAAGCAGTACACTAAAGCTGACAGAACCAAGCAAATAGCTTACAACGATAACCAGAAGTTCAAGCGCCACACTTCTTCTCCCCTAACCTTCGTTTTCGGATTTGCGCCGTGTAAAGAGACGGATTGGTGTTCCTTCGAAATTAAACGCTGCGCGAATTTTATTCTCCAGATAACGTTCATAGGAGAAGTGCATCAGCGATGGATCATTCACGAACACCACAATCGTAGGCGGCTTCACCGCAACCTGCGTTACGTAGTTAATACGCAAGCGACGGCCTTTGTCAGTTGGTGGAGGGTTAATCGCGATTGCATCAGATACAACGTCGTTCACCAAATGTGTAGTAATGCGCAGTGCGTGCTGTTGAGATACATGCTGTACAACAGGCAGCAGTTTTTGCAAACGCTGTTTGGTTAAGGCCGACAAAAAGACAACCGGTGCGTAACTCATAAACAAGAAATGGTCACGAATCTTAGTCTCAAAGTTTTGCATAGTCTTATCGTCTTTCACAATGGCGTCCCATTTGTTCACAACAAAAATAGATGCTTTACCAGCTTCATGTGCATAACCAGCAATATGCTTGTCCTGATCGATGATGCCCTCTTCGCCGTTAATTACAACGAGGACCACATCAGCCCGTTCAATCGCACGCATAGCACGCATAACACTGTATTTCTCAATGTTCTCGTATACCTTGCCTTTTTTACGCATACCTGCCGTATCGATAAGCACATAACGTTGCCCATCACGTTCAAAAGGAGTATCGATAGCATCTCTTGTTGTCCCTGCAATATCACTGACGATAACACGTTCTTCGCCCAAAATCGCGTTGACCAAAGAGGATTTCCCTACATTCGGACGGCCAATCAAAGCTACACGAATGACATCCTCATCGTATTCATCATCTATTTTCTCAGGTAGGCGCTCAACTACAGCATCTAGCAAATCGCCGAGTCCGGTTCCGTGACTACCAGAAATTCCGATTGGATCGCCAAAACCAAGGCTATAGAACTCATAAATATCATCCGCACGCTTCATATTATCCACTTTGTTGATGGCAAGAACGACCGGTTTACCTGAACGGAACAGAATCTGAGCTACCTCTTCATCTGAATTCGTCACACCACTCTTTGCCTCACACATAAATACAATAACATCCGCTTCTTCAATCGCCAGCTCCGCTTGAACGCGGATTGATTTCAGAATTGTGTCTTCTCCATCAATTTCAATACCTCCGGTATCAATCACACTGAACGACTTACCGTTCCAATCTGAAATACCATAAATCCGGTCACGTGTAATCCCCGGTTTATCTTCTACAATGGCTAATCTATCGCCAATCAGCCGATTAAATATCGTCGATTTCCCGACGTTAGGCCTCCCAACGATTGCCACAACGGGTCTTGCCATATTCATTCCTCCTGTCATCCTTACGTTACTCATCATAGCAAAAAACATTTAAATTGGCTAACAATCATGTTAACTCTCATCAATCCTGCCGGTTCCGAAAAAAAGACAATCGGCGAACCCCCGTATCGAGGGCTCGCCGATTACTTTACCCGTATATTCAAAAGCTCGTTTAGGGATTAGTTATTACCCTTAAATTTGTCCAGCTTATCACCAAAACGTTCAGCAAGCGTAAAGCTAAGGCCTTCGTTGCTAAGGGAAACGTTAGGGTTGTTCAGAACTTCTTTAGGAGCTCTGTCTCTGCTATTGCTGCGTTCAGGTCTAGCAGATGGAGCTGGAGCTTCTTCAGTTTCTTTGATGCTCAGGCTAACACGTTTCTCGGATGGATTGAAGTCCAGAACTTTCACTTGAACTTCTTGTCCTTCTTTCAATACTTCGTGTGGAGTAGCGATGTGTTTGTGGGAGATTTGTGAGATGTGCACAAGACCTTCCACACCCGGAAGCAATTCTACGAACGCTCCGAAGTTCACAAGACGTTTTACAACGCCTGTTACAACATCACCGATGTTGATTTCGCCAGCAGCAGAGTCCCAAGGACCTGGAGCAGCAGCTTTGATGCTCAGGCTGATTTTTCCTTTTTCAGGATCAACCTTCAATACTTTAACACGTACTTTATCACCTTCGGATACTACATCAGAAGGTTTCTCTACGTGACTCCAAGCGATTTCAGATACGTGTACAAGACCGTCAACTCCGCCCACATCAACAAATGCGCCGAATTGAGTCAGACGTTGTACTGTACCTTCGATGATTTGGCCTTCAGATAGCTCAGCCATAATTTTCAGCTTGTTAGCTTCGAATTCTTCTTCAAGAACTTCTTTAGCAGACAAGATTACTTTGCTGTTCTCACGGTCAAGTTCTTTCACTTTAACACGCAAGGTACGGCCTTTGTAATCGCTGAAATCTTCAACGAAATGACGCTCTACCATGGAAGCTGGAATAAATCCACGAGCTCCAACATCAGCTACTAGGCCGCCTTTAACAACGTCAGCCACAGTAACTTCGAAAGCTTCTTGGGAAGCGAAGTATTTCTCAAGATCTTCCCATGATTTTTCACTATCAACTGCACGTTTGGAAAGAACAAGGCTTTCCTTGTTGTCGTTGATGCTGACAACTTTACATTCTACTTCCTGTCCAACTTCTACTGCTGCAGCAGCGTTGTCCAGTTGTACTGCGGACAATTCGCGAATTGGAATCACACCGTCGTATTTATATCCAATGCTTACATAAGCTTGGTTATCTTCGATTTTGACGATTGTTCCTTTCACGGTATCGCCTTTTTTCAGAGAAATGATTTCCAAGTCAGCTTGGTTAGTCACTTCTTCTTCGTTAACGGCAGCAACTTCTTCTACAGCTCCGTTATTTTCTGTCACAGCGGAATCCACCGCTTCTACGGATTCATTCTTTTCCGCAGCTTCCTGATTTTTAATTTCTTCAGACATGTGATTAGCCTCCTCGATTCAAAACCCCATTTATTTAAACCTGCGTATAGCAGAGTTCAAAACAAGCAATGCTTGATATTGCCACTTACACTTGATGATAGTATGTTCCAAAAAATAGCGGCTATGCCGTTATTTAATCAAAACATTGAGCAAAATTTATTGTTCTGCTCATCCCTTAACTAGCACTTGGTTTACCTGTCTCTTTCATCTCACGGATGCGATCCATAATGACATCGGTAACAGCCTCGAGAGATTCGCTCCCCGCACCGGCAAATTGACTAAGGTCTACAGGAGCACCGTAGACAACGACCATGCGTCGAAAGGGTTTATACTGGCCGATAATAGCCGCTGGAATAACTGCTGCGCCACTTCGAAGTGCAAAGCTAGCAGCACCCTTCTTGGCCACTCCGGCATCAGAGTTACGCGTACCCTCCGGGAAGATACCCATGACATTACCATTACGAAGTGTGTTAAGGGCCGTTTTTATGGATTCTTTGCTTACGCCGCCACGTTTCACCGGAAAAGCACCCAATTTATTAATGAGCCAGCCAAGCACCGGAACCTCAAACAGTTCAGCCTTAGCCATATACTTTACCTGACGGTCCAGCTTAATTCCAATAGTCATTGGATCAAGCAGACTAATGTGGTTAGCGCAGAGCAGTACCCCGCCCTCCTTTGGCACATTTTCTTTCCCCACAATCTTAAGCGGGAAAAGGATTGCGTAAATCAAGCGAAGCAATCCAACACAAATTGCATAAATCATAAATGATTTCTCTCCCCGTCAACATGAGATCTACAGTGGGATACAATGGCCTCCACAACTTGATCGATATTCATTAAGGTCGTATCCAGAAGAATAGCATCCTCTGCACGGCGCAGCGGTGAAATCTCCCGTCCTTCATCCAGACGGTCCCGCTTTGCAATATCGTGTTCAAGCTGCTGAAGCGTCACCGATTCCGCGTCTCTCAGTTCCTTATAACGACGGAGAGCTCGTTCTTCCACACTTGCCGTCATAAAAATCTTTACCTCGGCATCCGGCAGCACGGTTGTACCGATATCGCGGCCATCCATTACCACGCCTTTGCGAAGCGCCATCTGACGCTGCAATTGACTCAGTCTGGATCTTACATCCTCGATCTTCGCATACTGCGACACAAGGCCGCTAACCTGAAGGCTCCGAATATGTGGGGTCACGTCTTCCCCATTAATCAGCACCTTCTGAATGTCTCGTTCCGGAATAAGTTCAATCACCATGTCGCGAACCTTCTCGTTCACTCGCTGCTGATCTTCCGGTTCAATGTCTTCTTGGATCATATACCAGGTGATTGCCCGGTACATTGCACCAGTATCAACATAGATATAAGACAACTTCTGGGCTACCAATCGGGCTACAGTGCTCTTGCCTGCCCCGGCAGGTCCGTCGATGGCGACGTTTATTCTGTCATAAGTATGTGTACCCTGCCTATCCAACGGGGCATTCCTCCTCAAACACTCTTTCATAAAAAAACATCTAGCGTTACGAAAACTATTCCTGCAATATCAAGGAGCACACATAAATTGTTATGCTTGATGATATTATCAAGAAAAAAGCAGGCATTGCCTGCGACTTATAAAATTATACCACAGTTTATACTTCAGTGCAAAATCAGACAGCTTAATAGAGCTGTTAAAAATGCTTATCTGTTGCGGAAATCAAACTGACGTTCGAAGCAATAACGGATAATTTTCTGGCGTTCCAAATCTGAAATAGCGACAAATTTCAACATGGCTAAAAGACGTCCATTCTCAAGCTTTTTAATGCGCACTACTTCACCTTCAAAATTGACATGCTCCGTGCTTCCGTTTCGATAAGGAACCAGTACCCAGCAGGACAATTTATTACCAACCTCCAGCTTAACCTGGTTATCCACCAAAAAGGAGATTCCTCCGCCACCAATATCATCTGTACGAACCAGGAACCGTTTGCGAAGGCTATCCTTCACAGCAAGCTCTAGATCAGCATTCACTCGAAAAAAGCTTCTTCTCTGGATCTTAAATATCGAATCTGTCTCCGGCTTTTGAATCCTGACCATACGAATTACATCTTCTTTAAAGCCCAGCACATAAGTATTAAAGTAATTTTTAATGCCACCCTCAGTTAAAAAATAGACCGAAAGCTCGTCCCCCATAAAGAGCCTTTTTAGACGACCATTGCTCTCCTGCATAGGAATTTCAATCAGAAATGCGTCTTCTTCCGTCTCTGCAATTCTTGATCTATATTCAACTTCTGCTTCAGCAGCGTCACTGGAAGCAACCTGTATGTATAGATATTCGTTAATTTTAGGATACAAAGATGTCACCGCCACATCAGTTTAGTAATTATCACTAAGCCTGATTATAGCATGGGAATATCAGCCAGTCAGATATATTTTATAGATATTGCAAAAAAAAAGGGACGCACCCAACTGCTGGATGCGCCCTCCCTTTTATTTTGCCTCAGACCCCGAAGAAGGTCTGATTTCTTCCACAGACTCTTCAATTCCATCCTCAGCGTTAATATAAATACGATACTTTGAGCCATTGACCCCTCCACCGAACTCGTAAGTCAAGACCTCGACGGAATCATCATTTTTAATCCAGGACAAGCGATTGTATTGCTCCTTGAAATCAGAATTCAGAAATTTTCTCGCCTCAGCAAGAGTAAGCTTTGGTTTTGGAAGCTGACGGTTGTCCTTATGCTCTTTAACATATTCGCTGGCCTCAAAACCGATGGTATCACCTGTATCCAGCCCCATACGAATAGTCATTTTTTCAGGATAAATCAATACATCATTCTGTTTGGTCACAAAGGTCAAATTCCCGATATTATCATAACGATCAGCGCTGACTGCAGTCATATGGGGATATCCTTTTTTCTCAAGAAACTTCTCGGCTTTGGTAACTGCTTCTTTAATAGATACCTTGGCAGGTCCAATCTCACGGTTATCATAATAAGAGATCAGCAATCCGCCATTTTTTGTGAAATCCATACTGATGGTGTGCTTCTCATTCGAACCACTAACTGTTGCCGTATAGGATGGCCATTCGGTGTTCTTCCCATTTTCTTTAACATCGACTTTAGCGTTGGAGCCCGCATCCGCGAACTTCAATGCCTTACGTTTGATGTCTTCGGCAGTCACGGGGTTACCTCCGAGCATTTTGACGGAACGTTTATCGTAGATGCTTGCTACTGAAGGGCCCCAGTCTAGCTCAGGGTATGCGCCAACACGTTTATCCACCGTTTTGAAACCGTCAATAATCGTGTTGTCCTCCGCTTTATTTTCTGTTGCCAATGCCGTTTCAACATCCATCCAGCGCAGCCGGTTGCCAATGACTTTATTCTGTACCTCTTGCAAATCCTTAGAGATTTCTCCCGAGTTCTTATACAATGCTTTTAGATTACTCAATTCTCCATCTGTCAGAGGTTTTTTAGTGAAGTCACGAATCCCGGCTTTATAAGAAAAGTTGGAGATTTTGGACAGAAACTCCTCTGTTTTGCTAAATGGCAGCAAGGTCAGCGGCAGCTGATTAATCTCATTTTGGGCCTCACTGGTCATCCGCCACACATTGACGAGTCCTTTGCGGTGCATCCCGTTAGAAGCAGAATTAACCGCAAGCGTATTTCCAAGCTCACCATGAAGACGGTCCACATGATAGGACAAATCGTGAAAGGCGCGTTGATATTGGTTTTCCGCCTTAATTAGTATTGAATTCTTCTCCTGGTTCTCCTGATAACCCCACACAAGCGCACCAATCAGCAGCAGCGCGGTCAGCGGGAACATTACAGCACTTAATCTTTTGTACATAGGGCTACAAGACTCCTTTCGATAGCTTATTGGCGTTAGTTTGACAATAAACTAGGAGTCTTATGCACTGAAGTTGCTACACCATGTGACTATAACGTCCGCTCATGCTCTTTCTTCAATCTCAAAGCCACTGCTATTACTGCAAAGGCATTGTTTAAAGCCGGTTTGAATGATACCATGCTCTTTAATCCCTCTTAATATGTAGGTCTCACCGCACTGTTTGCAAACGATACGTACTTTTATACGCAAAAAAAGACACCTCTCTCCTCTCTGGAATTCCTTACTAGGAACTGCCCTTCGAATATAAGTGTGTCCATCTCGATTATAGGTTAACCTCTTCTTCACGTTTCAGAAAGCGGAAAGGAGAACGGCTGTTGGCCCTAGCTACCTTTCCCATACCTCCATACCATAGGATAGCCATCAGAGGCACAATAAACCATATCCAATAGTTAGCTGTCGTACTCAAAATAAAGTCATATATCCCATGCCACATCCATGGCAACAGTAGCGAAAAAACCAGAATTCTCCGGGTCTTAACACCTTTTGAGAACTTCGCCCTCCCCATATGGTAGCCCATGATCACACCAAACATAGCGTGTCCAGAAACCGGAAGAAGTGCTCTCAGAAACATTGATCCGATTGAAGCGTTGCTATACCAAGCGTACATTACATTTTCTATTGTTGCGAAGCCGAGCGAAATCGCCACAGCGTATAGTATCCCATCATATGGCTCGTCAAATTCGGTATGATTGTAAATCATATGGTAAAGCACAAACCACTTTAGACATTCTTCCACGCCAGCGGATATGAGAAACGACTCCACATACGGACCGCCATTTAGTCCCAGCATCAGCCCTCTCTGAATGATCATGACAGGAAACACAATCAGAAGGCCGAGCAAGAATACTTTAATGACTACATGAAGCGGTTCTTGATCATACTTGTCTTTCAGATAAAAAAAGGTCAACAGAGCAAGTCCCGGCGCCACTGCCGACGAAATAACCGATAACACGAGCACCGAATAACCTCCCTACACCCCTAAACCCTATTACTGCCGTTACACAGCAAGGTAGATGATAACTTTGATACAAGAATGACCGACATATCACCAACAACAAGACTAGGGCTGATCGGCCTAAACAATGGTCATCAGCCCCTAGATCTTGCCTAATTACTCCTGACGCTTAAAATGAGTGCACAATAACTGGACCGCATTCTCCGGCATCACTGTTTTCCCATATTCATCGAGAACAGCTTCTGTGACCGGTGAGGAATCTCCAAACTCAGCTAGTACGCCAACAAGACCTGACAACGCCGTTTCTTCAAATTCCTTTGGATCGAAATACAGATACCATTTATTGTTATAAGAATACAGTTTCCCCTGGGAAGTAATATTACCGATGAGCACATGGGCCGCTTCAACCAGAACCTCGAAATCGCGGAATGCATATACAATGGAGTCGCTTTGTTCAAGAGTAACTTCCATTTCATAAATCTCTTCTGGCAATTCTTCTTCCCCGGACGCACCGTACTGATGGTGATCATATTTTCCTCGGGTCACTATAACGACCATACCTTGCGCGGGCAATGCGAAAACTTCTACGGCAAGCGGACCCGTGGCATCAAAACCTAGTTCACTATATGCTTGATCCATCATCTCCGTAAACAGGTCATGAACCTTAGGAACTTCCTGCCACATGTCTTCCTTCTGGATGCCCCGCTCGCTCAGGTCGTCAAAAGTGAGGAAAATCCGTATCTTATCTTGACTTAATCGCTCTATTCTCATGACAGGATCCTCCTTTTGCAAGCTCATTTATTATAATGTATGATGAGTCCCGAGTAATGAGCCAAAAATGGTTACTATGTAAGTATGTTATCATTTTGCCGAGATAAATGCACGTAAATAAATATATAAAATCCTCTCTATTGAATAAACCATTTTCAGAGCCCTGAATAATAAAAAAGAATCATTCTGCGGAATATTTCATCCCCAAAATGATTCTGATGGAGTCCTTTACGGTTACAATCCCGGTATGGTTGTATGCGTTTCTTTAAGAATCTGCTCTACTTCGCTCTTCACTTCAGGATTGCTGCGAATGAATTCCTTTAACAATTTAAGATTGGATTCCTTCGACTTCACTGGTGATTCAGTCTTATGCTCAGTGGTTCCGCTACTTGAACCGTTACTTTGAGCATTACTGCTTGAAACAGCAGTGTTACCAAAACCAGTCGTGGCCATACCGATTATTTTTTCTTTTGCTTTATCTGCAGCTCCACTCATGGAACCACCCGATTGCCCTAGCGAAGACATTAAAGAATTCCGCTTTTTGGACATAATCATACTGGCTGCGGCGCCCATCAGCACCCCGCATAAAAATGACGAAGTATTCATATTTCCAGCCTCCTTGTATGGTAAAATCATGTTTAGTGTTCGCGGAAAGATTCCGGCTCATACAACCTAATAACAAGAAAGCGAGTTGAAAAAAGTGGGTAAAATGACATCAGTGCTCCTATTGGCTACCTTGTTGCTTACTGCCTGTGGCAACAGCGGTGCAAATGGAAATACAGCTAAGGAAACAAATGCCTCAAACAATCCGCCCACGGCGGCAGCTACACAAAGCGCAGAAACTACGGCGCCATCACCTGAAGCAACAGCCAGTCCTACCCCTGAAGCAACAGCAGATGGAGGTACTACAGGAAATAGTACAGCCAGTAAGGGCGAAGCATCCGCTGAAATTCCACTGCTGTACCATATGAACAAAAATTACGATATCGTCCCTAATGAGGAAGCTACAAATAAAAAAGTGGTTTTGCTCACCTTTGACGACGGTCCTAAAGATGCGGCAATGATTAACCCTTTGATGGATGTTCTGGACAAACATCAAGCTAAAGCCATCTTTTTCGTGAATGGTTATCGTGTTAAGGAGCATCCTGAGCTTCTGGAGTTAATACATAACCGCGGTGGAATTATCGGCAACCACAGCTGGGATCATATTGTATTGAAAGACAAGTCCTATACTGAGGTTAAAAAGCAAATCGAAGATGTTCAAAATATTGTCAAAGAAACGCTGGGAGAAGCTCCTCACTTTTTCCGTCCGCCACATGGTGCTGGCGGGGATGTTGGCAAGAAGGTCGCTGCCGAGAATGGAATGTTATACATGACCTGGTCTGTAGGCTCTCTTGACTGGGAAATGAAAGAAAAAGAAACGGGTAAGACAGAAAAATTGATCAGCAATGTTACCGATCAGCTGCATTCTGGCAGTAATATCCTGATGCATGAGCTACCATGGACCGTTGAAGGTCTGGATACCCTGCTCACTACACTTGAGGGCAAAGGATATAGCTTTGTTGATCCGCGCAGCATTGAGCTAAAAATGCGTTGATCTCATTATCCGTACATGTCCGATAATTGCTTCGTCAGTGCAAATGTTTCAAATCAAACGAAAAATAGAAGGGGGTTCCAAAAGTGATATGCTCCCCATATAGTAGACAGGTGAAATAATAAAAACCTGTCGCTGTATGGGGAGCATTTTTATGGAACAAAAGAAGTATACAGCACTGGAAAAGTTAACGATTCTCCAAGAAATTGAACGGGGCGACATTGGTTTGAAAGCTGCGGCCCGGAAGTATGGAATATCCAAAAACTCTATAGTGAAGTGGCGGCAACGTTATCAATTGTATGGATACGAAGGGCTGGAAGTCCGAAGCTACAATCGTACGTATTCTGCAGAACTTAAACTCTATGCCGTTAAGGATTATCTCGAGGGAGGATTGTCGCAAAACCAAATCATCTGCAAGTATAAGATTGCAAGTGCAACCCAACTCGCCAACTGGATTAGGAAGTATAATGGTCATAGCAACAGCTTAACAGCTCATTCAGGAGGAACTAAAGCTATGACCAAAGGACGCGTAACCACTTGGCAGGAACGGATAAATATCGTGCTGTACTGCCTTTCGAACGGAGAAGACTATGCGAAGGCGGCAAGCCATTTTCACGTGTCTTACCAACAAGTATATAGCTGGGTAAAGAAGTACGAAGCAGGTGGTGAAGAGGCATTACGAGACGGTAGAGGACGCACCAAAGCGCCTGAAGAACTTACGGAAGCAGATCGCCACAAACTCGCGATGCAAAAGCTGGAATACGAGAATGCACGCCTGCGTGCGGAGAATGCTTTTCTAAAAAAGTTAGAGGAACTCGAAAAGAGGAGGCGTTAAGAACCATTCGCCAGGTGAATATCTACCTGGCCATTCAGGCTGTTCAGCAGGAACAGTCTTGCTCCATTCGGCTTTTGTGTGACATCGCAGGGATTTCACGGTCAAGTTATTACAAATGGTTGAATCGCAAACCCAGTTTTCGAGAGGCTGACAACGAGAAACTGACAGAGGCCATGCTCCTCTTGTATGAGAAGGTGGAACGAACCTTTGGGTATCGCCAATTGACCCTGCATTTGCGCAGACAAATGGATAAATCTATTAACGCAAAGCGAGTGTACCGGCTGATGAGATGCCAAGGTATCCAGTCAGTCATCCGCAGAAAGAGAAAGAAGTATGTAGGCTCCACGCCTCAGCAGGTTGCAGAGAATGTGCTGAACCGTAATTTTGAGGCTGAAGCTCCAAACCAAAAATGGGTAACGGATGTAACGGAATTCAAATACGGCAACGGCAAGAAGGCGTATTTAAGTGCAATAAAAGATCTGTATGACAAGTCCATTGTTGCTTACGTTCTGGGTCATTCCAATAATAATTCGCTAGTTTTTAACACACTGGAATTAGCTTTGCAGGCAGCACCGGAGAGCCGAACCTTACTCCATAGTGACCGTGGTTTCCAGTATACCTCTCTGCATTTTAAGAAGATGCTGGACGATGCAGAACTGAAGCAAAGCATGTCCCGAGTAGGCTGCTGCATTGACAATTCGCCGATGGAATCCTTCTGGGGAACATTGAAATGTGAGAAGTACTACTTACATACCTACCAGACCTTTGAAGAACTCCAAACAGATATTGATACCTACATTCACTTTTATAATAACGAACGGTTACAGGCAAAACTAAACGGCCTCAGTCCCATTGAATTTAGGACTAAGGCCGCTTAAACTACTTTTATTTTTTGTGCTGTCTACTTGACGGGGTGCAGTTCAAAGCCATTTGCATGGCTTTGGACCCCCCTTTTTTTACGCTACCTATTTTTCTTACTGGAAAGAGTAAGCACTATTGGGTTGATTTACGCAGTGTCAGCACATGCATTTCAGCAGGACTACCCCAGCGAATTGGCAGATGTGCTGTTCCAAACCCTCTGCTGATCAGCAGCAGCGCATTTTTTGCAGAACCGTCACCTCTTGGCCAACTAAACTTTCCAGCGTCATATTTATGATAGAAATGCTCAACATGTCTTTGACCCACAAACGGAAGGATCACCTGGCCCCCATGCGTATGACCTGCCAGAATCAGGTCCGCTGGCACACTTTGGCGCTTGGATAACCAAAGCGGATCATGTACAAGAATTATACGACAGGTATCTTCAGCAGAAGTGTTTGTGGTTAATTGCGGAAAAGGACGGTATGGAGTTTTGCCCCCATTTTTCGGAAAATCAATTCCGGTTAACCAAAGTTTAGCTCCCTCACGTTCAAAAGCCACATTTTCATCCATTAACAGTTTTGCACCACTGTCCTGAATAATCTCATCCACCCTTGTAATATTAGCCCGATAATCATGATTTCCATGCACTACATAGGTAGATGCAATAGAAGTAACTAGAGTCATATTATCGACAAGACGATTTAAAGGGCTATCTTTTTCCGTTAGATCTCCTCCCAGAAAGACAACATCTACTCCACCCTTTAATGGCATCAGAAGCGCGGACGGAAGGCGGCGGCGATGGATATCTGTTATAAACAAGATACGAAATCCATCGAACTCTTCAGGTAGCGAATCTAGCATTATTTCCTCGGTAATAATTCTGTTTCTAAACGCGTTGATCACCATGATTATAACAACAGCCGCAGCTATCAATAGAATGGCCAAGACCACTCCCCATGCCCATGTACTCACCATAATGTACTCAGCGGAGGCGCTCCTTCAATTCCCCACCAAAGCAGCCCTATTAGCAAAATAACAAAGATAAAAATCAAAGAGTTCACAAACATCTTGCTTAGACGAACTTTTTCTGAAGAATAAGTATCTGAACGAGAAGGAACAGATTCTTCGTCCTTCTCTTTACTTCCTGTGGAAGAGCGCTTTGCAGAACCTGCTGGGCGGCGAGCTTTTCTTGATAAAGTTGCCGTAGAGACCCGAGCGGTAGCATTTTTCTTTATAGGAGTAGACTTCTTTTCAGGAGTAGCCTTTTTTACAGCCTCCGAAGTCCGCTTCTCTTTTTTACTTTTGCCAGGATGTTTGCTTTCACTTTTGTGTTGTTTTTGTCGAGACTTTACCCGGCTTAATTCCTCACTCATGATTCCCTCCTATAGCGGATCACCAGACCTGAGATCAGGTCGATGAAGAAGTGACATAGTATAGGGGCCCAGAGGCTGCCCGATTGAATGTAAATATATCCAAGACCATAACTGCTTAAGAACACCCAGCCGGTAGGTACAAAGTGACGTAAATAACGGACATGAATAAGAGCAAATACTATACTCGTCCAATAAGGGCCAATGGAATATTGGATGGCACCGCGGAATAAGAGCTCCTCACATACCGATACAATTGCTGCTATGACGATAATATGCCACACAGGGCGATTTCGAAATAAAAGGTCGTTTATTCCACCATCATCCATGCTTTCCTCAGGGACAATATGTGTCAATAAATAGTCAACAATTAGCATTGCAGCAGCAAGTCCGAGGCCCCATGCCACAAAATGTACTTTTTCTGGAATAATTAATAGTTGAAAAGGATTTCTTTTCTGAAATAATATCCATATCAAACCGATAATTAATGTGAGCCCCTGAGTGATATAGAGATTGAGCAGCAGAAGACGGTCTGTCAACTGGCCTGGTTCTACCTTTTTAACCTTAATCTCGCCAAATTTGAATTTTTTCATCGTGACCTGCCTGTTCTTTATTTTTTTCGGGCAGCTCCGAGAGAGAAACCGTCCATAGTGTTGCTATCAATACATAATACATAGGATAATCCCCCCAGAAAAAGGAGCATTTATTATGAGCAAACGTAAGTCCCGCAATCAAATGTTATACACGCTAGTTTTTTTGTTTTTCCTAGTTTGCGCCTTCGCCGCATTTTTTACTGGCGTCAAGGTTGGCGCAGACAAAACTGAAGCCAAATATGACAATCAATCAAGTATGAATGGTTTAGTAGAATTCACGGGCTCTTATCAACAGCAGGATCTGGTTACTTTCTATCATAACGTATTTTTGCCCTATCGGGAATTCAAGCGAAATTGGAACATTCAAGTAGATAAGTTAGCGCGCAGCACAGACGCTCGTATGAATGCGGCAGTAATGAAGAATCTAAGTATTCTAGCAGACCAGCAATATGAGAGAGTTAATCAAGATTCTATTTTCACTAACTCTCCTCTATTACATCAGTCACAGGTCAATGTGCTCAAAAGCTTAACTTTATTTTCTAAGGCCTCCGGCAAAGTCTCTACTAATGCATCTGGTGCAGAGACCGCAAAGTTATTGAAAAATGATGAATTTACAACTGGCGCCGTGAAGTACGGTCTGTTAGCACAAAAGAACTTCTATGATTCTATGCTAAAATGGGGCTCTAAGACAAACCAGAAAATACCTTCTGCACCTGGCGAACTAAAAACGATGTCTTTCATTCAGTGGAAAAAAATGCCCCTTCTTTTGAAGAATGCTTCTATCGCTGACATGATGTTGAATCGCGGAATTTTTGCAGGTTATGATCCTCAGGACATCACTGCTAAAATAGACGATATGATTTACTCAGGCACTGCAAACTCATTAAATCTTTCGGATATCCAGTCCTCAGTAACCTTGTTGATTTCTACAGGTGCTGTGCAGGAACAGGATTTTGTAAAATGGCGGGAACAGTATTATAACAGGGAGACACTTCCACAGCTTCCGTTCTTTTTTGAATAGAACCAGTTATTGAATCATAACGAAAAATGAAGTTCACTTCAAGAAACGCTACTTGTAAAGCCTATTGACACAACTTGCATACCGTGTTACATTATGAAAAAATTAATCATTCAAAACCGATGATGGAACAAAGATCCTGGAAGTCTTCAGAGAGCCGGTGGTTGGTGCAAACCGGTGACGAACAGCTATCTTTAGCGCTCCTGAGATATTGTATCGAACCTTAAAGTAGGTACAATCGGATCAACTCCGTTAACAGTGTGGCCTATGCAGGCCAATGAGGCTGCTTCTTCCAAGTTGCAGTGAATTAGGGTGGTACCACGAAGATAACTCTCGTCCCTTACTACGGCAGTAGTATGGGGTTGGGAGTTTTTTTAATTCCCTAATCCCCCATAAATACTACCTTATGCCCAAAGTTACCGATTTCGCGGTACTCTTGCACGCTGTTTCTTTTGTGCGACACCGCGTTGATCTACTATTATTACATGTTTTTCTCTACTAGTTCGTGAACCTTCTGGTATTGTGGACAGTCCATCAGGGCGTCCTCGACATATAAAGCTTTTCAACTTTAAGGGGGATAAGAAACCATGTTTAAAGTATTAGTATCGGATCCAATCAGTGATTTGGGCATTCAGCAATTGATGGACGCAACAGATGTAGTTGTAGACAAAAAAACAGGTCTCAGTGAAGATGAGCTCGTTGCAATTATCGGTGAATATGATGGTCTACTCGTCCGCAGTCAAACTACAGTAACTGAAAAAATTATCGAAGCTGGAAAAAACTTAAAGGTCATTGGTCGTGCAGGTGTGGGTGTAGATAATATCAAGCTGGAAGCTGCTACTCAACGTGGGGTTGTTGTTATCAACGCTCCTGATGGAAATACCATTACAACTTGTGAGCATGCTTTTGCAATGATGATGGCACTGGCCCGTCACATTCCACAAGCTTATGCAAAAACAATTGGTGGAACCTGGGATAGAAAAACCTTCGTGGGTGTAGAGCTTCGCGGCAAAACTTTAGGTGTACTGGGAATGGGCAGAATCGGTAGCGAAGTGGCTAAACGTGCCAAAGCTTTCGGCATGGAAATCCTTGCTTTTGATCCTTTCTTAACTGCTGAGCGTGCTGAGAAACTGGAAGTAAAATTAGCTTCCGTTGACGATGTAGTCCGCGGAGCAGACTTCATTACTGTACACACTCCACTTACACCGGAAACACGCCATATGATTTCCCGCCCGCAATTTGAAGTGATGAAAAAGGGAATGCGCATCATCAACTGTGCCCGTGGTGGTGTAATTGATGAAATGGCGTTAGTAGAAGCTATTGATAGCGGTATTGTTGCTGGCGCTGCATTTGACGTATTCGAAAAAGAGCCGCCACAAGCAGATCACCCATTCTTGTCGCATCCAAAAATTATCGTGACTCCTCACTTGGGCGCTTCTACAATTGAAGCTCAGGAGAATGTAGCGATCGATGTATCGGAACAAGTACTGCATATTCTGCGTAATGAACCGTTCATCAATGCTGTAAATATTCCTCCAGTTGCTCCAAGCGTAATGAACAAACTCCAGCCTTACTTCACACTTGGTGAGAAGCTGGGCAGCTTTGTTACCCAAATTACAGATAGTGCTATTCGTGAAATCCATGTTGAGTATGCGGGTGATCTGTCAGATGTCGATACCCAACCACTTACTCGCTATATTGTGAAAGGCGTGCTCTCCCGCCACTTCGCTGAGGATGTTAACATCGTTAACTCCATGCACTTGGCAAAAACACGCGACGTTAATGTAGTAATA
This sequence comes from Paenibacillus sp. FSL R7-0189, assembly GCF_037969925.1. Classification (NCBI taxonomy): domain Bacteria; kingdom Bacillati; phylum Bacillota; class Bacilli; order Caryophanales; family Paenibacillaceae; genus Paenibacillus; species Paenibacillus sp. FSL R7-0189. The sequence goes on along the minus strand of NZ_CP150223.1, from coordinate 4,701,220 downwards.
ACTAAAGCTTCCAAAACTAAAGGGTTCACTAATCTGATTACCGTGACCCTTAAAACAGATCACGACCAAGAACGTCTCGTAGCCGGAACATTGCTGCAAGGTTATGGAGAAAGAATTGTTCAAGTGAACAAGTTCCCAGTTGATATCGCTCCTGAAGGACATCAAATCGTCGTATCCCATAACGACAAACCAGGGATTATCGGACTTGTGGGCACATTGCTGGGTGAAAATGATGTCAATATCGCCTCCATGCAAGTGGGACGTAAAATCGTTGGTGGCGAAGCAATCATGCTGCTGACCGTTGATAAAGCTGTACCTACTCATGTGCTTGTGAAGCTTGCTGGCCTGCCAGAAATCAACACTGCCGAAGAAATCATTCTTCTGTAAGCAATAAGATAGAAATCAAACAACAGAGCAGCGACTCTCCCCTTATAGGAGTTTCGCTGCTTTTGTTGTTGATCGTCGACCTATTTCGGCTTCATTTACAACACCGAATCGAGTTCCCCTGGAGACTTACGGACCCAGATGGCCTTATAAGCAATAACTTCACCTTTGAAGCAGTGTTTCGGACTCCAGTGCCGCTATTCCTCAAAAAGAGAGCTAAATCAGGTGTTTTGCCTATCAATAGCGTCTATGGGGACCGATAGCGTCCTAAATATACGAAAATGCTGCATTTAAGATCAGCTCTGTCCTTTACTGCTTCGTACACAGAAATGGGATCAAACAGATCAAGTTTGCTGTTTAGACTAAGAATGCGGGAACAGTCCTCCCATCGATGTCGGTAAATCCATACTTTTCAGCGAGCTTAGCAACCTGCTGCGGTTGACCGGTCATAGACATAACCTCAGGATCGGTTGCGAGAGCAGCGGCTGCCCTACCGATATAGGTTGTGGATTCAGTCATCTGCAATTCTTCAACCTCATGCCAATGCTCCTCATCCGTGTTCATGCTCTCCAACACCGCCTCTGTCCTCATCCAGCCCGGAGTAAGAGGAATAACTGCAATGTTGTCCTCTTTAAGCTCAATCGATAACCCGTAGGCCATGCGCACAAGTGTATTTTTAGAAAGATCATAATAGAAGTTTCCGAGATATTTGTAATGATCCCAAAAGGTTGTGTGGATGATTAGACCGCCAGCTTTTGCCTCGCGCATTAAAGGTATTGCGTAATAATTTGTTACCAACTGTGCCCTCACACCCGCATTAAACATATTGTCCCAATGCGCTGTAGGAAGCTCCCAAAAAGACTTCTGCTCAATAGGCAAGTCATTCCCGCCCCATACATTATTGACTAAAATATCAAGCCGCCCTTGCTCTGAAGCAATCTGGCGAATGACTGCCTCTGTCTCCTGATCTTTTGTATGATCACATCGTATGGCGCTGCCGGACCCTCCCTCTGCTTTTATTTCCCTAAGTACGTTATCAATGCTCCGCTTGCTTTGCCCTGTGCCAGAGGCCTCTGTCGTTCTGCCCGTAATATAAACGAATGCACCTTTCCTTGCCAGCTCCAATGCAATTCCTCTACCAGCACCTCTGCTGCCTCCGGTGACCAATGCTACTTTTCCTTTTAAAGTCATGTTCTCAATCCTTTCTACATTTGTTTTTCTCTAAATGTTCTATATTTAATCCTTACCTTATATAAGTATAATTCTTTAATATGACATCAACTGACATATATAATATAATAATTAATTAAGAACTGACTAACATTTATAAGGAGGAGGAATGTTCCCTTAATGAGAGCCGATCGTTTGTTATCCATCTTACTTTTGCTGCAAAATCGTGGAAAGATGACGTCCCGTGAGCTAGCCCAGACCTTAGAAGTGTCTGAACGAACTGTGTTTAGAGATATGGAAGCCTTATGTACAGCAGGAATACCGATTCTTGCCGAACGGGGACGCGAAGGGGGCTGGATGCTCACGGAAGGATACCGAACCTCGTTAACGGGTATGAAGCCCTCAGAGATTGCTACTCTGCTGCTGTCCGCAGACTCCTCGATTTTAAAAGATCTGGGTATACAAAACGACTTTTCTTCTGCCGTACTCAAGCTGGAGGCTGCTTCGCCATCTAGGACGAATAATCCAGCCAGTTACCTAAGCCAGCGCATCCATATTGATGGTGCCAGCTGGCACCCTTCCGACGAGACCTATCCGTTCCTATCTATCCTGCAGGAAGCTGTTTGGGAAGATCGTAAAGTAAAGATCACTTACCCACGGAATGACGAGACGAAGGAACGTTTTATTGAACCTCTTGGGTTAGTCGCAAAACGTGGAGTTTGGTATGTAGTGGCACGAACCGAGGGTGAAATGCGGACTTTTCGCGTGTCAAGATTAATACAAGCTGAAGCAACTAATGAATCATTTGTCAGACCTGAGACTTTTGATTTAAAAAGCTACTGGGAACAGTCGACTTTAGCTTTTAAAGCAGCTCTGCCAAAATATGTAGTGAAATTAAAGGTGAATGAGTCTATTCTTAAAGAATTACAACGTGAAAGATATGTAACTATAACTTTAGTAGAACCCTCTGCTAATACTGGGTGGATGAACGTAGAGGCCGAGTTTAATACTATAGAATCTGCCTGTCGTATCGTACTCTCTTTTTCTCCTTCAGTTATTGTTTTAGCTCCTACCGAACTAGTAGGGATGGTAAAGTCTGCTATTAAAACAATTTCCACAATATATGAGGAATTTTGACATGAATTCTAAATATCTACTACTTAAAGAAGATTTATGACACTTCTCTATAGACCAATGACCTATAAATCCCCTATAATAACACCATTACATAAAATTTAATAAGGGGGACATTTTACCAATGAGCTGGATGCACAAACTTCCGTTAAAACAAAGAATTGTTGCCGGATGTTACCTCGTTGCCGCACTGTTTGCTATTCCTGTCTTAGTTACGTTAATGATTCTAGGTCAATTTCTCGTAGGAATTATACTAGTAGTTGTTCTTGCAGGTCTGACTTTACCTGTTGCTCGCTTCGTGGAGAGAACGCTTACATCATCTTTTGATGATATTGCTAATGTATCTCACAGTATTTCGAAGGGGGATTTCACTAGCAGAGCGGACGAAAATGGTTCAATGGGTGACGTAAGCCGCTCCTTTAACACAATGATTGATAAGCTCAAGAAGATTCTGACCGATGCATCGCAGATCACCCGTCAAGTAATGGATGCAAGCCGCGGAATCGAAGATAAGAACCAGAACCTGAAAATTGTTATGGCACAAGTAGCCTCTTCTTCTACCGAGCTCGCTCTTGGTGCAAATGAAATATCTACGGATATCGCTGATATGACAGAATCCATTAAAGACATTGAGACCAAAGTATCCAATTATACGAACTCCACCAAAGAAATGAACAGACGTTCAATACATACCTTAGAACTTGTTGAGCAAGGGCGCCAATCCGTAGATACACAGGCTGAAGGCATGCGTAAAAACATAGAGGCTACACAAAAAGTGGCTGATACTATTGAAGCTCTCTCACAAAATGCCCGCGGGATTACGATGATCACCAAGACCATCACAGAGATCGCTGAGCAGACCAACCTGCTGTCACTCAATGCCTCCATCGAAGCTGCTCGTGCCGGAGAGCATGGTCGGGGTTTTGCCGTTGTCGCTCAAGAGGTTCGCAAGCTTGCTGAGGAATCTACGGCTTCCACAAAAGAAGTATTCGGTTTGGTCCGCAGCATTGAGTCAGATATTAAACAAGCCATCGATAATATCGCCATCAATGAAGAGGTTGTGCAGGTTCAGAATGAAATGATCACTCAATCTGCCCATATTTTCGCACAAATTGTACAAAGCGTGCAGTACATTACCGAGCAAATCTCTTCATTCTCTGCGGAGAGTGATCTTATGCTAGAAAGTGCCTTGAAAATTTCCAGTGCAATTGAGAATATCTCAGCAATCACCGAAGAAACCGCTGCAGGCACTGAAGAGGTATCGGCGGCTATGAATGAACAGATTAATGCCCTGCAGTCTGTTGCAGAAGAAACGGAAAAAATGACCCAGGCCGTATTTAATCTGCAAAAAACCATTCATATCTTTAAATTCTAGTTCAAAACTATCAACTGCCACCTAAGCTGAGTCTTAGGTGGCAGTTTTTTTCGCGAGGCAAAACTTCATCTCTTGGACAAGACTTTCGTCAAATTTCGAGTTTTTTTAGCGGATTATGTTGACAAAAATTAATGAGGAATATATTGTAAAGGAAAATTATTCTTATCAACTATAAATTAATATTGGCAAAATCCTCGAAAGAGGATGACGCAAAACCATGGATCTACAGCCTCATTTTTTCGTTTGAGGCCATGATTGCCAGGTTGCAGAGGAACCAGGACGGCTGAACTATTGTTCAGTCTTAGCGGCGCCTTATGCCACCAACCTGTGCTTACTATAGAGCACAGGTTTTTACTTTTTGAGTATATTGATCTATCGTATCTATTCGGTAGATTAATAACTAATATATATCAAAAAACTTGTGAGGTGTTTCTTTTGAAGACAGTCGCAGATTACATGGCGGAAGCACTACGTAACCTAGGAGTCACCCATTCTTTTGGGATCATTGGCAAATCGATTTGTCCAATAGTTCTAAAGATGGTCGATTACGGTATTGAATTTATTCCCGGCAGACATGAAGCAAGCTCCGGATTCGAAGCAGCAGGGTATGCGCTGAAAACGGGTAACCTAGGCGTAGCATTTGGTACTTCTGGTCCTGGTGGAACTAACCTGCTCACAGCAGCAGCTCATGCGAAAGCTAACAACCTACCTGTCCTGTTTATTACCGGCCACCAATCCATTACAGAGCTTGGAATTCCTCAATGTCAGGACTCCACCTCTTTTCTGGCTGATTTAGCTGATATGTTCAGACCTGCCACCTTGTTCAGTAAATTGGTTGAACGTGGGGATCACTTTGGTACTATTTTTAATCATGCGATTTCTGTGGCCCTGGCCAAACGGGGTCCTGTTCATCTTTGTATTCCTTTTGATGTACAAACTGAAGTATTGGAAGAATGCAATATTGTAATCCCTGAAAGAGAGTCTCTAATTAGTCAAGCAAATATCGATAGAGTCATCGATGCTATTCAAGCTGCTAAGAATCCTTTGATTATTGCGGGTAAAGGAATTAACCGCTCCGGAGCACATAAAGAGCTTGTTCAACTCGCAGAAACTTTTAATATTCCTGTAGTAACATCTCCTGGTGGAAAAGGGGCTATAGTCTGGGATCACCCGCTCTATCATGGTCCTATTGGCGTTGGCGGTTCGACCCACGGGGATGATTTATTGAATAAAAGCGATCTGTTTATAGTGCTTGGATCACGTTTAAGTGATATGACCATCTGTAATCTTAAACGGGAGAATCATCCAGCAACTTTAATTCAATTTGATATTGATCCAAGCTTTGTCGGAAAAATCCTATTGTCCAAAACGATACCGGTCACTGGGGACCTGCGCGATAATTTGGTGCACTGCCTAAATCATATTGACCCAAGCACAATCACCAAACGCGAGGCTTTGGCCGATGCTGATTATTCAGAAGAGCTTCCAACCCTCAAGAATCTTTCACTGGCTTCAGTAATGAGCACTTTAAGTGATTTGATCCCTTATAATAATTCAATTTTCGTTGATGATGGAAGCCATGGATTCCACGCTGCAAAATGGTACAAGGTTAAGAAACCGGGCAGCTTTGTTTTTGATGCTTATTTTGCTTGCATGGGTAATTCGATCGGCATGGCTATTGGTGCAAAAGTTGCAGCTCCTGAAGAAACTGTCCTCTGCATTACAGGTGATGGTTGTTTCATGATGCTCGGCGCTGAGATTAACACCGCTGTCTGCAAAGATATCCCTGTCATCTTTATCGTGGTCAATAATAAGCAACTAGATATGGCTCTTAAGGGTATGGAGAAAACCACAGGTCGTATCGATGGAACTCTATATGAAGTACCAATGGACGCCGTGAAATTCGCTGAATCTCTAGGTGCTAAAGGCTACAAATGTGAGACTGCGGATGAATTCACAGCTGCAATTAAAGATGCGGTAGCTCTAAACCATGTTGCCGTTATTGAACTACTAACAGACCGTGATGAAGTCCCTCCGACTGCACACCGTACTTTGAACCTAAACTAGGAGGCTAACCATGAAGGAAAATATCAACAGTGGTCTTAACCACTTCACGAATCTATCAGGAGACTATGGCGCAAAAGCACTAGCTCCAATTAAAGACCACTTCCCTGACTTGGCTGAATTTATTATGGGGAATGCCTATGGCGATATTTTTCAACGTAATACTATAGCCCCTGACTGGAAGGAAATCGCAGTCATTTCATCTTTAATTTCAATGGGCCAATTCGAACAGCTGGGTGTTCATTATGTCATGGCCCTTCGTGTTGGAGTCACCGTAGAACAGCTAAAAGGTATTCTATTACATTTAGTACCCGTTATAGGGGCACCTAGAATCATCACAGCTTTTAATATCCTGCTTGCAACCATAGAAGAAATCCAATAATCCAACAGTTCGACAACAATATACAAAATTCGACTTTATTATTGCATACACTTGAAAAATATGCCTATAATAGAGTCGGAATATCCCAATACTTGCTGTATAGTGTCGAATTTTGACTTTTATAAAACAGCTAAGTGGATATATATATGGCTGGATATTGCAGTCGAACTGTTTTGGACAAATTCAATCTATGGGAGAGATTTAGGCATGGGAAGTTTCGTTTTGAAGACAGACACTGCAAACAAGGTTATTAACATTGAGTTGGATGGAACATTTTCTGAAGAAGATGGTCTAAAATCTATTCAAGCTTATCAACAAACTATCAATCCAATTACTCCAGCTGACTATGAACTAAAAATCGACTGCAGAAAGCTAAATGTAACTGCACCAGATGTTGTACCTCTTTTAGAAAGCTGCTTTGTAATGTTTAAGAATGATGGATTTGTAAAAGTAAATCTAACGCTTGAAAATAACCCGATCCTCAAAATGCAGCTTTCCCGTCTTGGCCGTAAAGCTGGACTCGATAACATCGAGATCATTTCTGCGGTTACAGTCTAGATCTTTTAATCTTAATATGTAGGCCACATTTTACTGCTTTTCAGGAGGCGTATTATGACCGGAATTCGTATTAAAGGCATTGATATCTATCATCCCAGCAATATAGTTGGTAACGACTTTTTCATTAAGCATTTTGACGAAAAAGGCATTGATATTCGAGGTCTATTATCCGTATTAGGTCGTATTACACGGTATAGTATTAGGGATGCGGATGAGAATTCCCTTACGATGGCTTTTGAGGCTGCCCGGAATGTTCTGGAGAAAAGTGGTCTCACAGGTGCCGATATCGACCTTATTGCCTATGCAAGTCAAACTCCTGAGTATATCTTTCCTACCAACTCATTAATGATTCACCGTTTGATCAAAGGCGCATCCCATACAATCTGCATTGACAGCAATGCTAATTGTGCGGGTATGACGGCTTCAGTGGAACAAGTTAGCCGTCAGATGCAAGCGAATCCTAGGATTAAACGAGCGTTGGTAATCGGCTCCGATTATGTAACCCCTCATGCCGATAAGAATGATCCAGTCTACTACGCTAACTTCGGTGATGCAGCGGCGGCAGTCATTCTTGAACAAGCTGAGGATGTAGTCGGTTTCATTGACTCTATCTACCAAACGGATCCTTGTGTTTGCGATAAATCCAAGTTCCCGTGCGCAGGCCTGGCTAAACTGGGTAAACAAGGTGTAGCGGCTGGAGAGTTTAATGTGAAGTTTATTCCTTTTGATGATTCCATTTGCATAGATGCTGCTTCTGAGTCTATTCGTACTCTACTGTCTAACAACAATATCGCGCCTGAAGCCATTAAAGCAGCCTGCTTCTCACAGTTTTCATTGCCTAATATCTTAGAGATGTGTGAGAAAGTCGGTATTGATCGCAATGTAGCGGTATACATAGGGGATGAATTCGGATATACCTCTACCAGCAGCCCATTTATTGCTCTACATAAAGCTGTAACTACTGGAAAGATCGAACGTGGTGATAAAGTCCTGTTCTGGACAGTGGGCGCCGGTTGGCAAAATGTAGCATTTGTTATTGAATATTAGGAGCTATATAACAAAAAGCGGCAAGCTAGGGATTCACCTAAGCTTGCCGCTTTTTGTTATAAATATGAACGCAACATCAGGACTTACTTCCAAAGGTGAGCCCCTTTTCCGCGAGAGCACTCCTCAGTAGAACGATCGCCTTTGGCCCCAATCCATGTAGCTGCAGAAGCTCTGCCTCCGTAAGCTTGCTGAATTGTTGAAGCTGAACATATCCAGCCCCATGCAGGGCTCGAAGCGCCGGCTTAGATAGTCCGCCCGGCAGATCAGATTCGGTTCCGTTAACCATAGACATATACAGCCCCTTTATCACTGATATCCTTCATGCTTCTCCCAACCCATGGTACGCGCTACAGCGTCCTTCCAGGCGTTGTAACGACCTTCCCGCTCAGTTATACCCATCTCAGGCGAGAAGACCCTCTCAGCCTTGTTGAAGCTCTCTAGCTGGGCACGTGTCCAGACTCCGGACGTTAACCCGGCCAGAAGCGCTGCACCTAGCGCTGTTGTCTCCGCATATGTGGTTCTAGTAACCTCACTGCCCAGGATATCAGACTGGAACTGCATCAGCAAATCGTTACGCACAGCTCCGCCATCCACACGAAGGCCGGTCAATGGCATGCCTGCGTCTTTTTCCATAGCTCCTATTACATCTCTAGATTGAAAGGCTAAGGACTCCAATGTAGCTCGTACCAGATGTCCTGAGGTAGTGCCCCTGGTGAGGCCAAATATGGCACCACGGGCGTACATATCCCAATAGGGTGCCCCCAGTCCGGTAAACGCAGGCACAACGATAACCCCTTCGCTGTCCTCTACTTCCCTTGCTTTATCTTCTGAGCCTGCTGGCTCCTCTATAAGACCAAGCCCCTCCTGCAGCCACTGAACAGCCGCTCCGGCTACGAACACACTGCCCTCGAGGGCATAATAGAGTTCATCTCCCATACCCCAAGCTACAGTGGTCAACAAGCCATGGCTGGAGGCTACAGCTTCTGTGCCTGTGTTCATAAGTATAAAGCAGCCCGTACCATACGTGTTTTTGGCACTGCCGGGTTCTAGACAAGTATGTCCAAACAATGCAGCCTGTTGATCTCCAAGTACAGAGCGAATTGGAATATCCGCCCCAAACCACTGTTTGTCTGCTATTCCAAATTCGCCGCCAGACATTCTTACTTCTGGCAGAATGGTACGCGGAATGCGAAGCTCTTGCATTAGCTCTTCATCCCAGCACCGTTCATGAAGATTGAACAGCATCGTACGTGAGGCATTGGTAACATCAGTGACATGTACGGCTCCGCAAGTAAGTCTCCAAATTAGCCAGCTGTCGATCGTACCTGCCAGAAGCTCCCCTCGATTCGCCCGCTCTCGGGCACCATCCACGTGATCCAGTATCCAGGAGATTTTGGTAGCTGAGAAATAAGCATCTACAACAAGGCCCGTCTTGCTCGCAATAACTTGCTCCAGCCCTTTACTTTTAAGTTCTTCACATTGCTCTGCAGTACGCCTATCCTGCCACACGATCGCAGGGTATATCGGTTTGCCCGTTGTTTTATCCCAGATTAAAGCCGTTTCTCTCTGATTGGTTATTCCGATGGCAGAGATCTCCTCAACTGCTATGCCACCCCGCGCAATCGCATCTCTTGCCGCTGCGAGCTGTGACTCCCAGATTTGCTCAGGGTCATGCTCTACCCAGCCTGGATGGGGGAAGGATTGTTTAACTTCATATTGACCTTGTGAGACCCATTTAGCCTCCGTATCGAACAATATGGCTCGTGAGCTGGTAGTACCTTGGTCTAAAGATAAAATCATTCTATGCCCTCCCAAGCAAAACCTACAAGATATGTTCCACGATGAACAAGATTAATGTGTTTGTTTCAACAAAAAGCACCTCTGCTGTCAGAGGCGCTATCACACATTGTGTTTGGAATTACTGTTTTTCGACAGGAAGTCTTAGCGTAAAGGTTGTACTTTCGCCTAGTTTGCTTGAAGCTGAGATGGTCCCGTGATGCGACTCTACAATATTTTTAACAATCGCAAGCCCAAGTCCTGTTCCACCTGATTCTCCCCGTACACGCGCCTTATCAGCTTTGTAGAAGCGGTCGAATATATACGGCAGATCCTCTGGTGGAATTCCAACCCCTTCATCCTGAATTTTAATCTCAAGATAACAACGGCCTTCTAATACACAAGTTCCTGTATGAACTGTGATTTTTTTGCCACCCTGTGTGTGGCGGAAAGCATTATCGAGTAAATTGGTTAGGACTTGTTCCAGTTTATCCTCATCCGCTGCCTTCAGAACAGCAATATCGCTCTCTTGCTGCAAGTGAAGATGGATATCGCGCTCTTTGGCACGTACAGAAAATTTACGGTAGACTCGTTCCAGCAGTTCGTTCATGTCCACCTGAGCTTTCATCATATCCGTATGTCCGGCTTCCATTCGGGCAAGATCAAGCAAATCCTTAACCAGACGCCCCATACGCAGTGATTCGTCATGAATGACCTGGATCAGCTCACTGCTTTCTTCGGGGGATGAAGCCATCCCGTCCAATAAAGCCTCACTGTACCCTTGCATCATCGACAACGGAGTGCGTATTTCATGGGAGACGTTAGCAACGAAGTCTCTGCGCATCTTTTCCAGACGCACCTCTTCTGTCACATCCCGCAGTACAGCAACTACTCCCCGGATGCTGCCTTCAGAATATAATGGTGCCATATGAACAGACCAGACGCCCTGCCGCACATGTACATTGGAGCGGTCATCGCCACCTTGTTTCAGGGTGCTTAAAAATAAAGGACGCAGGGGAGGCGGAACACTGCTCTCAGACGTTTCGGGATGGAGCTCAGCATCACTCGCATGTTCCCACTGCAAATCGCTCCAGCTCTCTAGCAGAGCTTGGCCGTGCGGATTGGTCAAAATAATCTGCCCTTCAATATCAAAGGTGATCACAGCATCGCTCATACTGCGCAGTACGCTAGATAAATGCCCCTTCTCATGATGCAGACTGCGAATATTCTCTTCAAGCTCCTCAGCCATATGGTTAAAGGAAGTCGCCAACTGGCCAATTTCATCACTTGTGACAAGCGTAAGCCTTGTTCCGTATTCTCCCCGGCGAATGTTATTCGCAGCTTCAATGACACGCTGCATCGGCTGAGTGATTTTGGTAAACAAAAATAACGCAAAAAATGTAGTCAAAGAAAATCCGATCATACAAGTATACATAAATAAACGTTTGATATCTCCGGAATTGGCAAAGTTACTGTCTATGTAGGGAAGCAAAAATAACCCCAAGGTAATAAGTACGACAGCGACCAGGCAGATGATCGTAACCCACAGTTTGCCGACAAGACTTCTCCAGAAGTTCACTTATTTAGGTACCTCTAGTTTGTAGCCTACGCCCCATACGGTCGTAATCATCGCTGCGGATTCCGGTGATACTTTATTCAGTTTTTCACGAAGGCGTTTTACGTGAGTATCTACAGTACGCAAATCTCCGAAAAATTCATAATTCCAGACATCCTTAAGCAGTTCTTCACGAGAAAATACTTTATCCGGCGAAATAGCCAAATAATGCAGAAGTTCATATTCTTTAGGTGTCAAACTCACTTCTTCACCACCAGCAGTCACACGGTGAGCATCATGCTCAATAATAAGATGAGTAAATACAATGTTATTGCTGGAATTGCTCTCCTTGGACAAGAAAGCAGTTGCCGAAGAACGGCGCATAATAGCCTTCACCCGGTAAATGACTTCACGTGGACTGAAGGGCTTCACAACGTAATCGTCTGCGCCCATCTCAAAGCCCTGAACACGGTTGATCTCTTCGCCTTTAGCTGTAAGCATTAACACCGGTGTTGACTTCACTCCTCTGAGTCTTGTCAGCACTTCCATCCCATCGATGCCAGGCAGCATAACATCCAGCAAAATTAGACCGTAGTCATTTGCTGTTGCTTTACGAAGAGCGATTTCTCCGTCTTCCGCTTCATCGATTTCATAACCTTCTTTTTCAAGATACATCTTTAGCAGGCGGCGAATACGTTCCTCATCATCCACTACCAGAATTCTGTTTAAATGATCTGCCATTTCACTACAACCCCTTCATCAATACAGTAGAACGTAATCTTTAAACCATTGTGCAACGTTAACAGGTAAACTATGCTCAGTCCGTCCCCGCGTAAGAATGAAGTCCGGCGATGACTAAATTAACGCCAACCAGAGTAAACATTACGACCAGGAAGCCAAGCACAGCCAGCCAGGCAGATTTTCTTCCTTGCCATCCACGAGCCAAACGTAAATGAAGATAAGCGCTATAGAAGAGCCAAGTGACAAGCGCCCAGACTTCCTTAGGATCCCATCCCCAGAATCTTCCCCAAGCGATTTGCGCCCATATCATTGCAAAGATCAAAGCGCCTAATGTGAAAATAGGAAAGCCAATGGCTATCGCCCTATACGTAATCTCATCTAGATCGCCCTCATCAATTCCGTCCATCACTGGGTGTAAAGCAGTGCCCAGCGGTTTACGTACGATCAAGCGAAGAACTCCGTAGAGGATTAATCCGGAAAGGAGTGACCAAATTACAGTATTAAACTTCCGTCCAGCATTTACACCATTCATCCAAGATGGTGCCTCAAAGAGTGGTTCTTTTATGCCAAGAAACGACTGGAAGCTCTCAATTTCGCTATTGTGAGGTGCCACAATCGGCGGCATTCGATAACTCACTTTCTCTATTGTACTATTTTCCTGCCCGGGGCTGTCAATCGTAACGTTCGGACGGACAAAAACAGTTTCGTAGCCTGCTCCGCGGAATGCAAAAACAGAACCCAGAAACCCAATTATAACAATGATTGAAAAGAGAGTAAATTCGACCAGCCTCTGTTGCTTGCGATCCGCCTTCTCTTTACTGGAAAAATTGACTGTTCGCAGCAGATACATCAGTCCCGCCGCAAACCCTACTGCGAAGAAGGATTCACCTAGTGCAGCCAGTGTTACGTGAATCTTTAAATAGTTCGATTGAAGAGATGGAATCAACGGCTGTACTTCCTGTGGAAATACTGCGGCATAAGCCATCACAATAATACTGATTGGAACTGCAAAGAGACCCAAGATTACCTTACGATAAATAGCGTACATCACAGTAAAGGCAACCATGACCATCATCGATAAAAAAGTCATGAACTCGTACATGTTGCTGACCGGAATATGCCCTGAGCCCGCCCAACGTGTAAAGAAATAAATAAGATGAAAGATAAGACCTATTGAAGAGAAAATAAAAGCAATTTTGCCCCAACGTGCGGTATGTTCCTCCGGCTTGCGGCCTGACCACTTGCGACCCATGATGGCGATAGTGAATAACATAAACGAACCGCTGTATAATAAAAATGCGGCAATAAAGACAGCGCTGCTGATGTCGAGCAAGCTCATGAAAGGCCTCCTCCATTATCTAATGATTTTTCATCGACTACCAGATCTACTTTTTCTAAAATAGAAACGATCTCACGGCGGAAACCGAACCAGTTCTTGTTCGTATGTCCTCCGAGGATAAGCTCCCCGTTAGCAACGGTAAGCCAGATACGTCTATGCTGCCAGTAGAAGCCAAGCACTAAACCCAGCATCACGATTGCTGCACCTAGCCATACAAACGGCATTGCACGATCAATACGTATATTCAAGTAAGTAGTCGATTCCGAAAAATCAACGTCGCTCATGTTGTCCACTTCAAGCTCAAGAAATCTATTGCTCCCGCCAAGCTTATCGTTAATGGCAGCCTGTTGAAACTGCGTCTTATCCACCTGTTTAGGAAAATAGAAATACTGCTGCCCTTCCGCCGGGAGATCCGGACCTTGTATCAGGAACAAAAAAGCAGGTGCATTCGGATAAGGTGATTTGGATATCGGCTGTCCATCCTCATTTAGACCAAAATCCATATACTTTTCTTTCAAAGTTAAAGTATAAGGACCCGCCTGAATTGCCCGCGGAGGATTCTTCATGTCCAGCTTAAATTTGCCGAACGCCTCGCCAGTGGTGGAATTCTTAAGCTCAGGCTGTACCGAACGCAGCACCGGGGTCAGATCATAATCAAACTGATACGCTTTCAATCCTTTATAATCCAAAGGTGAATTTACTTGGATATCATGTTTCGTCACCTCGGATAGCTGTGGTTCCTTCGATGGGTCTCCACAATCCGCGGTGCATTCATAAAGCACAGCTTGGGTCTGGAATAGCTTTGGAAGTATTTTTTTGCCACGAAATTCCTCAGGCATCTCTTCCTCCGTATAAAACTCCACGGTGAATTTCTCATTTTTCAAATAATAGGTGGTGTCCGGAATCTGTGTGATCTCCCCTTGCGGGAAAGCAAGATGCTGATCCATGTTCAGTCCCGGCAATCCTCTTGCTAATACAGCAAGTAAAAAAATAATTAAGCCAATATGTATTACATAAGGTCCCCAGCGGCTGAAGCGATGTTTCTCTGCCAGCAGAGCTCCTCCATCCGTCTTCACGCGATAGCCCTTTTTACGCATTGGCTGAATTACCCGGGCTACCCAAGCTTCTGGTTCCTCTTGTACTTCAGTTACTAACACAGCTTTTTGCCGAGTTAAGAACTGACGATGTTTCCGAATCTTCTGCCTGGTTAAGGCCTTATAGAGCGGAAGTACTCGGTCCAAGCTACAGATCACAAGTGAAGCGCCGATCATTACGAGTAGAGTTACAAACCACCAGGATTCGTATGTATGTGAAAGTCCAAGTTTGTGATAAATATATCCGGCTGTTCCGTACTCTTGCTTGTAATAAATTGAGGCATCGATATTAAGAAAAGTACTCTCCTGCGGGAAAATCGTCCCTAACATAGAGCCTATAAGTGTCAACACGATCAGATAGATCGCTATTTTGACGGAAGAGAAAAAGTTCCACACCCGATCAATAATCCCCGGGTTAACGCGCTGAGAACGGCGAGCTACGCCATCGTAACGCATTTCCAAATTCTCGCCCCAGTCTGATTCTTTACCCAACGGCTTCCCGCATGCTTCGCATAAAACAGTGCCTACAGGGTTCTGGTGACCACATTCACATTTGGTATTGGTTATAAATGCCTCGCGTTCACTCATCAATCCACCAGCTTCCCAATTTGATCATCAAGTGAATTCAAATCAAGCTGGCCGATATGAATGTTGTCAATTTTACCCTTGGAATTAATGAATAAGGTAGTTGGCAGCGGAGAAATACCATAACTTCGTACAGCATCACGTCCAGTGTCCATCAAAATCGGAAAATCGATGTTTACTTGCTTCACAAAATTCTCGACAGTCATCCGGTCTTCGCCCACATTAATGCCTAAGACCACTACGTCCTTGTCCTTCCATTTCTCCCATTGCGCTTGGAGAGCCGGCATTTCTTTGACACAAGGTGCACACCAAGAGCCCCAGAAATTAAGCACAATAGTCTTGCCCTTATATTCGTCTAGGGTATGAGCCAGACCGTCAAGCCCAAGCAAATCAAAGGAAGGTGCTTTGCTCCCTTCCTCTGGTTTGCCGCTTCCCCCAAATACAGAGGAACCGATGGCATAACCGCCCACTATAACAATTAGAAACAGAATCACGATTTGAATTGGTTTTCTTGCTTTACCCACACGTAAAGCCCCCTTCTGTGACGCAACTCATACTTATGTTGTAAGGTGTGAACATCCTATGAACATTATAGCGAATTTCGTCACAGCTTTAGGGGGTTTAATTGTGAATATTCTGTGTCTTTATGACTCTTTACGTGGAGTTCTTTCTTTAAGCAATCCTGCTTTGGCAATTTGCTGCAAATGGTTAATTTCATCCTTGGTCAAATGACGGTAAGAGCCACGTTTGAGATTTTGCAGCATAATATCCCCGAATGAAATCCGCTTCAGACGGAGTACGGGGTGTGAAATCGCATCAAACATGCGTCGTACCTGACGGTTACGTCCCTCGTGAATCGTGATGCTGATAACCGCTTCCTTGTTTGCCTCATCAATATCTTTGTACTCTACTTCCGCAGGCGCTGTCATGCCATCTTCCAGCTTAATGCCAGCTTTCAGCTTGTCCAATGCAGTACCATGCGGTATACCCTTGACCGTAGCATGATACGTCTTAGGTACATGATGCTTCGGATGGGTTAGCAAGTTAGCAAAGTCCCCATCATTTGTCAGCAGCAGCAAACCTTCCGTATCGTAATCGAGCCGGCCTACAGGGTAAACCCGTTCAGTAATTCCTTTTAGGTAGTCAGTTACAACCTTACGACCCTTTGGATCGGAAGCGCTTGTGATAACTCCCTTAGGTTTGTTGAACATAATATAGATTTTGTTCTCGCCCCGGATCAGTCTACCGGAAACTTTAATAATATCTGTTGCGGGGTCCACCTTCGTGCCAAGCGTAGTTACGAGTTCCCCGTTGACTTCCACTTTACCGGCCAAAATCATTTCTTCACACTTACGTCTGGACGCCACACCGGCCTGCGCCAAAATTTTCTGTAATCTTTCCATATTCGACTAGTCACCTCAAATCAATGATAACCATCAGAGGGATAAATCACAAGTTCATTCCAAGGAAAAAATGCTCCTGGGCAGGAATTATTGTGGGGTTCGATGATTAAAGGGGAGATTTGGTAGCGTTCTACTAATTCTAAAACGAGTTTAGCCGTTGCAAAAAGCTGCTCCTTCCTTCCGGATATTGGAGGATCGCCCACTTCCTTACCAAAATCACCTTCCAAACAAATATGAATATACTCCGGATCTGTCAGTAGCGGTGCTGCATAAATTGCGCCATCCACTCCTACCCAGAAGTCAAAACCTTTACCGTTAATGGATGTACAGCTAGAATGATGCAGAATAAAACCTTTATAGTTCATTGCGGAATGCCCCCCTCCACATTGCTGCAATAGCATATGTTCAGGGGGGCAATGGGGTGACTATCCAAATAATAACAGACACACAGCGATCGCAGCGACAAAGCCGACAACATCGGAGAACAGGCCGACCTTAAGCGCATAACGGCCATTCCGTACGCCTACAGCCCCAAAGTAAACGGTCAAAACATAAAGCGTTGTATCTGTGCTCCCCTGTATGGTGGAAGCAATCATACCAATTAAAGAATCCGGGCCATGCACACGGATCAGATCCGTAGTGTAGGCAAGCGACCCAGTCCCCGTAAGCGGCCGCAGAAGACCAAGCGGCAATACTTCGGCAGGAACACCAAGCCCACGTAGGGCAGGGGATATGAAACCCATGAAAAAGTCCAGCGCACCAGAAGCGCGAAAAACACTGATCGCAACCAGCATCCCCACAAGATGGGGAATAATCGCAATGGCCGTGCCAAACCCATCTTTCGCGCCTTCAACAAAGGATTCGTAGACTGGCACTTTGCGCGTAAAAGCATAGAGCGGGATGAACGTGATCATGACCGGAATCGCCCATGCCGATATGAGACTGATGAACTGGTACAAATCACGTTCACCCTTTCAATGAGGAATTAGGGAGTGTTGTCTTCGTCAAAGGAGGAACCCCAGACTTTGCTGAAGGGGGCTTCGGCGGTTTGCGCAGTAAAGTCAGCCTTCGGAAAAACCGGTCTGCCGCAATCGCTGCAAGTGTCGCCACGGCCGTTGCTGCAAGTGTTGTACCTACTATGCCTGCGGGATCGGCTGAACCATAGTTTAACCGGATGGCAATCAGTGTGGCTGGGATAAGCGTAATGCTTGCTGTGTTAAGTGCTAGAAGAGTACACATGGCTGGTGTGGCGGTCTCTTTATCAGGGTTGAGCTTTTGCAGCTCCTGCATCGCCTTGATGCCCATTGGCGTTGCGGCATTGCCTAGTCCCAGCAGATTAGCACTCATATTGGAGAGAATATATCCAATGGCAGGATGCCCTTTCGGCACATCAGGAAATAAAAAAGCTACGACAGGGCCAAGCACCTTGGCAATCTTTTTAAGCAAACCTGCATCTTCTGCTATCTTCATGATTCCAAGCCAGAACACAAGCACACTGATTAAGCCAAAACTTACCGTTACCCCACTCTTGGCTCCGTCGAATACGGCGGCTGTAAACTCATCCATTCTGCCGTTAACGGCGGCGAACAGAAAACCGATGATGATCATTCCTAGCCAAATCCCGTTAATCATGGATACGCCTCCTTCTTCATTCATCAGCCCATTTTCTTATTTCGAACTCGCTCCCATTTCAAATAAAGCTTTCAGCGCACTACCCAGCGCCTGGAACCAATTATTTGCCGGATAAGCCTGTGCTAGAGTAGGACTGTACTTTTTCATATAAGCAGATTGCTCAGGAGGCAGGTTCTCAGGAGTATACACCGGCACGCGGCCTATTTCTTTCCCGCCCAGCTCCAGCACAAGCGCCCCTTGCAATCCAAAATTTGCTCGCGTAGCTTCGGCTGAAGCACTTTCCTTCTGATTTAAAACAAGTTTCGTAATCACTCTATTTTGTTCACCTTGTCCAAGTGGATAAGCAAAGGTTTTGGAGGTTACAAAGTTATAGCCCGTCACGGCATCCCCACGTTCGATCAATGTTTTGAGCGGATAGTGATTAAACCCGAAGTTTAGCAGGGAAGCATGATCATTCCAGTCATCGCCGTCATTTATAGTAACTGCGACAAGCTGCTGGCCGTTTCTGGTGGCAGAGCTGACAAGGCAGCGCAGAGCTTTTTTGGTATAACCGGTCTTCACACCGTCCGCTCCCTCGTATAAATACAGCATCTTATTTTTGTTTCTCCATTTGTAATCCCATTTCTCATTTGGATTGTCTGCAGTTTTCTCCTGCGTCTTCACAATTTCTTTAAACACAGGATTATGAAGAGCATAAGCGGTCAGAACAGCCAAGTCGTTAGCACTTGAATAATGCCCTTCCGCGTCAAGACCATGGGGATTAGCAAAATGAGTATGGGTTAGCCCTAGCTCCTCAGCCTTAGCGTTCATCAGGTATACAAAACCTTCCTCAGAACCACCGATATGCTCAGCGATCGCCGTTGCTGCATCATTCCCTGAGCGCAGCATCAGGCCATACAGCATATTTTCCAGCGTCATCTCTTCCCCCTGCTGCAAGTAAATAGAAGAGCCTTCTTTGGCATAGGCATTTTTTCCTACTTTGACTTTAGAGGCTAAATCACCATTCTCAATGGCGACGAGGGCGGTCATAATTTTGGTCAAGCTGGCAATAAGCATAGGCTCATCCCCACGGCTGCTGTACAAAATACGCCCGGATTCCACATCAATCAGTGCCGCTGCTCTTGCATGTGTAGAGATAGAGCTGTTCTCGGCCTGAATTGAAGATAGCGGCGCCAGAAGCAGCAGCGAAAGGCACAATATTAAGGCGAATGGCCATTTACGGGTTATTGTCTTCATGTTCATCCTCCGGCTTCTTATCGGATCTTAAGTAAAAGTGTTTATGTTGTACAAGTGTATGCGGACCAGCCTTAGGGTATGTCCACTCCTTGGGATGTTCCACACAAAATATCCCCACAACGTGAGGCTTTACTTCGATACGTTTTCAGGTACTTTGCGGGGACCCAAAATATACTCTGATACGTCAAAAAAGGGACACCGCCTGATGTATGGCGATATCCCCGAGGCTATTTGTAGAATTATGTGTACCTAATGAGTTGAAGATTGAGATGTACTTGGATCGGTTTTAACAGGTGCTGCTGCTGGTGTGGCGGGTGTTGGCGGCGTTTGAGCTGCAGCATTGCTGGTTTGGAACATGGTTTGAATTTTGTCGATGAGCCCTGGTGTTGCATCGATGATTTTTTCGAACAGGTGAGTTTGATTGTCCAGAGGGACAATATTCACACCATCCTTACCTACCACTAAAAAAGCGATCGGTCGAATGGAGACGCCTCCCCCGCTACCTCCACCAAATGGAAGCATTTTGACTCCACCTTGGGAGCTTGAACCACTTATAGAATCTTCTACTCGATAATCACTACCACCAGCAGCAAATCCAAAGGCAACTTTACTGATAGGCAGGATGATGCTGCCGTCAGGGGTTTGTACTGGATCTCCGACAATGGTATTCACATCTACCATACCCTTGATATTTTCCATCGCTGTTTGCATTAGGCCTTGAATAGGATGGTCGCTCATATTGTTTCCTCCTTTAATTGAGTACGATTTCTCTTTCTTCTACAGCGTATATCATCCCCACATCCGCCCATTTGTATGTAACTTTCATTTTAAACTTTCCCTTGTGGTTCCTGTCGCAACTGTTTCAGCAGATTTCTCCAATGGCCGATCCCGCCTTTTTCACGCAAGACACGCCGAGATAGCCGCATTAAGGCATACAAAGTATAGCCGACTGACATTTCCCCCTTACACACAAACTCCATTGCAAAACAAAGCTCATCTTCAAAAACAGGCTTAACAAAAATTCGAGGGTGCTGCTGCAATTTTACCCACTGTGAAATAAAACCAACAATACTCCACTTCAGGCCCCAAACCGCTCCCGATGCGGTCGCAGTATCTGCTGCATCACCAAGAGAGAAATCCGTAGACCAATCGAGCTTTGATATTTTCACATGAGCTACAGTCTCTTTTAACCATTCCTTCAACCCGCGTGTAGATTTTACAGCTTGGTTAACATTGTCGCGCCAGTGCATTACTCTTTCTTTATCGAATATCTCTTCTTTTACGGTATCTACACCTGTCGTCGCAGTCCCTGTCTCTTTAAACTTTCCCCACACACCCTGCTCCAATCCCTTAAAAACCAATTGGGGAAGTTCATAGTGAAGCTTTATCAGACCAAAAAGAGAGGTAATATCTAATTCGAGCAGGTCATTTTTTCCATGTTTATAACACCGTATGCGGAAATCGATAGATGAAGACAGGACCAGGATCAGTGCCAGTACAAGCAAAACGAGGGGAATTGCAAGCCATAACGTCACGTATTTACCTCCAAGAAACCTTAATAATGGGAACCTTTGGTTTAGTATGGCAATTTAAGCTGGAAAAAATTCGGGGTTTGCATAAAAAATATGAGCTTAAATAAAAATAGGGACTGTCCCAAACCACATAAATGGTTTAAGGGCAGTCCCTTCAATACAATTATTAGCGTTCTCGTACGAACTAAGGCAGCTCGACATCCTCAAACGTCATTTGAGTATCCAGCTTATTGAACAATAGCTGCGTCTCTTCTTCCAAATTATCCGTGGACTCAAAGTTTGTTGGTTCCGGCAGATCCTTTAGACTGGCAAGACCAAAGCTCTCCAAGAAGGATTTAGTCGTCCCGTACAGAATTGGCCGGCCTACCGCTTCCGCACGACCAACCTCATGAATCAAATCCTTGTTATTCAGCGTGTGAATTGCACGTTCCGACTTCACACCCCGGATCTCTTCAATCTCCACCCGCGTAATCGGTTGGCGATAAGCCACGATTGCGAGAGTCTCTAAGGCAGCCTGAGACAAGGTTGATCTGGATGGTGAATAGGCCAGACGCTCAAAATAGTGGGCATGATCAGGCAATGTAGCCAGCCGATAGTTCCCGGCAATTTGCACTACCTGTAAGCCCCGCTCCTGTGCTACATAATCTTCTTTCAGTTCCTCTAATGCTCCGGCCGCAAGCTCTGGGCGCTGTTCCGTAATTTCAGCCACTTGGCGCACAGAGATTCCTTCATCCCCTGATAGAAACAGCAGACCCTCAATAATCGATTTCAGCGTTTTGTAATCCATTGAAGTGTTCTCCTCCTCTCCACTCCATTACGATGTCATCAAACAATTTCTCTTGGTAGCAAAAAATCGCCTTCATTTTCATCAGTTCCAGAATCGCAAGAAAAGTAACTACGATTTCGTGCCGTGCCATTTCATCGTGAAGCAGTGCGGAGAAATGCAGCTTACCGCCTGTTCCTCTGCGCTGCAGCGCATCTGATACATCACGTATACGATCTTTTACCGATATTTCATCCCGGGTGATCCGCTGGTAAGAAGACCTTCTGGCAGCCTTACTTAGCGCTTTACGAAAAGCGGCTATTAAGTCTGAGGTATGTAGTCCTTTTAGCGTTTGATCAATCTCTTCTGGCACGAATGGACCCAAATCCTCAGGCTCCTTCGTAAAAATCAAGCTCCGCTCGCTCTCCATATCCATTAGATGTACAGCAATACTCTTGAACTTACGATACTCAATCAGTCGCTGAACAAGTTCAGCTCGTGGATCAAATTCATCCTCTTCGTAATATTCAAAATCATCGATCTCAATGACCGGTGGTTTGGGCAGCAATAGCTTGCTCTTTATAGATAAAAGGGTAGCGGCCATCACGAGAAATTCACTCGTAATATCCAATTCAAGCTCCTGCATGCTACGCAGGTATTCCATATACTGTTCGGTGATCTCGGCGACCGGAATGTCCTGGATGTCGATTTCCGCCTTATCAATTAAATGCAAGAGCAGATCCAGCGGACCTTCAAACGTCTCCAGCTTGTACAATACAGTCACGAAGCATCCTCCCGCCAAAAAAAGTAAAGTGCAGCGCCCGTCTGGACGCTACACAAGTAGAAAGGGCTCTTATAATCCATGCTTTCTTCTTATACTATAAATAAGCACGAATTCGACTGATTCGTCAATAGCTGACTTACTTAAACAGTTTGTTAAGATTCGCCATTTCAATCGCAGCAGTCGCAGCATCCCAACCTTTATTGCCTGCTTTAGTTCCTGAACGCTCGATGGCCTGTTCAATATTTTCAGTAGTAACTACGCCAAAAATGGTTGGCACGCCGGTCTTAAGATTGATAGCGGCTACTCCTTTGGCAACTTCATTACATACATAATCATAGTGTGTAGTGGAACCACGGATAACCGTTCCTAAGGTAATTACAGCGTCGTATTTGCCGCTTTCAGCCATTTTTTGCGCGATCAATGGAATTTCAAATACCCCTGGAACCCAAGCAACATCCACTTCATCATCACCGGCACCATGGCGTTTAAAGGCATCGAGTGCACCTGACAAAAGCTTGCTGGTAATAAATTCATTAAAACGTCCTACAACAACTCCGTATTTTAACCCCTCAGAAACTAAGTGTCCTTCTAAATATTTCGGCATATCCATCATCTACCCTTCGTTTTTTATAATGTATGGTTAAGCTTTCGAATCCTCATTTTGTTCAATATCGTCAAAAGACAGCATATGTCCAAGCTTCGCTTGCTTCGTGTGGAGATAGTTGGTGTTGTCCTTGTTCTCCGGCATTTGTATCGGCACGCGCTCAACGACTTCCAATCCATAACCCTCCAGCCCTTTGATCTTACGCGGGTTGTTCGTGAGCAGACGGATTTGGCGCACACCCAGATCCTTCAGAATTTGTGCTCCAATTCCATAATCACGCAGATCTGCTGGAAAACCAAGCTTTAGATTCGCATCTACAGTGTCAAGACCTTCCTCTTGCAGCTTGTAAGCCCGAAGCTTATTGATAAGGCCAATGCCTCTGCCTTCTTGGCGCATATAGAGCAACACGCCCCTGCCGGCAGTTTCGATCTGCCGCAGTGCAGCTTCAAATTGCGGGCCGCAATCGCAACGATGGGAGTGGAATACATCACCCGTCAGGCATTCGGAATGAACACGTACAAGTACTGGCTCATCGCCGGAAATATCTCCTTTTACCAAAGCTACATGCTCTTTATCATCCACTTCATTTGTATAAGCTATGGTCTGAAAATCCCCAAAGTCGGTAGGAAGTCGTACAGACACTTCTCGCGTGACGAGTTGTTCTTTTTCATTGCGATAATGAATAAGATCCTTGATGCTGATCAGCTTAAGATCATGCTTGCGGGCAATTTCGATTAGATCAGGTAAGCGGGCCATTGAGCCATCTTCCTTGATAATCTCGCAAATGACACTGGCTGGATAAGCGCCACACATCCGCGCTAGATCAACAGCAGCCTCCGTATGTCCGGAGCGGCGCAGAACGCCACCTTTTTTCGCAATCAGCGGGAACATATGTCCCGGTCTGCGGAAATCAGCAGGTTTCGCTTTTGGATCGATCATGGCCTTAACGGTCAAAGATCTTTCCCCCGCAGAGATCCCAGTGGTTGTATCAATATGGTCAACAGATACGGTAAAAGCCGTACCGTGATTATCGGTATTGTGGGTTACCATGGCTTGCAGTTCAAGTTCTGCCGCACGCTCCTGGGTAATAGGCATACAAACCAATCCACGTCCCTCAGTAATCATAAAATTGATGACCTCTGGTGTCGCCTGTTCAGCAAGGGCTATAAAATCCCCTTCATTCTCACGATCTTCATCATCCACTACAATGATGACTTTACCGCGCATTAAGTCATATATTGCATCTTCAATCGGATCCAAGACACTTTCCTTTTTCGATTGCTCGCTCATGATCCTATCCTCCTAAAAGCTTTACGAAAGATTATTCCCTTCTTCGTAAGCAAACTCTTTATTTAAACAAACCCGTTCGCCGCCAAGAAATCATGACTAATCCCGGAGCTGCTCTCGCCTTCCTCATCCTGGGCGGCTGAGCCATAATGCAACAGATGATCTACATATTTGCCAAGTACATCACACTCGATATTCACACTATCCCCGGCCCGTTTGTGCGTCAGTACTGTTTCCCCTAACGTATGCGGAATAATGGACACTGCCAGCGATGAGGCCGTAGTCTTCACTACAGTTAAACTAATGCCGTCGATCGTGATCGATCCCTTAGGGATAATATATTTAAATAGTGATTTACGATCCGATGCAATCTCGAATACGACAGCATTTTGATCACGTTTTACACTCTTAATAATGCCAGTGCCATCAACATGTCCTTGAACAATATGTCCTCCAAAACGCCCGCCAGCTGCCATCGCTCGTTCCAGATTCATCCGGCTGCCGGGCTTCAGTTCCTTCAGGTTGCTATTCCGGTAGGTCTGTGGCATTACATCCACTGTAAAGGAATGATCGCCCAAAGTTGTCGCCGTAAGGCAAACCCCATTGACGGACACACTGTCACCGATTTTTAGATCATCCATGATGACCGAAGCGGCAATATTCAGCACCATCATTTCCCCACCGGCGGAGACACTGCGCAAAACACCAACCTCTTCAATTAATCCGGTGAACATGATATCCCTCCTAAAAAGCATTACTTCCTCAAATTCACTTCGTTTAAAACTTTTTTAGCGTACCGGAGTACCGCTGATACATACATTATCTCCTAGCACTTTTACTTCCAATCCTTCAAGTGAGATCGCATCCTTCATCAGCTCTACACCCGGGAATACGAAAGTCCCTTTCGCTTCTGCACCACCACCGACAATTTTTGGAGCGAAGAAGAGAATCACACGATCCACTAGCCCGCTTTCCAGCATCGCACCGTTCAGCGTTCCCCCGCCTTCAAGCAAAATAGAGCCAATTTCCATTTCGCCAAGGGATATCATGGCCGCCTTCAGATCCACTCTTGGACCTGCTCCGCACACAACGATTTGAACACCTGCTTTCAGCAGTGCAGCCTTCTTAGCAGGATCTGCAGCATCGGTTGTTACAATAAGAGTAGGCGCTAGGCCATCACATACAACTGCCGAATCCAGAGGAATACGTAGCCCGGAATCAATGATGATCCGCGTCGGGTTAATGCCAGGCACTTCTGTTCTTGTTGTCAGAGAGGGATTATCAGCAATCACTGTATTCACACCGACCATGATGCCCTGATGCCGATGCCGCAGCGTATGTACGATCTCCCGCGCTTCCCCATTCGAAATCCATTTACTGTCACCAGATTTGGTAGCCAGATTGCCATCAAGCGTGCTAGCACTCTTCAGCGTAACAAAAGGTTGTTTTGTCAAAATATATTTGATAAAACGCTCATTCAATCGAAGCGCGCGATCACGCAGCAAACCAACTTCGACCTCAATCCCTTGGTCACGCAGCATTTGGATTCCTCTTCCTGCCACCTGTGGGTTGGGGTCTTCACAAGCAACCACAACTCTAGCTACCCCTTCATCGATCAGCCTTTGGCTGCAAGGTGGAGTCTTTCCATAGTGGCTACACGGTTCTAGTGTGACATATGCCGTACTGCCCTGTGCCTGCCCAGCTGCCATATTCAAAGCGTGCACCTCGGCATGCCCCGTACCTCGCTGTAAATGAGTTCCGAGTCCAATCATTGCTCCATTCTTCACCACAACGCAGCCAACAACAGGGTTAATTCCCGTCTGTCCTTGGGCACGTTCGGCCATGTCCAGTGCTAGCGACATATAAAAATCATCATTCATGTTGTCCATCTCTTCCTCCTATCCACTGCTGTCTATTCTTAAGCTAAAAAAACAGAAAAACCCATCTCATTCTCCAGGAGGAGTTCAAGATGGGTTATGCGAGAGTTAATCGGCAGTCCAAATAAAAGTGTGCTTAAATAGCCGTCAATCGACGGGTATTGTGAAATATCGCACATAATTATATGGAAACACTGCGATCCGCCAGTCCATTGCAGACAAGCGGTCAACCTCTCCTTCTTCCATCCAGACTATACTGTCGGTCCCGGAATTTCACCAGGTCCACCGTTCGCGTCAACAACGCGAGCCGGGTAGCGGACTGAGCACTGTAGATGAACTTAATAAGTTACTTCTACAACAGCATCACCGCCGGTAGGGAATTACACCCTGCCCTGAAGGATTGATCCTTTATTTAATTGAGGTTCAAGTTTTCCTTACTAACAAAATTATCACTTACACCAGCGAAATGCAAGTGCGTTTATTATATTTACTTAAAATTTGTAACTAGATTATAGATTGTACTGAGTTTATAAAAGGAAACCAAGAAGCGCCAGGACAAGGACTCCTGGCGCTTCTTGGTTATATTCCATGATTACAAACCACGTTCTTGTTGTTTCAAAAGATCACGAATTTCCGTAAGCAGCACGATATCCTCTGCAGGTGCTGGAGTCTCTACCACTTCAACTTTAACGGCTTCTTTGCGCTGAAATTTATTGGCCAGCTTGATAACCAGAAAAATGGAAAATGAAATAATAAAGAAATCCACAACCGATTGTAAAAATAGTCCATAAGGTATTTTCAGGTCCGTACTGACTTCAAGCACCCGATCCTTCAAATCTATCCCACCAGTAAGCAAACCTGCAATTGGCATAATAATGTCATTTACTAATGAAGTTACAATCTTTCCAAATGCAGCTCCAATAATGACCGCAACCGCTAAATCAAGAACATTTCCTTTCAAGGCAAAAGCTTTAAATTCCTTCCACATATTCCAAATTACCCCCAACATATTTAATTTGAAATTATTATAGCATAGTAGCTTCCTAATTCTTAAGACTTGTTAAGAAACTATTAAGTTTCCCTTTACTTTTATCTGCCAGCGTTGTTAAGAAGTCTCCTGTTAAATAGAGTTTAAGCACTACAAGAAAGGAAGATTTCTATCATGACAACTCTTAAAAAAGATTCCAGAACTGCATGTTAGGGGCATGGCTGGGAATGTATTATCCACAGATCAAAACATGGATTGAGGCACAGCGATCAGAGCAAGCTAAAATAAAAAACAAACTGGCATAATGCTGTGGGGGATTTGGTCTTTTATTCCACTAATTTATTAGCTGCTATACAGTTCCTTTGCCTTCACTGGTCTTCAAATGAGGCTTCCAAACAAGAAAATGTTGTATACTTCTTATAGCAAGATTGCTTTACAAGCAAGAAAGGACGCTGAGAAATGCACAACGGAACGCTGCTATTGGTGGACGACGAAGCCGAGATTATTAAACTAATGCAGATCTATCTGGAGAACGAGGGCTATCGGCTGTTAACTGCCAGAGACGGGCTGGAAGCACTCGAAATTATCAATAGAGAGACTATAGACCTAATGGTTCTTGATATCATGATGCCTAATATGGACGGCATTGAGGCTTGTATTAAAATTCGTGAAACGCAAAAATTTCCGATCATCATGTTATCTGCTAAAGGGCAGGAACTTGATAAAATCACCGGACTTAGCGTAGGTGCAGATGATTATGTTACGAAACCTTTTAGTCCGCTGGAGTTAGTTGCCCGTGTTAAATCCCAGCTGCGCAGAACTCGAAATTACATGGCAGATCTAAACGCCAAACAGGATGAAATCATCATTGATGGCTTGGTTATTAATTCGGTTACGCATGAAGTTAGTGTGGATGATCAGCCAGTTAAACTTACCCCTCGAGAATTTGCGATTCTAGAGCTGCTCGCCCGTAATAGAGGACAAGTCCTAAGCATGGAGCAGATCTACGCCAAAGTATGGAAAGAACAATTCCTGGAAAGCACCAATACACTCATGGTGCATATTCGTAAAATCAGAGAAAAAATAGAAGAAGATCCGCGTAAACCACAATACTTAAAAACGGTATGGGGCGTTGGCTACAAACTGGAAAAAGGAGGTCCTTCTAGTTGAACTTTAAACGATTCGATACCCTATCCTGGAAAATAGTTGGCTTCAGCTTAACAAGCCTAGCACTCACCGCTTTAATCTTAATGGGCAGCTATTATGGCACTTCACTATTGCTGTGGTTAAATCCTTCGCGCTCCTTTTGGGGAGTCAGACTCATTCTCTGGGTGATCAATACAATTGGATCGACGCCAGTTGTAATTCTTATAGGGATTCCTTTATTTATTTTTTTCATCCTAAAACTGTCCAGAAATACAACTAAGAATCTTCATAACATTACGAGCGGAGTTCAGGCCATTGCGGATGGCAATTTGTCTTTCAAGGTGCCGGTATTAGGTACGGATGAACTCGGAAAGCTCGCTGAAAATATGAACACAATGGCTGGCAAGCTAAAATCTGCTATAGAGGAAGAACGAGCCGCTGCAAAAGCCAAAAATGACCTAATCACAGGTGTGTCCCATGACCTCCGAACCCCACTAACCTCTGTTCTCGGATTCCTTGAATATGTGGAGAAGGATCGTTATAAAAACGAGGTTGAGCTGCGTTATTATGTGAATATTGCCTATGAGAAATCTCTGACTCTTAAAAAGCTAATCGACGATTTATTTGAATACACACGCGTCAGCAGCAGCGGATTACCGCTAAATATTGAGCCTGTAGATCTCGGCAAGCTGCTCGAACAGCTGATTGAGGAATTTGCACCCGTACTGGAACAAGCAGATATGATCTACCGCATTCATACGGATACAGCTCCTCTGATCATCAACGGAGATGCGGACGAGC
Source organism: Paenibacillus sp. FSL R7-0189 (assembly GCF_037969925.1). NCBI lineage: Bacteria > Bacillati > Bacillota > Bacilli > Caryophanales > Paenibacillaceae > Paenibacillus > Paenibacillus sp. FSL R7-0189. Next base: position 4,671,963 of record NZ_CP150223.1, on the reverse strand, counting down.
TGGTGCGATTGTATGAGAACCTATTTACCAATGCCGTAAGATACGGAAAGGAAGGAAAAATTCTAGACATTTCTGTTGTTAGAAAAGACGATAGAATAGTTGCTGTATGTACGAATTATGGTACTCCTATCCCTGCATCCGACCTCCCCCACTTATTTAAACGCTTTTATCGTGTCGATAAATCCCGCTCCCGAGAGACAGGCGGAAGTGGCTTAGGGCTCGCCATAGCCAAGAGTATTGCAGAACTTCACGGCGGAACCATTACAGCCAAAAGCACACGCAAACAAACTGAATTTGAAACCTCTTTCCCTGTGAGCGAATGATGCTTGCAGGGATTTTTTGTACAATCTCATCCATTAAGAAAATGATAAGATTTCATAACATAAAGCCTTAAGATCATTTCATACCAACTCTGCTATAAGTGAGGAATTCCTCTAATATTATTATCCATCTTATTTAACTATGCTAGGGGCCATTTCATTCATACCGCGACAGCTAAGCATCGCCGACCGCTACTGATCTTTAGCTTAAGCACGCCGAGAACACCGTTACTATGACTGTGGGCAGTGTCAAAGCACTCGTGAACGGGAAAGCTCTCACCATTGATGCTGCGCCACTACTGCCAGGAAGAAAAGTTTCAGTCCCGGTACACATAAGAATCAGCCATAAATTTTTCAAAAAAAGCATAAAAGCACCCGGCATTTATCATGCTGGGTGCTTTTGCATAAAATCTTAAATCACACTAGTCTCAATCACTCCGTCTTACCCCTACGTCTAAATACTCGGTTCAAAACAAAGCCTATCGTTATCAACCCAATTCCCGACAGATACAGTGGCATTGGACTATTCTCACCTGTCTTCGGCAGCTGAGGAGCAACCGAAGTGCTATTGTTCACCGTACCCTTTGGTACTTCTTCATCGGCGATATCAACTTCTCCTAAAGGAATTTCATCTTCGGTTATCTCTTGCTCAGGAATTCCCTCATCGGTTGATGTCGCGGATCCTAGATCGGCGGCAATTCTAGGACCAGCAGGAACAGCTGGATCATTAATAATTACCCCTGGTACGGGCGAACTTGTAGACGTGGGTACCACCGAACCTCCAGATGTGCTGCTTGTAGGGATTGGTGTAGGTGCAGCAGTCGCTTCTGGTGATGGAGAAACCGTCGGTTCTGGCGTTGTTGATGGTGCAGGTGTTACGGTTGGCTCTGGTGTTGTTGTTGGAGCATCGGTTGGTTCTGGTGTTGCCGTAGGCGTTGGCTCCACTGCTTTTTGATTCGTAATCACCAGTTGAATCGCTGACGAGGAACGAATCTCCACTGGATGCTCGGATGTATCGAGCACGTAACCATTTGGAGCTGCTGTCTCCACCAATACATAGCTACCCAGCCATATTTTATTGAATGTAGCTGTACCCTCTGCATCTGTAGTTAGACTGTTAATCAATACACGTTCCGCTCCATTTAGTCGATACAATGCAAAAGTCGCATCACCAAGCGCTTTTAAGTTATCTTCAGCATCTAGCTTCTTAATATTGAGGGTGCCTCTAACCCCGCTGCCTGTGCCAGAACCGCTGGAGACCCCGACAATAATTTCTTTGGAGGTCTCTTTACTTATTTCGCTGCCGTTAAAACCACTGAAATGTACAGTATTTATTACTTTGTCTCCAGTGTTAGCCACAATCAGGGATTGATATTCGAGAATGTAAGCCCTGCTGATTTCCTTGGCAAAGCTTAACTCAAAGGATTGTTTTCCATCGGCATCCGTTGTAATAACTACGCTATAATCAATACCCTGAATCAATTCAGGGCCGCTTTTCGTGATATCTCCGTTCACAGCTACAGCCGTAGGATATAGATGGAATGAATTCTGCAGCAAAATTTGATTAGCACTAGGAGTATCTTTGATTAAAGCATCCTTTACAGTAGACTGCCCCCGGTTAATTTGCAGGCTCCAGTCGATTTTATCCCCGTTTTGTGTGCCGTCCTTCAGCACATAATCCTCTCCAAAAGGAATATTTACGGAGGCGGTCAAATCTTTGGAAACCACTTTTGTTCCATCATAGAGATTAGCTTTATTATCAATAGTAGTGCCTATTATTTGCCCTTCAAGACTTGTGTTAAATTCAATGTAGAAAGCGGAGTTAATCGTATCTGTAAAAATGACCTTTAATTCATTATCGTTATTTAAGCTATAGGTATATTTATTACGATTCACTTCTCCACCCTTGGTAGGATCACCATTCTTTGCAATATTCATAGTGTAAACTTTAAGTGAACCAGGAACCAAGGTCTGGCCTGATTTTAAAATATCTGCAAGCGCCGGAGCTTCGAGGGTTTTGCCGTTATAATTGGCGCCTATCGTCCAAGTAATTTCTTTAGTTGAAGCATCGTAGGCTCCCCCTTTAAATCCATTGTTTTTCGCTTCAGGTCTAGGAATGAATAACCCTTCTGCTTCTATCGTGCGTAAGGCTTCAGTAGAGTCCATCCAGTCTAAGCGAACTTTGTTGTTGAAATTTTCAGTTTTAGCCCAAATCCAATCCTTGTTAAATTCTGTAAAATAGCTAATCGTGTAAAGACCAGATATCGGTGAATTAAACACTACCTTGAAGCCTTTATTAGGCTCGACAGGTGAGTTGTATACTAGATTATAGTTATTCGGATTTAAAACATTTCCATTCAGATTTCTAATCACCAGTGATTCCGGAATAAACTTTAGGCCGCCAAATGGGAAGGATTCGGTAACTGCAACATGGCTCATCGGGTAATTGTCACTATTCAATGTGACCTTCCAGCCCAATGTTTTATTCTGATAATCTACGGTTGATAAAGTCTTATAAAGAATGGAAGACCGGATTAATCGGGTAGCCTGATTACTATACGTACTATCGGAGACTGTATTAGTTATGGTGACATCCTCAAACACGCGCTTTATCGCTTTTGTCTTATATTCGATTCGATATGGTGAAGTAACATCGTGTACAAATTGCAATACAAATCCAGCCTTATGAACGTCTGAGGTGGAAACAACCGTGTAGTCAACATCCTTTGTCAAAACATTGCCTAACGTTGCACCACCGGAAGAATCCAGCTGCACAGCATATACTTTTAATGAATCGGCTACCAGCTCTTGAGAATCATCGAACAAATCTGTTAACACAGCGTTTCCTTGCGGGATGTTCTTTTCACTGTAGTTATATTCAATTGCCCAGGAAATGATCTGCTTGCCCCCATCATAGCTTGTGGAATACTTTTTCAAGCTTCCTCCACGTTCTACATTCACTGTGGCAGAGGAGCTGGCAGGCTCTTGCCCATCTCCTGAAAAAGTTGCAGTATTGGTGAAGCTTAGCTGATGGTCATTAGTAATCCCTGTGGAATATACAATACGGTAAGCCTCTTTAATCACAGGCTCCGTAAAACGGACAATCAGTGACCCTCCGGAGAGCTCTGCAGAGTATTTGCTTGTGTCGAGCAATGCTCCTTCCGTTACTGAACCATCCAATTGAATGCTCAGTTGATACACGCTCACAGTGACTGGAGTATTTAATGATAAGCCTGAAGGGATGGGGTCCGTCACAATGGCATTCCCCACGGCTTCCAAAGACTTATTGACATCAACAGTCCATAATATTTGGTTCGCATTGAAGCCTCCGGGAATACCTCTCTTCTCTATAGTCGATCCAACACTTGGTTTAAAATTCACTGTCACTGTCTGAATACCGCCGCTCACGGGAAATAAAATATTCTGAATAGTACTGCCCGAGATTTTCTGTTTATCGAATTTAGTATTTAACCGCAGCGTTCCCTGCACGTCATCATGCGTTTCTATGTAGTCATTAAAAGTCATTATCACTTCATGTGAAATTTGCCTGACTTCAAAGCTCCCTACATCTCCATCCTCAGAGACCAACGGTCCGTTAAAATCATTAAATAGCTGGAACTGTTCTGGAAGCTGAAAAGTAAAAGTGTCACCTTGCTTGTAATTATGATTTTTAGGAAGAGACCAATTATAATCCAAGGTAACATTAGCATCTTGTTCGTATACGCTATTCGTGACTGTGATTCCATCTGGCCCGTAAACAGCCATCGAAACACTGGTGATGATATTTCTTTCGTCATCAATCGCAGCCGCTTTTACTTGCGGAGCAAATCCGATGCCATAGGCATATTGTGCCACAAGCATCAAAATAATGACCATTACACTTATTTTTTTCTTAAACATGTTCTTTTTGCCTCCATTTTCTTCTTCTAATTGTTCTCCACCCCTGTTTGTTCAAAAGCTTCATATGTAATTCCGCACCCAGCGCCCCATCTTATGTTAATATAATGAAAAGTCTTCCTTATGTGGTGGAGTTGACAGAACATATACATATATACCCAATTTATGGATATCTAGAATCAATATTATTAAAATTCTCAAACTTTATTTTTGATGGATGTTTTCACGTTCAAAGGAGGTTTGTCTATGCAGCTTTCATCTTTTTTTGATCGCCAGCACGCGGAGGATTTCATCATGTTCTCATCTTCGCATTGGGTTGCGCTGTCTATCATTACGTTAAGTTGTCTACTGCTCTATGGCTTACGGTTTGAAATTCGTGCAGATTCAAGACTTCGGCAAAGTGTGCGTTTGCTGCTAATCATTCTACTTGTAGTCTCAGAAGCCGGGCTGCAAATGTGGTACATCTCTCAGAACATCTGGCGCTCCAGCTCCTCATTACCGTTCGAGCTCTGTGGAATCACTCTACTGCTGTCTATTATCATGTTAATTTCACGCAGTCGAACCCTTTATTCCTTTCTCTACTTTGCCGGGATCGGCGGAGCATTTATTGCGTTGCTTACCCCTAACCTAGTTTATCCGTTCCCTCATTTCCGCTTTCTCCTGTTTTTTATAGCTCATGGTTCTATTATTCTGGCGTCTCTTTATATGACCTGGATTGAGGGCTACAAGCCGACTTGGAGATCCTTACTCATCACCATGCTTGGCCTCAATATTGTGGCTGCCTGCATCTGGACTGCTAATTACTTCCTAGGCTCAAACTACATGTTCCTATCCCAGAAGCCTAGCACCTATTCCGTATTGGATTATTTTGGACCTTATCCTTATTACCTGCTTGTTGAAGAGCTGTTTGCCTTCACTGTGTTTCTTGCCATGTATTTGATATTCTTCTGGCTGCCAGAACGGCGCAATTCGCGGCGTACACAGGTTAGGCGGATTCTTTAACAACACTAAAAAGCCAGCCCCGATATTCGGAGACTGGCTTTTTAACTATTAAATCTTAAGCTTCGATGATTTCTACCGAAGTCATTTTGTCGCGTCCTTTGAAAGCATCAACAAGATCCATGCCTTCTACTACTTTACCAAACACAGTGTGTACTCCATCCAAGTGTGGTTGTGGAGCGTAGCAGATGTAGAACTGGCTTCCGCCTGTGTTCTTACCCGCATGTGCCATAGCAAGTGTTCCGCGTTCGTGTTTGTTTGGGTTAATTTCGCAGTTGATTGTGTATCCTGGACCGCCAGATCCAGTTCCGTTAGGGCATCCGCCTTGAGCAACGAAACCAGGGATAACACGGTGGAATGTTAATCCGTTGTAGAAACCTTCTTTTGCCAGCTTTTCAAAGTTGGCTACAGTGTTAGGTGCATCTTGATCGAACAAGTCCAGCAGCACTACGCCGCCATTTTCTAGAGTGATTTTCGCTTGCTTTGCCATATGTAAATGACCCCTTTCAAAATTAACAAATTTAGAATACCTCAATTATATTACTATGAAACCACGCACAAAGCAAAGCAAGCAGGAGACTTTCCTGCTTGCTCTGTATGCTGCTCAACCTTACCCACCTTACAGCAGCAGGCTATTACTTAGCAACAACTGTCTGTTTGGCGATACGCTCTGGAACAATATCGTTGGCAATAAGATCAGTATAGCTTTCACGACGCACTACAAGATCGCTTTGTCCGTTCTGTACGAATACTAAAGCCGGACGGCGAAGACGGTTATAGTTGCTGGCCATGGAGTAATTGTACGCGCCTGTGCAGGCTACAGCCAACAAGTCGCCGCTTTCAGCCTTCGGCAGCTCTACATCCCAGATCAACATATCTCCGCTCTCGCAGCATTTACCAGCGATGGAGACGGTCTCAGTTGCGTCTTCGTTAGCACGGTTAGCAAGCAATGCCTCGTATTTAGACTGATACAAAGCAGGGCGTGGATTGTCGGTCATTCCACCATCAACAGCAACGTACTTACGCACGCCAGGAATGTCCTTGTTAGATCCTACAGTGTACAATGTAGTACCTGCATCTCCAACAATACTACGGCCCGGCTCCACCCAAATTTCCGGCAAAGCACTATAAATTCCCGCAAAATGAGTCTTCACTGCATCCGTAATCGCTGCAACATATTCAGAAACATGTAGTGGGGTATCTCCCTCAACATAACGAATGCCGAAACCTCCGCCAAGATTGACTACACGGAAGTCCACTTCCAAGCCTTCTTTAACACTGCGGGCAAAAGTTGCCACACGCTCAACAGCCAGCTGGAAACCATCGGTTTCAAAGATCTGCGAACCAATATGGGAATGCACACCAAGCAGCGTGATATTCTTTTTGCTGACTGCTGCTTTCACTGCTTCATAGGCCGATCCATTACCGATATCAAAACCGAATTTGGAATCCGTCTGGCCAGTTGCGGTATATTCATGAGTATGCGCTTCTACACCTGGTGTCACCCGCAATAAGATGTTCACATTAACTTCTTTACGTGCGGCAATGGACTGCAAAAGGTTAAGCTCTACCAGATTATCGACTACAAAGCAGCCGATTTTGGCATCAATCGCCATTTCAATCTCTTCAGATGTCTTATTGTTACCATGAAAATGAATACGTTCTGCCGGGAAGCCAGCTTGCAAAGCTGTATATAGTTCGCCGTCAGATACAACATCCAGTGACAAACCTTCTTCATCAGCCAAACGAACCATTGCCATTACTGAAAACGCCTTGCTTGCGTAAGCTACTTGGAAACCAAGGCCGGAGGCTTTAAAAGCATCCATATATTCCCGGCAACGTTGTCTAACCAATTGCTCGTCCAATATATATAGCGGGGTTCCATATTCCGCCTTCAATTCAGTTACATCACATCCGCCGATCTCCAAATGCCCAGCATCGTTAATGCGGCTAGTACCGTGTAGAAACATTCTTTAGTCCTCCAATTTCTGTGGAATATCAAGGTTCCACCCTGTCTTAGTGTATTCAGTATAACAGACAGTGGGAACTCCATTGAATGGACTAATTTGCAGTAGTTTTGTATTTTCCTACGATTGTTACTCATTCTCTTGAGATGGCGGCATTCTGGTATTGTCTCTGGTTTTGTTAAAAGACGGCCTTTCCTTCGAACTTAAGACCGGTTTACGCAATAGAATTTCACTCATTGCCTTTGCATTAAAGGGTATAAACGGCCACATATATGAGGAGTTATAGGACCGATGAGTGGTTAAGAAGATAGTCAGTAACGTCGTGCCAATCATAAAGCCTGGTACCTGGAACGCCGCTACGGCAATTAATAACACAAGCCTGACTATACGATTCGCCAGACCCAGCTCATAACTCGGAGTCGCGAACATACCGATTGAGGCTACCGCCATATACAGTACTACTTCGTTTACAAACAGACCGCTCTGCACCGCTATATCACCGATCAATATGGCTGCAATCAGACCCATCGCTGAGCCTAAAGGTGTTGGGGTATGCACGGCGGCCATCCGCAGCAAATCAACCCCAAGCTCTACAATCAGAAACTGAGCGAGAATAGGAATTCTGGCTGTCTTTTGCGGCCCGATAAAATCCAGCATAGCAGGCTTTAACTCAGGATGGATAACAAGCAGCATCCATAACGGCAGCAGGAACATGGAAGCGAAGATGCCGATGAAACGGACCCACCGCAGATATGTCCCCATAAAAGGAGTCTGGCGATTCTCCTCCGCATGCTGGCAAAGATCAAAAAAGGTGGTCGGAAGAACAATTACAATGGGCGAGGTATCCACGAATAATATGACCCGTCCCTCTAATAAATTGGAGGCTACAACGTCAGGACGTTCAGAATAACGCACCATAGGATAAGGGTTCCACCCTCCGCCGATAATCGCTTCCTCCAATTGCTTATCCGCCAGTGGAATACCATCGATATCGATGCTGTTGATTTTATCGATGACAGACGTAACCTGAGTTTTATCAACGATATCATCGATGTAAGCCACACAGACATCTGTCCGTGTCCGCCGTCCCACTTGAAACATTTCAAGCTTCAGCCCCGGATCACGTATCCGTCTTCTTACAAGTGAAATATTACTAAGCAGGGTTTCTGTAAAACCATCACGCGCACCACGTACCACCCGATCAATCGAGGGTTCATCCGGACTTCGCATTGGGTAAGATCGAGTATCCATTAGGATAACTTTGTTCTCACCCTCAATAAATAGTGCGCTCATTCCTTTTAATACTTTATCGAAACATTCACTTAATACACTACCCTCTTCAACTTGAATATGAGGGATGTATTCGTTCATAAAGCTACCTAACACACCTGCGGACAAATTTTCTGAAGAAAGGTAGGTTAGTCGTTTCAGAATTTCATCCGTTACATCTTCGTTGGTGAATCCGCTTAAACAGAGTAAAGCTGTCTTATGTCCCCCAAAGGACATTTCTCTAAACGTCACATCAAAACTTGATCCCAGTCCCATCACTTCGGTCAGCGTGTTTTTTGTTTCTTGTAGAGAACCTGGGATATGATCATTGCCTTGCCAATAAATAACGGATTCCTTTAATGAGTTAGAATGCTCACTATCGCGTTTGTCTTGCAGCTTATTTTTCCCTTTGTTCTGAGTCTGCTGCTTCGCCTGCTTCTTCGAAGGCTTCGGTTGAGCTTGAGAACCCTCCCCGGTTCCGGTACCGTTATCTGTGCCTCCTGCTGCCTGAGCATTCTGATCCTGTGCCTCATCATCTGATTCCGAATCCTCTGAATCCATACCAAATAACCTGGCAAAAAAACCTTTACTCGGCTCATTGGGCTCCTGATTGCCGAGCTCATCCGATGCTTCTGCATTCTGCTGCCCTGTTCCCTGCTCCGCAGTCGCTTCCGCATCTTGCTGCCCTGTTCCCTGCTCCGCAGTGGCATCTGCTGCATCTTGTTGCCCTGTTCCCTGCTCGGCAGTCGCTTCCGCATCCTGCTGCTCTGTTCCCTGCTCTGTAGTCGCTTCTGCATCCTGCTGCTCTGTTCCCTGCTCGGCAGTCGCTTCCGCATCCTGCTGCTCTGTTCCCTGCTCTGTAGTGGCTTCCGCATCCTGCTGCTCTGTTCCCTGCTCTGTAGTGGCTTCCGCATCCTGCTGCTCTGTTCCCTGCTCCGCAGTTGCATCTGCGTCTTGCAGCTCAGTGCCTAATTCGGCTGACGCCTCTGCATCCTGCTGGTCTTGGCTAGTTTCAGATGTTGTAGAATTTTCCGCTGAATCTTCACTTTCCCCGATAGCTGAAGCTCCTACAGGTTCTGTGTGATCTGCAACTAGATCCGCTGCAGTTGTCTTCATTGCTGCAGCAGCTGCAGCATTATCTTCCAGATGGTCATCTTCCGGTGCAGAATCACCGCTGTGAATAAACTTGCTCATTTCATAACCCCCTGTTTACTGTCGGTATACAAACCAGTCGAACAAAGAACCCGCGACCTTCCCACTCACCATCGCCATTAACAGACCGAATAGATAATGTGTCATATTTAAGCGTTTAGCGAGTATCGGCAGCACATTTAATACCTCGGTCAATGCTGCAGCGAGCATCCCGACAAAAATCCCATCAAATAGTCCTACACCAAGTTCAACTAGAGGACCTGAGGTAATTTTCCAATTCCAAAAATCACTAACAGTACCTACTAAAGATCCACCTACCATCGCGCCTTCATACCAATGAACTTTATCGTAAGAAGAGGTTAATTGCGCCAGACGCGGCACCATATCCAGCACAACAAATAGAGCGATCACTCCACCGCCTACAGCAATACCACCCGCAATGCCCAGCAGCAAATTTAGTCCCAGTGCTATGGGTGCCGTCATCTTCAGTCCTCCGTATTCTCAGATTGGTTTTCACTACGGCGCCTCATCTTGCTGTATTCCTCATTGATGACATATTGGTCGATGTTCTTCTGATACAGATACATTTCCACTTCCAGCGGAGTAGGCTCCTCGTTCCACTTCTTTTTAAATAAATGGTTGAAAAAAATGACCATCCCAAACCCGATGCCCAGAGAATAAGCAATCTGAAATATATAGGGATGCTCATCCCGATGACCCGTTAGCATCTCCACAATTCGAATTTGTACCTCCAGCATATTTACATCAGCATGAAAGTTCATAATCGTCAGAGCAGACCCAAAGAAAAGCAGCAGCCACACTAAAACAAACATCGCCACCGAAGGTTTCCGTCTCTCCACCTGACTCTCAATCTGTACAATCGTCCTCCCTTCACCGATCGGTTCAATGTCTGCATTCGGTATAAGTTCATATATCCGGGGGATAACCATCAACAGATCAATCAAAATCAGATTGCCGTCACTTTGCTCCGGCTTCATTAAGAGAATTGTCTCCAACGACTCTTTCAGCTCAGGCTCCGCTATCAAAAAAGCAATATCACCCAATGTGACACCTTTACCCTTGGGAACCATCACCCGATTTTTAAGCTGTATATAGATGGTGGGAGCAGAATGTTGTTTCATCCGCATTCCTCCTAAAGGTTATGGTGAAGCTCAGGTCCAAGATAACGGTAGTATGGGAGTAAAGCCTTATTTTTACTCTTGCTGCTCTGAATCAATTTCCTGAAATACTGAAATGTTGCTTGTTTATAGGTATCAGGAAAGGCCAATCCTTCTTCTGGAAATTAAAAAGAAGACAGCTCAAGGTAATTAACCTTAAGCTGTCTTCTTGTTTCTGCCAATTCATCAGTTAGATCGCAAGTAATCCAACATACCGTGCCTGTTCAATTTCATCCAGAAACGAGATATCCATTCCATTGATAAATGTAGTTGTCATCATTGCTACTCCTTTACAGAACCAAGTGTCATCCCTTTAACAAAATATTTTTGCAGGAAAGGATATACGATCAAAATTGGAGCGGCTCCGATAAATATTTGCGCGGCTCTCACCGTCGTCTGCGAGATCAGCTCCATTTCCTTTGGATTGATGCTCATGGAGCTCATATCCCGTTGAATGATAACCGTCTGCAGGAATGTCGCCAGTGGAAATTGTTTGGAATTATTCAAATACAATAGTCCATCGAACCAGGAGTTCCAATGAAATACCATGCTGAACAAGGCAATCGTAGCGATCGATGGTAAAGAAATCGGCAAGTAAATGCTAAACAACGTACGGAAATGTCCGGCTCCGTCTATAAGCGAGGCCTCCTCCAGATCTTTTGGAATACCACGGAAGAAGTTCAGCATCAGAATCACCAAGAACGTATTTACCGCACCTGGCAGAACAAGTACCCAGAAGGAATCCATCAAACCAATCTTTTGAATCACAATGTAAAATGGAATCAATCCGCCGTTGAACACCATACTGAAAACGAACAACCAAGAGTAGACATTACGGCCCTTGAAGGCTGAGTTTTCTTTGGACAACGGGTAGGCTGCCAGAAAAGTAATTAATAGTGTAAGTCCAGTCCCGAGTATGGTTCTTTGTACAGATACCCAGATGGAGTGTAGGAAGATTGGATTGTTTACTGTCTTTTTATAAGCTTCCAGAGAGAATTGCTTTGGCCATAATCCTACCAAATTGGCATCAGCTGCCGACTTCGCGCTAAAGGATACAGCCAGCACGTGAATCAAAGGTACAATACACATCAGTGCGAGCAGGATTAGAAAGCAAGTATTAAACACATTGAATATACGATAACCTCTTGTTTTGTAATACATAAGTTGTCTCCCTCTTCCTTTGGTAAATTAGAAAATGCGATATCCTGCCCACTTCTTAGCCAAACTGTACGAGACGAGAATTAGGATCATACTAATGGCCGACTTAAACAGTCCGATTGCCGTACCAAAGCCCATCTCACCATTCAGAATAGCCGTGCGGTACACGAAGGTATCAATAATATCGCCTTTCTGATAGACCAGTGGATTGTAGAGGTTAAAAATCTGGTCAAACCCTGCGTTCAATACATTTCCGAGAGCCAAGGTACCTACCACCACAACCATTGGCAATAGAGATGGCATTGTGATAAAACGTGTCTGCTTCCAGCGGTTAGCGCCGTCTATTTCAGCAGCCTCATATAATGAAGGATTGATTCCTGCTAGAGCAGCTAGGAAGACGATCGTATTATAACCAAATTCCTTCCACACATCTGTGAGAATAACTGTGAACCGGAACCAGTTGTTATCCCCTAAGAAAAAGATGGGTTTGAAGCCCATGCTGCCTAAGATCTGATTGACAAAACCATCTGTAGCAAGCAAATCCAGCAATATCCCGCCGAGAATAACCCAAGATAAAAAGTGAGGCAAGTAAACCAGCGTCTGAATAGTGCGCTGTATGTATACCTTGCGAATCTCATTTAACAAAATGGCGAACACAAACGGTACAGCCAGATTGAAAATCATTTTTAGAACAGCAATAATCAATGTATTCCAAATGACCTGCATACTGTCATTACGTTCAAACAGATAACGGAAATTGTCCAATCCAACCCATGCCGAGCCTGAAATTTTCAGCCATGGCTTATAATCCTGAAATGCCATCACAATTCCGCCCATTGGAATAAAGCTGAAGATGATCAGGAATATCATCGCCGGCAATAACATCAAGTGAAAAGGCCATGTTTTTTTTAGTGTTCTCATCCTTGGTCCCCCATATCGTGTCAAGTTCTTCTGTAACCATACTCAAATTATAGCAACGCCCGAATTCCTCAAATAGCGAGCAAAACCAATATATATGGTACAAAAGCAATCTCTTTATCACATAGAAAAAAGAGGACTCCAAACGCAAACAGGGACCCTCCCTAAAGCCTAATACTACGGCTGAAGAGACGGTCCCGTTTGCTGCTTTTACCTAGTCAAACTAAATCCAAACCTTATTTTACGCTGTCATACCATTCGTTAACTTCTTTAGTGATTTGATCGCCACCACCTGATTTCCAGGTTGCTACAAAGGAATCAAATGCATCCAGCGGTTTGTTGCCATAGATGATTTCATTAAACGTTTGGTTCTCAATTTTGTTCAGATAGTCCATCTTCGATTTCATAGTTTCGGTCGTAGGACCTGTGAACATATTCTTAAAGGATTTATCCTCTTGCGCCAGCAGAACTTTTGCAGCAGCTGGGGTATCTTTACCATAATTCACAGCTACGTCTTTCTCCAGGCGGGTTGTTGGCTCTGCGCCATCTGCCAGGTTAAGGAGTGCTTTCATTTGGGCATCCGGAATCCGGGCACCGTCACGAACCAGCATATAACGAACGCTATTCACATAACCGCCAGCAATTTTATCATTTTCGATCATCTTACCGTTCGCATCTAGCTCATAGTCGTATCCTGCAAAAAGGCCGTTATCCAGTTCACTGCCTGGCGTTGGGTTAGCAAAGTTATCGAACAGGTAGTTTTGATAAGTAAAGAAGGCTTCAGGATTTTTCATTTTCGTGCTGATCAAAGTTACACCGTTAGTGAATTGTGTACCATGACGCATAACCTTTCCATCTGGACCCGCTGGAATTTCAATTGGAGCCCATACTGCATCTGGAGAGTTCTTCACGGTATCCTGAAGCGGCCAGCCGCTCATCCAGTAAGGACCCGGGAGAATACCTGCTGTACCCGCAACTGCTGGTTCGGCAGTTTTGTTCTCATCCCAAAGAGCCGCTTCCTGAGGAATATAACCTTTAGCCAACCATTCCTTCAGTTTTTCGAGCCCTTGCTTCATGCCAGCATTTACAGAGCCGTATTCTAATTTACCATCAGCATCTAGATTCCATTGCTGTGGCAAGGTTCCGTAAGCACCAAAGATCCAAGAAGGGTCGCCCATCCAAGTGTTCATCGTTGTTTTAAAGCCGATACTAAGTGGAGTTACCTTGTCTGGTGCCAAGCCATCAGGGTTCTGATTCTTGAACGCATCCATCACTTTTTCCAGCTCATCGATCGTCTTCGGTGCTTGCATATTCAGCTTATCCAGCCAATCTTGGCGGATCCACAGAATGTAATCATGGTTATATGCATAATCGAGAACAGGCAGACCCATTCTTTTTCCATCACGGCTGTATTGGTTCCAAACGTTAGGATCCTGTGCCATCGCTTCTTTCCAAGTATCTGAAGCATATTTATCAAACAAAGTTCCTACATCAGCATACATGCCGGAATCGATCAAATCCTGTGCAATCGTGTTGTCGGCTGTACCGATGGTTACGACATCAGGCATGTCCTGACCTGAAGACATGGATAAACGCAGCTTCGTACCAAATGCGCCGTTCGTATCTGTGATGGACCAAAGGGACTTAATGTTGATGCCGAATTTTTCTTTAGCCCATTTTGTAGCCACGTTATTCTCAATGCTTTCACCGTTTTTGAATTTAAGCTCAGGGTCCACGCCCCATGCGGTTGTAAATGTCACCTCAGGATCGTATTTATCCTTGTAGGCGTTTTCAGAATTGGAAGCTGTATTTGCAGTCGCTTCACCAGCTGTTTTATCTCCAGCAGTGTCTTTACTATTAGCAGCGTTATTGCCTGAACAGCCCGCAAGGCTACCCGCCAAAAGCATGCTCATACACAGGAGCGGCAGCCATCTTTTTCTCTTCATCGCGCTCATTTTGTTCCCCCTTGGATTCCATAAGTGTTGGTTACAATTTAATTATAGGGAACGATTCTAAGCCCGAATACGTCATTTAAACAAGGTTTCTGCACCTTTCTCAACCTCTATCCGTCCCGGAATTCATTTGGTGTCATATGGTAGTGTTTTTTGAACATCTTACTGAAATATTGCGGATTTTGATATCCAAGCTCAGAGGTGATTTCATAGATTTTTTTATTCGTATTTTTAAGCAGATAAAGTGCCCGTTCCATCCGCATCCGAATAATATAGTCCCCAAGCCCTTCCCCAGTCTCAGCCTTATAAATCTTGGACAAGTAGACAGGATGCAAATATACATGATCGGCAATGGTTTTGACGGACAGCTCATGACCCGAATGGTTTCCTACCAGCTCATGGACCTGCTTGATAATATAACTTTTCGTATTCTGATCGCTTTCGGATAGCTCCTTCTGAAGCTTATCGAGCATATCAAACGCCCATTCTTTAAGCTTATCAAAAGAAACAATAATACTCTGCGTCAACAACGGATCTAAAGCGTATTGGTCAATCTTGGAGATGAACTGGCCACTCTTATGCGCTATATACATAAATGCATTCGTTATAGATAGAAAGACCTCGTACAGATGTTCACTAGAAAACCGTGCATTCTCCATATCCCGGAACACGTCAGCAATTTTTTGCCTTGCTGTATCCCATTGTTTGGATTCCAACAGATGAATGAGTGTAGGTGGACGATAAAGACATTCGAGCGATTTGATGCTCATCGTCTCCTGATGCTGGCGATCATCCAAAAACAGCACGGAACTGGATTCATCATGTGCTGCCAAATACATCGAGCTAAGACCGCTTCGATAGGCAGCCGTCATCCCCTCTGGAAAGGTGAACCACTCCGTTACAATCAGTGAAATCTCACCCTTGAGGTAATTGCTTACACTAATTTGGAAATTCGCGATCACCGCTTTTAGGACTTGCTGCCTTGCAGCTTCATAGTTAGCCATTTGCTCCAATTCCTGCTGAACTGCCGGCTTTAATTCAACAAGCAGAATCAAGCAATCATGCGGCGCTTTGCAGAACCAGACATGGAACTGCTCCTTAAAAAGCTCCTCGGCAATGTTACCGATCGCATATTCCATTAGAGAAACCGAATGGTGATCCATGGCGGCATAATGTTTACCAAGCTGAATCAGCAGCATCGCCGCTTCAGCGTCCGGCTGGAAGGAGATTTCATATTCCTTCAGCTTAATGGCCAGCGTCCGCTCGGACAGCACCCTGCCAAGAAGCAATTCGTGCATCAGATTAGCCCGCAAAACACTGTAATCGGCTTTGCGATTATACAGCAGCAAATGATATCTATCATGGGCTTCCCATTCATCTTTCAAAGATTCAATCGCACCGGATACGCTTTTGATAAACTCGTCATCACTTACCGGCTTCAAAATATAATCAAATGCCTGCAGTTGAATAGCTTTTTTCGCATATTGAAAATCGGAATAACCCGTCAATAAAATGGACCGAATATTTGGCCATTTCTCGCCTACGGCTTCAATTAATTGCAGGCCAGTCATTCCTGGCATTGAAATATCAGTAACCATAATATCTATAGCCTGCTGTTCCATAATTTGCAGAGCTTCAGCACCCGATGCCGCTTGATGCACCTGCTTCACCCCGATTTCAGCCCATGGAATAGTACGAGCTAAACTTTCCGTAACATAGGGCTCATCATCAACTAACAACAGCTCTATCATTCTTTCCCCTCCTAGATGTCATTCCATTTCATTGTCTGTGTAGGGCAGCAACCACTGCAGTGTCACCTGTAACCCTCCGAGTGGAGAAGGCGAGATGCGCAAACCAGACGTCTCCCCAAAACGCAGCCGCATTCTCTGATGCACATTCCATAAACCGCAGCCCATTTCTTCATCCATCGCCCTGCTTAGTTTATTTTCCAGTTCTATAATTCCCTCTGTCGTCATTCCCTGACCATCGTCCTCAACCGTAAGCGTCATTTCTCTGCCTACACATGAACCCGTAATCCGCACCAGTCCCTCTTTGGCGATGGGCTCAATTCCATGTATAACCGCATTCTCCACCAGAGGCTGCAGTACGAGCGGCGGAAGCTCTCTTTTGCGCATTTGCGGTGGGATATTGATCTCATAACGAAGTCTGCTCATCCTCATCTTCTGGATCTCCAGATAATGATTCACAAATTCCACCTCTTCAGACAGCGCAACCAAATCACGTTCCTGACGAGTGGTGTATCTGTAATATCGGGACAAATTATGCGACATTCCAACGACCGCACCCATATTATCGAGCTTCGCCATACTTGTAATAAAGGAGAAGCAATTATAGAAAAAATGTGGATTAATCTGTGATTGAAGCTGCTTTAAGCGGGCTTCGCGAACGTGGATTTTCTCCATCAGCACATTCTCGATCAGCATCTGAATCTGTTCTACCATACTGTTAAACCGGCCGGACAGGAAGCTGAATTCATTCTTCCCTTTAATCTCCACTCGCGTAGAATAGTCCCCTTGCTTCAACCGTTGAAAGCCTCCAACCAATAACCTTATAGGTACCTGCACTTGAACATATAACAGATAAGCTACGAGACAGCTCATTAACAACAAAGCACTGATCGCAAAATAAAATAAACGATTAGAGGTCAGGATCGGATGTAAGATTTCAGTTAGCGGCATATAGTCGATCAAATACCAGCCCATTTTGTCCGAATAGACGATATTTACACTGTAGGATTCACCTTCTATTTTGACCGTGCGATTCTCACTAGGCTTCAGTTGGGTCTCTTCCAGCCTGTCTACCAATTCTTTGGCTAACACCTTGTCGGCACTGCGGTTAAAAATAAGTCCTGTTCCCTGCTTATAATAAAAAGGATCTCTTCTGCCATCACTCTTGAATTTATCCAGCATATCTTCTATGTTCCGGCTGTCGAACTCTACCTTCATAATCGTTTTGACTTTTTCCGGAGCGAATTCTGACATAAAAGGTGTAAAAGAGAACCACGAGAATACGAAGCGGTCACCCTCCTGCCCTTCAATCTTCTCCACATGCCAGCCCGACTTCACTTCCCGCTTCAGATCCTCATCTTCGTATAATTTCGCATCATTTTCAGATACCATACGGTGAATGGACGGGGAGTATAAATACAGCTTACTTTTCCAATTGGAGGAGCTTTCTTGAATGCTGATTTTGGTCTGAATCCGTTTGATCAGGTTTATCGTATCCAGATTCAAACGCCCTTTTTCCAGATAAGTATCCTTAAGGCTAAGGATATCAGGATCATGGATCAGCAGAATCGGCCACGAGGACAATAACTCCATATTACTTTCTACCTGATTCTGAAAAAAACTAAGCTGATTATTATTCGAAGTATTTAACTCCGTACGCAGCACATCCGTGGTCGTTTTATTGGAATAGAAGTAAAGGATGGTTATCGGGATCAGCATAATGACCATGATACTCACGATTTTGGTAAATAAATTATATCTATACACGTTCCTTCACTCTCCGGCTCAAATGTCATAGCCCCTATTGTACAAACAATCCCTACTTGCGAAAAGATAAATATCTAAAAAATGTGGTAAAGACAGGCCCTAACTGCCTTTTCGAGCACAGTTATTGCCTGTCTGCCTATTATTGCTGCAAAAGATTGAGTATGATGTAAGCTGCTTCAGCGCGTGTTGTATGGGCTTGCGGGCGGAAATTGCCATCTTCGAATCCATTGATAATCCCAGCCTGCGCAAGCGCTGTTATCCCTTCACTGGCATACATCGAGATCAGGTCTTTATCTTTAAAAGAAATAACGTTCACATCCGTCTGATCGTTCACTTTCTCCACCAACTTAAGCGCACGATACGAAATAGCTGCCATTTCTTCACGGGACAATTTATCATTCGGGCCAAAGGTGCCATCCGCATGTCCTTGTACAACACCCAATTTCCCAGCAGTAATCACAACAGAGCTATACCACGCATCAAGGTTCACATCTTTAAAACTGCCTGTTCCTCTTTCTGCTTTTAGCTCCAGCGCGGACAGCAGCATGCTGACAAATTCAGCGCGTGTAACCTCCCCTTGCGGATTAAAGATCCCGTTTCCTATTCCTTGCACGATCCCTTTAGCCGTCAAGGATTCAATCGCTAACGTGGCCCAATCTGCTGCTTTTAAATCTGTGTACCCCACCTCTGCGTACCCCGCAGCATAAATGCTGAAATGACTTGGATTAAACACAATCTGTTCCGCTGTTGGGTTGTACCGCACAGCTTTGATAACTTCGAGTTTTCCATCAGCAAGTATCGAATAAACAGCAATCCGCTGGCTCTGCTCCCCGAGCTTCAGCTTGTAGTGGAAGGCTACCGATATTGCTCCTTTTTTGAAAACATCGATAGAAGTCCCGTCTACTGACACATGGATGTTATAGGCCGGGTAGTCTTTTGCTCCAGTTGCCAATGGTGAAGGCAAGGTTGGCGTAGCTACCTGAACCAGTGAGAGCGTTAGTTCCTTAGCTCCCGTCTTTATAATTCCTGCACTAGCTTCCGTAGAAACCGTAACAGAGGCCGCACCATATACAATTACTATTTGAGGATGTTTGCCCTGCTCTAGTATAGAACTCAACGGAAGATGAACGACTGCTCCCTTAAGCTCTCCCGTCGATGGCAGAACAGAAATAACCAGTTTTTCATCCGCCGGAAGCGTCGATAGCGCCTTATTGATATCCTCTATACTTAGCGTGATATCAGCTATGCCGGAAATTCCTGCTTGTGCCTTCACCTGAAGTTGTCCTGCCGCTGTATGTTCGACCACTGCTTTATTTGCTGAATTTACAACGCTTGAATCTCTGACCGTGATGACAGGATCAGGATTAACTCCCGTTCCGGGTTCTTCACCAGTGCCAGGATTTCCTCCCGTTCCGGGTTCCCCACCAGTGCCGGGATTATTTCCTCCCGTTCCGGGTTCCTCGCCAGTGTCAGGATTTCCTCCCGTTCCGGGTTCCCCACCAGTGTCGGGATTTCCTCCCGTTCCCGGTTCCTCTTCGCCCCCCTCACCGGCCACCGGGGTTTTGAAGACATTTAATGAAGAGAGTGCATTCCCTGCAAAATCGAACATTGCCTGATTCTCCCAAGCATTTCCTTCGCCTACCTTCCAGCCTACACCTTGCACTGGAATCCAAGCTGGTTCCCAATAGAACAAGCCTGTTCCTTTACCATCGGGTACTTTGGACAATACATTCATTACTGTTTTGACCTCAGCCATTTGACCTGCAACCGTAGCTGGGAAGCCACTGCCGTCTAGCTGATCCTGACGAGCGATGTTATTCTCAAAGTTGTCGCCGTCCTGCAACGTGTAAGGATATGCGGTTTCCGTCACAATCACTTCTTTACCATATCGTTTAGAGATATCGTCCAAGTTAAACTGCAGGCTATCCATCGTTCCGCTCCAATACGGATAAAAGGACGCGCCGATCACGTCATAATCAAGATTCCGCTTCGTTAATTCGTCAAAGAACCAACGAAACATATCATTTTTGCCACCTTCAGCAAGATGGATCATAATTTTGATATCCTGATCTGCACTCTGGCTGTCTCTAACTCCCTTCACTCCACTCTCTAGAAGCGGAACAACCTTCTCAAAAGCATTCTCTTGATCATAGGATTTGCCGTCAGGCCATAACAAGCCACCATTAATCTCATTTCCGATTTGGACCATATCGGGTGAAGCTCCCTTTTCCTTTAGCTCATCCATAACATCTTTGGTATAGTCATATACCGCTTGCTTCAATTCATCATAGGAGTAATCCGCCCATGCTCCCGGCTTGTTTTGCTTTCCGGGGTCAGCCCAGAAATCAGAATAATGGAAATCAAGCAACAGCTTAAACCCTTTGGCTTTGACGCGCTGCGCCATTTCCACAACATGCTCACGGTCATTATAGCCGCCAGCTTCCTGAGGATCATTCCATAAACGTAGCCGAATGTAATTTACACCCCGGCTTTTAAGAATATCCAGCAAATCCTTTTCTACTCCATTGTCGTAATACTTTCCACCGGCATCCTCAATCGCTTCCAGTGTGGAAATGTCCGCACCTTTTATGAACCCGGATTGCAGCACAAGCGGAGTAACCTGAATATCAGCTGTGGGTTGTAGGTCTGTCCCTGCAACTTTCCCCATTACGCTGTAAGTTCCTTCAACCGCGTACTCCGCCTCAGTAAGGTAATCCCAGGTTACAGGCAGCTGTTTGCTTGACCCATCTTCGTATATAGCCGTTACCGCTGATGGCAATAAAGCAGGCACATCCGTAATTGTGCTGACATTTATGCTCTCAAATCCGACAATAGGCGTACTGCTGTCACCTACTACTGTTACCTTCGCCACTGCCTTCTGCACAGTACCTGAGATAGAACCGCTTACTGTAAAGGTTCCGGGACGGGAATACTCTGCTGGCAGGATCACATCCCAAGCAACCTGAGCATCCTCCGTGTCAGAATTGCTATATACCACAGTTACAACACTTGGAAGCTCAGGGGCTTGCCCAATTTCCGTGTCCAACCGTACTGGCAGTACAGTTTGTATTTCACCCTGTGCCGGCTCATGCGGCGCGCTGTCTGCGGGAACACCCCAGACCTTCAGATCATTAATGGCTGCCCATTTTCCGCCGTTGATGCCGGTCAGGTTGACCCTTACATAAGAAACATTCCGCAGCTTGAAAGCATTGTACTGAGTTTGCTCTACACTGCTGCTCTGACTTTTGTCCACAACTGTTGTCCATACCTTATGATCACGTGATACTTCAATCGTATATTGATTAATGTAACTCCATGCATTCCAGATGACGGTTGCACCTGACAAGTCATATGCTCCTAGCAAATCAACTTCCAGCCAATGAGGAAAGCTCCCGTCATTCGCCGTCCAATGTGTGTTCCATTCATCGGAATCTACTGCGTTACCCGCTTCATACCCTGCAAGCTCACTATCGGATATAGCAGGCTTTCCTAGGGCAATATTCTCATCTCCTGCCGCTTGAGCAGACTGCCCAAACGTAAAAGGGGAAATAAGAAAGGTCAGAATCATAAATAATACAAATGATTTCTTCAATGTCTGCTTCCTCCTAAATAATTTAATCATGGATTATGTACTCAGCGGCACAGTCATTTTGTGCACTTCCTAATTGTAAACGCTTTATTAAATCTGCTATATGTTACGTTAGAAACATTTCAGCAGTTTTTGCAGTCGATTTGATCTAAGCAAGGAGTAAAATCACATACAAAAAAAGATGATCCGAAAGCCATACGGCTTCGAATCATCTTTATATAGGTAGAACCATTCCACTACAATCTGCTCAGAGCGTTTGTGGTTTGGACTGTTGATTAGATAAAAAGAATAAAGCGACCCAGATCAAGGCAAATCCGAGAATCTGCGGGATAGTGACCAGCTGTTGGAACACAATCCAGTTGATGATTACTCCCGTCATAGGAAAGCTGAGTTCAGCCAATGTGGCGAAGGAAGCTTTGGTCGTGCTAAGTCCTTTGTAATACAACAACATACTAAGAAGTCCTGGCAGCAAAGCTTGCAGCAATAGATTAACCGCAATAGCTGCCGATGCACCAAACCCGCCATGAATCTGCCACGGGGCACCTTCTAGCGTAGTGATAACGAAAAGTAAAGGAAGCGCAAGGATAAAGCGCAGCGAAGTCACTGTCTCATATTTCATAGAACCGAGCAGATAACGTCCCATGACTGTCGATCCCCCCCACAGTGCAGCTGCTCCCAAGGCCATCAGACTGCTAACCCCAATAAAGTTATTCACATGTCCGAAAGGGATACTCCAGCCAAAGGTCAGCAGATAGGTTCCTACCAGCGCCAACACAATGAGTGGTCCGAAATTTTTTGGCAAACGTTCTTTAAGAATTAAAGCAGCGAGACCGATAGCGAATATTGGCTGAAGCTTTTGCAGCAACAGCACCGCATTCAAATCCCCACTGGAAAGTGCCATCGTAAATAGGATCGTCGCCCCGGCAGAACCTCCCCATGAAACAATCAATAAAGCACCAATCTGGCGAAATCCAATTCCTTTAAGCTCCGCCCGGTGACGCCAAAGAACAGGTGAAGCAGCCAAGAAAAGCACCACATGCTCCAGAAGAACAATTTGCGATGAGGTCAAAGATTTTAACAGGATGATACGAAAGAGCGGATCAACGCCCCATAATGCTGCACCAATCACAACGAGCCAAAATCCACTGCGTAGCGCTGATGTACTGCCAACCTTAGATGATGATGAAGCTGTAACATTACTCATAATTTCATTCTCCTTGTCGATACAAACCCTCGATAAGAGACCAAAAACCCCCGAATTACCAAAAAGGTAAACTCGGGGGCATTATCAATAAAGACGTACAAGGATAGACTCCTAGCGTCTTTATCTTATGATCCTCTCCCATCCGGACTTTACCGTCGGCTCTGGATTTACACCAGATCAGTCACTTCTCTGCAAGCAGAACAAGTGAGTCGCGGGCTCAGTTCGCTTTGAACATTACCGCCGGTCGGGAATTTCACCCTACCCCGAGAATCTTGTATTCCGTTGTTTTTTTCACAATCTCAGAATAAACCTCTTCTCGCCATTCGTCCAGTACTTTATGAAAATGTACACATTACTTTCATGTTTCGCAGCATTTTATTACATGTTTGTTCGTAATTGTCCTACTGCTTCATCCAAAAAACTTCTGTATAATGAAATTATGTTGATTTTTCCATAGTTTAGTAATCATGTCGAGGAGGTTGTTATGAAAGAAGCATTCTGGACGAAGTTATTGTTCTCCATCTTTGCCGTTGGAGGAATAGCCTTTTTAGGATTCATAGGTGCTATAATTACTGCGCTTTACGGAGGACTGCTGTTTTATACCCCACTTGTGGCGATCTTAGCAATCGTATTAGCCATCTATGTTGTACTCATCATATTTAATGTGTTGTCCCGAAGAACAAGCAATATTGTATTGTTATCTATCCTCGGACTTAGTCTGCTCGCGACCGCAGGATATGAGATCAAGCAAGCGTACGTCAACAGAATTGCCATGGTCGATGATCGGGAGGTTAATCTGCTACAGTATGAACCCTTTGCTGAGAAGACCAAAGCAGTGAATCTGGACGAACCTTCTTCCTATCATATCGATAGCGATCTTCCAAGATTGGACGGCGCAACCGCACTTTATCCACTGTATTCAGCTTTCGTTCAAACTACTTATCCTGAGGGTTATTATAATCCGTATGATTTTCAAGCAAGTCAAGTAATTTGCAGCAGCACACCTGAAGCTTACAAGAGATTAATTGAAGGAGAAACCGATATTATATTTGTAGCGGCTCCGTCAATTGCACAACAAAAAGAAGCTAAGCGCAAAGGTGTCGAACTGAAGCTAACGCCGATCGGCCGCGAGGCCTTCGTATTTTTTGTAAACAAACGAAACGACGTAACCGGACTTTCCACCGCTCAACTTAAAGATATTTACGCAGGCAAGATCACAAATTGGAAAGATGTAGGCGGAGCTAATAACCGAATCCGTGCTTTTCAACGACCTGAAGATAGCGGAAGCCAGACGATGTTGCAAAAGTTTATGAAGGACACTCCACTCATGAAGCCGCCTCAAGAAGACGTAGCGGATATTATGAGCGGTATCATTCAACAAACCTCCAGCTATCGCAACTATAAAAATGCACTGGGCTACAGCTTCTTATTTTACGCCTCAGAAATGAATCGAAACGGGGAAATAGCCCTGCTGGCCATCGATGGTATTCAACCAGACAAGGAAAGTATTCGTAGTGGACAGTACCCTTTGGCAACAGAATTTTATGCAGTGACCGCGGGAAGCGACAACCCTAATATTCAGCCCTTTCTGGATTGGATTCAATCTTCTCAAGGTCAGAAATTGGTAGAGAAAACAGGTTATACATCGTTAAAATAAAATCCCTCTATCAAATGAGAGCTATCCCAAATGTTTGGGAAGGCTCTTTTTCTATTTTTATACCGAAAATTTTCCTTTTTATTTGTTGTAGAGCGCAACTTTTGGAAACTATTGTCGTTTATACTTTATACGAGCCTTAAACGGCATCAAAGGAAGAAAAAGTAAGAATTGCTAGAGACCAATAAACGGGGATGGTAGGGATTGCAGATGAAAAAGTTTGGTTTTTTGGCGTTACTGCTGCTTTTGTTGGTGCTGGTTCATCCAGGAACTGGTTATGCCGGCTCTGCGGAAACACACATCAACCTAGACGGCAACGATCTTAAGATTTCAAAAGAAGCACAGGTACAAATTGTAAATGGCAGTGTAATGGTTCCTCTTCGTGTTGTTGCGGAACAGCTTGGTTATACCGTGAAATGGGATAATGTGGCCAAGACGGCGATCATTGAGCAAAAGGGAACTACTTTAAAGCTGATCGTGGATAATACGATGGCAGAAGCTTCAGGGAAACAAGTCAAACTGGACAACCCTCCGTTTCTCAGTGGCAGCACAACCCTTGTTCCTTTAAGATTTGTTGGGGAACAGACAGGAACTACTGTCGGTTGGGACAATGTAACCAAAACCGTATATTTAACCTCTCCAGTACCTGAGATTGGGGGAAGCGATCCGGAAATTACGGTTCCACAACCCACTCCAACAGCACCTTCAGACAACGGATCAAACGGGAATACAGCAACTGAAGGGAATAGCTCAGTAGCTACAGTCACCAATCTTAGCTTCATCGACAACCAGCTGGTTATTGCAGTGAACGGCAGTATAAAACCTACCGTGTTCACTATGACAGACAAAGACCGAATTGTCGTGGATTTACCGAATACTGGCTTTGGAACCGACTTCCATCAGAATCTGTCCGTAGGAAAGAACCAAAGCGGACAGTTAACGGTTACCGACTATCCTAATGTTACTGCCGTTCGCTATTCATTGTTCAGCAGTTCCCCATCGACCATTCGGATCGTCATTGATCTAAACAGCGCTAATAGCTACAGTCTGATAAATGCTAACGATGGACTTATTATTGTGGATCTAAATGGGACTAGCGTTACGCTTCCTGAAACCACCTTACCAGAAGTACCGGTTACAACTCCTCCACCTTCTACCGGCAACACAGACAAGAAGATAATCGTCATTGATGCAGGACATGGTGGGAAAGATCCAGGGAGTTCAAGTGTTAACAAGCTTAAAGAGAAAGATTTCACCTTGCCGACAGCACTGAAAATTGCAGAATTACTAAAGAAAGAACCAAATATCGAGGTTATACTCACGCGCAGTGGCGATACATACCCAACTCTACAGGACAGATCTAACCTCGCCAACAATGTAAAAGCCGATCTATTTATCTCTGTTCATGCCAATAGTATTCCGGCGGGCAGTAAAAGTAATCCTAGTGGCACAGAGACCTATTACACACGTAATGATAGCTTATTATTCGCTCAAACCGTTCACAAATACCTCGCAGTTGCTACAGGACTGCAGGACCGAGGGGTTCGTCAAGCTAACTATCATGTAACAAGAGAAACCAAAATGCCTGCAATATTATTAGAATGTGGTTACTTAAGCAATACCAAGGATGAAGCATTACTCTTTACCCCGGACATCCAGAATAAAATAGCCGAAGCAGTAGTTTTAGGAATCAAAGAATATTTAGGTCGTTAAAAAAATGGGTGTCCCATTAGCCGTTTAGGCTGATAGGACACCCATCTTTTATTCGGTAGCAGTGTTCCAAACACTCATTCGTTCCCGCAGATTCGAGGTATGCAGCTCTAGCTGTATACCATCTGGATCTAGAAAATTGACCGTCCAGCCTATACCCCGTTTGATTGGCCCTCTAATTATGAGCACATTCTGGGTTTGCAATCCTTGGACGGCTTCCTCAAAATGTTCCTCTGCAATACTAAAAGCGATATGGTCTACCCCAACCCCTTTATCTGCAATCGCCATATAATCAGACTTTTCAAGAAGACATATCCAGGCACTTCCCCATTCCAGATAAGCATCAGTTTTACCTCTATGAACTAGCTGAAGGCCCAGAATTCCTGTGTAGAAATTCAGGGAATTTGCTAAATTACTGACATTTACGGTCACATGGTTAAAGCCTTCTACCTGCATTTTTATTCAGCCTCTCAATCTTCTTAAGCCAGCATAGTGACAATTCTTTTGCGTTTCTCTGATTCAGGATCATAAGCTACATGCGTATCTTCATCAAAGATCAAGGTAGCCCGTTCCTCCAGATTGTATTTCGGCCATAACCTCGCAGCTGTAGCCGGATTTCCTTGATGAGCGAAAGCAATCCAAGCGTCATGCATAACCTCAGCCAACTTCTGCATTGTTGGATTAATTTCTGCCCTAAGATGGGTTAGATGAGATAGATTATTAAAGGCATAAACGATTTCTGCACTATGCACAGCTTTATTTAACAAAGGATGACCTGGGATCGTGCCGTCAAAACGGTACATCCAGACAGGTGCATAATTCAATTGGTTTTCCGCTAGAGACACCGAGGCTGCCCAGAAGTAAAGATCCGTTAGAATTTCGGCTTGTCCCTCCCAGGTGGAAGAATAATGGTTAGCAATCTCTTTCAGACTCCCAGTACCCATCATCTGCTCCAGCGCCTTAAGTGATTCGTCAAAGTCTGCCTCAGGTGATTCTTCTCTGAAGAACAAGTTGCCCTCATCACGATTGGTTCCGATCAATAGCGGAATACCATGTGCCGATCCTTCTGCCACAGCCTGTGCAGGTTCTACAGGAAGTGTATCCCCATCAATGACAGGCTGAAATAACATGCCAATTGAGCCACCCGTTAACTTTTTAGTCATTCTTGCGGCTGCATCGATAATTTGTTCAGAAGAAAATGTTTGCAGAAGACTGGCATCTCCATCTGGAGCAATCCCTAATTCAGCTAGCAGTGCCGCTGCAATGTACTTTCCTTGCTCGGAAGGCAGTGTCTGAGCAGCTCCACTTTGCATAATCGCACCAGCGAACAACCCCTTCGCTGCTGGCATGGCCAAAAGAGCTGCGATACTCATACTCCCTGCTGACTCTCCGAATATAGTTACCCGCTGCGGGTCCCCGCCAAAAGCAGCAATATTCAGCTTTACCCATTCCAACGCGGCGATTTGATCCAATAATCCTTGATTAGAAGCAAGCCCATGGCCAAATGGAGACAAATTCATGAATCCAAATGGACCCAGCCGATAGTTAATGGTCACTAAAATTACTTTGCCGCGCTCAGCGAAGCTTGTGCCGTCAAACTGCGGCTGACTTCCAGCCCCGGTCACAAACGTCCCCCCGTGAATCCAGAACATAACAGGCAGGGGCTCATCATGAACTGCTGGCGCCCAAATATTTAAATACAGACAATCCTCGGAATGAAGCGGCGTCTTGCCACCGAACCGAGTACCTCTCGTATCCGCTGGCTGATGACTAACCGGACCAAATTCAGAAGCATCTCTAATCCCATCCCAGGCTTCTGGTGGCTGTGGTGCACGAAACCGAAGTTCTCCAACAGGTGGAGCTGCAAAAGGGATCCCGCGCCAAATGTTCACTTCCCCCTCCTGTATTCCTTGAAGCTTACCATAAGAGGTTACTGCTATTGGTGCTCCCATTACATTTCACCCTTCCACATTATTCCTTATTCTCTTCAATCTGTTTATATAAGCCGGATCGAAACCGGAACCATTCAAAAAGATGTGTAAATACCACCTTAAGTACCGCATAACCCGGAACTGCAAGGATAATCCCCAGAATTCCAAACATTTTACCTGCGAATATAATTACAAAAATAATGGTTATCGGATGAATCTTCAACGTCTTGCCCATGATCTGTGGTGAGATAAATTTCCCTTCAATCAGCTGAACAGCTGTCCACACGATAATCATCTTCAACAACATAAATGGAGAAGTGACCATCGCCACAATTAGGGCAGGTGTAATCGCGATTGCCGGGCCCAGATAAGGAACAACTGCTGTACAAGCAGCAGCAATAGCCAGAACGAGAGAGTATTCCAAACCAATGATTAAATAGCCAATATAGAGCAGCAGACCAATACAGCAGCTGACAATAATTTGCCCGCGTATGTAAGAGGATACCTGACTGTTCATCTCCGACATGACCATACGAGTCTGCGGCTGCAGAGAAGTAGGTACAAACTTCAGAATATAATCCGGCAATTTTTTTCCATCGCGAAGCAAGTAGAACAAAATAAATGGCGTCGTTACAACCGCCAAGACAATCTCTGTAAGGGCTCCTACAAAGCTGCCAACACCCGTCAAGGCATTATTCAGAAAAGAACTGCCCCACGCCGTAATCTTAGATGTTATCTCACTAAGGTTCGTTCCGATACTATCTTGAACTTGCCCAAAGAACTCCGTTCCGGTCAGATCCATAAACCGTTCTTGAATTAATTCACTATACCTTGGAAAATTGTCGATCAAACCTGATAGCTGAGTCCGTATAATTGGAATGACCATAAACAAAACCAGCGTGATGAGACCAGCAATCAACAAATATAGGATGATTATTGCATATACACGTTTTATTCGGGATCTTTTCTCCATCCGATCTACCAACGGATTCAGCAAATAATAAGCTATACCTGCCAGTAATAATGGTGCGGCCACGGTGTGCAGCAATACTGATATCGGCTTAAAAATAAACGGTATTTTGGAGAATACCAGAATATTAATTCCAACCAGCAGCATAATGAGCAGCACTACTACAAATTTATTATTCAGAAAAAATTTTTTGAACTTCTCTGGCCACACCTGCAGCCTCTCCATCGTACCCTCTCCCCTATAAACCATCATATATACTGTGTTATTTCATTCACTTTTTAATAGCATAGTCAACGTTAGCCCTGCAAGTCAAATTTGATGTCCTTAATTAAGCACACAGTCCTATTACGAGTCTGGTCATGATCCGATTCAATCATAATCCTCCCCTGTTTATAAATAAATAACCCTGCACGAGATATTCCTCTGTACAGGGTTAGAACCGCAGCTAAAAGGTACTTACAAGCCTTGCTATTTTTTCTTTTTCCCTTTAGCGCCCTTTTCATTTGAAGCAATCAATTGTCCATCATAGGTGTATAACAAGTGATCTTCAAGCTTCTCCCCCTGCAAATGTTTCCGCACTAATGATTTCGCCAGCTTAGGTGTAATCTCTTTGTACCACACACCTTCGGGATAAGCGATCACCACACAAGCATCTGAACATCTTCCATTACAACGGGTCACAGTCGTATGTATAAGACTTTGTGCGCCCTGCTTCTCAATCTCGTCTTCTATCGCTTCAGCTACCTCTTCACCTTTGTGTTTCTTGCAGCTGCTACCGTTACATATTAATAAGTGACTTACAGTTCCTTGTAAATTCCAGGTCGTCATGGATGACTTCAACCCCTTCTTATCAGCTAACCCTATTCCGTTCGTGGATTATTTTAAACACTATCATAAGCATCATTATAGTCAATAGTAAGAAAGACTGTTATACTATAAATGAGAATGATTATCAATGAAAAGAAGGGGATTACTACATGCAGATCCAATCTGACGGGATGCCTTATCCATCCCATCCTTTTTATATGCCCCTTCGGGTCATCAGCTTATCGGGAATAACCAACTACTCAGCCTCAAACATTTCTTCTACTAATTCCAGCCTTATGATGATCTGGGATGGGAAAGGTTTTCTTGAAATAGACGGTAAGATACACAAGGTCATGGCCGGAAGCTTAATAGCCCTTAGTAGTTCTTCTTTATTGAAGATGGAACCTGAATTACAGTTAAAGGGGATATGGATTGAGTATTCCTGTATACCCCAGAGTAAAAATGAGGACATTTTTATAAATGACAACTCCCCTGTCCACCATGCCTCCACTCGTTTGATAGCCTTGGCAGGTGAGCTTTACAGTGCCTGGATAGACGCTGATAAACAAAAGCCGTTTAGGGTCCAGCAGCTATTCACCCAGTTCATCGTGGAGCTTCATGGTGAACTGACATCCCATAAAGAAAGATCAAGCAGTTGGATGGAACGGGTGACTGAGTATATAGAAGCTCATTACAATGAAGATATCACGCGGGATCAAATGGCTGCTTTAGCTGAAGTGAGCCCCGAGCACTTTTCGCGAACCTTTCGCAAATCAATAGGTCTATCCTTCAGTGCTTATATTACACTACTAAGAATCCGTAAAGCCCAGCAACGAATCCTCACCAGTTCTCCCAATCTGACAACATTGGCACATGAGGTTGGTTACGAAGAGGGAACTTATTTGAGCCGAAAATTCAAGCAGCTTGTTGGCGTTTCACCTACAGCCTACCAGAATAAGAATAAACGGGTCGTTGCCCTGAACTATAATCACACCGCTAGCCTGCGAGTACTGGAAATCATGCCTCAACTCGGGGTTTATTCCGAATGGCAACATAGCTTGGAACAAGTTCCCGCTTCCAAACAGCTTCAAATGAGCGAAGGTAAATTTTCATTACTCTATGACTCAGTAGCTGCGGTAAAACCAGATGTCATTATCGGCTACAGTCTACCCGACAATAAGATTCTGACTCCTG
The DNA here is from genome assembly GCF_037969925.1 of Paenibacillus sp. FSL R7-0189. NCBI lineage: Bacteria > Bacillati > Bacillota > Bacilli > Caryophanales > Paenibacillaceae > Paenibacillus > Paenibacillus sp. FSL R7-0189. Next base: position 4,640,579 of record NZ_CP150223.1, on the reverse strand, counting down.
TTGCTCCGGTTATCGAGCTGCCCTTTATGCAAATGAGTTGGCGAGAGCAATTTGCTCTGATTGCCGAGGTTGTGAATCGACGACAGCGTGCTGAACAGTGGCTAAGTCATTATGACAGACTTTGTCTTACCGCCAACGGGTTATTAAACCATGCTATAGGAATGGAGAGAGGTACGGCTATCGTGTGGGAGGTTAGCTCCCGATCCGCCTACTGTTTCAGTAGCAGCTTCGGCAGAGGTTGCCAAATTCTATACGGTGATCTTGGCTTCAAGCCCCCCTCCGTAATTATTGAAAAAGGGATCACAGATTCCGGGTACTTAGAGGCATCTATTGAGGATATCGTATCGTTTCCTGCTGACCATATTATTATCACTAGCATCCCTTCATCATCTGAGGGAAGACAACGTTTTACTCGCCTACTACATTCTAAAGCTTGGAAGCAATTAGATGCAGTCCGAAACGGACGGGTATATATTCTGAACCAGGCTGATATGTTCTACGGATTTGACCCACTGTCCTCACAGGCACAGCTTCAAGAATTGCTACGGGTAATGACATCATAAATTTGCATAAGCTGAGATCATATCCGTCCATAGTAAATACCCGGTGAAGCTTGTAAAGTTCTTATTGAGAATGATAATCAATATACATAGGGGGAACAACAAATTGCATAATCCAGGAAAAAATAGCTCCAAACAAACCCATTGGCTTCTTTTTCCCTTCATGCTGGCATTAATTCTAGTCATATCAGCTTGCGGGAATTCCAATAATTCTGTGGGGAATACAGGCAGTAACACCAGCAACACATCATCGGCAACTGCAGTACCTACCGAAACTAGTCAACCAACAGAAACTACGGAAACAGCTGCTCTTAAAAAGGTCACTACTATAAATGGTGATATTGAAATCCCTGTTCAACCTAAAAGGATTGTCGCTGAGGAATATCTGGGCAGTCTGATTGCGCTAGATACCATTCCTGTTGGTGCTCCCGGATTAACACTGGAGAATATGTATTTTAAGGAGGCACTTACTGGAGTTGCAGACACTGGAACTTACGGCAAAATGTCACCTGAAAAAATCATCGCACTTAATCCTGATTTGATTATTTCTGGACAAGCTGAAAGCTATGAAGCACTAAGCAAAATTGCTCCAACCATCGTTGTGCCATATGGTGATCTGAAAGATGCTCATGCCGAATTAACCTATTTCGGAGAACTCCTTGGTAAGGAAGAGGCAGCCAAAAGCTGGCTTGCAGATTACGACAAACGGATAGCTGAAGCTAAAGCCAAAGTAGACAAAGTAATCCCTGCAGATGCAACATTTTCCATCATGGAAGACGGCGAAAAATCCATTTGGGCCTATGGCGATAACTTTGGCCGAGGCGGACAGCCTGTCTATCAGGCGCTGGGTCGTAAGCCCCCTACAGCTGTGGCCGCAGAAATTATGGAGAAGCAATGGGCGGAAATCTCTACAGAGGCACTCGCTAAATACGCAGGAGATTATATTATCTTAACTTCCAATAACCGTACAGAAGCTGATTACAAAGCTGATCCAATCTGGAGTAGCCTACCCGCTGTAAAAAATGGCCATCTCTATGTATGGAAAGAAGAACGGTCTTGGTACTATGATCCAATTGCCGTGTTATCCCAGACCGAAGAACTGGCTGCTTGGCTTATACAATAAAATGCGCTTAAATTAGAATCCCCTACTGCTTCCAACAACGTTGGAGCAGTAGGGGATTTGTTATTTCTTTTGACTACAAACACACTCAAGAGGTAATAATACATTTAGCCTAAGGTTAATCTAGCAAATGGAGTTGATCAATATGAAATTACTATTACTATATTTCATGCTTGCTTTTATGGGGTTGCTGATGGCAGTAATCATCGACCTTTTATCAGGAGAAAACCTCACCGCTTCAATGCGGACGATCTATGACTCCTTTGCAGCTACAAGCATACAGGAATCAATAACTATGCTCGTTTTTATCTCCTTACCTTTTGTTATTACAATTACATCCTCTATCCGAAATAGAAGCAATAAATCCATCAAATAAAATAAACTAACCTATGCTCCCTAATTTTCTGCGGATGTAATGAACGATGCACAAGAGAATAGGTACAGCGGCACAGAAATACGGCAAAATATATTTCAGAAATATCCTTCCTTCGTCCATATGTATCGGATAATTCGCTGAACTAATAAAAGCCCCGAACAAAACAACAATACCAACGGGAACGGCGAGCTTTCTGCTGTCTTGCACCTTGAATAGATCCGCGGTGACTACCATTGCAGCGTAGCAATATACTGACATTTTAAAAAAGACTCCAATGATTAAGGTTAAGAGCACAAGCGCGTCCAAACGTTGAATGAAATTGGCCAGGTTTACTAACGTTATCGTAGTGAACATCGGAAAATTGGCTCTACTGTAGATTTCTGTTCCTAGAACGGATATTTCGATGGCATGGGTAAAACTGAGTAATAATCCGCATAAAGTAATTGCGATGATTCCGGTTCTTTTTGCTACCTTGGTTTTTTTGATATGAGGTAAAATCGTAGTGAAACATACCATCTCCCCGAACGGAAATAGCCATATATTTAGATAGGCTGATTTCAATGCATTCTTCCAATCCGAGGCCTGTAACGGAAACAAGTTATCTAGTTTTACAAGTCCGGCGGCAATAACCAAAAAGCAACTGGTCAAGCCCAACAATATTATAATCAGCATATAAATCTCAGCCGCCCGCGCAAACACCTCAATCCCCTTATTTAAGATGTAAATTACCGCAACAACCATCATTGCATAAATGATGAACACGGGTGTTCTGTCGTAAGAAGCAGCTATTAACAACTCACCTGATTCATGCAGATTTCGGGAGCCATTGAAGAGAAGGATTGGAATATATGTTAAGCTTAACGGCCAGCCTATAACATTGCCCAGTATCTTTCTTGTATAACCGCTAATAATCATGCCCGGATATTGCCGGTATAAATAAACATAAATCAAATACAAAAGAAGTCCACCGGGCAAAGCTAACAGAATAGCAATCCAGACAGCATGGCCACTTTCAAGTCCAATCGGTACCACAAGGGCCGTTCCCAATTCAAACAAAAAAATCAAAGCAAATAATTGACTCGCGCTGATGGTTTCTTTTTTCATAAAGTGGCCTTCTCCCACCTTTCTCACTGAACACTTTCATTTTTCCTTTAACAATTTCGGCTCTAATCTCATTCCAACACTGCGAATATAGGCTTCTACAGAAACATCCACTTCCGCTTCCGCGAACACTGACTCCCAATCGTCCTTAACAGTCTCCCATGCTTTTGGATTTGTGCGCTTCAGTTCATTCCCGAAATTGAAAATATCGCATTTCATAGTTTGAGCAGCCTGTAAGGCTTGGGTTATTTCCTGTTTAGTTTTAAGAGCCACTTGTTGTTCCAACTGAACGATTACCTCTCTATCACTTAGCTCAATATAACTCTGTGCCTCACTAAGCGTCCCCTCTTCCACAACATTTACATGAATGACGGGTACTTTATTGCGGAGTTCAATCTTAATTTTTGTTTTTGAATAATTAATGTTAACGGCTATCGAATCTTTAACCTCATTTGAATCTACATTAATACTGGTTTCATTAATCTCGTTCTGTACCCATAGTGCCCCCCGAGCAAGAGGGCCATCCAGCCACCCCTGAAAAACCCCTTTTTTCAATACGCTAAGCCCGCTCATTGTGACAAGTGCTTTTACTTTAGTTTGCTCCATCCCGGATTTTTTAGTTCCTTCTTCAGCGTCTCCAAGAATTCTGGCTCCGGATATCACCACTGACCCTTCTCCACTGAGACCATTAATTAGCTCAAAAACATTGATATCCCGGCTTTCTCCATATATTCTAGCGGTATTTTTACTCTTTTTAATAATCCCAATTGCAGGCAGGCTTTCTACGGGAAGCAATAGTTTCAGAATAGAGGATGCTTCCGTATCTCTGGCTACAATAACATTCGTGTTGAGCCGCAGCTCATGGGACCTTTCAAAGATGTCAAAAATCCCATCAATACCGCTCTTCACTGTAGATTCGCCTAAAACTAATAGCTGCGTGTGTGCAAAAAACATCTGTCTTGCCGCCTTTTTTGAAGTCTTGCGAAAAGCGCCAAAGATCGTACGGTCCGTAGAAGAATAAATAGTGACCGTGGGTTGTCCGGTGCTAGCTCCTGCACTTGTGGCTGTTGAGGATGGATTCACAATCTGAAAAGTAACATGATATTCCTCTTTATTCGGCACCTTATCCACACCTATACCAGTCACAATGCCTAAATTGTTTAATTCCCGACTGTTCCAGCAGCTTGTCAGCAACATTAAGCAGCATATACAAATAAATGAACGCATCATCCATCCGACCTTCATTTGCCACTCCCCGGCTTCCCATCATTCACCTTAAGTCGAGTATTATTTTTTTGGCTAACAAGACGCGGCCGAGTTTTCATATATTTCAAGGGCACACGCAAGATCGAGTCCTTCTGATTCTCAGCGATAAAAGGACCAAATGGAGACATATACGGAAAACCCAACGATTTCAAGCTACACATATGAGCAACCAAAATAAAAGTAAAGATCGTTATTCCATAAAGCCCCATAAAGGCTGCGATAAACATAATGATGAAACGCAAGATACGTATGGAAAGAGCCATATTAAAAGCGGGAGTAGCAAAGCTGGATATTCCTGTAAGTGAAACTACAATAACCATTGCAGGAGAGACAATACCGGCTTGTACGGCTGCCTGTCCTAACACTAAGCCCCCAATGATCGACACAGTTTGGCCTATAGGGGATGGCATACGAATTCCTGCTTCACGTATAATCTCAAAGGTAAATTCCATCAGCATAGCCTCAATAAAAGCCGGAAATGGAACCCCCTCCCTTTGTGAAGCAAAATTAATAAGTAAGGCCGTTGGGATCATTTCTTGATGAAAGTTTAGAATTGCAATAAATAACGCTGGGCCAAATAACGAAATAACAAGGCAAATAAATCTCAATAATCGGATCAAAGTCGTAATATCATAACGCTGGTAATAATCTTCTACGGCATGTAAAAACATAAAAAAGGTTGTAGGTGCAATCAGCACAAACGGGGTCCCGTCCACAAAAATAGCAACTCGACCTTCTAAAAGATTTCCTGCAACACTGTCAGGACGTTCCGTATTATATAATGTTGGGAATGGAGAAAAGGGAGTATCTTCTAAAAATTGCTCAATGTATCCAGATTCCAGAATCCCGTCTATATCAATGCTTTGCAGCTTAGTTCTGAGCTCCTTTAAGGTATTATCATTGACGATTCCATGAATATACATAATAGATACATTCGTTTGCGTGACGTCACCTATCTTCATCGACTCCACCCAGAGATTAGGGCTTTTTATTTTCCTGCGCACCAGAGAGATATTCGTCCCAATAGATTCTGTGAAGCCTTCCTTGGAGCCACGAATGGCTACTTGAGTTGTAGCGTCCGATACCGCTCTAACCTCACCGCCGCTTGTATTCCCTCTGATAGCTGCCCTTATCCCGTTGACCCAAAGAATGGTATCACCAGAGAATAAAGCCTCAAAAAGCACATCCCAATCTTCAAGTGTCTGTTCTTCTCCGATCCCTCTCGCCACTTCTTTCATATACAAAAAGATATCTTCAGCGGATGTTACCACCGGGTTTTCTTCACTTAGCTTATCGAACGACATCGCATGCTCCACAAACTCGTTGACCATTAATTTTTCTATTAATCCCTCAATATATACAGCAGCTACCTCAACCTGTGTGGTAGTGGATTTAATTCTACGAATAACAATATCAGGGCTATGGCCAAGCCTTTCTTGAAGCTCTTTAAGATTATCGTCCAAAATAGTAGAGTTAAAGGGGTCCATCATTAACACCTCCTGCTCATACTATTTGTTCTACACCGCTTTTTTATGCAACAAATGGAATCTATAACCTCCCTTAACTTGGAATATAAATACGCAAAAGGGATGTCCTTGAGCTACTATAGCTCAGCGAACATCCCCTTTTACTCTTTTGAAATTAACTTATTGAAGAGACTTCAGCAACGTAACTATCTCATCCAGCTGCTTGTCCAGCGCATAAGCATCGGATAGATAATAAGTTTTTAGATCGTAGGTGAATACATGACCCGACTTGACAGCAGGTAGGTTCTGCCAGAAGACACTGTCCAGAATGTCCAGCTTATCCTGCTCCACACCACGGCTGAAGCCTTGGAAGATATAATCAGCTTCACCTAAGTACTCGGGCAACGCTTCAAGTGAGAGGGAAGCCCAGCCTTCTTTAAAGGCTGCCTCTTGGACAAGATCAGGTGCATGCAGCCCCAATCCGTTATATATAATCTCTCCACCGCGCCCATATGACGAACCGTATAAATACAGCTCTTTACCGGCAATTTCAAAGATCGCCACCTTTTTGTCAGCTGCGATCAGATCAGCCAATTCCGCTTTTTTCGCTTCCAGCTTCTGATTGAAATCCGCCACCCACTTTACAGCCTGCTGCTCCTTGTTCAAGATTTTCCCGATCTCGATCAATCGTTCCTTATAGTCGTATTTGCCCCAAGGAATAAAGACAGTCGGAGCAATCTTAGAGATTTGCTCATAGGTATCTTCCTGATAAGTGATAATCAAGTCCGGTTCGAGGCTCGTTATTTTCTCCAGGGACACCGTCATGTCATCGCCTACTACTTCTACACCTGTCAGCGCCTCTTTGAAATATGGATGGTTCAAGATGTCATTCCCGGCAACGGCAATGGGCGTCACGCCAAGCGTCAGAAGATCACCAATAAAGTCTTGTACCGGAATCACAACTCTTTGTGGATTGCGTGGGATCTGCACCGGGCCTTTGTCGCTTTCGTACGTCCAATACTCTGCATCAGCAGCCGGCTCCGTGCTGGCAACTACAGAATCATTATTAGTAGCCGACGTGCTAGCTGGAGCATTCCCCTGATTAGCAGCTTGTCCGCATGCGCTCAACAGCAGCACCAGCGTAAGCATAACAGCTATCATGCTTGTTTTTCCTAACGATATAATTCTGTACAATGTAAATCCCCCTTGAGACTTTATATTATTATGATATTGATAATCAATATCATTAAGATCTTTGTTTAATATACCGTCTCCGCGGAAAAACATATATACACGCTAATACATCAATTTAGCTATGGACGATTGTCAGCTTAATTTATGGCCGGTTAACAAATCTGTCTGTATTTCCAGCTGGCGTTCGAGCGCAAGCCCTTCGCTGCCCCAAAATTCCTCAAGCTTCAGGTAATATATGCATTCATTCCTGAATGCTGGAAGATTGCGCCAAACCGCGCTTTTACTAATCCGTTTACGTGTTCTCGACATCCAGTCCTCTTGTCCTGATACAACCACAAACATATGGTCAGCCGCGTATATTGGCAATTCCGACAGTGAGATGCATAAATGATCATCCCGCTCTAGAACATCTGACCTTACCTTGTCCGGTGGAGTTAACCCCAGCATTGGATACAGATTGTACACCCCTCGGGCTGTATAATTCCAGATATAAATACTGTTATCTTGCCTAATCTCATACACCGCTACCGTTTCACCAGATTCAATTAATGAGGACAAGCGCTGCTTGGCCAAATCTATTTTCAAATGATAGTGCCTTATCCATGCCTCTGCCCGCTCCTCTTCTCCCAGCAGTCTGCCGAATAAACGAATCTGTTCCAGGCGGTCCATTTTATCACACTCCACAGTAACTAGTGGACCCAACTTTTCCATGCATTTAAGCTGACGAGGGCTCAGATAGGTCGGTGCAATAACTAGATCGGCTTCTAGCCCAGACCAGTCCGCTTCCGCCGGACATCCTTGCAACTCAAATGATCGCACACCCGCCAGTTCCGGCAGCAAAAGCAATGAGTAGTTCATCACATCTTCTTCAACCGCGACAGGCTTCACTCCCAGCGCAAGTAAATCCCCTAAAAATTGTAACGCTACTATCCGCTTCGGTTTGGGACGTAAACGGAATTCTGTTGGGGTCATCCCGGTGACTTGCTTGAATTTGCGGCTCAGATATAGTCCATCTGTATAGCCAACTTTTTGCGAAATTTCCTGTATTGTTGCTTTGCTGGACATCAAGTGTTTTTTCGCTTTATTTACTCTTAAATGAGTTACATATTCGGTGAAGCTCCAACCCGTCTGCTTGCGGAACCATACTGAGAAATAACGAGGATTGAAGCCCATCATTCGAGACATCATCTCCCGCGTAATCTCCTTTTGGAAATTCTGGTGGATATAAGCGAGCATTCTGAAATATGAACTATCCGTAATGTCTGCTTCAGCGTCAGCCTCTACGACCAGTTGATGTAGCTGATACAGCAAGGATTGAATTCTATCTGCCTGTGCTTCTAAATTATTGGCAGCAACATCTTCCAATTCGCTGAATAAACGGGTTATTTTATTCGTCGTACGTATAGGTAAAATCCCATTGACCGGAAAAATTTCACGGCAAAGTCCATAGACCAATTCTTGCTCCGTGCTATTGCTTAGCCCATATACCTCATAGGAGATTGCTAGAACAGAGATAACAGTCTCTAATGGAGCATTAATTTGATAAGTCACACCTGTGCTTAGAAAAAGAATTTCACCATTTTTAAGAGCTACTGTCTCTCCTTCTATGGTTATTTGAACGATAGCTTCTATTGGTGTCAGGAAGAGTGGGGACTGGGCAATCTGGGGTTTATTGATGTGACCGCCGCCGCATTGGCGTTTCCCTGCCTCTTTTAACAGATAAATTCTATGAACCGGGTTATTATTTGATAGCTTCATTCCTGCTCCCTTCCAGACTGCTAGACTTAATAACCCATAAAATAGAAAGCAAGCGTATAAGGGTTCTCTCCGCTCGAAATGGATAAGATCCCCTATACGCTTTATATAAAACTTCAGATTTTATGGTTTGAGAAGCCTCTATCCTTAGTGGTCGTCAACGACTCCAAGCGCTTTATTCTTCTCTTTGAACCGTTCATTGTGAGAAGATACGTAAGCGACTTTGGCCGCGGTCGGGTCAATGTACAGCTTTGCGCTATTAAGCGCCAGAGCCGCATCAGTGAAAGCGCCTGCGATCAAACGAACCTTGCTCGCATAATCCACAAAGTCACCTGCTGCGAATATACCCGGAAGATTGGTCTCCAGCTTATCAGTTACATTCGCACACCACTCGCCCATATCAAGGCCCCATTCTTTTAACGGACCAAAATCGCTCTTCAGACCATGATTCACAATGACAGCATCCACTTCAAACTGCTCTGTTTCACCTGTCTCTATATGGCTGATCGTAACCTGATCTATCGTTTCACCATTACTGCTGTGTAATTGGCTTACTGCATATGGCGCACGGACATTGACTGAGGATTCCTTCATCCGCACAATGTTTTTCTCATGTCCGCCAAACTGTTCGCGGCGATGCGCAATCGTCACACTTGCAGCGATGGGTTCCAATTCATTCGCCCAATCTACTGCGGAGTTGCCTCCACCGGAGATTAGCACTCTTTTACCGCGGAACGGCTCCAGCTCTTGAACGGTATAATGAAGATTCGTCACCTCATAACGATCTGCACCTTCAATTTCAAGCTTTGCCATCTGTAGAATTCCGTAACCAATTGCCAAAATGACTGTGCGGGTCCAATGTTGTTCCCCAGTAGAAGAGGTCAAGATGTACGTCCCATCTTCTTGTCTCTCTTGATTCATAATTTGCTGACCCAGCACAATAGTCGGATCGAAGGTTTGAGCTTGCTCCTTGAGCTGACCGATCAGTTGATGGCAAAGAGTTGGGGTTACGCCTCCTACATCCCAGATCATTTTTTCGGGATAAATAAGCATTCTTCCTCCGAGCTCATCCTTCGCTTCAATTAACTTTGTCTTCAAGTCTCTCATTCCACTATAAAAAGCTGTATACATCCCAGCAGGTCCGCCACCAATAATGGTTACATCGTATAATTCCAGTTGTTTATTCATCGTGTCCCTCCAAAATTATATTCTAGTGATCCCTTCAGCTACTTAAGCTCCAAACTGCGCTTCATGCAATCGGCTGTAAATTCCGGCAGTCTGCAGCAGTTCCTCATGCTTACCTTGTTCTGCGATGCCGCCTTCCGCAACGACAACAATACGGTCCGCATTTCTGATCGTTGCAAGGCGATGAGCAATAACAAGTGTTGTTCGTCCTTCAGACAACTCGGCGAGGGCCTCTTGTATAGCGGACTCCGTTTCAGTATCCAATGCAGAGGTTGCTTCGTCCAAAATGAGAATCGTCGGATTCTTCAAGAACATCCGGGCGATGGACAACCTCTGCTTCTGGCCGCCAGAAAGCTTGACGCCTCTCTCACCGATCATTGTATCCAGCCCGGCAGGCTGAGATTTGATCAGTTCTTCCAGCTGAGCGCGTCCCGCAGCCTCCCAGATTTCTTCATCGGAAGCTCCCAATCTGCCGTAAGCAATGTTCTCACGGATGGTTCCGTCAAACAGGAATACATCTTGTTGTACAATCCCGATATGGGAACGAAGTGATTCTAACGTCATGGAGCGAATATCTATTCCATCAATAGAGATGTTGCCTTCGCTTACATCGTAAAAGCGTGGCAGCAAGCTGCAAAGTGTTGTCTTACCAGCACCGGATGGACCCACAAGTGCAACCGTCTCTCCTGCCGAAATCGATAAGTTCACATTGGTTAGCACCTTTTCTTTATCACTATAAGCAAAAGCTACATCCTGGAAGGTTATATTCCCTGACAGATGAGACACTGGCTTAGCGTCTTTTGCGTCATCAACATCTGGCTCCGTCTCCAGCAGTTCAAGATAACGTTTGAAACCAGCGATCCCTTTAGGATAGGTCTCAATGACCGAGTTAATCTGTTGCAAAGGTCCTAAGAAGACATTAGACAACATCACAAAAGCAATAAATTCACCGTAAGTCATTTGCTTCTGGATTACAAAATAGGTTCCGCACACGAGTACGAATAATGAGACCAGTTTCATAAGCACAAAGCTAAAGGATGAATTCCAAGCCATAATTCGATAGGTCATAAGCTTCGTAATACGGAAGCGTTCGTTATTAACTGCAAAACGGGAAATTTCATGATTCTCATTAGCAAAAGCTTGCACAACACGGATCCCACTTACATTGTTTTCTACGCGTGCGTTATAGTCAGCAATGTCCGCGAACATGATGTGGAACGCTTTGGACATTTTGCGACTGAAGTACATGGATAAATAAATCATCAGCGGGACAATTACAAAGGTTAGAATAGCTAATTTCCAATTGATGCTAAGCATGATACCGAATACACCAAGCAGCGTCATCACTGCTATGAATAAATCTTCAGGACCATGGTGGGCAATCTCACCGATGTCCATCAGATCATTTGTCATCCGCGAGACCAAATGGCCTGTTTTGTTATTATCGAAGAAGTTGAAAGAGAGCTTCTGCACACGATCAAATAGCTTTTTTCTCATATCCGACTCGATATTGATCCCCAGCTTATGCCCCCAATAAGTAACGACAAAATGCATAAAGGCGCTGACGATATATATCCCCAGCAAACCGAGGCAAGAATAGAGAATCCATTTCCAATTCCCACTTGGCAGCATATCATCCACTACCCGGTTAACCGCCAGTGGGAAGACTAGTTCCAGCAGTGCAGCAGCAATAGCACAGGAGAAATCAAGAATAAACAATCCCTTATAGGGTCTATAGTAAGCAAAAAAACGACGCAACATTGTAAAAATTCGCTCCTTCCGGTGATTGACCATCCTCTTTCATCAAGATTTAGTACGGGCTAGCAAATACAAAAAGTATGGCGCTCCAATTACAGCAACAACAATTCCAGTGGGGATCTCAGATGGCTGTAAGATCCAGCGCCCAATGGTATCCGCTATAATGACTAGCAGTGAGCCGAGCAGCGCTGAGGTTGGCAGCATGAGCTGATGTTTGGGTCCAACTAGTCGTCTCGCCAAATGGGGGCCGACAAGGCCGACAAAGCCAATCCCACCACTCACAGCAACACTTGCCGCAGCTAGACCAACCGCAGCCGCAAGAAGCCGGAATTGTTCTTTCGTTACAGCAGCCCCAAGTCCTACAGCTGTCTGTTCACCCAAATTAAGGACGTTCATTACCCTTGCTTTATAGATGACATACGGCACGAGAATTACGATCCACGGTAGTAAAGAAAGTACAAACTTCCAGCTTGTGCCCCAAATACTTCCCGCAAGCCAAGTAGCCACAAACTGATACTTCTCCGGATCCAGCCGAAGAGTCAGCACGATCATCGCTGCACTCATTCCAGCTGCAACCGCTACACCGGTCAGCAACAGTCGCATGGGTTTTATTCCTTCATGCCGTTTATAAGCTAAGACATAGATCAAGGCAGCAGTAATTCCTGCACCAACAAACGCCACCATAGGCAACAGATACACCGGAGCCGCGGTTGCCGTCGGATAAAAAGATATTAACAGCATAACCATAATTCCTGCACCAGCGTTAATCCCTAAGATGCCGGGGTCGGCCAAAGCATTACGAAAGACGCCCTGCATCACAGCTCCGGATACAGCCAAACCTGCGCCTATCAGAACGGAGATCACAATACGCGGTAGCCGAAATTGAAACAAGATCAACTCTTGCTTATCCGTCCCTTTACCGAATAACGTATTAAGCAGCTCCATAGGTGTCAAACGTATGTATCCTGTATTCATACTAATAATAAAAGCAATAACAATCAGTACAGCTAAAATAATCATTATAACTAAGCCACGTTTATTTTTGGCGGCTTGGAAGGAATCGAATGAAGTTTTCTCTATCATTACAGTTCCCTCCTTTCTTTACGTGCAAGATAAAGGAAGAAAGGTACACCGATCAGTGCAATAATTGCTCCAAGCGGCGTTTCATTAGGGGGATTAATCATCCGTGCTGTTAAATCTGCAAATACTGCAAGCAGACTGCCAAGAATAGCTGAACATGGAATGATCCATCTGTAATCCACACCTACAAAAAAACGGGTCAAATGGGGAATAATTAGTCCAATGAACCCAACGGCTCCTACTACTGCAACTGATGATCCAGCCAGAATCAATACGATTAAAGTCCCTGCCAGCTTAACAAGCCCTGTGCGCTGGCCTAGCCCTTTAGCAACATCGTCACCTAGGCTGAGCATTGTAATCGATCGGGATATTACCATAGCCCCAATTAACGCTGCTCCTATCCAAGGGAACATGACTTTAAGCTGAATCCATTTCGTCCCAGCCACGCCTCCCGCATACCAGAAAGCCAAATCTTGCCCAATGTGAAAATATAAAGCTACCCCTTCACTCAGCGCTGACAGCAGTGCACTAAAAGCAGCACCTGCCAGCACCAGACGAGCAGGAGTCAGCCCTCCCTTGGCCAATGATCCGACCCCATACACAACCCCAGCCCCTACTCCGGCACCAATGAAGGAATATAGGATTAAATACATAAACGATAGATTCGGGAAAAATGCAAAACAAAGCGCCAGCGCAAATCCTGCGCCTGAGTTGATGCCCATCAAACCTGAATCTGCGAGTGGATTTCGGGTCATTCCCTGCATAATGGCACCCGCAACTGCAAAGCTGGCCCCTATCATTGCCCCGCCAAGTACACGGGGTAATCGTAATTCTCTAATAATCTGATGATCCATGATCTCCGGATCAAAGTGAAACACAGCTGCCCACACCACAGAAAGTTTAATATCAGCCGCTCCAAAGGAGACTGAAACAGCGATACCTAGTGCTAATAGTACCAGACCGCCAACCAAGATTAACGTGGCAGCCCAAGGACGTGAACGGAACTCTTGTATGGCTGACCCTTTATTAGGTCTAATCTTGGAAGATATCTGTTGATTCATGAATGCCACCCTATTTCTATGAAATTGATTCTCATTATCACTATGCTATTGTAAATGAGCCTTCCTAGGTTTGGCAATAGATAGATTTAATAGGAGGCATTTATTTTATTGCATTGACAGGAATTCTAGGATTTGATAAAGTTCAAATTGAAAATAATAATGATAATGATTCTCATTATTATTTGTTGGTACACATATATAGGGAGGTTTATCATGCTAAAAAGAAAGACCCTCTTCCCCATCCTGGCACTCATAATGTTATTGTCTGTATTTGTGACAGCTTGCGGGGGAACAAACAATGCTTCATCTAATAAACCAACAGAAACAACAGAAGCAACTACAGCACCGAGCACAGAGCCAACGACTGCTCCTGAGGCTTCAGCTGCTGAAATGCGTAGCTATGAAACCACTAAAGGTACTGTGCAAATACCTGTAAAACCACAGCGGATTATTACAGATTATTATGGTGGGGAGTTGCTCTCCGTAGGAGCAAATGTTGTAGGTGTCGAACCTAGTACCTTTGATAATCCCTTCTTGAAAGACCTGCTCACAAACACACAAGATGTCGGTGCTCCAGTTAACGCCGAGAAAGCTCTGGAACTTACACCTGATCTAATCGTCGTTATGTATGATGATAACTACGATGCTTTATCCAAAATTGCTCCAACCATTCATATTCCATACGGAACTGCTACAAATATCTATGAAACTGTTAAACTGTTCGGTGACATTGTAGGTGTGCCTGACAAAGCTGAACAATTTATTGCTGACTTTGAGAAAAAGGCTGCTGAAGGCCGCGAGAAGCTTAAAGGTGTCGTAAATGAAAATGATACTTTTGGAATCTATGAGCTGACTGATAAAGGTGAGCTATGGACCTTCGGAAATAATGCCGGCCGAGGTGGACAAGCCCTTTATAACGCACTTAAGCTAAAAATGCCTACTAAGAACAGCAATGACAACCAAACGTTGCAGCTGTCCATGGAGCTATTGCCAGAATATGCAGCTGACTACATGTTCCTCACCACTTATGATCCTGACAAAAAAGGAGATAAGCTGAAAGAACTGAAGGAATCTCCAGTTTGGAACGGACTTGATGCTGCGAAGAACGATCATCTATTCTACAATGATTTTGATACCTACTACCGCTATGATCCGATTGCGATTACCGCACAGATTGATCTGTTCGTAGATATGATTCTTGAACGCAACGGTAAGAAATAAACATAGGCACATACAAAAACACCCTACTTTAGACACTGTCTAAAGTGGGGTGTTTGGCTATACATAATAAGCTTCTGTTAAATTTATATCATCTAGTATATTCATTATACTCATCGGTGTTATTTAATTTTTTGTACATATACTCATCATTTTTAAGCTTATAGAGCTGCCCCATCCCCGCAAATACGAAAAACAGCACCAAAATTAATCCATACGCATAGGTGAATTCACCAATATAAAAGCAAGTGACTATCGCAACAAGGGTCAAGATCATTAATGCGACTGCAATTCTGGAAAAAATCTTTTTCAAATGGAATCCCCCCACGTTTTGTGCACCAATATTATCATATTTGGGATTAAATTGAAATCTCATTTTGTTCTATTAAGGGAATATCGAGTAGCTTAATATGTGCCAGCATATTGTGAGTGTATATTTTGGTGTATATACGATAAAAAAGGACTTGAAATAAAAGATACGCTCCGCCTACTAACAAACAAAACCACATCGGCTCCAGAGCTGTAGACATTTCAACCCTGGAAGAACCAACAACATAAAAAGAAGACAATGCAATACCTAATGCATAAGGGAGAAAAAACAGCACTTTTAAAGGGCCGCCTATAATACGAGCCACGTCCTTAGTAGTAATTCCAATCTTGTTCAGCTTCCTGAATTTGATCCGCTCACGCTCTAAATCGGTCTGAATACTGAAATGCAGCACTATCCCGGAGGCGCCGAAAAATATTAAACCAACAAATGAAATTACGAAGATTCCAAATCGGCCAGACTCCTGTAACTGTAGATAGTCACTTATTCTAGACTTCGTAGAGAATACGAGGGCCTCTTGCCGCTCATTGCCATACCAGGACTCTGTATTGTCTTTGTTATATTTGGCTAAAGCGGCATTTAACTTAGCATCTATATCCGCAGTTTTTTTCCAATCCTTAAAATTCAGGAGCTGAAGGATACCGATCGCTTTTTTATTTTCCGCTTTCAGCGCCATATAATCCTCTTCGTTTACAATGATATGAAGACCATTCATTAAATTCGGCACAGGGTTAAATACCATGTTAAATAGGATACCTTGTGAATACAGCGTATGCTTCCCGGAAGCAAGCGTCAGGTCAAAGGTGGGCATTTCCGGTCTTTGATTCTTCCACTCTTCTCCTTGTGCAACTGTGGCCAGATTTAGAAAGTGATCTTTCTCCACATGATAATCAGAGCCGATTAATGCGTTTATATTCTGGTCCAGAAATATTTTAAAATTAAACAAGTCGATATACTCCAGCTTTTGGTGTGAAAGCAGCGGCGTAGCGCCATGATCCGTGATCTCACTTAGTATTTTTGGTGAGATGCTATTTTTTCCGAATACTTCTGAATAGGCAATATCATATGGATTGTTTGCAACCGGAATTTCCTCAGCATTCCAGGTCAAATAAAAAATAATCCCGCTTAGAGAAATCGTGATGAAGACGAGAAAGGTGATGAGAGAAAGCACTACTTTGGAGCGACCAAGGGTATAGATCAAATTGGAACTAAACAGCAGGTGCTTGTGATATGCTCTGCTTGATCGCGATATAAAAAGTTTCATCCAGTCCCCAAGTCCTGACAGCAGCAAATAAACGCCCAACATACTAATTCCCAGATTTATTAACATCATGCGAGCATCGGAAGGGTTGTAATGAGTGAGCATATTATAAACGGAGATTCCCAACAGTAAAACTCCGATGACTCCGGTGATTTTCCCATGAATCAGGTTGCGTTCTGCGGTTCTGGATTCTTTTAAAAGACGTAAAATGCTGTATCTCAAAGTGAATAGCAAATTGATTGCAATCACAACTATGTAAATCACCGCGAAGAATTTAATGGTATACAGATAACTATCCAGCGTCAGTATAAAAGCACTGTCCCCAATATCAACTAACAGCGAAACAATGAAGAAAAAAATACCGGAGAAAACCGTCCCTGCACCTAAACCAGTGAGAATCGAGGCTAAAGCGATCATGCTATTCTCGAACAAAATGATTTTGCGGATATTGTGGCTTGTCATTCCAAGTACCATTAATAGCCCAAAGTCGCTTTTTCTGAATTTCAAAAAGGCCATCTGCGCATATACAATAAACAGAACAGCAAACACTCTTATCACCAAAAAAGGAGCATATAAATTACCTGACACCATCCCATTCACTTGATAAGGGTCATTAAAATCAGGATTACTGTACAGCGAATAAAATGTAAAAAAGATCATGACTGTAAAGCTGCTGCATAAGAAAAACAACAAATATCTTCTAAGATTCGCCTTAAATATCTGAAATGCCATTCTCCTAAAGGTCATCTTCTCCCCCTCCAATAAAGGCCAGGTTCTCCAGAATCAGATCAAAAAATGCTCTGCGCTCTTTATTCTCTCTAGCAATCTCTAGTAGAGCCTTCCCATCTTTGATAAAAAGCACGCGATTACAATAGCTGGCCGCAAAAGGATCATGTGTGACCATCACTATCGTTGCTCCTTTTAGAGTGTTGAGCTTGGCGAAGGTTGCCATCACCGTACTCGAGGATTTAGAATCCAAATTCCCTGTCGGCTCGTCCGCAAAAATCACATCTGGATGATTAATAATCGCCCTGCTGATCGCCGTCCGCTGCTGTTGCCCCCCTGAAACCATATAAGGATATTTGTCCTTCACCTCATCCAGATCAAATAGCGATAACGTCTCATCTGTCTTGGCATTGATATCTTCTACCTCTTGATCATCCAGCACCATGGGCACCATGATATTTTCCCGTAGGGTCAGACTATCCAGCAGATTGTAATCCTGAAAAACGAATCCCATACGCTGCCGGCGAAAAAGCGCAAGCTCGTTCTTGGACATCTCACTTATACTAGTCTCTGCAATTCTTACAACCCCACTATACTCCGTATCGATTCCGCTTAGTATATTTAAAAATGTCGTTTTTCCGCTCCCCGAGGGTCCCATAATCGCCACAAACTCGCCACTGTCCACACTAAGACTAATTCCGTTCAACACTCGAAACCGATTCGTTTTGCCTTTGCCTTTATATTCTTTCGAGAGATTCTCTACTTGCAGTATGGACATCCTGGCACCTTCTCATTGATAGGTTTGGATTGAGTTACATTAAATGGAATTCAATCACTCGGTATTACTATAAAGCTAAGAAGGGCGTTCGTTTGTTAGATTGCTCACAGCGCAAAAAAAGCAGGATACCTCCTCTATAATTTCCGCTCCCGCAAAAAACAAAGGCAAAGAAAACCAGTAAAAGCAAGTCCTCCGATTGCTGCTAATGAGAAGGAAAACGCCCTTACATAATCCGCTAGATCTGCTTCCAAAAGAGAATGCTTTAGCGAAGCGGAGAATAAAATACCGATTAACGCCACTCCTAACGAATTCGCAAAATACATAAAGGTAGTGATCAAGCCTGAACCCGTGCCCGTGATCTTTGTGGGTACTGAACTAAGCGTGACGTTAACTAGGGGCGTAGTAGCCATTCCAAGACCGAAACCATATATCAATAATATTAGGATATTACGAGGGTCTAGCAGCTGCGTAACGTCCACATTTAGCTCTAACATAAGCAGCAGGCTACAGCTCCCCATCATCAGCGCTCCTATCTTAAGTACACTCATCCCCCATCTTTTGACCATTCGAGAAGAGATTAGGGAAGTCATAAAAAAGCCTATCCCTATAGGCAAAAAAACCATACTCGTATCTTGAACACTATAGT
Organism: Paenibacillus sp. FSL R7-0189; assembly: GCF_037969925.1. Lineage (NCBI taxonomy): Bacteria > Bacillati > Bacillota > Bacilli > Caryophanales > Paenibacillaceae > Paenibacillus > Paenibacillus sp. FSL R7-0189. Next base: position 4,621,700 of record NZ_CP150223.1, on the reverse strand, counting down.
GCAAACCAAATTGCATATAATAGCTCAAAATAAAAAAGAAAGAGAACATACTTAGATAAAGGACAAGAACGGTTGCCAGACCAGCGCTAAATGTTCGATCTCTGAAAATAGACAGATCGACTAACGGTAACGCCCCCTGCTTTCCCTTTCGATTTTCAACCCAGATAAAAGTAAACAACACGAAAAGAGCTAACATTAGACAGCCAAAAATCCACAACGGCCACCCTTGTTTTTGTCCATCTGACAACGGATAGATCAGCAGGAACAAACCGATCAGCAGAAGGAAGCTTCCAGTCCAATCAATACTGTGCGCCTGCTCAGCCCGTGTTTCAGGTACAATCGGCATTAACAGCAGGACGAGAAGTCCAAATGGCACATTGAAAAAAAATACCGTCCGCCAACCGAGATCGAACGGATTCCAATTCACAATAGTGCCTCCGAGGATGAATCCGAATGCAAATCCAAAACCAATCATGGCGCCGTAAATGCCGAAAACAAGCCCTTTTTCCTTTGGCAGAAAGCTGACCTGCAGCGTAGATAGAACCTGAGGTTGAATAAGCGCCGCAGCCAATCCCTGCACAATCCGAATAACAATCAGAAGAGCCGGATCTGAGGTCAATCCGCCCAATACTGCCATGACCGTAAACCCGCTCACCCCGATCAGCAACATCCGTTTCCTGCCGTATATATCTCCAAGCTTTCCACTAATAATCAACGCCACAGCTAATCCTAGCGAAAATCCGGTAACGATAAGCTGTGCTTCCGAAAAGCTTGCGTTCAAGCTATATTGCATAGATGGAAGCGCAACTTGAATCATATAAGTATTTAATGAAATAAGTAATGTTGGCAGTAAAATAACCCCCAGCGCATACCACCGGCGCGAATCTACTTGTTGTTGTTCCATTGTATAACCACCTTTTTATCTGCAATCTATGTAATTATTATCATTTAGAGTGGTCTTTTTCTCTACCTGTTAAGGGAGGTGCACTCCTTGATAAGGGAGCAAACACAAAAAAACCTCAAGCAGACAGAAAATAACGTTCGATTCCGAACCCTATGTTCTAACACTTGAAGCTTTAAGCTTTCTGCATTTACAAATCTTCCTACAGCCTGTTTCGTTCCAAACTCTGTTGTTCGATACGTTTTAAGTATTCGCTTGGATTGCAGCCATAATGCTTACGAAAGGTCGTCGTGAAATTGCTGACATTGCTATATCCGACCGAAACAGCTGTTTTCCCTATATTCAAACCTTCAACCTCCATATACCAGAGCGCTTTCTCCATCCTTTTTATACGTACTAGCTCGAAGATCGTCATGCCAAATAATTCGCGGAAGCCTTTTTTTAGCTTGAATTCGTTGATACCTACCCGCTTAGCCAACTCACGTATAGATAACGGTTGTTCGAAATGGATTTGCACCAATTCATGTACCCGCTTCAGATTAGTAATATCATCATGCCGCAGTGTCATACTATCGCTAATAGAACCGTAACCATCAGACTCACCAAACAAAGCAATAAATTCAAGGGCTTTGCTCTCCATATATAAACGTCTCAATGTTCCATGATAGGTACAGTGGATTATTTCGGAGACACATTTTCGGATTGCCGCAGTATCTGGATAACGATCAATATTGCCACGATGATGTCTAAGCCAGGTTTCCATTTGCTGTGTCTCCGATAAATCTCCGGCGTAATTCAGCAGTTCACTAGGAGCTAACCGTATTTCCAGCAATTGATTGGGGACACCTGCTTTTTTCTCTTCATACACCTGAACATCCTCTAGAAAAAGGACATTGCCCATTTGTTTATCCGTGTAACTTTCCTTGCCGTTCCATTCGCAATAGATTTCTCCGCTTAGATTATAGCTTAGTTCAAACAACGGACAAGCTTCTTGAATGTAGAGCTTCATATCTTGTTCGTAAGTTATGTCCGTATACATAATCTCCATACCTGGACGAATCCGTGTACGGGTGACAGTTCCCTTACCAATATGTGAAGGAATAGTAAGCCGTTGTTCCCATTGGTTATGCTCAACATGCCCCTCTATCCGTTCTGTAAATTGATCAAAAAGATCATGAATTTCCATATTCAATATATTTAAAGTCATCGCAAACCTCTCCTTCTTCGCTCCTTGTATACGATGAGTTACATAATCTCTACTCTAGCTCCGTAAATGATAATTGTTATCACTTGAAAGTGTCAACCTGAAATACAAAAAAGCATTGGCGGATTTTATCCTGCCAACGCTTTTTCAGAAGTAAAATAAGACCGTTCAAACTGATGGAAATGTGTCCCTCCGGTATCTCAGCTCCCCCGTAACCTCCATAATCTTCGAGGCTAACAAATGCGAGGGCAGCTCGTAATCCACACAACCCAGCTTCGCCGCTGCTTCAGGCATTTCACTTTCAATAGAAGTTTCTTGCGATTCTACAAGCGTTGATTGGGCACCAGCATGTTTGGCAGCTAGCATCCCTTTAGCGCCATCATTTCCCATTCCGGTCATTAGGATTAAATGCTGCTGCAGACCAGTGAGTGCAGATATAGACTCAAACAAGACATCGACCGAAGGACAGTGCCCATTCACTGCAGGCTTTTTCATAAGTTTTATTCTGAGATCCTGCTCCTCCCGAATGATGGTCATATGAGAATTACCTGGAGCGATATAGACGGTTCCCCCGAGCACCGATTGCTTGTCCTTGGCTTCCACCACCCGTACACTTGAGAACCGATTCAGTCGTTCCGCCAATGCTTTTGTGTACTTAGGCGGCATATGTTGCACAATTAGCAGGGGATACGGGAAGCTCGCTGGAAGTGAGGTAATTAAGATTTCTAATGCCTTCGGCCCTCCTACTCCACATCCAATTCCCACGATCTGCTCAATGACTTCTGTACATCCACTCTTATCGTTTTTTTGTTTCTCTTGTCGAGCTTTCACTTTGGAGATGTTTATATTGTTAAGAATAAGAGTTCTTAAAGGAATTTCAGCGGCTTTCTTAATTTTGAATAATAACTCATCTTTTATGCTGTATAGACCAGGTCCATAAGATTGAGCCGGCTTGGAGATGAAATCCACTGCACCATTTTGTAGAGCAGTAATGGTTGCAGTTATACCTTCCTTTGTAGCTGAGCTCAGGATAAGTATAGGTGTTGGCCGCTGTGACATTATGCTTGTGAGTGCTACCAAACCGTTCAATTCCGGCATTTCTATATCTATAGCCACGACATCGGGCCTGAGTTTTTGAACCATGCTGATCGCTTCGGATGCATTTCGTGCTACTCCAATGACCTCGAGGGTTGAATCCTCCGAAATTAGGTTCGAGATCTGTTTACGCATGGTTACTGAAGCAGCTACAACGAGCACCTTTATTTTTTGCACTACTTCTCCTCTCCTATCAATGATAATACCCCTGACACTGTTTATTTAACTTTAAAAATTGATACCAGACTATTTAACTCTTCTGCTAGCTGAGCCAAAGCATTGGCCGTCGTTGCCGTTTCACTGCTGCTTGCCGCCATTTCTTCAGTTGCGGCGGATATGCTCTCAATTGAGAACATCACCTCAGACGATTGTGCAGCCTGTTCTTCACTGGCAGCCGCAATTTCTGTTACTTTATGAGCGGTATCGTTCACCATCGTAAGGATATGTTCAAAGGCTTCTCCATTTTTTTGTGAAAAAGCTACTCCTTCTACTACGGCATTTACACTATGCTGCGTATTCTTCTGCATTTCTTTGATAATGCCCGTGATTTGTTTCGTAGCCCCACTGCTCCGCTCAGCTAACTTTCTTACTTCATTCGCAACAACGGCAAAACCTCGACCTTGTTCACCTGCGCGGGCCGCTTCTATCGCTGCGTTCAGGGCTAGCAGATTTGTCTGTTGGGCAATATCTTCAATCACCGCAATAATCTCACCAATCTTATCGGAATCTTCCGCAAGTCTAGACATTTGAGTATCCAGTACTGCCATTCCTTGTACGGAGTTCTTAACCACGATCCCTCCATCTTGAGCGATACGCATCGTTTGATCTGACAGCTCAGAGGCCTGTTCAGCACTCTGGGCTACTGAATTAATCGCCGCAGATAATTCTCGGAACAACTCATTCATCGTTTGCGCTGCACTAGCTTGACTCATACTTCCACTAGCTACTTCCTCTGTACTTGCTGAGATTTGCTGCGCAGCAGCTGAGACACTTTCCGCAGAAGACGAAATGCCGCTCACAGTACGTCTTAGGTTCAGAACCATCTCATTAACGGAAAGAGCTAGCATTCCAATCTCGTCCTTGGATTCCAGATTCGACGTTTCGCTTAAATCACCGTTTGCCACTTTACCTAGCAAGCGCATTACTTGATTTAGAGGCCGTGCTATGATCTGCGATATTAGAAGACCCAGACCAATACTGATGAGCAGCGCAACAATAGTAACGCTAAACGTAATCAAACGAGAGGACTGATAGAGTTCATTGGCGCTAACAATCGAACCTTGAGCCTGCATCATATTGATGTCTATTAAATTTTGCAGAAAGTCAGTCAGCTCTGTTGTAGCTGTTTGCAAATCACTTACAAGCAAAAAATTTGTATATTTCTCATTACTAATATTTGTATTATTTAATTCAATAGCCTCATCCAGGCTTGTGATATACCGTTTCCAGATCTCAGGATAATCCTTCATTATGGCTAATTCTTCAGCTCTCAACGCAGTCTTGCTATATTTACCCATGATCTCTTCAATACTTTGAACGTTTTTATGTATTTTATCTTCGTATTCTTTCTTTTCTGCCACTGTTTTAGCCATCGTGTTTATGTCACGGATATTGATTCTATTTGTTAAAAATAGTTCATTCGCTTCTCCTAAATAAGCTATAGGTGTTAAGCGGTTTTCGTACATGTCCACGATAGACCGGTCCAACTTACTCAAATTCGTAATTCCATAGAATCCTACAAAGCACAATATTGCGGATACTAACAGAAATGCGGAGATTAACTTCACTGCTGTTCTTAAATTATAAAACCACTTCATTTTCCTCAGCCCCTCATTGGCGTTAGTCATTTTTTAGTAATTCTTAGGAACTATTTCATCATATACGGTAAGCAGATTAAGGTAACCGAAAAAAAATAGCGCGACCACGCAAAAATATTGCGTCATCCCGCAAAAAAAGCGCAGACCAAAAAATCCCGCCTCACAGAACCGTGAACGGGATTTTGATCTATTTGTTTGTTACGAATTTTCATAGTGAATTGTTGAAATCGGACTCCTTCAATATGCCCAGACGTTTAGCTTTTATTGCCGCTTCAATTCTCGATTTCACATTTAGCTTTTGGAACAGACTCGTTAAACTGTATTCCAGCGATCGTTGACTCATAAGTACAATCTCTGCTATTTCTTTGTTGCTTTTTCCTTTTGCAATCTCTGTCAGCATTTCATGCTCTTTTTTACTGATCTTCGGATTTGCTTGGTCAACATTAATCTCCATTCCTTTAGGTGATACTTTTCTTAACTGTTTAACTAGGGCATGAGGCAAAATGACATCTCCCCTTAAAGCACAACGCACTGCTGCAACCAACTGCTCTCTATTGGTCGTTTTTGAAATAAATCCAAACAAACCCGATTCGATCATCAAGTTAAATTTGTTAGTAATTTCGTATCCGGTGTAGATTAAGATAATCGCATCTGCGCTTATATTTAAGACTTCCTTCGCCAAATCAATCCCATTTCCATCAGCGATATGAAGATCAAATAACATTACGTCAAACGTATGGCTACCCACCATGTTAAGCGCCTCATGGGCTGAATTGGCTAGGGTAACCTCCATATCTCCCTCTTGTTCCAGTATCATCTTAGTCCCTTCCATGACAGAGGGATGGTCGTCCACTAACAAAATTTGAATCATGCCTAATACACCCCTATCCCCTTATTATGCCCCATGATTAATCTGCAGGTATGGATATAAAGACAGCTAATCCCTTATTCTCTGGCGAAAGAAATCGTATGGTCCCATCCATACTGCGAACCCTTTCTTTCATCCCATAAATCCCCATACTCTTAATAGAATCCTCTCCTAAAAGGCTCATTCCAATTCCGTTATCTTCATAATCCAAAAGCACCTGTTGCCCTTCACTAGCTAAGGAGATACGTACTTCTGTGGCACAGGAATGTTTAGCTGCATTAGCCAAAAGTTCCTGCACAATACGGTACAGACCTATTAGAATCTCGTCTTTTAACTTATGCCTGAAAGCGTTTGACTCAAAATAAATCTGATAGTCGTTCCGCAACTGAGCAAATTCAAACAATGTCTCAAGTGAGGAAGCAAGCCCCTCATTGATTAATGCTGGTGGTCTAAGCTCATTGCAGATAATCCGCAGTTCATAGATAACATCGAGTAAACCTTCTGTGATCTGTTCTAACTGCTCCTTTAGTTCCCCCGTAACGGATTTATCACTTAAAAAATTATCAAGCTTACGATACCAGATGATCTGTTCTTGAAGTGCTGAATCATGTAAATCTTGAGCAAGCCGTTTGCGTTCATTCTCGGATAAATTAAACATAAAGCGTAGTAACCATGTCGGAGCTTGCTCGGAAGCCGCTAACTCAAGGTCCTTAGTTAGATCTTCTATGAGCAAAAAATTATCAAATAACACACTAACATAACGGGTAATCGTCTTCAGCCACACTCGAACAGAACTTATTTCTAATAAAATAGACTTCTCATTAATGGATAGAATATAGCTTTTTCTTCGGAACTCTCCGATCTTAAGTGAATAGCCCTGCTCGGTCTCAATAATCTCGCATATTTTATCATGGTTATCTTCAACTTCAACCATACAAATATTGGTAACCCGCAAGACCTCTCTAACTTCTTTTAGTAATCGTTGTTCCATGTGACTGATCTTCATCGCACCAAACAAATCTTGCGAGAATTGATCAAGACTCATCTGTAAGTTGAAATACCTTTCCTCGCTGTTCCGAATGATCTGCTCTGTAAGCTGTCTTTCCACCTCAATTTTTTTCCGATCACTGATATCCCTAAAGATAGAGATACATGCAACCTTACCCTTATATAGAATTGAGCTAGCTGTTACTTCTACATCGATAATAGATCCATCTGACCGCACGACCTTTTGTTCAATAGGAGCTAATATCCGATTGGGTCCATAATAGATTTCACGCATCCGATCTCTAGCCAGCGTTATATAGTCTGGGTGGGCCCAATTAAAAATAGAGGTGCCAATCAATTGATCCTCACTGCAAACTCCAAACAATCCTAAACAGGAAAAATTCACATAAAGGAATTTATATTCACTATGGAGTACTACCGCTTCAGGTGACATATCAATAAGCAGCCGATTGAGTTCCTCGCTTTCTCTAAGTTCACTCTCCATCTGGACCCTTTTTGTAATGTCTCTCGCTACAATCACAATACTAACTACTTCTCCATCCTCACCAAGAACAGGTGTACCCAAGCATTCCAGATCTATAATGTGACCTTTGATGTGAATAAACCGATTGTAAAACATCTTACATACTTTTGTCCGAAAAATATCCAAGATCTGTTCCCGCAACACTTCTTGTTCATCAGGATGAATATACTCCAAAATGGTTGTGTTCTTTATTGAACCAACAGGAAGACCAATAATTTTCTCACAAGAGGACGAAGCAATAATGAAGTTCCCTTGCTGATCCAGAACCCCAATCATATCCTCCATATTCTCTGTAATAAGCCTGTACTCCGCCTCCCGCTGAGCCAGCCGCTTTTCCACCTCCACAGATGCAGTGATATCTCTTGCGATAACAAAGGTACCCACAATTTGATTGTTTTCATGTACAGGGATGTTTTTCATCGACCAATGGTTAACTAATCCATTCTCGCGGACAGAAGTAACCGTGTAATGCTGCAGAACTCCGCCAACCGTTTTCTCAAAATAATCAGACATCATATACGAATTCTCTGCACCAAATAAATTCACAATGGATAAGTTTTCTCCGAATCTATTAAAAGCTTCTCCAGTAATTTGATCTGCCGCTGGATTGATAGCTACAATGCTGCCCTGCAGATCCAATTCACACACGATATCTGGGTTATGGTCAAACAGGGATTTGTAGCGCTGCTCGCTTTTTAATAGAACCTCTTGCATCTGCTTTTTTTCCGTATGGTCGATTAAGATCCCATTGAGCCGTACCACTGCCCCTGTCTCATCCATACTGGGAATGATCCTGACTTGGACCCATCGGAGTTCACCGCTGGCATGGATGATCCGATATTCACTAAGATTGCTTATTCCTTGCCCCACTGTAGTTATAATCTTCTGAATTAAAGGCCGCTCTTCTTTAGGAGCAATTCTTAGCCAAAAGTCATCTTCCTTCGCCTGTTCTGGTGAATATCCCGTGATATTGAAAATGGCATCCGATATGAATAACATTTTCCGTGATACGTAATCGTAAGACCAAATCGCCACATCGATCGTAGCAAACATCTGCTGATACAGAGAAAAGCTACTCTCTAACTGGGCTTGAGCATTTTTTTGTTCCGTGATATCTATGATTACGCCATCTATTCTACAAACCTTATGCTCTTGATTAAAAACGGGCGTGCCTATACTTTGAACCCACTTCAGCGCTTTTGCAGGTAACTGCATACGATACTCAAGATTACATAGGTGACCAGAGTATAATTTATCTATATACGCATCAAACCGTTCAAGATCCTCACTGTACACATATTCACGTAAAAAATTGGGGTTATGCGGTAAAGCATGATCTGAACAGTCCACCCAATTCTCCAAAACATTCGACATTGTCAGCAAATTTGCTTCCATGTCAATAGACCATGAGGTCATATCCTTGTCGCCAAGTGAATGCATATTGAGATTCCCTCCACATAAAAAGCCCCCCCTTTTCGGGGCGGCTTTTTCTTCCTATTCGCTATTTCGCAAGCGTCTTTACATTTTAGCCATTATCTACTGAGCAATCTGCTCGCGGATATTCTGCAATATTTTCTTCTCCAGCCGGGATACCTGCACTTGAGAAATCCCAAGGCGACTAGCAACCTCTGACTGCGTTTGGTCACGGTAATATCGAAGATAAACAATCAGCCGTTCACGCTCGCTGAGACCTCCGATAGCCTCATTCAGTGCCAGCTTATCAAACCAGCGTTCCTGTGATTCGTCAGCGATTTGATCAATCAGAGTGATCGGGTCACCATCATTCTCGAACACAGTCTCATGAATCGAGGTCGGTGGCTTGTTAGCTTCCTGAGCAAATACCACTTCTTCAGGCGTAACTCCCAGTGCCTCAGCAACTTCACCGATGGTAGGCAGACGGTCCAGCGTCTTAGACATTTCATCCTTCATCTTGCGGACCTTATTAGCCATCTCCTTAAGAGAACGGCTAACTTTCAAGGTTCCATCGTCGCGAAGGAAACGCTGAATCTCGCCAATGATCATCGGCACGGCATAAGTGGAGAATTTGACCTCATAGCTGAGGTCGAACTTATCAACGGACTTCAAGAGCCCGATGCAACCGATCTGGAACAAATCGTCAGGTTCATACCCGCGGTTCATAAACCGCTGCACTACCGACCAGACCAACCGGATATTGCAGCTAACTAGTGTGTCCCGGGCAAGATTATCTCCGGCCTGACTGAGCGCGATAAGACGTTTGACCTCCGCATCGTCCAAATAGGTCGGCGGAGCTTTTTTTGACTCTGCATCCATGGCTCCAACCCCTAATTGTATAAAGCTTTTTTCGAAACGATGGTTTTCTTCATTGAGATCGAAGTGCCGTGTCCCGGTTCACTAGTGACTTCAAATTCATCCATGAAATTCTCCATAATGGTAAAGCCCATGCCCGACCGCTCCAGCTCTGGCTTTGAGGTATATAGCGGCTGTTGTGCCAGCTCCAAATCCTCAATGCCCCGTCCCTGATCCTCAATGGTTAAATGTACCGTTTCGTTGTCCAGCGAAGCTGAAATAGTCACAATACCTTCCGGATCACTATCATACCCATGAATAATACAATTGGTGACCGCCTCCGACACGACTGTCTTCAGATCATTCAGCTCGTCCATTGTAGGATCAAGCCTAGAAACGAACGCCGCTACAACTACACGCGCGAATGATTCGTTCTCCGAGAGTGCAGCGAACTGCACGTTCATGAAGTTACCAGCCTTACCATTTGTCATAACGCAACCTCCAAATCCGAGAGTGCAGTGCTCTCGTCGTCATATAGGGGCATGATCTTGAACAGGCCTGACATTTCCAGAAGTCGCTTCACAGGTGCCGTTGCATCACACACCACCATTTTGCCGCCTTTACTATGGATCAGTTTATACCTTCCCAGAATTACGCCGAGACCCGAACTGTCCATAAACTGCAGATGCTTAAGACTAAGGATCAAATGCGATACCTGACCCCGCATAATCGCTTCATCCATATCCATTCTTACAAAATCGGCGGCATGATGATCGAGTTCCCCAGATAAACGGACAATCAGCACACCCCTGTGATGCTCCATTTCCACATTAGAATTCATGCTTGCCACTCTCCTCTTCGTTGCTTTGAAAACTTGGCCTTAAGAGACAGTACCCATTCTCTTCAAGGACAAGGTTTCTACGTGGCAAATCAGGAATCCTGCCTCACGACAAAACTAGAAGAAAACCCCTATGAATCTACAAAGCACATGGGCGCAATCTACAAAAAAGCTCTTTTTAATCCATGCCGAACATCGAGCCTGTTGTACGTTTAAAGAGCTTCCACCAGCCTGCTTTTGCCACAGCTTCCCCTGCTTTAAGTTCATACTCTTTAATCACTTGGGTTCCTTGGTAGACAACCAGCTTGCCTATGGACTGGCCTTCAGCCACTGGTGCCTTCACGCTTTCTGGAAGTACTAGTTCGTGACGAATGCCTTCTTGCGTCACACCTTTTTTCAAAAGAACACTATACGTCTCTTTCGCCGTAATCGGCAGCTCGGACTTCACACCCTTCTCAATCTTAAGGGTACCAATAGCGTCCCCTTCTTTGTGAATAGTGTGGATCTTATATTGCGAAAAGAGATAGTCAAACATGCCCGACACTTCACTGTTACGTGTCTTCGTGTTCGGCTCACCCAGCACAACAGCAACAGCACGCAGACCGTCTCTTGCAGCCGTAGCGGATAAGCAGAATTTTGCTTCAGCGGTATATCCTGTTTTCAGTCCATCAGCACCTGTATAGAAACGTACAAGCTTGTTCGTGTTTACCAACCAGAATGGTTTGGTGGAATCCTTACGCAGATAATCCTGATAGGAACCGGTATATTTGATAATTCTATCATGCTTTAAAAGCTCCCGGCTAATTACCGCAATATCGTAGGCTGAGGAATAGTGATTAGCAGCTGGAAGACCGTTGCAATTGGCAAAGTGGGTATCTTTCAGACCCAGCTCTTCCGCTCTTTTATTCATCAGATCGACAAAAGCGCTCTCCGAACCCGCTATTTTCTCTGCCATCGCCACAGATGCATCATTACCGGAGGCCATAGCGATGCCTTTGAGCATCTCATCCACCGACATTTCTTCACCAGGCTCCAGGAAAATTTGCGATCCGCCCATCGATGCGGCATATTCACTCGTGCGCACCTTATCCGTCAGTTGCAGTCTTCCTTCATCCAGTGCTTCCACCGTAAGCAGCATCGTCATAATCTTCGTAATACTTGCGGGAGGCAGCTTATCATGGCTGTTCTTTTCATAAATAATAGTGCCGGTGCCTGCATCCATCAAAATCGCAGAACGCGCACCAGGCGCAAGATCTACAGCGGCAGCATTACTGCCAGAATCCTTGCTTTTTTCCTCAGCATAAGCACCTGACATCGGTCCTAGAACCGACACAACGATACAGAGCACAAGCACAGCAAAACGCATTTTTCTCACAATGGTTCCCCTCCTGAACGTTAACCTTCATATCACAGGTACTGTGTTCCAGTTTCGTCAGAAAGGGTGGAAATTATTCCATTTCTAAGTAAATAACTATAATAATTTATCCCAAGAAGTAATGTTGTTGTCAATTAAAAAAAGCCCAGCAGTAGTTGCAGAGCATTTTTATTATAGGGGAGATCAAAAATTATTTCAAATTTTAAGTATTTCCAATTTTTTCGTATTCACTTTAAAGGAAAATGGAATATTTTAACGAATGCTATTTAAGAACTTAACTGCTTATAGAGGAGTGAATATACAGATGAACCACCTTGCAGATTGTATTGAAGCAGAAGCTACACAGAACAATTTCTCTGGTGTAGTGCTGGTACAACAACATGATAAAGAAGTCAGCAGCAGCTGTTACGGTTATGCCAATAAGTCGGATAAGCGCGAAAACAATATTCATACCCGGTTCGGCATTGCTTCCGGATGTAAAATATTTACCGCGATTGCTGTCTGCCAGCTGGTCGATCAGGGATTGATTTCTTTTGAAAGTAAACTAATAGATTATCTTAAAAAGGTAGAGTTCCCTCTCTTTAGTCCTGACATCACCATTCATCAGCTACTTACGCATAGCTCTGGTATTCCGGATTATTTTGATGAAACAATTATGGATGATTTCGAGGACCTGTGGAAGGCACGGCCTATGTACACCTTGCGACAGCTTGAGGATTTTGTGGCGATGTTCCGAACCCTTCCCATGATGTGGACCCCGGGCGAACGTTTCCACTACAACAATGCCGGCTATATCGTGCTAGGCCTTCTGGTGGAGGAACTGAGTGAAATGTCTTTTTCCGATTATGTAGAGCATCACATCTTTAAGCCTTGCGGAATGGAGCAATCCGGTTACTTCACGTTAGATGCCTTACCTGCCAACTGTGCACTAGGATACATAGAGGAAGAGAACGGGAACTGGAGAACCAACATCTACTCAATCCCGGTAAAAGGAGGCGCTGACGGTGGAGCTTTCGTCACTGCCCCCGACCTGCAGCTATTCTGGAGCGGGTTAATGAACCATACATTATTGAGTCCAGTACTCACTTCATTATTGCTTACTCCCCATGTACATGTGGATGGCGAAGGCTATTATGGTTATGGTGTATGGATTACCCTCCGCGAAGAAAAAGTGTTCAAATTTCACATTATGGGCTATGATCCCGGTGTTTCCTTCCGGTCGGCTATCTATCCAGCTAGTGGCGAGACTGTGGTCGTATTATGTAATACAAGCAGCGGGGCTTCGCAGATTTTCAATAAGATCAATAACCAGTTATAAATATTGCACCATTGAGCAAAACGCAAAGCAGCGACCTTCCCGTTATGGGAGGATCGCTGCTTTGTTGTCTGTTTACGGCCATAGCCATGACAATATTTATATTACCTTGACTAGTACCGTGTTACCCCATCTTTAGTAACAAGTGCAAATACCAAAGGTTGGGCAGGAACAGGTTCAGAAGTGATACGGTAGGCTTCTAACACCTTACCTTCAGCTTCCTCAACTTTCTTCTCACTGGCATCGTTGATATGCAAGACTGCAAGCGTCTCGCCGATCTCTACAGCATCTCCAACCTTTTTGGAAAGTTGAATCCCCACAGCCAGATCGATTACGGATTCCTTAGTTTCACGTCCAGCTCCAAGCAGCATAGCCGCAACGCCAATTTCCTCGGCCTGAATACCTTCTATGAACCCTTTGGTTTTTGCTTTCACTTCAATGAATCGCTTAGCAGTAGGGAGCTTCTCCGGAGAATCAATTTGCGATACATCTCCACCTTGTGCCTTCACGATTTGTTTGAACTTCTCTAGCGCACTGCCATCTTCAATATGCGTCATAAGAATCGAACGTGCCTCCGCTTCATCCTTGGCTTTGCCGCCAAGAACAAGCATCTGGCTGCCCAGAATAAGACAGACCTCCTGTAGATCCTTTGGACCATGACCCTTCAAGGTCTCGATTCCTTCCTTAATTTCCAACGCATTTCCGATCCCGTAACCAAGCGGCTGGTCCATATCACTGATGATTGCAACGGTATTGCGACCCAGATGCGTTCCAATGTCAACCATCGCCTGAGCGAGTGCTATAGAATCATCCAGCGTCTTCATAAAAGCACCGCTGCCTGTTTTGACATCCAACACGATCGCATCCGCACCTGCTGCAATCTTCTTGCTCATCACAGAGCTTGCAATAAGGGGGATGGATTCAACTGTTGCAGTTACATCCCGAAGGGCATACAGCTTTTTGTCTGCGGGTGTAATGTTGCCCGACTGACCGATCACGGCAGCCCCGATCTCCCCTACTTGGTCAAAGAAACGCTCACGAGCCATCTCGATAGAGAAACCACTGATTGACTCCAGCTTATCGAGCGTGCCTCCAGTGTGCCCAAGTCCACGACCGGACATCTTCGCTACCGGTACTCCAGCAGAAGCTACCAAGGGTGCCAATACTACAGTTGTTTTATCGCCCACTCCACCTGTGGAGTGTTTATCGACTTTAATACCTGCGATTGGGCTAAGATCTACTTGATCGCCGGACATCGCCATTTCCATCGTTAGATCGCCGGTTTCCCGCGCGTTCATGCCTTGAAAATAAACAGCCATTGCCCAAGCAGAGAGCTGATAATCAGGCACTTCACCTTTACTGTAGCCCTGAATTAGAAAGGAAATTTCCTCACGACTCAGCTCTCCGCCATCTCTTTTTTTCTGAATAATATCGACAGCTCTCATATTACACCTGCACTTCACGGACAATTGCGCGAGCAAGTCCAATAAATTTTGGTCTAGTCAAATTAGTTACCTTCATTATCTGTTCAAACGTCAATGGCTCAAGTTCATTCACTTGTGTCATAGATTGGACCTCCCAAAAATTCAAAATGCAGTACCCGAAATTACATTTTCGGAATAAAGCCCAACACTAGCTTCAGGAAACGCTCACGCACACGGTCTGCAGTTTCCATAACCTCTTCATGGTTGAGAGGTTGATCCAGAATTCCCGCAGCCATGTTAGTAATACAGGAGATACCCAATACCTCGATACCTGCATGACGGGCAACAATGGTTTCCGACACAGTAGACATGCCCACAGCGTCAGCCCCTAGATGACGAAGCATTACGATTTCAGCAGGTGTTTCGTAGCAAGGTCCCAGCAGACCTGCATATACGCCTTCTTTGAATTCGAAATTCTGCTGCGCTGCCGTTTCCTTCGCTACCTTGATTAGGCGGCGACTATAAGCGGTTGACATATCCGGGAAGCGCACGCCCAGTGCAGGATCATTAGGTCCTATTAACGGGTTCCGCCCCGTCATATTAAGATGATCCGTAAGGAGCATAAGATCGCCCGGCGTGAAATCTGTGTTCACTCCACCAGCAGCATTAGTTACTAATAGGCTGGCTATACCAAGTTCTTTCATAACCCGAACAGGGAATGCCGTTACCTCCGGTCCATATCCTTCATACATATGAAAGCGGCCCTTCATCATCACGACACGGCGTCCTTCAATCATACCGATCAGCAGTTCTCCCTCATGCCCTTCTACAGTGGACACAGGGAAGTGAGGAATCTCATCATATGGAATGCTGATTCCATCGGTGATCAGGTCTGCCAGCACACCGAGTCCTGAACCAAGGATCAATCCAATTTCCGGAGCCACCGGACATTTGTCTTTTATATAAATGGCTGCTTCTTGAATTTCTTTTTGAGTTAACATGCTATGGATGATCCTCCTTAATGAATGTTGTGGCGCAACCCACATCCTTTTATTGCAGTTTCGCTAAAAAGCTTGTCCCATACTGCGGCGCCTTCGCACCGAAATTATCAGCAATGGTTGCGGCAACATCCGAGAAGGTCTCACGAATACCTAAGCTATCTGGATGCTTAAGGCGTGGGCTGTAAATAAGCAGTGGCACATATTCACGAGTATGATCTGTTCCGCTATGGATTGGATCATTCCCATGATCTGCTGAAATAATCAACAGGTCATCTTCACCAAGCGTGGATAGAATTTCAGGCAGCGCCTGATCGAATACTTCCAGTGCATGACCATATCCTTCCGGATCGCGACGGTGTCCATATAAAGAGTCAAAATCCACCAGATTCGTGAACAGCAAGCCATTGAACGGTTGGCGAAGTTGCTCAATGGTGACTTCGATACCATGTTCATTGCTCTTCGTAGGGTAAGAAGCTGTAACCCCTTCACCTGTGAAAATATCGTTGATCTTTCCTACCGCGATAACATCTTTTCCGATATCAGCCAGCGCGTTCATTACCGTTGGTTCCGGTGGTTTCACGGCATAATCATGGCGATTTGAGGTCCGTACGAACTTTCCTGGTTCGCCAACATATGGACGAGCAATAACACGCCCTACGGAGAATTCTGGAGCCATAGTTAGCTCACGGGCGATTTTACATGCGCTGTATAGCTCTTCCAGTGGAATGATATCTTCATGTGCCGCAAGCTGGAATACACTGTCCGCAGAGGTGTACACAATCCAAGCTCCGGTCTTCATCTGCTCTTCGCCATATTCAACTAGAATTTCCGTACCGGAAGCTGGTTTATTACCGATCACTTTCCGGCCAGTTGCTGCTTCGAATTTTTCAATCAATTCTGCCGGAAATCCATCCGGATACGTATTGAATGGAACCTCGATCTTCAGCCCCATCAGCTCCCAGTGCCCGGTCATCGTATCCTTACCGACAGATACTTCCTGCATCTTGCCATAATATCCTGTTGGTGAAGCTACAGGTTCAAGCGGCGGCAGCGGAGCAATATTAGCTAATCCTAACTGCTGTAGGTTAGGGAGTTTCAATCCGGGAACACGGTTCAAAATATGACCAAGCGTATGTGAACCCGCATCACCAAAATTCGCAGCATCTGGAGCTTCTCCGATACCTACACTATCCAGAACAATAAAACCAATTCGTTTAAATGAGGACATATTGTCTTCACTCCTTTTTTAATATAGATCGTTAGTTCATTCGTTTGCACCAACAAGAAGAAACGGCTGTACCTTCTCCCGGAAGTCAGATGCTTCCGTAGCTAGCGATACAATGTATCGCCTGTCAGGTATCCGTTTCTGCCAAAGGATAACCTGTGGAAAATTACCCATTCCCCAGTCTATCCTATAAGTATGATTCCATCATAACTATCTTACTCACAAAAAGCATCTTTGAAGCATGATCAGCGAGCTCTGGGATGATGGCTCTCATATACTTCCTTCATATTCTTACGGGCGATACCGTTATAAATCTGAGTCGTCGAAATATCAGCATGACCCAGCATTTGTTGTACGGAACGCAAATCCGCTCCACCTTCCAGTAAATGGGCGGCGAAGGAATGCCTAAGCGTATGCGGTGTAATATCCTGCTCAATGTTTGCTTCCCGTGCGTATTTTTTTATGATTTTCCAGAACCCCTGGCGGGTTAATCGCCCACCTAGGCTATTCAGGAACATGGCCGGCTCCTCCTGATGATCACGAAGCAGCTTGTCCCGCATAAGAGAAGTGTAAGCTGCTACACTCTCAGCAGCAATGGTTCCAATGGGAACCACTCGTTCCTTGCCCGAAGTCCCTGTACAGCGCGCAAACTTCATGTCCGTATGCACATCGTCTACGTTAAGAGAAATCAATTCAGAAACCTTTATCCCCGTTGCGTAGAGCAATTCCAGCATTGCCTTATCGCGCATCCCTTGTGCTGTACTCACATCTGGAGCAGCCAGCAGCCGCTCAACCTCCGAAACCGCAAGCACCATAGGCGGCTTCTTATCAGGCTTCATGGTTTCCATGTCCAGTGTTGGATCCTGCTCAATTAAACGTTCCTTCAACAAATAATGAAAAAAGGCCCGCAGGGACACCGCGTTTCTGTTGAGCGTTGCAGTGGCTCTTCCCGCTCCGCGTAAGGAGCCAAGATATAACATCACATGAGATCTTCGGATTTCTTCAGGCTGTTCAGCCCCCCGCTCTTCAGCAAACTCTAGAAACTGCGATACATCCCTACCGTAAGATTCCAGTGTATTCGGGGACAAGCCTTTATCTCCGGACAAATAATGTAAAAAAGGCTGCAAGTGTGACTTCATTATTTCACGCTCCTGTCCTGGCGCAGCTACTCTTAGTGTCTTCCTGCAGCACATTCAGCATGAGGCTTCAGCAGATGTGTACACAACTCTTACTCTGCATAAATCCACCCTAGCTTTCTTCGACATTCTTCTCGCTTGTTCCTGCTTCCTGCGGAGCTTTCATTCTCCGAACCAGTAATAGAAACGTAAGCGCTGCCTTGCATCCAGACCATCATCACCAACCTCGGCGTGATCAAATGCCCGAACAGCGGTGCCTTCAGGAATTCCATAGTTCTCTATCGGACTAAGCCATTCCCCTAGCCAGCTCATAGCATAGTAGAGTAAATAGCTTAGAGCCACAAACATGATCATAAAATACAGCTTGCGCACTGTTTTGGGCACAGAAACAATCATAAGGACGCCTCCTATTACATATAAATGAATTCTGCTCGTCCTTCATTTTATGCTCCAAAAAAGGCTGATATGTATAGCTCTAATAGACTAATCATTTAAAAAGCCCCCTCCGGTATAGGAACCGGGGAGGACTTGTGAAGTTAATTCTTAATATAAGATAACTTAGGATGGATTTCCGTCTGTATTGTTCTTATCAGTACAGCGGTAGCAAATCCCATGGAAATCAAGTCTATGATCAAGCACTGTGAAATTAAACTCTTTCTCCAGTCGCTCTTCCAGCGGACCGAGCCAATCCTCGCGAATCTCATCCATACTGCCGCATTGCACACAAATTAAGTGATGATGATGATGCTTCGCAGTATCTGTTCGCAAATCATACCGGGCTACACCGTCGCCGAAATTGATCTTTTCTACGACATGTAGCTCACTGAGAAGTTCGAGGGTACGATACACAGTCGCAAGACCGATCTCGGGAGCTTTCTCCTTCACGAGCATAAATACGTCTTCCGCGCTAAGATGATCTTCCTCATTCTCCAGCAGCACTCTTAAGGTCGCTTCCCGTTGGGGTGTAAGCTTGTATCCTTGGGATTGTAACTGTTGCTTAATCTTGTCTATCCGTGCTTCC
This sequence comes from Paenibacillus sp. FSL R7-0189, assembly GCF_037969925.1. Classification (NCBI taxonomy): domain Bacteria; kingdom Bacillati; phylum Bacillota; class Bacilli; order Caryophanales; family Paenibacillaceae; genus Paenibacillus; species Paenibacillus sp. FSL R7-0189. The sequence goes on along the minus strand of NZ_CP150223.1, from coordinate 4,602,681 downwards.
ACCTGTCTCCCTCCCCCTTGGATAATTACCGCACCGGTCTTCAAACCACTTCTTCCATTATAGGGGGTGTCGCTTTCAGAAGTCAAACGCTTTTACTGCACAGTCAAGGTCGTCACCGCTTGTACAAGTGAAGGCGTGACCCAACGCATCATGGTTGGTGTAACCCAGGTCTCAAAACATGAAATACCCAGGATCAAAAGCGCCATCACAAATGACAATATAGTGTACATGGTAAAAGGACGAGTCACTGGCGTCCGGCGTTGTCCCATCACCCGGCTGCGGATCATCTGCAAGGAAAAAGCTATCGCAGCTGCACTGCTAACCAGCAGCACAGGGATCAGCACCAGATTATGTGGAGCCACAGAAACTAACGCGAACAACATCCCATGCCAAGAATATTGACTGACCAAACAGCCAACCGTAAAACCGATCAGTACCCCTTTTAAAAAATCAAGAATCAAAATTCCCGGCAGCCCAATGACCGACAACCCAAGAATCCAGATCAGTCCGATCCATTTCAGATTCAAGGCTGCTATACTCCAGTACGAATCAGGTGCGGCTGGCAGACCTTGCTGATCAACCGTAACAAAGAAATTCCCCAGATAATCCCCCAGCTCCTGCTGCTGATCCATCGTAAGCGCACTAACGATAAGAGCTCCAAATACAACACCTACCAGAAATAATACGCCGACAAAAATATACAGAGGCGTCTGTTCCTTCATCATCAGCCGTAAATTACGCATTTGGGACGTTCCCCTTTCCGGTTACATGTTACACCATATGAGAAAACGTCCCGCGATATGACTTGTCCTTTAGGTAATGACTCTACTTTCTGGGCTGTACCACTTTACCGTACGTCCCGCCACCGCCTGCTGATAGCTCCAAAATGCCAGAGCGGGCCTGGACGATCATCGACGCCAGATCCGCACCTACAACGCTGGCAATTTCCGCTTCACCACAACCATGTAAAATGTTCATCTCAGTTCCAAATGCTTGCAGTAACGCGTTCATCTTCGCCTTCCCTAACCCCGGGATAAATTCAAGCGGAACCTGATAATGATAGGGTGGACGGTCAGCAGGCACTATCGGCGTCTTGCGGTCAGCAATATCTAGGATCCGGTCGAAGACACCTCTAACCAGCTTAAGACTGCCGCAATATTGGCAACGATCCGCGTTGACATAAGCCTCATCAATAATACTGCCGCAGCCCCCGCAATAGCTCCGGTGGTATTTGCCAAGCCGTGGATTAAGTCCGAAATTTGCACTTACCTTCCGTCCATCTTTACGTTCCAGTGCAAGCCGCAGTTCAGCGAACGAAGGCTGTGCCAGCTCCATCACATTATACTCACGCCCTAGCTTACCCAGTGAATGCGCATCTGAGTTGGTTAGAAACGTGTAATTATCAAGTTCAGAAAGATATCCAGCCATTTCGGAATCCGCACTCAGCCCGAGTTCAACCGCAGCTATGCGGTCCAGATCAAAGATGTCCGCCATACGCTCTGCAGCACAGCCGTACAAGCCCTTGTGAGGCGTGAAAATATGTGCAGGAATAAGAATGCCTCCCCGCCCGTAAATCTCATCCTGAAGCTCCCTAGCCGGAGCATACAGGCGCTGGGAACTTAGATTCACATTCCGCATATAGCGGCTCATCCACGCACTAAAGTCGGTCATGCGTTCCACGTCCGGCATGTAAGCGAGCACATGGCACTCTTTTCGCCCAGGCTCGCGGATTTCAATCTCTGTCCCCAGAATGATCGTAGTCCCTCGGTAAGCAATCCCTCCACCTTCAGCTAACGTCATCTCTCCAGATTCCAAAGAGCGCTGAATATCCCGCAGTACGCCAGGTGAATGACTGTCTATAATACCGATCATTTCTAGTCCCTTGCGCTCTGCAGCTTCTTTGGCAATGCCCGCAAAGGTAAGCTCGCGGCTGCCGCTAATTTTGACAGCCTGACCTTCCGACGTTCGTCCAATATGAACATGCAAATCGCAATAGAAACTCTTCAGTCCAGTTGTTAATTCCATTGGCCTGTCAGCGTGTATAGATGCCAAGCGTATACTGCCATCATCGTTTTTGCATCCGCGATGCGCCCGTCAGCCATATATTGATACGCTTCCTCCAAGGTAAGCTCCGAAACCTCTAGGAATTCGTCCTCGTCCAGTGACATATCCCCTGGTTGAGCGTTAGTAGTCACATACAAATGAATAATCTCATCGGCGAAGCCGGGAGAAGTATAGAAGGATTTAAGCAATTTCAGATCTCCACTGTGAAATCCAGTCTCTTCCTGAAGTTCACGACCAGCCGCAACTAATGGATCTTCACCTTTATCCAGCTTCCCAGCCGGAATTTCTACCTCAGTGCGTTGCATGGGCTGACGGTATTGCTCTACAACAAGCATTTTGTTGTTGTTTAAAGCAAGCACCGCTACGGCGCCAGGATGCTTCACAACTTCACGTGTCGCAGTATTTCCATCAGGCAGTCTCACTGTGTCCACCTGCAAAGATATAATCTTCCCATCAAAAACAGGCTGTGTAGACAATGTCACTTCATCAAGCTCGGGTTTGCTGTGCAAATGTTGTTCTCCCATAAAGTTTCTGGTCTCCTTTTTCTCTATTGTGCATACGGTGTATTATAGCAAACTTAAAGGGAAAGAAGGAATTTCAGATGAACGAAATCTTCAGCCGTACAAGCTCATCCGCAGTTATGATGGTAGGTAAGCCGGAGGAAATAAAGGCCATCTTGGCTGGATGGATCCAGCAGTATGGGCGCGATATGCCCCTGGCATACATTCTTTCCCTGCACGATCAATCTACAATCCTTCCGTCCAAGGCAGGATGAATTCATCCTCTCCTTTGGGACTTAGCCATACATGTTCACACAACTATAGGGGTGTCTCAAAAGCCATGAAATGGCTGCTGGGGCACCCCAGTCTTTTTGCGTTGCCCCCGATTATGGGGGATTGTGCTTAGGATGCTGGTAATGGGCACAGGTTGTTTGATTAAGCGACTATGCGCTTACGATGCTGATATCAGACACAACTTGTTGATCGCTCACGATGCTGATATCTAGCACAAGTTGTTTGATTAGGTCGCTATTGCGCCTACCTTTGTACGCTGTCGGACTCAGCTGCACTTAAACACACCTTTTCCCCACTTATGCTATGCTATCGGACCCCAGTGACGCTATCGGCACGAAAAACACACTATATGCTCCTCTTCCTAAGGAATAGCTGCGCTGGTGTCCGAAACTCTGCTCAAATGGCGATAAATTTGCTTTTAGCGTCATCTGAGTCCTTTAGCCTCAAGAGAGGGGGCGGACTTGACGCTATCTGTTGTGTCTCGGTGCTATCGAATGTGACTCGTTGCTGTGTGATGTGTCTCGGCACTATGTGATGTGACTCGCGCTGTCGGATGTGTCTCGCACTATCGGATGTGACTCGTGCTATCGGACTCAGTTGACCTTAAACACACCTTTCTCGTACTTTTGCGATGCTATCGGACCCCAGTGCAGCTATCAGCACAAAAAACACACTATATACTCCTCTTTATAAGGATTAGCTGCGCTGGTGTCCGAAACTCTGCTCAAATGGCGATAATATTGCTTATAGCGTCATCTGGGTCCTTTAGCCTCAAGAGAGGGGGCGGACTTGGCACTATCGCTCTCTGTACATCGATATGCCTATGGACCCCAGTGTAGTTACTGGCATGAAGACTTCATCGGAGCATTCCGAAAATTTCTACTTCGAGACTCGCCAAAAGCGGCGTTAGAGGTCGCATGACTTTTTTTGGATTTACCTTGATATTGCTACACTATACTCCCCATAAAAAAATGCAGAGCAGCAATCCTCCGTTACGGTAGGATCGCTGCTCTGCTGTTTTATAAGGCGATTAGCCCTTTGCGCTCTCTTTTACAATATTCACAACGAGTTCAGCCACTTTAACGATATCTTCGGCTTTAATCCGTTCCTTGGTAGTATGGATATGTTCATAACCCACTGCAAGGTTAACAGTCGGAACATCTAGACCGTTGAATACATTAGCGTCACTACCTCCGCCAGAGTGGAACAGACGTGGAGTAAGCCCCATAGAAGTAATGGCCCGCTGTGCAAGCTGCACTACTGCATCATGCTCATTAAAGCTAAAAGCAGGGTAGATGATTTCACTGCGGAATTCGCATTCTGCGCCGTATTCCCGCACAGTTGTCTCGAGCGCTTCGCGCATCGAAGCGATTTGATCGCCAACCTTCTCCTGCACAATACTGCGTGCTTCTGCATCCAACTGAACGTGATCACACACTACATTCGTTGGGCCGCCGCCAGCGAACTTTCCAATATTCGCTGTGGTTTCATTATCAATACGACCCAGCTTCATGGCTGCAATCGCTTTGCTAGCGACTTGAATTGCGCTGATGCCGTCCTCAGGGTTCACGCCAGCATGAGCCGATTTCCCAAAGATTTGCATCGTGATTTTAGCCTGTGTCGGTGCTGCCACCGCAATCGCTCCAACTTCACCATTGGAATCAAGTGCAAAGCCGAAGTCAGCATCCAAGTTACTTGGATCCATCGAACGTGCGCCCAGCAATCCAGATTCTTCACCCGCTGTAATCACGAATTGAATCTGGCCATGCGGAAGCTTTTGCTCTTGGATAACACGAATGGCTTCGAACAACGCAGCAAGCCCTGCTTTGTCATCAGCTCCAAGAATTGTAGTGCCATCACTTGTAATCCATCCATCTGAACCAAGTGTAGGCTTGATATTTTGTCCGGGAACAACCGTATCCATATGGCAAGTGAACAGAAGCTTTGGAGCAGCTCCTCCATTCTCAGCTGGCCAGGTAATGAATAGATTGCCTGCTCCATGTCCGGTTCTTTCTTGGGAATCGTCTTCGAGCACTTCTAAACCCAGTGCGTTAAACTTACTCTTAAGGACATCGGCGATCTGCCGTTCATTTCTTGTTTCACTATCAACTTGGACAAGTTCCATAAACTCCTGAATCAATCGGTCTTGTGAAATCACTGGACTTCCCTCTCTTTCGTGAATACGGTACAATGGTTGTACGGCATTACCATCTTCATGTTAATAACTTAAACTAAATCTAAAGGAGTTACCCATGCAACGTAATAAATGGTTCAAGATCTTCATCTACGTCATGTTGTTTGCCATGATTGCCTCTACGCTATTTATGGTTATCGAGCCGTTCCTTGCAGGTTAAACATTGCTCAGGAAGCATTAATAATAGCGGCTAGGAACACCTTGCCGCTATTTGGCCTGCACGTTTGTTCTTAATCAGCCTTTGCCATATCACAGAAAGTATCCATCAGCTCTTCATATGGAAAATGTTTCAAGAAATATGGGACCAGCTCTCTAGCCACCTCTTGAAGCTCAAATCGACGACCTGCACATTCCTCTAGAGAAGTTATTCCAAAATCGGTGATCCCGCATGGAATAATCCCTTGAAACCCGCGCGCCGCAATCCCCTCAGAAATGTTAAAAGCAAAACCATGACTGGTAATAAAACCTCTTCGAAATTTACTCTTATTAAACTTCACACCAATAGCACAGATCTTCTCATCGCCAACCCATACTCCGGTATACTCCGGTTTACGATCTCCGACAATTCCGTAGGATGCCAAATAATCAATAATAACAGCCTCCAGACTGCGCAAGTACCCATGCAAATCCACTTTGCCATCCTCTCCGAGCTTAAGGATCGGATAACCTACAAGCTGACCTGGTCCGTGATATGTAATATCTCCTCCGCGATCGATTTCAAACAGCGCGATTCCTTTTTCTTCGAGCTGCTCTTGATCCAAGAGAAGATGTTCAGGATGATTTTGTGAACCGATAGTATAGGTAGGCGGATGCTGCAAAAGAATAAGTCGCTCCGGCTGCTCGCCAGAATCAATGGCATGCACACTTTCTTTTTGCAGCTCCCAGGCCGTCCCATACTCCATAATGGGGTCATATGAAATCTGCAGCTTACGAAAATCCGTATTTTTCATACCGTCAGGTCCCCTTTTCCAGTCTCCTGCCTGCACAGTTTGGCTAGTTATTCATTAATAGAGCTTAGTGTCCGGTGTATATCCTTCTATATTATCCTTGACGCGTTGCAAGAAACGGCCACAAATGACTCCGTCCAGAATCCGGTGATCCAGGGACAGACAAATATTAGCCATTGAGCGAACAGCAATCATATCATTGATGACCACAGGCTTTTTCACAATCGATTCAAAGGTCAGAATCGCTGCTTGTGGATAGTTAATGATTGGATAAGAAAGAATGGAGCCAAACGAGCCTGTATTATTTACAGTGAAAGTCCCTCCCTGCAAATCTTCCAGACTAAGTTTGCCTTCGCGTGTTTTTTGTGCCAATTCATCAATCTCACGAGCCAACCCAGCGACATTTTTCTGATCAGCCTTCTTAATCACAGGAGTGATAACCGAATCTTCTGTACCTACCGCTAACGAGATATTGATATCACGTTTGACAATAATTTTGTCTACAGCCCAGACAGAGTTCATAATCGGGTAATCCTTAATCGCACTCACAACAGCCTTCATCATGAAAGCCAGATAGGTTAGATTGATGCCTTCCTTGCGCTTGAATTCTTCCTTATGTTTATTGCGCAGCGCTACCAGATTAGTCACGTCCACCTCAATCATCGTCCAAGCATGTGGAATCTCCGAGACACTCTGGCGCATTCTTGTAGCAATTGTGTTTCGGATTGGTGTTACATCAATCAGATATTCCGAACTGCTTCCTCGTCCACCCTCAACCTCTATCGTTGGAATACGCGGAGATTCGCTCAAATGTAGCCCGGAATGGCGAAGAGGCTCTTCCGCTTTCTTCACTTCGGTTTGAACAAACTGTGGAGCTGGTGGTTGTGATACAGACGGGGCAGGCTGACTAGCAGGAGTTGAAGCTGCGGATGTAGCTCCACCTTTTTCTAAGAAGGTTAGCACATCTTTACGGGTAATTCTGCCACCCATACCTGTACCAGTAACCAACGATAGATCAATGTTATGCTCAGCAGCCAGTGTCTGTACTGCAGGAGAATAACGAGCACGCATCGAATCGCCAGCATTTGCAGTGGACTTCTGCCCTGCAACATCATTAGAAGCATTCGATGCAATTGTCGTCTGATTCGTACTTGGAGCAGCAGCAGAGGCAGCCACAGGAACTGCAATACGGCAAATCACTTCGCCGACATTAACAACCTGACCTTCTTCCGCCAAAAGCTCACCCATAACTCCATCTACAGTCGAAGGCAATTCCGCATTTACTTTATCAGTAATAAGCTCACATAGTGGTTCATATTGCTCTACCGGTTCACCCGGTTTCTTCAGCCATTTGCCGATCGTCGCCGATACCAGCGATTCTGCCAGCTGCGGCATGATCACGTCAGTCAACTTTTGGTTGTCAGACATCTTTTCACTCCTTAAAAGTTTTACGAAGCAATGACTCTTAGAAAGACTACGCAGTAAAACTTGCTTCGTAAGCATATTCTTAAAGTTTACGAAGCTTCGTAAGCATCACTTGAGTTTTAGGAAGCTTCGCATCTACTTAACAAATTAATATTGTGCTAGCCGGAGCATTTCCGCCTTCACTTTTTCTTTACTTAGCATGAAAAACTTCTCCATTGGCGGGCTGATTGGCATCGCCGGAACATCGGGACCACAGAGACGGAAGATCGGTGCATCCAGCTCGAACAGACAATGCTCAGCGATAATGGCCGCCACTTCGCCGCCAATTCCGCCTGTTTTATTATCTTCATGCACAATCAATACCTTACCGGTCTGACGGGCAGCAGCAATAATCGCATCACGATCCAGCGGTTGCAAGGTACGCAGATCAAGAATATGTGCTGTAATTCCTTCCTCGCGTTCCAATTCTTCCGCAGCCTGCATAGCAAAATGCAGCGGAAGACTGTAGCCAATCACCGTAATATCCGTTCCCTCACGCAACAGATTAGCTTCGCCAATTGGAACGGTGTAATCCCCTTCCGGCACTTCTTCCTTGATCAGCTTGTAACACTTTTTGTTCTCAAAGAAAAGAACCGGATCAGGATCACGTACGGCTGCCTTCAACAAACCTTTAGCATCATAAGCGGAGTAAGGCGCTACAATCTTCAATCCAGGTGTACCAAAGAAAATCGATTCTGGACACTGTGAATGATACAAACCGCCGAACACCCCGCCGCCAATAGGGGCACGAATGACAACCGGGCAACTCCAATCGTTATTTGAACGATAACGGATTTTAGCCGCTTCACTAATGATTTGATTCGTCGCTGGAAGCATAAAGTCGGAGTATTGCATTTCAGCAATTGGTTTCATTCCGTACATAGCTGCTCCGATGGCTACACCAGCAATCGCTGATTCAGCGAGGGGTGTATCCATAACCCGCTCTTCGCCAAACTGTTCCTGTAGACCTTTAGTTGTGGTAAATACGCCGCCTTTGAGACCAACGTCCTCACCAAGCACGAACACGGAATCATCGCGCTCCATTTCTTCCTTCATCGCGAGCCTGATGGCATCGATATATTCCATTATAGCCATGGTTTATGCCCCTCCTTTGAGGTCGGAATCACTGTATACATGCAGCAGTGTGTCTTCCGGTTTCGGGAACGGAGCATTATCGGCATACTCGATAGCCGCTTTAAGCTCAAGATTGCATTCAGCAGCAAGATCTTGTTCTTGCTCGTCACTCCACAATCCCAGACCGATCAAGTAATTACGGAATCCTGCTACGCCGTCCTTCTTCCAGTTCTCATCAACCTCTTCTTTGGTCCGGTAAGCCAGATCATTATCTGAGGTGGAGTGTGGAGACAAACGGTACATCATCGCTTCAATCAGCGTAGGACCTTCACCCGCGAGGGCTCTTTCCCGCGCTTCCTTAACGACACGATAAACCTCAAGCGGATCGTTTCCGTCTACACGCACACCAGGAAATCCATAACCCAGCGCACGGTCGCTAACCTTGCCGCCTAACTGTTTATGAACAGGAACAGAGATTGCGTACTGATTGTTCTGGCACATGATAATAACCGGCAGCTTATTCACTCCGGCAAAGTTACAAGCTTCATGAAAATCCCCCTGATTGCTGGAACCTTCACCGAAGGTTACAAAGGAGACGAATTTCTTCTTCTGCATTTTGGCCGCCAGAGCAAAGCCAACCGCATGAGGGACCTGCGTGGTTACAGGGCTTGACCCTGTCACAATACGCAGACGTTTACTGCCAAAGTGACCCGGCATTTGCCGCCCACCACTGTTTGGATCTTCTGCCTTAGCGAATACGGACAACATAAGTTCGCGGGTAGTCATACCCACTGAGAGCACGAAAGCATAATCGCGGTAATACGGTAAAAAATAATCATTTTGCCGGTCCAGCGCGAACGCCGCCGCCACCTGACCCGCCTCCTGGCCTATGCCGGAGACATGAAAGTTGATCTTGCCAGCGCGCTGAAGCAGCAGACTGCGCTCATCGTATTTACGAGCGAGCGACATATATCTGTACATATCGATGACCTGGCCGTCACTAAGTCCAAGCTGCTTATGTCTGTTAATCGTTTCTACAGTACCTTGGGATTCCATAAAGAGATACCTCCTTATTCATAAAGCCTGAAGTCTTACAGGAATTAAGACCAATTGTGCCCTGATCTTAAAACCTGGTACTAAGACTTGACTTGAGTATATTATAATCCCTTTCTACCCAAAAAGAAAAGCTAAGAAAAACTAAAATCCAATAGATCTTCCATCCACAGCTAACATTGCTTCTCCGATAATCTCCGAAAGGGTAGGGTGAGCATGTATAGCTTCACCAATCTCCCAAGGTGTTGCATCCAGAAGCTGTGCCAAGGCCGCTTCTCCAATTAGATCCGTCACATGAGGACCAATCATCTGCACACCAAGAATATCTCCACTGCTACGATCGGCAACAACTTTGACAAATCCGTCCTTCTGGCCATATACAATTGCCTTGCCAATGGCCGAAAATGGGAACTTGCCAATCACTACATCATGTCCAAGCTCTTTAGCTTCCTTCACGGTGTAGCCCACACTTGCTACCTCAGGCCGAGTATAGACACAACGTGGTACTAAATGTGTATGGTAAGGATGTAGCTTCTCACCAGATAGATGGTTAACCGCCATAATCCCTTCATGACTGGCTGCATGAGCCAATTGAAGCCCGCCGATGCAGTCACCAATCGCATAAATATGCGGTTCTGCCGTCTGCATACTAGCGTTTACAGCAATAATCCCTTTGTCAAAGCGAATATCTGTGTTTTCAAGACCAATATTCTCGATGTTGGCCACTCTGCCTACGGATACAAGCAATTTTTCTGCGGATAGGCTTTGACTTTGCTCTCCCTTACGGGCTTCGATCGAAATTCCATCCTCCGTTACCTGGCAGGTTGCAGCATCCACTGTAGTTTCAGTCAGTACCTTAACACCACGCTTTTTCAACAACCGTTGCAGTTCCTTAGCTATCTCTTCATCCTCTTGAGGCAGTAACTGACCTGCCGCTTCAACCACAGTCACCTGCACTCCAAAATCAGCCAGCATTGAAGCCCATTCGACACCAATTACACCGCCGCCCACAATAATGATAGAAGATGGCAGCTCTTCGAGCGTGAGCGCTTCATCACTGCTAAGAATCACTTTCCCGTCTGGTTCGAGACCAGGCAATACTCGTGGGCGTGAGCCCGTAGCGATAATAAGATGGCTGGAAACTACTGTTTCCATCTCCCCATCTTCCAGTTCCACAGCTACAGCACCGCTGCGCGGAGAAAAAATAGAAGGACCCGTTACGCGCCCTTTACCTTTGACAACTTGTATTTTATTTTTGCGCATCAAATATTGTACGCCTTGATGAAGTTGCTCAACTACAGCTTCTTTGCGTTTCTGTACCTTTGGGAATACCAGCTGTACACCGCTTGTCTCAATGCCATAGCTCTCACTCTCATTGATTTCAGCATATACCTCTGCACTACGGAGCAGTGATTTACTAGGAATGCAGCCCCGATGCAGACAGGTTCCTCCCAGTTTGTCCATTTCGATGACGACAACGGACTTTCCAAGCTGTGCAGCGCGAATAGCCGCCACATACCCTCCAGTACCTCCGCCAAGTATGGCCACGTCACATGAAATTGTCATGATATGTATCCTCCAGTCATTACACGTAAGTTCATTTTACTTAGTATATTGTACTCTCTTTTTGCTCTATTACAAAACTTATAAACGTCATATGCAAATGGACTTTTTCTTGCTAAAGCGTTATCATATGGGTGAATCTAAAGGGCTAAGAGGGGTAGGAGACACTTATGAAACTGTTAATTTCACGCTTCATTGCCATCCTTATTCTTGTGTTTCCGGGCTTAATAGCAATGAAGGGCTTCCTTATGATGAAGGATGATATTTTTGATTACATATCCATGCATGGTGATGATACCGTTGTGCCCCACTTTGCTTGGCTGCATTTCGGTGGTGGATTGCTGCTCTTCGCAGCTGGCATGACTTTCCTTGGTGGCTGGATTCTGGCTAGGGACCGTAAGAAGAATTACGTAGGTCCAAGGTTCAAGGAGAAGCAAAAGGTGAAACAAGCCGGAACGCAGGAAACGATCTCTTAAGATGCTATGTTAAACTTAGAATCAGCTTTTTCATCTCATCATTTGTTCATCTGATCATATGAATCTCGAATCGCACACAATCAAGCCTTATTACCCTGCTGATTGTAATTTGTACAATAGATTTCCCCACATTCAAACCCTCCCAGCTCACCCGATCTGGTGCTCGTTATCTATCACAAATAACATAAAGGCGAGAACTTCATGGACGCAATCTGCGCTCCCTGAAAATTCTCGCCTTTTTCTTAAATACCCGCCTTATCAAGCGCCTCTTTCCGCCGCCCCTGTACCAACTCACTGTACAGTCCGCTTTGCTTCAGCAGCTCTTCATGAGAGCCTTGCTGCAATAATCTGCCGCCCTGAAGCACAAGAATTCGATCAGCCGCACGAATCGTGCCAAGTCTATGAGCGATGACGAAGCTCGTTCGCCCTTTCATCAGCGCCTGCAGCCCTTCCTGAATCTTGATCTCGGTCACTGTATCAATACTGCTGGTTGCTTCATCAAGCACAAGCATAGAGGGGTTAGCAAGAATCGCTCTCGCAATGGAGAGCAGCTGCTTCTGCCCTTGGCTTATACCGCTGCCATCCGCCGAGAGCATCCGTTCATAACCTTCGGGCATTCGCATAATAAAAGAATGGGCATTGGCCAGTTTAGCCGCCTCTTCAACCTCTTCATCGGACGCATCCAGCCTCCCGTACCGGATGTTATCGCGGATACTCCCTTTGAACAAAAAGGAATCCTGCAATACAAAGGCCATATGACTTCTCAAGCTTTCCCGCCGAATCGAAGTGATATCTAAGCCATCCAGCGTGATTTTCCCCTGATTAGGATCATAAAAACGGGATAACAGCCCTATTAGCGTTGTTTTGCCTGCACCGGTAGGTCCAACTAAAGCGATCATCTCACCAGGCTTCGCTTCAAAGCTGATATCCTGCAGCGTGTTAGAACCTCCATCATAAGAAAAAGCTACATTTTCAAACTTCACCGCACCCTGTACAGTTTCAAGTGATATGGCTGCACCTTCATCTTTAGCCTCGGTCTCTTCGTCCAGCACTTCAAACACCCGTTCTGCCCCTGCCACCGCTGAAAGCAAGGTATTCCACTGATTCGCTAAATCATTAAGCGGACGAGTAAACTGGCGGGTATATTCAACGAATACGATGATCACACCCACTGTAATCGACCCACGGATCGCAAGCAGACCACCAATTCCTGCAACAATGGCGAAGCTGAGATTATTAAGACCATTCATAAGCTTGGGGATGAAACCAGAAATGGACTGCGCCCAGTAACCTGACAGCATAATTCGCTTGTTGCGTTCATGAAAACCGGAGATGACCCGTTCCTCTTGTGAAAAAGCCTTGATAATCCGTTGTCCGGATAAGGTCTCCTCAATATAACCGTTAAGCTCCCCTACATTGCGCTGACGTTCTTTAAATAGTGGACCTGTACGGCGTGTAATCCAGCGCATGCCTAACAACATCAAAGGCACGACGAGGAATGTGAGCAGCGTCAACAAGGGACTAAGCCACAGCATAACCCCTACGGTTCCCAGCAAGGTTAAGACACTTGAAAATATCTGAATAGCCGAGCTATTCAACGTAGAGCTGACGTTCTCGATATCATTGGTAAGACGGCTCATAATTTCTCCCTGCTGTCTCCGATTAAAAAAGGAAATGGGCAGACGGTGTAAATGGGAGAATAGCTCCGTACGCATCCGTAATACAGTTTCTTGAGCAATTTCGATCATCCATATGTTTTGCAGCCAAGAAGTCAGAGAATAAAAAATGTACACACAAGCAAGGCTTGTCAGAAAAACAACCCATGAGCGCCCGCCGGTACCTTCCAGATAATTATCCACCGCTCTGCCAATCATGTATGGCCCCATCAGCGCTAGCGCTGAGCTGAAGACAACCATGATCAGTACAAGAATAAGCTTGGCTTTACGCTCAGCTAGATAACTCCAGATCCGGATCAGCGTCCCTGACCAATCCTTCGCCTTTGCTTTGGGTTTGCCGCCAGATGCTGTCCCTAGACTTCGTCCCACGCCAAGTTCAAAGTTCGGTTTAGGATGACGAAAAGGTTCAATTAATGCTTTGAACATGCTGCTTCGCCTCCTCTACCTGTGATTCATAAATCTTGCGGTACAGCTCGGAGCTTGCCATAAGCTCCTTATGCGAGCCTTTGCCAATTAATCGTCCCTCATCCAGCAACAGGATCAAATCGGCTGATGCCGTTGAACTGATTTTCTGAGTAATCAAAAAGGTTGTACAGGAGATATCCTTTAGCGCCTCCAGCAAAAGCCCTTCCGTAACCGCATCAAGTGCACTGGTGCTGTCATCAAGGATCAACATAGCCGGTTTCCTAACAAGTGCGCGGGCAATCGTTAACCGCTGCTTTTGTCCGCCGGAGAGATTAACCCCTCGTTGACCAAGCATCGTGTCATAGCCATCCGGCAACCCTTTTACCGTCTCGTGAATTTGTGCAGCCGCCGCTGCTTGTTGGATTTGTTCCAGTGTGGCGTGTTCATTGCCCCATGCAATATTATTGCGGATTGATCCGCTGAAAAGCTGCAATTCCTGAGGCACATAACCTATCGATCTCCGCAGTCTGAAAATATCAATATCAGCACTTTTTTCACCGTCAATCCAAATGGTGCCGTCAGTCTCTTCATACAAGCGCGGAATCAGACTCACGAGTGAGGATTTTCCAGATCCGGTCGCCCCCATAATCGCTACTCGCTCACCAGCAGCTACTTCAAAATGAATGTCCTCCAGGACAGAGATATCACTATTAGGATACTTAAAGCAAACGCCTTCAAATTTAACGTGGCCCTGAATCGGTTCGCCTTGCAAAGTCCCGCCTTCATGAACTCCAGCTCCCGCTTCCATAACTTCTGAAACACGCTGAGAGGAGGCCCGAGCGCGGGAAAACGTTACAACAAGACCAGATATCGCTGATAGTGCTCCAATCGTTCGCAAGGAGTAATTAATAACAGCAACAGTCTGACCCAAAGTAGCATCCCCATTGGAAATGGCTATCCGTCCAAACCATAAAATCGCCAAAATCGCCGCATTCACAATAAGCATAACAAAAGGCATCGTCGTCTCAGTCAAACGCAAGGCAGACACCGTTGATCTCATCAAATTCCCGCTAAATACCGTGAAACGTTCAATCTCATACCCCATACGCACAAATACGCGGATCAAGCGAATACCCGTAAGATTCTCCTGAATCACGCCATTAACTCCGTCTAAACGCTGCTGGACCGTACGAAATAACAAGGAAGCTTTTCTCATAATCCAGTAGAGGAAAAAAATCAACAAAGGTAACGCCACCGTCAGCAGTAATCCCAGCTTCACATGAACAACTAACGCCATAATCACACTGCCTACCACAACAAGTGGCACCCGTGTCATAAAGCGCAAGCTCATAAAAATAGTATCCTGCAGCTGTGATACATCACCAGTCAGACGGGTAATCAGTGACGAGGTAGCAAAACGATTGAATACTTCATACGTAAAAGACTGTACCTTTTCGTACAATTTGTCCCTAAGATCGAACGCAAAGCTCTGACTTGCATGGGCAGCAAAAAAAGAACTGAGTACCCCGGCTGTAAACGCAACTACCGCGCTGCCGATCAATATACTGCCCCACAGCCATACTACAGAGGTATCTTTTTCTCGGATCCCCAAGTCAATGATTTTGGAAATGATCAAAGGCTGTGATAATTCTACCGTCAATTCAATGAGCATCATTACAAGGGCAGCTATTGCAGCTACCTTATATTTTTTGAGATAAGAGAAAATCAAAGCCATTCGCATACCCTCTTTTTCTATTCGTACAGTGCATCCCTTAACCGAGTTGACATCGTGGAAGCCTGTCCAGTTTTCAGAATTGCTCGACGCAGTGCTTTATTACTCCGATTCAATTCCACCAAATCCGCCATCATTTCTTCCAGCAAGCTTTCAGTGTCACTGGATAAATCTCCATTCTGCTGCAAAAGAGCTAACCGTTCCTTATATTCGTCTAATCTTTCAGTCACACTTATTACTTCCTTTCCCATCTCTTATTACCTCTTATCATACCACATCCAATCAATCGCAATGTTTTCACTGGATACATCCGATCCGAATATGATACTCTAATATGGTCGCATTTTTAAGTTATAATCAATGGTTTTTACGAAAGGATAGATGGAAGTGGCACAATTGTTTTTCAAATACGGAGCAATGAACAGTGGTAAATCTATTGAGATACTCAAGGTTGCACATAATTATGAAGAGCAGGGGAAATCGGTGCTTATTTTCACTCCATCCATAGACGACCGGGACGAGGTTGGTTTTATTTCTTCTCGTATTGGGCTTCGGAAACAAGCGATCCCCATCGATGAGAACACAGATATTTATAATATCGTCAGCAGTAACCAACCTAAACCACACTGTGTACTTATTGATGAATGTCAATTTCTAAGCAAGGAATGTATTCTCCAGCTAGTGCGTATCGTTGATGAGCTGGGCATTCCGGTAATGGCCTTCGGACTTAAAAATGATTTTCAGAATCAGTTATTTGAAGGCAGCAAATATATGCTGATCTACGCTGATAAAATCGAGGAAATGAAGACGATCTGCTGGTTCTGCGAGCGCAAAGCTACTATGGCTCTAAGAGTAGAAAACGGCAAGCCCGTATATAGCGGCAAGCAAATCCAGATTGGTGGCAATGAAGCTTACTATCCGGTATGCCGTAAATGTCACAAGAATCCACCGCTATAGCCGTGTATAAAAAGCATCCCAAAGCCATAAAGGCTGATGGAATGCTTTTTTGATTAAGAAGATATTACCCTAAATATCTTTCTTTAAGAATATTCAAATGATGATGGTCATGTCCAATCATAATGCAGGCCTGAGCTCTCGCAGAAAGAGTAGTCTCGTTAACCGTTCCCTTCCGGATCCATGCTTCCTCCGGCAGAGTTTCCATTAGGAGTAATGTCGATTCTCGAACAAGCTTGTAATGGGCCAGCAATACTTTTAAAGTGTGCGCTTCGAAATTGGCGGTAAGTACGTAGTCTTTCTCTTCAAAACCCGGCAGTGGAGTCGTATCCCCTCTGGCGATGCACAATAAACGGTAGGACATGATTCTTCCGGTATCAGCCAGATGTCCGACCATTTCCTTGATACTCCATTTCTCCGGAGCGTAACGATAGTCCCCTTGTTCTTCCGTTAGATTCGAAATAAAAGTGCAAATCTCATCCGTCTGCTCTCTAAAAATAGTAATGATGTCTCCTTCAGCTGGCACTAAATCGACATATTTTGATAATTCTTCGAGATACTCACTGCTTTCTGGACGTCGACCCATGTCTAAACCCCTCTCATTTTGAATTTTTTTGAAAAAATAGGAGGAAAATTATACTGTAGTTGTTGTATTTTAGCTCATTTTATACGATACTTGCAATAATAGGGTTGGTTAAACTAGAAGTCATCGGGAGTGTCGGCATGCTAGATTTTATTCTTTTTATGATATTTTCAATACTAGAGACTTATGCAATGTTTTTTCTGGCTTTCAAAATCTTCAAAATTGATCTATATCATAAAGAGATGGTGTTTGCTAGTTTTATTATGGGCTTTTCTTCTTATACAATTAGGATCAACTATGGGATGTTTCCATTAGATATTTTCTCACAATATGCACTAATGTTTTGTTTTATGTGGATGTTATTCCGGATTCATCCCTTCTACGCTTCTATATTAACCGGGATGACCTATCAAGCATACTTGGTGATTCAGACCAGTCTTATGTATCTATTAAACTCTGTAATCATCATGCCTCTAAATATCTTGAACCCGATTACCAAAAACATGATCACAATGCAGGTTTTATCAGCATTAACCGCGATTCTCATTGGTATGTATGTAGGTCATAAACGTATTGGATATGACTTTGTACCTGATAAACCCGATGTAAAAATTAAACCAACGACTAATGAAAAAATATTATTCGCTCTTAATCTTCCTACAATAATTGTCGTTACTTCACTCAACTACTTTTTTGAATCTCGTTTCTTTTTCATAATCCCATTTCTCTATGGAATACTATTATGGGGATATCTATATTTCTCATACAAAAAGGACAGAAATAATTATGAATCATTTATCTCTTAAAATTGTTGAGTTCATTAAGAAAAGTAATCCAGAGCAAACGCATTCTATTGAAATCATGCATTATGCCCTTAGCATTATTCTGAATACTTTATTAATTATTATGACTTCATTATGCATTGGCGGGCTCACTGGACAGCTAAAAGAAACATTCTTAGCCTTATTCAGTTTCATACTCCTAAGAATGTCATCTGGTGGTGTGCATTTAAAATCCGCAAGGTCCTGCAATATTGTATCTATCTTTATCTGTTCACTTATCCCTCATATTACCTATCTAATACATAACCATTTGATTTGGATTAATCTTTTTTCTTTACTTGTAATGATCTTATGTGCTCCGAATCCTGATGCTAATGCTCAAATCCCCAAAGAATGGTATTTGGGTTTAAAGATCATTTCCATAATTCTGGTTTCTTTGAATTTTTGGATCCATTCGTCTGTCATTGGATTGGCATTTTTAGTTCAATCCTTTACAGTTATAATCCCATTACAAAGGAGGTCAATCAGATGAAAAAAACCTTAGCTCGTTATGCTTCTAACCTACTGGGTACTTCTGCTCAAGTTTTCACAAAAATTCTAAAACCAGCAGCTTACAGCCCTGAAATTCCAAAAGAACTGCGCAAGTAATTAAACAAGGATGGGGAAAAGATGCGTGTCTTACAGAAAGACGGTTCCTCTAGTGATATTCTAGAGGAAGATATATTGTATTTCTCGAATTATAAAAATACAATATTCGTCCATACGAAAGAAGGCGAATTTATTCTCCCCACCACGCTTTCCGATCTTTCCGTAGCGTATGAGGGTAAGGGATTCGAACGCCTTGACCGCAGCAATGTCGTCAATATCAACAACATAGAAGGCTATGATCCCGGGCGGAAGATTGTATGCTTTAATCAAGGTACGCAGTTCACTACTGTTTCGGAATCCAATGAACCGCGCCTTAAGAAGTATCTTGCTTCACAAAAGAAAAAACCGTCAGAATAAAATTCAGTTTTTTAATAATCCCGGCATGTTCACGCATGCCGGGATTATTTTATTAAAAATTGAAACTTTTTAGCAATTTCCTCAAAATCGCACATTATGCCATAATAATCCTCAAATGTAAAGATAAATTCGTAGGATGAATGACAGGAGACGGATCCTATTCCAAATGATACCATATAGATAAACCTATAATAAAAACAATTAATGATGGAGGATCATAATGAATTACTATTTTCATCCCTCTCCACGGCCCTCATCTCTGGAATCTATATCTGACGAGGATTTACTAAGAATCTATGAGCTAGCGGTTGATGCCCATGCGTTACCGGATTTCATTGAAATTATTAAAGATATCATGAGAGGTAGAAATCTCATAGATTCTGAAAGTATATAACATCCCCTTCCCCATTAAATTCACACTGCGCATGGTACACATTATTCTCCAGCTTCAACCAACAATAAGCTCCTTAGGTCGCCTTAAGTTAAGTACATAAACATAAAAAAGGTAGAGCCTCCGCGGCCCTACCTTTTTTATATGCACATATGATGGTTAATCTCAGATAAAAATAATGCTCTATTCTGTAATTTCTGTTTTGAAAACATTCTCCAATTTGCCGCCGAGTCTTTTCTTCAAAGGAACTTTAATATCTCTGCCCAATTCTTTAAAGAAAGTTTCAACATCACATTTCACATTTTTTGCAGTTGCGATTACCGCACCATCACCAACAATGTTTTGATTCGCTTCAAGAGGAACATCAACTTCGATGTCATACTTTTTGGATAATGTCTTGATGTAACGTGCGAAGATCTCCAGCAATTCCTCGTTATTAAAATTCTCTATAGCGACTTTGCCCTTGCTGGTAAACTTCATGTTAATTTTCATTATTAATATCCCCTTTTCTGTCAAACCATTTTTAGTTGTTAGTTTATGGATCAAGATGAATAGATGGCTGCAAGAAAGGGCAACATTCATTCATTTTTGAGATCATTAGCAAAAGGCATACATTATTTATAAGCACCCTTTATTTGTTGTACTTTAAACTGAGTAAATTCTTTAAGTGCTTGTATGACCTGATCCTGTTCCTCTTCCTTCAGTTCATAAACGCACTCCCGTAGCCACTCGCCAAATAGAAAGGCTTGACGCCCTTTACGGGGGCTCTTTCTTAAGGAGTCGAGGTTACCCTCAAACTTATCGTTCAGGACATCGGTCAGATTGTATTTCTCAATCTTCTCTATTACCATTCCTGCCCCATATTCCGTTTCGTAAACTATAACTTCATTCGAATCAAAGGAAACGTACGATGTTTCTTTCCCTTCCTTCGCTCTGAATTCCTTAAGCTTGTTAAAGGCTGTCTCGTAGATGTAATCTTGAGACTGTTTGAGCTGTGGCAGCTCATATCCTTGCTTCAAGGTCTTGATATATTCAATATCTGGCATATAATCTGCCAAATGGTACATCCGATTCTTCAGATCCGTTCCAAGCGCTTCAATGATCTTGTCCAGATTGTCTTTAAGCGGAATGCTCTCTCCACGTTCGATTTTGCTGAGCTGTGAGTAACTTATACCGCTCTTTTCTTCCAGTCCTCTTAAGGTTAACCCTCTCGTCTTTCTGATGTGCCGAATGAAATTACCCAGCTCATCGGGATAGTTCTCAAAATCATTCATGGGAGTCACCTCCCTACTATCATAACACAACATAACAATTTGTGTTGGCTAATAACAATTATTCCTTGTTTTTACTTGCCTCTGAAGAGTAATTCCCAGTATTCCACGCCCAATATAACCCTATATTTACAAAATACCGGAAAAAGACTCGGCGCTCGTCTGTAAGGATTTGGAATATGCTCGATACTCGCCTCAGTTTTACTATACGCTTAAACCCCATCTGTATTCTGCATCTTATCTTCCGTTTACTGACTCAGTTTACTTACTTTACTCATCTAGCTCACCTTCTCAACTTGCTCACTTTACTCACTTGACTTACCTAGCTCACTTGGCTCACATAGCTCACCTTACTCACCTTATTAACTCAATTCTACTTCATCGGACCGAGGAGACCTTATTAAGCTGATTTCTGCCATTCTGCTCAGCTATCGGACTCAAATGCAGCTATTCATTAAAATATATTACGATTCCGTGCAAAAGTATGACAATAAGAGCTATGGAGTCCGAAAAATTGGAAAAATAGACCAAAAAGTTAAAATAGCGGCAATACAGTCCGTTACGATCCCAAACCATCGAGGCTATCTGTTAAAACAAACTTTCTTGATAAAAGTAGCTCGTCCGAGCCAAACTTACCAAGTGTGCATCGCTGTTGGCGCACTTTAGCTTTAGCGTACCTCAGTGAGCGTACTTTAGCTTTAGCACACCTCAGCGAGCGTGCCTCAGCTTTATCGTACCTTAGCGAGCGTGCCTTAGTTCTCTGTTCTCCATATACACTTACCTTTTGTGTCTCACCCTTATTTTTACTTTTACTCCGCTTCCCCCTCAGTGTATTCATGCGTGCGTATCCTGCGTATATCCCACTAATCCAATTATCAAAAAAACAGCCAGTCCCCATAAACCTGAGACTGGCCATAATCATTACTCCATAACACTCAGCAGGTTGAGGATCATCTGTGCACTTTCAGCACGTGTTCCGTTTTGGTCCGGTGCAAATTGCCCTTCAGCACGTCCTTGCATCAAACCAAGTCTGTACACTTCACTGATTGCCTCTTGAGCCCACTGTGGAGCAAGACCAATATCATTGAATGCCGAAATGTTACGGCTAGCTACAGATACACTACTCTTGGTGTAAGCTTAAAGTCCATTGGGAACACCCGTAGCAAAACCGGGGATTTCATAGAAATCACCGTTGATCCCTGCGATCACTCGGTTTCCAGGCGAATCCGCATACATGGCCATTTCGGTAACGCCCTTCATACCGTATACCTTTCCATCCTTCGTACCTGCCCGCAGCTCCAAATTTCCTTGTTGCGGGTTGAACTCCACTGCATGTATCTTTTGTAAACCACGTTCATTCTGGAGATCTATCCAGGTATACATCGCCCCGGGTGCAAGCTCTGTTTGGCGAACATCAATAACGGTTCCGTAATCTGTTGCTGGTAAATATAAATCAGAAATGGAAGCGCGAACAATTGCACCCGGTTGTAACAACGAAATCAACAAAACAAAGATAATAACAACATTAATTTGCCTAAGATACCATCTCACTGTGTTGACATCCTCCCCACTTGGCTGTCCTAATATCGATCTGAGCTTGGACAACATCATAGGGTTAATATTAACTAGGAAGCGTAAAGGTTAGATAAAATTTACCAAGGCATACTGTTAACTTCGTCTAATCATTTCATCAAATTCATGCTTTAGCCTGTTGATAAATCTCCGGGCGGTCTGGGAGGTCTGTTTTGAAGCAGAGACAATAGCTCCTGAATATTTCGCACGGGTATCTGGTGATCGTAACTCGATGGTTTTCATGAAGGCAGAAGTCATCTCTGATATTTTAAGAAACGAATAATCCAGACCAATTGTGATGGCCAGTCCTTCTGCAACTGCATTCTCAATCGCCCGTGTGTTGTTACTTACAAAAAGCAAATTGATCGGCCCATAGCCAGATAAATATCGCTCTACATAGTCCTTAATGTAAGAATCATCGTATAAAACCAACGTCTGCCCCACTAACTGAGCAGGTGTAAGGATGGAATTCAGGGCAAGCGGTGAGTGTGGATGTACACCAACTACAATCTTTCCTTCCACTAACCGTTCAAACTTAACCCCTTTATATTTGTCAGGCATTCCTTCCGGCGAGACCATAAGTCCAATGTCCATTTCATCCTGAAGTACATTATCCAGAATTTCTTTAGGTCCCTTTTCAAAAATCTCTATTTTCACTTTTGGAAAATCTGCCTTAAAGCTAGAGATTACCTTCACCATCAAATGCATGGGTCCAGGTATCGTAGCAATTTTCAAATGACCACTTAACGTATCGCTGTAAATCTGTGCTTCTTCTTTTAATTCATTTACTTTCATCAGGACTTCATTTGCTTTGCTAATAATGGCATTTCCTTCTGCTGTGGGAACCGCCTTTTGCCCGCGCGAACGGATGAACAAAGTAACTCCCAGCTCAGCCTCCAGCATGGTAATGGACTGGCTCATTGCGGATAGAGTGATATGACGATTCTGAGCTGCTTTGGTTAAAGAACCAATCTTTGCGACTTCTACGATATTCTCGCACTGCTCCAAATTCATTTGAATCACCCCTTAAGTTAATCTTTACTTAATAACTATTAAATTTACTTAAATTTTAATTAATTTAGACAAGTGCTACAATGTAAATAAGTTAGTAAGTAACCATTTTTACTATATCAACTTTCATTTCTAGTATAACTATATTGCTCGAGGAGGAAACTCAAATGACAGACAAAAGAGTAGCCGTAATAACAGGTGGAGCCAGTGGAATCGGGAAACAAACCGCCATTAAATTTGCAAGTAAAGGTGATCAAGTTGTCGTTGCCGATTTCAATCAACAATTAGGTGAAGAAACGGTAGCACAAATTATTAAAGATGGTGGCGAAGCTATTTTCGTCAAAACTGACGTCTCAAAATACGAAGAAGTTGAAGCACTCGTTCAGAAAACTGTAGATACTTATGGAAGAATTGACGTAATGTTCAACAATGCCGGCATCGGCCGCGTCACTCCTGTACTAGACCAAGACCTTAAGGATTATCATAGTGTCATTAATGTCAATCAGCATGGCGTAGCCCATGGGATTATCGCTGCTGGTAAAAAAATGCGTGAGCTCGGCATTAAAGGTGTGATCATCAATACAGCTTCTGTATTTGGATTCCTAGCTTCCCCAGGTACATTCGCATATCACGCTTCCAAAGGTGCGGTCATTATGATGACTAAATCCGCAGCACTAGAACTTTCCGTCCATGGTATCCGCGTGCTTGCCGTTGCTCCAGGCGCTGTAGATACGCCAATTATCCAAGGATATAAAGATCAAGGAATGGTCGACCAAATGAAGAGTAAAGTAATGGGTAACAAATTAACATTGCCTGAACAAGTTGCAGACACTGTATACTTGCTCTCCTTACCAGAAGCTAGTGCAATTAACGGTAGTGTTGTAATGGCTGATGAAGGTTATGCTTCATTTAAATAAAATTTCGGGTGAAAAAAATCCAAGGCTTCCCACAGGGGAGGTCCTTGGATTTTTTTTATAGTATTCAATAGGTACACCTTACTCCCAAGTCCTCTGTTCATTAATCTCCAGCTTACGTTTAAAAGCCTGCTCCAGATCAATGCCAAGTTTATTGGCCAGATCAAAAATATTCCACACCACATCGTACATCTCGTATCCCAAGTTTTCTTTCCGCTCTGCATCTGGATGAAAAGATACGGACAAAACTTCTTTGGACAACTCCCCAACCTCAGTCATTAAGTACAGCATTCTCTGCTCAATGGTGCTGGTATCAAACCCTTTGATTTCACTGAACTCCTTAACATACTGTTGAAACTCTGCTGCATTCATTTCCTTACGCCTCGCTTTTTGGGTAAAAATCCCTATGTTCTATTGCTGCCTTAGGTTTAGATGGCTTGAATTGATTTATATTATACTACAAGGCAATTCGAGCAGTACTCATTTATGTTCTTTGCTTCCTCCCCTGCTTCATTAATAGCCGCCTCTACTTCTTATCTTCTGCAGGAACATCCGGAAATAATGGCCGCCCTTCCGGATAGGTTAATTGATTCAGCTGATCGCCAACCCATGCTTCGCCGTCTTCGCCCATTTCTTTTTTCCAAATAGGCACGATTTCTTTAATCCGGTCAATCACATATTCATTCGCTTCGTAAGCGGCCTTACGGTGCGGCGAGGATACAGCGATCACAACGGCGATATCAGTGATTTCAAGTTTTCCTATCCTATGGGTTACAGCAACCATAGTATTTGGCCAACGCTCATTCACTTCCTGCCCGATTCGTTCCAATTGCGCTACAGCCATGAGCGGATAAGCTTCATATTCAAGATATAATGTCCGCTTACCCTGCGTGAACTCCCGTACAGTGCCTAGGAATAAGGTAATCGCTCCCGCTTCTCTACGCAGGACTTTATCAGATACCTCCGCTGGTGTGATCGGTCCGTCTGTAATTTCAAATAATGAACTGCCCATGTGATCACTCCCTTTCGATAGATGCAGCAAATCCTTATATTGCTCAGGTGTATCTACATCTGCAGTGAAATCCTCATATATACCAGCACCAGCAAGGTCGCCCTTATCTACCCCTAACCAATGCATCGAATCTAATAATCCTGATAGCCGGTACTGTCGTGTTTCCAGTCTATCAATGATACTTGGCAAAATCAGGTGCGGCCGATATACCCCATGGAGCATCTGATGCTTACCGTTAATGATGGGAAGAACAGCATCATAGTCGCCTTCCTTGAACCGGGTGAGCATCCACGAAGCTGCAGGGGCTGAAATATTAGGACTATCGCATCCGACAACCCAAGCATAATCCGTTTCCACCCTGACAAAAGCGGCATGAAACCCGCTTAAGGGTCCATGCCCTTCATAGATGTCCGGTAGAAAAATGATACCGGATGGAAGACAATCCTCATACAGGGATGCATCATTCGTAACAATAATGATCTTGGAGCAAAGGGTACGCATCTCCTTCACCTGTCTAACAATAAAATGCTCCCCGTGATAGGTCAGGAGCGCTTTATTCCGACCCTTCATCCGGGAATTCTGTCCCCCTGCCAGTATTATTCCAGTCAGCACAATGTGCACCTCCTGTAAGGGAATCTCCTTCTCTTATGTCAGGGATTCCCATACTAGATTGAAGCAGCGACAAAGCCAGGTTGAGGACCTCCTGATCTATAAGAGCTTGATCCCTTAAAAGTAGTACAGGGGTAGTATTCTTGCTTACCACAGACGTTACACTTTTCATATTAGCGTCCTCCTCCCAGCTTAACCACATATAAATATTCGTTGCTTGACTTCGCAGATTTATCATTTCATTTACATTGCGGATCAAGGCGATTTTGGGATAATCTGCAGATTTGAACCCTTCAGCAATCAGCAGATCAACCTTACCATACATAGACTGTACGATTTCTTCTAATGAAGTCTCGGACTTCCGCATTATTCTTGTAGCCTCAGACGATGTCAGTACGGTTTCAATCGCACCGTGCAGCAGATGCCTGCTGCTGTCTGTACCCGGATCATCTAATTGAAAATGGTGAGCATCGTGTTTAGCAGACCCGACGCGTATACCTTGAGAAGATAGAGCGCGAATTAAACGGCAGGCAAGTGTTGTTTTTCCGCTATTCTTGTACCCGACAATTTGTAATACAGGAACCGGACCCTGTACTGTTGCATGATGAGATTCCATACTCACGATGTTTACTCCTTTTCTTAAAATGATTAGTGCTTCAAATCACCCGGGTCCCCTCAAGGAAAAACGTATAGTTAAAGAGTATGGCATCCTCGCATGCCATGATATTTCAGGGTAGGAGGATGTTTACTATGAAGAAGTATATCCCTAACCAGCACGGCGCCTGGGCGATGCTCGTCCTTCCCTTTCTGTTCGGGGTAGCCGCATCCCAGGGGCAACCGATACATATTCCGCTGTTTGCTTGCTGGCTTCTGATCTATTTGTTCAGTTTTCCTTTACTGCAGGGGGTGAAGACAGGAAGATTTAAACGCTATGCCCAGCCCTTGAAGGTATATGGAATTCTGCTACTCCCTTTGATCGTCTATCTGGTAGTAGCCGAACCTAAGTTGTTATGGTTTGTTCTACCGCTCGTGCCTTTGTTCGCTGTAAATCTCTATTATGCAAAAACTAAAAATGAACGTGCCCTGCTCAATGACATCTCGGCCATTTTGGCATTTTGCCTGATCATTTATCCGGTCTTCTACGTCGGTCAGGGAGAAAGCTGGCGGACAGCGACCGAGTTGTTCCTGCTGGCTGTCCTGTACTTTGTCGGAACCGCTTTGTATGTCAAAACCATCATCCGTGAACGAAATAATATTAGCTTCTATTACGGATCTGTTCTATATCACCTGCTGGTTGCAGCAGCCGGGCTGTTCCTGTTTCCATCTCTGCTTGTTCCGCTGCTCATCCTGCTTGTGCGGGCAGCTGTCCTGCCAAAGACGGGCATCACAGTAAAACGTACCGGAATCATCGAAATTGGCTTCTCCTTTATGTTATATGTGTCTGTGCTCGTGTTGTACTTCTAGTATACAGTTGTAAAAAACCAGAAAGCTCATCTGCCGGTAATCCGGGTAGAGGAGCTTCCTTGTTGTTGCGTTAGTCTATTCTGCGATCATTTCCGGATTGCTCGATCCTGGAGGTACAATAAGGATACATTGCTCAGCCAAAAATGATCTGCCATCCGGCTCGATCAACAGCTGAACTTGCATTCTGCTCTTTAACCTCCAATATAGGACATGCCGATCTTTGTTCTGTTCTTCACGGTTTGTTCTGTCCGCTCATCGGAGTAACGGTCTGTCCGCTGCTCCCATACATCCCTAATGGCTAGCAGCAGGCTTTGGTCACTCGCCCCGCTGCGGAGCATTTCCCTGAGATCAAAACCGTCTGATGCGAACAGGCAAGTGTATAATTTGCCGTCGGAAGACAGCCGGGCACGTGTACAGGAAGAGCAGAACGATTCAGATACGGAAGTAATAAAACCGACCTCGGTACAGCTACCCTTGTACCGGTACCTTTTGGCTACCTCGCCAAAATAATTATGGTCCTGTGCTTCCATTTCAAATGAGCCTTGGAGGCGCTCCAGTATTTCCCGTTTGGTTACAACCTTCTCATAGCTCCAGCCGTTATCGTTGCCGGCATCCATAAACTCGATGAACCGCAAAGTTATATTCTTATCCTTGAAATAGGCAGCCATCGGTACAATCTCCGATTCGTTCACACCTCTTTGTACCACCATGTTTACTTTGACCTCAAACCCGGCTTCTACGGCATGATCAATATGATGCAGAATTAATCCAGACGTAAAGCCC
Source organism: Paenibacillus sp. FSL R7-0189 (assembly GCF_037969925.1). Taxonomy (NCBI): domain Bacteria; kingdom Bacillati; phylum Bacillota; class Bacilli; order Caryophanales; family Paenibacillaceae; genus Paenibacillus; species Paenibacillus sp. FSL R7-0189. The sequence continues at coordinate 4,574,888 of NZ_CP150223.1, read as the reverse complement.
CGTCCGTTCATTTTTCCAAACCGCTTATGCTCCAAAGCATCCAAGCTGACGTTCAGTCTGCGGAGTCCCGCAGCATACAGTGGCGCTGCCTGCGCACCGAGCAGTACCCCATTCGTCGTCAGTCCCATATCTTTTACACCGCCGATAGCGCGGATTCCCGCAACAAGCTCAGGCAGATTACGCCGCATAAGCGGCTCGCCACCGGTCAACCGGATTTTGCTTACTCCAAGGGATACGAACAGCTTCGTCAGCCGGCAGATTTCCTCAAAGGTTAACAGCTCGCTTGTGGGGAGGAATGCATAATCATCACCGAACACTTCCTTCGGCATGCAGTAGGAACAGCGGAAATTGCACCGGTCTGTTACCGAAATCCGCAAATCATGGATAGGCCGTCGCAATTGATCCTGTAGTGGATGTGCATTCATGACTCTTATCTCCCTTCCGGTAGGCTTACAGTACCCATTTATCCGTACCTTCTTCAACACCCAGAAGCAGTACATCAACAAGATCACCTGCGGCGTAACCTCTTGTCCCGCCCGGCAGCACAATCAGCGAATTCCCGCGTGCGATGGAAGATACGGCATTAGATTTATTGAAACCGGCAGGACGCACCGAGGTGCGGTCATGAACGGCCCGGATAAACCGGGTGAACGGATTGGCCTTTGGGTAATCTTCTGCCAGTACCGCCGTCGTGCGCGGCAGATAAATTTTATCCGCTCCCATCATTTTGAGCAGGGCGGGTCTAACAAACAGCTCGAAGCCTGTGAAGCAGGCAGAAGGATTGCCGGACAGTCCGAACAAGTACGTATCCCCGGCAACCGCAACTGTGGTCACGCTGCCCGGACGCATCGCCACCTTGTTGAACAGCACATCAGCCCCGAGACGGTTATATATTTCCGGCAGGTAGTCATAATCACCGACGGACACACCTCCCGTTGTGATCAGGCAGTCTGTTTCTGTCATTGCCTTCCGCACCGTCAGCAGGCATGCTTCCAGTTGGTCTGCGGCTGTATCATACATCCGGTAAGGAATACCCATCCGGGCGAGCTGGGCTGCGATCATCGGTCCGTTACTGTTGCGGATTTTGCCGGGTGCAAGCTGTGCTGTCACCTCCAGCAGTTCGGTTCCCGTAGACAATATCCCTACTACCGGCCGCTTACCGACCTGAACATACCCATAACCGAATGTAGCCAGCAGCGCTACAATCCCGGGATGAATGAAGCTGCCGGCCGGAACGATCATTTCTCCTGACCGCATATCTTCACCCTTCAGGGACAGATTCTCCTGTGGCGCAAAAGCTTTACGGATTGTAAACGTATGACCTGCTGCTGTGGCCTGTTCAAACATAACTACAGCATCCGCTCCTGACGGCAGCGCCGCTCCCGTCATCAGACGGACAGCTTCGCATGGCCCAATTGCAATCTGAGATACTGCCCCTGCGCCGATATGATCTACTACAGTAAAGCTGATCCTGTTATTACCGGAAGCACCGGCAGAATCTGCCGAAGAAATTGCATATCCGTCATAGGGTGATCGGGTAAAATGCGGAACATCATGGGTTGCCGTCAGCGGCTCCGCCAGGATCCGTCCATAGCTTTCAGCAAGTGGAATCCTTTCTGTACCTATGCAACATGCTCTTTCAGTTACCCGGAATACAGCTTCGGCAACGGTAACCGGAGTTCTGGTCTTTTCCACCTTCATCTGCTCCTAACTTAGTGCCGTACTAAAAAACGGTTCATCCGGTTATTTCTCCGTAATATCGCTGAATGTGCCTACATACCGGACATCTTCGCCGGTCTCATCCTTTACAGCGCTGATATTCAGCCACTGCAAATACTCTTCCCCGCCCTTGCGCTTGTTCCAGATTTCACCCTGCCACATCCCCTTCTCCCTGACTTCGCTCCACATTAAGCGGTAGAACTCCTTGGATTGGCGGCCTGACTTCAGAATGCTGGGCTGTCTGCCAAGAACTTCGTCTTCCGTATAGCCGGTGAGCTTCGTGAACGCCGGATTGACGGTCTTGATCAGACCGGAGACATCCGTAACCAGAATCCCCTGTCCGGTAGAATTGAACACTTCAGAGGTAAGCGCAAGCCGGTCCTGAAAATAGATCCACACTACCAGCACCAGACTGGCCAGCGCTACCTGAGAGAGCAGCATGAACCCGATGGAATATTGCCCTGTAGCCGAATAAATCACCGACAGCATAATGGGAGGGAAAAAACCGCCCAGACCGCCCATCATCGATACGATCCCGTTGGCGACACCCGCCTGCTTATTGAAGTACAGTGGGACTAATTTGAATATGACTCCGTTACCGATTCCCGCACTGAACGCAATAGCAAGGCAACCTACTGTATATAAGCCCATGTCAGGCATAAATGCCAGGATGATTGCTGCAACCGTATAAATACTGAATGTGCCGGTAAGCAGAAACAAAGGCTGGAACTTGTCGGCAAGCCAGCCGCCTATCGGCCGGAAGAAGGTCGCAACGGCAATGAAGCCGGCTGTGCGCATCCCGGCATCCACTTTTTCCAGACCGAAGTTCGAAACTAGAAAGTTCGGCAGATAAATAGTGAAGGCAACGAAGGAGCCAAAAGTAATGAAATAGAACAAGGAGAAAAGCCAGAGCTTTTCATTTTTGGACACGCCCTTGATCTGTTCAATAATCGGCGTTTTGAGTTTAGGCTCATGACGATCCCCAAAGAAGAAATTTAATGCGATAAATACCAGTAACAGGATCAGATACATTTTAACCGCGGGTGCCCAGCCAATCTGTGCTGCCACAATCGGAGCCGAGAAGGTAGTGACAGCTGTTCCGATATTCCCGATCCCGTAGATTCCGTTGACCAGACCATGCTTATCTTTGGGGAAATACTTCGGCAAAGAGGTTACACCTACCGAAAAAACGGCTCCGCCGATTCCCAGGAACAAACCTCCGATAATTAAATGAGTGACCGAGGATGCTTCACTGATGAAATATACCGGAAACAAAAGCAGGATAAAGCTGAACATAAAAATAATGCGTGCTCCCAGAATGTTTGCATAATAGCCTAAAGGAATCCTGAGAATAGAGCCGAGCACCACCGGAATAGCCGTGACCATCGCTAGCCGCCCCGGAGGAATGCTGATATCCTCGGAAATAAAGGGCATCAGGGAAGAGATGATCACCCACACCATGAATCCAGTAATCAAGTTTAATGTTTGTAGCGGCAATTGCATTTTTTTAATCATTCGACTCACCTTTTCGCCGTTTATTCTCTTGATTATTCATACCAATACTTCCTGTACTCATTGTATCCGCCGATCCCCCGGCTCAGATATAGGGGAGTCCCCTTTCCCTGACAGGGGAAACCCTAAAAATAAAATAACCCCACATAGTGGGGCCTTGCTCCAGAACTTATTCACTCCTATCACAAATGAAACATAATACCTTATCTACTCTCTTAATAAGACCCAAAAAAGCCGCCCCAAGTAGGAGCAGCCTGTTCATTATCACGTAATGAGCGTATTCAATTGCTGGCTTAACCATTCTTTGTCTTTCGCACTCAGCTGATGCTCGGCCATCGGGTAAATGACAGTCTCTTCTTTGACAAAGTGTACCGTCAGAACCTCAAAAGCCTCCCCTGCATCCTTAACAGCTGCGCGGATATCCTCAAGCGGCAGCATATCTATATTGCCCTCTGTGTAATGCAGGAAATGCCCTATATATCCGTCAATCTCGCGGTGCTCCTCCTGGATGCCGACCAGTGGTCCTTGTTCAAAGCCGATATAACTGCCAAGCAGCGGGAAAAAAAACGTTTCTTCCTTCACAGTATGCTTCTTCAACGGACCAGTAAACTCCAGAATCGCCTTACGCAGCTTATGCAGCTGTGTCCTAGATTCTTCCAGAACGGGCTGATCGTGTTCAAACCAGAGTACAAGTGCATGCCATTCTTCCATCAGAAATGATAAATAGCGGTGTTCATTCTCAAGAATACGCATGGCGGGCATCGTAAACTTGAGCCCTGTATTTTCCGGCATCCTGCTAACCCTCCATTTGCAAATCAGAAATCCAGCATTTTTTTCCTTAAAGCATACTCGACCAGCTCCGGTCTGCTTTTAAGGTTTAACTTCTCCATAATTTTCGCTTTGTGGGCTTCCACCGTTTTTACCGAAATAAACAGCTTCTCTGCGATTTCCTTGTTCCCGTATCCCTTGGCGATAAGCGGCAGGATCTCCAGTTCACGTTTGGACAACAGCTCAAACAGATCCTCTGTACCGCCGGATTTGTCCTGCTTAATAAATTCACGGACCAGTGAGGTCGCCATCTTAGGATGGATATAAGTGCCGCCTTCATAAATGGTCCGGATGGCCAGCAAAAGCTCCTCGTCCGGAGCGCTTTTGAGAACATAACCGGAGGCCCCGTTCTTCAATACATGAAAAAGATATTCATCATCGTCATGCATCGTCAGAATTAGGATTTTGGTATCGGGATAATCCTCTTTAATCTTCCCGGTTGCAACCAGCCCACTTTCGCCCGGAGGCATGCTTAAATCCATAATCAGAATATCCGGCCGGAATTTGGCAACCATTATATAAGCTTCCCTCCCGTCTGCCGCCGCTCCGATCACTTCTATGTCATCCTGAAAATTGAGAATCATGGAGAATCCGCTCCGTACGATCGCATGGTCGTCTGCAATGACGATCTTCATCAGAAGCTCATTCCTTTCCTCGGGATAATCCTACTGGCACCTGTAAAATAATGGTTGTGCCCCTACCTATCCCTGAATCTACGGTGAAGGTGCCACCCACCAGCTCCGCCCGTTCCTGCATGCCAAAAAGACCAAGTCCGGTTCCATTGGGTTCGTCTCCCTGAATGAAGCCTGTTCCCTCATCCTTAATCAGAAGCCGCAGCACGCCGTCATTTTCTGTAAGAGATACTTTGACGCTGTCTACCTGGGCATACTTCAGGGCGTTCAACACAGCTTCCTGGCATACACGGTACATGACGGTTTCAATCTCACTCTCATACCGTTTCTCCAAAAGCCGGGACTCATATTCAATTATAAGTCCGTAGCTTTGTTCCATCCGCTTGAAGTGTGACCGGAATGCAGCCTCCAGCCCGAAATCATCAAGTGCAGCCGGCCTGAGCTCCACGGAAAGGTTGCGGATATCATTCAGAAGTCTTGTCATGGATACTTCGGTCTGCTTCACCTTCTTCAGCAGCTGTTCATCAGCTGTCATATATTTGAGCACACGCAGATCAATCACGGCACTCATCAGCTCTTGGGCAACGCTGTCATGCAGTTCACGGGATATCCGCTTGCGTTCATTCTCCTGCGCCTCAATGATATGCTTCATCATCTTGTTCTGGTAGAACTTCTCTTGTGTCGTGAACTGTCTGCTCAGATCCCTGAGCATAAACACTCTGATACCATTCTCGTCATCTATCGTGTGAAAGGTGGCGGCATAAGGGACAATCCCTTTATCTTTCGTCTCCAGATAGACTTGATAAGAGGTAAATTCCTCTGAGTCCGGTGTATGAAAGTAACAATTAAGGCATGTGCGGAGCTCCGTCTCACTAGTGTATCCCCGGCAGGTCCCGCATAGTGCCTCAGGATTTCCCTGATACAACTGCTTCAGGATATCCTGGTCAACGATGTTCTCGGCAGCCGGATTCATCGCCAGGGCTTTCCCTTGCCGGTCAAAAAAGAACATCGCCTCCGAGCTGTTCTCGAACAGCTTCGTCATGAGCAGGCTCCGCAGATCCATTCCGGGTGTCATCAACTGAGCAACAATTCCTTCCCGTTCAAGTCTCCAATCCCCTTACGTGCTACCCTGTCCAGGTCTCTCAGCATTTCAGCGGTTACCTGCCGTTCACCCCTGAAACCGCCTAGAAGCACGCCTGCGACGCGGGCATCATTCCACACCGGTACAGCACCAATACTGTTCAAATTCTCCATCTTAGTAATGGGATAATTAAACAAGGTATCAGGCTTCACATCTGTCTGCACAGAAGGGATTAAGAACGGTTTTCCGGTCTTGAACACGATCCCTGCAATCCCTCTGCCGGATTGAAGTACAATCCGTTTGTAACGGTCATTAGTGTTCCCTGAGGCGTATTTCCACCGGATTACATAGTCATATTCCGCAGGTTCAGCAAGAGCCAGCGACATGAAGTCATATCCTAGAGCTGCGCGGATCCGGTCAAGCTCGATTTGATAATCCACCTTATTGTTCATCGTTTTCTCTCCTCGATTAGAACAGGAAAAGAAGTCCACGCAACTCTTTCCGTTAATTCGATTTATTTCTTCTGTATAGGATATAACTTCTGCCTATATAATTCAACGGAACACTCCATACATGGACCAACCGGGTGAACGGCCAAAAGGCAAAGATGGCAAACCCTGACAAGATGTGAAGCTTGAAGGAAAACGGCACATCACTCATCAGTGACGGGTCCGGACGGAACATGAACAGGCCGCGGAACCAGACAGAAATCGTATCGCGGTAGTCAAACTCAGGTTGTACGGCATTCGTTACAATGGTAGAGTACATCCCCATAAACACGATAAACAGGAGGAGTGAGTTGACTATCAGGTCCGACGCACTGCTGAGACGGCGGACATTCTTAAGCGTAAAGCGCCGCGAAGTCAGAATCAGCATCCCGAGCAGTGTGGCTGCACCGAAGATGCCCCCGATGTATACCGCGCCGATGTGGTAAAGATGATCACTTACGCCGATGGATTCCAGCCATGATTTCGGAACAGCGAGCCCGCCAATATGGCCCAGGATAACCGGCATAATTCCGAGGTGGAACAGAATGCTGCCGAATTTCAGTTGTTTCTTTTCAATAAACTCACTGGATTTGGCCGTCCAGTTAAACTGATCCTTACGATAACGAAAAATATGTCCGCCGATAAAGATCACCATACACATGTAGGGAAAAATGACCCATAAAAACTGACCCAGCATATTCATTGACTCAGGGCCTCCTGTTCAGCACAAGCTTTTAATGTTTCGCGCAATCCCTTGACCAGATGGAAATAGGGACTTTCATTTCGTTCCAGAGCCTTGAGCAGATGATACGTACCATCCTCAAGAATCGCTATCAGCATCCGGAAATTCTCCGGCGCTCCCGGGACTTCCAACCACTGCGCGGCATATAGAAATTCACACATAAGCGGCAAATAATCAGGTAGTTCTTCCTCCGGCATTTCCAGACCGAACATTTCGTACAGAAGCTTCAACTTGGCGAGCATTTGCCCCCGTTCCTTGGCCTCCTCAAATTTGAAATAGGTCATATACAAGGCGCAGTCCTTCTGAAAATCAAATGTAGCGGCATAACTCTCCTGAATCTCATCCAGACTGAAGCTCTGCATTTGCTTCCAATAGGTATGCACATGGGCATAACCCGGATGAGTGCTGTCAAACGCCTCTTCCAGAAAAGCCGGATGAAAGTCCAGCTTCTCCGGGTACATGAGCTGCAGGGCGAAATAACCGAAGGATTCCTTGTAATCATGCAGTTTGATCAGATCAATCACGCCAAATCCCCCCGTAGAAATTCTCTTCATACATTTCCTTGCCGGTCTTCATCGTGTCGCCGGCAGAGCTGGCAGGTCCGCAGCCGTCACAACCGGAGCCGGAGCCCATATCGCCCATCCCGTTTCCGAAACCGGTCGAGCCCTGGGCACGGTAAGGGTTCATGTGCTGCTCCTTGTGGGAGGTTGGGATCACGAAACGGTCTTCATATTTGGCAATCGCGAGCAGCCGGTACATTTCCTCTGTCTGCTGTGCTGTCATACCGACACGTTCAAGACGGCTAGCGTCAAACCCTTGGCCTGAGGATTTAGCGCGCATGTAGGAGCGCATCATGGCCATCCGCTGCAGGGCTTCTTTGACGGTCTCCGTATCGCCTGCGGTCAGCATGTTCGCCAGATACTGGATCGGTGTGCGCATCTCTTCGATAGCCGGGAAAATCATATCGGGATTCTTCAGCGAATCTTTACCTTCAAAATAATTCATGATCGGGCTAAGCGGCGGCACATACCACACCATAGGCAGTGTGCGGTATTCCGGGTGAAGCGGGAAGGCAAGCTTGTGCTCAATCGCCAGTTTATAGACCGGTGAGTTCTGGGCTGCCTCCAGCCAATCCTCAGAGATACCATCTTTTCTCGCCTGGGCAATGACTTCCGGATCATGCGGATTCATGAACAGATCACATTGTGCTTTGTACAAATCTTTCTCGTCCGGGGTGGATGCGGCATCAAGAACCTTGTCGGCATCATACAGCAGAACCCCGAGATAGCGGATTCGGCCTGTACAGGTCTCGGAGCATACCGTAGGCAGTCCTGCTTCCACACGCGGGAAACAGAAGGTGCACTTCTCCGCTTTGTTGGTCTGCCAGTTGAAATACACTTTTTTATACGGACAGCCAGTCATGCAATATCTCCAGCCTCGGCAGGCTTCCTGGTCGACCAGAACAATCCCGTCTTCATCCCGTTTGTACATCGCACCTGAAGGGCAGGAGGCGACACAGCTTGGGTTGAGGCAGTGTTCACAGAGGCGCGGCAGATAGATCATAAACGATTTCTCGAAGTTGAATTTAATTTCTTCCTCGATCTTCTGGATATTCGGGTCAAGCGGGCCGGTTACATGCGCTCCCGCCAGATCATCCTCCCAGTTAGGCCCCCATTCCAGATCCATCTTCTCGCCTGTTACAGCAGAATGAGCCCGCGCCACCGGGGAATGCTTTTGCTCTCCTGCATTCGTCAGATGCTCATAATTGTAAGTCCACGGTTCATAATAATCCTTCATCTCCGGCATGTCGGGGTTGTAGAAGATTTTGCCGAGCGCAATCTTGGACAGCTTATTGCCGGATTTCAGCTCCAGCTTCCCCTTGCGCAGCTGCCAGCCGCCCTTGTAGAGCTCCTGGTCTTCCCAGCGTTTCGGATAACCAATCCCCGGTTTCGTTTCCACGTTATTGAACCACATATATTCCGCACCTTTACGGTTCGTCCAGGTCGTCTTGCAGGTCACGCTGCAGGTGTGGCAGCCGATGCATTTATCCAGATTCATTACCATTGCAACTTGCGCTTTAATTTTCAAGCCAGTTGACCTCCTTCATTTTGCGGACGGCTACGTAGACATCACGCTGGTTGCCGATCGGACCATAGTAGTTAAAACCGTAGCTGAGCTGTGCGTATCCGCCGACCATCTGGGTAGGCTTCAGATGAATCCGGGTAGGCGCATTGTGGCTTCCGCCGCGCGTATCCGTAATTTCAGAGCCCGGTACTTGAATGTGCTTGTCCTGGGCATGGTACATAAACATGGTGCCTCTCGGCATCCGGTGACTGACAACCGCGCGTGCAGTTACGACACCGTTACGGTTGTAGACTTCGAGCCAGTCATTATCCTCAATGTGATGTGCCGCAGCATCCTCATTATTGATCCACACGGTTGGACCGCCCCGGAACAACGTCAGCATGTGCTGGTTATCCTGATAGGTCGAATGGATATTCCATTTCCCGTGCGGTGTCAGATATCTCAGAACCAGAGAATCCTGTCCACCCTTCACTTCCTTGTCACGCGGCCCGAAGACCATCGGAGGCAACGTTGGCTTGTAAACCGGCAGCGCTTCGCCGAACTGCTGGAAGATTTCATGGTCAATGTAGAAATGCTGTCTTCCGGTCAGCGTCCGGAACGGAACGAGACGTTCAATGTTCGTGGTGAACGGTGAATAGCGCCGTCCCTGCTTGTTCGACCCGCTGAATACCGGTGTCGGAATGACTTCCCGCGGCTGTGCGGTGATGCTCTGGAACGTAATCTTTTCTGCGGCCCGGTCCGCCGAGATATCTCGCAGCTCTACTCCTGAATCCTTCTCCGCTGCAGCGTAAGCCTTCTGGGACACGCGCCCGTTGGTAGCCGAAGACAGGTGAAGAATCGTATCTGCGGCCTGGCGGGCAGTCTGCAGCTTCGGCAGTCCGTTTTTGATCGTTTCATCGAAATAAATACCGCTGAGCTTCTTCAATTCCTCATATTCTTCGGCGACAGAGAAGCTGATGCCGTGCGCGCCTGCTTTGCCGATTGCGAGGTTAGGTCCGAGTGAAATGTATTTGTCATGAATTTTAGTATAATCACGCTCTACAATAGTAAAGTTCGGCATTGTTTTGCCCGGGATAGCCGGAACTTCGCCTTTGGTCCAGTCTTTGACAAGACCCATCGGCTGTGAGATCTCGCTTACCGAATCATGGCCGAGCGGTGACATCACAACATCCTTATAAACGCCAGGCAGATGCGATTTTGCCATTTCGGAGAATACCTCAGCCAGCTGGCGGTAAATATCCCAATCTGACCGGGATTCCCACAGCGGGTTAACTGCCGGATTGAACGGATGAACAAACGGATGCATGTCAGTCGACGACAGATCTGTTTTCTCATACCAGGTTGCGGCCGGCAGCACGATATCTGCATAGAGGGGTGTTGTCGTCATCCGGAAATCCAGGGCAACCATCAGATCGAGCTTACCTTCGACATCCTCACGCCAGATAATCTCTTCCGGTTTCTGTTCTTCATTCGGCTCGGCCAGCAGACCGTCGGAAGCTCCGAGCAAATGCTTCATGAAGTATTCCTGCCCTTTGGCAGAGCTTGAAATCAGGTTCGAGCGCCAGATAAATAATGAACGGGGAAAGTTCTCCGGTGCGCCGGGATCTTCCACGGCAAACCGTGTTTTCCGTGATTTAATCTCTTCCACGGTGTGACTGATAATCTCGCTGTTAGTCTTCTTGCCTTGCTGTGCGGCTTCCTCGGCGAACAGAAGACTGTTCTTGTTGAATTGCGGGAAGGATGGCAGCCATCCGAGACGGGCAGCCAATACGTTATAGTCAGCCGGATGTTGGTAAGCTACATCCCCTCCAGTCGGCGATTTCAGTGAATCAGTGCCGCTCTCCTCATAACGCCATTGCTCTGTTGCGAAATAGAAGAACGAAGTCGCGTTCTGCTGACGTGCCGGACCCTGCCAGTCCTTGGCAAAAGCAACCGTTGACCAGCCTTCAATCGGACGGCATTTCTCCTGACCAACATAATGCGCCCAGCCGCCGCCGTTAACACCTTGGGAAGCGGTCAGCACCACTAGATTCAGAATGGAACGATAGATGGTATCGCTGTTGAACCAGTGATTAATCCCTGCGCCCATGATGATCATAGAGCGTCCACCCGTATCAATCGCATTCTGGGCAAATTCGCGGGCAATCTGAACTACGACACTCGCCTTTACCGTCGTAATCTTCTCTTGCCATGCCGGGGTGTAATAAGAGGATTGATCCTCATATCCCTTTGCGTTAAGCGGACTTTCTGTACGTGCGACGCCATACTGGCTCATCATCAGATCATAGACTGTGGCGGCATAACGTTCTGCACCGTCGGCAAGCCGTATTTTGCGGGCCGGAATCACCCGCCTGAAGGTGCCGTTGCCGGCATTATCGAAGTACGGGAACACGATTTCCGTCCACTCTTCTCCGTGGCCTTCGATGGTCAAGGCGGGTTCTACTTTACTGCCGTCTTCCCGCTCGAGGATCAGATTCCATTTCTTTCCTTCCTCCCAGCGCTGCCCCATGGTACCGTTCGGAACCATCATCTCACCAGCCACCTCGTCAAAGATTACCGGTTTCCAGTCTGAGTGCTGGGAGTTATCTCCAAGATCACTCGCCCGCAAGAAACGTCCGCCTTTAAGGGCATCCTCATGAGGGTCAAGCAGAATCAGGAAAGGCATATCTGTATATTGCTTCGCATAATTCAGGAACATCGGCTCCTGGCGTTCCTGGTAGAACTCTTGCAGGATGACATGCGTCATGGCCTGGGCAAGCGCAGCGTCCGACCCTGGATTCGGGGCCAGCCAGTTGTCGGCGAATTTGACGTTCTCTGCGAGATCCGGTGCCACCGACACGACTTTGGTTCCCTTATAGCGTACTTCAGTCATAAAGTGGGCATCCGGCGTCCGAGTTAGCGGTACGTTAGAGCCCCACATCATCAGGTAACCGGCGTTGTACCAATCCGAAGATTCTGGAACATCCGTCTGCTCGCCCCAAATTTGCGGGGAAGCCGGAGGAAGATCAGCATACCAGTCATAGAAACTGAGCATTTGACCGCCTAGTAGTGATATGAATCGCGCCCCCGATGCGTAGCTGACCATGGACATGGCCGGAATCGGTGTGAAGCCGGCGATGCGGTCGGGACCGTATTTCCGGATCGTGTAGATCAGCTGGGCCGAGATCAGCCGCAGCGCGTCGTCCCAGGCTACACGTATATGTCCACCTTTACCGCGCGCCTTCTTGTACTGGCTAGCCTTCTCGGGGTCTTCAACAATACTGGCCCAGGCATCGATGTAATTGTCATGCTCCTTCAACGCCGTTTGCCACAGCCGCCACAGTTTCCCTCTGATATACGGGTATTTCACGCGCAATGGACTATATTCGTACCACGAGAAGGTAGCTCCGCGGGGACAACCGCGCGGTTCAAACTCCGGCATATCCGGTCCGCAGGAAGGATAATCGATCTGCTGATTTTCCCAAGTAATGATTCCGTTCTTCACAAACACCTTCCAGCTGCAGGAGCCTGTACAGTTGACTCCGTGAGTGGTACGCACTACTTTATCGTGAGACCAGCGCTGGCGGTACATATTCTCCCAATCTCTATTTTTCTCTTCAAGAATGGACCAGTTTCCGGAATAGCTTTCAACCGGTTTAAAAAAGTTAAGTCCGAATTTCTTCTTCATCGATCCAGAACACTCCCTTTAAAATTTATTCAATTAATACCATTATGGATCTACCCGGCCGTGCTTCCCATTAGGGAAACACCTATTGAACCTCGGGAATTCCCTCGATCTGAATAAAAAGCAAAAAGCCTTTCCCACTGAGGAGAAAAGCTGTGTTCCTGCCGTTTACTTCCCGGGCAGAGGATCCCATTAGGGACTTCCCTCTTTTTGGTCCGGGGAATTCCTTAGCGGGAATTCCTCTGCAAATTCGTGTGCTATACTGGCAAGTGGAAACGGCTTTACCGTCCTTTTTTGAAGACGGTACCGTTTCAGCGAGAAGTAGAATGATCATTATCATATGAAACATATAGATTCTTATATTTTCGAAAAACGGGAGGATGAAGCAACATGCCAGGACCCTCACTACGCCAGTTGCATGCCCACCATGCCATTCATCAGGGCGGGCTCTCCGGCGCTGTAGCCAAGACCGAAGAAGTGGAAGAACTGCTGGAAGCGAAGGAATTTGAAGTGGCGCATCAGGCCGCCGAACATCTAATTGAGTACTGGGAGACGCGGATTATCAGCCATGCTGACGCGGAGGAAGACGGGTTCTACCAGGAAATGGCCGGGAAGAATCCTAACCTGCAAGACGCAGTTCTTGGGCTTACACGTGATCATGAATTATTGCGGATTATAGTAAAAGATGTCAAAGCATTGCTTGCGGAAGAAGGCCTCACTCCGGAGGTGCTTCACCAGTTCCACGCGCTGCTGGTTGTGAACGCGATTCATAGCCGGGATGAAGAACGTCTTCTGTTTGAGGAGGCGTGACCTCATTTCTAGCTTGCATGATGGCACGCAAATCAGCTTTGTTAATCAGTAATTCTTGCAGCGTGTATTCGCCCAACAATGGAAGCGATGATTGGCGAACTGCCCAGGCTCGGGATGAAAGAAGAGCAAATTCATTATGAGTTTTTCGGACCGGCACTCCAATTGAACAACAATTTAATTATGAATCTATTCACCCAGCATCTAATTTTATTTATTAAAAAAAGCACACGGGCCTCCCTCGAAATCCTTAACGATTCGGGGGAGATCCGTGTGCTTTTTATCTGGAAAGCAGCCATTTATATAATACATTCGCATGATTATGTATTGGGTCTTTCGCGGCATATACCAACGTAACATCCTGTTTCAGCACCCGTTCACGGATTGTCGCTGCAAGTCTCACGCGCGTCGGATCTTCCTCCAGTTCCCGGATATAACGGTCACTAAATGCCGCAAAACGCTCCGGCATGTGGTCAAAACATTTGCGCAGCTCCGGGCTTGGAGCAATCTCCTTCATCCATTCGTCTAATGCCGCCTGCGGTTTCGTAATTCCGCGTGCCCACAGCCTGTCCACCAGTATCCGGTACCCGTCCTCCGGAGCCGCCGGCTCATAAATCCGCTTCAGACATATAGAGTACTGATGTTCATCTAAATTGCGGCAGGTATTCACCAACATGTAGTCTCCCTCCTGGTATCCATACTGGAACGGACCGTTGTCCAATTGCTGTATCGAACGTGCGGTCAGCTATTCCAAAAGAGCGATTTCTTAGTACACTGAATATACCATGGAACAAATTTTCCTGCCAAGGACAGTAACTTGGAGGGAATGTGGTACCGTAAACAGGTTGATTGCCGATTAAATCCTAAACCATGTAGAAGAGCCTCACAGAATTGCATTTACTGGTCAGAACTATTATCATATCCATCGTTGCTAAAAGAACTAATAATATTATTCCACTCCGTTTTTTTATTGTTTCGTACTAATAGCTTCATTCCATAATAAAGAATCCTCTTATTAATCTCCACTATATTTATTAACGGTTACGGGATAATAGTAAATTTCTATATCTTCATTTATAAAACCTCTACGTTGAGCAGCCAATAAGGTCTCGTACATATTCCTTCTTCCTACAGGATTATCCGTATGATGATATATCTTATTCGCCCTTAAACCATGCTCACAAAAGTATTTTACGAAATCATACCCATTCTTTAGTTCAATTCCATCGGCGCCTTCACCTAAATCATGGTCAAGAGTTAGGATATTCACTTCATTATTTTCAAATAGTTTAACAGCATCTTCAAATGTCCTTGCCAAGGTGAATCCTTCTGGACAGTCTCGTAAGTCATCAAGATAAACATTTATCATATCGAACCTCAATTTTTGGCAAAATGTTTATTTTTCTATTACTTTCTAAACGTTCTTTCATAATCTTCAAGCCGTATTTTTCTAATTTGTTTACGATCCGTTGTTCTAACAATGATTCCTTCTGATTTGCCTGTTGCGTCGATTCCTACTTGAGTATTCTCGAATCTTTTTAAATAAGAATATGTACTCTCAAGAGAAGTTGGAAACTCGGAACCCTTTATGGTTTCAAGAAGTGGTGCGGACTGCAAATCCATGCTTTCAATAAATCTCTTCTTCTCAATTTCATCATAAAATGGTTGATTTCCGTGATCACGCCACACCGCAATTTTCTCCTGCGATAACTCAAGAAGTCTATATAATTCATCCTTATTCAAGGAGAACATATCAAATACACGATACCCTTGAGTTTTTCTGTCAGAATAGTTCTTGGATGCTTTAGTTTTTCCTCCATAAGATTCCTGATAAATTACGGTTAATGCCCAGTCAGCCTTAGGAAAGATATCTGCAATTACTTTTTCTGCTAACGGCTTAAGAAATTCCGCAATGTTCCCATAAGGATTACCGATTCTATCTCCTTTTGCATATAACAATTCTTCTCTGGAACCAATTAGATAATCAACTTCATTAACATCATTTTTTAATAAAATGATCCTTGAATTTTCACCATCAACTTTTTCGTAAACAAAAATATCGTCTAATTCTGCGAAGCCTCTTGACTCCGTTAAAACATCATTTAACCGACCTCGTTCACCTAATTGATGATATGTAAGAATGCTAGGGTACTTTGTTAAAGAATTAATTTTCTTTAAATCCATAAACTATTCTCCCACTTTCAAATTCAGTTTATATGACTCTTGCTCTTATAAACATAAACCAAAGATAATCAAGGAATATTTTACCACTGATTACGTGTTCACATGTTATTCCTGATGGGATTGTCATAAAGAGTTCTCCTTATTTGTTTACCAATTTAATTTTGAAGATAGGTATCATCAGAATCTACGAAATCACTTTGTGGTTTACGCATGAGGTTCATACCTTCAATACGTTACATTCACTAATACGACAAATTAATATTTTCATAATCTTCTACCCATTCTTTTCATCATCCGTTAATGGTAATGTTGGAGCAGCAAAGAGGGTTCTTATATGTATTTTCAAGTGATACTCATGTAATAGAAAATCAGCAAAATAAGAACATGAAAATAGTTGTAAAAAACTAATAAATCTTCTTTAATAATCTGATTCAAATATTGTTTCGTTTTTATCATTTGAGAAAACAATTTTTAATTGAGCAGTCGGATTCCAAATTCTACTATCTTTTATAATTAGATATTTTCCACCTGTATATTCATACTCACGAGTTTTACTGTCAATCACTACTGAAAATGTTTTAGCATCTTTTAAAACTTGCGTATTATTAATTACAAGTCCAATCGAACCTTTCTCCAAACCACCAATAACTATCTCATCTCGTATCATACCCGTAGATTTAGTATAGTCAGAAGCACTACGATAAATATAAATATAGGGCAAGCTAAAAATGTAATATTCCTCGTCGTTTAACTTTTGTATAGAAACATAATCCAAATTTTCACGTTCGATAAATTTATCTAATTCTTTTTCAGTGATTGCATTCCAGCTACATCCTGACAAAAAGAATAGTACACAAAAAGATAGAATTACATATCTCAAATGAAATTTCATATTCCCTCCATAATTTTAATATTACACTTAAGTTATTTACATCTGTAGCTATGATTCTCCTTAATAAATTCAAGCATGTACGTATCTTAAAAAAAACAAAGGATTTATTCTTACTAAATCCACTATAACATTAAATGGAATATTTTCCGCAGCTTATCTTCTACCAAGGCAATAAATTCCGAGTTGTAGCCATAAGGTATTTATAGGTTTTATGACCATAATTTAATAGTCTGTAAGATTGTATTATCAGATGATTTTAACACCTTTAATGCGAAATGATTGAAGTTGCTTGTAAACAGTGTTACTCTATCAACGGTAAACTCAAAATCTGTGCTCTTCAATACATCTTATAATAGTCACTATTTTTAGTTAAGAAAGGTAACACTATGATAAAAGTTGATAACTTATCCTTCGCATTCCCGCAAAAAGACCTATATAAAAACATTTCATTTACGCTTGAAGAGGCACAACATTGCGCTTTTATAGGAACAAGCGGCAGTGGTAAAAGTACACTGATCGATATACTAATGGATCCAGAAAAATATTTGTTCGAAGGCAAGCTAGAGATGGACCCAACCTGCAAAATTGGGTATGTAAGTCAGTTTTCGCAACTAGACAAATCTAAAGAAACAACCGTTTTTGAATATATAGGAGAAGAATTTATTAAGATACAAAATGAAATAACAGCTATTCTCACTGAAATGGAAACATCATCAGATATTGATTCATTACTCGAAAAGTATCAATTAGCTCTAGATGCCTTTGATTTAATGGATGGAAATGATTTTGAAAGCAATATTAATAAGAAACTAAATTTAGCCAACCTCTTGAAACTAAAAGATGCTAGGGTATCCGACCTAAGTGGTGGGGAATTCAAGCTTATTCAAGTGATGAAGGAAATGCTGACTAATCCAGACTTAATGATTATGGATGAGCCCGATGTATTTTTAGATTTTGAAAACCTAAATGCACTTAAAAATCTTATTAATGCTCACAAAGGAATATTGCTAGTGGTTACGCATAACCGTTATCTATTGAATCATTGTTTTAACAAAATTATACACCTTGAAAATATGGAGATCCAAGAGTTCGATGGGCGATATATTGAGTATAACTTCTCATTACTTCAGACGAAAATTGAGTTACAAGAAATCGCAGTCGCTGAACAAGAAGAGATAGAGAGATACGATAACATTATTGATAATCTTAGAGCGATCGCAACCTATAATTCAGAAGCATCTAGAGGGAGAGCGTTAAAAGCTAGGGTTAAGTTTCAAGAAAGATTGGAAGCGCGAAAAATTAAAGCGCCATTCGTTGATATTAAGCAACCAAAAATCAGTTTTGGTGTGGACAATGAATTTGAAGAAGACATCACTGTTTTAAATGTGAATAATTATAGTGTTTCCTTTGATGAGTTGATTTTAGAAAATGTTAACTTTGAGATGAAACCTACAGATAAAATAGCCCTTATCGGTCCAAACGGTACCGGGAAAACGACTTTACTCCGAGATATCTTTAAAAATAATCATGATTCAATTAAAATGAATTCTGATATTAAAGTGGCTTATCTTTCTCAGCTTCAAGACGAAGTGCTAAAGGATTCTAATACCATACTAGAAGACTTCATCGATGCCGGGTTTGCAACTTATGACGAGATTAGAGCACATCTTTCAAACTATGGCTTTGAAGGAGAAATTCTTAATCAAAAGATAGAATCTTTATCTGGTGGCGAAAAAAATATACTGCAATTGGCAAAAGTTTCTGCTAGCAAAGCAAACTTATTGCTTCTTGATGAACCGACAAGCCATTTAGACACCTATACACAAATCGCACTGGAGAAAGCCATTGAAGACTATAAAGGTGCGATACTCATGATTTCTCATGATTTCTATTCTGTAGTAAATGGGATGGATTATGTACTAATCATTGACGAGAAGACGATTAGAAAAATGAGTATGCGAAAATTCAGAAAGATGATTTATGCTAGTCATTTTGATAAAGATTATTTAGAAAATGAACAAAATAAAAAAGCAGTTGAAATGAAAATAGAATTAGCTTTAAAAGACAATAATTTTGAACTTGCAAAAGGTATGGTTGATGAGCTAGAAGAGCTGATTAAGTTGCTTTAAATTCCAACCCTCTGAATGAAATGATTACAAGAACGATGAAATAAAATGTTGGTGGAAAAGTATCCAAAAAAAAGACACTGATGAATAGATCTCAGTGTCTTTTTACTGCATTGATTTATTGATAGCTCATGCCGCGGACACTCTGATTGATATAACTATAATGAAGTATCATGAGAAATTTTTATCAAAACAGTCTTTAGTCTCGCATTTAATTTTATACCATTGATAACCATAATCCGATAAGTTTGGTAGGATCAATAATTTGTTACCACAGCGGATACAATTATTTTCTGATAAATTTCCGTTCTTATAGTCCACTAAGTAACCTTCTGCTAGTTCTATTTCCTTAATGATATTTTCTAGAGCAACATCGCTTATATCAAAAGGGGTCATATCTCCTCTATTTGCATGGATAGAGCGTGAAAAAGCTCCAAATCCACCAACCAGTTCGTGGTGATGGGTATTAATCCGTCCCCCACCTCTCTCAAATAATTTGATCATCGGTTCATATATATCTGGAAACTGTACTGCGATATTGTCGCGCACATCAAGCAAAGAACACCATCGTAAATAATGTATACTTATTAATTTCATAAGCATAATATCAATTTTATTAAAATTCGGACACGTTTCTAAGAAACTGTCCCACTCATTTTCCTCCATCTTAAAACCTAATAACATATCCATTCCTATGTATATACTTGCTGCTTCCTTTGAGATAAACCGCAAAAACACGCCGACTCTACGGTAATACTCTGCAATCAAATTAGCATCTGCTTCATATTCACCCTTAGATCTTACTTCTTCGTATCTTTTTTTTGAAATTCCAATGTATAAATTCGCATCAATATTCCTAATTCTTTCAACACCTGATTCGTAATAATTCATGAAGATTCCTCCGACTTAACTCATAAATGTAGTTCTCTATATCTGATAGAAGATTGGTTTATTTAACCAGCTCGCCCGATTGTTCTAAGCCCCTGCTTGAGTTTCACCATTTATAAGATGGCTAATCTTTAAATAAAAACAAAACCCAATAAACCAAAAAGGTTTATCGGGTGAGATGGAAAAAGTTTATCGGCTTCAAAACAAGTTTATCGGCTTTTATATACTGACTGTAAACACCTACCAGCAACCCACAATCCCTTACCACACACTACCCCTAACCCTTTCAACTAACCTTATGCTCAATCCGCAGCTTGTCTGCTACCATGGCAATAAATTCCGAGTTAGTAGGCTTAGATTTGGAGATATTAATGGTGTAACCGAATAAATGGCTGATGGAGTCGATGTTCCCACGTGTCCAAGCCACTTCAATCGCATGGCGAATCGCCCGTTCTACACGTGAAGGCGTGGTTTTGAACTTCTCAGCGATTGCTGGGTAGAGCGTCTTCGTAATCGCACCAAGGATCTCGATATTGTTATATACCATGGTGATCGCTTCACGCAGGTACTGATAGCCCTTGATATGCGCTGGGACACCGATTTCATGGATGATCGAGGTAATGTTAGCGTCGAGGTTCTTGCCCTTAGAGAGCGGCACTACATTCGATCTGGACGTCGACGAATAATTGTACATGTTGGAGGAAGAGCTCATGCTGCCTTGAGAGCCGACAAGCTGACGTACACGATTTGCCAGGACCTCCATATCGAACGGTTTCAAAATATAATAGGATGCACCAAGCTGTACAGCTCTTTGAGTGATGTTCTCCTGACCAAAAGCAGTCAGCATGATGATCTTCGGTTGAGGATTCAGATCCATATCACGTAGACGTTCCAATACACCTAGGCCGTCTAAATGCGGCATGATGATATCAAGAATAAGAACATCGGGAATTTTACGCGCTTCGCTAAGCATTTGAAGCACTTCTTCACCATTGTAGGCGATACCCGTTACGGTCATATCTTCTTGCTCAGAAATGTACTCGGAAAGCAAATTCGTAAATTCCCTGTTATCATCGGCCAACAACACTTCAATATTCTGCACTGGCTGCTTCCTCCTTAATTATATCTGCTATTCGAAAATAACATTTTTTTCTTGTCTCTTACGTTTTCGACATGGAGATCGAATTCCCTTCTGTCGAAAATTATTTTTCTTTATTTTTTTTCTGCGTTGGATTATAATTAAATATTTTATCTCAATGTTCGAGGTTCTTCGTAATCGTTCGACAAAAAATCTTAAGGCTAAACCGCCTTAAGATTTAATGAATACCTATTCTCCTGTTTGGTCACACCTGAATCTTGAAGCATCCATTCGATGAAGCACCCATAACCGGACTTAGGATCATTTACAAATACATGAGTTACGGCCCCGATGAGACGGCCATCCTGTACGATAGGACTTCCGCTCATGCCTTGAACGATACCGCCTGTCTTATCGATAAGACGTGGATCGGTGATTCGCAGCACCATTCCTTTAGTGGCTGGCGTTTGCTGATGTGCTACATGAATGATCTCAACCTTAAACCGCTCCACCTGCTGTCCGTCAACTACAGTTAGGATCTCAGCAGGACCTTCCTTGACTTGATCACTCATCGCCACGGGAATCGGTTCTTTGTAAAGACTGTGCTCGGGATTGGAGCTCATTTTACCGAAGATGCCAAAGTCAGTATTGCTCTCCACATTTCCAAGCACTTGGCTTTCTTTCAAAAAATGCGCTCGCTTCTCGCCCGGATCGCCATCCTGGCTTTTGGATATGGAGGTTACACTGGACTGAACAATATGACCACTGCCTACAACAATTGGGGTACCGGTATTCATGTCTGTAATCACATGTCCCAAAGCTCCATATACACCTTGCTCGGGAGCATAAAAAGTTAATGTGCCGACACCCGCTGCTGAATCCCGAATGTACAGGCCTAACCGCCACACTTTGTCATGAATGTCATACGCGGGCTTTAGCTTAGCTGTATGCTCTTTACCTCCGCGTTTGAAGACAATGGTCAAGGGGTTATTCGCTTTACCAGCGCGATCCACCAGCTTGGCCACCTTGGACAACTCATCCAATTTCTCACCATTCATGGAGATCATCAGATCACCCGGCACTAAACCGCTGACCTCTCCTGGGGAAAGCTTAGATTTCTCGGATACTTCAATCAGATGATGACCAACAACCAAAACACCTGCTGATTTCACTTTCACACCGATCGTTTGACCTCCCGGGATCACCTTAAGCTCGGAATGAATTCCTTGTGCAGTCACCTTGGCTGGTTCACCATGCAGTGGTGCAGCAGAACTTAGATTTGTTCCCGTTATGCCCGATAAACTAAGAAAGAAGGCAAATAAAAGGCCTGGCATTAACTTCCTGAGGTTAGGCTTCAATGGCTGTCACGCTCCCTTTTGCTTCTTTCGCTTGACGAAAAAGGTGGTCGCCAATTGCGTACCTATAAGATAACCTTGCCCCCAGGCTTTTATTACTGTCAATCATTGCTCCGCTTAGCTTGTTGCAGCCTTACTTGCCTCGGCCAGATTAAGCATTTCCTGCGAGTGATGCAATGTTTTTTCGGTAATTTCTACGCCACCCAGCATCCGGGCCAGCTCCATTACACGTCCATCGTTCGTTAGGGATTCCACTTCAGTCATGGTTCTTCCATCCTCAACCTTTTTGCGGATTAAGTACTGATGGTCAGCCATACAAGCCACCTGCGGCAAGTGAGTAATGGAGAACACCTGACAGGTAGAGGATAGCTTAAACAGCTTATCTGCGATGGACTGAGCGGCTCTGCCGCTGACACCGGTATCCACTTCGTCAAAAATCAGAACTGGAATTGCATCATGGCGTGCAAAAATACTTTTCATTGCCAGCATAATACGCGACAGCTCACCACCAGAGGCGATTTTGCCAAGAGGTCTCAGGGGTTCGCCCGGGTTAGGGGATATCATAAATTCTGCGCTGTCTATCCCTTGTCTTGTGAGGCGAATACGCCGACCATTGTATTCCACTCCACGGGGGTCCTCCAGCGTGTCTAATTTGACCTGCAACGAGGTTCTTTCCATTTGAAGGTCTTTAAGCTCACCCTCCACTTGGGTGGCCAGATCAGCAGCACAAAGCTTGCGTGCTTCACTTAATTCCGTAGCTGCTTCCATTAATACAGACAGCAGCGAATCGCGCTTCGCCGTCAGTTTCTCCAGATATTCATCTTTATTCTCAAGCAAATCAGTTTCCCGGTGAATTTGTTCATAATAAGCCAAAATCTGTTCTACACTCTCTCCATATTTACGTCGGAGTCCAGTGATCAAATCCAGACGATTCTCGATTTCTTCAAGTCGCATCGGATTGAACTCGATATTTTCCCGGTAATCACGAAGCTGAAAAGCAGCATCCTCTAGCTGGTAATATGAGGACTGCAGCTGTTCGAGCACTGTTCGCAGACCCTTCTCATCGTAACGAACTGCATCCTCAAGTCTGGAAATGACATTACCGATCGATTCCAAGCCTTGTCTGTCGTAAAGCAGCTCATATGCACCCGATACGGAATCCATCATTTTCTCACTGTGGGATAGTTTGACCCGTTCTTCGGTAAGTAATTCATCTTCTCCCGGTTTTAATCCGGCGGATGAAATTTCTTCAAGCTGAAAACGATATAAGTCGAGCATTTGGTATGCCTTCTGGCTGGATTCCTGCAGCTCTCGCAGCTCTTTCTCCACCTTCGCGAAGGCAGAATACCTTTCCTGAAAAACTGCCTTTAGCGGACCAATAATCGGTTCTCCGTATGTATCCAGCAGTCCCAGATGCCGTTCCGCCTTCAGCAAGTTCTGGTGCTCATGCTGGCCGTGTATATTAACCAGCTGCTCGCCGATCTCGCGAAGCATGGTAAGATTGACCATCTGTCCATTTACACGTGATGTACTTTTACCTTGAGAGGTAAGCTCGCGTCGTATAATAAGATGCTCCTCGCGCTGGGCCTCAATGCCAAGACGCTCCAAAGTCTCCCAAACGGGATGACCGCTGGGAAGACTGAAGAGCGCCTCCATCTCCGCTTTTTCACAACCATAACGAATGGAATCCGCTGAACCGCGGCCTCCAACAATCAATCCAAGCGCATCAATAATAATGGATTTACCTGCCCCGGTCTCCCCCGTAAGCACGTGGAAGCCAGGATAAAAATGCACATCAACCGCCTCAACGACGGCAAGATTGCGTATAGACAAGGTTTCTAACACTAATAGAGCACCTCCGAGAAGATGACAGGCATCTGATTAATTATAATTAAGAAATATAACCCATGATTTGTGAAATTACAGTCTTACTGTCCTCAGGTAAACGGCAAATAATAAGGATTGTATCATCACCAGAAAGGGTTCCCATAATTTGCGGCCAGTCAATATTATCAATCAAAGCAGCGACAGAGTTAGCCGTACCTGGTAAACATTTCATCACCACAAGATTAGCCGAGGAATCGATCTGCACAAAATTATCCACAAGAACGCGCTTAAGCTTCTGAATGGGATTGTACCGTTGATCCGTTGGAAGTGAATATTTATATCTTCCATCATCCATGGGTACCTTGATGAGCAACAGCTCTTTTATATCTCGAGATACTGTGGCTTGAGTAACTTGAAAACCTGATTCACGCAAGGCTTCCACAAGCTCGTCCTGTGTCTCGATATCCTTTTGTGTAATAATTTCACGAATCTTAATATGTCGTTGTCCCTTCATTGTTGCCTCCTGGTATATAAAAAATATGGACTCAGTTTGATTCTCCGTCGTCTTTGCCAAGCTTAATTACATGGATCGATGCTGTTGCTACATTAACATATAGAACGCCGCTGCATTCCGGATAGATCAGCAGGTAGGGAAGCAAGGTATCACGTAAGCCGCTGCCAGTGAAATCCAAAGGCTTGCGTGGTCTCGAAAGGATAACCAAATATAACGATCCTTCCTCTTTTGTCGCCACATAATCTATAAATAACCGGCTATACATCTGCGCCCCATTTACGTTGAAAGACAAGGGGATTTTTAATTTCCCTCCAACGACCTCATATCCTTCATCCTCAAGTATATCAATAGAGGGATGTGGAATAATCACTTTATTGAACGGAATTTGATCCTTCATAAAAGAACGCGGAGAACTCTGCAGCCATACATATATCCGATATATTATAAAAATCGATAATGCTACCCCAATAAACGCCATAACGACCTTGTCAGAGCTACCCGCCACTATCAATCACCTCGGTGATTTATTCGCGTGAGGCCCTGGTAAATCCTGCTTCTAAGCTGTCTTTTTACGAGCTTTCCGCATAATTGATATTATTCGCTAATTCAGCATTTTACAATTACAACGAGCACAGTAAATCCAAAAATTCAAAATATAAAGACCCGGATTTTATACCGGGTCTTTATTTTAATAAATTCAATCCATTTGAGCAAATCTGC
Organism: Paenibacillus sp. FSL R7-0189; assembly: GCF_037969925.1. NCBI lineage: Bacteria > Bacillati > Bacillota > Bacilli > Caryophanales > Paenibacillaceae > Paenibacillus > Paenibacillus sp. FSL R7-0189. Next base: position 4,549,746 of record NZ_CP150223.1, on the reverse strand, counting down.
AAAACACCCCGCTGACCATTTGAGGTTGACGGGGTGTTCATAAAGCTCTAGCGGCGCGGGGAGTTTCCATGAGTAGAACTCACATTAAAAGTACTCGTAGCCTGCTTAATCACTTCATCAGCAAGGGAAGCGAAGTCCTCCACTGGAATGACTGCTGCAACAGCAGCTGCCGGCTGTACGGATACTTCTTCGCCTTCCACCACTTCTGGCGTCAGTCTCCAGTGAGCAAGAAACTCAATATTGCCTTCTCCGCCTGTAATTGGTGAAAAGGTTAATCCATGTAGACCGAATCCTAACTCTGCAGCCATAGTCAGTACATTAATCAATACCTCTTTATGGACCGCGGAATCACGAATCACACCTGATTTTCCAACCTTCTCACGCCCAGCCTCAAATTGCGGCTTGATGAGTGCAGCGATATCTGCTGGACGTTGCAGCAAGGCTTTGAGGGGTGGGAGAATTATTTTTAAGGATATAAAAGATACATCAATACTGGCAAAGTCCGGAACAGGACCCTGCAAATCTGAAGGTGTCATATACCGGAAGTTCGTACGCTCCATGACGCTCACTCGCTCATCATTACGCAGTGACCAATCCAGCTGGTTATAGCCAACATCAATAGCGTACACATGGCTAACGCCATTCTGAAGCGCACAATCTGTGAAGCCGCCAGTGGAAGCACCAATGTCCAGCATGTTCCGTCCCGTAAGATCAATATTAAATTGGCGAAGAGCCTTCTCCAGCTTTAGGCCCCCACGACTGACATACGGATGCACAGAGCCTTTAACCTTAAGGGTAGACTCCCGCGAGACCTTCATGCCAGCTTTTTCAATACGTTCCTCATCCGCGAGCACCAACCCTGCCATAATAGCAGCTTTAGCTTTCTCCCGGCTTTCATAAAAACCTTGCTCCACAAGCAGTACATCAATCCGTTCTTTACGGTGTTCCATGGTCATCTCCCGATCGTTCAAGGGTTACTAATTTCCGGCTTCCACTTAGGAAGACGAAGTTGTTTTGTAATTATAAGCACTTAAAGCCATCATGGACTTGATACGTGCACATAACGCTTCTACGGTAAGGCCTGTTTGCTGACGTTGTTCTTTAATGGAGCCATGCTCCACGAAGATGTCGGGCACACCCATCAGATGTACACGCGCGTCATAAATTTCATGCTCCGCGTAGAACTCCAATACCGCACTGCCGAGACTTCCCGCTTGGCAAGCCTCTTCAATAACAACCATATTGGTCCCAGCATGAGCCAAATCAAGAAGCATGGAGTTATCAAGCGGCTTCAGGAAACGCGCATTCACAACGCCCACCTGAATCCCTTCCCGCTTCAGCAAATCAGCGGCTTCTTCAGCCACTTGAACCATAGGACCACATGCCACTACAGCATATCCTTCTCCTGTACGCAGTCGTTCCCATGATCCTATAGGAAGGGTATGCAGTTCAGCATCCATTGCCACGCCTGTTCCGTTAATACGCGGATAGCGGTAAGCAATTGGACCGTCATTATATTCAAGTGCCGTCTTCATCATATGACGCAGCTCATTTTCGTCTTTTGGCATCATCATAACCATATTAGGGATATGGCGCATAAAAGCAACATCGTACACACCCTGATGAGTCTCACCATCCGCACCCACAAATCCAGCACGATCAATGGCGAACATAACATTGGCGTTATGGCGGCAAATATCATGGACGATCTGATCATAGGCACGCTGCATGAAGGTAGAATACACGGCGTATACCGGCTTCATCCCTTCCATAGCCAAAGCTGCACACAGGGTTGCTGCATGCTGCTCGGCAATCCCGACGTCAATCATGCGATCCGGAAATTCCTTCGCAAAAGGAAACAACCCTGAACCGCCTGGCATCGCAGGGGTAACTGCAATCAGGCGCGAATCTTCACGTCCCAGCTCAATCAGCGTACTGCCAAATACTTCGGTATACATTGGAGGACCTACAGCTTTAAGTGCCTGACCCGACTCAATTTTGTAAGGGGAAATGGCATGCGATTTATAGAAATCAGTCTCAGCCGGTTTGTAGCCCTTGCCTTTGGTCGTCAGCACATGCACAAGCACAGGACCCGCCACGTTATCTGCTTGATGGAAGGTGTCGATCATTTTCTCCAGATCATGTCCATCCACTGGCCCAAGATACGTAAAGCCAAGCTCTTCAAACAATACTCCGGGTACCATCATATATTTAAGACTGTTTTTTAACTGTTCAGCGGTTTTCGCTAATCGTCCACCGATGGCCGGAATCTTCTTAAGCAGCCCTTCAACCTCGTCTTTAGCACGCAAATAATGGCGGTCCGAACGAATTTTGCTTAAATAATTGTGCATCGCCCCTACATTCGGAGCAATCGACATTTCATTATCGTTCAAAATAACCATCAGCTTACGCTTCTCATGGCCAATGTGGTTAAGCGCTTCAAAAGCCATCCCGCCGGTAAGCGCACCGTCACCAATCACGGCAATTACCTTGTTGTCTTCGCCTTTAAGATCACGAGCCATAGCCATCCCCATCGCTGCCGACAAAGAGGTGCTGCTATGTCCAGCTTCCCACACATCATGTTCGCTTTCAGAGCGCTTAACAAAGCCGCACAATCCCTGATATTTGCGCAGGGTATCAAAGCGATCTTGACGGCCGGTCAGTATTTTGTGGACATAGGCTTGGTGGCCAACGTCGTAGATCATTTTGTCACGAGGACTGTTGTAGCAATAATGTAAGGCCAGCGTGAGCTCCACCACCCCCAGATTAGAACCGAGGTGCCCGCCGGTTGCTGTAAGCTTCTCAATCAGAAATCGTCGAATTTCCTCTGCAAGAGTAGTTAATTCTTCGACTGACAGTGATTTCAGTTGTTGTGGATCATTTATTTGTGGAAGCAGCACGAATAGTTCCCCGCTTTCCTAGATGTTGTAAAATATATAAAAACCATTATAACACAAACGAAACGGCTGTCGAAATACAGCCGCTTCGAAAGTTCATACTTAGTGATCACGTGCCATTAAATAATCTGCAATTTCCAGCAGGCGCTGGTTGTCGTAAAAACCGCCATTCAGCACAGCATTTTGAGCTGCTTCTGTAAGCTGCTTCACCTCAGCACGAGATTCCTCTAACCCAATAAAATAAGGGTAGGTTACCTTCTGCTGTTTGATATCGCTGCCTGTTTTTTTACCAAGCTTGCCTTCATCTCCAACCAAATCAAGAATATCATCCTGAATTTGAAAAGCGAGTCCGATGCTTGTGCCAAAATCACGCAGAGCTTCAAGCTGCTTCTCTGTTGCCCCTGCGATACGTCCGCCGGCTAACAACGAAAAGATAATTAAATCTCCGGTTTTATGCAGATGAATATACTTCAGCTGTGCAAGATCTGTTAGTCCTTGCTCGCCTTCCATATCTGCAATCTGACCGCCGACCATGCCGCGTGGACCCGCCATTTCCGCCAGATCCTCCACTATGGATAAAACATTATCAGCAGGGATGCCAAATTTACGGGAGGCTTGTACCACACTGTAAAAAGCATGGGTCAAAAGCGCATCACCCGCAAGAATAGCTGACGCTTCACCAAAGACTTTATGATTCGTCAGCTTACCGCGCCGATAATCATCATTATCCATGGCAGGCAGATCATCATGAATCAACGAGTAGGTATGTACCATCTCAATAGCAGCAGCAACAGGCAAGGCTGCTTCACGGCTGCCTCCCAGTGATTCACAAGCAGCGATCACAAGCAGCGGCCGGAGGCGTTTGCCCCCTGCCATTAGCGAATACTTCATCGCTTGCTGTAAATTTTCCGGAACCGTCCATGCTGCGGGAAGAATAGTCTCAAGCTCCTGTGAGAGCAAATCACTTATCGATGCGATGTAATCCTCCAGCGGCTGCCGCATGCTTTCACTTGCGGAGCTTCCCTCCAGATCATTCTCAAAGCGATTCATCGGCGTCCCCTTCCAGACGTGCACCAAACGGCTTTTTGCGCAGTTCTCCGTCCTCTTGGGTAATCATTTCGATCTTACGCTCTACTTGTTCCAGCTTGCTGCCACAAAGCTGCGACAGCTTCATGCCCTGCTGAAATAAATCGATGGCCTTCTCCAGAGGAACGTCGCCGTGTTCAAGCTCACGAACGATTTCCTCCAGTCGGTCCATAGCGCCTTCAAAATCAAGTTCCGCTTCCTTCGTCATCGTCTTTGCCATCCTCCTTCATCCCCCATACTTGGCAGTTCAGCTGTCCGTCATTCATCTTTATCACCACAAGATCGCCAAGCTGCACTTCGGTCAGCGATTTGATTAAATGTTCTTCCGCCTCGTCATACACTAAGCTGTAGCCGCGCGACATTACTTTTAGCGGGCTCAGCGCATCCAGGTGACGAATCTCTGCCACATAGCGAGATCGCTTCTCCTGCAAACGAGCCTGCATAGCGCCCATTAACTCACGGCGCATGCTGTCCGTGCGCTGACGTGCTGCGGCAACACTGTCGCGCGGATGGAACCGCTGCAGACTGTGATGCAGCACCGCCTTACGCTCGCGGGAACGGCTGAGCCGTGCATCCGCTGAGCGCTGGAGCCGCTCACGCAGCATGTCCAGCCGCTGCGTGTGCTGAATCAGCGTCCGGCGCGGGCCTGCCAGCGCCAGCGAGCGCTGCAGCACCGAGTGGCGCTCGCGTCCACGCTGGGCGCGTTGTTGCAGCGCTTGGCGCAGCCGCTGCTGCAGCTGGCGAAGCTGCGCAGCTAGCTCGCCGGCGTGAGGCACGGCCAGCTCAGCGGCCGCTGTGGGCGTAGCCGCGCGGAGGTCGGCGGCGAAATCGGCAATCGTGAAATCGGTCTCGTGGCCGACGGCCGAGATGACCGGAATCCTTGATGCCGATATCGCTCGTGCGACTTCCTCCTCGTTGAACGCCCACAGCTCCTCCAGCGAACCGCCGCCGCGGCCGACGATAAGCACGTCGGCTTCACCCATGGCGTTCAGCGCGCCAATCGCCTTCACTATCGAAGGCGCAGCGCCTTTGCCTTGCACCAGTACGGGATAGATTACAATAGCTACCTGCGGAAACCGCCGCTGAAGCGTAATCACAATATCTCGTACAGCTGCTCCTGTTGGGGATGTAATCACACCAATACACTTCGGGAACCGCGGCAATGAACGCTTGCGAACTTCTGCAAAAAGGCCTTCTTTTTCAAGCTTGCTCTTCAGCTGCTCATAGGCCAGATATAAACTGCCAATCCCATCAGGCTGCATATGTGTGGCATAGAACTGGTATTGCCCATCCCGTTCATAAACGGTCACATTGCCTCTGGCAATTACCCGAGCGCCTTCTTTCGGAATAAAGGGCAGCCGCTGGTTATGAGAAGCGAACATAATCGCTTTAATACGGCTGCTCTCGTCCTTAAGTGTGAAGTACATATGCCCGCTGCCATGATGTGTAAAGTTGGAAATCTCTCCGCGAATCCACACATCCGAAAGTAAATTATCCGAGTCTAGCTTCATGCGGATATAACGGTTGAGTTCTTTTATCGAATAAACCTGCCGCTCTGCCGCCATGAATCTTACCCCTATTCCAGGCCGTGACGGCGTTTAGCCGCAATCAGCGTGTTGCTCATCAGCATTGTAATAGTCATCGGTCCAACCCCGCCTGGAACAGGCGTGATGTATCCGGCAACTTCTTTTGCACTTTCATAATCAACGTCACCTGCGAGTTTACCGTTATCCAGACGGTTCATGCCCACATCGATGACAACAGCACCCGGCTTCACATAGGAAGCATCAATGAAATTAGCTCGTCCGATCGCTACAACCAAAATATCCGCTTGACGGCTAATCTCTTGCATATTAGCTGTACGGGAATGGCACATAGTTACGGTAGCATTTTCGCGTTGCAACAAGAGGGAAACTGGCTTTCCTACAATATTGCTACGACCAATTACAACGGCATGTTTACCTGCCATACCTGTTCCTGTACGTTTAATCAGTTCGATTACTCCTGCAGGAGTACATGGAAGAAGACTGTCGGCACCGATGACCAGGTTGCCTACATTGACAGGGTGAAAGCCGTCTACATCCTTTTCCACGGAGATTGCATCAATAACAGCCTTCTCCTCGATATGCTTAGGCAATGGGAGTTGAACCAGAATTCCGTCGATATCATCGCGTCCGTTTAGCTCTGCTACCAGTGCCAGAAGTTCTTCTTGAGAAGTGGATTCATCCAATTTATGCACTTCCGAATGGAATCCTAAGCTGATACAAGATTTCTCCTTATTGCGAACATAAACCTGAGATCCCGGGTCTTCACCTACTAGAATAACAGCCAAACCGGGCTTTACGCCGCGTTTCGCCAGTTCAGCAACCTCTTGGGCAATGCTAATACGAATTTCCTCGGATACTTGTTTACCACTGATGATTGCTGCTGTCATGTTAGTCTCTCCCCTTTTATATACTTTACTATGGTTTATAAATTAAGAATGGTCAGCTTTAATAGTATCTATCTCTTGGATCATTTTGCCGAGTACTCCGTTAACAAACTTCCCGGAATCATCCGTTCCAAAATGCTTGGCCAAATCGATCGCTTCATTCACCGCAACCTTCGCAGGCACATCATTAGCGAACACCATTTCATACGCTGCTAAACGTAGAATCTGACGATCCACACGTGACAGACGGCTCATTTGCCAGCCCTTCAGGTAATGTTCAAGTATATCGTCGATCGCTACCTTGTGCTCCCATACCCCATTCACATGCTCTACCACATAGTGTTTAAGCTGAATCTCGTCCGTGATTACACGTTCGGTTTCATTCTCTTCTGAAGCTTCCTCGAGCAGCATTTCTACGGCTTCCGCGCTTTCCACATCGTTCATTTCCATCTGATACAGGCTTTGGACAATAATCTCTCTAGCTATACGTCTTTTCATGTGTTCCTCCTAAAATCTTATATCGCATTAAAATATTCACTTGTACTGCAACAACGTCTACGACCTAAATATCGCTTCACACTTATTCATTCTTTCCCTAATCCTGTGAGGATTATTGCACAAAGCGAAGATACCTTCAGAGGAAGCTCGCAAATATACCTATCCCTTGTCGCAAAAAAACCGCAATGCCTTTCTTCCGGGGGCAACGGACAACACAAACTTACGGTTTCCTGCTCCGGGAAAAAGACTATCGCGGTTCACTTAAAGGGACGCCAGCGTCCGGATAATCGCGAAACCAACTCCTGCCATTGAAACAGGGGCGCTTGCGCGGTATCCTTTCTTTTGCCGAGCGTATATCCGATGAACACTACCAGTGCAAAGAACAGCATATCCCAAAAACCGCAAATTAAATAAATCAAACCCAGACCAATGCCGAAAGTCACTCCGGCGATTCTACCCCCGTGACTTTCCCATACTTCTTTCCAAGACATAAGGGAAACTCACCTCTATTCCACTCGACTTTTGAAGCTTGGAGACTGCGTGAGGTTAGCAATATATACAGACACATCAGCAACCGGAATGCCGGTTGTCTCCTGCACGAAATCATGCACCTGACGTTGTACTTCTGTCGTAAGCAGCGGTAATGAATGCTCACCGTCCACTACTGCACGAATTGTAATTTCAAGGCCAGCCTGAGAGACACGAATACGTGACTTGAGATCTCTGATTCCCTTCACTTTACCAGCAGCCTTAAGACTCAGATTCTCAATAGTTTCCATTGAAATCTGGATATCCCCATACTCTGTACGCTGATCGACCGAAGGCAATGAAGCGCGATCACGGCGCAGAGAGATGTAGAAAAATCGGATGCTCAGAAGGAACAAGACAACTGCTACTATTATTGCTGTAATATAAGCTGCTGGTCCATTCTCAATCTCCAAAGTTCTAGGAATCGCACCGCTTAAGAGGAGGATGGCAATAACAGATAGTATTCCGATACTTAAGCTGTAGACAAACAGCAAAAGTCTGTCCAAAATTTTTGCCACGAGTCTCATAACCTCCTTAAATTAGAGTAAACCCTCGACTTTGCTGTCGGGGGTTTATGGAAGAACGATGACTGCTATTTCACACGAAGAATCGTTTCAGCTTCTTCGTTCTTGTCTACAGTGTTGTTGTTCTTGAATTGCACATCATGAATATGCACATTCACTTCCACAACAGTCAGACCAGTCATAGTCTCGATGGAGCGCTTAACATTGCGTTGAATTTCAGCAGCCACTTCAGGAAGGCGATTGCCATATTCAATAATTACAGAAACATCCACCGCAGCTTCACGTTGTCCAACCTCTACTTTAACTCCTTTGGATAGATTCTTACGTCCAAGAAGTTCAACAATACCACCGGCGAATCCGCCGCTCATACCTGCTACACCTTTAACCTCAACGGTCGCCAGACCTGCAATAACCTCGATTACTTCAGGAGCAATCTGGATTTCACCGATTTCCGTCCGTTCGTATTCTGTCGGCAATGTACTCATTTTAGACTTCACACCTTTCAAGAAAGATTGTTCATGATTTCAAGCGTAAAGCACGTCTCTTATTAAACATACTATATCATTTGACGAACTTTATGACAAACAAACTGAAGTCGTCCTAAATTTCATACTCTTCAAGAAACTTAATGTCAAAGTTACCATCCAAAAATACAGGATGCTCCAACAGTTTCTGATGGAAAGGGATGGTAGTATGAATGCCTTCCACGGCGAATTCAGCCAAGGCGCGCTTCATCTTCGCAATCGCTTCCTGACGTGTAGGAGCCCATACAATCAGTTTTGCAATCATAGAATCATAGAAAGGGGAAATCGTATATCCTGGGTACGCCGCACTATCTACACGAACGCCAAGGCCTCCGGGTGGCAAATAAAAGCCGATTTTTCCTGGTGAAGGCATGAAATTACGCTCTGGATCTTCAGCATTTATACGGCATTCAATCGACCAGCCATTAATCACGATATCTTCCTGAGTGAATGACAGCGGATTGCCTTCTGCTACAGAAATCATTTCCTTAATCAAATCCACGCCTGTAACCATTTCCGTTACTGGATGTTCGACCTGAATACGAGTATTCATCTCCATGAAGTAAAACTGTCCATCCGGTCCAAGCAGGAATTCAAGTGTTCCGGCTCCCGAATAATTCACGGCAAGTGCTGCTCGAACTGCTGCATTACCCATTGCTTCACGAATTTCAGGTGTGAGCACTGAACAAGGTGCCTCTTCAATCAGCTTTTGGCGACGACGCTGCACGGAGCAGTCCCGTTCGCCTAAGTGCACTACATTGCCATGTTTATCTGCAATAATCTGAATCTCCACATGCTTCATGCCTGTTAGGAATTTCTCCAGATATACACCAGCGTTACCAAACGCCTTTTGTGCTTCCTGTTGTGCAGCAGTGATCTGCTTCACCAAAGATTCCTCGTCCTCAGCAATCCGTATTCCCTTACCCCCGCCACCCGCAGTAGCCTTAACGATGATTGGGTAACCAATATCGCGGCCCAGCATGACAGCTTCCTCTACATCGCCTACAAGACCATCTGAGCCCGGGATAATCGGAACTCCAGCCAGTTTCATGGTTTCCTTCGCCACAGCCTTGTCACCCATACGGTTTATGGCATCTGGAGAAGGTCCTATGAAGATAATATTGCAAGATTCACAAATCTCTGCAAAATCCGCATTTTCAGCTAAAAATCCATAGCCAGGATGGATGGCATCACATTCCGTTAAGGTGGCTACACTCATAATATTTGTAAAGTTCAGATAGCTGTCCTTGGCCGGCATCGGACCGATGCAGTAAGCTTCATCAGCCAACCGGACATGCAGTGAATCCCGGTCGGGTTCCGAATAGACCGCGACGGTGGAAATGCCCAGTTCACGGCAGGCCCTAATAATGCGGACCGCGATTTCGCCGCGGTTGGCAATCAACACTTTTTGAATGTTCATGCGTTTCCTCCCAAAGTTTTGCGAAGCTTCCGCTCCTTAAGTAGTCTGCGGTATTTATTCCGGTTTAACCAAGAATAGTGGTTGACCATATTCTACAAGCTGACCGTTCTCAGCAAGTACAGACACGATTTCACCTTTGATCTCCGCTTCCAGCTCATTCATCAGTTTCATCGCCTCGATAATGCAAACCGTTGATTTTTCACTTACACGGTCTCCAACATTAACAAACGAAGGCGTTTCCGGAGAAGCGGCACTATAAAAGGTCCCCACCATTGGAGACACAATTTTATGTAGTTTGCCTTCATCAGCTGCTTGTGGCTGCTGCGCTGGAGGAACTTCACCAACTACCGGATAGGATACTTGCGGTACGCTCTGCGGCTGCGGGGCAGGCGTAAAGGGATAGGCAGCATAAGGAGTCGCCTGTACTGCTGTTCCATCAGCTTCAGGGCGATCCGGTTTGCGAATTGCAAGCTTCATTCCTTCGCTTTCGATCTCCAACTCATGTACAGAGGAGGTCTGGTCCAGCAATTTAATCAATTCCTTAATTTCGCTCAACTTGAACATATATCAGTTCACTCCTTCAGCTTTCTCTCGAAGCCACTTCTTAAGCGGACAAGATAACTTTATGTATTATATCACAATCGGTAAAAATGGAAAGAGCCCGGGGCAACCCGAGCTCTTTCGTCATTTTTCTTTTAATTTTACAGCTTATTATTGCTCAGAAACGTATTGTACACTAATTTTATCTTGAGATACACTGAGTTCCTTCATTACGAGATCCACGATACTAACCGCTTGCTTTACATCCAGTTTGTCGCTGAGAACAACCACTTTGTAGCTGTCTCCAGCTTCTTCCTTTACAATCGCTTCTCCATATTTTTGTTGAAGCTGTTCTTCGATACCGGTAATTTTGGATTCTTTTTCTTCAAGATTAAGAAGTTGTTCTTGAGCGACTGCGTTATCAGCAGGTGTTTTATCCATGTCATTAATCAAAGCAAGCAAGTCTTGTTGGTTCTTAAGATTCTTTTGCTCACGTTCATAAAGGTAGTTAGTGAACATGCTGCTCGCCGATACACTTTGAGAAGCTACTTCATCGAGAATTTCTTTGTCATTTTTGGCTGGAGTCTTGGTGGTTGTATTTGCGGCTGTATCTTTAGCAGATGTATCTGTTTTCGCGGCATCTTTAGCAGCAGTGTCGGTTGTTGCCTTCTCTGAGTCACTGCTATTTGCGGCAGCTTTACTGCTATCGTCCTTAGCAGCTGTAGTTGTACTGTCGTCCGTTTTAGCAGTAGTAGTGCTATCATCCGTTTTAGCGGTAGCAGCACTGTCATCCGTTTTGGCGGCAGTAGCGCTGTCGTCCGTAGTAGCGGCGCCAGTAGTGCTATCTACAACGCCTTCATCAGCAACAACATCGCCTTGACTAACAACTTCGTTCACAACAACACCTTTGTCACCAACCGTGGGCAACGCTGCACCTGCTGTGTCTTTCAGGGAATCAACCTGCATTGTGCCAGCCGTGTCTTTTGGAATCGAAGCACCTGAGTCTTCAGTGAATAAATAGTATGCAGAGAGGACCACCATCAAGCTGAGCATAGAAACCAACCATATCGTTTGTCTTTTGCCGTTCATTCCATATTCCTCCTAAAATTTAATCTAGTGGCTGCTTCGGAAGCACTCACTTATTGACTTTCTCCTGCTACTCTTGTTTGCGTGGTACTACTGAAATGCGCTGGATCGGGACGTTCAAGCCTTTTTCTATAGCCTGCTCGACGAGTCCACGAACAACCTTGTTCTCTGCCCCTTTGGCAACTACCAGTACGCCGCGTACCTGAGGTTTAATCCGCTTCGTCACAATGGGTGTTTCGTCCCCTGATTGCGAGTAGGTTACGATTTCGCCATCCCTCGTATATTGTGTCGTATGACGTTTCCCCCCACTGGCATCCGTCTCTTCACTAAGCTGCTGGGAGTCATTCATATTACGAACCACGACAATTTCTTCTGTAGACTCCACTGTAACCATGATATCGACCGTACCGACGCCAACGATTTTCTCCAAAATCTCCTTCATCCGGTTCTCCATCGCTAGTTCGATGCTGTCGAACGAATTGGTTGTTGTGGTTGGATCACTCTGCACCAGCGCCGTTTGAGAGGACTGATTCAGCGGCGGCTCACGCCCTGTATTCTCGTTATCAATCCTCTTCACATTGACGAAGGAATTGAATAGCATGATCGCTGCGCCCAGCAGACCCAGAATGATCAGCCAGCGAAAGGTATGGCTTCTCTTTGGACTGCCGGCCCCACCCCCAGCCCACTGCTCAAGCTTTTTCAGCCAATTGCCCACTCCCATCCCTCCTAAAAATTATAGTTATTTAGAAACTGCAAGCTCATGATTTGACGTTACTAGCCACGCTGCCATCCACCTGAATGACTTTGGGATCCAAATCCCACTTCAGCTCCAGCAGCTTTACAATGGACTCCATTTCACTCGAGGACGCGCTGTCTTCAGCTACAATTCCGTTCACTGCTTTATTAGGTTCAGCTGATGATGTCGCTTCACTCTCTACGTTATCTCCCGGATTAGCGCCAATTTTAACTTCTACAGGTGCTACAGGAGAGATTGTAATGGGTGCTGTAGTCGCTGGGCTGGAAGCTCCGGAAGTATCCGGGGAGTTAGCCGTTGTCTGAGGCATAGAGACCCTTACATTAGAAATGACAGGGACGTCTTCGTTACCGGTGCCGCCAGACTTCTCCATGCCCAGCGTTACGGTGACATTAACCCCGCGTTTGCCGGTTTCGCTGATAATCTGCTCTTTCATCTGACCCGCCACCTCTTCGGCAGCGAGCTGCAGACTCTGTTCCTGACGGCCTTGTGCAAGCTTTTGCCCATCTGCCAGAATCTGTTCCAAGGATGGGTCTCCCTTCCCTCCGCCAGTGAACAAACCGCCTTCTTTCTCTTGCTGTCCCATAGCGACACTCAGTTCGGAGATTGCATCACCTTTCAGGAGAGAGACGATAGGGCTGAGCATCGTGAGCAGGATTAGGAGACTTAGCACCAATCTTGCATAACGCTCCATGGATTTGCTTGGGAGCAGCAATTCAACAAATGACGCCAACAGCACAACCAGGATGATCTCCCGCAGCCAATCGCCCAACCAGCTCATGGTTTCCCTCCTAAAGGTTTTGTTGCTTCACCTCATCATTACGGTCAAGTTGCCCGCAGTCAGCATGATCGTAACCGCCATAAAAAACATTAAGGAAACAGCAGCCAAAGCAGCGAATACGTACACCATGCTTTTTCCAATCGTCTGGAGACAGACCACAATCGGTGTCTCTCCCAGCGGCTGCATCACAGCGGCGGCTATGTTGTAGATAAGGGCAAGCACCAGGATTTTGATTGCCGGAAAAGCACACAGGAACAATATGATAATGACACCCGATAAGCCGATCGCATTCTTCACCAGCAGTGAAGCTGAGATTACTGTGTCTGTGGCATCCGCGAACATTTTGCCGATGACCGGAACAAAATTCCCTGTAATATATTTAGCGGCCCGAATGGTGACCCCATCCGTTACTGAGCTTGTTATCCCTCGAACGGAAATTACACCTAGAAACACAGTTAGCAGTACACCTAACAGTCCAGCACCGATGTTTCGCAGCAGGTTAGCCAGCTGGGTTAGTTTATATTTCTCCGACAATGCGCTGACCAGATGCAGCACAGCCGAGAAGAACAGAAGCGGAAAAACAAGGGTGTGGATCATGGTGCCAACCGTATGAATCATAAAAACAATTAACGGATGGGTGACGGAGACCGTAACGATATTCCCCATCGAAGCCAGCAGCGCGAACAGCAGTGGAATCATCGCCATCATGAAATCGATCATCCGGTCGATAGCGTCCTTTGCATAACCAATAGCGATATTGAAGCTGTTCACAGCAATTACCAGCACCACCATATAACAGAGCGTATAAGCGACCTTACTGACCGTTTTTCGCTCAAAAGCGGTTTGCAGCGTCTCCAGAATCATGCTGAGCACACTGATCATCACAATCGTCACGAGCAGCTTTCCGTTGTACAGCACCTCATGCCACATAAAGCCTAGAAGCCCAGATAACACACCCTTCAAGCTGAGCCCCTTATCTCCTGGAAGCAGCATGTCCATTAGCGTAGGTGTGGCCCCGTCCGGGAAAAAACCACCATAATCCTTCATCAGCTGATCCCAATACGACTCCACTTTATCTTTTGGCAAATTATTCACCTGGCTCTTGACCCACTGGTCTACCGGGGAAGAACTGCCGGATTCTGGTGTTGAGGAAGCTTGCACACTCTGAGCTGTACCTGCAAACCATAGAATGAAAAAGAATGGAAGCAGCAGCAGTATTATTTTTAGTTTTGGAGGACGGAAAACACTGCGCTCTTGCATAATTTCTCCTCCCGATTCGTTGCTCAGCTCTCTTTACGATTGCTTTAAGCAGGCAGTAGTTTCATGACGGTTTCGATAATGATGCTGATGATGGGTACGGCTAGTACCATAATTAGCACTTTGCCGGCGAGTTCTATTTTGGAAGCAATGGATTCCTGACCAGCATCTCGTACAATTTGTGCACCGAACTCCGCGATATAGGAAATGCCGATGATTTTGAAAACAGTCTTCAAATAAATCATTTCCATCCCCGATGACTCAGCCACCCGCTCCAGTGTAGAGAGGATCATTCCGATCTTGCCGATCAGAAACATAAAAATTAGAATTCCTGTTGTAGTAGCAAGAAGAAAGGCGAACATCGGTTTTTGTTCCTTCAGTACGAGAATCAATATGGTCGATATCAGCCCAATCCCAACAACTTGAATAATCTCCATAGCACGCCTATTGAAAAAGAAAGATCGTTTTTATTTCCTGCAGCAACCCGTCCAGCATACGAATCACCATGAACAGCACGACTACGAACCCGATCACGGTGACCCAATGTGCGAAATCCTCTTTTCCCATCTGTTTGAGCACCGTGTGTATCATGGCGATAATTATGCCAATGCCGGCAATTTGAAAAATCGCATTGACTTCAATATTCATTCCTGGCACCTCGCTAAAAGATCAAAATGACGATCAGTACTCCAAGCAGCAGACCCAGGCTTTTACTTAACTTTTCATATTTGCCTTGATCCTCTCTGGCCACCGACTCCTCCTGCTTCAATTGCTGCAATGCTAACGCGATATGAGTGCTCTGATTCGACCTATCGCTTGTGCCGAGAGTACAGCTGAGCTGGCGAAGAATCTCTTTTTCTGTCCCCTTCATAGCGGTAGACTTCCAATATGCTTCCATCGCCCGCTGGATGGCATCCTGGGCGCTTCTGTCATAGGGAGGGCTCATCTCCTCCGCTGTTTTGACAAACAACGATTTCAGCGGGTCCTTAGACTGATTCCCAATCCGCCGCATGGCTTCCGGCAGTGGGGTGAAGCCGTACATGATCTCTGTTTCCAACCGCTGTAGTGCTGCTATTAAACCTCTGATATGTCTGGGCCTGTCTGCATATTGACGAGCAAACTGGAGACCTGCAAGTGTACCAGCCACCACAATGAGCACAGCACCGAACAGCTTAAGCATGCAAATCACCACCTAGTCGATCCCCGGGAGAGATAAGCAGCATTCCTCTTTTCTGGCCATCCAGAATACGAAACGTGAGGCCTGCTTCTGAACGATGGAGTATGACATATCTCTCGAACATCTTTTGTTCCAGCAGTCCTCCAAGACCCGGCCTACGAGCCAACTCTGTTACATCTTTTCCGTGAGCGGAAGCAATGACAGATATTCCGGCATGCAGTGCCTCGGTAACCGCTTCGGCATCTTCAGGACGGCCAATCTCATCCGCGATTAATACATCTGGAGATAGCGACCGGATCATCATCATCATGCCTTCTGCCTTGGGACACCCATCAAGAACGTCTGTCCGCGGACCCACGTCAAAGGCGGGAACACCACGCCGGCTGCCAGCAATTTCAGACCGTTCGTCAACAATTCCCACCTTCAGCCCCGGTCTATTCCCTTCGCGCTTGCCCAATTCCCCTAAGGAGATTTGTCTTGCGAGATCGCGGAGTAGGGTAGTCTTGCCATGTTGTGGAGGGGAGAGAATCAAGGTGTGCATCATTCGCTGCCGCCCCTTGTCCAGTAAATAAGGCAGCACTCCATCTGCGATTCCAGGTACTTCACGAGCAATACGGACATTAAAGCCAGTGATATCACGAAGATGTTCTACACCTCCACCACTCAGTACTGTCCGACCAGCAAGTCCTATCCGATGACCGCCGGGAATCGTAATAAATCCTTTTCTCAGCTCTTCTTCCATCGTATATAGCGAATGGTTGCTGATCAGATCTAGCAGTCGATGAGTGTCTTCCCGATCAGGCTTGTAAGCTTCTTCAGGCCTCTGCGTCAAACTGCCATTCACTCTTAGAAAGTGATATTTACCAGAGTAGTTAATTTCCAGCGGACGACCTTCACGGACACGAATCTCCTCCACC
Source organism: Paenibacillus sp. FSL R7-0189 (assembly GCF_037969925.1). Lineage (NCBI taxonomy): Bacteria > Bacillati > Bacillota > Bacilli > Caryophanales > Paenibacillaceae > Paenibacillus > Paenibacillus sp. FSL R7-0189. Next base: position 4,533,326 of record NZ_CP150223.1, on the reverse strand, counting down.
ATTCCTAGCAGCGGAAGGGGAAGGCACTTTAACAGTGCTCTTACTTTTTCAGGAAACAATTGCAGCCAGTCATCTGCCATACAAAGTACCCCCAAGCTGTCCTCTACTTAATTGCTTTATTCCATATTTATGCTTGTACGCGCCTAATATGCCTATCATCTATCATTTTTTCAAAATCCCGATTAAGAGAAAGGCTACACCGCAGCCCACCCAGCCTAATTTGCTCCATGACAGCTGCTGCGCCATCCCAGTCAGGCCAATAGCTGTCGTCAATATCAATATGGTCGGGCCTACCAAAGCCAGTCCAGAATTGACAGCCAGCGCCTTATCGACCTGATTTAATCTGAGCATTATCAGCGCAGCTATAATCTCTGCACTGCCCGAGAACAACCGCAGAGTCGCCATCCAGCTTACATACTTGTCCAATCTACTCCACTCCTTTTACTAATTCATTCATACCAAAAGACATCTGAGGCTTGTTTAGCTTTCTATTATTCATGGATATGCGTGGCTTTTTCACTTTAGACAATGAGAAATGACAGATTTACAGATCAGACTGTGAAAGAATTCATAGTGAGTGGGTTCATAAATAAATATAATCAGTACGATAAAATAATTTTTACGAACGCCTTCATCTGTGGTATCCTTTTTAATTGGAAATATAGTGAGTTTATATTTTCAAAAAAAGCAAACTAAAAAGACATAAGAAAAAGAGGGGATTTGTGTCATGCACGTTCGAAATTACGGGCTACCGCTCAGCATGCGGTCCGTAGTCAGACCAGTAAGAGAAGCGGCAATCATTATTTTTTCAGCTTTTTTAGTCGCCGCAGGGATGAGATTATTTCTAATTCCTCATCAACTGCTAAGCGGCGGGGTAGCGGGGGTGGCTTCAGTCATCGGGTATGTAACTAATCCGAAGTACATCTCAATCATTTATTTTGCGATAAACCTTCCTGTTCTGATCTGGGGATTTATTGCAGTGGGGAAAAAGTACATCTTACTAAGCATGCTTTCCGTTTTAGCTACCACCTGGTTCATGACAATTATTCCTGCGGTGAAAGTGACCAAAGACCCGATTTTGGCTAGTATTTTTGGCGGCGTAATTATTGCTGGCGGGGTTGGATTTTCTCTCCGTGCCGGGGGCTCATCTGGAGGATTTGATATATTAGGCTCGATTATTACACGTAAGCGGGATATTCCTATTGGGAATGTACTCTTCGTAATGGATGGGATCGTTATTCTGAGTTTAGGCTTCTTTAAAAGCTGGGACTCAGCCTTATACGCTATGCTCTGTATTTTTGTGAAAAGCAGAGTGGTTGATATGATTCATATTCGTCATGTCAAGCTAACCTGCTTCATTGTTACCAAGGAACGGGATAAAATGCTGAATCGTCTTAGAGAGCTGCCTCATGGCATCACAGTAGTCAACGCAGAGGGCGGTTACAGTCACGAGGGCAATACAATGCTGATGACCGTAACGACCCGCTATGAGCTGTCAGAGCTGCGTAAGACTATCCTTGAGACGGATCCAAGCTCTTTCGTCAATGTACTTGAGACTGTTGAAATTCTAGGCCGATTTAGACGTTTAGGATAAATACCCATATAGATGTAAAAAGGAACGCTGCATTCAAACCTGCAGCGTTCCTTTTCATTTATAGCTGATGCCCAAAAAGGAGACCCCGTAGCTAAATAGCTGTAGGGTCTCCCATTTTTATTTATTGAACGGCTCTTAACGACGATCCTTAGGACCACCAACAAAGGCCTGCTCAGTTGTATCCAGATTATAAGCGGTGTGAAGCGCCTGAATGATCGATGGCAAATTGCCGGATTCGATTACACAAGAAACCTTAATCTCTGACGTGCTGACCATCTTAATGCTTACGCCCTCTTGGGAGAGTACATCAAACATTTGAGCTGCAACACCAGGATGGCTAACCATACCCGCGCCAACAATAGAAACCTTCACGAGGTTATCCTCGGACGTTACTTCACGGTAAGGTAAAGTTTTATGGATTTCTTTAATTACTTCCTTCGCACGATCCAGTTCATCAAGTGAAACTGTAAATGAGAAGTCAGCCTGCTCATTCTGCACACCACTTTGTACAATGATATCTACGTTTACGCCTTCTTCAGCCAGCTTGCCGAAGACTTGAGCGAGTACACCCGGTACATCAGGTACTCCTAGAATACTGACACGCGCTACATTCTTATCATAAGCAATCCCACTAACTACGACACCTTGCTCCATGCTTGCTTCCTCCTTCACAACAGTACCTTCATTATGATTAAAGCTCGATCTAACGACCAGCTTAACTTGATGACGCTTAGCATACTCCACTGCACGCGGATGTAGTACGGCCGCTCCCAGATTGGCAAGCTCTAGCATCTCATCGTAAGAGATTTCGTTCAGCTTGCGGGCTGTTTTCACAATGCGTGGATCTGTAGAATAAATACCATCAACGTCGGTATAAATCTCACATACATCTGCTTGAATAGCAGCAGCAAGGGCTACAGCTGTCGTGTCCGATCCTCCGCGGCCCAGGGTAGTGATCTCACCATCCAAAGTCATCCCTTGGAAACCGGCAACGATAACGATCTGTTCGCGTTCCAAAGACGCTACTACACGGTGTGGATCAATATCATTGATACGAGCTCTACCGTGAGTTTCGTCTGTACGGAACCCGGCCTGCCATCCTGTATAAGATACTGCATTCCGCCCGATCCCATGAAGAGCTATGGACAAAAGAGCAACGGAAATCTGCTCTCCTGTTGTCATCAGCATATCCATTTCACGTGCAGGCGGCTGCCCGTTTAATTGCTTCGCCGTATCGATCAAATCATCTGTTGTATCCCCCATAGCAGATACAACTACAACGCAGCGATGTCCCTCATCCTGCTTGTCTGCGATGCGCTTGGCAACACGTTGCATGCGTTCTGTGTCGCCGACGGAGCTGCCTCCGAATTTCATAACATAAAGTGACAAAGTCCCACTCACTCCCCATATCGGTCTATGTAGTTGCTTCTAATCGGTTTCCCGCTTTAAACCAGTATAATACGAAAATAGCGTAATGCGTTAATGATTTCATTAAAAAATTATTGATTTTCCAGAAGCTAACAAAAAGATAAGGTCAGCTTCAAGACACTAGCTGACCTCATTTCACCCGTCTTCCAGTTTTTTATTGAGAAGCAGGTCGATAAGTCAGGGCCATCACTCCAGAGCTGAATCTTTTGGAGTCCACTAGCTCCAACGTCTTCTCTTCACCAACGTTATCGAACAGGCGCTGACCACTACCCAGCAGAATCGGGAAGACCAGAAGCTGATATTCATCGACAAGGCCAAGCTGCATGAGGCTCTGCGCAAGCGTACGACTGCCAAAAACGAGAATATCTCTCCCCGGCTGCTCCTTCAGCTTGGACACCTCCTGAACAAGATCGCCCTTGATCAAGCTTGAATTGCTCCATGTTGTTTCTTCGAGAGTTGTGGAGACTACGTACTTAGCGTATCCATTCATCATTTCACCGTACTCACCCGTCTGCTCAACCATATTTGGCCAAGCCTCTGCAAAACCTTCGTAGGTTGTCCGTCCTAACATTAGAGCGTCAGCAGCTTTCAGTTCAGCAAATTTGAAATGCTCCTGTTCTTCACTTCCGAATGAGAAGGTCCATTGTGGATTTTCCATAACACCATCAAGGGATATGAACTGAGATATAATTAATTTTCTCATATGCGCCTCCTTCTAATCCTTTAATTCGTAAGTATAATATCCCACACCTATACTGTTCCTCATGCATCCTCGTTTATATACCAAAAACCCCCCACCGTAATAACGGGGGAGGCTGATTGGTTATAAGTTCAGCAAGTATGATGCTTCCTACGCGCGGGAGATATATTTACCTTCGCGAGTATCAATAAGCAGCACATCTCCTTCATTGATGAACAAAGGAACTTGTACAGAATGACCTGTTTCAAGCTTGGCCGATTTAGTAGCACCTTGAGCTGTATTTCCCTTCACACCTGGCTCAGTTTCAACAACCTTCAGCTCTACGCTGGTAGGCAGGTTGATCCCAAGGATTTCACCTTGGTAACTGATGATGTTTACAGTCATGTTCTCTTTAAGGAAGTTCAATTCCCATTCAAGCTGCTTGCTGGACAATTCGAATTGGTCATAGGTTTCGTTGTCCATGAAAGCATGCTCAGATCCGCTTGCATACAAATATTGCACGCCACGGTTCTCAATAATAGCACGGCCAATAGTTTCACCTGCACGGAAAGTACGCTCTACAGTGTTACCATTGCGCAGGTTTTTCAGCTTAGAGCGAACGAACGCTGCACCTTTACCTGGTTTAACGTGCTGGAAATCAAGAACGGTAAAAATATCACCGTCCACCTCTACGGTCAAGCCTGTCTTAAAATCGTTTACTGAAATCACTAAAAATCCCTCCTGAATTCGATAATTAAACCACTACTTTTTCTTACTTACAGTACTGTATATTCTTTGGACGAATGGGTCAGCAGCGATATTCCGCTCTCGGTGATCACAATATCGTCTTCAATACGTACTCCGCCAATCCCCGGCAAATAGATACCTGGTTCCACAGTAACCACCATTCCCGGCTGCATGATATCGTCACTCAGCTTGGACAAACGCGGCCATTCATGAACTTCCATTCCAAGTCCATGACCCGTGCTATGTCCAAATTGATCACCATATCCGTAGCTAGCGATGATATCACGTGCCAGTGCATCACATTCCCGTCCAGTCATACCCGGTTTGATATGTGCCAACGTATGTAGCTGAGCTTCCAGCACAATATCATAGATTTCTTTTAGCTTCGGATCTGGAGCTCCGAGTGCAATGGTACGAGTCACATCTGAGCAGTATCCATCGAGTAATGCGCCGAAATCAAGCGTAATAAATTCATTACCTTGAATTACACGGCTGCTTGCTACGCCATGCGGCATGGACGAACGTTCACCTGAAGCAACAATCGTATCAAACGATGACGCAGTTGCCCCGTGGGTACGCATATAGAATTCCATTTCCAAATCGACGTCTCTTTCAGTCATGCCTGGTTTGATCACATTCAGAATATGATTGAATGTAGCATCAGCCAGATCAGCTGCACGTTGCATAACAGCAAGCTCTTCAGCATCCTTGAACATACGGAGGTCTTCCACGGCTTTGGAAACTGGAACTAACACTGCCGGCTTAAGGGCTTCCGCATATGAGGTATAAGCGCTGAATGAGACATCATCCTGTTCGAAACCAACACGTACCTCACTGCCTGTTGGCAGCAACTCGCGTACTGTATCAATAAATTTAGGACCATGCTCTACAACCTTAACTCCTACCGCTTGATCCGCAGCCTGTGTCATGTACCTGAAGTCAGTTAGCAGATAACAATCATCGCTTGTCACCAATACATAACCGGACGATCCGGTAAATCCACTTAAATAGCGGCGGTTATAACCGCTGGTTATCAACATTGCTTCCAATCCTTTATCCTGCAAAACCTTACGCAGCTTGGAGACGCGCTCGTTACCCATTTTCATTCTCCTCTCGAAATAGCCACATTGTATTTTAACATAGGGATATCCCCTTGAGAAGTTTTTTCGAGCCGTTAGGCAAGTGCAGTCGCTTGCTCACGCTTTCGTTCGTCGGTATACTCAATCGCCGCTGTGTATCCAATGAACATCCCCCAAAGTAAAAAAAGGCAGAACTCACTAATCACAGTGTTCCACGGCAGCTTAAAAGGCGGCTGCATAAGAAACATTTGCGAGCCGGGAATAAATATAACTACCCACCACAAAACACCATAAACCAATCCTGGCCAAGGTCCCTTCAGCTTGCGCAGAATAAGCACATATAGCAGTGAGGCTATCACTGAAAATAAAATGAAAAACAAATAACCCACGAGATGTCCATACATTGTTGTCAGAAAAGTATGTTTAAAAAACGGCTCTGCTAAATAACCAGGACTAACCTTGGTAAAGCTGAACCAGTAGATTAACCAGTGCAGCCCTCCCCAAATCAAACCTGCGAAAAAACCTAATTCGAGCGCAAAAAACCAAATATTAGTATGATCTGATTGTTGTTGATGTGATTTGCTCATAGAATTGCCTCTCTTTCCGTATTTTTAATAACGATTTGTCTCTCCTTGTCCATATAAGGTAGTATGTGCAGCAAAAGGCGATCCAACTAGTAATGTCTTCAAAAATTAGTTACAATGTATTATATAAATCATATTAATTACGGGAAGGTGAATTGGTTGTCCCAGGAAACTCCCAGCTATGGCGGCCAAGCCGTCATTGAAGGCGTCATGTTCGGCGGCAAGCATATTAATGTAACAGCCGTGCGACGAAAGAATCAGGAGATTACATTTTTGGAGGTGCCAAGAAGCGATAAGAGCTGGGTCACTAAACTGCGCAAGATTCCGCTGCTTCGCGGCCTTGTCAGTATTATAGATGCCAGCGCCAAAGGCTCTAAGCACTTGAACTATTCGGCTGAATCCTATGCCGAAGATGAATTGGAACCCGAAGAACTGGCGAAAGAGAAAGCTAAGCCGAAGAAAAAGGACGAAGGCTGGAGCCTCGGAATGATTTTTGGCGTTGCTGTAATGGGTATTCTCTCCTTCTTATTCGGAAAGCTCATTTTTACGCTTGTACCAGTATTTGTCGAAGATTTTTTATTCAAGAATGCATTTGATAACTATGTACTGCACAACCTCATAGAAGGCGGCATTAAAATGGTTCTCTTGCTGGTCTATTTATGGGCGATTTCGCAAACACCTGTGATCAAGCGGCTATTCCAGTATCACGGTGCGGAACACAAAGTCATCAGCGCCTTTGAAGCAGGCGAAGAGCTGACTGTCCAGAACGTTCAGAAATACAGCCGTCTGCATTACCGCTGCGGAAGCAGTTTTATGATGCTGACGATTATCCTCGGCGTTATTATTTACTCCGTAGTACCATGGGATAATCTTTGGGAACGTGTGATCCAACGGATTATTCTGTTGCCTGTCGTAATCGGTGTTTCGTTTGAGGTTCTGAAGGGTACCAACGCAGTAAGAGAAATTCCAGGTCTCAAATACTTGGGATACCCTGGACTATGGCTGCAGCTGCTCACTACCAAAGAACCAAAGGATGATCAGGTAGAAGTATCCATCGCCTCTTTCAATCGTATGCGTGAGCTTGATGCAGAGATTGAAGCCAGAGGATATACGGAGGCAAGTGTGTCAGGCGGCATATTGGATCCTGCGAAAGGATGAGTGTCCTATGATCAGGCATGCTTTAATTTTTTGGATTTCAGTAATTCTTGCAATATTCGGTTTTGTGATTGGAGTCTTGACTGAGCCTTTCTACACGCTGTCGAAGCTGATTCTCCCCTTAGTATTGTTAGCGATTATCTATTATGCTTACAAAATGGGACCAGGGAAATACGCTCGCAGCAGTAATGGATCTAGAATCAAAGTCAAACCTTCGCAGAAAACCATGACCAAGGTAGCTGGGATTCGCAAAACACAAGCAGCACCAGGCAAACGCAAAAGTTATCCCTTCCAAGTCATCGAAGGAAATAAAGGGAAAAACGATGATCAGCTTCCGAAGTACCATTAACTAAATTATGACAAACACCAAAAAGCATCCCCACGTTTCAAAATAACGTGCGGGATGCTTTTTTTCTGATATTATGAAGCTTGCTTGTTATCGGGGGCGCCATTCCTTAAAGAAGTCTTCCCCTGCTTTCAGTCCGGCGGCATACAATTCGTCGCTTTGCATCTTCGTAATATTAAATTGGGTCGTGCCGATACCAAGCGTTGGGATGGTTACTGTGCGGACATATTTATCATTTTCAATATATTTCTCATCATGAGCAGACAGCATGGTACTGACCATAGCTTGCAGCATACTGAATGGTCCCCTAATCCTGTGGGGCTGCGGGTCGGTTTTACCTACTGTTTGATACCCTACGGTAGGGATTCTTTTCCCCGGCACTTTACTATTCTCATTCATCCCGTCAAATAGCCATAAAGGAAAATTGCTTAATAATCCTCCGTCCACAACGTATACAAATTGCTCAATAAAAGACTTCCCTCTAGCGGACTGTCCATTTAACCTGAGCATCACTGGATCAAAAAAATAAGGAATACTGCAGCTCATACGGACAGCCTTAGCCACCTCAAAATGTTCAGGAGAGATTCCATACTGTTCCAACCCATCTGGTAAGACCAATATCCGGCCATTGGTAATGTCAGAAGCAATTATAGATAGTTTGCCTGGAGGCAGATCACGAAAAGTGATAATTCCCTTTTTAAGCAAAAGCGATCTCATCCACGATTCCAAGGCTTCACCCGAATACAATCCCTTCTTCAATAACACTCGCAGTGCAGGACCTACCCAAGCCGTATTATAAATGGGAGCTCGCTTCATAAACGATGAAAAAGAAGTTCCTTGGATAATCCGACTCATTTCCTCACCTTCATAACCCGCAGCCAGTAAAGTCGCTACAATCGCGCCTGAGGAGGTTCCAGCGACCTTTTTAAAGGTTCGCCCCGCCCTTTCTGTGGCTTCAACTGCTCCAGCGAGAGAAATCCCTTTTACTCCCCCTCCTTCAAACACAGCGTTAATCTCCATACACGAAAATCCCCCGTTTCCCATAGATTCTATTGCTTATCTATGAGCACGGGGGAGCATTCATGACTCCTTATCTAGAACAGTTATCTTATTTGGACTGAAAATAAAAGGTCAGCAAATTTGATAATCCAAACGGATTGCGGACTACAATGTCATTTGCTCTGAACATAATACTGCCTGCAACCTCTTTATATTTCTCATTATATTTAAGCTGGTTGATGATTTGGTCGCCACTTTGCCATTCTGCTTTCTGGTCACTTGCTCCAACCTTATAAGCGGCTTGCCCAATATAGAGCTTAACATTCGTATTCTCTACCTCTTTAACCCACCAATCTACTAGCTTATCGTAGCGGGCAGTGCTAAAGGACAGACTCCAATAAATTTGCGGTGCGACATAGTCAATCCAGCCTTGCTTGATCCATGTCCGAACATCGGCGTACATATCGTCATAAGCGGTAACTCCAGCTGTGGTATCCGAACCTGTGCTGTCTTTTTTGATATTACGCCATACACCAAACGGACTAATTCCATAAGAAACCTTCGGTTTCACCTTATGAATCTGTTCTCCCAATTGACGGACGAATTCATTGATATTATCGCGGCGCCAATCCGCCTTAGAGGACAGGTTCTTCGTGTTATAAGTCTTATAAGCAGTATCATCGGCAAAAGATACACCTGAAGGATAGAAATAATCATCCAAATGGACACCATCTACATCATAGCCTTTGACGACCTCCAACACTGAATCGATAATATGCTGGCGGGCTGCTGGGATCCCTGGATTGATGTATTTTTTACCTCCTGCGTCTACAATCCATTCCGGATTTGACTTAGCCACATGATTACTTGCTAATGCGGATGTAGAAGCATCCGTTGTCGCGCGGAATGGGTTGAACCATGCATGGAACTGCATACCGCGTGAATGTGCAGCGCTGACCATATAGCTCAACGGGTCATAACCCGGATTTTTTCCTTGTGTGCCGGTCAGCACCTTAGACCAAGGAACTAGAACAGAAGGGTATAGGCTGTCTGCTGAGGTTCTAACCTGTACATAAACAGCATTAAAACCAACAGCTTTTAGCTTGTCCAGCAGATTATCAAATTCTTGTTTTTGTTTCGCTTCGTTACCTGCAGAAGCTACTGAAGGCCAGTCCAGATTAAATACTGTAGAGATCCAGGCTCCCTTCATCTCCTTGTTAGCCGACGCACCAGGGATACTTGGAACTGTTGGCGAGGTCGGTTTTGGAGTCGCTGTAGGGGCTGGGGTCGGCGTTGGCGTAACGACTGGAGTCGCTGTAGGTACTGCTGGCGTTTCCGGATCAGCAGCCTGCGGCGGCTCTGTATTAGAGTACAAAGAAATATGTTTGGTAGCCTGATCCCAGATAACCTGTAACCCCAATTGCTCACTTACAAAACGAAGCGGCACCATAACCCGTCCCTGCTTAATCTGTACTGAGGTGTCGAGGGCTACAGAAGCATTATTAACTAATGCACTTTTCTGGCCACTGGTCAGCTTGATCTCTGTATCTCCTTGCGTGATTGTAACTGTCTTACTGCTTTGATTCCAAACTACTCCAGCACTCAACCCTTTACTAATGACGCTAATTGGCACCATCGTTACATTCGAAGCTGTGATATACGGCGGCACATCGCTTGCCAGCGCCTCGCCATCCAGTTCAATGGTAATCTGCACAGCTGCCGCACGTGCCCCAGGAGACCATAAAGGCAGAAACAATACTAATACTAGCAATCCCAACATCCATTTACGATAATTCATAATTCCTCCCCAAATCTAAATAATATGTATCCTATAAAAAAAGAAAAAACGGATCAATCCTCCAAGTTGATGTACCGATTCCACCCTTCAAAAGAGCGGTATCAGTCTCAGCCAGAAAAAGGACTTATCCGTTTTGACGCTAAAAACTGGGAAAGGTTGCACTAAACAAAATAGAAACGGCTATACCATCAAGTAGTTTATGCTCACCAAAGCCTTGCTGGGCATAACTTTAAGGACGGTATCCGTTTCGGGAAAAAACATTTCAAGAATCGCTTGCCAGTTCATTGTGAATAGCATATAAAGTCTGCAGACGTTCTTCATCGCGGCGGAAATATTCCACCAACGTTTCGATACGTGTAATCGAATCCCAACTCAGGTGGTGCTCGATCCCTTCAACATCATTATAGATAAATTCCTGCTGTACTCCGATCAAACCGAGGAATTCTTCCAATAGTTGATGACGATCAACAAGACGTTTCCCTACTTTTTTCCCTTTGTTGGTTAGGACAAGCCCACGATATTTCTCATAGATGAGATATTCGTCCTTATCCAGTTTTTGGATCATCTTGGTCACAGAGGAGGGGTGTACTTCCAGTCCCTCGGCAATATCCGAGACCCGCGCATAACCTTTCTCATCAATGAGCTTATATATGCGCTCCAAATAATCCTCCATGCTGGGTGTTGGCATTAAAATTTACCTCTTTTCTATAATGAACCTGGCGCCGAGCCAAACCTTGCTCTAACAATGATACATGTTTCTAACGCCCCTTGGCAAGTCCTTCAAGAGAACATGGGGAGGAGTTACCCATGATTGCCATGCTTCTAATGAGACTCAGTTAGGCATAATAAACGTACTCATCTTTCAGAAGGAGCGTGAATTCATGACTATAGTGACACCTGAGACCCCTCCCGTAAAGAGAACCAGAAAAGCTACAGCCCTTTTTGTCCCCGAGCTTGTTTTCTTCGAGCCGGATGCTTTAAATTACCCGAAAGGTGAACGAATCATGGAATGGGTGAAGGCTAACAATATTCCCTATCGCATGACTACATCGCATAACCGTATAATGAATTTCCCGGGTGACACAGAGGTCGAGCAATATAAAATTGCCAAAAGAACACTTGTAGTCGGCCTGCGCAAAACCTTAAAGTTTGACCAATCCAAACCCTCCGCAGATTATGCAATTCCGATCGCAACTGGCTGCATGGGCCACTGCCATTATTGTTATTTGCAGACTACTTTAGGGGCAAAGCCTTACATTCGTGTATATGTAAACACCGATGACATCATTGACGCCGCAAAAAAATATATCGAGGAGCGCAGCCCTGAAATCACGACTTTTGAAGCAGCCTGTACCTCAGATCCGTTAGGACTGGAGCATATTACCGGGTCTCTGTCAGAACTCATCACATTCATGGCAGCGGAGCCCCTTGGCCGCCTGCGCTTTGTGACCAAATACCAACATGTTGAACCCCTACTCGATTTGCAGCATAACGGACATACCAGAATTCGTTTTAGCGTGAATGCTGACTATGTGATCAAAAATTTCGAGCCTGCTACCTCGCGGTTTGAAGAGCGAATTGAAGCGGCTGGAAAGGTTGCCCGCGCCGGCTATCCACTGGGCTTCATCATTGCCCCAATTATTTGGTATGACGGCTGGCAGGAAGGCTACGCGGAGCTGCTGGCCAAATTAGCCAAGACCCTCCCGCCGGAAATAGGAAAAGGTCTAACCTTTGAAATGATTCAGCACCGATTCACCAAAACAGCCAAGACTGTAATTGAGAAACGTTACCCGAAATCTAAACTAGAAATGGACATGGAGAAACGTAAAAAGAAATGGGGCCGCTGGGGACAGAACAAATATGTCTATCCGGATGAACAGCAAACCGCCCTGCGAGAATTTATCACAGAGCGGATTTTCGAGCATTTTCCTGAAGCAGGTATTGATTACTTCACCTAAGCTCTAAAAATTCTTGTATTTTAAAAAATTAGCCAATCCGGCGTTATTCCTTGTAGCCACACTGTTATCCGGAACATTTGATCCGTGAACAGCAAAACACCCATAAATACCATTAGGACGCCGCCAATCTTCATCAGCAGATTCGAATACTTGAGGATACGCTTCACTCCGCCAAGGAAAAAGGCTAAAAGAAAAAATGGCAAAGCAAATCCGATGCTATACGCGGTAATCAATGTAAACCAAGTGCCTGGATCGCTTGCCGACAGTGCAATAATTGCCGTCAAAATCGGTCCGATACAAGGTGACCAACCAGCAGAAAAACCAATCCCGAAAATAAAGGAGCCCACATAACCCGCCGGTTTCCATTTTAAATCAAGCTTCCGTTCGCGAAGTAGAAACTGGGGCTGAAAAATCCCAAGCAAAAATAAACCCATTACAATAATTAGAATCGCCGACAATTGCCGGATCAGATCACGCTGGCCATTAAAGAATTGCCCGAATAACCCAGCCCCAAAACCAAGTGTGTAAAAAACAGCAGAAAAACCTAATATAAATGCCAATGTATGAGTCAGGGTGCGTATACGAACCTCTTTAGAGTTGCTGCCTGATTTTAATTGTTGAACGGATAACCCGGTAATATACGATAAATAAGAGGGGTACAGCGGTAAGCAGCATGGCGATATAAACGATGCCACCCCTGCAGCTAAAGCAATTCCTGCATTGATATTAGACAAAATAGCGGCTCTCCTTCCGGCATTCGAGTCACTTCATGGAGCTGCTTATGGCTCCTTTTTTTAATATAAGAAAGGATTAATTTCTCATTATTACTTTTCTTATATTTCACACCTAAACGCTTATCGTCCTTACAAGGACACCGAAGGCGTTTACGCTTGCCTAATGCGATACCGATTACTTAATTCGCTGTTTATGCTGGCAATCCCTTTTTACCGATCAAGGTTAATACCAATAATGATATGAGCAAAAGCACAATAGTTGCACCGGGAGCCAAATTCCACACTCCAGCTACTACTAGTCCTCCTACAACGGCAATCTCCGAAATGATAACCGCCAGGATGACCGAGGATTTAAAGCTACGAGATAGCAATAAGCTGATTGCGACCGGAATAGTCAACAAAGCAGATACTAATAGCGAGCCCACAATCTTGATCGCTGTGCTAATCACAAGTGCTGTCAGGATGGTGATCAGCATGTTAAGCAGCTTCACCGGCAGCCCACTTACACTTGCCGCATCCTCTTCAAAGCTAAGCAAAAAGAACTCTTTAAAGAACATCGATACTACTACTACAACAGCTATAGTCACAATGCCTACAACGATCAAATCAGTATTATCGAGCGTATAAATGCTGCCGAACAAATAACTCATTACGTCCGCATTATACCCTTTTCCTAAGGTGAAAAAGAGTGAAGCCAACGCCACTCCGCCCGACATTATAATGGCAATCGACAGCTCCGCATAACTCTTATAAGCCTTGCGAAGCTTTTCAATCGCGAAGGACGCTACCACTGCAAAGATAAGGCCTGCGCCCAGCGGATAAAATCCTGTTAGAAAACCGAGTGCCACCCCCGCTATAGTAACATGAGCCAGCGTATCACCAATCATGGATAATCGTCTAAGCACAAGAAAAACGCCTATAAGCGGCGCTGTTATACCAATCAGCAGTCCGCCCGCAAGCGCCCGCTGAAAAAAATCGCTAAATAGTATTTCCAACTTAAACTCTCCTTCATACAAAACTCAAACCTTTTCGATCCCTCCCAAACCCTCCCTTCCAAGGGAGGGCCCCAAGGGCTCTGCCCTCTGGACACCCGTTAAGTGCAACTAGCGTAGGAGTTAGTGTTACTGAACATAGATAGGTCGGGGAAAGATCGCTTTCGTCCCTAAAGGGACACGCTTGCAGACTGGCGGTGCCTAGATACGAGAAAGATTAAGATCAACTAGCATTGAGTCCCCGACTTCCGCACTCGCACACTATGTATAGCTCTAATCGCAGAGAAAGTGCGATTCAGAGTTCAATTATGACTTAAGAGAGCGTGTGCTGCAGGTTCTCTTCTGTGCAATTCTGGAGATCATGTGAGTGGCGGGAGTAAAAGTTGATTTTACCATTTGTCTGCACGGGCTCATGACCTAAATAATTTTTAATCATGTCGATATCATGCGACACCATCAGGAAGGTCATATGATGATGAGCATGCATATGCGTAATTAATTCAAAGAATCCCGCTTGTGATTCGGCATCAATACCCACCGTAGGTTCGTCCAAAATCAGCAGGTCAGGATGGTTAATCAGCGCCCGAGCCAGAAAAACACGCTGCTGCTGACCGCCTGACAGCTGGCCTACTCTTTTCTCCGCAATATCTTGTATCCGCATGACTTCAAGTGCATCCTCACATTGACGATGCTGAGCCTTAGATACTCTGCGGATCAGATTCTTGTTATTATATAGACCTGACAGAACTACTTCACGCACCGTTGCTGGAAACAATGGGTTGAAGGCATTTTTTTGCGGAACATATCCGATCCGTTCCCAGTCTTTAAACTTGCGGACAGGCGTTCCGAATAATTTAATTTCACCACTGCTCGCCGGAAGCAAGCCGACGATCATTTTCATCAATGTTGTTTTACCAGCACCATTAGAACCAATGATACCAAGGAAATCTCGTTCTCTTACACTATAGTTAAGATTCGATATCACCTTCTGTTCCCCATATGAAAAAGAAAGATCCTGTATATCGATGATATGCTGATGGCAGTCCAAGGATACCGATTGCATGCTTAAGTACCGCCTTTCCCTTATACTTTCCTTATTATTGTAAGGCCATAATCAGATTTTGCAAATTTTTCTCCATCAGAGTGAAGTAATTATCTCCGTTCTTCTCTTGCTCCGCAGTAAGTCCCTCTACCGGATTAAGCACCATAGTGGAAACGCCCGCTTCGGCTGCAAGTGTCTTAGCCAGTTTATCGGAGACAAGCTCTTCAAAAAAGATATACTTAATACCTTCATCTTTTACCATTTTCGCAAGCTTCACTAAATCCTGTCCGCGCGGCTCGGCGTCCGGCGAAAGTCCCATAATCGCATGCTGATCCAATCCATAATCACGGGCAAGGTAAGAGAAAGCCTGATGTGATACTACGATCTTATGGTTGGGCAGCTTAGCAAGCTCCTCTTTGAATTTACTATCTAATGCCTGCAGACGTTCAGCAAGCTTATTGTAACGCTCTTCATAACCTTCTTTATGCTCAGGATCCACGGACTGAAGGCTTTCTTTAATATTCTGAGCCATAGTAATGGCTGATTTTGGACTTACCCAAGTATGCGGGTCCGTATGCAGGCTGTCTCCTGAGGCATTACTGTTATGATCCGTATCCTCATTTTGATGAGACTCTTCCTCACTTGCCCCATGATCATGCCCGTCATCTTCATCGGTCATGATATAATCAATACCTTGGCTTACTTCAACCGCCTTAACTTTACTGCTGCTATCAAGGCCTTTTAAAAAGTTAGGGACCCAGCCTTCTAAGCCTGCACCGTTATATAGAAATAGCTGTGCCTTAGAAGTGTTGATAATGTCTTGACTGCGCGGTGTCCAATCATGTGGCTCCACACCCACTGGAAGCAGGTTAATAGCATTGATATCTTCCCCGCCAATCTCCTTAGCAAACTCGTAAATAGGATAAAAGGTTGTAACTACATTTACTTTCCCTTCAACTATACTTCCACTGCTCTTAGGTCCGCATGCACTTAGTGTAAATACCAGTACCAGTGCAAGGACGAGCAAACTTATACGCGATTTCATTGCTGCCATTATATTGATCTACCCCTCAAATCGTAAATTTTACTATTAGTAGTATAATAGTAATCGTTACGATAAGTCAACAAAGTATCCAAAAAGAAACGGCAATATCGCCTTTAATAAAAAAGGAATGTTCCCTCAGCCAACCCGGCTGAAGAAGCATTCCCTTGATCAAACAACCTCATTAAAAAATTTCTGCAACAGTATTGTCTTATTTCACTACTGCTCCGTTTGGCATGCTGTCCGGCACGGTAGCGATCGTTAGCTGGTCACCTTTAGAAGCCGCCAAAATCATCCCTTGGGACAACTCCCCACGTAGCTTCACTGGCTTAAGGTTTACGATACAGATCACTTTACGTCCTACCAGCTCTTCCGGTGTATAGAATTTCGCGATACCAGAAACCACTTGCCGTTGCTCATAACCCAGATCCAGTTGCAGCTTCAGCAGCTTGTCAGCTTTTTTCACTGGCTCTGCAGCAATAACTTGAGCAACACGCAGCTCTGCTTTAGCGAAATCGTCAATGCCGATTTCCTCTTTATGCTCTTCCACTGGCTCGGAGTCCGCAGCAGCAGGAGCAGCCGCTTCCGCCACTTCAGCCGCAGCTTTGCCAGCGCCCATAGCCTCGGCAATATAAGCTACCTCTTGCTCCACATCCAGACGCGGGAAGATTGGATTGCCTTTCACCAGCTTTGTTCCCGCCGGAATCAGGCCAAAAGTCTTACCGCTATCCCAAGTCGTTAACTCACCAGGCTCAATACCCAGCTGTTCCCAGATCTTCGCTGGTGTTTGTGTCAAGAACGGCTGCAGCAGGATTGAAGCAGTACGCAGACCTTCCACAAGATGTCTCATCACAGAAGCCAACTCGGCAGTTCTATTTTCATCTTTGGCAAGTACCCAAGGTTGGGTCTCATCGATATATTTGTTGGTGCGGCTAATGAATGTTCCGATAGCTGTCAGCGCCACGGAGAACTCCATTTTTTCCATAGCTTCTTCTACTTTGGCATAAGTATTCTCAGCTGCAGCTTGAAGCTCACCATCAAATGCTGTTACATTCCCGTCATATGCCGGAATCTCGCCTGCAAAATACTTTTCAACCATAGCCCCTGTACGGTTCAACAGGTTACCAAGGTCGTTGGCAAGGTCATAGTTAACCCGGTCTATAAAGCTTTCCGGTGTGAACGTGCCATCAGAACCAAACGGTACTTCGCGCAGCAGGTAATATCGTAATGCATCCAAGCCATAACGATCAATCAGTGTCACAGGATCAACTACGTTACCTTTAGATTTCGACATTTTTCCATCTTTCATGAGCAACCAGCCATGGGCAAATACCTTTTTCGGAAGGGGTTCACCAAGCGCCATCAGAATGATCGGCCAGTAAATTGTATGGAAACGAACAATTTCTTTACCAACGATGTGTACATCCGCGGGCCAGAACTTGTCATACAAGGTGCGATCCTCGGAACCATAACCCAGAGCAGTAATATAGTTAGTCAAAGCATCAATCCACACGTACACGACATGCTTCTCGTCGCCCTTAACTTTTACACCCCAATCAAAGGTTGTGCGGGAAACTGCCAGGTCTTCCAGTCCGGGCTTGATGAAATTGTTAATCATTTCGTTCTTACGGGATTCCGGCAAAATAAACTCTGGATTCTCCTCGTAAAATTGCAGTAACCGATCCGCATATTTACTCATCCGGAAGAAATAACTTGCTTCCTTCACCAGCTCAACCGGGTGGCCGCTGTCTGGGCTTTTTGCACCAGTAATCACACCGTTATCATCACGCACAATATCAACTAATTGCGTTTCTGTGTAAAAGGTTTCATCTGGGATACTATACCAGCCCTCATATTCACCTTTATAGATATCTCCTTGCTGCAGCAACCGATCAAAAATATCCTGTACCACTTTTTTATGACGCTCTTCCGTAGTACGGATGAAGTCATCGTTCGAAATGTCCAGCTTGCGCCATAGCTCCTTAATACCAACAACAATGTCGTCTACGAACTGCTGAGGGGTCTTTCCTGCTTCCTCTGCCTTCCGCTCAATCTTTTGTCCATGTTCGTCTGTACCGGTTAGATAACGCACTTCGTAGCCGCGCAGACGTTTGTAACGGGCCATTGCGTCTCCTGCCACGGTTGAATAAGCATGTCCGATATGTAGCTTGTCACTCGGATAATAAATTGGTGTCGTTAGGTAAAACGTTTTTTTCTCACTCATTCGGTAATCATCCTTTCTTATTAAAAAACAAAAAACTCCCGTCCCCATAATGGGGCGAGAGTATAACTCACGCGATACCACCCAAATTTCCTGTCTCTTCACAGAGCACAGGCTTCGCCAGTTCCCTCGCGGGAACTGTCCATTAACGCTGGATCACGCTGTTATCTTACGTGAACCTCAATTGCAGTCCCCGCTCGAACACAGTTCCTCCCGGACCATATTCAATCTAACGCTCCATACCGGCTTTCAGCACATTCCGGCTCTCTGTAATGGACGTAACGATTTACTTATCCGTTCTTCGGAATTCATACTATTACTTGTGAATATACCCAAAGGTAAGGCACCATGTCAAGTCGCAGGGGCAGAATCCTTCTCAGCAGATTCATCTTGAAGCGGCGGCACAGGATCAAGTCCTCCAGGATGAAAGGGATGACATCTGGCAATCCGCTTAGCTGCAAGCCATGAGCCTTTCAGTGGACCATGGACTTCAATGGCTTCCAAGGCATAGGCAGAGCAGGTTGGATAGAAGCGACAGGTTGCTGGTTTAATAGGGGAAATGTACCTGCGGTACACCCGAATAGGCGCCTGAATCGTTCTGCGTAGGGTCACCATTTCTAAAGTCCCTTTTGTTTATCTGATGCTGCAACTAGTTCTTCTTCCCGGTTCTCTTCACATTCTTTGCAATAACCGAACACCTCAAATTTATGCTTGACTACCCGGAATTGATCGGGTGTATCCGTTAAATTCATCGGGCAGAAATTAATCGGGTAGGTCTTTTGGCATTGAAGGCAGATCATATGATGGTGATGATCCTGATGATTGCAGCTTCCCTTGAACTTCACTCCGTCTTCAAAGACAATCTGTTCAAGCACACCAAGCTCTTCCATTACACGAAGATTGCGGTACACCGTATCAAAGCTAAGCCCGCTATACTTGCGGCCCATATGCTCATATACATCCTTCGCTGACAAATATCCCTTATTCTCGCCGAATAACTGGGCAAGCGTTTTGCGTTGGTCGGTGATTCGCAGTCCTTGCCCCGACATGACTTCTAATATTTGTTCTGTCGACAGCATACGCTCATCTCCCATAAGATCAGTTCATTTATATTTCACTCTCTTAATAATGCCCCAAAATAAATGCCCCGTCAATGAAGCACAATGAAGCACCCCTACATAACCAATGAATTATTATATTTAAACAAAAGCCCGGCTGCGTATTCCTTTACGGAATATTCAGCCGGGCCTTTATTGTAGATAATTCCCCAATAGAGCTTATAGGGATATTCCTATTCTGTTATTTCTTTGCTGGAAGTGGAGTGATGAGGAAATTGACCGGCAAGTTACTGCCTGAAGCTGCTGTGAACAAAATCTCCACACTGCCGCCATACTCACCACTACGATAAACCACACTGTTCATATCAGCATTAGCAAGACTTCCCACGCTTGGCATATGCACGATTTGATTATTAACCATAACCGGCCCCATATAGTTACCGCCACGTGGATTAAACGTAATCAAGGAGTTTGGTGCAACATTTTCGAATCTGATCTTGTATAATACCCCGAAATTACCGGCATTGGATGCTTCCGTACCTGCCATTGGGTCTACGCCAGCCAGGTTCTTATCACTGGAATTATCGCCTAGCAGAAGTTTTGCAGGGGTTTTTCCTACCTCATCGGTAACCGTGATAATACGAGTAGAATCTTCGTAAGTTCCCCGATTATGCACTCCGTCTTGATCCAGAACTGGAAGTGTTGGAAGTGTAGTCAGTGGATCTTTATTCGCATCAATTAACATGACATTATAATCGATTGGATAATCACTAAATAAGTCCGCTTGCAGTGAAACAATTTCACTTGGTTTCATCGCAATTTGGTTTAGATCCGTCAGAATTGAGACGCTTTCCCCGGGTTGCAGAACAATCGTTTTATAATGCTCATTTGTAAGCATAGATTTCCAATAACGTTCTACAGACATTTTACCTGTACCTTCAGGATATGTGCTTGGGCCTGCAAAGCCAACATATTCTGTTGTAAGCGTAGTTGGGTAAAGATTGTTATTCGTAGCAATCACATACACTTTAGCTTTAATATTCAGGTTATTCTTGTGGTGAATCAAGAAGCGGGTTTTACCTAATGAAGTCTCACGGTAAGTAACACCTTCTGTATACACCGTTTCTGGGCTGTTGCTGCGAATTAGTTTATAAGGCTCGGAAGAAAGATTATAAGCTACTTGCTGCCAAGTAGGAACCATCGATCCATCGATGCTAAACACACTGCCCGGAGATGCAAATAATCTGTTGAAATCTTCTTTACTGTACAAGATTTCATCCGAAATATTAACGGTTTTCTCAAAGGTACTGATCGCGCCATGTGAATCTTTTACTTGGACAGCAATTGTCGCTGGACCCGGAGTAAAGAAAGCTTCTGCTTTGTTCGTCCAAGTTACGGTAATTTCATCACCATCAGGATCGTTACTTAGATCGGTATAAGTAATCATTTCACCCATCTTATATGAATCCTTGTCTGTAGTGAAATTAGCAACTGGAGGTGTATTAGGTTTAAGCACTGTGATGGTCATGGAGTAAGGATCACTCCACTGTTGATTCGCATCCATTACGGAATAGGTTACTACATAATATCCTGGTTGATCATAGATATCCTGCTTGTTACCTCCCCAGCTTTCATCCACAATAGCTACACCATTTGGTGACGAGCTGGAGGTAACGAAGGTCACTGGTTCGCCGGCGTAAATTTCAGTTGGCACTGTGAAAGAAGCTTTAGGTTTGTTGTTTAATGTAAGGATTACCCGCTTTTGTACATTATCAACGGTGTAAGGAATGCCCAGTGCCCCAGTTATGGATGTCAATGGAACCATGAAAGTACCCTTGTATTGGTAAGCTGGACCTTTCATTGTCTTCTTTTCACCATTAACTGTATAGACCTTGCTGTCGGTCTTAAAGCGCATAACGTCGCTTCCCTTGGTAACAATGGTTTCTTTCGTTTTATAATCATAAACGTATTTCACACCTACACGTTCTACCATAGCCCGGATCGAAACGTAGGACACGCCGTTTTTCACTGCCATAGGCTGATTAGCTAAATATTCCTGGCCGTTCTGATACATTTTGTTGCTGTTCATCATAAGGATAAGCTGATTGCTAGCCGCAGCACGAGCACCATCTGTTGTTGTAGTAGGTTCTGTAGTAACTCCAGGTGTTGCAGTTGGAAGCGGTGTTGCAGTAGGTTCAATTGTTGCTGTAGGTTCAACAGTAGTCGTAGGATCAACTGTCTCTGCAGGAATAGGAGTTGGTGTTGGTGACACTACTCCTCCTGGCGTCTCCGTCGGCAATGGCGGCAATGGATCGGTAGATTCTGGCATTACCTCCGGCGCAGCTGAAACAACTGTCCCTATTACAGTAGTATTACTTGGGGTATTATTGACAGCTTCAGCAAAAGCCGGCACTGCCGAGGCGGCCTGAGATACAGCCAAAACAGCAACTAACGTTAACTTTTTCAAATCCATGATATAACTCCTCTGCTCCTATTTGTAAATATAAGTAGGACTCTATCTTTTTCATACTCCTCTTATATTCCCCGCAAAATGCTACCACCCACGATAGGGCGGCAAAAAGCTTTTGCCACGATCGTCATAACAAACATAGTATTAGACGCATGCCACCATAAAAAGTTTCATTATTAAGTAAAGAAAGATTAACGCTGTATTAAATAACATTCTACAACCACGCTGTTTCCCCTGAAAAAAATGAGATTTTTTCTATAAATATGTTTATTTTTCGTCTGACTATATTCGCTTTCATTTGCTTTTGTTACAATGTATGGAAGAATATCTTTTACATGCGAGGGATAACATGTCCAAAAAAATCTCCATCCTCGTTCAATTAATCATGGGCTTCTCTCTAATCATCTTCACCATCGTAGGATTCACCATTTTTTTGTCCTACCGCTCTTCCTCTCAAGCTGTTTTAAACCGCTCCAACCAATATATCCTGGAATCCGTCAAGCAACTTCAAGGTAAAATGGACGCAATTCTTCAGGATAACGATAAGCTTTCTTCTACGATCATGTTCAGTCCCTTGATTCAAGAAACCTTGGGAGACTTAGCGTTGTCACGTTCACCTCGTACAGACGCCATGGAAATTACTCGTTACATAGATCAACAGACACGTTCCATAAACTCTGACATCCAGTTCAAGCTGCTCGGGCTGTCCGATGATCAGGTGTATACCAACAGCAGTTCCTTAAAGGTCATCTGGGACAGCGAAAAGGAAATCCGTGATGCTTATTGGTTTCCGGCTATAGCACAGAATAAAGGCCGAATGGTCTGGTTCGGTGTAGATGTATGGCAGAACGGTAATATCCCTGTGGTGATGGGTGCCAGACAAATTAATGATTGGAATGATCTAAACCGGTTAGGAACCCTGTTTCTTGTCCTCCCTGTCGAGGTTATCCATAACGCTGTCAGCCAATTTCACCTCGGCAAAAATGAGAAAATCCAAGTTGTTGATTCATTTAATACCATTGTCTATTCCACAGATCCAAAAGAAATTGGACTCTATATGAACGACGGGCTTCTAAAACAATTCAGCAATCATAAAGCCAGAATCATTCCACAAAAAATAAACTCACGCAATCTATTCGTATCCTATGCCTATTCCGACTATAGCGAGTGGAGCGTTTTTGCTTACATTGATTCTAAAGACGCTGTCAAAGATTTAAATACGATTCGCCGGAATATTATTTTAATTGGCCTGCTGGGGATGGGCGCTGCCCTACTATTCACTTTCTTTTTCTCTTGGACCCTATCCAAGCCCCTTCGTAATCTGGCAACCAAGCTGAGCAATGTCGAACGGGGAACTACTTTACCTTTTGTAAAAACAACCATGAACAAAGAAATGGCTATCCTTTATTCAAGCTATAATTCGATGCTCCAAAACCTGGATCATACTATCGCTGACCTATCCAGCAAGCAGATCAGTGAAAAGCAAGCTCAGATCGTAGCACTCAAAGCGCAATTCCGCCCGCATTTCCTTTATAACACTTTGAATACAATCTATTGGTCGCTCGCCAACAAACGCATGCAGGAAGAGTCCCAAATGGTACTCGCTCTAAGTGACCTGCTCCGCTATAGCATTGACCGCGGATCCGAATTCGTTACAGTTGAGGAGGATTTAAAGCAATTAGAACGGTTCATTTTTCTCCAGAAGCTGCGCTACGAGGACAAATTGCAGATTGATCTTTTTGTAAATCCTGAGGTTATGAATGGCCAGCTTATGAAATTAACCCTTCAGCCACTTGTCGAAAATGCCATTACTCATGGACTTGAACCCACACTTCGGGAAGTATGGCTAATTCGCATACGTGCCTATAGTGAAGGAACATCTCTGGTGTTAACTGTAGAAGACAACGGGGACGGCATGAGCGAGGAAAGTATGGCAGACGCATTAGTCGGCGGTGAGGTTAATCCGGAGAAGCTGCTTCATACCGGAATTGGACTATCCAATCTAAATCATCGCATAGAGCTGATCTACGGACAGGAATTTGGTCTACAGCTATCAACAAGCGAGCTTGGTGGCTTATTTGTGAAAGTCACTGTTCCATTACAGTATGATCAAAGTTAAGGAGGCACAACGATGAATGTGTTAATCGTGGACGACGAAAGTTTTGTTCGCCGTTCTCTGTCAGAAATGCTGGGAAGTGCGAATCATAACTTTAGCATTATTGGCTCGGCAGAGAACGGTTTAGAAGCTGTGCAACTGTTAAAAGAGCATATGGTTGATCTGGTGATATCCGATATACGAATGCCCGGCATGGATGGACTGGAACTTGCAAAGCATATCCATGAATGTTATCCAGACACTGAAACCGTGCTGCTCACAGGTTATCAGGATTTCACCTATGCTAGTCAAGCCATCCGTTATGGTGTAAAGGAATATTTGGTTAAACCAAATTCAGTAGAACATATTCTTGAAGTCGCAACAGGCGTATATGAACGTCTTCAATTGAAGAAACAGCAGAGGCAATTAACGCAGCTGAGAGAAAAAAACCTTCGGGAGAAACGCTTATCTGATCTTCTTTACGGCATCCCGTTACCCTATTTTGAAGAACAACTTATTCCTCCTTTTCATTCCTTTGTAGTCATAACCGTAAACCATCTTGGAGTAGGCATGCCGCAGAACTGGTCGGAACAAGCCATGTATGCAGCGGTCGTTAATATATTAGAAGAATGTTTTGCGCTGTACGCCAATGTTGTTGGTATTCAAGAGGAGCAGGAAGCCATCATGCTATTATTCTATCCTCTTGAGCAGCCTAACGGCGTGGATGAGGTATTGACACAAGAGCTGTTGCATAAGCTATCGGGTATTCTGAAATCGCCATTCTGTGCAGGGGTCTCCAATCCTCACTATCAATTGGGGGCACTCGCGACCGCCTATCACGAGAGTCTGGAAGCTTGTCAGCAGGTCAAAAAAGAGAGTACGCCATCCGTTATCTTTTTCAGAGACCTCACCATACATTCGGCTTCTCCACAGCTCGCTGAACACTTACAAGTAAAGGCAACGCGCAGGGTAATCTCTATGATGATTGAGGTTATGAATTCCCGGCTCCAAGAGAATCTCTCCCTCAAAATGATCGCAGATGAACTGTATATGAATCCTACCTATCTCGGCCGATTGTTTAAAGATGATGTAGGGGAACCTTTCTCTAGCTTCCTTACCAAACTTCGTATTCAAAAAGCTACTGAATTATTAGAGAATGTTACTCTCAAGGTGTATGAGGTTAGCGAATTAGTAGGCTTTAAGGATCCTGCGTATTTCAGCCTTATTTTTAAGAAATACATGGGGATGACTCCTCAGGAATTTCAGAAGCACAACAAATAAAGTAGAGGTGTGTTTCTCTTGAATGTAAATGGTAAGTTGATTACTGTCCTATTAACATTTGGCTTATTACTTAATACAAGTGGTTGTCAGCTCTCCCCTTCCAAGGAAGATACCGCTTTACAAGACCCGATACAGCTGAACATCTGGCTCACTGCCGGATCAGGTCTTGAGTCGCTCATTGACCAATATCAATCTCAACATCCCGAGCTAGAGATTCATATTCAAACCTCCACCTCCACGCAGCTTCCAGCCAAGCTACAGACTTCATTCGCAGCAGGTTATAGTTCCCCGGACGTGGCTGCCATTGATATTAGCTATTTGGATCGCTTCAAACAGTTCCCTGATTATTTTTATAACCTAAAAACTTTTGAAGCTGACAATCTGAAGGACCAATTTCTGAATTGGAAGTGGCAGGAGGTGCTGGGTAATGATTTTATTTTCGGATTACCAACGGAAATTGGACCCTATGCCATGTTATATCGAACGGATATATTCGCATTATCAGGTCTCCCTACTAAACCAGAGGAAGTGGCTAAAGAAATCCAAACTTGGGAGCAATTCCTTGAAGCGGGCACCAAAGTACAGGAGAGAACAGGAAAAGCTTTTGTAAATGACTTAGAGAACCTCTATCTCACCCTTCTACGTCAGTCCAAGCTTCAATATTACAGTCCCACAACGCAAGAATTGATCCTCGACAATAATCCAGCGGTCAAACGAGCCTGGGACTTCTCAATTCAAGCCCTTAAGCTAAATCTGTCCGCCAGTATTGCAGTGGATACGCAACGCTGGGGTGCAGGCCTGCTCAACGGAGATTTTGCAGTCATGCTCTGTCCGGCTTGGATGATTGGTCATATCAAGAGCAGTGCTCCAACTGCCAGCGGTTTATGGAATGTAACACAAATCCCAGAAAACAGCGCTAATCGCGGAGGCTCCGTTCTGACCTTACCAAAGACAGGTAATCATCCTGATGAATCCTTTGCTCTTATTAAATGGCTAACCGAACCAACGCAGCAATTGGTTTCTTTCAAGGTACAAGGGGCTTTCCCTTCCACCCCCGAAATCTATGATGACCCAGAGATCCACGATCTGCATGATCCTTATTTTCCTAATTCAGAGCTTGGTCTGACCCTTTCGTCAGCAGCAAAAGCAGTAATTCCGACCTATTACGGCCCTCATCACGCTGACGTGGAGACAAGCATGCTCGAATACTTGACCAAAGCTGAAAAAGGCGAGCTAGCTCCTGAACTGGCTTGGACCCTTGCTGTTCAAGCCGCAAAGCAAATAGACAGCTCCTTCCGCTAAGTAATATCATAAAAAAGGCTCTCCCCGGCTAAATTAGCCTGCTGGGGAGAGCCTTTTTTTAAATCATTTTCGCTTTATTTTTGCGCAGCCAGGAAAGCATCCAGCTGTTTTTGTTTCTCTGCAATAATCTTATCGAGCCCTGCCTTTTTCAGCTTATCAGCATACTTAGTCAGTACGGTATCAGGATCAACAGAACCCGTATCCAAACTGATGTCGTATTCATCCATTACAGCTTTACAAGCAGCCATTTCAGTCTTCATCGCGGAGGCGTCGAAGTTGAAACCAAGCGCTACAGAAGCTTTACCTTTAGAGTTAAAGGCTTTGAATTGTTCCCATTTGTCTGGAGCTTCACTTTCCCACACGGGGTTCAGGAATTGACTTCCAAGCATCCAAGCTGCAGCCGTATTATAATCAGCTGTTTTATCTGTAGCTTTGATCGTATCACCACTTACGACTTCATAGTGCACACCTTTTATACCGAAAACAAGCAGATTGTTGATATCTTTATCTGTGTGCAGAATATCTAGCACCATCATAGCCCGGGCCGGATCACCAGAGGAAGCAGAGATCGCAAGCATAGATCCAGCAGCATCACTTGTAGAAATCGTTGGATCATTGAATGCAATTTGTTTCAGCTTGCCAACCAAGCCGGTAGCATTCGCCAGCTCACTATCTTTACCTGGTTTAAGCGATTGCACTGTCATAAAGACATTGCCAGCCTTCATTGCATCCTGAGTCGAATTCGTAGCAACTGCGGCGTCTTTGTTAATGTAACCCTTTTTCATATACTCACGAGTAAGTTTAATGATTTCTTTATAACGATCCATCTCAATCATCGATTGAATCTTAGTATCTGAGGAATCTTTAAGCAGAACACCAGGAATGGCAGCATCACCAAGGGTATCGTATTGTGCCATGTACTGTGAGTTAAAGGTCTCACCTTGTTTGAAATACAATGGAGTCAGGTCAGGTCTTTTCTCCTTCACTACTTTGAGAACTGCATCCAGATCTTGAATGGATTTCACATTCGACATATCGATGCCCAGTTCATCCGCAATATCGGAGCGATAGACAACCCCACCTTGTGCAGCCAGCTCCTTGTTTGTAGGAACAGCATAATTCACACCATTGATCGCTGAACCTTTTAAGAATTGTGGATCCAGATTTTTTAGAATCCCTTGGCCGTATTCATTTAGGAGATTACCATATTTGCCGCTATCGTCATTAATCGGGAGATAAGCGCCTTTAGCTGCATTCGTTACGTAGTTCTTCCATTGAGCTGTAAAGATGATATCGAATTTTTCCTGACTCGCAATTTTCAGATTGACATCATTGTCCCATGGACCCCAATCGATCGGTGCGATATCCAATTTGGCGTTGATTTTAGGTTCCAATAACTTATTGATTTCATCTTCTACTGCTTTTTCATCCTTTTGCACTGCACCGACATAGATTAACTTGACGGTATAAGGCTCCAATTCTTTTGCCGGTTCGGCAGTAGGATCTGCGGCTGGCTCATCCGTAGCAGCAGCATTGGTAGCGGTTGCATTTTCACTTGGAGCAGGTGAAGCTGCTTCATTATTCCCGTTATTCCCACCGCAGCCTGCTAAACTAAGACTCAGTACCATCGTTAGCAATAGTGTCATTAGTGCGCTTTTTCTAACAGCTTTCATATACACCATAACCTCCCTCAAAATATTTATATATGCTGAATCGGCCGTTCACACCTTAGCATAAAGCGGCCGAATTAAGCCATGACAATCGTCCTTAACCTTTGACAGCACCCACGGTAAGCCCTTTAATAAAATACTTCTGGAAGAAGGAATATACAAACACGATAGGTCCAATACCAATAACAGCCATCGCCATTCTTACCGTTTCTGTCGGAATATTGATCTCTACACCTTGTGCAGCTAAGGCAGCCATCGCCTGAGGACTTGCAGTCAGGAACTGAACATTCAGCATCGTCTTATACATTAGGTATTGTAAATTGACATGACCTTCGGGTGAGATAAAGATCAAACTAAGGTACCAATCATTCCAATAGGCCAGGGTCTGAAACAAACCTACTGTAGCTAACACTGGCATAGACAAAGGCAAAATAATTTGAACGAAGATCCGGAATTCTGGTGCCCCATCGATCTTAGCAGATTCGATTAAAGCTGGTGGTATGGTATTGGCAAAAAAGGTCCGTAAGATGATAACAAAGAAAGCAGAAACCAGCAGCGGCATAATTAGAATCCATAACGTATCCTTCATATGCATCATTCGCGTGTAGACCAGATACCAAGGCACAAGGCCACCATTAAACAACATTGTAAAAAACATAAAAAATGAGAAGAAATTACGATGTGGAAAATCTCCACGTGAGATAGGGTAAGCGTACATAGCCATAATGATAAGACTCAGAATCGTGCCCACCACAGTCACAAATAACGAAACGGAAGCTGCATCGATAATTTGCCAATAATCTTTTAACAGAAATTCATAAGAAGAAATATCCCACTTGTTAGGAAAAAAGCTGTACCCGTTCTGAATAACGGAATTCTCGTCCGAAAACGATACAATAACTACGAGGATCAGCGGCACCACACAAATCGCTGTGTATATCCAAAAGAATATATTAATTAGCAAATTAGATATATTAGATATTTCATTGGGTTGTCTTTGCCGTTTTGTGCGCTTTCCTGTACGCCGTGACGACCCTATTGCTGTTTCTGTCTGGCTCAACACTCCCACCTCCCTTTAAAATAAAGCATCATCTTTACTGATTCGCCGCACTGCTAGATTCGCCAAGAAAATCAATAGAAATCCTACAACAGATTGAACGAGACCCGCGGCTGAAGACATTCCTATATCACCGATTGCAAGGAAGGTCTGATATACATAAGTGTCGATAACCTGCGTCGTCGAGTATAACGCTCCTGCATTTCTCGTAACCTGAAAGAATAATCCGAAGTCTGCGTTAAAAATCCTACCTATCTGCAGCAGCGTCATTACTATAATAACTGGACTGATCAGGGGCAGCGTGATTTTTCGAATCTGCTTCCATTTAGAAGCTCCATCAATAAGTGCCGCCTCATAATATTCATTATCTATTCCAATGATAGCGGCCATATAAATAACCGTTGTATACCCAATCTCTTTCCATATCTTCACAATTACAAGAATCCCAGGCCAATATTTAGACTGTGAATACCATTCGATAGGATCTACCCCAAAGAACGGGAGTAATGTCTTGTTCATGAACCCATGCTCTGCACTCAGAAAGCCGTATACTAAGTAACTTACGACGACCCAAGAGAGAAAATAAGGGAGAAACATAGCGCTTTGATGGAATTTCGATAGCCATCTGCTACGCATTTCGTTAAACATAATTGCGAAAGCTAGCGAAAAAAATAGCGTCAGTATAATAAACGCCGTATTATACAATAACGTATTCCTCGTAATGATCCAGGCCGTCTCCGTCGAGATTAAATATTTGAAGTTTGCTAACCCGACCCAATCACTACCCAGAATCCCTTTTTGGTAATTGATATCCTTAAATGCAATTACCGTTCCTAACATCGGTATGTAGTTATTGATGATTAGAATCACTATCGCAGGTAACATCATCAAATAGAACACCCAGTATTTCTTCATTACTCTAAGAAAATTCGGCGTTCTTCCCCTGCCTGGTTTCTTTACTTCTGACAAGCTGACGGAAGGATTCGTCACACTCATTTTTGGTTCCCCCATTCTCCATCATCCCATTCTTAAGCCCCAATTACTCTTGCTTGCCTAACGTTTTGTGTATCCTCCTTACACTCTAATTAAAACATATGATAATTTATGGGAGTATAGGGAACATATTATATTTCTATAAAAAAAGAGACGATTATCCTCGAAAATCGAGGATAACCATCTCTTCAGCCTCTAAATAGAGGCAAAAAATTTAATTAATCATAGCTTATGTACCTTAATCGCATTTATCACAGCCAAGAACTGATCGATAATCTTTGCTCTTTATCACAGCCAAAGGCTGGTTGATAATCTTCGTACTTTATCACAGCCAAGGGCTGGTCGATAATCTTTGTACTTCATCACAGCCAAGGGCTGGTCGATAATCTTTGTACTTCATCACAGCCAAGGGCTGGTCGATAATCTTTTCTCTTCATCACAGCTAAGGCTGGTTGATAATCTTTTCTCTTCAGCACAGCGCCAAGGGCTGGTTGATAATACCTGCCTGCCTTAGATTAACTAGGCAATCAGCCCTTGTGTTCCCAGAAAGGCCCACATCCGTAGGTGTGGGACGGCCCCTATACTACTACGAAGAGGGGTGAGGGAGAAGGAACGGAGAGGAAGTTTGGAACTGTAGGAGCGTAGCGTTCGCCTTTATCCTCGGATTTCAACCGCTAATAGCGGTTTCTAATCAAGAAATCTGAGGATAACAGCGACCGGAAGTCCAAACATTCCTTGGAGCGACGCTAACCTCGCCACTCAGCAACAAACATTCCTTGGAGCGACGCTAACCTCACCACTCAGCAACAAACATTCCTCAGAGCGACGCCGACCTCACTGCACTTCGGTCCGGCATCGGTCGCGATACTCCTTAGGCGACATCCCCGTCTGCTTCTGAAATACCTTGGTAAAATAACGCCGCTCCTGATAGCCAACTCCGGAGCCAATCATCGTAATACTCTTATCACTGTTAGTTAGCATAAACTTAGCAGCTTCAATTCGTTGTAGGGTCACGTATTCCACAAAAGTCATAGCAAAACGATTCTTAAATAAGAGACAGAAATAACTGCCACTAATCCCGATCTTATTCGCCACTTCCTCAATCCCAATATCAGAATGGAGATGTTCTGTGATGTACTTAGCTGCTTGGTTCATCAGCTGATCCGGTGTTTTTTTGCCAGAATCATCTTCACCTTCAGGGATTTCCTGAAAAATTGGAATGCTATTATACAGTTTATTCTTAAACTGCTTACTACGGATCTTAGCC
The DNA here is from genome assembly GCF_037969925.1 of Paenibacillus sp. FSL R7-0189. Lineage (NCBI taxonomy): Bacteria > Bacillati > Bacillota > Bacilli > Caryophanales > Paenibacillaceae > Paenibacillus > Paenibacillus sp. FSL R7-0189. The sequence continues at coordinate 4,501,735 of NZ_CP150223.1, read as the reverse complement.
CCAATTTCCCGTACCTTATTGCCAAGCTCTTCATAATGTATCGGCTTACAAATATACTCTTTAACACCTAGCCGAATCGCTTCACGTGCATAATCAAACTCCTGATATCCGGTAAGAAGCAGCACCTCGCTATCCAATCCCATCTCCCGCAACTTACCGATAAAAGTTAACCCGTCCATCACTGGCATACGGATGTCACATAACACAAGATCAGGCTGTTTCTCCTCGGCAATACGCAAAGCATCCATTCCACTTCGCGCCATACCGACAACCTCCATCCCCATCTCCTGCCAAGGCAATACCCTGTTCAGATTATTCAGAATTGGGGCTTCGTCATCAACCAATAATACTTTTAGCATAATGATCTTCCCCCTGCTCGTATTTAGGTATGACACATTGGATAATAGTACCATGACCTGGACTAGAACAGATAAATATTCCGTACCTGTCACCGTATTCAATGCGGATGCGATCTGCTACACTGCGAATACCAAGACCTCTGCGTTCAAGATTCATCCGGTTATCCCGTTCAACCTTAACTTCTTGCTCCACAGGATCATTCACAATATATTGAAAAATAGCTAACTGAGAAGGTGTAATACCAATACCATTATCTTCAATACGTAAAATCAAATCCCCCTGCTTCTCCCAAACTTTCACAGAAACATGACCTTTGTAATCAATGCCCTCAAATCCATGTTGAATACTGTTCTCTACAAGCGGTTGTAAAGTGAGTTTAAGGATACCGCAACTCATCAATTCATTCGGAATATCGATCTCATATTCGAACAAATCTTCAAAGCGGAATTTTTGTATATCCAAATAATTGCGCAAATGTTTAACTTCTTCATCCAGCGTAATCTCTTCCCGATCCTGAATGCTAATTCGCAAAATACTGGCCAGCCTGTAGACCATCTCACTAACTTTTTTACCTTCATTCTGTATAGCGAGAACATTGATTGATTCTAATGTATTGAATAAAAAATGTGGTTTAATCTGTGCCTGCAGAACACGCATCTCAGCTTGATTCTTGCGACGCTGCTCCACATGAATTCTGTTAAATAACCCATTAATTTTATCCATAAGATCATTAAATCCCTTAGCAAGCAGCGTTAACTCATCATTTCCTTTAACTTCTACCCTAGTGGTCAGATCTCCGTCTTCAACCCGGCGCATAAAACGAACAATGACGGCGATGCCGCCGGTAATCCGGTTCATAAAAAATAAATTGAAGATCACAGCTGCCAATAAGCAAAGGAAAATCACAGCGACGAACCAGCGAGCAAATACTGTAACTTCGTGAGACAACGTATTCCAAGAAGTCACAGATACCAGACTCCATGGATAGTCCTTCAAGTGATACATGGAAAGAATGCTTTTCTCCCCGTTGTACTCTGTTTTGAAACTCTGAAACCCTTTTTTAAAGGTAATCTCTTTATCCGCGAAAGACTGGAAGTCCTGTCCATCCAGCTTTTGATCTGGGTCAAAAAGAATCATTCCATCATCATTTACAAGCATAAAGGAAACATCCTGATTGCTATCCCCAATTTTTAGATTGCGAAATATGGATTCGAACTCCCAATTCTTGATCTGCACAACTAGGATACCTATGTTCTGAAAGAAGCTCAATTCCTTCACTAAGCGAATTTGTGTAAACACAGGTTCAGTACCCGTAAGCTCGGGATACTCGTGAGGAGCCAGCCATTTCGGCACACCATTCAAGTCCATAACTTCCTGGTACAGATCACTTTTTTTGAATGTATCATAGGGTAGCGTTCGGAAATTTTCCTTGTTAAAAAGCGACACGATTTCAGAGTTACCTCTACCGTTAAAATTGTACAAAAACGCATAACTGATCGATGGATGATTAAACAACAGACTACGGAAATTGCGCTGGCTCGCATTCAGATTCAGTTGCTCAGCATCAGTCAAATCCTGATTGGTAGGATCATCTGCACTAAGGGCCATATGAAATACCGAGGTAGCAATTCCGTTGTCTGTAACGTTATCCATATCTTTTAGTACATTAGAAATACTGTAGCTAATCGCTTTAAGTGAGTATTCCGACTGCTGGCTGTACTTTTTCTCAATAGAATTATAAGTCACAAAAAACATAAGCATGCCTAGAATAAATAAAGGAATGATAATCAGGCCCAAAAATGCCGTAAATAATTTATAGCGCAAATTCATCGGCTAGTGCTCCTGACTGAGAATAAAGTTATCCTTTTACGCCGCCCGCTGTTACACCTTCAATAATCTTCTCCTGCAGAATAGCATAAATGATAATTACCGGCAGGACGCTGAAGACGATACCGGCTGACATTTGTGCATAGTTCATCTGGTATTGATCACGGAATTGGACCATACCTACTGGAAGCGTTCGCAGCTCGTCATTTGACAGGAAGTAGTTAGCTAGCAAGAACTCGTTCCAATTTCCCAGGAAATTAACAATGAATACAGTAACCATAGCCGGAACCGTTAGAGGTACAATAATTCTAGCAAAGATACCCGGTGCCTTCAAGCCATCCATGACCGCAGCTTCTTCTATTTCTCTAGGTAAATTTCGCATAAATGCTGCTAAAATAATGATCGTAAACGGAATCGCATTGGCGATATAAGGAATGATCAACGCCCAGTGGGTGTTCAGTATTCCTAACTTACGTACAATCGTATAAATCGGCAGCATTAAAGCATTATTCGGAATGAGCATTCCTACTAAAACCAGTGAGAACAAAATAGTATTCCATTTCCCCTGACGCATCCGCGTAACCGCAAAAGCAAACATAGACGCAAGCAGAATGGACACTACAGAAGCAAGTATCGAAATGTACAAACTGTTGAAAAAGTAAGTACTGATCTTGGCATTTACCCAAGCTTCGACGTAGTTATTGAAGACGAATTCCTTTGGAATGCCAAAAGGATTAAGCGCAATCTCATTATTATCCTTTTTCACAGATGAGAATAATACGAATAGGAAAGGAAACAGGATCACTAACAAATAGAATAAAAGGGCAATATGTGGCAGACTCTTTTTCAGGGCGCGTGGCATCAGTATTCAATCCTTTCTGTACGACGTGCAATCAGCAGCTGATAAAGGACTGTAACCACCAGTGTAAACGCAAAGATCAGGACAGCGATGGCATTTCCGTATCCATACTTAAAGTTCGTGATCGCATATTTAATCATGTATGTTGCCATTACATCGGTTGAACCTGCAGGTCCCCCCTTAGTCATAACGATGACAATATCCGCCGCTTTCATTGCTCCAGCAATGGATAGCATAATTACAACCGAGATGATCGGTACGATTAGTGGGAGCGTGATACGGGTAGCGCGTTGAAATCCGGTTGCGCCGTCAATGGCTGCAGCTTCATCCAATTCACCAGGAATAGCTAGAATCGCCGCTAGGACCATAACGATATAAAATCCAGTCCACTGCCAAGCATTCGTCAACAAAATAGAAAGCATTGCAAATCTCTCATCTGACAGCCAGTAAATAGGATTAATTCCTACTAGACTAAGGAGCTTATTAAAAAGTCCAATGTTGGGCTCATAGATAAACCCCCAGAGAATACCGATAACCGCTGTAGACATAATGGAAGGCATAAAGACTGCTGTCTTATATAAGCCTTTTAACTTCTTCACATTAGAAATCAATAACGAGAAGAATACGATCAACGGTACCTGGATACATACGGAGAAAAGAATAAACCAACCGTTGTTTTTAACGGATATCCAGAATCGTTCATCTCCTAATGCTTTCTCATAATTACTTAATCCGGCTGATTTAACCGTCTCCGATACACCGTTCCAACTGGTAAAACTGTAATAAATAGAACTGAAAATGGGGTAAATGAAAAACATCGTGAACAATATCAATGCTGGAAGAACGAAAAGGAAAAATACCACTGGATTTCTTAATGCTTTATTCATGACTACCTCCGGTTGCTTTGACATCTGGCGAATAGTGAATGCTTCAGATCAAGTGCAAACACATATTTTCTTTGATTTTAAAAATGTACCCTGGATTTAGCACCAGGGTACATTCAGTTTGCAGCTATTTATTCAACTGCTGCGTTTGCTTCTTCTTGTACCTTTTGCAAAGCTTCGCCCATTTTCTCAGGAGTCGTCTGATCGCCAATCAGTTTTTGAATTTGAATGTTACTGATTTCTGTAGTTACATCAGCTTGAACAAGAGAGTCAAATGCTGGGAACGAAGATTGTGAGTTGTTAAGTACACCTACGATTTCGCTCATCAGATCATCAGTAATATTCTCATTCAATACGTTTTGGTCAATCTTCATTGCTGGCAATACACCATCTTCAACAAGTCCACGCAATTGCATTTCTTCATTAAATAAGTTTTTAATAAAAGATTTCACAGCAGCCAATTGACGTGGATCTTTCTCAGCAGATGCAGAGAAACCATAACCATTGTTCACATCGCGCATCAATGCAGTTTGGTCGCCCGCTCCGCCTTCAACTGCTGGGATATTGAAGAAGCCAACTTTACCGATCAAACCTTCGCCAGATTGGCCAGTTTTAAATACGGAGGATTTCCAAGTACCATCATACAGCAGGATCGCTTCACCACTAGTAAATTGTGTTGTGTATTCAGCATATTCAAAGCCAAGTTCGCCTTTTTTGAAGTAGCCTTTATCAACCCATTCTTTATATTTCGCAAATCCTTTTACTACATTTGGATCAGACCATTTAGCTTCGCCTGTTGCAAATTTAGCAGTTACATCTGGACCTGCATAACGTGACCACAAGTGGTTAGCTAACATAAGTGGTACCCAACCAGCTTTGGATGCACCAGCCAAAGGTACTTTTCCATCAGCCTTGATATCAGCCAATTGTTGTTCCAATTCGGCAAACGTTGTTGGAGCCTTCCAGCCCTTGCTTGTATAGTATTCTTTGTTATAGAAGAAGCCTTCTCCAGAACCACCGATAGGCAATCCATAGATTTTTCCTTCATAAGTGAAAGGATCAAGATTTGAGAATTTATCCTTAATTCCAAGTTCCTCAAGAATTGGAGTCAGGTCAAGTAATTTACCTTCTTTAGCATAGATCTTGGAGTCAGGACTACCGAACAGATCGAAGATTTCCGGCGGATTACCCGCAGCCATTTCACCACGCAATTTTTCTTTACGGTTTACATCTGAATCTACCCCATCGAGTTTAAAGGTCAGACCCGGTACATCCTCTTGTACCTTGTTAACTACTTCTTCGAGAATAGCCAGACGTTTCTGCTTGTCTGCACCGATTTGAGTGTGACGAATCGTCATTTCAAATGGCTCGTTATTTACCGGTTCTTCTGTTGCAGGAGCATTTGTAGCGGCTGAATTAGTCGCGGTAGCGTTTCCATCTCCTTTGTTAGAAGACTCATTGTTGTTGCCTCCGCAACCAGTCAGTAAAGCTGATGATACGAAAATCAGGGACAATAGCAAAGTCATACTTTTTTTCATTTCTTGTGACCCTCCCTATATATTGATGTGCTTTACACTTCTTATTATAGAAAACAGACTTCATTATCGTAAGGTTAAGATTCATCCACTATAGGGATAAAAATCTCTAATGTAAGCGGAATCAACTACATTATAAGTTATATTACATAACACAAAAATGTTAAATCGCTTAATTTATTTGTTTTTCTCATCACAAAACTTTGTTTTCACTCTAGAAACAATTAATAAAACATCCAAATAGTCACATTACCTGACATATTCATTTATTATCCATCCCATTAACCACGTGTAACTATAGCATGTCTTTATTAGGAATAGTATAAAACTACCCCCTCAGAGGAGCTTTATCCCCTCCCTTTTTACTTCCTCATAACAAAAAACCGCACCTTCAGTGATCAACCACTGAGGGTACGGTCTCTCTTAAAAATATATATCTATTATACCAATGCCGTTTGCTTACGACCTTCTTCTACCAAGCGATATGCCCGTTGCACTTCTTCTTCTGTTGGAGAAGGTACTCCATCCAGTTCATAAGCTTTGCCGAGCATTTCCCATTTATAGATACCCATCTGATGATAAGGTAAGATTTCGAATTTCTCGACGCCATTTAAGGTTCCAATATAACGACCTAAGTTAATGAGATCCTCTTCACGATCATGAATACCAGGTACATACACATGTCGGATCCACATCTTACGATTATGGTCTGAGAGCCAGCGTGCAAGCTTCAAAGTTCGATCATTGGATTTACCAGTTAACTTGATATGCGCTTCTTCATCAATATGCTTCAGATCAAGCATAACCAAATCTGTAACGTCCAATAAGTCATTAATCTTGTCACCTTCGTTGTAGCCATTACTATCTAATGTGGTATGCAGATTCCAACGTTTTTTCACTTCCGTGAATAACTGCTTTACAAATTGCGCCTGCAAGGTTGGTTCTCCACCGGATACAGTTAACCCGCCACCGGATGAACGATAGTAGTTTATATATGGCTCGATCTCCGAAAGCACTTCTTCTAGAGTCATTTCTTTACCTTCATCTAAAGCCCAAGTATCAGGGTTATGGCAATACTGACATTTCAGCAAGCAGCCTTGCATAAACAAGACAAATCGAATACCAGGTCCATCAACGGTTCCAAAGGTTTCCAAAGAGTGTATGCGACCTTTAATCATAGGATGTCATCCTTTCGCCACGACAGACTAACAGTCCCTCTTTCAACGATGAAGCTTCCTGTCTTTGAGACTGTCATATCCCTAAATCGCGGCTATAAAATTTAAAATTTTAACAATTCTCAAACAAGATATTACCGCCCTTGAGACAAGGGCGGTATCTTCCTTGCAATTATTTCAATGTAGTACTAATTCAAAGAGAAACAAATTACATCGAACCGTGGAATGTACGGTTGATTACATCCATTTGTTGTTCGCGAGTCAGCTTGATGAAGTTAACTGCATAGCCGGATACACGAATAGTCAATTGTGGATAGTTCTCTGGGTGCTCCATAGCGTCCATCAGCTGTTCACGGTTAAATACGTTAACATTCAAATGCTGAGCGTTGTTATGGAAGTATCCATCCATCATGTGTACCAGGTTAGACTTACGGGAATCCTCGTCTTTACCAAGTGCCTTAGGTACGATGGAGAACGTGTTAGAGATACCATCTTGTGCATCGGAGTAAGGCAGTTTAGCTACAGAGTTCAGGGAAGCCAAGGCGCCTTTCTTGTCACGTCCGTGCATTGGGTTAGCACCCGGTGCGAAAGGTTCACCTTTCTTACGTCCGTCAGGTGTAGTACCTGTCTTCTTACCGTACACTACATTCGAAGTAATGGTCAGTACCGATTGAGTTGGCACAGAATCACGATATGTTTTGTTTTTACGGATCATAGTCATGAAGGTTTCAACCAATTCTACTGCGATGCTGTCTACAGCATCGTCATTGTTACCGTAGCAAGGGAATTCGCCTTCGGTTTCGAAGTCGATCGCAATACCTTGTTCGTTACGAATAGGTTTTACTTTGGCGTATTTAATTGCGCTTAGTGAGTCAGCTGCAACGGACAGCCCAGCAATACCACAAGCCATCGTACGCAGAATGTCACGGTCATGCAGCGCCATTTCGATACGTTCGTAAGAATATTTGTCATGCATATAGTGAATGATGTTCAAAGTGTTAACATAAGTTTTAGCCAACCACTCCATCATCGGTTTGAAACGTTTCATTACTTCGTCATAATCCAGATATTCAGAAGTGATCGCTGGGAATTCCGGTCCAACTTGTGCTCCGGATTTTTCGTCTATACCACCATTGATAGCATACAGCAATGCTTTTGCCAGGTTGGCACGAGCGCCGAAGAACTGCATTTGTTTACCGATACGCATTGGAGATACGCAGCAAGCAATCGCATAATCTTCACCCCAGTATGGACGCATTACATCGTCATTTTCATACTGAATTGCACTAGTTTCAATGGAAACCTTAGCACAATATTTTTTGAAGGCTTCAGGCAATTTTTCGGACCACAGTACAGTTAAGTTTGGTTCCGGAGCTGGACCCAAGTTGTACAGGGTGTTCAAGAAACGGAAGCTGTTCTTGGTAACACGAGTTGTTCCGTCTTCAGCCATACCACCGATGGATTCAGTTACCCATGTTGGGTCACCGGAGAACAGATCATTATAGTCAGGTGTACGCAAGAATTTCACGATACGCAGTTTCATTACGAAATGATCGACGATTTCTTGTACTTGTTCTTCAGTCAAAGTACCTTCAGCAATATCGCGTTCTGCATAGATGTCCAAGAAAGAGGACACACGGCCTAGGGACATCGCTGCACCATTTTGCTCTTTAACTGCTGCAAGATACCCGAAGTATACCCATTGAGTAGCTTCTTTGAAGTTGGTCGCTGGTCTGGAAATATCCATACCATGAGCGGCTGCCATTTCTTTCAATTCGCCAAGTGCACGAATTTGCTCGGACAGCTCTTCACGCAAACGAATAATATCTTCAGTCATGGAATCAACTTCAAGCTCAGTTTGTTGTTGTTTTTTGTCTTTAATGAGGAAATCAATACCGTACAGAGCAATGCGGCGGTAGTCGCCGATGATGCGTCCGCGGCCGTAAGCATCAGGAAGACCTGTAATTACGCCGGATTTACGCACAGCTCTCATGTCTGGTGTATATGCATCAAATACGCCTTGGTTATGCGTTTTGCGAATGTTCGTAAACATGTCAACGATGTTTTGTGGAAGCTCGAAGCCGTAAGCCTTCGTAGCATCAACCATCATCTTGATCCCGCCAAATGGCTGGATGGAACGTTTGAAAGGAGCGTCAGTCTGTACGCCTACAATTTGTTCCTTGTCTTTGTCAATGTAGCCTGGAGCATGTGAAGTGATTGTGGAGACAGTATCTAGGGAAACATCCCATACGCCGCCTCTTTCTCTTTCTTCCTTGCTCAATTGGGAAATAATCTTCCATAGTTCAGTTGTGTTACTAGTAGGTCCTACGAGGAATTCTTCGTTTCCTTCATAAGGCTTAATGTTACTTGCGATAAAGTTGTTAACGTCAACTTTTCTGGACCATTTACCTTTTGTAAAACTTCTCCAACCGGATTTCACTTCTTGTACATCTTTTTCAATCACCGACATGCTAAATCCCTCCATCTATATTTATAATATTTGTAGAGATCGCGGGCTTGAAGGTTGATCCCGTGTCTCGTGATCCCAAGAAAGATATGGTTGTTCGAAAATTCACAATCATTGTTCCATGTATGGGACCGTTGTTTATATAAACATTTTAGTTTATTTTCTATAAATAGACTGTGACAAATATCACCTTTCCGGTGATATTTGTCACTTATATCTAGTCCACAACCATCCTATTATCTACTTAACCAAATATTAATTATCAAATCTTCCGTAGAAAGCATTACGGTACACATCTGCAAGTTCAGATACCAGTGGCAGCTTAGGATTGGCAGTTGTACATTGATCTTCAAATGCACGGTCAGCCAAGTAATCTACACGGGATTCAAAATCCTTAGGATCAAAGCCCAGTTGTTGGAAGGATTCTTCGATACCCAGTTTTTTGTTCATATCGCGAATAGCATTGATCAGGCTAGTTACACCTTCTTCAGTTGTGCGAGCTGGCAATCCCAGAATACGGGCGATTTCTGCATAACGCTCGTCAGCTACGAAGTGTGAATATTTAGGGAACGAAGCGAACTTCGTAGGTTTCTTAGCATTGTAACGAATAACGTGTGGCATAAGGATCGCATTAGTACGACCGTGAGCAGTGTGATATTGACCGCCCCATTTATGCGCCAAACTGTGGTTAATACCCAGGAAAGCATTAGCAAAGGCCATACCAGCAAGTGTTGATGCGTTATGCATTTTCTCACGGGCAACTCTGTCGCCTTCAAGCGCCGATTTTTCAAGGTATTGGAATACCAATTGGATTGCTTTAATTGCCAGACCATCAGTGTAGTCACTCGCCATAACAGATACATAAGCTTCGATGGCATGTGTCAATACGTCCATACCTGTATCAGCTACAGCAGTTTTTGGCAAGCTATATACGAACTCTGGATCAATGATAGCTACGTCTGGAGTTAGCTCGTAGTCAGCCAAAGGATATTTAGTGTGTTGTTCAGTTGTTTTATCGGTAATAACTGCGAAAGATGTTACTTCCGAACCCGTACCCGAAGTAGTTGGAATCGCTACAAACTTAGCTTTGTTTCCAAGTTTAGGAAATTTGTAAACCCGTTTACGGATATCCATGAATTTTTGTTTCAGACCGTTAAAGTCTGCGTCTGGATGTTCATAGAATAACCACATTCCTTTTGCAGCATCCATTGGGGAACCACCACCAAGTGCGATGATGCAGTCCGGTTGGAATCTGTTCATCATTGCTGTACCTTTTTCAACTGTAGTTGTCGATGGATCTGGTTCAACTTCCGAGAACACTTCTATCGCTACAGGAGTTTGGCGTTGACGCAGGTAATGTTCAACTCTCTCAACATATCCGAGCTTAACCATCATTGGGTCAGTGATAATTGCGACACGTGTGATATCAGGCATTTTGGTCAGGTACTGAGTAGCGCCTTTTTCGAAATATATCTTGTCAGGTACTTTAAACCATTGCATATTCACGGTACGACGATTCACCCTTTTCACGTTGATCAAATTAATTGCTGTAACGTTTTGCGACACGGAGTTACGACCATAAGATCCGCAGCCCAGCGTCAACGAAGGGATGTTAGTGTTATAGATATCGCCGATCGCACCATGAGTGGAAGGCGAGTTAACGAGAATACGTCCTGTTTGCAGACGGTTGGAGAACTTCATGATTACTTCTTCGTTGTTGGAGTGGATAGCCGAACTATGGCCCATACCACCAAATTCAACAACTTGTGCTGCGCGTTCGATACCTTGATCTGCGTTTTTAACTTTGTAGCAAGCAAGCACAGGACTCAATTTTTCAGCGGACAATGGATATTTAGTGCCTACACCTTCAAGTTCTGCTACCAGAATCTTAGTGCCGGCAGGAACTTGAATGCCGCACATTTCAGCAATTTTCACTGCGGATTGTCCAACGATTGCTGGGTTAACCGCACATTTATCAACGTTCATAGCGCCGCTAGTAAGTTTGGCAGCTTCTTCTTTGTTAACAAAGTAGCAGCCATTAGCGATCATTTTCTTTTTCACTTGATCAAAGATTGGTTCTTCGATAATAACAGCTTGCTCGGAAGCACAGATCATACCATTATCAAATGTTTTGGAAAGAATGATGTCCGTTACGGCTTGATCGATATCCGCGCTCTTTTCGATGAATGCAGGTACGTTACCAGGACCTACGCCAAGAGCTGGTTTACCACAGCTATAAGCTGCTTTTACCATTGCTGAACCGCCTGTTGCGAGAATAAGTGCAACGTCAGGGTTGTTCATCAAAGCGTTTGTTTTGTCCATTGTTGGCATTTCAATCCATTGGATACAATTCTCAGGTGCGCCAGCTTTTACAGCCGCATCATGAAGAATTCTAGCAGCAGCTGCACTACACTCTTGCGCAGATGGGTGGAAACCGAATATAATAGGGTTCCGTGTCTTAATCGAAATCAACGCTTTAAACATCGTGGTGGATGTAGGGTTGGTTACCGGTGTGATACCCATTACAATTCCGACGGGCTCAGCAATTTTTTGGAAGCTTTCATAAGCATTGTCTTCAATAACGCCTACTGTTTTATCGTATTTAATTCCGTGCCAGATATATTCTGTCGAGAAGATGTTTTTAGTAATTTTGTCTTCGTAAACCCCGCGGCCAGTTTCTTCTACAGCCAATTTAGCGAGGTACATATGTTTGTCGAGTCCAGCCAACGCCATTGCATGAACGATTGTGTCAACTTGCTCTTGATCCAGCGCCATGAATGCCTCATGTGCTTTTTTCGCTTTATCCACTAAAGTCTGAATATACTCTTCAGCGGTAGTTTGTTTAACTTGGGCGGCGACTTCGTTCTTAACTGCCATCTCCCTCGTCCTCCTGTCAATTTTTAGGTTGTTTTTCTCTACACATTTATCTTATCACATCATTTCCACCTTGTATAGTGAAATCTTTCACAAAGTATAAAGTTTTTTTGATTTGTTTTCAAAGCGCTTTCATTCGATCATATTATAGATTTTTTACCATTATTTATGCTTTATTATTTCTTAAATTTAAAGTTTATGTTTAAAAAGACAAGAACTGATACCCATTTTCTACCTTTCCGCTCGCAAAAATATTTTAAAAAAGCAAACCTAATTTTGTTGACACTCTATTTTTCCATTGGTCTCTAAAAAATAGTGGGATGCCCCCCCGTCGTGTTGATTTATAAAAATATCAATAATATAAACATAAAAAAACCGACTCCTATGGAGCCGGTTCTGTTCTTCCTAGCTATTCTACTTTAATTGTGTCGAAGAATTTCTCTTGCACTGTTTTGGCAGCAGCTTCAAGCTGTGTCTTGGAATCTGTTCCTTTTTTGGAGAACAGCTCTTGAATTACATTGGACATGGTTGCGTAGTAGTCCTGTGTATTGTATTGCGCTTCCGGTTTACCGTCCAGCAAACCTAAAATATCAGGGCTGTATTGATATACATTTGTATATTTATCATACACAGCTTTCGTTTTCTTGCCGAAGTCAGAATCTGCAGAATAGTAATCTAAGAGCGGCGGAATAAAGTATTTACCATCCGTTGTACGTTGTTGCAGAACCGCATCCAGTGCTTCTAGACCTTTATCGGAGAAGTAATCAAATGTAATATAACGGAATGCCATTTCTTGCTCGTCTGGTGTTGCATTTGGATTGATTACAAGGTAGTCACCACCAAGTACCCCGGTGTGTTTTCCGCCTTTTTCCATTGCAGGCATTGGATACGTAAGTACATCTTCTGGTTTCAGACCGCCTTGATTCAACGCTTGCTCAATAACACCGTCAGATCCAGCCATTACCATTGCTGTACGACTTTGTTGGAATGCGCCTACAGCATCACCCCAGCCCAGTGCCCAGTCCTGAGGAATCGCGTTTGCTTCCCATCTAAGTTTCTTGTAGAAATCCAGCGCTTTAATCCCAGCCTCAGAATTAAAAGTAGCTACAACCTTACCGCCTTCTATCTTCTGAATTTCACCGCCAGCTTCGAACAGGAAGTTGGTCCAGTTCCAGCCTGCTTCATTCCCTTTACCCATTGGAGCAATACCGGAAATACCTTTTTTGGTATCAGCTACGCCTTTCGCGGTATTCAGCATATCATCCCAAGTCCAATCCATAGGTGGAACAGCAACGCCTTTTTCGTCCAGCATTTTTTTGTTGATCATTGTGGTTGTTACATAACCCTTTTGAGTTACGCCGAAGACTTTACCGTCAATGATAAATTGATTTTGGAGAACCGGGTTAATTTGATCCTTAAATTCGTATTTATTCCACAGATCCGTAATGTCAGCTACCCAGCCTTTTTCAACTAGGAATTTTGCTTCTGTAGCGTAGGTGTTAAAGAAGGTTGGAGCTTCATTCGCTGCCATTTTGATGCCGATTTCACTTACATTGTACTGCCAATCGTCTTTGACGATTTCAACATTCGGATATTCCTCTTGGAAACGTTTGATCTTGTCATCTTCCTGTGCTCTAACTTCGGTTAGGTCAGGGGTTGGATAGTGAATTTTGATGGTCACTTTTCTTTGTGTGATATCATCAGTTGGCGCTGCTGTAGCACTGCCAGCATTATCTGTTGCAGCATTCGTTGGCGCAGTAGTCGCTTCCCCTTCCTTGTTTCCTGTCGTGTTTCCGTTATTGTTATTACCGCCGCAAGCGGTTAACAACGATCCGGCCACAAGGAGGCTTAGTAGCACGCTAGAGTACTTACGCATTGAAACTCCCCTTTTCAATTCATAGTTATCTTACATATCGATCATAAAAGAGAAATCGTTTACAAACGAGGTGCATTTATATTCCTTTCATGTGCATGTTTACGATCCGTGACTAAATCCGTCGATCCTTGCTTATCCCTTAACTGCTGATAATGCGACGCCACGCATAATGAACTTTTGGAAGATCAGGAAGACAAGGATCGGCGGCAACGATACGATAAATAGGATGGCGAATTTAATATTCGTATTAAGTGCCTTTACATTAATAACGTATTTATAGATTGCTGTCGCGAGCGTATATTTCTCTTCACTGTGCATAACCAGAGATGGCCAGAACCAGTCATTCCATGCTGTAGAAAAGATAAAGATCGCCAGCGTAGCAAAAATCGGAACCGACAATGGCACTGCAATGGAGAAAAAGCTTCTCGGCTCAGAGGAACCGTCAATCCGCGCGGCTTCAAAAATTTCAGGATGTATCCCATCAAAAAAGTTCTTTAAGAGTAGAAAATAGAATGTATTCGCACCAGCCGGCAGCCAAAATGCTGCGTACTGATTTAGTAATCCAAGCTCTTTTAGATTGACAAAGTTGGGAATCATATAGCTGGTCGCCGGAATAAACAATGTCATCAGGAAAAAGAAATAAATTGCCTTTCTGTAAGGGACATTCATACGAGAAATGCTGAAAGCAGACATTCCCAATACTACTAGTGTCACGACCATATTCCCCACAAAAATATAAATGGTGTTTTTAAGGAACATCAGCAGATCAATGTAATTCATCGCTTCCTTAAGGTTGCTGAAGTGCCATTCCTGCGGGAAAAAATGCGGTGGGAATGAGTTCACCTCTTGATTCGATTTCAGTCCGTTAAATAACGTCATACAGATCGGATACAGCATGCTGAACACCATAATCAAAATAACCACGCACATCAAGCCATAAACGATCTTATTGCTTGTTTTTTTCAAATCATGTTCTGAGAGAATCCCTCTATCTGCGCTCTTCATCTTAGTTGTCCTCCTTGTTAAGCTTGAACTGTAAAATGCCCAAACCACCTAGGACAATGAACATTAGCATGCCAAGCGCAGTCGCTGTTCCATAATCGAGTCGCGTAAAAGCATATTTTACGATCAGCAGCGCATAGGTAAGCGTAGTATTATTCGGCCCACCATCAAGCAGCGCCATTTGTGACTGATACCCTTGTGAAGTCCCGATAATCTGTAATATCAACATCAAAATGATCAAATTACGTAGCGAAGGCAATGTGATGTACTTTATACGTGCCCACACACCAGCCCCATCAATCTCAGCTGCTTCATACCAATCCCGCGGAATGCTGAGTACAGCAGCCAAGTATATTAACATCCCTGATCCAAACTGCTGCCACGTCTCCATAAAAACAAGAGAAATCATCGACCACCTTGTATCTGTCAGGAAGGCAACCTGGTCCACACCAAGCGAGCTTAATACCGCATTGATTGGGCCCACCGGATCATAAATCCATCTCCAGAGTCCATATAGAACCACACCAGGCATAACGAAAGGAAGGTAAGCCGCTACCCGTACAAAGCCCCCAAACCTTCTCAGCTCCGAGATCATAATGGCAAAAGCAATCGGAACCCAGAACCCGATAATAAGACATAGAAGCATGTAATACCCCGTATTTTTTAACGCGGTCAAAACATCTGGATCACTAAGGGCTCTAGCGTAGTTCTCAAAGCCAACAAAGCTATTCCCTTTTACAAAATCAACATGGTAGAAGCTGTACAACAAGCCTTTAAAAATTGGCACCCACAGGAACATTACAAAAATAATCACAGCAGGTACGAGGAACATATATCCCCAAAAGTTTTTCTTCCAGCGGTTTTGCTTGTAAGGTGTACCCTTCAGCGCCGGCGGATTTTCGGATACAACTGCGGTTTGATTCATCAGGCTCCCTCATTCCATTTTTCTTTCAGCATTTTTCGCAAAATGCTTCCTACCTTAAATTGTAGAAAATGAGGGTTGTACTGAACATGTCTAAATCTACCGAAGTAGTATGTGTTTTTACTTCTTCAATTCACTGGGGCTAATCCCATAATATTTTTTGAAAATTTTACTAAAATGCTCCGGTGATTCATAACCTACACGCTCGGCAATTTCGTATCTGCGAAGATCAGTGTTCAAAATCATGTCCCGGCTTTCTTCCATCCGCAGCTTAATTACATATTCCCACAGGTTGTAACCTGTATTTTTCTTAAACAAATAGCTCAAATAATTAGGACTGACATGGTTTTTCTTAGCCACTTCATGGATGGTTAATCCTTTTTGCGCATAGTTCTCGTCAATATACTCTCTTGCTTTCTCTACAATCAGATTGCTGCGTGTATGAAGCTCTTCTACTGAAGGATCGGTTGTGTAGCTGTTCCAATTAAAATCCCCGTAGTAAAACACATAATGGTCATTATGTTCATTATTCCAAAGAATGGCTTTGGAGGCTTGACGGTTCAATACAGCCATAAATGATAGACCCTTGAGAATCTGGCTGATGCCGATGACTGCATTTAAGTGCAGATATTTTTGAATATTAAAATGAAGACTGCGGCCAAGAATATCTAGCCTATTGATTTGACTGGCAGACGAATCTTCATAGCTTTTTTCATCCCATTGAATAATGATCGTTATTTCTTCATCCTCTGCGTAAAAGCCTGTCGAGTTCCACTCCTGATCCATCAGCTCTTTGGCGATATTCAGCGCGGCATAACAAAGAAGCCGTCTGTCCCGCAGGGTGTAGTGCTTCTCCTGATTCATTCCAGCCAGAGGCACCTTAATTTTTAAGACGGAAAAATACGGCCCTTGCAGCTTCAGGTTATCCAGCTTTTGTAAGCGTTCTGCATCACACAGTACACCTTCAGGCTCATTGAGCAGCTCATTTAATAACTTGCTGTATTCCGGAAGCGGCTCTTCCAGCCGAAAGCTTTCGTTAATCCCTGACATGAAAATGTCCAATTCTGGTGATGGTTTGCCCATCTTAAGCAGCACATTTCGCACCGAATCCAGAAATTGCTCACTGTTCAAAGGTTTGATCAAATAATCCTTCGCGCCAAGCCTAACCGCCATTTGCGCATATTGAAATGTCTCGTGTGCAGAAATCACGATGGTCTGTACCCAGGGTTTGGCCAATTTTGCATGCTGCATTAGATCAATCCCGCTCATTGCGCCCATCTGAATATCAGTAACGAGCAGGTCTATTTCCTCCATCCGAATGCAGTCCAGCGCTTCAAAACCACTGTTTGCTGTATAAATATGGTCTATGTTTAACCCCGAAGAAGCTAATAAATTGCTCAGCCCTTTACAAATCAAAGGTTCGTCATCCACAACTAATATATTGAACATATCTGTATGCTCCCCTTCCTTAGTCCTGATTCTCTGATTTCGGAAGCTTAACCGTCACCAATGTACCGCCCTCTTTACGAGGCGTATAGCTGATGCCATAATCAGAGCCAAAGTGTAAATGTATGCGCTGGTTAATGTTGCGAATCCCGTAACCGCTGGCCGGATTTGGACTGTCGTCATTCAGCACAGCTTCAATGGCCTGATAATCAACAGACTTATATCCGTTATCTTCAATAGTGATCTCGACGGTATCGTCCACACAAACTGCGCTAATGATGATTTCCCCATCCTCGCCCATATTTTTGACACCATGAATAATAGCATTCTCAATTAACGGCTGCAGGGTAATTTTAGGAATTAGATTTCTTTTCGTATCTGGGTGAATCTCCATTACAACACGAAATATATAATCATACCGGTGCTGCTGCAGCTTGATATAGGCCGTTGCATGCTCCAGCTCTTCTTCAAGGCTAATCAGCTCCCTTCCCCGACTGAGGCTAATCTTCATAAGCTTGGATAATTCCTTGATCATCTCGGCGGATTCAACGTTGCCTTCCAGCGAGCTTTTCCAGTAAATACTCTCTAAAGTGTTGTAGAGCAAATGCGGATTGATCTGCTGATAGAGCAGTTGAAGCTGTGATTCCTTCTGTTTTAGCTCCATCTGATATTTATAAGTAATTAGTCCATTTAGCCTGCGGGCCATGTCATAGGTAGATCCAATCAGCACACTGACCTCATCGTTACTCCCTCTTTTTGGCGTCTCAGGGACACGATTGCCTGGCTCAAACTTTCGGACGAAAAAGGCTAACTTTTGCAAAGGCGTCATTAATGAACGCCAGAAATAAGTAATCATGATTAATCCAAAAACAGCATAGGCCACAGTTATGTATTGAATCACACTTTTCATTTCGTTTTGTTGCTGCAGCAGTGCTTTTACGGCGATTTTGTAGACTAGCTTCTGTCCTAAGGCGTGGTTATTATTGACCACATAAATAAAATCCGAGGTAATAACATCCACGGTACCTTCCAAATCCTCAGCAATGACCGTTTCCGGCA
The DNA here is from genome assembly GCF_037969925.1 of Paenibacillus sp. FSL R7-0189. NCBI lineage: Bacteria > Bacillati > Bacillota > Bacilli > Caryophanales > Paenibacillaceae > Paenibacillus > Paenibacillus sp. FSL R7-0189. The sequence goes on along the minus strand of NZ_CP150223.1, from coordinate 4,483,449 downwards.
ACGTAATGATCTCACCAGTATTATTCGTAGTAGAAGCGAGTACACGATTATCCAGATCCGTTAAGTAAATATCACCATCAGGCAACGATATGGATTTGAGGGATTCTCCGATTTTCGCGTCCATCTTGGTAATGACTAAGACCCCAATAGTCTCAGCTTTCCTGGAGATGTTATTGACAGCTCTCATATAGGTAAGAGTCTTCAAGTTTTCCGCTTGCGCACTTAGCTTCCCTGTGAATTTTAGAGATCCGCGGCCCTTTTTCTGGACAACCTCCTCGAACCAATATGGCTCTTCCGCTTTGGAAAAGAAATATACCCCCGCCTTCTTAACCTGTGGGAAATTGGGTGCAAAAAAATAATAATCCTCGGGATCGTATATATAAAGGGAATAATAGATGCCGTCCCCACGCTCAGCTCCCTGCGAGTAACTGACCAACAGCTTCTCTATCGTCTCATAGCGTTTAACCCGCTCCAGGATGGTATCCGAACCCGTCATATTAATCTGCTGAATCAGAGGGTTTTGAATTACAGTGGTAGTAATTTTATTTACGGTATCGATATCTCGGTTAATGATGGTGAAGTTTTGCTTGTTCAGCTCTACATAAGCATTCGTCACATGGCGCTTCAGAATTTGCTCAGCCTTCATATTCCCGTAAATGTTCAAAAACAGAATGGGCGAGATCATAATCAGAAACAGCAGGATAAGCTGCTGTTTGACGTTCAGCTTCAGAATCGGCCGAATCAGCCTAGACAACATCGAGATGCACCTCCGGGTTCAATAACTATATCAAAGTGATAAACGCTTACATATGTTTATTTTAAAGTTTTTTATGTTCATTTGTATGTAGTTTTTTCTGTTGGACGGATAAAAAGAGCACGATGATATGTTCGCCACTACGTGGAGCGTTTGGGCTTACGATCGCTGTTATCCTCAGATTTCCTGATTTTATACCGCTGAGCGGTAGAAATCCGAGGATAAAGGCGACCACTGGCGTTTCTCCAGCTCCAAACCTCCACTTCGCAACTCCATCAACGAACTCTTAAAAACCGCAAACAGAAAAAGGGGCGGACGGCGTAAAGACCACTGCGTGGGGCTAGGAGGAATGAACTCTATATGGAAGAAGTGCGATGTATGTTCTTGAACACTTGAACACTCAAGTACTTCAATACTTGAATGTGCTTTGCTGTTGGGCGTCTGGATTACTTGATGTGCTATTTAGCTGCTTGTTGTGCGTTAGGATTACCGGATGTGCGGCTTTGCTGCTTGTTGAGCGTTTGGATTACTTAATGTGCGACTTACTACTTATTCGGCGTTTTGCATTCCCATACGCCCTCTTCACGATGAGCTATAGGACTCAGATGCAGCTATTTGGCTAATTTTTGGCTTTTACGAGGAGTTTCGGACTCCAGAGGCGTTATTCGTTCCAAACTACGCGATATGTGGGCTTTTCGAACCAATAGCGACTATGGAGTCCGATAGGTTCGCATATGAGCCGAATTATTACTTATAGAGACTATGAGGTCCGATAAACTGTTGAGCTTTTTGACTAACCTTCTGAATTATTTACTATACGGCTAATAGCGACTATGGGGTCCGATCACCGTCTGAGCTTAATACTAACCTTTTGGATTACTTAATGTGTAGCTAACTACTTATTCGGCGTTTTACATTCCCACACACCCCTTCACGATGAGCGATCGGACTCAGATGCTGCTATTTGGCTGATTTTTGGCTTTTACGAGGAGTTTCGGACTCCAGAGGCGTTATTCGTTCCAAACATACGCGATATGTGGGCTTTTCGAGCCAATAGAGACTATGGAGTCCGATAGGTTCGCAAATAAGCCGAATTTTGGCTAATAGCGACTATGAGGTCCGATAGACAGTCTGAGCTAGCTAAATACAGAGACTTTGCACAAAAAAAGACCGCCCCCAAAGTCATCCGCTACTTTGGAGTCGGTCCCTTGTTCATTTAGAAATTTAGTCTGTCAGCAGCTCATACAATCCTTTTACGACCAGATCAGCTTCTTTCAGCACCTCAGGTTTGCCGATACCTACAACCTTCATTCCAGCAGCTTTACCTGCTTGAACGCCTGCCTCAGCATCTTCAAACACAACACATCCATCCGGCTGCAAGCCTATCTCTTGAGCCGCGATCAGGAATACCTCTGGGTCAGGTTTGGCTAGTGACACTTTGTTGCCGTCAACAACTGCATCGAATAAGTCTGTAATGTTCAGCTTATTCAAAATAAACTCAGCGTTCTTACTGGCTGATCCTAGCGCAATCCCAATCCCACGTGATCTCAATCCTGTTAGGTATTCTTTCACTCCAGGCAGCAGCTCCGATTCCTCGAGTCGAGAAATGTATTCTACGTACAGGCGGTTTTTCTTCTCCGCCATTGCCTGCTTCTCTGCTTCCTCAAATTCCAGGCCACCCACTTCCAGCAGGATATCAAGCGATCTCAGCCGGCTCACACCTTTAAGCCGTTCATTATCCTCCTCCGTGAATTTAAAGCCAAGCTCATCTGCAAGACTCGCCCACGCCAAATAATGATATTTGGCTGTATCTACGATCACGCCGTCCAGATCAAAGATGGCGCCTTTCATATTTTCCAACATTGATTTGCTTCCTCTCCGTTGTGTATTAATATTTATACTCCTGTTTCGACAAAGCCAGTCGAAGGTTCTCACCAGCAGAGCACGACTTGCCTTCTCCGCCTTGCACCGAGAATACTAAGTCTCCACTGTAATCAGCAGCTGTGATCACAGTGACTTCATCCTTACTGATCCGCAGTTGGATGGCATCGCCGCGCAGTGTAACCGGAAGCTGAACGGACTGCCAATGTTGCGGCAGAGATGGATTGATGTGCACAACCCCTCCGTCGTAGTCCAGCCCAGCAAAGCCAAGAACCGCAGCCATCCAAGCACCACCATTCGCAGCTGGATGAGTCCCTCCGATGTAGAGATCCCCTACATATTGCTTAGATTCGCCGGTGAGATCGACGGTAGCCGTACGCATAAAATACGGATAGCCCCAATCCGGTGAACCAATATCAGCAGCTACCAAAGCGTAGATACAAGGGCTTAAGCTTGATCCATGTTCCGTACGCGGTTCGTAAAATCCCCAGTTCGCTTGTTTCACTTCCTTGCTAAAGGAGTGTTTAAACAGATTCAGCATCAACACAACGTCTGCTTGTTTAAGTATGGTTGTGGTGGTAGCTAAGCCATTGCCGCCGCCAAAATACTCATTTTTATTAAGCACACGTGATTTCAGTTCTGTTAGTTCTACATCCTCCAAGGTGAGGTACCGGTCGAATTGTTCAATAACAAGACTGGCAGGATCAGGCTGTGGAACATAAAAGCTATCCAGCATCGTTTTGAACTCCTTCAGGAATGGCCCTGAGCTAAACGGAGCGGACAATTGACCGTAGGCCTCAGGATACTTCTCTTGCAGCAAAGCTGCCGTATGCAAGGCAATCTCCAGCGTCTCTTTAACCAGTGCATTGGTAAAAGCATTATTGTTCACACGCTCATGATATTCATCCGGACCTGTTACATCCAGAATCTCAAACCGCTGTTTAACCGAATTATAGTAAGCGTAAGAGTAGAAAAAGCGAGCGCATTCCCAGATCACCTCAGCTCCTCCACTAGTAAGCAGACTTTCATCGCCTGTGAATTGAACATACTTCCAGATCCCATGCACAACGTCACCACTGATATGAACCTGCTTATCGCGGAAATAGGTCCGCATCGGCCGGCCTGTAAATACATCGTTCACATTAAACAGCGTACAGGCATCGTCTCCCGTATCCTGACTTTCCCAAGCATAAAATGCGCCCAAAAATCCATATTCCGCTGCCTTACGGCGAGCACCATCCAATGTATGAATCCGGTACATCATCAAGTTCCGCGCTACCTTAGGATCACTGTGCAGGAAAAACGGCAACATAAACATTTCCGTATCCCAGAATACAGCTCCCTTATATACCTGACCCGATAATCCCCGGGCTGGAATAGACACCTTCTCCGAAACTGTAGGGGCAATGATTAACAGCTGATAGATACTATATCTCAAGGCAAATTGGGCAGCTTCATCACCTTCGATGATTACATCGCTGTGTGACCATCTCTCGTCCCATAACAGACGATGAGCCTTAAATAACGCCTCATAACCCAACGCCTCAGCAGCATGGACAGATTTAACAGCTTCCGTCTCCGGCTGATCCGCATCAAGTCCAGTATAGACTGCTACATACTTAAACCATTCATACGTCTCACCCGCACGGGCATCAAAAGAAATCCGGCGAACAGCAGCCCCATCTTCCAGTAGCTCCTCACCAAAACTGAAATACGCCCTCTCCGCCACAACAACCGGAATCTTCAATTCTCCGCTAACAGAAGAAGAGATCAGCACCTCGTCCTTGAGCTGTACCTTTTGTCCGTAAAGATGAGGCCCATTGATATCCCACACATCTACGTCAATTCCCGTCTCAATCGCTACTCGGCAGTCTTGAGTACTGCGAATAGAGTATTTACTAACGAGCAAGTGAAGATTATCCTGGCTTACGAAACGATCTGCGGTAAACGTCAACGCCCCACCGTCAGATACAGCATATTCAGTGCTCCGATGATGAATGGCATTTCGGATATTCAGCTCCTGAGTATGAACGACCGGTTCACAGTCAAGCACACTTAAGAGCTGATCATTACAGAAAACTTTGGTCAACAATCCATTAGGGGCATTAACTGGTTCTCTCCATTTGTCCCCCTCTTTGTCATATAGTCCTGCGAGGGTGACAGCTACTAGCTCAGTTTTACTGAATTCCTCCAGTGTGCCGCGATACCCCATGTAGCCGTTGCCTAACATATATTTGTTACCGTTCGTCGTCACAAGCTGTTTATCAAAACAACTCTCCTTTACGATCCAGTTCATCCTGCCAGCATCCCTTCGCCTAGCGGAAGCGTCTTCCCGGAAGCATCCACTGTAATCGACTGTCCGTACACTATAATTTCGGTACTTCCACCATTAACCGCAGTGATTGTTACTGAATTTTTGTCGACCGCAATTCTCAGAAGCACTCCTTCATACAATACTTGGAAGCTATATTCATCCCAGCGTTCTGGCAGGGTTGGCTGAAAGGACAGACGTGCTCTATCCGAACGCATTCCACCAAAGCCGTAAACAATATTCATCCAAGCAGCTGCAATTGAGGTAGTATGCAGCCCTTCACGGGTATTACGGTTATAGTTGTCTAAATCCAGTCGAGTAGCAAATTCAAAAAACGAATATGCTTCCTCGGGTTTGCCGATTTCACTCGCCAAAATGGAGTGGATCGAAGGTGACAGCGAAGACTCATGAATACATCTAGGCTCGTAATATTCATAGTTCGCCAGCTTCGCTTCTTTAGAGAATTGTCCGCTGTACAAGAACATAAACATAAGTACATCCGGCTGCTTAATCATGTCATAGCGATATAAACGATCATATGACCAGTTCGAATATAACGGGAATTCTGTAACAGGAATCGAATGAATATCAATATGTGGCATATCGAAGAACCCATCATGCTCTTCATAAACTCCTGTCACTTCGTCAACCGGAATCCGCATATGCTGCGCCTTGTTTTCCCAATCGGTGAGTTCCTCGTCATGAAGTTCTGTTTTCTCTACCACAGCTGCAAAAGCAGCAGGAGCCTGTTCTTTCATCTCCCGAAGAGTCTCTAGGGTGTATTCAAAAGATTGTTGAGCCATCAGATTAATGTAGCAGTTGTTATTGACCATCAATTGGAACTCATCAGGGCCCATAACGCCAAAATAACCATATTCCCCGCTGCGTTGCCCCCATTGGCCACGTGTAGCATAGAATCTGCTGATCTGAATCAGCATCTCAGCCCCTTTACTGTGCAGGAAGCTTTTATCACCGGTATTTTTGACATAATGCCAAATGCCATAAGAAACAGCAGTCCCTACATGAAGCTGAAGATTAGAGTGCTGCCAGAGATCACAGCTTTCTGTTCCATCTATAGTAGCAATTGGATAGCAGGCTCCCTCACAATCCACCTCTTTAGCGCGCTGCATAGCCTGCGGCAATGTTTTATATCTGAATTCCAATAAGCTCCGGGCAGCCCTTGGATTATTGAACATATAGAACGGTAAGCAATAGGATTCTGTATCCCAAAAAGCCAACCCACGATATACTTCACCCGTCAGCCCTTTGGCACCAATATTAAATCCGGGATGATCGCCATGATAGGTCTGATAAAGCTGGAAGATACAGAAACGAATACCCTGCTGATTCTCAGGATCGCCCTCAATTCGGATATCACTTGTCTCCCAGATGCCCTTCCAATAAGCTGTCTGATCAGCGATTATTTGGGTATCTGTCAATTGGCTTGCTGTTTCAGCAAGAGACAGACCTTTGTTCCACAGTTCTTCAGCTGTATGGGCAGAATCACTATCCGAATAGTTCATAACCAGTTTGGTAAAATAGGAAACTTCTCCTTCCGTAAGGTCCAGAGTGAAATTTTGTCCAATAAACTTATCACTCTCAGTAGCAGTGAGCTGCAACGGCTGCGAGGATTGTAAGGTAAAGCTTGAGAACAGCTTATTCCCAGTGTTCACTGTACTGGCCATAATAGCAGAGGACGCTCCACTTACTCCGCTGCGGAGACTGTTCCACATACATTCGCCGCGTTCTTCATGAATAATGCCGAAATCAAGACCTGCACAAATGTCCACGCTCCCTGAGAAATTAAGGGGTTCAAACTCCACCCGCTGCAACCCCAAATGAGACATAGTCATGCTGACCAGACGTGTAAAGACTACTTTTAGCGACTTGCCATCGTTTAGATGCCAGATTAGCTCTCTCCGATACGTACCCTTACGAAGATCCAGCTTGCGCACATAATCTGTTACGTTGCTTTTTGCTAAATCAAGCTGTTCACCATCTACAGATAGACGTGTATACAGCCAGTCCACCGCATTCACCATATATCTCAGCGAGCGAATAATCCCTTTATAGTGATTGCCAATATCCAATTGTTCATTTAATCCATTAAAATAACTTCCTTGCAGGGTGTCACCTGAATACCCTTCCTCTGCATATCCGCGTACACCCATGTATTCATTACCCAATGAAAAAATAGATTCCGAAGTCCGATTTCTTTCTGGATCAAAGCCCTCTTCAATAATTGCCCACGGATCAACCTTAAGATATTTGTCTGCTACTTTAGCCATATATGATTTCTCCTTCTCCTGATTTTTGCTCCAATTTCAGGATATCGCTGCATAGCAATAGAGCCAATGTCCGACCGTAATGAAGATGTGTGCATTTATACGGAGTTGAGATAAAACTAATTTCTTTAACATGAATTTCAACTGTGTTATATGTTACAATCTAACGGGGACGCAAAAAAACAGCGATTAACCCAGTATTTGAGAATAATGGATAGCCGCTGTTCATATATCATAAACGTGAGATCACTTACTCTTTTTTAGTTAAAAAGAATATTACATCGAACACTTTAGAAGTGAAATTTATCACAATGTTGAAAATTCGACACTTTTAAACGATTTTTTATAACCAATTCGAGGGATTTTCAAGGTATAATTAATTTAAAATTTACTGAAAAACTGAGGGAATAAAGGGGATGTCGATTATGCTAAAAGAACATTACAATGTTATCGAAGCCCACGGAAATACAAACTGTTTCTCCGAACAGAATTTCAACAGACTTCTAGTTACAATGAAAGAGCGCATAGTTCCAGAGGGTTCACATCTATTCTGGGAAGGCGACTACTCGGATAAATTGTTTTATATCAAACGTGGACGTGTGAAATTAACTAAATCTACTGATGAAGGTAAAGAACTCATTCTTTATATGTATCAAGCTGGCGATATGGTAGGTCAAGCAGATCCATTCTTCAGCACTAAGCATAGCTTTACAGCCGAAGTGATTGAAGAAAGTGAAGTTGGCGTCATCGAACAAAAGGATCTAGAAATTCTCATCTGCCAACATTGTGACTTTGCTATCGACTTTATGAAATGGATGGGTATTCATCACCGTCTCACCCAAACTAAATTCCGTGATCTAATGATGTACGGCAAACCTGGTGCACTATGCTCCACGCTCATTCGTCTTGGCAATACCTATGGTGAGAAGAGCAGCGATGGTGAGAATATCCTTATCAACAAAAAAATTACGCATACAGATTTGTCCAACATGATCGGTGCCACTCGTGAAAGTGTTAACCGGATGCTGAGCGACCTGCGTAAAAAAGATGCTGTTGAGTATGAGAACGGTATGATTGTCATCAAGGACCTTGGCATGCTGCAAGAAATTTGCCACTGCGAACTGTGTCCGAACGAAATCTGCCGGATCTAATTCCGTTATAATATACCCTCTATTCACCTCAATGAAACATACATGACCCAATTATTCTGCATAATATAAAATAGAGTGGTCCAAGGCGCCTAATGCAGGTGTCTTTTTTTTATATTCAACAAAAAAAGAGCTAAACCCAAGATCGGTTCAGCTCTAATATAGTTAATTAAAAATGGATTTAACGGTTATTGCGAGTACCACGCACTGGTGAGATCAGCCAATAGGCCATGCCGACAAATACGCCCCCACCAATGATATTCCCCAAAGTTACAGGGATCATATTATGCAGCCATCCAGCTATCGTAATGGTTTCCGGATGATTCGGGAGCAACACAGCAACACTAAGCAGAGTCATATTAGCCACACTATGCTCATATCCGCTTGCGATAAAGGCGAACAGACACCACCAGATTAAAATTAGCTTAGCAGATTCACTTTTAGCACGTGAGGACATCCATAGCGCTAAACAGACCAGCCAGTTACATAGGATTCCACGAAAAAACAGCTCAGAGAACGGGAGACTCATTTTTTTAGCAGCGGCTGTAAAGATCAAATGCTCTGGCGGCGCAGCACTGAACAACCCAGTCCCACGAATTAAAAGCGCTAAAATCACTGCACCTACCACATTTCCGATGAATACAAGAATCCAGTTCTTAACCGTATCCCAGATACTGGTTCTGCCTGCCAGTGTACTTACAGTAAAAAACATATTATTCCCAGTAAACAGTTCTGAGCCTGCAAATACTACAAGCGTCAAGGCGATGCCGAAGGATGTACCCATAATAAGCGGTTGGAAAGGAGATTTAGCAGCTGCTAGCGGTGCTCCTAGAGAGAAAATAAGGATAATCCCAATGCCTACATATGCACCTGCCAACAGGGCTGCTAGAAAATATCTTGGTAAGCTTTCATTCATTTTGTCCCGCTTACTGACTGCCGTTTCTACGATGCTCTCCACACTTTGCGTAAACATAACACTCCACCCCACCGTTTTCTATTAAATCTATTACTACCAGCTTCGGTGTCTACACGCTTACTGTAACTTTCTCTCCGTCCAGAGTGACTGGATAAGTCACAACACTACCTTGGTCAGGTGCCTGCACCTCGCCCGTGCGCAGATCGATTTTCCAATCGTACAGCGGATCGTACAGATAGTGACCTGACACGATCCCTTCCGCAAGCGGGCCACCCTTAGGATGAGGACTACGATTCTCTACTGCATAGATGGCTCCGTCAGAGGCACGAAATACAGCCAGTTCAACATCTCCAGCTATCACTACACGGCCAATCTGCAGCAGGAAATCCTGTACTGAGCCTATTGCATACGTTTGTGTGGTCTTATTCATTGGTCTCTCCCCTTCTGTGTGCGTTATATCCGCTAGACTCTTGTTTCTTCAAAAAGCGCAGTACGAGTGCTACTGTCATTGAGCATTTTTTTCCAAGGATCCGTCACCTGAGTCAGAGCAAAGTCAATCCGTGCGGCCAGCTCTTTGCGGTTATCTTCATTATTCAAAATGACCATTTGAATCTGCTCAAGTCCCATACGCTCAACCCACTCGGAGGTTCTCTCCAAATAATTACCGGTCTCACGATAATATTGCATCACAGCGGAGCACACTTCGATCAACTCTTCATCGGTCTTAATTTTGCAGAAGGAATCAGCAATCCGTGGTTTGATCCCACCGTTACCACCGATAAATACTTCCCAACCGCCGTCATTACCGACGATGCCAATATCCTTCGTGCAGGATTCCGCACAGTTACGTGGGCAGCCGTTGACAGCTATTTTAAACTTGGCAGGAAAATCAAGACGTTCATACTTACGTTCTATGAGCGCGCCCATTCCCAGCGAATCCTGTGTGCCAAAACGGCAGAACTGTGAGCCCACACAAGTCTTAACCGTACGTAGCGATTTGGCATAACCATAACCTGATGGCATATCGAGCTCTTCCCATACCTTCGGCAGATCCTCTTTTTTCACCCCGATTAGATCCAGGCGTTGCCCACCAGTCACCTTCACAACTTTTACATCATATTTAAGGGAGACATCAGCGATTTTCTTCAAATCCTCTGGTGTCGTTACCCCGCCGTACATGCGTGGAATAACGGTATAGGTTCCGTCTTTCTGAATATTGGCTCCCATACGTTCATTAACAAAACGTGATTCCTTCTCATCTTGATGTGTATCCGGATTTAGCATCCCCAGATAATAGTTAATCGCCGGACGGCATTTAGAGCAGCCTTCCTCTTGTTTCCAACCCAGTACATGCATAACCTCTTTAGTAGTACTAAGACCTTTAGCTGTAATCTCAGCAACAATCTCATCCCGGCTAAGCGTTGTACAGCTACAGATACCTTGCTTGGCAGACTGCTCAAAACTATCACCCAGGACAAATTGTAAAATTTGTTCTACAACCGGTTTACAACCTCCGCAAGAACGCGTCGCTCCTGTACATGCTTTGATCTCGTCCACAGTAGTAAAACCATTTTCTATGACCGCATCCACAATCGCTTTTTTAGTAACCCCATTACAGCCACAAACGATTTCTTCGTCCGCCATAGCTTCTACAGATGTGCTCTTTTTGGCTCCGCTTCCGCAGCAGCCCGTACCCATGACCTCTGTATAAATCTCATCAGTCATTACAGCACCTTGTTTTACTAACTTTTGCAGGTTAGCCGATTCCGTCACATCCCCGAACAGGACTGCACCAACAATGACATTGTCTTTGAGCAGAATTTTCTTATAGGTTCGCTTCCATTCATCTTTGCTTGAGATTACAGTGTGCTCAGGGGAATCCATAAACTCACCTGCAGAAAATACATCCACACCGGAAATTTTTAATTTGGTGGAGACAACAGAACCTTCATATGGATTTGTATCGCTTCCGCAGAGATGTTTAGCTAGAACCATACCCTGCTCGAAGAGCGGCGCTACTAATCCGTAACAAACTCCGCGATGTTCGGCACATTCGCCAATGGAATATACATTCTGCATAGAGGTCTGCAAATAATCGTCCACTACAATTCCACGATTAACAGCAATTCCGCTTTCTTTTGCCACAGTTATATTCGGTTTGATGCCTACAGCCATAACTACAAAATCAGCTGCAAGTGTAGTGCCATCACTAAATTGTAAACCACTTACTCTCTGTTCCCCTGTCAATTCTACTGTTTGTTTGCCCATGGCAAATTTCACGCCTTGACGCTCTAGCTCAGCTTGCAACATAGAGGAGGCATTACGATCAAGCTGGCGCTCCATTAGATCTTCCATCAGATGCACTACAGTAACGTCCATGCCAAGGTTCACAAGACCCTTTGCCGCTTCCAATCCAAGTAAGCCTCCGCCGATTACCGCCGCTTTGTTGTATTGTTTAGCCGCAGCTAGCATCGCATCACAATCTGCAATATCCCGGAAACCCACTACGCCTTCCTTATCACAACCAGGTACAGGTAAAATAAATGAATTCGAACCCGTTGCAATAATCACTTTATCGTAAGAAACAGCCATACCGTTATCCGCAATTACTTGCTTGGAATGCTCGTCAATTCGCGTAACTGTTGTTCCTGTATGCAAGGTAATGTTGTTATCTTCATACCAGTTCCAGTCGTTTAGGATGATATCGTTGATGGTTTTGCTGCCTTCGAGAACATAGGACAACATGATCCGATTATAATTGGGGTGAGGTTCGCTTCCAAAGACCGTAATGTCATAAGCTCCACCTAGCTTCAATATTTGCTCTAGCGTACCTATGCCTGCCATACCGTTGCCGACTAATACTAATTTTTCTCTCTTCGCTGCCATAGTTAGGTGCCTCCTCAGTCTTATCCGTTCTTGTTGAACTTTGCTTCAACTTATCTTCTACATAATGAAATTATACATTTCAAAATTTAAGAGAGATTGTGATTACAGTCACATTAAATGTGAATATTTTCACATAAAAAATAAGACAACTTTGTTAGGTTCTAAATTCTAATAAAAAAAGCCAGATCACAGGTTCTGAATAACCGTAGATCTGGCATTTATGTACTTTTTTTAACGTATAGCCAATAAAATCTCCAATTCATCCTGCACTCTAAGCTTCATGTCCATTCCATTCTCAAGCAGCTGCTTCCCATTCACCTTCATCTTCCAAACTTCATTGCTAAGAGGAGTATAATCACCAATGGATAACACCTTTTTGTTGTCTTCGGTCAACTGCACCACACTGCTGTTCTTCAACAAACCTCTCACTGTTAAATCTTCAGTAAATCCCATAACATATGAATGATTCAAATTCACTTGCTCACTTCCGCCATTCACGGTCAACAACACAATTTGAAGGGGTTCCTCTTGTTCCTTAGACATCGCCGTAATTACTAATTTTGATTCATGCCCGACGGTTCGACCCCAATCCTCAGATCCAATGGTCTCCCCATCCATTTGCAGCTCCCAATTCATTCCTGGACTGAGTGAAATATTATTTACCGTTAGAATGCTTGTGTTATCCTCAGAAAAGGTGGCCTTCCCACTACCTTTCAGTAGGTCAAAGATCGTTATCCCTTTTCTGTAGCTCTCGCTAAGCTGCTTGTCCAAAGGGTTGGTCAGCAAGTCATTTCCCGCAACGATAAGCGAAAGCGTAGGCCCGTCTGATCCTGCTAAGCCATTATTCCCTTCATTATTAACGTCAGCAAGAGTCGAACATCCACCTATTATGAATACGATGACTAATCCTAGTAACAACCTCCACATATATTTCGTGGGCATAGTGACACCGCCTTGTCCCGCCTAATGACCACACAGCGTCTCAGGCTTGTAGTAAGTTATGCATACTGTCTATTTAAGAATAACGTAAATAAGCTTTGTTCTCAAATATAAAAAAAGTCCCCTAAGGGACTCTTTGAAAACTCATTTTTTCTACTGGAATCTAGGGAACAATATATTATTCTCCAGATGAACATGTTCAAAAGTCATGCTCTCCAGCTCCTCTAGCCGGGCATAAGTCAAACGATAGGTTGTACAAGCATGAGCCGGTGGGGTGAAATCATCTGTTATTTTGCGTATTTGTCTCAATATATCGCCTGCTGTGTCATGTTCACTCTCAAGTTCAAATAATGCCTCGCGAAGTGTGGTCAGCCCTTCTTCACTTGGATTGGCATCATACGCTAATAATTTTGGAAACTCATCTTCCTCTTCTTTAGCTGTATGCTGAAGCAGATCTTCCTTGAGTGCATTAAACAAACTATATAACTCTTCTAAATGAGGTGAATCTCCGCCATGAACCCGGTATACCTTAGTTACATTTTGGCTAATCAGGGGCAGTTCTTCCCGCAGGTAATGGTGATGTTTACTCACAATATGGTCGATTAACTCTGCAGAAGGTGCTGTGTTCCATGCGAGTTCTTCTTGTGGTACCGGATATTCCTCGAACAGCTTGTTGAGATCACTAATGATCATCTCTTGATCTAGTCCACGCTCTACAGCTGCTTCAGCAAGAGGTTTGGCGCCTCCACAGCAGAAATCAATCCGTTTAGACTTGAAATAATCCGCAGCTTTTGGGAATTGCAGCACAATATCTTTTACCAGGGCATCTGGAGTAAATCCAGGTTGCACCGATTGCTTATGCTGTAAATCCGAAATTCTATCATTAGGTTGTTTAGTTTCCATAATAGTTCCTCCTCGGGATATGTGATCAGGTTCTGAAAAAATCTTTTCTACCTGTTCACCTTAACCCTGAAAGGAGTTTTGACTTGTGATTGTACTCACGAAAATTGTATCTCTTTGTTGAACGAAAAAGGTCAATCATGGAGATAAATCCCCACAATCGACCTGTCTTTTGTTAACCACACGGGCATCAGTAATGTTATTTGTCTTACATTTATCTATTCGGTCACACCAAATCTGTATCTTTTATTGAACATAAGCCTGCATATACGTTCGTTTACCCTTTGCGTCCTTTAAATAAGGTCCTAAACCAGCAAAGCGTGAGTGATCCATATAAACACCGGTCATCCATCTGCCTTCTGTCAGGCCACCATTCCATTTGAGGACAAGGTCAGGGGCGGATATCCATTCCTGATAAATCTGTATATTCTGATCTTTGTACTCTTTACAAGGCTTAGACTGCTCCAGTAGACGTAGATCGTTAAGATAAGTTGGCACGAAATAAGAGGATATCGTATGCAAATCATCTTCATCAAAAAAGGGCTCATCCCCTAAAAAGGGTTTAAATAATACGGTATTCTCGTACATGGACCAAATTAAGGCTTGTAGCACCATGCTCTGGCGAATGCCATTATGAAACTTATATTGTCGTTGATTACCTGCCATATTCACTTCTTGAAGAGGTTCCGTCGACTCCAGGCAATGCCGTTCACAGCCGATACATTTCCAGCCAGAAGGACTTTGAATCCATTTTTGAAAAATAGTTCCGCTATCATTGTTGCCTTTGTAGAGTGAAGAGATAATGCTGTAAGGCACACCAATCCACGCATCCCATAAGGAATCTGGAAGATGGCTATGCAGCATGAACAACGTCTTGTCATAGATGAGCTGTACTTTGATCGAAGCGTTCTCCAGCTCAGCAACATCCTTTTTTCCATACGTTATTTCCCGGGAAAACAGGGTGGTCTTCATCTCCCTCGCCTCCTAATAGTTTTGCTATGCCTGTACTCCAGCTGAGTAGATTTGAGCAAAAACCAATACTGCAAGCGTTTCCATTCAAGGAACATACAACGTTTTTTCTATTATATTACAGATTTTTTCGATCTGTGCAAGGTTTTTATTTAAAAATTGAAAAGCCCTCCTCCGTTCTTCAGGAAAAAGGGCCACAACACGACTTTGATTTCTACTCTACCCAGCTCTCAGCCCAAGACTGAATCTGCTGCATAACAGGCTCCAGCGCACGGCCTTTGTCTGTTAGTTCATATTCAATACGTACAGGTGTTTCCGGGTATACATGTCTAACCAGGATACCCTCACCTTCCAAATCCTTCATCCGCTCGGACAGCATCTTATCGCTCATTGAAGGAATGAGGCCGGAAATATCTTTAAACCGCTTCGGTCCACTCATCAATGTCTGAATAATAAGTCCATTCCAACGTTTGCCTAAGAAAGAGAAGGCTGTCTCAAATCTGGGACACATCGAAATTTGATGTTCTTCCATTGTTCTCACCTCTCACTAGCGAAACTTACTATTAGTTAGTATATATAATATTAACACATTTCATCCCTGATGAACATCGTTTACTAAAAAAAGTTCATCTGACATTATCATTATATCCTCGTTGTCAATCCCCTGTATGTGCTTTAGATTCCCTTTGAGCAATCGCTTCTGTCACGATTTGCGCCAAGTCATCATTTCCGAATAAGGAGAGTACGCCGAGAACTGTGTCATCGGAAATATCCCCTGCTTCCTCCGCAGAAACCGTTAGGGCAAGCGCTTTTCGCAAGGCTTCATTCCCTTCTTGCTGTGGATAAGCCTGCAAATATAAACTGTGCGGGTCGAGTCCTTGATTCACGCACCACTGGGCGAATACAAGGATCATCATCTCTTCCTCCCGCTTATAGCTTTCGATGATTTGTTCCTCCACTAATTTACGGTTGTCTTCCATATTTTACTCCTTTCTTAGAGACCTCATTCAGCAAGCTGAGCTGCCAATCTATGACTAGGCAGAACTGCTGAAGCAGCAATACTGCATAACTCTGGTGTATTTATATTGTTCAGAAAATGATCTACCACTCCACCGAAACCTCTTCTATCCAGCACCGTATCCCAGCTTCCAAAGCTCTGGGTCCGTGGCAAAGCATTTTTTTCATATAGGATGGCTTGGTCCAGATCTGCCACTTCCACCGAACGGCCATTACCGTGCAGCTCCAGCTTCTCCAAATCAACACCAGCCTCACGAACCATGCTATACATCCCCACTGAGCCTTGCTCCCAACCCAGCATTCCAGATGCCTGGACAAGTCGCCCCTCTCCATTGGATTGAAGATTACTGCGAAGCAGCTCATACTGATCTCCACATAACCATAACAGCAGATCAAGCATATGAATCAAGTCGTCATGTACAGTCTCACGGCTGCTGCCTAATTGCAGCTTCGTGCGATGTTTAATCGCGTGGCAATGGCTAATGCCTCCAGCTTCCTCGAGCCAACTCTTGGCGGTGACATACATTGGGGCAAAACGCCGATTAAAGCCCACTCCTAGCAGCAGCCCTTTATTTTCTGCCAGCTCTGCCATCCTTCTGGATTCTTCCAGATCATAGGACAGCGGCTTATCTACATACACCGAAATCCCCTGTTCGAGACATTTTGTTACTATATCATAATGGGTCGTCGTTGGGCTATGCACAAATACTGCATCCAGATCCCAAGACAACAGCTCGTCTAAATTTGTCGTACCTTTAGGAAAGCGATAGGCATTAACAGCTTGCTCTACTGTTGTGGATGAGTGACTGAGAACCCCCACTACCTCAACTTGTCCATGCTGAGAGAGCAGTGGCAAATATACTTTGCGGGCGATATTGCCAATCCCGATGATGGCGACTCTTTTGCGTACAGAAACGATCACTGATCTAACTCCCCTCTTTATAATTCAAGAATTTATCTCTCTCTTTGTTCTCTATAAATGCTATTATACCTGCTTGGCGTTCGCCGACAATGATCTTCACTTCAAAATTTACTTTTTATCCCGTATGATGAGATGAATGAGTGGAAGAAAGGGTATATTAGCTATGAGAAAATGGTTCTCGATTATTCTTTATGTTTCGGGCACAATCCTTGCGTTTATCTACAGATATGACATCCTTAGCTGGATGAAAGAGGATCATAATCTTTTCGGCTCTATAGGGATCGCAACTTTACTGGCTCTCTTTCCAGTTGTACCGTACAAAGCGGTCATCGGATTTTTTGGTTATGCATACGGAAGTTTGGCTGGTGCTTTAATTTGCTGGGTAGCTACAACCCTTGCTGCCGCATTCCTTTTCGGCGTAGTGAAGTTCTTATTTCAAGATCAAGCGAGAGCTTATCTGACTTCTATTCCCCTACTTGAAAAATTCACAAAAGGCATAGAACGGCGGCCCTTTGCTTCTATTGTCTTTGCACGTCTCTTGCCGATTATCCCGCAGACAGCAGTTAACATCTATGCCGGAGCAGCCGGGCTGCCCTTCTGGAGTTATCTAGCTGCCTCAGCTATTGGAAAAATCCCAGGCATCGCCTTGTATGCCTTCCTTGGGGATCAACTGTTCCAGAACCCTGGAAATGCGATTATAGCCATCGTTGTTTATGCCATTGTGCTTATTATAGCCGGACTAAGCTTTCGTTACAGTTCACAGGAAGTAAGAAACACTAGGTAACAGAGAGCTTATTTGGCGGAAGCTGGCAGGCTGTGGTTATTTGCTTTATAATTAGATTGTGATCTATTTAATTGCATTACATGAATGGAGGGATATTAATGAGTGAACATCAGACTAACCATATAAATTCCAAGGCGGAAAAAGCAACCTTTGCAGGTGGATGCTTCTGGTGCATGGTCTCGCCGTTCGAGGAATTGCCAGGCATTATTAGTGTCGTCTCCGGCTATACTGGCGGGCATACAGTGAATCCTACCTATGAAGAGGTATGCTCCGAAACCACAGGACATGTTGAAGCGGTACAAATTACGTTCAACCCAGAAATTTTCCCTTATAGCAAGCTGCTTGAGTTATTCTGGCAGCAAATTGACCCAACCGATGCGGGTGGACAATTCCATGATCGCGGCACCTCTTACGGAACGGCTATCTTCACCCATTCTGAAGAGCAAAAGCAACAAGCAGAGGCTTCCAAGGCAGCTTTGCAAGAAAGCGGACGATTCGCTAGCCCGATTGTTACCCCGATCCTCCCGGCAGCAACCTTCTATCCTGCCGAAGAATATCATCAGGGCTACCATCGTAAGAACCCGGGCCACTACAAACGTTACCGTAAGGGTTCCGGCCGAGAGGATTTTATCGAAACCCACTGGACACATAAAGAAGATAAACTAAGCTTGAAAGAACGTCTGACGCCACTTCAATATGAAGTCACTCAGAATAGCGCTACAGAGTCACCTTTCCGAAATGATTTTTGGGATCACCACGGAGAAGGCATTTATGTAGATATCGTATCTGGTGAAGCATTATTCAGTTCGCAGGATAAATACGATTCCGGTTGTGGCTGGCCCAGCTTTACACGTCCAATCCGCGATTACGCCGTGAAGGAAAAGACGGACCTCAGCCATTTGATGGTTCGCACAGAAGTGCGCAGCAAAGTAGCAGATTCCCATCTAGGTCATGTCTTCGACGATGGTCCAGGGGAAAACGGCCTGCGCTACTGCATTAATTCAGCGGCACTGCGATTTATACCGAAAGAGGATCTGGAGAAAGAGGGCTATGGCGAGTATCGTGTACTCTTCCAGCCTGCCTAATCTTCGATAACGTGCGAAACTGTACTGTCTTATAGAAAAGCCTCCAATTCACGGTATACCATGAATTGGAGGCTTTTTAATTCATAGGAGCTTATTCTTTATTCTCGTCCTCGTTCGCTTTCTTATCCTTTATTGAGGTTGTCACCTTTGGCTCTGCTGGTGCAGGGAGTACCTCCTTGTTCAGCTCCCGATTTTCCTGCCGTATCCGCTGGGTCTGCTGCTCCCGTCGTACGCGGATATTTTTGCGGGCAAACCAAACGATGGCTAAAATAATGCCCACACCGATTAGAATCGGCAATGCGCCTGCAAGAATTACAAAAAGCCACTGAAACATAACAGATAGTGCGTTCAGGCTTCCTTTTAAAGCATCTGATGCGCGTTCCAGCAATGGACCTTGCTCTGCCTTTTCCTTCACAGCTAAACTCTCATCCGTCTGGTACACTCTAAGCTCTACCGTTGAAAAGGATACGTTCTGATCTATATATCGCATTCTGCCTTTGATCTGCTCAATCGTTTCTTGAATCGAACCAAGCTCGTTTGCAAAGGCGACCAGATCACTTGATTTCGTTGCTTTTTTCATAAACTCAGTATATTGAGCTTCCATTAACTGCTTTGCCTTCAGACGCGACTCTAGATCAATATACTCCTCCGAGACATCCTGACCTTGAATGCTGCGCTGTAGCGATTCGTGTTTTACTTTTTCCAAATTATTCAGAAAAGGAGAGAATCCGGAGGCTGGCACCTTAAGGATAAACGTCCCCCCTTGCTCATATTGCGACATGTTCTCGTTAAACTCTATAATATATCCTTTAGCCATCGTTACCATGTTTCGAATTTCAGTCTGAGCTTTACCGTAGTCTTCTACTTCCATAGTCAGATTGGCATGATAGATAAGCTTCTTGTTCAATCCTTCCACGACATCACTGCCCGTAAATCCCGCGTTTGCTTGATCCGTGTTCTCTGATGTCAAACCTTTTTCAACTGGGGCTTCGTTGCCTCCCGCTGCTGTCTCAGCCTCTGCTGAGGTGTTCTTATCCGCTAATGTAGCTTTTGAAGATTGCTCAGTTGTTGCTGCAGCAGAATTACTCGTATTTCCGCCGTCACTAGCTAATTTGTCAGCTGCCGAATTGTTATCACCCGAGCCACAACCTGCCAATACCACCGCAAGAATTAATAAACATAAGTAATGCAGACCCCATTTGCGCATTCTCATTCCTCCAAAAATGTAGTGGTAATCCCTAGCATTGTAACGTTACGGAATGTCATGTTCTATACAGATCTCTTCCGTCTCTCATTTCTTTGACGCCCCAAAACTTGGAAGGTTGCACTGGAATATGGAATTTCGGTAAATTTCTTTTGGTTTTTCTTGTTGAAATACACAAAAAGCCGCATTTCTGCGACTCTTATTGGACATATTTTTTATATGGGAGGGGTCCCGAAAGTTAAAGAACTCATTTGCTTACAAACTCATTATTTGGTACAATTACCACGTCTAACCTAGTAAAAAAATCCAAATACCCTCTATTCATAATGAATGAGGGCGTGACACGGCTTTGCTGAGACAAGCTCCACCTTGCTGAACAGAGCCGTTCTTTGAATGATACTGTCAATTACTAAAAGGGGAGGTGAACCCTCATGGCAAAAGACGTAGTTTGTGAAGTTAACTCCTGCACCCACTGGGCAGAAGAGAACAAATGCAGCGCTGAATCGATCTTCGTAGCTTTCCACAGCTCCCAAGAACCAAAACGCGCAGAAGAAACAGATTGCAAAACTTTCGAAAGTAAATAAGTAAATGCCTAAAGGGACCCTCCACGGTTCCTTCTTTTTCTTTTTCATTCTAACAAGATTGAGAATTATTATCAAGTAGCTGATTACAAAAAAATAATTGAACTAAAAAGCCAGGGTAAATTACCCTGGCTCTAATTTATTTAAGTCTATTTAGAAGCAATAACCCCTGTCTTTTCCCTCGCAATAGCAGCAGCTCTTACCATGTTACGTAGTGCATCCTCTGTCTCCTGCCAGCCCCGCGTTTTCAGACCGCAATCCGGATTAATCCAGAACTGTTCAGGGTCAAGCACCCGCAGCGCACGATCGATATTCGCAGTCATTTCTTCGACAGCTGGAACCCGCGGGCTATGGATGTCGTACACTCCAAGACCGATTCCTTTATCATAGGCCTGCTCCTCAAAGCTGATAATCAGCTCACCATGGCTACGTGAAGTCTCAATGGAGATTACATCAGCATCCATAGCCGATATTGAATCGATCATGTCATTAAATTCGCTATAGCACATATGCGTATGAATTTGTGTCGTAGCCTTCACATGGTTCGTGGCAACACGGAACGACTTCACTGCCCAGTTCAGGTAATGCTCACGGTCTTCTGCCTTTAGCGGAAGTCCTTCACGAATAGCCGGCTCATCCACTTGAATCATTTCGATGCCTGCATCTTCCAACGCTTTTACCTCATGGCGAAGGGCAAGAGCAATTTGATTGGCTACCTCTTCCCGGCTGAGATCATCACGTACAAATGACCAATTGAGGATAGTAACAGGGCCCGTCAACATTCCTTTAACCGGAAGCTTCGTCAACGATTGTGCATAGACGCTTTCTTTAACAGTCATAGGCTGTATAAATGCAATATCCGCGTAGATCACCGGCGGCTTAACGCAACGGGAACCGTAGGATTGAACCCAGCCATTACTAGTAAACAAGTATCCATCCAGCTTTTCTCCGAAAAACTCCACCATATCTGTACGCTCGAACTCGCCGTGGACCAGAACATCCAGACCTAGCTTTTCTTGGAAGGTAATTGCATCCGCGATCTGCTCACGAACAAATCCATCATAACGCTCCTGATTCCAGACCCCTTTACGCCATTTCAATCTCGCCTGGCGCACTTCGACTGTCTGCGGAAAGCTACCAATTGTAGTGGTTGGCAGAAGTGGAAGCTGCCATTTCTCTTGCTGCACCTTTAAGCGCTCAGCAAAAGGCAGACTGCGTTGGTCTGGTAGAGCTGCAAGTGCAAGCACTTGCTCCGCCACATCCTTACGGCCACGCTCAGGTAGTGCGCGGAACGCTGCAATAGCTTCACGACTAGCGGCCAGCGCTGCTTGAGAAGCTTCTCCTTTATCTGCGACGGCTGCTCCGAGCAGACTAAGCTCTTTAAGCTTCTCATCGGCAAAGGCTAACGCATTCTTAACTGTCGCCTTCAGCTTCACTTCACCTTGAACGGTGACTGGGACATGCAGCAGGCTGCAAGAAGGCTGAAGAATAAGACGATCAAGCGGTACATGAACGCTGAGCTTTTCTACCAGTTGCAGCTTAGCGTCTAAATCGGAACGCCAAATGTTCCGTCCATCAATAATTCCGGCACCCAGCCATTTGTCCTTCGGCCAGCCAAGACGTTCGATGGAAGCCAGATTCGTTCCACCATCGTGCACAAAGTCAAGACCCAAGCCTTGAACAGGCAGCTCTAGCAGTGCCTCCAGCGGCTCAGCAGCTTCAAAATACGTCTGTAAAATAATATTCAAGCCCGGCACGGAGCCGGCAATGTCTGTGTATATCGAGTTAAGCAGTGTTAATTCTTCTTTACTTATGCCTGTAACAATCGCTGGCTCATCGATTTGTACCCAGCTTACCCCTTCTTGCTTCAGTTCCTGTAGCAGTTGAACATAGACTGGAACAAAACGTGCAGCAATCTTGGCGATATCTGCCGCTGCGTAACCTTTGGACAGCTTAAGGAAGGTATACAGACCTAAAAGTACCGGTTTACCTTCAATCCCTGCCTGCGATTTAGCAAAACGATAAGCCGCTAGAGGTTTGTTTTCAGTCAGGCGTGGTGTTTGTGTGCCGATCTCTGGAACGATATAGTGATAGTTCGTATTGAACCATTTGGTCATCTCGCAGGCAGTAGCCTCAGCATTACCACGGGCCATTGCAAAATAAAGATCAAGCCCGATGTCGCCGCCATCATACGCATACCGTGGAGGTACGATTCCAAACATAACAGCCGCATCCAACACATGATCATAAAATGTAAAATCATTTACCGGAATAAGCTCAATTCCTGCTTCTTGCTGGGTCTTCAAATGCTGCAGCTGGATTGCTGCCATTTCGGAGCGGAATTGCTCCTCATTTATTTTCCCCTGCCAGAATGCCTCCAGTGCCTTTTTCCATTCGCGGTTCTTTCCGATTCTCGGATATCCAAGATTGCTTACTTTTACCTTATTCGTCATTTCGATACACTCCCTCTTCAATCTCTTATTTCAAACTCCAAAACTACTTGCTTTCCTATAAAAAAGAGCGCCCTTCCCTAAAAAAGTCAAAGGGAAAGACGCCCATGATATACCCATGGTTAACGTCTAACACCTCCCTATCTTCCGTAGGTGAAGCAGTGCTGTTGAAACAGGCAGGTCTCCTGGCTAGCGGCGTCAACATCTTGAGCAGTCTTCCCAGCAGTAGTAAATTGCCAGTGACCTCTGTTGCTCGAGATTCTTCCGTTACAGTGGCGGGACCGCATCGGCTTCGAACCGAATTTCCCTATTAAGCCTACCGAATTACTATTTTCCGGTCAGCACCTGTCTCCGATATCATTCATCATTTGAGTGTCTTAATCTGATGTCATCATACGTGAAAGCCCCAGCAATCTGCAATAGATTACTGGGGCTTCTGTTATATCGATTCCTTATAACGGACTTAGAAAAATACGAAATATACTACAGCAGCAAGAATTATACGGTATATAGCAAACGGTAAGAGCTTGATACGATTGATCAGTTTTAAGAAGAAACGCATCGATAACAGCGCAAATAGGAAGGCACTAATAAAGCCTGCAATAAAAAACGGCAGCGCGTCCATGGTGAAATATTGCCAGTTCTTCATCAGTGACAACAGACTGGCACCTGCCATGATGGGTACTGCCATAATAAACGTAAAATCAGCAGCGGCACGATGGCTCATCCCGAGGATTACGCCACCAGAAATCGTCGAGCCCGAGCGTGAAAATCCAGGCCATAACGAAAAACACTGTACAAGACCTACACCAAGTGCCTGTTTGTATGTAATCTGATCTACACTCTCAGTTCTGATCTTCTTCGGCCCAAACAGATCCGCAATAATCATTAATATAGCCCCGATCACTAGACCAATTAACACCGTTGAGGTAGAGAATAAATGCTCATCAATATAATCATTAAACAGAACACCTAACACACCTGCAGGCACTAACCCTACCAGAACCTGTGTCAGCTTGAGGTGCCCGCCCTGCTCTAACTGCGGTAGCTTCTCTGTTACAGGGTCCAACTGCTTACGGCTGAAACGCCTTAAGCCCAACAGATCAATGAATCGATTTCTAAAAATCACAACAACCGCTAATATAGAACCCAGTTGAATAACTATTTTGAAGGTATTTGCCGTATATTGTCCAAATAACTCCTGTGATTTCAGCCACATATCATCAACAATAATCATATGACCCGTGGAGGATACTGGAGCAAATTCGGTTAAACCTTCAACAAGCCCCAAAATAATGGCTTTAATAATCGTTAATAGCTCCATGTGTTTCCCTCCTTTTTAATAGTCATTTCTATTATCAGTCCTCCACCCGCTTAGCCCTCAGTGTTCATTCTCCGGCTGCGTTTGCGGAAGTACAGAAACCCAAGAATAACTAATCCGCCAGCAATTAGTACATAGACCACATTGGAGTACACATCCATGTACATGGCAATGTCTTCCCAGGATTCGCCCAAAGCCGCGCCAATAAGCACAAGCAGCAAATTCCATCCCAATGTGCCAATCGTTGTGAAGATCATAAATACTCCAAATTTCATACCTGACATTCCCGCCGGAATCGAAATCAGACTGCGGACCAGCGGAACCATCCGACAAAACAATACAGTCCAATAGCCATATTTATCAAACCAGGCGTCAGCCTTGTGGATATCTTTTTTAGTAACGCGAATTAGACCCCCCCAGCGTTCAACCAGTTTCTCTAACCGGCTCACATCCAATAATCGGCCAATATAATAGAGAATTACTGCACCCAGTAGTGATCCAGCAGTGGCAGCAATGATTACACCAGGGATCGTTAAGCTCGTCGTAGTGGTCATAAATCCTCCAAAGGGCAGGATCACTTCTGAAGGAATTGGTGGAAATATATTTTCAAAGGCCAGCATCAGAAAAATACCGAAGTAACCAAACTGCTCCATAAAATCTGTAATCCATGCTTGCATTCTTGTTACCCCCATTTCTCATATCAAGTTCTTCTTCAGGTTGCGTAAATAGCGGCTGCGAATAAAAAAGAAGTATAGTCCTTGAACAGCCAAATATCCGAGTAACACCGCGCCTGTCTCCGTTGCGATAGATAAGTAGAACAACCGTTGAAGCGCAATAAAGGCAAACACACTGTGTAAAATAGCTATTCCGACCGGCACAAAAAACAATAGAGCGAGCTGAATTGTGACTATTCGATTGAGTTCTTTATCCGTAAGCCCCATCTTGGACAAAGTGGAATATTGATTGCGATCATGATCAAGATCGGTATATAACCGGAAGTAAAGAAAGCTGCCTGCCGCGATAAAAAAGACAGTACCCACCAGCAATGAAGCAAAAAGCATTGTGTTATACAATGTTTTCTGAAGTTCAAACAGCGTGCCGCTGATCACAATCGCATACGGAGAATCACTTTCATAGGACTGTTTGCCTTTATGGGCAAGATCATCTGCGATACCTACCGTCTGTGGAAAATCCTCTACATAAAAACCTGTATAAAGATCCGTCTGCACGGGATCAATAGCGCTGTAGAGCTCATCACTGATCACGACACCACTAAAATCCCCGCCATCTCTACCATCCAGCTCCGGCAATAAATATTCAGCAATGGGGACTTGCGCGGTATAACCTATTTCTTTAATGGCAAGTCCTTGCTGCAAGGAATAGACCGCTTTTACTCTGCCTTCTGTTAAACTGCGATCCCGCTGTGAACCAATCATCACCAGACCTTCGTTGCCCACCAGAGCACGCTCAGCCGTTGTGAAACCTGCACGCTGCAGGGCGAGATTATAATCACTAAAAGCAATCAAGGGAAGGCGTAAAGTGCGATCGGGTCCAGTCTGAGCTTCGACCTCAGCATATTTAATCGGGATACTAAGCGCTTCATAAGGGAGTCCGTGCGTCTTGAGCTCTTCCTTAATTTCGTTCAGATGCTGATCAAAGGGTTCATCCGCCTGATTTCCTTTAGCTACATAACCCACTGCTGCAGGATAATCCAATTTCAGCTCTCTGGAAAGTGTATGTATCGATGCAAATACCCCTACTGAAGTGAAGGAGACTGCGGATACAATCGTCACCATAAAAAACATTCGGCCATTCTCTTTCCAGCGGTAGGACAAGCCCGATAAAGTGATGATATTCGTACGATGCCAATACAAGCGCCGAATGTCCTTAAGCAGCTTAACCACACAAATACTTAGCTGGGTATAAAAGAGATACGTCCCGATAACCGTAATTGCAACGACCGGAAACATGACTTTCTCTACGGAAGCAGCTTTTGCAGTAGCCGCCAAATAATAACCACTAATCAGCAATACAGCAGTAATAATAGATAATACAAAGGATACTTTGGGTTCTTCTTCTGCCTTACGCTCTCCCTGAAACAGACGCATCAGTGACTCATTGCCGATAAAAACAAAGGTGCAAAGCGATATCAGAAAAAACAATAACACGAAGCTGCAGATCGTAAGCACAAGTGCCTGCCATGGGAGATGAAAGGTTAACAGGGGAATTCCCAAAAAAGTGGATCCGATCATCAGAAATAATTTGCCCAGAAGTAACCCGAGAAGGGTACCCGTCAGGATGGCAGAGGTGCCGATCATCATATTTTCCAGAAAAACCATGGTGTTTAGCTGTCTCTTCGTCATTCCATGCATCAATAAAATTCCGAACTCCATCTTCCGCGACTGCAGGAAGGATCCAACGGATACGAGCACGAACAAAGAACAAAAGACATAAATAATTGCCTCTGCCACCATCATCGTATGAGCCGCCGTACTATAAATTAAGCTCTTTGAAATATCCGGATGGTAAATAAACAAAGCGCACACGAAAAAGATCATCACCGAAAAAGCACTGACGACAAAATAAGCGGCATATTTGCGTTTATTACGTGTTACATTCCTATAAGCGAATTGCCGAAAGGTCATGGCTGGTTCCCCCAAGCAGAGACAACATATCAATAATACTTTGGAAGAAAGCGCCTCTATTACTGCCTTTGTACATTTCACTATAGAAACGTCCGTCTTTAATAAAGATGACCCGGTTGCAAAAGCTTGCAGCCACTGCGTCATGCGTGACCATCAGCACCGTAGCTCCTTCTTCCTTATTCACCTCTGTCAACATATTCATGACTTCCCCTGAGGCTTTGGAATCCAGATTGCCTGTGGGCTCATCCGCCAAAATTAACGCTGGACGATGAATCATCGCCCGGGCGATAGCCGCCCGCTGCATTTGTCCGCCTGAGACCTCATACGTGCGCTTCTTCAGTAAATGTTCGATACCAAGCAAGGTAGTGACCTCTTTTAGCCTGCTCTCCATCTCTGGGACACGGGCACCTGCAAGCGTTAAAGGTAATACGATGTTCTCCTCTACAGTGAGCGTATCCAGTAGATTAAAATGCTGAAAGACGAAGCCTAGCTCATGACGGCGAAAAAGTGCCTTTTCTTTTCTGCTAAGCAGATTAGGATCTCGGCCGTTGATCAGAATCTGACCGGAGGTCGGTTGGTCGATGGTGGCAATCGTGTTGAGCAGCGTTGTTTTCCCGCTCCCTGATGGGCCCATTATGCCAACGAACTCCCCCTTTTCTACAGAAAAGCGGATATGATTCAGCGCCTGAGTGGACACTTTACCCTCATATATTTTTGATAAATTATGAACATCTAGAATGGGCAAGTGTTACCTCTCCTTCTTTCGACTGGATTGCCTTCATTATACAAAGTGTACACATGGGCTGCTATTTCTGAAACTTACAATGCCCTTACACATTTGTAAGGTTTGTTATATGCTGCTCCCTAAATACAATCCGCACGGTGGTCCCGCTTCCTTCTTCGGAACGGATACTCACCTCATGTCCAAGCTTGCCGCAGATCTGCTTCACGAGATATAAACCCATCCCCGTAGATTCCTGGAAGGTTCGTCCATTCACCCCGGTAAAATATGCATCGAACACGCGCGGCAGATCTCCTGCTGGTATGCCCACTCCTTCATCCCGGATCTCAAGCACAGTCTGCTTATCTTCCGTGACCATCCCTTGAAAAAAAACATGTTTGCCCTCTTCAGTCGTATAACGTACAGCGTTCGTAATCAGCTGCGTAAGGACAAAAGTGAGCCATTTTTCATCCGTAGTTACGGTAATCTGCTCATCTATTTGTATAGCTGGAAAAACTCTTTTTCGAATAAAAAGCCGCTTCTGCTCAGAGGTCACACCACGCACGATTGTCTCCAAATTCAGCCGTTCCACATAGAAATCGTGTTCAAAAGTATCCAGACGGGCCGTATAAAGCACGGTATCCAGTCCTTTTTTCAGACGATCCAGTTCATCACCAATTGCCGTAAAAGGAGGGCCATCCTTATCCTGAATGATCAGATGAATGACAGACAACGGCGTCTTCATGCCATGTACCCATTGATTAATAAAGTGAATATGTTCTTCTAATTTGTGGCGGTAGCTGTGCAAATCATTTTTGTAGAGGCGGAATTGCGACCCCAGTAAACCTCGCAAGCTTACGGCTAGCGGAGAATCCTGTGCAGGGCCACCTGCCTCATCGAGAGAGGAGGGCGTAGTCTCCAAACGTTCGTAGAACGTGCGATTGGTGACATAACGGTAAGCGAGGTAGCCAATCAGTAGACAAGTGCTGAGCAGCGCGGCATATAAACTTACATTCAGACCGCTGCCTCCATCCAGCCGATACACTAATGTGATCAGGACTAGCTGGGCTAGATAAACCACGATCAGGGGGAACTGTTCCCTTAAAAACAACTTCATTCCTCATCCCCCCAATTCGGAATCAAACGGTAGCCTTGACCGCGCACGGTTTGTAGTCCATCTGTGATAGCGAGAGCAGCAAGTTTTTTGCGTACACGGGTAACATATACATTTAATGTATTTTCATCCACGAAGGCTTGATCATCCCAGATTTTTTCGAGCAGCCTGTCCCGGGTAACGATGACTCCGGACTTTTGCATCAGCTCATCTAGTATTTTGGCTTCCGTGTGGCTTAAGTCCACTTTAGCTTCGCCTCGGGTAAGGATTAGCCGCTCTACATCCAGCGTCATTCCCGCAACGTTCAGTGTGCGTTCATTATTCCCTCCGGCATAGGTGCCGTAGGCGCGCCGCAGCTGACTTTTGATTTTGGCCATCGCGATTTCGTAATCAAAAGGCTTAGTGATATAATCGTCGGCTCCATTTTCCAGCGCCATTACTTGGTCCATTTTGCCATCGCGGGCAGATATAAAAAGAATAGGGCAGGTTGAAATTCCGCGAATTTGGCGGCACCAGTAATAACCATCGTATTTTGGCAAATTAACATCAAGGAGCACCAGATGTGGCGCGAACGCCTCAAACTGAGTGCGGACCCGCTCAAAATCACTCACCGCCTGCGTATCATATCCAAACTTATGTAAATAATCCTGCAGCAAAGCCACAAGTCCACGGTCATCTTCTATAATAAATATTTTAAACATATCATACCTCCGGTCCAGCCTTAACAATATAAGGGGGTCTGCCAAATAATATATACACCGTGCATAGGGTTAGTCAAATCAGAAGGAAGAAAAAAGAACCCATGAAGCACCTATTTACGGCACCTTCTAGGTTCTTGGATAAGTTAGGTTTGCGGATATCAACTAGTCCCATTGTTTCTTCTGAATCCCGGCAAGAACTCGCTCTACAGGTGCCCAGCCGATAAGTTCTGGTTGGCTCCAGCCTGGAGCAGCTTGCAGATGGCAAATTTCCATGTAGTGATCTATCCTTACTTTATCCCAGGCATGAATGGCCTCGCCATTCCCAAGGGCCAAAGCTACATGCCCCCAATCCTTAAGCTCACCGTCCACCAAACCTGAGCAAGTATAAAAAACAAACGCGCCAGCTGGCGGAGCCCCGGTGTTCTTGTGCGCATCGTACAGCTCAGCGGATTCACGTGCATCGCTGCCTCCCCACATTTCGATCCCATTGCTTCTTTCATATGCATCTTCAACAAAAGCAAGACAACGCAGCGGATACTCCTGCGACCCCAGCCGCTCTTTAGCCCAACTAATAGCATTCTCAATTTCCTTGCCAAATTCCACGTCCATTACCAATATACATTCCTCCAAAGTACGATTTAGTGTTGAACACATCATACCTGAACCAGCTACTCATGAACTGGTATTATATAGTTATTAATTAAACTATCCCAATCCTACCTGAGTGGTCATCAACTTCGGCCAACCATTACTTACAAAAACATAAAAAACCGTAAATGAGCATAGCCCATTACGGCTTTAACAAACTATAAATTGGTTTAAGAATACAGTAGTGGTGGTGGCAGTGGTGGTAGCGAGGTAGCGGTGGCAGCGATAACGGTAGTGGAGGACAATTTAGAGTTGATATTGCAGACGCCGAACGGTGATATCCCATCGAACATAAGTAACTTATTGCTTGTTGAAGTAACTTATCTGTGGATATATAGCGCTTATAGAGATGTATACGCTCGATCGGCTCCATTCTATGGGATTATACCGCTCCTTTGGCCGCAACTACTCCATCCGCTCCATTCTGCGGGATTTATACCGTACATTTGGCTATAGGTGCTCGATCGGCTCCATTCTACGGAATTTATACCGTTCATTTGGCTATAGGTGCTCCGTCGGCTCCATTCTACGGGATTTATACCTTACATTTGGCTATATATGCTCCATCGGCTCCATTCTACGGGATTTATACCGTTCATTTGGCTGTATACGCTCGATTGGCTCTATTCTTTATACCGTACATTTGGCTATAGGTGCTCGATCGCCTCTATTCTGCGGGATATATACCGCTCATCTGACCGTATACGCTCGATCGGCTCTATTCTACGGCATTTATACCGTACATTTGGCTATATGTGCTCCGTCGGCTCCATTCTACGGGATTTATACCGTACATTTGGCTATATGTGCTCCGTCGGCTCCATTCTACGGGATTTATACCGTTCATTTGGCTATAGGTGCTCCGTCAGCTCCATTCTACGGGATTTGTGCCGCTCATTTGGTCGCAACTGCTCCATACGCTTCATTCTGCGGGATATATACCGTACATTTGGCTGTATACGCTCGATTGGCTCTATTCTTTATACCGTACATTTGGCTATAGGTGCTCGATCGCCTCTATTCTGCGGGATATATACCGCTCATCTGACCGTATACGCTCGATCGGCTCTATTCTACGGGATTTATACCGTTCATTTGGCTATGGTGCTCCGTCAGCTCCATTCTACGGGATTTGTGCCGTTCATTTGACCGTATACGCTCGATCGGCTCTATTCTACGGGATTTATACCGTTCATTTGGCTATATGTGCTCCGTCGGCTCCATTCTACGGGATTTATACCGTTCATTTGGCAGTATCGAGTAAATCAAAGGCACTTTTACCCTTCTTTCGCGTCACACTAGCTCATTCGAGCAAATCAAAGGTACTTTCGCCCTTCTTTCGCGCGATACTAAACCTTTACAGCAAAACAAGGGCATTTCTGCCCTTGTTCCCCCCTAAAAGCACCACCGCTGAAACGATGCGTCCTCTTGTAATGTTGTATACCTCATATGCTCCATATTTCGTACGCTCTTTGTTCCACATTTCGTACGCTCTTTGCCTCATATGCTCAGTATTTCCACGCTCACTCCATATTTCGTACGCTCTTTGCTACATATGTTCAGCATTTCCACGCTCACTCCACATTTCGTACGCTCTTTGCTACATATGTTCAGCAATTCCACGCTCACTCCATATTTCGTACGCTCTTTGCTTCATATGCTTTCCACGCTCACTCCACATTTCGTAAGCTCTTTGCTTCATATGTTCAGCATTTCCACGCTCACTCCATATTTCGTACTCTCTTTGCTTCATATGCTTTCCACGCTCACCATATTCCGTGCGCTCTTTGCCTCATATGCTCAGCAATTCCACGCTCACTCCACATTTCGTTCGCTCTTTGCCTCATATCCTCAGCAATTCCACGCTCACTCCACATTCCATATATCCTCTACTTCCACACTATGCAATGCGCTCACGCAGACTTATCTGCCATCCAGCAAATTACCAAGCCCACCAAGCACGCTTCCTTCTTCTTTCCGACCGCTGTTGCCGGCAGCGGACAGGATGCGATCGGCCATTCGGCTGAATGGCAGCGATTGTACCCACACCTTGCCGGGTCCGCGCAACGTTGCGAAGAACAGGCCTTCACCGCCGAACAGCGCGGTTTTGACCCCTTTTACAAACTCAATATTGTAATCCACCGAAGACGTCATAGCGACTAGACAGCCAGTGTCCAGCTTAAGCGTCTCTCCCGGTTGAAGTGTGCGTTCCATAACATAACCGCCAGAGTGTACAAATGAAAGTCCATCACCCTCCAGCTTTTGCATAATAAAACCTTCCCCACCAAAAAAGCCAGTACCCAGCTTACGCTGAAATTCAATACCGATTGAAACGCCCTTTGCCGCGCAAAGGAACGAATCCTTTTGACAGATGATTTTTCCACCGTATTGCTGCAAGTCGAGCGGGATGATTTTGCCTGGGTACGGAGCAGCAAAGGTAACACTTTTACGCCCATAAGAACCACTGTGTGTGAAGACAGTCATAAACAAGCTTTCACCTGTCAACAGACGTTTGCCCGCGCCCATCAGCTTCCCCATCAAGCCACTTCCACGCGAGCCTCCGCTGCCGTCACCAAATATCGTCTCCATTGTTATTTCCTGATCCATCATCATAAAGCTCCCGGCTTCGGCAATTACACTCTCTCCTGGGTCAAGCTGCACCTCTACACACTGTATTTCCTCACCCATAATGGCATAATCAATCTCATGAGCACTCATCCCGCAGTTCCTCCTTATAATTAAAGTCATCATGTGACTTATGAATGAAAATATATACGTGCGTTGCGATTCACGGTTTCGCTAATCATAACTATCCATGAAAACCGCCTATATCCTGCAGAAAAAATCAACCAGAGGTTCTGGCTGACCTTAATCCTGGTATCCCTGAAAAATGATATTTATACCAGCTTTCTTCAGGTTACTGTACCACATCTCTTGTCAATACTTGATAATATGTTACAATACTTTTTATACTTAAATGTTTATTTAGTAGTCTAATTCTAATGATAAAGGTGAAATGAATGAATCCACAATCGGAATATGCAATTCTGCTATACTATAAATTTGTAAAAGTGCCGGATGCAGAACTATTCGCCCAGGAGCATTTGGCTTACTGCAAAGAGCTTGATGTAAAGGGACGAATTCTTATTTCTGATGAAGGCATTAACGGAACACTATCAGGTACGGTTGCCCAAACCGAGCAATACATGAAGGATTTGCGCGCAAACCCTCTGTTTAGCGATATCGTCTTCAAGATCGATGAGGCTGATGCTCATGCCTTCAAAAAGATCTTCGTTCGTTATAAAAAGGAACTCGTGACGTTCCGGGTCGAGGATGAACTGGACCCTAACGTGATTACCGGAGAGCATCTGGCGCCTAAAGATTTCTACGAAATGATGCAGCGCGACGATGTGGTGATTCTGGATGGTCGTACCGGCTACGAATTCGATCTTGGTCATTTCCGCGGCTCCATCCGCCCCGAAGTAGACAGCTTCAAAGAATTCCCGGACTGGATTCGCGAGAATATGAGTGACCTTAAGGATAAACCAATCCTGACCTACTGTACAGGCGGGATCCGCTGCGAGAAATTAAGCGGGTTTATGATGAAGGAAGGCTTTGAGCAGGTGTACCAGTTGGATGGCGGCATTGTGACTTATGGTAAAGACCCTGAGGTACAGGGCCAACTGTTTGATGGAAAATGTTATGTCTTCGATGAGCGGATCTCCGTACAGATTAATCATACCGACGAGGATATCGTTGTCGGACGTTGCCATCACTGCGGTCAGCCAGCTGACCAATTTATCAATTGCGCCAATGATGCTTGTCATCTTCAGCATATTTGCTGTGAGGACTGTGAAACACAGCACAGTGGTCATTGTTCGGACGAATGCGAAGCTATCACGAATACCGTGGGCTAAATAAAAGACAAGCTGGTCGCAAATGTCTCTACACGATTCAAAGACGAGCACAAGTGAGTCTTAAGTTAACTAAAAGATGGCGTACAGGATTTTCACTGTACGCCACCTTTTGTTATGAGCGAAACGTCCGAACAACGCCCCTAGGGACTGCACCCTTTAAAAATACGTCATATCCAACAAAAAAAAGTCAACCAGAAATTCTGGCTGACCTTAAATGTAGTATATCCCCGAAATAAGCTGTTTATACAGCCTTATTCACATTACCGTACCATCATGAGGTTTACGCAAAGTAGATTGAATCTTTGGCGACTTCACTAGCTTTGGTTTGCCTAAAGAGGTTGTAAAAGTGATTACATAGCCAGCTACGACTACAGCCATCACTGTATACATCGTTTCTTTAACAGGCATATAAAAGAGTGATAGTGCCAGAACGATTACATCCATCATGATGAATACCGTACCTACTTTGATTCCCTTCCATTCACTAACCAGCAGCGACAAAATATCGTCTCCACCGCTAGCCCCGCCACTCCGCAGGATAATTCCCGCTCCTAAACCTGTCAGTACGCCGGACAAAAGAGCTGCTAATGCCAAATTGTCCTGCAAGTTGATGACCAAACTGGAATAACGTTCCATGAGACCATAGAAGATTGTAAAAGCTCCTACAGAAACAAAAGTGTTGCACACGAACGCTTTCCCTTTGAACATCCATGCTATCAAGAGTACTGGAACGTCTAGAAGCAGAGTTGAAATCGAAGGTGAAATTCCTAATACATATTTGCCAAGCAGCGATAATCCTACGAATCCGCCCTCTGACAAATGATTCTGAAAATTGATGTGATAATAAGTAAATGCAAGCAAAAATGTTCCAAACAAAATGACTGTCAATCGGAGCAGTACATTCACTCCGTAATTGTGGTTCCTCATACAGGTCTCCCCTTATCGTATATGGCGGCTAGACGTCCCACCAACCTCTACGACGGGTAAAACCGGAGGTATTGCTCCTTCGCATATATATACTCCTTCCCCTCGCAGAGGCGGTTCGTCAAGTAACAACGGTTTACGCACCTTCTACAGGGAAGCTAAGTATAAGACAGATCATAACGTTTCCAAATCGTCCTTTGGGGAATCGTCCTTCGGGGACACATGGTATCCTGATCCTTTCTCTAATTTGATAAGTTCTGTTTACATTATACCACGGAGCCACCCTACTCTAAACAGTTTGCCAGAAAAAAGCAGGAATCACTCTGTACTCCGCAGCAAACGGTTGATTGTTTCACGTCTTACACCGATCAATTGCCCTATTTCTTCCTGGGTCAATAACTCTGTTAGCGCTGCGCCATGAGAATAGTCATTAAACCAGCGGGTTAGCAATTCCATACGTTCTGCAGGTGTACCTACAGTAAGATGATCCAGCCGTGTCTGCATAAACCGTACCTTCTCCTGAAGCAGTCTGGCGATTTCCATCGCTTGACCAGGATCATCCCGCAGCTGTTGATACCATTCTGCTGATGGAACTGCCTCCACCTCGCTCTTCATCATCGCAACTGCAGTTCCATGCGCCTCCTTTGGCGAAATGAGTGAATGATGGGGAACCATCTCACCAGGATACAGGATGTTAAATAACACCATGTTCCCATTCTCATGAAGTCTTGTGACCTTGAACAGCCCGCTTTTTACCTTAAATAAAAAATCACAGCTGTCTCCTTGGCGGAACAAGACTTCCCCCTTATGTAATATCATCTCGCTCGCTCCTTTTCCTTCTGATTATATATATTTTCAATTATATAAAATTAAACCTCATTTATGGAGATAAATCTACCTATGGGCGAGGAAAGGGGTAGATTAAAGTCCATGCAAAAACTGCTGGACACCAGAATGAAAATTCTGGCACCCAGCAGTTCAATTTACTTATAAAGTTACTTTGCTTCAAGCGGTTTCTTCCATAATCCGAGCATCAATCCGGAGATGACCGAACCGATCAGAACAGCCAACAGGAACAACAGCGCGTGGCTTGAAAGGGCAGCTACAAAGATCCCGCCATGCGGAGCAGGCACGTTGATATTCCAAAGCTGTGTAAGACCTCCAGCAACGGCCGAACCAAGAATACAAGAGGTTAGGACACGAAGCGGATCGGCTGCGGCGAATGGAATGGCCCCTTCCGTAATGAACGACAAGCCCAGCACATAGTTCGTTAAACCTGATTTACGTTCTTCTTCCGTGAATTTATTCTTAAAGAAAGTAGAAGCCAGTGCTATTGCAAGTGGAGGCACCATCCCCCCGGCCATTACAGCAGCCATCATGAAGCCGTTGGTATTACCACTGGTAGTGAATACACCGATGGCAAAAGTATAAGCAGCTTTATTGAAAGGTCCACCCATATCTATGGCCATCATGCCACCGAGAACCAGGCCCAGAATAACAGCATTAACAGTTCCAAGATCATTAAGCCAATCAATCAGTCCTACATTGATCCAGCTAAAGACCGGATCGAACAGGTAATACATCAATCCACCGGTAATTAGAAGCCCGAATACCGGGTATAACAGGATCGGCTTCAGTCCGTCAAGTGTTTTAGGCAGACCTGCAAATACTTTACGTAGTCCGATAATTACATAACCCGCCAAGAAACCAGCAGCCAGCCCGCCGAGGAACCCAGCGTTGGAATTCAAGGCCATGTAACCCCCAACCATACCTGGCATCAGAGCCGGACGATCACCAATGCTGAGCGCTATAAATCCAGCAAGGACTGGGATTAGGAAATGGAAGGCACCATCTCCGCCACCGATTGTCTGCAGTAACTGGAACAGCGGGTGATCTGCTCCACCTACTTGTTCAATCAGGAAGGAGATTGCTAGCAGTATACCGCCACCGACTACAAACGGAAGCATGTGGGAGATCCCATTCATTAAGTCCTTATATATTTTACTGCCGATACTGCCAGATTTCTCTTTAGACCCTTCGTCATTGCCACCGCGACCTTCATTGTGATAGATCGGCGCTTCCCCATTCATAGCTTTACGAATAAGCTCTTCCGACTTACGGATGCCATCACTTACCGGTCTTTGCAGTACAGGTTTACCGTCAAAACGGGCCATTTCCACCTTTTTATCAGCTGCAACAATTACACCGCTTGCACGCCGAATCTCATCAGGGGTGAGTACGTTTTTGGCCCCTTCTGAACCATTCGTCTCTACACGGATATTAACTCCCATTTCTAGAGCTTTTTTCTTAAGGGCATCTTCAGCCATAAAAGTGTGCGCAATGCCTGTAGGACAAGCAGTTACAGCTACGACAAAAGCTTGGGAATCCGGGTTGCCCACGATTACACGTTCAGGCTCTGACTTTGCGGCAGTTTCAGCGGCTTCGTTCTCTTTCTCCTTATCTTCGCCTTCCGCCTGCTTGGCATCAAACAAAGCTGATACCTCATCCGGAGTCTGAGTATTCATAAGCTGTTCAATGAACTCGCTATCGATCAGTAGTCTGGACAATGAGGCCAGTGTACGAAGATGCACATTGCCTGCTCCTTCTGGAGCGGCAATCATAAAGAAGATACGTGCTGGCTCATCATCAAGGGATTCAAACTCCACTCCCTTTGCGCTCTTAGCAAATACAACCGTCGCTTCATTTACCGCTTTAGTCTTAGCGTGCGGCATCGCGATACCGCCACCAATCCCAGTACTGGATTGCTCTTCGCGCTTCAGAATCATCTCTTTAAAAAGGATCGGATCATTAATTCGGCCACTAGCAGCAAGACTAGCAATCAATTCATCAATTGCAGCTTCCTTAGTTGTAGCTTTTAGATCCATGATCATAGTTTCTTTTATCATTAAATCCGTTATTTTCATCATGTTCAACTCCCTTAAGTACTTTGAATGCTGTCGGCTTACACTTCTGAGATTTGGATCAGCGGTCTCAGCTGTTCAATGAATTCTCTGTCCGCTAAATCATCAGAGAATGCGGTTGCACTGCCCGAGGCAACGCCTGCACGGAACGCCTCCAACAAGTCTCCTGTCAAAGACAGTGTCCCTACAAAACCAGCGATCATGGAATCCCCTGCACCTACAGAATTTTTCACTTTACCTTTTGGTGCGTTGGCGTGGTATACCCCTTGCTCCGTAATGAACAAAGCCCCTTCACCCGCCATGGAAACCAGTACATGTTTCGCTCCTGCATCCAGCAGCTTGCGTCCATAAGTAATAATCTCTTCCCTCGTGTCTATTGTTACGCCGAATAGCTCTGCAAGCTCATGATGGTTCGGTTTAACCAGCAATGGCTGATTAGCCAGCGCTTTTTGAAGTGCAGCACCAGTAGTGTCAATGACGAATTCCGCTCCACTCTGTTTGCACACAGATATAAGCTTGTCATAGAAATCTGCACCCAGTGATGGGGGAACGCTTCCCGACAAAATCACTACATCCTCCGCGTTCAGAGCAGCCAGCTTTTGCAATAGTGCATCGGCTTCCGGATCAAGAATGGCGGGTCCAACACCGTTAATCTCCGTTTCTTCTCCATGCT
The DNA here is from genome assembly GCF_037969925.1 of Paenibacillus sp. FSL R7-0189. Classification (NCBI taxonomy): domain Bacteria; kingdom Bacillati; phylum Bacillota; class Bacilli; order Caryophanales; family Paenibacillaceae; genus Paenibacillus; species Paenibacillus sp. FSL R7-0189. Next base: position 4,444,832 of record NZ_CP150223.1, on the reverse strand, counting down.
TGAGCTTGATGTTAATCCGCGTATCATCAGAAACAAACACGAAATCGCTTGAAATTGATTCTTCGTGTAACCAATCCTCAATATATCGGCCGGTGAAGCCGCCAAGGAATCCCATAGCCTTATTCTGAACCCCAAGCTGTTTAAGCACTCGGGATACGTTAATCCCCTTCCCTCCGGGAAGCTTCAAATCACGTTTCATCCGGTTCAAGTCACCCAGTCTCAAATCTTCCACTTCCACGATATAATCAATGGAAGGATTAAGCGTTACAGTATAGATCATGATTATCCCTCAATTATGTTGGTTTTCTAAGCCATAGATTACCGATCAAAAATACGGCATCTGTAATTTCTCCAAACGATCACACGGTAATTCATAATTGCTTATCCTATATAGAATTTATACCAGCGTGAAATCCACACCCAATTGCGTGATCTCACGGATGAATTTGTCAGACGCTCCTGAATCTATAATGCAATGATCCATTTCCGTCACATCAGCAACCTTGCTAAAGGATACCTGCCCCAGCTTACTGTGATCTGCCAGTAGAATAACTTGCTTGGCGACTGCGATCATTTTGCGTTTTGTAGCTGCCTCTAACATGTTCGGGGTTGTGATGCCTTCCCGCAAATCCAGTCCATTAGTAGCAAGAAAAGTTTTATCCACTCTCACCATATCTAAGGAACGTTCTGTCATCGGTCCAACAAAAGCCATCGTATCCGGGCGAAGCATACCACCTGTAATTGAGACTTCGATATTGCGGCAATCCCGCAGCTCATTCAGCGCCATAATCGAGTTCGTAATGACTTTGATATTCGAAAAGTTCTTCAGCTCTCTGGCAATCTGCAGTGTTGTTGTTCCTGCATCAAGCAGTATAGCGTCACCCTCCTGAATCATCTCCACTGCTTTGCGGGCAATCCGTTGCTTCTCATCCAATAAATGATCTTCCTTATCAGGATAAGCCGCCTCAAAATTGACACTCTGCAAGGAAACCGCTCCGCCATGAGTACGCTTTAATAGCTTGGCTTCTTCCAGCTCCTTCAGATCACGGCGCACAGTAGACTCGGATACGCCCATTTCCTGACTTAGCTCCTGTACAGAAGCTCTTGAGTTTTTTTCCACAAAAAGCACGATTTTTTGTTTTCTCTCTTCCTCAAACATCATCGTGGCTCGCTCCTTTATGTGAGAGCGCGACCTGTGCAATTCCTTGCGCTCATCTATGAATTTTCTTGACCGTTAATTGATTATATGTGACCGTTATTGATCGTTTGTGCTCGTTTATGATTTTAACAGCGTTTTCATCCTATGTAAAGTGCTAAAAAGAGACAGTGCAAAATTACATCCCAATTGCCTATCTCATATACGGCATTTATAACATATTAATAATACATACCGGGAAAAGCGGGTGATCAGAAATGGCCAATGGAAGAAACCGTGGGAGAAATAACGGTAACAGCAATGCTAATAAGAATGGGACCACCAATAACACTAATCCAGTGGAATCCGCAGAACTTAGCGCTGAGGATTATGAGATCATCGCAGCTGGACTTGTAGCATTAGGTGAGATTTTTTCCTTTTTATCTCTTGTTAAAGCAAGACAAGTTACCAAAGAAACTGGAGGCGAGGAGGTAGTTCCTGAAATCTTCACTTTATCCACTAGAAAATCTCATAAACGAAAGTCAAGATAATCCACGAAAAAAGCAGCGAAGTAGTGATATACCCTTGTTATATTGCGATCTTTTTACTTGGCGTAACCTTTGTAACTAGAACCTCTATATGGGTATGCCAAGAACTACCTATAAGGAATTACACGCTTTTGAATCAATACTTGTAAATTAGGGTTATTAAACTACATAGATATAAATTTGAATTTTGGGGGATGTTTTTATTGCCACAACAGAAGTATTTTCGGACAAGCCTTGCTATTATCGCCTTTTTACTGATTTTGTACTTAGGCTCCAAAGTAATGTTTCTCTTCGCGCCACTAGGTGCCATTTTCAAATTATTACTTGTTCCCATGATGTTATCAGGGTTTATGTACTACCTGCTGCGTCCATTAGTAAGAATCCTAGAGAAAAGAAAATTAAACCGGGCGTTCTCCATCCTGCTCATTTATTTTCTGATTGCGGGCTTGTTCGTTCTCTTCTGGATTCTAGTCTGGCCGACACTGCAAGAACAAATTCAGAACTTTATTGATAACACTCCCTACCTCGTGCAAGGTTTGCAGGATCAGTTCAATGCATTGAGGGAGAATCCGACACTGTCACGTTTTTTCAAAGGGGATTCTGACGTCGCGGCCCGTTTATCAGAATTTCTTAGCGATACTATTACCTGGGTTACCAATTCCATGTCCAATTTGATTGGCGTTGTTTCCAGCATTGTAGTGTTAATCGCCACTTTGCCCATCATTCTGTACTACATGCTAAAAGATGACTATAAGCTATCGCCTAAACTTCAAGGCTTAATTCCGAGAAAATATCGGAAGGAAGGCCAAGAGATGCTTGGAGATATCGACAGCGCCTTAAGCAGCTTCATCGTCACACGTGTGGTGCTAAATGTCGTACTCGGTATTATGTTATATATAGGATTCCTTATCATCGGACTGCCTTACTCCCTGTTGCTCGCCGTAATTTCAGTGCCTCTTAACTTCATTCCATATGTGGGTTCATTCTTAGCAGCGATTCCGGTAATAATAGTAGGTTTCATTGAATCACCGACGATGGCCATATGGTCTCTAGTCATAATTTTCATTGCCCAGCAGATCCAGGATAATGTACTCTCACCGATTATTTACGGAAAATCATTGGATGTTCATCCACTGACTACGGTCATCCTTGTCCTTATAGGTGGAGACTTCTACGGTATTATCGGAGTTCTTATTGCGCTCCCTGTTTATATGATTATAAAAATTGTTTTCCTGCGCGTGTATGAGATTATTATTGCAGACCGTAAAGATGAAGCTGAGCCTATCAAAAAAGAGGAGCTATAACGGTTGTGATCTACTTCGTGAACGGGCGGAGCTTAACTATAAAATAAAAAAGGGTACGTCTCCAATCACTCGGAGTCGTACCCTTTTTTATTCTTTACAGGTTCCTGAAATCACCCTCGTAAAGAACGAACTACAAAGATGTGATTGCCCTTCATCAGGTTTTGGCCGTTCTGAAGTGTAACTGAACCTTTCGTATGTGAGGTAATAATCGTATTAAAGGCAATAAGCTGATCCTCTTTCCAGACGCTGACCGCCGATTTAAAATACACTGCATTGTCAAATTGCTGCCGATCCCTCATCACATAACCCACGGAATGGAGAACTGGAGGCAGAGCTCTTTCTTTTGGAGCCAGAGCCTTAATAACAACAATATCCCGAAACGGCACAGCAATTTCCTGATGGCCAATGACCGCCACCGATGCGGAAAGGTCCCATTTGCGCAGGATTCCCTTCATAATGGTATAAGGTTTCTCTCCGCAGTACATTATAACGGGTTTACCTACCCAATGCTTCATAGCTACCTCCCCTTCGCATCACTCCATAAATTATAAGTCCGGAATGAACCAATCTATTCCTTCCATACCCTGCGACTCTAGAAATTGATTGGCCTTCGAGAACGGACGACTGCCAAAGAATCCACGATGCGACGAGAGAGGGCTTGGATGAGGTGATTGCAGCACCTTATGCCGGCTTTGGTCGATGAAAGCACCTTTTTTCTGCGCATGACTCCCCCATAATATAAATACCATGGGCGTAGTTCTTTCATTCAGCTTTTGCATTATGGTGTCTGTGAATGTCTCCCAGCCCAGACCTTTATGTGAACCCGCCTCACCCTCACGTACCGTCAGTACGGTGTTCAGCAACAACACTCCCTGCTCTGCTAAGTGCAATAAAGAGCCGTGGTTCGGAACAGGCACACCGACGTCCTCCTTCAGCTCTGCATAAATATTGCGCAGTGACGGAGGGATACGTACCCCCGGATTGACAGAGAAGCTTAGTCCGTGAGCTTGTCCGGGACCATGATAAGGATCTTGACCTAAAATAACTACACGAGTCTCCTTATAAGGCGTTAGTTTTAATGCTGTGAACAATAATTCTTTTGGCGGATAAACGGTATGTTCCTTATATTCTTCTGTTAGTACATCCATTAATTTTAAAAAATAAGGCTTTTGCATTTCATCCTGCAATACCTCATCCCAATCGTTGCCAAACATCCCCAAACTCCTCCTTTAACCGAAACCATAGCGATATAGTTTTTTATTTCCGACCATAATCCGCTTTGATCTCGCCCCACTCTTTTGTGTGCCACTTGAGCACCTTATTGTCATATGTATTGGTTTGCAACCAACGCTCTGCCCGATCAATAAGCACCCAAATTTCCTCTGTTGAAGAATCGCGCGGCAAGGTTGTTGCCACCTTCTTCTGCTTCACCCACTTCATTGCATTTACAGAATCACTGTAAACCGTTTTATCGCTTCCCTCTTTCTTCAACAACGCCAAGGCATGGACAATCGCTAAAAATTCACCTAAATTATTAGTGCCCTTTTTGATCGGACCACAGGAGAAAATGATATCTCCCGTTTGTGTATCTACACCCTTATATTCAACAGGCCCCGGATTACCACGAGTCCCCACATCTACTGAAATACTGTTGTAATCAATCTCCTCAGAGTTCTCTACTGTAGCACTGCGTTTAAAAGAACTTGTCCCCTTAGACTTTGCTGCACCAGCTGCCCCTGTTCCCCAATTCCCCTTCCAGCCCGCTTTATATGCCGCATCAGCTGCTGCTTTGGATTCATAGGATTTATATTTTGCACCGGTATAATGATCTGTCTGTGCCTGGCATTCTGCCCAAGTGCTATAGACTCCCGGTTGTTTACCTTCCCAGACTACATAATATTTCTGCTTGGCCATGGATAATGCTCCTTTTCTACTGCCTGTACTTATTGTAATCCATATTGCTCGTGAATTCATCGGATAAATCACATTTTTCAGGTCATACTATACGCCAGAGATGTCCAGGCCTATATTACCATTTGTAGATTGATTGGTAAATTACTAACTAATCACTCTATAGTAAGCTCGAAGGATATCAGTACAATTACTTAGGGAGGTTATACAGATGAGAAAGATAGCAAGTGTTGCTGCGGTATTTGCTTTTGTGTTAATGGTCGGATGTGGAAATGCAACAGATAATGCTAATAATGCTACTGCAACAAGCACTTCTGAGAACACAAATAACGCGGGTACCACTAATAATGCAGGCACCGCTAATAATCAAAATAACACCACAGATGCTGTAACCTCAGCTTCCGTAGTAGATAATGAAGAAGCCTTCAAACGCGCCATCAGTCCAGAGGGAACCTGGATTGCTGCCACACTTAAAGACTTAACCTTCACCGAAGATCTCGTCGTGGATGGAGAATTCATGAATAAAGAGGAACCCGCCAGAAAAATTGCTCTATACACACAAGATGCGGATCACAACATCACCAACTCCTTCAAACTGACTGCTCCAAAATTGACCATCAAGAGTAAAAACGCCCGTATTCAAGGCGGCACTTTTATTGGAGATGTATACGTAGAAGCGGATGGTTTTACCCTGGTGAACGCAACCGTTGAAGGCAATGTCTACTTCGCAAACGATCAATATAAATCCACCTTTAATTCATCCGATCAAGGAAAAGTAACTGGTGTTACAGAAGTGAAAAAATAAGCTTCAACCCCAAAAAGGTGATCTGAAGTCGTTAAGACTTGAGACCACCTTTTTTATATACATTTTTATTCTTGATAAAAACCATCTTTGAAAAAATTGTACCATCCCTCGACGGTTTCGATTGGGAAACCCTCTAACTTCTTCATAACTTCCCTTGCAAATTCTAAAGCAGCCGTACCATTAGCAGTAATGATATGTTCACTCGAAACTGCCTGTTTTTCTATATAATTTGCATCTCCTTTATAATTAGGAGCGTTTTGTTTTAAATAATCCAATGAATTTCCGGTATGCGGTATGTTGTCTAAATAGCCATGTTCAGCCAAAAAAGTTGTAGCGTCACATATAGCGGCAATAGGTACACTCTCCTGCAAACATTTTTCAATCACTGGAGTAATAGCTGAATTATCTTTCCAGCCTGTGCCCCCGATTAAAATTAACATTTCATACTGAACAGGTAAACTGTCTAAAGTATAGTCAGGTACAACAGTAAATCCACCCATAGATTTGACATTGTCGCTAGTTAAAGCAACTGTGCTTACTTTAAATTCACTCTCCGGCTTATTTAGTTCGGCACTAATATATCCGCTTTCCCAATCAGCGTAGCCATTGGATAGAAACATCAAAACTTCTTTTTTCATATATTAGCACTCCCTTTAAGTTCTAACGCCACTTCCGCCACTTCTCGCCCATTTACCAGCAGCACAATCCGGTGCTCTCCTGGATAATGACGCCGAGTTGTTAAATCAGCCCAACGATGTGTCCGTTTACCAGACAGAATTGTACCTCCAGGTACGGTCTTATCCGATAACAAAAAAGATTTACGAGAGGTTCGACCTGCCGCTTTCACGAAATAGATTCCGTATTCAATCCGAATCCGTGCCGGAGCCCCCTCACGAACTTGAAGCTTATACTGTAATTCAGAGCTTTCGCCAATGGTCAGGATAGAAGGTTCCAATAGAATTGAAGCACTCGTTATAAGTGGAGTAGCTCCGTCTGTCTGCTCTGCGTATCCGAATAAAGCCATAATCTCTGGCTCAGCTTTACGAATCAAAGAACGGCAGCCGTGCCGCACAATCCAGTCTGTATCGGGATGTGTTCCCTTCCAGCGCCGAGCGGTATCGAGCACCACTTCCGGATGATCCTTCGCAATATCATTCAAATTATTAGCGACACTTTTACGCACATACAGGGATGTATCCGCCTTAAGCTGCTCAAGTACAGGTAATACCGGAGCTGGGTCAAGCTTGAACATGGGGAGCGCCTGTCCCCAAGGCAAACGAGGCCGACAGCCTTCACTAGCCAGCCTACGTACATGCTCATCAGGGTGCTTCGCCCATATCTGCATTTGAGCCATCATCCGCTCTGGTTCCCGCAAAAGAAACGGCCTAACTGCAAATTCAGCCGATGATTTCGTTGTGAATCTTTCCAGCGCCTGCATAGACAACTCCCAATGTTCGTCTCCTTGGCCATATACCTCAACGAAATCCGGAAAAATTAAATACGGAAATCCTACACATTCCTCAGCAATGGCGAATAGGATAGCCAGCGCTTCCTCATAAGGAAGCTGTAAGTGGCTGCCCAACGTCTCGGTGATCCGCCGCATTCTTGCCTTCAGCTCAAGCGTATCCCACGGTTCAGTCATGGCTGAGCTTACAAATGCCTCAGTATCGAAGACACTATGTACGCCACGAATCTTTTCGGCGAACTCACGCAGAAATTGTTCATTGTACATTGCTTTTAAAGGTTCAGCCATTCGATAATCCCTCATTTTCATCTTTAGATCAGCAAACGTGATTCTGTCAGGAAATCGTAGCACACCCAATTTGACAACAGTATGTCAACTTTGGCAGCTAAGAATTAATTAGTACCTTTACCTCTTCAATCCCTTGTTGGGCTCGACTGTTTAACGCACGTTTATCTTTAAGGTTATGTTCTTTAAGTTCGTGTCCAGGATCAATGACCAGCGGCTGTGAGATTACATCCTCGAGGATTTGAACAGCAACCTTACATCCTTGAAATAACAGTTCTTTTGTGATCACTTGATTATGAGAACGAATGATTTCAAGCATTTTTTCCGCATAAATCAGTCTAACCAAACTATCGGCGCTCATTATATTCCGCGAAGCAAAAGAAGCCACTTTTTCCACAATCCAGCTATCCTGATAATTCCGCGAGATGGATTCCAGTATCGTAATCGCATCCCAGTCCCGTATCGACAACTGCTTGACTTGCTCCGTGGCCCATTCCTGCAGCCATTCCAGCTCCACTTCTCTTGGAATTTCAAAACTCTTGTACTCCTTAAGCACTCCTGCTTTATGCATATTTAAAAAATGACCCAAAAACTGAATGTACAGCTCCTTGGCTCTTTGTGTCTGTTCCGTCATCTGGCAATCATCCTTTCATTATCCAAATCATATCCATTCCCCGGTTTCTTTTCAAATTAAAAAGATAAAAAAGGACAGGTAGCGAAATCATCGCAATACCTGCCCTTTAATAACTTCGGGTTATGGTAAATAGTTTGCTTCAACCGGAGGGTTTTTCTCCACTATTTTCAATTCTAGACCTCCGAATCTCTTCGCCAGCTTGTTATATACCAGCGCTACCAGCATACCCACCAATCCATAAATGAGTATCAAAATAACCGGCATAATCAAATAAGGGATACCCATAACAACCATAAACGTCTCTTTAATGATAAGCCCGATCACCACCATCCCTAAACCTACTATAAACAATAGCAGTGTAGGAATGATCATAAAATAGATAGTCGTTTTAAAAAAACTCTTTTTGTTAATTTCCAGCACTTCATAGTCTTTCATTATGTAATCCCCTTAATTTATTTAGAGTGGTAAAATTCCCCTCTTTGTTTCATTAAAGATGATCTTAAATACAATTTCAACCAAATTTCTCATATTTTCGACTTTTACCAAAGAATTCTTCCTAAAACTCAACGATAAATCATGGTAAAATAACTCCTATGGTTTAATATATCATCATGTACAAGATGTCACCGGAGGGAATAACATGCCACAAACACTAGTGAAAAACATTGATTTTTTTATAGCTGCCTTATCCCAAACCTATATTTCTGCGCTACAGCTTGATCCTGATGGAATGTATTCAGAGGTTGCTTCAGGAATTGTTGAACTGTTCTCTGATGAACAAGTACGGCTGAGAAGATATGACGGATCAGTATCCCATTATGCAAGAGACAATACCAAATTTCAGCGATGACAAAAGGACGTGAACTGGAAAAAGGTCATTGTGAATGATCCTCTTCCAGCTCACGTCCTTACTCACTCTGCACACAACTAATCTAGCACGATCCATTCGCCTTCAGCATCCGCTGACTTCATTTCTGCTTCCACGATTCTTAGAGACTCCGCTGTACTCTCTGGCGTACAAATAATGATAGGCTTATCCTGGATAATGACATTCAGAAAATATACAAGCTCTCTATAGTAGCCAACATCCGGCGAAAGTTCCGCTATATAGCCTGCCCTGTCATTCGGATTGACCTTGACCTCGCTGCCGTCAAACACTATATTTCCTCGTTCAAAATTAACCCGATACCCCATGTAAAACCCAAAATCACCTTCCAGCGTCCAATCCACCTGAGCATTAATTACTTTTGCATCCTTATAAAAATAGTGAGTCGATGCGATATCATATCCGCTTCCCGGAAGGACATTACGTCCTAAGGATGATACTTTATCCGGTCTGCCGAACAGATAGTTAATCATATCCGTATCGTGAATATGCATATCCATAATGCCTCCACCGCTTAGTGTCTCATCAAGAAACCAATCCTTAGGAGCACCAGATCCCCTGTAAAAACACCCTTCCGTGACCTGACCGAACTGCCCGCTCTCTATCACTTCTTTTAAATATTCATACCCCGGCCAAAAACGGAGACAATGTCCGATCATCAGTTTTTTCCCACAGCGGACTGCCGTCTCCACCATTTTCAGCGCTTGTGCGGAAGTTCTGGCCATCGGTTTCTCACAAAATACATGATATCCACGTTCCAGCAGCGAACAAGTCATTTCCGCATGCAGATAAGTAGGAACCGCAATGTCGATCATATCCAGTTCCTCACTGGCTATCATTTTCTCCAGATCATCGTATAGATTGTAAGCTGACAAATCATAGACTTCCTGGGCAGTGCTCATATTCCCGGCTGCTTTTCCATCCTTTAATTCCTCAATTCGCAAATCACAGATGGCTTTAAGGGCAATGGGCTGCCCCTCTTCCGTTAAGCGCACATAATTATCAAAATGCATCCGGCCCATAAATCCAAAACCGATCAAACCTATTTTCAACATCGTGAAGTCTCCTTTACTAAAAATATGGCACTTAACGTATCCGTATCCAGGTACCTTCCTGATCAGCCGATTGGATTTCAGCCTCGATGATTTCTATGGACTGAGCCGCACTTTCAGGCATACATAGGGTCACTGGCTCATCGTTCTGAATGACTTTTAAGAAATATACCAACTCTCTGTAATATCCGGTATGCGAAGAAAGCTTCGCAATGAACCCCGGTTGACAATTAGGATTCACCTTAACTTCCGCGCCATCGAAGACTACATTCCCCCGTTCAAAATTAATCCGATAGCCCATGTAAAAACCAAAGTCGCCTTCCAGTGTCCAGTCCGCTTGGGCATTGACCACTTTTCCATCCTGATAAAAATAATGAGTGGAGACGATATCATAGCCACTTCCCGGTAAAACCTTCCGCCCAAGCGTTGATACTTTATCCGGTTTTCCGAATAAGTGATGGATGATGTCCGTATCGTGTACATGCATATCCAGCATACAGCCACCACTTAGCTCATCATTGACCAGCCACCCTTTAGGAGCACCGGAACCCCGGTAAAAATAAGCCTCTGTCACTTCACCGAACTCACCGCTAGCTATGATCCCCTTCAAATATTCATATCCCGGCCAGAAGCGAAGACAATGGCCAATCAGCAATTTTTTTCCGCTGCTTTGCGCCGCCGCTACCATCTTCCAAGCTTCTGCGGAATGTCTCGCCATCGGCTTTTCACAGAACACATGATACCCTCGTTCCAGCAGCGAACAAGCCATTTCAGCATGCAAGTACGTAGGTACTGCAAGGCTAATAGCATCTAGTTCTTCTTTTTCGAGCATATGCTCCAAATTCTCATAAAGGTTGTAAGGGGATAAATCATATACCTCGTGGGCCGTGTCCATATTTCCCGCGGATTTAGTATGTTTAAGGACTTCAATCTGGGGGTCACAAATGGCAACCAGAGAAATCGGATGGCCGTCTTCCTGTAATTGAACATACTGATCAAAGTTCATTCGGCCCATAAATCCAAAGCCCACCAGCCCCACTCTGAGCACAGCCTTCACCTCTATTAAACTTAGTAACTAGTGCGTCCTAAAATAGCATCCATCGCTGCAGAAGTATTAAAAATGATTTGCTCCGAATAATGCGTGTATGGCGGTATCATTTCTCCAGTAACATAATTGCTGTAGCCGATCTCTTGCAGTGCTTCCATAACAGCAGGATAATCCACATCCCCAGCAAGTAGATCAACAAATCCATGAAGTCCTCCCGCTGCCCGGCGGTAATCTTTGAAATGCACCTTCTTGATTCTATGGCCTAGAATCCGTATCCACTGCTCTGGATAACCAGAATGAACGATATTCCCTACATCCAGATAGGAACCTACATAATTGGAGCCTACAGCATCTATAAAAGAACGTAATTCGAGCGGAGACAGCAGGAATTTATTCCACACATTTTCAATCCCAATAGAAACACCCGCCATTTTTGCATCCTGAGCTAGATCACTGATCGCCTTCAAGGCTCGATCATAAGCTTTTTCATAATCGACTACTTCACAGCCCTCAATAAAATCCACACCAACCGCACCAGGAATGACAAGAATCGTATCTACGCCAAGTGTTGCTGCCAGCTCCAATTGTTTTTTACATACATCGATAGCCTTCGTCCGGTTCGCCGCGGATTCACTTGTCATGGCATATGACCAATATAGTCCTGTCGCCAGTCCTGCAATTTCTAACCCCATCTCCTGAATGGAATTTCTGATCTTAATAGCTTCTTTCTCAGTGGTTTGCAGGCCAAGTTCACCCGATTCATTCAAAGACAATTCAATTCCATCGAACCCCGCCGCTTTAGCCAGACGTGCACATTCTTCGATCTCAGTACCTTCGCGAAACGACCAAATGTTTATTCCCTTTTTCATCTGAATCCTCCTCAAATTTGTTATTTTCCGTCTTTTAAGATCCTGCCCTAAATACCCTTATATCCTTGATTTATTTATATTATAATAGATTGTAAGTTAGATTTATTTAGGTGAACAAGAGATTTTTTGCACGATTCCGGTCTATTTGAAAAAATCATTTTATACTGTATGGGAGGTTTATTCGTGGCTGAAAAAGAACCCCGTTATCCCCTGAGAAAACAGGTCCCTTCCCGGGAGTGGTCACCTGGCATTCACTACGCACAATTCCAAACCCTCTCACCTTGCCTCTTTCCAAGAAGAAGATTGTATGATTTCGAACTGCTATATGTTCGCCAGGGGAAATTATCAACAAAAATGGATACGGAGGAATATATCCTGAATTCAGGACAACTGATATTCCTTTCTTCCGGGGTATATCATCAGAATGCGATTGTGTCAGATTCGGAAACCAAACTCATTGGGATCCATTTTGATTTTTTTGGGGAATCGATTATTACAAGCGATGAAGACATGCTGGTCAATGAGGAGGAGGTTATGGCCGAGAAGTTTGCCTTGGAAGCTGTGACCGCTCCTTTTATGCCATTGTCACAGGAGCCCATTTATACCCCGCCACCCGAATGTATTCATGCGATGGAACAGCTCGTGCATGAATTTACGATGCGGCCTGCCGGTTATGAATGGGTCTGTCGGGGGTTACTGCTCGGCATTCTAACCTCGCTGCTCCGAACACAAAGCTCCCGAAATGCAGCCAAATCTTCCGTTCATACCGGGCGGATCAGAGCTTTAATCGACGAGATGGATTCAAAGCTAGCAGACCGCTGGAGTAATAAATTCATGGCTGGTGCCATGAATATGCATGAAGACCATTTCTCCAAGCTATTTCGTGAGGTGGCTGGCATGCCTCCTGGTGAATATCTCCGTTCCATCCGGCATCGGGAAGCACGCAAGCTGCTGCGCGAAACGGATTGGCCGATTGAACAGGTCGGTGATAACGTTGGTTATCCTGATATCCATTATTTCAGCAGGGTATTTACCGCGAATGAGGGGATTTCTCCGCGGGCTTATCGCAAGTTGTCCCGGATACTCTAGATACGGAAACCCCAGAATATCTCAATCCAAGTGAGAAAAACCTGCCAAAAACATTGAGGGGGATGGATCATCTGCTTTGTATGATACCTGTGGGGGCCGATAAACAATATACATTGTACGGTGAGATGTGCAATATGCGGGGCGGCGAACGTTCGTGTTTTCTGCGTTAATGCAGTATGCGGGGACGGCTCTAAAACTAATTAGGGAAAAACTCCCTGAAAATAATCAATATTCGCTCTAAATGAACGAAATCAGGGAATTCCTCCCTAATAATAAGAGGAATTTCTATAATTGCTATCAAATCAGCTAAACTTTAGGGAGATTTTCCCTGATTATTAGTCTGATGACCAAAAATCCCGGAATTTCAGGGAGAAATTCCCCAATCACTCCATCGAAGCGGTACAATTCAGGAAAGTTGGAGATAACAGCGGCCGGAAGTCTAATTATTCGCCGTAGTTACGGCTGACTCCTAATGTGTGATCTCAAATTGAAACCACACACTTTCCATTCCACCCAACTCTATTTCTTGGATCACGGCATTGTCCATCAGGATCGTCGTCTTTTGGATCTCGGAAGTGTTATTTACGGCACAATATCGACCCGTCTCAGGATACGCATGACATTCAACATTCGGATTCACTGAGAACCATGAATACAACTGCTCCTCTTGATGTGCAGCCCAAAAGATCGCTCGGCTGAGTAGTCTGGTATTCTGAATACTGTACGGAAGTCCAGCGATATAAACGCCCCGACCCTGACCAAATGAATTCACGGCAAGATTGCAGCTGCCTTGGTGCACATCCAATATTTCTGCTCCGGCCTCCGCTTGATAAACCATGGTCATCCCTTCACCATAATCGATCTCACCTTCCAGATCTTCCGTTATGAAATGATCCTGCACAGGCGTTACCTTGGGCTTATTGATGCTTGCTGTAAATCCAATCTCCTTCTGAACCCCTAGAATATCCGCTAGTTGAAAAAGAACCCCTTGATGTTCATAAGCTGATGGATCACCAATCCCAATAAAACCGCCCCCTTGATCCACCCACTCACGAAGTGTTGCCACAACTTGCGGATCGCTCCATTGATCTCCACCGCTCCAAGAGGTATGGACATCACCCGCGTTAATAATCACACCGATACTAGGATCAATCCCACTTAACCTGATGTCATCAAAGCTTATAAACTCAATGTCGAACGGCAAGCCCGCCAATGACTCTAATGCCCCTATGTAGGAATAACATCTTTGATTCCATAAAGAATGAGCCACTTGATGTGTCTGCCAGCTTCGAAGGGAACCCCAGGTATTCAGAACCGCTACTTTAAAAGGAGCTTTAAAAGGCTGTGTCCCTTCTGCATTAGCATGAATCCCTTTGAACTGCGTCGCAATCTCTGTCACATGATCAATAAAATCCGGGAATTGATGCGCTAGACTCAAATATCCGCCATACCCCATCCTGCCAACTGGTTTGCGCATGAGCGCACGCCGGCATTTGATCCAGATCGGCATGGACTCTCCGACAGGGTCTCCCCCTTCAAAAAAGACATCTGGAAAGAAATAAGGATAGAAACGTGCCTCGGTATCCTTAATAGGTATATCCGCAATCATACGGGTTGTAACGCCATCTCCTGCTGCCCCAACCACTGCGTCGAGCCCGATCTCCGGAAAATATTTGCCATAAGGCTCTGTGCCCGCCCAGTGATCTCCAAAAAACATAATCGCTTTCTTCCCGAAATCATGCACCATATCTACACATTGTTTCGCATAACCTGCGATGAATTTCTGATTGAAGTCCATCCAGTCCAGATATCTTTGGGTCGGGTTCTTAAATGGTGTGTTATATCGCCCCTGATCCACAAAATCTTCTGCAGTCAATCGGTACCCATAAGCTTGTTCGAATTGCTCTAACGCAAGTGGACTTACACAACTGAGATAGCCAAACCAATTCACTTGTTTCTCCTTACCTTCCTTGTTAAAAATCAAATCAAAATTATAAAAGAAGGTAGTAAAACGTACGATATCTGTCTTGGGATGTTTCTTCAGCCAATCTTCCAGCACCCTCAATACATGTTCTTGAGCCTCGGGATAACGAATATCCAACGGTAAACGATGCTCCTCATCCCAATCATTCGTGATGTGGTTGTACATGGAGACCGGCTCCCATTTCTGGTAGGCCAAGAAACTGACCGTATATTTGTGAAATTGTACCGCCTGCTCAAGTGTGACAATCCCCTCTGCATAACTCCAACATTCAGAAGGTAATACTTCTCCTGTAGTCCGGTTTACAACCTGCCAATATTTTTTTATATCCACATCTGTGTTAGGACTAAATTGATCGGCAAAATAATCAGCCATAATATCGATGGTCTTCACCTTTGAAGTTACTATTACTGGAGCAGACATCAGATAAATCTGCTGTCTATATTGCGGATGCTGCTTCGCCCACTCGTTGTCCTCACGGACGAGACAAAGCGTTGAATAAATTTGCAGACCCATGTCGAGAATGTCCTGCGATAGATTCGTGCCATCACTGTCACGTACGGCATCTACACCCCATCTTTCGACGAGATCACCTATGACCTCTTCCATCCCTGTTTCACCAGGCAGTGTAAATCTTCCTTTGTCCACGTAACTTCCCTCCATGTCTTTGTTGTTCAGCCCTTAATTCCGCCTGCGCTTATTCCTTGGAGCAATTGCTTTTGTCCTATCACATATAAAAGAATTGTTGGAATCAGCACTAGGATCAGCGCGGCAAATAGTGCACTCCAATCTGTAGCATAACGTTGAACCTCAAAAAGATTGGCTAAACCTACTGGCAATGTTTTTTTGCTATCACTTTGAATTAAGACCAATGCCAGCGGATACTCATTCCAAAAGCCCATCGCTGCCAGCATACAGACCGTCACAATGCCCGGTTTAGCAAGCGGCGCAACAATTCTGACGAGCACTCCTGTGTTGCCACAACCGTCAATCTTAGCGGCTTCTTCATAATCTCTAGGGACGGACCGCAGAAATCCACTTAATACAAAGATGGCAAAGGGAAACTGCAGAACAGCATAGATTAAACTGAGCATCCCGCGATTGTCCAACATCCCGAATGAATTCACCTGCAGAAATAAAGGAACCATAATGTAGGAGGCTTGCAGAAAGATACAGGCCATATAAAGGTTAAGGATTAGTTTGGAGCCCCAAAACTTAAATCTCGTTAAGACATAAGCCATAGGAACTACAAAAATAACTAGAATCGCCGTGGATAACATTACAAGAAAGATAGAGTTCAGGAAATAACTCCCCATCTTGGATTTCTGAAAAGCGCGTACATAGTTATCAAAGTGTAAGGCTTGTGGTAAGGAGAAGGGGTCGGTTAGAAATTCCGTATTGCTTTTAAATGAAGCTAAGAGATTCCATACAAACGGATATAACAAAACAATGGTGGCTACAATCAGAAACAGCCGCGTGATCCAGTTGGCAATATTCATTTTTATAAGACTCTGTTGATTGCTCGTCATCCTTCTCCCCTACCCTTCTGCTCGATTTGTAAGTAGTCTGGACAGAAAAGAAAGCACAAAGGCGAACACCAGCGTAAAAATAGCAATAGCCATGGCATAACCAAAGTTCGCATTTTGGAAAGCTTGCGTGTACATGTAGTGGAGTAAAACAGTAGTTCCACCTGCCGGACCACCGCCAGTCATTACAGTTACAACTATAAAACTTAAATTAATCGTACCTGCCAGGGACAACACAAACGTAATGCCAATAATATCTTTTAGCAGAGGGATCGTAATGCTGGTAAGCTTCCGGAAATATCCCGCACCATCAATAGTCGCCGATTCAAACACATCCGCAGAAATCCCGTCAATCGCAGCGATATACATGACCATATAATAACCAACCGCTTGCCAGATCAGTGTAACGGCTACACACCACAATGCTGTTCGGCTATCTCCAAGCCAAGGTCTGCTCAGTTGATCTAATCCGATGCTCCCCAGAATATTATTCAAAATGCCCATGTTGGGATGAAACACAAAGGACCAGATAATTCCGACTACCGTCAAAGAGATGATACTAGGGAAAAAGAATACGGTTCGGTAAAATCCTCTTTCCTTCAGCTTCGTCTGCGTTAATAGAAAAGCAAGCACCAGCCCAAAAATCAATGTAATTACTGGCACAACCAGCATCAGTTTAAATGTATTGCTCAGAGCTTTGAGGAACATCTCATCTTGAAACATATATTTATAGTTATCCAAAAAGATAAACTTGTTCTCATCACTCATCCCGGTGGCATCCGTAAAAGACATAAAAAATGCCCGAAAGGTTGGAATAATCATAAATACGAGGGTTAACAAGAGCGTAGGAATCGTGCATACCGCTATGAATAGCTTAGGATTTCTGGTTTTCGCTGTCCTAATCTTTGATTTTCTCTGTCTAGGAGCTACTTCTGCCAGCTGCATTTCAGACATCTTTCTCACTCCTCTTCATACAAAATGCATCCCGTTCATAGATAACCTTATCCATTCCTAACAGGATGCATTTGCATGAGATACTATAGATTATTTACTAGCCGCTTTCTCTTTACGAATCTGTGCAAAAGCTTTTTCCACATTATCCATCCATTGATCCGTGGTCATCTGGCCTGTCATCACTGGTGTGACCGTATTCTTGAACATTTCAGTGACTACACTAACCTTGGAACCCTTCGGTAACGATTGCCAGCCCTGTAGAATAGAAATGGAACCATTATAAGCCTCAAACATGTCATAGACACCTTTAGTTAAAAATGGCTTAGACAGCTCCTTCGCATCGTTAAGCGCATACGCCCCATTCGCTTTTTCCGCGAATAGTTTCACAGACTCATCGGTATATAGGAACTTCAAGAATTCCTTAGCGAGCTCAGGATTTTTAGCCTTAGCAGGGATGGAGAATTGCTCGTAGCTGGAAAGCACATACTTCTGATCACCTTTATTGAACACAGGTACTGTTGTCATCCCAAATTCAAACCCATTTTCTCTAGGTGAATCCTTCATTTCATTTTCCATCCAGTTGCCGTTTACGATAAACAAAGCTTTACCCATCATCATATCGGTCTGCGACTGTGTATGGTTCAAGGCAACCGTGCCGTCCATCAGATAACCGTCTTTAGAGATTTTATAGAAAATATCCAGTACTTTTTTGATCGTGTCGTTCTTAAATGAACCTTCTTCATATGCAAAGACTTTATCCAGCGTTTCTTTCCCCCCCGCACTGGCAATGGCCGGGTAGAGAATTTCCTCCAAATAATCCGGATAGATGCCTTGATAAGTGAATAAAGCCCGCTTCGTTTTAGTTCCATCTGCATTAACCAGGTAGTTCTCCTCTTTGTTCAGCTCATCACCTAAAGCAAAGAACTCCTCCCAAGTCTCAGGAACACTCCAGCCTTTTTCTGCGAACAGTGTTTTATTGTAAATCAAGCCCATCGGTCCAGCATTAAAAGGTGCGAGATACGTCTTTCCATCTTGATAAGGCTGAAATCTTGTACTGTCCAGCATCCCCGGAAGAATCATGTCCTTAAGTGTCTCCTCTTTATCAAGCGCTTTGCTTTCAAATACATCGCTGATATCTAGCAGTCCTTTTTCTTTAATTAATGAAAGCACGATGCCACTTTGCTCTGTATCTGTAACAGACAGGAAGTCGGGAGGATTACCCGCAACAATCTGCGGCCGGATTACTTCACCAACTTTTGGATTAATCGTCATGTTCACTTTCACACCTGGATAAGTACTTTCGAATTTGCTGACAATTTCATTCCAATAATCCGCACCATATCCCCCTTGGAATACAGCAATACTAAGTTCCTTGTTATCAAAATCTTTAGCAGGTTCTTCTTTAGTATTCTCGGCGTTCGTTGTACTTGTAGCTTGCGCTGTGCTCGCAGCTTTCGTTGAATCCGATTCATTAGAGGCAGCAGGTTTATTATTGCTGTTCCCGCAGCCGAGCAACCCCACACCTAGCAGCATTACTGCTAATAATGTACTCATAGTCTTTTTCATAAACGCCCTCCTTAAGATATTCTTGTAAACGCTTTTTTAATAATCTAAGTATAGAAGGATTTACGCTATATTTACATTTACAATACAAACCTACCTATGTATTATCTTATCCATCTTCCAATGCGAGCTCGTATAAGCTTATTCATCAGGGTCACATAACCTGTAAACTTAGCCGTTAACGGAATGGATAATATTATCCATTCCATAGATTATTCTCACTTTTCGCCGCTGCATATATATTCCATTGTTCTTTTTATGTTAACTTGTAAGTAAAAGATAGTGAATGGGAGGTCATCCACCTGAGTCGACGTAAAGGGAAGCTGCATTTTCCTAATCCTCCGCAAATCATGCGCAAGGTTAAAATTCAAAATCGCTTAACCGTCATTTTCTTAATCGTTTCTGTGATCCCAATCATCTTTATAGGTTTCTACTCCTACACCATTTACTCCAAATCCATTAACAATAAATTAAGTAAATCCACATTTCAGGCTTTAACGCTGCTTAATCGAACGATGTTAAGTGAACTTAACAACTATCAATATCTTGCAGGCTCTGTTTCTACCAATAGTATTATTCAGGAGCGTTTATCGGCAGCACCAAATGAACCCGCTCCTAGCAATGCTGCCATTAATCATGCCATGGACAATTTATATAGAACCATCTACCCCGGATATGTCCAGAACGTTCGGGTCATCGACGCCAAGAACCAACCTATCTATGAATTAGGCTACGACGGCATCCCCAATCCTAAGTATGAAGAAATTATGAAACAAGTAGAGCTGAATGCCCCTTATGACAGTCTTAACTACGTAAAAAGCTATCGCGCTTACAATACCATTGTCCTGGGCCGGAAAATTTTTGATCAAGATGACATTGGCGTTCCCTTAGGTCATGTGTTTGTTTTTATTGGTGGGGAGTTATTTTCAAAAGTCATTCTTTCCAGTGTGGATTTAGGTACAGGTTCCAGTCTCCTTATTATGAATAGGGAGGGAAAAGTAATGTCCTCGAATCAAAAGGATACTCCGCTAGGAGAACCCTATTATAAAGATGAGCTTTTTAAGCAAATCAAGACACAAGAGGCAAAGAAAAACCATTCCTTCCAAGGCATGGTCAATGGAAAAATGCAGCAAATCTCTTATATTAACAATAATCAATTAGGCTGGTACATGATTTCTACCGTCCCCTTCTCTTATATCAATTCAGAGACAAGTAAAATCACCACTGGACTACTTATTGTTGTCAGCATCATTGTAGTCGTGTGTATTCTAATTATTATCGTATTGTATAAAAGCATCCTGAAACCAATCAAACAAATCATCGTCTTCTGCAACCAAATTTTTTATGGTGATCTATCGAGTCGGATCGAAGATCACAGCAACGATGAAATGGGCGTGTTGGCCAATAGAATTAACAGCATGGTCAGTAGAATGGAACAGCTGATGAAGGATCAAAAGAAAGATCTGAAAAGAAGACGTTCGCTCGAATTGCAAATGCTGCAATCGCAAATTAATCCTCACTTTCTTTTTAATACACTTAACTCCTTACGATGGCTGGCGATGATTAACCAGGTTCCCGTCCTTAGCGACGGCATCTCCTCACTAGCTGAATTGCTGCGTAGTACCATTATCGATCAAGATGAGCAAATCACCATCAAGCAGGAGCTGAACAATCTGGATCATTATTTTGCCATTCAAAAAATACGTTATGCCGACAGGTTTGACATTGAATATGACTTGGATGAGTCTTTATTACAGAGCATGATCCCCAAGCTCATCCTGCAGCCGATCGCAGAGAACGCGATTCTTCATGGGGTTACAGATATAGGAGGAAAAGTTCTAATCCAAATTAAGGTATACGCAAAAAATGAATATACCCTTATTATTGAAATCATCGATAACGGAAAAGGGTTTGACACCACCAAATCAGAAAAGGCTGACAATCTGTCGGGTATCGGAATTTCAAATGTGGCCGATCGCATTAAACTTCAATACGGTGAGAGTTACGGGCTGTTCATCACAAGCTCTATGGGTCATGGAACCTGCTGCCGCCTGATTATCCCTATACAAACATACGAACTTAAGGGGTGATACTATGTATCCTATGTATAATGTAATGCTAGTGGATGACGAACCTATTGTTAAAGTTGCGCTCAGAACCATGATTCCATGGGAAGAGCTTGGATACATGATCTGTGCTACTGCCTCTGACGGAGTTGAAGCCTTAACACTTGTAGACAAGTTTAATCCCCATATCATCATTACAGATCTCAAAATGCCTAATATGGATGGTTTACAGCTGATAAAAGAACTGAATAACAGAGGGTTTGCAGGAAAAATTCTGGTGGCGAGCAACCACGGGGAGTATGAGTTAGTTCGTGAAGCCCTAGTGCTTGGTGCTGTAGATTATATGCTGAAGATTAGTATGAAAACGGGGGATCTGATCTATTTGCTGGAGAAATCTACGAAGCTAATTCAAGAGCAGCTTCAATCTAGGCAGCAGCAGGAGACCCAAACTCAGTTATTGCAGCACAATTTAAAAAGTGTGAAAAATGCGCTTCTAAAAGATTATTTCACCGATCCTTATTACGATGTGCGGCAGCTTGAGCAGCATGATGCTATAACGTTCGCTTTCAGCGAAAGCAGCTGTTATTTATTCTACATTACTTTTGAGCAGAATAACGCCACCCATAACGAAAGACAAAATCACATCTCCGTATCCTTTATTGAAAACATCATCTTAGATA
The DNA here is from genome assembly GCF_037969925.1 of Paenibacillus sp. FSL R7-0189. Lineage (NCBI taxonomy): Bacteria > Bacillati > Bacillota > Bacilli > Caryophanales > Paenibacillaceae > Paenibacillus > Paenibacillus sp. FSL R7-0189. Next base: position 4,423,031 of record NZ_CP150223.1, on the reverse strand, counting down.
TCTTGGAGACCGTAGATCAGTTGGAAATTATTCAGCTTGAATCTAATGGGCTGCTGCTTCTAATCTCCTGTGATACCTTAGACGATCATCAAATTATCCGCACAGACTTTATCCAGAGGGTCATTCGGTTAATCAAAATGTATATTTCTATCACCCCTACCATTGTTTTTTCTGATCCTGTACGGGGATATGCTGAAGCAAAACGAACCCTAGAACGATGTAAAGAATCCTTGCTAATTCAATTTTACAACGAAATAACGATTATAGATCCAAAGGATGTCCATTTAAAGGATACGCTGGACTTCGAGGATGTACATGATTTCTCAACGCAATTAATTCAGAACTGGAAGCTTTCAGGGGTTGAAGCCGTTACTCAAGCAACTCAGCAATTTCTTGACATCTGTAAATCCAAGCAAATTAATCCTGCTGAAACCAAAAAGTTCATTGTAAATTGTCTGCATTATCTTCCCTTATGCGATGCCCATCTCATTGTCGAGGATCCAAAGCTTTTGAAGAACTATATAGAAAATATCGCCAGCAGTAAACGTACCACTGACGTTCTATCTATAATGGAGCTTGTGTTCCAATTATTCTCCCATCAAAAGCAACAGATCGTAACTACACACAATAGAGATGTTAAACAAGCGATTGACTATATCAACACACATTATCAGAAGAAGCTGACCTTATCTCTGATTGCCAAGCATGTCAACTTAAGTGAGAACTATCTGTCCAGAATCTTCAAAGAAGAAGTGGGGCAAAGCATCATTCACTACATTAATACTGTGAAAATGGAAAAAGCCGCAGATTTAATACTTAAAGGGAATCCATACATTAAAGAAATTTCCACGCAAATCGGTATACACGATCAATTTTATTTCACCCGGTTATTCAAAAAACACTTTGGTGTTAATCCTAGTGAATATAAGAATCACGTTCAGGCCACGCTTGGTTCAGGAAATTAAGACCATTCCAACTCTTTTTATTGGAATGCGGTTCCTGATTTTATGATCCTTTCACAACCTGAATGAACCCTTCTTTAGGTGCAAATATGGAATTAAACAACAATTCTTTTGTTTAACCGCTCCAGCTGCAGAAGATGATGACGATAGTGCATTTCAATAAGTAGGAACCATTCCTCCGCGCATAATCCACCGAATCGCGGGTGAGAAACGGTATTTTGTTTGGATGCTTTCTCAAGAGAGGGTTCGATCTCTCTCATTCTTTGGATGACTGTACGTAACCCTTGAATTAATTGTTCTTTGCTCTCCGGCTGCTCCGGCGTATATTGGGCGGAAGGCGGAACCTGAATACGAATGGGCGGAAAGCTTCCTTGCGCAAATATAGCCGCACCATCCTCAGTTTTCCCCACATGAGCTACTAAGGGATCTTGGTCGAGCACAAGGCATTGATCAATATTACGAAGCTGCATATACAGCGCCGAGTTAATGAGATGCTGAAACATCTGTCCGATGGACCACTCGTTTTCACTCGGCTTTTGCTTCAGCTGCTCCAGATTGAATCGCTCCAATTCTTGAATATAGTATGTCGCAGTTTCTTCAAATCGTTGTAAGGCTTCTTTTGTTGTAATCATCATATATCAGCTCCTGTAGTCATTGATGGTCCAAGTATACAAAAACGCTACTGACAGCGTTATGTCAGTAGCGTTTTAACATTATTTCTATTTCATTTCTAACCTGATCACGGAAAGATTCGGGCTCCAGCACAACCATACCGCCTCCCCAGCCAAGCACCCATTGCAGCAATTCCCCTGGCTCGCGAACGCGAAAAGTAACAAGTAACCCCTCCGCATGCTCCTCAATAGTTTCCATATAGAAATTATTTGATTCCCTTACCTTATCGGCTATGTCAGCTTGGACTAAGATAAGCACATGAACGTTGCGATCATCAGGAGGTTGGTATACCTCCAGATGAAAATCTGCTGGCAGTATAAATTCATCTTCCAGATTAATAAGCTCCCTCATTCGGGATAACCGGAAATGACGGATGTCTTGACGCAATTCACACCAGGCGATGAGTACCCATGACCCGTGATGAAGCACAAGTCCATAAGGAGCAACCGTACGAACACTTTGACGGTTCCCATCGGCTTCGGCGATTCTTTTGGAATAACGAAATCTTATTTTCCTTCCCTCCAATATCGCTCCACGAATGGCTTCCAAACATGCCTTCTCTTGTATGGGTGCTATATCTTCTACGGATGCAAATAAACGAAAACTTTTGCGAATCTGTGATGCTTCACTGCGGATGGCTTCCGGCAGGATAGCTTCTATCTTTGCTTTAGAACTTCTAGCCTTATTACCATAGTGTGCATCAAACCGCTGCTCGATAAAATCAGTTCCGATAAGCAATGTCACTGCTTCATCCAGCGTGAAACTAACGGGTGGCAGGAAATACCCCTCGATTAAGGAGTAACCCTGCCCTGGCGCTCCTATAATGGATACGCCCGCTTCACTCAGTGCCTGAATATCCCGATAGATCGTTCTTACGCTCGTTTCAAACCTAGCAGCCAAATCCTCCGCCCGCAACATTTTGTTACGCTGCAGTTCAAGCACTATAGCTAACAACCGGTCCATTTTGTTCATACGACTCCCCCTCCCCGAACAATCTCATCAACAGCTCGTCGATACCCACCCGAGTTCCGAAACGATTCACTGATATTGGAGACAGCTTTTTTATAAGATAAATCGCTTAATACATGATCTACGGCTTCTCGTAGGTGATTTGCAGTTAAACTTTGCATTTGTAACTTAATGCCTGCTCCGACATGGACGACTTGCTTCGCAATTATTGGCTGATCCGCACTTTGTGGAATTACAATTAGCGGAACCCTGTAATAAAGCCCTTCATTGATACTGTTCATTCCACCATGTGTAATAAATAACTTTGTGTATTGCAGTATATCCGTTTGTGGAACATAATTTTTCACGAAAAAGTTTTGCGGAATTTCCCCTAAATCAGTGATTTGGACTTTATCTCCAATTGACATCACAATAGTGTGCTCCGTGTTCCCCAATGCTTCAAAACAAAGTTTATAGTATTCAATGGCTTGGTTAAAAACTGTGCCGAGTGAAATGTAAATTAGACTTTTCCCCTTAATTGCCATGAGATCGAATTTTTCTGGAGCTAATCGTGAAGAGATGGAGGGTCCTACAAAGATATAAGACGGGTCAAAAGCTTCTCCCTCAGGTTGAAACTCCCTAGTTGTATAAACGATAGTAAGTGGGGCAGGATTACAAAACACTTCATAAGGGGATTGGATGTCCACATCATATTTGCCCTTCACCATTTGCGTCAAGCTTTGGAATTTATCCTTTATAGGATTAGTTACTTCTGCAGGGACTGTAGTATAAAATCGTTCTAACATGTCATCGAATGCTGCTTTTGTCTGCGCAAAAGAAGTACAGGAGCTAATGGCCGGAAGCTTAAGAATTTGAGCTAGCAAACGTCCACAACCAAACATAGAATCATGGATGATGTAATCAAAATGCTCCCCTTTGATCTGTTCAAGAACGCTTGGAATAACTATATCTGCCGTAAGTAAAAGGCCGTTGATTCTTTCCAGTACATAATTTCTTCCACCTGAGATAAAAGCTTGTATAAATTTCTGATCGTCAAATGTTCGTACTGTAGCCCCCGTCATTTCCATACGCTCTCTGTAAGCTTCTATACAAAAGTACACTACCTCTTCGCCACGCGAAATAAGCTCTTCCACAACGCCAATCGTGGGATTGATATGTCCCTCTGATCCACCATTAATAAATAACACACGCGCCAATTGTAATCCTCCTTAACTATAAATCATTTTTATATTAGATATTATAAACATTAATTTTACTTATATCGCTCTAAAAGGGTATAGTAATATAGGCTTTAAAACCATTTTAATAATATAGAGTATACCCTTATTAGAGGAGAGATCATATTGGAAAGAGTAGTTGGAACAGTTGTACGTGGACTTCGCGGACCTATCATTAACAATGGGGATAATATTGAAGAAATCGTAGTTCAGACGGTATTGAATGCAGCAACAGTCGAGGGTTTTTCGATCGAAGATCGCGACATTGTGACCGTAACTGAATCCATTGTTGCTCGGGCACAAGGAAACTATGCAACGATCGACAATATTGCTGCTGATATAAAGGGGAAATTCGGCGAAGAAACCGTAGGGGTCATTTTTCCAATCCTTAGCCGTAACCGGTTTGCTAACTGCTTACGCGGTATTGCCAAAGGGGCACAAAAAGTAGTCCTAATGTTAAGCTATCCAGCTGATGAAGTAGGAAACCACCTTGTAGACATCGACGAACTAGATGCTAAAGGTATCAATCCATGGACAGATGTATTAACAGAAGCTCAGTTCCGTGAGTTTTTCGGCTATATTAAGCACCCATTCACAGGGGTTGACTATATTGAATATTATAAAGGTTTAATTGAAGCTGAAGGTGTGGCTTGTGAAGTCATCTTCTCCAACAACCCAAAGACCATTTTAAACTATACAAAAAATGTATTAACTTGCGATATTCACACTCGCTTCAGAACCAAACGCATTCTCACAAACAATGGTGCTGAAAAAGTATTTGGTTTGGATGATATTCTTACACAATCAATCGATGGCAGCGGCTTTAACGAAGCTTATGGTCTGCTAGGATCAAACAAAGCTACAGAAGAAAGTGTAAAGCTATTTCCAAACAACTGCCAGCCTATCGTGGATGGTATCCAAGCAAAAATCAAAGAAATTACAGGTAAAACTGTAGAAGTTATGGTTTATGGCGATGGAGCATTCAAAGATCCAGTCGGAAAAATCTGGGAGCTCGCAGATCCAGTTGTCTCCCCTGCTTACACTGCCGGACTTGATGGAACACCAAATGAAGTAAAATTGAAATACTTGGCCGATAACAACTTCTCTCATCTTCGTGGTGAAGAGTTAAAACAAGCCATTTCTAACTACATCCAGAATAAAAATGATGATCTAGTTGGTGCGATGGAAGCCCAAGGGACTACACCTCGTAGATTAACTGACCTGATTGGATCATTATCTGATTTAACTTCTGGTAGTGGCGATAAAGGAACACCAATGATTTATATTCAAGGTTATTTCGATAACTATACAAAATAAGAGTAGTACAACAAAGGGGGTCTCTAAACGAGGCTCTCTTTTTCACTTTCTGGGTTATAATAAAAGCAAACAGCGGCAGGCGGAGGATACTATGAACATAAGAAGGATTAAATATTTTATCGATCTCGTAGAATGCAGAAATTTTACGGAAACAGCTAAAAAGAACTATGTATCGCAGACCACCATTAGTCAACAAATCGCCGCGCTTGAAGAGGAATTCAACATTCAATTGATTGACAGAAGGCAGATCCCTATTGAGCCAACCAAAGCCGGATGGCTTTTCTATGGCGAAGCCCTCATCCTCTGGAAGCAATATAACCATATGAAGATGAGCATGGAAAACTTTCAAAAGTATAATACGCAATCCTTGAGTATCGAATATGCGGCGATGACGGATATCCAAAGTTTGTTGAAATTGATTCCCTCGTTTCAGGATCATCATCCGAATATTAAGCTGGAACTGAATAAAGTATTGCTAAAAGATATTGCAGAATACTTGCAAAAAGGGATTTACGACGTGGCTATTGCCTTTGATTCCGAGTTTCAAGGAAAAGAGGACATTGTAACCTATCCCTTGTATAAGGGACGTTATTGTGCGGCTGTGAGTCACCACCATCCCCTGTTTCATCATGAATCGATCGCCAAAGAGGAGTTATATGAACATCCACTAGTCATGCTGAATCCAACAGCTATTGGAAACTCTTATCATCTAATGATCCAGCATGCAATTGAAGACGGCTATCAGCCGAACATTCTTCGAACCGCAGACGATGTGGAGACAGAATTGTTTTATATCATCACGGAGAATTTGATTGGCTTTTTCCCGGATAACTATCAGCTCGCTTATCTTCAAGATGAAGTCCGGCTAATTCCCTTAGATGATTCACACCATACCTTTGCAATCGAAGCAGGTTATCTCAAAAATAATACAAACCCGGCCTTGCCTTCCTTCCTGCAACAAATCCAAATTGGATTTAGCAATCGACCATAAGTTTTATGTGTTAGACTATGTTACTTTTTTCACATACTATAAGGGTATAATTCATTTCAACAAGGAGTGACAACGATCATGGGTAAATTATTGTTGACTGGTGTCGATGGAAATCTAGGGAAGCAAGCTGCGGAATATTTGTTGGAGCTGGTAGATAAAGACCAAATCATTTTTTGCGCTTACGATCCAGCATGTTTGAAAGAATATGCGGAACAAGGGATTGAAACACATGTGACCAACTTTAATAACAAGGACGGCCTTGCCGAAGCTTTTGCTCATGCCGATAAACTCGCTCTAATCTCCATGCCTTTTGTTGGAGAAAAACGCCAAAATGCACAAAAAAATGTGATCGATGCTGCCAAAGAAGCTGGAGTCAAACAGATCATTTATACTTCTCTAGTAAACGCAGCCGATGAAAGCAATCCAAGCGTAGAAAAAATCGACCATGTGTATACCGAACGTTATATTCAAAGCGTTGGGCTAGATTATATCTTCCTTCGGAATTCCCAATACGCGGAAGCCATGATTACCAATTACTTCACGTATGTGAAGGGTGACGGGGTATTAACAAACAATCAAGGTGACGGTAAAATGGCTTATATCTCGCGGAAGGATTGCGCAAAAGCCGTTGCGTATGCCCTAGCCTCCAATAATTATCAGGAAGCGATTCTAAATATCAACGGACTTGAATTGATGACAATTACCGATTTCATTAAGATTGGTAATGAAGTAACGGGCAATCATATCACCTACAAAGAAAACACGGATGAAGAAAATTATGCCGTATTCGAAGCAATGGGCGTGCCTAGAACCACCGACGGTGCATTTAAAGAAGGCTCCGAAGCACCCTTTTCTTCAGAAGGTATGGTTACTTTCGGACAAGCTATTCGTGAAGGAAAAATGGATGTTTATACAGACGACTTCAAACAACTTACTGGTCATGACCCTCTGACCGTGAAATATATGTTTGAACATGCCGATGAATTCCAGGTTGGCGAAAGACACTCTAAAGACAATTAAAAGCTGACACTCTTACTTCTTAGGCTAAATCACCCTCGTTTATTAAACGGGGGTGATTTCTTTTATACTGAGCGTGGCAAAAAAACTCCGTAAAGCTCAATCATATGCTCGCCCTGGAGATAATTAGGGGATTCCTCCCTTATTACCAGAGGATTCTGGTCATCAGACTAATAATCAGGGAATTCTTCCCTGAAATTTAACTGATTTGGCGGTAATTCTTGATATTGCTCTGTTTTTTAGGGAGTTATTCCCTAATTTCATTCATTTAGAGCAATTATCGGCTTTTATTAGGGAGGTTTTCCCTAATCCTCCGTCACGGTATAGATAGAACTGGCCAAGTATATCGGTATGCTCACTGTAGAACAAAATACACCTTTAACCGAACGGATGAACATCCGAATGGCTAAAGGTGTATTGTCTCTGTCTACTTTTTAATTAGAGTTAGTTCCAGATCTCTTCAGCAATTTCTTTAATATAAGCAAGCTTACGCCATTGCTGCTCTTCTGTCAGGTGGTTGCCTTCTTCCGTAGAAGCAAAGCCACATTGCGGGCTAAGGCAAATCCGGTTTAGATCAACGTATTGCTTCGCTTCCTCAATACGCTTCAGAATATCTTCCTTGCTTTCAAGCTCACCAAATTTGGATGAGAACAGACCTAACACAACCTGCTGATTGTCTTTCAAGAAACGCAATGGCTTGAAGTCACCTGCACGTTCGGTATCAAACTCCAGATAATAACCCGAGTAGTTATTGATATTAAGAAGCGTTTGCGCGATAGGCTCGTAGCCTCCACCTACTCCAGCATAAGTCGAAACATAATTGCCCCGGCATACATGGGTCGTTACAACAAGGTCTTCCGGCAGACCAGTTACAACTTCCTCATTCAATTTTGCAAGTTCGCTTGCATATTCAGCTACGTTCACGCCAATCTGATTCATAAATGCTATAAACTGTTCGTCGCAAAGCGCTCCCCACGTACAATCGTCGATCTGAATACTGCGGCAGCCCGCTGCATAGAAGGCCAGAATCGATGCTTTGTATGCTTTGGCAATATCCGAGATAAGCTCTTCGCGATTCGGGTATAATTCATTTGTGCTTTCCTTGTTTTCCGCCCGATCTAGCTCGAACAGGAATTGTGCAGCCGCAGGAATCGATTGACGCGCAACAACGTCCTCACCAGCAGCACCTTTTAAAAATTCATAATGCGAAACAAAAGGATGGCTGCTGTAGCTTATTTTCCCGGTCAGTCGGGCTGTTTCTGGTCTGGACTCTGCACCGTTAAATTGGTAACCTTGGTCAATAATTGTCCGATCTACACCGTCAAGTCCCCAGAAGAAGTCGAGGTGCCACCAAGAGCGGCGGAATTCGCCATCGGTTACTGCTTGAAGACCCACCTCTTTTTGTTTCTGCACGAGCTTAACGATTTCGTCGTTCTCTACTTCCTTCAACTGCTCGGCAGTAATTTCACCATTCTTGAATTTTAATCTAGCATCTTTCAACGCTTGGGGGCGCAGGAAGCTGCCCACGATATCATATCGAAATGGAGTAACGGTTCGTTTTTGGGGTACGGTTTGAATGCTCATATATTAATCTCCTCGTAAACAAATTATTAGAATAAATATAGCATAACCGACTGACTAAACCGATCTACCAATGAGCTATGACAGGTTATAAGTATTAACTATAGCTAGATTCAGCGTGATAATTAGAAGGGCATGATAAAAAAAGAAGAGGCGCATGAGTAGCGCCTCTTTCTTAATAAATCATATCGACGGATATTACATAGTAATTAGACTCCGCAGTCACCTCAAACCCAATCGACTGATAGAGGGATAATGCCTTTCTATTTTGAGTGACCACGCCAAGACGAATCTGGAAATCCCTCTGATCTCGCAAGATTTTAACTACCTCTGAAAGAATTTCACGTCCGTATCCTCTGCCTTGACACGAAGGAAGCACACAAAAATCATGTATAACCGCTGTATTTGTATCTAAATAATTGACTCTGATCATCCCAACCGGAATCATGTTGTCCACAGCAATGTAAGTAATCCGTGCCGGTTCTCTTGTACGAGTTAAATAATTCCTAGTCCAGGACTCTGAATCACCAAAAGCTTGTGATGAACATTTAACCATGAACTCTAAATCCTGATCTTCTTCTAATCGCACAGCTAAACCGGAGTGGCTTGATCCAGCGATTTGTGCCCGATTAAAAACCATGAGGAATTCAGACGGTGCAGCACTTGCCCCTAAATACCGTATATAATCCATCCCTGATTCAGAATTAGAAGGTATCCTAAAACGGCAAGTTTGTATGCCTTGCATTTGCATATCTGATGCGGCACTTTTCAGTAAGTCGTGGAATACACCTTGGCGACGAAAGTCCGGGTGAACCATTCCGTTAATATTAGCTTCGATGCCATCCGAAGTATACCAACTGAGAAATCCGACTAATTGGTTATCGATCTGGCACAAGAATGCCTCATCTCCGTCTATCTCCTTAAGGCTTTCTATACCCACCCTCAAACTTGATCTGTCGGACGTCTTGCAAAGATGTTCTAATATGCGGATTTGATCAATCGATTGCTTTGAATAGTCTTTCATTGTACTAATTTTATATTCTTGCATCTAGTACCCTCATTAAGAAGGAAATACGCAGTTTATGGACGAGTAGGCGTTATCCTTCTAAATTCTGTCCACCTAATGATAGTTACCAATGGAACCGCCTCCTAAAAGTCAATGTCTTCACTCTAAACCAGGGTAATCATAAAACAAACCTTATAACTAAAAAAATGATAGCAATTATAGCCACAACGATCAACAGATTGGTTACCTCACTCCAGAATCCTGGAACGCCTTCAGTATGATATTTTTGCGCATTTACATCATGGTTTGCTTTATGGCCTGCAGGGTCCGACAAATTGGGATTAGGTCCTGAATTAAAAAAGTCAGACATAAATACAACTCCTTCCCATGAATATAAACCATATTATACCAGTTCATTGCCATTTTAACGACAACTTAATGCCACCTTCAATATATCGTTTGTCGGAGGCTCTTAGGGAGATTTTTGACAACCATATCGTAAGAATGATCAATCATTAAATAGATATCCGACTCTGGTAAGGAGCCATCCAAAACAATCGTATTCCAGTGTTTTTTGTTCATGTGGTATCCTGGCCGAACGCTCTCATGCTGCTCTCGCAAGTTCCCTGCAATCACCGGATCACATTTTAGATTTATGTAAGCATAATTCCCCTTATTCTCAAATATAAGCGCGAACATTTTACCGGCAATTTTGATCACCATTGGATCGAAGCCGAAAGGAAAATCCTTTGTTGCTCCATTCTTTTGTAAACAGTATTCGATAATATTATGGGTCAAAATCAGTCCCTCACCTTCTTCATTAAAACGAATCCTGTATACCTTATATCAAATATTATAACTGAAATAAACCTAACACTCTTGCCCTTGGCAAAATGAACTCGTGAGTAATCCTTTCAAGTGCACGAAACCTGAATAACCTTAAATACGTTAAAGTAATATACAAATCTACAGGAGGTTTTTATAATGAGATACAGTGCTGCAGGCGCACCAATAACCTGTCCTTGCTGTCAAAACGATACCTTTGATCTGGATTATAAACTGCTTAACACAAGCGGCGCATCATTTTTAGGCTTTGACTGGGCGAACAAAAACGCTGCCATCCTTATTTGTAAGCGATGCACCCATATTTCATGGTTTATGAAAGAACCAACATCTGATTAGTGTTTGGTAAAAATAAAGTATTAGACTGGATCCATTAAAACAAGCAGCGGCGGACCAAGACTTGATAAATAAAGTCTTAGACTGCCGCTGTTGTCGTTCCAATAACGTTCCTCGTGAGCGTAATCACCTTAAGTGACAAGGTCATCTTACCGTCTGGTAAACGAGACCTATGGCTCCAGAATCAAAGGTCTTGTTTTCGATTAGCTTAAGATTTCTCTTCTCCTTGAGACCTTGGAATAATGGCAATCCCTTACCGATCAGGACGGGAGAAACCGTAATTTTATACTCATCAATTAAATCAAGCTGCATAAGGTGGTGTGCGAATCTAGGACTGCCGAGGATGACCATATCCTTGCCGGGCTGCTGTTTGAGGTTATTGATCTCTTCCTCGACAGCTTCTTTCACGAGTCTGGAATTATTCCATTCGACTTTCTCCAGCGTCGTGGAAAAAACGATCTTAGCTGTCTTTTCGATCCACTCGGCATGATTCCGTTCATGCTGCGAAGCTGATGGGTTCGAAGGGACAGATGGCCAGTAACTGTGCATCATCTGATAAGTCCCACGTCCCCAAATGACAGTGTCGGCAGTACTCAGAATTTCTTTCGCATGGTTCTCCAAATCAGCATCGTAGGAAACCCAGCCAATGTCCATTTCACCATTCGGCCCTTCTACAAAACCGTCAAGCGATGCGTGAAGAAATAGAACGAGTTTTCTCATTTTCAGTTCTCCTTTGTTCATGAGGGATATCTACATTAGACATTAACTACATTTTAGCAGAATTCAACTTGGGTTGTTTCTTATGGATTGCTAATCTCAAACGCTCTTTTCTTCACTTTGGTATTTTTATCCACATCAACATTTTAGCAAACATACGTTCGTTTGTAAATGCACCTTTTTCTAATTTTCAAATCATCTTTCATTTCTTTAGAGCCGGCATTTTTCTGTGTTTCGTTTGTTGTTCGAATGCAAATGCAATCCGAATGAGTGTCGGTTCACTAAATGCCGTTCCTGCAAATGTGATCCCAAAGGCTCTTCCATTCTCTTGAAAGCCTGCGGGCACTGCTATAGTTGGATAACCTGCTCTAGCACTTAAATCAGCTCCGACATAAGCAGGAAACAGGATTGCATCCAATCCATACTTTTCTAAAGCATGATCGATCCCTATATTTTGCGAATAATATAAGTCAGAGATAGACTCTACAATATATTCCGAATGATTCAACGGTTTATCTAGCTGTGATCGATAGTTCAGCATATCTTGTCCATATTTCAAAGCCTTTTCCGAATTCCGCTCGTTCCATTCAATCAATTCATTTAGGTTATGGACAGGAAGTTGAGCCGGAAGGTTATATAAGTAATTTTCAACGGAATGCTTAAATTCAAGATTCATTTTGTTATATTTCCACTCTCTATGGAACGATGGAATATCTATATCTTCTATTATGTTGGCTCCAGAATCTTTTAATTTAGCCACAGCATCATTAAATAAATGTTCATCATATTCACCCATGTCACAATAATTCTTAGGTAGAGCATTTCTAAAAACGCCTATGGTCGCTTTATTTAATCCGTCTTTATCCAAAAATGCTGTGTAGTCCATAGTAGAATATTCATTTTTACAAGTAGCAGGATCACTTTCATCTTTTCCCGTAAGTGCATTTAATAAGATCGCAACATCTGTCACATTCCTTGCCATAGGTCCAGCTGTATCCTGAGAATATGACCATGGAATTATGCCTGATCTACTTATTAGACCTACAGTTGGCTTTAAACCAACAATTGCGTTTTGCACAGCTGGACTTAAAATAGAGCCAGACGTCTCTGTCCCCACGGCTACTGTTGAAAAATTGGCTGCAACAGAAGCGGCAGAACCCGTACTGGAACCCCCCGGAAAATGATCCCCGTATGGATTTTTGGTTTGTCCTCCTATTGAGCTATACCCAGCCCACATGGATGATGACATCCCATTTGCCCATTCCGTCATATTTGTTTTTGCAAGTATAATTGCCCCAGCATCCCTTAGTTTTTGGACAAGAAAAGCATCGTTTGAGCTAACATGGTTTTCCAAAGCTAATGCGCCAGCGGTTGTATGCATTTTATCATTCGTTTCAATATTTCCTTTCAATAATACAGGCACACCATGTAAAAGACTTCGTGCTCCGCTTAATTTTCTCTCCTGATCTAATGCCTCGGCAATAAAAATCGCATCTGGATTCATTTCCATAATAGAGTTTATCATGGGACCACTCTGGTCAAACGTTGCTATCCGATACATGTAATACATAACAAGTTCCCTAGAACTATCATCCCCTCTATCCATTGCATCCTGCAGTTCGAGTATCGTTATTTCTTCACTCTTTATTTTTGCTAATTCGAAGATATGCTCCATGATAACTCCTGCTTTCCATTTGGGTCATTTATGTAATAGTGTCATGTTCATATATTTTGGTGGGCCGTCCCCACTCGAAGTTATCCAGACCTATCTCCTTAAATCCATATTTCTCATAATAAAGAATATGATCCGTCGCCAAGTAGACTTTTGCATAACCTAGTTGTCCAGCTATTTTTCTGGCATGCTCCAACAAAACGGATCCTAGTGCTTTGCCTCTCTCACTTTCGTCAATAAACAATGGCGCAATCCAAGGTGATAAATCTTTTCGAGTTATAAATTCCTGCTCAATTAATTGATAAAACCCGATGATTACATCATGTTTCAACAGCAAAAATGTAAAAGGAAACTCCTCATCTTTTGAGATTAAACTTTCTTGTATATTGGGGAGCACAACTTGTTGTACTTTTGGCCACCGTTCTTTGACATACTCAATAAGCTCATTTTGACGAAGAGGACATTCTTGTAAGGATTTAATATCTAGCATCTAACCATCCCTTCTTGTAAAAAGAAATTCCTATACCCATGTCTGCTCTCACAATAGTCATCCACCAGCTCTCAAAATGCATAGCAGCAAGCCCCGAGTGGGGCTTGCTGTAGGTTGTAAATACTAAAGTAGGTTATAACGCTGGTTCACTTCATTACTTGGAAACCGGTGTATAGATCAGGCAGCGCAGCGTCTTCTCGGGATAGCGCAGCTCTGCCGTGTAGGTGCTACCGTCTTTCAGTTTGACCAAGACCGCTACCACTCCGCTTTTGTCATATGCACTGTCTTTAATGATAGAGGAGCTGGTTATCGCACGGGTCTCGCCCTGCTTGTCCACCACAATGGATTTAGCGGCTTGAAGCCAGCTGGAATCCTGGCTAATCTTTTTATTTATAGCTGCTGTAATCGGAGTTCTCTTGTAGGACAGATCCACTATCGTGGTATCAAGTACGGTCCCGCTCTTTGCATCCACGAAAGTATTATACATGAAATAAGACTTATCCTGAGCCCGCAGTGTCTCTGCCCGGTAAGGTAGAAAATTAACGAACCATTGCCCTTTCGAATCAGGAAAAGGCTTATGATATGAGGTCTGAGCCTGCAACTTTGAGAGATCGACACCGAATAGACGGCTTACGCTCTCTTTTGCTCTGCGTAGGGCTTCATCCTGACTGATGTCCTTCTTATCTGGCTGTGCCACGACAAGATTGAGGCTTACCACATAATTAAAACGGTAATTCCAGTCGATCAATTGCAGCATTTCTTCATCGGTCAGTTCGCGCTTAGGAAATACATAGGTAAATTTGCTTTGATCCAGATAAAATTCGGAGCTCCCTGATTTCAAAGGTAGCTTCTGCTTGGGCCGTAAACCATCGTACTTGTATTGATCATCCAATAACATCCGCCGCTTATTCTCCTGATCCGTAAATTGCCGCGTAAGCTGTTCATCCTTGCCGGTGAGCCTGGCCTTCTCTGCATACTCATTAATCTGCTTAATTTCTTCAGCGGTGACTGTGCGCTCAAAATACGACTTGATCGTCGAGACTGGTGTTTTGGTTGCAACCTTAAGTACCGGGATCTGGCTGCTCGCCAGTTGAACAGCAGGCTTCTGGTTGAGTTCTTGCGTGTAGGAAACGTTCGCTTGAGACACATTCTGGTTCACTGTAGTGTAAGCGACGATTTTGGGCACTGCCAAAGCAGTGAGGGCCAGCAGACCACCGGATATCGCGATCACCCCGAGGGCTGATTTCACATCTTTACTCTTCATTTCTTATAACCTCCATAGTGTAAGTGGGCTTGACTTACATGTACTTTAAGATACGAATGTTATAAAGTACGAAGCCCCTTGTTATGAAGTTGTAAAATCAGTTACAGACTCGTTCTAAATATTGGAGCCAAGCAACAGATCAAGAATTGGGAAGCATACGCTGCCCATGTTGACATAGTCACAATTACTCATAACAGAAATAGCGATTTTTTTATCGGGAAGCAGGAACAAATTGCTCAAGAATCCAGTATCCCAGCCGGAATGTGAGAGAATACGAGAACCTTTATATTCTCCTAGAAACCAGCCCAATCCTATCTGTGCATTTTCCGGATCATAGCCCGTTTGTGCATGAGGTTTCCACATTTCATCATAGCTACCTGGCTGGAGGATTTCATTGCCGTTCCCGGCTGTTCCACCGTTGAGATGCATCAACAGATATTGGCACATATCTTCGGCATGGGTATATAAAGTGGAGCTAGGGGCATGGGCCCTGTTATATGGAAAAACACTACTAACGCAGCCACCACATTCATGGGTAGCTCCAAGCACATGAGGTGCAGCAATATAAGCTTCAACCTCCTGTTTAAGAAAAGAACTGGACTGCATTCCTGTTGGTTCAAGAATATTTTTTTCCATATACTGCTCGAAGCTCATATCGCTGACTTTTGCTATCATATCTCCCAATATCTCATATCCTATATTACTATAGGCAAATTTCTCTCCCGGTTGGCTTAACAGCTTGTGGTGACCTATCCCTTTTACATATCGTTCAAGACTTTGCTCGTCGTATTCAGGGCGATCCCACGCATAATCTTCCTCATCAGGCATACCGGAGGTATGATTCATAAGCTGTCTTATTGTTATATTTTGATACCGCTCATCCTCTAACTTAAAATATGACAGGTATTTAGTGATGGGGGCATCCAATTCTACCTTACCACGCTCAACTAATTGCATAATGGCGGTTGCTACGAAGGTTTTGGAGACAGAGGCTTGGTGAAACAAAGTGCCACGAACTACAGGATCACCCGTCGATAAATTTGCCGTCCCATATTCACCAGTAAACAGAACTTGGTTGTCCTTTACGATTCCGGTCGCTAATCCCGGAAACTTTTCATTTTCCACAAACTTGATTAGCATTTCATGCAAAATATCCTCTATCTTCTGATTCTTGTACATTTTGTCCTCCCCAATGACAATAAAGCACCATTTTCAATAAATTCACCCATACAAATAATAACATCTTATCGACCCTTTATCTGGTAATAAATAATTATAATCAAATAAACAGTCGCTTACTTGAAAAGGCAGCAATTCATTTTCCGAGCTTCCGAGCCAGCCTCCAATTAGAGGACCCACAACGCGTGGTCTTTCTACCTTGCTAATAATATCCATGAATCGTCTTCGCCTGCCCTTCAACAACCATAGATTTTACGGCTGAAACAGACGGCTGCCGCAGCTTGATAACCTCTAAAGCCTCAGTAACGATAGCATCCGCGGCTGATTTCCGGGAAAAGTTCTTCATATCCTGCACCTTTCCATCCCTGTACCCCAGATGCTCCAATCTCTGAAGCTGCTCTACTAACTGCTCCTCGTTTCGGGCAATCTCTATTAAATTGTGCTCAGACAACCATTCTGCATTGCCTGCCTCCTGACCGGGGAGCGGACGATAGACAATTACAGGAAGTGCTAGAGCCATCGCCTCAGTCAAGGTAATCCCCCCTGCTTTGGTCAACAGACAGGAGGATATGCACATTAGCTCCTGCATTTCTTCTGTATAACCCCGTATGTGAACCCGAGGATTCTCTTGAAAAAGCTCTTCCGTAGCCATCTGGAGCTTATGATTATTCCCGCACAATACCATTACATCGAAGTTTGATTGCTGCAGCGCCCTTATTATTAAATGGTTAATATCACTCAACACGCCGTAAGCCCCTGCCGCAAGTAATAGATAATGTCGATTTCCATCTAGTCCATGCTTACGTAAAAGGCCTTCACGTTCCTGAGTCTGTTCAAAAGCTTCACGAATCGGAATCCCGCTAACCACAAGCTTTTCTTCAGCAATACCTAATGACATCAGTTCTGCTTTCATACTTTCCGTAGCAATAAAATACTTCGAGGTTTGTGGATGAAGCCACCTGCCATGAACCACATAATCCGTCATGACAGTGAAAAGGGGGATTCGTCTTCCCTTTGTTGATGCAAGCTCAGCAGCGGCCAAATAGGGAAAGGTATGAATGATAATATCCGGTCCAATCTCGTCGATGATCCTTTGCACTTTCCGCTTGCCCATAGAATGAATCCATTTACCCATGAACTGGTCTGGTTTAATCTTGCTCGTCAACTTGTACACTAATCCATAAAATTCTTGAGTATAACCTGTGCTGTTCAGATAGAATCTGCGGGACAGCTCATTCAGACTAGGGTAGACTGCAGCGAAAAGATCCAAGGTAACAATCCGGCTGATCCCTCTACGTCTAAAAGAATGATCAATTGCTTCTGCTACTTTGATATGCCCGTCTCCAAATGCCGAAGTTACAATAAGTACTTTAGGATCTGTGTTCATGAGAAAGCTCCTTTTTCGCTTGGCCTTCTCTAACTCTAACTCTGAATCGTAAACAGATAGTGATGAGATCCTCAACTGAATATTAACTTCATGATTTTCTATAGAGCGAAGCAAACGAAGAAATCCGCAGAAAAAAACACAGTGCATCAACCTCCAGTAACGATAGGATTAATGTTCTGTGTTTAGTTAAAGGCAAACTGTGTCCGAAAGCATCTTCGAACGTGTAATATGATCAAATTAAATGAAAGTTGGTGTCTGAGTAAATAAAGTTTTAGACTGCCGCTGGTTTATTGAACTAACGTGTCCCGTTAGCTCAATTGATTACCTTTGAAAAGTGAGTCTGTATTTGATATATATCCATAAATGAAAAATGTATTATTTTCTTCTCTATACGGAATTCTTAATTCATGTAAAATCGAAAGAAATTCTTTACTTATGTCAATTAATTCAGGAGGAAGCAGATTCCCCTTGTGCTTCTGATACCTTGGTCTAACCCGTATCCATTCTACAGAAAAAAAAGGTGAAAGTCCTTCTATCCAATCCCCTAAATACCAGACGTCGTTTTCGAAGTTCTCTGGATAAAGTATATCGTCTAATACATACTTAGCTTGATATGGAGGGGTAAAAGGTAGTTTATTTAGTACATCACTTTGTAAGTTTCCCCACTTAGTGTCATTCATAACTGAACATAATTGTTTCTGTGTAATAACTTCATGTACCCTTTTTTTAAAATCCTGTTCAAAACCCACAATTAAAAATCCTCCTGAATAAAAACATAAATCCCAAGCTGACCTGCCCGTGTGTCGTTATTGAGTTATCGTTATCCGTTAACTTAATACAAAATGGCTGCTCGGCTATTACATATTCAAAATTAGTCAAGTTTAATAATCTTATCAAAGCAGTATGAATCTTTGTCATAGCCACTATGCACATAGAAAGCATGGGCGTCGGTTCGCTTAAATCCGCTACATAAAATAATACTTGATATTTCCATTTCTTTAGCGTAATTTTCAGTGTATCTTAGTAGTTCTGTACCTATCCCACTATGCTGTAATTCCTTTTTAACAGCAAGCCCTTGAATATGTAGATAACCATTCGAAGACCCTACGGATAACGCCTGAACTATAGTGACAAAACCAACCACATCATTTTCAAATAATGCAACGAATGTTTTGTAATTTCCAGCCTTATTCATGTTTTCCATAGTAACTCGAAAGTTTTCAATATTAACATTGCGAACGCCAAGTACATCATTCCATAAAAAAACAACTTCAGTATAATCATTTGCTACAACTTCTCGTATTTTAATTTCCATCCCCCCCTTTATAGAAATATTCAAGCAAAGGATTCGACAATTGATGAAGCAATCCTGCCCGTAACTTTAACAAATAAAAGAGGAGCATTGTCATGGCAATGCTCCTCAGCTATCGTTTCCCGTAAGCTTTATAGATTGCCTCTTTTTCAGCCTGCAATCATTAGAATCCATTCTCTCATTAGTTTGTTGTTTTATAATATTCTGATAAAATGCCCTCTAAAACTTGCTTATAATCATTTTTATTATAAGAAGAGTTATCAACTTTTATCTTGGTAATGTTTAATCTGTTAAAAATTTCTTCTTCCAGTTCCCTTCTTGCTTTAAGAACCTGCAGTGTTCCATCTAACCCTTTATAATTTTGTTCTTTTCCATACCCTTGGTTCGTGTAATATTCAATAAATCCCTCTGACCATTCCTGAGGTCTTTCCTTTACAGCCTTTCTGAAAGAATGATCAAGATCATTCTGCTGTACATATATCAACAATGGATTCAATCGCTCTACAATTGTTGCCAGTTCAATAACATAACTTATAACGTCTTCCTTCTTCGCACCATGTTTAATCATGCCTATAGTTACAGGGTTTTGTATAAAACAACAATCAAAAACAAAGGTGTCTGTGCCATACAAAACACGATCCGCAAACTTCTTCCATCTTTCTGTTATCAGTTTCCTATTTTGATCTAGCGGCAATTCATAAATATCATGTTTAAAAACTGCGTGATGCAATTCATCTGGAAAACTTGACCAGACTTCATTTTTTATTTTCCGATATTCCAGGAAGTAATCGTTACCTTGTTTAATCATTAGATTACTCAACAAATCTTTAAACTTTTTACGGGTATTCAATAATTCATCGCATTCGGTTTTCTTAAAGAAAGCGACTCCATCATAATCAGCAGGATGTTCCAGATTTCCTTCTAAAAAAAGCTGGGATGTAATGTTCACTTCCGTAAGAATTTCATGAACTTGCTGAGCAGTTGTTGTTTTACCAGATCCTGGCATTCCCTCAATCAAGACTAACTTCGATCGCATAACAAAGTTCCTCCACTCGCTAGTAGAAGGATAAACAGGTAGGAATCAATAGAGATGCTGTTATGCTGTTTCCCACGAATAAAAGCGGATACCATCAGGTATCCGCAGGATGGGTATATGATACACCTTTTCCTGCATACCCTATAAGATTAAAGAAAAGCATACCTAATAAAATAGTGTAGTCACTATTTCAGGCATCCTTTCAAATTGTTAATCTTTACAGAGTATTCCACATGATAAGTTTATGCTCCTTTGTTTGCATCTCTATTGTTTAGATTAACAGTAAGCATAGGTAAATACAATCAGGGACTTTCTAAACAATCCTGCCTGTTAGCTTAATAAAAAGAGCAGGATACCGAAGCACCTGCTTATCAATGTAATGTATTATTCAACTATCGTTCTCCGTTAGTTGAATCCACCCGTGGAATGTAAAACTTGGCCGGTAATCCACTCCCCATCATCGGTGGCTAAGAATGCAACCAGACGAGCTGCATCCTTAGGCAATCCTACTCTACCTGTTACAAATTGCTTAGATAACTGCTGTCGTAGGTCAGGAGTCATCCAGCCGGTGTCTGTGGGTCCAGGATTTATCGCATTTACGGTGATGCCTTTCGGTCCCACCTCTGCTGCAAAAGTTCGTGTGAAAGCATCTATTGCCCCTTTCGTTGTGGCATAAGAGATTTCACCAGCCATGGGACCTAGTGATTGGCCCGATGTCATATTAATAACTCGACCACCTGCCGATTGCGTAAACCGTCTAACGAATTCCACACTAAGCATAGTTACCGCCCTAACATTAATTGCGTAGTGTGCATCCAAAGACTCTGGGGTAATCGTGGTTAAGTCATCGTTAACCGAATAACAAGCATTGTTAACAAGAATGGAAGGTTCTCCTAGCTTCTGCTCAACGTTATTTATTAAATCCACAAAGCTTTCAGGTACAGAAAGATCCATCATTAGGTGTTCGCAACGAACGCCCATGGAACGTATTTCCTCACAAAGTTGCTTTTGCTCCTCGTTATTGCTACCCCAGGGCATCTGTTGATCGTAACTAACCCAGTGTGTAAAAAATACATCAGCGCCTAGATAGGCCAACTCTTTGCACACTGCAGCACCGATTCCTGTGCTGCGACTTGCACCTGTTACTATTGCGATTCGACCTGTTAATCTGCCAAGTGTAGTATTCATGGGTCTTTTCTCTCCTTTTTATTTTGAAGTCGCATTAAACTGCGGTGACTATTGTGCAAATCTGCCCGTTACTTCAATAAAAACAGCAGGCTACCGTAGCGCCTGCTCATTAATGTGTAGTATTCAACTAAAGTTCCCGTTAGCTCGATAGTCATATGTTTTAATTAGAGTCGCTGCTTATAGTTGTGAGGCTTGCCAAACACCTAACGCAGTGACGTCCCGACGGGCTTAGGGGGCTGGATGTGGTCACTCGCTTCTCAGAGTGACCCGGAGCGTCAATATGGTGTTAGCCGAAGGAAGTTCTGGAAGCAGCCATTGCATTTAAGACGTTCTCAAAATAGCTACATACTTCATCTGCAATTCCCAGAAACTCTTCAACAAGTACATTACTATCCAAGTAACAAGCATACAGATAATCAACTAAAGCGGAGTCAATCTCACAATAGTTTAATAGGGCATTCTTCATCTTAATAATGTCATCTTGCCATACACCTGTATCTTCTAAAACCAAAGAGTATAATGCACGAATTAATCTCTTAGAGTAACCTTTAATATATCTAGTTTTCATTGTGTTATCACTAGCATTAGAAAGTAAACTATGTATACGATCTATTTCCTCCTTGGTCTCTGTATTTAAGTCTAAAATGAACTCTGGAGAAATAATTATCGGTGGTACTTTTTCACCAACGTCATGACCATATATGGAAACACAAATTATCTTTACCCAAAAACCCCACTCATTTGGTTTACTTAATACATCGTCAATCGAGCAAATTATCGTATCAATCTTAGTTACTATTGGATATTCTTCCAAAAGCCTGTCTTTAATATTTGACAATCTTTCGTAATCAATATCTTTGGGATTTACACATACAATAGTAAAGTCTGCATCTGACTTAAAAGGTTTAGCAGTTCCTTTTGGAATCGAGCCACACATATAAATGCTATGAATCTTACCTTTGAATTCGGTAAGTATATTATCTATATACTTATCAACAAAATCCTTATATTCACTTTGTATTTCAATTCTATTTATAACTTTTTCTAATATCATATAGACTCCTCCTAAACTAAGAACTTCTTTCGGCTAACGCCTTTTTGCGAACTTCGTAAATTCGTCATGACTTAAGTTATTCGCGAAATCATTCAACTATCCTGCCCGTTCGTATTATGAGGTCACCAGATCTTTCTGGTCGACCTTTTTTTTGTATGGTCGTAAGATAGCGGTAGCCGGGGATCGAACGTTTCTGCCCGTGGGACTTGGATCCCGAGAGCTATTCTGTTCATCCCCCCTACTTGTTCAACCATGGTTAGGCTGGTTGGGACGTTGATCCCGTATCACATGCGATAGTGTGGAAGACAAGAAGGTTAGGGGTTGCCGGTGAAAATACTACAGGAGTGATGTCATGAATCCAGTCATTGGTTTGGATGTGTCCAAGGGAGAGAGCCATGCACAAGCTTTTTTAGACCGTGGAGTACCTCATGGGAAGATCTTTAAATTTAATCATGATCTAGAGGGATTATCGTCTTTTCTTAATTATGTTAGAGCAGTGGAATCAGCTGCTGGGGTGAGCCCTTGCATTGTAATGGAGGCAACAGGTCATTATCATAGCCCTGTTGTTCAGTTTCTGGATGAGCACCAGTATCTATACATCGTCATTAATCCGTTAATCTCATATGAGGCCAAAAAAACTAATTTAAGACGGGTCAAGACGGATGCTGCTGATGCCTATCAACTTGGGGCACTGTTCTATAAAGAAGAGTTTGAACCCATCAAAAAACGGGGTCAGCATCTCATGAATTTACGCTATCTAACACGACAGTATGAATCCCTAACGGGTATGTATGTTCAAGCAAAACTACAATTCCAGGCCATTCTGGATCAAGTTTTTCCCGAATACCATGGCGTGTTTGGTGACCTTTATTCGAAAGTTTCACTTCGATTTCTAGCCTTACACCCGACGTCTAAAGAAGTCCTGGGTATGACTGTGGAAGAGATTACAACAACAATCCAACGTCTTACTGGACGCGGAAGATCCGTCTCATGGTGTTTGGAACGCGCTCAAATCCTAGCGGCTGCAGCAAGGCGAAATCCCTTTAAGGAGACGGCTTTTCCAAGTCATTTGATCTCCATGCAGCTGCTCATCAAATTACTTCTTCAATACCAGGACCATCTATCAGACCTTGATAAATCGATAGAGACCCTGGCTGAAGAGTTACTTGAATATGATTTAATCCAATCGATACCCGGTATCGGCACGAAAATTGCTGCAACAATTTTGGCTGAGATTGGAGAAATCGATCGGTTCGATCACGCAAAGAAGCTGGTGGCCTTTGCTGGTGTTGATCCCAGTGTATTTGCTTCAGGTAAGTTTGTGGCAACCCAAAATCGAATCACGAAACATGGCTCGAGAAGGCTTCGTACAGCCCTGTATCAAGCTGTGCGCTGTGGTATTCGTAGTAATAGAAACAAGAAATTAAGAGCTTACTACGATAAAAAGCGTGCGGAAGGAAAGCTGTTCAAAGTAGCGGTAATTGCTTGTGTAAACAAACTCATCCACTGGATTTTTGCCATCTTAACTTCAAAAGAAGCATTTCGTCTAGAATGAGCAGCATGAAATAGAAAAAGATGAAATATATTCCTGTGCCGAAGGGGACGGTTATTTGTCATATCTTTTTTTAAGTATACCACTTCAGGAATCGGCCATTAATAATTAAATATTGACAAGCTATTAGCTGGAATAGCTTTAATGAAAAAGCAGCCGGTTGTTTGAGCGGCTGCTTACATGTTTTTATTAAATTAACGTTTCCAGTTAGTTCAATAAATCTTAACCTCAATCCGCGTGGCTCAACTTACCCGTTAGTTCAATAGAATCAACAGTTTCAGTCCGATGGTATCCTCTTGTCTATGATTCAAGCCACCACTAAAATACTTATAAATCCCACTATAGCCAAACGGCCAAAGCGGATATAATCTTACTCTAAATTACTGGAGGTAGCGCTCCGTACTCTGCCCACTGCTCTTTTGTCGGGCCGTAAAGATCCGGCACACGAAGGCCTGCCTGACGCATCAGGACTGTCATCTGACCACGATGATGAATCTCATGCTTTACGAGAATATCCAGCATTAAGCCGTTTGGCCATTGATCACCATACATATCGCTCATGATAAGCAGATTCTCATCTTTCCAACTGGACTGTATAGCATCAAGGAGCGCTTGTGAGGTCCTCTTATAGACTGACGCGATGTCTGCTGCCGAAGCTGGCACCGGCATATCTTCGCCCGGTCCTTCGAAAGACAGTCCCGTCCGAGATGGCATTTCGTGCAACGTCTGTACAAGGTGCCATGCAACACGTCCAAGCGTTCTATGATCGCTTGTTATCTGTTGGCCAAGAGACTCGTCGGTCAGCATCTCCAGTGTCCGCATTGTTGCTTCCGTTTCATTCTGCCAAGTTGCGGCAAAATCTTTAATGTGTTTATACATATCCAACATCTCCTTTTTGTAATGGAATCAAGTTTATTGTATCGAACATTAGTTCGCAAGTAAATATTTACATTTACTTAAACTACCCCCGTTAACCAAACGAAACTGCCGAAAATCATTGCGCTAATCCCGAAATGTAATTAACTACGTATGGTTAATACTTTGGATGATTTTGTTTATACTAGCCTGCCTGTTAGCTTAATAAAAAGAGCAGAATACCGAAGCACCTGCTTATCAATGTAATGTATTATTCAACTATCGTTTCCCGATAGTTGAATGCTCAAAAAAAGGGTTCTTTTTCAAATAAAAGACGGTCAATTTCTCGCTGGTTCAGTTTCTCCTTTAGCTCAGGTAAAGTGACATCGCGGAATTGTTTTTGTTCCTCTTGTTGTCTCATACCAGCGTATAGGTGGCTTTTGTATAGCTAAAACCAAGCCGTTCAGCATTCTAGGGATTCCTTTTAGGGTATATTTCTCGCCGAACTCGCGAAGGACCCATGCACGAACGTCCAAGTGCATTTCGCTTCGAATCTAGCATCCACCGTTCTTTGCTTGGCAATGGTCTCCTTCAGCCGTTCTTCTTGTTCGTCAGAAAGTTTTCGGATTCCTCCAGGATACACACCAAATTCAAGGCCTAAGTCCCAGCTTGCGTTAAGCGTTCCAAATACCCGCTGAGGGCAGGAAATAATTTGTCCAAAATGTCTACAATTTCGGTTAACGCACGTCTTTCCAAATGCCACCGGAAATACATAGAGAAGAATTGGAGATTTAATGCATAAGGAAATTAATATTATCGTAAAATGATGTTCACATGTACTTTAAAAGGTATTATTATAAAATTAGGAAAATAGAACATTTTATAGTGGGATCTTTTCCTTTACGAACCTTATCGATTCGTTCAACATTTTTGTGAATATAATGTTTTAAAGTAGGACATATTTACTGGTAAAGAAAGGTTGGGGATAGTATGTTTAAAAAAATAGGCTTAATAGCCTTTGCAGTGACTATTATTTCAGGAGTGGTGTTAATATCCAATTCAAAAGCAGACACCTATCCAGAAATGGTAACCGTAAATAAGACAGATGAACATCCTGTTAACACTAATTTTTCAACAAATAACGTGGAATCCGTAGAATCTGTAAAAGAATCCGTAGAATCAAAAATCGCAAAAGGGTATTATAGTCAACTATATACACCTCAAGGCATGTTCTTGCGAGCAGATAAACAAAGTATCTTTAAGGAATCGGAGATAGCAAGAAATTTAGATCAAATCGGACCTAATACGAATCAACTAATTTTTGAAGGCAAGTTTTTTTTAAAAGTAGATGAATCAACATTTTCGAAATTTTATCCCAATTCGTTACTCATAAATGAAACAAATGAAAACCCGACTGATGCTCATATTCCAACAAGTTCATCAAAATAGCAAGTCATAAAGAAGGAGCCGTTGTTTTTCGACAATGGCTCCTTCTTCGCTTTCATGTTTTACTTAATTATTGATAGATCCATAACCACTAACATCCGTATTCCCAATATTTTATATTTGCGTCTCTCTTCCCTTATAAAGTATTTTCAAGTTCAATATATATAGCTATATTTAAAAGCTCCGTTTCAGTCACGTCCATATCTATTTTCCTACGTTAATCTGCCCGTTAGCTTAACGGAACTTCGATATTATTGTTATTATCTGATTTAGGATGAAGACGATTTTCTATTACAAAAAAATGATTGAAAATACCTACTACTCGTATTTTATTATCTGCCTCTCCAAAAATTTTTGTTTCTGCTGTCATAAAAATAATCTGATGTGTGAGACTTGATGATTTCAAGTCATTAATAGTATGAAAGCAATTTGAGCTTTCGGAACTGTCACATTTAAGACCATGAACCTTATGGAGGTAATTATCATAATATTGACTACTTGGTTTTGTATAAGCCATCACAAATAATAATATGGAAACGATTAGAAAAGCATATTTCTTCTTGATAAAGGCACCTCATCTCTTATGGATAATCGTACCATATAATACCGCATTTAACTGCCGAATAGTGCTTTTGAATACACTTATATTCACGTTTGAAACGATTTATTGACCATCTTAACATTGTTCATTTTTGCCCAACTCTTTAAATCCGAGATACCTCTATCTTCATCCTTTAAATACCTAAATGCCATATCCAATGGGACGATCTTCCTCCTGTAAGGTAATATCCCAATAACAGGTTTAAAGTACCCCCTGGTCATTATCACTTTAATATCCTTTGAATTAATAATATTTCCA
Source organism: Paenibacillus sp. FSL R7-0189 (assembly GCF_037969925.1). Taxonomy (NCBI): domain Bacteria; kingdom Bacillati; phylum Bacillota; class Bacilli; order Caryophanales; family Paenibacillaceae; genus Paenibacillus; species Paenibacillus sp. FSL R7-0189. The sequence continues at coordinate 4,396,109 of NZ_CP150223.1, read as the reverse complement.
TTTAATTAAATTTGCTCATTGGATAGGCATAACTCCGTTGGTTTCTTAAAAAATGTTCTGTACAATGCGAGTAACAATAAAACTAAACACAAAAGAACCACAGTTAACGAAGCGTAGAATCCCCCCCTCTGATTCCATAATCTCAATACAAGAATAGATTGACTCGATATAATAGCAATCATGCCTATAATAGTTCCAATTCTTGATGGATTCTTAACTGGATATTTTATTTCCGTCAACATGGCTCCCCCCTGTTCAAATCCCATACCTAAGAATACCACATATTGGAAGTATCCTGCCCGTTAGTTGAACATAGGCAGCCGATCCATTGACCGACTGCCTGTGTGTCGTTATTGAGTTATCGTTTCACGTTAGCGTAAAGTTAAGGTAATGAATCGACATGTGATTCGACTTCAAAAATAAATTCTTCGAGGTTATCGCAGTCAAACCAACCACTTTTTTCATTAATTTCATATAGCCCTTGAAAACCATGATAGGCAATTAATTCTATCCACCCGGCTCTCGAAATCATCAGCAGTTCGATCCATTTCTTATTTAATAGCCATAGTAGTTTTAGTCCTACTGCTCATTTTTTTAAATAGTAAGATGGCAAGAAGTAAAGCTATGCATACAGCGGAAAAACCCAGCCAATTCAAATATAGGACAGATGTACGACTGATAACTAACCCGCCTAATCCAGATCCCAGTGCAAAGCCAAATTGGATGAACGAAGTATTTACACTAAGAGCAATGTCCGGATTTCTAGGCGCCAGAGTAACCAGATATAGTTGCTGGGCCGGGGAAATACTCCACGTTGCTAACATAAAAATCATTAATACCAAGATTAATACCAAGAGATTCACTCCGGCTAGAGCGAATAAAAGCAAAGTCGCCCCTTGTAACAGGAGCCCGAGACAAATGGTAAATTCCGATCCTTTTGCATCTGCCAATTGTCCGCCTAATCTGGATCCGACAAAGCTGCAAATGCCCGCCAAGAACAGAACACCGCTGATTTCGGTCATGGAAAGAGAGGATGTTGCTTGCAAGAAAGGCGTAATATAAGTAAACAGTGTAGAATAGCCGCTGACATAAAATAACGTAATAACCAAGGCCATCAGAATGGTTGGATTTTTTAAAATAGAGAGCTGCATTCTGAGAGTAACCTTTTCCTCTTCTTTGATTGCCGGAACCTTTTTATAGATGATAAGTAATGGAAGAATACTTAATAATCCTATTAAAACAAATAGCACTCTCCATCCAAACATCTCACTAAAAAATGTGCCCACAGGAACACCAAGCACTAGCGAACTGCTAAGCCCCATCAAAATGATGCCGATGGCATTGCCCCTTTTTTCTTTTTCAACAAGACGTGTCGCTATTGCCATGGCCACAACGGTAGCAATTCCTCCGCTAGCCCCTTGGATAATACGTAACCATAGTACTGTTTCATAAGCAAGATCTACAAACATAAGTCCGTTGCTGGCAATAAACACACCTAAGGTGGTCATTAGTAGTTTTTTGCGATCTGCATTGATCGTTAATGCAATCAAAACCGGAGCGACAATGGCTGCGGAGAGGGCAAACACAGTCACCAATAATCCAACTTCTGAAGTAGATACTCCCAAGTCCACAGCGATCATCTCAATAACTCCCGTAATAATATATTCAATGGTTCCAATCAGAAAAACAGCCAGTGCCAGAACATAAATGATCCGTTTATTTTTCAATTTCCCCCACTCCACCTTCTTCAGTTATCTATTTATAATGGGAATTTGTATTTCTATGAATTGTGCATCTCGTTCTGGAGATAACGGTAAATATAACTCCCTGCCCGGTTCGTTCTCCTTGATCTGATAGTTGTTTTTCTCAATCCATTTAGCTAAATGAACACAGGCCGCACAATCAAAATTAGTATTTGAATGAAAAGCCATTGTGGCCATCATCGGTTCAGGAGGAAGAGTCCGTAGCTGAAACGGTTCTGGGAATGTTCGCAGCTCACAGGTTAAAAAATACCCGACTTCAAACTCAAACTCATCCTCTTTTCCTTCGACTTCTTTCCACAAAACAACCTGAGGACCTTGAATTAATTGACGATTTTCCGTCGTTATAAACTGATCAAATTGACGAAGCAAATCCGGAATGTCCTCTTCTTTCCCGCATGCTTTCTGATAAAGAAACAATTGAGCAGCCTCTGCCTTGACTCTGATTTCTTGACCCGTTTCGAATTGCCCCTCTTTTTCTATAAGCTGCATACGCTCCTCAATCCTGACGAGTTTAGCTTGTTCCGTATCGATGATATGCTGGATTTCGCTTCTTTTCAGCTTAAACATGCCTTGAATATTTTCTAATGAAATATTTTCCTGAAGCAGCTGTTTAATTTGGGGCAATGTAAAACCCAATTCCTTATAGATTAAAATTCGGTTGAGCTCTAGAAGCTGATCTGCGGAATAGTAACGGTAGCACGTATCCTGATCCACTTTTTTCGGCCTAAGTATGCCAATCTGGTCGTAATAACGCAGTGTTTTTAAGGACACCTTGCTTAGCCTAGAAAATGCACTGATTTTGAACAAAATATCATCTCCAATCTATAACATAATGTGAGTATACAGCTTCCCGTGCAGGGGAAAGTCAAGGATGCCTTTATTTATTTAAGAAATTACTCTTAGATGAACAAAAGCAGCTGATCGTGTTGATCGGCTGCCTTCTTGTTTATATTATGCTTCTTTCCAATGTTTAATTGGTGCGTAATAAGCCAATAAACGTTTTCACCTTTGCCCATCCTTAAATTATCGCACGGTGCAGCTAGGTTGGGCTATAGGTAGCCTAATTCTGCGCACGGTGTAGCTAGGTTGAGCTATAGGTAGCTAATTCCGCGCACGGTGTAGATAGCTTGAGCCATAGACGGCTAGTTTAAGCACTGGGTAGCACGTTTAGGAGCAAATTTGGCAGGCGGCGTTCTTTTCACCAACTGTTCGGACTCAGTTGCTCTTATTTCCATAATTCAGCTCGTTTTGCCACACTATCGGACTCAGTTGCAGCTATTCGCTCAAATGTACTTCTTTTCTACGCAAATCAAGGGCAATAAGAGCTATACAGTCCGAAACCTTCGCAATATGAACCCATATGCTGGAATAGCTGCAATACGGTCCGATACGATCAAGATCGAGCAAAAGGCAGCTAGTTTCGAGACATAGGCGGTTAGTTTGCTGCGCACGGTGCAGCTAGGTTAGGCTATAGGTAGCTAATTCCGCGCACGGTGTAGCTAGCTTGAGCTATAGACGGCTAGTTTAAGCACTGGGTAGCAGTTTAAGAGCAAATTTGCAGGCGGCGTTCTTTTCACCAACTGTTCGGACTCAGTTGCTCTTATTTCCATAATTCAGCTCGTTTTTCCACACTATCGGACTCAGTTGCAGCTATTCGCTCAAATGTACTTCTTTTCTATGCAAATCAAGTGCAATAAGAGCTATACAGTCCGAAACCTTCGCAATATGAACTCATATGCTGGAATAGCTGCAATACGGTCCGATACGATCAAGATCGAGCAAAAGGCAGCCGACCACGCAGCTGCCTGATCGTGATTCTTGAGCCATCGTTTCCCGTTAATTAAACAAACTACTCCCAGTAAGGAGTCCCACTGAAGAGAAATTCTTCTTTATTTACATATAACTTAAATTCCCGACTTGCTAATTTACTAATATGACTGGGCAACCACTCATTAGAATCAGGCAACCCAAGCCAAAAATTCATTGTTTCGAGTTGGGCCGCCACAAAGAAGCCTTCTAACTGTTGAACATAGTTATGAGGCAGGTCGAATTGTTTTGCGTATGATTCTAGCAACTGGCTTCTGAAAACTGGATGGATATAAGAAAGTGTCCAACCTAAATCGAATAAATAATATCCGAACCCGCAAGCTCCAAAATCAATGGCTCTAGCTTCTTGTTTATGAAACACATAATTACTTGGAATCAAGTCTGCGTGAATTACCCCCCAGTTGCTAGGTGTTCTTTCTATATCGTTCATCATTAAAATTGCACGCTCTCCTGCCAATTGCAGAATTGCCACATCATTTTTATTGAGCTCACCACCGTCAGCAAGCTGTTTGAGCTTTTCTAATGATTGTGAAATTCTAGTATTATCAAAGGATGGTCTAGTAAATGATTGCGGAACCTTCCAAATAGATGATTGTTTATGAAGCTTTCCGATCAATTTGCCTACGTACTCGGCATCATTGACTGTTGGAACAAATTGTTTTTGCTCACCCTCTACCCATTTTACCAATGTACAGTTCATGTCAGCTATCTTAGTAACATATTCACCAATGTTATTTTTTATAGGTGACGGTAACACCAAATCAGTATCATTTATTAATGATTCCAGCCAAATCATTTCTGAATGAATGACTTTTTCCTCAGACCAAATCCTTTCCATCGAATCATTTTTTGATAGATGTATCCGCAAACTATAGCAGTTACTTTCTTCATCTGTCACTTTATAGATAGTGTTTGCATTTTGACCAATATGATCTATTGATTGATAAGTAATTGAATAACAAGTTAATGCTTCTATTGCAACATCATGAGTATTTAACATGTTCTCCTCACTCCCCCTGAAACAACCGAATAAGGACATCGTACCATGACTTTTTCTAATAGTTCGGGAGAGAACTCTTATATTTATATTTTATGCACCACTTAGTTTATTAAGGTAACTTGCCCGTTAGTTGAATAAAGGCAGCCGATCACATTTACTGACGGGCTGCCTTTATCGTGTTTATTGAACTAGCGTATGATGTTAGCTTAACGCCATTGCCTATGCATCACCAATCTCCGATATACGTGTCTACTTTACTTTATTTAATAAGTTTGTCACCATTCTGCTCAATGTCCCTTGATCAACGAAAGGAGCAAGGCTTGCCAGCAGATCTGGGCTAAGATGTTCAGCTTCGACTCCACTAATTAACTTCTCGAGATTTTCCCTGTCCAGAAAAGGTACGAGGCTAATGATCCGGTTCGCATCAATAGTGCCATCTGCAACCCGGTCTACCAAGCGGCTTAACGTTTCTCTGCTAATAAAGGGTGCCAACCCTTGAACGGAATTCCAGCTCAAGCTACCCTCTTCTGCTTGTTGTACCAACCGATCTACATGTTCTTTTTCAAGAAATGGGGCAATTCCAACAAGATTGTGCACTTCTAAGGAACCGTCAATTGATTTATCTACCAGTCGGCTTAATGTGTCGCTGCTGACGAACGGAGCGAGTCCAGTAATGGTATTCCACACAATTTCGCCCTCTTCTGCCTGACGAACCAGTTCATCCAATGTATCTGTTCCAAGGAACGGAGCCAGCCGCATGATCATGTCTAACTTAAGGACGCTGCTGTCTAATCGTTCTGTAACCTTATGCAGAGCACTTGCTTTTACAAACGGCGCTACTTCTACAAGCTCTTCCACCTCCACCTCACCGGTATTGACCATCTCTGCAACTTGGTCCGGCCTGTTCTCTGCGATCTCCTCAACGATCGTTCCGAGGTGCGGGTGCTCCCGATTTTCTGCGTTGTCTCCTGCATTTAAAATGTCGTCTACCGTTTTGCCGAATAACCTCGCAAACTGCGGAAGCGTTCCGATATCCGGTAGCGAGTCGCCCCGTTCCCATTTAGATACCGCTTGATGACTTACATTCAGTTGGTCGGCAAGTTCTAATTGGGTCAAATCCTGGTCTTTGCGAAGCTTCGAAATATAAGCTCCAATTTTACGCAAGTCGAGCATTGTATACCTCCAATAAAACAAAATGTACAGTGCGCACTGTCGAAAACAGCATAGCATTTCCTCAAACGCAATCCTATCAAGCGGTGGTTGAATTATCCCAGGCGCTTTATTCAACTGCCGGTAGAATTGTCCACTTTTGTCACTTTCATTTATAGGTTTTTTTCTACAAATCATTTCCATTATCCTACCCGCTAGTTGAATTACACCCAGGCCTTTGGTCAGTACCGAAGTCTTAAATACGTTGCTCTCTCGTCCAATTAATGCAGAAACCCTGAGGCTCATCAGCGCTCATCGTTTATACATAATATAATCATCACTCTAACTCATCGCTGTTAACAACACCGCAATCGTATTAAACACACCGTGAACGATCATACCAGGCACGACCGATCCCGTACGTTCATAGGTCCATGCAAGGACAACTCCACTAATAAAATTCACGGGCATGGCATTCATAGTGGGAAAATGTGCAAGCGTAAAGATTAGCGAACTAATCACAATCGCCCAGCTCATACTAACACGAGTCCGTAACCAACGATATACAAATCCACGGTAAAATATCTCCTCATAAAATGGTGACACGATCCCTGCCGACACAATACCAATAATTATAGTAAATAGAGTGACATTTTGCTTCAGACTCTCTGTTTTGCTATTGTCCACCGTATTCCCAAGAAAACTAGTGAGATAGAGAGTCACCACACTGAATACGATAAGAATTAGTGTCCACAGCGCAATCCTCCACCAATCTTTCGCAGAAAATCTCTTTACTCCTACCTCAGTCCAAGGCATTTTCTTCGGTCGTAAAGCAATAAAATATAAACCTAACAAAAGTACAATTGCTATGGTAAGCCCTGTAAGAGTCCCTGAATAAAGAGTATTCCCCAACCATTGCTCATACATTGACTGTACCGCATATTTGATAACGAATATAACGAATACAAATTCAAGCGCAAGTAAAGCAATAAACTCACGCCATGTCCACTGATCAATCTTCTTCCACATTTCCGTGCTGGTCATCCTTAATCCCTCAATCCTCTGTGATATAATTTAATGATAATAGGTGACGTTACGTCACCTGCAAGCATTATTTTTGGGAGGAAAAAGAACCATGAATAGATGGACAACAGGACAAATATCCAAACAGCGGAACATTTCGGTTCGAACCCTACGTTATTACGATCAGATCGGTCTACTTACACCGAGTTATAAGGAAGATAACGGCCGCCGTTATTATTCAGAAGAAGATTTATTCACTCTCGAAAAGATAACGTTGCTTAAATCACTATCACTACCGCTTGAAGACATTCAAAATGTAATGGACAAGCTATCCTTTCGTCATATTCTAATCGCACATCATAATCATCTTCAGGAGCAGCTTGCTTCTCTTCAGGGCAGTATTGCAAATACTACTTCTTTGATCAACATGATTGATCTAGAAGGTACACTCTCCTGGGATCGGGTTTCTCATCTGGTCCAGAACGTACAACCCATTTCTAAACAATGGATCGATTACTTCAACGATGACGAAAGTACCTTTCTACAAAATGCACTACCCAATCTCAGCAGTAATGACCAGACCACTCAGCAATATGCCTCTTTGCTGCGCCGGATTGAGTGGTGCATACAACAATCTGTTCCACCTGAATCTGATGAAGGTTATTCCATTGCCTGTGAGTTAATAAAGCTATCACACGAAACCTTTAATGGAGACGAGGAATTGATGGAGAAGTTTTGGGAAGTGAGGAAGCTCCCTACATCAGAGTCAGGACTATATCCCGTTTCCGACGAAGCGCTGAACTTTGTGGAGCTTAGCATTGCTCACGCTCTAGAAAAAGAGACGGAACAGAAATAGGAGATTTCATCATATTGATAGATTTCTTTATACACCAGGTTGCGGTTTATCATAACTCGCTGGAGAACTTTTTTTTATTTCCTATAGCCATTTGAACGATAATCTGAAGCACGATGATTACAGCCAATCCATAAAATGCTTGAACGAAGCTGCCTGTTGCATCGTGCAGCCAGCCAATGGCTAGCGGCCCAAGCGCTCCGAGAATGTAGCCACCAGATTGGGTCATTGCGGACCAGCTACTGGCTTCTTGAGCACTGCTTGTTTCATCAATGGGCAACATCAGTGCAATCGGGAACAGCCCACCCGCTCCAATACCGAGCGGAATCGCCGCGAGCCAGGGGCTAACGGTTAGGTTCAGCATCAGGACACCCATCAACTCCAATAATGCACACCCGACAAGCCAGAATACACGTCTTTGGTAACGATGTACAAGCATGGGAATGAACAACGTAGAGGGCAGCGATATCAATGTAAATAAAGTTTGGATTTTGCCGGCCGTCTCTTGACTATACCCCTGGCTTTGGATTGCTGGTGCAAGCCAAGCGGTCAATGAATAGAAGATCGCTGCCATCAGCCCGAAGAATAATGTCAGCACCCAGGCACGTTTGTTGTTCACCGGAAGTGGTGCATTAAGTACACTGGAGATTTTACCGGATTGTCGATCTGCGTGCGCAGACCAGGCTAATCTCAACCATATCGGCAATGCAATGGCTGCGAGTAATGCCCATACAGCCAACGAGCCTCTCCACGAACCACCCAGCGTATGCTGTAGCGGAACCGATAGTCCCACACTAATGCTGGCCCCCATCACCATCGCTGTAGAGTAAATACCCACCATGGATGCCACTCGGTCAGGGAAGTACTGCTTAATGAAGCTGGACAACAGCGGCCCTGCCAATGCAATCCCTACACCGGACAGAAAAGAAGTGAACATCATCAAAGGAGTTGTACCAACAAACCATCGTAATCCCGTACCTAACCCAATGAGGATTAAAGCCAGAACAATTGCACCCTCATTTCCCCACCTTCTGCTTAATCGTACGGAAAACGGAGCAAATATACCCATACATAATACCGGAAGTGTGGTTAACAGACTGGCGGTAATCCCGCTTATACCAAGATCATTCTGAATGGTGCTCATGAGAGGAGAAATGGATGTAATGGGTGGCCGTAAATTCAGTGAAGCCAGAATAAGCGCCAAGACGATATAAAAAAGTTTCATTATGAATCACCTCATGGTAGTAGTATCGATGCATTCACCCATGATCCTATTTGTTAATAACAGATCTTTGGATGGTGCACGATTAAGTATAGAATCATTAGAATGATTGAACAATACTATAGTTTCTATTAAAATGATTACAAAAACCAATGATTAGAGGTCATTCATATGGAGATTCGTCAGATGGAAAACTTCATTGCTGTGTGTGAGGAGCTTCATTTTACACGAGCAGCTGAGAAGCTTGGCATATCTCAGCCTACGTTGAGTCAACAAATACGCGCGCTCGAGGATGAACTCGGAGTTCCCTTATTTGACCGAGTCGGCAAAAAGATTGTGATGACTCAGGCCGGAAATCTCTTTCTGGAGCACTGTGTACAGATGATTCGGCATTTACAGAATACCCAGGATGCGTTAGCTGAATTACGCAATGATCAACGAGGGCGGTTGGTAATTGGTGTTCTCCCTTCCGATCTGGACTATCGGCTCACCCCATTACTCGTGAATTTTCATACGCGATTCCCTAAGGTGCAGCTGAAGGTTATCTCTTCGATCTACGTCTTGAATCAAGTACTGGATAATGAAGTAGACATCGGGATCGAGATCATTTCCGCTCCTGATGACCGGCTTGTACGCATTCCTTTGTGCAGTGAAGAATATGTACTTGTCGTTTCCGAGAAACATGATTGGGCTGAACGAAGCACAATTGGAATCCAGGAACTGCGTAATATCCAAACTGTAATGTTCCCCGAAGGATTTACAGGCAGAGAATTGGTTGATGGCTATTGCCGTAAATATGGCTTCAGCTTAAATACGATCATGGAGACCAGTTCGGCAACTTCCATTATTAGCTTGGTTAAAGCCAACGTCGGAGGAACATTGCTGCCTTATCCTCTGATCCAAGCGATGAATGAACCAACACTACGCTGCATCCGAATTACAGACGATCCGCCATATCGTCACTTTGAGATCATTCATCGTTCCGACCGTTTTCTGACAAAATCGGCCAGGGCATTTATTGAGAAAACTATCGAGTATTTCAATTAAAGGTGAGTTGCGAAAGAGATCGCTTCTGCTGCCAGAAGTAGAGTATAGTAGGAAGAGTTGAAAATATATTAGGAGGCTACAGCCATGTCACAGGAGATTTGGATTAACCTGCCAGTCAAAGATGTTGAGAGGTCAACTGCCTTTTTCAATGAGATTGGATTCCAAGCGGTGAGTGTTGGTAACGAGAGAGCCAAGCTTGTTATAGGCCAAACAACAATTCTGCTGTTTCCGGATGCGGCGTTTGAGAAATTCACAGGTTCAAAGACCGCAGATACTTCCCATAGCGCTGAAGTAATATTCTCCATTGGTGCTGAAAGCAGAGAAGAAGTAGATGCCTTTATCCAAAAAGCAGAGTCTGCCGGAGGAAACATCTTTGGCAAGCCAAGTGAAACTGACGGCTGGATGTACGGCGCAGGATTTGCCGACCTGGACGGTCACCGCTGGAATCTGCTGTACATGGATGAGAGCAAAATGCCAAAACGCTAATATAAAAACGCAGGTCACCTGCATATTTGAACTAACCTTCCGTTAGCTAAACAAAGGCAGCCGCTCCATTGACTGGCTGCCTTTGTGTCGTAATTGAGTTTTTTAGGAGTGAAATTTGAAGCGAAAAGCCAACACCGACAAATCCAAGATATGGTGTAAAAATTTTGCTTATACGTTGATGAAAAGAGCTGGGAACGGAATGAATAAAGAAAATAGGGACTTCGCTGAACGAGTTCGATGATTTAGCTGGTCAACTGTACCTGAACATTGAATCAAAGTGGACTATATTTGATTCAGTTCCCTCTCAATACCCTAGTAATGAAAGTCAAATTGCAGATGTCTCAGAGGAAGAAAAGTACAGTCAAATAATAAAGCTGAGACGTGAAAAAATTACAGATATAAAATTGGGAGACGTTACTCCACATTTAATTATAAACTTGGAATCAGGAAGCCTATTATTTGTTAATGGTTTTCATGAGAAGTATGAATGTTGGCAGGTGGGAGTAGAATTTGATAATTGGCTGGTTGTTGCATGTCCAATGAATGGAATTGCTACATGGACCTCAAATAAATTTGAATAACAAAAAACACTCCATTGTCAGGAGTGTTTTTTGCTTTATATACTGATATACATTTTGTGGTCAAACTGTACTTTGTATTTGGAAGCATTACGGTGAACCGTATTATATATTCAAATTTCATGGCTACGCGATTACACTTTCGGAGGAAACATACGTTTATGGACCCTCAACCACATGTACCTGCACTGTAAGCTTACTATCTACGGTTGCCAAGATGACATTGTTCAATAAGTGGGGCTGTATTACCGTTTCCAGCCATTCGCGGTTTTTGCCGATTTCGCGTAACAGTGCATGTTCAATGTGGCCATCCACAATAATCGGTTTGGTCAGGTTAAATGGTTGTGTGGCCAACTTCAGATCAGCCGGAGTTACAGGCTGATAAGCCGTATTTACGAAGACAGAAAGAGTACCGCCTGGCTCCCATGAAGCAAAGGCAACCTTCGAGATATCCTCTACGCTCGACTTTCTCAGCTCTGCATACAAAAAATCAATAGGTAACTTTGCCTTCGATAGGTTCCGGTAATTAAGCTTCCCTTCCTGAATAAGAGTAATCGCTGGAGGATCGAAAAATTGTTTTAACAGTGGGATCTTTAAACTGAGCCAGATCGCGACTATGTATAGGATCACGAGCGAAAGAGTCGTAATCATGGAACCCTTCAGGCCAAGTTGCTCGTCCGACAGTGGATGCGCAATAATATTTCCCAGCGTCAGCGCGATGATGAAATCAAGAAACCTAAGCTGCGATATTGAACGCTGACCCATCATTTTGGCAGCAATTATAAGGAATACAAATCCGACAATCGAGCGTAAAATCCACCCTATTGCCGACAATGACTCTTGGCTCTTAAAAAAATCCACGCGCTCTTTTCCTCCGTTATCTTATTTTCCATTAATTAGGTTGCCCTATCTCTACCCAAGACATACAATTCGTAGCAACACTCTATGTAATGTTAGTTTTTTGTATCAGCGACATTACGCTCTACTGCCCGTTAGTTGAACAAAGGCAGCCGATCCCCTGACCGGCTGCCCCTATGTCATCATTTAGCTATCGCTATTCGACAGTTTAACAATCAAGATTTCTGCACGCCGTGACCACTCTTCTAATGTCTATGTGCAAGAATATTAATAAGTTTGCCAAACGGGTCGCGGACATAGAATCGCCGAACGCCCCAAGGCTCATCAACAGGCCCATATTCTATCGGAAATCCAGCTTTCTTCATGCTTTCAAATGTAGCATCGACATCATCGACTTCAATTGATAGATCAGGCGTAGGCGTTTCTGAGCCACCCTGTGAGGCAAAACTAATCTGAATGCTCATCTCCTCGTCTAAACCATAAGTTCTAATCCAACCATGATCCATCATTAAATCAAGACCGAGCACATCCTCATAGAAGCATTTAGCTGCCGTGATATCCTTCGTGTTTATATTGGCGACGATTCGTTTGACCTTCATTTCAAACCTCCCAGACATAAGTAGATTAATCTTGAATATAGAATACATTCAACATATAACAGTTAATTCTAGCACCGACGTTCCTAACCTTAATTTATCCATAATAAGCTGTGAGGCTCACCGAGCAGAAAACACCCGAAGAGTTGGCATTAAGTCTGGTTACGAAATCTCCGTACTAACCATCTCAACACAAGAAGCACCACGATTCCGCAAATGGTATAACTGATTGGGCGAATAAATTGCTCCACGATACCCCAGTTGTCACCTAAGCGGTATCCCAGATAGATCAAAGCTAAGTTCCACGGGATACAGCCGAGTGCTGTAAATGTTATGAATCTCCAAGCTTTCATTCCAGCAATCCCTGCGGGCAGTGAGATAAAAGTACGAATAAAGGGCAACATACGAGTAAAAAATACGGTACTCTCGCCATAACGCCCGAACCAACGCTCCGATTGCTCCAAATGATGCTCATTCAGGAGAATATATTTTCCGTATTTCTCTAATAACCGGCGTCCACCAGCCTTACCAATATAATAGGCAATGATGGAACCCAGTAGGTTTCCGAATATCCCAGCAACAGCAACTTCCATAAAAGTAAGCGAACCTTGCGCAATCAGCCAGCCACCGCTGAGCATAATCACTTCGCTGGGAATGGGAATACAGGCACTCTCTAGAATCATCCCTAACCATATGCCCCAAATGCCCATAGAATTAACAAGGTGAAGCGCGGATTCAGATATCCACGCAAATAGTTGATGCATGAGTGTTCACTCCGCTTCATAAATTTTCTATTATATAAGAAAGGAAACAAAATAATGGTGAAATTCAATATACACAAACTATTGTACGGCATATTCGTTATAGCCGCTATCTTGCTGATGTTCCCTAAATTTTCTTACAATGATCCCGATACCTTCTGGCATATAGAGCTAGGACAATATATGATCGAGCACGGACAAGTTCTACATCATGCCATACATACTTTTTACGGAAATAAGCTGCCCTACGTCCCTCATGAATTCGGATTCCAGCTGCTCGTTGCCCCGCTTTATGCAGCGTTTGGATGGCCGGGTGTGTATATTTTGACCGCTGTATGCTTGTTCTTTTTAGTGCTCGGATTGCTTCGGCTGGGTAAGGTTTCACGCAAAGAACTGGGACTTCCGGAAGACCATGTTCTCCTGCTCCCTTTTGTGCTGCTAATTTCTTGCTGGATTTATTATAATTATTTCAAAGGCCGTCCACAGATGATCTCTTCGTTTATGATTGTCTGGTTTTTCGTATATTTGCGTGAATATCAAATGAGTGCTCAAAAGAAATATGCCGCTGCGATGATTGCCCTTTCTATTGGCATTGCCAATTTCCATGCAGGAGTATGGCTTGTAATTGCTGTATTTACAGGGATGGCCTTGCTTGAATCATTGATCCAAAAAACGCTGAATGAGCGTAAAATTATAGTCTTCGGTCTCATCTGGTTAGTTGGCATTCTAAATCCAGGCGGCGTAAAAAGCCTCTTGTTTATTTTGACAGTAACGAAAAAGAACTTTAACCTGCTGATTAATGAATGGCAGCCGATTCGGTTCAATAGCTTGGATAATTTGCCCATTCTACTGTTGCTTTTGTTCTTTGCCTGCACACTTCCTTTTGCACTCCAGCGTAAACCGTTCCGTTTTTTTCTTATGCTTGGGATTCTATACCTCGGTGTATCAAACTTCAAGCAAAACCTGTTTATGTGGCTGTTCATTCCCTATTTTGCGGCTGTATTTTTTGATGCGCTTCCTGAGTTCACCAAAACAGGTATTCTAGTCCGACAAAGTACATTACGAGGGTTACTGGCAGTTGGTCTGCTGCTAAACATTGCTTATCTATTCCTTGTACCACCAGTTATTGACGCTAAAAAATATCCTGTAGATGAAATGGACTATATTCTGCAGCATACACCTGAAGGTACACGTCCCAAAGTTCTCGCCCACTACGGTTCATCCGGCTATGTCATGTTCCGAGGGGGAGCTGTGTTATGTGATGGCAGACAAGATCCCTTCGTGACAAAAGATTCTCTTGGCGTATTGGGTTGGACTGCTTTTGAACGCTCGATGCACGGATTCTCTGAATACCTTCCCGAGATCGTTAATTACGATCATCCCGATTATGTAATTACGAGCAAAAAGGTCTCATATAAGCTACTCAAGGAATGGACACAAAAATTCGGTCAGCCCGTATTTACAGGGACCTATGGCAGTGTCTTCTCGTTTATCCCAGAGTGATGATCCAGCTCGTTAATTCCTCACTCTGTAGAACGCAAAAAAAACGCTGACCTGAGGCAATCTAGCCAATAGTCACCGATCCGCAATTAAGTATTCTGATTAATAACATCCACATGGTAAGGATATACATAATTACGACAAATAAGAAAAATAAGTTAGTAAAATATCAAATCTAGCGTTGATTGTTCCGAAATTGTATAGTATTTTATGGAAGAAAGGTAATTTAAAAGAAGGGAGGAATTAAAAATGGACAAGATGTGTATGGAAATGATGATGAACATGTGTATGGATGATATGATGTCTAAGATGAACTGTATGAAGATGGGCATGGAAAAAATGTCTGAAATGGGCATGATGGATATGAACATGGATATGATGATGAAAAAAATGCAGGACTGCGATGAAATGATGACTATGTGTATGACAATGATGCGCGAAGGAATGCAAATGTCTAAGTAGCCTATAGACCATCGTAAGTTTGGCAGAGCAGACTAACTGCATGCCTTTTTTTATTTTCTTTTTTATCACAATGTGGGCTTAAATTATATCCTGATATATCTACTCTGAATCTTCTTCGATAGATTAATCCGTTCCTGCTTTAACTCCCAGATTTTCTCTTTCCACCGATACTGCTCTACTGGATCCACACTTTCTCTCAGCTTATTAAATAAATCCATTAATATTGCATTTATATCGTCGAATTGAATCCACAGCTCGTTCACACTTTGTTCTGTTGTCTCAGCAT
Organism: Paenibacillus sp. FSL R7-0189; assembly: GCF_037969925.1. Classification (NCBI taxonomy): domain Bacteria; kingdom Bacillati; phylum Bacillota; class Bacilli; order Caryophanales; family Paenibacillaceae; genus Paenibacillus; species Paenibacillus sp. FSL R7-0189. Next base: position 4,380,698 of record NZ_CP150223.1, on the reverse strand, counting down.
GAGAAGCCTTACTCAGCTTATTCAAACGGTCTATGATGTCAGCTTGCCACTGTCCATCGTTAATTGCTTTGGCGTAGTTTAGAAGATCCAGATAATCATCGACAGACATTTTCACCGACTCCTTATTCTTTGTATACCCAGTATTATACTCGGCATTATAGAAATTGCAATAGTCTATCAGCAGAAAAGGCATCTTCTCAGATGCCCCCGCAATGTTATTCCTAATCTGTTACTGGATTTTCCCGCCTTCAACAACAAGCTCATCGGTATATCCTTCACCGTAAATTTCATTTAAGGTTTCTTTATAGGCTTGATGGATAAATTGTTCTTTACCAAGGGTATCAAGTTCTGTATTAATCCAGTCCAATAATTCCTTATTCCCCTTTGCCACTGCTGGAGCAATTGTATCCTGACCCCCGAAAGCAGGAATGCTGACCGTAAATCCAGGATTCGATTTAGCCCAGGCAATGAGTTCTGTATTATCGTTAGCAATTGCCGCCCCCCGACCATCTTTAAGCGCTGCAAAAATCTCGGTGTACTGATCAAATTTGAGCAATTCAATATCCGGATATTCTTTGGTAAAATAGGTTTCCGCTGTCGTACCTTTAGCTACAATGAGCTTTTGCTTGTTCCCTTTTAATTGATCAATGGAAGTGATTGGAGCACTGTCTGGGGATACGATCCCAAAGGATAATTTCATGTACGGATTAGCAAAATCCACTTTTTCTTTTCTTTCCTCGGTGACCGTAAAGTTAGCCATAATGATATCAACCTTACCCGATTCAAGATAAGCCACGCGGCTGGCAGCATCAACTAACACAAATTCAACCTTCGATTCATCCCCCAGCAGATCCTTGGCAAAGCGTTTGGCAATATACACATCAAACCCTTGGTTTTTACCCTCAGCGTCCACATAACCAAAAGGTGGTTTGTCTGCAAATACGCCGATCTTAATCTTCCCTTTCTTCTTTAGCTGTTCAATAGAAGTGAATTTAGAAGATGCTGAGTTTCCATTGTTATCCGAACTATTGCCGCACGCAGCCAATCCCATCAATAATATACTTACACCTACCAGCATCGTTAGCCATTTCAAACTTTTCTTCATTTCTCTTCCTCTCCTATTTCTATAATTTTTCGTACTGAAATATATCCAGAAAATGCTGGGCACGTTCTGTCGCAGGGTGGGTAAAAAATTGTTGCGGGGCAGCGATCTCACATATCTTGCCTTGATCCATAAACACGATCCGATCCCCAACCGATCTGGCAAACCCCATTTCATGAGTCACGATGATCATCGTCATTCCTTGCTGAGCAAGCCCTAAGATCACATCAAGCACTTCCCGAACCATTTCCGGATCCAAGGATGCCGTCACTTCATCAAATAACATAATCTCCGGATTCATACATAAAGCTCTTACTATAGCTATTCTCTGCTTTTGTCCACCGGAAAGCTGCCGTGGATAGTCAAGTTTACGCTCAAGCAGCCCAACCCGCTCTAAGAGCTGTTCCGCTTGCTGCGTTGCTTCTTTGAGCTCTCTCTTTTGTACTTTCAGAGGACCTAAAAGAATGTTATCCATAACCGTCATATGCGGGAATAACTCATAATTTTGAAAGACCATTCCGATATGCTGCCTAACTTCACGCCAATCTACAGCAGCCCCCGCAAGGTTCTGCCCACGATATTGTATCGCCCCTTCCTGAACCGGCTCCAAACCGTTAAGACAACGCAGGAACGTACTTTTTCCACAGCCAGAGGGACCGAGAATAACGATTACTTCTCCTTTTGCCACCTGCAATTCAATGCCGTCCAGAACCTTTCGCTCTCCAAAATATTTGTGTAATTGTGTAACCTCCAGCAGGAGTTCTCCGGAATCTGCCATTACAACCGTTCCTTCCTAAGCCTTAATTTTGCCATCTGCTTTCAACTTTTTTCGAAAGTCTGGATAACGGAAAACATACAGAAAAATATAATATAAAGATAAAGCCGTATACCCAGAAGGAAGCGGTGGGCGCTTTTATCACGCCGAGTTCAATAATCTGCTGCCCGATCTTTACCACCTCAATCACTCCAATCAGCACCACCAGTGATGTTGTCTTGATCATTCGTGTGGCAAGATTAATCATTCCCGGCAGCATTCTGCGTACAGCCTGCGGAATCAAAATATGCCGATAAAGTTGACTGCTGCTCAGACCTAGCGCCCTGGCAGATTCCACCTGATGTTTTGGCATAGATTGCAAAGCTCCACGAACAAGATCCCCAATCTCCGCAGCTCCCCATAAGCTGAACACCAATATAGAGGTAGCCTCCCCGCTGATATCGATATGAAGTAATGGAGAGAAACTGAAATGTACTACATACAGCCACACTAGAATCGGAATAATTCTAAAGGTCTCCAAATAAAGACGTAATATAAACCTTAAAGGCCTCGATCCCAGCGTCCGGAGCAATCCCATAAGGATACCTAATAACGTACCGATTCCAATAGAGAGGAATGAAATTTCAATCGTTACAAGTAAGCCCCCTAATAATCGTTCGAAATTAGAACCTTCAAAAAGCACCTCAATCCCCGAATTCTGCATATCTCACCTTCCTTTCCACCCAAGTCAATAAAAGCGATAAGGGCAGGACTAACACAAAATAGGCGAGTACCAGAAGGAGCAGAGACTCCGCTGTTTTGTAATGCATGCCGATCAAGTCTTTTGCCACATTCATCAAATCCATTAAAGCAATGGCACCTACAATAGAGGTCTCCTTCAGAAGAAAGATCGCATTTGCCCCTAAAGAAGGAATACTTATCGCAAAGGCTTGGGGAAAAATAACATATCTGATCAGCTGCAGCTTAGACAGTCCAATGCTCTGACCTGATTCAATCTGCGATTGGCTAACTGCCTCGAACCCACCACGAAAAGCCTCCGTCATATAGCTCCCGCCCAAAAATGTCATGCCTACAATCGCACAGGTCATCTCACTAAAGTGAATTCCGATCTTAGGTAAGCCATAGTAAAGAAAAAAGAGCTGCACAAGTAAAGGGGTGTTCCGTGAAAGCTCAATGTAGATCTTAATAACATCACTAACGATTTTGACTTTATAGTACAAGACGATACTGAACAGTAAGCCAATAAGGAGTGAGAAGACAATAGCTAACAACGCTAGCTTCACTGTCAGCCACATCGCCTCACTATAAAGCGGCAAACTCTCATAGATAAACTTCCAGTCTAAATTCATATCTGAGTAACCCGATCCCCTTTTCTTAATTTCTAATAATTATCAAAATCTTACATTAAACCTTACGTGTGGTGATATGATTTTATTCATACTATTCCAAGTAAATAACTACGTTTTAAATTTCTTGTATAGTAGTCCACAAAAAAAAGAAAACCGCTAAGAGATTAGTCTTAGCAGTTTCCTTTTTCTATAGGCTAAACCTTTCCACATTCTAACATCCCACTACCAATAGCCTCGGATGCCAGTCTGCAAGCGGATCAACGCTTCCAAATAATAATAATCTCCCCAAATCATATGACCATCAGGCACACGTCCACCTCTCACATGATAAGAACCATGCTCTAAAAGTCCCTCTGCTTCCGGATTTCCAGATGTCGCATAATGTTCCACTAGGGATTTCATGCTACGGTGTAAAGCAACTTCATAAATGGCCCGGTCCGGATCATCTACGCCTAGGTGATCGAGCAGTTCCAAAAGACCGGCCGCAGCAATCGCCGAAGCCGAGCTGTCGCGAGGGGTATCCGCTCCCACTGGCACATCGAAATCCCAATAAGCCACACTGTCCTCCGGTAGATGGCTGATAAAATAATCCGCTAGGCTCTTAGAGGTCTTAAGAAAATCCTCATTCTGCGTATAGCGATACGCCAGAGCAAAACCGTATATTCCCCAAGCTTGACCCCGTGTCCAGGTCGATCCGTCCTCATAACCTTGATGTGTTCCTCCACGAATTGCATTTCCGGTAGCCGGATCAAAATAAAAAGTATGGTAAGAGGAGGCATCCCCACGCACAAGAAATTTCCGGCTCTTAAACGCATGTTCGAGCGCTATTTCATAATAGCGCTTATCTCCTGTTTCCTCCGCTGCCCAGAACAATAGAGGTAAATTCATCAAGCAGTCAATAATAATACGTCCCGCATTCTCCGGGTCACTCTCCAGTCCCCAGGCCTGAAGAATCCCTGCTGGTTCACGCCAGCGCTTGCACAGCGTGTCCGCAGCTTGCAGGCCGACAGCTCGCGCCGCTTCGCTGCCCGTTATTTTCCACTCCGCTACTGCAGTCAGTGTATACAAGAAACCAATATCATGATGGTCCAGGGCAATGTGCTGATCCAGACGATGCTTGAAGTCCCCTAACCAAGAGGCTGCCGCCTCCTTATAGCATGAATCCTTACTATATTCATAAGCAAGCCACATCATCCCAACATAGAAACCCTCTATCCAGTCGTCGTTGTCTCCCCATTCGTACTGTTGCCCCTCAGCGATATGAGGCAGTTTGCCCGGATGGTTAGCAATATTGCTCCCAACTTTGTGAATCGCATCCTCAATAGCCTTATTCCACATCTTTGTTTCTCCCTTCCCTTAAATCAACAGTATGCAAAAGTGTATCGTTACTAGGTTCGTATACAGCAACCCTTCCGTCCGAGTGCCATTGAATAAGCGGTGGTGAAGAAAGACTTGCCTGGTTCTCCGGAGTATTCGTCGCTCCGAAGACAGCAGATATCAATACTTGATCTCCCGGTTCCAGTCTGGAGCACAAGCTCGGAAGAAGTGTCCGCGGCTTCAGCAGATTGGTATTCGGCTCGGGATGTACGCACTCTCCCCGATCAAAGCCGCTTAGCCTATGTATGGCACTGATTCCCCAGGGCAGCTGCACCGAAACAGCAGTGTTTGATACCTTAATGGTTTCCCGTTCACTGTGCGAGAAGCCAGCTGACTGGCCAATGGCAAATCCACCCTCCGCTACATCCAGCCGCCGGGCAGTATGAATGCTGTGAACACGAACATGCCATAGACCTGCCGGAATAATCCATGTCTCCACGTGTACATCACTCCAGGGATGCCAGCGGGAATATACATAGCTGTCTCCGATTTCCCAGGTCTCGCAGAATCTGCGTACCCGATAGTGTTCATCACATTCGCATAGTGCGAGTGTAGAATCGTAAGCGCCTTGAACCAACCCGTAACCCGCTTTCGGGACACTAAAGCCAAACAGAGTGGAATATGCAAATTTAGAATATTTGGCTGCGCTATGGGCCATATCAAAGTTAGCCATCTGGCCAGAGGTATAGGCAATAACATGCCGATTTGCTTCCGGGCGACTCACTAGCATACGCGCCTCTTGGAGAGCCCGTACCTCTTTCAAAATAGGCAGCGGCTCTTCCTCCGCCTGCCAAAAAGGATGATCATCTGGCAAGGCAAGAATAAGCATAGCTTTAAAGGCCCAATACGGAGATCCGGGGGCGTTGTAGCTCTCTGTCATGACTAGATTCGGATAAGCATATCCGATGCTAAGCAGTCCGTCTAATCCCATAATAGGTTGTTCAAACCACCAACGAAAATGACGCATAATGATTCCTTTAAGAACGCCATATGAAAAAGGAACCACTTCTGCATACACCAGCGCACTCCAGAAAGAAACCTGTGCAAAACGATAGGTCAGGCTACGACCAAAAGGAAGTGCACTTCCGTCCTCAGCGAACCAATAAATGAAATCCTCGGCAAATCGTGCGGATCTTTCCCGATAAACAGCAGCTCTCTGAGGATCATCATCCGCCATCAGCTTAGCGTATATCAGCGTATAATAATGCATAGCAAAAGCAATATAATAATCCCTCTGATCGGTCAATCCATCGGAATACCAACCGTCACCAAGATAGTAATTATCGATCTGCGCTAGATAATCATCCATTATGCTCTGATCATAAGGTAATCCGACTTTCTTGAAGCCCACATTCACAAGAACCGTGAACATCAGCCAGTTATTCGGATTGGAACGATCCACATGATTAATCTGATTCAGCCAGTTATATACATTCATTTTCTGCGTGTCGCTCAGCGGCTCCCACATTTTATGTGGTGCAAGAGCAAGCCCCAATCCCAACACGGCCTGCTCTACCATACGCTGATCTTTGGTAGTAAATCGCCCCCAATATTCTTCATGCTCCGGGTCTGTTCCGTTGATGATCCCTTCCAGAAACATCGGCCAAAGTGCACTTTCCCCTCCACCGCTGGCATGGGGAACAAGGCCCCATAGAGGACGGGCGAAAGCTTCCATAAGCGCCGTAGCCTCATTGTAAATCGATCCTGTAGCGCCCATATTAATTCCTGCACAACCAGAGGTAAATCTGCTCTCCAGTGGAGTATATAGTTCATTTAGGAACATCTGTAATTCATTTCTAGTGCCCTTTATTTCCACAGCAATGTTTCCTCCTGTCCACACTTAATGCCAAGCCGCATATTCACTAGGCCTCATGCCCATTTCCCGTTTAAACAGCTTGATGAAATAACTTTTGTTGGCATATCCCAGATACTCGGAGATCTCTTCCACTGTCTTTTCAGATTGGTTAAGCAGCTCCTTTGCCTTCTGAAGCTTTAGCATATTTACATATTCAATGAAGTTCTGGTTTGTTTCCCGTTTGAATAAGCGGCTGAAATAACTGGCATTTAAGTTAAGGCGGCCTGCCATGTCCTCCAGTGTTATTTTCTCTGTCACATGACTAATCACGAACTGCTGGGCTTTGATGACCTCACTCCGTTTAGACTTGATGGAGAACATACTTATTTTCCGCGCTAATTCCTCTAAGTACTGCACCAGCCATTGTTCCAAATGCTCCAGAGTTTCAATGTCACCAACCACGCTAAATAGCTTTTCTTCGGTTATAGGCAATGGAGATTGCAGAAGCTGTTTCGTCTTCATCTGCAAGTCCATCAGCAAGCGAAGCACACATTCCTTGACTTCATTCGGATGGAATTTTTGCGAGGCCACCCATTCTCTCCATTCCTTTACATGAACGCGAAGCTCCGTGTTCCTGTTCAAGGCAATATCATCATTGATAACAGCGTATAAGGTTCCATATTCAGCATAAATATCTTCTCCGGAAAAGCAGACTTCTTCAAAACGGTGGATTCCCGCCGCAGGGAGATAAAAGCGCTGTATTTTCTCCCTCAGCATCCGCTGCAATGTTCCGCGAATTTCCTCAGGACTGCGCGCCTCAGCGCCAAATAAGCAAGAGACAGAGAGTTTAAGATATTTCTGAACCGCAGAGGCTGCATTTTGAATGGAGTGATAGATTGCCTGGTGATCTTTGGAAGGCTGGTCGCTACAAAAGAGAATGACAATCTCCTTATGGCTGTATCTCGAAATAAACAGACTGTGATCAGCCTCAAGCACTTCCTGCATAATATTCTCAACCGCAAAAGAAATCGTATATTCACTCATCCGGCGCACCCTTGAAGCTTCCTCTGGACGGTCAATTACAATAACCAGCGGGATATAGTTTTTGGCATGGATCATAATTCCGTTTGAGCGGGCCTGCTCGATCCAAGTCCCCTTGTCCCAGGATTGATACAAGGTATCTTTTAGAAACTTTTCCTTCAGCGCGGCGCGATTTTGAGACTGCTTTTGCTTATAAACCAGCATCTCCGTATGCTGCTGCCTATTCAGTCCCACTTCCGCCACAAGGGTTCTAATCGCTTGCTGTAACTGCTCAATATCCAGTGATTCCTTTAAAATATATTCTCCTACGTTTAATTTCAGCGCTTGCTGGGCGTATTTGAATTCGTTGTGGCAGGAGAGAATAATCGCACGGATTCCGGGCTGCACAGCTCTGAATAGCTCCAGCATCTCCAGCCCGTTCATCTTGGGCATGCCAATATCGGTAATAATGAGATCTGGTGGACTCTGCTGTGCTTTTTCCCAAGCCTCGAGACCGCTATAATAACATCCGGTGAGTTCAATACCGAGCTCGCTCCAAGGTACGGCCTGCGACAAATAACGGATAACCGGATAGTCATCATCCACCAATATTGCCGTCAGCATTCTCCACACCCACCTTTCCGTAATTCAGAGGAAACTCCAGACAAATCTCCGTGCCCACATCAGGTTCACTTTGAATATTCAGCTTAAAAGAAGCGCCATAAATCATACTGAGGCGTTGGGCCACATTGCGTAAACCTATGCCGGAGAACCCTTTTCTGTCCTCCTCTGTAATTTGTTCGCTGCTGTATGCGGTTTCACGAAGTCTTGTTAAATTTTCCGGTGACATCCCGATCCCATTATCCTTAATGGTGATAACCAAGCTTCCCGTAGTTGCAACAATACGAGCTTCAATAAAAATCTCGCCACCAAACTGCTCGAAGCCATGGATGATGGCATTCTCGATCATGGGCTGAATCATAAATCGAGGCACCAGTGCTTCAGCGCTCCCGTCCGCTAAATTCATTTCCAGCCTGACCTGATTGGCATGGCGGAAATTCATTAAAGTGACATAATGCGATATCGTATCTGTCTCCTCACAAAGCGGGATAAACTCATTGTCCCTGTTAAAGGTCATACGGAGCAAAGACGACAGCGAACCAATCAACTCAGCATTCTCCCGATCGCCTTGCATCAGAATATTTAAGCGAATCGAATTCAGCAGATTAAACATAAAATGTGGATTGATCTGCGCTTGTAGCATCTCTAGTTCGGCTTTTCTTTTTCCCGTCTGTTCATAAGTGATTTGTTCAATCATAGACTCGATCCGATCCAGCATCTGGTCAATGGTGCGGGCGAGCTGTGCTGCCTCATTATTCCCTCGAATGAACGAACGTTCATCTAACTGACCACGACCTATTCGCTTTACAAAAGCGCTTAATTTTACGATAGGCTGAGTCAGCTTTGAGATTAGAACGGTTAAGAGAACGGAAAACAAGGTAAAGAAAAGAATCTGCACCGCCAGGCTGATAAATAAAATCTGCTTATTTTTTGACAAGGCTGCCTTCAGCGGGATAATGCTGACCATCCGCCATTTGTTGCTGCTCAGCTCCTGATCAACATATAAAAACTTTTCTCCGTCGATTTCCACAGTGTCAAGCTCGCCATCCTTTTTCAACCACGTCATCGTCTCTCCGATTCGGGCCTTATCAGCATGGGAAACTACAGTTCCCTTGTCATCCAAAAGCATCATCTCTTTATCATTATCGTTATTTAGATAAGGACGGAGCTTGCGCTCATTGATATTAATAATTAAATATCCGATGGTACTGCTAGAGGTCGATTGAATCGGCCTTGCAATGGTTACCCAATCAGCTGAGCCTTTATCAGAATAATTGTAGTACGTATCGTGCTCCGCTCTCCAATAAGTCGAGATGGGTTGAATTTGTTTCAGCAACGATGTCCAATTCTTGTTGTAGAAATTTTTCGGGTTAAAGTCACTGTAAGGATAGCTGGTATAAATAAGACCATTTTTTCCGATTAACGTCACCTTCAAATATTCTGTTAAAACAAACATATCATCCAGCATCCGCGACATACGGTTATACTGAATGATCTGCTTTGGTGCACGGAGCGACTCTGAATCGGCAGACATCATCTGCCTGATCTCGCTGTTCTGGAGCACAAAGTTGGACTGTTCCAGTGTCTGTTCAAATATGGCATTCATATTGGCGCTGGCTGCATTTAAAGATTCTCTTGCGCTACCAACCGCTTTCTCCAGAATGAGATCCCGGGTCAAATAATCAGTAACCATGTAAATGCAGATCAGCGGGATCAGGACGCAGATCAGCGATGACCAGACAAGTTTCTTACGGAGGGATTGATGCTTTCTAAACACGGATTACAGGCCCCACATCTGTTTGAATTTGGAGCAGGAGGCAGAAATGCTTTCCTGCCCCCACATTATAAGCCCCCTTTGAAAAGCGTACAATCAGCCTCCGCTTACTTTCCGCTATTGTTCTGAACAACTTCCGTTATTTTTTTATCGATATTGGCAACTGTGACATCCAGATCCTGTTGGCCTAGGAGATACATCTCCGCTTCTGGAATAACGTTGTTCTTAGCTTCATCCGCATATTTAGCCGGAACTTGCGTTGCACCAGGTGTCGAGTTCTCCATCGTATATTTCAGAGAATCGACATCAATCTTAGAGGCATCCTTAGAACCACTCACAATTGTATCCACTAATTTGTTCGTATCCGATTTGGCCCAGCCAGAGAAAACGCGTCCACCGATTTCAAGTCCTTCTGAGGTATACCAGCGCACAAAGGTATAGGCAGCCTCCTTATGCTTGGATTTAGCGGCTATTCCCATGTAGGTCGGCTGTACGGGTGAGTAGTGTTTGCTCTCACTCTCAAGTCGGGGAATCGGCGCAAACGCGGTAACAAAGGTTGCCGGAATGGCATCCGTTCCACCCGATTCCGCAACCATCCAGTCGCCCATCGGAAGCATCGCTGCTAAACCGTTAAAATACTGATTCCGGTAAGCTAGTTTTTGCGAAATAATATCCTCATAAGGAGTGGCACTCTTATCTTCGTACATCATTTTCTTCATCATCTGCAGATTAGCCTTAAATTGCGGGTCAAGTGCATTGGAGGTTCCATCAGCTTTTAGAAAAGTATTATCCGTAGACTTGCTCATCAGTTGGAGCTGGAAATAATCCGGCCAATTATGCAGATACGCGCCAAAACGTTTCGTTGCGCCCTCGCCCTTGGTCAATTTCTTGGCATACTCTTCGAAATCCGCCCATGTCCAATCTGTCGGAACCGGAAGGCCTGCTTCATCTAACATTTCTTTGTTAAGGAGCACGAACCAGCGCTGCATGGAAGACGGTAACGCATAGATTTTGCCATTGACCGTAGTGTCCACCAGATATTCATCTGCGAGCTTATAACCTTCCTTCTGAATATAGTCATCCATCGGTTCCAATAACCCGATATCTGCACGCTGTGAATAGTTGGTATAAGGCAGTTCGACAATATCCAGCGGATCGCTCGCAGCCGCCATCAAATCCAGCTTCTGCATAGAGGCAACCGAATCACCTTTTTCATTCAGCAAATCTACTTCCACATGAATATCGGGATGCGTCTTCTCAAACTCCGTGATAATCGTGCTCCATTTCGCTTTGGCTTCTGTCTGCCAGGTGCTCAGCTTCAGGGTAACCTTCTCTGCTGCAGGCTTTGAATTTCCACCAGCATCGGGTGCATTAGTCGCTCCTGCATTATTGGTTTTCGCATTTCCGCCGCAAGCGGCCAATGATAACGCCATCGATGTGATGATGAATGCAGATAATAATTTCTTTTTCATTTAGACCCTCCTATAAATGTGTTGGGCATCACTCGCTTAATAACCAGTGACTATGTAACTGCTTACAAGAACATCCTAACATGCAGGATTGACGAGGAAAGTTCTCATATTCTACCGAAGAGAAACTATTTTGACTTTTATTATCCTTTCACACCTCCGAGGGCAATTCCCTCAATAACCTGCTTCTGTCCGAGTGCAAAAATGATGAGCAACGGCAGAATTGCAGATACCGCACCAGCCATCATGAGTGAATAGACATCCCCGTATTGATCCCCGAACAACCGGATCCCCAGCTGAATCGTAAACAACTCTTTAGATTTCAAAAAAATGAGTGGATATTGATAGTCGTTCCAGGTCCAAATAAAGCGCAAAATAGCATAAGTAGCTACAGCGGGACGGATCAGCGGAAAGGCAATCTGTAGAAAAGAGCGAAAATGCCCTGCTCCATCCATCCGCGCCGATTCAAGATACTCGTTGTTTACCCCCATAAAAAATTGCTTGAGCATAAACGCTCCAATAATACTAAAGCTGTTAATCAGGATCAATCCCAAATGTGTGTCAATTAAATTCAGCCAGTTAAACAGTAGAAACTGTGGAACCAACGAAGCCTGCGGAGGAACCATATAAAGTGCCAATACAACTATAAACATCGCATCCCTGCCCGGAAAACGCAGCTTGGAGAACCCATAAGCAGCAAGTGCGCATATCAGCACATTAATTATAGTCGTAGCCAGCGTAATATAAATGGAATTTCCATAATAGCGAGCGAAGTCACCCGACCATACCTGTTTATAATTTTCAATGAGGTTCCACTGCTGTGGCAACCATTGAATCGGAAAGTTAAACACATCTTTCTCCAGCTTAAAGGAAGTGGATAACATCCATAGGAACGGTAAAAGAAATGCGATACCTAGCAGTCCCATGGCGATGGTCCAGAAGGTTCTGGATAGAAGCTCTTTTTTCACTGTAATTTCTCCTTTCCGCCTTTAATAGTTGACCCATTTTTTTTGCGCCAACATCTGCAAGGCTGTAATGATCAGGCAAATAAGGAACAGAACGAGTGCCATGCTAGAGGCGTAACCTGTCTTCAGCTGATTGAAGGCTGTATCATATAACTCGTAGACGATAACGGTCGTGGAGTTAGCCGGTCCACCCTGGGTCAATACTTGTATCAGATCAAAGATTTTAAATGAGCCGATAACCCCTGTTACCAGCAGGAAAAAGGTAGTTGGCGAAATGCAGGGAACCGTGATGTTGCGGAATTTGCGCCAGACGTTGGCACCATCAATATCAGCTGCTTCATAAAGATCCTTTGGAATACTCTGTAAACCTGCAATAAAAATAATAATGTTGTAACCGAGCTGAATCCAGACTTGAATCAACATCAGCGACGGCAGAGCATAATGGATATCAGCTAACCATTTGGGTGGGTTGTTCCACCCCAGTGACATCAGGAATTGATTGACGGGTCCCAGCGAAGGGTGAAACATAACCTGCCAAACCATAGCGATGGCTACTACACTGGAGATATAAGGAAGGAAATAAATCACTTTAAACAAATCCTTCAGAAAAACCTGTTTATCAATCAGGATAGCCAGCAGCAGGGCAACGATGATCGTAACCGGTACTGTGATAATAAAGAGCAAATTGTTCAGCAAGCTTTTCATAAAAGCATCATCATGAAACAGCCTGATGAAATTATCCACGCCCGCGAACTTAATCCCCCCTAACCCAGCCACAAAGTTCCAGTCCGTGAAGCTTAACAGCAGTGAGCCCAGCACCGGGATCAACGTCAAGATGATCAGCCCAAGCATAAGCGGTGCAACGAATAGATACCCCGCCATCGCTTCGCGTGTGTCCATGTTAAGATGAAACCTTTTTTTGCGTATCATAGTTCTCCTCCTTTACTTATCCATAATTGTAGAAAAAGTAAGCAGTCATCATAAGAACTAGAATTGTTCATTTTGGAACGAATTTTACCGATCCAGCAGTTTTATATTCCTTTTGCACAACGCAAAAAAAAAGCGCGAGCTAAGCTCCCGCAGCAAACAAAATCCATATTGAGTTTTACATAAAGCAATCGCGTTATCCCGGCGTAACCTCTACAGCGCCTTTTCCATCCCCGCCCGCACTATTCAGTTTTTTCCGAAAAATCATAAACAAAACCACACCCATCACACTCGTTATTACCTCAGTCACAGTCATCGACCAAATCACACCGTGCAGGCCAAAAATAGAATGCAATACGATAATCATCGGTATAAATAATACACCTTGGCTTATTGCCATAATAGTAGTGGGTGTGCCTTGCCCCGTTGCTTGAAAAATGCTCATAAATAATCCTGTAAATCCATTAAATAAAGCGGAGATCAGCATAGCTGCCAAAATATAAGTTCCCATGCTTAACACAGAAGGATCGCCTGAGAACCAATGAAGAATCGTTCCTCTAAACACATATACTAGACTCACAAAAACAACTGCAATGCCGCCTATATATGCAAAAGCGTATTTGATGCTGGATTTAAGTCTCTCCGTATTTTTACTAGCAAAGTTAAAAGCAAATAGCGGAATCAATCCCAAAAATAAACCCATCGATAAAAATTCTGGAATCTGCACAATTCTTAAAGCCACACCAAATCCGGCGACCACACTCTCCCCATATTGAATGGAATAGTTATTTAACAAAAGCGTGCTGACAATTAAAAAACTGGCTTGCAATAGCTCGGCTGTACCTATTTTATAAACCTCAAGCTGATCTCGTACAGATATCTTAAAATGCTTCAAAAATCCTCTTAAATGCTCACTTTTCGTTTCCAAAAAGTAAATATAATAAATAGCAGAGCCCAAATTTGCTAAAACCATAGCCAAAGCAGCCCCGGCAACATGCCAATTCAGCACGAGAATAAATATAGGATCAAAAATCAAACTTAAAGCCGTACTGATAAAAATACCATACATTGATTCCTTCGAGGCCCCTTCCGAACGGACCAGTTGTTCCAATGCAAAATTAAGCACAACAGCAAATCCGCCTGCAAAAAGAGTGAGCGCGTAAGACTTCGTAAAGTCTAAGGTAGCAGCATCTGCACCAAGCATTCGCGTGATCGGATTAATAGCTAACCAAGCGATGAGCGCGATAAGAAGCCCCACTACAATACTCCCGTAAAAAGTATATCCGGCAACCTTTTTCCCTTTTTCCGTCTCTTTTTGCCCCGCCAAGCGGGTTACAAATGTTCCTCCGCCTACCCCCAATACATTTCCAAAAGCCATTAAAAAGGTAAAAATAGGCAGGCCCAGCGTGATTGCGGTCAGCATACTTGTATTGTGCAATAAGCCGATGAAGTAAGCATTGATTACATTATAAATAGTACCCACAGACATCCCAATCATCATGGGAATCGATAAATGAGCGATCGCTTTTTTCATGGGCGCCGACTCTAAATAATATTGATTTGAGAACTCATTTGTCATAAGTGAACCTCCGAACGTTTATAAACTTGAACTAACTTTTTGAAGTAAAGACTTTAGGGTTGCAGTTTCTTCCGGACTAAGCGTCTTAGTAATGCTTGCTTCTACCTCAGAGAAAATCTCATTGAACTCTTCCACTAAAAGAGCACCTTTTTCCAATACAAAAATACTCTTTTGACGTTCATCATTTTCAGGAGTGACACGCTGGATATACCCTTTCTTCTCCAACCCCTGAAGCATACTGGTGATGCTCGCCCCCTTCCTGTTAAAGACCTCCGCTAAATCCTTCTGAATAACCCCTTCTGCTTGATTCTCAAAAATATAGCCGATCATGCGGCCTTGTTGTGAGTTCAGACCTAACTCATTTAACCTGGTGTCAGCTGTACCTTTTATTTTTATCCCAATCTCTCGTATTAAATTAGAAAATGGTGTGTCTACAACGGGTTTGTTCATTGTTATTTCCTCCTCTTGCGGATTAGTTAGAACTCTAAGTAACATCATTATCATAATAGTTAGAGCTCTAACTGTCAAGGTTCTAACTAAATACAAAAAAACTCCTCTCCAGCACTTGTCGGCAGACAGGTACTGAAGAGGCGTTTATAGAGAAAATTACATTACTAGTTCTTCTAGGTTTCCGAATAAGACTTTTTTCGATTCCAACTTGGAGGCATTGCCGACAACTGTGAAATAATTTTGTTCCGTCACAGCCTTAAGCAAATCGGCATACTGTCTGATGTCTTCCGGTGTGGTCGACAAGATTTCATCCCGTTCCTGCTGCAGCTCGGCCCCGGTTACCTGCTCAAAATAATGCCGGTCCGCCCGCCGTCCCTGAGCGCTTGGGCTCAGCGGCTGGTCCAGCATGGATAGGGTGCCGATAACTGCTTTGGTCATCTCGTCGGCATCCGCTTCATATCCTTCGGTGAATCGGTACGCCTGATCATAAACCTCCAGCGTCTCCTGCAAATTGGGATCACGGTAGGAAGTGAACATCAATATCCCATCTCTGCGCAGCATCAGGCTTCCGCCATAAGCTCCGCCCTTCACGCGCACGGCATTCCACAGATAGGTGAGGCTCATGATTTTTTTGAGCACCTGCATTTTGCCGGAATACGTAAATCCCAGCTTGTTGAAGTCGTAGCCTTTAACCACATATTGCACCTGGCTGGAAGACATAAAACCTTCATTATCCGCATGCCCCTGCGCCGTAATCTTAGGTTTATTCACCACTGGCCGATCCTGAATATCCAGCTTCGCTACATTAGCGGCAAATTCTTCATACAAATCAGGGGTACCCGTCACGCTGATGATTAAATTCTGTTTATTGAATAAAACCGCACAGATATCCTTCAGCGTGTCTGCCACCTCAGCTCCCTGCTGATCGATCTTCTCGGCAAGCTCACGGATAAAGCGGTAATAGGCCACACCACCCTGTTGTTCCTGATACGCTCCCATGTCCGAAAAATAAGACATCAGGCGGCTGGCCGCAATTTCATTGCCTTTTTGATTCAGAACTGATTCCATCTGCGAAGCTTCCCGGCGCACGATTTCCTGCAGCTTCGTCAGATTATCAAGCGCGCTGGTATAGAGCAGCTCGCGCAGCAGATCCAGCGATTCGCCAATATGCCCCGCCATCACCTTAACCTGCGCAGTGAATTTAGGCTGATAACTGGCTCCAGTATCTTTTGCAGCGCCAAAGATCTCATTTTTGAAATGAATGCCTCCGGTTTTGATCCCAATTTCACTAGTGAGCTCTTCAATGCTGTAAGAAGCTGTCTCCATTTGGCCCAATACCTCTGCCAGCAGCACAAGATAAGGAATTTGCTCAGGAGCCACAACACTCGTATCCCAATAAAACTTGCAATACGCAATCTTTTGAGTAGATACGTCATGATGGATCAGCTTTAGACCCTCAAGGTTATATTCATGGGATGGCACCTGAGGTTCAGCACTGCGGTTAATGTCCTGTAGAGATAAACTTGGCAGCTTCTGCAAATCCTCGGCAGCATCTGCACGGCCTTGCCGCGCCAGAAGATGCTGTGTACTCTGCACAAGCTGCTCCAGCTGGTCTGGTTGCTGTGATGATTTGTATTCACTTAATTGACGCTGGGTGCTCGCTTCCTTGTCGGCTGCAATCGTCTTGGACGGGTTCAGCACCACCAGACTGCAATGATCACTATTCAGTAAGTAGACCTCAATCAGATTCTCAAAATAACGATCCGTTATTTTTTCCCGAATGGTAGTGAATACCTCTTCATAAAGCATATGAGTAGACGGCTGACCGTCATAGAGCCAGGACTTCATCACTTCGATATTGTAAGTAAGTCCCTTTGGATATCGGCTAAAGTCCGCTTCCCGCAGTTCAAATTCCTTGCTGTTGACCGCCGCCAGCACCAGCTTCTCATCCAGCCCGTTCTTAACCAAGCTGCTTAATGTGGTCTTCACCAGCTCCACGAAGGCATCTTTGGCGGAGGCGTTCGAATGTGTCAGGGTAATGCCAAGCAGCGGCTGAACCATACTGTCGGAATAAAAAGCAAAGGCATCTTTACCCAGACCGCTTTCCAGCAGGGCTTGCTTAAGCGGAGCTGCATTGCTGTCCATCAGCATGCTTTTCAAAATATCAAAAGCCAGATTCAGTTCCCGATCCGTAGAGGTTCCAATTACATAGTTCAGACTCAAATAAGTTTTGTCGTCGGCCGTTTCTGCTTCCAGAATCGGATAATCCGCTACCAGCTCCGTCATTCCGGTAGGCTGTTGTAGGGGAATGGAGGTATCAAAGCTGTTTTTTTCATAACGGCTAAGGTATTCCTGGTCTATAAATTGCAGCTTCTCTTCAATAGAGACGTCTCCGTACAGATAAAAATAACTGTTGGACGGGTGATAATAATTGCTGTGCGCCTTAAGGAATTGCTCATACGTAAGCGCAGGAATCTCCTGCGGATCTCCACCTGAAGAATGGCGGTAAATCGTGTCTGGATACAACGACTTTTTGATCCTGTCCATCAGCACTGTAAACGGCGAGGAATAGGAACCCTTCATCTCGTTGTAAACCACGCCTTTATAGATCAACTCGTCTTCTGTTTGCTGAAGCTCGTAATGCCAGCCCTCTTGCTCAAAAATCTCCTTTTGCTTATAAATATTCGGCTGAAATACACTATCCAGGTAGACCTCCATCAGATTGGAGAAATCCTGCTCATTCCGGCTCGCCACCGGATACATCGTCTTATCCCCAAACGTAAATGCGTTCAGGAATGTCTGCATCGAGCCCTTTAGCAATTCTACAAAAGGTTCCTTCACCGGATATTTCTCCGAACCACATAATACAGAATGCTCCAAAATATGAAAGACCCCTGTACTATCTTCAGGAGGGGTCCTGAAGCTCACGCTGAATACCTTGTTGTCATCCTGATTCTGCACGAAAAGCAGCCTGGCGCCGCTCTTCAGATGTTCCATCGTGAATACGGCGGAATCGATCTCCCGGATAAATTCCTCATTAACGACCTGAAATCCATAATATATGTTGCCTGTGATCAAGCGGCTCATAGATTTGCCTCCTCTGCACTGGATGTGATAACTCTATCTGAAGCTTATCATATCCCTGGACGTTTATTCCATTAATAGAAGGCTTCCGGGATTAATTTCTGCAGTCTGACTAAAATTGCCGCTGCCTGCTCACGCACCAGAATCTGCTTAGGATCGAAACGGCCCCCGCTGCCGGTCATTACTTCATGTTCATTCACGGCCTGAATCGCCTGGAGGCTCGCCTCTGACAAACTGGAAGTATCGGCAAACTTCACACGGTCCGGGCTGCCGTACGTAGACAACCGGGCAGCTTTGGTTATCATATCCGCCGCTTCTTCCCGCGTAATACCGCGGTCCGGTTCGAACTTGCCGGCTGAAGAGCTGATAATGCCCAGCTCCTCAGCCTTGGCGATGGTACCGCTGTACCATTTGTCCGCCGGAACATCCTTAAAGCTAGAAGTGGCCTTGGCATCGGGGAACTCATGCAATAGCCGCAACAGCAGGGTCAGAAATTCAGCCCGGGTCAGCTTCTGCTTAGGAGCCAGCACATTTCCGCTGGCACTCACGCCCTGAATATATCCGCTGCTGAGCGCTGTTGCGATATCCAAACGTGCCCAAGCTGCGACTTTATTGGCATCCGTAAAGCTGGCCAATTCCGGGGAAGAGACATGCAGCGCAAACGTCCGTTTGGAAAGTGCTGGAGCGGCATCTTTACGGTATTTGGTGACTTGCACAGGATAGACACCGGGCTTCATCCCGGCAAAAGACACCTTTCCCGTGCTGTCAGCCACTACGCTTTTTCCTTGAAGTGTCACTGTAGCGCCGAAAGCCGGAAGACCGCCCAGCTGACCGTTTGACTTGGTGATATGGAGGGAAAACGGCATATTGGCGCTTGCGTATCCACCCATTTCCTGGCCGTTTTTATCTTTCCACTTCACTTCCATCCGGTCAAGCAGTTCTGTGCCGTCCGCGTAGTAAACGAGCAGCTGATCCCCATTGCCTATCGTCAGTCTGTACGGGCTATTCTCAGGATACATCCATGCACTGCCCCCGCTGAATACAGCAATCTTCCATTCTCCGCGTCCATTGTATCGCCCGTTCTGAATCCCTTCTATAGCTGTGAAGGCAGGTTTAGCTGCATCCGCATTCAACTTATACGCTAAACCCTTTGCCTGTAAAAAGGCTGCCGCTGCCTTCACAGCATCTCCGCCAACAATATGCCCCCCGGCAAGGGTGCCACCGGGTCCTTCGACCTGAATCGTTGCCCGGTCAAGTCCAGCATGATGTAGTCCGCTATACAGCATGCCAGCCTGCTTGGACAGCAGCTTATAGGAAGTCAAGGCAAGGTAGGCTTGCACAGTAGCGGGACTATCGTTTCCTCCGCCTGCTGTCTGCGCAAAGCCGCCACCCGGAAGCTTCCGCGCCAGCAAATGGTCCAGCAACGAGGCTCCGCCTTCCTTGGTGAAATCTGCTGCATCAACTCCCTGCGAGGATAAAGCAACAATCACCTGCGCTGTCGTCGTAGTTTTACCATCGAATCCTCCGTCTAGCTGCTGCTTGCTCTTAAGCCACTGCAAAGCCTTCTCAATCGGCTGAGCAGGTTGTTCTGAACTCACTTCCGAAGCAAGTGCCGTCAGTACCCAGGCAGTAGCTACCAGATCTCCTTGCTTCTGTCCGGCCAGCGGCCAGCTGCCATCCGCTAGCTGCATATCAAGCAGCTGATAAAACAGCAAATCGGGGTAACGGTTTGTCCGCTCCAATGAATTTGAAATGGAGTTCTTCGAGGTAATATAGGCGGCTGCTACCGCTGCTGCCCCTTCCGAATCAATTCCGTCATGGTTCATCAGGAATGGATAAAGATCAATACCCGCGATGTTGTTGATGTTGCCCCCCGCAGCACTGTAAGCCAACGCTGTTCGAGTTAGCTCTGCCACCTTGGTGAACTTGCCCCGCTGTTCCAGAATCTTATCGGCAGTCTGCTCCAGATATCCCTTGGGCAGACTGCGCCCATTCTTGAAGAAACCTACGGCTGCTTCGTCCGGGAATGGCTGTATCGTAAGCAGCACATTCTGCGCCCCTTCCAAGGTACTCTGCATCTCCGCTGTGAATACCGCGGTTGTCTTTTGTGCCGGAGACGGCTCCGCCATTACCCTGCCACTCAGCAAAACAAGCAAAATACATAATGCGGTAAGTGTAACCTTCCTTATCGTCCTGTTTATGGGTGTTGCTCTCATATTCATTCTCCTCCAATGTAGTTTGCTAGAACTTTATAAGGTTAGACGCAGCGAAATGGGATTTTGTTCCTGACTATGTTTCAATATACATTTTTATCCAGATAAGAATAACAAAAGACCGCACAGCTACCCGCTTACACGGTAGCCGTACGATCTTTTCAAAACCTTTATTCAGCCTGACCAAACCCCAGCTCACGGTATAATGTCTGCTCCAGATAATCGTGAAGATAGAACCGGGATTTCACAAAATGCTCCGCCATATCGGATGGCTGGTAACGCTCCAAAACCGCTTTCATGCGAGGCAAAACGTTCTCACGTCCACGGCGATTTCTCATGTAATTGTTCAGCAGCGAATGCCATTCCGCATCGTCTCCCGGATAGAGCTCCCAGCGGTAGACATATTTGTGGATCGCCCGCGAACGGTCCGTCGCCGCTTCAAAATCATGCATAATGGCAATCAGCTCTGCTTCATCCTTATGATCCTTCACCTTGTCCAGCAGCTTCCAGATAACATCATAATAATCTTCCAGCTGATAATTCCCGAGCTGAGCATGACCTGTTCTAGGATCAATGCCATGAAACCGCTCCATGAATCGATCGATAAATGTTGAGGCGTCCGCTTTGCGGTTCCAGGCCAAATCGGCGTGCAGCAGCATCGGATACCACGTTGTCTCGAAGATACCATAAGGAACGCCAAGGCTGAACGGCCCCGTCCAGTTCGTGGCGACGATGCAACCGAGGTCCAGCTTCTCCGCTGTCTCCGCCCATTGGAGCAGATTATCCGTCCGGTTCAATAGTACCGGATAATTCTGATGTTCAGCCCAGTCAAAGCTGCGAACCGCCGGTGCTCCCATAACCTCGATACCTAGTGACCTGAATTTATCCGCAAGAGAGGAAACCTCAGCTTCGATATTACGTCCGTTGTATATCCAGATCATCGCCGCACTCCGCTTATCCAGCTTTGCCAGTTCTTCCGGCGGGCATTTGTCCAGCATGTCATGCCAGAAAATCGCTTTTTTACCACGGCTGGCTGTAAATTCAATCAAAGTGTTCAAAAAAGCGATAAACGCCCGCTCCCGTACCCCTCCGAACAACGTTTTACAGCGTTCGCATTCACATAAGCTGTACACCTCGTCGCAGCCGAGGTGAATATAACGGGAATCAGGATGGGCATCCATCATCCCCTGTAACAGATCGGTAATCAGCTCGAAGGATTCCGGATGCGACGGGCAGATCTCCCCGAGGGATAACTCCGTTTCGCGCAAGTGCCGCCAGGTGTCGTGGCGGAGCACATACTCCAGATGCCCAAAACTCTGCTGCAGCGGAATGATCTCAATAAAATTTTCATGGGCTGTGCGTTTCAGCTCCTCTAGCTGTGTGAGGCTTAATGAATGCTGTGGATGCACGAATTCCGGGTACTTCTGGAACGGGAATTTATCTTCGTATTCAATCAGAACCGCATTCGTTTTATACCGGGCAAAATCCGCCAAATACGATAGCAGCAGCTCTGGCTTGGAAAATGTCTGGCGAAGATCAAAGTTCATCGCCCGCAAAGTAGTGTCAGGCCAGTCCGCGATAGACACGGCAGGAACTTCCCCTACTGACTTACGCAGTTGTAGTAACGTTTGCAGCCCGTAAAACAGACCCAGCGCATCCAGTGCACGGATTACCACCCGGCGCTCCGACACCTCCAGCCTGTACCCTTCCGCCCGGCCGTTAAGCAATTTCAGATCCACTTCATCTGGCTGTGCTCCTTCCGTTTCTGGCTGCGAGAGACTCTGAAGAATAAGTGAATATCCTTTTCCCGAGATAACATGTGTACATTCCAGCTCCGGAAACGAGCGGCGGCAATGAACCACCAGTCTCGGATCATGCCGCTCCATGTAGAGGCTCAGACTTACACCCTCGCTGAACAGAAAAGCTTCGCCCTCTTTCACTTGGATCTGCTTCGGTTGCGGTATCAAGCTCTGCATCGTTCTCCTCCTAATCTTTGCTGTAATTAATTACTGCAAGCCCTGCTATGACCCTTTTTCCAGCATTCCAGCACGGTAAGTGTCCTGTCTTCATAGCAGAAGCTCACGAGATCGGCAGGCGCTCCAGCCCTTAGCCCTATCGCCTGTTCCAGCCCCAGCAGTGTGGCCGGATGAGCAGAAGCACAATCCCAGGCTTCATCCAGCCGGGCTAATCCAGCCTCCGCAAGATAGGCTACCTGATCTGGAAGCATCATGGCGGAACCTGCAAGCAGCTGCTGATTGCCAGCCAGATGCAGCCGCCCTTCTGCTGTTAATACAACCTCTCCACCAATGTGCAGGTGATAAGTTCCCGGCGGCATTCCGCTCAGTGATACAGCATCGCTGACCAAGATGGTGCGGCTGCGCTTCATCCGTAGGATTACTTTCAACAGAGCAGGTGGTAAATGTTGGCCATCTGCAATCATACAGCCGTATAGTTCATCCGCCGCCAGCTGCTCCCACAAATAGTTGGGATGACGGGGCAGCGTCAGATGTGTGCCATTGCCGAGATGCGTAGACATCACCGCTCCTGCGGCAACCGCCTCCCTTATCTGTTCGGGAGAAGCTGCTGTATGCCCGATGGAAACAAGGATGCCTGATTCGCTGCACCGGGCGATAAATGCAGCGGCGTTTGGCCATTCCGGGGAGACGGTGAGGATACGGATAAGCCCTTCAGCCGCTTCCTGCCAGCGGCACAACATATCCCAATCCGGCGGGCCAATATGTTCCCTTGAATGGGCGCCGCGTGGACCCTCTTCTGCTGATAGAAAAGGACCTTCCAGATGAATTCCTACAATCCCCCCAGCATCTTCCGGATACAGCGAAGCGGCTTCCGCAATGGCGGAGACCGCTTGAGCCAGCGCTTCTTTGCCATTAGTAATCAGAGTTGGACAATAGCTGGTTACCCCGTTTCCTAGCAGAAGTCGGGACAGTTCCAATACCGTAGCAGGCTGCAAAGGCAACGTGTTGAGATCCAGCCCCCAACCCCCGTTCACTTGCAGATCCACCAACCCGGGTGCCAGCCAGGGCCAATCGGCCATGGCTGGACTCTCCGCAAGTTCGGTGACCGAAGTGATTTGCCCGTGCTCGACACTCACCTCAACCGGCAGCCCAGTCTTGTAGTGCTTTCCTTTAATTGACACGTTCATAGGCCGAAGGCAGCCCGATCCGTGAACATCGTGATCTCCGGATGGGTTCGCAGAATAGTAGCTGGACATGCCGTGCTGATCGAATCATGGAGCGCCGCCTGTAAAGCATTGCGTTTGGACACCCCAGGAACAATTCCGTACAGGTGACGGCCAGCCAGCAAGGCTGGTACCGTAAGCGTCAGCGCATGGGTTGGCACCTCGTCCAGCCCGGTAAAACAACCGTCATTCACCTGCTGGCGGCGGCAGGCTTCCTCCAGTTCGACTGCTTTGACCAACTGCGGGTCGGTAAAATTAGCAACTGGCGGATCATTAAACGCGATATGCCCGTTTTCCCCGATCCCGAGGCAAACGATATCAATAGGAGCCTCGCTCAACAGGGCCGAATATCTCTGGCATTCCTGCACCACATCAGCGAGACCATCCAGCAGTTCTACCCGGCCAGGGTTAACCCGACTATATAGCCGATCTGTCAAAAAACGGCCGAAACGCTGGGGAGCCGAAGCCGCAAGGCCAATGTATTCATCCATATGAAAAGCATTGACCCGGGACCAATCAATTCCCTGCTCCCGCACCAGCCCCTCGTAAAGTTCATTTTGCGAAGGTGCGGCAGCAAACACGATTCGGACCTGACGCGCGGAATCTTGAAGCAAAGTTCTAATTTTCTGCGCAACCTGCGATGCCGCCGCAGCGCCCATTAGGCTACGATCTTCATAAACCTGAACGGACATCTGCTCTACTTTGTGTGTCTCTAACGGTTTAATGATGTCATTCATCCCGTTCATCCTTTCCGGGCAACTATTGTCCTTGGCACCAGACAGATTAATTCCCGTTTAACTGAATGTTCTGAACACGCTCGTAAGCTTCCTTATAAGTGCTCAACAACTTATCCACGCCGAGATTGTTCATCTCCTCCACATATTTGTCCCAGTCGGCCAGCTTTCGGGAGCCGGTTACAAACTTGGCAAAGCTTTCATCGCGGTGTTTTTGGATCGCCTGGCCGGTAATCGCAATAATTTCATTCTCTTTCTCCGTAAATGCAGGACGCGGCTGCATCATGGACGGATCATATTTCGTTGCTTCTTCAAAGGCATACTTCAAATTGTCTGAGAACAACGACAGATGTGAGCCAAAGTCGATCCATGTGTACGTTCCGCTAGTCTGAAGTCCTGTCTGCTTCCGCATTTCGATCACATCGTTGTACTCTGGTTTGAACTTAATCGTGTCGCCTTCCTTCACATACGTCTCGCCCTCCACGCCCCAGCTGCTGAGCGTACGTCCCTCTTCGGAATAGAAAAAGTCCATATAGCTCATCACATCATCGATGTTCTTTGAGGTTGATGCCACGGTTAGGCCACCTTCCATATAATGAAAATACGGGTTCAGTTGCTTGCCGCCGGCAATGCCCGCTGGAGGAGCCATAAACTGCATGTTGAAGTCCGGATTTTCTTGCTGCATCGCATTGTTGAAAAAATCGATCCGGCTGATGTAATCAATGGTCACAAACGATTTGCCCGTGGACACCATGTCCTGCCATTGCTTAGTTTGCAGAGATAGAAAGTCAGGCGGAATCAGCCCTTCGTCATAAAATATTTTCCACATGCCAACCATTTCCTTGTAACTATCTTCCGTAGGCCCAAAAAGCCACTCTTTTTTATCAAAATCATAATAAGCCCCTTCACCTGTCCCGTAATTCACAGTCATATTGGCATTCATTTCATCAGGAATTTGACCGTAACGGATCGAGAGCGGATAGCTGTCCGGATATTTCGCCTTCAAGGTTTTTAGAGCTGTATGCAGCTCCTCATATGTGGCTGGTGCCTGGATTCCTTCTTTGTCAAAAATGTCTTTACGGTATAACCAGATCATGCGATTCGTCTCGCCAAAGCCCTGATTCGGGAACATATACATTTTGCCATCAGCAGACAGTGCAGCCTTCGCTTCCTCTGGATACTGCTTTACCCAGGCGGTCAGATTCGGCATTTTGTCCATATACTCCATCAAATCCACCAACGCACCCTGTTGCCCGAATTTATTCGATTCTTTGCGGTTAGGCATATACATCAGATCCGGCATTGCCTTCGAGGCAATCGCCAGGTTCAAGCTCTCTTCAAGCTTCCCTGAAGGGGTCTGCACCTCGAGTGTGACACCGGTTTTCTCCTTCAGCCAGCTCCAAATGGGCCAGCTTTTCGAATAAGGGAACGTAGCATTGTTGTCTAAGAGCGCAGTGAAGGTTTTTTCCGTTTTGGACGAATCAGTAGGTGAAGCGGTACTGCTGCCCTGAGTATTACTCTGCGGCGAGGTGTCATTGCCCCCTCCGCTGCAGCCAGTTACTACGGTTGCTGCAATTACCAGTGGCAGCAGTACAGATTTCCATTTGTTCATTACGATCTCTCCCTTATTCTGAATTTGTGACGGTTCCACCCACCTCAGCCTTTAACCGCGCCAATCATGGCCCCCTTAACGAAATACTTCTGCACAAATGGATACACAATCAGAATCGGAAGCGTCGAGACCATAATCGTCGCGTACTTCAGCGATTCTTCTATCACCATGTTGTCACCTCCAATGCTAGTAACATCTCCCGAGCTAGCACTGCCAGCCAGCACCAGATTGCGCAGCAGCACTTGCAGCGGGAACAAATCCGGTGAGCGCAAGTAGAGCAGCGGGTAAATAAAGTTATTCCACATGCCAACCGCGTAAAAGAGTGCTATGGTGGCGAAGGAAGCCTTGGAAAGCGGAACAATAATACGGATAAATATGCCGATATCATTCAGTCCGTCGATGCGGCCTGACTCCTCCAGCTCTTTAGGAATGCCGGAGAAAAAGGTCCGCATCAGAATCAGATTCCAAGTGCTAACCGCCCCCGGCAGCACCATGCCCCATACGGTATCGACCAGATCCAGGGAGCGAACCACGAGGAACGTAGGAATCATCCCTCCACTGAAAAACATCGTCACCACAATCAACAGGGTGAAGCTCTTGCGCAGCGCCATATCACTGCGTGAGAGTGCATAGGCACCCGTGGAGGTGACCACCAACGAGATAAAGGTGCCAAGCACGGTGTAAATGAGTGTATTTTTGTAAGCCACCCAGATTTGCGAATCTCCGAGTACAAGCTTATACATATTCAGGTTAAAACCCTTAGGCCAGAAAGAAACTGTATTCTTCATGACATGCACATCACTACTGAGAGAGACAGCGAGCATATGCAGGAACGGATAAAGCGTGACCACCACAACCACGAGAAGGATAAAAGTGCTCACGACATTAAACCAGGATAAACGGGGTGATCTCATCACCACACCTCTTTTCTACCATAAACTTGTCTCGCTTACACGACGGCTGATGTAATTTGCTGTATAGATGAAGATCAAGCTAATCACGCCCATGAAGAGATCAATAGAAGCGCCATAGCTGAAGTTCCCCTGCACCATACCCACCCTATAGACATAAGTACTGATAATATCCGCTGTGTCGTAGATCGCCGGGTTCTGCATCAGGAACACCTTCTCGAAGCCAATCTCGAGCACTTTACCGATATTAAGAATCAAGGTGATCACGATGGCGGGTGAAATGCCGGGCAAGGTGACATGCCATATTTTACGCATGCGGCTGGCTCCGTCCATATCAGCAGCTTCATACAGCTGCGGGTCGATAGCGGTCAACGCGGCCAAGTAGATAATGGTCTCCCAGCCGATATGCTGCCAGATCTCCGACAGGACATAAATACCGCGGAACAATCCAGGTTCGTTCATGAAATTGATCGGTCCAATCCCTATGGCACCAAGCAGATTATTAATCAGCCCTCCGGTTGGGGATAAAAACATGATCACCATACTGGCTACAATGACATTTGAGATAAAATGCGGAAGATAGCTGACGGTCTGCACAACACGTTTGAAAGCAGCCTTGCGCACCTCATTAAGCAGAATCGCCAGTAGAATTGGTGCCGGGAAGCCGAAAAACAGCTTATATAAACCAAGCAGAAAAGTATTTTTCATCAGCGGCCAAAAATCGGGATTCTCAATAAACATCCTGTAATATTTGAGTCCCACCCAATCGCTGGCCCAAATTCCTTTAAAAAGATTGTAATCCTTGAAAGTGATAACTAATCCAAACATCGGTGCATAGCGGAAGATCAAATAATACAACAGGCACGGCAGGAACAGCAGCCAGAGCGCCTTGTTTTTATTCCACGTTCGAAGGATTCCCGCTTTGTGGCGTTGAGGTCGTTGGGGTCGCCGGTGCACTTTCTTTCGCATTTTGTCCTGCACTACGCTAGCTTGAGCCATATGCATGTCTCCTCTTGTTAAAATGATCATAAATCATATAGATGTCAGATTACTTCCCCCTTTTTTCTGGGATTTATCTCCGAATTATAGCTGCATTTCTTTGGAAAGCGCTATCTACATGTTATATAACATTTCGCCTTAACTGCGGATTTCCATAGAATAGCGTACAAATCAGCAAAATTGCATATTGTTGGTGTTAGCTTTTTGCCGCTATGATAGAATTAATCCAATTCATTTACGGGTGCATCCAAAGGGGGCTACATATGAAGGGATCCGTTACAGGCAAATTTGCGCTGAATGCCCTGTTCGTTAAGCTGATGCTAAGCTTCCTCAGTGTCATCTTGATTTTGGCATCATTTAATCTGTTCTCCCATCTGTATTTAAGTGGAAAAATCTATAAGGAGATGATCCGTCAAAATGAGCTTGGACTCGCACAAACGGTCGAAGGCTACGAAAATCATTTCCGGTTGACCCAGAACATGATTCTTGCCCTCACCCAATCCGATTCATGGACCGCCAATCTGGGCATTTTAAGCCACCTCAAAGAGAACCGTCGATATGATATCCCGGCAGAAGTGACATCGGATCTCTCAACTTTGTATGCTAATCCTTTTCTGCATATCGAAAATTTCATTCTTTATTTTAAAAAGGAAAATTATGTACTGGAGAGGGAGGGCCTAAGCAGCGCCGCAGATATGTTCGGTAAATACTACTTCAGTGCAGAATACCCTCCGGAGTACTGGAGCCGGCAAACGATGGACAATCAATTTTTAAAAGTCATGCCCGCCGTAACCTTTACCGAGAAAACTATACATTCCACCCGTACGCTCGGAAGGTTAATGCCAGTGCTGGTCAAAGCGATTCCTTATGAGGAAGTGTATGGGATTGTCATGCTGAATCCGCAGCTGATGCAGGATACCTACGGTGATGCCGGCAATACCCCATTCTATATTCTGGATGCACAAGATAATTTATTGTTCTCTACATCAGATGTTAAACTGCAAACAAGCCAGCTTCCGGAAAGTAGCAATGCCCATGAGCGGGTCGGAGATCAATATTACTTCTATGAAAAAGGTAAACAAACCGGATTCACCTATATCCGAGTGACCGAGGTGGCGGCTATTGCCGCGGAAATGCGTGGTATGCAGCTATTGCTGGCTGTGTTACTCTCTGCGGCAGTACTGATCAGTGTTCTCTCATCCCTGATCTTCAGCCATCGGCTTAACCAGCCGCTCCAGCGCCTGATTGGTGCCTTGGACCGTAAAGCGGGCAGCCGGCCAGAAAAATTGAGCAGTGTGAAGGAATTCGCCATTATCGGCGACCGCCTGAGCTCCATTTTGGAGAATAACCGATTCATCCAGACCGATCTTGATCATAAGAACTCACTGGTACGCCAATATGCCTACACTCATAAAGTGAAAAATATCCCGCTGAGTAAAAGTCTTGCGGAGCTTGAAGATGTCCGGCAATCCGAACTACCCTATGCCTCCATTCTGTTCAAGGTCAGCTTCAAAACCTTGCCGGACGAATTTGAGAAACACACACTGATGTTATGGAAACTAATCCAAACCTTGATCACCGGAGGTGAAAGCGACAGCGTCGCACTCCAGCCGGAGCAGGATCAGCTCTTGCTGCTCCTGTTCAACCCCGGACCGCAGAGCAGTTTTCTGCAGGCTCTTGATACACTGAAAGAACTGCTGGATTCGGAGACATCCTTATACCTGACTATTGCTGTAAGTCCGGTATATTCAGGCGAAACCTCATTTACCGATGCCTACAATAATCTATCGATGTTGTTAAATGAGCGTAGATTGAACGGGGAAACACAAATTATCGTAGAACCTAGAGCCTCGTCCGCCAAATCCTTTCATTTAAAGGTGACCCACGGAGAGGAGCTGCACAATCTGCTGCAGTCTGGCAATGAGGAGGCTGTATTCGTTTGGCTGGATCGTCAGCTGGAGCAGCTGCAGCACAAGGACGCAGCGGCGGCGGATTTTCGGGCATTTGCCTTGGGAGCAGCGGAACAGACGAGCAAAACGGTGACGAAGCTGAATCTGCCCCAAGCGGAAGCGGAGCGTCTCTTACCACCCCGACTAGAGCCATTTAACGCTTTCCACTCAATGGATCAATACAAGGAATGGCTGCGTGATCTGGTTCGTCCTGTGCTCGTGGTCATCAGTAACCGCTCGGAGTCGCGCGACCCCATTATCAGCTTTGTGCTGGATTACTTAGACAAACATTACGGCGAGGACATCAACCTCAACCTAGTAGCAGACAAGTTGAATTTAACTCCAGGTTACCTGTCCAGCATTTTTAAAGAGAAAACAAACATCAACTTCAGTGAATATCTGAACAATCTGCGGATTGAGCGGGCCAAAGAGCTGCTAATGAATCTGGAACTGCGGATTCAGGATATCGCGCTTCAGGTTGGTTATCAGAACGTAAATTCCTTCATCCGTATGTTCAAACGTTGTGCCGGAATAACTCCGGGGGAATACCGCAAGCGCTATTCCCGTGATGATTCACTCCCCTCCTCCGGCCTTGGCTTATAAAGGGGCTACATTGCAGAGGAGAGGACAAAAAAGGCCCCCATTGGCTAGGGGCCTTTTTGTTGTAAAGATTTGCAATCAGAATCCCGTTTTCGGAATCTCTATTGGCACAATATTATAGGGTGCTGTCCTCCCCGTCCGCACCTGATACATCTGGTCATGGGCCTTTTTCGCTGCTTGCACGAAAGGTTCATATGGACGGTTGCAGACATCCACTACGCCGATTTGATAGTTTTCTCCGTCATAACGTCCAAGCACAGGCTGATCATTCCATTGAAAATAATGAACTCCGATCAGCTGCGGGATGGCTGCCCCCTGCTCTACATAATAACGGTAAGCTTCACCGCGCTCCTTCTGAGTTGCCACCGCACGGATCCCATAAGCCAACATGCCGCCTTCAGCCGCACCAAAATGATATTCCCCAATCATGACTGGTTTGTTCAGTCGTCCGCTGATCTGGGCGATCTGTTCCTTGTCAGGACTGAACTGATAGCAATTCATAGAGAATACATCAAACCATTCGCAGCCCTCCAGCACTTCATCACTGCCAACCCAGGCATAACGCATTCCCAAATTCAGATGATTCGGATCCGTCTGCTTGCAAAGACGGGCTGGCACTTCTACATACCGCCGGATCATGATCCGGTTGAACAGGTTATAATCCACTTCTCGGGCAGAAGTGAGATTATCCCCGGTTACATTCACATTCGATACATCGTATAAATCCTCGAATTCTTCAAAAACGCTATCCCACGCCATGTTTAATTGCTCCACTGTTTTGTACTTTCCTGCAAGGCAGCGAATGAATTCCTTCTTACTGGCATAACGGACCGGAGATTTCAGCATCTGCCCGGTCAAATTCAACCCATCCACGAATGCCCAATGCGGCTCATTGCGCATGAAATAACCGACCATTCTCTGGTCTTCCCTTAATGGAAGAAGCTGCTCCGCAAAGCTCCCGGCATTCCGCTCATACTCCGGGCTAAACACATCCGGGAAGTCCCGGAAAATAGATTGCTCCGTCATAGGAAAGTCCACTAGAGGATAAACATACGGAAGCTGAGATTCCTTAATGAAAAGATCATTGGACCAGTTACCGATGGTGTTGAATCCCCATTGTTGTAAGCGGAAATTCGTCATAGCCACCCAGTTAGAACGCCACTCCGCCCCAAAAGCAGTGATCAGATTAGCAATCTCGAAGCTGAATTCCTCGCCATCCTGTGACCAAGCTTCTTGATAGATTCCTTCCCGCTCCGGCAACGAGGGTATCAAGTGTTCCATGCCAGTTACATGCATAGAACAGGCTGGACCCACACAGTCCATCCCCGTACTAAACAGGGCATAACCCTCTGGATCAACGAACCACCAGCGGCTGCCGTCAAACTCCGTGCGGAAATATCCAGTTTCCGCAAATCTTAGCGCCCTACAACCCCCGTACCTGCTGAGGTCACCTCCACTGTGATCAACTTGTGCCGCAAGTTGCCGCTCTGCGCGCAGCCGTTCCGTCAACGCTTCTGCATCAACCGTTTTCCCTGGCCAATCCCTTCCCTTTAATTGGCCCAGATCATCTATATATGGTTGCTGTTCATACTCAAAGGCAGGCTCAGTTAAACTTAGAGCCAAGCCACTAATTTGCACAGCTCTACTTGTTGTTGAAGGGAGAGTAGCGATAGAGAATCGGGTGATATGCTTGCGATCGATGCCTGCATCTCCCCGCAGTACTGTCTGCATCACACCCGGATAACGGGGAAGGAACAACTTCTCCCCATTTAAATGAATCAAGGGTAAACAAATTTTCGTACGCACACCAGGTAAAATTCCTACATGATAAGTAATGACGCGATGATCCCGATCATAAAAACTGAATAACAGCACCAGAACATCATGGCTTTCATGGTAAACCTCCGCATTAACGAAACCATAATCGCACCAAGCGGCGGATTCCAGCTGCCCTGGCTGAAGCTCAAATCCACCACCTTCTGGTGTAGTGATTAACTGAAACGCCTCAGAGGAAGTCGCAGTAAGTTGTGTATGAGGGGCACTTTTAAACCATTCCATAGGGAAGGAGACAGATAAACTCATCGGTATACCTCTTTTCTCTAAACTGTTTACCTTACTGAAATCAGTTGAAAAAGCTGCGGGTCTGCACCTATACGGGGATCATGGCAGCGTTTGGATTCAAGAAACACACAACCCCAGCCCCCATGCTGTTCTCCTGCTACGGTAAGAACTCTTCCGTCATTGCTCCCAATAGTCAGTGAACCTGCTTCTGTCTCTGTAAGCAACCATATAAACTGATCTTCGTTGTCCCGAATAGGCTCCAGCAGCAAGGAATTCAACGGGCCAATAGATAAGACCTTTACATTGTTTCGAATTCTTGCCCTGCCCTTCTCCCCGTATTCAACCGTCCATCTCTGCTGCTGATCTTCATACGAAATCGTACGGACTTCGACGTTCAGGGTCTCCTCATGTTCAATAGATTGATTTCCCGCCGCCAGATAAAGCCCCATTCCTAAGCTTTTCAATCTGAACAGACCACTACCAGAGCCGCATTCCACAGCTACGATTCCCTTCCTAAGGTCAATCACGGTTCGCTCTGCCCAGTCAAGCTTCATTTCCCGGTCAAGCTTCATTTCCCGGTCAGAAGGAAAGCTGAGCGGCAGAAATACATAGGAAGAGGCATAATAATCCGCAGGGTCCCAGCGATCCCCAACATACAGGTAGGAGCACTGGTCATTGTCTGTTCCTACAATAGGAACTATAAAAGCAGGCTGGCTGTCGTATGTAGTGATGTCGCCCAAAGGCAGCAAGGGTGACCAACGACCAAATAATTCCTCGGACCAGGCATAGGTTCCTTGGTTAGGCAACCAGCCCGTACAGGCGGACGAGATGAGGAAATATACACCCTGACGTTTCATTAATGCAGGTGCTTCACGCGCTTGTCCGGGCCACAAGGTCTTGACCTGTTCTTCTATGCTGAGGTAATCAGGTGACAGACGATACATAATAAGATCAGCATTTTCCCTTGCCGCGGAGATAAAATAAGCCGTCCCATCGTCATCCTGGAACAAGGTGCAGTCACGAGACATGTTACCTATCGGATTAAAGCTGCCCCGGTAAACATAATCCCCATCTACCGTCCCGCAATCAGCGATCGCGCAGCGCGCATCAGAGTAGTCGCGTCCATTTTCCCAATGCATCCACATAACAAATCTCCCTGTAAGTTTGTTGTAAAGTACTTTTGGGCGCTCAATTACCGCACCCGTTTGGCGACCCTCCCTGTCCAAGGGTTCAAGCTCTAATGTGGTGCGATGATAAATCGGCTGTACCGGTGAATCGAGTGTGAGCACATCATTGCGCCATTCCCAATTCACTAGATCCACAGATCGGTAGCAGCTTACTCTCCGCCGATCCATCCGGTTCTCACCAAACCAGTAATAATATCCATCCGTATAGAGCATATGTCCACCATGTGCATGTACAGGATTTCCGCTCATATCCAGAAGTGGAGCGCTATTTAGTAGGGTGACTGTATTCGCGTTTCCGTCCATGATTATCCTCCAGAGGATCAGATTTTTATACAAAAAAGCAGGTTCGGCCAAGGATGACCTTAACTGAACCTGCTGTTCTTGCGAACTTATTTCAATCCCATCTGAGACATCACATCCACCTTGCTAGCATTGTTATACCATTCGTTGATTTCTTCGGAAATTTTCGTACCGCCTTTGTCATGCCATTGCTTCACGAAGTCATCGTACGCAGTTAGCGGCTCTTTACTGTAAATAATTTTGGTGAAGGTTTCCTTTTCCATCGTATTCAGTTGTTCCCAGGTTGTCTGCATAGTCTTGGTAGGAGGACCGTTAAATGCATTTGGAAGCAGCGACTCTCTATTCTCATAGGAAATCACATATCCCTCTTTGGCTGTTTCATCATTTGAAGCCGATCTGATCAAGACCCCATTCTCGGCTTTTGCACCTTTGGAAAGATCATAAAAAGATTTACCTGGACCATCAACACTAGGTGTATTTTTGGTAAAAGCCATTTTCCCTACACCTTGAGCGGCATCCAAAGGAGTGTTGAATTTTTTTGAATCGAATACCACTTCATCGCCTACGATGTCATAATCATATCCCTGAGCATAACCATATTTGAAATCTCCGGTACCAAATGCTGCATCGTAAAGCTTGTCATAATACAAGAAGAAAGCTTCCATATTGTTGAAGTCTTTATTAAACATAAAGACACCATCGTTCTGTTGACCGGATTGGTAGGTTCGATCCCCACTTACACCGTTGATTGTTGGGTAAGCTTTGATTTTAGCCCCTTTTACGTTAGTTTCCACATCTTTAACACTGCCGTACAGCCAAGGACGGCCAATAATAATCCCTGCTTTACCTTCAGTGAAATCCGCCAGTGCATCCCATGCACCCTGTGTAGCCAACTCTTTATTTAAATACCCTTTCGAGTACCAATCGCGTAGTTTAGCTAACGCATCTTTTGTCCCATCAGCGACGGAACCGTAAGTGAGTTTACCATTGTCGTTATACCATTGGCCGGGGAGACTCTTCCCTGTATAAGCACTAAAAATCATTACAGAGTCGCTTACCCAGCCCGTGTTGTATGAATCTTTTCCCGAGAAATCAAATCCATAAGTATCATTTTTTCCGTTACCGTCCGGATCATCATTCGTAAAGGCAGCGATAACCTGTTCAAATTCATCTATATTTGTTGGCGCTTTTAAATTTAATTTATCTAACCAATCTTGACGGATAAGCATAACTTCACCTTCAGTAAGATTGGGCGAAATCGCCATCCCATAAACCTTGCCATTCTGGATAACCGGGTTGAACGTTGTTGGATATTGTTTATATATTTCTTTCAGACGCTCAGGCATGTATTTGTTTATGTCTTCCGCAATATCTTTTACAAGTCCTGATTGAATCAAATCATTTTCTAGTGAGGTGTCATACACTGGCAAAACATCTGGGAGCTTCTCGGAACCAGTGAGCGCTAAACGAAGTTTCGTATTATATTGGGAGGCATCACCGCCCAAAAGAGTAGTTTGGATGTTAATCCCTAGATTCTCGACACCCCAGCGGGTCAACACATTATCATTTAAGCTCTCCCCGTTGATATATTTACCGGCATTCTCATCTTGTTGCTTGGCGATGTTGATAGTAATAGGAGGATCGTATTTGCCGTCTTTGAGAACCGCTTCTGCCGCATTAGATTCTTTACCGTTTGAGCCGCAGCCCGCTAGCAATCCTGCCATCAATACTGTAGTCGTTATTAAGGCCCCTGTTTTTTTCATCAATAAGCTCCTTTGAATTTAAGTTTTATATGTTGGTCACGTTATTCTTTTACAGCACCCAGAACGATGCCTTTGACAAAGTACTTCTGTAGAAATGGGTACACAAGGATAATGGGCAGTGTGCTAATAAAAATTTGCGCAGCTTTGATACTCTGTTCTGACAACGCGGCTGCTTCTGATTGACTAAGTGCCATACTCTGCGCTGAACCTTGTACAACTACAGTCTGTAAGAATGAAGCTAACGGATAGTCCGTTGTATTCGACATATACAAAATCCCATCAAACCATGCGTTCCAGCTCCCTACCATGATAAACAATCCGACGGTTGCTAGACCGGGAAGGGAAAGTGGAAGATAGATTTTCCGGAAAATGACGAAGAACGAAGCCCCATCGATAAATGCCGCCTCTTCAAGCGCCTTAGGGATTGTTTTAAAGAAATTCATAATCAGAATCAAATTGTAAGCTCCGAAGGCACCGGGAAGAACGAGCGACCAGATCGTATCCTTGAGCCCAAGTTTCGTAACCAATATATAAGAAGGAATCAATCCACCGGAAAACAACATCGTGAATATAAAAATCCACATTAAAGCATTACGCCCACGGAAATCTTTGGACAAGGCATACCCTGCCGTTGTAATAATAAACATGCTAATTAACGTCCCCAGCACCGTCCGGACCACTGAGATTCTCATGGAGCCTGTAAAATTCGTGTTTTTAAAAGTTTTCACATAGGCTTCGATATTAAAGTCCACCGGCCAAAAGGATACCAAATTCCCATTTACCGCTGTCTTACTGCTAAATGATTGTGCTAGCAAATGAAGCATAGGCAATAAACACGATAAGGCTACTAGAATCAGGAGGATATGATTGAAAATCGAAAATATCCTATATCCCTTGGATTTATAATACACTCCCATTCCTCCTAACTGTTTTGAAAGCTTAACAACTTCGACTTAAAATATTTTGTAGTTAGCTACCTTGTAAGCAATTCGATAGGAAATTACGATTAAAATGAAACTGATGCCAGATTTAAACAACCCAACAGCGGTACCAAAACCGTATTGGCCATTCAATAAGGATGACCGGTAAACATAAGTATCGATGATATCTCCCGTACTATATACGAGTGGATTGTATAAGTTAAAGATTTGGTCAAATCCTGCATCCAAAATATTTCCAAGGCTTAACGTCGCAATTACGATGATCATCGGCATCATACTCGGTAAGGTAACATGTCGTATTTGTTGGCGGCGTGACGCGCCGTCTATCTCGGCGGCCTCATAATAAGAAGGGTCGATCCCTGTGATCACCGCTAAGTAAACAATCATGCCAAATCCGAAGTTTTTCCATAAATCACTGATGATGATCGTCGGTCTGAACAGCGTAGGATCGCCCAAAAAGAAAATGGGTTTTAGTCCGAGGAAATTCGTAAGAAAATGATTTATGCCCCCGTCAAGACCCAGGATATCAATCATGATTCCGGCAACGGTTACCCAAGAGAGGAAATGCGGTAAATAGACCAAGGTTTGAATACTCTTTTTAATCCCCATGTTTCTAATCTCGCTTAGCAGAATCGCCATAAAGATAGGAACGATAATTCCCACTATAATTTTGATTACAGCAATAATGAGGGTGTTGATAATAGATTGTGTCGCCTCTTTATATTGAAAGATTCTTGCGAAGTTATCCCAACCAATCCAAGTTGAACCTGTAATTCCAAGCCAGGGCTTGTAATCCTGAAAGGCCATCACTAATCCGACCATAGGACCGTAGGCAAAAATTAGAACGAATACCAAAGCTGGGATACATAAAACATACAATGGCCAATTTTTTTTGATTTCCTTTTTCCAAGGATTTTTTCTGCTTTTTTTAACGTTGGCTTTCTCACTCCATTTGAGCTGGGTATTCATTATCTGTGCTATTGTGCTTACCCCCTTTTACATTCTTGGCTGCTAATTTCTTTCTGGTTTAATGTTAACAAAAGCGCTTTCATTCGAAAATGTCTCAAATTAAATATCATAACCACTCGCTAAACATCTTTATAAACGCTTTCATTTTGCGAGAGCTCTTCCCTTTTTCTTTTGGAATATATGGCTTATGATGAATTCACACGAGTCCTAGCGACAGGAGTAATGCTTATGATTAAAAAAGTAAATATGAAACGATTCATATATTTTTTCGTTTTTTTCCTTTTACTGACCTTAAGTTTGTTTTTCGTAATGAACTCCCTAGGTTCCAAAACCATTCAAGAGAGCTTGGTTAACTCCTCCAAAAATCAGCTAGCTTATACGGAAAGCATACTGGATGGCATCATCTCTGAGGCAAGTTTGTATGGCATCCAATATACAGCCGACACCTCCGTACGTTTCTATCAAAGCAAAATACAAGAGATGAACAATTACGATGCCCAGATGAAAAAAAACGATATCTATGACCGCATATCAGCACCACTTCTCTCCAGTCAGGCGATTGAATCTATCGGTATCTACTGGAAATCGGACGGCACTTTTATTTTTACGGGTCATGATTCGCTTGCCAAACAGCCCTTTCAGAAGGTCACGCAGCGAGGCTGGCAGATTGTTAATAATAATTTGTATTATTTTTCAATCTACCCTTATATTCATGAGCCTAAGAATCCTGCCAATATTCAATACATTGTGGGCGTTAAGCTGAAAAAGGAGTATTTAACAAGTCTTTTAGAAAAAGCAGTGAGTGGCGGTGAGAGCTCCAATGCCTTTTTGCTTGTGAACAAGAGTTTGATGATTAGCAATAAAGCGGTGGATATTCGAATCGAGGAAAAAGCCAAGGAGACGATAACACCCAATGCACATGAAATTCTAAAGTTTGACTATCATATCAACGATGACGATTATTATGTTTTATCAAAGTATATTGAGCCGATTGATACGTATCTAGTTACCTATACGCGAATGAGTGATTTTTTGAATCCGCTTAACCGGAATAAACAGGTGTTTTTTGTCAGCATCTTAATGATCTTGATCATTGGCCTTATCGTGATTTTTATGTTCTATCGAAACTATTATCGCAATGTATATCTGCTCGACAAGAAATTCTACCAAGTGGAACAAGGGAATTACAGCACCAGAATTAGTGAGAACCCGGACAATCAATTTTATAGTCTATTTAAAAGCTTTAACCACATGGTCGCCAAAATACAGGCTTTATTCGCTTCATTAAAAATAGAAACCGAGCTGCGCAGAAACGCGGAAGTGAAACAGCTGCAGGCTCAGATCAATCCACATTTTCTTTACAATAATCTGTTTTTCATTATGGCTGTGGCAAAAACTTCACCGGAAGCCGTAATGCAAATGAGCAAACATTTAGCAGAGTACTATCGTTATTTAACAAAAATGAATTCAGATAATGTTACGTTGGCTTCTGAATTGCAGCTTGCCGATCATTTTTTATCCATCATGTCACTTTCCAAAAAAATAAATTATGAAATCAACCTGCCCCCTGAACTGGGAGAGCATCTGATTATGCCACTGATTATCCAGCCTATGGTCGAGAACGCGATTCAGCATGGGATTGAAGAACAGCAAGGGGCTTATCGCGTTACTATAGATGTAAAAGAACTTGATACTGGAGCGTTAATTATTGTTGCCGATGACGGTAAGGGGCTTACTGCTGAGGAAATACACCAGCTAATGGCCAGACTTGAGAATGAATCCCCCCCTGAAGGATCAAGAGGAATTGGTCTTTGGAACATTCATCATCGCCTCAAAAATGCTTATGGTGAATTAAGCGGGCTGCGGTTCTTCATCAATGACTGGGGCGGTTTATCCGTGCTGGCATTCATAGATTTCTCGCTGGATGAAGGAGGTCAATATGCGATTATTGATAGTTGATGACGGGCATTACATCGTTGAATATTTAAAACACCTGCTGGATTGGAACAAATTTGGGATTGAGCATATTGAGACGACAACAAATTCGATTGAAGCCAAGGAGCTATTGAATCAGAATCATATAGATATTCTTATTACAGATATTCGTATGCCCGAGGTATCCGGCATTGATTTACTGCATCATGTTCATGAAAAAAAGCTCAAAACCAAGGTGATTTTTCTTTCCGGTTATTCTCAATTTGATTATGCACAGCAAGCCATCCGTCTGGGCGCTTTGGATTATTTACTCAAGCCGGTAGATAAAGAGGATATGGAAAAAGCCATGAGTCAAGTTATTAAGAGTATCGCTGAGAAACCCTCAAAAACCCCAGTGGCAGAGAAAAAGATAGATGGGCTAGGTTACCTGCTTTCTGTCATTAGCGAATCTTCCCCAATACGTAATGATTACAGTACATTCGATTCTACCTTCCGGAATGAGCATTTTTGCTTTTTTCATGTCTCAGGGGCTAGTGGGAAAGATGAAATGATGTTAAAAGATCATAATGGTGGACGAGACTTTATTTGGACCACTCCATCAGCCATTACTGGAATTATTCCAGAATCAAATATCGAAACTGTGGCAAGCAGCGTCGATTCCATTTCTTTTTCCGAGCCGTTTGAATTTTCTCAAAAGCATGCTGTTCGGCATATTTTTTATCATTTCTTTTTTAATGAAAATATAGGTACCAGTGACTTTACTATGCTGCATGACTCTAGTGCTCTCCCTAAATTAGAGCTTGGAGAATGGGAGCAAACCAGAAAAAACATTTTAAAAAACTTTGCCAAGCTCACTGTCAAAAAACAAAAGCTCCTCTACCTGCTCGAATTCATTAATTTGCTGTATTCCACAACCGCTAAAATACAATCAGCTGAGGCCGCAGACTGGATTTTCAATCAATTATCAGAGCCAAATACGGCTCTTCAATCCATCTTGCAGAGCCTCACCCAATTAGATAGAAGCGCTAAATTTTCCAATCAAAATATTGTTCATACCATTCAAGCCTATATCTCCAATCATATTAGTGAATGCTTGAGCCTGGAGGACTTAGGGAAAATTGTTCACCTCCATCCTGTTTACCTGTCCAAATTTTATAAGCAGGAGACGGGCGAAAATTTATCGAGCTACATTTCTTCTAAACGCTTGGAAAAGGCCTCCAAGTTATTGATCGATTCCAACTTACATGTGCTCGATATTTCACATCTAGTCGGCTACAAAAAGCCACAATATTTCATTAAGCTGTTCAAAGATCAGTATGGCATTACGCCTTATCAATATCGAAGACAGCAGATTAAATGAAACAAAAATTGAACAGATCAGCAAAAAAGTTTACACTTTGAATGAAGTAACGAACCATGGAAAGGAAACCTGCTAATGTTGCGCTCCTCCTACACCATTCGCTCGGAAGAACAAGCTTCTATGCTTCTGTTTGATTCAATTGGCTGGGAACAAGCCGAGACTCCGGCATATTCATTCAACGGCCAGAACCGGACGGAGAGAAGTTGTGTTATTTTTCAGTACACCTTATCTGGAGAGGGTAGAATTGAAATAGACGGGGTTGTTCACCCATTAACGAAGGGCAAAGCTTTCCTAGTGACTGTCCCCAGTATACACAGATATTATTATCCGGAGGAAGGTACAGAGCCTTGGGAATTTATTTGGCTGAATGTACGAGGACCTCTAGCTATTTCACTCTGGAACCAGCTGATCGCACATGGCGGTCCCATTATAGAACTCCCTCAGGAATCGGTTCCGATGGATTTATTGTGGAGTATGTTCAAGGACATACAGGTTGATGAGGAAAGAGATTTGCATTTTCTAACGGGGAAAACCTTTCAGTGGATATTGTCCATGGAGAAATACCTCAAGAAACCGAATTTGTTAACCACCTATATAAAAAATGACAAACTTCATGCTGCTATACAATTTATGAAAAATGATCTGCACAATAATAACCTTAGCTTAGACGATGTCGCCGCACATGTTGGAATTTCCAAACATCATCTTTGCAGGCTATTTCAAAAAAACATCAATCTCTCGCCTTTTGAGTATTTAAGAAGGAGACGGATCGAGCTGGCAGCATCTATGCTGAAAACAACAGATCAGACGATCTACCAGATCGC
Source organism: Paenibacillus sp. FSL R7-0189 (assembly GCF_037969925.1). Lineage (NCBI taxonomy): Bacteria > Bacillati > Bacillota > Bacilli > Caryophanales > Paenibacillaceae > Paenibacillus > Paenibacillus sp. FSL R7-0189. The sequence goes on along the minus strand of NZ_CP150223.1, from coordinate 4,338,854 downwards.
TGTGGACACCGGGTTTGACAATGCCAGCTATTTCGGCAAAGTCTTTCGTTCCTATTTTGGAGTCAGCCCCTCCACTTACCGTGAGCAGGATCTGGAGTTCCTGTCCAAACATGTGTTTTTTGAAAATTGATGTTGCTCGGCATAACCGTTCGGCTTCGATAGAGCTGAGTGGCATGCGTGGCGTGCTAATTCGGGGCCGGTGGATGCAAGTAGTAACCATTCAGATTTGGTAGCGCCAACTCAAAACCATCCCCCACCGCTTTCGGACTCAGATGACGCTATTTGCTAATTTTTCGCCTTTTGAGCACAGTTTCGGACTCCAGTGCAGCTATTCCTTCGAAAGAGGTGCATATTAGGTACTTTTCGAGCCAATAGCGACTATGCGGTCCGATAAAACTCCAAATGTGTGGAAAGAGAGCGGTTAGCGGCATTTGAGTCCGATAGCACCTACTCGCAACCATCCCCCGACGCTTTCGGACCTCAATGACGCTATTTGCCAATTTTTCGTCTTTTGAGCACAGTTTCGGACTCCAGTGCAGCTATTCCTTCGAAAGAGGTGCATATTAGGTACTTTTCGGGCCAATAGCGACTATGCGGTCCGATAAAACACCAAATGTGTGAAAAGGCTGCGGTTAGCGGCATATGAGTCCGATAGCACTGTGTTGGACGGGTAAGCAACTTGCATGTCGTACTAGTTCGCGTGCAGCAGTCCCCGGCTAGGTAAGCATCTTGTTAAACACCCTAATTCGCGTCCGAAAGCACCGAGTCCCCCCTCCACCGCCGCTTTCGGACTCAGATGACGCTATTTGCCAATTTTTCGCCTTTTAAGCACAGTTTCGGACTCCAGTGCAGCTATTCCTTCGAAAGTTGTGCATGTTAGGTACTTTTCGAGCCAATAGCGACTATGCGGTCCGATAAAACTCCAAATGTGTGAAAAGACTGCGCTTAGCGGCATTTGAGTCCGATAGCACTGTGTTGGCTGGGTAAGCAACTTACATGGTGCACCAATTCGCGTACGCTAGCCCACGGCTAGGGAAGCATCTTGTTAAACACCCTAATTCGCGTACGGCAGCACCGAGTCACAACCATCCCCCGACGCTTTCGGACTCAGATGACGCTATTTGCCAATTTTTTGTCTTTTGAGCACAGTTTCGGACTCCAGTGCAGCTATTCCTTCGAAAGAGGTGCATATTAGGTACTTTTCGGGCCAATAGCGACTATGCGGTCCGATAAAACACCAAATGTGTGAAAAGGCTGCGGTTAGCGGCATATGAGTCCGATAGCACTGTGTTGGACGGGTAAGCAACTTGCATGTCGTACTAGTTCGCGTGCAGCAGTCCCCGGCTAGGTAAGCATCTTGTTAAACACCCTAATTCGCGTCCGAAAGCACCGAGTCCCCCCTCCACCGCCACTTTCGGACCCCAATGACGCTATTTGCCAATTTTCCGCCTTTTGAGCATAGTTTCGGACTCCAGTGCAGCTATTCCTTCGAAAGAGGTACATATTAGGTACTTTTCGAGTCAATAGCGACTATGCGGTCCGATAAAACTCCAAATGTGTGGAAAGAGAGCGGTTAGCGGCATTTGAGTCCGATAGCACTGTGTTGGCTGGGTAAGCAACTTACATGGTGCACCAATTTGAGCCCGCCGGCTTCAGTATAAACAATCAGCTCCAGTGGCGCCAAGCTACTTGCAAGTAGCACTAATTCACGTCTGGTAGTCCCCGGCCAAGTAAGCATATCTCGCAAAGCGCCTCATCCAATAACAGCTTCGGGCGCGCAGCTAGTCACAAAAGAACTCAAAAAAGGAGAAAAAAAAGGAAGGTGCCCAGCAGCCAATGGCTTTCGGGGCACCCTCCTTTTTTGATTAAACTTCTCTAAGCACGAAAAGTAGGCTTCTGAAATCGCCCTCGAGCTGTGGAATCGTGAGTCCGAAGTGCATCAGCTCATCCCCTCTGTATACTCCGCCGTTAAGCTCAAGCTTATACGATTTTGCAGGGTCGAGTCCTTTCAGACGTAATCTGCGCAACGGTGGATTAGGCCCGGCCAGAACTTGGAAGTAGGTGGCGAAGGCTTCTTTTTTATCAGCGGAAACAAACATCCATGCCGTCTCGTTTCCTTCAAAAGGACTAAGCAGTCGATAGAAATCACCGTACTGAATCAGCATTCTCAGTTCCTTGTACTCCGAAACCTGCTTGCGGATATCCTCGCGTTCAGCTTCAGTAAGCTTGGTCAAATCCAGCTCGTAGCCGAAATTACCCGACATCGCGACATGACCACGTGTCTCCAAAGGAGTAATACGATGTACCTGATGGTTAGGAACAGCCGACACATGCGCACCCATTGAACTCGCAGGATACACCATACTTGTTCCGTATTGGATCTTCAATCTTTCCACTGCATCCGTATCATCGCTAGTCCAGGTCTGTGGCATATAATACAGCATCCCCGGATCAAATCGTCCGCCACCACCAGAGCAGCTTTCGAACAAAATATGAGGGAAACGGGAAACGATACGTTCCAGCACATCATAAAGTCCAAGGATATAACGGTGTGCCGTTTCGCGTTGACGTTCGGCTGGAAGAAGCGCTGATCCAATCTCCGTCATATTCCGGTTCATATCCCATTTCACATAAGTAATCGGAGCGGATGATAATACCGAGCTAACTGACTCGACGATATAATCACATACATCCTTGCGGGATAAATCCAGCACTAGCTGCTGGCGGGCTAATGAACTTTTATGCCCAGGTACATGGAGACACCAGTCTGGATGTTCACGGTAAAGATCACTTTCAGGCGATACCATTTCTGGCTCGAACCATAATCCGAATTCCATGCCCATTGCCGTGATATCTTCGCCTAGCTTTCCAAGACCTTCAGGCAGCTTGCGACGATCCTCTACCCAATCTCCCAGGGAGCTGTCGTCGTTATCACGTTTGCCGAACCAGCCGTCATCCAGCACGAACAGCTCCAGGCCTAGCTCTTTGCCTGCTTTAGCAATTTCTTTGATTTTATCCGCATTAAAATTAAAATAAGTCGCTTCCCAGTTGTTGATCAGAATAGGACGCTTGCTATCGCGGAATTCACCTCTGCATAATCGGGTCCGATACAGACGGTGATAGGTTCTCGATAATCCACCAAGCCCTTCACTGGATCTTACCAATACGGCTTCTGGAGCCTGAAAGGATTCGCCCGGTTCAAGCAACCACTGAAAGTTAAAAGGTTGAATACCGATCCCTACTCTGGAAATTCCGTATTGATCCACTTCTGCTTGGGCAAGGAAACTTCCGCTATACACAAGGCTGAACCCGTAAACTTCGCCATGATCCTCTGTTGCATCTTTTGCAAGCAAGGCCATAAAAGGATTCTGCTGATGGCTGCTGGAGCCGCGTTTGCTGTCAATCCGCTGGATGCCAGGAACGAGTGGTCTTTTGTGAATATGGCGTTCTCTAGTCCAAGTACCGGATAATTGCAGCATGTCATAGTCAGAATCATGGAAGTCAACATTCGCGCTTAATACTCTTTTCAGAACCAGATTGTCCTTACCCAGATTCTCAATCCGCACGGAACGTGTTATAACATCCTGATTGTTAAATACGGTATAGCTCAAGGCAGCGATCAATCCTGTTTTATCATCTTGCAGTACAATTTCCAAGGTCTCTGCTTCTTCATCACTTTCAACATAAGTAGCAGGCAGACCCTTGAGTGCAGGTTTTCCTTTATTAATGGTGTGGCTCTTATAACGGAAATCCGTTACGGTCGTGCCATCTACTAGGTGAACCTCAAGTGCCGGCTCGCGGAAATCACCGTTTCCATAAGAAGGGAATTCGCTTGGCAAGGTGTCGAGGGAGATATTCTTATCCTCCTGCAAATAAGTTGGACTAAAAGAGCAACGTTCCACCAAATTCAACGGATGTTGAAATTCTCTCCCTGCCAATTTTGGGCCCCAGTAGACATGCGCTGGAATAACACCTTTGATCAATTCAATAATATAGCTGGATTTCTCAGACTGTAAATGAAACACCTTGCGGTTGTCATCATAATAAATACCCATAATATGTTTGCACTCTCCTTAAGGTAGCTCAATAGAACGTTTATTGTTTGTAATTAATGCTTCTTCGAAGTCTATTTTAGAGTGAAATGGAAGGGTATACAATCTTAATATCTATACCTATTATAGTAAAATATTGATCTAGCTATACGCAGGATCTAAACCACTAGAATATATATCATCAAACTGTCATTTGGAGATTGACAGCCTAGGATATAGTAGGAAAATAACCTTTTTCTTAAATATCAAAGACGGACCGTACAGTAAGCTGGGCACGCAGTTCCTCAGCCGTAGCTGGTTTATCGAGATCTTTTTTAGCAACCGTAACGGTTCTTGAAACGCCAGCTGACAGGTCGAAATAGTTATCACTGAAAATCGCATCTCTTTCCTTGAAATCAAGTCCGACGAAACGGGCATATGCTTTTGACTTCACAGTAATAACGAATTGTTCTGCTTCCTCAGTGAGTACGGCTTCAAGCTCAGGATCAACAAAGCTGAAATGTTTCGGCTTAACGAACAAGACGGTTCCCCCGCTTATCGTCTCCCCCTCTACCTCAAATACATATTCCAGATAGGCTTCACGTTTCTTCTCTTTTGTATCCAAGACATGACCAAAATCAAGCCGATCGAACTCGGCACTGCTTAAAGCCTCAATCTTCACCGACTTCGCACCTTCCATTAGAACCTCTGATGTCGGAGTAAGCAGTCTCCATCTTAATTCACCGCTCACCTTCTCTCTGCTCTCATTAGAGACATGCAGGGAAACTACGGTTCCTTCGTCATGTGCAGAAGCAAGAACTGGAGCAAAAAAACGTCTAGCTGTATAATGCATTGCTTTCCACCGGCCATAATAATCGATGCTAGACCAGGAAGCAACCGGCCAACAATCGTTCAACTGCCAATACAATGCGCCCATGCAGCGCCCTCTATGTCTACGCCAATGCTCTACGCCACAGCGCATGCCTTCGGCTTGGATAAGCTGGGACGCATAGAGAATAGATTCAAAATCCTTCGGATATTTGTAGGTCTCGCCGATATAATAGAGAATTTTCTCATTTCCGGTATTGTTCTTCTGGTGGGACTCCATGACATAGGAGAAAATATTGCGATCCTCCGGCAACGTAAAGGATTCAATCGTCTTCAAGCTTGGGAAGGATTGCAGGCCAAACTCAGACATATAACGCGGATAGAGCTTCCGGTAATCGGTAAAAGGCTCCTTGCCATGCCAAACGCCCCAGTAATGCATGTCTCCATAGTTCTCGTCATTCGGTTTATCAAAGCTTCCTTTAGAGGAAGGAGAGGCACGCCAGTAGAAGGTATTGGGATCAACTTCCTTAGCGATAGCCGGCAGAAGCACTTCATATTGCTTGATATAGTCGGCCTTTAGCTGGAGCGAATAATGATTCTCCCAATCCCAATCGACCCAAGCCATCTCCTGTTCGTTGTTACCGCACCACAAGCCTAACGATGCGTGATGGCGCAAGCGCTTCATGTTGTCGATCGTCTCATGTGTGATATTGTCCTCAAAAGATTCTGTCAGTGCATAGATCCCGCAGGCATACAGATGATCCTGCCAGACGATAAGCCCATATTCATCGCATAGATCATAAAAATAATCGTCAGGATAATAACCGCCACCCCATACACGAATGGTATTAAAGTTAGCAGCCACGCAGCTTTGGAGCAGGCGATCCGTGCGCTCCTTAGTCACGCGAGGTAGAAGATTATCTTCCAGAATATAATCGGCACCTGTAGAAAAGATAAGTACGCCGTTGATTTCAAAAGCGAATGATTGTCCCCACTGGTCTTCTTCCTGCTTCACAGAAATCGTTCTTAATCCAATCCGCAGTTCTCGACGATCCAGCTCCTGTCCCTTCTGCAACAGTACAACCTCGACGTTATACAGGGGTTGTGCACCCAGATTATTCGGCCACCAAAGCTCTGGCTCCATAATTTCCAGTGTAATATGATGATCTTCTCCCGCAGTTTCGGACACACGACGTTCAACGGCCACACCTGCTGGAGTGTGAACGCTGACTACGATTTCCCGTTCAACCTCCTGCCAGCTCTCTGTTCTTACCCGAACATCCAGAGTAACCTTATCCGGCTCGTGAAATTGTGTAATATAAACATCGTCAACACGGGCACTGTCATACCCCTGAATGGAGAGACTTCTCCAGATTCCAAGATCGGGCAGCTTCGGACCCCAGTCCCAGCCGAACATGGAATGTGCTTTGCGCAGATGGGATATTCCCTCCACTGCATCAGCACAACTGCTAAGCGGCAGCTCCGCTTGCTTCCGCAGAGCAAATTCCACTGGGGAACGAAAAATCGCGTGAATGGTGTTATCGCCTTGCTTCAACACTGACTTAATGTCCACTTCATACGTCCGGTGCATATTATCACTGTTCAGAATGTTAGTTCCATTCACAAAAAGCTCGCATAACGTATCCAGCCCCTCACACAGCAGAAATACGCGGTCATGCTGTAACACTTCAGCTTCCACTTGAAAGCAACGCTGATATTCGTAATCGTAATTGGATAATTCCAGAACCTCATATTCCTGCTCACGATAGAACGGATCCGGCATTTCTCCGGCATTCAATAAATCGTGATAGACAGAACCTGGCACACTAGCCTCCAGCCAGCTCGGCTCATGCAGACGTCTCATTTTCCATTTTCCATTTAGATCTACAAGATGCATTTTCTACCGCCTCCAAAATGTGCTATTTTGCCTTCTTATAGATCAAGTCTATCAATAATATCTTTTTATTTCTTGTGTTGTGTTCTCGAGATTCATGTGCTATTTTAACATCATTAATACACTGGAGGACGAACATGCTCAAATACACCGAGGCAAGCCATATGAATCCTGAACTACTAGCAGACCCTTTCTGGGTGGAGTCCTTAAGTCAGGTATCTCCAGAACATACGCATGATTTCTATGAATTTTTCATTCTCACAGAAGGCAGATGTCAGCATATTGTTAACGGGACAGCGCAGCTGCTTCAGACTGGCTGCCTTGTCTTTATTCGGCCCAGTGATACCCACAGATATGAAGCAGATGGTGATAGCGATTGCCGTTTCCTGAACATTCCCTGCCGCAAAAGCTTCATTGAAGCTGCTTTAACTTATCTGAATGAAGAGGAGTTTTTGCACGGATTGCTGAACACGCCTCTCCCCCGAATCGCTATGTTATCTCAGCTGGAAATGGCTAATTTCGTCCGTTCTATGGAACGCATTCGCATCCTATCAACCCTAGACAAGGTTAAGTCCCGGATTTTTCTAAAAGGCCTGCTCGTCGATACACTCACCCAGCATTTTTTCTCCGCAGAGACAGTCGCTCAACCAGAATTCCCGCTCTGGCTAGAGCATGCCATAACCAAAATGCACTTAAAGGATAATTTGCACCGTGGACTTCATGCCTTGTACGAGCTGTCAGGGAGAAGCGCCGGCCATGTGAACCGCGCCTTCCGGCAATACTTGAACCAGACACCTACGGAATATATCAACCAGCTAAAGCTCAATGTAGCCCGCAACCTACTGCTCACTACCGAGCTGCGTGTGGTCGATATCGCTTTGGAATCCGGCTTCGAGAATGTCAGTCATTTCTATCATCAATTCAAAAAATTCTATCATCAAGCCCCGCTTGATTTCCGCAGGAATGCACATGTTAATCGGCTGGTTTAGCTTTTTTATACAACAAAAAGCTTCTCTCTGCTGAAATGCAGAGAGGAAGCTTTTACATAGATAAACATATTATTTTGAGTTCCACAATTCCATACGTTCGCTATACTTCTGATTGAAGATTTCTTCTACTTTTTCATCCCCAGCTTTTTTCATATCCGCAAGCATCTTGTCGAATGTAGAATTGGCTTCGGCTTCAGAAGGAGCGATGATTACTCTCGTAATGCTTTGGTCCATAATATCTTTTACTTTTTGCGCTGTCAGCGCTTCAGGCGTTCCGCCGTCAGGGCCTAAGTTATCAAATTCTGCTGTATCCCATACGGAATCTCCAAGGCTCTTAATGGCCATTTCGTCAATTTCACTACGTTGGTATTTAACGGCCATATCGTATGGCTGTTCATTGGCATCCAGACCATTTTTAACAAACCACAACCATTTACGAACACCGCTCTTCTTCACAGCATCGTCCCAGTTATCCTTGAAGCTTTGCAGGAATGCAGGGTCTGGTTGTCTCTTTCCATCCACCATGGTGTACTGCTCGCCTTCCTTACCCCATAGCAGCAAATGTTGTCCTTCGTCACTCGCTAGGTAGTTGAACAGCTTGATAGTTTCTTCAGGGTGTTTGTTATTTTTCGTAATGGCAATAGCATCCCATCCAAGTGAGCTTCTTGGTCCGAATGTTGTTTGGGAGGTCTCTGTGCCTGGTGCTACAACCTTGTACGGGAAGAACTGATTATCATCTCCGCCATCCTTCTTCAGAGTACCATTTGCATTACCTGGGTCCCAGTATGCGCCTGGTGTGGAGAACACTGCGCCGATAGCCAGCTTTTGAATCCAGGTTTGTGTTTTGCTGATGGCAAACTCTTTTTCGATTAGACCTTCTCTATACAGACTGTTCACATAAAGCAGCATCTCGCGATACTTTGGATCCTTAACATCATATTGTAATGTTCCATTATTATCATAGTAGGTTCTCAGACCCCACATCCCTTTAAATGTACCGAGGTTGGCGCCCATATTCTCACCGTTCATCGTCATTGGAACAGTTTCTTTTCCATCAATTGTCCTGTTTTTCTCTTTAAAATTCTTTAAAAGTGCTTCAAACTCATCCGTTGTGAGTGGGGTGGAGCCATCTGCCTTATCTGGAGCTAGGTCCGCAACCAGATTTTTTCTCATCAGCATACCGAAAACAGGATCACTATCCAGGCCATACCAGTTAGCTAGGTAATAGTTTTTCCCATCCTTATAACGTGTTTTGATCAATGTGTCGCCGTACATTTCTTTAATGTCTGGTCCACTTTTCTCAATTAACTCATCGAGCGCTATAAATGCGCCACTTGTAATGTATTTATCGAGGGAAGCATCGCCCCGGCTCATTACAACCACATCTGGATAGTCACCACTGGCAAGCATCAAGCTCAGCTTTTCCGTAGGATTACCCGTTGGCTGCTGGATTGAGATCGAAATGCCTGTTTTTTTGGTGATTTCCTGCGCAATAGCATCAGTGAAAGGTTCTCCCTTGGTATTTGAATCAAACCAGGTCAATGTAATCGGCTCTTGTTTTTTATCGTTTCCGGCCGTTTGGTTTGTATTGTTTTTTCCATCATTTGAAGCACAACCCGCTAATACACCAACGGCTAATGCGGCAGTAATACTCACGTTCAACCATTTATTTTTCTTTATCATAGACACCCTAATTCCTCCCATTAAGTAAGTTACTTCATAAGTCTATCAAGCAACCAAGCAAGTCTGCCCGTTCACCCCCCTTCAGGGCCGCTATTTATTTAATCATATTAACTCTTAACCGCTCCCAAAGTCATACCCTTAACAAAGTACTTTTGCAGGAATGGGTATACCAGTACGATAGGCAATGTTGCCACCATCGTCGCTGCCATCCGGATAGTATCACTTGAAACCGCATTCCGCTTAGCCGAGTTAGCTAGCATTTGCGATTGCGATACCATGCCTCCGGTCTGGAATTGGCTTAATATTTTCACGAGTACGGCTTGTAAGGTCTTTAAGTCAGAACTATAGGTAAACGCATAGGAGTCAAACCACGAATTCCAATGTGAGATTGCCTGAAAAAGTCCTACAGTCGCAAGCACGGGTGTGGTCAACGGTAGAACAATTCGGAAGAAAATCGTCAGGTCATTCGCCCCGTCTACCTTCGCCGACTCCTCGATCTCACCAGGCAGCCCCTCCATAAAGGTACGGACAATAATCATATAGAAGACATTCATCAGCCCTGGCAAAATAAATACGGAAAACGTGTCAATCATATTCAGCGCTTTAAGCACCATGTAATAAGGAATCAGTCCGCCTCCAAAATACATCGTGAAGACAAAATATAGATTCCATCCTTTACGTCCCATCAAATTCCGGCGGCTTAGCGGATAAGCAAGCATCGTAATGACAAGGACAGATAGCGGCGCGCCAATTACGGTACGTTTGACAGTAACCCATAAGCCATTCAAAATCTCGCTATCTTTTAAGATTTGACTGTAGCTATCAAAGGTGAGGACTCTGGGCCATAAATAGACGCCACCACGTACGGTATCCTCAGCAGCATTTAATGAAAGAACGAGAATATTCCAAAAAGGGAGAAAGGTAACTAGCAACACAAGTATAAGAATGAAATAAACTATAAATTTAAAAATATGATCCCCGTATCTATTCGAAATCATCACAAGCGCTCCTCTCTTTTTCGGGTTTAGAACAACGCTTGGTCGTTCACTTTTCTAGAAATTCGATTCACAATTACAACAAGTATGAAGGCAATCACGGATTTAAATACCCCAACGGCCGCCCCGTAGGAGAACATGCTGTTTTGTAGCCCGTATTTATATGCATAAATATCGATAACCTCTGAATACTCAAGCACTGTATTATTTTGCAGCAGGTATTGTTGTTCAAAGCCCGCATTCAAAATGCCTCCGACGGCAAGAATCCCTAAAATAACAATGGTTGGACGCAAGGCTGGCAACGTAATATGCCACATTTGCCGGAAGCGACTGGCTCCATCCACTCTAGCTGCTTCGTAGAGCTCTGGATTAATAGCGGAAATTGCAGCAAGATACATAATGGCGCTGAAGCCCATTTCCTTCCACATATTGGACAAAGCGATAATCCACCAGAATAGCGGTCCATTTTGTAGAAAAGCAACCGGTTCCTGAACAATGCCCAACGTCACCAATAAATTGTTAAACATCCCATCGGAAGCCAGCAGTGTAATCACGATGTTTGCAGCGATAACCCATGAGATAAAATGCGGCAGATAAGAAACCGTCTGTACAAATCTTTTGAAAAATCCCTGTCTAGCTTCATTCAGTACAAGTGCGAGGATGATCGGTGCTGGAAACCCGAATAACAAGGTCAGCAAGCTTGTAGCAAGCGTATTGCGCATTACACGGTAGAAATCTCCGGTAGTAAAGAAATACTCAAACCACTTGAATCCTACAAACTCTGCATGGAAAAATTGTTGAAAAAATGTTCCTCCGCCCGGCTGATAATTCGTAAACGCCATATACATCCCAAACATAGGACCATAAGAAAATAGCAATGTCGCAATTAAGGCAGGCAGCATCAGCAAAAATAACCATTTCTGCTCTTTTAATCTGTACCACAGATTATTGCCTCTGACTGTTTTGATAGCGCTTGCTTTATGCATCAAATACCCTCCCTTTTTATTTAGTGCAGCATGTCGAGCCACATCTCGATTCAACTTCTCTCCTATTCATCTTAAGTCCGCAACAGGTGGCTTTCTATACTTCAATCCTCCGAATGATAGCGCTTTTTAAAGGAGTTTCGGCAGATTCGAGCATTGGATTTCGATATTCAGTCTGCTATGATGAACATGGCAAACAGCGAATTTACAGTAAAGAAGGGACTTCTTCTATGCGCCATATATATAGGAAATATATTTATATGCCTTTTATCGATTTGAGCTTTCGCTCCAAGCTGTTCAGCGTATTTGTGCTAGTGACCATTGTTCCGATGATGCTTTTCGCCTACCTTTCCTACGAATTAACAAAATCAAAATTAACGGATCAGATTTACAGCAATATGATGAATTCAACAGCTCAGATTAATAAAAATTTGGAAAACAAGCTGGACAGCTATGAACATATTTCAGCTTCCATCTACCTGGATAACAGACTTGCCAGCTACCTCACGAGTGAATACCAGGATGATCCTTCTTATCTGGATGTCTATCAATACATAGGCAACCGCATGGACACGATAATGACTGCCTATCCTGATTTTGATAGCGTTTTCATTTATTCGGACAATGAATCACTTCCCAAAGATGATTACTATATCAAGCCGGTAACAGCTGAGGTTAAAGAGACCGAGCTGTTCAAGCAGCTTCAGCAGTCACATGGGAATATCATTCATCTATCCTCACCGCAGACCGAAGATAGTCCGGCCATGTTTACCTTAGCAAGATTTTTGAACAATAACCGCAATCAATATCCCTACGGTATTCTGGTCTTCAGAATCTCCGAATCGGTCATCTATTCTTTAATGGAGGAAGAAGCGGGCGGGAAAGATATTTTTATTATTAATGACAAAGGGCTTATTCTCTCAGCAGCTGACAAGCACTTATTAAATACGAGCCTGCCGGAATTGCTTGATCAGAAATTCGATGAGTCACCATCGGGCAGATTTGATACAACTTACAAAGGGGTAAAGGCATTCGCGGTCTACAACACGCTCAAAAATGGATGGAAAACTGTATCTATCTTCCCCTATGACAGCATCATTCAGGACGCTAAATCACTCTCAGATCTGATTATCAAAATCTCACTCGGCTTTATTGGCGTGGCCCTCCTGCTGATTTACATTACGGCGTCGCTGTTCAGCAAGCGTATCCGTACTTTAATCCGGATGATCCGCCGCCTGGAACGGGGGGATTTCAATCATAGTACAGAAGAACATTTGGGGAATGATGAGATTGGCCAGCTGCATTTTGCCTTCAAGCAAATGACCACCCGGCTCAAAAGTCTCATTACTGAGGTGTATCAGAAGGAGCTGCAGAGTAAGGAGGCCGAGCTTGACCTGCTGCAAGCGCAGATCAACCCTCATTTTCTGTACAACACACTGGGCTCCATCTCGTCGCTTGCCCTAAAACATCAAGATACGCGTATACAAGATTTGGTGCTTCATCTAGCCAAGTTTTATCGAATCTCCTTAAATAAAGGGAAAAGTATATTGACCATCCACGAGGAATTAAAGCTGACCCAGAGCTACAACGCCATTCAGCTAATCCGCTTTAAAGGCCAACTGAACATTACCTACACAGTAGATGAAGCGATCCTGCCCTACTCTACTGTCAAGCTTGCCTTACAGCCTTTTGTGGAGAATGCAGTGCTGCATGCCGTGTGGAGCCAAGAAAGTCCGCTGAACATTCATATCAAAGGTGTCATGGAAGCAAACGATATTATCTTGTCGGTAATCGATGATGGCATGGGGATGAGCCGCGAGACGCTCAGTTCTTTGCTTGAGGATAAGCCTGGACGAGGGTATGGAATCACTAACGTTGATCGTCGCATCAAACTGAAATTTGGTGAGCACTACGGCGTTAAAGTGTTTAGCAGACTAGGAATAGGCACCACCGTGCAGATTCGTTTACCGCAAAAAGAGGTGTAGGAGCGGTGACGAGGGGATTCTCCATTGCGAGAATCCTTTGGCTTGCTTCTCCTTGGATTTGATGGGATCGATGGGATCGTTTAGATCGAAGGGATCGTTTGGATCGTTCGGCACTATTTGCTCCCTCCTCATTCGTATCGGACCGAGGAGACCTTATTTCGATGATTCGGGGCATTTTGCTCGACTATCGGACTCAGATGCAGCAATTGACTCGTTTGTACACTAATTCTGGACAATTTTATAGCAATAAGAGCTATACAGTCCGAAATCTTTGTAAAAAGACTCAAATATCCGAAATAGCTGCAATACGGTCCGATGTGTTCTACTTTGCGCGAGAGATTCTACTTTACTGAGATATGTTCTACTTTTGCGCGGGATTCTACTTTGCTGAGGAGTGTTCTACTTTTGCGCGAGATTCTACTTTTCTGAGGTGTGTTCGACTTATATTCCCTCCTCATTCCTATCGGACCGAGGGGACCCTATTTCGATGATTCGGGGCATTTTGCTCGACTATCGGACTCAGATGCAGCTATTGACTCATTTACGTAGTAATTCTGGACAATTTAATAACAATAAGAGCTATACAGTCCGAAATCTTTGTAAAATGACTCAAATTTCCGAAATAGCTGCGATACGGTCCGATGTGTTCTACTTTTGCGCGGGATTCTACATTGCTGGGGTGTGCTAGACTTTTGTGCGGGATTCTACTTTGCCAGAGTGTCTTAGTGTGTTCCAACTTATACTCCTTCCTCCTACGCATCGGACCGAGGGGACCTTATTTCGATGATTCGGGGCATTTTGCTCGACTATCGGACTCAGATGCAGCTATTGACTCATTTACGTAGTAATTCTGGACAATTTAATAACAATAAGATCTATACAGTCCGAAATCTTTGTAAAATGACTCAAATTTCCAAAATAGCTGCAATACAGTCCGATGTGTTTTACTTCGCGCGGGATTCTACTTTGCTGGGGTGTGCTAGACTTTTGTGCGGGATTCTACTTTGCCAGAGTGTCTTAGTGTGTTCCAACTTATACTCCTTCCTCCTACGCATCGGACCGAGGGGACCTTATTTCGATGATTCGGGGCATTTTGCTCGACTATCGGACTCAGATGCAGCTAATGACTCGTTTACGCAGTAATTCTGGACAATTTAATAACAATAAGATCTATACAGTCCGAAATCTTTGTAAAATGACTCAAATTTCCGAAATAGCTGCGACACGGTCCGATGTGTTCTAACTATGATCTACTTTGCCGATGTGTGCTCGACTTTTGCGGGGGATTCTACATTGCCGATTTGTGCTCGACTTTTGCGGGGGATTCTACATTGCCGGAGTGTGTTCGACTTTTGCACGGGATTCTACTTTGCTGGGGTGTGCTCGACTTTTGCACGGGATTCTACTTCGCTGGAGTAAGTTCCGATAGATAGTAAAGTGCGGTTTTAGTAACTGCCGAACAGCAATGTACCTAATAGTAATGTAGTACCTATTAGTAAAGTTCGATAAAGTAGCTAATTTCATCAACTGATCTATCAAAAAAGCCGACTCTCCGGTTAATGGAGAGTCGCTCTTTTGTAGTGATTTCAGCTTACTTCAAAATCAAATTATAGATCACTTGAGCCGCTTCTGCGCGCGAAGCGATTCCTTTTGGTGCAAACCGTTCATGACTTTGACCTTGAATCAGTCCTAGACTGGCCGCTTCATTAACAGAAGCAGTGGCCCAAGCAGACACCTGATTTATGTCGGTGAACGCTGCGGCAGTTGCGCCGTTAGTTGTTGCACCGTTGGTTGTTTCACCATTGGTTGTTGCGCCGTTGGTTGTTGCACCATTGGCTGTTACGCCGTTGTTCAGCTCGTAAGCCTTCATTAGCATCACCGTGATTTCTTCACGGGTGATTTGTGCTCCCGGCTCAAACTTGGACGCACTTCTACCACTCACGATTCCCGCCTTGTAAGCGATTGAGATAGGCTCCGCATACCAGGCAGATGGAGCAACATCAGCAAAGCTTTCTTTTCCTGTCGCGGTCAGTCCAAGGGCATGAACAAGCATCGAAGTGAACTCGGCACGTGTAACTGCCCGGCTTGGTTCAAACTTTTCTTTGCTTGTGCCCTGCACATATAGCTTGGACGACAGCTCTTGGATTACTGGGTTAGCCCAGTGATTGGCCGGCACATCGACAAAGATGCGGTTCAACTCCAGCACAGCATATTTGCTGAAGTGGCTGACCTCAGCTTTTAATACACCGTTAGCATAATCAGCTTGAATATATTCCAGCCTGCCATTGTCCGCGATATAATAAACACCGCCTCGTTTAGCATTGAAGCCTTCTGCCACTGGCATGATGAGTGTTATTGGCTTATCAAATGTAGCGAGTGTGTCTGTAATGCCTGACTTGGTGGTAATAGAAAGACTAAATTCATAGATGTCTCCCTTGAGTACAACAGCCGCATTAGTAGAACTAGCCACTGTAGCAACTAACTCATCGGCCTTGCTGCTGAGGTTCACCATCTTCAGGGCAATCGTGCTATCTTCCCGCTGTCCCTCTGGCAGCTTGTTTTGTAGCTGGTGAATTAGCTCCGCTGGTACCTGCAAGGAGAGCTTACCCGCATTCAAAACTAGGGTGTGGTTCGCCAACTGTCGGACTACAGCAGAGGATAACTGAAATTGTTGGATGTCCCCTTTAATCTCAACCACTACCTGGCCAGTAGAACTGTCCAATTCCAGCATATCTGGCATGAGAATCAAAGTGCCCGCAACATTCTCTTGACCCGAAGTACTGCCAGAGGTACTACCAGAGGTACTACCAGAGGTACCGCCATTGTTTCCTGGATTCCCAGGATTACTAGGCTCTCCAGGATTACTCGGTTCTCCCGGACTGCTCGGTTCTCCTGGATTACTAGGCTCTCCCGGATTACTAGGCTCTCCTGGATTTCCTGGCTCTCCCGGATTTCCTGGATTGCTCGGTTCTCCTGTAGAGGCCTCTTTGACCGTGATTTTTGCCGATGCTTTGAACCCACCGTCTACCGTTTCCACAGTAATGGTGGCCTTTCCAGCTTCTACAGCGGTTAATGTTCCGTAGACTACGGTAGCTACAGAGGTATCGCTCGAAGTCCAGAGGACTGCTTTATCCGTCGCATCTTCCGGCGATACCGTAGCCGTCAATTTGCCGGTTTCACCTGCGGTCAACGAAAGCTCTTTCTTATCCAGTGTTATACCGGTTACTTGCTTAGGTGCAGCCGTCAATTTTACCAATTTCGACTCTGTCGGCTGCAAGGACAATTTCATAGTTCCTGTGACAGAGGAAACTTCTCCTGTCCAGAGATCTTGCGTAGTATAAGTCTCTGCAGCATCCAGTCCAGCGCGGCCAAGATCAACTTGCTTATCTGCCGAAGCAGATGCACTGTAATTGAATACGGCCAGATAATAATCATTGCCATCCTTCATAACAAAAGTATCAGCGGCATTGGCGTTTGTATTTCCTTCAAGTGGCTTGAACACTTTTCCTTTTAAAGCTAAATCGAGAACATCCTTGTTGTTGAACAAAGCGGTCATGTACTCCTGTGCTTTTGAGTCGTTAACATTGTCAGAGCCAAGCAGTACTGTTCCAGCGATAACGCCAGAGTTCATACGGCTACGCGCTTCAGTCAAGCTGGTAGCACGGGCCAATGCCAAATGATCAGGATCGGTGTAGGTGTAGATCGTGCCATTTTGCCAAAAGCCATAGGTTAATGAATTCAGCATATATTCGGTTTCATTGATCTTGCCGTATGTGTCGCAGGAAATTCGTCGGCTATGCGCATATTGGCTCGGGAAAATAGGCGCAATTGATGCGCTAATGAACATTTTTCCATCCAGACGTTCTTTCACATAACGCATTCCTTCATTATAAGCTTGGATTCCTGTCGTTATAGTTGGATCGAAATGTTGCCCCTCAAGCGAACCATGCGTTAAAAAATCTAATTTGATGAAGGTGAAGCCCAGACCTTTAAATTTGTCCAAAAAATAGTTCATGCGCAATTGGGCACCAGGATGTGTTACATCCAAAGGAAAAGCCCCGTCCAGAGTTGGCAGCGGTTGACCCGCGGCATCCTTAAGGACAATATCGCCGTAAGTATATTTATTGTCAGTTCCCTCTACAATCTGGTTCATATTGTTGCCCCAGTATACAAACGGTGCCCAATAAATACCCGCATGCTGGCCATTGCCTTTAATTACCGATACGGCGTCAGCCAGCTGCTTATCATTCAGATTATCCCAATAAGAATCCATATTAATAAAAACATTGCCGTTATTATTGAAATTTTGCAGATTCTCTTTATAGTAATTGGAGACATCCACTACATCCTGATAGGAAAGCGTACCCTCGTAAGCTCCCCAGCTATTAAAACCAACCGGTACGCCTTGTGGCAGCTCGGGGTTTAGCTCAAGTGCAGGTGTAATGATCGCATTAGCTTTACCATACTCCTCAAGCCCTGTACGGTAATCACTGAAAGCCCCTACCATGATCATAGGTGAGGATAAGTTTGTTCCACTTAAGCTGCCATGAGGCTGGGTATCGCGTGTGACATCACTAGCTGCACCGCCATATACGACCAGTTCATTCAGCCGATTGGCGGAACCTTTCCAGTCGATGCCTGTCTTCCAGGTATCATGAGTTACAGAGCCAAGCACAAGGCCGCTGCGTGTCGAGTTGTTAAACACAGTAGTCACCTCATAGCTGGTATCTGCACGGTTCATAGATTGAGATTTATAACGAATCCAAGCATCGTTGTCAAAAGGAACTGTAAGCACACGATTATCCGCACTAGCTCCGATATCCACACCACCTGTACGTTTTACGGTAATAGGTGACATATAGTTGGTCTTGACCGCTGTATCGCTGGCGACATCCAGACGGGTCAGAAAATACTTTTGATCGTCATAAAACTTGTAGACCTGCTTTAGCGTCGGTTTTCCTGTGGAAGTGTGGACAAAAGTTAGCTCCACGCCTTTGCCGAAACCATCCTGAATTTCTACCGGAGCACCAACAATTGTATGACTCTCATAGCTTGTAGTCTCAACGAGCGTATCGCCGATTTTGATACTGCTATAGATCCCATGCAGCTTCTGTCCGTCAGCCCAGTTATAGCTTGCATATCCAGACTTGGTATTATAGGACACTTCATATTGGCCATTTGATACAAGCAGTCCGTAAGTATATTCGGTAACTGTGATAGCTCCGTAGTTCTTCGAAGCGCCCGGTGTTCCTAAATCACCGTCTTCCTCCACTGGGGGATTAGGATCCACACCCATGGCTGGCTCAACTATAATTCGGTCCAGATCTGGCGCATACCAGTTGCCATCTGTAAATTTGATTGTATTCTCGCCTTCGTTCAGTGGCAGTGTAAGTTCATACATTCCAACCGTATCCCAGTCCGGTGTCTTGGGCAGCTCATAATACTGTTCTGCACCACCATTCGCACTAACGTAGAAGCTGCGTGGGTCACCTGAAATGTAGGCGACTGTGATTCGGTAATCACCAGTCATAGGGGCTGTAATCTTGTTGAAGGTTATGGAGCTGCCGCTATTCAAGTACCCTACCTTCTGGCCACCCGAAGCATTCGGGCTTTCGGAAACTTGGGCCTCACCTGTCAAAACATTGAGCGGAGATTCTGCTTCATAGCTGAGGGTATAAGGAATAATTTCTATCCGGTCGAAATCTGGAGAATACCAATCATGATCTGAGAAGGTGATAGTATTCAAACCCTCTACCAAAGAGGCCTCCACATCATAGGTTCCCACGGTGCTCCAGCTTGCCGTCTTTGGCAGGTCGATCATTTCATCCATTCCATCGTTAACCTGCATATAGACAGGACGTTGATCGCCGGAAATATAGGAGATGCGGATTAAATACGTTCCCGCTACTGGTACTGCAACATTTGTGAACTGTAAGGAACTGTTTTTGTTCAGATCCGTTACGATTTTACCGCCAGAGCCCACACTGCTGTCCGCCACTTTGGCGTTGCCTGTAAGCATATTCTCAGTAGCCTCGGCTTCCATGATCACACCATGCAGCTTCTCCTTCCAGTCACCTCCGGGTCCTTCACCTGGATCGCTGTCGTCTAGTCCACGGATTACGATCTTATCGATGTCTGGAGAATACCAGTTGTTGTCATCGATCAAGATGTTATTAGCACCCGCGTTCAGCGGAAGCGTCACATCATAAGTGCCTACCGTATCCCAGTCCACAGTCTTGGACGGTTCTTCAAATTGCTTGTCACCGCCATTGGCACTGATATTAAACGGGCGCGAATCGCCAGAAATATAATACACTGTAATTTTATAATTCCCTGGCTCGTTTACGGTCACATTATTGAACAACAAGGAGCTGCCTTGATACATGCCGCCCACTTTTTTCCCTCCGGAAGCCGCTGGGTGGTCAGAAATTGACGCATTACCCGTCAGAATATTCCCATCCGCTTCAGCTTCATAGCTATTTGTATCCTCGGCGTAAACCTTGCCGGCAAACTGACCACCGCTGCCTAACACTAAGCTGATCATAAGAAAGAACAAGAACCCTCTTTTCATTACACGTCCAAACATTTAATCCCTCCATTTAACTTTCTGATATAAGAAAAGCCTTCCGGTTGCAATTCATCAGTTGTTCCTTTTTCCAAATAACGTCTTCAGAACTCCTCTCCTTGTTGTAAGTAACGTCATGTAAGGAATGAACGGCCCGTACCGATTACTCTCTCAAGAATGCTGTATCCAACTATTGCCGTCTGGATTTCTTGAAAGCGCTATCGCAATTAGATTTGTAAAAAAGCTTCCTTTAATCGCAATAATGAATCAAGCCCCTCACATGTGCTGAGTTGTAATACATGCTTATTGTAAAAAGCAAAGGGGCATCTTTCCATATCGCAAGTTTACAATTCATAAAGGAAAGCGACTTTTCTTTCTATTCAGTAAGCAGAAGTGCGGAAGGTTAAATATTTTTCCTATACTCGTTAGGTGTGACCCCAAGGTTCTTCAGAAATAGAGAAATAAAATAAGACGTGCTTTCGTAACCCACTCTCTGGGCAATATCTTGAATCTTCAGTGACCCGTCTGCGAGCAGCTCCTTAGCCTTATCAAGCCGAATACGGGTTAAATAATCGTGGATCGTGATGCCTGTTTTATCCTTAAAAATAGATCTTAAGTAGTTCGGTGACAGATAAACCTGATCAGACAGACTATTAATCGTAATCGGCTGATCGTAATTTTGTTCGATCACGGTGCGAACCTTGTGGACGAGCTTTGTATTTTTATCCATAAGTCGCTCACCTAGCATGCTCACGGCATCACCCGCAGTGCCCAGGATTAAATCCTCGATCTCATGTAAAGTCAGCGCATTATAGATGGAATGATAGAGCTCCGCCCGCTTAAAGCCCTCGGGAACCGACTGATGCAGCTGCTCTAGCAGTTCATCAACAAGATCAATCGCCCAATTACAGATGATTTTTTTCTTGATTCTCAGCGTGGCCAATCCCACGAAATATTGATGCAGCTTTTGTGCGGCCTGCTCGAAGTCCAGCTGATTGATAGCTTCAAACCACTCTTTTCTCTCAAAAGGTGGCATATGTTCACTGTCGAACTGATTCGAAATAGCCGCGGCATGAATAATTAAGCCCGTGCCTTTATAAAAACGTTCATTTAAAATCACACGCGTCTGCTTATACAGATTATGGACCAGCGCTAATTCTGCTGCCAGCGCCCCGACTGCTGCCGTCACCGTAAAATCCAGCGCACTACGAATAGCCACAGCTAAATCCTCCCAAGCATAATAGCCAGGTTGTTGAGTTGCTTCCATAAACACACCTGTCTCGCCATCCTTGTAAGGAACAAAAACAACCTCTATATTTTTCGCCTTAAAAAAGTGATCCAGATAAGAGATCAGCCGGCTCATACACTCTTCCAGACTCTGCTGCTCACCCTCCGCCTCTTTGGGATCGATGCTGAACAGTGCCATGGTATAACGATTACTCTCTGGGAGACGTGTCAGCCTGTTGAAGTTATTTGCCAGCTCTGCGGCTTGCTCCGCATTTTTTTCAAAAGAAAGTTCCTTAAGAATTTTAGTTTTAGCAGCCTCCATAGAACGTTGTTTCATCTGAACCTCTTCGCAGCGTGCTTTAACCTTTTCGATAACGCTTTCAATTTCAGTCAAATCTAGCGGCTTCAGTAAATATCCGACAGCTCCTACATTAAGGGCCGATTTAACATAGTGGAATTCATCATGTCCGGTGAGGAACATAATTTGCATATGGTCATAACATTCATGTATTTTTTTAGCCAACTCAATTCCATTCATTATCGGCATCTGAACATCTGTAAGAATAATATCCGGTTGAAAAGCCTCTATTTTCTCCAAAGCTTCTCTACCATTGCTCGCTGTTCCAACGACATAGATGCCCATCTCTTCCCAGCGGATATAATCTCTCATCATCTCAAGACCCATTTCTTCATCATCTACCAGAAAAATACTATACACCTGAGGTTTCCTCCTACTTGTTGTCTGTATTTGCTCCTATTATATTCTTTTCCCCTTAGGCGATCATCGACCAAATTAATGTAAGTCATTTTCAGGCATGAATCGTTACTTTGTAAGATCTAATCCCAACGTGCTTGTAAAAAGGCTATCGGGTCCTAAGCAGACCAGATAGCTCTTCGATACCTACTCATCATTATTCGGACGCATAATGAAAACGGAGGCTCATCGCCCCCGCCGAATCATTATAACAGCTCCAATTGGCTGTTGAAATAGTAGCTTCCTCCTGTTTCTGCTTGGAAGGTATTTCTCTGATCTCCCCATCGAAGGGTCACCGTTCCCGGTGAGTAGGTGCGAAGCGTAGCTTCCGTCAACTGCCCCTTCTCCCAAACTATGTCTACCTCTACCTTTCCTTTGGCTCGTAATCCAGACACCGATCCTGTATTCCAGGCTTGCGGGAGCGCTGGCAACAGATGAATTTCATCCGCGTGGCTTTGCAGCAGCATCTCTGCAATGGTAGCCGTCCCGCCAAAGTTGCCATCCACGACAAAGATATTGCACTCTGCTCCACCAATCCCTGATTTAGAGAAACTGAACAGATTATCGAAGCACAATCCGCTAATCAAATGAGAGATATGCTTATACGCCTTCTCCCCGTCATATAGTCTGGCAAAACTAAGGCCAAATAAGGCGGCGGTGAACTCTACATCCTCCAGTTCTTCCTGAGCCATCCGGTTCTCCAGCGTTACCCTTGCTGCCGCACTTAACTCCGGTGTTCTGTCCGGTGTAATCTGGTTGCTTGGATACAAAGCGAACAAATGAGCCAAGTGTCGATGCTCAGGTTGTGCTTCCTCATAATCTTCAAGCCACTCCTGCAGCTGACCTCTTTTGCCAATCTGTAGCGGGGGTAACTTAGCAATAGCTTCCTCTAGCTTCAGCTGAAGCTCAACATCTGTATCAAGTAACACCGCAGACTTCAGGCAGAACTCGAAAAGATCCTGCACGAGCACTTGATCCATGGTCGAGCCCATAGACAGCTGCTGTGCACCCTCGCTGCTATCTGCGGGATAGAAGCTGTTCTCTGGCGAGTTCGAAGGCCCCGTCACCAGCCAGCCATATTTCGGATGAATCGTCATATAGTCGAGGAAGAATTCTGCGGCTTCTTTTAGAACAGGATATGCCTGGCGCTCTAGAAATACACGATCCTGACTATATTCATAATGCTCCATCAGATGGGTTGCAATCCATAATCCGCCTGTGACATTGAGCCCCCATGAGGTTTCCCAGCCCGGAGCTGTAAACCCCCAGACGTTAGAGAATACATGCGCCACCCATCCTTTGCTGCCATAAAAATCGCGTGCAGTTGATCTTCCCGCCTGAGATAAATCTTCAATATATCGCATCAATGGAAGATGGCTGTCCCCAAGGTTCACGACTTCTGTCGGATAATAATTCATCTGTGTATTAATATCGAGATGATAGTCGCAGCTCCAGCCCATACGGCAAGCCTCACCGTCATTCCAGATTCCCTGCAAGTGCAGTGGAAGAGGTGAATCTTCCCGTGATCCGGCAATGGTCAGGTAGCGGCCATACTGGAGGAACAATGCGAACAAATGAGGGTCCTCCACCTGATCCTGTGCCAGCAACCTAATCCGCTGATCGGTAGGCAGACTTTCTTTCCCGGAGCTTCCCAATTGAATATCCACCTTTTCATATTCCTGACGGTAATCTTGAATATGATCTTCTTTTAACTGTGCATAACCTTTGGTTAAAGCCTGCCGTAGGTTGCTGTAGCTCTCCGTCTCCCAATCCTGGTTGCTCCGGCGATAATCGGTACTGACCCCAAAATAAATCCGGGCCTCATTAGCTCCGGAAACTCTTAATCGGCCATCCCCCCTGTAGATCGTACCGCCGGATAGACTTACTTTGAGCTGCCCTTTTGCCCATACCCCGCATTTACCATTACTGTGCACCTTTTCTGTAGCTTGCCCCTTGAATTCAATGGTGTCGCCATCCACAACCTCAGTCGTAAACGATTCTGTGCCACCTTCGATGGCAAGCGTAAAGGATACACCTCCAGGCTTATCGCTCCAAATTCTTGAAACTACCAGATCATCGGCATGTGAAGCGAAGACCTCTCGATGGATGGTTGTTTCGCCGCTCTCATAGACCGCCCCAGCCACTGCACTTGTCAATTCCAGCTCCCGCCGAAACATACCGCCTGGTTCAACATCCACATCCTGGGCAAAATCAATAACAACCTCGCATAATCCCAGGTTCGTACCGAAATTTTGTTTTTTAGGCTGTAGGTACTGTTTGGCTAAACGATCACCGCTGTCATAATCGCCGGCAAAAAAGTGACTTTGCGCCTCTTCAAGCGCAGTTCTACCTCCGGCAGGAGCAGGGTCGGGATCCTTTTGCCCAGACCAATAGGTCACCTCGCTCATGCTCCAAACCTCACGATGCGGCGCCGCCATTATAACAGCACCTATTCTTCCGTTGCCCAATGGCAAACCTTGCGACCAGCTTGTTGCAGGGGTTGAATACCACAATTTAAAATCGCTCATTAGATCGTCTCCTGTCTGTAATAGACCTTCGAAATTTGTTGTTAATTAATCCGCTTTTTTTGTTATTAACATTGTGTATTTATCGCATTTATCGTAACATCATCAGTACTAATAGTCTTTGTTGACTCGTTCATTCATTTGACAATTTATCCGTTATCCCAACATTTAACTACAATCCAGAATTAAGAAATACTTCTAGACAAGGGGTATAGTATGAACAAACTATCTGAAATCACACCGTATGTTGGAGCAATCATGCCTTATCTGTACGACGGCAGCAGCAATGAGCATCTGCGCGTCGGCAATGCCTACGCTTTTCATCTGTTTACCGATGGCCCCGGTGAGATGGAAATCGACGGAATACGTTATCCGATTGAGCGTAGAACACTGGTGTTTCTCCGTCCCGGCCAGCCACATGCCTTTCATATTTCCCCTTCTCATCCACTCTCGTCCTACAATGTCTATTTTGATCTGTGGGACAAGCAGTCACCTATGTCTACTAATCTTTCTTTTATCCATGCGCCTGAACCCTTTAGGCTTGAGAAAAAGGCCACCGAAGCCCCCTGTGCCGAGCTGAACGAATTGCCTTGCGTTTTCCCGCTAGCTAAATATCCACAGCTATACGATAGTCTTGTGATGATTGCCAAAATATACAATGAAGCGATATTCTACCGGAATGAAGCGGTCCATAGCTTGTTATACGGTTGGATATTAAGCTGGTATAATGCCCTCCATCAGCATCAGCCAAGCGATTATCGGATTGTCCGCCTGTTGGAGTATTTGAACACTCATCCCGAACGTGGTAAATCTATCGAAGACTGGGCACATCTCTGCGGACTCAAGCGAACCTATTTTCATGAGCTGTTTCTGCGAGAAACCGGGATGACGCCGCGCGCTTATCATCATAATCTCGTTATGCGACGGGCGGCAGGTCTGCTTCTGGAGAGCGAGCTAAGTGTTACTGCCATTGCTGAGAAATTAGGCTATCCTTCGATCCATCCCTTTTCCAGACATTTCAGTGCCTGTTACGGCATAAATCCCACACAATACCGCCTTAATCCGCTAAGCCGAATACAAATATAGGTTATAAAAAAAATACGCGCTATCCGCAAGAAGCAGAGGGCGCGTATTCTTTTTTATTTTGCGGTCAATTTGAAGATTTTAGATTCTGCGGGTTCAAGCGTAACTTCCAGCTCTCCTGAGGTTTCCCCTTCCACACCTTCCCATAGGTCCAGCAGCTGGTAAGCACCTTGAGCATTCAGCCCTGCACGTTCTAATGAGATAGATCTAGGAGCGGATTTCACGGCATCGTAATTGAAGACGGCTATATAAAAAGCATTTTCTTCTGCAGATTCGAGCACAAAAGTATCACAGGATTGCTTGCCTAGGTCCCCTTCTATCGGTCTGAAGGTTTTGCCAAGACGAGCAACATCCATAATGTCCTTATTGCTCAGCCAAGCTTTGGCCCGGGCGGCGGCTTCCTCTTTTCGGAAGTCATCTCCTAGCAGCAGCACCGTTCCCACGATCACCGAAGCGGTTAGCCGGCTGCGACCTTCATGCCAGCCCGTGGCTTCCTGGTTATGGCTCTTGTACAGTACGGAATGGTCAGGATCATTGTAACGGTACAATGAATCGCTCATCCACCAGCCATGGGTTAAAGAGTTGAGCATGTATTCTGTATCCTGCAGCGTGCCAAAAACATCACAAGAGACACGCCGGCTATGTGCAAATGCATAAGGGAACAACGGTGCGATGGACAGATTAATAAAGAACGGTCGACCAATTACCTCTAGAGACAGCTTGTTCTGCAAGTAGGACATACCGTAGTGATACGCCGCAATGCCCGTCGTAATCTCCGGATTGTGATGCTGCCCTTCCAGTGCGCCATGTGCTAAGAAATCCAGCTTGATATACTCGAATCCTTCCGAGATGAATTTATTTGTATACCAATCCATTCTTTGCAGGTTCCCCGGATGTGTGGGGTCAATGGCTAGCCCTCCATCAACATCCGGCAGAATCTCTCCTTCGCTGTCCCGAAGCAGGATATCGCCATAGGTGTATTTACCGTTCGTACCCTCCACGACATCTCCGAACTGAGAAGGACTTCCCCAGAAAGCGAAAGGGGTCCAGTAGGTTCCCGGTCTATGACCATTCTTCCGCACTAGCTCAAGTGCATTTTTCATCTCTTCTGCTGTGAAATTATCCCAAAAAGCGTCAAAGTTGATGTACAGCGTATCCTCATTCTGGAATCCTAACGGCTGCACTTCTTTTTTCAAAAACTCACTGGTCGACGTATACAAATCATAATCGAGTTCAGCCATTGCGGCAGACCAGCTATTCCAGCCAACAGGAACGCCACCCTCCCAAGCCAGCGGAGCTTCAATCCATGTATTGGCCCGGCCGTAAGCTTCAAGACCTTCTCTGTAATCGTCATAAAAACCTACGAATACGAGCGGTGACTCCACTCTTTTGCCTTTTACATAACCGTGCGGCTGAAAGTCGCGGGTTAATTCACTCACAGCCCCACCGTAAAGATCCAGCTCCTCGATCTGGCCGCTTCGCTCGCTTTTGATACGGATACCCGTTTTCCACACCTTATGAGTTATGGAACCCATGATAATCCCTCGCCGGCTATCCGGCGCGAACACTGCTGTTACCTCGTAGCTCTCTGTATCCATAGGTGGCTTCACCACTGTATATCTGACCCATTTATCGTTGTCGTAAGGCACACGCAGGATGCTTGGTTCATCCGGTTGACCTGACTCGCCGCCGAGTGATACCGATTTGCTCTGAATGACCGCCATGCGGTTCGCTTTGATATCCTCATCGCTTGCGATCGCACTTTGCATCAACACATATGAGGATGACTCATAAATATAAAAATGCTGCTCCAGCTGTGGCAGCAGGGATGTTTCATGCACAATCACTAGATGAACACCTTTGCCAAAACCTTCACGAACAACCTCTTCCTGCAACTTCAGCACATGGCTCTGATAGTGTTCAGTATTATATTCCCGGCCCTGCCAGCGAAAGGCGCTGCGAATCCCCTTTACATGTGCAGAAGTCCCGCCGACAACGGATGACTCACCTGTTCCGAGATCAATCTCCAGATTCACTAGGCCATTGGTTACACGGATAAGAGACGTTGTGTCTGTATTCACGTTTACGGTTGTATTACTGTCAGTTAGCATAATTTGCCTCCTTGTTGCTGCATTTTGGACCTTGAAGGCGGCAGTCTCAGTAGCTGTATCCCCCAAGTATGACCTCATTATAAAGAGCGGATAAAGCGTTTTCTATACAACGATCTTCCGATCCATACCGCGATCTAACACATCTTACCTAAACACTGCTGGTCCTGAAGATTCATGCAGCAATACAAAAAACAGCAGCAGGACCAGACGTTCAGGTCCTACTGCTGTTCATACGCTTATAAAACAGATTATTGCTGATCACCAATGATAAGCTTGTAGGATTGTCCCGCGGTTGTAGCGAAGCTTACCCTTCCTTCGGCAGAATGTTCACACTGTAAATCGTGGCTGCCACAGGTTACCTTAAGTGGAGTATCCATGCGGATCACACATTCTGTGCCCAGCAGGGAAGTGATCTGCGCTTCCACTAGCTTGCCGTTGTCCCACTGAATGCTGACTTCAAAGCCACCGCGGGCACGTAAACCTGCAACGCTTCCCTCCTGCCATTCATTTGGCAATGCAGGCAGTAGTTCGAGATAGCCGCGGTGAGATTGCAGCAGCATTTCGGCAATCCCGGCGGAGGCTGCGAAGTTGCCATCAATCTGGAACGGCGGATGCGCGCCGAGCAGATTGGCATAAACTCCGCCGTGATTATACTGCTCCGACTCCCCGTCCTTCACCAGCCGCAGCATGTTGGAGAGCAGACGCAGGGAACGGTTTCCATCCCGGAAGCGGCTCCATAAAGCGACTCTCCAGCCCAGACTCCAGCCTGTGCTTTCATCCCCGCGCCGCTCCAGCGAGGTTCTTGCCGCAGCAAATAGCTCAGGGGTCTCTTCTTCTGACAACTGGCGGCCCGGATAAATACCAACCAGATGCGAGGTATGTCTGTGATACATGTCCTCATCCTCAAAATCAGAGGACCATTCCTGCAGTTGCCCGTACTTGCCAACCTGCAGTGGCAATAGACGCTCACGGGTACTTTTCAGCTCTTCACGCAAAGCTTCATCCGTTCCAAGAATCACAGATGCCTCGATACAGTTCGTGAACAACTCCCAGATCAGCGATATATCCATTGTGGCACCCGGGCTGACCGCAGCCACACCTTCCGCTGTCCGGAATTTATGCTCTGGTGAAGTGGACGGGGAGGTCACAAGATTGCCTTTGCCATCGTCAATTAGCCAATCCAATGCGAACAGAGCCGCCTCTTTCATGACAGGATAAGCCGAAGCCCGCAAGTATTCAGTGTCTCCGCCAAAAGCATAATGTTCCCAAAGATGCTGAGTCAGCCAGATACCCCCCATTGGCCAATAAGCCCAGCTTGGATCTCCATCGCCATAATCACCTACCGGTGCAGTGTGTGCCCAAAGATCCGAGTTATGATGAGCTACCCAGCCCCGGGTGCCATAGTTGGTCCGAGCGGTATCCGCCCCTCTCTTCGCCAGATTGCCGACGAAATCCAAAAGTGGCTCATGACATTCTGCCAGATTGCAAATCTCAGCGGGCCAATAGTTCATTTCTGTATTGATATTCAGTGTATAGTTACTGCTCCAAGGCGGACGAGTAGAGGCATTCCATATTCCCTGAAGATTGGCAGCCTGCGTTCCGGGGCGCGAGCTTGCGATCAGCAAATAACGTCCGAAATGGAACAGCAGCTCAACTAGACCCGGATCTTGCGCGGAGTAAGTCGTAATCCGCTGCTCGGTTGACATTCCTTCTGGTGCCAGCGGCTTGCCCAGCCGAAGCTTCACCCGATCGAAAAGTGCCCGGTAATCAGTGATATGGGCTTGAAGCAGGCTGGTGTAAGACTTGCCTTGAGCACTTGCCAAGAAAGAAGCTGCAATGGTGGAGGCATCTTTTCCTTCAATTCCCGGGATTAGGTCATACCCTTTAAAACCTGTAACCGCACTGAAATAAAAGGTTGCCGCTGTCGCACCCAGCAAATGAATCCCACTGCCATCAACCGTTACTTGGCCGTCATCCGCCGTCACGGAGAGTTGTCCTTCGAAAGCCATTCCCTTGCTGCTGCCTGATTCACCGTATCGGATGGGATTGTCGCTCCCGAAATAGCTTGGATCTACATGCTCCGGTGCCGTTCCCGATAGAACATAGCTCTCACCTTGCAAATAAAGGTTGTGACGAAGTGGACTTTCCAGCGTGGCATGCACATTCAATGCGCCTGGCACACTCGCGGTCAAACGAAGTACAAGCAACTGATCAGGATGAGAAGCGAACATCTCACGGGTATAAGTAACATTGCCAATCTGATATTCAATGCGATGCAGCGCATTTTCCACATCCAGTGTACGCTGATAAGAATGATAGACGTTGCCATGTTCAAAACGAAGCAATAGATCACCAAAAGGTAAATAAGATTGAGTATACGGCCCCATCATTTCTCTGGTCAGCGTGTCCGCCTCAACATAGCGGCCTTCTTGAATCAGCTGTCGCACCTTTGGCAGAACATTCTTAGCACCGGGATTGTCACCGTCCTTTGGGTATCCTGACCAAAGCGTATCCTCGTTCAGACTAATTTTCTCCTGCTCCACACCACCGAAGATCATACCGCCCAGACGTCCATTCCCAATTGGAAGACCTTCCGTCCATACATATGCTGGCTTGTCATATTGAAGTTTCATACGCGCTCTCCTCACCATCTGTCATTTAATAAATTATCAGCAATTTCAACCTCATTGCAGGCATTTAATTCAATCGCATCATCAAGATTCGAAAGACTCGCCTCACCACTGCCTGCCGGAATTCCATTGCACTTAAAGACCAGTCCGCAGGTGCTCTTGGTACTAAGGGCCAACGCATCAATACTCTCAAACTTGGATTAGTGACATCCCGGTTCTCTTCCTCGCTGGCAGTATTCGAGATAAAATAAGGTTTCCGGATGGCCTCGTCCGGATAGAAATGATAGCAGCCCTTCGGCAATCCAGTAGTCCCGGGCCGGGAATTTCAGCGACAATCTGAATAGCCCGAACCATGGCTGGCTGCGCGTCTAAACCAGAATCCGGCAGTACTCCATAATCCGTCAGGCGGATTACACTAGGAGTAATTAAGGCATTATTCTCGGCAGAAGTGATCATCGGCACCGCCTTTCTTTTTTGTAAACGCTTAATATTTGGCAGTATAATATCTCCGCTTAAAATAATCAATTGTGCAGCAGTTTCAGAATACGCAGGCTGGTACCTTTACTCTGTTCGTCCTTCAGCCCCGTAATGCGTACTGTAACCCGCAGTTCTTGACGTTGTTCCTGGATCGGAAACATGGCGATAATAGGCCGAAAGGCAAGCGGACACCATTCATCGAATAAGTTCACAGCTTTATAAGAACTGCCATTAAGCGAATATTCAAAAATCCCGCTGTCCGGTCCGTAGAGCAGCATCAAGCCTGCGCTTTGCCCGGTTACGGTAAAAGAAAACATAGCCTCCTTGCTATGGGTATACAGATGCTCTGTTCCAAAACGCCAGTTCATCAGCGGATCTCCTGCAGACAGTTCGCGAAGTTCGTAACCGTTCACATGATCAGCCGCGCGGAAATCAAGCAAACTGCCATATTCATAATTTTGCACCGCCAAGGGTGGAATATCTAAAGAGCTTTCGCTGCTCAAATTCGTCTTGCCAGGAACAAGCGCTGTCTCCAGATACTCTCGCAAAAAAGAAGCATACAGCGCATGACCGTCATCATTGGGATGATATCCATCCGGTGCCAGCTTAGTCCACTCCATTTGTCCCGCCTCTAGCTGCGCATAGACTCTAGCTGCAAAATTAACAGAGGGAAGCTTATAATGCTCAGCTACTTCTTCATGGACAGCGATATTAAAGGGATTGCTCCCGGAGAGATTCTTCTCTGCTGCCGTATACAAAAAGCAAATATCAGTGCCCGGTGACAACCGTCTGCATTGGCGGACAATGCCCTCCATCCCTCTAATGGATTCTTCCCGGTCACTGCCGTCATTGACGCTAAATTCAACGAATAACAAATCAATTGTGCCCTGCTGCAGGACATGCTCCTGTAATCGATGAGCACCTAAAGTTGAGTTCGTTCCCCCCACTCCTGCGTTGATGAAGCGGAACTCCTGATCCGCAAACCGTTCCTGAAGATACTTACCGGTGAGCGCTCTCCAGCTATATGTGTCTGCTTCGGATGCACCTGCCCCCTCCGTAATTGAGCCGCCTAAAAAGGCAACGGTCACAGTCCCTTTTTCCGTAAGCCTGCCGCTAATTTGAGGTAGTCCACGGCGCGGAACTACAAATGAATGATTGCAATGTTTCTCGTCTGTCATAACTCAACCTCCATCCATAAAAAACCATATTTCTCCTTGAAATCAAGAAATCAGGTGCGGGGTCTATCATACAGCACCTGATTCTGATTTCAATATTTATTTTTTTGAAGTATCATAAGCCTTTTGTAAAATTTCGAGATAACGGTCAAGCTTCAAGTTCTGCAATCCCTTTACATAAGCGTCCCAGTCCTTGTTCAGATCCTTGTTGCCTGTGATGAATTGCAGCTCATTTTGTTCGATGTAATTTTTCAAATTTGTCTGCAGCAAGCTGGCTTCATCAATCTCACTTGGATCAATCCAGATCGACCAGATAGGGAACAACTCTTTAGGCTCATGACCTTCGTATAGCAGAGTCGCATCATACAATCTACGTTCGTAACCATCAGAAGCAAAGATGTCGGTACCTTGAACGTAAGTATCACGGTATTCTTTAGGCTCATAGAAGTGAGCCATACCACTCCAGCCCGCATTACGTGGTGCTGCGCCTTCTTCACCTGGAATTAATTTGATCATCGGTTTAACATCTTTACCCAACGCCACATCGCCTTCAACCGGATCGGTCCAATCGGTTCCCTTCAGGCCAGCTGCGCCATTCGTTTGGCCTTCTGGTGTGAACATATAATCCACCATCTTGATCAGTGTAATTTGCGCTTCTTCACTTGCTTTGTTTGTGATCACGAATTTTGCACCCGGGACTACGCCGCCTCCATCATGAGTCGCATAAGAAATTCCTGAAGGTCCCGAAATCGGAGGAAGCGGGTTGTAATGTGCTGAGCGGGTATTCCCCGGGTCGATGTTTACGAAGATCGCTGGGTGCATACCCGCACCGGCACCTAGAATTTCTGCATCAGCATTTTCACCGATTTTCTTAAAAGCTTCCGCGTTTTGTGTAAAGGCACCCGGATCAATCAAACCTTCGTCAAACAGAGATTTAATATAGGTCAATCCTTCTTTCCACTCCGGGGTAATGGCAGCAGATTGGACCTTTCCATCCTTCATGTTCAGGTAATTGCGATCATCATCATAAACAAATGCGTTCATCAAGAAAGGAACGATGCGTACGCCGAACTCCTCGATGGAACCGCTTAGCGGCACTTCATCCGCTTTGCCATTGCCGTTCGGGTCTTGCGTTTTAAAGGCTTTCAATACATTTTTGAATTCCTCAGTGGTCTTCGGCATCTCCAAGTTAAGCTTTTTCATCCACTCAGTATTCAGCCACATTTTGCTAGGATAGGAACAGTGGAAACATTCTGTATAAGCTACAAGTCCGTAAATGTTGCCATCAGGTGCAGTATTAAACGTTCTTAGGTCAGAGTTCTTTTCCATGGCTGCTTTAATATTAGGAGCATATTTATCAATCAGATCATTTAGCGGAATGAGTACACCTTGCTTGCCGTATTTCAGTAGATCGGCCTGTGAGAATTGATCAATATAGTGAGTAAGCAGGTAGGCATCTGGATAGTCGCCACTCGCCAGTGAGATCTGGCGTTTTTCCTGAGCACCATCCGATGGATTGATCTGCCAGTTGAATTTGAAATTAAATTTCTCTTCTACATGTTTTGTGAATTTATTGGTCGAAAGGTCGATGCCGGATTCCTGAACTGAGAACACGCTGATCTCAACCGGCTTGCCAGACGACCCCGAACCAGAGCCCTGCTGCGTGCTGGATGCGTTACCTGTATTTTTATTTGCACATCCGCTAATTACAACCGTAAATGCCATGACCAGAATTAGTAAAGTTATCAAGCTTTGCTTCTTCAAATATTATCACTCCCTTTTGTAATTTAGCAGGTGATACGATGATACCTTAAGTGTGTACTCCGGGCATACCTCCTTTCCAAAAAAAGAGATTCCTAAGATCAACCCTTGACGGAACCAACAAGCATCCCCTGTACAAAATAACGCTGTACGAAAGGATAGATAACAAGTACCGGCAAGGTGGCAATCACAATTAAGGAATACTTCAGCAGCTCGGAAAGCTGTTGTTTCTCGACCAGTTTCCCCACGTCCATAGCCCCACCAGCGCTGTTGTTCTGAATGATGATGCTTCGCAAGACAAGCTGTAAGGGGAACAAATCTGCTGATTTCAGATAAATCAACGCATCGAAATAGGCATTCCATTGACCTACCGCGTACATAAGCACCAACACTGCGAGAATCGGCTTGGATAACGGGAGCACCACGCTCCAGATGAATCTCATATCACTACAGCCGTCGATTTCACTAGCTTCCAAAAGCTCCTCCGGAATCGAGGATTGAAAGAAGGAGCGGGCAATAATGACCTGCCAGACCCAAATGGCGTTCGGAATCAGCAGCGCCCACCGAGTGTCGATCAGATGCATCTCCTTCACTACCAAATAGGTGGGAATTAGCCCCCCACTGAAGATCATGGTGAAGGTAATGATCATCATCAGTGTATTTCGTCCGAAAAAACCTTTTCGAGACAGTGGATAAGCAATCATAACCGTTAAAGTTATACTAATCAGCGTTCCCGCTGCGGTGTAGAAAATTGAGTTTCCATAACCGGTGATAATCTCAGGCGTATTCAGCAACACTTTAAAACCTTTGAAGGATATATCTACAGGCCAGAGCCAGACACGACCAGAGGTTACGGCTGCCGGACTACTGATTGAGCTGCTGATGATAAAAATAAGCGGATAAAGTACAGCGATTACCACAAGAGTGAGCACAATATAGATTGTGATCAGGAACGCTTTGTCGCCGACGGATTCTTTAATCTTTTTTTGAACTGCTGCTGCCATAGATGAGCTCCTTTCCTACCAGATGCTGTTCTTCGTGATTCTTTTCGCCAGACCGTTTACTGTAAATAAGAGAACCAGGTTGATGATGGAGTTGAACAGGCCCACCGCAGTTGCAAAGCTGTAATTGGCATTCAACAGACCGACCCGGTAGACATAAGTGGCAATGATCTCAGAATTAACGAGGTTAAGCGGGTTCTGTAGCAGGTAGACTTTTTCAAAGCCGATCGCCATTACATTCCCTACATTCAGAATCAAAATGATAACAATAGTTGGCACAATCCCTGGCAAATCGACGTGACGGATTTTTTGAAACCGCGAGGCTCCATCAACTTTGGCAGCTTCATAAAGTGTTGGATCTATCCCTGCAAGCGCTGCCAAATATACGACTGCACTGTAGCCCGCTGTCTGCCAAATATCAGACCACACATAAATCGAACGGAACATGCCGGGTTCACCTAGGAAGTTAATAGAATCCAGTCCGAAGAAGTTGAGTGCAATGTTGGCAAAACCGAGCCGTGGGGCCAGAAATAGCATAACGATTGACACCATGACAACCGTCGAGATGAAATAAGGAGCAAACGATACAAGCTGAACGAATTTCTTAAACCTTCCTCCCCGTACCTCATTAATCATGAGCGCAAGAATAATCGGGATTGGAAAACCCGCCAGCAACTGATAGCCACTAAGCATAATAGTATTCTTGAGCAGCGTCCAAAACTGCGGATTCTCAAAGAAGAGCTGGAAGTTTTTAAATCCGACCCATGGACTTCCCCATATCCCTTTTATGACGTTATAGTCCTTAAAGGCTAGGACAGTGTTCAGCATCGGATAATACTTGAAGATGATAAAAAACAGCAAAGGCGGAATCACAAGCAGATGTAACTGCCAGTGCTTTTTTATGCTTTTGCGAGCATTTTGTAAGAATGCGGGGCCTTTGCTTTTCGGCAACGACTTGCGATGTAATACTATTTCTTTCTCCAGAACAATTCCCCCTAAGCAGATGTCTGTGATTTTTGATAGCGCTTTCTACGGATTGATCATAGATGACTTTTATCTCCAAAAGAAAGGTACACTTGGGGACTTCAGCGTACAAATCGCCTTATCTGAGGAGCACAAAATAGCAGTAGAACAGCCATTTTTCCGAATTGCAGGGTTGAAATCAGAAAAAAGACTGCATCGTCCAAAGTGGACAGTGCAGCCGTATGTTATGGCATATTTTTTTATTCATCCACAGATTGTCTATAGGTACTCGGGGAGACACCCATCAACCTTTTAAATGCGCGTCTGAAGGAATGTGAACTGTTGTAGCCCACCCGCACGGCAATCTCATCCACCGTTAATCCATTCTCTTTGAGCAGGATAATGGCTTGATCCATTCTGACTTTTATCAAATGGTCGGAGAAGTTGACACCCGTTACCTCTTTAAACAGCTGGGAAATGTATTTTTCCGGCCGCTCCACCTGTTCCGCCACCCGGTAGAGGGTCAGTTCCGTATCCGAATAGTTTTTTGCTGTGTAGTCCTTAATCTGCTTGATGATTTGAATATGAATATCTTTCTTTTTATTCGCAATGAGTCCGCACAGCTCTTCCATAATGTCAAAAAATTCGTTCTGGATCGTCTCAAGCGACTCTGATGAGCCAATGTCTATGACCCGCCGTTTGACACTCTCGATATCTGAATATTCGGTAAATGCCTTTTGATCCAATAGCTTGAGAAAAGTCCCCTTCATTTCCCCGACAAGCTGGTGCTTCATTTCGATGGATAATTCTCGCTGCTCCATATTCTGGGCGATAATCGCACGCACAATCCGTTCGGCTTCTTCTAGCTCTCCGGCTCGAATCGTGCTGATTAACCGTTGCTCCGAATCCAGCGGATAATAATAAGTTGTATTCTCGATCTGAGCTTCGCTACTCCAGATAATTCCTTTCTTATTCATGTAAACTGCATATTCCAGCGCCTGCTTCGCTTGATCATACGAAAGGCTAACCTCCGTTACCTCTGTGAATAGATCCCCGAAGCCCGCCAGAATGGTAATGCGGTACTCATTAAAGACATTTTGAGCGAGCTCCTCCATCGTCTGGGTGATATTCGCTGCTTCCTGTTCCTTGTCAGCTCCTTTTTCCCTAGAAAAGAACAGCGTTACAACTTTATCAGAGCCCATATCCGTCATCAAGACATCCACGCCAAGATCAGCCAAGGTCTGTTTCAGCAGCAGCCGGGAAGCGCTCAACTCGTTCAGAATTTCAACACTGTCCATACCCGCATAACCGTTAATTTGAACAATTCCTACGTAGCCAGTATCCTGATTCATGCTGATATCCGCCTGCTTGGCTGCAGAGATAATTTCATCCCGCGTCTTGAATTCACCGGCAATCAGCCGTTTCAGGAAGGCATCTCGGACCAGAGGAAGCTGGCGGTTAAGCTCGGACTCGAGCAGCTTATTTTTGGTAATCATATCGGCAATATTTCCGCTCAAAAAGTCAAATTCATTCCTCTCCGAGGCTTCTTCTTTACCGAATTGCTCCTTCATGACGCTGAGCATACGATTGATTGGCGCGCTGTTACGGTAAGCTAATACCAGTCCGGCAATCAAACCGATAATTAGAGTGCCTCCCGTAATTTGTATGGAGATTCTTTTGATCTTGTTAGCATTCTCCATCAAAATATCTTGAGGAATCCCGGTCTGATAAACCCAGCCATTGGAATCGGAACGGGTAGTAACCACCAGATCATCCTTGTAGAACTGACTGACCTTATTCTTATCAAAAGCTGGATCGTCGAGCATTTTGACCATTTTCTGCTCATCGCTTCCTTGCAGAACAATCGTATTCCCTTTAGCGTCACTAATATGCACCCAGCCCCCGTATCGCTCGGTCAGGCCTGAGAGCAAGCTGGAAATATTTTTTTCATCAATAATCACGACTGCGACGGCCGGCGAGGAATCATTAAAGCTATCCAAGGGGAGTGACTGCATATAGGTAATGACCGAGGTTTGCATCCCCCTGCTGACAAAATCACTAAGTGGCTTGATCTCGCTGCGGTGGGTTGTCTCAAGCACTTCTTTTCTCCAATCCTGTAACGAAAGATCCTTATAGTTGAAATTAGAATAGTAATGCTCCGGACGATAGGTCGAACCTGGGGTTAGGATAAGATTATAGTTGGCGAGGTAAATATAATAGTTTTGCAAAAAATCATTAGTCTGGCCGAAGGTCAAAACATTCCGCATCGTTTTCCAAATCCCATACACATTCGTCTCATTTTCACTTTCATTCATAAGAACATTTAGCTCCTGGTTGACCGCCAATTGCCTGGTAAAGCCTTCAACCTCCGCCATACGGCGCTCCAATATCTCCTGACTTTTCTGAAGCTGAGTGACTCCATTCTCAATCGAGATGGACTGTGTCACGGAGATCGAGGTTAGATAGGACATGTACCCGCCAATGCTGGGTATGACCAAAATGACCACATAAGAGATTAGAAATTTACGAAAGATATTGGAATATTTCAGCGTAGTTAGCCTCCCTCAATATGACATTTCGATAGCGCTATCATTACCATAGATTAAAACATTTTGCTTCATAGTCAAGGGTTTGAACTCACTTCACCCTCCTGCACCTCTTCAGAAATGGAAAAAAAACAGCGATCTACGCCGTTATCACTGCCTTTTATCGGCAATTCCGATATTTTATCTATAGTGCGTGGCCCTCCTGTCATTTAGAAAAAAGGGGCCAGTAACGGCCCCCCTTCTTCAATGCTTTGGCTAGACAATCAGTTCTTCTTCTGATCTCTGGCCTCTGATCCAGATGTAAAGACATGATCCGTCGAAGCTTCTTCAATGTCGCCGAAGGCCCAATGCGTTGCCGGAACATCTGCCCACTGTGGATTTGTTACATTGGTTAGAGGACCTCTGCCCAAAGCCCTATTCATAGCCACAACAGCTTCGGCACGAGTAAGCTTGGCATTAGGACGGAAAGTCCCGTCATTATAACCAGTGAAAATGCCAGTACCTTGGGCTTGCAAAATCGCCACCTGTGCCCAATGTCCAATGATGTCAGAGAAACCGGAGCCCTTCTGCGTCGAATCCGTTCTAAGCAGGGTCACCAGACTGGCCATTTCTGCACGCGTCAATGGTTGATTAGGTTTAAAGGTGCCATCGCTGTAACCCTTCATTAGTCCCATCTTCGCTGCTTTAGTTATGGCATCAGCACCCCAGTAACCAGAAGGCACATCACTGAACACAACCCCTGCTCCAGTAGCTCCCTTCTCAGCAACATTGGCAAGAATCGTTGCCATCTCAGCACGCGTAATTTCGTGCTCCGGCTGGAAGAACCCACCCGGATAACCTTTGATATATGCGGTATGACGGATCGGATTAGACTCGCCATTCCCTGCAGATCCATCCTCGTTTCCAGTTGCCGGAGTTGGCGTCGGTGTCAGGGCAGGTGGTGTAGAAGATGGCTGAGCTGGAATGTACGAGCCACCTGAGTCCGTTGATGTTGGTGTTGGTGTCGGTGTCGGACTTGGCGTTGGTGTTGGACTTGGCGTTGGTGTCGGAGATACAGCAGGACTCGTTGAAACTGTGAATTTCATTTGATCCGTCAGCATGAAATCACCAGATTTCTTCACAGCTTTAAGCGTGTGTATCCCGCCTTCCAATCCCGAAATACTATAAATTCCCTGACGGGTCAGGCGGCTCTGACTATACGCATTTACGGTTTGGACCCGTTGTCCATCCACATAAATATCCATATCACCTTGCTCTGGACCCATAGGTGTGATCAGGCTGATTCCGGTACCCTTGAAGGTATATTCAAAGAAATCACCGTCCACTGATGTGGAGTGAACATCGTTAAGATAATCTCCCTCCACAGTAAACTTAAGGTTCAGCGTCCCCACTGGCTGTGCAGCAAGATAAGATTTATTCAGTGTAACACGGTTACCTGCTACTGAATAATCAGTCCCGAGAACCAGATCATATAATCCGTTAGTAATACCGGCAAAGCTTTCCGCTTGCTGCAGCAATGTCACCTCAATATCTTCCTGAGCGGAAGCAGCTTTATCAAAGCTGGCAGCGATCGGATTAATCATATTCGGAATTTCTACCTTAAGCATATCAAGGAGCATAAATCTGCCTGATTTCTTCACAACCTTGAGCGTGTGCATTCCATCCGGTAAGCCAGAAATGCTGTAAAGGTTCTGAAGTGACATTTGTCCATGATGATAGGCACTGACGGTTTCCTTAAATTGATCGTCAACATATATATCCATATCACCCTGTGACTCATCTACCTCTGTGAACAGCTGAATCCCCGTTCCTCTGAAGGTATATTCAAAAGAATCACCATTCTGCTCCGTATATTGCACATCGTCTTTATAGTCACCCAATCCTCTGCCACTGCTGCGGTTCCAAGTGCCATTGTACTTAACTGTTGAATCATCGTTATTAATCATCACATAACGAATGCCTGTAGAATCACTAATTTGTATCGACAGGGTCTGTGGATCACCAGTGTTAAAAATGAAAATCAAGTCGGTTGTGCCTGCCGGCTGCTGCGCAAGGTATTGCTTATGAATGGTCAATTTATCATTCGTCACCGTAAAATCGTCTTCCGATAGTGCCTCGCCATTATTTTCAATACCGCTCAGTGTATTACCATTCAAATTCAGAGTGACAGTAACATCCTCTTGTTGTTCTATTGCTTGGTCGAATCGAGCAGATGTCGGAGTAATGGTACTATTCTGTTCTCCTGCTGGAGTTTCTGTAGT
The DNA here is from genome assembly GCF_037969925.1 of Paenibacillus sp. FSL R7-0189. Classification (NCBI taxonomy): domain Bacteria; kingdom Bacillati; phylum Bacillota; class Bacilli; order Caryophanales; family Paenibacillaceae; genus Paenibacillus; species Paenibacillus sp. FSL R7-0189. The sequence goes on along the minus strand of NZ_CP150223.1, from coordinate 4,298,387 downwards.
CACCTTAAATGCGTCAAGCAGCATAAAATCACCTGAGCTTTTGACCACTTTAAGCCTGTGAGAGCCGTTAGCCAGTCCTGAGACACTGTACAGATTTTGCTGTACCTCTCTTGATCCTGTTTTATAAGCACTAACGGTCTGTGCAGCCTCATTGTCCAGTGTAATAATCACATCTCCCTGAGATTCATGCTTTTCGGTCAGCAGGTCAATGCCAGTGCCCGTAAAGGTGTACTCAAAGGAATCCCCGTTCTTCTCGGAATAATGCACATCGTCTTTATAATCACCCAATCCTCGAGATGAGCTTACCTGCCATGCGCCATTATATTTAATGCCGCTGTCATTATCATTAATGTAAACTACATTAGTGACCGTTGCCTTGTTCGCAGCAGACGAATTCTCAGACGGGTCAGTCCCATAGTTCGTAATATCCGATTGTGAAGCCATCAACGGAGCAAACGAGGAATCCTTGATCGTAATGCTCAAATCCTGCTTTCCTTCTAGCAGCTCTTTGCCGCCATTACGCTTCCAATCCCCGCTGTAGCGCATACCTGTATCATCATCATTGACTGTAGAGGTGCCACCTAATGCTGTAACTTTAAGCATCCGTGACGCATGAGGTTCAAGTATGCCTCCGCTAAATTCCTTCTCAAAGTCTCCCAGCTCAGTGTGACTCCATAAATCGCGAACAGATGCCGGGCCTTCAAGGCCGAGATCACTCCATTTGACTTTCACCTCCGCACTCCGACTGCCCAGATTGAACAGAGCTACGCTGTAAGTGCCATCTCCATTATTGGCATACCAAACCTGCTGCTGGGTATCCATAGATACCGGATGGCCTGGACGTCCTGCCTGATTTACGGCAATTACCTCATCATTGGTAAGCAGTTCTAAACCATAGCTGTCTAGCCTAGTCATGTCATTCCCTGTATACAGTGGCACGGAAGAGATTGACCAGAATGTCATCGCGGATTTCCGCTCGTCTTTGGTTAGACCATCCATAGATCCGTTACCAACGTTCAGCGAATCAAAATCATTCCAACCCCCAGGACCTGCATCCCTCCACCAAAGTGCTGCTTTGGGGAACAAGCGGGAAATACTCGGCCAGGCTGTCAGCCCACTGCCATCGTAAGCTTCCACATCCCAGTCAATTCGCCAACCGTTGGCATACTTTTTCCAGAAATCCACGTAATTGTGATCGAGCGCCCAGGACAGCTCAAACCAGATGTTATTTCTGTCAAAAGCCTTAGACCATGCCTCAACATCGCCGCGCGCATCACGGCTCAAGTTATCAATCCCCGAGCCAGGAGTCACGCTGTCAAATTTGACGAAATCAATGCCCCACTCGCCAATCATATCCGCAATAGAATCCACATACTTCTGGGCACATGGATTCGTGAAATCAATTTTATAAGTGTAGGAATTCCAATAATCCATAATGGTAAGCGGTTTGGCTGTAATGTCCTGTATACGGCATTGGCCACCCGTTCCGTAAATCTCTAGATTCTGATTATAGGCATCGATGGATACCCCCGGAATCATATAGATTCCAATTTTCTGTCCATTATTATGAACATAGTCGATGACCTCTTGAAATCCGTTAGGATATAAGGTCTCACTTGGAATCGGTCTGCCGTATTCATCCATGCTGCCATTCCAGCCCGCATCAATATTGATGTATTCATAGCCATGGGCTTGCAACTTCTCATGCATAACATCCGATTGTTTTTTGATGCTTTCGGCCGAGGTCCAGTTACCTGCACCGTCGTACACCTGCATGCTGTAACTGCTCCAGCCCATATAGGGCTTTTGCGCCATACTCTTCTCAGCTGCTAGTGCCACATTGCCCTGTGTTCCTGTGAAACCGAACTGCGCTGCTGCAATTATAAATACCAACAGACTCATTCCCAGTTTTTTTCCCATTCGCTTCAAATCATCCTTACCCCCTCATAAAATGTGGTTAAAATTTCTTTGATAGCGCTTTCTTTACGGGATGATCATAAAGGAAGAACGAGTTCCACGATAGGTACATTTCCGCATTTTACGTACAAATAACCCAAAAACAAGGGGACAAATGAACAACAGAACAAACATTATTCCTCCAACAATAGAAACTTAAGGAAGATAATATGGACTGGATCTATTTTGAAAATTATTAATAAAGACCCTTTTGACCTTATGTAACGTGATGGAAATCACATGATTTAATGTAAAATAAATGAATAATTTAGAAATGAAATACAATTATCTTAATCGATGCATGATATGCTCTAGAAAGGGAGATAGGATTGAAGTTGGATTTGGAAGGGTTGAATGTGGATTCCTTGATTCAGATGCTTAAGGCATCATTTTCATTTGAGAATTGGGATGCCATGATTGAAATTGCAGACAAGCTACACGAACAAATTTCCGTCATATATGAAAACAATAGTAACCTCATAAGAGGTCCTAAACTGAAACGGAGTATCCCCTATTATTTTGGATATAGCTCATGCGCAAAAGGTATAGCACTACAAAAATCCGGTAAGTTTGACGAGGCAAAAATATGTATTCAGAAGTATGCTGACCTGGGCTGGATAGTAGGTTTAGATGAAGAGGGTATTAATGAAGTCGAATATTACCGCAATATAGCAAAAGCCAATTCATACGTTATCGATCTGTTGGAAGGCAAAATGGGAGTCCTACATAAATACGTTGAGTTTATTAGAAAAAGTGATGATGAAGAGTTATTGCCGGGACTCATTACAATCTTAGAATCTTCGATAATACATGATTATTCCGTTGATTGGATTCTGAAGGAATTCAAAATCAATGTTGATGACATAGGAGAACATGAGACTATTGTGAATATCAGATACCATGAGGATTACATTTATCTGCTGGCGATGTATTACTATAAACAAGAGAATATGTACGATACAATCAACACTATTCTAGAAATCTTATTATTAAGCATCAAGCTAGACGATGATACAGGCTTCAAAAAATCAGCAGCGCTCTTTGAACTCCTTAGAGACCACGCCGATCAATCACAACTCAAAGTACATCACAATATCATGAAAACAATAATCGAAAAAGAGTTTACTAGGTCCTTCAGCTCGCGAATCGAGTTCAGCAATTTACACAGTTAACGATCACGGAGGTCGTCGTTGATTGGATTATAAAGTTGGCTATAAAAAAGGAGTGGTTCTCCGGTTAATGGGCGGAATCACTCCCTTAAGGTGTATTGATCCGGACCGGACCGGACCGGTCCGCTCGATCCTTTGCTTTCTGCGGGATTTATACCGTTCATTTCACCATATTCGCCCGATCCGCTGCATTCTGCGGGATTTTTACCGCTCATTTCTCCGCATCCGCCCGATCCGCTGCATTCTGCGGGATTTATACCGTAGATTTCACCGTATTCGCTCGATCCGATATATTCTGCGGGATTTATCCCGTTCATTTCGCCACATTCGCTCGATCCGGTACATTCTGCGGGATTTATACCGCTCATTTCCCCGTATTCGCCCGATCCGCTGCATTCTGCGGGATTTATACCGTTCTTTTCGCCACATCCGCTCGATCCGGTACATTCTGCGGGATTTATACCGTTCTTTTCGCCACATTCGCTCGATCCGGTACATTCTGCGGGATTTATACCGCTCATTTCCCCGTATTCGCCCGATCCGTTGCATTCTACGGGATTTATACCGCTCATTTCGCCACATTCGCTCGATCAGCCGCATTCTGCGGGATTTATCCCGTTCATTTCCCCGTATTCGCTCGATCCGGTACATTCTGCGGGATTTATACCGTAGATTTCACCGTATTCGCTCGATCCGATATATTCTGCGGGATTTATCCCGTTCATTTCCCCGTATTCGCCCGATCCGGTACATTCTGCGGAATTTATCCCGTAGAATTCTCCGTATATGCTCGATCCGGTACATTCTGCGGGATTTATACCGTAGAGTTCTCCGTATATGCTCGATCCGGTACATTCTGCGGGATTTATACCGTAGATTTCTCCGTATATGCTCGATCAGCTGCATTCTACGGGATTTATACCGTAGATTTCTCCGTATGCTCGATCCGTTGCATTCTGCGGGATTTATCCTGTCCATTTCTCCACATCTGCTCCATCCGCTGCATTCTAAAGCAATTATCCCGTAGATTTCTCCGTATTCGCCCGATCAGCTGCATTCTGTGGGATTTATCCCGTTCCTTTCGCCACATCCGCTCGATCCGCAACATTTTAGGGCATTAATGCCTCTATTGTCTCCGCAACCACTCCATCCGCCTCATTCTACGGTATAAATCCCGCTTCCTTTTCGCCGCTTCTACTTTGCCGGCCTTTCTGCCCGCCTCACAACATAGTGTTGAACCCCCTCAAAATTCGTCGCTCAGTTGACGAACACCGGTTATTCGCCATGTTTTTAGTTTAACTTTCGTTCTTCTCATTTTACATAAGATTCTTTTCACACTTTGTTTGGATTTTTTAAAATCATACAAAAAAAGCCCCGATTGATTACCTCGGGACTTTTTTTTGCTTTATTTTCTCCTATATTAAAACAAATCTACTTAACTGCCTAGCTTTCACTTCAAATAGTTCTCTAATGTTCTCCGTACCGCTCCTGGGCCTGCCATCATTTCCTGGAACATAACCTCAATCTTATCGCCTAGACCAATTGCGTACAACGGAACCCCAAAAAGTCGCTCATCTTCAAGAATGGGGCGCACACTTGCGGTTTGGTCTCCAAGCGAAACTCCTTGCAGGTAACCCTGCAGTGTTTCTAGTAACGGATCTGAACTCAATGTGAAGACCTCTCCAGCATCATTCACTCCTAGTAAGTAACGACACCACACCGCGATAGCCAGTGGAATCGCTGTTAGCTGCGCTGGATCGAGCTCCTCCCGTCGAATATAGGATTTAATAGTTTCACCGAACCGTATACCCACCTTCTGCGAAGTGTCTGTAGCAATCCGCTGTGGAGTATCGGGGATAAATGGATTGGCAAAACGCTCCGTAAGGACTTCGTCCAGGAACTGCTTTGGACTGAGAATCCCCGGGTCCACTACGACGGGCAGACCTTCTTTGTAACCGATTATCTCCACAAACCTCCGCAAAGTATCGTCCTTCATCTCATCCGCGATCAAGGTGTAGCCAAGCAGACAACCGGAAACAGCAAGCGCCGTATGCAGCGGATTAAGGCAGGTCGTTACTTTCATCGTCTCCACCTTGTTGACTGTCTCCCGGTCCGTAAAAATAATTCCGGCTTCCTCTAGTGGTGGACGTCCGTTCGTAAAGTTGTCCTCCACTACAAGGTATTCGCTAATCTCGGCATTTACGAAAGGAGCGGTATATGTGTTTTTGGAGGTAATGATTACATCCATATCACCAATTCCCTGTTCCAGAAGCGCGGCCTGTACACTCTCCGAAGGACGTGGTGTGATTTTATCGATCATGGACAATGGAAAGGTTATTAATCGTTCATCTTCCAGATAGCGCACAAAGTCTTCCACAACAAGTCCTCTTTGGGCCCATTCCTTAGCGATGGACACAACACCGTTCTTCAACTTGTCGCCATTGTGTGAGCAGTTGTCCATGCTGACAAAGGTCATCGGATATTGGCCTTTCAGATATCTTCGATAAGCAAGCGAAGCTACAATGCTCATGACATGAACAGGATGCTCCGGTCCGCTCTCGATATCCTTTTTCACAATGCCAAGATATTTATCGTGTGGATCCGTCAACGAGTATCCCTTCTCCGTGATGGTGAAGCTGGCCATTTGCAGGCTCGGATTCTCGAACACCTCGATCAATCGGCGGTACTCCGCTTCACGGTTTTTGTCCGCTGCGATTCCCTCCACAATACTGCTGACTACTCTTTTCTGAAAATCACCACGAGCATTCATCAGCACTAAAAGGGTCAGATTGTCGTAGGGCTTGTAAACTTTATCAATCATTTCGAAATCAAAGGTTTCCACCGCAATAATACCTGTATCCGACTTCCTGCTATCCAGCAGCTTCTGATGAGCATTTGCCACGAATCCCCTGAAAATATTACCTGCACCGAAATGAATCCATTCCGGTTTAAGCTGTGTATTGTTTGCTACCTGCTCATAGTCGAACTGTGGAAGCTCCACTCCAGCAGCTTTCCAAGCTGCTTTTTCCCCTTGGATACTGCTTCTGGTCAGATGCAGCATTTATTTTGCCTCCTTGACGTTGTCCAAGCTATCCCAGACACCAAGCAAATACATGATGCCCATAGCTCTATCATACAAACCATAACCCGGGCGGCAGTTCTTCTCTTCCCCCCAAAGATGACGCCCGTGATCCGGACGTACATAACCAATGTATCCGTTCTCATGATAGGCTTTGACCACCTCGGCCACATCAACGCTTCCGTCACGCCCACGGTGCGACACCTCAATGAAATCACCGTTCTCAAATACCTTCACATTGCGGATATGTGCAAAATGAATACGGTCATGGAACTCGCGGATCATCGCTGGCAGATCGTTATCCGGATTCGTGCCGAGTGACCCTGTGCAGAACGTCAAACCGTTGTACGGGCTGTCCACCAAATCCAGAAAGCGGCGGATCATATCCCGATTGCGGATAATACGCGGCAGTCCAAAGATCGGCCAAGCCGGATCATCCGGATGAATAGCCATCTTGATGTCCACTTCCTCGCATACTGGAATAATGCGTTCCAGGAAATACTGGAGGTTGTCGAACAGTTTATCTTCTGTCACATCCGCATAAGCCGCAAACAGCTCATCTAGCTTCGCCAGCCGCTCCGGCTCCCAGCCCGGCATCGTGAACTGTCCAGCTCCCTTCAGAATCCGGTCCACCATCTCACGCGGATTATCGGTAATGGCAGCCTTTTCATAAAAGAGGGCATTCGAGCCATCAGGCAACTCTTTATACAGCTCTGTGCGGGTCCAATCGAAAACAGGCATAAAATTATAGCAGATCACCTTAACGCCAACCTTGGCGAGTTTACGAATGGTGTCGATATAAATATCGATATATTTATCACGGGTCGGCAAGCCGATTTTGATATCATCATGAACGTTGACGCTTTCTACTACAGCCGTGCTGAAACCCTTGCTGGTGATTTGATCCGCCACTTCTTGGATCCGTTCCATTTCCCACACTTCTCCGGCTACTTTCTCGTGCAAAGACCAGACAATCCCCATTACACCCGGAATCTGCCGAATATGATCCAGCGTGATATTGTCATTGCCCTCGCCGTACCATCTCCACGTCATGTTCATTGATAAACCCTCCTGTGAATTCGTTTTCATCTATCTTGTATACAAGATTTACTTGATCATAGAATAAGAACAATTCTTTGTCAATCACAAATTCATCAGGAATTTTATCATAAAAACAAGGAATTTCCACCCTATTTTCATCTCGATGATTTTAATGAACGAACTTATCATGTATACTAGTACTGTATCTGTCATCAACAATTGAAAGCAGGAACAGAAATGTCAATCAAAGCTGAAATTCTAAACACACTGAAGCAAGAAATCCTCACGCTGGCGTTAAAGCCAGGTACCATTCTAAGTGAAACAGCCTTGTCTGAGCGGTTTCAGATTTCACGTACGCCGTTGCGTGATGTTCTCAAACAGCTTGCACTGGAATCTTATACCGATATCTACCCGAAAAAAGGTAATATTGTGTCCTTTATTGATCTTGAATCTGTTGAACAAATCACATACTTGCGTTGCACACTGGAAAAGGAGATCCTCAAGGATCTTTCTGCACAGCTTTTACTACCCGGGGTGCACGAACTGAAGGAGATTCTTAAGAAACAAAAAGAGGTCATCGGGCAGGAGAATGCTGTAGATTCTTTCCTTAATTTAGACGACGAGTTTCACCGGGCCTTGTACAGGCTTGCTGGACGTGAGTATCTGTGGACTCTGATCCAGCAGTCGAATGTACATTATCTCAGGTACCGCAGACTGCACATGCTCAAGACCGACAAGCTGGAAGAAATCTGGAGCGAACACCAATCCATTCTTGAGCTTATGGTGCAAAAGGAAACCACCAATATCGGTCCGCTAATCCACCACCATCTTCGGGAAGATATTCATTCACTGGACTTTCAGGAGAACTTCTCGGAATACCTAAAAAAATAGTGCCAAAAAGCGGCTTGCCCATAAGTTAAGTGCCTTCCCGGATAAAACTTCGTGATAAGAAGAAACACATAAAATTTCTATTCCCTATTAAAAAAACAAAAAAACCTTGATTTCTCAAGGTTTTCGTAAAAAATGAACAAGGACTATAACGCCGCACTAATAGCTTAAATTTGCTCCGTTAGAGGTTATGACCTTTTTGTACCAGAAAAAGCTGTCCTTACGCAGACGCAGCAGCGTTCCATTGCCTGCATCATCCTGATCAACATAAATGAAGCCGTACCGCTTGCGCATCTCCGAGGTGGAAGCCGAGATCAGATCAATACAGCCCCAGCTGGTGTAGCCCATCAGCTCCACGCCATCGGCAATGGCTTCCGCCATCTGCTCAATATGCTGTGCCAGATACTCTATCCGGTATGGATCACGGATAGTGCCATCCAGTTCGAGTACATCTGCAGCACCCAGACCATTCTCTACTACAAACAAAGGAAGCTGGTAGCGGTCATGCATCTCCTTGAGCACAAACCGCAGCCCCTTTGGATCGATCTGCCAGCCCCAGTCGGAAGTTTTCAGGAAGGGATTCTTCAGCCCTGAGGACAGGTTACCTTCCGTGGTGGCCGTGATGCTCTCATCCACACTGACTACTGAGGACATGTAGTAACTAAAGGAAAGAAAATCCACAAGATTGTCCCGCAGCAAAGCTTCGTCCCCCGGCAACATGGTTATTGTCACTCCATGCTGCTCCAAATGCCGGCGGATATAAGAAGGATAATAACCTCTAACCTGAACATCGGAGCAGAACATTGCCATTTGGTTCTCCGCTTGCGCTTTCAGTACATCACCGGGATGACAGGAATATGGGTAGAGCAGCTTGCGGGCCAGCATGCAGCCGATCTGGAACTGCGGATTGATCTCCCGGCCCCGCTTAATCGCAAGCGCACTGGCTACGAACTGGTGATGCAAAGCCTGAAAAGCAACCTGCTTCTCATTTGACTTGCCATCCAGAATAATCCCTGCGCCCAGAAACGGCGCTTTGAGCGTACAGTTGATTTCGTTGAAAGTCAGCCAATACTTCACCTTATCCCGGTAACGGGTGAACACAGTTTCCGCATAACGGACGAACAGTTCAACCAGTTCTCTGGATTCCCAGCCGTTGTATTTGGTGACCAAATGCACAGGCATTTCATAATGGGAAATGGTGACCAGCGGCTCGATATTATATTTGCGCAACTCATCAAAAACATCGTCGTAGAAACGCAGTCCTGCCTCGTTAGGTACCTGCTCATCGCCATTCGGATAAATACGTGGCCAGGAGATGGACATACGGAATACCTTAAAACCCATCTCAGCGAACAAGGCGATATCTTCTTTGTAGCGGTGGTAGAAATCAATCCCTCTGCGTTTGGGGTAATTCCCCTGATTATCATCCTGTATGGCCTCTTCTAGCTGTGGGCCGGACATGGACAATAGCTGTTCCAGGCTCTGCCGTTCCTTAGGAGGACAATATTTGACTACATCAGCAGTGGACAAACCCTTGCCGCCCTCATTATACGCGCCTTCGACCTGATTGGCGGCTACCGCACCGCCCCACAGGAAGTTTTCCGGAAATGGATAAGTCATCGGTTGAGCCTCCTTTTATTAATTGGCGGCAGCGGTTGCTGCCGCTTTAGCTTCAGCCTGCTGCTCTTGCTCCAGCGCTTCGGCATCGGCTTTTTTGAAGAATGGATAGTAGATCATGAAGCTTGCACCAATCATAACCAGCTGGAACGCACTTACGCGCCAGCCCCCGTTCATCCAGCCATTAACCAGCACCGGAATGCCCAGCGGTACCTGAATCCCGTGCAGCACAGGAAGGATACCCAGCGTCGTCAGAAGAATCGCCAGACCACTACTCACCAGCGGAGTCAGGATAAACGGAATCATAAACCGAACATTCAGCACCAATGGCATCCCGAAAATCACCGGCTCATTGACACCGATCAGACTTGGGATAATTGCCAGCTTGCCAAGTGTCTTATAACGTGTGGATTTGGCAAACAACATCGCAATAATGAGACCTAACGTTGCCCCCGCACCACCGATCAGTACATAAACCGGGAAGAACGGTGAACCAATGATATGCGTACCTTCCACACCTCTTTGGTAAGCGTCCAGATTCTCAAGTCCCAAAGCCACCCAAATCGGGCCGACAACGGAATAGACTACCAAGGTGCCGTGAACTCCAAAGAACCACAGCAGGTGAATTACGAAGATGCAGATCAGCATCGCCCACCAGGTACCACCCAGACTAGTCAATGGCAGCTGGATGATCGAGAAGACAAACTCGTGCATATTGCCATATTTCGTTGCGGCGAAAATCGCCGTCAGCACTAGCATCAGAACCGCTACGATAAAACCAGGCGTAAGCGCGGCAAAAGATTTCTCGACCGTGGGCGGAACACCCTTCGGCATTTTGATATAGAATTTCTTTTCCAATACAAAGGTATAGATCTTACCTACCAGCAGTGCCAGGATGATTGCCACAAACAATCCCTTGGCGCCCAACCAGGAGTAACCAAATGCTTTGGTCACACCGTCATCCAGCAGTCCTTTTGGTGTAACTAGCAAGAAACTCATCAGCGCCAAAATCCCTGCCGAGAAGCCTTGCTGCTTATGTTGGGTAGCAAAATTGTAAGCGATGGAGAACACCGCGTAGAGTGCGATCAAATCAGTGGTTACTGTTGCCGGAATCGAAGTATAAGTTTTGAGTCCAGTGCTTTCCAGGAAATTCTGATAAGGATCAAGCTTGAGTGCATTAATCAGGGAAAAAATAGCGCCCAGAATCAATATTGGCATCAAGGCCATCAGACCGTTGGAAATAGCGCTGATATAGGTGTTTTTTTGGATTTTCGTGCTGACTTTCTGGATCTTGGCTCTCCATTCTGCGCCGCCTGCCATGACTTAAGCCCCCTTCTCCATCAGTTCAAGTGCTGTAGCCAGCACCTTGTCCCCATCCATCATGCCATAGTCCATCATATCGATCGTAGTTACTGGAATGTTCGGATATTCTGCGGCCAGATCGCCTTCGGCGTGTCCCATTTGTGGTCCAAGCATAATGATGTCAAAAGGCTTTTGATCGGCGATATCACTCTCCGCCACTGCATCAATAACCACTTCAACCCCTTGTGTCCGTGCCGATTCTTTCATCCGTTCCACCAGCATACTTGTCGAGAATCCGCCTGCACAGGCGAGCAATATTTTTTTCATCTTAGTTCACCGATCCTTTCAATTCTAGTTCGAGTGCTTTGCGTTCTTTGATTTCTTCGATCAATTCCACAGCCAGTTCTCTAACCGTCAGGGCATTCATCAAATGATCCTGCGCGTGAATCATCAGCAGCGTAATTTCTGTCTTTTCGCCCCGGCCTTCAGCCTGGATCAGCCCCGTTTGCACTTTGTGTGCTTTGGTCAGGCTGGTCTTGGCGTTCTTAATCATCTCGCCCGCTTCTTCCAGGTTTCCGGCGCGCGCGGTTCTTACCGCTTTTAGGCTAAGGCTTCTAGCCTCTCCGCTGCTGGCAATAATCTGCATAATCGTTTGTTCATAATCCATGGGTTCTCCACTCCGTATCGTCATTTTATTTATAGTAGGTTCTCTATCTCATTCATAAATTGCTCATAACTATTCGTGTTTAGCAGCCGGTTACGGCTGTCTTCCTTCTCCATTAGAACCAGTAGCAGCTTGCTGATCTCTTTGTGCAGGAACAACTGCCCCGGACCCAGATTGATCAGAAAAATCAACTGGACCGGCTTACCCTCATAGATCAGCGGTTTCTTCAACACGGTTACACTGATACAGTCGCGGATCGCGCTCATCCGCATCGGATGCGGGCCGGCCACCCCATTTTTGTAAATGGTGGTGAATTTCTGCTCTCTGAGCAGCACTTGTTCAGGGAAATCGTCAGCTGCATAATGATTGCCCACGATCTCCCGGCAGCGCTGCTTTAACAGCTCCATGTAATCTTCGTCCGAACCAGACAGATGGAACAGCTCCCTGCGGAACAAATCCTTGAAATCCATCAGCTTGTAGGACGGTTCTGTACGATTAATCTGCAAAGACAATATTTCTTTGATCCGCTGAATCTCTTGATCATCCAGCAGCTGTTTGATATGGATCACCGGTTTTTCCTTAATCTCTGTTGCCAGCGGTACAGTAGAGAGAATCAGATCCACAGGCTTGCTGCTGATCTCCTCCACCTCCGTAATGGAGGCTGTGATCACCGATGCTTTGGGGAATACCGCTTCCAGCTTCAGCCGGATTAACTGGGCACTCCCCCCTCCCGTCGAGCAGATCACGGCAATCCGCTTGAACTTCTCCAGATTGCGCTGCTGCATCCGTTCCAGATGGGTGGCAAAATGCAACGCGACATACCCTGCCTCATCGCGCGACATCCGAAACCCGTACTGCTCCTCTACAATCTCAGCGAAGCGGAAGGAAATGACGAACACATTGGCATACTGGCTGTAAACATCCTCCACCAATGGGTTGCCGAGCTGAAGATTGTAATACAACCGGTTCAGCAGCGGGAACATATGCAATAGAAGCGCTTCGCGCAGCTCGTGATCTTGAGTGAATCCAGTGAGGAACTCGCGGTCCAAGCGCTCCAGAATAGCCGTAATTCCCTCCCGCAGATGCGATTTGGTCTCTTCCGACATCCGCTCCATAATGGTCTTACCAGAAATGTGCAGCGCCAAATAATCAATCTCATCCGCCGGAAGCTTAATCCGGTAGTGAGAGGAGATAAAATCTGCGATGCTCCTAGCAATATCCTGATACAGCGGCTCAGGTGTTCCCTGCAAGGCTTGACCAGCCACAATGAAATTGTGCTTGGAAACCCGGTATAGAAGAATGAACAGATGGGTCAAGATATTATCCAGAAACACATCTGAGATCTTCAGTTCTTTTTCCTTGAGGATTTGCAGTAGAAATCCCTTAAGCTGCTCAGCATCAAAGTCCTGACTGAAGGCATGAAAATCCTCCGTATGCTGCAGCGTATGACCCGATAGCAAGATAAAGTAAGAAAAGGCTTTGCGGAAGTCTTGCTCTTCCCCCTCGATTTTCATGCCATAATGAGCCCGACGTTTCAAGCTAAGCCGGAAAGCGGCCAGTCGCTGCTCTACTTCCTTCAGATCAGAAATAATGGTAGAACGGCTGACGCCGATTTCTTCCGCCATGTTATCCATAGACTGATAGCCATCATTCTGTAAGAGATAAAATAGTAAATACTGCTGGCGTGACTGCTTATTATCGAGATCCACCTGATCCAGCTGCAGCATGCCTTTTTCCTGGTAGCTACTGAATTTGGCTTCATCACCAATCTCCAGTAGATAACCCTGGCCGCGGATCATGCGTATACCAAAACCATTCGCCTCTCCTGTTTTGTCGAGTGCACGGATTACGTCACGGAGAGTCCGTTCGGACAACCCCACTTCGGCAATCAGCTCACTCATGCGCACAGGACTCTTGCGGGTATATAAAATATTAACAATCGTATATTCTCTCACCTTAAATTCCCTCATTCGTGATACTAGTATCGGATGAAGCACTCAGCTGGTTATGAATACATCATACGTGGAAGCGTTATCTTCTGAACAGTTTATATTCTGCTGTTTGGAACGGCAGAAACTGACGGATAGGTAAATAACGGATTAAATTCTTAGCATACATTATTTGTGGCCACAAATCAGGAGGAAATATACAACAAAGTGGAGAGTGCCGATTGATTGTTAAAATAAACAAAAATAGATTAGTTAGGAGGACGATTCATCTTCTACAGATGGGATGTGAGGGGAATAGGATTAATATATAGAGTCAAAAATCCCAAGGTCAGTATGACCTTGGGATTTTGATTATCTTCTGCGGGGAATCCCGCATGGCTTTGCAATATTTTTTATCCACTACATGCCTACAGCTGAGGAAACTGCGGCAAAGATTGCCGCCACCAGCCAAAGAATCGGAAACAGCTTGAGAATTACCTTTAACCATTGTCCAAAATTGATCCGGGCGATGGCCAAACCTGCCAGCAGCACACCGCCTGTTGGCGAAATGAGATTCGTTAATCCATTTCCAAATTGGTATGCGGTTACTACTGCTTCGCGGTTAACACCCACAAGATCGCCTAATGGTGCAAGCACAGGCATCGTCAAGGCCGCCTCTCCTGATGAAGAAGGAACCAAGAACGTAATAATATTATGCACGACCAGCATGATGGTGGTGAACAAGTAATTCGGCAAGCCCTCAAGCATAGTAGCCAGCCCATTCAAAATGGTATCGATAATCATCCCGTTCTCTGCAACGACGAGGATCCCCCGGGCCAAACCGATAATCACGGCAGCGTAGATAAATTCTCCGCAACCTTTAACAAAATTCTCGGCAATTTCCTTCTGACTCATCCGGGTGACAATCCCCGAAAAAATCCCAAGTGCAAAGAAAAGCGCTCCGATCTCGGTCATATACCAGCCTTTGCTCAGTATTCCCCAGACAATTAGCCCCAAGGTAAAGATGAAGCCTCCAATAATTAATTTATCCCGGTTCGAGAAACTTACATCTATCCCTTCGTTCTCCTTGATGAAGTGTTGGCGGTTTAGAATATCATTTTGGAATACCGCTGATTTCTCCGGATTCTTCTTCACCCGCTGCGCATACCACATCGTAAAACCAATCGATATCGCAGTAAAAACAACCCATTCAATAAATCTGAGCCATAGCTGTGGATTTCCCTGCACCCCTGCTACGCCTTGCGCAATCAATACAGAGAAAGGATTAACGGTTGATCCGACATAGCCGATCTGTGTTCCGAGAAATAGAATGAGAATCGCCGTCATGGAGTCAAAGCCCAAGGCAAACATTAACGGTATAAAAATGGCATAAAGCGGAATGATTTCTTCACTCATTCCAAAGGTTGAACCCCCCAGACTGAAAATCACCATGGCTATCGGAATCAGTAATATCCCTTTACTTTTGAGTCTTCCGGCTAGAGCCATCAGTGCCCGGTCAATCGCCCCAGTCTGAAGAATAATTCCAAAAGCTCCCCCTACAATCAGGACGAAGGCGACGACATCAGCAGCATTGATGATTCCTTCTAACGGCGCACTGGCAATTTGGGCAAATCCTTGTCGCAAATCCCCTTGCTCACTGATTTTGGGAACGATATGATAGGTTCCCGGGATGATGGCTGTTCTGGAGGAACCATCCACCAGCACTTCCTGACGGTCAAATTGGCCGCTCGGGACAATCCAGGTTAATCCGGCAATAGCCACGATAATCAGAAAAATCAATGTATAACTATGAGGAAGGGACCATTTTATTTTACGTTTAACCGTTTCCATTTCTACCCCTCGTTCCTGGCAGCATCATAGGTGATTTGACCGGCGGTAATTGTCAAAATCACACGTGCATCTCTAATCTCGGTTGCAGCTGTATCCAGAAGATTACGGTCAAATACAGCGATATCAGCAGCTTTTCCAACTTCCAAGGTTCCTGTACTTTCCATACCGCAATGTCTGGCCCCGTTAATCGTCCAGGCCTTTAGGACTTCTGATGCCGGCATCCCCTGCTCGGAATTCCAGCCTCCCGGAGGGGATCCATCAGGGAACAACCGAAAAGAAGCCGCATACAGCGAATCAGGAACACTGGTGAGGAAAAGCGGCAAATCTGTACCTATCGTAATCGGTACATTGGCCTCAAGCATGGACTTGTAATTATAAAACCGGCTTTCATTCTCTTTTCCGGCCACAGCAGCCATATAAGCATCCTCATAAGAAGGATTTAAGAGCAAGATCTGGGCATATACCTCGGCAAAAATCCCGTTCTCCCCCATCCTCTGAATGTCTTCGGGATGTGGATATTCCAAATCGCTGATTGAATGCCTAATCCGCTGTGCTCCCCGGTTACGATTGCAATCTTCGATCATGTCTACTGCCTTACGAATTGCTGCATCCCCCTCAGCCGTTAGACAGCATTTGATTCCATGGCTGTCTGCTGCCCGAAATGCCTCTTCTAACCCTTCGTAGTCAACTGACTGCAAGTTTGTAACACCGGGCATATCCGCATAAGGCTCCAGCATATCTCCCGTATGATCAGCTACCACACCATCCAACATCAGCTTATATCCCTGAAACCGAAGAAATTCTCCTTGATAACGCTCTTTGTACTGCAAACCCGTGGAAATATCAAGCGGCTGCAATACAGGTTCAAGCGCAAAATGGACCCGCAACGGCAGCTCTCTCGCTGCTTCCAGCTCTTCAAGGACCGGCAGCAAAGCGCTATGCCTGTCAAAGCCTATATCTTTTATCGAAGTGACACCCCGTTTAGCAAGCACTCGGGCAAAGTCCAAAAACTCTTGTCTGACTAATTCCTGATCCTGCATCATGTCATGAAGGAGGAGGGCGCGTGATTCCGCGCTGCATTGGTCAGGGAGAAACTGATACTTATCCTGAGCAAGCTTGTTCATCCAACAATAGCTTTTCGTCAGATTAATGGCGATTACAGCCCTTTCAGTAAAAGCTTCGTCTAATAAGCTTTGCCCCGGAATCTCGCCCCAACAACCTTCACTCCACCCGTAAGCGTATACATTTTGCTTTGAGGGTATTTTTTCTGCTTCTTGTTTAAGCAACTCTAAAGCCTCTTGAATTGTAGCGACATTCGTCAGATCCACTCCACGGTGCATGGACATGTAACCGGTAAAAAAAACATGGTTATCATGTATACCAGGCATAATGAACGCATCCTTCAGATGATGAACAAATGTTGCCGGTCCTATCCATTCCTCTGCTTCTGCCGGGATTCCAACCGCGACGATTCGCTCCCCTTGCAGGGCAATAAATGCCGGTGAAACGCCATCTTCTATTCCTGTAAATACTGCATTAGACAACAGTACCCGATCTGCAAAACCATGTTTAACTGCTTCCATGATTTCAACGCCTTTCTGCCGATTAATAATACGACTTATAACGTTATATCGAAGCTTCTGCTTCCCGCTTACCGCAAGAAGCAGAATGAATTATAAAGTAAATTGATAACGGTCACCGATAATGTACTGCTTGCCTACATGAACCGGCTGACTGTCCTGATCATAAATAATAGTGTTCATATAGAACAAAGGATCACCAATGGGAATCTCCAGTAATTTTGCTTGCTGTTCATCAGCCAAGGTGATTTGCAACACCGTTTCTCCCGGCTGATTGGGATCAATATGATAACGTTTCCGCAGCAGCTCATATACCGATCCTTCAAGCTTTTCATCCATTAAGAAAGAAAAACGGTCATACGGATAATAGTTATTTTCCAGCATTAGGGGTCTTTCGCCAGCATATCTTTTACGTTGAATATATAACACCGGTTCACCCTGCTGTATTTGCAGCCGCTCCGCGGTTTCCTGATCGGCTTTAAGTTTAGTTCTCTCCGTAACGACGCTGTGTGATGAAACACCATTGGCTTTGCAGGCCGCCGTAAAACTGATGACATGCTCAATCTTGCGGCCGATCTTTTGTGCGTTGACAAAAGTGCCCTTGCCCTGGCGTTTCGTCAGATATCCCTCATTCACCAATTCCTCTATAGCTTTCCTAACAGTAATTCGGCTGACATTATATGTTTCACTAAGCTCAATTTCAGTAGGAATTTTATCTCCTGAACTAAAGGCACCGTTCGCAATGGCGGATTGGACCGCTTTTTTCAATTGAATATATAATGGCTCTGCCTGCTCTGAATTTAACATGATTTACCCTCACTTGTTATATAACGTTATATTACTCTATTGTTAGAGTAACAAACGATCCTCTTTTTCACAAGCAAAGATAAGTACGCATCCGTTGTTAATAAGAAGCCCCGAATCCAAAGGAACCTTCCACCATACAGCTCTTGGCAGCTAATCTGGAGCCTTCCCGCATAGCAGCTTGAATATCACCATCCTTAATCATACTCATTAAAAAGGCAGTAATATAAGAGTCGCCTGCTCCCATCGTATCAACAGCCTCAATAAGCTCAGGGGTCTGATAATAAAAGCTTGCTCCATCATAGGCAATGGATCTGTCTCCCCCGCGTGTTGCCACCAATACTTGGCCTTCTCTTCTGCGTTTAGTCTCAATAAAATTCTGCGTCTCTTCATCCGTCATATGGCTGCAGGAAAAGAAAGCAAAATCCGCATTGCCAATATACCGTTCTACCTGCGCATCCTCGAAGTCATCGGAGAAATCAAAAGAGAGGGGAATTCCCAGTTCATTCAGCTCCGCAAGCAAATGTCCGGTGTGACTATAAAGCCCTGTATGGAGGATATCAAACCCGCGGATATATTCTCTGTCGGCTTCACTCAACGCTATTGGATTCAGTCTCGTAACCCCGCCTTCGTTGCTGCCCAGAAATACCCGTTCCCCATTCTCTAAGGTTACCCGTGCACATCCGTTCTCTCCGCTATGATGTCTGCAATGTGAGATATCGATTTCCAGCTGCTGCAGCGTATTTTCCACAAGACGTGCCTCGTCATCATCGCCGAAAACACCGAGGAAAGCCGCGACAGCTCCTTCACCTTTGGCGAAAACACTAAAGTTGAGCGCATTGCCGCCGGGATACATCGTACGCTGATGAACATACTTGTCTACCACATTATCGCCAATACCTAGAACTTTCATGGTTTTATCCTCCCGATTAGTAGGCTACTTTCCCCATATAACGGCGGGTTTCTAGCGGATGATTTCTCACCTCGGCAAGAGCCTCGCGATAGACACAAATGATACTGTAGAATAATACCGGATTAAAGAATTCCACAACTTCATCAGCAATTGTACCAATTCCCAGCTCTTTAGCATCAATCACTTCGACTTTCTCTGCATACTGATTCAGGAAAGTCCGTGCCCGTTCATCCAGCTCACGGGTGCGCCCTTCATTAATCATTAGGATGAATGGGGTTTCTTTATCCGTCACTTCAAAAGGACCATGGAAGAATTCACCGGAGTGAATCGCCGCAGCATGCAGCCATTGCATTTCCATCAATGAACAGATTGCAAATCCATAAGCATGTCCATACGAAGCTCCACTTGTCAAGATATAATAAAGCTCCTCATTACGGTATTTGTTGGCAAACACACGGGCACGTGGAGCGACCTGCTTTTTACCCTGGTTAATAATGCCATCGATGGCTTCCAATCCTTTTTGAAAAGCTTCAACATGCGCATACCCTTCAGCCGCATCTAACAATTGAGTAGCGAGATCCAGAATGATAGCCATCGGGTTATTTTTCACATTGCTATCATCTCCCCATTCATACAAGAAAGAATAATCAGAGTAATTCAGCAGCGCAGCTTCCTTGTTATGGGTTAGGCCAATGGTGTGCGCTCCATGCTGTTTGGCTACTTGCGCCGCAGCTACCGATTCCGGTGTATTTCCGCCATGGGAACAAACGATTACTACCGATTGTGTGCCCAGACGTTTAGGCAATGCATGAACAAACTCATTCGCCGTATAGAGCCCTGCTACCAGTTTCTTCGCTTCACTATCCAGAAAATATTTCGCGGGATACATATCAACCAGTGAACCCCCACAAGCTACAAAATATACCTCTGAAATCCCCTCTGCCACTTTTTCACGGATACTTTGAACAACCTGATTTGCATTCATTTGATTCTCTCCTTTGACATAACGTTATATAACGTATTGTTTACGAGATAAATATAACCGCTTTCAAAAATGCTGTCAACTATTAATTTATTCAGAATTCAACTCCAAAATATCTTCGGCAGCGACGATCTGTAATGCTCTGATTTTTAAAATAAAAAAATCGCATGACCTCAATATTTCATGAGAGTCATGCGATCTTCTGGTCAAGGATGATAAGGACGGGGGTAGAACTCCTACGGTACTCACGTACCTCAGAATTTCAAGTCAAAGCTCGACAACAAATCCTTTAACCACATTGTTTAAAGGCACTTTTTTATATTATAAATCCTCTGGGTTCAGAAATTTGGAGATATGGCATGTTAACAGACTGTTGATATATAGTACATTATTACAGTAATTATTATATAGCTTCCTAAAATGCCACTCTTAGCGTGTTTTTTTCAAACTATTTGTTCTGATGACCCAAAGAATAAATTATATTAGCAATGGATTGCGGACTTTCTCCACCATTGGACTCGAGCCACTGATTAATGACTCCAATAGATCCATAAACCTTGTAAGTGAAAGAATAGTCCCTTAGAAAGGGTTCGTTCCAATTTTGTTCAAGTAAAACTCGTGTTAAAAATTCACTTTTTCCACTCTCTGAAATTAGAAGCTGATACATGGTTTTCTTATCTTGAATGATGTTTAACAGTTTGACCATGGATTCTTCAGATGTGCAAGGACTGCCTCCTTCTTGTAATGCTTCCACCAATTCTTTATTAAATTCATTCTGCATCACTTCAAATAATTCAAAAGGATCTTTGTAGTGCAAATAAAAGGTGCCACGGTTGATATCAGCGTAGTTACATATTTCAGTGACCGTTATTTGAGGTAACTTTTTGGTTTCTAATAAAACCAGGAAGCTCTCTTTAATGAGATTAATCGTATATTTAGTTCTTCTGTTATTCTTGGTTCCAACCATATGCTCCTCCTGTTCTATCCTTTCAACATAATAGATGTAATCTGTTTACTTCATAACATTTACAAAGGTATTGATTATTGTGATTGTTCAGACGTGTAGATTATACTGACAACACGACATTAAATCAACACATGTCAAGGAGATGAACTAACCATGACAATCACTTCAGATAAAACAAACATTCTTATAGTAGGTGCAGGAGCAGTAGGTTTCTCTGTAGGTTACCATCTACATTTATCAGGCACCGATGTTACCTTTCTTGTACGAAAAGGACGAAAAGCAGACTTCGCTCCTCCTCAAAAACTATATTGCTATGACGATGATACATTGAAAGAATTTAGCAACTTTAATGTCATAGAAGATATAGAAGAAATAAAACCTCAGCAGTATCAATTTATTATTATTACATTGGACGGAAATGTGAGCCGTTCACCAGAAGGCGTAGCTACGTTATCCAAATTGGGAGGTGTCGTTCGTAATTCTAAAACTACGGTGATTATGAGTGCGTTTGGAAGCGGGATTCGTGAACATTACATTCAGTATATGAGAATTCCGGAAGACCAGCTGTTAAGAGGAATACTGGGTACGTTAAGTCATCAATCCAAGGCTGATTTGCCTGTGCATGCACCAACAGACCCCAAACTCATTAACCAAGCCATTGTCTGTTACAAACATCCGGCGAACAAGGTCGGTTTCCAGGTCGAGAACAATAATAAATCAGCTGCCAAACAATTTAGCGCACTGTACAATAACTCTGGGGTCTCACGCTGTGGTCAAGTAAGTCCGGCGATGTTCAATATTTACTCAAGTATCGGTTTTCCTGTGTACGCTGCTTGTGATATCGTAGGTTGGCCGAAATTCTCAGTCGTTATTGCAAATAAAGATCTTTGGCAGCTCGCTTGCCGTGCTCAGGGTGAAATAGCATCCCTGCCCAAGCATGGTCTAATCGGTAAGATTATGAGTTTTGTGATGGGGCCACGCATGACAGCAAAAATACATCTCAAAATGGAACAAGATATGCTGCCGCTAGATTATCAAGCATTCAATCGTTTCCATCATGGGGGTAAAGTGAAGGCTCAGGATGTAGAATCTCTACGGAATTCGATTGTAGAGGGAGAACTTCAAGGCCGGCAGATGAAGGCTTTAAAGGAATTATTGCAACGTGTTGAACATAATTAACATCCGCACAAAAAAACAGTATTTCATCAAAGATGAAATACTGTTTCCGCTCCGAACATTCATAATAGCGAATAACATTTTCCTTGTTCAGCTTGGAAGGTTACACTTTCGTCCTTTGCTGCCCGCTGGCTTCGTGCCACCCGTGCTGATGTGCAGCATTCGGTCAGCCCACATATGGCAGGTCTGCGTAGCCATTGTTTCAAACATCAGCGACCATCGTCCGGTTTCTTCCCCTGCTCTTGGCCAGGTATAACGCTTGATCCGCCTTCTCCAGCAGCCCCTCCCGCTCCAATGCATGAATAGGATAATGGGCGATTCCTAGAGAGATCGTAACCTGTGTCGGGATTGGCCCCCTGCTTTGTTCCATTGCCCGCCGGACTCTTTCAGCTATGGTGAAGGCTTCCTCGGGTCTAGTGTGGGCTAGCAAGATGATGAACTCTTCACCGCCGTAGCGGTGGCAAACATCGTCTGGACGAAACGAGGTAACTATAACATTGGCTACATGTTTCAGCACTTCGTCGCCGATGAGA
The DNA here is from genome assembly GCF_037969925.1 of Paenibacillus sp. FSL R7-0189. Taxonomy (NCBI): domain Bacteria; kingdom Bacillati; phylum Bacillota; class Bacilli; order Caryophanales; family Paenibacillaceae; genus Paenibacillus; species Paenibacillus sp. FSL R7-0189. Next base: position 4,275,937 of record NZ_CP150223.1, on the reverse strand, counting down.
TGGCCGTAGGTGTCGTTCACGAGTTTGAATTTGTCTACATCCAGCACAATGAGCGAAAACGGTTGTCCTGAGTCAATCCACTGACTCATCGTATACTCTAAGGATCTTCGGTTCATTAAACCGGTCAGAGCATCCGTCGTAGCCTCTTGGGTCAGTTGATCCGTCTGCTTCTGAATATCCGTCACGGCAAGCAACACAGCCTTGGTCAGCAGATCTGCCTCTCGGCTCCATTGCGGCTTCGCTTCTGGCAATTCAATCTTCTCCTTGCCCATCCTGCTCACCAGATTTGCCAGGTACACAAAAGGCCGGGCCAGCTTGCGTGCTACGAGAATGACGCCCATCAGGAGTATAATGAACGGAAACAACGAATACCAGAGAATGGTCCGAAGGTGCCCCATCAGTTGATGATGGATGACACTAATCGGCGAAACGACCACAATTCCCCATCCGTTGGCTGGAACGCTGGAGTATCCGGCAAGCATTTCAACGTCACGGGTGTTACGCACTTGCTGTTCCCCACTCTCCCCATTCATGAGTTTCTGCACAACCTTGTTATTGCTAACATCCTCCCCAATGAGCTGCTTATCCGGGTGGTACAACAGATGCCCGCTTGAATCCACAATATAATAATAGGAGCCAGAATCGTCCACGTTATTATCGCCAAAAATCATAGACAAAATATTGTTCTCCTGCAGATAAAATGTGCCGCTCAAAATACCGCGATATGTACCATTCTTGCTAAAAATCGGCTGACTCATAAAAACGATTAGTCTCTTGGTGGTTTGGGTCATGTAGGGGGAGGATATGTAAGGTTTTTTTAACGCCAGAGCTTCCAAACCGACCTTAGAAGTAATATGGTTTCCTACTGACCCCAAACTAGCCGGTACTACATTGCGGATCAGCCCGTCGGCATCGAGCACGGCGATAGAATTGAAGTAATTGCTACTATTGCGCATCAGTTCCAAATTATCATCCACTTGCTTGGGCGTTAAGGTTTCGTCATCGGAGAGTGTGTCAGCACTGTATTCCAGACTGCTGCGCATGGACTGAAATAAGGAATCCATTGTTTTGGTCATTCGGTCAGCGTTGTAGTAATTCAGATGGAGTGTAGTCTCCATCAATGACTGTTTTTTGGACTCGTAAGAGCCAATCAGAAGAATGCTTGAGGTTAGTAGAACCACCAGCGTGACCAAGCCCGTAAGCAGCGATGTGAGACTGAGCTTTTTACTTTGACGCGGCTCGGCTCTTCTCAGTGTAAGCAAACTTTAACCCTCCTTGGTTCTTGAAAACTAGCTTAATCAATAATACAACAAATTAAGATGTTATTCGACAGTAATCAATGGGCTCGGATCTCTCATACCACTGTGCGTACCGTTTGATATACGGCGGTTCATGAAAACTTCCATGCTAAAAACTCCCCTCCAGAGCTTGCGATTAGACAAGCACTAAAAAGGAGTGTTATCACCCTGATTCTGTGTGCTCGGATGTGATTCCAAGACACACAGAACCTTTAGTTTTTGATGGAAGTTTTACTCAAGAAAAACAAAAAAACCTTGATTTCTCAAGGTTTTCACTGTGATGCCGAGGACGGGGGTCGAACCCGTACGGTACTCACGTACCGCAGGATTTTAAGTCCCAGAAGTCATTTGGACTTTAACGCCCTGCAGTGGAATATAAGGGAACCTACAATCCGCAAAAAACCTTGTAGAATCAAGGATTTTTACGGTTTTTAGTGTTTTCCTAAGAGCCACAAGGGTTTCCGGCAACAAGCAACAGGAAGCGCAAATTTAGCCTTTGGAGAGAACTGCGAGAGAACTCGGAGAGAAAAATGAGAGAACCAGCCCGCTCCCTACCATTGACAATATGTTCGGAGCAAACCTCCGGGGAGGTTTTCATAATGAGACAAACAACCGTTATCACCATTGCCAATCAAAAAGGTGGCACAGGCAAGACGACCACCGCCTACAATCTGGCGTGCGCCTTGTCCCATGAAAATAAAAAAGTGCTGCTGGTTGATTTCGATCCACAAGGCAATTTAAGTATGTGCTTTGGAATTGAAAATCCAGACCAGCTTAAGTTTTCAATGTTCAATATTATGAATGCCCTCATGAGCGACGAACCACTGCCGGATCCTAAAGAATACGTTCATAATCATAGCAATATAGACCTTATCCCCAGCAATATTGAACTTTCCGTTGCTGAGATAAATTTAAGAGATGAATTGGGTGGTGAAAAGACTCTCACCACATTACTGGAACCCATGAAGCAAAGATACGACTTTATCATTATAGACACAAATCCCTCTCTTGGTCTACTAACTATAAACGCCCTTGCGGCCAGTAACAGTGTATTAATTCCGGTAAACCCTCAACTGTGGTCAGCAACAGGCCTAACTCAGCTTCTGAAAATTATCATTAAGGTAAAGAAACGAATTAATCCGCGGATTAACATTGCGGGTATTTTAATGACCATGTGTGATACACGAACCAATTTATATAAAGAAGCCTTTCGGTTGGTAAAAGCATATTACCAGGAAACCGTCCGCATTTTTGATGTTCAAATCCCTCTCTCAGTCAAAGTCGGAGAGGCGAATTTCTATAGTCAAAGCATTATTGAATTCAATCCTAAATCGAAGGTAGCCACAGCTTATTGCAGTTTAGCAAAGGAGCTGATGCAAGATGAGCAGTAAGCGACCTACGCCTAAGCTATCAAGCATTGATGAGCTTTTACTTTTGTCTGAGGGACCAGACCATACAACATCATCTCCTGAAAATTCAGGAGTCACTTCCCTTCTACTCTCCAGCCTTATTCCCTTTCATAAACATCCATTTAAGCTGTATGAGGGCAAAAAACTGGATGACTTAATCGAAAGCGTCCTAGAGAACGGTGTGCTAATTCCCGTTATAGTCCGTCCAATGGAACAAGATTCCTATGAAATTCTTTCTGGGCATAATCGCGTCAATGCCGCTAAAGCTGCGGGGTTACTTTCTATCCCTTCCATTGTTAAAGAACAATTGACGGAAGCAGAAGCTGTAATTATCGTGGTGGACACCAATTTTCATCAACGTTCCATTCAGGATATGTTGCCCAGTGAACTTGCTCGTGCCCTGGAGATGCAGCTTGAAGCTTGCAAAGAAGCTAAGCAAAAACAGAGTAAATTAAGCGAAATTGAAAAAGCTCAAATTACCAGTAATGACAAGGAAAATGATGAACGTGTCCCAGTGGGGCACCCAGGAAAAAGTGTGGATGAAGTTTCCGAGAAAAACGATATGAGCCCAACCAATATCAAACGATATTTGCGCTTGAATCACCTTCTACCAGAACTCATGGAAAGAGTCGATCAAGGTGAAATTAAGCTTCGCCCGGCCGTCGATCTCTCTTATCTGAAGCGGGAAGAACAACAAACCGTGGAATCGTTAATACATGTACAGGGTTACAAAGTAGATATGAAAAAATCCGAGCTGCTTCGAGCGAAATCAGAAAACCGTAATTTAACTGAGCAAGCCGCATCAGCGATCCTTTCCGGTGTGTCTAGCCGGAAGCCAAAAAATATGGTTCCTGCTCCATTCAAGCTAAAGCATAAAGTATATGCCAAATATTTCTCTCCTGAGAGTAAAGCCGCAGAAGTTGAGGAAATCATCGATAAAGCTTTAACCTTATATTTTTCGCTCCAGTCAGAGCCTGAACAACATCCTTAATTGAAGAGGAGGAAATTTAATGATATTCAAAGATCTGGCTCATGAACAGTTTTATGAAGGTAATGTAATTCGTGCTGAGCGTCAACACGATCCTTACCGATCCGCTCTGTTTTATCTATTAGGCCTTACAGAAGATACTCGCCGTCACATTAATGATCTTTATGATTTCAGAGAAGACAGCATTAGGCTAGAGGGCTTAAACAACGGCTGGCAGACAGGAACAACGGTCCGTCTTTCCCGCCTCGCATTTAACCTTTATTCGGGCTATACGGGAGAACATGAAGAAGAGACCCACTCTTTCAGCCCCTATTATCTGTTCGATAATGGACTCATGCCATATTTCTTTGAAGGGATCAAGCTTCGCTATCCAGCCTATGCCGTGGATATTAAACGAGATTGGCTTCCCTTTGTGCCAGACAAAGATATCTATGATGAGTTGGAACAGTAAGAAGCACATTTCATCCATTGGAAGGGAGGATAACCATCATGGCTCGTGTAACAACACTAAGAGCCATCTATCAGTCGGCTGTATCACAAATTTCGCAGTCACCACAAGACTGGATGGATTATTTAAAATTCGCTTCTGGTATTTATAAGTACTCTTTTGATAATGCTCTTCTCATATACATGCAGAATCCAGAGGCTACCATGTTGGCCTCCCTTCCTCTTTGGAACAAACTGGGCCGGTACATCAATCGAGGAGAAAAGGCCATTGGTGTCAGTAACTTTCAGGAGAATAGGCCTCATATAGACTATTTATTCGATGTCTTTCAAACTCATGGGAGAGTCCCTCCTCAATCCTGGAGTTTACAGGGACTAGATTTGGTTGAACTCACTCATAGACTATCCTCCAATGAAACAAATGATCTAGGGTTATGTATTACACAGCTGGTTAAACAGCATATATCATCTTTTGACTTATATCAGGATATAGAGCTGGATATGGTAAATCATCCTTTTGCCACATTTCCTATTTCCGGCGTGCAAGAACAAATGCAGGAATTAATTGCCGCCAGCAGCACCTACTTCATTCATTCTCGGTGTAGGCTTCCAGAGCCAGATTCAACTCCGGTGTTCGATACTATAAACGACTGGAACAATGTACCGCTAATGTCCCGACTGGGCGGCATTCTAACTGAGATTTCCAAAGAGATTTTGCTCGATATCGGTAGGCATATCAAATTAATGCAACAAGAAAGGATGGTTAATTATGAACAAAGAGAATTTGAATCTCAACTACAGTCAGCAGACAGACGGACTTTTGTATCCTATGATACAGATCTCCAGTCAGGCGGAGGCCGACCAACAGCCATTAGGCAAATACGGAAGGATGAGCTTAAACTATCTCAGAAATCATCATCCCCATCGATTAATGAGCTTGAAGATGCAGGGCAATCTGATGGAGAAAATGCACCAAATCGACCAGGAAGCGAACGAGAGAATACAACAGCTGACGGACCAGTTACTCCGACTACAACCGCTACCTCAGACCGAAGATACTCTAGAACGGACACGGCACTTGAACCAGATCAAATCAACCGCGGAGGAACTGGTACTGAACGAGATCGTCTTGAGACCCAGATAACTGCAACTTCAAATACATTGTCCTTAGAACCGCAGATTAGCGGTTCTTTTTTATTGCCTGAAAAATCTGAAGATATCATTTTATCGGAACAAGAAATGTTAGAATACTTGCTCCGCAGCGGTATGGGTTCAATGCAAGGAAAACAAGTCATCTATTCTTACGTAGTCGAACACTCAATTACAAAGGCTCATGACCTCATTCCGATGCTTAAAAATCGATATGGGACTGGTGGAGCCAGAGGCGATTTTGGCAATGGCTTGACCGGATATACTCACTCTGGAAAAGGAATTGAACTACTATGGTCTGACAGTGAAGGTGCCCATGAGGTCCTTATCAACTGGAGAACGATAGCCACTACCCTCCTGCAGCTCATTCAAAATGGAAGCTATGACGGTAGCCTATCTGTCTTCCCTCCGCAAGAAGAGGAATGGACATTATTTGATTACGTTCAGCAGGCGGAAGACAATAAGAGTCAAGCCGGTACTCTTGGAGCTCCTATACAACGTGAGCCTATAGGAATTGAATCCGCCGAGAATCAGGAATTCCAAGAAGAGACTAAAAGTACTCTTTCTGTTACTCAAGAACCTCTTGATCACCCTACTTTCACACCTCAAAACTTCCATTATAATACGGAAGTATCCCTTTATCCTTCCGGAGCTAAAAGCAAATACAAACGAAATATAGAAGCAATCCGTCTTCTGAAACTGCTTGAATCTGAACGTCGTGTTCCCTCGCCTGACGAGCAAAGGATATTAGCTGGTTATGTGGGCTGGGGTGGACTAGCAAATGCCTTTAATGAGAATGCAAAAGATTGGGAGTATGAAGCTGCGGAGTTAAAGCATTTGCTGGATGATAGAGAATATGCTGAAGCACTGAACTCCACGATTACAGCCTATTACACAGAGCCGGAGTTAATTCGTTACATCTACCAAGCACTCGAGCGCTTTGGCCTAAATGACGGAGAACACCGTAAAATCCTTGATCCTGCTATGGGTACCGGAAACTTCTTCTCCGTACTTCCTGACACCTTACAGCAAGCAAAGCTTTTTGGCGTTGAACTGGATGGAATCACCGGTAGGATGGCCAAGCAATTATACCCCTCTGCACAAATCCATGTTCAAGGTTTTGAGACAACCAACTTTACTCCAAGCAGTTTTGATGCTGTTATAGGCAATATCCCTTTCAATAACATCCAAGTCTTCGATCATCGCTTTAAAGAGAGCTACTTGATCCATGATTACTTTTTCATAAAATCAATGGAATTGGTGAAGCCGGGCGGGATCATAGCCTTTATCACCAGTAAAGGTACATTCGATAAACAAGACTCTTCGATCCGAAAAGAGTTAGCAGAACAAGCTGATCTCATTGGTGCTATTCGCTTACCGAACACTGCTTTCAAAGCAGTTGCCGGTACTGAAGTAACTACCGACATGGTATTCCTGCAGAAACTGGATCAGCCCCGGCAACTGGACACTGAACAATTTCCAGATTGGATTTCGGTCTCCCGCACATCCGATGGCATTCCAATCAATACTTATTTTGTTCATCATCCCGAAATGGTGCTCGGAGATATGAACTGGGATCGTAGCATGTATGGTTCAGAACGAACTACTGCTTGCTTTCCAAAACCTGCCCAGAATCTATATGCCGAATTAAGCGTCGCCCTTCATTTTTTAAAAGCTCAATTTTCAGCCTTACCCGATGACATTCAAATTGAGGACTTAGAGGATGGACAGGAACAAGCGCAACCAGCCGATGCAGGAACCAAGAATTTCACTTACGTGATCAAGGATAATCAGATCTATTTCTGCGAGAATGAATATTTGCTTTTCCAAGACATCAAGGGCAAAAAAGCAGAACGCATTAAAGGATTATGCGACATTCGAGATGCCCTCAAAACAGTGATTGACATTCAGTCCCGAGAATATGGTTATGACATCTCTGAACTCCAACAGGGACAGCAGCGACTAAATGAGGTCTACGATCAATTTGTCAATAGATACGGGCCCATTAATGATCGAGCCAATACTGCCGCTTTTTCAGATGATGATCAGCTCCCACTACTACGCTCCATTGAGGATATGACACCCGAGAAGAATTGGGTAAAAGCTCAGGTGTTCACTAAACCCACGATTCGTCCGAACCGCATGCCGGTACATGCTGATTCAGCTTTACAAGCTCTTCAAATCTGCCTGAATCAGAAGCTCAAAGTAGATCTATCCTATATGTCGAGATTATATGGCAAATCAACAGAAGAGATCTTAGATGAACTTGGAGACCGACTGTTCCTTAATCCCCAGAAATATGTTGGCAATCAAGACGAAGGCTGGGAACTGGATGAAGAATACTTATCCGGAAATGTAAAAGACAAATTAGCCTATGCCAAGCTGAAAACATCGGAATATCCCGAGTTGTTTGAGCGTAATGTAATCGCCCTAAGTGCTGTGCAACCTGCTCCACTATTACCGGGTGATATTGATTTTCGGATTGGAAGTCCGTGGATTCCAATCAAGTATTACCGTGATTTCATGTATGAGACATTTGGAACGGCAGGATATCATCAATCTGCTGGAAATATCAATGTTGAGTACATGGAATATGCGAACTCCTGGCGCGTCTCCGGCAAATCATTGGAACGGGAATCAATAAAAGTAAACCGCACTTTTGGTACATCACGAGTAAATGCATACGACATTTATGAAGGCAGTTTGAACCTGCAGAGTATTACTGTTCGTGATCTGGTAACCTACTTCGACCAAAATGGAAATGAACAAATCAAATATGTGGTGAACGCCAAGGAAACGATGATTGCCCGCGCCAAGCAGCAGCAAATCAAAGAGGCCTTTTCATCTTGGCTGTTCAAGGACAAAGACCGGGCAGATATATTACTGGGTATCTATAATGAGAAGTTTAATACTCTCCGTCCACGTACTTATGATGGCAGCCATCTTGTGTTTCAGGGTATGAGTGAAGAAGTGGAGCTCCGGCAACACCAGCAAGACGTTGCAGCAAGAATTATATACTCAGGGACCGCCCTTATGGCTCATGAGGTGGGAGCCGGTAAGACCGCTGCTATGATTGCTTCAGGCATGTATTTAAAGCAGCTGGGAGCCATTCAAAAGCCAATTTATTGTGTTCCCAACCACTTAACTGAACAATGGGCCAATGAGTTTATGCGCTTCTTCCCTGCTGCCAACATCCTGGTAACCACAAAAAAGGATTTCAGTATTCAGAACCGAAATCGCTTTGTCTCTAAAATCGCCATGGGTGATTACGACGCAATTATCATCGGCCACAGCCAATTCGAAAAGATCCCTATATCTCATGAGCGTCAGGAACAATTACTGCAAAATGAAATCAATGGAGTTACCCAGATGATTGATCAGGTCAAAAGGGAAAAGGGTGACAACTGGACTATTAAACAGATGGTCATTTTTCAGAATCAACTAAAGCATCGATTGGAGCGTTTGGTCAATGAGGATAAAAAAGATAACTTGCTCTACTTTGAACAGCTTGGCGTTGATATGTTATTTGTCGATGAAGCGCATGCCTACAAGAACTGTTTTACTTTTACCAAAATGCGCAATGTCGCCGGTATAGGTAAAACAAGTAGTCAGCGTGCCATGGATATGCTCTTAAAATGTCAATACATCCAGGAAATAAATCAAGGCAGAGGTGTGGTATTCGCTACAGGGACACCGATAAGCAATAGCATGTCTGAGATGTATGTGATGCAGCGTTATTTGCAGCCAATGGTTTTAAAGCGACTCGGGTTGGACTTTTTCGATAATTGGGCAGCCACCTTTGGAGAAGTTGTCTCCTCGCTCGAGATGACACCTGAAGGGAGTGGGTATCGCATGAAGTCCCGGTTTGCCAAATTTCATAATCTCCCGGAACTCATGAACATATTTCGCACCGTTGCTGATATTCAAACTGCCGAAATGCTCAAACTTCCGGTTCCCGAATTGAAACATGGGAAGCCGGAGATTGTCGTCACTGAATGCTCTCCTTTTCAAAAGCTTATGATGGATAGCTTTGTCGAACGTGCAGAGAAAATCCGTAACAATGATGTACTAGCTACCGAAGACAACATGCTGAAATTAACAAATGAAGCCAAGCTTATGTCCATTGATCCCCGTCTGGTAGATCCTGAAGCTCCGGTTGAATCGGATTCTAAGTTAACTCGATGTATCAGCAACGTTTTTGATATCTGGGAACAATCCAGATCTGATCGACTTACTCAAGTCATTTTCTCCGATAGTGGCACACCCAAGCCAGGATACTTTAATGTCTACGATGAAACCAAAACACAACTAATCAATAAAGGAATTCCTGAACAAGAGATTGCGTTTATCCATGATGCTAAAACGGATATACAACGCGAGGAATTATTTGAACAGGTTCGCCGCGGTGAAGTAAGTATCTTGCTCGGATCAACACAAAAGATGGGAACTGGAACGAATGTTCAGGATCGACTTATTGCAGCACATCACCTTGACTGTCCCTGGCGTCCGGCGGATATTACTCAACGTGATGGACGTATCCTTAGGCAAGGTAATAAAAACAATATGGTCCAGATCTTTCGCTATGTAACCAAAGGGACATTTGACAGTTACCTCTGGCAGATTCAAGAGCAGAAGCTCCGATACATTTCACAAGTAATGACCGGCAAAAGCATATCCCGTTCCTGTGAGGACGCTGATGAAACGGTTTTGTCGGCTGCCGAGGTAAAGGCTATCGCTACAGCTAATCCCCTTCTTGCAGAAAAGATGCAGGTAGATAATGAGGTGATAAGGCTGAAGTTGCTCAAGGCCAATTGGAACAATGAGCGTCTAATAATGGAAAGACAGATTTCACAGCAATATCCGCGGGAGATACAAGCTTGTGAACAACGGATTGAGCGTCTGAAAGTTGATCTAGCTTTGGTTGATCAAACGCGAGACGACGAATTTCTAATTGTGCTTGAAGGGGAAATCTATAATGAGAAACCACAGGCTGGAGAGTTGCTACTCCTTCTTTCGAAGGTGAATGAGTTTAACAACGGAGATTCAATACATGTTGGAAGATACCGTGGATTTGAACTTTATTTAAGTCGATCTGCATTTAATATTATCTCTATTAAGCTCAACGGAGCCGAGACATATTTTGTTGATTTAGGCGATTCGCCTATCGGGAATATTACTCGATTGGAGAATGTTATTGAAAAAATACCAGTAAACCTCCATTCTGCTGAACAGAGGTTATGTGAAATTCAAACGCAATTCGCTGAAGCCACTATTGAAGTAGGTAAGCCATTCGAATTTGATCAAAAGTTGCAGGAAATGCTTACTCGTCAGGTAGAGCTTAACTCACAGTTAGAATTCCAAGAATTGAAAGATCAAACATTAATGATAAACATAAATAACGAAATATCGGAAATAGAACAATCCGATAAGTGGGAATACGAATCGTAGAAACACATTTAAGTAACTATGAATACTTGCAAATTTTCCGACAAAAGTTCTTACATTATCTTAAAATTATAATTTTGAATGATCAACTTTAGAAATGATAACCACAGACGATCTTTCTAATACTTTTGCCCTCCCCCAAGAATTAATCACGACAAATATATCAGTAGTTTATGACAAATCATCTATTCCCTATAGAAAAGCATTTCCTTCTTGTTCAATCGACAATACTAGATTTATAATAGAAGGAACATGTTGGAAAAAACCTCTTTAGAATATGGGGGAATAGGACTTATGTCGTATTCGACAAGATATACTACATTATCAGATGTCACAGATGAATACTGGGACGAGTTATTAGTTAATCATGAAAAAATAACTGAAGGTTATTCTGATACTACCAGCGCTGTCTTTATTGCATCATTAAATGAAGAAGATAAACCGTATTTGCAAAAGATCTTAAAACTTGCTGATTATGAAGATGAAATTAAGTGGAATGAACATTTAAAGACTCACAAAAACTTTATGGATTTCTTGTTTCTCAAAGAATTTCTAAAAAGAAAGAAAAAAGCTATAGATGAAATATTCGATAAAAAGCTTCCGGATAATGAAGCAACCAAAATATCAACTGTAGTAAAGTCAATAAAATTATTTCTCACTAATCCCTCTTGGCTTTTTGAAGTTTTGGTTCTTCATGAATGGAGGAACAAAGCTTCAGGCGATGTTTTCACTTCAACTAAAAAGTTCACTTCGAAAATAGTAAATAGTTTAAGTACAGAAAAGGGATACCAAGACACCATTGCAAATGTTTTATACAATAATTCCGGAAGAAATAATGATTATAGAATAATTGCACACTGTCAGCTTGGAGAACATTATTTTTTGTATATGATATACAAACTAACTAAAGATACTAAAAGACCTGGCTATGATAAAGCCAAAAGAGTAAAAGATAGAGATCAAGTTATGTTTGCAATTCAAACAGAAGAAAAAACACTTGAAATTAAAGCAATGAAAACTGATTTACGCGGTATAAAAAAATACTTCACTGATGAATTGGGATTAACTCTTAATGAGATTCAAAGAGAAGTATTCACAGAATACAAAGTTAAAGATATCGTTCGGCTCTTTGAAGAAGGAACACCAGTAACTAACGAAAATCCAGAAGACTTTGTCATCGATCGCATTTCTTTTTCAAACTCTTTATTAAGTAAGTCTCCTGATTTAATTCTTCAATTGAACGGAACTGATATTTGGCCAAGCGTGATGGACGCTTTTCAGCGTAGAGTAGTTGACTTAAACAGTCTCAAGGATATAAAGAATATTTCATTTCATTCAAGCAAACATTCAAAATCAATACGATCAATTTCACTAGAAAATGGAGACGTGGTTTTCAAACTAGACGATAGTAATTTGAGTACAGCAACTAAAACATTAATCAACAACAATTTTTTCAAGAAATTCGGATTTCCTCTGGATCGCCCAATTAAAAATAAATTCACTGGTGGTCGCGCTCTCAAAATCGATCAGATCTTTAGATTTTCGAGACAGGATCAACTTGAAAATGATCAAAAGCAAATGTTCGATGAACTTATTACTTTGAAACTTCTAGAGTTAAAGCAAGACGATAAATATTCGTGCAATAACTGCAACTTCTATACAATTAATAAGAGTGAAGTGATTGTAAATACTCATGACAAATTAGAGTGCCCAGAATGTCATAATGATATAAAAGTTACTCCGGAAGAAGAAATAATAGCTAACAATGAAGTTATGGAAAAATATATTTATGATTTGTTCGATACTCTTCTAGAAAGAGATTCTCGATTAGAAACTAAAGGTTATTCTCAACAAACTATTAGAAAGAAAAAATTTAAATTCAAACGTTTTTTATTTGAAAATCGTTTATTTCAAGTTCTTGTGACGAAAAATGTGCTTTCAAAAAGAACGCTGGAGAATATTGAAAGGAAATTAATTCCTACTATAGTGATATGTTACGGCGTAGATCAGCAAACAAGTGACATCTACTCACTTGATACAATTGAGCAGCTAACATTCGGACAAATTTATGTAAATAATGATCAACAAGATTTTAGTGTATTTATGGGGAAATATATAGAAGATCTAAATAAACGTACGCATCATTTGGTAGTAACAGCCGCTATGAAGGCTGTTAAAAATCTCAATTTTATTAGTGGAAAAACAACTGAGTTAAAAGACAAATATGACGATAGTGATCTTGAAGATGATGTTTTCCCAGTTATAAAAGATATGTTTCCCAATTCTGAAAAGTGGGGAAAAGAATTAATTGGTAAACCAATACCTGAAGGACTTTTTGCAATTCAGTACAAGGAAAATGCCCCTTTAAACTCTTCCGAGATGAAATATGCCTTTACTTATGATTGTAAATTCACTAAAGATCCAGCTGGATACACATTAGGGTCAGGTGAACATCGTAAGGCCTTGCATTACGTCAAACAACTAAATAGTTTAGTTGATATCTCAACTTATTGTACTCCTCATGAAGTAACATCACATATTTTCATAGGAAATAAATTTAGAAAACGTCAACTTTTTGCAATGGCTGACTTCTTTAGAAGAGAGATTGTTAAAGGATATACAACAAAACCAGTTTTTATAGACTGTAAAGATTTAGCTTATCTCCACGAACAGATAAGTAGCAATAAGGAAAAAATCCAAAGAGTTCCTGACATATTCTTCAAACAGATGGTGGCTATTTTTACAACGGATGAAGTTCTGATAACAAAGGAGTATATTGACGACCAGTTTCGGGATATTGGAATTGCAGCCAGAAGTTATTCACCTCTTGATACAACAGAACTAACTATTAGCCTAACAAAGAAAAAATAACAATTTTCCTGTAGTTTATGATAAAATGGACACATGCGAACATATATTCGCATGTGTCCATTTGTTATTGGAGGTGCTCCTTTCATGGAGTTAAAAATCAATAAAAATATTCAAACCAATCATAAGCTTTTCATTGAAAACAGTATTAGCCAAATTCTTCTAGAACAGTTTAACTACAGTCAAAGAATAAAGGTGCAAGAATATTGGATTGGCTTTTGTTTTTATTATGAATATGCTTTTATTCTTATCACTAACAAAGAAGATGAAATTAACTTTTATGATCAAATTAATTACGATACCATGATTCCTGATTCCTTTTTAAACAGTCTATATGAACACACTTCATTACTTCCGTTCCATTACAAAAATTGGTTAGCAGATTCCTATGTCGAATTAATCCGTAAGGATATTGCCCAATCTTTATTATTTAATCGGCTTAATCTTATCCATGACCCTTCAAGTAGTTCTATTCACTGGAATTGGAAAAGTCATAACATATCACTTCAAATGAATAGCTCATTTGTATTTGAAGATATCGGAGGTTTTATAAAGAATTAATAATGTTATTATTTAGTTTTTCTTAACTTACTCTATATCCCCTCTCTCATCCTAGTTTACGATCCTGATAAACGAAAATGCTGTTGGTTCAATTATGTGTTAATTATTTGTATACTGGCACAAACAAAAAAAGGCACGCCTTTAGACATGCCAGAATTTCCTCTCTTGAAGTTCTTCGTTTAAATGATCATTTTAAACATATCTAATCCCATATGTTCTCTTACCATTAGTATTTTTAATAATAATGATATGTTATTTCACTAATTAACGGATGCGCTATTTTAAATTTCTTTTCAATTTGCTCCTTACTCATGGAGATAATCGCTTCCAATTCACTAGATAGTAAGACACTAACCGTACGACCCTCAACGTTGTCTATCTTAGATTTTTGTGCGATACCACTTCCAACAATTTTTGCCCAATCCTCTTGTAATTCATCCAAATCATAATCCGATTTCGATAAAGCACCGAAGTTTCGAACATCAATTTCATGAAGTAAACGGACATCTTGTTCGTCACTTTTCAATGTGTTTATTAACTCCTTTGTTACATCACGCACTTGCTTCTTTAGTGACTCTAGAGTTACATTACTATTGAATTTCACTCTAACTAATGGTATTCCGCTCATTTGAAAAATCAGGTTCTTTCGTTCATCGCGAATAGCCGCAGAATCAGTTTCATGATATGTGCTATCTTTCTCAATTGCAAGGACTGGAGTATATGTGGTTGTACTAATAATGGCATAGTCAACATGAGCCATAAATAGATAATTAACATGCTCTTGTGAAACAAGTTCTTTTATTTTCTCAACATCAATAATTGTTTTCAAACTAATGTTTGGGAATATAAAGTGTTGCGGAAATAAATCAATTAATGCATGATACAAGTTAATCTCAGATTCATGATAAAAAATAGGCCTATATAAGGACGCCTTATCAACTCGAATTATCTGACGTTCTAACTTAGGTTCAACGTAATTAGATACTAATTCTTCAATAATCGGTTCTAATATATAGGAATTATTATTGGGAATAATTAATTCCAAATTCAATAATTCTTCCAAATTTTTTTTGACATAAGACTCTTTTTGTCGCGTAGCCTCTGATAATTCATTAAATGTGGGTTGTTGGTCAGATAAACGATAGAGAGCAAATAATATACTTTTTTGATATTTTGTTGTTTTCTTAAAATAGATGTCTTTCAAAGTCTGATTTTTGTTCTTTTTTTCTTTAATTAGATTTTCAATTCGCTTTTTATTATTTTTATGCAATACTTCATTAGGAGCCAAAGAGATTGCTCTTTCAAACAGGGATAGGGCTGTTTCGTATTCTTTATCATGCTCTTCATAGATTACCCCTAAATTATTGAAAATCGCATTTGTTTCTTTTCCGTTCTCAATAGCCTGTGAATATACTTTTTTAGCCTCTTCAATGTAACCACTCTTTTTTAAAGAAAATGCAAACTCAAAGTAGTAACCTTCTATTGAAAGATGAGAAAAGTAAATCTTTGCTATAGTTCCGTATTCACTCTGCTCAAATAAAAACTTCATTGGATCAAATGATTTAAATGCGTCACCTGCTATTTTATTAATGATTTCCTTGTCTCGTATCTGAGTTAATTTTGAACAAAATTCAATTAAAAGTGCTGTTTTTTTAATGTCGTTTATATTTTTTATTAAATCCCAATATTCTTTGATAATACCTGGAATTGAGTTTTCGCTAGACCATTTCAGCACTTTATTGGCACATTTAGCAAGATTCTTGATTTCTTTGTCTGATAAAACAACTTCGTTAATTGCATACCCCTCTGCATTAAACTCACCTAGATTAAGCTCTATCATCCAACGAGTTAAGAAAATCAAATCTTGAACATCAGTATTCTGTTTTAATATTGCCGAAAGCTTTTGCAATAGTAAAAGGTATGAACATTCCTCTGATGAAAAATACTGAACCTCGTCTAAGATTAGTTTAAGGCAGGCATGTATATGGCGATTGAACTGTTTGCGTGGCACATTCATGTCCATGATAATTTTTATTATCTCAATATATGCCTTTGTAAATTCAAAGACACTAGGAATATGATAAAAGACACAATTGTTTATATCGCCTATATTCCAATCTTTACTTTCATAAATTATATCAACTGGAAAGATAATCGTGTGTATTAACTCTTCAGGAGATATAAACTTCCACATGTTTAATAATGAATTCGAGAATGAATTTAGATGATTGTATTGAATAATAGCTTCAATAGCGATATGCATTAAGTTATAACTATAGTCGAATCCTTCTACTGATTTAGTTCTTTCATCATCTAAATATGATACTAATTCTTCTTCCATTTCATTATGAAAAATTTGGTAGGCATATTTATAATGCCCGCCTTTCACTAGTCCATATTTGATTATGTATTTAATATGAAGTTCCCAGCTATAAGCCTCTGATTCATCTAATAAAGTCAGAATACTATGCATCTTCTCAATGACATAGTGTACCCTAGGAAAAAAGTTTTCTTTTGAATAAAACTCTTTTACTTCTCCGTCTAAAAGGGCCACTCTATACTTCTTGGGAATCTCTATCAAATATATTAGTTCTTGCGGAGTATTTGCTTCAAACAAAGGCGTCGCCTCCAAATGCTTATTAGTAACTGTATTATATCATCTAATGATCCATTAATTTGATACTGATTTCATCACTTTTTCGATTCCAAATCATATTTAAAAAAGGGGTAAATATGAAAAACAATCTCTTTTCAGATAAAAATCAAATCATCCAAGCCAGTATCACGAACCTAGTACAATTCGCCAAATCCAATGGTTACACTCTCGAAAACGGAGGCCGCCGCGCACTTCACGCGGAGCAAAGTGGCGGTCTTTACTTTTTCAAAGACAGCAATAAGTACTATCACTTTTCCACTGATACCCACGGCGGCCCAATTGACTTTGTAATGCAATTCTGGAATATGAATTTCAAAGAAGCTGTAGCTTTTCTGCTGGAGAGCGAAATCCCACGCTTCACTCCTCTGCTCCATTCTCCTCAAACAGCCGGCCAACTCACCCTTCCAGACAAGGCATCCAACTATAGGCGAGTCGCTTGGTATCTCGTACACGTTCGAGGAATTGACTCCGAAATCATGTCCCAACTCATGCACGATAAAAAGCTTTACCAGCAATCCAAAACCGGAAACTGTGTTTTCATCGGATACGATCCTGATGGAATTCCTAAGTACTGTTCGATGAGAGGTTGCAACCCTAATCGCCCTTTTAAGCAGGATCGAATACATTCAGATAAAAGCTACCCCTTTCTCATTCCTGGTAGCAACAACAGTTCGCGGGTTTACGTATGTGAAAGCCCCATCGACGCCATGAGTCATGCCACCCTTACCAAGCTGAAGGGGCTGGACTGGCGAGAAGATCATCGAATTTCTCTCGGCTGTTTATCAGATAATGCCTTAGAGCGCTTCCTATCCCAACACACTATTCATGAAATCATCTTTTGCTTAGACAACGACTATAACGCCACTTATCGCGATGGCAGCCCGGCTCCCAATTGGGGACAAGAGGCTGCCTTTAAATTTGCCCATAAGTATGATGAGTTAGGATATCAGACCAGTATCCAGACGCCACATAATAAAGATTTCAATCTAGATCTGGTTTCTATGCGTCAGCCCACAACCGAAGCGGAATCACCTATTCATGAGGAGGATTGTGATTATGAACTATAGACTTTTTTCTCATTGGATAAAAGAACTGCCGTCCCACCACCAGAGGGCACCGCCCGATGGTGGTGGTGTAAAGGCAGGAATAGCAAAATGTCATTTTGCGAGAAAACAGCGTGGAAGCAGAGCTCCCACCGACATTTTTAGTGATTTTCACCCGGCAAACGAATGTCACTTAAGTACATCAAAGGGAAGGAGAGACCATTGGCACAAGCTGAGAAAACCGTACAGATCACCGTCAAGCTCCCAAAGAAACAATATGAAGCGTTGAAAAAGTACGCGGCCACCAAGCATCTCAGTATGTCAGATATCGTACGTGCCTTTATTCAAAAGGGGATGTCTGTAGATGCCTATACCGAAGAGATTGATTTCATCACTACTATTATCCGCCAGGAGATCACCATTGCCATCAATGGTTTGAGCAACCGGTTAGCCGGACTGGCTAGCAAAGACCTCATCATGTCCGCCGCCTCTTATTACTCCACCATTGCTATCATTGCGGATTTAATAGATGTGAATCGTTATACAACTTTTCGGGAGATTGAGAAGAAGGCTCGGCAGCTTGCAGTGGAATACATGAAGATGAAGCTCACTGATGTGGAGAAGCTATTCCTCTCCGGTGATGGTTTTGAGCAGGATGCTGAGCGACTGCGCGGAGGCGATATCGATGTCGGCTCTGATCTATAAGCAACGCTTCTTCCATCCCAATAAGCCCAAAACTGCAGTCAGCAATTACTGTCATATTGGTTATATCGCCACCCGCCCAGGTGCAGTTCGGCATGATGCGAAAAACCATGGTCTATTCGGAAAACTAAAGCCCGGCGAGATGCAGATATTTGATTCCTGGCAAGAAGTCGCACGAACTGTCCGAGATATTTCGCAGCAAGGCAAAAACATGTTTCGTGGCATTATTTCTTTCCGCAGAGAAACTGCAATGGAACTAGGACTATCAAACTTCACAGTATGGCAGCAGTATATCGAGCAGCACATTGCCACACTTGCAGCCCAAAACCAGATTAAAACAGAGAACCTTTGTTGGGCTGCCGCCTTTCATAACGAAATAGATCATCCTCATCTTCATGTAGTATTTTGGGATAAGAAACAAGAAATCATGAAGAACTTCACTTCCCCCGAAATCCCCAATCGTATTCGCAAACAGCTGATTAAAGACACGTTCGCTTATAAAATCAAACAATTTATTGCCAAGCGGGATCAGGCCAAATCTGGAGTATCCGAAATTACCGATCAATTGGTAGCAGAATTTGAGAACTATCTGAAGCAGTTGAATCCAAAAGCATTTCGAGCATTCCAGCAGCGGTTCGAAATTGACGATGAAGACTCTCTTCTCCTCTTTCCTAAACATCATTTGGTGGAGCCCTCTTCTGTCAAGAAGTTGGCTGAACAGCTTTTTCAATTGCGTCAACAAATGCCGAAATCCGGACGACTTGCGTACAAGCTGTTGCCTCCTGAATCGAAAACACTGCTGGATAAGTTTGTACAGAACATCTTGCAAGAGAATCGCTATCTGGCTCAGATGGTAGATGATTACGTTGAGGCAAAAATGAACCTGGCCATGCTTTATGATTCTAATCCAAATCATTTGAACAGGCAGCGTGCGAAGTATCAAGCTGAAGCAGAGAAACGTATCGCCAACCGCATCCTCTCCACAGTTCGTACCATCATCCAGCTTGAGAAGGATGTCAATTATAATACCAAACAAGCTAATTGGCAGTATGCCATGACAGAGCAATTAGTGCTTGAGCTGCTTAACCTGATGGAAGGTTTGACGATGAATGCCCAAATGGATTACGACGACAAAAGCAAGCTAATGGGCGGTGACTTATCGAAGCAGGCTAAGAAAGAATGGCTTCTTCGGAATAAGGATAAAGGATTCGATAGGTAAAGTGAGTCTCCAACCACTTTGAAAGGAATGATCAAATGTTTTTTACCAATGGAAAGCTGCAATCGTTTGAGAAACTGATGCGTCAAACACCACGGAAACATCGACCACCTTCAGAAGACAAACCGAATCAACAACCTCAAGTAATTCCTTCTCAGGAGAGTCCATCTCAGCTCAAGGAGCAATCGGCCAGTGGAGATCAATAATCGAATGAAAGAGGTGCTGGAAGCAGAA
Source organism: Paenibacillus sp. FSL R7-0189 (assembly GCF_037969925.1). Lineage (NCBI taxonomy): Bacteria > Bacillati > Bacillota > Bacilli > Caryophanales > Paenibacillaceae > Paenibacillus > Paenibacillus sp. FSL R7-0189. Next base: position 4,255,924 of record NZ_CP150223.1, on the reverse strand, counting down.
CTCTCCCGTTTGGGTTTGAATATCCAGCGTGAATCATCTTCTATTCTCTCCGTTCTTCAAAAGAACGACCCTATCGCATTTATTCATCAGAATGGTGAAATTCATTATCCAGCTAATGCCGAAGCTGAACTCGCTCACCAGATACCGAGCATTGTCGGAAAGGTCTGGGAGATAGAGCATAGCTATCGTAATGCTACCCAACTTGGAATCTCCAGTTTGAGCAGTTACCGCAGTATGCTGGAATATAACCATCATGTATTAGCAGGCCGTTACGATGGGGACGGTGAGTTTCGCTTTGTTACCTGGGAGATGAACAGCGAGCGGACTGGATTTGCCATGGGGCATTATTTTTATCGCAACGAGTATGAGAAAGCAAAGGATGATTTTCTAATGCGGAGTGGATTACTCGACAAGGGTAGATTGTTTGAAACCGATCAGCTTAGTTCGCTTTACGCTGCCCTTCTCTATCGTAGTATTAATGATTCCACACTTGGGTATAACGAAAAGCAATCCGTTGACCATCTTCTACAGAAAATCGAGTCATTGACTCCCCCTTCTCCCAGTCTCCTCTATTCCCAAATACAAGCCGAAATGGATCACGAACAGTAGCCTTCTTGAAAGGTGGTCCTCAAATGAAAAGTAAAAGCGAATTTTATAAAAACTTCTTTGCTGCCCTATCCTTGCAAGGGATTGAGGTTCGGCGTTCCACATCCGCGGACTATTTAGCAGATTTGTATCTGAAGGATCAGATCATTGCCTTTTATACACGGATGGATAGCATTGAACGCAATCCTTTTGTCACTGTCCCGGATCGGCTTATGAGCAGCATTTCAGACCTGGCACGAAAAACAGCCCTGCAGCTGGGTGTTTGTACCGAAAAGCCATACACCGATAAGGATGAGAAGATCACAAACGGTGTCTACAAGCTTAGTGAATACGGGGATGTCATTCTTGCTTGCAAACATCATCCTCTATTCGAATATGTGTTTTCGACCTACCGTCTTGCTCCAGAGAATGGAATACCGGTACAACGCCAATATTTTTATGACAGAAATGAAGCAATGGAGAACTTTGCAGTCCGCAGCGGCCTGGTAGATGGTAAGAAACTATTCAGCGAGAATGAGCTTATTCTCATTCATGATGAGATGGTCAAATTCCTTATCAGTCCCAATGACAAGACGATGGACCAATTCGAACAGGTCCAGATCCTGATTGACCGGTTGGAGGAACTACTGCCCGAGCTTAAAGATCGGGAAATCCAGCTGAATTACGAGCAAGAATTTAGTCATGATTTTGACGGTAACTCGGAGACGCTCGAAATTACCGAAGAAGGTCGGTAACAACTCATATTTATTATAGAAGGAAGTGAGTCCATGCCTCAGCCTGAAAGCTCGATATGGGGGAATATTTTGACCTGCGCGGAAATTGGCCTGCATGTGTACGGCATGATGGCCGAACACAATAGCGGCATTGTTGTGGATGCTGATTATGCCAAAGAAGTACTCAGTGAAGAAGCGTTGCAAGCTGGAGAGTCACAAGGTGATCATATCTATTTCGACGATGCCAAAAGTATCATCCCTTCCTATGAACTGCTCAAGAAGGATGCAATTACGGATCCGGAATTCAAAGAATGGTGCGGCTCGCCAGAAAAACTGGCCCAGGATGGAGAGTTTTTTGCTCCGGAGTATTTTGGTGGAATGACCCCACCAGCAACTACACCTTGGGGAGACATTACGGAAAGCCAAGAGTTCTACAATGGTATTTCCATGGTGAATCATGACGGAGAGTGGGCACTCGCTATACATCAAACGATCGCAAAACACTGTCTGTCGGAGATGGCACAGGAAGTAGCAGCTGGTCAAATAAACTATCTCTTTTATCCACTCGATGCTTGCTCTATTCCGGTTTATGAATTGTCCGCTTCTCACCCCGCTGTACTGGAACAAATTATAAACGAGGATAGTTTGCTGCACACCTTATGTGAGGACCATCCCGTATATGTAACGATGCATAATCTTCATGTTGAAGAATGGAGCCGTATTTATGATCAGCCGGCACCCAGATCACTCTTTCTACAAATACAGCTAGATCAGGAAGCTCGCTTTCCTGCTACAGAACAATATGATAACTTCCCACAATCCCCTCAAGACTCTATCTCCCTGAGAGAACGGCCTGATAATTTTTTTGAACCCACAGAGGAGCCTGAGTGGTGAAAACGAAACAAAAGCTGCTGCTTTGCACGCTTTTAATAACCATCGGTTCCATCTTTAATCTTTTCTTCTCTACGGCCCTGCATGGTGCCTTATCCGGTTCAACTTCAACTCTCACTGTCCCCTCCCTAAATACAAGCCTAGGTAGTCTTATTTCTAGCAGAGTTCACTTTCTGCTCTTTCTTTGTCTTCAAGGATTTACTCTACTCCTGTCCGCTCTCTTTATCGCCTCCAATAACCGGCCTTATCAAAGCAAACTGAAGCAAATTGCACCCGGGATTGAAACACCTGTGGTGGTGGGACAAAATCAGCATGGTTCTGCACGTTGGCTGCTAGAAGAGGAATGGTCTCATACCTTCGACTGCGAATTGCTCGATCTGCATCATCCCTATATTCGCCAATTGATTCAATCCGGTTACGACGACCTGCATTTCCGACGAACCGATCTGAAGGAGGACTTTCACCGTGAGAATGCTTCATCCGAAGTCTATTCCGAAAGTGAACACTGCGATTAACCATCCTCGCCGAGCTGCAGCACCACCTCTGATCCAATCGGGTGGTATTGTCCTAGGATTACAACAAGCACGAAACCAGGAGCGTCTTTTCTTTATAGGGGACGATGTTCATTCTCTCTGTATCGGCGCGACGCGCAGCGGGAAATCTCGAACAGTGGTCCTTCAATCCATCGGACTCTTGGCATTAGCCGGAGAGTCATTGGTTATCTCTGATCCGAAAGCAGAGCTATTTCATTATAGTAGCGTCCTGCTGGAGAAGCTGGGTTACGAAGTATTTACTCTCGATTTCCGCCATCCTGAAAAGAGCCACCATTACAATCTGCTTCAGCCTATCATTGACGCGACGCTGGCTGGAGACCAAGAGCAAGCAGAAATGCTCGCTTGGGACATGACGAACGTGCTGGTAGGCAAAGCTCAGGGTGAAAAAATCTGGACCAACGGAGAAATGTCGGTCATCGCCGCCTCGATCCTCAGTGTCGTGTGGGATAACGTCAAGCGCCCGGAGTTTCAAAATATGACTAATGTCTACTGGTTTCTAGCGGAGATGAACAAACAAATCGGTAACAAAACACCGATGCAGGAGTACATTAAGCGGTTGCCTCAGAACCATCCTGCTCGGGCTCTGCTCAGCATCTCCGACATTGCTCCCTCCCGCACCAAAGGTAGTTTCTATACCTCAGCGTTGACCACATTGCGCCTCTTCACCTCCAAATCCATTTATGCCATCACTCACAAAAGCGACTTTTCTTTAGCCGACATCGGCAATAAGAAACAGGCGCTTTTTATTATCCTCCCTGATGAGAAGACAACCTTTTATCCTGTGGCTTCGCTTATGGTATCCCAGTTGTACGAACTGTTAACTACCGAAGCAGACAAACGTGGAGGACGCTTAAAACAACGGGTCAATTTTATCCTTGATGAGTTTGGTAACTTTACGCCCATTGCCGATTTCACAAATAAGTTGACGGTCGGCGGAGGGCGTGGAATGCGCTTTAACCTATTTCTACAGAGTTTCGAACAATTGAAAGAAAAATACGACGACCATGTAGCCAATACGATCAAATCCAATTGTCAGACCTGGATATATCTGCAGGCTGACGATTTAGAGACGCTGCGGGAAGTCAGCGAGAAGCTCGGAACATATACAACGTCCAGTTACCAACTTTCTGCATCGCATGGCAAATATTCGACGCCCAGCACTTCACACAGCTTAAACCTGCTTGAGCGCAAGTTGTTAACGGTAGATGAGGTGCACCGTGTCTCACGCCCTTATCAGATTGTACTTTCTCGTTCTCATCCCGCAATGATGTATTCTCCCGATTTATCCTCCTGGGCATTTAACGCAATGATGGGCCTTGGAGACAAGGAGCACAATCGCCAAGTAAGGGAAGAACGAGAAATGCGGCGAATCGTACGAACGAATACGAATGAGGAGGTGAAACTTTGGAACATTTGGATCTACTATCAGAAAGATATCACCCGGCAGATGGCCGAACATCGGCAATAAGCAGCCGCTCAAAGCGAATTCTTTCCTCCGGGTTCAGACGACGATTAAGGTCAGGCCGCTTCTCTTCGGTTATACGAACTGCAGCAGCCTTACTATTTACGCTTTACTACAATTGGGTTGAATCCACATCCGTTTATGCTTCCGGCGACATTAAAGGTAGCAAGCTGGTGACTGGGACCGAGAAATTAATCGGCGATGTGACAACTTGGCTGATGATTCTGGCTCCGGTAGTATCCGGTTTACTCATTGTTTATTTTAGTATCCGGCGCTCTGCCGCTGATGAGATGGATACCAAAAAGTGGAACAACCGTATCATTGTTGCCATTGTATCCTGCATTGGTGCGGTACTCGGCGCAGCCACCCTTAATATCATTATTGGCTACTACAAGTAAAAAGAGCTTGCTGACCATAGCAGGCTCTTTTCTATGCTCACATTGAATTCTGGAGGTTATGAATAATGAAAAAATGGATGCAGGTTGTACCGAAGAAATTCGCTCACATGAGGAGCAATGCAAAGACAGTAATTAGCAACCATAGCGGGGAAGGTTTCGTGGATACGGCTGTAAAGATCCTGATGGCGGTTGTAATTGGTGCACTAGTGCTAGGCGGTCTGTATCTGCTGTTTGAAGGAACCATCCTGCCCACACTTACTCAGCGTATCAAGGAAATGTTCAACTACAAAGGTTAAGCAGCCTTCAGAGGAAGCGGCGGTCACGCCGCTTCTTTTAGAAAGGAGGAACAGATGGAGAAGATCTTACTGCTGCTCGTCGTTGCTCTGCTTAACGGGGCGCTAATCTATATGGACACCTTGTTAAAAGACATCCTTCCCATCTCCTTATATGCAGAGAAATACATGACCCTCACAACTGGCACGAATCTACTGGAAAGCTTGTACGATATTTTGTTTGGCTTTGGAGTTGCAGTGATGATTCTCAAATTTCTGAAAAAGGGCTTTGAGATTTATGTACTGTGGACCGATGGGGATCCGGATGAAGAACCGCTGTTTCTACTGACCAATTTTTTCAGGGCAATGGCTGTTGCCATTTGTTTCCCCACCATCTATACCTGGATCGGTCAAATGGTCGAAGAGCTAACCAATCAGTTAATGGTCGTCATCGGACAATCGACCGACTACAACTGGCAGGCATGGGTTAACAGTATCAGCTCACTCGGACTTGTGACCGCACTATTCGGATTGGTCTTCGTGGTTTGTTTCTTCATCCTGTATTTCCAGTTTCTCATGCGCGGACTCGAAATGTTCATCCTTCGTGTTGGTATTCCGCTAGCCTGCGCTGGATTACTGGATAATGACCGTGGTGTGTTCCGTGCCTATACCCAGAAATTCATGCAATCCATGTTGACGGTAGTCATTCAAATCGCTTTAGCCAAATTAGGTGTGGGGTTGATGTTGCAATCCCATGTCTTCTGGGGACTAGCCTGTATGATGCTCGCGATCAAGACACCACGTTTCCTCTCCGATTTCTTGATTACATCAGGTGGCGGTGGCGGGGTTGTAAACAATGTCTATCACTCCGTCAAACTCTTAGGGATGGCCCGCAAAATGACGAAGGCCGGGTGAGTGAATGGATACATTGGAGGAGTTGGCACAAGCTCTTATCGCCTTAATCCGTCTTGGCTGCGCCTGTCGCTTGGTGTATTGCATGGTACGTCTGGCTGGAGCTGATGATGAAGCGGCGAAATACAAGAAACGCAGCCGGAACGTAGTACTGTTTTACATTCTTGCCGAAAGCATCTGGCAGGTAAAGGATATCATTTTGTTCTATTACCAATAGGAGGTCTGAGATGAATCAAGAATCGCAAACGTTATATATTCCGATGGGCGTGAAGCCAGAAGCCGAATGGTTTCCCGGTTTTGGCAAACAGCAATTAGGTCAGGCTTTTATCAGTTCATTGCTCACTGTACTTCTGGCGCTATTACTCTGGTTGATCAATGGCAGCGTGCCGATGGCCTTGGTTACTTTCTTAACCGGCGTTTCCGCCTCAGTGATGATGACCACGAAAGACCGAAATAATCTGTCCGTTCTCGATCAAGTACGCTTTATGGTTCGCTTTGCCAAAAGCCAAAAGGTATACCCCTACAGAAGTCTACCTGAATGGCCGTGGCAGGAGGAGCAACCTTGAGTCTGTCCCTAAATATCATCCTTCTGAAAGGTTTACTTCTCACCTTGCTCCTGGCTTGTGCCAGCATTCAAGATGTGAAAACTCGCGAGATTCCTGATTCTCTTTCCGTAGCTATTACCGCTCTAGGATTCATTCACTTCTCTCCTCTTTTCTCCTTATCTGGGATGCTCCTAACTGGCTTACCGTACTTTGTTGCCGCTGTGCTCTCTAAAGGTAAGCTCGGAGGCGGTGATATCAAACTCATGGCAGCCTGTGGCTTTGTGCTAGGTCCAGTAGGTGGCACCATTCAAAGCATCATTGGGTTAACACTAGTTCTATTCACTGCTGTAGCAATTGGTTTTAAAACCGGGTACCAATCTGCTAAACAAACGTCTCTGCCACTGGCACCCTTTTTATCTGCCGGTGGCCTTTTTGCATTTATCATGCTCCAACTCTAAACCCTTCCTCAGGAGGTCTTGTCTTTTATGCGCAGATTTAAAAATCGTTCTGTATTAGGAGCAGCTTGTATTCTACTCTCTCTCATCATTTGTTTTGGTATTGCACCACTCTTAAACCGTTCAGCCAGCGATACCACTCAAATCATCCGTATTACCAAGGATGTTGCCAAAGGCTCGATAATTCAGTCAGAACAGGTAGAAACCGTCGAGGTAGGAAAGCTCCACTTGCCTGAATCTGTTCTCAAAGCAACGGAGGCTGTTGTTGGACAATATGCGGCGGTGGATCTCAAAAGCGGCGACTATTTGCTCCCTGCCAAGTTATCTGCTGTTCCACTAGATGCTTACCTCGATCGACTGGATGGGCACAAACAAGCCTTGTCCGTCACAATTAAAAGCCTTGCAGCAGGATTATCCGGGAAACTTCAACCTGGAGATATAGTGACCCTAATCGCTTCGGATTGCGGAGAAATGCGTACGACTACGATGCCTCCAGAGTTGCAGTATGTTGAAATATTAGCTGTCACTGCAAGCAGTGGGTTGGACGCGCAAACAGGAAATAACGGCTCCACTAAAGACGACGATGAGGACAATGAACTCCCTTCAACCTTAACGCTACTCGTTCAACCAGAGCAGGCTCAGCTTTTAGCCGACCTTGAGAATAAAGCCAAACTGCATACGTCCCTCGTATACCGCGGCGACCCTGTAACTGCCAAATCTTTTACCGACAAACAAGATGCTTACTTTACAGCTCAGTTAAAGAAAGGGGATGCCGATGAGTAATAAACCATTGATCGCTGTTTGGGGCAATCCCGGTAGCGGCAAGACCGTAACAACGATCAAGCTGGCTAAAGCCTTTGCCGCTAAAAAGAAAAATGTTCTGATTCTTTGCTGCGATGCCCTTTGCCCTTCCGCTTCCACAATCCTGCCGCAAGCCGCCAAGCAACAACTATCCCTAGGCGAACTGCTCAGTCTGCCTGCACTAACTCAAGAAGAATTACTACGGTTTGCTCTACCACTGGATGGTTCTCCTCATATTGCTCTGCTTGGATACAAAAAAGGGGACACCGCTTTTACGTATGCTTCTTACGATAGAGAACGTACTGTCGATCTCCTAACGTTAGCAAGACATCTGGCAGATGTGATATTGGTTGATTGCTCCAGCTATCTGTCCGCCGATCCTCTTTCCACGGTAGCCCTAGAACTGGCCGATACCGTCTACCGGTTACACAGTTGTGAGCTGAAAAGCCTGATGTTCTATGCTTCCTATTTGCCACTGTTGACGGATATACGTTTTCGCCATTCTTTGAATGTTTCTGTACTATCCAATGTTAAAGCAGGGCAAGACGAACGGGAATACAGTCAAGTTTTCGGAGGTATTGAGGTAACCCTTCCCTATGTGACTGAGCTAGAGCAACAAACGTCAGATGCACGGCTGCTCGATGATTTGGCTAGCAAAGAAGCAAAGACATATCTCAGTCGCGTTGAACATTTAATTCAACTGGCTTTACCGGAAGAACATCAGCACATTGCGAAATCAAAAGATAAATCTTCTACAATTTCAACCCGTAATGCGACGATCTTAAATCTCCTCGATTGGCTGAAATCATTCCTTCCAAAGCATCGAGGTGATGGTCAATGAATCAAGCTTCTTCTCTATTTTTCACTGCGAATCAGTCTAAGTCCTTTGCGGATGTGCTAAAGGAAGTTCAAACTTATCTTTCTGGGAAATACGCTACACTGATGAGCCGCCACCCTGAGGAACAAAAACAGCAAATCATTTCCTATATGAGTCAATATCTAACCGACCAACGGCTACATGTGCCTGGACTGACATTCGATGAACTAATCAATCGACTGTATGCCGAGATGGTGGAGTATTCCTTTTTAACCCGTTACCTTTTTTCAAGAGATGTCGAAGAAATCAATATCAACAGCTACAATGACGTGAAAATCAGCTATACGGATGGACGCATACTCCCAGCTGAAGAACAGTTTTCTTCTCCAGAGCATGCGGTGGATGTCATCCGGCGGCTACTGCACCAGTCTGGAATGATCCTGGACTATTCTCAGCCCATTGTCCGGGGCCATCTGGCCAACAATATTCGCATTACCGTGTTCGGTGCTCCCATTACAGATAAAGATAAAGGGATTGCTGCCTCCATACGGATCATTAACCCGCAGAAGCTAGCCCGAGAGGATTTTATTCAGAATGAAACAGCGACCGCAGAAATGCTGGACTTCCTTTGCATCTGTCTAAGGTATGGGTTATCCATGTGCGTCACTGGAGCCACCGGCAGCGGGAAAACAACCTTGATGAGCTGGCTGCTCTCTACGATCCCCTATGACAAACGTATCTTCACTATTGAAAATGATTGCCGTGAGTTTGATCTGGTCATTACCGACGAAAACGGCCGCGTTCTGAACAATGTGGTGCATACGGTGACACGCTCCAGCGAAGATCCCCGCCAGCATATCGATCAGGAAAAGTTATTGGAATTTGCGCTGACTGCCAACCCGGATATTATTTGCGTCGGGGAAATGAAATCGGCTGAAGCTTTTGCCTCTCAAGAAGCAGCTCGAACCGGTCATACCGTGATTACCACTACCCATGCGAATTCTTGTTTTGCTACCTACTACCGGATGGTGACGCTCTGTACCCAAAAATATGATATGAATGATCAGACCCTGTACAACCTGGTAACAGAAGCTTTTCCACTCATTTTGTTTGTGAAGAAACTTGAGGACAATACCCGCAGGATGATGGAAATCACAGAATGCTGCATACTCCCAGATGGTCAGCGTGTCATTCATACGCTATTCCGGTTTGCCGTCCATGCTACTTACGAAGAAGCCGGCCGTATTTGCATCGACGGCGCTTATGAGAAGGTTAGTGACATTTCCATCGGCCTACAGAAACGGTTGCTCGAAAACGGTTTGCCCTTGTCCTCATTGCAACGTTTGTTATCTGGAGGTGAAGCCTCATGACGTTTATGCTGCTGTTAGCCTCTATCGGTTTAACTGCAGGCTGCATGTTGATCCTTCAACTCACTCCTTACACATTAGCCCAAGAACTCTCCGAACTACTCTCCCACTTGTCTATTCGAAATCCATCATTAGCAAAACGGATCCGGGCTGTTCAGCACCCAAAGAAACTTAAAGGCTGGCGTGCTACAGTACATGAAGCCCGAGCCATTCTAGAACAGACGGGTCATAGTCAACGGTTTGGTTTGCTTATCGCCGGTTCCCTATCCTTAGCAATTATAGGAGCTATGCTAGCAATCCTCATGAACAACTTGTGGTTGTTGCCCGTAATGGCTGGGGGATTTGCCCTACTCCCTTTTTGGGGTGTCTTATTCAGCTCTACATTCTACAAGAAGCGGCTTGGTAGTGAACTAGAAACGGCTCTCTCCGTCATTACCACCTCCTACCTGCGTAACGAGAATATTCTGGCAGCGATTGAAGAAAATCTCCCTTACTTGAATCCTCCCGTAGCAGACGTATTTCAAGCGTTCCTAGCCGAAACGAAGCTGATTCATGCCAACCTCAGGCTAGCAACTCAACAGCTTAAAGGCCGAATTAATAACACTGTTTTTCAAGAGTGGTGTGATGCCCTGATTGCCTGTCAGGATGACCGAACGTTGAAATCCACACTCATGCCCATTGTCGCCAAGTTGTCCGATATGCGCGTTGTCTCGGCGGAGCTTGACTATTTGCTCTATGAGCCCTTAAAAGAATTTCTGACCATGGCTATTCTACTCGTCGGCAATATTCCCTTACTTTATTTTCTGAATCGCGACTGGTTCCATACATTGACTACCAGCACTCCTGGGCATATCGTGCTTTCAATCTGCGCATTGGCATTGTTTGTCTCACTGGCAGCAGTGATCCGGCTTACACGTCCTCTGGAATACAAACGGTAAGAAAGGAGAATTCAAATGCACGATTCTATTCGGTTACTAGGCAATTTGATTGAGGCATCCCCGCAAGAGCAGATCATCTTACAATCCCTGATTGAGGAATACGGGTTCGATAACTTTTGGGACCGGTTCGAGGAAGAGGAGCTGTCTGGCGATTTGAAAAGCAAGCTGCATGCAGTAAAGAAGATCTTACATGCCTTGGAGCCAGTCCCATCTCCTGAAAGGAGCGAATTCGATGGGCCAAGACTCTCTTGATAAGAGAATGGTCAAGGAATATATCCAATCCCTTCATCAGTTAACGGGAATTCCACTCGAAAAATTAGAGAACTATGGAAATACCAATAACCTAATGAATGCTCTGGAGCATCCCCATTCCCTGGAACTCACTTCAATACAATTACAAAAAGTTGAGCAGCTTAATGAATTCCTCATCTCTCACCGTGTTCTGCAGTGGGAAGTCGAGAATACACAGCGAAAAATCACCTCTCCAGAGCTGGCAGGAAGCTACTTCTCCGCATTTTTACATGGGCTACGGGACCGAGAACGCTTCATGGTCGCCTTCTTAGATAATGGTAACCATGTGATTGAAACACGGATTATTTCTGAAGGTGGTCTCACTGAGGCTCCTGTGTACCCCCGCAATATTTTAAAGACTGCGCTAAATTGTGACTGTACATCCATCATTATGGCGCATAACCATCCGGGCGGGAGCCTGAAGCCATCCTGGGAAGATATAGAGATGACCAAACGAATGGTTGCGATCTTTGAACCGCTTCATATTAGTATTTTGGATCACATCATTATTGGTAATGCAGGCTTTACTTCATTGACACAGATGGGGAAATTACCAAAATCAGCTGAAGAGGCGATTAGTTATGAGGCCATCACCCTCAAAAGTCTGGAGGAAGTCGAACCGTATATTCACGCTCCTTACCATGAGCCTGTATGGGATGGTGTAGTGCGTGAGGAAGAATGGGAGCGCTAATGGAGGTGATTGTCTATGATGTCCGGATTACTAATGTTCATTGGTTTGTTTTTCGCTGCTGGATCTTATCTCATTATCGCGGACCTGATTAAACTTCCTACACTTGCTGCCTCAAAGGCAGTCATTCAGGTCGCACGAACTGGGAAGAAAAACAGTTCTACCTTCGATGCTCTCATCTTTCGTATGTCTTCCTGGCTAGCTCCTAAACTTCGACTAAGCGATTACTATAGACGTAAAACGGCTGCAACCCTTCAGTCAGCTGGAATTCCACTAACCCCACAAGCCTATGTAGCTCATTCCATTGTAAAAGCGGGTTTGATTTTTGGTGGAGGATTAATGAGTCTGCCAATTTTACCGCTGATTTCACCTCTCTTTATCTTTTTAGCAATCGCTGTATTCTTCAAAAACATAAGTGCGGCAAGGGAATCCGTTCGCAAAAAAAGAGAAGAAATTGAAGCTGAACTCCCCCGGTTTGTGACCACTATCGCGCAAGAACTTAAAGCAACCAGAGACGTGCTGCGGATGCTTGAGGTATACGCCAAAAATGCCGGGAGCAGCTTGCAGAGCGAATTATTTATTACTATTGCGGATATAAAGAGTGGCAATCAGGAGACGGCACTGCTGAGGCTCGAGACACGTATTGGCAGCACGATGTTATCAGATATTGTACGGGGGTTGCTAGCCGTATTGCGCGGGGATCAGGGAGTTGTCTATTTTGAAATGCTCGCACATGACTTCAAATTGATAGAAATTCAACGACTCAAGCTTATTGCAATGAAACGTCCAGGCAAAGTACGCAAGTATTCATTCTATATGCTCGGATGCTTTATGTTGATGTACATTGTCATTTTGGGCATGGAGATCATGAGGGCGATGGGCAAGTTATTCTGATGCATACCATCCAGAAGGAAGGGAGGAATGCTAGGTGTCCATCCTCCGAAGTAAGCGCGGAGAAGGTTACGTCGATGTGGTGGTGCTAGTATTGGCTGCCATGTTATGCGTAGCTCTGGCGATCAAGGTGTTTCCAGTCTTTGTTGTAAAACATCAACTAGACACTTTCGCCGCGGAACTGGTACGAGAAGCTGAGATATCCGGCAGAGTTGGCAATGAGACTACAGAGCGAGCTAATGAATTACAGACACAAACTGGTCTCTATCCTACAATAACGTGGAACAGAAGCGGACAAATTCAAATTAATGAAGAAGTAACGGTAACTTTGAAAACCACTGTTAATATCGGACTATTTGGGGATTTTGGCTCCTTACCCATTGAACTCTCCGCTAGAGCTCAAGGAAAGTCTGAGGTGTATTGGAAATGAAGTGGCTGACTAACAAATCTGGTAATGGTTTTCCGTTAGTTGTTGCCATTGTGTTGGCAATACTGATGTTTTCCTGTGTAATTTTTGAATATATGCGACTAACAATTATCGCCAGTGGTGTACGTGATGCCGTGCAAAGCTCCATTATTGCCGTGGTTGCTGAAAACTACAGTTATGTATACAGTAGCCTGCGGCAAAGTTACTCCGGCGGTTATTTACGGTCTGGAAACGAATGGCAGGAGCAGGTCTCCACAGGACATATCTATCCTCGGCTACAAGAGAATTTGGGACTGGCCCAACAAGGAACAAGATATACTAAACTGATTGGAGATCAGGTGGAATATAGTTTATCCGGTTTAGTAGTAACTCTTATCAATGCACCGTTCGCTCCTTCTTCTCCGAACACCATAGAGCAATTCACAGCCGAAGCAGTAATACAGCTAGAGGTGCCACTTTCCTTTGGCTGGGGTCATCTACCTTCTATGAAGGCAGAATTACATGTTAAAGCAGTATATATGCCTCGGTTCAGCTCATAAACTCATAAAAAATTATTGTGTAAGCTGATTTAATTGGATTTTACAGAATTATACAGTAAAATAGAAGAATGGGATCCTCTTGTAAGAACACAAATATGCTATAAGGAGTCGAAAAAGATGAAGCGAAAGATATGGGCTTTTGCTGGAGGAATTGTGATTATTGGGCTTATAGTTACTTGGGCGGCATGGCCACATAAAGACAGCAGTCAAATAACTGATCTAGCAAATACGATAACCGCAGCAATTCCTTCTAAAATCAATGTTTCTGAAATAGAGCCAAGCCCTACTAACTCCCCCCAGAATCCAAGCCCAAGCCACTCCCCCATCTCTGTTGCCGAAATCACCCCTCAGCCTACTATATCTGAAACTCCCATACTTCAACCGGAAAAGGAAAAGAAGAATGTTGAAGTACCTATTACCCAACCTGCCAAAACACCAAAACCTACCCAGCCACCTAAGCCCAAAGTTAAGGCATCTACAAAACCACAATCTCCTACTTCTACTCCAGCTTATGAGGAAAAGACAACTCAGCCTAATAATCAAAAAGATGAACCAAAGGCTGGAGCTAAAAATAATGATGGGAAAGTGTATGTTCCTGGTTTTGGATGGGTTGAGGATCAAGGCGGTGGAACACAAGTTGTTAAAACGGGAACTGATGGTGATTTGAATAAGCAAGTTGGAGACATGGATTAAAATCACTAAAACATGAGAAAAGGCGCGGCGTGTTGCTGCGTCTTTTTCTTTTGGGAGGCATTGGTTATGAGTCGATTTTTAAAATGTATGTTTATACTTTTACTTACGATGACCATCTTCATGCCGTATATTACAAATGCTGATGGTACTGGTGATGGGAATATTGACATTGGTGGTGGTGGTCTAGGTAGCGGTAATGGGCAAAACTTTTGGAATACAAACGATGAAGGAGTCAGGGTCACTGTAATAAGATCAGATGATCAGATTGCGGTATCTACCCCTATTGATTTTACGAATCGCACTCCTCCAAGCTCACTTATTCATTTCGGAAAAATCAGTAAACTACAGTATAGCAAAGGGACAACTTTAAAACCGTCAACTGCCCCTTACACATATGTACAGCCTGGAGAACGTCTACCTTTCATTATTAAGTCGAGTAAAGCTGAACCGAATTTAGAGCTCATCAAAAGATATTTTTGTTCTGAGTACATGGCAATGCGCATTGCGAACGCAACAAATATTGACTACGAGACTTTAATAAACGGTAACTACAAACTTCTTATAGAACCCATCGCTTATATTACCTTTCAAGGTGTGCAGATGGCGATGACTGCCCATGAGGCCGCTTTGTACGATCAAATTCTAAATGGCGGTTTACGTTCAAAAATGGTCAGCCTCACTCATCAAAATCTACCATTATCCATATTTCTAGAGACCTCCGACCTTGGCTTCCCCGCTTGGAATGGTTCTACCAGTAGTCGTGTCAGTAACGATCAAATAATTACTTCACTTGGTTTGGGCATCGTTCGCTTTAATAACGCCCCTACCACCCCTTCCCCCAGTCAGGCGAGCTATCAATACCGAACAGATACCGATGTGATTACCTCCGTGCGTCTTTCCACCGCTGCTGAAATCACACCTGATAATCCGGCAAGCGTTACATTTGCGATTATGGGCAGCACTTACACGGTGACGAATATCGTCATTCCGGAAGGCGACAGTCAGTTGGTTTGGATAAAATGGCACACACCTAGCTCACCACAATCAATCTCTATTCAGGTGCGCTCAACAAACGGCTCTCTTAATGTTTCTTCTATAACAGCTTCTATTGTCGATCTAAACCAGAATCCCCCGCCCAATCCTACTGCCACAGATCGTAACGATTCATTTCATCTCCCATCAGTTCCTAACTATCCGTCAAAAACTACTGCCTCCTGGGGAATCTGGTCGGCTAGTTGGCATGAATACTGGGTCTGGATTTCTAACTGGCAATGGCACAGTACCGGAAAGGATACGGGCTATTGGATAGACTATGGATATTGGAAAGATCGAGGCTGGTGGGAATATATCTGGACTAGTTATTTCGCTTCCCTCTCTGCCACTCAATCAGTCGTCCCCGATACTAAATCACCATCTCTTTCCTCCAGTAGGATGAAATCAGGATATGGCATTGAGATAACCAGCAACAGCACTACCTCTTCTAATGCTCCTAGTAGTCACTTCACCGGTGCCCAGCACGCCGTTACTTATTTCCCGGAGTTTTCTTATCAAGCATACTGGCGACTTCATGACCTTAAATCAGGTGGAGTGAACGCCAATTTTTGGTTGAAGACTAATGAATATTCAACTTACCAAAGTCGAGTTCACTTTACGCCGGTTTGGTTCCCTGATGGACCGTATATTCCAATTACACGCATTCTGGATGTCTGGACACCTGCAGGCATGCTAACCCTTCAATTACAGGGAACGATTACGATCTCCGGGAACCTATTCTCTGATTGGCATATTGCACCGAAAAAAACAAAATAGAAAGTGGTGCTGCTTTTATGCTGCTGCCCATCATTGTGCTGCTCCTCTGCCTTCTTGGCGGAGGAGCTGTTTTATTTCACCTCATGAAAAGTAAAGCAAAATCCAATATCACCACAGATCTTGCCATGCAAACAGCACAAGAATTCGTCCAAGTACAAGACATTCATGGGAACTTCCTTCATACACAAGACGGTTGGCTGATGAGCTATGTACGGATCTTCCCGATTAGCCTGGATTTATTGAGTACCTCTGAAAAACGGATGCTTATTAGCAAGCTGACAGCCGAATTATCCTCTTTCAACTATCCATTTAAGTTTCTTGCGGTAAGCCGCCCTGTAGATATTTCTCCTCTAATTTCAGAACTCAGTGCCTTACTCTCTACCGCAGACCCTAAGCAAAAAGAACTGCTCCGGAAAGAAATGCTGGAGATGAATACGCTCACTCTCTCAGGTGAAGTAGTTGAGCGACAATTTTATTTAATCCTCTGGCAGCGACAAAATGACGGGACTGAACGGGACCTCTTGGACAAAACTAAACGGCTTGCTCAGCATTTTGAAGATGGCCAAGTGCAAACTCAACTTTTAAAACAGCAAGACATCGTTCAGTTATGCAACCTAGTTAACAATCCCTCCTACACCCACCTCGAAACGACAGAACCTGAAAATGTGATTCCTTTTCTTGCGAAGTTGGAGGTGTAAGAATTTGGACCCCTTCACTGCGAAGTTACTTTCCAAAATAGCCCTGAAAATTGCTTCCGACGAACAAGCTCGCAAACGAATGCTGATGCTTACTTTAGTTCCGGCAGCCACCTTGTTAGTTCTCATCGCTATGGTTCTACAACTGCTTACCTCCCCCTTAGAGTCACTCAAAATATGGCTCTCGGCTGATGAAACACCCATTGTAAATGAAATGCGTATCGACTATGGCTTCACCCAAGTTCTACAAAATACCGACGAAGGATATGTGGAAAGTCAGGGACAGCAATATGAGGGAGTAACGTTTAAGGATGGAAGTCGTGAAGTTGTCTATTACAACCAAATGGACTCCCGTTGGGCAGATAAACCTTATGGTCCCAGGGACACCATTGGCGTATCCGGTTGCGGTCCAACTTCCTTATCAATTGTCGTTTCGACCCTCACGAGTAAAATGATCGATCCAGTCACTATGGCTAATTGGGCATATAGCAACGGTTATTTGGCAGAAGGAACCGGTAGCTACCATAGCTTAATTCCTGATGGTGCTCAGCATTTTGGATTAAATGTTCAAGGAGTTGCTCAAAAAGACCAGCAAACCATCATTAATGCCTTATCTAGTGGAAAACTAGTTGTTGCCATTATGGGTAAAGGTCACTTCACTTCTTCAGGGCATTTCATGGTCCTTCGAGGCGTCACATCTGAAGGCAAGATTCTTGTCGCCGATCCAGCCAGTCGAAAGCGAAGCGAGCAGGAATGGGATTTCTCCATTATTTTAAATGAAGCCCGAAAAAATGCAGCAGCAGGTGGCCCCTTCTGGATCATAAGCGGAAAGGAGAACTGATATTTTGAAACCCACATCTCCATCTTTATCTGTGAATCCATCACTTCTAAACGCAATCACTCCTATGGGCCTGGAGTTTTTTCGGAACGGCCTTGTGATTGGTGAACAAACAGCTAAAATGTATGGCGTCATTAAGTATCCTCACAAAGCCGATGTTGGTTGGCTCTCCACTCTAACCAATATGCCATCTACCATGGTATCCATTGGTTTTCAACCTATAGACAATAGCGCCTTAATCTCCGCAATATCCAAATCCATTACACAAAACCGCAGCATGGCCGACAGTGCTAAAGATCCTCTCACCCGTCAACGAGCAGACAAGGCGGCTACCGATGGTGAGAACATTATGATGCAGATCGACCAAAACGGTGAAACGGTTGGCCTTATGAATGTAATGGTCATGCCATTTGCGGAAGATGACAAGCAGTTCACTCGTGTGTGTAGACGTGTAGAAAATACCTTAAGTATGATGCGGTGCAAAATTCGTAACCTGGCCCATCTTCAAAAAGAGGGCTTTCGTCACCTATCCCCCATGTACCCGGCACAAGATCAAATGGGGGATATCCTAAATAAAATCATGCCGATGAGTACCTTCGTTGGAGGCTTCCCCTTTGCAAGCTCTGGCTTCAACGACGGAACGGGCTATTACTTCGCCAAGGACGCTAGCGGTGGCTTGGTTATCGTCGATACATGGAAACGCGGCGGCGACCGAACCAATTCAAACATCGTCATTATGGGCGTGGCCGGCGTAGGTAAATCTACAGCTGTAAAGCATGTGGCACTTAGTGAATACATGAAGGGTACCAAAATTATTTTTATTGATCCAGAATCGGAATATAAGGAGCTTTGCCAGAGGCTAAATGGCGACTGGATTAACGCCGGCGGTGGATCTAATGGTAGAATCAATCCACTGCAAATTCGCCCCGCTCCACGCGATGAAGAGGATGAGCAATTTCCGCTTTATAAAGATGAAGGTCACGGTATGTCCGAAATGGCGCTTCATCTGAAGAATCTGGAAATCTTCTTTAACCTCTACATCCCTGACCTGACCATGATGCAAAAAGCCGTCCTTAAGCAATGTTTGATTGAGTTATATAATCAGTTTCAGATTACTTGGACCACAGATATTGCGAAACTTTCCAGTACTGACTTCCCTACTTTTTCTGACCTCTACGCTCTGATTCATGGCAAGGAAAAGGAATTTGGAGATGATGCTTATAAAGAGTTGTCCCTACTACTGCATGATATTGCACATGGTGGGGACTCTTTTTTATGGAATGGTCACAGTACCATCCAAACCCATAGCCGCTGCATTTGCTTGGACACCCATACTCTTCAGAATACATCTGAGAATATCAAGCGAACCCAATACTTTAACCTTTTATCCTGGTGCTGGGAGCAAATGTCTCAGGACCGAACAGAACGGGTTCTGCTGATCTGTGATGAGTGTTATTTGATGATTGACCCAAACGTCCCACAGAGCCTAGTATTCTTACGAAACGTAGAGAAACGCGCTCGAAAGTATGAAGCAGGCCTTGCGATTATCTCTCATAGTGTCGTCGACTTTCTAGCACCTGAAGTCAAGATGTATGGGCAAGCGCTTTTGGATATTCCTTGTATTAAAATACTGATGGGGACAGACGGGAAGAACCTTCAAGAAACACGTGAGCTTTATAACCTAACGGACGCAGAGGAAGAACTTCTTGCCAGCAAGAAGCGGGAACATGCTTTATTGATGATTGGATCTAAAAGGTTGCATGTCCACTTTGATATCCCGGAATATAAGTTTGCTTATATGGGAACAGCAGGAGGACGATGAGCATGGACAAAAAGAAGCAGCTCATTGAGCTTTTCTTCTACATCGGTCTGGTGGTCATCGGGATCATTTTGTTATTCAAGAAGGAAGGGTAAAATCATGATTCTATATCTGACGAGTACTAATAAAGTTAATCTGCTTGATTTTATTGAGGAAGAATTGGAACTGCCAGTAAAGAAGCTAATCGGGTCGTTTTCTCTCAATGCGTTTGTAGTCAAAGATATGCGGTTCTATAGTCATGTTCACTATTTAGCAATTGACCGTGAAGCCATAAAAGAGACTGACGAAGAAATGGTACAAGCACTTCTATCTTTTCAGATGATGTATGAAATGCGAATTATTATGATTAATGAAGGACTGCCGGAGAGCAGCCCTTTTTTACTAGAACTGATAAAAGCAGATATTCAAAATGTGGTTACTGCCGAAACAATAGAGATGATTCAAGATGAGCTTCGAGAGTGTTTTTCAGAAGTGGGAATGCTTCGACGTAATCCTGCTAAAGAATCTGTTTCAATAGAGGTGGTACCTCCATCTTCAAAAGTGGAAGAAGTAACTCAATTCCAGTTTAAATGCACTAATGTTGTAATTGCCATAGCTGGATGTGACCGGAGAGTAGGCGTCACCACTACGGCATTTAATTTAGTTTGTTGGATTAATGCTCATGGTGGGACTGCCTGCTATTTTGAATCAAATACCAGTAATCATCTGGCCCATATCATTCAGTTGTTCAAACCAGATAAAAATGGAAATGCCTATTCAATAGAAGGTTCTGACTTCTATATGATGAAAGAATTAAATCAGGACTATAACTTTTATGTAGTTGACTGTGGAGTAATAGGAGCCTCTGAACCTCATGTGGATTTCATTAACGCTAATTTAAGGGTACTTTGTGGATCAACATTGCCCTATGAGATACCAATAGTCTATAGAGCTATGGAGATTTGTAAAGGCCTTGAATTTTTAGCACTCGTTTTATTCGCTCCGATTTATATGAGGTCCTATATTAAGCGTATTTTCAATGAAGATGTTTTTTTTGGCGAAGCATCGCATGACTTGTTTGATTCATCAATAAATAACTCATTTCACGAAAAACTACTAAAGAATTATATTTATTAATTAGTGTTATTCTTGTAATAAAATAGAGCAAGGCTACTTCTCGTGAGAGAATGCACCTTGCTCTGGTACTAGTTTTTTATTATAGCTCCCATTCTAAAGCTCCCCTTAAATTAGAAACGTTATTAATAAATAAAAAAGGTGAGCCCTCAGTTGACCAATAATCACCTTGTCTTGATCTATATCTTTTTGTACCCTGCATAATATAGCAAGCCTCTATTGCTCTAGTTATTCCGACATAATGAAGATTTAAAGATTGAGTATAGTCTTCTTCTGTGAGCCAATTTCCTTCAGCTGGTAATATCCATCTGTAAACATCTAAAAGAAAAACACATTTAAACTCAAGTCCTTTAGACTTGTGTAATGTCATGATGTTTACTTCTTTTTCAGTCGCAGGTTTAAAACTATTACGATTTTCTTTATCCCCTAATACGGTATTTAATTCCTTAGATATCCCATTATCTATCTCTTCTGGATAAATAAGCTTAGCAAATTTCACAAAAGACTCCAGGTGTTCAACTAATTGATCTTCATTTAATAAAAAAATACTACTAATAATTATTAATCCGCTTTCAAACCCTTTTATATCATATTCTTCATTGAAGTAGTTTTCGACAAACTCTAAAATGGTAGTTAAACCAACTTTATATGAGAAATACGAAGTTAACATATCATTAAAAAGCATACCCCAATTCGTATTACTTCTGTCTAGTGCAGTATCTACAAATAGTTTGTTTTCAATCTTAAGAAATTGAGAAGCTCTTCTCGCATTTTCATTACTTCTACATAAAATAGCAAAATCATTATTATTCACTATTCCATAATTCATTCTAATCATCTGCATATTACGTTCAATCGCACTTATAACTGCTTCATCGCTTCCTATTACATCAACTTTAAAAACTCTCGGTTCATCTGTTAATACAATATCTGGAACTCCCATGAGCGCTAACGAATATTCTGAAATTGACTTATGACATCGATGGTTTCTTGTGATTTCTAAGTGATCAAATTCTTTATTAGACATTAATGAGAATAAAAATTTGGAGTATCTATCACTGAACGCGTAAATTGCCTGATCTAAATCTCCAACCGCAATTCCTATTATGCCTTGATCTACTAATTTCAAAAATATATTGTGTTGAATTTCACCACAATCCTGGTATTCATCAATAAAAACATGTGTATATTTTGATTTTAAGTATAATAAGCATTCTGGAACGGTATTCAAAATATAGAGTGCAGTTTCACCACAGATTTCCAAAAAAATATGTCCATTTAATAAGGATTCCCTCAACAAAAGTAGCAATTCTTTATTATTCGAATCATCTTTTAGACCTTTTAATCGTTGGTATTCAGGATAATCATCAATATTATCTCTAACTTCTAAAGGAATTATTTTACTCACAAGAATTTTTGTAAATGGGACAATTATTTCAGATATATAAAACTTGTCAATTGTCCCCAAAAAATTCGATTTACTTTCAATACCTTTTCTTTTACAACGTATTTTTAATTCTTGACTTGCCTTTCTAGTAAAAGATATAGCAATAACTCCTTGGAAATCTAATAGCTTTTTTGATATGAATTTAATCTTTTCCACCACAGTAAATGTTTTACCACTTCCTGGTTTTGCCGTAATCACCAGGTTTCCCTGCTTCTCAATAATCCTCAGTTGCTCATCACTAGGTTCTATTAGCTTACCCATTATTTAATACAACCCTTTCAGCTAATATTTTGATTTGCTCTAAGGGCTCTGCAATTTTATCTCCCTTTAAAACTTCCAAATTGTTTATATTACTTTTCAAGAAACTAAGCATATTTTCCGCCTTAGCTTTTTGCATTTTCTTTACTGTACTTTTTTTTGTAGTTGTATTATAAAATTTCTTCAAAAAGCTGTATAACTTACTTTCCACTAAATCATTTTCAAGGTCTTTCATAGATAAATAAATATTATCCTTCTCAATTGCCTTAGTAATATACTCTGATAAAAGTTTAGCTTTTTCTGGTATACTTACTTTTTCCAACCATTCATTATCTTTCTGATTTAACTTCCAGTATTCGAGTAGGGCTTCATTTCCCCTTTCAAGCAATTCTTCATAAATCCCCATTACTCGAGATATTCCTGCTTGATACGATAACTCTATAGAAACAGAAGGCGAGACTTTATGTGATTTGTTAAAAATATCATTATCTGTTCTCAATACAAATGGAATATCTAACGCTAGGCAAATTTTCACATATGGTTTAAACCCTATACCATTAACGGAAATAATAGAGACATTTAGATAATCCAAATCAATATTTAATTTCTGTGATAAGGCTGTATAAAAAAGCTTCTCTGAGGGACCCTCTACTAATAGAACTGCATTTACAAAAAAAACATCTGAAGTTATCGCATCTAACCTATATCCAAAGTCATCAAAATCCAGTTTTATTGCTTCACTGCATCCACCTCTAGCAACTTTAGTCAACTTATGTTTCTGATAAAGCTTTACGATTTTGTCAGGACGAAATTCAGATGCAATATGAGGAGAATGTGTAGTTATAAATACTTGTTCTGCGAAATTTTTCAATAAATAATTCGAGAGTTTTCTTTGTTGGTGTGGATGTAAATGAGCTTCTGGTTCTTCAATAGCAAAAAAAGTAACTTTCTCTAGGGTTCTTCTATTTTTCTGTTTTGCAACCCATGTCGCTATAAATATTTGATTATTTCGACCCTCTCCACCTAATGTAAGCGTTTCATTATCTGAAGCATAAGTTAGCTCGAGATTATCCAGCATTTGCACTATATCGGAGTTAGCATTTTTAAAACTTAATATTTGGCTTTTATTATGTATGGCTAGATCGCCTAATTCAGCGTTTACATTCTCCAAAGACTTCTTAATATAGTTTAAATTATCTATCTTGGAGTTCATAGTATTCAAGTCCACTTTCATTTCTCCTATAGATTTTTCATCCGCTTCCATTAATTTTTCTGCTAGGGATAATTTCGAATCATTAAGAATTTGATTTCTTTCTCTTTTCATCAATGATGTTAAGTTACGTGTTGTATTTACACATTCCATATTAAGTCTTTTTATATAAAAACGTGATTGTTTGACTTCTAATGTTTCTTCAGAATGTCCGGCTAATATAGTATATTCACCACTTTTCGAGTTTTTATATTGGATATACACTACTCCACTCTGGAGGTCACCTTTAAATGTACTGATTAAACAGTCTTCTTGTATCTCCGTGATTTTTACTGTTATCTCCATATTTTTTGCTTTAGTAATAACATTATAATCACTGTCGTATAACTCCAAATCCTTCTCACTTAGGCTCCGGTCAAATAAAATTCTCAAAGCATATATTAAATTAGTTTTCCCTACATCATTAGCTCCAATAATTAATGTTTGATTTGCAAGATTTATTGTTTCATTATCGAAGTTTCTAAATCCATTAATCTTTATCCATTCAATTAACACTATATCACTCCTTTAATGTGTGTTTCTGATTGTAGACAAACGTAGTTCTTAATGCGAAGTAACAACCTCATATCTATGTTTCAAAATTAAGTCCACACTAAAATTCTCCCCAGACTTAGTTCTAATTATATATTTCTCTGAAAAATCTATAAGCTGTAACTTCAGCAAATATTTTAAGCTTCTAAGGTGAATTCCCCTCAAGACTTTTGTACTCCTTGTCATTAATCTACTATGTTTTTTGAATATATACGTTTGATGAAAATTAGACTTTAACTTCTAATCATTCATTTGATACAAAATATTCTCAAGTGTTGTTATTAAACCATTTCTTATAGGGCCATCTTTATCCATAATCATTTCTTTGATATCTTCTTTAACTTTATTCAACATTGAAATACTTGTTGCTATAAGTAAAGAAACAATAAACACCACAAAGAACACCGTCGTATTTATTGTAATTTCAGGTGAATCCATATTTTGAATGTTTAATGGTACATTATCTAATGCATTAAAATAGGCGTATATATGTGTTAAGAGTTGGGTGAGATTAGGAATCGATATAGCTAAAATAATACTTGGAGCTACTAAAGGAGAAAGTTTCCTCCTCTCATTATCTTTTGTATAAGAATCAATAAGTTTCTCTATCTTCCACTTCACATACACATTATTATCAAGAAGATATTCTGAGATGAGATGAAACTGTATATCGGATTTTGATTTTCTCCATTTTTTCGGATTTGAGATAATAGAATGATGTTTTTTTAGTACTTTCATCGCTTTCTTATCAAATACTTTATTTAGTGCATGCAAGAATACAATTAAGAGAAGTGTACTTGGAAGTGAGATAATACACCACCATGGATATGATGCTAAAAAAAGTATAGAAATACCACTTGAAATTGCCATCAACATAGAAAAATAAATTAGGACTATATAAAATTTATGAAAATAATACATATGTGAATAAATCAACGCTTTATTTGAAGCTTGATCATTATAATAAGTAAAAAGATCTTCCTTCAAAAATTCCACTCCCCATAACTTAAATAACAACATTTAAAAAATTAATATTTTTCTATTAGAACTATATAAGGTTTTTATCTTCACTACCTAGAAAGGTAGTTCTTGAAAAGTGAAAATGTGTTAGTAATATTTCGACAAACCTTTTCCTTCTTCCTTCCAAATATAAGATAAACCCGCAATTCGTTTACACTTATGTCGAATGATTGAACTTTGACCTATTTACATAAAATGAAAAATTCGAACTAATAAAAACAAAGGCTGCAACTCATCTGCGAGTATACAATCTTTGTTTTTAGGCAGCATACTTAACCTTTTTGATGGTTCTATACTAAAGTATTTTTAAAATATTGTTTAAAATATTCGCGGACTAGTAGATTTATTGCCGATATTATTCACTACACGATATTAAAATTAAAGTAAATGATCACCTCAGTAAGATGTGCTAATCTATAATTGGAAACTATTTAAATAAATAGGAGGTTCGAAATGTGGAATAGAAACAAATATAACGGGCCCGGTGGGGGGCTTTACAATGGACCGGGAGGCGGACTTTATAACGGGCCTGGGGGCGGCGCTTATAATGGGCCCGGCGGAGGACTTTATAATGGACCTGGGGGTGGACTTTATAATGGGCCCGGAGGCGGTCTCTATAATGGGCCCGGGGGTGGACTCTATAATGGGCCCGGAGGCGGTCTTTATAATGGACCAGGTGGAGGACTTTATAATGGGCCGGGAGGCGGTCTTTATAATGGCCCTACTCCCTATATGAGTAATATTCCTCCATGGCAGGTATTTGTGCAGGAGTTGGAGAGACGCGGAATGAATAGACATGCTGAACTTATTCGAAAATATCATTTGAATTGACACAAATTCCTATTCAAAAATTAAAAGTGAGATTATCGTAATTAATTGATTCGTTATTCGCGCTAGCATCAGCGTATCTTAAAAACAGCGTATAATTAATCTTAGGCGCTGTTTCTTATAGAAATCTAATTACAAGTGTAATACAACACTCTTTACAAATTGATTAAAGTACTAAATCAAAGGATTTTCGGCTAATTGTCTTACTTTTCCGAAAGCTCCTTAATGTGCAGAAAGATCGCCGCTACGTCTAAATCTCCCTTTCCCCGGGCTATGGCCGATGTATATGTAGCTGCTGCATTTGCAGCCAAAGGCAGGCTACTCTCCAGTGCTTTTGCCGTTTCCATCGCCAGATTCAAGTCCTTCTCCATCCACTTCAAGGCAAACGCAGGAGGAAACGATTCATCCATTAAAGCATTTGTTTTGGCTCCCAGCATCGGTTTGTTTACAGCAGATTCAGTCATCATCTTGATCACCAGTTCGCGATCCAACCCCATCTTCTCGGCGAGAATCAGTGACTCCGCAATACCCTGCATGGTGATTCCCAAGAGCAGGTTAACTACCAGTTTGGCTTGGCTTCCCGAGCCGTTTTTGCCAAAATGCAAAGTTTCTTTACCTAACACATCAAAGATTGGCCTACAGATATTAACAACCCCTGTTTCCCCTCCAGCCAAAATGACCAATTGGCCGGCTTCCGCCGGTTTCACTGAGCCGGAAACGGGTGCATCAACGAATCGCACCTGCTTGCTGGATAATTGACCCGCTAGATTCAGCGCAGCTTCGTGGCCGATCGTGCTCATATCGATTACAATTTTACTACTGTCCACACCGGACAGCAGACCTGCGTCTCCATGGTAGAAATCTTGCAAGGCAGAGGCATTCGATAGTATGGTAATGATAATATCGCTTTTTTCAGCAACGACTTTGGACGTTTCGGCGTATTGGGCGCCTTGTTCCACCAGGAAGTTCGCTTTTTCGGCTGTGCGATTATGAACCCAAAGCTGATACCCTGCATTTACAAGATTTTGAGCCATAGGTTTGCCCATATTCCCTAAACCAATCCATCCAATTGTAGGTTTCATTTGCAATACTCCTTATTCTGATTTTATATCGCGGTGCCCTTATGATATATTTCCCTGTGCTTCCCATTTCATCTCCCGGATACAGGAGAATTTCGCCCGGAAGCGGATAGCTTGTGGGGTGTTCGAAGACAACGCCTCGGCCGATGCCGTGGAGGTCAGCAAAGACGGCTCTGCCGCTCCATGCCCCCTGAATCATTGTGACCGTAAGCGGCAGCTGCTCAAGCAGCCAGCGGCTGGATTCTGGTGTCTTCTCTTCCTCAAGCCTGGCCAGAAAAGTAAACTCTCCGGAAGTCATTTTAATTGTTGTCATATTCAGCTCTCCTTTAGTGGTTGGATTTAGATATTGGATGATGGCGCTGCAGCCGGTACCCGTAAAAGCTGCAGGCCCTAGGAATGGTTAGATAATGTTAAGTTGTAACAGAATAGCACCTCTTTTGCTTCCCACCGAATGTTTCCGGATTGAGCATAAGAGGTGCTAATGTTTTTGTGTACGTAACCTGGATCTTACGAAATCATGAAATAAAGTGCCCAATCCTGATCGTTAGCCCAAGGATCATCGTATTTACCTGGCTTATCGTTCACCTTGAAAGGAAACAATCTAGCACAGGAGGCTTGACCATCTGCTCTGAAAAGACTGAGTACACCGCGTAGGGAAGCTTCCCCCATTGTCTCATACTGCTCCTCGCCAGTCAGCTTAGCATACTCCAGATAGACTCTCCCAGACAATCCGCTCCAGTAGTGCGGAAACGTATCGCCTAACAGTCTTCTTTTACCGAACCAATATCCGTCCCAGTGACGAATCGCCACTTCATGCAGGTTGTAGTCGGGTTGCCTTCCATTGAAGAGCTCCAATATGTGCAGATGCTCACGGAATGCGGTCAAATATTTCTCATTCTTGGTCAGAAGGTACATCTGAATCAGCACATTCGCAGCAGGAGCCACAATACTCTGCTCATAATTCACTTCGCTCGGAGGATAGGAGATTCCGCATTCAAAGATAGTCTCTGCATGCTTACTGAAATGCGCGTACAGGGAATCAGCTTCCAGTATCAGCTCATTGCCTCTCAGCAGGCCGATCATATCATTCATCGGCAGTTCAATCGGATAGAATTTGTAGCCGCCATTATTATAGAATCCGTGCATAATCTTCGACATCTTGACTAGATAGGCCTTGTTCTTATATAGGTTAAACAATTCCATATACAAAATGGCCAGCCACGAATAATTATAGAGCCTATGGATGTCATTGTTGCGGCCGATATCATTAAATACAGTACCACTCACCTCATCGAATAACTCACGTTCAATATAATCCACATATTTTAGCAGGCTTGCTTCCAATTCATCTGAAGCAGTGGTCTGTAAGTATCTGGCGATGAGCACCCCCATGCCGAATCGTTCTCTTCCGCCGTTATGATCATGGTAATGGGAATAATATCTGCTCTGCTCTTCATTATCATAGACGAGGAATGCACCATCCAAGCGGCTTCCCTTGTCACGACATTGCTGTTTTCGTGCAATAAAGTGGCATCTGGCCTCGATGAGTTGATTAAGCGGAGGCAGCACGAGAATATTGCAGATTGTACTGATACCGTTGATATCAATTGAATAGCTATACTCACCTGATGTTTCGTATACCGCTTCTACGATAATACAATTACCCGTAACGGAATAAGGGACCTCTTCACCCTTGCAGATAATATCAACTAGATCCAGTTGTGGGAAGGCATGCGATATCTTCAGCCGGCACTTTTCCCCTGCAAACAGCACGTACTTGTCCGCTTCGACGTGAATGTATCGTGGGTAAGCTTGTAGTTGCTGGTAAAAGTCTTCTTTCCCTTCATGCCAGAACAGTTCCCAAGTCAGTGAGATGGATGCCCCGGGTATAAGAACAAAGGGGGCAGGATGGAGGATAATCAAGCCACGGTTATTGCTGCTCTGAGCGGCATCCCTTTCAATGCTATATTCAGTGATACTTCCGTTCGTTAGTACTAGACCCAGATGGGGGGCAATTCCTCCCATGCGCAGCCCCATAATATAACTGGCCTCCCCACCGCACCATATGTGTGCATGGCTTCTTTGCGTCATACATATATCCGCTGAATCATATTGATCAGGGAAGGTAGCGTGGATTCCAATCTCGCCCTTCTGTGTGTAAATGTCATAAGGGGTATTATTGGTGAATATATAGGTTTCCTGCAGTCTGCCACTGGGAAGCACCTGTCTCTCTACAGTCAGATCAACACCAGGCTTCAGACATACTTCCCCCCATCTTCCGGATTCTCCAGCCCAGTTCATTCCGTGAGGATCGTCCGGGTGACTTAAATGGGATATATGATTTTTATCCGAAATTTCAATGTTATACTTACTCAAATTGCTTGTTAAACGAATTATTTGTTTTTCTGTATAATCCATCTTCTCTCTCATAAGTCGCTCCGCTCCCGTTTAAATATTCTTGTCATTCTTGTACTAGCCTTTCAGAGCACCGTTCATAACACCGCCGATAATATACTTTTGCATAAACAGATAAAAAATTAATAGCGGCAATACACCCAGAACCATCATCGGGAACATGCTGTTCCAATCCGTAGAGAACTGACCGACATTGCGGTATACCTCTTGT
Source organism: Paenibacillus sp. FSL R7-0189 (assembly GCF_037969925.1). Taxonomy (NCBI): domain Bacteria; kingdom Bacillati; phylum Bacillota; class Bacilli; order Caryophanales; family Paenibacillaceae; genus Paenibacillus; species Paenibacillus sp. FSL R7-0189. Next base: position 4,226,331 of record NZ_CP150223.1, on the reverse strand, counting down.
AAAATTACGTTTTTCTCTCTGGATTGAAGGAAATATAGCGGCCCCATGAAGTCGTTCCAAATCGTAAGTGAATTCAGAATAGCGACTGTAGCAATAATTGGCTTCATCAGTGGAAAGGTAATTACCCAGAATACCCTATAGAATCCTGCCCCATCAATCTTAGCGGCTTCTTCCAGTTCACCGGGAATCGTAGTGATGAAAGAGCGGAACATAAAGGTAGCAAATGGAATGTTCACAGCGATATTAATAAAAATCACAGCCCATAATGTATTCATTAGATGCAGGCTTTGCACAACTTTATACAAGCCTAAGACTGACATTTGATAAGGGAACATAATTCCTGCCAGAATCAGAACAAACACGATTTTGGCAGCTTTACTATCACCCTTACGGTTCAACACATATCCTCCCATGGATGCACAGAGAATTACACCGATGACTGAAAGCGTCGTAATGATAAAGGTATTCATAAAGGCCCGAGGGTACTGCATCTTCTGGAAAGCATTAATATAAGATTCAAAGCTGAGCGAGCTTGGCAAGGCCAGAGGATGAACTCCCGCTTCATAGGAGCTTTTAAAGGTAGTGACCACCAGATAGTATAATGGAACCGCCACGATTAAGGCCAGAATGAACATCAGCAGGAATGACAACATATGCAGAAGTCTGTTTTGTGCAGATTCACTTTTCAATTGATTCGGTCCTCCCATACTTTGAAGCTTCGCAGCAGAACGCCGGCCAGCAGGATGCTTACCACAAGGAAGACGATCCCAAAGGATGCCGCATACCCGTAATTCCCTTCAGAGAATTTGGAGAACATCAAGGTTAGGATGGTTTCCGTGGAATAACCCGGTCCGCCCTTAGTAAGCGACACTACAATATCAAAGACTTTAAGTCCGGAAATCATCCCGGTAATCAGATTAATTTTGATTGCAGGTGCTAAGCCCGGCAGTGTAATATGGAAAAATTGTTTCCAGCGGTTGGCACCGTCAATACGTCCAGCTTCATATAAGTCCTCACTGATGCTCTGCAGGTTAGCCAGATAAATAACCATTGACCATCCAAACCACTGCCATACCTGAGTAAGAATAATCGCAGCTAGTGCCGTCTTCGGATTACCCAGCCAATTAATCGGTTCCATACCGACAGCACCGATCAGCTTGTTCAGCATTCCATAATCCGAGGAAGACAGAATATAGCTCCACAGAAAACCCACAACAAGTGTACTAAGCACTGCAGGACTGAAGAATAAAGCCCGGAATCCGTTTCGGAATTTCAGTTTGGTGTTCAGGAGTACTGCTACCGGCAACGAGATGACATTTGCAAGCAGCACATTAACAACTGCATAGATGAGTGAATTTTTGATACCTATACCTAAAGTGTTATCTTCAAATATCCGCCGGTAATTATCGAGTCCCGTAAAGGATATGGAACTGGAATAATTGCTCCAGCTTGTGAAACTGTATGCTGCTGTGTAGATCAAAGGAACAATATAAAAAATTGCGTAGATCACCAGCAGAGGAAGCAGCATCAGCACATAAGGTGAATAGACTCTGATTTTGTTTTTCACGTGTGTCCTTCCTTTCAAGGTGACTAGAGAGAGGGACCTGCTAGAGGTCCCCGGCCATTAATCTTGATACCTGATTAGGTTTGCTTTATCATCCATCGCCTTGAGGAACTGCTCTGTGGTCGTTACTCCAGCTACCATTCCTTGTAACTGTTTGACACCTTCATCAATCAAAGATTGTGCAGGCATATTGGTGCCCCAACGATCCCAAGCAACACCGACTCTTCCTGCAGCAAGAATATCTTTGACTTCACTGTACTCCTCAGGAAGTTCACTATTCAGATCCTTATAGTAGCTAAAACCTCCGACGTTACTCGCCAGGATAGTCTTCTGCACATCCTCGGAAGCAAGTAAGGCCAGCACTTTTTTAGCGCCTTCCTGGTTTTTACTATTCTTGTTGACACCGAAATTTGCAGCGGGCCCGCCTACCAGCCATTTTTCAGCACCATTTGTACCTACATGCGAGAACAAACCGAAATTCACTGAGCCCTCTTTCAACTTTTCATAGTTCCAAGGCCCGCCGTAGAACATCGCAGTTTTGCCTTCAAGGAATCCCGGGATAACTTGCTCACCGGAAATACCCAACATGTTATCATTGATATATCCCTGTTTGATCATTTGCGCCCATTCATCGACTGCAGTATTCAGATTGCCGGAAAGAGTCACTTCACCTTGGGCGAATTTTGTATCAAAAGCTGGTGTTTCATTACCATTATTATAGTAAGAATTCTCAAGGTATCCGACCAGTGAATGCCAAGCTGTATCGCTGTCGGATAGGCCGAAACCAAATGGCTGTACGCCGTTGTCTGATAGCGTCTTGCAGATCGCAAGCAGGTCCTCAAAAGTTTCTGGTGGCGTCAGGCCATACTGTGCAAAAATATCTTTGTTATACCAAATCCCTGAATACCAGCCATAGGAAGGGATACCATATACCTTGTCTTCTGTAGTGGACAGAGCCAGCCCTGCTTCATTGAAGTTGCCGACGAAATCTTCACCGGTAATATCCAGCAGATTATCAGCTTTTATACGAGCCGGGAATGATGCCCCGTCCATAACAATGTCAGGCCCTTCTCCGGCCGCAAGCTGTGTGCTCAAGACATTGTTGTATTGCTTCAAGTTAATAAATGTATATTCTAATTTATATCCTTCATCCAGATTCTCATTAATCTTATTAATGGTGTCAGTCATTATATTGTCTTCGTACCATCCGATCATCGAAATCGTTGTAGAGGATTTCCCGCTCTCTGCTGTATTGTTTTCTCCGCCGGAATTTGAAGAACAACCACCTATAACTAAGAGTACGAGTGCCGCTGCTGTGATTAGTCTTTTTCTTACTTTCATGGAATACTTCCCCCCGATTTTATAATGTAGCTCTTGCAAGTTAGCTTACTTAAATTATAGGCTTATTAAGAAAGCGCTTAAATGCAAGAAATTATAGATTCATATCGTTTTTTTCGTTTCAGCTCCCGCCGCATAGCCTATATTAGTTAAACAGGATACAATATAACTTGTTCAAGTGATGTAACCACGTCATCTTAATTCTAATAAGGAGGAAGCTAACTTGTACAACATACTTATTGTAGATGATGAAAAAAATGAACGTGACGGTATTGAAACGCTCCTCCGCAAAGGCAGCTTTGGACTGAACGTTTTGAAAGCGGGTAATGGCGAGGAAGCACTGTCCGTACTATCTAAGCAGTCTGTAGACATTCTATTAACGGATATCAAAATGCCATTCATGGATGGAATCAGCCTAATACGAAAGATTGAGTATCGCAAAGAGCTGTTTCTGATTCTCTACAGCGCCTATGCCGATTTCGAATATGCACAGAATGCTATTTCGCTTGGAGTCAGCAAATACTTACTCAAACCGATTAATGTTGGAGATTTCAATCAGGTTATAACTGAAGCGATCACCTGGTGCAATGAGAAGGAACTGCAGCGCTCAGAGGCGGTACAGCTCCAGAAAATAATCGAGTATTCTAAATTCTACACTTTAGAGAAGCAACTGCAGCTATTGCTTACTTCCACTGCCACAAGTGACAAAGCAGTGCACACCATCCGGGAGCTAGTACCAGCGTTTGAATCCACCCCGTTTATTCCACTACTTGTAACCTGTGAAGCGGGAGAATTCATAGAAGTCATCGAAGCAATAGGCAATCACGATACCCAGCCGTTTGAGTTCGTCTATGGACTCATGGATGCTAATACGTTTCTCATTATTCTGTTTACCAGAGCAAACACACAACATGTAAGCGCTTTTTGTGATCTTCTATTACTGACAATCCGACAGAAATTTCAGTCTGTGGTATTTGTAATCGCCGGAAGAGAGTTGCACAAGCTATCAGGCTTAAAAGCTGAATACGATCACATGAGTAAATATACCGATTATTATTATTTTATTTCTTCCAGCACCGTAGTGTATGTACAGAAGGATAATCATATCCAGTCCAGTTATGACGTTACACAAATTTCCACTGATAAAATCACAACCTGTATAAAAGCCGGTAATTATTCTGAAGCTTATTCGGAGTTGCAGCGGCTGCAGTCCCAAATCCATAATAACAGGTCATATAGCCCAATGTTCATTAAATACGTGCTGACCGAAATGATTAAGAAAATCTCCAAAAATACAACTCTGCAGTTAAAACCAACCGATCTTGTCAATGAAATCTATGCGACGGATAATCTCAATCAGACAATGGATGTCATTGTGAATATTCTAAAGCGGATCGAACAAAAAGAGTATACTAATCATGATCAGAACTGGCTTATCCGAAGTGTTAAGGACCTAATTTCCCGTGACTACAACAGCAATGAGATGGGACTAGCCTATCTGGCCGGACAGGTGCAAGTTACCTCTGCCTATCTCAGCACATTATTCAAAAAAGAAACAGGACATAACATCAGCAAATTCATAGCTGAATATCGGATTGAACAGGCTAAACATCTATTGAAAACGACCCATCTTAAAATAGCTGAAATCGGTGAGCAAGTGGGATTTCAGACACCATCCTACTTTATTTCTATTTTCAGGAGTAGGGAAAATGTCAGTCCGGCACAGTACCGGGAGAGAGAGGGGATTTAAGTACTCATGCAACGTTATTGGAGGGATTTATCTTTTACACACAAGCTAAGATTATCCTACGTGCTTGTATTCATGATCCCTCTACTGCTGCTTGGAGGGTATTCTTATCGGTCTTCGCTTTCATTTGTACATTCCCAGCTCAAACAAGAGACTGATACTGCGGTAGAACGTGTAGGCAAGGAGATTGAGACGAAGTTATACCAAGCCGAGTCCTCACTATCCCTGGTGGCTAACAACTACAGCTTCCAGGAGTTTCTCCTGCCGTCACAGCAGTTATCGGCACTGGAAACCAACCGGATTGCAGATATGTATATCGCTCCCTTCCTATACAATGCAATGCTGTCCAACCTATATATCGACAAACTGGAAATCTATACAGTGAACGATGTATTTGTATTGAAAGATTTAATACGCTCCACTAAAATGATTCAAAATGCTGACTGGTTTCAGAAGATTTCCTCATCAAGTTCTTTTTACTGGTGGCCGGAAGAAGATCATCTGTATGTAGGCAAGGCAATTAAGAATTCAATTACCGGCAGGTTTCTCGGTGTGGCCCGGATGCGTGTCAAGGAGGATTTGTTTACCCGAAGCTTCGAATCCTTCGTTATTGCTCCGGCAAATATCACGATCTCCGACAGTACAGAAGTCATCTATACTTCTAATCCTGAGTCCAGGCTTGTTCACGCATATAACATTACTAGAACATTAACACCGCTGGATTGGCAGATCTCCTATGACTTCAACCGCCAGAATATCTCTTCATTTTCAAACCGCCAGCTGCTACTCAATCTTGTGATCATTTTGATTTGTCTGGTGCTCGTTGGCCTGATCATAGGCATTCTCTCCCGTTCCATGATTAAAAGAATCTTTATCCTTACCCATCAAATGCAGCAAGTACGCGAGGGGGATTTAAGCATCCGTGTGGACACCTCTTATAAAGATGAAATCGGAAGTCTGGCCTTGTCATTCAAGCTGATGCTCACCCGGCTAAACCACCTAATCGAGGAAAAATATGCTGCAGAACTGCGTCAGAAAGAGCTGGAACTGCGGCTACTGCAAGAGAAAATCAATCCCCATTTCCTATACAACATCTTGTCTACCATCAACTGGATTGCAATCGAGAATGATCAGCTGAAAATTTCGCAAATCACTAACGATTTGGCTACCTTCTACAGGACTGCCCTGAATCAAGGCAAGGAGTACAGTACTCTGCAGACGGAACTCGCAAATATAAAGTCTTATATTGCTCTGCAGCAGACGGCCCGCGATGAGCCTTTCGATGTCATTTACGATATATCGCCACAATTACTTGAGCTCCAGGTCCCTAACTTCATCTTCCAGCCGCTTGTCGAAAATGCCATTGAACATGGAATCAATACCCTGCGTAGAGACAAAGGAAGTATAACTATCCGCAGTCAAACCGAAGCAAGGCATTTTCTAATTTTCATTGAAGATAATGGAAAAGAGATGTACAACAAGTACGGGGAAGGCCTGTTCGACCAGCAATTATACGGCTACGGATTACGCAATGTTCATGAACGGATTCAATTGAAGGCTGGCTACCAGTATGGTATTCGTTTATTCAGCAATTCTGCAGGTACACATACAGTTGTTACTTTACCTTTATTAGAATAAATAAGCGATTTCCCTCATTCCAACATTACTAATGCAGTATTACAGATAGTTCTAATAAAGTTGGCAACGTATAAATGATCTTCGTGCATTTCGGAAATTAGCCACTGTTCTATGATTGCTATACTTCCATTTACAATGTACTCATAAGTGAACTGAAGCTGTTTATTGGTAGCTTTTGGATATTGTTCTCTCCAATTTGGAAGGCTTGATTCACGGCCTATTCCAGCAATTTTTTTTTACAAATAGTTTATCAGCGTTTTCAGAAAAGAGAATTTTACATAAATCGCTATTTTCATTTATGACATTGAAAATATTATTTACTCAACTTTCGCACCTAGAAAAATGGCCTAAACCCTTGAGAAGAATTCAGTAGATTCACTCGTATTGAAAAAACACCTCACTTGTTTGGTATCATGGAAGTGTCGAGCAACCATGCCAACAAGAAAGGTGCGTAACCCTATGTTACAACAACATTCCCTGTCTGAACAGTCTCGCTTTTTCAAACTTTTTGCGACCCTTCATAACGGAAAAACCTTGCGACAAGCAAGTATTTCCAAATCGTTCGGTCTTTCGAGCCTAGCGATTTTTCAAATCGTGTTCTCTTTGGTCTTCGAAGGGAAGAACTGGTTTCGCCTTCTGGAAAGTGACCGCGCTGCAGATCTTCCCGGTAAAGATGTTATCTACCGGTTTTTAAATCAAGCCTCTTTTGCTTGGCGGCGCTTTTTGCAGGCCTTAAGTCTTCGCATCGTGCGCCATTTCGAATCGCTCATTTCATCGCACCGGGTACGTGTGTTCATTATCGACGATTCCGTTTTGAGCCGGAACCGGAGCAAAAAAAGCAGAGTTGTTGGCACGAGTTTTCGACCATTCCACGGGCGAATTTATCAAAGGCTACACCATGCTAACCCTAGGCTGGTCGGACGGGTTTAGCTTTGCTCCACTTGATTTTGTCATGCTCTCTTCTGCCAAAATCACCAATCGGTTGTGTGAAATGACCTCGAATCTATCCAAACGAAGTCACGGCTACAAACGCCGGATGGAGGCCTTTTCCCGGAAGCCCGATGCGGTTGTAGCTTTACTCCATCGCGGCTTTCAGGCAGTAAGTTCCTTTTCCTTAAATTCATTGGCTTGCGCCGTAAGCACATGTGGTATAACCAGTACCAGCGGATTGTCGTACAGGCCGATATTCTTAACCGTCAAGAAGTACGGAATGAGCGGTGCCTTGAAGACCATCGTAACTACAGCAGCGATCATGAGGACTTTGCCCAGTGTGAACTCCTTTTTGGTCAGCGGATAAGCCATCATGGCGGTAATCAACAGACTTAGAACGGTTCCGATAACTGTCGTGGATACTGTAATGCCGAAGGACTTCCATAAGTCAGGCCGGTTGAGCAGGTATGAACTAACGTTTATCAAAAGTCAACACCTAGAAGTGTTTCCGCATATACATACGTTTCTATCTTTCGATTTATGGCTTAAGTCCAAAATGGCACTTGTTTAAGATGTGCCTGCATTATTTGGGAAAAATACCAAGTTGGATTGTAGCCTTCTCCTTTGTCGGTTACTTCACGTATGAATATTCCCGCAATTTGCGCGATATCGGTAAGCTGTGTAGGATGACGCTACTCAATCAAACCCCCATGGTTATGATTTTCACTGTTTTCGATAGGTGTAATCACATTTGTCTCTAGCTATGAACCTAAAGTGTTTTTTCGTCTTTGCGTCATTTATATATATCTACTAACGTTCGATTATGCATTAATATTGGTTTCCATTCCTATGACAGGACTGTTTCACCCTGAATTTATGTTCCCTAAACTGAAGAATGATCTTAAGCCAGTTTGGGACTCTGCAATTCCGAAAATTGTTTTTTTCCATTTGGACAAGTCGTCCTTTTTCTGTGTTCTTTAAATATGCACCAAAAGGTAAGAAGCTTGGTAAAAGTAGCATCTCCACTTACATCGTTGTATCACTAATGTTGACCCTACTGAATCAGACGGTAATCCTTGTCTTGAATCCTGAAGTTGCTGGTCTCACCACCTATCCGTTGCTTACCGTTGTTCAAATGATATATGCAGCCCAAATTTTCGAGCGGGCCGATGCGTTCTTTACACTTATTTTGTTTATTGGTTTAGATGTGAACCATGTGCATCTTTTTTATAGGCTACCATCGGGATGCAAAGACTCACTACAATTAGATATAAAATATGGCTAATCCCTTTGGCTCTAAGTGTTCTTGTCCTCTCTTTTTTATCACCGACGTATACAAAATTTATGTGGGAAGGTCATCATTATGCAAAAGTTAGGATATTTCCTATTTTCTGAGTTGCCCTCCCTGCTATACTGCTCATCACCATATTGATACGAAAAAGAAAGACAAAACATCAAAGATAGTTAGTGATCAGGCATCAGCTTGATTGCGAATGAGTATTTTCTATCGCAAAGTGGTCCTTGTGCCCGATTATTTCCCATACTTTCTTTACAGCTTCTCGCCCGGCAGACAGTTCCATGGCCTTCGCCCGATTGTTCAGAGAAAACATAGTATTAGACTAGCAGGCTTTCTAAGCTAACAAGCAGGATAGTTTGAACATTTAGATAAATTATTCTCATAAAAGGTAATTATATACAAAACTTTTTAGAAGAAAGAGGTGTCTGAATCCGAATCCATATCATTGGCGGCGCTGGAAGCGAAAAATCCTATATCGCAACGTTATTGAGCCATAAACTCCGGATTATGATTTAGATGATAAATTTTTGGGATCCACAATCGAATGAATATGGCGTAAAGGCACCGGAAGATGAGCGCGACCGCCGGCTCAGAGAAATTATCGGTCTCGATTCGTGGATCGCAGAAGGCGTATACAGGTCGTGGGTAGAGCCAAGTTTTGCCGCTGCAGATAAAATCGTCGTACTGATAACGCCGTTGTCCGTTCAGGAGGAACGAATCTGGAAGCAATATGAAGAGCGTATTGCCGGTAACGCCCCAAACAAGAATCGCGAGACACTCGAAGGCATCCACAACATGTTAGCCTGGAATAAAGACTACAATCTAACGAAACTGCCTAACCTAATTGACCATTGGGACTATTTGTATGTTAACGGGAAACATTAGTTTAATAACAGCGACAGTCTAAAACTTATTTTTCAAAAAGAATTCACTTCATGTTACGGCCTGCTGCTTTGCTAGTTCCCCTCTCAGGGCTACTTTGTAACAGGGCTTCAACCTTAGAATCTCTCCACCAGTTGCCTGTTAGCTACGAGGCGACTTGGCTCTTACCTCGACCGGAGTTTCACCGGTTAGCTGTGCCTAGCTTGGCTAGGCGCGCAACGAATAAAAAAAGACTCTTTCGTCTTCAAAAACGAAAGAGTCTTTTTTTTGTTTTGTTCTATAAAGATCCATTCAAGAGTAACGTTTGATCACCTAAACTGATGTCTTTTTCGTTACCTCTGACTTACGAGAATTTATTTTAACTTTATTTTTAAAATAAAGTCAAAAGATTTTCACTATTTTGTATTCTCAACCATAATACTCAACACATGTTTGAATGTCTCAAGATCGTCCTTGGAAATACCTGCGATTGTATCGTTTTTGAACTTTTCGGCAATTGGCATTAAGTCGAGACATACCTTTACACCCTTATCAGATAATTCTAACTGCTTGACTCGTTTATCTGAATTCGTAGCAGAGCGATATATAAGCCCATCGTATTCCAGTTTTTGAAGCAAACGGACCACGCTCGGTTCTTTAATCGACATTTCTTCTGCTAATTCTCGCTGGGTAATGGATTCTTGAATATAGATGTAATACATAGCGATCCATTGGCTCCTGGTGATGTGGTAGGGACGAAACTCTTTCTCCAATGCTTCTGCAAAGATTTTCCCACTACGGTTTGTGACAAAAGCAAGGCAATCCTCTAAATTAAACAATAGACACACCAACCAATCCCAACAGTTTTATCTCCGTGTATTTCTCCTCTATTCATAATATGATAGCAAACATTTCACTTTTTGTGAAATGGTATGGCTACATCAGCCTGTTTTATGCTTGATGAAGTGCCCCAATGCTAAAGCCGAAAGCAGCTTCATGAATCACTTCTCCTGTAGTCGGGTGAGCAAAAACGGTGTGCATGATTTGTTTCTCCGTCAGCTCATTGGCAATCGCAAGCGTTAAGGTACTGATCAGGGATGACGCATCGGGACCAATAATCGCCCCTCCAACTATTCTTTCTGAGCGATTATCCTTAATCAATTTAATAAAACCTTCAGGTTCATTCATTGTTAACGCCTTACCATTGCTGGCAAAGGAAACCTTGCTCACGCTGTAATCCATCCCTTGCTGCTTACATTCATCCTCTAATAGACCTACACTGGCTATTTCAGGTGAAGTGAAAATCACGTTCGGGATTGCCGTATAGTGCATGCCTCCCGATTCGCCTATTATCCCATCAATAGCTGTAGTACCTTGATGTGAAGCGACATGGGCAAGCTGCATTATATTTGTAACATCGCCTATCGCATAGATATGATCGACGTTTGTACGCATGTTTTCGTTCACGGTAATGCCTCGTCCACGTTCATTGAGCTGAATTCCAGCTCGTTCAACTTCCAAACCATCCAAGTTAGGCTCCCGTCCAATAGCCACCAGCACTTTTTCACTAACAAGCAGATGCTCACCTTGGGAATCCTCATAATTTACAATCGCTTGTCCTTCTTCAGCACGCTGGATTTTGACTACCTTCGAGTTCGTATGGATATGAATTCCTGCTTGCTCCGCCGAATGTTTAATTTCTTCAGAAATGTCGCTATCGATCATGGTCAACAGTCGGCTCATAAATTCGACTACATGGACTTCAACACCCAGATAACGATAGATGAAGGCAAACTCCATACCAATGACGCCCCCGCCGATAATCGTGATGCTCTTCGGCAGCTCAGTGCATGCAAGCGCATCAGTGCTGTTCATCACAAAAGGAAGATCAATGCCAGGAATATTCACCTTGGAAATTTTGGAGCCTGTAGCTACGATGATGTCGTTCGCTGAAATATGGTAGTGGTTCTGTCCTTTTACACTCACTTCATGTGCAGATATGAAAGAAGCTTGCCCGCGGATAACTTCTATATTATTCTTCTCCATCAAGTAGTCAATCCCGGAAATTAATTTATCCTTGATTTCATCTTTACGACGAATAATCTGCTTCATATCGACCTGAAGGTCCGTTCCTGTGTGGATACCAAATAAAGACGATTGTTTAACATAGTGACAAACTTCAGAAGACTTAACCAGTGATTTGGTTGGAATACAACCTACATTTAAACATGTACCGCCCAGTTCTTCTTTTTCAACTAATGTAACTTTAATCCCTTTTTTGGCGGCATAAATGGCGGCCACATACCCACCTGGTCCTGCTCCAATAATCAATAGTTCAACTTTCTTAGCTATGGCCGGCTGATCCATACCCGCAGGCTGCGGTTCAGATGATACACCGGTGTCTTCATCAGCAGTTTCCAATGTAAACAAAACTTGGTTGGAGGAAATTTCTCCACCTTCTTCAAAAAGAATCTCGTTGATGGACCCCGCTGCGGGTGCTGTAATTTCTCGATTGCCTTTACCCGTCTCAACCTCGACGAGTATGTCTCCGATAGAAACCTTCTCCCCAAGCTGCACATTGATTGTTCCTGCTTTTCCCTTTTTTCCCCCAGCAATCATAGACATTTTAATATCCAAGATATTCATGCTCCTTCACTACTAAAAAGCGCAAAGCCGCACCGCTTTTAGCGAATAGTTTAGTGTCTCACTACACCTGATTGTACCAATTTAACCCCATTCGCCAAGCAGTCTCCAACCGGGCAGGTCTTCTCAATGAATGCCGCAAAAGCTTCTGCTTTTTCTTGGCTTTCTGTCGTTTTGAAGTGCATCACAAAACGAATTTCCTGGAAACCGCTTCTCACATCCGCCAGCCCCATGAACCCATCTGGGTCCAGATCCCCTTCAAGCTCAACGTACAACTCTTCATACGAGAATCCATACCCATCCGCAAAAGCAGCAGCAACGATGGACTGACATGCTCCCAGCGCACACAGAAGCGCTTCAACCGGATTCATCCCTTTATCTGTTCCACCTAAATCTTCAGGTTCATCGATCAAGATTTTAAAACCTCTGGATTGAGCCTCAACCTGCAAACCTCCTGGCAATTTTGTGGCAGTAGCTTTAAACGTAGTTAACATAATATAACCTCCTTTTATTTTGTGAAAAAAATAACTTACTCTCGTGAAAATAGTAACAATCTTTTAGTCCAAAGTCAATAGTTAGCTAAGTAAGTATAATTATTCTTTTCAAGAAGCTTAAATGAATGACATTTCAGGAGTGAGACCAGCACACTTTTGTGGATCTAGGTAGGGCGTTTGCCAAAAGGAGTCACCTACCTTATCGATGGAAACCGTCTGTGGGTTACCCATCTCGCAATATTCAGCTATCAATATAGCCGACTAGGGGACGGGCCCCTAATTCTAAAGAAAGTAGACATTATGCTATGTGTTCCTCGCATAATGTCTACGCTTCTAGCAAAACAATCAAGTATTCCTGGTATTAATGGATAATTGTATACGTCGAATTCACTTTAACGTTTCTTTCAATTGTGTTTCTCACCGGTGATAGTTTCATGGCTTGTGCCACCAACTCATTTACCTGTGTTTCATTTGCGTTACTGTCCACATTAAAACGAACGTTTATTTCATCAAACCTGAATCCCCTTCTCTTAAGCCTAAGAAAACGTTCAGATCTATTTCGCCAGTAACATCAACTTCTACCGAATATACTTTAATAACCATACCACTAGCTGTTGCAATGAATCCAACACCTACACAAGCGCCAAGTGCACTTAACAAAAGCTCAACCGGATTAGGCCCTTTTCCAGTTCCGGATAGCCACTCTGGTTCATCAACGGATACCGGCTTATAGTCTCCAACCTCGGCCTCCGAGTAAAACCCATCTTTCCATTTAACTGTAGAAGCAAAACTTGTAATCGCCTCCTCAGGGTTTTTCTTATATTTTTCTGCCAAGCTTCCGAGCATATTTACATCTACCCGTTCATTTTACCCATGTTTAGGACTCCTCTATTTTACAAATTCATAGACCGATCTTAAGTGAATACGCGCATGTCCTTTATGACTTTTTAGGCGGGATCGCGCAACCTTCATCAGTACATAGTCCTGCACTAGAGGTTTCATCAGAAAGAATTTCAAACTTAGCCGCCGGATGCTCTTCTTCCCAGACTTTCTCCAACACTTGAGAAAAAGATCCTATCGGCTGTGCCCCTGAAACTGCATATTTTTGGTTGAATATAAAGAACGGTACCCCGCTAATGCCAACGCGACGAGCTTCATCTTGATCATTTCGTACTTGATCTGTATAGAGATCCTTAGTTTTCAATACTTCAAGAGCTTCTTTTCTGCTTAATCCAACCGCTTCTGCAATATCGGCCAGTGTATCATGATCTCCTACATCCCTTGATTCAGTAAAATGAGCAATAAGCAATTTTTCATTCAATGCTTTTTCTTTATCATTCGTTTTTGCCCATTTTAATAAACGATGAGCATCCAGTGTATTTGTGGGTTTTAGGCTATCTAATTGAAAGGATAATCCCACGTTCTTGGCTTGTTGAGTTAAGTGGCTAAGAAATTCTTTCGCTTGTTCTCTTCCGCCAAACTTAGAGGTTAATTTTTCCACAAAACTTGTCCCATCATATGAAGAAGCTCCCGGATCAAGCTCAAAGCTTTTGTATTCAATACTTATTTCATCTTTATATGATAATCCTTCTAAGGCTCGCTCCAGATTTTGTTTACCAATATAGCAGAATGGACATGCAATGTCAGACCATATTTCAATTTTCATATGTCTACCCCTTTTCAGTATTTGTTATTCGTCATATGCAACCAGTGCATTCACTCCATGAGCAAGAGCAGAACCAGCTTTTAAAGCAGTGGCTACCATAATCGACTCTGCCAGCTCTTCTTTGGTTGCTGCGGATTTTTTGGCTGCTTTCGTATGAATATCAATGCAATACGGACACCCAGTAGTATGTGCAACCGCAACCGCAATCAATTCCTTTTCCTTGCTACTGAGTATACCGGCTTTCAACGCCTTCTGATCAAAAGAACCAAAGGCTTTAAAAGCATCACCGCTTAATTGGGTAAACTCCCCCAGCCGATTGATATAAGAGGCACTGTACAGCTCGTCGTCTTCGGTTTCATCATATGCATTTAATGCATTAACGCCATGGGCCATCGCCGAACCAGCTTTGAGGGCGGTTGCAACCATAATCGATTCTGCCATTTCCTCTTTCGAAACACCATTTTTCTTAGCTTGTTTGACATGAGCCTCAATACAATAAGGGCATCCCGTGGTGTGGGCTATAGCAATTGCAATCAGTTCCTTAAATTTAGCTGTAAGCTTACCTTCGGCCAATGCTAACTTTTCAAAGGATACAAACGCCTTAAATATTTCTGGAGAAAGTGAGTTGAATTCTCCAATACGTTTAAAACTCGATTTTTTAAATAAACTGTCCTGATGATTCATATAAACCCCTCTATTCATTAGAAATTTTTAGTTAATATAATATGCTCAGTGCCTCACTTGTAAACGGAAGTAATTCTTATATAAAGAGGCAACTCCTTGACTCCAACCTCTTGTTTCTTTTCCATTTGTACGTTTATCCATGTAGTTAATGATCGTACTCTTTAATAAGACCTTCTAAGTTGGTGTCGTACCGTTCCTTATGAAAGTTTGTTATATACCTCAACAGCACTCTGCAGAAAATGTTCAATCTCTTCGCGTGATTTACGGAGCTTGTTGACATATCGAGTAAGCTCTTTACCATCGGCATAGGCTACAAAGCTTGGAATACCCTTAATATTTTGTTCTTCACTCACAGTGCCAACATTATCTACATCCACCTCAATGAGATCCAGATCATTCGCAAATTTCTCTTCAACTTCAGGCATGAACGGATCAATGAATTTGCAGTCGGGACACCAGTCTGCTTTAAATACAGCAACTGTGATTTTGGGTGAACGGATAGCTGTATCAAAATCTGATTTAGAGGAAACTTTATTCATTTTAATATCTCCTTTTTATAAATGTATTGGTTTACCATTCCATTAACTTTCCCATATTTCCAAACTTTCTATCGGTTAGGACATTTTAATTATTTTCCAAAGAATCAATAAACTTCTCGCTATCCATGGCTGCCATGGCTCCGGTTCCTGCTACAGTAATAGCTTGACGATAGCGAGCATCCTGTGGAAGCAAGCTCACCTGGAATATTTGTTATTGATGTACCGGGTACTGTAATGATATAGCCGTTCTCATCCGTATCAATTTGACCATTTATAAATCCAGTATCTGGATGATGGCCGATGGCTACGAATACACCACCTGCATCTAGGATCTCCTCTTCACCGTAAGCATTGTTCCGGACTTTCAACCCTGTCACTCCACGCTCTCCCACAACCACCTCAAGAGGGGTCTTGCTCAAAGCCACTCAATTTTAGGATTTGAACGAGCGCGACCTTGCATGATTTTTGAAGCTCTCAGTTCTTCTCGACGATGAACCACAGTAATTTTGGAAGCAAATCGTGTTAGAAAGTTTGCCTCTTCCAAAGCTGTATCGCCTCCACCCACTACGATGAGTTCCTTATTTCTAAAGAAAAATCCATCACAAGTGGCACAAGTACTAACTCCCCGGCCTACATTTTCTGTTTCGCCTGGTATTCCTAAATATTTAGCGCTAGCACCGGTTGAAATGATCAGAGTTTCAGTAATGATCTTGCCTTTTCCATCGACTTCCAGTCTAAATGGTCGTTTATCCAAATCGATCTTCTTTACCCAACCATTAATAAATGTAGCCCCAAAACGCTCTGCTTGTTTACGCATATTATCCATTAATTCAGGGCCCATTATGCCATTTGGGAATCCAGGATAATTTTCAATTTCGGTTCTTGTTGTAAGCTGTCCTCCGGGTTCAAGTCCTTCAATGATGAGTGGATTCATATTAGCACGGGCCAGATAGATTGCTGCGGTCAGCTGTTCCTACTATTACAGATATATATATACTATCCCTCTCAATTTATTAGTTTTCACAGTACTTAAGAATAATATTATTTACTATTCAATTGATTGATTGAACTATAGCATCGGAATCCCTCTCCGTCAACACATAAATAAGCCGACAGAGCAGTTGCTTGGTATCCCCGAATGATGACAACGGATTGGCACCTTTAATGCATATGCTTTGTTCTTCAAATTACATTCTTTTGACTTGACTCTACTCGGGAGGTTTATGTTAAAATTCTAATAATCAATTGAATTACCATAAACTCAATTAGGTAAGTTAATACGAAAAGAGGTTGATAATAATGGAGGAAGAGCTGAACTCTGCTAAAATTTTCAAGGAAGATCTATATAAGCAATTTGCTAGAATCGGAAAATGTTTATCCAGTGATAAGCGCCTTGAGATCTTGAATGTACTATCCAATGGTTCCAGAACCGTAGAAAAAATAGCTACTTGTACAGACATGAATATTGCGAATGTATCCCGCCATCTTCAAGTTCTGCTCGATGCAAAACTGGTTAAATTCTCGAAAAAAGGAACATACGCGATTTATTCTTTGGCCGATTCAGAAATCATCGAATTTCTTTCCTCTTTATGGCGGATCAGTGAAAAACAGCTCCCTGACATTAGCAGACTGAAAGATGATTTCTTAAACAATCTTGATGATGTTCATACGCTTACAATGGATGAGGTTAGGGAGAAGCTTAATAATGATTCAATAATTTTGGTAGATTTACGTCCTAAAGAAGAGTATGAAATGGATCATATTGCTGGAGCAATTTCGATACCAATGGGAGAGTTAGAGATATTTATAAGAGATATACCGAAAAATACAGAAGTCATCGCATATTGCAGAGGTCCGCTGTGTGTCTACTCAGCTCTGGCCACTCAAAAACTACAATCTGAAGGATTTACAGCTTTTCGGATGGAAGAGGGCTTAAATGAGTGGCAAGAACATTTTCAAATTCATTAAGCTGACTTCTTAGAACCGACGAAGAACAATTTATTCTATACTTTTTTTCATAACTAAAGGACTTCAAGGCCATATAATTGGTCTCTGAAGTCCTTTTTAAGTAGACAAAATTTTAAAACGAATTGGTACTTTTTAGAATACTATCTTCTTTCCGGTGAAACTGCGGTAATACTGTTTATGAGCCTCAAGTAATTCATCCAACAACGCTTTAGCCGAGTCACCGCTTTGAACCAGTGGATTAGACGTAAATGCTTGCAGAGCCGTTGCGTAGTTCCCCGTAACAGCGGCTTCAATCGTTAATTCCTCCATGGACTTCATTAATTGTAATAAACCGCGTTCACTGATCGTTCCCTTATTGCGTGTACTTACAACCATCTGAGTTCCTTTGTTGTTATGAATGGAGTTAATGATCTCACAGGAAGCATCACTATAGTAGGCCCCTCCTCATTTCGCAAGTTCTTCTGGCTTATGATCCAAATTTGGATCTTTGTAAAGTTCAAATAAACGCTCCTCTAGGCGCTTCACTACTTGTCCACGAGTCCCTTCTCCCTCTGCTTCTTCAAGTTCCTCTTGGATCATCGCATCTGTCATGTAATAGTACCGATGATATGGGCATGGTAGCATGTCTAATTGGACAAGCTGTTCATGCAGGAATCGCATGTTTTTAATATTTTCAACGATTTTCTCTGTTTTCGCATCAGGACCATACAGTTTTTCAATCGCTTGGAGAGTAAGATCTTGGCCGTCGTCACCATAAATCTTATGCCAATGCAAATGATTAATCCCCGCGAATTTAAAAAATAATTCATTTCCATTCTTCTCGAGCACTGCAGATTCATTTTTCACAGCCACAATGGGGACTTAAGTTATATCCTTTAAAATTAACTGTAGGTAAAATCTTTAAATGTTATTTTCTTAGCTAATCATTATTCATTAACATCCGATCTACAGTGTCTCAGAATTTACAAAAACTTCGCAGCTTCGGCATTGTCAAAATTGAAGTCAACTACACCATTGCTGATGTCAGAGTGAAACAATTAATTCAAGTACGCGATGAACCGGCACGTCCTTCATCGATCACCGGTGAGGTGGAAGCCCGAATTATTGCGCTAGCTTGTTCCGAGCCTCCAAAGGGGTACGCTCGCTGGAAAATTCGTTTGTTGACGAGTCGAGTCATCGAACTGAATACTTGGATCTTGTCGCGGAATGGTTAAAGCGAGAGTTTGGCGTTTCGATGAGTGTGCTTGTAATCAGTGCTATGCTCAAACTGATAAAATTCATTTATACGAAGGCTACTTAGACGCTTACTAAGGCTGATGAAGAAGCCCAAGCATATTATCTTAGAATGCCATACGTTTGCTCTGCTCAAAAAGCAGGTAGAAAATGAAAAAATCAAGTTTGAGGATGAATCGTTCTTACTAAGGCCTGCAAGAAGATGTGACTAAAAAAACAAATAAGCAAATCACAATTTTATTCAAACACAACTCTAGCAATTGATTGAGGGCCTGCCCATTTATATCAAGGCTTATCTGCCGAATTTAAGCTGCGAAAATTGAGTTGCTAATCTCTTGAGGTGACTTAATTTTCGATAAAGGTAGCCTTTTTATGCAAAAAAACACTGAAAGCCAGCGGATTTTTACTCGCAGTAAACGTCCACTGGCTTTTTCACTTCAGAGGAGGAGAATGTTCCGGATTATATTTATCAAAATTTTTGAACGACATTCAGTTACATCGAGAAAATCCCAAATTGGTGTCCAGTATTGTCACTTAATCGTGCAAATGTAACATTGGACGCATCCGTAACCGGTCCCCAGATAACTTTCCCACCATTTGTCTTGGCTTTTTCAATCATTGCCACAACATCTTCTACTATCACATAAAATGTTGAGTATTCTTCAAGCTTGTTTGCAGTGTGCAGAATACCGCCTGTTGGCATTTCCCCATCTCCTTGAAGCACTGCATCATAATTCACACCAGGCAGATCATTGTTTGCTTTAAACTTCCAACCAAACATCTTGCTGTAAAAATCTTTTACCTCTTCAGGTTGGTTTGCTCCAATTTCGAACCAGGCAACGCGATTAAATTGTGGTTTGTCCATGTCATAATCTCCTTTAATTATAAAAATTATAGTTTACCATCTGCTAACATGGTATGTGTATACTTTACTCGTAAATTTGTATATAGTAATTTAAAAAATTAGGTATATCCCATCTTTTCTTTTAAATAATAAGGAGTGTATAACTTAATGGACAATACCGATATTGAGATATTAAAACAGCTAAAAAAAAATTCCAGAATTCGCGAAAATAAGTTAGCCCAATTGATTCATATGACACCACCATCGGTTTCTGCAAGAATAAAACAACTGGAGGATAAAAACGTTATAAAAAAATATACAATTGAAGTTGATCCGTCTAAGCTTGGGTATACCCATCAGGTGTTTATCGAGACTGAAATGACGCATCTTAGTCATAAAAGATATTTAGAGTTTATTCAATCCAAACAACAATTTATTCTCCACCATTATAGAATTTCTGGACAAATGAATTATATGATCCAAGGTGGATTTCCTTCTAATGAAGAGCTGAATAACTTTTTGGAACTATTAAACGAATATGCGAATTACAAAGTCCTACACATTATCTCTGAGCTAATTTAAACCGATTAAACAACGAATTAGATGCTATAGACTATAATTGACAATAAAAAAGCGGATAAGAGGTTATAACAATGCAGGATGAAATGAACTATATTCCAACGCATATCAATGTACAGGGAGCCAATGCGAATAACTTGAAAAATATTAATATTGATATTCCTTTGAATCGTTTAGTTGCGATTACTGGGGTATCAGGATCAGGCAAATCGTCTTTAGCGATGGACACGATCTATGCTGAAGGAACAAGACGATACTTAAATGCCTTGTCCACATACACACGGCGTCGTATTAAACAGGTGGGACGTTCAGATGTGAAAGCAATTAAGAATCTCCCTTCAACGATTGCCTTACGCCAACGACCAGACACACCCGGCATTCGCTCAACAGTGGGAACGCTGACCGAAACCTTGAACATTTTACGGTTGATTTTTTCACGTTTAGGTTCTCATGTTTGTCCAAATGGACATCGTCTTGAGCCGACACTGCGAGTAGCAGAAGTCATGGATTTCATGGGGACAGATGAAAGAATGGGGATTATTAACTGCCCTACGTGCGAAGTCCCTTTCATGGTCTATGGTGCGGAAAGCTTTGCATTCAATTCAGATGGAGCTTGTTCAACTTGTCAAGGAACAGGAGAAGCAAGAGAAATTCAGTTAAAAAAGATTATTCCAAATCCTGATTTAACTATTAAAGAAGGTGCCGTGGCATCCTGGCGTTTACCGGGCAGAACGCATATGCATTTACTAGCGGAACAGCAAGGTGTTCGCTTAGATCTTCCCTTTAAAGAACTAACGGATAAAGAGAAAGAAATTGTTCTTCATGGACCAGAAGTAAAACGAGTCATTGTGGTTCCAACTTCAACTGGGAAATCTTTTGAACTTAATGCCAAGTACGAAAACGCTTTTGTAGCAGTAGAAAACAGCTTTAATACTGCCAAAAATGAAAATACCATCAAGCGATTAAATCGGTTTTATGATGTAGGGTGTTGTTCCAGATGTCATGGAACTCGCTATAATCCCGAACTATTTTCGACGCTTATTATGGGCAAAAATATTGCAGAAGTCAGCCATTATGATTTATTACAGCTAGAAGAGTTTTCAGATAAATTAGTTAGCTGGGTACCTGCCGAAATGAAAAATATGGCTGAACAACTTTCAAAAGAGTTGAGAGAACTTATAGAACCAATTGTCGCGCTAGGTCTGGATTATTTAACTTTAGATAGAGCAGGGAACGGCCTCTCAACAGGAGAATTGCAGAGAATTCAACTAGCTCGTACGATTCGCAATCAAATGACAGGGATTTTATATGTTTTGGACGAACCAAGTGTTGGTCTCCATGCAGAAAATGTGCAAGCTTTAATACAGATTATTCGGCAGATTATTAGACAAGGTAATTCGGTTCTCGTCGTTGATCATGATGTGGCCATCTTAGAAGCAGCGGACTATTTGATTGAAATAGGGCCTTTATCTGGTGAAGATGGTGGAGAAGTTATAGGTGCAGGAACTCCAAGTGAACTATCTACTAATGATCAGTCGGTTATTGCTGCTTACTTAAATAAATCAGCAGAGCTTGTTGTTCGTAACATTCAAGATGCTAACCAGCTGGATAAGATGATAGTTACAGTTAAAGGTAAAAACAATATTCATGAGGTTCGTGCGGAGTTTGTATTGAACGGTCTCAATGTTGTGACAGGGATTTCAGGATCAGGCAAGACCACATTAGTATTAGACAGTCTCGTCCCCGCTATGAAAGCCAGATTGGCAAAGGAAAAACTTCCCGACCATGTTGCGTTAACAGGCGAAGGAAAGATCAAGCAAGTCGTAGAAATTGACTCAAATCCAATTGGGAAAAATATTCGTTCTACAGTATCCACTTACTCTAAAATTATGGACAAGCTGCGCAAACTCTTTGAAACGGAAGCGGATCAGACACATGCATTCAAGGCAACTGATTTTTCCTATAATAACAATTCAGGAGCTTGTACTTATTGTGAGGGTACAGGAAGTGTAAATCTAGATATTCAGTACTTACCAGATATTGTTGAAGTCTGTCCACAATGTCAGGGCAAACGATATAAAGATGAAATATTAGATGTTACTTTGCAAGGAAAGAATATTGCGGAAGTACTGGAATTGACGGTTGCAGAAGCACAATCTTTCTTTGAAAATCAATCCAGTATCTCTAAAACATTGAAAGTTTTAAATGAATTAGGTCTTGGTTATCTACATCTAGGCGAAAGCACGCCAGCACTTTCTGGTGGAGAAGCACAACGATTAAAGCTGACTTACTATTTAGAGAAAAAACAAGCAAACTACTTATTTATCTTTGATGAACCAAGTATTGGATTGCATCCTCGAGATGTTGCTACATTAGTGGGTGTATTAGATAAATTGGTGCAAAGTAAAGCAACAGTAATTGTAATTGAGCATGACTTAGATGTGATCGCTAATGCTGACTACATTGTTGATATGGGGCCAAATGGGGGACGCTATGGAGGTCAATTAATGGCAAATGGTTCTGTAGAACAAATTTGCAGAACAACATCCAGTGTTACTGGAAAATATATGAAGAATTATCTTGCATGAATCAATTATATCGTTCCTACATTCTTTAGATATTAAAGTAATTTGGCTGTTTTCCTTTTTTAATAATGTAATGATTTTTTATTACACGATAAAATTATAATATAAACCGATTAGGTTATTAAGAATGAGCAAGTGGTACTTTGATTCAAATTGGGAAGTTACAGAGCTCAAATAACTTGATAAATTTAAAGGAGGATTTTCGATGTATATTACACAAATCAGGAATGCAACGTTAAAAATAAAGTATGGTAAAAAAATCTTTTTAATAGATCCTATGCTCTCTAAAAAAGGTGAAATTCCTCCATTTGCACCACCACATGCACCGATGCCTATGTCTGGAAATTTGGAGAGTAATCCTCTAACTGAATTGCCAATGTCAGTTAATGAAATTCTAGAAGGCGTGGATGCATTGATTGTAACGCATTTGCATCCAGATCACTGGGATCCTGCGGCAAGTGAACAAATACATAAACAAATTCCTTTATTTTCGCAAAATGAAGATGATGCAACTACACTTCGTGAGCAAGGGTTTAAGAATGTTTATGTAATAGGTGATAAGACACATTTTGAGGGAATTTCTTTAACTCATACCAATGGAAAACACGCAAGTGTTGACGAGATGCTAGCAATATCAGGTCCTGCTTGCGGTGTTGTCTTTAAGCATGAAAGTGAGAAGACTGTTTATTTATTAGGTGATACCGTTTGGTATGACGAAGTGGAGAAAAATCTACAAAAATATCAGCCGGATGTTGTAATTATTAACGCAGGTAACAATCAATTTGAAATTGGTGGGCCGTTAATTATGGGGGCAGAAGGTGTATTAAAAGTACATCAAACTCTTCCAGAAGCTGAATTGTTTGCAACCCATATGGAGGCAGTTAATCATGCTTATCTAACACGTAAAGAGTTAAAAGACTTTGCAAGAGAGCACGGATTTGACGCAAAGTTTTCAGTTCCGGAAGATGGGGAGAAATTAGAGTACTAGGTCGTGTCTGAAAACTCTTCATTGAGTCAATTTAGAATGACTTGGCCAACTTGTCGTAACGAGTAGCCACATGGCGAAAGTGTTTAATTTTATTGAAAAAGCACTCCACTAAGTGGCGTTCTTTATACCGATACCAATCGACGTTCCATGGGTTTGGACTATTCGCTTAGGCGGGATGGTGTTGGATGCCTGCTTAGCTGTAATCCAATTCCGAATCGCTTCGGAGCCATAGGCTTTGTCGTCAAGAATATGACCGAAAGAACGCGAATGGATCGAACGGGTTCGGCTGGTGTGGACAACTTGAATACCCATACGATCTTGTCCTTGTATGAAACCTTTACACCTGAACACGCATTAGCCTTGGCAGAACGGTTGGAAATCCATTACACCCCTAAGCATGGCAGCTGGTTGAATATCGCAGAAATTGAACTCAGTGTTCTGACGATTCAATGCCTGAACCACTTGCTTAAATTCATGTGTTAAAAATACAAAATGCCGGAAGTACAACTTCCGGCAAAAAATATCCTCGATTAAGATCAAAACAACCGCAAACAAGTGACTTCGACGCACATAAAGATTCTTCATTGGTAAAATATGCGCTTATGAATGGATCTTCCTTACTTTCTTCCAGCCTTCTTTTAAATTCGAAAAAAGTCCTATACGCTTCATAAGCCCAGCATTATCGCCCAAGTTTGGTGTAAATACAGCGTTTATATCCGGACGAGACGACAATTGGAGGTTTGGTATAGTCTCCCCAGGAGAGCTCCGGATAATTGAACTCGCTGTTGATCACAAACCGGGTATCTCCGATCTCATTTCCATCCATCACAAGAAAATGATCGATATTCACGTAACTGTTGTTTGAGCCAGCTGCCTTTTCGCCTGTCACCTCAATGCGAAGGATGTGCTTGCCCATAGGCAAGTCCTGAATGGAGTATACCAATTGACGGTAATATTTTGTGTAGCCGCGGGCGTTTTTACCGGCGCGACTAACCCCTAAATCAATCTGGGCGTCTTTGAGCTCGCCATCAATATACACTCTGGCTATGCCGCAAATCCGGTCCAGACTGGAAATCCAGGCAATTCCGGTCCCCGTAAACGTATATTCACAGCTATCCCCCGCTGTTTTGGACCACATCTCGGTTCCTCCCAGACTACGGTGTCTGGTGTCCTGCCTGAACCATCTGCCTTTGTATACGATAGCTGAATGCTGGTCTGATATGATATGCTCCGGCTTGAAGTCCACCTCCATCCGTACAGAATCACTCCCGTCAGAAAGCGCGGTAAAAGCCGAGCTGTCATTCCCGATAGTGGCATAGACAATAGATGGCTTCATGCTTGCAAAATCGCGGGTGCCCCGGCGGCCTATATCATATTTGCCGAAAAGAGCTGTGTCTTTCTCATCCATCCGCCAGTCCCAGCCAGGAGGACTGGCGATGTGGTTCAACCCTTCTGGATTGAACTTGGCCGTAGTCCCCTCCAGACGGGCCAGGTGCGAGTCTGGATAAACATTCCACAAGCCCATTTTCCTCCAGCTCAAGGTATTCAAATCCCCAGATACAGTAAACGAGACTCCAACCTCGTCATACCCGCCGGAATGGGACGTAATACCGCTGCCAATAGCAATTTCCCAGGGACTTGCATAAGGCATATTCTTAACCTTATAGACGGTTTCCATAAGTCCGGATGCATCCACAGATATTACAAAGCATACCTGTACTTCTCCATAAGAGCCATTCAATGTAATCCTGGCATTGCCTTCAGCCGGACAGACATCCATAGATTCTAGCTTCCACGGGCGAAGTTCCAATCCAGTCAAGGTCAGGAATGGTCCTCCGGTGAGCAACAGCGTATTCCCATGGTATCCTTCGGTGATTAATCCGGTCTCGACCGAAAATGACAAAGAGAAGTTCAGTCCGCTAATCCGCACAAACTTCTCTCTCCATTCAATGGTGGGTTCTCCCCCACTTAGACAAGGCAGCCGGACCGGCTGCGCATCCAGCAAATACATGGCTTCGTCCACCTGATATCCGAAAGGATCGGTAAAGGTCAGTTCCAGCTTCGCCCCCGGCCGGAAAGGGGATGGGATAACCAGCAAGCCTTCGCCCCGGGGGGAGATGGCCGGTCCCTGGATTTCTCCATACTCTCCTTCCAGTTTCCAGCCGATGCGAATTTCACTTAGACAGGTATGATTGAACCGGTTCTGAACCATTTGGACGATATGGCCGTTCTGACTCTCAGGTTCACCTAACAGAACAATCGGAGAATATCCTTTGCGGGTATGCCAATATTCCGGTTTTGTTCGCCGCCAGCCGTCAATAATTCCCCAGGGAAAAGTGAATGAATTCTCGTCCTTCACCCAAATATCATCAACCCCTGCCCAAATAGCACACCCCAAAGCCCCGTCGGTCTTCCACAGTCTGTCCCAAAACCGGTAAATGGTCTCCCCCCAGAAATCGCGGGCTCCCGGGTCCCGCTGAAGCTCTCTTCGGTTATAGCAAGGAATATGAGTCGATTCATCGTGAAGCACCGGCCAGTCGCCTGGCTCACGGTGACTCCGGCGGAAGCAATCCGTTAAATCGGCAAGATCTCTGTCCCATCTATCATAATGCACACTCCAGATATCCACCGGAAGGTCATCTTCCATTTGCGTAAGGGGATAACTGAAGATAGTTAAGCGACCTGGGTCTTCCTTGTGGGCATATGCGTTCATCAGTGCCAGATTGTCTCCCCAATAACTCTCGTTGGCCAGTGACCAGATGATTACACTGGGGTGAGAGCGGTCCCGTTCAATCATTTCCGCAAACTGTCCCATAAAACAAGAGATAAACTCAGGGTCACTCTGGCTATACCAAGTGCCATAGCCCAGGAAAGACACCGCAATTTCATCTTCTACATACATGCCATATTGATCGCACAAATCTAAAAAATAGGGACTGGGCGGATAATGGCTTGTACGGATAAAGTTAATATTGGCTTCCTTAAACAGACGTACATCTTCCTCCATCAGCACTCGGGGAAGTGCTCTGCCCGTTACAGGATGAATGTCGTGACGATTGATACCTCGAAGCTTAAGCAGTTGCCCGTTAACAAACACTTCGTTTCCTCTGCGTTCAATCTGACGGAAACCTATTTTCTTGACAACTACTTCAACACAACCCTCTTCTGTGATTACCGAAGCTGTAAGGGTATACAGATAAGGATGCTCACTGTCCCATTTCAGTGGACCTGTGATGGGATAAGTGCCGGACAAGTCAATTCCAGCGTTCCCGGCAAGAGGCGGAAGCGGCAGTTCCTCGCCGTCTGGAGAAGTCAGCATTAGCTCCACTGTTCCGTTTCCTCCTGCAATTATAGTTGAGACGGTAAGAGTTGCATCTGAATAGTTTCCGTCAAACACAGTCTCGGCATGTAGACGGGCAAGATAGGTCTGAGGCACGGTGTAGAGAGTCACTTCACGGATCAGCCCTCCCCGATGAAACGGATTCACCTCAGATGACTTATCGGTAATCCCTACTACAAGACGGTGTGCCTGTCCGGGAAGGATGTAATCGGTAATGTCACAATCCCATGTGACAAAACCTCCATAATGATCGCGAACAAAACTGCCGTCGATGAACACACGCGCATAACAGTTAGCTCCGTCAAAACGCAGAAAAATTCTGTTCTGCTCCCATTCTGCAGGAATGTATAACTCGCGTGCATATGCGTACTCCTCTTCACCCGCATCAATTTGCAGAGGAACAGAGGTATTTGACCAACCGGAAAGGTCTGCGGCTGGATCAAAAAAGTCTTCCGCAGGGGATAAATTTAATTTCCAGTCTCCCCCGCAAAGGCTTACCAGGAACTTTTCCGTGTTACTTATCCGATGCGGCAGAGGGTTGAGGCAGGGCCGGGGCCAATTGATTTCGTTATTCATGCTGCTCGCTCCTTGACATTAAAATTGAACATTCAGCCGCCGCTTCATTCATTTCCTTCTTCCCCAAAATGATCCTTCAAACGCAAGCCCAGATCATCATCTGACAGCGGCTCACGGTGCGTATTCTCGAGATAAATATACTTCTCCGTTTCCGGCATCAGATAAGCTTTATACCACAGGAAGAAATCCGGGCTGTCGCCGTGCATGCGGAGATAACGCCTTAGAGTATCCACATTGTAGATTGTGTTCTCCATATTGGTCAGCCAGTTCGCCCGGTAGAAATCCTTCCATATGCCGTGCTCGGACTGGCGCAGCACATCAAGCCCTTCCCGGTAAGACCACAGCGATTCCGAAGCATGGACAAAAGCCTGCGGATACTGTTCCTTGCGGTAGGCATCGTAAGAACGGCACAGCCAGTAAAAGCCCTCACAGCCTGACAGATGGATAGCTCCGTGAAAGCGCAAATGATCATGCGCTCTTTGTTTGTCTTCCGGACCAAGCTTACCGATGGTTTCATCACAGTGGTCAAGCCATGTTCTCCAAGTCTTGGCTCCGGATGCCAGTTTTTCCTCGAACCTGCTTACCTGCTCTGAGAATGGCGCTTCCCCCACCGCCCACACCAATTGCGAAAGCGGCTGTTCGCCTTGTCCAGTCAGCCAGTGTCCGATGATTTTGCGTGCCGGGTGATGATAATATTCGTCGCCAGCCAGGTCGTCGTTATGTGTACCGTACACAATGGCCGCATCAGCATAACTACGATATAGTGCTGCCAAATCCTCATGGTGATCTGAATAATAACAGCCAACGAATTGCCGCAAATGCCCATTAACATTGATGCTTCCAGAGCTCCACAGTTCCCGGATAATATCTAGCGTATAAACATGCGGCCTGATGTTTCCGCAATTCAGCAGCACATACTCGTCTGCACCGGACTCGAACGCTGCTTCCACCTCTTGTTTCAGGAAGGCAGCAGGCCCCGGATACATTGTAAGATGGTTGGAAGCCTGCAGATCATGAAACGTCACGTGATAATAAATCCCGTGTGGCCCCAGGTCATGCGCTTCCGGGAGAGAAGACACGCGCTGGTTCAGATTACCGTGCCTGCGCGAGACCATTTTGCCATATCCGTTATCCGCCCATACCTTGATGACATCATCAGGAAGTTTAATATATCCGCCTTTATACAGTTCGGCAATTTCTCCGTACAAAGCTACGCTGCACACCGGATTCTGGACGGCGCTTCTGATCATGTCGTACTGTTTCCGGATCACCTGCGCGATCATTGCGCCGCGTTTCTCAGCCGTGTCGAAGTAGGGGTCCAGTTCCCAGAAAGGCTGATCTCCTTGTCCTCTGAAGGAAAGTACCCAGACGACCTTCTTATCTTTTTGCTGCTCAATTGCCTCTGCCCATAACGCTTCGAACAACTCCGGATGCTCCTGGTAGCTAGCTTGTTTGCCGGGATACGCCCGCAGGAACATCTCCGCGCCGAGCGGCTCGGCATGATGATGCGTTAACCACAAGCCCATCTCAGCGGCCACCTCGTAGTGAATGCCTTGCCGCGGCAGATCCGTGCCCGGAATGACCATATTGCCTCCGCAGCGCAGCAGCGCTTCAAATACCGGTTCCCACACCTCACGCCCAGGAGGATACGGCTCCTTCCAGCCAATCAGACAGACCTCATCGTTGACGAACCAGCCGCGGAAGCGCACCTTGGGCGGCGGAGAGTGATAAGCTTCGCAAGGAATCTCAATCTCTTCCCGCCGGGCAATCGGCTGGTCTGCCCAGAACCAGAAGGGCTCGATGCCCAAGAACCTGCGACTGAATTCCAGGATACCATAGACAAGTCCAAGGTCATCATAACCGGCAATGCTCATCCGCCCCTTGCTATCCTCCGGGTGAAAATAAAATGCATAGGATTCCGGACGCTGTACTCTCTCATCCAGAGCTGTGGCATAGCGAATCTGAAGGTCCGACCGTTCCTTGGTCCCTGTGACGAGTTGAGGGCTGTCGCCCAATACTGTTTCCACATCCCGGGCCAGCATACGAAGAACGTGCCGGACCGGCGCAGAAGGCTCCCCGGGAATCTGAATCCGCAGTTGTCCCTTTAACCGCAGTACATCTGCAGAACCGTTCATCTTCATGTTCCTGTTCTCCTTCATTCAAAGTTTCTTCTGCATTCCTGTTACCCGTAGTTATCCGCATTCGGATTGGCGGCAACCTCGGATATTTCTTTGGTGACGAACAAGCTGTCCGTGAACGCCTCCGTCCATTCCTCTGCGGGAGCGAAACGGTCCGAAGCGCAATAGTTCAGCAATGAACGCATAAACTGCCTGGCTTCCGGCCGGTCCTGCTGACTCCAAAGGTCGATGGAACAAATCAGCAGCTGTCCGTTTCCCACCTTTGCTTCGAAAACAACACCGAGCTTATGCTGTCTCGCCACATTATCGATCACCTGAACGATGGGCCGGTATTCCGTTGAAGTATTGTCCAGCACCATGGCCCGGGAATGCCTCATCAAGTGCCACCAGTGCCACTCTGCATGCGAAGACGTCGGAAATTCCGCCAGCGCCGGATGATCGGCAGCACAATAGATGCCTAACGTTCCGGGAGGATCGTACTTCTTGAACATGGGATAACACCAGAAGTCGGGAATGAACGTTCCAACAGGACCGTTACCAAACGACCCGCCCGCCGGAGGAATCAGTAGCACATTCCTGCCGCTCTGCAGTTCACGCCGCGTATCCGCGTCAAAAGCATCCGATACCACAACCGAGGAGGGAATCTGTACCCCGGCGTCATCCGGGTATACCCACAGCCTATATTCGTTGCTGTAGGGCGTTCCGGCAATGTTGATTTGAAGTGTCCAGTTGTCCGCTTGTGTCATTGCGGGAATCCGGTATTCAAGCTCCCCGGCGAGCCACAGCTCGCCTTGGGGAATGGTGGCTGCCGGATAACTCCCTTCTCCGATCGTACGGCCACAACCATCAGTGATCGACCAGACTACTTCGACATCCGTAAGCGGGCCCGGCCCATAATTTGCAATCTCTATCTGCCCCAGAATACTTTCGCCTTCGGTCCACACATACCGATGAAGCCGGGCGAGAGGAACCACTTCGCAGCAGAAACGCCGCCATTCCTCAGGAACAACAATCCCCTTGGATTCCATAAAAGCATCCAACATGCCGACCAAGGCTCCACCCTGGCCGGGGAAATCCTGCAAATCCAGCAGTTGAAAACCGGCCATCCTCGGGGTCCGCAGAGCCGCCTCAATCTCCTCGCGGTAGCATAGAGCGGCAAGCTGTCCAGAAGCGGCATGGAGCTCATCTGCCTGCTGGAGCAGTCCAGAAGCAGCCGCCAGATTGCGGAATCCTATAAGATGTCCCGGCTCCAGCACCCCCAGGTATTTGTCAATCTCCCTGAAATCGGGGTAAACCTGAAATTGTCCGACTTCATGCCCGATCACTGGGACCGGAACCCCCCGGATTTCTTCGTGGTAATCCTTCCGGCCTGAAGGGGGACTGTTGTTAATAAACCCGCGTGTCGGATGCGGTGTCGCTCCGCGGACATGCTTCCCTCCGTATCCTGCCTTCTTCACATTCCAGACCCCTTCGGTCCAGAAGGTGGTCCAGTAATCCGAGTTGCCAGGCAACCCCGCCTGGAGGAAAAAATTATTGGAGCCGATAGCATATAGTTTGCCTGGGTCCCAACCGCGGGCCTTCTCTACGAGCGCCTCCATCCGTTCCATCGAACCCGACAGCTCATTCCCCCAGGCAAACATGACAAATGACGGATGGTTGCCATATGCTTCAATAATCCGGAAGGCCTCATCCGAGAAATAGCCCCACTCCTCATCATTCTGAAACGCCATCCCGGGGTCCCAAAACGGAAGCTCCGGCTGCAAATAAATGCCTGTCTCGTCGGCTGCTTCAAAAGCGGCCTGCGGCGGACACCATGAATGAAACCGATAATGGTTAATACCGTAAGCCTTTGCCGTCCGGAAAACCTGAAGCCAGGACTCCTTAACCATAGGGGCATATCCCGTTAACGGGAATACACAGCCATCATGTTTGCCACGCAGGAACGTCTTGTTGCCATTCACTATAAATTGGGTTCCTGATACACCAAAAGTCCGAATTCCCAGAGGAACGGTGAATTCATCTTCATTTGACCGGTCCTGGTACTTTCCCTCCAGCACAGCATGTACCGTGTATATGTTAGGGTTAAATTCATCCCATAACTGTAAAGCATCGGTTGCAGGGATCAGAAACGGAATTTCTCCACCTGAGGAATCCGTTTCAAGCTGGAAAGGAATTCTCCCGCTATCGTACAGCTTCTGACCGGCAGAATCCTGGACCTGGATGGACACATATCCGTCCGCAAAGCCCTGGTCCGGTTTGCTTACCGCAACTCTGCCTTTAACCGTTCCTCCCTGTTGAGGATATAGGCGAAGCTGCCCGATCCGCAGCGGATCGGTTGCGGTAAGCTCGATGGCTCCAAGGATACCGTTCCAGTTCGTCTGGGTATGATCCGTCGCCATATGCGAGTTGCGGATACTTCTCCAGCCCATAATTCCGGAGCTGTTATCCACGATGACCGAGAGAACATGTGGTCCCGGCTCAAGATAACCGCTCACATTATACAGCTGAGGTGTGGACAACGTGTTGCTGCGTCCTACCTGTACCCCGTCGATCCAAAGCTCCGTTTCCCGCGTCCGCTCCATTCCGAAGAAAAGCACTTTGTCCCGCCATTCCTCTGGAATCATCACCCGGCGTTCGTAACGGGCACGCCCTTCATACGCATGCTTACGGGTCAGATGCTCAGAGGAAGTGTCCGGTACAGGCCCCAGCCCATGCTCATCAAGCGTTCCTGGTAATGTAATTTCCCTGGATATGGTCTTTCCCGGTTCATTCCAGTCTTCCAGCGTGGCGCTCCAGCTGCCGTTCAAACCTATTATTTGCCTGCTATTCATCATCCACTCATCCTTTCAATCCCGTCGTGCTAATACCTTCTACGATATAACGCTGGAATACAAAGAAGATAAGGATAGGCGGAATAAGCGATAATGTAGCCATTGCAAACATGGCTGACCAATCCGTACCGGAGCTCGGATCTGCGAACAGACGGAGTGCAACACTGATCGTATACAACTGCGGTTTGCCTAAATAAATCAGCGCGCCGAAGAAATTGTCCCAGGACCAATAAAATTCGAAGATGGCGGTTGTCACCAAAGCCGGCTTAATCAGCGGCAGAATGACCCGTGAGAAGATGCCGAACCGGCTGCAGCCGTCGATTTTGGCCGCTTCATCCAGCTCGTAAGGAATGGTGCGGATGAACTGCAAGAGCAGGAAGATAAAGAAGGCAGATCCGAAAAATGCCGGGACAATCAAGGGCAGGAATGTATTGACCCAACCCATTTTATGAAAAATAATATACTGCGGAATTTGCACAATCTGTCCCGGCAGCAGCAGAGTCAGCATCACGGTTCCGAACCAGAAGCCCTTCAGCTTAAACGGTATTCTCGCGAATCCGTAAGCAATCAACGAACAGGAGACAAGGGTTCCCACTACCACTGAACATACGATAATGATTGTATTTTTGAAAAATGTCCCGAAGGTGATTCCCGCAAACCCCTGCCATCCGGTTGTATAATTGCTGAAGTCCCAGCTTCTAGGGATCAGAGATTGCGCACTCACAAAAACTTGGGAGCTCTCCTTAAACGAGCTGGTGATCATCCAGACCAGCGGGTATAGCGAGACGATCCCGATGATGAGACACACTAGCTGGATCGTCAGCTTACCCACACTAAACTTTGAAATTTGTATCATAATGACTATCCTTTCGACTCGTAATGTACCCATGAGGACGACGATTTAAAGACAAGCGCGGTCAGTACCGCAACAATTACCAGCAAGAAGCAGGACAGCGCCGCAGCATATCCCATATCCAGGAATTCAAAGCCCTGACGGTACACATAGAGCTGGTAGAACAAGGTCCGGTCCAGCGGTCCGCCTGACGTAATGATAAGTCCCTGTGTAAACGTCATAAATCCGCCGATGATTTGCATTACAAGATTGAACAGGATGACCGGAGTCAGCAAAGGAAGCGTGATTTTTACAAACCGGTGAAACGCATTCGCGCCGTCAACTACCGCCGCTTCATAATAGGAATCCGGAATGTTCTTCAGCCCGGCAAGAAAAATAATCATGGGGGAACCGAATTGCCAAATGGCCATCAGGATGAGTGTCCACAGCGCCGTATCGGGATTGGCAATCCATGATGTGTTCGGGGTGGTGCCGGTTAAAACTCCAATGATTCCGTTGACAGCCCCGTTTAGTCCAAACAGCTGGCCCCACATAACCGCCACAGCTACACTGCCTCCGATAATGGATGGTACGTAGAAGGCGGTTCGGTATAGTCCCACAAGCTTAATCTTCATATTCAGCAGCATGGCAATGAACAAAGCGAAGATGAGACGAAGCGGGATCGCTGTCAGAACATAGAAGAACGTGACTTTAAGACTGGTTACGAATTTCTCGTCCACGGTGAACATGCGGATAAAATTATCCAGCCCGATCCACTTGGGTGTCGATATGAGGTCGTAATTCGTAAAGGAGAAGTAGAACAATGCCACGAACGGAATGGCCGTAAACGCGATAAAGCCAATAATCCAAGGTAAAATAAATAGATAGCCGACTCTGTTCTCATAACCGCCTGCTTTTGCGACTTTCTGTGCCATTATCTTCACCACACCTATCTACGGCCGGCTGCTTAATCGTAATCAAGAGCCGGCCGCTTTGTTTGTCACTGCTTATGCTTGGCCACTATAGCTGCGGCATCCTTCTGCAGCTTCTCATATGCATCCTGGATCGAAATCTGATCGTACATAATCTGCTGTTCCAGATCAACCATGAGCGTATCGATTTCCGTAGCCCCGGCCGGAGCTGGCAGGTCGAGCGGGCTGCTATGCTCAGCTACAGTTTCCATATAATCGGCTACATCCTTCATTTCAGGCTCGAACTGTTCCATTAAGGCAGCGCGTACGGTACTTGAAATCGGCATCCCTCGGTTCGCATTCAGCACTTTGTTCGCTTCAACATCGTTAATGAAGTAACTGATAAACTTTGCCGCTGTTTCTTTGTTGGCGGAATTGGCAGCGATGGAGAAATGCAGACCCGGCCGTACATCCATTGCCTTCTCAGAATTCGGTCCAGGCATAAGAATCATCTTAAGCGGACGTGCTGCCGCTTTTACAATTCCGGGATACTGGTTTGTATAACCAACCATCACAGCAGATTGGCCCTTCACGAGGAACGACTCCTCCGGATTTTTTACTGACATGGAGGCGTCCATCTTCGGAATAAGGCCTTCCTTAGCCCATTCCTGACGGTAAGTAAAGAAATCAGTGTATAATTTTTCATCAAAACCGATTCCTGTATCCTCAGCATTTACGGTCTGATCAAACTGTCGGGCATAATAAGGCAAAGTGAAGGCGATGTTGAATAGGTCGTCTGCCCCATATGCACCGGTGATCTCCTTCAGCTTTTTCAAATCTTCATACAGCGCTTCCCAGTTCGCGTAACCGTTTTCAGGAACGGTCAGGCCCGCTTTTTCATAAGCAGCAGGGTCAACGATCATGACTCTGGCATTGACACCGAGAGGAATCCCATACATCTTGCCGTCCGAGCCTATACCGCCGGACAGCGTGCTTTCCCCAATCTCCGAAACATCAATCAGACCTTTCTCGATATAAGCGTCCAATGGCTCAACCAGCCCTTTATCAACAAACTGATTCGCATCGCTGGCGCCTACATAAAACTGAAAAATATCAGGCATATTGTTGGAAGCGGCAAGGAGCGTGAGCTTTTGGTAATACCCGTCGAATCCCTGATATTCCGGCGTGAAGGTTACTCCAGGATTGGCTTTGGAGTAGAGGTCGAGAACCTCGGACGTTAAATTATGCCGATCCTGATTTCCCCACCAGATCACACGGAGATTGCCTCCTGCTTCCTGCGTACCGCTGCTGCCTGTTTCTTGTGTAGGTTGTGTTGTTCCGCTTGGCTCAGCCGAGTTGCCTCCTGAACATCCGGCAAGAGCAAGGATACAGGCCACTGCCAGGATCATCGTCATGGAAAAGCGTCTCTTCATTAGTTAGCGCCCCTCTAATTGTTGTATTGGTGAACGTATTTGTGTTGTCCGGGCCCGGATAGGTACAAACCGTCTCTATATTTAAAATACATCTCTTTGCTAATCTCCAACATGGAAAAAACAGAGGTTTTTCTTGAACTAAATCGAGGTTTTGCAGATCACCGTTCCAGCGACTCCCTGCTGCGCACATACTCTGTTGGCGTCATGCCAGCGTATCTCTTGAACAATTTGGAAAAGTATTGGGCATCCTCAGGATACCCCATCATCACGGCAATATCGTAAATTCTCAGATCCTTGTCCTGCTCCATCAGCCTTTTGGCCGATTCCATCCGCAGCCGAACCAAATAATTTGAGAATTTGCTGCCCATTTTTTTGGTGAACATTTTCCCAAGATAATCTACATTCACATACAGCAGCTCATTTCCGATCCACTTTAACGATAAATCAGGATTGCCCAGATTATTTTCTATAATCCGAAGCACCGAGTCGATTAGATCATTCTGCCGTTTGGCCGCCCAGCCGGAATTCCGTGCAGCCAGCTCCAATGCCGTTTTCTCCAGCAGCTGAAAAGCCCCGCGAAGGGAGGCCATATTGTACAGCTTCGGAATATCGGTCACATATTCGTCCAGTCCCCCGTCGCTCTGGCGGATCACGGTCAGGAACAGATCGAAGCATAATTTCCTGGCTGCAGCCGCATCGAATAAGCCGTTCTCCAGCCATCTACCCGCTTCAATAATGGTTTCCCTCACCTCTGCGGGATTGCCTGTACGGACTGCCAGCGCCAGCCGATCCGATACATTTGCCGTGTCCGCGGGAAGCTCCCGTTCGGCATCCAGCACATCCTGCGGAGTCACGATATATCCTTCTTGAAAGGATATGCCGAAGCTCAGACAGCGCCTCACCGTTTCGTACATCGACCGGATGGCGGTGAATCCCCCTTCGTTGCTAATGGCAACAAATATTTCAAACTTATAGTACGCTTTGTAAATCCGCTGAACCTGCTTGACCTTCTCTG
Source organism: Paenibacillus sp. FSL R7-0189 (assembly GCF_037969925.1). Classification (NCBI taxonomy): domain Bacteria; kingdom Bacillati; phylum Bacillota; class Bacilli; order Caryophanales; family Paenibacillaceae; genus Paenibacillus; species Paenibacillus sp. FSL R7-0189. Next base: position 4,189,657 of record NZ_CP150223.1, on the reverse strand, counting down.
ATAGCCGTGTGAAATCAACCGCCTTTACAAGTAGCAGAACCTGGTCCCGCACCACTGTCGTTAAATAGGCTCCCTCATCTTTGAACATTTCTTCCGCAATGTTTCTAAGCGCGAATTTGTGAATATACTCCGTTTCTTCATGGAGCGTAAATAACACCAGCTTGAACATTTGCTGCTCAATCATGAACAGGTCCATGAAATAGTCACAATCCTGCTTTTTGTACATTCCGGTGAGCACAATATCCCGTAACAGCTGCTCTTTTACGTGAGGCAACACTTTCTTGAAATCATTCTGCAGCCGTTCCACAAAATGCGCATGCTCCGCCCGCCCTCTCAGTTCAGCGGCTACTTTATGAAGCACTTCCAGAATCTTAGTCTCATTGGACGGCTTCAGCAGATAATGCTTAACTCCCTGAGCCATTGCCTTGCTCGTATAGTCATATTCACCGTAACCGGACAAGACAATGTACTCAGTGTACGGCGACTCCTCCTTAAGCTCCCTGATTAATGACAGTCCGTCCATGAGAGGCATGCGGATATCCGTAATCACAATGTCGGCAGGCTCACGGCGGAACCGCTCCAAGGCCTCCACCCCGTTGTATGCGGGCTCAAGCAGCTGAAACCCGTTATTCTCCCATGGGATCAGGCTTGAGATTCCCTGTACTACCAGTTCCTCATCATCGACAAGCAGTACTTTATACATATGTGTTTCCTCCCCTTGGTATCGTGATCCAGACACTGGTTCCTTTGCCAATCTCACTTTCAATGCCGATGCCATACCCCTCTCCAAAAGTCAGCTGCAGTCTCTCGTGGATGTTCCGCAGTCCTATCCCTGTTCCTTTCGCTTCATAATCCAGACTTCTAAGGCTCTCCAGATAAATCTTGTCCATACCGGGACCGTCATCACTAACCACAAACACAAGCTCTTCCCCGTTTCCAGTGATTTCGGAGTGAATCATAATATGGCATACCCCGGCCATCTGGTCTACGGCATGATACACCGCATTCTCCACGATCGGCTGCAGCGCAAACTTCGGGATCTGGCTGCCCTGCGCATCGCTTGGTATATCCACACTGAAATCGATCCGCTTGCCATAGCGTACTTTCTGGATATACATATAGCTGTTAATCAGCTCAATTTCCTCGCGTACGGTCACCATGGTCCGTTTGTTATCCATGGCCCCGCGGAGGAGCAGGCTCAAGGATTCCACCATAGTTGAGATGACCTCATCGCTGCGCATGCGGGCCATCCAATTGATCGAATTCAGCGTATTGTAGAGGAAATGAGGGTTGATTTGCGCCTGCAGCGCCCTATATTCCGTATCTTTAATCACGATTTGCTTCTTGTAATTCTCATCAATCAGCTGCTCGATATTGCGGATCATGCTGTTAAATCTTTTATGCAGATAGCCGATCTCGTCCATTTGAGAGGCCGCGGGGATATCCAGCAGGGAAGCGCTGAAATCGCCTTTTTCTGCGCTGCGCATCTGCCTGGCCAGCTGATTAATCGGCCGGGTGAACCTCTTGGCGAATAAATAGCTGATGGAGCAGGCGATTACAATTAACAATGCGGCAATAAGCAAAATCGTGTTGCGCAGCGCTTTTTTCTCCTGAAACACATCGTCATAGGGAATAAGGCTGATATATTTCCACCCCGTCGCCTGAGACTGCTTGTACGCGAGAAAATAAGATTTGCCGGCGATTTGCTGAACAAAAGAGCCGTAATTGCCTGTCAGTGCAATTGCTCCCACATCAAAGCTTTGGAAGCTTTCTGCCGCAGGCCGGTACAACACACCATAATCGGAAATAACGAACAGCTCTGTCGCTGTACTTGATGCCGGCCGAAAATGGCGCTCCACCAGCTTTTGAAAATCAATCTGAAAAATCAGCGTTCCCAGCGGATCCAGAATCGGTTCAAAAATAGAACGGACTTCTCTTGCCAGAGTCAGTCCTTCATTTTTATTCTCCGGTTCGATCCAGACGCCGGAGCCTTCCCGTTCGTGTGCAGTACGGACAATCCCTGCAATTTGTTCCTCCTGATTGGTCACTCTGTTCTGCCCGACAAAAAATTCGTATCCGCTCGTATTCAGGAACCTGATGGAGGCAATACTCTCTTCCGAAAACATATACTGCATTATCTTATTCTTGAAATCTATCGTTCTGACCGAACGCTCGTACGAGGAAATCCCTCCCTGTATGCTGATCAGCTGCTCCTGAATTCTGGAGTCAAGCGCCATATTCATTGACAGCTTCTCGATATTGCCGATCTCATTTTCAATACCGGAGACCGACAGATTCATGGCGCGGGAAGCCTGCTCGTACAGCATCTCATCATAGGTTTTAAAAGAGAGAGTTGTGACCACCAGAAATCCGGCGCACACGAGCGAGATCAGCAACAGCATAAAAAGTACCAGTCGGTGAAAGATTTTCATTCGTTTGATCATGCTATGCATGGAAGTATCTCCTTTGCAGTTGTCTTTTAAAATAGCGCTTTCACAAAAGTGAAACTGATTCTCTTTAATGTTAACTAAGAGTATGTGAAGCGACAAAGACTTTGTCAATAAACTCATTATAAATTTGCATCCTTATTATCCAATGCCTTTTTTAAAGGGGGCACTTTACGAATGTCCCAACGGCTTTTAGTCAAGAAGAAGAAAATCTTAAAAAAGTTTCGGTTTAAGGGAAGATATTCTCCCCGATTAAACCGATAAATCATGTGCCTAATATATTCGCCCGAGATAATAAATTCATGTAAAAAAAGTTCATTAAAATGTACAAAAAAATCTCCACAACCAAGCCACAGAGAGATTGTCCAATCCCTAGGAGGTTGCGGAGATATATGGAGTCCATGCTACTGTATAAGAGTTCTTTAAAATGCCAATCAAAAATCCAGATCTTCACCGTTAGTAGCAATAACCTTCTTATACCATTCAAATGATTTCTTTTTGGTTCGTTTAAATGAACCCTGGCCACGGTCATCCCGATCAACATAGATAAACCCGTACCTTTTTTTCATCTCACCTGTACTTGCACTTACAATATCAATAGGTCCCCAAACAGTATAGCCCAGCAGATCTACGCCGTCGTATTCTACCGCATCCCTCATCGCGCGAATATGCTCGCTTAAGTAGGATATTCGATAATCATCTTCAACATAACCATTCTCGTCAGGAATATCCACTGCACCTAGGCCATTTTCCACAATAAACAATGGCTTTTGATAGCGATCATAGATGTTGTTCAGCGTAATTCGTAGTCCAAGCGGATCGATCTGCCAGCCCCAATCACTAGCTTTCAGATATGGGTTAGGCAAGCTTGGAAACAGATTTCCTCCAATTGTATCTGTTAATTCAGGATCTGCACTTACGACGCTTGATGAATAATACGAGAAGCCGATAAAATCTACAGTATGCTGTTTCAGTAATTCCTTGTCCCCTTCTTCGAACGGAAGCACAATATTTTTGCGTTCCAAGTCTTTGAGTGTATAAGCCGGATACTCCCCTCTTACTTGAACGTCTATGAAGAAATAACTCTGGTTCTCTACCTGCTTGGCTTTCCAGATATCTTTCGGATCACATGTTCTCGGATATGGAGCGTTGGCTGCCAGCATACACCCCACTTTATTCTCTGGATCTACTTCGTGGGCAATTTTGGTCGCCAGAGCACTGGCCACCAGTTCATGATGACTTGCTGCATATTTTACAGTTTCTGCATCCTCATTGTCCTCAATAAATAGTCCAGCTGCCAAAAATGGAGCTTCCAGAACCATATTAATCTCATTGAAGGTAATCCAGTATTTAACCAAACCTTTATAACGATTAAAAATGACTGTGCATAATCTTTCATAAAAAGAGACTAGCTTTCTATTTCTCCAAGAACCATACTCTTTAACCAGGTGCATTGGAACATCAAAGTGCGTAATCGTTACGAGAGGCTCTATGTCATACTTGTGGCATTCCTTAAACAACTCCTCGTAAAATTGAAGTCCGGCTTCATTCGGTTCAGTTTCATCACCTTCTGGGAAAATTCTGCTCCAAGCAATCGATAACCGATAGACCTTGAAGCCCATTTCGGCAAACAGGGCAATATCTTCTTTAAAGTGATGGTACATATCAATGCCTTCTTTAGCCGGATAATAGTAGTTATGATCATAATCAAACATTTTTAGTTTTCCCATCAAAACGCGCTCCCGATCTTCGCCTGTAGGACTCAAATCCACGTTTGCAAGGCCTCTGCCATCCACATCATAAGCACCTTCGGACTGATTGGCTGAGGTTGCACCACCCCATAAAAATCCTTCTTTAAAACCCATATACATCGTCTCCTTCAAACATGTGTAATTGTAGACCGCCTCTTAGAGCAAGCCTGTCAGCAGAACTTCGCCTGCATTCACCTTGGATTCTTGTGTCTCGATAATTTCCAGATAACTATCTGTATTCGTAACGATCATTGGTGTCTCAACCGAAAAACCTGCTTTTTCGATTTCTTCAATGTTGAAAGTAACCAGTCTCTGACCTTTTTGAACTGTATCACCTTCCTGTACAAACGCTTCAAAATGTTTTCCTTTTAATCGTACAGTGTTAAAACCAATATGAATCAGTACTTCCATTCCCTCATCGGATACCAGTCCAACAGCATGCTTCGTAGGAAAGAGTGTGACAACCTTGCCATCAAATGGGGCAACCAGTTCACCTGTTGAAGGACGAATTCCAATCCCTCTGCCTAAAACTTCTTGTGAGAATGCTTCATCTTTTACTTCTTTAATAGAAATAACCTCACCGCTCATCGGACTGGACATGACATGTCTTTTGTTCAGTCCGGATTTTGGAGTCTCGACTTCTGCTGTTTCATCTTTGAACATTACAAATGTTAGAATAAATGAAATGATCATGGCAAAAACAACCCCAATAATGGCAATTATAATGTTGGCTGTTCCAGGATCATTAGGATCAATCATTGTAAAAAATTCAAATATTCCTAATCCTCCGAAAGTAAACTCCCTCAGGTTGTATAGCCCGTAGAATCCTCCTGCAACCCCGGAAACAATACAGCTCATGATAAAGAGTTTTTTTCGCGGAAGCGTAATTCCGTAAACTACCGGCTCGGTTATGCCAAATAGTGCTGAAATAGCCGCAGGTATCCCTAATGCTTTCAAATTTTTATCTTTGGTTTTGATGATAATCGCAAGCACAATGGCCATTTGGGAAAAAGAGGTCGCAAAGACAGAGGCCATAATAGTGTCATAACCTAGCGTCGTAATATTATTTATATAAAGAGGAATTAGTCCCCAGTGGAGTCCGAAAACAAGAATGACTTGCCATAGAAACCCTAATAGAAAACCTGCAAGTAATGGACTTGCGTCCCGTGCAACAAGTATTCCTTGCGCAATCAATTCAGAGGCATAGCTTGCTACAGGGCCTATTATTAAAAATCCCAGAGATAAAGATACCAATACCGTAACCATCGGTACCATAAAAAACTTGACTACATCCGGAACAATTTTATCAAGCACGCGTTGTACTTTAGAAGCAAAGTAGACAACGATGATGACCGGAAGCACGGTGGACGTATAGTTCATGCTGATTAGCGGAATACCAAACAGATCCAGATATACAGGGGAGCTTAATGCTGTACCACTGAACAAGGTATATAGTGGCTCTTTGGAGCCAGCCAAAGCATCCAACTGGATCGCAGGATAACACATGGCCAAGCCAATTAATATACCAATAAAGGGCTGAACTTTAAATTTATTGGCGGAAGTATAGCCCAAAAATACAGGAAGGAACATAAATAAAGCGTCTCCCATAGCATTGATGAGCGTATAAGTTCCACTATCTAAAGAGTATACGCCCAAAACGTTTAACAACGTATTGAGGCCTTTAAGCATTCCGGCTGCTAATAAAATACCAAGAATTGGCTGAAACAAACCGGATATGATATCAATGAGGGCATCTAGCGGCTTTTTCTTTTTGACTACCGTCTCTGCCAAAGGATCCGATTGACCATGATTAAGTTTAGCGAACGATGTAACCTCGGAATACACCTCTGTGACATGATTACCAATAACGACTTGATACTGACCACCGGAGCGTATGACAGTAACTACACCCTCTATTTTTTTCAAAACTTCATCATTTGGCAGTGAGTCATCTTTCAGATGAAATCTTAATCGCGTAACGCAATGTGTCAGATCACTAATGTTTTCTGATCCCCCTACATGGTTCACGATCTCTTCAGCTAACTTTTGATATTTACCCATAGTTTATTCTCCTCCATAACTATTATATAAATAGATCCTGAAGGGTCTGGCCAACTTAATGTCACCATCCTGTCTTGCGTGTAACATCTCACCCCCTTAAAGGAATTATTTTATGAATTTGTTTTGTAAACTACTCTTTGGATATGGACTGTTAGATACAGTTTCTCTTCATTTGTAAGATTGTAACTATAATTAGCTTCGATGTACTTTTCTATTTTTTCAACGCACAAGAAAGCGTTCTTATACTTTGATTTAATTACATCTAGCAGATCCTGATCACTTTCATTTTCATGCATGTTCCCGCTAACTAATCTTTGGGCAAAAAATTTCAGATGTGAAATAAAGCGATAAAAATAAACTGATTTTTCATCAAAATTAATCTGAAAATAAAGCCTTATAATATTGCTTATTTCTTGAATAATTTTAGTTACACGATAGATATCTTGGCTCTCTTCTCTTTCTTCAGCATTCACTATATGCAGAGCAAGGAACCCAGCCTCATCGTCAGGGAATTGAATATCTAGATCTTGACTGATATATTGTAGAGCCTTAACACCAACCTCATATTCTTCAGGATAAAAGCGCTTAATATCCCAAAGTAGTGCATTTTTTAAAATAATGCCATCCCGAAACCGATTCACAGCTGTAAATATATGATCACTTAAAGAGATGTACATACTATCATTCAATTTTTTCCCTAGAGTCAACTTTGCGTAATTTATTATTTGGTCGCTTACATTAAAATATTCAATCGGAATCTCTGTTAAAAGATCCTGTAGTTTAATAAATGATTCCTTAGTTGACAATGAGTAAATCTTTTCAACGACTTGCTCATCAATCAGATCCCCAATTTTTTTTTGATATGCTATTCCTTTGCCCATCACAATAACTTCTTGGTCGAATTTATCCCGTATTACCGCCACGTTATTGTTAAGAATTTTACGTATGATCATGTTCTGCCCTCCTTTATACAAATAAAGACCCGCCCGCACATAATGAAATTAACGTTCCGAAGAAACGTCAATCAAAATGTGCAAGCAGGTCTAGCTTGTAATTAAACAATCACTATCCTTAACTCGCACTTTAATTATATCTATGAATAGTTAATTATTCAATATTTTTTTATTGAGAGAAGATTTCCATAAGGTTGATGCACTCATCATTATTTCCGATATTCCTTTTATTAATCATCCAGTGTCTGGCCTACGGCACCAACAAGTGTTTTCACTTATGGAAAGTGGTTCCATCCGAATGCTGCAGGTAATTCGGATGTATTCTTTCGAACAGAATACAAAACGAGCCAGAGAGTCAACTGCCCGGGCTCGTTCTTGTAAAATCCACATAAAGGGAAAGCTCAGCCGTACCGCTTTGGCGATAGCACAACCGGCTATCTAACTCCAAAAATATGGGCCGTCCCAGCCATTTCATAACTTATGGGACAGCCCCTTCGTAATGAATATATATTTAAAACATACTCACTTATAGAATTGAGGAAGGTATTCGCGATGGGCCTCCAACATCTCATCCAGAACAATTTTTGCGGCATCTCCGCTCGTTACAAGAGGATTCAATGTGAAAGCCTGCAGGGCGGTCGCATAATCTCCCGTAACCGCGGCTTCGACTGTGAGCTCTTCCATCGACTTCATTAACTGCAGCAGCCCCCGCTGGGCTGGCGGGAACGCTCCGAAGTGGACCGGCTCCGCCCCATGCGCCGTGATAATACTCGTTACTTCGATGGCACTCTCGTAAGGAAGATCGCTGATCGTGCCTCGATTCCGGGTATTGACCACCATTCTTGTGCCTTTATTGTTGTAAATCGAATTGATGATTTCACAGGCCGCATCGCTGTAATAAGCCCCTCCGCGTTTCTCCAGCTCCTTGGGCTTATAGTCGAGGTTTGGATCTTTGTACAGTTCAAACAAACTCTCCTCCAGGCGCTTGACGACCTGCCCACGGGTTCCTTCTCCGTTTGCCTCTTCCAGTTCCTCTTTCAGCATACTGTCGGTCATGTAGTAGTAACGGTGATAAGGACAAGGCAGCATCTCCAGATGGGCAATTTGTTCAGACAAGAACCGCATTTCTTTAATGTTCTCAACCAATTTTTCCGGCTTGGCGTCCGACCCGTACAATTTATCTATAACCTCGGCCGTAAGCTCTTCGCCGTTTTGGCCATAAACTTTATGCCAATGAAGATGGTTGATGCCGGCAAATTTGAAGAAGAGGTCCTCTTCCTCCTTCTCGATTACAGCTGCCTCGTTCTTGACCGCCATGATCGGAACATTGCATAACCCGATAACTTTCTCCCACTTCCCGTACCGAAGCACAGCTTCCGTAACCATACCTGCAGGATTAGTGAAGTTGATTAGCCAGGCCTCTGGACACAGATCTTTCATATCTTCGACGATCTCAAGAACGACCGGAATGGTACGGAACGCCTTCAGCATGCCACCCGCTCCGTTGGTTTCCTGTCCGATCATGCCGTGTTTAAGAGGAATCATCTCGTCTTTAATTCGCGCTTCCAGCAGCCCTACCCGGAATTGGGTTGTCACGAAGTCAGCATTCTCAAGCGCCAGTCTCCGATCAAGGGTCAGGTGAATGTCGCATTCGATCCCCGCAGCCTTTATCATCCGTTTTGCCATGGCACCTACAATTTCAAGCTTATCTTTACCAGCCTCTATGTCCACCAGCCATAGTTCGCTGACCGGGAGTTCATGATGCCGTTTAATAAATCCTTCGATCAATTCCGGTGTGTAGCTGGAACCGCCGCCGATGGTCACAATCTTCAATTTTTTATTCAATGAGAACGCCTCCTGTATGTGTTAATTCTACTACTCCTCCACATTAATTTATGGAATGCATTACAGGTCAAGCCCACTTTCCTTACATATTGAAGCGGTAAGAAAATTCGATTCTTATCCACTGAATATGCTATCCTTTGATGAAGAGGTGAGAATCCATGACCAATATTCAGGAAATCGCGCGTCTTGCTGGCGTGTCCACAACAACCGTCTCTCGTGTCATCAATCAACACCCTTATGTAAGTGAAACCAAACGTCAAAAAATTCTCGAAATCATTGAACATCTGGATTATGTACCCAACTCCAGTGCCAAGTCCCTTAAAAAAGGAATGACCCGGATTATTGGTGTTTTGACTGGGACGTATACGACCTTATCCACATCATTCATTCAAGCTTTTAACACCATCGCTCAAAAGCATGGGTTCAATGTGATGTTGTTTATTACAAACGGAGATCCTCAGCAAGAACTCGTAGCGCTTGAAATGCTACGCAGTAAGCAGTTGGATGCCTTGGTTTGTCTATTTCGAACCAATGAATGGAATGTAATCGAATCTTATGCCAAGTACGGTCCGATTGTGACTTGGCAGCGGCTTGTGAGCGATACGATTCCCTCAGTCTTCATGGATCAATATCAGGGTTATATGCTAGGACTTGAGTACCTTTACTCCAAAGGATACCGCAGAATCGCGAACGTATTTTCATCAAAAGGATTAAACACTCCGGAACGGATCAGAGCCTATAATGATTTTGCAGCTAAGTATCAAATAAAATCCAATGACTTTCCAGACTTCCACTATAAGCTCAGCATTTTTGATGGAGAAGAGGTTGCAAGATGGTGGATAGAACAGACGAACAGACCGGATGCTATCGCCTGTTCGAACGACAATGTGGCTGCCGGACTTCTCACCGAGCTTCGGCGTGCCGGCTTCACCGCTCCGGTTGACGTCGGCATATTGGGATTCGACAATTCCGAGCTTGCTCATCTGTTAGACCTGACAACTATCCACTATCCTGCAAATGACCAGGCAGAGAATGCCTTTTTGATCATTCTGGATATGCTGGGTCAGCCTGCTCCTAAACCCCGCCTTTTAGAATTTGAATTGATTGAGCGAAAGTCCACCTGAGTCCAATAAACCATAGGCAAAAAATCGGCGTCCTGTCCCCAGCAGAATACGTAGGGGAGCTGACCGCCGATTAATTATCTAACACTCCTTTTTTAATAACCATCGACACTTTGTAGTTCGCATATTCACTCACCTCTCCCAAGAATTCATCTACATGTTTATTAGATGGAAATCTGCACTCCAGAAGATAACACCCATCCCCGCCAATTTTATAATTGTTCAACACAAAGGGCTCTTTCATTTTAATAAAGGCCAACAGCGGTTGGTGATTATGCGTATTTGTATAGAGTGTAATAAAAGCGTGAATAAAACACCCTAATTTGGAATGATTAACTTTTATCGTATACCCTTCAAGCACTCCATTATCCTCCAGTTTCGCAACACGGATTGCGGCTGCTTGCCCGGTCATATGCACTTTCTCCCCTAATTCTTTCATGGTGATACGGCTATTTTTAGATAATTCAGACAGAATAAGAAAATCGGTTTGATCCATGGTAATCCCTCCATTGAAATACGTGAAAATCAAAGCAAGCGTATTTGATATCATTTTCTTTCAAAATTAAAGTTAAATCATCCAAAGACTTGATTTTATATATGTAAGTTAAATGGTCTCCTAGGTACAATAATAATATAACAAAAGAAAAGGAGCTAATTTTATGAAAGTTAGATTGATAAGAAATGCAACTTTGGTTGTTGAATATGCAGGCAAGAAATTTTTGGTTGATCCATTCCTGGCAGAGAAGGGAACTCTTCCGCCATTTCCTGCTTTCACTAAAAATGAACAATATAACCCTTTAGTTCAGTTACCGATATCGCTTGAAGATTTAATTAAGGATGTAGATGCGGTCATTGTTACTCATTTACACTATGACCACTTCGATGAAGCTGCCAAAGAAGTGCTGCCCAAAAACGTGAAAATGTTTGTACAAAATGAAGAAGATGCAACAGAAATCAAAAAAGCCGGCTTCCAGGACATTGAAGTTTTATCGGAGAGCACATCCTTCGAAGGGATCCAATTAGTGAAAACGAAAGGCGAACATGGAAGAGGAGAGATCTTAACCCTGGCGGGAGTAGTTTGTGGTGTTGTTTTTAAACATCCGGATGAGAAAACGTTATATGTCGCCGGAGACACCGTATGGTACGAAGATGTTCAGGAAGAAATCGAAACACACCAGCCGGAAGTCATTGTGGTTAATGGAGGAGATGTCCAGCTCACAGAAGGCGGCTCTTTGATTATGGGAAAAGACGATATTTATGAAGTGCATAAGGCTGCACCTAACGCGGTGATTGTTTCAGTTCACATGGAAGCAGTAAATCACTGGACCTTGTCAAGAGCAGAGTTAAAAAGCTTCCTAAATGAAAAAGGGATTACTTCTAATGTATTCGTGCCGGATGACGGCGAATCTTATACACTATAATATATAGGGATTACTGTTCATTATAAATTCAAATAACAGCAGCCGGAGGTTCCGGCTGCTGTTATTCTTTTGCCATAGCCCCCACCGTATTCAAAAAACGACTCAGCCTTGGCTGAAGCGTCACCATTAGTGAACTATTCATTATAAATCTGATAAATATAGTCCAGCTTTTCCTTCAACAGTGATAAACGAACAAATCGATCTTCTCTCAAATACTCTTTTTGTTCGATGAACAAGAGCATCATCGGAGCACTCAGAATAAGAAACTTTCCTGCTACCTCTTCTACTTTGCTGGCATCAATATGCCCGAGACGGATAATTGGATAATGGGACAGGAGTTCTTTGAGTTTGGGCAACAGTGCATGACAGATGCTGCAATCGGGCTTAGAAATATATAAAAAGCTCAGTTCGTAATCCTTAAGAAAATTCTCGATTTCCCGTAGCGTAGTTAATTCATATACTTCTTTCATTATGAAACCTCATTTCAGTTAACCAAATAGTTTTTTTCTTAACGGATTCTGGATATATATTTTTCCATTATTTCATAGCTGATCGCCCCTTGAAATTTTTCCAGGATGACTCCTTCGGTGTCCAGTAAATATGTTGTGGGGTAAGCAACAACTTGATAAGTTTGCACAACCTCATTCTTCTCGTCCGTAACAATTGGAAAGGTGAGTTGTTGTTCATTAACGAAGGTCTGAACGACTTCCAAATTCTCTTCTGTAAGCGTCATGTTGACCCCCAGAATGACAACATCTTTTGCCTTGAAATCCTGAAAAATATTCTGCATATGAGGCATTTCCACCTGACATGGCGGACACCAGGTAGCCCAAAAATTAATCAATACGATCTTGCCCTTAAAATCAGACAACTGAACTGTAGTCCCCTTTAAGTCCGTAAGCGCAAAGTCCGGCGCCAGCTGTCCCTTCAGGATCCCCGTCCTCAACTGCTTGTTTTCTGACTTCGTTATTTGTATTGTTTCAGAGGGTGATTTTTTGAAATAATCGTAACCGCCATAAACGACAAGTCCTATCAAAACAAGGATTGCAATCAGGTTTTTTCTCAACTGATTCATCACCATCCACTAAAAGTTGATATCCAAAAGTGTGTATTGGGCCAGCCAGGCACTAATTCTCTGCAGTTGTCCGTTAAACAACAAAAATCCCAGACCTATCACTAACCAGCCGTTCAATTTGGACAGAAAAGGAACCCATTTGTTGATTTTTTTCATTAATTGCAGAGAATAAGTCAGTAACCATGAAATCAGCAGGAACGGTACTCCCATTCCAAGGGAATAGACGGTAAGAAGCCCAACGCCATTCCACAGCGTGTCGCTGGACCCAGCCAGAAGTAAGATAGCTGACAATGCCAAGCCCACACAAGGGCTAAAGCCCGCACCAAAGGCCACACCAGTAAACAGTGAACGCACTGCACCATATCTTCTTTTCGTCTTGAATTCTCTTGTCTTACCGGACATCAGTAACCGGAGATTTAGAATCCCCGCCATTTGCATGCCAAAGATAATAATCAATAAGCCGCTTATTTTTTGAATTACATCGCGTTCCCGGGCAAAGAAATGGCCTATAAAACTTGCCGACGCTCCCAGCGTAATAAAAACAAGGCTGAAACCTACTATGAAAAAAAAGGATAGAAAAATCATCTTCCCCCTATTTACAACCAGTTTGCCATCTTGAACGGATGAACCGGTCAATTGAGAAATGAAACCGGGGAGTAACGGAAAAACACAAGGAGATAAAAAGGATAGTACACCTGCGGCAAAGGCCGAGAAAACATTAATATTATTCATCTAACCCTCTCTTTTGCTTGTTATCGGTCAGCCCGCCCATTCCGGCAAGACCCGCAGCGGATATAAGGAAGAATACCTGTTGCTTGTTGAATGATAAAAACCACGTTTGCCGTTCGGAAATAAAAAACCAAAGTACAATATGTCCGATACAGAACCAGACAACGTAAACGAACCTTCTGGCGGCAGGCAAATTTGCTGCTCTTGTAGTCTGTAGAAGTATAAGAAGTACAAGAGCTAGTACTAAGCTTGTCAAATGAAACCATATGTGTTCCACTCCGGTAAGTAGCAATAATATCCTTGAAGCTAAGTAACCCGCCAGCATATATATAATCAAGCCGTCGACCAAAGCCATAAATATTATATTCCGCTTTGAGGCTGCCCTCCAGATATAGACCACTGCTGCCAAAGCTGCCAGCCATGCCCCGCGTTCCCCGCCATCATAATACAGGAGAGAGATCGGACGTCGAATAACCTCTACGGGATAAAACAGCAAATAACTTGCTTTCCAGATAACCATCCATAACCAGAACGCGTTAGTAAGGAGGGGCAACACTTCCTCTTGTACCCTTTGATTCCGATTTTGGTAATGCAGCATCAACCAGCCCGCTGCCCCAAACCAAAAATAGAATATCAGTTGTCCATTTAAGACTAAAGAGCCAACTTGAATATTATGCAATTAGCCACCCCTTTGTTTACAAGCGATGTCAGGATAACAAACATTAATTATTAATAAGGAACCACTGAGTGGCTCCTTTATCTAAAAATGCTCCGTTGGTTTGTTTAAAAATTATTTTCCTGCCGCATTTAGAATTTTATCCTTCAGTACAGATTTCGGATTTATACCGACCATTTGTTCTACCAGCTTACCTTCATTAAACAGCAACAAGGTCGGAATGCTTCGAACGCCAAATTGTATAGCTAATTCCTGCTCATCATCAACATTAACTATAGCGATATTAGCTTGATCCTTTAGCTCATTTGCCAATTCTTCAACAATGGGGAGTTGAACTCGGCATGGCCCACACCAAGGTGCCCAAAAATCAACCAGTGTAACTCCTGATTTAATATGATTTTGAAACGTATCTTTCGTTAAAGCTGTTGCACTCATATGACTTCCTCCTCAAAATGGATAAGTGATTAATGAAGGCTATTAAGCATTTATTGATAATGAGACATCACCGGTAATGGAGATTTGAACTCCGGCTTTTTTAAGCATATTTCCAACCTCGCAGTTTCGGTCGGCCGCTGCAAAGGTTCGATCAACAGATTGAATTTCCTCTTCAGTCCCACCCGCAGGCAGCACAATTACTGGGTAATGGGTGATCTTGAACCCTTCTTCTTTGGAGACACTTGCTTCCGAATGCATTTCCAGACTTTCTACAGCAAGATTTCTTGCCTCTAGCATGCTTACAAGGGTCAACATAAAGCATGTTGCAGCGGAAGTGACTAGCAGTTCCTTCGGCTCAGTACCTTCACCAGTACCGCCGAAGGATTGGGGAACAGCAATTTCTGTTTTTAGATAGCCTGCTTCGACTTTCCCACTCCCACTTTTATTCCCGTTCCATTCCATTTTGAGTGTCGTTTTTGTCTGATCCATAACTCACCTCTCCTTATTTTTAGTTAACTAGTTAAATAGTTAATTAGTTATTTATTATTAAAGTAAATCTTTCTCTGTGATTTGTCAAGCCTTCTCCATCAACTAGTAATCCAGAGCTTGAATGCTTGATTTTTATCATTTTCTTCATTAAGCTGTAAATATCCAAATCCATAGACAACCAACCAAGAAAGCGGGTCGTATAAAGATGGAAAACTCAGGCTTGCTTTTTAATATCGATCCCGATTCTCCCTTGCCGATTCATATACAGATCAAAGAACAGATCAAATGGCTTATAGGGAAAGGCCTACTCCATTCGGGAGATGTGCTTCCTTCCACCAATCAATTGGCCGAGCAGTTGTCGATTAACCGGAACACTATTCAAAGTGTATATACACAATTGAAAGAAGAGGGACTTCTGCTGATGCAAAAGGGGCGGGGAACGCAAGTTGCCGACGAAGAACACATCCAGCGCTTTAAAGCTAATAATCTTCATTTTTCCTTTGTGGAGCAAATGATTGACGAAGCCCACAAAATGAATTTTTCAATAGACGACCTGCTGCTGTCCGGATTCGCTTATGTACATTTGTTTGGCCAGCATCAAAAAAGGAAGCGGCGTTTTCTTTTCATTGAATGCAAGGCAAGCTCCTGCATCTTTTATCTGGATGAAATCAAGAGATTAACTTCTGCCGAAATTCACACGATCGATATTTCATCGGTCCCGAACGAGGACCTGATTCAGGCTGTTCAACAAGCGGATGTGATCATTACAAGAAGCGACCTGGCTGAACAAATGAGAACCTTTATTGATGATGCCCAAAAAACAGTCATTTCCGTCGGCTCTACCAATGACGTCTCATTACTGCTTAACATGATAAGACAGCCGTGACCAGATCTGCATTAATTGACAAAATTCAGCCAAATCACAAATAACCACTACTCTCGTAGTGGTTATTGTTACGCTATAGCTCACTTGCTGATCTCGGCGATCGTCTGTCTCCCCTCCCGGTATAGACAGAACTTGCTTTTCTCTGCAAATGGATTGCCCTCGAATCCTATGTTGTTATTGTGCGAAAAATCCATTCTGCACAGCTTGTTTCACCCACTCTTGGAGCGGAGTGCCCGGTGTAGCAGAACGCAACTCGTCGCTGACTTGGTCTGGCTTGGGAAGTAATTGAAAATGAGAATTTAATCCAAGCCATTTGTAGGAGTCGGCGAGGCCTTTTGCTGTTTCCTTGCCTAGCATTGGAGATAATGCTTCTTCGAACGCTTCCACAGGGAGCGAGTAAAACTGTATTTTTCGATTTAATGTGGCACTAAATTGCTCTGCCAGCTGATTTCCAGTTAGCGCCTCAGGTCCTACGATAGGCAATGTCTTCCCCGCCAGTTCTGGGTGGTTAAGTGCATATACGCTGTAAGCGGCTGCATCCTCCATACTAATCCATGCGACTGCAGAATCAGCAGGTACAGGGTAAGCCAGTGTTTGGTTGTCTACAACGCCGGGGATAAGGAAGTTTTCCATATAAAATGTAGGTTGAAGGATGATAGTCGGAATGCCACTTTGCTTCACATAAGCGATCAATTCCTTCTTAATATCATAAGCAGCAACACCTGTAACATCATCTGTAAAGAAACCGCTGGTATTAAAAACAAGGAGTTTAACATTGGCTTCTTTGGCAGCATCGACGGTATTACGGATGAATTGTCGATTACGCTCCAAGTCGTAGTCCACCGGCAGCACCAGGAATACTTTGTTGACACCGTGATGAGCAGGAGTTAGGCTGCTAGCATCTGTTAGATCGCCAACAAAGGCAGTAATGCCCTGCTCTTGAAGCTGAGCGGCCTTGTCCGAATTTCTTACGATTGTATGAACGGCGTGTCCTTCTTTCAGAAGCTTGCTGGCGACAGCCCCTCCTTGTACGCCGCCTGCTCCATATACTAATATCTTATCCTTAGTTGTCATTTTTTCATCATCCTTCCGTTTACTAAAAGTAATTTAGTGACTATAGTTAAATAATATAGGTTTAAATTCAATAATGTAAGTACGCACATGAAGGATATATAGTATCCTTAAGGATACCTAAAAAAGGAGATAATCAGAGTGGATAATCAAGACTCACATTGCTCACAATGTCCGGTTGAATTTACAGTCAATATGATTGGGGGCAAGTATAAGCTGCTCATTCTGCACAAGCTTTCGCTTCTCGGCGTGCGACGGTTTAATGAATTAAGAAAAGAATTCCCCAATATTACGCAGCGCACACTCACTCGCCAGCTGCGTGAGCTCGAAAACGATGGGCTGATTAACCGGCAGGTGTATTCTGAAATTCCACCCAAGGTAGAGTATTCTTTGTCAGAGACCGGGAAGAGCCTTCATTCTATACTGTATCAGATAGAGGAATGGGGCTTGAACTATATGGCAAATAATCCAAAAGAATCATAGGCCATGGCAAGAATGTCTCAGTGCTCATCTTATCCATGGTCTGCGTCTCCTTTAAAAAAATAGAGAATTTGAGTCTGATTGCATTTTCCGGTCCCTGAACTGTCCCGGAGTTTCATCATTAAATTTGCGAAACACTTTATAAAAAGTCCGCTGGTTCTCATACCCTACCATTCTGGCTATCGTATCCAGCGACAAATTCTTCATGCTAGCCATCATAACCTTAGCCTTACCTATCCTTACCTGGTTTATATATTGCACGAAAGTATTTCCGGTTTCCCGCTTAAACATCTGTCCAAGGTACACTGGGTGCAAATTCAGGTATGCCGCCGCATCAGATAAAGAAATATCCTTCATGTAACTTTGCTCTATATAGGCTTTTAGCAATTTAATATGTTCGTTCTGCGAGGTGCCCATTTCTTCAAGAGGATTTCCAGATACCGCTATAATTTCACGTTCTTGAATCAGTTCACATGCTGTTCTTCTTAGAATCTCAGCTAATTCCACCTGTTTAATTGGCTTAAGTAAGTACTCTATTACCTGCAATTTAACAGCTTTGCGTGCATAGTCGAATACATCGTGCCCAGTCAGGATAATGAAGCGCTTTATATTCTTTTGCTGCGCTCGCCGAATTAGCTCCAGACCGTCTATTTCTGGCATATGGATATCTGTAATGATTAAATCCGGACGGGCAAGTTCTATTCGTTCCAGCGCTTCGATGCTATCACGAGCCGTTATAATTTGCCTGAACGCTGTCTTTTCTTCCTCAATCATATCTCGCAAACCTTCCAGAATGATTGGCTCATCATCCACAATCAGTAGTTTGAGCATTGAAGTATTCCTCCTTCAGCAGCAGTTTAAGGCAACAAACCGTCTCTTTGCCGGGAGTACTTATTATTCCAAGCGATGATTCTTTACCGTAATACGCCTTGACCCGTTCAGCCACATTACTAAGCCCGATGCCTGTCGTCTTATGCTTCGCTTCATGCTTGGTGATACTGCCCTCCAGCAACCGCTGAAGAGACTTCAACTGCTGCTCCGATATCCCGGAACCGTTGTCGGCTACCTCAATCCACACATATCCATGTTTTCTTGCTAGCCGCAACGCAATCCGCTTACTTCCCCTGTTCTTGGACAAGCCATGGATCATACTGTTCTCGACAAGCGGCTGCAGGATAAATCTGGGACAAGGCAACGATAATAGCGTCTCCTCTACCTGGAGCTCCACCTCAAGGTCACTCATACGGATTTGATGTATTGCGATATAGGTGCTTACATGATCCAACTCATCTCGAAGCGTCGTATGTTCCGACTTTGACAGACTGTAGCGGAACAAATTGCCGAGAGAAAGCGCCATCTCAGCTACTTTATAATCCTTATTCGACCTGGCAAGCATTCGCATCGTTTCCAGGGTATTATATAGAAAATGAGGTTGAATTTGTGCCTGCAGCATTTTGAAATCTGCTTCTTTCTTGAGCATCTCCACCTTTTGAACATGGTTTACTAATTCATCCATGCGGCTGATCATTTCATTATAGTTCGTGATCAGGAAGCCTATTTCGTCTTTCCCGGCTTTCCCCTTAACGGGGTTGTTCAGGAACTCTGGCTCCACTCTGCGCATATGACGTGAGAGCCGGACGATTCGCTTGGTTAGCGAAGAGACGATCCAAAAGTACAGAGCGGACAACAACGCCAGCAGCGCCAAACCGCAAGCTACCCATAACTGTTTTACCCTCAGAAATTCGAATAAAGCTGCCCGTTTATTCACCTCGATAATCGTCAGCCCCAGCTTTGGAATATGAACGGAATTAATCAAAAGTCGATCATGGTCGGCAAGAAATCCTCCCAAGGATTCATTTCCAAACGGCTGGACAATGGAGCGTATTTGCTCATCTGACAGCTTCGTATTCATGACATAGCTAATCATCTTTCCTTGACGATCAAGCACCATTATTGCATTATTCGGATGTACTTGAGTCAAGGCCGACACGAATTGATCTAACATTGCAGGGTCGACACTTATCTGAATAATACCTAGATCAGTAATATAGGAATTACTGTACAGCTTCTGGAAATAACTCAGTGTCGGGGCGGCAGGATCGAAAGAATGCTTCCATAGTCCCTGGGCCGGACGCAATTCTTCTACTTCATCAGGAGTTAGAAATCCCCCTATATCACGATAGTTCTGAAAACCGGGAGCCCCGAGTAGCCGTTTCTGAGATTTGGGATAGACGGTAAGATTTTGTACTAAAGGATCTGCCAGATAAGCAAACGAAAATGCCGGATTAATTTCTTTTAAATACGAGTAGATCAAATCACGGTCATCCACAAACTCTCCTTGCAAAAAATCAATTAAAGCTGCATTGTTTTGATAAATCGAAGTAAGTGATTCCAGCTTAGCCAGGCTTGAATCCAGATTGGATGCAGTTTGCTCCAAATTTTGCTGGTTTACAAGTTGATATTGGGTGAGCATTTTGTCATACAGCTGAACATAGGAGAAAAGAGCAAAGAACAGAAATGGAAGCACAATGAGGAGAATGTAACCTAAGTACATTTTTGTACGTATACGCATATCACATACCTCCCCGCTGTCTATTATGATATTTTAACGCAATGAGCTCATACAGGATTAGCACGGCACCTTGAGCCTGCATCCTGTATGAGCGGTATAGTGACTGTATGTTACTAATTACTTCGTTAACTGATCATACTTCTGCTTAAGAGGACCGTACTGCGCAGTTGCCCATTCTTCAAGCTTGCTCATTCCGATTTTTTCGGCTTTTTTGATCAGCTCGTCGAAGGCAGCCTGAGCTTCAGCTTCTGTAGCAGCCAGATAGATCTTAGTGACCTCCGTTTTCACCATATTATCAATATTCGTGCGGATAATCTGTTCAGGTGAATCCGTGTCAGGATTAATCATACCTATCGCCGGATTAAACTTAATTATTGGTGAGTACTTCTCTCCCTGCCGTGTCGTTTCCGAGCCTTCTTTATAAGATGTCAATGCCATTCCTACACCAGTCTCAGTAGGCACCCCCCACCAGTACACCCCTTTTTTCTTCAGTAGCTCGAGGTCGTTAATATCATAATTGAATTCCGGATACCCGGCTGCGTTCCAGCTCCAATCCTTGCCCTCTACGCCCCACTCTGCTGTTCTCCAACCTTCCTCTGAGAATAGATATTTCAAAAATTTGACGGTCGCTTCCACATTTTCATTACTCTTGGTGACATACATTCCCAGCCCGCCGGTTCCTGAGCTTAGAATGGAAGCCTCTGGTCTAAGCGGTTCGGCCAATTGAACAAAGCTGATACCGTTGTCTTTGTTATCCGCATTGAGGCGTTCTGCCCCGGAATAGGTCCAGGTATAGGCGAAGCCCTTCCCGGCCGCCATCATTTGCTCTGTCTCCGTCTCATTCTTATAGGCAAAATTCTCGGATGTTATATATCCGTTCCGATATAGGCTATTCATATACAGCATCGACTTGCGTACAGCATCTTGTCTCAGGTAGTAAACAATCTTCCCATTCTCGTCCACAAAACCTCCATAAGCACCGAATTGTGCATCGAAATATGGCCTTTGCCAGTTAGGATTAAGAATTAAAGGCGTCATCTCAGGGTATTTCTCTTTGACAGTTGCAAACACATTATCAAGATCTTCCAGCGACTTAATGGACGGATTACCCATTTCCTCCAGAACATCCTTGCGCATAGCTAACCCGGGAACCATCATATGGGCATAAGGGTTAGCCTTCCACTCTGATTCAGGAGAAAAGTCATTGCGAATGGCGTAATAATTCCCGTCACTCACAGTATTCACAAGTTCCTTTACTGGATCGAACTTCACATCAGGAGCATATTTAGGAAATATTTCATTATACGGCCAGCTTAGATTACCATCGGACATTAGCTTGAAGTTAAAAGAAACAATGATATCCGGGAGATCCCCTGAAGCTACCATCAGTGCCAATTGCTTATCGTCCGTGGCAACCGTAATTTTCGGCTTCACTCCAATAGCTTTAGTGATCATTTCCGGGATTTCCCCGGACCAGTCCTGAAAAGGATACCATGTTGCATCAACGAACATAGTCAGCTCCACCGGCTGATGGTCGCGCCCTTTGTCAGTACTGGAATTTGTTGAGTTCTGATCACCTGCTTCTCCGCTATTCTGTCCATTGTCGGTCGATGATGCAACACCACTCAGATCCCCATTTTGGCTGCATGCTGAAAGTACGCCCGCTACCAAAAGTACCGCCAGTATCAGCTTAAATAGCATACGTGAGCTTTTCTCCATCTTTCTTTCCCCCATTCATGTAATTTTGGAAATTACCGGATGTTTAACCTTTTACCGAGCCGAGCATCATCCCCGAAACAAAGTACTTTTGCAGAAACGGATAGACCCCGAGAATTGGAATAATAGACACCACCATTGCCGTCGCCTGAATAGAGAAGGGAGTAACCTTAGCTCTGGACATCGAAGCCGCTGCGGCATCCCCCGTGGGTACCATGGACTGATTGATCACCTGCATCATCCGATAAGTAAGCGTTCTCAAGTTCTCGTTCTGAACGAAATATGCAGAGTCGAGCCAGGAGTTCCACTGTCCGGAGCCAATGAATAAGCTCATCGTTGCCATCAGCGGCATGGAGACAGGTACAACGATGCTGATGAATATCCTCAGTTCGCTTGCTCCGTCAATCCGTGCAGATTCTCCTAGTTCATCTGGAATTTCACGAAAGAAAGAGATGGCTATCAGCAGGAAGAACAAATTCAGCATGCTGGGAATCACGTATACCCCGAATGTGTTAATCAGCCCGAGGCTTTTGAGCACAATGTAGAAAGCAATCAGTCCGCCCGAGAAATTCATCGCTACTACCACGATAAAAAAATACGTTTTTCTAAACATCAAATCGCGCTTCGCAAGCCCATATGCAACCATACTGGTGAAAAACACTGCGAGCACCGTTCCCACTATCGTCCGTAGGATCGAAACCAGAAAAGCATTTACCCATTTTGGATCTTCAATAAAGTAGATGTAATTCCCCAGGGTGAACTCCCTCGGCCATAAATACATTCCTCCTAGATTAGAATCAGATCCTGAATTAAACGTAATGATAAGAATGTAATAGAAGGGGTACAGCGTAATAAACACAATGATTAATAAAATGGCCGTAATCAGAATGTCCAGTATCCAATCCTCCATCGTTCTTTTCCTGCGCATGGCTTCACTGCCTTTTCTGTTTGAGTAATGACTCTAGGCTAGAACAAACCGGTTCCCGAGAACCGCTTGGCGATAAAGTTGCTGGTGAAGATCAGGAATACCGAGATTACCGACTGCATAAGGTCAATCGCTGTGGCAAAAGAGAACCGTCCCTGGGCTAGACCAACCGAAAATGCATAGGTCTGGATAATCTGCGACTTCTCATTGTTGAGCGGATTCCCCAGCAGCATTGACTGTTCGAAATTTGACCCTACCAATCCGCCTCCCAGAATACTGCCGATGGTCAGAATGAGCACTACTATGCTGGCACTTTTAAGCCCCGGCAAGGTAATGTACAGAATTCGTTTAAGTCTGCCAGCCCCGTCAATCTCCGCTGCCTCATACAATGCTGGATCAATGCCAGCCAAAGCTGCCAGAAAAATAATGGTCCACCAGCCTGCCTCCTTCCAGATCGCAGTCATAACCGCCAAGCCATAGAACGAATCAGGATCGGTCAGGATTTGTACAGGTTCCTTGATAATATGCAGCGATAGCATCAACTCATTAAAAATTCCAAAACCGGATGAAAAGAAAGCGTATGCAATGCCAGTTACTACAACCCAGGAAATGAAATGTGGCAGGTAACTTACGGTCTGTACAAACCTTTTAAAAAATACGTGTTTGACCTCGCTAAGCATAATCGCAAACAGAATCGGAATCGGATACGAAAAAATCACTTTCAGTACACTGAGTATTAACGTATTGCGCACCAGGCTTGGAAAGTTGTAATCGTTAATCAACTCTCTGAAATGCGATAATCCTGCCCAGGAACTGGTGAAGATACCTTCAATACCAGTAGAAATTTTGTAATTCTTGAAGGCGATGATAATGCCGAACATCGGAATGTAACTGAAGACCAGCAGAAACAGAATCCCAAGTCCTACGAACAAATGAAAGGGTAGCTGTTTGTGTAAACGTTTTAGAAATAGCTCTTCTTGAATGATGTCCACCTCCTTGACGGCTAATAGATTAACTCGCTTTCTAGGTTAAATTATAGGTTCCTCATGCCGTCATGAACACAGTTCATTTCCAATAAAGAGATGTCCATTTTCAAGGTGGTCACAGTTGGACTGGTCCTACAATTGAAATGCCACTGTAACCTCGGTACCTTCACTAAGTGTTAACTGAATATATTTCCCGCGTAAGTCCTGTTGTACATCCGCTTTACTTCCGTCGATCTTGGCCTCAGTCCAAGATAGTCCCACCCTTATTCGGATGGTATTTTCATTCTTGCTGGAACGCAGTAATACATGCACCGTTTTGGCGGAAAGATTCCAGGATAATGCCTTGACTTCGACCCAGGTTCTTGCCATAAGCCCATCTATAGAACCCTTTGTCCAATCGGATGGCAATGCCGGAAGAACCTCTATTTCACCCGTATTCGAGAATAACAGCGCTTCATTAATGGCTCCCACAGTACCGAAAGAGGTATCTGTGCAATAACAATTGCATCTTCTGTTTGAATCATGATCTGTCATTAAGGAGCTGTAATAACCCGCATCCCTCATCATGGGAAGAAATGCCGAGAGCACTCCGTCACCATTTTTCAGCCTAGCTTGAACTAGCGCCTTATGCATCCAACCATGCCCGGCGGTATCGTCGACAGTATTAAATCGGTCTCTATTGTCAATCGCTATCTTTGCTGCCCGCTTTAACTCCGGATCGGTTTGTGTTTCATAGGCTGGCCATGCCACATAAAGATGGCTCAAATGCCGATGATTGTTATTTTCCGTGTACTCACTCATAGCCCATTCGCGCAAAGCACCATCATAGTCATATTTATAATTTGGCAGCAACTCAAGCAATGCTGTCCACTTAGCTATGGCTGTTTCATAACCATCGCGCTTGACTGCCTTTTCCATGGAGATAACCATAGATAGACCATCCCGTGCAGCTGAAATGTCCATGGTGGCATTCGCCGTGATTGTACTGTTATATCCGATGGGGTGATTCTCTGGAGAATATGTGGGAATAATTAGGTATTTCTCTCCTGAATTCAAAGTCTTTTTGTCACACTGGTAGCATGCCTTGCCGTTGACATCCATGTAATATTCCGGTGTACAGATCTGCTGCCAAAAGTTTGCCTGCTTGGTAAGCAAGGGAAGCAGGATATCTTCCGCAAGATCCAGATAGCCTTTGTCTAACAGCTGTGTGAACTCCTCATCGCTCATGCCTCCATCTTGTACACTCAGAATAGTCTGCAGTTCATGAATCCGCATATTCTCATGAAGCGGTATCTTTGGGTTGCCGTAACACTGCCAGTATTCATAAATGGGCAGAAGGCACCAGCTTGCCCCCGCGTTCCAGTATTCAAACGGATAATCATTGTCATATTCCACATGCATCCCGCGATCGCCGTCAGAGTTAACTGAAACCTGCAGTGCATCGTGCATTCCGTACGCCATCCGCGCATTGTATTCAAAGTCGGGAGTATTTCTCAGGAAAAAAGTAATATATCCGAGCTGTGCTTGAGTTAAATGGCCTGTATTCATGGAGGCAACCTGCAGATTCACATTAGCATCAAGCGTATAAATCCCCCGCCAGCCAGGATTCCACTCCCCGGTCCACATTCCATATAAGCGTGGTGCACTGGTACCGCTGCAACAGATCATGGCATACCGTCCCTGGTTATACACCTGCTCCATAAAAGCATGATTGACTCTTCCCGGAGTTGATTTCTGCGTAGTGATTAAGGTCTGGTTATCTGAATTTTTGTAGTGGTCGTCGCCATTAATACTGAAGCTCACTGCATTAAACTCTACTGAATGCTTCCTCGTATGGGCAGCTAGAGCTGCATCATAATTGAATTGACCGTCTGAGGCCAAATATTTTTGCACAACCGCATTTATATCTTGATAGAGTTGGTCTACGATATTGTATTGTGTCATTTCAGCAAATTCTTCGATTCTCCCCATAGAATGAGTTCTGCTTGAGCGCGTAATTAAATATACGGCATCAGCGTCCTTAATCTGAATGACCGGATTTGGTTCTCGCCCAACATTGATCCGTTCATGACTGCCAGCCATCAGCATTCTCTTCTTGGTTCCGTTTACAACAACAACCTGAGTCAAGCCAGCGTATCCGCCGTAAGCTAGTTCACTTCCCTGATACACGGGATAATGAGCAACCTGGGCGAGATAATTCGCAACGGAGTCCACCAGCTTCTTATACTGCAGCTCTCTCAGCTCGATGTGGCCTTCGTTCGCTCCGCTTATTGTGGAGATGTCATCAATGGAGAGGGTTATATTAATTTTTGTGCCTGTAGAAGATGCTGTGATCTTGGTAAAAGTTACATTATCCTCACGGGACGTAAAGGAGGTGCGGACCCATTCCCCATTCTCATCGCTGTATCGTACCCCAGTCTCTGCTGTTTCATAATTCGTCCATCTCTCATAACCACCCAGATTTCCTTGGGAAGGTATACTGAATCGGAGTTGGTGTCCAGGATGGTAGCTATAATAAAAGGTTCTGATCCTTGTGGAACCGGTTTTATTCGTAATCTTCCATTTATCGTTCTGCTTAAAAACATTTTGTCTGGCATCAGTCAGCTGCTCCGTCAATTCTTCGGGAATCACTCTTGGATCTTTGGAAGGATAGTTAAAGGACATATTCTGAAAAATAAAACTGTCCGCATACGGCGAACCTGAAGTAATATATCCGTTCTCCCCGTTTCCGCTAACCATACCCTCCCGCCATGCATTTCCGGGATTAACAGCGGGAACTTCCGTGTAGGTGTTTGCATAATTTCCTTTCTTATACAAACGTATTGTTTCCGGTAAACTGGTCATAAGATCTCCTCCTGATCTGTTTGGGCTGCAGTTATTAACATTGCGTCGAATTTTAGTAATAATTATATCAATGTAGACTGGGATTCGTTATCCTGGGAGATGACAAGGAAGAGGGAAGCATGTCGCATTTTTACAAGGGGAGAGTTAGATCGCATGAAATTACCTAATATTAACATCGGAAATCTAGATATCAAGCTGACTCTTGGCGAGGTAGTATTGAACGTATTGTATGTTAAGTTCGGGTATTTCCACATTCCTATGCCTGAACACAGCCATAGCCAGGGAAGCTACGAGCTGCATTTTATTCCAACCGGCCAAGGTATTCTGAATGCACAAGGAAACCGTTACGCAATCACGCCCGGCACGTTATTTGTAACCGGTCCAGATGTCGTTCACGAGCAGATTCCGGATCTGGAAGACCCGATGGCTGAATACTGCATTTTCTTTGAGATTTTGCCCGGCAATTCTATATCTCCCAATGTCAAACGTTCCTTCGTAAGAGAGCCGTCTCTCCCCGAATTGCTGGTATCCACCCCCTTCTGGATTGGGCAGGAGGATGGGAAAATGCTCGAATTGTTCCAAATGCTTGCTGAAGAGCTTTCCCTTCAACAAATCGGCGTCCATCATATGGCGACCAACATTCTTGAGATGATTGTGATCTGTTTGTTAAGACATTACAGAGAGAATCATACCACCGTACCGTCCCTTCCCCTGAAGACTCTTGATGATAGCAGACTGCTTATGATTGAGAATAGCTTTTTATACCATTACAGCTCCATTAGCCTGCAACAGCTTGCTAACGAATTGGGGCTAAGCACAAGACAGACGGAACGAATGGTTCATAAGCAATACGGTATGTCCTTCAAAGATAAGAAGCTGCACGCACGAATGGCTGCAGCTTCAAGGCTTCTACTCACAACGGAAACTTCCATCGGCCTAATCGCAGCACAAGTGGGTTTCGCAACACCGGAACAATTCAGTAATGTATTCAAAAAATATTTCGGGATGACAGCCACTAAATACAAAAAGAAGTGTTGAAACGAAGCTAAAACCATTTAGAATAAAGCCTCCTTTGTTTACACTGGAGAAATCCGGATGGAGCAACGAAGGCACTATGTGCTTCATGTTACATTTTAGATTGTTCATTATCGTATAAACAGTAGTTTTCCACTAGTGGAGACAGACCACGTTCATTCTCAAAACCGTAGAATTCAACAGAGCAGCAATTCTCCTGTTATTGGAGGATCGCTGCTCTGCATTTTTGGTCATTTGCAGCTTGCTTCAGTAGATTATGAGCAAGTGAAAGAATTACTTCGCAGGATTTCCTGAGCCTACTTCTGGTAACACAGCCATTCCAGACTTACAATCACTTCCAGGTTTCCGGCTGCCTTCGTACAGTGTTCTGTTAGTGGACAGCCTTCGCAGCTCTGGCTCGGTAATGACGTTTGTGAATTTTATATCCACTTTGTAGAGTCTCCTTGCTCTCTTGTGCAAATGCAGCGTTTCTACGTATAGCTAATTCTTATTTTGATAGTATGTACTTTAAAGGGGTGGCTGAGCAATTAAATATGGCGAGTACACCGTCCAAAGGCAGCCGAATAATAACCACGAATGAAGATTGCACAGATCGGTAACTTAATTTAAACTTACAAAAAACGCCAAGGAGGTTCAGACACGGTTCAACTGACAATTCTAAACATTATGTAACAAATTTCAACAATATAGTTCGACTTCAATTCCATAGGAGCCAAGTTGTGCACTCAAAGAAAGTCCAATTCTATTGAACACGTTCTAACCTTACTTCTTTGTTGACAAAGATTAAGTTAACGCGAGCGACTTATATGTTGATACGAACAGTTGAGCAGGAACAATAAACAAGATTACGTATACGTAAAGTTGTTTATCACCAAAAATCAACAAAAAAACTGATTATTATTTACAATATTATGTCAATAGTTGTTTTTTGGGATCTTTTTCCCTATTTGAGAATGAGGAGATGATCATGATGAACAATCGACGAAATATTCATTCTGATGTTGAAAAAGGATTTAGCCGTTACATTCAAATATGCCTCTATCACTCCAGTCGTGATTTTTTCAGAAAATTAGATTTTGAATACCGTTATACTGAGCCATTAAATGAAAATATTGAAAATGTACAGCTTACAATAAATTTTTTCTCTGCTCCTATAGGACAGATAGAGGTTCAGGAATACTTGAGTTCTGTCATCAAAGCATTAAATCCGATGGAGAAAAAACTATTGGCTTATAAATTTTACGATGAAAAGACAGATTCAGAAATCGCTAATTTATTGGGATTAACTCAACAAGCTGTGAGTAAGGCCAAAAGATTATTATTGGAGAAACTTAAGCAACAACTGGAGGTGTAGAATTAAGCTTTTCACCCGCATTCGTTCCCCTCCTTTTCTACAAAATGTGTATCCCAGTAGAAAGGAGGTTTCTTATGCGGGAAGTAATGGAACTTATCGAATTAGCTCAAGGTGGGGATAGACTTGCTGAAGAAGAGTTGATCTCTCGATATGAACGATTAATCTTTAAACATTCATGGCACAACGGCCACTATAGCGAAGACTGTAAACAACAACTAATTATCACTTTTATCTTGGCTGTCCGCCGATTTGATATCAACCGTTATCTCTCTTAGTTGATCTAATTTAGTATGCTCTTTTATGGCTATTTAATTGCCACCTATAGATTGAAACATAACTTTTTTTTGTATTTAAGTTGTATTTCAAATGATAAAGCCCATTTTAATACAGAGGATTAATATAATGTCTTTAAGAATTAATTCTCCGGTTTTTTCGTTAGGCTTGTAGCTTTGGATGTCCTTTGACAATAACATACGTCTAGTATCAAGTACGTTCTTATTTGCTCTGTATAAACACAGAAGCGACGAAGCGGAGACGCCAAGATGAGCTCTAGCGATCTAGATCTATATAGAACCTAGAGTTCGGAGCGACAATCTTCTGGCTAAAATCAATCTATGGTAGATTGAATCGCCACAACCAGCAAAAAGATCCTGATACTTCTGCCCGGCCAACGTCACTGTATTGGGGGTAGCTCGCTCTGATGAGGGGGAACTTTGGTATTAACAAAGTTATGATGCTGCAAACCAGCAGCAGCTTGATACGGACACTTATCTTTATTATGAATATTTGAATTATTCTATAGTTTATTGGCTCCTTGTTGGTAATTATGTTTATAAAGGAGGTCCTTTTAATGACTACTGACTTTTGGCTGCCCACAGGTTTTCAAGATATGTATGGTATCATATATCAAGAATATCCAGATATTGTAACTGTTATGCAGATGTGTGAAATGCTTGGAGGTATTAGTAGCAAAACCGCTTATAAGTTACTCCAAGATAATAAAATCTGTCATTTCAAAATTGGCAGAGTTTATAAAATTCCAAAAATAAACATCCTACTTTATCTTAATATGTTTGCATTTACCTTCGACCTTCCTCACTGTGACGCTTTAGTGCATT
This sequence comes from Paenibacillus sp. FSL R7-0189, assembly GCF_037969925.1. Taxonomy (NCBI): domain Bacteria; kingdom Bacillati; phylum Bacillota; class Bacilli; order Caryophanales; family Paenibacillaceae; genus Paenibacillus; species Paenibacillus sp. FSL R7-0189. The sequence goes on along the minus strand of NZ_CP150223.1, from coordinate 4,159,667 downwards.
GAATCAATACTTATATACGTGTTATAATAAAAGCGTCAATGGTAGGGTCAAGCGGGCTGCTATGAAGGAGGTTTTTTCATGGTAGCAGGCCACCTGCAAGAAAAAAAAGGTCTTTTTTATATGGTCTTGAATTGCAAGGATGAAGAAGGTAAGAGAAAACCAAAGTGGATTCCTACTGGTCTTACGGTAAAGGGAAACAAAAAAAGAGCAGAAGCATTGCTATTAGAGACAAGGAGGGAATTTACACTTCTTTTAAATGTTACTGAGGAAGAACCGGTAGTTGAAGAAATTATCGAAGAAATGCCAGCCGAAGAGCCAGTCGATCAAGGACCACTATTTTCTGTCTTCATGCTTCAGTGGCTAGCAATGATGAAACACAAGGTTGAATTTATCACTTACGCATCTTACCACAATGTCATAACTAATCATGTAGCACCTTATTTTGAAGAAAAAGGCCTCCGTCTCAAAGAATTATTACCAATTCATATTCAGGATTATTATCAGTATGAGTTAGAGGAAAATGGAGTAACAACCAACACGGTTCTCCATTATCACGCTAATATTCGCAAAGCGCTAAAACATGCTCTCAAAAATGATTTAATTAACACTAATCCTGCAGATAAGATTGAAAGACCAAAGAAAAATGATTTTGTAGGCAGTTTTTACAACAAGCAGGAGACAAATATTCTGTTTGAAAAAGTTAAGGGCGAGCTGATAGAGCTAGCAGTCATTCTTGCTGCTTTTTATGGATTGCGCCGAAGTGAAGTAGTTGGGTTGAAATGGACAGCTATAAATTTTGAAAACAAAACGATTAGTATTAGGCACACTGTAACTCCGGTTTATTTTGAAGGTAAGGAACACATCATTGAAAAGGACCGGGCTAAAAACAAGCCGAGTCGCCGCACCTTACCTCTTGTGCCAGCCTTTGAGGATCTACTGCTGCGTATTCGTGAGCTTCAAGCTCTTAATAAACTCATATGTGCTAACTCTTACTGCACTGATTATGAGGAGTATGTATATCTAGATAAGTTGGGACAACGTATTAAACCCGGCTATATCACACAGAACTTCACTAGAACTCTTAAAAAAAATGGTCTTCGCCATATTCGCTATCACGACCTGCGTCATAGTTGTGCAAGCCTCTTACTCGCCAACGGAGTCAGTATGAAAGAAATTCAGGAATGGCTGGGACACAGCAACTATTCTACAACAGCCAACATTTATTCTCACTTGGAATACAGTTCCAAAGTATCTTCAGCATCAACAATGAGTGGTGTTTTGGTCTTTTAATAAAAAAGATCGCACTGCCCTCAATATTTCATGAGAGTCATGCGATCTTCTCCTCGTTCTCTCCTTCGGAAAAAGGAGAGAACTGCAGGAGAGAACTATATAAAAACTTCTCTCCTAAGCTGTTTTAAAAACCAAGGTTTTTCGGAAAAAACCCTTATAAATCAAGGATGCCGAGGACGGGGGTCGAACCCGTACGGTACTCACGTACCGCAGGATTTTAAGTCCTGTGCGTCTGCCTGTTCCGCCACCCCGGCATATTATGTGTTGAAGCTTCATACGTTGTTCACATATAACGCGACAAGAAATATAATATCATGAATATCGATAACGCGCAATCCTTTTTCGAAAAAAAATTATTTACAATAAAAATAACCCGTTCAGCCTAAACCGACACGGGTTATTATAGACGTGGATTATCTACGCTCGTCACTTCTGCTTCTCATTCCGGCAAGACCCAAAAGTCCAAGCAGACCGAGCCAGCCCCAGTTAGATCCTTTGTTAGTCGCAGCATTCGTTGTTGTACTAGTTGCACGGTATTTACCGGTCTGTGTAGTGTTGGTTGCCGGGTTAACAGTGCTGTTGGTTCTGTAGTTATTGCGGGTGTCATTGTAGTTATTGGTGTTGTAGTTGTTAGGTCTGTAATTATCATCGATGCGGATCTTATCTTTCATAATGCTCTCATGCTGATTCATTGTTCCCGTGGTGCCATTCATTAGATTGCCTTCCGTATTCATCATCCGAGTGTGTTCCGCAGTGCCATCCATTCCGGTATTCGCGGCTGGGATACCGCCCAATGCTGCTGATCCAACGGCATTTGATGCATAGCTAGCTCCCATTAGACTCATTGACAGTACAGTACCGCATGCAAGGCTTGTTATCAGCTTGTTCACAGTGTTATGCCTCCCTTTAAGGTTAGTTATCACTGATAATTTCCCCTTGGACGGCACTGTCTATGCATGATGATTTTACTCTTTTACTACATTAACTGTCTTGGTCACAGCATCATAAGTAACCTTTGCTCCAAGTGCCTCAGCCAGCGCACGTATGGGCACATAGGTTATTCCGGTATCGAGAACGCCATCGGTAAGCTTACGGCCGTTTAGGTTAATGGTCACTGTAACGTCTTTGTTCACCTGATCATCCCCTCCGGTAATCTTTTTTAAAGCCTCTTTGGCTTGGTCCGTCGTTGGACGTTTACCTGCCCGAAGTTGATCTATAGTTAAACCGAAAGTCATTTGCAGATGTGAATAATCTTTAAAAGAGGTCCAGTCCCCGCCCCATTCTAATCCAAGCCGCTTAGCCTCCTGTACAACCTCTTGCCAATCCGCAGTCTTATCTTTATCACCATCACGATTGATATCCCAAGAAAGGCTAGTGCCATTCGGCAGCAAAAGCGCAAAATCAAACGCAAGACCATAATTATGATAGCTGGTACCGCCTTTAGCATTGGTAACTATCGGTCCCGGCTTACTTCTACCCTGCGCATACAAAGCATTTTGTTCAGCAATGGTCCGTAGACCCTGAGTAATAACGATAGGGACTCCTCTCGCATGGCTTTGCTGAATCAAAGCATTTGCACCTGCCGCCAAGACAGGGTGAAGCCCGACCAGACGCGCCGCGGATTTTTCCCTCAATTGCTCCAAAGTCAGCATAGAATCACCCCTTTGGTATATTCAATGATGCCCCTGCCCTATTTGCCTGTACCCCTGTCCCCCTTAGGATGATTTCCACAAAAAAGGACAAAATATTTAATGAAAGGTGGGAGACATATGGATATTCATAGCGATAGCTATAAAGTTGCAGCCCTTAGTGAACAGGAAGAAGCACTGGAAATTATTCGGAATGCTGAAGCTTCCATTGCACATCTGACCGGTAACCCTACCGTTACCTTAATCGCTTATGAGAAAAGCGAAGGCAACGGTTCTCAGCATTAAACGATATAGACCTCGACAATATCATCCACATCGATCCACTTCCATTCCTCCGCCCACTGCAGCTTAAACTCACGCGAGTGGGTGTGAATGGAAGTCACAAAGCCACTTAACATCGTATTTTCAAAAGGTTCAAACAGAACAACTGTCACTCGTACATGACTCCGCAACGACAAAGCCAGTGTACATTCGATCTCCTCCAGCTTTTGCTCATCCAGAATAGGCTTGATGCGGCGCAGCGTCTCCCGTTCATCTCTTATAATTCTTGTCTTATGCTCCGGCAGCATCATGCGGCTGCTTTCCCACAGCCCGTTTTTTTCCAGCTTTTTGCCCATGGTAACCCCTCCCTTATAATATATCTATTCTTCTGAACACGAACGTATGTTTGTATTATATCCGCATCTTCGCATATTAATCAATAATCAGGAAAAAGATACCTTTTTGAAGGAGCGCTTTTTATCCAAAAGATGTATATCAATGTATATCCATGTAAGCGCAGCAAAAAGACGCTGACAGATAAACTGTGCAGCGCCTGATTTGATTTATTCTTGAACAACATCTCCAGATACTGAGGTAGCTTCACCTTCGGAATCTATAAGTCCAGTTGCTTCTCTTGCCTCATTAAGCTTGGAGATACCGAACAACATCGCTATATCAGCTTTTTGATTCAATTCATTAAATTGCTCAGCCGTAACATTTGCGGAATCTGCGCCCTGAGAAGCCTCTTTTTTTAAAGAATAAGCACTTTCAAAGGAAATTTTAGACTCTTCAAGCAACTTACGAATGTCTTCAGGCAAGCTGGAGGAAATTTTTACTTTCTCGGCTTGATTCGATAAATCAATTGCGGTACTCTGAAATTGCTTAATTTTCTTCTCCAACTGCTTGTCCGTGAGTTCTCCTGCTGAATAACCAGCAATGGCTTCGTTGAACTCCGCTAAAGAAGATTTTCCCGACTCTTCAAGTTTAGACATTTCATTGTAGAAGTTTTGCACAGTCTCCTGCACTTCTTCTTCCGTGGCAGGTGCCGATGAAGTTGAATTATTGCTGCAGGCGCTAAGGATGACAGTCATCATCAGCATTCCTATTAGTAAAGCTTTTTTCATTATTTATCCCTCCACTTAACAGGATAATGTCGGTTTGTGTAAAGCGCAAATGAAATATATGTAAAATGACTGTTATGTTATAATTATTTTAATTGTGATCAGAAAAGGAGGGTATTTATGCCTTATTGCACCACCTGCGGAGCGGAATACAAGCAGGGCGCTAAATTTTGTGGAGAATGTGGAACCAGCCTTAACGGTACCGCTCCAGTGACCGCCCATCGACCAGCAGAAGATAATCATGTCAATCAAGAAGTTGTGCTCTGGAAAGGCAAACCTGCCGGCATCTCAGATCGACTTAAAGGAATTATAGCTCTTAACACAACTTCATATACCATTACAAGTCAGCGCATTATGTTAAAGACCGGACTTATCGGTAAAAATGTTGAAGAAATCGAATTGCTGCGCGTACGCGATTTATCCGTGAAACAGTCAATAATGGACCGGATGCTTGGCATCGGGTCATTAACTGTATTTTCTGATGATGCCTCAGCGCCTCAGCTTCTTTTTCGAAAAATCCATGATGCCCAAACCGTCAAAGATGTTCTGCGCAAAGCCGTTCGTGACGAGAAGATCGCCAACAACATTAGCTACCGCGAACAAATTTAAGACGCTCATACGTAAAAAGGCCCCGGAAAACCGGGGCTTTTTGCTTGCGCTTGTACACTTGAAGTACTCTTTTTTAAGGAAGATAAAATGCCCCCGCTGGGATAACCCCCTTGATCTGGCTAGGACTCTCCCACTGCAAAACAACCCGGGCGTCGCCCGCATTCTCATAATACTCCACCTTTATTTCATACGGCTTACCTGCTATCAGACTTATGCTTCCTTTTCGTTCCTGGCCGCTCTGATTTACCCAACTATCAATGACTAGCCCGCCATCAATCCATACCCGTATCCCATCATCAGAGTAGGAATAAATGGTATAAATCTCGCTAAAAGCAGCCGTCAGCTTCCCACTCCACCGCACAGAAAACGCATCTACACGAATGGCAGGATCAGGCGAACCTTGTCTCCATGAAAAGTTAATATTGGCATCCGTACGCAAAAGTGCAGGTGTGCCGCTAAGCGTCATGTTATTGTAGTATTGCCCACAGAGTCCACTCTCCAGCACACTATCCCCGATAGCAGCGAAAGCGGCGGCCTCAGCAGCATACTCCTCTCGTGTGAATACCATTTTGTCGTTCATAAAAGCTTTTATCACAGCATCGGTATTCTTCTCATAGAGGAGTTTCCCCCAGGTCAGCTGATAAGACCATTTGGGCTGCGTTTTGGACAACAGTTCAGCAGACGGAAGCTCTCCATTCTCACCAATCGCAATCAGCTTGCCACGACCCAGATCCCATAAATTATCATAATGGCTAATCTTGAAATCCGCGTCATAAATGTCGAGCGCCAGCACATCTACCTTATCACTGCCCGGATAGTATTCTGCCGGCTCATCACACCACTGATTTTTTGCATTTGGACTCCAAACCCACAATAAATTATGCAGCTTATGATAATTGGTAAAACGATCGAACATAAGGTTCCACAATGCAACGTAATTGCTCTTTTGCCCCCACCAAAACCATCCACCATTCATTTCATGATACGGCCGCCAAAGTACAGGAATCCCTGCGTCATTAAGCTTTTTCAGCGACAAGGCTATCTTATCCAGATCAGCTAACAGCGCATTATACTGGGTGGTACCTGGGGTTATATATTTATCAAAATCAGCATTGCTTAGGCTCGTATTTACATTCCCCCAAGTTGGCGCTGTCCCCGGTAATGCAGCGTGATAACACATCGTTACGATCCCGCCGGACCTAGACCAGCGTATCGCACTGTTGACGACCCAATTCCGCTGATTGTCAATTAGAGCCTGGGACTGATTATTGATTGCGCCCAGCTCGTAGCCATGAAGCGCAGCATATTGCCCACTGGTATTTTTAAGCTTCTCCATAAGCTCGTCTGCACTTTCCAAATAATCATGTTGGCCGCTTATCACACCCTTTCCCTGCAAGTAATAGAGGGTATTCAGCAATAGCTGAGCCGAGGACGACAGTCCCGAATCCGCCGGAGCCATTTGTAATCTGCGAAAAGCCATCTGCCACTGCACATCGCCCACGAACCTTGATGCTGAATCAACCATCTGACGAATAATCCGCTGCTCCATCTATTCTCACCATCCTTTTAAATCTTTTTAAGTTATAGTATGGGGACAATAGTGACATGAACTCAGCGAATGGACATGAAGTTGTAAAATAAGTTGGGACGATATAAGGAACTGCTGAATAATTTCACGGCTCAACAAAAAAAGGAGCTCAGCGGCTCCTCATTACTTTTTTTCTTATCTCGTGTACCTTAAAGGCAATAGCTCAGTGATTTCATATTTAGCTAATCGGTCATCCTCCGATACAATTATCTTGCAGTCTATTCCGTAATCCGCAATTAACTCTCGGCACATGCCGCAGGGAGAGACTACTTTAATCTCTTTTTCCTCGCTGTCTGGATCAGAATGCCTTACCGCAACAATCGTATCAAATTCCTTATAACCTTCGGATATCGCTTTGCCAATCACCATCGCTTCTGCACAGACTGTAATCCTCCCCATGCTGGCTTCCACATGTACCGCTGTAAAAATCTCTCCTGTTTTAGTACGAAGCGCTGCACCCACATGATGACGCCCCCATTCATAACGTCTGGTAATTATATCTTCGGCAGCCGTAATAAGCGTCTGATCCTCAATGGTAATTATGTACTCCATATCCAGTTCCGTCCTCCTTTATTTTCCCTAATTATATTAAATCGCACTGAATTATGATATAAGATATACTATTTTAAGTGCCAAAAAAGGAGGAGCAGAATTGAAAGTGAAAAAATGGATCTCCAGTCTCATCATTGTTGCATTACTTGCTTTGGCTAGTTACTGGTTTGAACAAAACGGAGAGCCTACAGACCCCTCGTCTCCATCCAATTCGAGTGTTGTTCAGCTAACCTTCCCATCAGACCGCTATCCTGAGACCGCCAAGCATATTCAGGATGCCATTGCGAAAGGTGAATCCGCCACATGTACGATTAACCGAGAGCAGGCTGAAGAGAACCGCAAAGAGTCCTTAAAAGGGATCCCTACTAAAAAGGGATATGACCGGGATGAATGGCCAATGGCTATGTGTGAGGAAGGCGGCGTTGGTGCCGACATTGAATACATAACGCCAAGCGATAACCGCGGGGCAGGAAGCTGGGTTGGCAATCAGCTGGAGGATTATGCAGACGGAACCCGGGTAGAATTTATGTTTAAATAACGATCTGTCTGACCATCCCCAGGCAACAGAATAGCCCCACCTGGCATTCGCCAGACGGGGCTATACTTCACATCAGCTAACTTAGAATAAGCAAGCTTTAGTGATGATAACCAGCAAGATGAAAAGTACCAGGATTGCTCCTGTAGAAGTCCAAGGACTACACACCGGACCTACTGATGCTGGACTTACTACCGGACCTACGTTACAACCACAACCATGTTCCATACCCATTTTCAATTCCTCCTAATGATTAATGACTACAGCACAAGATATGTAAAAAGGAGATAAGCCGTTTGGGCGAATTGGCAAACAAATGCCAATCACCTAATGAATTGAAGGCGGACAGTCGATAAACAGGATATACACAAAGGAGGTGCAATATGGATATAGCTGCATTATCAATGGCAATGAGCCAAGCATCCTTAGCTCAAAATGTTGGGATACAGGTCATGAATATTGCCAAGAATCAGGCTGAAACCCAGAGCCAAACTATGGTGGAAATGCTGGGCAAAAGCGTTGCTCCGAATTTGGGAAAAACACTTGATATTAGTGTGTAATTGCTTTATGCTAAGGATACATGAGAACGAACGTTCCTATGTATCCTTAGACTTTTTTTTACTCTACATAGCCCTTCGGGCTTTTCTTTTGCACATTTATGCGAACATACGATCCCATTAGTGATTTATTAGTGATTTTAAACGAGGTGAATAAGTTGGAGAACATGAAATCATATTATCAAATGACTGTGCTTGAGAAATGGACGGAGGATTTATACAAGCGATTAAATCTTCATCAGCCTTCGCAAATTTCAATATCGTATATTGCAGAGCGGCTTAATATCTGGGTTCATTATTTGGATGTGAGAAGCAAGAGCATTGAAGCGTCTGCAGGGATGTACAGCCTGTTTATCGACAACCGCCTTCCAGCCAATCTTCAACGGCTAGAGTTTCTTCATGAACTGTGTCATCTACTTCGCCATGGCAGCGATAATCAGACCTTGATGCCAGAGCATTTCACGCGGGCACAGGAGGACGAATCCGAGCGTTTTATCTTGTATGCGGCGATGCCTTACTCCATGATCTCCCGCATGACATTGCCTGAGCAACGGGAAGATGCCATCTCCTATCTTGCAGCAGAATTCCAAGTACCTGCCGAGCTGGCCTTACAGCGGATTGATCAGATCCAAAGACGTGTGTTCCAAGGGCAATTATTGGCCGTGATGGGAAGAAACGAAGAACGACAGACACATATTCGCAACGGATCACGGAGATAATAAGCTTAGTTGCAGTAGTTCTCTGCATATTCATTTATGGTGGAATTTCTCGTGAGGGGGAACGACATGGAAGCCATTAAAGTAATTGAATTATTACTGACTCATCCGGATTATAATGTAGATGCAGTACACCCCGAAATCCCGGATTTTGTGGGCATTGAGACGATTGAGGTGGATCACGAAACGGGGACCTTCTCCATTTTATTGCAAGAACCCAAAGAAGACTAAAAGAGAATCATTATTCTTCATAAGTTAAAAGGCAGCAAATATAGTATGTCCCGGCAATTCTTCGTTCGCCTACGCCTGGATTACTATCGGTATTTGCTGCCTTTTTGTATTACACAACCCCAAATTAAAAACCATAAGATTTTCATCCCCGGCAGCCTCGGACTTGCCTGGTTTTCCAGCACCTTAATTCGCTGCTCCAGCTCCAGTATTTTCTCTTCTTCCTGCGTCATATTCTTACCTCCTTTCTTATTTGTACATTTACAAGATATCTATGAATGACATAATAGTCTCTGTATATTATCTTATACTATATACAAATTATCTATATGGAGGGAATTAATGAAGAAAAATACAAAATTAATCTTCATCGTTCTAATCCTGTTAATCTGTGGAATAACATCCTTAGCCCTCCACTCCTTCCGAAATCATATGAACAGAGAAGTCATTCATTATCTAATAGAGACAAGAAATTATAAGAAGGAAGATTTTTATAAAGTATACACCCAGATTGCCAAAGCTCCCCTCGTAAGTACCACGGTGATTTTTGCAGACGAACCCTACGCAAGATACTTTTATCGAAAAGAAAATGGAAGGATCTATCAATACAGCAGGGCTCCTGTTAAAGGTAATGATCCTAGCTATACATATAAACATATCGAAGAGGATCTCCAGTGAAGGAGTCACTCTATTAAAAAGACGCGTTTGTCCAGCAGTCAGCACTTGGTGCTTGGGCAAATGCGTTTTTTTTGATCTCCTCTGTTCTAAATAAGTAACCATCGTTTGCGTAGACAATATTGGCGTGCTGCTTAGCAGCTATCGGACACAGTTGATCTTATGCGTAGCATAACCCTCCATTTCGAAGTGTAACGGACCCCATCGCCTTTATTGGCATGAGCAACACCTTACAAGGCCCACTTTTTAAGGAATAGCGTCACTGGGGTCCGCGAACTTGCTCAAAAGTCTATTTATATGCAAATAACGACTTCTGAGTCCATAACCCTCTGGCGATAATTTATGAATAGGCATCCTCTACTCTCAAACACAAAGAAATTTTCTCAGGAACAAAATGTGACCTAATGCCGTCCTAAATGGTGTTATAGGTAAAGGGGGGCACAGTATCATGCAGCGATCCATGACCCGGCCGGGAAATCATGTGATGAAGAGTTACGAAATCTACGCAGATATGCTGTTCCGGATCGCTTTGGTCCATCTAGGCAGCCGGCAAGATGCCGAAGAAGCCACTCAGGATACCTTCATCAAGCTAATAGAAAAAGCGCCAAAGTTCAAAGATGCCGAACATCAGAAGGCATGGCTGATCCGGGTAATCACCAATCATTGTAAAACACTACTGGGCAGAGGCTGGCGCAAGCGCGAGGTTAAGCTGGAGAGCGCTGAGCCAATTGCGGCAGACAGCCCCGAGGATTGGGCTCTGCTGCAGTTAGTTATGGCGATGCCCATGAAGTATAAAACCGTAATCCATCTTTATTATTACGAGGACTATCCCATCCAGGAGATCAGCAAGATTCTGCAGATTAGCCAGTCTGCCGTGAAGATGAGACTTCAGCGGGGACGGCAACTGTTAAAACTGGAGCTGGAAGGAGCGGAACCACAGTGAAGGAAGATCAGTTTCGAACAACATATAAGAAAGCGGTGGATTCGATGAAACCAGGTGAAGAAATGAAAAAAGAATTGTTCGACAAAATGGAGCAGCGGCAGGAGCGGAAACGTCCGCGCAAGACGGTTTATATCGCGGCAAGTGTCGTGCTCGCCGCAGGAATCGGTCTGGCTGGGCCTAGTATATGGCAGCAGTTGAACAGTCAGAGCTCCCCGGGGCAGGTTGCCCAGGTAACTCCGGGTGTAAGCAATGCTGGCAATTCGGGCACAGCTACATCGGGCAGCATTGTCATTCCCAAGCTGAAACTGCCAGATAAGGAATCTGGCGTGAAGGCAGATATGATCGCCTTGGTCGTGTATAAAAATAATATTTACACACAGTCAGCGACTCGCATCGACGCTGCCGATGCTGCCGCTCTGCGCGGTGACAAGTTAGGACGCACTACAGGCGGCATCAACGAATGGAGCGGTAACGACGAATATATTGAGTTAGCCTCGAACATCGGCGAAACGGATCTCTATTCCGTGAAGGGCTATGATTCCAGCTTCCTGATTATGTCCTATTCGGAAATCAACGGCGAGGTATTCGCTGAACTGTATGAGCACACGAACGGCATCACCATAAACAGCGGCGCCGACCTATTCGGCAAGCTGAATCTTGAAGGCCGAGTTACTTCAGCTCAGTGGGAAAGCTTCAACAGCTGGAACAACGGCCTCCAGCAGCAGGCGCCAATCGCCAATGGCGAGGCGCTTGAAGGTTTTCTTACAACACTTCAAGCGGCTAAACCACTGGCAGCAGAGCCGCTGATCGAACAAGGCATCTACGACAGCGAGGACCGCAAGATCATCTATTTGCAGCTGGAAGACAATGCCCGAGTAGAGTTGACGCTGTTCGGTCAAGGCCTTGTACGCTACGGTCTAGCACCGGTATTCTTCGATGTCGAATCCGGGGCATTCCAGCAGCTGTGGGACAGCATGAAACTTTAGGGATGTTGGTGGATACCCAGGGCCTGTGGTTGGGACTGCGGTTGGGATCGGGATTGCGACTGAGATTAGGACTGTGATCGGGACTGCGATCGGGATTGCGACTAGGGCTGCGGTTGGGATCGCGATTGCGATCGGGGCTGCAACTGCGGTTGGGATCGCGATTGCGATCGGGACTGCGATCGGGACTGCGATCGAGATTGAGATTGGGACTGCGGTCGGAAGCAATTGGGTACATCGTTTCGATCGCCTTGCTCTCCATTGGAGGAATTTAGCTGACTGCTAACAAAAACGGCGCTGCTTCCAAACCATTTCATGGTTTGGAGCAGTGCCGTTTTGTGCTTTACTGTATGGTTTATGAGCCCGCATACTAGATATGCTGGTTGTAGAGGTGAAACTACTGACTGTTCCTTTATAGGCTACTTCTCATTGTAATTTCTGCAACTACATCTGCGAGGAGCATGGCACTAACGAGCTAACGAACTAACGAACTAACATCCTCCACCTCGAGCTATCGGACCCAGATGCCGCTATTTGCTGATTTTCAGCCTTTGGAGCATGGTTTCGGACCCCATGGTCGCTAATGCCTAGAAAGAGACTCAAATGCGGTACTTTTTATGCCAATAGCGACTATGGAGTCCGTTAGAATTGCAAATGTGGAGAAAAACCTCTTTAAGGGTCAGCTGGGTCCGATAGGAGCCTCATACCAAAAATGCTCCCTAATCAAACGAAGTTTGGTGTTTAGTATAAGTAAGTTTGCAGCAAGAAAAAGTGCCCCAACAGCTATTTTATCGGATACTGGATAACTCTTTCTTTTTTTCTGTCCATAACAAATCTTTCATACTCCAGAGTCCTTATGTTACTAATCCTCAGTCAAATACAATTCAAATTTCCTCACTATTAAACTATTTCACATGGTAAAATAAACCTGATTTAAATAAAAGGAGAGTACATAATATGGGATTTTTCAAAGGAGTATTACAGGGTCTTCTTACAATAATAGAAGATAGAGAATATCAGAAACTTTCGGAATCAAATACTATAAAAATCGATAATAAATTAACTTATACTCCAACAGTAAACAGACAATTCGCCATCATTGAAATTAAAGGTAATAATTATCTGCATAAAGATAGCATATTGAGCATGAAATTGAGTTCAGGATTTTTATCCATTGGAAACGTTATGATAAGTCGTTCATTAGTGTCAGGAAATCTTGATATGCTTAATTTATCGCAAGATGACTTTAACAATGGCGTTAACCTATATGGAATGATTTCCGATGAACGACAGAATGTAACAGAGATAGTATGTTGCTTGAAAAATGATATTTCCTTAATTCAAGGGTACGTTCAAGAAGCGCTCGCTATTAAAAAGAATGAAGCTGAAAGAAAATTCATAATTCAACAAAATGAACAACTTAGGAAAGAAGAGGAAGAAAAACGAAAAAAATCACAAAAAGAATACTTCCAAACGCATATCAAAGAAAAACAAATTATGAAATATGGAATACGTCACACTAAATGCTGGAGATGTCATGCTCCTTTAGGCACTGAGACACACCCTATTCATTATTCTTGTGGTTGGCTCCAGTGTGACTGCGGTGCATGTAAATGCAATTATCACAGATAGTAAAAGAGTATTTTCGTTTTCATCGGTTACTTCTCCTTAGTGGGTACTTGTAAACTCAACCGCGGTGACCGGGGGCTAGAGTTATTGCTGGATTAATTCTTTAGGAAGCAATTCGCCCCAAAGGCAAATCAAAAGTACGCAGTATTTAGAGCATGCTTCTACATTGTGCGTTCAGTCATTCGCGAGCATCTCCTGTTGAGCATTATAATCCGACTACTACGACATAAAAAAGGAACGCCCACCATGGACGCTCCTTTTTTTCTTATTCGTCTACAAAATTCTAGCTAGTTACGCATTTACACTTTCCGTTTTTCGATCCTGTCTTGCGTGTAATGTTTTCATCGCAAATCTTGCTATCGGCTGCGCAACCAACAGTTCAATCCAAAATGCTATACCAAAGTTTCTTGGCCAGATGTGAAGGAAGTTTTTAAGTGGATCCAGGCTTATTTGTTTCGTCCCAACCCATGTGCCAATAATTGATAGTAAAATAGATAACACCGTGACATTCAATAAAGTATTCAACAGAATCCTTGCATTAAATCCATCTGTTTGTCCCATGAATTTCGGCATCACTTTCCCGACAATCGGTCCTGCAACTAATCTTACAGATAAAACTACGATCATCCACATAAACGGAATAACCTTTAGTGTATCTATATACACTTCCTTACTGAAGCCACGTTCCAACCCCACAATAATAGGGGCAATAGTGTTTACTGAAATGATTGAAATAATGAGTAAAAATAGTATACCTTCTTTTCCGTTTCTGGGCAGTCTTTTGTCTCCATGCATGTTTGTCATCTCCGTGAATAATATTTCAGATGGCAGACGTATCATGAGACATATATTTTTGGCCCAACAAAAAAGACCAATATCTCTACACACTGATTTAATAATTATAACATTTATTTAAAATGAATGTCAGAACTTCTACTAAAATTTATTAAATCCCCCTACTAACAAAGAACAGCTACCTGCATGCGCCTTAACAAGAGCGGCAGTGGCAGAGAAGTAAACTGCCGTACTCTACAAATGACACTAGAAATATTCTAGATTGGCTACAATGATAACCAGTGGTACTTTGCAAGGTTTTTCAGAATATTATTGATGGTCTTAAGGAACGCTATACGCAAATCGGGGCTAAAAAAAAGAATACGAGGACTCATACAAGGAAATTGACTTAGTATGTTGCTACTCTGGTCGGAACTATATAAAGCTAAAGGTAGCTGCTGAACGACTGGGTATGACTCCAGCGATGTTCAACGAATAATACTCACACCTACTCCCAATCATGCAAGAAGAGGCCGTTGATAAAATTGAAGCAGAACTGAATAAATACGCTGAAAAACAGCTCGAAACTGCAGAAAAATAATTCCCGTTAGCAAATCCGTTAGCAAACTCAAAATTCTGTTCTTTATCCATTCTACTTTCTTATATTGCTAAGCTTATAGACAGCAAAAAACCCTTACAAAGTAAGGGTTTTTGATAAGTGGGCCCTGAGGGACTCGAACCCCCGACCAATCGGTTATGAGCCGACCGCTCTAACCAACTGAGCTAAGGGCCCGGATCTAAAAATATCCGAATGTACAATTGCTGTTGTAATAAAATTGGTTGCGGGGGCAGGATTTGAACCTGCGACCTTCGGGTTATGAGCCCGACGAGCTACCGGGCTGCTCCACCCCGCGTCAGAAATAATATTCAAACAGCGACAATAAATAATATACAGTACAAAATGGGTCTACGTCAAGGATGAATTTGTAAAAGTTCTCAAGGCAAAAATCTAACCCCATATCTTCCTTTGCGGGATCGATAAATTTCCACAAAACTTGGGTCATGGTAGCCATAAATCCAGCCATCTTGCTCCAACCTTTTTGCTAAACAACCTGCTTGAAATCTCGTTCTGAACAGTTTCGCGAAGTATATCCAATTCATGATGCCCTCTTCTCCTTTTTGCAAATTAATCTCACGCTGCTCTGAACTTATCATGCCCAAGTTCCACAAAATAAGCCACCGGAAATCCGGTGGCCGCTACATATTCCAAAACTTAATCCCCTATAGAGTCGAAATAATATGTGGGATCTTTTTCGAGCGTACCCAGCATGGTATTCCCTTGCTTCTCCCAAGCTTTGAGGGCACTCTCCACCGTTCTTTTGCCCTGATAAACTTCTGTGAATAGTTGGCGCCCAACATCGTTAATACGGCTAATTCCAGGCTTCTGTGTTTGTAGGACGTTCATCAAAGGATCATTGGCTGGTAATGGTTTGAGCGTATAGAAGGATTCCAGATTTACTGAAGGTACCTTCGTGGTAATGTAATCCTTACGGGAAGTTAGTTCCCCGCGGGTATGAGCTTTAATTTTGGCTACCTCATTACTGTTGACGAACTTGATCAAATCCCAAGCATCTTCCTTATTAGCAGCCATAGTGTTGATAGCCATCATATTACCTACCCAAGTACCTACAGCCACTCCTGGTTTCTCCTTAAAAGTAGGTACGGTAACGAAACCCCAATCGACGGGACTGTAATTTTTAATTTTTGCTGCATTGCGGCTCACACCTGCAAGCTCATTAAGATAATCGTATTCTCCAATTACCATTGCAGCTTTTCCGGTAAGGAATAGATCCCCTTGGACAGGACTATAGGTGCTCCGTTCTGTTTCTATAAAATCCATACCGTTTAACCCAGGTGTAATTTGCTTTTTCACCAATTGGCTGTAGGTCGTCCAAGCTTGACTCCACTGTGTTTGGTTTACCTCCATCTTATGTCCCTTGTTGTCATACATAGCAAGCTCAAGCGGTGAGACATAGGTCTGCATATCCCAGAAAGGATCGCTCATATAACGGTTCATCGAAAATCCATATATACGCTTATCTTTATTTGTCGATTTCTTGGTCACCTTTTCGGCCAGCGCGAACACTTCATCCCAAGTCATTCCGTCCGTCGGATAACCTACACCAGCAGCATCAAAAATACCTTTGTTAAAATATAACGCACTCGACATAAAGGTCGGCGCTAACGCGTAAAGACTTCCTCCACCCAGCTCACGTACTCCATTTAACATTGTAGGTGCCATATTGCTTAAATCATATTGATCTCGTGCGATAAGCGGCTCCAGCGATTGCACCAGATTATGCTTCACCAAACTCTTCACCAATGTACTATCACCGACGATTACATCAACTGGCTGTGCACCGCCCATAATTGCTCGGATATTCTCCAGATTATCTGGGTTAACCTCTGGATAGGTGCTGTCAAAACGAAGCTCATTCATATTGATGGCTGGAATAATCTCAAGTTTGATTTCAGGATGCTGCAATTCATACATATCTGTAAACTGCTGACGAAAAGAAGAATCGTCCTCTCCAGACCAGAGGCTGCCAATACGTAGTACACGCTGTTCTGTAGATGGCTTAGAAGCCTCCGCCCAAGCTGTGTGCCTGCTTTCAGAAATTAAAGGCAATAGCAGTGCAGCACATACTCCAAAGCTTAACCAGCGCCGCCATAGCCTTCTATTATTATTTATATGATTCATTCTTGAACCCTCCCATAAAATACTCAATCCATCCACCTTATGAATAATTACCCATAATTCTAGTAACAGTATATAGCTTTATTCAGGAGGGGAAGTTACAGGCTGTTTAAAGTTATGCTACGATTTCTTCATATTATTTCTATAAAAAACATTCCGGGAGTTTTCTGAGGATCCTGATATGCCTTTCTACGGTAAGATAATTGCACTTTGTGCAACTATTACAGCTGTGTGTGTTGCGCTTCTCCTTTTAATTGCACTATGTGCAGTTAAAAAATGTTACTAGGTGCTTTCGGCGGATTTCTGGCGGATATAATTGCACAAAGTGCAACTATATCGCCAGATCTTCTAAGGAAGGTTAGTTTAAGTGCACGAACTGCAACTATTCTGCGTTTGAGACGACAGTGCGATGAAATCACCGGGTGTCAGTGCTAGTGTGACAGAGCGCAATATACCAGAGCGACAGAGCGTAATATACCAGAGTGACAGAGCGCAATAAACCAGAGTGACAGAGCACAATATACCAGAGCGACAGTGCGCAGGTCAGCCAAATGTCAGAATGTGAATGTGAATGCAAACACCAAAACCCTACTCTCCACTCCACTCCACTCTACTTTTCCTTTTACCAATACAGCATTTGCCTTCCCTACTAACTAACCTACTAACTAACCTGCTGCCTTTCCTATGACCGGCACAAATCGCCCCTTCTACGCAGGATAATTGCACTTTGTGCAACTATTAAAGCCGAATGTATTATGCTTCTTCCTTTTATTGCACTATGTACAGTTAAAAAACGTTATTAGGTGCTTTCGGCGGATTTCTGGCGGATATAATTGCACAAAGTGCAACTATATCGCCAGATCTTCTAAGGAAGGTTAGTTTAAGTGCACGAACTGCAACTATTCTGCGTTTGAGACGACAGCGCAATGGAATCACCGGGGCAAAGTATAGTATTCCAGAGTGTCAGAGCACCTTTTCCTTTTAATTGCACTCGGTGCAGTTAAAAAGAAAAGCCTCCCACCAAAATGTGAGAGGCCCGTCCAATCTATACTCAAATATTTAGTTTAAACGCCAAATGCGGAAGGATCTTTTCTCCAAGATTTCAGCAGTTCCACATCCGTAGCTGCGATCTCGCCTTGTGTAAGAGCCACATCAATCAATGTGCTGTAGTTGGACAAGCTTTGTAATGGCATTTCAGCGGCAGCAAAAGCATCGACCGCACGATCCAGCTCGTAGCTGAAGATTGCCAATACAGCCAACGCTTCTGCGCCTGCTTCTTGCACAGCTTGTGCTGCTTTGATGGAGCTTCCACCAGTGGAGATCAAGTCCTCGATAACGACTACCTTTTGCCCTGGCTTAATTAGGCCTTCGATCTGATTCTGCTTGCCGTGACCTTTAGCTTTATCGCGGATATAAGCCATTGGCAGATTGAGTTTATCAGCTACCCAAGCTGCGTGAGGAATGCCTGCGGTTGCTGTACCTGCGATCACCTCTGCATCTGGATACTGGCTTTTAATAAGCTCAGCGAAGGCATCAGCAATATAGTTACGTACCTCTGGGTAAGCCATAGTCAGACGGTTATCGCAATAGATCGGGGACTTAATACCAGAGGTCCAGGTAAAAGGCTCCTGCGGTCGCAGTGCCACCGCTCCTATCGTAAGCAGATAACTTGCTACTTGTTCACTTCTATTTAATGTACTCATGCTAGGGTCATCTCCTCAATAATATTTAGTGCTGCTTGACGTGGATCAGCTGCAGTTGTAACAGGACGGCCCACCACCAGGAAGTGGCTGCCTTGCTGAATGGCTTTGCCCGGCGTCATCACCCGGGACTGGTCACCTAGGGATGCACCTGCTGGGCGGATACCAGGTGTAACTGTGCAGAATGCGGGCCCACAAGCCTCTGCGATCGCTGAAGACTCTTGCGGTGAAGCCACTACCCCATCCAGACCTGCAGCGGCTGCCAGCTTAGCGTATCTGACTACAGTATCTGCTACGTCTCCTGCGATTCCAATTTCGTTATTCATCACTTCTTGGCTCGTGCTGGTTAGCTGTGTAACTGCGATAATCAAAGGCATTTTAAGCGTAGCATTCCCATTAACTACTGAAGCAGCGCCTTCACGGGCTGCAGCCATCATTGCCGAGCCTCCTGCGGCATGTACGTTAAACATATCTACACCGAGGTTCGTAAGGCTTTCTGCCCCGCCTTTTACCGTGTTAGGAATATCATGCATTTTGACATCTGCAAATACAGAATACCCCCGAGATTTCAGTTCATTAATGAATTCCGGTCCTGCTGCATAGAAGAGCTGCATTCCCACTTTCATATAACAAGGAATCCCTTCCAGCTTGTCAATCAAGGTTCTTGCCCCAGCAACATCAGGGTAATCCAAGGCGATCATCAAGCGATTCGCCATTTCATTCCACTTTGCATCTCCCTGTCCCATAACCGTTCTCCCATCCAGTGCAGACTTAAATCCACACTCTTCATTTATTAGCCCCTAGGCATAGCGGAACGGTCTGCGTAAACGCAAACCGCCCTATGCATCTTTATGAGATTAGTTTAATTGTCCGACAAAAGCAGGCATGGACTGTGACGAGAAGTTGATCGTCTGCAGCATTCTGAGCAGTGCCGTTACTGTATCGAGTGATGTCATACATACGACGCCATTCTCAACCGCTTCACGACGGATACGGAATCCATCACGCTCTGGTGTTTTCCCTTTAGTCAGTGTATTAAAGACGAAGTTGGCTTGCCCACCACGAATCAAGTCGAGAATGTTCGGTGCACCTTCATCCAGCTTGTTCACGTTCATTACGTTGAGACCTGCTTCTTCAAGCGCTTGAGCGGTGCCTCCGGTAGCAATGATCTTGTAACCCAGCGAGTGGAAGCCTTTCATAAGCTCCACAGCTTCTGCTTTATCTTTATCTGCCACTGTAACGATGATAGCGCCAGTTGCTGGAATTTTCATTCCTGCTCCGATTAGACCTTTATACAAAGCTTTTGCATATAATTTATCGCGGCCCATAACCTCACCCGTCGATTTCATTTCAGGTCCGAGTGTTGGTTCCACTCTACGCAGCTTGGCAAAAGAGAACACCGGCACTTTAACCGATACATAATCACTTTCCGGCCATAGACCTTCTGTATAACCATCATCTTTCAGCTTGCCGCCGAGAATGATTTTGGTTGCCAGATGCGCCATTGGAATTCCAGTTACTTTACTCAAGAATGGAACCGTACGCGATGAACGCGGATTTACTTCAATTACGTACACTTCATTCTGATAGATGACGAACTGGATGTTGACCAGACCAATCGTTTTCAGTTCCTTAGCAATCTTGATTGTGATCTCAGCAATTTTTGCTTTCAGACCTTCATCCAGATACTGCGGAGGATATACAGCGATGGAGTCACCGGAGTGAACGCCTGCACGCTCAACATGCTCCATGATCCCTGGAATAACTACCGTCTCACCGTCACAAATTGCGTCTACCTCAACCTCTTTACCTAACATGTAACGGTCAATCAATACCGGATGCTCCGGATTCACCTTAACCGCTTCTACCATGTAGCTAAGCAATTCCGCATCATTATATACAATTTCCATTGCGCGTCCACCAAGTACATAGGAAGGACGTACCAGCACCGGATATCCAAGCGATTGTGCAGTTTCTACTGCTTGATCTACGTTGATAACCGTCTTACCTTTTGGTTGGGCAATATCCAGACGAGCCAGCAAAGCTTCGAATTTCTTCCGGTCTTCAGCTTCGTCAATACTGTCTAGGCTAGTTCCGAGAATCTTAACGCCAGCCGCACTTAATGGTGCAGCAAGGTTAATGGCTGTTTGGCCTCCGAATTGTACGATAACTCCAATCGGATTCTCTTGCGCAATTACGTTCATTACATCTTCAAAGAATAAGGGTTCAAAATACAACCGGTCCGAAGTATTAAAGTCCGTAGATACAGTCTCAGGGTTATTATTGATAATAACCGCTTCATAACCTGCCTTCTGAATCGCCCACACTGCATGCACAGTGGAGTAATCGAACTCAATCCCTTGACCGATCCGGATTGGACCCGATCCAAGTACGATAACCTTTTGTTTATCGGAATGAATGACTTCATTTTCAGTCTCATAAGTAGAGTAGTAGTAAGGTGTAGAAGCTTCGAACTCAGCCGCACAGGTATCTACCATTTTGAATACAGGCGTTAATCCTCGCTCTAAACGAAGCGCGCGTACATCAGCTTCTTTGATGAATTTAACGTTCGCTTGTCCTTCTGCACGAATCTCAGCAATCGCACGGTCTGTAAAACCTCTGCGTTTAGCTTGATACAGGGTTTCTGCTGATAAGCTTTCATCCCCACGGATAACCTCTTCAAAGTTGATCAATCCCTCGATCTTGGACAGGAACCACCAGTCCACGTTAGTGATATCTTGAATCTCTTGCAAGCCAAATCCGCGGCGGAAGGCTTCCGCGATCAAGAACAACCGCTCATCATCAGGTTTTGCCAGACGTTCACGCAGGACGCTTTCTTCCAAATCTTCAGCGCCCGGCAGGCGGAAACGGTGTACACCGATTTCCAGGGAACGAATTGCTTTATGAATGGACTCTTCGAAGGTACGACCGATGGCCATAACTTCTCCAGTTGCTTTCATTTGTGTGCCCAGCTTACGGTTCGCATGAATGAACTTGTCGAACGGCCAGCGTGGGATTTTGCTTACGATATAGTCAAGTGTAGGCTCGAAGCAAGCATAGGTCTGTCCAGTAACTGGATTGACGATTTCATCAAGTGTGTAACCAAGCGCGATTTTGGCAGCCATTTTGGCAATCGGATAACCGGTTGCTTTCGAAGCCAAAGCCGAAGAGCGGCTGACACGTGGATTTACTTCGATTACATAATATTGATAGCTTTGCGGATCCAGTGCGAACTGCACGTTGCAGCCACCCTCGATATTCAGCGCACGAATGATTTTGAGTGAAGCGCTGCGCAGCATTTGATATTCACGATCGGATAACGTTTGGCTAGGTGCCACAACGATACTGTCACCTGTATGCACACCTACCGGGTCGAAGTTCTCCATGTTGCAGACAACGATACAGTTGTCGTTCGCATCACGCATAACCTCGTATTCAACTTCCTTCATGCCGGCAATACTTTTCTCCACCAAACATTGTCCGATCGGGCTATAACGAATACCTGCTTTGACAGTCTCAAGCAGCTCTTCTTCGTTGTCGCAGATCCCGCCGCCGGTGCCGCCAAGCGTATAGGCCGGGCGTACAATTAGAGGGAAACCAATTTCCTCAGCGAATTTCATCGCTTCATCTACTGTGGTAATAATAGTGCTCTCTGGTACAGGCTGTTCCAGTTCGCGCATCAGATCACGGAACAAATCGCGATCCTCTGCTTTTTCGATGGACTCAAGCTGGGTACCTAGAAGCTTAACATTCTCTTGCTCTAGTACTCCTGCACGAGCCAATTCTACAGCCATATTAAGACCTGTCTGTCCTCCCAAAGTTGGCAACAAGCCATCTGGGCGCTCCTGACGGATGATGCCAGTTACGAATTCAAGGGTAATCGGCTCGATATAAACTTTATCAGCCATATTGGTGTCAGTCATGATAGTCGCTGGGTTACTGTTGATCAGCACAACTTCGACGCCTTCTTCTTTCAGGGCCTGACAGGCCTGCGTTCCGGCATAGTCAAATTCTGCGGCTTGCCCGATAACAATCGGTCCAGAACCGATTACTAATATTTTTTTAAGCTTTTCATTCTTAGGCATGTTATAGAGCTCCTTTCACGGCTTCAAGCTGTTTTACTGTAGGTTTTGGCGCCGTGATTCTGGCGTTTGCCGCAAGCTGCGCCTGGCGCGAGCTTACAGGTGTGTTAGCTTTATGATCAGCGATCATCTGTAAGAAACGATCGAATAAGTAGCTGCTGTCATGAGGTCCCGGTGCTGCTTCTGGATGGTACTGTACTGAAAACGCAGGATAACGGGTATGTTTAAGTCCTTCAACGGTCTTATCATTATTATTAATGTGAGTAACCTCTAGATCCGTGCTCTTCACAGAGTCTTCATTCACTGTGTAGCCATGGTTCTGAGAAGTAATGAAGCAACGTCCGCTCTCCAATTCTTTAACCGGATGGTTACCGCCACGGTGTCCGAATTTCAGCTTCTCTGTATCCGCGCCACAAGCCAGTGCAAACAGCTGGTGACCTAAGCAGATACCGAAGATTGGGTATTCACCAAGCAATTCTGAGATCGCCTTCACTGCGTGTGGAACGTCTTTCGGGTCCCCAGGGCCGTTGGACAGCTGGATACCATCTGGATTGAGGCGACGAATCTCATCAGCAGTTACGTCATGAGGTACAACTACAACATCACAACCGCGATTGTTCAACTCGCGTAAGATACCAGCCTTCGCTCCGTAATCTACCAGCACGATGCGTTCTTTAGTTCCTGGGCTATTGTACATGCTTGGAGTAGATGTGCGTGCTACCTGATTGCGCAGTTCTTCAATTGAAGTGTCGCCCATCATTTCCATCAATTCCTCTACACGTTTATTAGAGGTAGTCAGAATCGCCTTCATTGTTCCGTAGTGGCGAATAATCCGCGTCAACATCCGGGTATCAATCTCGCTGATTCCAGGAATATCATATTCTTTCAGCAGGTCGTCCACACTGTATTCTGCGCGCCAGTTACTTGGAACTTCTTCATGACGACGCACTACAAAACCGTGTACGAAAGGTCGAACAGATTCGAAATCATCCCGCGTAATCCCGTAGTTCCCGATCAATGGGTACGTCATGGTAACGATTTGCCCGCAATATGAAGGGTCAGACAGCACCTCTTGATATCCTGTAATTCCTGTGTTAAAAACAACCTCGCCTGTCTTTTCACCTTCAGCGCCAAATGCGGTACCTGTAAATAAAGTTCCGTCTTGAAGCAGCAATCTCGCCTGCATTCCCTTCCACTCCTTCATGTTCTGTAGTCTAATACGTATGCCTTGCATGCCTTCCGGAGTGTACGCGCTCAAATTGCTGATCCGCAAAGATCAGCAATTTCGCCTCACCAGTCCGCTAGTTTTTCTCAGTCCATACGGCTTTGCCGTCCACCCAAGTTTTTACCGGCCAACCCTTAAGCTTCCAGCCGCCAAAAGGAGTGTTACGTCCTTTGCTTGCGAAGGAACTTGGGTCTACTTCTTTTTCCTGCTCCAGATCGATCAGTGTCAAATCTGCAGGAGCTCCGATCTCCATAACCCCGGTGTTCAATCTGAATACCCGTGCAGGATCGGCAGTCATTCTTTGTACTAGTAAGGATAAATCCCATTTTCCGGTTTCTACAAACGCTGTGTATAAGAGTGGGAAAGCTGTCTCGAATCCAACGATACCAAAAGGTGCCAGCTGCATTCCTTTTGCTTTCTCTTCCTCACTATGTGGCGCATGATCTGTAACAATCATATCTAGTGTGCCATCAAGCAACCCTTCGATACACGCCTCAACATCGCGGCGGGAGCGCAGCGGCGGGTTCATTTTCCAATTGGCATCCAGGCCTGGAATATCGTCTTCAGCAAGAAGCAAGTGATGCGGACATACCTCAGCAGTTACTTTAATACCGATCTCTTTTGCTTGGCGAATCAGCCGCACCGACTGTTCAGTACTGACATGGCATACATGGTAATGAACGCCTGTCGCTTCTGCCAGCAAAATATCGCGTCCAACATGGATCGCTTCTGACTCATTCGGAATTCCTTTGAGGCCATGCTTCTTAGCGAACTCACCTTCAGCTACACAGCAGCCCTCAACCAGCGAGTTATCTTCGCAGTGAGCAATGACTGGCATATCGAGCGATGCTGCGATGTTCATTGCATCTTTCATCATTTGAGCACTTTGTACGCCCACACCGTCGTCTGTATAACCAATAGCTCCAGCTTCTTTGAGCGCCGCAAAATCCGTCAACTCACGTCCGAGCTCATTTTTCGTAATGGCTGCATAAGGAAGCACTTTAACTAGTCCTGCTTCACGCGCCTTGTCTTTCACAAATTGCACGATCTCCGGGCTATCTGTCACCGGACGAGTATTTGGCATACATGCAATGGTTGTAAATCCGCCTTTAGCAGCTGAGCGACTTCCGGTTTCCACTGTTTCCTTGTGTTCAAATCCCGGTTCACGCAAGTGCACATGCATATCAATGAGTCCCGGAATAAGCAGCTTACCTTCAGCATCAATGATCTCCGTGGCTTCTCCGATAGCTTCATTTCCGTCGATTATAGCCGAGATCACACCATCCTGTAGTTCGATGTGTTTGCGCTCAAGCAAGCCTTCCTTATTCAATACGCTGGCGTTTCTAATAATCACTGTCATGATTCTACCTTTACCCTCAGATCACAGCTGCGGGCCCTCTCGTTATTATATAATAAAAATTCATCTTTGTGTATATTTATTAGTCTCTATACGTTAGCATTCTGTAAGCTTATAGTAAAGCTCTTTCGAGAACCGCCATCCGGACCGGTACGCCATTAGACATTTGCGGGAAAATCCGCGATTGACTGCACTCTACTACTGCATCATCAATCTCTAGATTCCGGTTAACCGGAGCTGGATGCATAATGATTGTGTCTTTGGCGAGCTTAGCTGCCCGCTCTTCTGTTAGACCATAGTGGCTACGGTAATCTTCAGCAGACAGCTTAATGCCGGAAGTATGGCGCTCAAGCTGTACTCGAAGCATCATTACTACATCCGCTTTAAGAGCTTCTTCCATAGTTACGTAAGGCGCATACTCCATAAGCTCAGGAGCCTTCATATTATCCGGTGCGCAGAACTGCACCTTGGCTCCCATTTTCGTAAGCCCCCAGAGATTAGAACGCGCTACGCGGCTATGCATAATGTCCCCAATGATGGAGACTGTCAGGCCTTTTAGTTCCCCAAAGGTTTTGGTCATGGTGTATAAATCAAGCAGCGCCTGCGTAGGATGTTCATTGTTACCGTCGCCCGCATTGATAAGCGGTATGGACACCTTCTCAGCTAACTGCTGCAGCACACCTGCAGGCTTCAAACGCACAACTCCGGCATCGATCCCCATCGATTCCAGTGTGCGCACTGTATCGTAGATCGACTCCCCTTTTTCTACACTAGAAGCTGCAGCCGTAAAATTAAGTACTTGCGCACCTAGTCGTTTCTCTGCCATCTCGAAAGAGAAGCGTGTGCGTGTGCTGTTCTCAAAAAACATGTTAGAAATAAAATGGGAGTTCAAGATGGGCGTCAGCTTTTCACTTTGATTGTCCCAAAATGCTGTTCTGTCAAGCAGTTGGATAATTTCCGACCGGTCAAGCTCTTTGATTCCCAGCAGACTACGTTCCTTTACCTTGGTAAGTGTCATGATGTTATCGTTCCTCCCGGTTTGAAATAATGTAGACCTCATCTTTGCCGTCGTATTCCTTCAGCGCCACTTCAATCTGCTCGTGCTTTGAGGTAGGTACATTCTTACCGATGTAGTCCGGCCGGATCGGCAGCTCGCGGTGTCCGCGGTCAGCCAGTACTGCCAGTTGAATCATTCGTGGGCGTCCGCAATCCATCAAAGCGTCCATCGCCGCGCGGATGGTGCGTCCGGTGTAAAGTACATCATCGAACAAAATGACTTTCTGATCATGGATGCCAGCACTTCCTGAAGTAATAACGACGTTACTCTTCACTACTGCTTCACTGCCTTCCACTTCACGATCATCCCGGTAATGTGTGATATCCAGCTCACCGTATGGAATCTCGACGCCTTCAATCTCCTTGATGCGCTCAGCGATACGCTGTGCCAGATACACACCTCGTGTCCGAATGCCGACCAGCAGACAATTTTCGATACCTTTGTTCTTCTCCAAAATCTCATGAGCAATACGCGATAAGGCCCGGCGGATCGCCGTTTCATCCATAATGACATTTTTCTCAGTAACCATAATCTTGTCACCCTCCAGCTTGTTCGCCTATTCAAGTTCCCGGAAATCAAAAAACTCCTTGCCTATAACAGGCAAGGAGTGAAATCCGCAGATGAGGAAGATGACGGCCGCGCGCATAAAAAGACAGTTCCGTATTTACACACGGATACCTTTCTAAGAGTCGCGAACCTCGATTCACGTTACCTTGCCAGCCTCACAGGACTGAATTAAAGGCGCTATTCATTTAACAAGAATTATGACAGAACAACCCCCTCATGTCAACTTTCTCTGCCTAAACTTTTGCACTTCTCTTCCTTACTTCTATTAACAACAAGGGGAAAGCGGTACTCAGTATATCTGCATAAAAAACGAGGCTGAACCCAAATAGCCGTTTCATCGCTTTTTGGACAGCCTCGTTTATGTTCTTAACACTACTTGATGTCCAAATGGTTCAAGAGGCGCACCTAGTAATGCTGAAAATGATGCAATTGGTGAGGTTCTTATATAGTAATTAGGGAATTTCTCCCTGAAAGTCAGTGATTTCTGTTCATCAGACTTGTAATTAGGGAAAACTTCCCTAATTGTTGGCCGATTCAGTGATTAATATAGAAAACCCCCTGATTATTAGGGAGTTTTTCCCTGGTTTCGTAAATTCAGAGCGAATATCGGCTAATTTCAGGGAGTTTTTCCCTAATTAGTTTATAACCCACTCTTTACTTCGCACAAACACAGAACGCATATAGCTCACCACACAAGTCCACCACACAAGTCCGCCACACAAGTCCACTGCACAAATTCCACCGTCACAGCTACCACAAATCATCTACTGCAAGCTGTACGAAAATCACACACAGCCATTCATCCACCACCCACCCCAATAGTACAGAACACGACACGCGGCTTATAGTCATAAGGCACAGCAACATCCACATTTCCTATTCCATAAAAAAGAAGCTGCCCCAAAGTAGAATTCACTACTTTTCGGACAGCCTCATTAATTTCAATAACAATGCTTAAAACTCAAATTCCACATCGCTAAGACGTCTTTGAATTTCAGAGATGACACGTCTCTCTTCCTCTTCACCTTTAGCAATAAAGGTAACGGAGAAACGAACAAACGGACCTGCATCATCCCAAGGCACAGTGGAGATCAGCTTCTCACGAATCAGGAATTGGGAGAAATCTTCACCGGATTCAAAGCGACGGCCGTCTTTGATTCCCTTAGGTGCAGCGACATACAGGAAGAAGGAACCTTTTGGCTTCTCAGCTTTAAAGCCGAGGCTGTTCAGTGCATCAACCAGCAGGTTGTGACGACGGGAGTATTTATCCGCAATCGCTTCAGTAATCTCCGGATGAGCAAGACCATAAGCCGCTGCTTTTTGAATCGCGATAAATTGGCCGGAATCGTTATTATCCTTCACATCGCTGAAAGCTTTAACCACTAGCGGATTGCCAGCCACAAAACCAATTCTCCAGCCCGTCATATTGTAAGACTTAGAAAGAGAATGCAGCTCTACACCCACATCCTTTGCACCTGGTACGGAGAGGAAGCTAAGTGGCTTCAAACCGTCATAGGTCAAGGCAGCATAAGGAGCATCATGAATAACCACTACATCGTATTTTTTCGCCCATGCAACGACCTCAGCAAAAAACTCAGGAGTGGCACTAGCACCCGTTGGATTGTTTGGATAGTTTAGATAAAGAAGCTTAGCTTTACGAGCAATGTCTTCCGGAATTTCATTCAGATCTGGAAGAAATTTGTTCTCCTTCTTCAGCTCCACCGTAAATACTTGTCCACCCAAATATTTAGTATGTGTACCCAAGACTGGATAACCCGGCACGGTCATAATCGTGATATCACCTGGATTGATGAAACAAGATGGCAACATAGCCAGCGCAGGCTTCGATCCGATGGAGTGAACTACCTCCGTATCTGGATCAATACCTTCCACCCGGAAAACTTCCCGCAAATATTCAGCAGCAGCAGTCTTGAATTCGGCAATTCCGTTGTCCGCATATCCGCGGTTTTCTTCCTTCGCTGCTTCTTCAGCAAGCTTAGCTACGATACCCGCATCAGCCATCTCATCCGGCTCGCCTACGCCCATATCAATTAGTTCAATGTTTGGAAAATCCTGTTTTGCGGATGCTTTAGCACGTTTGATTTTCTCGAATTTATAAATCGAAGTGTCTTTGCCATAATCGGCACCGCCGATGCGGTCTGCAAAATTAGTCTGAATGAAGCTATCTTGGTATTGTTCAATACTCATACTGTCATCTCATCTCCTGAATATCTATTCTACTTTTAAAAGAAACGGCTTCGCCGTCCCTTGGATGGCGTATGTTTCCGGATATCCGTTTCATTATAAAAATAAGGATAAAGAATAAGGCATTACCCTTTCTTTATCCTTATGTTTTTAAATATGCCGTAAAGTAGTGTTCAATACCATAGACTAATTATCACTTCATTTGTACTTATCTGCTGCGTAGTGTGAACAGGACTTCTTCCATGTCCTCCGGAATAGGTCTGCTGAATTCTTTATATTCACCTGTGGTAGGATGAATAAATCCGAGCACCGCCGCATGCAACGCTTGTCCATTCATCGTAGTGCCCTTGCTGCGTCCATATATCGGATCGCCTACAAGTGGATGGCCAATGAACTTCATATGTACCCTGATCTGATGCGTGCGGCCAGTCTCCAGCTGCAGCTCCAGCAGTGTACAATCTCCGAAGCGTTCCATTACTGTAAAATGGGTCACGGATTTTTTGCTGTTCTTTTCGGTTACTGTGTATAGCTTGCGATCATGTGGATCTCTGCCAATCGGTGCGTCAACAGTGCCCTTATCATGCGACAAGTTGCCGTGTACGACTGCAATATATCGGCGCGTAACACTATGCTCTTTAAGCTGTGCGGCAAGTGAGGCATGACTGGCATCATTCTTAGCCACCATGATAAGACCAGAGGTATCCTTATCGATCCGATGTACAATGCCTGGACGAATCTCACCGTTAATGCCGGACAGATCCTTACAGTGATACATCAGCGCATTTACCAAGGTGCCTGCCGGATGTCCCGCAGCTGGGTGCACAACCATGCCCCGGGGTTTATTAATCACAATGACATCGCTGTCTTCATATACAACTTCAAGAGGAATGTTCTCCGCGATCAAATCCGTTACTTCTGCTTCAGGGACAACGACGCTAACCACGTCGCCTTCCGATAGCTTATAGTTGGCTTTCACTGGCTTGCCATTAACCGTAACGTTACCGCCGCTGATCCACAGCTGCACCTGAGAACGGGAAATTTCTTCTTCCCATGATTCCGTAATATATTTATCGATTCGCTCCCGCGCGTTCTCTGCCGAAACGGTCCATTCCGTGACGTCCCTCTCTTCTTCGCTCGTAGATGCCGCTTGGTGATTGACGTCTTTATTCAAATCATTCATTCCCTTCTCTTACTTCCTTTGCTTCTTTTACTTCTTTTATTTCTGTAATTTCTTCGCCGTTTTTAAGGTCACGAAAAGAATCCAGAAGAATCAATCCAACCCCAATGACGATACAAGAATCCGCCACATTAAAAATCGGGAAGCTATAGCTCCCAAAATTGAACAGAAGGAAATCAACAACCTCACCATTGATTATCCGGTCCAGGAAGTTACCGATAGCTCCACCCAGTACAAGCCCTAGGGCAACAGATAACAGCTTCCGCGAGTGTCTAGTCTTGTTCAAATACCAAACGATACCACTAACCACTACAACCGTAACTAGAAAGAAGAACCATTGCTGACCTTCGAGAATCCCAAAAGCAGCCCCGCGATTGCGATGAGAGGTAATCAGGAAAAAATCTCCGATAACAGAAATCTGTTCTCCGATCTCCAGACGTGTAGCAATGAGATACTTTGTCCCTTGATCCACCAAAAATACAATAAGAGCAATCAAATAGTACACCACAGAAGTTGTCACTCCGTTCTTATTTTTCCCGCTAAATGCGGTACGAATACTGTTTAAAGACTTGTATATTGTAGCACAGCCCTTAAAGAATCGTCTATTGCGGGACATCCGCTAAGTTCAATCTTGGGGACTATTTTCCAGCGGTAAAATCCCTGCTCTCCGGTCAACCTAACAGAAGAACCATCCGGTGTTATCCGGCAAGTCGGAATGATTCTTATAAAAGGTACAGAAAGGAGCTTTCTCATTATGACGCACCTGACAGTACAGCAGCTCTCAGAGCTACGTGCACGATTGGAAAAAGATCGGGATACGATTCAGCGCAGGCTTCAGAATAATGAGCATTACGGCTTAGATGAATCCATGCGGGATGGTTCCGGAGAACTTTCCGAGAATGACAACCATCCAGGAGATGCAGCCACCGATTTGTATAATCGCTCCATGGACATTTCACTGTTAGAACGGGACGAGCATGAGCTGGACGATATTGAAGCTGCTTTATCCGCTATGGATAATGGCACTTATGGGATATGCAAGGCTAGTGGTGAGCCGATCCCTTTTGAACGTTTATCTGCCATCCCTTCCACACTTTATTGTAAAGAGCACAACCCGCGGCAAAACGCACCTTTCACTCGTCCAGTGGAAGAGGAGCTGTTATCTCCACCTTTCGGACGCACCAGTCTGGATGAGCGCGACGATCAAAACGGTTTTGACGGCGAGGATGCCTGGCAGATTGTTGAAAGCTGGGGTACCTCGAATTCTCCCGCCATGGCGGAGGGCAACAATATTGATTCTTATAATGATATGGAGATTGAAGCCGATGAGCTGGAAGGCTGCGTAGAGCCTTGGGAGAACTTTATCGCCACTGATATCACGGGCAACAATCTGATTGTAGTGCCGGGACGGAGCTACCAGCGTTATTTGGACAGTGACGAGGCAACCCATAGTCTTGATCCTCTCGAGGAAGACTAAACACAGATGTCCCATACACAAAATCATTTAAACGGCGTACTGTTCCAGTTTTAAGGAATGGTTCGCTGTTTTTAATCTTAACGTTTCGATGGCTATTTGAATTCTAGCTGACGCTGTACGATCCGCACAATATCCGCAATATAATCCCCAATGATCGGTAGATTGAGCGCGCCTAGTCCCTGAAGGATGTAAATAATCGTTGCCGCAAAAAAAGTAAAACCCAGTGCGATCCCAACTCCCCGAGCTGCTCCAAATAAAATATTTCTCCAAATCAACCGCCAAGGTGAATATAGCAGATCCGTATATTGATAAATTCGGGATTTTTCCAAAATATGAGCCCACTCAAAGGTCAATCGGTACATCGTATTCATTTTTTCTTCCAGCGGAATATCCTCGGGATTACGCGGATCTGCTGTTAGATACTCAGGATTAACTTCAGGAAAAGCCTTATTCTCCTTTTCCTTGTCTGGGTTATTCTTATTGCCGGATGTCTTAATGGAGATTCTCCTCTTGTTTCCCTCCACAGCTACGGCTCCTCTCCTATGTCTTTCCTTCGCTACAAAGTAAACGAGCCCGGCCAAAGAGAATTCATCTCCTTAAGCTCGGGACTCGTTAGTTTTGCGCCGAAATATAAAGACTATATTTCCCGCATAAACGGAAGATCTCCGTTTACACTTATGCCGCTAGTATATGCTGTTTTGGGACAGGTAATGCAGAATTATGCTTCGATATGGATACCGATGGATTTATCACCGACTTCTACCGTCTCAAAAGCATGTTCTCCATCAAAATCAACCGTAGTCACAAGTACATTGTCTCGCAGTACATTGTCAAATGCTGTAACAGCTGCTTTTAGCTCATCGTCTAACTTCAAAGTGAGTGCGATCCGTTTCTCGATCGGCAGATCCAGACGTTTACGGTAATCTTGAACCGCACGAATGATCTCACGAACCCAGCCTTCTTGTTCAAGCTCAGGCGTGATTTCGGTATTGAGCGCAACCGTAACTCCATATCCGGAAGCTGCGGCGAAACCTGCTTTGGCTTGTTTTTCAACAAGCAGCTCTTCAGAAGTGATTACAAGCTCTTCACCTTCAGGTGTCGCAATCGCGATTGAGCCGTCTTGCACCGCTTTACGGGTAGAGTCACTATCCATAGCTTTCAGAAAGCCTTGCAGGAAGCCTACGTTTTTACCGTATTTTTTACCGGCAACCTTAAGATTCAGCTTGAGTGTGAAATCAACAAATCCGCTGTCACTGTTCTCCAGCACGATGTTCTTGATGTTGATCTCGTCTTTGATGATCTCTTCATACTCAGACAAATGGAAGTCACGGTTCATCGAAACGATCAGCTCGGACAGCGGTTGACGATTCTTAATGCCTGTTTCGTTACGTACGTTACGCGCCAGCTCAACGATCTGTCTTGCACTTTCCATATCCTCTTCCAGCTCTTTATCGATCAAGTTCTCGTCAGCAACCGGGTAGTCTGCCAAATGCACACTTTCTCCGCCGCCAAGGTTCGTGAAGATATCTTCGGACAACATCGGTGTAAATGGAGCCATCAAAGTCGCTGTCGCCAAAAGCACATGAGTCAACGTACGGTAAGCATCCAATTTATCTTCACCTAGACCACTACCCCAGAAGCGGTCACGGGAACGACGGATATACCAGTTGCTCAGCTCATCCACAAAGTTCTCAATCGCTCTAGACGTATTCACGAAGTCATTTACCGCAAGTCCTTTATCCACCAAAAGAATCAAGCTGTTCAGACGGGACAGGATCCAGCGGTCCAGCTTATGTTTTGATACCTTAAAAGGATGATCGGCTGGGTCGTATCCATCGATGCCCGCATAAAGCGTTAAGAAGGCATGTGTGTTCACCAGCGTATCCACTACTTTAGATTTTGTCTCACCTACAAGACCACGCGAGAAACGTTTATTATTCCACGGTGCACTGTCGGACAAAATAGCCCAACGGAATGCATCCGTGCCGTAATCGTTCATGATTTCCCAAGGATCAATAACATTGCCTTTGGATTTGGACATTTTTTGACCATTCTCATCGAGGATATGACCGTGAGCAATAACTGCTTTATATGGAGCTTTACCCTTAAACAAGGTGGATACTGCAAGCAAGCTGTAGAACCATCCGCGGGTCTGGTCGATCCCTTCACAGATCATATCTGCCGGGTACTGATCATTCAGCTTATCCTCGTTCTCAAATGGATAATGGCTTTGTGCAAAAGGCATTGAGCCACTGTCGAACCATACGTCGATCACTTCCGATGTGCGAACCATCTCTGCACCTTCGCTAAACGGACTGCGCAGCTTGATCTTATCCACGAAAGGTTTATGCAGCTCGATATCTTCCGGAACATCACCAATCGCCATCGCTCTTAGCTCTTCAATGCTGTGTGGTGCAAACTCTTTGCCCGTTTCTTGACATACCCAGACGTTGAGGGGTGTACCCCAATAACGGTTACGGCTGATATTCCAGTCAACCAGTTCATCCAAGAACTTCCCGAAACGACCTTCACGTACATGCTCAGGGTACCAAGCCACACTGTTGTTGTTAGCAATCAGCTGATCTTTGATCGCTGTAGTGTTGATGAACCAGCTGTCTGTTGCGTAATACAAAAGTGGTGTATCACAACGCCAGCAGAACGGATAGCTATGCTCGTATTTCTCTTTACCGTAAAGCAATCCTTTTTCAGACAAAACCTTAATGATATCCAGATCGCAATCCTTAACAAAACGTCCCGCAAAATCAGAAACTACATCCGTATACTTACCGGAATTATCAACCACATTTACGAAGCTGATGCCATTCTCACGGCAAGTCTTGTAGTCATCTTCACCATGTGCTGGTGCCATGTGTACGATCCCTGTACCACTGGAATCTGTAACGAAAGAAGCACCTACGATAACATTACTTTTCTCTGCCTTAATATATCCGAATGGAGGTGCGTAAGTTTTACCGATAAACTCGGAACCTTTATGTGTAGAAAGGACTGTGTGCTCGCCTTTCATTACTTCTTCGACCAAGTTTTTAGCAACGATGTACACACCATCTTCTTGTTGCACACGTACATAATCCATGTCCGGGTTCATAGCTAGCGCCATATGGGCTGGCAAGGTCCAAGGTGTTGTCGTCCAAGCCAATACGTAGTCTCCGCTGTCATCCAGCTTGAACTTCGCAGTTGCACTGAGATCCTTAACGGTTTTGTAGCCTTGGGCAACTTCATGCGAGCTTAATGTAGTCTGGCAGCTCGGGCAATACGGGCTAACACGGTGTCCGCGGTAAAGCAACCCGTTCTCATGCACTGTAGCCAAGATGTTCCATACACTTTCGATATAGGTGTTATCCAAGGTTACGTAAGGATTATCTAGATCTGTCCAGTATCCAATCGCTTCTGTAAATTCACGCCATTGCTTCTCATAACCGAAGACGCTGTCTTTACATTCCTGGATGAATTTTTCTACGCCATATTCCTCAATCTCTTGTTTACCGGAGATGCCAAGCTTCTTTTGTACGCCTAGTTCTACTGGCAGACCGTGTGTATCCCAGCCTGCTTTACGTACTACGCGGTAACCTTTCATTGTCTGGTAACGACCGATGAAATCCTTGATTACCCGTCCCAGCACGTGTCCGATATGCGGCGCACCGTTTGCTGTTGGCGGACCTTCATAGAATACATAGTTTGGACGTCCCTCACGGTTCTCCATGGACTTGCGGAACGTATTCTCTTCGTTCCATTTCTTCAATATGCGGACATCTCTTGCCCGCGCCTTTTCTCTGACATCTACTTTTTGCATGTGATGGTCAATCCTTTCATGGATTAGTCTATAAAGCTCTTTTCGATCCTTGGGCGATCCTGGCAGCAGCTGCCACTTCTTTGCCCTGGCACCCGAGCTGCGATCCCGTAGGGCAGCAATCGCTCGGGGCGCCATTTCGCGACCTTGCGCAGCTGGTCGCGCACCGCTCTTGCCCTGGCTCCCGAGCCGCGATCCCGTTAGGGCAGCAATCGCTCGGGGCGCCAATGAGCGACCTTGCGCAGCTGGTCGCTCACCGCTCTTGCCCTGGCTCCCGAGCCGCGATCCCGCAGGGCAGCAATCGCTCGGGGCGCCAATGAGTGACCTTGCGCAGCTGGCCGCTCACCGCTCTTGCCCTGGCACCCGAGCCGCGATCCCGTTAGGGCAGCAATCGCTCGGGGCCATACGCGACCTTGCGCAGCTGGTCGCACACCGCTCTTGCCCTGGCTCCCGAGCCGCGATCCCGCAGGGCAGCAATCGCTCGGGGCGCCATTTCGCGACCTTGCGCAGCTGGTCGCGCACCGCTCTTGCCGTTAAGGCCCCGCAGGCGAACCCGCCAGGGGAGCCTAAGAAGGGCCGCTCGTTCAGCCACATGAGTCCGTTTGTTTCCACCACCGTACCTATTTGCACGAGGCTTTACTTTGCGGGTGTCCAGAGGGCGGCAGCCCTTGGGGTCCCCCTTAGAAAGGGGGATTTAGGGGGATGGCCGCCCCGGAACAACAAAATAAGCGTCATCCCACCCCCAAAGGGGCGAGACGACGCTCGCGATACCACCCTAATTCTGCGCATGAGCACATCCTTAAGGGGAGTGTATTCAGCACAATCTCAGTCCTGCGCGTAAATCTTGTGCACAGGTCCGGTGTAACGTCCGGCAGACGGTTAGGCTTACGCACGATCAACGCTTCAGCTTAACTTCTAGGGGAAGATCTTCCGGCAGGGTTCGAACAATCGGCTCGCAGCAATCGCCGACTCTCTGGAGAACGTTACCTTGTCGTACTTGTCCCGTCATCGAATACATATAAACATTATACAGATATGTTCTATTTATAGACTTTTTGAATCTAAATGTCAACAACCATTCGCCCAATCTAGCTATTATGAGCGTACTTGCACATGGAGTTCACTTTATTATGGTCTATTTTATCGGAAAATAAAAATAGAGGGAATAGCTCCCTCTATTTAGCCAATTATCGTCTGAAACCTTTAGATGCGATGAAGAACATCATCCTTGAAAGCTACGTTCTCGCTCGCCTCACGACTCTCTAAGGCATTCCAGTCATCCTGTGATAACAGCTCCAGCTGAGCTTCCACTAATGTCCGGAAACGAGTGCGATAGATCGAAGCTTGCTTGCGCAATTCTTCAGTCTCAATAGCAACCTTACGGGATTTGGATAACGCTTCGTTAATAATACGATCGGCGTTTTTCTCCGCTTCCTTGATAATGAGCTGGGATTCCTTCTTGGAGTTGTTCTTCACATCATCCGCCGCTTCCTGAGCGACTAAGATCGTCTTCGATAAACTTTCTTCAATATTCACAAAATGATCCAGACGCTCTTGAATAGACAAAAGCTGATTCTGCAGTTCCTTGTTCTCACGGATGACGCTTTCGTAATCCTTGATCACTTGATCCAGAAATTCGTTGACCTCGTCCTCATCATAACCGCGAAGTCTCCGAGAAAACTCCTTGTTATGTATATCGAGCGGTGTTAATGGCATGCTGTGCACCTCCTAGAAATTTCGGACCTTCTTTATCTCTAAATCGCAACTAAGCGGCAGACAAAGAAGAAAGACTGTACTTCAAGTAAAGGCAGAAGGTGTTCCTGTGTTCCGCCTGCCATTCATGGTCCGCCTCTTCTTAAAAGTATCGGCGTCCAGCTTTAAAAATGTTTGATTCCCTCGAAATAATCAATTTCGACAAGTAAGACCGTATTCCTGCAAGGGATTCACACAAATTTACCAATCTGAACACGGTATCGGCCCTTTTTCGTCAAACTGCCGACCTCTAGAACCTTGAAGCGACCAAAGCCTTGAATAGATACCATGTCACCATCCTTAAGACCGCAGGATGGGTCTTCCTCCACTTTCCAGTTTACCCGAACACGTCCAGCCTTGATGGGAGCAAGAATTTTGCTTCGGCTAAGCCGTGTTACATCTGCGGCAATGCCATCCAATCGCAGGGATGCTACAGTCAAATCCATCAATTCCAGCTTAACCTCACTATTACGCAAGGCGGAAAGGGGTAATACTTCCGTACTTACCTGTATCCGGTGCACTCCAGTTAAATTCATAGCTAAATAATCTGCAATATCAGCAGCGACTACAACATGACAACCATCGTCCAGAACATGAATATCACCGATTTTGCCTCGTTTAACGCCCAGCCCCAGAATAGAACCCATGTAGTCCCCATGCTCCAGAGCCAGAAACTTCTGCTCCCCTGAGGTTATTGCAAGCACCTTCAGCTCCATGTCTTCCTGATCCAGGTCACGATAATCAGGAGCGACAAGCGCTCGCTTCCGCTCTGCCTCAGCATGTCCACCTTCCCATTTAACAATCACATCAGGATGGCGGTTAACTAAAGTTTGCAGAATAAAACCTTGGCGGGGATCGAGAAATTCAGTTAATTTAGTCTCATGATATTCTCCAGCGTTGGTAACCCATTCGAAGGCCTTGTCCACAAATTGACGTTCATCGGGATGAAAATGCCCGTAAACTTCGTTCTTCATCACAATTGCCTAAAAAATCAAATGCAGGATAGATTTAAGTCCGCCTGCAGCGAATTCCAAGACAAGTAATGCAATAATTGGAGAGATATCAAGTGTACCGAAGAGCGGTGGAATAAACCGTCTGAAAGGTGTTAAATACGGCTCTACGAGTTTGCTTAGCAGTTCTCCAATGAAGTTATCACGAACGTTGGGTAACCAGGACATTAGCACATAGAAAATAATCATGTAAAAATAAATGTTAAACAAAATATCGATAATGTAATCAATTTGAAGCAAAGCCCATTCACCTCATTCTGTTATAGTCTTGATCGTCACCTAGGATTTCTGTAATGGAGCCTTGAATTTCAACAGTATCTGGAGTGCACATAAATATATTGCCCCCAATTTTAGAGATTCCTCCCCCAAGGGCATAAACAGTTCCGCTGAGAAAATCAATAATTCGCATTGCTTGATCATTGCGAACACGCTGCAGGTTAATTACTACCGTCCGATGCGAACGGAGATGATCAGCAATCTCCTGTGCCTCATCATATGAACGTGGTTCATATAATACAACCTTGACATTTTTTTGCGAATGGATACTGACAACGTTGCCCCTCTGATTTTTGCGGGTTTCTACAGGGGCCGGCTCATACTCATCCTCTTCGTGGATTTGCTCCCGCTCCACAACTTCCTCTTCCTCCTGCAAGCCCAAAAAACTCATAAATCGGTTCATAACGCTCATCACGATCCCTCCTAATGGCCTACTAACACCGTACCCAGGCGTACCCAGGTGGCTCCTTCCTGTATCGCCACTTCAAAATCATTCGACATTCCCATGGACAGCTCCGTAATCGGCTCAGGTGTCAAAGCAAGTTGATTAAGCTCATCGCGCAGCTCACGAAGTCCGCGAAATACAGGACGGGTAAGCTCCGGATCACCTTCTAAAGGTGCCATCGTCATAAGTCCAATTACCTTAACGCGGTCCAAACTAGCGATTTCACGTAAAAATCCAGGTACTGCCTCAGGTGACAGACCAAACTTCGTATCTTCGCCAGAGATATTCACTTGAAGAAACACATTCACTTCCTGATCAGCAGCAAGCGCCTTTTTGTGTAATTCTTGCGCCAGAGACATCCGGTCCAAAGAGTGTATATATTGAAATTTGCCAATAACGTCTTTAACCTTATTGGTTTGCAAATGCCCGATAAAATGCCATGTCCCTTTGTCCCCTAAAACCTTCCATTTGTGCTCAGCATCCTGCCAGCGACTCTCAGCAACATGCTCTAGGCCTGCCTCCAATACGGAGGATACCATTTCCAGAGAAACATATTTCGTCACTGCAATTACCTTGACGTCATTACGATCCCGGCCGCTTGCCGCGCAGGCACGTGCTACACGTTCCTCTACCTCAGCAATCCTCTCCTGCAGTGTTAAAGACAACTTTCAACTCTCCTTTATTCCGATCCAGCTCGTCATTCTGCCTGTAATACCGTTTTCTTTACGATAAGAAAAAAACAAATCACGATTACAGCTTGTACACCATGTTGTACATTCGATATGAGTCGGCAATATTCCTGCTTTTATCATAATGCGTCGATTCATTTCTTTCAAGTTTAGCAAGTATTTACTCTGATCAGTCTCTGAGGCTCTGTAAAGCTCCACAGCATCGAAAGTTTCTATCCCCTCATTCAAGCTGCCCTCCAGCTGCCGAACATGCTCCATCACATAATCATCCACCTCATAACAGCAGTCGCCAATGGATGGACCGATCGCTGCCACAATATCATGTGGATGGCTGCCGTATACCGTTTGCAGCTTACTCACCATAGCTGCGGCAATCTGAGCCACCGTTCCTTTCCAGCCTGCATGCGCAAGACCGACGACTCTACGCACGGGATCATAAAAATAAAGGGGCACACAATCCGCATAAAAAGAAGTCAACAAAACCCCAGGCACATCCGTCAGCAGACCATCCGTAGCTTGAAATGCCGATGCTCTGTCCTGTTGTCCCCGCCCACGGTCTACTTCCCTTACTACAGCTATCTCTGCCCCATGAGTTTGTTCTCCACAGGTCCATGCTTCCGGCTTGAAATCAAGAGCTTCGGCAAGCGCTCTCCGATTGCTCAGGACATCTTCAGGAGCATCCCCAACGTGAAACGCACAATTCAGGCTGTCATAGGGCGCCTTGCTAGCCCCTCCCTGTCTACCAGTAAACCCCGCTGTAATTTCGTTATGCTCCACTCGCCAAGGCTCCAGATGGAGCAGCATAAGCATTTCTTTCCCCTGCACAAACGGTTCCATTTCCTCACCTCCGCCTTAGTGTACCACATGTAAATACCCGTACAAAGTGACGGTTAAGCCTGATCGCCTAAATTCTTAAATAAAAAAACAAAAAACGCACCTAATTAATAAGTGCGCCGTTCGCTGCGATCTCCCCGTTCCAGATACATCGTTTCACGCTCTTCCTGTCCCGGAGACATCCGCGACTCTTCAATCTTCACGAGTACTACATCGGACCCGATCTTAACTATATTCCGCCATGGAATAATCAGATCTGTCCCGCCTCCGAACAATCCCATAAACCGAGTGTATCCGGGTATAACGATGGCATCAATGACACCACGGCGCAAATCAAGCTCCAGATCACTAATCTGCCCCAGCCGCTTGCCATCTACAATGTTGATAACATCCTTCGTCTGAAAATCTGAGATTTTCATTTTTTTGGCAGACCCTTGATAATCCTCGTTCATCTCACCACCCCTGTACAATCCGACCTATAGTCCAATATATGATCCGGAAGCTTGTCAACATGCATTAAAAAGAGGAGACAACCCAAAATCCTTAACCCGGATTCTGGAATATCTCCTCATGGCTACTGCTCTAAGATTTCACGTGTTTTTGCATTTGCTGAATCGCAGATTTCTCCAGACGTGAGACCTGTGCCTGTGAAATGCCAATCTCGTCTGCGACCTCCATCTGTGTTTTCCCTTCGAAAAACCGCATGGATAAAATTCGTTTCTCCCTTTGTCCTAACTTACGCATCGCTTCACGTAATGCAATTTCTTCGATCCACGACACATCCTTATTCTTATCGTCGCTAATCTGGTCCATTACATAAATAGGATCGCCGCCGTCATGATAGATCGGCTCGAATAAGGACACTGGATCCTGAATGGCATCAAGAGCAAATACAACATCTTCCTTCGGCACACCCAGCGCTTCTGATATTTCGAATATCGTCGGTTCCCGCGAGTTCTGATTGGTCAGACTATCACGTACCTGGAGCGCCTTGTAGGCGATATCTCTGAGAGAACGTGATACCCGAATCGGGTTGTTATCACGCAGGTAACGCCGAATCTCACCGATAATCATCGGAACTGCATATGTGGAGAATTTAACGTTTTGTGATAAATCGAAATTATCAATGGCTTTCATCAGACCGATGCAACCCACCTGGAACAAATCGTCAACAAATTCTCCCCTATTATTGAACCTCTGGATAACGCTTAGAACAAGTCTAAGATTACCGTTTACCAATTTCTCTCTGGCGGATCGCTCGCCCTGCTGCTGCAGCGAAGTGAACAGTTGCCGCATTTCCACATTCGTTAGAACAGGCAGCTTAGCAGTATCCACACCGCAAATCTCGACTTTATTACGGGTCATGATGATTTACCTCCCAAGGAGAAACATTACTGTACATTATCTCCCGGGCTCGCCATTTTATTCCTTGCTAATTTCACCTTACACCATCTTGTTAAACTCCTTGCGCAGCCGCTTGATAATTCTTTTCTCCAGCCGCGAAATATAAGATTGGGAGATGCCAAGCAGATCGGCCACATCTTTTTGTGTCTTTTCTTCGCCTCCGCGCAGGCCAAATCTCAGCTCCATAATGAGTCTTTCCCGGTCACTCAGCTTTTCCAGTGCCTTTTGCAGCAGCTTGCGATCAACCTGTTCTTCTATGTTCCGATAAATGGTATCATTTTCCGTTCCTAATACGTCAGAAAGCAATAATTCATTGCCATCCCAATCAATATTAAGCGGCTCATCAAAAGAAACCTCACTCCGTGTCTTGCTGTTCCGCCGCAGATACATCAAGATTTCATTCTCTATGCAGCGGGATGCATAAGTAGCCAGTTTTATTTTTTTCTCAGGATCAAAAGTGTTCACAGCCTTAATTAAGCCAATAGCGCCAATCGAAACCAGATCCTCGATATTGATGCCGGTATTCTCAAATTTACGAGCGATATATACTACCAAGCGAAGATTGCGCTCAATCAACATCGCACGAACAGCTGCATCGCCGCTAGACAGCCGCTGAAGCAGATATTCTTCTTCTTCCCGTGTCAGCGGTGGAGGAAGTGCCTCACTCCCACCAATATAATAGATTTCCTGACTCTTCAGCCCTAGTAGAAACAGCATGCGGTAATATTGCAGCTGCAGAGCAATTTTCCATTTGACCATTATTTGTTCCTCCTCCAAGAAGTGCACGGTTCGCGTGTGAAGCTTTCAAATCCCGCTTTCAGCCATCAGAAGTTTGGTTCAGCTAGCTTTAAAGATTAGGAAGGCAGTGCTGCATCAATAGCGCTCTCTTTTTGAGTCAAATCAGGATGTATTACAGCCCGATAGGCTCCATCCCCCGACAATGTCCCACCATCCAGCCCGATCAAGACTCTTTTACAATAAAAGATATCTTCACCAAGCTTTATCGTCACCTGATCAGGCTTCAGTGCAAGCATAAATGATGCCCCCCGGTTAACTCCCCTGTAAGGCACCAGTCGCATCCTGTCCTGCCAAGCAAACGACTGCCCGTCCGTTTCTAGTAAAAGTTTGTCCGCTCCGTCCTGAGTGAGTCTACCTTTCCATGTTTCAGGCAGATGTCCCTCCCAGAGCGAAGATTCCATAACCATCACCGGTATGCGGGTCAAAGGATCACAAAGCCGGTTACCTGTGTCTAGCAGGCCGGGACAGGAAACAGTCACTCCATCAATTTCTACTACCACCTCACCGATATAGGTTTCAAGCTGCTCCCTTCTGATTCGTGAGGAGTGCACTGCCTTGAAGCAGATTAACACCAGGGGAAATACTGCAATTACAAACCAAAAACCAATCTTTAGGCGGTAAGCATGCCCTCCTGAAGCAGTGAACATAATACCATTCCAAATATCACCGGAGCTCTGCAGCAAATAGTGAATACCTACAATCCCACCAGCAGCTGCGAAGTTGATAATATAAAAAGCTCCCATAGTGCGAAGGTAGCTTTGCAGACTCCCAAAACCAAAGGCAATCCATAGCATAACCACCGACAATCCAAACTTAATGAGGAAGGTATACATGAAAGACAACTCCGGCACAAACATCATCACCACATAGAGCGCACCAACCAGAGCTGAGAGGACTAGCCGCCACCATGATATCCTCAGCTTGACCATCCAGCCTGTCAGCCACAAAAGAATTCCGTCGATCACTAGATTGGCGGCGAATATCAAGTCAATATAAACAACCAGTGCATTCACCTGCTTACTATGGCGGAATCTATCCTGTAGCCAAAATGGATCAGGCTCTGTTTTTTTGGACGATATGATTAGTATAAAAAGTCTCGCTTTCAAAGTCTGTCTAAACTTGGGGGGCATTCTTAAGGTTTTTTTGTCGAGTTATAGCGCGGGAGGGTTTTATTCCTACTGAACAACATTTCACATAAAAAAAAGCACCGCATTGCCCTAGCTCTATTAGCTGGGGAATACGCTGCTTCATATCTCTTAATAAAAATATTTAATTAGTCATTGTTGCCACGATTACGGTTACGCAGGAACGTCGGAATATCTAATTGATCTGACGTATTCTGATTCCCGAACGGACGCAGATTAGCAGCGTTCTTATCCGGTGCTGCCGCTGGCTCGTTATTCGTCGAGACCGGACGGCGTCCTGGTGCTTCAGGTGATGGTTTATGTTCAAAGCCAGTAGCAATTACTGTTACTTTGATATCATCCTTCAGGCCTTCATCAATTATCGCACCAAAGATCATATTCACTTCAGGATCAGAGGCGGATGTAACGATCTCAGCCGCTTCATTGACTTCGTATAGGGAGAGGTTAGATCCTCCCGTAATATTCATGATTACGCCGCGGGCGCCTTCAATAGACGTTTCCAAGAGTGGGCTCATGATGGCTTTACGTGCTGCTTCAGACGCACGGTTCTCACCATTTGCTATACCAATTCCCATAAGCGCTGAACCGCGCTCTGTCATGATCGTCTTTACATCCGCAAAGTCAAGGTTAATCAGACCAGGAACCTTAATTAGGTCAGAGATACCTTGAACAGCCTGCCGGAGAACATTATCTGCTTCACGGAAAGCTTCCAACATCGGTGTTTTCTTATCAACGATCTCAAGCAAACGGTCATTTGGAATGACGATTAGCGTGTCGACTTT
Organism: Paenibacillus sp. FSL R7-0189; assembly: GCF_037969925.1. Lineage (NCBI taxonomy): Bacteria > Bacillati > Bacillota > Bacilli > Caryophanales > Paenibacillaceae > Paenibacillus > Paenibacillus sp. FSL R7-0189. Next base: position 4,115,009 of record NZ_CP150223.1, on the reverse strand, counting down.
TTCTTTCAAAGCTTCGATTCCAAGCATTGCCTGGTTATAACGTTTTCTTCCTTCAAAAGTGAACGGGCGAGTAACTACACCCACAGTCAGGGCTCCACATTCTCTAGCAATTTCAGCTATAACTGGCGCCGCCCCTGTACCTGTACCGCCACCCATTCCTGCAGTAACAAATACCATATCTGCACCTTTAAGGGTATTCGAAATCAGATCACGGGATTCCTCCGCTGCTTTCTTACCGACTTCAGGGTTGGCGCCTGCACCCAAACCACGGGTCAGCTTGTCCCCAATCTGCAGCTTGTGCTCCGATTTGGCCATATGCAACGCTTGGGCGTCTGTATTAACCGTAATAAATTCTACACCCTGAACGCCGTTTTCAATCATCCGGTTGACAGCATTACTACCTCCGCCGCCCACGCCGATGACTTTTATTTGCGCCAAGCTCTCCATTTCAAAATCAAATTCTAACATATTGTTCCATCTCCCCCTCAATGTGCTTGGATGGCCGGTCCAAGTATATCTGGACTTACACTTATATAAACTCGCTAAACATATTTTTTAGACGCTCCACAAATCCGGGCTTCTGAACAGTTTCCTGACTCGGAGTGGCGTTCTGCTTGCTCCGGTTGACCGTCTTTTTGTTGCTGCTTCCACCACTGTTTCTTGCTCGGAAACTACGGACAACATTATGCAGAATACCGACACCGCCGGTAAACCCAGGGTCCCGTACACCGATATAATCCGGCACGGCGATGCGTACAGATGCAGCCAGCTCGGTCTGAGCAGCTTTCAATACACCCGGCATCGAGACAGTCCCACCTGTAAGTATATAACCTCCAGGCAGTTCACTGTAACCAAGCCGTTTAACTTCTTGACGAATCAGGTGGAATATTTCTTGCACCCTTGGCTCGATAATTGCCGCCAGATCCTCTTGGTTAAATTCCTTCTCCACGTTACTGCCAATGCGCAATACCTTGAAGACAACGTCTGAGGCTGCATCGTCAATCCATGCGCAACCATATTTAAGTTTTACCTTCTCCGCTTGATCAGTAAGTGTCCGAAGTCCGTAGGCAATATCATTGGTTACGAATTCTCCTCCGATCGGAATCGTGGAGGTTGCACTAAGAGAACCCTCTTCGTATATGGCTATTGTTGTTGAGCCCGCACCAATATCAACCAGAACAGATCCCATCGATTTCTCGTCCTTGGACAGCGCCAATCCACCAGCTCCAAGAGACATCAGCACAAGATCCTTTACCTTCAGCCCTGATTTCTCAACACAGCGTAGTAGATTATGTATTGGCGTCTTAGCACCCGTAATGATTGTTGCCTCAACTTCCAGACGAACACCAATCATTCCGCGCGGGTCTTGAATTCCTTCAAGACCATCGACGATAAATTGTTTGGGAACAACATCAATCACTTCACGCTCCGGAGGCATAGCAATGACTTCCGCAGCTTTAATTACGCGATCGATATCATCATCGCCGATTTCACGATCCTCATTCTGAACGGCCACAACACCGTGGCTGGATTGCAGGCCAATATGATTACCGGAAATGCCTACATAAACCTCTGATATTTGAATACCCACCATCTGCTCTGCATGATCTATAGCACTTTTGATCGATTGCACAGTTTGGTCGATATCTACAATCGCGCCTTTACGTATTCCTTCCGAATCAGCAGATCCAACGCCAATAATATTAAAGGTTCCATTGGTAACTTCCCCAATTATTGCCCGAACTTTGGATGTACCGATGTCCAAACTAACAATGATGTCATTGTTGCTCAAGTCCTATGGCACCTCCTGTTATAATCATAATTAATTGCATTACCTTATCCCGGTCCCGGGAAACTTCTCTGTACATATTCAACATACCTAATCCTTTCCCTCTTTTTTCTACAAATTTTTTGAACGGAATAATATTCCAACATCCCCAAATGTGAATAGTTACTCATATGTTATTGTAAAAATAGCAATTATCACAAGAAATATCGGCCTAATTGGTCATTTCAACCAAATATAGTACTATATCTCAAAAAAATCGAAGAAAAAAGAGGGATATAGCTTCTTGCCCGTAACTCCGATTGTAGCATTTTTTTAACTCTATTAGTAGGGACTATTTACCTCCACACTAATCTTGCGCAACATCTTCTTCATCGCTTTCCACCTGAAAAGGAACATATGAATCGGCTTCTAGCATTTTAATGAGTCCAGGCTGTTCAGTCTCTATAATCTGATTCAAATAGGACACCTTGCTCTTTAGCAAAGAGATGGCTGTAATCACCTCAAAACGGGATCTAGTATAGAGCTTGATCCGGTCTGGAAAAGACAAGGTTGGCGAGGGAACAATCTCAGAGATATCACTTGTCAATTCATTAGGAATGCTTGCTAATGCTTGACAAAGCTTAGCCTTATTCGGATCTTCCGGGTCCCAGTTCGTTAATATAGGTTTCTCAACAGCAATTCCAGTCTCATTAACAGGCACTGCAGCTCCACTGGACAGAATCGCCTTTAAGAGGCCTCCCTGTTCCAGTTCATAAGCTACCGCAGGGAATTCCTCAATCTTTACTGTGATCACCCCGGGGAAATTCTTCTGCACGCTGACGTCTTTAATCGTCTTAAGCTTCAGCAGAGATTCTTCCACAGCTTTAGTTGATACAGCAAAGAATTGCCCACCTATTTTAATTCCACTTTGTGAGAGTAACTCTTCACTAGTAGAATACTTGCTACCTTGAAAATCTATCACTGTAATATGGCTAATAGACGATCTGAAAAAAATCACAGCAAGAAGCGCAGTGAACAGCAGCAGCAGGATCGCCGTAATCTTACGGCTCATTTTTTTCTTAGGCTTGTCCTCTTTAAGAAGAGGTAATCGGGTTGTAGTCATTCTCATATCTCCGTAATAAGGCCCTGTCTCCTTCTCTGAGAGATCTGGAAGGAGACAGGGAGCTTTAATTGGCCAAATCAAGTGGATCCGTTACAGGCACCTTACGGCTTATACGCGCGCCAAGCTTCTGAAACAGCTTCTCTATTCCATCATAACCACGGTCAATGTGATGCGCTTGCTCAACGACCGTAGTCCCTTGTGCAGCAAGCCCGGCAATGACCAGAGCTGCACCCGCCCTCAAATCAGTAGCTTCCACAGTAGCACCATACAATCTCTGAACGCCGCGAATAAACGCACGATTCAAATCGATAGAGATGTCAGCACCCATCCGGGCCATTTCTTCCACATGTTTGAACCGTCCCTCAAACACCGTTTCCTTGATCACACTAAAACCATCGGCGAGCGACAGCAGCACCATGACCTGAGATTGCAGATCCGTCGGGAAAGAAGGATAAGGAGAGGTTACGATTCTCTCAACCGCACGCGGACGTCCCATGCAGCTGACATTAATTATATCATTGCATACTGTGATTTGAACACCAGCCCGCTTAAGCACATGAATAAGCGAAGTCAGATGCCCGGCGTTCGTATGTGTCAAGGTCACATTCCCACGTGTAGCTGCCGCAGCAATCATTACAGTTCCAGCCACTATCCGGTCTGGGATTACCTCGTACGTACAGGGATATAAGTTTTTGACACCCTGGATCGTAATGGTATCCGTGCCTGCACCGATAATCTGAGCACCCATACTATTCAAAAATTGCTGTAGATCCTGTATTTCCGGCTCTCTTGCTGCTCCCGATATCGTCGTTGTCCCCTCTGCCTTGGCGGCAGCCATCATAATATTCTCCGTGGCTCCAACACTTGGATAGTCGAGATGAATATCACTCCCTACAAGCTTTGAGCCCCGACAGGATATTCGTCCGTTGCTTTCCTCGATCTCCGCCCCCAGTGCTTTAAGACCCTGCAAATGAAGATCGATTTTACGCTCCCCGATCGCACAGCCACCAGGCTGATAGATCGTTACCTCACCAAATCTGGATAACAGCGGTCCCATTAAAAAAATGGAAGATCTCATCTGCCGCATCAAATCCTCAGGTACATGAGATGTCCCCACGGCTGACGTATCTATCGTCACCGTATCCTCTTGATGCACGCACCTGCAGCCCAGCCGATCCAAGATGTCTAGCATAGTCTCGATGTCCAGCAGCTTCGGCACATTATGCAGTGAGTGAACTCCTTCGGCCAGCAGGCTTGCCGCTAGAATCGGCAGCGCCGCATTTTTTGCTCCATGGATACGAATGGTGCCTGACAGGGGACTTCCACCCTCAATCACCAATTTGTCCAATGTATCACCTCCGAGATTACCGCTCACCCACCACAAACACTTCCGATACAAGGTCATATGAAATGTACAAGATTATCCTGCACTACCTTTCAGGTTAGGAAGTGTTCTGGGTGATTGTCACGATTATAGGATTATCCTATGTTCGTTCCTCCAAGTGTGTGACAGAGAGCTGCCAATAAGGAAAATACCTCTCAAAGGTAAATGGCTTAAGACTGTTTACCGGCTAGTCTTCGGAGTTCGTTAGTGACAATGGCAGCAGAATCCCTTTTGCCCAGTCGTTTGGAAGCCTCGGACATTTTTTGGCGTACAGCTTCAGTTCCAATGATTGCTTGCACAGCTTCATAAAGCGCCTTACCATTCAAATCCTTCTCAAGCAGCACCACAGCGGCCCCTTCGCGTTCCAGCTGTCTTGCATTCGCCTCTTGGTGATTGTTCGTCACATTAGGAGAAGGGATAAGTACAGAAGGAATACCCAGCGCTGTAATCTCAGCGAGAAAGGATGCCCCCGCCCGATTTACGATTAAGGAGGTACAAGCCAAGACCTCCGGCATATTGTGAACATAAGGTAGGACATGCAGCCAGTTCGGTGTGCTACCCAGCTTCTGACGCAATTCAGCACGGGTATCCTCAAAATAAGGCTCACCTGTAACGTAAACATAATGAACACCATTACCCTTACCCACAAATGGGGCCATTTCAATCATGGCTTTATTAATAGCCTTAGCCCCTTGACTGCCGCCAACAACCAAAACAACCGTGCTGTTATCCGGAATGCCCAGCGAGGCAAACCCCCGTTGTGGACTAGCCGTAGTAACCGTCGTTGCCCGAGGATTACCTGTGTAGATTACGTGCTTGCTCCCCGGAAAAGCAGATTCTGTCCCTTCAAAGCTTACGGCCACTGTACTCGCGTAACGACTTAGAAAACGATTTGTTAAACCAGGGATAGCATTTTGTTCATGGATCAAAGTTGGGATACCCAGCCGGGATGCAGCGTAAACGACTGGACCACATACATAACCGCCTGTACCAATTACAACATCAGGCTTAAACTCTCTTAACATTTCTTTGGAAGCCTTAACGCCCTTTAAAAAACGCATCACCGTCTTGACGTTGTCCATGGACAGCTTGCGCCGAAAGCCAGTGATGTCGATAGATTTGAAAGGGATATTCTCTTGGGGAACAAGCTTGCTCTCTAAGCCACGCGTTCCACCAATATACAGGAAGGTAGATTCACTATCTTCTGCTTCCAGTTGTCTAGCAACAGCGACTGCGGGATAGATATGACCACCCGTGCCTCCGCCGCTTAATACGATACGCATGTCTTTCACCTCGCATAACGGGATAAGTTCAATAGAATGCCCAGGGAGGTTAACATCAGTGTAAGCGAAGAACCTCCATAGCTAATCAGAGGAAGTGTGATGCCTGTTACAGGCATTAGACCGATGACCACACCAATATTAATAATGACTTGCACAGCCACCATACAGACGATGCCAACGGCCAAATAGCTTCCAAAACGGTCAGGCAGACTCATCGCCACCTTCATTCCGCGCCAGATTAGAATAAGAAACAGGATCAACACAGCCAAACCACCGATAAACCCCAGTTCCTCGGCCAATATAGAAAAAATAAAATCGGTCTGCGGCTCAGGTACATAACTGTACTTCTGCCGGCTCATTCCAAGTCCGAGACCCCCAAGCCCTCCAGGGCCAATCGCGTAGAGCGACTGAATAATCTGGTAGCCTGCACCGAGGGGATCGGACCAAGGATCAAGAAAAGCGGTTATCCGCTGCAACCGGTAAGGTGCTGCGGCAACCAAAGCAACAAACCCAGCCACGCCAGCTACTCCTAGTGAGAGTAGATGTTTCATTCTTGCCCCAGCTGTAAAGACCATCATCAAGGCTGCGCCAAACATAACGGTACCTGTACCCAGATCCGGCTGGAGCATAATCAGTGCAAAGGCTGATCCGATAAGCGCTAACGGTGGAAGTAAGCCACGAGTGAAGGAGGTGATATCATACTCTTCTTTTCCCAGCCAATTCGCCAGAAATAGAATCATCCCCATCTTCATGAACTCGGAGGGCTGAATCCCGAAGGAGCTGATTCCGAGCCAGCTGCGCGCTCCCCCGCGAACTACACCAATGCCGGGAATAAGCACCATAACGAGCAGGATAAAGCAGACAATCAGTGCCGGCTTAGCCAGCTTTTTTAACACTTTGTAGTCTGTATTCGCTGTAACAAACATTGCAACAAGTCCCAGTCCTGCAAACAAAAGCTGCCTCTTTACAAAGTAAAACGAATCTCCATAATTGCGGAAGCCCAAGACAGATCCGGCGCTGTATACCATCACCATGCCGATTACCAGCAAAGAAAGAATGGGAATCAGCAACCAAATATCGGGAGCATGACGAGTTTTGTTCATCAGGAGCACACCTCTTGCATCCGTAGTAGGGGCTTATCCACCCCCCTACTTAAAGGTTATGCACCGCCTCTTTAAAAATACACCCGCGCTCTTCATAGGATGTAAACATATCCCAACTAGCACATGCAGGAGACAGGAGAACGATATCTCCTTCTTCCGCCAGAGCGGAAGCTTCCCGCACAGCTGCTTGCAGCACGGCGGCGGCGCTCTCCCCATTATCGACGGAGATAATCTGCTTTAATCCTGCCAGCTGTGCTACATTTATTAGCTTGTCCTTGGTTTGTCCTAACGCCACCAAAGCTTTGACGCGTCCGCTCAGGACAGGCAGCAGCTCCATATAATCGGAGCCACGGTCTAATCCGCCAGCGATCAATACCACCGGACGCTGAAAAGATGTCAAAGCCGTAATTGTCGCTTTGGAGTTCGTTGCTTTGGAATTGTTGTAATAAGCGGCTCCAGCCTTATCAGCTACATACTCCAGGCGGTGCTCCACACCACGAAAAGAAGAAAGCACTTCGCTTAATAGAGAGGGGTCAGCTCCAGCGGCAATAGCAATTCCACAGGCAGCCAGCGCATTCCCCACATTAAAGCGACCCGGAAGAGCGATGGAATCCACATCCGCGATTATCGTTTCCTTGTCCGCAGATTCGCGATAGATAATGTGGCGCTTCAGCTCATCATCTTGCCCCGTAATATAGGACGGGCTAACAAATACTCCATGAGGCAGCTCCTCAAACAAGGAGAATGGAAGAATCGAAGCCTTCACATAGGGCACAAGTTCCCGGCAGACAGGATCATCCCAGTTCAGCACTGCTGTATCCGTAGCTAATTGATTAGCGAACAGCTTGGTTTTGGAATCCACATAATCTTTCATGCTTCCATGATAATCCAGATGAGTCTCTGCAATATTCAGCAGACAGCCTATCTTTGGCCGGAAGGTCTCCGTACCTTTGAGTTGAAAGCTGCTAAGCTCGACCACCATCCAGTTATCCTCTGTAGCCTCTTGTGCAGCCTGACAAAGAGGCGTACCAATGTTGCCCGCAACTATAGGGTTCATTCCCGCAGCTTCCAGCATATGGCCTACCCAGGTCGTCGTTGTCGTCTTGCCATTGGAGCCTGTGATGCCGATCATCGGCGCTGCACAAAGTCGATAAGCCACCTCTACCTCTGTGACCACTTCAATTCCAAGCTCAATTGCCTTTTGTACAGGGGGCGCAGAATAAGGAATGCCTGGATTTTTGATTACCAGACTTACACCTTCATGAATAAGTCCTTCCGGATGCCCGCCGCATATAACACAAATTCCCAAAGATTCCAATTCGGAAGCTTCGGGACTTTGATCTCTTTCCTTTTTGTCGTTAACCGTAACTATAGCGCCGCGTTCATGCAGCACTTTAGCCACCTGGACACCGCTTTTAGCAAGCCCAAGAACCACAACTTCTTCACCACGATACATATCTGGATGTTTCATTCTCTACAACCCCTTGCTAATAAATAGTCCCACAGCAGCCAACACCAAACTAACCGCCCAGAACGAAATTACCACACGCCACTCCGACCAGCCACCAAGCTCAAAATGATGGTGAATCGGGCTCATTCTGAATACACGTTTGCCACGGGTTTTAAATGAAACCACTTGAATCACAACGGATAACATTTCAATTACAAAAACACCGCCAATGATGAGAAACAGCAGTTCACTCTTCGTGACAATAGCAATTGCACCTATCGCACCACCAATACCAAACGAACCCGTATCCCCCATAAATACTTTAGCAGGGTGGGCATTAAACACAAGAAAGCCAAGTACAGCCCCAATCATTGCCGCAGCACATACACCTGCCGCAATAGACGTAGCCTGCATTGCCACCACCGCGTATGCGGCCAAAGCAATGGCACTGACACCAGACAACAGCCCATCGACTCCATCTGTAAAGTTAACGGCATTCGTCACTGCCATCATCATAATAATGATGAATGGATAATAGAACCAGCCACCCCAATCAAAGCTGAAATCCGTACCTGGTACGCTGATACTTGTACTGTGTCCGGCATAGATCAAAAGACCGCACATCAAAGCACCAACCAGCAGCTGTCCAAATAACTTTTGACGTGCTGTGAGCCCTAAGGAACGCTTAAACACAATTTTGATATAGTCATCCAAAAATCCGATCAATCCAAAACCAAGCGTAGCTACAAGCAGTACATAAAAATCTGTATTCACCACAGAAAATTTCAGATAAGACAAGGTAAAAGCTACGATAATCACGATACCGCCCATAGTCGGCGTTCCCGCTTTCTTCAAATGGGTTTGCGGTCCGTCATCTCGCACCTGCTGTCCGAATTTCATCCTGCGCAGAAGCGGAATGAAGAGCGGAGCGGCAATGACCGCAAGGATAAAGGAAACAGCAATAGTCAATAACAATAGTTGATAATCCATGGGTACACCCCCTCCAATGATTTAGGTCTGTTGAATATCTTTATTTAGGCTCTGAAGCACTTCCTCAAGCTTCATCCCTCTTGATCCTTTAAATAGAACAATATCCTTAGCGCTGCATTTCTCTAGAAGGACAGCGGTTAGTTCCGCTTTATCTGTAAAAGCTTTTACGCGCTCTTTGCCGAATTTCTCTTCTGCTGCTTTGGCAATATGAACGGACAATGGTCCGTAAGTACATACAAAATCAGTTAAGGAAGGGTCAAGGTAGTAGCCTATTTCTTGATGAAATTCTACTTCCTCCGGCCCAAGTTCCAGCATGTCCCCGAGCACAGCGATTTTATTGCCACTGCATTTCATAGATTGCAGGACATCTATAGCCGCCTTCATAGAAGTAGGGCTGGCATTATAAGCATCGTTTAAAAGCGTAAGTCCGGAGGAAGTCCGAATCACTTCAATCCGCATGCCCGTCAACTTGAGCTTGCTCAGACCGTCCTTCATATTCTGCTCCGTAACCCCAAAATGACGAGCAACCGCTAGTGCAGCCAGAGCGTTAACAACGTTATGCTGACCTGGCAGCGGTAATGTAAAAGCATGTTCCTTATGACGGCTTGACGTAAACGTCATGCCACCAGTATGGGACATCATCCCTGTTGGATAATCATCATTATCCTCATTTAGACCAAATCGGAAGGTTCTCATCCCTTCTGGAGCCTTAAAAGTGGACTCTTGCATTACCTCAGTCAGCAGCGGTTCGTCACCGTTATAAATCAGCAGTCCCCCCGGCTTCAGCCCCTCAGCAATCTCCAGCTTGGCGCGGGCTATTTCTTTACGTGACCCCAGCTGCAGTAAATGCGACTCGCCTACATTAGTAATTACCGCTACGTCAGGTTCAGCCAAAGAAGCCAGCAGAGCAATTTCTCCCCGCGAGCTCATCCCCATTTCAAGTACAGCGATCTCTGTATCCTCAGCCATGGATAAAATAGTAAGCGGAAGACCGATATGATTATTGAAATTCCCCGCTGTCTTGTGCACTTTGAACTGCACTTCAAGCAGAGACATAATGATATCTTTTGTTGTTGTTTTCCCGTTGCTGCCCGTAACAGCGACAACCTGCGGAGCCACTTCCTTCAGATAAGCAGCGGACAACTTCTGGAGAGCCTCCAGCGTATCTTCAACAATAATAACTCCGCCACCTTCAGGTACCGGTCCTTTATCGCGTTGCCACAAGGTTGCGCCAGCACCAGCAGCCAGTGCTGCGGCAGCATAGTGGTGACCATCGAATTTGTCTCCAGATAGAGGCACAAACAGGCAGCCGGGTGTGATCTTACGGGAGTCGGTAACGACTCCCGTAAGGGTTGTATTCATAGCTTCGACAGCAGCAGGTTCCCCTGCGCACATGGCAGCAATATTTTCAAGCGTTCTTGTAATCAATAGTTTCGGCCCCTTATAACTTCTTTAGCGACGATGCGGTCATCGAAATCATGAACCACTCCGCCAATCAGTTGATAGGTCTCATGACCTTTCCCCGCAATCAATACTACATCGCCAGGGCTTGCCATTTCAATAGCCTTCCCGATAGCTTCTCGGCGATCAACAATCATATGATACCGGTCAGAGGTGACTCCATCCTCTACTAGTCCTGCTTCTATATCCTTCAAGATTAGTTGAGGGTCCTCCGTCCGAGGGTTGTCAGAAGTTACGAATACCATGTCGCTATATCGTGCAGCGATCTTCCCCATTAATGGACGTTTCGTCCGGTCTCTGTCTCCGCCACAGCCAAACACTGTAAGCACTTTGCCGGTAGCAAATTCGCAGACCGTCTTTAATACATTCTCTAGCCCGTCTGGTGTATGTGCGTAGTCAACGATAACAGCAAATTCCTGACCTTCATCCACTGACTCCACCCGTCCAGCTACACCATCGATTGCCTCAAGACTAGTCTTGATATCAGCCAGAGAGACATCTTCCAATAAAGCAGCTGTAATCGCCGCGAGTGCATTGTAGACATTGAACTTTCCAACCATACGGAGCGAAATGTCCGTCTTCCCCTTAAACGTATCCACATGGAAAAAAGTTCCTTTTGCAGTGATCGATATTTGCGAAGCTCGGACATTAGCGTTGTTATCAATGCCATATGTAATCACTTCCGCCGCAGTTTGGGCTGCAAAATAGTGACTTGCTTCATCATCCGCGTTCAACACCGCATATTTGCGTTCTTCCTTCCACGGAGAGATCACATTTCCTAATCTGGAGAAAAAGAGCCCTTTAACCGCCCGATACTCCTCCATTGTATGATGATAATCCAGATGATCTTGGGTTAAGTTCGTAAAAATTGCCGTACGGAAGTCCGCACCCTTCACACGTCCTTGCTGAAGTGCGTGAGAGGATACTTCCATTACGCAACACTCCACACCTTTGGAAGCCATATCATGAAGGGACCGCTGCAGATCTAGCGACTCCGGAGTTGTGCCTGACATAGGGTAGCTTTTGCCGTCATAGCGCATTTGAATCGTTCCAATCAGACCTGTCTTCATATTCTGATCCTGCATAATCCGCTCAATGAGATAAGTCGTTGTTGTTTTGCCGTTTGTGCCCGTCACCCCGATCATTCTCATCCGGCTGCTAGGTGAGCCAAAGAAAGCATTCGACATGACAGACATCGCAAACCGGCAGTCATCCACAACAATCTGCGGGATATCAAGCTCCAGCTTGTGCTCACATACAATAGCCGCCGCTCCGGAGGCTACTGCTTGCGGCGCATATTTGTGCCCGTCCACGGTGTGGCCAGGCAAACAGATGAATAGATCTCCCGGGCCTACACGGCGGGAATCCGTCTGAAGATCAGTAATCTCCACATCTCCATCCCCGTATAGTTGCGAAGTAGCAAGACAAGCAGATAATTCGTTAACTTTCATAGTAATCCCTCACTCTACATTTTCGGATACGAGCTGAAACCTTATACCTTAATCATTATTCACTAGATGCTCCCATATAAATCCTGATGGTTGAGCCCTGTTCTACTCTGGCCCCAGCCTTAGGAGCTTGATTGATGACCGTATTTCCTGTGCCTGAACGTGCAAGATTAAAATTCATATTTAAATCCTCATAGATATCCTGCACCGTTGCTCCGGTAAGATCAGGTACGGTCACTATCGGAGTTTCGCCATACTTATAAGTTTTGGGAAGCTGATCACTGCGCTCCGGAACCTTCATATAGTGCAGTGAGTCTTCCAAAATATTTTGCACGATTGGAGCTGCAACCACACCCCCAAATTGAATCCCTTTCGGATTATCCACGGCAGTGTACACAACGATCTGAGGATCATCCGCTGGCGCAAAGCCAATAAAAGAAACAATGTGCTCTGTTGGAGAATAACGTCCATTTACAACCTTCTGTGCAGTACCCGTCTTGCCACCTACACGATAGCCGTCAATAAAAGCCGGCCGTCCTGTGCCTTTGGCAACCACGCTCTCAAGTGCTGCCCGCACCTTCTTGGATGTTTCCTCCGAAATGACCTGCCGCACAAGCTCTGGCTTCACCTCTGATACAGTCTCTCCAGTAACCGGGTTAACCCATGCTTTTGTTACATGCGGTTTATAGAGATTACCGCCGTTGATAGCCGCGGATACCGCAGCAATCTGCTGAATAGGCGTAACCGAAACCCCTTGGCCGAAGGCTGTAGTCGAAAGCTCTACCGGACCTACTTGACTGAGCTTGAACAGAATGCCATTAGCTTCCCCATTCAGATCAATTCCCGTTTTGCTGCCAAAACCAAAATCACGAATATATTTGAAAAGTGATTCTTTTCCCAGCCGTTGCCCTAAGGCGACAAACCCAGGGTTACAGGAGTTCTCAACTACCTGTAAAAAGGTTTGACTACCGTGGCCGCCCTTTTTCCAGCAGCGCAGCTTTGCGCCCGCTACCTCGATAAAACCCGGATCATAGAAATGATCGTTCTGAAGATCTACTTTACCTTCCTGCAGCGCAGCAGCCAGAGTAATGATTTTGAACGTTGAACCAGGTTCATAGGTCATCCAGATAGGCAGATTCCGGTTGTAAATCTGCGCATCATATTCCTTGTATGATGCTGGTTCATACCCCGGTCTGCTAGCCATGGCTAGTATCTCACCATTCTTCGGATTCATAGCTATAGCCCAAGCACCCTGCGCCTGATATTTTACCATAGCCTGATCCAGCTCACGTTCCATAATGGACTGGATCTGTTTATCAATCGTCAGCTCCAGATTAAGTCCGTCTTGAGGGGCAGAATATTTCTCAGATGAGCCAGGCATAAGTCTTCCGCCTGCATCAGACAAATAAGAAATATTGCCGGCTATGCCTTTGAGCAGATTGTCATATATACTCTCTACTCCTGTAATACCCTGGTTATCTATACCTGTAAAGCCTAAAATATGCGCGGCTAAATCGCCGTAAGGGTAATATCTTTTGCTATCCTCAGCGACAACGATGCCCGGCAGCTGCAAATCACGGATGCTCGCGGCAAGATCCATCGTAATTTTGCGGCCGCCGGGCTGAAGTTTCACCGACATTTCTTTTTTGGACAGCAATGTCATCAGCTTCTCCTCAGTCATCCCAAGCAGTGGAGCTAATTGCTGTGCTGTCTTTTGCTTCTCTTTTACCTGCACCGGTACTGCATACACTGTAGGTGTGGTGATATTAGAAACGAGCGGCACACCTTCACGATCCATAATTTCACCACGTTTAGCGGTAAAAGGAATATTGCGGCGCAAGGAATCTTCTACCTTCGCAGTCAATTCCTCGCCTTGAGATAATTGCACATACGCAAGACGCACGACCAGCGAACCGAATAACACTGCCAGTCCCAGCAATGTCCACAGCATTCTCCGCCGTGTTACGACTTTGGAAACCTTCATTCCGTTCTCCCCCACTTTCAACAATAGACATGAGCTCTTATCTTCATGACTATTCGGGACAAACAGGGGTTAGAACAAGCTATGTTCCGCTCTCGGGATCTGTCCCCTCATCAGCAGGCGGGGCCACGGGAATATCTTCGCCATAATCATTTAATGGCTTCATTTTCAAAGTGACCAAGGTCTTGCCATTTTGCGTTCCTACAATCTGTTCTGAGACGTAACCTTCTCCGTCTACCGCAATCTCTACTTTTAGTAGAGTTAGAATTTCAAGTGCATCACGCAGGGATTCCCCTTTTAAATCTGGAATGGTAGGCTGAGCCCCCTGCGGACTTAATAAATAGATCCGTTGCCCTGTAGCAAGCTTCGTACCTGCCTCAGGATATTGACTCTCTACAGCAGATCCTTCTCCGACCACTACATAATCGAAGCCTTGATCCAAAAGTGCTTCTCTTGCTTCCTTCATCGTCTTGTCTGTTAGATCTGGTGTAGTCCGAAGTGCGACTGTTTCAGTCTTAGCCGGCTTTTTGCTGCTGCTATCACTAGCCTCAGACGCCAGCTTAGGTACTCCCATGTATTGCAGAGACTGGGATACAATCTCTTTAAATACTGGAGCAGCTGCCTTACCGCCGCCAACCTCAACGTTCGGTTCATCAATAATGACAATAACAGCGATCTTTGGATCATCAACAGGAGCATAACCAATAAAGGAGACAAGTACTTTGGATTTCACATAATCCTTACCTTCAACCTTGATAGCCGTTCCTGTCTTTCCTGCCACGCGATAGCCGTCAATATAAGCGTTGCGGCCTGTTCCTTTTACTTGGTCAGCAACAACCTGCTCCAAATATTCACCCGTTTTCTTGGCGCTTTCCTCATCAATCACCTGACGCACTACACTAGGCTCAGTAACCTTTGTCTCACCAGTGTTAGGGTTTGTGACCTCCTTAACTACATACGGAGTCATCAACTTCCCCCCATTAGCGATAGCAGATACGGCAACGAGCTGCTGAAGTGGGGTTACTAGCACTTTTCCGTGTCCATATGCGAGTGTCGCAATTTCTATAGGACGTCCAACATTAGGGTTAACGACCCCGCTTGCTTCTCCTGGCAGATCGATTCCCGTTTTCTCATTGAAGCCAAAATCATTGATATACTGTAATAGCTTGTCCTGTCCGAGCATTTCATATAGCTTAACGAATAGAACGTTACTAGAACGTTTCACACCTTCAAGAAAACTGATTTGCCCCCATCCAGCATGATTAATATCATGCAGTGCCTTACTATATCCCTTTATCCGGATGGACCCGGACAAAAATGTCGCAACAGGATCAAAAAGCTTCTCTTCTACTGCGGCGGCAAGCGTTACAATTTTGAAGGTGGAACCAGGCTCATAAGTAGATTTAATAGCATGATTATAGAATCCTGCCCCTTCAGCCCCGGTCTTCCAAAATTCATTTGGATTATAGGTAGGCATGTTGGCTAATCCCAAAATCTCCATCGTGTTCGGATCAGCAGCAATGACACTCATACTTTTTGGCTTATATTGCGCATACGCCTTTTGCATGGCCTCTTCTATATAATGCTGGATCGTACTATCGATTGTAAGCTTGAAATTACTTCCATTTACTACTGGCTTATAGGTATCTTGTGAATCCGGCAATTTTACCCCTTGACCGTCACTTTGATAAAGCAGCTTGCCATCGGCACCCTTAAGCTCCGTATCAAAGTATTTTTCCAGTCCCATGATAGCATTGCCGTCCCTATCTGTATAACCTAAGATATGTGCAGCTAATTCATCTTTTGGATAATATCGTTTCTGCTCTCTAACAAGCCCAATACCGGTCTCTTGAATTTTATGTTCTTTACCTAGGGCTACATAAAATTCTTTCACCTTATCGGCAAGCTCCTGATCAATCTTCCAGCCTTCATTACGTATTTCACGGTTCTTGAGGTAAGCACCCGTCTTTTCGTCCTTGGCTTCAACCAGCTTACGCAGCTCATCCTCTGGTTTGCCTAGCAATTCGTGTAATCCTGTGATGACCTCTTCCCCGATGCCTTGTTGTTGAATCACTTCAGGATTCACCACCACGGTATAAGCAGGGACATCGCTAGCAAGCACACTCCCGTTACGGTCAGAAATCGTACCTCGCTCCGCTTTGATAGTTGAGGTATGCGCCCAAAGTGTGGCGGCCTTTTCCTGCCATTCCTCACCTTGCATAACTTGAATCCAGAACACTCTAACGATCAAAACAAGAAAAAAGAGGGTAATACACCCTCCTATAAACAGCGTGCGAAGTTTTATTCTTTTCAGCATAAGCGAACCTCACAACTTTTTTTATTGCGATCTTGCCAATCGCTCACTAATTATCACCTGGAGTCGTTGCCGAGCTTGCCGGAATATAGATTGTTGCATTCTCATCCGGAGACACATAACCAAGATCCCGTGCTTTTTGGGCGACTTTCTGCTCTAGATTCTGCTTTTCCATCTGATACGTAGAAATCTGCTTCTTAGCTGTTGCAATATCCTGATCTAATTTCTGAGCCTGCAAGTTCAAATCATAAATTTGGACGTAACGTGAAATCAGGGTGATCGCCACCAGAACGCATACTCCTAGCGTCAGCATATACAAAAGTTTCTCTTGCAGCGGAAGTACTCTTCGTCTGGTAACTACTTTTGTCTTCTCGCGGTAAAGGGGGTTTACCTCTTCTTTTCTTTTGGGCTGAACTGCTAAATTGCCGCGGGTATAGGCCATCTCTGACTCTCCTTTATCGTCAATTACAATTTTTCTGCAATGCGCAGCTTAGCTGAGCGGGCTCGGGTATTAAGCTCAAGCTCTTCTTCAGAAGGCACAAGCGGTTTACGATTGATTAACTTAAGCGTACCTTTCGCGCCGCATACGCAAAACGGAAAGTCAGGCGGGCATGTACATCTGCTTAAATAGCTGCTAAAAATTTGCTTGCAAATTCGGTCTTCGAGCGAATGAAAGGTGATGACGGATACTCTGCCTCCTGGTGCAAGGCAACGTACTGCACTATGTAGCCCTTCTTCAAAAGCACCCAATTCGTCATTCACAGCAATCCTTAATCCTTGAAAGCTACGTTTAGCGGGATGCCCTCCTGTTCTTCGAGCAGCTGCCGGGATACCTTCCTTGATCAGTTCTGCTAATTCTCCTGTTGTCTCAATAGGAGCTTCTTCTCTTCTGTCAACAATTTTTCTAGCGATTCTCCGCGAGAATTTCTCTTCTCCATATTGGAAAAGAACACGGGCAATCTCCTGCTCGGACCATGTATTCACAATTTCAGCAGCCGTCAAAAGTGCTGACTGATCCATGCGCATGTCCAGCGGAGCATCATGATTGTAACTAAAGCCTCGTTCCCCTTCGTCAAACTGGGGAGAGGATACGCCAAGATCAAAGAGCACTCCATCTACTTGGGGAATACCATCTGTTTGTGGCACAAAGGGCACATCCTTAAGTACACTCTCCAGATCACGGAAGTTAGTCTTAATAGTCACAACCTTGTCTCCGTATTCCGCTAATCTTTCTTTGGCGTTCTCCAAAGCCCAATCATCTTGATCCAAACAGATTAAACGGCCTTCGCCGCTAAGCTTGGAAGCAATAAGTGAGCTGTGTCCCGCCCCACCGAGAGTGCAATCTACATAGATTCCGTCTTTTTTGATGTGCAGCCCTTCTGTCGCTTCTTCCTTAAGCACCGTGATGTGGTGAAACAAGCTGCATCCCTCCAGGACAGTATTCGTTATTGTGTTTTATAGATCAAAATTGAAATCCACCAATTTCTCAGCGATTTCGTTGAACGATTCCTCGGACTGTTCGAAGTACTGTTCCCAAAGCTCTTTGTTCCAGATTTCCACCCGGTTCGAAACGCCCAGAATGACACAGTCTTTGTCCAGTTTGGCATACTGCCGTAAATTGGCCGGCAGATTTACCCTTCCCTGCTTATCCCAAACACATTCAGTTGCACCTGAGAAAAAAAAGCGGCTAAATGCGCGGGCATCTGATTTCATCAGCGAAAGGCTTTTAAGCTTTTGTTCCATGATTGCCCATTCTTCCATGGGATAAACAAACAGGCAGGAGTCTAGGCCGCGGGTCGTCACGAAGGAGGTTCCGAGCAATTCACGGAGTTTAGCCGGAATAATGATTCGGCCTTTGTCGTCAATGCTGTGTTGATACTCTCCCATGAACATCCTTTTTCCCACCCCTAATCCCCGAATCCCCACTTTACCCCACTTTTCACCACTTAAGCATAATAGATTCGCCATTAAAAATCAAAAACCTTTTTCTGGCCAAGGAAATTTTTCCTAAATCAGATAGATCGTTTCCCGAAAAACATTTCTCCACAGAAAAAAGCCATACAATCGGAATCTTGTCCGTTGCATGGCTTTGTTAAAAAAGTTGCTTCAGTTCAAGGTACACTGGTTAATACACTTTATTGTTATGCGTTCAGTTATTAATCGTTCAAATTCCAGCTGTCCAAATAATCCACTTGCGCCGGAGTCAGGCTATCGATGTTAATGCCCAGACTTTCCAGCTTATAACGTGCTACTTGCTCATCCAGCTCATAAGGAACATTTTCAACTTTTACGCCAATGCTCTTATAATTATCATTTACATATTTCAGCGACAGCGCCTGGAGCGCAAAGGTTGTATCCATAATTTCAGCAGGGTGACCATCAGCAGCACCCAGATTTACAAGTCTGCCTTCGGCAAGCAGATATAATTTACGTCCGTCACGAAGCTGGTACTCTTCGATATTTTTGCGAACGGTACGTTGGGATACGGATCTTTCCGACAACTCAGGCTTATTCACTTCAACGTCGAAATGGCCCGCGTTGCACATGATCGCTCCATCCTTCATCACATCATAATGTTCACCGCGAATTACATAACGGTTACCAGTTACTGTAACGAAGAAATCACCAACCTTAGCTGCTTCCAGCATTGGCATTACTTCAAAACCGTCCATATGTGCTTCAACGGCTTTAATCGCATCAACTTCTGTGACAACCACTTTTGCTCCAAGCCCTTTGGCGCGCATGGCAACACCTTTACCACACCAGCCGTAACCGACAACAACTACTGTTTTACCCGCTACGATAAGGTTGGTTGTGCGAATAATTCCATCCCATGCCGATTGGCCAGTGCCATAACGGTTATCAAACAAATATTTGCAGTAGGCATCATTAACCGCGACCATTGGGAACTTCAATACGCCTTGCTTTTGCAGAGCTTTTAGACGAATAATCCCGGTTGTTGTTTCTTCAGCACCCCCGCGAATATTCTCCATCAGATCAGAACGCTCCGAATGCAGCAATGTAGCAAAATCCCCACCGTCATCAATAATCAAGTCCGGTTTGCTCTCCAGTGCCTTGATATTAAGGGCTTTAAATTCTTCAGGAGACGGATTGTATTTAGCAAATACTGTGATTCCATCCTCCACAAGCGCTGCACATACATCATCCTGTGTAGAAAGTGGATTCGAACCTGTAATGGTTACATCTGCACCACCAGCTTTGACAACCTTCGCCAAATACGCGGTTTTAGCTTCCAAATGCAATGTAATCGAAACTTTTAGACCTTTAAATGGCTGTTCTGCTTCAAACTGCTCACGAATACGGTTCAGTACCGGCATATGCTGGCGAACCCAGTCGATTTTCAAATGCCCTTCCGGTGCGAGTGACATATCAGCCACGATACTATTTTGTTTAGATGAACTCATTATGAAACCTCCTAAAAGTTTGTGAGCGTTACTACATTGAATCTACTTCGTACAAAACTTGCTTCGTAAGCATACGCTTTGTTTTGTGAGCGTTACTACATTGATCTACTTCGTACAAAACTCACTTCGTAAGCATACGCTTTGTTTTGTGGAAAGCAATACTTCCATTACATATAAATGATGCGATGTGTTCCACTGTAATCCGGTTCAACCGTCATTAGCTCATCCAGCCAAGCAAGCCCGTACCGGTTCAAGTAATACATGATATTGTACACTCTTTCCTGCAGTTTACCCAGTGGCATTAATGACAGCTCGATTCGCTCCCATTGCCGGATTGCAGCTTCGTTCTGTTTTGCCATTGCATCTTGGGCTTTCGCCTGTAAAAAAGTAATCTGATCTAGAATCTTCTCTTTATTGTTATTCCCCAGCTTAAGCAGACCGGCCTGAACCGTTCCAAGCTGCTCAATCAGCGGTTCGTACATGGCGGCAAATGAGGTTTTGGTTTCTTCAAAACGGCGTTCAATCCCGAGCTCATCCTGTGCGGCCAGCCATTCATGTCTTTTATGATCCAGTCCTTGTCTTACATCCTCAAAGCTAAGTTGATATTTGTCCATATGCTTGTGCAGCGTACCTTCTACGACAGTAAAAGACATTCTAGGGATAATTAACGGCATTTCTCCCCCAATGGTCTCAAACGCACGGCGCGGAATGGCCCAGTAAGCAATCTCACCTTGACCCAGCACCGTTGCCAGAACAGGCAGCACATAATCCTGCATAAGTGGACGTGTCAGCACATTGTTGCTAAAGCGTTCCGGATGTGCCTGCACCTCCTCAAGTAATTCATCACGGGTAAAGGATACCTGACCCTTGCGATCCGTAAAGATTCCGTCCTTCTTGTGAAGCAGAAGCCGTGTACCTTCATGAATATAAAAGAGGTTGGCATTGCCAGCTGTAACATCAGCCTGAAGCTCATATCCAGCGCCCACAATATCAGAAGCAGAATTCATATACGCTGTTTCCAGTGCATCATTCTGCATAATTAGCGAAGTGAAAAATGGCTGTTCTAACTTACGTAAGTTGGGATCAGCAGAATCAAGCAGAATCAGACCAAATTTACCAAATAATGAACCCATCAGCTTGGCAAATGCATCCGTCATACTATCAGCTCTAAAAGAAGAAGTGCGAATGAATTCCATGATCTGCGGCTTAAAGTCGCTTTCCTGAAGCAGACCGTCTAACTGTTCTACTACCTGCTGCCAGCTTTCCTCTTCTACACGAATATCACTTACTGAGGAGCGTTTCTCTTCTGACTTTTCTATCTTAATCTTAGTAATCTCCTGCGTACGATTCAGTACATACGTATGATTCACTTCATCCCAGTCATGATCTTCACCTGCAATCCAGAATAAAGGAACTACAGGTCGGCCGAGTTGTTCAGCTGCTTCTTTTGCCGCCATAATGGTAGTTGCAGCTTTATATACCACTAACAGGGGTCCAGTAAATAGTCCGCTTTGCTGCCCACCTGTCACCACTAATGTCCCCGGCTGCTCTAAGAGCGCCAGCGAAGCCATCACCGCATCATGCGAATTATGCTTTTCATTATATTGTCGTAGACACCCAGCAATCTGAGTCCGGTCGGCACGAAGGCTTTCTCTGCTATCTAGCCAATCGGCCCGTCTACTTCTACTTTCTTTATTGCGGAAATCCCCACCGTACAAATGACTAACCTTTTCAAAATGATCTATATAGTCGCGCGAGAGTGCAGATCCACCCTTGAGCGGTTCCGTTACAATATTCATTCGCTAGTGCCTCCAGTTCTACTAAGCAGTTATATGTAAATCCAAGTTCGTAAAAACTCTCTATGATTGTATCCAAAGTCAGGAGCCGCGTCAAAGCAAAACATGTCTTGATATCAGCAACACAGGTACAGCCAACTGTTCAATTATACTATAAAATCATTAAATAATATCCTAAATACATACAAGAGGCGAGAGCATAATGCTCCCGCCTTTGAAAACCTAAGTATAAATTATGCGAATTTTTTGCTGACAAAGTGGCCTTTAGATACTTCTACTAATTCAAAGTCACTGTCATTGGTCTTATCGTTAGCAGAATAAATAGGGCTGCCAAGCTCATCATGCAAGTGAATACGTTTTTTGTTGACTTCAATTTCCGGGTCCGGAACTGGAATAGCCGACAATAGGGATTTAGTATAAGGGTGGATAGGATTTGCATATAGCTCTTCACTTTCCGCCAACTCAACCATTTTACCCAAGTACATAACTGCTACGCGATCACTGATATGTTTAACCATGGACAGATCATGCGCGATGAAAAGATAAGTCAATCCCAGACGATCTTGCAATTCTTTAAGCAAGTTAACGACCTGAGCTTGAATGGATACGTCAAGTGCGGAAATCGGCTCATCACAAACGATGAACTTAGGATTAACCGCTAACGAACGGGCAATCCCGATACGTTGACGTTGTCCACCGGAGAATTCATGCGGATAACGGGTTGCATGGTCATGATTAAGACCAACCATATCCAGCAGTTCTTCAATCCGTTTCTTACGTTCTGCACGGCTGCCAGCCATTCCGTGAATGTCCAGTGCCTCGCCGATGATATCAGAAACCGTAAACCGCGGGTTAAGCGATGCGTACGGATCTTGGAAAATCATTTGCATGTCACGGCGCATAGCCTTCATTTGATTTCCAGGTAATTTATAAATGTCTGTACCATTATATTTCACACTTCCAGCAGTTGGCTCATACAAGCGAAGAATCGTACGTCCAGCAGTAGTCTTACCACAACCGGACTCACCTACCATCCCAAGTGTCTCGCCCTCACGGATCGTGAAGTTAATATTATCAACAGCCTTAAGAACCTTACCTTTACCTACATTAAAATATTTCTTAAGACCTTCTACCTCTATTAGGTTCTTACTCAAGAGTACTGCACCTCCTTGGCCATCGAATGCAGATTCCAGCAACGCGCCATATGCGTTTCGCTGAATTCTGTGGCGCCGGGATCGATTTGTTCGCACACATGCATCGCTTCATTGCAACGAGCAGTGAACGGACAGCCGATCGGCGGCTTGATCAGATCTGGCGGTGTGCCGATGATCGGAATAAGCGGCTCGCCTTTCTTTTGGTCCAGACGCGGCATTGAGCGCAGCAGACCTTTGGTGTATGGATGTTGTGGATTTTTAAAGATTTCCCATCTTGTTCCGGTCTCCACAACCTCACCTGCATACATTACAATCACCCGATCACACATGCCAGCAACTACGCCGAGATCATGTGTAATCAGAATAATGGAGGTACCTAGTTTTTGCTGCATCTCTCTCATAACTTCCATGATCTGCGCCTGAATGGTTACATCTAGAGCCGTTGTAGGCTCATCCGCTATCAGCAAAGCCGGACGGCAAGCTAACGCGATTGCGATCATTACACGCTGGCGCATACCGCCTGAGAATTCGTGGGGATATTGGTTAAAGCGAGCCTCCGCATTTTTGATGCCTACTAATTTCAACATCTCCATACCTTGCTTTTTCGCTTCGGCCGCTGACATTTTCTGATGTTTAATCAAAACTTCAGTGATCTGTTTGCCCACTTTGATGGTTGGGTTCAGAGAAGTCATCGGGTCTTGAAAAATCATGCCAATATCTTTACCGCGAATAGATTCCATTTCTTTCATGCTTTTGTCTAGCAGATTCTGTCCTTGAAAAATAATTTCTCCCTTTTTCACTTTAGAAGGTGGAGAAGGGATCAAACGCATAATCGATTGAGCAGTTACACTCTTACCGCTGCCGGACTCGCCGACGATGGCAACCGTTTCGCCTTTGCCAATTTCAAAATTCATACCACGGACAGCTTGTACTTCTCCGCCCTTAACAAAAAAGGAAATATGCAAATCTTTGACTTGTAAAATAGGTTCCATCCATATTCCTCCTATTTCTTCAGCTTAGGATCAAGCGCGTCACGAAGACCATCACCGAAAATGTTGAAAGAAAGCATTGTTAAGCTGATTAGGATCGCAGGGAACAAGAAGCGCCATGGATAGTACAGCCAGCCGGTGAGTGAGTCATTGATCATCGATCCAAGTGAAGCAACAGGAGCTTGTACACCAAGACCCAAGAAGCTTAGGAAGGCCTCAGCAAAGATAGCATTTGGTACAGACAGTGTAATGGTTACGATAATCGGACCAACCGCGTTCGGCAGAAGGTGCTTGAACAACAGTCTCGCAGAACCAGCACCCATGGAACGGGACGCCAATACGAATTCGCGATTCTTGAGCTGCATAATTTCTCCACGCACAATCCACGACATCGTAATCCAGCCTGTAATGGTTAGAGCTAGGATGATTGTTCCAAGACTTGGCTCAAGAACGACCAAGAGCAAGATTACAACCAGCAAATATGGAATAGAATACAAAATTTCAGAGAATTTATTCATAATATTATCTACACGGCCGCCGAAGAAGCCCATAATGCCTCCGTAGATAACACCGATGAACAAGTCGATGGCTGCCGCAGCAAGACCAACGATCAAGGAGATCCGTGCACCGTACCAAGTACGAACAAAGATATCACGACCAAGATCATCCGTTCCAAACCAGTGATCGGAGGAAGGGGGCTTGTTGGTGCTCATCAAATCATTAGAATAATAGTTATATTTCGAGATAAAAGGTGCAAAAATCGCTGCAAGTACAATCAAACCCAGGATACCGAGCGCAGTCATCGCCATTTTATTTTGACGCAACCGTTGCCAAGAGTCTTTCCAAGCAGAGAGACTCTCACGCTGGATAACTTCGGCTTCTTTTTCATCCACACCGACTTTTTGAAAATCTTCCGGTTTTAGATTTAGCAAGTTATTTTCAGTAGCCACTCTTTAGCCCTCCTTTCCTCCACTTAATTTCATACGTGGGTCAATCAATACATAAGCAATATCAGTAATAAAGCGGGCAACCATGAGTAATACACCATAGAAAATGGTTATCCCCATAATAACGGTATAGTCACGGACACCAATCGCTTCCACGAACTGTTTACCAATACCCCCAACACCAAAGATCTGCTCGATAACAACCGAACCAGTTACGATGTTAGCTGTCATTGGACCCATATAAGTAACAACAGGTAGAATTCCGTTACGAAGTACATGACGGCTCAGAATAGCCATCCAGCTCAATCCCTTTGCTTTAGCCGTTTTGATATAATCCGCATTCAAAACTTCAAGCATGCTTGAACGGGTCAAGCGGGCGATAAAGGCGATCGGCTGTGCCGAGAGCGCGGCCACGGGTAAGAAATAATAGATTGGCCCTTTAAAACCTGAAACCGGTACCCAACCCAGTTTGAAAGCAAATACGTACTGCAGTAATGACGCGACTACAAAGCTCGGAACCGCAATCCCCAGAACTGCCAGCACCATAGCTGCGCTGTCAATAAACTTTCTGTGATAGAGTGCCGCCAACATGCCGAGAAATACTCCGACAATAACCGCCACAACGATTGCGACGAGTCCCAGCTTCAGCGACGCTGAAAAGGTTTGACTGATCAAATGTGATACATCTTGATTTAGGCGTTTCATTGAGACACCTAGGTCACCTTGGATAATATCACCTAAATACTTAAAATACTGATGAGAGAGCGGCTTGTCCAGACCATATTGTTCCATCAGACGTGCTTTAATTTCTGGCGGTACCTTCTTTTCAGAAGTAAACGGATCCCCCGGAATAGCTTTCATCAAGAAAAAGGTAGCTGAAATCAATACAAATAGAGAAACCAACATATAGAAAAACTTATTTGCGACATAACGAACCATCCCCATCACACCTCCTCCGACAATTTTTGATACACATAATAATGATTTTATGAAAAAAACGGATTTTTGTCTATTTTCTATATATGTTATTAATAACATTAATTAACAAATAGACAGGAGTACAAAAAAAAGGGATATATATGGAATTCCACATATATATCCCGAAGTATTCTGCAACTTCAGTCAACTAACTATTCTGTTGTAATTACTAAAGCAATATCTTAGTGCTCAAGCAAGTATCCGCGAGTCAAGTCAATTGCACCACTAAAGTCAAGAGTAACACCTTTAAGGTACTCTTTAGTCAGGGAGTTGTTAGTGTAGTAGTACAAAGGAATCAGAACCATATCTTGCTCGATGAGCAATTTTTCAGCTGCAGCAAACTTTTCTTGACGTACTGCCAAGTCAGTGCTTGTTTTAGCTTCGCTGATCAATTTGTCATACTCAGGGTTAGCGTAACCAGTATCATTGTTACCGCCACCTGTTACCCACATATCAAGGAAAGTCATTGGATCATTGTAATCCGCAGTCCAACCAGCACGAGCAACTTGGTAGTTCAGGTTTTGACGGTTTTCAATAAATACAGCCCACTCTTGGTTAACGGTTTGTACGTCGATACCAAGATTGTTTTTCCACATATCAGCAATCGCCAAAGCGATTTTCTTGTGACCTTCACTTGTGTTGTAAGTCAGGGAGAATGTAGGCAGTTTATCCATACCTTCTTCTTTCAGACCTTCAGCAAGCAATGTTTTAGCTTGTTCTAGATCTTCAGTGAAGTAGCTATCTTTAACTGCTGTACGGTATTCACCATCAGCACCAGCGATACCTGGAGGTACAAAACCGAATGCTGGGAATTGTCCACCTTGAACTACATTGTCAATCAAAGCTTGGCGGTTAAGCGCCATTGCAAGAGCTTTACGGATTTTAGCGTTTGTGAATGGTTTTTCAGTGATATTGAATTCGTAGTAGTATACGGAAGCAATACCTTTACGGCTGAATTCGTTAGGAAGTTCTTTTTGTACGATTGGAATTTGTTCTGATGGAATTTCACCAGTTGGTCCGCCCGCACGATCATATTCACCGTTCTTGTAGCTGAGCAGTTCAGTTGCACCGCTGTTTACAAGGGAGAAATCGATAGCGCTAAGTTTAATGGAATCTTTATCCCAGTATTTATCGTTTTTAGTTACAACAAGAGTTTGACCAGTAGTCCACTCAGTAAGAGTGAAAGCACCGTTAACGATCATAGAATCTTTGCTTGTTGCCCATTTAGGATTACTCTCAATGGATTTGTGTACAGGGTAATAAGTGTAGAAGGAAAGCAATCCAAGGAAGTAAGGAGTGGAGGATTCAAGAGTAACTTCAAGAGTTTTCTCATCAATCGCTTTGACACCTACTTGACTGAAATCAGTAATTTCCTTGTTGTAGTACTTTTCAGCATTTTTGATGTAGTACAATTGATAAGCGTAAGGCGCAGCAGATGCAGCAGCAGGATCGAGCACGCGTTTCCAAGCGCGAACGAAATCTTCTGTTGTTACAGGATCGCCGTTACTCCATTGTGAATCACGGAGTTTGAAAGTATATACCAGACCGTCAGCGGAAACTTCCCAGCTTTCAGCAACACCTGGTTCAGCTTGACCTGTTTCATCATTCATGCGAGTCAAACCTTCGTACATTGTTTTCAGGACAGTGTTAGCTTGGCTATCTTGCGCCAATCCTGGGTCAAATGTTGGAGGCTCAGAACTAAGGTTAATTCTCAATGTTTGGTCAGCAGCCAATTTTTCTTCTGTAGCTGCATTACCAGTTGCCGTGTTACCAGTGTTAGCATTGTTACCTTTATTGCCGCTGTTTGCATTGTTTCCGCCGCAGCCAGCAAGCACTGTGCCGATAACAAGTACTAATGCAATCATTAGCAATAGACTTTTACTCTTCTTCATCTAGCAGTTCCCCCTAAATAGAATGTGGTATATGGTTTATGATTATACAACCAGTGGTCAAAAAAATCTAGTGCAATGTTTTCAGAAAATATTTTTTTTTTAAAACTTTAAACTTTTGTGACGTTGACGCTTCACCGAAGCAGTGGAACGTTACATCGCTTGTGATATGTAGGTAATTAGCCCAACAAACATAAATAATAAATATCCGACGCTCATAAAAAAGAACGAAAGTCTCCAAACTGCCCGAAATAACCGCTTCCCATCTACCTTTCCTTTCATCCGATTTTGAGCTCCGCCAATCAGTCCAGCGGATATTAATACAATAATTAGTATAAGGTAAAACCCAAAACCGGAATTAAAGATGTTATTAAACAATGCGGAGACCGACAATAATAAAAAAAATGTGGTCACGTCCATAGCGAGCATAAAAGTTTTCTTTTTATCTTTTTTTAAGCCTTTTCCAATGAAAAAAACAATCAAAAACGGCACAATCGGAATAACGCTTAAAGTAATAACCGAATCCATCAGCAGTCCCATAGCTTCACCTCTCCCCAGAGATCATACCCCAATACCTTCTACTAATTGGCAGAGCCAGCGATTTAATGGTGCCGACACTCCAGATCGTTCTGCCATTTCTACAAGACTTCCATTGATCCAACGAATTTCTGTGGTTCTTGAAGCAAGTACATCTGCCAGCATAGATGAAATATTGCCAGACGTTAACCGGCATACCTGAAGGATGTTATCCCAAGCATCCTTATCATAAGTAATTTCACAGAAATCATACACCATTGTTGCTTCTTCAAAAACTTCCTTCATTAATTGGAGGCGTTGCTCTGAAGACAGCAGCTCCCCATTTGGAATACGCCAAATCGCCGTGAGTGGATTAATAACGGCATTGATCAAGAGCTTCCGGTAAATCATGGTATCCACTTCATTCGACAAAAAGGCTGCGAATCCTGCCATTATGAGAACTTCTATTAAATTATTCGCTTTTAAATCATTATGTATGCTATGAGCTTGTCCATCCCCTGAGCTCCATTTTCCTATCCACACCTCCCCTGCTCCTGCATGAATGACCTCAGTTAATGATTTGCGCTTCGCAGCCTCCGTAGTCACAGCTACATATAAATTGGCGTCCGGCAACAAGCCCCCCAACATCTCCATATGTCCTGTACCATTCTGAAAACATATCATATGTACTTGCTCTTCCTTAAGTAGGGATAGAAATTCAGGCAAATCATTATGTAGAGTATTCTGTTTAACCGTCACCACGATCCAATCACTCGGCTCTTCCAGATAAGCACCAGCGAACTCCCCTATTGGCGCGGATACAAACTGATCTTCCGAAATTGTTATCGGCTCGCGTTCATCCTCGTAGGTAACCGTTAAGCCATCACGCCCTAATCGTTGGCATTGTTCTATCCCTCGGCCCCACAGTCTCACATCATTCCCGGCTTGGATCAATCTCCCTGCCAGCAGCAGCCCGAGTGAACCTGCACCAATTATATCAATTTTCATATAACCCTCCTGCTGATCTTAAGCACAATTTTTCTAAGTATACCAAAAACCCCGCAAGTGGTGCTTAAAAAGCAGACCACTTGCGGGATTGTTAGTTAACCTATCGTTTATTCAATGCGTTCTAAATTTCCGTTACCATCCATTTTGAAACGAGTCTTCATTTCTTCTTCTTCTTCATTTAAGAAAGCAAGCCTGCGAGCACGATCCATAATCTGAATTAAAGCTTTGTAATCATCGTTGACTACCCGGTAGTCGCTTTGAGCAAGATTAACCTCTTTAGACAACCGCTCATTCTCAGATCGTAATTCTGTTAATTCATCTTCCTTCTCGCGCAGGTCTCTTTCCAGCATTTTCAGCTGACGTCCTGCTTCCTGGATCGTACCCTTCCATTGCCTTAAGAAACGAATGACCGCATCGATGGATAATGTGTTTTCACTTAATCCCTCACCGCGTCCAAATTCCTCATCGACATCACCCAGAATCAGACCAGCTACTTGCGCTCCTCTTACTGACGGCTGCTTTTTCAGGTAGCTACGCTTTTGACGCTGCCCTTTAGCAATACCGATTGCACCTTCATAACTTTTCCGAACACAACTGTTCCAGCGGAATCCGCAAGCGGCCGAAGTTCTGCCGATTTTTTCACCCACCTCTTCAAAAGCGGCAAGCTGTGTGCTGCCCTCCCGAATGTGTCGCAAAGTTACTTCTGCCAATATTAGATCATCTTCTGCACTCCAAGCGTCCTGTCTAACGGCTGTCATAAAGCCAAACCTCCTAACAACGTCATGAAATAACCATCTCCATAACCGGCAGTTCTGCCGGGTAGTGAATAGGGATAAAAGCTGCTTACTCCATTTCTATGCTTCTCATAGAGTTCATAGAATCTATTTGATACTAATTTGTATTTCCATTATCTGCGTACATCATACGCATAAAACTATAAATTCTCTTTTTTAAAGCGCTAATCACTCAGGTCAATTATAAAAATCACATTTTTTGAAGATTAGTGCATTTTTTTCAATGAATTCGTTTACACATAATTATGTTGAGGGTATAATAAATCGAAGGAATATTCGTGAGATACATACTGGAAGGGGGACTCTCTCTTGGACCGCATGTTTCGGGTATTAGGTTTTTTCACATTAGCTATTGGATTGATGGCTTTCGCCGGAGGTCTAACAGAAATGGCCTTGCTTTTCTTTTTGCAAACAGCATTTTTCGTAATACTTGGCTATATGAAATTTACTGAAAAAACTTATGTTCTTCTCTTCTGGGCATACATGATTCTGACTTTCACCGGATTTAGTTATTGGACGATCTTTCAAATGGGTCTTCCACTATAAATTGCAGTACTCTTTTAGAGCGGATGAGGTCCTTATCTTATAAGGATCACTTCCGTTTTTTTGTTTGTATGCTATTTTAGAAGGGTTAAACATATTATTAGTACATACATATATCATTTCAAAAAAAAGGTGGTGGTGTGGTGCGCTCCCGCAATTTACAAAGCCGCATGATTGCAACCATACTAATTCTCTTCTGCTGTACTTTGTTTCCGTTACAACCTGTGAAGTACTTGTCTGCCGATCCTAGCGGTGATTTTTTCAACTCTGCTATACCAGATAATGAAGAAACCCGTAAACTACTTGAACAGACCTTGTCTTCTGCAGAAATTGAACGTGAAATCATCAAGATTACAGCCGAACAAAAAGCGCTTGAACAAAAGGTAGAAAGCTTGAACAGACAAGCTACCCAGAAAAAAACAGCCATTGCGGACCAACAGGAACGGGCAGGTGCAGTTGTGCGTTCTTATTATATGGGGGATAGAGATAATCTTCTGGTCGCGTTTTTTTCAGCAAAAAGTATCAGCAGATTCCTGGCTCTGTTCGATTATTATGAGATTATTATTGGGAATGACCGCGATATTCTCTCACAATATGAAGAACAATATAAGGATTTGAAGGATACCATTCAGACTGCGAAGCGAAACTCGGAAGAGCTCGCCCGGCTGCGCACGGCTCTGGAGGAACAGCAAGTTCGGGTAAACGCGCTCAACAAGGAAATTGAGGGTGGGATTAAAAATAGCAGCGATCCTGAAAATATGAGTACTCTACTTAAAGAATTCACATTATATTGGGAGAATATCGGCCTGCACGAGGTAAAAACATATTTCAAGGCGTTATCCTCCGCAATGAATAAACTACCACAGTTTGTTCAGAATCGAGAGGGTGTACTGACTCGAAAGGGAATGACTTATGAGCTAAACCTGAAGGAAGAGGATTTGAATGAATTTTTGCAATCACAGAATTCGCTGTTTAAAGACTTCGCCTTTCATTTCAATGACGGTTCAATTACTGCCACTGGAAAAAGCGGAGCGCTAGCTCTTTCACTGACCGGTCACTACACCATTCAGGAAGAACCGATCAACGGCCTTATATTCCAAGTCGATCATATTGTATTTAATGGTCTTGAATTGCCTGACACGACAAGAAAAACGTTGGAAGAAGAATTTGACTTAGGCTTTTATCCTGGAAAAATAGTATCTTTCCTTCGTGCCACGGCAGTAGATAGCCAAGAGGGCGTCTTGCATGTTAAGCTTTCCATTTCATTTTAGACCTTCTTTTAGATATTCTTTGTAGCCTTCCGCATCTATCTGCCCTGTTAATAGTAATGATACAGCTTCAACAACCTTACTCCAGCCGCCCTGTGACTCATCCTCCGGGGCGGTTTCTTCTGTCAGCAATAGCTCAACATCGAAAGGAAGTTTGTATTTAAAAGCATGCTCCGAACGATAAAGAACATCAAGCGCCGGCAAGCTCCCCGTATTCTCCAACCATTCCAGCTGAGCATCCTCTGAGGTGATAAAAGTCAGCCAATTCACAGCTTCCTTTGGACTTTGAGATTGAGCTGGAAGGGCAAAAGATCGACTGTAACAGGATTCAAACCCACCTCCGTTATTGGCAGTCAGCGCCGGAACAGCAGCAAGGGATGAATTACCATGCTTCTGCCACTCGGATAACGGTAAAGAAGCAACCGCGACACTACCTCCTTGTAGCATATCCCAGACATCTTTATTGTAGCGGCTGGTGAGATAAAAATAACTGCGGGCGTTCTGAGTCCAATTCAACACTTCTTGGTTATCTGCTAACAAGCTGCTATTCATGCTCTCCATTACCGCTGACAATCCATAAGGATTACGGGTATCCATCGCGAGTAAATATTTTCCTTGCTCTTTAAGCACATTCTGAAGCAGGATATTCCACTCTTCGAGGCTTTTGGGTAATGCATTAAAACCCAGCTCCGCCAGCCGTTGTGGGGAATAAACGAGCACGTAAGGATCTATATCTAACGGGACTCCCCAATTATATCCATTCCACTGCATCAAGGGGATCAACTGTGTTAACGGTGCACTCCCCGGAACGCTCTGATACACATCCATCGGCAATAAATATCCACGTGTGGCCCAGTCCAGTATGCTTCGTCCATCTGCCATGACTATATCCGGGCTGTCCCCGATCGTTAAATCATGCTTCAATACCTCATCGGCATCCTCAATATCCACATTGCTTAAAATAACCTTTACTCCACTTTCTAAGGTATAACGGTTGCTAAGGAGCTCCAGTTCACTAAATTCTTCGCTATTTAACGATACTCTTATATGTAAGCTATCTATAGTTCCCTCATCTCCGGAAGAGGGATTGGTCGACTGACTTTGCGGTCTTTTCATAGGACGTGGATCGTTACTGGTACTCAATTCCATACTGGGCGACAGGCTTGTCAGCGATAGTAGTAAAATTGCAAAAAGCAGCCAATAATTTTTGCGTTTCAGCACGATTTCCCACCTTCCCTTTTGATTGGTCTCCCCTATTTTACCAAACCCTCCGGTGCTTGTCTTTAGTTTGTGAAACCGTTCTCTTTCTATTATATGGGTGAAACGCTCTAAGAACCATAACCTCCTAAATTCCTCTGCCGTTTCCGAGCGGGCAGGAAAAAGCCGGGAGTGTTTGCTTCTCCCGGCTGAAAATTGGATTCATGAACGGCTAGAGTAGATCCGCGGCCAATTGCGCCAAGCGGGAACGTTCACCTTTTTCCAAAGTAATATGTCCGCTAATCCCTTGCTGCTTAAACTTCTCCACGATATAGCTCAGTCCGTTGCTCGCAGCATCCAGATATGGATGATCGATTTGCTCCGGATCGCCCATTAGAATGACTTTACTTCCTTCTCCCGCTCTGGAG
The DNA here is from genome assembly GCF_037969925.1 of Paenibacillus sp. FSL R7-0189. Taxonomy (NCBI): domain Bacteria; kingdom Bacillati; phylum Bacillota; class Bacilli; order Caryophanales; family Paenibacillaceae; genus Paenibacillus; species Paenibacillus sp. FSL R7-0189. Next base: position 4,081,772 of record NZ_CP150223.1, on the reverse strand, counting down.
ACAATGGTCTTCACCTCATGACGGGAAAGGTTCTGCGCCTCATCAATAATAATGAACTGTGATGGGATTGAACGGCCGCGAATATAGGTTAAGGCTTCTACCTGTATACTGCCTAACCCCATTAAGATTTTATCGATATCGCCAGCTTTTTTGGTATCGAACAGGAATTCCAGATTATCATAAATAGGCTGCATCCAGGGTCTAAGCTTCTCATCCTTCTCACCGGGCAAGTAACCAATGTCCTTACCCATAGGAACAACCGGACGGGCGATAAGCAATTTTTTGTATTTATGTTCATCCTCCACTTTGAATAGTCCGGCTGCAAGCGCCAATAACGTCTTCCCTGTCCCAGCCTTACCCGTGATCGTTACGAGCGGGATTTCATCATTTAGCAGCAGCTCCAGTGCCATTCGTTGTTGAGCATTACGGGCGCTGATCCCCCAAACCGAATCATTGCCCAGATAGAGTGGCTCCAGACGTGTGGCATCACTATTCACTTTTAGAAGAGCTGATTTGCCAGTGCCAATCTCATCCTTGAGAATCACAAATTCATGAGGGTACAACGGATACGACAACGCGAGCTGTTTTACCGTCAGAGAGCGGTGACTATAATATTCATCAATCAATGCGGGATGCACCTGCAGAGATTGGTAACCAGTGTATAGTTCATTTAAGTCTCCAGTACGATCTGACAAATAATCCTCTGGCGTAATTCCAAGTACATCCGCTTTAATACGAACCAGTACATCCTTGCTCACAAGCACAACGGGACGCGGATCAGGCTTCTCATTCTCTTCATTCAAATAATTGAGCGCAACAGCCAAAATCCGATTGTCGTTAGACACCTCACCAAACATTTCCTGTACCTTCACAAAACTGCGATGGTTAAGTTCTACCTTCAGCTTGCCTCCATGCTCCAGTTCCACACCGCTATGCAGATGACCTAGTTCCCGGAGTCCATCGAGCAATCGGGATACCGTACGGGCATTCCGACCGATTTCGTCAGCATTGCGCTTCTTGGAGTCGATTTCTTCCAGCACAACAGCCGGAATAACCACCTCATGCTCCTTGAAAGAGAAAATTGAATTGGGGTCGTGCAAAAGCACGTTGGTATCTAGCACAAATATCTTGTTCATATTATCCCCTCCACAGCGCCTGGTTTGATTGATCATACATAACTCTTTCCGCCAAGGGAAAAGATAAGGTACAGAAACGATTCATTGGCTGAAAGGAGTAATCACATATGAGAAAATCAATATGTCTGTTGCTGGTACTGCTGCTACTGACAAGCTGCGGTATCGCTAATAAAAAGACATCACCCTCTCCTCAGAATAAACAATCTGCGAATGCTGTAAAGGGTACGGGGAACCATGAGGTTCGGCAATTGTCCAATGATGGTGCGACTAATCCTAAAGCCACCTCAAAAGCTGGTCAAGCCGTCAATGTTAATGGAGAAAATGAAATTGCACTTAAGGATCATTTTGAACAGTTGGCCAAAAGAGTTCCCGGTGTAAATGGCGCACACTGTGTAGTCATGAACAAAGTTGCCATTGTTGGTCTTGATGTAGAAGGTTCTCTAGGCCGCTCACGTGTAGGAAGCATCAAATATTCTGTAGCAGAAGCTATCCGCAAAGACCCAAGAAGTGTACGGGCGCTTGTCACAGCGGATATGGATCTCTCCAGCAGATTAGCGGAAATGAGCCGCCATATCTCCAAGGGACATCCGATTTCCGGATTCTCATCCGAGCTGGCTGATATTATCGGACGAATCATGCCACAGCTGCCAGAGGATACCAAGCCGCAAAGAAATGCACAGTAGTGGATAAAGGACAAAAGAAGTCCTTAGAATTCAAAAAAAGCCCAGTGATATTTTCACTAGGCTTTTTTCATGGCAGCAAATACTTGTCCGTCCAACTTCTCAGCGGCACGTCCATCATAAACTTTCGCATATCTTGGGGCGGAGTCAAGCTGCGCGCCGTAAAAAAGCGCGTTGCGGACCGCTTTAATTTCAACATCAAAACAGCACATCTTAAAGGGAACATCCTCTAGCGGGTCCTGCCTTACAGCAGCACTACCGTTAATGGCATAGACAGTTCCTTCACCAAACACTGTTATAGTTATTAATGGATTAACCTTCATATTATTCACAAGTCTTGAACGATGATCAATAGCCAAACGCACAGTACTAGGACTAACAGCATAAAGCCACGAAATAGCTGTGGATGTAGGACCGCCTGTCTCCGCATCAACTGTGTTTAGAAGAACAAAGGTTTCCGATTGCAGCATCGATAGCAAAGTTTCATTCAGCTGAGCAACGGCTTCGGACATAAGTACTGGCCCCCTATGCGACGTTAATTCATTCGATTTATTATATTATAGCACAGGCTGAAACTTGCATTCAATTTTAGCTATGGAAGATATTAAGGTCCTCAAGGCGCCTCAGCAGTTGTCGAATCAGCTCCAGTGGAAATTCCTGCAATTCGATCCTGCAAGCTTTTCTTAGCGGCCTCCAACTCCTCATCATTAATATATACATATGGACTTCGCCACGTACCAGTAACCGGCTTGAATTCGATATTCTCTTTGGAAATCTTCCAATACGTCGCAATCATATCTTTGATTTGCGAATTTTCGATATCTGTCTTCATGTTACTGTCCACTGCATCAAGCACCTTGCCGATTTTCAATACGCCACCAAGCGATTGCATCTGATCCACCAGACTGTTCAGGACTTCGTTCTGGCGTTTGTTGCGATCAAAATCATCTGAAGCGTTAGTCTTAGGCTTGCAATTGGATTTACGATACCGCACATAGTCCAATGCATTTTTTCCATCCAGCTCTGCCGGACCCTTTTTCAGATTGATATTCGTGCCGTCCACAGTGTCTGTATAACACATATTTTCACTAATATTTACTTCGACTCCCCCAAGCTCGTCCACCACATCCCGGAAGCCCTGAAAATCAAGAATCGTTGTATAATCTACATCAATGTCCAAATACTTACCCATCATCGTCTTCATCTCGTCTTCAGCCAGTAGACCGGAGGATTTCTCCTTACCCTTGAAGCGAGCATAAAATTCATTAATCTTCGTTTTCTTATAGCCGCTTAGCTCCACATAGGTATCACGAGGAAGCGAAACTATGGTCGCTGATTTGGTCTTAGGATTAAGTGCTGCAACCATGATTACGTCAGTCAAATAAGACTCGTGTTTAGGTCTGTTATCCGTTCCCAGTATAAGCATCGTCAGTGGCTTTTCTGAAGCGGATTGCCCTGGAGCAACCGTACCCTCAACCCCTGCATTAAATACGCCATGCTCAAGCTTCCAATACAGATAACCGCCATAACCCAGCACGCCGAGGATCGCAATAATTAGCAAAGTTAACAATACTCTAACTAATCTGCCAAAAAAACCTCTCTTTTTCACTTTCTTTTTCGTTTTTTTCTTAGAAACACCCTTCACAGGCTGTTTTCTATTAGTAGGTTGTTGCCCGTTTGCTCTTGGAGGTAAACCGCTGTTTCTTGTACTCATAATAGAATAAAGTCCTTTTCATTTCATTTAGAATTAGAATTGCTACATTAATTAGACGATCCTTAAGGTACAAAAGTTGCGATTACGATCTCTTCGCTGCTGCTGCGGCCTTTCTCTTCTGTCGAGCTTCTACTATATAACGTATCCGTACCATCAGCATTAATCCGACAGCAACCAACAGACATTGGATAATCGGAAGCTTATCATGTTGGAAAATTAGGAGCATGCCAGAGCCAATCGCCATCATTATGTAGAGCATGATTTCCTTGCCAATCGATAACTTTTGATTCACACGAAAGACTTGATTATAAACAAAAGTAAGCAATATAAAGATAACAATATAAGCGACGATTGGATGCTCAGCGAACCACACCTGCATAGATAACCGCACTCCTCCCAAATTTAAGATACGTTTACATTATATCATCAGTAGGGGAATTTTTTGTTTCTTATATTAAAAAAAGCCGCCGGATGCAATAATCCGGCGGTCTTATTCAAAAGCATGTGTTTACGCGTTGGCTTGTGCTGTTTTACGTTGTTTCTCTACACGTTCGCGTTCGCCTTTGTTCAGAATCTTTTTACGCAAACGAATGGATTTAGGTGTAATTTCACAATATTCATCATCGTTCAAATATTCAAGTGCGCCTTCCAAAGAGAAGGTGCGTGGTGTCTTCATTTTTACAGTATCATCTTTGCCTGAGGTACGCATGTTGGTAAGTGCTTTTTCCTTACAGATGTTAACGATAATATCGTTATCACGGGTATGCTCACCTACGATCATACCTTCATAAATTTCTGTACCTGCATCCAAGAAGAGAATACCACGATCCTCAACACCCACGATTCCGTATTGAGTTGTTGATCCAGTCTCACTTGCTACAAGCACACCTTGATGACGTCCGCCAACTTGACCAGCAACCAGTGGAGCATAGCTGTCAAAAGCATGGTTCATAACGCCGTAACCGCGTGTCAAAGTCAAGAAGTAAGTGTTGTAACCAATCAAACCACGTGCAGGAATCAGGAACTCCAGACGTACTTGACCCGTACCGTTGTTAATCATATTCACCATTTCGGCTTTACGAGTACCCAGACTCTCCATAACAGAGCCCATGCTTTCTTCTGGAATATCAATCATTAGACGCTCAAGCGGCTCCATTTTGACACCGTCGATTTCTTTAATGATTACTTGTGGTTTAGAAACTTGCATTTCGTAACCTTCACGACGCATATTCTCGATCAGAATACCAAGGTGAAGCTCACCGCGTCCAGAAACGATAAATGCGTCAGGACTATCAGTTTCTTCCACTCGCAAGCTCACATCTGTTTCAAGTTCTTTAAAGAGACGCTCACGTAGTTTACGGGAAGTTACCCATTTACCTTCTTTACCAGCAAAAGGACTGTTATTCACTAGGAATGTCATTTGCATGGTTGGCTCGTCAATCTTCAGAACTGGAAGTGCTTCAGGGTTTGCAGGATCAGCAATGGTCTCACCAATGTTGATGTCCTTGATCCCTGCAATAGCAACGATATCCCCTGCGCCCGCTTGCTCTGTTTCAATACGTTTCAAACCTTGGAAGCCGAACAATTTCTCGATACGTGCAGTTTTGCTCTTACCATCACGCATAATAACTGTTACAGATTGACCTTGTTTGATCACACCGCGGTTAACACGTCCAATCGCAATACGACCCAAGTATTCGTTATAATCCATCAACGTTACGAGGAATTGAAGCGGTTCTTCAACACTTTCGGTTGGAGCTGGAATATGTTCAACGATGGTTTCGTAGAGCGAAAGCATCGTTTCATCTTGTTTCTCAGGATCCATGCTTGATGTACCATTAAGAGCAGATGCATAAACAACCGGGAATTCCAATTGTTCGTCATTTGCTTCAAGTTCGATGAACAAATCGAGCACTTCATCAATAACTTCCTTAGGACGAGCAGCTGGACGGTCAATCTTGTTCACGACAACGATCGGTGTAAGTTTTTGTTCCAATGCTTTACGCAGAACGAATTTCGTTTGCGGCATGCAGCCTTCATAAGCATCAACAACCAGCAATACACCGTCAACCATTTTCATGATCCGTTCTACTTCGCCACCGAAGTCAGCATGTCCCGGTGTATCCACAATGTTGATCAAAAACTCTTTATAAGTAATTGCTGTATTTTTAGCTAGGATTGTAATTCCACGTTCCCGCTCGATATCATTAGAGTCCATAGCACGTTCTTGCAAGTGCTCATGGGCGCTGAAGATCCCCGATTGTTGAAGGAGCTGATCGACGAGTGTTGTTTTGCCATGGTCAACGTGGGCAATGATCGCAATGTTGCGAATATCTTTTCTTGAATGCATGATTTGTATCCAAATCCTCTCATTTATCAAATTAAAACTGTTAAAATTCATAGCATGTCACGGCAGTCTCACAAAAGAAGCGCCAGGCAGAAAGCCGACGCTTCAACATAACATTAATATTATAGTGAAAGTACCATGAAAAGCAAGTCTTTTTATGAAAAAACAGTTACCAATTTCCGTTTTTTTTCACAAGATCCTACAGCAATTAACTTCGGTACCATCTATTCCGGCCACGTGCTCTGCCTCGACCGGTAATCAGCCAAATTCCTGCAGCTATTAATACAATCCCGATCAGGTAGATCGCGCCGGTACCCATAAGGCTGAAAATACAAAGTACAAGGCTTAGTAAGCCTAATGTTACAGCAATTGCTGACAGTCCACCCGTCCGTCTTGGTTCATAGATAGAATATTCATACAAGCCCACGGCAAGACCAAGCAACAGCACAGGCCATAAGTTACTCATAAGCCCCCATCCCCAAATATTGCAAAGGCCAAACAACAAACCGTACACCGTTAATATCCCAGCAGGAACCAATACCGAGGCCGAAGCACGACGGCTGAAAAATAACATGTGCAGCACTATTCCTGGAATTAAAATCACTAGAGGCCAAAGCGCGCGGCCCAAAAATCCGAAGACGCCCAGCTTACCTAATAAAATCACGATGCCAGCAGCAACAATAAAAATTCCTAGCTGTATATCTTTCTTTGAAGACATCCTTCACCCATCCCTTCAATTTCACGTCTACCTCATTTCCTCGTCACCTTATAGCCTGAAAGCGACAGGATTCTTACTCATATATTATCCGAAACATACACAAAATGCCATCACTCCCTGTGATTAATCAGTGTCTATAAGCACTTCTGATCGCGCAAAAAAAACGGACAATTCCAATTTATGGAGATGTCCGTTTAGTATTGCCTTTTATTGCAATTTATTAACCTGCAGATGTTTTTCTGCGTTTAATTGCTCCCGTAACCACAACTAATATGCCTAAGGCAATGGGCAAAAAGGAATGTAAGGAGGGGAATAAAAAGGAGAGCATTGTCCCTAATTTTGCATCCTGAAGCAACATATCCCCTGCTGTAAACGCCAGTATATAAGCACCGATAAATACGAGCACTGGAAACCGGTGCAGCCAGCCTACAATGATGCCGCTTCCCCACACTACTATCGGAATGCTGAGAGCAATCCCGATGACAATTAAAGCTAAATCTCCTTTAGCTACTCCCGCAATGGCTAGTACATTATCCAGGCTCATAATAAAGTCCGCTACAAGAATCGTTCGGATTGCTTTCCAGACTGAGGAAGATTCCCTTACTCTGAGATCCTCCTCTTCCTCCAACAGCAGCTTGAACGCTATCCATAGCAGCAGCATCCCCCCTCCAGCCTGAATATAAGGGATTTTTAATAGCAATACCGCAACAAAAGTAAGCAAACACCGCAGAACAACTGCGCCTGCTGAGCCCCACCATACCGCAGTCTTTCGGTGCTTCGCCGAAAGATCCTTGCTGGCCATTGCGATAACCATTGCATTATCTCCGCTCAGCACCAGATTGATCATCAATATTTCACCAAGGAGCAATAATGAATCCATTCGCACTTACCTCCCCGAGTCACATGTAACTACTTGTATGTTCGGAAATGACAAGCTATGCTTCCTGTCCAACTTTTTTTGAGCGTGAACGCATGTTGGCTCCTTTTTTTGCGTATACAAAACTAAGCATATTTTGCAGCTCAATCTAACAAAACTTGGGAGTGACTTCGCTTTGAATACATCCATCTGGGAGTTTATATTATCGCTGCTCAACATTATTTTTCTAGATCTTATTCTGGCGGGAGATAATGCCATTGTGATCGGACTTGCAGCGCGTAATTTACCGTCCGACACGCAAAAAAAGGCTATCGTATTTGGAACAGCAGGCGCTGTAGTGTTGCGGATCTTCGCAACGATTCTGGTCGTATGGCTGTTGAAAATCCCCTGGTTACTGCTTGCCGGAGGGATTTTACTCATTCTGATTGCCTATAAGCTGTTAACCAGTGAGAACACTTCAACAGATATCAAGGCAGGTCAAAGCTTGTGGTCCGCTGTAGGTACAATCATTTTAGCTGATGCTGCCATGGGCCTTGATAATGTGATCGCCATTGCCGGAGCTGCCAAGCATAATATCTCACTGGTTATCATAGGACTGCTGATCAGTGTTCCCATCGTGGTGTGGGGAAGTACCCTTTTTATTAAATTAATCAACAAATATCCATGGATCATTTATATTGGTTCTGCTGTCTTAGGCTTTACTGCTTCAAGTATGATGACAGATGAACATCAGCTTGCGCCATTTTTTGATCATCATCCGCTGCTCAAATATCTGTTTATAATCGTGATCATTATAGGTATCTTGGCAGCGGGACATTGGAAACGCCAATCAAAACCAGAAGAGCCTCAGGAGGGCACAATCGTCTAAACCACAAAAAACTGCCTCAGAACGTAGATTTCACTACACTCCAAGGCAGTTTTTTGGTTTATTATTTTAGAACCATTCTTCCTGTAATCCCGCCTCGACACTTACAACATCACTAGGCTTCTCATCTCCATAAGGAGTGATTAACACGGTCTCTGTGGCTTCAATCGCCGCTTCCAGAAGTTCAGAATATCCCGGAAGCGTAGCCTCTATCTTATCCACAATCCGTAAATTCGGATTTGTTGTAGGTGATTTTGGAACAAATAAAGTACAACAATCCTCATAAGGAAGGATAGACAACTCATAGGTGCCGATGTTCTTCGACAGGTCCACGATATCACTTTTGTCCATCATTACCAGCGGACGCAGAAGGGGGAGGGTTGTCGCCCGGCCAATCACGTTCATGCTTGGCAAGGTCTGGCTAGCGACTTGTCCCAGACTATCCCCGGTTACAATCGCCAATGCACCTTCGCGCTCCGCAAGCTGGGTAGTAATTCTCAGCATTGCCCGCCGCATCAGTGTAATAATCAGATTATCCTGGCCGATGCCGGTAAAGGAAGTCTGCACTTCTGTAAAGGGTACCAGATGCAGCTTGATTACACCCGCATAGCGTGACAATACTCGCGCAAGATCCACAACCTTTTGTCTAGCAAGCTCGCTTGTATAAGGATAACTGTAGAAATGCACGCACTCCACTTCAAGTCCGCGCCGCATGGATGACCAGCCTGCTACGGGACTATCAATGCCACCGGACAGCAACAACATCGCTTTTCCGTTAGTGCCTAATGGAAATCCACCTACACCGGCAATATTTTCACAGAAAATATAAGTATGTCCCTGACGAATTTCGACCCTCAGCTCTAATTCAGGCGATTTAACGTCTACGGTGAGGCCAGGATATCCTTGCAATAGTGGTGTCGCGATCAGTTTATTCATCTCAATGGAGCCGTAAGGGAACTCTTTCCATACCCGCCGAGCATTAACCTTAAATCTGGTGCCCGGAGCAGGCGCGATTATCTCCAAAAATTGACGGCTTACCGCTACAATATCCTCAAGCTCTGACTTAGAAACCTTCACTGGACTGACAGAAGCAATGCCAAAGACATTCTTCAGTGCTTGTACCAATTCAATCGCAGATTCCCCGTTCAGTTCCACGTAAATTCTTCCGAATTCCTTGCTCAGAACTACGTTTGGATAAGGCTTAATCAATTCCTTCACATGACGCAGTACGGTTTTTTCAAATCGGGTACGATTTTTGCCCTTTAAAGTAAACTCCCCAAAACGCAGGAGCAGCATATCAGCGTATTCTATACTATGGGCTCTGCCTTCTGCAGATTCCTTGTTCATCATGCTCATTTGTTACTTCATTCCTCCTTCAGCAATCTTTAAAGCTTGTACCGCAGTGGTTAATGCTTGCTCAAGCGCAGAGACATCCTCATCTGTATGACTGTCGCCAAGGCTAATACGAATCCCACCTAAAGCACTGGAGACATCTTTACCCATAGACAATAACACACGACTAGGCTCAGCCAGTCGTGAGGAGCAAGCCGAGCGGGTGGAGACTACCATCCCCAGTTCCTCCAGCTTGCGGGCGAATACCTCTCCCTTCATGCCAGGGTAAGAGAAATGCACAATATGGGGAGCTCCATCCTCTCTGCTGTTTATAACAAATTCAGGAACGGTGCGCAAGAAGCGTAATAATCGATCTCGGAGTGGAACCAACTGGGCAACGAAGGGTTCGCGCTGCTCACCACTCATGCGGATAGCTTTGGAGGATGCGACAATCGCAGGTACATTTTCAGTTCCAGCGCGTTGTCCTTCTTCATGAGAGCCCCCTGTAAGCAATGGGAATAGCTTAATTCCATCTTTGATATACAGTAATCCCACTCCACGTGGGCCTCGAAGCTTATGAGGAGACAGGCTATAAAGATCCACCTGCCAATCCTTTAGATCAACTGCAAGCTTACCATATCCCTGAACACCATCTACATGAAATAAGGTTCGCGGATTCACAGCTTTAATCAGCTTACCCATCTCTTTAAGCGGTTGTATCGTTCCAATCTCGTTATTGACATGCATCACACTAACAAGCACTGTGTCGCGCCGGACAGCAGCAGCTACGCGCTCAGGATCAACAACGCCAGTGCTATCGGGTGCTACAAAAGTAACCTCCCAGCCCATTCGCTGCAATTGCAGGAAACTCTCATATACAGAGGGATGCTCTATTTCTGTAGTTACCAAATGGCGGCCTCTAGTCTGATATTGCAGAGCAGCGCCTTTTATCGCCAAATTATTGCTTTCCGTTGCACCAGAAGTAAATAGAATCTCCTGCGGTTGTACAGATAAAGCAGCAGCGCATACTTCACGCGACCGTCTGATCAGCTTACCCGCTTCACTGCCCGCACGGTGTAAAGAGGAAGGGTTCGCATAATGCAGCTTCATAATTTGTTCCATCGTCTGCACCACTTCTTCATAGGGCGGTGTAGCGGCGGCATAATCCCAGTAAAGCATATGTCAAATGTCTCCTTTACTTCGTTGAGTGAACTTATTATCGAAAAAGGATCAAACGGTGTTTCCCGTTTGATCCTTTTTATTATACCGCGTATTGAGCGCGAGCGCGTTCTATTTTGAAGATATAAGACTGTGTCTCTTTTGGAAGCAGGCTAAGTTTCTCCAATAATTCCTGATCATTGGTTACTCCAAGATCTGTTACCCGTCCCGGCCCTGCGTTGTACGCTGCAAGTGCCATCTTTTCCTCTCCGCCAAAGCGTTTCAGTTGATAAGATAAATAACGTACGCCGCCATCAATGTTTTGCGCCGGATCGAACGAATCAGTAACCCCTAAGCCGCTCGCGGTGCCATCCATAAGCTGCATTAAACCTTTAGCCCCTGCCGAAGAGACCACATTAGGATTAAACGAAGATTCAGTATCAATCACTGCTTTGATCAGATCAATCGGCACGCCATATTTAGCACTCGCCTTCTGGATGAGATCATCATAGCTTGTAGGTGTAGAACCCGTTATTTCCCCGGAAATTATGTTATTGAAGGTTTCTGTTGTCCCACCTATCTGCTGCCATAACAAGCTGCTGACTGAAGTTGCATCCGGGAGAGAGGTCAAATAGCTTGAACTTTCACTACTCGTTGACATTGCCTGAAGCATTGTCGCAAATCCAGAAGCTGAAACCCCCGTTGACCGTTCATTTCCATTCGCGGAGCTAGTTTTTTCGGTTGTAGCCTTAAGGTTGATCCATTTAAGCTGCCCTAACCCGTCGGTTACAGCGGGATTGATCTGCATGCTGGCGCACTCCTTTTTTTGTCCTACTCGAATCATATATAAGGTTTCGCGTTGAAATTTCGATGAATTACGGCTTAATCTTACATTTTATCTGAGATTATTGCTATATGTTGGAATGAAAAAACAGACTTCAGACCCTGATATTTAGGTCTAAAAGCCTGTTTAGATCAAAGCAATTCAGTTCTTTTTAGCGCGCAAAGGGAATCATCACGAAGTAGCTTAGTGTCGCAACAATCCCTAAGCCCATTGCCCATGCCCCAAGCGTTTTTTGCTCTTTGACATAGGAATAATAACCAACTACGGCAGCGATGGGTCCGAGAATAAAGGACCAGATGAACAATGAGGCGATTCCCATCCCCAGTCCAACATACCCCATTACCCGGCTTCCACTATATTCCGCTTCACTGTCCTTGCGCTCTTCCACTATACGCGGGGCATCCCGTACCTGCATTGGAACCGGATTTACCTCAGCAGCGTATTCTTCGCGATGCTCTCTGTCCCGACGAGGATAGTCCACTCTCCGCGGACGAAGAATGACTTTTCTCGGAACGGATTGTTCCCGTGATGAGCTTGATTCATTATCCTTTTCTGTGTCCATTCTGGCGGCCTCCTAAGCGTTCGGCTTAAACGTCAGACAACATGTTGCAGATGATGTACTGGCATGATCGCGGTGACCTTCATTCGTCATTTCTTCAGCATATTCTTCCTTATAACCATTGCCTACGTGCTTATCGATCTCAATGACAATTTCTTCAGCCCGGCATAAATTATGCTCGCCCCAATAATGACAATTGCTCACGCTACATTTTACTAATGGTTTTTCACTCGACATAATTATCACCTCGGCTTCATTATGTCCGCTCCATTTACCCGCTATTCGACAGAGTGGTTTCCAGTTGATGTATCGAGACAGGCTTTCAATCCACGCAAAAAAGGACCAGCTCATCGTCATTACAAAATGACAAAGTGCTGATCCCTTTAGATCACTATTTAGAAGTTAAACCTGATTTTGCATACGTTTCTCGGTCAAATAGTCGTTCTCATAATAAATGAGATCATCGCGAAGATCTTCATACGTTTTGGTGATTTCTAGGATGATATCACGTGCGGGACGTACTGGCTTTTTGCGGAAACGGATTGCATCCTGACCAGTATAAGCGTAACGGCCATCTTCAGAATAGCTTTCATTTTTCGGATAAAAGAAGTTGTTCACGCCATAGTGATATACATTATAAAGCGCTTTCTGTGCAAAAGATTCATCGAATGTCGCACGACGCAGCGCAACGCCTAATTTCTCATATGACATTTCCGAGAACACTAATAGATGACGAAGATCGGACAGAAAACCTTGGTAAAATTGTACAGTTTCCTCATCTCCCTCAACTACAAGCTGAGGCAATGCATGCTCATTTAGAAATACTTCCATTTTGTCGATTACCACTTTAAGTTTATCTCTCGTCGATTCACATAATTTCTGCACATTGGCTGCTGACATAGCGGTTGCTCCTCCTTATTATTCCCTGCTCTTGTAGTCAATAAAGTTAATCCTCTGAAAGAAACCGCCCTAAGGACGTATCTCTTTATTCTTGCAATATCAGGATGTGAACACAGAGAAGTCTAACCTTCTGAACAATTATTAAGAACAACATCTAATGAGGTATCTCTTACAAAATCAAGAAGACAATTCGAGATACTTATTCTCTCTGATATTATCATAAAAAACGTTAGGAAGGTATCCTTTTCTAAGATGCATAAAAGATACGCTCTCTTCTAAACCTATAGACATTACATTGCATAGAGGAGCGGAAATCATGTCACGAAAAAATCTAACAGTTGCAGGTTTGGTTACAGCAGCTTTTACAGTTGGGTTACTTACCTTTGCCCTGCGGCCTGCCACTAATGGGACGACCAGAGATGCCGCTAAAGTCGCTGTTCAGAATCCGGCTCCAACTTCAGCTTTGCATTCACCTCCAAATCCCTCTCAGGAAAAAACATTAAAGAAAACCTCCTTAAGCCAGGATGTGGAGGCGACAGATCATCTGAATAGAGTCGATGTCAGTAGACATTTAACTAAACTCCTGTCTGAAACAGACGGGATGTCTTCGATTCATGATAAATCAGTGTATGCGAAACGATTGCAGCAAGACCACGGGTTTATCTCCATGCTGATGTGGATCGATTTTCGCACACAAAAGACTGAGACCTTTAAGTCATCTTTTCCAAAAGGAACCGAACAGGAGAACAAGCAGCTTCTAAAATATCTCAAAACGGCAAAATCAGCAATCCACGGTCATCAATCCTATGAATCTCCAACGTTTACAATCGGTAAAGAAAAATATTACTTTATCGCTCAGCGGAACAAACAGAAAAATGTAGGGATTATTGCTCTTATCAACCAAAAGGTGCTTGGGCGTGTGGCAGACCATCAGCTGAAGAACCTGCGTCTCATTCCGTATCCTAAGGAAGGCAAATACCATGTGGAATCAGTCCATACCGATAACTTAAAGGACATTACGGTCAAGACCGGCCATGATAACGAAAATGCCAGCCATTTTTATGAGAATGAAATTGTAGTCCGTTTTCAGGGAAATGCTCCGACTCAAGGACAGCTCCAGACGATAACCGCCGATATCCACTGCAAGCAGCCACGCAAGCTGGGATATGCCTATATCTTTCGCTCTGAGAAGATGACCTACTATCAGCTCAAATCCTATTTCACCAACAAATGGCATCCCGAATATACGGAACCTCACTATATGTATTTAACCAATGATACCATCACTAAAAACGCTGAAGGAACTGTCACTCCTAACGACATGTTATTCTCCACTTACCAATGGAACCTCCCGGCGATTGAAACCGAGCTAGGGTGGAATCTTTCCAAAGGCAGCAAAGAAGTGGTTGTGGCCGTGGTGGATACGGGAGTACAGATTAATCATCCTGATTTACAAGGTAAGCTTTTAACTGGTTATAATGCCATTACCAATGGTTCCACACCCGAGGATGATGTAGGTCACGGTACACATGTATCTGGAATCATTGGCGCACTTGTTAACAACGGGGAAGGTGTAGCTGGCATCAGCTGGTACAATAAGATCCTCCCTGTAAAAGCGCTAGATAACTCAGGTGCCGGAACGACTTATTCCGTAGCAGAAGGTATCATATGGGCAGCTGACAATGGTGCAAAGGTTATTAACTTAAGTTTAGGGAATTATGCCGACTCTCAGTTCCTTCATGATGCGATTAAATACGCCTATGACCGGGACATCGTGCTTGTGTCTGCAGCAGGCAATGATAATACAGAGCGGCCTGGATACCCTGCAGCTTATCCCGAAGTGATTGCAGTGGCTGCTACAAATGCTTCAGGGGAAAAAGCCTCCTTCTCCAACTACGGCGATTATATTGATGTCGCTGCACCCGGAGAAAGCATCGCAAGCACCTATCCGGACAGTCAATATGCCGCTTTATCCGGCACGTCAATGGCCAGTCCCCATGTCGCTGCGCTGGCGGGTCTGGTACGTTCACTAAATCCTAATCTGACGAATAAGGAAGTTATGGACCTTATGACCAAAAACGCTGTGGATCTGGGAACTTCCGGCCATGATAAATATTTTGGCTGGGGTCAGGTCGATATTTATAAAACGCTACAAGCGGCAAGCGGCAATCAAGTCCCATTGCAGCTTTTCCCTCAACATGTACGCCAGCAAATGAATCAATTAAAACAAAGAACAAAGAACACCCCTTAACCGTGTCATTGCAAAAACCGGCCAAGTAAGTGAAGAAACCGCTGCAACCCTTCCTCCATCTCCGGTTCCTTCATTTGAGAATAGCAAAGACGGATGTGGCGGGAAGGCGTTTCCGCAGAGTAACAGACATCACCGGGTAAAAAAGAAATGCTCTCCTGTTCCGCCAAGTCATGCAGGCTTGCGATATCAGGAGAAGGGGGCAGCTCCAGCCAGAGATTAAGTCCTCCCTCTGGTAGCATATAGTTCACTCCAGGCGGCGCGTACAGCTTCAGAAGCTTCGCCGCCTTTTCCATACGACCACGCAGTGTAATTCGTAGCTGTGCTGCGTAGGCGTCGTATTTTTCAGCGATGAAGGGTAATACAGCCTTCTGTGTCAGCAAGGGACTTCCTAGGTCACTCGCAGATTTAGCGGCGATCAGCCGGGACAGAATATTTCCTTCTGCTGCTACACAGGCGATTCGGCAACCAGGAGCAAGTACTTTGCTAAAGCTTTTCATATAGACTACATGTCCATCGGGATCCATTGATTTAATCGCCCTGGGTGGAGGTGCATGGAAATATAAATCACTAAATGGGTCATCCTCAACAATGAGGCAACGGTAGCTGCGCGCTAATTCCAGCAGTCGTTGCCTTCTTGTGATGCTCATAGTTACGCCGCTTGGATTTTGAAAAGTAGGGATGGTATAAATTAGCTTTGGGGGTCTTTGATCACACATTTTTGTAAGAACATCCACCCGCATCCCTTCACTATCCGTAGGTACAAAAATCATCTCTGCACCTCGTCCCGCAAATACATCAATAGCACCAGTATAGCTAGGCGCCTCAAGATAGACTGTATCTCCAGGACCAACAAATGTACGAGCCACCAGATCAATGCCTTGCTGGGTCCCGCTGGTTATCATCAAATCGGAAGAAGTGAGTGAAACCCCACGCGATTTCAAATGTTCTCTCATGACATTCCGCAGCTCAAGATCTCCCTGAAAATTCCCGTAGGTTGCCATAAGCTCCGGTTGCTCTTTGACCAAGGAGGTGTAGGTGTCACCGATATCGTGAAGCGGCAGCAGCTCACTGTGGATGGCGGCTAAATGAAAGGGATATTTCACTTCCGAAACATCAAAATTCCGCCAAAGCTGAGCCCGCGGCAAATAATCATCATATAAATCCTGCCAGCAACCCTCTTCGTGACGTCTATTATGGGTTGGATCGGCTACAAAGCAGCCTTTGCCCTGTCTGCAGTAAATAAGTCCTCGTCTCTCAAGCATATCGTAAGCCTTGCTCACTGTAACCTGACTCACGTTCAATGTTATAGCTAGACTTCTAACGGAGGGCAGCCGGACACCTTGCTGAAGCAGTCCTGATGAGATCCGCTGACTGAGGGTTTCACTGATTTGATGGGGCAGAGTTTTGCTGCCGCTGCGATTCAAATCGATATGCATGAACCCTTCACCTCCACTGTTATATTCAACGCTTTACTGTTATACAGCGCTCCTATTATGATAGCATCAAATCGAAAGGTGGAGAACTAATTTATGGATATCAAATACTCAACGGCAGCCAATCATCTAGGGTCATCAGCAGTTCGGGAGATTCTAAAAGTTACACAGGGCAATGACATCATTTCACTTGCAGGCGGGCTGCCTGGGGAGGATTTGTTTCCCTTGGAGGCCGTACGCGATGCCTATAATCGTGTGCTCTCCAGCGATACCTCAGCGCTTCAATATGGGCTAACCGAGGGTTTTACTCCACTACGTGACAAAATCGCTGAAAGACTTACCCGGCAAGGCATCCCGGTTACATCCTCTGAGATGGTGCTGACTACAGGCTCACAGCAAGCTATAGATCTGTTATGCAAAATATTGCTGGATCCCGGCGATGCAGTTTTTGTGGAAGCGCCCACCTATCTGGCAGCACTACAGGTACTCGGTTCTTACCGGGCTGCTATTCATACGATACCAAACGACGAACATGGCATTCTGCCAGATCAATTGGAGGAGCAGATTCGGGTACATCGGCCAAAACTGCTCTACGCAGTTCCGACCTTCAACAATCCGTCTGGAGCAACCTGGAGTAAAGAGCGCCGCGAGCAGGTGGTTGAAATCTGCCGCCGTTACAGTGTTCTTATTCTAGAGGACAATCCCTATGGAGAAATAACCTTTGATGAAGATAAAACTCTATATCCCCCCTCACTAGCCTCCATCGATAGAAGCTTCGGCGGGGATTATTGTGTAGTCTACACAGGGACCTTCTCCAAAATCGTCGCCCCTGCCCTGCGCACGGGTTGGATTATCGGCGATTCCGAACTAATCAAGACCATCGCCAAGGCGAAGCAAGCAGCCGATCTGCATTCCAGCACCATCGACCAGCGTGCTTTAGATGAACTGCTGTTACATTTTGATATTGAGCAGCATATCCGCCTCATCTCAAGAGAGTATCATTCGCGTATGAAGCTCCTGTCCGCGGAGCTCAGATCACATAACTGGGAAGGAGCATATTTCCTTGAACCAAGAGGCGGCATGTTCCTATGGCTTACACTTTCCGAAGAGATTAACACTAAGGAATTACTCCCGCTGGCAGTGGAAAACGGAGTAGCGTTTGTTCCAGGAGAGGTATTCTATTCAGCGGAGCCTCACAAAAGCAAAATGCGCCTTAACTTCACGCATACGCCACCCGAACTAGTTCCTGTTGCTGTTCAACGTCTAGAGAAAGCATTGGTTCAATGGCAGCAAAATCAAAACATCGTTCGGTCGTGAATAACTGCTCATAATCAATAGCCACGATAGCTAATTAAAACGGCTTCTCCATCCTTTATTGGACGGAGAAGCCATTTTTTGTGAGCAGATTTCTGCGTTTTCACTTTTGCGCATTTGCAGAATGTTACCTTTACGCATTTCTGCAAATCAAATTTTCGCATTTCTACTTTTAGCATTTTTGCAAATCTCATTTCGCAATTCCACATTGAGCGTTTCTGCTCAGCTTATTTCGTATCTTCACATTTCACATTCAGCGATTTTCACACGTCATATTTCTGATTTCCACATTTCAGCGCCTCTACAGATCACATTTTCCTATTTCCACATTCAGCAATTTTTGCTCGTCATATATCGCATTCCACATTTCAGCCTCTCTACACATCTCATTTTCGTATTTCCCCATTCAGCAATTTTTACACATCACATATCGCATTCCCACATTTCGCCGTCGGCATCACCAAAAACATCCTTTAGTTACTCAACACATCTGCCATTCAACTAATCCGATTTCACAGCGAAGTTACAGCCAGAGGTTACAATTGATATTTTGCTACTAACTCCAATCTTCCCGCAGAAGATTAGCCAAGCTCCGCATTGCGCAGTTTGCTAGCTACTAATCTAATTCTGGCGTCAAAGTAACTATGGAGTTCTGGAGTTCTGGAGTTCTGGAGTTCTGGAGTTCTGGAGTTCTGGAGTTCTGAGTTCGGGAGTTCGGGAGGTTCGTATCGGACCCCAGCGCTCTTATTTGCATCAATTCCGCTCATTTAGTTTGCTATCGGACTCCATAGTCACTATTGGATTCAAAACGCCCGATATCCACCCTGTTTATGCCGAATAACGGCTCTCCAGTCCGAAACTCCTCCAAAAAGGCATAAAATACACAAATAGCTGCATCTCGGTCCGTTAGCATATCAGCCCATCAACCATCTGCCATCTGCCATCAGTCATCAACCATCAACCATCAGCCATCAGCTCATCAACCACCAGTCATCAGCCCATCAGCTCATCAACCATCTGCCATCTGCCATCTGCCATCTGCCATCAGTCATCAACCATCAGCCATCAGCCATCAACAATCAGCTCATCAACCATCAGCTCATCAACCATCAGCCATCAGCCCATCTGCGGCTAGCAATTCTTTTAAAAAATCCAATTTCTGCATATCACGTTACTAAACACCTGCATTTTCACGCATTCACTGCTTTATATATTTGCCTTATCCGCATTTGTTTGCAACAAAAAAGGCGACGTAGCCGGGTTACCGGGATACGTCGCCGTTTGTATGGTGTTGTTATTATAACGTTGCAGTTAGGAAAGTTTGCCGTAAGCCGGGTTCTGTGCTCGTCGTGGTTCGATCGGGAACTACCCTCCCACCATAAGCGACAATCATCTATCTAGGCCATACATTACTGCACAGCTCCAGCGACCAACCTAGACGCGCCTCAGGCTAAGGCTGCTTATTCAGCTGCGTCTCATTAGGTCTTGCTCCAGATGGGGTTTACCAGGAACGAAGTCACCAGCGTTCCTCGGGGTCTCTTACACCTCGGTTCCATCCTTGCCTGTGCCGCCCTAAGGCGGCCATCGGCGGTCCATTTCTGTGGCACTATCCTTCAGCTCGCGCCGACTGGACGTTATCCAGCATCCTGCCTTATGGAGCCCGGACTTTCCTCCCGTGACGTCTTCACGTCACCGGCGATTGTCTGTCAAACTTTCCGAACAACATTATATATTATACAGACATCACATGTCTGGCACAAGCATTATTAAATGGCAATTTTATAGGAACTTAAATGGCTCCGTATTCACCTGCGAAGCATGTACAGCTGTATCATACTTATGCTCGGCCAATTTTCCAGCCATCCACTCCGCTACTTTCTCTTTCATGATCTTCTCCGCATTATGTCCCGGATCAATCAGAGTGATTCCGGCGAGCGCAGCATCCTGAACTGTATGATAATCCAGATCCCCAGTAACCAGGACATCCGCACCACGGAAAATAGCACTGTTATAATACTTTCCACCCGAGCCACCGAGAACAGCGGCTTTACGAATCGGACGGTCCAAATCACCAACAACCCGTACATGGTCTACCTTCAGACCTTTTTTTACCGTCTCCACGAATTGTCCAAGGGTTGTAGGCTCTTTGAGCTTTCCTACCCGCCCAAGTCCTAAGCTGCGGCCCTTAAGATCCATTGAATATAAATCATAGGCAACCTCTTCATAAGGATGGGCCTTAAGCATAGCCTGCACCACTTTATTGCGGATGGAGTGCGGGACGATCGTCTCAATACGAATTTCCTCGGCACGTTCCATCTTACCTTTTTCCCCGATATAAGGATCCGTGCCTTCTCCTGGAATAAAAGTACCGTATCCCTCGATATTGAAGCTGCAATGACTATAGTTGCCAATTGCACCGGCTCCAGCATTCAGAATAGCATCCAGAACCTTCTGATGATGATCCTTCGGCACAAATACTACCAGCTTTGATAATTGCTCTGAATGAATGTCTTTGATGGGTACTCCGTTTTCTATGCCAAGAGCTTCAGCCATCCAATCATTCATTCCACCCTCGGTAACATCCAGATTCGTGTGGCTGATGTACACCGCAATGTCATTCTTGATTAATTTTTCATACATTTTGCCCGTCGGTGTGTCTGTCTGGATTCCTTGCAATGGACGGAAAATAATCGCATGATGCGCAATAATCAAATTGCAGCCTAGACGAATCGCTTCTTCAACTACCTCATCATTCACATCTAAAGCAACTAATACATTAGTTATTTCTTTTTGCAGCGTGCCCAGTTGAAGGCCAATTTTGTCCCAATCCTCAGCTAAATGCTTAGGAGCCAGTTGCTCCATATACTGAATTACTGTTTGTCCCTTGGCAAACATTGTAGCACCTCCGTAATTTCCCTGATCTGACCTTGAATCTGTTTCCGTTTATTCTCAGCAGATTCTAGTTCTGAACGTGACAACGATGTTAAAATGCCTTCCAATTTCTGAATCTCACCCTGCCACTTAACAAAAAACACAGCATTTGGCGCTTGAAGCAACCATGGTCCCATTTGCAGCAAGGCCTCTTGCCCAAGGACCTTAGTGGAATCCCCCAAGGTTAAGTCACGATATACACTTTCATTTGTAATTCCAGCGTCCGCATTTTCTGGTACAGCCGTCAATACTTCATATAGCTTCCCGTCTTCTTCCAAAATTCTCTCAGCTACGAGTACCCATTTATTATTTAATAACCAGCGGCGCAAAATATCCTCGCCTACATTCGGCTGAAGTAAAAGGGTTGTAACATCTTTTAGCTTACCTTGGCTTTGACCCCGGTCCAGAATCGCGGCAATTAATGCGCCTCCCATGCCAGCAATCGTGATACAATTGACTTCACCAGGTTCCAGAACCTCAAGGCCGTCTCCTCGGCGCACCGAGATCACCTTCCCTAGTCCAGCCTCTGCAACGCCCTTACAAGCAGCATCAAAGGGACCCGGGTTTACTTCACCTGCAATTGCAAACACAGCCTTACCGCTTTCGACAGCGGCCACAGGAAGCAAGGCATGATCGGAACCAATATCTGCTAATCTGCTTCCTTGCGGAATTTGCTCCAGCAATTGCTGAAGCCGATCTGATAATTTCACATTGTTCATGTTGCCACCCACGTTATCCATTTTTTTCGAAACCCGAACAACAAAGCTAACCCTGCTGCAATCTTTAGGATCAGCATCAATGAAATCCACTGCGGATAATCCTGTCTTAATAAAAGAGCGTCAAGCTCTGGCATGATCCAAAGCGATACTCCCACTGCAAAATAAACACTGGCAACACCGCTTACCTTATGATGCAAAAGCCAGCTTAACCATACCATCAGCACACACAATGGCAGCCATAGGAACTCCAGTTCAAATATAGAGGCCTCCGGGCTTCTTCCACCGAAGAACCCTGCATACAGTAATGCCCAAAAAGCAAAACCACAGTACTGCAACAAACCTATCCGGAGTAAAAATCCCAAAATACACCATAACAAGCCGCAGCACCCAATTAGAATAGGCCTCCAGAGCTGAGGATCCAGATCATGCAAATCAATCAGCCATAGCCCAAAACCAAGCGTTAAAACACTGCCCAGCCCCGCTAGGATAAGACTGATAACATTGTTCCGGTCCTTATAAACGGCGGAGTATCCATAACAAATAATTAATACAGATAGTGCGGTTGCAAGTTGCAAAGGCCAAGGAAAAACGCTAAAATAAAGACTAATCAAGAAAATCAAGGAAATAATTCCAAAAGAAAACAGCCAAATTTTGATGCTTCCCTGCTGTAAATTTCTCAGCGAAATTGGATTGTTATCCTTATTCGCATCCTCATCGTCATACAGATTGGTTAAGAAATCGCAATACTGCTCTGGCAGCAACCGGCTTTTTCTCCAATACTGAATCTCTTTTATAATGATGTCGCGTTTTTCCAAATTCACTGGTTCATCCTTCTTTCCAGATACACAAGGTCAACACATTTTTTACCAGCGTAAATTCAAATAAAAGAACCTCCTGCCACTGAGCAGCAGAAGGTCCAGTTCATGAAATACTATTCAAGGAAATCCTTAAGCCGTTTACTGCGGCTAGGGTGACGAAGTTTGCGCAATGCTTTGGCTTCGATCTGGCGAATCCGTTCCCGGGTAACACCAAACACCTTGCCGACTTCTTCAAGCGTTCTTGTCCGTCCATCATCAAGGCCAAAACGCAGGCGAAGTACATTCTCTTCACGCTCCGTGAGCGTGTCCAGCACATCCTCCAGTTGTTCCTTCAGGAGTTCATAAGCCGCTGCATCCGCAGGAGCCAATGCTTCCTGATCCTCAATGAAATCTCCCAGATGAGAGTCATCTTCTTCACCAATTGGTGTTTCCAAGGATACAGGTTCTTGGGCAATCTTCATGATCTCTCTAACTTTCTCAACCGTCAGTTCCATCTCAGCCGCAATTTCCTCTGGGGAAGGTTCGCGTCCCAGTTCTTGCAGCAATTGGCGAGAAACCCGAATCAGCTTGTTGATCGTTTCCACCATGTGTACAGGAATACGAATGGTACGCGCCTGATCCGCAATCGCACGAGTGATGGCCTGGCGAATCCACCAAGTAGCATACGTACTAAATTTGAATCCCTTATTATGGTCAAATTTCTCTACTGCTTTGATCAGACCCATATTACCTTCCTGAATCAGATCCAGGAACAGCATACCGCGTCCGACATAACGTTTCGCGATACTTACTACGAGACGCAGGTTCGCTTCTGCAAGACGGCGTTTAGCTTCTTCATCGCCATTCTTAATCCGCATAGCAAGCTCAACTTCATCGTCAGCCGACAACAAAGGAACGCGTCCGATTTCTTTTAGATACATACGGACAGGGTCATTAATCTTGATCCCTGGTGGCAGTGACAGATCGTCATCAAAGCTGAAATCATCGCTGTCTTTATCCTCATTATCCTCACTTGGTCGGAGGCTGTTAACCTCTTCATCGTTCTCGTTTACAACCTCAATTCCCAAATCACTGAGTTGCTCGTAGAACTCCTCCATTTGCTCGGGGTCTTGATCAAACGGCGATAATTTCTCCATAATATCTTTGTAATTTAATGATGATCTTTTCTTACCTTGCTCAATGAGCTGATCCTTCACCTGATCCAAAGTAAATTCTGCTTCCAATTCAGTATGCTGATCGTTCGCCATAATTCGACTCCCTCCTCCCTAGGTACATCCTGTCAACATGTCATTGTCTCTCTAGGGCTATAATCTCACTTGCTATTTGTGCCGCACGCAAAAAGTCACCTGACTTTTCAGCCTGAATCATCTCTTCACGCTTCTGTTCCATTTTGCGTTGCAGTGGGTATTTCCGCACTTCACGAATACAATCATCTAGAACCTGCATATTCCAGTCCGGAGGGGTATCCATCATGGATATTGATGTCGCAGTTTTCTCCAGACGATCATCCTGAAGTGATGATAGAAACCGACTAATGCCGGGTGGTTTGCCTTGCGCGTAATAGGCATATAGATAAGCAGCAATTGCCGCATGATCAACGATGTTGAAATCTTCTCCGAGGCGTTCGCCCACATACGTGGCGGCTTCCGGGTCCTGAATCATAAAGGACAATAGACGCCGTTCCGCGACATGATAAGCGGGTAGTAAGGTCGGTGTCTGCACCTGCCCTTTTTTATGCCTACCATTATTCCACCTTTTGTCGTTATTATCCCCTTCAGGGATGTTTTTTTGCATCGATGCCCTAAGTAAATTACAATCCTGCTTCAAACTATCATATGAAAGTTCGAGTTCAGCAGCGATTTCCTTCAGATAAACCTCTCGCTCTGTTGAGGAATGCAGTGAAGCAATAACTTCTAAGGCTTCCTTGACATAGGCGATTTTGCCATCTTCCTCTAGGAGTATATGGTTTTTTTTCAGATATATAAGCTTAAATTTTATGGATGAAACTGCTGAATCAATAACCTGATCTTTAAATCTTTCTCCTCCATGCTTGGAGATAAATTCATCCGGATCTACCCCGCTTGGCAGTAAGGCGATCTTTACACGCAGGCCGCTGCCTTCAAGCATCGGAATGGCCTTCATGGCTGCTGCTTGTCCCGCCCGGTCACCGTCGTAAGACAGTATAATTTCATCAGCCAGGCTCTTCATAAGTGCCACATGACCCTCCGTCAAGGACGTTCCCATCGTTGCTACGCCGTTATGCACACCCGCTTCCCAGGATGAGATGACATCTCCGTATCCTTCAAACAGGACGATTTGTCGAGTTTTGCGAATGGATGCTTTGGACTGGTGCAAATTGTACAATATCCGGCTTTTGTTAAACAATCTACTCTCCGGAGAATTTAAATACTTAGGTTGACCCTCTCCAAGTATTCTTCCGGCGAATGCGATTACCTTGCCTGTACGGTTGGCAATCGGAAAAATAATCCGGCCACGGAAACGATCCAAATAGCCTTTGCCCTCACCGCGGGCTGACAGAAGTCCGCCTTTCTCCATTTCCGCAAGGTCAAAATTTCGTTTCTCCAAAAACTGCAGCAAAGTATCCCAGCGGTCCGGAGCATATCCGATCTGAAACTGGTCAATCATTTTATCACTGAAGTTCCGGCCTCTTAAATAGTCCATAGCGGCTTTGCCGTGTTCCGTATTCTTCAGCAAGTAATGATAGAACTTTGCCGACCATTCATAAGCTTGAATCAACCGGTCGCGTTCCGGATCAGGGGGAGACATCATACCTCCCTTACCTTCTGGAACGGGAATATCACTTTCTTCAGCCATTATTCTGACAGCTTCGGGGAAGGTTAATCCTTCGATTTCCATCCTAAATTTGATGGCATTTCCACCCATACCGCAGCCAAAGCAATGAAATACTCCCCGGTCGGGGGTAACAGTAAAGGAAGGGGTTTTCTCCGAATGGAACGGGCAGAGGCCCCATAAATATTTCCCCTGCTTGGACAAATGAACAACCTTACCGACTGTATCGACTATATCATGACGCGCAAGCACGCTTTCGATAACCTCTTCCGGAATATTGCCGTGTCCGCTAGCCACTTCAACCACCTTCATCTCTTAACAAATAAATATAATTCGCTATTGCTACACATTCTCCTGCAAAAGTATTAAAAGTTTTGTCAGTTTATGTTGAAAATAAGTTTTTTCTTCTGCCGTTATGGGTTTTGGACCCTTGGAATAATGTCCCCGTCTTCGTTCCACGGCCCTGGCATGTCTTCCCTCCAACATAAAATCCATCTTGGAATTGTCGTATTCCTGACCACGAAATGAAAGCACACTGCATCGTTTACCTAGTGCAAGTGCCGCAAGACCATAATCTTGAGTCAGTACCACATCTCCTGCAGTAATATGATTGGCAATATATAGATCGGCACTCTGATCTCCTCGATCCACCTGCACAACCGTTACACCCTCTTCAGCTTTCAGTGCATGGTCATAAGAAGATACCATAAGTACCGGAACACCAAAGGTGCGACCTACCTCAGCGATCTCTTTTTTGACCGGACAAGCATCCCCATCCACCACTATCGTTCTAGACTGGGACTTCTCCATGATCATCACCAATTTCCCGTGTAATATATATACGCCCTCTCCGCAAGAAATCCTTCTTTCTAAGCATAAATACGGAACGGATGTCAAATGACGCATTGGCACCGTTCCGTATATTTATACCCCAAACCAACATTCTATACCATAAGATTCAAATTTTCTTGATTAAAATTACCAGACAAGCTTCGCGAAATCAGCGAACGACTTGGAGTCAGCATCAATACCAGCAAGCAGAGCCAAACGGTTAGCACGCACTTGCTCGTCCTCAGCCATAACCATAACGGAATCAAAAAATGTTGTAACGGCGTCTTTTAGACCCGAAAGAATCCGAAGTGCTTCTTCGGCATTTTTTGCCGCCATAGCTTCAAGGTAAGGTGTGTGAAGCTCCTGCCATGTATTGAAAAGCTGCATTTCGGCATCTTCTTTAAGTAAAGCAGGATCAATCACTTCACTAGTTGCTTTACTTGCCAAATTACTGACACGAGTAAGCGAATCCACGGTAATCTTGAAATCTGCTTGGTCGGACACAGCAGCCATAAGAGCACGACTTCTGCCCACAACATCTACTACGTCGTCAAAACCAGCCGCTGTAACAGCGTCCACAACATCATAGCGTACATTGTCAGATAAAAGACGTTTTACACGCAGACCGAAGAACTCGTACAGGTTTATACGTAGTTCATCTCCAGAATGTTTCGTATTTCCTGAATTTTCATGAATTTCAATCGCCGCTTCAAAAATTTCACGCAGCGTAATTGGCAATTTATGCTCAAGCACAATTTGAACAATTCCTGCAGCCTGACGGCGCAGCGCATATGGATCCTGAGATCCTGTCGGGATGATGCCGATGGAGAAGCAGCCAACAATCGTATCAATTTTGTCTGCTATGCTGACTACTGAACCCGCTTCTGTTGAAGGTACAGCATCTCCTGCAAATCGTGGCTGATAATGCTCGAAGATCGCTTTTGCCACAGTCTCAGGCTCGCCTGCTTTACGTGCATAATCTTCACCCATTGTTCCTTGCAGCTCAGGAAATTCATAAACCATTTGAGTTACAAGATCAAATTTACAAATATCCGCAGTGCGACTTACTTCGGACACAGCAGTAGCTGACAGTCCAAGCTTCACAGCCAGACGATCAGAGATTTGGCGAATACGGCGCACCTTATCCCCTACGCTTCCCAAATCTTCATGGTAAACAATGTTCTCAAGCTTGGCTAACGCATCGTCAATCTTCATCTTTTGATCTTCTTGATAGAAGAATTTGGCATCTGATAGACGAGCACGAAGCACTTTTTCATTTCCCTTAGCGATAACATCCAAGGATTCTGCATTCCCGTTACGTACCGTTACGAAGAATGGCAGCAGTTTGCCAGCTGCATCAAAAATAGGGAAATAACGCTGATGCTCACGCATCGAGGTAATCAGCACATCCTGAGGAATCTCTAAGAAAGATGGATCAAAGGTTCCAAAGAGCACGGTTGGTGTTTCTACCAAGAACAGTACTTCTTCCAAAAGATCTTCTTTAATCGCAATTGTCCAGCTTTTCTCTTCAGCCAATTTGTTGATTTGATCCAGGATGAGCGTTTCCCGTTCCTTCACATCCACAAGTACATGCTGCGCACGCATGCTCTCCACATATTGTGCAGGCTCCGAGATTACAGTCTCTGTACCCAGAAAACGATGTCCACGGCTCACATTACCCGCTTTTACATCCGTAATCTCCAAATCAATGATCTCTTTACCAAAAAGAGCAACCATCCAGCGAATCGGACGAACGAATTTAAAATCGTAAGCTCCCCAGCGCATGTTTTTCGGGAAAGTCATCGCATTTACAATACCCAGAAGTCCTTCTGTGAGCAAAGAAGCAGTCTCTACACCCGCACTATTTTTTGTGGCATAAATATATTCCACGCCAGCTAGCTCTTTAAACGTAAATTGCTCTGGAGATACACCCTGACTGCGGGCAAATCCTAGTGCAGCTTTACTCCAGTCGCCGTTAGCATCCAGCGCGATTTTGCGTGAAGGTCCTTTGACCTCTTCACTAATATCCTCTTGCTTCTCAGCCGCATCCTTAACAAATACAGCGAGACGACGCGGCGTAGCATATGCAGTAACTCCAGCATGGTTTATACGTGCAGAATCCAACCACTTGGACATTCTATCCTGCAGCTGTTCCATCGCAGCACGGATAAAACGTGCAGGAATTTCCTCCAGACCGATCTCAAACAGGATATCTTTAGACACGGTCAGCACCTTCTTTCTTCAGCAGCGGGAAGCCAAGCTTCTCGCGTTCCTCAAGATATGTTGCCGCTACGGAGCGGGCAAGATTACGCACTCGGGTAATAAATCCAGTCCGTTCAGTTACACTAATTGCTCCACGTGCATCGAGTAGATTAAAGCTATGTGAGCATTTCAACACATAATCGTAGGCTGGGAACACAAGATGCTTCTCCATCGCTCTACGCGCTTCCTCTTCATACATGTTGAACAGCGAGAATAACATTTTTACATCCGATACTTCAAAAGTGTAGGTAGAATGCTCAAACTCCGGCTGATGAAAAACATCACCATAAGTCATACCGCTTACCCATTCAAGATCGAACACATTTTCTTTATCCTGAATGTAAGAGGCTAAGCGCTCCATACCGTAAGTGATTTCTACAGCAACAGGGTTAGCTTCGATGCCACCTACCTGCTGGAAGTAAGTAAATTGAGTGATCTCCATACCGTCCAGCCATACTTCCCATCCCAGACCTGCACAGCCCAGTGACGGATTCTCCCAGTTATCCTCTACAAAACGGATGTCATGCAAGAGCGGATCAATACCGAGTGCTTTCAAGCTATCCAAATAGATCTCTTGAATGTTATCTGGTGAGGGTTTGATGATTACTTGGAATTGGTGATGCTGATACAGACGGTTCGGGTTCTCTCCATAACGACCATCGGAGGGACGACGTGAAGGCTCTACGTAAGCCACTCTCCAAGGCTCAGGACCTAGCGAGCGTAAAAAAGTCATAGGGTTCATCGTGCCGGCGCCTTTTTCTGTGTCATAAGGCTGTACGATGATACAGTTCTGTTCAGCCCAGAACTGCTGCAGTGTCAAAATCATCTGCTGGAAGTTCATAATACCGTCTCCTTCGCTTTACAAGTTTTTTACAACAGCTTGCCTAAAACTTTCTACCATGGAGGCGGCACTTTTAGCTCCTGACAGCAACAAAAAGCCCCCGCCCCCATGCCTGATTAACAGACATAGGGACGAGAGCTTAACTTATTCTCCCGCGGTTCCACCCTACTTGATTTCATACCTTGTATGAGCAAGTTTGCTGCCAAGACAAGAACGAAATCCACTTTCATTCGCCGCATCCGTACTCCCGGGTGCCATGTTCATGAACGTTGTCCCGCCAGGCTTCCACTGCCCCCAGCTCGCTGAATAACGACAATACAGTCCACTACTTTCCCGATCAATGCACGCCTCTCCCCAATTGGAGCATAACGACGATCATATAATAAACTGATCCTATAGTAACGGAAAAATCAGCTTTCGTCAAATCTTGTACTTGTCGAGCTGGTCTAGGAAACTTTGTGACTTCAGCTTTAATCCGAGTTGTACATCCATAAAGGCCCGCATAATTTTTTTCAGCTCATCCCGGCTGCTTTCCTTTACATCCACATTGCCTAGTCTAGTTAGGTCAAGTCTGGCGAATAATCGCAGCAGCTTCAACGCACGAGCAGAGACCTCCATGGCTGGAGGGTCATTATGTTTACAACTGCGGCACAGTGCTCCTCCAAGGCGAGGGCTGACCAGCAGTTGATCATCCGGCTTCTCGGCACCACAAATTACACAAGAATCGAATTCAGGACCATAACCGGCTGCCTGTAAGATTTTCATTTCAAAGACATTTATGATAACGCCGGGTTCCTTGTCCTCTTCAAGTGCATTAAGACAGGCCGTAAGCTGGCGAAACCAGAAGCTTCCCGTTTCCTCATCATGCAGAACACGATCAAGCAGTTCACACGCATAAGACGCATAAGCAGCTTTGATCAAATCCTCACGCAGCGGATGGTGAGACTTCGTAATTTCGCCAGAATTCAGTGTCCCAAGTCCTCCATTATTTCTAAAAAAAACAAATTCCCCAACGGTGAACAGTTGGATCAATGCAGCATGGCGGCTTTTGACCTTCTTTGCGCCACGCACCAGAACCCCTACTTTTCCCGCGTTCTCGGTGCAAAGCGTAATAATTGCGTTCCCCTCGCCGTAGTCCATGCTGCGGATGACGATCCCTTCCACCCTGTGTAGCATGCCTCTTCCCCCAACCATTCGGCAAGCAACCAGTCCTTATTGCGCTTCTTCATCACAGGCCTTCTCTTCCTCCACTAGCTGTAATCCACTATCTTCAAGCGGATGGCCAGCTTCCTTATACAGCAGGTAAGCATCGACGTCTCCTGTCATTGCAAAATACTTCCACGAAAAGTTTCGCATTCGTATTCATCCTTTCTTGGGAAAGACGATGTCTCTTATCAAGAATTAGGATGGTGCGATGGAGCAGGTTCTATCCTTGCAATTCCTACCAAACGAGGAATAACGGAATTAACTTAAAGGTCTTTATGGAAGCCCAAATCCCGCAGAACGCGGTCCTGATTGCGCCAATCTTTTTTCACTTTTACCCATAGCTCCAGAAAAATCTTCGAACCCAGCAGGTTCTCAATATCTGTCCGAGCCCGTCTGCCGACCTCTTTCAGCATTGCCCCTTGCTTGCCGATAATAATTCCCTTTTGGGAATCACGCTCAACAAAAATAACAGCTGAAACATGTACTACTCCATTAGGCTCAACCTTCATATCTTCGATGGCTACAGCAATAGAGTGCGGCACTTCTTCACGAGTCAAATGCAGAATTTTCTCCCGGATTAATTCCGCGCAGACAAATTGCTCGGGGTGATCCGTGATTTGATCTTCCGGATAATACTGAGGGCCTTCCGGCAAGTACTTGGCAACCTGCTCTAACAGCGTGTTAACATTGCTGCCCATCTTCGCAGAAATCGGAATAATTTCGGCAAAATCATGCAGCTTGTTATATTGGGCCATAAGCGGGAGCAAAGCTTCCGGCTCTATTTTATCGATCTTGTTGAGCACCAGAATCACCGGTGTCTTCAGACCATTTAATTGCTCGGCAATGTAACGGTCTCCACCGCCCAAGCCCTCTGACGCATCCACAAGGAATAACACAGCTTCTACTTCACCCAGTGTACTCATTGCAGTCTGGTTCATGTAGTCGCCTAGCTTGGACTGTCTTTTATGAATCCCCGGTGTGTCCAGGAATACGATTTGTGAAGTGTTTGTTGTGTAAACACCATGAATTTTGTTTCTGGTTGTCTGTGGCTTATCCGACATGATGGCAATCTTCTGGCCAATGACCTGATTCATGAGTGTTGATTTACCTACGTTTGGTCTGCCGATAATTGCGACAAAGCCTGATTTGAATTTCATATTATCTTCCTTCCATACTTACCTTCTAGTTCAATCTTTTTCAATCATTCAATCTTTTTTTAAAAGCTTTTTCGCTCCCCCTGAATCTCCCTCAGCCAAGGGGGACCCCAAGGGCCCCGACCCTCTGGACACCCGAAAATAGGCGTACCTGCAACGTTCGACCGGATTAGAGGGACGGTTGTGCATGAGCGCTTTTGTCCCCTGTTGGGGACACGCTTCACTGTCGCTTATTAACACGGTTCGCATTAAGCTCACCATGGAGAAAAATTACTGAGATGCAGCTTACAGGCAGGGTTTCAAGTTACGATGGGCAAAGAATCGCTGGCGGCTTTTGCCGCGGCGCTTACCTCGTAATATTACTCTAATAACACATAGTTTGCACCAGTTTAGCCTAACTTGGTAGAACTAGAACACTTTTAATTGTATTTTGTACAACTAATTTTAGTTTGAGTTTATGTTTTGGTGCTTTAGTTGTATTCTGTGCAATTAAATCCTGTCTTAAGAGCCTAATATGGACTTTATCATAAATTTAATTGTACTATCTGCAACTAAATTCATTTTTGTGGGAAAGAGTAGCAATTTAACTGTACATTGTGCAATTAAAGTAGCAACCTTCGTCTAACTATGCCTAATTTGCCTTTATACGGGCACAGGCATTAAATCAAAACCTCATTTTATTCTGAAGCTTGTCCTTGCTTTAGATCTACGGGACCAAAAGCGCCTGGAAGCAATTCTCCCACCGTAGTCTCAACGATATCACCCTTCATGTTTCCAAGAATAACCTTCATATCTGGTGAACACAACTCAATCATTACTTGCCGGCACACACCGCAAGGTGAAACGGGGCCGTCAGAGTCAGCTACTACGGCAATTGCTTTAAAAGAACCAACAGCATGTCCATCCGCAATCGCACGGAATAATGCTGTCCGTTCCGCACAGTTGGTTGGGCCAAAAGCAGCATTTTCCACATTACAGCCGTGGTGAATATGACCATCCTGATCAAGAAGGGCAGCTCCCACTCCGAATCGGGAATATGGAATGTAAGCTTTAGCTCGTGCTTTAATCGCCTCTTGCATAAGAAGAGTAGAATCCATATTTTGTCCTCCTAAAGTTTTGTGAGTATTGACTTCGTTGATTTTTCTTCGCACAAAACTCACTTCGTAAGCATACGCTCTGTTTTGTTTATCGTAACTTCCTGTTATCACTTCAACAAAACTCACTTCGTAAGCATCTAATTAGTTTCGTTTATCGTTATTTTCTCAGCATGCACTAAATTTTATCAGCGTACTTCATCAGATATATTCGGGTACATAACTCACTTCAAAATTATTCAGTAACGAAAGAGGCGGAATCGCAAAACGCGGGTCCGCCTCTCCCCTGAATTGATTTTGTATCCTGATTATGACATAAGTCCGCTAATCCAGTCCATCACAGGCTGGTAAAAAACATAGATCCCGACTAAGACAGCAAACACCGCCGTGAGAAGCACAGCTCCTGCGGCGGTATCTTTTGCTCTCTTAGCCAGTGGATGAATCTCTGGCGAGATCAGATCAACCGTCGCTTCAATTGCCGTATTGAGCAGTTCGGCAGTTAGGACAAGCGTGATCGAGAACAGCAGCAACATCCAACTGGCCAGCGGAAGTCTGAACACGGCAGCGGCAACTAGCACAACCACCGCTAAACAGCAATGCACCTTCATGTTAAGCTCGGATTTGAATGCCGACACTAAGCCTTGCGATGCAAACCGAAAAGAGTGCCAGAACTTCTTGTGCCCTACCGCCGTGTTCTTCACCATTAGCGCGTCAACCCAACCTGAGATAGTACTTTTTCTTGCTTGGACATCATTTCTGCTTCTGAGGCTTCATCCTGATGATCATATCCTAACAAATGCAGAAATCCGTGAACAAAAAGAAAACCAAGCTCTCGTTCCAGTGAATGACCGTATTCCAGCGCCTGCTCCTGCGCACGAGTTACGGAAATGATTATATCCCCAAGTACGTCTGGGACATCTTCCAGCGCCTCGCCTTCCTCTACCTCGTATATAATGTCCAGCTCGTCCTCTCCGCTTTCATTCATAGCAAAAGAAAGCACGTCCGTCGGACGGTCAATTCCCCGATATTCTAAATTCAACTCATGTATACGAGCGTTATCGACAAAAGTAAGAGCTACCTCGCCCCGATCGATCCCTTCCGCTTCACCTGCTTTTTGCAAAATACTCTCCAGCAGCGTAATGAGATCGTCCTTTATCTCGTATTCTTCTTGCTCGTTATCCCAAACGATCTCCAAACTCATGGGTTAGGTGCCCCTTCCTCTTTTTTCGGCTTACGCACATCTTCTGGGTATTCGATCCGTGAATGGAAAATTCCCATAACCGTCTCCTTCAGAGTCCGTGCAATAATATCCAATTCTTTAATCGTCAAATCACATTCGTCAAACTGATGATCATCCAGTCGACTTTTAATAATCTTCTCAATCATCGTTTCCACCTGCAGAACAGTTGGCTTACGCAATGATCTCACTGCAGCCTCGACACTGTCGGCAATCCCCACAACGGCTGCTTCCTTCGACTGGGCTTTCGGTCCAGGATAACGGAAATCTTCCTCGGTAAAATCAGCCTCGACACCTTTTTCTTCAGCCAGCTTCAGTGCCTTATGGTAAAAATAATGCAGGAACGTTGTTCCATGATGCTGCTCCGCAATGTCACGGATTGGTTTTGGCAGCTTATATTCTCGTTGCATTTCCACCCCGTCACGGGCGTGGGCAACGATGATAGATTTACTAAGCTTCGGTTCAATAGAGTCATGTGGGTTTTCCATATTATTCTGATTCTCGATAAAATAAAACGGACGTTTTGTTTTGCCAATATCATGATAATACGATCCTACCCGGCATAATAAGCCATCTGCTCCAATTGCTTCCGCGGCAGCCTCCGACAGGTTACCTACCATTACACTATGGTGATAGGTTCCCGGGGTTTCGGTAAGCAGCTTGCGCAGCAGCGGGTGGTTTGGATTAGACAATTCTACCAGCTTCAATGCTGATAGAATACCAAAGGTTGCTTCGAAGAAAGGCATTAGCCCAATCACAAGCACAGCCGTCAATAGCCCCCCTGCAAAAGCAAAACCAACCGAATACAAGGTACCTACCTCTTTCCATGCCCCTCCACCTAGCAGTATCTGCATAAAGACTGTCAGACAGCCAAAAAGCGATACCATAATCCCGCCTTTAAGGAGCGTGGAGCGTTGACCCGCACGGTGAGTCGCAAAGATAGCCACGTAAGAAACCACAATGGCAAAGAAACCAAAGTTAAAATCAAAGATTGAGTTCTGCTGCACATTCAAAATAACACTTGCCAGTACACTGAATAGAATGGAGCAGAAATAGGCCAAAGGCATGTCCAGAAGCATTGCAATTAACATTGCGCCAATCGCCACCGGTGCCAGGAATCCGATATAAGATCGGACATCGGTCTGCAAAACAGCGGCCAACCGCATAGAGATAATAGTTATAACAAATACAAGCACCAGCATCAATAGCTGAGAATTGTTGTACTTAAAGCCTGAGGTACCGCCAGAATAACGAATGAACGCAAGCAAACCGACGGAAAGCATCGCAGAGAGTATCAATAGGCCTAATTGGGGCCAGTAATTCACCTCATTGCTTAGTAGACCATTCTCATCCAAAAGAGTGTAGAGCTCTGGAGTAATTAGCTGCCCCTTAGCAACAAGCGTGTCCCCTTGCTCGATGAACACATCAGGTGTGTTCTCCCGGGCTTGTACCTTCGCTTCCTTGGTAGCATCCTCATCGTAGAACTTGTTACTTGTGATCACAAGACGTACAAGCTCCTGAACAACCTCACGCGCTGTACGCTGGCTTAGAGAACTAATACTGACCTGTTCCGCTACCTTGGCGCGAGCAGTCTGCGCATCCGTAATCTGATCATTCATCAGCCTAGTTACAATATCTCGGGCGACAGGCTTCATCTCGATAATGTCCTGAGAGGTCAGGCGCGGAATCTTAATGTAAGTCTCTTCCGGAATGACATAGGTCTGCTCTTTGATGACAGATTGCATTTCATCCAGAAGGTGATCTGAATAAGTAGCGCTGCCTCGATTGGAAGCTACGAAATTCAAGATGAAGTCGCTGGCTCTCTGCGGAATCTCATCACGATAAATCCCCGTCTTATCGCTTTGCGAAATCAGATCATCCTGATTGAGGCGATCTATCCGGTCCAGCAGTGAGGTCACAAGGTTGTCCGCCCTCATCGGGATAATTTTGTACTTGGGAGATACGCTTTCAGCCGCTTCCTCAGCCGCCTTTAACGTAGCTTTGGTGTCCTTAATTTGTTTCGGTGCCGTTATTTCCTTTGCACTGTAAGTATTCTCTTTAATATCATATTTCTTAGGTAGCAATTCTGGCGACAAGCTGAAGTAGAACACTAGGCCGAGTAACAGGAAAAGAGCATAGCGTGTCACTGCGCTATACTTCCATCCGTTGTTCGTATATACAAATCCGCTTAATTTAGATGGTTGCTTTGAAGCCATGAAGACAATCCCCTTTATTGGAGGTTTTCGGCAGAGCGGTCATAGGCAACGATAATTTTCTGCACCAGGGAATGCCGTACAACATCCTGTTCCGCGAAGTAGACAAAGCCAAGTTCTTCTATGCCGGATAAAATCGCTTTGGCTTCAATCAAACCGGATTTCTTGCCGCGGGGCAGGTCAATCTGGGTAACGTCACCTGTAATCACCATTTTGGACCCGAAGCCGAGTCGAGTCAGGAACATTTTCATTTGCTCAGGTGTGGTATTCTGTGCTTCATCCAGGATGATAAATGAATCATCCAGTGTACGTCCGCGCATATAAGCCAGCGGAGCAATCTCAATCAATCCCCGTTCAAGCGCCTTAGCCACCTGATCGGGTCCCATAACGTCGTATAACGCATCATAAAGCGGACGCAGATATGGATCTACCTTTTCTTGCAAATCCCCTGGAAGGAATCCTAGACTCTCTCCTGCTTCTACTGCGGGACGCGTAAGAACAATACGCTTAACCGAACCCTCTTTCAGTGCCGTAACTGCAAGCACCACTGCCAAGTAGGTCTTCCCCGTTCCTGCAGGACCGATTCCGAATACAATATCACGCTTCTTGATCGTTGTCACATAATGCTTCTGGCCGACCGTTTTGACACGGATAGGCTTTCCGCGAAAAGTTGTAGTAATTTCTCCTTTGAACAAATCGAGCAATTGATCAGCACGAAAATCTTTCGCCAGTTCCACAGCGTACTGCACATCACGTTCAGTAAGTATGTAACCGCTACGAATGAGGGACAGTAGCACATTAAACAATTGCCCCAGCATGTCTACTTCCCGCTCAGCTCCACGAATCGTTAGCTCAGCTTCACGCGAATCAATAATGGCGGGAATTTCACTCTCGATGATTTTTAAGAATCCATCCTGCGGGCCAAACAGCGATTGCGCTTCTCCCGCATTTTGCAAAGATATACGAATGCTTGCAGTCTGTTCTGACAAGTAGCCTCATTCTCCTCAATTGTTTACTATTGGCAGTTCTTCGGAAATTTTTTCTTCTACTTCAAAGATCACTTTCATATAAACTTTACCATTCTCTTTCTTCTCATGCAAAACTTTTTGACTTTTGATGACGCTATCAACACCATATCGAGCTAAAATATCATTCTTAGCCCGCTCAATCCCCCTCGCAACTCCGGCTTCTGGAGTTATCGTATCCTTTGTTTCATTGATCTCCATTTCTTTCTCAGTCATCAGGCCCAGCGGCAGCTCAATAGAGCGCCAAGACAGCGGATCATGCTCTGTGAGCGTCTTTGAATTCTCAAAGGCGGATTTGCCATAACCCCACAGCTGAATAGCCCATTTCCCCAACACAAGATAAGTGCGATCCTTACGCTCCCCAGTATAGGTACTATTTGTTGTTTTAAGAGGGACCTCGATATTGTACTCATGCCAAACCAAGCCCTTAACCTCACCCTTGGCTACCACATACTCTACATTTTCTTCGTCTCCAAGAGCACCGGAAATCAGGATATCTCCTTTTTTCACACGCGAATTACGCGCAACTACCGGTCTGCCCTGTTCCGCATATATTTCTGTTACCACCGCATCTGTTCGGCTAATTAAATGGCGCTGGCTAAGCAAAGGTTTGATGTCGGGCTGTTTAGCCTCTACAACCTGAATTTTGATGCTCGTCCCCGTCCGTTGCAGCCCTATCCAAGAAACACCCGGTAAATGGGCCAGCAGCCCCTTAGAGAGCTTGTCCGGCTCCTCCAGACGCCATATCCACTGAAAAGGGTACACCCCCTCCTGGCGAGCAGCAGCCAATATATCCTCAGAGGCAATCTTTTCATTTCCTTCGACTCTAATACTCCATACCATCGTAGATAACATAAAAAGTGTAATTCCAAACATTAAAATACCTATGCCAAAAAATTTCCTTTTCCACAGCCGTGCCATAAGAAATGGAAGTCCGCTTCTACCGGTAACGTGCATACGACAGCCTGTCTTTTTTAAAATCGGCCGGAGGACATAAAAATCATCCAGAAGCAGCTTAAGGGAAGCGCCGCCCTCAGCGGGCCTCACATCCCAAATCATGATTCCTGCTTCAGAAATGAAATTAATAAATCGCTCCACCTGAGGTCCCGTCACATGCAGTGTAACGAACCCCCGCAGTGATGACAGAGGTGGCTCCTTCATGATCTCTCCTCGCTTTCGTTATATCTGATCTCCCCGATAACGCCTTCTACAGCCAATTCCTGGCCTAGAATATTTCGGATGACAAGTCCCTCGCCTGTGATTTCAAGCGATCCTTTAGCTAACGCGAGCTTAAGCTGACCAGAGGAAAAATGCAGCACGCCGCGATGGTTCTCAATATGCAGTTCCTTATTGCCGATCAGGGTGATCCGGGGCATTTCCTGTAATAAGTCCTGTGGTAGATCCAGTACCCCGTTTGTCCATCCCCGCAGCCTGCGGCCAATACGGGTCATAAGTAGACGTTCCCCCTTCCTGCCTTCTGTACACCTTATGCGGCAACGCTTTTTTTTATGAGAAGAAGTAACAAAGGAGGACCCTTCTAGTGTGAAAAAAGCAAAAAAAGCCCCGGCAACCTATCGTAAAGATAGGAAACCGAGGCTTTATTGTTACTATGATCCGTAAATATTATCTTCGGGTAGAATGCGGCTGACGAGAACGCGGTGGTCCCAGAATCTCTGCCCAGACTACACCATTGCGCAGGTCGTCACGACTCCCTGTTCCATGTGTCTGGTCTGCCGCAGAGGGTGAGTTGGTGTTCTTAGTCTTATTTGACCTTTTGGAATCTGCACCCGCTATCCCGTCAAAAGCAGATTGAAGACGCCGCACCTCTTCTTGCATTCTTTGTGTGCGTAATTCAACTCCGTCATCGGCATGCTCCAAAGACATTCCTTCTCCAGTAGAATAATCTGGAGTTGGTATATACGCGGGTTCTGGAAAGGCAGGAGAGGCATCATACTCCCGGTTATCCTCTGACATCGACTGCCGGGAAGAGGTGTTAACAGGAGCAGGAAATCCACTGCCAGACTCCGCTTGGCGCCCTCCATCGATATCCGGGCGCTTTACCCGGCGGAGCGGAGAATCCTCTCCGCCCCCAAAAGTGGGCATCCCCCCGCGAGGAGCTCCTTTGGGCTTGTTTTTAGTTGCTTTATTCACATTGGATACGATCGCGAATATAATAACCGCAATAATATAGATCCAGCTCATGGAGATTCACATCCCCTTTTATTTATTATTGTTAGGACGGTTATTGTCGTCCTGATCATTCATTTTGCCGAGAGATCCCCGCATTTGGGTATCTGCCTCGATGTTTTTGATATTCATATAATCCATCACGCCGATTTGGCCATTTCTGAGCGCCTCAGCCATCGCCATAGGCACCTGAGATTCAGCTTCTACAACAAGAGCCTTCATCTCTACTACGCGCGCCTTCATCTCTTGCTCGTGAGCGACAGCCATCGCTCTGCGTTCTTCCGCCTTGGCTTGGGCAATACGTTTGTCCGCTTCTGCTTGCTCAGTTTGTAGATAAGCACCGATGTTCTTGCCTACATCGATATCCGCAATATCAATGGAGAGGATCTCAAAAGCAGTACCTGAATCCAGACCTTTGGACAATACCGTCCGCGAAATCAAATCCGGGTTCTCAAGGACATCTTTGTGGGAATCACTCGAACCTACTGTCGTTACAATCCCTTCACCAACACGGGCAATAATCGTTTCTTCACCCGCACCACCCACGAGACGGTCGATATTGGCACGAACAGTTACGCGCGCTTTTACCTTAACTTCAATCCCGTTCTTAGCAACAGCCGCAACAACCGGTGTCTCAATTACACGAGGGTTAACGCTCATTTGCACAGCCTGCAGCACATCACGTCCTGCAAGATCAATGGCTGCTGCGCGAGTAAATTCCAGAGGAATATCTGCACGTTGTGCTGCAATAAGCGCATTAACCACCCGGTCTACGTTACCACCTGCGAGATAGTGACTCTCCAGTTGATTAATGTTCAGTCCAAGACCTGCCTTGGTCGCTTTAATCATTGGGTTAACGATACGACTTGGGGTTACACGACGCAGTCTCATCGCCACCAGTGTAATAATACTGATTCTAACGCCCGACGCTAATGCAGAAATCCAGAGCATAACCGGGAAGAAACTTAAAAACACGCTTAATACAATAATCACCACTACCGCGATAAACAGAATAGGAATCAAAGATGCTTCACCCATACTATATAACCTCCGTAAATTTATTCTAGAACTGTTATTGGTTCCAGTGTTTACCTTATTCCTTGATTTCTTTCACAACAATCCGTCCGCCCTCTACTTTAATAATAGAGACCGGTGCATTAGCACTAATAAAACTACCTTCTGTAACAACATCCACACGTTCGCCGCCTATCATAGCCGTTCCTGATGGACGAAGCGGAGTAATACTGGTTCCTGTAGCGCCTAATAAGCTAAGCTTCTCTTCTACGGGCACAAATCCCTGATCTTTAGTAAGGCTTTCCTTCAAAATAAATCTGTTCCAGATCCCTCGTTCTTTAAAAATGACCGCAACAATTACTACAACTATAGTCGCAGCTACGAAAGAGATACCTAGACTGAGAAGTGCATGCTTATAGCTGTAAGCAGCTCGTACGACACCCGCTACAAGGCTAACAGAGCCGAGCAGCCCCAATATTCCGAAGCTAGGCACAAAGAGCTCCAGCACAAGCATGACAAGCCCAATGATAAACAAGAGCCAAGTTTCCGCTCCGGCGAATCCTGCAACATAGTTGCCGAAGAAATATAGCACAAAAGCCAATGTCCCGATAATTCCTGGCGCACCAAAGCCTGGAACAATCAGTTCAATTACAACGCCTGTAATCCCAATGAACAGCAGAATCGTCATAATAATCGGATTGGTCAGAAATTGCGACATTTTTTCCGCACCGGTATGCTCTACGCGAAAGATGTCGTCTGTAGTATATCCAAGCCAATGAATTGCTTCTTCAGGGGTATCTGTAATTTGATCAGCGTAACCAGCTTTTAAAGCTTCTTCACTAGACAAGGCAATGATTTCTCCCTGTGTCTTAGTCACACCAAGCTCTGGCTTATCCACGACCAAATTACTATCCACCATACCAGCGGCAATGTCTGGATCACGATCATTCAGAGCAGCAGCGCCAATCATTTTAGATCTCCAGTAGGATATCATTTTGGCATCATCGACTTTTTGACCATTCATGTCTACCAAAGAAGCAGAACCGATCATACTGCCCGGCTTCATGATTATTGCACCTGCATTAAGTGCTATGTAACTGCCTGCAGAAGCGGCATCACCTTTAATATAGGCAGCTGTTGGTATTTCACTCTCTCTTACCATCGTCCCAATCTCTTCTGCCGATTTCACCAGCCCTCCAGGTGTATCGACCTCTAGTAGAATAAGGACTGCTCCATAATTAGCGGCTTCTTCAAATCCTCTTTCCAAAAAGCTTTGCAAACCCCGTTCAATCTTTTGATCTACCGGAATAATAAACACGGGACCTTGTTTCAGCTCACTGTTCGTAACCCCCGGTGTTTTCGGGGCTGTCCCGTCAGCGCTTACATTCGTTGCAAAGGGTGTCAGGAGGAGTAACAGCAGGACCACAGGAATGCTAGCTAACAGTATTTTCCGTAATCTTCTCAATGATTTTACCTCCCTTCTTTAGCTTGACCCAGAACTCATAACCCTTAATACGCTGAAATTGGATTTACGTTTCATAACATAGAAAAGCACCCCTTTTACAAGGGGTGCTAGTGCTATATTATTGCAGAAATTGCAGAACCGCCTGGTTCACGAGTTTACCATCAGCGCGACCTTTGACCTTAGGCATCAGTGCGCTCATGACCTTCCCCATTTCGCTCTTCGAAGAAGCACCGGTTTCCTGGATGGTCTGCTGTACAATTACTTTAATTTCTTCTTCGGAAAGTTGCTCGGGAAGATATTTAATAATAATCTCGATTTCTGCTTTTGTACTCGCGGCAAGCTCGTCGCGACCCGCTGATTCAAATTCTTGGAGGGCATCTTTGCGCTGTTTGATTTCACGACTAAGGATATCAAGCACTTCGTTGTCGTCCAATGTTCTCTTCAGATCTATTTCAAGATACTTTATTGTAGAACGAACCATTCGAATCGTGGAGAGCGTGAACTTGTCCTTACTCTTCATCGCTTGCTTCATATCTTCGTTCAATCTCTCGCTAAGATTCATGCGTGGGTAATCCTCCTAAAACTTTCTCTTACGAGCAGCCTCAGACTTCAGCTTTTTCTTAACGCTCGGCTTTTCGTAATGTTTGCGTTTCTTCACCTCAGCCAAGACACCATCTTTTGCGATGGAACGTTTAAAGCGACGAAGTGCAGCATCAATTGTCTCGTTTTTGCGAACTTTCGTTTCAGACACAGGTTTCCCCTCCCTCCGACCATACCGTCCAAGAGCATAACACGGTTTATCAAACTCCATTATAGGTCAAACGGAAATAACGTGTCAACCTTCGTGCTATTCTTTTTTCTGGCAAGTTCTTCAACATTAAATGATTATGCTATGCGTGGGAAGCTGAGTTTCCAGTGAGCGCACCCAGCTTGGCTCCACCCAGCAGGTGATAATGAAGATGAGGCACAGCTTGTCCACTATCAGGCCCGCAATTATTGATTAAACGATAACCAGACTCAGCAATCCCAAGGTCTTTGGCGATCTGTTGGGCTACACTGTGGATTTCAGCAATTAGCGGAAGATCCTCAGGTGTAACATCATTCATTGAAGCAATGAACTTCTTGGGAATGATCAACACATGTACCGGTGCAGCCGGCTCGATGTCGTAAAATGCAAGAATACGTTCATTCTCAAATACTTTTTTGGAAGGAATAGTACCCTCAATAATTTTGCTAAACACGGTCTCCATAGAGTGCTTGCCTCCTAAAAATTGGTGAAATTCCACTTCATCATAAGATAATCATACAGGATAATCATCAATTACGAAAGCAGCAAGCAAACTCAGTATAATCAGCACCAAACTGTATCTGTTACAGAATGAACCATTAAATAAATATATCAACACCGTTAGGCCTAAAAAAGACAAAAAAAAGAGAAACACCCTTCACAGCTTATAAAGCTGATTCGGCGGCGGACGTATGAAAAGGAGTTCATTCCCTGCCATACGTCCGCCGAGGTGTTTCTAAAGTAATGTCGGCTTAGCTGTATTATAACAGCGCGTTGATACTGTATCTGTGATAAGAATCACACACATTGTAGATCTTCACATTTTTTCCAAAAGGATCCGAGATCCCCCTCCACCCTGTTCAGCAGGTACTACTACCAGCTTGCGTGGCAGTCGTGCCCGAAGCTCTGGAACATGGCTGATAATGCCGACAGACAGTTGGTCGTTATGCAGTCTTTCCAGTGAGGTAATTACCGTATCGAGCAATTCCGGATCCAGCGTACCAAAACCTTCGTCCAAAAAGAAAAATTGCAATGGATACTGCCCCCGCAGCTGAATCTGTGCCGAAAGAGCAAGTGCAAGTGACAAGGAAGTTAAGAACGTCTCTCCGCCGGAAAGCGTGGAGACCGGTCTTCTTACACCACCGTTTCCATCATCACGGATTACAAAGCCACCGCCCGAATCAACCTCCAGCGCATAACGCTGTTTGCTCAGGAAACGAAGCCGCTGAGAAGCAGACTGGCACACCTGCATCAATTGTTCCTCCGCAATATACTCAACAAAAGCATTTCCACGTAAAACCGTCTGCAATTTGGACAAATGATCCTGTAGGGAAGCATGTTCTAGCCGCTGGGCTTCAAGCTCCATCCAGCGAATATGCCGATGCCGCAGATCCTCTAGATCTCGCTCTGCACGCGCTCTTGCTTGCAGAGACATTTCATCCTCTGACTTACACGCGCTTAAGCTCTCCTGGCTAACTTGCCATTCCTCTTCACTTAAGCTGGCTCCATCAAGCTTCTCTTCAATATTGCGCAGCTGCAATGAGACTTCAGCTTCTTCAGCACGATGGGCACGTACCCGAGAAGATGAAATTTCCCGCTCTTCAGGTGCGAGAGCTGCTCCTTCAACCTCAGCGGCCGAACTAAACGGTGAAGAGGTTAAGCTTTGCTCCCACAGATGGCTTGAAGTCACATAATGCTCTCGAGCAGATTCTGCAGCCTGGCGGGTAATCGCTGCCTCCTTGATCTCATGCTGCGCTTTTTCCGCTGCCGTGAGATGTAATCGTTGGCTGGTCTCCACAGCTGCTAACAATTCCTGCAGACGACGCTCACACTCTGCTAGAAGTGGGGCAGCAGCGCGGCCATTAGTCCACTCTAGAAGACGCCGTTCTTTTTCACGCTGCAATTCTTCTTTGCCTTCCATCTGTGTATTCCACTGAGTAAGCTCTTTATCGAGTCCGGTGATAGTTTCCTGAAGATTCTGTACCGAAGCGCTTTTCTCATCCAGAAACTTGACACTGATTTCCAGTCGGGATCTAATTTCCTCAGCTTGAGCATCCTTGGCTAACAGCTCACGATAAGCTTTTTCTACCTCTTCCGGTGCCAAATCAGGGAACTGCTGTACCCAGTTCTGCCGCAAAGCGGTTAGTTGGCCACTCAGTTCCTTGGCTTTGGCGGTAAGACCTTCTACCCAGCTTCGCTCACCTTCGGCACCTGC
This sequence comes from Paenibacillus sp. FSL R7-0189, assembly GCF_037969925.1. NCBI lineage: Bacteria > Bacillati > Bacillota > Bacilli > Caryophanales > Paenibacillaceae > Paenibacillus > Paenibacillus sp. FSL R7-0189. The sequence continues at coordinate 4,036,834 of NZ_CP150223.1, read as the reverse complement.
TGCTTCTTTGAGGCATAGCTGCTGAACTTCCTGCATCGATTGCTGCCACTGTATCGCTGTACGGCGCAGTTCTCCAGACTGGCTTTTTAATGCTAAAAATGCAGCATCAAGTTCTGCCAAAGCTTTTTCATCTGGGATGGACATATCGGTAGAGGAAACCTCTGTAGTACTGACTTCTGAACCTGCCGCTGCAGGATGATTTACCGTATCAAAAGCTCCATCACCAAACACCTGCTCCAGCCAAACCAGGTCCTGCTCCCTTAAACCACGGAACATATGGCGTGCTTCCAAAGCACGTCTGGACAACACCCGAGCCTGTTGAAGCTTTGACTCCAGTTCCTGTTGCTCTAGGTTATCCTGCAATACAGCAGGGGCCGGGTGGTGTTCGCTGCCACATACAGGGCAAGGTTGTCCTGCTTCCAATTCTTTAGCCAATCCAAGCGACAGTCTGTGCAACTCATGCCCCTTGAGGGCTGCTTCCAAAGAACTGATATGTTGCTCCAGGCTTTCTGCTGCGGTGCGCGCAGCTTCTTCTGTCGCTAGCAGCTTCTCTTGATGCAGCGCCGCCTCGCGGATCAGCTGCCCGCGAGAAGCTTCCTGCTGCTCGCGACGGCCCTCGGCCTCCGCGAGTCGCGCCTGCGCAGCCGCGAGTGCAGCGGCACGCTCGCGGCGCTCCTTCTCCGCCTTATCCCACTGGGATTCGGCGGAGTGCAGCCCTTGCAGTCTCTGCATCGCTTCTTGCAGAGACTGCCGCTCCTGGGAGCGGACACCGAGCGGCTGCAAGCTCTGCTGCAGCTCTTGCTGGCGCTTTTGGCCCTTGGCCAAAAGCTCACGCTCCCGGGCCATGCCCTCCCGCAGCTCCGCCAGCTTGCGGGAGGCCTCTTCGCGGCGCTCGCGCAGAGCCGCGAGTTCGCGCCGCAGGGCGCCGAGCTCGGACTCGAGCTCGAGCGCGCGGCGGTAGGTGTCGGCCCCCTGCCGGAGGGCCGGCTCTTCCGCCGCAAGCGCGGCCTGCGCAGCAGCCGCGGCCGCAGCGGCATGCGCCGCCTCCTGCTCGGCAGCGGCGGCCAGCACCTCTTGACCCTCCGCGCGGGTCAATCGGCTCTTGAAGGCTTCTTCCGCGCTTCGCCATGCTTTCAGCGCGGGAAGCCTAGCCTCGGCCTCGTCAGCTTGGCCGAGCTTCCGTTCAAGGAGGAGAATCTCCTCCTCCTTGGAGAGCAGTCCCTGCCGCTGCAATTCGCGGCGGGTCCGTTCCTCTTGCAGCTCGCGAATGCGCGTGAAACGCTCCGCGACCTGCAGCGCCGCCTCCAGCTTGCGGCGGCATTCCACAGCATGTTGGGCTGCTTGTTCGAGGCGCTCCGCCGCTGCCTCTACATCCTCTTTGCCTGCGCTGCCAAGCCCCTGCTGCTCCGCTTCGAGCGCGCGGAGCGCAGCCTCATTCTCCTTCACCCGCCGGCTAAGCTTCAACGCAAGCTGATCGCCATACTGTTCCAAATGGAACAGGCGCTGCAGCATTTGTCGGCGGTCTACGCCCCGAAGCGATAAGAATTCGGCGAATTTCCCCTGCGGCAATACAACTGCTCGCGTGAAGTCATCCATTTTGAGTCCAATATGCTCTTCCACACAACGTGTAACATCTGCGAGTTTATCCGCCATAACGTTATCCCCGTCAGGTGTGACTTCAATGAAACGGCTAATGGTGTTGCTGACTGTTTGCTCACCTGTCCGCTTGAACTTACGTTCAACACGATAACGATGTGCCCCAGCAGAGGAAGTGAGCTCGAAGGTAAACGCCACGCTGAGTGAATCCTCAGAGTGATTCATAATCCCCTGTGTCCCGTTAACGGCGCGCTCTACTTTCCCGTACATCGCCAAAGTAATAGCATCCAACAAACTGGACTTGCCGCTGCCCGTAGGTCCAAAAATCCCAAACAGCCCGGTCTCACACAGACTTTCAAAATCTATTTCCTGCATTTCTCTATAACTCTGCAATCCTGCAACTTTTAATAAAATAGGCTTCACCTTAGTTCTCCTCTCCTTCCTCCGGCTGCTGCCGTTCTTCTTCGGTTAGCTGTAAGAACAGCTCAATCAAACGATCCTCCGGCTCCGCCCCGCCCGTCTGCCGCTGATAGAATTTACGGAACAATTCTTGTACAGGCATACGTGAACGGGAAATCTGTTCGAGCTCCAGCTCCATTTGCGGATAAATCGGACGAATATGAATGATCCCCTCACGTGATTTACGCAGGCGCTGAATATCATTCATCGACATAGCTTCACTGAGCCGAATCTCCAAATCTATAAAAGCAGAAGCATCTCTACCTTCATCCAACCAGTTATATACCTCTTGCAATCCACCCGTAGAGCTCCATCTTACAAGTGGACGCCCACAGCGTAGATAGATTTCTTCGAAGGTCGGCTCACCGCCCGGCGCGACATCAATCAGCGTCACCGACTTGGCTTGTCCTGCTTCCGAAAAGCTATATGCCAACGGGGATCCGCTATAACGGATCATCCCTTCCCCTTTAACACGCTGAGCGCGATGAAGATGGCCTAGGGCAGTATATTGCGCTCCACAGGATAAAGCAGAAGGATCTACAGTGTAAGCCCCACCCACTTGAATCGGGCGTTCCGAATCACTCTCTACACCACCCAGCACATAAATATGGCTCATCGCCAAATTTACGGTTTGTCGGGTAAATTCCCTTCCCAACAGCTGCATGAGTTTGCCTACCCGTGCGCTGTAAGCCAGTCGAAGCTCCTCTTCCCCGCTGTCCCCAGCAAGCAGCTCACCAAGACGTGCCTCTGAGGGATAGGGAAGGGCTGCGATTTTGGCAATCTCACCCGTGCGCGCAGCATGAACTGTCACTGGCTCTGAGGTTGGAAGTCCTACCAAGGTAATCCCCTGCCTTAATACAAGCGGGGAGACTGAAGATACGCGCTCCGGTTGGTCATGATTGCCGGCAATCACCACAAGGGGCCTGCCCCCTGAAGATAGCCTGGCAGCAGCCTCATAGAATAATTGCTCCGAAGCCGCTGGTGGATTAACGGAATCGTACACATCTCCCGCCATCATAATCAAATCCACCTTATGAAAATCGGCGATCTCCACCAATTCATCTATGAACTGCTCTTGCTCCTTCTGGCGGCTTCTTCCCTCCAGCGTACGGCCCAAGTGCCAATCCCCCGTATGCAATATCCGCATCTTCGTCCTCTTTCCCCGCTCCTATGCGGCAATGAATAATTTATAATTTCACAGCATGATCGCCGTCAAAAAAGTACAGCCAAATCTCGCTGATCGGTTCTCCCAAAATATCATGTAATGCCTTGCTGTATAACTCTAGCTGAAAACGATATTTTTCCTTAAGTGCTTCTAGGCCGCCCTGATGTTCTAATACAGAGTCCGTCTTATAGTCTAGCAGAATAATCCGGTCCTCTTCTCGGAACAGGCAGTCAATGACCCCTTGAATTAGCACAGCCTCACTAAAGCCTTCCTTATTGTTCTCAGGGGTAAGCTCCGAGACGGCTTCATTCATATAATCGAGCCCTCGATAAGCCTCACCTGCGGGAACCATATAACTGAATGGCATTTCTCTAAGCTTCCAAGAAGAAGCTATTAATCTACGTCCAAGTTCATTATTATAAAAAGCTTCTATCTGATCGGGAGCTACAGCCTCCACCTGCTCAGCAGTTAGAATAGCCACTCTCTGAAGTCGGGCTAAGGTTTCTTCCACAACCATAGGATCAACTGAACCCTCCAGCGGAATATGCTGCATGACTGTATGGTATGCTGTCCCGCGTTCCGCTGGGGTCAGACTGCGTTTTTCCATAAATTTCGGACGCCGCAAATGAAGACTGTCCGCACCTGCAACACTTGGACGTTTATCGTTTTCTATTGAGGTTGTAGAATTGCCTTCTTCCAGCAGATCAAAAGAGGGCTGCTCCTGTAATGACAACAACGCTTTTAACTCCGTAACAGAAGTTTTAGCCGGAATACCTGAGGCTGCCGCATACGGATAATTCCATTCCAGTCTTCTAGCAATTTCATCGCTAGTCTCTGTTTCATATATATTTACAGATTCACCCTTATGCAGTGCTTCGAGTACAGCTTGCCGTTCCTCTACCTTATCTTCAGTCTGATCCGTTGGCAGGAACGCCCCAGAATTAAGTTCGGAAGCATTTTGCACACTGATGCTCCAGTTGGAGACATCGTTGTGCAGCACCGTGGAGACGGTACCTTCTGAACCGCCCAGCTTACGAAGAATCGCCGCAGCAGGGTGCCGGATCAATGCCGGTCCAACCCAATCCAAATAGCTGCGCCCTCGGGCCAGCAGATGGTCTGCAAGCAGCAGCTCATCCCGGTTCTGTACGCTGCTCCAGCTAGCGATTTTGCGTGGCAAATCTCTTACGGTGCCCACTAGAATCATTTTATCTCTCGGACGAGTTAACGCCACATATAATACACGCATTTCCTCAGCTAATAACTCAAGCCGTGTACGCCGGTTAATAGCCAGATAAGGAAGTGTTGGGTAACTAACTCGCGTTTCCCGTTCCACAAAACGTGGCCCAAAGCCAAGCTCTTTGTGCATAAGAAATGGCGAATGCAAATCTTGTCGATTGAACTGTTTTGCCATCCCGGCTACAAAAACAACAGGGAACTCCAGACCTTTGGATTTATGGATGGTCATGATTCTGACGCCATTGCCTTCTTCACCGCCACCGCCAGCTACACCCAGATCTCCGCCATTCTCACGAAGCCGTGAAATGAACACCAGAAAACGGAACAATCCGCGTGCTGCGGTATCATTCTCAAATTGCACAGCCCGATCATACAAAGCTTTAAGATTGTTCTGGCGCTGCGAGCCTCCAGGCAGTCCTCCAACCCATTCCAGATAGCCGCTCTCCCCATAGATACGCCAGATCAGCTCACTGAGACTACCTTGTCTAGCCGCATTTCTCCAGCTTTCCAGCTGTTCTAGGAAATGTTTAAGCTTGCGCTTCAGTTCTGGACTGATCTGCGGCAGATCTTTATCAGGTAAAACATTATTTTCGACGGTGCTTGCGGATTCAATCACATGAGCCGAGAAGAGGTCATACTCTTCTTCAGCCTCTTTTGCATCTTGCATATCCACCGCCATCTGTACTGCTTGAAAAAAAGGACCCTGACTACACATACGCACCGTAGCCAATTCTTCTTCCGTTAATCCGACCACAGGTGAACGAAGTACGCCAGCCAGCGGAATGTCCTGCTGAGGATTATCAACTATTTTTAAGAGGGAAAGTGCAATTTCCACTTCTGTAGCTTCAAAATAACCTTTATTCAGATCACCATAAGCAGGGATTCCTTCCATCCGAAGCTCTTCGATGATTAGAGGGGTCCAGATTCTTGCCGAGCGAAGCAGGATCACGATATCACCGTAAATAACCGGACGCATAATCTTGAGTCCTTTATCGTAGATAAGCAGTGGCGATCCACCGGTCATCCCCGTCATTTGTGAAATACGCCGGGCAATTGCCCGCGCTTCCAGCTGCGCCGTCTCGCTCTCAATGGCTTCACTCTCCTGAAGTGGCGCCTCACCGTCTTCAGAGGTCTCTTCTGACTTCCCTGCTGCCGAACCACGATCAATCAATAATAACTCCGGTGCAAAAAAGGTATCAGGACCCTTCTCTGCTGCACCTGGGAAATTCGCTCCGTAAACAAGCTCAGCGCGTTCATCATAATTAATCTCCGCTACCGTCTCATTCATAATCTGCCGGAAGATCATATTCACGGCATTTACAACCTCCATGCGACTGCGAAAATTACGGGCCAGATCGATGACCGAACCGCTAGATGATTCATTACCGCTAGATGATTCATTAGTAATTTCAGATAGATCATCGATTTGGTGTGAGCCAAAGCTGCGGTATTTATCCAGGAATAGCCCCGGCTCCGCCAGACGGAATCGATAGATACTTTGCTTCATATCTCCGACCATAAACCGGTTACCGGGTGTTTCACGGGATATTAGCCGCACAATCTCCTCTTGCACGCTATTCGTATCCTGATACTCATCCAGCAGAACCTCATCGAATTGAGCACGGTACTCCATAGCTGCATCAGAAGGCAGGGAATGACCGGGCGTAGAGTCCGGATGGCGTAGAATTTGCAGACAATAATGCTCCAAATCACTGAAGTCGACTAGACCTCTTCCGGCTTTTTCAATTCTATAACGTTCACCGAATGCTATCACTGTCTCTGCAAGCTCTGCCATCAGTGGAGCCGCTTCGTTCAGCTCTTTCAAAAAAACCTCAGGCGGACGGCCAAACAATGCTTTCTGAAGATCTAAAATACTCTTCTTCACACTGTCGCGCAGTTCCTTCACCATTTCCTGCAGTCCAGGATCTGTCGAATCCTTCTTACAAGCCTTTAATTTCCCAAAATATACTTCCATGAAAATATCATATAATTCTGCCCAAGGTCGTTCGTTTACGGCATCCTGCAGTGCATTTACCATCTCAAGATCAGCGGTTAAATTCTCAGCATAGGGTGCCGGACCGCCCGGCTGCAGTGCAATCTCCCGGCCTTGAATCAGCTGACTGGCTGCGCCCGCAAGTGTCAGCTTCGCTTCTTCAAGAATGCTCAGCACCCATGGCGTTCCACCCAGACTTTCGGTGTCTGGCAATGAGAAATCAGCTGCAGTATCACGGAGCCATTGCGCAGGCCAAGGATGGCTGCGGGCATAATCATGCAATCGCTGTATGAGCGCATGCACTGCATCATCACTGCGTTCACCACTGAACCAATCAGCGAGCTGCACAAATATACTATCCTCGCCATCCGCACCTGCTTCACCGTACTTTTCCTCCAGCAACTCTTCGAGCAGCTCCTGCCGCATCATCTCCGCTTCATGCTCATTTAATATGCGGAAACCCGGATCAATCGGAATCATTTGATAATAACGCCGGATCACTTCCAGACAGAAGGAGTGCAACGTTGTAATCGAAGCTTTGCCCAGCAGGGATAGCTGACGGCGCAAATAGACGTTCTCCCCATTCTCCTCCAGCTCCCGATCAAGGGCTTCCCTGATCCGCTGCCGCATTTCGGCAGCCGCAGCTTTGGTAAACGTAGCTACTAATAGCCTGTCTACACTGAAGCCGTTCTCTTCCTTACTGATTTTTCGAATAATCCGTTCTACCAGCACCGCCGTCTTACCGGAACCTGCTGCCGCAGCAACGAGGATGTCATCACCGCTCTCCGCAATGGCGCGCCACTGGTCATCACTCCATATACTTCCTTCCGGTTTCGCTTCTATTTCAGCCTTCATACTCAAGGTGTAGTTCCTCCTTTGCGGGACAGCAGATCCCATATAACGTCCTTCCCTGGCTTACCCAGATTGTTATAGCTGTTGCCTTCCACAGCTTCATCGAACTGGCAGACAGGTCTAAAGGAACAGAATGTGCAGGCGGTCTCCTGCCCAATTCGGTACGGCTCAATCGCCACATCACCTTCTGTAATCCGTGTCCCGATATCCGAAATTGTCCCTCTAACGGAGGATAATAGATGACCCCACTGCTCTGGTGTAGCTACTGAAGCACTGCTATAAAAGCTGCCGTCAGCTTTTACTGCTACAGGCACGATAGAAGAATACCCTTTGTCTAAAGTGGTATCCATCAGGGAGACAACCTCACGATCTGCTGTAAGCAGTCCTTTCATCTTGAAGCGTTTCAACAGCTCTTGCTCAGCCTGTTCCTTGTTCATCCCATTGGATGAGGTCAACAACGGATCATGCACATGGAAATAAAGTGTGCCGGCTGGAAGTGCCGGCTGCCCCAGCCATTGCTCCGAATATGTTAGCAGCACATCCAAATAAGTCAGCATTTGCAGCGATAATCCATAATACACCTCATGCAGCTTGAGATCCTTTTGGCTCGATTTATAATCAATTACCCGCAGAAGAATTCCGTTCTCTCCACGGGCCATATCTACACGGTCAATCCGGCCAACAACCTCCATCACGCAGCCATTTGGCAGCGTAATCCTTAAAGGCGGCAACTCCTTATCCGGTCCAAAGTCCAGCTCCAGCCCTACTGGCTCAAAGCTGCCCCGGCGGGCGTGCTCGCCCAGAATCACAGAAGCACGTCCAACAATATTCTTAAGTTTACGGGAGATGTACCCGTAACGTTTGGAGCTCATTAGGATTTCACCCTGCAACATCGGAGATAGCCGCTCTACTGTCTCACTGGCCTCACGCCGACATTCATCCGGAGACAAGCTGCCCCAGCCCCGTCCCTCTTGTTTCAGTCTTATCGCCATATCACTTAACGCAGCATGGAACAGCTGTCCAATATCAGGTGCTTGCAGCTTATATAGCTGACGCTCCTTCAGTCTTAGTCCGTAGGACGCAAAATGGGAAAATGAGCACGCAACAAATTTCTCCATCCGGGACACACTGCCCCGCAGTGTTGAGCCACCATACAATCTGAGGCTTGTGCCACGCTTTAGCTTCGTTCCCTCATTACGATAGAACAGTGAGCTTAGCAAACGTTCCAGTTGAAATTTACGATTTTCGTTCTTAGTAAACCAGTTATACACATCCCACCATAGCTCCGGAATTTCTGTCCCCTGGCGCCACTGCCGCAGCTGCATAATCAATGCGCGAAGACTCTGTTCTGGTTGACCAATGAAACCGAGATGAATAGGATTTCCGACTTCTGCCGGTAGTCCCGCAGGGGGAAGTGCTGACAAACTATGCTCTTGAACCCTTGGGAACATTCTATGCAAATGCCGGATAACCTCAGAGGGAAGGAGAGCTTTGCCCTCATCATCCGCTGTAGCGTAGCTAATCCAGAGCTTTTGACTTCCTGTCGTTAGCGCATTATAGATCAGAAACCGCTCGTCCAGCAGTTTACGAGAAGCGCCGGGAGCAAGCTCCATTCCAGCATTCTCTAGTACGGAGCGTTCACCTTCCGAGAGAATTCCATCTTCCTTAAACTGCGCAGGCACAACACCTTCATTAAATCCAAGCAAAAAAGCGTATTTAACCCCTGTTGGGCGAGTCCGATCCATATTGCCGACCAATACTTGATCCAGTGCGGGCGGAACTAGTCCCATTTTAAGCTCAGCAAGTCCTGTCTCTAGAACTCCGGTGAACACTTCAAACTCAAGTCTTTCATTGCCCATCATTTCTACTATCTGATCTAGCAGATCAAGTACCGCACCCCACAACTGGCTATGTTCCCTAGCCTTCTCGGGTTGGCCCTTCTCCATAGACTTAACACTGAGTTTCTCCAGCTTTTGTGCAACATCCGTCTCTTCAAGCAGCTTGTACATTGCCGTACATAGTTCAAGGCCGCTTCGGCTTTTCTGGATTCGTTTCTCAAAAGCAAATAATGGACCTGTTATACTAGCACGGCATCGTTCCATAGTAGCAAGCAGTTCATCATCCATCTGTCTGCCGCCTTCCAGCGACAAGCTAGGAATACCTTTCCATGAGCGGCCATCCGTCCAGCGATACCCTTGAATCCCACAAGCCAGCACATAGTTTTCTAAAGCATCCATATCCTCACGTGTAATACTACCGTCTAGCGGAAGCAAAAGCTCCGTCTTTACGCAACGGAATACATCCTCGTAACGCCAGCGACGACGCACTACATCCAGCGCGGAACGTATAAATTCCACTAGCGGATGATGCAGCTCATTTACCTTCTGGTCCAGAAAAAATGGCACTCCGTAATCTTGGAACAACGGTTGGATCAGCTGCTCGTAATCGCCAATATTGCGCATCAATACAGCCATTTCGCCATATTTTGCACCTTCATCACGCGCCAGTCTAGTCATTTCGCGCAGTGCTCCCTCAACCTCTGCTCTGTGCGAAACTGCGGCGCCTATGGATATAGCCTCTCTTGCCAGTTCATCCGCACCTATCCAGGCCTTCCGGCGATCATATCCCCGTTCAAGGTGAGCAAGTACTGGACTTTCTTCAAAACGTGGAAGAACCGTTGGCTCCAGCAGCTCGTCCCACACATCAATGCCCAGCTCTTCAGCTATTCCACGCAGTTTAATGTAAGTAACCGCAGTGGGGTGAAACAATTCAAGCTCATTCAACTGATCTCCATATGGGTAAGGACGATCAATTGTAAGCGAAACGGTCAGCTGCGAAGCTTGCTGCATCAATTCTCGAAGCACTACGAATTCCTGCGGAGTAAATCCATGGAATCCATCTACCCAAATCTCCGCCCCGCGAATATAGGAGGAATCAGGAATATGCTCAGCCAGTTCTGCTAAACGATCCTCTTCATCGATATAGAGACGTGACATTTCCTTCTCTAAATCGCTGAATACCAGCTGCAAATCATCCAGCTTACCCTCAAGAATAGGACTTCTTGCAATAGCTCCTCGCATAGCGGACAACTGCTCTTCTAAATCAGTGGAACCCAAACAGCAACGCTTCATCTCCGTGTGCAGTTGGTTCAGACGTTCCACAAAACCCGGTCTGTCTGCTGAGGCACCGAACAATTTCAGTTCCTCTTTGCGACGACTGATGATTTTGTAAATTAACATTTTCTTACCTTCATCACTGATTGGCAGACTTGCACTGCCACCAGTTTCCTGCTTCACACGATAGGCAAGCCGCGAAAAACTCAGTGTCTGCGCCCGAAGGCTTCCCTTCACATTCCCTACGGTCAAAAGCCCCCGTTCTGCTCCAAAAGAACCTTGCTCTGGCACAAGAATAATAATCGGCGCACCAAGCGGTTCCTTCTCTAAGGAAGAAGAGATAGATTCCCATATTTTTGTTGTCTTGCCACTGCCCGAGCGGCCTAGTAAAAAGGTTACCGACATAAATGATAGACTCCTTCCGTAGCGGAGAAAATATATAAATTACAAGGTGAAATATCCACCTATTGATTACACTCCAATTAAAAAAGTTCAGTGATTCCTCGTCCCTTCAGTATATCATAACCACACTAATCGGAACATGTGTTTGCTAGTATTTTCTAATGTTTTACAAAGGATAACAGCTACGAGTACAAATAAAAAAAAGCAAACCTCCGGATTTTGGCGGCTTGCTTTTTAGAGTGTTTAGTTTGTTTTTAATGCCAGATGTGCAACGTTAGATAGGAGCTGCCAATGTCAGAGCATATGGTCAATGTTAGACTGTTCGGCGTTCAGTGCTCAGCGTTCAGCGTTCAGCGTTCGTCATTCGGCATTCGGCATTCGGCGTTCAAATTGCACATTTTCGGCTAGGCTTGTTTCATTAATTACTTACGGACCCAGGAGCCGTTATTCGTGGATTCAGTGATGTTTTGGCAACTTTTCGGACCCCATTGATGCTATTCTTCGAAAATGTGTTGCATTACGGGTGTTTTAAGAGCAATAGCGCCTTTGGGGTCCGTAAGAATTCAATAATAGGCTGTTTACGCTAAATAGAGTCATCTGAGTCCGTTGGCAACTACTTGCCTTACAGTCGACTCACGGCCACCCTACGTCCAGCCCTTTTATCCTATTTGTTACTTGGCACTGTAAACCTTTTTGACCTTCAGGCTTATTTTTTACTCCGCACTTCAAAAATCGCAAACTTCAGATAGTGTCCTTCATTAACGCCAAGTATTTGTGGGTGGTCTTTGCCTGCGGCCCGCCATTCCACAAGTCTCAACACCTTGCCAGCATCTTTAGCTGCATCGGCAATCGTTTCGAGGAACAGATCTGGCTGCATATGGTAAGAACAGCTTGCGGTAACCAAATAGCCGCCTTCGTTCACCAGCTTCATCCCGTGCAGATTGATATCCTTGTAACCACGGCAAGCGCCAGCTACTGCACTTTTGGTTTTGGCAAACGCCGGAGGGTCCAGGATGACTACATCCCAAGTTCTTCCTCCACCTGCCGTCATCGGCTTGGATGTGTCGGTTTTGGCTGTTTTGCCTCCGGATTTAGGATTTGTAGCAGCTGCTGCCGTCTCTGTTCCACTTGCAACTGTCGCCCGTTCAGAACGTTCCTCTAGTCCTTTAACCTGATTCCGTAAATATGCAAAAGCATCATCCACTACGAATTCAACACGATCGCTAAAGCCGTTCAGCTCCACATTCACTTTGGCACTCTCAATGGCATGCGCTGAAACATCGAGGCAGGTTACTTTTTTCGCGCCATACTTGCAGGCATGCAGCGTGAAGCTGCCCGTATGTGAGAAGCATTCCAGCACTGTCGCACCGTCCCAATAAGGGAACGTTACATGTTTACCGCTCTTATTAACTGGCAAGGTCTGTAGCGAACCCTCCTCAGTTTCGATTTCCTGCAGCGTAATGCCGCTTCGTCCCCCCCAGCCTTTCATGAGCGGAGCAATAGAAGCTCTATTCTCACGTTGGTCAAAGAAGTAGCCAGTCTTCTGGCCTTCTTCAATATCAACGACCAGCTTCAGGCCATTCTCACTCACAGTTACATGCCGTGGACACTCCCCATACAGCAAACCCGTTGTCTGCTCCATACCTTCAAGCTCGCGCACACTAACATCACTGCGCTCATAGATTCCGCGCGGTGCCATAACCTGCACCAATGCTTCGACGATTTCTGCACGCCGCTTGTCCATTCCGAGCGTAAGCAGCTGCACAACCAAAATATCTCCGAATCGATCTACAATAAGCCCCGGCAAAAAGTCCGCTTCACCATAAACCAAGCGATAAGCATCCGCACCCGGAAGGAACCGATTTCTGTGTTGCAGACAATTCGCAAAACGTTCTGCAAAAAAGGCTGTATCCATGATCGCAAGGGGTCCCTGTGATACAATTCTTACCCGAATCTGTGACGCTGGATTGTAATATCCCACGGCCAAAAATCGCCCCTGATGATTAAGGACATCTACTAATCCCCCCGCTTCCGGATTTCCTTCTACCGATGCGACTTCACCTGCATAGACCCATGGATGGCCCTGTTCCAGTCTTTTTTTGCGATTGCGTTCTAAAATAACCGATGGCAATGACTTCAACTCCCTGTTTTTCTAAAAATGTTTTTATACATGTCCCATGCAATACATTCATATATTGGTGTACAACCCTCGTCCAAAGGAGTATGCCCTATGTTCAGTGATTTGCTGTTCCCTATCATATATGGTCTTGTTATCTTTCTAGCCGGCATGAAGCTGATGGAAACGGCGTTGTCCAAGCTAGCAGGCCCTCTATTAACTACAAGCCTAAATAGAGCTACCTCAACACCTATTAAAGGAATGATTGCCAGCAGCCTGTTGTCCGCCTTACTCCAGAGCAGTACTGCTGTAACGGTGTTGACTATCGGCATGGTCAATGCCGGCCTGCTCACCTATGCCCGCACACTTGGCATTATCTTGGGCAGCAACATCGGCACCACATTAACTACAGAATTGATCGGACTTCAGATCAATACCATGGCCACGCCCTTGCTGGCAGCCTCGCTCAGTCTGTGGGCAGCGGCAGTTATTGCAGGCGAACTGCCGCCTACATCGCGAGTGGCAGAGCTCTGCCACAAAATATCCCCGCCACTGCAATTTATCAGTCTGGCTGTATCAGGCTTCGCCCTCGTCCTATGGGGGATCGCTGTCATGCAGTCTATCGGCGGAATACTTCAGGAAAGTGGCTTATTCCTCTGGTTCCTAAACCATGCCGCTACAAGTGCCCTATGGGGGCTCGCCGCTGGAGCGTGCCTAACAGCCCTGCTCCATAGCAGCGCTGCTGTCATAGCTATGGCTATGAGCATTGCCGCCTCGGGTGCCATGCCGCCTGAGCTAGGTATAGCCATAGTGCTAGGCGCCAACGTAGGCACCTGTGTCACAGCGGTCATCGCTTCCATCGGCGGCACGCCATCCGGCGTCTTCGTCGCTTGGTCCCATGTTGCGCTTAATGTAGGCGGTGCACTACTATTCTTGCCCATGATCGGGCTGCTACAAGCAAGTGCAGCATGGATTGGTGGAGGCCCTGCTTCACAAATCGCCCACGCCCAGACCATTTTCAACGTAGTCTGCTCACTTCTAGCACTGCCATTATGTTACCTGCCTATATGGACAAAACTGGAAAAACGTCTTCAGTCTTAGCTTAAAGGTACCGTTTTTTTATACCCCAGCTTTCCACAACTGTACTATTATACTTCAATCGAAAATATTATAAAACCGCGAACCGTCGTAAAAAGTGATCACCGTCGAGAAAATTCCAATCAGCGCAAACAAAGCCAATGCAAAATAATCGTCTCTCGTGAACGGGCGACTGCTATACCAAGTTCGTTTTGTCTCAGTGCCAAAGCCGCGCAGCTCCATAGCGGTACTGATATTTTCAATTCGCTCGATACTAGTCAAAATTAGGGGCATCAGAATCGAAATGATATTTTTTAGCCGCTTAGGCAGCCTTTCTTTTCTGGAAAGATCTATTCCCCTTGCTTGAGCAGAAAACGATATATTCTCATAATCTCGTTGAATATCCGGAATGTACCGCAGAGCCAGCGATACAGAATATGCAATTTTATAGTTCACTCCAACTCTGTTTAAGGATGCTGCAAATTCACTGGGATGGGTCGTTAGAAGAAACAATAGTGCCATTGGAATGACCACTGCATATTTGAGGGCAATATTGAATTGATAGAATAGCTGCTCCCAAGTTAACGTATACCGGCCTGCAATGTGCATAATATCATGACGTGTACCGTAAACACGTACGCCCTCCAAAGGAGAAAAGATAAAGATAGCTATATGATTAAGCAAAAAGAAAATCAAGATGAAATATAATACGAAAGCATAATCCTGAAATTGGACTTTGGAAATTCTAAAGGCAAGCAAACTAAATAACAGCATCACAATTAGACATCTTGTATCATATGTAATCATCCCCGTCACAGACCACACTACAAATAAAATCAACTTAGTAGCGCCGGTAAGACGGTGAATAGGTGAATCCTGCTTCGTAAATGTTAACATTTTGGCCTTCATCCGCCTCGGCTCCTCCTATCATACGCAATGAACCTTCTAACGAACTCCTCAGGTTGTTTCAGTTCAGCTTTTACAGCTAGGGCAAAAAGCGAGGTTTCTTTCAAGTTCGCTTTTTTTACCACATCAGTATTCGTTAATATTCTCTCAGGGCTATCATCCGCAAGCTTCACGCCATCAGCTAACACTATAGCTCTATCGGCATATTCCAGCATCAAGTGCATATCATGCGTGATCATAATGACCGTCATCCCCTGCCCCCGCAGCATCAAGAGAAATTCCATCATTTCGTTATAATGCCTGTAATCCTGAGCAGCAGTCGGCTCATCCAAAATGATCACTTCCGGCTCCAGTACCAGAATGGCGGCAATCGTGACCCGTTTCTTCTGGCCATAACTAAGCGCCGAGATAGGCCAGCTGCGAAAAACATAAAGTCCGCACACCTTCAAGAGTTGATAGACACGTTCACGAACTAGCTCCTCAGAGCAACCTCGGAGTCTAAGTCCTAGAGCGACCTCGTCATATAAAAGTGTCTTAGAAATCATATGATTGGGATTTTGCATGACAAAACCGATCCGCTCTGCCCGCTCCTTAATCGTGTCCTGAGCAATATCGCGCCCATGCATCCGTATCGATCCGGAAGTAGGTTTATAGAAGCCACAAATAAGCTTGGAAACTGTAGATTTTCCAGCTCCATTTCGCCCCGCTATACAGACCATCTCTCCTTTATGAACACAGAGATTGAGCTTATCTAGCACCTGCTGATTTTTTTCGTATCCAAAAGAAATATCGCTAAGCTCAAGGATGGGTGGGCTATCCAGCTTATCCTGGCGTGACTGATTGCACTCATACCAGATCTTTAGTTTATTAGAACACGCCTCCAACTCTATATCGTTCACATGCTGCGGATTCATATTTGCTGTAATCGAACATCCGGCATACTTTAAAGCCGTTAAATAGAGAGGTTCCCGAATGCCAACTTCTGAAAGTAGGGTTGTGCTCAACAGTTCTGCAGCCGGCATATCCGACACAATACGTCCTTCATGGATCACAATAATACGATCCACTGCCCGATGCAGCACCTCTTCAAGACGATGCTCGATCATAATAACGGTTTTACCTGTCTCTTTATGCACTCGATCAATAAGCTCAATCGCTTTTATACCGGTATAAGGATCTAAGCTTGCCAGCGGTTCATCAAAGAGCAGGATGTCCACATCACCTACCAGAACACCTGCCAAGGTCGTTTTTTGCTTTTGTCCACCCGATAACTCCTGAGGAGAAGAAGCCAGAAATTCATGGATATCCACCGCTCTTGCGGCAGCCGCCACTTTACTCTTCATTTCTGTCTGCTGAACCACATGGTTCTCTAGACTGAAGGCGATATCCTCACCAACCGTTAATCCTACAAATTGTCCATCCGGGTCCTGCAATACGGTACCCACCTGATTGGACAGCTCTGCAATACTCAGATCCTTCTGCTCCTGGCCCATAATCCGTAATGAACCTGATATTTCCCCACTGTAAGCAAAAGGAATGAGACCATTAATACAATGAGCAAGTGTACTTTTCCCAGAACCTGAAGGCCCCACGATAAGCACCTTTTCCCCTTCAATAATCGTTAAGTTGATCCCCTGCAGTGTGGGTTCCTGCTGCGCCCGATATTGAAATCTGAAATCCTTAAATTCAATCATTACTTTTTTCATCCGAGACCTTCCTCTGGGTTAATGTGAAGAGAAAAAAGCCGGTGATTTCCACCGGCTTTTTTAGCTTGGATTTGTATTCCACTCAAGCTTCTCTAGTTAAGCTGCCCTGTTTTGTTCTTGTCTTAGCATACGCAATGGCTAGTAAAGATCCGATCACTGCCACCGAAGCTATATTTAATGCACCTGCGGTCAGTCCTTGCGTAAATACTTTATTTACGGGTTCTGCATAGATCAGAATATCCAACACCGGGGCTACAAGGAACCATGCTACAGCATTCGCTGCAATCTGAGCCAGATTAAAGCGTATTATTTCCTTTCGTCCGAATTCCCCGTCATGAATAGCGATTCTAGCTACTAACAAGCCAATAACCAGCCCTACAATGCCAGATGATATGACCCAACTGAACCATGGCGATCCATAAGATATCGTATCCTTCAGGGTATGCCCGATCAGGCCTATAAATAATCCGGCAAACGGACCGTACAATAGGGAGAACAATGCCAGTAATGCGTATGTAGTCTCGATGTTAGTGTTTGGAATACCCGAAGGAATCGAGCCGAATCTCCCCAATATAACGAATAAAGCAGAACCAATACCAATCGCTACAATCGTCTTGATCGACAACACCTTTTGTTTTGCCATGTTCTCATCTCCCCCAACGCATCTATTATGTTTTATGTGATTATACATCGGAATAGTCGGAATTACTATAGAATCCAAATAAAAAAATCTGCAAAGCAACATAATGTTGGCTTTGCAGATTCATAGTTGATTATTCAGATCCTATTTTCTATTACTTCACTGTCACTGATACCGTAACTGTCTTGCCGCCTAGCCTTCCTTTAATGGATGTCGTTCCTTTACTCACAGCTACAATCTGACCGCTAGCAGATACTCTCGCTACAGAAGGCTTGGAGCTGGTCCATACCGCACTTCCAGTAACAACAGCAGTCTTACCAGTATCATACTGTGCAGTCACGACTACATTCTGAACGGCTCCCGGAGCCATTTTCAGTCTGCTTTCATTAACGGTTAGCTTTGTCAGTTTAGGAACTACAGTAATTTTGACACTAGCAGCAATCCCTTGGTAAGATCCTGTCAGCGTAGCAGTACCTTCTGTTACTGCTTTAACGGATGTAGCTTTAACCGTAGCAACCGCCTCATTCGAGGACTGCCAATTCATACTGCTGGAGACATTCCCCGTTTTACCATTAGAATAATAAGCCGTTACCTTTATCGCTTTAGAGCCTTTAATGTTCATTTCGATAGCAGTAGGTTCTACAACAAGCTTAGTAACCTTTTGTTCAATGGTAACTGGGATACTGATGGTTTTATTGGCGTAAGTTCCCTTTAAAGTAGCAGAACCCTTCACCAGTCCTTTGATTACCTTACCGGAAGTTGTTGTCTTGATAATTGCATTCGTACCGGTAAGCTCCCATTCCATAGTTCCAGTAGCATCAAGTTCACTGCCGTTTTCCATCACAGCTTTCACTTCAGGAACAGCCTTCTCTTCACCAGTAACAATCACCAGATTTTCTTCTGGTCCAAGCAAGACAAGGACTTTATCTTTCACTGTAACCTTTACTTCAACACTTTTTTCTCTTACAGCTGTTTTTGAAGTCGTTGGGTTTTCTGATTTTATTTTACCGATAACCTTCACAATACCTGCCGATTCAGCTACAATTTTACCGTCTTTAATGGTGGCAATCTCATCATCCGCAGAGGTCCACTCGATATCACTGCTAAGATCTAGCTTTGTTCCGTCAAGCTTTGTACCGTTTACTTTTGGAAGGCTTACGGTGTCATCTGTGTAAAGCTCCAGTTCCGTCTTGTCGGCTTCCAGTTCTGTAATCGTAGGATAAACTGTCAGCTTAAAGCTTTTATTAATTCCTCTGTACTCTGCTTTAATAACCGAAGTTCCCACTGCTTTAGCAGTCACTGCCGCGGTATCGCTACCAGGCGTAACGGTTGCCGCCAATTGGTTATCCGAAGTCCATACTGCGCTGCCTGAAATATTCGGAGTAGAATTCGCAGCATCGCGAACCTCAGCCTTAACGTTCAGGGTTTCACCCATAAACAGGAATTGATCTCCTGTAGGAGTAAGTAGTAGCGCTTCATAAGGAGCACGTACATATACGTCTACAGTTTGTGTAATCCCCAGATAGGATACTGTAATTACAGCTTTACCAGCAGACAACACTTTGATCTCGCCTTTGTCTACTGTAGCTACACTAGCACTAGAAGAGGACCATTCCGCTTTCGCTGAAATATCATTTGCGCTGGATTTTGTAGTTTCTTTAGTCTCTGCAACCAATTTCAAAGGTGCATCTCCAACTAGCATCTCTAGTTCTTTAACGATTTTGTCGTCATGTTTAAGCTCAATTTCAGAATAAGGCAATTTCACTACAGCCTTAAAGGTTGCTGTTAAGGTCTTGTATTTGGCAGTGATCGTTGCTGTACCTTCACCAGCCAAAGTGATCTTACCTTCTGCAATGGTCAATACGCTTGTGTTGGAGCTGCTCCAAGTAGTATCAGCCGTTACATCCTTAGCAGAAGTCGCTGTTTCTCCACCAATCGCATTGGCTTTGACCAGCAGTTTATCCTCATCATCACCCAATTTGTAGTTCCCTTCAGAACTATATTCGAGCTTCAGTTCTTTAACAGGATGTGCTACCTCAACTTCAATGGTAGCAAGTGCATGATTATAAGTCGCTGTAATAATAGCTTTTCCACTGTCTATCGGAGTCAGCAGGCCATTTACTACCTTTACAGCGTTTGTGTTAGAAGAATTCCATACCACTGCACCTGTCACATCTCTTTTAGATGAGGACCCTTCCACATTCGCATATACCTTAAGTTGCTTTGGCGTTTGTCCAACCGTAAGCTCTACTTTAGCTGAGCTTTCGAATTCAATCGAGTTGATATCGCCGGTCGCTGCAAAGACACTTACCGGAAAAACCGCAGTAGCTAACAATATCATGATGAGGAGCATTTTCGTCATTTTCCTGTACACAGTCATTTGTTCTCTCCCTTAGGCTATAATGTCGTTCGGTGGTTTATCCCCACACTCTTTTACTTATATCGACAATTGTACCCTAAGTGTTTACCCCCTGGCTCTATAAAGCGAAATTCGGGACTTTCAGACTAGATAATACGGTAAAGGTTGATCAAAATATTAGGAAGTAATATGCTAACTACTAAATTCTTTCTTGAAACAAGGGGGCTACGATGAGTGCAGAGAACGTCCAACTAGAAGCAATCCCGTCTCCTAAACAGGAAGATAGCTTCCTTAAAGGGGTAAAAGATTGTATTCCCACACTACTAGGCTACTTAAGCATCGGACTTGCAGCAGGCGTTGTTCAAAAGACAGCCGGACTCAGCATTGCTGAGATTGCCTTAATCAGCTTGATTCTTTACGCGGGCTCAGCTCAGTTTATAGCTGCTGGAATGATAGCCGTTAGCAGCTCGCCTGCGGCCATTATCATTACGATATTTATCGTGAATCTTCGCCATATTTTGCTTAGTGCAGCTCTTTCTCCTTATTTCCGCCATCTTTCCCCACTGAGAAATGTGCTGGTTGGTTCTTTATTGACTGATGAGACCTTTGGAGTTGCCATCAATCAAGCTTTGAATAAGCAGCAAATCAGTGAAAAATGGATGCACGGTCTAAATCTCACAGCATATTTAAATTGGTTTCTTGCGAATGTAGCGGGAGCTTTTTTAGCCCAGTGGATCTCAGACCCTGATCAATTCGGTTTGCAGTTTGCCTTACCTGCGATGTTTATTGGCATTCTTGTAATTTCCATGATTGACCGTAATAAAATCAAACTAGATTTGGTTGTCGCAATCCTTGCCGTAATCATAGCAGTAGGAAGCTCTTTCCTATTCTCCAGTAGTGTTGGAGTGATTATCGCTACAGTTATTGCGTCAACGATAGGGATGGTGTTTGAAAAATGGAAGTGAGATGGGATGTATTTCTGATCATTCTAGGAGCAGCTTTTGTGACCTTTATTCCCAGGGTGGTTCCGCTTATGATCCTTAGCCGGTTTGAATTGCCAAAATGGGGAATGCGCTGGTTAAATTATGTTCCTATCTCTGTTATGGCGGCATTAATAGGTCAGGAGATATTTTTGAATGATGGAGAATTTTCGTCTTTAGCTAATAACATTGAGCTTTTTGCGGCATTGCCTACTTTTTTGGTTGCGATAAAAACCCGGAGCTTGCTAGGCACTGTACTGGCGGGAATTGTTTCAATCATGATTCTACGGATGTTTTTTTGATCCACTTCTACGCATATGAAGTCACTATCGGACACAGTTGACCTTATTCGCAGTATTATCCCACTTTTGGAACACTAACGGACCCCATAGTCGCTATTGTCATGAAAAACACCTATTATGAACCACTTTCTAAGGAATAGCTGCACTGGAGTCCGAAACTAAGCATAAAAGGCAAAAAAAATGCAAATAACGCCATCTGGGTCCGAAAGCATCAGGAGATTGTTATGAATTGGTGGTCTAGGCAGCAATAACTAAAACAGAGCAGCCCTTCCCCGCTAACGGGAAAATGGCTGCTCTGTTGTCTTTTACTAATATCAATTGCTTAACGGATATCAATTGCTTAACGGACAGCCTGCTGAAGCCCAGACTGACTAACCCCGATCAACTCACCACGGCATTCGTTCACGCCAGCTTCCGTTATCTTCACCTGACAAAGCTCTCCTTGGAGTGAATCTTCTCCATCGAAGAACACCTGCAAATAGTTGTCGCTAAATCCATGCTGGATATTGCGGCCCGGAGCACCTTTGGCGGCTCTTTCCGGAATCACACTAAGCGTCTGGCCTACAAATTTGCGAGCATAAGCTATTTGCATTTCTTCCGAAAGATCAATCAATTCCTGCACGCGTACATTTTTGATTTCTTCGTCGATCTGATTCTCCATCCGCGCTGCTGGAGTGCCCGTCCGTTTGGAGTAAGGGAATACGTGCATCTCGGAGTAATTAATAGCTTTCATGAAGTCGTAGCCGGCACGGAACATTTCATCGGTCTCCCCCGGGAATCCAACGATAACATCCGTAGTAATCCCGACATCCGGCATCGCCTGACGGATCAGCTGCATTTTGGCGTAATATTCTTCTGTCGTATATTTACGGCGCATCGCTTTCAGCACATCATTATGTCCGGCTTGCAGCGGGATATGCAGATGACGGCACATTTTAGAGGAACGGTTCAGCACCTCCAGCAGCTTCTCATCGATCTGGCTAGCTTCGATAGAACTGATACGTACCCGCTCCAGTCCATCCACCTTATCCAGATCCCACAGCAAATCGGCTAGACGGTAATTATCAAGATCATCACCGTAACCGCCGGTATGAATACCCGTGAGAACAAATTCCTTATACCCTGCTTCTACTAATTGATGTGCCTGGGTTACGATACTTTTGGGATCACGGCTGCGGGAAAGTCCACGCGACCATGGAATGATGCAGAATGTGCAGAAGTTGTTGCAGCCATCCTGAATCTTCATAAAAGCACGCGTCCGATCCGCAAAGCCAGGTACATCCATCTCTTCGAATTCACGTGTCTTCATAATATTACGAACAGCGTTGACCGGCTGACGTGAGGCTTCAATGTTTTTCACATGCGTCATGATCTGATCGCGGTCCTGGTTACCAATAACAAGATCGACACCAGGAATATCAAGAATCTCACCAGGAGAAGTCTGCGCATAGCAGCCAGTAACCGCCACGATAGCCTCCGGATTGCGGCGAACGGCACGACGAATCATTTGACGGCTTTTTTTGTCACCTGTATTAGTTACAGTACAAGTATTAATCAGATATACATCGGCGGGTCCCTCGAAATCGACCTGCTCGTAACCTTCATTTTTGAATAGCTGCCAGATGGCTTCGGTGTCATAAAAATTCACTTTACAACCTAAAGTATAAAATGCTACGGATGGCATCTCTTAAGCTCCTCCCATTTCTCCCGATTCATATAAAATACAAGCAGCGGCAACCATACCCGCTGTCTCACAGCGCAGAATACGCCGTCCTAGTCCTACGGAAACCGCACCAGCTTCTTCTGCCTTTTGGCATTCCTCTGGTGTAAAGCCCCCTTCAGGACCTACCACAATCAGTACCTTCCCACCAGCCTGCGGTGAAAGTGAGGATAACCAAGGGGCAACACTGCTGCGAAGCTGCAAGCCTTCTTCTTTTTCATAACAGAAATAAATTGCATCATACTCACTAAAAGTCTGTAGCAGCTGCTTCCAGGATAACGGTGAGCCTACAGCCGGAACGATGTTCCGGTGTGCCTGCTCAGCAGCTTCTTTACAAATTTTACGCCAGCGGTCCAGCCGCTTACTTTCCTTGCGTTCATCGTATTGTACAATCGTGCGCTCCGACAGAAAAGGAATAAAACCAACGGCTCCAATTTCTGTACACTTTTGAATGACAGTTTCCATCTTATCGGCCTTGGGTAAGCTCTGAGCCACTGTGATTTTTATCCGCGGTTCATGCGTCATCTCCAGAGTTTCCAGGATGTTCACTGTCACTTCCCCTATTTCGATCTGAGCAATCTCCACTAACGCTTCACGGGAGACGCCATCGCTGACAATAAGCTTGTCCCCAGCCTTACCGCGCATCACTTTGGCAATATGCCTTGCATCTTCCCCGTCAATTCTAACGTTATCTGCACCAAACTGCTCCGGTGTAACAAAATATCGCTGCATCTCTTCATCATCCTGTTCATGAATTCAGTAAGAAGAAACGGTAAAGACGCCTTAATAAAGACGTCACCCGTTTCTTAGAGAAATATAACTATGGATCAGGCGAAATTTAACTATCCTATTTTTCAACAAATTACATAATACAATGTTTAAGCAGGGTTGACCAGACTTTAGTCCCTACCTTAGCTGCCAAACATTCTTAGGAATAGCTGCACAAATGTTCTCGACATTTCACTAGCCCAGTGGCCAAGAGGATCAATGGTATAGGTTCGTAACCCTGGAATAAACAGAATTAATAAAAAGATAAATACAGCCCATTGCTCAAATTGCTGTAATTTGCCCCGAATGGAGCGAGGAGCAATATCCTCCACAATCCGGTAGCCATCCAGCGGAGGCAATGGAATCAGATTGAACAAGAATAAAAAGAAGTTCCATTGAATAAAGGTGCCAAAGAACAGATACACAGCCTCTAAAACGCGATCATTGGAGATCGACTCTAATACACCGGTTGCCGCAAGCACCCCATATATTAAAGCACCAATAATCCCTAGTAACAGGTTACTGATTGGGCCCGCAGCAGACACAATGACTCCCATCAGACGGGGGCGGCTAAAGTTATCGCGGTTTACAGGAACCGGACGCGCCCACCCGAAACCAGCAACCAGCAGCAGTAAAATACCAAAAAAATCGAAGTGTACAGCAGGGTTAAGCGTCATGCGTCCTAATAATCTAGCCGTAGGGTCACCGAACTTATTTGCGAAATAAGCATGACTGAATTCATGTACTGTAAAAGCAATTAAAATCGTAATGAGCAGAAAAGGAAGCTGATCCAAATCTACACGTATTATACTTTGCAATATATCCATTTTTACCTCTTTCCGGCTGTAAATGCCACCCAATCTTCTTCACGGGATACTTCCATAATCTCAAAGCCGGACTCTTGTAGTGCGTTAGCCACAAGCCCTTCTTTATCCTTGTAAATACCAGAGGTAATATACAAGCCTCCTGGCTGAAGTGCACGATACACATCATCCGTAAACAATACGATGATTTCTGCCAAAATATTCGCAACTACAATCTTCACTGGGAGTGTAACGCCAAGACTATCCTCTGTTACTTGCTCAGCAGGTGTTCCCTCAAGAGTGTGACCCGGTCTAGCGGATGGCCACATTTCTCCAGCAGCCGTGTCAGCCACACCTTCACCGCCTAGCAAGGAGAGCAGGTCGCTTTCTTTTACCGTAATGAACTTCTCAAGTTTGTTCAGTGCTACATTCTCGCGCGCACTTTCAACAGCTACAGGGTCCAAATCTAACGCCAGCACGGATTTCGCACCGAGCAGCATCGCACCTACAGCCAATATTCCTGAACCCGTACCAACATCGATTACTTCTTCGCCGCCGCTAATATTCTTCTCGAGCGCGCGCAGGCACAAAGCAGTTGTAGGGTGAGTCCCTGTACCAAATGCCATACCAGGGTCCAGCTCAATGATTGCTTCATCTGGGCTCTCAGGCGTATATTCCTCCCAAGTTGGTTTAATCGTGAGACGCTCCGATACCCTGAGCGGTTTAAAATATTGCTTCCAAGCATGCGCCCATTCGTCTTCATCTACGGTTTTCCAAGAAATCAGCGATTTGCCCGGATCAATACCATACTCACGCAATTCTGCTACCCGTGGAGTCAGTTCTTCTATAACAGCATCCATATCCGTGGAATCGGCATAATAACCTTTGATTACCGCTTCCCCTTCTGGAATATCATTCAAGGGTTGGTCGTATAATTCACCGTAACGCGTATTCCGCTCTTTACTGAGTGTTCCGGATTCTTCAATAGAAACCCCACCCGCTCCTGCTTCATATAAAAAATTCGAAATCATTTCTTGTGCATCTTCTGTTGTATGTATCGTCACTTCATGCCATAACATCTTTATGTGATCCTCCTAAAGTTTTGTGAGCGTTAGCTTCATTGATTGACTTCGTGCAAAACTTACTTCGAAAGCATAGGCTTAGTTTTGTGAGCGTTAGCTTCATTGATTGACTTCGTGCAAAACTGGCTTCGAAAGCATAGGCTTAGTTTTGTGAGCATTCGCTTCATAGTATAACATTTCTTCTTGGGGTAACGCCAAACTACAGATCAACGCTCTGCCATGCCCGGGCTGCTCCTGCAAAAGCAATCGAGCGAATGATCATCTACCATCCCCGATGCCTGCATAAAAGCATAACATATGGTAGAGCCGACAAACTTCATACCTCGCTTTTTTAATGCTTTACTCATTGCGTCAGACTGAGCCGTCGAAGCGGGGACATCCGCACGTGTCTTCCAATGGTTAATCGCAGGTGCGCCCCCCACAAAGCTCCAGAGATAATCTGCAAAGCTGCCTGTTTCCGCACTAATTTGCAAATATACTTTTGCATTACGAATGATAGAATCAATCTTTAAGCGATTTCTAATAATCCCAGGATCGTTCATCAGCTCAGCAATTTTCGGCTCATCATAATGCACAATCTTTTCCGGATCAAATCCATCAAATACCTCACTGTAATGTGCCCGCTTTTTTAAGACGGTGTACCAGCTTAACCCTGCCTGCATGCCTTCGAGCATAAGTAATTCAAACAGCTTCCGGTCATCATACAGAGGTTTACCCCACTCTTCATCATGGTATGCGATATATAAAGGATCCTCATTAACCCAAGCACAGCGAGTGATTTCCATCCTTTTCTCTCCTTTACACTAATCCTCGCTGAGTCCACTCAGCATCTATTCACTGTAAACGAAAAAAAGGGAAGAACACAAGGTTCCTCCCTAAAAAAGATTTTCTATGGCCGCAGCTGCACTCTTGTTTCTTTATCCGGATCGTCAGTTGTATAGAAGAATATATAAATAGAAGCTTCTGTACCTTTGAAACCCTTGTAAACATCAATGGCCTTATTGTTTCCATCCCCCGTGAAATTAACGGTCAGAGGTTTACCTAAAATACGCTCTTTCCCCAGTCCGATATGGGTCTGGTTAATTCCACCGAAGCGAGCATCTTCACTTTCAGTCTCTACATAAAGATCGGCACCCTGCATATAGTACGTCCATTTTACCGGATATCCGCTAAGCTGCTGGATAAGCGTCTGTTTCTTTTCAGATATATTCGTCAACAGAAGTGGTGTTTTTTCGTCCTTGTTAATTTTATAGCTGCCGTGCTGAGTCACCTTGTATTTAGCAACAAAGGTAATTGGCGTCTCTTCTGTGATTTCAAGGTCAACTGGCCGCTCAAAACGAAGCACTGTTAATTCCGGCTCGCCTTCTGGAGATCTCCAGAAATTGCCCTCCAGCGTCTTGCCTGCTACTTCAAGAGTAGACTTTTGATACGGGAAATTGTTGCCTTTCTCTTTACTTCTAATAGCGATTCGAATTTGAGTAGGCGTCACTACCATTTTCTCCAGCGTGTAATTAGATTCGCCCTCTTCTAGCGGCAGATTCAATGAGGTATTTATGGTCCCGCTCTCCATCTGCTTTTTGCTTAATTGAAGATCAAAAGCTAGGGGCCCCTCAACCTTTTTTTCTTGTTTCATGTACTGCAGCTTGTAATTCACTTCTCCGCTGGAAATATCAGCCGCCTTAAAATATTGCTGGGACGTATATTCCCCTTTTTCTCCCGGTGTACCGAAAGCACCTCCAGCCAGCGAATTTATGAGCGTTCCGTTTTTGTAAGCGACTATATTTGGAAAGGCCCATTCTTTTGTTTCTGGCTGATCAAAAATGATCGCTGAAGAGAATAATATTTTTTCTTGTCCTTGGGTAAAAGGTTTCACCTCTATGCTGCGCATTCCTTCCTGTCCAATAGGAAACTTTTGTGTCTCCTGCGATTGGATATCCAGCGGTAAATCTAACTCCTGTGTGCTAAAGGCTTGCAGATTATCTGCAACTAATTGCACATTCACAGTATCCTTTTTCGGTGTCCAATCACTCTCGAAATATCCGTTGTAATGTTGATTTTTCTCATCCCATAACACATAACTGAACTCACTGGGACCATTTGCCCCATCTGCGCCCTTCAAAGTCATTCCTTTAACATTCCAATTTTCATTTTCCAAGCGTTTTCCTACATCCAAAGTGAATAAGATAACCGTCCGATTCTCATCCACAATCGCTGTATGTAGCTTCAGAGTTACTCCATCCTGCGTCACCGACTGGTTCAGTTGTTGTCCGAGATTTTGGGCCAGCGCTGCTTGAACGCCTCCTCTCCCATGGAGCAAATTATCCCAATCATAATGCACTGCCGCATATACGGGTGCCGCTGCAATAAGTACTGAAAATGAAGCCACCACAGCTATTTTACTCCAGTTTCTCCCTCTGTTCCCGCTACCATTGGCCATACGAAGTTGTAGGGGAGTCATTGTACTGTTTTCTTGCTCTAAACGTCCCCACATGCGTTCAAAATCTGGATAAGGCACGCCTTTATCTTCATTTAAACGATGCTCCAGCATATTTTCTAACTTTTTCAAAAGCTTCGCCCTCCTTTAGTTCAAGTTGAACCCCAGCCTCCTGCAGGATTCTCCTCATTACCGTTAGCCCTTTATGCAGCCTTGATTTGGTCGTTCCAAGTGGAATGGACAGCAGATCCGAAATTTCAGCCAGACTGAAATCATGCATATACCTAAGTGTGAGCACCATCCTAAGTTTGATAGGGACCTGGCTCATATATTGCGCCCACTCGACCTCCGTCTCACGCTGCTCAATCTGCTGCTCCACAGCTGTTTCTGCCGTTTTATTAAAGAAATGAAGGTTGTCCGTAATCTTCTGTTGTAATGTCCGTTTTCGTTTCAAATGATTGAGGCAATGGTTGACCGTTATTTTCATAATCCAAGCCTTGATATGCTCCACGTGCTCACGATTACTGCGAAATACGGTAATAAAGACATCCTGAGTCAAATCCTCTGCATCCGCCGCGTCATGCACCATATAGTAGCAAGTCCGGTATACATCTTTATTGTAGGTTTCAAATAACTCCCGGTTACTCTCCAAATTTTACGCCCTCCTTTCTTGACTGAGATATCTATATGACAACCAATCCTTGGAAAAGGTTCGTTTTTCTGAGCATAAACTATCGCTACTCTTAAAGACATAGAGAAAATCAAACAGGCTTAATAATCTGAATGAAGCAAATGGAGGAAGGACAATGACTCTTTTAACTACTGGTCCGATAGAAAACAATGTTAACTCAGAAAACAACACAAGACTTACACAACAGGTCACGGTCAAAATTGCTAATGGTAGCGGTCAGATTGCTTCCACAGTTCTGATCGAAGGCTACTACATGAATGAAGAAAGAATTCAATATGTATGCGATCTGCTAGATGTGATGCCAGATCAAGTAATAACTAAAAATTATTTTGCGGATTTTGATACTTTCGAATTTTTTTTCACAACTGCTAGTTTGCCAGATCATCCAATTCAACTCTCATTTTGGGGTAAAGACAGTGCAGAAAGATTAGTAGCCCCGCATCGATTAGTTACAGCAGAATTACTTGGGTATGATGGGGCAACTGGCGCGACAGGCGCTACTGGGGTGATGGGGCTAAAGGTGGGACTGGCTCTGATGGGGCGATTGGGGACACGGGATTTACTGGAGTGACGGGAGCTACGGGCGCGACTGGAGTCACTGGCACGACTGGTGCTTCTGGTAACACCGGAGTTAACGGAGTCATCATAAATCATAGATATATGATTCCTACCTTGATTGTTAACAAAATCGGATAATACCAACAATTAAAAGGGTCTATCTCTCGCAAGTAGGAGACCGACCCTTTTTTGCTGATATTCAATCTATCAACATACATACTGCTGCTAGAGAATATCCATAACTTCACGCGCTTGTGTGTCGAGATTTTGTGCAGATGAAGCAATCTTCGAAAAATCCTCCAACGCCACCAGAACCTGCTGCTGACTATCTTCTATATTTTCTTGCACTTGATTTGTACCTATAGAGATCTTTCCAATTTCCAGCGTGATCGCATCCACACTATCCCGTACCTTTATGATCGAATCTTGTACCATGGAAGATAACTTTCTTACTTCTTTTGCCACCACGTCAAAACCTCGGCCATACTCCCCGGCATGCGCTGCCTCAATAGCAGCATTTAGGGCTAATAATTGCGTTTGCGAAGCAATATCACGAATCGTTTGCACGATGCTATGAATCGATACAGCTTGCTTTTCAAGATTAGCTAGAGTATGTGTATTTTCTATCGATACTTCGGCGATTTTGTTGATGCTTCGTAATAATTCTTGACTGCGCTCAATACCTAAATCTGCTCTTTGATTCAAGCTATCTGCCATCTCTTGCATCCGTAGTACAACATTACTCATGTTGCTTTGTCTTTGGGTGATATTAGTTGCTATTTTAGATACTCCGATGACTTGTTCATTGCTTTCATCAAACACTGGCATGTAGGTGGCTTCAAGCCAAACCGCATTTCCTTTCGAATCCATTCGTTCGATCTTATCCTGAAAACTCTTCCCTGTAAAAAGATCCTGCCAAAACCGTTCGTAACCTGGGCTATCTGCGAAATGTGGAAAACAGAACTCTTTATGATGCATTCCGTACATTTCATCTTTTTTATATCCCATGGAATTTGCAAAAACCTCATTCACATAAGCAACTCGGCGATCAAGGTCAAACCGGATAATGGCTAAATTTCTTTCTAAAGATCTAACAACAAGCTCATCAGTAACTCCTTGAGAGTGTACCAGCCCCATTCTAATTCCCCCTGAAAAAATTCATTACTTGATTGGTCGTAGTTAGTATATTCGAACAATTATACATCCTTAATTTGTAGTGTGATATTAGCTATTTTACTTAAAATATTTATAACATCTGCAGACGTTAATATAATTGAAAATAATGATAATTAGGGAAAACTTCCCTAATGATGTGCAAGATTCGAAGGTTGATCTATCTTTTAGGGAAATACTCCCCAAAAACTCATGAAATCAGGCTTTTTCTATCTTTTCGAGCGTTTTTCAGGGAGGTTTTCCCTAATTAATCATTTTCCAACCTCAATCATGCCGAAAATTATATCCAATTCCAACAGAAATGCATCTACAGCTACGTCGACTATGAGACGCCCAAATTCTTCTTAGCGGTAGCCTTACTTATAAGCTAAAAGCTTGCCCTAATTTAGTTCATTTTTCTGATCTCATAACAAAAAAACCCAGCTGCAAATATCAGCTAGGGTTCAACTCTCAATTTCATTTTCAAATTCTATCATTCTCAATCCCGTTACTAATTTCAATTTTCAGATTCCAACCACAAATCAACTTTATTTTACCACTATTTCAGTCGTTCCCTCGTTACGAGCACGCAGCAAAATATGGCAGTTCATCCGAATCAAATGCACTCCAGCCAGGCTGCGGTGCAGTAAGCTACGTCTACCTTCGCTTCATGCAGCAGTTGTCTGCGACCTGTGCGAATATATTCCTTCTCCCATTGTACGTACAGTCAAAAGTATCTTATTAATTGGATTTATAATCTTTTATTTTAATCCCCAAAACCATATCCTTCTGATATGCGTCAGCTTGCTTCAAACCAATAATCCTTGGGTCTGAAGGGTAGTGACGTTCAAGATATAACAAAAATGCGTGATGAAACCTAATTTCAGCATCCAATTTATTCAGTTCGTTCGGATGATTCTCTAGTTCGGTTAATTCTGCTTCCCATCGATACAAATCGCTCGCCTCAGAGCGCTCCATACGAACCTTCTCTGTCAGCTCCCGCAACTCACAATAGGCCCGTTTTACTTTTGGAGAGTACAACTGCTTCTGGTTCAAATAGGTTAATAATGCGATCAATAAGGCTAATCCTGTCCACAAAATAACGTTATCCATCTTCTCCCCCCACATTTAAGCTCCTCGCCCTAATTATACATGCCCAAACGCAAAAATACCCCACAAAGTGAGGTATCCGCCTTAGCTTTTTTGCTGCTATTCTTTCTTCATAATCTCATTCAGCTGACGTTTGTCCGCTTCTTGTGCGCGATCCTGAGCTTCAATATCATCAAGATCGGCTTCCGCCGCCGAGAATTCTACATCCTCCGCTTTAGCTTCATATAACATTTTCAATTTCTCCGTCTTGGAGAAGATTTGTGAGTTCTCTCTATCCATTGTTCGTCTCCTTTCTTCTTACTTAATGAAGTGCCTGATCAGACCATCCCGCCTGCTTCTTCAATTAAGCGCAGAGCCTGATCGTAGGAATCCGTATGCACAATAACCGTAAGCAAAATATCTCTCCCCGTTGGACCTCCGTTACCACCATGACTCATCCCGCTAGAGCTGGTGTCCGCAGCTGCAAGTATGCCTATGTGTGCATGCTCAGCAGTCATGGAGTCCATTCTGGCCACATTGCCTGTCACCGGATTTACCCCTGAGCTAAAGCTGGTACCTCCATATCTACTGAAGCGATCAATAGAAACTTCAATGGCCCGAAGTGCACGAAGCTTGCGCGCGACGCCTTCGGCTTCCTCTGGACTTTTAAAATATGCCAAAATATATCTTTCCGACATCTTATCCCCGCTCTCGCTTGAAATTCAGATATCTGTTGCATTCATTTATATTGTCTTAATTTCACTTGTTTTATGCTCTGATTTTCTTATATTCCACTTATCTACTGGGAATTCGACATTTTCCTCAACGCTTCGCTGCAATATGGTACTAAAGTTGTATATTCGATTTGAAGTTATAGCTGTAGAATAAATTTAATTTTCATAATTTTTTACATTTTATATTGAGGAGGAGAACCACAGACACATTGCAATACAAAAAATTCATTTGGGAGGATGAACTTATTTGAAACGTACCTTTAAACACTCTATTCAAAGATTCGGTATTGGAGCGGCAAGCTTCGGACTGGCTGTGTCTGTTCTTTTTCCATCAGCTGCATTTGCGAACTCATCCCTTGAATCTCCAAC
Source organism: Paenibacillus sp. FSL R7-0189 (assembly GCF_037969925.1). NCBI lineage: Bacteria > Bacillati > Bacillota > Bacilli > Caryophanales > Paenibacillaceae > Paenibacillus > Paenibacillus sp. FSL R7-0189. The sequence continues at coordinate 4,004,532 of NZ_CP150223.1, read as the reverse complement.
CCTGGTTACGGATGTACAGTCTCAAAGTGTAACCCCTCATAACTATGCTGGAGTACTCAAAGGTTCAGCACCAGTTTCAGTAATTGTGGAATTGACTAATAAACCAGTCAGTGTGTATGTAAATGAGGCAAAAACTTATTCTTTACGATCCTCAGTCTCCTCACAACGCAGTAAAATTATCTCAGAGCATAAAAGCTTTATTTCCTCAACACAGAAAATCGATGCCGATATCGGTTTTGAATACAGTGAGATCTTTAACGGGTATTCCATTACGCTGCCAGCCAATCAAGTAAACAAGCTGTTAGAGCTTCCAGGCGTTGCGGCTATCTATCCAAATGAAGAAGTACATGCACTAGCAGACAGTGTTGAAGTGGCGACATTACCTGTTACACGTTCCTATTCAGACAGCGGTAAGCTAATAGGCGCGGACAAACTACATGATTTAGGTTACACAGGCAAAGATATACAGGTAGCTGTTGTCGATACTGGTATTGATAAGAATCACCCTTTGCTAAAAGATAATTATAAAGGCGGCTATGATGTATATGATCAGGATGACGATCCGGCTGAAACAGCCCCTGATGCTAACTTCCCTCCAAGAGCAGGTACTCCTTACGAAACCTCGCATGGTACACACGTTGCCGGGACAATTTTAGATGTGGCACCTGAGGTAGAATTGTATGCGTATCGCGTACTTGGTCCCTATGGATCTGGTTCCACAGCAGATGTAATTGCGGGTATTGAGAAAGCGGTCGATGACGGAGCAGATGTTATTAACCTTTCTCTAGGCTCTAGTGTCAACCAAAGCTATTCCGCGAGTTCAATCGCGATAGACAATACCGTAAAATCGGGCGTGAACGTTATTGTTGCCGCCGGTAACGCTGGACCGGATGCAGGAACACTGGGCGAACCCGCTGGTGCCCAACTCGCGCTTAGTGTTGGAGCTTCTACTACTCCGATAAATACCCCTTTCTTTGATATTGGCGATGTTAAAAAGATTCCCGGGACATTAGCCAGTTACTCCCCAGATTTAATCGATAATATTGCTGGCAGTAAGATCGTTTTCGCTGGTCTTGGGAGTCCTTCCGATTACAAAAATCTGGATGTCAAAGATAAGGTAGTGCTTGTTGATCGGGGTTCGCTGAGCTTCTCAGACAAATCTCTTAATGCCAAAGCTGCTGGTGCGAAGCTTTTGCTGATTGCCAATAATGAGCCTGGTGAAATCAGCCCCACCCTTGGTGCGCCTGGGGATTACATTCCTACCTACGGAATCAGTCAAGCCGATGGCAAAAAAATAAAAACTCAGATGGCTGCGGCTAAAGATATAATCAGTTACTATATAGCGCTTGAAGTAAATCAGTTAGCAAACTTCAGTTCTATGGGTCCGGGGATGCCCGATTATCTAATAAAACCTGATGTTGTAGCGCCCGGAGTCAATATCAACTCGACGATCCCTAGCTGGGATGGGAACTATGACCATGCTTTCGGCTTAAAAAATGGCACTAGCATGGCAACTCCACACGTTGTAGGAGCTGTGGCCTTGTTACTGAGTAAAAACTCTGATCTAAAGCCAAATGAAATTAAAGCCCTGCTGATGAACAATGCTGATCCTATCTTTAACCGTGATGGGAATTCTTACTCCTTGTACCAACAAGGTGCAGGTTTAATTAATCTGGAGAAGTCGATAAACGCTAAATCCATTGCTAAAGTCGGTGAGATCCTTAATAGTGGACTTCCCGGTACTGTTGAAATCCCTTATTACACAGGTTCCTTATCCTTCGGCTTACAGCCAAAGGGTGTTACCGTAACGAAAGCTGTCTATGTAGAGGACTTTAAAGGGAATGGAGAAATATACACCCTTTCCACCAAATGGCTGACAGAAGCTCCTACTGATATTAGTATTGATTTTGCACCACACAGCGTTACCTCAGGGGCAGATCAATATGCACAATTCACACTCAATGTATCTAAAACAGCAAAAGAGGGCGCATATGAAGGCATCCTGTTACTTACCTCTGATACAGAAACCCTTCGTCTGCCATTTAACGTTGTTGTAGGTGACCAATTTAATGTAGCACCTATTAATCAGCTTTCTTTTGAAAGTCCACAAATTTCACCTAATGGGGATGGTCGCTCAGACGACACCACCTTTACCTTTTCTGTCAATGAAGAGCTGGAAGGCATAAGTTTCGTTGCCTCTTCAAAAGATGCTCCTGCAACAGTTTTAGGTGAAGTTTATGCGATCGATGAGAAGATCTATCGTGGTGTATACGAAGTTCCAAATTGGGATGGAACATTAACAGACCTGGAGACCTCCGCCAAGTCTGCTTTAGCAGATGGTCACTACTACATCATTCCTGTGCTTCCCAATGGGCAACTGCTCGAGAAACAAAAGGCCGAATTCACAATTGATACCGAGAAGCCGCTAGTTTCCGGCATCACCATTGAGGAGTATGAACGTGAAGCGCCAACCGATCCTGGCGTGGCACAAATTAGTGGTTTCATTGATGATGACCTAATGGCCTATTATATTTCTAATACAAACCCTATTGGAAACTGGTTTACCGTATATGCCGAAGGCAAACATTATGATGGGAATGCTTATAAATTTGGCGGTGTGATTGCAAATAACGGTGCCTTTACCATTGATGTTCCTGTTAACGAGGGGCTAAATGAGTACAAAGTCCATGTTGTCGATAAAGTAGGCAATGGTGCAGACGACGATGATTACGTTCAGCGGCTGCTTTATAGCACAGGGGACGGTACTTTCACAGTAACTCCGGCTCTTTCTGCATCCACCATTGAAGTAGGACAATCTGTGACCGTTGATTTAGATTATTCCGTGACAGACGAGGTTTATGGCGTCTATGGGGCTTCATTCGATGTCATATACGATGATTCCCTTGAAACACCGGTAATCCAGCCAAGCGTACAGCTGGTTACGTATCAAGAGGAGCATTTCTCTAGTGTTCCACTTACAGAATATTCACAAACGTATGATCTTGGAGACGGCCACAAACTGACACAATATAGTGTCAATCTGTCAGGAGGTGCTTATCACGGCTCTGGCTCACTAGCCCAAATAACCTTCGAACCAGCAACAGCAGGAGATTATTCCTTTGAGCTATATGATGTCCAGATTTGGAATGATGCCACAACATCAACTATCCCATCTGGTTTGAGAACAGTAAGTGTAACTGTAAACACACCTGAAAAACCTACACCTACACCAACGCCGACACCGACACCGACGCCAACGCCAACACCATCAGCAACGCCAGATCCAACAGAAACACCAACACCGACACCAACACCATCGCCTACATCACCTCCATCTTCTGAGTCGTATGTACCTACAGCAACCAGCACTCCCACTCCTGGACCTTCTTCGAAATCCGGGAAGCTAGTAGAGACAGCCGATCCAGCTGGTGGTAAACCTTCAGCGGTGTTTAACATCTTAGATGCTGCATTAACAAATTCGATCCAGAATGCAAAAGATAAGACTTCTGTACTTGATCTTAGCGATGTGAATTTCAATAAGTATAGCCAAGTTGTTATTACGCTTACCCCGGCGCAAGCTGAACAGTTGAAGAAATCGGAGAATGCACTCAGCCTTAACGGTAATGGGTTCAATGTTCTTATTCCAGCAGCAACCCTTCCGGATTTCGTTAGCAGCAGTGGTTTGTTGCTTACGATAAGTCTGGCTGATGCTAGTGATGCGGCAGTGTTATCAGGAAGCTCAGCTGCGATCAATATTGGTTCTTCCATTCTTACCATCAAAAATGGTTGGACAACCGGAAAACCGGTTACCCTTCAGCTTAATCTAAAAGACAGCAGTCTACGTGATGCTCGAAAAACTGCCGCCTATGCAGAAACAAAGGATCATAAATGGTCCTATCTGCAACCTGGATCTTTCTCTAAAGAAGGTATTCTACAGTTTGCAGTTACTGGTGACGGCTCTTTTAGCGTGGCATCCCGTAATGTAAGCTTCAAGGATATCGGCACACACTGGGCTAAAAGCGATATAGAAGTTCTTGCTGCTCATGGCATCATTGCCGGCAAAGGAACCGATGGCAGCTTCAAGCCTGCTGACACCTTAAATCAAGCGGAACTGCTAACGCTCTTCGACCGTCTACTCGGAAAAGGTGACACTTGGAATACTCGTATCAAACAAAGTGGTTCACGCGATGTGCTGACTCGCGAAGAAGCAGCCCTTATCATTGCTGAGGCCCTAGGCGCTGATCTTACAGTAGCTAAGACTCCTTTGAGCTTTAAGGATGCCGACAACATCGCTGCAGAAGCACGTAACGCCGTAGCCTATGCTGTAAGCAAAGGTTATCTCAAGGGCGTTGGTGCGGACAACTTCAATCCACAAGGCACTCTGACTCGTGCACAAGCAGCAACGATTCTGAGCCGCGTGTTCGAGGACCTACGTTCTTAAACAGTATCTAGTTGAACTCTCAAAGAAAGCCCCAGCAGCCATTTGGCTGCTGGGGCTTTCTCGTCTTAATGTCACATCTGCGGTGTATACGAGGCAACTATCGGACACAGTTGCACTTAAATGCTGAATTATGCGACATTTGCCATGCCAACGGACCCCATAGTCACTATTGGCACGTAAAACACCAATCATGGGCGCTTTTCTGAGCAATAGCTGCACTGGAGTCCGAAACTTCGCTCAAAAGGCGATAAATTTGCAAATAGCGTCAGCTGAGTCCGTATGCCTCAAGCGTCTTCTGGGTCCTATCCACGCAGATGATTATTCTCAGCGCTTTCGGACTCAGTTGCACTTAAACACTGGATTATGCGCTATTTGCCATGCCAACGGACCCCATAGTCGCTATTAGCACGAAAAACACCAAATATGAGCACTTTTCTAGGCAATAGCTGCACTGGAGTCCGAAACTTCGCTCAAAAGGCGATAAATTTGCAAATAGCGTCAACTGGGTCCGTATGCCTCCAGCGTCTTCCGGGTCCTATCCACGCAGAAGATTATGCTCGGCACTATCGGACACCGTTGCACTTAAACGCTGATTTATGCGACTTTTGCCATGCCAACGGACCTCATAGTCGCTATTAGCACGAAAAACACCAAATATGAGCACTTTTCTAGGCAATAGCTGCACTGGAATCCGAAACTTCGCTCAAAAGGAGAAAAATATGCAAATAGCGTCAGCTGGGTCCGTATGCCTCCAGCCTCTTCTGGGTCCTATCCACTCAGATGACTCAGCGCTATCGGACTCAGTTGCACTTAAACACTGGATTATGCGCTATTTGCCATGCCAACGGACCCCATAGTCGCTATTAGCACGAAAAACACCAAATATGAGCACTTTTCTAGGCAATAGCTGCACTGGAGTCCGAAACTTCGCTCAAAAGGCGATAAATTTGCAAATAGCGTCTTCCGGGTCCGCAAGCCCACGTAGATAATTCAAAGCATATAGTGTGTTTAAAAAAGCTGGAGACCAGTCGGGTGTTCCAAGGTTAAGGGTTCGCGGTTCGCGGTTCGCGGTTCGCGGTTCGCGGTTGCCGGGCTTGTCGGGGTCACCGGGGTCACCGGGGTTACCGAATTTACCGGGGTTACCAGGTTTACCGAGGTTACGGGATTGGCCGAGTTAGCCAAACACGCAGAATTTCGCAGGTTCAAGCATCACAGCTCCTCCAAAGATTTGCATGAGGTTAGTTAACTGGCCCTGCCCTAATCTCATGCTAAACAAAAACGCAGAGCAGCGATCCCCCAATAACGGGAGGATCGCTGCTCTGCTGTCTTTTTCTATTCATTTACTGAATGAATGAGTTAGGATATCAGTCCCCGCGAAACGCACGTTTCACACGATCAAAGAAGGACTGCTCGTGCTCATGTGTGTTTTCTCCGTTCAGAGAAGCGAACTGGCGTAGCAATTCTTTTTGCTCTTCATTGAGCTTGCTAGGTGTCACAACAATTACCCGTACATGCTGATCACCTTGGCCAGATCCACGCAGACGTGGAACACCTTTACCTTTGAGGCGGAAGAAAGTGCCTGTTTGCGTTCCGGCAGGAATCTTCAGCTTCACTTTTTCGGTTAAGGTTGGAATTTCAATCTCATCACCAAGTGCTGCCTGTGCAAACGTAAGCGGAACCTCGCACATAATATCATCGTTCTCACGCACGAAGAAATCATGCGATTTGACACGGATAACAATATACAAGTCTCCAGCAGGACCGCCGCGTAAGCCGCCTTCGCCTTCGCCAGTCATGCGCAGCTGTGCACCGTCATCAACACCGGCCGGGATACGCACATGGATCTTGCGTTGCTTTTTAACCTTACCCTGTCCGGCGCAAGTCGTACATTTTTCCTTAATAATCTTACCTGTACCACTGCAATGTGAACAAGGACGACGATTACGCATCTGTCCAAGTGGTGTATTCTGTACGAATTCCTGTTGTCCACTACCATGACATACGGAACAAGTCTCTGGTTTAGTGCCCGGTTTAGCCCCGGAGCCGTAGCAGGTATCGCAAGTTTCTGTGCGTGGAATAGTAATATCGGTTTCTTTGCCGAATACCGCTTCCTTGAATTCAATGGTCATGGTATACTGCAAATCCCCACCGCGCTGCGGTGCGTTAGGATCACGGCGTCCGCCGCCTCCAAAGAACATATCAAAGATATCGCCAAGCCCTCCGAAGTCGCCACCACCGCCGCCTCCGAAGCCGCCCATACCTTGGTTAGGGTCAATATGGCCATATTGGTCATATCTAGCTCGCTGTTGTCCATCACTAAGAACATCATAAGCTTCTTTTACTTCCTTAAACTTAGCTTCAGCGTCATCTGCTTTATTCACGTCTGGGTGATATTGGCGCGCCAATTTCCGGTACGCTTTTTTCACCTCATCGTCTGAAGCATCTCTACTAAGGCCAAGCACTTCATAATAATCGCGTTTATCTGCCACTGCTTTCACCTCCGTGCATACATACTCAAATTCCTTATTACCTGTCAAACAAACCATTATACGATAAACCCTCAGGATCTGACCATCCAGATTCAGCGATGTTTATTCTTACAATATCAGAAGGCGCATTCGCAAAGAGTGTGCAATCTGATATTACAAAAGGAAAGTCAAAACACGGGATGACCCGGTTTTGACCTTCCCTTCTTAACTATATAAGAATTTATCAGTTTCCTATTACACTTATCGTATAAGGTTACCCTTGATTCTTATCTTCGTCAACAACCTCATAGTCAGCGTCAACTACATTATCTTTTTTAGGAGCGCCTTCAGCGGCTCCAGCGCCACCTTCAGCACCTTGCTCAGCTTGAGCAGCTTGTTCGTACAGCTTCATGGACAACTGTTGTACAATCTCAGTCAATGCTTCTGTAGCTGCATTGATTTCTTCAAGATTGTCAGTTTCAAGTGCTGCTTTAACTTTATCTTTAGCTTCATTTGCTTTTTCAACATCAGAAGCATCAGCTTTATCGCCAAGGTCTTTAATTACTTTTTCAGTAGAATACACGAGTTGGTCAGCACCGTTCTTCGCTTCCACCAGTTCTTTACGCTTACGGTCTTCCTCAGCGTGAAGCTCGGCATCCTTCATCATTTGTTCTACTTCTGCGTCGCTCAGGCCGCTGGAAGAAGTGATAGTGATTTTTTGGCTCTTGTTCGTGCCTTTATCTGTTGCAGATACATTTACGATACCGTTGGCATCAATATCGAAAGAAACTTCGATTTGTGGCACGCCACGTGGTGCTGGTGGAATCTCGTTCAGCATGAAGCGTCCCAGTGTCTTGTTGCCATTTGCCATTTGACGCTCACCTTGCAGCACGTGAATCTCTACGCTAGGTTGGTTGTCAGCAAAGGTTGAGAATACTTGGGATTTGCTTGTAGGAATCGTAGTATTACGCTCGATCATCTTCGTGAACACGCCACCTGCAGTTTCAATACCCAGGGAAAGCGGAGTTACGTCAAGCAATACAACGTCTTTAACATCACCAGTCAATACACCCGCTTGAACAGCAGCACCAAGAGCTACTACTTCATCCGGATTCACACCTTTGTGTGGTTCTTTGCCAGTAAGCTTTTTGATAGCATCTTGTACAGCTGGGATACGTGTAGAACCACCAACCAGAACGATTCTAGTAAGGTCTGCAGGGGTCATGCCAGCATCAGACAATGCTTGACGAGTTGGTCCCAAAGTACGTTCTACCAGACCAGCAGTCAGTTCATCAAATTTCGCACGAGTCAAGTTGATCTCTAAGTGCTGAGGTACGCCGTCAACCACAGTGATGAACGGAAGCGATACAGTTGTTGTCAGTACGCCTGACAATTCTTTTTTCGCTTTTTCAGCTGCATCTTTCAAACGTTGTACAGCAGATTTATCTTTGCTCAGATCAATGCCTTGCTCTTTTTTGAATTCGGATACCAGGTAATCCATAACCACTTGGTCAAAGTCGTCGCCACCCAGCTTGTTGTCGCCGCTTGTAGCTTTTACTTCGAAGAAGCCATCACCAAGTTCAAGGATGGATACGTCAAAAGTACCGCCACCAAGGTCATAGACTAGAATGGTTTGATCTTCGGATTTCTCCAGACCATATGCCAAAGCTGCTGCTGTTGGCTCGTTCACAATACGCAGAACTTCCAAACCTGCAATTTTACCTGCATCTTTGGTAGCTTGACGTTGGCTGTCATTAAAATAAGCAGGAACAGTGATAACTGCTTGAGTAACAGTTTGGCCAAGATAAGCCTCTGCATCGGATTTCAGCTTTTGCAGAATCATTGCCGAAATTTCTTGTGGGGAGTAGTCTTTACCATCAATGCTTTCTTTATGGTTAGTACCCATGTGACGTTTAACAGAGCTGATCGTACGATCAGGGTTAGTAATCGCTTGGCGTTTAGCCGTTTCACCGACGATACGCTCGCCGTCTTTCTTAAAGCCTACAACCGAAGGGGTTGTACGCGCGCCTTCTGGGTTTGGAATTACTACGGCTTCGCCGCCTTCCATAACGGCAACGCAAGAGTTCGTGGTTCCTAAGTCAATACCGATAACTTTACTCACAATAATTTGCCTCCTCTAAAGTTATATGGAGCCTAAGCTCAATAAATTTATAAAAATATCAAAAAAATTCGATTGATAATAAACTATCCGGGCAACAGCCTGCAATCGGATAAATAGTAGGCAAAAGCACTGCTGCTTTATGGCGAGCAGAAACTGCCCGTCCTATATAGACAGACTACATGCTGACTTTGACCATGGCCGGACGAAGAACTCTATCTTTCAGAAGATATCCCTTTTGAACCTCTTCTGTAACGATACCCTCTTCGTACTCCTCGCTCTCAACCTGCATAATAGCCTGATGGTATTCAGGATTAAAAGGCTGTCCTACTGTTTCCATAGCTGTAAGCCCCTCAGCCTTCAATACCCCATCCAGCTGACGGAAAATCATATTAACGCCCTTCGCGAAAGCTTCGGATTCAGGATTAGCTGGAGTAGTGACTAACGCACGCTCGAAATTGTCCAGCACGGAAAGCAATTCCGTCAGGAGCTTGGAGGTAGCATATTGAGCCAACTCTTCTTTTTCCTTCTGGGTACGACGACGGAAGTTATCAAAATCAGCTTGTGCACGCAGTGCACGACCTTGATATTCATCAGCAAGATCCTGTAGGCGTTTCACCTCAGCACCTGTATCTGAAGCACCTTCACTAACGTTTTCAGCTGTAAATGAGTCGGCATCTGAGACTACTTCAGCCACAGGCTCCTCATTGATCAATTCCTCTTTGAATTCATTAGAATCTTGAACTTGTTCCTTTTTCAAGTTGTCTTCACCTCCTTAAAATCATTCACGAAAATCATGTTGACTCTGTTCACTTATACCAGTGCGCCAGCATCGCTGTCAAATCTCGGGATAAAATGCCCAAGATCCCCATCACTCTTGCATATTCCATACGGGTCGGCCCAAGGATCCCAATGCTTCCTAGTGCCTGCCCATCAAGTGAATAAGTGGCGGTGATCAGACTACAGTTAGCGAACGCTTCGTGATTGTTTTCTGTTCCTATTCGTACTTGAATACCTGTGCCACCCACTGTAGGGGCCAGCATTTTGAGCAGTGTCGGTGTCTCTTCCAGCAGATCAAGAATACTCTTCACCTTGTCTACGTCTTTGAACTCAGGCTGTGTCAGCATATTCGTTGCTCCGCTGAGATAGATGCGCTGCTCTTGATCGCTTTCCAGCGCGGTGTCCAGCACCTGCATTAATTCTTCATAATGTGAGATGTGACGCTGCATTTCTTCGCCAAGCTCGGAATAGAGCCGGGTCTTCAGCTTATAGAGTGGTACATTGACCAGTTTACTATTCAGTAGGTTAACCACTTTCTCCATCTCGGAAACAGAAATCTCCGGCGGAATGTTCACCGTACGATTCTCAACTTGCCCCGTACTTGTGACGATAATGGCCACAGCGGTTGTATCATCTAATGGTAACAACTGAAAATGACGCAATGAAGTATGAAAAACCTCCGGTCCCAGCAGGATGGAAGTATAATTCGTCATATTGGAAAGAATCATCGCCGCATGTTGGATTACCTGCTCCATTGCATTTAGCTTCTCGGCAAAAAAAGCGCGGATCGTGCCCATTTCTGCCGTTTCGGCGGAATTCCACGGTACCAAATGATCCACATAATATCGGTATCCTTTATGGGAAGGAATTCTTCCCGCCGATGTATGAGGCTGCTCGAGATAACCTAAATCCTCTAGGTCAGCCATTTCATTTCGAATCGTAGCCGGACTGTATCCTACATCTCCCCGTTTAGAAATGCTGCGAGATCCTACTGGCTCTGCCGATGAAATATAATCATCCACAATTGCATTTAGTATCATTCTCTGGCGATCAGTTAACATGTTATTCCCTCCTATCGGCTGTGGCTCCGATTCGTTAGCACTCGACTCAGATGAGTGCTAACCACTAATACAAAAATACCAAACTGACATTGACATTGTCAAGTCAGTTCAGTATCTTAAGTACTGCTATTTCATCGCAGGCATGCTGCTTTTTACAATTCACGCAATCTGTCCATACTTTTTCAGGGAAAATCTCTTTCTGGACGACTTCAAATCCATTTCTAAGAAAAAAATCAACAGCATAGGTTAGTGCCATAACCTTTGGGATTTTCTGGTTCCTAGCTTCCTCGACCAACTTCGCCAATATCATGGAGCCTACGCCTTTACCCTTACCTTCATCATTCAATCCAATTGAACGAATCTCTACGAGATCATTCCCGAGCTTGAAAAGTGAACCACAGCCTACGAATCTGCCTTCGATTTCGGCAACTACGAATTGATCGATCTGGCGTGTCAGCGCCTGCCGGGAACGGGGCAACATGATGCCGCGCTGGGCATACTCTTCTATCATTAGATACAATGGCTCAACGTCTTCTACCACAGCATTTCTACAAATCACCTGTGCGTCTCCCGCTGGAGACGAATGGCGAATCATTTCCGTCTTGGCAAGCACTTTGGTTCACCCCTCTGTTGATAATATGAATAAATATACAACAGAGTGAATTACAATTCAAGGGGTATTTTAAAATTAAACTTCTGTCAGGGCGCCTACAAATTCAGCAAAAACATCGTTCCCAAACAAGATTCCTTGCTTGCTGAGTCGGTAAACCCCTGCTTCTTGTTCCAACAGCCCTGCATGCAGCATTTTATGCAAGGATTTCTCGAATACTTCCTCTATTGAACGCCCGAATTGCGCCTGAAAAGCTTCATTAGAGACGCCCTCATGCATACGCAAGCCGACCATCATAAAGTCTTCCATCGCTTCTGCTTCTGAGATTGGGTATGCATCCAGTCGTGGCAGCCCTTTACGTGTGGCTTCTACATATGGATTTACGCCCTTAACATTAATATGCCGCTGACGTCCCACATATCCATGCGCTCCTGCTCCTAGACCATAATAATCTTCATTACGCCAGTAGGTGATATTATGGCGGCTCTCCATTCCTGGTTTCGCGAAGTTACTGATCTCGTATTGATTGTAACCCGCTTCCTTCATAGAGGACATCAACAGGAGGTACATTTGCAATTCATCTTCTTCATTAGGAAGAGGAAGCTTGTTCTTATTAAACAGCGTGTGAAAAAGAGTATTCTCCTCCACCTTCAAGCTGTAAATAGAATAGTGGGGTAGATCCAGCTCCAACGCCTTGCGGATACTTTCGCCCAACATCTCAACAGTTTGATTAGGCAACCCAAACATCAGGTCAACCGAAAGATTATTTAGTCCAACTGCACGTGCATTCTCTAGGCTCCGGTATACATCATCTACATTATGAATCCGGCCGATGCCTGTGAGCAGCTCGTTCTGAAATGCTTGAACACCAAAGCTCACCCGGTTCACGCCGCCTTCTTTCATAACCGTCAGCTTGTCCAGATCCGTTGTTCCAGGGTTAGCTTCCATAGAGAACTCAATATCTTTATCCCAGTTGGGGAAATGCGTGCGAACAGACTTTAAGAAATAAGCCATTTCATCAGGTTTTAAAACAGTGGGTGTGCCTCCGCCGACGAAGATCGTTTTGATAACACCCGGAGGGGTGTTCTTGACGGTCTGCTCCATCTCTCGATCCAAAGCTTCGAGATAATCCATAACTGGCTGATCCTTGAGTACATAGGAATTGAAATCACAATAAAAGCACTTATTGGTACAAAAAGGGATATGAATGTATACAGCCTCAGGGGGACGGCCATTAGTCTTCGTTGTCATTAGCTGTCTCCTTTATATAAAAATATCGTTTGAATAGTGTAATCTAAAAAACAAGAAAAGGGAAGCCTGACGGCTTCCCTCCGAGGGCGTTCATTTATAAATGAACTCTATTTTATAATATAAGAAAGTATAAGTTTTACGTTATCCTATATATTTTGTATTTCCGCAGAAACGGATACCGTCCCTATAAGGACGGCAAAGCCGTTGCTTCTTGATAAATCCGCATTTCCACAAGTTCGGCATGTACTCCACCGTTAGTTTCATGAATAACGATCCGGACAGCATCTGTAAGGACAGGCTTCTCTAATCGATGAACATTCTTCCGGCGATGGTTATCTTTGACACGGAGCATGACTTGCCACGTGCCATCAATGAGCAGCTCTACATCATAGTTCTTTACCAGTTCAGGAATCACTAGAAATGGCGTTTCATGGTGATGTAAGTTGATGAGATCTTCATTGACATCATCATTAAAGGTGAAATGGATTTCGGAGACTGGAGCAGCATCCGGGAGACGCGCCTCTACCCACTCCGATCTACCCGCGGTCATCGGCTCAGAAACCCAGCTATGTGGTCCCGCGAAAGGTCGAACATACCCATCAATGACTTTAGATGCAGCATATGCCGATGTTTCTACTGCAAAGCAGAAATGCCTGCGTACAAGTTGTTTCATGCTCCACTCTATCACCGGCTGATCTGGCTGATGATCCTCCAGCGCTGAATCAACAACGGATTTAGCACCTCGCTCAAATGTAATGACACCAGTGATTGGGGTTTCTGAAATATGCAATTGAAGGTGTTCATTAGCTCGAATAATAGCGAAGATATTACATTCACCGATAAGACTACATTTCTCCTCTTGTATCGGTACTTCAATCCATTGCTGCTCTCCAGCCTGTACTGTTATAACATCAACCTGTTTGCACTCCGCCGGCACGTAATTTTCCGCGCGTCCAGTCGTCCAGATCTCCACGGTCAGCTGCGTCTGAATACTTGCTGACACAAGCAGCCTTAACCCACGGATACTTCCTTCAACCGGAAACAAAATCCCTACATCATGAGAAAGCTCATAAGCTTCGGCTGGACGATCCAACAGGATACCATTCAACGTGCTGGATGCATGAATCTCGCTTTTTCTGGCGAGATCCAGTGGATCTTCGTTACGTAATCCAATAATCGAAGCATCTTGCTTTAACATCACCTGTTGCAATTCATGCATATGATGCTCGCGAATTTCACGTGGGGTCACACCTTTGATGACGGATAAAGCTGCACCTGCTCCAGCTGCTTCACCCATGATCGCACAGGTTGCCATAACGCGTGTTGTTCCAAAAGCCACATGAGATGCACTGATATTACGACCCGCGAAGAATAGATTCCGCACATTCTTCGAATATAGCGAACCAAATGGAATATGGTAGATCCCGTCCGCATGCAGATGCTTGGAGCCACTCTCTTGTGCGTACATCCCTTGCGGTGGATGTAGATCAATCGACCAGCCACCAAATCCAATACGGTCTGCAAATTCACGCTGCGCGAGAATATCATTTTGCGTTAGAATCGTATCACCAATAAATCGTCTGTATTCACGTTTACCCGGAATCGAGCCAACCCACTCAAGCGTCATATTCTCGGCATCAAAATGGCCTGAGTTTTTGATATAATCCCAAATCCCATAAATAACAGAGGATAGTTCATCACGTATACGTTCATTCTCATCCACCGTATCAAGCTCGCCGCCCCACTCAATCCACCAGTAGTGACAGCCTGAATCCCCACTCCGAATGACCCGGCGGATCGGGATAGACGTTGTTGTAATATCCTTCGCGAATGAGGGTGCAACATAACGTACCGGTTTTCCAGTATCCTGTGTATAGAATAATAATGTACTGCCTAATGTAATATTATCAGGCACTTCTGGTGCCCATTCCTCATTAAATTCATGACGGGCTTCACGTCCTAATCGGAAATCCGCTCCTGCTAGGAAGCCCACTAAACCATCACCCGTACAATCGATGAAAGCATCGCTCTCGAACGTGATTAAACGCTCAGATCCCATCATCCAGCCGGTCACACTCTGAATCGTACGTTCCTCTGCCTCACCTTCCGCTTCCACTTCACGTACATCGGTATTTAGGAACAAGCTGATATTCGATTCTGCCTTCACCGCTTCGAGCAAGGTTAGATCCCATAGATATGGATTCCCTTCCGGGTTCCGGTATTGATTCTCGATGAACAGCTCACCCATAATGCCTGTCTCACGTGCATAGCGATTTACACCATGTCCTGTTGCACCACATACCCATACCCGAACCTCTGAACTCGAGTTACCACCAAGTACAGGACGATTCTGTACCAGTGCTACCTTTAACCCAAGACGGGCTGCAGCAATCGCCGCGTTCATCCCTGCAAGTCCACCCCCGACCACTGTCACATCGGATTTAACCGTTTCTGTTCTCATGTCAGTATCCCTCCTATAGTTAGCCTTTCACAGCCGAGCTAGAAATTCCTTGAATAATATATTTCTGACCTATGAAGAAGATAACAATCATTGGAATGATCGCAGCCGACGAAGCGGCCATCATCCCGTTGTAATCCACATTGTTCTCAAGAATAAAATTCTGCAATCCAAGCGGAATGGTATATAGCTTAGGGCTCTGCAAAAATACAAGCGCATTCTCATAATCATTCCATTGCCAGGAGAAATCAAGAATAGCAAACGTAGCGATTGCCGGCTTCGCTAATGGCAGAATTAAGCGGAAAAATATTTTGTAATGACCGGCTCCATCCAGAAAAGCAGATTCCGTAATTTCCTTAGGAATGCCCATAAAGAACTGCCGAAGCATAAATACACCGAAGATCGAGAACATGGCTGGAAGGATTAGGGCCAAATGCGTATTGTAAATCCCAACCCAGTTAAACATGATAAACTTAGGAACAAAAAGCACCTGCGGTGGAACCATCATCATGGATAGATATATGACAAATAGGCCATCCCGCCCTTTAAACGAAGTACGTGAAAATCCGTAAGCGGCAAGGGCAGATAGAAACACAGCTCCCGCAGTTCCAATAATCGATATCTTAAGTGAATTTAAATAATACGGAACAAAATCATAACTTCCTGTCCACACCCGAATATGATTGCTCCAGTTGAGAGATGAAGGCAGCCATTCGTTAAACACCTCGGCAGGTGTCTGAAAAGATGTGCTGAGCATCCATAGAAAAGGCACAATCATAAATAGTCCTAGAACAAACATGATGATCGTTACTGGCAGCTTCACCTTCATGTTTCCTGCTTTTTCATTCATACCGCCTGCTCCTTTAATTTATGGTTTCGGGGTCCCGCAAAGCACCACTTTGTAGGGTTATTTAGTAATGAACCCAGCGCTTTTGGCCGATCCACTGAATGACTGTAATGACGAGAATGACGGCGAACAAGAACCATGAAATGACTGAAGCGTATCCCATATCGTAATAACTGAATGCTGTTTTATAAACGAATAGTGATAAGACCGTCGTACTTCCGCTAGGTCCTCCAGCCGTAATGGCTTGAATAATCGAGAACGATTTCATCGTCATAATTAATCCGGTAATCATTAATAAAAAAGTTGTTGGACTAACAAGAGGCCATACAATTTTCCATGTTGTTTTGAATGTGCTTGCACCATCGATCCGGGCAGCTTCCAGCTGTTCTGTCGAAATTTCCTGTAGTGCTGCTAAATATATGATCATATTGTAGCCAAGCATCAGCCAGATCTGTACGATATCAATGGCATACATTGCGGTTTCCGTATCCGCAAACCACCCTGGCGGCGATGTTATGCCAATCCAGCGAAGCAGTTCATTGATGGGTCCCTGTGAAGGCTGAAATAGCAGCATCCAGACAAATGCAACGGCTACTCCACTAGAGATATACGGCAGGAAAAACATTCCACGCAATAATCCTTTAAGATACACACTGCGGTTTAGAAATAGCGCCACAATAAAAGCGAGCACCATCGATACTGGAACCGATATCAGGAATATCACCGTATATTTGATCGAGGCATAGAAATTATCGTCATGGAACAACCGTTTGAGATTATCCAGCCCGGTAAATTGCCAATTCGGATTTGAAAATTGATAATTCGTAAACATCAGGACAAAGGAAAAGATTGCAGGAATCACAAAGAATAAGAGAATACCAATCATATTCGGGAGAATAAAAGTCATGCCGATCCAGCCTTGTCTGTCCATCCAGCTTCTCCGCTTCACGGTATCGCCGCCTTTCGTATGCTGAAAAATGGGTACACGAAAGAGAAGAACGAAGAATTCTTCCTCCTTCTCTTTTGTGCCAGCTAATTCTTTATTTCATTAACTCTTGCGAACGGGTTTGCATATTTTTCATCGTGGTATCAATATCTTGCTTATTTAAGAAGTATTTTTCATACTCTTCTTTACGTGCATCAATGGCTTGTTGAGGTACATTTAGCTGGAAGGATGGGAATTTGCCGAATACAATATTATTCATTGAATCTGTATCATATTTGTCTTCTACACCATTCAAGAGAAGGCTCATCGCTTCCTTACTGTCTACACTCTTAGAGGCTGGAATACGACCCCCGCTTGCCATTGGCAGCATACCGCCATCCGCATACCATTTTGCGAACTCCCAAGCCGCATCCAGGTTCTTGGACTTTGCATTAAGAGCAAGCATGTCGCCCACACCGCCCGAATATTTATAATCCTTTTGATCTTTATTCACTTTTGGAATAGCGGCGAACGCGGTTTTGAAATCATGCGGATAGTCCTTCAAGTTGTTCGCATTGCGGAAAATAAACTCACCGGCTGCCAGCATTGCCGCTTTGCCTTGCAGGAACATGGTGTCAACCGGCATTTTACTGGTCAGCTGCTCCCCATATTCCGGTGTGGATTTGTCCACGAACATCATGTTATGCAATATTTCCAGTTGCTGTTTCCAGAGATCATTTCCAAAGTTTGAAGTACCATCCGCCTGTTTCACACCCATTCCAGCAAGCGTACCGTCCATCGTTGTTGCGAAGGAGGAATCTGCCTGCAATAATCCGTACACACCAGGTTTCGTTAGCTTCTTCGCATACTCCTCAAGATCTGACCAAGTCCAGTCCACCGCAGGAATCGGTAATCCTGCTGCATCCAGCATATCTTTGTTCAACCATACAAACGCCATGTTTTTCTTTGTAGGAATCCCATAGTATTTATCATTGATTTTCCACATCGCTGCGTCCTCGCCGATCTGGCTGTCGATATCATAATCTGTTTTCGTGCTTAGATCCAAGGCAACGCCTGCATCCATACGTTTCTGTAAATGAGCAAGATCGTAGTTCATGAAAAGGTCTATGTTTTGATTGGTCATCAAAGCAGTGTCCAGCTTTAAGTTGCCTGCATCGTCATTTACATTACGGATATACTCGACTTGAATATCTGGATGATCTTTATTCCAGTTATCAACTACAGCTTGAGGCCCGGCTTCTGCAGGAACTGCCCCCCACATCGTAAGCTTTATTTTCTCCTTTGCTGGTTCTCCATTTGCACTGCCCTGCGATTCATTACTTCCACCACTCCCACAACCAGCCAGCATCGTACCTGCTAATAAGACAGAAAGCACTGCAGGATACCACTTTTTCTTCATAGATAGCTTCCCCCTTGGAAGGATTATGTGTTGTGCTCTACATCTATAACTTTATCATCAGAGCGGATTCTGGGGGATGAACTACATTTGGGAACTTATAGAACGTTTTTTGGTTCTTTACGGAATTCATTTGGCGTGACACCACACCACTTTTTGAAGATTTTTATAAAATAATTATCGTTCTCAAAGCCTACTTGCTGCCCAATCTCGCTAATTGTTAGCTTCGTTTCTGCAAGCAGCATTTTCCCAGCCTGAATCCGACGCTCTTGAATATAATTGGTCAACGTTTTCCCTGTCTTTTTCTTGAATAAGTCACTTATATAGCTGGCATCCATCCGGATCAACTCTGACATGGATTTGAGCGAGATGTCCTCAGCATAATGTTCTTCAATATAAGCTATAATTTTGTTCATCTCCACATGATCTGTCGGTCCCGTTTGTTGCTTCTCAGGAAACCATTTATCGGCTTTCTTCATCTTCACCATTCGCTCCAGCTCGGCCTGAACCTTACCCATCGTCTGCTTCAAACCTTGGAGATCTAAAGATAACTTCAAAATGTAGTCCGAAGCCCCAAATACGAGCGCCTGCCGGGCGTATTCAAATTCACTCAATGCAGTTAACATTACAAACCGGCAGTCGAAGCCTTCCTCTCGCGCAATTTGAAGAAGCTTCACCCCATCTATCACTGGCATATTGATATCCGTCACTACCACATCAGGCTGCAGCTCACGAATCATTTGCAAGCCTACTTCTCCATTCTCCGCCTCACCTATAATTTCAAACGGGATTCCAGCCTTTAAGAATAGCTTCCGTATACTTTTAACCGCAGGTTGTTCATCATCCACAATTAACGTTCTCCACATGTGAGCTTACCTCCATCGTAAGGTTTTGAAATAAGGAATGGAAAATGGATGATCACTTCAGTTCCTGTGTCTGATGACACAATGTCCATACCTGTCCGTTGATTCTTGAACAACAGTTCTAAGCTCTCCCTAATATTCTGAACACCGATTCCTTTACGTTTCCGTATAGCCTTATTCAGCTGTGCTCTTTCTATCCCCATGCCGTTATCTCTAACCTTTAGATACAGCTGTTGCTCAGTCACTTTAGCGGAGATATCAATTCTCCCTTGTTTTACAGACTGACCGAAGCCGTGAATCAAGCTATTTTCAATTAAGGGCTGCAGACAAAATTTAGGGATTAATGCGTATTGCAGTTCCTCGTTGATATCATATTGAATTTCAATCCCATGTCCAAAACGTTGCCGCTGTATCTCCATGTAAGATTCTATTAGTACGATTTCATCCTTTAACAGGATCAAATCGACTTCAGTATTTAAGGTTGTCTCCAATATTTTTCCTAGTGCAACACAAATTCCATAAATTTCATCATCATCTTTATCTAAGGCAATGCTCTTTATCGTATTCAATGTATTTAGTAGAAAATGCGGGTTCATCTGCGAAAGTAATACCTGAAATCGAACGAATTGCTTCTGTTTTTCTTCAAGCTGAAGTCGCTGCAACAGCTCATTTAAATCATGGATCATGATATTGAAACTCTGAGTCAGGGCAAGAATCTCTCCCCGTCCCTGTTCGGGTAATTTCATTTTGAGATTCGTCTTAGCGGTCATTTCCATCTTCTTCTGTAGCTTCTTAAGCGGTACTGTAATCGTCGATGATATGAAATAAGTTAATAGAACAAATAGCAGCAGAATGATTCCAAATCCACCAAAAAACCGTCGTTTCTGCTTGTCTACTTCAAGAAAAAGCTGTGCTAGCTGCACCTTTTTAACAACATAGCCATTTAACTCCTCGATGTAGCTGTATGTGTATAAGCTTTCCTCCTTCGGGTTGACAATGGATGCAGCACGCCCCGTCTGCCGCTGGTTGGCACTCTTCACAATACTCTGCGCAATATCAGAGGAAAAAGCCTCATCCTTAAGGGGATTAAGCATCACTCCCCCCAAGGCATCGAGTAGAAATAAAGCCCCTTCCTGTTTACTCCCTAACGTTGATCTAGTAAACCACTCCTCATAATCGATACTTAATCTTGCATAGGCATAAATATTCAAATCATTGTCACGCATAACTTCATAGAGACTAAGCATTTTCTTACTTGTTGTACTTTCCCGGACCACATTATTCTTGTCATTCGGATTCCATATATATCGATTCGTTCCTTCTCGCTTCAATGCTTGAACCCAATCCTCCGATTGGATTTCGTCGTAGCTCAAAGTTTCCTTTGGCATAAAGGAAGTGTATGCGTTTCCATGAAGGTCGATTAAAGTATAATACACCGTCGCTCCACTCATGAAGAATGTATTTTCAATCGCTCCAAACTTGTTTTCAACGAGTTTTTTTCTCGTGATTTCATCAGATTGCTCGGGATTCTTCATTATCGATAAAATCGTCGTATCTTGTTCGAGTAATGACCCTGTTTTCATCACGAGACTCATGAGATCAACAAAACCATTCTTAATACCAATAAGCTGCTCTATGTTCTTCGTTTCCGCATTATCCTGCAGCATTCGTTCTGTCTCTTTAAAGTTATATAGAACGAGTATGGCAATGGGTGTTAGTACCAACAGCAAGAAAGCTAATAAAATCCGATTCTTAAAGGTACTTGGCGTAAGTTTCAAATATATTCGCTTCACGAGGACTCCCCTCACTTTGTATGTGCTTACAATCCTTCCCCCTATTGTAATCTGCTCCTGCTCAAAAAAATAGAGCCGGGATATTCTCCCGGCTCTACCTATTTTTTACTCGTCGATCTTCAGTACTGCCATAAACGCTTCTTGTGGTACTTCTACACTACCCACTTGCTTCATGCGTTTCTTACCTTCTTTTTGCTTCTCAAGCAGCTTCCGTTTACGGGAAATATCACCGCCGTAACATTTAGCAAGTACGTTTTTGCGCATCGCCTTAACGGTTTCACGCGCAACTACCTTCGTACCCACAGAGGCTTGAATCGGCACTTCGAACATTTGACGAGGGATAATCCCACGTAATTTCTCACAAATGATACGTCCGCGGTTGTAGGCACGATCGCGGTGAACGATAAAGGACAAGGCATCGACCTGCTCATTGTTAAGCAAGATATCCATCTTGACCAGATTCGAACGACGGTATCCGCAAATTTCATAGTCGTAAGAAGCATATCCTTTCGTACCGGATTTCAACTGATCAAAGAAATCATAAACGATCTCTGACAGCGGAATCTCGTACGTAATCGTTACACGATTAGTATCTAGATATTCCATATTTACGAACTCGCCGCGTTTGTTCTGGCACAGCTCCATTACAGTACCCACGAAGTCGTTAGGCACAATGATCGCTGCTTTAACATACGGCTCTTCAATATAGTCAATCGTACCGATCTCCGGATAATGTGACGGGTTGTCGATTTGGATCATTTCGCCATTGGTCAGCATAATTCGGTAAATAACACTCGGCGCTGTTGTGATTAGCGGCAGATTGAACTCGCGCTCAATCCGCTCTTGAATGATCTCCATATGCAAGAGTCCAAGGAAACCGCAACGGAAACCAAATCCAAGCGCGCTTGAGCTTTCCGGCTCAAAGCTTAGCGAAGCATCATTTAGCTGGAGCTTCTCCAAGGCCTCACGAAGATCGTTATAATCGGAGGTCTCAATCGGATACAACCCGCAATATACCATCGGGTTGATCTTACGGTAACCCGGAAGCGGCTCAGCAGTAGGATTCTTTGCGTCAGTGACAGTATCACCGACACGGGTATCTCCAACATGCTTGATCCCAGCTACGATAAAGCCAACATCACCGATGTTCAATTCATCGACAATGGTCATACGCGGCATAAATGCGCCAACTTCAATGACCTCGAAGGTCTTCTCAGTTGCCATCATCTTAATCTTCGAACCCGCACGGATCTTCCCGTCCATTACGCGCACATAGACGATAACGCCTTTGTAAGGATCGTAGTGAGAGTCAAAGATCAATGCTTTAAGCGGCTCTTCTGAATTACCGGATGGCGCAGGAACCTGCTTCACCACCTGCTCCAGAATTTCCTTGATTCCGATACCGGCTTTGGCAGATGCCATAACCGCTTCACTGGTATCCAGCCCGATAACATCCTCAATCTCCTGCTTTACCCGGTCAGGGTCAGCGTTTGGCAAATCAATTTTGTTGAGCACAGGTAGGATTTCCAAGTTGTTATCCAGTGCTAAATACACATTGGCCAGCGTCTGTGCTTCAATTCCTTGAGCCGCATCCACGACCAGCAGTGCGCCTTCACATGCTGCAAGACTGCGGGAAACTTCATAGGTGAAATCGACGTGCCCCGGTGTATCAATCAAGTTGAGATAATACTCTACACCATCGTCTGCACGATAGGTTAAACGCACGGCTTGCAGCTTTATTGTGATACCACGTTCGCGCTCCAGATCCATCTGATCGAGTACCTGTTCCTGCATTTCACGCGTGGTTAGTGCCCCCGTGTATTCCAAAATGCGGTCAGCTAGTGTCGATTTACCATGGTCTATATGTGCAATAATCGAGAAATTGCGAATTTGTTGTTGTCTTTTCTGAACGTCAGTCATTCCTTACCCCCACAGACAGCCTGATATTAATCCACTTATTATAACAGTACAAGCTTACTCCATCAATCCCGCGCTGGCCCAAAACAAAAGAAACAGCTATACACGATCCCGTGAAATAACCGTTTCTTCTAAATTTGCTGTTAATTTTCTGCCGAAGCGAACAATGAAACTACCCAGCGGATTCCCTTCTGGGAAGCCTGCTGCAAGAGACCTGCCGTCTTATCTGCCAGAACATCGACTGTAGGCTTTTGCTCCTCAGGAATTAAAATTTGCTCCGGAGATTTCGTACTATAATCATCCACAACTTGCTGAGGAGGATCTGCGGCTGGCGTTGTATTGCTATTTTGAGGCAAAGGAGAAACAGCCGTATATGCACCTGTGACAGGATCGATTACCATTGGCACATATACATAAGTCTGCCCACCCTGTGTCACACCATTCTTTTGCAGTTGTGGCTGTGGCTGCATGCCTGTTACTTGACTGGTCTGCGTAGTCGGGCTGGCATTCCAGCCGGGTAGAATCTTAGAGACTGTTGACTCACCGCTTCCGCCGAACTGCATCCCTAAGAGGATGCCAATCCCTGCCCAAATCCCAACCATAACCAGTTTTTTTCCGAAACGCGACATGTACACCACTCCTTTTTGATCCTTGGTAATTTATTTTACGAAGCTCCGTTTGATTTCTTTGGTGTTGTAGTGGGATTCGCCACTTTTTCAGGTGCGTTCACCTTCTGAGCGTCATGACTGCTCCAGTACACATCAGCGATAGCATCTGCCAAAATATCAGCCGTCCGCTTTAATTCCTCAGCCGAGTTATCAATTCCGCCCACTTCAATCAAAACACTATTGGGAGACAGGGTCTGATTGTACTCTCCGTTGTTGCCTTTACCCGCAGCTTTTCCCCATATCCCACGAGATATTCCCGGGTAATTCTTTTCAAGCTGTTGATGAATCTTATTGGCAAACTCTTCGTTCTTCTTCCAGTCTTTATTTGCATGTCCAATGATAAAATAGACCTGTGCATAGCTTTTCCCGTCAATAACAGCTGTTGTTTTGCTATGACGCTGCGAATCACGGTGAATGTCGATAAAACTATCCATTTCCTCATTTGCGCTGAGTGCTGATTTAACCAAGATCCGGGAATATTTATAGGAAAAGTTCCAGTTATAGTCGGTGACTTTGGTCGGAAAATCTTCTTTGGCATGAACCGTACCAATCCCGAGCTGTTCCAGTCTTTTCGTAATATATGATCCTACCAGCATTACATTTTTAGTTGAAACTCCGGAGCTGGGATTTTCATTTGCTGCCCCTAACAGAGGATTGTAGGCTTCTCTAGGATGTGAATGATAGATTAGAATCCGTTTGATCGAGGTATCCTTAGTGCTGTCTGTACCGCTTTGCGGATTACTCTTATCCGTCCCTTCCTCCGCCGCTGATGGATCAGGAGATGGTGCAACCGTCGCTTCAGGCTGCTGTGTTGTAACATCTTCTTGATTGTCCCCTTCGTCCGGAACAGAAGTTTCCGCATCTCCACTACCCTCAGCCAGCTCATCAGTCCCAGGATGATAATCCACTGGTGCTCCTGTAGATCCACCTGAACCTTTCCGCAAAAGAAATGGATCATCCGCCGCCATCCCCGGCACTTCACGAGAGACTAGACTCTTAGGGTCGCCTGGATTCACGCTGGTCAGCAACTGAAATACGAAAGAAGTTACCTTTTCACCTGAAAAAGCGGATGGCTCTTTACCCTGCGGTAAATGCGGCACCTCCATCCCCAGCAGCTCCATGAAAAAACCACTAGACAGGGAGGCGGCAAGCCCCTTCATTGAAGGAATGGGTGAAGAGCTAAGCTTCTGTCCGGCCAATCCACCGGCTCCAAGCAGCATAAAAAATACTAGTGAACCTCCGGCCAACAGCAGCATCGTTCTCCCCAGCGATAAAACATCCAGCATTTTTCCCCTTAAACGGCCGATGTTCCAAAGCTGAAACCATTTTTTATTCATTGTAGTTATGTCCTCCTCCAGCCCTCTGTAATCTCTTATACTCCAAATCTATGAGTGCAAGAGCAATACTAGAACCGAAAATGAGAGAATAGACATAAAGCCCGTACAGGATACCTTAATTCAGCATCCCGCCGGGCTTAACAAACCATAATTCAGTTAGTGGGTATACGCGCCAACATTCTCAGGATCAACCGCATCATGTAAAGCCGCATTCAAACCACTGGCCACGATATTCGCGATCCCTTCAATAAATTCATCGATTTCCTTGGGAGTGACGATCAAATCGTGCCCCAGGGGTTCAAGCACTTCCTTCACTAATGACAAGCGTTCCTGCTCAGAGATATCGTCCAGCATTCCCATGATTTCCTTAGTATGGTTTGCTCCTTGCCCGAAGTGATTTTTCATCATCTCCAGCACATTATTCACAATAGTTGAGGCATAGCAGACAGTGGGCACTCCGATTGCGATACAAGGAACACCCAGAATTTCTTGGGTCAATCCACGTCGCTTGTTGCCAATCCCCGAACCGGGATGGATCCCAATGTCCGCAATTTGAATCGTCGTATTGATACGCTCCAGTGACCGGGATGCCAACGCATCTATGGCGATAATAAGCTCAGGTTTCGTGCGATCCACGATTCCCTGCACGACCTCACTCGACTCAATTCCAGTCAGCCCAAGCACTCCAGGAGCAATAGCGCTCACCTTACGATAACCAGGGGAGATCTGATCCGGAACCAACTCATAGAACTGCCGTGTAATGAGTGAGTTCTCCACCACTAAAGGACCCAGTGAATCCGGTGTAACATTCCAGTTACCAAGACCAACAATCAACACAGATGCATCCTTGCCAATCCCAATTCTGATCAAAAAGTCCTCAAATTCGCGGGCAAAAACTTCTGCCACCTTTTGCTGCAAGCCTGTATCTCCGCCACGCAGAGCGGGTACCTCAAGGGTTACATAGTTGCCAATTGCGCGTCCTATTGCCTGTGATCCGGCAGCATTAGCTACACCAAGACGGGTCACTTTAATCCCATCAGACTCTTCCACTTCTTCGTTCACACCAGGGATTGGCGTTCGTTGTGGGCCTTGAGCCATTTCCTTTGCCTCTAACGCCAAATCGGTGCGCACAGAATATAGCTGCAGATCCGGTTCCATTGTGTACCAGCCTCCTAAAAGTTTTGTAAGCATACACTTCCATGAATTACTTCGAACAAAACTCACTTCGAAAGCAGCTGCTTAGTTTTGTAAGCATACACTTCCATGAGTTCATCCTCATTTGGCAAGCTTCTGCCTATGCTCTTTTGTCGATAGTGTGCGAGAGAAAGCCAATGTTTATGCAGGATACGGAGGTTTAATTTGAAAGCTTTAAGTATTGCTTTTTGCTACCGGTCATGCTAAACTATTTTAAGTTGTGAATCATTTGATAATGATTTCGAATGTCTTACAGGAGGTGAATGCAATGCCAAATATTAAATCCGCGGTTAAACGCGTAAACACGAACGAAAAACGCCGTGCACTGAATGCTTCCCAAAAATCCGCGCTTCGTACAGCTGTGAAAACTGCTGATGTAGCTCTGACTGGTACGGAAGTAGAAACTGCTCAAGCTGCTTTCCTAGCTGCTTCCAAAAAGCTGGACAAGGCCGTAAGTAAAGGTCTGGTTCATAAAAATGCGGCTGCCCGCAAAAAATCCCGCTTGGCGAAGAAATTGAACGCTCTTACGGCTCAAGCCTAAGACGACATTCATAATGAGCAATTGAAGAACCTGACCGCTATGCTTCATACGGTTAGGTTTTTTTGTGTCTATTAATTAATAATAAGTAGTGTTAGTTACTTTTAAGAGATGTGTGTTAAATGAAAGAAGACCACCTTAGAGAGGCGGTCTTCTTTCATTTATTTTTTCTCTTTTTTCATTTCATAATAGTTACCATCCCATAAGAAAATCATCGTTTGATCGTCTTTAACAATAAAACTGCTGCCGGGATTCGTCCAATTATTTATAGATACCGTCTTAACCGATTCCGTTTCGATCCCAAGGTCACTTAATTCATTTCTGTATTCGTTAAAATAGTCATCCTTAGTGATGTTCTCTTCCTTATATTCAGGGCTCATAATTTCATCTTTATCAAAAGATGCTTTTTCTATCGAATAAGTTACTCGCATGCCAATAAGCTTTTCATCCTCCGCTGCCGAGACAGGTGTAGAACCTACTATACTTTGTACACTCCATTCCCCAAAATAAGAAGGTGCATCTGCAGAGGTATTCGTATTCGCAGGCGAATCAGAGGCAGATCCTGACGGTGAATTAGTATCCGTTTTGCCACAGGAACTAATTAGTAGAACGAGTAAAAGCAGTGCCGAATATTGAAATATTCTTTTCATAGTCAGATCATCTCCAATACTCTTTCCCTTCTTAGCTCAGACACCTAAACGCAGCATGAACAGCTCCAGCCCTAGCACTTTGTCTATAGCCCCTGTTTTCATTTTATAATCCAGATCCGCCAATGCACTTAAGATTTGCCGCAATCGTTCACTGGAGAACTTATGGGCCTGCTCCCCAGCAAGCTTAACCGCATAAGGATGCAATCCGATCTGTGACGCAATCTGTCCCTGCGAATAACTATGTGCTGATAAATCCTTAACCTGCAAAATAATGCGGAACTGCCGCGCAACCAGCGCTGCGATCTTGATCGGTTCCTCACGCTGCTTCAGCAGCTCATATAATGTATCAAGCGCCTTATCAAGACGCAGATTAGCGATATCCTCAACAAGCGTAAACACATTTTGTTCTGTTCCACGATGTACCAGACTCTCTACGGCCCCCGCATCCACAGTGCCGCCCTTACCAGCGAATAAACAAAGCTTGTCCATCTCTGCAGATAAACCTTGCAAGCCGGTGCCTGCATTCGTTATAAGAATTTCTGCAGTGCCAGGTGCCATTACACAACCACGCTCACGAATTCCTTTTTCCACCCAGCGCAGCAGCTCTTCTGCTCCCAGCGGATTAAAGGCTAATACTGTGCCCACTGATTTGACAGTCTTCACAATTTTTTTACGCTCATCCAGCTTATCATTATTCACCATAAAGACGATCACACTGAAGTCTACAGGATGCTGCAAATAGTCACTTAAAAGATCTATACGATGCTCCAGTTTGGCATTTTCTTTGCCCGCTGTAAATAACGAGGCATCCCGCACCAGCAATAGTTTACGTTCTACCATAAATGGCACAGTCTCCGCTTCTTCTACCACAGCCTGCACCGGCGTCTCAGAGAGATCAAAGGGAATAACTGCGAAATCACGATCCTCTTTAGCAATCAGCTGTTCTTCCAGCAGTGCCGTGAATTCATTCATTCGAAATTTCTCACTGCCATATAAAACATACAACGGTGAGATCTTCCCTTGTTTGATTTCTTTTATCGCCGTTTTGGCATCCATCCCGCCACTTCCTTTTCCATTCATCTAGCCCATTTTGTCCAGAGTTCTATTGTAGCAAAAAAAACTACAAAAATGCATGCAAAAACGGAGAAACTCTGGCAGCCATGGCCAAAGCCTCTCCGTTTAAGCGGCGCATCTATATAAACGACGGAGTGCGAAGCTCTAGAAACTCCACATCCGGCGGTCATACCGATGTTCTGCAAAACCTATACTTTCTAGTTCCTGTCCTGTTGATATAGTATATTCAGAAACTTCGAAAAAAGTTCCAACCCCACTTTAATTTGTTGAAGATGAGGTTGGAGTGTTCGTTGGGGTCGCTCCAGGGGATGCAGCCGGACTTGAAGAAGCAGTAGCTGCTTCCTGTACAGTGAACACCTTGGTTACATTCACACCATCTTTTTCTGTCACGTACGTAAACTTCGAGCTGTCCGCGGACCATTCACCAGAAATCCAATTTCCTTCTAGCGGATAAGAGTTTACGGCTAACCGTTCTTCCGCTGAGCCCTCTGGCGACTTCTTATAAATTACAAGCTGCAACCCAACAAATTCTATAGCATACTGACCATCAGGAGAAGTCCAGGTCTGCACATTAGGATCTTCAGAACTGCTTAAGCTCATAACTTCCCGTCCGTAGTCATATGGAAACTTTAAAGAATCCTCCATCGGTGGAGCAGAATCGGCTGCGCTGTCTGAATTCATATCAGCAGTTTGCTCCTTATTATCCACCTTTAGCTGATTGCTACTGGCGTTGCTAGAATCTGAATTTTGAGATTTCGTGGCGACATCCTGCCTTGGCGGAGCAATCTTCTCTGTCGGCTTAGGATCTGCGCTTTGAGGCGGTTCAGTGATCGACCGCCCTCCAGCTCCCGCTCCCGCATCAGCTGCATCCGCCGGTGCACTTGGCATCGAGGCAGGGTCCACTGGTCCCGTCGCTCTATCTAAAGCGGCGTTATCTTCGTTCATCTCCGGTGCATCCATCTTAAACTGCGCAGCGCCCTCGTTCTCTCCACCAGCGGCAGGAGAAGCTCCATCAGAGTTAGCAGTAATAGAAGCTTGCGATTCAATTGCTGTATCCTTAGTATCATCGCTGGCTGTTTTAGCACTATCCTGCATCCTTTGTTCTACTTCTGCCCCAGGCATTTTATCGGGCATATTAAATATTGCGATCCCTAATAGAACGGCAGCTGCAATAGCTCCAATGCCTGTCCGTGTTGCTATAGAGGTTCCCTTGGCAGGTTTACCGCGGGAGCTTTCACGTGAAAATGGGACAACAACCGGCTCCTCAGATCTCACAGCACTCTGTTCACGACTGCTTCGATCCAATTCTGCAAGCTGAGGTAAAATAGAGTCAACCAGACTAAACGGGGGTTTCACGTCTGGCAACTGCTCCAATTCATTGGAGAGAAGTGTCAGGCGCTCAAAGACTTCCGCGCAGGAAGGACAATTATCGATATGACGGAACATCTCAACAATCTCATCTTGACTCAAATCTTTGTCTAAATAGCGGTGCATCCATTCCATCACCTCCGCGCATTTCATCCCGATACACCACCTTTCTGGTACTCCTGAAGTCTATTCTGCAGTTGCTGTCTAGCCCGAAATAAGTATGATTTCACTGTATTCAAGGGCAAATCCAGACAATCTGCAATCTCGTTGTAAGAAAAATCCTGTAAATAGCGCAGGACAATGACTGTCCGATGATGCTCGGGCAATTGATCAATTGCTTCACGTATATCCTCAGCTAAATAAGAGGATAGAACCTCACGTTCCACATTGTGTTTATCCTGAAACACCATTTCATGTTCATCAATAGAAACTGTAGGTTTAGTTCTTCTGAATTTATCAATGCAAATGTTAGTGACGATTCGCTGAACCCACGTTTTGAACTGGGCCTTCTCCTCATATGAGCCGATTTTTGTATAAACCCGGATCAAGGCTTCCTGAGATGCATCTAACGCATCTTGTTCATTATGCAAAATGTAGAAGGCCGTTTTATATACATGTCCTTCAATTTCTCGCAATAGGGTGATTAGAGCGTCGCGATCGCCCGCTTGAGCGGCTCTGATGAGTCCCTGCTCCACCACGAAGGTTCCCCCTCTCTATGCAATCTTACTGACGCGCAAGACTGCGAATTTGTTGCAACCGTGTAATTAATATTTTTAGAATACCAAACTTTTCTTAGAACGTCATGTTAAGCCAGCCGTTACAACGCGCTATCCCGCATTGCACAGCCAATAATTCCTACTAAGCATACAGGGGAAACAACAATCATTCAAATACTCTTTTTCACTATCTTAGTAACAAAAATGACATCAAAAGAAACGGCCTATCCCCTTGTCGGAAATGAAGCCGTCTGTCTTAAATATTACCCTCTGGAATCGGGCAAGAAACTCTATTTATAGAGCGCAATTTTGCAGAGCATGAAGACCGCGTAGTTTTCCCTAGTCTCATCATCCACCACATAGGCTTCTCCATTCTCAAATAATTGAGGGTTATTGTAATTGCGCTCTAATCTGTAGATCTGCCCTTCCGTCACCTTACAACCATGGAATGCCGACTCAATTTCTACGTACTCAGCATCATCTTCATCCGCTGCTTGATACAGCTTTTTGTCATTATAAGCAGGCATATACTCACTCCCGGCTGGATAATAGATCCTGACGTTCAGTCCATGTATCACTACTCTTCTATTATATAGTTTATTATCTTTATCCCGATTCTATACTTTCTAAAAAGCATAGAATAAAAGGAATATGGACAGCTCAAAGAAAATCAACATAAAAAGGCTGCATGGCCAACATCTGTCAGCCACACAGCCTATAAATAAAAACGCGAATCTGGATTTCAATCTTCGTTCGAACTATACATTAAATCCCTTTTATCTCTTTAAACTTCGCCACATATTGGGCAGCAAGATCGGTAATCTGATCGTATCGGCCATTCTTCGCCGGTGCAGTCAAATTCCCCCCAATGCCCACAGCCATGCAGCCGTTTGCAATCCACTTCTCCATATTGTTCAAATCCACGCCACCGGTCGGCATAATATTCACATGTGGCATAGGACCTTTAACCGCTTTTACATAATCCGGACCGAAAGCACTGCCAGGGAATAGCTTCAGCACATCCACGCCGTACTTCAGCGCTTCCTTCATTTCATTTAATGTCATGCAACCAGGCATATAGGGAATGCCGTAAAGATTACACATCTTAGCTGTCTCCACTTCAAAAGAAGGACTAACCACAAACTCCGAGCCTGCAAGAATGGCTATTCTAGCTGTCAATGGGTCCAAGACAGTTCCGGCGCCGATCACCGCACGACTTCCGTACTCTGCAACCAATCTCTTAATCGCCACGTCCGCGTCTGGTGTAGTAAAAGTTACCTCAATATTATTTAGACCGCCTTCTATACAAGCAACGGACATCTTAAAAGCTTCCTCAGCACTATCTGCTCGAATAACCGCTACAACCCCGACGGATGCCACATTCTGCAATACTTTCATTTTCTTCATCAGTAGACTCCCTTTCTCTTGGTACGATCATAGATAAACAGGAAATACTTTTTTAGATAAACTTTTTTATTAAATTTACTAATTATTGCGTTTTGTTCTATAAGGAAATAGTAATAACAATACGATTAACAGTCAATACATTTTTATTACATCAGGTGAAAACAAGTAATAAAATCTAATACAAACCTTTATACAACAAGGGTTTATGGAGATATTATTTTCTTTTCACAAAAAAAGTTTTTTGGTTAACAATCATTCTTTTATTGTACAAAACCGATTTATGTGATAATTTCAAATTACAAATCATTATACTGGGATAAAATCATTACCCTAGGAGGAACTAAAAATGAGTAAACAGCTGGATGCCGTCACTTTCGGGGAGCCGATGGCGATGTTTTATGCGAATGAGGCCGGTCCTCTGCATGAAGTATTTTCGTTCTCCAAAGCATTAGCAGGTGCAGAAAGCAACGTGGCTACAGGCTTGTCGCGTTTGAATCATCCTACAGGTTATGTTACGAAGCTTGGCGAAGATAACTTTGGCACATTCATTGCTCAGGCGATGAAGAATGAGAACATTAATACGGACAATATTACTTTTACTAAAGAGTATTCAACAGGTATGCTTATCAAATCGAAAGTGGTTACCGGCGATCCAAAGGTCGAATACTTCCGCAAAAACTCCGCGGCCTCCACGCTTAGTCTGGAGGATTTTGACGAGGCCTACTTCAATTCCGCAGGACATCTGCATGTTACAAGTATCTCCGCCGCTTTGTCCAAGAACTGTCTTGAATTTTCTATTCACGCTATGGAATTTATGAAGAGTAAAGGAAAGACGATCTCTCTGGATCCTAATCTGCGTCCTAGCTTATGGCCGGATACAGAAACAATGGTGAGTACCATCAATGATCTGGCTACACGCTGCGACTGGTTCCTGCCGGGACTCGGTGAAGGTAAAATCCTTACCGGACTGAGCACACCCGAAGAGATTGCTGACTATTACCTGGAGCGTGGCGTAAGCTTAGTCGTCATCAAGCTTGGCCCTGAAGGCGCTTACTATAAATCCTCTGCTGGGGAAGGTTACGTGGACGGATTCAAGGTGGAGCAGGTTGTTGATACGGTGGGTGCAGGTGATGGATTTGCGGTTGGCGTAATCAGTGCGATGCTGGAAAAGCTTCCGATTGCTGAGGCCGTCAAACGCGGCAATGCGATCGGTGCGTTAGCCGTCATGTCGCCAGGCGATATGGACGGACTTCCCACCCGTGAGGAACTTGCGAAGTTTATGCAACAAGAAGTCTAATAATCGCAAAAGAGCAGCGATTCTCCGTTATTGGAGGAGCGCTGCTCTGCTTTTTGGGTCGCTGATTGGCTGCTATGGCTATGCTATTGCTACTGCTATTGCTATGCTATTGCTATGCTATTGCTATGCTTCAGCAGTGTAATCACGTACCCCTGGGGCTTTCGGACCCAGAAGACGCTATTTGCGATTTTTTTACCTTTGCGGCGTAGTTTCGGACTCCAGTGACGCTATTCCTTATGAAAAAGGGCATTTAGCATGTTTTCCATGCCGATAACTGCGATGGGGTCCGATTGTACTCCAAATATGGGATTATACTGCTTATAAGATCAGCTGAGTCCGATAGCGACTTCCTGCGCGAAAATATTACTCAATCAAACCCAAGTTTAGTGTTTAGATAAAGTTAGGTCCAATAAAAGAGGGAGTGCTCAACAAGCTAAGAAATAGCTGCTGGGCACTCCCCTTTTTATAGTTCAAACTTATTTGTAAGACTTCACCGACTGCCCTTGCTGCAAGGTCGGCGGGAAACGATATGTAATTGGAACAGAAGCTCCCTTATCCTCGATACAAGAGAGTATAATCTTGGCAGCCTGCATCCCCATCTCGTAAGCAGGCTGTCGGATTGTCGTAATGACCGGATTATATATTTGCGCGAATTCCGCATCATCTATCCCGATGACCGACAACTGTTCTGGAATAGAGATGGCATTTCGATTCGCATATTTCAGAATTTCCGCTAGTGTGATGTCGTTCGTAGCCAGCAACGCTGTCGGAGGCTCCGGCAGTGCTAATAAGTGTTCCAGCCCCGAAGCTAATTCCTCTTTGGATACACTGCAAATATACTCCTCACGCAGCGTTATGCCCGCTTCTTCCATCGCTTTTTTATAGCCACTAATCCGCTCTTTCCGAGGGGTAATCGCATGCTCCCCAATTGGGAGGGACACCAGAGCAATCCGCTCATGACCTTGCTGTATTAGCTGCCCTACGCCTATCTTTGCCGCCATTTCATTGTCCAGCAATAGACTCTGCGTGGTGATTCCATCTACCAGACGATCCATAAAGACTAGCGGAAAATCAGCCTCTATCAGCTTGCTATAGGCAGACGGGTTATTCCCTGTAGGAAAAATAATCAGCCCGTCCACCTGACGTGCGATTAAGGTTTCTACATACTTGCTTTCTTTCTCCGCATTCTCATCCGCGTTGCATATGATCACTTGGATTCCGTGATGCTGCAGCTCATTCTCAATCGCCCGGATACATTGGATTGACAGCGTATAGTCAATATTGGCTACGATGATCCCGACCGTATGCGTCCGATTCTGCTTCAGACTGCGCGCCAGACCATTCGGCTGATAATTAAGCTCCTCAATTACTGCCTCAATCCGGTTTTTCGTCGCTTCACTCATATATTTAAAACGTTTGTTCAAAAATTGGGAGACCGTACTTTTCGAAACTCCCGCTTTTTGAGCCACATCATCAATCGTTAACTTCTTCATCGCTTCGGCTCCACTCTTCTCAAAAGAAAATACTTTATCAAAAAGTATAGCTTTTATTTAGTGATTTATCTACTAGGGAGTATTGTTCATATAATCCATATAAAGCTTATTTTGTTGCTCTTCGGATAAAAAAGCCCAATTCTCATCCAGCCACCCCAATCCAGCTTTCGTAAGAATATCCGCTTTACGTTGTTCCCCACCCACTTTATAATCCATAATTAATGTTTCTCCCTTAATCTCTTTAAAACCAATTGCTGTAGCAGGTGTTGGAATGCTCATGGTCTCCATATCATAAAGTACGGTTTTCTCTTTGTACTTTTTATCCCCTGCATGTTCTAAGTAACTAAGTACGAGTTGTCCATGCTCCTTATCAACAGCGATTAATGACTTGTATTCTAAAAGTGTATTATCGAAGGATGCAAGCGCTATTGGAACTACAGATTCTCCTGCCGCTGCTTTTTTAACATTAAGCATTGAAAATTTAACATCCTCATACATTCCTACACCAAGAGTCATTTTGAAGGAAATTAACAGGACGTAATCGCCTGCTCCAAAAAATCCACTCAAATATTGATACGTACTTGCCCCTCCCCCATAAAGAGGAAAAGTATAAATCCTAGTAGCCGAAGAAGCCGATAGCTCCGTCTGGTCCTTAGAGCTCAGGTAAAGAGTGAACGGTTCTGTAGGATGTGTGTACTTTGGCTTCTTGTAGTCAACCATCGGGGGTGGCGGCGACCAAAGAATTCCCGCTGTTGTCTCAACGGCATACGCTTTGCTCTTATCTCTGTTCATTGGCAAAGGCATGTAGTATTTCTTACCGCTAATCTCAAATTCTACTGGACTTGTCGGAGGCCCTAACGCTTTATCATTAGTTGCAGAACTAGAAGAAGGCAGTATGCCTGCGCCTTGTGACTGAACGGATGGCGAATGGATTGGCCCTGTGTTTTTCCATACACCCATAGGCAAGGTAAGCGCACCTATCAACAAAACCGTAGCCAGACTGGTTAGAAGCACATTTTTATTCATCCAATAACGTTTGTAACCTGAACTTTTATTCACAGCAGCCTGTTCGATCCGCATCATTAACTCAGGCGTGAAACCATCTTCAATGAAAGGTCTTTTGCCTGCTTCCGCATACCAATCCGTCTGCCCGATCATCACTGGATTACTATCATCCGCGTTGCGTTTCATTCCCTCTCCTCCTTCTGGATAGCCTCTTTAACCTTCTCTCTCGCCCGCGCGAGCCGAGATTTCACGGTTCCTTGTGCTACATTCAGCAAATCTGACATTTCGGCAATGGATAATCCATGTTGAATATCTAGCACAAGCACCTCTCTGTTCTTCTCTGGAAGGGTCATAATAATTTCCCAGATACGGTTCGCATACTGATTGCCGAGAGCTTCTTTTTCCGCAGAAGGAGCATTAACAGTAGTAGGTTGATCGCCCAAAGCAATGAATCTGCGCCAAAAGCTATTTTTGCTCCAACTGAAGGCCGTATTTCTGGTAATTGTAAGCAGCCAGGTTTTCATCGAAGATTGACCCCGGTATTTCCCAACATTCTTATACGCCTTCAAAAATACTTCTTGGCTGATATCATTTGCCTGCTCTCGACTTCTAGTTAAGAAAAAAGCATAATTCCACACATCCGAGCCATGCGCCTCCATCATTTCCCGCAAACTCATTGCGGGCGCGTACGCTGCTGTATATGGTATATCTTCGCTTAGCATGTTTCGCCTCACCCCTTGCCTAATAAGACTTTCCAAACTTGAAAAAGTTCCCTCTAAAATAAAAAAATAGGTCATTCATTAAAAAACACCACCGATGAACGTTTTAAGCGTTCACTAGTGGTGTGCGGATATTTTAAAGAGAGCTGAATTTCTCCTCCAGCCGCCGTGCAAGCTCATCGTCCGGTAACGGATTACGATGCGTATTTTCCAGATAGATATGCTTTTCAGTCTCGGGCATCAAATATTCCTTATACCATAAAAACATATCCGGACTATCCCCCTGAATCCGCAAAAATTTGCGGGCTGTTTCTACATGATCTATAGTGTTGGCAATATTGGTCAACCAATCAGCCCGATAAAAATGCTTCCACTGACCGATCTCTACCCGTAAAAGAGCCTGCTGGCCCTCCTTATAATCCCAAACCGCATGTGAAGCTTCGATAAACGCCTCTGGAAATCGCTCTTCTTGGTAACACATATACGCCTGGCAAAGAGAGGATAACCCTCTGCACCCGCTCCAATGCAGCTCAATTTGAACTAGCAGTTGAACATGCAGCCTGTTTCGCTCTTTTTCGGGTAAAAGTTCCATCACCTCTAGGCACTGCTTTCGCAGCAGATACCAGACTAGTACAACTCGCTCAGCTCGATCCCTGAACCATCGAACCTGCTCTACAAAAGGAACATCCCCTGCGGCCCAGCACAGACGTTCATCGCTCTCCGTCTTATTTTGCAGCCAATGCCCTATAATCTGCCTTGCCGGATGATGATAGAATTCATCGCCTGCGCGGTCGTCAGCATTAGGACCATATACTATGGTGTTTTTGAAGTAGCTTTTGTACAATTGGGCAATTCGCCCCTGCTGCGCTGTGTAGAAACGGTTAACGAAGGTCTGAAGCTGTTCATCAGCATCTGCTGTTCCATCCATCCACAACTTTGCTGTCAGATCTAATGTATAGAGATGAGGCAAAATATTCCCTGAATTCACCAGCAGATATTCACTAGCCCCTGCCGAAAATGCACCCTGTAATTCCTCCACTATAAAGGACGGATCCGTAGGGAATTGTGTTAGATGATTGGAGGCCTGCAAATCGTGGAAGGTGACGTGGTAATATACCCCGTTTTTGCCTTGATCACCTGCCTCGGGTAGAGCAGGCACGCGCAGATTCAGATGGCCATGTCGTCGCGACACCATTTTGCCGTATCCGTTATCCGCCCATATTTTAATAACACCTTCTGGAACTTCGATCTTTCCCTGTTTATACAGCTCCGCAATTTCTCCGTACATCGCCATACAGCACACAGGCTGGTCCACATATTCACAGATCATATCGTATTGCTTGCGAACCACAAATGAGATCAAATCGCCCCGTTTCTCCGGAGTATCAAAAGAGGGGTCATTCTCCCAAAAAGGTTTATCGCCCTGTCCGCGGAAGGAGAGCACCCAGAGTGTTTTTTCACCTTTTTGCCGCTCGATGGCTTCTCTCCACAGCTGTTCAAACAATTCTGGATATTCTTTATAGCTAGCCTGCTTGCCCGGAAAAGCACGCAGGAACATTTGCGCGCCAAGCGGCTCCGCATGATGATGTGTGATCCACAGTCCCATATCTACCGCAAGCTGATGATGAACTCCGTCTCTCGGCAAATCCGTCCCCGGGATTACCATATTTCCACCACAGCGCAGCAGCGCTTCAAAAACAGGCTCCCATACCTCCGCCGTCGGAGGATAATCCTCCTTCCAGCCGATAAGACACACTTCATCATTCACGAACCAACCTCGGTAACGTACCTTTGGCTGAATGCTGTTGTAGTCAGAAACAGGCAGATTGATCGCATCTTTCTTAGCAGGAGGAAGCTCCGCCCAGAACCAGAAGGGATCGACACCAAGCACGTGGCGGCTGTAATGAAGCATCCCATAAATAATGCCCAATTCATCACGGCCGATAATATGCAGGACCCGATCCTCTTCACTACCTGCAAAATGCAAACAAAAACCCTCTGCCCATTCCGGGCAGCCATCATCCTGTGTTGCATAACGAATAATTACAGTAGCTGCTGCTCCTTGTAACGGAGCTTTTCCGAACACCTGCTCATGATCTCTGGCGATCATTCGCCAAGCATGTCCAATTGGATTACTACATTCCACTTGAACATCGTATACACTTTCCGCTGTGACTCTAAATTCTGCATATGTATTCACTATCGCTTCATCTCCTAATTCGCTACAAAACACGGAGGACATAAGCTTCTCACCACCGGGCTTTGAAACATAGTTTAAATAGGCATAGAGTTTACCAGAATCTTCTATCTCTATTATAAAGCGTTTACATAGATTGTGCATGCACGCGTAATAATTACTGGAGGAGGACGGCGGTTACTGGAGCTGGAGCTACTGCATTAGAGCAGTTGGTGCTAGACAGGACAACAGTTACGACAGTTACTGCAATAGAGCAGCTGGTGCTAGAAAGGGACTACAGTTACTGCATTAGAGCAGGTGCTAGAACAAATGGACTGGGATCATCAGCAAGTAATCGGAATTTGGGTGGAAGTTAACATCGTTACAACGATAATATGTAACAGAAGCGCTTTGGTATGTTCATATGGAGCGTTCTATTGCACTTTGTGCAACTAAAAAAGATCTTTCCAGCTCATAAAGTGATTTAGTTGCACTTCATGCAACTATTTCTGCTCAAAATTAGAGAAATAGGCATTTTTCCAGATTCCAAGTGTACAAAGTGCAACTAAATGAAGATCCAGCTACTTTAAAGTGCGATCTATTGCACAAAGTGCAACTAAACGAGTTTTTAGGTTCTATGGTGTCTATGGGGAAGAATGCAACGGAAGGAGCTACATAGATTCTGCGATATTGATACATGATGACCTACTCTGCACTAACGCGACAGAAGGAGCTACTTGAGCTGTCTACTACCTAAATTAATTCGGATAGGAGCAACTTTGCCCGCTTACACAAACCGCAACAGTAGAAGTCCGTGTGCACTCACAAATCCCTCTTTCATACCCCAGCACTCAATCACATTACTCTACTACCTTCCTCTACTACCTTCCTTAATCCGCTCCCTCCGCCAACTTATGACGCACCATAATCCCGTCGGCCCGCACACGCATCTGAATCTCCCCCTGCCGATCCGTTCTAAAAATAGCAGCATGATTAACTTCCAAACGTTCCAATACCTCAGCTTTCGGATGACCATATAGATTATTTACTCCCGCAGAAATCACCGCAGCCGATGGATGCCAGAACTGCAGCCAAGACTCGCCTGTTGAAGTTTTGCTCCCATGGTGAGCTACTTTTAAAACGTCAATGGCAGGTCCTGCGTTAATACCCTTTTGCAGTGCTTGCTGCACAATCTCCTCCTCGGCTTCCAGATCCATATCTCCGGTAAATAGAAAATTCCTTCCGTTCATCTCTAAACGAAAAACTACAGAATCGTGGTTCTGATCCTCTAGCATTGGGATGCCATTCAGCATAGAAGAACCTGACGCTGCTCCCTCTCTATCTTGTTCCTCCGGCCATAAAAAGGACAGCTTTGTCTTATCATCCGGGGAAAGCCTCATTTCCTGATGCACGGCATACAGTTGAACATTGTTCTCCAGCGCAGTCCGCATCATCTCCATATAAGATTCACGGTCAGCGAGTGTGCCATTAAAAAGCAGTGCCGAAACCGGAATCGCCTCCATAACGGCTTGGAGTCCCCCGGCATGATCCTGATCCCCATGAGTCAAAATAATCGCGTCCAGACGGTGGATCCCACGTTTTTTAAGCAAAGGCACCAACACTTTAGCCCCTACCTCGAACGGGCTGCGGCGAATGCGCCATTCTTCTTTTTGCCCAAAATTTAACGTTCCTCCACCATCTACAAGAATATGAGCTCCTTTTGGTGTAGTGATGAGGATACTGTCGCCTTGCCCGATATCCAGATAACTAATCGTCCCTTTACCTTCCATTCTTTCTGACTGATAACCCTTGTACAGCATTAGGCCCAGTCCAACCGCAGATAGTAGAACAATCGCTCCGCTCCAACGTACAAACATAGGCGCATCCAAAAAATACTGTGCGCTCCCCGCTCCCCCAAACCCGCCGTGCTTGTTCACAGGTAAACCAATCTCAGCTAACGGCTTCGTCTCATCCTCCATATACTGCGGTGTTGCGCGGGCTTCCATTCTTAGCTTGGCAGCATACAACAGCCCGTACAACAAGACATAATACACTCCGATCCACAGCAGTGAAGGCGAGCGCCAAATCAAAACTCCACCAGCAAAACCATTGATCCATTCAACCGCATAAAAAGTAACGTTATTCAGCAGCTCCGTAATATGTGCCAAAAAAATTGCAGCATCTCCCCACAATCGTCCAAGCAGTAGCGCCAGCGTTCCTAAAGGCAATACAATAAAAGTAATAAAGGGCACAAAAACCAGATTAGCCACTAAAGACAGCAGCGAAAATTGATTAAAATAATAGATCGTCAATGGAAATGAGACCAACTGGGCAACTAGAGTCACAGAGACGGCGCTTTTAAGCCAGCGTGGCAGTGCCCTCAGCAGAGGGTCCATAAGCGGAACGTAGACCATTAATCCTAAGGTCACCAGAAATGACAACTGGAAACTGACACTGAGCAGCATGTAAGGATTCCAAATCAGCATAACCAGTGCCGCTGCAGCCAAAATATTCAGTCCATCCTTCAGCATGCCAACTCGTGCAGCGAGCAATGCAATCATACTCATTAATCCCGCACGTACGATAGACGGACCCGCACCTGTCAAAAGGACGTATATGGGAACGAGCACTAAGGTGACTGTTAGCGTGGTCTCTTTTGTCATCCGTAAGCGCCTGAATATAAATAAAAGAACACCAACATACACTGCAACATGCATGCCTGAAATGGCGAGGATATGTGTCAACCCAAGTTGTGAGAACTGCTTAAAGGTATCCGGATCGAGATCATCCTGCATCCCAATCACCAAACCCTTCATATATCCAGAGTGGCGCTCTTGAAACAGCCGATCCGTCTCTGCTCCAAGAACTGCCCGCGCTTTATCATTCCAGCGTAAGATCATTAACGGACGCCATGAATCTGGAGCCGTTGCTTGCACGTTCTCTGCCCCCTGACCCTTTAGAAGCCAGTGGATCTTCTGCGTATGTAAATAGGCTCGATAATCAAACCCTCCGTAATTCCGCGCTGTCGCTGGCTCTTCAAGTACACCGTTTAGCGACACCTGATCCCCTCTGCGCCACTCCGCGGCAATAGCGATTTCTTGCTCGGCAAGAAGTTTGATCTGCACCATAATTAACTCCCCATGCCCCCTTTTATCTTGTTCGTCCCGCGGATCAGGCGAAGCGGCCTCTTCCTCAGTAATCAACGATAACTCTGAGAGCTTCATCGTGAAATCAACCCGGTCCCCGTCCCGTTCCACAACGGAAATAATCGTCCCCTTAGCCTCCACGGCAGTCTCATTCAACTCCGAAAATAATTTCCCCAGCACTTCAGGCAGGTGACTTACATTGCGGCCTTCATTCCATTCCCAATATCCAGCGGATATAATAATCGCCAAACAAAATACCGCCAGCTGTTTCCAGCTCATGTTCACCCAAACTCTCATACTAACCAGTAACAATAGTAATCCAGCCCCCGCCAACCACAAGCTAATCCCTGAGTATAAACACGCTGCTGCACTTCCAGTCACCCAACACACTGTAAAACTTAATAAGGGTCTCTCCTTCACGCCTCCATTCTCCTCCTTTCGCAAGATAAAAAAAGAACCTCTGCATACGCCATAAAAGCGTACGAGAGGTTCTTCCTCAAGTCATCTTATTCAATTAGGGTTGTACAATACAGCTAATCCGCTACTTTAATCATCGTTTCACTTGGCGGCTCATAATTTTCCAATTGGCGAAATACGATGCCTTTGGCAGCCATCATTGCCTCTACCTTTTCCATATCCTTACGGTAAGGACGATAATACACAATCTCCACAATACCGCTATTAGCCAGCATATTTGCACAGGTCCAGCAAGGCTCATCCGTCACATAGACGGTGCTGCCTTCCCGGTCAATCCGGTCTGTGAATAGCAAAAGATTCTGTTCCGCATGAATCGTGCGAATGCAGCGCTGTTTCTTCACCATAGTCTCTACGCCATCCACGATCTCCATCTCATATTGCTCCGAGAGCATACAACCTGCCTCTGAGCAATCAGGTACGCCCATTGGCGCCCCGTTGTACGCGGTACCAAGCAGCTTTTTGCCTTGCACCAGCACAGCACCTACATGTCGTCGTGAGCAGCGTGAACGAGTTGAGACCATACAGGCAATGTCCATGAAATAAGTATCCCAGTCTTTACGATAGGCAGTAGTCATAATCAATCTCCATATCCTTCTAAATAGTTGTTAACTATTGTAGCACATCCCCGCAAGTTTTCACTAGGACAACGGTTGTGGCACTTCCAACGATCTTCATTTCCTATTTATCTTCAAAATATTACTAAAGCTTTTAACTTCTCCAGCATTTTAGGTCCTATCCCCTTTACCTTCCCCAGATCAGATAGGCTGCGAAAGGTGCCTACACGGTTGCGGTAATCCATAATTGCCTGAGCCTTCTTTTCTCCGATGCCCGGAAGATCCATCAGCTCCTTAACACCCGCAGTATTCACATTTACTTTACCTT
The DNA here is from genome assembly GCF_037969925.1 of Paenibacillus sp. FSL R7-0189. NCBI lineage: Bacteria > Bacillati > Bacillota > Bacilli > Caryophanales > Paenibacillaceae > Paenibacillus > Paenibacillus sp. FSL R7-0189. The sequence continues at coordinate 3,961,435 of NZ_CP150223.1, read as the reverse complement.
CCTGTGAAGCTGCTGATGCGGAAAGCTCAGTCGCCTCCTTAGCCGCAAAAGCTTTATCCCCTGCCGACGTTTGCTTCCCTGCAATGTTTGGCGTTTGAACTTCTGCCCCTGTTGGTGTTTGACCTTCTGCCATTGGCGTTTGGCTCGCTCCTTTTGCTCTCTCCCCCGCAGCGGCTGCCGTAGCTTTTTCATCTGCCGAAGTTTGGACAGCTTGTTCTGCTTGTTCAGCTTGTTCTGCTTGTTCAGCTTCTTCTGCTTGCGCAGCCTCCTTAACCTTCTCACCGTCTTCAACATTCCCAGCAGCTTCAGCCTGCCCTGCATCTTTCTCTAAATGTTGCTTATTTCCTTTCGTCTGATGACCTCCCTCACTGCCCCCAGCAGCTGGAGCGTCACCAGACTCAGCGATTCCAACAGCTTGCTCCATACCAACATTCAAAGTCTCCCACCCGGCAATCCCGGAATCGCCCTTGCTTCCCGCCGCCCAGAATAGCCCACTTCCTATTACAGCAGCAGCCACTCCGAGCACGATACTCCCTTTATTCATATCACTTTCCTCCTCACAAAAATTCTTCTTATGCCTTTTTGTGAATCTTCATACATTCCTGCGGCTGGAAACTCCTTTAATAATTCATACAAAACCTGTCATCTGTCCAAGTCTATCCTGCATACATATAACGAAGAGCATTCATGTCAGTTAGTAAAAAAGCAACGCTAGAAAGGAGGAACCACAGGTGAAAGTAGGATTTATCGGAACAGGCAGCATGGGCAGCCTGCTGATTGACGCCTTTCTTTCTTCCGGAGCCCTGAATCCGTGCGATGTACTCGCCAGCAACCGCAGTCTGAATAAACTGCTGGAGCTAGAAGATCGTCATCCCGGCATAAACTTATGCGGAAGCAATAGTGAAACAGCGACTGGAAGTGACATTGTTTTTTTATGTGTAAAACCGCTGGAATTCAAAACCTTAACAGATGAGATTGGCCCTTATCTCCGCAGCGATCAAATCGTCGTATCCATTACAAGTCCCGTTCAATTGCAACATCTGGAATCCGCTTTGCCGTCCAAAATAGCCAAGATCATCCCCAGCATTACACACTGTGTCAAAAGTGGGACATCACTGTGCATATTTGGCAGCAGGCTTAATAAAGAAGACAGGCTTGTGCTGCTGCAGCTGTTGTCTTTCATAGGTGTTCCTTTGGAAATTCAAGAGGCCCATACCCGAATCGCTTCTGATTTCTCCAGCTGCGGACCTGCGTTCTTGAGCTATTTCATTGAACGCTGGATTGAAGCTGCGGTGGAAGTTACCGGGATTGAAGAGACGTTAATCAGCCGGCTTGCAGGTGAAATGCTGCTTGGAACAGGCAAGCTGTTAACAGAAGGAGAATTCACCCCGCAAGAGCTCCAAGAACGTGTAGCTGTCCGTGGCGGGATTACCGCAGAGGCACTGAACCATCTTCGCATTAGCCTTGAGGGCGTATTCGAACGTCTCATCATGACTACGCATGATAAATACGATGAGGATGTCACCAAGCTGGATGCATTATTTGGGCATGACGGTATTATTCAAAGTCCTGTAGACCGTTAGAAAACAATAAAACCCGCAGCACGGAATTCTCCGTTGCTGCGGGCATTATTGCGTTCTTCGCTTAACCCACTACGATATTTACAAGCTTGCCAGGAACCGCAATGATCTTGCGTACGGTTTTACCTTCTACTGCTGCACTCACATTCGGGAGTGACAACGCATGAGCTTGCATCTCTTCTTGACCCATATCCTGCGGGATCAACGCGCGTTGTACGATTTTACCATTTACCTGAATAACGATTTCAACCTCAGCATCCACCGTCCATGCTTCATCATACGTTGGCCAAGCCACGTAGCTGATACTTCCTTCGTGACCGAGCAGCTGCCACAGCTCTTCAGCGATGTGAGGCGCCAGTGGTGACAACATTTGTACGAAGTGTTCAGCAGCTTCTTGGGACAAAGTTTCTTGCTTATAAGCATCGTTAATAAAAATCATCAACTGGCTAATTGAGGTATTGAAACGCAGATGCTCGAAATCATCAGTGACCTTCTTAATGGTCTTGTGCCAAGTGCGTTTGAACTCGTCAGTGCCACCGTCTGCTGTGATTTTGGTGCTCAGCTTACCATCTTCACTCACGAACAGGCGCCATACACGGGACAAGAAACGGTGAACTCCTTCTACACCCTTTTCATTCCAAGGTTTGGTTGCTTCCAGAGGGCCCATAAACATTTCATACACACGTAGTGTATCTGCACCAAAAGCTTCCACAATCTCATCCGGGTTGATGACATTTCCGCGTGATTTACTCATTTTTTCATTATTATTTCCAAGAATCATACCTTGGTTAACCAGCTTATGGAAAGGTTCTTTTGTTTCAACAACGCCGAGATCATAAAGCACCTTGTGCCAAAAACGTGCATAGAGCAAGTGAAGCACGGCATGCTCCGCTCCACCAATATACAGATCTACTGGAAGCCATGCTTTTTGCTTCTCAGGGGAGCACAGCTCTTGATCGTTTTTCGGATCAATATAACGCAGGTAATACCAGCAGCTGCCCGCCCATTGCGGCATGGTGTTCGTCTCGCGGCGAGCCTTCATGCCAGTCTCAGGATCAATAGTTTCCACCCACTCTGTTACATTCGCAAGTGGAGATTCCCCTGTACCCGAAGGTTTAATCGCATCTACATCCGGCAGTACCAGCGGCAGCTGATCAACCGGAACAGTCTTCATTGTGCCATCTTCCAAATGCAGAATTGGAATGGGCTCTCCCCAGTAGCGTTGACGGCTAAACAGCCAGTCACGCAGACGATAGGTTACTTTGCCTTTACCTACGCCCTTTTCTTCCAACCAAGCAATCATCTTCGCAATCGCTTCTTCATTCTTGAGTCCATTCAGGAAATCAGAATTGACATGCGGTCCATCTCCGGAATAAGCCTCTTCTTCAACGTTGCCGCCTTGAACGACTTCCACGATATTCAGGCCGAATTGTTTAGCAAATTCCCAGTCGCGTGTATCGTGACCCGGAACTGCCATGATTGCTCCCGTTCCGTAACCAGCAAGCACATAATCTGCAATCCAGATTGGCGCCTTCGCACCATTCACAGGATTAATTGCATATGCGCCTGTGAAGACACCGCTCTTCTCTTTTGCCAAATCCGTACGCTCCAGATCGCTCTTACGAGAAGCTTTTTCACGATATTCTGCCACAGCAGCACGCTGAGCTTCAGTGGTAATCACATCAACAAGCTCATGCTCTGGTGCCAGTACGCAGTAACTTGCTCCGAACAGTGTATCTGGACGTGTAGTAAACACGGTCAGGTTAGCCTCGTGACCTTCAATGTTAAAGTTCACTTCTGCACCTGTTGATTTCCCGATCCAGTTGCGCTGCATATCCTTGATGCTTTCGGACCAATCCAGTTCTTCCAGATCCTCCAGCAAACGCTCAGCGTACTCTGTAATTCTCAGAATCCATTGACGCATCGGTTTGCGCACGACCGGGTGACCGCCGCGCTCACTTTTACCATCGATAACCTCTTCGTTGGCAAGTACCGTACCCAGTGCCTCACACCAGTTAACAGGTACTTCTGCTACATAAGCCAGGCCTTTGTTATACAACTGGATAAAAATCCATTGTGTCCATTTATAATAATCCGGATCTGTCGTGCTGATCTCGCGGTCCCAATCGTAGGAGAAACCCAGCGATTTGATCTGACGACGGAAATTATCGATGTTCTTATCGGTAAAATCACGTGGATGCTGGCCGGTATCCATCGCATACTGCTCTGCCGGAAGTCCAAAAGCATCCCAGCCCATCGGATGCAATACATTGAAACCGCGCATCCGCTTGTAGCGAGAAACGATATCAGTCGCTGTGTAACCCTCTGGATGACCTACGTGCAGTCCTGCACCTGAAGGATACGGAAACATATCCAGTGCATAAAAATTGGGTTTTTCAGGATCTTCTCCTGTCTTAAAGCTTTTGTTCTCATCCCAGAACTTTTGCCATTTCGGCTCAATAGTCTGCGCCCGGTAACCACCAGCGGGTGTGCTATTTGTTTGATTGTCGCTCATTGTCTGCTCCTCCTTGGAGTGTTACTTCTTAGATTTCTTATTTCTTAACCAAGCATATACACCTTCGGTGTCCTTATAAGGACGGTAAGCGTTTATGCGGGAAATATAAGACATGAAGTATTGCGTGAAACGTATACTCTCTTATATTTACAAAAAAACCTCCCATCCCTAGCGTATTATCGCTAGGGACGAGAGGTTATAATTCCCGTGGTACCACCCTAGTTAGCGGCGAATATACTTTATTCTGCCACTCACTTTGCACCCTTTAGCGGGGGTGAGGCGACGGCGGTTCATTCATGACATCCATTATCTCTTATGGATATCCTGTAAACTTGCACCGTTACTCCGAGGTGAGTTCACTCTGTTCCGTTAACCGACTCGCACCTTAGTGTCGGCTCTCTGCAATAACGGTATAGAATTAATACTCCTCATCATCGAACAACTATATACTGAGTCATCAGTAATATTCCCCAACATTATATACAAAACTGTTATCAATAGTCAATGATTATCCCTTTATACGGGCTTTCGTTTGATTAAAAACGCCATAAAGTGTTGAATTACGACTTTTGCAGCTGCAAAGAACGGTACAGCAAGGATAAGTCCAATCATCCCTGCCAGTTCACCACCTACCAGCAATGCGAAGATAATAAGCAGCGGATGCAAATGTAGCGTCCTGCCTACGACCTGTGGAGAAATAATATTGCTCTCCACAATTTGGCATAAAGTGTTTACCACAGCAACCAGTAGAACTAATCGAAAAGAGACGGTCGAAGCCATCACAATGGCAGGTGCAGCCCCTAGAAAAGGACCCATATACGGAACAATATTAAATACTGCCACCACACTGGCGAACAGTAAGGCATAAGGCATTCCGACGATGGCATAGCCGATATAGGCAAGCACACCTATAATGATGCAGACCAGAAATTGTCCGCGAATGTAATTGCCGAGCGCAGCATCGATATCTTTTAACAAAGTAACAATAGACTTGCGGCGTGCGCGGGGCAGACAAGAGACCACCGTCCGTTCAAATACGTCAAAATCCTTCAAAATATAGAACACCAGAAACGGCACGATAAAAGCATTGAACAGCAAGTTAATCGTTGTCCCTATATTATCGAGAAAATGCGAAATCCCTTCGGCCAGACGATTCTCCAGTTGAAAAAACCAGTTGTTCATCCCCATTTCAACCCCAGGCGGTATTAGCCTTGTATTCATATGGCTCATCAGCCCCTGGGCTTGCAGTGTGATCTCAGGCAGATGTTCATTTAATTCTTCAAGCTGCTCAATAAACATCGGGATAAGGTTGATGGCGATCACGGTAATCGCCGTTAGAAACACTGCATATATAAGTAGAACAGCTACGCTACGCGGCATCTTCCGTCCGGCCAGCATACTAACCACGGGATTCAGCACATAGGAAATAATCATAGCTGCCAGAAATGGAGCGAGGATTGCCTTTAAAAATACAAAAATCCCCTGCAGCATCGGACGAAGCAACCAAACAAAATACAAAATGATCAGGGATAGCAGCACTCCGATCATCCAGCGGAACCATTTACTTTGGGACCATTGTTCCATGAGAGTACCCTCCTGCGGTAGAGCCTGGACTAGCTTCGTAAATAAGTATATGTATGGCCGCAGCAAAATAACCATCAAACACACAAAAAAGCGTCAATAACCTTGCAACTGATTTCAGCTGAAAGGAAATTGACGCTTAAGTACATAGAGCAGTCTTGCTTACAAAGCAAGATTCATAGTTAAGACGACGCATGAATTTGCGGGAAATCCTGAGTCATATCATCCCCGGAGAACAGGTCGTCCAGCGAGCTTAGTGTGCCGTCTTCTTCAACTTGATAAACCGACATTTTTTCGCCATTTACCGTCAATTCGATGAAACAGCCCCAGCAATAAAACTGGTGGGAACCGATCTTTCCGATATCTTTGGAGTTGCAGTTTGGACACTTCATATAATACATTCCACCTATCCGTTAACAATATTAATGGCTTTTTGTAGCCGTTCTTCGCTCATCGCAGGAACCATTAATGCATTCTCACCAATGGACATCTCGTCAGAACAAGGCAGCCATTTGCGGCCTTCGATCAAATCAGTGACAAGCCCGTCACTAATTTCCAGCGCTCCTATTGTGTTTCCCAACTTTTGGTCAAAATAAACATCAGATATTCGTCCGAGTATAGTTCCAGTTGTAGTTAGCACTTTCAAATCCTTAAGTTTGTTCTTTCCAAGTAGAAAAGTACAAGGTATATGATCGGCATCTATCTTATCAATCGACTCTTTATTACGAATCATGACAGCATCCTCGCCGTAGGCCACAATATCTTCCCATGCCACAAATTTCACATGGCCACCAAAAAAAGATTTGCTTTCCAGTTCAATACCCGTAATATTCCAGTTTGAATCGAGCAAAATATCGACAATTTTGCCGATTGCGTTACCCTCTTCAACTTCATATACAGCCAAGCCGATCAGATCTTGAAGTTTCATGGCTGCTCGGTCTCCTCACTTTGAGTGTAATTACGAGTTCTCAAAAAGTGAAAGCCCGAATGATCAGGATACCTACCATAGCCTAGAAGTAACTAGTCTCTGATACGCAGCCGATTCAGAATGGTTTCAACTTTTCGAGCAACGTACTCAATTTCTTCAGTAGTATTACCCAAACCCATGCTAAATCGAATCGCTGACCCTAAAATATTTTCTGGAAGCTCCATTGCTCTCAGAACATGGGATATTTCCAGTGATCCTGACGTGCAGGCTGAACCGCTTGCTGCCGCAATCCCGTCCATATCCAGGTTCATCAGCATAACATCTGTTCTAGCTCCCGGGAAGCTCAAATTCAGTATACTTGGCAAAAAATGCTCGGTATTGCCGTTAATTGAATAACTTTCCCGTCCAATCAGCGCATCCAGCTCTTCAAGTAGTCTATTGCGCAGGAGCTGCACTTTTTGTCGACGTTCTGATAGACCTGTAACTGCTATTTCAACAGCCTTGGCAAATCCAGCAGTACCTGCTAAATTTTCTGTTCCGGCTCGTCTGCCGCGCTCCTGAAGGCCACCGTGGAGTCTTGGATGCAGCGGTGCTCCACTCCGCACATAAAGGCCACCGATCCCCCCAGGTCCATTGATTTTGTGAGCTGTAAAGCTCATGTAATCTACCGGAAGCTCCCGCAGTGTGATCGGTAAGGCACCAAGAGCTTGTACAGCATCAACATGGAACAGAATACCCCGCTCTCTGGCAAACTGGCCAATTTCCTGAATCGGCTGAACGGTTCCTACCTCATTGTTGGCATACATTACACTGATTAGCACTGTGTCTTCCTGCACCGCTGCTTCTACATCTGCAACGGATACTCGGCCTGTAGAATCCACAGGAAGATAAGTAACCTTAAAGCCTTCCTTCTCCAGCTCTTCGCAGGTATGTAGCACTGCATGATGCTCTATCGCAGAGGTGATAATATGATTGCCTTTCTGGGCAACAGCAGCGACAGCTCCATAGAGTGCTAGATTGTCACTTTCGGTTCCGCCGCCAGTGAACACCCACTCTTCCGGCGAGCAGCCTAAAAAGGCGGCGATAGTATCGCGCGCCCCATTTAATATTTTCTTGGCTGAACGTCCGAACTGATGTACACTGGACGCATTTCCATATTGTTCTGTCATTATATTCAGCATGACCTTGGCCACCTCCGGATGAACCGGGGTTGATGCGGCGTGGTCCAAATAGATGGTTTTCATCATTCATTTCTCCACTTCTAGGGTATAGGAAAACAGTTCGTTTTTAAGAACTATTAAATTATACCGCGCGAAAAGTTAGTTTTCCACAAACTAAAGAACACAATATTGTAATCAATTCCCTGCACAGGCTAAGGTAATGACAGCCAATTCTCTTCAGAGGTAACTTCTATGCCGTTTTTTCTAAGTAAAGCTGCAGTCACGCCGTTCCCAGCGATCTTCTTCCCTTTGAACTCTCCGTTATAAATCATGGTGCTGCCGCAAGAAGGACTGTTTTCCTTGAGGACTACCATCGTAGCTGAAACTTCTTGAGCTTTCTCAAGCGTAATATAAGCCCCTTTTAAATATAATTCTGTTACATCTATGCCCGATCGGTCCACTACTTTAGCCGTTCCTGCAAGCACAGCCTCACCATCCCCGCCGACAATTTCAGCTGGCTCTCTAGGCGTAGAGAATCCCCCTAATAATTCCGGACACACAGCAATAGCTTGATTCTCATTCAAAAGCTTCTGAATTTTCTCATCCAAACAATCCGTGCCATTATATCTTACCTTCATACCAGCTAAACAAGAGCTTACCAAAATCACCTATATGCACCGCTTTCTTCATTCATTGTGCTTCGTTTATAATAAGATACAACCCTTAACAGCCGTTCAAGCTAAGAAATATTTCGAGCATAACATGCTGATTACAAGCTGTAAACAAATCCAGCCTCAAAAACGACCGAATGGGAAGTGTATAAAATGTGCGGACGATATACGATAACCGTCACCATGGAAGAGCTGATGGTCAGATATTTTGCGAATGATTCAACCATTATCCACTATGCTCCAACATATAACGCAGCACCCATGCAGCAAATTCCGGCAGTCATTAACACAGGATCCAGCAATAAACTTGGGGAACTGCGCTGGGGTCTGGTTCCTTCATGGGCCAAAGATGACAAAATCGGCAGTAAAATGATCAATGCCCGGGCAGAGTCACTCCTTGAGAAGCCTTCTTTCAAGCGATTAGTAAGCTCCCGCCGCTGCATCATTCCATCTGATGGCTTCTATGAATGGAAGGTTCAGGGCAATAGCAAACAACCCATGCGAATCGTGATGCGCGATGGGGGTATTTTTTCAATGGCCGGATTGTATGATATTTGGATGGACCCTGAAGGTAATAAATTAAGTACCTGCACGATTATAACGACTACCCCAAATGAACTTATGGCTGAAATCCATAACCGTATGCCAGTTATTTTGAAGCCTGAGGATGAGCCAGAATGGCTGAGCCGGGACAATCAGGACGCAACTTCGTTAATAAAGCTTCTTAAACCCTATGATCAGCATCAAATGAGAGCCTACCCGGTTTCTACTGCAGTGGGAAATGTTCGGAATAATACGAAGGAATTAATCAATGAGATATAGAAAACAATATTATTCAAATGGTAGGAATGATTATCACCCTTTTATTGACACTAATTCTGACCTCGTTGTTTATCCATGAAAAAACATCTTAACCCTGCGGATTAACCGCAGAGTTAAGACCAGCGCCGCTCAATATGAATTCTGCGTCCCATCAATTGATGATACATCTGTAGAAATCTGTCTGCATACAGCTCAGAGGATAGGTTAGTCCGGATATGCCATTCTCCATTCATCCTGATTCTGGCCCGTAGTTCTGGATCATTCATTAAGGATAGAGCAGCAACCACAGCTTCATCCAGCTGCCCTCTAGTGTATATTTTTCCAGTGTGATTGTTAATGACGAGTCTTCGAACGCCGTCTGAATCTGTAGTAAGTACAGGACAACGGCACAACATCGCCTCAGCAACCGCGTATCCAAACCCTTCCAAAATAGAGGTAGAAAGGAGCAAACCTCCCGAATCACCAATAATACTCATATAATCTGCCATTTGCTCATGAGGAATATTGGAATACGAAATCAACCGTGAAGAAATCCCCGTCTCAGCTACAAATTGATCAAAGCTTTCTTTTTGCTCTGGATCAAACAAAGTATCATCCTGAAAAATCCATAAATAAAGTTCGGGATGGATCGCCAGCAGCCTTTGCCCGATTTGCAGAAATTCCCGCCAATTCTTATTCGTTTGAATGCGTCCTACCCAGCCGAGGATAGGGAAACTTTTCGCGGGATAATTGGTATATCCAAACTGATCGCAATCGATCGGATCATCAAAACAATATTGTGGAATGGTTGGAAATCCGCCTTTGAAAAGCGCCTGCAAATGGGTTGTTTCTGGATACAGCAGTGCATCGGTGAGCCTGTAAATGCGCTCTGTAAAATTATTAACGACCTGCTCAGCTTCATCTAAGGTGCCTAAACCCTGCACTTCAAAAACAAGCGGCCCTTTATACCCGAACCCTCGAATCCGCTCTGCTAAGTTAATATCCGTACACACTACAATTAAGTCAAAAGCTTCACGAGCAAGCATTGCCCTGATCTCGTCATCGCTATTGGTAATATGCGTTTGAATGTTACGGATATTCTGCTGTCCTTTTCCATGGTGTGTATACAGTAAATGGCACTCTACACCGCGAGCATGTAACGCTTGGCAGCGAACTCGGTTCAGGGTTTGCATACCTCCACTCGGGTTATAAAAAGTGAACAAAATCTTCATTATGATCACTCATTCGCAAATTATTTTTAGGTAAAAGAGGTCTTCAACAAATCATACAGATCTGCGCTGCGAAACAGCTCATTATAATAGTGGCCTTTGGTCGATGGGACATGTCTGTGTCGAAATCCAATCAGGCTATGATCATCCGTATAGTAATTGGAAATCGTATCCCCGCCCGTAGTTACCAAAGCTTCCAGCATGTACTCAATATCGAGCGCTCCTATAAAAACTTTTGGACCTAAAACTATCGTGAATGGAGTGGATAGTTGTTCTATAGCACTGCAAATCGCGTGTGACTCCACAGCTCCAGGCAGCCAGGCGAACGCTGTCGCAGGATGAGGTATGGTTTCCAATAGAGCCGATGGCTGACGCGTAGTTGATAAATCCAACACCCGGCATTCATAATTGCTATACGTTTGTTCGTACAGATTCTCTATCCGCGTTATTTCATCCGCACAAGCATTCACTACAGGATATAGAACGGTAATCATCGCCGGAATTCCTCTGCGAAACCGTGCCTGATGGCGGGTCAAATGATAGGCATATCTCCATCTACGATGATTTTCAACCGAATGTAATTGGGCAGATACACTAAAGGTAGAATCCACACGATAATTCACCAGTTCCACCGGTATAAAGCGAATTTCACAATGTTCAGCCAGTCTCAGCCAGTAATCATAATCCTCCACCGGTTCCATTCCATAAGCTCCAACAAGCTTCGCAATCTGTGCTTTGTACATAAAAGAAACGCCAATAAGCGAGTAATCCAGCAATCTCTCTTTAGGCTGTGACTGATAATTACGCTGAGTAGCTAATTGATGTTCGTTATGAAGAAACCTTCCCTCGTTATCGATGCTTTGAAAAGAACTGTACACGATGCCTAACTCCTGTGGACCTCTAACTAGCGCCCCCCGAAGGATTTCGAGGAAACGGGGTTCATAAACATTGTCGCTGGAAACCCAACTTAGATATTGAATACTAGGCTCACTATACAAAAGATCAAAGCCGGTATTCAGTGCATGTGCTATACCCCTGTTCTGTACGTAAGAGATAACCGTTACCCTTGGATCTTCGACAATAATGGATCTCACGAGCGGTTCCATTTCAGGTGCACCATCGATCACAACAACCAGCCGAAAATTGGTAAAAGATTGGTGTAGAACAGACTGCAGAGCTTGCCGTAAGAACTCCGGCTTTTGGGTATACACAGGCATAACTACTCCTACATCCGCCATGATTTTTTACCTCTCTCTACATTGGAGTATAAAAACAGTATATTTTGATTCCTCCCATCTGACTGTGTGAATGCCCTTAAAATACTTTATTACGCCTAAAAAAGCAGCAATCGCCCTATTTCTTTCAGCGACTGCTGCTTAATGGTCTAAATATTACTATTATACAGGTATAGAAAGAGCGGTAATCTCCGTCATTTCAGATTGAAGCACCCGCTGATCGGTAACTAGATTTCCGAACTCATCCAGCCCATAAACAGAGGTGACTACTTCTGCCAAAGGATAAGGACTACTAATTTGCACCTCGTAAGCCAGATTCCCCCCAATGAAAAACTCTCTAATATCAGAACTCTTTGCAGGAACGAAATAACCTGTGACATAAAGCGGGGTAAGAGCTGGCAAGGAATATGGAACACCGAAGACTTCGACAATCATCATTGCACTCGCATTACTTGTGTTACGAACACTGACCACTACATTACTCGCTGCAGTACCAGTTGCTCTCGTATTCGTAATAAGACCTGTTGTATAAGGCATTTTCTCACTCCTCCTCTTGGTTTCTATCAACTTATTCAACAGCTAGCTTATAGTTGTGAGGCAAGAGGAGGGGTTAACACGTGGAATAATAGCCAAATAGACAGGTATACAGTTCCTTTCCCGCTTTTTTCATAACATAGATTAAAGATGAAAAAGGAGAGGTGACAATGACCAATTTCAATTTTCAGGTCACTACAGGTTTGCCACCAAAGTTTGAACCCTATGTTGCTGTGAATCTGCTTATTCCCGGGATCATGATTGCTGTAGCTGTAGACACTACAACCGGAGTTCCATTAATAGGGATGTATCGCTCGTTAGATGGCGGTGCCAACTGGTCACAAGCTTTACTACCTCTGCCTCCAGGATTTACAGGGGCCGAAGCACCTGCTGTTGCGTACTCCTTTCCGAATACATTTGCCATTTCTGCACATGCTTTTCCAGGCGCTTCAGACGGAACAACTATATTCTATATTTCCACCAACAATGGTACTAATTTCAGCAGCCCTGTAATTGTAAGTAGCGGGTATGGAACCTACATTAATAATGACGAAACAAATATCACAATCGATGTAGGACAATCTAGCCCATATTTAGGAAATATCTATGTTTCTTACAATCATCAGTTCAATGTAGCTAACGGAGGTAACTCGACAGCTTTTCTTAGTCGATCTCGTGATAATGGAGCCACATGGGACACTCCCATCCTGCTTTCCAGTGAAGCTAATCAGGTAGAACGTCCCGATGTGGCTGTGGATTTGATAGGCAGCGTGTATGGAGCATGGATTACGACAAATCCGGAATTCCGATTTGTGATCAGAACTTCTTTGGATGGTGGAACAACGTTTGGCGCCCCTGTTCTTGTGTCCACGATCGTACCTGTGCCCATAGTCCTGCCCGTTCCCGGCTATGCTTTTCGGGTCTTAACATTTGCGAATATTTCAACCGATCGATCAGTCGGACCCTTTACCAACCGTGTGTATACCATCTGGCAGGATTTCCGCCAAGGGTACTCTGATGTATTCATGTCCATTTCAAACGACAGGGGCATGACTTGGAGCACTCCCGTTAGTATTACCGGTGCACCCGCGGGATCTCAGAACTTTTTTCCTGCGATCGATGTCGACCCTTTGACGGGCGTAGTAAATGTGATCTATTACAGCAATCAGGTTAACGGATTTTTGCTAGATGTATATGTTGCGCGATCCATTAACGGTGGACAAACATTTACCAACACTAGAATAACTAACGTTTCCTTCGATCCGAATGCTGGAGGTACAGGACCTGTAACCTTAATAGGGGATTATATTGATATCACTTCCGTTCCGCCTGGAGGATATATCGGCGTATGGACAGATACTAGTCCGGGAACACAGACTATTTTTGCGGGATATTCCGATGTAGTTATTACTTGATTGGGGCTGGCTGCCCACATCATAAAAAGTCTATTGCCGGGGATTAGGCGATAGGCTTTTTAGTGCAGGTAATGAAAAAGAAAATATTTTCATGAACTTGAACGCTGTTACGCTGAGCTTTCGCATCCGCATCATCGCCGATTCCCACTCTGGCAAGATCCATAGCATACTGGGCTTTGATATTACATATGTTCGATTTTTCAGTTAAAAAACCTTCTCTAATAAAGATCCAAAAGCATAACCAAATTCATATGTATTTCTTACCAGACTCTCCATTCCCTGAACCAATAACGTGACGCCCTTAAGCATTAGAGTAAAAATAAATATCACACCAAACATTCGAAATACTCCCATTCCTTTCTCGTGCCTCCAACGATAATTCTTGCCCATTTTAAAACACCTCATTTTGAGTATTATTATGTTAACTACGTCTCATTACGGGCTCCTATGTATTTCACATCATCCGTATAAAATCTTCTTACTAGAATACTAGATTTGGAACATTATGTATACCAATGCAGAGGTCATCGGTGATTTCTGCCTTCTCATAAGTAAATAAGCACAAATGTTCGCATATAAAGAATAATAGTGTTAAAATAAAGTTATACTATTCCTAAACTAAAGCCTAAGGAGTCTTGCCAAATGAGTCAAAGAGTTGCCTACAATGAAGTTGCACCTGAGGGTATGAAAATCATGATGGATATGGAGATGTACACCAAAAAATCTACGATTAATCGGACTACAAGAGAACTTATCAAAATCAGAGTTTCTCAAATTAACGGATGTGCTTTCTGCATAGATATGCATACATCCGAAGCTCGTAAAATGGGTGAAACCGAACAACGAATTTATTGTTTAAATGTTTGGGAGGAATGTACTTTTTATACACCTGAAGAGAAGGTTGCTCTCGAACTATCTGAGCATATTACGCTAATCCCTTCCAAAAGAGTTCCTGATGAGCTATATAAACGAGTACGTGAACAATACGATGAGAAGCAATATATTGATCTTGTACTGGTCATTAATCAAATCAACAGTTGGAACAGAATTTCTATTGCAATGGGAAATACACCCGCAGAACAATAATTACCCTCAAAGAACACCTTAGGGTGTTTTTTTTATTCTCCGCTCCGCACGTTCCACGGCTCCGTTGATATATAGATCATCACATTAACATGCCCTGCCAGTATTATCACTAGCAAGGCATTTTTTCATGCGATCGCGTTGGGTTAGTTCAATAACAATTGCTGATTTTAGTACTCTCTTTTATTTCCCTTCTTTACGTATTCCCACTCAACCTCAACATTTTTCCTAACCCTTTGCAAGAGTTGAAACAATACTTCCGTTTCTTTTTCAGATAATCCTGCTAACGCAACCAAGTCGGTATGTTCCCCTTCTCTCTTCAGAAAAGAATAGGCTTGTTTACCTTTTTCAGTTGTGAATAACCTTTTTATTTTTTTGTTGGTTTCATCGTCTTTCTTTTCAATAAAACCTTGGATTTCAAGTTTCTGAATCGCACGCGCTGCTGTTGTTCGGTCCACCTTTATCATTTCCGACAGCTTTTCTTGAATAATACCTGGATTCTCATATATCCGGACCAGATATAAATACTGCCCCTTTGTAAGCTCTAATTCCTTGAACTCTATATTACTTATGGAATCTAATGCCCTCGCTATCATTCCAACTTCACGAAGTATCTCCTTCATTCAATCACCTACCACTTCCAATAATGTTGTATTTACAACAATATTGATTATATATATACTTATAATTGTCGTTAATTCATTATGACGTTTTTCCTAAAAAAAACAAATACAGAATGGAGTAAGCAAGAATGAATCTTAAAAGAATTACACTAATCGAGGAACTTGAAGCTGCATTTTCAATAAGAAAAAAAGTATTTGTTGAGGAACAAGGCGTACCCCTTAATGATGAATTTGATGAATTCGATACGCTGAATGGAGAATGTGAGCATGTTCTCGCCTATTATGATGGGCAACCAGTTGCCACAGGAAGGATCCGCTTTCTTGATGGATTAGGTAAGTTAGAGCGTATTTGCATCCTAGAACCTTATCGTAAATTTGGAATTGGGAAAAAAATTATTTCTGCATTAGAAGAGATCGTGGTTGAAAAGGGGCATCAAAAGGTTAAATTGCACGGGCAAACTCAGGCAGAGGGGTTCTATAAGAAACTTGGTTATCGGGCTTCATCTACTGAATTTATGGAGGATGGCATCCCTCATCTTTTAATGATTAAAGATCTTTCTGCTTCAATAGAATGAAGAAGTTTAGTGTAACTACGTTTTCCATTTTCACTTGCGGAATTTTCATCTTAACCCTAGGCGTTTCACTAACAATAATCTCCGATCTTGGAGCGTCCCCTTTTGATGCACTTTTAGTCGGTCTATCCCAAAATGTCGGTCTTACAGTAGGCAGTTGGGAGGTGCTGATCGCATGCCTATTGATTGGATGTAATTCATGTTTATCCAAGCAAAGACCAGAATTATTAGGGTTGGTAACTGCATTTATAGCAGGCATTGGTATCGATATGTGGCTTTTTTTGTTAAACAATCTGATCGAGCCTAATCTGTGGATCAGTAAAATCGCCTTTTATGGTTTAGGATTAATCGCAATTGGATTAGGTACATCCATTTATTTGTACGCAAATTTCGCACCGATTCCAGTGGACCGACTAACATTAGTACTGCAAACGATAACTAGGCTTAGTATACTATTTACTAGAACAATCATTTATCTGGTTTTCTTATTTGCCGCCATTATTTTCAATGGGCCTATTGGGATTGGCACTCTACTTACCATTTGTTTAGGCGGCTTAATTCTTAATTACTTTATGCCACTTATACAGAAAGCCTTGGACCGATTGCTACAACATACAACAGCGGACTCCGCTAAAGAAATATGATATATAGAGCAAACCATAATCTTATCATTGGGAGTGAATAATATGGAGATTAGAATCGATAACTTAACCGGAACCGAAATCATAGCATTGATCAGTGAACATCTGCAGAGCATGTTTGAGCAATCCCCGCCAGAGAGTGTACATGCGTTGAATTTAGATAAATTAAAAACACCTGAAATTACCTTCTGGAGCGCCTGGGAGCAGGGCGAACTCTTAGGTTGCGGTGCTCTTAAAGACCTGGGTAGCCATCATGGTGAAATCAAATCCATGCGTACTTCTACCAAGCATCTTAGGAAGGGCATTGCATCTAAAATGCTTGCCCATATCATTAAGGAAGCTAAGCAACAAGGCTATCGGCGGCTGAGCTTAGAAACCGGATCCACTGAAGGGTTCGAAGCAGCTAGAAAATTATATGAACAATATGGATTTGAATACTGTAGTCCGTTTGCAGATTACATTGAAGACCCCTATAGTGTTTTTATGACGAAAGAATTATAAGCACTATGGAGATGCTAATTTGACTACTAATCAATGGATACCGATTCTCGCAGCGTTCATCGGAGCCTCTTGCTGCTGGATCGCGCTCTTTAATAAGCGTAAGAACAAATAGAATCGCAGATAAAAAAGACTCCCAAATGGGAGCCTAAACGTTGACACATTATTTTTTTGGAATATCTTTCATTCGAGGACTAAATATAAAACATGTAATTGTCAGCCAAACTCTCTTCTTTGTAGTTAATCAAATCATAAAGTGTTGTGGAATCCAGCACATCGGCAATGCTGTCACGAATACGCAACCATAAATCCCGTTTCGCTGCATCGTCCTCTTCCGTGAAGT
This sequence comes from Paenibacillus sp. FSL R7-0189, assembly GCF_037969925.1. Classification (NCBI taxonomy): domain Bacteria; kingdom Bacillati; phylum Bacillota; class Bacilli; order Caryophanales; family Paenibacillaceae; genus Paenibacillus; species Paenibacillus sp. FSL R7-0189. Next base: position 3,944,026 of record NZ_CP150223.1, on the reverse strand, counting down.
CTACAGGAGAGATAGGGCCCTCCAGCACACGGATGATATCACCGGCAGTGATAGCGTTCGCCTCACGCGACAAAATGTATCCTCCATATGCTCCACGAATACTTTTTACAAGTCCTGCATTGCGCAGAGGAGCTATTAGTTGCTCCAGATAATGCTCGGAAAGACCATTTTTCTCAGCGATACTCTTAAGTGAAGTTGGTCCTTCACCAAATTTCAGTGCAAGCTCCATCATAATTGTTAGTCCGTAACGACCTTTGGTTGATATTTTCAAAGGGGCACCTCTTTCAGTTTAATGTCTGATTATTGTATACTATTGATTCGGCAAGTCATTTTGATTGTCATATCAAGGTATTCCGATAATTACTCTCAGTTTATGTTATCATATCCGAAGTCACAAATGAAATGGTAAACGAAACATTTTACGAGAATGTTCACCCCAGGTGGACATTTTGTTGTTTCCAGTCTCTTATTTCAGAGGTTTAGAGTAGACAGGTATGTTATAATACATTTTGAGCCGGGTGTTCCATGAATGACCGGTATTTTGGGTACAGAAATGGTGATTACGATGACAAAAGCAAAACAAGACACCCGTGTCGTCGTCGGCATGTCCGGAGGGGTCGATTCCTCCGTCACGGCGCTTCTGCTCAAGCAGCAGGGCTATGACGTCATCGGCATCTTCATGAAGAACTGGGACGATACCGACGAATTCGGAGTATGTACGGCCGAAAGCGATGCAGAGGATGTTCGCCGCGTATGCGAGCAGATTGATATTCCTTACTATACCGTTAATTTCGAGAAGGAATACTTTGATAAGGTATTTTCTTATTTTCTCGATGAATATAAGGCCGGCCGGACGCCAAATCCTGACGTCATGTGCAACCGCGAGATTAAGTTTGGAGAATTTTTGAACAAAGCTCTTCAGCTTGGTGCCGATTATGTCGCAACTGGACATTACGCACGTGTTATAGAAGAAGATGGTGTGTACAAGCTGCTCCGCGGCGTAGACAACAATAAGGATCAAACCTATTTCCTGAATGCACTGGGGCAACATCAACTCTCTAAAACAATGTTCCCTATTGGACATCTGCCGAAACCTGAAGTGCGGAGAATTGCTGAAGAAGCAGGACTTTACACTGCCAAGAAAAAAGATAGCACAGGCGTCTGCTTTATCGGCGAGCGCAACTTCCGCGAATTCCTCAGTCAATATCTCCCGGCACAAGCTGGCGATATGGTTGACATAGTAACTGGAGAGATCAAAGGCCGCCACGACGGACTTATGTATTACACGTTAGGCCAACGCCAAGGCCTTGGTATTGGTGGCTCTGGCAACGGCGAACCGTGGTTTGTAGCTGAGAAAGACCTTAGCCGCAACATTCTTTATGTAGTACAAGGAGACAAGCACCATAGCCTGTACTCCACTAGCCTGATTGCTTCCGGTGTTAACTGGATTGACGGTCAAGAGCTTGGGCAAGAGCCGCTGAAATGCACCGCCAAATTCCGGTATCGCCAGCCAGATCAAGGCGTGACCCTTACAGCGCGTGAAGATGGAACAATAACTGTAGCCTTTGATGTTCCACAAAAAGCTATCACACCTGGTCAAGCTGTTGTCTTCTATCTCGGCGAACAATGTCTCGGCGGCGGAACGATAGAATATGCGGAGAAGGTTGTTCCTTCAGCACAAGTGTGAATGTAAACCAAGCTTCTATAAAAGCTTGATCTACAAGTAATCGTAGTAACTCACAATATCTAACAAACGTACCAAAGCACGAAATAGTTGTATTTAATACAGCTATTTCGTGCTTTTTTATTTCTTTTTGGGTTTTAGTTGTATATTGTACAGTTAAACTGAGCTTATACCTCAATAAATACCCATATACTGATAAATAGTTGTATGAAGTGCAACTAAATTACGTTGGCGCGGCTAGGGTGTATTTTAGTTGTAAAAAATACAATTAAAATGGATATGAAGCCACATTTAGTCGCAGTCGCTAACTAGCCAATTACTAAAAAAAGCCCCAGCCAAATGGCTAGGGCTTCCCTTATTTAGACTTTAAGGCTCAAGTCCCCATGCTAGATCACCATTCAAATACAACGGCACATGATTCCATTCCGTGTACGATGTTTTGGCAGGATCATAAGAGTAGTCTCCAACCTCGTTGTAATTGCTCCAATCCGTTTTGTTGACCCGGATCTGGATATCACCCGTGTTGGCTCCCGGTGCAAGACTGCCTGCACCTGCGCCGAAGGAGATTTCTAAATAATAATCCGCTCCAGTTTTGGCAGGGTCCACCTTCACGAATGTTCCCTGTATATTACTTCCACCGATGTTAGCATAGTCAACATTAAATTGTTGAGGTTTATCGCCATCAATCGTGTAATAATACCGCAGCTTTACATCGCTAAGCGCTACAGCCGTATCCCCATTGTTAACAATTTGCAGCTGCGGGCGGAACTGATTATCTCCCGGATTGGTATCACTTGTCCGGTATTTCACCAGCAAATCTCCTTGTACCGGAATCGGCACATCAATAGGCTTGGCGTGAACCTCAAGCGAATTTGGGCTCTCTCCAACCACGTTGGAAGCACTAACTACGTAGTAGTAATCCGTACCGTTAACCACTGAAGCGTCATTGTAAGTCGCCTGAGTGACAACAGCCACATCGCTGTAAGGGCCACCAGTTGTCGCAGCTCTTTTCACAGTGTAGCTAGTAGCTCCAGTTACGTTGTTCCAACTAAGATCTACAACTTTGTTACCAGCGACCACACTTGGTTTGGAAGGTGCTTTTGGAGCTACTGGCTCAGTAGGCACACTGCTGTTGATCAGTCGATCGTATTCAGCATAAGCAGTTGCCATATCTACTTGCGACCAGAAGCGATGGTAGGTAAATTCAGGGGCTCCATTGTCCCAAGTTTTAGTCACTTTATTAAAAGAAGTATTGTATTTGTCCAGCAAATATTGCCACTTGGAGTCATTCACGATATTTGGACGGATATCGGTATAGCTTGCGTATACCCCGTTTCCGCCTTTAGCTGGATCGGAAGACACTGTAGATGAACCAGGGATCGTATTTCCTTGGCCGAATGTACCTGTCCAACCGCTTGGGAAATAGACTTCTTTAGTGAAATAGCGAGAATAATCTCCACGGCTTTCGGTAGTTGCAATACCAACTCCATCGTTATAACCCCATGCCGTGTCTAACAAAGATTTAGCCAGTACCTGAGCCTCTCCTCCCAGAGTACTGTAGCTGCCATTTTCAGCTTTGGTGCCAGCCGCATAGAAGGTAAGTGCCTTAATATAGCTGCCCAGTACACCTGTATCTTGGCTTGGACTCTTAGTTACGGCTTTCAGGTTACTGTTTGCTGCAGAACCACTGAAGCCATTCCACGTATTAGGTTGTCCTGTCCATTCCACATTACCTGGAATCCAGAACTCTCCTGGTGCAGAGACTGTTGCCACTTGTGGGTTGTCTCCTCCAAGAATTCGATTACCTTGACTGTTCAGGTAGTAACCTTCAGCATCCGTAACTGGACGTTTGTTGGCAAAGGCATAATCTTTAGACCAATCTACCCAATTTTCTATAACTTGTTTTGCCATTTGAAAGTTTTCAGATGTAGTGTCTCCGTTAGAAGCAAGGATATAGTACAGCTCTGCTACCCGCTCCACACTCCATGCCTGCATCCCGAACCAGTTATTGGATGGAGGATCGTGGTAGACTGGAGCTTCGTCATATGCCATGCCATAAAAAGTACTGGTTCCGGCTGGATAAGCCTTGTAGGCGCCTTGATAACTATTGGTCGCTCCTCCGGCAATTGCCCCTTCAGAGGACTGCAGCCAAGTATAGAATTCCAATTGACGTTTCAGAGAATTTTCCCAATCCTGTCCAGCTGTAGCTGATGACGGGATCAGACCACCATCCGAATCAGAAAGTGCGTAGGCAGCCACGACATTCTGATACCCTTGGTGGGCATGGCTCGCCCCGATTCTCCAAGCCCAGTTTCCTGTAGCTCCAAGTCCACCGCCCCATGCGGTATACCAAGCCAGAAGATATTGATTGGAATCTTTGCCAGTCCCGGCATCAGGTGTGCCGTCAGTAGCTGCACTTCCTACTTTTTGGAAGTATTTATCATACATACCGTACCGCAGGAAATCGCCCATTTTCTTAGCTTTATTCAAATACACTGTATTGTTGTAGCCGAGCTCTTTAGCCCAGTACATTGCTTGTACTGCCCGTGCATCGGCATCTGTAGCATTCGTGTAACGCCATTGAGCGGAAGGCACGTTAGCTTCTTTTGTGAACAGGCTCATGAAGCCTTCGTTTGCTTTTCCGAACGTTTTGTCATCTTGAGACGGGTGAGGGACCGCCTCCCAAACGGACTCTTGTTCACCCCGTTGGAATGTATTCACATAAGCGGCTGTATGCGTAGGATTCAGCAAGTTGCCGAAGCCGTACCAGTTGTCCACGTCTACCAGCCAGTGCATCAAGTAGGTCTGGTTGTTGCCATACGTCGCCTTCAATTCAGCATCTAGCGGATCTTTACCTGCTGCATACTGGCCACCTAGCTGACTTGGATACTGATCCGGCTGAGCATGCTCCGCTGCATACGTAGCCGGGCTGTTCGGATTGTAATAACTCATGGTTGGCTGCTCTTCCTTGCCATCACCTTCGTTAATAGGGATGATATACTTCTCCATGTTGTCCCAAGCTGATTCCAGCTTAGTCCAGTCCCCTGTGTGATAACCATAGAGTACCTCAAGCCACATCCAATAACTGTAAGCTTCTGAGGTCGTCATATGTCCGTAATCAGGGGCTTCACTCATCAAGGTCTCTACCGCATGATAAGGTACTCCTTCAGCAGAGAAATAACCATTTGCGGGGTCTTTTAGCTGCGCATATAATTGCAGAAATCGCGTCTGCTCCGTAGTAGAAGCGTGAGCAGTCTGAGGTCTAAAATTAAATAGACCGGTCATGAGTGAGAGAAACAGGACTGCGGCCATCATTACAGAAACAGGCTTCTTTATTAAGCTCAATTTCATCATCTTAGGCAAGCTCCCTCTCTTGGATATATTTATGGTTCTAAGCCCCATACAAGTGTTTCACCTTGATAAAGTGTAACTTTATTCCAATCGGCAAATGTCTGCTGAACCGCGCTGTAGGAATAATCATCCGTTTCATTGTAAGCCGTCCAGTCCGTCTTATTGGTGCGAGCCTGAATCTCGCCGCTATCTCCACCAGGCGCTACGCTTCCAGCCCCTGCACCAAAAGAAATCTCCAGATAATAATCCGCGCCCGTACTGGCGGGATTCAGCTTAACAAAACTGCCGCTTAAATTACCACTGCCCACTACAGCATAATCACAATGAAACTGTTGTGGTTTATCCCCATCCACAGTGAAATAATAACGCAGCTTCAAGCCGCTAAGTGCCACAGACTCGGTTCCTGTATTCATAATTCGGAACTGAGGGCGCAGCTGTCCATCACTGGCATTCGTATCATTCGTACGATATTGCACCTTCAAATTCCCCGTTGTGGGCTGTGTTGTTTCTTGGGGTTTGGCACTAACCTGTATAGATGGCAAGCTCTCCCCTACACTATTCGTGGCAGTGATCACATAATAATAAGTGGTTCCGTTCACCCGTCCACTATCCATGTAATCCGTTCCCATGACATTCTCAAGCACCGTATACGGGCCTCCACTCACTTCACTGCGTTTAACGGTATATTCACTAACCCCGCTAATGGCATTCCAAGTCAAATGGACAGTCCCATTACCTGCTACTGCCTGAACATTAGTCGGACGTGCAGGGACTTGAGGTTCTCCAGGTTGTCCACCACCCGCTGGAAGTTCTCCATACATGTGCACACCTGCATCAAACACCGGAATGTTCGCTGTTTTAACAGGAGTTGCTCCTTGAGCTACCACACCTTGGAATGAAAAATCATTAGCATTATTCCAGAAGTTAGTGTTCAGCGGGGCTGCAATTCGGAATTGAATCTCCTTACGATGAGCAGATTGTCCACCCGGATAAATTAAAGTACCTGTAAAATCAACCTTAGTATAGTAGATATGGTTAGCTGCATCGTAAGGCTGAAGTGCAGACACCGTTCCACCCTGATTGTAGCCTCCCGCCGTAACCGTAATATCCTCAGGAGCATAACCAGCCGCTATCGCTTCACTAAGATCCACATAGTAGTTAAAAGACATCTCTTTACTGGCCCGTGCCGGCCAGCCCGTACGGTTATTCAGCAATGCTCGAATCTCTACGAAGTTGCTGCCACTAGCATTCACAGAGGCTTCGACAAACATCTCATCTTCACGTGTCTCTGCAGGTGGAAATTGCGCAAGCGGCTGTTGCCCTTGTCCATGCAGCAGCACCATTTTTGCAATAGCTCCTGTAAAAGCTGCATTGTAATCGGTTGCAACTTCATTCGAGACATAATCGTTAATGGAGTCGGTGTAGCTGTCTGTTTTGGACGGGCCTCCAACTAGCGCTCCGTACAAGACATGGCGATGATTTACCGGAACGGTCTGACTATCATTCCATGATCCATGTGAGGTTCGATGATGGGGATGCTGAGGAGAATTATTACCATAACCGATAACATAACTGCTGTTTCGTGGATTGTCGCCAAGCATATACGTAATTTGTCTCTCCGCGAAAGAACGCGCCGTATCTTTCTTCACCGGATCGCTCACCCAGTCCGAGTAAACGAAGGCCATAAAAGCCTGATTGGCTGCATAACGCAATGCGCCCCATTGATCCAGATGGGCTAGTCCGCCAGGTGTATAGGCAACACGGTCACTTGTTCCACCCACTCCAGTCGTCCAATACTGCATATTCCGTTCAGTGGATTGAATGAACTTGGTCTGCCCGGTGATTCGTGCCAACAGTAATTGAGCGCCATAATGCTTGTCGTCCCAAGACTGCGTCCACTGATAACCCCAGTTTCCAGCCTGATTCGTTCCCCATTGATCACTTGCTGCAATAGCCTTATTGAGATACTGCTGATCGTTAGTCGCCAAATACAACCAGACAGCCCCCCAGCTCAATTCATCCGCATAACCGCTCCAAGAATTATAATATTGTTTGGCATCGGTAATGCTGTCGGAATAGGAGCCGCGGTAAGTGTCAGCAAAATTGTAAAGCTGTTTAGCATGCAGCAGCAGCTTGTCCGCATATACGGCATCCGTATCCCTGAAAATAATGGATGCTGAAGCTAACGCTGCAGCTGTTTCTGCGGCAAGATCTGATCCGGGATGAGTGGCATCAATTTTGTAGGAAGGTCTCTGCATCTGCATGACTTCTGCGGGTCCCCACCAATTATGATCGGTTGTTCCATTACCAACTTGTCCCCACAGCTCGTTAGGAGCGGTATGAGCTTTTACAAAATAATCGGTTGCCCAGCGAATATTGTCTAATATTTCCTCCAGCTGCCCAGACCCCTCATATCCTTGCTTGTACTCATAAACCGACCACGCCAGCATCGTCGTAGAATAAGCCATAGGCAGACCGAATTTAACGTGATCACCGGCATCATACCAACCACCAGTCAGATCATGTCCCACATCCGCCCCGTCCAAAAGACCGGAATCGCCCCGCCATTCCACCCGATTGTTATCTGGCAATTCACCAGACCGCTGGGTTTCGTAGAAATAAATAGATTTTTGAAGAACCTCCGCATAGTTGTAGTCTCCGGCCGCCGCCTCTGCTATCGCCGGTTGAAATGCAGCATTTGAACAAAATGTAAGCGTAAACAACAAACTGAACACCAGTCCTTGTTTCCTATACCTCTTGATCATTTCTACTGCCCCTCTCTTCAGTGAATGCCACAAGAAAGATTACACCTCAGTCCCGTAACACCTCCCTCACTTGAATCAGGTACCCGTCATTGAGATCATCCACTCACCTCTCTCTAAGAGCTATATTTAAGCGAAAGTTTCGCTCTCACCCAAAATATACCATATCTTTCATTAAAACACTATATTTTTACAGTAAATAATGCACAAAATATAGGAATTATTGTTAATTTAATGAAAAATAAAAAACAGCAGCTCAGGATCTCTCCTTGAACTGCTGTTCATTAATACCCTCTTACTGAGCTACCGCAGCTTTATCTGCAGAAACCGCAATGTCGTTATAATAGATTTCAACTCCATCACCAACAGCCCAATAATTCAGGACGCGGTTATTAACCGGCACTATTACAGCACGATAAAGTGTTGGGAATACTGGAATCTCATCAACCATAAATTGTTGCCACTCTTTATAGATTTCTTTACGTTTGTCTACATCAAATGCAGCCTCGGAGATCCCTTCGGCGAGCAAACGATCGTTCTCTGCACTCGAGTAACGCGGGAAGTTATAGATTGCATCTTTGCCATACAGACCTGATGGGTCAACGTCAATCCCTACACCCCAAGCGCCTTGGTACACATCAACAGTAGGATCATCCTCACCATTTTGACCTATGCGATCATAGAAGGTATTAAACTCTACCATTTCCAAAGTTACATTCAGACCAATCGCTTTCCAGGATTGTACATAATATTGAGCCAGCGGCTCAGCAATGTCTCCACCAGTCATCGAAATGAAATTAATCTTCAGCTCGCTGCCATCTGGATTCGTTCTAAATTCACCGTTTAGTTTGTAACCAGCGTCATCCAGGATCTTCTTAGCTGCTTCTGGATCATAAGCTACACCTGGATTGGAAGCATCATGGAATTCAGGATGGGAAGGTGGGATCAACGTAGTCGCATTCCAGCGAAGTCCATTATAAAACTTCTTACCGACAGTATCATTATCTACGGCAGCCCACATGGCTTTACGCAGATTTACATCCGCCATTTTAGCTTTAGGATCTGTTGCAACAACCTTTTTCTCTGCATCCCATTTACCAAGCTTAAAGCCTATATACGTATAAGCACGATCAACCGCACCGAGGAATTCAACGTTTGACATCTTTGCATTATCCGGGAATTGATCAATAGGGAAGGAATCCACCAAGTCAACTCCGCCAGATTTCAGTTCTTGTACAATCGTTGTTGGGTTGATAACCTTCAAAATTACTTTATCCAGTTTTGGGGCTCCGCGCCAGTAATCTTCATTCTTAACAAATACTACAGACTCACCAGGAACGATGCTCTCTACTTTAAAAGCTCCGAAGCCAATTGGCTTTTGGCGGACTTCAGGGGAAGAGGAGATTTTGGCAACATCCATGCCGCCAAAGATATGTTTGGCTAATGGATAAATCCATACGCTACCCGTTAACAAGGAAGGTGTAGATTGCTTATAAGTAATCTGCAGTTTCTTATCACCCAGCACTTTAATCCCGGATATGGTCTTGGCTTTACCGGAATGGTACTCATCCATGCCTTCAATATTAGTGAAGTCAGAACCATAACGAGGACCATCATAAGCAGGATTACCAATAACTTCATGGGCGAACAACCAGTCTTCAGCCGTTACTGGCTTACCATCCTGCCAGTTTACATTGTCGCGAATCGTAAAGGTAAAGGTCCGTCCATCTTCTGCAACTTCATAAGTAGCCGCACCATCATTAGTATATACATAGTCTTTATCCCAAGTTAACAAACCTTCATCAAACCAGTTCAGAACTTGAGCATCTGGATCTCCAGAATAGAAGTTCCAGTTCAAAGTACCTTCAAATGGACTATCGGAAACAAGTCCAAATGTAATTGTCCCTCCGTCAATAGCTTCACCTTGGTTAGTCTTAACGTTACTAAAATCTTTAATGTTATAAAGTCCGTCTTCTGCCTCAGGCGCGGCCGTTGCTTCTGCAGTTGCCGCAGGTGCGCTGGCGCTAGGAGCTGCTGTTGATTCAGCCGCTTCGTTGTTGTTCTTGGAGCCGCAAGCCGCAAGAGCGAACAACATTACAAACATTAATGAAACTAGTAAAGCTTTTGAACGAATGGCTTTTCTCATTTAATCATTTCCTCCCTTATTATCCTTTTCTTTGTCTTGCGTCGGTCGCACGTTTAAGCGCTTGACCCACATTATTTATACTCAACATCAATACCAGGATCAGCAATGATGCGGGTAACCAGATCCACCATCTGAACTCAAGGGTCTGCGGATTTCTCGCATAGCTTACTAGAGTACCCAGACTGGGTGTACTTTCTGGAAAACCAAAACCTAGAAAGGATAGGCCTGATTCCAATCCAATATTAGCTGCCAGATTCAAGGTCATCGTTACGATAATGATAGAGCTTAAGTTCGGCAGAACTTGCGTGAACATAATTTTTAGATTGGAGGAGCCTAGGGTCTTAGATGCCTGAACATAATCCAATTCCTTCTCTTGCAATGTCTTGGAACGAATTAGCCTGGCAATCCCCATCCAAAGAAATGCTGTCATGATAAAGGAGAAGGTCAATGTATTGTACTTAGGAACTGCGCTGACAAAAGCTATAACAATCATTAGAAAAGGTAGAATCATGAAGAAATCCACAATACGCATCGCGACATTATCTACCGTTCCCCCAAAGTAACCTGAGACTAAACCTACCAGAATACCGATAATTCCCGTAAAAAAAGTAACCATAAAGGCAATAGACATGGAATTTCGTGTTCCTATAATTAATTGACCGAATACATCCCGTCCTCCATAATCAGTCCCCAGCCAATGCACAGCCGAAGGCTTCTCATATAGGGCGAACAAGTCAACCGTGACAATTTCTTTCTGATCTAAAAATAAGGAGATCCCATATACAGCAGCAATAATCGTAAATAGGAAAATCAATGAGATCAGTGCCAGCTTATCCCGCACCATCTCCCGCCAAACAATTTTGAAGCCCGATGGACTTTTATCAGTTTCCTGCAGCAGAGCTATCTCTGCGCTCGTCTTTGCCATTTCATTCACCCCAAAGTGTTCATCTTCTTATTTAATCCGGATACGAGGATCTACGATACTTAAAATAATGTCTGATAACAACGCACCGACGATGGAAGCAACCCCATACAGAAGAACAAGAGCTGTTACCACGCTGAAATCCCGAATCGTTATCGAACTTAGAAACAGCAAACCCATTCCTGGATAGCTGAAGATCGTTTCAACGAACACCGTACCACCGATTAGCCCAGTGATCTCATATCCAAAAAATGCAGCGATCGGCAGCAAGGAGTTTCTCAAAATATGACGATTGTATACGCGTGACTCCGAAGCCCCTTTAGCTCTAGCAGTGAGAATGAAATCTTTTTGCTTCGTATCAATGATCTCATTTCTCAGATATTGTACGGTCCCAACCGTTGCAATTAGCGCCATAGATAGCGCAGGCAGAAGCAGATGGTAGAATTTACTCCAGAAGTGACTTAGTGTACCTGGAACTTCCCCGGGACTGACACTGCCGCTGGTAGGAAACCAATGAAAATGAAATCCGAAAACCCATACCATTAAGAGTGCAAAAATAAACAACGGTGCAGCAAATCCAATATAGGTATAGCCAGTTATCAAGCGATCCAGCCACGAATCGTTATAACGTCCGCTGGTAATACCAAGCGGGATAGCAATAAGGTATGTAAGAATCAGCGTAACAATGGCCAGCCAAAGGGTATTCATCAGGCGTTGACCGATTAGCTCTGAGACCGGCATTTTGAAACGGAAGGACTGGCCGAAATCCCCTTGTATCGCTTTAGTGATCCAATCCCAGTACTGGATGTACCATGGATCATTTAAACCGAGCTTTTCTCTCATCGCATCAATGGCCGCCGGGTCAATATTCGGATCAAGCATTCCTGAAAGTGCGTCACCAGGCATCGCCTTCGCCATAAGAAAAACAAGAATACTTAATAGAACTACTTGAGGGATCATTATAAGAATTCTACGAACGATAATCTTCCACATATTCTCAACCTTTCTCAGGCAAGGCTACCAGATGAGTCTCGGAAATTGATTTTAATGGATAAGCCATGCCTTCTTCATCAAAATAATTCCGGTGCGCTTGTTCATATTCCTTGCTTACTGATTTTCTAAACTCCGTCTGCTTTTCTCTCTGTTTCGGATCAATATCAGGAATGGCGGCAATGAGTCGTTTGGTATAAATATGCTGAGGATTGTCAAAAATATCTTTAGCAGTCCCTTGCTCCACATGTCGTCCTTTATACATAATCCCTATGTGATCGCACATATGCCTGATGATCCCGAGATCATGACTGATAAATAGAAAAGTAAGATTCAGCTCTTTTTGAATGTCCTGCATGAAGTTAAGCACTTGTGCCTGTACTGAGACATCTAGCGCAGATACCGGCTCGTCAGCAATAATAAGCTTTGGCTTGAGTGCAATTGCTCTGGCAATTCCGATCCGCTGCCGCTGGCCGCCAGAAAATTCATGCGGATATTTCAGGATGTTCTCAGGACTTAAGCCTACCTGTAAAAGCAATTCCTGCACCCGGCGTTTTTCTTCCCCTGGAGACATTTTTTCGAAATTACGCAACGGTTCTGCAATAATATCGAGTACACGCTTCTTAGGATTTAAGGAAGAGTACGGATCCTGAAAGATCATCTGAATGTCTTTGCGGACATTTCTTTGCTTACGTACACCCCTCAAGGCCAAATCTTGCCCTTCAAAAATCACGCTGCCGCTAGTAATAGAATTAAGACCTATAATCGCGCGACCCGTTGTCGTCTTTCCGGAACCAGATTCACCAACCAGACCATAGGTTTGCCCAGCTTCAATGGTAAAATTAACATTATCGACAGCCTTAACTACGCCAACTTCCCTTCGAAAAACACCGCCGTGGATCGGAAAATGTACTGCTAAATTTTTAACCTCAAGAAGTCCCATTGTGGATTGCCTCCTCGTTAGTATCAGGGAAATGGAAATTGTTATAACAGGTGCAGCGAACGAAATGTCCGGGTGCGACTTCATGCAGCTGTGGGTTCTCCTCATGCTCCGATTCAGGAATCCAAGGCGTCCGTGCCGAGAAACGGCAGCCCTTACGCGGAAGGTTTTGCAGTGGTGGAACAATCCCCTGAATCACATGCAATCTGGATTTCTCTTCTTTTGCCGTTGGAATGGAGTTTAATAAGGATCTCGTATACGGATGTTTCGGATTAGACGTCAACGTAAAAATATCTGCGATTTCGACGATTTGTCCGGCATACATCACCGCAACACGGTCAGCCATTTCGCTTACAACCCCTAAGTCATGAGTGATTAAGATAATGCCTGCTTCCATATCGTTTTTTAATTTTTTAATAAGTTCAAGGATTTGTAATTGGATAGTCACATCTAGTGCTGTAGTAGGTTCGTCGGCGATCAAAAGCTTGGGTCCATTGGCTATCGCAATGGCGATAACCACCCGCTGCCTCATGCCACCGGATAATTCGTGGGGGTACTGCTGATATGTATGCTCGGGACGGGAAATTCCAACCTTGGTCAAAAGATCAATGACCTTCTCTTTTCTCTGTTTCTTAGAAAGCTTGGAATCGTGTAGGATAAGTACTTCTTCAATCTGTGAGCCGATGATCATTAGCGGGTTTAAAGCGGATAAAGGATCTTGAAAAATCATAGACATTTCTTGGCCGCGCAGCTTGTTTAGTGCAGCAGGAGACATGGTAACGATGTCCTGGCCCTTGTATTTGATTTGTCCGTCAATTTTGGCTCTGGTGTGCAGCCCCATAATTGAAAAGGCGAGCGCACTTTTTCCTGAACCAGACTCTCCAACGATAGCCAGAATTTCATTTTTGCGAACAGACAGGGTAACATCATCAACCGCAGCATAATAGTCGTCTGCAATTCTGAACGATGTCGACAAATTTTTGATTTCTAGTAGTTCTTCGCCCATATTCATCACCCTAACGACAAGGATTTCAAAATTAACACAATGAAAATATTATGTAAATTTTGATATAAATAGTGTTGATTTTCATGAAACATTTTGAAATAACCAATGTAATGATAATTAACACCATTAAGAATACTACCAGTAGTTCAATCGGAAATAAAAATGAACATCTCGTAACTTTGTAGTTCATTTTAATTAACTTATGGTAAATTATCAATCTTTTCCTATAAAAAATTTTCAATCGATGTGATTAAAAGTAACGTAGGCAACAAAAAAACGGCTCTAGGCCGCCTTTTTTTGGGAATTATTTAGTTCGTCTGAAAGTTAAAATCTTTTGCTTTCCAGCATGAAATTGGAAGGTATTACAGTCGCTAGCTGGGTTACTGCTCCCGCCGAAGCTTTTGATTATGACGAATCTTAATCTCGTTGCCTTGCTCAGTTGCTTGATAAAAAACACGCTGAGAAATCTCCTTAGGCAAATACTCCTGCTTTACATAATGCCCCGGAAAATTGTGCGGATATTGATATCCTTCATGCCCTAACGCAGTTGCGCCTTTATAGTGCGTATCACGCAGATGCAGCGGTACCTCCGCTGATTTGATCTCATCCATACTTGCCATTGCATTGGAAATAGCCATAACCACAGCATTAGACTTCGGACTCTCCACGGCAAAAAGAATAGCTTGGGCAATGTTCAGCTTCGCCTCTGGCCAACCATTGTTTCGATAAGCATCCAGCGCACTCACCGCTTGAACCATAGCTTGGGGATTAGCCAGGCCGATATCCTCACTGCTGGCTGCAATCAGGCGCCGAATAAAAGTCATAGGGTCCATTCCAAGCTTTTCTACCGCATACAGAAACCAAAACAACGCGGCGTCGCTGGAACCGCGGATACTTTTATGAAAAGCGGATAGCACATCATACTGCGTAGATTCATCAGCCTTCACAATGGGGCGCCGAATGGATTCCTCCGCCACCTCCAGCGTAATATGAACACTTCCATCAACTTGCGGCGCGGTAGTCAGGGCTGCCAGCTCCAGCGCATTTAGTGCCCGGCGAATGTCTCCATTAGCCATAGTTGCAATATGCAACAAAGCCTCTTCATCGACCTGAAGCTCCATAAATCCAAGACCTTTATCTTTGTCCGCCAAGGCTCTGCGCATCGCGATCAGACTGTGTTCACTCGTTAATGCCTCCAGCTGAAATAAGGTGGAGCGGCTCATAAGCGCCCCATTAACATAATGGAACGGGTTCTCTGTAGTCGCTCCAATGAAGGTGATGGTCCCTTTTTCTACCGCTGGCAAAAGCGCATCTTGGCGTGAGCTATTAAATCGATGCACCTCGTCCAGGAACAGGATCGTCTTTGTGCCGTACAATGTTTGATTGTTCTGAGCTCGCTCAATAACCTCCCGTACATCCTTCACGGTAGCTTCCACCGCATTCAGACGTACGAATTCCCCTTGTGTGTGATGAGAAATAATATGCGCGAGTGTCGTCTTACCGCATCCCGGGGGACCATAGAGCAAAATCGAAGAGACTTGATCCGCCTCAATCGCTCTTCGCAGCAGCTTCCCCCGACCTATGATATGCTCTTGACCAATATATTCATCAAGATTCTCCGGTCTCATCCGGTCCGCAAGCAGCCGTCCGCCCCCGGTGTCCTCTCCGAAAGAAAATAAATCCATAACTCCACTTCCTTGCTATATTCTTGTAAAAGCTCAATATAAATCCCTCTCTATCATACCATATCACAGGGAAGGATTAGGATGTCCTGCCGGTTCAAGGTAACAGTATCAGCATAGACTTATTTTACGCCAAAATAAAAAGAGCATGATCTCGTCTTAGAAAGGCGGGAGCCATGCTCTTTTTTCAAAATATAAGAAAGTATAGGTTTCACGCTATACTTTATCCTTATGATTTCTCGCATAACGCTTACCGTCCTTATAGGGACGCCAAAGGCGTTTATGCTTGAATTGCAAGCTAGCAATTTACTGCCAGCCGCATTTTTGATATGATTTTACGAATGCTTTCTTCCGATAGATGGTACTTCTTCTGAAGTTCCGCTACGGAATCACCGCTTCGATGACAACTGAAAATTTCCTTGTTCCGGTTCGCTATTTCTTTCCTCGAACCGCTGTTCTCGCCCCATCGAACCCGCTCTTCCGTCCTCTTTGGGATGTAGAGCAGTTCACCTTGGATGTATCCCTGAAGCTCTTCGAGCAAGCCAGGGGGGAGCACATCCTTCCCATTTACATAACTCAACTTGCATTTCCTCCTTCAACAGGTGTGTCCCTATGCGTCGGTCAACTAAGTTTTTAGTTATAATCACGTCACCTGCCTCCTTTCTTCTCCTCATATTTGGAAAAATCCGTAATTTCATTATATAAAAACCTTTTGGTAGCGTCTACATTCGATTTCATAAATTTCGTTCTTATGGATAAGTGTGGTACTTCTTATGTTAGTAATAAGGAGGCCATAAGGCCTCCTCGCTTTAAGCAGGTTTCCGTCTTAAACGGAAACCACCTCGTATACTGAAATCATTTCAATCAGCCTCCTTCCAGAAGTGTTCTTGCCCGGCCGGACACTTATTATTAAGCCATACCTATGGGGGAGTTACAAGACCAAGAACAGTTATAACCATTCTCCACCAGTCTTACTCCCCCTCAGAATCGCTTCCAGCCGCCGTTTGCACATAGGAAGGAACTTCCCCATTATGGAGCAGCCACAGCTCATGGAGAGCACGTGTACAGCCGACATACATCAGCTTCGCGTCCCAAGCCGTCGCCCCGTAATGGTCTTGATCGGCATCTGCTAAGATCACTGCATCGAACTCCAAACCTTTTGATAAATAGACAGGCAGCACCGATAGCCCACCCTGATATTGGGTCATACTGCCATCAATCAGATGAATATCTTCAAAATGCTGTGCCAGCTCCGCATATAGTTCTGCAGCCTCATGAAGATTTCTTGTTAGGACAGCCACCGTACGGTATTCCCTTCCTGACAGAGACTTCAGTGCAGAGGTTATTGTCCGCAAGCGAGCTTGCTCATCAGCCACCAGTTCCCCGTTATCCTCACCGTAGGCGATCATACGCACGGGATCTCCACTACGAAACACAGGAACAGCCAGCAATGAGCTCTCCACACCTGAAGATAGAATTCCATTAGCGAAGTCTATAATTTCCATAGTAGAACGATAGCTGCGTGTCAGCGCGTGATAAGCCGTGTTCTCAGGGGCAAACAACGTCTGCATCTCTTCCCACGCGTGTACGCCTTTATAGGCATGTATACCCTGCGAGAGGTCACCCAGGATCGTAAAGGAATGGCCTCGCACATATAAATCCAGAACGGCAATTTGGAAAGGTGAAAAATCCTGAGCCTCATCGATTACTACATGGTCAAAGCGAGTAACGCCCTCATCACCGTTCAAAAGATAATGGATATACAGCAGCGGAGGTAAATCCTCTTCACGTATGATGCCTTTTTTCAGCTCTTTTGCCGTTTCCTTCAGTACAGCTGCCGGAATTTCCTCAGGCGGTTCAATCGGCCAATCCTCAGGAAGTTTAGCTGCTCGGAAAATTTGCTTATAGATCGTTAATGGATCATATTTAGGCCATTTGGCACTATAAGCCTTCTCTCGCTGCGCGCCTTTTTTCTTGCGATCCTTCATAGCAGCAGCTGAAGGGCTCTTCTTCAGTTCCATCTCAATCCAGCGATGAATCCGCGCCATTACCCGTTCCTTGCGCTTAGCTGGAGGATAGGGAGCATACTCCTCATTATGCCAGCGCAAAATCATAAAACGGCGCAGCACCGCACCCTCCCACGGGCTAAAATCACCCTCAGGTACAGAGCTGCTTTCCAATAGCTTGATGCTGGACTCTATGATTCCCATCAGCACCGTGGAACCCTTGAAGCGCCCTGGTGTCTCTTCTGTAATTACCGGCATGCCCCCAAGGGTTTCGAACCAGCGGTTCATCGTCTCCGTCGCATCCTGTTCCGGCAATTCCAGTCCTAGTACATTAGCTGCCCAATCCGGAAATGTACTTTGAGCAATATTACCTACCCCGAGCTCAGGCAATACATCCGAGATGTAATCTAAAAACATCCGGTTTGGTGCAAAAATGATCATTTTTTCCGCAGAAACCTGATCCTTGTATTGATACAGCAGAAAAGCAAGCCTGTGCAGTGCAACGGTTGTTTTACCGCTTCCTGCCACGCCCTGAATGATCAGCGCTGTATTCTTGGCAGCACGGATAATCTTGTCCTGCTCCTCTTGTATGGTCGATACGATATCCCGTAGGCGATTATCCTTATTCTCCCCAAGTCGATAGACGAGAAACTCATCTGATACTATCGGTGCATCGCTTTCCCGATTGTACGTATCCGCGACCCGCTCCAGAATTTGCTTCCGAATCACGACGTTGCGTTTGAGGTATACCAGCCCCTCTATCAATCCCTCAGGAGCTTCATAGGAGGCTGGCTCGGTACCGCCGGTAAACGAATAGAACAGGCTTGCTACCGGTGCGCGCCAGTCGATGACTAGCGGACGGTCGCTTACCTGCTCACGGTCTACGCCGATTTTGCCTATATAGAGTGCCTTCCGTTCATTCTCATCATTGCCTTGAAAATCAAGCCGTCCGAAATAAGGCTCCTGCCTAAGCTTGGCAAGATCTTTGCGCTTCTGATCACGGTTCGCTTCCAGCACCTGTTCCGTATAGTCATGTCCCGTGTACACTGGTGTCTGCTGGAGCTTCTCCAGCAAAGTGTCAATTTCAGTAAGCGCTTGATTCAGCCTGTCTTCTTCCTCTTGATAGGCACTTTGAAAGTTGTCTTCCAATTTCAGTTACCTCCTAAAAGTTTATCGAGCTTAAATTTTCATGCTCCTACGCCCATTTCTCACGCAAAAGGATACCCATTGTAGCACAATCAGCGCCTAAATACCAAATCTTTCAAATGATTTGACTAAACTTATAAGTTCTCCAACCTAAAACCCTTTGGTGCTCCTTAGCTCGCACAAGCGTCGAATATTTAGGACACACCAAAGGTGTTTTTGCCTTTGGTTTCGGCGCTTACATACATTTAGCTCGGATCAAAGGCATTTTTGCCTTTGGTTTCGGCGTACACGCACATTTAGCTCCAATCAACGGTGTTTATACCTTTGATTTCTTTGTCTATGCGCTTTTAGCTCGAATCTACGGTATCTATACCTTTGATTTCGACATCTACGCGTATTCGGCTCGAATCAACGGTATTTATACCTTTAATCTCGACGTCTACGCGTATTCGGCTCGAATCAGCGGTATTTATACCTTTGATTTCGTCGTGTACGCGCATTTAGCTCCAATCTACGGTATTTATACCTTTGATTTCGACTTCTACGCGCATTTAGCTCCAATCTACGGTATTTATACCTTTGATTTCGTCGTCTACGCGCATTGAGCTCGAATCTACGGTATTTATACCTTTGATTTCGTCGTCTACGCGTATTCGGCTCGAATCTACGGTATTTATACCTTTGATCTCGACGTCTACGCGCATTTAGCTCCAATCTACGGTATTTATACCTTTGATTTCGTCGTCTACGCGCATTTGGCTCGAATCTACGGTATTTATACCTTTGATCTCGACGTCTACGCGCATTGAGCTCGAATCTACGGTATTTATACCTTTGATTTCGACTTCTACGAGCATTTAGCTCCAATCAACGGTATTTATACCTTTGATTTCGGCGTCTACGCGCATTTAGCTCCAATCTACGGTATTTATACCTTTGATTTCGACTTCTACGAGCATTTAGCTCCAATCAACGGTATTTATACCTTTGATTTCGGCGTCTACGCGCATTTAGCTCCAATCTACGGTATTTATACCTTTGATTTCGGCGTCTACGCGCTTTTAGCTCGAATCTACGGTATTTATACCTTTAATTTCGGCGTTCGCACGCATTTGGCTCCAATCTACGGTATTTATACCTTTGATTTCAACGCTGGCTAATAGAGCTGATTAGTGAACAACAGTTCCCTCGCAATTAAAGAAACTGGATGCCGCACTATAGCACAGCCTGCAAAATAAAGTTAGCTACAAACAAACCAGCAATCCCATACAGCGCAGGTGGCACTTCCTTCCCTTTGCCCAGCGCCAGCTTCACAATTGGGTAGGTAATAAAACCAAAAGCCATACCATCCACAATGCTATAGGTGAATGGAATCATAACCATGATTAGAAAAGACGGGAACAGCTCGGTCAAATCACTCAAGTCCATCTCACGCACATTCTGTACCATAAGTCCGCCGATCACAATCAGGATCGGTGCGATCGCACTATCGGGAATATAGGATAACAACGGAAGGAATAAGAAGGTCGCCCCGAATAGAAGCCCTGTCACCAGCGAGGTGAGACCCGAACGCCCGCCCGCAGCTATTCCTGCATTGGATTCTGCAGCGGCCACGACTGGACTGCTTCCGAAAAGACCCGCGGCGATATTGGCAAGCGAGAGCGCACGCAGGCTGCTTTTGAAGCGTTCTGGACGGCCTGCCATCATCGTCTGTGAGGCTACAAGACCGATATTTTCAAATACAACGATTAACAATAACAGGAATACAGCAATCCAGAACACAAGGCTCACAATACCGCTCCAGTCCATTCCGAAAAATAGGCCGCCATAACCTGAGAATACATGCCCTGAAGCTTGTTTTTCCGGTGCATGTGCAGCTCCCAGAAGATAGGCTAGTCCTGTACCAACCAGCATACTTATCAGCAGGCCGCCGTTAGTTCCCCGGATAAATAACACTAAAGCCAGCAATAAAGTCACACAGGATGTAATAACTGCAGGATCACTAAAATGTCCTATGGCAACAAAAGTAGTCTGATGGGCAATCACTATCCCGCTCTTTTGCAGCCCTATAAAAGTCAGAAACAGCCCTATACCCACTGTAATGGCATGCTGCAGGTTTTGGGGAATTGCCTCACTAAGAATACGATAAAGTGATGTGAAGGCCACGATAGCGAATAACACGCCTGTTATAACGACTACAGTAAGTGCCTCTCTCCAGTCCAGTTTCATGGAATGAACAAGCGTATAAGTGAAAAATGCGTTAATCCCCATCCCGGGAACCACGATGATAGGCGTCTTCCCGCCAAAAGCCATCAGCAGACAGCCGGTAATTGCGGTCAATAGTGTAGCCACCATTGCCGGTCTAAGCGGCATCCCTGCGTCATGGAGAATCGTCGCATTCACCATAACAATATAAACTGAAGCAAAATAGGAGAGAATCCCTGCAGCCCATTCCCGTTTCCAGTCATTCTCAGGCGCAAGCCCCACACTATTTCGCCAAAAATTCGATTTCATGTACAAAAACCTCCACTGATATTAAGTTCCGCAGGCGGATATTACCCGGATTATAAATCTTATAATCAGCCGTTCATCCCGGTTCAGCTATTATGCCTATTTATGGCCTGCTTATTGCAGAGCCCGCCTGTTAACGACAACAAAAGGGCGTACGCAGCCGGATTCCAGCTACTCGCCCTTTTGTCCATTACTCTAATCCTATAACTATAATTGAAACAGCCTCAGCTCAGCGATTCACTTACAAGCTGACGCCTCCAGCCTCAAGCAAATCACGCACGGCAACGCTGACCATGATTAGGCCGGCTACCGGTGGAACAAATGAATTGCTGGCTGGCGGTTGTTTCGCTTTACGTCGATCCGGCGCATTCTCCGGAACAATCTTGTCCGTAACATCCTGACGTGGCTTCATTGGCGGCTCCGTAGAGAAGACCACCTTCACGCCTTTCTTAATCCCATCCTTACGCAGCTTCTGGCGAATGACACGGGCAATCGGATCATACGTTGTCTTGGAAATGTCCGCTACCTGGAATCTTGTAGGATCCATTTTGTTGGCAGCGCCCATGCTTGAGATCATAGGAATTCCACGTGACAGACATTCTTTAATCAAATGGACCTTGTAGATAATCGTATCCGAGGCATCAATCACATAATCCGGTTTCAGCTTGAACAGTTCCTCATAGGTTTCTTCCGTATAGAACATGTTCAGCGCAATCGCTTCACATTCCGGATTAATCAGCTTCACGCGATCCACCATCAGTTCGGCCTTCTTTTGCCCAACCGTAGTAGTAAGTGCGTGAATCTGCCGATTCACATTGGTAATGTCGACAGAATCCTTATCAATCAGAATCAGTCTGCCGATCCCGCTACGAGCCAATGCCTCAACAGCCATACCGCCAACACCGCCGATACCAAGTACCGCTACTGTGCTGTTCTTCATAATCTCCAGACCTTCCGGTCCGATCGCCAGTTCCGTACGTGAGAACTGATGCAGCATGAGGTCAGCCTCCTTCAAAAGCTATGGCGAAGCAGAAATCTGCCTCGCCCGCTTTATTTAATTATTCTTTTTCTTTTTCTTTCTTTGGTTTAAGAGCCAGCTTAATATGCAGTTGCTCCAATTGTGAACCGTCTACTGGTGCAGGTGCATCCATAAGCAGATCCGTTGCACTTGCCGTTTTCGGGAATGCGATGGTTTCGCGCAGATTTGTACGGCCCGCCAACAGCATGATTAGACGATCTAAACCGAAGGCAATACCACCATGTGGAGGTGTACCATATTCGAACGCATCCATCAGGTAACCGAACTTCTCGTAAGCAACCTCTTCTGTGAAGCCGAGAGCTTGGAACATTTTTTCCTGTACTTCACGTTTGTAAATCCGCATGGAGCCACCGCCTACTTCATAACCGTTCAGAACGATATCGTAGGCTTGTGCACGAATTGCACCTGGATCTGTGTCGAACAGATGCAGATCCTCTTCACGTGGACGAGTGAACGGATGGTGTTCTGCTACATAACGTTTCTGATCTTCATCATAACCAAGCAATGGGAAGTCAGTCACCCAAGCGAACTTGAACACGTTATCGTCGATCAGACCCAGCTGACGTCCGATTTTGACACGAAGGGCACCTAGAACGTCCGCTACAACCTTTTTGGTATCAGCGGAGAACAACAGTAGGTCGCCTTCTTCAGCGCCTGTACGCTCCTTCACAGCGGCAATTTCTTCTTCAGTGAAGAATTTGACAATCGGCCCTTTGAACTCGCCGTCTTTCACTTGAATCCAAGCCAAACCTTTCGCTCCATAACGCGCAGCATAAGGTCCGAGATCATCGATTTCTTTACGAGTCCAAGTCCCGCAGCCTTTAGCATTTAGACATTTCACTTCTCCGCCCTTTTCGATCACAGAAGCAAATACCTTTACGCCACTTGTTGCAACAATATCGTTCATTTCTACAAGCTCTAATCCAAAACGCAGGTCAGGTTTGTCTGAACCGTATTTGCCCATTGCCTCAGCATAAGTCAAACGTTGGAATGGAAGCTGAATATCCGCTCCTACAGTTTCTTTGAACAAACGCTGCATTAGGTTCTCCATCATGCCAAGCAACTCATCTTGAGACAGGAATGAAGTCTCGATGTCCACTTGTGTAAATTCCGGCTGGCGGTCAGCACGCAAATCTTCATCACGGAAACAACGAGCAATTTGATAATAGCGTTCAACGCCACCCACCATCAAAAGCTGCTTGTAGATTTGTGGAGATTGAGGCAATGCGAAAAACTCGCCTTCATGCACACGGCTTGGCACCAAATAATCACGCGCACCTTCCGGTGAGCTCTTAGTTAGGATTGGTGTCTCTACGTCAATAAATCCTTCACTGTCAAGGAAATCGCGGAAAATCTTAGAAGCTTTCGAGCGTAGCAACAGTGTTTTTTGCATTTCCGGACGACGCAGATCCAGGTAACGATATTTCAGACGAAGAGATTCGTCTACTTCCACTCCATCTTCGATGAAGAATGGAGGAGTCTTAGCAGCGTTCAGCACTTCGATATCTGTAATTTGAACTTCAATCTCACCTGTTGGCAGATTGCGGTTAATAGTTTCTTCATCACGTTTAACCACTTTTCCTTTGACAGCCAAAACATACTCACTGCGAACCTTATCCGCAATTTGCAGTGCTTCGCCGGAGTAGTCCGGGTTGAATACAACTTGCACAATACCGCTTCTGTCACGCAGGTCAATAAAAAGTACGCCCCCAAGGTCGCGGCGGGTCTGGACCCATCCGTTTAAGGTTACCGTTTGTCCAATATGTTCTGGTGTTAATTGCCCACAGTTATGACTTCTTTGCATAATTCACCATTCCCCTTTTTATTTAAAAATACATTTCTACTTAAAAAGTCTTCTTCTATACCAACGCCTGAGCCAGCTCTTCGAGCTTCACAGTCTGCTGTTCCCCTGTGCTCATCGACTTCAGCGCAATTACACCATTCTTCAGCTCGTCTTCGCCAAGAATCGCAGTATAACGTGCCGACATACGGTCAGCTGACTTCATCTGCGCCTTCATCTTCCGGCCGAGGTAGTCGCGTTCTGCCGAGAACCCTTGGCTACGCAGAAAGTATAGCTGCTTGGAGATTTCAATGTCAGCCTCTTCGCCAAGAGCTACAAAATACACATCCAGTGGCTTCGCAGTCTCCAGCTCTACCTTCTGATCCTCCAGAATAAGAAGAATACGCTCCAGCCCGATCCCAAAACCAATACCCGGTTGATCCGGTCCACCGATTTCTTCAACCAAACCGTTGTACCGGCCTCCGCCGCCTACGGTATCAATAGAGCCAATGCCAGCTGCTTTATATTCAAACGCAGTATGCGTGTAATAATCCAAACCACGTACAAGACGAGAATTAATCGTGAACTCTACACCCATAATGTCGAGATGCATCTTAACCTTCTCAAAATGAGTTATGCATTCATCATCCAAACTGTCCAAAATAGAAGGGGCATCTGTAAATTTATCCTGATCCACCTTGCAATCCAGCACACGAAGCGGATTACGCTCGATTCGACGCTGACAGTCACTACAGAGGTTATCCTTCATCGGTCTAAGGAATCCCAGCAGCTTCTCCCGGTAAGCCGCACGGCTTGGTGCATTACCCACGGAATTAAGCTCCACTCTTACATCCTTAAGACCTAGATCCTTATAGAACTGATAGCCCATAGAGATTACTTCTGCATCAATAGCCGGATCCACGGCCCCAAACGCCTCAATCCCAAACTGATGGAACTGGCGATATCTTCCGGCCTGCGGACGCTCATAACGGAACATAGGTCCGATATAATACAGCTTGCTTACATCAGGTTCACCGTATAGCTTGTTCTGAACGTAAGCCCGCACGACACCAGCCGTTCCTTCTGGACGAAGAGCCAAATCACGGTCGCCTTTGTCCTTGAACGTATACATTTCGCCTTCCACAATATCCGTTGTTTCGCCTACTCCACGTTCGAATAACCCTGTGTGCTCAAACATAGGTGTGCGAATTTCCCGGTAGTTAAAACGGCGGCATAAATCTCTGGCCTTCCCCTCAATATACTGCCATTTCTCCACAGCACCCGGAAGCACGTCCTGCGTTCCTGTTGGTTTCTCGAATCTTTCTTTAGCCACAGTCTATCCCTCCTAAAAAATAACCCCTCTAAAGCTGTTCTCTTCATCTGTTTCTATTGCAGAAAAAGCAAAAAATCCCTCGCCCTGTTTTATAAAAAAACAGGGACGAGGGATTATCATAACCAATAATACACCACGTGGTACCACCCACATTCCGGATCAGTAAAAATATACTGAAGCCGCTCAAAGCGGTTAACGCCCGCCTACGCGTAAACGGCTACTGATCGCGGCAATCAACACTGCCCACTTTCGCCGTACGTTCTCGGGGAGGTCATTCATTCGCTCATCAACAGAATCCTTGCAGCCAAGCGATACCGGTTCATCATCCACTTAAGTAGATGTCATCCGAATCGACAAGGGATTCTTCTCTGGAGTTGTGGGTTCTCGAATTACTTGGTCCCGTCATCAAAACCATATGATAAAATCGTATATTGTTAATATTCTACTGAACTACTGCATTAAAGTCAAGGTAGTAAAAAGGATGCCTAGTATAAATTTTGACAGCTTCCGAGTTTTTTATTCAGCAATTATATTGTAACAAAAAAATGACCTGCAGCCGAATGCTGCAGGTCCATCATCATATATTATTAAAAAGGGGGTCATGCCTTTATTATAAACACGCTATATTAAGGAATCATGTACGTAATATTACGATTATATTACATTCCATGAAAGCGGTTTATTTTTAATAGAATACTATTCGAATTGTTCAACATAAGCCCCTTTGCCCCGGAGGATTTCCACAACTTCATTATAATTCTCTTCTGCTATACTTAGCTCCATCACATAACGAAGTTCACTTAAATCCCCATCTTCGAGATCTCCTTCTGCCACGTTCGCACTAACCTGATCTTCATTCACACTATAATGCGTTTCAGGGTCAGCCCGAGTGTCGGAGGCGGCAATGCCAGGAACCAGCATAGCTCCAGCTGCAGGTGTGCTAGCCGTTCCAAGCGTTCCAGTTGTGCCTGCGACTACAGATGCACTATCCAGTGGAATGATTGGAAACAGAATATTACGATCATTGCCGATAGGGTCCGTGAGTGGCCAAACCTCCAAGCCATCCACCTTATAGCTAATCAATGCTGTTTTTGCGCCTTCTGCTTCATTTTCAGTTCTGAAATACGCTTGGATTTTTCTGCTCATTGCCATTACCTCCTTGGATTATAAGACTCTAATTTAAATATTGCTTATTTATTTCAGGACCTTCAATATTTCACGAACAAATGCAGGCTCATCTTTTGGTGTACGCGAAGTAATGTAATTGCGATCAACCACTACTTCCTCATCCTTAAACTCCGCGCCGGCATTCACAACATCATCCTTCAGCGGAGGATAAGAGGTAATGGTGCGTCCCTTAAGCAAGTCTGCACTGATCAGAATTTGCGGTCCGTGGCAAATAGAGGCGATAGGCTTGCCTGCTTCATTTGCTTCTTTTACAAACTTCAAAATATCGGCATTTTGCCGTAAATTCTCGGGGGAAGAACCACCCGGGATGACAATCGCGTCATAATCACTTGCTCGAACATCGGCGATCGCCTTGTCTGCTGCGTAGGAGACTTCTTTCTTTTTACCTAGCAAGGTCTCCCCTTTTTTCAAACCAATAATGTCAGCTTGATGTCCTGCCTTTATAATTTCATCATAAGGAACCTTCATTTCAGAATCTTCAAAATCATTAGCCAGTAAGAAAGCAACGTTACTCATGTAATAGTTTCTCCTCTCTGTCTTTAGCAATTAATGATGTTCTAATTATTCTTTCTTGTGGTCTATTACCCTTATGAGGATGCTTTCTAACCTTTAATCGGAAAAAAGGCTTCATTCACAACACCGAAAAAGCCGCCTTTTCCACCCGCTTCAGGTACGCGGCAAGAGATTGCGGCTTCTTCCTTTGATTACTAATGGTTCGGTCTCGCCTTCTAGCTTTTTGGCTAATGCACAGGCTTCCATAGGACTCCCAGCCGGTAGTGCCGGGATACTTCTCCATACCCATGCCTTCTGTGATTGTCTCATTCTTAAACTCCCTGCCTTATGCGTGATATCTGCCTGCATTTAGTTTATCCAGCCCGAAGAAGCTCTATCCGCATAAAAAAAAGATGTCGAAAGTTAGCTCCGGCCAGAAGCAATCTTCGACATCCTCTATTTCGTTAGCTGCGGCTATCCAGAATGAGAGTAACTGGGCCCCAATTGGTCAGCGACACATCCATCATCGCTCCAAATATGCCCGTCTCCACCTGAAGACCTCCAGCTCTAAGCTCTTGATTAAAATAATCATAAAGACGCTCGGCCTCCGCAGGAGCTGCAGCTCCCATGAAATTCGGCCGTCTTCCCTTACGGCAATCTCCGTATAAAGTAAACTGGGACACTGAAAGAATAGCTCCGTTAGTATCCGTGACACTATAATTCATTTTGCCAGCATCATCTTCAAAAATACGCAGTCCAGCTATTTTATCCGCCAAATATTTGGCATCCTTCTCCGTATCTTCATGGGTAACGCCGACAAGCAGCATCAGGCCATTGCCAATCGCTCCGGTCACTGTCTCATCCACGGTTACTTTGGCGTCCTTGCAACGCTGTACTACAACTCTCATCGCACTACTTCGCTCCTTGCCTTATTGCATGATCCGATTCACTGTATATACATCTTTGACTCGTTTCACTTTATCTACAACGGATTGCAGATGCTCCGTATTACGAATAAGGATGGTCATATGAATCATTGCCATCTTATTCTTGTCAGAGCGCCCAGTGACCGCTGAAATGTTCGTTTTGCTCTCGGACACTGCCTGCAGTACTTCATTGAGCAGTCCATTGCGATCATGGCCTGTAATCTCAATATCCACACTGTAGTTTGCTTCCATCGTGCCTTCCCATTCCACTTCAATCACTCTAGCTGCTTCTTCTCCGTCACCTTCACCCGGAATGTTAGGACAATCCTGGCGGTGTACAGATACGCCCCGGCCCCGTGTAACATAACCTACAATGTCGTCACCCGGAACCGGGTTGCAACATCGTGCAAAACGAACAAGTAAGTTTTCAATTCCTTTTACACTAACACCATTGGTAGGTTGATTACGTCTCTCGCCGGAAGACTTGATCTCCTTCATCTCTGAAGTAAGCTCCAAGTGATTAGCAGCTTCTTCCTGCTCCTTGCGCAGCTTCTCCGTCAAGCGGGAGGCAATTTGCGAAGCGGTAATCCCACCAAAACCAACGGCAGACAACATATCCTCTACATCATTAAAGGCAAATTTTTTCGCAGCTTCCAATAGTTTTTCATCAGAAATCCACTCGGAAACTTCGACATTCAGGCGCTTCAGCTCACGTTCAATCGCTTCGCGACCTTTTTCGACATTTTCCTCACGTTTTTCTTTTTTGAACCATTGCTTAATTTTGCTTCTTGCGTGAGAGGATTGTGCAATTTTGAGCCAGTCACGGCTAGGTCCGTAAGAATGCTTAGACGTCAAAATCTCAACAATATCGCCCGTCTTCAGCTTGTGATCAAGCGGCACGATCCGCCCGTTCACCTTGGAACCAATTGTACGATTGCCCACTTCTGTATGAATACGGAACGCGAAGTCAAGAGGCACAGAACCGGCAGGAAGCTCGATAACCTCACCTTTAGGAGTAAATACAAACACGAGGTCTGAGAAAAAATCCATTTTCAGTGATTTTACGAACTCTTCGGCATCCTTAGCTTCATGCTGCAGCTCCAATATTTCGCGAAAGAAAGGCATCCGATTCTCCGGATTAGCATTATTACTGCTGCCTTCTTTGTATGCCCAGTGTGCGGCTATCCCGTATTCTGCCGTGCGGTGCATTTCCCAGGTGCGAATTTGCACCTCAGTAGGCTCTCCGCCTGGTCCTACCACAGTAGTATGCAGAGATTGATACATATTGGCTTTTGGCATAGCTATATAATCTTTAAAACGCCCCGGCATTGGCTTCCATAAGGTATGAATAATTCCAAGGGTTGCATAACAGTCCTTGATATTATCCACAATGATACGAATGGCCAGCAGGTCATAAATTTCATTAAACTGCTTGTTTTTTGTGCTCATTTTGTTATAAACACTGTAAATATGCTTCGGGCGGCCGGAAAGATCACCTTCAATGCCCATTTCATCCAGCTTGGCACGAATACGGCCAATTACGCTGTCGATAAATTGCTCACGTTCAGCCCGCTTCTTATGCACCAGATTAGCAATCCGGTAATACTGCTGCGGGTTCAAGTAACGAAGCGCAATATCCTCCATCTCCCACTTAATCGCGGAAATCCCCAGCCGGTCAGCTACAGGACAGAAAATCTCCAACGTCTCATAAGAAATACGGCGCTGGCTCTCTTCAGATTGGTATTTTAACGTTCGCATATTATGCAGACGGTCCGCCAGTTTAATGACAATGACCCGGATATCCTGAGCCATAGCAATAAACATTTTGCGGTAATTCTCGTTCTGCTGCTCTTCCTTTGAGCGAAAGCGAATGCGTTCCAGCTTCGTTAAGCCGTCAACAAGCATTGCGCAGGTATCGCCAAATTTAGCGCGGATTTGTTCCAGTGAGACCGTCGTATCTTCCACCACATCATGCAAAAGCGCTGCAACAATAGATATAACATCCATTTGCATATTGACGACAATATCTGCCACCGCCAGCGGATGCAGAATGTATGGCTCCCCCGACTTGCGGATCTGCCCGTGATGAGCCTGATCGGCAAATTCATAAGCTTCCCGGATGCGGAGAAGATCTTTATCTTTTATATAGGCGCCAGCCTTATCAATTAATCGCTCAATGCCCATTCTCGTCGTATCCGATTCCTTTCTATAATAAAATGAACCCGCAACTGTTCAAAAATCTGCAGGTTCCAATCATTTCATTTGTCCAAGCTTACTTACGCCCTTATTCAAAGTTGTCTATAATTATGAGGCTTAAGGAGGATTACGTCAACACTTGCCATCTCATGGGATTCCAGAAGTAAAAGTAATTAAATTCGGACAAATTAATAACACTTGTGAAAATGTTGTTGTAAAAAAGCCAAGTTCTATTTAATCTAGTAAAGGCGGATTTTCGCCGGACAACATAATATCAGATAAGAAAGAGGAGTGAACTCCATTGCAACGCGAAATTCAAGTTAACGAAAAACTTCCATGGGGCCCAGGCTTTCTATTAAGTCTCCAGCATTTGTTTGCCATGTTTGGCAGTACAGTGCTAGTGCCTAACTTGTTCGGGGTCGACCCTGGAATGATTTTGCTTATGAATGGTATCGGTACATTGCTGTACATTTGGATCTGTCGCGGTAAAATCCCTGCGTACCTTGGTTCCAGCTTTGCCTTTATTGCACCGGTATTATCAGTACTCAGTCGTTACCCAAATGATCACATGAAAGGATACTCGCTTGCTTTGGGTGCTTTTATCGTCACTGGTATTATATTCGTGCTCGTGGCATTGATCATTCGTTATGCAGGAACCAAATGGATTGATGTTGTTTTCCCTCCAGCAGTAATGGGAGCTATCGTAGCTACGATCGGACTTGAACTTGTACCTGTTGCCGCACGAATGGCAGGACTTATTGCTCCTGAAGGCGTTGCAGTTGCAGACTGGACGCCAGATGGCAAAACAATCGCACTTTCTATGGTGACGCTTGGTGTAACTGTAATTGGAGCTGTACTCTTCCGCGGTTTTCCAAAAATCATTCACATCCTTATTGGTATCGTCACTGGTTATGGTTTAGCATATATTTTGAAAATGGTGGATACCGCTGCTATCTCTAATGCAAAATTTTTAGCGCATCCTTCCATTGTTACTCCTTCATTTGATTGGAATGTAATATTCACTATTATCCCGGTATCATTAGTTGTTATCGTTGAGCATATTGGACATTTACTTGTAACAAGCAATATTGTTGGCAGAGACTTGGCTAAAGATCCTGGACTTGACCGCTCCCTGATGGGGAACGGGATATCTACAATTATCTCCGGTTTTATCGGTTCTACTCCAAATACAACCTACGGTGAAAATATCGGGGTTATGGCGTTGACTAAAGTATATTCGGTATATGTAATCGGCGGCGCAGCGGTGATCGCTATTCTGCTTTCATTCTCTGGTACTTTCTCCTCTGTTATCGCTAATATTCCAACCCCTGTAATGGGCGGTGTATCCCTGCTGCTGTTCGGTGTAATTGCGGCTTCCGGATTACGTATTTTCGTTGAGCAAAAAGTTGATTTTTCCAAAGCTACTAACATGATCATGGCTACGTTGGTACTCGTTGTCGGAATCAGTGGTACAACCCTTACCATGGGCAACGTTAAACTAAGTGGTATGGCGCTGGCTACAATTGTTGGTATCGTTCTGGCTCTGTTCTTCAAACTCATTGAAGTGCTCGGATTGTCTAATGAAGGCGGAGAAAGTGATAAAACTGCCCATTAATCGGTTATAAAAAATAGAATTTTAAAAAAGCTGCTCCAACGTCCATTTATGGACTTGGGCAGCTTTTTTTATTGACTCAGATACAAAACAGCAACTCTCCGCCAAAAGGCAGACAGCTGCTGTTATTATCTTACATTTTCCAATTAATGTTTAACTTCCACACTTTGCGTCTTTGCACTTTTCAGCATAATTCGAGAGCCGAATCCCCGTTTATTTCCCGGGAAAAGACAAACTTTACAAGATTAATCCTCGTAATTCACCAAGGAAAGAACTTCAACTCCAGAAAGCTTATTACGTCCAGCAAGCTCAACCAGCTCAATCAGAAAAGCAGCGCCTACCACTTTACCGCCAAGCTGTTCTACAAGGTTAACCGAAGTAGCAATGGTTCCACCAGTAGCCAATAAATCATCAGCGATCAATACTTTTTGACCAGGCTTGATAGCATCCGTGTGAACAGCAAGTGTGTCCTTGCCATACTCAAGATCATAACCTACCTCTATAGTCTCATATGGAAGCTTGCCGCTTTTACGAATCGGCACAAAACCTACTCCCATCGCATAAGCAAGAGGTGCTCCAACTACGAAGCCACGTGCTTCTGGTCCAGCGATAACGTCGATTTCCAAGTGCGCTACGAGAGCTTTCAACGCGTCAATCGCTTGGCGGTAAGCCTCCCCGTCTTTAAGCAATGTGGTGATATCTTTAAAACTAATACCTTCTTTAGGGAAATCAGGAATCACACGAATACTATCTTTAAAATCCAAATTTATCATCTCCTATAAGTTTTGTTAGCATAGCTGCTTTGATTCAGATCGGCAAAACTTGCTTCGTAAGCATACGTTTTGTTATATTGAGCGTTGCATTTTTATACACCGTTGGGTACGCTCAGCAGCTCATATTTGCATGGATTATGATACGCCTAAACGACGCGATAACATCCAGTCCTGTAACTCTGACAGGCTGCCCTCCATGAAGTATTGCTCCATTTCCGCCATCTGTCCCAGTCGGACAAAATGACTCGATGCTGTCAGACTTTTAGCTACTGGCTGAGTAATAAACGCTACACTTCCCTGACTTCTTTTAATAAAATCAAGCTCCTCAAACACATCAAGCATGTTGTTAAGCATGCGGATACTTAACGAGGACTGGCGGCTTAACCGCAGCAAAACTTCGTTCTCAGGTGTTGCAACTGAGGTGATCGAAGCCAACAGTTTATATAGTATTTTGAAATGATCCCGTGTCGGAGTAATAAGTCGTTCTCGGCCATCCTTGATAGAATGCAATAACGCAATATTATCAGCATTAGGGAAGGTTTCGAGCAGCGCATCCAGTTGTTCAGGAGTCTCCGGCATATCCAGTAAGCATAACAGGGAGACATGCCCTGATTCCTGAAGGGGCTCATCCTTAACAGCAGCGCTAATGCCAGCTTCTTTATCATATACCCATAAAGACATTCCTATCAATTCACTTGCAGGCGTACTACGTCCGTTCTGAAACACTGCAGCAGCTCGATACGGACCCGCACCACTATAAGGAAGAAGTAGTTCTCTAATATGTGCGGCTTGCCGTACGGCGTCAGCAGCACCACGAAGATCGAATAACTGAGCATCCTGCACAGATAAATCCTGCAGCATCAGCTGTGATTTGCGTGAGCCATTCCATTCATTGATCGACAGCTCAGCTAACACGTTGATCGTAGTACCCGCCGGTAGCAGCCTGGATAAAGCGCCTTTACCAAACGCCAAGGCTTCAATGCTGTTTTTCCCCTGCTGCAAAACAATCTTCAGGTGTTTTCCATCTTGGCCCATTGTACGTGTCTCTTTCACGGTAGCCCCACGAATAATAAACTTCGGCAACGGATTAGACATTCCGAATGGTGCAAGCCTTTCCAATTCTAACGCGGTCTGCAGTGATAAATCTGAGATTGACACCTCTGCATCAGCGGAAGCAACAGGAACGAAATGCTCTGGCGTTAACACCCCGGACGCATATTCGTTTAATGCTGCAGCAAAGGCTTCTAATCCATCCCGATGCAGGCTCATTCCCGCAGCGGCTGGATGACCTCCAAAATGATCCATTAAATCAGAACAAGAAGAAAGTGCAGCGTAGATGTCAAGTCCAGGAATGGAGCGAGCAGAACCTTTGCACATTCCGGTCTCTGGATGTATATCCAGAATGATCACAGGCCGATAATAACGCTCCAGCAGTTTGGAAGCCACTATACCTACCACACCTACATTCCAGCCATGATCAGCAAGAACAATGATGTCTGGGATTTCGCCACCCTGTGTCATCTGCTCCAGCTTGGCAGTAGCCTCAACAACAATTCTTTCTACCACCAATTGGCGTTCTTTGTTAAGCAGGTCCAGCTCTCCAGCTAGCTGCTCTGCCTCAGCCGCATGCTCGGTAGTGAGGAGGGACACAGCCCGTCCAGCATGGTCCAGGCGACCACTGGCATTGATGCGCGGCGCCATGCCAAAAGCGATATTGACCGCACTCACAGTGCTCATGTTCACACCGCTGACAGCGAGTAAGGCACGAATCCCCGGGAAACTTGAATGCCGCATACTTTCCAAGCCATTTCTAACAATCTCACGGTTTTCGCCAAGCAGCGGCATTAAATCCGCAACCGTTCCTATCGCTGCAATCTCTGCCCATTCTGTGGGAGTTTCTTCCCCTAGAATAGCCTGAGCAAGCTTATAAGCCACACCTACACCCGCTAATCCTTTGAACGGATAAGGGCAGTCTGGCAGCTTGGGATTAATAAGCGTATAGGCCTCTGGCAAAAGCTCAGGGGGTTCATGGTGATCCGTAACGATCACATCGATCCCCAGTTCATTAGCGTAAGCAACCTGATGATAAGCGCTAATGCCAGTATCTACTGTAATGATTAAGGAGACACCTTGCTGTAAAGCCCAATCCAGGGCATGATTATGCAGCCCATAACCCTCATTAGAGCGGTGTGGGATATAAATATCAAAGGAAGCGCCTAAATAGCGCAGCAGATGAATCATAAGTGCTGTGCTGGACACCCCGTCGGCATCATAATCGCCATAAATAAGAATATGTTCTTCATCTTTTAAAGCCTTTCTAATTCTAGGAACCGCTTCAGCCATTCCTTTGAGTAGGAACGGATCATGCTGTTCTTCCTCACTGCCATCCATGAAGCTTAGAGCTTCATGAGGCGTGTTCATTCCTCTATTTACTAATAGTGAGGATAAGAGTGGAGAAATAGAAAGGCTCCGGGCCATATCCCTAACTGTGTCGGGATTGGCTGCCGGAGATTGCCATCTTGTTTTTGAATAAAGCAATAGAACTCACCTTTCTCTCACCTTGCAAACTACTGAAGCAACGTAGGAATATCATTATCCGGCAATTCATAATTGCTTTTGTACGGATAGCCGGGATCATAAGGAACAACGTCCATATGCACCTCACCGACATGAACAAACCGGTGCTGCAGCAGCTTCCTAGCGCATTCCGAAATATCCTGTGCTTCCATCACCGTAATCCGCGGATTCACACTGATCTTCACTTGAAGATTCACATAATTCCCTTGCTCAAGTGCCTTCAGATGTTCTACGCGAATGACGCCATGAACACGTTGCACCGTTTCAATAAAATTAGCGGCTTCCTCCGAAGGAAGCTCCTGCGCATTTTTAGTGTTAATAGAGCTAGCAATGAGTGAATAACCTTTACGAAGAATTAAAACTCCGGTTAAGAGTGCGGCAATAGGATCCATATAAGATAGAGGATGCCAATAGGTGCCACCCATGGATAACGAAATTCCGACTAATACTGTGATAGATGTATATAAGCTGAAACGATGACTATTAACATATGCAGCGTGACTGCCATCACCTATTTTTTTAAAGTAGCGATATTGATATTGAAATACAGCTTCTTTAAAAACAATAGATACTAAGACGGTTACAAACGCCAGCTGTCCGTGTGTAGATGATTTTCCATCCGTTAAGTCGCGGATTGCAGAGAATGCGATCTGCAGTCCCCCCATAAGAATAAATACCGAAAAAAGTATAGCCAACAGCGGCTCCTTAGTGCCCCGCCGTTCTTCGATCCGTTGCTTACTCTTTCTCCCTTGCTCAGAGCGCCACGGAAGAATATCCGCCAGTTTGGCTGCTGCGTCTGCTCCGGAATACAAAGCATCCCCCATTAATGCCTTGCTCCCTGAAATATAGCCAAAACTCCCCTTAGCTACTGCCAAAGTAACATCGCTAATGATCCCTGTCCAAGCAACCGTCTCGCTTTGCGGTGATCGTTCTTTATTCATACGAGGCCCTCCTTACCAATAGCAAGTAATCTCATGATGATTCAATACACATGACATGACCCTAAAGATTTCGAAAGCCGCGTCGCATTTGACGCGGCTTTCTTAAACGTATAAGAAAAGTAGAACTTCGATGCTAATTTCTTCTAACCTTTATTCGGGCTGCTCTTCACTTTAACCTTCTCACGCTTTTTAAGCACTAACCAGAGTGGACTGGCAATAAAGATGGAAGAGTAAGCTCCGAAGAGCAAGCCGATTACCATCGCAAGCGAGAACATCTTAATCGACTCGCCTCCGAATAATAACAGGAAGAACGCCGCAATAAATACGGTAAATGCGGTATAGAGAGAACGCATAAGCGTTTGAGCCACACTTTTATTCACAAGGTGTTTCAAGTCTTCATAAGTTTTCTGTTTACCAAAACGTAAATTCTCACGGATACGGTCAAAAATAACGATCGTATCATTAATGGAATAACCGATAATCGTAAGCACCGCTACAATGAAAGTCAAATCCACTTCCAAACGGAAGATAGAGAAGAGCGCGACTACGATAAAGGCATCATGGAGCAAGGCCACAATCGATGCCACGGCGAAACGCCA
Organism: Paenibacillus sp. FSL R7-0189; assembly: GCF_037969925.1. NCBI lineage: Bacteria > Bacillati > Bacillota > Bacilli > Caryophanales > Paenibacillaceae > Paenibacillus > Paenibacillus sp. FSL R7-0189. Next base: position 3,907,424 of record NZ_CP150223.1, on the reverse strand, counting down.
TTCAAAACGAATACTTACATAAATAATAATCCCCAGACAAGAAATCAGAACTGCATAAATAGCATTACGTGCCAATTCTTTAGCCATTTCAGTGTCCACGGTGTTAATCTCAAACGATGCTTTGTCATCCAGCTTAAGGATTTCAGCTTTTAGAGCCTCATCTTGAGCCTCATCAAGAACTTCGTCATAGCGAATATTCACACGCTGATCACCAAACGAAATCGTTGGTTCATGATCGACATCGATTGCACTAGTTGCAGTCTTAACCTGATCCAAGTTCAAATTCTTGGATAGGGAGATGTCCACATTAGATCCAGCTTTGAAGTCAACGCTGTAATTCAGGCCAAATGTCGCCAGGAATATCAATCCTGCTACTGTCAATGCGATAGAGAAAATATAGAAATATTTACTCAAATGTACGAAATCAAGCTCTTTCTTAAAGCGCACGGATTTCACTCTCCTTAACACCGAAGCTCTTCGGTTTGTTCAGCTTACCCGCTTTGACAAGCTGGCTAAGCAACCAGTGGGAGAAATAAAGATTCGTGGCGATACTCAGCACGATTTCTACAATCAGCACCAATGCAAAGCCTTTGACCGCACCTGTACCGAAGGCAAACATAACTGCTGCCACAATAATAGTAGTCACATTGGAGTCCATTACTGTCCGGAAAGAGGATTTATTCCCTGCTTTAACGGAGGACAGTATACTTTTTCCACTGCGCATTTCTTCCCGTATCCGTTCGTTGGTAATGATATTGGCATCGACCGCCATACCTATACCCAGAATAAATGCGGCTATACCAGGCAGTGTCAAGGTAAAGTCTGCGAAGACGAAGACCGCAATTAGCGCCCATGTATGCAAGAGCAATGCAAAACTAGCCAAAAGACCTGGCAAACGATACATTCCGATCATAAAAATAAGGATAATCACAGAAGCCAGCAGACCTGCTCGAATCGTTTGATCAAGCGATTGCTTACCCAGGGTAGCACCCACACTTTGGGAATATTTCTCCGTCAGCTTCAGTGGCAATGCACCTAGGTTAATAGTGTCTGCAAGTTCACGTGCTTCCTTAATTGTATAGTTACCCGAAATAGAAGCACTGCCATCGGTAAGTACTGCTTGTACCGTAGGGTCAGATAGTTTGTTCTCATCCAAGTAAATCGCGAGATTCTTTCCTAAGAGACGTTTAGTAATCTCTGCAAATTTGTCCTTGTCCTTAATCTTGATGCTGATGATTGGCTGATTCAGGTTATCCCGTCCAACTTCTGCAGCACCTTCAACAAAATCACTACCTACCAGTTCGATTTTGCTGTAAGTTCCCTCAGCGTCACCTTCAGCAGCACTACGGAAAGTCAGAACTGCAGGTTCCTTCATTTTTTTACGAACCTCGGCTTCATCCGTTACGCCCGCAATTTTCAAACGGATACGGTCCGTACCTTCAGTAGTTACCTCTGGTTCACTTGTTCCGAGCGCATTCGCCCGTTTTTCTAAGCTTTCCGCTGTCTTCAGCAGAGAAGCTCGGGACAATGCTGCTCCCGCTTCCATAGGCTCAGCATGATACAAAATCTCAAATCCGCCTTTCAGGTCAAGACCAAGTCTAACCTTGTCCAGCAGTCCAGGAGTAGTAAATGCCATTACGCCTGTCAAAACGAGCACGGTAATAAAAAAGCCCATTAGTCTCTTCATGCTCTAGCTAGTTCCCCTTTCATTAACTCAATATTCCTATTATAGCTACACGCGAAATGACCGTCAATTCACAGCATTGATAGAGCTATACTCACACAAAGAAACGGCCGCCCCTGCATAAATCAGCAAGACATCCGTTTTAATAGGAGATGTGGAGTTATTATTCTCTTACTTTACTGCTTTATCAGGCAGTTCGCAAAAAGAAATATGTGGTTTATTGTTCAGTTCAACCCCCGATAGGCCGCAATAGTCAAATAATTCATGTAACTATTGGCTTTCAAGGAATAAATGTCGTTTACCAGCTTATGTAGGGGAGGCAAGCCTTCCTTATCATAATTACGGCTGATGCAATCCCAGATATCCTTGCTGGTTACATACTCATAGCCGAGGAGCCGGAATTCTTCAGCTTTGCTGCGGCACATGGCTTCGATTTCTTCACTATGTTGATCATGATTCCACTGTTCCGATTCCACGTGTTGACACCTCCAAAGATCGCTCATGTTCGTATGCTCACCATAGATATTCGACTCTTGTTCTTCGCTTTCCTTCTTCCGTCACAAAAAGTTAAAGCTACTAAAACAAGGCATGCCGAGATAGGGGTATAGCATATCCATAAGAATAGACAAGTTCGCCAGCGTTTTATTTCATTTTGGGAAGAAGGCGTGACCTTTGAAGAAACAGAGCTTTATACAAGGAACTTTAATCTTGCTAGCCGCCGGCATCATTAATCGGATGCTTGGATTTATTCCCCGGATTGCTTTACCACGTATTATCGGAGCAGAAGGTGTGGGACTGTATCAGCTCGCATATCCTTTTTTTCTCGTGCTGGTTACTGTGATAACAGGCGGGATTCCACTGGCGATAGCCAAGATGGTAGCGGAAGCAGAAGGAGAGAATCGGCCAGAAAAATCACGGCTGATTTTACGTACTGGACTTGCCCTTAGTGTTGGACTTGCAATCTTCTTTACATTGGTTGCTATGATAAGCGCCTCATGGGTCTCTAATGTTATCTTAACAGACCATAGAGTTTATTATACGTTTATTGCCATGATCCCAATGATTGGGATCGTCGCCGTATCTGCAATCTACCGTGGTTATTTCCAAGGAAAGCAAAACATGATTCCATCGGCGCTCTCCTCCATCTTCGAATCTTTAGTTCGAATATTCTTTATGCTCTGGTTCTCCTGGTTGTTGCTTCCCAAGGGTATTGCTATGGCGGCGGCTGGAGCGATGTTAGGTGTGACGGTAGGAGAAATTGGCGGAATGTTAGCGATTCTGTGGCAATATTATGTCATTACTAAAAAAGATAAAAAGCAGACAAATCCGACTCCAGAGCAACCCGTTCTTGAGTCAGAGGTTATCCCTTCTGATCCAGATGGTGTGAAAGCCAACATCCCCATATTACGGCGCTTATTAGGCATATCCATTCCCGTTACAGCAAGTCGGCTTGTGGGCTCTTTTTCATATCTGCTGGAATCTATTATTACAGTGCGCAGTCTCGCCTTGGCAGGTATAGCCACTGCTGCCGCTACAGCCCAGTACGGGTCTTTACAAGGGATGGTTATTCCCTTATTGCTGCTGCCCGGGGCACTGACCTCGTCACTTGCTGTATCTCTGGTTCCTTCCATATCAGAAGCTGCCGCAAGAAAGGACTTGCCTACCATTCACAAGCGTATGCATCAAGCGTTGCGGCTTGCGCTGGTAACAGGTGCCCCATTTGCTGTTCTTATGTATATCCTGGCGGTCCCGCTTTGCAATTTGTTATATGGCAACGCGGATACAGCCCCTATGCTGAAGCTTATGGCTCCGTTCGCCTTGTTCATCTATGTTCAAGCTCCCTTACAAGCTGCGCTGCAAGCTATGGATCGACCGGGCAGGGCCCTCATCAACACCTTGATTGGAGCAGTAGTCAAAATCATTCTGATTGTAATACTGGCATCCCAACCTGAATATGGAATTTACGGCGCTATCATAGCCATTATTGTGAACAGCATTTTGGTTACGTTACTACACGGATACAGTGTAGTCAGTCTCATATCATTATCTTTAAGAGTAACCGAAACCATAAAAACCTTATGTGCAATGCTCATTATGGGAGCGGGCGTGCATTATATATACACTTCCATTCCCATTGCAGATGTACAATGGATTCAATTTTTATTTGCCTCTGCGATAGGAATGGTCCTGTATTTTGGAATCAGTCTGTTAGCTGGCCTTATCTCACTGCGTGATTTGGACCGTCTGCCGTTTATCAAACGCAGGCTCTAAAAGGTTATCTGTTGTCCAAACGGTCGACATAAATTCTGCCCTTATGATCTATGGAGCATAGAAATACATCTTTGAAATCAGATACTCCCTTTTGGCGAATTTGAGTTCTTAGCCAAAATCTGGTTTTTCCAATCATCTCTAAATTCTGATCCTGCACCTTTCCATCCATAATCAGAGGGATTGGAAGTCCTTCATACCTGATCTTATTCTTCGGCAGTTCTATCTTACGGTTCTTGTTCCCTTTATTATCGTCACTCTTTTTATGCTCAGCAGCTGCACTGCTATTGCCTGATTGGTTAGAGGATGAACTCCCCTTCTCTTTCTCGAATACGGTTAGCTGTCCACTAGGCTCCAGGATCGCAAATTCCACGTCAGCAGGACTGGCGATGTTCTGTCCACGCAATTGCTGCAGAAGATCATCAATATTATATCTCTGCCTACGCATTTCGCCCCGGTGCAGCTTGCCTCCAGAAATGAGTATGCTCGGTTTGCCGTCCATTAAAAGTCTGAGCTTTCTGCTCTTAAGACTGAGTTGAGCCACAATTACCTGTATCAACACCAATGTTGCCATCGGAACGACTCCTTCATAGATCGGCCGATTGATATCCTCAAGCACAAATACAGCAATCTCGGCAATCATGATGGAGATCGTTAAATCAAATACAGACAGCTTACCTATTTCCCTCTTCCCCATGATGCGCATACACAGGAATATGAAGAAATACATCAGCACGGTCAAGAAAATATGGGTAGAGATATGCTGGAACATATAGCTTCGCTCCCCTCCATTCTCACCCGCAGACTTGTTTCCTCGGGTGGATTAATGTAACCCTATTCTGACCGCTCTGTGCAGGGAACATTCGGAAGCCGGCATATTAATTAATGGTAAAAAGGCTGCAATGCCCTTTCTTGTACTATTGGGGCAAGCCATCCCATACAATGAATAATAACTATGTTGATTCTTTTTTCTCAAAAAAACTTTAGGAGGTTGTACCATGTATTTAATCCGGCGCATGTTCTCGTGGAGAATAGCCAATCCTGTGTTATCTGGCCTATGTCGATCATTCCTTTGGATGCTGATGGGTGCGTTTGTCCTCTCTCTTTTGTTATGGGGCAGCAGTCTGAAGGAGCAGGATCTCTCAATGTACACATACATTGTACACGGCATAGCTGCAGCATTCGGAGGACTAACCGCCGGTCGCAGAGCCACGAGCAAAGGCTGGTATCAAGGAAGTCTTACAGGAGCATTTTATGGGATTATCGTTCTGTTAATCGGTTTTTTGGCACTGGATAGCGCACCATCTGGCGTAGATCTGCTATGGGTTCTCGCAGCTGCAGCAATTGGCGCTCTCGGCGGAATGTTTGGCGTTAATTTACAAAAAAGCTAAAATTATAATTCCATTAAATTCGAAACATTCCTTGAAAATATGTTAAACTGTGATCATCTGACTTCATTAAGAGATCAAGGAGGCTTCGATTGCTTTGTTTTACCAATCAATGAACCATATTGTTTTGTACACAGTTGCATTAGTAGTGATATTAGTATGGATTGGCTCTAAACGTAATCCAATCATGGCATTGGTTGAAATTGGGAAAGAGATGCTGCGATCTTATAAGTTTTTGTTGCTGATTGCAGGAATGTTTGGCGTATTAGCCATAAATAAATATGAACTGCAAATTGAACAAAAAATGCATCTTACCTCTGATTATACGCCGTTTATATTTGGCCTAGAGGGTCATTTTGTCCAAGCCGTTCAGGATATATTCTACAGTCCATGGTTAACACCGATCATCGTCTTTTTCTACATTTTCATGCTTCAATCCGTTCTAGCAGCTTCATTAGGGGTATATCTGTTAGATAAAAACCGGGTGATGTTATACGCAACCTGTTATGCTATTATTATCAACTATGCCTTGGCGATTCCATTCTATCTTTACTTCCCGGTAAACGAGGTTTGGTCCTATCTGCCGGCAGGCGTCAAATTTACTATGCTGGATGTATTTCCGAAATTTGAACAGGAATATAGACCGCTATCCGGTCTAAATAACTGCTTCCCGAGTCTACATACGTCCATATCTGTTACAATGGCACTTCTGGCCTTCCGTTCAGGGAACCGGCGCTGGATGGTCATCACTAGTATTTCCGCAGTTGTAATCGTCTTTGGAATCTTCTATCTGGGCATTCATTGGCTTACAGATATGATTGGTGGAACCTTGCTAGCTGTACTAGCCTCTACAGTTGGCGTTCAACTCGCCAAATTAACTTTGCGGGGACGTGAAGAATCGCTTACCGTTCCGAGCCGCGTAACAAATGTACGTTAAAGTTAAAGCTGCTAAATCTCAATAACCTTGAAGATCAAAAAAGCGGTGTCCTCTCCAATGAGAAGACACCGCTTTTTATGTACTTAAATAACAAGTCTATACTTTCTCTTCGACATCCGTAGCCACAGCGTGGCTGATGGAACCGCGATCAAAAGTCAGCTTAGTTACATCGTTGACCCGCAGAACCACGATATCATCGGAAATCTCCATGATCGTACCGTGAAGTCCTCCAATAGTAACGATTTTATCGCCCTTTTTCAGAGCTTTCAACATTGCGTTACGAGTTTTGGTCTTCTTTTGTTGCGGACGAATCAGCAAGAAGTAGAATACTACAAACATAAGGACAAAGGGACCTACCAGGCCTAGTATGCTACCTCCACCACCTGCGCCAGTTGCATATTGAAACGATTGAATCATATTTCTCCCCCCTTTCAAAGTACATTAAAGCATGACTCATAAATCAAACCCTAAAAGCCTTTAAGATTATCATATAATCCGTATTTGGCAAAAAACTCATCGCGAAAATCAAGCAGCCGATCTTCCTTGATGGCTTCACGCACTTTACGCATTAAATCCAACAAGAAGTGCAAATTGTGGTATGTCGTCAATCTAAGTCCGAAGGTTTCATCGGCTTTGATTAGATGGCGCAAATAAGCGCGGGAATAATTCCGGCATGTATAGCAATTGCACTCCGGATCAAGCGGCCCAAAATCACGGGCATACTTAGCGTTGCGTACAACGAGTCTTCCCTGACTGGTCATCGTTGTTCCATTACGGGCAATACGAGTAGGCAAGACACAGTCGAACATGTCCACTCCTCGGATTGATCCTTCCAGCAGCGCATCCGGTGAACCCACGCCCATCAAATAGCGAGGTTTGCCTTGTGGCAGCAGGGGAACTGTATAATCCAGCACTTCATACATTAGCTGCTTGGACTCTCCGACGCTGAGCCCCCCAATAGCATACCCCGGGAAATCCATGGAAGTCAAATCAGCCGCGCTCTGACGGCGCAGATCTTCATACATGCCCCCTTGCACAATAGCAAAAAGACCCTGATCGTTAGGACGAGCATGACTTTTCAGGCAACGTTCTGCCCAGCGCGTGGTGCGCTCCAGTGATTTTTTCACATAATCATACTCAGCCGGGAATGGAGGACATTCATCAAATGCCATCATTATATCTGAACCCAGGGAGTTCTGAACCTCCATCGCTACTTCCGGAGACAGGAATTTCTTATCCCCATTTAGATGGGAACGGAAATGAACTCCTTCTTCCGTAATCTTGCGCATGTCGCTTAACGAGAATACTTGAAACCCGCCGCTGTCTGTCAGAATCGGACGATCCCAGTTCATGAACTTGTGCAGTCCACCAGCTTCACGAACAATATCATGGCCTGGTCTTAGAAACAGATGGTAAGTATTGCTCAAAATAATATGGGCATCCATCTCTTTCAGCTCTTCAGGACTCATAGTCTTGACTGTAGCTTGTGTGCCGACTGGCATAAATGCTGGTGTCTCAATCACACCATGTGGAGTGTGGACTCTTCCAAGTCTGGCTCCGGATTGTTTGCACGTTTTGATGTGCTCATAAGTAATTGCTGCCATAAGTTAACCCATCCTCTTACCTTAATAAATAAACATTGCATCTCCAAAGCTAAAGAATCGGTACTTCTGCTCTATCGCTTCTTCATAAGCAGCTAGAATATGTTCCCGACCTGCCAAAGCGCTAACCAACATAACCAAAGTAGACTTTGGCAGGTGGAAATTGGTAATTAGCGCATTTACTACACTGAACTTATACCCTGGATAGATAAAAATATCCGTCCAGCCACTGCATTCCACAAGCGGACCACCTTCACATTGTCTTCCGACCGTTTCAAGTGTCCGACAAGACGTTGTGCCAACTGCAATAATACGGCCGCCTCGTGCCTTAGTAGCATTTATGGTATCTGCCGTCTCTTGAGACATTACGAAGTACTCAGAATGCATAACATGCTCTTCAACCTTCTCTACAGACATCGGACGAAAAGTACCGAGACCTACATGAAGGGTGATATAAGCGATATTTACACCCTTAGCCTCAATCTGTTCCAGCAATTCTCGGGTAAAATGAAGCCCTGCGGTAGGCGCAGCGGCCGATCCCTCATGCCGAGCATACACAGTCTGATATCGTTCACGATCATCCAGTGTTTCCTTAATATAAGGTGGCAACGGCATCGTTCCCAGCCTGTCCAGAATCTCCTGAAAAATACCCTGATATATGAAACGAAGCGTACGGCCGCCCATATCAGCTTCGTCCTCGATAACGGCACGAAGCTCATCGCTAAAGATGATCACCGCGCCTGTCTTGAGCTTTTTCCCTGGCTTTACAAGTGCTTCCCAGCGATCATCCCCAAGATTCTTCAGGAGGAGCACTTCCGCCTTAGCACCAGTATCTTCTTTCACTCCAAACAATCTCGCTGGAATGACTCTCGTATCATTTAGAACAAGCGTGTCTCCGGGATTAAAATAATCAATAATATCGGTAAAATGCCGGTGAGCCAGCTCTCCATCCTCCTTATTCACTAAAAGCAGTCTAGAAGCACTGCGATCAGCGAGAGGTGTCTGGGCAATCAATTCTTCCGGCAAATGAAAATCATAAGCATCTACATTCATGGTCTGTCTTCATTCCTTAACTATAGTAACGTTCTTATAATAGTGTTGCAATATTTGCTTGTAATCATACCCGCTGTCCGCCATGCCTTTCACGCCCCACTGCGACATGCCTAGACCATGGCCGTTGCCTTGTCCAATGAACAGAAAGCCCGAGCTGTTAGTGATCACTCTGGCTGCAGAATCTCCACCCATCACTACAGTTCCACTGCCATTTACATTAACCTTCCCCGATGCGGAAAGCACACCAGCACTCTGCGAGCTGCTAATTGTGGCGGTAGCGCCGTCAGCGCCTAATACAGTATAACTTCCGGGTGCCACAATATCAAACAAAGTACTAGGTAATCCATTAAACGCGGAGCGGAACATATCAGGATATTTCACATTCAGAGCCTGACCATTAGCTTTCACCTGAATCGCTCTTCCAGAAGGACCGCGCTGAGTAACTTGCAGGTTAGAGATGCTGGAAGGGAGCGTGCTTGTTGTTTTACCCTGCAAGCTTTTTAGAAGTTCAGCAGAGGTATACGGCCCTTTGATCCAGCTATAGCTGCCGGACTCATATACTTTATCCAGAGCCACAGCGTTCTCACCCGGATTCAGCTTTCCGACCGCACTAACACTGCTCTCAATAACTGGCAGAGGACGTATATTCACATCTTTGGTTGTAGCCGTAACTATATCGAGTCCGGCAGCAGTTTTGCTGCCCGTTAATTTAATATTATCTTCACGTGCATAACCAGAGGTACCATTCGCAAGCAGAACATAATACCACTTCTTAGCAGCAGCAGCAGCCGAAACATCTTCAACGCTTGGAACACTAGCAAATACATCGCCACCATTCGCCCAAACCTCTGAAGGGTCAGCTGTCACACCACCACTATTGGAAGAAAATACAGCCTCAACAACTTTACCACCGCTCATCACCACTTCACCAGCAGTAGTATCTACAGCTTTGATAATGGAGGGAGCTTCAGACCCGATTCCGTTATATACCTGACTAAGAGTAGTATCTACTACATTCGCTACATCAAAACGGTTGCCTTGCGACAGCGCATAGCTGCGGGCGGCGACAGCCTGAGCTTTTAGCGCTTCTTCCGGCCAGCTGGAGGAAACCTCTCCTCCCACTACGGCATACAAGTATTGCTCCAGCGGCACTACATTAATTACAGCCAGCGATCCGCTCAAATTGCTCAGTTCCAAATTTCCGCGATATGTACGCTTGGATCTTTCCACTAACTGAATCCCAGCCTCGCTGCCTGCCGCAAGAAATTTAGCATTGCTTCCAGAAACCAGATAATGATCGGCTTGAGTTTCACTGCTAAAATCCAGCCCGGCATCCTTACGCAGTATTAATCCGGGCGAGGTGGCCACAGAAACCGTAAATTGTGGTGCCGCCGTAGACACAGCGGCCTGAACAGCTGTTAAATCACTATCGTTGGCAGCTTCGCCTACCCATACCTCTACTTGTGCACTGCCGTCGTTTCCTGCCAGAAACACCTTCCAAGCATCTAAACCAGCTGCAGTGAGGCTATTAAGCGCCACATCTGCTTCCTGCTCCGAAGAATAGCGGCCAGCTGATAAATGTTTATTGCCTTTCACCGCTGGGGTTTGGTCAGCAGGAATGCTCAGCCCTGCTTTGACTACACGGGTAAGCCCATCCTTGGCAGCTGCTTCACTAGCATAGACGCCCGTGTACAACTGATACACAGTCGCTCCATTTCTGGAGATTGCAAAAATCTGCGGTTTATCGGAGGTGGATTGGAGCTTTTTAGCTGCATCCGCTGCTGTCTGCCAGCTTGAAGCCTCCATCACCTTAACTCTATATCCGTCCAGACTTATACGAATTTGCTTCTGTCCTGGGACAGATACCAAAGGAGCACTTCCTGCTTGATCCGACAGCAAAGTAAAGCTTTGCGTTGATTGCAGTGTTACTGCTGGCACAGTGGATTTATATTTACTTCCAATATCAGCATAAAGAGCAACTCGTATCGTGCTATTAGAATCGGCATGACTGGCACCCGCAGGGATCAGGAAACTTCCTACAGCAAGCGCAGCCGCAAGCAATCCTTTGCTTAGCGGGGCGACCCCTCTCCATTTCCTCTTCGTATGCTTCATCCAGCATCCTCCTTTATAATTGTAGTGACGAACTAGTGCTGCTCCGGAGGGAGCGGAAGCCCTAAATGATGATAAGCGGCCGGGGTTACAATTCTTCCACGCGGACTCCGCTGCAAGAAACCTATCTGCAGCAGGTACGGCTCATATACGTCCTCAATCGTCTGACTTTCCTCACCAATCGTAGCTGCAATCGTATCCAGTCCTACAGGACCGCCGCGAAAGCTTGAAATCATAGCACTTAACATCTTGTGGTCAATACTGTCCAGCCCACGCGGGTCCACCTGAAGCATCTTCAATGCTTCCCCAGAAATTTCAGGAGTTATAATTCCATCTCCGCGCACTTGAGCAAAATCACGGACCCGCTTCAATAAGCGGTTGGCAATCCGCGGCGTTCCCCGCGAACGAAGTGCAATCTCTTCTGCTGCATCGCCAACAATCTCAATGCCTAGAAGATCCGCATTTCGAGATACAATGTAACTCAGCTCATCTATGTTATAGAATTCCAGGCGACTGACCACTCCGAAACGATCACGCAATGGCGCAGACAATAGTCCTGCCCGGGTTGTGGCACCTATCAGTGTGAACGGCGGCAAATCCAATCGTACCGAACGGGCACTTGGTCCTTTGCCGATCATGATATCCAGCGCGAAATCCTCCATCGCAGGATACATAACCTCCTCGACCGTGCGGTGCAAACGGTGAATCTCATCGATGAAAAGCACGTCTCCTTCCTGCAGATTCGTCAGCAGAGCGGCAAGGTCGCCTGGACGCTCTATCGCAGGGCCGGAAGTTGTTCGCAGGTTCACACCCAGCTCATTGGCGATAATATTAGCGAGCGTTGTTTTGCCGAGACCCGGAGGTCCGTACAGCAGCACATGATCCAGCGCTTCGCTTCTCATTTTGGCCGCTTCTATATATACTTTCAGGTTTTCTTTCACCTGAGTCTGGCCGATATATTCTCCCAGATAACGAGGGCGCAAGCTTAGTTCTACCGCCTGCTCGTCCATCATCAAATTCGCGGATATAATCCGGTCATCCATTTCCTATCGCTCCCTTTCTTTAGGATGTGTACGGCTTTACTTAGCTATATATAGCAGCCCTAGTGCTTTCTTCATCAGCACATCTACAGTTCCTGTTTCTGCTCCCTCTTTCTTCAAAGCGAGCCACACGCGGTCCAATTCGCTTTCGGTATAACCCAGCCCCTTAAGCGCATCCCGCGCCTCTTGCCAGGCCAATCCGTCCGTTGCCTCTTCCGTTGGCACTGCAAACAATCCCGTTTGCATTGAAGCCATACTGAGTCCGTCCAGCTTGTCCTTCAAATCAAGGATCATACGCTGTGCTGTCTTTTTGCCAATGCCCGGCAATTTCGTTAAGAACGTTATATTCTCTTGATAAATCGCTGAAATTAACTGATCCGGTGTTCCACCTGTCAGGATTCCAAGCGCAACCCTAGGACCGATGCCTGATACCTCTATCAGCTTGCGGAACAATTTTTGTTCCTCACGAGTCGGGAACCCAAATAATAGCGTAGCGTCCTCACGTGTTTGGTAATGAATATAGATCGTTACAGGTCCTTCTACTTTGGCAAAAGCATAAGGATTCGGGCAGAACACCCGGTATCCTACTCCCTGCACATCCAGCACCACATATTCCGACTCCAAATGAACAACGGGTCCTCTTAAGAAATCTATCATTTTCGCAATACCTCATTTAATTTAGAATTAAGACTGCTCGAATGGGCATGGCATACCGCTACCGCCAGCGCATCCGCCACATCATCGGGTTTCGGAATCGCCGATAGCTTCAGCAACAGCTTCACCATTTCCTGGACCTGCCGTTTCTCAGCCTTACCATAACCCACAACAGCCTGCTTTACCATCATAGGTGTATATTCCGAGACGGGGAGACCCCGCTGTACTGCAGCTAATATAGTCACACCGCGGGCCTGCGCCACTGGCAATGCTGTAGTAACGTTGCGAGCGAAAAACAGCTTTTCTATCGCCACAGCATCGGGTTTATATTTATCAATGAGCTGACCCATGCCTTCATAGACATGCAGCAGTCGTTCTTCTTCAGGCGTATGAGCCTCAGTCTGAATACAACCATATTGGACGGGGGTCAGTTTATGTCCTTCCTTATCTACAAAGCCAAAGCCGACGATCGCCAGCCCCGGATCAATTCCCAAAATACGCAAACATGATCTCTCCTCTATAACAGGCAGATTATTCCACCGTTTTCATCCATTCCTCCGCCATGAAGCGAACATATGTATTCCTTCTAACCATTATAGCAAAAATCCCCCTTGCGGGAGAAAAAAAGTTTACCGTTTGCAGCGAAATGGCAACTTTAGGCCTACAGCTTAGACTCTTCCCCGTTTCATTTCACACAAAAAAGCTGCCCTCAGCCATTAATAATGACATTAGGACAGCTTTATCAAATCTATTGCTTGTTCTGCATGACATGCTCAGCAGCTTCGCGGGCATAATCACTGAAGGTAGACAGCACACTGTTGTACTCTTCAATATCCTGAACACGAATCCCCTCGTGAAGCTCTTTCCAAATATTTTCCGGCAATGAGGATTTCAGGGAACCCATATCCATTTGAAAAAAAGTCTTCAGTACCTTTTCCTGAACTGGCGGACCTTTAAACAAGGTCAAATTCCCAAACGCATCTACACCAATATAAGCTTCATTTTTTATCATTGTCGATAAATCATTCACTTTTTGTTCCAGCCACAAATCCCCTTCTGAACTAATCCAACCGCTCCATTCAGGGTGTTCATTGATTATAGTCTTCAGCTGAAGCGGGTTCTTTACGCCTGGCAACGTCTGAATCTCTTCTCCGGACACATAGGTTGTTTTTAAATGAACGGTTCTGCTGAGCCCACTTTGGGAGATGGTTTGCAGCAGTTGTTCGTTATTTAAAGTGCCCTTCTCTTTTGCCTCATCACTGTCCTCGCCTACTTTAAAGACAGCTGCGGCTAACTCACTATCGGCACTATCCGCCCAGCTAGAATTCGTCAGCAGTCCACTGATTTCCTCAGGTACCTGCATACTGCGCCAAGCCAGTACAGTAAAAGCTATACAAGCAGCTCCTACCCAAAGCGCCTTTTTCCAACGTCTCCATCGCCGCCAAAGTTGTTTTTTTAAGCGAAACGCGTTCACGTTAATCCCTTCATTCTGGTTTTTCCCTATTGTGACCTAAGAAGGGAGCATTTATGCGCTTTTCTGTGAATAATCGACATTTCTCCAAAAATACAAGGTTAACCTTGCAGTATGGTTCAAGGTTTATGGTGTAAGTCTGGAAGGGCGATTCTGGGGAGAGGTTTCACATACCGGCCTTAGGTGATACCTATTTCATTACGATCGACCATTTTTTCCACCAAAACTTTTGCTTTGCCAATAGACTATTTAGTTCTTAGTGTGCTATGCCATTGAATTGGGCGTTTGGGATGGTAGCGATGTAGGCGTTCTGCGTTTGCGTGATGGGGGGATGCGTTCTACGTTTGCGCGTTGTGCGGAGTGGATCTAAAACTAATTAGGGAAAAACTCCCTGAAAATAGCATATATTCGCTCTAAATGAACGAAATCAGGGAATTACTCCCTAATAAATAAGCTGTTTTCCTTAATTCCCGGGAATCAGACATATATTAGGGAGTTTTTCCCCCATTATATGTCTGACGACCAGAATCCTAAGAATTTCAGGGAGAAATTCCCTAATCGCTCTATAAGTGTTTTACTTTTCGCTTCAATTGAAGCATAAGTTCATTCTTCACTTTTTTTTACCTAGACCTCAATCGGTGCTCACTCGGTAAGCCACTTGAAGCATCATTGGTCATCAAATGCTGCCTCAGCTTCAAGTGGTAATTTCTTTTACCTTTGTTCAGCATCTTCTTCGTATTAAAGTCATATTTAAGCGTTAGGAACCACCGGCAGCTTCACATGGCTCGGATACTCACGATTATGGTAGACGGTCTGCAGCACAGTAATCGCTTCTGAATCTTCATATGGATTATTACCTGTATTTGTATTAGGGAAAGCAACGAATTTGCTGGACGAAGTAACCGAGAACCGAATTCGGTGTCCAACAGCAAATCTATGGGCTATATTCGGCATGAAAATATCATATTTCTCCACCTGCCCAGGAATCAGCAGCTCAGGTGCTTCCAATCCATGACGGTATTTAGCTCTGACAATATAATTGGATAACCGGATGGAGTCCCCTTGTTCATTCACATCACTAAGCGTAACTACCCAATCCGTATCCTTGCCAGTGCTGGCAGCGTAGATAACCGCAGACAGTTCTCCGGCCACAGTCAGCTCTTCCGTCAGAATATCACTAGTGTAGACAAGGATATCATTGCGCAGCTCGTATTTCCGCAAATTTTCAGGCTCTCGTTCACCGCTATCATTCATAGGATCATGAGGATTATAGACATAAGTATCTTCAGGAGAATGTTCCTCAGGCGCTGCGAGCAGTTGCCCATCCCCATGTCCTGAATTCGCTCGCCCACCGCTGGAAAGGTAGAAGGAAGAAACTGTGGCTTCGGCAGGTGTCCAATCCGCGGACGTTCTCCACTGATTTTCACCAACAACATAATAAGAGGCTCTAGGCTCCTGATCTATTCCATTTGGAATGCCTTTGAGGAAGCGGTCGAACCAGCGCAGCACAGAAACATCGTAATCATAGACTACGGCATCATTGCCGAAGCTCACACCTTCATAGTCTCTGGCTCTGTTCGGCCCGTGCTCCCAAGCGCCCAGACGGATTTTGCGATTAGGCACATCATGTTCTGTCAGCATTCTCCATGTTTCCGATACGCCGGCGCTGTCGCCGTCATACCAGCCTGAGATGACATACATAGGCACCTGCACCTGATCTCCGCGCTCAGTAAAAGTACAGTTTTTCCAGAAATCATCATACTCGGGATGCTGGCTCCACAAATCCCAAGGACCTGATGTTTTGCCAATCATTTGCTGAGGGATCTCTCTAATCGGTCTTGCATCAACGGCTGCTTCCGGATTCACCGTAATGCCTCCAAAGATATCAAAATCCGTCCGAGTACCCACAGATTGAGCAAGAGTCCAAGAGAGCAACGGCCAAGAACAAAGAGTTCCCCCTTTGCGAACGGTATCAACAAACGGAGAGCCTACATTCACTTCATCCACAACCGCCTTCAGATTCGGGTGCCCACTGGTGGCCGCCGCCACAACAACAAAACCTAGATAGGATGCGCCCCACATGCCGACGTTGCCATCCGACCATTCCTGAGCAATAATCCAATCAATCGTATCATAGCCGTCATCCCGTTCATTATAAAAAGGAATCAGTTCTCCTTCCGAATCCGCCCGCCCCCTAACATCCTGCGATACTACTGCATAACCTTTATTGGCCCATCTCATAAAAATCTCTTTTTTTCCGTTGCGGTCATAACATGTTCTTACGAGAATAGTCGGCAACTTAGTTCCCGGCTTAATACCCTCTGGTAAAAAAACATCTGTGGCCAGCTTCACCCCATCGCGCATCGGAATCAGATCAGTGCCCAGATCGTTTACACCATATTCTGCCTTAGATAGAAGAGGATCATCGTAGACCACTAACGGAGTCAGCTTCTCATAACCCGCTTTAACCATAAGCTCAATACCATACCGATTCGGTGTAAGAAAAGCGATAATCTCCCCATCCAAAGTCACAATGTCCAGAGCCGTCTCTTTGCGCAGCGCCCATACTTGTGAGGTCAGTTCGCGGCCTTCAATCTGCGCCTGATACTGGATATGCTTTTGATAGATATCGCCATTACTCAGCACAACCTCATAATCTACCCACTCCCCTTTAGCATAAGCGTCTAAATGTTTGTGGATTTTTTGAAGTGGAAGCACAGTTTTGAACTGTCCATCCAGCACATTGTCTTGCATTTGCGTTCTTCTGCGCGGATCGACCTTAGCGAGCATGATCTGTTGCTCTGTAAAATGAATTTTGCCTGTATAAACACCAGAAAAGTAGACGTTAAATGTAGTTGTGTGTAAGTAGGTTGTCATCTGTTTATCCCCTATCCGCAAATTTCTTCAAATACGCGCAGCCAGTTGCCGCCCATGATCTTAGCAATATCTGCATCCGCATAACCGCGGGCAACCAAACCTCTAGTAAAGTTAATAAAATAACTATATTTCTCAAGTCCAGCAACGGTTTCTGTAGAAGGTCCGTCTCCTTTGGCGAATCCAAGCTTGGGTGCGATATGTTCTTTAAAATAAACCAATGACCAGAGCACATCGCTCATCGGCCAATCCGTTCCAATTCCGACATGATCCACGCCTACAAGCCGGATTACATATTCGATATGATCCAGCACTTGGTCAATAGTTGTATGTTTAGGGTCTTCATGAACAAACCAAGGCATAGCAAAAATACCAATGACTCCACCCGTCTTGGCTATCGCGATAATCTCCTCATCACTTTTACAGCGCATATGCGGATAGATCGCCTCTACACCCGTATGTGAAGCAATCACCGGAGTTGTGGAATAAGCGCAGGCATCTAACGTAGTCTGTTTCCCGCAATGCCCCGTATCTACAATGATCCCCAGCTTGTTCAAGCGCGCAATGAATCTTTTTCCAAAATTAGTGACACCGGCGTTCGATTGTTCTGCGCAGCCCGCCCCAATCTGGTTCTGATTGTTGTAGGTCAATTGTAGAATTCTTAAACCGAAGTTATAAAGTACATCTACTTGATCGAGATTCGTGCCCAGACCATCCGTTTCTTGTGCTGTGATAATGCCCGCTTTATGACCATTACGCTTGGCAGCACGTATGTCTTCGGCAGTTAAGGCTTTGATTAACCAATCTGCGGAATCGAACTGCAGTTGCACCTCTGCCATGCTTGTAATGATGCTGTCTAAGGATTCTAAATGAAGTTCGCGGTTCCCTGCTGTAATTCCGGACTTGTACCACTCTTCCTTATACTCGGGAATCTCTCCGCTCGCAGATAGCTTTGTGATGATTTTTGCAGGCATACTGCTGTATACCATTGGCTCATCTTTATAAGGCTCACATAATTCTTTGATTCTGTCAGAGATAGAGTCTCGAATCGCGCTTGGAGATAAGGGGCCTTGAAACAGCAAATCGATAATAATGTTCTGCTCATGCAAGCGTTTAGCCCGCTCCTCCTCTTGCTCCGTCAACTTGAAATCATACAGACCTTCATAAGTGCTCATCGTGTAGTCGCTCCTTAGAATGCAATTTCAGTGCCTTTATGTAATCTAACAGCTTCATTATATATAAAATTAGCTGCTGCTAAATCCTCTATGGCCAGCCCTAATCCTTTAAAAAGAGTAATTTCAGCCGCGGACCTTCTACCCTCGATAGTGCCGCTGATCAGCTCACCAATCTCCCCGACAATATGATCTGCTGTGATTTTGCCTTCGTTCAGAGGAATTAAATAATCCCCAGATTCATTCTGAGCGGATTCCAGCCGATCCACATATAACTTAGCTAATTGGACGGTCTCCGAATCCAGCTCACGGTCATTGGGTCTACATGCGCCGACTGCATTGATATGTACACCCGGTTTCAGCCATTCTCCCTTGAGCACAGGTTCGGTGGATGCTGTCACGGTACAAATGATATCCGCTGCGCTGACTGCCGCTTGAACTGTCTCAGCAACAATGATCTGTACATTATATTTTTGGCTCATCTCCGTTTGGAAATCCTGCGCCTTTGCGAGTGTTCTGCTCCATACTTTTACCTCACGGATGGGTCGAACCCGCAACATCGCTTCCAGATGACTTTTTGCTTGTTCCCCAGTTCCAAGAAGAGCAAGGATTTCGGCATCCTCTCTGGCCAGATATCGGGTTGCTGCTGCACTGACTGCCGCCGTACGAATGGCTGTAATCTTTTGTCCATCCACTATAGCTTTCAGAACACCCGTAGATGAATCGAATAGAGTAACAAGACCTTGATGAGAAGGCAGGCCTGAACCATGATTGCTGGGAAATACACTGATGATTTTGGCACCAGCTACCTCTTCATGCTGCAAATATCCCGGCATTAAGCCGAGCAGATTGCTCTTTTGTAAAGGAAGCACTTGTCTTAAGCTTTGCACGGCTTGTCCAGCAGACAGATCCTTCAAAACAGACTCCATAACAGAGATGCAAGATTCCATAGCTAATAGTTCAGCCACTTCATTTTGATTAATGACTAGCATAAGACGGACCTCCTTCTCCTCATCATGATTGCACGAACGCGAATATAAAATTTTCTTACTATCATAACTTATCCGGTTTAAATATTCATGTATAAAGCTGGAAGGCGAAAATTTGTCCTGACCTCAGTTATTCTCTATACTTAATATAGTACGTATTATATTTTAAGGAGCTGACTATTGATTATGGCTAATAAAATAACTTTAGGAAAAACCAATCTGCAGGTTCTCCCACTGGGTCTGGGTGCCAATGCTGTTGGCGGGCATAATTTATTTCCGGGTTTAAATGATGAAACCGGCAGAAATATCGTGCGCAGCGCTCTGGATCATGGGATTAATTTTATTGATTCCGCCTTTATTTATGGACCTGGAAGATCCGAGGAACTGATTGGCGAAGTGCTGAAGGAAAGAGGCGGCCGCGACAATGTGGTCATTGCTACTAAAGGCGCTCACGTGATTACCGGTGACAAGATTACACTGGACAACTCTCCAGCTTTTCTAAGACAGTCTGTGGAAGACAGCTTGAAACGCCTCCAGACCGATTATATTGATCTTTACTATATTCATTTCCCTGATGAAAACACACCTAAGGACGAAGCTGTAGGTGAACTTAAGAAGCTGAAGGATGAAGGGAAGATTAGAGCCATCGGGGTGTCTAACTTCTCCATTGATCAGCTGAAAGAAGCCAACAAAGACGGTCATGTGGATGTTCTTCAATCCCACTACAATCTGCTGCATCGTGATGCGGAACAAGATTTGCTGCCTTATACGCAGGAGCATGGCATTTCTTTCGTGCCCTATTTCCCACTTGCGTCGGGCCTGCTGGGCGGCAAATATAAGCAAGGCGATACATTCAGCGACATTAGAAAAAATGACCCGCTATTTCAAGGGGAGACCTTTGCCAAGAATCTGGAGAAGGTGGACAAGGTCCGCCAGATTGCCAATGCTAAAGGTGTCGAAGTCGCACATGTCGTACTTGCCTGGTATTTGACCGTACCTTCCATCGATGTGCTTATTCCGGGCGCCAAACGTCCTGAGCAGATCGTTTCCAACTTAGAGACGCTGAAGGTGCAGCTGACCCCAGAAGAGATCAAAACTATAGATTCTATATTTAAGGCGTAATCTAGCCTCATTAGATTAAGGGGTTGTCCCATGGCCACGAAATGGCTGCTGGGGCAGCCCCTTTTGTGCTTTGGTTCATCCGATGATTCAGGTTAGATAGTTCGATTGCCATGATTCGTAAGATTCGTCATTCGTTCGTTTTATTTCCTTCGTACGTTCGTTCGATCGACCTATCACAGTTCCCCGCACAATGCCCTATCGGACACAGTTGACCCGTAACGCAGCATTATTGCACCTTTGGAATTCCATCGGACCTCATAGCCGCTATTGGCACAAAATACACCTAATATGAACCTTTTTCTAAGCAATAACGTCTCTGGGGTCCGAAACCCTGCTGAAAAGGCGATAAATTTGCATATAACGTCATCTGGGTCCGTAAGCGGCAGCGGATGGCAGTCGATCGTAGTGGAGAGCAGTCATTCTTCTCCAATATCCTAAATTCTTTGTATTAGTAAATATTGTTTGCTATACTTTCTCTGAAGTAACATTGGACTTTAATTATTATAAAAAGGGGAATTCCTTGATGATTATTCAACCTAAAACTCGCGGATTTATATGTACAACAGCCCATCCAGAGGGATGCGCCAAACAAATACAACAACAAATTGAATATGTAAAAGCACAAAAGAAAATTGAGGGACCCGCTAATGTACTAGTCATTGGTGCTTCTACCGGATACGGACTAGCTTCCAGAATTTCAGCCGCTTTTGGTGCTGGAGCCAACACTATTGGTGTTTTCTTTGATAAAGCTGCTGAAGGTCAACGTACAGCTTCTGCTGGCTGGTACAACTCCGCAGCTTTTGAACAACAAGCAGCGCAGCTTGGACTTAAATCTCACAGCATAGTTGGCGATGCCTTCTCCGATGCTATCAAAGAGAAGACCATTGAATTGATTAAAGCTGAATATGGCACAGTTGATTTAGTTGTCTACAGTGTCGCTTCACCACGCCGCACTCATCCGGTAACAGGAGAAACCTTCTCCTCCGTCATTAAACCGGTGGGAACCGCTTATTCGAACAAAACCTTGAACTTCCACACAGGTGAAGTTTCCATGACCACTATTGAGCCTGCCTCAGAAGAGGAAGTACGTCAGACCATCGCAGTTATGGGCGGCGAAGACTGGAGAATGTGGATCGATCAGCTTCAAGCAGCTGGCGTGCTTGCCGATGGAGCTACAACCGTTGCTTACTCCTACATCGGGCCTGAAATCACTCACCCTATCTATCGCGACGGAACGATTGGTCAAGCCAAACATGATCTGGAACAAACAGCGATCCAATTGAATGATCGCCTGTCCACTCAAGGTGGACGTGCTTTTGTTTCCGTGAACAAAGCTCTGGTAACCCAATCCAGCTCCGCAATTCCTGTAGTCCCGCTTTATATCTCTGCATTGTATGAAGTAATGAAGGAAAAAGGGCTGCACGAGAACTGTATTGAACAAATGTACCGTTTATTCTCTGAGCATCTTTACAGTGGGGGCGAAGCTACTGCTGACGGGGGCTGCTTGATCCGAATTGATGACTGGGAAATGCGTGAGGATGTTCAGACTGAGGTTATGAAACGTTGGGACGAGCTGACAACCGACAATGCAGGTGAGCTTGCTGATCTTGAAGGCTACCGCCAAGATTTCTTTAACCTGTTTGGTTTTAGAACAGAGGGTGTAGACTACGAAGCTGACATTGATCCTAATGTCGACATTCCAAATATGTATTAATAACTGACCTATAGACAAATGAGGTTGTCTCTGAAGTAGTGAATTCTACTGATGAGATAACCTCTTTCTCTTTTAGACAGACATTGGCTTACCTCCCCTCTTTATGATATGGTTTGATTGAATACTGCATGTTCTACTAACATTCAAAGGAGTGAGTCACTTTTGGTTAAAAAAAATAGTGTAGCAAACGGCGCACTTGAGGTGTCACAAATTTCGCTTGGCTGTATGCGGATTGCTGATCTATCTGCAAAAGAAGCAGATACACATGTACATAGTGCCCTAGAGCTCGGAATAGACTTTTTTGACCACGCTGACATCTACGCAGCTGGCAAAGCCGAAGAAGTATTCGCAGGCGTACTGGAGAACAATCCGGGTATGCGTGATAAAATGATGATCCAAACCAAATGCGGAATCCGCAACGGTTTTTTTGATTTCTCCAAGGAACATATCCTGCAATCCGTTGAAGGCAGCCTTAAGCGCTTGAAAACAGACTATATCGACGTCCTACTGCTTCACCGGCCTGATACGCTGTTCGAGCCAGAAGAAGTCGCTGAGGCTTTT
Source organism: Paenibacillus sp. FSL R7-0189 (assembly GCF_037969925.1). Lineage (NCBI taxonomy): Bacteria > Bacillati > Bacillota > Bacilli > Caryophanales > Paenibacillaceae > Paenibacillus > Paenibacillus sp. FSL R7-0189. The sequence goes on along the minus strand of NZ_CP150223.1, from coordinate 3,884,787 downwards.
GATATTCTGGAAAGCAAAGGTATGGTCAAACACTTTGGTGTCAGCAACCAGAACCCGTTGCAAATCGAGCTGCTGAAGAAAAATGTAAAGCAACCGCTGCTGTTCAACCAGCTGCAATTGAGCATTATGGTCACTGGCATGATTGATACAGGTTTCAATGTGAATATGACTAACTCCGGTTCAGTTGTTCATGATGGCGGGATTTTGGAGTACAGTCGCCTGCATGACATGACCATTCAGCCTTGGTCGCCTTTCCAATATGGCTTCTTTGAAGGCGTATTCTTAGATAACGATAAGTTCCCTGAATTGAACGAGGTCATTAACCGCTTAGCAGCTGAAAAAGACGTAACCAATACAGCTATTGCCATCGCATGGATTCTCAGACATCCGGCAAATATGCAGCCTGTCGTTGGCACAACTAATACACAGCGCTTGCGTGATATTGCCAAAGCTTCCGATATTACTCTCACTCGGCAAGAATGGTATGAAATCTACCGTGCTGCCGGCAATGTCCTTCCATAAACACCTAAAGCCACGGGGTACGTTGATAACGTACCCCGTGGCTTTTTTACCAGAGAGATTCAATCCTCACGTTCTAGTTAAACTAGATAGACAGCGTCAAGATATTCGTATACTCACAAAAAGAACACAAAAAATTATAACTACTACCGAAATACTTAAGATCACAGTTGTTCTTTTGTTATGCTTTTTCATAATCCATCCTTCCTCTCTATAGATGCACATCTCTCTTTTCAAAAGAAATTAAAGCAACGCTCAAGCAAACCCCTATGATTACAACAGGAATTAGGATCATACGAATACCCTCGTTTAGGGTATATATCTCATGTGAATTTACAGCAGAGAATTTAAAAATTTGCGTCGTTAGCGTATTTTCAGAAATCACTCGCAGATATACATACGAAGAGTCTTTAAGATAACCACTGAGCAGAAAATCGCCAAATACAAAAACAAAAGTGGCAATTACAGCGGTAGCCGATTTTTTCATCAATACTCCTAACAACAGTACGACAGCGGAATAAGCTGCGAGATACAAAATATTGAATCCAATAGCCCCCATAGCAACGATAAACTTCCCCTCTAAGCTTTCATTTCCGATATGGGAACCCGTAACAAACGCTGCCAGCATGTACAATACATAAAAAAGACCAAAAAATTGAATTACCCACCATACTACAACTTTTAATTCGGTTAGATATTTTCCCAGCAAATATAATGACCTGCGCTGACCCGAAGCGATAATAGTTTGGACCGACCCATACTCAAATCCCTCGGTAGCAAAAAAACAAACGTAAATCGGAATGATGAAATACAGAAAAAAAGATAACTGAATGCTAGTGATTAAAGGCTCTAAAGGACCATCTATATCAAATCCTACTTGTACCCCCATCCAAACCAGTAATAAGGCACTTCCAAACAGCAAAAGAAGACTTATCCCCTTGAACATAGGATCTTTGGTTACATAATAAGCTTCAGCCTTAAGAAAATTCCTCATTCGTTACCTCCAGCAATTAGATCCATATAATAGTTCTCAAGATTTGGAGCCGACAGGTTAATCCCTTCAATATGGATGCCCTGCGTCAGAAAAAGAGACATCAGCTCTTCCAGATTTGTACTCTCTTTAGGAATTTGAATTTCTCCAGCTTCGGTGATCGTAATGGTTTCTAGTTGGAGTTCACTTTTTAAAATCTGAAGTGTCGCTGCGGGATCAGCCGTTCGAATACAGATCTTTGTTTCCGCCGTATGTAAGAGTTCCTCCGCAGAAGCTTCTTTGATTAACCTTCCTTTATGAATAAAACCGTATTGGGTCGCTAGTAGCTGCAACTCACTTAAAATATGACTGGAGATCAGTATAGTCACTCCTTGTTCTTTGGAAAGCTTCTCCAGGATCTTTCGCACTTCTACAATGCCTGACGGATCAAGACCATTAATAGGCTCGTCCAATACCAGAAATTTGGGATCGTTAAGTAGAGCAATAGCCAGACCTAAACGTTGTTTCATCCCAAGGGAGTATTCTGAGGTTAGCTTAGAACCGGCATCTGCCAGAGAAACTGCCTGCAATACTTCCGCAATTCTGCTCTTATCCTTAATCCCAAACGCACGACAATAAAACGTAAGATTTTGCTTGGCATTTAGATTAGGATAAAGCGCTGGCCTTTCAATTAGAAATCCAACCTTTCGCCTCGCCTCGTGAACAGCTTTTTTGTCCTTTTTTTCAAAAAGAGAGATTTCACCATGTGTCGGATGTACCAATCCGCCTATAATTTTCATTAATGTAGTTTTACCTGCCCCATTTTCGCCAACAAACCCATAAATATCTCCTACCCCAATTGTCATATAGACATCCTGAAGCGCAAGAGACTCTCCGTATTGTTTGCTTAAACCTCTGGCCTCAAAGATCGTTTGCGTCAAATCAAACACTCCTCTTTTCACTTTTCCACATCCTAACATGTTGCCATGGACACTACATTCAAACTGTAACAATCAAGTTAGTTAATGTAATTATTAAGAAGGATTTGTATAATGTGACTTATATGGTCGACAAATTCCCGGATATTTTGGACAATTCTTGTCGAAAGGAATGATAAAGTGATACGTATTGCTGTCTGTGATGATGACTTTCCCACTACTGAATTAATAGAGAGACTTATTCTGGAGACTCAACCTAATTTCACAAGGAAAATAGAGGTCTCGATCTTTTATTCCGGCGAAAGCTTCACTAAGGCCATTCAAGAGGCCTGCGCGTTTGATATTATTTTTATGGACATTGAAATGGCGGATATGGATGGAATAAAAGCTGGGTATGTACTGCGGGGAAATGATGAAAATGATCTAGTGCAGCTTATCTATGTCTCTAGTCATGATGAATATCATCTGCAACTCTTCGATGTTCAGCCCTCGGGATTTATCAAGAAACCTATCGATTCAGAGATATTTAAGCACAAACTGATTTCTACGATTGAAAAAGTAATTCGCAAGCTCCAGCAAGGCAAAAAAAACTTCTTATCACTACAGCAAAAAGGAAAAGAAATTCTAATCCCCTATCGAAATATCATCTATCTGGAAAGCAACCGGCGGAGAATTATTCTTTATTCCTGCAACGATCAACATGACTACTACAGTACACTAAACGAGGAAGAGCAGAAGCTTCCTGTGAGCGATTTTGTCCGAATCCATCAATCCTACATCGTTAACTTTTACTTTATTAAAGAAATCAGTAACCAGGGAGTAATTCTCCTAAATGGCGAAGCCTTACCCATTAGTGCAAAATACAGTGCCGATTTTAAGAAAAAATATCTGAAATTCAGGGGGAGTCTTGTTGGATAATATCTTTCTGGAGGAGTTATTTTATCTAGTAACGCTTCCACTTTTACCTATCATTATTCATTACTTCTACAGGCATTGTTTCGTTAGCCGACTTACCACCAAAGCCAATCTTGTTATCGTGTACTCCCTATATTTCCTCTGTATTGTCTTTCTGCACTATAGCTCACTGCCAGGCTCAATCCTACTCACACTCAATATTGGCCTGATTGCTCTCTTATCTTTTTTTTACAATGGAAATATCAAATGGCGGATCGTTGCCGCTCTTTTTCTGGTTGCGCTTATTACGCTTAGTGAGTTATCATTACCCCTATTTTACTCGACAAAGGGATATATTCTGAACCAGTTTCTTTCCAAGCTGCTGATGTTTATATTAGCTTTTGTATCCGTGCGCGTAGCTAAAGCCTTTGGAAATGGCGGGTTATCTAAATGGTATTGGGTTCTATTATTTATTTGCCCTTCTATAAGCACACTAGGGATCTACAGCTTCGCATCCAGCCTTTATATGCAGTCCTTCCCTACCCTTGTTCCAATCCTGTCCACAGGGCTACTCATTATAAATTTATTGATATTTATCTTATGCGACCGTATGTTAGTTATCCAATCTGCGCAGAACCAAAGTTATTTACTTGAGCAACAAAATGCTTACTATGTAAATCAATATCTTTTGACAAAAGAAATACAGGAAGAATCTTTTAAGTTCCAGCATGATATTAAAAATATTCTCATAGGTTTACGCGCAAAGGTACAATCCGGTGAAGCTGCCAATCTGAATGAGTTGGACAACTTACTGGGGCAAATAGACAACCCAATAGGCGTTAGCAATAGCGGGAATACGATTATTGATTCCATTATCAACTACAAGCAGCAGGTCGCTGAAAAGCATCAGATCCCCTTCAAGTTAGACTTGAACATCCCTGCACAGCTGACGCTCGACACCACAGTTATCAGTGTGATTTTAGGAAATGCACTGGACAATGCCATTGAAGCTTGTTGCGATAAAAGAAATGAAGAGTGCTATATAACCATACATATGCATTATCTTAATGAAAGCTTGTTCATCCGGATTCAGAATCCTTATGTGAATGAAATTCATACGAATCGTTTTGGCGACATCTGCTCCACAAAAACTAATAAATCCGGTCATGGTATAGGCTTAAAAAGTATCCAGAAGGTCGTAGAGGATAGTAATGGCTTAGTAGATATTTCATATAACAATAATCTATTTCAAGTCGAAATTGTTCTTTTTATGGTCGCCTGTAAAAAAAGGAACAGCCTATCGTAAGTACAATAGGTTGTTCTTTTTTAGTTAACAGTGAGATGAATCGAACCTCCACAGTTGGACATTAGAAAGAGAACGAAATGCACTAGGAGAAAACCAACTCTCCCCTAACAAACTTAAGCGAAATTTAATAAAAATCTCAATAAAAATGCAGATCTGTTCTTCTTTTTCTAAATTAGATTTATAAATATGCTAGTTACTCCTCAAACAATGAATCTAGCACGGTTGTACCTCATATCCAACTAAAGTCAATTGCCTCTTTTATATCTACTAATTTATTCCCCCAAGAACTTGTGAACTATTTCTCATATACTATTTTAGGTTGGCGCCAATCTTTCTCATAGAGGTCTTATGAATGCAGTTTAAAGAAATCTATCTAATAATTTGAAAGAAGGAAACCACATTGGTACTGGGTTGTGATACTGCAACAAACGTTACTTCAGCAAGATTGATGACACTTCAAAATAATAACTTTACATTTGTTGGACGATACCTGAACCGTGTAGAAGGTTCTCATGACGGACTTACAGATGCTGAGATTACACGAATTTCTAATGCTGGGCTGTTCATAGTATCCCTTTATGAAAACAAAGGTGGAACAACTGTCAGTTACTTTACGAATGCACAGGGTGTTAGTGATGCGAAAGATGCTGTGGAATTGGCAAATGACTTCGGACAAACGAATGCCACTCCGATTTATTTCGCCGTGGATCGCGATATGACCACTACTCAAATTACTGGAAATGTTGTGCCTTATTTCCAAGGGATAATGTCAGTTCTAAACAGCAGCACTCAAAATCCTAACGGTTATAAAGTGGGAATCTACGGTTCAAGAGCTGTTTGTGCCTACATCCGCGGCTCCTTCTCAGCTACGACACGTTATACTTTTATCGTCGATAATAGCTGGGCAGGGACTTTCAATGATTGGAACTTACGTCAATATAATTTTAACACCACGCTTGGCTCAGGCAACGGTCAGATTAAGATTGATTACGTAGAGTCATCTTCTCATGGAGGAGGGGGTTGGAAATAGTAACCTATTTTATTCAAATTGAGAAACAAATAGAAGGGATCCTTTAGCCTCCGAATTTTCTCACTGCTGCATGTACCGCTTGATACCCTATAATATCCTATAAGAAGTTGCATCTGTAATACAACATATTAATTCATTGGATTCATGTTATTTTTTAATCAATGAACGTTGCAAAATTGGATCCCTTACAATTCGCTAATACTCTTTTCGAATATTTCTCTCATAGGCTTCTATCCTTAGGCATACTTTAGGATAGAAGCCTTTTTGACTTTAGTTCGGGAATTAGTATTCATCGTATCTATTTTTCCATTATCTGAGATCCCATTGGACAATCAAAAAGCGGCCATTCCAATGGCCGCTTTTTTTAAGGATTTAGAAGCTTATCATAAGCTTCATCATAAACCCAAGTGATTCCTTCATCTTTACTGGTAAGATATATAGTTCCTGCCACACCGGTATCTTGATCAATTAACGAGATAGGGAACAGTCCTTCCTTTCTATTAAAGATAGGAGAAAGGGGATTTTTTTTATATTTATCAAACTTTTCTGGAAGCGATACAGCAAGCCTTTCCCAAGTTTGCCCCTGATCTTTGGTCCAATAAATTACAGGACCCTCATCCATATAATATCTGTACCCTAAAAACCCGATATCCGAACTAGAAAATCCCACGCCGGTCAAATGTTCCGAATAAATATCATTTGGATTGCCTATCTCTTTCCACGTCTTACCTCCGTCAGAGGTTTGATATACATAATTCAGCGCACTCCCAACTCCTTGTGAAGCACCACTGACCAGCCAACCATCATTTTTATTCGTGAAACCGATAAATTTTGTTTCATATCCCATTGCTCCAGGAATAGGATAGTCATTCCATGTCTGTCCCTTATCATTACTGATTAAAACATGCAGCGGCAATGATTTTCCATCTGCAAAACCATAAACAATAGCTGTTTTATCCTCGGATATAAAATAACCGGTGTTCTCTTGCCCCATTCCCAGAACCCCTCCGGTCGTATCCAATTTTAATGGCACATTTGCTTTAACATCTCCATTCCGATATGAAACAGAAACATTCCCCTCTGCATCTATGGAGTACGAATTGCCAGCATCATTAACAACAACTTGCTCCCCATCAAAGCCAATGGAATAGATCGTGCCGGGTTTGATGAATTCGGTGCCTTTTATATTAGTGCACGACGCCAACACGCTGATTACCCCGATCAAAAGCAGGACGGTATAAAATAGAGTGATGCCGTTTCGTTTTTTCTTCGTATTAAGAATAGATATAAATCGCTCTTTCATAGAAATTTCCCCTCCTGAAAAGTTAGTTGATAAAGCCAAAAAGCGGGGATCCGAATTCTGTATGACAGATAAGATAGCCTCACAATATTTTTTACGGTAAGATAAGCTTCGTGTACCCACTACCGTCTCATCACAGTAAATTTCAATTTCACGTCCTGCTTGGCGTACCATGAACCACACGAAAGGATTAAACCAATGAATTGCATGTACAATTAAGAGGAGTATCTTATATATAATGTCATGTCTCTTATAATGAACTAACTCATGCTTGAAGATAAATTCAAGCTCTTCATCGTTATATTGATCATGCGGCAAGAAGAGAATCGGCTTGTAAAAACCAACTAACATTGGATTTGGAACCTTTTCACTAATTAAAACGGTGATGGATAATTTTATTTTCATTTCTTTATAAACTTGGTTTATTTTCAATACCATCTGGTCACTTAAAAGAGAATTACTCCAACGAAGAGACTGTTTTCTGAAAAAGTAGTAACTGGTAAAATGATAAAGCAAAAAAAGTACGAACCCGGAAAACCAGAGCCAAGTTAAGATGTCCATAAGAGATGGTATATGATTTAACGATGCGGCCTGCTGAACAGGATGAGAAATCCCTGACACATCAATTTGTATGCTGTTGGAGGGAATGTCTTGAAACACTGTACTTATCTTTGAGCTATCAGGAAGCGGAATCCGTACGACATTATTGGCAAACGAAATGTTAAATGGAAGTAGCAAGCGTATAGTCAAAATCATCCATATCCAATATTTCCATTTTGCCGATTTTCCCTTCACATTCCTTATAATCCGTTTCTGAGATGGCTGCACGATAACTATTGCTCCGTCCCTCCTTTTCACAATACAGAAATCCTTTATCAACGAGTCGCGAAAGTACCGTCATTAAAGTAGCCAAAGCCCAATTTCGTTTATTACGTAATTGATTCGATATGTAGGAAGAACTCACTGGATTCCCAGTTTTCCAAATGACAAGCATAATTTCTAACTCTGCATCAGGTAGCTTCTTAATTTCATTAATCATGAATCAACCTCCATATTATACAGTTGTATAACTGCTTCTATTATACAACTGTATAAATAAAATGCAAGTCATCTTTTCTTTTGTTTCTATAAATTAGAGACGTTGAAAAGTAGGAAAAGGTTTGCACTTTATAGTATCAATGCTAAATCATCGAATGCGAAGCTAACGGTATACACTAGAACTTTGGAAATAGGGTAATTCAGAAGTAGTAGTAGAGGAAAACCTAATGCTCCTATTAGAAATTCAATAAGCTCTGAAAATGAAAAAGGTCTATAAAATCGCTTATTAAGCAATTTTATAGACCTTTTTAGTATACCGGTGAGAGGAATGGAACCTATCGATATTTATTTTGAACGCATCAATAGATATAGGAAGTAAGGCACACTCAGCATTGTTACAATAATTCCTGCGGGAATATCTGACTTAAAGCTGACCGTTCGAGCAATCGTATCCGCTACAAGCAGCAATAGCGCACCAATAAGCGCTGAAGTAGGTAGAAGAACTTTGTAGTCGTGACCTACCAGCTTGCGAGCCACATGCGGACTAATCAATCCAATAAAGAAGATCGAGCCCCCGAGCGCTACACAGCCAGAAGCTATGCCTACAGCCGCAATTGCCAAGCGCAAAAATTTCTTCTTTACAGCGACTCCTAATCCTATCGAAATTTCGTTGCCTAGCACCAAGACGTTCAATGTCCTGAAATTAGAAAGAATATATGCGAATAGCAGCAATACCCAAGGTGCCAACAAGCTGATATAAGACCACTTGTCCCCCCATAAATATCCTGCTTGCCAACGCTGCGCAAACTCATACTTCTGGTCATCAAGCTTTAAAGTCAGGAATAGCGACAGCGCACTAAACCCCATATTGATTGCAACACCAGTCAAGACAAGTCGTGTAGAAGAAATCATACGACGTTTTCTATAGGCTAGAACATAGATCAGAGCTGCTGCCAGCAGACCGCCTAAGAATGCCATAGACGGCAGTAATAATGTTATAGCGGCGCCTTGAATGCTTACCGTTGAGATAATCAGCAACACCATAAGACCTGAACCTGAGCTAATACCAAGCATGCCGGGATCAGCCAGATCATTGCGCAGCAAAGCCTGCATAACTGCACCTGCCAGTGCCATCCCAAATCCAACAAGTATCGCTAATACGATCCGAGGAAGACGAAACTTATAAACAACGAGATTATGCTCCTCTGGACCTTGTCCAAGCAATACTTGAAATACTTCAAGTGGATTGAGGGACACCTTTCCCATATTAAGACTAAGAATAGCTCCTGCAATAAGCAGTATTAAAAGAGATAGAATCCATATTGTAGCCTTATGCGATTTAACAACATTCATTTGAAGGCTCTCCTCTCTTTGCTCGCAATTAGCAAGAAGAAAGGAACACCAATCATTGCAAAAATAATGCCCAGTGCTGTCTCTGCCGGACGATTAATCAGCCTTCCAGCGATATCCGCTACAACCATAAGTGCGCCGCCGTAAATGGCTGATGCCGGAATAATATAACGATAATCTACACCTACAAAAAAACGCATAATATGCGGAATAATTAACCCTACAAAGCCGATTGGCCCTACAAGTGCAACAGCTACACCCGCTAGTAAAAGGACCGCAAGCGTAGCTATCATCTTAACGAGAACGATCCGTTGCCCGAAGCCTTTCGCGATCTCTTCCCCCAAGTTTAAAATAGTGATAGAGCGTGCAATGAATAGTGACAAAGCCAGTCCACCTAAGAACCAAGGTATAACTAGCCTAATTTCCACCCATGTTGCTCCAGCCACACTACCCGAAGTCCAATAAGCAAGGGCACGACCAATTCCATAGTTTAATGAGATAAATGACCCCACAGCTCCAAATAGCATTGTAATTGATATTCCAGCTAGCACCAGTCGTTGAGGTGTCATTCCTGAACGATTCAATGAAGCGGCAAGATACGTTAATCCTGCTCCAAGTCCTGCGCCAATAAAGCTAACCAGCAGGGTTGTTGTCTGCAGTTGCCCTGGAAGAAAAACCAGTGTAACGGCCATTGCAAGAGCTGCTCCTGCATTCACTCCCATTAATCCGGAATCTGCTAAGGGATTTCGCGTATAGCCCTGCATAACCGCTCCTGCTACCGCGAGACACATCCCCGCAATAATATCAGCTGCTGTACGCGGAATACGAAGGGCATGAATAATCTGATGCTCGGTCAGTTCAGGATCAAAATTAAAAATCGCTGTCCATGCCATCTTCAGGCTCATGGAAGCAGAGCCAAATGAGATAGAAGCTGCTACTGAAAGCAGCAGCAGCAGTATCCCTAGGAGTAGAAACAGACCGAAATACGATTTCCCTCTTAAATCAGGGATAACGGTTGTTCTATCATCTAGCCTTCTATTTTTTTTCATACGCTGACACTAGCTTCTCTACTACAAAATCTAGTTGCTTATCAAGAGAGTAGATATCGGAATAATATGAAAAATCAAACCCAATTTCGATCAATCTACCTTCTTTAATTGCTGGAATGCTGTTCCAAATTGGATTGTCCGACAAATCATCAGCACCATCCCATACAGAGCGGAACACGAAGTCTCCTATATACTCTGGTAACACCTCTAAGGAAACAAACCCTCCAGTAGCCTTCTCTCTGCCATCAATCTTTTTCTGAAGAATCTCTGGTGCTTTTAGCCCTAAATATTCATAAATGATCTGAGAGCCCCTTCCATAAAGCTTGCTATCGATCACCGCCATCTCTTTTTTTCCGCCTTCGATAATGGTTACTGTCTTATCCAAAATTCCAAGTTCATCAAGCTGCTGCTTGCTCTTCTCCAACTTCTCGTGGAAATTATCTAATAGAGCTTGTGCCTCCTGCTCCTTGCCAAATACCTCGCCAATCTTCATTACACGTTCATCCGTCGCCATTTTTTCATAGGGAATTGGAACGGTCGGTGCAATATCCTTAAGGATTTCGTAAGTTTCTTCAGAAGCAGCTATGATCAAGTCCGGCTTTACTGCCATAATAGCCTCTGGATTAGGCTCATACCATGAACCTAGATCTTCAATCCCCCCCAGCTCTTCTGCAAAGGCCGCTCCTTCAAAAACACTCGAAGTACCTACTGGCTTAATGCCGAGGGCCACAAGATCCCCTTGAAGGTATAACACGACAACCCTCTTTGGATTAGCTGGAACAACAATATCTCCCTTTATTGTAGAGATAGTTCTTGTCTGAGCCTCCTTATTGACATTGTCAGCTGCAATTGAATTATTTGCTGGTGATGATGTAACTTCAGAAGCTTTGGATCCATTAGAATTTGTGGCATTAGAACCAACGCTTGCAGATCCACATGCACTTAAAAGCAAGGTAAAGCTAAGCAGCATCGCTACAATAAAACTTGACGTCTTTGTTAATCTCATAGGTGAAGACCCTCCGGTTATTTCATTTTGGTAATAGTAATGATAATGATTATCATACTCAATAACATTATATCGGGAGGATATGTGCTCGCCAATGGAGAATTTGGCGGTGGTAAATGGACGATTGTCCGATGAACTCACCTGCCTGCTTTCCTTGCGGAACCGGATGGGAGATTGACCATTGTATTTACTGAACATACGACTGAAGTAATATACATCGCTATATCCAACTTCTTCTGCAATATCGCGAAGTGGAGCATCGGTACATCGTAATAGCTCTTCTGCATGTTTAAGCCGGAATCGTATCAAATATTCAATCAAGCTAAACCCCGTCTCCCCTTTAAAGCGGGTTGATAAATGACGAGGGCTGTAATTAAATTGCTCCGCTATAGATTCTAGTGATAAATTATGACGATAATGCTCCTCAATATAACGGACAACCTGCCCAATGACATCCGGTTGCCTGAGGTTAATTCCATCCTTTGTGAACTGCTTTAATAATTCATGTATAAACTGATAGAACAAGCCTTTAACTTGAATTCTTTCCAATTGGCTTCCTTGTGCCCAAAGTTGTTCCATTGCCATTAGTTGATAGTGCAGTGGTAATGGCTCCAAAGACTCGAAGCTATACTGCATCCGAAATGGATTGCTGCGTTCTAAAAGTCTTGCTAAATCCTTTCTTCCTGGCAAGGAGGCTCTATAGAATAATAAATAGTATTCAAACAACTTCCCTGTCTCTATACTTAGTCTCATGCCCTTGCCACCATGCACAATAAAGTGACGGTCTGCGTCGTAATCTATGCCGTTGAGATTCAAGCTGGCCGTACCCCGCACACAGTAGATAAATCCGCATGCTGGTAATATATAGCCTTGCAGATTGTCCCCAGGCTCCATCACAGCATGTCGAATATCAAGTACTTTAACAGCAGCATAATTCCATGCGAAAATATGATCTTCCAGCTTCATCTTTGCCATACACTCCGATCTGCTCCACAATCTATTTGAATTAATTATATTCCACAACAATGATAATGATTATCAATTAGTATTAAGTAGTTCCTCTATTTTGTCAATCGCTGTTTAGTATCATGCTTGCTTATAGCTTCGAAGTGGAGCTTCCTCAGGAATGCCTCTATCTCATTCACATATCCTCTTACATTAATCATTCTCGGTACAACTAAGTCCAATTTCTTATTCACAACTGAAGGATGTATCAAAAGTTTTCCGGCACAGGCATGAACGGAATTGTAAAAAAACAAACAAAAAAGTTCATCAGATATAGTATCTAATGAACTTTGAGTTGATTTAGTTGGTACCGGTGAGAGGACTCGAACCTCCACGGTTTCCCTCTCGATTTTGAGTCGCTCATGCTATCGGGAAGATAGCAGAAACTAAGTCAAAGAAAAGGAATCTAAAGCCCGCGAAAATCCTTGTAAGATCAAGTTTTTTTGCGGGTTCTTTCGTTAGATTTAAACGCCGCAAGGCTTCCGGGAATCTTCTCAAATAGTAGTCGCTTTTGCACAAATGAGAGAACTCGGAGAGAACTATAACAGATCAGCCCGCTCCCTATCATTGACAGATAATATCGAAGCTTTGGCTTCAGGGAGGGGAATTGATATGAGAAAAACAACAGTAAACACTATCGCTAATCAAAAAGGCAGTACAGGCAAAACCACCACCGCTTATAACCTAGCTTACGCCTTATATAATGAAGGAAAAAAGATATTACTGATTGATTTGGATCCTCAAGGGAATCTAACGATGTACTTTGGTATCGAACAACCTGATAAACTCCCTTACTCTATGTTCAACATCAAGAACGCGATGATGACGGACGAACTGCTTCCATCGCCCGAAGAGTGCATTCATTCTCAAGGTAACATTGACCTGATTCCTAGCAACATTGAACTGTCTGTTGCCGAAATTAACCTACGGGATGAAAATGGCGGTGAAAAGACATTGACCCCTTTACTGGAACCGATGAAAGCCAACTATGACTACATCATTATAGACACGACTCCATTCACTTGGCTTACTCAATATCAATGCTTTGGTAGCACTCAACTGCTCAGATCATTGTGAAGGTAAAGAAGCGAATCAATCCACATATTCGCATTGAGGGCGACTTGATGACCAGGGGCGACACCCGTACCAATTTATATAATGAAACCATTCGTCTAGTGAAAGTGTGGTGTATCATAGAAGTCAGTGGTCCGGCAAGTTTATTTTGATCAATGAAAATGGACTCTAGACTCCAAAGCGAGGAAAACTGTCGACCTGTCTTTTACGTTATTCAAAAATAATTAAGTCATCTATCTCCCCTAACACAAAATACAAGAATCCCTTGAATTTATCAATCGTAACATTCCGTAAAATATCAGCAAAATCTTCATAATCTTTTATTACTTGAAAATTATTAAAGTAAACTTTATTCAATATCTCTGATTCGCATTCACTTCGACTTATTGGACTAAATCTATTACTGTATACATTTATCCTTAACTCCTCTTTTAACTCGTGGAAATTTACACTTTCAAGCATAAAATTTATTATCTGTTCCACATCTACCGTTATCTTATTTGGAGTCTCGTAAATATCATTGCTGCTCGTTAATTCAAATATATAGTAAATTCTAGTAGAGTCCTCATTACTAAAAAATATAATTTCAAATTTACAGTTATTTTTGACACCATAAGCTTTATCTAATAATTTGCAAATACTTATCAAGTACAATTCATTAAGAATCGTTTGTTCTTTGTTAAAAATCTTAGAAAAATAAGTACTAGAAAGTGCAACTTTTTTATCACTATTACAAAATAATTTAAATATTTGTACATCTATATTTAAATTAGATGCTATCCGTTCCAGTTCTTTGTCATGGAATTCTTGCTTTTCCACACAACCTTTTCGCTTTGTTTTTTGAGGCAAGTCAGAAATAACAAACTCATTTTTTTCATGATTAAAAATGAAATATCTTAAATTTCCTGCTACATAAATACTACTTAAAGTCTCAAATAATTGGTCAACGTTCAAACTTTTTACGTCCTCAAGTAGGCCTATTGGTCGAGAAACAATATCTTTATTTAAATAATGAATCATTACATTGATCTTTGCCACCTCATTGTGTTTCGATAGTATTTCTTCCTCGACCTCTCTAATGGCCATTAACATTAAGTCATAATATTCATTTTTATTATTTAATATCCTCCTCATATAGTTTTCAAATTCAAAGATAAGGTTTAAACCTACTTGGTACTTCGCATTGCTCCAACTATATAAGCAATAGCAGTAACTTGTTTGTCCTCTCAAATTACTTTCTTTCTCTGTGAAAAAATCTTTGAGCATCGCCAGTATAACAAAGTGCTCTAGAACGTGAGCTAAACCGTTGTTGCTAATACCATCTTTTTCTGATCCAGCTTCGCATAAAATAAAAAATGAATACATCATCTACCTTCTTTCCGAACTTCACTTCATTTTTTTATCCTTGATGTGTTTTAACTTTATGCGTAATGCTCAATCTAAGAAGTAAACCTCATTTTATTAATCCATCTTGGCAAAAATAGTAGGAGTATAAATAAAACTGCAACAGTAATGGAAGGAACGGCAATAATTCTAGAAATACCTCCATAGGGTTCAAAACTTGTGTAATAGCTGTTGAACTTGGCTATCTGCATGGGCAGAAAATTGCCCACATAATGTTTCAGAAAGAATACCTCACTCATCTGAATGGCGTAAGATATGGCTATGGTGAATAGTAACAGGGCGTAGCCAGTATAAATCTGTGTGACTAATACGCTGATCAATAAAGTAATCCCTGTCATCAGTGAGATTGCCACATATCCAATAACCAGGTTGATTAAAAACTGCTCGAAATAATTCACCGCAACCATTGATAAAAAAAATTGTGGACTACTTTGTATAGGCAAATCCGCTCCTTGTAAACCGTACATAAAGAATATAGGCGTAATGTAAATCGCCACCGCCGCCAGATAAAGCAATAAAGAGAGCTGGAAGGCGTTGATAATCCGTATCCTACTCAGCTTACGTTTTCCAAACCTCGTGGATTTGACCAGTCCGTCCACGCCCAAGGTCTCGTCTTCATTAAAAATTGGGACCAGTAGAATGGAAATGAGAACCAGGACAATAAAAACACACTGGCTCATCCCTGAGTTAACGTTCTTCCATCCCTCGGCATAACCCATCCGGATAGGTTCGGAGAGAGAAGCCGCTGCATAATTCCCGTTGCTGATTCCTTCCCTAGAACTCCCCGCTTCCTTCTGTGCACTTTTGATGATGTCTGCCCTGTCCTGATAAAATTGTTCTGCTGAGACATCTCGTATTCCAGTCCAGTTCCAGCCATACACTTGGATAATCATATCCAAGGCTGGCAAATCTGCAACATCCGCTTTATTCCTGTCTTCTGGTAGGCTAAGTTCTCTGTATTTTTCCAAAATTTTATTAATCTCAACTTCATCCAATACCTCCGGTTGATAGAAATACCGGTATTCCGTCCCATCTGTTACCTCATATCTTGCCTGATTTAAATAACCTGTTTTGATGGTGTCTAAGTTGTAAAAGGTAAGTATCAGAAACAATGCCAACAAAAAACCGAATATGTTTATGTTTAGGATTTTACTTCTGTTTACTTTTGATAAATAGCTCATGATTTCACCTACCTTCCTCTACTGTAAATAATATCTTCTCATCCATATAGAGATACCGATTCGAGATAAGAGAATGTACACAGTACCCAGAAACAGGGCGACAAAAACATAAGGAAATACAGTATTACCCACAAAATATAATTTCTCTATGCCTATAAGATTATTGATAAAGTTCTGGGGCATGAAGACCATCACTTTTTCAATCAGCGCCCCCCTCCCCATCTGATAAGTATTTACGAGATAAAAATAAATCAGTGAAAGTGCTAATACCAGTTTCCCTCTTTTAAAAACCACTGACAAAAACAGGATAAGATGCGTCACGACAAGTGTGGAAAAGTATCCCATGGAAATATAGAGTAACCCCTCTTGAAGCTGATTCATAGAATAAAATGTAATTGTTCCGATTTGAACCGAAGAGTCCCAGCCGTGCAGCGTATACACTGCGGTAATAAACAGCAGTATGATCGCAATATACACAAAATAGGCTATCGTAGAAAACACACAAGCGGCACCAAGCTTGTAGCTGAGCAGCCTCCTCCTGCTCTCCTTGGTGGATAAGGTCACCTTGTCAATTCCTTTGCTGCTGTTTTTGGAGAATCCCTCGCATAGGATAAAGGCCAAGAACATGAAGAAAAGGTAGATCGTATTTAATAAACCTATTTTCAGGTACTCCCAGCCACTATCGTATTTGAATAAAAATGGGGTGGGTACTTTTTGCATTTTCTGGGATATGATTTCGATTTGTTTCTCTGTATAAGGAAATAGATTTTGTTCAGTGGATAAATATTCGGTAAAACTGCCCTTCCAATCTACATAAAAATTGGCGAGCTGCTCATCCGTTAAATTTAAGCTGTTATCGAGAACACGGTACTTTATATATGGAAAGTTCAGTTCCCAGTTCAGCGCATCGTGAGGAAAAGTTAATCTTTTTCCCAACTTGCGATCTGTATCCACTTCGCCTTCAATATAAGGTTTGTCCACGCTGTTTTCGTAGTTTTGTTTCATTTGTAATAAATAATCCGTCGTCATCGTGCCCTCAACCGTGCGCTCCCTTAAAATTTTCCAGCCTCCAAGACCGCTATGTATGGTTCCCTCATCATCCAAGACATCTATACTCTTGGCGGTTTGAATCCAGGGGATCAGAATAATAGTGAGAAAGAGTAGGCTGATAATTACTGTATTTTTATTTAATATTTTTTTCAGTTCTAATGGAATGAAATTACGCATGGCTCCCACTCCCTAAGTAGATGTAGTAATCTTCCAGCGTGGGCTCGCATACGATTGCGCCTGATTCCTTTTCTCCCAAGTAACGGACATTAACAACGTTTTCTTCCTGCCGGATCCGTACGATCAGGTGCTTCTTTTTAAAGGAGGCCAGTCGCTCTCTGTCCATCTCCTCAGTAAATACTTTTCCTTTAATCCCGGATAACATCTTTTGCACATTACCTTGCTCTTTAATTTTCCCCTGATCTAGGATGATCACATTGGTGGTAATTGCTTCGATATCCGAAATAATGTGGGTAGAAAACAAGATGATCTTGTCCTGTCCCATTTCGCTTATGATGTTTGAAAAACGGATTCGCTCATGGGGGTCAAGCCCAGCGGTGGGCTCGTCAAAAATTAATATCTTCGGATCGTTAATAATGGCTTGGGCAATGCCCACCCGCCTTTTCATCCCTCCGGAAAAGGTTTTGACCTTTTTATTAGCAACATTCTCCAGGTTGACAAACTGTAATACCTCTGGAACTTTGTGCTTCAGTTCTTTTTTTGACAACCCCTTCAGTGCTCCCATATATTCCAGATATTCTGTTGCTGTAAACGCGGAATAAACCTCGAAATCCTGGGGAATATATCCCACAAGATTCCGGTAGTCGTCGTTCATATGGAAGATATCCTTGCCGTTAAAGGTAACCTTACCACTAGTTTGATGGTCAATTGCCACAAGAATTCTCATCAAGGTGCTTTTCCCTGCCCCATTATCTCCCAAAAGCCCATACACACCTTCAGGCAATGTAAAATTTAGTTCACTGATTGCCCGTTTCATTCCAAATGTTCTTGTTAAATTCTCCGCTTTAATTTCCATCGCTAATTTCCTCTCTCAATTGATATACGTCTCCTTCCGAGAGAACTTGCCATTCTTCTCCCGTAGACTTTCTACCTAACAGGAGGTTGGTATATTCTCCGTCCAGCTTTTTCACTTCCCATGCGAACAGATTTTCATTTTCGAATCCTGCTATGATACCTGTTTTTTCTTCCTTGTATAGAATATTTTGGATTCTCGGATCATCAGTGTTTCCCCTAGTGCCATTGTCCGCTGGTTCGGGAAACCGATCTGAATTTTCTCTCATGTATGCATCAACTGTTTTGTAGATGCCTGTTATATCCTCGATAGAAAGAGATGGAACTTCTATTGTTGGCCTAATTGATGACTCTTTTCTTCCTTGCTCCCGATAAGTTCTTTCATTTTTTTTCCTCCCTTCATCAAGACGTTTGTCCAAGGCAATATCCTCAAAAGTCCTTTTATCATCTAACGTTGCATCCTTTGGAGTTTCCTCATTGCCCGGACTCTTATTCTCTGACTTTACATCCTTCGGATTATTATCTAAGATAATTAAATCCTCTGAGATGGTTTTATCATCCTGTATGCTTGCATATTCTGAGTAGCTGCTTCGATTTTGGAAGTAGAGGCTTCCTCCAATCAAAATGGTTATAGTTAATACAAACATTAAGATTTTTTTCACTAAGACACCTCCATTTTTAATATGTAATTCTACATTTTATCGTTTATTTCAACTGACTTAATTTTCCGTATAAATTTAATTTATCACCAATTTTCTCAACTTCCATTTTATACCTATTCTTCTTGGTACAAATTATAGATTGAACACCTTAAAAATCTAGGTGTGTAGATCTTAAATTTTTATTAACAAATGGTTGTCAATGGTATTATGAGTAAAATCTCCTGAATGATAGATCTTGGGATCAGTCTGTAGCCGAATTTTTTGTATGACCATTTCGCATCACTATAAAAAATTGAACAGCTTCATCCGAAAAAATCGGTAATTGAAAAGATAAAGAGAACAATAACAAATAAAACTTCCGTTTTATTGAACAGTGGTATTATCCCCTTCAAGTAGACACTCGAAAAAAAATACATGTTATCATGGAGATTCGAGTAACACTTGGAGGGGATATTTTTATGGCGAAAAAAGGACAAACATTTCAGATGTATACAGAAGCATTTAAATTAAAGGCGGTTAGAACCTACTTAGATGGATCATCTAGCTATACGATCATAGCTGAACAACAAGGTATCCGTAGTTGCACGCAATTGAAGGTTTGGGTGAGAAAATGGAAAAACGGAGATTCTTTCGATGAACGTAAAAATGAGGAAAAAGAGATGAATCCTGGGAAAGGTCGCTCTCGCACGTCCTTTGGTAGTGTCGAAGAAGAAAGTGACTACCTGAAAGCGCAGGTGGATATTTAAAAAAGCGGTATCCAAATCTAATAAAGGAGAAGCTCCCAGGCAGCGAGAGAACTACGCTACCCGCATCATATTACAGACCTCTTAGCGATTGCAGGGATATCACGGACCAGTTACTACAAATGGCTAGCTACATAGCCTAAGCGTCAGAGCCAGGAATGATAAAAATCAAGAGATCAAGGAACACATGATGGCCATTCATTTTTCGCATCCAGATTTAGGCTATCCTCGCATTTCGACTGCCTTGTAGGAGGCAGGCTTCAACGTGAATCACAAGAAAGTATGGCGAATCATGAAAGAACTATCGATCAAATCTATCATTCGAAAGAATCGAAGACAGTCTAGTTATACCCTTTCTATCGTTTTCCCGAATCGCTTAAAACGTAAATTTCATGCCACAGCACCACAGCACCACAGCAAAAAATGGTAACGGATATTACCTATATTTCGGACGGAACTAACTTTCATTACTTATCCGTCATACAAGATCTATTCAACAACGAGCTTGTCACTTTGCAATTGTCAGAACGTAACGATGTTCAACTCGTGTTGGATACGGTCACGAAGTGGACAAGAAAAAGAGACGTACATTGGAAGCCGTGCTCCATTCGGTTCAGGGCTTCCAATACACGTCTCAGGCATACAATACAGGATTAGAGGTATTCGGCATTAAAGGCAGCACTCTCGCAAAGCTACCTCCCTAGATAATGCATGTTTCGAATCCTTCTTTTCGCATCTCAAAACAGAGAAGTTGTACCTCAAACAGTATAATTCAAGAGCGGAAATATCACCGCTTTCAAGCAAAACTATCGGTGCGCGCTGGCAGCATAGCTTTTTTCATTTGTCTACTTGACAGGGGTATGACCAATACTCAGAAAATAAAAAAACTTGTAAAATTGCTGGAAGCAATCTTACAAGTTTTTTTCGATATACCGGTGAGAGGACTCGAACCTCCACGGTTTCCCTCTCGATTTTGAGTCGAGCGCGTCTGCCATTCCGCCACACCGGCAAAGTATTAAGTTAAAATATGGCGCGCCCTGAGAGATTCGAACTCCCGGCCTTTTGATTCGTAGTCAAACGCTCTATCCAGCTGAGCTAAGGGCGCAAAATTTATATGGAGCGGACGACGGGAATCGAACCCGCGACCCTCGCCTTGGCAAGGCGATGCTCTACCGCTGAGCCACGTCCGCACACGGTATGTATTGATGTCCGACTCACTAAAGAAGTGAGCCATGAAGGACTCGAACCTTCGACACCCTGATTAAAAGTCAGGTGCTCTACCAACTGAGCTAATGGCTCATAAAGCAAGAAAATGGCGGAACCGACGGGATTCGAACCCGCGGTCTCCTGCGTGACAGGCAGGCATGTTAGGCCAACTACACCACGGTTCCAGAAGAATAATTGCTTAATGAAAATTGGTTGCGGGGGCAGGATTTGAACCTGCGACCTTCGGGTTATGAGCCCGACGAGCTACCGGGCTGCTCCACCCCGCGTCAGTAAAAAAGTATTAATTTCCTTTGATTCCCCGGAAAGTATCCGGAATCCTCAGTGAAGCATTAACTTCACTTTTGGGGATGTGTTATGGTGGAGGCTGAGGGGATCGAACCCCCGACCCTCTGCTTGTAAGGCAGATGCTCTCCCAGCTGAGCTAAGCCTCCATGTAAAGAAGCAACTTAATTATCATAACATAATCAAATCTGTAATGCAACCATTTTTTCTAGAAGTCTAATGCCGTTTCAAGAAGAAATGGTGACCCGTATGGGATTCGAACCCATGTTACCTCCGTGAAAGGGAGGTGTCTTAACCCCTTGACCAACGGGCCGTTTTAAAAACAAATTGTTTTGACAACAAAAAAGATTATATCATGTATTATTAAGTATAGCAATACCTAAACTAATTATTTTTCTTTCTACTCTTCACTAGGTAATAGATTGATATGAAGCTTTTGAGCTATTATCTCAACAATTTCACCCGTAGTTCTATCATTCGTGTCTAGATGCTGCTTAAACACCTCGTGATCAAGCCCTGTGATGCACCTGTCGATCTGCTGAGCAGCCCAAGAGTCTTTTCATTCACCTCTCGCTTAATCTCTTAAGCAAGGTCTCTCGGGAGGCACACAAACTAAAATGATAAAGCTTTATACCTCCATCCATTAACTTGCCGATGATTTCCCTGCAATAATCCGGATTCATTAGGGTCATAGGCACGATAATTATTCCATCATATTCGCTAGCTATGTTTTTCTTCGATACATTTCATATGCGGTTTGTGTCTTCCCTGAACCAAAAGCACCATTGATCCATATAATCATGATCATTTGCCTCCGTGAACTAATTTTCATTCGAAGAAATCACTCACAATGATTGCCTATCCTTATAATAAGCGGATAAATATCATACAACAAAAAGACCACTGTCGATAACTCAACAGTGGTCTTGCGTGCTTGGCAACGTCCTACTCTCCCAGGACCCTTCGGTCCAAGTACCATCGGCGCTGGAGGGCTTAACGGTCGTGTTCGGGATGGGTACGTGTGGAACCCCTCCGCTATCGCCACCAAACGGGCATTTGCGGTACAAATGCATTATTCAGGTCTCAGCATCGCCAAATGCTGAAAACAAATTCATCATCAAACAGTCACTTGGACTATATAAATCTGAGCTTGATTCCTGAAAACTGAATCCGAAACGAATTTGCATTCTACGTATAGGATAAGCCCTCGACCGATTAGTATTGGTCAGCTCCATGCATTGCTGCACTTCCACCTCCAACCTATCTACCTCGTCGTCTTCAAGGGGTCTTACTAATTGGGAAATCTCATCTTGAGGGGGGCTTCACGCTTAGATGCTTTCAGCGCTTATCCCGTCCGTACGTAGCTACCCAGCCATGCTCCTGGCGGAACAACTGGTGCACCAGCGGTACGTCCATCCCGGTCCTCTCGTACTAAGGACAGCTCCTCTCAAATTTCCTGCGCCCACGACAGATAGGGACCGAACTGTCTCACGACGTTCTGAACCCAGCTCGCGTACCGCTTTAATGGGCGAACAGCCCAACCCTTGGGACCTACTTCAGCCCCAGGATGCGATGAGCCGACATCGAGGTGCCAAACCTCCCCGTCGATGTGGACTCTTGGGGGAGATAAGCCTGTTATCCCCAGGGTAGCTTTTATCCGTTGAGCGATGGCCCTTCCATGCGGTACCACCGGATCACTAAGTCCGACTTTCGTCCCTGCTCGACTTGTAGGTCTCGCAGTCAAGCTCCCTTATGCCTTTGCACTCTGCGAATGATTTCCAACCATTCTGAGGGAACCTTGGAACGCCTCCGTTACTCTTTAGGAGGCGACCGCCCCAGTCAAACTGCCCGCCTGACACGGTCCCCGTACCCGGTAAGGGTACTAGGTTAGAACCTAGATACGATCAGGGTGGTATCCCAACGGCGCCTCCACCGAAGCTTGCGCTCCGATTTCTACGGCTCCCACCTATCCTGTACAGATCGTACCCAAATTCAATATCAAGCTGCAGTAAAGCTCCATGGGGTCTTTCCGTCTTGTCGCGGGTAACCTGCATCTTCACAGGTATTAAAATTTCACCGGATCTCTCGTTGAGACAGCGCCCAAGTCGTTACGCCATTCGTGCGGGTCAGAATTTACCTGACAAGGAATTTCGCTACCTTAGGACCGTTATAGTTACGGCCGCCGTTTACTGGGGCTTCGGTTCATAGCTTCGGGTTACCCCTAACCACTCCCCTTAACCTTCCAGCACCGGGCAGGCGTCAGCCCGTATACTTCGCCTTGCGGCTTCGCACAGACCTGTGTTTTTGCTAAACAGTCGCTTGGGCCTTTTCACTGCGGCCCCCTCGTGCTATTCACACTACCGGGGCACCCCTTCTCCCGAAGTTACGGGGTCATTTTGCCGAGTTCCTTAACGAGAGTTCTTCCGCGCGCCTTAGAATTCTCTTCTCGCCTACCTGTGTCGGTTTGCGGTACGGGCACCTTCTCCTGGCTAGAGGCTTTTCTTGGCAGTGTGAGATCATGACCTTCGCTACTATAATTTTCGCTCCCCATCACAGCCCAGCCTTAATGATGTGCGGATTTGCCTACACATCAGCCTCACTGCTTAGACGGACATCCATCAGTCCGCGTCACTACCCTCCTGCGTCACCCCATCGCTCATAGCGGATTACGGTGGTACAGTAATTTCAAACTGTTGTCCTTCGACTACGCCTTTCGGCCTCGCCTTAGGTCCCGACTTACCCTGAGCGGACGAGCCTTCCTCAGGAAACCTTGGGCTTTCGGCGGATCAGATTCTCACTGATCTTTTCGTTACTCATACCGGCATTCTCACTTGTGTAGTGTCCAGCGCTCTTTTCAGTACACCTTCAACCCCTACACAACGCTCCCCTACCCCAGATACATACGTATCTAGCCATAGCTTCGGTGGTGTGTTTAGCCCCGTTACATTTTCGGCGCAGAGTCACTCGACCAGTGAGCTATTACGCACTCTTTCAATGGTGGCTGCTTCTAAGCCAACATCCTGGTTGTCTGTGCAACTCCACATCCTTTCCCACTTAACACACACTTGGGGACCTTAGCTGATGGTCTGGGCTGTTTCCCTTTTGACAATGGATCTTAGCACTCACTGTCTGACTCCCGGCAATAAGTATATGGCATTCGGAGTTTGACTGAGCTTGGTAATCCTTGCGGACCCCGCACCCAATCAGTGCTCTACCTCCACTACTCTTATACCGAGGCTAGCCCTAAAGCTATTTCGGGGAGAACCAGCTATCTCCGAGTTCGATTGGAATTTCTCCGCTACCCCCACCTCATCCCCGCACTTTTCAACGTACGTGGGTTCGGGCCTCCAGTGCGTGTTACCGCACCTTCACCCTGGACAGGGGTAGATCACACGGTTTCGGGTCTACGTCCACATACTCAATCGCCCTATTCAGACTCGCTTTCGCTGCGGCTCCACCTTCTCGGCTTAACCTTGCATGTTAAACGTAACTCGCCGGTTCATTCTACAAAAGGCACGCCATCACCCATAGATCGGGCTCTGACTTTTTGTAAGCACACGGTTTCAGGTTCTATTTCACTCCCCTTCCGGGGTGCTTTTCACCTTTCCCTCACGGTACTGTTTCACTATCGGTCGCCAGGTAGTATTTAGCCTTAGCAGATGGTCCTGCTGGATTCATACGGGGTTTCACGTGCCCCGCACTACTCGGGATCCGTCTCGGAGAGAATACAGTTTAGGTTACAGGGCTTTTACCTCTATCGCGGGCCTTTCCAGACCTCTTCACCTACCATATTCCTTTGTAACTCCATGTGAGACGTCCCACAACCCCTAAGAGCAAGCTCTTAGGTTTAGGCTGTTCCGCGTTCGCTCGCCGCTACTGACGGAATCACTATTGTTTTCTCTTCCTCAGGGTACTTAGATGTTTCAGTTCCCCTGGTCTGCCTCTACACACCCTATGTATTCAGGTATGAGTAACTGCGAATTACCACAGCTGGGTTTCCCCATTCGGACACCCCCGGATCAAAGCTTGCTTACAGCTCCCCGAGGCAGTTTCGTTGTTCGCCACGTCCTTCGTCGGCTCCTGGCGCCTAGGCATCCTCCGTGTGCTCTTATTAGCTTAACCTTGATTTTTCCGAAGAAAAATCTCACTAATAACATTTACTTGTTTGCACAAGTTGCTAAAAGATGTTCTAAAACGCAAATTCGTTTCGGTATCCAGTTTTCAAGGATCAAGTCTTACTTGAGAGCTTAAACTCTCAAAACTGAGCAACGAGTGAGTAACAGGCCTAAACCTGAGTTTTGGAAGCTTAGCTTCCGATTTGAATGTCCTCATTGCAGAGAACGATTCTCCATAGAAAGGAGGTGATCCAGCCGCACCTTCCGATACGGCTACCTTGTTACGACTTCACCCCAATCATCTACCCCACCTTCGGCGGCTGGCTCCCTTGCGGGTTACCCCACCGACTTCGGGTGTTGTAAACTCTCGTGGTGTGACGGGCGGTGTGTACAAGACCCGGGAACGTATTCACCGCGGCATGCTGATCCGCGATTACTAGCAATTCCGACTTCATGCAGGCGAGTTGCAGCCTGCAATCCGAACTGAGACCGGCTTTGATGGGATTGGCTCCACCTCGCGGCTTCGCTTCCCGTTGTACCGGCCATTGTAGTACGTGTGTAGCCCAGGTCATAAGGGGCATGATGATTTGACGTCATCCCCACCTTCCTCCGGTTTGTCACCGGCAGTCACTCTAGAGTGCCCAGCATTACCTGCTGGCAACTAAAGTTAAGGGTTGCGCTCGTTGCGGGACTTAACCCAACATCTCACGACACGAGCTGACGACAACCATGCACCACCTGTCTCCTCTGTCCCGAAGGCCGCTGCTATCTCTAGCAGATTCAGAGGGATGTCAAGACCTGGTAAGGTTCTTCGCGTTGCTTCGAATTAAACCACATACTCCACTGCTTGTGCGGGTCCCCGTCAATTCCTTTGAGTTTCAGTCTTGCGACCGTACTCCCCAGGCGGAGTGCTTACTGTGTTAACTTCGGCACCAAGGGTATCGAAACCCCTAACACCTAGCACTCATCGTTTACGGCGTGGACTACCAGGGTATCTAATCCTGTTTGCTCCCCACGCTTTCGCGCCTCAGCGTCAGTTACAGCCCAGAAAGTCGCCTTCGCCACTGGTGTTCCTCCACATATCTACGCATTTCACCGCTACACGTGGAATTCCACTTTCCTCTTCTGTACTCAAGCCACCCAGTTTCCAGTGCGACCTCAGGTTGAGCCCAAGGTTTAAACACCAGACTTAAATAGCCGCCTGCGCGCGCTTTACGCCCAATAATTCCGGACAACGCTTGCCCCCTACGTATTACCGCGGCTGCTGGCACGTAGTTAGCCGGGGCTTTCTTCTCAGGTACCGTCACTCCGATAGCAGTTACTCTACCGGACGTTCTTCCCTGGCAACAGAGCTTTACGATCCGAAAACCTTCATCACTCACGCGGCGTTGCTCCGTCAGGCTTTCGCCCATTGCGGAAGATTCCCTACTGCTGCCTCCCGTAGGAGTCTGGGCCGTGTCTCAGTCCCAGTGTGGCCGTTCACCCTCTCAGGTCGGCTACGCATCGTCGCCTTGGTGGGCCGTTACCCCACCAACTAGCTAATGCGCCGCAGGCCCATCCCTCAGTGACAGATTGCTCCGTCTTTCATTCTTCTCTCAGGAGAAAAAAGAAATTATCCGGTATTAGCTACCGTTTCCGGTAGTTATCCCAGTCTGAAGGGCAGGTTGCCTACGTGTTACTCACCCGTCCGCCGCTAAGTTACTTTGAAAGCAAGCTTTCAAAGTAACTCCGCTCGACTTGCATGTATTAGGCACGCCGCCAGCGTTCGTCCTGAGCCAGGATCAAACTCTCCAATTAGTATTGAAAAGAGCGATATGCTCATTTTGAAACATCTGACGAGAAAATTAATTCTCTAATTTTGGATATCACTTGCGTGATTTCCTACTCACTCGTTGTTCAGTTTTCAAAGATCAAGTTCTCGTTGACGCCGCTTAATGTCTCAGCAGCAACTCTTATAATATATCATGCTTTCTGATTTATTGCAACTCTTTTTTTCAAAGTTCTTTGCAATCTAATTCAGATTAACATTCACCAACCGAAAGCTTTATAGATCCTCTTTGCGACTGGATTTATAATGTACCATATATCCCTATATAAAAACAATACTTAAAAATTTATATTTTATAAATAAGTGCTTTTGCCCCACTTTATTTAACATCTTTTATCCCTATTTACCTATAAAAAACGTGTAGATTCTAAGGATACAGAATCTACACGTGTGTCCGGACAGCGGCTTGTTATATAAATTTATTAGTTTGAAATCCAAGGATTTCTACGTTTTTTAGTACTCGCTGCTGAACCTTGAGATTTCGTAGCAGTTTTGCTTTTCTTGCTACTAGGTTGACCTGAGGTCTTTGCTTTTTTGCCTGTTGCTGTTTCCTTTGCTACACTCCCCTTATTCTTGAGAGAAGCGTTAGAAGTTAACTCATCAGTCTCTGTTCTAGCCGCTTCAGGAGATTCCTGCACGAACGCTTCAGGTTCTTGAATTTCCGGCACCCGATTATGCTGCGAATAATTACCTATCCCTGGATACTGCGGATTGGATGGAATATTAGAGTTATCCTGTCCGCCAAATGCTCCAAGCGTAGAAGTAGGAACCATTCCCTGATTAGGCATTCCTGCTCCATATGCAGAAAAAGCGTTTGGATTCCCATATTCAGGATAGGTGTTGTATACAGGCATGTCATATGAATAAGTTTGCACTGGTTGAATATGCACGCCTCCGCACCCACAAGTTGGCCAAGGAAGGTTCGGCGTCTGTCCTCCATATTGAGGAACAGCATACGGGGAGAAATCCCCGCCTACGTTCATGCCAGCAACATTAGCCTCCATCGGATTCCACTGTCCTGGAGGGGCAGCATTGGGACTCCATTGTTCTGGGCTTATGTTAGGCGCTGCATTGGGATTCCACTGTTCCGGGCTTATGTTTGGCGCGGCATTGGGATTCCACTGTTCCGGGCTTATGTTTGGCGCGGCATTGGGATTCCACTGTTCTGGGCTCATATTAGAATACATATTGCCCGAAAAATAACATGGGGAAATACATTCTGGTGCATAAGCCATTGGCTGAACATAACTTGGTGCCCAGTTCATGTTCATATTAGGGCTATTTTGATATGAATCATAGAGATAAGGATTTCCTCCCAAGCCCGGGTATCCGTTGGAATTATCCCATGAGCAATCATTGTCTGCTTTCTTCTCAGCTTTAGGTGCTTCTTGTTGAGCAACCGGTTCTTGATTTGGAACCGTAATCTGAACAAATAAACTCTGCATTTCAATTTCTTGCACTGGAGCAACTTCCATTTGCATATTAGGCGCAGGATTTGGTGCAATATTTTGTGTATTAATAGGGGCGATGTTTAGCGATGGGTGTGGTGCAGAATTAGATTCAGGTGAGATATTTGTCACTGGTTTAGGTGCTGGTTTAGCTTCTGGCTTTATTTCTGGTTTAGTTTCCGGTTTAGGTGCAGGCACTACTTCAGCAGCAGGCTGTTCTTTGGGACCTGTATATTCCTTGCCACCCACTTGTGTTTTCTCTGAGGCGTTAGAAGGTGTATACCCAGGCTGTGTGGGTGAGGTATTGGATACTTTTTTAGGGATATTAACTACTTCCCCTAGCATAAGTACATTTGGATTCTTTAATTGGGGATTGGCCTCAACCATATCCTTTAAAGGAATTCCCCAGGCTTTAGATAATTTCCACAAGGTATCTCCTTGTTTAACGGTGTGCTTGTAGTAAACTTCACTGTTCTCCGGTACGGATACTGGGGCCGTAGGTATTTTTACTTTGTCTCCAACCGCTAATACGTTCGGATTACTGATCTGCGGGTTAGCTTCAATAAGTTTTTGTAACGGCACTCCGTACTTTTGCGATAATGCATACAAACTATCGCCTTGTTTGACAATGTGTATTTTCACGTAGCATTAACCTCCTAAAAGTTTTGTGGAGTATTGCTTTCTTTACAGCTACACAGCAAAACTGACTTCGAAAGCAAACACCCTTTTCATGGAACATTGCTCTCTTACAAAGTTATATGCGGTACAGCCGCCTCCTTCGTTACTACATCTTATGCAGCCCATGGGCGAATGACATCCCCGAAATAAAAAAAATCCTTTCATGATCCATGAAAAGATTAACCGGAGACTCCCGTTTTCTTCTGCATGTATGCATAAAAGGACTTCTGATGCGTATTCAATGCTATTTACGTTGTATGATTAGTCTTTATTCCCAAACCTTATAGCCATCTTTATCAACCACATTACGGAACTCTTCGAGCAGCTTCAAAGTGATTGGACCCGCTTGTCCCTCACCAATGATCCGGCCGTCAATTTCACGTGCAGCAATAACTTCAGCAGCTGTGCCAGTGAAGAACACCTCGTCCGCTATATAAACATCATGCATTGTGAACGGTTCTTCTTTCAGTTTAATACCTAATTTCTCGCAGAGCTCAATAATCGCCAGACGGGTAATTCCTTCAAGGGCTCCCAAGTAACATGGAGGAGTGAAAACTACACCATTTTTGATGATGAATATGTTATCGCCCGATCCCTCAGTAACATAACCTTGAGCGTTCATCATGATTGCTTCGTCGGCTTCTGCCAAGTTGGATTGGATTTTTACTAGGATATTGTTTAGGTAATTAAGCGATTTGATCTTTGGATTGAGTGCATCCGGAATATTACGGCGCTGGGATACAGAAACTGCACGAAGTCCGTTCAAATACGCTTGTTCTGGGTAAATAGCCAGTTGTTCAACGATAATAATTACACTAGCTTTTGGACAACGGCGCGGATCAAGACCTAAGTTCCCTGGTCCCCGGGAGACGATCAGTCGAATATAGCCGTTACGCATGTCGTTAAGACGAATCGTTTCAGCCATAGCTTCCAGCATCTCATCATACGTTAGCGGAATGTCCAGCATGATCGATTTTGCCGAATCATACAGTCTGTCCAAATGCTCTTTACATTTAAAAATATTGCCGTTATAGATACGGATACCTTCAAAAATACCGTCTCCATACAAAAAACCGTGATCAAAAACGGATACCTTTGCATTTTCCTTCGTTACGTGTTGTCCATCCAAATAGATCCATTGCTCAGCCATGAATTTACTGCACCTCCGCTTTCTCTTCCTCATAGGTGTATGTGGGATACGAGCCCAGAATCCTTACCTGACAGCCTAAAGCACTAATTTCTTCAATAGCCCCTGGCAGCAGAACAGATTCTATCGGTTCCAGCACATCAATATAAAAATAATAAGTACCCAGCTTCTTCTTCGTTGGTCGTGATTCAATCCGCGATAAATTCAGTTTCCGCCAGGAAAAAGCAGCAAGCACCTGATGCAAGGCACCTGGAAAATCCTCTGGCAGCGTTACTAGAACACTCGTCTTTACTCCGGTGCTGCTCCGCGGAAGATTTATCTTCTGTGGGCCGACCAGGACAAACCGTGTGTAGTTGTTGTTGTGATCTGTAATTTGCCGATCTACAATCTCCAGCCCATGCGTAGCGGCGCCAAGAGCGGTACCGATAGCAGCCCAGCCCTTGCCGGGATTGTTTTTGACGATTTCCACAGCTTCAGAGGTGCTTCCGACCGACTCCAGTTCAGCCCAAGGGGCATGCTTACGAACAAATTGCATGCATTGTGCCATTGCTACGGGATGCGAAAGGATTTTTACCATCTTGGTGAAATCCTTGTTGCCGTCTGTATCTGTGAATTCCCTTGGGTTACCGATAAGATTCTGTATCGATGGAAAAATCCATTCCGTCTGCATTGGCAGATCCACTTCATTGATGAGCCAATCGATGTGAAGACTAACTGAGCCTTCAATGGTATTTTCAATCGGAATCACGCTGTAATCGGTCATACCACCCGCCGTAGAGAGAAATACATCGGAAATTAACTTGTGATGTACAAGCTTTACAGGTTCACCGTTAAACAAATGCAGCAGCGCTTCGTGGGATACCGAGCCCTGCGGCAATACCGCTATTGATTTCATGACCGTACTCCTTTTATCATATCCAAAAATGATACGTTTTGCATCTCGTTTATTTCGAGCAGCTCTGTAGTCACTCCAGAAGCACAAGGTGTTAACCAGCAGGTCCGAGCGGAAATGCCATGTTCCTGCATCGTATTCTTCAAGAAGGCCTCAAGCTCACGCTTGCGGGTCTCTTGGCGATCCACTAAACATAGCAGAGTCGGTCCCGCACCGCTAAGTGCGATTCCTAAAGCACCGTGTTCAGGAGCTTCTGCGAGCAGCTTCTCCATGCCCGGTATAAGCGGTGCACGATACGGCTGATGCAGGCGATCCTGCATCGCTCTGCTAAGCAGGTCAAGCCGGCCTGATGCCAGCGAAGCCGTCAATAGAGAGGTTCTGCTGATGTTGTACACAGCATCACTAACTGAGATTTCTGTTGGAAGCAACCCCCGCGCTTTTGTGGTTTCCAGTTCGAATTCAGGAATAACCACCAGCACCTCAAGATTTTGTGGTGGTTCTAGCCGAACATAATCCGCATGTTCACCATCCCACACGGCAGTAATAATGCCGCCAAACAAGGAGGCACCCACATTATCGGGATGTTTCTCAAGCTGGGTAGCCATATCAAACAGCTTAGCATTATCCAGCGGAGAGCCAATCATTGTGTTCGCTGCGGCCATTCCGCCAATAATAGCTGAGGCACTGCTGCCGAGTCCGCGCGTAAGCGGAATCTCCGAGTACATGGATATCGATAATTCAGGCACCGTAACGGCTGCCTCTGCAAATACCATTTGAGCGACCTTATAGAGTAAATTGCTCTTATCCTGAGCCACTCCATTCATCTCGTCACCATACAGATGAAAAACAGTCTCCTCTGCTTCCTCCATCTCAATCCAGGCATATAGCGGCAAAGCCATACCTAGAGTATCGAAGCCCGGACCAAGATTGGCAGTACTAGCAGGCACTTTAACCCTAGCTCTTCCGTAAATACTCATAACAGGTACAATCTCCTTACTATGTTTTGAAATATGAAAGTATTAGTTCAGTGACGTGGTTAACCTTCCACTCGATAATGGCTCTTGATCCGGCGGATGACTTTCAGCTCCTCGAAATGGCGCAGCACTTTGTTCATGCTTGCTTTACTAGCGTTATGAGTGACAATAATGATCTCCGCATCAGGATTATTGGGATTGGCTTGCTGAACTACTGAATCCAAACTTACATCATATTCGGCAAACACTTGAGTAATCTTAGCCAATACCCCTGCTTTATCATCAACATGCAGAAGCAAAAAGTTTTTATAAAAAATAGCTTCATCACTCTTAAGCTTTTTCTGTTTGTAAGGTACTTTTTGCTTCAATCCATTAACACCTAGTTTAAGGTTCTTAATGACAGCTACCAAATCAGCTACCACTGAGGTTGCAGTTGGCATAGCGCCCGCACCCGCACCGTAGAACATAGTCTCTCCCACTGCTTCCCCGTATACGTAAACTGCGTTGAACACGCCATTGACGGAAGCCAAGGGATGACTAGCCCGAATCAAGGTTGGCTGAACACTGATGCTGAATTCTTCATCCTGACGTTCAGCGATGCCTAACAGCTTAATTTCATATCCGAGACGTTTCGCAAAGGCGATATCCGCCTTACTCACCTGAGAAATCCCACTCACACTTACATCATGCAGCTCCACGTTAGTACGGAAACCTAAGGTTCCGAGAATCGCCATTTTGCGGGCTGCATCCAGTCCTTCCACATCCGAGGTTGGATCAGACTCTGCGTATCCCAGATCCTGCGCTTCTTTTAACACATCATTATAGGATGCGCCTTCTTGGCTCATTTTGGTTAGTATGTAATTAGTCGTTCCATTCACGATACCTATAATTTTCATAATCTTATCCGAGGAAAAGCCCTCGATAAGTGTGCGGATAATCGGAATGCCTCCTGCAACGCTAGCCTCATAAAAGACATCACATTGCTTCTCCTGCGCCTTAGCAAGAATCTCTGATCCGTGCAGCGCCATCAAATCCTTGTTCGCAGTTACGACATGTTTACCGCGTTCCAAAGCTTCAAGAATATATTCTTTGGTTCCCGCGATTCCACCCATAACTTCAACGATGACATCAATTTCAGGATCACGAATCACATCCCATGGATCTGTCGTTATTTTAGCAGGATCAACCTCGATTTCGCGTGGTTTATTAGAATTATTCACAGCTATACGTTCAATGACAATTGAAGAGCCTACCTGGCTGCTTAAATCCTCTTGATTCCCTTCCACGATACGAACTACACCTGTGCCTACTGTTCCCAGGCCCAGCAACCCCACTTTAACCGGCTTCATCTGTCTCCTCCTAAAAGTTTACGAATATAGTTCCTATCCCTGTCCAACGATTAAAGCTCGCTTCACTCCTGGAATCTCTTTCAGACTATCCAGCATCTCCCCGAGTTCCTCATTTAAGTGTGAAATTTCTACGGAGATCACCACATTTGCCCGCCCTTGCAGCGGAATACTCTGGTGAATCGTCAACACATTAGCCCCATGTCCCGCTACAGAGCCTAGTACCTTGGAAAGCATTCCAGATTCGTGCTCCAAATCCATGGAAATCGTAACGATCCGCTCCCGTTCGAGCTGATGGATCAAATGAATTCCATCCTTGTATTTATAAAAAGCGCTTCGGCTTAATCCCACCTGCTCTACACCTTCATTTACGGTCTTCGCATCCCCGGCCTCAAGCAATTGTTTAACCTGCATAGTCTTAAGTACAGCATCAGGTAATATGTCCTCCCGGACCAAATAATAGCGTTCTTTCACGAACGTCCTCACCTCAAAGACTTTTGTGTTTTCTTAGTGGACATTATATCGGAAAAAGCCTGTAAATTGCAATAACTTTATCTGGATACTCTGAGGTCGGGGAGTTAGACGCAATAAAACCCCCGGATTCCCGGGGGCAGTTGGCAATCGTATGTACACTAACTGTATGGAATCGTCGTCCCGCAATAGTCACAGATTTTATCCTGCCCTGGAAGTACTCTACTCTTAGCACCGCAACTCGGACAAACGATGGATTTGGGCAGTTGGACAGGTGGTTTAGGCCTATTCTCCGGCAATGACTGCCGCCCAGATGATGGCTGGTTCTCTGATGCCGCGGAGGGCTGTGCCCGGTCAGGATGCACAAGATTGGGCGGTTGTTTATCTAAGAGCTTAACACGTCCTTCATAATAGACAAGATCAGAAGCAAGTAACCCCCATCTCACTAAATACCGTAGGTCTCTACGTACATCATCTTCACTTTGTTTCGTGATATCAGCTAAATTACCGATATGTCTAACATCATCCACTATGATCAGCATGAGATACTTCTTGCACAGAAAATCAAAGTTTTCTGTTGCGAAGGTAGCCCTCCCTGCAAAGCTGTCCGCCGGAATTATAAAGATCAAGTAGAGGACCACCAGAATGATCAATAAAGTGAACCACTTAAAATCCCCTTTGTAGGTCCCCACGGCGAAGAGGACGGCAAGTTCCATAAAAGCTCCCATACATACATGATAGAGCAATTTATAGTTAAATGATTTCCGCTCATTCTTATAATGAGTGCTTACAAAACGAAGCATCGCAAGTACAAACCCAAGCGGAGCAAACAAATAGGCAATCGCCATGATGATTCGATCAAACACTGTCCGGTCTCGCTTGTTACGATAGCGAAGGTTATTCTCAGGCGCACGCACCAGTGCTTGTGCCCGTTTAGAATAAATAAGCTTCGGCGGCAATTTTACAAATGGGTTATCTACACGTCCTTCATAATAAACAATATCTGGAGAAAGTACTCCCTGATCTTTTAAATATTCCAAAACCTCGCGGACGTTCTCTTCACTGAATCCGCGAATATCGGATAGGCTGCCGATATGCCTTATGCCGTCCACAAGAACCAATGCGATATAGTCATTGCAAAGATAGGTGAATCCCTCTCTCCATCCTACGGCTCTAACGGATAATTTGATGGCGGGAATCCTAAACAATGCGTAGATAATCACCAGCCTGATCAAGAGTGCGACATAATCGATTTGACCGAGTAGCTTGCTAATAATGAAATAGATCGCCAATTCTACAAAGGCACCCATACACGCATGATAAAACAGGTTAATATTGCTTGCTTTGCGCTGTCTCTTGGAATGTGTAGATAATAACCGAATGGCAGCCAATATAAAGCCAACCGGAGCAAATACATACGCAAACACAATAGTCGTATAATCAAACGCCGTCCGCTCATATTCATGCTTGTACACGGGTTTTCCCGATGTCGGCGGCTGTCTGCGTATATCCAATCCACTCATTTTGTCTTTAATCCCCTTATTTATGTAATCCTATATGCGATGCAGCTAATCTATTGGTTGACGGCATTAATTGTACGGGATCTTCGTTCCACAGTAATCACAGCTTTTAGATTGGCTTGGGAGCACAGTATTCTGGGCTCCGCACCCCGGACAACGGATAGACTTAGGCAGTTGCGGTGGAGACTGAGGCTGCGCAGGTATCTGCTGCCCCGATGCTTGGGTTCTCCCCGTTCCTTCGAAGCCCGAAGTACTTCCAGGGTAACCTTGATTAGCTGCTGATGACTCT
Source organism: Paenibacillus sp. FSL R7-0189 (assembly GCF_037969925.1). Taxonomy (NCBI): domain Bacteria; kingdom Bacillati; phylum Bacillota; class Bacilli; order Caryophanales; family Paenibacillaceae; genus Paenibacillus; species Paenibacillus sp. FSL R7-0189. The sequence continues at coordinate 3,849,022 of NZ_CP150223.1, read as the reverse complement.
GGCGTCTGGCGCCCTTCGGATAACGAGATATCAATATCAAGCAGTCCTTTATCCTTCAGATACTGGACATCTCTTCGTACATCACTTTCACTTTGGCCTATTCGTTCAGATATACTGCCAATATGCCGGATATTCTTATTTTGAATCAGCTCTATATAAGAAGTGTTAAGCTTAGAAAGGGTATATTTAGCTTTCGCTGTCACACTGGCCAGTATAAAAGCTGGAGTCAAAAACATGATTGCAATTAAAATAAGCGTTGATACTAATTCAGAAGTTCCAAATTCCCCATTGAGCGCACTAGAAAACATGGCAATAGAAAGTTCAACAAACCCACCAATAAATACATGCATCAGCAGGTTGAGGTTAGTCGGTCTGCGGTAATTTTTGTAATGCGTTGTCATCAAACGTAACAAGGCAAGCACAAGTCCAACGGGCATCAGCAGATAAGCCGCCGCGAGAATAACATAATCAAACCCGGTACGTTCGTATTTAAGCCGGGGAACGGCTGCATTTCCTCTCGGGAGCGGTGACGGCTCTTGTAGGTTCAAACTGTTCATGTAGTAAACTCCTCCTATTTAAGTGCCGCTAATTCACGGTTACGCCGCTGAAGTGTAGACTTTATGCTCTCTGACATCTCATTTATTTCTACCTGCCAGCCCTCATGTGGCTCTTGGGTCGCCAGCAGTAGCTTCACGTGATCATGTAACAAGGAAATCTGCTGCTGCAGAATATCCTCTGTAGCATATAAAGACGGTTCTGATATCGGATCACTGTACTTAAATTTTTCCTCCAACATATCTAGCACGTTCACTAGCTGCCCAGATTCGGAATTCTTCCAGCTACTAGCCAGCTCACTCATTTCAGTTAATTCGTTCTGATACCGCCGAAACTTTTGTAAAGACTTTTGGGCTTGCTGTTCCCCTGCCCCGGCATTCCACCCGTAAAGCCCTATCGCGGCCAAAGTGATCGCCCCTAACACAAGAATCAGCAGTTGTTCGGCTGCGTACCACAAGGCGAGTAACTCCAGCAGCCAATCGAATAATAAGGCCGATACAAATACGATCGCTGCATAGATTCCCGTAATGATTGCACCGCTGATAAGAACAGGCGGAGTCTGCTGAATGCTACTTGCAGTTCGGAGCCAAAAAATACAATAGCCATAGATTACACTCTCTGCTAGCAGAACCGCGGATAAAGAAATTATGAACCGAAACAGTGAGTCGGAGAAACCTAATCCAATAAACGAGAACACTGTCAGTACTATAGCTACCGCATAAATGACGGTAATAATGTATATATATCTCCTGCTTTTGTTCATTAGGTCCTCCTTAGCCTGCTTTTGTTCCGCACTCTGCACAGAATTTTTGTCCAGCTTTCAGCTCATGTCCACAGCCGCTGCATTTAATCACCATGCTGTCTCCACAATGAGGACAGAATTTCACCCCTGGCGCTACCATAGTCCCACATTTACCGCAAGCTTTAGGCATTTCTTTTCCACAGGAGACACAAGAAGCCGCTCCCTCAGGATTATCTGCTTTACAGGATGGGCAAGCACGATAAGGATTTCCGCAACCTGGACAGAACTTAGCTCCCGCATTTAGTTCATGCCCACATTCAAAACATTTGATCTTGTTCGCAGACGGAGAACCTTGCGGGTTGCCTCCAAGCGCCTGCCCACAACCGCTGCAGAACCGTCCCTCTACTGGATTCATAACTCCACACTTAGAGCAGGAACGCTGCTCTTGACGTATAACTGTAGTCCCTGAATCCAAATTCATCCCTCTAGTCATACGGTTCACCATATCCATAGCCGGTCCAGCAAATCCCATTCCAAGTCCAAGCCCCATCCCGGTGTTCATCATGCCCACTCCAAGATTGCCGGGATTACCTGCCGCTTCTTCCATCGTGTCAAAACCACGCTCCTGCTGATAGGTGAATCCGATGATATCCATTTCTGCTTTTTTAGCCAAAGCTTCCTTCAAACGAATCGTTGCCGGATCATCCTCTGGAATATTGATCGAATCAATATAGAAATTATTCAGCTCAATGCCATTATCCAAGAAAGCCGAGGCTAGTCGGCCCTGAATATGTTTGGAGATCTCTGCAACATAAGCATTAATCTCCAGTATGCTGATTTGCTTGTGCACAAGGTAAGAAGAAATAAGTTCATTTATATTCGACATCAGCAGTCCGCGGAAATAACTGATAAGCGTTTCATGATCAAACTGCGGGAGTGTCCCTACGAGCTTCAGCAAGAATTTTCGCGGATCATCGATTTTTACACCAAACTGCCCAAAAGAGCGAACAGAAATCATGATTTTGTATTTAGGATCCTGAAGCTGTAAAGGCGAGCTTGTTCCCCATTTGACATTCATCGAATTCGTCTTATTCACATACCATACTTCAGCCGTAAATGGTGATTTTCCACCAAAAGGAAGATTAACGATATTGGATAAAATAGGTATATTAGCGGTGCTAAGGGTGTGCCGCCCAGCTGTAAAGGAATCAAGCGCTTGTCCGCCCTTGAATAGAATCGCTTCCTGGGATTCATTAACGATTAGTTGTGTCCATGTTCCCAGCTCCTGGTTAGGATATTTCCATGCAAATATACCTGGAGGACCGTCATACTTCACCACTTCTATAATTGCCATCTGCTATTCCTTCTTTCATTATCTTATATATAAATAACGTGTATGCTCCCAAATGGGAATTAGTGTATTTCGATATTTATTGTATACGATATATATCGTGTTTTGGGTTCTTTTATTGAAAAAAATTACTGATCTCCTCACAAAAAAAGCGCCAACTATGCCATCCCTTTACAGGAAAACCATAGTTGGCGCTTCATAGTCAGCTAAATATTAATAGTAGCTGCTGTTCTCAACGAATTCGAATTCGAAATCAGCGATACGGACAATTGTTCCTTCTACAGCACCGCGTTTACGAAGCTCTGCATCTACACCCATATGACGCAAAGTCCGTGCCAGCTTGAGAATCGCATCATGTGTGCTAAGCTGCATGCGCTTCAGCATACGTTCGATACGTGGGCTTGTGACCACAAATGCCTCGTTATCACGTGTAATAGTAAACGAATTATCTTCTTCTGCTTCCAGCTTATACACCTTACGTTCAGTAGTTTCAGCAACTTCCTCAACCACCGGAGCAACCGGAATACTGTCGAGAATATCCGTTGCACGATATAAGAGCTCCTGAACACCCTGACGGGTAAGGGATGAAATTGGCATGATTTCTAAATCCGGCCGCACCTCAGCTACGCGTTCACGGAAAGAAATAAGATTCTCTTCTGATTCAGGCATATCCATCTTATTCGCCGCCACAATCTGCGGACGATCGATTAGACTTGCATTGTACTGCTTCAGCTCATCATTAATTAGAACCCAATCCTCGAAGGGATCACGGCCCTCAGAGCCAGACATATCAACTACATGAATGATGATACGCGTACGTTCAACGTGACGCAGGAATTCGTGACCCAGACCTATGCCTTCACTAGCTCCCTCGATTAATCCTGGCAGATCCGCCATCACAAAGCTTCGGCCATCCCCAACATCCACTACCCCTAAATTCGGTGTAATTGTTGTGAAATGGTAAGCTCCGATTTTGGGCTGAGCTGCGGACACAACCGACAGCAACGTAGATTTACCCACACTCGGGAAGCCTACAAGCCCTACATCAGCCATTACCTTAAGTTCCATAACCACATAACGCTCTTGGCCTTCTTCACCGTTCTCCGCAAGCTCTGGTGCAGTATTATTAGCTGTGGCAAAACGGGTGTTACCCCGGCCTCCACGGCCTCCACGTGCAACTACAACCTGTTGTCCATGACGCGTCATATCGGCAATGATCTCTTGCGTATCATCGTCAATCAGAATGGTTCCTGGCGGAATACGAACGATCATATGATCCGCATTCGCTCCATGTTGGCTTTTGTTCCGTCCTTTAATCCCTTTGTCAGCTTTGAAGTGGCGCTGATAACGGAAATCCATCAACGTGCGCAGTCCCTCATCTACACGGAAAATAACGTCGCCTCCACGGCCTCCGTCACCACCGGCAGGACCACCCTCCGGTACATATTTCTCCCGGCGAAACGCAACGAGACCATCCCCGCCGTCACCGCCTTTAACATAAATCTTAGCTTTATCTACGAACATAAATGTTCACCTTCCTCACATTTCAAGCGGTAATCGCAGCTCTACATAAGCCCTGCTAGGCTTAAACTGCTCTGCTTTCATGATTTTTCCTTGTACTATATTATAAATTTGCCCTTTGAGCAGCTCGGGATTGCCATGCTCCCCCTCGCCTTCGAAGGAGATAAGAATGTCTCCTCCATCCTGAAAAAAGCCAAGGCGCAGCTTGCGCGTCTCCCCCTGAGGAGCCAGCCCGTTGTACTGATAAGCCCGTATGGTCTGCATAATCACTGAAGTCAGCTCATCTCCTGCTTCTGGATTTAGCTTGTCCTCTAGCTGCAACCCTTCCTCCACCTGAACTTCCAATTCCAGACTAGACCTGTTAGTTCGGAAGGATTGGATATAGAAAACCAATGAAGGAATGCCCAACTTAGCGATACGACTATCAAGTGCTATGCGTTCCTTTATTCTTTCCACACACTCCACGGATTTATTAGGCTTTCCAAGCTGAATATATCCGTATAGAATCTGCAAATCGTTCATCCAATCATGTCGATGATGATTCAGTGTCCGAATCGCCGCCTGTTGCAGAGTGTTCTCTTGTATACGCAGCTCCCGTTCATAATGACGCTGGCTCCAGATAAAACTGAAAGCAACGATTGCCACTACCCAGATTCCGAGTAATAGACACGTCAGAAGAGAAGTATGCCAATACAAAAGACCTAAAGGAAGCATTACGGATAACATGACTGCCCAGATTGCACTTTTCCAGGATTTCATTCTTTCTCCCCGTCCCTCAGTTCGCAAAATTCATGACTTCGTTTAGATTATTTGTTTTGTTAGTATCATTTACCATTTCCTAGTATAACACACGCGTTCACTGTAGTTCACCAGAGATAATAACGAGATTTTCACATCTATCTAACCCTTCCAACTTTGCAACACAAATAATTATGAATATTCTACAAAAAAGCCTCCGGCACTCATGCCGGAGGCTTCTACTTGCTCATATGGTCCGTAAGCTTACGCTTCCAGTGCCGCTGCTACCGGAGCGACATCAACTGGGTACACGCTCACTTTTTTACGATCGCGGCCCCAACGTTCGAACTTCACTACGCCATCCACCATTGCGAACAAAGTATCATCTTTACCGATGCCTACGTTAGTTCCTGGGTGAATTTTTGTTCCGCGTTGACGAACCAAGATGTTACCGCCGGTTACTGCTTGACCGTCAGCACGTTTCACGCCAAGACGTTTGGAATGGGAATCCCGTCCGTTTTTTGTGGAACCTACACCTTTTTTCGATGCGAACAATTGAAGATTCAATTTCAACATGTTGTCAACCTCCTTCTTTAAATATTTACTTGCTGTATTTGAATATACTTCCCGTATGATTCTGCGATATCATTCAGCATCACGACCATGGATTCAAGCAGCAATTGTACCTTCGCGGAAGTATCGAAATCTTCAACAGAACTTAATGTTCCACTTAAGAATCCGTTCTTCATGGACGTGTCCATGGAGATTCCGGTCAAGGTCTCAATCGAATTGACGGTTCCAACTGTTACAGCGGATACCCCGGCACATACGATATCTTCGCCACGCTTCGCATAACCCGCATGCCCCTTAACCTCAAAGCCAACGATAGTTCCTAGATCCGATAATCGTGTAATCCGCACGCTAATCATTAACGCACCTTCTTACGCTTGAATCTTCTCGATAGTTACTTTCGTGTACGGTTGACGATGACCTTGTTTCTTATGGTAGTTCTTCTTAGGTTTGTATTTGTAAACTACAACCTTAGCGCCTTTACCATGTTTCTCGACTTTAGCTGTTACAGACGCGCCGCTTACTAGCGGAGTTCCTGCAGTCAGACCACCATCGTTAGAAACAGCCAATACACGGTCAAAAGTTACACTTGCGCCGTCTTCAGCTTCCAACTTTTCAATGAACAAAACGTCGCCCTCTTGGACTTTGTATTGTTTACCACCAGTTTCGATAATTGCATACATTTTACTTGCACCTCCTCATGTCTCAGACTCGCCTAGTCTAGGTGGCAGAATTCCCGTAGGAACTGCACTTATGTACCCGATCGGAGCGGTTACAGCATGTGCAGGATCAACTGCATCAAACACATACTTGAAGATAGTATCATACTTATGACTTATCGTCAACTCATTCCAGCCATTCTCCAACTTTTCCGGTTCCCCCGCAACACTGGCAAATCACAGGTGCAAAGCTGGCTGAATCATGCCTTGCCTTCTTTCTGGTCATCTCGAGCAGCCCGAGTCTTGTCCACCCCAAAATATGTGTTTTGGTGCGATCCTTGCAGATCACTTTCTCTAATCGCTCTGTGACCATCTTGCGGTGAAGCTCTTGTTCCATATCAATAAAATCGACAATAATGATTCCACCAGTATCGCGTAACCGGATCAAACGACCGATCTCCTCAGCTGCGAGCAAATTCGTATTGGTAACCGTTTCTTCAAGCGATGCTCCGCCAATGTATTGAGCGGTGTTGACATCAATTACGGTTAACGCCTCTGTCTCATCCCAGATCATTGTTGCTCCACCCTCCAGCGTGATTTTGCGGCTGAAGCTCTTAAGCAATTGATCCTGAATACCATAAGCAGCGAAAATAGACTCCGCTCCATTATAAAGACAGACTGGCTTGTACCCTTCAGGAGCCATGTCGTCCAGAAAGGCTGTTGCTTCTCTAGCTGCGGCAGATGAATCAATAATCAACTGATCCCGTTGCGGATTAAAGGCATCTCTTATAAAGCGTTGGACAATACTAAGATCACGATGTAGTAAAGCCGGAGCCTCTACCGTTTGTGCTTTACGTGTAATATTCTCCCATTGGGCACGCAGAAAGGAAAGATCGCCCTCCACAGCTTCATGTGGCTCGTCCTGAGAAACCGTCCGCATGATAAGCCCTTCTTCTTTCATTCGCAGACGTTCTCCGATTCCTTTGAGACGGCTGCGCTCTGCCTCCCGGCTTATTTTTTTGGAGACACCGACGTATTCTGCAAAGGGCATGTACACCATCCAGCGCCCGGGCAACGTATAATGAGTCGTTACACGCGCGCCTTTTCCGCCGCTTGGCTCTTTCCGGACTTGAACAACAATATCCTGTCCCGGCTGCAAAAGCGTCTCGATAGAGGGCTTCACATCAGGCTGTTTATCCAAATTAGGATGCAATACATCATCAACATATAAAAAAGCATTCTTCTTCTGTCCGATATCAACAAAAGCAGCCTGCATACCTGGAAGTACGTTAATCACACGGCCTTTGTAATAACTGCCGACCAACCCTTGCTGCTGATCGCGTTCAGCCGCGTACTCCACCAGCCTTCCGTTTTCCAGAAGAGCCATTCGGGTAATGTGCTGCGTGCAGTGAACGATCATCTGTTTCATGGCTTCACCTCTGGTTTCGTTCGTTCATTCCTTCACATTCTCTGCATAAATACACTATATTCCGAAGTAGGTTGATATTAAGCGCTGTTCCGGCACAACAGCAACAACATTTCCTTTACCGTTTAACACATAGATAAAATGATATTGATTACGTTTAAATAGACGCAATATATCATCTAAAGGTTTCGCAGATAATGCAACTATTGGACGAGCTACGCTTCCTGTTCGCAAATGATACTCATAAACAGCCTCCCGATTCATCAAAAAAGCAACAAACCGGTACGGTAAATTACGATGGTCGGTAAAATTCGAATACAGCAAAAAAGCTCCGATCATGACCATATTCAGCCTAAGGCCTCCACCTGCTCCAAGAGGCAGCACCGCATATATAATCACAAGGACACTTGCGGCTACACTCACCCGTCCAGTCCATAACAAAGTGTAGTAATAAGGAAGCACTAAACTAATAGTGGCCTGAAGCACTTTACCTCCGTCAAGCGGCAGCACTGGCACTAGATTAAAAAGTCCAATCATGGCATTGGCATGAATAAAATAGGTCAGAAATTCCTGATTGCCATAACCGGCTTGTTGAAGTCCCAAAGCAATTACAATCATAATTCCATTTTGCAGTGGACCTGCAAGGGCTATTCCGATCTCACGACTGGCTGTAAGCCGCCCATGATCTTCAATAACAGCCACTCCGCCAAACGGAAGAAGCTGAACCGACTTAACTGTAACACCAGCCAAAAGAGCCGCAACGACATGTCCCATCTCATGAATGAAGACAATCGTAAATAAGGTGAGCAGCTCTAGAAATTGTCCCGTGACCACGGAGAATAACATAATGATCACGAACAGTGGATGTAGTGACAGTTCGATACCAAAGATCCTAATCAAACGATACCACTTCTGTAGGATCAATATAAGTCTTGTCTTTCATCACTGCGAAAAATAGTGTTGAAGCTGAGGATACGTCCTTCTCCATCATCCAACCGAGTGAATCCCCGCTCTGCACCCAGTCATCAACCTCCAGCTTGGTGCCGCTCAAATGTCCGTATTCTGCAGTGACACCGCCTGAATGCTGAACAGCAATTCGAATGCCCCCTTCCAGCTCTTTAGAGATGGAGAGAATACGTCCCATGTCTATACTTTTCACCGTCACATTTAAGGTTGAATCGATTTGAGGCATAATTTCCACCCCTTTTAGCGTAGATGCAAAAGGCTGGACAACGCTCCCAGCTATCGGGGCAGTGAGTTGATGATGAGCGGCCACTTTTTGAGCAGGCTCATCTTTATCTCCAAACATCGGAATGAACGCTGGAGCTCCGTTAAAGTTCTCCTCATACCAAACTCTCACAGCCGTGAAATCCATGTCATTGCTTAACGCATCACTAATAAAAGCTTGCATCTTATACGACCATGGCTGATGTACCGCAAAGACCCCCCACACTGCTCCAAACACAAGAACACTAGCAACAAAGCGCCGAATAAAACCGGCAGTAAAATTCGAGCCTCCACCACCGTCATCCTCCCAGCCTCCACGACTCTTTTTCCACATCACCTCTGGATCGGGCTCTACAGAGGATTGATCCGCATTCTTAAATCCTGTTCCCCATTCCTTAAAGCTCGTACTCTTATCCGGCATAATAAATAAAGGGGGAGCCTCCGCTATTTCTAGTTCTTGGACTTCCGAAACTCCTGAGATTGCTGAGACTTCCGGGAGTTCCTCCAATAAACTACGAATACGCTCCTTGCGGCGATTCTTGATATCTGATTTCTGATCCATATTTATCCCTCCGGACGGGCTTGTTTTACTTCCATTTTATGAAGCACGGAAGTCTCTTTAGAACAAGCCCCTCCAAGACAGACCATTTAAATCCCGGAAATGCCATACATTCATATTTATTCAAAAAAATAAGCCCCACCATAGATTTCTCTACTCGTGGGACCCGTGTATGCTTCTTATAATAGGATTGCTTAGTAAAAATTAAGCCATGCCGAAAAATTTCTTAAGCTTCTTAAATGCTCCCGGTTTGCGGTCAAGCTGCATCAGGGGTACAGCATCCCCTAAAATTCGGCGTGCAATATTGCGATAGGCAATAGCTGCTGACGAATCGGGATTCATAACTGTAGGTTCTCCGTTATTTGCGGCTTTAATGACTAGTTCATCATCCGGAACAATTCCGATAAGATCAATGTTCAGCACCTGTAATATATCTTCAATATCAAGCATATCCCCAGACTTCACAAGACCTGGGCGAATACGGTTTACCACCAATTTCGGCGATTCCACACTCGACTGTTCTAATAGTCCGATAATACGATCGGCATCCCGCACAGCGGCATGCTCTGGTGTGGTAACCACAATCGCTTTATCCGCACCGGCAATCGCATTGCGGAAGCCGTGCTCGATTCCTGCTGGACAATCGATCAGAACATACTCATATTCCTTCTTTAGTTCAAGAATGATATCTCTTACTTGTTCAGGAGAGACAGCCGTTTTATCCTTTGTTTGAGCTGCAGGCAGCATATACAATTCATCAAAGCGCTTGTCTTTAACGAGCGCTTGATTAAGGCGGCAACGTCCTTCCGCTACATCCACAAGATCATAAATAATACGATTCTCAAGCCCCATAACTACATCCAGATTACGCAGTCCAATGTCGGTATCGACGAGACATACTTTTTTGCCCTGCAGTGCAAGTGCGGTTCCAATGTTGGCTGTTGTGGTTGTTTTGCCAACTCCGCCTTTGCCCGAGGTTACGACTATCGCTTCTCCCATGGAGGCTACACCCCTTTAAACACATTTAAATCCTGACGTAATTTGACCAAATTATGAATCTTATCGATCTGCATAGCTCCGTTTGTTAAATATGCAAATTCCATACTGCTTTCTCGGGTTTCCCATTCATCGGGCGGACGACTAATAATATCGGCAATTCGCAGCTGCGTTGGAGACATTAAAGAAGCAGCTATAATTGCTTCCTCATTCCCGTCTACTCCAGCATGCGCCATCCCTCTTAGCGAACCTAGTATATAAATATCGCCTGAACAGGTTATGGTCCCCCCAGGGTTCACATCCCCCAGATATAGAAGATTTCCGTTATGGTGCAGCACCTGACCGGAACGTAGAATTCCACTCATCAAAAACAATGCGTCATTATCCTCACTGCCGGGCGCTGGAAGCGCCTCTATAGATCGAATCAACAGATTTCCCTGTCCCTTAAGAATCTCCAGCACAGCTTCCTTGTCTTCCTCAGTTACGGTACGATTGCCCAGCTTTATGTCCACATGTACAATCGGTCCAGTTAAAATATTTTGATGGCTGTGCTCCAGCTTATAGCGAAGCTCGCTCAGAAGATCTTCAAAGGGACATTTGTCGTCTAGCAGGAATATCAGGCCATCCTTGATGCCCTTAATCCTTACATGCTTGGATTTTACTGTCATATGCCTGGCCCCCTATCCTCATTCATTCGTGCCGGGCCCCTTAAATTCCTGCTTTGTATAGAAAGAAAATAGAAGCTCTTTAAGCCGCTTCTTCCTTATTCGTTTCTTTCTTGATTAGCTCAAGCTGGCGCCGAACCGGTATGTAGAAGAGTAGCCCGATGGCAAAATGAAAAAGCATCGTCGGCAGCATGTGATTCAAAATCGCCCAGCTATAAGGTTCTTGATTAAGATTAAATACACTATAGATACCAAATAGTATACTATCCTCAAGTAGACTTCCAAGCAGAACCACAGTCATCATAAGGGGCAGCGGAGCACGTGGAATCTGAAATAAAAGGCCGATTAAATAAGCCGACAATCCCATCGCAAAAGAGTGTGCTCCAAGAATTCTGCCGTAAAAAACGACATCATGCAGCATTCCAAAACATAATCCCAATATAAGTGCTGTATGCCGATGATGATATATAGTCACGAACAATAACACTACAAAAACCAGATTCGGAATGATTCGCATCTGCCAAACATCTGGAATCAGCCAAGGTAAAATGGTTCCCTCCACAATAAATAAGAGGAACAGTAACAGAACAAGAACTGATCTGCGCATATTCACTATTCAGCACGCTCCTCCGTAAACACAACAATCAACTGCTTCCAGTCCTGAAATTCTGCTGAAGGCTTAATCACTGCTGTGGAGGTTAATCCAAATTCACCAACATCGACGCTTTCAACTGTGCCTATTGTCAATCCCCTTGGATACAATCCTCCAATACCGGAAGACAGAATAGTATCCTTCGCTGCAATAGGATCACCCGGTGGAATCTTAGTCATCAGCAGTCTGTTCGTCTCTGGATTATAACTCTCAATCATCCCAAAGGATTTACCCTCTTTATTTAAGGCAGTTGCCGCAATAGGCGGCTGGGAATTAGGATCATTGGTGTCCATCATTGTCATCAGCTTCACCGTGGAGGTGAAATTGCTCACCTGACTAATAACCCCTACCATACCATCGACGGAAATCACGGACATATTAGGTCTAACCCCATCTTTGGAGCCCAAATCGATAACAATCGTACTATTGCTTGGCTCTGTAGTCTGGCTAACTACCTGCGCAATACGATATTCATATTTATACAATTCTTTCTGGGCATTAGTGAAGTCCAATTTCTCCTTCAAAGATTCATTTTCTGCCTTGACGAAATTATACTGGGCTTTATCACGTGCATACTGGGCAGCCATAATTTTAAGCTGTTCATTTTCTTTAGCAAGATCACTCAGATTTCCAATATCTTCAAACAAGCCCGCTACATATCCAGCGGGCTTGTAGAACATTTTTTGCACGAAACCAGTCGAATCTCTGAGAAAGTTCTCCGGCCAGGACAAGCCTTTCCTTGTTGCCAAGCTGAAGCCCATTACCACAATGAACAGCACCAGTGTAATCAACAGAATAAACAGACGTTTATTGCTTAAGAGTTTAAACAGTTTCAACACCCTCTAACAACAGTATTTCTCCCATAACAGGGGTTGACTTACACAAGTGGTAGAACATCATCTTATCTCTTCGAACGAAGACTGGATCCGCTGCGGCTCTTGAACAAATGAATGTTCTCAAGTGCCTTACCGGTTCCAATAGCTACACAGTCCAGTGGATTCTCAGCAACAATAACCGGCATTCCCGTCTCACGTGCAAGCAGCTTATCCAAGTTGCGAAGCAAAGCTCCCCCACCTGTCAAAACAATTCCACGATCCATAATATCTGCTGCAAGCTCTGGCGGACATTTTTCCAATGTTACTTTAACAGCTTCAATAATAGCATTCACTGTGTCAGACAAAGCTTCACAGATTTCATCAGAAGTAATTGTAAGTGTTTTTGGCAGACCTGTTACGAGATCACGGCCGCGAATTTCCATGGTTTCAGCCTTTTCAAGAGGAAGGGCCGAGCCAACATCCATTTTGAGCTGCTCCGAAGTACGTTCACCGATCATCAGATTGTATTGACGTTTGATGTATTGAATGATGGACTCATCCGCTTCATCACCTGCAACACGCACTGATCGGCTAGTAACAATACCGCCGAGCGAGATTACAGCAACTTCAGTTGTACCTCCACCGATATCTACAACCATACTACCTGTAGGCTCCCATACTGGCAGATCCGCACCGATAGCAGCAGCAAAAGGCTCTTCGATAATGTAAGCTTCTCGAGCGCCAGCTTGTTTGGTAGCATCTTCTACCGCACGTTGTTCTACAGCAGTAATGCCAGATGGCACGCAGACCATTACATTAGGGTGACGCTGGAACATAGAACGCTGTTTCTGTGCTTGACGAATAAAATATTTAATCATCGTAGCCGTTGTATCAAAATCAGCGATAACGCCATCTTTCATCGGACGGATCGCACGGATATTTCCAGGAGTACGACCGATCATTTTTTTGGCGGATTCACCCACGGCTTCAATCGTCTTAGTATCAGTGTTAATCGCTACAACGGAAGGCTCTCTTACAACAACGCCCTTACCGCGTACGTAGACAAGCGTATTCGCTGTCCCCAAGTCAATTCCTAAATCTTTTGTGAAACCACCCAACATGCTAATTTCTCCTTTTCCTAAGTAAATCTACATTTATATTACATATGTCCTTTTTCTTTCAAGCTTACGAAACTGCTATCTCCGATAATTAGATGGTCCAGCACATCTATTCCGATAATCTCACCTGCCTGAAGCAATCTAGCGGTTAGGGAAATATCTTCCGGACTAGGTGTTGGATCACCACTAGGATGATTGTGCGCGCATATAATAGAGGCGCTACTGCATTTTATAGCTGCTCTGAATACCTCACGAGGATGAACGATCGAAGCATTCAGGCTGCCCATGGACAATGTTTCTTGTCCAATCACATGATTCTTCGTGTTCAGAAACAGACAGACAAAATGCTCCTTTTGCAAATAACGCAATTGCTCAGTCAGAATCTCTGCAGCGTCCCCAGGACAGCGGATAATGACCGGCATATTGAACCTGGAATTCGCAAGGCGCCTTCCCAGTTCGATGCCTGCTTTTAGTTGTACGGCCTTGGCAGGACCGATACCGTTGATTTTGGTCAGTTCTTCGATGCTAAGGTCAACTAGCCCACGCAGGCCACCGATCTTCCCCAGCATCTGCTGTGCAATATGAATAGCCGACTCGCGGCGTGTTCCCGTACGCAGCAGAATGGCTAACAACTCCGCTTGACTTAATGATTCCGCCCCATAATGCATCATGCGCTCTCTAGGTCGTTCTTCATGGGGGAGGTCCCGCAGCATAATTGGTTGCGACTCCATCCCTATCCCTCTTTCCCCAGGCTTCCTACCGGCTCAATACAGTTATGCCGAACTCGGATAGCATTTCGCCAAGAAGCGACAAAGGCAATCCGACTACATTGAAATAACAGCCTTCAATTCGTTCCACCAAAATGGACCCAAGCCCTTGTATCGCATATGAGCCAGCCTTATCAGCAGGCTCCCCCGTAGCTATATAAGCAGCAATTTCCTCTTCAGTCATTGCCCTCATCGTTACGGAAGTAACACGGTGCTCCACTATAGTCTTCCCATTCGGGAGTCCGAGGCAGGCTACACCCGTGTATACCTTATGAGTTCGGCCCTGAAGTCTGGTAAGCATCGCTTTGCTGTCCAGCTTGTCCACCGGTTTGCCTAGCACAGTATTATCTAATACAACAATTGTGTCGCTTCCTATAATGACTGCGTTACGCTCTCCGGCTGCAGCTACTACGGCTTCTGCTTTTCGCAAAGCTAGACTGCGCACGATTCTCTCCGGCGTCCAATCCGGCGGTGTGCTCTCATCAGCTTCGCTGGTAATGACCTCAAAGGGCAAACCCAGTAAGGATAACAGCTCACGTCGACGCGGTGAACCTGAGGCTAGAATAATGAGTGGTGAGTTGTCCACGTTGTAAACGTCCCTTCTTGCTCAGTAACGAGAGTTACAGTCTGCGGTACAGCCATACAGCTGTAATAATACCGGCGAGACTAAGCATGCACAATTTCAAATGAATAGTGATGTCATAGGTTATGATGTCTAAATCGGCTCGCGGAGACCATTTGAGCACAGTCGATGTTGTTAGAAAAGACAGAGCCTTTACGGGCTGCAGCAGCTTGGCGATCCAGGCTCCAGCCAGCCAGCCTAGAATTAGAAATAACAGCAGTGTTCCTACATTTTTCTTCTTCATCTCAGTCTTCCCTCGCCATTTTTTGACACCCTAATTATTATACGGTGAAACGGTGATCAATACAAACGTAAAATCCCCTACGGTAATGTTTACCACCTTTTGCCCTAAAAGTTGCGGAACGATACCCCTCTCCGAAAAAAACAACAAGCCCCCAATTCCCCGGAGACTTGCTGTTATTTTGAATCCGCAATCCAAGCATTCAATTCATAGCAGACAGCAGCTGTTTTTGACTGGTCAAGAAGCTCAGCATGGATTCCTGCACTTCCCAAAGCAGGGCTTGCGCCTTGTTCTTGTTATATTCACTCAGTGCTGAAATTCCTTGGCTCATAGATTTCTCTAGCGCTGCGCAAATGCTTTTGGCTTCAGGCGTTATGCCTTGCTCCAGAGCTTTAACAGCTTCACTCCATTGGAGATGAAGATCACTCACAGCTGAGGTATTAGCTGCCGCATCCGTTTGTCCGCCACTGAGTAAAGAAGCGGATTGACTGCTTAGTTCACTGAGCAGCTGTCCGCTCACCGCAAAATAACTATTCACAGCCTCCGCATTTCCGGCAAATCCTAATCGTTCCACTCCGGGAAGCTCCACCTCTCTTACATAAAGCTCAATCCCTTGATTCTTCAGACCACTGCTGAGCAGCTTAGCTTGTTCACGGTCAGAGGACATTCCGGCATATACACGATTTCCGTCAGCAGGGTCCAAGCCCGCAGCCAAGCCAGCGTCCAACAGCTCTTGTCTAGCTTGTTCCGCGCCTGCCGGCGTACTGAATACGCCATACTGCAGCAGGTAGTAGCTTTGCGCAGCCACTTGAACAGGAATAGTGTTTTTGCCGGTATCAGCTGTGCCCGTAACCGGCAATCCCGAGGTTCCTACACCTGCTGGATCATTAGCTCCGGAAGTCTGCCCTGAAGTAGCCAACGTATCTGTTATCCCGGTTCCTGAACTACTGTCCATGTTTCCTCCATAAAAAAAGGAAAGTGCCGCATATCCTAATAGTAGACCCGTGCCGATCGCCCCCACCACAGACAGGGATAATTTCCACCAATACGATGGGCGACGAGTATGGTATGAGCCCCCATAACCTCCCGTGTAAACCTCTGCTGATTTATCTCTGTCATCCAGTACCAAATCTGAAAGCAGATACGATTGCTGCGTATTTCTGAAATCTCTATCCTGTTCGTCCCATTCTTGCTGGCGTGGATCTACAGTTCCTGAGTAGTAGTCGTAAGCATCCTCCGGTGGTGCCTCACGCGTAGAGCGTAAATCAGGTTCATGCACCCAAGTATGCTGCTGTGCTGGACCGACCTCCTTGCGCAACTCCTCTGTATATTCTTCAGCTGTGCCCAGTCCGCCACTGGACCAGCGCTCCACTACCTGCGGTTTTGGCTTAGACTCGTCCTTATTCACGTCAAATCGGAATGTCATTCTTCCGTTATTCAACAGTAACACCTCACCTCATCTAATCTATATGGAAATATATGATAGACAATAGAGAGATATGCTATTTTTATAGCCAAATGAATAATGAAAGTTATACGGATTCAGTTTACATTACATGTAACTTTTATATACTATATAAAAAGAGCTAAAAGTGTGCACTATACTAGTTAAGCTAGAAATAGGATTTTAGTTCATTACAGTTTAGGAGGGCTTTTTCTGAAACAAAAAATTCAAGCAGCAATTGTGGGCTACGGTAATTTAGGAAAAGGTGTACGTAAGGCTATTAACCAAAGTGAAGATATCGAGCTGGTTGCGATCTTTACGCGCAGAGAGCCTGGACAACTGGAAGCCGGTGAAACCGGTGTGAAATTCGAGCATATCTCTGCCGTCGAACAATATAAGGGAAAAGTGGATGTTATGATTCTGTGCGGAGGATCGGCTACCGACCTGCCAGAACAGACACCAGCTATTGCCCGGATGTTTAATACCGTGGACAGCTTTGACACTCATGCCAAAATCCCTGAGTTCTTTGCGACCGTTGATGCCGCAGCTAAACAAGGCGGAACACTCAGCGTAATTTCTACGGGCTGGGATCCAGGCCTGTTCTCCATGAACCGTCTGCTAGCTGAAGCTATTCTTCCACAAGGTAAAGAATATACTTTCTGGGGTAAAGGCGTCAGCCAAGGTCACTCCGATGCCATTCGCAGAGTAGAAGGCGTTAAAGGCGGCGTACAATATACGGTTCCAGTACAAGAGGTTATCGAGGCTATCCGTGCGGGTGAAACACCAGAACTTACTACTCGTGAAAAACATCTTAGAGAGTGTTTTGTAGTAGCTGAGGCAGGTGCAGATCAAGAGCGCATTCGCGAAGAAATCGTGAATATGCCGAACTATTTTGCAGATTATGATACTACGGTTACTTTCATCACTGAAGAAGAACTAGCAGCTCAGCATAGCGGTATTCCGCACGGCGGGTTTGTTATTCGCAGTGGTGTAACAGGAGAAGGCACGAAACAAATCGTTGAATTCGGCCTGAAGCTGGAGAGCAATCCTGAATTTACGGCTAGTGTGCTTGTGGCTTATGCCAGAGCTGCTCAGCGTATGAGTCAAGAAGGTCAAAGCGGAGCGCGTACTGTATTCGATATTCCACTTGGAACGTTGTCTCCGAAATCACCAGAAGAACTGCGCCGCAACTTGCTCTAAAATCCTGTCAACAAATAACCCGCGTAGGACTTTTAATGGTCCTCGCGGGTTATTTGTTGTCCAGAGCAGCAAGCATCTTGTCAGACAACCTTCTATACAAGACTAAGAATCTTACTCTTAACATGATTCATTTCATAATTCTTTAATAAAGTCTCATGCGCACGATCCGCAATAATAGCGCCAAGCTCAGGATTTTTCAGTAAATTCAATACACTTCCAACAACCTCAACCGAGGTATTAGCCAGCAAAATATTTCGGTTATGCTCACAATTCAGCTTCTCACACATGATAGAGCTAGTAACCACCGGCGTTTTAAGCGCCCAGGATTCCAGTATATTTCTAGAAACTTCGCAGCCTTCAAGGATAGGCACCAGAACAGCTTTAGACCGTCGTATGTATTCAGTAGAGGAATTTACTGGTCCAGTGACTATGACCGATTCATCTTCCTTAATCAAAGTCATGACCTCCGGGTGAACCTCTGAGCTGATAATATAACTTTTGATATCTGGCACTTGCTCCTTAATCATGGGATAGGTTTTTTTAAAGAAT
Organism: Paenibacillus sp. FSL R7-0189; assembly: GCF_037969925.1. NCBI lineage: Bacteria > Bacillati > Bacillota > Bacilli > Caryophanales > Paenibacillaceae > Paenibacillus > Paenibacillus sp. FSL R7-0189. The sequence continues at coordinate 3,830,605 of NZ_CP150223.1, read as the reverse complement.
ACTCGGGCTGCATCTATTCCCAGTCTCATATTCATATTCCAGTGCAGCACAATTGAATTTTCTTTAGTCACAGGCTCTGCAAAAGTCTCATACTCATTCATCTTGATGAAATGGGGGACAACATGAACCTTACGGGCATCTGCAAATGATAGAGATTTGAACGCTAGTGCATCCCATTCCGAGGTTGCTAAAAGCAGACCCGTTTTATTCATTAATCGCCGTTTATTCCTACGATCCCATGCAGCATTGAGTTTATTATAAGGATTCTTCCTGCTTAACTTCCCTGTCTCTCCGGAAGATCCTCCGCTTCCGTTTGCAAAACTATAGGTATCTGTGATCACACTGGCTTCTGGAAGCAAGTTCCTCACCATATCAATACATTTTCCCAGTAGGACATGCGATATAAATACATGCTTATAATTATTGGAACGGCAAAGCTCCAAAATAGTGTTTTTCATATCTTTATCTATATGACTTAAATTTGAGAAATTCCGCAGTTTATGTAAGGGGCGCAACATTGGCCTCCAGGTCGTATAATCTTCGTTAATGTTATGAACCGTAAGTGCCGTCCGCTCATTTATAGACACGGTTTGGTTGGCACTTCCGTACGTCAGCAAATCTATATCAAATTTTCCAAGCAAAATCTCGAGAATACTCCCTGTTCTCATTTCTCCTTCTAGATCCTCTGCGCTTTGATTCTGGGCTGATAGGAACAGCATTCTTTCTCGCATGACTCTGGCTCCTTGTATTTTGTAATAAAAACCCCCATCTACCAACTGAAACTTTAGATGCAGTTCAATAGTAACTCATTTCACTTAAAAGTTTTGTCGATTTATAGGGGAAGTCTAAATTTTTTTAAGTTTTTTTCTGGTTCCTCAGAATTCTATTACAATTTCCCCTTATAAACCGCCGCTTTTTCTAAAAAACAGACTAACCCCCCTTTTTTCACGACATACATAATCATGAATTGCTCTATTAATAGAAGTTGTAATCGTTAGGTATTATGTACTAATCCTCTTTGCATACAAAAAAAGCGTCTCCCTCGTATAATGTCGAAAGGAAGACACTTTAGTTGTCGTAGCTTCTAACTACACAGTTCCGGCCCTTTTTCTTAGCCTGATACAATGCAATGTCACTAAGTTTGTAAAGAGTGCTCAATGAGTATCGTTCACCTGAATCCACCGTGATGACTCCAATACTTATTGTGTAAGGCAGAGGTACACCATGAATGATCGCCCCTGTAACCGCTGTGCGCATCCGCTCTGCAATCATATCACTGTTTTGTTCATCGGCTCTATGCAGCAGCACAGTGAACTCCTCACCGCCGAATCTTCCGAACAGATCGCCATTGCCAAGCTGCTGTTTTATTTTATGAGCCAGATCCTTCAGAACGTGGTCGCCGGTATTGTGGCCGTAGGTATCGTTTATACGTTTAAAGTGATCAACATCCAGCAGTAAAAAAGAATATGGCAGCTTCTTCATCGCTGAGGCAGCTATTAAAGGTCGGACACGCTGAACAAAGGATCTGCGATTCAAAATACCTGTCAGCACATCATAAGTGGCCACCCGCTCCAATTCTGTAAAGGAATCCTCTCTATATAGCAGCATGATTCCCGCAGTTCCTAAAAACATAAGCAAATAAATCCCCAGATAAAAAAATATCTGCAGCCAGTGAGAGGTCAGTGCATTCAGTCCTAACATCGAATAAAACGGTTCAAGTCCCTTGCCAACCAGCGTTAAAATTACAACACCGTACAACAATCCCATGGTTTGCTGGAGAGAGGTCTCTCTAATCTTCACAGCTAATATGTAAGCAGGTAAAGCTATGATCATAATCCCAAATAGACAAGTTGCAGCCATAACGAACCGCTCATCTGGCATAATTAAATGCAGTAGGACTACAACGACAATGGACACTCCGAACAGGATCGTATAATATCGTTCAACCCAGCTCCCAAAAACCCTGAGAAGCATCAGAAGCGCTAAGCTTTCCAGCGTACCTCCAGCTAAAGCAAGCAGCATACTGATTGGAATGGGAAGTCGCGAGTCTGTGAAATCGTTCAGCAAAAGGAGAATTAAAGCTGCCAGCTGCAAATATTTTGCCGTGACAAACAAGGTTGAAGTCCGTTCCTGCGCGTAACGCAAACGATAGACAACAATAAGCAATACCGTGAATGATTGCCACATAAAGAGGCAGACCAGCAGTGTCTTGAGATCCAGATGCATGTTAGTGAATTTCACCCCCTGTATTCTCTAAGCTCAATAAATATAATTGTATCTGACCACTCGGTTTCTTCCTTCTTGTTTGGCTTGGTATAACGCTTTATCGCTCAGCTTGTACAGCTTATTTATCCAGATCTCCTGATCCGGCATGATCGTAATTACACCTATACTAACTGTATATCCTTGTGAGAGTTTTTGTGTGGACGTCTTCATTACTGCCTCTCGTAACGCTTCAGCTTTCCGGTCACAGCTAGCTTCATCAAGCCCGCAAAGTATAACTGCAAATTCCTCGCCGCCAAGCCTGCCGAATAAATCGCTGTTTTCGAGGTTGTCCTTAATCGTCAATGCGAATTCTTCCAGAACAACATCACCGGTATCATGGCCGTATGTATCATTGATTTCTTTGAAGTGATCCAAATCCAGCAGCATAAACGAAAAGTACTCCTGCTCAGCAACTGCCTTCTCAAGCCGTACCTCAGCTTCCTGAAGAAATGCTCCACGGTTAAGGATTCCAGTCAGATCATCGTAGCTAGCGATTCGTTTTAGTTTTACAAAGGAATGCTCGTTAGAAAGTAGAATAAAGCCTGCGGCTCCCACAATCAATAATAAATACATCCCCAGGTAATATAAATACTGCGAAAGATTAGTTGTGAACACGTTCATCTCTGGCTCCCAGATCAGTGCAACAATCGCGCGGAGCAGCATAATCCCTGCAAAAGCGTAAAATAATATTCCGAGTATCTTCTGAAGAGGGGTGCCTTTGGGGTTCACCGTGAGGTGGTAAGCTGGATAGACAATAAAAAGTATCGACCATAGTGAGGTGCAGGCTATGCGCCAGCTGGAATGATGAAAGAAGACGGCAACAATACTAAAAGTAATCGAACTAAGTATGGAAAGCGTTATGTAATACAACTTTATCCGCTGCCCAAGGATGCCCATCATCAGCAGTAAAGCAATAATCTCCAGACAGCAGCCTAGAAGAATCAAAGCGTTGCTAAGTGGAATGGATAAAGCACGGGGAATATGGCCCCATAATAATAATGAACACCAGAAGAGCAGCTGCACCGCCTTAGAGCGTATGAATAAGGTGGATGCCCTGTCTTTAGGAGCGCTCCTCCGGTAATTGGTTATCAGTACCAATATAAATAGGTTTCCAAAAATAAATAAATACACTAACGTTTTGATATCAAGCTGGGAGTCCATGAGTCACCACCTACACGGAAAAATTGATCCTCTACTGACAGCACTATAGCACTCAATGGCCGGTTCAGCAAATACCCTATTTATTTCATTTTTTAGAATGTACTACACCGCTTAAGTATACAAAAAAGCACTTCCCCCTGCACGGAGCTCGGGGGAAGTGCTATGGTCAAGAGAATATGAATATTCTCGTGTAGGCCTGTGTTTGTATTAACGCTTCTTCAAGCCGTCCGCCAATGCGTATCCAACCTTCCAGATATCGCCTGCGCCCATCGTAATCACCAGGTCACCTGGGGCAATACGAGGTTTCAGATCAGCAAGCACATCTTCTTTGGTTGGCAGATGTCTTGCACCGGCGTTACTGTTCTGCACAATAAGCTCAACCAGCTTCGCAGAAGTAACCCCCTCAATCTGCTTCTCACCTGCGGGAGAGTAGATGTCGGTGATGATCACCTCATCTGCTTCGCTAAAGGCGCGGCTGAAGGCATCTAGCAGGAAGAACGTACGTGTATACCGCTGAGGCTGGAATACGGCAATAATCCGTTTCCCCGTTGCCTTAGCAGCACTGATTGTCGCCTGAATTTCAGTTGGGTGATGCGCATAATCATCGATGACCAGAATATCATCGACTTCTCCGAGTACTTGAAAACGGCGCTTCGCACCATGGAATTTCACAATCGCTTCAGCGATTTTCTCAAAAGAGATTCCTGATTTCAAACAAGCGATAACCGCAGCCATTGAGTTATACAGATTGTACTGACCTGGCACGGACAGTTCAATTTGTCCCAATACTACGCCATTATGGTTCATCGTATACGAAACCTGACGGTCGCCAAGAACGATGTCTGTTGCAATATAATCTGCTGTCTTCGACTTGATGCCGTAAGTAATCACCTTACCTGACACTTCAGGCAATAAAGAAATCACGTTCTCGTCATCTGCACACACAATCGCAGTGCCGTCTTCACGTGTCTGGTTCATAAACTGTACGTAAGCAGCCTTGAGACGGTTAAAATCTCCGCCGTAATTTTCCAAGTGATCTGCTTCCACATTCGTGACAATTCCAAGCCAAGGATGATAGTGCAAGAAAGAGCCATCGCTCTCATCCGCTTCCGCCACTACATAATCGCCTTGTCCTGCCTTTGCATTCGTACCGACATTCATAATCTCTCCGCCGATAATATACGTAGGATCAACTTCACACTCTTCCATTACAAGCGCGATCATGGAGGAGGTAGTTGTTTTACCATGCGCTCCGGCAACGGCTACCCCTTTACGTTCGTTCAATAAACGAGCCAGCATTTGTGAGCGGTGCAGAATTGGAATCTTAAGACGCTCTGCTTCCACCCATTCCACATTATCGCTGGACAAAGCCGTAGAGTACACGACCAGATCCGCACCTTTTACTTGTTCTGCTGTATGCCCAATATAAATCTTGGCACCTTTAGCAATCAATTTATCCGTCAATTCTTGGGCAGCCACATCGGAGCCCGTAACCGTATATCCCATTTCTAGCATTACTCGGGCAATCGCGCTCATACCGTAGCCGCCGATCCCTATAAAATGCACACGTTCAGTAGTATCCAACAGTCGTCACCAGCCTTTTTCAGTATCGGGTTGCTGCAAAAGTGTACCGCGCACGTCAGAAATCAAATACAGCGTACCAGATACGACGGCAAGGTCATCCTCCGCTGTAATCGACTTCAGTTGTTGCAGCGCTTTTCCCCAATTATGTTCTACTATGATTACCAAGTTTTCCTTGGCATATTTATCCCGCAGACTTTCTGCGATAACCTGCAGATGCTCCGCGTCCATTTTGTTCTGGAAATCCGGTTCGGTCAGGATGAGCGTATCCACTATAGGCAGTATATGCTTAAAGTAGGATTCATGATGCTTATTTGCCATCATTCCCATAAGTAAATTTAATTTACCGTATTTATAGAGCTGTGGCAGGCTTTTGGCAAGGCTCTCCGCGCCTTCCGGATTATGTGCTCCATCCAGTACGATCCTCGGAGATTTACTTACCTCTTCCAGCCTTCCAGCCCAAAATGCATGACGCAATCCTTCCAGAACATCTTCATCCTCTAGCATGAACGCCATATACTGGCGCAAAACTTCAAGAACCATCATGGCTCCCGCCGCATTGCTAATCTGGTGTTCGCCTTTCATCACAATCCCAAGTTCAAGCGAACGGAAGGGACCCTTAAAGTTAAAAGTCTGCACATCCGCATGGATTCCAGTAGCTTCATAGCTAAAATCTTCTCCGGCAAGATAAAGAGTAGAGCGGCAAGCCGCCGCTTTCTCCTTGAGTACAGCCACGACTTCCGGTTGATTTACGCAGCTAACAACGGGTACACCGGGTTTGATAATTCCGGCTTTCTCCATTGCAACCTTCTCAAGCGTATCTCCCAAAATATCCATATGGTCATGGCCAACATTTGTAATCACCGACACGATCGGAGTAACGATGTTCGTTACATCCAGCCTTCCCCCAAGCCCAGTCTCCCATACGACAACATCCGGACAAGAAACACCCGCAAAAAATAGAATAGCCACAGCTGTAGTTACCTCAAACATCGTTGGTGAGCCAAATTCCGTTTCTGCAATCTCATCTACCAAAGGACGAAGGGTATTCACTAGCTCAAGAAGAGTTTCTTCAGGAATGTCCGTATTATTATATTGGAACCTGTTCGTGAACTTCGTAATATACGGAGACGTGAAGGTGCCGACGGAATAGCCGCTTTGCAAAAGTGCGCTTGTCAAAAAGGCACAGGTAGAGCCTTTGCCGTTCGTACCCGCCACATGAATAAATTTCAGCCGACGGTGCGGGTTTCCCAGCTTGTCCATCAACATCTCAATTCTGTCTAAACCTGGCCGGATTCCAAACGGAATCAGGCCCTTGATCCAGTTAACCGCTTCGGTATATGTCGCAAGAGGGGCGGTGCTCCCGCCCCGATTTAGGTCATCCATGTCTCTTATCCTCTCAGCTCTGCTATGCGGGCAAGTACTTTCTCACGTTTGGCGGAGTAATCCGCCTGCTTCGCCTGCTCCTCTTCGATAACTTTTGCGGGAGCTTTGGCTACGAAGCCCTGATTGCTCAACTTTTTCTCTACGCGTTCTACTTCGCTGTTCAGCGTCTGCACTTCTTTTTCCAGACGAGCGATTTCTTGTTCAATATCAATCAGCCCCGACAAAGGCAGAAGCAGTTCCGCTCCCGTTACTACAGCGGACATTACCTTGTCTGGCGTTTCCGGATTCAGACCAGCTTCGAAAGAAGAGGTATTGCAGAAACGTCCAATGTAGTTGTCGTTACGAGTAATGATGCTCAGCGTTTCTTCATTGCTCGCTTTAATAATCAATTCAACCTTCTTGCTCATCGGTACGTTCACTTCAGCACGGATATTACGAACTGCCCGGATTACATCCATCAGCAGGTTCATTTCCGCTACCGCTTGCGGGTTCTCCAGAGCAGCATCATACTCAGGCCATGCAGCCAGAGTAATTGTCTCTCCTTCATGCGGCAGATGCTGCCAGATTTCCTCCGAAATAAACGGCATAAACGGATGAATCAAGCGCATCGTGCGGTCGAGTACATAAGCAAGTACGGACTGTGTCTTCGCTTTGGCTGCGGCATCCGTTCCGTAAAGCGACAGCTTCGCGAACTCAATATACCAGTCACACAAATCGTCCCAAATGAAGTTGTACAGCTGGCGGCCGGTCTCGCCGAACTCGTACGAGTCAATTAGACGCGTAATTTCACGAGAAGTTTCGTTCAGGCGGTGCAAAATCCAACGGTCAGCCGTACTTAGCTCACCAGTAATGTCAATATTCTCGAAGCTAACTCCTTCAAGATTCATAAGGGCGAAGCGTGACGCATTCCAGATCTTATTAGCGAAATTACGCGCCTGCTCTACCTTTTCCCAACGGAATCGTAAATCCTGACCCGCTGTGCTGCCGGTAGAAATCATATAACGCATAGCATCTGCCCCGTACTTCTCGATAACCTCAAGCGGATCTACGCCGTTGCCGAGTGATTTGGACATTTTTTGTCCTTCAGCATCCCGTACCAAACCATGCATCAATACGTCGGAGAATGGTTTCTCTCCCGTGAATTCCAGTGCCGAGAAGATCATCCGCGCTACCCAGAAATAAATAATATCGTAGCCCGTTACGAGCACATCGTTCGGATAGTAACGTTTGAAATCTGCGCTGTCTTCATTCGGCCAGCCTAGGGTTGCAAACGGCCAGAGGTTGGAGCTAAACCAAGTATCCAGAACATCCTCGTCCTGTTTCAAGTCGGTTAGGCCGCTGATCCGGCGCGCTTCTTCCTCATCATTCGCCACAACCAGCTCACCGGTAGATTCAGAATACCAAGCCGGAATACGATGTCCCCACCAAAGCTGACGGGAAATACACCAGTCGCGTACGTTTTCAATCCAGTTCAGGTAGGTTCTTTCGAACCGTTCAGGTACAAAGTTAACCCCATTACCATCCTTCTGTGCATTGATGGCAGCTTCGGCGAGCGGCTGCATCTTCACGAACCATTGTGTGGACAGGTACGGCTCAACAACCGCTCCTGAACGTTCACTGTGTCCAACTTGATGCACATGATCTTCAATAGAGATCAGAACGCCTTGCTCCTTCAGATCCGCCGTGATGGCCTTACGGCATTCACTCCGGTCTTGACCTTGGTAAGGTCCTGCTTCTTCGTTCATTGTGCCGCTCTCATCCATTACGTTGATCTGCGGCAGATTATGACGTTGACCTACCTCGAAGTCATTTGGATCATGAGCTGGCGTGATCTTAACTGCACCGCTGCCAAACTCTTTATCTACATACTCGTCAGCGATAATTGGAATCTCCCGGCCGATAATCGGCAGGATCAGCGTTTTGCCAATCAGATCTTTATAACGATCATCCTCAGGATGAACAGCAACTGCCGTATCACCCAACATCGTCTCCGGACGTGTGGTCGCTACAGTGATATGTCCGCTGCCATCTTTAAGTGGGTAACGCAGATGGTACAGATGACCGTTAACTTCCTTATATTCAACCTCGATATCCGACAACGCCGTACGAGCCGCCGGGTCCCAGTTGATGATACGTTTACCGCGGTAGATCAAGCCTTTATTATAAAGCTTAACAAATACCTCGCGAACTCCCTTCGACAAACCCTCATCGAGGGTAAAACGCTCGCGGGAGTAGTCAAGGGAAAGTCCCATTTTAGCCCACTGCTCATGAATGGTGTTTGCGTATTTGTCTTTCCAATCCCACACCTGCTCCAGGAACTTCTCACGTCCGAGGTCATGTCTAGAAATCCCCTGCTCGCGCAGCTTCTGCTCTACCTTCGTTTGTGTTGCAATACCTGCGTGGTCCGTACCTGGCAACCAAAGCGTATCGAAGCCCTGCATCCGTTTGGTACGAATCAGGATATCCTGTAATGTGAAATCGAGCGCATGCCCGATGTGCAGCATTCCTGTTACGTTTGGCGGCGGGATCACAATGCTATAGGCTTGAGCATCCGGACGCTGGCCTGCACGGAAATATCCGCCCTCTGTCCAGTAGGAATACCATTTCTGTTCTGCTGCCTTCGGATCATACGTTGTTGGCATCTCGTTTTTAGATTCATTCGTAGCGGCAGCATCTGCCGCTGTTAGATGGTTTTGGTCAGCCATTCTCTGATACCTCCACTAGTTTACTTGTAGTTGCTTATAGTTGTTAATAAAGTTGCTGTATAGAGCGCACAGGTCTCTGAAAAAAACAAAAAGACCCCTCGTCTCAAAGGACGAAAGGTCATTCTTTCGCGGTACCACCTTTGTTTCGCGCCAATGAAAAATAAAACTACACTTCTTACCCAACGGATTCAGAAGCTTAGCGCGACACTCGTACAGATAACGGCTGCTACCGGCCACAACCTAACTTATCCTTCATAGATATGAAGATAAGCTCAGAAGGGCGACTCCGGGGCGACTTCGGGGGCTGTTTCCTACGGAATGTCACAGCACTTGCAATTCCGCTCTCTGAAGGGCTGACCGCCTACTCTTCCCGTTCCCAGTCTTTACTTAGATATTGCTTACTCCATAATACATTTTGAGCCCCCCCTAGTCAACCTGGATACGCCTTTGCAGCGGGACTTTAGGCTGAATTTCGACTTATTTCTTCTGAAGCATTCATTCCAACAATGAAACAGCAAAAATCCCGACCCTAATACCTGATCGGGATTCACCTATTCATTTGTGTACGCATCACGATTCGATTATGGGATGTACAACACTTGGCCTTCCTCTACACTCTGCCCGGACAAGCGATTATACATCACCAGCTCCCGCGCACTTAGCTGATACTTCTCTGCAATGGTATCCAGTGTTTCTTCACGCTGTACAATACACAGCCGAACTTTGCGGAACATGTTAGCTCCGTCCGCGCTGGCAATGAATCTGCTCTTCCATTCCGTATTATTACCAACCTCTGGAACGTCCACTGCTGCAGATGTGTTTCCTTCCGACTGCAGAGCTTCCTGCTCTTTACGGACACGACTGGAGCTTAGTAAAGAGGAGAAGGTGAGATGTTCTTTTTCCGGAACCTCTGCTTCTTTTTTACTGCCCAAGGCGATCTTAAGATCTTGTTTCTCCTCATGAGAAGCCACACTCTCTTGTGAAACAAAAACTTCGTTCACATTCTCATGGATGGGTTCAGCATTCTCATCCTGTTCATGAAGCTCATGATTAGCCTCACTCTCAGAAGCAAATACAGGTATATCTTGATTCGCTTCTGCACTAGCCGTTGGAACAACGGTCTCTCTAGAAGCAAAAGAATATTCCTCTTCCGGCTGCTGCTTCTCTTCGCTCACATAACTTGCTTGATTCAGCTGGGACACTTCAGCTTCCTTGATCTGTGGCTCGGCTTTAAACCAGTAATCGGATAAACCCGCTTTGGCATCCTCTGCTTGTGACTCTAGACTATGTGTCCGGGCTTTTGCGCCCTTGTCCTTCTCCTGAGCGGATGAGAAATTGACTACAGGGGACGTATGAGCCGCTCCGCTTGAGACTAGTAACTCCTGTGCGTCCTCAGCCGCATCGGCCTGTTCATGTTCTTCTACAGCAACCTGTGATGCATCTTCACCAAAGGTCCACTGTGAATTTTCATAAAGGGTATCATTTTCGTGTTCTTGGTGCTCAGCAGTTGCTTCTATCACCCTGTCATCATTAACAGGAGAATAGGCGACTGTATACTCCTCTTGCTGCCAGGCCGGTTGAGGTTGAGGATCCGTACTACCGATCCCCCGCAGCGATAGTACGCCTGTTATATTCACAGTGCGCATCGTGAGCAGATCAATATCAAAATTCTCGATCTCCACCCCAATATCTTCAATCGAGCTGACGCGTGTAAGCGGAACAGTGATTTCGACGGGAATGGCATGCTCCAGACGTTGTGTTCGGTCATCTTCACTCCGGTAAAGCCCGGTAAGCAACAGCTGACCATATAACTCGGCCCGATCCTCCCGCTGAATCACCTGAATTTCCGGAAGTAGTTCAACCTCCTCCAGCTCAGCTATTCCCGGAAGCTCTTCCGAAAGGTGAATGCGTTCGTAAATATCAAACCGCAAGCCGTGGGACTGATCAAACACGGGATATGTCCTCCTTCTTGGCATAATCTAACCCTGAGACAGGCCCAGAGCATAAGCCCAAAATGTTACTCCCCACATGTATATGCTTCAAACAGAGAGGCATGACAACTTTGGTAGTACTAACCGGACAGGATGCTAATAAATTTCATGAATTTAAGAGCTCATCAAACCTTCAGCCTGCTGATAGATGCACTACTTCGTAAGAACAAAGTATTATATGCTGCTTTTATTAATAAGACATGGATAGATGTTTTTTTTCTGAAAAAAATAGAAAAAGAACAGCAGAACCAGCTTTTGCTGATTCTACTGTTCTTTAGTTGCTTACGTATCCGTCAGGGTGCTTCAGACAGCAGCTCTCGCAGCTGCAGCATATCCTCCGGCCACGGATCGCTGACTTCCAGCTGTTCTCCGCTCCAAGGATGGCGGAAGGACAACGACTCACCATGCAGGGCATGGCGGCCGGCAGCGCTGGAAGCCCAAACCGGGCCGCCATATAGTTCATCCCCATACAAGGGATGACCCATATGGCTGAGATGGACGCGAATCTGATGCGTCCGCCCGGTCTCCAGCTGCACATGCACCAGGCTTCCGCCATGCAGTGCCTCGCGCTCGATGATTCGCGTCACGGCAGATTGTCCGCCGGGCGAGACGCGTCTGCGCGCAGCGTGATGCCGATCGCGCCCAATCGGGGCATCGATCACCTTAAGTACAGGCGGCACTGTGCCTTCGACGATCGCGGCGTAGTGCCGTGAGATGCTTTTTTCACGCATATTCTCGTCCAGAACTAACTGTGCGAACTCATTTTTCGCATACATCACCGGACCCGTTGTATCTTTGTCCAAGCGGTGAATATGGCGCACAGCCACACTCTCGCCGGAAGTGATATAATGCGCAGCTACGAGGTGATCCAGAGTTACACCTGTTCCACTGCCATCTGGATGAACCGCCATCCCAGCTGGTTTATGAGCTACCAGGCAAAAATCATCCTCGTACAGCACCTTAAGCTCTTCCCATATCGGTTCAATCCCCGCTTCACGATCGGGAAAAAGTGCCAGCCGAAGCCGGTCACCTTTCCACTGAATGCCTCCCTCGCGGCGTAACCGCAGATGAAGTTTCTCGGGCATGCCCACAGTTTCTAGCAGCCACTTATCAATCGTCGCCTGCGTATCCTCAGCTCCAGTAATGATTTTGCCGGGTGTTACCTCCAGCCATTCTCCACGCCGAGTCCAAGCGCCACCACCGGTTGTTTCTCCGGCTCCGATGCTCAAAGGGCCTTCAGGGCATTATAATGGCCCTCAATGGTATCATCAATATCCTGCTCACTATGTGCAGCCGATACGAACATCCCCTCAAACTGTGAAGGTGGCACACTGATGCCTTGGCTCACCATATGACCAAAATAACGACGGAAAAGATCCGTGTCACTCGTCTTAGCCGTTTCAAAATTGATTACAGGTCCTTCAGTGAAGAATGGGCAAACCATTGATCCTACCCGGTTGATCGTGAGCGGAATGCCAGTCTCGATTGAATTCTTTCTCAAACCCGCTTCCAGACGTGCACCCAACTGTTCCAGTCGGTCATATACTTCCGGTGTCAACAGCTTGAGCGTAGTATATCCGGCTGCCATCGCTAATGGATTACCACTAAGTGTGCCCGCCTGATAAATCGGTCCAGTAGGAGCGATTTGCTCCATGATCTCTCTTATGCCGCCATAAGCACCCACTGGAAGTCCGCCGCCGATAACTTTGCCAAAACAAGTAATATCCGGAGTAATCCCGAACAAGCCTTGAGCACAGCCGCGATTAACACGGAAGCCTGTCATAACCTCATCAAAAATAAGCAGCGAACCATTGTCAGAAGTTAATTTACGCAGCCCTTCCAGGAAGCCTGGAAGCGGTGGAACAACGCCCATGTTGCCGGCAATCGGCTCTACGATCACTGCCGCAATCTCATTGCCAAAACGTTCGAAAGCAATCTGAGTGGACTCCAAATCATTGTAAGGAACCGTAATAGTATTCATTGCAACGCCTTCTGGGACACCCGGGCTATCCGGCAATCCCAATGTAGCTACACCAGAGCCAGCCTTAATAAGCAAACTATCCGCGTGACCGTGGTAGGAGCCTTCGAACTTCAAGATCTTGCTGCGTCCAGTGTAACCACGTGCCAAACGAATCGCGCTCATCGTAGCTTCCGTTCCGGAGTTAACCATGCGCACGATATCTACAGATGCCACACGTTCAACAACGGTTTTTGCCATTTCCGTTTCGAGTAGAGTTGGGGCGCCAAAGCTTGTCCCTTTTACCGCCGTCTCCTGCAATGCCTTCACAACCTCAGGATGCGCATGACCCATAATCAGTGGTCCCCATGAGAGCACATAGTCGATAAAGCTGTTGCCGTCGATATCAAAAATACGCGAACCGATCCCATGATCCACATAAATCGGAGTCAGACCTACGGATTTAAACGCCCGTACAGGGCTGTTCACCCCGCCGGGAATATATTGTTTTGCTTCATCAAAAGCCTTCCGGGACGCTTCCTCTTTACGCGCCATTGGCACATTACTCATGTATCTTCACTCCTATTCTCTTCTTGGTTACACAAGCTTGTACAAACATATATTAGCTGCCGCGATGTTGGTGTGATGAAGATTAGCCTCGCAGCCAGCGGGCTGCATCTTTTGCAAAATAAGTAATAATAATGTCCGCACCAGCGCGTTTCATGCCCGTCAGCATTTCCAGCACAACGGCTTGCTCGTCGATCCAGCCTTGTAATGCCGCTGCTTTTACCATGGAATATTCTCCACTCACATTATAAGCCACCAAAGGAAGATCAAACTGATCACGAATCGTACGAATCACATCTAGGTAAGCCAGGGCTGGCTTCACCATTAACATATCCGCGCCTTCCAACACATCGGATTCTGCTTCACGGAGCGCTTCGCGCAGATTGGCAGGGTCCATTTGATACGTTTTGCGATTCCCGAATTGTGGCGCTGAATCCGCTGCTTCGCGGAAAGGGCCATAAAATGCCGAAGCATATTTGACCGAATACGACATAATCGGCACATGCTCAAAACCGTTCTCATCAAGTCCCGCACGAATCGCGTGAACGAATCCATCCATCATGTTGGAAGGGGCGATAATATCTGCTCCAGCTTTTGCTTGGGATACCGCCGTACGAGTCAAAAGCTCCAGCGAAGCATCGTTGATAACATCGCCATGTACCACACCATTCACCGTATGCGTATGCACCATTCCACAATGTCCGTGATCCGTAAATTCACAAAGGCAGGTATCTGCAACGACCAACAGCTCTGGGTACCAGTGCTTGATCAAGCGAGTAGCCTCTTGCACAATTCCATCCTCTGCAAAACCGGAAGAACCGATAGTATCCTTCGTCTCAGGAATCCCGAACAACAATACAGCCGGGATGCCTAGTGCGGCGATCTCGTCCACTTCTGCTTTTAACGTATCCAGCGAAAAATGATACACGCCCGGCATCGAGCTAATCTCATTCTTCACACCTGTTCCATAAGTCACAAAAATAGGCTGTACCATATCCAGCACATTCAGTATCGTCTCCCGCACCATGCCACGAATTCCAGCAGAACCGCGCAAACGGCGGTGACGTGTAATTGGAAAGCTCATTTGTTCATCCTCCTGAAAAATAAAATATAAAACCAAATTATATGTCTGGCAGCAAACCACAACTAGCCGCAGCCAAGTCCAAATTAGCCGCAACCAAACCGCCGACCACTGGCTAACTGCGTATAGTTGTAGTTTGTGCAACTATCTCGATGTTTTGTCCTAATTGTAAGCTTTAGTTGCATTCTCTACAGTTATTTATTACAAAAGAGCGAAGATTCCTCATTTAGCGGATATTTAATTGTACATACTACAACTAAACTCGACTTTAGCTGATATATAGGAAATTTAATTGTATGAAGTACAACTAAAACTAAAATTCAAGCAGATCTGATCACATTAACCTACTGCATATTCTCTACATACCAGTTAGTTTACAACCAAATATTATACTCCGAACTCCATAAGTAACTACTTTCGGAGTTCAATTTATATGTTACTTGAAGGTTGCGATGTGGCACTTTTGAGCGTAGATATAACGGCGAGCAAACCAACACATGCAATTAGTAAATGTAAGCGCAGACTCAACTACCAATTCACACGTAAACCCAACTATTTAGCAACTACCAGCTCACATGTAACCACGAACTATTTAGTAACTACGAACTCACATGTAACCACCAACTATTTAGTAACTACGAACTCACATGTAACCACCAACTATTTAGTAACTACGAACTCACATGTAACCACCAACTATTTAGTAACTACGAACTCACATGTAACTACGAACTATTTAGTAACTACGAACAAAACTCTAGCCTGTAATGTAACTAATTATAAGCTGAGCGCTATATTTCTAAGCAGGCACTGCCTTTCTCCGTTGAACAGCTACTACTCTCCCCGCAGAGTAATCAGCTTCTACCTTCCCACCAGAAAGTAAGCTAAACAAGCCAAGCTCACCAGTAAACTATTGCTTCGTTCTATCCTCGATCCGAGCGCTACTGCAGCTGAGTCTCCGCATTCCAGCGGCAGAGCTCCTGCACCAAACCATCTATGGTTGCCTCTTCAGGCAAGAGTCCCGGTGTCAGTCCCGCGTCTACCGCAGTCTGCTCCGTTAACGGGCCGATGCAGGCGATTTTCACGTTTGCAAGTAGCGGGAGCGGATCTTCAAGTCCCATCCGTTTCAGGATGTGTATGAAATTACGCACGGTTGACGAGCTGGTGAAGGTTACCGCGTGTACGCGACCTTCCTCTAGCAGCTTCAACAACTCGTCGTCATCCTCACCAGTGACAACCGTCTCATAAGTATCCACGTCTGTCACCTGAAGGCCAAGCTCTCTCAGCTTGTCCGGCAGCCAGTCCCGCGCCAGATCGCCGCGCGGCAAAAGCACGTTCTGCCCCGGCAGCAGCTGGGGACCGAACGTCTCAATCAGACCTTCCGCCTGAAACTTCGCCGGAAGTTCCTCAGCGATCACCCCGCGCTGCGCCAGCGCGGCGGCTGTGCCTGGCCCCACCGCTGCAATACGCGCGCGGTGTAGCCCGCGAATGTCCGCCCCCAGCTCCGCCAAGTGGCGCCAAAAAAACTCCACGCCGTTCGGGCTAGTGAAGAATACCCAGTCGTACGATTCCAGCGCGCCAAACGCCGCTGCAATCTTCGCCTTCTTCTCTGCCCCTTCCGGCATGATCGTCTCGATCACCGGGAACTCGTAGGGTTCCCCGCCGAGTTCTTCAATTCTATCCACCAGCTCGCTTGCTTGGCTGCGAGCCCGTGTCACCACGATGCGTTTGCCGAATAACGGCATCGCCTCGACCCACTTCAGCTGCTCACGCTGCAGCACCACGTCGCCGACGACGATGACTGCCGGCGGCTGAAAATCCGCCGCCTTCACCTTCGCCTCAATATCGGCGAGGGTTCCCGTCAGCGTCTCCTGATCCGCGCGGGTGCCCCAGCGCACAAGTGCCACTGGTGTTTCTGGCGGCCGCCCGTGCTTGATCAGCTGAGCGCTGATATAACCTATTTTAGCTACGCCCATCAGAAACACTAACGTTCCCGTGGCGTTCGTTACTTTATCCCAATGTATGGAATGATCCAGTTTATCCGGACTCTCATGCCCGGTGATAATCGACAGGGAAGAAGCATGATCGCGGTGCGTAACAGGTATACCCGCATAGGCAGGTACACTGATCGCTGACGTGATGCCCGGTACGATTTCGTAATAGATCCCATTTTTGCGCAGCAGCTCCGCTTCTTCACCCACTCGGCCAAAAATCGTAGGGTCCCCACCCTTAAGCCGCACCACTGTTTTCCCCTGTAAAGCCAAATCAACTAACAATTGATTAATCTCTTCCTGCTTCATCGTGTGGCGATCCGGGAGCTTGCCCACATAAATCTTCTCCCCGCCGGGTTTCATGCATTTTAGCAATCTAGGACTTGCCAAGCGATCATACACCAGCACGTCGCTTTTTTGGATACACTCGAGGCCTTTCACAGTAATCAGCTTTGCGTCCCCGGGACCTGCACCTACCAAATAAACCTTCCCCGTCAATCCACTCATCCCCTAACGTCTGACAGTATCTTCTCCGCTCCTCTTGCAATCAGCTTTTTAGCGACTTCTTCGCCGAGCTGTACCGGGTCAATCCCCGTGCAAGTTTCTTTCAAAATCGTTGAACCGTCCGGTGTTCCCACCATCCCCGTTAACGAGATTACTTTGTGCTCAGCGGTAGCAGCTTTGGCGGCTGCGTCAAGCACCGCATGAGCACCAATCGGCACTTGGCAGCCGCCATTCAGCACGCCAAGGAACGTGCGCTCCGCCGCTACCGTCAACGCCGTATCGGCATCGTTGTATAACGCCAGCAGCTTCCGCAGGTCAGCGTCATCTGCGCGGCACTCGATGCCGAGTGCGCCCTGCCCTACAGCGGGCAGGCAAACCTCCGGCGGCAGGTAGGCGCTCACGCGATCCTGCCAGCCCATGCGCGACAGCCCCGCCGCTGCCAGCAGGATTGCGTCGTATTCGCCGCTCTCCAGCTTGCGCAGCCGCGAGTCAATGTTGCCGCGCACGGGCTCAATGACCAGATCAGGCCGCAGCGCAGCAAGCTGGCTGGATCGGCGTAGGCTGCTTGTGCCTACGCGTGCACCCTGAGGCAGCTCGTCTAGCGAGACGCCTCCGTTAGAGATCAAAACATCACGCGGATCGACACGCTTCGGCACAGCACCATTGATCAGCCCATCCGGTAACTCGGATGGCATATCCTTCATGCTGTGCACCGCCATGTCGATTTCTTTTTCCAGCATCGCTTGCTCGATTTCCTTCACGAACAACCCTTTGCCGCCTACCTTGGATAAAGTAACGTCAAGAATGCGGTCACCTTTGGTGACGATCTTTTTCACTTCAAAAGTAAATCCAAAACCATGCTCTTCGCTAAGTCGCTCCAAATCAGCAATCACATGTCCCGTTTGCGTCAACGCAAGCGCGCTCTGTCTACTTCCCACTATAACCTTACGCATTGTCCATTCCTCCTGGTAACGTTCGCCTCTTACTCTTCACCACAGAACCTTGCACTAGAAATCCAAACCCAAACTAACCAATTAACTACTCTCACTCTAAAAAAGGCATTATTGCCTTTGAATTCGCTACTTCGGATGATTTCCACCAACCTGAGGCATTCTTGCCTTTCATTTGGCTCCTTCGGCGACTGTGGCTCGTTTAGAGGGCATTGTTACCGTTCATTCCGCCATCACAGCTACTTAAGTCCAATTCAACGGGATTTATACCGTTCATTCCACCCTCTAAGCCACTTCAGCCGAATTCAACAGTATTTATACCGTTCATTTCACCAAACTAGCTACTTCAACCCAATTCAACGGGATTTATACCGTTCATTTCACCATTCCAGTTACTTCAGCCCAATTCAACGGGATTTATACCGTTAATTTCACCAATCCAGTTACATCAACCCAGTTCAACGGGATTTATACCGTACATTCCGCCATCCTAGCCACTACGAGCCAATTCAACAGTATTTATACCGCACATTCCGCCATCCTAGCCACTTCAAACCAATTCAACGGGATTTATACCGTTCATTCCACCCTCTAAGCCACTTCAGCCGAATTCAACAGTATTTATACCGTTCATTTCACCAAACTAGCTACTTCAGCCCAATTCAACGGTATTTATACCGTTCATTTCACCATTCCAGTTACTTCAGCCCAGTTCAACGGGATTTATACCGTACATTCCGCCATTCCAGTTACTTCAACCCAATTTAACGGGATTTATACCGTTCATTTCACCATTCCAGTTACTTCAGCCCAATTCAACGGGATTTATACCTTTCATTTCGCCATTCCAGCTACTTCAAACCAATTCAACGGGATTTATACCGTTCATTTCACCATTCCAGCTACTTCAACCCAATTCAACGGGATTTATACAGTACATTCCGCCATCCCAGCTACTTAAGCCGATTTCAACAGTATTTATACCGTACATTCCACCATTCCATCCACTACGAGCCAATTCAGCCATTCATTATGGTTACCCAAACAACCGCTCATCACTTCATATCTTAATCTAACCCAATTTTCTAATCTTTACAGTGTCCATGCGCACTTTTACTCCAACCGCTGCTCAGCAATCCAAGCGTCCATATCCTCCGGGCTCCACGCTATAAAGGTACCCTTGCTCATCTCGTTCAACACATCCAGCGCCCCAAGCTTCCGCAAAAGCCTTCCACGAACTTCAACAGAAGGTTCTTTTTCCTTAATCCGGGTTCGCATGGCATGCACAAAATCCAAATATGGCTCATACGCCGCATCCAGCGCTTTTTCAAGCACATTTTTGATCTTCGTTGCCGCAAGCGGGCCAGCACCCGAAGTAGATACAGCTACCGTCAAACGTCCCCTCCGAACCACTCCAGGCGTGATAAAGTTTCCCGCTTCGGCATGGCTGGCCACATTTACATGAATTCCAAGCCGTCTAGACTCCCGCGCAACCTCTTCATTAACCGCCCTATCGTTAGTGGCTGCATATACGAGAAAGGCCCCACGGAGATCTCCGGGAGCATAAGTACGGTCCATCCAGATCAGGAGACCTTTTTCAGCTAGAGAATCAAGCGAATCTGTCAAAGAAGGACTAATCACCTTAACCACCGCTCCAGCTTCCAACAGCCCGCTCACCTTACGTTCAGCCACGACACCACCGCCAATAACCACACAGTGCTGCCCTTCACAATCCAGCATTATGGGTAAATAACGCGTCATGCCCTTCACTCCCCGCTCCAACCGTGAAAATCAGACCAAGAATTCAACAGAAAATTCAAGATAATAAAAGCATATCCTAAAATCGCCCAGCGAGCCATACTTACTCCACTTTTCCGCCCGGACTTCTTAAAGATAATATAAAATATGTAAATCCCAAGACCGATAAGAGTCGTTAATACTTTTAGATCCTTCAATAAAAGCGTCCGTCCCTCAGATACTATAGATAAACCAGCCACCACCAGTGATATTCCCAGCAAAGGAGTGCCCACCAAAATAGCGGTGTAAGAGTATTTATCTGTAGTCTCCAGGTTCGGCAAACGACGGATCCGGTCGCTCCATTTCTTGCTTTTGAGTCTGGTGTGCAGGAACAAGTACAATATTGCAAAAACCGTCCCTAACGTCAGTGCTGCAAAACTCATATTTGCCAAAATCACATGCATCGTCAGCCAGCCATACACCGCACTCCAAGTCTCAAGCGTATGCCCACCCGCCGTCAGCCACACCCGATTAAGCAGAAAAACACTAAACCCGGCCATACTGAGCAGCAAAATCGTAAACTCGCCTCCACGTGTAAAAGCCACCGCAAGCGAAGTCAGCACAATACTAAACGCAAACCAAAACAAGAAATCATAAGGTGTGAAAATAGGCAGGCCTTTCTCCTGAGAGAAACGAATTCCAAGTCCTGCAACTTGCAAAAGACCTACAACAACAAGAAGCCCCGTGCCTAGCCGCTTCCCACCCGGACTCCTTTTAAGGCAATCCGAGAAAACAAACAGCAGGCTCAGGGCATAGACCAGCAGAGCGGCATCATATATTCCGTTCAGCAGTTGCATATTATTCACCCACCCAGCAAGCCTGCCGGAGCAAGCGCCGTCTTAGGCACAGAAAAATCAGCGCTGCCAGCCGTACGTTCTCCAGAACTAGACTCCTTAACCGAGGCAATATCTCCATCATCTGAATCGGATTTGAGCTGTTCCTGCAACGCAAAGATTTTGGAAAAATAATCAAGAGCTTCATTTCCCTGCTTACCGCCGGACAGCTCTTTAATTACATTGATCGGATCATGCATCATCTGGTTCACGATACTTTTAGTCAGACGGCGGATTACTTTCCGCTGATGCTCGTCCAGCTCGGGCAGCTTATTGAACAGACTCTCCATCGTTTCTTCATGAATCGTATTCGATTTATCCTGGAGTGCCCGGATCACCGGTCTTACCCCAAGCGTCTTGAGCCACACCTGGAACTCATCCATTTCCTCACTGATCATCACTTCGATCTTCGCAGCTTCACTTCGGCGCATTTCCAGATTGTTCTCCACAATGCCCTCCAGATCATCAATATCATACAAAAAAACATCCGGCACATTTGCCGCCGCAGGATCAATATCACGTGGTACAGCAATATCAATCATAAAAAGCGGCCGCGAAGGGCGGCGTTTCATAGCATGCGCTACCTTATCAGCCGTAAGCACATACCCATCTGCTCCTGTTGAGCTGATCACGATATCTACTTCATTTAGAGTTGTTAACGCATCTTCAATCGTACTCGGCTTACCCGAGAACTTCTCCGCCAATTCAATCGCACGCGACAGCGTACGGTTAGCGACAATCACTTCTGCCGCACCACTACTGTATAGATGCTTCACGGTAAGCTCGCTCATTTTTCCGGCGCCGAGAATCAGTACTTTTTTCCCAGTGAACATGCCAAAAATCCGCTTGCCCAGCTCCACAGCCGCATAACTGACAGATACTGCACTCTCGCCGATTGACGTTTCACTATGTGCTCTTTTGCCCAGCGTCACCGCTTGCTTGAACAACCGATTGAACCAAGTTCCAGTTACACCCTCAGCCTGAGCTGTGAGAAAAGAACTCCGCACCTGTCCCAGGATCTGCGTCTCCCCAATCACCATGGAATCCAGACCGCAGGTCACGCGGAACAAATGCGCAATCGCCTGTTCGTCTTCATAAATATACATATGCTGAGTAAATTGCTCGCTTTTCACACCAAACCATTGCTCCATAAAGCCGCGGATGAAATAACCAGCCATATGAAGGCGGTCCATCACCACATAAATTTCCGTACGGTTGCAAGTAGCTACTAAGACCCCTTCTAGCACACCCTTCGTCTTCATCAGTTGATGGAGCGCTGCCGGAAGGTCACTTTCCGCAAAAGCAAACTGTTCCCGAACCTCCACGGGAGCCGTACGATAATTCAGGCCAACGACGACGATGTGCATCGATAGTTCACCATCCTAGTCTCTATAAGTTACTGAAATCCAGTTATATAAATTAATATCTTACATACCGTTCACTTTCACAACATCTCAAAACACTGTGTTAAGTATATCACACGAAAATAAGACTTTTTACAGATTTTTTGAACGCTTTATGAAATCCAGATAATAATTATTATAAATAAAAAACCGTAGGTTCGCTACGGTTAGGATGAGTTATTTTTAGCTAATTTATAAGGTTGTGGAAGTGAGAATGAAATATTATGGCCTACTAGTTCTTAAAATCGTCAAAAAGTCCGTTCTCCAAAAAAAATAAGTCACTGCTAAGTGACTTAAAACTTCTCAGGTTTCTTAACTTTTATCGACGCTACTTCTCCACACCTTTTGCAAAATGTGAAGATAACTGGTGAGCCAAAAGAGAAGGCTTTCCCAATAGGCATGACGTTAGCATATCCGTTGCTCATTTCGCCTTTAGCGAATGTAGTATTCCCACATGATTTACAAACTAAATTGTCTTGACTCATGAGATCACCTCGAAAGTTGGACAAAAATATTAATTATATAGTAGACTCTACTCTTTTTAGAAGTCGCCGATGCTTAGACCAAACTTTAACCCAAACACGATTTTCATCATCTAGATAAAAACGAATATTCACTAATTTTAAAGGCGTCCATATTTCTTTAAAATAGTAATTAGGCATTTGGCGTCTCTCCCACGAGAATAATATTGATATAGTTATAAGTATAAAACTATTAAACAATATTGTTTGTCGTAATGCGCCTTAAGCCAAGATAAGAAAAAAAATGTTTTTGTCGGATTATAGTGTGAACCTTCTACAGCAGATTAGCGAAACCAGTTCTTAATCTGATCAAGAGTACTTTTTGCCTCCGGACCATTGTAACCAAAGGTGTTGCCGATCATTTTCACATATTCGTTGAACGTTGTTTCTCTACTTTTTCGGTCACTCCACCAGCGTTTAGCGTTATATCCTGATGCAGAACCCACATACGTCAGCTCGATCTCCGATTTTTTGTACATACGACCAAAAAGAAATTTCACCCTCCGCATATGAAAGTCAGAGGAAACAACAATCGCAGATTTAAAACCGTATTCTTTCATTATAGGAAGAGTGTACTCGGCATTCTGATGAGTGCTTTTTGCCGCGTTCTCAGTATAAATAACATTCTGGGGTATGCCTAAGGCTAGGGCATTTTGGACCATGTCACCCGACTTACTTGTAGACTCTTTAGCATTGGAAAGAATTATATAAGGCGCATAGCCTGCTTTATATAACTCAGCTGCCTTTTCTACACGACCTTGACCTCCGCTTAGGACGATGATCACATCTGATTGTTTGGGAGATTCAGTTAGAGCTAAGAAGTGGCCTGCACTGAAGAAACCAGTAATCAACAATAGTAAGCATACGAAAAGGACAAATCTTCTATTCATTAAATTACCTTTTCTTTTCTTAACAGATAAATCATTCATAAATCACTTATGCGATTCGTTACTAAGGATTTGTTGCCACCATTCAGCATTATCAATATACCATTGGATCGTCTGCGCAATTCCGGTCTCAAAAGTATAAGTTGGCTTCCAACCTAAATTCTCAAGTTTCGTTGGATCAATGGCGTAGCGTTTATCATGTCCTAATCTATCTGTTACAAATTCAATCAAATCTTCAGATTTCCCCAAGGTACTGATAATCGTCTTAACTACTTCAAGATTAGTTCTCTCATTATGACCACCTACATTATAAACTTCACCGCTTACTCCTTGGTGCACGACAAGGTCAATGGCCGCACAGTGATCCCAGACATGGAGCCAGTCGCGAATATTTTTTCCATCTCCGTATACAGGAACCTTCTCTTCGTTTAATACTCTTGAAATGGTTAGTGGAATCAGTTTCTCAGGAAAATGATAGGGGCCGTAATTGTTCGAGCAGCGTGTTATGTTCATTGGTAAATCAAAGGTCTCATAATACGCACGAACTAACAAATCAGACGCTGTTTTGCTAGCACTATAAGGACTGTTAGGCTGCAAAGGTGTTTCTTCGGTAAAAAATACAGTAGGATCAAAATCGAGTTCGCCATACACTTCATCCGTAGAGACATGGAGGAATTTAGTAATGCCGAATTTTTTAGCTGCATCCAGTAGTACCTGTGTCCCCATAACATTCGTACGAACGAATATCGCAGGATCAGTAATTGAGCGATCGACATGGCTCTCCGCAGCGAAATGAACAACATAATCGAATTTTTCCAACTCAAAAAGAGACAATATTGCCTCTCGGTCAGCAATATCAGCTTGAACAAACCGATAGTTGGATTTGGACTCAATATCCTTATGCTTCGTTAGATCACCCGCATAAGTTAGCAAATCCAAATTCACAATATCATAATGCGGATATTTATCTACCATATACTGTACGAAGTTGCCTCCAATAAATCCGGCACCACCCGTAACCAGCATCTTTTGCTTACTCAATGAACGCACTCCCGATCTATTAGCTTTATTAGTTATTGTAAAAAAAATTCAAATTAGCCTCTTTTAATAAAGGCGCCTTCTCATCCTTGGCAGATAATACCGGTGTAATATGAAGAGGCCATTCGATGCCAATAGAAGGATCATTCCACAGAATACCCCCATCACATTCCGGGGCATAAAGCTCATCGCACTTATACTGAACCTCTACGTCTTCTGTTAGCGTCATGAATCCATGGGCGAATCCTTTTGGGATCAGCAGTTGCTTCTTGTTCTCAGCATTCAGTTCAATGCCGAACCATTTACTATAGGTAGGACTACCTTTTCTGATATCTACGGCTACATCAAAAATAGCACCACGTGTACAACGAACCAGCTTCGTCTGTACCTTGGGATGTAATTGATAGTGCAAACCACGTAATGTTCCTTTAGTCGCAGAGTAGGATTGGTTATCTTGTACAAACTCCATATCTATTCCATGCTCTTTAAACTTAGCTCCGCTATACGTCTCCATAAACCAACCGCGGTGGTCCCCAAAAACAGCCGGTTCAACGACTAATACGCCTTGCAATAAGGTTTCTGTAATTTTCATCACTGCCACACTTTCAGTTATTAGTATTGTATTTTACCTGTAGCTACTTTCATCAAATACTGACCATATCCCGTCTTACTTAACTTCTCCCCGCAATTCCACAAATGTTCTTTAGTAATCCATCCATTAATATATGCAATTTCCTCCGGAGCGGCGATCTTGATTCCTTGATGATCTTCAATAGTCCGAACAAAGTTAGTTGCGTCGACAAGACTTTGATGAGTTCCTGTATCTAACCAGGTGAATCCCCGACCTAGGAGTTCCACATCAAGCTCACCAAGATTTAAGTAAGCTTCATTAATGGAGGTAATCTCCAATTCTCCACGTGAAGAGACCTCAACGTTCTTAGCAATCTCAATAACTCTGTTATCATAAAAATATAGACCAGTAATTGCATAGTTAGATTTTGGCTGTGTTGGTTTTTCTTCTACGCTCAATACTTTACCTTCTTCATTAAACTCTACCACACCGAAGCGCTCTGGATCTTGCACGTGATATCCGAACACCGTTGCTCCTTGTTGTTTAGAAGAAGCACGTTGCAACATCTTCCGCATTCCATTTCCATAGTAGATATTATCTCCAAGGATCATAGCAACTGAATCATCACCTATAAAAGATTCACCCAAAATAAAAGCCTGCGCTAAACCATCAGGACTTGGTTGAACTTTGTATTGTAATGAGATGCCAAATTGAGAACCGTCACCTAATAAACTTTCAAATCTAGGCGTGTCCTCTGGAGTTGAAATAATAAGAATTTCTTTAATGCCCGCTAGCATTAATGTGGATAGTGGGTAGTAGATCATTGGTTTGTCGTAAATAGGTAAAAGCTGCTTACTTGTGACCATTGTTAATGGGTATAGGCGTGTACCGCTGCCGCCTGCTAGGATAATGCCTTTCATAATGTCGTAACTCCTCTTCGTATTATTTCTCTTTATGCACGTACCACTGGCATTTTTTTATCCAAAGCAACAAGACTCATTCTAAGCATATTCGATTTGATGTTTTATCTATACTTGAGTCAATATTCTATTAGATTATAATCTTTTCAGAGCTTTGAAATCCCGAAATATTGACACTCTACTAAATAGAGTGGTCACATAACTTTTCGCCACTACAACTAAATCATTTCAAATGAAGATCATATTTATAAGAGCTTTAATCTTTATTAGTGGGCTGTCAATTTGAACTAACAGCCCACTCCATCTCAAAATCTTATATTAATAAATCAATTTATTTCTATAATTTATAAACACCTTTAAAATGGCAAATATTCTTAGTATCAATAACTAACTTGTCTTTTATATGCTTCATGTTTTCTTTAATATGGTCGTGAGCGACCATAACAACTATTATTTCTATTTCATTTATGAAGTCCTCAAAATCAAGAAACTGATGATCAATGATTCTTGATTTAACAAAAGGATCGAAGACTTTAACTCCAAAAGCTAAATGATCTTCCATTTTTTCTAAAAGTTGTAACGTCGGACTTTCTCTTGTATCATCAACATTTTCTTTATATGCTAAACCATATAATCCAATCTTTGAAATGTCCTTGATACCATGTTCTTTCATCACATCTCTGATTCTTCCCAAAACATACGCTGGCATAGAATTATTAATTTTTCTAGCAGATAATATTAAATTAGTCAAATCAGGATAGTCACCAACTAAAAACCAAGGATCAACTGAAATACAATGGCCGCCGACCCCAGGTCCGGGCTGTAGAATATTCACTCGAGGATGCATGTTGGCGGTCTTAATAATCTCGTACACATCCATGTTATCTATTCTACAGATCTTTGCAAGTTCATTGGCAAAGGCTATGTTAATATCTCTGTAAGTATTTTCAACAACTTTTGACATTTCTGCACTTCTTATATCCGTTATTACGATCTCACCATCACAGAAATTAGAATACAATTTTTTCACTTGTTCGCCAATACTATTATTATCTACTCCTAGAGTTCTTGAATTATATTTAAGTTCATACAGCATATTACCTGGAATGATTCTTTCAGGTGCATGGACTAAATGTATATCTTGTCCAATAATTAATCCCCGATTTGATATTACCGGTCGTATATATTTATCAATTGAACCTGGTGATATAGTAGATTCAATAATAATTATAGCGCCTTTTACACATACATCGAGAACACTGTTAACTGCCGATATAACATACTGAGGGTCAAGCTTTTTGTTTTCTTTAATATATGGAGTTGGTACAGCGATGATATAGGCATCAGTCTTTATATATTCTGTAGAAAACTTAATCCCGTTAGAAATAGCCTTATTTAAGAGCTCTCCTAATCCTTCTTCTTCAAATGTTAATCTACCTTCTTTTAATGAATTCACTAGCATTTCATTATAGTCAGTTCCAACTACCTTTACCCCGCTATTGGCAAATATTAAAGCTGTAGGTAATCCTATGTATCCTAAACCAATAATATTCAGCTCTAAATTTTTCAGCATATGTTCTCTTCCTCTTTTCAAAAGTAGTAATTATTAGACATAGAGTAGTACAAATATGAACCTTCTCTTCTTACGCTTTCATTAATAACTTTACATTGTGAAGTGCACAAATGATATCTTTTCGTTTAATTATCAAATAACATAAATAAACTAATACATAATAAAACCACCAATTACTAAACCATCCCGTTAAAATAAAAATTAATATCATTATTAATTCCAGTAGAATATCTTTATTAACAGATATCCCTAATTGCTTAGATAAAAAAAATTCAGCCCAAACACATCTAATCCCTAATAATAAAACGATCGAAACTATTGAAAAATTTAAGTTTTTGAAAATTATAGTAGTTATAAAAGTGATTATACAACTCAATAGTAGTGTTAAAACATTAATTTTAAGCATCATTTTTTCTTTCCTCAAAGCTTTTAAATATGTGTTAATAAGCAAAGACATCTTTCCCTCAAAAATACATATAGGAAAAATTATTGCCATATACATTAAACCATCAGCATAATTTGGTAACCATGATGCTAAAATAGCTCTAAGGGGATAATATATTATAAGTGCACCCAATAATACTATCATCAAAAAATCTCTCATTGTTACGTAAATACTTGCTAATCTTTTCTCATTAGTTCTTCTTAGAATTGGAAACATCACAGTTCCTACAGCACCAATAAATAACATCATAAGATTTGTTACACTTAGAGTAAGTGATATTTTTCCAAAAGTTGACACATCCCATGAACGCTCAATGCCGAATCTTACTACTCCAATAATTAACATACTTGAAATATTAGCAAACATTAGTTTTATTCCAACATTAATATTTTCAATTGCTTCTCCAAAACTAAAGTAGAATGTTTTAATTCCGCGAAAAACTATTTCCCTGCAACAAAACATGGCATACGTCAAAGATATAAATCTGCCTATTAAGTCAGCACTTATCATTAATCTATAGTCTCTTACTCCTGACACCAAGAATATTATTATTAAAAAACAATACACCATCTTATCAATTACTGTAATCCGGGCGTATTCTTTTATTCTATTTGTTCCCTGCAAAACAAACAACAACATGAATCTCACATTCGTAATAAATAAGCACAATGTTAGCATTTGAAATATAAATATTCTATCAGCCGCTATGAATATAGCAGGCGTGATGATAAGTATAATCCCTCCTAAAATTAATTGGAGAATAACTAACATATAAAACTGTGAAAAAAACAATCTCTTATCCAGTTCATTATATTCTTTTCCACCATATCTAAGGTAGATCCCATCATTCCAACCAAAATGCAAAAATCCTACGTAAGATGAATAAAACAAATATAATTGCCAGTACCCATATTCTTTTACACCTATTAGTCTAGGAATAATTAATATTACCAAAGATGAAACGATTAATGCTATCAAATTAGACTTCAGTGTATATGAAAAATTTTTAATGAACTTTAACGCTTTACTATTCAATATTTTCTCCTCAGCCTTCCTATAAAACACATGAGTAACTTAGAAAATAAAGACTTTAGTTTTCAAGTATCCAAACTATCAATTCCTAAGCATGACGGTTTCGCAATACATTTCTTCATATCTATCAGTAATGTTATTCCAATTTAAATTCTCATTGCACCATTGACGTGCATTTACACCATAAAGTTTTAAATCTTCTTTTGGATTATTTAGAATGTTATGTATAGTATCGACAATACTATTAACATTCAAATTTATCACAAACCCACCATTTGATTCGTTCATAATACTACCCATATTAGTTGCATTAGTTACTAAACAAGGCAATCCACTCTGCATAGCCTCTAGTACAGCCATTGGCATACCTTCATATCTCGAAGTATGAATAAACAAATCACATTTATTATAATATTCTTGTTTTTCCTCCCCATATTTAGGTCCTTCTATTTTCACCATTTCCCTTAAATTATCATTATTCACAAGAAAATTTGACACTAATTCCTCATCGAGGGTGCTATCAAAAGGTCCTACTAAGTATAAGCATATTTTCCCTTTCCATTTCTTATCTAGATTTTCAAGTGCCTTGAATAAAATATCTATACCTTTGTGATGAACATCTATTCTTCCGATAAATAAAATATTCAACATACCATTCGAAGATTCTCTCAGCAAATTAGAATAACTTGATGGCTCGACACCATTATGAATAATTGAATATTTTCGAGTTTCACCTATTGCTTTAATAATATCAACTTCTTCTTCTTTTGCTAACACATGTAAAGTTGCAGCTTTCTGCAACATATTTTTTATAAACAAATTTAAAGCGACTTTTTTTTTAAACTTACTGTGTTGTAATGCATTTTCCATTAAATTCCCATGCAATGAAACAATATACGGTATTTTCATTTTGTACAAGATTCTCGCAATGATTATATGATCTATATTAAAAATACCGTGTATATGTACGACATCATATGTGTTCAACTCAGGTATATCTCTTAACAAAACATCCTTATTAACAGATCTTCGTTTCTCTTTATAATAATAATTTGATCCTAGGCTATCTATTTTCATGTTTTTATTTTCATCAAATACATATGGAGAAAAAACATCTACTATATGACCCTTCTCATTTAGACGCTTTATTACGGGGATCAATACTGACGTTGGTCCACAAGCACCTAATTTAAAAGAAGCTATTTGTAATATTTTCATAACTTCATTTCTCCTTCAATAGTTTATCTCTGTACACAGACTTAATAGTATCTGATAATTGTCTTGCTAAAATTCTCAAATCGTAGTTTTCTTCAGCTGCAACTCTACTACTCACACCCATTTTCTTTCTTAAATCAATACTATTAGCCAAGCTAAAAAATGCATCTACCCACTCTTTAGGATCAGATGCTAAGTATCCATTATTAAAATTCTTTATTATATCTTTTTGAATCCCAACAGGAGAAGCAATTACAGGCAGCCCAGTCGCCATATATTGAATTATTTTATATGCGCACTTACCTTTATTAAAAGGAGTGTCATATAATGGCGCAATTCCAACATCAAATTGTTGTAAAATCTCCATTTGATTTTCTAATGACCAAGGAATGTCCTTATATTCAATATTTTCATTTTCAAACGACATTGGCAATCCACCGAGGACAATAAATTTAACTTTTCTTTTTTTGGAAAATTCTTCAATAGCGGGTAGTACCAATTCGAGATTTGGTGCCGTTGACGATGAACCAATCCACCCAATGGTAAATACTCCATCAGAATCGATTTTCTTTTTAATCGGATAATCATTCATATCAACGCCAGTTGGAATATTAAAAACTCTATGATTGTACTTTTCAGCCCATGTACCTAGTATTTTGTTTCCTACAATGATGGCATCTGATTTTGACACGTATTTATGAATTTTATCCCAGCTTCGAGTTAATTTAGTGCGTAACCTACTTGCTTTCTCACCTAAATAAATAGCATCATCAAACTCAAATATAATAGGTATTTTTTTTCTTTTTATGAAATTAAACAAGAAAGGAGATTCTATTGGCGCTAAACCTCTAAGGACCCATACTAAATCGTAATTTCCACATTTTAATATCTTATTAATTCTAAGCAGAAAAAGCATTGCTAATCTCCCAACGTTTAATTTCCCACTCCGATACTCAATAAAATCTTCATATGGATAAAATGGATCAATTGATAGATTTATTCCATAATCGGTCTTAAGAATCTCTTGAAATTGATATACACGCTGTCTGCTACTGGCATCAATTACTGGTAATCGTGTTAATACAAGTACATTCACCCGTAATCCTCCTTGATTTTTCTCAACTATATTTAATTCTTCTTTTTGAATAACTTTAGAGATAACAAAGCATATATATAGGCATACCATACTGTTGAAAAAGAAGTGATGCTTGATACAAACGAATACATTAAGAATACAATAGTAAATGATAATATTATGTCTCTGTACGATATAATCTTTGAAACTGAACAAATTCTCCAATAATATGAACTAGCTAATCCTAGTATTAAAGGTAACAAAAATACCCCAATATAACCCCAATCAAAAATAATATCCCATAAATAAGAATAAACATTAAATGGCATGGGAATGTTTGTAAAAGGCCTACCAGTATCAATCATTGTTAACATAGAATCGTCGTATTTAGTTATACCAAAACTATTTGTTAGCTTGAATAATGGTAAGAAGGTATTAGCTCCAAGCATTAAAGAACCATCCCAAACACGGAGTTGCTCTGAGAACGCTGCAAACGAACCAGTTAAATATGTATACGTCTTTGATAAAACCACATTAT
This sequence comes from Paenibacillus sp. FSL R7-0189, assembly GCF_037969925.1. Classification (NCBI taxonomy): domain Bacteria; kingdom Bacillati; phylum Bacillota; class Bacilli; order Caryophanales; family Paenibacillaceae; genus Paenibacillus; species Paenibacillus sp. FSL R7-0189. The sequence goes on along the minus strand of NZ_CP150223.1, from coordinate 3,798,618 downwards.
TTAGTTTTGTATTAACAGAAAACTCTTCAAATGAGCCCCTCTTATTTCCAACAAAAACAAAAAATAAGACTAAAATTATAACTGGGACTATCATTTTTTTCATTTTTATACTTTTCACTTTTTCTAAACCTGATCCCGTGCCTAATACTAGTAAAGGAGCGATGAAGTTCAAGATACATATGATTGTCATATATCTCTGTCCAGTAAACAATGCGACAGTAGTAGTAGGTAAGAAAATCATAATATAGCTTTTCTTAAATCCATAACCTCTTGCTACTAATATTCCTATAAGTAGACTTCCACCTAAACTGAAAACATTAATTAAATAATTTATGAATGAATTAGAATGTTCTGATATCATAACTCTATTCAAATACATACTTGAGTTTAACAATGTTTTTAATCCGAAACGACTAACAATTTGAAATAACCACAATATTATCCCTAAATTCGAGAAAAATAGTGAAAAACGAATTGCTTTATTAACTGTATTTACTTCATCAATATTCACAACGTTAAATTCTAAAGACTTAAGAGGAATTGGTCTATTTAATTCATCCTCTTTAATATGTCCAAATTCCCCTTTTAACTTAATACTGTATCCTAATATTGAGCCCATTAAAAAAACCATGTAAGATCCCATAATTATTAATCCTGATTCAGGCGAGATTCCCGTATACTCTACGAGATGTAAGTTGTGCAATAAAAAAAGCCCGTTCCACACAATTGTGAAAATCCCTAAAGGGCATCTTAAAGTCCTAAATATATTCCAAGTAATCCAAAGTCCAAAAATCAACATTAAACCTGATATAAAGATCCAATACATGAGTCCCTACCTTTTTGAATAATATTTTGTTATATACCTTTTTTTTCAATTTTTTTAAATACATGAATTAATTTTTTTGTTTGAAATTTAAAATCAAAATTCATTGCCCCGATTCTAGCATTACTGCCCATTTCTTCATATTTTTCTTTTGACATATTTTTAATTTTCAATATAGTCATGGCCAATTCTTCAGGTGTACTATCATTTAAAGAGATACCACATTTGAAACTATCTAAAATACAATAGCCCATCTTGACTGTTGATATGATTGGTTTTCCAGAAGCCATATATTCAAAGAGCTTGTTTGAACTGTTACCTCTAGCCCAATTATATTCTATTTGTGAGTAATTAAGGACATTAACTGATGATTTACTCAAGATATACGGAATAAACTGTTTATTAACATAACCTTTCATTTTAACGTTCATAAGACCTTCATCATGAATTCTTTTTTTTAATTTTCCCTCTTGGTTTCCGTCACCGTAAATTAAAAACTGTATATCATTCTCATCCTTTAAAATAATTGCTGCATCAAGAATATTACCAACATTATTTATAGGTCGAATTGCTCCTGCGTATATTACATTAAATTTTTCAGAGTTTAAATCATCGTCATATAAAATATTTTCCTTAATCGACTCTAAAAAGGAATCAAGATCTACACCGTTATTGATATAGTGGCATTTTTCCAAATCAATGTCTCCACCTTGATCTATATCCCACTTATTTTCTTTAATATAGTCAGTATCGCCTTCCTTAGTGAATATCAGAGCATCTGCTTTCTTATAAATCCAATGCTCACCTTTTTTCAATATTCTTCCCAGGAGACTCTTCTCTTTAATTCTATTAAAAAAGAAAAGCGCTTCTGGCCATAGATCTCGCACTTCGCATATACAGGGAACTTGTAGCTTTCTAGCTATTTGTATACCTGCGAGCATTGTTAAGGGGTGAACACTTGACGCAACAATAACGTCCGGTTTCCCATCAAATTTAGCATAAGCTTTTGCAACAGAAAATAAATTAAAATAGAAAAAAAACATATTTTTAACTCTTCCAATTCCGTTTCCCAAAGCTGTTGATGTCTTCACAAAAACAAAAGGTATATTATCAATCTTATCTGTAGCAAATTTTTTTTTACCAGTATCAATAATTTCAACTTTATTGTGATAAGTATTCGCACCAAATACTGTTGCTTGATAACCTTGTTTTATAAGCTCCTTCGCAAACCAATAGTGTCGTCCACCGCGATTTTTATACATATCTGTAGCATAATGATTCCAAAGCCAAATTCGTTTTCCCAATCCCTAGCCCACCCCTATCTATTCAGTTCTTTATCTATTATTTTCATATCACTCTATTTTCATCACTGGAACTCCTATATAAGTTCCTTTTTGTGATATATTCATTATCACAAGTGCTCCAGCACCAATTATGCAACCACTGGTAATTTTTACATTGTTACTTACTACGCTTCCAATTCCTAACCATGTTCCTTTACCAACAGTTACTTCACCAGCTAAATTTACTCCAGGAGATATATGTACATAATCTTCAATTACACTATCATGATCGACGGTAGATCCTGTATTGATTATGCAACCCTTACCTATAATACTAGAAGAATTGATAACAACTCCAGCCATCAATGATGTCCCTACCCCAATTTCGACCATACTCCCAATTGAAACTTGGGGATGAACTAACGTAGCTATGTTAGCCCCTAATTTTTCAAGATTATTTAGTATTTGCTCACGCAAGTTATTATTACCTACTGCTACAAAGAATTCATATTCATGAATATACTTATAAGCATCATTAATTCTTCCGATGACATCTATCCCTATTGAAGAGGTAATACTTTTATCATCATCAAGAAAATAGACTTTTTCCCATTCATTCATTTTCAAAGCTATATCGACGGCCACTTTACCATGCCCGCCTGCACCAATTATTAGAAGTTTCTTCCCTTCTATTCCGCACTTCATATTTCTACCCCTTCTCCAGCTCCTTTAAATGGTTGCATTGTAGAAGTGTCATTATCACTGATTCCTTCTCTTTTAAATACTTTCAATATAGTTTCAAATATTATCTGCCAATCACCTATAAACCCAACATTATTTACGTAATACACATCCAAATCAAACTTCTCCTCCCAACTAATGGAATTCCTCCCTTTAACTTGTGCTAGTCCTGATAAACCAGGCCTGACATCATGGCGTTGTTTTTGATCTGGGGTATATAACGGAATATATTGAACTAATAAAGGTCTTGGACCTACAATTGCCATATCACCTTTAAGAATGTTAAATAACTCTGGCAGCTCATCTAGAGATGTGCTCCTCAGTATTTTACCAAATCTTGTCAAACGAATTTCATCAGATAATAACTCTCCATTTTCATTACACTTATCTGTCATTGTTCTGAACTTATAAAGCGTAAATATTCTCTCGTTTTTTCCAGGTCTTTGTTGTTTGAAGATTACTGGGCTACCTAAATTAACCCTTACTAGTATTGTTACTATCAACAAAATAGGTGATAACACAATAAGTGCACTTAGTGACAATAGAAAATCCATGGGCCTTTTTAAATAATTTTTATAAAAACCACTTTTAGATTCACTATATCTAAATACTTTAGTCTTTGTTCTATGTTTAGTCTGCATCTCTTATATCCATACCTTTTTGATTATTTTCACAATTCTCTCCAAATCATCATCTGTTAACTTGGTATCACTTGGCAGGCATACACCATTTTCATATATTTTTTCTGATACACCATCACCAACAAAATCATATTGCTCGAAGAATGGCTGCATATGCATTGGTTTCCATACTGGTCTGCTTTCGATATTCTCATTTTCCAATGCTACTATAAGATCTAGAGGTCTTAACCCACCACTTAAAGTAATGCAACTCAACCAATAATTTGGTTCGTTCCATTCATTAATAGGCATCATGTTCAACCCCTCTAGCGTTAGCAACTCATTTTTGTAATACTCAAAAATTTCATATTTCTTTTTAATTCTCCGTTCTAAGACTCTAAGTTGTCCTCTCCCAATGCCTGCTACGACATTACTCATTCTATAATTATAACCAAGCTCACTGTGCTGATAGTGTCTGGCTTGATCTCTACTCTGAGTTGCCCAGAACCTTATTTTAGAAACTTTATCCTCCTTATTAGATATCAGCATTCCACCACCAGAAGTGGTTATTATCTTATTACCATTAAAACTAAATATCCCATAATCACCGAACGTTCCAGTATGTTTTCCCTTATATTTTGTCCCGAGACTTTCTGCCGCGTCTTCAATAAGTGAAACATTATGTTTTTTACATATATCAACGATTTTATCCATATCTGCTGCCATACCGTAAAGATGAACTACTAACACTGCTTTTGGTTTATATTTTTCAAATGCCTTTTCTAATGCAATAGGGCACATATTCCAAGTTGAAAGGTCACTATCTATGAATACTGGAATCGCATTTTGATAGATTATTGGGTTTGCTGTGGCAGAGAAAGTAAGATCTTGACAAAATACAATATCTCCAGTGCCTACGCCTGCAGCTATTAATGCAAGATGAATAGCTGCTGTTCCTGAGGACAATGCAGCAGCATATTCAATACCTACTAACTTTGAAACTTCATTTTCAAACTCATTTATATTATTTCCAAGAGGTGCGATCCAGTTTGATTCAAACGCTTCGTTAATATATTGAATTTCATAACCTTCATCACTCATATGTGGTGAAGAGAGAAATATTTTATCTTTACTTACCATCCCTATAACTTCCTTCCCCAAAAAAACTTTTGAAAAATATTTGTCAAATTAAATAGATAAATATTATGTATTAAATAGATTCTTATATTTAGGACTTTTTGGTCCAATTCCAAATCAGTCCAATCAGTTAACTCTAATTATGAAATAGTTATTTCATAATTAGAGTTAACAATTCTACATATCATTATAAATTAACGCTTTAAAACGATTTTATATTTACCTAGGAGTGCTCTATTCTGAGGATTCATGCATAAATTCATTGCAATCTAATTCGCCATCTTCTCAGCTATATCTTTACCTGCCTGAAGCTGTGATTCAAATTCACTTTTATATTGACTAATAATTTCTGTACTGTACCCATTGCTGTTCAGTTTTTGTTCAGCATCAGCAACTATACTATTGAAGCTAGCAGTGAATGAGGCTAGTTGTTGTACCCCTTTAGCTTTAATACTTTTCTTACTCGCCTCATCTGTTGCTCCAACATACTCAAATGCAATACTCATTAATGTAGATTGGCTTTGATTTTGAAGCGCCGAAAGCTTTGCTTCTGTGTCACTAGTAATAGTTTCATATGAAACCTTTCCAGTTCCTGCAGAACCACCACCTGTTGCACCTGTTGTATCCGTTGGCACTGGTGTCGCTACTGGAGATGGGCCCTTGCCATTGTCATTGTTTGTCGACCCATTAGGGGCTTGTTCCTGATAAGCCTTGGAAGCTGCAGTAATGGTCTTCGTCTTCTGATCCCAGCTAATGTTATGACCTACAGATTCCGATAAAAAACGTAGAGGCACATATAAAGAACCATTCAGGATGAAGCTGGATTGACCTGTAGGCAAAGCCTTGATTGCATCGTTAAATACATAACTTGCCTTAACTTGATTGAGGACAATATTCTTCGCTGCTGCTGAAGTACTATTCCCGTTCTTTGCATTCATTAGATATTCTTTAATCACAACTAGCTCTGAGCTACTAGGCTCTGCTACGGTAACTTTAACGTTTTTAGCATCCCAAACTACACTCTTCTGTAAAGCATATGACATAAAGCGCAATGGAACATACGTTGTATTGTTGTACATGAATACATACTGGCCTGCGGGTGGCTGAATACTCACGCCGTCAAAAATCAAATTCACGTTCATACTTTGTACTTTAATCGTATTATTTGCAGTCTTAGGCGTTGCACTTGGTACTGCCGCTGCTGATACTGATATAGGTGCGGATGCTGTTAAGGGTGCTAAACCAATTGAAGCAATTAACGATAAAGCCACGATTGATAATGTTGCTTTAGACATGCTTATTCACTTCCCTTTTCTTTCGCTTTTAATTGTTCTTCTTCAGCAATGATTTGGTCATGCGTTTTCCCTTGACTGACACCGTACTTTTTAGCAATCTGAGAAAGCTCATTGTACTGCTCTGTGGATACTTTACCTAGGATGATACTGCGCGCCTCACGCTTCTCCTCAGTCGTTAAGCCACCCTTTGCCAAATCTTTAAGACGATTAATATCGGATACGCTAAGTTGACCAAGAACAATAGAAGCAACATCTGCTTTATCCTTAATCGTTACATTTTCTTGAATTTGCTTAGCTTTATCTGTGGAGACCTGTGCTGTGTAACCATCTGAAGAGCCATCTTTTTGATCTGATGATGGAGCTTTGGTCGGTTCACTAGTAGTAGAAGCTGTTGTTTCTCCACTAGGTTTATCGTTATTTTCACTACTTTGATTACTACTTCCCTCATCATTTGCTGGTGGAGTAGTAGGCACCGCGGACTCTACAGGATCGACATTACTATCATCAACTGTATCAGTTGGTGCTGTTCCTTGATCTTGACCACCAACATTATCCTCAGACTCCAGATCAAAACCATCTACCATTGAATTCATCAGCTTATCGACAGCATAATTCGCGGCGAACAAGCCACCAACACCCAGCACTACAATAACTGACAGCGTCCATAAAAGGATCTTTTTCCATCGTTTGTTGAACACTTTATATCCCCCTTTATGAAATAGTTAGCTAATAGCAACTTGGGCAACAGGCTGCATTGGTACAATCTGATTGATAATTTCGCGGATGACTTCTGGTTCCTCAGCGAGAACACGTTCCAAACGTTTAAACTCCAGTTCTAACTGGTTCAGACTTATGACATTAGGTTTACCAATAAAGATTCTTCCATGATCAGTTGAACCTAGATTTTCTTCATCTGTAAGCAACTCTTCATATAGCTTCTCACCCTCGCGAATACCGGAGAAATGAATATCAATGTCCTTATAGGGTTCATATCCAGAGAGCGTAATTAAGTCTTCCGCCAACGTTAGAATCTTAACCGGCTCTCCCATATCCAGAATGAACACTTCTCCGCCTTTGGCGAAAGAACCAGATTGGATGACAAGCTGAACAGCTTCTGGAATCGTCATGAAATAACGCACCATTTCTGGATGAGTGACAGTGACTGGACCTCCGGCAGCGATCTGCTGCTTAAAGGCTGGAATTACACTGCCGCGACTACCAAGAACATTCCCAAAACGCACAGCAGAGAACTTCGTTTGACTTGTAGTGTGCAGGCTCTGCACATACATTTCCGCAATCCGTTTAGTAGCACCCATTACACTGGTTGGGTTAACCGCCTTATCAGAAGAGATCATTACGAATCTCTCGGCACCATATTTATCTGCACAATCCGCAACATTTTTGGTGCCAAAAACATTATTTTTAATGGCTTCCGAAGGATTACGCTCCATCAAAGGAACGTGTTTATGTGCTGCTGCGTGAAAGACCACATGCGGTCTATGGCCACTGAATACATCCATCATCCGACTGCGATCCTGCACATCTGCTATCACTGTTACAATATTCAACTCCGGAAAACTCTTACGAAGCTCCATTTCAATTGTGTAAATACTGTTCTCACCGTGTCCAAGTAACATTAGCTTGTCCGGACCAAAAGGAGCAATCTGCCGGCATAACTCTGAACCAATAGAGCCCCCAGCCCCCGTAACTAACACCGTCTTATGATGTACATAACCTAAAATACTGTTCAAATCAGCTACGATCGGTTCACGACCTAATAAGTCTTCTACGCTGACATCCCGAAGTTTCTTAACTGATATTTTTCCAGCGATCAGATCATTAAGAGCCGGTATAATCTTCAGCTTTGCTCCAGTCTTTTTGGCAAGATTAATAATTTCAGAAATCTCAGTACGTGAAACAGAGGGCATGGCGATGATAATCTCATGAATTTCTCTTTCTTTCACAATCGCTGGGATTGCATAACGATTTCCAATTACAGGAACACCCATAATGTACATATGGTATTTATTCGCATTATCATCAATGAAACCGACTAATTTGGTATGCGCAAAAGAGGGTCCCATCATTTCCCGAGCAATTAATATCCCACAATCACCAGCACCTACAATTAGTGTATGGGTCTTAGTGTCTTTGTAATTGATTCGATCATTATGAAGTACTCTCCACAAAAATCGGACTCCACCTACTAATAAAAGAATAGTCTCCATCGACCGAACTTCTATGGCAAGAGGTACTCTATCCGGCAAAATTAGATATGCCAGTGCAAATGAAAATAAAGACCCTACTACAATAGCTTTAGAAACCGATATAATTTCACCGATACTGGCATATTGCCACATTCTTCGGTAAAGACCGAAGTATATAAGGCTTCCACCAAATGCAAATGTTGCAATCAAACCAAATTGCAGCATCTGTACAACGTATTCCTGAAGAGCATGGTTAGGGTACCGAAACAAATAAGATGTCACAATACTGAACCAAATGATCGCAAGATCAATGAAGAATAAAAGAATCACTCTAGATTTCGCTGTCATTTTCAGTGCCTCCAAAAATAACATTTTTAATTATGAATAAATCAATTTCCATAGTAGTAGTAATAGTACCCTTCACTAGCTTTACGTTTTACATTATTGAGAACGACGCCGAGCATTTTTGCACCTACACGATCCAGATTAGCTTTAGCTTTTACTGCGATATCGCGTTTTACCTTACCATAACTGACAACCATAATAACGCCATCACTCTTCGAGGCCACAATTTGTGCATCCGTAACCGCTAATAATGGTGGAGTATCAATAAGAATGACATCATACCGCTGACGCAAATCCTGTAAAAGAGTGCTCATCCGATTAGATGCCATCATTTCCGCCGGGTTGGGCGGGATTGGTCCAGAGGTCATAATTGAAAGATTATTAACACCGGAGTCTTGGACAGTGTCCTCAAGAACTGCCTGTTGAGACAGTAGGGAGGATAAACCAAAACGGTTGCTTAGTGTAAAAGTCTTATGTGCCGTCGGCTTCCGCAAATCGGCGTCAATCAACAATACTCTTTTATCTGCTTGTGCATAAGCTGCCGCCAGGTTAGCAGATACCGTAGATTTACCTTCTTCCGGTCCGGATGAAGTGACCATAATCACTTGAATGGTCTGATCTACAGAAGAAAAATCAATATTCGTGCGCAATGCGCGAAACGCTTCAGAGACAGGAGAGCGTGGGTTCGTAACGGTGATCAGATGGCGTTGTTTATTTGGAAGCTGTGACATGTTCGAGGTCCCCCGCCTTTCTGGATGATTGTTTCTGTGTTTGTGCGGCACCTTGTTTGCTTTCATCTTGACCCAATCTAGTAATCATAGCTATGGTAGGCAAACCAAGATACTTCTCAATATCAGCTTCTGTCTTCAGGGTGTCATCCATATATTCCAGCAGGAAGGCAATCCCTAACCCAATCATCAAAGAGACGATAAAAGCAATAGCCATGTTCAGTAAAACATTTGGTTCTACCGGCCGTGGCTCAACAGTTGGATTCACTTTAGCTTCATTCAGAATCGATACATTTTCCACATTAAATAGACTTGGAATTTCTTCCTTGAACACAAGTGAAATGGCATTCACGATTTCAGCAGCCCGCTGATAAGAATTATCTCGAACGACAAGTGTCATCACCTGCGTATTATTTACGGAACTCACATTAACCTTTTTCAATAGCTCTTCCGCAGTAATATTGAATTGCGGATAATCCTTTGTAACAATATCAAGGATGGCCGGAGTCTTAATAATTTCCTTATACGTATTAATTAATTGAATATTGGTATTAATCTGGTTTAAATCAAGCTGCCCCACCGCTGACTGCGTTGGTGTTTGGTTAACGATAATCTTCGTGGATGCCTCATATACCGGGTTTTTAATATACAGACTATATACACCAGCAATACCGCACACCAATACAACTATGCTGAAAATGAGCCATAGTCTCTTCCTGACGATCTGAAAATAATCGCGAAGATCCAATTCTTGTGATGACAAGTGAAATTACCCCCAAGCTATTTCTGAAATATTTCGATGCCTGTTCAAATCTTCCCTATTTGCAAAAAAATCGCCTCCTCTCACCTACATGAGAGGAGGCTGTATACTATAAGTTTTATTTACTTGAAGTTAATAGTACGGTAGATAATTACTGCTGCTTCAGCACGGGTAGCTGTATCGTTCGGGTTGAACTTGCCAGCATTTCCGATAACCAGGTTGTGGCTTGCTGCAAACGCTACGCCATCTCTTAGGGATGCACTGATCTTAGCAGCATCAGAGAATTTGCTGATTGCAGTAGAATCGGTTTTTGCATCAGGATTGATAGATTTCAACGCACGGGAGATCATTGTTGCCATTTCTGCACGTGTAATAGTTGCATTAGGATCAAATTTGGCCGCACTGCGTCCAGTAATAATCCCTTTTTCTGCTGCAACTGCTACATATGGTGCATACCAAGCAGTTGAACTTACATCGCTAAAGCTTTGTACAGCAGAGTTGTTTTCCAGGTTAAGCGCACGAATCAGCATTTTGGAGAACTCAGCACGAGTTACGTTGCTCTTCGGTGCAAATTTACCTGCTCCGACTCCTTCAATCGCACCTTTAGCAGCTACGACTTGAATTTGTCTGCCAGCCCATGCTTGTACAGCAGCAATATCATTAAAGGAGACTTTATTTTCAAGTACTGCGTAAGAAGAGAATGTATCACGTGGTTCTACGATGAAATCTCCATCAAGAACTCCACCTTGGAATTGCAGATCGCCGTATACAAGTTTACCAACGGAAAGCAATTCTTTATCAAGACCATCAGTATTCTTAAGTGGCAGTTTGATAGTAATTGGTTGTTTAAATGTGCTTTGTGCTACACCGTTCACACTAAGTGTGAATTCATACACATCCGAAGCCAATTTCAGCTTGGTAACGGAAGTTACAACTTCTGGTTTAGCTGTAGTTACTGTCAATGAAATCGCTGTGCTGAATTGGCTTACAGGAATCGTTACAGTTACACCGTTGAAAGTAACGGCGATATTCGCAATACCTTTAGCTTTTGCAGCTTCAATAATGGCTTGGGAAAGTGGAACTTCAACTGTAGTAGCGTTTACTGTTCCCAGATTCAGGGTCAAAGTAAGACCAGTTTTACCAGGGTTCGCTGCAACTAGTTTATCAAATTCTTTAATTACATCAGCATCAACCAATTTCAAGGTTGCTTTACCGTCAACAATGCTTACGAGCTTAGATACGTCATAGATTCCTGGAGTTTGAACAGGAGCTACAGGAGTTGTAACACTTCCACTCCCACTGCCACCGCTACCAGGACCGACTCCGCCGCCAGTACTAAATCCATAAGCTTTAACGTAAGCAACAGCAAGTGATTTTGCCGCAGGTTTTGCGGATTTAATATTATTGTTCAGGTTTTTCAATGTTTGCTTAACATCATTAGCAGTAACTCCAAGCTTGTTCAAAGCCTGACTTACTGTAAGAGCTCCTGCACCTGTAGTGTGGTTCATCACTTTCGCAATGGCTTCATCCAACAAAGTCTCGTAACCAGATTCAGATGTAAGAATTGCCAACAAATCTGCTGATGACTTGTTACCTACCAGTTCACGAAGTTCTGTTTCAATACTGCTCAAGAATTCAGCAACACTATCAACAGTAAGTCCAGACACACCCGCTTTAGCTGCAATTTTGCTTACCAAAGCAATGTTTTTGTCATCGTTACGGATCACTTGGATTCCGGAGAAGTCATTTCCATAGACATCGTAGACTACACTAGTAACGCTTTGGAACAATTTAAGTGATGTTTTTGTTTCTTCTCCATCCAGTGAAAGCTTGTTCAGTACTGGAGCAAAAATTTCTGTAAATTCTTTCTCACTCAGTGCTGCAACCTCAGTCTTCAAATTGTACAGATAAACTGCATCTGTTGCGGTCAATTGTTTGTAAACAGCAAGAACCTTATCCTTAACTGCTGCACTGCTACTAACTGTAGCCGCAGATGCTGTGCCTACTGCTCCAAGGCTTCCCAACGGAAGACCCGCTACGGATGCTGCTACCATACTTGCTGCTAATGTTGATACTACTAGTTTCTTTTTCAAAGTCACTAAATATCCACCTCTTCTTATGTATTAAAATACTGTACTACCATAGACCTAGAACAATTCGCCCAAATGCTACGCTATTACGTATAGCATTAAATCACCCAATAAAACCCATTCTACCACTATTAGGTAGATTAGTCAGCCCTTTCGGAAAAAAAATCCAAACAATTTTTGTCGGTTTCCCCTTGTTTGTACGTGTTTTCCATGAATAACCTCGCCATTGGTCATAATTTGCTGAGCATTGCCGCGAACATAGTCACGCATCTCAGGGCCTAATTCTTTCTCCATAACCACATAAGCAGCGTTTAATCCAAAAGGACGATGAACACTGTCATGTGCATCAGAGGCCAACACATGTACTGCATTTCTACGGCATAGCTCCAGCGACAATTTCTGTAGCTTATTCCCGAAAACGCCTGCAAGACTCTGTGCGGTTACCTGCCCAAGTGATCCTAGCTCTATCAGTCTCTCTAGTTTAGAAGGATCAGCAGCTATTTCAGCATTGCGCTCCGGATGGGCGATGACCGGAACGAACCCTTGAATGATCAGCTCGTGGCAGATTTCTTCCATGTTACGTGGTACTCGTGAAGAAGGCATTTCCAGTAAAATATACCGCGAATCTGCAAGACTCAGCAGTTCCCCCCGCTCCAGATCATTCAGAAGTTCACCGTAGATACGGATCTCTTGACCTGGAAGAACAAGCAGTGGATTACCAGCCTGACGAAGTCTCTCATTCATCATCTCCACAGCTTCTTTAATCTTGGGGGCATTATTCATATATTGACCGTTGGCATGATGTGGCGTGGCGATGACTGAAGTAATCCCTTCTCTGTGGGCGTCTTGCGCCATGACAAGAGCAGCTTCCCAATCAGAGGCTCCGTCATCCAAAAAGGGTAAGATGTGGCAGTGAATATCTATCATATGTTATCTATCGGTCCTTTTCCATAGAAATTTTAGTTTTATCAACAAAAAAATACAACCATTCCCACTAGGAATGGTTGCTTGATTGTAAATGAGTTCATATCTTACGCTTCGGTTGACTCCTCTTGCTGAGATTCATTTGCTATCATTTCAGCATCCTCTGAATCCGGAGATTCATTCTCAGAAGGGCGAATATACCCATCGATTAAGCCCCAAAGCTCGTCTTTGCCGAGACCAATTTCCGAGGAAAATGGAATAAAATTATCCCCTGGCAGCACACCCAGCTCCTGCTTCATGGTCTTGATATGTTTTTGCCAGCGTGTCTTCGGAATTTTATCCGCTTTGGTCGCTACAACACACATAGGAAGATCATAATGCTTCAACCAATCGAACATCATCTTATCATTGCTGGTAGGTGAATGCCGCAGGTCTACAATAAGCAGAACCAGCTTTAACGTATCGCGCTCAGAGAGGTATTTCTCAACCATTTTCCCCCACACCGCACGTTGCGTCTTGGAGACTTTGGCATACCCGTAACCTGGAAAGTCAACAAAATACATGCTGTCTTCATTGATACGGTAATAGTTCATGTGTTGTGTCTTACCAGGCGTGGAGCTTGTCCGAGCCAGATTCTTACGGTTAATCATTCGGTTAATGAGGGAAGACTTCCCCACATTGGAACGCCCTGCCAGAGCAACCTCTGGCAAGGAATCATCAGGGTACTGATCAGGGCCAACGGCACTGATAATAAATTCGGCAATATTAACTTTCATAGGACTTCCTTTCTAATGCACACTACTCGGTGGCTCACTGCTAATTTCATTATGATGCTCAACTAACGCATGATGCAAGACCTGATCCATATTAGATACCGGTACGAACTCAACATCATTACGTACGCTCTCAGGAATATCTTTCAAATCCCGTTCATTGTCTTTGGGAAGAAGGATCTTTTTATATCCAGCTCGGTGAGCGGCAAGAGATTTCTCTTTCAATCCACCAATTGGCAGTACACGTCCCCGCAAGGTGATTTCACCTGTCATCGCCACATCCTTGGAAACATAACGTTTCGTGAGCGCGGAGATCAATGCGGTTGCAATCGTAATCCCTGCAGACGGACCATCCTTCGGAATTGCACCTTCCGGGATATGGATATGAATATCAATCTTCTCATAAAAATCGGGCTGGAGCCCCAGCTCCTCCGCCTTCGAACGAGTATAGCTGAATGCGGCTTGTGCCGACTCCTTCATTACATCGCCCAGCTGTCCAGTAAGAGTTAGTTTACCTGTTCCCTGCACAACCGTAACTTCGATCAGCAGTGTATCTCCACCGACCTCAGTCCAAGCTAGCCCAGTGACCGTACCAATCTGATCTTCAAGCTCGGCCATACCGTAACGATATTTGGAAGCCCCAAGATAATCCTTGATGTCGTCAGGAAGAATAATCACTTTCTCTTTTTCCTCAGACACGATTTGTTTCGCAGCTTTGCGGCATAATGCTGCAATCTGCTGCTCCAAATTACGCACACCGGATTCACGGGTATATTCGCGGACAATGCGTAATAAGCTATCGTCTTCGATAATCAGTTGATCTTCTGCAAGACCATGGTTTTTCTTCTGCTTAGGCAACAGATAACGGCTGCCGATTTGCAGTTTCTCCAGTTCCGTATAACCTGGAATGAACAGCATTTCCATCCGGTCCAGCAATGGACGCGGAATATTATGCACTACGTTCGCTGTTGTTACAAACATTACGTTCGACAAGTCGAACGGCAGTTCTACAAAATGATCACTAAACGTGTTGTTTTGTTCTGGATCCAGTACCTCAAGCAGCGCTGAAGATGGATCTCCACGGAAATCCGCAGCCATCTTATCGATTTCATCCAATAGGATAACCGGATTAATCGTACCCGCCGTCTTCATGCCTTGGATAATCCGACCCGGCATCGCACCTACATAAGTCCGGCGATGACCTCGAATCTCCGCCTCATCACGTACACCACCTAACGAGATACGGACGAACTTGCGGTTGAGCGAACGGGCGATGGAACGAGCCAGTGAGGTTTTGCCCACACCTGGAGGACCTACAAGACATAGAATAGGACCCTTAAGCTTCTTAACCAGCTGCTGAACGGCCAAATATTCCAATACCCGTTCCTTTGGTTTTTCCAAACCGTAGTGATCCTCATCAAGTACCTGCTCGGCCTTTTTGATGTCAAGATCATCCTCTGTCTGTTCACTCCAAGGGAGACTGAGCAGCCAATCTACATAGTTGCGAATGACGCCGCCTTCCGCAGAGCTGACTGGCATTTTTTCCAGACGATCGATTTCTTTCTCCATCTTTTCCTTCACACGTTCTGGAACATTTTTCTCTTCCATTAGCGTCCGCAGCTCTTCCGCTTCTCCTACCCGGCCTTCCTTCTCGCCGAGCTCTTTCTGGATCGCTTTCATTTGCTCACGCAAATAATATTCCTTCTGCGTCTTTTCCATTTGTTTTTTGACACGTTGATTGATCTTACGTTCAAGCTCCAGCACTTCACGCTCGTTATTCAGAATATCAAGAAGCTTCTCCAGCCGTTTACTAACATCAATCGTCTCAAGAATTTCTTGCTTATCCTTAATTTTTAGCGATAAATGACTCGTAATGACATCCGCAAGTCGACCAGGCTCTTCTATATCGGATACAGCAGCGAGGGTCTCTGGGGTCACTTTTTTGGATAACGTAATATAGTGTTCGAACTGATTGAGTACTGTACGCATCAGCGCGTCACATTCTTGATCGCTATCTACATCTTCCGGCAGCTCACGCGCCATAACCTCATAGTACTCATCATTATCGATATAATTAATAATTTCGGCCCGTTCTACACCTTCAACCAGTACACGTATCGTACCGTTTGGAAGCTTCAACATTTGCCGCACATTGGCGACAGTACCGACCCGAAAAATATCGTCCTGACCTGGCTCTTCAATATTCACTTCCGACTGGGAACAAAGAAGAATCAAATTATCTTCAACCATAGCTTTCTCTAACGCCCGAACTGACTTCTCACGGCCCACATCCAAGTGAAGAACCATGCTTGGGTACACAAGAAGCCCTCTTAGCGGCAATAAAGGAAAACGACGACCTTTTGTTTTATTTGTCATCATCGCTTTCGCACCTCCCATGGCTCTCAATTAATCTCATATGCATTCATTCTAACAAAAGCAGCCCCAAAACACCAACAGAGTCCTTAGATTTCAAGAAGAACCGACTTGCTTTTCCTTAAATAGAGACAACGTTTCTTGTAGCATTTAAAAAGGAAGCAGCAGAATTGCCTGCAGCCTCCTTTATTTTACAGCGACAAATCTCACCTTATTCTTCGAAATAGGGTCAATTTAGTTTAACCCTTTGCAGATTCACCAGCGGCATCGGCCTTTAGGAGTGAAGGTGCTGCAGAGAACAGCTCTCCAGCAACTGCAGGCAGCCTTACATCTGCTGTATCAGCACCGAACAGGTGACGGAACACCTCTTCTACTGTTTCCATTGGAATAACGCGTAATGGCGCAAGGTCAGCGAAGAGAGACTGCCAGTTTTCTTTTGGAATAAGCACTGTAGTGGCTCCAGCTTGAAAAGCAGCTTCCACTTTGGCAATTACACCACCCACTGGCTTGACTCGTCCATGGATGCCTATCTCACCTGTGATCGCTACAGTGTTATCCACGGGAAGTCCACGAATAGCAGATACGATTGCTACTGCCATCGCCACCCCTGCCGAAGGCCCGTCAATCGGTGTTCCACCTGGAAAATTCACATGTAGATCATAACGATCGGGCTCCAGATTCATCGTACGCAGTACGGTCAATACATTCTCAACCGAACCCTTTGCCATACTTTTTCTCCGAATCGTGCGGGAGCCTCCACCGATCTCTTCTTCATCCACCACACCTGTCACGTTCAGTCTGCCTTGACCGTTCAAAGCAGGCGCTGCGGAGACTTCGATTTCGAGCAGAGTACCCATCCCCGGTCCATACACGGCAAGACCATTGACTAATCCAATCTGCGGTGCCGAAGGAATCTTGCGTTCCGTACGCAGCGGAAGCTGGCTGCTGCCCGCCACCCATTCCACATCAGCAGCATTTAGTGTATCTCTCTGTTCAGTTAAAGCTAATCCGGCAGCCAGTTGAATCATATTAACTGCTTCCCGGCCGTTGGTTGCATATTGCTGCACCACAGTGACAGCTTCCGGACTTGGTTTAAGCCCGATTTTCTGTATCGCGTCACGCGCGATGACGGCAATCTCATCCGGCAGCAGCGGGCGGAAATAAATCTCCATGCAGCGCGAACGCAATGCAGGTGAAATCTCATCCGGAGAACGCGTAGTAGCGCCAACTAGCCGGAAATCAGCAGGCAATCCATTTTGAAAAATATCATGAATATAAGCCGGAGTATTATTATCCTCCGAATTATAATAAGCGCTCTCTAGCAGTACCTTCCGGTCCTCAAGCACTTTAAGCAGCTTATTCATCTGAATGGGGTGAAGTTCTCCTATCTCATCCAGAAAAAGAATCCCGCCATGCGCCTTAGTCACCGCTCCCGGTTTCGGCTGCGGCACGCCCGCCACCCCCATGGCTCCTGCACCCTGATAAATAGGATCATGCACGGATCCGATCAACGGGTCAGCAATACCACGCTCATCAAAACGAGCGGTTGTGGCATCAATCTCTGTGAATTTAGCGTCACTTTTAAAAGGAGAAAGCACATTCTTTTTCGCCTCTTCCATGACAACACGCGCTGCCGCAGTCTTGCCGACTCCCGGCGGACCATAAATAATCACATGCTGCGGATTAGCGCTACAAAGTGCAGCTTTCAGGGCGCGCAGCCCATCCTTTTGCCCGACAATATCTCCAATAGAAGCCGGACGTGTTTTCTCCGACAATGGTTTAGTTAATGTAATCATCCGCATTTTCCGTAACTTGTCCAGTTCCTTGCGCGACTCTCGTTCCACCGCTGTCTTATTTGTCTTCTGACCCCGCAGCAGATTCCAAAAGTATACGCCGATAACCAGCGCGAAAAAGAGCTGCACGATCATCACAACTATACTTAATTCCATAGGTCATCCTCCTGTTTCGTTCAGTCTACCTTTCCACCCTTGGCTACTATTAGGTAGTATAGCCGTTTCGGTAATTAGTAAACGCGAATTTGAGGATTTGTTGAATTGTTGCAGTAGGATAGACTCTGATAATTAACTATAAGGGCAATAATGAGTGTGGGGAGTGCAAATGTAGCTTATGTAAATTTTAAAAAGGAGATTGTTGAGGTGGTTAGAAAGGAGATTGGAGAAGAAGGAATGCGGAGGAGTGCGGAAGCAAAGGAGGGATGAAGAGGAATGCGGAGAAATGCGGAAAATCGCGGAGAAATACGGGAGAGATTAGTGGAAAGGGAATTTGAGGAACTGTGGTGATATGTCGAGCCGTTGAACTTAGTAACTGAGGATCGTGATCGATGCTATGTAGGGTGAGGAACCTAATTCTGCGACTTTACAGCTAAGGGTGAGGAAGTTGGGAGTTTCCTGTAGATGTTAGTTAGTTGAGTTCGTCGAGGTACTTTTAGAAGCTGAGTTACTCTAGAAACTGAGTCAACTGGGACGGTGAGCTACTTCTAGAGGTTGAGTCAGCTGGGAATGGTGAGCTACTTCTAGAGACTAAGTCAGCTGGGCACGGTGAGTTACTTCTAGAGGCTAAGTCAGCTGGGCACGGTGAGTTACTTCTAGAGGCTAAGTCAGCTGGGCACGGTGAGTTACTTTTAGAGGCTAAGTCAGTTGGGGACGGTGAGCTACTTCTAGAGGCTGAGTTAGTTAAGTTCGGGGGACTACCTCTAAGACGCAGAGTTAACTTAGTTTGCTGAACGTATGAGTTTGTATCTTCTATGTTCGTAGAAACAACCTATTTAGTACAAAATCTAAGTATCATTGGTACCCAGCCAAATAATTAGGGAAATACTCCCTATTTATCAGTAATTCACGACCTTTCAACTGCTAATTAGGGAAATCCTCCCTGATTATCGGTAAAATCACACATAATGAGGGAAATGCTCCTTTTATTAGGGAGTTTTTCCCTAAAAAGCTCGATTTTGAGCCATAATCGGCTTATTTCAGGGAGAATTTCCCTAATTGTTGCGTTTCAATTCATAACCGACTTCACATCAAGCTCCCTCACATACCTTCTTTTCAAATCCCCACCTTCAGCAAAAGTCATGGCCAAAATTGTTACGCCTATATGATCAGCCCCATCAAACCACTTCAGCTACACCTGCTCCATCAGCCAATTTTACTACTTTATCCGTTTCAACATTAGCTACGTCATCTACACCAGTTACATCAGCTACACCAGTTACATCAGCTACAATGGCACCAACAACTCCATAAGTTACACCAGTTATATCAATTACATTGGCTAAACCTTTGCATCATTTACTTCTATATTAACAACTTCCATCATATAGGCTCCATCAACCATCAACCATCAACCATCAACCATCAACCATCAACCATCAACCATCAACCATCAACCATCAACCATCAACCTTTACAATTATCAATCCCAGTAATAGAGAACATCACGAGCCAGCTTATACTCAACATTTTTGACGCCGATTCCCCTTTTTATGGGGGTTAGCCAGCCTTTTTCACAGAGACTCTTTAGCATCATGCGTACTGTTTTAGGATCTAGCGTGAAATAATCAGCTACCTCTTTAGGACGTATTATCCCAGCGTTTCGTACCACTAAACGCATGATTTCCTTCTCAGCGATTAGCAGCCTGTCACGTGGCGCATCTAAAATTTGGTAGCGGCTTAACGCCAAACGCAGCAGTGTAACACATAACTCAGGGCGCTGTTCAACATCATCGTAAGCAAATGAAATTACTTGATAACCCATTCCGTACAGAAAAGTTTCACGATTTAGCTCATTACAATACTTCAGCCTATCCATGTCTCTTACATGAGCTGCATACCCTTTAATCTCGAACAAGAGCTTGATCGGCCCCGGCAAAAAAGCAAAATCAGCAAAATCAGCAAAATAAGCTCGTCTCTGTAAATCCAGCACCTCATACTCCGGATGAAGATCATTGAAGTCACCACAAAGCGGCCACCAGACGTTCTGCAAAAATAATTTTTCTGCGTGGCCATGACCTCTCTCTAGCCTCCCCCGCCGTTCGCCCGTTCTGCTTGCAAGATGCTGCGCAATAAATTTTTCATGGGCTTGATCATAGTTCATGTTTACTCATCCCTTCCTCCAAAATGGAAATAAACGCAAAAAAAAACGCCCCATGGACCCCAGATTTACCGGAGCTGCACAGGGCGTTCTTCGCCACGTATTATTAACGAATTATATATTCGTAAAAGACCAAGTTACTTCGACTGCACCGGAGGTGCAAGGTTAGCGTGGGCGCGGCCTGGGATTTCGCCCGTTGCCTCGTAAGCCACCACGATCGCATCAATTTCCTTTTTCAACTCGTTCACGAGTTCAGCTTCAGGCACTTTACGGATCATTTGTCCGTAACGGAAAAGCAAACCTTCCCCACGAGCGCCAGCAATACCGATATCTGCTTCACGTGCCTCACCAGGACCATTAACAGCACAGCCAAGGACAGAAACTTTAATAGGCACCTTAAGCTTCGAAATGTATTCTTCCACCTCATTAGCGATGGAGAAAAGATCGATATCCAGTCGTCCGCAAGTCGGACAAGAGATCAGCGTCGCCGCGTTAGAGATCAGACCAAACGTCTTCAGCAGCTCACGCGCCACCTTAACCTCTTCAACCGGATCGGCACTAAGCGAGATACGCAGGGTGCTGCCGATGCCCATAGAGAGCAGTGCACCGATACCAGCGGAGCTTTTCACTGTACCCGCAAACAATGTGCCGGATTCTGTAATCCCCAAGTGTAGCGGATAAGGAATGACTTCCGCAGCCTGACGATAAGCTTCGATGGCCATTGGCACATCTGATGCTTTTAGAGAGACGATAATGTCGTGGAAATCCAGTTCCTCCAGAATACCAATATGGTATAATGCACTTTCTACCATGGCTTCTGGGGTTGGGTATCCGTATTTCTCCAAAAGGTGATTCTCCAAAGAACCGGCGTTTACACCAATCCGAATCGGAATTCCTTTTTCTTTACATGCTTTAACTACCGCTTCTACCTTTTCGCGACGACCAATGTTCCCCGGATTAATCCGTACCTTATCGATGCCGTTCTCAATAGCCATCAACGCTAGCTTATAGTTGAAATGAATATCCGCTACGAGTGGGATATGAATCTGTTTCTTGATCTCCTTGATTGCGGCAGCCGCCTCTTCATTGTTGACAGTTACGCGTACCAGCTGGCAGCCTGCTTCCTCAAGCCGCAATATTTCAGCTACAGTAGCCTCCACATCAGCGGTTTTGGTTGTACACATGCTTTGAATCGCAACCTCGTTGTTTCCCCCAATAATGAGCCCGCCAACATTGACAGGACGGGTTTGGTGTCTCAAGAACATGATTTTTCTCCCCCATAACGCCAAAGCTCCACCCCTTCGCTCCCGCTAATGTGAAGCGGGATAAGCGGAAGAAAGGTGGAGACTGTGACATGTATTGTTAAGGAAAAGCGGCTTACGCGCTTTCCTCTTTCTTCTTGTCTTTCTTAAGGTTGAGCTCAGGCAAAGCTTTTTCCTGAACGACCTGTTCCGTGATCACACAATCTTTAATATCATCGCGTGAAGGAACTTCATACATTACATCGAGCATGATGCTCTCAATAATCGCGCGCAGTCCACGGGCTCCCGTATTACGTTTGATCGCTTCCTTGGCAATTGCTTCGAGTGCCAATGGTTCGAATTTCAACGCTACGTTGTCCATTTCCAGCAGCTTGATATATTGTTTAGTGAGTGCATTCTTAGGCTCGGAAAGGATACGTACAAGCGTATTCTCATCAAGCGGCTCCAAAGTCGAGATGACTGGCAGACGGCCTACAAATTCAGGAATAAGACCGAATTTGAGCAAATCTTCAGGCAATACCATCGACAAATATTCGCCAGGCTTAAGATCCTTTTGTCCTTCAACTGCTGCGTTGAAGCCAATGATTTTTTTACCGATACGGCGTTTAATCATTTGCTCCAGACCGTCAAAGGCACCGCCAACGATGAACAGGATGTTCGTCGTGTCGATCTGAATAAACTCCTGGTGAGGGTGCTTACGTCCGCCCTGTGGAGGCACAGAAGCAACAGTTCCTTCCAGAATCTTCAGAAGCGCCTGCTGTACACCTTCGCCGGAAACGTCACGAGTTATGGACGGATTCTCGGATTTACGGGCTACTTTATCAATTTCATCAATATAGATAATGCCGCGTTCGGCTTTCTCCACATCGTAATCTGCAGCTTGAATGAGTTTGAGCAGAATGTTCTCAACATCCTCGCCGACATAACCAGCTTCCGTCAGGGAAGTAGCGTCTGCAATAGCAAAAGGAACGTTGATAATCTTCGCCATCGTTTGTGCTAACAGGGTTTTACCAGAACCTGTTGGACCGAGCAAAAGGATATTACTCTTCGTCAGTTCAACATCTTCGATCTTGCTTTGGCTGTTCACACGCTTGTAGTGGTTATACACCGCTACCGAAAGAGATTTCTTCGCTTGCTCTTGACCGATTACATATTGATCCAAAATATCGCGAATTTCTTTTGGTTTTGGAATATCCTTCAGATCAAGCTCTTCCTCATGACCGAGCTCTTCTTCCACAATTTCCGTGCAAAGCTCGATACATTCGTCACATATATAAACGCCCGGTCCTGCTACAAGCTTACGAACCTGCTCTTGTGATTTACCGCAAAAAGAACATTTCAATTGCCCTTTTTCATCATTAAATTTAAACATCTAACCACCCCTTTAAGATTTCATCGGTGAAGAAAGAACTTGGTCAATAAGCCCATATTCCTTGGCTTCTTCCGCGCTCATGAAGTTATCGCGGTCTGTGTCCCGTTCGATTTTTTCAAGGGGCTGACCTGTGCGATCTACATAGATTTGATTCAGCTTCTGTTTCGTCTTAAGGATCCAGTCAGTGTGAATCCAAATATCAGACGCTTGACCCTGAACACCGCCGAGCGGTTGATGAATCATAACTTCGCTGTTGGTCAGCGCATATCTTTTGCCCGGAGCCCCAGCTGTTAGAAGGAGCGATCCCATGCTTGCTGCCATCCCTACACAAATGGTTGAAACATCCGGTTTGATATATTGCATCGTATCGTATATACCCATGCCGGCTGTTACTGAACCACCGGGTGAGTTGAGGTACAAGTGAATGTCCTTCTCGGGATCATCTGCTGCCAAAAACAGCAATTGAGCAATAACCAGATTGGCGACATCATCGTCAATCGCACTGCTTAAGAAAATGATGCGATCCTTGAGCAATCTGGAATAGATATCGTATGAACGTTCTCCACGACTTGTTGATTCCACAACCATTGGTACCAGACTCATGCCACCAACCTCTTTTCTCTGTACAGATTAGTCTTATCGTTTCAGAAATATTTTAACACGTTCAAGGCGCGATGTCATTTTTTCACTACAGTCGACTGTCTGCTGCTTGTGATTTGTGACGTTACTACCCCTATTACCTTATTGCCATACGTTCATACGGATACCTATGTAGTCACATATATTTGCGGCCGAGGATAAAAATAAGGCACGTAACGAAACTTACGTGCCTTATCATATCTGTATGGAGGCCGTGTAACTTGGCCGTTCTAGGTAGTGTCAAGCTAAAACGCCTTCGGCGTCCTTTTGAGGACGGTAAGCGTTTATGCGAGAATTATAAGAATAAAGTATAAAGTGAAACTTATACCTTCTTATAATTTTAAAATATCCTACTCAGCTTTAGTGTCTTCAGCAGCTGGTGCTTCTTCTACTGCTTCAACTTCTACACTATTGCTAACAAGGAAATCAATGGTTTTACGCAACGAAAGCTCTTCGCTCAAGCTGCCCAGTGAACCGTTAGCTGCCAAGATGCTGCGGATTTCTTCTGGAGTACGTTTGTAAGCTTCAGCCATAGTAGCCAACTCTTCGTTAACTTCTTCTTCGGAAACTTCAATGTTCTCTTGTTTTGCGATAACTTCCAATACCAGGTTGTTGCGAACGCGTTTTTCAGCATCGCCTTTCATTTGGTTCTGCAAGTCTTCACGAGTTTGGCCGGAGAAGCTAAGGAACATATCCATGTTCATGCCTTGTTGACGAAGACGAGTGTCGAAGTCACGAACCATGTTCTCAACTTCACTGTTGATCATAGCTTCAGGGATTTCAACTTCAGCGTTAGCTGCTGCTTTATCAACAACTGCATTCTCACGAAGGCCTTTCAGTTCTTCCTCTTTACGGGATTCGAGCTGAGCTTTCAGATCTGCTTTGTACTCATCCAAAGTTTCGAATTCACTTACATCTTTAGCGAACTCATCATCGAGTGCAGGAAGTTGTTTGCGTTTGATTTCGTGCAGCTTCACTTTGAATACTGCTTTTTTACCCGCAAGGTTCTCTGCATGGTATTCATCAGGGAAAGTAACTTCAACATCTTTGAAATCTCCAGTAGCCATTCCTACCACTTGCTCTTCGAATCCTGGAATGAAGGAGTTGCTGCCAAGCTCAAGAGAGTGACGTTCAGCTTTTCCGCCTTCAAACGGTACATCATCAACATATCCGTCAAAATCGATTACAGCGATGTCGCCGTTAGCTGCTGCTTCTTCTTCAACTACTACAAGCTCAGCATGACGTTCTTGCAGACGAGCAAGTTCAGCACTCAACTCTTCTTCAGTCACTTCAGCTTTTTGTACTGGAACTTCCAAACCTTTGTAATCGCCGAGCTTCACTTCAGGTTTAACCGTGATCTTCGCTTTGAAGATAAAGGATTGGCCTTTAGCGAATTGCTCAATATCAACTTCAGGACGGTCTACAGGGAAGATGTCAGTTTGTTCAACTGCTTCACCGTAAGCTTCAGGAAGAAGAATGTCGATTGCATCTTGGTACAAGCTTTCTACACCAAAACGGGATTCAAAGATCGGCCGAGGTACTTTACCTTTACGGAAGCCTGGTACGTTAGCTTTTTTAACGACTTTGTTAAAAGCTTTATCAAGTGCTGCTGTTACGCGTTCTGCGTCTACTTCTACTTCAAGAACTCCAAGGTTCTTCTCTATTTTTTCCCATGTTGCTTTCATATTATACTTTTCCCTCCAAAATATAGGTTCACAAGTTTACTTCAAATAATGATACAATCCACGCACAGAATAACCATTATATTATATACAACATTACTTTATTTATCAAGTAGAGAAGTCTTTACAAAACCCTTGAGAGCACGATAAGCTCCCTCAAATTGAAAGCGCATGCCGTCTGTGATGCCATACATTCCACGTGTCTCTTCCTCTTGTCGGGAGCCGTTTAAACTTTCAGAAACAAATTGGTGCAAAGCTCCTGCCCAAATATCCAGCAAAACGTCTTCGCCTTCCAGCAATTTCCGATATTCGTCCGACCCATAAATCGACATGATGAACTGACCCCAGAGCTCTTGTGCAAAATAATACAGCGTAGGCTCATGCACCTCAGCCTGCTCGGCTACCCGCTCCAGCACATGACTCACCTCCGGAGGAAAATCCTCCGTCTGCAGTGGCACGCTCTCGATCTCTACGAGTACCGTTTCATGTCCGCGAATCAGCTTCACTGTTCCCTGCATCCCACGCCGCTTAAGCGTCTGCAAGGTCCGAAATTGCAGCAGTGGATGAACATTATCCCCCTGCAACCAAGTGGTCAGCTCCTCGTCAACGCCGCCACCTTCCAGATAGGATAGCTGCTCTAGTGCAAGTATTGTCGCCTCAGACAGAGGTTCATTCATCACCCGCTGCAGCAGCTTTTTGGGATACCCCGCATCCTCGTTCATTTTGGATTTGGCCAAAAAGCGGGCCATATCCTCTTCCCTTAAATCTTCGTCTTCGGGGTGAACAGCTCCCTCCGCATCTCCATTCTGGGACGCGTAAGGAAATGCCGTTTCGAGCCATTCCAGCAGGGACCGCCATTCCTCGTAATTTCGCTCTTCCTGTCCTTGACACTGCAGCAAAAAACGAAGCAGCTCCATCGCTTCCCCGTAGCGTTCACTTTCCAGCATCACCGTCAGCTGGATTTGATAATAGTCCAGTGTCTTGGGGAACAGGACGATATTCTCTTTGGTGGCGGGGGAATCCGAATGTTTAATGAGGGCACCTCCTTATGTCTACTTATGTGAATGGAATCCTAACCATTATAAAAGTTATTAATACCTTAAGCTTCTTCCGAAACTTAATAATTGTAGATTATAGCATACCCCGTACTCTTTTTAAAAAACAGCTTGAAAAAGATCATCCCATATGATATGATAATTCCTGCTTGCTTTTCTGCCAGCAACCATGTCCCGGTAGCTCAGCTGGATAGAGCATGCGCCTTCTAAGCGCACGGTCGGGGGTTCGAATCCCTTCCGGGACGTCATATAGAAACAGCCTTCCTTCGGGAAGGCTGTTTCTATTTTCAGGGGAAGGGTTGGGCGGAGCTCAGGGAGTCACTACTGGGACGAATAGACGACTGAACGACTGAGCTTAAGATTCGCGGCTCTGGATTACCCGAGTTTCAGGGATTCATGGAGCTTGGATTCGAAGCTCAGAACCTGATGAAAACTTAGCCTCGTCGGAGCTCAGGGTCCGATAAAGCTTAGCATTCGAAACTTAGAATTTGGTGAAAACCTGGGCCTCGTCGGGCTATGAGTCGATGGAGCTTAACTTTTGATGCTCGCTCGGACTTGGTCACACTTAGATCTCGTTGGGGCTCAGGGTTCTGTGAAGCTTAGCAATCGATGATCAGTTTCTATGAGTCAGTACCACATCATACCCGCAGCATTAGAACATTAGGGTTGCTTTTCCGGAGAAACGCCGCTACATGCTATCTAATTGCATTTTCTGCAACTAAAAGTACCCTTTTACCTCCAAAACTCGCTTTAGTTGCATTTCATACACTTATATTCTCAGATTTACGCCTAGAATGGTCTTTTCACCATTTTTAACTGCACAAAGTACAATTAAACCCAAACAAACCTATCACCATCAAAAATAAGTGCATAAAGTGCAATTAAAAACCACTCTTATCACCACTACTCATCACTTATTACTCACCAACCACTCATTACTCATTACTCATTACTCTCTACTCACCACCCACCACTCATCGACTATTACTCTTCACATTCCCATTTCTGATTTTTAAATATGGGATTAGCTCTCTATAAGCGTGGCCAATCTAATTACTCAAAAGACACGCGCATTAGCAATATTATCGAAGGATGAGACTATCCTGCTTATTTAATCGAGAATAAAAAAACTGTTCACGGCGTTTTCTTCCGCCGAGAGACAGTTTTTTATGCATGTTCTTCCTTTATAAGCGAATCAGCGCCCTTTGCGGCGATTTCCAAGCCAGAGCGGAAAACGGAAAGCAAAGTTAATAAACAAAACTACAAATACTAGTACTGCCGCTGATTTGTCAGCGATTTGCCGCGCATCTTCTACAATTGCCTCAGATTGTACATACCAAAGGTGTACGGCCAGGGTTTCTCCCGGCGAGAACAGATTAAAGTCCCACATTTCGCCCGAGGTACTGAGACCAGCGGTAAGGATAATAACCGCAGACTCCCCGAAGGCGCGTCCAGCAACGAGACAAATCCCAGTAACAATGGCAGACATTGCAACGGGTAGGACAACTGTGCGGATCACGTGGAATTTAGTCATGCCCAGTGCATATCCAGCTTCACGCATCTCCCCAGGAACAGCACGGACCGCTTCCTCCGTCACACGTGCAAGCATAGGCAGATTCAAAAGCGCCAAGCTTACCCCACCGCCAAGAATCGTCAGGCCGATCCCAAAATATTCAGCAAATATCGCAAGACCAAGCATACCGAATACAATCGAGGGAACCGAAGAGAGCGCCTCTACACATATACGCAGTCCGCCTGTAAAAGCATTATCCGGAGCGTACTCCGCCATATAAATTCCTGCACCTAAACCGATAGGGACGGAAATAAGCAGCGAGATGAACAAAATATAAAAAGAGTTGAAAAGTACAGGACCAATCCCGCCACCTACGTCTATCTCTTCAGGCTGTTTGATCAGGAAATCAGGTCGCAGCGCTGGCAGGCCTTTACTAAGAATCGTGAAGAGCAGCCAGAAAATTAGCAGCATGACTAAAGCCCCAAGCGTATAAAACCCAATAGTCGCGAGCTTATTGCGTCTCTGAGCACGCGCTGTATGCTTTGTACTTGCGAATCCGTTCACGCTGCATCCCTCCTTTTTCTACCCAGCACGCGGATGATCAGAATCAGTACAAAGGAAATCACTAGCAGAAGAAAGGCCATCATATGTAGGGCATAATTCCAGGTTGACTCAAACTCTACATTCGAGATTTGCATAACGATGTTACTAGTCAAGACCGAAGCAGGTGTAAATAAGGTTTTCGCCAACTGTGGTGTGTTTCCGATAACCATAACTACAGCCATTGTCTCCCCCACAGCACGAGTCATCCCGAGGATGACCGCGGAGATAATCCCTCTGCTAGCCGCAGGCAAAACAACACGCATAATGACTTGCAGACGGGTAGATCCAAGAGCGTACGCAGCATCCCGATATTTGCGTGGAACAGCGACAATAGCATCATCACTGATTCGGCAAATTGTTGGCAGGACCATTAATGCGAGTACGAGGGCCGCAGCCAGCAAACCATCACCCAAGCTCTCCCCACTAACTCTACGCAGGAAAGGAAGTAATACCGTTAAGCCTAAATAACCATATACTATAGAAGGAATACCAACGAGCAGATCGAGCACCGGGCGAATGAAGGTCTTCATCCACTTCGGAGCAATCTCCGCACAGAGCACGGCCATGCCTACCGAAATAGGAACTGCGATCAGCAGGGTCAAAGCCGTCAGTGAAAGTGTATTTACAATGAAGGCAGCAGCCCCAAAGGAGTCCTCTTCAGGCGTCCAGTTAAAAGAAAAGAAAAAGTCCGCAGGCGAGAGATGACCAAACAGAAGCAGCGCCGTTTTGCCGATAAATAGGATTACAAGTCCAAGCACGAAACAAAGTGCAAGAATGCTGAATAAGAAATAAAAGCGGAATAATCGGTTGCTAAACATATGTCTACTGTGACGTTTGGAGTTGGCGCTAACTTCTGTAACGCCCTCCTTAACCTTAGTTGCCAGGTTGTGGACTGGTGCCCCCATACTTTCCCTCCTGTAAGCGGCCAACCCCGTATCAAAATCGGGGCTGGCCGCTGTTACCATTCAATATGATCTTCAGATGTTATTAACCCTTCATTGCTGCGATCGGAATGAATTTAAGCTTTTTCAGAGAACCTTGTTGGAACTTTTTACTTTGTACGTATTCGATAAATTCTTTAGTTGCGCCAGTAGGCTGGCCTTTAGTCATGTAGTAACCATAAGCCCAAATCTTATAAGAACCGTTGATTACGTTGTCTGTAGTAGCTGCGATACCGTTGTGTTTCACTGCTTTTACGTCGCCACTTACATAAACAAGGTCGATATAACCGATGGAGTTAGGAGTTGTTCCTACTGCTGTTTTCATGTCGCCGGATGAACCTGTTTCTTTGTAGTTCTTAGCTTTTTTAACGATATCTCCGCCGTCCAAAGCTTTAGCCTGATAGTTAACGCGGGTACCAGAACCGAATGAGCGAGTGATGACAACGATATCTGCATCTGCGCCGCCTACTTCTTTCCAGTTGGTGATTTTACCAGCGAAAATACCTTTAAGCTGTTCTGTTGTAAGGTTATCTACACCCACATTTTTGTTCACGATCGTGGCAAAAGGAATGACAGCCACTTTGTTCGCTACCTGTCCGTCAAATGCTTTGAAACCTGGTACGTCGATGCTAGCATCCCAGTCGCAAGCGCCGATATCAGCGATGCCTTTTTTTACAGCTTGTGGTCCAGTTACAGAGCCTTTACCAGATGCTGCGATTTTCACTTTAGGATGCAGCTTTTGGAATTCTTTTGCCGCTTGCAACGTCAATGGAAGAAGTGCGGTCGAACCGTTAACGGTGATTTTGCCACTAAGTGAATCTGCTGCTGCTGCAATCCCTGCAAAAGATGCGGTTACCGCGATTACGGCTGTTAAAGCCGTTACTGTTAATTTCTTGAAGATTTTCATTGTACTATTTTCTCCTCTCGGCTCTAGGCCGTTAAAATATGTTTGAAATAATAATTATTTAGTCAGTTGCAGCCCTTTACCGCCTTGGATAACCCATACGCTGTCGCCGCTCACAATCGCAAGCTTGCTTCCGTCTTTAGATACAGATACTTCAGATACATCTTCAGCCGTACGGAACAGTTCGGTCTTTGCACCACTACCATCGATAGAATAGATCACTGTGCTTCCGTCTGCCGTAGTACCTGCCACTACCAAATCATTGCTAACGCCAGTGGACCAATTCACTTCGATATCAAGTGCAATATTAGTGCTGGTTGCGTCCGCTTTTACAAGCTTCAGGGTATTCTTCGCATTGCCGTCTGCATCTGCGCTCAGGTATGCCACATTTCCATCAGCCAAAATCTCTGGGTAAAGCTTGTTATCTGCTGTAGTTGTTAGTGCAGCTGGTTTAGCATCTTTTGTAGCCAAATCAAGCTTGTAAAGCTGCTCTCCTGCCGAGCTAAAGTCAACCGTAAGAGAATCTTCTGTGCTGTCTGCATCATTTTTAGCAACACCCGTCAAATTAACGATATAAACGGCGCTTTTTTCGTCAGCAGAAATACGCAGTTCGGATTTATTCTCAACCTTGTCAGCCAATACGGATTTAACATCACCAGTCTCTACTGAGATTTTAGCGATTTTTTCTTGCTTGTCTCCTTGGATGAAATAAATGCTTTTCCCATCTTTGGACCAAACCAGATCTGTCTTCACACTATTGTCGGTGCCTAGTGTTTTAACAGCTCCGCTAGACAAGTTAATCAGATTCAGCAAACCTTTCTCATCATTAAAAGCTCCCCACTGCTGATCCGGCGATACTGCAAAGTCCACTGCACTGTCATTTGACGAAAACACTTCATAGTTACCTGGTTCTGTACTGAATTTGATAAGCTGAGTAGTTTCAGCATCACTTTTGTTCGCAATCAGGTTGCCAGCTGCCGTCCAGTGCAAAGTATCAAACAAACCTTCAGGACGTGCAAAGCTCAAAATCGTGCTAACATCAGCGTCCAGCTCTCCACCTAATGCAGTAACTAACTTAGTAAGCTCTACATAGGTTTTACCGTTATAAAACACTGGAGCCACTGTGAACGATTCGGAATTACCATCTACTTGATAGCTCTTTGAGCCTGTTTTGAGTTGCACATTATGTAGTCCTTTGCTGTCGTTAAGTTCAAACCCGCTTGTTCCCAGTACTACCTTAGCCCCAATTTCTCCAGCTACCTGAGTCAGCGAGTAAAGCTTGTAACCACTGTTGTTAATGGTGTTAAACACAATCGGCGTTCCGTTTACATTCCAAGTAGTTGTACCTTCTTTAACTGCTGTTGCAGCAGCGACTTGATTGGTAGCTACAAATTTTACATTACTGCCGGTGCTAGCTGCAGATACACTTCCAACGCCTACTGTTGCAAGAAGTGCTGAAGCCAACGTTGCGCTAATCCATTTACTGTTTTTCAATTAGATTCACCCTTTTCGTATAGGTAACTGCTAATGTCATTTTCGTCTACAATTGTCAATTCTGTTGCAGAGGAATGTAATGGAAATATTAACTAGTATTCTTTTTTTAAAAAAACCAGGTAACCAAATGAACTAAGCAGCAAAAACAGCCTCTTTTCGTAAAAAGGTGCTCGGTGCAGCTGCCTTATTTAGTTGGAGAATTGTTTGGGATCTTGGGGTGACGTAGGGACTAATTTGATATTGCAGGCGCGTGGAGGGAACTTGTTGCTGAGGTGGGTGGGTGGAGTATATTGCGGAGGTCGCTTGGAGTGTGGGGGGAAGCTTATTGAGGAGGTCGCTGGGCCACGTGGAGTATATTTCGGAGGTCGCTTGGGTGCGTGGGAGAGCCTTGTTGCTGAGATCGATGGGCACATGGAGTATATTGCGGAGGTCGCTTGGGTGCGTGGGGGAAGCTTGTTGCTGAGGTCGATGGGCACGTGGAGTATATTCCGGAGGTCGCTTGGAGTGTAGGGGAAGCTTGTTGCTGAGGTCGATGGGCACGTGGAGTATATTTCGGAGGTCGCTTGGAGTGTAGGGGAAGCTTGTTGCTGAGGTCGATGGGCACGTGGAGTATATTACGGAGGTCGCTTGGAGTGTGGGGAACGTATTACGGTGGTCGATGGGCACGTGGAGTATATTTCGGAGGTCGCTTGGTGCGTGGGAGAGCCTTGTTGCTGAGATCGATGGGCACATGGAGTATATTGCGGAGGTCGCTTGGAGTGTGGGGAACGTATTACGGTGGTCGCTTGGCGCGTGGGGGAAGCTTGTTATGTGGCTGCTGCTTACAATTTAAAAACTAACTGGTCTGTTGTGGCGCATTCTGCGTAAGGATCATCGTAGGAGATTCGGCTGATTGTACGGGATTTATACCGTTCTTTTGAACTTTAGCGGGATAGACCTCATTGTAAGGGATTTATACCGTTCTTTTACTAACTTTAGCGGGATTGAGCTCACTGTACGGGATTTATACTGTTCTTTTGCTAACTTTAGCGGGATTGAGCTCATTGTGCGGGATTTATACCGTTCTTTTGCTAACTTTAGCGGGATTGAGCTCATTGTGCGGGATTTATACCGTTCTTTTGCTAACTTTAGCGGGGTTGAGCTCATTGTACGGGATTTATACCGTTCTTTTACTGACTTCAGCGGGATTGGGCTCATTGTACGGGATTTATACCGTTCTTTTGCTAATTTTAGCGGGATTGAGCTCATCGTACGGGATTTATACCGTTCTTTTGCTAACTTTAGCGAGATTGAGCTCACTGTACGGGATTTATACCGTTCTTTAACTGACTTCAGTTGGATTGAGCTCACTGTACGGGATTTATACCGCTCTTTTGCTAACTTTAGCGGGGTTGAGCTCATTGTACGGGATTTATACCGTTCTTTTACTGACTTCAGCGGGATTGGGCTCATTGTACGGGATTTATATCGTTCTTTAACTGACTTCAGTCGGATTGAGCTCATTGTGCGGGATTTATACCGTTCTTTAACTGACTTCAGTCGGATTGAGCTCATTGTGCGGGATTTATACCGTTCTTTTGCTTGATTTATCTAGATCATGCTTATTTAGTGGCATTTATGCCCTTCTTTTGTCTGGTTTAGGTAACCCGCGCTTTTTAGTGGCATTTATGCCTCTCTTTTGGCCAGTTTAGGTATATCGACGCCATTTAAGGGCATTTATGCCTTTCTATTACCTAGTTTAGGCGGACTGACGCTATTTAGTGGCACTTTTGCCTTTCATTCAAATCATCTCTATATACATAGTAAAAGGACAAGTTGAATTAACAAACCTCAATTGGGATTAAGCTAATACTGTGGGATACATTTGTATAAAATATATGGTTTACAATTCCTAACTTTTGACGCAAGATAATGAGTGAGTACTCACTCATTATCTAATCAGAGTGTACAGAGCAGTATAATTCAGGAATATCTCAACACCTTCTACACCTTCTACACCTTCTACACCTTCATCACCATCACCATCACCATCACCATCACCATCACCATCACCATCACCATATCAGCAACATCTTCAACTCAAGCAAGTATCCCTGAACATTCAGAATTGAGGAGATAAAAATGGGTTCAGAGGTTCCAGTTATTTCAGTGAGCCATGTCGGGAAAGCGTTTGGAGAGAAACAGGTGCTCGAGGATATTTCGCTTCAAGTGGAACGTGCGGAAACCTTTGGCATACTAGGGCCATCCGGCTCAGGAAAAACAACATTAGTGAAGCTGCTTACAGGTATCCATGAGGTAACCTCCGGTGAGGTGAAGATACTTGGCGTTACGATGCCTAAGCTGACTATGCTGCAACAGATTGGGTATATGGCCCAGTCTGATGCCTTGTACACAGAGCTTAGCGCGAAGGAGAATCTGGAGTTTTTTGCAGCGCTATATGGTCTAAAGGGGGAGCAACGCTCCAAACGCATCACAGCCGTAATGGAGATCGTTAATTTACAAGATCATTTGCGAAAAAGAGTAGACCAATACTCCGGCGGGATGAAACGCCGCTTATCATTGGCGATCGCGCTGCTGCATGAACCGCCGCTGCTTATTCTTGATGAACCTACAGTTGGTATAGACCCGGTGCTGCGGCTATCCATCTGGAAAGAACTAAAAGCGCTGAACCAGAAAGGCACCACTATTGTGCTGACCACGCATGTGCATCTAAAATAAATTGCACATCTTAATATTGCACATCATCAAATACATAATGTAATCAGAAACCTTTATAATAGAAGGTTTTTTTGTTTTGTTCGGTTTTTATAATGCACAACACTATTCTATGTGTTAATATTTAATTTCTGTGATATCTCAAAAAATATTAAATATCATTTTTGCACACATTGGCAGTGTTATGGAGGGGATTTGGATGGAGGGTAAACCTCACATTGCAGATATCATTCAGTTAAGGATTGATAATATCCGTTTTGTGTTAGTCCCTGTGTGGTTAGAGTGGATGCGCAGACGCAATGGCAGTATTATCGAAAAGCAAGTTGCAGCAATTGGTTTGAAAGACGTTTCAAAGGACATTCATATCATCCACGGTTTATCTGCTTTTATATTAGGGGAAGGCAGCAGATGGAGAACCAAGAAGTACAATACACAACGGAAGCACGTAAACAATATCATTCAGTTTCTAAACTACCTAATACAGAACAAGAAGCGATTAAAGATTACCAAACTGTCTGACCTTACCATACAAATAGGCACTGATTTTCTATCCGACTTAAGTTTCAAAAGGCAAGGAGTACAGACAGAGGATGGAATTGTTGAGAAGGAAATAAGCGTCAACAAGAAAACAGTTTTAAGCATCGGTAGCACACTCACTTACTTCTATGTATGGTTGCATAATAACAAGTTGCTCCCTATGGTTGATGGAGAGTTACTGCAGGAGTCCAAACGTAAAAACCATCATAACGGCGAGTATTATTATGAATCTATTTTCGATCCGATATACCCTTCTGAAAAAGTTAGAAAGTTAGAACACTGCTTTCCTATCAAATACCTTCCATTGCTTTTGGAGGTTGCCATTTTAAAAACAAATCCTATTGTCTTAGGATTGTACCTACAGCTTTTCGGAGGATTGCGTGTATCCGAAGTTGTCAATATAAAACGAACTCAATTTGCCAGAACAGTTAACAAGGGTGATTTCTTGTTAAACATTGAATCGAGGAACATGAGAACAGATTTGAAAGGAAACTCTGGCGGAGGCTATGCTAAAAAACAAAGAAGACAACTTATCATTCAAATCAAAGACTGGGGAGATACTCTGTATAGACAACATTTGGATTTATACAAAGAGTCAAACAATTTGTCAGATTACCGCCCCAAGGGAGCCCTATTTGTAAACTCCCAAGGAAAAGCATTATCAGAGCCCAGCTATCGTTATTATTTCAATAAACTTAAACAAGAGTTTTGTGATCACTTGTTTAAGCACGGAGATGCCGATGAAAAGTTGGTAGCTAATCATCTACGTATCATCGATTGGAATACTCATATCGGAAGGGGAACATTCACAAACATGATTACCGAACAAACCGACAACATCGCAGAAGTTGCTTTTATAAGAGGCGATTCAAATCTCATGTCAAGTCTACCCTACTTAGCCAAGACGACAAGAGCAAGAGATCGAGTTGAAAAAAACATCTCTGCAGCCCATGAAGATTATGTACCCAGCTTAATCAATAAGCAAACTATCCAAAGGAGAACATAATGTATTTCACGTCAGGTCAATTACGCAAGTTTTTCAAAGAACAAGGTTATATCGTCGGGGAAAAAGCGGCATGTAGCATGATGAAAAATCACCCCCATGTCATCATTAATTCCAATAACATGATTCCAATAGCACATGCACAAGAGCTTGTAGAACAATACCTACTAGTCCCCGAAGGCTATATACTGGCTACCGAAGCACTTAAAGTCTACAACTTAGCGACGAGCAAGATAGACTCATTAGTCGAAGATGGTACATTAGGCAAATGTTTTCGTCTTCTTAATGGTTTTTGGAGAGTTTATGTTGATTCCACCAAACTCGACGAACTACAAAATGACCTCGTCACTTATCAACAAATACATGAACACATCCAAACTCTCGGCATCACGATTGGTTCTGAGTATGTTAGGAAAGCGATGAGTGTGCATCCTAAAGTAATAAAAGCTGAGAACAACAAACAAAACTTATTACACAAGGACGACGCAAAAACCATTATAGACGGGATAGTGCCACCCGAAGGATTTATCACTTTAAATAAAGTCACTAAATACACAGGGCTGGGTAAATACGCAATTCAAAGTTTAATAGCAGACTATGGTATCGACACGTTCATCCCGAAACTCGGAAAACCGAAGGTGTATGTCCATCTACAACAACTACAAGAAGTTTCAGATCGAGAAGCAAATTATTATTCAGTTCCTCAGGCAGCAGTTATACTAGGCGTGTCCCCTCCTACCGTATATAGACTAATTGAATTCGGCACTCTCAAGAACTTTAAGCTCGAAAAAGTGAAGCGAACAAAGAAATATTTCCTTGATAAGGACGAGATCCATCAATTGCAAGTCGAATATTCAAATAAAGAAAATGAAGTTCAACAACCATTTAATAAGGCAAGTTTCATCAAACAATTTAGCGATGAGATATCAGGTAAACCTATCACAATCGAACTTCGTTTGAACAAGGAGTTATTCTCCAAATTCACCATTCAAATTCTGAATGATTTAAATGATCGAGAAACGAGTCTACAGAACAGAAAATGGGAGTTGGGTAATGCATTTGACAAAGCGATTGCCCATTTGCCAAGTTTGATTCATACGCTGAGCAAAGACTTCCTTGTCGCTCTAGCAGATGATGAACAGATCCCTTATTACGTGAAGCAAGATTTCATGCGATTCTATAAGTATGCATGTAGAATACAGAGTACTAGCCCCCACAAGGTCTATATAACAAGAAACAGAACAAAAAGTACAATAAGCGAATCCAATGAGGACGAAATATATCCACCTGCGATATACAGCCAGTTTTATACTCATGCGAAAAAGGTAGATCTGCACATTCCACACGCCATTCAAAAAAGAACGTATGCTAACATGTGGCTGTTCTCGACCTTGCTACTAACCGATATGTGGAGAGCAACGGATCTGTTTTATGAAATTCCGCGCATCGACATAGACATACTGAATATCCCTGATTCCGCATGGTTCAGAACAAAGAAATTAAATCAGAACCAAGTCCGCCTTGTCATAGAACAATTACGTTTATCGTTGAATTTTGCGAATGTAGGAAAAACAGGTGCCGAATTGCTTTTTTTAATGATTCCCGAATTGGAAGAATCCATTGCCACCGCTGCCGTCATATGCGAATTACACAGCAGAGATGTCCCAAGCGGCAATGTAGTTCAGAAAAGTTTCCTACTAGGAACATTCTTCGAGGGAATCACGCCCGAGAAATTAAAAACTAGTTCTTCAGGAAGAGCAACTCATATGAAATACTTTGCCACAGACGAATTATTAAAGCGAACCAAATTCAGCTCTCACAAACTATGTAAAAGCACCATGACATATGTTTATTTTTACGTAAGCGAAAAAGGTGAGGCCGGGGATATCGACACCCGTAATCAAGCAGAAAAACTTCTATCACAAGGACGTTCACATCAACATGGAAACTCCGTGATCCCATATGTAGTCTTTTCAAATAACGACGGTTCCATGGATACCGTATCTATCAATTTATTCAGACGTGGTCATTTTGGGTGGTTATATAACACAATGATCTCGCACGTTGAAAGTAGTTTATCCATTCAGCAAAGCATGGAAAGAAGAACCGAGTCAATCGAAGAATTAAGAGATGAATTTTCTTTGCGTGAACTAGAAACATGGGCGGAAGGCATACTTCAAAATAAAAAGAACAAAGAATTCGTGGTACGCCGACTCATGAAAATGTCCAGAGATGAATTAATAGAAGAGGTCGTAAAAATCTATAAATGCGAAAAACCAAGCCGTGACGGTCTTGGTCAATGTTTCGCGTTTCCTGATTGTCGTTTTCCCGAAAAATCCTCTTGTATTGGTTGCCCTGAGTTCATCCCTCAATACCAGTTACTCAAGGAAGCACATTCTGAATTTTTACGACTAACAGAGAACATAAGAAATAACATGTCTGAAGCTTTACGATTGAGGGACTCCATGTTTTTGTATCGTCTATATATTATTATTGGAGAAGCCGTAAATGCATTTGGGAGCGAGAAGGTCAATGCATATATTCCCTTAGAAACAATATCGAATGCGTGGCATGAAGTGAAACAATATCTCGAAATACCAAAGAAGGTGTAGTGTATGGAGTTAAAGCAAGTTATCAATTCTAGCGGAACATTAAAAACTATCATGATCGAAGATGTGGTGTTTCATACTGAAGAAATCTCAAAGTATACAGATATATTTGATAGTTTAAAAGCACTAGGTATCATCGAACGTGGTGAATTTAGTGATCGACATTGGTACACTTTTGACGAGATAAAAAATGTGATTGTCCCCTTACGGTTTGAATTAGATGTGTACGCTGAATTACAAATATCACTCAAATGTTTCATCGCAAGTCAACTGGCCATGTCAAAAGCAACAAGCACGGTAAAGCTGACTCTAGAAAGCTTAAAAACAATTATTCTTGAAACAAACGGTTTTAAAGTCGATAAGTTCAACTCATTCTTATCTCATTTGGAGATCACATCACCTGGACAAGCATACCGATTCAGTCGCCATATGATAAACTATTTGAATTTTTATCCTATAAAAAACGGACAGGAATTCTTAGAACGCTGCTACAATATTTCTCGAGTAGATACAAAAAACAGAGATTTACCCGAATTAGATGACATCATCGAATTCGACAGGATCGTGAATGATTATTTCCGAAGAACACCCATAGAAGATCATCTGGTGTTTAAACCCATCCAAATTTTCTGGGTCGTTACAAACATCATCCCTTTGCGACCAACCGAATTCACCTTACTAAAAACAAATTGTTTAAAGACCAAGAACGGAAACCATTACATCGAGGTTCCAAGAATAAAAAACGGTGAGGGCGAGGCCGTTCATTACCAAAGCATTCAAATCACTGAGGATATCTATTTCTTTATTCAAGAGTTTATCCTTCGCCAAAAGCAATTGGGCATCGAATCACCCTATCTTTGTTCTTTGGAATTTCACGAACGATCTTATGAATCATATTGGCCACGTAAAGTTATTGATGGATCGGATTCATTTCAAGATAGAGTAACATCCACCCAATTCCATAGTTTACTCAAAAAATTTTATAAACTAGTCGTTGAAGACATATACAACGAGCACGCCTCTATGCAAATAATACCTGCTCACACTAGACATTTTGCGATTATCAATATGTTTCTCCAAGGATATAACATGCTTTCCATCGCAAGAATGGCTGGTCATTTAGACTTAAAAACCCAAGATAATTATTACAGTCACGCAAAAACATTTGCACAATCACATGTATATAATTTATTGCGTACTGGCATGGGTGAGAAGATGGGAGAAACTATCCCTAACGGTATATTTGGCTGGAGGCAGAAACTTCGAGATAAGTCGGCACGATTCATCAGGCATTCACACGAGGAGCTCAATGAAAAATACCGCAAAGTAACGTATGGGTATTGCAAAAGTAAAAACTTCCCTTATGATTGCGTAGAAGATTGCCGTGTTTGTCTCACTAATTTCATCTTCAAGCCAAGACTCGATGAAGAACGCCAAGCCGGAACCTGGTTAGAGAGTTATTCCAAAGAATTAGAACAAAAGATCGATTTGACACTCGATTTGATGATCAACACAAGTAAGAGCCTAAGCAAACTCTCAAACCCACTTACTGAAGCTTCTTTCTCCAACACTTCAAGACAATTACAGCAATACATGGATCACAAATTGTTAGTAGATTTAAAGATTAGTGAAGGTGATTACTATGGCGGGGAAGTCTAATTTCACAGATGACCAACTCAAAGATTTAGCTGATGAAAT
This sequence comes from Paenibacillus sp. FSL R7-0189, assembly GCF_037969925.1. Lineage (NCBI taxonomy): Bacteria > Bacillati > Bacillota > Bacilli > Caryophanales > Paenibacillaceae > Paenibacillus > Paenibacillus sp. FSL R7-0189. The sequence continues at coordinate 3,758,382 of NZ_CP150223.1, read as the reverse complement.
CAAAGCGAAATACAAAGGCAAAGAATTGACCCCCTCTTTGTTAGAACGAGAAACCGGGATTGGCCGCATGACGTGGAAGAGGCGCATTGATGATTACCTCAATGCATTGAATAAACCCCTGGTTCGAGATATGGGAGAAAACGCGGACGAAATGATTCTATTCCCCAGCATTGAGACCATTTTCACCAGGCTCGGATATGACGTGGATAACCATGTTAAGTTAGTCAACGCCCTTCACGAACTAGAGTTGTTGATCCAAGATCTTTATAAAGAGAAACAACAATACAAAGAACAATCGAAGAAATACGAAAAAATAAAAGATTCGTTTGCAGAGCAAAACGAGAAAATACAGGACTTAAAAAGCCAGAAACTATACTACGAAACAAAGTATAACCAGCTTGTTGTTTCTAGCTTAGAACCTCATTTACGCAAAGAGCATGGCATCTCAGCCGATATCATCAACTTCAACGAAAACAAGAAGATTTATGAAAAGCTCGATTCTTTAGAGGGCAACTTTCCAGAACCTGAGAGAACCTCCTCGCAGAAAAAGATTGCGGAGTTGGAAGACGAGTACAGTTTTTAACACGTCATTCCCACTTCGCATCGCGTTTCACCATCGAAATACCATGAAGCAAAAATGGAGCTATAGCTTATTCGCTTAGCTCCTTCCTGCTTTCCGAGAATTTCAAGATCAGCAGGCACCCCATTCCGGAGCAATCGTGAAGAAAAACTCGATTTCTATTTTAATCTCCGCAGAACCTAAATGATCAGCTGTCATCGATGCAAGTGAAGCGAATGGGCTGGGGCTGGGACAATACGGTTTTTCTCATCGGTGACTAGTACGTGTTCCGGTTTCCAAGAAGAACGATTGCAGTTGGCTCGATTCGTATGGAAGGGAAGCTGCTGCCGAAGCTGGAGGCATATATGACCATCCCCTATCCGAAACCGTTGTTTTATGGCGAAGCAAGTGACGAATACCCGGCACCATTTCTTGGCTATGCCTACGTGCCAGGAGATTTCCCAATCGGTTTGACGGAAGAACGCCGGGCTTTATCGGCAGAGACGCTGGCGAAATTTTTGCGGACATTGCATGAGTTTCCGGTGCAGGCGGCGCTGAAGTGTGGAGTTCAGCAAGATCATCGAAACTTGACGGACATAGCATCGCGCAAAGTGAAATTGGAGGGCTTTCTATCGAAGCTGGTTGAACACTTGTCGCCGGAGGAGTCCGGTGTGATCGAAGCGTATATTAGCAGACTGCAAAAGGACCGAGTCGAGACGGTGAATGCACTGCTACATGGCGATCTTCATTTCAAAAAAATGCTTGTGAATGAGAACGGGATCGTTTCCGGCATCATTGATTGGGGCGATCTGAGCGTAGGCCATCCGGCTTGCGATTTGAGCGTTGCTTATAGCTTTTTACCACCTTACGCTCGCTGTGTGTTTTTCGAAACGTACGGAGGAGCGGACGAAGAAACGAAGCTGCTGGCGCGTCTGATCGCGGTATACATCCCCATACTGATCTTAATGCAAGCGGTCGATGACGTGAATGAAGCGATTGCGGCAGAGGCGAAATCCAACATCATGCGGGCACTGTCGGATTAGGCTCATTATTTCGTTGCGGCTATGGGGCTATGGCTATCGGCACCATTTTGTCGTTTAAAGGCCGCGATAAGGGGTAGTACCAGCATAGCTGTCACGAAGTGCAAACGTATGGAAACCTCCGGTAACTACTTTGCGGGTTATCTCAGCTTCGCTGGTTCCTTAGAGTAATAAATTACGCTTATCAGGCCCCTATAAGCACGTTCCCGCAGCTCGCCCTGTTTGCCGAAGAATATCGCTCTGGCCAATGCGTTCATGGCTTCCCGTTTATATAATACCTGATGGATTTTTCGCCGGACCTCCATACTACTCATATCCAATTTACCAGTTGAATTATCACTAAAAAATTTACAGACAAAAAGACTCCTATACAAAGTATGAAGTCTTTTTGGAATGAGAAGAGGATTACGGCTTTAGAACGACTTTTATACATTCATCCTCACGATTATTGAAAATTCGATAACCATGACTCGCTTCATCAAGGGACATTTTGTGTGTAATAATATCTCTTGGGTCAAATTCGTTATTTGTTATTTTTTTAAACAATTCTGGCATAAAATGAATGACTGGAGCCTGTCCCATTTTAAGATTAATATTTCTAATCCAAAATGCACCTAATGGAAATAGATTATAGTTACCCCCGTAAACACCAGTCATTTGCACTGTTCCATACTTTCGGACAGCTTTAGTAGAAATTTGAATAGGTCCAAGGGTTCCGCCCTGCAGTTTGAGTTTTTGTTCCAGAAACTCTAGGGGTGATTTCTTTCCGTCCATACCTACACAATCGATGACGACATCTGCCCCACCATGTGTGATCTCTTTTAAATGTTCGCCCATATCAGGGTATTTTGTGAACTCAAATACCTCAACATTGTTCATCTTTTTCGCATGATTGATCCGGTAATCCAAGTAATCAACTGCTATTACACGTTTTGCACCTTCCATCCAGGCAAATTTTTGTACCATCAATCCAACAGGTCCACATCCAAGAACTATAACTGTATCGCCTGATTTTACACCTGCATTTTTTACACTCCAATAAGCTGTTGGCAGAACATCCGATAAAAAGAGCAGTGACTCATCCTCCAATTCGCATGACTCCGGGATAACAAAGGGAGTGAAGTTTCCAAAAGGGACTTTTAAGTATTCAGCCTGACCACCCGGATGGTTACCGAACTTCTCAGTATAACCAAAGTATCCGCCAGAATCATAATGAGGGTTTGAGTTATCGCATTGGCTTTCCATTTCATGTTGGCAATAAAAGCAATGTCCACATGAAACATTAAAGGGAACAACAACACGGTCTCCCTTTTTTACTTTTGTGACTTCAGGTCCAACTTCTTCCACAATACCCATTGGTTCGTGGCCAATAATATATCCTGGGGGTAATGGCATGTTACCTTGATATAAATGCAAATCAGATCCGCAAATAGCAGTAGAAGTAATCTTAACTACAATATCGTCTTTTTTCTCTAATTTTGCATCCTCTACTTGATTAACCTGTACATGATTTGGTCCTTGATAAGTTACAGCCTTCATATGCAGAGCCCTCCTATTTCTAATCCTGTTTACACTCCTAACTATGGTCAACAAAGAAAGTAAATAATATACATAGTCCCGGCTTTCCGCATGAATTAATTTTCCAGAGGGCTGCGGCTTGCCCTTTGTAGATTTGCAGCACACGCGGTCCCCTTGCAGAGAAAAGGATGTGGTGTCGGCATGCAATCGATCCAATGGCAAGCCTAACGTGCGCAGCACGGCGAGCGACAATTCGGAGTATACCTTCCAGCTTTGCGCTTCAAACAGTCGATCAAGCGTACGCCCCAAGGCATCGTCATTGAAGACAGCTGCTTCGCACCCCACACCGAATAACTGCACGGTATCCTGGGTCGCGTAAAACACAGCGATGCGATACAGAGGCATCCGGGAGCAGAGAATGTTGATGATCATCGCTTTGACGTGCGTGCCCGGTGACACCTTACAGTAGGTCGGTTCCCACGTGAGCGAGCGGTTGATGATGTCTTCCAATCCGATTTCATCGCAGAGAGCCGCAATTAATTGACTCGGCCCCGCAGAGATCGATACCATATCTTCAAATTGCATGAGGCAAGCAAGAACAACATAAACATTCTATAGAAGAAAATTATTTCTATAGGAGGTTCCCATGGATCAAAATGATCAAAGTCGTCAATTAGACCAAATAAAGCAAATGCAACAAATGTTTAAAGCGAACATGAAAACTCAACCTTATCCCATTTACCCTAACTATGGGAAAATCACACGTTACGAAGAAATTCCGATAAGTTTACCTGAACAGCGCCAGCTGCACCATCCCGGAGTGGAAAAATATATGGTGCCCCTTCCAATTATCGAAAACCCGAACTATAAAGGGAGTGGAAAGTTAACAGGAAAAGTAGCACTTATTACAGGGGGTGACAGTGGTATTGGTGCAGCGGTAGCAATTGCGTTTGCTAAAGAAGGGGCAGATGTTGCTATTTCATATTTAGATGAACATGAGGATGCAAATAGAACAAAAACGAGGATTGAACAACTCGGACAACGTTGTTTTCTAATGCCTGGTGACTTGCGAGACAAACAACAGTGCATCACCATTGTAGAACAAACAGTAAACATGTTTGAACGTCTCGATATTCTTTGTAACCACGTTGGTATCCAATTCCAACAACTAAGTCTGCTTGACATTACAGATGAGCAATTCGATGACACCTTCAAAGTTAATATATACTCTCATTTTTACACAACAAGAGCAGCGCTTCCTCATTTAAAACCAGGCAGCTCAATCATTGGCACTTCTTCAGTGGTGACGTATGTTGGTGAGCAGCAAATGATTGATTATACGGCCACAAAAGGCGCAATAGTTGGTTGGACACGTGCCTTGGCTAAAAATGTCGTGAAACAAGGGATCCGAGTCAATGCCGTCGCCCCCGGCCGAATTTGGACCCCACTTATTCCAGCAAGTTTCTCGTCAGACCAAGTCGCTGTATATGGAGCATTTAATCCAATGGAACGTGTTGCCCATCCATTTGAACTCGCACCAACCTTTGTCTATCTTGCTTCTGATGATTCTCGTTTTGTTACTGGTCAAGTTCTTCATGTTGATGGGGGAGAATCCACACATTCCTAGTGGAAGGGGGGTACCATTTTGAGATATGAATTTAATCCAGAAGTAAAGCTATTGCTAGTAAACCATTCAAATGAAAAAGTAAAGATGGTCTATATGGAGGATTCCTGGCCAATGCCTAAAATAGCACTTAGACCACCATACTATTGCTACCCAAAATACGAGCCGAATTATCCAATAATCTAAATAAAACAGACAAAAGACTTTTATACACAGTGTGGAAGTCCATTTTCCGGGCTATGCCACCCGGACTGTACCGGACTGTACCGGACTGTACTTAGAGTAAGAAAAAACGCTAAACTGGTGACCTCCAAGGGCTTAGCGTATATTTTCGTTAAAATGTTGGCGGGACCCCTGGATGAATTGATCGGTATATAGTCAAATGATGACGACGATGATGAATATTAGTTGAATGAAACAATGAAAACAGCGTCAGTCTAGGACCTTATTTTCTCGTCCTTGGCTGGCGCTGCTTCAATTCCTATAATCAGTCTAAAACTTATCTTATACTATCTAACGTTTGGAAAGATTAAAAAGCCATATGGTGTAAGAGCGTCCTGTCTAACACTTTATTTTCTTTTAACATATATCGCTAAGCAAATTTTTTGCGAATCCGAACTATATGCCAAGTACGATTGGAGTGGGAGAACGATTAAACCACCGCATACAAATTCGTGAGTTCTTTGAATTTTGGGAAGCCTCCGTTCAGGATAGTCAAGAGGTAGCTGAGTGGCTGCACCAACATGTGCTACACCATAGCCAAGAGTGGGAGCATGTGAAAGATTCAGTTTATGGCCGATTCCGGGAACTGAAGGTGGAGCCTCCGATGTGATTATCCCTGTTGTTAGCGAGCAGACCTTGAATGATTTAAACAAAGAATTTAAAAATACCGGTCCGGCTTACCGGGAGATAATCCATACAGTAATCCGAGCTTCCTATGGCAGCCATTACCGCCGTATGGTGCAGGAAATATTAAGTATCCTAGATTTTCGTTCCAACAACGTTCATCGACCGGTGATCCGTGCCCTCGAACTGATTCAAAAGTATGCTGACTCCGGGATGCATTACTTTCCAATTTCCGAAGACATCCCCATTGAAGGAGTCATTCGAAGCGTGAATCGGGAAATCGTGGTGGAGAAAGACGAAAAGGGTCAGGACCACATCAATCGTATGAACTACGAGATCAGTGCCCTTCAAGCTCTCCGGGATAAACTGCGGTGCAAAGAAATTTGGGTGGTTGGTGCAAATCGTTATCGAAATCCGGACGAAGACCTGCCTAGTGATTTTGAAGAACGCCGGGAGGAAAATTACAAAGCATTGAAGCAACCACTTGATGCGGAAACATTTATCGCAACGCTCAAACAAGCAATGAGGGACTAGAAAAGCTCAACGCAGGGATGCCGAAGAATCCAAAGGTTCTCATAACAGAAAAGGCCGGCGGATGGATCGTCGTTTCTCCATTAGAGCCCCAAGCGGAACCGATGAATCTATCGAAGTTTAAAGGCGAAATGATTCGGCGCTGGCCGATGACGAGCTTGTTGGACATCTTGAAAGAGGCAGATCTACGAGTCGGTTTTCACGGAGCAATTTAAGACGGTGGCCAATAGAGAAATACTTGATCGGGATACACTTCAAAAGAGGCGATTCTTTCCCCTGTACGGCCTAGGGACCAACACGGGCTTGAAGCGTGTGAGCGCCGGTGATCATGGCGAAGCGTATGTTGTGCAATGTATTAAATAGAACCCCCTTCATTCGTGCATCTTTTAATCGTGTGCACCGAATGCATTGGTCATTCACCTATATGTAGCAAGGTAGCATAAACAAACAAAGCATCTTGTGCAAGTATTTTTTTGAGATATGCATGTCATGGATGAGGCTGAAAAATGTGACCGGCTCGGAATGATCCGTGATGGCAAGCTACTTGCCGCCGACACGCCTGCCGGACTGCTGCAAGCCACCGGTTCAGCTTCTATTGAAGAAGCCTTTTTATATTTTGGAGGTGTGCGTTCATGAGAATCCGAGCAATCACCTTAAGGATTTTGCGACAATTTATTCATGATAAAAGAACGATGGCGTTAATGTTCATTGCACCACTCCTCGTTCTAAGCTTAATGAGCTTGGTCTTCAACGGTGACGCCTATGAACCAAAAATCGGTGTGTCCGGTGTACCGCTAAATATGTCAGCTGCGTTAAAAGAACAAAATGCCACCATCAAAGAATATGCCAGCGTAGAGCTGGGAAAAGAAGCTTTAGTAGAAGGGAAAATTGACGCTTTGATCACTTTGAACGGAACCGCCGGAGATTCGCAAGTTACGCCTCAAGTGCTGTTAGAAGGTAGCAACCCTACAGCCAACAAGGCAGTAATCATGACGCTTCAACAAATCTCCCAGAAGCTTCTTCCAAGCACAAAGGAACAATTACAGCCGCAGATCAGCTATCTTTACGGTTCTGAGAATATGAAGACGATCGACCGTTTCGGTCCCATTATGATTGGCGTATTTGTTTTCTTTTTCGTATTCTTGATTGCAGGTGTATCCTTCTTAAGGGAACGAACCACAGGCACTCTTGAACGCCTACTTTCGACTCCATTAAAAAGATGGGAGATTGTGCTCGGGTATGTATGTGGTTTCGGCATATTTACCGTTTTTCAGGCGCTATTGATCTCATGGTATTCCATACAGATTCTTGGCATTATGATGACAGGCAGCTTTGGTTACGTATTGCTGATCACATTACTCCTATCGATGACAGCGCTGACGTTGGGCACACTGCTGTCGGCTTTTGCAGCCAATGAGTTGCAGATGATTCAGTTCATTCCGCTCATTATAGTGCCACAAATCTTCCTCAGTGGATTATTCCCGCTCGATACCCTTCCACTGTGGCTCCAGCGCGTTGGCCTCGCTACACCGATCTATTACGGATCAGAAGCTCTGATGGACATTATGGTCCGTGGCAAAGGATGGAGCGCAATTGCACTGGATGTCTATGTACTAATAGGATTTTCGCTGCTATTTATGCTGCTGAATGTATTGGCACTGCGCAAGCATCGCAAAATGTAACTTTACAAAAGCTATTATCATTGAAACAAAATGAATCAAGCATGGAGGGTTATTGTAATGAAAGAGCAAGTTTCTACGGAACAAAATATAGAAGAGCAGTGGATAGAAGAGCTGCTGACCCTTGGCAAAGACGAGAAACTGACACCGAAGCAGATTTCTATTCTACAAGCGGCGATTGAGGTATTTTCCGAAAAAGGATACTCTGCGACTTCAACGAGTGAAATTTCTCAGAAAGCGGGCGTGGCGGAGGGAACGATTTTTCGCTATTACAAGACTAAAAATGATCTGCTGCTTGCCATAGTAGGTCCTACCATGAGTCGCATGCTTGCGCCTTTTGTGCTGCGGAATTTCAACGGCGTGCTCGATATGCCCTACGACAGCTTCGAAGAGTTCCTGAGGGCATTTATGATCAATCGGCTGGATTTCGCCCGCAAGAATTTTAAAATTCTTAAGATTCTTATTCAGGAGATTCCTTTTCAGCCAACAGTTAGAGCGCAGTTTGTAGAGAATATTCTTAGCAAAATACTGGAGCGCGTGATTGATATTGTTGAACATTTTAAAGAAAAGGGTGAAATCATCGAGGTGCCTACACCCACACTTATACGCTTCACACTCTCATCTGTCGTAGGTTATTTGATGAATCGCTTGCTGCTGCAGCCAGATAAGGACTGGAATGATGAGGAAGAAATCAACCTGACGATCGCTTTTATCATGCATGGAATAAGTAAAACAACACCCCCTATTTGATGCGCACTCCCGTTCTGTTATCATAAGTACTATATTAAATTCGGACTTTTCAAGATCAAGTTATGAGGAAGGAATTATGTTATGGGCTTTAGTGTATCAGAACGGGTAATCAAACTGCTGTGCGGCAAGTCTATTTTTGAAAAAGGATTAGCTTATTACCAAACTGAAAGTGTCGATATAATTGAAGTTGAAGAATACAATGACTCCATTCCAGATTTGCCCCGCTCTCGATATGAAGCCATTGTTCAGGGGGCGATCGACTATGAAGTTATGGTGGTCATTGATATTGATGGGGACGTCCAGGCAGAGTGTAATTGTCCAGCCTACTCCCATGGCGGGCCATTCTGTAAACATATCGCGGCTGTGCTAATCAACGTTGACGCCCTTAAAAATGGCCGAGATCGTTCAGAGCTTACCGGAGCTTCGCACCTGTCTTCTATAGAAGATACTGAGATTCTAACCCCACGTATTTTTACAGATACTGCGCGAGACAACGGGGGAAAGTCCAGAGATCAACAGCTCGTGAGCAGCCTACTGGGGATGTTCGGCAACCATACACCGCGTCCTAGCGGTACGGGGGCTTTTGTAGATAACAGACTTCCTCTAAATATAGAGTTTACATGCAAGCCATTCACCTATAGTTATAGCCACACCATGCTGGGTATAGAAATGAAAGTCGGTCCAAAACGTCTATATATTGTTCAGAAAATAAGAGGATTTCTAGAAAGTGTACACCGCGGAGAATCCTTTGAATTCACGAAACATTTTATCTATGATCCTGCCATTTACAGCTTTCGGAAGGAAGATAATGTTGTTCTACAGAAGCTGATTGATATTGTATTAAATGAAAAAATGTACCGAGACAACGTCACTCCTTACTCACCTTATGGGGGGAGTATTGGGGGAGATCGGTTACTGGCCGTCCCTCCTTTTTTCTGGGAGTCACTTCAGCCTGCGCTTTCAGAGGTCTCTTCGGTATTTTTGCAACAAGAAGAGATGCTATACGAAGGCATCCATGTGTCTAATGAGGCGCCTCCACTCAGCTTTGAATTTGAACAGGCAGAAGAGGATGGATATCATCTGGATATTCAAGGACTTGAGCAGATTTCGGTCTTAGAAGATTACGGGATGGTACTATCGGAAGGTAAGTTGCTGAAGCTATCCCCTCAAGAATGTATACGCCTTGCTGAAATGAAAAAAATGCTGGATTCCTCCCGCCGAAATGGTATCGATATTGCCCCCGAGCAAATGGAGTCTTTTATGGACAAGGTTATTCCTGGTCTGAAAAAGCTGGGCAACGTCCATATCGCCGACTCCATTGCGGATCGGATTGTTCAACATAGGCTTATCGCGAGACTTTATCTGGATCGTGTAAGAGATCGGCTGCTCGCCGGACTAGAGTTCCAATATGGTGACATTGTGATCAACCCTTTAGATGAAAAAGCCCATGTTCGCGGGACGAATTTGATTCTTTTACGAGACGGGGAGGGAGAAGCTCGCATTCTGGAGCTGATGGAGCACGAATCTTTCGCTAAAACCGAAGGCGGATTTATTATGACAGACGAAGAGGGCGAATACGATTTTTTGTACCATACCATTCCGCTGCTGGAACCGCTACTTTCGGTTTATGCGACCTCCGCAGTCAAAGCAAGACTGTTCACGAGCACTACACCCCCAAAGGTGAGCATTAGTTGGAATGAAAAGACGGACTGGCTTGATTTTAAATTCGATATGGGCGGGATTCCAGAAGCTGAGATTGTTATGGTTCTGAAATCCCTGCAGGAAAAACGCAGATACTACCGCTTGCCTGATGGAGCCCTGCTACCGCTGGAGAGCGAGGAGCTTCAAGAAATCATTACCTTTATGAATGATATAGGCATCCGGGAAGGTGAGATCAAAGGGGTGGAGTTTTCTCTGCCCGTTGTTCGTGGGTTACATTTGACCTCCACGGATGCTAAGAGTGACTCCATTAAGCTGGGCAGATCCTTTAAAAGGTTACTTGCGAACATGCGGAATCCGGAGAATCTTGATTTCCCTATACCTGACAGTCTGGTTCCTGTGCTAAGGGATTATCAACAGTATGGGTTTCAGTGGCTGAAGACGTTGGCCCATTACCGTTTTGGTGGTATTTTGGCGGATGATATGGGGTTAGGCAAAACGCTGCAAAGTATCGCTTTTCTACTGTCAGAACTTCCAGAGATCCGCCAGAATGGGCTGCCTGCCCTAATTGTCGCTCCTGCGTCTCTCACTTATAACTGGCTTAATGAGCTTAAAAAATTCACGCCAGAGATCAAAGCTGTCATTGCAGACGGTAGTCTAATCGAGCGCGGGCGGATTTTAAAAAATACAGCAAAAGCTGATGTAATCATCACCTCTTATCCGTTGCTCCGCAGAGATGTTCAGTTGTATGCCAAAAAGTCTTTTCATACCCTGATTCTCGATGAAGCACAAACTATAAAAAACCATACTACACAGACAGCCCAAGCTGTAATGGCGCTTCAAGCCCGGCACCGTTTTGCACTTACGGGTACTCCTGTGGAGAATGCGTTGGAAGATTTATGGTCCATTTTCGGCACCGTGTTCCCTGGGTTATTTCCAGGCAAAAAAGCTTTTCACGATTTACCAAGAGAAACGGTTGCGAAGCGGGCGCGTCCCTTTTTGCTGCGGCGCTTAAAGAGTGATGTGTTAAAGGAACTTCCGGACAAAATTGAGTCCGTACAAGCATGTGAACTGCTGCCGGAGCAAAAAAAGTTATATGTAGCTTATCTTGCCCGTTTGAAAAAAGAGGCGCTTAAGCATTTGACCCAAGATAGTTTCGGCAATAATAATCGGATCAAAGTTCTGGCGGGACTAACTCGTCTGCGCCAGTTGTGCTGCCACCCTGCTCTTTTTGTCGATGGATATGAAGGAAGCTCTGCTAAATTCGAGCAGCTGCTCGAAATCATAGAAGAATGTCGCAGTTCGGGTAAACGTATGTTAGTATTCTCACAATTCACAGAGATGCTGGGCCTGATTGGGCGTGAACTAGGATATCAGGGCATTCCATACTTTTATTTAGATGGTCAAACGCCTGTTTCTCAACGAGTAGATTTATGTAATAAATTTAATGAAGGAGAGCGGGATATTTTCTTAATCTCCTTAAAGGCCGGCGGGACCGGGCTCAACTTAACTGGGGCAGATACTGTAATCCTTTACGATTTATGGTGGAACCCTGCCGTCGAGCAGCAAGCAGCGGATCGGGCTCACCGGATCGGACAGAAAAATGTAGTACAAGTAATTCGTCTAGTCACCCAAGGCACCGTAGAGGACAAGATGTATGAGCTGCAGCAGAAGAAAAAGAACTTGATCGATGAGGTCATCCAGCCAGGTCAGGAAAGCTTGTCTACCCTCACAGAGCAAGACATCCGGGAGATTCTGATGATCTAAATAACAATGTTTGAGAAAAAATCAGGGATATCCTGCAGCCTCTATGGCTATCGGGATATCCCTTTTCTTCAGATTATGCAATTGTAACTCCTGCACTAGCGTAGCCAGCAACAGTAGTTGCAACGTCAATGCCAGCCGTGACCGTCGAAGTGAAGACCAACAACAAGCGTTCTCCCACAGTTACAGGAATGCTTAAGCCTGTGGTATTACCACTGCTAATAGTTCCAAGAGCAATTAATCCTGTAAGCGGAGGACTTAACGTAACTAAAGCCCCAGGTACTGCTGTGAAGGTATTGTTAGGTGTAGTAGATCTGTATAATTGAGCCGTGATTGTTACCGTAGAACCCACCAAACTAACGGAAGATGTCGCACTGAAATAGGCTGCCATAGACGTAAGCGTTCCTATTCTAGGAACCGAGAACGCAAAGTTCAGCAAGGTTCCAGCCGCTCCAGTAAGATCTATAGTACCGCCTGTAATACTGATATTGGTCGCACTGCTACCAAAACCAACTGCACTTGAAGTATTCAAAAGACCCCCTAATACAGTGGTCATAGCAACTGGAAGTCCAGAAGAATATGGAATGATTGCGCCTGCGCCAGCAGCACCTGTTGCTCCGGTTACACCAGCACTTCCTGTCGCTCCCGTTACGCCGGCAGTTCCTGTTGCTCCCGTTGCCCCTGCACTTCCTGTGGCTCCGGTTACACCAGCACTTCCTGTCGCTCCGGTTACACCAGCACTTCCTGTCGCTCCCGTTACGCCAGCACCTGTCGCTCCCGTTACGCCAGCACTTCCTGTTGCTCCCGTTGCTCCAGCGGTTCCTGTCGCTCCCGTTGCTCCAGCGGTTCCTGTTGCTCCCGTTGCTCCAGCGGTTCCTGTCGCTCCGGTTACACCAGCACTTCCTGTCGCTCCCGTTACGCCGGCAGTTCCTGTTGCTCCCGTTGCTCCAGCGCTTCCTGTTGCTCCCGTTGCTCCAGTACTTCCTGTCGCTCCCGTTACGCCAGTACTTCCTGTCGCTCCCGTTACGCCAGTACTTCCTGTCGCTCCCGTTACGCCAGTACTTCCTGTCGCTCCCGTTACGCCAGTACTTCCTGTTGCTCCCGTTGCTCCAGCACTTCCTGTTGCTCCCGTTGCTCCGACGCTTCCTGTCGCTCCGGTTACGCCAGCACCTGTTGCTCCCGTTGCACCAACGCTCCCTGTAGCCCCAGTAGCACCTGTAATTCCTATATTTTCTCCATATAATTCAGAGTAGACAAGGCGATGAGCAGTCACTAGTTGGCCTGTGCTGCTTTTTCCCCAAACTGAAATTTGAATGGGATCATCAATCATAGTAGGTGTTGTGAATAAAAATTCAAATGAATCAAAGTTTGCATAATAGTCATTAGTAATTACTTGATTAGGAGCTACATTAACCAGCTCACTTACATATAAAGTTCTTGTCCCATTCATATAATAACCTTCGACTTGAACCGTTGACGGAGTGTCATCGCTCTGATTAACAATTTTAAGAGTAATAAGCTGAGTAGGTCTTACGCCGCCTACCAGATTATTTTCTATGGGACCAGTAGATAGTTGACTCAATTTTCAACACCTCATTTTTTATGAAATTATAATACTCGTATTATTTGAATTTCGAAAATCAACTCACCTGAACAAAACTATCCTCAAGAGTTTCGTATAAACTAGGGTTTTATCTATAATCATTCCTCCCACCTGCTCTAAGTTGATAATCTATGAGCCTACAAATCAGTTCATATTTTTTGGCTCTTTATAGTATTATTCTTATTTTGAATTAAGGTGTGGACATCCATTTAAAAACTACCAATATATTTTAGAAACATTGAAGTCGCTTGAATTTTCATAATGGTAGTACAGTAAGATATAATTCTAAAAAACATTTTTTCGCTCCAGTCGACTCGCGACATATCCTTAACAAAAATAGAGATAACCCGGAAAGCCATACTAATAGCTACCGAGTTACCCCTATTGTATACATCTAACTTAGAGATAATTTAAGTTAATTCATGAATAGACCATACAATCCCTGATGTGTTGGCACCACCCAGATTCAAATTTAAGGTCAAGCCATTCGCTACATAGAACAATCCAATAACATCCCCAGCCGTCAGTGAAAATTCTCCAGCTAGCGTTACTGTTCCGCTTCCTAATATTGCTCTTAAACTCAATACAAGCGCAACATTCACGTCCAGTATAGGGAACAAACCAGTTATTAAGTTTGTTGCTATAGGGGTAGTTCTCTGAACTACGAAAGCAGGATTGACTCCTGCCCCAAGACTTATCGAAAGCGCAGCCGTTGTGGAATAGTTGATGGTCGCTTCAATAGAATATCTGCCTGTTGTTGGAACTGTGTAATTACCCGAAACTGGATTGAAGGACGGACTAGTAAAAGAAGGAGAAGTCACAGTCCATCCCGTAAGTTGAGAAGAAGCAGCAACTGCCAAAGATGACAGACGTGCAGAAAATCCCTCAGCTTGAACGTTCGGTCCGGTTGCTCCTGTTGCCCCTGCTATCCCCGTTGCTCCAGTTTCTCCAGTTACACCTGTTACCCCGGTCACTCCAGCTACTCCTGTTGCTCCGGTTACTCCGGTTGCCCCTGCTACCCCAGTTGCTCCAGTCGCACCTGTTACTCCAGCCGCTCCTGTTGCTCCCGTCACTCCTGCTCCGGTGGCTCCGGTGGCTCCCGTTGCTCCAGCCGCTCCATTTGCACCAGTCGCACCTGTTGCTCCATCTGCTCCTGTTGCTCCAGACACTCCCGTTGCTCCATTTGCTCCTGTAGCACCCGTTGCGCCAGTTGCTCCATCTGCTCCGGTCGCTCCTGTTACCCCCGTTGCTCCGGTCGCTCCTGTTACCCCCGTTGCTCCGGTCTCTCCTGCTCCGGTCGCCCCTGTTGCACCTGTTACTCCATCGGCTCCTGTTGCTCCAGTCACTCCTGCCCCGGTTGCTCCCCTTGCTCCATCTGCTCCTGTTGCTCCAGTCGCACCTGTTACTCCAGCCGCTCCCGTTGCTCCAGTCACTCCTGCCCCGGTTGCTCCTGTTGCCCCCGTTACACCTGTTACTCCGGCCGCTCCCGTTACTCCGGCCGCTCCTGTTGCTCCAGTCTCTCCTGCTCCAGTCGCTCCAGTTGCACCAGTCGCGCCAGTTGCTCCATCAGCTCCTGTTGCCCCTGTCTCTCCTGCCCCGGTCGCTCCCGTTACTCCATCCGCTCCAGTCGCTCCAGTCCCACCAGTTGCTCCGTCTGCTCCTGTAGCTCCAGTCACTCCTGCCCCGGTCGCTCCCGTTGCTCCATCCGCTCCAGTTGCTCCAGTTGCTCCATCTGCTCCTGTAGCTCCGGTCTCTCCTGCTCCAGTCACACCTGTTACTCCAGCCGCTCCCGTTGCTCCAGTCGCTCCAGTTGCTCCATCTGCTCCTGTAGCTCCGGTCTCTCCTGCTCCTGTAGCACCCGTTACTCCATCCGCTCCAGTTGCACCAGTCGCACCTGTTACTCCATCGGCACCAGTTGCTCCAGTCACTCCTGCCCCGGTAGCTCCCCTTGCTCCATCCGCTCCAGTTGCACCAGTCGCCCCAGTTGCTCCATCTGCTCCTGTCGCGCCAGTTATACCTTGCGTTGCACCAAGTAACTCTGTATGCACAAGTCGATGAGCAGTCACGATTTGGCCAACGCTATTTTTTCCCCAGACTGAGATTTGAATCGGATCATCTTCCAGACTTGTAGTTGTAAATATAAATTCGAACGCTTCAAAATCAGCATAATAATCACGTGTTATGACTTCATTAGGTGCTACATTTACCAGCTCACTTACATATAAAGTTCTTGTCCCATCCATATAGTATCCTTGAACAAGAGCCATTGATGAATCAACGTCACTTCGGTTATCAATTTTGACAGTAACATGTTGAGTAGGTCTTACACCCCCTACCATACTATTGTCTATCGGTCCGGTAGATAAATAACTCAATTCCTCATCACTCCTTTAACGTTAACTGTTTCACTAAAAGAATTATTAAATTAATACTGCCTGCTTCTCCCATGCAACTATGCGATGAGGATCTACCAATGCTCCGGAATTCTGTTTTCCCCAGACTGAAATCCCAATCTCTGCTTCAACTTCTTCTACTGTTGTAAACACAAATTCAAATGCGTCTAAGTCGGCAAAATAGTTCTTAGTTAAGACTTGATTGGGTGCTAGATTTACTGTTTCATTCACATACATCGTTCTTACTACATCTAATACAAAACCTTGAATTACAAGGTTATAAGGATTGATAGCATCGCGATTTACTATGTTCACTGTTACGATTTGTGTCTCTCTAACTCCCATAAAAGAACTGTTATCTATAGGTCCTGTTGTATATATTGCCATCTTTTTTGTTCCTCCCCTCTATTACAAATTGAAAGTTTAGTACGGCAACATTAGTTCTATGATTCGAAATGATTAGCTATATACTGCTCTATACAGCTCTATACAGAAATATTCGTAGCTTAAAGTTACGTGTGGACGTTTTTACATAGAATTGTCAGATTTTTTTATTGAAGAACTCATTTCCTATACCCGCAATCTACTAAACTGTTAATTTACATGCTGTATACATTAGACAAGCAAGCTCAAAATCCACTGTTATTGTATCGCTATCCTTACAACGTTGCCGGAAGAAAGCATCACTGTTAAGATATACTGACTTTTGCAATCAATCAAAAGATGTGCCTTATAGCTAAACCAGAACATGTCTTCAGAGCTATTCTTCACTTATATTAATTTTCATGTCACAAAAATCCTCAGACGGAATAGAATAATTAGATAAATTCTTTTGAAGTACATCTTTCCAAAAAACTTCAAAAAAATGTGTAGATCACCTATAAAAAGGTGTACTGCTCAGGTTGGTGAAGCTAGACAGGTTGTACAACAATTGTCTGGATCATGAGGGGGTAAATAATGATTAACAGGAATAGTTTGTTTCAAAGAGTTATGGAAATACAAACTGATTCTTCCTTACATGATTTTGGAGGGGGGAGCCCTCTGAATAAATGTTATGTTATGGCATACTTAATCAAGAAATTCGACCTTAAGAATTATGTGGAGATTGGTGTTTATAAAGGAAGAAGTATCTTTTCTGTATCACAAGCTATTAAAGATAATACTGGAACTGCTTATGGAATAGACCCCTATGAGCTCAGTGAAGCCATGCAATACAATATTGATGAAAACTTAAGAGATCAAGTAAATCACTTTGTTGAAAAATTAAATTTCGAAGATCTATATATAAATTTTATTTTAAAGCGAGAAGCATTTGGACTTAAAAATGTAATTGAATTAATCAGAAAAACCTCATCCGAAGCTGTTATAGATTTACAACATATCGAAATTGATATGCTCCATATAGATGGCAATCATGAATATAAGCATGTTCTTGAGGATCTCACCAATTATGCTCCGCTTATTAAAGACGGGGGATTCATTGTTTTTGATGATATCCATTGGGATTCAGTAAGACAATGCTATGACGATATTAAACAGGATTATATTGTTTTATTCGAAACGATGTATTATGGAATTCTAATGAAAAAAGAAAAAACTCAAAAAAATGTAGACCTTGCAAATTTAACCTCAAAAAAGCTAAAAAGTCTTTATACTAAGCTCCGTAATATTGAACAACAAATACAAAAAAAGAAACCTACGGTTAACGTAGGTGTTCTTGCATATAACCATGAAAAATATATTCAACAATGTCTTCAATCTATTGTGACTCAAAAAGGTGACTTTAATTTAAAAATCGTTATCTGTGACGATAAATCGACAGACAAAACAGCCGAGTATATCGAGTCGTTTATTAAAAGCTCTCCGATTCCTAATGGAGTAAACCTTGTATTCTTAAAGGGTGAAGAAAATGTGGGAATGGTTAAGAATTTACAACGCCTATTGGAAGCTTGCCACGGGAGTGACTTTTTAGCATTAATCGATGGTGATGATTATTGGAATGAAGAACATAGGCTGCAAGAGCACATAGACTTCTTAGGAAGCCATCCAGAATGTGCACTTTCGTTTGATAGTATTATTTTATATTGGGAGAACCAAGGTGTATTTGGACCTCATCCCTTACAGCACGCTAAAACTAAAGAGATTTATACTACTGTAGATATCATTCAGTCTAATATAATCGGAAACATCTCCTGTTGTTTTTACGATGCGAGCTACCTGAATCAAATCCCAGATGATCTATTTACCTCCTCCTTTGTTGGGGATTGGATATTAAATATATTCTATTCTCAGTTTGGAGACATCGGTTATATTAATAAACCTATGACCGTTTATAGAAAGCACGATGATGGGATTTGGACTGGAAATAAGACATTTAATCAATTGGAGAAGAAGAAATATCTAATTGAAAGTGTAGATAAATGTAACCAGCTTTTAGATTTTCTTTATGATGAAGAGTTTACTAAAGTGAAAAATCAACTACCAAGATATCTTTGAATCTACCTAACACTTTAAACCAGTGATATGACCATAGGCATATCTCAAATCTAAGAGATATGCCTATGAAACACATTCAGGTGCACATCACCGGATCGATTGTATCGTGAGAAATTTGTCCGAGAAGCTCAAACGCCCCTAAGGTTCATAATAAGTTGAGTTAAATCTTTTCTTAACGACTGCAGGGATACCAGCAGCCAAAGTAAAATCGGGAACGTCGTCTTTGACAAACGCTCCTCCACCAATCGTAGACCAACAACCAATATGGCGTTTCTCACGGACCGAAGCAGCGATACCAATATAAGCGCCTTCATCAATGGTTACATTACCGGCTACATTAACACCAGGAGATATAGTTACGAAATCACTAATTATTACATCATGACTGAGACTAACGCCTTGGTTAATAATAACATGCTGGCCGATCCTGATATTTCCAGATAAGATAGCCCCTTGAAAGATCATACTTCCTTCTCCGATGATGTTACTTTGAGAGATTCGAACATGGGGATGTATCAAAGGGGATGCAATACGGAATCCTGATTGGATGGTTTCATGAACGAATCTTTTTTTCAAACTCGTATCACCCACCCCGGCGCATACTAGCTCTACCTCGTTTTTTAATAGCTCAATATCAACCAAAGTTCCCAGAACGGGAACGCCATCGACAATCCGGCCTTTGAACTCAGGTCGTTCGTCTAAAAATCCCATTACCTGAACGTCTAATTCTTCGCATAACCAGTTAATCTCTCTGGCATGACCACCAGATCCCCAAATGACTAGTTTTCTCATCGGTTAGCTTCTCCCAAGTTTCCAAGAAATTTAGTAATTCTTCGAATCTTAACCTCATCCAGTTCCTCCCACAAGGGTAAGCTGACAATGTGTTTGGCGGTATATTCGGTAACCTTCACGGATGCTCTGGGATAACCTTGGAATTGCTTATGTTGATGACATGCCGGAGAAAAGTAGGTTCTGGCTTCAATGGAGTTAGAGGATAACCTTTCGACTACTTCACTGTTGCTTTGGGACTCCGGACTGAGGATAGAAATAAATTGATGAACAACAGATCCTTGTGATTTATGCATGGACCAGCCTTGTTCAAATAAACCTTCTTTGTCCAGTTCTTGAAGATACATTTCATAAATTGCCTTTCGATTCTCCTGTATGGAGGGGAATTGATCTAGAGTAGCTAAGGCAATAGCTGCGGTGTACTCCGACATCTTACTGTTTAACCCTTGGATAACGGACTCTCTGTTGCTGGAGAAGCCAAAATTCCCTGCTTGACGTATTCGCTTAATAAGCTCCTGGTCCATACTGTAGACCAATCCACCTTCTCCAATTCCGAATGATTTGGTGGCATGAAAGCTGAACACTACCGCTCCTCCGAAGCCTTTGCCAAAATGAGTGGCCTCCTCTAAGGTTTTAGTGCCAAAACTAGAAGCAGCATCAATAACTACTGGAACACCTTGCTGCATTAGCCTATTATATAACGATAAATCTATGGCTGTACCAAATGTGGCATAAGGAACAATAACCGCAACCTCATCTCCAAGCTGTTTGACGGTATGTTCTAATTGCTCCCTATTCATTTGTAAATTGTCCGGTTCAATGTCTAGGAAATAAGGTTCAAGTCCACACCATTGTGCGGCAAGGGGGGTGGCAGCAAAAGTGAAGCTTGGCATAATTGCATATTTTCCTTTGGAGCGCTTGGATTGAGAAATTGCTACCATAAGTCCGACAGTAGCATTATGAACGGTCACAGCCGAACCGGTTCCTCCGAACATTTCCGTAATGACACGTTCTTCAAATAGGTCGTTTAAGGGTCCATAATTAGAATAGATTCGGGTTGCCTCAATTTTCTCATAGTAAGTAAGAAATTGTTCTTTTTTTACTAAGTTAGGTCGTAAAAAGGGGATTTCAAACATGAACGGACCCTCCTTCATTTGTAACAATTAAATCTAACTATAAGGTGGTTAATATCATTTCAATTCGCTTGATATCATTAAAAAATTGATGATGATCTTTTACACGATTAAGATAAGAATGGAGTGCAGCTTTATATAAATCTTTTGTCTCTAGAAATCCATCATCTCTAGCGGCGATAATAATATCCAACCATTCAGAGAATACATTAGGACCAAGTGTTTGATTATTTTGATTAGGATGTATGCGGAAATAGCTTAGAGGTTCTGGAATATACACTGCTTTTCCTTTGGATAGTAAGTTTAACCAAGAGGCTAAATCATTGAGAAGAGAATACTGTTTTCCTGAATACACTCCAAATCGATCGATAAGATCGGCTTTTTTGAATAATACCGTTGTAGGTTCACCTATTACATTTAAGCAACGACTTAATGCAATATTTGCAAGCTGCTTACCGTCCATGATCCTTGTTTCTTGATATAACCTATTCGTTGCATAGAGAGGAGGGATAATTACACCTGATTCATTAATCGTTTGTCGGTATGAGGTAACCAGCGTAATGTTTTCAAATTCTCGAAAATAGCAGATCATCTTTGCAATTTTTTCTTTATGAAATACATCATCATCCATTAAGTAATTGATATATTCCCCGGATGCCAAGTTATAGCACTTATGCCAATTTTCAAGAAAAAGATTTTGTTCATTTTTGAAATATTTTATTTGAGGAAACGCATTTAAATAGGGAACTAGCATCTCTTGTACATTATTATTCGAGCTATCATCACAGATGACGATTTCTATATTCGGATAGGTCTGTTCGAGTACACTATCAATGGCGATTTGAAGCGTATGCGGTCGGTTATAAGCAGGTATTACTACACTCACTAAAGGGTATTTCACATGAATCCACCTTTCTAATTCGGCAATGTGGATTTTTTTCATTTGCTAACATACACATAAACACTCCCATATATATATTAATGAGGCATCGAAATGATGATAAAAATGTCTTCACAACTAGTAAAGGGGAATGTTCATGTCACTCGATTTCACTCCATTATTGACAGCTCATCTTTTTGTAGCTGATACGGTGTTAAAGAAAGAGCTTGAAAGGTTTGTAGAGAGAATGGAAGAAAGCCATATTACCGTAAATCAGTATGCAGCAGGCCATCCTTTACAAGAGACTTTTTTCCAAGGACCTCACATCTATATTTCTTTGGGTGAGGGTTGGGGCGCGTTTAGTGCTCTTATTGAATTGCCTAAGCATGAAAAAAAACGCTGGTTGCACTTTCATTCACCTAACGAAATTCAGCCTGAACATTTATTTTTCTGCTGGCTCAAAGCTACAGACCCTCTCCCAGAGAATCGGATGATTCCTCCAACTCGTTTTTCATCAGGCACACCCTTAATATCCGTATTTACTGCCGCCTACAGATCCAAAGAGAAAATTGATCGGCCTTATCAATCCTTATTGAAACAGACATATACAAATTGGGAATGGGTAATCGTAGATGATTCCGGTGATGATGATGAGACATATAGACAATATTTACTTCCACTAAATGACTATCGTGTTCGCAGATATCGTCAAGACTCACGTAATGGTTATATCGGGGCAAATAAAAGGTATGCTGCAGGGCTATGCAGAGGAGAAATATTAGTAGAAGTCGATCATGATGATGAGCTGACAGCTGAATGCCTTGAGAAAATCGTCAGTGCGTTTAAGCAAAATCCAGATTGTGGGTTTGTATATGGGGATTGTGCCGAGGTGTTTGCAGAAAGTAACTATGCGCATTGGTACGGTTGGGACTGCGGCTTTGGTTACAGTATTCATTACCGGGTCTGGCTGCATGACATGAACCGGTGGCAAAATGCTCAGAAACATACAACTATTAACGGGAAGACCATTTCTCACCTTGTCGGTTTGCCTAATCACCCTCGTGCTTGGACAAGAGATTGCTACCATCTAATCGGAGGACATCGAGATGAATTATTGGTAGCAGATGATTACGACATGCTGGTACGTACATTTCTTTGTACTAAAATTGTACAGATCCCTGATTTGTTATACATCCAATATCGCAATGAACATGGGAATAATACCACTTTTTTAAGGAATAAACAGATTCAAATTCTGGTTCGGCAATTAAAGAGAGCATACAATCAAAGAATTACAATGAGATTAATCGAGCTTGATTTACCGGAAAAAATACCGTATAACCGCATATGGGAGACCTCCGTTAATGATCCTGCCCGGAAATCTGCACATGTGATTCATGAGGATTCTTCCCGTTACTCAATACTGTTTCCGATTCCATATAGTTGTCCTGAAGAGCACATCCAATTAATGAAAACACTCAAAAGGGCTGTTGAAAACAATTTTAGGAACACAGAGATAGTGGTTGTTGGAAGAATTCCGGAGGAAGTTGAAATCTATGCCTCTAAAGCTCCTACCGGTGCCATTCGATGGTGGCCGATGCAGCAAAAGGATTCACTCGAAACTTGTATACAATATGCCAAATACATTGCTTCGTGTAAGGAAAAGGTGGTTGTATTACCGTAAGCCGGAGCCTGTGTTTGGCGATATAAAGAATAACCGTGGTTTTAAGAGATCCCTACTTCATCGCTTACCAAAAGTAAGTGTAGAGGTCGGGTGGCTTTCTCTTGCCCACAATCTACTAAAGAAGGCTTCAGTGAACGCAAAAAAAAACACGAAGGAGCTAAGCATCTACAAACCGCTTAGCTCCTTCGTCCATTCGTATTTCAGTAATGTTTGGCACTTAGGTTATTCCAAAGATACTTTTGGGACAGCCCCATTAAAGTACACCATTAACTTGAATCCCTCAGGATCTATTATAACACTGTAGGTCCTTGAGGTCCTTGATCTCCTTGTGGTCCTTGTACGCCTTGAGGTCCTTGATCACCCTGTGGTCCTTGTACGCCTTGAGGTCCTTGTACGCCTTGAGGTCCTTGATCACCTTGCGGTCCTTGATCTCCTTGTGGTCCTTGTACGCCTTGAGGTCCTTGATCTCCTTGTGGTCCTTGATCACCTTGTGGTCCTTGATCTCCTTGTGGTCCTTGATCACCTTGTGGTCCTTGATCACCTTGTGGTCCTTGTACGCCTTGAGGTCCTTGATCACCTTGTGGTCCTTGTACGCCTTGAGGTCCTTGATCACCTTGCGGTCCTTGGTCTCCTTGCGGTCCTTGAACACCTTGCGGTCCTTGTACGCCTTGAGGCCCTTGATCACCTTGTGGTCCTTGATCACCTTGCGGTCCTTGTACGCCTTGAGGACCTTGATCACCTTGTGGTCCTTGATCACCTTGCGGTCCTTGTACGCCTTGAGGTCCTTGATCACCTTGTGGTCCTTGATCACCTTGCGGTCCTTGTACGCCTTGAGGACCTTGATCTCCTTGCGGTCCTTGATCACCCTGTGGTCCTTGATCACCTTGCGGTCCTTGTACGCCTTGAGGTCCTTGTACGCCTTGAGGTCCTTGATCTCCTTGCGGTCCTTGTACGCCTTGAGGTCCTTGATCTCCCTGTGGTCCTTGATCACCTTGTGGTCCTTGATCTCCCTGTGGTCCTTGATCACCTTGTGGTCCTTGTACGCCTTGAGGTCCTTGATCACCTTGTGGTCCTTGTACGCCTTGAGGTCCTTGATCACCTTGTGGTCCTTGTACGCCTTGAGGTCCTTGATCACCTTGTGGTCCTTGTACGCCTTGAGGTCCTTGATCACCTTGTGGTCCTTGTACGCCTTGAGGTCCTTGATCACCTTGTGGTCCTTGAACACCCTGTGGTCCTTGATCACCTTGCGGTCCTTGTACGCCTTGAGGTCCTTGTACGCCTTGAGGTCCTTGATCTCCTTGCGGTCCTTGTACGCCTTGAGGTCCTTGATCACCTTGTGGTCCTTGGTCCCCTTGTGGTCCTTGTACGCCTTGAGGTCCTTGTACGCCTTGAGGTCCTTGATCACCTTGTGGTCCTTGGTCCCCTTGAGGTCCAGTATCACCCTGAGGGCCTTGAACACCTTGCGGCCCTTGAACGCCTTGAACTCCTTGAAGTCCTTGAACGCCTTGAGGTCCTTGGTCCCCTTGAGGTCCTTGTACACCTTGCGGTCCTTGGTCTCCTTGCGGTCCTTGGTCCCCTTGAAGTCCTTGGTCACCTTGCGGTCCAGTATCACCTTGCGGTCCTTGTACGCCTTGAGGTCCTTGATCACCTTGCGGTCCTTGGTCCCCTTGAGGCCCTTGAGGTCCTTGGTCTCCTTGCGGTCCAGTATCACCCTGAGGGCCTGCGATCTCGGTTCCTAAAAGTTCATCAGAGACTAATCGATGGGCAGGCACGAATTCCCCAGCAGCATTTTTACCCCATACAGAAATTTGTGTTTCATTCTCAGCTGGTCCACTTATGGTAAAGACAAACTCTATTGCATCGAAATTAGCGAAATAGCTTCTAGATAATACTTCATTAGGACCTATGGTTACTAATTCTTGTACATATAATATTCTGGTACCATTTAAATGAAAGCCCTCGATAACAACATTAGAAAAATTTACAGGATCACGATTATCCAGTTTGATTAACACGGTTTGAGTGGACCTAACACCACTAACCGGATCATTAGCAATAGGTCCTGTTGATAGTACTGCCATTACGGCACTCCCTCCTTTCTGGAAAATACAGTTAATCAAGATTTCTTGTTAAACTGCTCTTTTTTATAATATGTTTCAACTATCTATTAAGAATGTGGTTATTACCCTGCATATATGTTGAATTTATGTTTCTGACTGCTCCTCTGCAACAACTCGTTGAACATCGATAATTGCACCACTTTCGTTTCTCCCCCAAACTGAAATCTCAGTGCTTATTTCAGCAAAACCGTCTGTGGTGAACACGAATTCATATGCATCAAAGTCTGCTCCAAAATTTCTCGTAATAACTTCATTGGGTGCAATAGATATTTCTTCTAGTACGTAGAGTGTTCTGAGACTGTTTAATTTGTAACCTTGAATATGAACAGAAGAAAAATTGATAGAATCACGGTTTACAATTTTGATAATAACCGTTTTAATTGTTCTGACACCACTAACAGGATCATTTGCAATGGGTCCTGTTGATAATACTGCCATTGAGCTATTCCCTCCTTTATTAAGTATTTTTCAAAAATTCAGATTAAAAAAATACAAAATTTAAAATTGGGAAAAGGTTAATAATTCCCCTTGTATTGTATTAATGATTGGTTTCATTTGATTGTTTGAATGCCCAAAAATTTTATATTGATTTAGCTATGATTTGATAGTTTTTGAGACTTCTAAATCCCTGCAAGATGCTCAAGGAAATTGGGATTAGCTCCACCACCCTTGCTTTTTTCGAAATATTAGTTATACTGATAAAAATTATTCAAGCATCGATGAGCGGGAGAGTAGTTAACGAGATCTAGTCCTCAGCGAGCCGGGAGAGTGTAAGCCGGTACAGATCCCTTTAATGAAGCGCACCCGTGAGATGGACTTCTGAACCTTAGTAGGAAGTCCCGGCTGAAGGCCGTTATCCCGTAAGGTGGCTGAACAACTTGTTCAGCAACGAGAGTGGTACCGCGAGCGCTAAAGCCCTCGTCTCTTTTGAGACGAGGGCTTTTTTGTATTTTCAAAGGAGGGTATACCATGTTAGATCAAATCATCAAAGACGGAATCAAGCACAGTGTACACCGTGTATTCAATACTTTAGGAGCTGACTATCCAGAGGACATTGCCATTCTGATCGAACAGCCAGCAAATCTAGAACATGGTGATTATTCATGTAATATCGCTATGCAGCTAGCCAAAACTCTACGTAAATCCCCAATGGTCATAGCAGAATTAGTGAAAGCAGAACTTCAATTCAAAGGGCGTTTCGCCGGTCTATTGCAAAAAGTTGAAGTCGCTGCTCCCGGATTTATCAATTTGTATATGAATTGGCAAAGCTGGGCTGAACATTCCTTTGAACTGCCTGCCAGCACTGGGGAAAAAGTCATCATCGAGCACACTTCTATCAACCCCAACAAAGCCGCTCATGTAGGTCATCTAAGAAACGCCTGTATTGGCGATACTCTAGTCAGAATTATGAAAAGAACTGGGTATAACGTAGAGGTCCATAACTACATTGATGATCTCGGCAATCAGCTGGCGGATACAGTTGTTGGATTATTAAATATACCTTTAGAAGGGGAACATCAACGTTTCGGTGATTTTTGCTGGGATCTTTATGCCAAAGTGAACAAAGAATATGCGCTGAACCCTGAGATGACACACAAGCGCACAGATATACTGCACTCCCTTGAACAAGGTGGCGGCAATGAAGCCTGGCTGGGCAACCTTGTAGCTGAACGTATCGTTAGAGAGCATGTAGAGGAAATGAAACATTTTGGGATTTATTATGATTTGCTGGTATGGGAGAGCAGTATTTTAAAAGAGGGATTTTGGGCAGCCGCAGCTGAGCTACTGAAGCAGACAGCCGTTTTTGTACAAGAGACTGAAGGTAAACTCGCAGGCTGCTGGGTGCTGAAGCAAGGAACAGAGGCTAACATTGGAGCGGATTCAGAGGAGCATCATCTCGATAAGGTGCTGGTGCGTTCGAATGGGATTTTAACGTATACAGCCAAAGATATTGCCTATCATCTCTGGAAATTTGGTCTTTTAACCAAAGATTTCTCCTATAGCGAATTCTCGTCCGGTTTATGGACAACAGGATTAACTGGAACCCAAGAGTCTTATGGGCAGGCGGACAGAGTCATCAATGTGATTGATTACAGACAGGAATATCCACAACAGATGGTTAAGCAAGCCTTAGGGGCACTAGGTTATAACGAGCAAGCAGACAAACTCCATCATGTGAGTTATGGTGTTGTATCTCTTAGTCCCGCCTCGGCTGCCGAGCTGGGTATAGATATTTCAGAAGGCAAATCTTCTTATGCTATGTCCGGACGACAGGGAATCGGGATTAAGGTAAGCGATCTGGTGGAACTCATGGAACAGAACATCGAACACTCACGTTCCGATAAAGACGGCCTCTCCAGCCGAATGATTGCCACTGCTGCGATTCGCTACTATCTGCTACGGTTTAATTTAGGAACGGAAATCGTGTTTGATTTCAAACAGGCTACCGAAATATCCGGCAATACCGGAGTTTATCTGATGTATACTTTTGCGCGTGCGACAAGCGTTTTGAGTAAAGCTACGATCCCAATCCTTACAGCTGCCGCACAGCTTCAGTTCCCTTCCAAATTGGAAAAAGCAGAGCTTGCGCTGCTAAGACAGCTAAGCCTCTGGCCGGAGATATTACATTCAGCAAGTATAGAGTTAACGCCAAATACGCTCTGCACTTACGCCCATACCCTAGCTACCCTGTTCAACAACTTCTATTCTGTATGTCTAATTCTAAAAGGCGATTCAGCCACGATCGAATTCCGCCTCTGGCTCACTTCAAGATTCAAGGACATCTTGGGAGATGTGCTCGAAGTGCTTGGGTTACCGACACCGAGCCGAATGTAAAAAACACAAAAAAAGGGCAATCTCCGCGTTAACGCGGAGATTGCCCTTCTATATATAATGTTACTTATAAATCTCTATCACATTTCCAGCTTCCGTGCTGAGACGGTCAAAGTCCGCACGCTTGATGCGAACACCACCGCTACGATAGCGGTTAGGTGTACCTTCTGTTTGCACTTCCGTACCGTTGATAGTAATTCGACTGATCTCACGACCTGTAAGATGATAGATAAAATCTACCTTAGTGCCTGCATATTCAAAGCTAAAGTGCATTCCATCCAGCGATTCCGGCAGAATCGGGTCAACAATTAAGTCTCCACCTTCCGTACGGATCCCCAGTGCATTCGAGATTAACTGGTTCATATAGATCCCAGGACCGCTGGAATAGATTCTCCAGCCACCTTTAACAGCTACGTCACCATTGCGCAGTTTATCGAAATTCTCCTGTGCCTCATAACGGGTGTTAAATTTACCATCCGAGCTACTGAAATAGGAGTTAGCTTGACGTAGTTCAGCGTTTGGCACCACATCGCGGATTCCGATCGGATTAATCGCTGCCAGACCCTTCCAGACCTGATCGGTTTTACCGAGCTTGGCCATAGCCTCTACATAACGGATATGTGCATGCACATACTGAAGTCCAATTTCCCGGCCAAAGTTAGCCGCTTGCTCCGCACGTTTGAAATGAGTGCTGACCCCGCCAACATATTGAGCTGGACGATTCATCAGACGTACACCGTCAGGGCAGAATAGTTTATCCTGAATGACATCATAGTGTGCTTCGGCCTGTTCCGGAGTAAGCAGCTCACTGATCATACTGCGCGTCATTGGCAGCAGACGGTACTGGATACCTGTTTCTGTGTCACTTGGGTGCACCATAAGCTTAATCTGCTCAGGGTCCTCCATATACAGGAAGCCAGGAATCACTTCGGATTGAAGCATATGAGTATGGAAATCCTTACGGATTCCTTCCACCATCGCCTTCAGTTCCTCTGCCTCAGCTTGATCAACTGAACGAAGTACCTCTGAGAACTGATTAAGTGTCTGATAGGTAAGCGCCACTGTCCAGCTGCTAACCATATACTGCTTCAGCTGTGGATTTGCAGGCTGGAGTGTATCATCCCAGTCTCCATCACCGTAAGAAGACAGATGTGTGTCATGCAGGAAATGATCCTTAATATAAGCAATTTCCTTCCGCGCATGATCCAGCAACGTCGCTTTTTCTTCTGTAAAGTCAAAGCTGTGCTTACGGGTATACGGCACTGTTGCTCCCAAGATGCTGTAATCCTGAGTTACTGCCAAGTAGTCTCCAAGCACCTTAAGCGGCCACACAATAATATCTCCATGGCTCTCTTCTTGTTGTATCTTCGTGTATTTATCAAACATGAACCATTGTGGCCAGTTGCCATCATCTTCATATTGATGACTATACAGCGTCAGCAAAATTTCACGAACCTGTTCGTATTTTTGCGTAGCCATGAAATATTCCACAGGTCCCTGACATACATCCCGTGTTCCCCAAGCAGCGCCACCATATTGCTCTAAACCATGTGGAACCGAATAGTGAACCAGCATGTTATGTGTGTACCACCAAGTCAGAGCATTAACCTTAAACAGTTCACCTTCTGTTCCGTCCCCAAGCGTCAGGCGGAAGCCATTCATCACACCAGCATAAAATGCGCGATAAGCAGAAATCTCTTCCTCAGCTGAACGATTTCTTGGAGCAAGTGACTTACCATCCAGAAGGCCTTGAATATTCAAGGTCCATTCACTGCTGGCAGACAGCTCCAGTACTGCTAACGGTGCTTCAGTTGGTTGAACAGGAGAGACAAGTCTACCTTCATCCTGCAGAGTTAACTCCGCACCCTGTACCTGTAATTTATACTGTAAGTCAGGATATTCACCAGCACTTAGTGCGCTTCTGTCAGCCGAGAAGATTACTGCTCCACCTTCTTGCTTAGATTGATATGGAAGCTCGTATTCGTTAACGTTCATGGTGATTTGATTAGTGACTAAATAACGATAAGCTCGTCCGCTTTCCGAACGCACATTCAGGAATATCTCTGGCGAATCTTCGGTGGTGTAGTTCGTAATAATGAAGCATTCACCATCTGTTCTGTAATACCAACGAGCATAGTTGAAACCAACCTCAAATAGAGAAGGCATGGTCAGCAAACGATATTCACCGTTCCACTCTACATAAATGCGTTGTCCTGAAGCTTTTGGAATGTTAAGCGCATTTCTTGGATTGGACATTAGCTTGTTAAAATTGGTATTTCCAATTACCACCTGGGAGTTAAAGATCCCGTACATATATGAAGTTGTTGTGATGACCTTATCATTAAGCCGAGCGTTATCCCCACTCATCAGGATATGGCCGTGTGGCCGTTCTACGCGCATTTCTTTCTCTTTTAATACTACGTGCTCATAATTCTCCGTGAAAAAGGAAAGTAGTGTGTCTCCTTCTCTCTCCTCCTGATAACGAACCGGAAACAAGACCTCGATCTCTTTCTCTGTCAGCGAATCTGCAGCCAGCGGTGCTCCCAGCTCCTTCGAGAAGAAAGAACGTTCAAGTGCTGCTTCAGCTTCTAAAGGTAAATCTTTAACAGCATCCCAAGCCGCAGCAATATCATTAGCAAATTCTAACGCAGTGATCGCTTCTGGATGATCTTGCTTAAACAATCCGTAGAACACAAACCGTGTTTCCCCGCTCAGCTTCACCCGTTCCGATTGCAGCGCAGTATATGCGAATTCATATTGATAGATTTCATTACTTAATTGCTCACGACCCAAGCTCTCTGGTTGGTTGGTTTCTTTATAGGACAGTCCAAAGAATTGAAAACCGTCTGTTGAGAAGCTTGTTGCCTTGGTAAGTGAACCCTGTTGCAGATATGGGAATTTCCCGCCCTGCGGCTGATTCTGTCTAGAGCAAACAACGTACCCGTTGGATTGATCCTCAAATACCGCATGATCGATATACTGTGACAGGTAAGCTTCATTACTGCGGACAGCGGCGATATCAGCAATCCCTACATCCTGTCCGTACACAAGATCTACCTCTGCATTTTGTCCAGTAAGCTTCACATCCCAGAACCAAGCTCCTCCTGCAGTAGGGGTGAAAATAACTTGATATTCTATATTTTCCGCAGTACCTTCCCAAACCAAACGGTTTCCAGCCTTACGTACAGTGCTTGAAGAATGAATGCCCAGCAAAGGAATGGCTTGAATGTTTCCATTATTGTGCACTCGCAAATATAGATTGGATAATGAACCATCCACAATGCTTGGCAGCAATTGATTGATCATTGTCCGTTCGTAGAGGACTTGGAACAAGTCCCCGCTGTTTGTAAAAGTGAAGGATAGATCCCCGGCGTTTAAACGGATGTTAGTATTCAAATTAGTAGTCATATTATACACTTCCTCCATTACGGCGTTACTGCCGTATATATTCTACTTATGCTAATGTTAAGCAAAAATCCCGTTCTTTAACCTCATTGCTGTTCGAACCGACGAATAATTTAAATCGTCCCGGATCGCTGCTAAAGCTTAGATCGCTATGATAGTAACGAAGCTGCTGTTCGGTAAGGGTAAAGGTCACTTCACGACTTTCCCCTGGTGAGAGGTTGATTTTGGCAAAATCCTTCAGTTCCTTCATCGGTCTGACGACCTCTCCGGAAATGTCTCGGATATACAGCTGCACTACCTCTTCCCCATCTACTTCTCCAGTATTGGTCACCGTAACTTTTATTTCAATAGGCTGATTTTCAGTCATGATTTCACCGGACAGAATTGGTTCACTATAGCTAAATGTCGTATAGCTCAGTCCAAAACCAAATGGCAAAAGCGGCTCATTAGGAATATCCAGATATTGCGAGACATAACGTTTGTCGGCACCCGGAGCATGTAAGGGGCGTCCAGTGTTGAAATGATTGTAATAGACTGGAATCTGCCCAACGGATACCGGGAAAGACATCGTTAATCTTCCTGAAGGATTCTCATCTCCATAAAGTAGACTGGCAATTGCCGCTCCGCCTTCACTGCCAGGGAACCAGGCTTCCAGAATAGCATCTGCATGCTCGTACACGCCGGCCAAGTCTAGTGGACGTCCATTAAACAACACCACCACGATAGGCTTATTCAGCTGTTTCAGACGTTGTAAAAGCTCAAGCTGCGCTTCCGGCAAACGGATATCTGAACGGCTGCCCGCTTCTCCACTCATCTCTGAATGTTCACCAAGCGCCAGTACAATCACATCAGCTTGCTTAGCAGCCGCTTCCGCCTCCAGCCACTGTTCCTCTGTAAAGCTATCGACTCCAGAACCTTCTGCAACAGTAATCTTACCCGCACCTGCCCGAGCTTGAAGTGCCGGTGCAAGACGGCTTGCCTCTTCCGTTGAACCCAACCACGACCACGGTCCAAGAATATCTCCGCTAGTAGCAAACGGTCCAATTAGCGCAATCCGTTGCTCTGCAGCAAGCGGCAGAACCTGATCATTCTTGAGCAGTACGCAGGATTTAGCCGCCAACTCACGCGCCGCATTTCGATGATCTTCACAGAAGATTACCTCACGCTCTTTCTCAACGTCAGCTCCGCGGAACGGATGCTCGAACAAGCCCAATCTTTGCTTCAATTTCAAAATACGAAGCACAGCTTCATCAATAATCTTTTCATCTACTTGTCCATCTGCAACAAGCGCCGGAAGCTGATGAACGTAACAAGCCGTCATCATCTCGATGTCTACACCAGCTTTGATGGCTTTAAGTGCTGCCTCAGCCTCATCCTCAGCGACACCATGTGGGATCAGTTCCTTCACTGCACCCCAATCCGAAATCAATACGCCATCAAATCCCCATTCTTCACGAAGCAGCTGGCGAAGCAGCTTGACGTTGCCGCTTATCGGAATCCCATCAATCGTATTAAATGAAGTCATGACCATTTCTGCACCTTCATCCAGTGCTGCACGATAGGCCGGCAGATAATATTCACGCAGCTGCCGTTCCGATAAATCCACCGTATTATAATCACGACCGCCTTCGGATAGACCATAGGCAGCAAAGTGCTTAATACAAGCCGCCAGACGATCTACATCACCAGTCAAGTCGCTTCCTTGAAATCCGCGCACAAACGCACGGGCAAACCTACCATTCAAATATGGATCTTCTCCTGTAGATTCCATTACTCTTCCCCAACGCGGGTCCCGTACAAGATCCGCCATTGGCGCATAAGTAACGTGCACACCGGAGACTGCCGCTTCTTTAGCCGCAATCTCGGCGCTCAGCTCTGCGCGATCCATATCCCAAGAGCAGCCAATTGCCAGCGGGACCGGAAAAATCGTCTTGAAGCCATGCACAATATCCGCCATCATCAGCAAGGGAATGCCCAATCTATTTTTGCGTAAATGGGCTTCCTGAACCGCAATGACTTGCGCTGCACCTGATAGACCAAGTACAGAGCCGCTGCTCTCGATCATGTGGTCCGTAATTCCCATGGATGCCATAGGGCCAGTGATTTGTCCTCCATCCTCTGCCCCTTCATAAAAATTAGCGGCTAGCTGCTGCAATTGTGCAATCTTTTCTTCAAGCGTCATCTGGTTCAACAAGGTAGTCAGTTGCTGCTCATTCATTTCAAATCCTCCATTGTTCAATTCTGCCGATGCCTATGAATGGAAAAACCCGTGTGCAAGAATTGCACGCGGGTCCTGTAGGTTCATTCCTACATGCATAGGGCGAAAGCTATTTTTTTAGATTGTTTAGTTCATCTAGAACCGGCTGAACGAGGGATTGTTTGCTCTTAACCCATTCTTTCCAGTTCGCCTCTAGATCGCCTGGTTTCAAAATCAGGTTAGTGTATTCTGTAGCATAATCAAAGGAAGCCTGATTTTTAGCCTTGGAATCATACAACTGGTAATCCCAGTCATATTCAGCCGTTGCTTTGTCTTTTAACGCAAGCTCAGCTTTTTCCTTGAACAGTTCTACAGAACGATCGCGATATTCTTTTTTGATCGCAGGGTTCACGACACTAAAGTCATCCGCCAAGACATACAGTCCTTCAAAACGGTTCGGATATTTCTTATCCAATGTTGTTCCTTCAGGGAGTAGGCTGATTAATTCGCCATTTTCGCCTTTTTTCCAATCTGTTCCTTCAAAGCCCAAGTTAACGGTCAATTGACCTTCTTTACTTGTTGTATATTCCATGAAGTCCATAATCCGTTCAAACTTCTCTTTGCTAATATCTGGCGAGAAGATTACAGCAGACCAGAAGTTAACTTGATCGAGGTTACGATATTTACCGTCATCGCCAAGTACAATAGCTGTGTGCACTAGGTCATCACTATTTACACCTAGGTTATCTTTCATTTTAACGTCCATGTCTTTTCTGTAAGAAGCCAAACCACCTAGACTCGTAATACCGGAAACACCGTTAACTGTGAACTTTTGGCCAGATTCGCCATTTTTCCAAGTATAAAACTCAGGGTGCAGTAATCCTTCTTTATAAGTAGTTTGAAGTTCTTTCAGTGCCGCTAATGTTTCATCGTTGGCTGGACCCCATTGGTATTTGCCATCTGCATCTTTATAGAATGCTGACTCTACTCTGGAGTGCACGCTATTAGCCATTACAATATTAGTCAAAGCATCGTTGATGTCATAAGAAATAGGAATGAGTTTATCTCCTACCTTGCCAGGGTCTTTCTCTTTAAGCAATCTAGCAAATTCCATCAGTTCTGTAGTAGTGTAGGCATCTTTCAATTCAAAACCAACGGCTTTAGCCCAGTCAGAACGCAGAGCAATTACTCCGATTTGGTTAATGAGCGGATCTGCCGGCTTGTTCTCAAAGTATACCGGTCTTGGCAGAACATAAGTGCCACCTACCGCTTTCTCCAATTCATCGCCAAGTCCTGTCAGCTTATAAGCGGCTGCTACATTCGGCCAGCGTTCTTTCCAGTCATCTGGCAGCTTGTACAGCAGCCCTTGATCAATGTAATTAAGCGCATCACCGTGAACATAGTTCCAGCTTGCTACGTCAGGAAGATCACCGGAGTTAATCCACAGGCGCAGCTTCTCAGCCCATGAATCCCATTCAATATAGTTGTAATCCCATTTAATATTGAACTTATCCGTAAAATATTTATGATACACGTTATCAAAATCAGATTCTGTTGTCTTAATGGTACTGGCTAACGAAATCTTCAACTCATCTTTATATCCATCTGTTGGATTGCCTGAATTTCCGCTATTAGCATTGTTGTCTGAGCTTGAGCATGCTGCCAACATGATTGGAGTAAGACATAAAACACCGGCAAGGATTGACTTTACAGATTTTCTTTTTAAAATATTCATTTTGTCCTCCTTAAATTGTGTGACTGACCCTCTTTTATATGGATAAATCATAAACCACTAGGTCTTGATAGCCCCTGTAAGTACCCCTTTGGCAAAGTGCTTTTGGAGCATTGGGAAGAAACACATAATAGGAACCATGGTAACGAATACTGCCGCCATTTTCATACCCATGGAGAATGATTGTTTACCCACTGCGTCAACACTTGTGGCATTCGATGCATTCACTTGGGCTTCCATAATGATAGATCGCAACACGTTCTGCAGTGGCATCTGATCCGCTTTCCGCAGGAAGATCATGGCGTCATACCACCCATTCCAGAAGGCTACTCCGTAAAACAATGTGATGGTAGCTACGATTGGAGCAGATAATGGCAGGACTACAGAGAACAGGATTCTCCATTCCCCAGCACCATCAAGTCGCGCAGATTCCATCAGGGACTCAGGCAGACTGCTAAAATAGTTCGACATCAGAATCAGGTTAAACGCACTGAAGCTTCCAGCCAGAATAACTGACCAAAGGTTGCCTGTCAGATGCAGATCCTTCATCACCAGATACAAAGGTACAATCCCGCCATTAAAAATCATTGTGAAGAGGACAAGCATAAAAATCAGCTTTTTACCCGGGAATTTATTGCGGCTAAGGCCGTAAGCCATACTTGTCGTTAAGAACAAGCTAAGCGGGAGTCCTAAGATTAAGATCTTAAAGGTATTCCAATACCCAGTCCCGATCCGCCCATCAGCAAAGAGTGCCCGATAGGATTCCAGTGTTGGGTTCTTCGGAAATAACATCATAGGGTTATCAGCGTATTCTTTTTGCGTAGAAAAAGAAATCATAATGACATTCCAGAATGGAATAAGAATGGCCAAAGCGCCTACACTCAGAATTACGAAAATCACATAATCCATAGCGGTCATTTTTTTATGGTCTTGCATAATGGTCAGCTTTTTTTTACTCATACATTTGCACTCCTTTCTTACCGGAATAAACCGTCTCCGCCCATAAGTTTGGCAGCTCTATCTGCCAGAATCAGCAGAATCATATTAACAAGTGAACGGAACAAACTGACTGCAGTGGAGAATGAAAAGTCTGTTGAGGACTGGAACGTGATTCGGTAGATATACACATCTAGTACTTCCGAGACGTTTTTCGTTGCAGCGTTGCTCAAGTTAAAGATTTGGTCAAATCCAGATGACATCAGGCCACCGACGGAAAGGATAAACATAATCGTAATCGTCGGAAGAATGTTAGGCAGAGTAATGCGGAACATTTGCTGCAAGCGTGTAGCACCATCAATCTGTGCGGATTCATATTGGTCTGTATCAATACCAGAAATAGCGGCCATAAAAATAATGGCTCCCCAACCTGCTGATTTCCAGATATCCGTAAGATACAACATTGGAACGAACATTTTTTCAGAACCCAGGAAGTTAATGCCTGTCCCGCCAAACATTTGAATGAGGCTGTTGACCAGTCCATCATAGGAAAGCACATTGATAACAACCCCGGATACTACGATCCATGACAGGAAGTTCGGAAATGTGAACACCGTCTGTAAAGCTTTTTTGTAACGATTCATGCGCAGTTCATTCAGCAGCAATGCCAATATGATTGGAAAAGGGAACTGAATAATCAGCTTACCGATGTTAATGGTTAACGTTCTCCATACGGCGTCAATAAAAGCCGGGTCACGGAACACATAGGTGAAATTCTCAAATCCGCTCCATGGGCTGCCCCAAATTCCTAAATTCGCTTTAAAATCTTTAAAAGCCAGAGATAGACCACCCATCGGCAGATAAGCGAATAGGAAAAGCCACACTAGTCCAGGAAGCACCAGAGTATAGACCATTCTGTTCTTCCAGACTTCTCTTAGGAACAGTTGGAATCTGCTGTCGTTCATTTTTTTAGCCGGTATTGCAACTTCGGATTTCAATTTGCATCTCCTCACTCTGCTTATGTCTTTTAGTTGTACAAGAAATCAAAGGTTGTCTTCAGATGTTCCTCCCAGAATCGCCATTCATGAGTTCCAGGGGTCTCAACATACTGAAATTCATAAGGGGTCGTCTCCAGGTAAGCAGCGAATTCCCGATTCATCTCCACAAACGGATCTTCCGAACCACAGCAAGTCAGAATCGAAGGCAGGTTACGTCGATCGTCGACCAATTTAGCGGCTAAAGCGTACAGATCCTGATCCGGCTTAATTTGTAAGCGTTTTCCAAAAGTACCCGCCATCTCCCTCGCCATGTCCTTGGACATTTGCGGATCGTTTAATCGTTTCTGGAGATCGGTAACTCCTGATAACGAAACCACTTTGCTGTAACGCTCGGGATAGGTAAGTGCACATTTCAGAGCGCCATACCCGCCCATCGATAAACCAGCGATATACGTCTTCTGCGGATTATCATCCAACCTCATCATTCGGCCACAAAGCTCGGGAAGCTCATGGGTCACATAGTGGAAGTAATCCAGTCCGTACTCCATGTCTGTATAATAGCTCCTGTTTACTTGGGGCATTATGACTGTACAACCATATTGACTTGCATACTGCTCAATAGTAGTCATCCTGTGCCAAGTACTGGCGTTATCACCAGCACCATGCAGCAGGTAGAGCGTTCCTCCAGACATGTTGCCTGAATCGACGGGGGAGATAATACTGATGGTCGTTGTCATTCTCAAAGTAGGAGAGCCTGTCTCAACTGTTAATAATGCCATGAGTTATCTCCTTTTCGTTCTTATTCATTTGTTTATTTTCTTGCAAGATCCCCGCTTAACCAGTACGGATTCGAATACCATATGTTTGTTTTGCGAATCACCTGTGATCAGGTCAAACAAAATTTCAACACTGGCCTTCGCCATATCCACTCCGGGTTGGCTGATCGTATCCAGAGATGGATGATAATATTCTGCCATTTCAATCCCGTCGAATCCGATAATCGAAACATCATTTGGAATTGATAAGCCCAAGGACAATAACGCCTTAGCCGCCCCAATGGCAATCGTATCTGATGCAGCAAAAACAGCAGTGATATCTTTTTTCTTATTGAGCAGACGTTTGGTAGCTGTAAAGCCAGAGCTGGGACTATATTCACAATCCTCTACCATTGAAGGGTCGTACTCAATTCCATGCTCCTCAAGCGCTTTGATATATCCCATAAGCCGCCGGTTGCCTGTTGTATTTTGCACCAGAGGAAATCTGGCCAAAAAACAGATATTGCGATGTCCTAATGAGATTAAATAGCTGACAGCCTTATAAGATTCCTGAAGATCATCAATGATCACGCTTGAAAAAACAGCAGGATCGACTTCTTTTGTAGTCGTGATGGTAGTCAGAACAAATGGAATTTTTAATTGTTTGAATTTATCTTCGGAGTGATCATACGTTCCGCCCATAAAAATTATGCCATATAGATTTTTTTCTTTTACAAGCTGTAGAGCGATATCGATCTCGTCTACTCCATCTTCTACATGCTGGATCATTAGCGGACATCCCCGCAGGTTCACCTGGCGTTCAACTTCCTTGATCATGTCTGCAAAAAACGGGTTTGAGATCCCTTTTACCATTAGCGCTATGGTATTGGATCGCGTTTTTTTCAAGTTGCTCGCATTACCGTTTGGAATATAGTTATGTTCTCTAACAACCGCCATTACTTTAGCTCTAGTTGTATCGCTTACAACACCGCTATTATTGATTACTCTGGAGACTGTGGCGATACCCACGCCTGATAGCCTTGCAATATCTTTGATATTCATATTTACCTTGCTCCACTCCTATGATGAGTCCCCCCTTCACCCGATGAAAATCAGGTTGTGGAAACGCATGAAATGATGGGAAACGTTTCCCACGACATCATTTTGAGTCCTTAGCGTGTTTTTTTCGCTTACTTCGTCCATTATGAACAGGTAATTTTTATAAGTCAACTAAAAACACAAAAAAAATTGTGATTCATCGCTTTTTATTTGGTTAAAATTACAATAAGTCTATAGTTACTCAATCTATAAATTAGAAATTATTGTAAATTATATATCAATCAATAGTTTTTCTTGCTTTATTGACTTTGAAATAAGAATAGAATACCATCAATTTAGCGATTTTCATCGCAATAACAGAAAACGTTTCCACTTATTTTTCTAGTTTTTCTTTTTGTCACTTCGCTATCCTAGCTAGGAATATCAAGAGAAAGAAGGACTCTTTTTATGCTGAACATGGCTCCATTCGCAGCTAAGGCTCGTGAACGAAACCTGAATATCTTCAATGTTCGTGTGCTTCAAAACGGTAACCTTGTGGGAAAACTGGATCTCACGGAGGATATTCGGCGCTTGCAGCATTCCGTCAGCAAGTCTTTTACTTGTATGGCAGTAGGTCTTGCCATTGATGAAGGGAAGCTGACACTGGAAACAACGCTTAGAGATGTTTTTCCGGAGTATGCCTCTCCTCTTAAACAAACACCTCCTTCCATGCAGCCCGGAGATATAACTTTGTTCGATTTGCTGCGAATGAGTACAGGGCACGACTCCCCTCCATTTTGGGCTGAAGAGAGATTAGCCTTGAAGGATAAAAATTGGGTGCAGCATTATTTGTCTCTGACTTTAGACAGAGCTCCCGGAGAGAAATTTACATACAGCAGCGGAGATACCATTATGATCTCTGCAATGGTGCAAGCCCGCGTCGGGCAAACCGTAAAGGATTATCTGGTACCTCGTTTGTTTGCACCTCTGGGCATAAACAATGTCGATTGGGAAACAACACCTCAAGGGGTAACCCTTGGCTGTGCCGGACTTCAGATTAACACGGAAGAGTTAAGCCGGTTTGGACAGCTGCTTTTACAGCAAGGAAAGTGGCAGGGCCAGCAACTGATCCCCGCAGCATGGATCGATTTTGTTACACAAAAACAGATCGACAATGATGGAAACGGCGACTGGGGAGAAGGATACGGCTGTCAATTCTGGCTCTGCTCCCACGACGCTTACCGTGCCGATGGCGCTCATGGACAATTCTGTCTTGTGGTGCCGGACGCTCAAGCAGTCATTGCAATTAACAGCATGGAAGATAACATGCAGGGAATCCTGGACACCGTCTGGGAGGAAATCTGGCCGCTTCTTTAGGAGCGGTCTTTTTTATGGCTTGAGGTTAGCGTGCGCATAATGGGTAATTTACATTCTTCGGCGATTAGTACATAACACCGCCAAGTAACCAGCACTTGCTGAGACTGAGGAGGCTTGCGGACTCAGATGACGTTATTTGCTCATTTATCGCCTTTTGAGATACGTTTCGGACTCCACTGCAGCTATTCTTGAGAAAGTGGCTCATTCGGGGCACGTTTGGCACCAATAGCGACGATGGAGTCCGATAACATCGCAAATGTGGCACTTTTCAGCATTTAAGGTCATCTGGGTCCGATAGCAGCTGGGTATGTGCAAAATAAGTAACTCAACACACCAGTAACCAGCACTTTCTGTTGCTGAGGAGGCTTGCGGACTCAGATGACCTTATTTGCTCATTTATCGCCTTTTGAGCAACGTTTCGGACTCCAGCGCAGCTATTGCTGAGAAAGTGGCTCATTTGGGCACGTTTGGCATCAATAGTGACGATGGAGTCCGATGACATCGCAAATGTGGCACTTTTCAGCATTTAAGGTCATCTGGGTCCGATAGCTACTGCGTATGTGCAAATATGGTCTAGATGTTCGAAGTTTGATGTTCAACGATGATTAGTAGCTAAACACGCCCAAGCGTTCACACCAATCGATGCTCAAACCGTAAGTCCCCACCATCAAACTCGCATGCAGTCAACAACAATAGATGCACAACACCAAGTAACCAGCATTACTCAGACCGAGGAGGCTCGCGGACTCAGATGACGTTATTTGCTCATTTATCGCCTTTTGAGATACGTTTCGGACTCCACTGCAGCTATTCCTGAGAAAGCGGCTCTTTTGGGGCACGTTTGATACCAATAGCGACGATGGAGTCCGATAACATCGAAAATTCCGCACTTTTCAGCATTTAAGGTCATCTGGGTCCGATAGCAGCTGGGTATGTGCAAAATAAGTAACTCAACACACCAGTAACCAGCACTTGCTGAGACTGAGGAGGCTTGCGGACTCAGATGACGTTATTT
Organism: Paenibacillus sp. FSL R7-0189; assembly: GCF_037969925.1. Lineage (NCBI taxonomy): Bacteria > Bacillati > Bacillota > Bacilli > Caryophanales > Paenibacillaceae > Paenibacillus > Paenibacillus sp. FSL R7-0189. The sequence continues at coordinate 3,717,029 of NZ_CP150223.1, read as the reverse complement.
ACTCATTTAACACCTTTTGAGATACGTTTCGGACTCCACTGCAGCTATTCTTGAGAAAGTGGCTCATTCGGGGCACGTTTAGCACCAATAGCGACGATGGAGTCCGATAACATCGAAAATCCCACACTTTTCAGCATTTAAGGTCATCTGGGTCCGATAGCTGCTACGTAATGTACAAATGTGGTCTAGATGTTCGAAGTTTGATGTTCAACGATGATTAGTAGCTAAACACGCCCAAGCGTTCACACCAATCGATGCTCAAACCGTAATTCTCCACCGCCTACAAGTAACTCAACACACCAGTAACCAGCACTTTCTGTTGCTGAGGAGGCTCGGGACTCAGATGACCTTATTTGCTCATTTATCGCCTTTTGAGCAACGTTTCGGACTCCAGTGCAGCTATTCCTGAGAAAGCGGCTCTTTTGGGGCACGTTTGGCATCAATAGTGACGATGGAGTCCGATAACATCGCAAATTCCGCACTTTTCTGCATTTAAGGTCCTCTGGGTCCGATAGCAGCTGGGTATGTGCAAATGTGATCTAGTCGTTCGAAGTTTAATGTTCAACGATGACTCGAATTTCGACGTTTAGTTCAAGAAGGAAGACAAAAGTACCCCGTGTGTGACCTCGAACTAAAACTCGCGCACGCAAAAACAGCCTTCCCGAAGGAAGGCTGTTAATTGACGTCCCGGAAGGGATTCGAACCCCTGACCGTGCGCTTAGAAGGCGCATGCTCTATCCAGCTGAGCTACCGGGACATATAAGAAATAAATACTATGTATTGACGCAACGATATTTATTATACCTTATTCAGCGGATTTTTCAAGTCAAAACAACTTAGAAAAATAATAAAAGTGTTTCCGGTGCAGCTTTTTCACACGTCAGCGTAACCACAGGAAATGAAAAGAACGGCATTTCTGCCGTCCTTTTCAGCGATTCCAGTGTACACTTTACAAGCCTTCGTTATTTACTCCAGCTTTCGAAAACGCTTCTCCAGCTGCTTTTTCAAATCCCCAAAAGTGAGTAATTCTCTTTGAAACTTGGAATGCTCATCTTCTGGCGACATGAAGTTGCTGCCTGTAAATGCACTCGAGGTCACATCTTGAAAAGCGTCATGCATATTGTTATCAAACCAATCGGTAGAGGTATCAGCATCATTAGTCAGAATACGGACAATCTCATATCCCTCTTCACGACGATCCTCAACGATATACACCAAAAGCGCAGGATCACTAACAGCACCCGGCAAAACACCCACTTCTGCACAAGGCGCACCATCGTACTCCATCATTCTGCGAATTTTGGCGTCTTTAATATAATACACCTGTCATCCTTCCCTCCTGGCAAATTCCCCTCTCCCCTAGTGTTCGGATAAGGACATACATTTTATGCCTTCCTTCGGCATATATCTGTATTACTTGGCAAAAAAGTAAGGACAACAATCGCACAAAAGAGAGGATGAACCATCATGTGCGGAATAACCGGATTTATCCAGTGGCGCGGAGATCTCACTCAGCACTCGCAGCTGCTGGTCAAAATGACTGAAACTTTAGCAAACCGCGGCCCCGATGCAGCCGGAACCTGGATCTCAGGCCCCTGTGCTTTCGGTCACCGCAGACTTAGCGTTATCGATCCGGAGAACGGTGCCCAGCCCATGATCACCCGCCATGAGGAACAGGTATACGCGATTGTTTACAACGGCGAATTATATAACGCCCTCGAACTCAAACAAGAACTTAAGCAGCGAGGGCATCAATTCCGCACCCAGTGCGATACAGAGGTGCTGCTGCATTCCTATATCGAATGGGGGCCGGATTGCGCAGAAAAACTCAATGGGATCTTTGCTTTTGCAGTATGGGACGGTCTTCGGGACCAAGTCTTTTTTGCACGTGACCGTTTAGGTGTGAAACCCCTGTTCTATAGCAAGGTTGATGATGTGCTAGTTTTTGGCTCAGAGCCTAAAGCGTTGCTGCAGCATCCTAAGGTACAACCAATTGTGGGTCCTGAAGGTCTCGCAGAAATCTTCATCATCGGTCCAGCGCGTACACCGGGTCATGGTGTTTATAAGGATATGCAAGAGCTTCGTCCAGGTCATGCTATGATCTATAGCCGTGAAGGTCTGCGCAGTTATGCCTATTGGAAGCTGGAGAGCGCAAAGCATACTGACAATGAAGCAGAGACAGCCGCTAAGGTGCGTGAACTGCTCCAAGATACACTCGAACGTCAACTGGTCTCAGACGTCCCTGTTTGCTCTCTTTTGTCGGGAGGGCTGGATTCCAGTGCGCTGACGGCACTTGCAGTGGATTACTACAACCGGAATGGTCAGGGACAAGTGGATACTTATTCCGTAGACTATGTAGATAACGACAAACATTTCAAAAGTCATACTTTCCAGCCGGGAGCAGATGGGCCGTGGATTAAACGAATGGTCGATGAATTGAATACAAACCACCACTACATCTCGTTCGATACCCCGGAGCTTGTAGAAGCGCTGGATAATGCTTTGTACACTAGGGATTTACCAGGGATGACCGATGTGGACTCTTCCTTGTACTTATTTTGCCGGGAGATTAAAAAGAACGCGACAGTAGCTATTTCCGGTGAAGCTGCGGATGAGATTTTTGGCGGATACCCTTGGTTCCACCGTGAGGAAATGCTCTCCTCAGGCACTTTTCCTTGGTCAGTTGCTCCGAAAATGCGTGCAAGTCTACTTTCCCCAGAAATTAACGAGTGGATTCGTCCACTGGAATATTTGGGTGACAGATATAGCGATGCGGTGGCTGAAGTTCCGAAGTTGGATGGAGAAACGGGAAAACAAGCACAAATGCGCGTAATGTCCTATCTGAATATCACCCGCTTCATGCCTACTCTGCTAGACCGTAAAGACCGAATGAGCATGGGCGCAGGGCTAGAGGTACGTGTTCCTTATTGTGATCACCGACTCGTTCAATATGTATTTAATATTCCGTGGGAAATCAAAAATCTGGGGGGCCGTGAAAAAGGGATTCTACGTAAATCTCTTGAAGGCATTCTTCCAGACGATGTGCTCTACCGCAAAAAAAGCCCTTACCCCAAAACTCATAATCCTGCCTATTTAAATGCGGTACGAACTCAGGTATTAAACATTCTGGATGACTCTACTTCACCCCTGCTTCCATTAATTGATGCTGCCAAAATCCGTGAGATCGCCGCTTCTCCGGAATCCTCAACCAATCTGCCTTGGTTCGGCCAGCTCATGTCCGGTCCTCAGCTGTTTGCTTACCTCGCCCAAGTGGATCTCTGGCTACGTAAATATAACGTCTCCATCCAATAAGCGCGTAGAGAACTGAGATAATCGACAAGCCAAACAGCAAGTCACCGGATACGGGGACTTGCTGTTTGGCTTGTATTTGCAATAATTACTCTACGATCTTATCTGAACGATCCTTAAAAGTTAAAGTTGTCCGGGTCCGGGCCAAATCGATGGTCTTTGTTCAAGCCCTCGATAGCTTTGACATCCTCATCACTAAGCGTAAAGTCAAAGAATCCCGCATTCTCCTTGATTCGATCCGCATGTACGGATTTAGGTATCGTAATGACACCTTGCTGCAAATCCCAGCGAAGTACAATTTGAGCAGGGGTCTTGCCATACTTCTCAGCCAGCTCGTTTAAGAGCGGTAGATCAAGATTCCCTTGCATTAATGGACTCCATGCTTCAAGCTGAATGCCCTGTTCATTGGCATATTTCAGCAGCTCACGCTGAGTCAACAGCGGATGGAATTCCACCTGATTCACCACTGGTACCACTCCGGTATCCTCGATGATATCTTTCAGATGATGAACCTGAAAATTGCTCACGCCGATAGATTTGATGAGGCCCTCTTTTTGCAGATGAATTAAGGCCTTCCATGTCTCACGATATTTTCCTGCCACCGGCCAGTGTATGAGATACAGATCTAGATAGTCCAGACCTAGCTTGCGCCGGCTATCCTCGAACGCTTTTAGCGTAGACTCATAACCTTGATCAGGATTTCGTACTTTAGTCGTAATAAACAGCTCATCCCGGGCCACTCCACAATCACGAATAGCTTGTCCTACGCCTTCTTCGTTATTGTATCCGGCTGCCGTATCAATACTTCGATATCCTAATTCCACTGCGGTTTTGACCGCATGAATAACCTCTTCGCCATCTTTAGTCTTATACACGCCAAGACCCAGCCACGGCATGGTCACCCCATCATTTAAAGTAGGACCACCCGAGAACGGTGCATTCAATTCACTCATCACTTAACCCTCCAAGCTTATTGTTATTTCGTTAAACATACTTAACCTTTTTACCCACTTAAGAAGCAAACGCTACCATAAAAAGTATAGCAGATGGCTTCATCATTCCCCAAATCCTTATAAAAAAACGGAGGCGTAAGCGCCCCCGCTCTTCTTTATTTCTCAATTAGTTTGAAATCATCAAAATGGAATTCAGGAGAAACAATACAGGATACCAGCGTCGGCTCTTTGCCTAACGAACGCGCGGCCTGCCATACTCCCGCTGGAACAACCACTTGTGGCTGCTGGCCTGCAGCAATATCGAGACCCAGAATAACTTCCTGCACATCCTCAGGTTTATCTCCATTACCTCCGAGACTAAGCACGATTGGACTACCGGAATGCCACAACCAAACTTCATCGGACAATACAGTATGCCAATCAGATTGTTCGCCTTCGTGAAGCAGAAAATAAATTGAAGATGCCGAATGACGTGATCCAGAATAGCTATCGCCTAACACTTCCTGCGAAATTTCAAATTCCGAATTCCAAAGTCTTTTGTACCAACCACCCTCAACGTGAGGCTGTAATCCAAGCAGTTCAACTAGCGGTGAAATTTCTTTTTGCGTCACAGTAGCTTCTCTCCTTCAAAGTTAGCATGAACAACAATAGCTTCATATGCATAAGGTTGTTTTTGCCTTTTACTTTAACGGAATAAGCTCGAATTGTAAAATCTATTTACTGTCCTTGCTCGCTTTGAAGACTTCCGCAATCGCTCCAAGACTTCCCAGCGTTTCAACAGCGCTAGTTGGCAAGAACACTTTATTAGCAGGGCCTTTGGCAATCTCAGCCAGAGCCTCGAAGGAACGATAAGCCAGCACCTGCTCATCCAGACCTGCTGAACGAATCAGCTCAATACGTGATTTTTCTGCTTCTGCCACGGCTTGAATCGCTTTAGCCTCACCGTGTGCTTCCAGTTCCTGCGCCTGCCGTGAACCCTCAGCTTGACGGATACGCGCTTCTTTATCGCCTTCTGCTTTTAGAATCTTACTCTGTTTATCCCCTTCAGCGCGCAGGATCATATCCTGCTTGGCAGCTTCCGCTTCCAAAACAATGGCACGTTTGCTCCGCTCTGCTTTCATCTGCTTATCCATCGCTTCCTGAATATCCAACGGCGGTTTGATATCGATAACTTCCACACGCTCGATCCGTACGCCCCACTTCTCAGTAGCTTCATCGAGAGCAAGACGGATATCCGTCGAAATCTTTTCCCGTCCAGACAAGGTCTCATCCAATTCCAGCTTACCGATGATTTGCCGCATCGTTGCCGTCGAAATGTTTCTTACCCCATAAACATAATCAGAAATACCATAAGTAGCTTCCTCTGGTCCAACCACCTGGTAGAAAATAATCGTATCAATCTGCACCTGCACGTTATCCTTTGTAATTACCGTTTGCGGAGGTACATTTGCTTGTTGAATCCGTAAATCATGGTAGGTGCGCACCTGATCAATTACAGGAATCAGAATGTTCAGCCCCGGTGTCAGCAGACGATTAAATTTACCGAGCCTTTCCACTACGCCTACCCGCTGCTGTGGTACGATTTTGACTGTTAATGCCACAAAAACTACGACCACTACAATAATAATTGCGATAATTGCCCATTGCATTAGTTCATTTCCCCCCATCGTTCTACTTCGATAATCGTCGTGCCTCTTTTCACTACTCTTACAACCTCATCCTTGCCCAGAGACTGTTCAGAGGTCGCGCTCCACGTATCTCCGCCTACCTTCACTTGCCCGTAACGTCCCTGCTCTATCGGCTCAACAACTACTCCTTGCCTACCGATGATTTCTGTACCTGTATCCTTGAACCCACGTGAATGGCGAAATCTAGAAACCAGTGGTTTCGAGAATATAGTCAGACCAAGTGCGACCAGTGATCCAAGGACCACCTGAAACAAAATGGCTTCGGGAACAATCAGCGACACCAAACCTGCGGCCAAAGCACCAATACTAAGCCACAATAAATAAAAGGTAAGCGTCATCATCTCTACAACAAACAGGACACCGGCTGCGATCAGCCAAAACACCCACACAACCATCGGTGAGCCCACCACCTTCCGTATGATACTACTATAACGAAAAGAAACATCGATGCGTTGCATAGTTCCATAAAAAAATATTTCAGGCATGTATATAATTTATATTCATTACATCGGTGGTTATGTGTTTCTTCATGAGTTTCTTGATAAAAGGCGAGTATACAAATCCAAAAGGGTTCACTTTTTGACAAGTCACTATAAATTAGAAAATTCTCCCCCTATATCACCTGATTTTATCCCTAGCGCAATTGCAAGCTATGCTTGAGAATAAGAGTTACCATCACCCATTTATATCTAATTCATCCTAATTATCCAACTTCCAAACATCCTCCTCTATTCATTCAAACCATACACAGCATGTTACATCTTTTAAAATCAATGAAACAGCAGCACACAAAAAGCATAAAAGAAAGCGCTTACTGATTGGGTAAGGCTTGATTTGGACCGCTGCTTTTTTGCTGCTGAATCTACGAATTGAACTTCAAAAGAATGATAGGGACGCCAAGGGTGATGGTGCACTACAACCGACGGGAGGTGAAGGTCAGGACATCTTGCCGAAAAGAATTTCGAACTACACTTTGAATCTAGGAGGTAGAAATTCAATGATCTTCACGAAAAAAGCTTCACGCAAAACCTTTGCAATTGCGATGATCGCCGCGCTTGTTCTGACACTCTTTTCCACCCTGGGTGGCAGTCCCAAAACAGCCAACGCCGCACAGGATTACAAACTGGTTGGTTATTACGCTTCATGGGCCGCTTACGGGCGTGCTTACAATGTAACAGATATCGATCCTACCAAAATGAATGTCATTAACTACGCTTTTGCGGATATTTGTTGGAATGGCATTCATGGCAATCCCGACCCCACTGGACCTAATCCGGTGACCTGGTCTTGCCAGAATGAACAAGGCCAAGCCATCAGCGTTCCGAACGGTACGATTGTTCTTGGTGACCCTTGGATTGACACTGGAAAAAGCTTCGGGGATGACAAATGGGATGATCCCATCAAAGGTAACCTGAAGCAGCTATGGAAGCTGAAGGAAAAGAACCCGAACCTGAAGACCCTAATCTCCGTTGGGGGCTGGACCTGGTCGAACCGTTTCTCGGATGTAGCTGCGACAGCTGCGACCCGTGAGGTTTTTGCCAATTCCGCGGTTGATTTTATTCGAAAATACAAGATGGACGGCGTGGATCTCGACTGGGAATATCCAGTAAGTGGTGGACTCGCAGGCAATAGCTACCGTCCTGAAGATAAAGAAAACTATGTACTGCTGCTGCAAAAAGTTCGCGAAAAGCTAAATGCAGCCGGCGCGGCGGATGGAAAAACCTATCTGCTGACCATTGCTTCCGGGGCAGGCCCAACGTATATCAACAATAATAATCTGGCCGGCATTGCTTCTGTTGTCGACTGGATCAATATTATGACCTATGACTTTAATGGGAGCTGGAACACCACCACCGGACATAATGCTCCGTTGTACTATGATCCCGCAGCTTCCGCTTCGGGTTTAACCGAACCGCAAAATTTTAACATCGATAAAGCGGTAACCTCCTATCTTGCGAATGGTGTACCTGCGAACAAGCTTGTACTTGGCATGGCTTTTTACGGTCGTGGTTGGGGCGGAGCTCCTGCTTCAGGAAACGGCCAATATCAGGTATCCGCTGGCATCTCACCAACAGGAACATGGGAAAAAGGCAGCTATGATTTCTATGATCTCGAAGCTAATTATATCAACAAAAACGGCTATACCCGCTATTGGAATGATACATCCAAAGTGCCTTATCTCTATAATCCAACAAATCAAACCTTTATCAGCTATGACGACGTAGAATCCTTTGGCCACAAGATCAGCTACCTGAAGTCCAAGGGTCTTGCAGGTGTCATGTTCTGGGAAACAAGTGGTGACCGGAACAAAACATTAACCAACAAACTAAACGCCGATCTTGGTGGCGGAGTGGTGCAGCCGACACCGACACCATCCACATCACCAACACCTACGGCAACTCCAACTCCTACGGCAACAGCAACGCCAACGCCAACTGCAACCGTGACGCCAACCCCAACGCCTACACCGGGACAATGTTCGGCAGCGGCCTGGGGTGCAACAACCGTATACACTGGCGGACAGCGTGTCTCCTACAATGGCTCAGTCTATGAAGCCAAGTGGTGGACGCAAGGGGATCGTCCTGATCTTAGCGGACCTGATGGGGTCTGGAAATTCATCAGCGTATGCGGAACAGCGACACCAACGCCAACTGCAACTGTGGTCCCAACTTTAACACCTACGGTAGTACCAACGCCTACCGCAACCGTTGCACCTACGCCTACTGTCGCGCCAACGCCAACTGCAACCGTTGCACCTACGCCAACTCCTTTGCCTACCGCTACACCTACTTCGGAAGGGTCTAGCTGGGGAACAGGCGTTGCGTACAAAACAGGTGATGTCGTCGCCTACAACGGAAAAACATATACCTGCTTGCAGCCCCACACTTCACTTCAGGGCTGGGAGCCAGCCACCACACCTGCTCTTTGGAAGCTCAATTAAAGTCATGCAGGAAGCAGCGTTCCCTAAATAACATTATCCCCCCCTTGGAGGTATATTAAATATGATTGCAAAAGCACGTGCTAAGCGCAAAATATCCATAAGTTACCTTGCTGCGCTAATGAGCCTAATCGTTCTGGTTCCACTTTACACCGGGACAGGTGCATCCTTACCAGTGGCCCATGCAACGGAAACAACACCTTCCGCTCCCGCTCCAGCAGCTGACCATCCTCGCAAAATCGTTGCTTACTTCCCAGAGTGGGGCGATCAGGAGAACAAAGGATTTTACACCGTAGACAAAATTCCGTGGGATAAAATTACCCATATTAACTACGCCTTCGCCAAGGTAAATCCTCAAACGAACAAGATTGATCTCATGGACCGTACAGCTGCAATCGAAAAAGACTATCCCGGTCAGCTGACTACCCTGCCTTTTAAGGGGCATTTTAACCAACTGATCAAGTACAAACAGCTCTATCCTGATGTACGCACCCTGATTTCTGTTGGCGGCTGGTCGGGTTCCGGAGGATTCTTCAACATGGCGAATTCGGAAGCCGGGCGAGAAGCTTTTGCCAATAGTGTTGTGGATTTTCTGCGTACCTATCAGTTCAACGGAGTGGACATCGATTGGGAGTACCCTTCTGGCACTGGGCAGTCCGGTAATCCTAACGATTTTGCCGTGGCAGAACCGCTGCGTACAGTTAATTACAACAACTACGTTCTTCTTATGAAAAAACTTCGCGAAAAGCTCGATCTGGCAGGTTCACAAGACAATCAGAAATATGACCTGACTATTGCGGCCACCGCCTCTTCCTGGATTCTTGGGGGCATGAAGCTTGGGGAAGCCAATCAGTATTTAGACTGGGCGAACCTTATGACCTATGATTTCCATGGTGCGTGGAATGGTTATGTAGGGCCGCATTCTGCACTGTACCCGGATTCCCGCGATACTGAAACTGCTGCGCTGGGTACTCCGGTTCTGAATACCGACTGGGCGGTCCGATACTATCTCGGTACGCTTCCTCCGGAAAAAATCGTGATCGGAGTTCCTTATTATTCACGAGGCTGGAAAAATGTGAATGGAGGCATCAACAATACCGGCTTTTACGGCACAGCTCCGACAACCGGTGGGGGAGCAGATGGCCAATACGGCATCTGGAATGATCCCGCACCAGAGCAGCCTGCTGGTGCAAATCCGATCTGGCATGTGCTAAATCTGCTCAAAGATCCAGCGAATAAACGTTACTTCGACCCTGTTACCAAAACACCGTACTTGTTCAACGCAGACAAGAAGGTTTTTCTTACGTATGAAGATAAGGAATCTCTAGGCTACAAGCTGGATTACATTAAACAAAAAGGCTTGGGAGGCATGATGTTCTGGGAATTAACGGGCGATTACTCTGAGCAGAGCGATGGCACTTATACGTACGGCAATTCTCTGACCGATTTTGCCTATGATCAGCTGAAGACAGCCACGCCGCCGGGCGGAGCTCCAAAACCGCAGTTGCCTGAACCTAAAAACTTCAACCTCAGCTTCAGCGGCGCCTATGATCATCCGAACTATACCTATTCATTAAAAATAACGAACAATACCGGCACAGATATTTCCGGTGGCTGGAAGCTGGAATTCGACCTGCCAACAACTACAACCCTAACCTCGGCATGGGGAGCCGGTAGCGTTGAGCAAATCTCCACGGCCTGGGATTTCAACCGCTACCGTATTACAGGCACAGCTACTCAAACTATTGCGAATGGAGCTTCACTTGAAATTCCGGGTATGATGAAGCTGAATTTTTCAGGCGGTCCACAGCGAATCACCCTGAACGGAAACTCGTCCCAACAGGAATACGATAAACTGTACGGAGGCATTACGCCAACACCAACACCGTCTGCATCACCGACACCAACACCGACTCCTACGACTACACCAACACCAACGGCTACACCAACGGCAACACCGACTCCGACCGCAACCGTGACGCCAACGCCAACTGTAGCGCCAACACCTACTCCTACGCCGGGACAATGCTCGGCAGCGACCTGGAATGCGGCAACCGCATATACTGGCGGACAACGTGTTTCCTACAACGGCTCAATCTATGAAGCCAAGTGGTGGACACAAGGCGATCGTCCCGATCTTAGCGGACCGGACGGTGTCTGGAAATACATCAGCGTATGTGAAACAGCAACGTCTACACCAACGGCAACTGTAGCTCCAACGGTAACACCGACTTTGACACCAACGGTGGCACCGACGCCTACAGCAACCGTAACACCCACGCAAACTCCATTACCGACTGCTACACCTACTTCGGGAGGTTCTAGCTGGGTAACAGGAGTTGCTTATAAAGTAGGTGATGTCGTTGCCTACAGTGGAAAAACGTATACCTGCTTGCAGCCTCACACTTCACTTCAGGGGTGGGAGCCAGCTTCTACACCTGCTCTTTGGAAGCTGATATAATCGGGTGCTCTCTTTGATTCCAACAAGAAGATTGTCCCATTACAAGGAGAACATCCCATTATTAGTGCAGAGTCATACTCATTCTCTGGGGCTTACGTTAAGGACCCAGTTGACGTTATTTACAAATCTCAAGCCTTTGGAGCTATGTTTCGGACTCCAGTGCTGCTATTCCTTATGAAATGCTTCTTTTGGGGTGTTTTTCGTGCCCATAGCGACTTTGGGGTCCAGTAGAATCTCAATTATCGGATATAGCTACGTTTAAGGTCAGCTGTGTCCGGGTAGCCGCTTCATACGGGTGAATGTGCTAGAATCGAACGAAGTTTGATGCTTTGTTTAAGGGGAAGGAATAAAAAACGGGGGTGCCCAGCAGCCATTTCGCGGCTTTTGGACACCCCCACTTTTTAAAAAAACTCTATTCCGGCGATAGGCCGCCTTCAGCCGCCAGTTTCTTCTCCAGCTTCGCCGTCAGCAGTCGCAGTGCAGTTCCTCGATGGCTGATCTGCTGCTTCTCCTCCAGCGTAAGCTCGGCCATAGTTTTTTCATGTTCCGACAGGTAGAATAGCGGGTCGTAACCGAAACCACCGGCACCTGATGGTTCTGAAGTAATCCAACCTTCGACCGCACCTTCTGCGGTTAGCTCCTGCTTGGAAACTGGATCGTACAGCGATAAAGTACAGACGAACCTAGCCGTGCTCAGCAAAGGCTGATCTGTGTCTTCCCCCTGTTTCAATCTCTCTAGCTCGCTAAGCAGCTTTAGGTTATTTTCCCCATCCGTAGCATCTTCACCTGCAAAACGTGCAGAGTACACACCAGGTCTGCCATCCAAAGCATCTACACAAAGACCCGAATCATCAGCGAGTACCGGAATTCCAAGTGCGTCACCTACGGCTTTGGATTTTTTAAATGCGTTTTCTGCAAAAGTAGCTCCGTCTTCTACCACATCGGGCAGATGCGGATAGTCATACATACTCTTAACTGTCAGGCCCAGCGGGGCAAAAGCGTGCTCGAATTCGCGCACCTTCCCCTTATTCTTCGTAGCGACAATGAGAATATTGCCTGTGGAATTCATGTTACACCTCTTGGCCCGGCTGGCCGGAAGGGATTTTCAGAGCAATCGCTCCGAGCGCTTCTTTTTGTGCGGCAATCAGTTCATAAATCCCTTTCTCACCTAGACCCAACAAAAGATCCAGCTCTTGACGCGAGAATGGTCTTTCTTCGCCAGTTCCTTGTACCTCAACAAAAGCACCGCCGCCGGTCATGACTACATTCATATCCACTTTGGCTTTGGAATCCTCTTCATAATTCAGATCGAGCAGTGTTTTATCCCCTACAACACCTACACTAATTGCTCCCAAAAAGTCTGTTATAGGAAAAACAGCCAGCTTGTGCTGTAGTGCAATTTTATTAATAGCAAATGCCATGGCAACAAAAGCGCCTGTTATCGAAGCCGTCCGAGTTCCCCCATCCGCCTGAATCACATCACAATCCAGCGTAATGCTGCGTTCACCTAACGCTTGTAAATTCACCACGGAGCGAAGCGCACGGCCGATCAGCCGTTGGATCTCCATTGTACGTCCGGTAAGTTTACCGCGTGCAGCTTCACGTTGATTACGGGACTGGGTGGCCCGTGGAAGCATCGAATATTCGGCAGTTACCCAGCCTTTTCCTTGTCCTTTAAGAAACGGAGGCACTTTTTCCTCTACAGTAGCCGTACAAATGACTTTGGTGTCTCCCATCTCAATGATCACGGAGCCCTCAGCATATTTATTCGTTTGGGTCGTTATTGTCAGCGGTCGTAATTGGTCGTCAGTTCGCCCGTTTGATCTCATCTTTTCTGCCTCCTACATCGTATAGCTAATAGTTTAGTGTGAGTCCCGTTTCCCTGTTGTTCATTGCGGCAGTTCACCGTTCGGGACGTTACGTCTTTTTGAGCAACTTTTATTCTACCAAAGAGGAGGCACAAAAGCATCTTTTAAACCTTAGAAGGTCATTCTATAACGGGAGCTCGTTCAAAAATTCAGGTGCAGAAACAGGTTTGCTATAGTCCACATTGTCAGTGTCGGTAATCGATTGTTTGCCGTTCAAACGAATTTGAACTAAAGCATCTTCCGTATTTTGCGCAACAGTCAGAACAACCGATTCCAGCAATTCGGCAGGAACTTCCTTCCCATCTGCGAACATATCGTCATTCAAGGATACAGTAACAACACCGTTTTGTCCGGCTTCAACCGAATCAAGTGATGTGCCCTGTGTCATAACCATTTCCAGACCATCTCCAGATTCAGGTCCCGCAATCAGTTCATTTATAGCAGCTGTCAGCTGTTCTTGCCCTGCGGGTACAAAGCGCGTAACCGGAACATAATATTGGATACCGTCAGGAGATGTTGTGGAAAAATAAACAGTAACCGCACTAGAGTTCATCAAAGATGGACCTTGTTTAGGCAGGTTAATGCCCATTGTGCGGGACAGCGGGCGATCCAGCGGAGTACCTTGAAGCGGCATTTCCGTAAGCTTTTTACCATCTACCCAGAACTGTACACCTTTAATGTCATCTTGACCGGTCAGCGTCCAAGTGATCGCTTCAAGGATTTTGCGTTCATCCGCAGCATCGTAGTTGTTAAATTCCGAATTGAACTCAACAACTGCCAGATTCGACTTGTCTACCGTAATGCTTTGCACCTCAGTTCCAGCTGGTAGAATGCCTTGGAAGCCTTCTGGCAATGAGGACGCATATTCTCCCTTATTCACTAATGCCATTAAAGAGTTCTTGAGCGTGCTGGAATCTTTGCTTTTTGGCAGATTTAGCGACACTGGAGCGAGTAAGCCGTTTCCATCTTCCAAATATACGGTCGTCCGGTCACCGGAAGCCGTTGTTTTATCCGTTGCTTTAGCGGTTTTGGTGCTGTCCTTAACAGCTGTTTGTGCATCATCCTGAGCCACTGGACCAAATACACCTGAATCCAAAGTGTTATTTCCCTCTGTCTGTAGCATCTGCGCTTCAACCTCAGGTGGCGGAGCATCAATCGATGCTGATTCCGAACCGAACAAGCCACAACCGGACAGTGCCAGTGGAACTGCGAGTAGGCAGACCGCGGAAATCCCGCGGATTTGTTGCATTGTTTTCATCATTTATTACCCCTTTCAAGGTTAGATAGCATTTGTACTGCTATGTATACGAGACCTTTGTCCAAAAAATAACAACTGCTTATCCTAAATTGTTGGAAAAGCCTGTGTACTTTATTTTCAGGTTGGGTTGGATCTAGATTTTAATTCACATAGACTACGCTTTCTGGACAAATACTTCTTCTAAACGTACAATCTGAGATAACACCAGCGCTTAACATCATGCTAACGAACGTTGTAATGCAAAGACTTAACTTACGAGGTGACTAATCATGGCTGATGAACCAATCGCAAAAATACCTTACAGTCTGAACAGCAAGGCAGTCGCAGATGCGACCAAAGTGTGGTTGAATAAGCGTGGAGTGAACCTGCAGGAAATCGCAGAGCTCGTTATGTTTCTGCAAAAAAAATATTATCCAAACTTAACAATGGAAGAGTGTGTCCATAACGTTGAGATGGTACTCAGCAAACGGGAAGTGCAAAATGCAGTACTTACGGGCATTCAATTGGACATGCTCGCGGAGGAGGGGAAGTTGTTTCCGCCGCTTCAGGATATGATCGAAAATGATGAGGGATTATACGGAGTGGATGAGATTCTGGCTTTCTCCATCGTAAATGTATACGGCAGCATTGGCTTCACCAACTATGGTTATGTGGACAAGCTTAAGCCAGGCGTTCTTGAACGGTTGAACGACAAAAACACCGGGCAGATCCACACCTTCCTCGACGATATCGTCGGAGCTGTAGCCGCTGCAGCTAGTAGCCGAATCGCACACCGTAAGCAAGCGGAGCGTGAGATAGACCTCGAACTTCCGCATTCACCTGAGGATCGCGAAGAAGCTGCGAGGAAACTTGCAGAACATGAAAAACAACCGGAGTAACCGGTGTTTTGGGTACACTCTGAGAATTAAAAAGCGATTGTTTCGTAGCCCTTGCGGGTTATGAGACAATCGCTTTTTTTGAGGTTGGGTTGGGTTGGGTTGGTTGGGTTGGGTTGGGACCGTTTTAGGGAAAAACTCCCTAAAAAATACCGAAAATCGTTCAAAACCTAAGGTATTAGGGAATTCTTCCCTAATAACTCTACGAAAACCTTAATTTATAGCTACATTCGTAGAATATTAGGGAGAAATTCCCTAATATCCGCTCTACACCTCAACAATCCTCAAAAAACAGGGAGGAATTCCCCAATTAGTCAATACCAATACTTAGTTACTCGACAAGATGTGTTTCTACCCACGAATAGCGGCATCTGAGTCCGAATGATCTGTGTGACGCATAAGTAAAGTAATCAAACATTAGTTGGTAATGCGATCGGACTCAGGTGACCCTATTTCCATAAAACACCCTTGATTTAGTCACTTTCGGACTCCAGAGTCGCTATTCACTCAAAAATGACCAATAACAACCCTCTGCACTAGCAATAACGCCTCCCCGGTCCGATACTAACCTCAAAAGTCCCAAAATCCACGAATAGCGGCATCTGAGTCCGAATGATCTGTGTGACGCATGAGTTAAGTAATCAAATGTTAGTTTGGTAATGCGTTCGGACTCAGGTGACACTATTTCCATAAAACACCCTTGATTTAGTCACTTTCGGACTCCAAAGTCGCTATTCACTCAAAAATGACCAATAACTCCCCTCTGCACTAGCAATAACGCCTCCCCGGTCCGATACTAACCTCAAAAGCCCCAAAACCCACGAATAGTGGCATCTGAGTCCGAATGACCTGTGTAACGCGTAAGCAAAGTAATCAAATGTTAGTCCAAATGATCAGCCTAACGCATGAGTATGTAATCAAAGATTAGTTTGGTATGCGATCGGACTGAGGAGCTCAATATTCATATAAATAGCACCGAATTATACTCTCTCCTTAGTCACTAAAACCAAAACCCAAAAAAAGAGCAGTCCCAATAACACAGGACTGCTCTGTACCTCTACTCGATCATAACCTTCACATCTCAATTCATTTCATCAATCATCATTCATCACTCATCACTCTTCGAGCCCGCTAGAAACTCTAACTAACATGGTCTCCAGCACTTTCAGATGCTGCAAAAAATAGAGCACCGTCCGCCTCTATCATCACAGCCCGCTCCCGGCGCATCAGCTCCGCTAAATGCGCCAGTGTCTCACTCATCGCAAAGCGCATCTGGTGAACGGTGGTTACCCGGCTGCGAAACAGAATTTCGCAGACTGAGAAGCCGCTCTGCGGGCCGTTTGCGAGCAAGGCTGCCGTGGTATCCAGCCGCTCCTCATGATGAGCGAGCAGGCTGCTGACCCGGTGCGCAAAGCCCGTGAACGGTTCCCGATGGCCCGGGAACGCCATGCTGACCGGATAGCTGCCCAGCTCCCGCAGCCCCTGAAGAAACGTCTGCAGCGGCTGTGGATCGCTGCCTGGAAGCAGGCTGACATTGGGAGAAATCTGCGGCAGCACAGCATCGCCGCAGATCATTTGCCCGCTGTCCGCATGATAAAAGCTCACATGTCCCGGTGCATGTCCGCCAGTTACAATCAATTGCCATTCACGGCCCCCCATCCCGAAAGGCTCTACCTCATTCAGATAAGTTACAACCGGCTGCGGCTCCACTTGAGCGTCAAAGCTCTCCAAATGCGCTTTTATTCCACTCGACCATTCTTCCGACATTCCGTGTCCGATGAAATATAACGGCAAAACTTCATTGATATCCGTGTCACTGCCCCACATCAACATCGCTTCGGCATGAGCACGTTCAGTCATCCATACCTTACATCCGGTCTGTAACTGCAACCATCCCGCCAATCCATAATGATCGGGATGATGATGTGTTACGACGATATCCCGCACGTCCTTCCACGACAATCCCAGCTCCTGCAGGATCGCCTGCCAGCATTTTTCTGTCTCCGGGCTACGCGGACCGGGATCAATAATAGTAATTCTGCCATCCTCATCGGGCAGAATATAGCTGTTCACTTGACGAAGCGGCGAGTCCATGGGCACCGAGACCTGAAGAATGTTCTCGTCCCATGAAGTGATATCCGCCTTAGACATGGTGCGATCACCGCCTTTGAATCTTTTTCCTGATACCATTACGATCGAATTCCACTAAAAATCATCCGCGTGGAGCTTTCTGCATTATAAACCTCATCTTCATAGCTGCCATGCACAGCTTCGAGCTGTAAACCCGCTTCCTCGATCATCCCGCTGAATTTCTCCAAGGAATACAGCTTCACACGTTCATGATATTGGCGAGGTGTAGAATCATTTTTAGAGGTTAAAATGATGTCCTTCTTCACGTACCCATCCTCGATCCGCCGCGACTCATCAATCAGATTTTTTCCATCCTCGCGGGTAGAATGCGGCACCAGATGACGAATCACATACGCAGGATTCAGATAATCAATAACAAACTTGCCACCCGGCTTCAACATCCGATAGATTTCACGCAAAACCTTTACCTGCTCCTCATCCTCTTCAAAATAACCAAAGGAAGTGAATAGATTAACCACAGCATCGAAACCTCCAGTTAACGGTAGGTCACGCATGTCAGAACGCAGCCAAGTTACCTGCTCCGCTCCTGTTTGAGATCTTGCCTCACGCAGCAATACCTCTGATAAGTCCACTCCAGTTACCTCGTACCCTGCTTCCGCAAGCGCCAGTGAATGACGTCCCATCCCACAACATAAATCCAGCACTTTGGAGCCTGGTGGTAGTCCCAGCCACGAGATCATTCGTTCAACTTCTTTACGAGCTCCACCAAAGTCTCGATGTTTGTATACGACCAGATAATCCTCTCCGAAGCTCTTTTCATACCATTCAGTCATGTTGTCTCTCCTCCCACAGGCGTCTTCCTGTAACTCCACTCTATGTATGTTAATGTATCGCCATTGTACAGTCTTTTACTCACAAACTCAAAGAAGAGTTGTCACAGTGAGCGTTCAGCCCCTTCATGACAACTCATTCCTGCAGCTTCCTTTACACAAGCTGCTGCAAATATACTCGTGCTTCATAAGGTCGAAGTTTAAGCGGTTGGATCTGCTCATCTTTTTCCACGGAATAATTAGAAATTAACAGCTCTATATTTTCTGGTTGGAACTCTGCTGGCCATTCGAATACAGGCTCTCCATCATAAAAATTCAGAATAACCAGCAGCCGCTGATCTTCCAATGTCCGGGTATACGCATATATCTCTGTATGCTCTGCAAGCAACAACTCGTAGGCTCCATAAACGATGACTTTATGTTTTTTTCTCAGGGCAATCAGCTGTTTATAGTAGTTGTAGATGGAATCGGGATCTTTAATCGCGTTGCCAGCGTTGATCTCCATATAGTTGGAATTCACTTCGATCCAAGGAGTCCCCGTCGTAAAACCACCTGCGTGACCATCGTCCCACTGCATCGGGGTGCGGGCATTATCCCGGCTTTTATGATGAATGGCAGACATAATCTGCTCTTCTGGAACGCCGTTTTTTCGCTTTTCTTCATAATAATTAAGCGTCTCTACATCCCGGTAATCATCAATGGATTCGAAACAGACATTCGTCATTCCAATTTCTTCGCCTTGATAAATATAAGGTGTGCCTTCCAGCATGTGAATGAAGGTCGCCAGCATTTTGGCCGAAGGAATCCGGTAAAAAAGGTCGTTTCCGAACCGGGAAACCGCACGCGGCTGGTCATGGTTGCAGAGATAATTCGCATTCCAGCCTTTGTCATGCAGAACCGTCTGCCAATTACTCATAATCTTTTTCAGCTCCAGTAGACTCCATGGGACGACATCCCATTTTCCACTACCTGCCGAAGCGGCATCCAGAAACATATGCTCAAACTGAAAAGTCATATTCAGCTCCCGGCGACCATCACCTACATAATCTAGCGCCTGCTCCGGTCCAAGTCCTGAGGTCTCTCCTACCGTCATAATATCGTAGAAATACAGCACTTTATCATATAAATTCTGTAGCAGGGTATGCACATCTGCCAGATTGGAGAACATTCCATAAGCCCGTACGGTAGGTGTTCCACCTGGATTATCCGCATCCGGGTAACCTTTCGTCTTCACGATATGTGCAATGGCATCAAAGCGAAATCCGTCCACACCCTTCTTCAGCCACCATTCCACCATCTCATGCAGCTTATCAATGACCACCGGATTCTCCCAGTTCAGATCAGGCTGATATTTGGAATAGAGGTGAAGGTAATATTCATCGGTCCCCGGATCAAGCTCCCACACCGAACCACTGAAATAAGACTCCCAGTTATTCGGGGGACCTCCATTTTTTCCTTTTCGCCAAATATAGTAGTCCCGTTTCGGATTATCCTTCGACGATCTGGATTCAACAAACCATGGGTGCTCATGTGACGTATGGTTCAGAACCAAATCCATCATCAGCTTCATCCCACGTGCGTGCATCTCCCTCAGCAAATGGTCAAAATCATCCATCGTTCCAAATTCCTTCATAATGTCACAGTAATCACTGATATCATAACCGTTATCATGGTTTGGTGATTTATAAATAGGGCAGACCCAAATCACGTCTACACCTAAATCCTGCAAATAATCCAGTCTGGATATGATTCCTTGCAAGTCTCCAATCCCATCTCCGTTACTATCCATGAAGCTAATCGGATAAATTTGGTACACGACACTTTCTTTCCACCATTTCGGGTTCATTTCTCGGTTACCTCCTATTTAGCTATATGTAGAGTTTAACCACACAAAGCCTAGTAGATAACAATTTGCTCCTACTTCCCTAGTCCCTTTTGATATTGTGAGGGCGTAAGTCCGGTCCATTTCTTAAAAGTAGCACTGAAGTGGCGTTCTTCCCCGTAGCCTACTAACTTTGCAACAGCGTACATTTTTAAGTTTTGGCGGAGCAGCTTTTTTGCCTCTTCTACCCGGTATTGATGCAAATAATCGAGAAAATTCACACCCAGCTCCTGACGGAACAGTGAACTTAAATAAGTATTAGATACATAAGCTTCCTTCGCAACATATTCCAGAGACAGATTTGTATTATATTTGTTACGGATGATCTCGAGCGCTGTAACTACTGTTCGATGCAGAGGGCGATGTTTAGAAAAAGCCTCCACCACATTCTGCATGATCTTATTCAGGATCGTAGACAATTCTTCCAGCGTCTCGATCTGTGGTGCCTGCTCCATCCAATTGACCAAATGCTGCTTCCATTCGAATCCAGCTACTTGTTTTTCCTGCGCAAGCCTCTTAAGGCGAACGACAAAAGCTGTTGCCCGAATATTCACCTCCTGCTTGAGGCATCCGGGGTTTCCGCGAAAACGTTCCAGCCATTGCTCCAGCAGATCGAGGGCAAGCTCATTACTTCCTGCACCGACTGCCACAAGCATCTCATCCTCCAGCACATTTAATTCAGGATCATCTAAAATCCCGATCTCCTGTGCGCCACCCCCAATAACTCCCGAGCCTTCTGTATAAAAATAAACGCCGCCTTTCCCGTTCAGAAAGCGGGATTCCATGGCCTGAAGCGCTTCTTTATAAGACAGGTGAGCTTCCGAAATATCCGCACGACAGGAGCCTACAGCAATACTGATTGACAGCTTGAGGTATTTCTCCAGATTGCTTTGCAGCATCCCGATTTGCTCTTTTAAATAGATGGGGGTTCGGTAAGACTTGCGGGAATCCGTTCCAGCTAAACCACTGCCGATCCAGAGCAGGAGATTGCCATCATGAAAGGTCTCGATTTTTCCTTTATAGATAGGAGACAAGGTCTCACTAATAATATTTAGGGCCGCGTAACGTAAAAGTACAAAATCCTGTCCAGACCCACCGGCAGAGGGAGGATCAAAATCAAAGCTGACCAGCCCAATCTGCGGACCTTCATGGCTAATAGCCATAGCTAATTCACCGATCAGCTCCTGCCGCCGCTCCAGCGGAACCGGAGGATGATGAATCCATTGGGACAGCACTTGGCTTTTGACAAGCGGTGCATTTTTATGCCAGGAACGATCTCTTTTTAGCTGTTCATTCTCCTGACAACGCTGCCTTTCAATTAGCTCCTTAGCCTTGAGTACCGTCTTCAGAATTTCTTCCGGCCGGCACGGCTTCAGCACATAATCGACAACCCCCAGCGCAATCGCTTGTTTTGCATAAGAGAACTCATTGTATCCAGATAAAATAATCGAGCGAAAGTCGTAACCTCGACGCCGTCCCGCTTCGATTAGCTCCAGACCATTCATCTGCGGCATGCGGATATCCGTTAACAATAAATCCGGCTGTTCAGACTCCATCAGAGCCAGCGCTTCACTTCCGTTCCCCGCCTCGCCCATTACCTCAATCTGATGCGAATCCCAGTCAATCATATTGACGATACCCTCACGGATGGTGTCTTCGTCTTCAGCAATCAGCAGCTTCAGCTTCATCATTTAGGGACCCTCCACAGTGATATGAATGATAATACGTGTGCCTGCTCCTTCTACACTCTCTACTTGCAATGAGGCTCCGGCAAAAAACAAAGCTAAACGTTCCTGTACATTCGAGAGTGCAAACCCCGAACGTCCAGCATTCTCCTCTTCCTCCGAAATAGAGCTTCCTCTCGCTAAACGCTGATGTAGCTCCTGAAGTCTTTCCGGCGTGATTCCCACCCCGTTATCTTGAACTTCGAGCACAATAGTTCTATCTTTGCGGAAGGCGCGAATCGAGATGAGTCCACTTCCAGCCAGTGGCTCGATCCCATGAATCACTGCATTTTCCGCCAGTGGCTGGAGCAGCAGCTTCGGAACTGTGAAATCCTTGATACTCTCATCCAAGGCAATTTCGAACTCAAAACGTTCTCGAAACCGATTTTTTTGCAGGAACAAATAATTCGTCACAAGCTCTACTTCCTGTTCTAATGTAAACGTATCCCGCCCATCATTTAAGCTCAGCCGGAATACTTGAGAAAGCGAATAGACCATATCCGCTATTTCTTTGTCGCCCTTCTTCTCAGCTTCCCAACAAATCGTATTCAGCGTGTTATATAAAAAGTGCGGCCTGATCTGCGCCTGAAGCGTTTTCAATTCTGCTTCCTGCTGCTTCAGTTTGGAGGCATATACATCATTGATGAGCGATTTGATCCGCTGCACCATTAGATTATAACCATGGCCCAAGAGACCAATCTCATCATTTCCTTCAAAAAATACGCGCTGCGTGAAATCCCCTGTCTGCAATCTGCGCATGGAGCGGGAAAGCTTTTTCAGCGGTTTCGTTATTGAGGCGGCGGCGAGCCAGGTAACCATTAAGCTAACTGCTAAGCACAGAAAAGCGATCGTCACCGTGACCTGTGAAATCTGTCCCAGCTCTTTGACAAGCTGCCGTTTGGAATGCACCACCACTACATACCAACCCGTCGTTTCTGACTGCAGATGCGAGACAATCCACTGTTTGTGATCCGCTGTAGACTCCAGCCTCTCCTTTAGGCTCAACTTAGGATCGCTGTCCGCAAAATACGGAAGATCAAGATCTCTTTTGCCGATCCAGCTCTTGTTAGAAGCCGTAATGATGAGCCCGTCTCGATCTACCACAAACATATCTACATCATCTTCAGAGTTGTCTAGATATTGGCTTCCAATCTTACCAGCATCGACCCCGATCACCGCAAGCCCTGCCGGTTTTAAAGTATATACATTCTTGATAATTCTGGAAAGTACAATCTTATGATAATGATCACCAACAAATATGCCATCCGTGGGTCTGGACAATCCAAAGGTTGGACTACCTGCGGCTTCAACGGCTTCCTTGTAGTACGAGGTTTGGATAAAGTTAGAGAACTTCATGCCAGTTGTCAATCCGGCTTGGTTCGCAGCAAAAGGCTCCGCCCCGTTATTCTGGTCTTCCAAAGAGTATAGAATCAGGGATTGAATCGAGTTGCCAGCGACCATCAGGTTGGTGACCGTTTTAAATACGGAATTACGTTCTGTTTGTGCTTCTGACGACACTAAGAGCCGCTGCACACTTTCATCCAGAAAGAGTGTATTGGAAAAAGAAATCATTCCCCTCACCATCTCATCAATCTGCTCTGCTGTTTTTCGGGTCAGGTGATCCTGTGACTGTTTCATTTTCTCCACCACCTGCTGCGAAGAGATCTGATAGGAGTTCCACCCCATAGCGAATATAGTCACGAGAAGCAGCGGCACAAACCATAATAACAGCTTAAACTGGAGCGGAAGATGGCGATAACGGCTTAATAAGCGGATGTTTCGATTCATGAGAACCACCTTCATGTATAATCAATAAATGTGTAAACCAAGTATAACTGAAATCATTAAACCCTGAACCAGCTTTTTACAATCACTGAAAAATGCCTACATAGTTCTTAAATATGGACCATGTTTCTATCGGTCATAAACTCTTAAGATGGGGATGCAAGAAGAAACGACATCGTCATCCTCGTTTGATGACAGCCGTTCTCGTGGAAATATATCTCATAAAAAAGGTGGGTTTTTGATGAAAGGTAAAGGAATAAAGCTAGCACTTATGAGTCTAATGCTACCAGCTCTGCTGGCAGGCTGCGGTGGCGGAAATAACAATGCGAAAGCTACTAATGCACCTACAAATGACAAGGCCGAAGCTACTGCCGAAGCAACAGCTAGTGCAGGGGAAAACACACCCGCCGAAAAAATCACACTGAAGTTCTTCACCGCGCTCGCGGATCGGGCAAATGGTTCAGGTAAGGTAGAGCAAGACATTATCGATGCTTACATGAAAGAGAACCCTAACGTCAAGATTGAAGTGGAAGCGCTTCAAGATGAACCTTACAAATCAAAAATCAAAGTGTATGCCTCCAGCAATCAGCTGCCTGATATCATTCAAGCCTGGGGTCAGCCCTCCTTCCTGAGTCCCCTGCTGGATAACGATCTGCTGCTTGAACTGAACAGCGCTGACTTCGAAGGTAATCAGTTTGTGTCCGGATCCATGGACGGCTTCAGTAAAGATGGTAAACTTTACGGCTTGCCGCGTGGTGCCGACTACATGGTCATGTACTATAACAAAAAAATATTCGCTGACAACGGCATCGAGGTTCCAAAAACCACAGATGATTTGCTTGCCGCCGTCAAAACACTTCGTGCCAAGAAAATTAACCCGATCGCTATGAATGGTATGGACGCTTGGACACTGCCTATCTGGTATGAATTTGTAGCCCAACGTCAGACTGGCGATTTCAATACAATGGATGAAGCTGTTGCGCGTAAAATATCCTTTACAGATCCTAGTCTCGTTGCAGCCGCAACTGAAATGCAGCAATTTGCCGATGCTAAAGGTTTTGCCGATGGCTGGCTGACTGCCGATTACGGTGCTGCACGCAACTTGTTCGGACAAGGGCAAGCTGCCATGTTCTTTATGGGCGCTTGGGAGTCGGGTCTGGCAACAGACGAGAACTTCTCTGAAGAATTCCGCAATAACGTAGGTGCTTTCGCTTTCCCAGCTTCAGATAAAGGTAAAGCAACCGATGATGCCGCTTGGTATGGTGGCGGATATGCAGTCAGCAAAAATTCCAAACATGCTGAAGCCGCTGTTGATTTTTTGAAATATTTCTTCGCTCCAGAGCATTGGTCTAAAATGCTATGGCAAGCCGGCGCGGGTACACCTGCGCAGCAATTCGATCAATTCCTAACGGGTAACGAAACCCAGCTGCAAAAAGAATTGATTGAAGTATTCAGCTCCATGACCTCTTCCAGCGGTACTCCACTGCAGGATGTGGGTGACGATGAGTTCAAGCAAAAGGTAATGGAGGCGCATCAAAGCCTGCTTTCTGATGCAATTACCCCTGAGGAATTCGCCAAAGCACTGGATGCTGCATCCGATAAATTCGCTGGTAAATAAACCAGAGAACTACAAAAAACATGAACCTTAGCGCTCCTGAAGTAACCTAATAGATGGCAGTGCGCAAACCCCGGCTTCCCCCAGAGGCCGGGGTTTTGTTTTCGAAAAAATGTATACACCGATCTGAAATTTACGGCATGTTCCGGTGCCTGGCTTCCCGTTACGATGGTAATAGATAGATTACTCTTTAAAAGGACGGAGATTTCCATGCACAGAGTGTTAAGCGACAAAAAAGCGATATTCTTACTCATCGCACCTGGACTGTTCCTATTTGCTTTTATGATCTGCATCCCTATCTTCATGAGCGCTTATTACGGTTCTACGGATTGGGGCGGAATCGGCAAATACAATTTCATCGGCTTTGATAACTACCGTGAAATTCTATTTCATGACAAAGTGTTCTGGAGATCGCTAGTCAATGCCCTGCTCCTGACCGCCGCCACTGTATTTTTACAACATCCCTTTGCCATTCTCATGGGGATATTCCTAACCAATTCCGGCAAATACGAAAAAATATTCCGGACGATCTTTTTTATCCCCGCTGTAATTTCCGTCGTCGTTACAGCCAAGCTGTGGACCGGAATTTTCCATCCAAACTACGGACTGCTCAACAAGCTGCTAAGCGGAGTTGGATTGGATGCACTTACGCATGATTGGCTCGGTGATCCAAAGACGGCCATCTGGTGCATCATCATTGTTGTTATGTGGCAAGGCTTTGGGTATGCACTGCTGCTGTATTATTCAGGTCTGCAAGGCATTCCGGAAGATTTAAGCGAAGCCGCAAGAATCGACGGCGCCAACAACTTCACCCTCTACACGCGTATCATCATTCCGCTGCTTTCGCCGATGATGCGGGTTGCCATCATCATTGCCGTCACCACCTGCCTTAAGCAAATGGAAACCGTATTCTTAATGACCAACGGTGGCCCTGCAAATAGCACACAGTTCCTAGGGAACTATCTGTACAAAACTGCCTTCTCATCATCGCTATACGGTTATGGTAATGCCATTTCGATTCTGTTTATTGTGTTCTGCCTGATCCTAACCGTTATCCTCAACAAGATTTTAAAGAAAGATATCGGAGAATTTTAAAGAAACCCTGTAACCGGAGGAAATCCTATGAATAATTCCTTATCGCCTGCCGCTTCACCCCCTAAGCTAAACCTTCACAAACAAGAACGCAGAAAGCCTACAACGGGCAAAATCCTAATGATGGTGTTCCTGTGTATCATGGCGTTGATTCAGTTATTTCCGCTTATTTGGTTGATCGATTATTCCCTGCTCAAGAGCGGTGAGTTCTTTGGAAGCTCATTTCTGAAATGGCCCTCTCCACCCCAGTGGGAGAACTATCGAAACGCTTTTACCTACGGGCGTGTGCCACGTTATTTTGCCAACAGTCTTATCATTACAGTGATTACTGTTATGCTCTCTGCGCTGGTGTCCCTGATGATGGGATATGCGTTTACCCGGATGAAATGGAAGCTAAGTGGCATCGTCCTCTCTCTAATCATGTTAGGCATGATCATTCCCATTCACGCCACATTGCTGCCAAACTTCATTCTGTTTAACAAGCTTGGGATGCTGAACAATATGTACACATTGATTTTGCCTTACTCAGCCATTGTCATCCCCATGAGTGTGCTGATTATGACCGGGTTCCTGGAGACCATCCCACGGGCTATTGAAGAGTCCGCCGTTATTGATGGCAGTGGCATTTACGGGTTAATCTTCCGTATCATCCTGCCCATCACCAAACCGGCGCTGGCAACCATCTGTGTGCTCAACTTCATCAGCACGTGGAATGAATTCATTATGGCGAACACCTTCCTCACCTCGGAAGATCTTAAGACGATTCCCTTCTCCATTATGAAATTCACTGGTGAGTATTCATCCAACTATGGTGCACAGTTCGCGGTTATGACGATCATCGCTATCCCAACCATCCTGATCTACCTGCTCTTTACAGAACAGATGACCAAGGGAATTACCGCTGGAGCGGTTAAGGGGTAACACAATAAACTTAATCATAACAACATAAAAAAGCTGACAAGACAGGTTTCGTACCCGTCTTGTCAGCCTTTATTCATTCTTATTATATCCCTTACGGTCGTTGCCAATCCTCCCTCAGCCATTCAACCAAGAGGAGCTCTGGCACATTCACTTTATTAACTTCGGCATAGTCTCTCACCCGTTCAAGCAAACGTCCCGCGGTTCCCGCACTAACCTCTAAACCATGTGCGTTCAGAACATGCATGATTCCACCACTTCCGGAATGTTTACCTAACACAAAATGATGTGCTCTCCCCACCTCAGTGGGATCAAAGGTCTGGTAGGTGGCTGTTTCTTTCAACAAACCGTCAACATGTATCCCAGATTCATGTGTGAAGGCGAGTGATCCGACGATTGGTTTGGCATCGCCGACACTTCGGCCCGAGGCTGCGATCACCCTATCCGCCACCCCCTTCAGACACTCTGGACGCACGCTGCTCTCCCCGCCATAAAGATAACGCCAAGCCATCACTACTTCTTCCAATGCTGCATTCCCGGTGCGTTCACCAATCCCTGCCACCGTAGTGCTTGCCCAGACCGCACCCGCGGCAATACCGCTAAGTGTGTTTGCAGCCGCAAGACCAAAATCATTGTGGCAGTGTACCTCAAGCTCTACATCTGCAGGAACAGCACTAAGTAATGTGCTTACCCGCTCTGCCATTTGACCCGGATGATGAGCAGATACCGTATCTGCATAACGGAACCAACGAATGCCTTCTTTATATAATGTATTTACCAGTTCAACCAAGTACTCCATACTCGCCCTTGAAGAGTCCTCCATCCCCACCGACACAGTCATTCCTAGCCGTTGACCATATTCCGTCGCATGCAGTAATCTTGTCAGACCTTTGGCAGGTGTTAAACCTAGCTTACCTTGTAATTGAATTTCCGAGACAGGGATCGATACATGACTCCAGTTCACACCCGTCGCCCATGCTTTGTCGATATCACTTTCCAAGGCCCGATTCCAGGTCATCATCTTCATAGGAAGACCTAAATCAGCGATAGCCGCAATATCTTCTTGCTCTTGCTTGCCCATGGCAGGAATTCCTACCTCTGCTTGCTCCACTCCGCATTCCGACAGCAACCTTGCGATTTCCAGCTTTTCTTCCCTCGTGAATGAAACTCCAGCCGCCTGTTCACCATCCCTAAGTGTCGTGTCACATAGCCTGAGACTTTTCACGGTTTACCTTCCTCTCCGCAGCAAGTGCAATTCGGATTACGGGTAATATGGACGCTGTAACAGGCGAAGTCGAGTGAATTGAAGCGATGCATTACGCCCGCATAAGTCGTCCCTACCCTTGTAACCCATTTTACGGCTTCCAACGCAGCCAGACAACCCGCAATTCCGGAGGTTGCTCCCAATACTGGAAAGCCAAACGGTTCCCATTCTGGATTAACATCCGGATAAAGACACTCTAAGCAAGGGGTTTCACCAGGTATAACCGTTGTTAGTGAAATCTCAAATCCATACATCGCCGCCTCTATCATTGGCGTGCCGGTTTCTACACATAGGCGGTTCAACGTATATCTTTCCGGAAAATCATACCGTGCATCAATCACTATATTAGCTTGCTCTACCCAAGGTTTTGCCATATTGTATTCAATCTTCGAATTATATCCTTCAATTTCAACATTTGGATTCAGACGTTTTAGCTGCTGAATTGCTGTGCTCATCCTTTCCATACCCAAATGATCACTGTCCATCAAAATCTGTCGATTTAAATCTGGAGGCACAATGTTTCCTTCATGCGCCAAGATCAGCTTGCCGATTCCGGCAGCAGCTAAATAAAGTGCGGCAGTGCCTCCAAGCCCACCAATTCCAGCAATCATCACTGTAGCTTCTTTTAGCGCTTTCTGCCCGCCTTCTCCAAGCAGCTTCAATTGGCGTGCGTATCGTTCCAGTTCGGTGCCGCCTACAAGCTGCTCCATTTTGCTCCCTCCCTGTGGCTGAGCTGCATCATTGGAATCTAACCCTCCAGACCATCCGTTCCATAGAGAGCTGTCATTTCATTAAATTTATCCATAAAGGCCAGCCCTTCTTCTACACAAGCAACGCCGTAGCGAATTACTTTATCCTCCGAGGTAAAAGGAAACGGAAAACCTGCTCTCAAGCTTTTTAACACAAGAATAATCCGATCACTATATAAAAGAGCACGCCCAAATCCTTCCCCATTTATTTCAGAAGAGCTCTGAACCAGAACCCCACTTTTCTCCTCGATCACGCCCGCCACCGCCTGAAACAAGAGAGGAACCTGCAAACGGACCTTTGGAGAAACCGCGCAGTTAAAATCAGATTTGTTCTTGTCTTCAGGGGAAGCGAGAAACAATCGTTCGATCTTCTTCTGTGGTGAAAGAGAATCATGCCTTCCAAAAAAGTCTTCTGTATCAAGCAATTGACACAACCGGCGTATGAGCATCTCTGCTATATCTTTATCCAGCTTTTTCTCCGTGGTTCGACAACGACGTTTTAATACTGCCGCTTCCGGAGCAACCCGGCCCATTAATGCAGAACTCTCATTAGCTATGGGATCCATCTACACTCGCCCCTTCCGCTTCATTTTCAGCATGTAATACCTTGGCTAGCCACATCGGTGGTTTGCCCTGTAGCATTTCAACAATCCGCTTCACTTGCTCATCAATAGGACTGCCTGGCGGAACCTTTACCGGCATAATTTTACGACGTGTGACTCTTGCCGCTGCTGAGGCTCCAATCTGCATGATGAATATTAGCGTGCAATCCTCTACCACCTCCAGACGACTCTCTATTTTGCCTGCTTCATCCTGATTGAGAATCGTTGGCAGTTTACGAAGACCTATAAGCTCCCCGCCACCTTTGGTAACTTTATAAATTGCGAACATCGGACTCTGCCCAAAATGGGCATTCACTCTAATTCCATCCTCTGTAGCGAATGCTACTTTCACGATGTTCCTCCTCCCTTCGCATTAACAGATTCGCCGCTTTATTCGTCCACTCCATCGCTCCCCGATACCCTACAGAGGTGGCCATATAAGCACCAAGCTCATTCCAAACGGGAAATCCAGCCGCCATAAATGCTGCATCTAACCGCGCCGCTCCATTTATCCCATGTGAGTTACCGATCCATAAATCTGCACCTTTACCCAAAAACTCAACATCATCCAGATCACCGACCCATACCTCTCGTTCCATCTCAACCACCAAAGGAGTTTCATAGGAGGTGACCAGGGCCTTTTGCTCCACCCCCAGCTCTTCGAGCCAAGAAGATACGGTATACAAATGATCTGGCTCCAGCGCGACAAGTGCAGACATCCCCGCAAATTGAAAATGAGCATCCAGCATGCTATCCAATAAATTCTCCCGTTGCCAGCAATAACGAAGCTGTACCGGCTCCCCGCTAATTTGATGCAGGAATTGCAAAATATCATCCGTTGCTTTAAGCCCCATCGCACTCTCGAATACTTTGTAGGGAGTTCCCAGCGCATTATGCAGTCTTCTAGCTGGACGCTCCATACTTCCGCCGATGGCAATGGTTAGACCCGAATGCAAGCTTTGCAGCATCGAATCCAGAGGCACCCCACCTCTTGTCAGCGGTGAAAATCCTGTCAGCAGATGCCCAGACAAAGAGGTCGAAATATCAGGTACAGCGATTACCTCAAAACCGAAGGAGGATATCATTTCTTTCAGCTCCATCACATCACCCGGCGTCAGAAACGATCCCGGCAAGAGGGTAATCTGACGTGTATTTACACTCCTTGAACCCCGATGGCCTACCTGCTGGATCATCTCATCAAGCATCGCCTCCACGGTAGAGCTGAACCCCGATTCCAATGAACCACGAAAGTCTGGTAAGGTGACGGAAAAAGCAAGCCCACCCCGCATGTTCCGCTCCCTTTTATAGGTCTTGAGCATGGATTGATAATCCACTCCTGCCACATCCGTCAGCTCAGTCCCAATAATGCCTATAATGTCTGGTCGGTGTTTACTGAGTATGGTATTTAGAGCTTCCTCTAAATTACGATTCGCATCAAAGATTACATCCATCTCCTGCAAAGCAGAGGTCTGTACGGCTATAGGCTCACGAAAATGCCGGGTAAGCAGCGCCTTCGGAAATGCGGAACAACCTTGCGCACCATGCACAATAGGCAATGCCTTGTAGCAACCCTGAAATGCCAGTACGGAACCAAGGGATTGGCCTATTTTCATTGGATTAACCGAAGTCGGTTTACTCCTTTTGTTAACGGTCATAGGAAGGTTCCCCCTTATCCCAGGGAGCGGCACTGGCAGCCAGCTTCCAGATTGGATTATCAAGAGAATACGTCAGCTCCTTAGCCAGCCTTAGTAAACCTTCGTAACCAGCATAGGCCTTGTGTCTTTCTTGATTAATATCGATAAACGGAATCTGCTCTTTCATTGCCACATACATATTCCGTCCGCCAGCAATCATAATATCTGCCTTACGATCCCGGACGGTTTTGATAATTCGGCTTGCCCCGCCCTCCGGAATATATTCGGTGTCATCACCAACACGATCCGCTATACGCCGTACATCATCTTCCGTGCTTTTGTTCGTGCCTACACCTACCACCTGAACGCCTAACTCCTTCAGTGCGGAAATAATCGACCAGCTTTTTACTCCACCCGTATAGAGAACTGCTTTCTTTCCTTTAAGCAGCTTGCGGTAGGGCCGCAGCTCCTGAATCAGTCTGTTTTCCTCTCGTTCCGTCAACCGATCCACACGCCGCTCCATCTCACGGTCATTCAGCAAATAAGCCATTTGACGTAAGGAATAAGTTGTCTCTTTGGCCCCATAGAAGGAGCCTTCGAAATAGGGAATGTGGTATCTTGCCTCCATTTCTTTTGCCAGACCTAACAATGCACGGCTGCACACAACCATATTCACTTTTGCATGATGTGCCCATGTAATTTCCTTATATCTTGCATCCCCTGTAATTCTGGACATTAGCGTAATTCCAACACTCTTCATTAATTTCTCGATATCCCACATTTCACCCGCGATATTGTACTCTCCAATCAAATTCACACCTAAAGGAATCTCAATCTCTGGTTCACCTGTGCCAATGACATATTGTAGCAGCGCTTCACCAGCCAGCCGATTTCCAAGATTCTTACTGCCTACGAATCCGGGACTGTTCACGGGGATCACAGGAAGCCCCAATCTGCCTGCCGCTTCCTTGCATACCGCATCCAAATCCTCGCCAATCAATGCTGTCACACAGGTCGCATATACAAATATTGCCGGAGGCATAAAGCGCCCGGCAATATAGTCGATACTATCTTTCAGTTTCTTTTCTCCGCCAAAAATAATGTCGTTATCGTTGAGATCTGTAGTAAATCCGTATTGTGAAAGTGATGGCCCGCTTGACAAAGCCCCTCTACTTTCCCAGCTATTCCCGGCACAAGCAGCCGGCCCATGGACGAGATGCGCAGCATCCATGATCGGCAGCAGCGTGATTTGGGCTCCGTCGAAGGAGCAGCCCCCAGCCGCTTCGCCCGGCTTGGGGCGTGGACATGGCTTCGATTTCGGAGTTAAGCTCCCGCAAGCTTGCGCGTCGAATACATCGTTTCTGATGGACTCCATCGTACCACCTCCCGTAACTGAATACTCCTTACTCTTAAAATGCTCAATTATTCAGTGTCACTACGATAAATATTGGACTAACGAACAAGATCGTGGTTGAAGCCAGATGAATCCTCATCCAACCCCTGCAGGATTGTATTTACTATAGTAGTTAACAAGTTCAAGGCACCTTGATAACCGATAATCGGATAACGATGCAGATGATGGCGATCAAAGACAGGGAAGCCTACACGGATCAAAGGAACGTCGGCATCTTTGGCAGCAAATTTAAGATGAGAGCTTCCAATGGCCAGATCCACAGGATCATCAATCAGCAGCGAGCGCATATGCCACAAATCATTTCCGATATGAACCGTTGTTTCTGCTCCGTAGGGACTGGCAGCAAGCAGAGCTTTCGCTTCTTCTTTAAATCCGTTTTCCCCATTGGAGCACACAATATGAATAGGCTCTATACCGACTTCCAGACAGAATTCAATCAGGCCGATCAGCAAATCCGGATCGCCAACTAAAGCCACTCGTTTGCCATGCAGATAAGGGTGGCTATCGAGCAAAGCATCCACTACCCGGCCACGTTCTTCCACAAGCTCAGGCGGAATGGGCAATCCCGTTAATTCACTGATAGACTCTATTAGCCGATCTGTCGCATTAATGCCCAGTGGAGTCGACATCGCAACGGTCTGTTGTTTCCATGTGCTGCTGATGTATTCCAATGTTTTTTTGACAGAATATTTCTGAAGTGATAGAGTTCCCAACGCATTAGCTGCCTTCGGCACATCTGCCAGCTTCGTTCCCCCATAATAATAGGAATATTCTCCTGTAGCCGGGGAATCAAAATTGCCGCTGTGGTCACCAAGGAAGGTGTAGCCTGTATCAAACGCGGCAAGGATTTTTCGAATTTCCGCAAAATTCCCCGTATAAGGCTCAAACCCTATAATGACATTCAGCTTCTCTCCAGTTCCCTCTCCACTGCCAGAGGTAGCTTCAATCCCAGAGCGGATGAACAAGGTACTGAGGATGGACTTTAACATGGAATCGTAACCTGTAATATGTGATCCGGAAAAACTTGGTGTGTTGGCGTAGGGCACTGGAATTTCGTTCGAAATTGCACCCTTCTGGCGGGCATTGGATATAAAAGCCTGCAGATCATCCCCTATAACCTCAGCCATACATGTAGTGGATACAGCTATCATCTCTGGCTTATAGAGCGCCACACTATTTTCAAGACCATCAATAAGATTGTTCATCCCTCCGAACACCGCACCATCTTCTGTCATAGAGGAAGAAACCGCGGGGGTTGGCTCCTTGAAATGACGGCTCAAATGACTACGAAAATACGCAGTGCAACCTTGGGAGCCATGTATAAACGGCAGAGTTTTTTCGAATCCCAGCGCAGCCATCAAGGCTCCTAGGGGCTGGCATGCTTTATGAGGATTAACTACCAGTGAGGTGCGAGCAAAATTCTTATCCTTATATTCAGACGACTTCGAGTAGGCTAATGCTTCCGCTGTCTCTTGCTCACTGCAGGGTGCCTCGAATGCTTTTTTCCCTTCACGTTGCTTCACATAGGGTTCAGTTTGAAATAATGTATTGTAATCCGGGATCTCCAGTTTGTCCTTCATACGCCCGCCTCCTTTTTAGGGAGTGATCCTGTTTTCCCTGAATTGATCAAGCTCCACACTGGGCTGTTAATGGTCATGTCCATGTCCTTAGCAAAAATCTTAAACCCGTCATAGCCATGGTAAGGACCACTATAATCCCAAGAGTGCATTTGCCGGAAAGGAATACCCATCTTGTGATACACATATTTCTCCTTCACACCCGAGCCCATCAGATCAATATCAAGTCTTTGCGCAAGCTCTTCCAGCTCGTAAGCGGTTGGATCATCGTAGATAATAGTGCCTTCCGGCAGTTCAGGGAATGTTTTCTCGTAATCATCCTTGTGAGCGAACTCATAACCTGTGCCCACTACCTCCATCCCCAGATCCTCATAAGCCCCCAGTGTATGGCGGGCACGTAATCCGCCTACCAGCAGCATGACCTTTTTACCTTCCAGCCGGGGTTTAAATTTAGAGATAATCGCCTCCATTTGTGGCGTGTATTTAGCGATGACTTTCTCGCAGTTTTCCTGAATATACTCATCAAACCTTGCGGCGATGGCTCGAAGGCTTTCAGCTGTTTTGGTCGGCCCGAAAAAGTTGTATTCCAGCCAAGGAATCCCATATGCTTTCTCCATCGTCGTTACCATATAGTTCATGGAGCGATGACAGTGAATCAGATTGAGCTTCGCCTTATGCGCGATCGCCAATTCATTGATGGTTCCATCCCCAGACCACTGCGCAATAACACGCAGACCCATTTCCTCCAGTAAAATGCGTGAAGCCCAAGCGTCCCCACCGATGTTATAATCTCCGATAATATTAATATCGTAAGGACCACATTCCGCAAGCTCCTTCTTCCCCATCAGAAAATCACGGATCGCATCGTTAGCAATATGATGACCCAAGGATTGGCTAACCCCACGGAATCCTTCACAACGAACGGGAATGATCGGGAGACCTAGCTCGATAGACATTTTTTTGGACACCGCTTCAATATCGTCTCCGATTAGCCCCACAGGACACTCTGATTGGATCGAAATTCCTTTAGCCAGTGGGAACATTTCTTTAATTTCACGGCAAATGACTTCAAGCTTCTTGTCACCGCCAAATACAATATCTGTCTCCTGAAAATCACTCGTCACCTGCATAGCCGTAAAATTATCAATGCCCAGTGTTCCGTTGGCATAATTCCGTCTTGTTCCCCAGCTATATTGCCCACAACCTACAGGACCATGGCTGATATGCACCATATCCTTGATCGGGCCCCAGACCACGCCCTTCGAACCGGCATAAGCACATCCTCTTTGGGTCATAACCCCCGGACGGGACTTCATATTCGATTTGATGGCGCATTTGCCACAGTTTATTAACTCTTCATTATTGATTTCAAAATGCTTCTGACGATCCTTCCGTGCCTTTTCCGGGTAAACCTCAAGAATCTCTTCGAGCATCTTTTGGTTATCTTCGATATTTAGCCCCATTCTGAATCCTCCTCATCCCTTAGAGTGATCCGGTGAACAGCCGTCTCTCCACTCCTGTTCACCGGACGAACCTAATTATTGGCCAGATGCCTTCAGCTTTTTCAGCGCGGTCTCTTCATCCTCAATCACACCAAATTCCATGAGTAAATCCTCCAGCTCTTCCATAGAAATCGGGGTCGGGATTGTCATCATATTGTTATTCAGAATCTTTTCTGCCAAAATCTCATATTCTCTAGCTTGCTGATGATGAGGATTATATTGGGCTACGGTCATTCTTCTCAGCTCTGCATGCTGAACCACATTATTCCGCGGGACAAAATGGATCATTTGTGTATTCAAACGGCGTGCCAGCTCCATAATGAGCTCATCCTCACGGTCCGTATTACGACTGTTGCAGATCAGACCGCCCAATCTTACGCCACCGCTGTTGGCATACTTTAGAATTCCGCGCGCAATGTTATTGGCCGCATACATAGCCATCATTTCCCCGGAGCATACGATATAAATTTCCTGTGCTTTATTCTCACGGATCGGCATTGCAAATCCACCACATACCACGTCACCAAGTACGTCATAGGATACAAAATCCAATCCTTCATAAGCCCCTTGCTGCTCCAAAAAATTAATCGCTGTAATAATCCCGCGGCCGGCACACCCCACACCCGGTTCAGGTCCACCGCACTCCACATTAAGAATGTCGCCATATCCCAACTGAACTACATCCTCAAGCTCCAAATCCTCAACCGTTCCTCTTTCAGCTGCCAATTGGAGCACTGAATTCTGAGCTTTGGTGTTCAGAATCAACCGTGTGGAGTCCGCTTTAGGATCACAGCCTACGATCATTGTTTTTTGACCAAATTTAGTGGCGAGCTGCGCCAAAGTGTTCTGCGAAGTTGTGGATTTACCGATACCGCCCTTACCGTAAAAAGCAATTTGTCTCATCATTCATCATCCCTTCGAAATCGATATATTTTCAAAATAAGAGCTGATCTTCACACTTTCGAGAATCACATCCTGTATTTCACCTTTACGCACCAGAGGCAATACCCCGGCTTTATTTAAGCTGGCGCGAGGGACATCGCCAATACCAGAGCAGAGCAATATTTGACAGTCCTGTAATATAGAAATAATTTCTTGTAGCGTGGTATTCTTATCCCCATTACAATCCGCTTTACCGTGGCAATAGGCCTGAATCTTTCGGACACCTAGCAGCTTCACGCTTACTCCATCTGTTTCATAAACCATGAACTCTGTCGCGTGGCCAAAATGTTGATTGACCTTATCCCCACCACGTGTAGCAACAGCGACTTTGGTGGTGTGCTGCCCTTGCTGGAAAGAGTTCTGCCTTAGCTCTTTGGCTTTGACACGCTGACGGATTTTGGCATCGAGTTCACGTTGAAAGAGCGCTCTAGCTTGCTCATTTATAACTGGATTTGCATCCATCTTTTCTAATATAAAATCCTGATTACGATCCTGACCCAGCAGCCCAATGGCATCAGCACGGCATTGCCGACAATGGCGCATGACCTTCATTCCTTCGCGCCCAAGCACTTCCTGCAGGTTGTGCAGTTCTTTAGGACGCGGCGCCTTGCGCCCATCCCGTTCATACTGACTTCCCGGTGCGATAATTAAAGGCGTCACATTATGCAGAGTTGCCCCGAGCGCTTTAACTGTTCGCGATACTTCAGGGAGATGATGATCATTGACCCCTGGAATCATAACGGAATTAACTTTAACAAGAATACCTTGCTGTGCCAGCAGCTCCAAACCTTGAAGCTGGCGGCTGATCAGCAGCTCCGCTGCTTCTTGTCCTTCGTACCGGACCCCTTCGTCAACAACCCATGGATAAATTTCACGGCCCACATTGGGATCAATGGCATTGATGGTGATCGTGACATGACGGATACCTAGCGCTAGTATGGCGTCTACATGCCTGTAAAGGGTCAATCCATTAGTACTCAGGCAAAGGGTAACATCAGGGATCTGCCGCTTGACTCGTTCGAACGTGTCAAAGGTTCGTTCTGGATTCGCCAGCGGATCACCCGGACCTGCAATCCCAACTACCGACAGTTGCATCAGCTGTGCGGCTACACCTTTCACTTTTCTTTCAGCTTGCTCTGGAGTTAGCACTTCACTAACTACACCAGGCCTGCTTTCATTCACACAATCGAATTTTCGGTTGCAGTAATTACATTGGATGTTACAGGCGGGAGCAACCGGGATGTGCATCCTAGCAAAAAAACGATGAGCTTCCTCGCTGTAGCAGGGATGGCGGCTGAGCTCCTCCTCTGCTTCAATGGATAACCTCGATGACGTCTGCGGCATTTCCCCACCTCCTAAAAGTTTTATGCAACATGAACTTCTAGTACTTCTTCGCAGTAAAACTCACTTCAACAGAACAACTGATGTAATTTTAGTTAACACAAACCATGTTCGATTGCTTTGATTAGTTTCATCATATTTTCATCAACCTACATCGTCAATCGAGTTTTTCCTTTTTAAGTCCTGTTTTTCCTTATGTTTGCAGTTTCGTCATATTAAATGTTAGTTTATATAACCTAAATGTATCATGTTTCCGTTTCCATTTTTATTCAATCTCTGTTGATTTCCGTCATCATGTCATGTTTCTGGCCATTTTAATGATTCTTAAAAGATAGAATCCATTTATTTCTGCAACTTTTATTGACAATGACTTTCATCTCGTATATGATCTCTTTAGGCAAGAACACATTGAATAATCTTAAAAATTTAATATATCCCGTAAAGGGGAGTAGCTGTTAAATAAAGTCGTCAATACGAGAATATGAGGATATTCTCCGGCTTTATTGGCAATTCACATTGTTAGCGAGACCTTTACCAATCAGGTTAGACCTTTATTCCAAAGGCTAATCTGTTTGGTAAAGGTCTTTTTTATATAAATTTGGTTAAAATGGTAGGGTAGATATCTTTTGGTAGATATTTGCATTCAAAAAGGGAGGACAACAGTAATGGATTGGGGATTATTATTAGAGTACGGTTGGGTATTGCTTGTTCTGGTAGCACTAGAGGGACTACTCGCCGCAGATAACGCATTGGTATTGGCAATTATGGTTAAGCACCTTCCTGATGAGGAAAGAAAAAAAGCGCTGTTTTACGGATTAGCGGGGGCCTTCGTGTTCCGATTCGGTTCGCTATTTGTCATCTCCTATCTGGTCGATATCTGGCAAGTACAAGCCATCGGCGCGATTTATTTATTATTTATCGCGGGTAATCATATTTTCCGAAAACTGTTGTTTAAGAAGCCCGTCACAGATGAAGCTGCTGAAAGCGGCACTGACGGTGCGGTCAATAAAAAGAAATCCAGCTTTTGGTTTACTGTTCTGAAGGTAGAAGTCGCTGACATCGCCTTCGCGGTCGATTCCATCCTAGCCGCAGTTGCACTCGCGGTTGCTCTTCCTGCAAGTGGTCTTCCAAAAATCGGAGGCCTCGATGGCGGACAATTCCTCGTCATCTTTGCCGGTGGATTTATCGGTCTGGTCATTATGCGTTTCGCAGCTTCCTTCTTCGTTAAGCTGCTGCATTCCCGTCCAGGACTTGAAATTGCAGCCTTCTTTATCGTAGGTTGGGTGGGTGTTAAGCTGTCAGTCATTACATTGGCGCACCCTTCACTTGGTGTTCTGTCCGAAGATTTCGCTCATAGTACCTGGTGGAAAGCCACCTTCTACGTTGTGCTCGTACTCATCGCTGTAATCGGCTGGTTTATGAGTAGCCACAAGGTTGAAGAGAATGTTGGCGAGAATCCGGTTAGAGAAGTAGACAAACAACTCGGTAAATAATCGTTAAAATACAGCCACAAACAATACCCCGTAAGATGCACCTTCTGAACAGGTGTCCGTCTTTCGGGGTATTGTTATTTATCCTCGTTTTTGCTCTCGATATTCCTGCGGCGTACAGCCAACTGTTTTTTTAAAGAATCGGAAAAAATAGTGCTGATCACTAAACCCGAGCTGGCCGGAGATCTCGTGCATTTTTAGAGCAGTTCCAAGCAGCAGCTCCTTACTCAGCTCCACTTTTTTCTCCAGAATATAATCAGAAATCCCCTTCCCTGTCGTTCTTTTATACCAGCGTGACAGATAGGACGGATTAAGTGAGACTTCCTGCGCAATCCGGGTTAAGGACAAATCATCGGCCAGATGGGATTTAATATATTGGTGGATCATGGACAGGATGTTCGATTCATCATGTTTATAGGTAGCGCTTCTGTTCGAGATAATCCATTCAAAGAACGTGTGATAAAAAGAGATGACATCCGACCAGTGTGTATTGATATTAAAATATAACATACGTGATAAATTCATACCGCTATGGGCTTTTTCCGTTAAACCTAACTCTTGTAAAGTCTGCAGCAGGGTGTTACTGATCCCAGACATTAATCTTAATCTCAAAAAAGGATCCTCCGGCCCACCTTCCCCCGAGAGCTCCACCCATTTGCGAAAAGATGTGCCCCAATCGAGATCACCTTCAAGCAGCCGTTGTTTTAAATAGTCGAGCAGTAGTTCCGCTGTTGCATTTCGATTATGCATAGAACCTGGACTTGGGCTCAGTTCCTTGGTATTTATCCTCAGCAGCTTTTCCATCCCAAGTCCGGGGCTATCAAAAATGGCTAATCGTAAACGGTTCAAGGCATAGTTCAGCTCATGCCAATGCACTTCCTGATCACTGGCGATAATAGACACAGATAGTTGCAGACATTTGCCACAGGCTTGCTGAACGGATTCCATTGTTCCATGGACGAAACGGAGCGTTTTTAACCAGAGCTCTTCTTCCTTGATTGAGGATACACTTTCACTTTTAGGCTGAACAAAACAAGCTATCGTCCCCGGGTCCAGATCCACAGCCTTAACTTCAACCTTGTCGCTGAGCAGCTCCTCCGCAATATTGGCTACCGCATAACGAATTAAACTCCGGTCTGAAGCCGTTTCATAATTTCGCCAAGCCTCCATCCGCAGAATAATAGGCAGGACGGGTCCATCCGCTTTGAACGGGAGCTGAATGGCGTCGAATTCAACCTGCAAGCTCTGCCGGTCTATCCGTTCGGTGCGTCTTAGAATATCGTGTAATAATTGCTGCTGTAACTGGGGCAGAGCACGCGGGAGCTTATCGCGAAGCCATTGGCTTTTATAGAAATAATCCTCTTCTGAAGATATTTTCTCCAAAGTCAGCTCCACAGCGGCACGAATTTTATCCATCCCCTCTGTCTTCAATAAATAGTCAACTACACATGGATTTCGGATCGCCTGATGGGCAAAATCGAATTCATTATGTCCTGTCAGCAGAATTA
The DNA here is from genome assembly GCF_037969925.1 of Paenibacillus sp. FSL R7-0189. Taxonomy (NCBI): domain Bacteria; kingdom Bacillati; phylum Bacillota; class Bacilli; order Caryophanales; family Paenibacillaceae; genus Paenibacillus; species Paenibacillus sp. FSL R7-0189. The sequence goes on along the minus strand of NZ_CP150223.1, from coordinate 3,675,719 downwards.
CTTTACAACGCGGCCAGCGGTCGACAATTTCCTGAATTAACGCCATCCCATCCATACCTGGCATACAGATGTCACTAAGCACAATATCTATTTTTACGGTATTAAGCCAATCTATGGCATGATCCGCTGAATGAACCTTTATGATCTCTAAATCTTTAAAATCTGCCTTTACAAAAAATTCGTACAGCCCATCCAAAATATTAGGCTCATCATCAACTATCATCATTCGTTGCATCCTGCACGTCCCCTTTAAGCGGTAAATTGACTCTTACACAAAGCCCGCCCAAACAACTTCTCTCTGCCTGCAAGCCATAAGGAGAACCAAATTTGATCCTCAATCTCTGATTTACATTTAATAAACCTGTGATCTCCCCCTGAATGGCATTCTGCTCGGAGAACTGGCGCTGCAAGAGATTTAACTTGTCCTCACTAAGCGAGTCACCGTTATCTTCTATTATAATAGTCAGCGTATGCTCAACTTTTTCATAACTCATTTTTAATAGGCCATTGCTGCTTTTTTGCTTAAGCCCATGTTCGAATACATTTTCAATAATGGGCTGCAGGAGGACCCGTGGGACTTTGATGTCCCGGCAATCCGCTGCAATCTCATCTACTTCAGCTCTAATTCTCGCGCCAAAACGAATCCGTTGTATAGCCAGATAGACCAAAGCATGCTCCTGCTCTTGCTGCAAAGTAACCTCCTGGGCGGAATCCCGGGTCATGTACCGAAAATATTGCCCTAAATAATCAGAGAACTCCTTGATCAGCTCTACATTTTCCACCTCAGCCATCTGTTTTATGCTAAATAGACTGTTGTAGAGAAAATGAGGCGTGATCTGCGATTGTAAATGTTTAAGCTCCGCTTCCCCTGTCCGGATACGCTGCACGTAGTTCTCATCAATTAGTGTATTTAAATGCTTAAGCATCTCATTGAAACGAGAATATAGATACCCAAACTCATCCCTGCGGGAGTGAGTAATAAAGATCCCCGTCTGCCCCTGCTCCGCTTTCTTAAACCCTCTGATAAGAATAGACATCGGTCGATGAATCATCCTGTACGTCCATAAAGAGAACAAGATAATGATCACTATCGAGACAACGAACAACAGCCACAGCAGCAATGAGTACACATGAATCGGCTTCATGAGCACCGTGTTGGGAATATTTGCGGTCAGCCTAAAGTTATTGCTGTGATCGTAGAGCGAATAATAAAAAGAGTCATCATAACGATACCGCTGCACACTTACAGTATCTTCACTATTTAGCGGTTTCTCTACTGGGAATAACCTGGGCTTCTGGTCAGAAGTTGATATCACATAATCGTTATTGCCGAAGGCCAACGTAATATCGCTCCCCCCTGATACAGCAAATTCTTTCAAACGCAACTCAAGCTCAGGCGACGAAAGCTTCACTCCCAGCAAAAAATTAGGTGAAAGATTGCGATCCAGGTTATAGGGATTACTGCGCAGTAAATACAACTCGTCTTCGTATTTAGATAAAGCGCCCTTCAGATTGCCCATAGTGGCCAGCAGACTTTGCCATTCCTCATTGGTGACATCCCTAACCCCCACCGCAGCGCTAACCCGCTTATTAATTTCCGGTACATAATACACAACATCACTAATATAAGGACTGGTTTCTTTGATTTGTTTTAGCTTGGTGTATATATTGTTCAGATTAGAATCCACTTCGTACCGGCTCATAATTGGAATACGGGTACTGAAGGTAGCCAGCGTTTCATCCTGAGAGTACTCCGTGACTAAGCCCGTTATCCGTTGCAGCTCAAATTCAAGATGGCTATAGTAAAAATGAACCTTCGATTCGTTCGCCCTCTCCACTTCAGCTTGCATTTGGTTGGAGCTATAGTAGGTAATAGATATACTCAGCGCACAGAGTGGAAGCATGACCAATAGGAAAGCTCCGATCAGCTTGATCACAATGGAATCGGGGTTCCACCCGATGGAGAATGATTTCATTGGAATTTTCTCCCTCTTCTAACGAATAATAATAAAGAAGGAGCCATGTTCAGGCTCCTTCTTATATTTAGGTCCAGTCCAGTTTACCCCTTTACACTACCCACGACTAGTCCATGCACAAAATATCTTTGCAGGAACGGATAAATCGCCAGGATCGGAATGATAGACAAGAAGATCTGGGAGGCTTGCGTTGTACGGTCTGAGATTTGATTTAATAACGCAGCTTGTTCAAAAGTAATATTTTCAGTCTGGATCGATACCTGCTGAAGTATGGATTGTAAATAGGTGGCCAGCGGATAATGTTCCGGGCTTCTCATATAAATCATACCATCGAACCATGCATTCCAGTGCCCCACCAAAGCGAACAACGTAATGGTCGCAATACTTGGCATAGATACCGGCAGATACACACTCCATAACGTACGTAAGTGTCCTGCGCCATCCATCCATGCGGCTTCCTCCAATTCTTTTGGCAAACCTCTGAAGAAATTGAGCATAAGCAGAACATTAAAGATCGGCACCGCGCCCGGTATAACAAGCGCCCAGATGCTATCCAGCAGCCCCATTTCTTTTACAATTAAATAGCCAGGAATCAGACCCCCACTGAAGAGCATCGTGAACACAAAAACCCAGGCATACACGGTCCGTGAGCGGAAGGACTTTGCCTCTTTAGACAATGGATAAGCTACTAGAATCGTAAACAACAGGTTAACGGATACGCCAAGCACTACCCGGAGCAGACTAGTTCCGAAGGAGTGAATGAACTGGTTGTTCTGAAGGATATATTTATAGGAAGAAAGTGTGAAATCCACAGGCCAGAAGGTTACGCTACCCGCGTTAACAGCTGCGCTGGAGCTGAAGGAGATCGCCAGAATGTTCACGATCGGAAAAAGACAAAGCACTGCGAGCAAAGTCAGAAATACATAATTGCAGCGGAGAAACCAACGATAAGCAGTTGAAGTATGGTGCATTTAGTCCACTCCTTTCTCTCTAAAAAATCCGATATTTAGCAAAACGATACGCCAGATAGTAACCCAGCCCGATAAATACGAAGGAAACTACAGATTTTATCAATCCTAATGCGGTCGATACAGAGTACTGAGCATCCTGAAGACCAATTCGGTAAATCATCGTGTCCAAAATATCGCCTGATTCATACACTAGCGGATTGTACAGATTGAACACTTGGTCAAATCCCCCGTTCAGGACGTTGCCAAGACTGAGTGTAAGCATCAGGATCATAATCGGGCGAATGCCCGGAAGCGTAATATGCCAGGTCTGCTTCCATCTTCCGGCACCATCGATTACAGCAGCTTCATAAAGAGAGGAGTCAATGCTGGTTAAAGCCGCCAAATAAATGATCGTCCCGAATCCAAACTCCTTCCATTGATCTGTGATCACTAGTACGTATGGGAACCAGCTATTGTCGGCTAGAAATTGAATAGGCTGCATGCCTAGTGCTTTTAAAAGCATATTGACAATCCCGCTGCTCGGAGACAGTACATCTACGATAATCCCACCCAAGATAACCCATGAGAAAAAGTGCGGCATATAAATAATCGTCTGAATTGAACGTTTGAAGCCGTTTACACGAACCTCATTAAGCAATAAAGCCGCTATAACTGGCACGGTCAGGCCAGCAATAATTTTCATGACGGAGATAAATACAGTATTCCATACGACCTGTCCAAAACCGGGAAGCTCAAACAAATAACGAAAGTTTTCGAGCCCTGTCCAGTTCATATTCTTAAACCCTGAAATCGGGGAAAAATTCTGGAAGGCAATTACAAGGCCAGCCATCGGAATATAACTGAAAATAATGATCACTATTAAGGCAGGTAAAATCATTAAATGGAGCGGAATATTACGTAGAAATTGCTTAGTATTAAAGTGCATATGCTTTCTCCTCCTTGTATCTCAATTATAGAGCAGCCCCAAATTGCCTTAATAGTGTAGCGTATTGACTTTAAGTATCTTTTGTTGACCTGGTTATCGAACCGAATAGCTGTTCAGCCAAAAAAAGAACTGCCCGTTTGTCATTATCATGACTAGGGGCAGTCCTCTTCTGCGTCGTTTTTACTAGTTAGCTTTTACGATATCATTTACTTCTTTCGTAATTTGATCTCCACCGAGCTTTTTCCAGTTGGCTACGAATTTGTCGAATTCATCGATAGGAAGACTTCCGTAAATGATTTTGACAAAGGTCTCTGCACGCAGTTTATCCAAGGTAGCCGCTTTGCTGTTCATCGTTTTGGTTGGGGCATAAATGAACTCATTCATCAACACCAAGTCATTGTCGCGGTAGTGTTTGATAACCGATTGTGAGCTAAGCGGCCCAAAGATCCGTTCCATATGCCATTTATCAAGATCTCCGCCGCGGTAGCTTTGAATATCATCATAGAATAATTTAGCTTCAAGGCCCATGTTTGAGGTATCCCCCGATTCAAGGGCTTTTTCCACTTCATCCTGTGCCTTTACATTTTTGTTCGGTGGCAGGTTGGATACAACCGCGTTTTGGAAGCCCAGACCTGTGTCCCCGTTCAAATATTTTGCCCGTTCTGTTTTAGCGGACTCCCCAAACATTTTCTCTGCTTGGAAGTTAAGCAGCTTGATCAATGCCTCCGGATGCTCGTAGCCCTTACGGACCGCGAATACGCCACCAATTGTAAGATGGTTTTGAGTTTTGGCAGGTTGGTCATCAATAGATTGTACTGGATAAGGCACCCAGTTAACATTTTGATCTTTTTTAATCATGTCCTTTACTTGGAAAGGGGCCCATTGCGGCAAAAATAACATACCGGATTTACCAGCATTCACATCCTCCATCGCTTTGGCAAAGTCTTTTACCCCAAACTCTGGATCAATGACTCCTTCTTTATACAATCTTTGCAGCTCCGCAAGTCCAGCTTTTACCTCCGGTTGAATCGTACCATTCACAACCTCGCCATCGGCATTTTTGATCCAAGTTTCCAGGTAGGCATGGTACCCGAGAAGAAACGCATTGATTGGCAAGTCCTTGTTCAACGAAATGCCGTAAGTATCCTGTTTGCCATTTCCGTCTGGATCTTTAAATGTAAAGTCTTCTGCAATCTTAATAATATCCTGCATGGATGTTGGTTCTGCCAGACCCAGCTTGTCCATCCAGTCTTTTCGAATCCATATCATATCAGAGGAATCCAGCGAACCCGGGAAGCTTACCATCGCCATCAGTTTTCCATCTTTCGTAACCGGCTTTAGTCCTGCTCCGTCTTCTTCAGCGTAATATTCTTTGACAAGATCCGAAGCATATTTATCAAACACCCCGGTCAAATCCTCCAACATGCCAGCTTCATAAAGCTGCTCGAATTGCACCGTGGACACCTTTAACAAATCAGGCAAATCGCCGCTCGCCAAGGTAACGTTCATTTTATCGTTATAGTTGGCATCAGCCACAATCCAGTCATAGGACACTTTAATCCCAAGTTCTTCCTCGTATCCTCTGGTCCAGATGTTATTGGAATGTGTATCGCCCTGCGCCAACGTCTCTTTGCCTGTTTCGTTCATCGTGGAGCGAAGTTTGATCGGCGGATCATATTTGGTTAAAGGACCGCCTTCCATTTCCGTTTGCGCACTAGTGTTTCCCTCTGCGGAACTACTACTGTCTCCACTATTATTGCTGGAGCAACCACTGAAAACTAATGATAAAACAATGGCCGATGCCATTAAAGGCAAGCCTTTAATCTTACTTTTCATCTATTGAACCTCCCTTATTTTCTATATCCTAATTGTAAGAAGAAAGCGTTAACACAGCGAGTGTGAACCGTTTACATTCGGTATCTTTTCTTTACCTATTCATGTTCGCCTAACAAAGCTCCGCTTTAGGATCACTCTGATTATCATAATACTGTGAGATTGTAAGTGTCTATGTATTGGTAATTAATTACACAAAAAGAGGCTGATCCTTATGCTATCCCTTAAGAATCTTAGCCATCAAGATTACCTATAATGAGCCGGCGGTGCATAGTGTAGGAGGATTGCGCTGAGAATTGCGCTGAGGATTGCGTTGAGAATTGCGCTGAGGATTAAATTAAGCATTGAATTACGCGGCATTACGCGTTTAATTGTATTTAGTACACTTATAATGCATCAAATCACTCGGCCAAAGGATATAAGTGTATTTCGTACACTTATATTCTTGCTTTTCTCGCCGATAGGTGAATTCTCTAGTTTTTAGTTGCAGAGAATGCAATTAAAGATTCACATTCACCTTTTGCACAAGAAATAACTGTATAGAATACAGTTATTTTACGGATTCCAGCAAGAATCGGCGCACAAAAAAATGCTGGGTGGAGACCGAAAACTGCATCTGCCAGATAGAGATGCTTCAGTCACTCCACCGCGCTACAAACTAAAAAGCCAGGCAGCGATCCTCCAATCGTCGGAGAATCGCTGCCTGGCTGTCTTTTTAATACTTATTGGCCTATGATCTGATCAGTCTTTCCTTGCAGCTCCACTAGCTTCATGATCACCGAAGCCGCCAGCGCTTTTGTTACATTCTGCTGCGGATTAAACTTGCCGTTGTCATCCTTTAAGAGTCCCAATTTCACAACAAGAGCCACCGCCCCCTTATTGTTTATAGCTGAGCTATCACTAAACTGACTTACAGTCACATCTTTATCAAGATAAGCTGTAAGTTTATTATATTTCAAGAAATTAGCCAGATGAACAGCAAGCTGTTCCCGGGTTAACTTACTCTCTACTTGCAGGCTTTCATCCTTATTGATCCATTTACGATCCGCTGCAAAAATAACAGCATCATAATATGAATTCTCTGGCTTCACGCCTGCTACAGTTTTCCGTTCATTATTATTATAATAATTGGTGAAATTTGGGCTAGAAGCTTTGGCAAGATAGGTTAACCAATCACCGACAGTTATTTCTTGATCCGGGTTCACTTTGCCATCGGCATCCGGTGTAATCACATGGTGGTTTACCAATTCTGATAATTCCCGCTCTGCTGTATGGCCTTTGATATCCGTTGCAGATAGTTGAGCATCCTGCTGACCGAGATAATCATAGACCGCAATCCATTTTCCAGTGACTGCATCCAAAACCTGATTCAATCCGTTAGATTCATCAAAGGTTGTATCATATACCAGCTTCACCTTCGGTGCGACATAGTTTCTATAAGTATTGTATCCGCCAACCTGAGTATACTTCAGCTTAGTCTGATATTTAGGTTTATAACTTTCGAGCGCTTCTTTCTTGGAAATTGTTGCATCAGGCGATAATGTGATTTCATCGATACTGCTTATCCGATTCCCCATATAAGAAGTCAGTCTGCCGTAAAGATCCAAGCTTACCGTAATGGTGCTGCCACTCACAGGAATTCCTTGATGATATCTAATAAACTGATATCCATATCCTGATCCGTCTGAAGTCAAACTCGAATTATCCCCGTATTCTACCAGCTTTAGCTTCTGGCTCGCCTGAGGATATAGACTATTAATTATACTAAGCGCTTTCACCTTCGCTTCAGCCTCACTAAGCTTCTTACCTCCAGCAGGTGCCGGCTCTTCCTTCTTCTTATCCTGAATAGCACCATAAGCTTGAACCTGGTACTGCAATACTTCACCGGTCTTTGCATCGATCTCGGCAGAGGATTGCTCTGGAAAGCCAGCACCAATGTAACGATCATTTCCATTACTGCCCCAGTATAGCTGCCAGATTTTTCGATCTGAATCCTGATAGTCATTTCTCAAGGTTTGCGAGATCAATTTACGGTCTGCTGGAATATAAGCAACCTTCTCTACAAGCTGTGCTGCTTCTTTTGCAGAAAGCTCTGTACTAGAACTTCTTGCCTGAAAAACATCCTTACTCTTCGCTACTTCTGAATACACGACTGAGGTGGATACGGATTCTTTTCCTTCATAATCTATCCGCTTGCCCGTTAATGCATCGATAGGATATAGAGACTGATCTATTGGACGCCAGCCTAGAATCCAGTTGTTAGGTTTTCCGTTCTTATAAATAGGAATGTAAAATAGGCCCACATCAAACTGTTCCGCAAATTGCTTCTGTGCTTGCTCCAAGGTAATCTTGGGCTGTGCAGACGGGTACTCAAGCCCTTGAGAAGACTTAGAGAATTGCGTTACATTTCCGTTACCATCCACAACTATGTTAATGCTGTCCGATCCAGAAGGAATACCATTCTTCAGAATACTGAAGTTATACCCATATTGAACAGGACCGAATAATGATTCCGAAAAATAACTATAACCGACATTCTCATTTAATTGCAGCTCACTGCTCTTAACTGATGAGGCTGCCTTAGCCACAAAAGTCTTGGCGATCTCCAATGCCTGAGTCTGCGATACTTTCGGTGGATAATAGGACTCGTTCTTTTCCTGCGAGAATGAGAGATAGGTATTGATGATATCACCATTAATGGCGTCTACCTCACTGCTAAAACCATATCCCATATTCCCTTCTTGAACCTGCCACTGAATATGCCAGATCATTTGATTTGCTGGTGCTGGGTAGCTTTGGTTAGATCCCAGTTGAACATTGTTTACAGTTGCATCTTTTAGGGATGGGAATAGTTCTTTTAACTTTGCAATGGCTTGCTCCTGCGTGAATTTCACTTTTGTAGGATCAGCCTCAGAGTTCGTAGTCGTAGCTGGAGCCGCTGATTGCGTACTAACCTGCGTTACGGAAGTATTGCTGCTAACAGATATAGAATCGGCTGCGGCTAAGCCAGGGGGTAAGAGTAACGCGAGTGCAACTGAAGTGATCAATACCGTTTTAGCCGTTTGATGAACAAAAAGAGTACTATTGCTTTTCAAAAGAATTCATCCTCCTCTAACACGTGATTCATATTATTATACAGATATTTTCTTGTATTTTCCATAATTATTTAACGACAGGAAATTACGACATTTTGGTGATGTGAGCTATAATGGTAAACAGTTGCAGCTATAATTCATCTAGAAAGGGGGTCACCGACATTACTGACTGGAACCTTCAGCCGCTTATTGACGGTATTACTAGCCTAGACATTCGCAGTTGTCTAATCGTTCAACATGGAGAAACCATACTGGAGCATTACCGTGATCCACAAATCGCTGCAGAGCTTGGCAAAATCAACTCGTGCACCAAAAGCGTACTTTCTGCCTTAGTTTGCATAGCCATAGATAAACTAATCATTCCACCTCCAGACACACCTATTTCTTTATTTTTTCCTTCATTAAAAGAAGATCGTGACCCACGTAAAAAGGAGATCACTATCGAACACTTATTAACGATGACCGGAGGCTTTAACTGGACAGAGTTCGGTGGGCAGAATTCTTTTCCGGCCATGACTAAAACCGCGGACTGGATAAAATACGTGCTTGCACAGCCATTAGCTCATACACCAGGAACCGTGATGACCTATAACTCAGGCTCCTCCCAGCTTTTGTCCGCAATCCTGCGTGATTGTTCTGGACAAGCGGTTGCAGAATTTGCCGAAGACCAGCTGTTTCAACCGCTTGGTATTCAAAGCTATCACTGGGAGAGCGATCCGCAAGGCATACATACCGGTGGGTTCGGACTTCATCTGAAGCCAGAGGATATGCTGAAATTCGGCTTACTTTATTTACAGGAGGGACGCTGGAAGAATCAGCAGATCCTTTTTTCGGATACAATTCAGCAATCCACTCGCCCTTACGTTGAAGCCAATCATCCGCAAAAAGGATTCTACGGCTGGCATTGGTGGGTATCCCAGTTCAATGCAGGTTCAGAACAGCAGCCGAACGAGATCCCTTATTATTTTGCACTCGGCTTCAAAGGTCAGCATATTATTGTAGTTCCTGCTTACGAGCTGGTTGCCGTTATCACCGCGGATAAGTACAAAAAAGGCTCTCCTGCAAATGTTTTCGGCCGGTTTATTGTACCTGCTCTTCTAGGGCAGTAAGAACCAGAAATCACATGCAGTTCTATGTGTGGATACCACACAATCCATAAAGCAGCCGCAGCCATAGACTGATAAAGTCTTGGGCTGTCGCTGTTTGATTTGAACGAAAAATCGTTCTCAATTTTTCATCAATTAGTTTGCTGCAAGCTTAAATGACACCAAATTTCTTTAATGCGTAGGCTATCCCGCCTTCACTTGCTTTTTTTGTAACAAAATCGGCTTTTTGTTTTAACTGTTCCGCACCATTTCCCATCGCAATGCCCAATCCCACATACTCCAACATGTCGATATCATTTCCACCATCACCAAACGCGATAGCTTCTGACCTGCAAATATTCAGATAATCCAGCACTTGTTTAATCGCAATTGATTTAGAAACTTTTGTTTCTTCAAGCACATTCATAACGTATCCGTGAAAACGTTCGAACCGTAATTCAGGAAATCTATCTTGGAATTTTTGCGCTTCATTTTCGTCCGCATACAAGCATATACAGTAAACCTCCTCTGGCAGAGCGCTCATTTTTTCGGGATATTGTGTAAGACTCAAAGTCTCCTTTAATGCCTTCATAACGCGCTCATCCTCGGAACCCATTCCGTTCATGGTTATAAGTTCGGTGAAATAGGACATGCCATGTCCGTTTAACTCAGCAAAAGCCGAGACATCCCGCACGGTTTCTGTTGAAAGCATTGATTTATAGATAACGTTATCCTTACATTTGATAAGCGCACCGTTAGCAGAAATAAAGGTATCAATGCCCATAGACTTGAACTCTTCACATAAGTTATGCGGTCTCCCTGTTGCAACTACGACATTAATTCCTCTCTCTATCAACTTCTCAATTGCTTCTATCGTGCTAAGCGGGATGCTTCTATCAATTTCACTTACTAGAGTACCGTCCACATCAAAAAATACAATCTTATACATATTATGAAATAAGCCTCCCCGTTCGAACGTAACTAGATAGATTATATTTCATGGGATCTAAAACAAGAAGGAAGCCGATCACATGGATCGGCTTCCTTCTTGTTTTCTTATTCAGCTTCGGCACAACAAACTTACGTCGTTAATTTTGCATATACCACAAAAAATAACATCATTTCACCAATGATCAGGTAATTAGGTATAAGGAACAACAAATCTACTGCGAAAAAAACACCAAGTAAACCTAATAATAACGCCAAATGGAATATCCCTAACCGTTGCTGTATACGTCTATATTTATGGAAGACCAGTGAGGTAGAGAAGAAGTAGAGCAGGACCGATCCAAAAATAAAACACACCATAAATATATAATTTAATTGATCTAAAAATAACAGTTGGATCGAAGCTGCAATCATACTCAAGGATACATAAATAAATAAATGCCCATAAATTATGGTTTGCCCGGCAGTCTCTATAGTCTTGTCCACTTTCTTTTCAACATTATCAAAATATTGCCACCACATAGCTATAATTAATAGAAAAGTTAATAATGCAAATACAATAGATTGCCACGTCCAGTGGCTAGACTGTAAAACCGCAAGGATACTGACCACTGATTCCCCAAGCAGAATAAGCGTAAACAACGAGAAGCGTTCTAATAAATGATGAGTATTGATCGGACTTTTCACCAAGTATTTCCGACCGACTAATGGAAGCAAAATGTCTACAGTAATTCCCGCATACAAAACTACATAACGCATCCAAGAGTCAAAGAAAAGTGATAAAGAAGAGATCACTAATCCAATCCAAAATCTGCTTCCCAGATACCGGGCAGTGCCCTTTCTATCATCCTCTTCATTCTTATTTACCGTAAGATATTGAATGGCTGTCATAGCTCTTAAACCAACATAACCTATTAAGAATGGCATATAATATTGATCAAAGTTAACCGATAAGCTCGCCGTCATTATTAATACAAAAAATAATTGTAGAATCAGAAATATCCGATGTGAAAAGATGTCTTGCCCAAACCGATTCACAAAAAGAGATTGCCCTACCCAAGCCCACCAGATCGGAACAAATATCAAGATAAATTTGGATAAGTATTCAAGTGGGATTGTACCCGCCTCTACATGCAATAGGACATGGCTCGCTTTTGAAACTGCTGCTACAAAAAGCAGATCATAAAATAGCTCCAGCCAAGTAACTTTCTTCTCAGCAATGGATGCTGTACTGTGCTCAAATCCCGATGTGCGTTTATTCATCGTCTGACTCCCTTGGTTTGGATGTGTATTTCTAATACAGTTTATCGAATACTTATCCATCTTAACCGAATTGATATACTAATTTGAAGCCCCTTTGCCTAAAATAAAACCAGCAAGCCCCCACATACGGGAGGCTTGCTGGTTTTTTCTGACTAGAGCTTTGTTCTTATTCCCCGGCAATACCGGAGCGTTCCACACTTTCTACGAAATGACGCTGTACGAACAAATACAGAATCAGAATTGGCAGAATAGTTAGAATACACGCCGCCATAACCTGATTCAGTCCAGTTGGGGCCATCCCAATAGAACCCGAAGTCATTTGCGACATCGTCTCCGCTGCCTGATTATTGGAACCATAAAACATCGCTAATCGCTGCGACAGATTATAGAAATCCGGTGTTGTTAAATACGTATTCGGTTCAAAGCTGTCATTCCAGTGCCATACCACAGAGAATAAGAATACGATCAGCATTGCGGGCTTGGCGATAGGAAACATGATTTTCCAGTACGTTCTGAATGCGCCTGCACCGTCGATACGTGCTGCTTCCTCCAACACTTTAGGCATTCCGCGGTAGAACTGAATAAAGATCAGTACGAATAATGCCCCCTTCAACCCGTGCCCAAACATAGAAGGAACCACAAACGGCAAATGTGTATTAATCCACCCCAAGTCACTAAAGAACAAATACAGTGGCACAACAATCGTCTGCGGTGGAACTAGAAAAGTAAACAACAGCAGAACGAAACACACTGCGTAGCCTGGAAAACGGTATCTGGCAAAGCCATAACCGATTAAGGAACAGCTTAAGATTTGCAGAACCGCACTCCCGAAGGAAATAATCGTACTATTTGCGAACCCGGCCCAGAATTTTAGCGAATCCCATGCCAGAAAATAGTTGCCAAAACTTATCTTTTTCGGAAGCCATTGCACTGTGGCATCGGCCACGTCTGTTACTTGCATCATGGATTTGGATACCATGTATAACAAGGGATATAGGAATACGAACGTTAAGCTGAGAATAACCAAGTAATAAAAAGCGATATTCAGCACCTGAAGCGAACGTTTCACGACCCTGTCCAGCTTGCCGCTTGCTTTTAGACGAGTTGTCAGATGTTCCATGTTCGTTGTCCGAACCTGCTTTACGGATTCCTTCAACATCTTCTACTTCCTCCCTTCGGTGGCACCGAGCGACTTGCTGAATAACAGGAAGACCAAACCCAGAACCAAGAAAATAAACACAAAATAAATCCAGCCCATCGCTGAGCCATATCCAAAATCATTATTCTTAAAGACGACATTCAAAATATGACTCATGATTTGATTATCTGCCTTCGTGAATGAGCTGACGATACTAAACAATGTGTTTACGAGCATCATCGGCATAATCATCGGGAAGGTGATTTTCCAAAAGCTTTCCCACGCGGTTGCTCCATCACATTTGGCCGCTTCATACAGTGAAACAGAAATCGTCTGTAACCCCGCTAGAAAAATCAGAATTTGCACGCCAGAATCCCACATCACCAGCGTTAAAGATTCTGCATATTTCAGCAAAGACTTCAGAATGTCGCCGGGGATAAAGTTATGGAGCTTATCATATAAATCCTGATTATAAAAAATCGGTAAATTTGCGGCACCCTGATCCATCAATTTGCCCAGGATCGCCCCTGAAGCAATGATGACCGGCAAAAAGAACACGCCACGGAAAAAGGTTTTTCCTACGAGTCCGCGATTTAGCAGAATCGCACAAAAGAGCGAAAAGATAAGAATTAACGGAACCTGAGTCACCGTCGACACCATCGTCGATTTGAGCAGAGGCAAGAAATTAACATCTGTAGTAAAAGCGGCGCGATAATGCTCCATCCCAACAAAAGTGGCCAGTAAGCCACCTTTGCTCACTTGGAGATCCTGAAAGGAATAATACAAGGAACGGCCCAGCGGAACAGCCATAAACACCAGAAATCCGACCAGCCACAGGCCGATGAAGGAATATCCTTCAACGAAATAACGCGCTCGCATCGATAGCTTTGATTTTTTCACTTCATCATCCTCCTGTTACCGCATAGCTGAATGCCTCGACGGTCTGACCAGACACGTCAACAGACTGCTCATTATAGTTGACTATAATGCTCACACCGTTTGCATAAGTCGTCCGAAAGACCTTACTTTGCAGCTGCTCATGATTCGTCATTTGCTGGTTACTAATGCTGTCATAGACCTCTTTCAATGCGAGATAATTCTGTACAGAAGGTGCCAGCCAGTTCTCAAGACTAGAACTGAACAGCCGGTCTGCCATGGTTCTCTGAAGATCGCTAGTCGGAGCATAAGTTAATTCATAACTTGGAAGGGCTCCATATTCCAGCGCCCGTAAGGTTTGGTTACGGGAATCATCGTACAGATTAACCGGGCTTGCTGTATAAGGCACTAAGCCGTGTAACACTAGTTGATAGAAAGGAATCGCCCGATCTGTATAGACAAATTGACTGGAGTCGAGCGGCACTTGATCAATCCGGTTCACATGTCCTAATGTATAGGCAAAACCATAATCTACTGCCGTGTTAAGCTCACCCTTACGGAAGTTATCCAATGCATTAACATAAGTATCTTCTGTAAGCTGGCGGTCCGTATTGGATTTATTATCCTCATCGGAGTATAGCAAGCTTCCAAAGTGTTCAAACTGTACACCCTTCACACCCAAATCCTGGAACTTGCTCAGCTCAGCATTACTGCGTTTTGCGATAACACTAGGTTTCATTAAATAGAAATAATCATCCGTATTCCACCGGGTAGAGAGATAATAAACGTACTGCTTCAAGACTTCACGATTAATGCCGCGCACAGCATCTCTGCTTGCCTTCACGCTGTTGCTATCTTGGTAAGGTTTCACGTAGTTAGCTTTCAAATAAAGATTTACGCCCTTGCCTGCGGCATATTCCTGAAGCTCTTTAAGTCCCTTTTTACCTCCCAGCTTCTTTTCAACCGGAAATTGTTCTGGCTGGTTTCCGTATAAACCATTTTTGGACCATCCCTCGATCGTAATCTCTAGCTGAGTAACACCCTCTGCCTGATATTGATCAATCATGTCCTTGATTTGTTTAAACGTAGCTGCTTCTATAAAAGTTGAACCGATGACTTCATCACGAGAAATCCCACCGAGCACTTGAAGATACAATGGCGTGTTCTCAAGAACTACTTCCTTGACCTTTTTCTCTTCCATTAAGTAATTACGGTATTCCTTCGCCATCCCAACGTAGTTAGCTTCCTCGCCTTGGAGCAGAACATAACGTACGCTACGATCGGTTTTGATCATCTCACCCTGATAATAAGGAATTTGGCCGGAATTGCCGACAAAAATAACATCATCCTTGCGCAGGGTAAATTCACTTGATGCTCTATAAAGCGAAATAGCGCGAATGCCTGATGGAACACCGTTTATTTTAGCGTCGGTATCTCCCTTAGTAACAATTGCTAAATATCCGGTGTCTCCCTGATAGATCCCAAACACTGGCAAAGCGATAGCTTTTTTAAGAGGTGCCGCCTTTTGCCAAGAGTTATCCGTAATTTCATGATTTTGTTTCACGAAGGTTTCGTCCCCGCCGTAAATGTACTCAGAATAACCTTTCAAATAAACGGGATGTTCTTTACGAAACTCCAGCAATGCCCCTGAACCATCTGGAAGCATCATTGCCCCCTCTGCATCTTCTCTAGCCGCATGAAAAAATGGCAGAACCTCCAGACTCGTGAATTTCGCATTCCCCTCTTCCTTCAAATACTCCTGTGGAATGGAAGCCTCAAATCCATTAGCCGTCAGTCTGTACTCCAGAGCAAAAGAAAGCTTCAGGCTAATAAAAGCAAACTCCGCGCGGACGACATCTTGCTCAATCGTTACGGTAACCGTGGAGTCCTCATCTTTAAGTGGGTAGACCTGTGTAATGTCAGCCCCCTGTGTGTATCTTGCATAAATCGGCGCGGTCGTGTATTTCTTAATATTTGGCATGGCTGTTCGCTCCAGCTGTGGAGATCCAAGCCACTCCTTGTTTGTGATTTTGTCTGTGATGCGAAGATTTCCCGATTTCTCATCTACATACAAAATATAGCGTTCGTTCTCCAGTGCTTTTGTTCCAGGCGTGACCGGCTGCAGCTCAACCTTCTGAACAGGTGCTGCTACGACGGCTGGAGTCTGCTCTTCTGCAGGAACCGCAGTCTCCTTTTCTTTCACAGCAGTGGCCTGCCCTTCAACTGGTTCAGTCACCACCGATGTTTGCTCTTGCCCAACCTCTTTGCTTTCTTCAGTCTGAACAGACTGCGCAGCGGTGGACGGATCGGCGGAACTGTGTAGGGGTTGAACATTTATCACTGCGAACAGCATCATCACAACAATACAGAGAATGCCCCGCACTTTAACTTTTTTTCTCATCGTGTTACCTTTCCCTCCTTACGCGCGCAATCTCAATTCTTTGAGCAGATCGACAATAAATGAAACAAATTGATTGGAAATACCAAACAGCAAAATACCTACGAACCAGATAATGGCGATTCCTATTACACTGATTATGGTGATAAAAATAACCTTGCGAATCTCAAAATCATGCAGGATCTTCACCTTCATTAAAATCAACCAAGCCACCCAAAGAATCACAAACTTGTGCAGCAGATTGAAGGTTGAAGCCTCATCCAGCGAAAGGACCAACGTTAACAGTGTGACTGGAAGGATAAAGAGCATGTATGGAACAAGGGCAAAGGCACTGCCCACAAAAATCTCTTTGAATTTCCCCTCACCATCCATAATCGTACTGACACCCCAGTTCGAGACACACCAGGTCAACCAAGGAACGATAAGCCAAATAAACTCATGAAACATGGAGATTTCATGCGGCTCTCTTGTTTGAAAAGCATACCCTGTAATCAGAATCGAGATCATTCGTGCCACAAAGGTCAGTAGAACGATGGCAATCCCCTGTATCCAGCGGATACGTTGCTTTCCTTGAATATCGTTATAGAACTGATAAGGATGAACTACAACCTGATGAATCATTCGCAAAGTGTTCATCCAATCTCCCCCTTTGCCGGATCCAATACTGCCTTGTTTCCTCTATACAGCCAGGTATGGAATCTCCGGTATAATCTCGGCACACTCCAGAGCAGTACTAAGAACAGTCCAATTCCGCCGGCGAAGAAATAAGTAAAGTGCTCTCGGATAAACAATTTACGATATTCGCGGAAAGCAGATGAATAGTCAGCTTTGGAATTTGAAAGCTTGAAGTAGCTCATAGATTCCTTATATTGCTCTGCTTTATATAGCGCTTTGCCGATAGCTTGATAAGCCATATCATAATTGGCGTTCAATCGCAGCACCTCTTGCCATAAGGATTGCGCTTCGTCATAGCTGCCATCTACATAGAGCAAAGACGACTGATGAACCAAATCCGCAAAGGGCGTGGTCCGGAAGCGATCGATTCTGCCCCGTCCTTTATCCACTACATAGATCAGGCCATCAGCGGTTTGATCTACGGCGGAAGGAGTCACGAAGAGTCCATTCTGATCCCCAATCCCGCCAAAGCTGAATAACAAATTCCCCAGCTTGTCATATTGGAAGACTTTACTGGACTGCAAATCCAGCGCAGTTATAAATCCGTTCTTATCAATACTGATCCCCATAAAGGAAGCCATACTGAATGGACCCTCAGAGTAATAATCACCGTACCAGCGTTTACCAATGTTCAGCGTATCTACGCCTACCGGAGATAACCGTTTGATCTGGTTGTACTCTTCGCCCAAGGTTGTGCTGTAGATAAACCCTTCTTCATCCAGATCCACGTTCGAGAACTCAGAAGGTTTAACGGTCGCCAGCTGGTTCTGCTGCTCTTTAGTAGCCACCAGCTTAATTAAGAGACGTGTCCATGAGAAACCTACATGGTTCGCCCCATAGAACCCCTTGAACTTACCGCCCGAGTCAATTTGCAGCAACCCCTGCGTGTTACCATCGCTCACCACATACATATAATCACGCTTATCTACGACTAATTTAGAAGGAGAATAAGAGAAATTAGCACCCAGTAATGGGCTGTCCGGTTTTAGAAACTCTTTTACGAACTTGCCATTTTTATCAAAAATAGCAATACGCGCGTTTTTTGTATCTGCTACATATACCGTTCCATCCTCTTTCACGAATACACCCTTCGGCTCTTGCAGCTTGCCGCTGCCTTCCGTATCGCCGATCAGATTTAGCAGACGACCGTCCTTATCCATATGAACAATACGGCTATTGCCCGTGTCTACTACGTAGAGTGAATCGTCATCACTAATAAAGAGAGATTCCGGATTTTTGAAGGACCCCGTATCTGTTCCTGTTGGATCGATAGAAGAATCGTAGAGATAACCATTAATCGAGCGGACCTCATTGCCGGACTGATTCCACGTATACCCCTCATATGGGGCTTCACCAGCTAGCGCCTGCCCTGGAAGCAGCAGCACTGGCAGTGTCAGCGTCACCAGTAGCCCTGTTAGCAGCATTTTTTTCATATTACGTCCTATCATCATGACTCCCCCTATTCCTTCAGCCCCGAATGGGCCATTGTCTGAAGCACCATCCGCTGCGTTAATATAAAGACAAGAATAGTCGGGAGAATCATCAAGAAGCTTGCTGCTGCCAAAGTGCCTACCCTAGCAACGACTCCGGCTCCACCACTGATAGTTTGGATGGCGAGCGGCAATGTCTTCATTTCCTGAACAGTCGTATAGACCATTGAAGGATACGGATCATTCCAAGCAGAAATGAAGCTAAATAAAGCAAAAGTCGAAATCGCCGGCTTAAGCATTGGCATCACAACCACCCAGAATACCTTCCATTCTGAAGCCCCGTCTATGCGGGCCGCCTCTAATAAAGCGTCTGGAAGCTGCCGCAGGAACTGGGTCATAAGGAACATTCCCATGGGTGCAGCCAGATAAGGTAAGATCATTGCAAAATACGAATTCATTAATCCGCTGCGGCTAATCAGCAGATATTGCGGTATTTGCAATACTAAGGGTGAGAACATCAGCGCCGCCACAATCATACTAAAGATAGCGCCTTTAAATGGCATATTGTGCTTGGCAAGCGGATAAGCCGCCATTGCTGAAATTAAGACACCCCCGACCACAATCCCCGATGTAACGACCACGCTATTGAAAATAAACCGTGAGAACGGCACCGCCGAGGTTCCGGTAATTAACAACAAATCACGAAAGTTCACCAACGTCGGATTCACTACGAAAAACCGCGGTGGGAACAGGAATAGTTCGCTTGTTGGTTTTAAAGCAGTCACTGCCATATAGACAAGTGGCAGCAGCATAATTAGGCCAAACACCGTTAAGAACAGATATAAAAAGATGCCGCCATAGTCAATACGCCGTAAATTTATTTTGTGCATCCTAATCCCTCCCCAGCACTTTGAAGATGAGACGGTTGAGCCCAAGCATCAAAGCGAACAGTAATACAGCAATCGCTGACGCATATCCCATCTCAAAGCGGATAAATGCGTAGTCGAACAGATGCGCCATAATCGTATGGCCTGCATAAAGGGGACTCGGAAATCCAACAAGCCGCATACTGACGTCAAATACGGTAAGCGAACCGACCACCTGCATCACCGCACCGAATAACAGCTGCGGTTTGACGCATGGAATCGTAATGTACCAAAGCTCCTGCCAGCGGTACTTGACCCCATCAATTGAGCCAGCTTCATATAAATCTGTCGGTACATTTTGAAGTCCGGCCAGAAAAGCAAGGAAACCTACCCCCATACTCATCCATAAGGAAACTATGATGATAACGGGTACAATGGAATCCACATTTTGCAGAAATAAATAAGGTTCATTGATAATCCCCAGCTGAATGAGCCAGTGATTAAGCAACCCCTTGCGGTCGCCGGCGAACAAATACAACCAAACCACGGACATTGCTACTGCACTTGTAATCGATGGCACATAGTAGCATAGGGTATAGAAAAAGCGGAACTTCTGCGGAATCTGGCTAATCAGCCAGGCCAGCAAGAAGGCCATAATATAACCTATCGGACCTGTAATAATGGCAAATTTCAGCGTAATCCCAACAGCTTTAAGAAAGATATCATCGTCTACAAACAACAGCTTATAGTTAGAGAAGCCAATGAATCTCGGTGTCTCAATAATGTTGTAATAGCTGAAGCTTAGAACGACGGACATGATAATAGGAACAATAGTAAAAACGGTGAACAGAATCAGGAAAGGGGCCAAGAAATAATAGGAAACTTTATTTTTCTTGATATCTAACCAAAGCTGAGTCCATTTCCCGGGAGTTTTCGTCGGCTGCATCTGTACGGCTTCGTTCTGTGCCGGTGTAATTATTTCACTACTCATTTCTGACCTCCTTCCTCTTTGGCGCTTGAAGTCTGGGAAGTTTCAATTCCGAACTCTTCGCGTTTCTTACTAAGCTCTTTATTGATTTCACGTACACCTTGCTCCATCGCCTCCCGCGGGAATTTACCGTTGAGCACAATTTCATTCCAGATGTTGGCGATATGCCGGGTCGTGTAATATCCTCCAAGCACCACTTCGCGCTCTTTAAACCACTCCCACTGTTCCATAATGGCGTCGATATCATCTTGCTGCCACGGCAGACGTTTGAGTGCTTCAACATTGGCTGTATTCCAACGAGCTTCAACACCCAGCAAAGACTCAAGCTCTGAGCCGAAGTTCTCCTGTGCATCCGCACTGGTCCACCATTTCAGGAACTCCCAAGATTCTTCTTTCATATCCGTATCCTTAAAAATAATTCCTGTCTGTGCAAGCCCGCCTGTAGAACGGTTAATCTGTCCATCGGCTTGTTCAATACCCGGCATTGGTTTCATGCCCCACCAGCCTGTCAATTCAGGTGCGGCAGTAGATAACAGAATGTATGTGGAATAATCAGCAACGCCGATTGGCATCTCTCCAGAACGGAAACGGTTATAGAAATCCGCTTGTTTCTGCAGCTTGTAGTTCGTAAAGAGTCCCGTCCACATTTTCATAGCTGTCAGTGCTTCTGGTGAATTCAGATCAGACAACATCCCATTATTCTTATAGAAATCCCCGCCATACTGGAATAAGAACGGTGCAAACTCATTAATGGCTAGACTCGGGTTGTTCGGGGCATGTGGATAATAGAAGTCCATCCCGTTTTGTTGCAGCACAGGAATCAGTTCCATAACCTCTTGCCACGTATCCGGAATATCCTTATCGCTAATGCCCAGCTGTGCCATAATATCTTTCCGGTAAAAGAGCATCGTGAAGTTCTGATTCTCAGGTAAGGCAAAATCTCCGTTATCATACTTATAAGGAATCAGTGCACCCGCTCTGAAACGTTCAGCAACCTCTTGATAATCTGAGAATTCATTCAGATTCACGAGTGAATTCCGCACCGCGAAGTCAATCGGCACTTCACCCTCAACCCCCAGTGCCACATCGGGAGCAAGTCCGGCAGTATTGGCTAATAACAGAATCTGCTTCTGATCCGCTGCAAGCGTAGGAATAATATTGACGTTCACCTTGATGCCCGTGTTTGGTGTAAAGTCCTCATCCACCATTTGCTTAATGATCTCCGCCCAATCACGTCCACGTGAGATCCAGACATCCAGCACCTTTTCATTTTTGTACGTATTTCCTATGCCGCTGTAATCCTTTGTAAAAGAACTAAAGAAGTCATACGTCATCGTCCCTACACGGGTATACCAAGGAGCCGCGTCTTTAGGCCATGGCTGATCTTCCGACTTCACTTCAATATAGTCCATTACAATACTCTGCTTCATTAATCCGTTGACCCATAAGCCAAGTGATGACTGCAGGTCCGTAAATTGCTGAAGACGACCTGGAATACTTGAGGTATCCTTCGCCATTTCCAGGAACCGGTCACGTGCTTCATAAAGCGTACTCAGCTCAGAGCTTCCATCAGCAACGCCAAAAGCATACATATCCTGCACAGCATCATCCAACGTCCGCGCCATCAAATGTAAACGTGGCACAAGATTAGGAATGTTCTGCTCCAGCTGCCAATCCCCGTTTGGATCAGGGTTCGTTCCCGTTACCTGCGTGATTTCACGTCCCAAAAGAGACATTTTATGTGTAGTGTTCAGCACAGCTTCAATCATTCCGCCAACGCCCGATACTTGAACTTCCATCCGCAACGTATGCTTACCTTGTTCTAGATAAAAGAAGTACTCTCCATCCTCATTCCCTAGCTTGTTTACTTGCCATTCCGCTTTGTAAGGGAATTTCAAGGCATTCAGCTCTTGGAACGGTACCTCGCCATCAATCATAATCCGGCGTTCCACCGGTATCCCGTTTAGGAACCACTGGCCGTAACGAATTGCGATATTGTAGAGCCCTGACTCAGGAATCTCGAAATCCCATTCCGCCCATTGTCCACCCGTACGCCAACCGACACCCCCAAAACTATTAAGCACAATAGCATCTTTGTTAAAAGGTTCGGTGAGTGGCTCCCGGTCCTCGATCCGCTTCAGCGTTGGATCTGAACGAAGGGAGGATTCTTCTGCCTGAATTTTAATCACTTGATTCTGAACAGGCTTGTAACCCTTATTCTCATACTCCTGCTTCACTTCCGCATAAGTCGGGAGCGGTTCTGGAGAAAATATTCTCAGTTCACTAAGTGCAGCCGGTTCCCGGATGGCTTCCAGCTTCACCGTATGCTCCCCTTTGGTCAGATAAAAGCGAAAGGGATCCGCAGTTCTGGCCTCGGCATCTCGAAACTCCCGATATTGCCAGCCTGTTACCTCTTCCCGCTTGGGATTAAATTCATTCCCTTGATTGTCCAGCCATGGCTCTGCACTTTCCTTCCACATCCGCTGGAATTCCATTTTTTTTACTTGAGAGAATAAATACTCCCCATCAATCTTTACGCTTCGAATGATCGAGGATCGTTTACCAGGAAGGGCATAATACTCCATCCCCATCTGATACAAACCATCTGCCGGAACCGTAAATTTATATTCCACCCAGCTATCCTCTGCTTTAAGCGCTAGTACCTTGCCGGGTTTTCCACCAAGATCCGTCATTACCTCTGTACCTTCAGAACTAATGGCCTTATAATCCCCCGAAGGAATAGCAAGCGTAAAATCCGATGAGTCCTTTGCTCCATCCTGCTGTTTTTCCTCGTAATAGCTTAAGTAAGAGGCTTCGAGTTTTGAATTCACACTATCGCTTTCTAAAATAGAGCTTTCATCAACATCCGCATAAACGGGGATGCCATCCATCGCTGAATTATCAAACCCTCGTGATTGATTCCACCACACTAGGGAGACTCCTAAAAGTACCAGTAACAACAAACTAATCTTATATTTTCGCAGTATGCGTAACACGCATCGGTCTCCTCCCATCTTTACGGGCCTCTCGGACTTAAGTGAATACAAGCAGGGCAGCTCTGGCAATTGCAGGCTGCCCCTCCTGTTATTAGATTTCCTTACGGCTGCATTCCCATTGCCTTTTTAAAGGCAGCAATTTCTTTGGAAGCTTGCTTCAAGACATCATCACCAATTTTTTGAATAGCCGTCTTGGAATCTGTGTTCTTAGCCAGTGCATCACCGATCGCCGTTATAAAGATTTCCCAGCCCTTGTTATCTACTGGTGTAAGGTGTTTGACAGGAATATCATTGCTTAATTGTTCATATAGTTTAAATTCCTCTTGCCCACCCAGATATTCATTTTTAGTGTTTGCGTACCAATCAAGACTGGAAATATCCTTGTAACCCGGCTGAATGGAATGTTTTGTCCAAATTTTCCAAGCATTTTCACTTCTCATGCTCCACTGAATGTAAGCCCATGCCGCTTCTTTATTTTTGCTTTGCGAAGGGATAACAAAGCTTGATCCGCCCATTCCCACGTTAATTCCTATTGGCAAACGGGTTACCTTCCATTTTCCGGCAAGCTCAGGGAATGTTTCTTGAAGTCCGCGCGCTCCGAATGAACCCGATACGACACCAACCAAATCACCTTTTAGAACTAGCTGTTTACCTTCGTCTGAGCCATAACCGATATGTGGTGCCCAGCCCAGCTGTTGTCCACGTTTTGTAATATCGAGAACCTTCACCATTTTGTCCGTATTACGTGTCCAGTTCATATCCTTATCAAAGTAACCGACTTCATCTCCTGCCCATACGATCGGGCCATCGCTCCACTCCATAAAATATTTACCGTTAGCTTTCAAAATTTGAGCCAAGTTCAAGAGATTCTCTTCATCTTGCATGTATTCACCGAGCTCAGCAGGATCACTTGGCAATCCAAGCTCTTCAAAAATGTCTGCACGGTAGTAATAAACCCCCGGGGTCATATCCCAAGGCATACCAAGCAGCTGTGAGCTGTCCGGTGTCATCCAACGTTCCCAGTTATACGGAACAACCAGATCTTTATATTTTCCAGCGTTATAAGGCTCTTCCAAAAGATTCTCCAAAACATTTCCCGCCATATAACGGTTCAACTGATACATCTCTACTTCTGCTACGTCCGGTGCCCCGCTACCTGCGGCGATTGTGGTTTG
This sequence comes from Paenibacillus sp. FSL R7-0189, assembly GCF_037969925.1. Taxonomy (NCBI): domain Bacteria; kingdom Bacillati; phylum Bacillota; class Bacilli; order Caryophanales; family Paenibacillaceae; genus Paenibacillus; species Paenibacillus sp. FSL R7-0189. The sequence goes on along the minus strand of NZ_CP150223.1, from coordinate 3,651,081 downwards.
CAGCTTGTCATGCAGGTCGCCAAAGGGCATAACTACCGTCTTCAGCTTAATACCAGGATATTCAGCCATAAATGCAGCGCCGACTTCATCAAATACTTTTTCATTAAAGGCCCAAACCGTAACCTCACCTTGAATATCTTTGCTTGGCAGGTCGTTGGCAGGATCTGTTGCTTCCGTGCCCTCTGTAGCTGTTGCATTGGTTGGCTCACTAGCATTATTGGTTTTTTCAGTGTTCGTTTTTACGTTGTTAGATGCATTTTGATTCGTCGTTGAGCTTCCAGCGCTGCTACAGGCTGACAGAATAAGCACAAAAACCATTAACATACATACGACTAAACTGCTCGTTTTTCTTTGCGAAATCATAACCTAACCTCCCTCTTAAATTGAACAAATAAATGCTTGTTTATAGTGAAGGAGTGAACCTCCCTCCGTGACCGGCTATTCCCCCCCTTCCTTTAGTCTTAACACGGTCACGGAATATTTCGGGAATTCAAACTCCAGACTACCTTTGTCTACACTTATCTTTTGAGTTACAGGTGCCACCTTGTCAGGTTCAGCGAAGCTATTCTCAGCATTTAAATCGTCCGACTGAAGTACGGTAGCTGTTCCTTCCAGGCTTGATGTGGCAAGTCCGGCAAAAGAAACATCCGTGCGCTGAGCAGTGTCACCTGCATTAACGACTTTAACGATCAGCTCACCTGTGGCAAGATCACGGCTCGCAGTTTGGAACAGCGGCCCTGCTGGACTTTCATCGTTCACCTCTTGTATAAGCTCATCGTCGAGATAGAGCCGGATATTAGCACCTGATAATTCAATGCGGATATCATACAATTTCCCAGTCTCAATCCTTACAGGAACCGTTCTTCCGATGACTGCTCTTGTTCCACCTACTGATTTTTCAATCGCGCTCTGCGTATTTCCCCAGCCGCCAAGATTCCACCAATAGAAATTGCCTTCATCTTTAGAGCCGAACATAATGAGCATGCCTTCTGCTCCGCCAGTCTTTTTCGCCTTAAGAGAAAGTGTATAATCACTCCATGAAGCCTCACCGGCAACTGCGCGAATATCAATATCATTAGAAGTCTGCTTAAAAGTACCCTTGGATTGTTCCCAGTCCCCATTGTTTAGAGTCCAGGCTCCGGAATCCTTCTTGAAATGATCTTCAAAAAGAACGTCATCACCTTTCGCTACTCGTACATCGCTGTACTCTACCTGGGTGGCCCAAGTCCCCAAACCAATTCCACCTTGAATGGATTGCTTACCGGAGGTTTCTTCTTGTCCTAGAGCCACAAGTGAGGTTGGAAGAACTATATCCCCCTTATTGCTTCCGAACATCTGCTGCACATGATAAGAAGGTGTTCCGTAGCTAGTCGATGAATCAAACACAATAGCATCCGGGTTCCAAGTACGATCCTTCGTATTCACAAACAATGGAGCATAGGAGGACATTTTCACGATATCAGAATTCCGTTCCATGCCCATCATAAAAGCGGCCTCGCCGATTGCAGCGTTCAGATTGCCTTCTCCGGCACCCTTGGTCACCGCATACTCACCAACATAAATCTCAGGACCACTCCGGTCATAAGTATCGTATCTGTTCGAGTTGCTGAGGAACCATTCAGAGGTTTCATAGTAATGCTCATCAACCATTTCGATAGGTTCTCCTTCAACTGCCGCATTAGCAATGAGATGAATCTCTGGATACTGCTCTTTAATTGCCTTATAAAACAAGCCATAACGCTTAATATATTCACTCATCTGGAAATTGTTTTCGTTACCAATCTCTACATATTTCATATTAAAAGGCTCTGGATGACCATTGGCGGCTCTTTGTGCCCCCCATTTGCTAGTAACCGGTCCGTTTGCATATTCAATGGCGTCCAGCGCATCTTGTATCCACGGCTGAATTTCACTGACTGGAACGGTATTCTGCTTGGCTATAGGATCTCCGTTATGTGAAATCCCGATATAAGCTACATATAATGGTTCCGCTTTCAGATCTTCAGCCCATTGCAGATATTCGTGGAAGCCCAGCCCATCTGAGGAGCGATAATCCCAATATCCCTTATGACCGGGACGCGTCTCAATCGGTCCAATGGTATTCTTCCATTGATAAGCATCTGTTGGCGTTTTTCCTTCCACAAAACATCCCCCCGGAAAACGAACGAATGCGGGTTTCATCGCAGCTACCTTTTCAGCCAAATCGATGCGAAGTCCATTCTCTCTGTTGTTCCAAGTCTCAGGAAACAAAGACACCATATCGAGATAAACAGTACCTACATTTGCAGCAGAGATTACAATTCGTGCGTTTGCTACAGTACCTGTAGAAGTCAGTGTGTATGTATATGGATTCCATCCTTCTTTTAACTTATCAACGGTCTGTTCTGCATATAGCTCTTTGCCATCCGGGCTTTCTAACGTTATACGCAGTGGCATAATGTCCCCTGGCTCTGGCCGCGCATAGAAAGACAACTTGTAACTGGCATCCTTCGTCAAAGCGATCCCCCAGTAACCGTTATTCACAGCAGATACCGAACCGCCCTCGGCAGCAGATGATACTGTTAAAGCCATTGCCTGGGTCTGAGCATCGTTCAAAAGCTTAGTGCCGGTCAGAGCAAGCTTCCCTTTACTGCCTCCTTTTTCATCAATCCACCAATTGAACAATGTGACCGAACTATCCTCAAAGGAACGATTGGAAATCAGCTCTGCATATAGCCCTCCATCTCCCGCATGATTAATCTCTTCGAAAAAGGCTCCGTACAACATCGGGCTTATCTTAGCTCCCGGATTTTCCGTATCCACGGTCAACGTATACGCGGGTCCACTACTTGTATTAGCTGCTGTCGCCGGTGGAACAGTTTCCTTTCCCGCTTCACCCGTTGCTTCTACGGCAGATTCCTTAGACTGAGACAGTGGCGCGGTGTTTTCTCCCTTAGAAGCCCAATAATACGTCAGACCGCCAACTACAATCACGAAAATCAACACCGTAAGCCATAGTTTTCGTCCATATTTATTCAAAGATATTTACCCCCAACTTTTTATTAGCATTTTCATTTTCTTATGAAGCGAACAAATCCTTCCATTCGTAAAAACTTAAAATTATTCCGTAAAACCTAAATGAATCCGTTTCCATTGATAAAATACCATACTAAAATCTGGTTGTAAATAAATTAAACTAAACCTTTTTATACTTTTATGAATATAATTTCCAATAGATATGCAAGAAATTAAGAGATTTATTAGTTTTTTTAAAATAAATTCCCTCTTTTCATCTCACCATCTTTATATTCCTCTAAAATAAACGGGGGTTTACAGCCATAAGTAAGTTTATTTTTCATTTTTCCCTCCATTTATTTTACTGTTTTATTTTTCCATTCAAATAATGATGAAATTAAAATTAATTTTATTCTCACCAAAAAATCATATAAAAAAAGCTCCCCTTTGCCTAAACTCGGGCAAAGGAAAGCTATAGTTATATCTCAACTAAATTTAATTCCGCCACTTCATAAACTTGTAATCAAGAAAATCAACAAGCAAGAAGAGAATAAAACCGACCAAGCTGAACAACATAATTCCCGCATACATCTCCGGATAATCTAATCTTAACCACGCATCCATGATGAAAAAGCCCATGCCGTGCTCTGTTCCATAAATCTCCGTAAAAAACAGTACAGATATCGCTGTCCCTAGCGAAATACGAATCGTACTCAGAATCACTGACAATGCACCCGGCAGTGTCACATGCCAGAACTTCTGCACAGCGCTGGCACCTATACTAGTTAAGACATCATAGGTATTGTCCGGAATAGCCTTAACCCCATCCCTTACAGAGATGATGATCTGAAACAATAGAATCAGCATGATCATTAGGATTTTGGACGTTTCCCCAAGCCCGAAGAACAGCATCACTACTGGAAGCAGGGCAATTTTGGGAACCGGATAGGTCAAGTAAACCACAGGGTCCAGCAGTTTGTTCCAGGTCAACGAACGTCCCATTAGAAGACCTATAAGCAGTCCAATAATTAACGCCATTACCACACCTGCAAAAATTCTGAACAAGCTATACCCTACATTTATAGCAATATCCTGCGCCCCTAACTGAAACATCGCTTTATATACAGCAAAGGGACTTGGCAAAATCGAATGATTCATAAGTAAAAATGCGATATACCAGACTACATTCATACAAACAAATACAAATAGAAGCCTTACTAGATGATGAAGTCGACGTTTGTTTACCATATCTCCTGCATTACCTTTCTAATCCGCTTAGTCTGCTCAAAGAAATCTACACTGTCCCGCTTATCCTCATGCTTCATATGAAACACCAACTGATTATCAATAATCTCAGGTGTAGTTTCTTTGTTGGAAGGCATGACAATAATCTTTTGCCCCAGCAGAATCGCTTCTTCCACATCATGAGTGACAAATAACGTAGTCGTAGGGTTAGCCAGCCAGTTATCTAAAAAGAGGACCTGCAGCGTTTCCCTTGTTATCGCATCGAGTGCAGAGAATGGCTCGTCCAGCAACAGAATAGTAGGCAAAATGGCAAAAGCTCTGGCAATCGCCACTCTTTGCTGCTGGCCTCCACTAAGGGATAAGGGATAACGTTCTGCTAAATCAGAGATCGCCATCGACGAAAGCCACTCCTTAATCTGCGTCTCCCGTTCTTGCTTGGATGAACTTGCCGTATGCGTAATCTTCATCGCTATCTGAATATTATCATGTACAGTCTTCCAAGGAAGAAGCCCGTAGTTCTGCGGCACCAGCCCGATTAACGTTTCTTTCTCATGCACAGATTTCTCATTAAAAAGAATGTGTCCCTGATAGCTAGGCAGCAAGCCCGCAATCGCCCGTAATAAAGTTGATTTCCCGCTGCCGGAGGGTCCGATAATGGTGTAAATCCCGTGCTCCGGCAAAGTTAAATCTACCTGACCCAAGGCCAATTGTCCGCTCTTATATTCTACTTTCAGATCCTTTATAACGAGTCCTTTATTTCTTGAATTGGACATCAGAAATCACATCTTCAGCCGAGATATTTTTGCTGAGCAAACCTTTTTCCCGTGCCCAAGCAAATGCGGCCTCTACTTCCTTCACATCCACTTGATAAGCTGGTACATAATCTGGTACCTTGATTTCATCTTTTAATGTTTCCGGATATCCTACTTCTTTGATTACAAGATCGATATATTCGGATTGCTCATGGGATTTCATATAAGCTACTGCTTCATCATATGCAGCATACATACTGCGGATAGCCTCTGCTTTGGCATCAATTGCAGTTTGCGGGAAAGCTAAAACGAACGGATTTACTCCCGCAGTTAGCGTTGAGCTCAGTACACGCAACCCTGAGGTTTTGCCCATAGTTACAAAAGGTTCCGGCAAAATAGCCGCATCCGCCTTATTATTCTTAAGCAATTCTAAACGGGTCGGAATCTGTGGAACCTCTGTGACTGTAATATCATCTTCGGTCAGGCCCGCTTGTTTCAGCATCATTGCCACTGTATATTGTGTGGAGGTATTTTTGGACAAAATCACGGTTTTACCCTTCAAATCCTTCACATCCTGGATGGATTCATTTCCAGTCAGCAAATCAAACTCTCCAAAAGTTGTACTGGCGATCTTCACATCCAGTCCAGCCTCATTGTAAATGGAGATCGCAACCAGGTCAGCGCTTAGACCATCCAGCTTGCCTGCTTGAAAAGCTACATCCCGATCTTTGGCGCTTTTAAATGTTTGGATATCCAGCTCCACACCGTGGTTTTTATCGAAACCTTGTTCATGTGCGATGATAAAAGGAATAGCATCAATCGAGGGCAATAAACCTAGCGACAAGGAGGTAACTTCTTTTGCAGCCTCTGGAGCAGCTCCCTCTGACGATTCTGTATTTGTATAATTTTTCGAACCACAGCCGACTGCAAGTGCAGCGATGACAACAACCATCATAGATAACAACAACATTCTCTTTAGACCTTTATTCTTCATTTAACTCTCCTGCCTCCATTATTCTTTCTATAGTGTAATTCTCTGTAATATTCTTTGCTCACTCATAAATGTGCATGCAAAAAAATCCTTAAGCTCTACAAAAAAAGCTTTAGGCATGTTAAGTTTACCACCAATCTTTATATTTTGTATATTTATAAATTTAGATATAAGTAAATAGAAGCGACGCAAAAAAAGCTGACAGCGGAATGGTTCCGCTACCAGCCTCAATCTCAATGTTATGGAGTTAGTAGATTTGTGTGGATTTTAATGACAGCTTTTTTAATCTGCTGCCCCGGTTGACCCATACCCGGTCTGTGAACATCATGAGGGAAAAAGACCGCGAACATGCCAGGCTTCAAAGATAACAATATTTCATCTGCTGATGGGGGATAAAGCGCATATTCTCCTTCGGCATCGTAAGGCTTAATGGGTTCGATCCCTTCTTGCAGGGTTGCCCAGCCAATCGTTTCTTCACCTTCGATCAGATAATGCACATCAATATAGGCCTCATGCTTCTCTGCGACTTGTTCCTCCAGCGATTTTGCCTCAAGAGCCATAATCGAAGCATACATTTCGTTCCCGCGAATTTCGATTCGTCCCAGATCAGGATCATGTTGTAAGATTACTTTCAATTCCTCGATAGCCTCAACAATGACAGGATTCTCATACTTGATATGCTCTTCCCAAGATGACAAAGAACCTAAGATCATAACTTCCCATTCCCCTCACATCTTAATGTACTAAACCAGTTTCTCACTGACTGCTGAAGCTGTTGTTTCTTTATTAATTATGGATTGCTCACTAGTCTTCTTGAAATATTCTACATATAAAATATCAAGCAGATAGAGCTGCGATATCTTTGCAGATAATGAACCCCCTTGCAGCGGTCCTTCATTAGCACCACATAGCAGGGTCAGATCGGAGTACGAGGTTAGCGGTGACTTTTCAAACCTAGTAATGGATATTACTTTGGCTCCTCTTTCCTTTGCTTTTCTCGCAACCTCAATGCTATCCTTGGTCGAGCCGGAATAAGAAATCACAACAGCGACATCCCGGTTAGACATCAGTGCTGCCGACATCATCTGCAGATGTGAATCCATTAAACATTCCGTTTTGTTCGTAATGCGCATAAATTTAATTTTGGCTTCCATAGCTGTGACTAGAGAAGAGCCCACACCGAAAAATAATACACGTTCTGCATTAATCAAATACTCAATAGCCTCACTGATCTTCTGTATATCAATTAAATTATAGGTCTCGTTGAGTGCACTTACATTCGTGGTCAGCACTTTAGAAGCAACAGCTTCAATCGTATCATCCATCAGAATTTGATCGGTAAGCTGCGGGATCTCATTCTCCACAGTGATGCTATGTGCCAATGCGATCTTGAACTCTTGATACCCTTTATAACTTAAAGATTTGCAAAATCGAAATATACTTGATTCCCCAACATCACATGCATCTGCAAGATCAGTAATCGACATGTAGACTACACTTCTCGTGTTCTCCAGTACGTAGTCCGCTACCTTCTTCTCCGTATTCGTCAAATTATTGTATTTAGAATGAATTGAAGAAAAAATACTGATTGTCCGCAAAAAAGCCCCTCCTTTTCAATAAATTAATGTACGAATAAGGAGGAAGCTCCCAGCAGACCTGCCTTATTCCCTAATGAGGCTTTAACAATTCTCACTCCCGCAAAGCTTTCCATAAGCAAAGACTTCGTTCGTTCTTCTACCCTTCGAACCAAATCTTCTTGTTCCATTACGCCGCCACCAATAATAATCGCGGATGGATTGAAGATATGCGTGATAGAAGCTAAACCAACAGCCACTTCAGTAATCCATAGATCTAAAATACGTTCAAGCTGCTCATTTCCGCTCTGTATTTTATCAAATAAGGCTTTTCCATCCGTGCATTCGGGATCTGCCAGTTGAGCCATCTTGACTAAAGCTGTGGTTGAAGCGTGTTTTTCATAATATGGCAGTCCTTCTACTCCGGATGTGGCCGACAATGGGTGAGTAAAGATATGGCCAAATTCAGCCGCTACCCCATTAGCCCCTTTGTAGATTTGGCGATTAATGACGATTGCACCGCCAATGCCTGTGCCAAAGGTTAGACATAAGAAATTGTTAAAGCTCTGAGCAGCTCCATAATAAGCTTCGCCTAATGCAGCTGAATTCACATCGTTCTCTACCATAACAGGTTTATGAAAATGATGGGTGACAATATCCTTAATTTTCATTCCAGTATATCTAGGTATATTTTCGTTAGCATAGACAATAAATCCTTCTTCTGCATTAACTTGGCCCGCGGTGCTTATGGCAATGGCATCAAAATGATCGTATTCTGCAATCTTTTCCAGCATTCTTGAGATTACATGAGGTCCCCCCAAGTAGCTTTCTGTTGCATACTCCTTGAAGTCATGTACATTCCCCTGTTTATCGCATATACACATCTTGGTATTGGTACCGCCAACATCTACGGCTACAATCCTCATTTCCATCTACCCTCTCTGGCGTTCTACTGAATAGCGTTCACAAACCGTTTCGTAATCTCCATCGGTCTCGTGATCGCAGAGCCAACCACTGCTGAATACACACCTAAATCAAACATGGTCTTTAATTCTTCAGGAGTGGAAACCCCACCTTCAGCTATAACGGGAACAGAGAAGTTGTTGACGATTTGTTGAACCAATTCAAAATCTGGCAAGTTGCGGCCTTTAGTAGCCTCTGTATAACCGCTCAAGGTAGTTCCTATCAGATCAAATCCCAGCTCAACAGCCTTCGCAGCTTCCGCAAATGTAGAACAATCCGCCATAAACAGTTGATCTTTATAGGTCTCTTTTAAAAGTGGAAAAAGTTCAGAAATAGTAGATCCGTCCGGGCGAATACGGTCTGTAGCATCCATAGCAATGATATCTACCCCTTCGCGGTACAGCTCATCGACTTCCTTTTGAGTGGGTGTAATAAAGACTTCAGAGCCTTCATACACCTTTTTGATTATCCCAATGATTGGCAGATTCACTTGCTTTTTGATTTCTTGAATATCCGCTACGCTGTTTGCCCGAATTCCAGAAGCCCCGCCTAAGTAAGCAGCATAAGCCATTCTCCCCATAATAAACGGGCTATGCAGCGGTTCTTCTGGTAAGGCTTGACTGGAGACGACTAATTTATGTTTTATTTTTTTAAGTACATTATTTTCAGTATTCATCAGTAACCCACTCCACATTTTTATTTATTCTTTAACTGCTCCTGCCGTAATCCCATTGGTGAAGAACCGTTGGAATAACATGAACACTAGCAACATCGGAATTGCAGCGATGGTAGCTCCGGCCATTTTATAAGCGAAATTAGGATTCAAATCCTGCATTAAGGTCGCAGTACCAACCATTAATGTTTTCATTTTGTTCTCTTGGCCTATAACCAGCTGCCACAAGTAATCATTCCAGACTTGCACGAAATTTAGAATAAATAAGGCTCCAATACCAGGTTTGACAATAGGCAACATGATGCGTGTGAAGATTCTCCATTCATTTGCACCATCTATTCTCCCGGCTTCTCTTAAGGCATTAGGGGTTAAATCGAAGAATCCCTTTAATAGGAACACTCCAAATGCACCCGCCACGTTCGGCCAAATCATACCGTTATAACTATTTACCATTCCAAATTGTTGGGTGATCCGGAATAAGGGTACAATCATAATTTCTTTAGGAATCATCAAGCTTGATATAAAGATAATGAAGATTATATTTTTACCTTTAAAATTAATCTTTGAGAACGCATAGGCGGCCATAGAGCCTACAACGATAACCAAAATAGTAGAAATACCTGATACATAAATACTATTAAACGTCCATCTTAAAGCCGGCTGGTTCTGAAATACATCCACATAGTTGGAGAATGTAATCGATTTGGGCCACCAGTCTGGAGGCATTTTCACAACATCCGAGCTGTTCTTGAGTGAACTTGTGAATAACCAATATAGTGGAAAAAGATTAAGGAGCGCGAAGAGGATAATGATTACATTCGATATCACATCAAACTTCTCTCTCTTTTTCTTGTTTTTAATCTTCGACATGTTGTATTCCCCCTCACTTCACCTTAATCATGCTTCGTAGCTGTGGCACAGACAATATCAATGTAATCACGAACATGATAACCCCTACCGCAGAAGCTACACCGAGTTGGTTATATTTAAAGGCATTATTATAAAGGTAGTACATCAGCGTTACGGAGGAATTGTTCGGTCCGCCACCGGTCAATAACTGAATAACTACAAAGATTTTTAATACGGCAATAATATTGATAATCGTAATATAAGTTGTTGTCGGTCCTACCGAAGGAATCAGGATCTTTGATATCACTTGCCATCTGCTAGCACCGTCGATTTCGGCTGCTTCAAAAAGCTCTTTCGAGACACCAATCATTGCAGCTATATACAGAATAATTGCCTGGCCCACGTTAGTTGCGAAGGTTACAAATATCACGACTGGCAGAACCGTCTTTGGATTTCCCAGCAGATTAATCGTCCCTAGTCCCATGTCTTTATATAGATAAGAGATAAGTCCATTAGCCGGATTCAGCAAAAAGCTCCAGACCATACTCATAACCACCATGGACACCATTACCGGGATATAATAACTTCCTCTAATAAAGGAAACGTACTTAGCATTTTTATCAAATACCGCGGAGGCTACGAACAATGCAAACCCCACTGTAAGTAGAACGATAAATATTACGAACACAACGGTGTTGATGGTAGCCTTAAAAAATACCGGATCATTAAACAATGTGGTGTAATTGGCAAAACCCACAAATTTCTCACTGTCATAATTAATCTGGTATAGACTCAGCCGCATCCCTTCTAAGATCGGATAGACAAGAAAGGCTAAGAATACTATCATCTGAGGTAAAATAAACAGATAACCTGTAATATTCTCTTTTAGGTAATTACTACGTAGTTTCATATCGTTTACCTTTCTAATTAACAGCCCCAGAGTCTCTTCAGACCCTAAAGGCTGTCAATCGTGTATTGTTTATCTGGTCTTAGATTATTGGAAAATTACAGAGCCAGCTTTATTGGTCTCAATCACCTTGTTGCCACTTGTCTGATAATCTTGTACAAACTGTTCCGGTGTCTTAGCTCCCATGTAAAGTGCTTGTAGCTCTGGATATAAAACCTCTCTTAATTGGCTGTATCCTGGAACGTTGCCTGTGAAGTTGAACAAATATTTAGAATTGGCATCGTAAGCTGCAAACAGTGGATTCTCCGCTTTAAGTGCTTCGGCTACAGAACTTCTTACAGGAATACCATTCTTAGAGGATTTAACTAACTCAGGATCGCTTGAGAAAAACTTCACGAAATCCTTAGCTACTTCAGTCTTCTTAGCATCTTTGGACTTGAATACACTAGCGCCTACTACATAAGTAAAGGATAGAGGATCGCCGCTTTCCGACGGAATATTAGCAAGTCTCATATCGAATTTCGCTGCCGTACCATCCGCCATATTAGCTTTCGTACCATTAAACAGAATCGGGTTAGTGAAACTGATCGCTAATTGCTGATTTTGGAACATAGCATTGGCATCATTAGAAGAAACAGATTCTGCTCCTGGATTTGTATATCCGCCGTCATATAGGTTTTTCAGCCAAGTTGCAGCTTTAACTCCGTTCTCATCGTTCAGGACAATGTTGCCTTGATCATCAAAGAACTTATTGCCGAACATTCTCATATAGGCAAGGTTCCATGTATCGCCCTGATTATTTACAGCGAATAATGCCATTGGATATGCATTCGAATACTTATCCTTCGGCAGATTGTTTTTCAGACCCTCAAGAATTTGTTGATATTCATCCAAGTTCCAAGTTTTGATTTCGGATTCTTCACCCACAAACTTTTCTAAGCCTGCTGCTTTAAACATGTCCGCGTTGTAAACCAAGGTGCCTGGGTTGTGCTGGAATGGATAGAAATAAATATCTTCTCCGAACGTTACAGCGTCCCAGTAGTTTTGAGCAATATCGCTTTTCGCGTCTTCATCAATGATGTCGGTCAAAGGAACCAATGCTCCACGGTGAACGTAATCCCCCATCGGGAATACACTCTCAAAGAACACATCTGGAGGTGTTCCTCCGCTTAAGTTAACGTTAAGCAATTGATCGCGCTGATCTCCAGCAATGACCTCTATTTGAATATCCGCATCATATTTATCATATTGTGCTTTGAATTTCTCAGCGGCGTGCTTTAGGAAGCTATCATAGTCCGCGCCTGCCTCCGTGGCATCCACAACACCCTTCCACTGTGGAGTCAGCCATACTCTGATCCCCACTTTTTCCTTCCCAGATGCAGAAGAATTATCGGATGTATTAGAGCTAGCAGCATTGTTACCTGAGCAACCTGAAATTAAAGAAATAATCACCATTAGCGCAACCATTGTCGAGAGTAAACGTTTTTTCTTCATTTATAAACCTCCCTAAAAGTTTTGTGAGCATTATCTTCTCTGAATCGCTTCGTACAAAACTCGCTTCGAAAGCATACGCTTAAAGTTTTGTAAGCATTATCTTCTTTGAATCACTTCGTACAAAACTTGCTTCGAAAGTATAGAACCCTTAATTTAAAATCCGTTTGGCATGGTATTGCACTAAATCGGCCATGCTGCGATGTCCTTGCGGATCAAGATGCATATAATCAATTTCATTCATCGATACATGATCTCTGGAGTCTATAAAGTGGATGCCAGTTTCCGTTAGTAAAGCTGCAAGATGCTCAGCGAGCTCCATAGACTTCTCACTACATCCGCTACCCATTGGTTTGCCAATAGGGGTATGAATATACTCTGCTCCAATCGGAGGGGGCGCGATTACTAGAACCTCTGGAGCCTTCCCCTCGGGTCCTGCACCGCTATCTTTAGCTTTAAGAGCCAACCTAACAATACCTTGTGCGATGTTATAAGAAGTTAGTCCAAACCTTTCTTTTGTATCATTGGTCCCAAGCATGATCACAACCAAGTCTAATGGCGAATGTGACATCAGGCAGGGATAGATATAGGAGATTCCAGAAAGTCCTTCAAATAGAGGGTCCTCACTGACACTTGTTCTGCCGGGAAGCCCTTCTTCGATCATTCGGTAGGCGTCACCCAATTCTGTATGAAGAATTCCCGTCCAACGAATATCATCCTTAAATCTGCGGTCTGTCTCTGCGTCGTAGCCCCAAGTATTAGAATCGCCAAAGCATACGATGGATTTCTTCATTATCTTAACCGCAATATCTTTCAATAGCTTGATCAATCAATTTCATAATGTCTGCGATCGGACCAGCATCCTCAACGGCTACTGCCTCAAGCGGTGCTCTTACGCTGCCAATGTTTACGCCTCTTAATTTTAGAAGCTCTTTTATTCCGGCATACATGGCACCTTTCAGCGAACAAAGGGCGATGATAATATCGTTGATATCGCTTTGAATTTGTCCAGCTTCTTCGAACTTACCAGCCTTAACAAATTCATTTGCTTGGAGGAACAGCTCAGGCATAACCGCATAGGTTCCACCGATTCCCGCATCCGCTCCCATGATTCTTCCCGCAACATATTGTTCATCTGGTCCATTAAATACCACTACATCTTTTCCACCCACTCTTTTGAATCTTTCAATATCCATAGTCGGCATGGAGGAGTTCTTCACACCAATCACCTTTTTGTTCGCAAGCAGCTTCTCAAATAGGGAAGGAGTCAGTGTATATCCAGTAGTCTGAGGAATGTTGTAGATAATGAAGCTAAGAGGGGTTGCCTCCATAATCTCGCTCCAATATTTATAGACTGCACTATCAGGTAATTTGAAATATATAGGCGGGATTGCGGATAATGCATCATACCCTAAGGTTGCAGCATGTTTCGCTAACTCAATACTATCTCTAGTGGAAGGGGCACCCACGTGGGCAATCAGTGTCATTTTACCTTTCAGGTTACTAGCTACGTAGCTTAGTACCGCTTTGCGTTCGTCGAGACTCTGGTAAATACATTCTCCTGAGCTGCCTCCCACATATACACCTTGAACTCCTTTTTCAAATAAGTAATCACATAAAGCATGCGTCCGGGATTCCGAAATGTTTCCTTGATCGTCATAGCAGGCATAAAAGGCAGGTATAATTCCGTGGAACTTTGTGAGTGTCATTGTTAATCCCCCTTAAGTTGTGAGCGGTTTCTTTTCTACATAAACAAAATATCATTATATTTTGGTTTTGTAAATTATTTTCTCTATTTTTAGAAAAATAAAATTTATTTCCACCAATCTTATTTATGATTAGCACAATAATGGTTTTCAGTATAACTCGCAGCTAATAATCATTTATTTTTCCATATTCATTAGAAAATAATCCTGCAAATATTCCACCCTAAATTTATTTCTTCCGGGCAGTATTTGTTGGATATACGGATGTAAAATAATATAAAAAAGGGGTACTAATGAGTATCCTTTCAGCTTCACTAAAAATGTCTCCTACAGGGAGACACTTCTCTCCAGATGAAGCACAAAACCTAAATAACACACAATGTTCACTGAATAATCTGTGTTTTTCAGACGGACACACCTTTTAAAAAATGGAGTTTAGGATTATAATGAAAGCGTAAACAAATAACTACAAAATCTATTTTGTTTCTTCGCCAAAGGAGGCTGGAGGAAATGCTAGCAGGACTTAAGGAACTTAAAAATTGGGTGACAGAAAACTGGAATCCAACATTGAATACAGGTAATGAGGACTACCGGAAAATGGAGTACTCCGTGGAGCGTCATCTGCACACTCCGCAATCTCCGAAACCACTTAGCTATGAAGAAGAGGCTCGAATCAAGACCGTTAAATTTCATTAACTAACCCTTTCAGATAAAGATTGATTCATAACGAAGACATCAGACCGCCAGATCCGGAAGCAATTCCAGTGGATGCGGTCTTTTATTATGCCTTGTAGTTGTATAACGAAAAAACCTCCCCCACCCTAAAGGGTGAAGAAGGCTAATAGGTTACTTTCGAGGACATGGCAGTAGGTTATCAATCCAAACGCCTTGTTTAGTTCATCCTTCGATAAACCTCAGCGCGCGTTCCGATTGATAATCAGCTAGGCCTTGGGCGAATTGTTGGTCAGGAAATCCTCTATGCAGCAGCTTTAATCCACCTGAAGTTAAGGAGACATGATGGTGGAATTGATAAAATAACAGCCTATCATGATCCAGAGCATCGTTCTTTAAGTACCGATAGAAATCCCCAAATCTCATCTGTAAAAAACTATGCTCATGCTCAATGTCATAGTACATTGCCCCTTCAATATCTATCAGAAAGGGCTCCAGTTTATCATTAACCATAACATGGTCAGGTCCCAGCTCCCCGTGAATAAACCCATATTGCTGTCTGGGTTGAATTTTTGATTCAAGCTCGTACAACTTATCGAGCAGTTTGCTTTGATTAGACCTGATCTTCTCAATATGTTGGGAGGCATAGGCTAGCTGCACTTTCGCATTTTCCATTTGTAATAAATGACATTCGCTCATGCTGCTCTCGTTAGCATTTGCTTTCCCAAAAACATGCCTCTCGTTGGTATGCATAGCAGTAAGCATTTCCCCCACACGCTGAAAAACTTTATCTTGAACACGTGAATCGGGATGATAAAAATAGGTTTCTGCCATTCTTCCATCTATATATTCAACTAGAGCATAATCGAAAGAGTAACGATCTCTTTCCTTATTCAGATCATAAAGAGCAGGGGTCTGAACTCCATGTTGTGTTAAGTACCTGTTATTTAATTCGAATAAATGACTTCCATAGGATTGTTCATTTATATCTTCATTTGCTTTTTCTTCTTTAAAATAATTCATCGAAAGATCCCACACATACAAAACGCAGGAAAATCCATTACTGCACTCAATCTTGTAGACCACCTTTTGTGCACCGCCATGCATGCGCGAAACACGAGCAACGAAATAACTGCTGCCAAAAACCCTACTAATATAATCCTGTAAGTCAGCCTTATCGAGATGACAAGTAACGTCCATTAACAACACTCCATTTATTAGGTTTTGCCGACTTCACAATAGTAAATAAAATCCAGCCGAAAGTATAGACTTATTCTTTCCGATCAATTATGATGTTGAATAAGGTCTTGAAAAAAACAAGCATACAAAAAGCCGTTGGAATCAATTTCAACGGCTTTTTTTTATGAAATATCTAAACAAATATAGAGGAGTACTTTCACAACATGTTCAAACGACTAACTGCACTATTTTCGATTCCCTCTTATGGCTTACTCTTTTTATGTATGTTACTGCAGGGGATGGGGATTTCACTCAGCGCACCCTTTTTATCCATTTATTTTACGGAACAGCTTGGAGTATCTGTCGGGCTGTTTGGTGTTTTTCTGGCCACCACGTTAATTGCCGGAATATGGATCAGTACACTAATCGGGAGACGCTCTGACCTTGGCTTAAATCGAAGAAACATTTACCTTGTCTCCACGCTCTGTAATGCCCTTGCTTATAGCGGATACTTGCTCATTGGGGATTTTACGATCTTATTCATTTACATGATTGTGTTCACCGCACTCGGTGCACCAGGGATGCCTCAATTGTTCGCCATAGCTAGAGAAGCAGTGAATAAGAGCGATTTTACAGATACTGCGTTTGCAAATTCTACCTTGCGTTCTGCTTTCTCTCTCGGCTTTATTACAGGTCCTTTAATCGGTACTCTGCTAATTGCTGCTGTTGGGTTTAAGGGGATTTTCTCGGGCACCATCGGAGTATTCCTGCTGGTTGCCTTACTTATTTCACTATTCCTGAAATCAAATACAGAAGTGAAAAGCAGTACTGCAGAAGTAAAAGTAAAAAGTTTCCGGTTGGGTCAGAACCGTAATGTTCTGCTTCCTTTTCTGATTATGATACTCATGTATGTAGCCCACTGGACGAGTAGCATCAATACTGCCCTCTTTATCACCAACAATCTAGGGGGAACAACAAGCGATGTCGGTTTAGTCAGCAGTATTTGTGCTGCGCTGGAAATTCCTTTTATGATCATGCTGGGACTACTTAGTGCGAAATACAGTAACCGCATCCTGATGATGTGCGGAGCCATTTTCGGAGGAGCTTATTATCTCGTTGTCATTACTTCAGGCGCGATGTGGCAAATGCTTGCAGCCCAAATTTTGCTTGCCTTTTTTGTTGCCGTTATTTCAGCGATTGGCATTAGCTACATTCAGGATCTGCTTCCAAACATGCCTGGGTATGCATCCACGCTCTACTCTAATTCATCCACGATCGGCAGACTGATTGGCAGTCTTGTTGGCGGGTTATTAGCTAGTGTTGTTGGGTACCGGTATTCATTTGTGCTCTGTTTCATACTCGTCATTATTTCTACAATCATGCTTGCGGTAAGCGGACGTGACTCTGTAGATACACAAAAACTAACGGTTTAATCTGCTTTTTTGGGGCTTCATTCAGCCCTTGTAACTTCTCCATATTTTCTCGCGACTAACTAACATATCCTCAAAAAGGTGGAGTTAGATGTTAAAAACTATTGCAAGAATGCTCATGTTGATGTCTTTAATCTTTCTGGCAGCATGTGCAGGGGACGTTAAACCAAACCAGGAGCCGAGCACAGGAGCAAATACGCCAACCCAAAGTCCAGCGATTAATACGCAGAAGCCGCAAATCACAGAACCCAAGCAGCCAAATGAAACCAGCTTTAAGGCAGAATTGTTGATAAATCTGAAATCATATGCAGATCAATTGACAGAGAATGATCTCCCCGCACTTGAAGTGCTGGAAAAAAACCTAACTGCTTTAGTTGAGCATGACCACACAATTTATCAATCCGGGTTCGTAAACAAAAAACTAGCAGAGGCTATGGAGCCTTATTATGACGAACAATATCAGTACAAATTCACAGACATCGAAAGCATTGATTCCATGTTACCCAACGAACATCAGGTGAATATAACGGTAATCGGACAACGCTTGGATATAGCAGAAGAGACAGTTGAAAATGTAAAAATGCTATACGCGATTCGGCCAAACGATCAAGGGAAATGGGTCATTTATATCATTGATTGATGGATTGATTGATTGATTAATTAGCTTATGAAAATCGCCGTCCGATTCCCGACAGGGAATTCGAACGGCGATTTTTTTGTGAAAAAAACCAATTTCTCACCTTGCTAGCTCAGTTACACATTAATCGTTCGGAAGAGCACCGTGAAATGCCTTCCCATTATGCGAAGGATACCCTGCTACTAGCTACAGACAGCAAAAGTAATCTTCATCCTTTGCGAGATGCGGAGAATGGAATCATGTTTGTGGTAACCTTCTAGCTACCTACCCGATCTAATATTTAAGTAACGTTACGAACATCCTAAGACTTCTAGTCAAGAAAGCAGGTAAATCTTTGCATATAGATCCTATTGTCGTCAAAGCCAAAGCTGGGGACCCTGAAGCATTCGTGAAGTTGATGCAGGAGATAGAGTTACCTTTATACAGAACTGCAAGGTCCATCGTCAACAAAGAAGAAGATTGTGCAGATGCCCTGCAGGAGACGATGCTAAAAGCCTTTAAGAACATCCATACACTCAGAGAGCCCGCTTTTTTCAAAACGTGGATCTTCCGGATTCTGATTAATGAATGCAATAAAATGCTCAAAAACAACGCAAGAGCCCTCCCTTATGGAGAGCTTCCCGAAGTCCCTTCCACTTCCAAGGATTATGAGAAAATCGAATTATGGGATGCCGTTCAACATCTTGAGGAGAACCTCCGGATTGTCATTCACCTTCATTACCTACAGGACATGCCGATCCGTCAAATTTCCGACATTCTCGAAATTTCTACGGTTGCCGTGAAGACCCGGCTGCATCGCGCCCGCAAAAAGCTAAAGCATTCATCTCAATTCAATCAAGAAATGGAGTTGCGACATGGTAAACACTAAGTTAGAAGAACAATTAAAAAACTGCCAAAGCCTACTTCCCGATCAGTTATCGGATATTGCCCGCTCCAAGCTGAATGAGACTTACCAAATCATCAGGGAGACCGATAATTCTTTTTCCCCCATTCAGAGAAAGATAGATGTATCAAGAACTTTTAATAAATGGTGGGTTTCCACTGCAGCCGCTGCAATCCTGGGAGTTACACTCCTTGTTTCCGGCTTTGTATCGCCCGCAATAGCTGATGCACTCAAGCAAATTCCGGTTCTGGGACAAATCTATTCATTATGGGGCGAAAAAAACTTAGATCCCGGTGTTCAACAAGCCGAGGATTTCATCACAAACGTAAACCAAAGCGTGACCCATAGCGAGGTGACCATGAATATCCCAACGTTGTTATTTGACGGAACCCGAATTCTTATGAACATAACCACTCCTGGAAACCGTCTGGCTTCGGAGCCCAATTCGCCGCCTTCCGATGCCAATAAAGGGGCGGTGGATAAGTTTGAGGTTCTCTATAAAGGCCAACCTCTGCTCTGGAGTTACGAACACATGGATGGTGAGACTGCTTCCAGCATAATGGTTCAGGTTTTGAACACTTATTATGAGCCGAGCACAACAACACAGACTGTCCAGTTCCCTGATCAGTTTGACTTGACTGTAAATGTAACGTTAAAGGGTTACGATGTCCCGTTCGAATTCGTTCTGCCTGTTACCACATCAACGCCTGTTACCGCCCTAACTTCAGAGGAGACCAAGCATCACGATAACATTAACTTGCAGATCAGTAAGGTAGAAATCACCCCAATCACAACGCAGGTATCCATTGAGTACAAAACCAAACCGGGCCAGAGCGTAGAAGAAATGCTCGCTTCTATCCCTTCGAAATATAAGGGTGCTAACGGGGGCGTCATCGCTCTTCAATTTGACATTGTGGATGAACGTGGCGTTCAACTGAAGCCTGTCGGTGCTCACCCCGTAAGCGAATCTTATAATGTCCATTTTGAACCCTTCAAGACTATACCGAGTACCGTAACCATCAAACCGTACTTAGTCGTTTCCGAAGGTCAAGCCCCAGCTGGGACTAAAGGACTGTGGGAAGACAACAATATGGTCAAGGAATATATCCCTGAGCTGGAGACTGTACTTTCGGTCCAATAGTTCATTTGTAACAGGGACCTTATTTTCTAGGATGAAAAGGGCATGCAAAACTACAAAAGACGAAGCCATAATAGGCTTCGTCTTTTTATTTAAATGACTTCAGGTAGGTTCAATCCAATAAGGTTATTTTGATGAAGCCAGCTTCGATAATTTGTCGGCAATATCTTCAGCTTGTAACAAGGAGGAGTATGAATCTGCTGCAAAATATTTTTCCATATCAATCTCAATAATTCGATTGTTTTTGACCGCATCCAACATCTTCCACGTTTTGTCAAATGATAGGTGGCTTGTCGAACACATTTGAATGGATCAAATCTGATGCCCCCGGAGAGTCTCCAACCAAGTCGATATAGCCAAGCCACCTCAGCTCTTATCTGCGGGATTTATCCCGTACATTTCACCGTCCCAGCCACTTCAGCTCTTTTCTACGGGATTTATACCGTACATTCCAGCATCTCAACCACCTCAACTCATTTGTACGGGATTTATACCGTACATTCCAGCATACTAGCTACTCCAGCTCTTTTCTACGGGATTTATACCGTACATTTCACTATTCCAGCCACCTCAGCTCTTTTCTACGGGATTTATACCGTACATTCCACTATTCCAGCCACCTCAGCTCTTTTCTACGGGATTTATACCGTACATTTCACTATTCCAGCCTCCTCAGCTCTTTTCTACGGGATTTATACCGTACATTTCACCGTCCCAGCCACCTCAACTCATTTGTACGGGATTTATACCGTACATTCCAGCATACTAGCTACTCCAGCTCTTTTCTACGGGATTTATACCGTACATTTCACTATTCCAGCCACCTCAACTCATTTGTACGGGATTTATACCGTACATTTCACTATTCCAGCTACCTCAGCTCTTTTCTACGGGATTTATACCGTACATTCCAGCATCTCAACCACCTCAACTCATTTGTACGGGATTTATACCGTACATTTCACTATTCCAGCTACCTCAGCTCTTTTCTACGGGATTTATACCGTACATTCCAGCATCTCAGCCACCTCAACTCATTTGTAAGGGATTTATCCTGTACATTTCACTATTCCAGCCACCTCAGCTCTTTTCTACGGGATTTATACCGTACATTTCAGCATCTCAGCTACTCATACAAAATAATTGTGAAGCACGCTGGCTACTCCAGTTTTCGTTGCTCTATATAATAAATTCGGCCTCTTGAATGTGAGTCATTCCCATAGATAACCTACGCAATTTATCTATACCGAAAAGATTTAGGGCCATCCTTTTATAGGATGGCCCTCTCATTGATTAAGTTGCAATTTTGCTTACCTTAATACTCTCCTTTAATTACAAAAAACGAACCCCGAATTGTTCCAGCTAGCTTGGACTTCTGCCTAGCAAACTTAAACTTCTCTTCTAGCTCCTTTGGGATCTCCATCCCCTCAGAAAGCTTAAAACCAACAGCACGCTTCTTAGGGTCATCAACCGTATACATAACGTTGACTGCAAGACCATCCTCATAAAAGACATAAGCAAATTTAATATTTTCCACTTCAAAACGCGACGTTTCTAAAGGATTGGCCGCAAACTCAATATCACGTTCTTCTTTTAAAATTCGGTTCACATAATCAAGGGTCTCCTGGCTTTCGCTGGCTTGTACAACCGTAAATTCATGCTTGTATTTGCTCATAAAGTAACGGGCCTCATTAGCACGCAAACCAGCAAGCGCATCTACTACAGGAGAAGACTCTAAACCAACCGTAGACACATTTTTAAAATCAACGATATAGGACATTTCCATCTTTCCTTTTCTCTCATTATTCCCAAAAAAACTTATCGTTACTTAGGATACAGTTCGCGTGCTGTCTGTAACTGCAAGTTTCTGTGTTAACTGCTGTGCTCTTTTTCTATTAAAGTGACCATCTCACGCTTCCACTTTTCTCGTTCCTGTGGCGGTATCGGCTCCCCTTTGTCATACAGAAATCTAATCATATAGAACCCATCCTTCGTAAGCAGGCTGGTAACAAGTTCATGCTCTAATACATTATTGTTCATCAACTGCGTCTCAACTACAGAGCTATTATCAGTCTGATGCAATACTTGAGCGGTCAATAAGGTCTCTTGGGAGATATAATCCGCTGTATGCTTCTCTACAGAAGATGCCTCTATCTTATCAAAATAATTAATCGTGAACGTATGCGAAGGTTCGTACCGATGGCATTCTCCTAGCGGATAATATCCGATAAATTGACTGTTACTGTAGACATGGAATGTTGCAGGTACATAGCTATTAAGCTGAAAATACGGGATGAATCGCGCAATGCCTGAATTGATCTCTTCTCCAGGAGGAATGACCGCATCCACACCACTAAGGAAATCACCCTTCTTATCTACAAAAATCGTGCTATAAGGGCTGTACCTCGTAATCCAAATTGAACCATTCTCCTTCACAGCCTCAACGTAATAACTGATAATTTGATTTCTTTTTTCCTCACGTTCATCGGCGGGGTTGATACAGGTATGAATATGCTTCCGAGTGTATGTAAAGACTGCTTTAGTAGCATCCATTGACAGCAATTCAAATTCGAGAATTTCAGATTTTATATTATAGATTTGAAATGTCATCATTAATTGAAAGTGATTTAAAAAGGACATTCCCCTCTTATCTGGATGAAATCTTTTGCTCAAACCTTCTTCATCCTTATCCATATAAGCCTGCTCCAAGCCTTCAACCAGGGCCTGCAGTTCCTCTTTTGTGATGCCTTTATTTTTCTTAAAGAAAAACATGTCTTCTCTCCCCTCATCATCAGTCTACTTCCAATTACTTACTCCTATTTATTATACGGGCACACCTGTGTACTTTTCTAGGTATTAAAAAAACCATACCTGACAAAGGAATGGTTTCTTTGAGTAGGTATACCTTACAGTCATCCCTACATTTTAAAATGTTCACGAACTAACCTAAATTGTTCTTCTACGCTCATATTTAGTGTTCTTTCTATGGTTTTGATGCCCAGCTTAGTGCAAGCGCTCTTTATTTCATTGGAGAACTTAATCATAGATTTATTACTGTGTTTAATTGTTTCTTCTGGATTTAACGTATAAGCGTTAATGCAGTCCAGAATCATCTTATGGTCTTCTCTAAAGTAATATAATCTCTCTATCTCCGCATCGGACGTATAAAAACATATCATTCTCTTTTCCGGGATAAACGGTATCTCTTCGACCACTTGAAATAACCATTGGCAATGTTCATCTACAGGTTTATTAAACCACTTATTCCAATCTAAACTAGGATTAGGGAATTGAAGGGCAGGATATTCCATAGGGCTAGAGAATGGTCTATATTTTAAGAGATCATCCCCTAATGTTTGAAAACCTAATTCCTCTACAAACTTCTTGGTCATAGTAGTCTTTCCAGCACAAGGTCCACCATTTAGCCAATATACATGTTTTAATTGTTCTTTCAAATAATTATTATTTATCTTCATCCAACACACCCCGTTTATATTTAAAAAGCTTACTCTGACACGTTGGTTGTGAGGGGTTGGCGGATTCTTATCTTTCTAGACAAAAAAAGCCTTCCCCACCCTAAAGGGTGAAGAAAGCTTAAATGTGTATCCCCAAATTATGGGCAGCTATATTAGGTTTTCGTACCCGAGGGTGCCTTAGCCAACTGCTCCTCCAGCCACCTTATCGCCTCAGCCTCTCCGGAGAAAGCACCTCCGGGGCAGCCGTAGGTTCTTTTAGTGGACAACGCTGTAACTGGCTTGTAGACAGCAAGCAACTTAGCATTCTGCATTACGACCGCGATGCCTGAACAATATTGGGCGATTTCCCGCTTGTTCATCTTGCACCAGTTCATATACAGCTGTGTGACCGCACGCTCTGGACGTGTGTTTTTCTCTGCGGAATGCACCATCAGCAGGCCGAAGGCAGATCGGCGCGCGAGCAGCTCTTCCCAATAAGCGATATATTCTTCTACTGTCTCCTGATCAAACGCCTCCCCCAAACTAAGGCTTATGATCGGCCAAGTGGATTCATCCTTTGTTATAGGCATACGTTTCCCTCCTAAAATGTGCTGAGCATTGCCTAAGATGTGATGCGGAATCCAACGGACTGCTGTTGCAGCTTCCAGAGCCGGTCGTACAATCCGCCGCGCAGCAGTAAGGCATCATGTCGTCCCTGCTCTACCAGCTGACCGTCTTCCAGTACGATAATGTTGTCCGCACCGCGTATGGTTTTCAGCCGGTGAGCGATAACAATGACGGTCCTGCCCGTAATCAACGCATCAATTCCTTTCTGGATTTCGGCCTCATTCTGCGGGTCAAGCGATGCAGTAGCTTCATCCAACAGCACAATTGGAGCGTTCTTGAGAATCGCACGGGCAATGGAGATCCGCTGCTTCTCCCCTCCGGAGAGCGTGCTTCCGCCTTCGCCTACCGGCGTATCATAACCAAGCGGTAATTTCATGATGAAACCATGGCAGTGAGCCATTTCCGCTGCCTGCTGAATATCCCGCTGCGACGCCCCCGGCCGCCCAAAAGCAATATTGTTCCCAATGGTATCTTGAAACAGGTACACATCCTGAAACACCACCGATACGGATCCTAGCAGATGTTCTGGATCAATCTCCTTGATGTTGCGCCCACCTAGCAGAACACTCCCTTTTTCAGGATCATAGAAACGTGAGATCAGGCGCAGCACTGTACTCTTGCCGCTGCCTGACGGACCCACAATTGCAGTCAGTGAACCTTGCGGCATTTCCAGACTTAAATTTTTGAGAACAGGCTCTCCTCCATAGCTGAAGGTTACATTGTCAAACCTAATGGTGCTGCTTTTAGGAAGAGGACTCGTAGCACCTGTCATTACCGGCTGGCGCAGCAGGTCTACTATACGTTCACCCGCTTGTTCGTTGTAGCGGAATTCGGCATAATTGGCTAGCGCCGTGGTCAATGGATCATAGATTCGTGTGCCGACAATAAGGAATACTGCCAACTGCAAAATACCGAGCTCCCCGCCTAATAATAGATGAACACCTACGTATATCATTAAGGTCAGCCCCGCACGGAGAAGAGCCATAGCGGTTAGAATAACCGGACCGAACATCCCTTCCAGCTTCACACTTTCCTTCATCAAAGTTTTAAAAGAGTTATCCAGACGGACAAATCGTTCTCCCGTCAGATTATAGGCCTTCATCACCCGTATGCCGTTCAAGTATTCTTGCAATCGGTTCGCAGCGTTCAGCTTGGCCTTCATATGATCCGCTCCGAGTCTCCGCCGCAGCTTGCCCGATATATACATGATCAGAAGAGCAACCGGCAGCGCTACGAACATGGAAATCGCCATCCGCCAGTCCAGAAACAGTAAACCAGCAAGTGCAAATATCGGCAGTACAAAAGCCCCCGCAAGCTGTGGCAGCAGATGTGAAATGCCCGTCTCAACGAGCGTGAAATCGCCCATCATCATATTGGCTAAATCACCTGGGTCCCGGCGAGTCAGGTAACCCAGCGGAAGCTTCCGCAGATGTTCTGCTAATTCCGCACGTCCCTGTGCAGCAACATTGTATGCCCCGCGGTAAGCGGTGCGATAGGCGGGAATCTCACTCAGGAACATCAGCACCATGACGGCGACAAGCCCTGCGCAGATCCACCAAAGGCGTTCTGTCTGAAGTTCTGCGCCCACAGTAATATAAGGAGCAAAAATCAACCGCACCGCCTCAATTACAAGCGCGAACGGAAGCACACTAACTAGATTAGCCAGCAAGGAAAAAAGTACAGGCTTCAGCAACTGCTGCGGTTTGCCGGCAGTAATATTATGCAATACCTTCATAGCTGATCCCCTCCTTTTTCCATATGCCAATCTCCGGCGTCACTGTAGGCATGCCACATTTTGGCGTAAAGCCCGTCCGCCTCAATCAAACCTGCGTGCTCTCCACGTTCCACGATTTCTCCATCCCTCAGCACCAGAATTTGTGCAGCTTCACGTATAGAGGAGAGTCGGTGAGCAATTACAATAACCGTCTTGCCGCGCATAAGCTCCGTAAGTGCTAACTGCATATGAAACTCATTTTCCGGGTCGGCAAAAGCAGTCGCTTCGTCGAGCACGAGCACTGGTGCATTTTTGAGAATAGCCCGAGCTACCGCAATGCGCTGCTCCTCACCACCCGAGAGATAGACACCGCCTTCACCAATTAACGTATCGTATCCCTGCGGCAGCCGAGTAATGAACTCGTCGCATTGTGCCGCTCTGGCTGCAGCCTGGACTTCCTCCAGAGTCGCTCCCGGTTTGCCGACAGCAATATTCTCATACAAAGTGTCATAGAACAGGAAGGTTTCCTGAAATACAAAAGCAACTGTATTCATTAATTCATGGATTGCCATATGGCGAATATCGACTCCACCGATACGGATCGCACCCACTTGCGGGTCCCAGAACCGCGGCACCAAGCTGGCCACCGTCGATTTTCCCGAACCTGACGGCCCTACCAGCGCTGTAACCTTCCCTTGTTCCGCACGGAATGAGACTTCGCTGAGCGCCGCTGCAGTCCCTGCATCTTCACTGTAGGAGAAGGTTACATCCACAAATTCAACGTCAAAAGTATGCGGGGATAGCGGTTCTGCTATTTCTGGTACAGGCTGCTGTGCCAAGAGACGGTCCATCCGCTCCACGCCTTCGCCAATATCCCGAGTGCTTGAAGCCAGCAGAAGTAGCTTGTAGAGCGGAGATGAAACGCCGGGCGCCATAATTAGAAAGAACAGCAGCACAAGCGCAAAAGACATGGAATCCGGTCGACCGCTTAGCATGAAGATGCCCACCGGCAAAATAAAGGTAAACGGTGACGCCAGCAATGTTTTGAATAAGATATAACCTGTTTGATAACGGTCCGTATACTCCAGACAATAATCGCAGTAGCTGGTCATATCACTGTAGAACTTTCTGAAAGAATGCACCGTCTGCCCGAACACCTTAACCGCCGGCATCCCCCGTACATACTGCACCGCCGAAGTATTGATCTGCTCCAACGAATCATGATACTGCTTCACACTGGCCTTGCCTCTGCTGCTCATCATAAGCGCTGACTGCACACCTAATCCTATAATTATCGGCAGCAGGCAAGCTACCGCCAACGGCGGACTAAGCCAAAACATCGCCACGATCATCAGCACCGTAGAAGCCAGCACGCTGACTAAATCGGGAAGCTGATGCGCTACGAAATTTTCCACCTTGTCGACATTCTGCTCTAGCGTTTTCTTGACCACGCCAGTTGATGTCCCATTCAGGAAACCGAGCGGCAATCTGCCCAAATGCTCGGTCATTCGCACACGCAAATTATATTGAATTCGAAAAGCCGCAATATGCGAGCACATAATACCACAATACGAAGTCACCAGCCCTCCGATTAACCCTCCAAGTGCAATCCACCCCCAGTGGATCATATACGCACCGTCGACCTGTCCAGGCGATGAAGCATGGCGCAGCAGCTCTGCCAAAATGAAATAAACAGACAAAAACGGAATCAGCATTAATACAGCGCTGACAGATGACAATATTCCGGACAAGAGCAGCAAACCTCGCTTCTCTCCGGCGATCTCCAGCAGCCTTGGCATGCCGGTTTTGGTTTTACTCACAGCTGTTCCCCCACTCTTGGTAATTACGCACAAAAAAAAGTGCACTGAGAATGATTCTCTGTGCACTAGTGTATAGGAACGTTGTTCACGATTGCTACCGTTTAAGGGATTATAATTAACCAAAACAGGAGCATCTGTGCAGGAGGATACGGACTTACAACTTAATACCGAAGAGACGCTGCCTGCCGCTGATCAGATATTCTCCTGGACGCACACCGAACTTTTTGCGGAAGGCTGCCGAGAAATGACTCACATTACCGTATCCAACCCTGGAGGCTGCTTCACTTACAGTCATACTCCCTTGTTCCAGCAGCTGCTGCGCTCTCTGCATCCGTTGTTCGATAACGTAAGCATGCACGGTATAACCAAACATTTCCTTAAAGCCCTTTTTCAGCTTAAACTCATTGAGGCATATAATGCGAGAAAGGCCTGCAAGCGTTGGCGGGTGCAAATAATCACGCTGCAAAATCTCCTTAGCGAGCCGCAGGCTCTCCATATCCTCTCTGGACAGCTTGACCGAGCACGGAATCCGCTCTGCTTCATATAAAGATTCATTGAGATAGACAGCCATTAGCTCCAGCATTTTGCCCTCCAGATAAAGTTCACGCATGCCATGGCTATAGGAACAATCCGCAATCTGCGACAGAATGAAGCGGATGGATGGTGTGATGTTATTTTTTCCAAAAAACAAACCCGCACCAGCTCCAATGCGAAGCCGTGTATCTTCGGTCAGACCACTGGTCATCCGCTCAAATTGTGCCGGGCTCATATCTATGCTGATGAATCGGTACCCCGCCCCACTCAGGTATGTGCAGTTTTCACTTCTTACCCCGCCATGAAACAGCGCAATTTCTCCCGTATCTATAATAAAATAGTCCGATTTCAGCGAAGTCCCCCACTCAATGCCATGCCCTATGCAGAAAGCCAGCTCCGTACGCGGAGTGCTAAAATTGCCCTTTGCTTCGATATCCCGATTAAACCGGAGATTAAAATCTGTCATCTGGATATACCCATGGCTAAGCAGGCTGCGGCAACTGCCTTCCCCTATTTCGACTGGGGGTTTAATCTCAAAATGAGCCCCATTAAAACGGTAATTATAATCTACCCCTTCACATGTAAGCGTCTTATGGGCATCAATCGTTTCTGCTTCTTTCAGTCCATTGCTTCGCTCCATGCTCATCCCTGCTTCCTCTTACTTTGGGTTAATTATATATGCAATGAGAATGATTATCAATTAAACATTACGATTTCCTCTTCGTTCAAACTGAGCAGTTGGGCAAATAAGCTGGAATATAAACAAAAAACCTTCCCCACCCCGAAGGGTGAAAAAGGCTTACACGCATCACTTCAAAGACATATCTAGCATTCCTAGCTATTCTCGTTTCTTGCCAACTGCACCAAGATAGATAACAAATTCTTCATCGCCGTCTAATTCTAAAATCTCATCTATCAACTTTTGATCATAGATTCCAATTGCGCAAGCACCTGCACCGATGGATTCGCTGGCTAAATAAAGGTTCTGGCAGACATGTCCAACATCGATGAGGATTTTTTTGTGAGCAGAAATATCGTACTTCCATTCGGAGCGGTAGGGTGTGGTACTCCAGGCAAACAATACAGAAGCCTTTTTGGCAAAGTTAGGGACAAAGGGCTGATCCAAAGTAATAGCATCAATCTTTTGTTCAAGTTGATCTAATTCAAACATAAATAAGAGCTTATGTTCCACAGGCAGATATCTGTAGATCCCTTGCCCAATACCCTCTACACGCATAATCATTAAATAGGTTTCAAAGGTGTGCGTCGCCCCGCTGCAGGGTACAGTCCGCAGCGTAAGTCCGTTCTTATTCATACCGCTAATCCCTTGGGTAGCCCATAATAAATAGGATAACTCCTCCAGACTCACAGTATCCTCAGAATAGAACCGTGTACTTCTTCTTTGATCTATACAATCAAAAATATTTTCTTTACTCACAACGTCTTTGCTGACCTTGGGCAAATCAATAATTAGTGCATCTGAATCAAATGGCTTAACAATTGGCGGTTGTGCAATTCCCTTGATCTTATCTGTTTTGATATGTTTGAATTCATGAAAATTGGATTTCAGAAAATTTCTTTGTTGTTCATATCTGGTCATAACAGATCCTCCTGAACTACCTTAATATCTCTAATTTATCATGTCATAAAAATCATACGGTGATCTAACTCACTCTTCAGTTGTTTTGGTGAGTAAACAAAAAACCTCCCTTTGCCCCGAAGGGCAAAAGAAGGCTTAAACGCGTCACTTCCGAAGACATGGCCAGCTATATTTTCAGCTCCCCAAGCTTGATCAGCTCGACAACCGCTTGTGAACGGCCTTTAACGTTTAGTTTTTGCATTACATTGGAAATGTGGTTTCGAACTGTTTTTTCGCTGATAAATAATAAGCCAGCGATATCACGAGTCGTTTTGTCCTGCACGAGAAGCTCAAAAACTTCGCGCTCACGATGAGTCAACAGAAATTTGCTGTGGTGTTCGTTCCCCTTCAATGGTGTCACCCCTCCTTGCCCTGGGTTTGTTTGGTATAACAAGGTAAAGGGATACAGTCAAAACATATTATGTATTGTTGATGTTAATGGTGCTGTAACAATTATAAAATGGGCTTAGTTCATTCAAATGCAAAAGCCTGAAATTTTCATGAATAAGAACATCTTTTTTCAGGGCAAACTACGGTTTGTTGTTCCTTATTAAAGGAGGTGTATGTATGAGCCATTCAAAAAACAATCAACCCACCAAAGCAGAAGTACAAACAACGAAATTAAACAAATTACCACTCGTAGGTAAATTCGAACCTGAATTTTCTGCAGAGGAAGCTGCAGAAGTGTTCGAAAACCAACCCTCTGCCGATCATGAATCCCATAATGAACGATAAAAAGCAGATGACCTTTGATCTTATTCTTAAGCAGATCAAACCTTCAAAGAATGGGACTGTCGCATTAACAGCTTAATTAACTATAAATGAGACGGTTCGCTTCATTTAAACATCGTAAACAATATAGAGCAGCGATTCGCCATTAATGGGAATCGCTGCTTTATGTTGTGGACCGTCGGCTGCCCGCTCCAATAGTGTATTCATCAGCCCCTACTGAGGCTTTCGGACCCAGATGGCGTTATTTGCAAATTTATCGCCTTTTGAGCGAAGTTTCGGACTCCAGTGACGCTATTCCTTAGAAACAGGCCCATATTCGGTACTTTTCAAGTCAATAGTGACTATGCGGTCCGATAGCGACTCAAATATCGAATAATGCTGCATTTAGTGTCATCTGAGTCCTTTAGTTACTGCGTATGCCCAAAGATCAACTTGTCGGTTACTGCTGACTACGCATAAAGGTTCGCTGGGGCCTTTACTGCTGCGTACGCGCAAAGGTTCGCTGGGGCTAGAGCTGAGTTCGTTGTTGCTGAATATGCGAAGAGAATAGTTGGGCCGATTACATAGTACTGTGTACGTTCGCTTGTTCGCTGGGGCGGTTACTATTCTGCTTTTTCAATTGTAATCGGATACATTACCACAAACCATACTCCCAACCCTGGGAGTTTTTTGTCGGGCAATTATTACAATGAGATACATCACATTTTTATATTGACAGTAATTGTATACGGACTTATGATAAGTCCAGCATAATTGATAACGATTATCATTTAGATATAAAAAAGGGGTGTTTTTTTAATGAAATTTACTTATGCGGTGCCTGCAGGTCTGCTTGCAGCCTCCATACTATTTACCGGATGTGCCAATAACAACAATTCTACAAATACTGCTACCAACAGCACTACAGCCACCAACACACCGACGACTGCTGCGGCTACCAACACACCGGAGACTGCCGCCGCTGACTTCACGTCAGCTATAGATCAATATCGCACATACGTCATCCAGCAATGTGGTGAATTTGTTAAGCAAACAGAGAGTTTCACCAACGCTGTAAAAGAGGACAAGATTGATGAGGCTAAGGCGCTCTATGCTCCTGCCCGCATGTATTATGAACGGATTGAGCCTATTGCAGAAGCACTTGGCGACTTGGACCCAAATATCGATGCCCGGGAAAATGATGTAGATGCGGCAGAGTGGCGCGGTTTCCACAAGCTTGAGAAAGCACTCTGGCAGGACAATACAACTAAAGATATGACAGAAGTTGCTGACCAATTGTTGAAGGATGCACAGCTGTTACGTGCGAAAGTTGAGACCGTTGAGATCGACGCGAATCTGCTCGTAACTGGTGCTGTTGAGCTTTTAAATGAAGTCTCCTCCTCCAAAGTAACCGGAGAGGAAGAACGTTACTCGCACACAGACCTGTATGATTTCGTCGCAAACGTTGAGGGCGCGCAAAAGATATACGAGCTGTTAAAACCAGAACTAGCTAAAAAGGATGCCGATCTTGAAAAAACCATTGGTGAACGATTCGCTGCCTTGCAAGCTGAGCTTGCCCCTTTCAAATCCGGAGATGGATATGTTTCCTATGAAGAGCTGAAAGAAGATGAAGTACGTAAACTGAGTCAGAATTTGGACGCCTTGGCTGAGCCATTGTCCAACATGGGAACTATTCTAGGAGTGTGACCCTCATGAATAAACATAACAAGTTCACTGGAGTACCAGGTAATCCTGAAAGTCCCCCTCTTAATGATCAATCGAAGAATCAGCCTATATTTGGTAAAAAATTAAGCCGCCGCGATATGCTGCGGCTTACTGGCGCCACTGGCCTTGGTCTTTTGTTAGGGGGCGGAGGTGTCGGTGGAATTATAGCTGCGCGTAATGCTGTAGCTGAGCCAACGAAAGCCGCAGAAGGTGATTCCAGTTCCATTCCTTTTTATGGGAGCCATCAGGCGGGAATTTTGACACCTGCACAAAACTTTATTTATTTTGCTGCCTTTGATTTCACCACAACCAAACTGGCCGATGTGAAAAAACTAATGCAAGCATGGACCACTGCCGCTGCCGCTCTTACTACTGGCGAGCTTATTGGTGACGTAAATGACAATCCCAATCTTCCGCCCTCAGACACCGGGGAAGCGGACGGGCTAAACCCTGCACGGTGTACGCTGACCTTTGGTGTTGGCCCTTCCTTTTTTGATGAAAGATTCGGCTTAGCTTCGAAACGCCCAGCCCTATTGGCCGATCTTCCGGCATTTGCGGGTGACAATCTTGATCCGAAATGGTGTGGCGGGGATATTTGTGTGCAAGCCTGTGCCGATGATCTGCAGGTTGCATTTCATGCGATCCGCAATCTGGCTCGTATTGCCCGGGGGACTGCTGTACTACGCTGGACACAGGAAGGTTTTCAACGCACTGGAGCAGCGGATCCCAAGGGGGCTACGCCACGCAATCTTTTGGGTTTCAAAGACGGCACGGGCAATCCCGATACAACTGATAACGCTGAAATGAACAAAGTGGTCTGGAACAGCAGCAGTGACGGTCCTTCTTGGATGAGCGGCGGCACTTATATGGCGGTACGCCGGGTGCGTCTGCGTATTGAAGTCTGGGATCGGTCTTCGCTAAGTGATCAGGAGGCTACCTTCGGGCGTTATCGTCACACCGGAGCTCCACTCGGAGCTAAGGATGAATTCGATGAGTTGGATCTTTCAGCGGCGGACGCTTTCGGGAAACCTGTCATTCCGGCGAATTCACACTCCGCATTGGCGCATGGTGACGGTACAGTCAAAATGCTGCGCCGCTCCTACTCTTTTTCCAGCGGTTTGGACGTCACCACGGGACAGCTTGATGCAGGTTTGTTATTCATTAGCTTTCAACGTGATTTAATGAAACAATTCGTTGCCATTCAGCAGCGCCTCTCTAAGACTGATCTCCTGAACGAATATATGACTCACACCGGCAGCGCGGTATTTGCCTGCTTCCCGGGTATCCGCAGTGGCGGCTTTATCGGGGAAACACTACTAAGCTAAATTTATGGCTGTCCATTATTGAAGGGGGATTATCCCGATGTTATCTCTTACGCATCCTAAACGGCAAATGCCAAAGGTTGCTTTGCTGATTCTTTTTGGCTTTTTGTGTATGCTTTTGCTCTCCAGCCCCGCGGGGGCGGAGGGCGATGGCACGGTCGACGAGCTCCTGCCGCCGGTCGGCAGCGCGCTCGTCGAAGCCGGCCAGAGCCGCTGGGACGCGGCCGCCGCCGATGTAGAAGTGTTCGCTGCGCTGTGGCGCACCGCGAACACAGGCACGCCGGACCCGGCACTCGCCGGTCCGGCTGCTGCCGTTGACGCCGCGCTTGCAGACGCGGCGAAAGCCCTTGCGGCGGGCGGCGGCGAGCCCGCCAAAACCGCACTGTCCACGCTCGCGAGAAGCGTGGACGCGTACGTCACCTCCGCCTCCGGCACGGTCGGCGGTGACACTGGAGCCGCCGGCCGCGAGACGGCGGCGAAGCTTTTGCCCGCGGCGGAACTCACGCGGGATGCGGCGCGCAGCGCCGACTGGAGCGCGGCAGCGGCAGCGTACCGCGACATCGTCAGCGGATGGAAGCCGGCGGAGCGCAACATCCGGGCGGACGATTCCGCCGTCTACAGCCTGCTGGAGACGCGAATAAGCCTGCTGCGGATTGCGCTGCAGGCTGAACCGCTCCGTGAGGCGTCGGCGAAATCGGAAGCAGAAGCACTATATCAGCTGCTGGCTGATTACAGTGAAGGCAAAACCATTGACGCTGGGGACACTTCCAGTGAACCAGCTTCTATAGAGGGATTAATCAACTACCTGAACAAAGCATCCTCCGCTGCCAAAGACAATAACAGCACAGAGGCCGCTAACATCATGGAGCAATTCATCGTAGCCTGGCCTTCTGCCGAAGGGCAAGTCCAGATCGCCTCACCAACAGTCTACAACAATATCGAAAACGAGAGTGCGGCTGTCACAGGTTACCTGCTCTCAAATCCACCTAAACTGGATCAAGCTTTAACCATCATGGACAATATGCTTAGTGAACTAACGCCTTTGGCTGGTGAGACCACTTATAATGCTTGGGATGCCGCTTTGATTCTGTTGCGCGAAGGACTTGAGGCTATTCTCGTCTTGTCAGCTCTTCTTGCTTACCTGAAACGTGATGGCAACGCCAAAGCGCAAAAATGGATCTGGTCCGGTGCAGCTGTCGGCCTCACCGCAAGTATCGGATTGGCTGTTGTGCTCACTTATACCATTTCTCGGGCAGCTTCCGGGGGAGCGCGGGAGATGATTGAAGGGATTACTGGTCTTGTCGCGGTAGTTATGATGCTCACCATCGGACGCTGGTTGCATAGCAAATCAAACACTGCGAACTGGAACAACTACGTGGGTAGGCAAGTTGATGGCGCGCTGGCCAAAGGAAACCTTTGGTCACTGTCCTCCGTTGCAGCGCTTGCGATTTTACGTGAAGGTGCAGAGACTACTATTTTTTATGTGGGCATGGCTCCATCCATCAAGCTGTCTCAATTACTGCTTGGGATTGGATGTGCTCTGATTATTCTTGGTATTGTAGGCTATGCAATGATTGCCTTGAGTGCAAAATTACCGATTGCCGCCTTCTTCCGTACAGCTACAATTCTTATTTATTACCTAGTATTCCGCTTTCTTGGGGAGAGCATTCACTCGCTTCAGGTCGCTGGCAAACTTCCTGCGCATGTACAAGAGGGCTTGCCTTCAATTAACTGGCTTGGCATGTATCCAACTTGGGAAACCTTGCTTCCACAGCTGCTTGTCCTGCTGTTTATTGTGTGGGAGCTGCTTCGGAACAGATCGCCAAAAGCTTCACGAACAGCTTAGTTTTATTAATACAATAGATCTACCGGTCCGTCACGCCCTTGTGGTTACGCCGGTTTAGTCCGGTAATCTCTTGCATTTACAGTCTAATTTATGAAATGGATTCCATAGCAAGCTTTTTATTTGGGAGGTTATTTGCGGACAATATGATAAAATAAAATGATTATACACAAGCACCAAAGGGAGGCTGTTGTACTCTAATGGCTAATATTAAAGAAATTGCCCGTATGGCTGGTGTTTCCGTGACAACAGTCTCGCGGGTGCTCAATAATCACCCTTATGTAAGTGAAGTCAAACGAACCGCAGTTCTAACTACAATTGAAAAATTAAACTACACACGTAATATGAACGCTGTGCATCTGATCACTGGGCGGACTCAAGCTATAGCTGTTATTATTCCGTATACCAACTTATTTTATTTCTCAGTCATTATAGCAGGCTTGGCTCAAGAAGCACTGCTGGCTCAATACCGGCTCGTTCTGTGCCAAACCGATTATCGTACTGAAGAAGAAATTAAGGTGCTTGAGATGCTGCGCAATAAAGAAATTGACGGTGTGGTTATGGTCTCTTCAACAATGAGCTCAGAAGCTATTGAAGAATATACAGCTTATGGCCCTATTGTGGTATGTCAGGATAGAGGAGAACGCCAATTTTCTTCTGTATATATTGAGCATTATTCTGCTTTTCGCAGCGGCCTTCAATATTTGAATGATAAAGGTTACCGCCATATTGGCTACTGTGAAGGAAGACCATACGGCAGCAGCAGCTCTATCCGACAAATTGCCTTTAGAGACTTTCTGGCGGCTACAGATCAGCCTTACATTGATGAATGGATGATCTATAACTGTGTGACCGAAGAGGACGGTGCCCGCGTACTACACCAACTGCTGCAGATGAAGAATCGTCCTGATGCCCTGATTATTTCAGCAGGCGATCATATAGCGGCCGGTTTAATCATCGAAGCTTGGAAAAAGGGTATCCGCATTCCTGAGGATCTGGCCGTCATCGGATTTGATGATCAGCCTATCGGCCGAACGTTAGGTCTGACCACTGTAGATAATCAGTTAACTGAAATGGGCATATCCGCTTTTCGGATTATCTATGATCAGATCCAGCGAAATGATGGACAACCCGTTCACCGCAAGCTTGAGTACCGTATTATAGAACGCAATACAGTATAGCATCCCTTTTATCTTATATCTCCGTAATTACATCATTTAACGGTCCACTTTGCAGCCTTCTGCGAGTAGGCCGTTTTTTATTTTTGCATATTCCCCTCAAGTATTCATTTTTATCCCTTGCTTCCGAATGGAATTTGTTTTATCCTAAGTATGAAAATAATTTTCTACATTTAGTTAATAATTATAAAAATAATTTCAATACCCCATTGAAACGAGGTGGATGAATGGATGTCCCCAATACTGCATGCACTCGAGCATGAGAAGGCCAAGCTCTCTCAAATGGAACGAAAGCTGGCTGAACGAATTCTCTCCTCACCAGGCGAAATCGTTCATATGGGCATTACAGAATTAGCAGAACAATGCGGAATAAGCCCGGCAACGATCACACGTTTCTGTAAGGTGCTTCATTTTAAAGGCTTCCCCGACTTCAAGGTGAAGCTGGCAGCAGAAATTGCTCATAGTGATGCCGCGCCGCAGGATGGTGGCTCTTCTTATCAAGATATTGTAGCAGGCAACCCACTCTCCGTGATTGTGGAAGCGATGCAGACGAACCATCTGACCTCCATCAGGGACACTACTTCCCTGTTAGATCTGGAGCGACTGCAGGCAGCAGTTAATTTATTGTGCCAAGCACGCCGCGTTGATCTATACGGGATGGCGACCTCTTCCATTGTTGCTCAGGATTTCTATCAGAAGCTGATCCGCATAGGCGTAAATTGCACTGCTTTTGCTGATTCCCATATGCAGATTACCTCTGCTTCATCACTCTCCGAAGGTGATGTCGTGTTCGCAGTATCCTATTCGGGAGAGACTCCCGAGACCATTGATGCCTTGATGTGTGCGAAGGCTAGCGGAGCAAGCACTATCGCACTAACCTCTTATGGCAGCAGCACCTTGGCTACTCTGGCGGATATCCCCCTATTCTCCTCATCTTTGGAGAAAGGTATGCGCCGGGGAGACATGGCCTCACGCATAGCTCAGCTTCACATCATTGATATTTTGTTCACTGGAATGGTCAGCACCCGTTTTGGGGATTTTATTCCTAGACTGGAGCAATCTTATCTCAATGTCCAACAATACCGAAACAAACGAGGAGGACAATCCTAATGAATATTCTAAAGTTCCATAGTGATGAAGATTTCGTACAAACGGGTGCGAATCTTATCGCCAGCCTACTGCAAAGCAATCCTAAAGCCGTGCTCGGTCTTGCGACCGGAAGCTCCCCAGTTGGTGTTTATGCCAAATTGGTTGAAATGCACCAAAAAGGACTTGTGAGTTTCTCTAAAGCAACTTCCTTTAATCTGGATGAGTATATCGGCTTGCCTGTCGACCATCCACAGAGCTATCGCAGTTTCATGAACGAGCAATTATTTAACCATATAGATATTGATCCAGGACAGACACATATCCCTAACGGAAACGCAGCGGATATGGAAGCAGAATGCCTTGCATACGATAAAATGCTGGAAGAAAACGGACCCGTTGACTTGCAGATTCTCGGTATTGGCAGCAACGGCCACATTGGATTCAACGAACCCGATGCTAACCTCAGCAGCAAAACCCATGTCGTTGACCTGCTTGATGATACCCGGGAAGCGAATGCCAGATTCTTCGACAGTTTGGACGAGGTACCTCGGCAAGCGATCACAATGGGCATTGGAGGCATCCTAAAAGCACGCCAAATCCTCTTATTAGTTCGTGGTGCCGGCAAAGCTGAAGCCATCCGCAATGCTGTTGAAGGCCCGATTACAACCCAATGCCCTGCATCCCTGCTGCAGAGCCATCCAAATGTAATCGTTCTCGTAGATGAAGGAGCAGGCAAATGGCTGAAATAAATAAAGAACTAGAACAGTTGCTGTTCGGTAAGGTACTGACTCCCCAAGGTTTAATTGAGCATGGTGTGATTGCCGTATCTGGAGAGCAGATCCACTATGCTGGCGATGCGGCTTGGCTCCCAGAGCGTTACGCTCATTGGCCTGCCAGTGGTCAAGCAACGGATCTTCTGATCCCCGGATTTGTAGATGTACATGTTCATGGTGGAGCTGGCCACGACTTTATGTACAGTGATACTGAATCGCTGAATGCCATCACTAAGTTCCATAGTTCCCAAGGAACAACAA
The DNA here is from genome assembly GCF_037969925.1 of Paenibacillus sp. FSL R7-0189. NCBI lineage: Bacteria > Bacillati > Bacillota > Bacilli > Caryophanales > Paenibacillaceae > Paenibacillus > Paenibacillus sp. FSL R7-0189. The sequence goes on along the minus strand of NZ_CP150223.1, from coordinate 3,612,306 downwards.
CAATGCTGGCTACAACCATGACCGCTTCCAAGTCTGCTATTGACCAAGTATTCTCCGAAGTCAGCGCTTATCGTGCTGCTGAAATGCCTTACACACAAATTGCAGGCATGCATCTGGAAGGACCCTTCATCAGCCCGAAATGGTCCGGCGCACAAAATCCAGAGCATATTGTTCCTGCCAATATTGAGTGGCTAGCACAATGGGAGAACGATTATCCAGGAATGATCCGGCAAGTCACGCTTGCTCCGGAACGTGAAGGTGCCCTCGAAGCTATTCTCTGGCTGCGCAAGCACGGTATAACTGCAGCGCTCGGGCATACGGATGCTTCCTTTGAAGAGGTTATTGCCGCAGCAGATGCTGGACTTAACCAAGCTGTGCATATGTTCAATGCGATGACACCCCTACATCACCGTAAACCTGGAGCGGCTGGCGCTATTTTGTTCGATAAACGCATTCGCGCAGAGATTATAGCCGACGGGATTCATGTTCATCCCGCAGCCATTTCTATATTGACCCGTCTCAAGAAAGAGAACAATTTATTACTGATTACTGATGCCATGTCTGCAACTGGACTTAGTGATGGTGAATATACAATTGGTGATTTACCTGTACTCGTTCAAGATGGCATCGCCACCCTTAAAGATAATCCTGCTGCTCTAGCTGGAAGCACACTAACGATGATTCGCGGCTTCCGTTATCTGATCCAAGAGGTAGGACTCAGCTTGGAAGAAGCCTCCCGTGCTGCAAGCCTTACGCCAGCGGCGTCCATTGGAATGGAGCGTAGCATTGGTTCCTTGGAGGCTGGAAAACGCGGCGATATCCTGCGCCTTGATGCTGAATTTAATATTTGCGGCGTATGGATCGGCGGACGTCCAATCACCACTTCATAAAATTAGCTCCAAACAAAAAAGCAACAATTCTCTCCAGATGGTGAGATTGTTGCTTTTTTATTTAGATCACAAAAATCATTAATAATTACGTGTTGGGAAAATTCGTTCAACCATGGTACGGAATTCATCCACAAATCCTTTTATCGGATGACCAGCACGAGCCTCTTCAGCATAAACATTAGCGCGTTCCACGAAGTCAGGATTTGCTGATACGTATACATCCTTAATTCTCGCATCATGTTTTTTAACTTCTGCAGCAATTTTATCTTTAATTGCTTTGGTAACTGTTTCTGTTTCTCTTGTATTTATGGTGTTATTTGTGTTATTTGAGTTATTCGTGCTATTGGTGTTGTACATATGCGTCGAATTACTTCTGTAATTCGTATCATGGGTACTAGGAGTGGTACTGCGCATGCCCATGCCCATTCCAGTTCCCATACCTTTTCCCATCCCCATATCTACATCATGTTTCGAGCCATCGCTGTTCAGCAGAGGACCATTATTATAAGTATGGTTTCTTGTCGTACCTGTTCCCATAGTACCTGTACCTGTACCCAACATACCCGCTCCCAAATTACCCATACCATTGATTCCATTTCTGGTTGCCGGTCCAGTACTTGTTGTACCAGGAACTGTATTTACAGTACCTCTTAAGGCTCCGTTCATACCATTTGTTACGGCTCCAGTATCATTCATTCCATCACGGCCAATTTTCACTCTTCCTGTACCAGACATTACGCCAGTCGGTCCATAATTGTGAGGAGTGGTTGAAGATTTTGCCCGATACGATGGAGTCCCTTTGGCACGCAGGCCAGCAGTTGCATCATTTAAAGTTACTGCTACATACGCGCTTTTACCTGCAAGCATTACATTCGCTGAACGGACTTCAGGCATAGCAGCAATCCGGTCTGCAAGCTCCTGACTAACTTCCATCTTAGTGATGTTATGCGTGCCACCGCGTACGGAATTTACACCAATACGCCCATCATTTACTCCCCGGACACTATTGGTTTGCACATTAGATTTTTCTGCCGTATTGGTTCCACACCCTGTAATACTCACCAAGCCGAGAAGCAATGCAGCTGAGACTGACATACTGATCTTGGATCGCAACATGAATTCATCCTCCATCTCTAATGTTGTATGTGTGCAGTGTACGATCGTTAGGATGACCTTCTGAAGAACAAGCTATCCTGAAAGGATTTGGAACTATGCCACTTTGACCGTCACCCGCGAGTGCAGATCGGCGTATCTTATAAACAGTAAGCCATATCTCAACAAGTCGGTATTGCTCCGCAAAAGTCAGGAGGCTTGTGCATGAAAGTTCTATTTACGTTTTATGTACCGAGTGGCGGGGTGGAGACATTAAATAAGCTGCGATGTGAAAGTCTCCAGCGAAGTGGGATCGAATGCCATGTTTTATATCTAATGCCGGGTTCAGGCCAGAATACGACCAATTTTCCGGTATTTGTCTCATCTTCAGATGAAGAAATTAAAAATTTGCTGGATACCCATAATTACGATGCTATTATTGTTACATCAGATTATTTATTACTGAAACGTCTGCGTGAACTCGGTTACCGCGGTATTATGATATACGAATCTCAAGGCCTTGGAAAACGCAGTCATGCGGAAACTCTGATCAGAGATGCTGTCCCTTATTTACGTTCTTATTGTAATGCGGTACTAATCCCGCCAACCGATCATTTGTTGGAGCTGTTTATTGAAATCTGTCCCTGGCTGCATCGTTATGTAATTCCGAATATTGTTGATGTCCAGTCCTTTCAGCATATCCCTGCTGAACCTCCGGCTAATCCGGTTATCGCTTGGGTAGGCCGGCTAGAGAGCAATAAAAATTGGCGGGAATACTTGAGAATCGCCCATGAAATTCGCCTTTATAAACCAGATCTTCATTTGTGGATGTTCCATGATCCTAATTTAGCCGCAGAGGATCAAAAACAATCCTTTCAGGAGGAGCTACACGCCTTAGGGCTGAATGATCGTCTAAGTACTTTTACCAATATTCCTAATCATGTAATGCCGATTTATTATTCCTCGATAGCCAATTCTGGTGGATTCCTGTTAGCCACCTCCATTACAGAAGGATTTGGATATGCTGTTGCCGAAGCGATTTGCTGCACTTGTCCAGTACTTAGTACAGATTCCGATGGTGTTAGATCCTTTATTGTTCATAATGTCACGGGTAAATTTTACCCGCTTGGCAATATTCCAACTGCCGTCAACGAAGGACTGGAGCTTATGAACAATATTCCTCTGCGAGAGGGTCTCCGCCAGCAAGGAAGAGGATATATGGTCTCACGCTTCGGAACCGAGAAGTATGCGCAGTCTTTTCGTGAAATGATGAATTCATATGCCATCTTCTAACCGAAATCAAGCAAAAAAACCTTCAAGCCACTTCTCAAGTGGTACTGAAGGTTTTTTATATTTTAAGGACATATTACTAAGAGTTCCTCGCTACGATCTCAAACAGTGCATTCTGAAACAATTGTGTGCTTTTTTCCCAAGTGAAATGCTGTGAATCCTGCTCCCCCTTACGAGCCAGCCGCTGGCGTAAATCCGGGTCTTTAATTAAGGTTATGATATCATCCGCGAGCCGATTCTCAAACCGGTAGGACATTAAGCAGTTGTGGCCATGCCTGCCATATTCCATATTCCCACCGGAGTAAACAGTAACGAGTGCTGCTCCACAACGCATAGCCTCGATGCCTGGTAGCGATCCCGTATCATACGTACTTGAGCTTACAAAAATATCACTCTCACTATAATGGTAACAAAGTTCAGTATCATTTGCAGGAGTCCTTATATGATATCTTTCATCCATTAATAAAGTTTGCAGTGTAGTCGACTCAGCAAATTCACCAGGAGGAATAATCAAATAAAGTTCAACTTCTGGATGAAGTCTTCTGACCCGATTTAACTGTTCAAGCAAATAATCTTGTTCACGATGACCTGAGAATCCTCCCTCCGGCTTTCGCATAACCGCGGAAACTACAAGCTTATTTTCAGGTTCACGAATGTTCAGGTTTCTAAAAACAGGATTCACACCAATGGGCACGATTGTCCCCTTAATGCCATGATTCATCTGGACGATTTCTTGCTGCCAGCGGGAAAGTACGAGCAGATTGCTGGTTAAACTATAAGATGCAAAAGAACGGCTATTGTCAGGTAAAAAAGTGGGCTCGTAGCAAAGTGCTAAGCGAATATGAATCCCTTTCCCCTCATTACTTGCCTGCTGCGATACCTCGACTGTGGTATAAAAGTTGGAGACAATCACGTCCCCCACTGGAAAATCGCTGGCCGACAAATCATCATCTGCCGCATAACGCAATTCACAATTTATCTCGTATTCAACGACACCATCGCTGGGCAAGAGGATCGTAATTTCATGACCGATCTCTGACAGACGATTAGCCAGTTCTGCCAGCATCCGTTGTGCTCCGCCCCTAGATAGAGTTAGAACAGGAAATATTAATTTCATTCCCCTCTCTCCTTTAGCAGCAGATGCGATAGAACCCCGTGATGTTTTGCTTGTACCAGTTCTATCTCTCTTTTCTGCGCCTCACTATGAATCACTGAGCCCATCTCTTGATGCACTCGATAATCAAGCTGCGGATGCTCAATATAAGACCAGCTAAAATGCGGTAAAATACGCAGCCATAAATCATAATCTTGAGTATATAACAACATTTCATCGAACGTTCCTACAGCACGAAATATATCCATATGAAGAAGAACTGTACTCCCATTCACCGGACAACCCAACATCATAGTCTCAATAAAATGGGCCCTGCTGCTAAAAAGCATACTTACCGTATCTGAGATCCGTTCTCCCTGCTCATTTATATAATAATAGGCTGTATAGTTAAACAAAGTGCCCGTACTTTTGAGCTTTTCTATTTGGTTTTTGATTTTATCCGGGTGAAATTGATCATCTGCACTGAGCCAGGCAAAATACGTTCCGGTAGCCACTTCTATCCCTTTGTTCAAAGCAGAGGCCGTCCCGCCATTATCCTTTTGTATATAAATGATCCTGTCACGGAAGGGAGTCAACTTCTCCAGCCATAGGGTAGAACCGTCGTCGACTACAATGAGTTCTATATTCGGATAGCTTTGATTCAAGACACTTTGGATGGCGAGATCCACATACGAACAGTTATAAAATGGGATGATCACCGATACTTTAGGTTCTTCACTCATACGCGCTCACCTCCTTCACCCGGAGCTCAACTTTTTATACTGTTTTACAAGCAAGCAAGGCATCTACTGGTGCATGGTCTTCACCGAACGCTTCTCGAAACGATGGGTTTTGGGCATGATGGAAGCCTTTCAGTACCGTTACCTCATACCCCAGTGCAATAAAATCCTCCGGCTCCCATCCGCTCCGGTGCTTTTGATAATGCTCCCCCTGCAAATGATAATGATCCATACCCTCCTGTGGAAAAAAGCCCCGAGGGGTAAATACAACTACTCGGTTATTGGCGATTCTTTCGGCCATCCCGAGCAGTGTCTTCGCTTCATTTTTATTAAAGTGCTCTATTGAATCAATAAAGGTAACCGCTGAAAATGTTTTGGGGAGGAACAATTTATCCATATGACTGGCATCTGCATGTACCGGAATAATATGAGGTGACTTATATTGACGATGCAGCAGGTACGGCCTGTGAATTTCTAATCCAAGCACTACTGCGGCTTCATATCGTTCAAGCAGGGTACCGGTGCCGCTGCCGATATCCAGAATACTCTCGCAGAATTTCAACTGTTCCAGTAAGACTGGCAGAAAGTCATTCACTTCAATTTCCCGGTACATTACCTTCAGCCCCCCATAGAAGAAATCAAGTGCTGCAGCGAATTCTTGTAGCGGGCATTGGTCGCAGCTGCCTCTGCCATAATTACATCAAAATATTTGATCGTTCCCATGCCATCATGAGTCCGGTAAGCTGTAAGTGATTGATTCAACATCACAGGTGGATATCCGTTCAGAATGGCGCGGAACCATAAGTCATAATCATGTGTGTAAGGAAGTGATTCATCAAAAAGCCCTATGGCTCCAAACACCTCTCGTTTAAACATCACCGTACAGCCATTAATAGGATTACCGTGTAAAAAACAACGTAAGTAATCCAGGTGACTAGGAAACAATGGCGCAGCATTCAGCTGAACCAGCTGCGATTGAGCGTTAATATAATTAAAGTTGGTATAGGAGATTAACAAGTGGTTCTGCTCCATGAACAGAACCTGATTGTTGATCTTATCCCGATAAAATAAATCGTCTGAACTAAGCCAGACCACATAGTCCCCTGTTGCATTCAAAATGCCGTGATTCAGTGCGGAGGCGGTTCCCCCGTTGCCTTTGCCCAAATAATGAATTCGGGAGAGATACGGTGTAATTAGATTGCTATGAGCGTGCGAGCCGTCATCGACAATAATGATCTCGTAAGGTTCCCAAGACTGGGAGAGCGCACTTTGCAGGGCGTGTTCAATATAAGGACAATTATAAAAAGGAATCACTACCGAAACCTTCGGTCTCATAACAACCTCCCCTCCCCGTTAACTCGGTAATAATTCAAAATATCCATTAACGATTGGCTAAGCCCAATCTCCGGACGCCAGCCCAGTGAAGACACATCAGCCTCAGGGGTTGATGCTTCTGAATGAACCTTCTTATCGGCTGTGGCTGCGATCTCTGAAATAGCCCGTTCAGCATCTGCAGGTCCCCAGTCCATTGGCACTGGTCCTACAGAATGACTGAGCAGCTGCTCCGCGATCTCCCCGAGTTCCCGCTGCTTCCCCGAATCGATGCGATAGATGGTTCCATTTGTACCTTTACGCAAAATGTAGTCATAAGCTCTAACGGCATCTCTAACATCTAAAAAATCACGCAGCGCATAACGAGAAGAGAGCTTAAATGGAGGTATTTCCTCATCTGGCTGGACTTCACTTCGAACAATGTGCTGTGCTAATAAAGAGCAGAAACCGGTGGAAGGACCGGGACCAATCAGATTACACGGCTCAGCCAGCAGAACCGGCTGTTTAAATAAGGTGCCCCAAGCGAGGGACACCAGCTCTTCTATTGTTTTGCTAAGGCTATACGGGTGTGGTGGCCCAGCCACCACACCCGGTTTGAACTTAAGTCTGGAGCCTGCCACTAGAATCCGACTGCTCGGCAAGCTTCGCATTGCCTCTAGTAAATATAAGGTGGCCATCACATTGGTCTCCATATAAAGCAAGGGATTAAGCCATGACTCGGGTACGGAGTTCTTCCCAGCCAAATGAAGGACAGCGTCCGGCGCAGTTTGCTTGATCATCTCAGCTACTGCTTTCCGGTCACTTAAATCACAAACATATATCTTTACTCCTTCTGGAAAAAGAGTGGAGGCAGCTGTCGATTGCGGCCGCAATACAGCGATAACCTCAGCCCCTCCTGCCGAAAATAATCGAACCGCATGTTGCCCGGTGAATCCACCGGCTCCGGTAATCAGAAGTCTTTGCCCTGTCATAAATACATCTCTGACTGTTTCATCCAGTCAGCCAGTTCCTGCAGCATTAAAGGATATGAAGGCAGCGGCAAGAGGAAATCCGCTCTTGTATTCACTAGTGTACGATCCTGAATATGTTCATCCTCAGGGATGATCTCCACATTTTCTTTATGAAAAGCCGCCTGAATATGCTGAAGCAGCTCATATTTACTTACTGGCTCTGGATGCGCTAAATGGATCAGCCCCGATACGGAGGAATCCAGCATTACATCCACTGCTTTGGCTAATTGGAGCGTTGTGACCCCGTTCCACATCACCCGCCGGTATCCTGAAACTTTACCACTCTGCGCCAGGAACCAATCCATCAGACCAATACCGCCTGAGCGGATTTCGGGGCCAATAATGGAAGTGCGAATCGTAAGATGCCCGGGTTTTTGCACCTCACCGAGGCTTTTCGAAATTGCATATACAGAGGTTCCATCAGGAGCATCCTCTTCGGTGTACCCTCCGCGTGTTCCTTCGAACACGCAGTCGGTACTGATATGGATGAGCCTTGCCTGAACATCCTCCGCCTTTCGCCACAAGTGATGAGGGAGAAAGCCATTCACGTGGTAAGCCCCAATTTTGTCACGCTCCGCGAATTGATTGAGAACCCCCATTGCATTGATAATGCAATGAGGGGAAACGATATCGACCAGCTTCTCAACTCCGGCTATATCGTTCGCATCTACATACAGCCCGCCAAGATCGCTCTTATCCCGGGTTGTATGGAAGACGTGATGCTTGCCCTGGCGGCGAAAATAATCCGCCAGCATATGCCCCGCCATACCGTTTCCACCTAGGATAAGCAGCTTCATTGCAGGAACCCTCCCCGGATCAAGATGCTTTTGATCTCTTCCCGATCCATCAGATTCGTCTCTGAACTGAAGCTATTGAAAGAGACATGAGGATAAGCGCTATAATGTGCCTTTAATTCCGGCATGTTCAGCGTAGGGAGAATTACTAGATACTGTTCATCGTAGACAACGGTAGTTAAGCTTTCGAAATCGCTCATCAGAATCTCGTGGATTTTCTCCCCCGGACGAATCCCGGTCTCGACAATACTCACATTGGACTCTCCGGAAGCTTCAATCAGCACCTCAGCAAGATCTATAATTCGGCAGGTAGGCATAGTCATGACGAAGATTTCTCCACCCAAGCTAACCTCAGAAGCTTTAAATAATAATGTAATAGCATCGCGTAGGGTAAAAAAGAAGCGGGTCATTTTCATATCCGTAATGCGTACCTGACCCTTATCCTTAATCTGCTTCATGAACAAATGCACGACGCTGCCGTTCGTTCCGAGCACATTACCTCCGCGTACAGTAACGAACCGGGTGTTTGAGCCAATCAGATTGGCATAAACGAACAATTTTTCCCCGATCGCTTTGGTCATTCCATAGAAGTTGGATGGGTTCGCAGCCTTATCGGTAGAGATGTAAATTGCTTTTTCAACGCCATTTACAATGGCAGCTTCGATCACATTTTGAGTTCCCACTACATTGGTTTTGAGTGCTTCATAAGGCTGATCTTCACAGACTGGAACATGTTTGAGCGCCGCCAGATGAAAGATGTAATCAACGCCACGGCAGGCTGCAATCAGCGCATCCTTGTCACGGATATCGCCAATGATAAAGCTGAGACGTTGATCTTCAAACTCCCGGCTCATCGCCACTTGAGCGGATTCACTGCGGGAGAATACGATGATTTCCTTAGGATTTTGTGGCAGAAGTTGCCTAATCAGTTCATGCCCCCAGGAACCAGTTCCGCCTGTGACCACAATCCTTTTATTATTGAACATGCAGGTTCCCTCCAAGCAAGAATTTAACTACCTTGACCGAAACATCCGGAGTCATGTATCCTTCCGGTGCCTCCCAATCCCGATTGAGCGCCGTCATCAGCTTGACGCTGCGCAGAATACTTTTCTGATCTACACCTGAGACTACATTGCTGCCACAATCCACTGTTTCTGGACGTTCCGTCGTTCTGCGAATCGTAACTGTTGGCACTTTCATCAAGCAGCATTCCTCCTGTACAGTCCCGCTGTCGGTGATGGCACATAAGGCGTGCTGTTCCAAATAGACAAAATCAAAAAATCCGAAAGGTTCATGAAATTCAACTAGTGGGTTCATTGGAAGGGAAAATTGCTCGGTAAGTTTGGAGCGAGTGCGAGGATGAATGCTGCATATTAAACGAATTCCAAAATGCTCAGCCACTGCGTTAAGACCCGACATAATTTGTACAAGGGACTCTGGATCGTCTACATTCTCAGCACGGTGGGCCGTGACTAGAAAATACTGTCCTGAGGTAAGCTTCAGCTGCTCCAGAATGTCGCTAGTTTGGATTTTGTGCTCAAAATGGGTCATGACCTCATGGATCGGATTTCCCGTTAACACGATACGCCTGCTGGGGAAACCTTCGCTGATTAGATGTCTTTTGCTCTGCTGCGTATAAGGCATATTAATGGTCGAAACGGCGTCGATGACACGGCGGTTTTTCTCTTCTGGTACTTGGAGGTCATAGCAACGGTTGCCCGCTTCCATATGCACCACCGGAATTCCCATACGTTCAGCCAAAATCGCGCATAACGCGCTGTTCGTATCGCCCAGAAGCAAGACACGATCTGGCTGTTCTTTTAGTAAAATGCTTTCTAACCCTCCGAACATGGCGGCAAGCTGACCGCCTAGTCCTGCTTGTTTATCCTGCAGCACATAATCCGGTGCCCGCAGTCCCAGCTCAGTAAAGAAAATGCCGCTGAGACTGGCGGTGAAGTTCTGGCCTGTATGCACCAGGATGTGCCGCTCAGCATGTTCGTCGAGAAGCGGAATGATTACACTGAGGCGAATGATTTCAGGCCTCGTGCCTAAAATCGTCATGATCTTCATGAGTTCACTCCCCTGCCTGTTTAATTATGGTCTGACTTGGCTCAGTCAGCGGACTGTGCTCTGTGGTTGCTGGATTGAGCTCTTTTTGCGGGAAATGTACCGTTCATTTGGCTCAGATTGCTGGATTGAGCTCATTTTGCGGGAAATGTACCGTTCATTTAGCTCAAGTTGCTGGATTGAGCTCATTTTGCGGGATTTTTACCGTTCATTTGGCTCAGGTTGCTGGATTGTGCTCATTTTGCGGGATTTTTACCGCTCATTGCACTCAGGTTGCTGGATTGTGCTCATTTTGCGGGATTTTTACCGTACATTTGGCTCAGGTTGCTGGATTGAGCTCTTTTTGCGGGACTTATACCGTTCATTGCGCTCAAGTTGCTGGATTGAGCTCATTTTGCGGGATTTATACCGCTCATTGCATTCAGATTGCTGGATTGAGCTCATTTTGCGGGATTTTTACCGTTCATTTGGCTCAGGTTGCTGGATTGAGCTCATTTAGCGGGAATTATACCGTTCATTGCGCTCTGGTTGCTGGATTGAGCTCATTTAGCGGGAATTATACCGTTCATTTGGCTCAGGTTGCTGGATTGAGCTCTTTTTGCGGGATTTTTACCGTTCATTTTGCTCTGGTTGCTGGATTGAGCTCATTTTGCGGGATTTTTACCGCTCATTGCGCTCAAGTTGCTGGATTGAGCTCATTTTGCGGGACTTATACCGTTCATTGCGCTCTGGTTGCTGGATTGAGCTCTTTTAGCGGGAAATGTACCGTTCATTTGGCTCAAGTTGCTGGATTGAGCTCAATGAAGAGCATTTTTATCTCTCTTTGTACTCAGCTTGCCACTTCGCTGCAATCGAGGCATTTACGCCGCGCGCCGCCGTCCACCGCGGCGGGCCCGGCGGCGCTTGCCCCCGGCGGTGCTGCGCCGCCGGGCAGAACCTTTACGCCGCTTGCGAGCAACGCGGCGCAAAACCAACGGGCGCCCGCTTCGCCGGCGCGTCCGGGCTTTGCCGCGCCGCTTGCGGGCGACGCGGCTCGGCAGGCCCTTGCTTCGCGGCGGCAAAGCCGGCGACGCTGCGGGTAAGTCAGGCTGGACAGCGGGTGGTTCCACCACCACCACGCTGTCAGCCTCGCGCACCGCGGGTGCGCTGCAATAGCGGAGGTTCCACATCTCCGCAAGACCCTGCAGGCGGCTCCGATAAGCCGCCGGACCATAGACGGCGTCGACGCGCTCCCGCGCTTGACTGCCTATAGTTAACGCCATTCCTGGCTGCGCCAGCATGACGTTGACTCTTTCTGCCAGCGCGGAAATGTCCGATGCTGGCACGAGATTTTCGCCACAGCCCGCTGCGTGCAGAATTTCTCGCAAGCCCCCAGAGTCGTAAGCGACCACGGGCTTTCCAAAAGCCATTCCTTCCAGAGCAGTCATGCCGAAGCCTTCGCGGATCAGACTAGGAACCACTAGCACATCCATGGCGCAATAGGCAGATGGAAGACATTCAGCATAACCAACAAATTTAAACCGGGTGTACAGTCCCTCAAGCTTCACCTTGCGGACACAGCGCTCATAATAGCTTTTATCGCCAGCTGACCCAATGACAACAAATTTCGAGGTTGGATGAACCGCGTGCACAAGCACAGCCATTTTCACAAAATGTTCTAGACCTTTTTCCTTGTTGATAAAAGAAGAAATATAGCCGATCAGCTGTTCATGCGGTTTAACCCGCAATTCCCGCCGCCGTTCGCTCCGAAGCTTACTCCAAGCCTCAATCATCATCTCTTTATCATTCCAAGAGGGAGGCAGCTGGATCACTTTTTCCGCTCTCACGTCCTCTGGAAAGCAAGCTGCAGCTGTTTGTGAAATAGCTAGTATCTCATCACTATTCCGATGAATCAGCCCTACACTAATAGGTGTATATTCATTGTCTGTTATCGTCTCTGATATTTTCCATATCACCGGAATGCCCAGTGACTTTGCAGCCATTGCTGGCAGAGCATGCACACAGGTACTTGTAATAACAAACGCCGGGCGCAGGGAATTCAGCCAGTCTGTTAATTCGTGATACTCCCTGCTTTCCTGGAATTTCCGAGCATCTGCCTCCAACCCTGCATAAGGAGTGTACATTCCATATAAAAGAGGAATCGAAAGCAACTGTACACTTATTCCACAGCTTCGAGCCTGAGAAGTCAGCTTGCCGTCCTGAGGCGCAACGAGAATACAATTAAAGTACGGAGAAAGCTCCTGAGCGAAAAACAACAATAGCTTCTCCGCTCCCGTAATACTGCGTGTATTGGATACATGTGAAAAGAGGACGATTGTAGCTTTGTCAGCCATGGCGTTTCGGCGCTCCCTAACGAGGGGCCTGGAGCAGCCATTCACCTCCTTAAAAAATTTACAAACTTTGCGCTAAGTTCTATCCTTCGCAGTAAAACTCTCTTTGAAAATGGTCGCTCCTGTGACTCGCAACATCGCTTCCGCTTAGCTCTAGAATCTCGTCAGTCAATTTCACTTCGCTCCCGAGCTTCGCCCCTTCACTTCCACTCTGCTCTCGAATCTAGCCAGTCGCTTCCGCTCCGCTATACAAGCCCGCTCCAGACGTTGCTTCTTTTCATCAGGCCACAGGCATAAGCTGAGGTTCGGTTCTACAGTATATCGAGGAAAAACAGATGCCGGCACGACACCTGTCCCCTGGTAAGCGCACATTTCCGTTCCATTTCCGGGCATATGACCTAGCCATAAATTACTGTTAACAGCTGGTGTATACGTTTGGTGTAGGTGTGATCTTTAAGCGTCCGTTCAAAAGCGCGCAGGGCAATCGCACGGCGTTCTTCCTCATGAGTCAGGTAAAAACGGATTTTATCCATCATTTCTTGAGGGCTTGCAAAAGTCTCAATTTCTTCGCCAGGTTTGTAGAAAGATCCCATATCATCTCTGGCATCTACTAATTGCAGCGTACCCGTAGCCGCGATTTCAAAAGTACGCGGATTAGGAGATACCGCCGGAATCGAAAGCGTATTGTTGTTCACTACTTCATCAATGTGCGAGCGGTGGAGGTTAATGACGATTTTGGATCCGCTGTAAGCTACCGCTGTTTCCTGTGGTGACATCCACTTACCAATCTCAATTCGATCTCCATAGAGTGCCGCCTCAGGCAGACGGTCCCACCAGATGCCGTTAATCACCGTGTTATAGTTCATCAAATCCGGAAGAATCTCACGGAAGAAATTAACCCGGTTCCAATAGGCAGAGCCAATAAAACTAACTTCGCGATTCAATGGTGAACGTGTTGTAGTTGGACGGTAATGCTCGCGGTGAGCGGCAAAAGGAAGATAATGAACTTCAGGGCAGCCAAGTCCCTTATAAAAATCAATACAATTACGCTCAAGCGTGAACACAAAATCGTAATGCGCCACAATTTTAACTGTAAAATCAGTGTAATAAGGATCATCTGTAAGCCAAATGGCTGTCTTAATCCCGCTAGCCCGAAGAACGGAGATCTGCTCAAGCGGTAAATCCATACCATCCAGCACAAGTACCAGATCCGGTCTTTGAGCGGCGGCTAACTCCACTAAGTTTTGACGCACATCTGTTATCGTGACTTGTGTGGTTAATTTTTGCAGCGCGTAGAGGACTGCATCGTCTAATGGAGAGTAGGGATATCCTTTACCAGAAGCCACATACATTACATGAATATTCCGTACAGGAAATACTTCTTCTGGCCGACCATCTAAAATCGCAAGCCGTCCCCGTAAATATCCCTCATCATATCCGCCCTTAAAACCACTCAGACGACCACGAAGCTTTTCTTCCTCTGGAGGTGTCAGTGGTAGCGGTGGTGCAGGCATAATAAATTCATTGTTGTTTATCATCATCCTCGCTCCTTTATCCCGTTATAGATTTCATACACTTGAAGCAATCACATTCAGCAAATGAGGCAAACGCGCAGTGAATGTATGGTTCCGCATGGTTGTCTGTAGTCCCCGTAAAGCGTAAATTCGGCGCTCTTTTTCATGCTTCAGATAGTACTCAATCTTCTCCTGCAATTCCTTAGCAGAGCCAAAAGTATCCAAGTCATAACCTGGCCGATAATAATTGCCCAGATCCTCACGAACATCCGTAAGCTGCATAGTACCGCAGGCACTGATCTCATAAGTACGTGGGTTGATAGAGCGTGATGGTAAACGGAAGCTATTCCGGTTATCCTGCCCCTCCTCCCACGGACGGTGAATATTAATGACTAGCTTTGCACCACTGTAATAGTTCGCAGTTTCCTCAGGTGGGATAAAGCCATTGCTAATAAAAGGGGCAAGCTGGTCATAAGTCGCAAGCCGTTCCCAGAAGCCGCCAGCGATCAGCACCTTCTTATCCTTTAAATAGGGGGCAAGTTCATCAAACAGCGCTGTCCGATTATGAAATGCATTGCCAATAAACACAATGTCGTACTTATACTGCGGTGCCGTACGGCGCGGATAGAACATCTTTGGATTGACGCAAAGCGGTAAATAATGAACGGATGGAACTCCAAAGGATTGATAAAACTCCACACAACCGAGCTCATGCGTAAAGACGTGATCATAATGCCGGCAAATCACTGAAGTATCCTCTGTAAAATAAGGATCATCCACAAACCAGATCGCAGTCCGAATGCCCAGCTTTCTGATTTCTGTAATCTGTTCTAAATGATTTTCCGGAAAAACATGCAGTCCATTCATAACCAGCACTGCCCCGGGCATCTCCCGAGCTGCGGTCTCCAGCATAGTTTCTGGAGTGCTTATCACAAGCTCACTTACAAGCTGCTGAAGCGCCTCAATTACCCCAGTATCGATTGCATGGAACCCTTGAGGAACATACATTAGCTTAAATGGCCGACAGGCTTCGACCTCTACAGTACTCCGACGCTGCACAGCCTCACACATGCCAAGACGATATCCTTCGTGATAACCGTCGCGATAATCTCGCGGACGCTTGTGTTTTCTCCTTTTCGCTTTCACGGCCTTCACCCTGCCCCGTTGTATTCTCAAGACAGTATAACTATATGCGGAGTCAGCACTCGCCTCATGGACATCTGTCATTACTAGAACTAAATTGGCAGATGTACCCTGTCTTTTGCCCGGCTTGCCCGAACCCCGTCAGATTTCATCCACTCGCTGGATGCTGTTATACTATAAAGGTCTAGCTAGAGGCACTAAACTTGTCATCTCTGTCCAATCTGTCCGAAGATGATTACTTTTTGAAATTCACAAGGGGGGAACTATGAATAACACCACGTTGTATTTGCGACACGCGGAGCTGCTGCGTGATCTGGTGCCATCCTTTCAAACCTATCCTTTTCATCTGCCTGCTGTTCGAACGCTGGATCGCCTGACTTTTCAAAAACCAGTGACCTTTCTTGTTGGAGAGAACGGCACGGGCAAATCAACCTTGTTAGAGGGAATTGCTGCTGCTTGGGGCTTTAACCCTGAGGGTGGAACGCTAAACTTTTCTTTTAACACTCGTTCCTCGCATTCGAATCTTTATGAGTATTTTAGAATTGCTAGAGGGGTTAGACGGCCGAAGGATGGCTTTTTTCTACGTGCGGAGAGTTACTATAATGTGGCTTCTTATATTGATGAGTTGGATGAACAACCCGGTGGCCCACCGATCAAAGACTCCTACGGAGGCAAATCTCTGCATGAGCAATCCCACGGAGAGTCTTTTTTAGCTACATTCGTTCACCGTTTCGGCGGCCGCGGTCTTTATATCCTCGACGAGCCTGAAGCAGCGCTTTCCCCCTTACGTCAAATGTCTCTGCTGGTGCGTATGCATGAGCTGGTCGGGCAGGATTCACAGTTCATTATCGCAACGCATTCCCCCATTCTGATGTCCTATCCCGGTGCTGAAATTTTTCTCTTGGAGGGAGAGGGAATACGATCCGTTGCCTTAGAGGAAACTGAACATTATACCGTGACCAAAGCGTTTATGAACGATCGTCAAGGGATGCTGCGTGAGTTATTTGAAGATGAACAAGCATAACCGCCTTCGACGTCCCTATAAGGACGGTAAGCGTTTAAGCGAGAAATATAAGGATATTTACAACATGGAACATATAAATTCTTATATTTTTGGCTATGTTTGATATTTGACCATAAGAAAACCGCCTTCGTTGAAAAGGCGGTTTATTGCTAGCTATCGTGTCCCGTTAGCGCAACGACTTACTCTGTTGAATTTCGTGTTCCTCAACATAAAGCGGCATCAGAGAAGGCGGATCGTACCTTATCGCGGCCTTTAAACGACAAAATGGTGCCGATAGCCATAGCCCCATAGCCGCAACGAAATAATAAGCCTAATCCGACAGTGCCCGCATGATGTTGGATTTCGCCTCTGCCGCAATTGCTTCATTCCCGTCATCGACCGCTTGCATTAAGATCAGTATGGGGATGTATACCGCGATTAGCCGCGCCAGCAGCTTCGTTTCCTCGTCCGCTCCTCCGTACGTTTCGAAAAACACGCCGCGAGCGTAAGGTGGTAAAAAGCTATAAGCAACGCTCAAATCGCAAGCCGGATGGCCTACGCTCAGATCGCCCCAATCAATGATGCCGGAAACGATCCCGTTCTCATTCACAAGCATATTTTTGAAATGAAGATCGCCATGTAGCAGTGCATTCACCGCCTCGACACGGTCCTTTTGCAGCCCGCTAATATACGCTTCGATCACACCGGACTCCTCCGGCGACAAGTGTTCAACCACCTTCGATAGAAAGCCCGCCAATTTCACTTTGCGCGATGCTATGTCCGTCAAGTTTCGATGATCTTGCTGAACTCCGCACTTCAGCGCCGCCTGCACCGGAAACTCATGCAATCTCCGCAAAAATTTCGCCAGCGTCTCTGCCGATAAAGCCCGGCGTTCTTCCGTCAAACCGATTGGGAAATCTCCTAGCACGTAGGCATAGCCAAGAAATGGTGCCGGGTATTCGTCACTTGCTTCGCCATAAAACAACGGTTTCGGATAGGGGATGGTTATATATGCCTCCAGCTTTGGCAGCAGCTTCCCTTCCATACGAATCGAGCCAACTGCAATCGTTCTTCTTGGAAACCGGAACACGTACTCGTCACCGATGAGAAAAACCGTATTGTCCCAGCCCCAGCCCAATCGCTTCACTTGCTTCGATGACAGCTGAGGGAATTGTCTGCCGATCAGCGTCCGCGCCTGCTCTTCGTTAACCTCCCACTCCGCATCCCATACATTCGTTCCTCCCATGAATTGTCTGCCTCCTCGTTCCTTACGTTATTTAGATGTTTACATTCCCTAAAAGTTACGCATAACTGCCCGTTAGCTTAACAAGAATAAGCAGAAAGCCGAAGTTTGGTGTTCGTGTCGGTCACAGTAAACAGGCACGATTTGACCAACATATTTTTCTTATTCGATGCGGTATTTTCATATTCCTTGCTGTCTAAGTAACGAAACCACGCCAAGTAATTCTGCAAATACTTTGTTGCAACACCATTGAAGCGATCCATCCATTTCTTCAAGCGGCTGTGGTAGCTGTTTACGTTTTGGATATGGTACACGCCTTTCACACGTTGTTTTCCGTCGGTCTTGAATCGGTAATGAGTCATGCCTTTTGAATTCGCATAGGAGCTAAATGCCCTCCATGAATCAGTGCATAACACGTTTGAGTCAGATAGATGACCACCAATCGCTTCGTCTAATTTTGTAATCCGAATACGTCCACGCCCAAGTACGCCAGAGTAAGTCATTTTCTGACGGTCACGGGCAACCAGCACGCACACTTGATCGTGGCTTATACCACGATATTTCGCTTTGCCGCCACGTTTACGTGGCTTGCGTTCGGTAATATTCCGCTTGCCCTTTTCCGAGTAAAGAAAGTAGGTCTCGTCCATTTCAACAATATCTTGAAATGCTTCGGTTGGAATCTGCTTCAGAGCGGAAAGAATCTTATGCCGCCAGTAAAACAAGGTGACATGCGTGACTTCATCGTTTAACTGCTCTGCACATTTTCTCAGAGAAAAGCCCTCAATCATGCATTCGATAAACCGAACCCACATATGAGGTCGCCTCATTCGTTGCAGAGGGGTGTTCGTAAGGTCATTGAATGTTTGGCGACAGGACTTACAACGGTAACGTTGACGTTTAACCTCTCCAGTGCGTGTTCTTACAGCCTACTTTCCAAATCGAACAACAGAATGGTTTTTGCAATGCGGGCAAACAAGTCCATCTTTATGCTTCTGCTCTTGAATTTCATCAATCGCTCGAACTGGAAGTGCCACTCCCTTGGTTCGGGACTGCAAAAAGTAGATAAGTTCTCGCTTACCATTATCGTCCAACGTATCAGCAAGCTTTTTCAGTTCCTTTAAATCCATAGGCAAATCATCTCCGAACAGTTATATCGCCCTTATTATAGAACACTTGTTCGTAATTATGAAATATCAACAACAAAGTTTAACATAGCCATATTTTAAAAAAAACAGCAGGTCTCCAAATCGGAAACTTGCTGTTTGCTTTGTGTTATTTTGTGTTTGATAGGTTCTTGAAATTAGCGTCTCGCAATCCCCGTCAGCTTGTGAACAATCCATCCAAACATGACTACAACCATCATATCGAAGCACACATTAAACAAGAATAAATGCTTACCGATGTCAGCCCTTCCGTCCCCAAGAATCGGAACCAAGAAGGAGAAAATCCCTATTAGCCCTAGCAGCATCAGCAGCTCGCCGGCAACTTTGCCACGAATATCCCTGCTGCGGAAATACTGGAACAAAGCTCCCGCAAAATACACCAGATAGAATATGGAGAGAAATCCGAGCGTGTGCGGAATATGTTTGTTTTTGAATTGGCTCCATGCACTGTAAGTATAGGATAATGCACCTGCTGGTTTATTCTCGCTTTTCTCATAGTTTCCTAGATAATACGGGCGAATCGCCATGCTGTTACTCGCAGCATATTTCATATTATCTATCAACCGGTCCGGATGCTTCAGATAGAAGAACAATACATCTTTATGAGATACACGGTCATAGAAGTCCGGAACCAGCGAAGGATCATCCTGCTTAATCACTGTATCGGTCTGAAAATAATTTGTACCCGCCAGTACCTCCAGCCGCTCCGGCAATCCGAGATCCTGCAAGTCTCCCTTCACATCCGGCGATTCGTTTAAAATCCCAAAAAACACCGTTTGATACAGATTAATATGCTTCAGATCTTTTGGCGCTGCCACATACAAAACGATGGATACAAGAAAGATGGCAATCGAAAAACGTAAAGCCAGCTTCCTCCATTTGCCCTCTCCGTCAAGCATCATAAACCGCAAGAAAATCAGAGCAAAGGCAATCCCAATCGGTGCATTCTGGATTTTGGAGGTGACCAGAAACAGAATCGCGATAAAAAACAAAGTTAAGCCTTTAGTGGTTGGCTTCTCTTGGCTAGTTAATCTTAATCCTAATGCAAATGTCAGCAACATAAACACCATCGACACCGGTTCTCCAAACAAGGAGTTGAAATAGGCCACATACCCGATATCATAAAATACAAATAAGATAGCTGCACCCAGCAGCAGTCCTGTAACATAAGAGCCACGAGCATTATACTTCACCAGCAGCCAAGTTGCCGCCAGTAAAAGAAGCCCATAAACTGCACCCAGCAAACGGACATCAAAAAAGCTGCCATGGATGAGCCCGCCGATCAACCTCGGCACAAGCACTATAAAAATCTGTGAGGAAGGATAAAAGCCCCTAAACAAATCCTCATACGCAAAACGAGAATGGCTAAAGCTGAAAAACTGATCGGCATACGATGCAGCAGTATCGTAGTAGTTCAGACCGATGGTATTCATCATACGCAGAAAATCTCCATTATCGGCAACACCAATAAATGGCCCTACGAATAGCAAATAAATAATGATACCGCAGCCGGCAAGGCCTACGAGATACTCCGGTTTCCAGAACTTTTTCATGATTCCCCCTATCTCTGTGGTAACAGCTTCACATATTCGTCGGACAAATTCATTAGCTTCAAAATATAATCATAATCAGTCTGATATTTTGTAAAATCCGATACTGGCTTAAGCGTATCCAGCGACACAGCTTCACCATCAGCAAAATCTTTACCAGGCACATAGAGAATATCATCATTAAAAAAAGAACCGGAAGGTAAATAATACCGCATCCCTAACACATTACGATCAATGTTCAAGAGATCATGGCCAAATGCTGTATAACCTTCTTCCTTTAAAGAAACCCCCAATAGGTTAGCTATTGTAGGAAGAATATCCAACTGTCCACCTGTTCGCTCTACTACCTTCCCTTGCTCCATTCCTGGTACATGTACAATCAATGGAATATTAAAGCGACTGATCCGGGAATCGTATGGAATCCCCAGTGCACTTTCCACTTGCTCCGGTGGAACATCCTGCGGCTGCAAGCCAAAATGATCGCCATACATCACCAGCACAGTGTTATCCCACATTCCGTTTTTCTTCAAACCCTCTATTAAAGTTCCAATGGCATAATCAGTATAGTTAATAGCAGTCAAATAATCGCCAAGCATCGTGTTTTTTAACTCATCAGGCACTGAGATCTTCTTAAAAGAGTCCGGAATTTGGAAGGGATGATGGCTGGACGCCGTCACCATTTGTGCGTAGAAAGGAGTTCCTTTCTTCTGCAATTCTGCCATTTTCTCGACACCCGTAATATAAAGCTGTTCATCGGAAGCACCAAACGCATTAAAATGATCATTAGTAAAATAATCTTTGTCATAATAACCGTTAAAGCCAAGCGCTGGATATAGCTCGTTCCGATTCCAAAAGCCTACTTGATTCACGTGAAAGGTGTACGCCTCATATCCTTTATCTCTCAGCAGACGTGGTAGGCTCGGCAGTTCTCTGTCCCCGAATCCAGTGGACATTGCCAACGTCCCGATTGGATAAATCGACGTGTTGCTCATAAATTCAGCGTCAGAAGTATTGCCCGGACCAATCTGCTGGTAGACATGGGGGAAGTAAAATCCCTCATCTGCCAACTTGTTCAACACTGGAGTCAGCTCTTGACCCTTCAGGGATTGATGCAACGGGAAGTTTTGAAAAGCTTCCATTTGAATGACAATTACATTTTTGCCCTTTTGCGAGCCGAAATACTCAGGTGCTGTGCCCGCGGCTTTACTACTATAAGGATAGGAAGCTTGCAGCTCATCAATCTTTGCGATTGTATCCTTAATATCTCCGGTTCCAATGAGATTGTTATCTTCCTTGACCTTGATTGCGGCAACGACCTCATAATTCAGGAATCCGGCACTTTCTGCCTGCACAAGTTCATTTGTAATTCCCCGCGCAGAATTGACAGAATTGGCCGAAAAAGCAAAACCTCCAAGAATAGCCACCAGAATCACCATCATATGTGCCAATCGTGTGTTCCGGGAGCTGAATCGCTCACGCTCATGCGGATAGGCTTTTCCATGCTTCCATCTGCGGATCAAGACATAGATCACCATGATCACAAGATCAGCGAAAAATAAATAATCAATAGTCTGTATCGTTGATTCTACGCTTGCCTTCACTTGAAATACCTGATTCAGTTCATATAAAGCCAGATACGTCGGAACAGAACCAAAGTGATTGAAATATACACTGGCTGCGAACAGCAGCAGCGATAATATCCCGTTAAATGTCCAATAGACGGCTGTTCTCACCCGCGAAGGAGTAATGACCGTCAGAATCCCCATGATGAAGAGGACTGGAGCAACATCTGCTGCAATCCACTCCCAAGCAATTCTATCAAAGAACAGCACTCTCAGCAGGAGCAGCTTCAACCATAGCAGCAGGACAACAATATAGAACTGAGCTCGATTCGGCCCGTGCTTTTTCACGTTTTAATCCCCTCTTACCTTTTCATTTGTTCTGATTATGAAATCTATTCATCTTTTCTGTAAAATATCAGATTGTTCTAGTATAACAATACTTACTTTTTTTATCAAAAATGTGCACCGTTCGCTCCCACTACAAATAGGGAAACCCCACGCCTTTTCGGCTGTGGAGCCTCCCTATTTAAGCCTATTATGTTATGCCCTTCAATCTAAGACTGGCTTGCTGGCGAATCCTCTTTCACCTTCCAGATCGTTAAATCACTATCATAATATACAGTGATCTCAGGACTGCCAAGCTTATGAAAGGTGAGATTCCCGGGCTCCTGATCTCTTTTAAGCAAGCTATATTCGCCCACATCAGCAACGCTAAATATCTTAGTCAGCAGAGGCGCGGCCTTCTCACGTAGACGATCCCCATCAATTAGAGACAGCTCACGGTCTAATACCGTTAGTTGTTTGGGATCTGTTTTATCACTAGCACGAGGATTTGTATCACTAATCTGCCCAATCCTTCTAGTAACAGTATCGAGCGTAACCGAAACCTTTGATCCGTATTGCAGCGTAAGTCTATCCTGATCCTTGTCCATAGCCCGAAATACTAAACTAAGCTCTTCATCACCTCCGTTACCTCTCAACACCTTCAATGCCTCTTCCCCAGCTTGACGCGTCTCTTCTGATACCGCCGAGGCCTCAAGCGTGGCTGATGCGTAATCGAATTCACCATTTACAAATCCGATACGCCATTTCTCCGCCCTAAAGTTATTTTCAATTTTCACGCTAGAATGTTGTGTAGCATCATATTCAACATATCTGAGCACATCATAAGCTGAATCATTCGCATAACCCAGTTTGCCCTTGATCTCTTCCGCACGGGTTTTCATTTCAGCGTCGATCTCTGCAGTTGTCAGCATCGCGCTCATCTTCGTTTGCACCAGTTCTCCTGTCTCATAATCGATCCAGATATATGCGGAGTCCTCATCTTTCTGGTAAGAGTAAAATATCTGCTGTTGCTCCTTAAGCCATTCCCGGTGATCTAGCGGATAAGTCTTTCCAAGTAAACTCTGCATCACCTGATCTGCGTTCCGCTGTAGCTCAGCCTCCGTGAAATGCGACGAAACCTCAGTTTGCGCAGGGTTGCTTGATTCATTACCAAGGAACCTTCCGTTCAGAAAGAATATGCCTAAGCCCAACAGTACAATAAAACTTGCCACAGCCCACATTTGCACAGATAGTCTTTTTCCTGAAAAAGATTTCGTTCCTTGTTGATCTTCTTGAATTCGGCGAATGACGTTGTCTGCATGCCTCATAGTAAACTTTTCATTTCCAAAAGGTCCTTTTCGGGCCTGAGCATACCATTCCGGTTGATGATCCTCCATCATTCTACCCCCTTTAATTTGTTCTGAATTTTTTGCCGCGCTCGGTGCAATCTTGATTTTACCGTTCCATGACTCAAGTTCATCAGTTCAGCTATTTCTTTTATAGAGAGCTCATATTTCAAATCCAGGACCAATACTTCGCGCAGCTTGGGAGACAATGCCATAATTAAATCCCATATCTCACCAATGGACTGATTACCCAAATACTCCATCTCCGCAGATCGGGCTATACCAAGAGGTTCAATAGTTTTTTCCCGCTGCTCCACATCAACCGTGGACAATGGCTGTACACCACCCCATAAGCCCGAACGAAAAAAGCGCGATTTCCGGTGCGAAAAAACAGTATTCCTGGCAATCGTAAGCAACCATGCTTTAAATGAAGAATTCCCCCGGTACGTGCCAATCCGGTAATAACATTTAATGAATACTTCTTGGGCCAGATCATCGGCCTGTTCAGAATTTTTGGTAAGATAATAGATATAATTCCATATATCCTCTCCGTAACGGCTCATGATTTCTCTTAATTGCTGTTCATTCATCGTCTCGCTATGCTGAAGACCTTCCAGTTCCAATTAGCTTCACCTCACTTAATACGACCTCATAAAAGGCACTTTAGTTCCCTTATGTTCATATTTTCTCATAAAAAAACAGGGGGTCCAGTGATCCCCTGCAAATAAAGATATCCGAATCGCCCTCTCTCCTCAAACGATCGAGGTATGCGTAAGTAATCTTTTAATAGAACGGTTAGCTTCATTTAGTACAATTTCTTTATCCACAGTCTTTAGCAAACCTCTTTCCATCACGATCTCCCCGTCGATTATCGTTGTCTCCACATCTGCCCGCGTAGCGGAATATACAATTCTAGAGATGGGATCTACGTCGTAAGAGGGGAAGGTATGAAAATTGTAGAGATTCAGGAGCACTAGATCTGCTTTTTTGCCTACCTCGATACTCCCGATCTTATCCTCCATCCCTACGGCCTTCGCCCCACCAATAGTAGCCATACGGAATACACTGCGGGCATCCATGGTTGTGGGTCCGTGATGAGGCTTTTGAATAATCGCCGCCAATCGCATCTCATTAAACATATCCAGATTGTTATTGCATGGAGCGCCATCCGCTCCCAGACTAAGAGAAACATGCTCATGAAGCATCCCTGGTGTGTCCGCAATTCCGGAGGCCAATTTCAGATTGGAACCCGGGCAATGACTTACATGCACCCCTCGATCCCGCAAAATCCGCCGCTCCTCAGCATCCAGCCACACGCAATGCGCCAGTATAAGCCGTTCATTGGCTAATCCTAGATGATCCAGATAGACGATGTTACGCATGCCAGTCATGGCCTGCACAATCTCAATTTCCCCTAAATTCTCAGACGCATGAGTATGCACCTTCACATCGTATCTTGCGGACAGATCCCGCACCTCGGTTAATAAAGGCTCTGTACAGGAAATCACAAAACGTGGAGAAAATGCATACTGAATCCGGCCGTTTCCATAACCATTCCATTTTTCCAGTAAATCGACACTTTCCTGCAAAGAAGATGCGGTATCCTCCTGCAGCGCCTCAGGCACATCTCCCCCTTTTTGATCCATCATCACCTTGCCGGACAAGGCCCGGATTCCACTTTTAGCTATAGCCTGAAACGCAAAATCCGTATGATGGACAGTCTCCATATCCACAATCGTCGTCGTGCCGCTGGTGATCAGTTCGCCGATGCCAAGCATAGCCGAATAATATAGGGATTCTTCATCATGCGCGGCCTCTAATGGCCAGATTCGTTTGCGCAGCCAATCCATCAGCTCCAGATCGTCCCCTTTACCACGGAATAACGTCTGGCATAGATGAATATGAGTTTGGATAAAACCCGGAATTAATGTACGGTTCGTAGCATCAATGATCTTCTCGTCACCCTGCGGGATCAGGCCAGTGCCGATTTCAACGATGAGATCATCCTTAATCCGGACATCCCCGTGTAAAATTTCCTCTTGCTTGTTCATCGTAATGATTTCGGCATTTTTGATCAAAATATTTCCCATAGCCCTTCTCCCCCTCATTGAGTTAATTCCAGCACAACTTCACGCCTGTAAAGCAAAAAGGCCACAAAAATATGCCTGAGCATATTTTCGTAGCCAGAAATTTACGGTTCCCGGTAGAGACCCTTAAACCAATTATTAAGGATATACGAAAAAAGATCTATTCATTTGTAATTTGAATAGTCCAATAATAATCTAAAGACAGGTTACATGTCAATATACATGACACACAATATCGATTATGTATTTTAAATAGTGATTTATAAAAGGAATTCAGCGTTTTGCGTTATGAAAAATAACATTAATTCGTTTTATGATCACGAATTCTTACGTTAAAATATTTTCGATTATGCTACGCTGTGCATCGTGTCAGACTTACTGTCAGGAAAACATGGAAAATAAGCTATCCGAGAGCTATTTCATGGCTTAAGAGACAGTCGTTTCGGACGATTAGGTCGGCCATTTCGAATGATTAGATCAGCCATTTCGGACAATCTCTGCTTACTCTAACGCCTTGTGGTAAACCGCTGTGCGCATATAGCGCGGTATGGTGGACTGGTTAGAGCCCGAAAGTGTACGTCTAGCTCTATTCATCTTTTGAACCTATGCCTTCCCTACTGCTACTCAACTGCTACTTCAGCACTGCTACGGCTACTACACTACGGCTACTACACTACGGCTACTACACTACTCCTACTTCCGCACTTCTGCGTTCCCCTTGTGCCTATTCCACTGCTACGTCTGGAGCTTCTGCTTCTGCTTCTGCTTCTGCTTCTGCTTCTGCTTCTGCTTCTGCTTCTGCTTCTGCTTCTGCTTCTTCTTCTGCTTCTGCTTCTGCTTCTGCTTCTGCTTCTGCTTCTGCTTCTGCTTCTGCTTCTGCTTCTGCTTCTGCTTCTGCTTCTGCTTCTACTGCTCTCGCTACGTCCACACCACAGGCGAGTCATAATCCTCCCAAGTACTTTCGGACCCAGATGACGCTATTTGCACATTTATCGCCTTTTGAGCAAGATTTCGGACTCCAGTGGCGCTATTTCCTCGTTACAGGTCCAAATGCAGTGTGTTTTATACCAATAGCTGCTCTGGAGTCCGATAGCATTCCAAATGTGGTGAAATGCCACGTTTAAGGTCATCTGGGTCCGTTACTGTCGAGTCACACTCAGCCACTGATGCTTTCGGACCCAGATGACGCTATTTGCACATTTATCGCCTTTTGAGCAAGATTTCGGACTCCAGTGGCGCTATTCCCTCGTTACAGGCCCATATGCAGTGTGTTTTATACCAATAGCTGCTCTAGAGTCCGATAGCATTCCAAATGTGGGGAAATTCCGCATTTAAGGTCTGCTGGGTCCGTTACTGTCGAGTCACAATCAGTCACTGATGCTTTCGGACCCAGATGACGCTATTTGCACATTTATCGCCTTTTGAGCAAGATTTCGGACTCCAGTGGCGCTATTCCCTCGTTACAGGCCCATATGCAGTGTGTTTTATACCAATAGCTGCTCTGGAGTCCGATAGCATTCCAAGTGTGGGGAAATTCCGCATTTAAGGTCTGCTGGGTCGTTACTGTCGAGTCACACTCAGCCACTGATGCTTTCGGACTCCAATGACGCTATTTGCACACTTATCGCCTTTTGAGCAGGGTTTCCGTAAGCGCAAATTGCTACCTAATCAAACAAAGTTTTTGTTTAGAAAACGGTGTTATTTCCACAAAAAGAGGATATCTCAGTAGCCATTAGATGGCTCATGAGATATCCTCTGGTTCTCTCGCTATGTTAAGCTTCCGAATTCCCGTGTTTTTCTAGAACCTTCTCGAACACCGGAAAATTAGCGGTACGCCCTGGAAAAGTTACCTCACCCCTGAGGTCATAACCCAGCTTGGGATATAGGGCGAGTGCCCCAGTGTTCTTAGCATATGTGTCCAGACGGATACTTGAATAACCATTCTGGCGAGCATATTCTTCTGCATAAGTGCTAAGACGGCGTGCAATTCCCTTTCCTTGAACTTCAGGATGCACAGCCAATCTATGCATAATTAAATGAGGCCCTTGCGTTTCTGTCCAGTCAATCTTCCCATACTGCTCGGATTGGTGCTCGTCCAACACTAGAATGCCGGCCACCGCATTGTTCTCCTCACATACCCATAGATTGCCACGTTCAATATCAAGGGAGATGATCTCCCGGTTCGGATAATGCTCGTCCCACTGATCGCTGCCACCTGCTTGCATCACCTGTACGCATTTGGCAATCAACTCCATAATTTCATCAATCTCATCTTTGCGTGCTCTGCGAATCTCAGTATCCATGAATCATCCCTGCCTTCATCTTAACCTCATATTATTTTCACTTTCATTATGAAGTTTATCACATCGGCAGCGCAGCAAACCAGTCCGCACGAAAACCCCAAGACCCGCTCACGGGCGGAGCGGATCTTGTCATCTGTGTCCCCTAGCTGAATTCCAGCTTATGCCCGTCCTCGAAGCCCTTGGCGAAACCGGCGTCGAACCCCACGTTGTATGCTTCGGTGTAGCCCTGTTGAAAGGCATCTGCCGGGGGCGTTTCCGGCGAAACGCCCAGCTCCGGGGGGAGCGGAATTACCTGTGGAGCAGGCGGAGCCTCGCTCACGGGTACCACAAGCACCGGTGGCTGTGAAACCCTTACTTTACGAACAAGCTTACGACGAAGTCTTCTTTTCTTGCGTAGCAATAGGCCTTTTTTCGACTTCCCATAACGAACAGTTTTCCGGGCAAGAACTCTGCGGGTTTTACGGGCTAGCCCTTTACGAACTTTTGCTTTCCGCGAGAGCAGCAATGTGCGTCTACGGGTTCTGCCTGAACGTAGCGTTCTGCGGCTTTTCTTCTTCATGCTTCTACTCCTCCTGTGCTCCATGTTCTCTGGAGGTTCCTACGGCGTATGCCTTACTCAGCCATGGCGCAGCAGGAATTCCCCGTTTAGGACGATGTAGTGAAATCCCGGACATCATCCGGCACATCGCACTCTGATACCCACTTAAAATCCTGATATTGTCGCTCAATTTGCGGGCCGTCAACTCAGATTGCTCCGTCAATTCGGCGATGCTCTCCAAGATGGCCGCCAAAGCAGCCTGACTGCGCGAAATGGAGCGAATCATCTCCAGCTTGACGGCATGTTCAGAGAGACGGTCCCCGCTCATTTGCTGTCTTCTCCAAAACTAAAGCCATCACCTGACATGTCTCCAAAACCTTCCCCGCCACCATCGTCTTCACCACTGCCCAGCACTGCTTTTAAATTGCTGTAGAGTCCGTTCTCCAGTTTGGTCAGCCCTTCGACCATCTCCACGATGACCTCGTGAATAGAGAGGGACTCCTTCAGTTGCTCACTGTGGGAATCAAAGGCTCTAGCGTGGATATGATGCTGTGCCCACTGCTTTACCTTTTCAGCTTCAACCGCCTTAGCTTCCAGAATCAACGCAACGTTCCACTGGATGGCGGCGGTGGACTCCAGCATTTGCAGATAAGCCTTTTCTCTGCTCATCTTCCGCCTCCCGCTCCTATAGCGTTACTCTTCTTCTTGACCGTTCAATTCCTTAATCACTCTGCCTACCCCATCAGCCATCGCTTCTTCCAGATCTGCAAGTGCATTCAAGTAAGCAATAATATTCTTGTTTACCTGAGTTGAGCTTTCGATCATCCCGCTGATCCCATCAAAATCAGGCTCCGCATCTGGCAGATCGTGGACAATTTGCGACATACGGACAGCCACATGGCGCTCAGCGTCTAGAATCCGCGCCATCTGTTCATGCGTATGGGCCATGTGCTGCAGGACTTTAGTTATTTTACTCTGCACCTTCATGTCTCCTTTGCTCAAACGCCCTGCTACAGCATATGCGGCAGGAGCCGTTACGGTGCCGGGGATCCTCGACAAGTTAAGGCTCTATAAGTGACTGGATGACATAAAGATTACGTTATTGCTAAGTACATTTAAAAGGATTAAAATGTGAAATGCGCAATCCTGAGTTTACCAATGATTGGTGGGGAATATATGAAGCTTGAAAGCCAGCGGATCGATCTAATACCTTTAACTGCCCCAGAACTCTCACTAGCAATAGATAACTATTCGGAGCTACAGCAACAATTAGGCTTAGCTGCCATCAGTGCGGCGCTTGATGATGAAATGCAATATGCTATGCAGATCAGGCTAAAAAAGGTGCAGCAGGACCCCGACCATTACCTATGGTTAACGAACTGGGCCATCGTCCATCGGGAAGATCAATGTATTATAGGATTCATTATCCTTAAAGGTTACCCGAATGAGAAAGGCGAGGTTATTATAGGATATGGGATTGATGAGAAATATAGAAGAAAAGGGTATGCAACAGAGGCACTACGCACAATTACTGCATGGATTTTCTCCCATCCCCAAGCTGTCTATGTAATCGCTGACACTGAAAAAGATAATACAGCCTCCCACAAAGTATTGGAGCGTCTAGGCTCTGAGAGATACAAAGAAACTGAGGATTTAATCTGGTGGAGAATTTCCAACCCCCGAGCCCTCTGAGTAACGCGTGATTTCAAAGCCCTTGCGGCTATCTATAGCAAGATTACATCAAAAAAAGCACTGCCTTATGGCAGTGCATCCTTTAACTTTTCCCCCGCCTCGTGCAAAGACTGGAACGTCCCCGCATCACTCCACCAATCCTTAAGCACATCATAACTAAGTCTGCGATCAGCGGCGTATATATTATTTACATCAGTAATCTCCAGCTCCCCCCTTTTGGAAGGTAATACCCGCCGGATGATATCAAATACAGCTTCATCGTACATATAAATACCAGTTACACAATAATTGGTCTTCGGATGCTCCGGCTTTTCTTCGATATAAGCAATCCATGCCGCATCTTGACTATCAAACACAGGTACACCGTATCTGCGCGCGTCCTCCACCGGCTTCAGCAACACCTTTGCTGTGCCCGCTGGCTGACGGAGATAACTCTCCACATAAGGCTTCAGATCATCCATAAAAAGATTATCCCCGAGCAATACAACAAATCGTTCCCCCGGGAAAATGAACCCTTCTGCTAAATCAAGCGCCTCGGCAATGCCTCCGGCAGCTTCCTGAATTTTATAGGTCAGAGATACACCAAATGCAGCACCGCTACCTAAAAAATCTGTGTACAGGCCAGCAGACTGCTTGCTAATAACCAGAAGAATGTCGGTAATTCCTGCCCGGCGAAGCCGGTCTATGCCGTAACAGACCATAGGATATTTGCCGACCGGAAGCAAATGTTTGTTCATAAGCCGGGTCAGCGGTTGAAGTCTAGATCCTGTTCCGCCCGCCAGTATGACTCCTTTCACTTACTTTCCTCCTCTTTATCTACGTCCTTTGCCTTCGGATCTGCACTTCATATGAAATTTATAGGGTCTACATTCCATTTATCTATAAAAATCTTGCGATTTCGTTCCACCAGTTCTTGCAGTCCGGTATTGTAAACTTGCTTGAAACTTGCACTTCCTTCATGGTGCACCAAGCAATCCCCGGCGATAAGCAACCGATATCCCTTTATCCTGGTACGGTAACAATAATCATCATCTTCGTAATGTCCAGGTGAGAATCTCTCATCCAGTAGACCTACGGAAGTAAGCAGCTCTCTTTTGAATAAAAAACATAATCCTACCAGCCGTCTCGTCTCCAACCATTTCTGGGGATTTGGAAGGTTCGCCCTCTCAGCAGCCTGATGAAAATCTATCAGACCTTCATAATCAGTCTTCACCTGTTGACGTCCACTAGCATAGTTTGTGACTGGCCCAACAATA
This sequence comes from Paenibacillus sp. FSL R7-0189, assembly GCF_037969925.1. Lineage (NCBI taxonomy): Bacteria > Bacillati > Bacillota > Bacilli > Caryophanales > Paenibacillaceae > Paenibacillus > Paenibacillus sp. FSL R7-0189. The sequence continues at coordinate 3,580,944 of NZ_CP150223.1, read as the reverse complement.
CCAACATCAGGAGCACTATATAGAGCTCTCTTCAGATTAGTTAACCATCCTTGAGATACCACTACATCGTTATTCAGCAGCAGTAATTCATCACCTGAAGCTAGCTGTAGCCCCATATTGCATGCAGCTGGAAAGCCGCGATTGTCAGGCAATGAAATAAACGTTATATGATTCGCACGGCAATAAGTGTCTGTTCCGTCCGTTGAAGCATTGTCCACTACGATAATCTCATAAGGCGGCGGAGTGTAGGCAAGAATAGATTCCACACAGGCCCGCAGCAAGGGCAGCGCATTGTAGGTTGGAATAATAATACTCGTCAGCGTCATATGCGATTCCTCCAAGCGGCTACCTGTCTGCGGTACTCGCGCTGAGTCTCACTACTTAGCAGACCGCCAGCTTTTCGCCGCGAAAGAACCTCATGTAGGGCCTCAGCATGATCTCCTATGATCAGTTTTTCCACAGCATTTCCAACCCCTGTATTTGCCTTGCGCAGCCGATTATGTTTAATAACATTTACCGTCCCAGCCTTCTCCACCCGTAACTTTTCTAATACAGAACGAGCTTGGGCTTTAGGTGGAACCATTAATTCACGGTAGCCTATGGTCTCAAGCGCATGCCGCGAAAGCGCATGAGGAACAGCTGTCATAGAGCTAACCCCGAGATCGTACCTATCCAGAGCATAATTCAGAAACAGTTTGCTGCGGGTGACATCATCACATAATCCAAAAGAAGGCATCAGTGAGTCTAAATCATTAAGAGCTACATCAATCCCACGATCTACAGCCGCCGTGAATGAAACGAGCTGAGAGGCCGGAATGACCATATCTCCATCCAGAAAAAGCAATATATCCCCGCGACTCAGCTTCGCACCGATAGCCCGACCCACATCATGTCCGACAGACTCTGGGCAGTGTACTACAATGGCTTGACGATGTTGTCTAGAAATAGGAAAAGAGTTATCACTGCAGCCATTAAGTACGACGATAATTTCTGCAGGTTCAAGCCGTGCAACCTGATGCAGCAGACGTGACAAGGTCTGCTCCTCATTACGCGCGGAGATAATGACTGACAAAGTCCCGCGTAACTTCGGTAACTTCAGAGTCTCCTTGCCTGCCTTCGATTGCCGAGACAGAAGCGGGCGAGTAGCAGCGTTGCCTTTTACAGAGCGATTGGCTGACCTGTGACGGATTGGGCGTTTCTTTGCCGTTCGAGCTGCTGTGCCTCGTAAAGTTGCAACCATCATCTCACCATCTCTCTGCGCCGGGCTCCGTCGCCAAAGCCCGCTCTGATCCCCCGATGTTCCAGCAACAGGGATACAGCCTCCATATGATCCGCTGTAATCAACTGCTGCAATGGATCTTTGCCGTCTTCCTTGCGCCTTACCGCATTCAATTTCCCTACAGGTACTTTGTGAGCGGCTACCACATGCAGTCCACTAAGAATTGCCTGGGCATGCGCCAGTGGAGGACGTGATAATGAATCGCTCCCTAAAATATCAAGTGCTCTGCGGCTGATTGCGTGCGGAACTGCCGTCATCGAACATCCCTTCAGATCTGGACGGCCAAGCAGAATATTCAGTGCATGTTTAGACAGCACCACCGGATGGGGGGACAGCTTCCGGACCGGACCGGAATAATCATTAAGCGCTATGTCCACTCCACCACTAACAGCAGTGACGTAAGGACGCAGCCCCGAAGCAGGTATCACCAAATCTCCATCTGTAAACAATAGGATTTCTCCCTTGGCTGCCTCAGCTCCCACACTACGGCCAGCGTCGTGTCCAAGCGGCAACTCATAGGAAATAACACGCGCACCTAGCGATTGTGCAATCCCTGCCGTTTGATCAGTGGATCCATTCACGACCACAATTACCTCGCAGCGCGGATGGACCCCTCTGGCTCCAGATATCACTCCCGCAATGGTCTGAGCTTCATTCATGGCTGGAATAATAACCGAAACATAGGGATTAGGATGGTTAACTATAGGGACTACAGCGACTTGCCGCACTGGGCGTGAAGTCCGCCGCTTCATCCGAGAGACCCGCCGTCCTGTGCGGCGGGCAGAAGTTCGTTTGGGCTTCATGCTCATCCACCTTCCTTACAGAGCCAATTCTTCAGGCTGAGGGTTACATCACAGTTTATGTACTACAACGCACAGGGTAACGGCAATTGTCTCCTGTCGTTCTGAAAACAGGACAAATGTACTCCCCACCAAACTTCAGCTTAGATACATTGCGCATAGCCAGCTGCCGCGGACACAATCTGTGGCGGTAACGAACGCAGATTGTGTCCGCGGCAGGGCGATTAGGTTAGGACAGTATCGGACAAAACCGAATCTGCAGCGGATGTTTAGACATTAGCGCTATCGGACACAGTTGCTCCTATTCGCCGCATTATCACACTTTTAGATTATTAACGGACTCCGTAGCAGCTATTGGCATGAAAAGAACTCAATAATGCTCTATTTCTATACAATTGCTTCACTAGAGTCCTAAACCAGCCTTAAAAAACGACAAACCTGCAAATAACGCCATCTGGGTCCGTAAGTAGCAGCGGATGTTTAGACTACCAGGCTATCGGACTGAGCCGCAGCCACAGCGAATGATTAGAACCCGGCGATGCTGACATGTACCGTTCCCCCCCAAAAAAACAGAGCAGCGATCTCCAATAAGGAGATTCGCTACTCTGCTATTTTTAAGAGGAACTGCTTAAGGTTCAATCAAATACGCGATCATCTGCTGCCGGCTTAGCTAAGGGAGCGCCTATAGCAATCCAAGAGATAACCCCATAGAAATGCGGAGTCTCGCGCAACCGCACTACTTGAATCACTGCTTCTCCATTGGCTCTGCTCTTTAAGGAAGCGTAGAAGTAAGGCTGATTGGTCATGGCAACAAGCACATAACCCGTATGCCCAAAGCTCTCATCAAACGATACGGTCACCTCTACACTCTCTGCATCCCCATTGAACATAAATGCTTTCATTCCAAACTGCTGTAGTGCTTCTCGCTTCCCAGCTGTTTGAATCGGACTGAAGGACAGATGATCTGTATTTACAGAGTTCGGTGCCAGATGAGTCCCGTTTACTGCACCTGGGGAAATATGATATTCCTGAACACTCTCTTCTTCCAGATGGCGGGCTTGAATCGCAAACGAAGAGATTTTGGATGCTACTACCGCTTCATCCTGAAGCTCTGTTGTCCCTACTGCACCTTCTGTCAGATGAGCGGACTCGATACTGCCTTCCTTCAGCTTAGCTCCGTTGATACTGCCATCCGGGAGCAGTGCTGAGCTGCGTGTTTCATCCGCAAGATGCTCTAATTTGATGATGCCAGGCTGCAAATGCCGATCTGCCACGCTCTTGTCAGCAAGATGCTCTCCGTAAACACTCCATGGTTGTAAATGTGAAGAACTCACGGAGCCTTCGGCGAGTTTTTCTTCAGTAATACTGCCATCCGGCAACAAATCCGCACTGCGTACCTCTTCTGCCAAATGCTTCAGGGTGATGCTGTCCGATCGAATATGGCGGCCATCCACCGCATCCCCGGCCAAATGACCTCCAGAGACGCTGCCTTGGGCTAAATGGAAAGACTGAATCGTCGCGACTTCAATCTTCTCGCCTGTAATACTGCCTTCCGGCAACAAATCAGCGCTGCGCACTTCTTCTGCCAAATGATTCAGAGTAATGCTTCCAGCACGGATATGGCGGCTATCTACCGCATTCCCCCCTAAGTGTCCCCCATAAACACTGCCAGGAGCCAAGTGGTAGGCAGTAATAGATCCACCCTCCAACTTTTTACCGGTAATGCTGCCATCCGGCAGTAACTCGGAGCTGCGTACCTCATCCGCTAGATGTGCTAGCTTGATCTCACCTTTTCCAATATGGAGACCTTCTACTGCAGACGGACTCAGATGAGTTCTATCCACACTGCCAGGCACTAGATGAATTGCTTCTACGGAGGCTTCCGCCAGCTTCTCCCCAGTAATGCTTCCGTCCGGCAGCAGCTCGGAGCTGCGTACCTCATCCGCCAAATGCGCTAGCTTGATCTCACCTTTTCCAATATGGCGTCCTTCTATTGCAGACGGACTCAGATGAGTTCCCTCCACGCTTTCAGGTACAAGGTGATTTGAATTTATGGATGCTTCCGCCAGTTTCTCCCCAGTAATGCTACCGTCTGGCAGCAAATTGGAGCTGCGTGTTTCTTCGGCCAAATGAGCCAGCGTGATCTCACCGTATCGGATATGACGTCCTTCTATTGTGTCCGGACTCAAATGACTGCCATCTACGCTTCCAGGCACCAGATGATTAGAATTTACGGATTCTTCCGCCAACTTCTCCCGAGTGATGCTACCGTCTGGCAGCAAGTCAGCGCTACGTGTTTCTTCGGCCAGATGAGCTAACGTAATCTCACCTTTTCCAATATGGCGCCCTTCGACAGAACCTGAACTTAGATGAACGCCTTCCACACTTCCAGGTACTAGATGATTTGAATTTACGGAAGCATGTGCCAGCTTTACTCCAGAAATACTACCGTCTGGCAGCAATTTAGAGCTGCGTGTTTCTTTTGCCAAATGAGCCAGCGTGATCTCACCGTATCGGATATGACGGCCTTCTACTGTGTCTGGGCCTAAATGGCTGCCATCCACACTGCCAGGCACTAGGTGAATAGAACTTACGGATTCCTCCGCCAGCTTCTCTCTAGTAATACTACCGTCTGGCAGCAGATCAGCGCTTCGGGTTTCATCGGCGAGATGAGCCAGAGTAATCTCACCATTTCCAATATGACGTCCTTCGACGGAACCTGAACTCAGATGTCCGCCTTCCACACTTCCAAACACTAAATGAATAGAATCCACGGATGCTCCCGCCAGCTTCTTCCCGGTAATACTGCCTTCAGGCAGCAAGTCGGAGGTATATGCATCTGCAGCCAGATGAGCAAGCGTGACCTCACCCGGTAGGATATGTCGACCTTCTACAGAACCCGAATTCAAATGGCTTCCGTTCACACTTCCAGGCAGGAGATGGTTGGAATCTACCGATCCTTCTGCCAGCTTCTCCCCAGTTATGCAGCCGTCTGGCAGCAACTCAGAGCTACGTACCTCTTCCGCCAGATGAGCCAGCGTGATCTCACCCGGTAGGATATGACGACCTTCAATGGTATCGATACACAGATGGCTGCCGTCTACACTACCAGGTGAAAGATGCTGAGAATCCACGGCACCTTTTACCAGCTTAGAGCTATTAATACTGCCCTCTTGGATTTGAACCGCAGAAATAGAATTCGGAAGGATATGACCATTCCCTATAGACAACGGCCGGATATGCGCCCCACTGACACTGCCGGGATTCAAATGTCTACTTTGAACGGCACTTTCGCTTATGGTTTTCGAACTTACAGCATTTACCGACAAATGCTCAGCATGAACTGCTGACGCCGCCAGTTTACTGGATTCTATGCTGCCGTCTGCAAGCTTAGCCGAAGTGACTGCTAAATCACTGATTTTATCCGTTGAGACACTTTCCGGTGAAAGCTTCAACGAGGTCACTGCATGATCGGCCAGATGGTGAGGCTGCACGGCTCCTGCTGCCAGGTGAATTTCTCTCACCGCAGCGGAAGCCAGCTTATCTCCTGAAACTGAGCCCGATTGAATCGCAGCGGAAGTCACACTATTTTCACCAAGATGTCTTCGTTCCACGGCTCCCGTGGCCAAATGATCCTTATTTACCACAGCATCCTGCAATACACGGCCGCTCACACTGGCATCCGCCAGATGCTTTTCCTCCACTGTACAAAAAGCGATATGTTCACCACTGACTACTTCACGCGCAATCGTGCTCCCAATCACTGCACCTGCTGCCAGCTTAGCTGCATTTACACTTCCATCTGCCAACTTGGCAGAAGTAACGCTCTGTGCACGAAGATGCTCCCCGCCCACAGATTCTGAAGCCAACTGTTCTCCAGTCACAGCACCGGAAGATAAATGTTGAGTCTGAATAGCTTCTTCCTTAAGCTGCTCCGAGCCGACCGCTTCCGCCGCTATATGCGAATGATTCACTGCTTCGCGTTCCAGATGAATAGAAGTTATGGCTTGCATAGCAATTTGCGGTCCGCGAATGGCGGATTTAGCAATATGTCTTGTGGTCACTGCTTCATCTGCCAGCTTATGTGGGAGAATGCTTTGGTCAGCAATTTTGGACGAGGTTACCGCTTGCTCCACTAACTGTGCAGTTCCTACTGCACCCTCAGCCAGCTTTAAAAAAGAGATGCTGCGGTCAGCCAAATGCCGACTCGATATTTCGCCATCACCGATATGATTACCATTCACACTTTCTGGGCTTAAATGGACGCTTCTCACGACATCTGCACCAAGTTGCTTAGAGCCTATAGCTCCATCAGCTAAATGCCCGCCTTCGATAATACCCGACTGCAGCTGTTCCTTACCGATCAATTTGCTGGCAAGCTGATCAGAACCAATCGCTCCCGGGGCCAGATGTCTGGCGGTTATCAAAGCGTCGCTAAGATGGCGGCCTTCAATAACAGCATCCGCTAGCTTTGAACTGCTGATTTCACCATCAGCAATTTTATCGCCAGATACCGCTGCATCGGCCAGCTTGGAACGGTCAACACTGCCGTTAGCTAGGTGGCGACTTGTGATGCTGCTGCTTCCTATTTTGTCACTAGTAACGGCTCCATCTTCCAGTAAATCCGCAGTAATAATCAAATCGCTTAAATGGCGGCTCTCAATGGCTTTATCTGCAATTTGACCGCCGCCTATAATCCGATCAGCCAGCTTCTCTGGACTAATACTGCCATTTTTCAGCTTCTCTCCACTAATCGAATGATCCAGCAGCTTACCGCCACTAACGCTTCCTTCTGCTAAATGCTCGCCCACAATCGATTCTGGTGCGATTTTTGCAGAAGTGACTGCCTTGTCCGCGATATTGATACTCTGTACAGCGTAATCTTGCAGCCAAGGTGTACCAATAATGCCGAACTTTAGCTTAGAACCGTCAATGGTACGTGGAGCGATTTTGGCTCCGGTCACCGCTGCATCCGAAAGATCATCTGTATAAACGGGCTGAAAACGTTCTTTCTCTGGAGGAGCGAACCATACGGTTTCAGGAAGATTATCCGCCTGTTTCTGAAGCTGCGCTTCCTCTATAAGCTCCGGCTCCAATTGTAGAACTGGAGCAGAAGTTGGCTCCTCTAGAACGACTTCAGCTATTGCTCCCCCACTTACCTGAACTTCCGCGATCTCTGCTTCACTGACTCCGTCACTGTTATTCCCCGAGCTTCTAGAGCTGCTTTTGGTATCCAGCATACTCAGTTCCTCTTTATTGGGATTATCTACAAAATAGAGTCGTTTCTGTGGACTGCGCGGCTGCTTTTTTTTGGAACCCCTCACAAGCAGTCTCCTCCTTCCATCTAATGTTTCTCCTAGGCATCATATGCAGCGGTATGGGCTTATGACACCCTTTTGCGATGAGGCCTTCATAAGATTATGTATAAAAAAAGGCATCTGCCTTCGCGCATTCGTCCACCCTGACACGCGGGTACAAACATACTATGACAAGAGTAGAAAAAGCAGGGATCATGTAACCGATGAAACAGGAGGAACAAACATGGGGCATAAGCTCGTTGGAATATTACTAAATGCCGATATGCACCGGGGCGTTCCCCGGCTAAAAACAGGACAGGAGTCTCTATCCAACTATGAAGAGGCCGCGGCGGCATACGGTTTAGTCCCTTGCTTCCTGAAGCTCGCGGACATCGATACGGACACAGGCTTTAGTGCCGCCTATATAAAGGGAGCCAACGGATATAAAAGCGTAGTTGTTCCTACGCCTGCTGTTATCCATAACCGGGCAATATACAGCAAAAACAGCCCTGGGATGCAGCGTCTGCTGAAGCACTATCCCCTGATTTTCAATACATGTAATCGATACGGCAAAGATGAGATCCATCAGCTGCTTGAAAAAAATACGGAGCTTCGCGAATATTTACCCGTAACAACGAGAGTCTCAGGCCTAAAAGAAATGATGAATCTTTATCCCGATCTCATTCTTAAACCTTGCCGTGGAAGTATAGGGAATGGGGTCATGCGGCTGGTCCGCAAGGGATCTCAGCGTTGGACCTTGAGCTACCTCTCCCCTTCGATGCAGCGCTGGAGAAATATTCCCGTAAATCAGGCGGCGTTGCCACAAGCGCTCCGCGCACGCCTAACCTCCGTGCCTTATCTTGTTCAAGAACGTATTCCCCTTGCTGAGATTGGAGGACGTCCCTTTGATCTACGCGTCACCGTTCAGCGCGGCTGGGGAGGAGATTGGCAGGTCACTGGGCTCTTCGCCAAACTGGCTGCCCCAGGGGGCTTTGTCTCCAATATAGCCCGCGGAGGAGAAGCGTTAAGCTCCTCCCTAGCGCTCGAAAAAGCCTTTTCAAGATCCACAGCGGCCCACATCCGTATGTCTGTCGAAATACTTAGCCTTGCAATCGCACGGTGTCTGGAGCAAGACCTTCCCGGACTGGCCGATATCGGACTGGATATAGGCATTACTAAGGACGGACGACTCTTCTTCATAGAATGTAACGGTCGCGACCAACGCTACGGATTTCATAAAGCCGGCCTTACGGAAATTTGGAAAGACAGCTATCGCAGACCTATGGGATACGCGCGTTTTTTAATAGAAACGAACAGTACGGTATATAACAGTTATTGATTTGTCTCCTATTCTATGTCAATATAATGCAGAGCAGAGACGACCCGTATACAACCGTACTGCTGCATTATGGAAGGGAGATGGGCATGGTAAAACAATTGCTACGGCTGATGACCGAGCTATCCTCACACCGGTGGCTTTCACGGTTAATGGGATCTTTTTCTCATAGTAGAATCAGCCGTTTTCTTATCCCGGCATTTATTAAGACTTATCAAATCCCCTCCGCTCAAGCGGAGAAAAATCCTGGAGAATATCTCACTCTTAATGAGTTTTTCAGCCGCCGGCTGAAGCCGGGCATGCGGCCTATTGCAACCGATGCTGACGCTTTGGTTAGTCCCGTAGACGCAACGATTACTGCTATGGGTGACATTACCGCCGGTACGATTATGAATGTAAAAGGGCAGGATTATAAGATCGAGGATCTCCTTAATCACTCCCCGCATCTGGAGCTGTACAAGAAGGGTTTTTTCTTCGTTCTTTATTTGAGTCCTACCGATTATCACCGGATTCACTCTCCCCTTACCGGACAAAAGGTGGAGAGCGATTATATTCGCGGACGGGCCTATCCTGTCAACGATTTCGGAATGCGACATATGAAGGGTGTCCTGAACCGCAACGAACGTCTCATTACGTATATTGCCGGGAGTTACGGGGAAACCGCGGTAGTAAAGGTAGGCGCAATGAACGTCAGCAGCATCCGTTATACGGATGCTACGGCTGCCGAGTGGCAAATAGGCGATGATCTGGCTTATTTTGAGTTTGGCTCCACCGTAGTGCTGCTCACGGAAAGCGGTACCTTTACCCCGAGACCCAAGCTTGAGGTCAACTCGAAGGTAAAGATGGGCGAACTACTGGGAACGTTGCATCGACCTTTGTAGGGAGAGTTGGGCGAATGTCAAAAATTAGAGGGTGCCTCAAAAGCCATGAAATGGCTGCTGGGGTGCCCTCTAATTTTGGGGACTTAGTGTGGAGCACAGTTGCGGACACGAACCCTCTAGCTATCGTATACCTATCGTATACCTATCGTTAGCTATCGGACCCAGCTGACCTTATACGCGGATTTTTGACACATTTGCGATTCTATCGGACTCCACCGCAGCTATTGGCATGAAAAACACCCTATTTGCGCTAGATCTTAGGCAATAGCGGCACTGGAGTCCGAAACTCCGCTCAAATGGCGATAAATGGGCAAATAGCGGCTGCTGAGTCCGTAAGCATTTGCAGAGCGTTGGTCGAGGTTGGTCGAGCGTTAGTTGAGGATGGTCGAGATAGTGGAGGGCTGGTCGAGATAGTGGAGGGCTGGTCGAGATAGTGGAGGGCTGGTCGAGCGTTAGTGGAAGGTGTGCGCTCGCCGCTATCGGACCCAGCTGACCTTATACGCGACTTTTTCACACATTTGCAATTCTATCGGACTCCACCGCAGCTATTGGCATGAAAAACACCCTATTTGCGCTAGATCTTAGGCAATAGCGGCGCTGGAGTCCGAAACTCCGCTCAAATGGCGATAAATGGGCAAATAGCGGCTGCTGAGTCCGTAAGCATTTGCTAGAGCGTTGGTCGAGGTTGGTCGAAAGTTAGTTAAGGGCTGGCCGAGAGTTAGTTGAGGGATGGTTGAGCATTAGTGGAGGACTAGTCGAGAGTTGGTGGAGGGATGGTCAAGAGTTAGTTGAGGATTTGAGGGCTAGTGGAGCGTTGGTCGAGGATCTACGGAGCGTTGGTCGACGGTTAACATTCAACGCTTTCGCACCCAGCTGACCTTATACGCGCCATTTTCGCACATTTGATTGGTCACAAACACACTAATAGCAAAAAGGACAGCCCCGAGGCTGTCCTTTTATCTTTTCATGTAACCCACCTAATACGCCTGTTACGCTTATTAACCTGCTACGCCCTAATGTGATTATTACGCCGCCTGTTTTGCTTACTATACCTGTACACCCGTTATACTCAATACACCTGTTACGCCTATACGCTTATTACACGCCAATTACACATGTCCCTGCTTAGCAACATCAAGCGCCTTGGCCGCTACCTGTTCCGGATCTCCTAGATAAAAGCGACTGATAGGATTCATGTCCTCATCCAGTTTGTACACGAGCGGTACTCCGGTAGGAATATTGAGCTCCAGTAATGCCGCTTCATCAATATCCTCCATAAATTTAATCAATGCACGCAGCGTATTGCCGTGGGCTGAGATAAGCACCCGTTCTTTTTTACGCAAAAGAGGTACGATCCGGTTTCCCCAGAAATCGCCTACACGATGTACAGTGTCCTCCAGGCTCTCTCCACGCGGGATATCTTCCGGACGAACACCGCTGTAGCGAATATCGTTTCTGGCATACCTAGGATCATCAAGCTCCAGCAACGGGGGTCTCACCGATAAACTCCGCCGCCAGATATGCAGCTGCTCATCTCCATATTTTAGCGCTGTCTCGCTTTTACTTAATCCCTGCAATGCCCCGTAATGGCGTTCATTCAATTTCCAAGACTTTTGCACGGGTATCCACAGCAAATCCATCTCTTCCAGTACATAGTTAAGAGTTTTAATCGAGCGTTTGAGTACCGAAGCAAAAGCCAGATCAAATGTATACCCAGCGTCCTTCAACAGCTTGCCAGCAGTCTTTGCCTCTTGGATACCCTTCTCAGTTAAATCCGGGTCACTCCAGCCTGTGAACAAATTCTGTACATTGTACTGGCTCTCACCATGACGTATTAGTACGATTTCGTACATTTTCTCTCTCTCCTTCCAACTATGGACCTTATATATTCTACCGACGAACAACATTATGCGAAACGTATCGCGGAAAGCTCTCACCTTAGTAATAACCCAATCGTAGAAATAAATATCTACCGCTACCTCATAGTTAGACCAATTAAACATCCTCAAAGGTACGTGAATGAGGCGTGCATGGACCGTGAACGGCGTGTAGATAGTGCGGTACATGAGCTTACGCTTCATTGCAGAATGTGCAACAGAAAATCTTAACTCTCACTTGAAAATACATTACATTGTACTTTGTGCAATAGATTATCGTGATGATCTCTAGAAAGGCTGCTTCTCCTGAATTTGAATGTAAGATGTGCAACAGAATTCAAATCCGACTGCTTTTAGACTCAATCCCATTGTACAAAATACAACGTGAGGCACGATGTAATGTCCATCAGTTACTCTAGTCTTCGACTTAAGTTCATTATATATATCAATTTCTAACAACACAAAAAAACCGGATGCCTCATGGCCCCGGCTATTTATATTTTTAGTCATATCATGCGATTGTATGCTTGCTTGTTCCGTTTAGAACCAGCTGTCCACGACAAAAGCGTTCGCCTGCTTTAACCGTTTTAAGCGGTTTCTAAAAATACCTCCGCCTCCACTCTTACAATCCGTGTTGCAGATTCTGCGTCTGATGATCATGCCAAGAGTCTCCTTCCAAGAAGTTATGTAAATTCTCTGTAAACTAAACTGCAAAGTATTTACCCTTGGTTGAACAAACTGAAACAAAAAAAGAGAATCAGCGGATCTCAGATGGACTTTTTCCGGTATATTGCTTGAACTGGCGGCTGAAAAAGAAAATGTCACGATATCCGAGCGCATCTGCGACCTCAGTAACATTCATTCCTGCGTACAGCAGTAAATGCTGAGCACGCTCAATCCGGGCTCGGATGACATAAGACTGCACAGAAGAGCCCGTAAGCTCCTTAAACTTAATTGAAAAGTACCGAGGCGAAAGCCCCGCACGAGCAGCAAGATCCTCTACACGATGTGCAATCCCCGGATGCTGGCTCACATAGTTCGCTATTTCGTGAATGATTTCTGTCAAATGGTTGCTAACATAACGTTCTACTGGCTTCACACGGTCCTCCCTCAGCAGATGAATCATCAGCTGCTTCAGTACAAGCTGCCCTTCTTCCTCAGCGGCGTAAGTATCCACCAGAAATAGTCGAACGTACCTAGCAAGCAGATGTTCAAATTCAACGGTTTCTGTAAGCTCACGATAGGGCAGCGGAATATCCGTCACCTCTTCGGAGACATCAAAATGAATATATGTAAGTACAAGTGGCTTTTGCGGATTATGTGTAGCACTAGTATGGTCACCCGGACGAAAAAGGAAGCAGCTTCCCTTACCTACTTGAAAGGGTTCATCGTTACGCACAACCGTCCCTTCCCCGCTCCATACATAAAATAAATCATAATTTTGCAGCGACTTCTCTCTTTTTTGCCATTTCCAGCCCGGCTCGCATACAATCTTAGCCAGAGCCGGTAAAATAACAAAAGAGGACGGCGATGCATGCAGCATAACGTTCCCTCCTAAAAGTTTTGTTAGCATAAACTACCTTGAACACTTCGCAAAACTTGCTTCGTAAGCATTTCGCTTTGTTTTGTTAGCATAAACTACCTTGAACCACTTCGCAAAACTTGCTTCGTAAGCATCCGCTTTGTTTTGTTAGCAAAACTTGCCTCGTAAACATTCGCTTAGTATTGTCAGCAAAATCTGCTCTGACTTCGCAGCGTCCATATAGTTTTGTTTAGCTTAATCTACTCCGAGTTTCTTCGTCAAAATTCGTAAGTATTCGCTTAGTTTTGCATTTCATCTTCTTTATCATACCTTGTCATGTTGCATTTTGTACATCTTCCCACGCCAGATGCAGGCTTGTTATCCCTTCCTCCAGCTCCTCGGCATTCAGATGGGCAAAAGAAAAACAAGCGGCCGGTGCTCCCGGTGATAGCTGATATAACGCGGCATCTCTAAAATCCGTGTCGCGCCTAAGCGCTGCCGCTCGGAAAGCAACAAACTCTTCACTGCTGCGCAGCCAGCGGGCATATACATGCAAGCCCGCATCACCAGGCAGCAGCTCGAAGAGCTCCTTAAGCCGTTCCGACAGCAGCGTCCTGAGGATGCGTCCGCGTTCACCATAGATGCGTGTCATCCGGCGCAGATGACGGCCATAGCCGCCTGTATTCATGAACCGCGCCAAGGCACGCTGCTCCAGCAGCCCTACCGGCAAGGGCTCATATAGCGCCTTGGCGGCGATAGTCGGCTTTACCAGAGAGGGCGGAAGCACTGCAAAGCCTAGCCGCAGGCCCGAAAACATCGTGTTTGAAAAGGAGCCTACATACACGACCCGCTCTTCGCGATCCAGTGCTTTTAAGGGCTCAATAGGACGCCCAGCCCAACGGAACTCACTGTCATAATCATCTTCAATGATTACTGCATTATGCCGCTGCGCCCATTCCAACAAGGTCCGTCGTCGTTCCAAAGGCAGTACCACACCCGTAGGAAATTGACGGCTCGGCGTAACAAACAACAGCCGGGCATCCCAATCCTCCGGAATAAGGCCGTTGCCATCCAGCTTCCCTGCCAGCAATCGGCCTCCAGTGATCTCTACGGCTCGCCGGATCCCGTGAAAGCCCGGGTCCTCTACGACCGCTGAGCCCCCTGCATCCAGCAGCAGCTGCGTCAAAATAACGATGCCTTGCATCGAACCGCTGAACAATACGATATGCTCTGCATCCGCGCGAATCCCGCGGGTAATCCGCAGATGTGCAGCGATAGCTTTCCGAAGTCCTTCATCGCCTTGAGGTGGACAAGTGCTTTGCAGCAATCCACCTTCCTTCCCTCCGGCATAAGAGAGCGCACTGCGCCATTCGGAGTAAGGAAAATGTTCCATCCGCATACCACTACTCTGGAAGCTCACTGCTTTCTTATTACTCTTTTCATAAAAGGGTATCGGGCGCGCAAGCAGCCGCTTTCCCCATGCTGAAATAGGAATCGTAGTCTCGATTTCACAATCTCCTCCAGCAGCATCTGTGGCTTCACCCAAAGCCTGATTCTCACCGTCACTGCGACTGGCAGCTGAAGCAAAGCTATCTTCCGATACGAATGTCCCCCGCCCCGTTTCAGTCCTTACATACCCATCAGCGAGCAACATTTCATACACCTGCGAGACCGATCCGCGCGACAGCTCATAGTGCTTAGCAAGACTTCGTGTAGACGGCAACGGAGTGCCTCCCGGAAGTGTTCCTTCCAATATTCCTGCGCGGAGCGCGTGATATAACGCTAAATATTTGTAGCGGTGTATCGCCAGATATTGATCGTATGCCAGCGTGATATTCATCGTTATCCTCCTTGACCAGCAAGTGGTCCATTAAAAACTATCTTAATTGGTCCTTTTTAATTGTCAACCACTCTACTATTCTTTAAAGAACAATTACATTGGAGCAGACGCTCTAGACTAAAAAGAAAGAGGACGTGATCCCTATGCGCAGAAAAGAATTTAAAGTAGATCAGGAGGAAGAATTGGTCTCTTTTCTAAACGGAATGAGTTTTGGTTTTCTCGGGACAAGCGATGAACAGGGGCAACCGCGGGTGACACCGCTGAATTTTGTATATACAGATGGTTGTTTCTATTTCCATGGCAGTCATGCTGGTGGCAAAATGAAGTCGATCCGCAATCAGCAGAAGGTCTGCTTTACGGTAGCGGATGAGTATGCTCTTATCCCGTCTTATTTTAGCGATCCCGAGCTGGCATGCCCTGCAACCGCCTATTTTAAAAGTGTGACCGCCTACGGCACAGCCGAACCTGTCGAAGACATTAATGAAAAAGCCGGCGTACTCTCCTTATTTATGAAAAAGCTCCAGCCCGAGGGGGGGTATGATTCCATCGATGCAGAGGACCCTAGATACCGTCCCCGTCTAAAGGGAGTTGCCGTTGTGCGCATTACCCCCGAGGAGATCACTGCGAAGTTTAAGTTTGGGCAAAACCTAAAAGAAGAAGAGCGCTCCGGCATCATTTCCGGCCTGTCCGAAAGAAATAATCCACGGGATGAAGAAACGATAGAAATGATGAAAAAATACTGCCCTTTCCACGCCGAATGATATTTTTTAAAAATCGTATCTTTCCAAGTGACGGTTGCAATTGGCGGTGATATAATGTTAGGCAATGTTAACAGTATGTTATCCCCAAAGAACCCTGGAAGGATGAAACTGATGAATCCACTAGCTGGACAATTAAACGAAAGTATCAAAGCAGGAAATGAACATGTGTATGATATGCTCTCTACGCTTGGCAAAGAGATTTACTTCCCAAAAGAGGGCATCCTGAGCCAATCCGCTGAAGCAGGAGCTCACGCCAAGAAATACAACGCAACCATCGGTATTGCTACTGAAGGTGGCGTACCTATGCACCTCGGCGTCATTCAGGATAAACTCTCCGCTTACAGTCCTAAGGATCTTTATAGTTACGCCCCTCCGGCAGGTAAACCAGAGCTGCGTACTGTATGGCGTGAAAAGATGCTGCGCGAAAATCCATCGCTAGAAGGTAAAACCATCAGCAATCCCGTTGTAACCAATGCCCTGACTCACGGGCTTAGCATTGTCGCTGACCTCTTCGCAGAGCCAGGTGACGCGATTATCTACCCGGACAAGAACTGGGAGAACTACGAATTAACCTTCGGAATCCGCCGCCATGGGGAGACCGTTAACTATCCGCTGTTCACAGAAGAAATGACTTTCAACAGTGCAGGTCTGGAAGACGCTCTGCTCGCTCAAAAAGAACGCGGCAAAGCGATTGTGCTGCTGAACTTCCCTAACAATCCTACCGGATATACTCCAGGAATTAAGGAAGGCGATGAGATCGTCGCAGCTATCCTTCGTGCGGCTGAGGAAGGCATCAACGTTGTTGTTGTAAGTGATGATGCATACTTCGGGTTATTCTTTGAGGATTCACTAAAAGAATCGCTGTTCGGCAAACTGGCTCATCTGCATCCTCGTGTGCTTCCAATCAAGATTGACGGTGCGACCAAAGAAGAATTTGTCTGGGGCTTCCGTGTGGGTTTCATCACTTATGCCTCGGAGGACAAAGACCTGCTGGCAGCATTGGAGCAAAAAACACTAGGTATCATCCGTGCCACCATTTCCAGCGGTGCGCATCCTTCGCAGACCTTCGTACTAGACGCCTTGAAATCTCCGGAATTCGAAGCACAGAAGGAAGAGAAGTTCCAGATCATGAAAGGCCGTGCGAATAAAGTAAAAGCACTGCTGGATAGCGGTAAATACGGCGAGGATGTATGGACGTATTATCCTTTTAACTCCGGTTACTTTATGTGTCTGAAGCTGCACACAGTTGCGGCTGAAGATCTCCGGCTTCACCTGATTCATAATTACGGACTAGGCACTATTGCTTTGGGTGAAACTGACCTACGTATTGCTTTCTCATGTATCGAAGAGGAACAGCTCGAAGATCTTTTCGATCTTGTATACGCAGGTGTTCGCGATTTAGAAAAAGCCTAACTGAACTTTATATAGCTTACAATCAGCTCCGTTTTCATGGACCTGATTTTTTTTGTACACGACTCCGACATTGGCCTATACACGCCCCTCTCTCCGCACATACAATACGATGTACTCAAGTACAACACACACACCGAAAGGGGAATGAACATGAGCGAAGAAGTTAGAGGCGGATATGGATGTTGTGGAGGTGGCCCATTCACTAGCACTGGCGCCATCCTGGTTCTCTTTATCTTGCTGGTTATCATCAGCCGTTCACTTTTTGTCTAACCATTAATGACAGTCTCGGGAGAGAGCTTTAAGCTCTTTCCTATTTTCAATCCCTTTTTTTTACAATAGACGTGGGTGTCCAGTAGGTCATGATAATGGCTGCTGTGACGTCCGCGTCTTTTTTTATTCCACCTTGGTCTAAGCACCAACCGCACCAACCTTCGTTACCGCAGATCACATTTGCCCGCACAAAGCAGCTATCGGACACCCCTGACCCTAAAGGCAGTATAATCCCATATTTTACTTACTTACGGACCCCAAAGCCGTTATTAGCATGCCAAACCCCAAATATGAACCTCTTCATAGGGAATAACGCCACTGGTGAAGCTAGAATAAAAAGTGGACAGTAGTTAACAGACTGGCGATAATGAGTCCACGGAGGTGTGTTCACATGGGAGAACATCGACAACGGTATAACGAAGAATTTAAAAAACAGACAGTGCAGTTCATTCAAGAGCAAACAAAGACAGTGGGCGACTTGGCGGAAGAGCTCAACATCCCAAAAAGTACCCTGCATCAATGGATGAGTCAGTATCGAGAACTAAAGAATGAACCGGCAGCTAGCGTGGATCGAGTACGGGAACTCGAGGCACAGTTGAAAGAAATGAGCCGACAACTTCAAGAAAAAGATAACAAGATTGCTGATGTGGAAGAGGAATTAGCGATCGTAAAAAAAGCAGTGCACATCTTCAGCAAACCAAGGAACTGAGATTCCAGTTTATTGAAAAACATCGCTCCGAGTTTCTCTTGGAGAAGATGTGCATGACCCTACATGTGTCACGGAGCGGGTACTACAAGTGGCGGACAGAAAAAACCAGTACGCATATGCTTCGTAAGGCTGCGATAATGAAGCGAATTCAGTATCATTTTGCAGACCATCAAAAGCGGTATGGGAGTCCGAAGATCACCCGCCTGTTGCATCAAGAAGGTTATACCGTTACCGAACGCACGGTGAGTGTGTACATGCGACATATGAAGCTTCGCTCCATTGTCTCCAAAACGTATCGCGTACAGACCACCGACTCCAATCATGACCATCCGATTGCCCCGAATACGCTGAACCAGCAATTTAAAATACTCAAACCCAATTCAGTATGGGTTACCGACATTACGTACATTCCTTGCCGGGGAGGGCGCTTGTACCTGGCTAGTGTGATGGACCTTTGCACGCGTGAAATCGTGGGGTGGCGCTTGGAGGACCATATGGAAACTAGCTTAATTTCGGGCGCCTTACAAGATGCTTACGAAGCTAAACAACCGGAAAAGGGTCTATTACATCACTCCGATAGAGGTTCTCAATATACTTCTCATGAATATACGAAGCAGTTGAAAGCGTATGGCATGGAGTCCAGCATGAGCCGCAGAGGTAACTGTTATGATAACGCCTGTATCGAGTCGTGGCACAGCATTTTGAAAAAGGAGCTCATTTATTGTAATCCACGATTCAAAACTAAGGAGCAAGCCTACCAGACACTTTTTCAATATATTGAGTTTTATTATAACCGCAAGCGAATGCATGGCGCGCTGGGGTATCTTTCTCCAGTTCGTTTTGCTGAGCAATTGACTAGAATGTCTATTGCGTGACTGTCCACTTTCTTGACAGAGGTCCAGGTGTCCGAATTTCCCCGATAAAGGTTATATATTTGCAAATAACGTCTGCGGGGTCCGTAAGCCTCCGGGGATAATTATGATCGGCGGCGAAGTTGCAGGCTTAATGTAGATCTAGCTAATGCGAACTTCTAAACTTAGATACTCACCCAATAACCACACCTAAAAAAGGCTGTCGCAAACGTAGAAAATCTACGGATGCGACAGCCCAAGAGCTAAAAGTATCTTTACAACTGATGTATTACAGATTGTACAGGTTGTAGATCAAAACCGCTGCCTCTGCACGGGTGGTAACACCTTGTGGATGAATCCGCAAGCCGTCTCCCTTGATCAGGCCAGCACGTATTAGTGCTGCCACACTGTCACGTGCAAATGCTGATACTTGCTGGCTATCCGTGAAACTGGACATTGAAGCTCCGTTGCCGGCTGGAAGCTGTCTGCCGGCTGCTGCAATCGCTTTTGCAGCCAGCGTCATCATTTCCTGCCGCGTAACAGAAGCGTTAGGATCAAAGCTTCCATCTGGACGACCAGTGGTGATCCCCAACTGCTTCGCCATAGCCAACGCTTCATATCTGTAATCGCCAGGCTGCACATCTGTGAAGCTTTCTGCACTATCTCCTTCCAAGCCAAACGCTTTTATAAGCAGGAGCACAAAATCTCCCCGCTTCACTTCCGCTTGAGGCACAAATTGATCCTCTGTCATTCCGTTGATGATGCCTTTAGAGCCAAGCACCTCAATCGCATTGCGGGCCCACTCAAATTTGCCGATATCCCGGAATGTCTTCTCCGTAAAGGTGATACTGTACGTACCAGAGAGAATTCCTGTAAAGGAAACCATCCCCGTAGCAGCGTTATATCTGCCACTTGGAACAACCGTTAGAATCCCCAACGAATTCAGACTATGAATCGTTATATGTCCTTCTTTACCACGTTCTTCTGATTGTGGAGTATACGGCAGGGACACCTTAACCCGCATGTCAGAACTGTTCCATACGGCTTCCTTGCCATTGATAGTTACGCTCAGTTTAAATTCTGGGCGAGAATCTGAATCCACCTTGGTTATCGTAATTACCCATGGGGTTCCTGCCTCTTTTGCCGCTTGTTTCAGCAGACTACCTGGCAGCTCCAGCACACCAAATTCAGTATGAACGACCAATGAAGTCTTATCATCTGCAAAGATTATACCGTTTGGCAATTGCAGCTCATAACCCTTAGCTTTAGCTACTGCCGGTATATCAACAGTAACCGCTGAAGTTGCTCCACTTAAGCCTGCTGTAGCAGCCTTTTTCAAGCTTTCCAGGTCTATACTTGCTCTTGCCGCACCGGTATTACTGTTCAGCACTGGTGCTGCTGTAAGGATGGTGCTGCCTGTTACACTGCCTGCATTTCCGCTTGAATCCCCCCCTGTTGTTCCGCTGTTGCCACCACCTGAGGTACCCCCGCTTCCGGAAGTTGGTGCTGTCGTTGGCTGAGTAGTCGGTTCAGAGGTTGGACTTGGGGTTGGTTCAGGCGTTGCTGTTGGTGTAGGTGTTGGTGTTGGTTCAGGTTTATCCGCAGAAACGATATATTCAAAACTGGAAATATCACTTGGCTTCCAGCCCTCTTTTACAGCAATCGCCTTAATCGTCTTGCTCTTGCCTACATAAATCACTCCACTATACAGTTCGCTGGCTGCTGTAGGTACAGTGCCATCCAACGTGTAGTGAATAGACGCTCCAGCTGTAGCTGTAGTTAACTTCACAGCAACCTGCCCTGTATAAGTTCCCCCGGCAGGATCAGCCTGCGGTGCTGACACCGTCTTCATATCAACCGCTCCGCTGATCACATACGTGAATGGAGCTACAAAACTGTTCTCCATGCCCTCTTTTACCGCTATCGTACGAAGAACTGTGACTCCTGCTGCGTCAATAGTTCCGGTATAAAGTGGACTGTCTGCTGTAGGCAACGACCCATCGGTTGTGTAATGAATCTCTGCTCCTGATGTCGCTGTAGTAAGGCTGATCGTTTGTAATCCGCTGTAAGCTCCCGGTTTCAAAGAAGAAACAGGTAAGGAAGTCTTTGAATGAATCGGCTGCTCTCCTTCTTCCGTCCGTTCAAGCGTGAACCAATCTAGATTGGCACCGTCATTATTGAAGTTCATCCGTACTACCTGTTTTCCTTGCGCAAGTTGTACGACACCACTCGCCAGCGTGTAATTCGACCAGCCACCTGTAGTAGGCATAGGCACTGTCGAGAGTTTTGTACCATTTACAGATAGCGTAGTGCTTACTCCGCCTTGTGCTGTAGCATACCGATATACGATTTTATAAAATCCGGCTTCAATAATATCAAGCATATAATCCATGGAACCACCTGCAACGGTAAACCCGACATTTCTAAAATCCAGCACACCGCCAGTCAAGGTACTCTGAATTCCATTGGGTGTAGCATCGTAATAATTCTCGGCTTCCACTTTCAAAGAACCAGTGCCATCCATGATTACTTCAGTATAAGGTTCTATTTTAATACCACTAAGCTCGTATCCTGCTGATCCAGCTTGCAGGCGCAGCTTCTGTTCACCAGCCTTCAATTGAAGAACGGTGCGTATGCCAACGGTTTGCGAGTAAAGATTCGGCACATCAACGGTTCTTAATGTCTTCCCATCCTCCGTTTTATAAATAATGCCCTTAGGAGCACCATTCGCGGAAGTCACGGTAAGCGTAAAAGCATAGTTTCCATCCTGCGGCACATTTACCCAGTAATCAATGCTGTCTCCAGCATCAATGCCGGTCAGCTTCGCTCCACTGCCTTGGCCGCTGACTGTGATACCTTGAAGCTGGTAGAATTGATCCAATCCGTTCAAGCTTGTGACTTCTATAGGTGCTGTAGCACTAGTTGTTCCTAAGAGCTTAACCTCCGCACGCAGCACGCCGCCACCACTTGAATCGGCATAAGCATTTGCAGGCACATTCACGGTAAGCTGCAAATCACTATAATACGGGGTATGATCATTCCATGCCAGCGTCAGCTTCACATGGGTTGGGTCAAGTAAGGCAGCTGCCCCAATACTTACATGCCCCTGATCCTTACCTGGGCCAGAGACAGAAATGCTCTGAATGGCATCAGGATTAAACGTTCCTCCTATAAGGCTAACTACCAATTCATTCCCGTTCACTTGATAAGGAAGCGTGTTCGGAGAAAGACTGATGCTCTCTTCGTCGTTGATTGCTGTAACTATAAGTGGCAATTTCAGAACATGGACGCTGCCAAAAGACTGATTTGATTCTGTCTGATACACATCAGCGGTAACCGTAAGCGTACGATCAGTGTCGAAATCAATAGCTCGCGTCCCCGCTAATACGACCTTCGCTGTATAATCATCCACCCGGTATACGCTATCCACAACCGTTCCCTCGTAACCTTCAATAGACCAATAAGCGGTATCCAGTTCAGGTGCATATTTGTCATTTACTAGCTTGACGATAACTTCTGCACCCTCCTCATTTCCTTCTACCAAAGCAGTCTCCGATTGAAGCGCGGGTCCGATCGTAAGCGACTGCAGATGAAATCCTGCTCCATTTACTTTCATGGTCAGCGTCTGCTCCCCGGCAGGCAAGGTTACCGTTCCATTAGCTATTTGCCAATTGGACCATCCCCCCGTCTTCGTCAAAGCATAAGTCGCTGTCGTTACTGTTGCTCCATCCTCTCCCGTCAGCAGTTCCAGTTCTGCATCATCCTGATTAGTAGCATAGGAGATCAAGAGTGGGTAGGTACCGCTGGCAGGTACATTAATCTTGTACTTCATCCAATCGCCGGGGTCAGTATAACCCACTGCACCACCCGTCACTAACACCCCTGAAGCTGTAGTGTAGTCTTGCGCTTGAAGCACACCAGGAAGCTCATGTGATCCGGAAGGCGCTTGGCGTAAAGTTAATGAACGGATATTATAACCGTTCCCGTTCGTCTTCAAGGTGAGCTTGTGAATGCCCTTGTTCAGAAAGATCAAGGATTGATAATCTGCAAAATCTGTCATACTCTCCGTCTGCTGCACAATTGGAAGCGTAGCGATAACCTTACCATCTTCACTAATTTCCACCGATTTTCCGGCGCCATCGCTGAATTGAGCGGCATGCTTAAATTGAAGTGAATATTTACCGCTTTCTTTAACATCAATCACATAGTCGAAGGTGGACGAGGCGTCTGGCGCGAACCCGCCAATATAACCCTGCTCATTTACAGTGTAAACCCCTTGCGCTTCTTCAAAATCAACAGCATTCACTACACCCGGCACCGTCTGTATACCATTCAGACGTTCCCAGCTATAAGTGCCCACTGATTTCGCCGGCAGCACAGCACTAATTTGCGCACCGTCCACTAGCAATTTGAACGGCTGTGGATCCGACGTCTGGTTGATCACTACCGTCACAATCTCTTTTCCATCCGGACTAGCAAAAGCTACGTTCGTTACAGTGCTGCTTGAGCCGTAGTCACTATCAATCCGCACGTACCCCGGTTTAACGAATTTCGTATATTGGCCCATCAGATAATATTCTGGCAGCAGCCAGTAATGGTTACGGTCTCCCGAATCCTGCACAATCGGGGTTGGGTCTGGCGTTCCGGTCCACTGATGAGAGGCAATATCACTGTCCAGCATCGCTACCCAGGAGTTATAGCTGCGGGCCCAATTACGGAAATATTGAGCAATGCGGTCTGCGCCTGAGGTACCCCAGACTGCGCGTTCGGTCAAATATACATTTTTGTCAGGATAGAGATTATGGAGCTGGGTCATCAGACCAAGGTCACCGCCATAATCATGAAAAGCAGTTCCGTCCACCGCATCGTAGGCACCTAATTCAGGATTGCCTAGGATTTGTGCTGGATAGGCCATCGTGTCACCAGGATTATGATCAAATGTCCACAGCTTCACGTCTTTAAAACCATGTTCATCTAATTCCTTCCGCAGCAGTTTAGCCAGCTGTGCTTCTTGCTCCCACGGCATTTTGGTGCTTGGATATTCAATTTCCAGCAAAGGTTCATTCTGCAAGGTCAGACCTTCAAAGGTAATTCCCAGCTTCTCGTACTCCTGTACGAATTTAAGATAATATTTGGCCAGTACAGGCAGATATTCATCCTTCACTTGGCCTTTGATCATACTGTCTGTAGTCTTCATCCAACCCGGCGGGCTCCAAGGTGAGGCAAAAAACTTAATATCCGGGTTGATGTTTTGAATTTTTTTAACCGTGCTGATGATATGGTAGTCAATGTCCTTTTGGATGGAGAAATGCTCCAAATTAATGTCGGTTTGTCCTGGAGGCATATCATCGTAGGTATAAAATTGTTTATCTGTAAAGTCAGCCGTCCCAATCGTCAACCGGAGCATACTCATTCCGATCCCTGATACAGGATTAATCATTTTCCGCAGCAATTCCTCCTGCTTCGCCGCAGACATCTTCGCCAGATTATTAACCGTCGATTCCTCCATGGAGGTACCGATCCCTAGAATAGATTGATATTTCCGGTCAGGATCAATATGGATCTCTGTACCTGCCTTCACGTCAGGAACCACAATATCCAGCTTCGCCTGCTCTTCCAGCTTCAAATCACCCTCTTGATAACGGTCAGCATAATACCATTTCCGATCGGAAGGATCTCGCTCACTCGATACCCAGGAGCTAACTACATCTGACTTAATAACATGTTTAGTGCTTTCCCCGCCATCTCCGGGATTTGATGGATCTACAGGCACATCACCTGTTCGAGTGAAGCTCACCCAGTTCAGGTTGATATCCCCACCGGTAAATTCCAGACGGATCTTTTGCAATCCTGCCTTCTTAAACACAACATTTTCTACAGCTTTCGTCTGCCAATTCTGCCAGCCACCTGTTGAGGTCACGCTTAATGTTCCTAGCTTGGTTCCCTCTGCTGATTTGATGTTGATGCCTGTAGTGCCACTATTAACGGAATAGCGGAAATCGGCTTGATACGTACCTGCTTGCGCCACATTCACGTTATATTCGAGCCACTGTCCAGCCGAGGTATAGCCGACATCGAGACCGCCACCTATATCCTGCGTGTTTTCAGTTTGCAGTCCTGCGCTTTTGTTCAAAAAGTCCTCTGCTTCAATTTTGCCGGGAACCGGCAGGGAAGGAATCTCTGGAGCTTCCGGATCGACAGGAGCGGTTGGAAGCTTTGGTGTTTTCTCATTTTTGGTCAAGCCATATCCCGTTTTGAACAACACATTGGTACTGTTATTGTCTGCCGGATAATTATTCAAAGTGAATGGCCAACGAATTGGATTTTTGCCTACAAAATCCTTAGTACCAAATAACACATCAGCTACTCCAGCACCCTCTGTACCTGGTAGCCAAGCTGCCACAAGCCCATCCCAATCTTCCACTTGGCTGGCTATCGTCATTGGACGTCCAGACACCAATACGACGATAAGCGGAATATTAGGATCAGCAGCACGTATATTCGCAAGTGTCGCCAGATCCTGCTCATCCAGATTCAAGCTGGTCCGGTCGCCATCGGTCTCGGCGTAAGGTGTCTCACCGATAACAGCGATCGCCGCATCATAACCCGCAGCTCCCCGCCCGTTCAGGTTATATTTGACCGTTGTAGAAGCAGGAACAGCCTCCTTTATCCCTTCGAGGATCGTCGTGCCTTCAGTTATATTGCCCGACTTCCCTTGCCAAGTGATCGACCAACCACCGGCTTGGTTACCGATATTATTAGCGTTTTTACCTGCTACGAATATTTTATCCATCCCGCTTAATTGCGATAGAATTGGACTTCCATTTACCTCATCGTTCTTCAAAAGAACAAGCGACTCCGCCACAGCTTGGCGGGCTAATTTGCGGCTTTCTGCTGAGCCAAATGCACTCAACAGATCCGGTTCGCTTTTGGGATGCTCGAACAATCCTGAAGCGATTTTGACATGCAGGATACGTTCTGCCGCATCATCTATGCGCTCAGTAGTAATTTTACCTTCGCCTACAAGTTCTGTGATGTACTTAATCGTATCCTTCCAAACGGTCGGCATCATGAACATATCGACTCCGGCGTTTACGGACACATACAGCTGGTTCTTCAATCCGCTAACTGCTTTGCCCTCGCTATCCACTGTGATTTGCTGCACAGCGTTATAATCCGAAATCACGAAACCGGTAAAGCCAAGCCCGCCATTTTTCTTGTCACCCTTCAAAACATCGGTCAGTAAATGTTTATGGGCATGCATTTTAAGACCTTGGATGCTGTGATAGGAGGCCATAACCGTCTGCACCCCTGCGTCTACAGCTGCTTTATAAATTTTCAAATCCTTATCCATGATCTCTTGCTCGGTATATTTAGTGATGTTGCCTTGATTTACACCATTATCTGTATAACCTTCACCTAGATAATGTTTTGCTGTTGCCGTGATTGTATCTGTCCCTGCCAATGCAGCAGCAGTCCGTCCTTGCAGTCCAAACACATAAGCCGCACCTAGTTCTGCTGAAATATCCTGATTATCACTAAAACCTTCATAGGTTCTACCCCATCTTGCATTATGAGGGGAGGCTATCGTTGGGGCAAATGTCCAGTTCGCTCCTGTTGCGGCTACTTCCCTAGCAGCAGCTGCACCAATAAGCTCAGTCAATGCGGGATCATTAGCAGCCCCTAGGCCAATATTATGCGGAAAAAGCGTTGCGCCTTTGACATTGTTATGTCCATGCACCGCATCCACCCCATAGAGCAGCGGAATGCCTAATCTGGTAGACAATGCACCATCCTGATAGCTATCTATCAAGTCTCTCCAGTTAACGCGGGTACTGTCACTTTCTTTTCCGTTAGGGAATGAGCCTCCCCCGCTGAGTACAGAGCCAAGAGCATATTTCTGTACCTCCTCAGGAGTGACGGCAGCTCTTTCTGCTTGAACCATCTGCCCAATCTTCTCTTCCAGCGTCATTCGGGATAATAGATCCGCAGTGCGCTCCTCCACACTTTTTGTGGGATCATAGTACACTGGAACTCCTGCGGCATCCGCTGCGGCCCGTGGTATACCCGCCTCAAGCACATTCAAGAATAAGGATGATAGTAAAAGCGCCACCATGAATATTGATAATCTTCTTTTCACGCCTGAATCCTCCCCCAATACTGTTTTGTTGGTACGGATGACTACGCCTATGAATGGAAGCGTATACATGATGTAAGATACAGGCTTATTATGCTGGAGCTATCTGGTAAAAGACATACAGCATTTTTTAAATACTCTGTTCCGTTTTTGCAAATTTAAGGACTTGCCCGGCTCAAATTATGCTTCCAGCAAAAAAAGGCTCTCTCATTCGTAGAATTTCTCTACTGTGAGACAGCCTTTTTATTGTGACTATGAAATTGCTTTACAAATCGTCGTCATCCAATCGTGCCGCTTTGCGGGACAAGTATCCTTTAAACAGGAAGACTACCACAATACCTGCCGCTAAGGTAAAGATCACTGGCATCAGACGGTCACCTATGGAAGCTAAGAAAGGTAATCCAAGAATCAATGCCACAACCAGATGCGCACGGAATACAAATTGTGTCGTGTTGTCCGCCTTACTGCCTTCAGGAAAAGGATACACTGTCAGCCAAAAAGACTCGCTATGCAATTTGCGGAGTGCCGACAATTGAACACCAATGATGAACAGGAAGAACAAATAAATTCCGGTGCCAAAGTAACTATCACGGTTCCACCAATTCAGCAGCAGAGCCAGCACCGATATCCGCATAATGATTCCAAAGATATCGCCCCGGGCAAAGCTTTTGGTCAGCAGATACCGATAAGCAGTATCCTTACACCAAGGCAGTTTAGCGCCCCATTTGGAAAGATAACGGCGGGAATACACCCGTTGCTCACGGCCGGGTACATCCACGAACCAGCCCAGAACCATCAGCGCACGTGCACCTTGATTGTTTTCCATGGCGATCAGTCTTTCCCATGGCACAGCGTGACGCCCAGGCACAGACAGTGCAGCAAGATAGGCTGCTGCCAATAACACCATAAATATCAGGCTTGGGCCGGCAGGCTGCCACAGCCAAGCGGCAATAATCAAACCTCCAACTGCCCAGCGCAAGAAAGCAAACACACCCGCCATCGGACGTGACAGCATAGCTATCTCTTTCCATAATCCATAGCTCGCGATCAGCTTCACAGCAATCAGGATCAATACTGTAAATAAAAGTCGCTTGGGAGAATCATCTGTACGTATGTACAACGGCCAAAGGGTAATCAGTACAAATAACAAACGAATGATCTTCCACACGTTTCCACTGACCCAGGAGGGTGCAAAATATTCCTTCATGCGGTGACCCTGAGGCAGCAGAAAGATCGTATCCGGGGTCTGCAAATAGGTTCGGAAGCCGCTATGCACTGTCGCAGGCAACAGTAATGCTAACATAATCCAGCGAATGGGAATGCCTTCAGGTACATTTTGTAACAGCGATGTATACCAAGCAGAGAAGACGATCAACACGAACAGGAAGACCATGGCTACGCCGCTTTGAATGATATATCCCACATAAGGAAGCATACTTCCCATGAATCGACCGCGCCGCGTGCGCCGCAGCTCTTTCAAATCCATATTATTTCCCTCCCTGAACCAGCTCGTAGAACAGCTGCTCCAAAGTCAGCCCCTGATGCCCGGCAGTTGCCGCTATTTCCGCCAACGTACCCTGTGCAATCACCTTACCTTTATGCAATACAATAAAACGGTCGCAATAATTCTCTATTGTGGAAAGAATATGAGAGCTCAACAGAATCGACGATCCAGAGTTCTTAAGATCCATCATGAAATCAAGCAAGGAGCGGATACCTAGTGGATCCAATCCTAAAAAAGGCTCATCGATGACATATAATGCAGGCCGTGCAACGAAAGCGCACATGATCATAACCTTCTGTTTCATCCCTTTGGATAGATGGGTCGACAGGGTGTCCATCTTATCCTCCATATGGAACAGCTTGGCAAGATGCGAGGTGCGGGATTCATAATCCTTTTGATCTACCCCATAAGCTCTGGCAGTAAATTCAACATGCTCACGAACCGTCATTTCGTCATACAGTAGCGGCGATTCCGGTACAAAAGACAACGCATTATTGTATCCAACGGGATCTTCAGCACGCGTCTTGCCCTGTACGGTGATATCGCCCTTATGGGGCGACATCAATCCTAGAATATGCTTCATCGTCGTACTTTTTCCTGCTCCGTTTAAACCAATCAATCCAACCATTTCGCCAGGCTGCACCTGAAGTGCAATATCATGCAGCACTGGCTTATTCAGGCTGTACCCACCACTGAGACCCGTAATTTGCAATACGGGAGCATTATTCATTGACCGTCACCTCTCGGAGTTTTGTCTTTCAACCACTTTGGAGCTCCTTTATTTTTACGGTTCTTCTCACGTTCCGCATTGCTGCTGCGTTTGCTCCGTGCAGGAGTCGCATCTCCGCGTGCTCCCGCAGAAGGATTCGCGCTGCGCTGTGGATCGCGCTGTTGTTCTCCGCTTGTTGTTTCACTTGTGTTAATCGTAGCCATTCTTTTGGCAGGCGGTGTACCTGCTCCAACGGCTGGCGACTGAACATTGGAGGCTCCAGATGTGCTTACAGGTGGCTTGCCGCTGCGTGGAGCGGATCCATCACGGCGTTGCCCACTGCCTTCACTACTCCGTCCCCGTCCATTGTGCAAAGCGCTGCGCGCTTCATCTGCTGCAAGCACCTTACCACCGACCATCTCCCGCTCCTCAAGCGCAATATCCAATTCGCGGGCGAATTTCCGCATGATAAAGGTCTGTTGCTCTGTAACAATTGTTACAGATAAGCCGCGGCGTCCCATCCGTCCGGTACGGCCTGCACGGTGTACATAATGTTCAGAATCAAAAGCAGGATCGTAGCTAACTACCAAAGAAAGATTCTCAATATCCAGTCCTCTGGCAGCTACGTCACTGGCAACAAGCACACGAAATTTGCCTTCCCGGAAACCTTTTAATACATTGCTGCGCGTTACCTTATCGGCATCTCCGTAAAGTGCTGCCGCAGTAAGCCCAAGATGATTCAGCTTAGCCTCAACCTCGGCAATATCGTCTGTAGCATTCACGAACACAATCGCTTTATCGGGATTGTAATGGCGAATCACCCGGCGCAGCATGTCCATTTTGTTACGCTCTTCAGCAACAACATAATGATGCTCCAAACTTTCAGCAGTCATTACACCTGGAGCAATCCCAACCTCTGCCGGGTTCTTCATTTCACGATTAGCCAGCGCTTTCGTCTCTGGTCCGATCGTTGCCGACAGCATAACAAGCTGGCGTGAACGCAGCGCACTGCTGACAATTTTTGTGACTTCGCCGGCTCCGCTAAGCTGGAACATTTGGTCCGCCTCATCCAGAACAATAGTACTGACTTCATGCATCTTCAATTTACGAAGTCCAATCAGCTCGCGGATCCGCCCAGGTGTTCCCACAACTAGCTGTGGATGCTCACGCAGCTTGTCAATCTGGCGTTTGATTGCGGCGCCGCCAATAAGACCCATAACTCGGATTCCGCGCTGTTCGCCATAACGCTCCGCCTCGCGTAAGATTTGCATCGCCAGCTCCTGTGTAGGGGCGAGCACCAGCTTTTGGACCACCTTCTGCTCCGGATTAATCGTTTGAAGCAGCGGCAATAGATAGGCCAGCGTCTTACCCGTTCCAGTCTGGGAAGCTGCAATAACATCTCTTCCCTCTAGTAGAAGCGGTATTGTCTGCTCTTGTACCGGGGATGGAGCGTTAATGCCGAATTCCGACAACCGGGCAATGAGGTCTTCCTGAATGCCGATAGCCGCAAAAGAAGCTTTATTCATAAGTGTAATTCATCCTTTTCGCTTGAGATAATATCTTCATTATATGCCAAAAAGGCCTCTCCACCAAATGGAAGGCCAATAAAGCTGACAACAGGGTCTATTTTCTGTTCATCGCATTATAAGTAAGCTTGTCCGCCAGGCGAGGAAACAGCCCGTAAAGCCGTATGCCAAACCCTGCCAGACCCGGAAGATCGAGCTCTTCTTTGCCGGTCTCCATAACCTTAACGATCTTAGAAGATACATGCTCTGGGGTCATCATCATCCGGGCTACACTCTTCTCATAATTGCCAGACGGGTCTGCCGTTTTGAAAAAATCGGTGGCGATAGGCCCCGGGTTCACAGCCGAGACGATAATTCCGCTCTTCCGCAGCTCCTGACGGAGCGCATTTGTGAATCCGAGAACAGCATGTTTGGTAGCTGTGTAGGCTACGGATTTGGCTGTGCCTATCTTCCCTGCCATGGAAGCCACATTTACAATCTGGCCGCTTCCCCGCTCCAGCATATGTGGAACAACAGCCTTCGTGCACCGGACAATCCCCATGTAGTTAACATCCATCATATCGTCAAATTCATGAGGCTCCATCTCCGTAAAAGCAGCAAATTTGCCGTACCCTGCGTTATTTAGCAAAATATCAATTCTGCCATATGCGGCCAAAATTTGTGCGAAGGTCTTCTGAACACCTACAGCATCTGTTACGTCACAGGTGTACAGTCCAAAAACGCCCGGGATACCGGCCGCTGTTTCTTTCAGCTTCGCTTCAGAACGTGCTACCAGGACGGGGATTGCCCCCTTTTTACTAAGCATCTGTGCCGTTAATGCACCAATGCCGCTGGACGCTCCTGTAATCACAACAACCTTATCTTTGAGTACCATGAAAAGTATTTCAGCTCCTAACTCTTGCCTAAGAGATCATCACCTGAATATCCATCTCTCCAACCCCATCCATCAACAACGGAATACTAAGCGCTTTACGAGGCATAAAAGACATGCTTTCCATCTTCATAATCTGAGGAGGGCTTATATCCACCGAAACACCTTGATTATATAGAATGGTACTGGCATTCCCACTGATCATATTGCTCAGCTCTGAAATTGCACTTTGACCCATCTCATCCATCTCGGTGATCACAAAGCCTCCCATCATAATCGATACCATTCGCAAGGCTACCTGCTCCGCGATACCAAATATAATATTTCCGCTCAGTTGGCCTGTCATCCCTACTTGAATCCATATATGATTATCGATCAGTTCAATTTCTTTAATGCCTAAACTCCCCGTAGAAGGCGAGACCTGAATTACTTGTTCTATAACAGTCCGTGCAGACTCTAGAAACGGATTAATTACTTCTGCTTTCATGAATGTCTAGTCTCCCCCTTTATCGTGCTTTGGTCATATACCAAAAGTCCCAAGCAATATGGATATATTATACTTTATATATCGGCACAATTCAGCAAAAATTAATGCATATGTCGAATTCAAACCCAAGATAGTTTACGCAGCAACATTGCTCTGCCGGGTATTATCTCCTATAATTTAAACAAATGCCAACGTGGAACGTAAGATATTAACGCAATTACAGATCCAATTCGATGGTCCAAAGGAGGTATTCCATGAACATCAGCCAGCTGGAGACACTAATAACAATTTCCAAAACGATGAGCTTTCGCAAGGCCGGAGAACTGCTTAATCTGACCCAACCAGCGGTTTCAGCACAGATTAAGAGCCTTGAAGAAGAGTTCAAGACTCAGCTGGTTGACCGAAACCAGCCAGTTACATTAACGGATAGAGGGACTGTCTTTCTGGAGCATGCGGAACAAATAGTGAGGATTGTCGAGGAACTTAAGGAACGGCTTGCAGATCTTGATGAAAATCCCCAAGGTCATATAGTTCTAGGCACAACTACCTCAATCGCCATTCAAATTTTACCGCGTATTCTATCTTATTTTAAAGACCAGTTCCCCCATATCAAAACATCAATTTCCTCTATGTCCTCATCACAAATTTATCAGCATGTCGAAAACGGCATTGTTGATGTCGGCATCGGTTATTTAATTGGACGTAGCCCGGGCATGTCTACTTCCATTTTGTATTATGATACCTTCGAACTGGTGGTCTCTCCCAGACACCCTCTCGCTCAAGTGAAGACCGCTGGGATAGAAGCCTTAAGCAAGACCCCGCTAATTCTGCTCTCACCAGATACAGTGGGCCGTAAATTTG
Source organism: Paenibacillus sp. FSL R7-0189 (assembly GCF_037969925.1). Lineage (NCBI taxonomy): Bacteria > Bacillati > Bacillota > Bacilli > Caryophanales > Paenibacillaceae > Paenibacillus > Paenibacillus sp. FSL R7-0189. The sequence continues at coordinate 3,548,013 of NZ_CP150223.1, read as the reverse complement.
CGGATGAGGTTCTGAACAAACATGGCATTCAACCTCAGGTCATTATGGAGCTGACCAGCAGCGAGGAAGTGAAACGGATGGTCGAGCTCGATTTGGGCGCCGCCATTATTTCCAAGCAGTCAGTAACCGCTGAGGTTCGAGCCGGCACCCTCAAAATTGTGCCAATTATTGAGCTGGAAGTCACCCATCCTGTTGGCGTGATCACAAAATCAGGAAAATACGTAAACTCTGCTATGAGGCAGTTCCTAAGCGATCTTAAAGGCATGCCGGAAACCCAATTTATCGGGTCTGAATAAATCCCACCCACAAAGTGGAACCGATTACTTCTGAGCTGATTGCATAACCTTGTTTAAAGGAGATGTTCTTGATGAAATTTGATTTACACACCCATCATTTCCGCTGTGGCCATGCTGACGGAACGATTAGAGATTATATCGAAGCTGGGATTGCCGCTGGATTAGGAGTTATAGGTATTTCCGATCATACTCCCTATTTCGGAGATCCATCCGATCAGGCTTTTCCCAAAATCGCAATGGCTAAATCCGAATTTGCTAATTATGTAGATGATGTTCTCTCCCTCAAAAAAGAGTACGAAGGCGTTATCGACGTACTGTTAGGCATCGAATCAGATTACTTCCCCGAACATGCTGAGATATACCGTAAGACATTATCCGCCTACCCTTTTGATTATGTGATTGGATCGGTACATAGTGTTGGTGGAGTCAGCATTTTTAACAAAGGGCGCTGGAAAAACCTTAGCAAAAATGAGAAGATCCGCGTGAAGTCTGAATATTACCGGTTAATTGCTGATTCCGCACGCAGTGGTATGTTCCAAATACTCGGACATGTTGATGCGATGAAGGGGAATTATCCTGCTTTTTCCGAAATCCCTGCACCTCAGCCGATTGACGATTGTCTGCGTGTAATCAGTGAATGTGACGTGGCCATCGAAATCAATACCTCAGGCGGGACTAAGCTGGTCGGCGGCTGGTATCCCTCTGAAGATATTCTGGAGCGGGCACTACATTTTGGCGTAGAGGTTAGTTTTGGTTCGGATGCACATAAGCCGTCCCGGGTCGCCGAGGATCGGGACGCGGTAGCTGCACAGCTTAAAGAAATAGGCTTTACACACTGGGTTTATTACAAGCAGCGCCAAAAAGTCAAAGTTTCTCTGTAAACAAGCTTAAACGCCTTCGCCGTCCCTATAAGGACGGTAAGCGTTTAAGCGAGAAATTAAATAATGCACCAAGCGTTATTGGTTTAGGGGCAGGGTTCACCCTCCGTTAAACCAATCTCAGCTTGGTGCATTTTTTGTTTATTTACAGATTATCACAGCTAAAACCTTGTTGTTTCAGCGTACGTTTCGCATCTCCATATTCCGGGTTGATATCATAAAAATGAGCAATCGTACTGGTCCAATCTCTCTCCGTCATCCCCTGCTGCTGCAAGAATTCACGGTGGGTTTGATTATACGCCTCCAGGAGGCCTTGTACGTCCGGATTGTATTGCTCCTCATGAAATATAGCTTCCAGTGGCAGCCGCGGCTTCTGAGAAACCTCCTCCGCTGGGTATCCCACGCATAGGCCGACGACAGGGAATACGTACTCCGGCAGCTTCAGCAGTTCAATCACACCCGCTGTGTTGCGGCGCACACCCCCAATAGGAATGATGCCCAGTCCCATGGATTCCGCCGCTGCAATCGCGTTAGACAATGAGATTCCCACATCTGTAGCTCCAACCAAAAGTGCATCCACATCTTTTACGGCTTCAAAAGACTTGCCTTCCAGCTCACTAGCTACTTTAGCTCTATAAAAATCCATGCAAAATACCAAAAAAACCGGTGCTGCCGCTACATGCTTCTGATTTCCGCACAAAACTGAAAGCTGCTGCTTACGCACAGGATCTTTGATGGCGATTATCGATACCTGCTGTCCATGAACCCATGACGGTGCGGCTTGAGCCGATTCAATCATAATTTGTAGCTTCTCTGGCTCCACAGGCTGGTCTGAATATTGCCGGAAAGAACGATGATTTTTTAATGTTTGTACCACTTCATTCAAAATGTTACGCCTCCTTGGTCATTCCACTCCATAGTATGTTAATCATAAACGATCGGATTCGGTACTGCCAATCACTTACGCTACTCTTTTCAATCAAAAAAAATGGACCCGAATGATCGGGTCCCAAAGCAGTATATTTTTAAAAGGGGGTCATGTACTTAGTTTAACCGCACACTGTTAGAGTTTGATAACGGCATTATTTCATTTGTGTAACAATGTGAATACTTTCATTACATCGTCCAAGGAGCCGACTTTGGGCATCACCCGCTCCAGCTTCATACCGTTCTTGAGCATCACACGTTCCGATCTAATATTATCTCCTGTGCAGCGTCCTTCGATCCTTGTTATCCCAAGGGTATGAACACTATAGTTCAAAAACAAACCCACGGCCTCCGTCGCCAGCCCGCATCCCCACCATGCCGGGTCCAGCATATATCCTAAGGTAGCTGTGCCCTCACGGCGGTTCCAATTCTGCAAAGCCACTATACCGATCAACCGCTGCTGCCCCTTTAAATAGATCCCGGCATGCAGCGCACAAGGATCGAAGGCAAATAACATCCGGTTTACCAGCTTCTCCACCTGGGCAGATGCTGATCCAGGGCCAGAGCGTACTAGAATATGGCGCTGCACATCTGGATGGGAGAGCAGCTGCCGCAAAGCTAAAACATCCTCAGGCATGATCAGCCTCAGATCAACTGCTAAACCATGTTGTGTCTCTAACAACACTGCTCCATAGGTGCTCATCTTCTCTCCCCTTCCGTGCAGCTAAAATTCCAGCCTAATCAGCTCATGGACCGATGCAGCGTCAGAACCGTTAATTCTGGCCTACACAATAACCGAAAAGGCATGTATGTCTCTCCAAACCCTCTATTCACATACACAGGCATGGCTTTGTCTTCTGTATAATACAATCCATTTATGTATTTAAGAGATCCATAAGGTGTAAATGGCGCACCTATAAAGGGCAGGCGAATTTGTCCGCCATGACTGTGCCCGGAAAGCTGTAGATCAAATGAATAGGCCTGTGCGGTATCCGCATAATCCGGCTCATGCATCAAAAGGACGTTAAAGGTTCCTTCAGGAACACCAGTAATTGCTTTCGCTGGGTCGGGTTTACCGTGTAACAGATCATCCAGACCCGTAACCGCCATGACTGCCCCGCCTCTTTTTAGAAGGTAGGATTTATTCCTCAGCACCCGGAAGCCCGCAGACTCCAGCAGCTCGGTAACCAGCTGGGTATTCTTGTAATCATGATTGCCTAATATCGCAAATTTACCCAATGGCGCACTTAACGCTGCCAGCACCGGTACGGCTTCAACAAGATCCTCAGGATCGCTGTCCACAATGTCACCCGTGAAGCAAATAAGATCCGGTTCAGCTTTGCTTATATGTTTAGCGAGTCGGGCCAGATCCCTGGCATCCTTATTAAATCCGAGATGCGTATCACTGAAATGAACAAGCTTCATCCCTGAAAAAGCGGAAGGAAGCTCCTTAAAACGCAAGTCCAGCTTAGTGACCTCAATCCAGTTCGGCTCCCCCTGCCATGCATATCCGCTTGTAAGCAATCCTGCGCCGATTACAGCAGCCGCACTCCGAGTCAGGAACTGCCGGCGGGTAATTGTAGACTCGCTACCAGAACGCCCCTTAGAGGGGTCCTTGTGGATCTTATCGCCATTCTTATTGGGAGAAGCCCCAGACGATTGTATCTTCATAGGGAGATTCTCCTTTCTTTACCTTTTCCCCGAAAAACAGACGGTCCAAATAATAACTTATATATTATTTCGGGCAGTTAGAACAATCCGGCATTCTTCTTCCGGAGTTTCGCTGTAAGCGCGTGCAATCCCTTTTTTTGCGATTTCTGATTTTTGAACTCGTCTCAGCATAAATGCTACTTCCAGGTTTTTTACAAAAGGAAACGGTTCAAGCATTAACGTTGACTTATCCTGCCACTCCGCTGTGATAACACGACCTGACGTAAAACTGAAATCTTCAGTGCCTGAGAACCCTTCACGCCACCATGGATGCTCCTCTGATTTCGGACACCCCGGCTCATTTAAGGCCAAATACAAGGACAGATCATCGCAGAATTCTAAAAGACGGGCATCATAATACAGCTCATCTTCTCCGATAGGCTTAGAAGCTTCAAGCTCCCGATGGATACGTGCTCTGCGTTCCTCTTCATGTTCTTGATATAACGTTAGTTCTGGATAATCGAGTCCCGAAATCTTAATAAGCCGCTCAAAATGCAAGCTGCACAGCAACGCTCCGTACGGTGTGTGTTCCTCGATCTCATCTAATCCACGCTTATAAAAGGTCAACTTAGGCACTACAGGAAAATCAATAAAGGTGTAGGGTGCTTGCTCCGCATCATTCCAGAAAGGGGTCTCATCGAGATCAATCCAACCCCTATCATGCTGGGCTACTGCCCACAGTACCTCTTCCCGGCGTCCTTCAGTTGGCACATGCTGCTCTTTGAACCCAATGGCCAGCTCTCCGGCAAGTTTCCCGTGATCATGCTGCTTAACCATTACAATTGCTCCATCTTGCTCCCGACAAATCACGATTATTCCTCCTTGTTCCACAGCTAACATTACGTTAACAATGGATATTATAGCATAAATTGGTCAATATTCTGAACTTGCTCCAGCCCTGCAAGACTTTCCCGCCTCAAGCAGATAAGAGAGTCTTAACAACATAAAAAAAGCTACCCCCAGCGAATGGAATCCACTTTGAGGATAGCTCAATAGATAAACATTTGGCGGTACTATTAATTACACACCTAACCAACGTTTGAACATATGCTTCGTTGTTTGCTTGTTTATTTCTGCAATAGATGTCGTAAGAGGAATCCCCTTTGGACAAGCGCGTACACAGTTCTGTGAGTTACCACAGCCATCGATCCCGCCATCCTCCATAAGAGCGTCCAATCTTTCGTCAGCGTTCATTTCACCTGTAGGGTGAGCATTGAACAGACGTACTTGAGAAATGGCTGCCGGTCCGATGAAATCCGTCTTTTCGTTGACATTCGGACAAGCCTCCAAACATACGCCACAGGTCATACATTTGGATAATTCATAGGCCCACTGCCGTTTTTTCTCCGGCATCCGCGGTCCCGGTCCAAGATCGTACGTACCGTCAATCGGAATCCATGCTTTCACCCTTTTTAGCGCATTGAACATCCGGGTACGGTCAATGACTAAGTCACGCACCACCGGAAATGTCTTCATAGGCTCAATGCGTACAGGCTGCTCCAGATTGTCTATAAGTGCAGCGCAAGCTTGGCGGGGTTTGCCATTAATCACCATGGAGCAAGCTCCGCACACTTCTTCTAAACAGTTGGAATCCCAGCATACGGGAACTGTGCTGTCACCTTTGGCATTCACAGGGTTACGCTGAATTTCCATCAAAGCACTGATCACATTCATACCTGGACGATAAGGAAGTTCAAATTCCTCGACATACGATGAACTTTGTGGATCGTCCTGGCGGGTGATGATAAACTTTACGTTTTTGGGAGCTGCAGCTGTTTCCGCCATAATGGTTCCCTCCTCAAATTGCCTGATTTTATTTCATGAAGCTTGCCTCGCAAGCTATTCTGTTACTGGAAAGCATTAATCCTTCGAATAATCGCGTACCCGTGGAGGAATCAGCGAGACATCCACTTCATCGTAGGAGATTTGTGGACCCTCTGCAGTCCAGGCTGCTTTTGTGGTCTTCAAGAACTCCTCATCATTACGATTTGGGAATTCCGGTTTGTAATGTGCACCACGGCTCTCATTCCGCATAAGCGCTCCAAGTGTCATCGCTTCGGACAGCTCCAGCATATTCCAGAGCTGGCGAGTGAAGGCCACACCTTGGTTATTCCAGCGCGATGCATCATTCATATTGATCTTGCGATAACGCTCCTTAAGCTCTTTGATTTTGCCAATGGTCGCTTCCAGCTTCAGATTGTGCCGCACCACGGTCATATTGGCGGTCATCCATTCGCCCAGTTCCTTGTGAATCACATAAGCATTCTCTGTACCTGACATCGCTAACAGAGATTCATATTTGTCCGTTTGCTTTTTGTGGAAGCTATCGAATACGGAAGAAGAGATATCCTGCGATGATTTCTTCAGGCCTTTAATGTATTCAACAGCCTTTGGTCCTGCGACCATACCGCCGTAAATAGCAGATACCAGTGAGTTGGCGCCTAGACGGTTCGCTCCATGATATTGATATTCACATTCTCCGGCTGCAAAAAGACCAGGAACGTTCGTCATTTGATTGTAATCAACCCACATGCCGCCCATAGAATAGTGTACAGCCGGGAAGATCTTCATTGGTATTTTACGGGGATCATCCCCCATGAATTTTTCGTAAATTTCAATAATCCCGCCAAGCTTCACGTCCAGCTCTTTCGGATCCTTGTGAGAGAGGTCCAAATACACCATGTTCTCGCCATTAATGCCCAGCCCTTGATCCACACACACATTAAAAATTTCACGTGTAGCAATATCGCGCGGCACCAAGTTACCGTAGGACGGATATTTTTCTTCGAGGAAATACCACGGTTTCCCGTCTTTATAAGTCCAGATACGGCCGCCCTCGCCACGTGCCGATTCCGACATCAGGCGGAGCTTGTCATCTCCCGGAATAGCGGTTGGGTGAATCTGGATAAATTCTCCGTTGGCATAATGTACACCCTGTTGGTACACCGCACTTGCAGCTGTCCCTGTATTAATAACGGAGTTCGTTGTTTTGCCAAAAATAATACCCGGCCCGCCGCTTGCCAAAATAACAGCATCCGCAGGAAAAGTCTCAATCTCCATCGTCTTAAGATTCTGGGCACTGATGCCGCGGCATACACCTTCGTCGTCGATGATAGCCGAAAGGAACTCCCAGTTCTCGCGTTTAGTTACGAGACCTTCAGATTCCCAGCGGCGCACCTGCTCATCCAACGCGTACAGCAGCTGTTGGCCTGTTGTCGCGCCGGCAAAAGCTGTACGGTGCCGCTTCGTTCCGCCGAAACGACGGAAATCGAGCAGACCTTCCGGTGTGCGGTTGAACATAACGCCCATCCGGTCCATAAGGTGAATGATACCTGGCGCAGCTTCACACATCGCCTTAACCGGCGGCTGATTCGCCAAAAAGTCACCGCCATAGACAGTGTCGTCAAAATGCTCCCAAGGGGAGTCGCCCTCACCTTTTGTATTTACCGCGCCATTGATGCCGCCTTGCGCGCATACGGAGTGTGATCTTTTTACAGGAACTAATGAGAATAAATGGACATGCGCACCAGCTTCCGCTGCCTTGATGGTAGCCATCAAGCCGGCCAGACCGCCGCCCACGATAATGATATCGGATGTTGCCATGATAGTTCACTCCTTTTATCGAAAATATCAGAAAGGATTCTTAAATTAAATGAAGGTCTTTATGGACTGGGCAATAGTTGCTGCAGTTTGAAATTCACTGTCACGGAAAGTAACCAGCGAAATCAGGAACATGAACGTTACTAAGACAAATATGCCAAGACAGAGGTAAGAAGATACCCGCTGTGCACGAGGACCGACGGTAATTCCCCAGCTGATTAAGAAAGACCAGAGACCGTTCGAGAAGTGGAAGCATGCAGCAACGATACCGATAATATACAGTGTCAGCAGAAGTGGCTGAGTCACGATATCGTGCATGAGACCGCCTAATTCTTCGTGCTCCACATTACCCACTGCCACCTGAACCCGTGTTTGGAACAAGTGCCAGACGATAAAGATAAAGGTAACAATACCTGTAATCCGTTGCAGGGTATAACGCCAGTTTCTTTCAATGTTGAAACGGTTCAAGTTCGGCTTGGATTGATACGCAATATAAAGTCCGTATACCCCATGGTACAGCAGAGGAAGCCATATACCGAACAATTCCAGGAAGAAGACGAGCGGTAAGCTGTTCAGCCATAACACGCTGTCAGTGAAACCGGAAGCGCCACCCTCTACAGCCGCAAAATTCGTCATCATGTGCTCAATGAAGAAGGCTCCAAGTGGGATAACGCCTAGCAAGGAATGAATCTTTCTGGAATAAAATCCTTTCATACAAAGTAACCCCTTTCCGATTAAAACAGCGTTTTCATTAATGGGTATTCACCGCCGGAACTACATTTGACACAGGATAACGTTGACAATCCAATGACATAATTCCTTAATTTACCGTTATCCTAGAGTTTACCGGACTTAGTTTTATTTTTCACAAAATGTGAATATCTTGTGTCACTTTTCATGTTACTCTTTTTTCGCTTATAAGGGAATTGCAATCTAATTATTAAACGTTATACAATAAACGCATAAGAATAGATTTTATATGATAATAATTCTCATTTAGCGAAACAACATTTTCCGACATAACCTGATTTTCCTTATGTAATAAGAACAGTTACCCTTAAGGCTATGAATTTCATCACTACTGATCATACATCGCACTAGGAGAGGAACCTCAATATATGTTTGACGATTTAGATGTTTTTGCAGCAGTTGTGGAACATTCCAGCTTAAACCGGGCCTCACGCCAGCTCAATCTATCCCAGCCCGCCTTGTCTCGCAAAATTTCTAAACTCGAGGAACGTCTGGGGGTCGCACTGTTTAATCGTTATGGCAAACGACTGGAGTTAACCGAGGTTGGGCGTCTCACTTATTCCTATGCGCTTGAACAACGGCAGCAGCGTTCCAAGTTTCTGGAAGCCCTTTCTAAATTCAAAGAGGGGGAGCCAAGGCTTGTCACCTTGGGGGCTAGTCTTACCTCACTGCAGACCACGCTTCCGCCGCTGGTTAACGCTTATATGGACAAATATCCGACCGCAGAGCTGAAGCTGATTACAGGCCGAACGCATGAGATCGTATCCTCAGTTAGTGAGGGGAAATCAGATGTAGGTCTGATCGCTTCCTCTATTCAAGAACCTGGGTTACGCTGCATTTCTCTGTTTGAGGATCAATTGCGACTGGTCGTCTCAGAGCAGCATCCTTTAAATTTATCTTCCAAGCTAACCATGGATAATCTATCCCGGCTGCCTATGATTCTCTTCTCAAAGGGGACCTGGTACCGGCGCCTGACGGACGATCTATTCCAGCGCTGCGGGATTGATCCCGATGTGCGCATGGAGATTGACTCCTTCGAAGCCATCGTGCGGCTGCTTCCGACTGTCAAAGCGGCTGCGTTGCTGCCAAAGTCTTATCTGCGTCCAGAGCTGCTGAACGGCGGCGGACTGGTGTCCTTACATATCAAGGAGCTGGAGCAGACTCAACGGACCACCTGCCTGATTTACCGTGACGATGGAAGCATGAGCACGGCGGCTCGCAGTCTGGTGCAAGTAACCGAAGAGATGTTTCTGACAGAACGTGAGCAGTAAAGCCGGACCAAATGAATCAAGGGGCGCACCTATTGATCTCCAAATGAGGCAATAAGTGAAGCACTTATCGAAAGATTAGGGGATTTATCCCTAAAATTCAGAGATTTTTGTTCAGAAGACTTATAATTAGGGAAAACTTCCCTAATTTTTGGCCGATTCAGTAGCTAATAAGGAATCCCTCTAATTATTAGGGAGAAATTCCCTAATTTCGTTTATTTAGAGCGAATAGCGGCTGTTTTCAGGGAAGTTTTCTCTAATTAGTTCACACCCACTCTGTACATCGTACAAACAAAGAACGCATCTCGCCCATAGTCCACTGTCACAGATACCACAAATCATCTACTACAGCCGTACGAATATCACACCTAGTAACTCGCCCACCACACACCCCAATAGCACAGATCACTACGCGTGATCTATAGTCATATGGCATAGTAAAATCCATTACTTTTCCTACTCTTTACTCCATAAAAAAGAAGCTGCCCCCAAGTAGAATTCACTACTTTTGAGTCAGCTTCTTTTACTATGATTCTTGGTTCACAACTTCACTCTCAAAACGGTCAATACTTTCATTAGGACCAATGAGTACCATAACATCGCCTTCACTTAAATAATCATGGGCAGTTGGAGCGACGATTATTCCGCTTTCCCTATTTAGGGCAACAATGCTGCAGCCATATTTAGCTCTTGTATTTAAATCGGACAAGCTTCTGCCGTTCATGCAGGATGGCACGGTCAGCTCGACAATTTTATAATCCTTGGACAGTTCAATATAATCCAGCAAATTGGGCGTCACCAGCTGGTGTGCCACACGAATCCCCATATCCCGCTCCGGAAAAATAACCCGATCAACCCCCAGCCGCGACAGTGCGCGGCCATGAAGGATGGAGATTGCCTTAGCCACCACTTGCTTGACTCCAATCTCCTTTAACAAAATGGCCGCCAGAATGCTTCTCTCCATATTGTCACCAATCGCAACAATCCCACAATCAAAGTTCCGTACACCAAGCGAGCGCATAATTCCCTCATCTGTAGCATCTGCTACTACCGTATGCGTCAGCTGATCGCTCATTTCCTCCACGCGTTCTTCATGGTGGTCAATGCCGAGCACCTCGTAGCCCATTTCCATCAGCTCAAGCGCCAGGCTTGAACCGAAGCGACCTAAGCCGATTACTACAAATTGCTGTGCTTTCATTTCTAATTAACTCCTATCCAATAATTATTTTACCTTCAGGATACTTATACAGTGGTTTACCCTGTTTGGGACCGAGTGCATACGCCAAGGTTAGTGGACCTAGCCGACCTGCAAACATCGTCAGACAGAGTAGAATCTTACCGATCGCTGACAGTTCCGGAGTTAGCCCCATAGTCAGTCCTACCGTAGCAAAGGCGGAGGTCGTCTCAAACAAGATTGCCAAGAAATTACTGTCTTCAGTTGTGGAGAGTATCATCGACACAGAGGCGATTAACAACAAAGCCAGCAGTGTGATCGTTAATGCCTTGTAGATGCGCTCTTGAGCCAGCCGATAACGGAACAACACAACATCTTCCCGTCCACGCAGCATAGCAATAACAGCACCAATCATCATCGTAAAGGTTGTTGTCTTGATCCCGCCGCCCGTTGAGCCTGGAGAAGCACCAATAAACATAAGAATCACTATAAAAAATTGTGTAGCCTGCCGAAGTCCAGCAATATCAACTGTGTTCGCGCCAGCCGTACGGGGAGACACGGATTGAAAGAAGGCTGATAATATTTTACCGCCAAAATTCAGTGAACCTAGGGTACGAGTGTTAGTAAACTCGAATATAAAAATAACCAGAGCTCCGATCAGAATCAGCCCTGTGCTGGTGGACAGGACAACTTTACTATGTAGAGACAGCCTGCGGGTTACCCGAAACTCCACCAGATCTGACATTACAATAAAACCAATCCCGCCGGAGACAATCAGAAACATCACAATAATATTCACAAGCGGATCATATACATAATCAGTTAAACTGCGAAAATCCCCAAAAATATCGAACCCCGCATTATTAAACATAGACACCGCATGAAATATGCCAAAATAAATCGCTTTTCCCAGTGGCATATCAAAAGCCCAGCGAATAGACAGCAGCAAAGCGGCACAGCCTTCTATGACAAGAGAATATATAAGGACTCTCCGGATCAGTCGCACAATTCCTTCCATAGAGCCTTGATTCATGGCTTCCTGTAGGATTAGCCTGTCCCGCAAAGAAATTTTACGCTTTAACACCAGTGAAAATAGAGTGGCCATGGTCATAAAACCTAAGCCGCCGATCTGGATCAGGATCATAATTACGGTTTTCCCAAAAATCGTGAACGAAGTTCCGGTATCCAGCACAACAAGTCCTGTTACACAGGTTGCCGAAGTTGAAGTAAATAATGCATCAATAAATTCCACGGAATTCCCGCTTGTGCTTGAAATGGGCAACATAAGCAGCAAGGCCCCTATCAGAATAATCGATGCAAAACCAAGCACCAGTATCTGCGGCGGCGAGAGCTTCAGAAACTTAAATTCAGAAATCCTGCGAAACTGTGAAGCCACTATGCTCACCTTCTTATCAAAAATTCCAACAAAAAAAGCACTGGAAAACCAATGCTGACTTGGTTCCTGCAGTAAATTAGCCTACGAGGTTAGCTGACGGATTCGGACTGTGCAGGCTGCCCTATTCGTTCCTAGAACGAAATTCACCCCTGATGAAAGTGCCATTTATCTTGTACACTCCACTTTTCATCACTTCTTATGGTTCCCCCGTTTTCACCAGAAATTCGGCTACTATACAATTGCATACAAATTATATACGTTATTTAGTGAATTCACAAAGACACAATTAATGCTCATTCACATGAAAAAATGCGGTTTAAAGAGACTGCATCAAATGGAGTACCTTTTCTCATCACTTTTCCGTGTTTTCCCTGCAATTACACCGATTCTCACCATTCGTACACAAATGAACACGATAAAATTCATGGTATAAATTCACATGACTATTCTATACTATCTCTATTACCCATAAAAAGAACATATAATGTTTTTTGTAACCAGCCAGGCACTAATACTATAATGGAACATAACATTGTCAGTACATAACAAGGAGGCGTTACATGAATCCCGTCGGCCAGCCCCTACAGCAACGTGCCCTCTCCAAGAGGCTCATCATCTCGGGCATTATCGGTCTTATTCTATTTATTATGTTTCAGATTTCCCCTTCGCTGCTAAGCAGCTCTACAGGGGAAGATACCACCGTTATTAGCAAGGCAGAAGCCCGTGACCAAGCCGTATTATTCGCAGAACAAAAGCTCAATTACACCGAAGCACCAAACGATCAATGGAATGTACTTTACGAGACGGACTCTTCCTTTTATGGTTATATGTCTCGCGAGAAGCTTGTGGAGGACTACACCAAGAAAAAATTGGATCAAAAATATCCTTTTGATGTCTTTCGTGCAACGCTTACTCCGTCAGCGGATCAAGAGCCGCAAATCATCGTTGACCTCAATATGTATACCGGCGAGATTGTCGCTTTCTCAAAGGCTGCAAAAGTTGCCTCCGAAGAGGGGTCTGGCATTGCTTCCGTTGGTGCAAAAGAGGACAAGGGAGCTGACCTCACTCTAGCGCAGAAGGAGAATCTTGCTCGTCCTTGGCTTCAGGAATGGGAAGTAAATCCTGCCAAGCTACAAATTGAATCGAATACAGGAAGCCATGGGCTAGTGTATACGGATAGTACTGTTCAGGTCGGCGAATCCTTATTGCACTATTATTTTGATTTCAGTGGAGAGCAGGTCTCCAGCTTTAATGCCGGATTCACTGCACCAGCTTGGCATACCTCCTACGTACAAGGACAGACCTCTTTAGCGGAAAAGCTAACATTATTCGGTTACGGTATACCCACACTGATTTTAGGAATTCTGGCACTCGTCTACAGTATTCTTAGAAGAGAGCATACTTCCTTTAAACGTGGAGTATTCCTAAGCTCAGCCTATTTTGTAATCATGATGATCAGCACCTATAATATGCTGCCTGAATCTACGGGCGAAGGGCTAGAAGCACAGATTACCTCTGTCATTATGTTTATCATTTATGCTTTGTACAGCCTGCTGATGTCCTCCTTGCTCTACTTCTCTTTAGTGGGCGGCAATGGCTTATGGCGAAAAGAGGAAGGCATGAACCCTTGGCCCCGCGCCAAAGAGCCCGGCTATGGACAATATGTGTTGGACAGTATCCGGGCTGGTTACATCTGGGCTTTCGTTCTGCTAGGGGTGCAGACGGTTATGTTCATCATATTATCGTTTACCTTGCACAATTGGTCTACTACAGACGCCACCCAATCTCCTTATAACATGAGATATGCTTGGCTTCTGCCTATCGTCGCATGGCTCGCTGGTTTATCTGAGGAAGCCATTTATCGCTTTTTCGGAATTCCTATGCTGAAAAAGGTGTTCCGGAACACTTTTGTCGCTTGCTTGATCACCACGCTGGTTTGGGCGTTTGGCCATACGTTATATCCGATCTATCCCATCAGCTCCCGTCCCATTGAGCTGACCGTAATCGGGCTGCTGTTCAGTTATATTTTCCTTCGTTACGGATTTATTGCTGTCATGTTCAGCCACGTCGTGTTTGACAGCATCCTGATGGGCGCTACGCTGATCTTTATGAAGGAGAGCGTAAATGTAGGCGCGGGTATCTTCGCGATTATTATGCCGTTCATAGTCGCTTACATCGTCTATCGATTTAATCCACCACAGAAACCTAAGCCGGTGGAGCCTTCTTCTTTGATTTAAGAAAATAAAATAGTGTACATCCTATAACCAAATTAAAAAAAGGGCATCATAGCAGCTTTAGTCGCTGCTGTGATACCCTTTTTCTTTTGTCATCATTGCTATGAGGTTGGCTCTTCGTCCTTGAGCGCATCAAGAATTTGTCTTGCCAGCTTTTCTCCAATAGAAAGTGTACGGAAATCATCCACGGAGGCTTCTTTAATTTTCTTAAGCGATCCGAAATGCTTAAGCAACGCTTTACGGCGCTTCTCACCTATACCAGGTATAGAGTCCAGCTTGGAGGTAACCATGGACTTCCCGCGCTGTTCACGGTGGAAGGTGATCGCGAACCTATGGACCTCATCCTGAATCCGTTGCAAAAGGTAAAATTCCTGACTGTCCCGGGCTAGCGCGACAGGTTCTGGCGGATCTCCAACCAAAAGCTGAGCCGTCTTATGCTTATCATCCTTAACAAGGCCGCAGACCGGAATGAATAATCCCAGCTCATTCTCCAGAATATCAATAGCAGAGGAGATTTGCCCTTTCCCGCCATCGACCACGATAAGATCCGGTATCGGAAGATTCTCCTTCAATACCCGTTCATATCGCCGCCGAATGACCTCGCGCATCGTTCCATAATCATCCGCACCCACTACCGTACGAACCTTATATTTACGATACTCTTTTCGTGCAGGCTTGCCATCAATGAAGACAACCATCGCTGAGACCGGGTTAGTCCCCTGAATGTTCGAGTTATCGAACGCCTCAATGCGGCTCAAGCGTTCAAGACCCAAGCTCTCACCTAAGCTGATCGCTGCTCCAGAGGTACGCTCTTCATCCCGTTCAATCAGCCGGAATTTCTCGTCGATAGCCACTCTTGCATTTTGACAGGCCATGCCAACCATCTGCTTCTTAAGGCCGCGTTGTGGCACAAGCACCTTAATGCCCAGCCACTCCTGCAGAATGGAGGCGCCGCCGGCGGCATCCACGATCCCAGCTGCAGCAGCTTCCTCCGCCGCCGTCGAACGTGCCTCAGCCTCTTCAGCCGATTCAGGAGTATCTTCACCCTGTTGTAAATCCGCTTCTGCTGGAGCAGCTATCGTGATCTCAGGTTTAGCCTCTTTATTAGCCAGAGACTCCTCATCGAGCACATCCGGCAGCAGAATCTCCTGCGGCAAAGCGGGATTATCACTGTAATACTGCGTCACATAAGACATAAAGTCACTGTAGGCTTCACCATAGAACGGGAACACGGAGGAATGGCGCTGGATCATCTTCCCTTGTCTCATGTACAGAATCTGTACACACATCCATCCCTTGTCTACAGCATAACCAAATACATCCCGGTCCTTAGTATCTGTAGTGTTGATCTTCTGCTTCTCCATCAATGCATCGATATGGATAATCTGATCCCGCAGTTCCTTCGCCCGCTCAAAATATAACTCCTCAGCAGCTTCCTGCATTTTTTGCTGTAAATCCTTTTTAACCGCCTCATGACCTCCGCCTAGAAAAGCAGCGATATCCTGCGTAATCTGCTCATACTCGGATTTCTGAACCTCCTTCTCACACGGTGCCAGACACTGGCCCATGTGATAGTAAAGACAGACCTCCTTTGGCATCACACCGCATTTACGAAGCGGGTACATACGATCTAGGAGCTTTTTTGTCTGCTGAGCAGCATAAGCATTAGGATAAGGGCCAAAATATTTTGCTTTATCTTTAATCACCCGGCGTGTAACCTCAAGGCGCGGGTGAGTTTCATTCGTTATTTTTATATAAGGAAACGTCTTGTCGTCTTTCAAAAGCACATTATAACGCGGCATATGTTTCTTAATCAGATTACACTCTAGAATGAGCGCTTCCATGTTACTGGACGTAACGATGTATTCGAAATCAGCAATATTAGCGACAAGCCGCTGCGTTTTACCATTATGACTGCCTGTAAAATAAGACCGCACCCGATTCTTGAGTACCTTCGCTTTGCCCACATAAATAATAGTGCCTTCCTGATTCTTCATCAGATAGCAGCCAGGCAGATCGGGTAGTAGTGCCAGTTTATTGCGGATATTGTCCAAAATGATCCCCTCCAGCTAAATTGGACCCATGATTAGTTGGCATTCAGCACACAAAACGCCTCCGGAATGAACCGAAGGCGCTGAGTGGCAGGGCCGAGGCCCGAACAGTAGCATCTATCAATTATTGATGTTTTGCTACGATATTTTTCAGGGATTCTTTGGAGTTCAGTCCCACAACTTTATCTACCGGTTGACCGTCTTTGAAGAAGATCAGAGTTGGGATACTCATAACACCAAAACGGGAAGCCGTTTCCGGATTCTCATCCACATTCAATTTTGCAATTTTCACGTCGTCTCCCAGCTCTGTGGACAATTCATCCAAGATTGGAGCGAGCATTTTACAAGGACCACACCAAGGAGCCCAGAAGTCTACTACTACAGTACCTTGACCTTCCACTTCGTTACTGAAGGATTGGTCAGACACGTTCACGATAGCCATGATATTGTTCCTCCTTTAAGTTTTGCGAAGCATTACGCACATCTTAAGCCAAAGCTTAGTTCATGGAAGCTGCTCCGAAATATGAGTTAATAAATTGTTTCATGTAATATGATAACCAAATTACCACTTACCGACACATTACAAGTATAACATATCTTTATGGGATATGTGAAATATCACTCGCAATTATATTGCCTTCAATGTATTTTTTTTACGTACTCTTTTCTTTACAACCTCCCCAGCATTTCGGTATACTTAAATAAAGCGCATTAATTGTCAATGACTTATTTCATAAAACTAATGTCAATTTGCATCTAACAATACAGGGCTTGTCCCTGTAAGGAGGCAGAAACTATGGATGTTAACGCGCAAGTACGGGACCCACGAGAACATATCAACGAAGAACCCCGCAATGATCTTGGGGATTTAATGACCGGATTTTTCGGAATGACCACGTTTATGACGGTTGTCTTTTTCGGAATGGTCATCCTTAAATTCATTCTCTCGGAGTAAAGGAATCATCGCACAATAAAAAGAAGCTGTCTCAAAAGTAGTGAATGCTACTTATGGGACGGCTTCTTTTTTTGAGAATAATGAGGGAAAACCTCCCTGATTATAGCCGATAATTGCTATAAATGAACAGAATCAGGGAATTCCTCCCTAATAATCGGGAGAATATCTATTTTCGCTGACGAATCAGTTCATTTTTAGGGAGATATTCCCTAATTAGTAGTCTAATGAGCAGAAACCTCTGAATTTTAGGGAGGTATTCCCTAATTATCGATCAGAGTGAGTATGCCCGCCAGATGTTGCAGCCGGAAAGTGTGTTTGGACAATTAAAGTACACTCAAGACTTCCGGCGATCCTGCTTCGCAGCATGGAAAAAGCGGCGTTTGAGTTCGAATAACTAAAAAAACGAAGAGCAGCCATCCTCCAATAAAAGGAGAACCACTGCTCTTTTGAATTTTACATTATGAATATTCCAGCTTATCTATTGGCCCCTCGCTGATTCTCCCCATGCAGTGGAAGCACATCCACAAAAGGAGCAATGCGATCCATTAGTCGTTGGCCTTTATAGACCTCTTCACCATCTTTGCTCGTAAAGCTAAGATGTTTCTCCAAGCCATCCAATGGATAATTCGAGGTATAGAAGGTTGGTTTGCGGTTCATCCGATAATTCAAGATCGCCCCAAGTACATGATCACGAGCCCAAGGATTCAAATTTTCCGCACCAATGTCATCAAAAATAAGCAAATCACAGTTTTTCATCGTATCGACAGTTTCCTTCATTTTCTGGCCATCCATCATGATCGATTTCAAGTCCTCTATAAAGTCTGGCATGTATACGATCACTCCGGTATATCCAGCAACAGCAAGCTCATGCAGCAAATAACACATCAAAAAAGTTTTGCCTGTTCCGAAAGAGCCATGTAAATAAATGCCGCGTGAAGTCAGGCCTTCCTCTTTAACACTGGTGATATAATCAAATATTTTATTCACAGCCGAGACCCGGCGCGGGTCTTTGCCCATAATATCTATCTCATCATAACCGCCGTTAAGTACACGCTCGTCCACATAAAAGCTACGAATACGTTTGCGGATATTATCCTGATTATCTTGTGCCACTTTAAGTCGGCATGCCGTCTTGCGTTCATATAGATCCACTGAACCATTCACAGTTTCTACCGTTAGTTTACTATAATGGCCAGGAAAATCATTTGGACACTTCTCTAGTCCTGGGCAGTTCGCACAGTTTCGGCTTTCCTCTACATATTGATACAGGCGACTCATATGAAGCCGCAGTCGTGATTCGTCCAGCTCAGGATGTTCGGACTGTAATGCCTTCACAAGTGGATGATTGAATAACCCCTGTTCAAGATCGCGTTGACGCTGCCGTAGAGTTGGATTGTTGATCGAACGAAGTACATCGCCCATAGACTCCATTGTTCCACCTCTCTTTCATTAAGGCGTTTGCGATACGCCTTTTTTCTTACTAGCCTTAATTTCTGCCGCTTTCTTCATCATCGCCGCGAATTCCTCTTCCGATACTGTTCCGGCACTTCCATCATCCAGCACAATCGGAATTTCCGGTTTATTGGATCGGCCTGTATTTTTGGCATAAGAACGTGATCGTGTTCCTCCAGCAGTATTAGGCGTTGTCCCCTTGCCCTTCACTTTGGACTGATCTCTAATATATCTTACAGCCTTCTCATAGGTGTTCACTTGTTTAACCAGCATATTGGAGGCGATAGCCTCTACAAAATTGCGGTTCATCCGCTGTTCTCCACCCGAAGCTACCATAGTCATTAAATAATGAATGAGTACATTAATTACTTCACCGCTCAGCTTATAGTTCAGATCTATTTTCTCGAACATATCCATCAGATGGCTGGGCACTGCACCCGGGAAAAAGGTTTGTAGCAGTCTTGTATAAGGTTCGTTACGCAGCATCATATTATATTGGTGAATGTCGCATTTGGACAAAAATTGTGGCGGTACTTCTACATAATACTCCATCTCAACTGATTGCTCTGGTGGTGCTATAGAATCATCATTCTCTTCGGTCGCACTGGACCGGATGGAAACAACTTTTGCAGCCGCAATTTCACGTTTTTCCTGTCGTTTCATATCTTGCCTGAAATGTTGGCTCGCTTTATATTGCAACGCATCCAGCATTACCTCGCCCTCCGGTGAGAACACTCCATCCTCATCCAGCAAACGACATAAATCCTGCGGACTCAGTTCGTATTTATGAGCAACATAGTTAATTACACCCATTTGAGTATGGTCAAAGCGCAGTTTTTCTACATGAGCCCGATTCACAGACTCCCGTGGAAAACGCAAAATAATGTCACTATATCCGATTGCCTGCTCTCCGGATTCAAGCGTGCCGGGCTGTCGAACAGAGGCTACCTCCGCCAAAGCTTGCTCCAACTCATAATCAATGACATGTGTATTAAGTTGAAAAATATCATAAAAAGGCACGGAAATATTCTCTTTGCCTATAGATCTGCGACTCCACTCTTCCGGCTCGCGATTCCAGAACTGTTCCCGTAAGGACAGCACAGCAAATTTGCCAATCTTATCACGTAACAGCAAGGTTAAATGCTGAGTGGCAAAAAAGTCGGCTGGCGATAGCGGCGGCATTAGCTCATATTCATATAAATAATCATCTGTTTCCGGCACATAGATTCGACAGGTCTGCAACAGACCCACTGCTTCTAACCGGGAAGCCTGATCAATTAAATATTTGCGGCCTTTCTCATTGGGTTCAACACCCAAAGTCATAAATAGCCTGCGCTGTTGCTCCACTCCAGAATAGCCAATGCTATCTGCTGGCACATGTTCAACCAGCAAGCGATAGAAACTGATTGCAAAGGCTCCCACCATAGGTTGATATACAGAGCTAAGCATACGTCCATCTATAACACTAAGACCAAATTCGCGGGAAACGCAGTACCGATGATGTTCGGTGAAATGATGTAAGTTACTCATCCGCATCTACGGATACCCCCTTGTTTACACGAATTCATACAGGATTCTATTCTATCACAAATTAACATAGCGAAAATGTAAATAAAATCCCAATTTCGACTCTTTTCGCAATATAATCAACTTCTTCTTACGAATATCTACCTCTATTAAACAAGAAGAAACGGCTTCGCCGTCCTCTAAAGAGGAAGGTATCCCGTTTCTCGCAGAAATATAAGACTGATTCATAACATAGGCTCTTTCGAATCTTTAAAACATCTTGTAACCGCCAAAGCGCAGCTTTTGAATGGTCCATCCACTAAGTATAGCACCTGCAAGACCAGCGACACCTGTAAGATAATCAACAAAGTGGAAACTGGAGAGATGCTCCCAGAGCGACATCGCGTTTCTATCCCAAATAGAATAGATTACGACGGGTAGAATAATAAGTACGAATAGATAAGCGGGGAACCAGGTTGTCTTCATTAACATGTTAAGAATAAAGCCGATACCAAACATCATCACAAAGAATAAAACGGCTAGGATAAACACTGGAATAAATCCCATCTTACCGTCTCCACCCCTTTCTATAAAGAAGCGCACATCTTTTACAAGCTAGTAGTAAGTTTACTAGAAAAAATGTCACGAAGCAATGAACTTTATTCAAATTCACGCACTAATTCGCACACTTACAGGATGCCTCCGTTTGCTCTTGGCGGCTTGATTGCGATACAATGCAAGTAGATTAATCAGATCATACATAGCCTATGAAGCAGATGCTTCGTAAGACTAAGTTTATGCTTCAATTGCGAGTTTTACGCGATGTTATTTTGGGCGAGGCTTATGCTTCGTAAAACTTTTAAGGAGTGAGATCATGATCGAAGCCGCTTTGACACTGGAAGGCTGGTATGCACTGCATGACTTCCGCTCTCTGAACTGGACCGCTTGGACGGCAGCAGATGATGAAGAACGTGCCGTTGCCCTGGAAGAACTACATGCTTTTATGCAGGAATGGAGCCCTGTTGAGGAAGCTAAAGAAGGCAGCACCGCAGTATACTCCATAGTGGGCCAAAAGGCCGATTTTGTAATGATGTTTTTGCGCGAAAGCCTAGAAGCTTTGAACCAACTTGAGACCGCCTTTAACAAAATCGCTTTTGCTCAATATACAACCAAAGCTTATTCATATGTAAGTATTGTTGAATTAAGCAACTACGCTGCTGGTGGCAGTGGCAGCGACGGCAGCGATCCAATGCAGAATCCGCATGTTGCCGCACGACTAAAGCCTATTTTACCGCAAGCGAAACACATCTGTTTCTATCCTATGAACAAAAAACGCGAGCTTGCCGATAACTGGTACATGCTTGATATGGACAAACGCCGGGAACTCATGGCTTCACACGGGTTAATTGGACGTTCATATGCAGGCAAAGTGAAGCAAATTATCACCGGCTCCGTCGGTTTTGATGACTGGGAATGGGGCGTGACTCTGTTCGCTGAAGATGCACTGCAATTCAAAAAGCTGGTATACGAAATGCGTTTTGACGAAGTAAGTGCTCGTTACGGCGAATTCGGACCTTTTTATGTCGGCAATCTGCTGACTGAAGAATCTTTTGAAGAAATGCTCAAGCTGTAATAACAAAAAAGGGTGTGTCTCCAGTTCGTATGGAGACACACCCTTTTTATTGCCATATTATTAGATTAAGACACCGAAGTTCCTGAATCCTCATCTTCGTTATCCTCATCATCTTCACGTAAACTTTCCAGATATTCAGCCGTGGCCCGATCCCGAGCGCGCCCTTTATCCTTCAGGCGTTCGATACCAGGGAGAATGAGCAGATCAATTTCCTTCTGAACGATATAAGCCAGATCATACTGGTTCTGATCCTCCAGATAAGATCCAACCTCTATCAGTCCGTTATAACGGTCCAATTCTTCCCGAGTCAGCAGTCCGCGTACCTGTACGCTGCAATGGCGCATCTTATAAGAATCTTCCTTTTTTCAGAACCAGCGGAATTCCGCCGATAATGAACAAGTAGCGCATATCTACAACTTTTTTCAACTGAGCTGCAGTCCAGCCCTTGTAAGTTTTGCTGCCTACTACAGCGATTCCTTGGCCTTTGCCTAGGGAAGCTACGGTTCCTTTATTGCTGAATGCGAATTTCTTCGGCTGTTGATTGCGGATTGCTGCCACCAAATTATGCGCACAACATTCACCCTGCTGCATAGCAATTTGAGCGGTTGGCGGGTAAGGGCGTCCTTCCGGATTAATCATAAGGGAGCCATCACCAATAATGAAGATATTCTCTTGGCCCGGTGCACGTAGATATTCATCTACCTTCACGCGCCCACGCATAGCTTCAAATCCGGCAGCCTCAATAAGACGATTGCCACGGATTCCGCCTGTCCAAATAATTGTGGAGGCTTTGATTTCTTCGCCTGATGCCAGAATCACCCCGTTTGGCAGACACTCCTTGATCGCAACCCCCATCTTGAAGGTAACTCCCTTTTTGGTGAGCAAGTCCATCGCATACTCAACAAGCTCAGGAGCAAAACCAGGCAGTGCTGTCGGAGCAGCCTCTACGTTATATATATTAACCATACTTGGATCAACGTCATATTCTTTACACAGTCCAGGGATACGGTCAGCTAATTCAGCTACAAATTCGATACCGCTAAAGCCGGCACCACCGACAACAAAATTAATATGCTCCTGAGCATTGTTCTCGTTCTTGTACTTAGCGAATTGATATTCAATATGCTCGCGAATTAAACGAACGGAATTGATGCTCCGGATTGTCAGTGCGTATTTATCAAGTCCAGGAATACCAAATGTTTCAGGCTCTCCACCTAAAGCAATGACAAGATAATCGTACGATAGGGTACCATCCTCCAAAATAATCTTTTTCTGCTGAGTACGAATTTCCTGAACAGATGACTTCACGAGGTCGATCTTGAATTCATCGATTAGTTTCGAAATGGACACCCGAGTGTGTTCAATACTGTCCGTACCCGCGGCAGGCATATGTAGATGGGTAGTAAAATAGTGGTACTCGTGACGGTTTACAAGCGTGACATCCGCTTCATTATAATTCAAAGCCTTCTGCAAGCGCTGTGCGGTCAAAATACCCCCATAGCCCGCGCCTAAGATAACGATTTTGGGAATACTACTCATGTTCCGGCTCCTTCCAAGAGGTAAATCTGTCTTTGTATTTTTTATTGAAACAATGTACGGTCCTTTTTGTGAATTTATACACTTATATTTAGAAGAAATTCCAATCAAACTTGAAGCATTTCTAAATTGACCATATCCATTGTAAACCTTAGTGTAGCATTAATCAAACATTAAAATACTAAAAAACGTCACACTTTTATTGACTTCTAAAGTCTTTCTTTGCAGGTATGTGTCACAATGATTATAATAAGTAGGTACACAAGTATGGCAAAATGAATATATCAACTCGGAGGTGTAATATCCCGTGACCCAAGAGCAATCCAGCGTTCCTATGAGCGACCTTTTAATCATAGGTGGCGGGCCAGCTGGCATGTTTGCCGCATTTTACGGCGGAATGCGTCAGGCATCAGTAACCCTTATTGAAAGTATGCCCCAATTGGGGGGACAACTTGCTGCCCTTTATCCAGAAAAATACATTTATGATGTGGCAGGTTTTCCAAAAGTAACAGCACAAGAATTGGTCGACAACCTGTCACGGCAAATGGATATGTTCCAATCCAATATCCGGCTGGAGGAGAAAGTGATTTCTGTTCAAAAACGGGACGAACGTCATTTTGTGGTTACAACCGATGTAGCCGAATACCACAGTAAGGCGATCATCATTACAGCTGGTGTAGGTGCATTTGAACCTCGTCGTTTGGAATTACCCAACGCTGGACGTTTTGAAAAAGCAAACCTCCATTATTTTGTAAATGATCTAAATGCCTTTAAAGATAAAAAAGTTCTGATCAGCGGTGGCGGTGACTCTGCAGTTGACTGGGCACTCATGCTGGAACCCATCGCTGAACAGGTAACCCTGATTCACCGCCGGGATAAATTCCGTGCGCATGAACATAGCGTTGAGAACCTGATGGCTTCCAAGGTTAACGTAGTTACCCCTACTGAAATTACAGAGCTGCATGGTGAAGAGTTCATTACTAAGGTTACATTGTCAAATATCAAGACCAAAGAAACTCAAGAAATTGAAGTGGACAGCGTTATTGTTAACTTCGGATTCATCTCTTCCCTAGGTCCTATTGCCGAATGGGGTATTGAGATTGAGGGGAACTCCATTGTTGTTGACTCGCGTATGGAAACAAGTATTCCAGGCATATTTGCTGCCGGCGATATCACAACTTATCCTGGTAAGCTGAAGCTGATTGCTGTAGGATTTGGCGAAGCTCCAACGGCTGTGAATAATGCTAAGGTGTACATTGATCCAGAAGCCAAGCTTTCACCGGGTCACAGCAGTAATATGAAACTCTAAATCTATTAACACAATAAAAAAGGGTATTCTTACAGGCCTGTTGATAACAGCCTGTGAGGATACCCTTTTATGTTTGTTTGTGCCTCGCGGTTTTATATATGTAGCCTGCTACAAAGTTATCCTTTGCGCTTTTTAATGAAGAACCGCATGTACTGGAGAGTGTAAGTTTCGTTTGCGAATTTCAACGAGTAGAAGAGCGATGAAATCATGCTCTAGTTGCAGCTCTATTGCTCTATGGTAAGAGTCAAGCAGCATCTCATCCGACAATTCAACCATAAACTTCATCTACCTTTCCTTTATTTGGATCTGAATCTATCATATCAAACTATCATTTTTCGAACAAGCGTTCGCGTTATCCACAAGTACATGTGGAAATCCTGTGTATAAAATGTGTGTAAGCGTTATAAAGGTACTAGCTACACAGTGGACTATGGGGATAATAGTTATACACAGGATTGAACCACTTGTATACAGCTAAAAATATATTTTTATTGTAAATAAATTACAATGTTATTTACCCCAAAAGAACGCAACTAAACGCAATTTTATCTTACTACTCTATTATCGTCAATTCTTAAAATAATTGTTAATTTATTGAGGTCTTGTATTAACCTCCAGAATCCATATTTTCCCCGAATAATCTACAGCATAATCAAAGCCCAGCTCACCTATTCCCGGAAAATGCCGTTCCATAATTCCGATACATACATGGGTTAGTCTCCGCATTTCTGCTTTCTTCGCTGAAGCTTTAATCCGCGGCAACGATCTACGAAGTCCTTCACGACATGATAGCATCGTTCCCCCTTTACAAAGATTGGTCACGAACAGACCTGGCCGAGCCAATCTACCTACCATGGAGCGAAATTCCCAAACATCACCATTTTTAACTACTTTGACCCGATAATCAATAGGCCGCCCGCCGATTCTCGCCAGGGAAATCCCTTGTTGAATCAAATATCTGCGTCTTGCTTTCACAGTATTAAGCGCACGTCTCATGGATCCAAAATCCTTGTAAATTCGAGTTCTGTCCATATAGGTGAATCCATAACCGCGACTATCCCGAAAAACTTTGATTACACCGTAACCTCCGCCACCCACAATAGGTTTAATGACAACATTTCCATATTTACGAAGCATTGCCAGGAGCGTTTCTGCCCTGTACCCCCTCGTCATTGGGATATAGGGTGCAACCCGAGCATCGGTCAGCAACGCCTCTGTCTTCAGCCACTTACTGGCCAATTGTCTTCCTGCCATCGTCCTTTCCCTCCCTTCACAATCCAGCCTACCCTATACATTACTCAGAGAAGGTCTCGCCCTCTTGTATGATTGTCCGTGTAAGATGCCGCTCTTAGCAAAAAGGGCTTAGTGTTTAGCACAGCATCAGTCGACAGCGACAGGGTACAACCGCGGATTTTGTAGATTCAGTTCTCAAGAAATTCGACATCATTATCTTAATGGATGAGTTCACTATAACTAGAATAATCTTCAAAATCGTTGTATTATTAATAGCGGTTACATTTTCAATTTCTACTATTATAGTGAGTACTAACAGAATCACTAAAAAGCACAGCGCGGGGAGGGCTCAGAATGGCACAGTTTTTTGAGGTTTTATATTGGGTGGCTATGCTTGGGATGTCCATTGTATTGGCTGGAACGACTATACTGATCTGCGCCATCGGCTTTAAATTTATTAAAGACAAACGCAGAGCACTGGGTACGGGCTGTATCGCCTTCTCCCTTGGAGCTGCAGCGCTCATCGTATTTATGATTAATTACAAGTTTATTATTCCAGCCTAATGTACGCAGGGACTGCCTATAAGCAGCTTATTTCTATGAACAGACGGTCCGACCATCGCAAAAAAACAACAGAGCAGCGATTCTCCAGTTATGTGGAGAATCGCTGCTCTGTGTTTTTAAACAATAGCTATCTGCTTCAACAGCGTCTTTAACCCATGAGCATTTCGGACCCATATGACGTTATTTGCAGATTTTCAACCTTTTAGGCGTGGTTTCGGACTCCAGTGACACTATTGCTTAAAAAGAGCTTCATATTTACTGATTTCATAGCAATAGCGGCAATGCGGTCCGTTGGCACCACAAATATGGGGAAATGCGGCGTTTAGGGTCATCTGTGTCCGATACAAGGTTCGCGATACATGGTTTGCTTCCTATGTAAAAGAATAAAGAGCTACCCCAGCGCAAATTAAATGGCTTCTGAGAAACTCCCCTTTTACTCATAAATCTAGCGACAGACGTATCATATCTATGACTTGAATCCCATTTTCAAAGATCTCTTCGCTGTAATGCCTAGTAAAAAAGTCTCTATCAATTCCGGTGATTCTGAATCCGCATTTCTGATAAAGTGCCAATTGTCCAACGCTCGAATTTCCTGTGCCAATTTCAATGGTATTTGCCCCAAGCAGCTTGGCATTCTGAATCGCATGGTTCAGCAGCTGTTTTCCTATACCTTGCCCGTGTTTATTTTCGTCGACGGCGATATTAACAATCTCTACAGTCTCCGGTCTTGTCTGCAGCACAACGTAGACTCCGATGATGCTGTTATCTACCTCAGCCACACAACATAACCCTCTTCGTAAATATCCGTTAACTAAGCTCTCCGAAGGATCTGCTAATAGAAGTAATTCTAATGGAGGCTGTTCACCAGCTTTTAATTTTCTGATTTCCATTTCCGAACTCCTTGTGATGATTTTTGTCATTGAGAATAAAAAAAACTCCAAGCCTGTGTTGTTAGAATCCAACACGGGGCTTGGAGCCGTGATAGCTGCTATTAGCAAGGCTCTTCGTTAGGTTTCCCTGCATCCGTAGCTGTACGGAAGCTTGAGCCGCAGCCACAGGTTGCAGTAGCATTAGGGTTGTTGATGGTGAAGCCACCCGTCATGCCGGATTCTTCAAAGTCGATTTCGAGACCGTCCAGGTAACGAAGGTTCTCCTTCTCCACAACCACTTTCATGTCTTGAATGTCCATATATACGTCCTGATCAGTTTCATTATCATCAAAGCCCATAGCGTACGAGAATCCACTGCAACCGCCGGGCGTTACTCCAATACGGAGGAACATGTTCGGTACTTCTTGTTCAGCAAGCATCGCCTTTAATTGTTCTGCTGCCTTTTCACTAATATTAATCATGATCTCATCCTCCTACAAATTCGTCTCACTTCATAAGCGGAAACTTATGTTTAAGAGGCCTTCCGGCCAAAAGTTATTTCTTAAAAATATAAGAAAGTATAAGTGTTGCACCTATTCTTTATGTCTTATATTTCTCGCTCAAACGCTTATCACCTTTATAAGGATGCCAATGACGTTTATGCTTGATAAATTCAGTATAACCGACTATTCCGTTACCCTCAAGTCACAACTGCCTTAGGCATGACCCTTCACAGCAAAAAACACCATCAATATCAAGCTGTTGATACCCTTAGGAGAGTAGGTTTATAATAGGGAAGGCACTCTAAGTAAAAATTCGGAAATTTGTCACGGAGGCAAGCTCGCCTCTTTCTTTTTTAGAATGAACAGCTACCACTTGGGTACGTCTGGAATTTATCTTCGAGCAATCTGCTCGTAAACTTTCAGGAGGAAATCATAATATGTCTACTCTTTTTACCCCCCACACGGATGCCCGAATGGCGAACATTATTGATAAGGTTCGCAGCGGCGAAAGATTGAATTTGGAAGATGGCGTTTATTTATATCAAAGCAACGATTTACTTACCATTGGCCAGCTAGCGAATGAAGTCAATATCTCCAAGAATCACAACCGGGTATATTTTATCGAAAACATGAGTCTATATTTCACCAATGTTTGCGAATCGCACTGTGCATTCTGCAATTTCCGCAAAGATGATGGAGAAGAGGGAGCCTATACCCTTTCCGGTCAGGAAATGGTGCAATATGTCGAACAGCATATCCACCCGGGCGTACGCGAATTCCACATTGTTGGTGGCCATAACGACAAGGTTCCCTTCCAATATTATGTGGATTCTTTAAAGGCTTTGAACGAACGTTTCCCTGAGGTTACCTTAAAAGCCTACACTGCCGCTGAGATTGATTTCTTTACCCGTATTAGCGGTTTGAGTATTCGTGAGGTACTGGAACAATTGCGTGCTGCTGGACTTAAAACACTCACCGGTGGTGGCGCAGAGATATTATCCGACCAATATCGTAAAAAAATGCGTGTAGACAAAGCTAATGTGGAAGAATATCTGGAAGTCCATCGGACAGCACATCAGCTTGGGATGAAGACCCATACCACTATGCTGTACGGCTCCATTGAATCTCACGAAGACCGTATCCGCCATATGATGCAAATCCGTGATTTGCAGGACGAAACCAATGGCTTTATGGTATTCATTCCATTGTCCATGCAGCCTAAGAATAAAAACGCTGGCATCATGCGCCGCAACTCTGCTTATGAGGATCTGAAGACCATTGCGATCAGCAGATTGATGTTGGACAATTTCGATCACATCAAAGCGTACTTCATTAACATTGGCCCTCAGCTTACTCAAGTTGCGCTGAACTTCGGTGCATCAGACGTGCATGGCACAATTCTAAAAGAACGGATCAGCCACGCGGCTGGCGCCTTAACACCGGAAGGTCTGACTCGCGACGAATTGATCTGGCTAGTGAAAGGTGCTGGACGAATTCCTGTCGAACGTGACACTTTCTATAATGAGGTTAAGGTATACGAATAAGAAGACTACCTGAGATTTGTTATCCCATATTGGAAAGGAAGTTCGGTCAGCATGAGAACAATACTCGTTCTTGGCGGTGGCTACGGCGGCCTAGCCTTAATTCAAGAATTACTCAATAATCATCTTCCTCATGATGTTGAAATTATCTTAATTGACCGAATGCCTTATCAAGGAATCAAAACGGAATATTATGCGCTCGCCGCAGGTACCGTAACTGATTATCACCTGCGCATTCATTTTCCGGTTCACCCCCGGCTTACTGTCCGGTACGGTGAAGTGAGTTCCATTGATTTGGAGAGCAAAATAGTCAGTATGGAATCCGGTGAGATTGTATCTTATGATCTCCTAGCCATTGCTCTTGGCTGTACCGATAATTACCACAACATCCCTGGTGCTGATCAATATACCTGCAGCATCCAGACCTTTGCTGGTACTCGGGAAACCTACCGCCGTTTAAATGATGTGAAGCCTTACGGAACGATAAACATCGTAGGTGGAGGATTAAGCGGTGTTGAATTAGCCGCAGAGCTTCGGGAGAGCCGTCCAGACCTTAACATTGCTATTCTGGATCGCGGTGAACGTGTTTTGTCTGCCTTTCCGGCAAAGCTGTCACAGTACGTAGAGGAATGGTTTCATCACCATCAGGTGCAAACGCTCGGACGAATCTCTGTATCTCATGTAGAGAAGGATTCGATTTTTAACGGTACCGAGGAAATCCTTTCAGATGTGACAGTATGGACCGCAGGAATTCAACCTGTAAAAGTAGTTCAAGATTTGAATGTGTCGAAGGACCGCGGTGGACGGATTATGCTGGATGAGTATTATCGTATACCGGATTATCCTGAGGTATATGTGATTGGTGACTGTGCCAGTCTGCCATTTGCACCAAGCGCACAAGCCGCTGGAGCACAGGGTGAGCAGGTAGCTCAGGTTATTCAAGCCACCTGGCGCGGTGAGACTCCTAAGCTTCATCCTATTCGCCTGAAGGGTACTTTAGGGTCACTAGGCAAAAAAGCAGGATTCGGACTTATGGGACAACGCTCCGTCAAAGGACGGGTTCCCCGCATCCTCAAGAGCGGAGTGCTCTGGATGTCGAAACGCACTTTAGGATAAGCCTAAGATTGGTTCATAAGTATTCAACGAAGCTACTCTCAGATAAACACGAGAGTAGCTTTCTTACGTTATTGGTGCGTATACCCTACGGACTCAGATATCCTTATTCGCAAATTTTTAGCCTTTGGAGGAGAGTTTCGGACTCCAGTGAAGTTATTGCTTATAATGAGGTTCATTTATGCTGTTTTTCAGGTGAATAGTGACTATGGGGTCCGATAGCAATCCAAATGTAGGAAAATACTCAATATAAGGTCGCCTGAGTCCGGTGGCACCTTCACGGTAGCACCTGCACTCTCCAATATGTTGCCTAATCGATCAAATTGGTGGATTTTGTTCAAGTAAGGTTCCAAAAAGAGGGAGCACTCCATAATTTAGATTATGAAGTGCTCCCTCTTTTTTTCTCGAGAAATTTAGTCAAGATCTATATTAAACCAAGCCTCAAGCTCTTTGATCTTGGCCTCAATTTTCTCTTCTAGCTCTGCAACAGTGTCTGCTGCAATAATGTCACCTTCAACCATGGCGAAAGGCATTAAATAACACTCTCCACAATTGTTCAGACATCCGTATTCAATGACATCATAATCCGGATTTTCCTCCAGCTTATGCATTAGCTTGTCTGTTCCGTGACCCATGTTGCTGGAACAAAATTCAATAATTGGTCTCATGATGATCTCCCTATTCCGCCTAACCATTTTATTTTTTAACTTTTTGTACTATAATGAACTTACGAAAGGAGTGATTGAGAAATGAGTGAGAATGCACAAAGCACCGAGATGTATGATGAAGTACTAGAAGTGCTGGATAAGCTTCGTCCGTTCCTGCAGCGCGATGGCGGTGACGTAGAACTGGTCGATGTGGAAGACGGCATCGTTAAGTTGAAACTTATGGGTGCCTGCGGCAGCTGCCCAAGCTCCACGATCACCTTGAAAGCCGGGATTGAACGCGCCCTCCTTGAAGAAGTAGAAGGCGTTGAAGAAGTAGTTCAAGTATTCTAAATCCCGTTCAATAACCCTCCCGATTCTCCTGTAAAGGAGATCGGGATTTTCTTATTATAGAGGATTTAACATTCTCTCACAACCTTAGAACACAAAACCCGCAAGCCAACTTGGCTGCGGGTTCTTGTTATGACTATAGACGAATTTAGCTTAATTCCTTAAAACGCTGGAATGATCGCACCTTCGTACTTTTCTTCAATGAAAGCTTTAGCTTCTGGAGAATTCAGGGCAGCAACCAGCTTTTTGATGGCTTCGGAATCTTTATTGTCTTGACGGGTTACCAAAATGTTAGCATAAGGGGAATCTACACCCTCGATGAACAGTGCATCTTTAGTTGGAACAAGACCAGCGTCTAGTGCAAAGTTCGTGTTGATCAAAGCAAGGTCTACCTCATCCAGTTGACGTGGGAGCATAGCTGCTTCCAATTCAATAATGTCGAGGTTTTTCTTGTTTTCAGTGATATCTGCTTTCGTTGCAGCAATGTTTGTATCATCTTTCAAGGTAATCAGACCATTTTTTGCAAGTAGGATTAGTGCACGGCCACCGTTAGTAGCATCGTTCGGAATGGCAACTTTTGCACCATCAGCCAACTCATCGATCGATTTGATTTTTTTGGAATAAGCTCCAAAAGGCTCAACGTGAACGGATGCAACGGAGACCAGATCTGTTTTATTATTTTTGTTTTGGTCATCCAGATACGGTTGGTGTTGGAAAAAGTTAGCGTCTAACTCCTTCTCATCAAGCTGCACGTTAGGTTGAATATAGTCAGTAAATTCTTTAATTTCAAGTGTAATTCCATCTTTTTCAAGCAATGGAGCAATAGCCTTCAAAATTTCAGCATGAGGCACAGGTGAGGCACCAATAACCAGTTTCACAGGATCTTTAGTAGGTTCACTTGTTGCTTCTGCATTTGGTGCTGTTGTAGCAGCCGAGCTCCCAGCATTATTAGATGCATTGTTGTTACCGCAAGCCGCAAGCACCGCAACCAGTATCAGGCTAAAAAATGTAAGTAGTACTTTTTTCATTGTAAATCCCCCTCTAATCTATATTTTGTATTGAATAAGGATATATATGGATGTACCTTATTTCCGTGTGTAATGTTTTACGAGTCGGTCACCGGCCATTTGTAGCAATTGCACCAGTACGACAATAAATAATATAGAAACAATCATAATCTCCGTCTCATAGCGGTGGTAGCCGTAACGAATCGCCAAGTCACCTAATCCGCCGCCCCCAACCATACCAGCCATTGCTGTATAGGAGACCAGTGTAACCAGTGTGATCGTAACTCCAGCTAGCAGACCTGGACGAGCTTCTGGCAAAAGAACACGCATAACGATTTGGTTCGTCGATGCTCCCATACCTTGTGCGGCTTCGATGACTCCGCGGTCTACCTCTCTTAACGACGTCTCTACCAAGCGGGCAAAAAACGGAGCTGCACCAATCACCAGAGGTGGAATCGTACCGAGTACACCAATGGAGGTTCCAACAACGGCTTTGCTGAAAGGAATTAGAGCCACCATCAAAATGATAAAGGGTACGGAACGTAGGATATTTACAAGTAATGATAAGACCGAGTAAGTTACTCTGATTACTATACTATTCGATTTCCCCCATAAATACAATAGAATTCCGAGTGGTAAACCAAGAATAATTGTGAACAATCCGGAAAAAAATATCATTTTTATAGTAGCAACCGTAGCATCCATCATTTCTTGCCAATTTAGATCTGCAAAATTCATTACGAAATCACCTCCACATCAAGGCCTTGAGCAATTAGTCTGGAGATCGTTACAGCAATTGCCTCAGCTGGCCCTTCAAACCGCACAATCATCTGTCCATAAGGCACATCTTTAATCGTTGAGATGGTACCATGTAAGATTGCAAAGCTCACACCCGTATCACGCACGACATCGGATAGTGCCGAGCCGTAAGTTTTTTCTCCGAAAAAAGTAATTTTGACAGCTTGAGAGTTATCCCCGGCAGCAG
Source organism: Paenibacillus sp. FSL R7-0189 (assembly GCF_037969925.1). NCBI lineage: Bacteria > Bacillati > Bacillota > Bacilli > Caryophanales > Paenibacillaceae > Paenibacillus > Paenibacillus sp. FSL R7-0189. Next base: position 3,514,528 of record NZ_CP150223.1, on the reverse strand, counting down.
CATCAAGCGCCACTCGAAGAGGCCCTTCATTCTGTGTCTCACTGCGGATGAAATCGCGTGTAACCTCATGCTGCGGCTTGAGAAATACCTCTGTAACTTTGCCTTGTTCAACAATCCCACCACCATGTATGACCGCGACACGGTCGCAGATACTCTGGATTACATGCATTTCATGCGTGATCAGCACAATGGTCAAATGGAATCTTTTATTAATATCAAGCAGCAGCTTAAGAATGGAATCCGTTGTCTGGGGATCAAGCGCAGAAGTGGCCTCGTCACACAGCAGTACATCAGGGTCACTGGCTAGTGCCCGGGCGATGCCGACCCGCTGCTTTTGTCCTCCAGATAACTGAGAAGGATACTTATCTGTATGTTCTTCAAGCCCAACTAGAGCGAGCAGATCTTTCACTTTTGTATCAATAGCTGTTCTAGATGTACCTGCAAGTCGCAGTGGAAAGGCAATATTATCATACACAGTCGCCGAAGAAAGCAAATTGAAATGTTGAAAAATCATCCCAATCTTGCGCCGCTGTTCCTGTAATTGACCTTGGTTAAGGCTAGTGAGTTCAACACCGTCTACCCAGACCTCACCTTCTGTCGGACGTTCCAACAGATTAATGCAACGGATCAATGTACTTTTCCCCGCTCCAGAGTGGCCGATGACTCCGAATATTTCACCTTTCTCGATGGACAGATTCAATCCAGAAAGCGCTGTTGCCGCATTACTCCCTTTTCCATAAACCTTTGTTATCCCTTTTAGATTAATCAACTCTCGTCGCCCCCCCTTTATATTTCACTTATTCTATACAAAAAAACCTCCAACGATCGATGCAGATCGCAAGAGGCTCTGTGGGTTTATTAAGACAATGCCTTCTCATCTGCCAACGACCGCAACCTGCGCCATTGTAGGAATTAGCACCATGACATTTGTACAACGCTTCCCGCGCTGGATACAAATCGGTTGCCGGGCTTCATCGGGCCTATCCCTCCGCCGCTCTCGATAAGATAAAGTTATGAAATTATATTTTTTCTGAAATCGTACATACTTTAATGCAAGCATAAGTATAGTGAGTTTATCGATTTTTGTCAAAAGGAAATATATTGAACGATTACGATTTTATGCTCTTTGCCCTGCTTATTTCCTTACGCAGCTGTTCATTGCTGTAGCTGAATGCCGCGATTAATGTCTTACAGTTCATTTCGAGCGATTGTTTTAAATCCTCAAGATGGCTATCCAGATCCTCGAGCTGAATTTTATCATGCAGACCTTGATGCCGCTGCCACAGATCATCCTGCATTTCAGAATTCATATAATGAATTTCAGCATTTCTGCGCTTGCGTAAATTCTCCAATGGATCGCGGTAGGAGTTCTTGATCTGTTCCAGTTGATCCGCTAATGCAGGATGCACATTCAATAATTGAAGCTGACGCAGCACTGTAAAGTAAGAAAAGTGCGTTTTTAATTTGGATGTTTTGAGATCATAAAAATGATTCAGTACCGTCCCAAGCTTGTCCAGAAGAGAGAAAACCCGGATAAAGCCATCTTTATAAAAATAAACATAACGTGCATAATCGCCCTGTTCCACCGGTGTCATATCATCCATATAACCCGCGATCACTAATTTCCGGTAAAAAGCGGCCGCGAACCAACTTTGCTCCAGTTCATCCAGAGAGGAAATCAGTCCACGTGTCCAAATCTCCAGCTTGCGGTATTCATGGTCATTATCCTCATGGGCACTCATTTCCTTGCGCAGCAATGCTGCAAAAGTGGCCATATTCTCCATCGCATCAGCCAACACACCACTGTTCTTTCGAGGCGGCTCTCCAAGTAATACCCGCAGCATATCCCAGTCCTCCTAAAGTTTTGTTCAGCGTCTGCTTCCATGGACTGCTTCGTACAAAACTCGCGACGTAAGCATCGGCCAATCAGCTCCACGATATACCGATTTCCACTTTATTATTCCGCGGGTGAAGCGCCTCTATCCACGGAGGGAATGTTCTACCAAGGCGGTGGAATCATTGGGTTCGTTACATTTTTTCCAGACACGACACTACCCGCACGATTTAGCTGCCAGACTCTTACACTCATATAACATAAGACACCAAACAAACTGGCAATCAGCAAAATATGAGCCAAAGCGGCAAATATGTACAATCTTTCATTATCTAGGGTGTAAACCACAGCCGCCCCACTAAACACCTGCATCAAGCATAACAGCACTGCAGCTACACCTAGCGCTCTAAGCTCTGGATAATCCTTATGTTTCCAAAATGCTAAATGCCCAAGCAGCGCAGTAAGCATGAATAAGAGCAAAGCCGCAATCCGATGCGTAAAAACAACACCTACACCTCCAGAAAGCTCCGGAACCCATTCTCCATTACAAAGCGGCCATCCCGAACACCCGCCCTGTGAATCCGTATGACTTACAAAGGCTCCAATATACACGACAATATAAGAATAGATGGCAGTAAAACAAGTTAAATTGCGAAAAGCCTTACTTACGGGCTTCTTTTGAGCTTCCAACGTATGATCATATTCGCGCGATTCATGCCATCTCTTGGTTCCAAGAGCCAACATCATAGCGCTCGAAAAGGCGATCAAAGAAAAACCCATATGCAGCGCCATTACAGCAGCAGATTGAGATTTAATTACTGCAAGCGCTCCCATACCACCTTGAACGATGACGAATAATAAAGTCATAAATGCATAGCCCAGCAAATCGCGCCGAGTACGGGCATAACGCCAAAAAGCAAACATCGAGGCAAGTGAGAATAACCCTGCCAAACCGCTAAACAAGCGATGGGTGTATTCAATCATCGAGCCTATAGTATAAGCCGGAATTAATTTCCCATGACAGAGCGGCCATTCATTTCCGCATTCCAAGCCCGATCCAGTCTTCGTCACTACCGCTCCTCCGAGTACAGCGAGGAACATGATAAGGCAAGTAAGATAACTAAGCCATTTCAACTGATTTGTCGTCAAAAATATCACCCGCAGTTTTTAGTAATGAAGAAGCAGCCAGACTTATATTTCAAAAAACCACCGCTTTTGCACAAACAGGCGAAAGCGGTGGTTCCTTAGGAATTACTTTTGAAGGCTTTGATGCACTTGGACCGCTTTATCAAGGAAATTTTCAATCTCTTCACGGGATTTGCGCAATTTATTAACGAATCTAACCAATTCCCGTCCATCCGAATATGCGACGAAGCTTGGAATACCCATAATATTTTGTTCTTGGCTAACATCGCCCACGGCATCAACATCTACCTCAACCAGTGTAAGGCGGTCTGCATAAGCCTGCTCTACCTCTGGGATAAAAGGATCGATAAATTTGCAATCCGAGCACCAGTCAGCCTTGAAGATGGCCACTGTTAATCGAGGTGATTGAATGGCTACCTGAAATTCAGCAGGAGAACTAATTTTGTCCATGATTTACTCAGTCCCTTCTTCAATATCTGTCTATTTTCTACTCTTTAAGTGAAGCAAAATGCAGGGTAGAAGTCAAACCTATTCTCTCATACGAACACGTGCAGGCTGTAACTTCATCAGCGGATTCAATAATTTTTGCAGCGCCCGCGGATAACTGGAGATTTCCTGTTTAGTCAGCACGCCCAGCACAATAAGCAGTACTAGATAAATAACAACAACTGCTGCTCCTACAACAAGACAAGTGATCAGAAACGCCAAACGTGCCGGCATCAGATCTGTTAACAGAATCCCAGCCTCATTCAAGCCATAACCAATCCCGCCGGACACAAGTACCGCAATCGCGAAACCGCCCCAACGTTTGCCCATAATTTCAAAAGGCACGATCGATTTCAGCATGCGTAAGTTAAGCAAAGTAATGACCACGAAACAAAGTGCTGTTGCACCGATGATTCCGTAGATGCCAAATACCTTACTAAGTAATAAGCTTGCCACTAATTTTACAATAATACCCGCTAACACATAATACATGGAAATTCGCGATTTGCCCATACCTAACAAAATAGAGTTCGTTGTCATCATCGTAATCTGAAAGATCGTTCCTAAAGTAAGCATGGCTACGATACCACTGCCATCTAAACTGGCGAACAATAATCCATTTACAGAATAAGCAGCTGCTACAAGCGCCAATACAATCGGCATCCCTGTCAAAATAGAAATCCGCAGAGCAAGCGTTATCTGCTTTTTCAAATGCCCCTCATCACGGCGGGCATAGGCAGCCGAAATGATCGGAATCAATGAAGTTCCAAGTGCGATAGCTAGAACAGGTGGAATGCCCGCTACACTCTGAGCACGATTGGATAAAATACCTAGCGCTGAAGTGGCACTATCCCTACCTATCTGATCAATCAATAATCGTACCGTAAGAGAAGTGTCAATTACATTCACAACCGGAATCGTAAGGGAAGACAGCACAATGGGAATAGACAGTGTAAAAATATCCTTGTAGATACCCCAAATCGGTAATTTTTGAGCAGTATCATAATTCAATCCTAATTGCTTGTCCTCACGGCGAAGTTTGACTGCAAAATAAATCATTACGCCAAACGCCGCGATACTACCGATCACGCTACCAAAGGATGCTCCCGCAGCAATTGTAGTGTTGCTATAACCTTGATGTAATAAAATATAAGCCAGCAAAATAGCGGTCAGTACGCGAGCGAATTGCTCCACGATCTGAGAAATCCCACCTGCCATCATATTGTTGCGGCCTTGAAAATATCCACGCATCATCGCTATTGCCGGAAAAAGCAGCAGCGCAGGCGCAATAGCTTTTATCGCCATCGCCGATTCAGGGACATCAGCAATATGAGTTGCATAAAATGGAGCCCCTATGTACAGCAAGACAGTCATAAACACCCCTGCAGCCACTGAAAACAGCAGTGCAGCATGATACACTTGTCTCGCCTCTTCAGGACGATTCAAGGCGTATCGTTCAGAGACCATTTTGCTGAGTGTACTTGGAATCCCAGCGGTGGCTACGGTTAGAAGCATTAAATAGATATTGTTAGAAACTCCGAACGATGCTCTCCCCACACCGTCAAAGATATGGTCCAGCGGCACCCGCTGGACAAGCCCGAGTACCCTTGCCACCAAAGCTGCAGCAGCAAGGATAAGCGTGCCTTTAACAAAAGACTCTTTCTTGGACAAACTCTTTCCCCTTCTTCACTGTTAAATTAAAACCGGGCGACCCATATAAAAAAGAGGACGACCATAATTACCTGCAACACGATTTTGACCAAGGTGCTGCTAAATAAGCCGAGTATGGAGCCAACACTTACCTTAGCAGCTTTAGAAGGTGAAGATCCCACGATCAATTCTCCAATAAAAGCCCCTAGAAATGGCCCAATGATAAGACCAAAAGCCGGGATAACAAAAGGTCCCAAGATCAGCCCGATCGTGCTCCCGATAATCGATGAACGTGAGCCGCCAAATTTTTTGACACCCCACGCTCCTACAACATAATCAGCAACAAAAAGAACTACAACAATCAGTGTTTGAATAATCCAGAACCAAACCCCAAAGGGCTCAAAAGAAAAGAACCAGCCGTATACAAAAAAGGCAAGATAGATCGCTAACGCACCCGGCAGTATGGGATACACAGCCCCTGCCAATCCTACAGCAAACAAAACAATGATAAGAATCCAACCCAGGATCGTCAATTCCTTAACCTCCTACTAGCATAATGCTCCATGGATTCACTTCGCAGTACTGCTTTTATTATTTGCTGCCTACAGAGGCTGCAGCTTCGGTAAAGATATACTTTTGGATGACCTCGGCAATCCCGTCTTGATTATTGGTCGCCACCACAACATCAGCCTCTTGTTTAACCGTCTTTTGCGCGTTGCCCATGGCAACCCCAAGTCCAGCCTGCTGGATCGCCGCCAGATCGTTAAGGCTGTCGCCCACAGCTACAACTTGCGACATTTCTATTCCCAGCAGCTTGCAGACTTCCTTTATTCCTGCTGCCTTATTCACGCCTAGAGGATTAATCTCCAGATTGTGCGGAGAAGAGTTCGTAATCTCCAGTCCACCCATATCTTGAAGACGAAGCAACAGCTTATGGCGAAGCTCATCATCTTCAGTGTGATAACCGAACTTAAGCCATTCTCTACCCGTTACATCCCCATCCCAGTTATCCTGTTTGAGAACTTCGTCCAGAGAATAAGCCCAGAACCAGATGTCATCTGCTTTTGCAAGATCATACATTTCTTGTACCAGCTTGGGATCCATTAGCGATCTCCGGTATATTTCATGTGGCGCTCTCCACACCTCACTGCCGTTCACAGTGATCATCGGTGTCTCTAAACCTAGCTGCTCTGCATAGGGTAAGGCACTTACAAATGCCCGGCCTGTCGACAGACAGACATGAACGCCTGCGTTGACCGCCTTTTGAATCCATTCCACCGTTGTGGGTGTAATTATCTGTTCATCATTCAGTAGGGTTCCATCCATATCCAATGCAAGCAGGCGGTATTTGGCAATCATTTGCCACCCCTCCATTCTTGTATGCTCTCTATTGAGAAGCTGTTTATTTTTTTAAATCTTAGCCATAGGGTCAGAGTTACTCGGTACCTGTAGTCTCTCCCTCCTTCGCATTATCATTAGTATTATTGCCAGACTGGAGACTTTTCTTTGGAACTCCATCAAGCCCATATTCCCAATCATAGGCATCAAATATTTTACGTGCGACTGGTGCCGCACTTTGTGAACCAAAGCCACCTTCAGGGATTACAACCGCCACAGCCAACTTAGGATTATTACGTGGAGCATATGCAATAAATACCCCATTATCGCGAATTTCACCCTTAGCTACTTGCTGAGAGGTTCCCGTCTTACGTGCAAAGTCATAAGGGAAATCAGAAAAAGCACTAACTTCACTTCGCATCCCCTGCTTAATTTCATTCCAGTAGGACTTATCGAAGTTTGTTACTTCATCAAGCACCTCACGTTTAAACTCTTTGATTATATTTCCATCTGCGTCAGTAATCTTGCTAACCAGTTGAGGTTTAATCCGCTGTCCTTCATTAGCAAGTGTAGTAACATACTGTGCAAGCTGCATTACTGTATAACTTCCTTGTTGTCCGAAAGAGGCATAGACCAGTGCGGACTGCGCACTACCAGCAGCTTCTATATTGGTATAGTTTCTTTGACCCAAGAATTCATTAGGCAGGTCAATTCCCGTAGATACACCAAGGCCGAACTCTTTCATATAGACATCCCAGATGTCTATCCCCTTGCTTTTATATTTGTCATACAATCTTTTACCGACCATATCGACCATAAATGCATTCGAGGATTTCTCAATGGCTCTAGCAGGATCCAAAGAACCATATACGTGGTTAGAAGAGTTTCTTACCTTCGTTTCATGCCCAGACTTACCAAAAGTCGCAAAACCTTTATCCTGATAATAAGAAGAAGTTGAAAACAACCCTTCATTCAGACCCACGAGTACACTCAAAGGTTTAATCGTTGAACCTAGAAGCAGTACAGATCTTAGTCCGTTCCCTGAGGTTCCCGAAGAAATAGGAGTGATCGTTCCGTTCTGATAATTATCCATAATACTGTTCCAGACATCTGAAGACAAAGAACCTGATGTCCAAACATTCGTATCATAATCAGGCATACTCGCCATAGCGACAATATTACCAGTATCTACTTCCATCGCTACTGCATATCCCGTTAAAGCATTCGGATGCGTTCTGCCTTGTACGGTATTAGAGTGCAACCATTTGAGCTGATCTGTTATCGCCTGTTCTGTCTTCATCTGAACATTCTTATTAATCGTTGTCCAGATGTCATTTCCTTTGACAGGCGGAACGACACGCTCAATTTTCTCCGCCATATTCTGTGGATTGACGGAAATTTCCTGATATCCGTTTTGCCCGCGAAGCTCACGCTGATATTTCAGCTCCAGCCCATCGAATCCAACAAATTCATCATCCTTATACGTTAGCCCTGGCTCCGGATTGTTTTTCATAGCACTAAGAATGTTTTTATAAATATTAAGACTGTTCGCGGACTTGAAGGGTTTGATATATCCAATCGTCTGTACAGCAACCGTATCTTTATCGTAATGACGAATGCTCTCCTCGACAATCTCAAGCCCCGGATATTCTCCTTTATGTTCCATGAAATAAGCTACTTCTTCAGTAGTCAGATCAGCCTTAATTCGCCGTGCCATAAAGCCAAGTGATTTACGAAAATATAAATCCAACGCATCAATTACATCTTTCTCCGTCATCTTCTCTGCATTTGGATCACCATATTTATTGAAATCAGCTACCAGCTTGGCTGCCAAGGCATCAGACTTGACCTTAGCCTCTGGGGTCAGCGTTGTTTTACCGGTGTCTTTATCTGTTTCCTTAGCCGTATACTCTTTATTGAGTGTGATATACAGCGATTGAACAGGAGTGGAATAAGCTAGCTTCTCACCGCCTGCAGCGTATATAACCCCTCTCATGGAAGCTAACGGTACATTTTTAGTATCTCTACTCGTCTCTACCTCAGTTAAAGTTGGACCTTCCACGAATTGCAGAACAGCTAGTCGGATGATGATTACGCAAAATATAACGAACGTGCTAAAGAAAAACACGTTGAGTCGCAGGCCGATGGAACTTTTGCTGCTGGTCTCGTCAGGAGGTGAGGCCTGCTTACGGAAAAAACTCACAGTTTGTCTCTCCTTTTTCTCTAATTTAAGCTTATTGTTCTTGAACGGGATCTGCCACAGGAGGAATATTCTTCTTTGGAACCCCATCCAGCCCATATTCCCAATCATAAGCATCAAAAATCTTACGGGCAACCGGAGCTGCACTATTTGAGCCAAAGCCGCCCTCCGGAATCACAACCGCTACAGCCAGCTTCGGATTCTCACGTGGAGCAAAGGCAATAAAAACCCCGTTATCACGGTTTATATTTTTTCTGTCCGTTTTTTCAGAGGTTCCTGTCTTACGGGCAAAATCATAAGGAAAATCGTCAAAAGCACTAACTTTACTGCTCATTCCCTGTTTGATTTCTCTCCAGAACGATTTATCAAAGGTTACTTTATTAAGCACTTCTTTTTTAAATTCCTTAACCACCTTACCTTGCGCATCCGTAATCTTACTTATAAGCTGTGGTTTAATTCGCACACCTTCATTTGCAAGTGTAGTAGCATACTGGGCAAGCTGTAACGTAGTATAACTGCCTTGCTGGCCAAAAGATGCGTAGACGAGCGCGGCCTGCGAGCTCCCTGCAGCCTTGAAATCTGTATAGTTAATCTGACCTGGTGATTCACCGGGAAGACCACTTTGTGTTGACACACCCAGTCCGAACTTTTTCATATATTGGTCCCAGACCTCTACGCCTTTATCCCCCAGGTATTTCTTATAAAGTTGCTTTCCGACCATATCCACCATAAATACGTTAGAGGATTGCTTGATAGCATCAGCCGGATACAGTTTTCCATAGACGTGACCTGATGAATTTCTAACCGATGATTTATCATCCTTACCGAAATAGGTAATCCCCACATCTGGATAGGTGCTCGAGGTGCTAAAAAAACCTTCATTTAGACCAATTAATACACTTAACGGTTTGATGGTCGATCCCATGAATACAAGAGAGCTAAAATCATGACCCGATCTCCCGGAAGAATTCGAGGTAATTGTACCATTCAGATGATTGTTCATAATTTTATTCCAGACGGATGTAGGCAACGAGTCCTTTGTCCATACATTCGAATCGTAATCCGGCATACTCGCCATAGCGACAATATTACCAGTCTCTACTTCCATTGCTACTGCATAACCTGTTAAAGCATCTGGATGAGTTTCGCCTTGCACAGCATTGGTGTGCAGCCATTTAATCTGATCTAATATGGCCTGTTCAGTCTTCATCTGAACATTCTTATTAATAGTCATCCAAATGTTATTGCCTTTTACAGGGGGAACGGTCTGTTCTACCTTCTCCGCCATATTTTGAGGAGTGACCGAAATGACCTGATAACCATTTTCTCCGCGCAGTTCGCGTTGATACTGCATTTCCAGACCATCAAACCCCACATATTCTTCCGTTTTATACATAAGTCCCGGTGAAGAATTGTCTTTCATTGCACTACGAATATTTTTGTACATCGCTAAGTCTTCGGTTGATTTAAAAGGTTTGCCAAAACCCACCGTCTGCACAGCTACCGTATCTTTATCGTAGTGGCGTATACTTTCTTCCACAATGGTAATACCTGGATATTCATCCTTATGTTCCATGAAATAAGCTATTTCTTCTGAAGTTAGCCCTGCTTTTATACGACGCGGTACATAACCTAGGTACTTTTTAAAGTCCAGATCAAGTAAATCCAGCACGTCCTGCTGCGTTAACTTAGGGGCATCTGCACTTCCATATTTCTCAAACTCCGCTACTAATCTTGCTGCAAGGTCATTGGACTTATTTTTCGCCTTTTCCGTTAGTGAGGTTTCACCCGTTACTTTATCAGTAGTTTTAGCTGTATATTCCTTATTTAGGGTAAGATAGAGCGACTCAACAGGTGTAGAATAGGCTATCTGCTCACCCCCGGCAGCAAAAATAATCCCTCGCATGGCTGCCAGCGGAACAAACTTCGTATCCCGTTTGATCTCTTCTTCTGTCAGCAAAGCTCCCTCAGTAAACTGCAAACCTGCAAGACGCACAATAATGATACAAAAAATAAAAAAAGTGCCAAAGAAAAACAGATTCAATCGCAGACCTACAGAATGTTTCGAAGATTTCCCGTCCGCAGGCGGGAGCTGCTTCCCAAAGCTCACCAGCTTTCTTCCCTTCTATATAAAAATAATGTCTGAATTGCCTTAGCCAGCGACATTGCTCCTATAATGAAGGTGATTTCTAAGAAGCTGATTGTGAGCATTGCACTCGCATTTGTGTTAGAGCGGTTGGTATGAGTTTATTGTACCACACGGAAGGAGTGCGGCGCCCTCACTCAGAGTGCGTTCTCCCTAATATGCGTATCGTCAAAATCCTTCGGATTAAACCAATCTCCACTGCTCGCCCAAGTGGGATCCAATGGAATCCAAGCTTGCCGGTCACTTATATAAACTTCATTCCAGGCATGTGCGCCATACCCGCCTCTACCATCATAGCCTTGACCCGTTACAACGCGCACCTGCAATCCTTGGGAGCGGGCCATTACAGCGTAAAGACGGGCATAATCAATACATACCCCTATACGTGTGTCGAAGGTATCCTGCGGGGTCTGTTCATGCCAAATTCTATTTTTTTCATAATTTTCCGCTTTGGCGTAATCATAAGTTACTCGTGTTCCTACCCAATCATACAGTAGTCTGGCTTTCTTCTCGTCTCCTTGCGCTTGTCCAATAATATCTTCAGCAGCTCCCACAATATCTTGTGGAATGTCATGATCGATAACTTCATATTTTCTGCGCAGAATATCATTCATCTCAGCTGCAACGGTCTTCGTCAGAATAGGCAGCTTTTTCTGCACTGTCTCCCCAACAAAGGGTTCAAATACAGCGGCAGCGCTTTGACTGTAGATCGGAGAAGATTCCACATAACGGCTAAATTGACTTTCTGGATTTAGGCCAACACAAATGAAGAGAGCGAGCACAATAATTAAACCACGAGTCAAGCCTATAATTAATCCTATGATAGCTCCACCCATACGGCTTACTTGCGTAATCTTTCTGTCCTTAAATGTCTTGGTGCGCCGTAGCTGGTGGAATGGAAGCAGCATAGACAACAATCCCAGAAGCATGCGAATTAAGATATAAGAGAGCAATAACAACAATAGAAACCGCACCAGCGGCGATTCCGCCAGCACAGACACAGCCGTATAATAAATTTGCTGCCACTGGGTCAGCTGTTTATCAGGCAGACTTATTCCTGCTGCCCAAGTCTGAACATGAGGATTGAGATACGCCGCAGCAGGAATGGCCAGCACCAAAGAAGCTATTGTAAACAGTCCTGTTCCCAGCAGACCGAATAATCTTCCGGTAGCACTTGAGAACCCTCTGCTCCAGCCTTGCAATAGTGAAAAGACTACTACCAGCAGGAGGGCGATGGAGATGATATTTGCATCACTCAGACTAGTCAACCAACCGTTTATCATATCCAATCTCCCCTTTCAGCCGCCCGCTTGCTTGTTTTTGATAATCATTTAAACTGAGGCCGTTTATTGATGTTTCCGAGCTTCCTCGATAAATGTTTGTGTGGTATCTGTAATACTCCACTTCCCAAGACTAACTCCGCGGAAAGTAACCTCTACCTTATCTTCACCAGTAGTACCTTTCACTTCAATATTCGGAGTTGTGATCGTAAATGTTCCGTCACCATTTGAAGTGTACTTCGCATCCTGCGCCTCTTTAAGCATGACCTCTTGTGCTTCCTTCTTCAGCGTGCTTACCGTTCCATCTGCCACCTTATTCACAGCGTTACCAATTTGGTCCATTGTCACACCACTATAGATGAATAGACCTACAACGATAATAATGACAATCGCCCATTTCAACATCGTTTTGACCAAATTAACAACCGCGAACAACAGAACAAGCGCAATAACAATAACTAACCAATTCTCTCTAATAAACTGTGACCACACCTCTGGATCCATCAACCTCACAACACCCCTATCGCCTAGTTTCGTCCTAAGGATTATCTCCTCCATAGACATGACGCCAATATTAATTATTATACATGAATGCCCATCATAATTCATGGTTCCACAGCCAGAGAAAGGTATACCTGCTTACAGGAATTAAAAAAGCGGTATAAGCCCTCTCTGTCCCACGTAAAGTACAAGTAGTTGCTTAAATTTGATCTTCTTAAAATACGCCTTCCTGCATTAACCTTTATTGTAGGTGGCTCTCGGAGGTGTTTCCCTGTGAAAACTGCGCTATGGCTGTACCTGTTTCTTTTTCTGGCGTTTTTTGATTTACATGCACAGTATCCTATTCTAACGCCCTTTGCCATCTCTCTTGGTGCGGGACCCGCCTTTATTGGCTGGATGATGGGCATGTATTCGTTGACCCATCTTCCTGGCAATTTGCTCGCAGGCGTACTCGTCGATCGTAATGGCAGCCGCCGCTACATCGTCTTTAGCCTTGTTACTGCGGGAGCCATTCTATTGCTGCAGGCTCACGCTCAGCTTCCGTGGCATTTGCTGATGCTACGAGCAGCAAGCGGGTTCGCGCTCGCCTTCCTCTCTCCGGCGTGCATGACCTTGCTGGCTTCATTATCATCTGATGCCACTGAGCAGGGGAAATATATGTCCGGACATGGTATCGTTCATACCTTAGCTTCAGTGGTATCCCCAGCAGCGGGTGCCTTTATCGTAGCTAAAGCTGGCTATTCCGGCACCTTCACCACATTGGGATGGCTGCTTATCGCTACAGGAATCATGGCTTTTTTCAGTGTACCGGCGCCTGCCCGGCGTTTAGTACGCCCTGTAAACTCAGCAGCACCTCCTTTGAAAAATCAGGATCTTCCTTCGGTCCCTATATCCGATCCCAATCCAGTTTCCAAACGTTATTATCTGCTGCCTTTTTTCGTTTCTTGTTCACAAGGGGTTCTGTTCTTTGAGCTTCCTCTATCTCAGACCGGAAGTAATAGCATTGTTTCCACAGGTATTCTTTTATCGCTCCTTAGCTTAGGGGCTTTGGTAACACTCAGTTTGTTCTTCCTGAACCGCTTTTCCCCAGGAGGAAGAATAGCCGTGGCCTTGCTAGGAATGGCCCTTTGTTTTTTTGCGCTCGCCTCACTTCACAGCATTCCCGCTTCCGTTATTCTCTTTATTCTGGGTGCAGCCAAAGGAATATTATTTCCTGCAATGGCTTCGCTCTTTATTAGTCTAGGTGGACCAGGACGTATGGGACGCACCTTCTCCATGCAGTCGATAGCCATGTCACTAGGTGCATTCGCAGGGCCTGTGGCCGCAGGACAACTAAGAGACGTTGTTTCGCCTTATTTCATTGCCTTTCTATTGCTGATGGTTGCACTATTACTGCTTCCGCCAAAAAATTCAGCCAAGCTGTCCACCTACTCTTCCAAATGGAATGGGCGGGCCGCATGATTTATTGTTTTTACGACATTTCCCGGGGAATGAAGATTTTCCTGTAGAAACAGTTGTTAAAACTGCTCCTCCTTCGGTAAACTATAATGAGTCTGAAAGTTCAGGCTTCATTTCCGGAGGTGATTGTCAGCAAATGTCCATTACGATTATTGTCGAAGGCAAAAACGATCGCAGCAGATTACGACGCGTGCTGGTACCGGAAGTCGAAATCCTCTGTACCTTTGGTACATTAAATATGCTCAAACTCGAGTCCCTGCGACAAAAAGTAGGAGATGGAGAAGTATATCTTTATATGGATAACGACAGTTCAGGCAAAAAAATACGCGGGATTCTCCGCGATGCCTTTCCCGATGCTGGTCACATCTATACGCGCCGGGGTTATGCCGGAGTGGAGGGCACTCCAGATGAATACAATATTAATCAGCTTGAAAAAGCGGGTCTGGAAGAGTTCATCATTTACCCTGAACCCATTCCTTTTTGATTCGCGATATATTGCCTAAGAAATTAAAAACGCCTTTTTCGTTATCCCTTCAATAAACGGGATTCGAAAAAGGCGTTTCTGTTATGCGGTTATGTTCTATTCACGAGCCAATTCATTCAGCCTATCGGCAAGAAATTCAGGCGTTACGTTATCCGTATCTCCTGCGTCATACAATGCACGGAGACGATTGTCTCGATCAACCAATGCTATGCGATTGGCATGTACGAAATTTTCTTTACTATTCCCTGCAATTAGTACTTTAAAAGAATCAGTTGCCAGCTTACGAATCACTTCCTGATCCCCCCGTAAGAAGTACCAACCCTTATAATCTGCCTGGAAACGGTCCGCAAAGGTCTTAATGGCTTCACGTGTATCATTCTCTGGATCAAAAGAAATGGAGACGAACGCCGTATCTTTTCCAAAGTTGCCCTCGTCGACCAGAATTTTCTGCGTCTGAGATAACAGAAACGTAGTTATAGGACATACATCCGGACATTGCGTGAAAAAAAAGTATACCAGCCGTGCCTTACCTTGTGTATCAGCCAGAGTAATCTGGTCTCCATCCACATTTTCAAGTGAAAAGTCCTGCACTTCTCCGATTACCGGCAGTTTTTCTTTTCCTAAATTCAAAGAATTAACTGCCAGATAACCAGCCATTACCAAAGCAAGCAATAGTAGAATCCAGGTCCATTTATAACGCTTAAAGGTCTGCACGGACAATAATACCCTCCCTCTTCTTAACCGTGAATCGTATTTAATACAAGTACGATCAAACTTACCGTTAGGTAGTTAATGGAGAAGAGGAAGTTCTTCTTCGCCCAGACTTCGTCATCTTTTGCTGCAAAGCCCATCAAGGTTATGATTAACCAAGCCAGAGACAGCGCTGTTGAAATCACCAGATAAAAAATGCCTGCATAATCGTAGGCGTACATTAACACTGGAATAGGCAGTAACAGCGCTACATAAGGAATCATTTGAAACTTCGTACGACGTGTTCCTTTGACTACAGGCAGCAGTGGGAAACCTGCGGCTCTATATTCTTCTTTACGTCTAATCCCGAGCGCCCAGAAATGGGGAGGTTGCCACAGAAACAACATCGCAAACATCAGCCAAGCCCCTAGATCAACTGTTCCCGTAACTGCAACGTAGCCAATTACCGGTGGCATAGCTCCAGAGATCGCACCTACTGAAGTGCTCCATGTTGATGTCCGTTTCAACCAAAGGGTGTATACTACAACGTAAACGAACATCCCTACAATCCCGAACAGACCGGCTAAAACTCCGGAAAAAGCAAACAGCACAATCAAACCCGCAATCCCAAGCCCAATAGCATACAGCAATACGGTTTTGGGTTTCAGTCGTCCTGTAGGAAGCCCACGATCGCGCGTTCTTTCCATCTTCATATCCAGATCACGGTCGAAATAGTTATTAAAAACACAGGCCGAAGCCATAACCAGCATTGTACCGAGCAGAGTCAGAACTAATCTGCCGTATTGAACATCCCAACCTGAAGCCAGCCAATATCCTGCAAAGGCAGCGATGAGGTTAGATCGGATAATACCGGGTTTTGTTACGGTAATGAAATCACGCCAACTTGCACCTTCCGGTGGAGATTTTGCAGACATAGCTGCAGAATCGGAAGAAGCTTGAAATGTTATATGATTATCCACACCAAATGATCCTCCTTCTAAACAAACTTCTAACGTTCTAGCCGAAGCACTAAATAGACTTCGCTGTTAACTTTATCATATCAAACCCGAGGAGACTTTGACAGTCATGGCACAGTATGTTCATGAATTTGACAATTACGTGACAATATTTATTTCCAGCCCCTTAATAACCTAAGCCGTATTTGGGTAATTATTAATAATGTACTTCCGAACAACAAAGGAGAACTGACCAATGGACACCGCTACACATTTAGTTATGGGCATAGGGTTAGCCGGACTTTCTTTCGTCGATCCCGTCGTTGCTTCTGACCCTAAACTGGCCGGGGCCGTTATGCTGGCTACAATTTTAGGCTCACAGGCTCCTGATGCCGATACCGCATTAAGACTAAAGGACAATGCAATATATATTCGTAATCACCGGGGAATCACACACTCCTTGCCTTTTCTATTTTTGTGGCCCGCTCTGATTGCCCTAGTCTTAGGGCCTCTGTTTGGATTTACTGATTTGGCAGCTTTAAGCCATGTTGCACTCTGGGGTTTCATAGGTGTAGGCGTGCACGTCTTCTCTGATCTGTTTAACACCTATGGAACTCAGGCGGCCCGTCCATTCACTGAGAAATGGATCGCCTGGAATATCATCCACATTTTCGATCCATTTATTTTTGGCAGCCATATCGCAGCTATTCTGCTCTGGATCACTGGGATTGTTCCGCCTAAACCTTTATTTATTACGCTTTATGCCTGTACCATTCTTTATTATATTTGGAGAACGATTGTTCATGCCCGCCTTACACGAAACATCAAGCTTAAAGATATACACCATACTGCTGGCGAACGTTATATTGTAATCCCTACAATTTCACTTAAACGCTGGAACGTGGTTAAAGTGAAAAAAGACGGCAGTTATGACGTTGGGCAGCTACTGAACAACCGTCTGGAATGGTTCAAACATGCGGTCTGCTCGAATCATCCCGCTGTGGAAATATCCAAGTCGCATCCAGATATTCAGTCCTTTTTATATTTCACCTCTTATGCGGTGGCCGAAGTGGAGGAGCTTCCTTCAGGATATATGGTGCGCTGGGGAGACGTTCGTTATTTACACCGCAAACAATACCCTTTTGTGGCTGTATTAGTTATGGATAACCAATATAAACCTTTAAATACTTATGTAGGCTGGCTTAGCAGCGATAAGCTCGACAAACGATTTTCCATCGACCCTGGTTCTTTACGATGAAACTGTAGACTTACTGAGAGAACTATTCTATAATCACAAAAAATCCCGGAGTATTTATAATACTCCGGGATTCATTTTAGCAGACACGGAAAGGAAGGCTCTTAATGGGTAAAGGACTCTCACTTTGGTTCGCTTGTTCTTCTATTCTTATTCTCACTGCCGCTTCAATCGCGATCAGCTATAGCTTCTGGCTGGCACTCCTGCTTGGTTTTCTCTGCGTATTGAATATTGGCTGGGGATTTATCCTCAAAGCCAGAATTAGACGCAAACAGGAAAGTTTAAGCTCTGATTAGATTAACGAGCTGGCAGAAAGCCCATCCGCTCTTTTACGCCATTCAATGTCTCAGCTGCAACAATACGTGCGCGTTCAGCACCTTCGGCAAGAATATCAGTGATCGCACCTGAACTGCGAATTTCATGATATCTTTGTTGCAAAGGCTCAAGTGTGGACACAACCACTTCCCCAAGATCCTTCTTAAAGCCACCATACATTTGTCCCTCATAACGATCGGCAATTTGCTGGAGGGACATTCCAGAACATTCCGAGTAAATACTCATCAAGTTACTAATCTCTGGCTTATTAGCCGGATCAAAGATAACTTCACGTCCAGAATCAGTCGTTGCGCGGCTGATTTTTTTACGGATCACATCCGGCGAATCCAACAGGGCAATATAGCTGCCTGCATTTGGGCTGCTCTTGCTCATTTTTTTAGTGCCATCATCCAGAGACATAATGCGTGCGCCCACTTCAGGGATATACGGTTCAGGAATCGTAAAGAATTCGCCAAAACGGTTATTAAATCGGCCAGCTAAATCACGGGTCAACTCCAAGTGCTGCTTCTGATCTTCACCTACTGGCACAAGATCCGCATTATAAACAAGAATATCTGCTGCCATTAAAGAAGGATATACGAATAGGCCCGCGCCAACCGAATCCTTACCTGATGATTTATCTTTGAACTGTGTCATACGCTCAAGCTCGCCCATTGCCGTTAACGTAGTCATGATCCAACCCAATTCCGCATGCTGAGGCACATGGGACTGCATATATACATTCGAACGCACAGGATCAATTCCTGCCGCGATAAAGAGTGCAGCTACAGCTTCAGACTGCTCACGCAGTGCCGCAGGATCTTGAGCAACGGTGATCGCATGCATATCGACAACCATAAAGAAACATTGATGATCGTCTTGCAGCTTCACAAAATTTTTCAGCGCTCCGATATAGTTACCCAAAGTTAGAGAACCGCTCGGTTGTATGCCTGACATTACTTTTTTCAACATAATATAGACCTCCGTTAGATGTGATTTCCAATTTCCGAGAACGCAAAAAAAGCCTCATCCGCAAGGGACGTGAGACCGTGGTGCCACCCTTATTCGCTGCTAAACCTTTGTATAGTCAAAAGGAAACAGCCTTAGTCTTCCGTTAACGGGGAAGATCCGGCCGGTCTACTAGGGTATCTTGCTCCCGTTCAAGCGCGGCGCTCAGGGGTCCATTCATCAAGAGTGTCCTACCGGTTCGCATCAACCACCGGCTTTCTGAAGGTACATTTCCTGCCTACTTGTCCCCGTCATCACATTCTCATCATAATTTAATGCCTTCATCATAGAACCATAAAGAGAAGTTGTCAAATCACTTAACCACTTCCGTATAAATCTGTTATGATAAGGTTATCCATGTTCTATTCGATTACAGTTACGATAAAGGAGCATATCTCATGAAACAGGTGACCAAAGGGCAGTGGGGCGGTTATGATACTTATATTTTGCACAGCCGCGAACTGGAAGTCACGCTTTTGCCGCGACTAGGAAACAACGTGATTTCATTGTTTGATGTAAAGGAACAACGGGAAATTCTGCGGCGGCCTGATGAAAGCGATCAAGCTTTCTTTATGCAAAAACCTTACCATTTTGGCATCCCGCTCTTAATTCCACCCGGAAGAATTCGTAAAGGAAAATTTCAATTCGAGGGTACAAGTTATCAATTTGACCAGAATACCGCTGGTGACAATCATATCCATGGTCTACACCGGACTCAATCCTGGTGTGTCAGCGATATTGAAGAAGACGAGGACGGTTGTGCAGTCACTACTGAATTCCTTACTGAAGATGATCCACACTGGATGGAGCAATTTCCCATTCCACTCAAATTCGAAATGACATTCAGGCTTCAGGATGCCCGGCTCAGCCAGACTTTAAAGGTTACAAATCTCGGCGATCATCGTATTCCCTTTGGGATCGGTTATCACACCTGGTTTATGATCGATGGAGAACCTGAACGCTGGAATCTCAAATTGCCCGTAAACAGCATTTATGAACTAAACGATGAATTGCTCCCTAGCGGCAATCTAATTCCACTCGGTGATCTAGAGTCTCTAAATTCTGGAATTAACCTACAGGGAACTAATTTTGATACCGCTCTGCGTATTGGTGACAAGCAGCCCGTAGAAGCATTGTTATTACGCGATGATGGTTATGGTCTTCGTTATACGGCCGACGAGAATCTTTTTCGCCACTGGGTCCTGTATACCAAAGGACCAGCCGATCAATTTCTGTGCATCGAACCTTATACCTGGCTCCCGGATGCTCCTAACGTTTCCGACGATCCTTCCTTCACTGGCTTGCTGAAGGTAGAACCAGGTCAAAGCCTTGAGCTGTCCACTATGCTGGAAATGATCTATCCCGAGAATTAAAGCAGATATACATTATATCGGTCTTCCCTTGCGTTTACGTAAGAGAAGGCCGATTTTTTGTGCGAGCTTAGTTATTTAGGCTTTCCTACCCTTACTTTTAATCGACTAATAATTACCATCCTTAAAACCTTTCGATAGCATGCATGAATTAGCCTCTTAGCGCTCATACTATCTTCACAACGGGCGAAGGAGGTGACACACATGGGTCAAGCAGGTCAAGGTCGTAGCAGCCGTTCCAATAACCTTGTAGTTCCTCAAGCAAATGCAGCGTTGCAACAATTGAAATATGAAGCAGCACAAGAGCTTGGAGTAACGATCCCAGCTGACGGTTATTACGGGAACTACACTTCCCGCGAAACTGGTTCTTTGGGAGGTTACATCACTAAACGTCTAGTACAACTGGCAGAACAACAACTGTCCGGTCGTCAGTAACATCGTTATCTTAAGTGTTTTATCCGGCTGAGGTCTTAAAAAGCCTATTGCCGACTAGCTTTCAAACCTCTCACACTTCTTCCAGAAGCTGTGGGAGGTTTTTCTAATTTATACCCTATAATCCGAGCTGCATGCAATCTTTATGTAAAACGTTTAACTTAAAAATTGATCAGCACTCTCGGCGTAAGCATTACGGGGAGATCGAATCATCAGATTTGCCATATTATAATTGGACTCCAGCGTAGCATCTACGATTAGCTTTCCCTGTCTTATAGCGAATTCATAGCTGATCTCACCATGAGTCCAGCGCCGTTTGTATTTCAGACTCTCCAGTGCCATTAGACGAAAAGAAGACTGCTGACTCTCCGTTATTCCTTCCTTTACTTCTGTGAATCCACCACCCCGACCGGCTAGAGGGTGATGACGTATGCCGAATTTGCCAATGGTATTATTTCGTATTTGCACAAATACCGTACCGGAAGATAGTCCCGATAATTCCTCTTGCAGTTCCCTAAACACCAAATCCATCTGTCTTGCTAATGATAGCTGTTCTGTCTTAAGCATATCTTTCCTCCTAAAAGTTTTGTGAGCTTAGCTTCTTCGAGTTCACTTCGTCTTTTATAAATCGAACCCTAAATATTTAGGCTAAGGATCCGTCGCTACTGCGGGGAATGTTTGGACTTCCAGCCGCTGTTGTCTCCAAATTTCTTGAATTCTTACGCGTACAGCGGGTGAAATTCGGAGACAAAGGCGGTCGCTCCCGCTCTTACAGTTCCAAAATTCCCCTCCGCCACTCCTTCCCCTTTTCCCAAGTTTCTGGTTCGATTTATATTGTTTGTGAGCTTAGCTACTTCGAGTTTACTTCGTACAAATCGGCTTAGTAAGCGCTTACTTAAGCTTTTTGAGCTAAGCTCATTAGTCTTCCTTGCAAGCCTTATATAAGGCTCAAGGCTCATTATAGACCCCTTAAATACGTCAAACAACATTATTCTACAAAATTGGGTTATTATCCCTAGTAATGCGCAAAATTCATAGATCATTCGTATATTAATTTTTATAAAACGGGAGTTTTCGACAATTAACCATTAAAAAAAGACCCCTTAACCGGGGTCTTTGCGCGTTCACACTGAAATTCCGTTATTTTTAGCGCACTGAAATTTGTCTTATTTTAGACATTTCATGCTAAATGCTCAGTCATCTCCAAGAACTCGTTGATATCAGCCACGATCAAATCTGTAGCCCCTTGCCAGAAATCTGGCTTAGTCAGATCCACACCCAAATGTTTGAGCACCAAATCCTCCAATGTCATCACGCCGGTATCCTGCAACAAGCTATCATATTTGTCTGCAAAGGAAGCTCCCTCTTGTAATGCCAGACGATATAAGCCTGTACTGAACATATAACCAACAGTGTACGGGAAATTATAGAAAGGTACATCTGTGATATAGAAATGCAGCTTCGACGCCCAGAAGTGAGGATGGTATTCAGAAAGCACACCACAGAAAGCTTCTTTCTGTGCTTCCACCATCAGAGCAGACAGTTCCTCAGCATTTACAAGGCCTTCCTTACGTTTTTCATAAAAACGAGTCTCGAACAAGAATCGAGCGTGAATGTTCATAAAGAATGCCACACTGTTCTGTATCTTCGTTTCAAGCAGTGCCAGCTTCTCCTCTGCATTGCCCGCAGCTTTAACCTGAGCATCAGATACAATCACTTCTGCAAAGGTTGAAGCGGTCTCTGCAACGTTCATTGCATAATTCTGATTAAATACAGGTTGATCATCAAGCAAGTAGGAATGATAGGCATGTCCCAGCTCATGGGCCAATGTTGAAACATTGGAAGGTGTGCCGCTGTAAGTCATGAATATCCGTGATTCTTTGCTCTCAGGGAAGGAAGTACAGAATCCACCAGGACGTTTGCCATTACGATCCTCAACCTCGATCCAGTTATTATCAAAGGCACGCTCTGCAAACTCAGCCATCTTAGGACTAAATTTACGGAACTGTGTGACGATATCCTTCGCAGCTTGATCATAAGGGATTTTGCCGGAGGATTTGCCTACAGGAGCTTCGACATCGACCCATGAGAGGGAATCCAACCCCAGCAGCTTGGCTTTGCGCTGAAGGTAGGACACGAGTACAGGTTTGCTCTTCGTAATTACGTCCCACATCGTATTTAAGGTGTCCTGTGTCATACGATTAATGCTGAGCGGATCTTTTAGAACATCGTCCCAGCCTCTGCCCTTATAGAGCTTCAGGCGGAAGCCTGCTAAGTGATTTAAAGTATCTGCGCAATTATCTGCCGCTTCAGTCCAAGCCTCTTCCCATTTATGGAACATCGCTTGACGCACTTTTGGATCTGGATCATCCAGCTTATTAAAAGCTTGACCTGCAGAAAGCAGCTTTGCTCCTTCTTCATCCTCAAATGGGATCTTGATTGAGCTTACAATCGTATCATAGTGTCCGCTCCATCCATGATATCCGTCAACAGCTAATTCCAACGCTAAACTTTCCAGCTCAGGGCTCATCTTCTCACGGGCCAAATCACGGCTCTCGCTCAGTACGAACGTTAAAGGAGCAATCTCTGGACGAGCCATCCACTCAGCCCATACCTTGTCCGTAGTCTGACGCAGTACATTGCTAAATTGCGAGCTGATCCCTTCGAATCCGGCGCGCATGCTTGTCACTTTGGCTGCCAGTCTTACCGCACCCTTGTCCATCTGATTCTGAGCGCCTAGACAGTCTGCGAAGGAAGTGACCTCCACAAGTCTTCCTGAACAGCTCTGAAGCAATGCTATAACCTCATCCAATGCTTTTGTAGACGCAACATCCGTTGGTGCCACAGCATCCTTCACAAAGCCCTGTAAGGATAAAATATCTTTTTCAAGCTTGCTCAAGAAACCTTCTAGCTCTGCAGACGAAGACCCCCCCGGAAAAATAGTATCCAGTTCCCAAGTCAGTGATAACGGTTGTTTCATTTGTACTCACCATTCCTTTGCTTTCATTTGACTTTCTTTGTAATTGTCTTAACACCATGGTAAAGTGAATAACGATATCTGAACATTTATAGCCGATAAACTTTAGGAGGGCATTCATATGAAGCCACTACAAATTTCACCGGAAACAGCCATTACGTTATCCAAGCAACTAGGCGTTCCTTTGGAACACTTGATGCATATGCCCCAACATATTTTACTACAAAAAATAGCGGAGCTATCCAAAAAACAAAATCCCCCACAAACTGAGGGCGAAAATGAAGAGACTCCTTCTGGGAAGGACTCACAATGATTCCTTTTAGTCATACCTGGCCTTATGACATCATTCTAGGCGATATGTATGTGCAATACTGTCCATTCTGCAACTCAGAGAATGTGCTTCTGCCTATGAAGCCAAAAGAATTACAAATCGTTCGTGACGGCAAGAAAAAACTGCTTGTCTTCCCCTGCTGCAGCGCCAGTCCTACAGTTATAGATAATGACGGCGATTACCTTTTGTTCGATCGAGCTGTCAGATAAGCAAATCCTAACATTTTCTTTCTACAAAGCGCAGAGGAGAATTAAATTCTCTTCTGCGCTTTTTGTTGTTCGCAAATCGTTATGAACTTGAAGACAAGCCTTCGACATCAACCTCAACCTCTACAGCCTCAGCACGCATTTGCTCCCGTAAAATAACCCACTGCTCACGTGCCGCTCGAATCATCGCCGCATCCATAATCTTCTGATCATTAATCAGACGGGAGAACCACATCACAGCCACTGAGTATTCTCCGATGCGCCGATTAAGTTCGCCGATCAGGTACATGAGCCGGGCATCATTGCCGGCAATGCCATCTTTTTCATAGACCTTAACATACTCGTCCAAAGAATAACGTAAAAAACGCTTCTCCTGCTCAGTCTCCCCTTGGTAGCGATAGAGCCAAGCAATGTGATGCAGCAGACTTGCAATAATCCGATCTTTATCGTTAATACTCTGAGCACATAAAAGCGCCAGCTTATAGGTCTCGAGCGCAGTTTCCCAGTCTCTTTTCTCCCCAAAGTCTCGGCTCTTCCAGCGTTTCCCTACCTGCTCATTAAATGCCTTACGCTGACGTTCCGTCAGCTTGTCAGCCGAATTTTCTGTGGAGGCAAACCCGCAATTGGGGCAGACCCGTACAACATAATAATCCGGATTCTCATTTTTATAATATGCGCAGAAATCAGCATCACGCCGAACAGCCTTTTTTAGGCTAGGACGTACCCGCGAGGTTGAAAATTCATTTTCACAGTTGCAACACTTGACCTTTATAGAATATAGGGGTATTAACTCTGTCAAGTACTCTCATTCCTTTCAGGATCAACCTGTCCCTTGTTATTCCTGGGGCATGTTAACAAAATGATGTGCAGGACCTGCAAGGCGGCTAAGCACGAATGAACGCAGTGGTTCTTCGACTCCAGTCTCCACCAGTGCCTCTTTCATACATTGTAGCCACTCATCAGCACGTTCTGAAGTAATAGGAATATGCATATGCCTTGCTCTCATCATGGGATGTCCATGTAATTCCGAATAAAGTGGACCCCCGCCAAAAAACTGTGTCAGGAATTGATATTGCTTCTCCAGAACTGGAGTAATATCTTCAGGGAACAAGGGTCCCAGCTGCGGATGAAGCTGTACCTTGGCATAGAACACTTCCACCAACCGATGTAGTGCTTCAGCCCCCCCTAGATTTTCATATATACTCTCATTTGGATTCATTGAGGTTACCAGCCTTCTTCCATATTAATGAAACGTTACGTATTTTATTATACCAAAGATAAGCATAACACGGATATCCGTCGAAAGTGCTCTCTAAAGTACAGAAAAAAGACGCTAAACTATAGTTCAGCGCCTGAAGAGTAAGGTTAGTAGGTCCTAAATTCCTCATCACCAGGAGGGACGAGAGAGACCCGGATTACATATACAAAAGCACAAACGAGAACTCCGGCTATAACGCTCATCGCCATCACTCCATCCCATTTAATCGTGTAACAGAGGGTGCATTTATTTATTACATAATATCATAATTCCTGCGAAAAAGCACAGATAATTGTAACCGCTTTCTCCATTTTTTTGTGCTGTTTGTCCCTCTTTTTGCATACATCTAACCATAGACCAGGAGGCGTTAATTATGACTTTTAAAAAGATTGGCGGCCCGCTGCTGGGATTCATATTGGCTGGTTGTATGCTGCTGATGTTACTTCATCCTGAAGCATCTCTTGCCGCAGCCTTACGTGGCCTGGCCATCTGGTGGGACGTGCTCTTCCCTTCACTGTTTCCATTCTTCGTCATTTCTGAAATCATGCTAGGCTTAGGCATTGTCCATCTCTTCGGCGCTTTACTTGATCCACTGATGCGCCCCCTCTTCGGTATACCTGGCAGCGGTGGTTTTGTCGCGGCCATGGGATATGTATCAGGATATCCCGTTGGAGCCAAATTAACCGCTAAGCTGCGGGAGCAGAAGCTGATCAGCAGAATCGAAGGTGAACGCCTTGTAGCATTTACAACCTCCTCCGATCCTATTTTTCTACTAGGGGCGGTATCCGTTGGGTTCTTTCGCGATGCTTCTTTGGGGCTAATATTGGCACTAGCCCACTACGGAAGTGGCTTAATGGTTGGTCTCCTAATGTCATTTCATGGACGTAAGGAACAAAAGACTCCCACCCAAGACCCAACAAAAAGTAGTTCTGACGCCCCCTCTGCTCCAGCAAAACAAGGATTCGGCAGAATACATGCCGCACTCCTTGCGATGTCCGAAGCCCGGCGCAAGGATGGACGGAGCTTCGGGGAACTGTTAAAAGGAGCGATCCAATCCTCGCTACAGCTTATTATTGTCGTAGGGGGTCTGGTTGTATTCTTCAACGTGCTAATGGAGCTGCTTGCCCGTGCCGGAATCCTGCCCTCACTATTTAGCCTGGCCGGATCTCTCGTCTCCCTTGTTGGAGGGCCTCCCGAATTAGCTCAGGCCTTGATCAGCGGATTGTTCGAGGTCACCATAGGTGCTCGTTCTGCTGGTGAAGCCGCTTCTTCCATCCCGCTTCAATTCAAGGTCGCAGCAGCTGCCTTTATTCTCTCTTGGGGCGGATTATCTGTACATGCCCAAGTCGCCAGTATTTTGAACGGTACCGGGCTGCGTTATCTGCCGTTCTTAACTGCACGACTAATACATGCCATACTCGCAGCAGGTCTCGTGGTGCTGCTATGGAAGCCTGTGATGGGATCAGGATTGTCTTCTGCATGGGTCTCTCTGCCTGCCTCCACTGCCTTTACACCATCAGCCTCAGGTGTCACTGCCAGTCTAGCTCTACTGAGTCTTATACTAGCCGCTGCTCTTCTAGTGTCACTGCTTATCCCTGCCTTTATGGCAATGCTCCGATTGATGCGCCGAAGTTGATTACATATTGTGTTCCGGGGCAAGATTGATTATGATCGGTGTATGACGGAATTATATAAAGGAGCTTGTACATCTTGAGATATTATGTTCTGGACCGCGGTGATGAGCTGTCAATCAAACTTGCCGAGCAATTTCACAAGCTGGCGGCGGAGCGGGATTTGCAACTGGATGCCGAGTCTCCGGAAATCGTCATCTCGATAGGTGGAGACGGCACAATGCTGCACGCTTTTCATACCTTTATCGACCAGATTCCCAACTTAGCCTTTGTAGGTGTGCACACAGGACACCTCGGCTTCTATGCGGACTGGCAAGCAGAAGAGCTGCCCACCTTAATCGATTATATGTGCGGAACCGGTGAATCTGAGCCGCAGAAACCGCGTATTGTGAAATATCCATTAATAGAGCTGGAGATTCACAAAAAATCGGGATCTTCGTCTCACATTGCCCTCAACGAATTTACCCTTAAAGGGGTGGATGGAACTATAATGATCCAAATCGACATCAACGATGTCACCTTCGAAATGTTCCGGGGCGATGGACTTTGTATTTCAACTCCCTCTGGCAGTACAGCTTATAACAAAAGCCTAGGGGGCGCTATGGTTCACCCTTCAATAGAAGCGCTGCAGATTGCCGAAATCGCGTCTATTAACAACCGTGTATTCCGGACAATGGGCTCGCCGCTACTACTGCCAAAGCATCATCATTGTGACATTTTTTCATGTAAAGACCAGCGTTTGCTGCTCACCGTAGATCATAACAACATTCCTGTTGATGACCTGATTTCAGTACGCTGTCAAGTTTCAGACAAAAAAGTCAGCTTCGCAAGATATCGTCCGTTTCCGTTCTGGAACCGTGTCCGTGAAGCTTTCTTAGTCTGAGATCAGGGGATCAAAAAGCTGGAGATTTCAATATCTCCGGCTCTTTTTGGTGTGACAAAACTAACACCAATTGATAGACATAGAGAGAAATCAAATGGTATAATGAGGCTATTTTACAAAGAGTTACATAAAAGGAGAGAGTACTGTTGAAAAAATTATTATCCCTCTTGAGCATAAGTCTTCTGGCCCTGATACTGGCGGTCCCGGCTTTTGCTGCTTCAAAACCGATTGATGTTTATATCAACGGCAGTAAGGTTTCCTTTACCGCAGGAACCCCTTACTTAGCGAACAATTCTGTACTTGTCCCTTTCCGGGTCATCTTCGAAAAGCTTGGACTGCAGGTGCTTTGGGATGCCAAGACTGGAACAGTAACAGGTAAAAGTTCAAATCTGGCGATCAGCCTGAAAATTGGCAGCAACCGTGCAACCGTTAACGGAACCGTGAAAAAACTGACCACCGCACCAGTCTCCTCAGCTGGCACTACATACATTCCTTTACGTTTTATCGCAGAGGCAACCGGAGGCACAGCCGTCTGGAATTCAACCAGCAGAAGCGTCCAAATTACCACCCCAGTATCCAAAGATAAGGACGAAGCAGCGATTACAGCATTAATCCGTTTGTCTAATAAGTATTTCAATGAAGAAAAAGCGATTAGCTTCTATTCCCTTATGGATTCAGAATCCTCTAATGCGGAGTCAGTGGCGGATCTCAATGCATCCTTTGAGATTTTTGATATAAAAAATACTATTGAAAGTTTGGAAATCATTGATATTACAGGCGATGACGCTACTGTTTATACATTGGAAAGCTCTCGCCGGACAGGTGGGGCTTATACGCCAGATACAGAGGACGAATACATGTATACACTTGTCCGCAAGAATGGAAGCTGGAAAATATCATCTGTGGAATCCCAAAGCTCCGTGATACTGCTGACTCGTGAACAAGCTCTAAAAACAGCAGCTAACATTCCTCAAAATGATGCGGATGCCATCAAAGGTAATATCACCAAATATTATCAAGCTATGAATGAACAAAATCCGGCGGCTGTTCTTTCCACCATGACTTCATACGGAGAAGAATATGATACCTCCCTTAAGGAAGATCTGGAAGATTTCTTTACTTCATACGACGTCACTTATACTCCAAGCGTTTCAAATATCTACTATTTTAGCGCCAAAGAAGCAGCTATTTATGTGGAAAACAAAGAGAAAGATGCCAGTGAAGAGGAAACTTTTGAGCAAGGCACTATCTTCATTTTATCCAAGTCGGATAGCGGGGTATGGACTACTGATAACACCTATAGCGTTTACTATAAACTTGTGAAATCCTAAAACCATACGTCACAGAAAGTTAATTCGTGCAGTGTATACTTTCTTATCTTATAAATTATATAAAAAGGGCGTATGATTCCATGAAATCCAATAAAGTAATAAGTGCACTTCTAGGCAGCTGTCTGGCTTTATCCCTAACTTTTGCTCCAGTAGTTTCTGCTGCCGATGCCGCTCAGGCATCTACAGATAACCGTGATCTTATCAATGAAGTCATGAATATTCTGGAGAACTATAACCTCTCCGGTGTAGATAAGGATACTTTGATTCGTGGAGCCATTGACGGCATGGTGAACACCCTGGATGATCCTTATAGCCAATACTTCAATACCGAGGAAGCGGCACAATTTGAACATGATGTTGATCTGGAATACGTTGGTATTGGTGTTAGATTGCAATATACCGCAACAGAACTCTACATCGAAGACATAACACCCGGTTCGCCTGCAGAACAAGCAGGTCTGAAACGCGGTGATACGATAGTCAAAATTAACGGAATCCCCGTTGAAGAGACCGAAGGAGACGAGTTAAGCGGAGCCGCAGGCACCAAGGTCACTCTGCAGGTGCTCCGGAATGGAGTGACTAAATCATTTCGTGTAACCCGAAATGAAATCAGCTCGACTTCTGTTACCGGAACTATTGTTGGACAGAAGATAGCCTACATCACACTGAGTGGTTTCACACAGAATTCCGATGAAGAATTTGCCGCTATGCTGAAAAAGATGCGTGCAGCAGGTATGAAATCGATGGTGCTTGATTTGCGTGACAACTTAGGCGGCTATATGGATTCGGCATACAACATTGTCTCCAATTTCATGGATAAAGGCATCATGATGTATACCTCCGATCAAACCGGAGCACTTACTCCAGTAACGATTACCAGTGGCAGCAAAATAGGCGTACCCGTCGTTATTCTAACGAATGAGTACACTGCCAGCGCTTCTGAGGCGCTTACTGGCGCATTACGCGACAATAAGCTCGCTACCGTCGTAGGCACTCGTTCTTTCGGCAAAGCACGTATTCAGAGCCTGCTTCCAATGTCCAATGGAGACATGCTGAAGCTGACTACGCAGAAATACCTAACTCCAAATAAAGAAGACTTTAATCACATCGGGCTTGCACCGGATATTGAGGTTAAAGGCAAAACTGCGCAGCTGATTACCGCTCTACAGATTGCAGGAATGAAAAGCATTGAGGTTTCCGGTGATCATCATATCTTGAATGTCAACGGGGTTGCCTTTGCTGGTAATGTGGGTCTAATAAAGCAAGGAGATAAGACTTATGCTTCTTCGCTCGTACTAGGTGCACTGATCGAAGGCGACATCACATGGGATGCCAAGAACAAAAAAGTCATCGTAACGAACGGGACAGGTAAAGCGACCGGCTTTACGTTGTCCTCCAAAGAGGCGCTTTCTCAGAACGGCGAGACCTTCATTGAATTAAATGCCTTTAAGAAGAAGTTCCCTGCGCTTGTATGGAGTTACAATGCAACACAGAAACAATTGAAATTATCTGTAAAATAGATCCTTAATCTAGCTAATCATTAAGCTGCTGAATCAAGCAACCATGAGTAAAAACAGGAGTTGTCACATAAGCCATGAAATGGCCGTTGGGACAACTCCTGTTTTTTGTTTAGTTTGATAATATTTGCACCTACGAAACATCTGTAGCACCTATCGGACATGGATGACCCTAATCGCAATATTAATCCACATTTGTTATGCTATCGGACCCCATAGTCGCTATTGGTATAAAAAACACCATAATTACTCCTCTTTCTAACGAATAGCATCATTGGAGTCCGAAACCCTGCTCAAAAGGCTAAAAATTCGCAAATAACGGCATCTGGGTCCTTAAGCCTCGGGGGATGATGAAACTGCTGAGTCAAGCAGCCAACGACTAATAGCATAGAGCAACACTGAACAACACACAGCAACACCACAACACTGAGCAACACACCACAACACTGAGCAGCGATCTCCAAGTACCGGGAGAAACGCTGCTCTGCTATTTTTTATAAGAAAAAAAGCTGGCTCATTCGTAGAAGGACTCTACTTATGGTTCAGCTTTCATCATTAAGGTTGCGAATTTTCTATGTTTTGATTGTTTTGATTGTTTTGATTGTTTTGATTGTTCTGGTTGTTTTGATTGTTCTGGTTGTTTTGAGCGCTTTGAGGTTTTGGTGTGTTTTGGGGCTTCTGAGACTGACCTTGTGGCGGTCTGCCTTGGAAATCCTTTTTGGATTTCTTGCCCTGTGAATCCTTGCCCCGGTGATTTCGGCTCTGATGTTCTCTCACAGGTCTATCCTTCGCCATATTGTCCTTAGAAGAAGTCATCTCTTTAAATGCCAATGAGTGATTCGAGCCTTGCTTAGAGGATGTTTCTTTAGCAGAAAACTCTTTATCTGCAGCCGCTTCATCACTAGCTTCCGATTCTTGATCCAAGGCCTCTTCATCACTCGGCTCTGGTATTTCTTTGATCAAAATATCCTTGAACATGCCTTCTTGTGGTACCTCTTTCAATTTATGCAGCACAAAATAAGCGCAGCCAAAATTGCAGTATTCATTAATATAATCAACCATACCCGAAATCGCTGTATCCCGATTCACCTTAGGATGGTTGTCCCGGTAAAAACCTTTCAAACGTAACTGACTGTAACCCCAGTCACCGATAATATAGTCGTATCTTTCCAGCACCTCGCTATATCTCCCGCGAAATGCCTCCGGATTCCAACCATCCTTATGATCCAACATAAGTTCATAGCCTTTTCCGCCTATTACGATCAAACCTTTTGCCGCCTGCCTTTCTTTGGGAATCATGACGTTGATTATACCGCCATCTATGTGGAATATTGGGCTTTCGGTCGCTGTTCTCGAACCGCTCCTACAGCTCCAATATTCCCCTCCAATGACGCAAATCAACGATTTTTATGGGTAACCTAAGAGCAGAGATTTCAGAACGCTGTCGCTCTTCCTCCTCTTACTAACATTCTCCGTGAATTAAACCACAGAAAAGCAATAATTAGCTAGAAGAAACCGCACGCTCCTCGCGAGCTTGAGCTGCAGACTTCACCTGCTCATGCGCATGATAAGAGCTGCGAACTAGCGGGCCTGATTCCACATGGCTGAAGCCACGCTTCATTCCCTCTTCCTTCAACAGTGCAAATTCCTCCGGTGGATAATATTTCTCGACATTTAAATGTTTTGGAGTGGGTTGCAAATATTGTCCTAAAGTCAATATATCACAATTTACGGCTCGCAAATCATCCATTGCTTGTAAAATCTCATTCCACTCTTCACCGACACCAAGCATGATGCTCGATTTGGTTGGAATATTCGGTTTCATTTCCTTGGCTCTGCGCAGCAATTCCAAGGAACGAGGGTACTTCGCTTTAGCCCGTACACGATCTGACATCCGTTCCACGGTCTCAATATTATGATTAAGAATGTCTGGATTACTGTTCATGACAATCTCAAGACTATTCCGGTCTCCTAAAAAGTCTGGAATAAGCACTTCAACACTACATAACGGAAGGCGTTTACGAATCGCCGCGACCGTCTCAGCAAAAATCTGAGCGCCACCATCCGCAAGATCATCGCGGGCCACACTAGTCACCACACAGTGACGAAGATTCATTTTCTCTGCAGCTTCAGCTACACGTTCAGGCTCCTGCAGGTCCAGTTCTGTAGGCATCCCTGTATTTACTGCACAAAAACGGCATGCGCGTGTACAAATATCACCTAAAATCATGAAGGTAGCCGTACGGTTTGCCCAGCATTCATAAATATTCGGACACCTAGCTTCTTCACATACGGTATGTAAAGTTTTGGAACGCATCATGCTTTTGATTTCCTGATAGTTGTCACCGGTAGTTAGCTTAATCTTAATCCAATCCGGTTTAGGTTGCTTTGCTGTTTTATTAGACAAAATGATAAACCCCGCTTCCTCCTGAATGTGATGCTGCAGATGAAAGTTGCTGCCTCATATTATAACATGTGCGATTTACAATTGCCTGTTTTTGTGAAATATGCAGGGTGTATCATCTGGAGTTTCCAGCGAGATTTTTCTGGTACCTTTAGACAAGAACGGATAAAAAGTAGTATTTTGCACCAATCTATAAAAAAGCTTCATCCGAAGTGACTACATTCAATTTAATGCCCGGACAAAAGGAGGCTGTTATCTTGCTGGCCCTATTTAAAAATATTAAAAACCGGAGAACCCTGTTATGCCTGTCCGCGGCCGCTATCCTTTGGGGTGGTTTAAACCTTCCCGTTGCAGCAGCTGTAGCGCGGCCTACTATCCAACCGGTGATGAGCAGCGGGGATCCCGCTAGTGCTAGCAAAGAAGCGCAATGGTCTGGCCGTAGACAGATTTATGAGCAAATGAGCGCAGCTACTGGTATCCCTTGGTTTAGGTTCGCAGCCATTGATCAATATGAACGCACGCTCGCCAAAAAGGGAGCCTCAGGGCAGCCTGTCTCCACGCGCCTTACAGCCATAAAAATCCCGGCACCGGTATGGGCTGGTCCACTTAATCCGGATCAGGGGGATACTTCCCCTAAATCCATTAGCTTCTTTGATGGTTTTGGCAGTGATGGCTCAGGAGACGGCATTGCTGATCCAGAGAATGATGCGGACGTTCTGTATAGTATGGCTAGACACTTATTGAAGTATGGACAATCCGCTAGTGATTTCAGTATCGGGGTCTGGGAGTACTATCACAATGGCCGCGCCTCGCAGCGCATTACCCAGTTCGCGAAGTTATATGAACATTTTGGACGGCTGGACCTATCCGGCAATGCCTTCCCGCTTCCCCTAAGTAACCTTTATTCTTATCGTAGCACTTGGGGTACTGGAAGAAGCTGGGGCGGAGCACGTATCCATGAAGGAACAGATCTATTTGCACCTCAAGGAGTGCCAGTACGAAGCACCTGCTTTGGCTTAGTAGAGACAAAAGGCTGGAACCGGTACGGCGGCTGGAGAATTGGCATTCGCGATATCGAGAACCGTTACCATTATTACGCTCATCTATCTGGATATAACAAAACCATTTCTCGCGGAGATATAGTCACCCCCGGTGAGATTATTGGCTGGGTAGGCAGCTCGGGTTACGGCAATCCCGGAACACAAGGAAAATTTCCTCCACATCTACACTTTGGCATTTACCGCGATCGCGGAATTACCGAATGGGCTTTTGATCCGTTTCCGTTGCTGAAACAATGGGAGAATCAGGAATATAGAGACTTAAAGAACAAAAGAAGCAAAAAAAGTGCTGTAAATTAGAATAAGGTCCCTTTCCTTAGAGAGGGGCCTTTTCTTTTTTAATACAACATCAAACAGCCAAAAGGTTCAATGCTGACCGTAAGCTTATTATTATTTTTAAAAGTTGCTCCAGACAATAAATCAGTTAATTCGTTCTTATCAGCTCGATATGGGCTAAGCTCTAGTTGGTACGGGTTTGGAGAATTATTGATAATCAGCCCTATCTTCTCGTGCTCCACACCTCGTATGTAGCCAAACACATTACGAACTTCATCAGTAAACCAAGGACGAAACGAACCTTTGCGCAGAACTTCATGGCTTTTTCTCAGAGAAATCAATTGTTGATACCACTTATGCAGCACTGCATTCTGAGCTTGTTCTTGCCATCTCATAGCTTTTCTACAGTGGGGGTCTGTCGCCCCTTCCATCCCAACCTCATCCCCGTAATAGATCATTGGAATACCGATATAGGTCATCTGGAAAAAAACAGCCAGCATCATACGTTCAACAGCGGTACTCACGTGGTCCCAACCACGCCCACCTTCTTTACATGCCGTAAGAAACCGCAGGGTATCATGGCTGCCAAGCAACTGAAACATTGCCGAATTCGCCTGGTCATTATACAATGCCTCCTGATGGAGCAATTGCTCCATAAAGCGAACTGGCCCCGTAGATTGTTCCGCAAAAAATTCCAACACTGCATCACGAAGCACATAATTCATTCCTCCATCGAACTGATCCCCTCTAAGCCATGGCCCAGAAGCATGCATAATCTCACCGATCAGCAGGATTTCAGGATATTCAGATTTGAGCTCTTGCCGAAACCGGGACCAAAAACGCGGATTAACTTCATTGGCCACATCCAGACGCCAGCCGTCAATCCCTGTCTCGCGCACCCAATACTTCGCAACCTCAATCATGTAATTCGCCGTATCCGGATTGTCCATGTTCAGCTTTGGCATATGCGCTTCAGCTTTGGCAAACGTTTCATAATTGGGTACGGGCGTCTGCGTAACCGGAAAGGAATGAATGAAGAACCAATCTTTATACGGAGATAGCTCTCCTTTTGCCAACACATCTTTAAACGCGAAAAAGCGGTCTCCCGAATGATTAAACACAGCGTCTAAAATCACTTTGATTCCATGCCTGTGTGCCTGGCTGACCAGCACCTTCAATCCTTCCATATCCCCAAATACTGGATCAACCTTATAGTAATCGGAGGTATTATATTTATGCTCTGAAGGAGACTCAAATACAGGCGTCATATAAACAACGTTTACTCCTAACTGTTGCAAGTAGGGCATTTTGTCAGAAATGCCTTGTAAGGTCCCTTCGTTATAACTGCTAGGATAGATTTGATAGGTTACTGCATCCATGCTCCATGAAGGTAACTTCAACGCCTCAGAATGATGGAGATATGCATATTGAAAAGAACCCGCACGTTCGCGGCTCTCCGACGCCCCTCTCTCTCCATACCAGACATATTCACCCGCAGGATTAGTTACATGGAATAGATATCTGCATTTTTTCGTAGGGTTCTCAATGACCGCTTCATGTATCTCATAAACACCTGCCGACCCAATCCGCTCCATCTGCAAAGGAACTTCATGCCCCGGAGAATCATAACGGTCTGAGTAGATGACGGTACAGGATAATTGCTGTCCAGCTTGCGTGAACAGTCTGAGCTTCAAGATGCCCGTACCCACAGGATAGGCAAACGGATCTTCACTTGTATGATATAAAAACCATGTATGAGGCATAACTTCCAAACTCCTTTTTTATGCTTTTATCTTTAAATCTATGAGACTCTTTGTGATTAGAGAGACTGCTAAATTTGTGTTATTATGGTTACAAATACCGTTCCGGATTATGAGGGGAAGACAATGAAAGTAACCATTTCTGATATTGCCAAAGCAGCCAA
Organism: Paenibacillus sp. FSL R7-0189; assembly: GCF_037969925.1. Taxonomy (NCBI): domain Bacteria; kingdom Bacillati; phylum Bacillota; class Bacilli; order Caryophanales; family Paenibacillaceae; genus Paenibacillus; species Paenibacillus sp. FSL R7-0189. Next base: position 3,478,183 of record NZ_CP150223.1, on the reverse strand, counting down.
TGTGGCTAAATCTACCGTATCCAAAGTATTAAACGATTCCCCAAAAATATCACAGAAAACGAAACACAAAGTTCGCGAAATTATGAAGCAGATGAACTATACACCAAGCAGTATCGCTACTGGATTAGCCAGACAAAGCAGCTGTAATATTGGTCTCCTGGTCGATATGTCCAAGGAAAGTGAATTTCTAAACCAGTTTTTCTACAACATCATCGGTGGAATAGAAAGTGTAATTGCGCCTTTAAAATACGAGCTGACTATTTCCAATGTGCAGCATAGTAGTCCGGAAGGACATTTTCTAAATAGACTTGTATTCAGCAAACGTGTCGACGGAATCATAGCGAATAACTCCGTACTTACGGAAGAGCTTTGCGAAGAACTGAACCGCTTGGAGTTTCCCTACATCTCCATCGGCGAAATTATGACTCCCGGAAGCTGGGTCGATTTCGATAATGAAGCAGGCGGCGGCATGCTGACCTCACATTTAATAAAGCAGGGGTATTCCAAAATAGCCTTCATAGGCGGGCAGCAGCAGGAAAAGATTTATACCCATCGTCTGAGTGGATATTTGCAAGCATTGCAGCAAGCAGATCTTGCGGATCAGCAGCAATGGATTATCAATTGTAAGGCTGATGAACATGAGAGCTATCATGCTGCACTTGAGCTTCTACAGAGCGAAGATCGACCAGACTCCGTAGTATGCATGAACAGCTATGTTGCCTTCGGGGTGCTTCAAGCTGCAAAATCACTGGATATTCATGTTCCATCACAGCTCGGCATCGCAGCTTTTGATGAATATCCTCTGTCCCGTTATACTACGCCTCCTCTAACCTCTCTGAATATCGACACGTTCCAGCTGGGGGTATCTTCAGGCGAGCTGCTGATGCAACGCATTCGTAATAACAACATGCCTACCGGGCATTTGCTTCTCGAGCCAGAACTCATTCCCCGTGAGTCAACCATGAGATCCCAGTTCCCGGCGGGAACTTAGTGAGGAGGCAGAAGCTTGGTTGCGCTGAGTGCTGATTCGGCTTGATTGTCTGGAGTAACTAACTGAGCTTGATTGAGCTTGTGTAGCTGACTGAGCTTTATTGCGCTGAGTGCTGATTCGGCTTGATTGTCTGGAGTAACTGCTTTAGCTTGATCGAATTTGAGTAGCTAAAATGGCTACATCGGATTTAATTGCATTTTGTGCAATAGAAATCCTTATAAGATGGGTAACATTCGATTTAATTGCACTTTGTGCAGTCAAAACTCGTGAAATTGGCAAAAAACAGCCTTTTTCCTGAATTCTACTGTACAAAATACAGTTAAATCTTTCTACCAGCTTCAAACAGAAAGTCTAATTGTACTTTCTGCAATTAAAAAGCTTCATACTGCTTACCAAGGAGCGGCCCCATACGGGAGCCGCTCCTTGTTGTGTTTAAACTGTAGATATTATGAAGCTTATAGATCCTTCCAGCGCTGAACCGTCAGATTTACGGTTTGTGTACCGCCTGATGGCGTAAGAGTTCGATTGGAAAGATCCGATCCATTCGAATTCACCTCCACATTAGTCCAAGCGCCTCGTGTAACTTTGTATTGAATTGCTGTTCCCGCCGGTAGACTTAGTGTGATGGAGTAAATACCATCACTGCCCTTCGTCAGTTGGTAGTTCGGATCTGCCACATTCCAGCTATTGAAGGAACCGGAGAGATAAACGGGACCACTCACAGGAGTAGACGCAGGAACAGTTACTCGGAATGTAACACTATCCGCTTGTGGTTCTCCTGCGGTGATGTTGCCATTCACCATACTCCAGGTGCCCGCAGCAAAATGATAGTTATTGCCGCCATTGTTATCCCATGTGCCACTGCCATTATTAAAGGCTGCGGTCAGCCCAGCTGCCGTGCCCAGCTGAATCGTAACCGCCTTATATCCTGTAAAAGCAGAAGCTTGGAGCTGCTCGCCTGGAGACGTCGTCCAGACCGTTGAACCATCGAGCTTATAATGGATATAAGAGCTGCTATAAGCCGCATTCTTATAATAGATCGTTGCCGTGCTGCCGACAGGTGTTGCCGTTGGCGTTGGTGTAGGCGTTACGGTCGGTGTCGGAGTTGGCGTTGGCGTTACGGTCGGTGTCGGCGTTACCGTTGGCGTCGGTGTTGGCGTTGGTGTTGCTGTTGGTGTTACGGTTGGCGTCGGTGTCGGCGTTACCGTCGGTGTAGGCGTTACGGTTGGTGATGGTGTCGGCGTTACCGTTGGTGTCGGCGTCACTGGTCCACCCGATTGAATATTGCCAGTTGGTGTATAAGTCCAGGTGCCGGCACTAAATAAATAGTTGCTGCCCCCGTTACTGTCCCAAGTACCGCTGCCATTGTTAAAGCAAGCTTCAAGCTGGCTGGCTGAGCCGATATTAATCGTTATTTTGTTGTAGCCTGCTACATCAGAGACAGGTATCGCCACACCTGGTGATGTCGTCCAAGTTCCTCCTACAGGGCGATAATGAATATAAGGCGAGGTATAGCCCTGCTTATAGTAAATAGTGACACTGTTCCCCGCTGGTGTTGTCACTGAAGCAATCGCGCTAAGGAGGGATAGATTGCCTGCTGCATCCATTGCTTTTACCGTATAGTCATACGTAGTACTGGCGGATAATCCGTTATCCGTATATGAAGTAGTTGCGGATGTACCCACTTTGACGCCGTTGCGATAAATTTCATATCCGGTCACACCTACATTGTCGGTGGAAGCGGTCCAGCTTACTAAAGCACTGGATGCATTTTGAACAGTTGCGGTCACGTTAGTTGGTACAGTTGGAGCCACTGTATCTGTAGGAAGCTGTTGTTTTGCATAAATTTTGGCTGCATTTGCACCCACGGTTACAGTGATCTGCTTGCCAGTTGCTCCACCCGATTGTACAGTTACCGTATCCGAAGTGTTCAACTGGTTATAAAGAACCGTCCCGACTGCCAAGCTGCTCTCTGCACGCAGTGGAATGGTAACGGTCTGCGAGCCGCTGGATTTATTACTGAATACGGAGATAACTTCCTGCCCCAGATTAGTTCCAGTGTCGATACGACGTGAAAAAGCATATAAGTTCTGTGCAGACCACATTTCACGTTGAGTGCCTGTACGGAGTGCCGGATTATTTTTCCGAATCTCATTAAGTTTGGCTACGTGCTTGTAGGTGCTGGCATTCTCATTAAAATAATTCTCTAATACATTGCCGTTTGCATCCCGTTTCACCATTGACCAGCGGTTCCAGGTATCGGCGATGCCTCCCGTCATAATCTGTCCATTACCATTGCCTTTGTTCTGTTCCGTACCTTGGAAGACTACGGGTGTTCCACGCACTGTAAAAATAAAAGTCAAAGCGTTCTGCAGCTTATCTACGCTTCCTCCAGCTTCTGTGAGAAAACGATTGCGGTCATGATTGTCGATAAAGGTAACCATGTGATTGGCATTTCCGTTGTAGTAGGAATCCTGTGCCAAGGTGCTTTTAATATTGGAGTCAAAAGACTGCCCATATGCGAAGCTATTTAGAACGGAGAAGAACATTGGGAAATCAAGCATGCCCCACTCCTTGTTGTTGCCGACCCAGCGTGAGACAAATTCAGCATTGCCGTCAAAATTCTCGCCAAAGGTATTAACCCCCAGATAATTTTGCAGTTCACCAATATCAGTCGGCTTCATCAGCTTGGCTGCGTCTACACGCGCACCATCTGCTCCTGTATAGTCAAACCAGCCTTTAATCGAATCAAATACGGCTTTTTTAGCAGCAGGGACATCGAAGTCAATGTCATCCAGTCCGCCTAGATCATGATTTTCTAAGTAATCCTGTGCCCATTGATCGTATCTTCCGTCTGCCAAAGACCAGTTGATATCTCCATTATGGTGATACCAAGCCGGGTTATTGAAAGGAGCTGCTGGCTGCAGACTAGGGATATCATAGTAGGCTTGGGTACCCAGCATATAATCCCCGATATGGTTCGGCACAACGTCGATCACTACCTTGATGCCAACCGCATGTGCGGAATCCACTAACTCCTTAAGCTTCTCCTTTGTACCAAAGTAGGGATTGGCTGCGTTAGGGTCCTTAACATTGTACCCGTGATACGCTGTATTTTTACCGCTGCCATTGTTCTCCCGATTCGTCATTTGCGGCTTCGCCACTGGGGAAATCCAGATCGCGGTGTAGCCCATATTTTTAATATAAGACAGCTTGTCGATCACCCCTTGCCAATCTCCGCCTTTCATATAACGGAAATCTTCTTCAGAGTTCTCGCCATAGCGAATTGCCGCTCCCGTAGCATTGTTGGAAGAGTCCCCGTCATTAAACCGGTCAACCATAATCTGATAAATGGTATCATTCTCGTTAATCGTACCGATGCTGGCCGCATCTGCCTGTTGTGGCGCTAAGATGAATAAATTAATCACAGTAGAAAGAAGAATAGATGTAATCAGAACGGGCACGTACCATAACTTACGTTTCATCGCGCGCATCTCCCTCTCTTATTAAAGCGTATTCATAACACACTAAAACCTACTTCTTGGATTAAAAACGACCTTTCCAGCGATGTTTTTGGCATAGAAACAAACGAATTTTAGGGAAACCGGTTTCCCTACTAAAAATTACCATGACACCAGACGCGTTGTCAAGCCTTAAAATTGAAATGCACAACAAAAAAAGAGCTCCTATTTCGGAAGCTCTTGGGGTTGAATATTTACGGTTTGAGTTCAGCGTCCCGCCGTCTGAATAAACTGCAAGACCTCATTCATAATTCGGTCCTTCTCTTCACAATGGCACACCATATGACCACTGTTGTCGACCATCAGCACCTGTTTTTGGGTCGCCTTGATCATATGATGACGTAGGTAATCGGCGCTTCTAGTCTTCACTAGATGATCCCGTTTCCCTTGCACGATCAGGGTTGGAGTCTCAATATGCGGATAAACAGAAAAGCTTTCACGAACCAGTCGCTGGAACTCTCGAGTTGCTTTTGGAGGCGTTGAACTGAATTTACTAATATAAGTTTTTAGCATGGAAAAGCTCGCAAGGGTCTTAATAATTTCTACAGGATTCAGCGGAAACACAGGGGTAGACAACAAAGTGAGAGATTTAATCCAAGGTTTATAGCGCACTGAAAGATGTGAAGCAATAAGAGCACCGGTTGAAAAACCGATCAGATGAACTCCGTCATTTGTCTTTAACAGCTCTGTTAATTCATCCTCAGCACTTTGCTGCCAATCATGTCGATCCGAATGCAGTAAATCATTCCTGCTGCCCCCGTGCCCCTTTAGGGTAAATGTTCTGGAACGATAATTATGCTGCTCCATAAACTGGGACAAGGGAGAGATTTCATGCTCACCTCCGGTAAAGCCATGAATAAATAAACAACTTTCCATAATTGTCCCTCTTTTCACATTCCAAACTGAATTCCATCTTTATTGTATAATGCCAATCCCCTTTATTTTCTATTCATTCCAACCTTCTATGTAAAACCTTAACCAAATGATGTCAAGGTTCACCACCGTTATAGGTTCAAAATAAAATATATATTCTATTGTTCCCACCAAAGAAGACCGAGTGCAGAAGTAATCGTTAAACCTACGGCCGAGCTAGATGAAGTTACGTTAGCACAAATAGCAGTCCCCGGCGGAACGATGATGCTGCCCGTAAAGTTCTGTGAGAAGGCTCCCGGCGCTAATTGATAATTGTAAAGCGTTGTTCCCCCGTTAATTGCCGCTGTTGAAGATTGAACGGTCATCGCACTTGTAGCCGCGCTTCCGAGATTATTATTTGTTGGTGTCAAGGTTGCAGGAGAGGTTAACGTCCCCCCTTTGACAATTGTAAAGCTTCCAGACATAGCCGATAGCAGAGAAGATCCGCCGATACTGCCGCTTATACGAGATATATATACGGTTTTTCCGCTGCCAGCAGCATTACTAATCCGAATAGAAGTAATTGCAGAAATAAGACTAAGTACGACCAAACTAGACACGGATGTGTTGGTAGAATACAAGACCGCAGCCTTCGAAGCACTTATTTCAGGTGGCGCGCTGATATCCGGAGCTTGGAAGGTATTGACCATATCCACATAAAGAGGTTGATCATTGTCGTTAAACACATATTGATTAGGCATGATTATCCCCTCCCAGTTCTAATATTCCCACCAGCTGATAGATGTTGTCGCTGCTGAAGTTCCCGATGCAATCGTGATGGACGTGGTTATGGAATTTCCGGGAGGAACAACGATTTGTCCAGTAAAGTCAACAATGACGGGACCCGCTGCCAGTAATAAAGATACTAGAGTGGCCGGACCTCCCGTAGGGGCAGCAGTCGAGGTTCTGGCCGTCATCACACTGGTTAACGCACTTCCAAAATTAAAATTTATCGGTGTAACGGTGGTTCCGGTGACCGTAGCGTTCCGAAGTAGAGATAACGTAACCGCAGCTGTTGCCGAGCTAGCTGCAACACGGGATACATACAATGTACGTCCGCTGCCTGCCGGATTACTAATCTGAACAACTAACGGTGCAGCAGTCGTTACCGTAGAAGTAAAAGGGATTCCAAACAATAGCCCCGCCTTAGCCGCTCCTCCCTCCGGAGCTGAATCTATACCAGGTGCAACATACGTGTTGACTTGTTCTGTAAAGAGTGGCTGGCTACTCTGATTAAATACTGAATCGTTTGGCATGCGCTATCCTCCCCGTACTTGAGCTTATCTTATTTTATGCCGCTCTAAGTAGCAGGTTGTTTGGGAAGGTGCGTATTTTTGCTTTTGCAGCCCAATCACCTCTTATTTTTCACCATATATTATTATCACCATTCGAATGGCTAAGGATTGTCCCTAACGGTTCGCGGCTTATTGGACTGCGGTTTATTGATGCTCAGGGCTCAAACGACGGTTAGGGTCCTTTTATGGATAGGGTTCCAGAAAACCCGTAGGAGGTGAATGAAATCCATAACGGTCTGGAACTAGAAAAGCGCAGCAAAATAAAACACACAAAAAAACAGGGGAATCGCTCTAGAAATCCGCAACCTTTTCCACCTCCAAATGGTCGAAGAAAGCGCCGTAAGGTCACGATCAGTCCTTTATTTTCCGAGCATCAATTTATCGGATTCCCCGTGTCCAGCTCCATTTCGCCTCTGCCTTGGCAAAAAAGCGGAACTAAAACGATGATCTCTTACGCAGTTATGAACCAAGGAGACCACCCTGTTAGCGTCCGCTTGGAGATTAGTCCGAACAGTCTTGATTCTTTTATAGATTCAGAAGAGATCGTGGCCGCAAAAGAAATGAAGGTGCTAGTGCCAAGCAGATTTTTAAAGTGGACTCGGATATCCGCCTCCACGCAACAGTCAACGGGTTTAGGCAAAATTGATGTATACGTCCAAGCCCAGTCTATAGGTATGAGTTAACAATTTTATAAGAGAGGGACGAGGAATTTTGCCTAACTACAGCTCTTTTCAAGCTAATCCCGATAATCTACGAACGCTTATTTTTGGCCGGGATGCCTCGCTGATTGATCATCCGCTTACTACAGATCCAGGCGGAAATCTAACGACAATTATCCTAGATGGTACGATTTCCAATATACTCGGAGCTACCATCACTGCGGGTACTTTGTCCTCAGCAGGAACAGTTACTAACATTCTTAACGGGACTATCACTAGCGTACTCGGGGCTACCATCACAGCGGGTACCTTGTCTTCCGCAGGAACAGTTACTAACATTCTTAACGGGACTATCACTAGCGTACTCGGGGCTACCATCACAGCGGGTACCTTATCTTCCGCAGGTACGGTTACCAACATTCTTAACGGGACTATTGCTAGCGTACTCGGAGCTACCATCACAGCTGGTACTTTGTCCTCCGCAGGAACCATTACTAACATTCTCGATGGCACGATTACCAGCGTGCTGGGAGCTACGATTACGGCTGGTACCTTGTCCTCCGCAGGAACCATTACTAACATTCTCGATGGCACGATTACCAGCGTGCTGGGAGCTACGATCACTGCCGGGACTATTACTAGTGTACTAGGCGCAACCATTACCGCTGGTACTTTGTCCTCAGCAGGAACAGTTACCAATATCCTTAATGGGACCATTACTAGTGTGCTAGGAGCTACAATCACTGCGGGTACCTTGTCTTCCGCAGGTACCATTACTAACATTCTCGATGGCACGATTACTAACGTACTTGGAGCTACCATCACTGCCGGTACTTTGTCTTCGGCTGGTACGGTAACCAATCTCTTAAACGGGACCATTACCAGCGTGCTCGGAGCCACCATTACGGCTGGTACTTTGTCTTCCGCAGGTACGGTCACCAACCTCTTAAACGGGACCATTACCAGCGTGCTCGGAGCTACGATCACTGCGGGTACTCTGTCCTCAGCAGGTACCATTACTAACATTCTCGATGGCACGATTACTAACGTACTTGGAGCCACCATCACAGCTGGTACTTTGTCTTCTGCAGGTACGGTCACCAACCTCTTAAACGGCACCATTACCAGCGTGCTCGGAGCCACCATCACAGCCGGTACACTCAGTAGTGTGACCTCTATTTCACAACGCAGCTTTATCGAACAGACGACGACGGGTATTGCAACTGCTAATGCCTATACTCCACTGCCAGCAGTGACTACGAGCGTATTGGGGACCTATTCCTTTTTCATCAATAACACTGGAGCTAACCCAGTCAACACACGAGTTGAAATCAGTGCTGACGGAACGAACTATTTCGTCGATACCACAGGAGATAATCCTTTAGCAGCAGGTTCTATCGATGTCATAGTTCCGGCAAGATTCCTGAAATATACACGCTTATCCTATCAATCAACGAATGCAGGAGCCGCCTCAACAATCAATGTAAGTTTCAACGCGCAGGGAACGTAATGCAGATGCCCATCATATGTTGTAACGAAAGAGTGCATGGATATCCATGTGCTTTTTCTTTTGATAGCAAAAGCTGATTTCTACTTCTACATATGTAACAAGGAGGAAACAACGTGAACAATATTACGCTTGGCGTCCACCTCATCGTTAACAATGAAGCTGATCTTCTGCCCCACTGTTTCACAAGCGTAGCAGGTGTTGACGAGATTGTGGTCATAGATACAGGCTCTACTGACGAATCCATAGCTATTTCCCAAGCGCACGGGGCTAGAGTATTCCAACGGGAATGGACAGAAAACTTTGCTGCAGCACGTAACGAAGGTCTCGATCAGGCGGATACCGATTGGATTCTAGTCCTTGATGCCGATGAACGCCTACAAACTCCACTTCCGGAACTCCGCAGCCTCCTGCAAAACACGCAAGCTCAGGCTTTTACAGTACACATTGATAATTGGCTTGGCGTTCGGCCTGAAGATAAGGTAAAGCACAGTGCGGTTCGTTTATTCCGAAATGGACAGGGTTATCGATATAGCGGAAGAATTCATGAAGGAATTGACGCTGCAATCCTTAAATCACATAACATCTCGGCGATTGAGCATAGTGATATTGAGATTGAACACTTCGGATATATGCCGGAAATCATGGCACGAAAAAATAAAATCAAACGCAATGAACAGCTGCTGCGACTCGCTTTAGCCGAACAACCGGAAGATCCTTTTCACTCGTATAATTTAGCAGTCACCTGCTGTCAGGACGGTCGTCTTCTGGAAGCAGAGACATTACTTCGCCAGACCCTTCACCATGTGCCACTTGAAGCTTCCTACCGTCCTACGATGATTAGAGATCTCTGTAAAATTTATCTGACTCAAGGAAAAACCAATATCATAGATCCCTTGCTGTTGCCTGAATTGGAGCGTTATGAGGATTACCCTGACCTGCATTTTTTATTAGGCCAATCTTTGGAGAGTCAAGGTTTGTTAGAACGTGCTTTTCAAGCTTATCAGCGTGCAGCATCCATTTCTGGAGATCAGGTTAATCAAAAATATGTATCTGAGCAAGGGATGAACACCTTCCGCCCACTTTATCGACTAGGATTAATCTCAGAGCGGCTTGAGCTTCAGGAGGACGCTGCGAGATTCTACCACCGTGCGCTTCAACACCACTCTTTATATAGGCCTGCCTTGCAGGGAATAGCTTCTGCTTTTCAACGCTTAGCTGTAACCGATGAGGAGATTGCCACCTTGCTGATACAACTCGTCCCCCCAACTAATGCTGCCCAACGAGCTGCGATTATTGACAGTTTATTTGCGATAAATGCTAATGAGGCCATCAATAACTTATCCCGAGACACTTTTCCCTTGGAATTAGAGACGGCAAATTGGATGATCTCTTCGCTCATCATTACCGGCAAGCTGGAAGACGCCTATACAACGATAAGACAAATGGCCTCCTTAGCTACGCAAGATAACCATGATTTAGAATATCTGAAAAAGTGGGCTACCCTCTGGGCTATTTGCTCTTGGTCGCTTTTTGGAGAATTCCACAATGACCTGCTAACCTATGTACCAGACGAACTTCGTTTCGGACTGCAATACATTCAGAAGTGCCACCAGCAACAAAAGGTAGATCCCGTTGAAGCAGAGGTAGATCCATTAACATTACATTCCTCATTCATTTCAGATTTGATCGAACAATCAGTAAAACTACACCAGCCCGCGTTAAGCGAAGCTTTGGTAAATTTGTTCCCTACCTTTCGGTCTGAATTAGCCGCAGCATTATATAAAGAAGGGAATAGGAATGAGGCAGGCGAGCATTTTATCAGGTTAGTTAGCGATCAAGCGGCTGATGCGAAGGTTCTTTTTTATATAGGTGAGATGGTCTTTGACAAGGGGCATTACACGGAAGCCAGTGAATGGTTTCAACAAGCGCTGGAGCAAATGCCTGAGCATGAGGCTGCCCGAGTGGGTTTAGCACTCTGTTACCTTCAGCAAGCGAAGCTTAGCATGGAGGATGCTCTGAACAGCTTGGATGCAGCTAACGTCCACGGTCCACTGCAAACGGATATTGGTGCCATCCATAAATCCATCTTTTTACTAAATCGTACACCGTGGCACACACAGTGGAGCTTCCGCCAGAGCGAGGGGAGGGCAGCCAAATGAACATGCCAAGCCAAAAACCTCTGATTTCGCTATGCATGATCGTTAAGAACGAAGCAGATAGCTTAAGCCAATGTTTAAAAAGCGTACGTGGTGTCGCCGACGAGATCATTGTAGTCGATACTGGCTCTACTGACTCCACGCTACAAATTGCTCTAAGCTTTGGAGCTAAAGTTGTTCACCATCCTTGGAATGGCGATTTTGCCGCTGCCCGCAACGCGGGTCTTCAGCAAGCCCGCGGACAATGGATTCTCATTCTGGATGGAGACGAGGAACTGGATGCGAAAAGTAAGGGGGAGCTGTTGCTGTGTGCGGAGCATTTGGAGTATGAAGCTTTTTTTCTGCGCATTCATAATCATAAAGGTTTAACCGCAGCTTCACAGACCATTACTGTTAATCCGATTATCCGCCTATTCCGTAACCGCCCGCAGTACCGTTTCAGCGGCATCATCCACGAACAGATTGCAGAAACGATCGTAAAAGCTACACCCAAAGCAGCTATGCATTTAAGCACCGTAGTCATCCATCATTACGGTTATGCAGACGGCGTAGTAGCAAAAAAAGATAAGATCAAACGAAATGTAGAGCTGCTCAAGGAACAGCTAAAGTTAAATCCCAATGACCCCTTTCACCATTTCAATATGGCTGTTGAATATATGCGGCTTAGTGAATATCAACCGGCTCTAGAGCATATCAAAAGATCACTTAACGAAGCTCCGCCCGACACAAGTTACGTTCATCTGCTGCACAAATATCAAATCCGCTGCCTGGCAGAATTAAAAGATTTCAACGCGGCGCTGGAAGCTTGCGACTTAGGGATAACCCTACATCCAGATTATCCTGACTTGGCTCATATCAAAGGTGTGCTGCTGTTTCAAATGGGAGCCCTAGCTGAGGCCAAAACAGCATTGCTGCAAGCCTTAGTCATTGGAGAAGCCCCTTCCGGTTACCATACCGAGTCTGGATTCGGATCTTATTTGACATTTTATTTGCTGGGACAGTTATGCGAAGAAATAGGCGATCAGACCGAGGCCTGTGCCTGTTATACCAAAGCTGCTCAGCTTCATCCCGATCCAACGCCCATTATAACCCGACTGATCCGAGCCTTAAAATGTGCTGAGCGCGAAAATGAAATTTCGGGCTGGCTTCACGCTCATCTACCCGAATACACAGCTGCTAAAAGCGGACTTCTCTTAGATTTATTGCAGATTGAGGGATGTGATAAGGCAGCAAAACAGCTGATGAAGACCACAGGGCAGCCCTCAGCTAATGACTCGTTATTCAACCCAGCCTATCACCCAGGGCGTTCGGAGCTTTTGTTGGCGGATCGTCTGCTTGCCTCCCTCTCTTCTTCAACCCCCTATTCTCCAGCGGCTAAAAGAGTGCGGCTCGCACTTCCACTGCCCAGAGTTTCAGATTAGGAAGGACGTATTCCTATGACCACACCGGATATTACACTTTGCATGATCATTAAGAACGAGGCAAACCATCTGGAGAAATGCTTATCCTCTGTGTGCGGGCTAGTATCTGAGATTATCATTGCGGATACAGGTTCAGAGGATAACAGTAAAGAAATCGCTCAGAGGTTCGGTGCAAAGATTATCGACATTCCTTGGGAAAATGATTTTACCAAAGCTCGGAATATAAGCCTAGAGTATGCAACTTCTGCTTGGGTTCTGGTACTGGATGCCGATGAGGCTGTGGATCATTGGAGTGAGAATCTGCTCCAGCCCTTGCTTGGTGCCGAGTATATTCATGGGTATTGGCTGCCCATTATCCACTATGTCGGTGATATACCTGAAGCGGATTTTGTTACAGATCATGTCTGTCGATTATTCAGAAATGACAAAAGAATTATTTTTCGCGGAAGTATTCATGAGGAGATTGCCAGCAGCATTTGGGAGCTTCCAGCGGGGGAGATCGCTTATGCAGATTTGCGTATTTTGCACTACGGATATTTAGAAGATGAATTGATGCGTAAAAATAAATATAACCGCAATTTAGCACTTATCAACAACGGTCTGCGGCTTCAACCGAACCATCTTTTTCTTCGTTATGCGTTAGGGGCAGAGTATTATCAGCAGGGACAATATAAAGAAGCGGCAGAGATCCTCCTTCCGCTGCTCACCTCCACTCCAGCCCCTTCCGGTTATGTCTCAGATATTTACCTTAAGACGGCTTACGCCTTACAACTATGTGGCCGAAAGCAGGAAGCTGAGGAAGTTTTTCGTACGGGGAGCGTTCTTTTTCCCGATTTCACGGATTTATTAGAAAGCTATGCCCTCCTGTTACTGGAACAAGGGAAGCTCAGCTCAGCCAAGCACTACTTGGAGCAAGCACTTCAGAGCGGGAATACAGCACATAAATACCCTTCTTCCTCGGGCAGTGGAACGTATCGAACAGAACTACTAGCCGGGAGAGTGTGTGAGAAGTTATACCAATACCCGGATGCGTGGAGACATTACGAGGCTTCCATACAACATAAGCCTGATTATAGCGAGGCGTGGAGAGAACTCGTCCCACTAAGCCTTCTATCTGGAGGGAAGGCACAACTACGAGCATTGACCCACAACCATCTGCACTCTTTATCCCCTGATACTTTGAGTTATCTTCTGCCCGCAGCGCTCAATGCCCGCGATCCGGAATGGCAAGCTGAGCTTTCTACAGCCAGCCAGTTACCCTTATCTGTTCAGGTTGCATTGCAGGCGATTCTGGAAATAAACAATCAACCAGAACATCTTCAGACACTCGCACCGCTTGAACAGCTGCTTCATGATCCTTCCCATCTTTCCAACCGATCCTTTGTACTTGGCTACCTGTGGGCTTTCTCTTGCCGTATTGGAGATACTGAGTCTGCCATGCGCTGGCTTGTCTGTCTATTGCCTTACAGACCGGGGATTTTATCGATCCATCATCTTTTAGCGGGGAATTATAGGCTTAAAGCTGATCTTTCGGATCTCAACTATGCAGCACAATTGCTGCTTCAGACTGGTGCTTGGAATAGTTTATTAGCACTTTATCGGCATTCGCAAGGTTCTTCCTTTCAATGGTCCAGTCTGCCGCAGCCCTTACTTTACGGTTTACTCGAAGCCCCCACCTCCATAAAAAAACAATGGTGCTCTATTTATGTTAGCAAGCCTCCTCAATATCAAACGCCTGCGGACTGTACCGAGTGGCAATTATACGCTGCGATAGCCTACTCCTGCAGAGAGATGCCCATCCTTCATGTAGAGGATGAAGCCGCTTTGCGTAGAGTCGGGGGGGCTACCGCAGCCGTGAGCCTCGCTTATTACAAGCTGCTGCTCGCAGCAGAAGTTTATCCGCAAGGGATACCGTCAGCTCATATCTCTTCTGCGCTGCTTCTGAGATCTGCCAGCCGGACTTAGCCGGTTGGCAGGGCAGATGCGGATTTCAATGCTCCTCTTGCCATTCTACCAGATGGGGCTGCTCATCAAGGATAGATTTGTACTGCTCCAGACTACCCCAGCACCCCTCTGGATCAAGCTCCAGGTAACGCGAGTATTTTCGCCGAAGCTCCTCAGGGGATATCGCCCAACCATAATGTTTCACACGCAGCTCGGTAAGAAAACCCGGCAATACCGAATAAGAGAGCGGAAGTCTTGGCACATGATGATCCATTTTCGGAAAAAAATAATGAAAGTTCGGCAAATAGCGGACTAGTGTACGGGTATGTTTCGTGTGGATATTCCAATGCTCATCTTCACGGTAATGTGTGGTGCCGCCCCAAAAATCAAATAATCGGAAGGATACCCAGTCATACACATCCTGATCGATGAGTCGCCTCATCTCCCGTTTAGCAGACTCTTCATAGAACTCATCGGCGTCCACAGACAGCAGCCAATCCGGATTCGTAGATACCGCCAGCTCCCACAATGTTTGCCGCAGCTCCCATTCACGGTTAAACAAAGAGCTTTGCAGGGTTACGAGCTTCTTAACTTTGGCAAAAGAGAGACATAACTGAGCCGTATTATCTGTACTACCATCATCCACGATCACAATATCATCCACGAACTCACTTAATTCCTCCAGCACCTGCTCCAAATACCTTCCGGCTTCGTTCCTAACCTGCATTATAGCGGTCAGACGGTTGCCTGACATTTTGCGGAGTGGCCCTCTATGACTACTCATCCTCCACTCTCCTTCTCAATCGTCTTACAGCCTCTTCGAGATCTGCCATCTCTGACAAAAGTGGCCATGCCTGATTGTCTTGCCCTCCCGCATTTAAAAAGCTGCGGATGGCCTCGTGCCGCCTGCCATACAGCAAGTGTATGGTGCCTTCCATGGCTTCATCCACATTTTCTTGCTCATGTTGCAGCTCTATTGCCTTTTCCCATTGAAAAGTCCGCACATAATTTTGCACCAGCAACGCTTTTGTCTCGGAAGAAGTTAGCGGACTTAAAATTCTAACCGCCGCTGCCTCATCCTCATTCAGGTGGAACAACTCCGCGCGAACCAGTTCATCCTGCCCGGAATGGAGCCAGCCCTCCATCCTTTCTACTGCTTGCTTCTCCTCTGCGGTAAATGCTGTAATCGCAAATTGGCGGACTGCCGTTTCCAGATTCCCTGTCTTGGCTTCTATTGCAGAAAAAAAACGGAAGTGTGAAATAAGGCAATCCAAATATTCATACAACACCATTAACTCAAAGGATTGCGCCAGATATCGATTCGCTGTGGAGTCCCCAAGCAAATACAAATAAGATGCTGCCAAATAATGTACAACAGGCTGGCTGGGCAGCTTGGCGCACATTGAGGTATAATAATCAGCCCTAAGCTGTAGTTGAATCCTAAACCAGTCCGTAGCAAGGAGGGGCTCCTCCTGCCATAAGTTCTCAATCGCCTTACTCCACAACACTTCATAATCTGTCAGAAAATAAATCCGCTCGCGCTGAAATACAACTCCATAGGATTCCTGCTGATCCCCGTCGAGATAAATAACACTCTCCCTGCACAAGCTCTGCTCCAGATAGATCCGTTCTGACCGGGTTCCTACTAGATCAGCCTTTGCTCCAAGCAAGCCGCTGTATTTATCCCATAAGACCTTATTTTCTTCTTCCGGACAGCCCTCTAACAAAGCCACTATATATCCTGCTTGCAAAGAAAGAACCTCGGGCAGCCAATAAGGAGAGGAGACCAGAAATGTGTACTCCCTCGCCTTGAGAGTATGAATATCCGCGATCATTACCGGCTTGATCTGGTTGTTAATCTGCTGCTCAAGAGTCATTCTTCCGGCAAAACAAACCTCTTCCCGCTCGGGAAGAAGATCCAACAGTCTTTTATATTCGTATTCCTCCCAGGAGCCTCTGCTCAGAATTAAATATTTCATGAGTGCGCCTCCCTGCCCCTGCTGCTATCTGCCTTCTTCCCCTGCGGTTCGGACAAATCCCCCACATAACCTATAGTTAGTGAAGCTTCAGGGTGAAGCTGCAATTGGTGCGAAGTGGACGCCTTACAGGTAATCACTCCAGGCACATTCCCGCCTTTATGAGCAACTCGCTCTAGCGGAAAAACAATTCCCGAAGGGTCTCCCTTAAGCAAATGCCCCACCTCTTCGTCCATATCCGTAGATAAACTAACGATCAGATCCGCGGAACCTTGGGTGATCGCCTTCACTACCCGTTCAACGTAATATTTCTCATACCTGATAGAGTCTGATAAATACACAGTTATCTCACTCTCAAATAATGCAGATGCATTCTTCAAAGCCCCCAGCCAAGCCTCTTGACCACGAACTGTAATCACTACATCCTGTTCATTTACTGGCAAGCCGGAAGCTGTGTTCATCCAGCTGTCCTTGATCCAGATCCACCGAATATTCTTGTAGCTCTGCTGCTCCTGTGTAGCTGCCCATTCCTGCGGAAGATGGTCCCCATTCCCATCCTCTTCACAATAAACAATCGCAGTCACTAATGGCGTTGCCAAGGTTGCCTTACCGAGTGGAATAACAGGTTGTGTTGATTGTAAGAATCCATTCTGCGGTACAAGATGTTCTTCGTCTTCTAAGACATCTTGCAGCGCCCATTTTGTACTGTACGCCCGCCAGCCATCCGCAAGTGTTGGTCCGTTCAGCCTACTCTGGCCTCTATCAAGTGAATGTATAGCATGGACATACACAGCATCACTTAGCGCCAGCTTAGCTCCAGACTGCCGCGCTCGAAGACACCAATCGGCAATCATAAGAGGCCGCGCATGAAGCGAGGTGTCCAACCCTCCAATACGCTGAAGCAGCTCTTTAGAGAACAGGAGGCAAGAACCCGTTAGTACATCCATCTCTCGCCATTCTCCTTGGTGCCGGCTAAGACTATAGCTCACATGCGCAGCAAACTCATCATAGGTGCCGAAGTGAAGACGTTTCTTCCCTTCCCCTCTTTCGGTTGAAGAGCGAGGGGCAACCACCTTAACAGAAGCGTCATCAAAAGGAACCCACAATAGCTCATTTAGCCAGCCAGACGATACCATGGTCGAATCTTCAAGTAAAACCGCGAAACTGGTTTCGATCTGTGCCAGAGCCTGGTTAGGCATGTACTCCTCTTTCTCATAAGGAACAAAGAGAATCGACTGCTCCTGTGAGAACTGTCCGGCTAATGTATCCATAGAAAAATCAGGAGTCATTGCCACAGCAATAATGCGCACAGACTCTCCAGAATGGAGCAGCAGCAAGGGTAAGCAAGCCGCGGCACAATCCGGGCGGCTTAGCTCAACTACAAGGGTGATCCCATCTATACTCGGCAGTGGAAGTAGTCCCGTGCGTTCCAAGAACCCATACCTTCCCGCCAAGCGTTCCACATTCAGAGATTCTTGCGACATTAGGATTCACGCTCCATTTATTAAAGCTGTTCTACCTATAGTCTATGAGCGCTGAAGCGTGATATCCCCTTAATTTCCTCCGCCCGCTCCTTTATCTTCTTCCGTATGGTCTGCACCCGTACTCGCGGGATCAGTTGCCGCTGGAGACGGGTTGTTATCTTTCTGACTGTTGCTGGAGGTATCCTTACCCTGATCCACTGCTCCACTCTTATCCCCACCTACAGCTGGAGCAGGAATAGCAATTCCCGGAGCACTGCTGCCGTTCGCCCCCACAGGTTGACCTTGATTATCGTAGTAATACATAGGTACATCTCCAACAACCATCAGATAAGACACAGGAATTTCTGTATCCACTACCTGCGGCTCCATATCAAAAGGAATGACGACTGCAACCTCTGTCACAATATGAATATATACCTCGACCAGAATCATATTGATCCCAGCGTTTTGCTGGCGAGTACTGAGTTCAACCTTAACCGCACCTTGTGGTTCAATCTTGATCGGAATATCGGGTCCATAAGAAGCGATAAGGGGACTGCCCAGCGCCTGCCCCAGCGGAATATATTCTGTTCGATTATGCAATTCCTGCAGCGTAGACTGAATGACCTGTGCCGCTTGCGAAGTAATACGCATATGCTCCGCGTAGTTGAGCATGAACCCTGATATTTTCCCGTTCTTATCCGTCTTCCAATCAATTAGCTCTTCCGCATTCCCTCCATTCGCAACCTGAGAGGTAATCGCCTTATTAATCGATTCCGTAGCGATTTGCTTCACACGTATTTGTGCTAAATGCAGGATGGGCGGCTTCATATGCAGCTCCACATAGCGAAGTGACTGCAGCACCAGCACAAGTATTACTAAAGATGCTATCAGCCAAAATTTGCGTCGGCTTCTTGGCTTATGTGTTTTTCCGCCTGCAACCGTTACCTTACTCTCTGGCCGGCTGGATAACCTAAAGCGGCCTTTGCTACGTTTGGCTTCAAAGCGCGTACGCTGCGGCCTAACCGCTGCCCGGCTGGGTTTTGACTTGAATGCGGAGCTTCTTGCTGAGAATCTCCGATTCGTGTCCCCATTTATTTTTGGCAGCCGAAAATGGCCTAGATCAGGTATTCTCAGCCTTCGGTTCCCCCATTTTTTCAATCTGCCCATTGCAATAGTCCCTCCCGCCTTACGCAGAGGTCAAGCCACCTCCACTTAATTTAAGGTATTCGCTAAGAGGGCAAAAAAGAAGAACGTTCCCTCCGGCAAACTACGCCTGAAGAAACGTTCTTCATCCTTTAGATCATCAACTGGGAATATGATATTAGTGCATTCTGCTCCGCTTATCCTCCTGCAAATGGTCCCAATGACGCCGAATAAAGATGCCAATGAGAATAGCAATAAACACCGCATACCAGGTAAGATAACCATTCCATTCTTCACGCGGAACAATTAAAGTTGATCCAATCGTACCGAATAACCATATATAAGATAAATTACCAAGCACGGTTCCCCATATAAAGGATGAGGCTTTAATCGGTGAAACAGCAGACATGAAATTGATTACATTGTTCGGAATAATCGGAATCGTACGCAATAGTACCAGCGTCCAAATCCCGTATCGATCCAAGTAACGTTGCCATTTATCATAGCGCTTCAGTTTGGTTCTCCATTTTCGGTCAAACCAGTTATACAGATATCTCCGAATAAGAAAATACATCAGTATTCCGCCTAGATTGCAGGCCAGCCAACTGATCAGCATGCCTCCAATTACGTTAAAAACAGAGACATGCAGCACGATCAAAATTACGAATGGAAAAAATCCTAATATACTCTGCAAAAGTGCGAGCGGGATGGTCACGAATAAAATAGATGGCCCGCTAAGGCCCAGCGTTTGCAGCAGCCAATCAATCCAGGTATTTATGGTCTCTGTCATGAAGCAGTCTCCTCTCTTGACTCCTTGCAGCAGCTGCCTCCTGATTTACTTTGACAAAGCATAAGTCTAAGTGTGTAAACTAGGTATCCATTCTTATTGAAATATAAGCACAGTACATTAAGAGCTTGTAATACTTTGCTTATATTCCCAAGAAAAACACCCCTTACGGGGTGTTTTATTGAATGAGCTTGCTTATGAAGTGTAATGTGTAAAGAACAGTAGTTAGCGTACAAGTTACATTTTTGTTTCCATTTATTCTTCACATCATAACACAGTTTTTAATTTACTTACAATTCTATACCTGCAACCCAAGCATTCACTTTATCCGGATTGCTCTCAACCCAAGTTTTAGCGGCTTCTTCTGGTGACTTACCACCCTGAACCTCAATCATTACTTTAGCCATATCTTCCGCTGTCCATTCGAATTGATCCAGGAATTTGTAGACATTCGGCATGTCATCTTTCAGACCTTGGCGGACCATCGTGTGGATCTGTTCGTCCGCACCATAAACCCCTTTTGGATCTTCCAGATACTTCAGATCCATATTGGCGAACATCCAGTGTGGTGTCCAACCTGTAACAACGATTGGCTCGTTGTTGTCATAAGCCTTTTGCAGTTCCTGAGCCATCGCTGCAGATGAGCTTTCAAGAAGTGTGTAATCGCTAAGATCATATTCCGCAATAGCCTTTTCTGTGGTTGTCATAATGCCAGCACCTGGCTCAATGCCGATAATGCGATTGTTCAGCTTTGCTGCCATATCACTGTTCTTCAAGTCTTCAATAGAATTAATATCCATATAGGCTGGAACAGCCAAGCCAACCTTAGTTCCGTTTAGATTCGC
Organism: Paenibacillus sp. FSL R7-0189; assembly: GCF_037969925.1. Classification (NCBI taxonomy): domain Bacteria; kingdom Bacillati; phylum Bacillota; class Bacilli; order Caryophanales; family Paenibacillaceae; genus Paenibacillus; species Paenibacillus sp. FSL R7-0189. Next base: position 3,457,557 of record NZ_CP150223.1, on the reverse strand, counting down.
ACCCAAATCTTCAATTTTTGCACCATACTTTTCTAGATAAGCCGCATGGGTGCTTGGCAGCCAAGCTGCAACCATTCCATCCGCACTACCGTCTGCAACCCCAGCCCACATTGGGCCAGCATCTACCTGCAGCATTTCAACGGTAGCTCCAAGCTTAGTTTCAAGTACTTCCTTTACTACATAAGTACTCGCAATTTCCGAATCCCATGCTACATATGCTAATTTTACCTTCTCTTGACTTGATGAAGAACATCCAGCAATAACAGCAATCATCATAATAACTAACAGGAATACCCCTATATTTTTCTTCTTCATTTATTTAAAACTCCTATCTTTGTTTTGGTTTTAGTGCGTTCTGTGTCAAACGGTCCAGCAGAATGGCAATAATAACGATCGCAATCCCTGCTTCGAATCCGTCTCCTGTCTTAGCCTGTGATACCGCACGGTATACATAGGCACCCACGCCCTGTGCACCAATCATCGATGAGATAACAACCATTGACAGTGACAACATAATTGTCTGGTTCACACCTGCCATAATTGTTGGTAAAGCGATTGGAAGCTGCAATTTAACTAATTTCTGAGTAGGTGTCGATCCGAAAGCATCTGCTGCCTCCACCAGTTCCTCCGAAACCTGACGAATTCCGAGATTGGTCAAGCGAATCGTTGGCGGAATTGCAAAAATAATCGAAGCTATAACCCCTGGAACTACGCCCAGTGAGAAAAAGGATACCGCTGGCAATAAATATACAAAAGCCGGCATCGTCTGCATAAAGTCCAAAATAGGCGTAACTATATTTCTAACGGTATTTCTCTGCGCACATAAAATACCAATCGGCACACCAATTACTACAGCCAATATCGAGGCGGTTAGAACAAGGGCCAAGGACTGCATAGAAGGTCCCCATAATCCAAGATTATCAATCAGAAGCAGCCCAATGACCGCAAATAGTGCCATGCGCCATTTACCGATCCAATAAGACAAAGCTGCAATAATCACGATAAGTACTAGTGCTGGCAGGAAGGTAAGTGCATTTTCAATGCCAGCCACCATACCACCGATAATCGAATGGATGAAGTCAAACAGGGGCCCACAATAAGTCGTCAGCCAATTTTCCAACCACTCGAGTGCCTTTCCCAAAGGCAGTTTAGGAATGTCCATTATAATCCTCCTTCCGGTACCGCGTTGCCGGCGAGTGCGGAAAGAACGGCTCCTTTAATCACAATACCCTTCAATTTATCCGCTTCATCTACGACGGCTACAGGCAAATGTGTCTCAGATATTAATTCAAAGAAATCATTGAGTAGCGTTTCCGGTTGTACACGTGGGATTTCTCTCCGCGTTACTTCCAGAATAGATTTATTATCATTCAGTGCCTTAAGGGCATCCTCAGCTGTAATAACACCCAGAAGCTTATTTTCCTTGTCCACTACATATAGACTGAATATACCACTGTCACGCATTAATTGAAGCGCTACCCGAGGCCCGCGTTCAGGTCTGACTGTTTCCGGCTGACGCATTACATGAGCTGCAGTCAACACCTTGGACAAGTCCACATCCTCCACGAATCGCTCTACATATTTATTGGCAGGTTGGATGAGGATTTCTTCCGGTGTACCAATTTGCACAATGACTCCGTCCTTCATCAGTGCGATCCGATCTCCAATCCGCAAAGCTTCGTCTAGATCATGAGTGATGAACACGATGGTTTTCTTCACTCTGGCCTGTAATTCCAGCAGCTCTTGCTGCATGTCTTTACGAATAAGCGGATCCAGTGCACTAAAAGCCTCATCCATAAGCAGGATATCCGGGTCGTTGGCAAGGCCCCGTGCCAGTCCAACACGCTGCTGCATCCCTCCACTGAGTTGATCAGGACGATGATTCTCCCAACCTTTCAGACCTACCAGATGCAAAGCTTCCGTTGCCAGTTCAGTTCTTTTCTTTTTATCTACGCCCTGAACTTCAAGTCCGTATGCTGCATTCTCCAGTACGCTTCGATGTGGAAATAATGCGAACTTCTGAAACACCATACCGATGTTCTTCCGTCTGAATTGGCGCAGCTGCTCCGGATTCATTTTCACAACATCTTTCCCTTTAAAAAGAACTTGCCCCCCTGTAGGCTCAATCAAGCGGTTCAACAAACGAACCAGCGTCGACTTACCGCTGCCGGACAAACCCATAATGACGAATATTTCTCCTTCTTCAATGCTGAATTCGGCTTTGTTGACTCCGACTGTCAACTTCAATTCCTGAGCAATTTTTTCCTTCGACATCCCTTGCTCTAATAAAGGAATCGCGCGTCCCGCATCATGACCGAATACTTTGGTTAGTTGTTTCACCTCTATAATAGCCATGCCGTCCTCCTTCTCCCGAAATGTTATCCGGGTTTAGTTCACTTATAGTAGTTTACCGGACTATTGAAAATTCATGCAAACACCATATACGGATAAAATTTAGTGTACAGTTTTAACTTTACGAACTTTATGTATGGAATACTCTGTTTTACGCCAAATTCCTTTCTTCATGAATTCTTTACTTATGGAGGGGGATTTGATTACAATACATTGTATAAGGTTGCAGTCTATCGACCTATTCCTCAGGAGGGACATCATGAACGATTTAGAAGGGCTTACGCCCGAACAAATAGAGAAGATTAGTAAAGCCCGTGAACGTGTGATCGATTCTATCGGCAAAAACATGGATCTGTATGGCATTACCTTGTCTATTGGACATTTATACGGTTATATGTACTTCAATCAAGGTCCAGTGACACTGGATGAACTCAGCAAAACAATGGGAATGAGTAAAACGTCCATGAGTACGGGAGTCCGTACCCTTCTAGATCTGAAAATGATCGACAAAGTATGGGGGAGAGGGACGCGCAAAGACTTGTTCACCACTGTGCCTGACTGGCATCAGAACTTCAGTGATTACTTCTCTATTAAATGGAGAAAAGCCGTCGAAGGTAATATGATCTCACTAGCGAAATCACTTGCAGAAATTAACGATATGAAAAAAGAGTATAGTGACGATAGTAAACTTATGCAGCTCTTAAATACAGATGAAGAAAAAATAACTGAATCCATTAACTACTACCGCTGGTTGCTGAAACTAATAGAATCTTTTGAGAGTGGCAAAATTTTTGAATTTATCCCTAAAGAAACTTAAATCTAACCCACAAAAAACACACAAAAAAAAAACGACAGTGCTCCTGTAAAAAGGAAAACACTGCCGTTTTTTTCGTTTACCCTTCGATCAAGCTTACATCATCCAAATAAATTGTACTGCCCGCGCTAATTTCACTATTCGTCTCCGTACCGTTCCCATCTATAAGCCCTAGCAAAAACACCAGATGAACACCTGCGTCTGTTGCCCCATTCATCGTAAATGTGTAGCTGTATTCGTCCATATTTTGGGTCAAGGCTACAAGCTCAGCTTCCATATATTTGGTGTAATCCCCGCCTTTATGCTCCACAGCTACCTGAATATTGCGGTTTACTGTAGAACGAGCTTTAAACTTCAAGGTGTACGTTTTTCCCTGAACAAGCTTCAGATTTTCGTAATCCACCTGTGCGCTAAAAGGGGCTTGCCCGGTACCTGTTAAGTTGATAGCAAATTCCCCCTCTTGAACAGAGGCAGATCCGATTCCGTCAAAGTACTGGCTCCAGCCCGTTGCATCTACATCGAAGGTTCCATTATCCAGCGTACCGCTTGGCGGTATTACTGGTGGACCCCCTTGTACCTCCCTGACCACAATATCGTCAAAAGAAATCGTATGCGGCGTACTGTTAGCCGCAGGATCAGCGCCCAGCGTTTTGCCGATCAGATAATTAAGCTTCAGCGGATTGCTGTTCGACACCGTAAATTGTGCTGAATAAGTAGCCCAATCCGCACGAATATCAAACTTAGCTTGTGCGGAAGCAGCTGAAGTATTGGAGTATTCTAACACAATTTGCCGCGGAACCGTTGATTTCGCCTTGAAGCTCACCTCATACGTTTTTCCGCCCTCCAGTGGAATACCCTCTTGGAAAAATTGTGTATGCCACGCTTCCCATCCGGCCGACGTAATCAGGATTTCAGCTACGCCATCCTTCACATTAAACGCGGAGACGCCACCTTCTCCGGACCAGGTAGTCCAGCCCGTCTTATCGCTGCCAAACGAACCATTGATGACTAGATTGTTATCATTAGCTAGAATAGTCTGCGTGACAGTTGCAGTAACATAATGTTCAGCCTCAACAGTAATGGCATAACTTCCTTCGGCCGGAAATACTGCTGCTTCGATTGTGATTTTTCCCGGTTCAATAGTGTACTGCTCTGCATTAAGTGTTGTACCGTTAACCTTTACCGCCATGATTTGATTCCGCCAATTTGCATTGTCGATAAAAGTAAGCTCAATCGGCTGCGAAACTCTGTTATTGCTGCTGTCGCTTAGCAGCTCCTGCGGTTTGGCCGGTGCATTTTTGATCTCAAATTTCACATTGTCAATGATAATATCATGGTTTTGAGGAATACTAATCCCCTCAACCTTCCCAAGCAGGAATTTTAGAGACAATGTATCCTTGCTTCCTTGCCGGAATTCGAATCTGTAATGATTCGTCTCCGGCGTTACCTCCACGATATTGCTGAACGAGGCCTGATACGTACCATTTTCTACGTTCACCCCGATTTTGCGGATTACGGTTGAACTGGCGTCAAATTCAACCACATAATCCATTCCAGCAGCAGCTTTCAAGTTGTTCTGAAACAACATTACAGAATACGCCTGACTGCCGGTATTCGTAATGCTAAATTTCGCTGCTCCATCTGCAACCGTAGCGCTGCTCTGACCACCCTGCTCTGTCAACAGGCGGTCCCAGGCGCTAAACCCAAAGTTAAATTCACCATTCAAGAGTGGGTAGTATATTAGCGATGGATCAAAATAGAAGCTAGTACGCAGCATCTGGAAATTATCCAGAATGACTGTATCCGCAGCACCGTTTAACAGTAATACGAATTGTCCTTCATGATCGGTTGCACCTGCAAGATTGATAAAGGTAGCTTTAATTTTTTGCTCACCTTCGCTTAAGTTAACCGGTTGTTCTGCCTGTACACTGCCGTCTTTCCCTAGTAGTTGAACCGTTCCTGTGCGTGCAGAGGAGACTGAAGCATTGAACGTAACCTCATAGTCCTGCCCTTGAATGAGCTGAATTCCCTTCTGAAGTAACCGAACCTCACCATTTTCACTGCCGCCAATCTGCAGCTTTAACTGGCCAGCGTCATTAACGCTTGATTCTACCGTGGCACCACCAGTTGCTTCCATATGCCAATAACTCATCCGATTGGGTTCCCCAATATCGAAAGTACCATTGTACAGATGATTACCGTTGGCCAACGGTTCCTTCACACTATCATGCGGGAATTGAATATTCTCAATCTCTTCTAATCTGACATTACCAAACCATACCGGTGAAGTATTGGTACCCACGTTGAACTCGACGCGTGCAGCAATATCTGAGTTTTCCTTCATTTGAAACATCGTCTCGTAATGGGTCATCGCTGAAGTTAGATCTACCTTAAGCGATGGAGAATACGCTGCAAATCCACGAGATTCTCCACCTGTTAACCGGACGCTCATACTGCGGGACATATCGGTTTTGGCATCGAAGCTGAGTTTATAGAACCTGCCTTTAGCTATAGATACGATAGCTTGGGGTTGAATCGAATAAAAATTGCCGCCACCACTGCTGATATCTACCTTCACATAATTGCGCTCCCCAATAGGAACGGTAGAAACCGTAGCTTCAGCCCCTGCTTCTTTATAAAGTACCCAATGTGCGGTATTCGGGATTCCCATACCGTCATCCCCCGGCACCTGCTCCGAATAATTGTTGTTATAGACCATGTTGCCGTCTGCCAGTGCAAGCTTGGAGCCTTCTGGATAGGCTTCCTTCTCCAGTGTAACTGGAATAGGCTCGCGGTACTCACGACCTGTCAGCTCATAGACTCTAACGTAATCGATCTCCATCGATTTTGGAAATACGGTTTCGCTAGTCGGATCACCATCAAAGTTACCGCCTACGGCCAGATTCATCAGCAAGTGGAACTTCTGATTAAACGGCGCTGGATACACATTATTGGCAGGCTGCCCATTGCTGATGCTATACCAGTCATTTTTGGTCGAATATAATTCACCATCCACATACCAGCGAATTTCGCCCGGCTCCCACTCAATAGAGTACGTATGGAACTGCTCAATCGTAGCGTTATCCGGAAATACATACTCTTTGCCGGAGTATACATTGTTCGGCGCCATACCGCCGTAATGAATCGTCCCCGCTACCGTGTTTGGACGACTGCCCCAGCCTTCCATAATATCAAGCTCACCGGAAGCAGCCCAAGTCCCGTACACATCGTTCTCCGGCAGCATCCAGATCGCCGGCCAGTACCCTTTTCCAGTAGGTGCTTTGGCCCGAATTTCAAATTTGCCATATTTTTTACTAAACAACCCTTTAGTCTTAATCCGTGTAGAAGTATATTGTTTGCCAGCTTTTTCTTCTTTGTGGGCCGTAATGATCAGGTTACCGTCCTGTTCCTTTACATTCTTCTCATCGTTGGTATACCACTGCTTCTCATTGTTTCCCCAACCTGGATTGTTGTATTGCGAACCATCTCCAAGGTCATAGGTCCACTTTGTAGCATCAATGTCTCCATCATCAAACTCATCCCCCCACACCAGTGTCCACGGATCAGTGGTCGGTGTTGGTGTTGGTGTTGGTGTGGCTGTTGGTGTCGGTGTGGCTGTTGGTGTTGGTGTCGGTGTGGCTGTTGGCGTTGGCGTTGGCGTTGGCGTTGGTGTTGGTGTTGGTGTTGGTGTTGGTGTTGGTGTTGGTGTGGCTGTTGGTGTCGGTGTGGCTGTTGGTGTTGGTGTCGGTGTGGCTGTTGGCGTTGGCGTTGGCGTTGGTGTTGGTGTTGGTGTTGGTGTTGGTGTGGCTGTTGGTGTCGGTGTGGCTGTTGGTGTTGGTGTCGGTGTGGCTGTTGGCGTTGGCGTTGGCGTTGGTGTTGGTGTTGGTGTTGGTGTTGGTGTTGGTGTTGGTGTTGGTGTTGGTGTTGGTGTCGGTGTTGGTGTCGGTGTCGGTGTCGGTGTCGGTGTTTCGGTTGGTGTTGGTGTCGCTGTTGGTGTTTCGGTTGGTGTAGCAGTGGCCGTAGGTGCCGCCGTTGCTTCAGGTGTGGCGCTTGGCGTCGTTATTGGACCTACATTCCCCGAACTGCTTGGCGCTGAGCTTGCTATTGGCAATGTTGTTTTGCCAGTGTTTCCTTTTTTCATTGCTACACCGCCAATCGTCACTCCATCGGCTTTGTTATCTATTGTGGTTACGCTTCCGCTGCCTTGAATTGCTGTAGCTCCAGCGCTCGCAGATAGGATTAGTGCCGCCACTTGTGAATTGTTCTCCAATGTTAAATGGGTCGGACTTCCCAGAGTAAGGCTGCCGACAGTTCCAAGGATTCTTAACAAAGAACCGCTGACTGCTGAGTCTGCTGAACGAACCGCTCCAAATGTTCCGCGAAGCGAAATATTGTGAGGAACGACATCCATCTCAACATCCCCAAACCCTGCCCCGGTAAGATCGCTGCTTTCTTCCAAGATTGACCCAGATAGCAGCTGCACAGTACCCACAGCTGTCGACCCGCTGGCATAAATCCGAACCTTACCATTAGGCTTGGCTACTTGAAGCAGTCCAAGAGAAGTATGGTGTAAGCCGATACTTTGCTCGCCGCCTCCCCGTACAAAAGTAGTCCCTGTTACCTTTACACCTTCAAGCTTTGCATTCCCTTCAGCTATCCCCTCGGTTAGATAAAGATTACCTTGGATGACCGTGTCTTTAAGAATCACATCAGCCCGATTAATGACTACATTGCCCTTTACTGTTCCTAGTGAAGTCTCTCCTGATTTCAGGAGGAGTCCCGAAACCATTCGATCAGCCAACTGAGCTAACTCTGCACGGGTGATCCCACCATCAGGCTTAAACAAACCTCCAGGATAACCTTTTACATAACCTGCACTCGATAGAACGGCTATTGCTTTTGCGGTTTCATCGCTGACTCCGTTCAGATCGGTGAATGCTGTTGTACTGCTTTTGTCTGCATTGAAACGAAACACTTTCTCCAATGCTAACGCTGCCTCCGCGCGCGAAAGTGCTTTTGAAGGATAAATATTGTTCTTCTGATCACTGCTTAAATAACCAGCTGCAATCCCTTTGGCTATATCATTTTTATACCAGTCTGTGGTCTGGACATCAGCGGGAACCTTATCCGATTGCTCCTGATAATTAAATATACGATTCATAATAGCTGCGAATTCTGCCTTCGTGACTTCCTTACCCGGACGAAACGACCCGTCGTCATATCCGCTTATGATCCCATTTGTGCTCCAACGCTGTAATGGACCTGCGGCCCAATGATTTGGAGATACATCGGTAAACGCTTTCAATCCATTGATTGGTTCATTTTCCACTTTCGTTGCCGCTGAATCAGGTGAGTTTTCCTTTAACGCCTCTGCCGCTGAAGCATTCATGCTCCCAACCGGTGATAGCAGCCCGGTGACAAGGAGCATAGCAGCAAGTGCTGCTGTGAAATTCCTTTTCATCCTAAACATCACTCCTCGAATTTCGTAATATTCGTAATTCAAGCGAAAAATCGAAATCGGTTTCGACAATGCTATTGTTGCTTAGTTTTCTATTTTTGTAAAGATGTAATTTTGAATTTTTTTACATAGATTATTTTGGAGTAAATCTGCATAGTGAAATATATATTTGACTTGTTTCGGCAATAATAATAGACTGAAAATAATTGAATTTTCATTCACCCTATTCATAATAACTCGCAAATAACCGCTCTAGAACAGTCTTTTTCTCAAATTTCAACGATTTAGCGGAGGGTGGCATTATTAACTATGAATATCAAAATGATTGCCGAAATGGCCGGCGTTTCTGTCTCGACTGTTTCGAAAATTATGAACAATTACAGTGATGTTTCCGAAAAGACCAAGCAAAGAGTTTTGGAAATCATCGAACAAACCGGATATTCACCTTCCAACTCCGCCAAGACACTCGCAACTAAGAAGTCGAATCTGATCGGGGTTATTTTTGCTGGCGAGCTTAATGTCGAATTTACACATCCCTTTTTCGTAGAAGTGCTAAATTCTTTTAAAAAGCAGATGGGCGTTCTGGGCTACGATCTCATTTTCTTTTCCAACGAGAAATTCATCAGCAGCGGCGATTATTTCGCTCGATCTGTTCATTTTAATGTGGATGGATGTGTCATTATTTCCGGACAAAAGATGGAGCCTACCATCCGCGATCTGGATATGAGCAGTATTCCTTGTATCGGGGTCGACCTTGAGCTAAAGGGCAAAAAATCCGGCTTTGTGATGTCAGATAACTTTCAGGTTTCTTCCAAGGTCGTGGAGCATTTTTATCTGCTTGGCTATAGAGAACTTGGATTTATCGGAAGTGCAGCGGATTCAGATATTTCTAACCTGCGGGAATCCGGATATGTCAAAGCTATTGAAAGCTTCGGCCTCACTTTGAACCGTCAGTGGTTTGTTCATGGCGACGATTTCTTTGAGCCCAGCGGTTATACGGCTATGCAGCAATTAATTCAAGCCGGAAATTTACCAAAAGCCATTTTTGCGGCTTCTGATTTGCTGGCTCTGGGAGCCATCCGGGCTTTGAAAGAACACGGTCTCAGCGTTCCTGAAGATATTGCCATTATCGGATGTGACGACATTGAAGCCTGTAAATATACCAGTCCAAAACTGTCGACCATCCGCCAGAACAAAGAACGGCTTGGCATCCTCGCTGCCCATATGCTCTATGACTTGATTAACAATCAGTCTGGCGGTGGATCATTTGTAGTGGAGCCTGTGCTTATTGTGCGTGAATCCTGTGGCAGTCAATTAAATACTTAGTTAATCAACAAAAAAAGACAACGGCTTATGTAAGCGGGTTTCCGCAAACGGCGTTGTCTTTTTATTGATTATCGAAAATGTTTCGTTATCTATCTTCATTGGTCTCTAGCTGGTCGAACTCCACCTCTTAATATGGAGTAGGTATCCCTACCTGATGATCCAAATTCAACTCAATCAATTGTCCTGCCTGGGTTAATCCGGCACCAAAACCATACATCAGGATCTTTTGTCCATTTTGTACCTTGCCCTCGCGGATGCCCAAATCAAGTGCTAAAGGAATCGTGGCAGCCGAAGTATTCCCGAAATTCACAAGACTGTGCAGCACCTGCTCCAGCGGATAATTTAATCGCTCGCATATTGGCTCAATCATTCGCATATTAGCGCTGTGGGGAATAAACCAGTCTACTTCCTCCAGACCTACCTCCGCTTTTTCAAGCAGCTGTTGCACACCTAAAGGAACCGTTCTGACCGCCCAGCGAAACACTTCTCGTCCGTTCTGTACCAGCATTTGTGTATCTACCAGCTCAATATTGTTTACAGTATGGGCAAGCCCCGTACGGTAAACATGATGTGCCCCACCGCCATCACTTGCCAGCTGGAAGCCTAAAAATCCCGTCGTCTGCTCATCACTTTCCACAAGCACTGCTCCAGCGCCATCCCCAAAAAGAATACATGTACTGCGGTCAGTATAATCCGTAATCTTGGAGATCGTATCCGCACCAATAACCAGTACCTTGCGATGCATTCCTGAAGCCACATAACTGTGAGCAGTATGCAGTGCATAGACAAAACCTGCGCATGCTGCACTCAAATCCATAGCACCAGCAGTCTGCGGAATGTTAAAACGATTTTGAATCAAAGAAGCTACTGAGGGAAAGGAAAAGTCAGGTGTACTCGTAGCTACCAGGACCATATCGACATCCTGAACGCTTTTTCCATAACGAGTCATAAGATCCTGCACAGCTGCTGCACATAAATCACTTGTATACTCATCCTGCCGACTAATTCGGCGCTCACGGATTCCGGTCCGTTGCACAATCCATTCATTATTTGTATCTACGATCTGCTCCAGATCGGCATTAGTCAGTCTTTTGGCTGGGACATAGGTTCCGATAGCGGTAATTTTTGCACCTGTCATTCCAATCACCTCTTCAATTAGTATCTGATATTAGTACTTGGTACTAATTATAACTCTGTGCCTGCTAAAAAGCAAAGAAGGCCGGTAAAGCATCCTAGCTTCCCGGCACTTCCGTAACTTTACGAACCCACTTAGAAACGTTTCCTATTACGCTGCTTTCTTTTTCTGACGAACAATATAATCGCAGTTGCAATAACCACCACTAAAATGATAAGCACAATCACGATATTCCATACATTAGGCACATAAACCTGCATTTGAATTGGCTCTGTATCCGCTAGTGTAACATTCCAAGTAAGGGTTCTGCCGTCCTCCACATTTGCATTATTGTCTCCATATAGATCCACAGGTAACGTTAATTTAAAGTCGAAAGCCATGTTTTGCAAAAAAGCCCGAATAATCGGCTTCGATAAACTGAGCGATCCCATATTATCCATTATGGTGTCTATGTAGCTATTTAATTTGGGCTTCGCCTCAACGTCATATTTGGTATAAAACCAATTATCTTTGGTATCTAATTTCAGGTCCACAATATCCAAGTCACCAGAAAGTGCTTTCATATCCTCAAAAGAGGCATAAGATTTCACGAATTCATAGACTGTAGATTTTCCATCTTGGCTTTTCTCTAGCTCAATCCCCTGATCCTTAAGTTTGTTTACCAGAGCATCTTCCATTTTTCCGCTAATCAACGCTTCTGCACGCGAATTCACTTTCATGTTCACTGCAATATCTACGCTTCCGTTCTTATTCACTGTGACATGAGCAGTGCCTTTAGAACAGCCTGATAATAGTACAAGCATTAAGAGCAGCCCTAGTAACGAAAACCCTCTCCATTTTGACAACAACATTTCCCTCAAACCCTTCAGTAACATGTATTTATATAACGGCTACCCATTCTATAAAGGCTAACTCATTTATATCATAGAATCAAACTCTATATGAATGAATAATCAAATTTGAGAACCGTCAAACTTAAACTTTATACGCGCATAAAAAAGAGGCCCTCACAGAAGTAATCATTTCTACTCATGAGGTAACCTCTTTCATAAAAACAGCACACGTAATGTTACTTCGAACGCTAGTTGTTCATACGATGCTCAATGTTACTTGGAGTGCCTATTGTTACTCAAGATGCTCATTGTTACTTGGAGTGCTCGACGTTACTCGGGATGCTCAATATTATTCGGAGTGCTTATTGTCGCTTGGGTGCACGGTGTTACTTGGACTTTCAAAGTCGCTTTCGGACTCCAGAGTCGCTATTTCCGCACAAACGTCTCTTTTCATAAGCTATCGGACTCCAGAGTCACTATTGCCTCAAAATCACCCCATTATGAGCCAATTTACGAGGAATAGCGCCTCTCCAGTCCGAAACTACCCGTAAAAGGCTCTAAATTAGCAAATAGCGGCATCTGAGTCCGAAAGCACCTGTCCTCCCGTAACCGCCCAACTACCGCTCTCCTGCAGCCGCCCTACTATCGCCCTACTATCGCCCTACTATCGCACTACTGCAGCACTACTACCGCTTACTCCGCCCTACTGCCGCAACAAACACTACTCAACAAACAACGTCCGACTCTTAAACCACTCCATTGCCCATCAAGCTAGGCTTATAGAGTCCCGCTTATGTGGTTAACGAGGTGCTTCTTTTCCCGGCTCCATGTAGTGAAGCATTCTCTTCACTCAAGCCGATATCCGCTTGGCGGAGAACCTTTCGCCCCCTCCAGCGCGCCAGAACAAGCAAGCCTCTCACCAATTCGTCGGCTATCATACAACAATAGATACCCATAAGTCCCCAGCCGACGCTGATTCCTAACCAATAGGAGCAGCCCACGCCAATGAGGGACATAGACACGATGGAAGTATACATCGTATAACGCGTATCCCCGATAGCGTTCAGCGCGTTGCCGAGGGCCATATTCAGCATTTTGGAGGGCTGGAGCAATAGATTTAGAGCTAACAAAGAAACCCCGATCGCAATAATCTTCGGATCAGATGTGAAATAACCGAGCAGCTTTTTTCCGAACAGGAATAGTAACAGCATGTTAGCTGACACAATGCTCAAACCAATAAAGAGTGTACGATACGCACTGCGATAAGCTTCTTTCAATTTGCCTGCTCCAAATAAATGAGCAATCTGTATCTGCCCCGCCAGCGCAAAAGCATAACCAAGTGTGAAGCAAAAGGACTCCAAGGTATTAAGATACGTGCGTGCTGCTAACGCTTCGGCTCCAAGTGCAGCCAGAAAGGAATATACAATAAGCTGGGAGAATACCCAACAGGAAGAATTGATCCCGAGAGGCCAGGCAATCTTCAAAATTTGCTTGAACAGCTTGCCATTGAATATGCGGAAATCTCTAAGTCTGACCTTGATCTCGAAAGAACGCCGGAATAAGGAGTAGAGAATAATCACTCCGACCAGTCTACTGATAATACTGGAGATCGCGATGCCCGCAAGGCCTAGCTGTGGCAGACCGAATACACCAAATATAAAAATATAGTTCAGAATAATATGGATGACATTGATTATAATCCCTGTGTACATCGGTCCTTTGGTATTCCCTGTGTTACGGATAGCGGTACCGAGGGAAGCGATCATCCCGACCATAAAAAGTCCACCGCCGACGTAGGAGATATAGACATTGGAAAGTGACAATAGCTCAGGTGCTATATTTAGAACCCCACCAATAGGGCCCGCATAGAAAAACAACACAATACTCACGACAATCCCCAACACGAGGCTAACCGATACTCCCATAATAGCAATCGTGCGTGCTTCACCAAAACGTTTGGAGCCCATTCTCTGTGCGATCAGAATCCCCGCTCCACCCGCAAATGTTGTAAAAAGCGTGGTCAATGCACCGAACAATTGATTGGAAATGCCGACTACGGCGACTGCATCATCAGAGATACGGCTGACCATTAATGTATCTACCGTACCCAGCAGAGTCTGTAGAAATACCTCTATAAATATAGGCCAAGCCAATACCCAGAGTCCAAAACCCTGTCTTTCTTTTTTCACTATACAAACCCTCCTCGTAAACCATGCCTACAGACTTAGCCTAAAAAATAACATCTTTATTCATTAGGTCAGACTAAATTATAGATGATATACTTTGGATGATGGTACAGATTTCAAACCAATTATTACATTATTCCAACCTCACTAAAAGGAGCTTCTGACATGAACATCTTGAACTTCACCGTTCCTCCGTTGCTGTACTACATTGTAAGCGGATTCCATACTTTCTCCCCCGGCCATTATCATATGAGCCGCCATAATACCCGGGTGTTCGATTTGCTTGTAGTTAAACAAGGCTGTTTATATATGAGTGAAGGCGGCCTCCCTTTTCAAGTAAAAGCGGGTCAGGCGCTCTTGCTTCGTCCAGACAGCCATCATTTCAGTACGGACAGCTGCAAGGAATCCACCTCTTATTATTGGTTGCATTTTCAAACGGTGGGTGAATGGAATATGACCGAGGATACGGCTGCTGCGCTTGAGAGGGACAACGTCAAAATAGAGAACTCCCTGCAATCTGACGAATTTGATATCCGACCGTTTAGCTTACGCCTGCCTCAGTATACGACTCTGCTGCAGCCGTCCAAGATAGAAGAGCTGCTCTCACAGCTGAATCAGCTTGTGCCTAATTCCCATTTAAGCGATACTCCATTTCAGCAGCAGCTGTTATTTCAGGAGGTTATTCAGCAGTTATCCGCCTCCCTCAGCCATGAGCGCCCATCGCCCTCCAAAACATGTGCAGAGCAAGCGGCCTCCTATTTACGCAGCCATTTTCGTGAGCACATCACTGCGCAGCAGCTAGGGGAAAGCCTAAGCTTTCACCCTGTATATATCGCTCGTTGCATGAAGAAGGAATACGGCTGTGCGCCGATGGAATATCTGCTGCATTATCGAATTCAGCAAAGTAAACTTTTGCTGATGCAGACCAGCTACACGATTGCCCGTATAGCCGAGGAAGTCGGCTTCAATCAGGCCCCTTACTTCAGCTCCAGCTTTATTCGAATAGAAGGGACCACTCCGCGGGAATTCCGCCAACGCTTTTCGTAGATCCTGAAGACTCTAAAAAACACAAAAAAAGGGATGCTCCCCATTTGGCTTAGGGAACATCCCTTGCTACTTTTATTATTTCAAACCCTTCTCCTGCACATAAGCGTCCCATTGCTTGATATATTCGGTCTGGATTTTCTCAAGGCCTGCTTGCTTAGCCTTTTCCATAAAGGTGGCTAAACCCGCATCAACATCCTCTACTAATCCAGCTTGCAATGGATACAGGTATTGCTTTTCCACCTGCTCTAGTGCTGCTTTTTCCGCCTGATAGGAGGTATAATCCTCAGCAAAACCCGTGAAAATATCCGGCTTCTGAATTTTGTCGAGCTCAGCGAAGATTTCCTTCACGCCGTCATAGGATTTATCAAACAACATGAACTCCGGATTCCGCCATGCCCAGCCGTTCATTCCCTCGCGTGTAAAACCGTTCGTTGAAGCATCTCCAATAAGTTCATAATAGCCGTTCGCATCAATCTTATAGTTCTTTCCTTCCACACCGTATTGCGTCAGCTGATTATAACGTTTATCCATGACCATTTTTTCATAGAAGGCCAGCGCACGTTCAGGGTTCTTGCTGCTCTTCGGAATGGCGAAACCATTATGAATAGGATGAACTGGTGTTGCATAACCAATGGTATTGCCATAAGGATAGTAACCTAGATCCCAATCCGGATGTGCTGCTTTCACCTTCATCAACGTATCGTTGAAGCGAGTCGGATTATCTCCGAAGATGCTTGCTGCCTTGCCCGCGATAATCGGTGCCTGGATGGTATCCTTCAAGTTCAGGACGTTTTTGGAAATCAATCCGTTTTCCTGCCAGCGTCTCATCGTCAGCAGCTCTTCTTTATGTTCCTCCGAGCCCCAATAGAGATAAGCTTTTGAAGGATCATCGTACTTAATACCAATACCGTAAGGCAGCGGACTGCCGACCTGTGCGGTAAGTGTTGAATATACATCATGAATGTTACCTCTTACATCACTGTTAAAAGAAGCCGGCGACATCTGCGGTTCATTTTTCTTGATTCCTTCCATGTATGCTTCATAGCTAGCCAGATCTGTCGGCTGAGGCAGATTGTATTTCTTGCGCAGATCCTCACGCCATACGAAGCCATTCGTTACATACTCCTTATAAGTCGCAGGAACGGTGTAAATCTTGCCATCAATCTTCACGGCATCCCACATTTCCTGTGGTACGAATTGCTGGAGTTCTGGGGCAGCTTTTGGCAGCAGATCATCTATAGCCAAAAAAGCTCCCTTTTTCGCATAAGCCTGATATTGTGTCCAGTCCGCGGTGAAGATCAAATCGATCGATTGGCCCGACGACAGCAGCAGCTTATATTTCTGATCCCAATCTGTCCAGGTTGTATAATTGAATTTAACGGTTGCATTCAGATCCTCTTCAGCCATTTTGTTAATTTCGGCTTCAATGCTTGAGAGATCCTTCGGCGCATCGCCTAGCATATAGAATTGCAGCTCTACCTTTTTGGAAGTGTCCAGTCCGGTCTTCTCCTCAGTAACTGCGTTCGTACTTTGTGCTGTGTTTCCTCCGCTATTGCTCTCTTTTACCGCCGAATTGTCTCCGTTTGCAGAATTAGAATTCCCCCCGCAGCCTGCCAGCAGCGTCAAGCCCAATACTGACGTAAGCAGAATAGACATGCGTTTGCCCCGTTGTTTATTCATCTGAATCCTCCCTTTTCACTATGCTTCTATGTTAGCCGACTGTACCTTAACCCGGTAGTGGGCAGGTTGCGGTTCTAACCTTTCACAGCGCCGATGGTTAGGCCTTTGACAAAATAACGCTGAACGAACGGGTACAGAAAAAGAATAGGTCCCGTCACGACAATTGCCATCGCCATTTTGGTAGACTCAGCAGGGACCTCCGTAGCCAGTGACACCCCGGTTCCCGCCCCCATCTGTGCGATAAACTGTGCTGAATTAATAACATTGTACAGATAGAACTGCAGCTGATATTTATGCGTATCATTGATGAACAGGGAAGAGGTGAACCAGTCATTCCAGTAATACAAAGCCAGAAACAAACCGACTGTAGCGATGCCCGGCATGGAAAGCTTGAGTACAATCTGCCAGTAAATACGGAAATCACCGGCCCCGTCTATTTTGCCAGAATCGAATAATTCCTCAGGAACTGCAGATTTGATGAAGTTTTTCATTAAAATGATCAAAAATGGCGTCATCAGACCTGGAAGCACCAGTACCGCATAGGAATCCAGCAGACCGAGGTATTTCGTAATCATGATGTACCACGGGACAAGTCCTCCCCCAAACAAAGTCGTAAAGTATATATAGAAGGAAAAGCTATTTCGATATTTGAAATCTTTACGCGCCAACACATAACCCGCCATAGTCATGAAAAAAAGTCCCATTACCGTTCCAATCGCAGTTGTGCTGACTGTGACCGCATATGCCCGCAGCACCTCATCCGGGAAGATGAATACCGTCTTGTAGCCCTCCAGTGAGAACTGTGCCGGAATCAGATGATAGCCATCGCGGATAATGGACTCATTGCTGGTCAAAGACGCAGAGATAATTAGCAAAAAGGGCAGCAGGCAAGCGATCGACAGGCCAATAATGACCACATAGGCAATCCAATGAAGCATTCGCGTATATTTATCCTTTTGAATTTTCATTCCTTATCCTCCTAGAACAGGGCGTAGTCATCGTTTATTTTGCGGATAATATAGTTGACCGTCATAATGAGGACGAAGCCGAACAAGGATTGATAAACCCCGGCAGCCGTTGCCATGCCCACATCAAAGGTTACTTTAAGCGAACGGTATACATAGGTATCAAGGATATCCGTCGTATTGTAGAGCAGCCCGTTATTGCCTATTAATTGATAGAAAAGATCGAACTGGCCCTTCATAATACTGCCGAGCGCAAAGAGCAGCAGCACCACAAAGGTTGATTTGAGCATCGGCACCGTTATATACCAAATCCGCTGGAAAATATTAGCGCCATCAATTTTGGCCGCTTCATAATATTCGTCACTAATCCCCGTAATCGCCGCCAGATAAATCACCATGCTGTAGCCAAGATTTTTCCATAGATAAAAGATAATGATCAGAAAGATCCATGCCCAAGGTTTACTGTAAACGTCGACCGGATCAAGGCCAAATTGGGTAAGTATTGTATTCAAGAAACCGCTGTCATAATTAAACAAGTTGTAGACAATTACACTGAGAATTACAAAGGATACAAAGTAAGGCAGAAACATTACCGATTGGCTAATCTTTTTAAACCATTTTCCATTGAGCTCACTCAGCAGGATCGCACAGACAATTGCCAGCACATTCCCTAGTACAATAAAAGCAATATTGTATCCTATCGTGTTCATCGTGAGCTTCACCAGCGTACCGGATCTCCAGAGGAACTCGAAATTCTGCAACCCGACAAACTTGGAATTGAACATACTGCTGTTGAAGTCGAATTGAGTGAACGCATAATAAATGCCTACCATTGGAAAATAGGAATTCACCAGAAAAAAGACCAAGGTGGGCAGCAGCATCAGAAACATTACCCGATTGTGCACCAGCTCATACAACAATCCTTTCTTCTTTCTTGTCGTTCGTAAGCGTGCTCTACCATCAGCCTGGATGCCAAGTTCGACGTTTGAAATTCCTTTGGATGAGGTTTGGCTCAAGATCTCTCACTCCCCTTAATATAGAAACTGCATAATTCCACTATAGGGGGATTCTTCTGAACACAGAAGTGAAGCTTACAAGCCTTACTGCACAAACTGGCGAAACAGGAACTGAACAATCAGGATGTTTATGTAAAAGTCTTCGGAGACCCACAGAGCTTCTCAAGCTTCGCTAACCCCGTATAATCCTTGTAGAAAAGGCTGTTTTGTACATGAATATTTAATTTGTTCACTCCCTTCAGATTGGAAAAATGCAGGATTATAAGGTTGCTCCACTGTTCCGTTCACTCTTGGGGACTTATAATAAAGGAACTTCATAATATGAATTCATCCAGAGTCTTGTCCGAGTAAGTCATATGATGATCAGGGGGGACGGTATGAAGAATAATGATCTACGGAGAAAAAGACTACTGTATGGCAAGCTGCTCACTACCATAACCCTGTGCATATCGTTAACCCTTCTTATCTCTACTTTTGTTTACTATACGTACTACATCGGTGTCGAGAAGACGCAAACCTTCCGCTCCGATCTAAGGGACCTGACCCAGACCGGCAAAAAAGTAGTCAACATGGCTGAAGTCGCGCAAACGCTTTCATTTCAACTGTATCGAACCAGCACGATTTCTCATCTGTTGTTCTACAACAAGCCTTCTATTTATGAGGTAACCGCAGCGATGTCCGATCTCGGAAACTACTTAAATTCCATGCCCTATATTGAATCCATCTATGTATATAATCCGAATAATGACACGGTTTATATTTCGGCAGCACAGGGCCAGAATGGCGTATTCACCACCCGCGAACTGGTGGACACTGAAATTATTCAGATGCTGAATCATTATCAGGATTACAAAACATTCACGCCGATTCCGCGAACCTATTCCATAAATGAACCTGAGAAGAAAACCATCTCAGTCTATACTTACCTCTGCTATGATGCCATCAATTGGGACCGCTCTATTAACTCTGCGGTTATTGTTAACATATCCGCGGCTTGGATCAATAAAGAACTGGCTAACGGCAATACACCCGGTAGTGGCAGTACCTACATTTTAGATGACCAAGGCCGTTTTCTGTCGGGGAATAAGCTGACACTGGAGAAGCTCTCCGGGGATGAAAACAGTTGGCTGGAGCATCAAGTAAAAGCACGCTCTGCCGGCTATTTTACTGCCCCTTTTAGAGGGAATAAATCACTGGTGTCCTATACTTCGCCCGATTCGCTTGGCTGGCAATATGTGCGCATTACTCCTTATGAGGTGATTACTGAACAGACCAATCATATCCGCAATACTACACTTCTGATTTCTATAATTATTCTATTGTTCGGTCTTGTTATTTCTAGAGTACTGTCCAAACGGCTTTATCTGCCGATTGATTCGATCGTAAGCCGAATGAACACCCTTGAGGCAGATAAACGCAACAGCATGTTCACGATCAGGCAGAATTCATTACGCAATCTGGTGCTTGGTATTAAATCTCCTCATAACAGCCGGCAAAATGATGTTCAACAGCTGGGTATTTCTTTTAATTTAAACGAGGGCTACCGGCTAGTATTACTACGCATTGATGAGTACGAAGCTCTGCGAAAGGAACGAGGCTCTTATCTCCTTCCGTACAAGTTTGCCATCATGAATATTGCCTCAGAGATCTGTGGACAGACTTATCAGGTGGAAACTGTAGATATGAATGACGATAGCGTGGTCATGTTGCTTAGCAGCATGACCTCCACTGAACATCTGGATACCGAGCTGATTGAAGTGCTGCTGCGGCAGATCCGCGTGGCCTGCTGTGATTATCTAAAAATCGGACTGTCGTTAGTGTACAGCCCCATCAGTGATAATCCAGATGTACTAAACCGGCTGTACAGTCAGGCCAGAGAAGCTTCCAAACATAGACTGTTTTATGGTCATGGCAGCTTGATCAATGCTGAGCGCATTAGCGAGCTTCAGAACAATCTTTACTCCTATCCGGCTGACAGCGAGAAAAAGCTGGTCGATGCGCTCACAAGTGGCAGAACAGACGAAGCCCGCAGTCACTTCTCCGAAATGGTACGTGAAATGGAGCAATATCCCTATCATGTGCTGGAACTTACTGTTTCAAGGGTGACGCTAACGATTAAACGAATCGTCGATAACATCAAGAAGCTTAGTCCTACCTCCACCGAAGGGATGATGGTGATGCCTTCGCTTGAACATTATGAAACGATAGAAGAATTTGAAGCGGCTTTTTACCAGCTTTTCGATCATATTCAGGAATTCCAAGCGGATAAGCGCAGCTCCAAGCAAAGCGATCTAATCCGGCAAATCAACCAAACCATTCAGCAATCTTACATGGACCCTTGCCTAAGTCTGAACCAAATCGCGGATGAACTTAATATGTCTCCGATTTATGTCAGCAGACTTTATAAGCAGCAGACCCTAACCACTATTGTGGATGTCATCATGGAGGTACGGATGAAGGAAGTTTGCCGCCTGCTTGTAGAGAGTGATTTGTCGGTATCGGATATTGCTGAAGTAACTGGCTTCACCAGCAGTTCTTATCTCCACCGGATGTTCAAACGCAACTTCAGCCTTACACCAATAGAATTCAGACGGACCAAAAACAGTTCATAACATGAATCACCTATCCCCCAAAAAGAAGGGTGCTCCAGCAGCCATTACATTGGCCTTTGGAACACCCATCGATATCATATGAAATATTAAAATACCTTCGCAATATTCGCTTCATTCTCACCTGCAAGAATGGTGTATTCTTTGGTCAACAGATTCGCTTCAAGCTTCGCCACACTGTTCTCATTTTTCCAAGTGATGTTCAGCTCATTCTCACTACCTTGTTCAATCTTGATCTCACCATCAAAAGCTGGACAGCTATTTCTGAATTTTAACAATGCGAACAGCTTTTGAACAACAGGACGTTGTACCTCAGCAGCAATTTCATCTTTAGAATAATAATGGCGGTTAATATTGCGTCCTTCTTTTGTGCTTTCGAGCAGCTCAATATCATTCTCACCAGCGAATAGACCTACATAATAAATCTGTGGAATACCAGGGGCGAAGCACTGAATAGCTCTGGCCAAAAGATATGCCTGATCATCATTGCCAAGTGCAGAATAATAAGTGCAGTTAATTTGATAAATATCCAGATTATTATAAGCGGCGGAGCTATATTTTTTCTTAACATTCGCTCCTTGGCTATATAGGCTTTCTCTGGTCATTTCAGCTTCTTCGTCGGTCATCAGGTCCTTAACATCCACTACGCCGATGCCGTCATGCGTATCCAGGGTAGTGAATTGTTTTCTCGGACAGATTTCCAGCCAATGCGCAAGCCGATTTACTTTTCCACTATACAGAGCATGTAATACCAACATTGGCAGGGCAAAATCATAGACATAATAATCCTTGTCTGCAATCTTCAATTGAATGCTGTAATGCTCATGGATTTCCGGAAGAACAGTTACGCCATAAGGTTCTACTACTTCTTTAGACAAATTCAACATTTCCCAAATATCCGGTTCTACGAAAAAGCAGTTGGTACCGATCTTTTTGTTGGCATAGGCAAAAGCGTCCAGCCGGATAATCGATGCTCCTTTATCAGCAAGAAAGGTCAGATTGTCTTTTACGAATTTCTTCGTAGTTTCCGTAGTCACGTCCAGATCAATCTGCTGCTCATCAAACGTACACCAAACCTTTTCCTTCGTCCCATCTTTAAAAGTAACCTCTACGTATGGCGCCCGCGGTTTACGTTTATAAATTAAATCCACATCAACCTCAGTTGGTTCACCGTTAGGCCAGAAATCCTT
The DNA here is from genome assembly GCF_037969925.1 of Paenibacillus sp. FSL R7-0189. Lineage (NCBI taxonomy): Bacteria > Bacillati > Bacillota > Bacilli > Caryophanales > Paenibacillaceae > Paenibacillus > Paenibacillus sp. FSL R7-0189. The sequence continues at coordinate 3,434,946 of NZ_CP150223.1, read as the reverse complement.
GTAACGAATGAATAAATCCTTATATTCCGATTCATCCTTCTTCTCAAGGAAATCTTGAAAGTATGGAAACTGCTGTGAAATGTGATTGATCATGAAATCATACATCATGTAGAACTTCTGACTCATCTGTTCAATTTCCGCCCAGTCGCCAAAAGCTGAGTCAACCTTGGTGTAATCCATCGGGGCAAATCCCCGGTCGCCCGAAGAGGGGTAAAACGGCAATAAATGAACCCCACCCACGACTCCTTGCAAGTGTGTATCCAGTACTTCGTTTAGTTCTTTTAAATTGTTTCCCATGCTATCTGCGTAAGTGATAAGCATAGCTTCATTTTTAATCTGCATATTGGAGTTCTCCTTCTATTTCAATTTATACACTCTTGCTTCATAAGTCAGAGAAATCATCAAACTAATGTAATTTAATGAAAGCGTTCTCCTAAGAATCCTGTTCCTCCCTAGATGAACGTTTATTCAAAACCAATTTTATAGATGCGCAAATAATATGTCAAACGTTTTCATATAATTATATTCATATAATATAGACAAAATTATTGATATTTAATATTATACCTGAATATTTTGTGGTAACGTATAACATACCTATTATAACTATCAAAAACAATCTATGCTTTTACAATTGTTAGTCTTGATTAGTGTCAACAATCCAAGAAACGTTGTAGAATATAGATTAGAGCATTTTATGAAACGGGGATGAGGGTATGGCAAGTATTAAAGATGTTGCCAAGGAAGCGGGCGTTGCTGTAGCTACCGTGTCCAGAGTAATGAACAACCGGGGATATATCAGCAAAGAGACGCGTAAAAAAGTTGAACAAGCGATGGACGCCTTAGATTATCATCCTAATCAAATCGCCAGAGCCTTACAGAAGAATCAATCCTTTTTTATTGGGATTATTGTTCCAGATTCGAACCACCCTTTCTTTTCCGATCTCATCAAGTATGTTGAAATGAGTGCTAATGAAAAAAACTATAAATTGCTAATATGCAATTCTCTTGACGATCCTGAGAAAGAAGCCAACTATATTAGCATGCTTCGCCAGAATCAAGTAGATGGCATTATCATGTGCAGCCACACCATGAATATTGAAAGCTATAAAAAGGTCCCTTTCCCTATTGTCTCTTTTGACCGTTTTATTTCCTCCAACATTCCTTGTGTGGGATCGGATAATTACCGCGGTGGTGAGCTAGCTACCGAACATTTGATACAGCTGGGCTGTAAACGGTTGCTACATATCTCCGGCCCGCTAGATCTGGATATTCTAGCGAATCGTCGTCGGGATGCTTTTGTCATCACTAGTATGAAACATGGTGTAACCTACGATATTATCGAAGGTGCGCACAATAAGCTTACCTTTGATTATTTTTGGTCCTTTGTCACCGAAAATATCTCTCCAGCCCAACTTCGAGAATATGATGGAGTATTTTGCAGTAATGATATTGTGGCTTATGCTTTATACATTTATGCTGAACAGCAAGGCATTCGAGTGCCCGAGCAACTGAAAATCATCGGTTATGATTACCACAGCTTTACCCGCATGCTTCAGAGTCCTAAATTGACTACCATTATGCAACCTAGTGATCGGATCGGGGTCATGCTGACCAATACTCTCCTGCAAATGATCGAAAGTGCTGACGGAGAGCTAATCAACAACACTACTGTAGACGTAACTCTTATTAAAGGAGAGACTACTTAACGTATCTATTAAAAAGGTAGACTACCGTAATTAGCGGTGGCCTGCCTTTTTTTTGTATTGCTTCATTAATAACGACTTTCAGGAATAACGGCTTTCAGGGCAATTATTGTAACAACTTCCGCTTCTCAGAATATGCTGATTGGGCAGGTTCCCATTTTTTAAAGGAATGAACAGGAGAAGTTCAAGGAGGAGATATAGAAATATGCCTGATTACAGACCATTTAAAGGCGATGCTATCCTAAACAAGCATGGAAGGATCAGCAGTCCTATTAGAAAGAGGGAGTGTAACGCACTATTAAAAATAGTCACTGATCTCTCTGCAGTGGTACCCCCCGTACTTACGAATCCCACAACACTTCATATTGTCAATCTCCAAAGAGTGTTAAGAGAGCTATTGGAATTCTTGCATACTTCTAAGTTATGCAGCCCTTTTAGAACTGAGCTACTTTCTGTAGTAGAGATAACCATTGTATCGACCGAAGTCAGTCCCTTCTCAGTCGTAAGCGTTGGCACTAATCTTCAACTGCTATTAGCTGAGTTATTATCTTTTATTCTCGCCACGAAGATTGACCCTAATTGCAAAGATCAGCTGATTATTCAGATCAGACATATTCAGGCTTCTATTACACAAGCAATTGGATTACCTATTAAAGGTGTGACTGGACCTCAAGGGCCACAGGGACCTCAGGGACCTCAGGGGCCGCAAGGATCTCAGGGGGTTCCGGGAGCAACGGGAACTACAGGGGCAGGGCTGCAAGGAATTGTTGCTTTTAATCCTGCATTAAGCCCTACTTATCCTGCCGGTCAAGTAGTAACCTTCAATGGCAGTACCTATATAGCTACTGTTGCGGGACCAACGGGAACACCTGGAAGTTCACCAGATTATTTATTAATTGCTGGGGGCTCCACAGGCCCCCAAGGACCTCAAGGACCTCAAGGACCTCAAGGAACACCGGGACTTCAAGGACCTCAGGGGCCGCAAGGGGTAGGGCTGCAAGGGATTGTAATCTTTAATCCTGCACAAAGTCCTACTTATCCAGCAGGTCAAGTAGTAACCTTCAATGGCAGCACCTATATTGCTACCGTCTCTGGACCTACTGGAATACCCGGGAGTTCACCAGATTACTTGTTAATCGCTGGTGGCGCGATGGGACCTCAAGGACCACAGGGTGTGCAGGGGATTCAAGGGCCAACAGGTGCGCAAGGACCAGCGGGTCCAGGCGTAGGAGCAACTGGAGCGACTGGCTCGACTGGCGCTGCAGGCTTGGCAGGCCCTGCTGGTGCAACGGGCGCGACGGGCGACCCCGGCGCGGTCGGCGTTGCCGGAGCTACGGGTGCAACGGGTGCGACTGGTGATCCCGGCGCGGTCGGCGTTGCCGGAGCTACGGGTGCAACGGGTGCGACTGGTGATCCCGGTGCGGTCGGCGTTGCCGGAGCTACGGGTGCAACGGGTGATCCCGGCGCGGTTGGAGCTACTGGCATTACCGGAGTCACTGGTGCAACCGGTAACGGTGCAATTATTCCACTGGCATCCGGAGGACCTATTATTATGACCACGGTTTTAGGTGGTTTGGTTGGAACAACAAGCCTTGTAGGCTTCGGAAGTTCAGCCACAGGCATTTCTCTTGTTGGCGGTAATATTGATTTAACAGGTACTCTCCTTGGACCGCTTATCAACTTTGCATTCTCGACTCCTCGTGCAGGAGTGATAACATCCCTTGCTGCTTATTTCAGTAATACCATAGCTTTATCGCTGCTTGGTACTACAATAAATGTAACAGCACAGTTGTACCAATCGGCCACACCAAATAACACATTTACTGCTATTCCAGGGGCATTAGTAGCGCTCCCACCTATCACAGGTACTATTAATCTAGGAACTTTTGTCAATGGAATTACAAATGATATCAATTTTGCTGTAACACCACAGACACGTCTGCTTATGGTATTCTCAGCCACTGCTACAGGCCTCACCCTTGTAAATACAGTCACTGGTTATGCAAGTGCTGGCTTTACGATTGTATAATCATTAAAACAAATTCAAAAAAAGGCATCTGCCATTCCTTCTAAGGAGTGATAGATGCTTTTTTGGTAATATACGGTACACTTACTTGATCTTTCGGACTCAACTGCCGCTATTCGTTAATTTATCCCTGTTTAGAGAGATCATCGGACCTGAGAGGCGGTATTGGGCAGAAATGGTGCTCAATAGCGTCTATTTTGTACAAATAACGCCTATGGGGTCCAATAGCAACTCAAAAATAGGAAAATGTTGCAAATAAGAGCGCTTGAGTCCGATAGTCTGTCAATGTCACTCCCCGCTCTTCTTCTCTCCTACTCATGTCCGGAGGCTGAATCCCTATTACCGAAACCTTCCTTTCCTTTGGTCTCGATCAGGAGCTGCAGATACGCTGCTTACTACACCTCCTTCTATACACTTACAATCACTACTTAGGGTCTACCGTTCTCTCCCACGTCGGGTCAGCAGCTTACTACGCCCCTTCTATACACTTACCATCACTACTTAGAGTCTACTGTTTCTTTCCCACGTCGGATGAGCTGCTTACTACGCCCCTTCTATACACTTACATCCACTACTTAGGGTCTACTGTTCTTTCCCACGTCGGGTGAGCTGCTTACTACGCCCCTTCTATACACTTACATCCACTACTTAGGGTCTACTGTTCTTTCCCACGTCGGGTGAGCCGCTTACTACGCCCCTTCTATACTCTTACCTTCACTACTTAGAGTCTACTGTTCTTTCCCACGTCGGGTGAGCTGCTTACTACGCCCCTTCTATACTCTTACCTTCACTACCTAGAGTCTACTGTTCTTTCCCACGTCGGGTGAGCTATATTTGATGCTGTGGTAGGGTAGGGACATTAAGTGGCGTTCTAGGTACAATATGCTTGTAAATGTTCAACATCCACCGGTTAGTAAAATACCAAAGGCTGGCTCATTCGTAGATTTCACTACTGATGAGCCAGCCTTTAGTTAGATATCCATTATATTAGGGAAATCCTCCCTAATATTCATCGATAATCGCTTTAAAATAAGGTTTTTAGGGAAATCCTCCCTAAAAATTCATGCAAATACCCATTTATGACTAAAAACACCCTATTATTAGGGAGAATTTCCCTAATCCACGTTCTAGGAGCCATAATCACCTTCACTTTAGGGAGAATTTCCCTAAAGTTCTACCCAGAAAGACGTCCCATAGCCAGCTCATTCCCCCTGGCTATGGGACGCCTTTTTCTACTTAAACGCTTCGCTTGTAAAGGTCTCCCTATAGATCAGCTAATCTGCTGACTGCCCTGCTGCTTCTCCAAGAAACGCTGAAGAATCGCATTGAATTGCTCCGGCTGGCACAGATTACTTGGATCTAATGCGTTCGGAATAATCGCCAACTGCGCATGTGGCAGCTGGGACACCATTTCCTTCATACAATTCACTCCAAATTCATTAAAGTCCCCTACAATACATAAAGCAGGACGTTTAAAAGCCTTTAAGCATCTGGTGTAATCAACATGGCTTGTAGCCAGTCTTTGCCGATATAGCTCCCGGGGACGTTTGTCCAGCAGCCCTCTTCTAATCTCATTGTAGGCCAGACTCCAGCGCTCTCGGTACATCATCCGAATCGAAGGCAACACCAGCTCGCTTGGGAGATAATACATTAGCAAACTGCAATATGCTGCCATAGTTTGTATTTTCCCTACAATTGTTGATCCATGAGTCCTACAGAAGCTGTCTGCGACCACAATGGCTTTTACACGCTCAGGATATTGTTTGGCAATATGCTGAACGACTAAGCCACCATAGGCGATTCCTACAAAAACTGCTTCACGGATACCTAGGTCATTCAACAGCATAATCAAATCCAGACATTGCGTCTCAATAATCTCATGTGGGGCTTCCAGCAGTTTACCAGACTTACCATTCCCCCGTAAATCGCACAAAATCACTTTATATTTATCGGAAAAATACTCCAGCTGTGGTTTGAACATACTGTGTGTTAATCCATGTCCATGGATAAACACAACCGGAGTGCCAGTTCCATTGATTTCATAATAGAGCGAAGTTCCGTTCAGTTTAGCGATAGGCAAAGGTAACACCTCTTTCATAATAAATTCTACGACTATATCTGCTTAAAAACGCAGCAAAAAACCACAGAGGGATTCTCTGTGGCTATTCATCACTAAACACGCCATTCATCCTCTCTCCATACGCTTACGAGGTTAGCTGTCGGATTCGGGCAGTGAGAGTTGCCCTACCTGCAGGGATGCATGTTATGCACCCGGAACAGGATTCACCCCATAACCAGTGCCGACTCTCACATCGGCTGCCAGTTGTTGGTTCCCCCGCTTTCCAGAAACGGAAATTAAGCGGATTGCTTATGTAATTGTAAATTTAAGATAATTGTCAGTTCTGAGATGAATCATACTCTTGTAAGGTTTGCTTGTAAAGGAGGGCTCTGGTCAAAATAATGTTGAAAGCAATGCTTTTCATTTCATATTGAGCATACTCTTCATTTTCTCTTTCTTTTGCTCTTGTTTACTCGTTTTATTTAAGAAAATGGCTCTGAACCAAGCCAAACGGAGGTTAAAACACCAGTACTTTCTATATAAAGGCCATCCTTTTCACTGGAGATATGAAAAAAGCTAAGCAGAATCAGAGATATTCCCCTGTCCACTTAGCTTCCTCTTACAATACTATGGCTACAAAAGATCGGCGTTTTTCAATGCATGCTCCCAGCTTGGAAAAAAGAACAGCGCACTTCTCATAAGCTCAGGATCGCTCTGCTTTACTTGTTTTTTACTGATCGAGCTTCCGTCGCTTTGCAGCTTTTTGATCCGACTTAATACTTCATCAGCCTCCAAAGGAATTTCCATTGAAACACTCCTTTCTCAGTGACCTGTTTCCCTTCATTTTCTCCATAATATGTTTATTTATTCCGTACTCTTTATTTCCCCAGATTAAACCATCTGATAGATGGGTTGTTCAGCAATGAACCGGTTAGGAAGCATGGGATATTTGTCTGCTAAGATTTCAGCTAAATATTTCATTCCCGGCGCTTCACTCTCCGCATGACCTAACATGATGAGCGCTTTAGATCTGCCTTGGTGCCCTGCATCCCGCACATATTCCGGAGTCTCCCACTCTGGTCCCTCACCAGCAATAATTAAATCAAGATTGTGATCATTAAAAAGCGGAATAGCCATCGTCCCGCCTCCTCTGTAACCTACTAATATCCCTACGCGTTTGCAGGAAAGAGACAGGTCACCGGCAGCGCGTACATAAGAGATCCCTAGCTTACTTTTAATATATTGAGCAGCTTCCAGTACAGTCATAGCAGGAATAGTGAGAATCGTAGCAGCTGCTTGCTGCTCTTCCACGTATGCGGACCAATCTAGTTCTCGCAGTAAACCCACCATAATTCCATCCGGCTTTTGCCGATGCCAATAATCATGATAACGAAAAATAGCAATTTGGGAATGTTCGATCAGACTTTTTTTCGCATGATAAACCGGATCACCTTCTAACCACTCGCTCGCCGCATGATGGCTATAAAATACACCTTCATGCGTGATCAGCAAATTGGCTCCTAACGCTATTGCTTGCTCCACAACATTTTGTGTGGCAGAGAAGGCCGTAATAATCCCTGTGACTTCAGTTTCCGGTTCCCCTGGGTTCAGAATATCCACAGTCCCTTCTACCTGTTCCACAGTTCCCATTAAATCTTCCAAAATCGCTCTAATCGTGAGGCTCACTATCATCATCCCTCGATTCGAAATCTAATAAATCTTTCTGCCTTTAAGATCCTCAATTCCGCTCTTGCGGTAAAAATACGTATTGATCCGATCTCTCCATTCCTGCGCATGCTCTGCTTGCTCTTCAAGACGTTGCTTCACTTGCATATACAATCCACTATCCACGCTGCCTTCAAGTGATTCCCATGTCGCTAGAAGCTGTGCAGCCTGCTCAGCCCCCTCAAAATGAGTATCGTAGATATGCTGAATAATAGTTTGCCCCGATTGCAGAACATACGTGTATGGAACATGATGAAAGAACAGCAACAGCTCTTCCGGACAAGACGCTAGATTCTCATAATTTGATGCATTAAGCCCCATATACTGTCCGCTATAACCCGTTCCCGATTTGACTGAACGATCCACACCAATGCCCTTATGATCCGCATAATGGTACGTTCCCCACTTGGCGTATTCATACCCATCCACATTCGGCCCATAATGATGATCCGGATTAACCATCCAACCCACACCTAATGGAGCTGTGTAAGATTCGTAAATCCTCCATGAGTCCATCAACATCCCGCGAATAGCAGCCACTAGACCTTCATCAGTGCCAAAGGTAAGCCGAATCCATTCCTCAGCTATTTCTTTTGCCGTCAGCTCCGGATTCCAAATTAATCTTCCATATCCATACAGATTAGCTTGAGCTAACCCATGCCCCGTCCAGTTCATGTCATCTCCAACATTAGTTACAGCAGCCACACCATTATACTTATTTCCCCACACCGATCCGTCCACAATATGTTTCACAAGCGTAGTTTTCCCTTTGGCATAAGTATTGAAATCAAGGACTTCTTTCCACTGTGGAACAAGATAACAGAGATGCCGCTGCTGCCCCGTATATTCTTGAGCAATCTGAAACTCCATCAGATGATAGGTATGTTCCAGTGCGCCAAACAGCGGAGATACCGGTTCTCTAACTTGAAAATCCATCGGTCCATTCTTGATTTGCAACACTACATTATCATTAAATCGGCCATCCAATGGTTTGAAATGATCATATGCCGCTCTGGCCCGATCTGTCTTACGGTCACGCCAATCCTGCTTGCAGTTATATACGAAACAACGCCAAATCACGATTCCGCCAAACGGCTCCAGTGCTTCTCCCAGCATGTTGGCGCCATCTGCATGGTCACGCCCGTAAGTGAATGGTCCTGGTCGATTTTCTGAATCCGCTTTGACCACAAACCCGCCAAAATCAGGTATCGCTCGATAAACCTCACTAGCCTTATCTTTCCACCATTTCCGCACCGCTGGGTCCAGAGGATCAGCTGTGTCCAATGCTCCGATCTGTATCGGGCTGGCGAAGTTAGCACTGAGGAATAGCTTAATTCCGTATACGCGGAATATTCCTGCAATCAACGCGATATCAGGCAAATATTGCTCCGTTATAAATAGAGATTCAAGCTCATGAACATTCACATTGTTAATCGAAATTGCGTTGATCCCCACAGAGGACATCAATCTGGCATAATCACGTAGCCGCTTTGTATCGTTAAGAAATTGATTGGACTCGTAAAAAAAGGAGCGTCCAGCATAGCCACGTTCAATACTGCCATCAAAATTATCCCAGTGATTAATCATTCGCAGGCCGTTCACCGGATTCATAGATAAATCTAGAGAGTCTATCTCGCTTTCTGTTCCTATCAGCCGTAAAAGATGGAATACACCATACAAAATTCCAACAGGCGTTAAAGCACCGATAGCGATACATCGCTCAGTAGCGTTTGTACGTATAAGGAAACCTTCAGGACCTAGTGAATCGGTTCGCTCTCCTCCGAATACTCTACCAATTAACGGATTCCCCCCTTGGAAGGTTCCTATAACGATACACGGTCCTTCTGGTTGCGCTGTGAGCAGTGGCGCTTTGCCCAGCATAGAGGTCATCCCCTGTATGAATTCCGCGGCTGCTGCCTGAATCGTCTCGTTGTCCTCCGTTACAACCAACTCACCACACCAATTTAAATATTGATTGTATAGAGATCCAGATTTCAGCTTGCCATAGTTGAGCCAAGCCTCATAAGCGGTATTTGTCATGTATATTCCTCCCGTATAAATAACCCGCCCTGGATTGAAAAGGACGGGTTCATGATTCGCAAGCTTGAGCAGATTACCCGCTCTATGATTTGGTGACAGCTTTAAGCAATTGGTGATAAGCTGGCTTAGGATTATGCTGCTCATCGAATAGAAACGGCCAATTTTTCCGGCCCCGAACAGGGAAGCCGTCCAGCCATGTATAGTCATCCGCTGCTCCCCAGAAAGTGACTGAGCTAATCACGTCGCGGTATTCTTTCAACAGAGCAAACATCGCTTCATACCGCTCTGCCTGCAGCTCGAGCAGTTCGGCAGGTGCAACCTTTAAATCCATTCGTTTGTCATCGAAACGGAACATGGACACATCCAGCTCTGTCAATTGGAGCTGAAGCCCTAAAGATGCATACTTCTCAATAGCAGCACGTATTTCATCTAAGTCCGGATCGTATAGATTCCAGTGCGCTTGTAATCCGACGCCATGGATCGGTACTTCCTGTTCCAGCAGCGACTTCACCATTTTATAGATTTTGTCGCGCTTAAGGGGATTAGACTCGTTATAGTCGTTGTAGAATAACAAAGCCTTTGGATCGGCTTCATGAGCGAATTCAAACGCTTTGCCGATAAACTCCGGTCCGACAATATCCAGCCACTTTGACTGGCGAAGAAGTTCTTCTCCTTCATCTGCAATAACTTCATTTACAACATCCCAAGCATAGATATCTTCCTTGTAACGCCCAACCACGGTCTGAATATGTGATTTGAGCCGTGCAAGCAATGCCTCTTTGCTTACAGGCCCACCCTTCTTATCCTCAAACAACCAGTCCGTAGTCTGGTTATGCCAGACTAAAGTATGCCCACGCATAGCCATATGATGTTTTCGGGCGAAGGCAACCAACTGATCTGCTAGTTTAAAGTTATAAATGTCTTCAAGCGGATGCAGACTTTCAAACTTCATCTCATTTTCAGCGGTAATGCTATTGAAATGATAGGCGAGCAAATGCTCCTGTGATTGTATCGTCAACGGGTTAACGGCTGCGCCAATTTTGAAATCCTCAGCAAATATTGTTTTTAGAGCAGGTTCTGTGTAATCACTAGCTTGTCTCAACAAGTTCCCTCCTGACAAACGCATTTATATCAGTATTCGAATAATTAAGACTGATAATCGAACCAATCGAAGTAGGCAGGCACCTCAGCCACCTTGCCATGACCTGTTGCATATAAGCCGATAAGTACACCCGTAAATCCATTTCCTTTTACAGCTTGAGGGGATAATGGATACGCTGCTGCTGTTGATAGCTTATTCCACTCCTGCCCATCCAAAGAATACAGGAAGCTGTATTCGTTAAGCTCAGCCTTAGCTTTCAAATAAATTCGCTCGGCAGTAGTTGGAATCTCTACCGCTGTATGGGTTATTCCATCCATGGTCACATGAGCTGTAATCACTCTTTGGCCGTTTTTTTGAACAAGTCCAATTTCATAATGAGCGTTCTCATCTAATCTGGCGCAAAGTCCAGCCTCCACATCAGCAATAGATGAAGGCATTTCAAGCAGTGTGCTCCATTCTGCTGAAGTATGCTGCTGTCTTCTGCCTACAAAAGCCACTTGGCCTACTTCACTGAGACCTTTCGGTTGTCCTCGAAGAGATAACCATCCCTGCCGTTCGTTTAAGGACCAGCTTCCCTCAGCCGGATTCCGCAGAAAGGCTAATCCCAGCGGCAATACATGTTCATCAAAATCATATCTTCCACTAGTCTCAGGTTTTGGTGATTGACCAGGTACACGTGAAACCTTCATTTCCAGTCCGACAGTGTCTTCATTATTATCGATCATCGGCCATCCGTCTTCAGTCCAGTTTACGGGAGCAAGGAAAGTCTCTCTTCCAAGCACAGTAAATTTTGCATCTACTAGTCTTACTCCAAGGAATACGGCCCACCAATCCCCGTTACGATCCTCAATCAAATCGGCATGCCCTAAATACTGAATGGGATTATCAGTACCGCTGTGCGTCAATATCGGATGCGGCAATCGTTCAAATGGTCCATAAGGAGAGGAGCTGCGGCCAATGATCTCCCGATGTTCCTTAGCCGTTCCTCCTGAAGCCGTCATGATATAGTACATTCCATTTATTTTGTACAAATGGGGTCCTTCCGTCCAAGGTCCGCCATCCCCAGTCCAGATGACAACAGGTTCTGTTAATGCTGCTCCCGTAGCGATATCTATCTCATATTGGATGGCATGGGAGTCATAATCTGCCCCCTGCTGGGTGGTTACATATACTTTTCCATCCTCATCAAACATTAGAGAAGGGTCAATTCCTCCATAAGGAATACTAATCGGATCTGACCACGGACCCGCAGGGTCCGTAGCCGTAACATAGAAATTTCCTTTCCCGTGTACTTCGGTCGTTATCATGTAAAACGTTCCTTCATGATACCGGATCGTTGGGGCAAATATCCCTCCAGAGCTCTTGCTTTTACGAGTATCCAGCTGACTTACACGATTGAGCACATGACCTATTTGTGTCCAGTGAATCAAATCCTGACTATGAAAAATAGGTACGCCAGGGAAATACTCAAAGGAGCTGCAAACTAAATAGTAGTCATCACCTGCCCGGGTGATACTTGGATCAGGATAGAAGCCTGGAAGTATCGGATTCGTGTATGTGATTGAAGATGGGGTCATAATTTAACAGACAACCTTCCTATTACTTAATAGTGATTGCAAGCTCCTTATTCCTTCACGCTTCCTACGTTCATTCCAACTACAAAATATTTCTGCATGAATGGATAAACTAGCAAAATTGGAACCGAAGCAACAATAGTAACGGCTGCACGAATGGACTTTGGAGTAACCATTGACCCCGCTGACTCAGCAGTTACCCCTGCCCCGTTAGCTACACTTGCGTTACTATTCGCATTCATACTAGATGATATTAATTTCATTAATTCATACTGTAATGTACTCAAGTGTTGGCGGGAAGAAGTGTAGATAAAAGCATCAAACCATGAGTTCCATGCACCTACCGCGACAAAAAGGGCGATGGTAGCAAGAACAGGCTTACACAAAGGGAAAACTACTTTCATGAAAATCTTGAATTCCCCTGCACCGTCGATTCTCGCGGATTCCATAAGACTTTCATGCAAGCCGCCAATGTAAGTACGGATGACGATCATATTAAATGCACTTATCATAGTCGGTATTACATATACCCAAAACGTATTAATCAAATGAAGATCCTTAATTAGGAAATAGTTTGGAATCAGACCCGCATTAAAATACATGGTTAGGACGAAAATAAAGGTAATCTGTTTGCGGAAAACATATTCTTTCCGGCTTAAAGTATAAGCAAGCATTGTGGTCAAAAATAGATTCAGGATCGTAGATATCACTGTTCGTGCTACCGAAATCCAAAAAGCAGGAATAATTGTACCAGAGGCAAAAACTGCCTTGTAGTTTTGTATGGTCCACTCTCTAGGCCATAGATAAATGCCGCCACGGATGGTATCATTCCCCGCATTAAAGGAGACTGCTATAGTATTCAGGAATGGATACAAGGTAACAATAACTAGACAAACCATAAATATAGTATTGAAGGTGCCGAACACTACGGGTTCGAACCCCAAATTTCTCATCCGTTTTCCAGCATTGCTTTTTGGAGATTTTTGAGGAATCAATTGAGTTTTTTCCATGATTATAACAGCCTCTCTTCCCCTAGCCGCTTCGAAGTCCAGTTAGCTAATAGCAGCAACGTTACACTTACGACTGTTTTAAATATACCACCCGCAGTGGCTAAGGAATAATTCCCTTGCCCAATCCCGTATTTCAATACAAATATATCAATCGTATCCGACCAGTCTACAGTAAGCCCGTTCCCTAATAAGTACGGAACCTCAAATCCGACATCCAGTACATGTCCTATGGACATTATCATCAGGATTACAATGGTTGGTCTAATTCCCGGCAATGTTACATTGAACATTTTTTTGTACCGGTTAGCCCCATCAATCTCAGCAGCCTCATATAAAGCTGGATCTATAGAAGCAATAGCAGCCAAGTAGATGATAGTACTCCATCCAACCTCTTTCCAGACGGTTGAAGCACCCACAATACCCCAGAAATACTTCCCTTCACTCAACCAAAGAATCGGTGAATCAATAAGATGTAATTTCATGAGTACGATGTTGATAATCCCGTCGTTAACCGAGAGGGAGACACCTACAATCCCTGTTACAATAATCCAAGAGAGGAAGTGAGGCAAGTAGGATATGGTCTGCACGGTTCTTTTCCAAAATACGTTTTTGATTTCATTAAGAAGTAAGGCCAATGTTATCGCGGTTATAAATCCTAGAAAGAAATTAATTAATCCCATAGCCAGTGTGTTTCGCAGTACCCTTAAAAAGGTATCGTCCGTAAATAGAAACTTGAAGTGTTTCAAGCCAACCCACGTTTGTTCGCCAAAAGCCTTAGCTGGTTTATAATCCTGAAAAGCCATGGTCCATCCCCAGACGGGTACATAAGCAAATAATATAATATAAAGCAGCAATGGAACCGACATCCAAATTAGCTGTTTCTGATTCTTAATCAAGGTCATAGTAATCGGTTGCTTCTTTTTTCTTTTAGGATGCCGGTTAACTTTTTTTCCCGTTAAAATCTCATCCATATATTTTCTCCCCACATCATCCATATATTTCAGAAAGTGGTTGGCTAATAAGCCACCACTTTCTGATTTTTAAGCAAGCTCTAACTATTTAACACTCCAAGTATCAAATCTCCATTTAAGCTGTTCATTGATTCTGTCTTCGTAGGCTTTGATATCCGCTTTATTAAGTTCTTTAACAAATTCAGCCCAAACTTTATCGAAATCGGAAGGACTAGCCAAGATTGCTTTTGGCAAGAACTTGGTTTTAACTTCTCCCATCTTCGTATCGGCAATTTTTGCTGGAGAATTTTCAACAAGATCTATGGACCAAGCAGGGTAAGCTACTGGGTTCGGTCCAGGCTTACTGAAGAAATCTACATAACTGTTGAATCCATATGCGTCGAGGACTTCCTTGTCAAACGCTTCCAATCCTGCCTTATATTCTTCTGGTTGGGCTGCCGCATCCGTTGAGTTACCGTCTGCAAAGTACCCTTGCATTTTCGGAGCGGTAGCATACCAAGCTTCTGCTTTGTTACTCAGCTTCCATGTAGCATCAACTGCGTTATCCCGTTGTTCTTGGGTTCTCATAAAGCGGCCGTTTTCCACAATATAATCTTCGCCTTCAATACCCCAAGTGAGAGTTCTTTGCCAATCTTCTTGAATCAATGTGTCCATCAGTTTAAGGATTCTCACTGGATCCTTAGCATTGACAGTGATCCCGAATCCATTATTCAAGTTAAGCGCAGGGCGATCCAGATAATAATCTTTGGTGTTGGTATCATACACAAGAGGCAGACCTACATAAGTTCTCATATCTTTCTCTTGTGTCTTGAGTGAATCTTCTGCTTTACCAAAGTTCCAGTGCTGATCAAACATTCCCAGAACGGCTCCGCTGGACAATTTAGCTAAATATTGGTCATAATCCATTGTAAATGCTTCTTTATCAATAATACCCAATGCATTCATATCATTAAGCTTCTTGTAGTACTGCTTAGCATAGTCTTTATCCGCAAAGACTTCTGCCACGTTATCATTAACCACTACTCCGCCATCATTAGGATGCCCGATCAGATGCTGAGGAGCATTAAACAATCCCCAGTTTCTCCAGTCTTTGTTATGAATCTCAAACCCAACTGTTGGTTGTCCATCAATGGTTGGATTCTTCTCTTTATACTTAACGATAAGATCGAAATACTCATCCAAAGTTTTAACCACTGGATAGCCAGCATCTTTAAGTACAGCTTTCTGAATCCAGAAAGCTGGGCCAGAGTAATAGGTTGAATTCACATCACCGTTATACGCACCATAGTTTGGAAGTGTATAAATATGTCCATCATTTGGATCCTTCATCATGTTCCAGTAAGCTGCGTAATGCGCTTTCAAATTTGGAGCGTGTTCTTCAATCAAGTCCTCGAGAGGAATAAATGCACCTGCTGCCGTCAGTTGGGTATTAGAACTCATTAGATCTGGATAATCCGAACCGGCAATCATAACGCCAAGCTTCTGTTTAAGATCTCCTGCCAAGAATTCGAAATTGAATGAGGCGCCTGTTTTTTCTTTAATCATTTTATAAATTTTATTATCTGGTGTTGGTTGCTGGCCTGCTTCTCCAAGAAAGATACTAATTTCGAAAGGTTCAATCTTATCAGAATCTGTTCCTGCTGCAGTTGAAGTGGCTGTTTCTGCTGGTTTGTCTTCCCCCTTAGCCGTCGTATTGTTGCTGTTATTTCCTCCGCACCCTGCTAAGGTAAAGCTTAGGGATAACACAGCAATCAGACTAAGTTTCCATTTGGATATTAACTTGCCCCCCATAAAGCACCTCCATATATTTGTTGGTGTAACAATGTTGTAAGCCCTTACAAGTTAAATTATAGAGGTGATAATCTTCTGAAAATACGCCAGAATTAAAGATGTACCCCCAAAAAGTTTAGGTATTAGTGTTTTTAAATTCGTTAGGACTCATATGCAGCTTTTTTTCAAATTGCTTGAGGAATTGACTATAATTTCCATAGCCCACTTTCTCAGCGATTTCACTATTTTTCAACTTATTTTGTTGAAGTAAATGTACTGCCTCTTTTATTCGGAGGTTATGCAGCTGTTCATTGAAATTAATTCCGTTCTTCTTGATCAATAATTGGCCCAGATATACCGGGTGCAGGAAAAACACCTCTGATAGCCTCTTAATAGTAAGACATTCGCGAAAATGCTCTTCAATATAATTGTTAATCTCCTGAACAATCCCCTGTGATCTTAGGTTTTGTTCCTTAAGAAGGATGTCAATACTGGCCTCGCCGCAGAATAGCAAATTACGCATTAAGTCCGTCAAGGTGATCATTGAGTCTAACATCGCGGGAATTCTAATTTGATTAGATAAGGAGGACTCATGGACTTCACTGGCTTCCGAGGTAAACTCAATAATCTTATACATCATATGAATAACAATTTTCTTCACAACCTCTGGAGCGATGCGCTGCTCACGGAAACTGCGGGCTGCCGAGTTCACAGCTTGGCTAAAATCTGCGGAGTCCAGCGTATTAATAGGTCTTATCAAGTCATCCATCAGTTGAATTTGATCATAATGATAACTGAAGGGACTATCCTTAATCTCTTGATAACTCAGGACCTCTGCATTTTCAGGATAATAAAAATAATACATTAATGCTTCTTTCGCCGTTCGGTAACTGTTCCCGATCTGAAGCAAGGAGCCTGCGCCAGCGCCAGCTGCAATATACAAAGCTTGTTTAGGGTGTTCATTCAGCAATGGAGTTGCGATCTGATCGATCACAGCTCCCTCAGTGGACAATGAATTGTATCCGTATACGATTCCAAAACAATGACTCTCCAGATCCATCAGAAACATCGAATCTTTATCGGTTAGGAGGGCTGAGGCTTGCTCTCTGATCTCCGTATACAAAACCGGCTCTGTCTGTATCAAACAAATATTCCAATGGCTTTTCCCTTCCGATAGTCGGTTAAGGACCTCCTGATTCGACTGCTCAGCTTTCTCATGCAGCATTCCTTTCAGGAGAGAAATAGCCTCCTCCGCGGAGGCTATTTGATTTAAACTGCGCTTCTGAGCTTCCTGCTCCAACTCCTGATATATCTCCAGCAATTCTTCTGCCGCCTCTTCAGGAAACACTGGCTTCATCAGATAATGATTAATTCCATAATGTATAGCTGTCTTGGCATATTCAAACTCACTATAACCACTTAGTATGGCAAATTTGATCTCCTTAATCTCAGCTTGTTGCCAAGCTGCGACCATCTCCAGCCCATTCATTAGCGGCATATTAACATCCGTAATTACAAGATCTGGCTCTAGCTGTTTCATTAACTCCAGTCCCTCTTTGCCATTGCTGGAGGTCCCACATACCTCAAAGCCAAGCTCCTGCCAATTAATCCACAGCTGCATCGCTTCAAGCGCACTAGGCTCATCATCGATCAATAATACTTTGTATTTCATAGGAGGTCCCTCACTTTCTAGCTATTCTTCCGTTCCAGGAGTTTTAGTGGAATGTCAAAAGTGACAATGGTCCCTTCATCCGGAACGCTGCTGATATCAAAACGGACCTGATCTTCATAGTACAATTCTAATCGGCGGTACACATTGCGGATTCCGATATTTGTTCCCGAAGACGCTTCATTTTGAACATTACCTAATAATTCTTGCAGCTTCTCTGGCTCTATCCCTTTACCGTTATCAGAGACGGTAACTTTTAATCGTCCCTCCTCCACTAACGTCTTCACTTTTATCACACCTAGTCCCTCTATGGCCTGTAGACCATGTTTGCAGGAATTCTCAACGAGCGGCTGCATGCTTAGCTTGGGAATCTTATATTGAAGCGACTGCTCATCGATCTCAAATTGATAGTCGAATTTATCCCTGAACCGGAATTTTTCAATTTTCAAATACATCTCAATGAAAGTCATTTCTTCTTCCAAGGTAACGAGATCCTCTTTCCAGCTCAGCAGCCGTCTAAGTAATTTCGATAAACTCTTAATGATATCCGTAACATCTGAGTAATTATTTTTAGTACAGACTACCAAAATGGCATTTAACGTATTAAACAGAAAATGCGGATTCATCTGGCTTTGCAGGAAATTCAGCTCAGCCCTTACTCTTTCCATCTCCAGATTATTTTTTTGAATCTCCAGTTTATATACATCATTGATCAAGGAATTAATGGTAGTGGTCATCCTGTTAAAATTACGGATCAGGCCCCCGATCTCATCCTGACCTTCATCAATCCGAATCAGCTCAAATTTCTCATTGGATACTTTCTGCATATGTCTGGATAACCGTTTCACCCGATAATTATAGGATCTTAACATCACATATAAAAAAGCGGTTGTGATTAGCGTGACAATGGACGCCAGAATCCCTGCATAAATCCGAATCTCCATTATCGCTTGGGTAATACGCTCACCTTGTGTAATTCCTATTATCCGCCAGCCCTTTATATAACTAGCTCCGCCGACGGGTACAATATGAACGTCCTCCTTGCGCTCATCATCCTGCAGCTTGAACACGGGATAAGGTTCCGCGGTGCCTCTTTGATAGCCGCTTTGTGCAGACATAATAATCTCGTCCTGCTCGTTAACTAAATAAAGACTCAAGTAATCTTTTTCTCTGATAATCACGTCATATATTTTACTGAGATCCAAATCAATTCTAAGCAGCTTTTCAAATTTATTGTATGAGCTGTAAGCGTCCATTCGCTCAATAACACTCAAATAAGGCGCTGTAGAAATCACACTAGAGGTATCACTCATATGATAAGCGGCAAGAAACAGATGTTTATTCGCAGCCTTCGACTGCTTATACCATTCACTATTCATTACCTTTTCATTGATGATCTGATAGTTGCTGCCAGAAACAATGGAATCATTGTTTGTAAATACAGTAATCCGTTCAATCTGATTATTCACCGGCATATAGCTGTTCATGCGGTCTCTCAGCTGTTCATCAAAAGTGTCATAAAATTCAATAGAGTTCCCATACGTCCGCTCAAGCAATTCATACAGGTTCTTATCGGCAGAAAGCGTATAGCTGACAGCTACCCCACCTTCAATGAAGTCATGAATATCCTTTCGGGCTCTTTCTAAGGATATCTCTAGATTCTGCTGCTCTCTCGATTTGATCAGATCGGAAATCCGATCCAAAAAAACAAGGTTAATAATAATGATAGGGAGAAGAACACCTATGATATAAATAAGGGAAAATTTATAATTCAAGGGAATATCATTCACTACTTTTCTAAATCTGAATTTTTTTCTCTCCATATGAAACACCTTGCTTCCCCTAGAGCTGTTGGTTCTTATTCTCATTTTTATACACGGATGGTACTACCCCTACAAGCAGCTTAAATTTATCTATAAAATAATCAGTGTTAGAGAATCCCACCTGCACCGCTATATCCGATATCTTTAGCTGTGTTCGTTTCAGCAGACTTTTCGCCTCTTCAATCCGTTTGGCATTTAGGTATTCACTAAAACCCTGACCCGTTTGCTTTCTGAACAGTTGTCCCAAATAGGTAGAATTAATATGAAATTGTTGTGCCAAATCCTGAAGCTTTAATTTATTCCGAAATTCCCGATCCACATACTGAATAACCTTGTAGATCGTATTTTGTTCATTCTGCTGCTCTAGTTCAGACAGATAGACGGCAGCCCGTTCACACAGACTTTGTACATAACGGCTTAATATAAAATAATCACTAAGCTCACCTAGATTTCCGTATTCTTGCTGAAGCTTAATCATAATCGTATCCGGGTCTCCATTCATTTGAGCTATAATTCTACAGATCGTAAGCTCTAAATGGGCCACTTTTGCTTTTACAACTTCAAGGGTCAGCAGATTCTCGACGAAAGCAGTGAACGCTTCTTTTACACAAGGCTGGATCTGTTCCGTATCATTCGTTTGGACCTTATGCAGCAGCTGTCTGAAATGATCCTCATGCGGTTCTTCCTTTTTCAGGTTCCTAAGCTCACTATAATAAAAGACCCCTCTTTTCTGCTGGTGCGTTTTTCGTTTCCATACCTCAAGTGCCTGCCTATAAATCTCTCGAATAGAGCTCACCCCGACCATTCTGCTGCTAAGTGCTAGAAAAACCGGTTCTGGTGATTGCTCAGTGAGATCCGAATACATCTGGTTGACGATAGACTCCAGGCTCTCATTCCCGATAGAAGCAGACTGAAGAATGATCCCCGCTCTTCCCGATCCGTCTTGAAAGAAGCAGAAGTTTTCCTTAGAAAAATAATCGCTTATCTGCGGCTGGTATGGATTCATAGAGGAGGCCGGTTCAATAAGAATACACATTACCTCTGCATCCGCTTGAAGCTTCAAGGTGTTTCGGGTTAGAAGCTCTAAATTTTCGTTATACTCCCCTTGGATCAGGCGGTTGATGATATTATTTACGATAAAAAATTGCTTTTTATCAAACCCCTCATTGGAAGCGATTTCATTTTGGATTATTGGAGTGATCCTGCTTAATAAAGCCTCTATTTCTTCATCATCAATGGGTTTTAATAAATATTCATTTACCCGCTGGCGCAATGCCGTACGTGCATACTTGAAATCATCATATCCAGACAAAATCACAAATTTAGGAGGTTTCTCCATCACCTCATTCAACTTTGTAATAAGCTCAAGACCGTTAATTACAGGCATATTAATATCCGTAAGAACCAGTTCCGGTTTATTCTCCTGGATAAGCCTCATCGCATCCGTGCCGTTTTGAGCTTCACCACAAACTTCATAACCGAATTTTCCCCAGTCGATCATCGTCCTTAGCCCCTCTAGAACCCAGGGTTCATCGTCCACGATCAGAACCTTAAGCATGATGTTCGCTCCAATCTTATTAAGATAAGCCCGCGCTTTACACCAAAATATATAGATCATGCTATCATACTTGGATAATGATGTGAATTCATAAATTTTCCTTCTTTTGTTTAAAACAGTACTTTTTTTACTTGAAAAAACATACTAAAAACAGCGTATCCTAAATTTCAGACACACCTTTACAAGGGCCCATCATTCCATTATTATAGTTTACATCGAGTAAACCTTTACACAGTGTAAACTATATAGGAGGGCTATGATATGAGCAGCTTATCTAAGTCTGCTAGATTTCCACTTTTCATTCTGATGTTGAATCTATTTATCGCTTTATTGGGGCAAGGTATGGTCATTCCCATTCTACCTGAATATCTGAAACTGTTTAATGCGTCAGGGGCTGCCGCCGGATATCTTATTGCGGCTTTTGGAGCAGCACAGTTTATTTTTTCACCTATAGGGGGACAGCTTTCGGATAAATGGGGCCGAAAATCAATGATCATTTCCGGAATGTTTTTAACCGTCCTTTCAGATCTGATATTTGCTGTATCTACGACATTGCCCCTACTTTACATCGCTAGATTTATTGGGGGTATAGGTATCGGAATCATGGTCCCTTCCAATATGGCCTATGTCGCTGATATCACCACCCATGAAACCCGTGCAAAAGGTATGGGGTACTTGGGGGCTTCCATGAATTTGGGTATGGTACTTGGTCCAGGGTTAGGCGGGATTATCGCTGGGTTTGGCATACGGGTGCCTTATTTTTTTGCGGGTGGACTTGGGCTTATCGCTACGATACTTTGTTTTTATATGCCAGAGACACTACCAAAGGAAAAACGGAAATCCGTTAACAAATGGGCCCCTCGGGAATCCATTCGTAGTCAAATCGTAAACTCATTCCGGACGTCCTATTTCCGCTATCTTCTGCTCATTCTGATCATGACATTTGGTCTGATGAATTATGAAACGGTGTACGCCCTTTTTGTGGAACAAAAATACGGTTTTGATACAACGAAAATCTCAATCATTATTACGGTTGGTGCTATTATAGGCATTATTGTGCAGATCTGGCTGCTTGATCATCTGATTAAGAGACTTGGCGAGATAAAGCTTATACGTATATCATTGGTGATGACCGCTATAACCTTATTGTTGATGATATTCAAGATCAATTTAGGTTATTTATTAGTGGTATCAGGTTTATTTTTTGCTTTTAATGCTTTTTTACGACCCACAGTAAGTACATTGATTGCCAACTCAGCTGGTGATCGGCAAGGATATGCTGCCGGATTAAATACAACGTACACCAGTATAGGAAACATACTTGGACCCATTTTAGCGGGATTGATGTTTGACAAACATATTAATATTCCCTATATTTTTGGGGCAATTATCCTGGCATCTGCCTTTTTCATCACCTTACAAAAACCAAAAAAAGAGCAAGAAAGGAGTGTCGCCCATGACTGAGAACTGGCACCAGAATTTAAAAAACAAAAACCGGGAAGAATTAATTGCTGCGGCGAAGGATCTTTTTATGAAGCAAAGCTTTCTCAAAGTTAATATTAAGGATGTCTGCGACGTGGCTGGTGTAAGCCGGGTTACCTTTTATAAGCATTATCAGTCCATGAACGAACTGATTTTTGAGGTCCAGATGGAAATTCTGGAGAGCATGACCCAATTTGTTAGAAGCGCACCTTCTTCAATTGAAATGAATGGTAAGCAAATGCTTGCTTCGATGCTTAATGCTTGGATTGATTATGCCCGGCAACACCCAGGTTACATCAAATTCATTCTTCTATTCGATTTGCATTTTGAAGCCTATGATTACAGTAAAGAACTCAAAGAAAAGTACAAAGATTTTGTGATGCGGAGAAAAGAACGACATTTCTTAATGGATGCTCTGGAGGCCGGAGTTAAAGATGGATCGTTAAAATTTGATACAGAACCCTTATCCACTGCTCATTTCATCTTCACGTCTATGATGGGTTTATTACAGAAAATGAGCCTGATTTCCAAAGACGATTTCAACAACGAACTTCAGGATATTCAGATTGCTAACCGATTTGTGGACATGTTAGTTCAGTATTTAAGTACAGAAAGTGATGAATCTCCTGCCTTGAAGTAAGGGGATCCATCACATTCTACGTAATAGAGAGAAGTAGTTTAAATGAAATTATTCTGATTTAAGGAGCGGTTAGACTCATGTTTGATTAACCATTCTTTTCTGGCAAGCCCGCCTCCATAGCCACCCAATTCACCATTGCTGTTTATCACTCGATGACATGGAACCAAGATTGAGAGTTGATTGGTACCATTCGCCCTTGCTACAGCGCGGCAAGCAGAGGGATTGTTGATTTTCTCTGCAAGCTCCTTATAAGAAACTGTCTGTCCCAGAGGTATTTTCCGGAGTTCATTCCACACCTTTTGCTGAAAGTCTGAGCCCAGATAACGAACCGGCGTTGTAAATTCCGTAAGTTCACCTGTGAAATACAGCTTCAATTCCTCCTCAATTTGGTGAAGGACGGCTACCTTTTCAGGTAATATAGTTGCATTTAGGCGAGTGCGTAATCTTTTGATTTCATTTTCAAGACCCTTGCGATCCACAAATTCCAGCAGTAAAAGACTCTCTTCATCGGAGATGGCCAGCATGGAACCCAATATCGTTTCTATCCAAGTACAGTACAGCACTTTAATCTGCTTGGAATGATTCGGGACAGTCCCCATCGTTCGTGAAAAGGCATCCCTAAACCCATTGCTCGAATCGTACCCGCTTTCCAGTTGTGCGTTAATGATTGAATCCCCATTCCTAATATGTTTGAATGCCAGTCCTAAACGTCTAGAACGTGCATATTCGATAAAGGTCATCCCGAATTGTTTCTTAAATTGGCGGCGTGCCGTGTTTGCACTAATAGACAGCTCATCAAAATCTTTATCTGTCCATTTTCGTTCCGGATTGCTCTCAATAGCCTCTACTAGCAGCTTTACTTCAGGAGACATTTTTGTTGGATTGGATAGCGGCTGACACCTTTTACAAGGTCTATATGAAGCTAATAAGGCTTCCTTGGCTGTAGCAAAAAACTCACAATTTTCTTTTAATGGCTTTTTAGCGGGACAAGTTGGCCTACACATGATGCCCGTTGTTTTCACTCCTACAAAAAATACGCCCTCATAATTCGAGTTTTTCTCGACCAGCATCTTATAATATTTATTGATATCCTGCTCATTAGTTATCATAGTATGGTTAGCTCATTTCTAAATAAAGTCCTGAGGCATCAAGCGTTTGCCGGGCATTTTCCTGAAGATTATGTTGTGCCTGAAAGAAACTACGCGGGCCATAGCTAATCCGTTTCACGCCAATTTTTTGCAATTCATGATTTGAAAGCATACCGTCCATAACCATGATATTCACAGGCAGTGGCGATTTTTTGACAAATTGTTCAATCAAGCTTGGATCAGCGAGCCCCGGTATAAAAATCCCATCCGCTCCAGCGTCAGCATAAGCATAGGTACGTTCTATAGCTTGATTCACTAGATCCATCGAATGTTCCTTATCCTTGAAAAAAATATCCGTTCTAGCGTTAATAAACACACGCTTTTGCAGTTTGGAGGCTACTTGTTGTATGGTTTTGATCCTACGGCTTTGTTCGCTGGTCTCCCATAGTTCATTGTTAGGATGATTTACAATCTGATCTTCAAAATTGATACCACAGATGTCTAATTGAAATAACTGCTCCATGTTATGCGCTAAAGTATCCTCATCTATAGCATATCCACCTTCGATGTCTACGGTCAATGGAACCGCTACTCGTTCGGCAATCTTTGAAATCATCCAAAGCATAAGCTCAAATGTAAGCTGTTCACCATCCGAATATCCCCACGCTTCCGCCATGGAATAGCTGCTAGTTGCTACCGCCTTTGATCCAGCTTGCTCTATTGCTTTAGCCGAGGCTACATCCCAGCAGTTGTACAGAATCAGTGGATTTTTTTGATCATGCAGCGTTTTAAAATAGTCATAGTTTTTAGTGTTCATAAGTGGTCATCTCCATTTAGTTAAGAATAGAACCACTATATATTAGACATCCATTATCGATACCAGAAAAATTAACACCAATCTTTTTTTCCACAAAAAAAACACCGATAGATAATCTAATCCTCTCAGGATCAGATCATACCATCGATGCCAGTTTGCCGATTAAAGTTCTACCTTACGAAGTGATTGCTTCGGTGATGATTTGGGTGACTTTTTCCCTGTCCCCATCGGGAGGATTTGTGGAGCTGCGATCCCGATCAGAACTACGATAATCCCGATCCAGCGAAGTAATGATACCTCTTCTTGCAGAACTAACACGGAGGCTACTACAGCTGCCGGTAACTCCGCTGCCCCTAAAATCGCGCCTAGACCTGAACCCAGCTTCGGAACCCCGATCGAAAAGAACAGAACTGGAATTACGATGCCCAACAAACCTAGAGGTAGGCCGTATTTCCAAAGCCCATCGCTAATCGCACCGTCATATAAAAACGAAGGAGAAAAAACAGTCATAATAATAACCATTGCACTAGTGGTCATATACAAGCTTTTATTAACGGCAGGTACCTGCGTAGCTACTCTTCCACTCACAAAAATATAGAAGGCAAACGACACGGCTGACATTAAGCCAAAAACCACACCAGTGGTCGTGATTCCACCTACACTCGGCTCAAGGATGCCCCCCGCTAATACCGTACCAATTAGAAGGATAACCATCGAAATCACTTTTTCCCGACTAGGAAGTTTTCGATCTACAACCGCCTCCAGAATTACACCGATCCAAGTAAATTGGAATAACAGTACAATCGCAATCGAAGCAGGCAATTGTTCAACGGCGAAGCCATAAAATATGCCAGTTAAACTGATGGTGATCCCAGCGGCTAATAATTTCCCGCCTGTTTTTAGCCCTAATTTCTTTCGAGAAAATAATAAGACCAGCAAGAGCAGCATACACCATCCAAAAAAGTATTGTGATCCTACCAATTGTTTCATTCTAAAGCCATCGTTCATTCCAAGCTTGACGATCGTAGAGAGTGAGCCATAACTACAAGCACCTAAAAAAACTAGTAAAGCATATTTGAATAACTTCATATTCATCGTAAACCTCTTCCCTTTCTCTTGAGCAAGCTCATTAACATAATAAAGCCCCTTGTCATCGAAATGACAAGGGGCGATTGAAACCAAAGAATACATCTTTGACAAAATTCCGCCACTCCATCCACTGGATAGAGTTTGGTTTATTTACTTATAACAACTCCAATCATAATATGATAAATCACACAGGGTGTCAACTTGAAATTTAAGGATTTAGCTGGAACAATCGATAGACAATAACAGCTGCCTGAGCACGAGTTGTATTGGCTTTAGGTGCAAAGTTATCTTTGCCTACACCTTGAATAATCTTTGCTCCGCTCATGAATTGTACAGCCTCACGAGCGTAGGATGAAACGTCAGCGGCATCATTGAAACTCACTGGCTGGTCCACTCCCACGACCGTAAGTTTGGCGAGTTGTGCTGCACGATAAGCCATCAACGCCATTTCCTCACGGCTGATTGTTTCATTAGCACCGAAGGTTCCATCAGATCTGCCCTGAATAATTCCTAGCTTCTGAGCAGCAGCAACGGAGCTGTAGTACCAAGCATCCAGCGAAACATCCTTAAATGTACTTGCCGCACTACCTTCCTCCAGCTCTAGTGCAAGCATCAGCATCTTCAGGAACTGCGCCCGAGTTACATTCAGCTGTGGCCCGAAGTTATGATCTCCGGTGCCATTCAGAATATCTCTGGCGGCAAGGGCTTGAATGCTATTTTGTGCCCAGCCTAGTCCAGCGATATCCTTAAAGGAATTTTCCGCATATCCTACTGCGAATCTGCTGGAATTGTCTGGTCTGAAGATGATCTTGCCAGTTGTCGGATTAAACTGGGAGTTTCTAACCACCTCTACAGTCCCGTCTTCACGGATTTGGTAGGCTACTATTTGTTCTACACCTGAAGTTGTCTTTGGTTTGTAATCCCGTTCAACCTTCAGTCCACGCCCAAAGCTGTCAAACTGTTTGCCATCAACAAAGAACTTAAACTCATAAATATCCCCGACATCCGTCTGAAGCGACAGTGTCTTCGCGTCAACTTTGCCAACTACAAGCTTAACGCTTGCGGCGTCAGATCCTGCCATCGCAAGAAGCAGGTCAGCATTTATTCGGAACGTAGACAATCCCATGTCTATTTCCAAAAGTTGAATTGCTTTTGCTCCCGCTCCAGCCAACTCACGAGCTGGCAAGGTCAGTTCAACCACCGAGCTGGCAGAGGATGGCTTCACTGTGATTCTCAACACTCCATTCTGCATTGAGCCAATTGCTTGTTGCAGAATCGTCGAGGATACCTCTGCAATAGCTTTACCATTCACATCCGCTGTCACGGAAAGAGTAACTCCATCTGCGTTCACAGTTGGTTCCGGTTGTTTCACTGGTTTGACTGTCGTTGAAGATGAAGTACCGCCCGATTCTGAAACCTGCGATTCTGCCTTAATCTCAATGGACATCGTACCTACAACACCGGAGTCATCTTTAGCTGTCGCTCTCACCGTTACTTTGCCTGCTGCAATTGCAGTGAGCAAGCCGGTATCCGTAATAGTTGCTCGCTCAGTAGCTGATCCATCCTCATTCACTACTGACCAGGTCACTGCTGGATCGGATGCATGGTCCGGCAGGATTACAGCTGCCATTTGCAGGGTTTGCCCTGACTTGATTTCGCTCACATTATCTTTGGAGGAGACTTTTATCTCCATGACGGATATAGGAATGACATGAACAACCGATTGTGCCTCATGCAGGATGTCAAAATCAACATCTGTGTTGGATCCTCGGAAAGAAATAAATCCAAGCGGCACGGCGATTTCACGGTTTGTCTTCTTCGCTTTGAAGATGATTTCTAAGAATTCCGCATCATCGGTCAGGATATTTCCTGCCTCCGTTCCAGCTACACTAACTGTTATTAGACCTGGACTGTCCTCATTAATATGAGTGATGCTGAATCCGTCTGGCAAGGTCTGAGCGGATATGAATTCCACACCAGATACGTCATATGCCATGGTAAAGTCTACAGCATACACTTCCTTGTAGACGGAGGTAGTAACATTTGTAAGCCCTACACGGTAAGTGAAATCCTGTCCTGCCACCACTGTGACCGGTCCGTTCAGCGTTGCAGCGGGCAGATTACGGGCAATCTCATCTTGTCCGCTGATATTAATCTCTAGGCTTCCGGATACTCCACTTCCATCTAGAGCTCGCGCAGTTACTTGTACGCTACCGTTCTTTCTAGCTGTCAGTAAGCCCTTCTCATTAATAACCGCTTTATCCGTAGAGGTTATCCCATCTGCTTCAGTTACCGTCCAGATAACTTTAGGATTCGTCGCATTCTCTGGAAGCACAGAGGCTTGCAGCTGCAAGGCACCGCCCTTCGACTCAATGCTGCTAATTCCATCTTTACCCGTTACAGTAATTGAAGAGACTTGTACCGCAGGTATCTGCTCTTGATCCACTAAGATCTTGGATTGCTGTGGATTCCAGCCATCACTTCCACCAAGCACAGCTTCAATCGTATAGGCAGCTGCCTCTTCTGCTGTTAATTGTTTGGACCAGCTGTAACGTGAAGCTGCATTAGCCCCCTCTCCGTAACTTAAAAACTCAGAGAACCGTGCAGTTTTGGAACGACCTTCATACCATTCATGCCAGCCAGTAGCACGAATATGAGCTCCCATCTCCGTGTTAATGAAGGTAGAGCTGCCATATTCTCTCCATGGCCGGCCTAAATCAACGGTTCCAGCAGCAACGCCCTCACTGGCAGTTAGTCGATTATTGATGAACACATAACCAGGCTTACCCGTTGCCGTGGAAGGCGCAGTAACATAGCCAGCACCCGCACTTTGAATCACATTATTCTCGAATACAGCAGCGGAATTACCAAAGATAAAGTCCACTGTACCTTCAATATGGCTGTCGACGAAATAAGCTCTTCCCTTGTCTGCGAACAGGGTATCCTGATATCCAAGAAGTTTAACATTTCTGTACACTCCCCGGTCTCCTTCAGCATATAAAGCGACTGCCTGACCGGCATCCCGCCCAGCACTGTTCTCAACCGTCATGTTCTCCAGTGTGAAATCAGTTGCCGCAACCTTTAATGTATAGCTGCCGCTGGTGCCCATTTCTTTACCATCTGAGCCAATGGTTTTCGCGGAGTCACCGTTAATAAGTACGGTACCTTCCCGGCTCTCACCGATGATACTAATATTCATCTTACTAGAAGGTACAAGCACCTTCTCCTTATACGTGCCGTTCTTCACTTTAATAATCGTGGTTAGGGCACTATTATCAGGTGCTGCTTGAATAGCGTCATTAATCGTTTTATAATCTCCTGTCCCATTCTGAGCAACAATAATGACAGGAGCTGGAATTCCCTTGACCACCTCGGATGGAAGACTGGCACCCTTATCACCGATGGCGATTACCGCATATTGATAGGCAGTCCCGTTGCTCAAGCCTTTATCGGTATAATCTGTTGCTTCGATGCCGTCGGCCACGACCGCATAGCTGCCACCGCTCTCCGAGCGTAGAATTTGATAGCTGCTAGCTCCATCAGCTACATTCCAAGTCAGATGGATATCAGTGTTGCCAGGCTCAACGCTAACTCCTTGTGGAGCCTGCGGCTGGCCGGAATTCTTGTATGGAACCGCTGGGGTAGCAGCTGAATCTAGACTACTACGGGTACCGCTTATTGCTTTGACTTTGTAATAATACGGTGTTCCGTTTACGAGCCCAGCATCAGTAAAGCTTGTGTCTGATAAATCAGACCCGAGCACTTCATAAGGACCATTCGCCGATGAGGCACGTTTGACAATGTACTGGCTCGCCTCCTCAATCGCTAGCCAGCTTAGTTTCATTACACTGTCACCAGCTTCCGTGGAAACGACAGGTGTTCCCAAAGGAGATTCCGGAGTAGCTTCAACAGGCGCTGATTCTTTTCCCTCCCCGGCCACATTTGTTGCAGCTACGACGTAACGGTAGGTTTGCCCGTTGGCCAAACCTCCGACGCGGTAAGTTGTGCCGGTGATTTCTTTTGCCACGAGTTCATAGCTACCTGAAGTCTCATTCCACTTCTTGATGCTGTAGCTGGCTGCATTCTCCACAGCTTTCCAACTGAGATCCAGTTGTGCATTCCGACTTACAGCAGCAAACGATTCTGGCGCAGGCAATTTCACCGCCAAAGCGGATGGGGTAATACTAATTTCATTGGAATTTCCCGATTCACCAGTGGGCGCCGTCGCCGAGATAACATAATAATAGGTAGTTTCGTTGGTAACTTCATTATCAATATATGATGTCTCTGTAATAGCATTGGCAATAGTCTCATAAGGCCCCCCGCTCTTAAGACTTCTCTTAACATTGTAGGAAGTTGCGCCTTCAAGAGCAGGCCATGATAGCTGGGCTGCTTGGTTTCCTGGAAGCCCAGTCAGTCCAAGCGGTGTTTCAATGGGCTCAACATAGATCTTTAAATTGTCTAAGTAATAATTTCCTGAGCCGCCGCCCGGTGTCTTGGACAAGATACGCCCAATGCCGTAGCTGGCGAAATTCGTGGTTGTGAACGGAAAAGAGCCCGCAGGCTGATCATCGATATATACATCCACTTTATCGTTGTTCACATCCACCTTTAGCTTCAGGTTGTACCATTGTTTTAGGGAATAAGAGCTCATCAGTTGATGATACTGGCTGCTCCCCCTGCTCATGGTTAGCGTATATTTACCTGTAGCTTCAGGAAGCGTTGGCTTTCTGCTCTCAATGGAGAATGCCGTTTTGCTTCCATCTGTACTCTGGGCCTGCAGGAACACCGAGGTTCCCGATTCTGTCGCAAACATAAAGTCAGTGTCAATAACCAGTGCACCTGTAATTGGCGCAAATTTGCGGATAAACTGCACGCTGCCGTTCGCACCATCGAACACATTCAATACTTGATCTGACGTATTCCCTTTACTGTCAGACGGTGTGGGAGATACAATAACCTTTTGAATTTCAGTCTGTGGATTTGGAGTTACATCATAATACTCTGGTGTCACACCTACGGCAACCTGCTCGAAGTCTTCATCCACATAATAGACATTACCTGCTTCACCTTCAGCTGTAGCGCTGGCCTCATCGGAATCAAAGCTTTCACCAAGCTCATTCACCGCGCTGACCACGTAATAATAAGTTTTTCCGGAGCTGAGTCCGGAATCAGTATACAAGCTATCTTTAATTTCAGTATTAATCGTTTTGTAGGGACCGCCGGAAACCTCGCTACGTTTAACACTATACGACTTGGCAGAAGCAACGTCCTCCCAATTCAACTTCACTTTCTCTTCACCGGCTGTGGCTGTAAGTCCACGGGGTGCGGCAGGAAACTGATCACTAAGCGGTTTCAGCTCCACCTCACTGAAGACAGACGCATTATAACGATTAACCTCGTTATCTACCTTAGCAGCATCGGCTGCAAGACCAAAATAAACCGTATCATTCAGGTCAAGCTTCACCGTGCCTACCTTGCTCCATGTTACTTTATCCGGCGATACCAGACCTGTCACTTCGTTACCAAGACGAACCAGCTTCACCCAATAAGGTGTATTGATGAAACTGTCCGGTTCTGTTTTTACCACCTTGGCTCCTGTGGTGGAGCGGGTAATCATAACTCCCTTCTTGCCATATTTGACATAAGGGATTGCCAGCATCGTCATTTTAGAATTGTCATTGAGATTATCACGAATCATGACACCTGCTTTGGCATAATCATCAGTTCCCGTTACGGAGTCGATTCTAGCAATAATTTCACCATTGCCTGTCAGGGTTTGATAAGCAAACTGAAAGTTATCAACAGCAGTTTCGCTCTCCGATGTAGCTCCGATAAGTCCAGCCGATTTGAGCGTAATTTTCCCGCTATCTGGATGAAGTGTAGTCACTCCCGCTATCCCTGGACCACCAACATCCACTGAAGTCCACGGAAGAACGGATCCAGAGGTGTTGACATGTATAGCTACGTTATCGGATTGTGTCTTGAGCCCTTTATTGTCTATAGCCTGAACAACAAGATAATAGGTACCATCCTGCACATTGTTCCAATTGAAACTATAAGGTGCTGTGGTAGCTTCGTCTTGCTTCACACCATTAACGATAAATTCCACCTTAGCAATACCATCGCTATCACTGGCAGAAGCTGTAACATTCACCTCGCTGCCTGACTCTATGATTTGGTTATTCACAGGATAATTGATAGCGGTTACAGGATTGTCCGTATGCTCATACCCTGATTTCCCTAACACAATGAGATCATTCAGATACACTTCTAAATTTGTATATCCCTCCGAAGATAACGTCGACTTCTTGCCATCCTCAGGATCGGTAGGATCTAGTCCATTAGCAATCTCCCAGCTATCATCCATACCGTCATGATCCATGTCGATTACATTGGAAGCTGTCTCTGTATAGTCTGGGTAACCGCCTATTTCAATAGGTGAATTAATATGCTGTCCAGTGCGATTCTTCACATCATTAATGACACGCGCATCGTAAGCATCACGTCTTGGCAAAGTGGCACCAGCATCAGCCATTACATTTGCGTAGGCTTCCTCCGCCGACACTGCCGTATATGGGTTAGGCATCTTTGCCGGCTCCGCAAGCTTAGAGATATTCGAATACTTTTGCACACCCTTCCAGTTGTCTTCGGTAACCTTCGGATTACCATCCATGATGTTCCCATCTATAAACAACCGGGTTTCTGGAGACACTTCCCCAAACAATTGATTTTTTACACTGGTGTAGGTGTTTGGACCATTTTTATAATAATTGTTAGTGATATTATATCGATAATCTTCTGCTCCCCCACCATAGGTCGAAGCGAATCCCCAGTTATAGATAACGTTATTAGACATTTCCGTCAGATCCACCAATTTGGTCACCGTCGGCAAACGGGGGTTGCGGCTGGTGCTATGAGCAATCAGATTGTGAAGGAAACTGGCATTTTTCCCACCCCAGATTCCTCCGTAGCCGTGACGTCCCTTCTGGTGAGTCGTCATCAGCATACTTTCAGCGGATATCGACCATTGTACGGTAGTATTCTCGTTGTCATACAGACTGACCACTTCATCCACCGACCAGCTGAATGAGCTATGATCGATAATGAGATCCTTATGGTACCTTGATCCAAAAGCATCATCTTCACTAGCTACCCGGTCGCCTAACCGGAAACGCATATAGCGCATAATAATATTGTCAGCTTCAACAGAGGTTGTGTAGTCGGCAATTGTAATTCCGTCACCTGGAGCCGTTTGCCCGGCAATCGTCAGATTTGAGCCGGTAATCTTGAGGGATTCCTTCAGATGGATGGTTCCCCCCACTCGAAAAACAATGGTCCGATTACTTTGACTTACCGCATCGCGGAAGGAGCCGGGGATCGGAGTTTCCTTGATACCATAATCAGCCAACGTCGTCACTTCATACACAGGTTGAGCTCTTCCGCCGGTTACATATTTGCCGCCGCCTTCCGCACCCGGAAAGGCAGGAAGCGCTTCCAAAGAAGCGGCCTCGACACCACCAAATGGCATACATGTTGCAAGAAGACTCGCGACCAGCGCCCCAGATAACCATTTTTTCTTCATACAAGACCTCCTAATATCTATTGGAATAAGAAGGGGGCCCTGTCCTCAGAGCAACCCCTTCCTTAGTAAAGCCGTGTGTATTATTCCTTGCCCTGATAACGGAAATATGCGAAATCAGCACTGCTGCCACCGAACTGCTGCATATCATGCGCCGCAATGCCAACAAAGTTCCCAGTGAAGCCTCCCGATAAAAAGCTGATATTCTGCGGATCGCCAAGTGGCTTCCACTCCGTATCGTCACCCTTAAGATAAACAAATTGCCCAGTCACTTCCTGCACCTCAACCGCGATCCGCACTGTCTCCCCTGCATTTAGTTCAATCATTACAGGCTCCGCAGTGAATTCATCCCGCTGACAGCGCATTAACCGCAGCACCTTGCCACGTCCTTCTTCATGGCTGATATACGCATAAAGATAGTTATCTTCATTCAGGTATAACAGTAGTCCTGCCATCTGCAGATAAGTATTCGGTTCATATTCAAGCGCTGTTTCGGCGCGGAAGCTTATATCCGTCTGGCGAATAGCCAGAATATGATGCTCAAACAGACTCTGCACGGATTCCCCGGCCCTGATTCTTAACCAGCCCGGTCTTTCAGCAAGGGAACACCAGCTTTCATTCCTAGGAATCCGCAGTGTATTCCAGTTCTTTTTCAATTCCGGGCCGTTAAAATCATCCTCGAATTCAAGCGTCCGCACTTGTTTCAGGACCTTCGTTCCTTTAGGTGCTGGTACCTTGAGCTGTGGCGCATTTCCGCCTGAGGTTAGTCTTAACCAGCCCTCCTCATTCCAGTGCACCTGCTGAACGGCAGTCTCTCTCCCCAGTATGGCGTATTCGCCTTCCAGGGGGCGGGTACACAAATGGGCCATATACCATTCACCTTCTGGTGTCTCTACCAGACTTCCATGGCCGGCACATTGAAGCGGCAGCTCGGGATTATCCCGTGAGGTCAACATCGGATTGAGCGGATCCACCTCATACGGACCCAGCAGCGCCTTGGAGCGCGCTACGGTTACGGCATGCCCCGATCCAGTGCCACCTTCTGCCGTAATTAAGTAGTAATAACCTCCCCGCTTGTAAATATGCGGCGCTTCCGTCTTCTTCAGCGGCGTGCAATCAAAGATTTTCACAGGTTCACCTATTAATTGGCATTGCTCTGGATCGTACTCCTGAATTACAATTCCGCAGGACTTGTTGCCTTCCGTAATCCGGTAATCCCACAGCTCATTCAGCAGCCATTTGCGCCCATCCTCATCATGGTACAGAGATGGATCAAACCCGCTGCTATTCAGGTATACCGGGTCAGACCAAGGTCCCTCAATATCCTCCGCAGTGATCAGATAGTTATGACAATCTTTAAAAGGCCTTTTAGTGCTCTTAACATCGGTATAAATCAGATAAAACAAACCGTCATAATAGCTAAGCTGTGGAGCCCAGATACTGCAATTTTTCGGATTTCCCCGCAGATCCACCTGATGAGTCAGAATATCTGTGCAATGCTCCCAGTCTGCTAAGTCCGCTGATTGATACACCCTTACACCGGGCAGCCATTCAAAAGAAGAAACAGCAATATAATACATCTCCCCCGCTCTTACAATACAAGGGTCAGGATTGAAGCCTTTTAATATGGGATTGTGAATAATTCCAGTCTGAATATTATCTGTAATCATCTTCATACTCCTTCCTATTTCCATACATCCGCACCCTTCACCCTAAGCAAATCTGCAGTCTATCCTGTTCAATTATCAGTCTGTCTGCTCACTTAGATCTTCCTGTGACGGGATAACGGTCACCTGCTGTACTAATTCTTCCACTTTACGGGTGTTTCTCGATTGGCAACCGGTGATATCTACCGTTTCTCCATTTTCAATATAAAAAGCCGGTCCCTCATGATTCTCGATCGTCACTTGGCGGAAGCGGATATCTCTTACGTTGCCAAGATAGAACCCACGGTTGTTCATATCCTGGATTCCTGACATCATGGCTGGACGACCAGGGATTGCATTCTCTGCCATGGAAATATCAATATCGGAAAAGGTAATTTCTGAAATGTATTGCTCCGCAAGGCCGTAAAGAAAACCTGCAGCAGCGTGAACATTCCGAGCAGTAATATTAGCAAAATGAATCCGTCGGAAGCAGGGGGTCTCCTCCGTCACCGGATAAGGATTCTTGTCCCATACGTATTTGTCCTTACCACGTGGTCCGCAGAAATAATAAAGATTAAGAATAAACGGACAGATCACGTCCTCCATCACGATATTACTGACACGAATATCTTCGACAACACCTCCGCGCCCGCGTCTGGACTTCAGCCGAATTCCGCGGTCTGTCTGCTTGAACACGCAATTGCTGATCACGATATTACGGATATCTCCGCTCATTTCGCTTCCCAGCACCACACCGCCGTGACCATGAATCATCGTGCAGTTAGTTATCGTGATATTCTCACACGCAACCCGCTCCTTCGTATCCTCCGTCCCTGCTTTAATGGCGATGCAGTCATCACCCACATCGATATTGCAGTTGCTGATGCGGACATTCACACAGGATTCTGGGTCAATGCCGTCTGTATTAGGCGAATCCGCCGGATTATAGATCGACAGATTATCAATCGTAACATCCTGGCAACAAATAGGATTCACAGTCCAGCTTGGGGAGTTTACGAGTGTCAGATCTCTGAGCGTAACTCTACGGCAGTTGTCGAAGCTGATAAGCTTCGGGCGGGGATACAGCAGTGAATCAGGAGAATTCCGATGTTTATCCCACCAAGGTGCGCCCCTTCCATCCAGCTTGCCTGCACCTGTAACCGATACATTCTCTAGATTTATTCCAAAAATACATGAAGCATGGACGTTCTGTTTCACGCCCTCCCAGCGGGAACTCACCACCGGATAATCGTTAGGATCAGAGCTGAAGCTAAGCTCAGCTCCAGGACTAAGCTGTAGCTCAATATTGCTTTTCATGAAGATAGCGCCTGTCTGATAGTGCCCGGAAGGAACATAAACTGTTCCTCCCCCTGCCTCGCTTGCCGCATGAATGGCACGGGCTATCGCTTCCGTTGAAGGCTCTGCACTATTAGGATGTGCTCCGTAGTCATTTATATTGTAGATAGACATGCGCTTCACTCGCTCCCTTTCGTCACGGCAGGACGCTGCAAATATTCATATTCTCCGCAAGCCAGGAGGAATGCGCCAAGCCCCTTCTGATCATTGGTAACAATCGGTTCACTGATATAATAGGTGTAAGTACCATCTCTCCGGTCTTCACCACCGAGTCCAGCGACCTGGCAGTTTTTATTCAGGTTAACCCAGCCATTTTTGGTTTCCAGCACAAATTCAGTAATAAGGCCTTGATAAGCACGGTCAAGTGTCTCGAACCAACTAGCATCCAGTACACCAATCCGAATGCCCTTAGCCATTGCATAGGTGATCATACTTGAGGCAGAAGCCTCCAAATAATTGCCTTTACGGCCGCCCATGTTTACAACCTGATACCAGACTCCGGCATCAGCATCCTGAACCTGACGAAGCGCTGTCAGCGTATCTGTCAGAATACGTGCCAAGATCTCGTAATCCGCGTGTTCCTTAGGGAGCATGCCGAGTACATCCACTAGCGCCATCACATACCAGCCCAGCGAACGCCCCCAAAAGTTCGGAGACAACCCCGTTTCAGGATCGCACCACGGCTGTACCCGCTTTTCATCCCATGCGTGAAACAGGAGACCCGTCTCAGTATCCTTGGTATGACGCTCGCACAGAATAAATTGCCGGGTCACATCGTCCAGACCCTTGCCGCCTTCATACTCAAGTAAATACTCCAGATAGAAAGGAGAGCCCATATACAAGCCATCCAGCCAAATCTGATAAGGATATACATTCTTATGCCAAAACGCACCTTCCGAGGTTCGAGGATGCGTTGTTATCTGCTTTCTTAATAAATCTGCTGCCATTTTATATTTCGCTAACCCAGTTTCTTTATGGAGCACAAACAGGATCTTCCCGTTATTTAAGTGATCAATATTATGTTCGCTCAGGCGATACCCCTTCACAGAGCCGTCTTCCTCAATAAAATAATCCATATTATCTTTGATGAATTGATAATATTTAACCTGCCCGGTCTGTCTCCACAGCAGCTCAAAACCCTTCAAGATGACTCCATAATCATAAGACCATTTTCCATGATATCCGTTATCCTCATATAATCTTGGCGTTCGCTCCATAATCGAATCTGCAATTCGAACACCCCAGCCCATACTCCTAAGTGCATTGTTGTCTTTCATTTTTTCCTCCTGTTTGAATAGATATGGTCCTAAACGCAGCCTCCCCATTTAGGACCCATCTACTATTTTCTTAGAATATAGTCTGTAGTACTTCTTAAGGATTTACAGCTTTATAAGCAGCTTCATATTCAGTAATGATTTTGCTGCCGCCGGATTTCTTCCACTTTTCAACCTCAGCTTTAAATCCGTTCAAATCAATTTTGCCAAGAATATATTTATAAGTGGCATCTGTCATAATCTTCTGCAATTCAGATCCTTGAGTAGAATAGGTCTCAGATTCCAGAGAGTAAGCAGGATTCAGTACAGCATATTTAGCATTCTCAACGATCAGCTTATCAGCTTCAACTTTGAGTGGATCAGCATCATGGATAATGAACCCATTCTCTAATGGACGAGATGCCGAAAATGGCTGAACTTCTTGCTTCCAGAGATCCGTATCCTTAATCGTAACCGCTTGTTCTCCATCAATTGTGTAGTGAACATCCTTAATACCGTAGGTCATCAAGCCATAGACATCTTCATTCATAAGATCATTAACAAATTTCAGGATCCGTCTTAACTCATTTTCATCCTTAACTTCGGATTTCGGGAAAGACAGCAGTCCCCCAATTCCGTTATTACCAGCCCAGATGGCACGATCTGCTTCATTGCCAGTGGAAGTGATATCGTTAACCATAACCAAATCCATGCCATCCTGTATGCCCTTAGACAGATTTAGCAGGTTCTTGCTGTCAAACAAGGCACCCACATAAATTCCAGCCTTTCCTTGCGCAAAATTCTGCTGCTGATCTGTTTTAGCCGTCACAGCAAAATCCTGATTGATATACCCACCATCATAAAGAGTCTTCATATAATCCATGGTTTTAACATAAGCCTCTGTATCGAACTCAGGTGTCATTTTACCCGCATCGTCAACGCTCCAATAGTTCGGTGTTCCAAAGTATGAGCCCAACGTCTTAAATGCTCCATATACAAGATCGCTGCGGTCCATGAAGCCTGTGGTATCCTTCTTGCCATTACCATCAGGGTCTTTTTCGGTAAACGCTTTCGCAACTTCCATCAACTCATCTGTTGTTTTTGGAACCTGCAGTCCAAGCTTATCCAGCCAATCTTTACGGAGAACAACGCCGTTTCTAGCCAAGGACTTCTGGAAAGGAACCCCGTACAGCTTACCTGCAATCGATGCCGATGTACGTGTATCCTGTGAAATTTTAGCCAAATTCGGGAACTCATCAAGATAAGGACTTACTTCCCAGAACATACCGGCCTTCAGTGCATTACGTACAGAAGAGTTATCAAGAATAGTCAGGGTAACGATGTCCGCTAGGGAATTCGATGCTAACGAAGTATTAATACGTTCTTCTTTGGAAGGATCCGGAATCCATGAGAATTCAATCTCTGTATTCGTTAATTCTTCAATTTTTTCCAGAATAGGACCCGTTGGTGTTGTAGACGTTTGTAAAATGTTCAGCCAGCTAATCTTTGCTTTAGCATCTAGCACATCTGCAGGTGCAGCAGTTGTTTTAGCAGTTGAATTCGTTCCCCCATTTGAAGAATTTGACTCCTTCGCGTTATTGCCTCCTCCGCATGCAGTGAGTACTAACCCGCTACACAACATTAAGGCTGCAATTTTTTTGTAATTGCGATTCATCAACATTACCCCTTTTACTAATGTATTTGTTGTTGTATCTTCCACCTCTGCCCTTAAGGCAGAGGTAAGAATTCAGCATACTGTGAAGCCTAATAAACACCATCTTCGCCGATTTTTTTAGCTAACTTGTTCGACAGCATAACGAGAATCAAGCCAACCACACCCTTGAACAGACCTACTGTTGTACTGAAACTCAATTGTCCGTTCTTTAAACCAGCTGTATAGATATAGGTATCGAAAATTTCTCCAACTTCGCGGTTCAAGGAATTGATCAGCAAGTACATATGCTCAAAGCCCAGATCCAGCGTGTGGCCAATCTTCAGAATAAGCAAGGTAATAATGATTGGACGAATCGCCGGCAGGGTGATATGCCATGTTTTGCGCAATCTTGCCGCTCCATCCATCTCAGCTGCTTCATATAACTGCGTATCCACTACGGTAATGGCTGCCAAATAAATAATGGTTGACCAACCAATTTCTTTCCAAATGATCTGTCCGATATACACGGTACGCAACCACTCGGGAGAAGTCAAAAAGCTGATCTTCTGCATCCCAAAGGCCGCCAACATCTCATTCAGCACCCCTCCATCCACATTCATAAATACATAGGAAATGGAGACGATGATAACCCATGACATGAAATGGGGGATATAAATAATCGTTTGAATGGTGCTCTTAAATAACTTGTGCTGAACTTCGTTAAGCATCAGCGCCACTATAATAGGTAGCGGGAAGAAAATAAAAATGTTTAATGCAAACAAGATAAGTGTATTACTCAATAGCATAAAGAAGGTAGGTTCTGTAAACAATCGGACGAAATGCTTAAACCCAACCCACGGGCTATCCGCTATACCCAGAAACGGCTGATAGTCCTGAAATGCAATGATAAGACCGCCCATAGGCAGGTACTTAAAAATAACAAAATACAAAAATCCCGGGAGTATCATTAGATACAATAACTTGTTTCTTTTTAAACTCAGCCAGCTAGGCCCCGTTCGCTTTTTTCTTAATGGATTAACTTTCGTGTTCAGCATGGTGACGTTTGCCTCTTTCACCTGATCGGCCTCCTTGATCGCGTTTCTTTACGATTCCCAGATTACGATCATTCGTCCATTACGTATATAATCATCAGATACTGATACTCCAAGAACCCTACAGCTATAAGGTTTTCCAGACCCGTGCATCTTATAGTGATTACTACAATACATAAAGATCATCTATGCCTTATCACGCTTTTTCCTCCCAAAACAAAGCCCAAGCTAATGATTATATACGGAATAACAGACCCCTGTTAAAGTTTCAATGAAACGATTACAAGGAGGATATCTGCATGTCGCAATCATCTTTTAAAAAAGAAACTATGGGTAGCCGGCTGTTTACTATTGTAAATACCACACTGCTTACACTCATTGCCCTAGCCTGTCTTTTACCCTTTGTCAATGTGTTTGCCAGTTCCTTTGCTTCAACACAAGAGGTAGTAGAAAAAAGCTTCATCCTGTTCCCGACGACATTCTCTTTGGATGCTTACCGTTATATACTGTCAACGCCTACTATCTTTAAAGGGCTTGGCGTATCTATCGGTGTAACTTTAGTGGGTACAGTTGTCAGTATGGTTCTTACCTCTTTAATGGCTTATGGATTATCTAGAAAATATCTATACGGAAGAGATTTCATCAATTTCGTAATCGTGTTCTCCATGCTCTTCAGCGGGGGAATGATCCCTACTTTCCTGGTAGTTAAATATTTCGGATTAATCGATTCCTACTGGTCCATGATCATGCCTGTTGCGATCAATGCTTTTAACCTGATCATTATGCGTAATTTCTTCCAGGCGCTGCCGGAAGGGCTAGAGGAATCAGCGAAGATTGACGGCTCTAATGATTTTGGTGTATTTTTCAAAATCATGCTTCCGCTGGCGATGCCATCTATCGCGACCCTCTCCTTGTTCTACGGGGTAGCTTACTGGAACACTTATATGAGTGCAGTTTTATATATGACAGACTCCACTAAGTGGCCTATTCAAGTCCTGCTGCGCCAAATTGTTATCGTCGCCAGCGGGATGCAGGGAGATAATGCTTCTGTTGATATTATCCCACCTGCTCAAACCATCAAGATGGCGGTTATCGTAGTCGCAACCGTTCCAATGCTGCTCGCCTATCCTTTCGTACAAAAACACTTCACCAAAGGAGCCCTGCTGGGTTCTGTAAAAGGCTAAAACATTGCAGCTATACAAAACAGCCAGCCCCGGTCTCCCGGGGCTGGCTGTTTGTGTTCAGCGCCTTACTTCTCCTGTTTCTGGGTTCGGTATGCACCTGGTGTTACATGTTCTTTTTTACGGAAGGATCGAATAAAGTTCTGCGGATTATGGTACTGCAGCCTTTCAGCAATTTCTTTAATGGTCATATCCGTTTCTACAAGCCACTTCTTAGCCATTTCCAGGCGATAGTTCATTAGATATTCGCTAAACGTCATCCCGTACTCTTTTTTGAAAATACTGCTTAAATAGTTCGGACTGTAATGAAGGCGATCACCGATTAATTCTAACGTTAAGTCCTGATCAAATTCTGAGCGGACAATCACCGCAATTTTATCAGATAAAAGGCGGAACTGACGGTCTGTCTTCTCCTTAACACTGGTCACCATCGGATGAATAACTTCTTTGACCAAAATGCGTTCGATCTCTTCCGGATTACGGATGTCTAACAATCGGTGGTACAACGTAGAATTGTCCTCTGTCAGCAGAACCTCTACACCCAGCAGCTGCTCCAGCTGAATCAGATTGTTGACGAAACGTATTAATGTGACTTCGAAATTCAAAGGATTCTTACTGTGCTTCATCATTTCCCCGAGTAATGGATACAGAGAACAGGAGACTTGTTCTTCATCTCCAATCCGAATCGCGTCAAATAACTGGGACTCAAACTCAGACGGATAATGCAGTAGAACTGGACCCGAGATTACCTTCGATATATCCTCATAGAAAATGATGGACTCTTTGCCCAGATTTAAACGATGGTGCAGCGCCTGCTTACTCATCTCACAAGCTTCCTTACTAAATAATAAATTATCGTAAAAATTGCTTATTCCAACACTAACGGATAGTTTCAGGATTTCTCTAGCTGTTCGAATAATTGTCTTCGCATAGTCCAGTGCTATTCTCCGGTTCTCCTGTTCATTCGCTCCCTCAAAAATCAGGATGGTCGCTTGTGTACGGTCATTTAATAGGATAGGAATCATCCGCTTCTCCTGCGGAATCAGCTCTTCCACCAGTTTGTTGACCGCCACAAGCAGAAGGTCCTTGTCGCTAGCCTGCCGTTCCCCATAGTTATCCAGCTGTATCAGCAGCGTTGCATACACCGAATTCTGTGACAGCTCATAACCGAAACGAGGCAAACCTTGATTCAGCTCTTCTTGAGATATCCGGCTACGAAATAGATTTAGAATAAACTGAGTTTCCAACTTAGGCATCTCAGACTCAATAAGACCCTCTAGGCTTTCTTTCTCCGATAAGATGGTATCAATCGAATTAATAATCCAGTCTACCTCATTCTTGGGCTCTAGCTCTGCATTGGCAGGTAATAATCGGCGCTGAATCTGCCGGAATGGCTTGGTGAAATACAAAGAGATAACGTAAGCGACTACCGCAATCAACAATGTAATAAGCAGTACCATCATCACAATCCCGAATCGGGTTGTCTTTAGTGCATCTGAAATTTCTGATTTATCCAAAAGAGTTACGTAAATCCAATTATTATAAGAAGATTTAGCATAAATAGCTTTTATCGATTGGTGATCAGCCCGCTCCATGGCAATCGTCCCCAATTGCCCCCCGCCTCCGGCAACATTAGTAATATGGCTAAGCTGATTACTAGTCAGCAGGGACTTCCCGGTTTCCGACTCATATAGAAGCTCACCCTCCCGGTTAAGAATAAACACCGGTGTGTTTCTTTCGGTCTGAAGGGTGCTCTGCAAGGTCTGAAGTGATATATCAGATAAGGCAATCGCCTGTTTGGTCTGTGAGAATACCGGCAGGGTATTTACAAAGCGGATGCCTTTATCCGTCTTAACCCAAAATAAACCCCGGCTACGGTTATTGATATAGCTCTCATAAAGTGTCCTGCTCTCTTCTTCCGTTAAATGTGAAAGCTTCCCATTAGAAATCTGCCATTTCTGCTCCAAACTGATTAAAGAATAATTAACAAAATCCATCCCCATACTGGCAATGTAGTTAAGCTGGGAATTAATCTCGCGATACTCCTCAAAATCCTGCTCCGTGATCGGATTCTGCACAACCTCTCTGAAGGAACTGGTGGTACTGTAAGTATTAAAAGCGTATTCGATGGTCTGAATTTTCTGTTCCAGAGTGTTTTTAATTTGGGTAATTAAACTCTGTTTATCATCCGCTA
This sequence comes from Paenibacillus sp. FSL R7-0189, assembly GCF_037969925.1. Taxonomy (NCBI): domain Bacteria; kingdom Bacillati; phylum Bacillota; class Bacilli; order Caryophanales; family Paenibacillaceae; genus Paenibacillus; species Paenibacillus sp. FSL R7-0189. The sequence continues at coordinate 3,390,879 of NZ_CP150223.1, read as the reverse complement.
CTCTCTCATTTACCGAATTAATCGTCGTCAGATAAATATAGCCACCGAAGCTAATAACCAGGCCAATCCCCAGCACTAGAATAGGAACAAAAATCTTGTAGAATATCCTGCCTTTTTTCATGATAGACTCCTTAAGCATGTAATTATTTTCAATTATAGCGCTTCCAATAGGTTAAACCAAATGTTTTAAATGTGTATAATCGCAACCCTATTTTTATTAAAAATAGAAAACAAAAAAACAAGGCAAAAAACGCTTCATCAAGCCCAGTGCTCAATGAAGGTTTTTTGCCTTATATTATAATGCCTTTATTCCCTATCCTTATATTTCAATCTCTTCCGTTGAATCCGAAAGACCACCACTCTGCACGCCATTGTTATTGGCTACCGCAAGAACATATACTTTATATTTAACACCCTTAACAATTAATGCACCATTAACATCTCTTCTCGAGGCTACAATTGTAGGATTCGTTCCGTTAGGCGTTATCGACGTATAATACGAGGATTTCACCTCAATTGCTTCCGCTGATCCAAAACCTTGTTTGGACGGAACCACCAGGATTCGATATTCCGAAATGTTAGACTCGTTAGAGGAACGGTTGAAACTTACTAGTATTTTACCCTCATCCACACTGTACGTTACATTAGTGACAGAGGTTACCGGCAGCTTAGTGGATAAAGTGATGGCATTCGACTCTGAGGACAACACATTAGTGCCTGAGTACTTGCCGCTGCCAATCGTTAACACATACAATCTGTAACTGATTCCACTCTTTATTAAACTTCCGTTTACGTCTCTGGCTGAAGAATCCAAGACTTGACTGGTGTTATTTCCTGAAGTGCCTACCGCAGTGTAATTGGAGCTCGAAACAGCATTCGCCTGGGTTAAACTAAAGCTGCTGTAATAGGAAGTAGGAACAATCAGGATTCGATACTGGCTAATGTACGTTTCATCCGTGGCATGGTTAAAGGATACTTTTAAATCACGGCCGTCTTCGTAGTCATTAACGTCCCTTACATCCAAGCTCGAAATAGGAGCCAATCTGTAATCTACATTCAACGTAATTAACTGTGAACCAGAAGAAAGAATATTGCTGCCCGAGTAATTCCCGCTTCCGACCGTTAACACGTACACTCTGTAATTGATTCCACTCTTTATCAGGTTACCGCGCACGTCCCTTGATGACGAGGTTAACACTTGATTGGTGCTGGATCCTGTTGTGCTCACTGCTGTGTAGTTGGAACTGTACACATTATTGGCGTCAGATAAACTGAAGCTGTTGTAATAGGAAGTAGGTACAACCAGGATTCGATACTGGCTAATATACGTTTCATTCGTAGCGTGGTCAAAGGATACTCTTAAATCCCGGCCATCATCATAGTCATTTACGTCGCTTACATCCAAATTGTAGACAGCACTCACATTGTAGTCCACAGCCAACGTAATTAATGTTGAATCCGTTGAGAGAATGTTGGTGCCCAAATTCTTCCCGCTTCCAATCGTTAACACATACACTCTGTAAGGTGTTCCATTCTTAATCAAATTACCACGCACGTCTCTTGCAGATGAGGCTAACACTTGACTGGTGCTAGATCCTGTTGTGCTCACCGTTGTGAAGTAAGAGCTGGAGACATTATTCGCCTCAGATAAACTAAAGTTGTTGGAATAAGCTGTAGGCACAACTAGAATCCGGTACTGGCTAATATACGTTTCATCTGTAGCGTGGTTAAAGGATACTTTTAAATCCCGGCCATCTCCAAAGTCACTAACGTCGCTTACACTTAAATTAGAAACATTGACCGAGGACAGCGTAATCGCAGATGAAGCAGCAGACAATAAATTATTGGCTGTATTACTGCCACTATCTACCCCCATAACAAACACACGGTAACCAACTCCCGTCTTAATGAGGGCACCATCCACATCCCTCGCTCCAGACGATAAGATCTGGGTAATATTGGAGCCTGTTTTGTTGACCTGTGTGTAATTTGAACTGCTAACAGCATTTGCTGCCGCCAAATTAAAAGAAGAATAATTAGTAGCTTTGACTACAAATATCCGGTAAGAACTCACCTTGGATTCATCCGATACCTTATTAAAACTTACGGCTAAATCGCGGCCATCACTATAATCGCTCACATCACTTACTTGTACATTACTTGGGGCAACGACTACAGTATTAGTGTTAAGTGATATAGTCGCAGAACTATACGAAAGAGCGCTGGTATTATTGCCTTTACCCACTGCGAAAACATAAGCTACATAGGTCTGATTACCTTTAATGAGATCACCAACAACATCCCTTGAATTTGCGGTCATTCTAATCGTAGGATTAGTGCCTCTAGCTAAAACAGTAGAATAATTGGCGGATGTAACCTTTTGTGCAGATGAGATATTAAAAGTGCTCCAAGCCTTTACAATCATTACCCGGTAATGATCCACAAGAGCTTCATTAGAAGATTGGGTGAAGCTGACCTGAAGATCACGGCCGTCACCGTTATCACTTACATCCTTCAACTGTACATTCGATGCCGGATTTACAGTTCCAGTTTTACCGCCGGAAGTCGTTATGGTCACTACTTTGGTGCTTGGGTTCCAACCCACATCATGACCCAGTGCCTCACTGACAAACCGTGTAGGAACCATCGTTCTCCCTTTCAAATTCTGACCCGGCACATCTAGAGTTACAGCTTTATTGTTAATCGTGGCTGTCTTTGAGCCAATCTTTAACATAATCGTTGTATCATCTTTAGTTGCTGTTACAGTTTGTGTTTTCTGATTCCACTTGATAGAGGCATTAAAGGCTTCAAAAATTGCCCGTAAGGGTACCATTGTCCGTCCATTCACCATCACCGGTGCTTGATCTGTGGACAATCGAACCCCGTCAATAAAAATACTGATGGGCGCAGTAGCAGCTTTCACTGAAGATTGAAACATCATCGGCAAAACTAATAAGCCCACTAAAATAGAAATCCATAACTTCTTCACAGATTCACCCTCCTGGAATGACGAATACATTTTTTTCCTACCCCTTTGACGCTCATACTAGGATAAAAGTTTCACGCTTTATGGTTACAATATTTTAATCTGGAACCCGTTCCTTTCATCCGCCACAAACCGCTCTGTAAAAAGAAAAAGAAAGCGCAGATCGCGCTCTCCTTTGTGTTATTCGCTGATACTTTTATCCACATTTTTCTTCGGAATTCCATCCAATCCGTACTCCCAATCATAAGCATCAAAAATTTTTCTCGCTACAGGTGCTGCACTACTAGATCCAAATCCGCCTTCAGGAATAACTACAGCTACAGCAAGTTTTGGATTTTCACGTGGTGCAAAAGCTATAAACACTCCGTTATCACGGTTTATGTTTTTACTATCCGTCTGTTGTGAAGTCCCTGTTTTACGTGCAAAATCATAGGGGAAATCACCGAAGGCACTTTTAACGTCACTGTTCATCCCTTTCTTTATCTCCCGCCAATAGGATTTATCGAAAGTAGTCACTTCATCAAGCACTTCCCGTTTGAATTTTTTGATAACTTTACCTTTGGAGTCCGTGATCTTGCTTACTAGCTGTGGTTTGATTCGTTGCCCTTCATTGGCTAGTGTAGCCGCATATTGCGCCAACTGTAGAACGGTATAACGCCCCTGCTGCCCAAAAGAAGCATACACAAGCGCAGACTGAACTGAACCCGCTTTAGCTTCAGCTTTATAATTTAAATCACCCAAGTATTCCCTTGGTAAACCTATCCCTGTTGGAACACCCAGACCAAATTCTTTCATATATGTGTCCCATACCCCAATGCCCTTAGACTTGTATTTTTCGTACAATTTTTTCCCGATCATATCAACCATATATACGTTTGAAGATTTTTCAATGGCTGTATAAGGGTACAAAGAGCCGTATACATGATTGGATGAGTTCCTTACATTAGTCTCATGTCCTTCTCTACCAAATGAGGTGATCCCCTTATCTTGATAAGTAGAAGAAGTACTTATAAAGCCCTCTTTTAAGCCAATTAACACACTCAATGGTTTTATGGTCGAACCGAGCAGCACGGTAGATTCAAAATTATGCCCTGATCTTCCCGATGAGTATGGAGTTATCGTTCCATTTTGGTAATGCTTTTCAATTTTTTTATACACCTCTGGAGAGATCGAACCCGTAGCCCAGTTGTTGGTATCATAGTCAGGTATGCTTGCCATAGCAATAACATTACCTGTATCCACTTCCATGGCTACAGCGTAACCTGTTAAAGCATCAGGATGTGTTTCTCCCTGAACGGTGTGTGAATGCAACCACTGAATCTGATCTTTAATGGCTTCTTCGGTCTTTAGCTGAATTTTTTTATTAAGGGTAGTCCAGATAGTGCTTCCTTTGACCGGGGGTTCAATACTGACAATTTTTTCTGCCATATTCTGCGGATCTACGGAAACTTCCTTATAACCATTCTGTCCCCGAAGCTCCTTCTGGTATTGCAGCTCCAAGCCATCAAAGCCTACTAGCTCATCCTCTTTATAGTTAAGTCCAGGGTTCTGGTTATTTTTCATCGCCTGAAGTACATCCTTATAAAGATCTAAACTAGTAGAGGATTTGAAAAATTTCACGTAGCCAACAGCTTGTACAGCCACCGTATCGGTATCATAATGCCTGCTGCTTTCCTCTATCACTTCAAGGTTTGGATATTCGTTTTTGTGTTCTAAAAAATAAGCGATTTCTTTCTTAGTTAAACCTGATTTAATTCTTCGCGCTACATAACCAGAGAGTTTTTTTGAATATAAATCCATAGACTCAAGGATCTCTTCTGTGGTTAGTTTTTTCTCATTAGGATCACCATAAGTTTCGAAGGCTTCTGCTAACTTGCTGGCGAGTGCCTTTGATTTATTATTTGCCTCAGCAGTTAAGGTAACTTTTTTCGTAGTTTTATCTGTTTTTGTTGCGGTATATTCCTTATCCAAAGTAAGGTACAAAGATTGAACGGGCGTTGAGTATGCCAATTTCTCACCATCAGCAGCGAGGATATTCCCTCTCAGTGCTGATAATGCCACTATTTTCGTATCCCGGTTAGCCTCAGCTTCAGATAACGTAGGTCCTTCGACAAATTGCAAGACCGCAAGGCGTAGGATAATCACACAAAAAATAATAAAAGTGCTAAAGAAAAAAATATTGATTCTTAATTCGCCAGAGTTGTTAATAGTTTTGCTTCCGTCTTGTACACTTTTTCTGTCGAAAAGCCTCACATAATCCCACTCCTTATTTCCAAAATTCTACAGCATAAGATTAAAGTATAAACTAGCAAACGAAAATATACAAAATTAAGAATAATAGTTAAATAATTGTTCACAAATCGATAATATCCAATTAAAAAAGCAGCTTTCCCCAGTATGGGAGAATCGCTGCTTTTTGTTTATGGGCGTTGGTGGCCTGCACCAATAAATTGTCATCATTCGCCGAGGCTTAAGGACTCAGATGACGTTATATGCGGATTTTTAGCCTTTGGAGCTTGGTTTCGGACTCCAGCGACGTTACTCCTTAGGAAGAGGGGCAAATTAAGCACTTTTCATGCCAATTGCGACTATGCGGTCCGTTGTCACTTCAAATGCGAGATAAAGCTGCGTTTAAGGTCAGCTGTGTCCGATAGCTGTATCGTAAGCGAAAATCTTAATCGAATGAAACGATGTTTGAGGGGTTCTAGATGGAGTAAGCTCAAATTAATCAGGGGGTGCCCCAGCAGCTATTTTTACAGCTGATGGGACCCCCCCTGATTTTTCCATAGCAAAATCTAAACTTTTCTAACCTGTGACCGGTACATTAAAAACAAGAAATACGGAGCCCCAATCAGCATAATAATAAGGCCTGAAGGGATTTCTTTCGGCGCCATTATGGTTCTTCCGAGCGTATCGGCAATAACGAGCATCAAGCCGCCAAGTAATCCTGACAAAACAATGGATCGTCTCGTATGATGACCAATCATCATCCGCACCGCATGCGGCGCCATGAGTCCAAGGAACCCTATTGTTCCTACACTTGCAACGGCTCCCGCTGCAAGCAAAACACCGATAATCATAGCCCAAAGCCGCGTTCCTCGAACCGGCAAGCCCAATCCTGTTGAACTCTCGTCGCCAAATGCCAACAAATCGCATTTCCGTCCCAAATAGTATGCAATCGGTACAAGTACAAGCAGGAATACAAATAGGATGTAAAATTGATTCCAGCTTCGTCCATAAGTCGAACCGGTTAACCAAATTAAGGAGCTACTGCTCCATAAACTTCCTTTGACGATCATAACCTGGATTCCCGCAGAGGCAATAGCCGAGACTGCGATTCCAAGCAAGATCAGAACCGATGGATTCAAGGACCTGCGCCAGGCCATAAAAAAGACAAAAGCAGCAGCCAGTGCCCCACCCACGATTGCGGCAAGCGGAACTGCAAATACCGTCAATGCTGGCCAAACGGTCATTACGGCCAAAGCACCAAAGCCAGCCCCTGAGGTCACACCAATAATTGAAGCATCTGCCAGTGGATTTCGAACAGCACTCTGAATCAATACACCACTGATTGCAAGTGCGATCCCTCCTGCAGCCGCTACGAGTGTACGGGGAAGCCGTAAATTCAGCAGGACGGAATAGGATTGATCCCCCCTATGGAACAGACTGCTTAGCAATTCACTGATCGGTATTTTTGTTCCCCCAAACGATAAGCTTACGAGGATAATAACAATCAGCAGCACGGTCATAACTATAGCCGTCGGCACAAAGCGCAGACGCAGCCCCGCTCCACCGATGCTCATCGATGATTGGCCAGAGCCTGAGCCCGATATATTTTTCATCTTGGTGAGTACTAGCCAAATGAGCCACGGGGCTCCAATAATCGCCATAACTGCACCAACAGGCATTTCACCCACACTGCTTCGCACTACACGCGCAAGCGTATCCGCTGCCGTGATGAGCAGTGCTCCCCACAATGCGCTTGCAGGAATGAGCAGGCGATGTTTGCGGATCCCGCTAAGCCGGACAAGATGGGGAGCCACTAAGCCGACGAAGCCAATCGGTCCAACCACGCTGACTACAACCGCAGCCATTAATACCGATAGGCCAAGACCCGTCGCCCGAATTAGCCCTACTCGCTGTCCAAGTGAACGGGCAGTTGACTCATCGAGCTCCAGCGCATCAAATTGTCTGCCGGCAAATATCGCTGCCAATAGCAGCACTACGACAAAAGGCCAGGCATATATAACACCGTCCCAATCCAACTGAATTAGGGAACCAGAACCCCATAAAAACAGATTTTGTGTTTCAGTTCTTTTAAAAATATGTATGGCCGATGTAAACGCTCCGAGCACCATGGAGACGATCATACCTGATAAAGCCAGCCGAACAGGTGTGGCTGCCTTGCCTCCACTCAGTAAATAAGCGGCTAAAGCAGCAAGCAGTCCCCCTGCAACTGCGAGCAAAAATGGAAATTCATGCTGCAAAGCAGGAAAAGCTGCCATACCAAGCACGACCATAAAGTATGCCCCGGCATTAATCCCAAGTGTATCTGAGGAAGCAAGCGGGTTTTTCGTTATAGTTTGCAATAATGCCCCAGCCACAGCCAGAGCAGCCCCGGCCAGCAGACCAATAACTGTACGTGGCATGCGGATATCCCAGAGCAGATTATGTTCCATTATATCTTGGCGATTCAGTAAGCCATCTATAACAGTAGCTGCAGGGATCTTGGCTTCCCCAAAGCCTAAACTTAAAACGAACAGAATGAAGAGGACGGCAAAGCCGCCCCCAAATATTCCAATGATCCGCCAGTTCATGCCGATAGAGGCTTCTTTGCTACTCTTTTCGTTCATAACCGCACTCATTTCGTTAATGTATTTACAACTTCATCCACGATAACTTTGGAGGAGATCGGGCCGCCGAACACCCAAGTAGTACTGCTCAATCCGAAGGTGCGATTATCTTTCACAAAATTAAGGCCATTCCAAACGGAATTATCCTTCAGTTCTTTCGTGAAAATATTATCATCCTCTTGGACGATATAGATCAGATTTGTATCCTGAACCGCAGGCAATGCTTCAACTGTAGAGGTGCTGAATCCGTAAACTTCGAAATTTTCGGGTTTCCAGTCGTTTTTCAGACCGATCCGATCCAAAGTTTGTACCGCAAGTGAATTATCTGTAAAAAGACGCATCGTTGCCGCATTCTGGTAGCTGTATGCTTGTGTCAGTACATAGTTCAAGCCTTCTTTGCCTGCATCAGCCAGCTTTACTTTTGCATCTGCATAATGTGCATCCAAATCAGCAAGAACCTTATCAGCTTCTGCTGTTTTGCCTACTGCCGCTGCAATCGTTTTGAAAGTATCTTCCATCAGCGTGTACTGATTGCCTTCTCCTTCATTCGGATACAAGCCGAAAATCAGTGTTGGAGCGATACTTTTAAGTTGATCATAAATTCCTTCGTGCCCACCCGTATTGGCAATAATCAGATCAGGCTTTAATGAAGCAATCGTCTCCAGATCTGGCTCGTCACGGGAACCAACATCAGTCACATTTGCATCAAGCGGTGCTTCAGAAGTCACATACAGCTTATAGTTTTCGTTATCTGCATTACCTACTGGCTGCACTCCCAGTGCAATAACATCCTCCGTAAAGGTCCATTCCAATACCACAACTCTTTGCGCAGGTTTGTCCAGCGTAATCTCACCTTTAGAATCCTTTAATACAATAGGACCGCTTGTTGATTCACTGCCCGCGTTTTCAGCAGCTGGTTTATCAGTTGCTCCCGCGTTCGATGTTGAATTGTTCTTTTGGTTAGTACCACAACCTGATACGACCAATATAATAGCAATAACCATAAATAAACTAATTAACCTTTTGTGCATTTGCTTTATCCCCCTGGATTCAACGTTCGAAGTTGATTCCATGATAACTGTTATCAATCTATTGATAATGATTATCACAGAAAACATATTAGTAATCTTATACGCGATTCTCCCGAAAGTCAAAGTTAAAATTTAATGCTTAACCGTCCCTACTCCATGATCTGGTTTGTAATTCTTTCAATGTGTATGGTCAGATACAGCATTTCATCATTTGTTAACTCACGATTGTATGTTTTATCAATATAGATTTTAATTTTCTCAACGCTTGCGAAAGCTTCCTTATACTGCTCCTTTACCAAAATAAATAAGCCATTCTCATTATCAGGAGGTGGAGTACCGTTGATGAGACGTTGTGCAAAAAATTTCAAATGAGTGATAAAACGGTAATAAGCAAGGGACTCCTCATCGTACTCTAGCCTGAAATGGCGCTTCACGATATTTAGGATGTCGTTCATGATCTTGGTGATATTCACCATGTTAGGCATCTCTTCATTTAGTTCAGCATTCACCAGATGGAGAGCAATATGTCCAGCCTCATCTTCGGGAAGTCTGACTCCGAGCTTGGAATGTATAATTTGAAGCGCAGCTTTCCCAACCTCATATTCTTCTTTATAGAATCTTTTGATTTCCCAAAGCATGGCGTTTTTAATCTTCATCCCTTTTGAGAATCTCTCCAGCGCAAAACTGATATGATCTGTCAGACTAACATAAATACTGTCATCCAGCATTTTACCGAGCTGCAGTTTGGCGAAGTTGATAATCTCTTCTGAGAGCTCCATGTGCTCGATTGGAATCTCAGAAAGCAGCGTTTTTAGCTTATCTGAAAGTTTTTGATTGCTTAAAGTGAATATCTTTTCAATTTTATCTTCTTCTAAAAAGTCTCCACGTTTTTTCTTAAAGGCCAGTCCTCTTCCCATGACTACTAGTTCAAAATTTTGGTCATCTATGACAGTAACAACATTGTTGTTTAACACTTTTTCGATCCGCATATTACAGCTCCTTACCTTTTCATTTTACAAAGCTAGCTCTTTTTTATAGTATTCTATAATAAAAAATCGATCTCTAAGTAGCAGTACTAAGAGATCGATTCCATTCATACCTTATGACTCTTCAATAGATCACACTACAACAGTCAGCAGATCTTCACCCGGTGTAATAGCTGTTTTATTGGTACCAATCACATCACTATAATTAGCCGTATTGGTAATAATTATCGGAGTTGTGCATTGATAACCTTCATTTTTTATTTGTTCAAAATCAAATTCAATCAATAGGTCACCCTGTGTAACTGTTGCTCCTTCTTGCACCTTCACATCAAAGTATTTACCTTTTAGCTTCACGGTTTCTATACCGATATGAATCAGGACCTCAACACCCTCATCCGATACTACCGCAATACAATGACCTGTTCTGAAAATAGTGGATACAACTCCACTTACCGGTGAATAAAGCTTGCCTTCTGTGGGTTCAATTGCAATCCCCTTGCCCATTGCTTCAGAAGCAAAGGCAGCATCATCTACTGAGGTTAAAGGGATTACATTACCAGCCAGAGGGCTTACAACGGTTGAACTTTTCACGGCGTGAGAAAGGATAACCTCGCTTTTTTCAGTATTCGTTTTTTCTTCTACAATATTCACTTTCTTTTTATCTTCATAACCAAATACCATGGTAATTACCATAGCCAATACAATGGTCACACCTGCTATAATCGCTTGAACTGCCAGCGGAGAGAATGCGGGAAGACTTAATACGCTCACAAATGCGAATACTTCCATCTTCACTTTGAAAAGACCACTAAGTGCTCCACCTACACCGCCCGCAATAGTTACATAAATGAAAGTCCGTTTGTAACGAGTCAGCAATCCGTAAATAATAGGTTCTGTCACACCTGAAAGCGCGCCTGGTATAAATGTACTGCCGGCCAATGTTTTCAACTGTTTGTCTTTTGTTTTCAGGAAGATCCCCAACGCTACACCCAGCTGAGCGAAGATGGCCATGCCGGCCATTGCATATATCGGATCTCCACCCTTAGCAATGTTCTCAAGAATAATTGGCACAAGTCCCCAGTGCAATCCGAGGACAGTCAAATATGTCCAAGCTATTCCCACAATTGCCCCTGTAACAATACCGCTTTTCGTACTGAGGAACAAAATAGCGTCTCCAATTAAATTCCCTACATTCACGCCAAACGGTCCGAACGCTAAAATAGTTAACGGTACAATCACAATCAAACATATCATAGGGACTAAGAACATCTGCAAATCCTTGTGTATAAACTTTCTTAGCTGCTTATCCAATAAAGCGTATATACAGATGGCGATAAAAATCGGAAACACGCTTGATGAATAGTCCGAAATTACTAAAGGAATACCTAAAAAATGTGGAGATTCAACACTTGCTAATCCCGTAATATTAGGCTCAAGTAAGGCCGCGCCGATACTACCACCCACATAAGCATTCACGCCCAGCCTAATCGATAACGTAATCCCTAAGAAAATGGGTAGAAAATAAAACACGGCATTACTAGCGCCCGCTAATACTTTATAAGTTTCGCTATCCGCACTTAGAACATGTAACGAAGCCAGTACAGTTAATAGCGCTTTCAACATACCCGCACCTGCTAAAGCACCAATCAGAGGCGAGAAGCTTCTGGAAATAACATCAAAAATCAGAGTCCCTATGGGTTTCTTTACCTTGTTCTCGCCAGAGTCACTGTTAGGGGATATGGATTTGGCAATTTCTTTATACACATCAGCAACATGGGTACCCACTATAACTTGAAACTGTCCCCCTTTGCTAACTACCCCAATAATCCCTTTCATTTTCTCCAAATTTTCTTTATCAGCTTTTTGCTCATCGTTAAGTGTGAATCTTAGTCGCGTGGCACAATGAATCACATTGTTAATATTCTTCTCCCCACCGACAGATTGGATAATGTCTTTACTTAGCTGTTCATAACTCATTTTTATACACCCCTTTGTAACAGATCAATTAATCACGGATATCAGGGAACAAAAAAAAACCTAAATCACATCTATGTACGAGAGAGATTATCCCCGTAAACATAAATGAAACTTAGGTTTTGCCTGCTATGCAGTAGCAATCCTGATATCCGATTAATTTATTATTTACAAATTAACATGTTCAATTAATGATGTCAACAATAAACCAGGATCTGTATAATATTGGATAACAAAAAAAGCCCTGATAGATCAAGAATATCTTGATTATCAGGACTCTTTTTATTAGAACAGGCTTTGTCCATTCGATTCGATTACTTCTTTGTACCAGTGGAAGGACTTCTTACGGTATCTCTCCAGTGTACCTGAACCATCATCATGACGATCTACATAAATGAAGCCATAACGTTTCTTCAGCTCGGCGCTTGTTGCGCTAACCAAGTCGATGCAGCCCCAGCTCGTATACCCCATAACTTCCACGCCATCGGCAATAGCTTCTGCTACTTGAACCAAATGATCTCGCAAATAATTGATCCGGTAATCGTCGTTTACTATCTTCTCACCGTTCCCGTCTACAACCAGCTGATCGACGGCGCCAAGGCCATTTTCCACGATAAATAGCGGTTTTTGGTATCGGTCATAGAACATATTCATCACATAACGCAAGCCCTGCGGATCGATCTGCCAACCCCATTCGCTCGCTTCCAGATATGGATTCGCTACCCCGCCCAGCAGATTTCCTTCTCCTCTGATCTGTTTCTCCGGATCGGCCGTTTCACATGTGCTCATATAGTAACTGAACGATATGAAATCAACGGTATGCTTCAGAATTTCTTCGTCCTCTGGCTCAAAATGAATGTGGATTCCATTTTCCTTAAAGAACCGTTTCATATATCCTGGATAGTAACCTCTGCTATGAACATCCGCGAAAAACATATTTTTGTGATCGCTTTGCATCGCCTTGATCAAATCGTCCGGATGCGGAGTGAGCGGATAAATTGGCATGCTCAGCACCATACAGCCTATTTTGAAATCAGGATTGATCTCATGACCGATCTTCACCGCCAAAGCACTTGCAATGAACTCATGGTGAATGGCCTGATACAGATCCTGCTTACTTAATTTCTCCAATGGAGTATTGATTCCGCCACTCATAAATGGGAACTCTAGGATAGAATTGATCTCGTTGAAGGTCAGCCAGTATTTAACCTTATTCTTGTAACGATTAAAGATCGTTCTCACATAACGCTCGTAAAAATCCACCATCTTACGGTTAACCCATCCATCATACTCTCGTGCCAAATGCAGCGGGGTCTCATAATGGGAGATAGTAACTAGCGGTTCAATGCCGTATTTATGACACTCGTCGAACAGGTCGTCGTAGAACTGCAGGCCTTGTTCATTCGGCTCCAGCTCGTCCCCTTTCGGAAAAATCCGGGACCAGGCAATAGACGTCCGGAATACTTTAAAGCCCATTTCCGCAAACAGCTTAATATCCTCTTTATATCGGTGATAGAAATCGATACCAATTAACTTCATGTTATCGTCGGTAGGAACTTCTGTAGGCGCAGACTTAATGCCATGCGGCATGACATCTTGGGTAGACCAGCCTTTGCCATCATCCTGATATGCCCCTTCAAGCTGGTTAGCGGCTACAGCCCCACCCCATAGGAATCCTTCTGGAAATTGTAAGTTCATATTTCTTCCCGCCTTTGCTATTGTGATAGTATAGGTTTACTGCTCTAATCCGAATCCTAAACCTTGGAACGCGTTACATGTCAAGGATTAATCTTGCAAAGGAGATAAGCCGATGTCCACACTTGACGAAATTGCTAAGCTGTCGGGCTTTTCCAAAGCTACGGTATCCCGAGTCCTGAACGATTCTCCCCATGTCAGCAAGGAAACTAGGGAGAAAATTCTCGCCATAATGAAAGAGACGGACTATGTTCCCAATCGGAATGCCATATCTTTATCCAAAGGCCAAACCCAGCAAATCGGCATGATTACCTTAGACCTAAACGAGCTTATTTTGTGCTTCATGAACAGCTTCGTCGGAATTTCCGGCCGTTACGGGTACCAGACGATTATTTATACCACCGGTGGAGATAAGCAAAAGGAACTTCAGGCCTTTGAGGATCTCAAACAAAAAAGAGTCGACGCCCTGCTTATTCTGACCGCTGTTAACGATAAAAATGTCATAACTTCCTACTGTAAATACGGCCCGATTGTGTCCTGGCAACGCATGGACCATCCTGAAATACCGTCAGTTGCCATGAACCAATATGACGGATATGCACTCGCTCTAGAGCATTTGATAGAGCGGGGTTATACGCGTATCGCTAATGCTTTTGGCCGCCCAAGCAGCATAAATACCCAGAGTAGACGACTAGCTTATGAGCAAATCATGGCCAAATATAATCTTCCCATCGTTGAGAAATGGTATTACTCCACGATTTATGGAATCCCTGACGGAGAGCAATTGGTGCGAACCCTAATAGGACAACCAGATCAGCCGGATGCCATTCTGTGCTCCAATGATTTGGTGGCGGTGGGCGTTCTGAGCGAAGCACGTAGACAGCAGCTGGATGTGCCCCGTGATCTAGCCATCATTGGTTTTGATAATTCGGAGCTGTCACAGACACTCGGAATTACCACTGTTCGGAATCCGATTGCGGGACAGGCGGAGAACGCCTTTCTTCTGCTGGCTCCAACCCTGCTTGGACTGGATATGGAGCTGCAGCCCCTATCGTTCCAACTGATCGAACGGGAGACAACATAGGTTGCCCATTCCCAGAAGATTACGACTGTACATTCTATAAAAAAAGTAAAATTGTATTGAAAATTATGATGAAGATGGGTGTTTTTCATGACAAATAATGTATTGAATCCTAGGGTTGATAAATTTTTAAGTAAAGCGAAACAATGGAGGGAAGAATATGAGCAGTTGAGAACGATCGTGCTTGATTGCGGGCTGACCGAAGATTATAAGTGGATGCATCCATGTTACACATTTGATGATAAAAACATAGTATTAATTCATGGATTTAAAGAATATTGTGCACTTCTCTTTCACAAAGGTGCCTTGTTACAGGATCCCAATGGGATTCTAATTCAACAAACAGAAAATGTGCAGGCAGCGCGCCAAATTCGGTTTACGAATGTGCAACAAATCGTTGAAATGGAAGCTGTTCTGAAAGCCTACATTCAAAATGCCATAGAAGTTGAAAAAGCGGGTTTGGAAGTCGAATTAAAAAAGAAAGAGGATTACCTCATTCCTGAAGAGCTTCAGACTAAATTCGCTGAACTTCCTGGCTTGAAAACTGCTTTTGAAGCCCTAACGCCTGGACGGCAAAACGCATATATTTATCATTTTTCTCAAGCCAAACAATCCAAAACCCGCGTATCCCGAATTGAAAAATTCATCCCGCAAATCCTTGAGGGCAAGGGATTAAATGATTAGCGTTGCTGACAATGAGTCAATTAAGCCTTAGGGTTAGTTGACTCATTTTTTAATTTGTCTTCTTCTAACTGCTTGTAATAATCCTCAACAAATGCCTTGAACTTTTTAGCGACATTAGTCATGTACCGGTTGGTATACCATGAGATTTCAATGGTGCGGGTGCTTATGGGTTCTTCAATGGGAAGAAGTACCACTGAGGATCCTTGAGAACCACCCCAAGTTACAGCGGGGATAAAAGAAACCCCTAGTCCCGAACGGACTAGACTGCGTACCATCGAAGGCTCATCGCATTCATAAATGATATGCGGAGCAAATCCGGCGGCGTGACAGAGAGAATCCGTCGTTTCGCGCAGCTGCTTGCCTATTTTCAAACTAATAAAGCCGTCTTCCGCGAGTTCAATTAGACGTACACTTTTGCGGGTAGCGAGCCTGTGCTCATTAGGAACCGCCAGCATGATTTCTTCCGTTAATACCGGTGTGGACGCTGTTCCTGGAATCTTGAGCGGAGTAGAAGAAATACACAAATCAAAAGCCGGATAACGTGAGATCTCCTGATCTTGCTGCAATAGCTTGAATTGAGCTTCCGGGTACTTCTGACGAAATAATGTGATCATATCCGGAAGCAAATAGGAACCCGCTTGGATAAAAATCACCACAGTTCCTGTCGGTCTCTCAGACAAGTCCAATAGCTCTGTTTTCCCCTCCTCTAACGTTTGTAGGGCTGAATCAACTTTTACAAGAAACCGCTTCCCATATTCATTTAATCGAATGTATTTTCCTGTGCGATCAAACAATTTGACGTTTAATTCGTCCTCAAGATTTTTGATCATTTTACTTATAGCAGGCTGTGAGATTTGGAGTATTTCGGCTGCCCGGGTCATATTCTCAAGCTTTGCAACCGTTTGAAAGTACCGAAGCGAAAGTAAATCCAACGAAACCACCCTCTTCTATAACCTTAGAGTTATGTATTTTATATATAATAATATATTTTTCATCATCATAGCAGAACACTATAATAAAGAGAATTAAAAATACATAAGAATCTGCAGGAGAAAGGGGAACTATAAATGAGCACACGAGAACCAATGGAAGAAATTATTACAGTCTCCAGCGGTCAGCTTAAGGGCACACGTCTGCCAGAACTTGGGGCGATTGCATGGTTAGGGATTCCTTATGCGGAACCCCCTATAGATAAGCTCAGATGGAAGGCACCACGTGAGATAGAACCTTGGACAGGTGTATTGCCTGCAAGCCATTTTAATAATAGCGGTGTCCAATTCATTCAAGGGGACCCTGGCGGCAGTGAAGATTGCCTCTTTTTGAATATTTGGCGACCGGATCATGCCGAGGCAGGCTTACCCGTATTCGTCTTCCTCCACGGCGGCGGAAATATTGGGGGTTCGGGACGGGATTTTCAAGGTGGAGAATTGGCGTGTAAGACAAATAGTATAGTGGTTACAGTGAACTACCGTTTAGGACCAATGGGATTTTTCCGGCATCCCTCACTCCGAACCGGGGACCCCTTGGATGACTCGGGAAATTACGGTCTCCTCGATGTTCTTCATGCGCTAAAATGGCTGCACAAAAACATTGTTTGCTTTGGGGGGAATCCAGGAAATATAACATTAGGGGGCCAGTCTGCAGGTGCAAGAAATGCATTAGCTGCTTACCTTTCCCCGCTGGGCAGAGGGCTCTTTCATAAGCTCTTTATTATGAGCGGAGGTTTAACAACGGCTGCTACGAAGCAAAGCGAAGAAAAAGCAGACGACATTTTAACGGAGTTATTAATAAAAACAGGAATAGCCAGCACTCAAGATGAGGCGCGAGTATGGATTTCCACACAATCTGCGGATAAGATTTCCGACTTCCTATATCGTCAGAATGCCTTTCACTTTGTCGAAATCATTCGGGAGACTGGGCTTCAGATGGCTGCTTTTCCTCATTTGATCGAAGACGGCACGGTCATTCCTATTGGTGGCTTCGACAATCTAAATAACCGCGATCACCCTTCCCTGCCGATCATCCTAGGCAGCACTGCCAGCGAATTCTCCGAGTTCACTTTATGGGATACTCATTTCTTCTCCCTAGTGCAAAATGAAGAGTTAGCCGGAAATGTGGAAGAAAAGAAGCTCTATGAAGCATCAGTCCAATATGGGAGCGATCTGTATGCAGAATTTAATGTAGAGCAGACTACAGAGATATTTTTAACCGCAATTCCAGAGATGCCGATTTATGCTTACCGATTCGCCTGGGGGTTAAGAGACGGAGTGATCGATCCTTACATCCGTTTTCTTATTGGTGCCCCGCATGGTGCAGACATCCCCTTCTATACAGGTGACTTTTCCGGTGTCCAGGAAAGATTCCCTGCGGGAGTAATTTCCGAGCATAACGAGCCTGGGCGTAACATGCTTTCTTCCCTAATGAGGGACTATTTACGGCATTTCTTATATACCGGTAATCCTAATGCTGAGGGACAACCTACTTGGCAACGATACACCCCTAATCCCCGGTCTGCGGAAATTCTCTGGTTAGATGCTAGCCTGGATCAAACTATTGTTCAATCCGTCTGCAAACTTGTAAAAAAAGATATCCTGTCCCAAATGGACAATGATCCCCGTTTAGCAGCAGAACAGCGCATTTGGCTAAAAAACAATTTATTTGCGGGACGTTTTTTCTGGTAAGATAAATGATTGTAGAATTCACGCAGAGGAAGGAACATGCTGTTGTGCTAACTTACTTACTGCTCTTAGTCATCGGGCTAGCAGCTGGCATTTCCGGTTCATTGGTCGGACTTGGCGGCGGGTTCATCGTTGTGCCTGCGTTGGCTTTCCTTTTTCCTGATATGGAGCCTTCACATCTGGCTGGAACATCAATGGCGATGCTGCTTTTCAACTCCATCTCAAGCACTTATGTGTATGCAAAGCAGAAGAGAATCGATTATCAAGCAGCGCTCACCTTTGCCGCCGTCTCGATTCCGGGTTCAGTAATAGGTGCACTCTTTACCAAGCAAATGGGCGGGAGAATGTTTTTCGTAAGCTTCGGGATTTTCTTAATCCTTGTCGCTTTATTGCTCTTGTTCAAGCCGAACAAACCCTTCCATTGGCCTTTCAAACCAACCGTAAAGCGAAGCTTTTCCGATAATAGCGGTGCTCATTTCGAATATGCTTATCATATGCCTACCGGCATAATCATTAGTTTTCTTGTTGGCTTTGTAGCAAGCCTATTTGGGATTGGCGGCGGGAGTCTTATGGTTCCGACAATGACCTTACTCCTCGGCTTTGCCCCCCATATCGCTGTTGCAACTTCTATGCTTCAAATTTTCCTGTCAGCTATCGTAAGCACCACAACACATGCCTTTTTATTGAATGTTGAATGGTTTATGGTGTTAGCCCTAGCACCTGGCGCAATTATCGGCGGTCAAATTGGCGCACGACTGGCAAAACGCCTTCCTGCCAAGCTGCTTCTAAAGCTATTAGCCGTTTTTCTCATCATCGTTTCGCTTCGTTTGATGATGAAAGGTTAGGTCATTATGTAAAAAGTCCTGATGGATCATGAGTTTCTTGATCCTCAGGACTTTTTTATTGTGACTGTGGGAGTGATTCCTTGGCTAATTCTATCGAATTGTAAGTCTCTTCAGGATTTCTTTAGAATTCCCCCACCTAATTCCTCAGTTTTTTTAGTTAAGATTTCTGTATTGAAGTAAGCGAAGGAGGCGGCATATTGGCCAGTAATACCATTTTAGAGCTAATCAATCAGTATGGTTATCTGATTTTTTATCTTGCTTTCACGCTAGGCCCTTTTGGAATTCCAATTCCTAATGAAATTACGATCCTCACCGGAGCTACCCTAAGCCACATGGGGATTATCAATTTCTGGATGACTTATTTCTGCATTTTGTCAGGGTTATTAACGGCCTTTACGGTTGCCTACTTTGCAGGTAAATTCTTTGGGCAAAAGCTGAAGTGCAAATTTGAAGCTAATAGACATTTTAAAAAAGCAGAGCAGATTCTAAAAAAACGAGGGCGTACAGCTATGTATATCGGCATGTTTATTCCAGTTGTACGTTACATCATTCCCATGTTGATCGGGCTCAGCGGTACAAGCTATAAACGATTCGCCCTTATTTCATATCCCAGTGCTTTAAGTTGGACCTTACTGTTCTTTTTTGTAGGAACATACTTTGGAGATCACATCCTATCAAAATTAATAAACATCTAAATTAATTCTAAAATTATGGAGGAATTCCAAATGAGCTTCAATGAAAAACTCTTATTTTTAAGAAGTTTTATTCATGATCCAAAACAGGTAGGCAGTGTTACCCCGAGTTCCCGGTTTCTGGCACACAGCATGGTTAACCAAGCCTCTTGGCATGAAGTTAAAGCAGTCGCTGAACTTGGATCAGGTACAGGTGCAATCACCCGTGTAATCAATACTAAGGTAACTAGTACAACGAAAGTGTTACTATTTGAGATGGATAAAACCATGAGGCATAACCTGAAGACAAACTATCCGGATTTCTCCTGTTATCATAATGCTGCTAGTTTAGTAGAATCAATTAAAAGTTCACATATTCATCAGTTAGATTGTATTTTTAGTGGGCTGCCCTTTTTCAATTTTGAGCCCGAATTAAGAAGTACATTGGTTGAACAGATCTACCAATCCCTTAAACCTGAGGGATTATTTATCGCCTTTCAGTATTCACTTCAAATGAAGAAGCAACTCTCCGAATATTTTAATATTGATACAATAAAATATGTGCCATTTAATTTCCCTCCCGCTTTCGTCTACGTCTGTCGTAAAAGGGAAACATAATAAAATAAATATAGAAGAGGGGCAGCGTCCATTGAATACAATTCTTGTTGCAGATGATGATTCTGAAATTCGAGATGTGATTCATGTTTACTTAAGGAATGAAGGTTACCATGTGCTTGAAGCCGCAGATGGTCAAGAAGCGTTGAGTACAATACAAACAACACCCATTCAACTGGTTATCCTAGATGTGATGATGCCTCAAATGGATGGTATCACAGCCTGTCTCAAAATTAGGGCAATATCAAATATCCCAATTATTATGCTCTCAGCCAAGCAAGAGGACATTGATAAAATCACAGGTCTAACTACCGGGGCAGATGATTACATGATCAAACCGTTTAATCCACTGGAACTACTGGCCCGTGTAAAAGCTCAGTTACGGCGCCAGTCCTTAATTGGAAAGGAAGAATTCAACTCTCTGCTTATAATTAAAAACCTGATCATAGATAAAAGTAAACATTCCGTAAAGTTAAATGGAATTGAAGTTTCATTAACTCCACTAGAGTTTGCGATTTTAACCCTGCTTGCAAGCCGGCCTGGGCAAGTTTATAGTTCGGAGCAAATTTACGAGAGTGTATGGAAAGAGCCTTACGGATATTCTGACAATACCGTAATGGTTCATATTCGTAACTTAAGAGAAAAATTAGAGGAAAATCCAAGAGAACCTCTGTATATTAAGACAGTCTGGGGAGTTGGTTACAAAGTTGATTAAAACCATACGAAATCTACAAATAAATAAACGCATTCAGTCCAATATTTTAATCAGGATGGTGTTGAGTTTCATAATTACCATTGCGATAAATACCTCACTTAGCATCTTGTTCTTTCATTTTGGAAATGCAACAAAATTGGATTGGGTGTTCAATTTTCTTGCCTACCTTCTTACTCCGATGTTTTTCATTATTTTCGTTATTACATTTTTTACATTGACCCGGCGAATCGTCAAAGATTTAATTGCGCTGGAACAAGGACTTCAAATTATATCCGAAGGTGATTTGAGTTATCGGGTAAATGTTGTTCGCCAAGATGAACTAGGACTGGTGGCTTTGAACATCAACCGGATGGCAGAGCGCTTAGAGCAACAGATCATCAAGGAACGCGAAATAGAAAAATCCAAGATGGAGATGATCACGGGGATTTCACACGACTTACGCACCCCTCTTACAAGTATTATCGGGTATATTGAGCTTTTACGTACAGAATCGTACCAAGATAAAAAAGAATATACACGTTTTATTCAAAACACCTATAACAAGGCGCTTCATTTGAAGAAACTCCTCGATGATTTGTTTGAATATACCCGACTTAATTCGGCTGACTCCCGTTTAAATCTGGAGAGAATCGATTTGTCGCAGCTTTTGAATCAATTGCTATTCGAATTCGAACCGATCGCTCAAGAAAACAATGTCCACCTTATAAAAGATATAGATAAGAGTCCAATCATCACCTTAATCGACAGTGAGAAAATAGCCAGAGCCATAGATAATCTACTTATGAACGCCTTAAAATATTCCATCAGCCCGGGAAGCATTAGCATACGAATTACAACCGATTCTGAACACTGTACCATTGAGATTGAAAATAAAGGGACTCCCCTCTCACAGGATCAAGAAAACCGTCTATTTGAACGATTTTATAAGGTTGACCACTCAAGAAAAAGTCAGGGAATTCAAACCGGGGCAGGACTTGGTCTTTCGATAGCTAGGAATATTGCTGAGTTGCACAAGGGTACTTTAACGCTTAAACACACTCATGACGTCTTCACATTCCAACTGAGATTGCCTTTCGGAGAGGATTACTAATTGATTATGTCTGAATACTTACTTTTCTTACAAGGCTTCCTCAAAGATCCAAAGCGGGTAGGAAATATTCTACCCAGTTCACCATTATTAGCCGATAAAATAGTTCAGTCTGTACAATGGCATAATGTAAATGCCGTTGCAGAGCTTGGAGCTGGTACAGGTGCTATTACACGTCTCATGACATCACAATTAAAGAATTCTACAAAAGTGCTTTTGTTTGAGCGGAATAAAAAAATGAGAGAACACTTAAAAGCAATTTATCCGGAATGCATTTTCCATTCCAACGCCAGCTACTTACTCAAGAAATTGAATCAGGAAGGCATCCGTGAGTTAGATTGCATAATTTGCGGATTACCATTTTTTAATTTTTCAATTGAAATGCGTGACAAAATTATACATCAGATTGTTAAGTCACTTAAACCAGGCGGAATTTTAGTTGCATATCAGCACTCGCTGCACATGAAAAAAAGATGGGCTAAACAACTACTTATTGAGAAAATTGAATTTGTGCCTTACACTTTCCCTCCAACATTCGTATATATTTGTCGTAAAAAAGAATGACAGATGAATATTCGGAAAACAGTAATTTCTAAAGAATGTATAAGTATTGAGAATGGAAATGACCAGGCCAATATGCAGCCAATACTGTTGCAGGATTATAAAAAAGTCCTGATGATCAAGATTATC
The DNA here is from genome assembly GCF_037969925.1 of Paenibacillus sp. FSL R7-0189. Taxonomy (NCBI): domain Bacteria; kingdom Bacillati; phylum Bacillota; class Bacilli; order Caryophanales; family Paenibacillaceae; genus Paenibacillus; species Paenibacillus sp. FSL R7-0189. The sequence continues at coordinate 3,368,288 of NZ_CP150223.1, read as the reverse complement.
TTGATCATCAGGACTGGATTTAGTGTGAGAAAACTACGTTACAAACGGTGACAATTTATCCCCGCTGTCTCATGCCCTCAAACAGCAAAATCGTCGCCGCCATTGCGGCGTTCAGCGATTCCGCACGGCCTGCCATCGGGATGATGATACTCTTGTCCACGAGACGCGCCGTTTCCGGTGAGATGCCTTTACCCTCGCTGCCAATCAGCAGCCACTGGGTGCCGTGGAAATCGTGCTCATAGCACGATTGTTCGCCCTGCAGCGAAGTGCTCACCAGCAGCGCCTCATTTTCCCGGGCCTGTGGCAAAATCTCACTTAACTCTCCCTCCACCACCGGAAGATGGAACATCGAGCCCATCGTGGACCGGATGGTCTTTGGATTATAGAGGTCGGCACAGCCTTGTCCGAGGATCACGCCGTCTGCTCCCGCTGCATCCGCGCTGCGGATAATGGTGCCGACATTGCCGGGATCCTGCACGCCGTCCAGCACAACCACGAGGCTATCCTTCTTCGCTAGGATAGCTTCTACAGCCTGCTGTTCCTTCCGCACGATGGCAAACACCGGCTGCGGCGTATTGGTGCTGCTGCATTTTGAGATGATTGCCGCCGAGACGCCAATTACTTCCATACCCTGAACGGCCTGAAGCAGCCCCTTAAGTTCAGCTGGCATTCCCTTGTCGAGGTCATAAGCAAGGCATTCCACATCTGCTTCAGCTAGCAGTGCTTCCTGAACCAGATGAACGCCCTCTACGATATATTTACGAGCCTTGTCACGGTGCTTTTTCTCCTGTAACCCGGCCCACTCTTTAACCCGCGTATTTTGCGGAGACATGATTTCCATAAAGTCTTCCTTTCTTCTGCCTTGCCATTTATTCTTTGTTCCTACTGATACGCCATCTCCAGCTTCGTCAAATTATCCTTATGCCCAACAATAACAAGGATATCGCCATCGATCAGGCGATCCTCTGCACGGGGAGAGATGTTCATTTCTTCACCTTGGCGGATGGCCATTACGTTGCAGCCAAATCTTGCGCGGATGTCGAGCTCCTGTAGATTTTTTCCGAGCATCGGTCCGGATACCTTCATATCCAGAATACTGTAGTCCGGCGACAGCTCAATATAATCCAATATATTAGGCGAAGCAAGATGATGCGCAACCCGCATTCCCATATCCCGTTCAGGATAAATCACCTTGTCCGCACCAATTTTGCTTAATACTTTGCCGTGCAGTTCACCTTTGGCTTTTGCCAGAATTGCAGGCACACCCAGGTCTTTTAGGATAAGTGTTGTCAGGATGCTAGCTTGTATGTCCTCGCCAATGGCTACAACCACCACATCAAAATTGCGAATACCAAGGGCACGCAGCGCCTCCTCATCCGTGGAATCTGCAGATACGGCATGAGTTACAATACTTGAAATTTCCTGTGTTCGCTGCTCGTCAGCATCAATCGCAAGTACATCAAACCCCATGCCGCTGAGCGCCTTAGCAACACTAGATCCGAAACGCCCCATACCGATGACGGCATATTGTTTTTTGGCCATGTCTATGTACCTCCCGTAGCATTCTATATCTCAAACAGTATAGCATAAGCCAAGAAGAAACGTCATTGCCGTCCTTATGGATGGCAACCGTTTCTCGTAGAAATGTAAGGATAATGTATAGTGTTAAACTTATACTATCTTATATTTGGACAAAAACTTGAATTTCCAGCACCTTTGCAGGGCACATTATAACGAGGTCAATATCACTATATTTTCAAAAAAGGAGGTACATTATGCCCGTTACCATTGACTTGCGCCAGGCGATTCTTCATAAAGTGCACGGTCAATCTGAAGAGGATTTACGTCATATGATTGAAGGCTCTGTGGACGGTCCGGAGGCAGCACTCCCGGGGCTTGGCGCCGTGTTCGAAATGATCTGGAAGGATTTAGACCCCGCTAAGCAAGATAGGTTGGTTACCATGCTGCATGATCATCTGGAGACCATTACCCCTGGGAATATCACATCGTAAAATGACCGCAACTAGTCAAAAACCTCCGCTCACCATGGTGTAACTTCACCTATGGAGGCGGAGGTTTTATTATAACATTCAGCAAGTTATAGCGTCCTAATTATAGTAATGCTTTTGGAGCCATTTCCAGGAATTTAGCTGTCGGGTTCTTATCCATCGCTGTCCGCATAGCATATTCGTTCTCGAACAACACGACAAAATTGCCCTTCTTATCCGTCACCAGCGTTGAGTTGATTCTGAATTTGCTCGCATCCGGCTTAGTATCATCTACGATCCAACGTGCAAACTGGTATGGCATTCTCTGCAACTGAACATCCACACCATATTCACCCTTCATGCGGTACTCAAACACTTCAAACTGCAGTTGTCCAACTACACCAAGCAAAATATCGTCAAAGTTGACCGTGCGGAACACCTGGATCATGCCCTCTTCAGTCAGCTGATCGACACCCTTCTGGAACTGCTTCGATTTCAACGCATTTTTAATACTCACTTTAGCAAAAATCTCTGGTGAGAACGTTGGCAGCTCATCGAATTCCATATCACCTGCTTGGCTCAAGGTATCACCAATTCTAAAAATACCTGGATCAAACAACCCGATGATATCTCCCGGATAAGCTTCCTCTACGATATCGCGGTCTTGCGCCAAAAATTGCTGTGGTTGCGCCAGCTTGATATCTTTACCGGCACGTACATGCTTCACGCTCATACCCCGTTCGAATTTCCCGGACACAATACGCAGGAAAGCAATCCGGTCACGGTGAGCCGGGTTCATGTTCGCTTGAATTTTGAACACATAACCAGTGAATTTCTCATTCGTTGGTTCTACTACCCCTGTAGTACTGCGGCGTGGTTCAGGCTTCGGTGCCAGATCCAAGAAATTATCGAGGAAAGTCTGTACGCCAAAATTGTTGATCGCACTGCCAAAGAACACAGGTGTGAGTTCACCACTTAATACTTTTTCATAGTCAAAAGCATCGCCTGCTACATCCAGCAGCTCCAGATCCTGACACAGTTGATCATGCAGATACTCTCCAGCCATTTCACGAATGATTGGATCACGGTATCCGTCAACCTTTTGAACCTTGATTATGGAGTGATCGTCACCTTGGAACAGCTCTACCTGATTTTTCATCCGGTCATATACGCCGCATAGCTCACGTCCACTACCGATCGGCCAGTTCATTGGCACAGAACGAATACCAAGAACCTGCTCCAGCTCTTCCATCAGATCAAACGGGCTACGTCCTTCACGGTCCAGCTTGTTAATAAAGGTGAAAATCGGAATGCCCCGTTTAGCACATACCTGAAACAGTTTGGTAGTTTGGGCTTCCACACCTTTTGCCACGTCAATAAGCATGACCGCACTATCCGCTGCAGTTAGGGTACGATAGGTGTCCTCACTGAAGTCTTGGTGACCCGGTGTATCCAAAATGTTCACGCGATGATTCAAATAATCAAACTGCATTACGGAAGACGTTACAGAAATCCCCCGCTGCTTCTCAATTTCCATCCAGTCACTCGTCGCATGTTTATTCGCTTTACGGGCCTTAACCGTTCCCGCCAGACGGATCGCGCCACCGAATAACAGCAGTTTCTCCGTTAAAGTTGTTTTACCCGCATCCGGGTGGGAAATGATCGCAAAGGTTCTGCGTCTATCCACTTCCTTTTGCAGCTTCTGATCTATTGCTTTGTTCATTACACATATCCCTTCATATATAAAATTCCTGCTTCTGCTTCAATTACACTGGGGTTCATCAAATCGGTGCTCTGCTCATTGTTCATACCCCTTCATTTCTGAATGAATAGCTCTTAGGTCTAGCTCCAGTCCGCTTCAAGTGAAAGCATCCTCTAAAGTATATCAAAATCCGGCAGACATTATCTACTAAAAAGCGCGTGCCGCAAAATATCTCCCGAATGGTCTGGATTATGATCCCCACATATCATTGCTCAAAAAAATAGATGTATTTCCTACAGTTACTTGAAGTATTAGCATTTTCATTAGCCTTTAGTTGCATTTGATGCAATTAAAATTAAGTTGTGCACGCTTTTCCGCCTTATCCGGTGATTATAGTTGCAGAAAATACATCTAAAAGACTAATCATAACGAGATAAGCGATTTTAATTGTACAAAGTGCAGTTATTAGAAAAGTGCCCAGATCCCCCAAACACCGTCTGAAGTCCAATCTTTTAGATCTTAGCATTACAAAAAATCTCCCTGCATCCTCTGCAGGGAGATAGCATTAACTCAAGGTTTAGTTATTCTTCAGCCAAACCACATTATCTTCATCTTGGCCGTTTACAGGCCACCAATGGAAACCTTCTTTAGCAAGCAGTTCATCTGCTTCCACTGGACCCCAAGAGCCAGCAGGATAAGAAGATAAGTCGCTAGACTCTTCGCTCCATGCTTTTGCAATACGATCCACGAACGACCATGCCGAGGATACCTCATCCCAACGAGTGAAATAAGTTGAATCTCCGCGTGCCGCATCATGTAGCAAGCGCTCATATGCTTCCGGAGAATTGATTCCAACCAGGCAGCTCTGACAGAAGTCCATAGCCAGCGGTTGAATCTCAGACTCGGAACCCGGTTTCTTGGCATTAATCTTTACGTAAATGCCTTCCATTGGGTTCACACGGATTACAAGGAGGTTAGGCTCAAGTTTATGCTTTTGTCCCAAATAAACGTTGGTTGGCATACCTTTGAACTCAACTACCACTTCCGTCGTCTTCACCGGGAGACGTTTACCTGTACGGATGTAGAAAGGAACTCCAGCCCAGCGGAAGTTATCTACAAATACACGGGCAGCAAAATACGTCTCTGTATTCGACTCAGGATCAACCTTATCTTCCTGACGGTAAGCAGGAAGGGTTTTGCCTTGGTGTAAGCCTTGAATATATTGTGCTCTTACGACATTCTCACGAACCTCATCAGATGTCGCATAAGGACGAAGGGAACGAAGTACCTTCACTTTCTCATCACGAATATCTTCTGCGAGCAGACGGCTTGGTGGTTCCATAGCAATCATAGTCAGTAGTTGCAGTATATGATTCTGGCCCATGTCCCGTAAGGCTCCCGCATGGTCATAGTAACCACCGCGTTCTTCTACACCTACGGTTTCGCCAAGTGTAATTTGAATATTGGCAATATGTTTATTATTCCAGAGCGGTTCGAAAAAAGCATTAGCAAAACGAATCACTTCGATATTCTGTACCATTTCTTTACCAAGATAGTGGTCAATCCGGTAAATTTCCTCTTCTTTGAAGACCTGACGAATCTGTTCGTTCAGCTGTTCAGCCGACTCCAGATTATAGCCAAAAGGCTTCTCAATTACGAGGCGATTCCAACCCGTACTATCCAGCATCCCGCCAGCTTTAAGGTTGAAGGAGACACTGCCGAATAATTCAGGCGCCAGCGCAAGATAGAACATCCGATTGCCCGGAATACTGAATTTCTCTTCAAGAACTTCAGTTTGTGCTCTTAGCTCGCGGAAACCATCAATATTGTTTATGTCCAGAGATTTGTATTCGAAATGCTGTACAAATTCATTCCATTCGCTCTCTTCTCCCGCTTTGTAACGGCAGAATTCAAGGATGGATTCCTTCACATCACTTCTAAATTCTTCCTGAGTACGCGGGCGCCGCGCCACGCCAATTACCGCAAAATCTTGTGCCAGCTTACCTTCACGGTACAAGCTGTAAATCGCCGGGAAAAGCTTACGCCGGGCTAAGTCTCCGGTTGCCCCAAAGATAAAAAAGACAGCACCGGGTGTGTGCAGTGCATCAAGGGTTTGATTTTCAGCCATGGCTCCTCATCTTTCTGTATGTAATATAGTTTATTGACATGCTCAGCGTCGATACTAACATAAGGTGAATAACGACGTTATGTCATTTTAGCATATTCCTAAAAAGGATGCTATCACATTCCTGACAAATACTCTCGGGATTTCGCAAATTTCAATTAATATTTCTTATTATTAACTAAACCTGCGCTTATATAAGAGAAAAATGTCAATATTCGATGGTTATTAAAGGAAAGCCTATAGTTACGCGGTTTGTCCCCTTCTGATCTTCATGATGCACTGCGATTTGGGCAGAAACTGACTGATTTCCACTCATCACAGAGCGATTCAAATTAGGAATCGAGTACGTACGGCTAACCGTTGAGATATCCTTGTAGCTTTCTCCTCCGGTCACAGCTTCAAACCGGTCATGCATCAATGACTCCGTCTGTGCTAGAACTTTTTCAGGTGCTCCCTGTTCTTGCGCGCTTCCTTGAAGGGATACATTCCATTCGGCCTTAATTTTATTCTGTTCAAGAATCATACTTACTTCACGAGCAGCCGCTTGAAAGCCAGCTTCATTTTGCAGATCAGCCGTATCTAACGTTACAATCACATAACTGTTTCCTGCACTAAGCTCACTCCAAAATAAGGAGAGCCGCGATTCATATGGTTTTACAGCTTCTGTACGATAAGTCATATGTCCATCTTCCTCAGTACCTGCCGGTACAGTCAATCCGAGGTTTGTACTTAGCTTAGCAACTTCGGCAGACAGGTCCGCGTAATCGCTGCTTTCTCCCTGCCACTTTAACACTAGACGCAGCGGTGAATCAGAAACGGTTGTTTCTTTTCCGAGATCTATTAAACTCACAAGAGCATGATTCAGTTCGGCTCCTATTGAAGCTTGGTTAACGCCCTCATCAGGAACGGTTGAATTCGCTTTAACACTTTGCAGATTAACTAGCAGAGCCGCAGCGCAGCACACGATTATCATTATTAAAAAAGTCCCTTTTTTTGTTCCGTTGTTCAGCTTCATCTTCCGCATATGTCATTCTCCCTTCGAACCTCTCTAGCAATCTACTAGACAGTATGTTCGAATTAGGAGATTCTATACCTGAAATATTCCCACAAAGAGAGGGATTTGTTTCAATGCGTACTCAGATACTTTGTGGAGGCCCCAAAACTACTTTCTTATATTATAAAAAAAGACTGAAGCAGAGGCTTCAGTCCTTTGTTGTTATTCAGCTAGTCCATTTTTATATGCATAAATTGCTGCTTGGGTCCGGTCTTCCACGCCCAGCTTCGCGAGAATATTCGTTACATGAAATTTCACAGTTTTGATTCCAATAATTAGTTGATCAGCAATATCCTGATTCGATTTACCCTGCGCCAACAGACGTAATACTTCCATCTCGCGCTCCGTAAGCTCTTTATAAGCAGGTGATTCTCCTTTTGCATTGTTTCGAAAACGGTTCATCATTTTAGAGGCCACCTGTGACTCGAGCACGGACTGTCCTCTTGCCGCAGCGCGGATCGCATCCGCCACTTCACTAGCCCGCGAAGTCTTCAGCAGATAACTAAAGGCACCCGCTTCAATAACAGGATACATCTTTTCATCATCCAAATAGCTTGTAAGAACAATAACTTTGATCTCTGGGTATTGCTTCATCAGCTGTTTAGTCGTTTCTATGCCATCCATCCCATCCATTACGAGATCCATTAAGACCACATCGGGATTGTACTCTTGAGCCAGCCGAATACCTTCTTCTCCACTTCCAGCCTCACCTACGACCTCAATTCCATCCTCGGTACCTAAAACAGCTGCTAGCCCGATCCGTACCATCTCATGATCATCTACGAGTAGTACTTTAATTGCTTCCTCCATCTCCATGGTTACTCTTTCCTCCTATTATTCATTGACTAACGGAACGGTAATTTCAATACGCATCCCTTTACCCGGAGCGGTAATGAACTGAATGGAGCCTCCGATTTCATTAATCCGCTCCTGCATGTTCGACAAACCATAGGAAGCTTGTTTGGTGTCGTCCATCTCAAAGCCGATCCCATCATCACGCAACGTCAAGCGAACTGTATCTCCCCGTCTATGCAGCCGGATTTCTATTTTTTCTGCTTTCGCATGACGAAGTGTATTAGAAATCGCCTCTTGGACGATACGGAACAAGTGATTCTCTACCCCTTTTAACAGCTGCACATCAGGGTCCATCTCAAATACAATTTCGATCGGTACCTTGACCTTAAGCTCCTTGATCAATTCCTGCAGACCTTGTTCGAGTCCCTTTCCTTCCAAATAAACAGGTCTCAAATGCAGCAGCAACGCCCTCATCTCCGATTGGGCTACGGCAGACATTTCTTCTATAAGCGCAATTTGCCGCTGGGCTTTATCGAAATCTTTCTCCAACGTCCGGCCTACCGCCGTGGCAGTCATGGAGATTGCAAATAGCTGCTGGGAAACAGCGTCGTGCAGTTCACGCGCAAGTCGCTGCCGTTCCTCCATAATAGCAGATACCCGCGCCTGCTCCGCAAGCTTCGCGTTATTCGTGGACAACCGCTGCAGCGTCGTCACTTGATTCTCCCATTTGCCGCTAATCCGGCCAAGCTGTTCTCCGAGCCTTCCCAGCTCATCATCACCTAGATCCGGCATGGACAGCGTCAAATTTCCCTTTTCCCATAATACGAGGGTCTGCCTAAGACGTTCCAACTGTCGCTTCACACGGAAGCTCTGATAAAAGCCATAACCAATCCCAAAACCCATAGGCAGAAGAATTAGGGTAACGGCTGTCCGCACGCCAAATTTCCAGCTTTCAAAAGGCTTCAAATAGCCATATGTATACATGACATACATTATCACAAGCAGCATGACAAAAGAGAACAGAGCCCCCTCACCCATGCTGCGTGATATCATGTTTTTGTTCTTTTTTTCCATACGGGGACTCTCCCTTCTCTATCAAGCTTATCAGGATAAACGTACATCTAGATCTCCCATTAAATAAGAAACACTAAATTTCACTTTGTATTCACTGCTGTCATAATTGGCTGATTTCCAATTCAGACGGTTTAACATTCCTGTATCCCGCTGGTTGCCGAATTCAATGGACCCGAAGAGAACAAAAGCTTCAATTTCCACGCCGTAATCATCGGACAGGTTAATGTCCATATCGCCAAAAATCCCTTGAAACAGCATGACCGTTTCCTTATGATCCGCCATAGCTAATGAAAGATCCACATCGGCCTCACCCAGTACATGCCAAGAGCTAAGGCTGTGCATCACCCAAGGTGAGCGGTCCCAGTCAAATCTGGATGAAAAGTTCTGCTTCTGCATAAACCCTTCCTTGCGCTGCACTCTTTTGGATTTGGTGAAAAACATCCCAAGTGAGATTAAGCAAATCCCCAGCACGAGCACCAAATGGTCCAGCAAAAGCAATACAGCACCTATCCCGAGCAGTTTATAGCCCTGCTTTACTTTGCCTGATGTCGTACGGTAGACGCCCAGCAGCAGGAACAGAAGCGCGACAATGGAGAAAAAGCCGAGCCATCTACCAAAAATCATCATGCAGCCAACAGCAATCAGTCCGATGGCAATCAAACGGTTTCGTTTATCCATTTCGCACCTCCTAAAAGTTTTGCGAAGCAAAACTCATTTTATAATATCGGATAGATATCCGTCACTATGAGGAATATTATCACCGTTAAATATTATAGCTAGCCGCTATAAAAGCCATATCGGTATGGAGATCCATACCGTATGGCTTCTTCTTGTCCAGCATATCATATCCGTCCAAGTTTTAGGAACAGGATTTATTGTTCTTTTTTGTTTAGAGAAGGAGCCGCAGGTGTATCATTCAGCTTGTTTTTCAGTAGCGCCAATTGCTCATCCACTTTCAGTTGCTTCTCAACATCAACGGGTTTGCTATAAGCAGCGGATGGGCTGTAAGGTGCACGCATTACATCTGCTTCAGCCTCAAGCTGCATAATTTTCTCTTCCATCCGGTGGAATCCGAGTGATGCACTGCCACTTTCAATGGAATGTACACTGCTGATTTGCGACATTTGTTTTTTGGCTTTAGCCATTTGAGCACGGGATACAAGCTCGTTACGTTTGTTGCGCAGCTTGTAGAACTCATCCTTCATGTCATGCAGTTGTTGCACCAATTCCTTAGCGTGTACTTCAGCCTGTGCGTGAAGATCACTGTATTCCACTTGCTTTTGGTCAAAGTAGATTTTTTCTTCCAACAGCTTGCGAGTTACTTCTTCTTGGCCATTTTTCAGTGCCAGTTCAGCTTGTGATCCACGTTGTGCAGACATTTTTGCTGCTTCTTCCACACGTTGCTTCATACGGCGTTCGTTAGCCATTTGTTTAGCAACTGTTACTTCCGCTTCGTGAATCTCAGCCTCCATATCGCGCAGATATTGGTTAAGCATTACGATTGGGTCCTCTACCTTATCCAACAAGTCATTTACCGACGCTTTAGTCATATCTTTAATTCTTTGAAATACTCCCATGATTTACAATTCCCCTTTCTCATATTTAGACAGTTTTTGTTTGAGTTCTTCTACTTCTTTTTGCAAAGCCTTCTTCTCAATATCCTTCATCATCGCATCCAAACCGGAGTCCGGTGCGGAATAAGCGTTGTTCTTCTCAAAATTAGGATTGTAATTTGGCTGGCGTCCATAAGGTCCATATCCGCCAGTAGCTTGTGGTCCGTGTCCATGTTCCGGTCTGCCTGAGTAGGGTCCGCCGTATGGGCCACCCGGTGCCCCAGGCCCTGCTCCAAAAGGATTATAATGCGTCGGTTCCTTAGGAATGACCATTGCTGCAATGAAGTATACCGGAATCACCGCACCACCTGTGAACGGAATGCTGACCAGTAATAGAATCCGGAATAACGTGGAATCAATACCGAGTGTCTCAGATAATCCACCTGCAAGACCCGTCATCACTTTATCTCTAGTTGAACGATACAATCGACTCATAGCGTTACTCCTTTCCACCATTGTTCAGTTTCTCCTTTAGGCGAGCCATTTCTCTTTCGAGTACGGTCGCTACGGTCTCACCCGCTTGCACCGCATATTCCTGTCCCATGCGCCGCAAATCACGCAAGCTCTTTGCTTCTAATTCCCAATCCGACATCTGATCCTCCAGACGTCCGAACATTTTGGGAACATCACCACCATTGCCATAAGCACTGGCTCTTTGATTCATCCGTTGCTGCAATCGCAGCGACTCCATTCGTGCCGAATAATACTGACGTTTGCTGTACACCGTTTGATACTCTATTTTCAGCTCATTCAGCTGTGCTTCAAGTTCAAACAAGGATTGCTTGCTCTGTTCTAACAGCCCGCTGTATTGCTCCAGTTTTTCCTCGTGAATGATCTTTTCTTGTAAAGCCAGCTTCGCGAGATGATCCTCGCCTGCTTTCAGTGCCAACAACGCCTGTTCTTCACGTTTGTTTCTCATGGCAGTTGCTTGGTTCACTTGCTGCTGCAATTGCTTCGTGTGGGAAGCATATTGCTGGTACAGCCTTTCAGCTTCACTGATTTCCTCACGGGTTGAATGTAGAAATTGATCAATTAGTTTCACGGGATCTTGGCTTTGCTCCAGACGTTCATTTAGATTAGCTACAGTAATATCCCTCATGCGACGAAAAACACTCATGATCTCCTGCTCCCTCCCTGCTTCTTGTTTAAGTACATTGCTTCTTAATAAGTACCATTATTACTTCTGCCCTTTAATGCTGATACGCCCCAGACGATCAACGCCACTCCTAGAAGTGGTCCAATGATCCAGGAAAGCTTCGCGATCAGGGACATCACACCAATGAACATCAGCACCCAACCGATAATCTTGCGTCCGCTCTTAATCCCGTAGTACCCGAGAACAACCAGCAATACCGGGAAAAGTAATCTGAACATTCCGTGGATCAGAGGAAGCGCAATGCCGAGCAGCATAACCGCACCAATCACAATCAGTACAACCGCTAATCCGTTTCCTTGTCTTCTTTGCATTTTTTCTCACCGCCTTTCGTTGTCCTTAACCTTATAGCCTTATTCTAGGGTAAATCGCAGACTTTCAAAACAGACCAACGACGGTTTTTCGTACTGGACCTTAGTCGAGGTAGCTGTACGACTACAGACCACTGTTGGGCTAGTTGTAGGTCATAACCAACCTTTTCACATATAAAAAGGGGATGCGCCCCCATCGAAAATTGAAAGGACACCACCCTACATAGGTGATGTCCTTTTGAACTTTCCTTTATGGTTTAACTATGTGGCTCTTTATCAAAAAACCTCGCTCCGTAATCTTTCAATAATAGTATTCTTAGATATGAAGCCCACTTTCAAGTGCCTACTAAATAAAAATCTCGCTTTCGAATAAATCCCGAGAATGTATAATGATCAAATAAGAAACAAAGGAGAATTACTATGAACATACTGATCGTTGAGGACGACCGTAGTTTAAATAAAGGGATCGCTCTCACTCTTTCTCAAAACAATGTTGTGATCCATCAAGCCTACGATATTGCCGCGGCGGAGCATATCTTCGCAGTTAACCCTATTGATCTCATCATTCTGGACATCAATCTGCCAGACGGCAGTGGGCTGGATTATTGCGAGCAACTTCGCAAGACCTCACGCGTACCCATTATTTTCCTCACCGCCAATGATATGGAGTCCGACATTATCACCGGTTTTGCATTGGGGGGCGATGACTATATCACCAAACCATTCAGCCTAATGGTGCTTCGCGCCAGAGTAATGGCAGTACTCAGAAGAACGGAATCGCAAGGGACTGGAAAAATAACATTGGGTCCGTTAGAACTCGATTTTGAGAAACTGGAGTACAGCAAAAACAAACAATCGCTCCAGCTGAGCAAAACTGAGCAAAAGCTGCTGCGGCTGCTGGTGACGAATACGGGCAATATTTTGACCCGAGAACAGCTGATAGACAAGATCTGGAGCAAGGATGCCGAATTTGTGGATGAAAACGCATTGACAGTAGCCATCAAACGGCTGCGTGCTAAACTTGAGGATGACCCGGCAGCGCCCAAATATATCAAGACCATCTACGGACTTGGATACATGTGGACTGAAGGGCAAAAACCATGAAAACCAATAGCCCACCTGCTAATTTCAAGCAAATTCATAGGCTCTTTTTACTGATCATCCTTATACTAGTAGCCTGTTTTATCGGCAGTATAATGTTTCTGTACGGGTTCGACCCCACTCTGCTCCAACTGACTTCTCTATTCATCATCTGTCTATTAGCAACAGGAGCCGTATGGGTCTGGTTATGGAACCGCCAGATCGCAAACTATATACAGACCTTGGATACAGCGATTGAGCGGGCTATACATGACCAGCCGCCACTCACTAACTATGAAGAAACCGCTCTGTCTTCGATGGAACATAAACTAAAGCGGTATATAGGGATGGCTAAGGCGAATGAACGAAATATTCAAACTGAGAAAAACAAAATAAAAGAGCTGATCTCGGATATCTCCCATCAAACCAAGACCCCCCTCTCTAATATCATGGTATTCAGTCAGTTGCTGGAAGAGATGCCCGGACTAAATGAGAATGTCCGGCACTACATACAGCATATTAAAGCGCAGTCAGATAAGTTGGATTGGCTGATCCAGTCTCTAATCAAATTATCACGTTTGGAAACAGGAATGATCTCCCTACAGCAGATTGAGGCGAAACCGCTCATACAAACTCTGACGCAGGCTTTATCCCAGATTTATGCACAAGCGGAAAACAAACAAATTACGATCAATATTGACTGCGGGACACACATCTTAGCCTGCCACGATGTCAAATGGACTAGTGAAGCACTATTCAACCTGCTCGAGAATGCTGTGAAGTACACGCCGCATAGCGGACAAATCTCCGTTCTTGCTGAAAGCAATGAGATGTTCACCTGTATTCACCTTACCGATACTGGGCTTGGAATCCCCAGCGAAGAAATCCCTCACATCTTTAAGCGGTTTTACCGAGGAAAGCAAGCGTGTGAATTCGAGGGGGTCGGCATCGGGTTGTTTTTGTCCAGAGAGATTATCACGGCGCAAGGCGGCCATATCAACGTCATTTCTGAAACTGGAAAAGGTACAACTTTCTCTGTTTACCTGCCCCAGCGCTGAAATAGAATGTGTCATTATGGTCAGAATTCAGACACTCTCCTGTCAGATTGATTTGCTACCCTTAAATTATGGACAAACAGATCTCATTGGAGGGGAAGAGTTATGCCGATTCTACAGACTGAAAATTTAAAAAAACACTATGGAAAGGTGGGCTCAAGCGTTAAGGCTTTGGACGGCATATCACTGTCAGTGGATAAAGGGGAGTTTGTCGCCATTGTCGGCACTAGCGGCAGCGGCAAAAGCACCCTTCTTCATATGCTTGGCGGATTAGATCGGGCAACAGAGGGCAAGGTTTACGTGGACGGGAATGATATTTTTGCGATGAGTGATGAGAAGCTGACCATTTTTCGGCGCAGATCGGTTGGGTTTGTTTTTCAGAACTATAATTTGGTACCCATACTAAATGTGCGGGAGAATATTGTGCTGCCCATTGAACTGGACGGTGGCAAAGTTGACGAAACTTATCTTGATCTGATCATCCGCACTTTAGGCTTGCAGGAAAAGATGAATACTCTACCTTCTAATCTGTCTGGCGGACAGCAGCAACGGGTGGCAATAGCCAGAGCATTGGCGACCAAACCTTCAATCATCTTAGCAGATGAACCTACAGGTAATCTGGACAGCAAAACAAGCCAAGAAGTGCTGATTTTACTTAAACAGATGAGCGAAAAATTCAACCAAACCATTGTGATGATCACACACAATGAACAAATCGCTCAAACTGCTGACCGTATTATCCGTATTGAAGATGGCATCATTTTCACTGGACAACCCCGTAGCTCCGGAGTGAGCCAGCCATGATCAGCACGAATAACCATAAGACTATTGCTACTTTAGCCAAAAAAAGCCTCAAAGCCAACCGTGCTCGCAATTTCACTATCATCTGTGCCATCGTACTGACTACGCTTTTGATCACCACCGTGTTTACCTTGGCGCTCAGTATTAACAAATCGATGCAACGCGCACAAATGCAGACTACTGGCAGCGATTATCATGGAAGCTTCAAATATCTGAATCCTGCCGAGTTGGAGAAGCTGAAGAATCACCCATCCATCAAAGAGTATGGCGTTTTTCTTAAGGTTGGCGATATAAGCACCAGTCTGTTCAAGAATAACCGGGTAGAGGTCCTTCGAATTGACGAGAATTATGCCAAACACGGATTTATCAACTTTATAGCTGGCGGACTGCCCTCCCAAGAGAATGAAATCGTCCTAAATACTTGGGCGCTTGACTTGCTTGGAGCAAAACATGAGTTAGGCCAGACTGTGAAGCTGGATATAGACATTGGTGAAAAAGTCATAAGCCAAGACTTTAAGCTCTCCGGGTATTACGAAACCGATCAAAATTTGGCGATGTCAGGATTAGCTTTTGTATCCGAAGCATTTACACAGAAGAACATTTCCCATATTGACCCGGATATCTCTGAGGCAACGGGTTCTTATGTAAACACCGCAGGTCTAGGGGTGATGTTTAACAATTCTTATAATATTGAACAGAAGGTACAAAAGATTTTGACGGACACCGGCCTGGATGTACCTTATGGTGTCAATCCGGCTTATACAAGTGTGTCTCTCTCCGATAATCTAATGAATATCATTCCTTATGCAGTTGTCATTCTTATCACCATGCTGAGCGGCTATTTACTAATCTACAATATCTTTTTTATTTCCGTCGTGCGGGATGTCAAATTTTATGGCCTGCTAAAGACCATCGGTACCACACCCCGACAACTAAAAAAGATCATCTCCATTCAGGCCCGCTCACTTTATCTAGTCGCATTGCCTTTTGGATTGGGGTTGGGATATCTGCTAGGTCTGCTGATTCTCCCTATGACCTCCTCATTTTTAAACGGTTCTACTGATAATGTCTATTCTGCTAGCCCGTGGATATTTATTGGTGCAGCAGCATTCTCGTTTATGACCGTATGGATCGCCGCAAGCAAACCGGGCCGGATGGCTTCGCGAACCTCGCCGGTAGAGGCTGTAAAATTTGCCGGAGTCAGCAGCGGCGGAAAACGGAACGCCAAAAAATCAAAACATGGCGCAAAACTTCACAACATGGCGTTCTCCAACCTGTTCAGAAGCAAAAAGAAGCTGATCCTGATGCTCTCTTCACTCTCCTTGAGTATCATCTTGTTCAGTACCATTTTCACAGTAATTTCCTCACTGGATGTGAACAAATATCTGGCTTCCTTTATCTCCGGTGATTTTTTGGTTCAGAATGAAGTGTTAGTCAGTATTACAGGGCCTCGAGACGGTGATCCATACAAGCTTTCAGAGGATTTCGCCAACAATCTAAGTAAAATTGACGGTGTAGAAAGTGTTGATAAGGTTTACCACAGATATGTTCCATCTCCTGTCGATGATGCTGTCCGGGCTATTTTGGAGCCAATGGCAGCTGCTGATCCACATCCCTATCTTCTCTCCACTTTAGATAAGAGGGGGGTGATCTACAATAATTTATATGGATTAGATCCGGGCTGGTTTGATCTTGTGGACAAGGATATTATTGAAGGGGAGTTTAACAGGCAGAAGTTTGCTTCAGGAAAATATGCGGTCATAGCTGAGGCCATGTTTATAGAAGAAGATAGCTACCGCGCCTATTATCATCCTGGAGATACAGTCACTTTCGAGAAGTCGGGTAAATCTTATGAAGTGATGGCAGTAGTAAAAAATGATGCAGTATATGCTGCCACAACAAAATCTTTCTCTTTGTTAGGGTACAACGTCTTCCTCCCTGCTTCGGAGCTGCAGAAGGAAATGCCGCAAGGTACAGATCCAGCCAATATTGTTTCAGCCACACTACATGTCGATCCAGCTAAAATGGATTTAGTAGAACAAGCAGCCAAGGCTCTAACAGATTCGACAAATGAATTATCCTTGAAATCCAGGGAGGATTATAAAGATGAGCTCGGTGGATTCATTCGCATTTTTCAAACCGTGGGGTATGGGCTCAGCCTGGTCATTGCTCTAATCGGGGTGCTGAATTATATCAACACTGTACTCACCGGGGTAGTCTCACGCCGCAATGAATTTGCCATGCTGGAGAGTATTGGCATGACCAAAAAGCAGCTAAAACGTATGCTGATCCTTGAAGGATTATACACCGTTTTGCTAACCGTCCTCATAACCTCAACATTAGGTGTATTGCTGACCTATAACCTTTCCAAAAGCATCACGGAAAATATGGCCTTTATGGTATTTCAGATGAGTTGGCTGCCGTTTATCCTCACCGTTCCTATTTTGTTAATTCTCGCTTACACAGTGACACTGAGAGCCTATAAAACGTTATCCCAAGCATCCATAGTGGAACGGCTGAGAGAAGCCGAGTAATGTAAGACACACCTAAATAGTCCTATTACAAAAAGGGCAGCCCGGTAAATATCGCCGGGCTGCCCTTTTTTTATAGATCCATATTCAGCTTATTTAAACGCAGGCAACGCAATATCCGCGTAATTATCCTCAAGGAACTTCTTCACTTCAGGACCGCTGATCCGTTTAGCCAGCTTTTGAATGGCGTCAGAATCCTTGTTGTCTTCACGTGCCACCAAAGTAATTGTGAATTCGGAATCTTCGCCTTCCGTAATCAGCGCATCTTTCTTCGGTGTCAATCCTAGTGGGCTCGCATAAGCCGGAGTCATGGCTACTAAATCGCCATCATCAAGCATACGGGCCAGCATTAGGAGATCGACTTCTTCAAACTTGAATTTTTTTGGATTCTCAGTAATGTCTGCTTGTGTGGCTTGAATGCCTACGCCTTCTTTTAGCTTAATAAGATCAGCTGCAGCGAACATTTGCAATGAACGACCGATGTTAGATGGATCATTAGCCATTACAAGCGTAGCCCCTTCAGGAAGATCAGCTATAGTCTTGTAACGTTTGGAGTATCCGCCATAAATAGCGTCATAGACAGGCTGTACCTCTACCAGATTAGAGCCTTTGCTTTCATTATATTGCTTCATATAAGGAACGTGTTGGAAAAAGTTAGCGTCTACCTCTTTATTAGCTAAAGCCTCATTAGGCTGCACATTGTCAGAGAGAACAACGATCTCCAGATCAATGCCATCTTCCTTAAGGAGCGGCTTCACAATATCCAGAATTTCTGTCATAGGTGGGATCAGTGTAGCGATCTTTAATTTGGTTAACTCATCATTACTACCTTTTGCAGCATTATTCTCGGCTGCTTTATTAGAGCCACAACCCGCTACGACCAATACCATTAATGTAAGCACAAGTATCATTGATTTTTTCATTAGTACTACTAACCCCCAGTTTATATATTGAACTATTTTGTATTAACGCTTATCCAACAGCCTTGCGATAGTCCCCCCAGTGAACTGAACCAATTGGACCAATACAATCATCACTAGAATGGCATAGATCATCACTTCCGTCTCAAAACGCTGATAACCATAACGGATAGCGAAATCACCAACCCCTCCCCCACCAACAACTCCCATCACGGTCGAGAAGGAGATAAAACTAATTGTAGAAGTAGTAAGTCCAAGGACTAGACCCGAACGAGCTTCCACGTACAAAAATTTAAAGATCAAGCCCAGCCTCGAGGCTCCCATCGATAATGCTGCTTCAATGACCCCTTTAGGAACCTCCAGCAACGACTGCTCCACTAACCGAGCATAATAGGCAATAGCGATTATAGATAATGGAACCGCTGCTGCAATCGTCCCAATGGCGGTCCCGACCAGGAAACGAGTGACTGGAATTAGCGCAACGACCAGCAGCAGGAACGGAAACGAGCGGATAATATTAACGATACTGTTGAGCACCAGAGACAACGTTGTATTCTCATAAAGCTGCCCTTTTCGGAAAAAAAACAACAAGGTGCCCAGCGGAAGCCCCAGCAGTACTGCCGCCCCAACAGAAATACCAACCATCACAAAGGTTTCACCGATCGAATCCCACATCTGTGCCTGATATTGAAGTACACTGTCAAACATGACCTTCCCCCGCTTTACCAAGAATCTGATCGCGGTATGTCCCGGTGCTGGCTGCTGCTGGACGGAATTCACCGTCTTCACGAGAGAATGAATCTACAATGCGCCCTTTTTCCATCACCGATACATGAGTACATATGCTTTTGACAACATCCATCTCATGCGTAACAATAACAACCGTTACTCCAAGACTTGAATTCACATGCTTCAGCACGTTCAAGATATCAGTAGTGGTTCCTGGGTCCAGAGAGGACGTTGGCTCGTCACATAGCAATATTCCCGGACTGTTCACTAGCGCGCGGGCAATCGCAACACGCTGACGTTGTCCTCCGCTGAGCTGTGCCGGATATTGTTTTGCCTTATCTGCCAGTCCAACAAAATCCAGACACTCCTTCACACGTTTCATTCGTTCATGCTTTGGGACATCTGCCAGCTCCAGCGGGATCGAAACATTCCGCTCTACTGTGACGTTATAAACAAGATTAAATTGTTGAAAGATCATTCCAATCTTTTGCCTTGCTTTACGCAGTGCTTTACTAGGCATTTCGGTCAGGTTGTGGCCATCTACAGTAACCGTTCCCTGATCCGGCTGTTCCAGAAGATTCATCAGTCGCAGCAGCGTAGATTTCCCCGCACCACTCTCACCAATGATCCCGTGAATGGATCCCTGCTTTACCTCCAGCGATACCTCATCCACAGCCTGATAGATGCCTTCCTTCAGCTTGAACCCTTTACTTACCCGACTCAGCGACAGTATTAGAAGCTCCCCCTTCCTTTCCCTTATATAATGAACCTCCATGAAGTGAGACATTGTATTACAATTTTCTAAAATCTGTTTTATTAAAAATCTCCTTAAATAATAAGACATTTCTTCTGCTGTGTCATCATTTTTATTTAAATGATATACCAGGAAGTTTGATAAAAACCTAAAAACCCTTTATACCGGGCTCTTTTTACACATTTATTAACAAAATAAAAAGGGTTAGCAAAGGTAATCCTTCCCTCTTGAAATCATGATTCTCCTATTGCCCCACCACTAAACGCTCCACTGTTAATATAGCCATATTTGGTTTTTTTTAGTGTATGAAATGCAGTTAAAGCTACATTTGGTTCGTTGGAGTGTGATTTAAAGACCTGCTGTTACGCAAAAAAGGATGTCTAAGCCGGTAGCTTAAGACATCCCATAATTCATATAGTAATCCCTGAATCCCTGATCTATCGAGTCCCATACTCGCTAAATCTTTTATGCCTTTTCGCCAAGCTCTCTGCGAATCTTCAAGAACACTTGGTAGCTGCGTTCCGCACATTCCGAAATCGCAATCGGATGAAATCCGGGCAGATCCGCATATAACGTATCGTGAAGCGGTTCAATCCATGAAGCCGGCAACTTACTTGCTCCAAGCTTCGCTCCCATAATTGAGCCCACAGTTGCCCCGTTACAGTCTGTATCCATTCCACCGTATACGGAAGTGACGACTGTTTTTTCAAAATCATTCCCGCCATAAACAAGCGACGCGGCTACAAGAGCAGCATTATTATTTGTATGGACCGCATCATAGTGGCTAAAAGTATCCCAAATGTTACGAACCAAGTCCCGCTCGCTTTTGGCCTTCTGCGCAATATCTATCCCCCGCAAAACATCACTGGCAAGACGACTGGTACGCGGAATCTCACTAAGGCCAATCTCTAGGATCCGTTCATTATCCTTCTCTGCAAAAGCTGCCGATATCATCGCCGCATTAAACATCTCACCGTAGATGCCATTTTTCACATGTGAAAATGAAGCATCACGCCAGCCTAATTCTGCCGCAAGCTCAGGATAACCTGCTGCACCATAAGCCAGTCCATCTGCGCGTATAGCGGCACCAATCCACTCGCGGTAAGGGTTTAAGTGCATCCGCACTCTTTCCTGCCGCACCAGCCAATCCGCAGGCTTCTCGCCATGCAGATGAGAGGTCTCCTGCGCAAAATTCATATATGACTGTGTCTCCGCCGTGCACACCTGACTATATGTTAAATGTGTATGCCACAGCTTTCCGATATCCCAAGAATCCCAGTTCAGACCTTTCTGTTCCAGCAGCATAAGACCCAGGACAGTGTAACGAATATCGTCATCGCTTTCCATATACTTGATCGTCTCGCGGGTACTGGCATGTGTCCATTCGCTTAAGCCAAGACCATATTCAGCCTCTGCCCGTGAATGCCCAGGCGTATAGCCAGTAATTGGCCAGGCGTCCGCACCCTGAAACCATAGCTCAATATTCTCCCAGCCCGGACGGCCATCTTTCCCATAGAGATAGTCCCAATACTCCAGCGGTTTCCCGAGTGCGCAGCCGACACTTCTACCGAGCCAGGCTCCATAGAACTTATCTCTCCATTCCGCTTCGCTCCAGTCCGCCTCAAGCTTACGTGGGCCTTCTGGACGTAGTTGACGAATCTCCTCCAGAGAGGATGGCTCTTGATACGGAAAATCCTCACTGATCGTAAGCTCCATTAGCTCATTGTATACCTGCATCAGCTTGAGCTCCTCAGCACCAGCAGCCGCTAGCTTATCCGCGAACCCATCAATCTCGCAACCTTCTTCTCCACGCTGAGCAATTTCAAACTGCACGGTCTCTTGAAGTCTCTCCCATCCTGCCATAGGCTACTTCCCTTCAGCCGCTAGCAGCAGCTCTTGATCAAGCTTTTCCAGTGAATCAAAGATCAGCTTCATAAATGCTTCCCGGTCAACTCCCACCAATACTTGCACATTCGCTGGACGATCCGTCTTCTTCCGTCTGTCTGCAACTGTCATTCCCCGCGTCAGCTTGCCTTCTGTCTCCACCGTTACATATAGATGCTCAAATTCAAATAGTTCCGGATGCAGCAGCCAGGCAACAGCACATGGATCATGCAGCGCACTGCCGACATAGCCCATTTTTTTACCGTAAATCGAATAGAAATCCAGCAATTCTCCGACCATTGTAGACACTGGTCCCCGCTCTTTCAATGCTAGGATCTCATCTTCAAAAATAGCAGCCTTATCGGTCACATCCAGACCACTCATTGTGATCGGAATCCCCGACTCAAACACAATACGGGCTGCTTCAGGATCTACATAGATATTAAACTCCGCAGTAGAGGTGACATTCCCATAAGAGATACCTCCGCCCATCAGTGAGATTTTTTCAATTCTGTCTTTAATCTCTGGATAAGCCGTGATTAGCAGTGCGATATTTGTTAAAGGAGCCATCGGCACGAGCGTAATCTTCTCCTCTGAAGAACGGATGATATTCAGCATAAACTCCACAGCACCCTGCTCTACAGGGCGGAATTTACTTGGGGGCAAAAGCGGCCCATCCATGCCCGATTCACCATGCGCTTCCTCACCTGTAACAAGCTTGCCGAACAGTGGGCCAGCAGCCCCTTTAGCTACAGGAATGTCAGCATTCACGAAGCTGATCACCTTCAGGGCGTTTTCCGTGATTTTATCTAAAATTTGGTTTCCACCAACCGTTGTAATCCCGCGCAGATCTAACTTCTCCGAATTTGCTATGGCAAGCAGTATCGCTATTGCGTCATCATGCCCTGGATCGCAGTCAATAATAATAGGTGTTGGCATAGTTACTCACTCCTTGTCTGTGTATCAATCATTTCAATCGCTATTTAACTAGCGGGCTTTTAAGTTTTTTATTCTTTTTTCGTGTCTCAGATACTGCGTAGATCACAAGTCCAATTACTGTGGCTACATAAGGTAGAGTAGCGATTAGCTCCGCAGGAATCTTCAACACCTGTAGAGCATTCGACAATGCATCTGCAGTACCAAATAATAAAGAGGTCAGCGCCGTGCCTACGGTCGTACTTCTTCCCATCGACTCAGCGGCAATGGCAATCCAGCCCCGGCCAGCGATCATATCGCGGGTAAACAGTGACAAATACCCCATCGACATATAAGCACCGCCTAAACCGGCAAAAAATCCGCTAAGCAGCAAAGCCATATACTGTATTTTCACAACACTTACACCCACGGATTGAGCCGCATGTGGATTTTCGCCCACTGAACGAATGCGCAGTCCAAGCGGTGTACGATTTAATAGATAGTAGACAACAAACACAGCCAATATAGAAACATACGTCAGAATGTGATGCCCCGATAAAATAGGTCCAAGCACCGGGATATCCTTCAACAAAGGAATCTGGACACTAGGCAAAACTTTACTCGCCAGAGAAGTGGAAGAACCCTTGTCGCCACTAAGCAGATAGAGGATAAACACAGTTCCTCCCGAAGCGAACATATTAATGGCCACACCCCCGAGAATGATATGTGTTTTGAATTTCAGGGTGAAAAAAGCTAATATTCCAGCGATCAATGTTCCAGACAGCACCGCCCCAAGCAGACCTACCCACGCGCTATGCGTATAGCTGCTTATGATGACACCCGCTAAAGCGGCAACAAGCATGATGCCCTCCATCCCAATGTTAATGATCCCTGCACGGTTGGAGATGAGTGCGCCGAGCGCGGCGAACAGAATCGGAGTCGTCACGCGAAGGACAGAGAACGCAAAGTCAGTTGTAAAAATTACATCAAACAAACTATTCACGCTTCCTTCGCCTCCTTCAAGAGCATCCGATTTTTCCAGAACTTCAGAAATTGCTCAGCCGAAATCAGAAGAATGATAATTGCCTGTATAATTGAGATCATCTCTGAAGGTACATCAGACAGTCGCGACATCATGTCAGCCCCAATTCGAATGTACGCTAGGAACAATGCAGAGCCGATTACGGACAGCGGATTATTTTTGGCTAACATCGCTACAAGGGCACCATCCAAACCATAACCAGGCAGTGACGTCCATTGGAAACGGTTATACATCCCCAGCACTTCTACGGAACCCCCCATACCTGCGATAAAACCTGCAATCAAGTGAACGAGAATAATAACCTTGGCTGTCTTCATACCGGAATAACGGGCAAAGTCCCGGTTGATGCCTGTCATGCGCAGCTCATATCCCCATTTCGTTTTGTATAGGAATAGATGAGCTGCAATAATAAGCACGATAACGATAATAAGACCGGTATGAATCCGGGTGCCCGAGACCATTTTACTCAGCAGTGCCGTTTTCTCGAATTTGTAGGATACATTGGCAAAAGCTTTAGCATCACGTAGATGATAGTTCAGTAGGTATAGCCCTACTCCGAACAAAATATTATTGAACATTAAGGATGTAACCAACTCATTAGCATTCCATTTTGCCTTCAGAATACCAGGTATTGCCGAGAGCAAGGCTCCAACAATTGAACCTGCAGCAATAGCTACCATCGGATGCAGCCAGCCGTCCAACGTTAAATGAATAGCCAATACGGAAGTTACAACACCGGAGAAATAGAAAATCCCTTCAGCTCCCAGGTTGAACATATTGGCTCGAAACAACAAGGATACTGCCAACCCAGTGAACATGAGCGGAATCGCCATCTCAATCACATTACCAATATGACCTTTACTGGATAACGGCTCTAATAGGAATATACCAATCGTCTTCACAGGCTGATTACTGACCAAAGAGATGATCAGAAAGGCAATAGCGAGTGCAATAACGATTACCGCCGATGTCCGAATGTACTCAAAATATTTAACTTTAAACATGATTTACGGCCCTCCCGATGTGCTCCTCGTCCTGTCGATGAATCCCCAGCATATAAAGACCTAATTCTTCCTCACTAACCTTAGATGGCTCCTCGAAAAAGGCAACAATCTTACCCTCGTACATCACTAACAGACTATCGCTGATCTCCAAGATCTCATTCAAATCTGCCGACACTAACAAAATCGCGCAATCGTCTGAACGTAATTCCAACAACTTTTGATGTATAAACTGGGCTGCGCCTATATCCACACCCCGTGTCGGCTGTTCTGCAATAAGCAGCTGCGGTTCAGTCGAACACTCTCTAGCTACGACTACCTTCTGCATGTTACCACCTGACAACATTCCTATGGGCTGAGAAGGTCCTGAACAGCGGACTTTAAATTCCTCTACAAGGGATACTGCTAGCTTGGCAATTCGTGAGCCATTCAAAAAAAGACCTTTATTCATTGCTTTTGTACGATACTGAGTAGATAGCAGATTATCAGCTATGCTTGCCTCACTAGCGATCCCTTGCCGCATCCGATCCTCCGGTATATAGGAAACGCCTAGCTTACGAATATCCAAAATATCCGATTCACGGATATCCTTTCCCTTCACTAGTACAGAGCCCTGACTTGAGACACCTCTCAAGCTACCTGTAAGAGCTTCAATGAGCTGTGTCTGCCCGTTGCCTTCTACACCAGCAATCCCAACGATCTGCCCACCACGTACCGCAAAATTGATATCCGACAATAATGCTTTGCCATCTGCATCATTCACACTGAGTCCCTGCACCGTTAGTACTGGCTCACTAACAGCCAGAATCTCTTTGTCATATTTCAGCACGACGTCTCTGCCGACCATTAGTCGCGAGATTTCCTGTTCTGTCACATCCTGTGTTTGAAAAACACCTTCACTACGGCCGCTGCGCATAATCGTAATTCTGTCGCAAATCGCTTTGACTTCCTTTAATTTGTGCGAAATAAAAACTATCGTATGACCCTGTTCCCTTAATTGCTTAAGCTCGCGGAACAATTCCTCTGTTTCCTGTGGAGTCAACACCGCAGTCGGCTCATCAAGCACCAGAATTTTCGCACCACGCAGCAGCGCCTTAAGAATCTCAACCTTTTGCTTCATCCCAACTGTAAGATCCTCTACTTTTGCTTTAGGATCCACGGCCAGATTGTATTTCCTTGCGGTCTCTTCCGTCATGCGCACAGCCTCGGCATAATTAATGCCAACTCCTCTGCGCGGCTCCATACCCAGCACCATATTCTCTGCCACCGTAAACGAAGGTACCAACATGAAATGCTGGTGGACCATGCCGATGCCTCTATCAATGGCGTCCTGAGCGGATTGCAGCTTCACTTTTTCACCCTTGATATAGATCTCGCCTTCACTTGGCTCTTCCATGCCGAACATAATTTTCATTAAAGTCGATTTACCAGCACCGTTCTCACCTGCAATCGCATGTATTTCTCCCTCACGTAAAGAAAAATGCACGTCTTTATTTGCAACGACGCCATTGGGATATACCTTGGTAATTCCCCGCATTTCCAGCAGAGCTTTGTACATAGGTCTCAACGCCTTTCAACTTGGAGGTCTGCAAAAATATACAGCTGGAATTCCCCTGACTAGAAGAATCTCCAACTGTAGGTTTATCTCTATAGAGCTGATCTTAAGATTTAAAGCTTAAGGCTTAACTGCGTTACGAATAGCTTCTACCTCTGCAGTTTCCATCCCCATCGCATTATCCACTTTAATTTCTTTATTGATCAGCTTTTGCTTCACTTCTTCAACCTTGGCCTGAAGATCAGCCGGGAATACATTTTTATAAATATCATTCTCAGCAATACCTACACCATCATCTACAAAGCTCAACACATCACGTTTGCCCATTTCTAGCGTACCCTCTTGCAATCTCTTCACTGCACCTAGAATAGCCGTATCAATCTTTTTAATAGATGAAGTAACGATTAGATTTGCTTTTTCACTATCCGTATCGTTAATCAACATTGCCTGATCGGAGTCTACACCGATTGCATATTTTTTCTTCTCTTTAGCTGCGTCAAAGATCCCAAGACCTGTACCCCCAGCCACGTTAAAAATAACATCCACACCGGAGTTATATTGAATTAGAGACAGTTCCTTACCTTTTGCCGGGTTAACAAAATCACCAGCGTACGACACAGCCACTTTTACATCAGGATCAACATACTGAGCACCTTGAATGTAGCCGACCAAGAAAGCATTAATCCCCGGAATATCCATACCGCCCACAAACCCAATCACATTCTCAGGGGTAGCATTCGGCATATCCGATTGTGTAGCTAATGCTGCTACGGCACCTGCCAAGAAAGATACTTCATTTGTCGCATAAGACATGTTGTACATGTTATCTGGTGCTTCATCGATGTCGGTATCATAATTAATGAATTTTTTGTCTGGATACAATTCTGCCGTTGCATTAAACATCTCTGTAATTTCAGAACCGCCAGAAATAATTACATCCCAATCCTCGGAAGCGATATCGTTAAATGTAGGCTCCCATTTCGTTTTATCAACGCCCATTTCAACAACCTTTGTTACTGCACCTAGTTCATTCTTAACCTTTTGCAAGCCGTTATTAGCGGAATCAAAAAATGATTTATCCCCAAGTGTCCCCGGAATCAGCAATACAACCTTGAGTTTATCCCCTGAACCTTTTTCTCCACCCTCAGCAGCGTTTGATCCAGTATTCGCAGAAGAACCGTTATTGGACGTGTTATTCCCACATGCTGTGACCAGAACCATCACCATTAATAACAACAAAGAAAGAACTTTTTTATTCATTACTCTATTCCACCCCTAATTTTAGTTGGTTAGTAATCCGGCAGAATCCCCATCTTCACCCATTGTATAATTCACGGTTCAAATGGAAATTCTCTTTTTTCCAAATAAAGTATCATTAAAAGTAATAAATTTAACGTTTAGGCTCAAAAATAGCAATAAAAATACCATTATTATTAATAATCCGCTTTATTTCCGAACGAGATGGCCAGTCAGGTTGCGAACTTTCGGATTTATTGATACGATCATAACAAATATTATTAAAAATAATTATATGATTTCGGTCATAGTTTTGTACGATTCGGCTAAAACATAAGTATTGGAGGATCATCATGGATCGTGTTCTATATATTGTAAGTGCCACACATGAGCTAAATACTTATATCCCTCCACACCAGCATGAATGCTACGAACTGGTCTATTATTTACAGGGGGTAGGGACAACCAATGTTGGCCCACGAAGTTACCATTTTCGCTCCTCTTCTTTCGCGCTTGTGCCACCCAATCATAAACATGACGAGCACCACCGTGAGGATGCAAATGTATTATTTGTAGGCTTCCACTCGGTACACCCTAATATGAGTAATCTGCTCGGCGTATATGAAGATGATAAAGATCAGACCGTTCTTCAAATCCTGCTGCGAATGAAAGCAGAGTTTACACGTAAGCAAGACGGATTCTCTGAGCTTCTAAACCTACAAATGAGCGAGATTACCGTCCATCTTATGAGGCTTCTTAGTGCCTCTGGATATCAATCCCCAACAGAAGATCGAGTACAATATGTCCTTAATTATATGAATGAGCATTATCGCCATAAATTGTCCGTCGAAACACTATCAGAAATGTCCGGATATAGCTACGATCGTTTTCGCCATCTATTTAAAGAACGTTTCGGGTCCTCACCCCTGCGGTATTTGCTGTTAAAACGCCTGGAGTATGCAAAATCTCTATTACGTCATACTCAGATGCAAATCTCTGAAGTATCTGCTGCTGCAGGTTTTGTGAACGATGCCCAATTCTGCAATATGTTTAAACGAGAAATAGGTCATACCCCGCGAGCATTCCGCATTAATAATCAATCAGGTTAATCACTAATCAGATTAAAAAAAGCCGTTGAAATAGAGAAACTCCTCTATTCAACGGCTTAATCCTGTAAAACTAAGAACATAAAGAAAAAAGGTTAGTAAGATTGCTTATAAAAGCAATCTTACTAACCTTTTTAAGATACCGGCGAGAGGACTCGAACCTCCACGGTTTCCCACTCGATTTTGAGTCGAGCGCGTCTGCCATTCCGCCACGCCGGCACATATGAACTAAATGGAGGCGCCACCCAGATTTGAACTGGGGATAAAGCTTTTGCAGAGCTTTGCCTTACCACTTGGCTATGGCGCCATGTAAATTTTGGAGCGGACGACGGGAATCGAACCCGCGACCCTCGCCTTGGCAAGGCGATGCTCTACCGCTGAGCCACGTCCGCATAAAATGGCTGGGGATATAGGATTCGAACCTATGAGTGACGGAGTCAAAGTCCGTTGCCTTACCGCTTGGCTAATCCCCAATAACATTTTAAAGTAAATGGGGCGACTGATGGGTCTCGAACCCACGAATGCCGGAACCACAATCCGGTGCGTTAACCCCTTCGCCACAGTCGCCATATTAAGTTGATATTGTCGCCATTATTCATTTTAAAGAAAATGGGGCGGCCGATGGGTCTCGAACCCACGAATGCCGGAACCACAATCCGGTGCGTTAACCCCTTCGCCACGGCCGCCATATTAAACTTTA
Organism: Paenibacillus sp. FSL R7-0189; assembly: GCF_037969925.1. Lineage (NCBI taxonomy): Bacteria > Bacillati > Bacillota > Bacilli > Caryophanales > Paenibacillaceae > Paenibacillus > Paenibacillus sp. FSL R7-0189. The sequence goes on along the minus strand of NZ_CP150223.1, from coordinate 3,339,164 downwards.
GAAAAAACTTGGCAGGGGCAGCAGGAATTGAACCCACACCAACGGTTTTGGAGACCGTTGTTCTACCTTTAAACTATGCCCCTAAAAACTGGTGGAGGATGATGGATTCGAACCACCGAACACTTACGTGAGCAGATTTACAGTCTGATGCGTTTGGCCACTTCGCTAATCCTCCAAGGATGGTGCCGGCGAGAGGACTTGAACCCCCAACCTACTGATTACAAGTCAGTTGCTCTACCAATTGAGCTACACCGGCATGGCACTCATTCTTTTGTGATGATAAATGGTGGCTCGGGACGGAATCGAACCGCCGACACGAGGATTTTCAGTCCTCTGCTCTACCGACTGAGCTACCGAGCCATGATGAAAATGGCGGAACCGACGGGATTCGAACCCGCGATCTCCTGCGTGACAGGCAGGCATGTTAGGCCAACTACACCACGGTTCCAAAAGATATAATTGCTTAAGTTAATTGGTTGCGGGGGCAGGATTTGAACCTGCGGCCTTCGGGTTATGAGCCCGACGAGCTACCGGGCTGCTCCACCCCGCGTCAGTAAAAATATGTTATGGTGGAGGCTGAGGGGATCGAACCCCCGACCCTCTGCTTGTAAGGCAGATGCTCTCCCAGCTGAGCTAAGCCTCCATAAACAACAATTGTTATTGTACCAAAGTCCACTAGGATAAATCAAGTGAAAATTTGGTGACCCGTATGGGATTCGAACCCATGTTACCTCCGTGAAAGGGAGGTGTCTTAACCCCTTGACCAACGGGCCATACTAATTAAAAATTTGTGGCGGAGAGAGAGGGATTCGAACCCTCGAGACGCTTGTGGCGCCTACACGATTTCCAATCGTGCTCCTTCGGCCAAACTCGGACACCTCTCCATATGGCTCCCCGAACAGGACTCGAACCTGTGACAACTCGATTAACAGTCGAGTGCTCTACCAACTGAGCTATCAGGGAATATTCATACCAGGCTTAATCGCCTGAAAACTGAATCCGAAACGAATCTGCATTCTAAGTATAGGATAAGCCCTCGACCGATTAGTATTGGTCAGCTCCATGCATTGCTGCACTTCCACCTCCAACCTATCTACCTCGTCGTCTTCAAGGGGTCTTACTAATTGGGAAATCTCATCTTGAGGGGGGCTTCACGCTTAGATGCTTTCAGCGCTTATCCCGTCCGTACGTAGCTACCCAGCCATGCTCCTGGCGGAACAACTGGTGCACCAGCGGTACGTCCATCCCGGTCCTCTCGTACTAAGGACAGCTCCTCTCAAATTTCCTGCGCCCACGACAGATAGGGACCGAACTGTCTCACGACGTTCTGAACCCAGCTCGCGTACCGCTTTAATGGGCGAACAGCCCAACCCTTGGGACCTACTTCAGCCCCAGGATGCGATGAGCCGACATCGAGGTGCCAAACCTCCCCGTCGATGTGGACTCTTGGGGGAGATAAGCCTGTTATCCCCAGGGTAGCTTTTATCCGTTGAGCGATGGCCCTTCCATGCGGTACCACCGGATCACTAAGTCCGACTTTCGTCCCTGCTCGACTTGTAGGTCTCGCAGTCAAGCTCCCTTATGCCTTTGCACTCTGCGAATGATTTCCAACCATTCTGAGGGAACCTTGGAACGCCTCCGTTACTCTTTAGGAGGCGACCGCCCCAGTCAAACTGCCCGCCTGACACGGTCCCCGTACCCGATTAGGGCACTAGGTTAGAACCTAGATACGATCAGGGTGGTATCCCAACGGCGCCTCCACCGAAGCTTGCGCTCCGATTTCTACGGCTCCCACCTATCCTGTACAGATCGTACCCAAATTCAATATCAAGCTGCAGTAAAGCTCCATGGGGTCTTTCCGTCTTGTCGCGGGTAACCTGCATCTTCACAGGTATTAAAATTTCACCGGATCTCTCGTTGAGACAGCGCCCAAGTCGTTACGCCATTCGTGCGGGTCAGAATTTACCTGACAAGGAATTTCGCTACCTTAGGACCGTTATAGTTACGGCCGCCGTTTACTGGGGCTTCGGTTCATAGCTTCGGGTTACCCCTAACCACTCCCCTTAACCTTCCAGCACCGGGCAGGCGTCAGCCCGTATACTTCGCCTTGCGGCTTCGCACAGACCTGTGTTTTTGCTAAACAGTCGCTTGGGCCTTTTCACTGCGGCCCCCTCGTGCTATTCACACTACCGGGGCACCCCTTCTCCCGAAGTTACGGGGTCATTTTGCCGAGTTCCTTAACGAGAGTTCTTCCGCGCGCCTTAGAATTCTCTTCTCGCCTACCTGTGTCGGTTTGCGGTACGGGCACCTTCTCCTGGCTAGAGGCTTTTCTTGGCAGTGTGAGATCATGACCTTCGCTACTATAATTTTCGCTCCCCATCACAGCCCAGCCTTAATGATGTGCGGATTTGCCTACACATCAGCCTCACTGCTTAGACGGACATCCATCAGTCCGCGTCACTACCCTCCTGCGTCACCCCATCGCTCATAGCGGATTACGGTGGTACAGTAATTTCAAACTGTTGTCCTTCGACTACGCCTTTCGGCCTCGCCTTAGGTCCCGACTTACCCTGAGCGGACGAGCCTTCCTCAGGAAACCTTGGGCTTTCGGCGGATCAGATTCTCACTGATCTTTTCGTTACTCATACCGGCATTCTCACTTGTGTAGTGTCCAGCGCTCTTTTCAGTACACCTTCAACCCCTACACAACGCTCCCCTACCCCAGATACATAGTATCTAGCCATAGCTTCGGTGGTGTGTTTAGCCCCGTTACATTTTCGGCGCAGAGTCACTCGACCAGTGAGCTATTACGCACTCTTTCAATGGTGGCTGCTTCTAAGCCAACATCCTGGTTGTCTGTGCAACTCCACATCCTTTCCCACTTAACACACACTTGGGGACCTTAGCTGATGGTCTGGGCTGTTTCCCTTTTGACAATGGATCTTAGCACTCACTGTCTGACTCCCGGCAATAAGTATATGGCATTCGGAGTTTGACTGAGCTTGGTAATCCTTGCGGACCCCGCACCCAATCAGTGCTCTACCTCCACTACTCTTATACCGAGGCTAGCCCTAAAGCTATTTCGGGGAGAACCAGCTATCTCCGAGTTCGATTGGAATTTCTCCGCTACCCCCACCTCATCCCCGCACTTTTCAACGTACGTGGGTTCGGGCCTCCAGTGCGTGTTACCGCACCTTCACCCTGGACAGGGGTAGATCACACGGTTTCGGGTCTACGTCCACATACTCAATCGCCCTATTCAGACTCGCTTTCGCTGCGGCTCCACCTTCTCGGCTTAACCTTGCATGTTAAACGTAACTCGCCGGTTCATTCTACAAAAGGCACGCCATCACCCATAGATCGGGCTCTGACTTTTTGTAAGCACACGGTTTCAGGTTCTATTTCACTCCCCTTCCGGGGTGCTTTTCACCTTTCCCTCACGGTACTGTTTCACTATCGGTCGCCAGGTAGTATTTAGCCTTAGCAGATGGTCCTGCTGGATTCATACGGGGTTTCACGTGCCCCGCACTACTCGGGATCCGTCTCGGAGAGAACACAGTTTAGGTTACAGGGCTTTTACCTCTATCGCGGGCCTTTCCAGACCTCTTCACCTACCATATTCCTTTGTAACTCCATGTGAGACGTCCCACAACCCCTAAGAGCAAGCTCTTAGGTTTAGGCTGTTCCGCGTTCGCTCGCCGCTACTGACGGAATCACTATTGTTTTCTCTTCCTCAGGGTACTTAGATGTTTCAGTTCCCCTGGTCTGCCTCTACACACCCTATGTATTCAGGTATGAGTAACTGCGAATTACCACAGCTGGGTTTCCCCATTCGGACACCCCCGGATCAAAGCTTGCTTACAGCTCCCCGAGGCAGTTTCGTTGTTCGCCACGTCCTTCGTCGGCTCCTGGCGCCTAGGCATCCTCCGTGTGCTCTTATTAGCTTAACCTTGATTCTTCCGAAGAAAAATCTCACTAATAACATTTACTTGTTTACACAAGTTGCTAAAAGATGTTCTAAAACGCAAATTCGTTTCGGTATCCAGTTTTCAAGGATCAAGTCTTACTTGAGAGCTTAAACTCTCAAAACTGAGCAACGAGTGAGTAACAGGCCTAAACCTGAGTTTTGGAAGCTTAGCTTCCGATTTGAATGTCCTCATTGCAGAGAACGATTCTCCATAGAAAGGAGGTGATCCAGCCGCACCTTCCGATACGGCTACCTTGTTACGACTTCACCCCAATCATCTACCCCACCTTCGGCGGCTGGCTCCCTTGCGGGTTACCCCACCGACTTCGGGTGTTGTAAACTCTCGTGGTGTGACGGGCGGTGTGTACAAGACCCGGGAACGTATTCACCGCGGCATGCTGATCCGCGATTACTAGCAATTCCGACTTCATGCAGGCGAGTTGCAGCCTGCAATCCGAACTGAGACCGGCTTTGATGGGATTGGCTCCACCTCGCGGCTTCGCTTCCCGTTGTACCGGCCATTGTAGTACGTGTGTAGCCCAGGTCATAAGGGGCATGATGATTTGACGTCATCCCCACCTTCCTCCGGTTTGTCACCGGCAGTCACTCTAGAGTGCCCAGCATTACCTGCTGGCAACTAAAGTTAAGGGTTGCGCTCGTTGCGGGACTTAACCCAACATCTCACGACACGAGCTGACGACAACCATGCACCACCTGTCTCCTCTGTCCCGAAGGCCGCTGCTATCTCTAGCAGATTCAGAGGGATGTCAAGACCTGGTAAGGTTCTTCGCGTTGCTTCGAATTAAACCACATACTCCACTGCTTGTGCGGGTCCCCGTCAATTCCTTTGAGTTTCAGTCTTGCGACCGTACTCCCCAGGCGGAGTGCTTACTGTGTTAACTTCGGCACCAAGGGTATCGAAACCCCTAACACCTAGCACTCATCGTTTACGGCGTGGACTACCAGGGTATCTAATCCTGTTTGCTCCCCACGCTTTCGCGCCTCAGCGTCAGTTACAGCCCAGAAAGTCGCCTTCGCCACTGGTGTTCCTCCACATATCTACGCATTTCACCGCTACACGTGGAATTCCACTTTCCTCTTCTGTACTCAAGCCACCCAGTTTCCAGTGCGACCTCAGGTTGAGCCCAAGGTTTAAACACCAGACTTAAATAGCCGCCTGCGCGCGCTTTACGCCCAATAATTCCGGACAACGCTTGCCCCCTACGTATTACCGCGGCTGCTGGCACGTAGTTAGCCGGGGCTTTCTTCTCAGGTACCGTCACTCCGGTAGCAGTTACTCTACCGGACGTTCTTCCCTGGCAACAGAGCTTTACGATCCGAAAACCTTCATCACTCACGCGGCGTTGCTCCGTCAGGCTTTCGCCCATTGCGGAAGATTCCCTACTGCTGCCTCCCGTAGGAGTCTGGGCCGTGTCTCAGTCCCAGTGTGGCCGTTCACCCTCTCAGGTCGGCTACGCATCGTCGCCTTGGTGGGCCGTTACCCCACCAACTAGCTAATGCGCCGCAGGCCCATCCCTCAGTGACAGATTGCTCCGTCTTTCATTCTTCTCTCAGGAGAAAAAAGAAATTATCCGGTATTAGCTACCGTTTCCGGTAGTTATCCCAGTCTGAAGGGCAGGTTGCCTACGTGTTACTCACCCGTCCGCCGCTAAGTTACTTTGAAAGCAAGCTTTCAAAGTAACTCCGCTCGACTTGCATGTATTAGGCACGCCGCCAGCGTTCGTCCTGAGCCAGGATCAAACTCTCCAATTAGTATTGAAAAGAGCGATATGCTCATTTTGAAACATCTGACGAGAAAATTAATTCTCTAATTTTGGATTTCACTTGCGTGATTTCCTACTCACTCGTTGTTCAGTTTTCAAAGATCAAGCCGTTTATTTCGTCGATGTGTTGTTCAGCAGCGACCTTTATAATATATCACAGCACCCTCGTTTTAGTCAACCTTTTTTTTAATTTCTTTTTTCGGTTGTCTTTCGAATGTTTTCGAAAGCACATCTCTGTGTCAGAGGGACGAGTTATAATTTAACACATGACCAAGGAAAGAGTCAACCATTAATTTTTCTGAATAAATATGAGCGTTTCATATTAGTAAACAAATAAAAAAGAGAGTGCTCAGCCTCTCCCTATCCTTGCTCATCTCTCTATAATTAAACATCTTCTACTGTATCTAATTCATCTCTATAATGTATAGCGGATCGCATGCCCTTCTCCCTCGTGAACATCAGCCCAAGATGTAATCTCTCGGATTAGCGAACGAGAAACCAGCTTTCGTAAAACAAGGGGTAGTTCAGACTCTAATTGACTCAGACCTGAATGCTGCAGTAATTCTTTAATGCTCCATGCTTCCTTACGGCTATTCAAAATATTAAAGAGCAATAGACAACAGTCCGTCATTTTGGACATAATCCCAAATTCACATGCAAGAAGCACAAGCTCCACACGTTGCTCTAAGGTCTCAGTACTGACCGTTAACTCCTCATAAAGTTTATGAACAGAGGTATTCATGCTTTTAACCTGCTCCCAAATAGCTGGCTCGGGGAAAGCACCCACTTCACTCACTTCTATTCTTGCCCAATGATATAAGGCTATCAATACACAGTTGTAAGCATCCATAATAAAGCCAGCCTCTATATAGCGCTTGGATTTCACATACATATGCAAAAAGCGGGCAAACTCCATAAATGCGACCCGTTCCTTGATCGGTCCTTCAAACTGCAATATCTCGCTGCGCATTTCCTCGAGTATTCCCTTGGGGTCCCAGATCACTTCCCCCCTCATCAAACTGATAAGAAGTTCGTTATTATCCCCTGCCATAACAGCCTGCTCCAAAGCAAATAGGCCGATATGGACTGACTGGGTCCGTTGGTCACCGGCAATGGTATGGCGAACAATATGCTCTCTATCCTGTTCTTCATGCAATACTAACACTATCATATCAAAATCTTGAAGAAGTGCGCTTTGAAACGGAATATCCCCATTCTGCCGCAAAACGACCGCTCCTAAAACATTCTCATCAAACGTTTCTCCACTCAACAAAGTTACATTGGACAGTTCCATGCTTCCCTCCATTAAATTTGGCGATTTTGCGTCCAGTCAGTTATAATTCAGTTATAATTATTATTCTACATATGAAAGACAGTTCCTTCTGGACAACCCAACTATATTTAGTTAGGAGCAAACACTCATGAAGTTTAAAACGGCTAAGATCAACGCTTTTCGCACATGGGGATTACTGCTCACAATGCTCGGAATGGGACTTATGGTTTTGGGTACAGCGGGCATCGTGTTTTGGGGCTCAACTGGAAAAGTATTCGCTGGAATCGGTCTTGTAATCGGTTTAATCTCAATGATGGCAAGTCTTGCAATCTATTTCTGGGCTGGGATGCTGTCAACTAGCGCAGTCCAACTGGAATGCCCTGAATGTCACAAGCTGACCAAAATGCTGGGCAAAACAGACCGCTGTATGTTCTGCCATACCATCCTTACTATGGATCCAGCTGAGGCCAATATTACTGCGGAACAACTTAAGAGTCAGCAGCTTAATCAATAAAACACATCTTACAGAAGCTTATTACTAGCGATTTATAATGCAATCAAACATTTGCTTAATACAACAAAGGGGCCCCCGTATTGGGAGCCCCTTTGTTTATTATGAATGAAATAATAATTACTTATGAATTCCTTGTAATGCCTCCCATGCAGACAGATTACTAAAGCTGCGATTCCATGAACCGATGCCACCAAGCCCTAAAGACTTAGCAAGCTCAACTCTAGCTTTTAAGGAAACATTGTCTTCGATCCATATTTTTTTAAGAGCGCCATCTTCCTTATACTCAACGTAATTCTGCCCAGCTGCCTTATCAAAGGTTGGGGTTAGCTTCTTCTCTTTAATAATTTTTTCAACGGCATTCATACTAACCGATTTAGAGCTTACTTTGGTCTTGCCATCTACCTGGGCCTCAGTCCAGATTCTAGTATACAGTGGAATCCCCAGAATCAGCTTCTCAGGCGGTACATCGTCTTCCTCTATGATCCGGTTTAACGAGCTTTCTACCCACGGCAGAGACGCAACAGAGCCCGCGATAGGACTAGCCGCCCAATGCTCGTCATAAGCCATAACAATAAGATAATCAACCACTGAATTAAGAGCCTTACGATCAAGGAAAGCTGACCACATCTCACTGTTGGATTTAGGGGTTACGTCTATGGAGACGATTAAGTTTTTGGCTTGAGCCATAGGTTTTAGCTCTCGCATAAATTGTGTAACATTCTCCCCGTCTTTCGTATATACATTCTCAAAGTCAATATTAATTCCATCCAGCTTGTATAAATCTGAATACTCGAGGATCTGTACGATCGCATTCATCCGCTTCTCATAGCTCGACAATGCCTCAGTGGTTATGTCCGGATCAAAGCTATTGCTGAGCAGCCCCCACACTTCCAACCCGCGCTCATGCGCCCATTGCACATACGCACTGTCAGCCTGACTGCGCACATTTCCATCACCATCTATGATACTGAACCAAGTCGGGCTAGCCACGTTAACCCCTGGAAGCTCACCGAATGTACTTGGATCAGGTTTACGTTGATAAACAGCTTCCCAATACAGATTTACTGACTTCCCTTTCCAGCTTCGTTCTGCCCGTGAGGGAGTGGTGCTTTTGGGTTCCACTGTCTTTTGACCGTCCGAGATAATATCACTAGCCTTGGCATAACCCGCGTAACCACTGCTTAACTGCACATACAGCCAGTCCTCATTTTCCTTATTCCAAATACTCACACTGGCTCCCGGGGACATATCCGCCACGATGGGTGCGTGAATCGATGCTTCGTTGCGAAGAGCGACTGTCTTATCTCCCGCTTCACCTTTCACTTTCCCCAGAGGTACAGTCTCCCCTGCTGTCATTAACAGCACAGCCCCGGTGGTCGTATCCTCTTCAATTTCAAATCCATAAAGGTCCTCTAATACATCTGCAGGAAGATAGGTTATCTTCTCCTTAACTTCAGGTGCCAGCCGCAGCTGCAGCGGACGATTGTTCAGACTAGCATCGGTTTTATCCTCTTGCATATATAGAAGTTCACTTTCCGTTGATAGGATGACCGATTTAGTCTTTTCTTCATAACGAATAGAGGAGTCCACATGTTCCTGCAGTAATGGTAAAGGCAAGAGCATGCTATCACCGGTCCCTGATGCGGAATATCCTGTTAGCTCTCCTTTTACGAAGATAGGATGTTCTAGGCCTTTCCAGTCTGGATCGATGTGCTGGCGATTTGGCAATACAAAAAACACAACCCAATAAGCTGCTGCCGCAATGAGCAAAAGTCCAAAAAAGCGTCGGAAAAGACCTCCGCGCTTTTTAACGCGTTTTTGTCTATATCTTCTGTCCAAAATATATCCTCCAAATACTAGATGATTTTAAGTTAAGTCTAACAATACGATTATAACATCCACTTGGTTCCGGATAACCAGTATAAGTTAGTCATTTTCACTATATTTTGTTATTTTTAAAAAAATAAAAACGTGAGTCCTCCGCTTTCGGATTTCACACGTTTATTGTGTAGCTTGGCTATACGCCCTTGAGTACTGTAGTATTCTGTCTTATTGTTGCTTCTCTCTGCAACATTTGCAAACTCCATGCAATTCCATACGCAAACCCGTAATTTTGAAGCCCGTTTCCTGCTCCGCATGTATCTCTACATCATGAAGCGATGGATAACTAAAATCTTCAATCTTACCGCATAGCTGACAGATGACATGATAATGATCAGATACATTGGCATCAAAACGACTGGAACTATCCCCGTAGGTCAACTCGCGAACCATGCCGGCTTCCATAAACATCTTGAGATTATTATATACAGTTGCAACGCTCATGCTCGGAAATTTCGGCTCTAGCGCCCGGTATATATCGTCAGCTGTAGGATGATTCATTGCTTCCATCAAATACGTAAGAATCGCATGACGCTGGGGCGTTATACGGACACCTGTTGTCTTTAATTGTTCCAGTGCATGTTGTACTCCACTCCCCATTACTGTCACCGCCTTTTGAATTTAAAAATAAAAGAAGTACTTCTTAAGATTGTAAGACTGGTTTTTCAATGTTGTCAACGAAGTCTATACATTATATTTATTATTATATAAGAAAAATTACTTTTTTCAATATTTCCTAACATTTAGATTGCTATTTCCTTCAACATGAAGCTTGAACTCACCGGTCCCCACTTCACCTGATACTTTTTTCTTATCAATTGTAAGTTCAGGCAAATCTGAAGTAATATCACCATATCCACTGGAACCATTCACTGTATAGTTGCTTAACACTGGCAAATACAATTGAATATCACCAACTGCGCTATAAATATCCCAGTCTCCAGCGACATCTGAAGAGCGAACATCAATGGTACCATTTAGAGATTCGGCATGTAGCTTAGATCTGGCTCCATCCACCTCTAAATTACCGTTTTTGGTAGTAATATCGATATCATTGCTATTTCCGATCGCACTAATATTGCCGACAGCCGTCGATAATTTCAAAGCACCGGTAACATCCCAAGCATTCATATTGCCTCCGCTCGTTGTTAAATCAACGCTGCCTTGAACAGATCTGGCACGGACAGCTCCATTCAGTGTTTTTCCCTTAACATTACCAAAGATACGATGAAGGATCAGCTCTCCATTCCCCGTTTCCAGAGAAATGTCTTCAATGGCTTCTACATTCTGCAATGTGATCCCGCCATTCATGGTGCGAACATCGAGGTTAAAGCGGCGATCCTCCGGCAAGTAAATGTCTAAATCCATGCGTGGCTGGCGTTTGCCGGATTCTCCATAAGCCTTGCTATTTGAGGTTATTTTTATGTTGGGCCCTTCAACAACGTCCACAAAGGACTGTTCTGAAATAGCTTCAGCCATCGGCCCATCCAACTGATCTACCCAAACTGTCGTCGTAATTTGAATATCATCCACTGGAGCGCGATGCAATAAAATATCGCCATTAATACTATCAATAGATATTTTGGCTGTATTTAATTCCACCGGAACAATTAGCGGGGCTTTCTGATATTTGCTGCCTTTAGCCTCACCATAATCCACTGCTGCTGCCGTCAGATTAAGACTGACATTTTTCCATAGATATAAATAATGTTCTTGCTCCGCAACAATAAATACACTCGCAGCTAGCAATATAGCGGATAAAAGCCCACGTAAATCCAATCTGATTCTGGTTCCCTTGGCTGAACGGTTAGAGAAGATAAACATCAGCAGGAACTCAATCCCCCATAACACCGGGATGACTGGCCACCACTTCAAGAGCAGGAGCATATAGTCAGTTCCCTCTCTCCAATCCAAAAACAAAGGAACAGAAATAGCTATCAGCAATACAGAAGCCGTATATCTTCCTACGCGCCGCTTGCGAGGTTCATTGTCTTTACGCTGCACAACTGCTCTGGCAATTTCTCTAGCTCCTATAAATAAGCCACCGCATACTATAATGACAGATACAGCCATTTCAGCATAATGTTCAATAAAGAACTGGAGCCATGTTGGTTTTTGCCGGAACAGAATAAGCAGGGCGCCCCCTAATAGCAGTAAGAGCCCAAAGGATATCCCAGGCTCGCTGACGATACTACGACGCTTAGGAGCCACGTTTGCTTTGGTCACAGGGATATCAAGCTCATGATCCTCTGGGAAGCGAAGAAGCCTATCCGCTGATTGCAATACGTCATACACGTTATAAAAATAGATCGCCGGAATAATGAGCGCAAGTAAAATAAGTAGTGGAACATTAATCTGCATCCCGATGGATGAGAAATACAATAAAGCTGAGATATCCAAAAGAATTAGAAAGATGAAGGTGATCCCTTTTCGGAGAAGCCCAAAATACAAATGCCCCGTCCCAGGGATGAGAGCTGCCAGCAGTCCAGCGATAAATTTACGTTTGCGGTGGCGCCGCTTCGGACGCGGAGGAATAATCCTCTTCTGTATCTCACTCTCCTTAGTCTCTATATCAACAGAATCTTGCAGTTCTTCCTGCTCTGGGAGCATTGCAGAGTCATGTTTCATTTTGGACTCCTCCTTTCGTAAATAGTTGTCTATGAATATCTTTTTTCAAAGAGAACCACTCCGATGAAATTCAATCAATTCAACTCCTGGAGCGACTTCCTCCACACCGGTGGGCATAAAGCCATGTTTACTGTACAACGAAACGGCGGGTGTATTCTTTTTGCCTGTCGACACAATGAATTGCTCCATCCCTGCAAAATGCTCAAATACATATTCCAAAAGATGGCTAGCAATACCTCTGCGAAAAAAGTCCGGCCCCACCATCATTCGTGTAATCGTCAATTTGCCAGGAGATTCTTCCTCTACAGCAACAGCACCCATTAGTTCCTCATCTTTATCGAAGCAGCCATAAAAATCCTCTTTAGAGCTGCTCAGCATTTCTCTCGTCTCCATCAAAGGTGGAATTTCACGAAAGCCGATTAGTTCAGCTTCCAGTCTATAGGCCTTATGCTGAAGACTCCATAATTCATTAACGGTGCTTTCATCCTGCAGATTTAGCTTGTTAATTGTATTCATCCTAACCAGTCCCCTTATATGCCGCTAAGGGCCTGCCGTTGCCGACAAGCCCTTAGCTTATTACATAAGTATATTACCCCAAGTATAAACGCCTTCGGCGTCCTTTTATGGACGACAAGCGTTTAGCTGCTCAATACCTCGATGAGAAGTTTATTAGCAAGACCCGGATTCGCCTTACCTTTACTTTCTTTCATAACTTGTCCGACCAGGAAGCCGATTGCTTTCTGTTTACCTGCTTTATAATCTTCCACAGATTGCGGATTGGCGGCTACGACTGCTTCCACAATCCCTTTAATAGCACCTTCATCGCTGATCTGCACCAGACCTTTTTCCTCAACGATAACAGCTGGCAGTTTACCGCTCTCTAGCATTTCTTTAAATACTGTTTTAGCGATTTTGCTGCTGATGGTTCCGGCTGCAATCAGTCCGATCATCTCGCCTAGCCCTTGTGGTGTAATTTGTACCTGCGACAACTCCAGATTATTACCATTCAAATAGGCAAGCAAGTCACCCATAATCCAGTTAGCTACAGCCTTGGCATCCTGCGTATAGGCAAGACATCCTTCGAAAAAGTCCGCTAACAGTTTAGAGGATGTAATGACGCCTGCATCATAAGCTGTCAGGCCCAGTTCCTCGCTATAACGAGCTTTCCGTGCATCCGGAAGTTCTGGAATCGTTGAACGAATGGATTCTTTCCAAGCATCATCAATATGCAGAACGATCAAGTCCGGGTCCGGGAAGTAACGATAATCATGTGCTTCTTCTTTCCCGCGCATCGATAATGTTTTCCCTTGTGCTTCATCCCAGCGGCGAGTCTCTTGCACAACAACTCCACCATCATCCAGGATCTCAGCCTGACGATATTGTTCATACTCCAGTCCACGCAATACACCGCGGAAGGAGTTCATGTTCTTAAGCTCTGCTCTAATGCCGAATTCCTCTTGTCCTTCTGGGCGTAGACTGATGTTCGCGTCACAGCGCATCGATCCTTCTTCCATCTTGACATCGGATACGTCACAATACTGCATAATCGCACGGATTTTCTCCAGATAAGCACGAGCTTCCTCAGGAGAGCGCAGATCAGGCTCGGATACGATTTCGATAAGCGGTGTTCCCACCCGGTTAAAATCGACAAGCGAGGCAAAACCGCCATCTACGTGCGTAAGCTTACCTGCATCCTCTTCCAAATGAAGACGAGTAATGCCGATCCGTTTGGTCTCTCCATTAACTTCAATGTCGATCCAACCGTTCAGCCCGATAGGCTGATCAAATTGTGAAATCTGATAAGCTTTTGGTGAATCCGGGTAAAAATAGTTCTTGCGGTCGAATTTGCTAACATCACCAATGGTGCAATTTAGCGCCATCGCTGCTTTCATAGCGTATTCTACCGCTTGTTTGTTGAGCACTGGCAATACGCCGGGGTGACCCAAGCAGACAGGACAGGTATGAGTGTTAGGTGGGGCTCCAAATTCAGTGGAGCATCCGCAAAAGATTTTGGAGTTGGTATGAAGCTCTACGTGAACTTCCAAGCCGATGACCGTTTCGTATTTAGACATAAGTAATCCCATTCCCTCCTTTACTACAGCTGTGGACGCTGCTTGTGATGATCTGTATTTTGTTCAAAGGCATGAGCGACACGCAGAATCGTGCTCTCGTCAAATTCCTTACCGATAATTTGCAGACCTACAGGCATGCCTTCCGCAAAACCACACGGAACGCTCACGGCAGGAATACCCGCCAAGCTTACAGGAATCGTGAGAATATCGTTCAGATACATGGTCAGCGGATCTTCAGTCTGTGAGCCCAATTTGAATGCTGTCGTTGGCGCTGTTGGCCCGATGACCACATCATATTTTTTAAAGATGTCATCAAAGTCCTGTTTAATCAAAGTGCGTACCTTTTGTGCTTTTAAATAGTAAGCATCGTAATACCCGGAGCTGAGTGCATAAGTACCCAACATAATACGGCGTTTGACCTCAGGGCCAAAGCCGCGGCTGCGGGAATTAAGATATAGATCAAGCAATCCTCCGCCTTCATCTACACGTGCGCCATAACGCACACCGTCAAAACGCGCAAGGTTAGATGAAGCTTCCGAAGAGGACAGCAAATAATAAGCTGCTACTGCGTATTCCGTATGCGGTAATGATACTTCCTCCCAGACAGCACCCATTCCTTCCAGCACTTTAAGTGCAGACAAGACTGTCTCACGCACAGAAGCATCGACACCTGCTCCCAAATATTCCTTAGGTACAGCAATGCGAAGTCCGGAAACATCACCAGTCAGTGAACTCAAATAATCAGGAATTTCTACTTTAGCAGAAGTAGAGTCTTGGGCATCATAACCAGCAATCGCTTGAAGCACATAGGCAGAATCCTCTACATTACGTGTTAATGGTCCTATCTGATCGAGTGAGGAAGCAAAGGCTACCAGCCCGTAACGTGATACAAGACCGTAAGTAGGTTTGAGACCTACAACACCACAATAGGAAGCTGGCTGGCGGATGGAACCCCCAGTATCCGAACCTAGTGAGAAGAACACTTCGCCCGCAGCTACTGCTGCAGCAGATCCGCCACTGGAACCGCCCGGCACACGTTCTAAATCCCAAGGATTGCGTACAGGACCAAAGCTTGAATTCTCATTAGATCCGCCCATTGCGAATTCATCCATATTTAATTTACCGATTGTTACGGCATCTGCCTGCTGCAATTTAGAAGCTACAGTAGCGTTATAAATCGGCTGGAAATCGCTCAAAAATTGGCTGGCACAAGTTGTGCGCAGGCCTTTAGTTACAATATTATCCTTGATTCCGGCAGGAAGACCAAACAGCAATCCACGTGCTGCTCCGGATGCCAGTTTATCGTCCAAAGCGCGTGCTGTCGCACGTGCGCCCTCCTCGTTCAAGGTCAAAAATGCATTTACGTTCTTATCCCGCTCAGCGATAATCGCCAGCGATTCTTCAGTCAGTTCACTGACCGATACCTCTTTAGCAGTTAACATGCGGTGTACTTCAGGCAATCGATTTTGAAACAGGCTCAAGATTCTTCCCCCTTTCTAATTATGTAGTTATTCCAAAACAGCTGGAACCTTGAAATGTCCGTCTTCATCATCTGGAGCGTTAAGAAGTGCTTCCTCTTGCGTAAGGCTATCCTTCACAACATCCTCCCGCATTACATTGCTGACTTGCAGCACATGCGTGGTCGGCTTTACATTCTCCGTATCTAGCTCATTTAATTTCTCGGCATATTGTAAAATAGCATTCATTTGTTCTGTAAAGGTTGCCTCTTCTTCCGGGCTCAGCTGCAGACGAGCCAGCTTGGCCACATGCTGCACATCTTTAACGGTAATGCTCATAAGAAAAATCCCTCCTGTTTAAAGGGCTAAAGCGCCCGGATAACGTTTTTAATTATATTGTAGAAGCTTGGACAATTCAATGATGGGCTGTAAAACAAACGCTCCTTTATCAAAGTGAAGGGGATTCCTACACATTTTAAAGGAGCGTATCGTTCATCAATATATAGGGATTGTCATTTCCAGCTGCGGAATATATTCGACTGCCGGGTATCCATTATTGTCTAGCAAATTTCGTTTTCCACTACCCTCTCCAGCATATTTGTAGAAAAAGGTTTTGATTGTCAGTGCTTTTACATCCTTGGGCAGCGGTACAATATTAACATCCTCTTTAAGACTATAATGGATTGTGTCATCTATCTTTTTCGAATCCGACCAACCATTGCTGCCGTTTACATATTGCAACAGGTTACCTTTATCATCATAGACTTCATAATTTAATGCCAGGTTATTGGTATCTGTCAGATAAGTATAAGGAATACCCTCGAGGGCTACAGCACTCATCCGTATTTGTGTAGTTGCCGGAGTCTGTGTAATCTTCTCCACTGTGGTCGTTACATCATTGTAAGTTTGACTGATTCCGGGTTGCTGAACAATATTATGACTCGTATCCTTTTTTACAGGAATTTCAATTTGAAAATCATCATCGATTCCGGACAGACGACCTTTTACTGTCATTTGGAACTGCTCTGGTAAAGTAATGCCTCCCTCATCATAGGATTTCTCTGAAAATTGCAAAATCAACGATTGTTCATCTACTCCCGGAGAAAGGATAAGGCCAATATTGTGTTTAAAAGAATCCTCTTCTTCCTCCCCAGCAGCGTTTAAAGGCTGTCCATCAATAAATACCTGCAAATCCTGAATGTCTCCACTGAATATTCCCTCTTCATCTTCACCTTCAAGTTTCAATGCTACAGAAAGCCGTGTGCCGTCATATATAACTTCATTAGCACGGATAATAACATCTTGAACCTGATCACTGGTATCAACTGCAGTCGTTAAGCCTTGGCGACTCGCCGCTTGAAGTCCCATATCACCTGCGAGCTCAAAAATACTATTGACTAACGGAATACGTTCCAGCGACCTAGCCAATGCGGGAGAAGTAAAGCCGCTTCCAATCACGATAACCCCCAAAACAAGAGCTGCCCCGAAGCCAAGCGCTGTCCTCTTAACATTACGAAATTTGTGCGTGGATCTCTTTATCTTCACATGATCCAGCATTGTATACGTATCCTCTTGACGTTGGCGAATCATAGAGGGAAGCTCATTTGCCGGGAGGATGTCCATATCTTTCAAAAGCAATTCAAGCTCTTGCGCTGTTCTCTTCTTCATCTGTTCCATCCTTTCTAAATATCATTAGAATCCATTCAATAAGTTTTTTCTTGCTCTGTAGAGGCGCGATTTGACTGCCGTTTCAGAAATATTCAGAAGATCGGCAATTTGCTTAACGGGCATGTCCTGAAAATAATGCAGCGATATCACGGTCTGGAGCGAAGTATCCAATCGTTCCACTGCTTCCCGCAGCTCAATTTTCTCATATTCTGCACCGGAGGAATGGCATTCCAAAGCAGTAAGGGGATCTCCAAACTCCACAATATTTGTCCGCTTGCGTTGGAGCTTATGACATTCGTTTATAAGGATGCGAAGCATCCATGTCTTGAAAAATTCTGGTTGCCGCAATCCATGGATAGACCGGTAAGCCTTTAGGGTGGCTTCCTGCATGGCATCTGCACATTCCTCGTCCCTGCCCAAAATAGATCGGGCCATGCCGTACATTTCAGGTTCAATCTGCCGGCATAGCTGGATAAACGCTTCTTTATCGCCATTTCTCGCTTTTTGAACAGCGGTTATCATCTTCACTTGAGGTTCTCCTTTATTTAAGTTAAAACGCCTATACCGCAGATCTGCATTCTCGTATTCGGCTCTCAATAATTTAGATACATAAAACAGGAGATTGGTTGTATACCAAAAAAATAAAAAACAAACTTTCGAAAACTATAAAGAAGGAATAAAAGAAAAGATTTTGAAAATGATGTGTAAATTCAGAGGATTAATGTGGGGGAAATACTTTTTATGACAAAACAAAAAAGCCGGCTTGCGCCGGCCTTCCTTAAATCCAAGCTCGAAGATTCACTTGTTTGATGAAATCCGCTTGGGACATGCTTTCGCTTGACGTTGATTCCGTCTCTTCTATATCCATATCTTCACCGTTCATCAAATGATGGAACAGCTTCTCATTGTACGTGGACAAAGCGTAATCAATCAACGCTTCATGCGTTGCTCTTTCAGCCTCAGCTACTAATAAATGTTCTTCCGCCTCAATGTCCTCAGCCGGAACATAAAAGTTCCTATTCGCCTCTGGTACACGAATAACATAGTCAAACGCATTATCGGGATTGCGGTCGTAAGCAATTAGGTAGCCGTATTCCCCGATAGGAAGACTCTGCTCGAAAGCGTCCGCAACAATGACAATCTTCTCTCCTAAACGCAGCATCGCCCTACCTCCTAACCCCAAAATCTTTCAAGATTTTGCTTGTTTCAACAGTCTACTAAAAAAAGATAGAACTGTCTAGTTGAAGGCTGGCCGATCCTACAAATTCTATGAAAATATACTATATTTAATAAAAACATAACTTAAGTTTCAAGCGGTTAAGTTATTCTTCCTTGTCAAAAGTGCAGCACCCACTAAACAAATCAAGATCAAAATAGCTGCTGAAAGATAGGGTCCAACCCTGAATCCTTCTCCAGCCATAAGGATTTCAGCCGACAACCCGGCAAGCCCCGCAGGTGCCCATTCAAACCATGAAGGCAATAAGTTTTGGCCTAATGATAATGCTGCCATTAGCACCAATGCTAAAAAAGCGGCAACTGGGGATTTTAAAAACCCACTAAACAACAACGTAGCTGAGACAGCACATAACAGCCACAATCCATATACTCCAGCAGCTGCGATGACATCTCCCCAAGATAGTGAACCAATCAACTGCTCCGTGTAGTAAGCAGCCCCCGCTGCACCTAATCCTAGAGCAACGATCAACAGGGTCAGCTGTGCTGCCCATTTAGCGAACACTATTGCGGCTGGAGAAACCGGCCTTACCAGAATTAATTCCATAGTTCCGCTATAGCGCTCACCAGCTAAAACATTCATCGCGCCAAGCGCCAATACTAACATTCCGATCGTTCCGTACTGTCCCAAAGATTGCGCCATCACAGCTGCGGCACTCGGTATTTCATACCCCTCTAGGAGACCTGGAGGAACATCACCTGAAGCTTTTAATATTTCCGGCAAATAATAAGTAGTTAACGGCTGCATAATGCCTAATAGGATAAAAACGACAGGTATCCAGATTAACTTATAACTGCGAGCCATTTCGAGCATTTCTTTGCGATAAAGGACCCAGGCGCTTCTCATACTCCCACCACCTTCATAAATAAATCCTCTAACGTGGAAGAACCCGCTTCAAATTGCAGTAATGGAATTTCGAGCTGCGCCGCTTCTTGCAGAATCGTCCAACGGGCCATGTCTACATCGTTGACATTAAAAATGGCATGATCTCCGAACAACTGAGTCTCCAGTACAAACGGTTTGGCAGCAAGAGACTCCAGCCACTGAATAGCTTTTTCTTGCTTCTCCGTACGTAAACGAATAACAGGAAGGCTGTATTGTGAACGAAGCTGTGATAAAGATCCCTTCTCAGCAATCAAGCCTTGATTCATTAAAATAATATCATCGCAAATTTCTTCTGCATCATGCAGCACATGTGTAGAGAAAACTACAGTTGTCTCCTCACGTATTTCCCGCACCAGTCCCATTACTTCTCTGCGGCCAATCGGATCAAGTGCAGATACAGGCTCATCAAGCAATAACAGACGAGGCCGATGCACAAGCGCCTGAGCCAGACCCAGCCGCTGTTTCATCCCGCCGGAGTATCCACCAATCCGGCGACGAGCATCACCTTTAAGCCCTACACGCTCGAGCGATTCCAATGCCCTGCTGGTTGCGTCTTTAGTTCCCATTCCACTAAGCTTTGCAGCGAAAACAACATACTCATGTCCAGTCATCCACCCATAAAAAGCTGGAGACTGTGGCACATATCCTAATCCTCTGCGATATTCGGCTCCAGGACGGCTCCCCTCAAATGAAATCATGCCAGAGGTGGGTTCTAGCAGCCCTGCCAGCATACGAAGTGTGGTCGTTTTCCCAGCACCGTTAGGCCCCAATAAAGCGACGCACCGTCCTTTCTCAATTTCAAAGCTTATATCATTTACGGAAATATGCGCCCCATAGCTTTTACGCAAATTCATAACTTGAAGGAGTGACATCAGACATCTTTCCTTCCTATTGTAAAATAAGCTACGCTACCTAATATATTTCCGCAAATAATGATAATAATCCACATCCATTTTGGGCCACGAACGTTATCCGCTTTGGCCAGTGATATCAGTCCAATAATTGCAAGCAAAGCCTGAAGAATAATTAACGGCATGATTAAACCCCATTTTACCTCTTCCATGAAGTACCACTCCTTGTAATAGGATGAAAGGAACGAGCTTCTTACTAAAGCTTTACAACTGCTTCTTCCTTCTACGTCGGTCAGGAAGTATGACAACGAGTAAGTAGACTAATGCTGGGGACGGAACTGTAGTAATCGCCCACAATCCCCAGAACCAAGCTTTTTTTCCGCGCCGTCTTGCATCCCGGAACAGTAAGGTCCCTTGCAGCATTAATGCTACTGCTATGCCAAACCACAACCAAAGAGGCACATCCTGTAGCTCATTCATTCTTGTACACCTTCTCTATTTCTTCTGATCCTGGCGATCCCTAAGCCACCCAGTCCTACAACAGGAATGATCGCCTGGATAATCCAATAGATCATGGGTGCAGAAGTGAGAATGGATAGAAATGCGCAGATCAGGATCAATGAGACCCCCCAGAATAACAGTAGTTCTTTACGTTCCCTTCTCTTTCTGTGCACAGCTGCATCAGCCATTAACCACTCCAGTTCCTGTAACGAAGGTGGGGTGATGTCATCATATTGCGCATCCAAACGCTCAAGCTCTTCAGTAAGCTTGTGCAAATACAGTTCTGGCTCCTTATCCTTCTCCATCCTCATTCAGCTCCTTTCGCAATTGGTTAAGACCAAGGGATACACGCGATTTGACCGTGCCTGAAGGAATTTGCATGATCACACCGATTTCTTCATAGCTATAGCCATAATAATGCTTCAGCAGCACAGCTACCCTCTGAGCAGAGGGTAGCTTGGAGATGGAATCGAGTACTTCACTCCATTCTTCCCCCCTGCTTTCAAACCGCCAACGAATCGAACGGGTGCCCTGGGCCTGTTGTTCCCGTTTCTTCCAATCTGCCTCACGTTTCCAGCGCCGCTTTCGATCGATGAATATTCTGGTAGCTATGGTGATTAACCAAGAGGAGAACGAAGACGAACCGTTATAGGTATTGATTTTTTCCATACATCTGACCATCGTGTCCTGTACAAGATCCTCTGCCAGTAACGGGTCCATAGTCACTTTAAGTAAATATTTGAACAAAAAAGTATAATGTTCTCGCAGCAGTGAAGACAGTGCTGAAGTATCTCCCTGCTGTGCCTGCCTGATTTTCTCCAGCGCCTGATCGCTCATCTGCCCCTCCATTCAGGATTAGTTCTTATTTGTAATACGATTATGTATAGTGATTCGTTCATTCCGTTTTAATTTTATTTTTTGAGCTCCCAGAGCTTACGCCGCCATGGCTGAAGCAATCCTGCTTCTGCTGGAAAATGCCAAAAAAGAGGCGTTCTTCTGGGCTCGCCTCCTGAAACCACTGGTATTCTCCCATCCTTATTCTCAGATTGTATGTCCCTGCGTTCTATGGAAGTACAAAAACCTCCCCTTCCAGAACATTCTGAAAAACATCGGCATTTACTGCTGCAAAAACTAGTCCATTTCTCCTTGGAGTCATACCATCCGTAATCCAACGGGTAATACATATTCTTCTCCAATCTATTTCCCCCCATGCTTTTAAACCTATATGTAGACAAAAAAAAGAACGCAAACCGGGATTAATTCCGCAGTCTGCGTGCTTCGCGAGGTTAATGTTACATTTAATTAACAATAGTGTAGTCCTTTTGTATCCCTTTGTCTATCAAAAATTCCCCGATTCTTGTCAGTTCTACTAGAATGACTGTTTATTGAGGAATATAAGGGTTACGAACTTTTTCAAAACCGATAGTTGTTCGTGAGCCGTGACCTGGATAAACCTTCACTTCATCATCCATTTTGTACAGCTTGCCACGAATAGAATCGAACAAATCACGTTCTCTGCCACCAGGCAAATCGGTGCGCCCAACTCCCATCTTAAACAGTACATCTCCAGAGAATAAATCATTCCCGCATAGGAAGCTGACACTGCCCGGAGAGTGCCCAGGTGTGTGGTACACCCGGAAGGTATGTCCGATGAATTGCAGAACTTGTCCTTCTGCCAGATCATACTCTGCAGGATCTGTAGTCAGAGGAGGTGAAATATCAGGCCACATCAATGAACCATTCAGCTTAGGGCTGCTGAGCCATTCACTTTCTAGTGGATGTAAATAAACAGGACATTTCTTAGCTTTACGAATTTCGTCTACGCCGCCCATATGGTCAAAGTGCGCATGCGTTAGCAAAATAGCCTCGATCTCCATCCCTTCGATACTCCGCACTAATGCCGCAGGATTCATGCCGGGATCAATAATGATTCCCTTCGTTGGATCCGCACCTGTCAGCAAGTAGGCATTGGTCTGAAGCGGACCTAAATTAAACGAACGTATATTTAGCATCGGTCTAGAATCCGGAAATCAGACTACGCAGCTCTTTTGCGATAACTGCCTGTGATTCCGTTCCTTCCCCATAAGCTTGCCCCATAGCCTTACGTACTTCTGCGATTTTGCTGTCGTAATCAGCAGCCTCACGATCAGGATTCTCACGTTTGAACTCTCTCATTAGGCTCTGCACATGCTCTGGACGAGGACCCCAATGTCCAAGCACGTATCCGCCGGTATCCGCAAAGATCACAATCGGAACAGATCTTCCGCCCATGGTCAAGAATTCATCCATAAGCTCCTGATTCTCTTCCAAAATGAATACCTCTGTCTTCATTCCGGCAGTCTCCAAAATACGGAAAACCGCAGGGACATTACGTACTACATCTCCACACCAATCAGCGGCAAGGATAAGTACCCGCAAATCGTCACGATGGTTCAGACTTTCGAAATATTCCTTGTCGCTCTCATCTTCCCAAGAAAACTTCTCATACCAGGATTCAAAAGCCTGCTGGTTCTTCGTCATGCTTTCTACAAATTGGCGCGGTGTAAGACCTTTTCCAAATTTATGAGCTACATTCGGTTTCATTTTGCAGTCCCTCTCTTCTTGGATTTAAACCACTTATACACAAAATAAATGATGATTAGTGCTAACGCTACAAGAATAATTTCGTTGGTGTACTTAGCTGCTACTTCGTCAATATCTTCCCACTTATTCCCCAATGTCATACCGAGATATACAAACAAAGCACTCCATGGAATAACAGCAAGTGTAGTCAATAAAGTGAACTTACCTAAAGGCATACGAGAAATCCCCGCTGGAACGGAAATGGCATGGCGAACAACGGGAATAAAGCGTGCCGTAAAGATTACGCCTGTCCCATATTTATTGAACCACTCTTCCGAATGATCAATATGCTTCTTTTGGATAAGAATATATTTCCCGTATTTCTCCAGTACAGGCCTGCCCCCATAACGGCCAATCCAATATACAAAGATCTGGGCAATCACTCCGCCTATCGTACCAAACAATACTGCGCCGAAAAAATTAATATCTCCACTCCATACCAAGAAACCACCGAAAGCCAATACAATTTCACTCGGAATAACTTCAATCATCAGTCCGATCATAATCCCAAAATAACCAAGACTCTGAATCCATTCAAATAATGTCGAGATCAGATCAGAAATAAAATGCAAACGTGCTCCTCCTCCCTTTTCCGCAGAATATGGCTACATGTATCAAGCTAATCGCCTTTGGCATCTTTATAAGACGCTAAGCGTTTAAGCGAGTGAAATATAAGAACATAAAAGCATAGATACTAATCTTATACTTTCTTATATTTTTAAAAGCTTTGCCGCTCTGCTATATTTTCCAGTTTCTCTTAGCCTATTCTAGCACAAGCAACCTTATCACTTCTACTTACGTGGCAAGCAGCTTCCATCTTCCAATCCACACTTAAAAAGAGTTTGAGTAACAGGCATAAACAAAAAAGGTGAACAAATTCCACCAATAAAGGGAAAATGAACACCTTTTTATCTGCGCTCAATTAATAAGCCATCCAACCGGCATCAGCCGTTATCACCGACCCATTCAAAAAGCTTGCAGCATCTGAAGCCAAAAATAAGGCTACCGAAGCAATCTCACTGCTTTCCCCTGTCCGTGGCATCGAAGCCATTCCTTCGCCCGCTTTTTGACTCCCAAAAGGGCTTGGATTAGACAGATCAATATTTGTCTTTACTCCGCCCGGCGCTATGGCATTACAGCGAATTCCAAGCTTAGCGTATTGAAACCCTATATTTTTGGTCATCCCGATTACAGCATGCTTAGAGGAAGTATAAGCCACTCCCGCACGCGAGCCCGCTAAGCCGCCAATAGAGGCTACATTGATGATACATCCGCTTTCCTGTGCCATAAAAATCGGCAAAACCTTACGAATGGCTCTCATCGGACCGGTTACGTTGACCGCAAGCACCTGCTCCCACATGTCATCAGTGATCTCGTGCGCTGGCGTCATTTTATCCATAATACCGGCATTGTTAACAAGGATATGAAGGCCTCCAAACTGTGTGGTTGCGGCATCAATCATTCGCTGTGTGTCCTCTTCCTTCGAGACATCTGCCTTTACGGGATAGATAACTCCGTGTCCCTCACCCGTTTCTGCCTTTTTGGCCACCGCTTCTACATTGTCCAGATGGATATCCGCAGCAATCACTTTAGCCCCCTGTTGGGCAAAAAGAAGAGCAATCGCTTCTCCAATCCCCGATCCTGCACCTGTAACAATTGCGACTTTATTGGTTAGTATCATATATCTGCTCCTCTGCATCGTATGTTCGGTGCATCAAGGAATGCATGCCCATCGTTAGTATTAACAGGAGTCGGCTTTGGACGGCAGTTAATTTTAAAGATTCGGTGACACTTTTACACACGCTATTGCTAAGTGAATACTGCATTGACAGCTATGAAAGTGAAGAGCTATTATATATTTAGATAATTATTTAAATATCGAAAGGCAGGGTGGAATATGAATGAATCCTTTAAAGCACTAGCTGATCCTACCCGTCGCCAAATCATTCGGTTACTAAGGGAGAAAGATCGAACCGCAGGTGAAATCGCAGATTTTTTCAACATGTCTAAGCCAAGCATTTCTCACCATCTGAATGCGCTGAAGCATGCCGATCTGGTACAGGATGAGCGAAAAGGACAATTTATTATGTACTCGCTAAACACCACAGTCCTCGAAGAGGTTCTCGGTTGGTTATTGGAGCTCACTGGTACAGGTAAGCAAACGGAGACGGAGAGTAAATCGCTGGACGGAAAGCAGCAACGTCAGGATATCGATTCCAAAAAGGAGGCGGATTAATGATGAAAGATTTCAAATGGAGATGGCAGGATACCCTCATCGTAATATTAGGTTTAGCTACATTAGCCTACGCTCTGATCAATTACAGCAAGCTGCCGCAGGAGTTACCAGCACAGTTTGGAATTACGGGTAAGGTCAACAGATACTGGGACAAAAATATTGCTATTTTTGTGTTCGGAATCTTAGGGATTGTGCTCCCGCTAATCATGCAGTTCACACGCAGCATCGATCCTAAGCGGGAAAATTACAAAAAATTCGAAAACGCCTATGCCATGAGCAGACTTGCTATTGGGGTGCTTTTTAATCTAATGCTGGTGCTGTCGATTGCTTACGGTCTAGGTAAAGATATAAACGTTGGGAAGATCGCCATAGGAGCTGTCGGAATAATGTTTATTGCTCTCGGCAACTACATGCCACAGGTAAAAGATAATTACTTGTTTGGGGTTCGTACAGCCTGGACGCTCGCCAACCCCGAGGTATGGCGAAAAACACATCGCCTATCCGGGATAATGTGGATGATCGGTGGCCTACTTATTTTTGCAGGAGCCTTTTTGAGCGGAGCCTTGTCTCAGCTTCTTATTATTACGGCACTCGTACTTGCAATTATCGTGCCCATTCTCTACTCCTGGATGATTTCACGTCCGCTAAAATCGTAAAGCAAACATACTAAGCCGTCGACTCAAGTCGTCGGCTTGTTCTGTCATTCGGAACTCGCGGTCATTATGTTGCCCTCCTTTATTAGCCTCCTCTTCTGCCAACCTTCTATATTTCAAAAGAAGTTCATTCCCAGAGGCGACACAGATTAGGCCTTCCTTTCGCTTTCCTTCTGCAAGCTTTTTTTGCCCCATAAGAAGCATCCCTTCAATCGCCTTCACCCACTTGGCATTGTTGTACTTATCCAGCTTAAGGCTCTGGCCTATCCAATATAACGCTGCCCCCGGATGGTCGCTGCTCATCCATACTTCAGCCAGCTCCCAGCTTAAGCTGGCATTCTCGGGAGAATACAACAGACTCTGCCGAAGCAGACTCACGCTCTGTTCACCCGAGAGCAGCCTAGATAATGCTATAGCCGTTCGAGGTGACCGGGGATTCCAACCCAGCGATTGCTGTAGCAGCTCTACCTTCACCGAAGGATCCACCGACATAATCGCTTGTCGATAGAACTTCTCTCCTTGAGCGGCGTGAAAAGATAGCACCCCCAGCATAAGCGAAAAACAACATGCCGCAGTTCCGATTAGTCGGCGAAGACGGATTTGGGGCGGATTCTTGGGTGTGGGGTGAGCGATTGGCGGATTCGCTGGTGTAGTGACATTGGTAAGGGGGTTCGTGGATGTAGGGTGAACTATTAGCGGATTCGCTGGTGTAGTGACTTTGGTGAGCCGGTTCGTGGATGTGGAGTGAGCGATTAGCGGATTCGCTGGTGTAGTGACATTGGTGAGCGGGTTCGTGGATGTGGATTGAACGATTAGTGGATTCGCAGGTGTAGTGACATTGATGAGCGGGTTCGTGGATGTGGAGTGAGCGATTAGTGGATTCGCTGGTGTAGTGACATTGGTGAGCGGGTTCGTGGATGTGGAGTGAGTTGGCAGCTTGGTCTCAGACTGAGGGTGGGTAGACGCAGATTGATGTTTCTGCTTATGCTCAGCCAGAGCAATCGCTGGCAGCCAGAATAGCAGCAGCCAAAATAATCCATAGCTCCAATCAAAATCGACGACGCTGTGCAAGACGATGACCAGAAACGGCGGCAGCAACCGCGGCGATTTAGTAGCCAGCAGCCAGCCTACTGCCAACAGCATAAGGAGTATGGCTGCAAGACCAACGAATCCTAAGTTCAACAGGATGTCGAGGTATCCATTATGCACCTGGCTGCCTACATAAGGGCGAGATTGGGCGGCAAGGTATGAATGCCGCCAAGTCTCACCCCCACGTCCCAGCCAAGGTGCCTCTGCCGCTAGCCGCCAGGCGTCGCGGTAGAACAGCCCGCGCGCGGATACCGTCGATGACGGTCCGGTGATCCGCTCGCGCACGTGCAGGAGGACGGCGATCCCCGCCGCCGTCCAACCTGCCGCCGCCAATGCCAGCATGGCGGCTCGGGCAGTGCCCGCCGCGCCGCGCTGGCGGCGGCACAGCCATAGGCCGGCTAGCAGCGCGCCGGCCCAGTGCCCGGCCAGCAACAGCAGGCCGGGCACTGGCTCTACCGCCAACCCGGCACGGGCCAGTTGGCGGTAGAGTAGCGCCGCGGCGGCCACGGGCGCAGCGCCAGCAGCAAGAAGCGGCGCGATTAGCTGCCGCTTCCAGAGCAAGACGGCGGCGCAGGCGCAAGCCGCTGTCAGCCATGCGCCGCGCGACTCGCTGAGGAGCAGCGCGGCGGTGTACGGGAACAGCGGCAGCAAGCGCAGCAGCGCGGCGGTCGTGCTTCCCGCTTTTCCCTGCTCCGCTTCTACGCCTTCTTCCCCTCTGCTCCTCCGTTCCTCATCTGCGCACTCCATCCCCAGCCCAACACTTCTTGCCTCCAACATATTCGCGCTCTTTTTTGGATCCCCATAATAAACAGCAACAGCAAATAGCCGTTCCAGCAGAAAAACAGCCATCACAGCACCAAAAGCATTCGGATATTCCATCAATCCTGCTAATCTAACCCCTGTGGCGCTCACTTCTGCTGAATTGCTGTAAGCCACAGCGAAAGGCAACTTTACCACTCCACACACAGCCAATAAAGCGCTCAGGCATAAAGTCATACCCAGCATAGACCAAATTACATTTAAAATCCGGCGTCCCACCAGGTTCACCGCACAAAAACAAACCAATATTGCAAAGCTAGCATACAAGCCCCACCGCAGCATTTCATTCATAGTTCCCTGGGAAGAAAGTGGCCCGCACAGCCAATGAATCACATAAAGCGATAGAATAATTAAAGGGACGCTTAATAATATTCTTAACGCTCTATTTTCTCCACTAACTTGACCAACTTCACTAACTTCACTAACCCCATTGACTCCCGTAAAACCTCTTACTGCACCTGCACCTACTCCTCCCCCACTTCTTCTCCATATGCCAACCCCAACAAGAATATAAAGCGAGCACGCACAACACAGCACAAACCATAAGGTAAGAAAGGGATACATCTCATCAGTAAAAAACAATCCCCGCAACAAACAAGCACCCACCCCAGCCGCTATCACTAAGCCTCCACAAATATATGCAATTGATGATTCCAGACTCCAGTCTTTTTTAAAACGCCACATTTAGATACCCCTGTATTCGTTAATTTATCTCTATCCTTTCCACATTTCCCTTATACAAGACTAGAACGCAAAAAGACGATACCTCTCCACAAAGGAGCCGTACCGTCCTAACCATTAGATCGCACTAGCTGTACTATCCGAATTCTCATTCAAAAAAGCTATATAGTTGTAAAAAGTGCAACTACTCCCGTGCTTTCGCTGCTTACTTCCACTTTAATTGTACTTTGTGCAACTGTTTTTCGAGAATCCCGCCATATGCGGAGTATTGTTCGTTTTTAAGTGTACAAAGTACAACTAAATCACTAAAACGCAGCTTCTGAGCATATTTAGTTGCACAAAGTACAACTAAACCAACTCGCCATTAGATCGCACTAGCTGCATCGTCCTAACCATTTGATCACACTAACTGGAACGTCCTAACCATTTGATCGCATTAGCTGCCTATCCGAATTTCCATCCAAAAAAGCTATATAGTTGTAAAAAGTGCAACTAATCCCGTGCTTTCGCTGCTTACTTCCACTTTAATTGTACTTTGTGCAACTGTTTTTCGAGAATCCCGCCATATGCAGAGTATTGTTCGTTTTTAAGTGCACAAAGTGCAACTAAATCACTAAAACGCAGCTTCTGAGCATATTTAGTTGCACAAAGTACAACTAAACCAACTCGCCATTAGATCGCACTAGCCGTACCGTCCTAACCATTTGATCGCATTAGCTGCCTATCCGAATTCCCATTCAAAAAAGCTATATAGTTGTAAAAAGTACAACTAATCCTGTACTTTCACCGCTTACTTCCACTTTAATTGTATTATGTGCAACTGTTTTTCGAGAATCCCGCCATATGCGGAGTATTGTTCGTTTTTAAGTGTACAAAGTGCAACTAAATCACTAAAACGCAGCTTCTGAGCATATTTAGTTGCACAAAGTACAACTAAACCAACTCGCCATTAGATCGCACTAGCTGCACCGTCCTAACCATTAGATCACACTAGCCGTACCGTCCTAACCATTAGATCGCACTAGCTGTACTATCCAATTTCCTATTAAAAATGCTATATAGTTGTAAAAAGCACAACTGATCGAATTAGCCTGCACCTATAAGTGCCCATTCTACAGTCCTACCGTTCTACCATGCTACAGTCCTACCGTTTTACGCTCTCTACCTTAATACCCTCTACCCTTCTACCGAACTCCCAGTGGGAAGCAGATCAGCGCATACGCGTTCGAGGTAGGGTTTTGCTCCCAGAAAATTGCGGAATGCGGTGTATTCGCGCCATTTGACGGAGTTGTCCCCGGCTGAACTCTTAACGGCACGAATCAAAATGTTCTTCGGCGTATTCTCCAGATCGATGAATTCCAGCAGCTGGCTGCTATAGCCCATCATGTCGAGCAATTTGGCGCGAATGGCATCTGTAGCCAAGGCGGAAAAACGCTCTTTCAGTATGCCATGCGAAAGCATAGGGCTCATTACTTCATTTTCGATTTGTGCGAATAATTCATGCTGGCAGCAAGGCACAGATAAAATTACAGACGCTCCCCAACGTACCGCTTTTTCAAGGGCAGCATCAGTAGCTGTGTCGCAAGCATGAAGTGTGATCACCATGTCTACTTGCTCCAGCTCATTGTACTCAGCAATGTCACCCACAAGGAACTTCAAGTGATCATAACCGATTTTCGCAGCAAGTTCGTTACAATGCTCAATCACATCTGCTTTCAAATCTAACCCAATGATATTAAGCTCCCGCTTCTTGCGAACGGTCAGATAGTGATACAGTGCAAAGGTCAAATATGATTTTCCACAGCCAAAATCCACAATCGTCAACGGTCGGCCTGTTGGCAGATCGGCAAGCACGTCCTCTACCATCTCCAGAAAACGATTGATCTGCCGAAATTTATCATATCTTTTGGCCAGCACTTTGCCTTCTTTGTTCATGATGCCAAGCTCCACCAGAAATGGCACAGGCTCTCCATCCTCCAGCACATAACGTTTGCGGCGGTTGTGAGCTAGATCCGGCTCTTCTTTTTTACTTGGAGACTTAGTTAGGATTGATACTTTGAATTTTTTGCTAATAAGCACCTGATAATCGGCTTCTACTGTACACAACAAGCCTTGCCGATATGTTTCTCTAAATAAAAGAGATATCTCTTCCGCCGCCAATTCTGCGGGTACGTTGCGATGTTCTACCTTTGTACCAATATAGGACGCAAACTGATAATGCAGCTTACCCTTTAGTTCAACAGGTTTAACCTGCACCTTGGTACAATTTTCGCCTTTATAACGCACTTGACTTAGGGTAGCCGTAATCAAAGTACGGTCGTTAATTAGTTGTTCAATTAGAGCTGTTAAAGATTCCACAACGCACATCTCACTTTCGGGATTAAAAATGGAGAATCTATGTCTCCTAACCATCATCGTTCATTATATCACGTGTTAACAAGGGTCGTTCCTTGTTCTAGCAGGGCTTAACATGCAGCTCTCCACTAACTATAGTTAATGCTCGCCCAGACATCTTAATCTGGTCTTTACTTACCTCTAACTGAAGCAAACCTCCACGTTTCGAAGCTTGATAAGCGGTCAACTGCGTACGATTGAGTCTATCCGCCCAAAAAGGTGCCAGTGCAGTATGCGCTGAGCCTGTTACCGGATCCTCATTCACTCCTACCTTCGGCGCAAAAAAACGTGATACACAATCAATACCTTCGATAGAGCTTTCTGCGGTAACCGCGAAGCCTCTCCCTTCAAGCCCGGATAAAGCTCCGAAGTCAGGGCTGAGTTCGCGAACCCGTGCTTCCTGATCCAGTCGTACAAGCACATTGTCAGCATATCGCATAGTTTCCACTACATTCGCTTCTGCAATACCAAGCGCTGCTGCGAGACCTGAAATTACAGGAGAGGGTTGAAGCTGATAAGGCGGGAAGTACAGTGAGATCAAATCTCCTGAACGAGAAGCTCTGAGCAACCCACTGCGTGTATAGAACCTTGCTTCCATATCAGGAGCTAGCAGTCCCCTCTCCCATAATACATGTGCACTTGCTAGAGTCCCATGACCACATAGCTTGACCTCAACTTTAGGTGTAAACCAGCGCAGGCGATATCCATCTTCCTCTGGCCAGAGAAAAGCTGTCTCTGACAAGTTCATTTCCGCTGCTGTCTTCTGCATATAACCTTCATCGACGGGATGCTCCAGTAAACATACCGCCGCAGGGTTGCCTGAATAAGCCTGTTCTGCAAAAGCATCGATAATATATAAAGGGATATTCATCGTATTCATCAGGTTCCTGATTCCTTTCGTATCGCTGTTATCCTGCCCCACTCTTTTAACCCCTGCTCTACTTCCTCCAGAGGAAGAGTACCTTGTTCCAATTCTGCAGATGACTTGAGCAGCAGTCGATTGTATAGCTTATCCCCTTCTATTACAACATTTTCTCCCTGCTCCCACAGCCGGTAGAGGCTGTCCTCCGCTTTACTATATCGCCCTACCGACTCCATATACTCCATCAGTAGCCGCTCCGTTTTAGCCGGGAGCCGATAGGCCTGCACATCCTGCAAGAGTTCATCAATTTCCTGAGTCATATGCAGCAGCTCCCGGTCTGCACCGTGAAGATCCGCGTACAAATATAAATGTAAGGCTCTCATACTTCTAAATAATGCTGCATCCTTATCGCCATTTGCGGCATAAATACTGCCTTCTTCCTTCAGCAGTTTGGCCAGACCTTGAAGCTTATCGGACTCAACCACACCGCCAAAACGAAACATATCTATGATATCTTCTACAGATAGTGAATTTAAAAGACGTGAATTCAGCGGAAAATGCCGGTTCAACAGCTCATCGATTTCCCATAAAGCTTCTGTCGTCTTCCGTTCCTGCTTTAGAGTAAGTACCTTGGCAACCATCGCCGTCATATCTTCGATCATCCGGACAATATAGTCTCTTCGAAACATGCACATCCTCCTTTTCCGTACTGTGGTAGCAAAAACTACAGGACTCATACCACTTAAATTATTCTATTGATTTATCTTAAACCATTGCCGAATTCTATGCCAGTTAAGGAGAATACCAGATAATTAGATAGCCCTAAAAGAAAGAGGCAGCACACGCCAGAATGGCGCCGTGCTGCCTCTTTGTAGAAGATTTTTTATACGCGGCTATTATCTAAAACGGAAGCCTGGACAAAATCCTTAATGATCTCGGCTAACCGTTCAGGAGCTTCAAAAAGACTCATGTGGCCTGCACCCGATATCGTTGCTTGCGTTACATTTGGCTTATCCGCAGTAAAGGTTCGTTCAGCAGGAATCAATCCATCCTGCTCGCCAGCAACAAGCAATACCGGCAACGTAGTGGCCGTAATTACATCCCGTCGATCTGGACGCTCACGCATCGCCAGTGCAGCTCCTGCCGCTCCTTGTGGAGGCGTTTTGTAGCCGATTTCTTTAGCGCGCTCCAGCAGCTGTGGGGATGCAGAAGCGGTTGCTTCAGCAAACAAGCCTGGTACGAAGCTGTCTACGAAAGGAGTAATCCCTTCATTTTGAATCGCGCTGACACTCTTCAGTCGTTTTTCCTTAGCTTCTTCACTATCTGGATAAGCAGTAGAATGAATTAATCCAAAGCCTTTCAATCGAGAAGCATAACGCTGAGCAAACGATAGCGTAATATATCCGCCAAGCGAATGACCAAGCATGATGCATTCAGCAATTTCCAGCGAATCTAACAGACCCAGAACATCATCTGCCATTTGTTCAATACTATAAGGTCCTAGTGGAGCTTCCGAAGCTCCGTGACCACGTAAATCGGGAGCAATCACTCGGTAGCCGCTGCTTAAGACAGGAATGACTTGTTCCCAATATTCAGCGCTTCCACAAAAGCCATGCAGCAATACAATAACTTCGCCTTTCCCCTGATCACTGTAGCATATATTGCTTCCGTCACAACGAACTCTTTCCATGGCTGCTTCCCTCTTTCTAGAATACTAAGATAATGTGTCTAATATCTATTATTAAGCAAAACAGCTCACCTTGAAACGGACAGCTTATTTTTAAGTGCCCAATGGGTACTACTGGAGTCCGAATCCTTTTACTGCCGCTATAGCGATATGTTCTGCCATAACCATCACTCTATGCAGTGGAGTAGTCTGTAGCGTCCGATAAGGTTTCGGGCCATTCATATCCACAACGGCCGCCAAACTATAGTGACCTACGGCTGGAAGATTTGCCCCCACCGATTGTGCAGGCAGCAGTGGCTCACTCGAAACGAAGTAATATCCAAGCGCGATCGGAGGGCCCAGACAAGCATCTACCGCAACTACAATATGCCCGGAGGGAATCTCAGCCACTCTGGCCACCAAATTATCTGCATCGCAAGGAGACGGCAACGTACCGATTACATGTCGGAAGCCATGTTCCACAAGTTTGCTGCCCGTCAACGGACCGAGTGCATCTCCTGTAGATCGATCTGTTCCGATACAAAGAAACGTGACTTCCTCGGCGGAATGCAGAGCAGCTATTTCCATGAAAAAGGACACCAGTCCAGCATCGTCCATTTTAATGCGTTTTCCGCTTCCCTGTTCTCTGATTGCCAATACATTTGCTCCCTTCGATGATATTTTTTGATCTCATGCCTTTAATTTAACATGATTTCAGTGAACCCGACAAAAAAATGGTGGTCAAGCTGCCAAACATGGTAAAATACATGAATCAGTATACAGAGAGGATGTTTTAACCTAATGGATTTAACAAAGCCTAGTCAGGAAAATGTTGAGTATATGATCGAGGCTATCAAAAACAAATTAAAAATGGCCAGTGCTGCGGCGATGCAAGCCTCCGCTTTTTCAGTAGATCATTATGAAGATATCTATGATGTATATGAGGTAGCCATGGGCAGCGACAGACTGAGTATTTCTCAGGTGGAAGCACTCGTCTCCGAACTCGGCCGTCTACGTCATAAATAATAGTTCTCCCTATACAAGAAGAAACGATGTTGCCGTCCTTTAAAGATGACCACCGCTTCTCGTAGAAAAAAGCCCTTCGCTGCGTATCCAGAAGATGGATTGTAGTCGAAGGGCTCTTTTTATATGATCCTACTTTATGAAATTAAGCTTGAACTCGGTATCCGCATGGCCTACTCGTGTACCCCCGTCATTGTAAATCACGCCTGAAAATGCATTGCGCAGCTTTTCCAAGGTATTTTTCTGACTATAACCAATTTGGTTTAAAATTCCCTGTACAATAAGTCCCCACTCTTCTTCCGAACCATCCAGAATCTTGAAGGCAATCCCCAGTCGCTCACGGCGTAAACCGAAGCAATACACACCCTTAAATCCACCTTTAGCAATAATATTATCATCTTCCAAAAGAATAGAATCAAGGCGACCAGATCCAGAAACCATCTCCGGATAAGCATTCATTGCCGTTGTAATAGTAGTAACCGCTTTGCGAGTAGCTCCATCTGCAATCAAATCCGGATTGGCTAATTTCAAATAGGCTGTCGCCAAGGCGGTCAGAGGCAGAGCAAACACCGGCAGCCCGCATCCGTCCGTACCTAAACCGATACTGTCTGGGGCCACACCAGCCATATAAGCAATGGTGTCAATAATCTCACGCTGCACCGTTTGCTCCGGCTGTGAGTATTCTTCAAGCGGCAAACCTTTGAGCTTACTGTAAGCTAAGATGCCCATGTGCTTGCCCGCACAGTTATGATAGAACTTTCTTTTGCCCGCACCACGAATGGCGTTCTCCCTGCTGGAATAATCCAGCGGGTAACTCGTTGCACAGATCATTTGTTGCTCATCGATGCCAATCTTGGAGGATATGCTCTCTAGCGCAGCAACATGGTAGCTCTCTCCCCGATGAGAGGCGGTCATCAGGGCAACCTCTGCGGGAGTAAAGCCGTAATGCTCCACGATCCCCCCACGTACGCCTGGAATAGCCTGAAGGGGTTTAGCAGCTGAACGGGTGAACGATACAAATTCCGGGTCACCTGCATACCCCATTAAATTTCCATTCTCTCCTACGATGGCAATATGCCCACTATGGACACATTCCAGCAAATCCGCCCGATACTCTCGTACTAATACGGTTTCCAAAATATCTCTCCTCTTTTCTCTAGATGCTCTATAACTCACAAGGACTTATTAGTATTCACATTTAATAAATGCTAGAAAATAACCCCGTGCTCCGGGGATTTTTGAGTACTCCACAAACTCCCTTAAGTGTTGGTTCCATGAGGAATTCTACTCCTATTTTCATTATTCTTCAATCCTGTCCACACCAAGAAGATTATAGAAACCGGATAAAATATAAAAAACCGCTTCCTTCTCAGAACCTTGATCTCTGAGTAGAAAGCGGTTTTTATCGAATTCAGCGTAGCTTCACAAGGGTAGCGCAGTTCGCCTTATCCTTTGCTTGCACCTGCGGTAAGGCCATCCACCAAGAAACGCTGTAGGAAAATGAACAGCAGCGTGACTGGGAGAGCGACCAATACCGCTCCGGCAGCGAACAACGTAAACTCGGTTGAGTTGCTCTGGTTCACCATCCGGTAAAGCCCAACGGCGAGCGTTCTTGTATCCTCCGTGCGCAATACAAGGTCGGCGAATATAAAATCCACAAAGCAGCCGTTGAAAATCATAAGGCTGGCATAGGTGAGCATCGGCTTAGATAACGGGATCATGATAGAAAGGAATACTTTCATATGGCTCGCCCCATCCATTCGCGCAGCATCTTCCAAGCTTTTAGGAATCGTATCAAAAAAACCTTTAGCCACAAAAACATTCGTGATAATAGCGCCGCTACTGTATACGAGCACAAGTGCCCAATGAGAATTCAGTAGCCCAAGTGTGTTCAGCAGCACGTAAACTGCAATCATAGCCATAAATCCCGGAAACATCTGCAGAACTAGGAGCGCGGTTAGTGTAGTTTTTCTGCCCGTAAATCGATAACGAGAAATGGCGTACGAAGTCAGCAGCAGCAAAAAGGTGCCGAGCAGCGTAGACAACGCCGCAATCTTTAGCGTATTCATGAACCATAACAAATATTTAGTTTGCTCAAACAGTTCCTTGTAATGAACAAAGGTAAAATTCTTAGGAATCAATGAGTCACTGAACAAACTGTTTCCTGTTTTGAACGAAGACATAATAATCCAGAAGGCTGGGAAAAGACTAATAAAACTGAGCACAATCAGCAATAAATGGCTTCCAAACGTTTTTAACGCTTCCGTCAGTCTTAGCTTCATGCAATCATATCCTCCTCTTTAAAGGATCGCGTCCGCCGGTAGCTCCAGATGGAGAATGTCGCGACCATCAGGAAGATGACAATCCCGATGACAGAAGCAAAGCTATACTGCGACTGGTTCAGCGCCAGTTTATAAAGCCAAGTCACCAGCAAGTCAGTGTGGCCCGCGTACTGGTAGTTGGGATTAACCGGTTCTCCGTTAGTCATTAGATAAATGACATTAAAGCTGTTAATATTGCCGGCAAACTGCATAATCAGGATAGGTGCGGTTGCGAACAATACCATGGGCAGCGTAATCATGCGGAATTTATAAAATGACCCAGCACCGTCTACTTCTGCCGCTTCATACATATCCCTCGGAATTGTTGTCAGCACCCCGAAGGCCAGAATCATGGTCACCGGAATGCCGATCCACATATTAGCCAGAATTACAGTGACCTTAGCCCAGAAAGGATTGGTTAGCCAGGCCACACCCTCCAGTCCCAAGGCTCTTAAATAACTATTGATCGGTCCGAATTGATTATTGAACATATTGCGCATGACGAGCAGAGAAATCATATTGGGAATAGCGAACGGAACGATCAGAAGTGTGCGCCAAAGCTTTTTGCAACGGACACGGGGCTGGTGAATAAGTACTGCAATGAGCACACCTCCAATGTAAGTCGTCGCAGTAGCAATAACCGCCCAGATCAAGGTCCAAGTCAGCACTCCACCGAAGGTGGAACTCCAGACATCCAGACTAAGCATTTTATTAAAATTACCGAAACCCACCCAGTCTACCAGATGTGCTGGCGGTAAAATCGGGTCGGCATAGTTCGTAAACGCCAGTAGCACCGAAAAAACAAGTGGTAATATCGTCAGAAAAACCACAGCCACAAAGGGAATCGCGAGGACAAGATAGGCAAAATTCCTCCGCCCCATAGCTCTGAGCGATTCAGCGAATGAATGAATGGGCTCTTTCCGGTCCCGTGCAGCTCCAACTAGGAATGCATCTCTGATGTTCAATAAATGAAATGCTGTATAAAAGAGCAGCGCCAGCAATGCCATTAGACCATTGATCATCATAAAAATGGAATGGTCGCCTTCCACCATCCGGGTTAATTTGCCTACCTTGACCATACGGCTTGGAAATTCCCCAAGCGTAATTAAGCCATGCAAATGACCCATCAGATCATGAGCAATATAGAAGATTCCAGCAGACCCTACCAGCAGGAATACCAATCCTTTCAGCCACTGCCGGTTGTAGAACTGGCCCAGTCCCGGAATAATAGCCGAGAGTAGCGCTGCGCCTGTTTTTTTCCTCATGGTTAAATCACCTGCCCTTTACTTCGACTCCAGATCGGCCTGAATCGTAGTTACAGTCTGATCCAGCGTCTGTTTAACATCAAGATTCGAGTCGTTCCACAGGGATACAAACGCTGCTTTTAGGGGTTCCCAGACGGATTTGATTTCTGAAACGGAAGGCATTGGAACGGAATTTTGGAATTGCTCGAAGAATCCGCCAATAATAGGGTCATCTTTGATTTCCGGCGCTTCTCCAGCCTCTATACTCGCAGGAATCGCTCCCGTCATCTCAAAGTTCTTAAGCTGGTTCTCCTTGTTGCTTGCAAAATGTGCGAACAAACGGCCTGCGACCGGATATTCCGTATATGAGTTAACATAATACGATTTGACACCGGAGAAAGAAAGACTGTCTTGACCGTCAGGTCCCTTTGGAAGAGGAGCCACACCCAGGTTAACATTTTCCTTAAACGCCGCTATGGACCATGGCCCATCGATATTCATCGCCAGCTTACCTTCTTGGAATAATTGGGTTTTCACGTCATAAGTGATATCTCCTGCATTCAAAGGCAGAATTTTTTTGAGGCTCTGCAGAAACGTAAATCCTTTGATAGTGCCCTCATTGTTCAATCCAATATCCTTGAAATTCGTATTGTTGTCTCCGTAAATATATCCGCCGAAGCTGCCAATAAACGGATAGCTGTAATATCCGACGAATTCCCACATGATTGCGAATTTATTTTCCTTCGGATTGTTGTACGTATCTGCAAAAGCAATCACATCATCCCACGTTTTAGGAGCGTCAGGAATCAGGTCCTTGTTGTAGAACAGCGCATAGGTTTCCACCGATTTAGGATAACCGTAAAGAATGCCATCATAAGACGATGCCTGAACGGCTGTTGCCACCATCGTTGATTTGGTTTCTTCCTCAAAAACATCGTTTGGCAAAAGCAGCCCTGCTTTTACGGCTTGCCCGATCTGGTCATGGGGCAGAGTCAACACATCTGCAGCAAGTTTAGACGGACCATCCGTCGCCAGTCTTGCGCCTTGATCGCCACCCGCCATTTCCTCAACCGTGACGGGAACACCATATTCTTTTTCGAAATCAGCAGCTACCTGCTTCATGTATTCAAGCTGCTCCTTGGCTTCCCAGACCATAAGTTTGGCCCCTGCTTCTGGCTTCATTTCCTCATCAGTGGTTTTCTCTTCGGTATTTGTCTCATTTGTGGTTCCCCCCGGCTCGTTCACTGCGGAATTCGGACTCGAATTCGGCTTTGATGCGGAGTTCCCATTGCCAGAACCGCATGCGGTGACCGTCAAAGTTAACAGCAGGCATAGGACTAAACTAAATGTTACCGCTTGCATTTTGGAACGTTTACTCTTCTTCATTTGCTCATCTCCCCTTCGATCATGAGTGATTAAACCTAACCCGCATTGAAAAAAAGCATATAAAAAAGGTACAACCTCATTTGCACAAAGTGCCGAGGTTGTACCTTTGCAGGTAACAGTGCCTTTAATTTGAATGCGTGTTATGAAAAATCAAGTTCGTTCGCACTCATTCTATAATATCCATAATTTTGATTGCAATCAGGGTATAAGTCCAAACAAGACGGTTTAACAAAGTTTATCTTATCTTTTCTCTTATTTTCTCTTTATTCCTACCACATACTAAATATTCCATATTGTAAATTCTTGTGAAATAACCTCTTGCTTTGCTCTTGAGGGTTATGGTAAGATGCAGACAAATTTAAAGGCAATGAAACCGCCAAGGGTTCAACCTCTGAAAATCATGAGGTTGGCCCTTTTTTGCGTTTACATGCCCGAAGGGATGGAAAATGAGTATGATTCAACCGGAAGCCGTTTATCACCGTATGGGACAAAATTGGTCATATGCCTACGATGAGTCTACACTTCATATTCGCCTAAGAACTAAGCGGGACAACGTATCACAGATCGACCTTTTCTGTGGAGATAAATTTGGCTGGGACAAAACGCATGAGGTCATTCCAATGCAGCGCCTCGCTTCTGACGGCTTGTTCGATTACTGGCAAGCCTCCGTCCGTCCTGTTTACCGCAGACTCGCGTATTACTTTGCGCTTTATAACAAAGACGAAGTCCTTTATTTTTTGGAAAAAGGATTTTATCCAGAGCCACCTGCTGTTGTATATGAGGGTCTGTTCGACTTTCCATTTTTGAATCGTGAAGATGTGCACTCCCCTCCATCTTGGGTGAAAGATGCAGTATTTTATCAAATATTCCCGGAGCGTTTCGCGAATGGTGATCCCACCAACGATCCGACAGATGTACTCGAATGGGGCGGCACACCGAGTCCTCGGAATTTCTTCGGAGGAGACTTGCAGGGTGTACTAGATCATTTGGATTATCTCTGTGAATTGGGCATCAATGCTATATATTTTAATCCTCTATTTGCGGCAACCACCAATCATAAATACGATACAGAAGATTATTACTTGGTCGATCCTCATTTTGGCAGCAACACATTGCTGAAAGAGTTTGTGGACTCCTGTCATTCCAAAGGCATCCGTGTCATCCTGGACGGTGTCTTTAATCATTGCGGCCATACCTTCCCGCCATTTGTTGATCTGCTCGCGAACGGGCAATCTTCGCGTTATGCCGATTGGTTCCATGTACGCGAGTGGCCGCCACAGGTCATCGACGGAATTCCCACCTATGACACATTTGCATTCGAGCCTATCATGCCTAAATTCAACACTGAGAATCCTGAAGTCATAGAATATCTACTGAATGCAGGCCGCTATTGGATCGAGGAAATCGGTATAGACGGCTGGCGGCTTGATGTCGCAAATGAAGTCTCACATTCGTTCTGGCGGCAATTCCGCAGTACGATCAAAAGCGTTAATCCAGAGGCCTATCTCGTAGGAGAAATCATGCATGATTCCTTGCCGTGGCTGCTTGGCGATCAGTTTGACGCCGTTATGAATTACCCGCTAACGAATATTCAAATTAATTTTTTCGCCCACGGACAGATCAATGCTGCACAATTCTCTCAGTCGGTTGCTACTATGCTAGCGAATTATCCGCAACAAATTACGGAAGCAGCCTTTAATCTGCTAGACAGCCATGATACAGTTCGTTTCCTGACACTTTGTGGCGGTGACATCAGGAAGTTAAAGCTGGCCGTTTTGTTCCAGATGACCTTTCAGGGAGCACCCTGTATTTATTATGGCGATGAAATCGGCATGGATGGCGGATACGACCCGGACAACCGAAAATGCATGGAGTGGGACTCCCAGAAACAGAATCAAGAATTGCTCGAATACTATCGCTGGACGATCAGCCTTCGTAAATCTCATCCCGCATTCCGGAGCAGTGGATTTAAAGCGCTGGAGATTCCGGGTTATCCAAAGCTGCTTGTATATGAGCGGTGGGACAAACAAAGCCGATTCATAATCGTATTGAATAATGAAGATGTTATGGCCGATGTCATCATTCCTGTAACCGGGGCAGACATGATATGGGTAAACCTAAAGACGCAGAAGCGGACTGAATCCTCCACATCCCAGCTGCATCTGAATCTGCCTGAATTCGGCTATGCGGTACTCCAAGCCGTTAATGATTAATCCGTAACATTCTAAATTCAATCGTGGAAGGATGGAGACATATGCTGCATATCACAGCCTGTCTTCACCCTTCTTTTTTTGCGCATAAACAAATGTTGATAAAGCCTCAAAAACGCGGTTTATATGACCTAAAGCCATCTAGGTTACCGTATCCTCCCTTAACCTCCCGTAATCTCCCCCTTGCTCTTCAACTGTTTCAGCCCATACGCCAAAGTTTATATACGAAGTAAGATAAATTATAAGGAGTGATTGGTGATGAGTAACGTAGAACATGAAGTAGAGAACGGAAGCAGCTTATTAAAAGGTATCTTTATCGGTAGCTTAATTGGTGCCGCAGCAGCCTTGCTATTTGCACCAAAGCCTGGCCGTGAAATGCGCAGTGATCTGTCAGATAAACTTTCTCTAGCTACAGACAAGACCAAAGAAGTTGCTGGTGCCGTAACTGACAA
Organism: Paenibacillus sp. FSL R7-0189; assembly: GCF_037969925.1. Taxonomy (NCBI): domain Bacteria; kingdom Bacillati; phylum Bacillota; class Bacilli; order Caryophanales; family Paenibacillaceae; genus Paenibacillus; species Paenibacillus sp. FSL R7-0189. Next base: position 3,296,791 of record NZ_CP150223.1, on the reverse strand, counting down.
AACCAAAGCTATTGCGACAACCGTTGGCGAAAAAGCAACCGATTTGGCTAGTACGGTATCAGATAAAGCCTCTGATATCTATACCACTGTCAGTGACAGCAAACAACAGATTGCCGCCACTCTTCAAGAGGCTGGAAGTAAAATTGGTGACACTGTAAGTGAAGCCTCAAGCAATGTAAGCTCGGATGTTAAAGACGCCTCTAAAGACGTAGCTGATGAAGCCAAAGCATCCTCTAAAGAGGTTGCCAATCAGGCTAAGGATGCGAAAGAGGATGTAAAATCCTCCTATAAATCCAATTACTAATCTGCGGCATCATACAGCTATCACTTTAACAAACAACAGCCAGCTGACCGCAGCTGGCTGTTGTTTAGTTATACCTTTATTCACATCAGCAGATACAACTAGACATTTAATTATGCCCGTTCGGGCTATAGAAAGCAGGGATGGCGCATGGCAGATTCAAATAACCAAACAAAACCTTATGAAATTGATGAACATCCTTTCGAGTTGCGACATGAAGTGAAACGCTTAAACAGTCGTCTTGATAAGATCGCTCACTCACTGGAAAAATCAGAATTCAAGGACATTCTCGACAACTATTCAGATCCGAAAAAAAGAATCATCACAAACCTGATGGCCGGTATATCTCGGGGACTTGGACTATCTCTCGGAACATTTGTAGTCCTTGGTTTATTAGGCTACATTCTTAGTCTTTTTCTTAATGTTCCAGTAATCGGAGAGTATCTTGGCGAAATTAAAAAATACATTGATGCTAATAGCTAACCGCAAGACTATCGATCTATTCCCCAACTATCGACCGCTTCCCCCGCTTGTCCGTCTAATCCTCTAGGTTGGACGGACAAGCGGGGGAATAAGTCTACAACAGTATACAAATAAAGGACATGCGGGTCTCCAGTCAGCGGAGAGAGGCATGTCCTTATCGTCGAAAATGTATACTACCCATACAGGAACTCAATAGGAAGAGTTGGCCATAATCTGCTTTAACTTCTCAGTGGCCCGCTTCTGTATGCGTGAAACGCTCATCTGTGATACCCCCAGCTTCTGGGCGATCGCCCGCTGGGATTGTCCATCTTGGAACGCTAACAGCAGCACCTGCTGCTCCTGTTCCTTCAATTGACCTAGTGCTTGTTGCAAATCCATACGTTTCTCTACGGTCTCGTAATCATTTGCGTCAGAGCTGATCAGCTCGCCTAGTGTAGCTCCTGTCTCCTCTTGAGAAAGGGGCGAGTCTAGGGAGACGTAATGATAACATTCTCTGCCCGCCAGTACTTCTACAGTTTCTTCAACAGACAAATCAAGATAATGAGCAATCTCATCCACCGCAGGCGAACGTTCCAGCTTCACTGTTAGTTCGTCAATCGCGTGTTGAACAAGTGCTCCCTTTTCTTTAATCCGTCTAGGTACCTGTATGTACCAAGATTTATCACGTAGGAAATTCTTCATATGTCCAATCATGCTTTTCATCGCATAGGGCTCAAAAGGGATTCCAAGGCTAATATCATATTGCTGTAATAACCGGATGAGCGCCATTTGCCCGACCTGATATAAATCCTCATACAAGTCGGGGCGGTTGCGAGAAATTTTTCCAGCAGCCATTTTTACCATAGGCTCATATTTCTGTATCAGCACTGTTGCGCGTTCATTATCCTTAGTCTGCTGATATTCCCAAATTTGGGTGACTGCTTCATTCATGGACTCGGGGGGAGTCACCTTATCACTCATACCTTTTCCTCGCTAAAGTTAAGGTGCTTCTTCAAAGTTACTACCGTCCCTCTTCCGGCCTCACTTACGACGCTCACGTCATCCATCAACGCTTGCATTAAGTAGAACCCTAAACCGCCGACCTGAACGTCACTTAACTCTTTATCATGCAGTGTCATACGCTCACTGGACGAGTCTTCCAAACCGTCAAAGCTCTCCCCCTCGTCTTTGACTGTAATGGATAAGGCACTTTCACCCACCTCAAAGATTACATCAACCATTCCGTCTTGTTGTCCATAGGCGTACAATACTGAATTGTTACACGCCTCTGATACAGCTACCTTCATATCTTCAATATCCTCGTAGGTGAAGCCCATTTTTGAAGCAATACCATATAAATTTAACCTAACAATATCCACATACTCTGCGCTAGCCGGCAGCTGAAGAATTACTTTTTGCACATCATCACTCATTCTTTGTTCTATCCTTTCCTAGTGGGAATTCTCTTGGGAGGCAAAAAACTTGGTAATACCAGTCATGTCAAACAGCTTCTGAATTTGGGGAGGAACATCCTCAACCATAAACTTAACGTCCATACCTTGTCTTGATTTCAGGATCGAAAGTAGAATACCAATACCCGTGCTATCGATGTATTTTAATTCTTTAAGATTTATTACTAAATCATGCTTCGTATCCCCTACAAGCGGCTCCATTACCAAACGGAAATCGGAAGCAACGGATAGATCAAGTTCACCATTCAGGAAAACCGTACATACATTTTCTTTTGTCTCTGTCTTAGCGTGAAACTTATTACTTTTATGCGTGTTCATAGACGATCTCTCCTGATAAATATTTTCTATATTAATAACCTCATAGTCCTACCTTTGAAACAAATAACATTAAAATATAAACTAGTAAATCTTGGGTTACGCCTGAAAAATAGATGTATCTGGTTCAGCCATCCGATTATCGCTGCTAGAATACCGAGAGATAATCTGCTTAATACTGCTCATCTTAAGTGGCTTGCTGATATAGTCATCCATTCCTGAGGCTTTACAGCGATTCTGAATGCCATCCATGACATTCGCAGTCATTGCAATAATAATAGTCTTCTCAGCCACCGGACCGCCTTCTCGACGGATTTGGGCGGTTGCCTCCAGGCCATCCATTACTGGCATTTGGAGATCCATAAAGATAAAATCATAGGGCTGCTTAAGCGCCATTTGCACAGCCTGTTTCCCGTCCTCAGCCATATCAGCTTCATAGCCGAGCTTATCTAGCATGCTAACCATCAGACGCTGATTGATAGGATGGTCATCTACAACAAGAATTCGGCTTCTGCTCTCCTGATTAAGAAGAAGATGAGGCGATTCCTCTTCTTGATAACCTCCTGTCAAATCTTCTCCAGGTACGGATGCTTGAATCGTAAAAATAAAGGTAGCTCCTTTTTGCTCCATGGATTCTACCCGTATTTCTCCGCCCATCATGCCTACAAGGGATTTACATATGGCTAAACCAAGCCCTGTCCCCCCGTATTTCCGTGTCATTGAAGAATCCAGCTGTGAGAACGGTTGGAATAATCGGTCGCATTTCTCTGGAGAAATACCAATCCCTGTATCCATGACCGTGAACTCGACTTCTACCTTGTGCCCAGATGTTTCTTTGATGGAAGCGACTAAATAGACACCGCCCTGATTTGTAAATTTAACTGCGTTAGCAATCAGATTAATTAATACTTGGCGTAGACGAGCCATATCTCCATATAAAAGTCTAGGCAACTTCTGATCGATAAAATAAGCGAGCTCCAGGTTCTTTTTTCCCGCTTCCACCGAAAAGAGGCTGAACACCTCTTGAATACATGTGCGAAGTTCGAACAGCTGCTCTTCGATTTCCATTTTACCGGATTCCATTTTGGTGAAATCAAGAATATCGTTTATAACCGTAATCAACGTGTCTGCACTTTTCCGAATGATCTCGGAATACTCCTTCTGCTCAGGAGCAAGGTCAGTCTCCATTAATAAATCAATCATACCCACTACGCCATTCATTGGTGTACGAATCTCATGACTCATCATAGCCAGAAATTCCGACTTCGCTTTGGAGGCGATTTCCGCCTCTTCCTTAGCCTTTACGAGCTCACTATTTATGATTTCCAGCTCTTTCGTCTTTTGCTGCAGCAGCATGGTCTGAGTCTGATGTTTTTTGCTCGTAATATACATCTCGACAAAACCTTGTATCTTAGACTTCAGAATTTGTGGAATGAAGGGTTTAACCATATAATCAATAGCCCCTGCAGAATAGCCCGCGAATAAATGCTCCGCTTCCTTACTATTCGCAGAGATAAAGATAATCGGAATTTCCTTTGTTTTTTCTCTGGCTTTAATCAACTTTGCGGTCTCGATCCCATCCATACCTGGCATCTGCACGTCCAGTACGATGACAGCAAAATCATACCTTAACAAACACCGCAGCGCTTCTTCGCCGGAGGTGGCTTTGACTAGCTCATAATGCTGGCTTTCAAGTACCGCCTCCAGCGCCAGCAGATTTTCAGGACGGTCATCTACTAGTAGTATATGAATTGGTTCTTGAAACCCCATAGGACCACCCTCCTTCATGCGTTATTTTATGTTACGGTATATTTTCTCTACTCTGTCCAAAGACTCATAACAATCGCTGTACTTCGTAAAGTGAATGGATTCTTTAGAGCCTAGAACAAGTATTCCAAAACGACTTAAACTTTCATGAAACAAGCCGTGAACATGATCACGCAGCTCATCATTGAAATAGATCATCACATTGCGGCAGAAAATAACATTAAACTCATTAAAAGAAGTATCTGTAGCTAAGTTATGCTCAGCGAATATAATGTTTTTGCGTAAATATGGCTGTAAAATAACCGAGTTATACTTCGCTGTATAGTATTCAGAGAATGCCCGGGTACCTCCCGCCTCCAAATAATTCTTAGTGTATTGCTTCATTCTGCTAATATCATAGACGCCTTCTTTAGCCTGCTGTAAAGAACGCTCATTCATATCTGTGGCATAAATCCGAGCCTTATCGTAAAGCCCTTCTTCATGAAGCAGGATGGCCATAGAGTATACTTCTTCACCAGTGGAGCATCCAGCATGCCAGATACGAATATAGGGATAAGTCCTCAACAACGGAACTACCTTCTGGCGAAACGTTAAAAATAACCCCGGGTCCCTAAACATTTCGGTGACCGGAATGGAGAGACTATAGACAAATCGTTCAAAACAGGCACGATCATGCAGCACCTTTTCTTGCAGCGCGGATATGCTGTGTACATTCTCCGCATGCACATGATGCCAGATACGCCGCTTCAAAGAAGGCAACGCATAATTCCGGAAATCATATCCATATAAACGGTGTACTCCATCAAGGAGCAGCTCGATCTCAATTTGCTCCAACTCGTCACTTCCTACCATAACGGGCTGCTCCTCATATCCGTGTTCTATCGCTTTCATTGTTATCCCGACTCCCTTATTAACACACCGTAATTCTAGTCATGTTAGTTCTTAAAAAGGTATTACCCCAAATTTGAGTTTACGAATACAACCAGACACGCATTAACGAAAGAAGTTGACCTGTTGCGATCGGTTTCTTCATATAATCAGAAGCTCCCGCTTCAATACATTTGGCACGATCCTCTTTCATTGCTTTGGCGGTAAGCGCAATAATAGGCAGTTTCTGATATTGCGGCATTTCACGGATTCGGCGCATAGCTTCATATCCGTCCATTTCCGGCATCATCATATCCATAAGCACGAGATCAAAATCTTCTTGCTCTACCAGCATTTCCAGCGCTTCACGTCCGTTCTCCGCAAACTTCACTTCCATGTGGTATTCTTCCAGTACACTAGAGAGTGCAAAAACATTACGAATATCATCATCGACGAGCAGTATTTTCTTCCCTTCGAATAACTCTTCCTTGTTATGCAGCTTCTGCAAAATTTTACGTTTATCTTCCGGAAGATTGGCTTCTACCCGGTGCAAGAACAACGTTGTCTCATCCAGTAGTCGTTCCGGAGAACGAACATCCTTGATAATTATGGATTCAGCATACTTGCGGAGCTGTGTCTCTTCTTTGCTATCTAAATCCTTACCTGTATAAATAATAATAGGAAGATCGTTTAATTCCTCATCATCACGAATCTGATCCAGCAGTTCAAAGCCGTTCATATCCCCAAGCATAAGATCCAGAACCATACAATCATATCTCTGCTTGCGCAGCTCCATCAGTGCCTCATTGCCGGTTGATACCGCGGTAATAGCTACATCATCATGACCAATCAATTCCATAATGGAACGACGTTGAATCTCATCATCTTCTACAATGAGAAGGTACTTCACAGTGCTGGACGTATAGTTCTCAATTTGTGAGAAAGCCCGCTCCAATGCTTCTCTTGAAGATGGTTTTCTTAGATATGCCATAGCTCCCATCATCAATCCTTGCTTCACTTCATCGTTCACTGAAATAACATGAACAGGAATGTGACGGGTCTGAGATGCACTTTTCAGCTCTCTAAGAATGGTCCAGCCGTCCATTACAGGCAGCTGTATATCGAGAATAATCGCATCTGGCAAATAGGTTTTTGCCATCTGCAGTCCAATATCGCCTTGAAGCGCTACTAAGCCTTTAAATCTGCGACCACGAGCCATGTCTAGCAAGATTTTCGCAAAGCTTTCATCATCTTCAATAATAAGCAGGACTTTGTCATTCGCCGTCAAATTGTCACGGTCATCCTCAATTGTCAGTTGTGGAAGGGGTACGTTAACGGCTGCTGGCACTAAGGTTGGAAGCATGTCTCCAATATATTCATCATATGTTGAATCCTCTTTGGACACAGCAGCTTCTATTTCTGCAGGTTGTTTACTGTAATTTGCCTTCACCGGCAAATACAAAGTGAAGGTACTGCCTTGTCCCTCACGGGATTCGAGCACAATAGCTCCACCCATTATACGAACCAATTCACGGCTGATCGACAATCCCAGGCCCGTGCCTCCATATTTACGGCTGGTTGTTCCGTCTACTTGCTGGAAGGCTTCGAATACAATATCTGTTTTGTCAGCCGGAATACCAATGCCACTGTCCTTCACAGCAATAGCAATATATTCATTATCATTCGGCAGATTTAGTGGCAAGAGATTAGTATCTGCCGGGCTAACTGAAAACTCGATAAAACCTTCGGTTGTAAATTTAAAGGCATTGGAAAGCAGATTTCTTAAGACCTGCTTCAACCGATGACTATCGGCAATTACGCTATCTGGCAGCGGCTCGTTAAAGGCTATCCGTAAGGAGAGTCCTTTTTTGAGCGCCTGTGGAGCAAAATTCTGCTTCACAAAGCTTTTCAGCTCAGTCAGTTTAATTTCTTCATGATTCAGTTCCATTTTTCCTGCATCAACCTTGGACAGGTCTAAAATTTCATCAATCATCTTAAGCAGGTCAGCACCTGACATATAAATCGTATGGGCAAATTCAACCTGCTTCTCCGTTAAATTACCATCCTTGTTCTCGGTAAGCAGCTGGGACAAGATCAGCAGACTGTTGAGCGGCGTCCGCAATTCATGGGACATGTTCGCCATAAATTCTGATTTATACTTACTAGTCACGGATAATTGCATAGCCTGTTTCTCTAGCTGAACCTTAGCATGCTCAATTTCATCTTTTTTCTCCTCAACCTCCTGCACTTGCTCCTCTAGTGCACGAGTCTTGGCGACGAGTTCCGTATTGTAATGTTCCAGTTCCTCCTGCTGACGTTGCAGCAGTTCTTCTGAACGCTTAAGTGCGTCCGTCTGCTCTTCCAAGTTCTCATTGGAACGACGCAGTTCTTCTTGCTGAGTCTGCAGCTCTTCTGACTGACATTGCAGTTCTTCCGTAAGTGCCTGTGACTCACGCAGTAATTTCTCTACAATCAGACGACGACTAATATTATTGAAAATAATGCTTAAATTATTCGCAAGTTGTTGCAGCAAATCATTTTTCAGACTGCTAAATGGCTGGAATGAAGCGAATTCTACTACACCGAGCAGCTCGTCTTCAAAAATAAGCGGATGAATGGAAATATATCCTGGCTGTGAATCCACAAAGCCGGATTTCACGGAGATATAATCTTCAGGAGCCCGCTCCAATCTGATTGGGTGCATATCAAGCGCACTTTGTCCTACGAGTCCTTCTCCAATCACAAAACCTTCCTTTGGTTTCTTATCGCTATCTACTGCATAATAACCACTGCTTCGCAGAAAATCGGGACGGTTAGCATCCTTTAAATATACTGCCCCAAACTGGGCTCCCAGCACAGGGGTGAACTCGTTGATAAAGGTCTGTGAGACCTGATCCAATGAGCTAACTCCCCGGAGAAGTTCTGTCACCTGAGCAACATTTGCATTCAGCCAGGATTGATCATTCTGCGCCTGTGCATAGGCCTGTTCCATTTGCTGTTTCTCTTCAAGATCTAAAGCCATTTTCTTAAAGACAAGGGCAACCTCACCAATCTCATCTTTAGAAGTAACCTTGATGCGCCTTATAGCCCGAATTCTGCCGTTGCCGAAGCTGGTAATCATCATCGAAACGACGTTAAGCCCCCGCGTAATGCTTGGAATGATCCATAGAACAACTCCAAGTCCAAGTAGTAGACCCACAATCATCATCAAGATGACCATCTGAGTAGAGCTTTGATAGGCATCTTTAGCTTTTGCGCTCTCTTCATTCATAATAAAGGCATTATAATCAGAGAGACTGTTCAGAGCGTTTAATACCGCATTCTGAATCGCTTGTCCCTCTGTGTTAGAATACGTGCTGGCATTCTGGAAATAACCAGCTGATAGCAGCTTCAATATTTTTTCCTGATAATTTAGATAGATCGTATAAGAATCATCAATTTGAGTAACGATCTGCATCTCTTCAGCGCTAGTCATTGATTCTTTTATTTTGTCGTAGTGCTCATTCGCCTTAGCTATTTTTTTATCAATCTCTTTTTTTTGTGATTCTACCGTTGATGTATCAGCGCTTAACATGGTCGTCGTTAATATCCGCGCCATATCATTCACTTCTCCACGCATACCTGAAGAAGAACGCCCCTTCATATATCTATCCTGGTAACCCTCAAGCTGACCATTCATATAATCCAAACGATCGTATCCAATCATAGTAAGTGCCAGCATAATCGCCAGCATCGCACTAAAACCAATTAAGAGTTTAGCCTTTATTTTCATCCTCATTCTGTTCCCTTCTTCAGTGAGATCCACACTATACATTTGTCATCGTCACGCTCTTTAGGAACATCAGCATTGAAAAAAGCAGCCCGTATAGTTTCTTCCTTCCATTCATGCTCAACATTTAAATGCTTAATCATGAACTTCAGCTGCTCTTCCTGTTCACCCTCAACCAGCTCCAGCAGACCATCTGTATAGAGAACCAAATGCCCTTCATCTTCGTAGGTCAAGCTCTGAGGCTGAATATCAATCCGTTCAAACAGGCCTACAGGGTGACAATTACTTTCCAGCAAGACCGGAGTCTTAGCTGTGCCCTCAAAAAACAGCGCAGGTGGATGCCCAGCGTTAACATAGTCAATACGCTTTATACGAGTGTCAATCACAAGATAAATCGTCGTAAAATAGTATTGAATCAGCTTTTTCTCAATATAAAGTTGGTTAAACCTTCGATTGAGTTCCTGAATTACCTTTTCCGGCTCTACATAGGTAGTTACCGTATCCTTTAATACTGACGCAAGGAACATGCAAAAAAGAGATGATGATATACCGTGTCCCATAATGTCTAGGAGGATTACGCCATATCGGCCATCCCCAAGGGGATACCACGCATATAAATCACCTGCCAATTCAGAGGAAGGCTGATAGATAGCATGCACCTCGAAATTCTCTTCCTGCAGCGGCAGGCTGAGTACAGCATTCTGCACAAGCGCAGCCAGTCTCAACTCCTCCTGGATTCGCTGATCCCGTTCTTTATGCCAATCTTTCTCACGTTTCAACCGCAGAGCAAGCCGAATCCGGGCCATTAGCTCCACTTTATTAATAGGTTTCGTAACATAATCTACTGCACCTGCATCCAGCGCTTCGGCCAATTTCTTAGAATCGCCTACAGCTGTAACCATTATTATTGGAATATCCTTAAGATGTTCGTATTGCTGCACAACACGACATGCTTCGATCCCATCCATTTCTGGCATCATCATATCCAGTAAAATCAGATCAATATCTGACATCCGGGGACGTCCATCTTCACTCCCAGAACCGATTCCAAGCCTTTCCAACATCTCTTTAGCAGAAGATGCGGTTACGAAATTTCGGTAATCTTCTTTTTTCAGGATTTCACGGATAATGATAACATTAGTCGGATTGTCATCCACGATTAAGATTCTCATCATCTTCACCTCACACGAATAGTATTACGACCGTAAAATTCTGCAAACCTACTAACTATATCATACGCTATTTTACAGTGTTATTTCTATTTTCATAATATGTAAATATAGTCATAGGATCAATTTACGTATTCAGCAAAGTAACCTCCAGCCCCACTATACCTAGTGGTTCTGGAGGTTACTCTATTCTAAAGACAGCCTATGTTTATTAACCAATTTGCTCAAATATGAAACACATTAGGAAGAAATACTATCAAATAAATCAATTCCTTCAAATTCACCCGCCAAATTTCGATATATTTTGAGTGCATTATTCCCTCTCATATATACATCCCCATCTTCAGCTATAAAATACGGTTTGCCCAAAGTATCTTGCAAATTATCTCTTACAGGATCGATTTCTACACCATCTACATGTAAACCAAACTGCCGTGCTTGCGGAGGTGAAACATGTACATAAAGTACCATCCCCTCGCCCACACCCACTGTCACATCTGCGTAGTGGTACTCCACCGTCTCTTGTAATGGATCATTTGTCACCGCAAGCGGATTGCCTTTGGCCAGAAACATTTCTTCCTTTGTGGCATATAAAGCAACACCTTGCAGAGAATCAAAGTCATTGATATATGGGCTGGATTCTGAAGCATGTTCAAATGCGAGAACCGACTTAGGTTGTTCAATAAAAGTAGCGATAGGCGCCAACTGTGGAGACGCATCAAAGTATGGGAAAAGAAGACCAAATAAAAGGATCATCATGTTCATGTTGTGTCCCACCTTTCTTATCTGCAGCCACCGATTACAGAAGCTTTACTATCTTATGCTTAATGACGAAATTTCTTCCAAAGAGTTGCAGCTACGTCTACACCTTTTAGCACTGTAGCTATTTTTCCCGGTGACTTCTCAGTATATATGGCATCATAGGAGTTAACAGTACGTTCTTCAGCAGGAGTTAGAGGAGCTTCTTTTATAGATACTTCCTTACTTTTCTCCTTCAGCTCACGCGATTTACGATATTTCTCGATCACTGTGACTGACACTTGTTTGACTGTTAAGGTTAGCTCATTCATAACATCACCCAGATTCTTGACAGAATCGATAACTGGGTCAATCTTTTGAATCTTATGCTGTACATCGGCAGTGATTTCATTTGCGTGTCTGACCGTCGTTTTCACTTCATAAGTAAGCTCATCCATCGTCTTCTGTACTTCCACCAAGGTTTGGCTGACTTTGTCGAGTGAATCCTTTGCCGACTTTAAGGTTTTAATTAAAAAGAAAACAAGTACTGCGAATGCAATTGCAACGAGAGCTACACTAAGTTCAATGATCATATTCATAACCCCTTCCATATCTCATAAATATCGGCTAATCAGCCTTGTATACTGCATAGTTACCCCTGGTCCCATAAGCCGAAACATCTTGTCGAGTCTTGTCAAGAGTCCCTCTTCCCTTTTGTTTCAAAATCAAAGTCCCCGTTTATACAATGACTACATTAATCAAAAAAGGATAGGTGATATGTAATGTTAAAATGGTCCGCAATACTACTTGTAGTCGCAGTAATCGCCGGAATCTTTGGTTTCTTCAACCTTGTAGCCGCCGCCGCTGGTCTTGCTAAGATCCTGTTCTTCGTCTTCCTGGTTCTGTTTGTAATTTCTCTCTTCACGGGACGCAGAGGTAGATCTATGTAGTAGCCCCTCATTTTAATGGTGTGACTGTCGCATCCCTCCCATATCTATCCATATATCTTATTCATCATGCAGAAAGTATAGGTCATTCCTGCACGGATGTCACTTGAGAAAATAAGAAATGTTGGATGGGTGGTTCATCACGCATCATTTACGTTTACTAGCATATTAGCAAACAGCGCTTTTGGAAAAAAATACATCCAACCCCCACTAGGAGGAACCAAACATGAAAAAAATCGCCAGCCTTACAGTAGCCTTAGGTCTTATGGCTTCCATTGCTGCTACAGCTTCAGCAGCTGAAGTAACTAACACTACTACGGATCCTGCAACCGTAACTGGAAGCACTTACAGCAATTCTTTTGAAACAATTATCACTCCAGCGGATATGATTCCAGCAACACCACAAATAGTGCTGACCGAGAAAACACCTTTCTACTTTTCCGTCGGAGGTATAATTCCAGCAGGCTGGCTTGGCGTTCAGACTCTTGATACAACAGGTGAAGTTATTTCGGACACTTGGGGTAATGAATGGAGAGAAATTTACACTTGGTTAGGAAAAGCATGGGTTAAGGTTCCTGTAACAGCCAACGTGATCTTACCTTAATTATCAATATGCGAAAAAAGGGTGTCCCAAGAGCCAAGAAAATGGCCGATGGTACTGCCCTTTTTTTATGTGGAGAGTACATATTCTGAACAGATAAAACAGGAAGAGCTACCCCCTCAGTAGAGAATTCTACTAAAAGGATAGCCCTCTTGCGCGTACGCCCGCCATCGTTCACCCGTCACAAACATGCGATGCTGTCGCTTCCTGCATTTTTCATATATTTAGCGAATGACCGAACCTCCGTAGAGAAAACGATTCATCCAAGAAGCGCTTAGTTTATCTACTCTTACCCCGCCTGAAGCTACGGAATAAGTTTGTAGAACTTGTCCATCTCCTAGATACATAGCAACATGCGATATTCTAGCTGTAGATTTGTCGATTCCCTCATAAGCAGAAGCAGAATTTCCCTTATAATCCATAAAGAACATTAAGTCGCCGCGCTTCAAATTGGAAATAGACGTAACCATCGTACTATTCGACTTCACCCAATCTCCTTGTTGACGGGAATCCGCCGGCAGTTTGAGATTCGCAGCATCCATAAAAATTTGCCGGATGAAGTCCGAGCAGTCAAAGGTTCTTGTATCATTTCTGCTGGAGCCATACTCATAAGGCGTTCCTAGATATCCCATGCCTGCAGCAATTACCCGTTCGATTTGGGCTGAAGCCCCCGGTGTTGTTATAGGCGGATTGGGTGTAGGTGTAGGTGTTGGTGTAGGCGTTACCGTTCCAGATCCCCCACCGTTTCCTGAAAGTGTACTATATTGATCACTTGAACTTATATATCCGATGCTACCATCCGCCGCTTTAACTTGATACCAGTAACTGTTAGGCTGTGCCAGAACTTCTACTTTTTCTCCCTTATTCAAAAGCTTCATTACTTTTCCGCTTGTTGAAGGTGAAACCCGAAGATTCACACCATACTTAATGGTGCCAGTTTGTGCCGATGGTGTCGTTACTGAAGCAGAGGATACGCTGATATACTTATCTCCTGCACTTGTATAACCCACTGAACCATCAGCCGTTTTTACTTGATACCAATAGCTGTTAGGCTGCGAAAGGATCTGCACTTGATCTCCCTTTTGCAAGTACTTCACTATTTCTCCGTCAGTAGAAGGGGTGCTGCGAAGGCGAACACTAGCCTCGATCACACCTGTTTGAACGGCTGAAGCTGCTGTAACTGAATTAGATGAACTTGAGGCTGCCGCTGCTTGTCCAGGAGCAGATACTCCTAAACCTGCAACAATTGCAGCAGATACTAACAAAGATGCTGTAATTTGCTTATGTGATTTGATCATACGTTCCCCCAAATTCCATGATGAGATTTCAATAAAGGATTGTACTACATTATTCCTTTATGCCCTCATTATAGGCTTGCCCGGGATTTGGAACATGCTCCAAATTTCACATATAATCATGCCACTTTATGGTAACATACAGGTCTAAAGTCTTGATTTCTCCTTGAATATGTGTGTTTTTCCCTTAATATAGCATTTTTAATTTATTTTTTAGGTTCCACGTGCACCTGCACATTCATAATATTATGCATTTTGCTCATTCTTTCTTCGATGGAATCACTTATTCCATGACCTTCCGTCACAGAAATATTCGCATCCACCTCCACTACAACATCCACATGCACATGATTACCATGAACCCGTGCCTTCACATCTTTAATCTCTTCTACTCCCGGCGTTCGAGCAATCGTACTGCGTAGATCCATCAATTTATCTTCATCAAAGCCATCGGTAAGCCGATAGGTCGAATCACGAAAAATATCCCAAGCAGTCTTGGAGATAATGAGTCCGACAAGAACAGCCGCTGCGGAATCAATCCATGGCAAACCAAACTGTGCGCCTACAATCCCAACTGCGGCTCCAACACTGACCATAGCATCAGAAAAATTATCCTTAGCCGCTGCCATAAGTGCCCCACTGTTAATTTGCTTGGCCAGTCTTTTGTTATATATATATACTCCCATCATAGCCACTGCACATACAATAGCCACCCCTGCCGACCAGAGCTGTGGCGTTTCTTTTGTACGATCGAAAAAGGACCGCACCGCCTCTACAATCACTTGAATGCCCACTACCGCCATGATAAAAGAAGCCAACAACGCCGCTACGGTCTCTGCGCGGAAATGCCCATAAGCGTGGTCAGAGTCAGGTGGCTTCCGCGAAATCCGTAAACCCACCAGCACAGCTATGGATGCCACGATATCTGTTAAATTGTTGACCCCGTCCGCTACGAGTGCGCTAGATGCAAATAAATAACCGCAAACCAGCTTGAATGATGATAGGATGAGGTAAGCCGCTATGCTAACCCAAGCTCCTCGTTCCCCTTTACGTATATCTTCGTAAATATCAGTCATCTTGGCTCCCCCTCTTTTTCCCCGATTATTTAAAATACGGAAAAGAATTCTTTCAATTATTCTTGCCCTTGTGGCAGCATTTAAAAACAATTAGAATAAAGTGTAAGGACTTGCTTCGAAGGAGGTTATCATAATGAGCGAAAGCAACGATAAAGGAAAAATCAACTTAGCGGAAGCTATCCGTAAAAAACTGGAGCAGAAGAAACAACAATCTTCCTCCAAACCTGGATCCACATTTCAGGCTGGTTCCGCCAAACCGCTAAAAAGCCAAAATAACAAAAAGCCTAACAACCAACGCCGTCGTACTGGCGGATCTTAGTATTTACTTATATTTAAACATAAACGGCTGCGAATCCCTCGGGGAAACGCAGCCGTTTATACGTTCGTCCTGCCTGATAGGATGGATTAGAACTCTTCAAATTCATAACTGATTCTCTTTATTGTACGATTAGTCAGCTGAAAACATGCGCTTTGGAAAACTCAAGGGCTAAAGACTCCCGTCTTAGAAGCCCCGCGTATACTCCCCGTAGAATTCTACTTGTTAATAACTTTTCAAAATCGAAATTATAAAGACAGCTACCCTGATCCTAAAAGGATTAGAGTAGCTGCTTCATGGGTTCCTTCCGCATAGCGGAAATTAAATATTATACTTCTACAGGATACATGCGCTGGCGCATTTCCTTAATTTCTGGATTCTCCAAATATTCATCGTAGCTCATGGAGCGGTCAATTACACCTGTAGGTGTAATCTCGATGATGCGGTTAGCAATGGTTTGGATGAACTGATGGTCATGGGAAGTGAATAGAATCGTGCCATCGAAATCGATCAGCCCGTTATTCAGTGCCGTGATGGATTCCAGATCCAAGTGATTGGTTGGTTCATCGAACACAAGCACGTTCGCGCCGTTGAGCATCATTTTGGCCAGCATACAGCGAACCTTCTCGCCCCCGGACAGCACACTTGCTTTCTTCAGTGCTTCTTCTCCGGCGAACAACATACGGCCCAAGAATCCACGCAGGAAAGTTTCGTCCTGATCTTTAGAATACTGGCGTAGCCATTCTACAAGATTCATTTCCACACCATCGAAATAGCTGGAGTTGTCTTTCGGGAAATACGCTTGAGTTGTAGTTACTCCCCATGTATATTCGCCCGCATCCGCTTCTTGCTCACCCATGATCACATCAAACAGCAGTGATTTAGGCTGGGAGTAAGGGCCTACAAAAGCAATCTTATCCCCTTTATTTACTACAAAGCTAATTTCATCAAGAAGCTTTTCACCTTCAACCGCTTTGGACAATCCGCTGACTGTCAGCAATTGTTTACCCGCTTCACGTTCTGGTTTGAAGTTAAGGAACGGATATTTACGGTTGGACGGACGAATGTCGTCCAGTGTAATTTTCTCAAGTTGCTTCTTACGTGATGTCGCTTGTTTAGACTTGGAAGCATTGGCCGAGAAACGCTGGATAAATGCCTGCAATTCCTTGATTTTATCTTCCTTCTTCTTGTTCGAATCACGCTGCAAAGCTTGCGCAAGCTGACTGGACTCATACCAGAAGTCGTAGTTGCCGACGTACATCTGGATTTTGCCAAAATCAATATCCGCAATATGCGTACATACTTTATTCAGGAAGTGACGGTCATGGGATACGACGATAACAGTACCTTCATAGTCCATGAGGAAATTCTCTAACCAGCCAATAGATTCGAGATCCAAGTGGTTGGTAGGCTCATCTAGCAGCAGGTTATTTGGACGGCCAAACAAGGCTTGCGCCAAGAGTACCCGTACCTTTTCATTGCCGCTCAGTTCGGCCATTTTTTTGTCATGCAGTTCACGCATAATTCCGAGACCAATCAGCATGGCAGCTGCATCTGGCTCAGCATCCCAGCCGTTAAGCTCAGCGAACTCACCTTCAAGCTCCCCTGCACGCAGGCCATCCGCTTCTGTGAAATCGGACTTCGCATAAAGCGCGTCCTTTTCTTTCATAATTTCATAAAGACGTGTATGACCCATAATTACGGTCTCAAGTACCGGGAATTCATCATACTCAAAATGGTTCTGTTTGAGTACTGCGAGACGTTCGCCCGGTGTAACA
Organism: Paenibacillus sp. FSL R7-0189; assembly: GCF_037969925.1. NCBI lineage: Bacteria > Bacillati > Bacillota > Bacilli > Caryophanales > Paenibacillaceae > Paenibacillus > Paenibacillus sp. FSL R7-0189. The sequence continues at coordinate 3,279,918 of NZ_CP150223.1, read as the reverse complement.
TGTACCTCACCGGTATTTGCTTCGATCTCACCAGACAGAATTTTCAGAAAGGTTGATTTACCGGCACCATTGGCACCAATCAAACCGTAGCAGTTACCAGGGGTGAATTTTATGTTTACATCTTCAAAGAGAGCGCGTTTTCCGTAGCGGAGTGTTACGCCGCTTGTGCTAATCATTACGCATTACCATCCTTTTCACTTAGGGTTTCGGCTCATTATAGCATAAATAGAGAGCAAAAAGCCCGTAAAATAGCCTTTTCAGCTGTTCTCTCCAATACTAAAGTTATTCCAGCTGCTGTACAGAGGTCGCCAGTTAGGAGGAATTTTTTCAATTATTGTCCAGTTATGCGATTCTCGGGTTGTATAATAAGCGTTTCGCCATAGCTGAGCGTACGGATTCGTTCTTCAGAAATACCCTGTTTAAGCCGGGCACTTTCCATCCGATCCAGCGCTTCCCGGGCCGTATCATCAGCAAGTCTATAGGTGCCGTAATGCATCGGAATCATGGTCTCCGCTCCAACATCTACAAATGCTTGTATAGCCTCTTCAGGGGTTACATGCTGCGAGGTCATGAACCACTCCGGTTCATAAGCTCCAATCGGCATGAGTGCAACATGAAGCTTATAGCGGCTCCCAATCTCCTTAAAACCCGGAAAATAACCGCTATCTCCTGCGAAATACAGGTTAGGGGGCAGCTTGTCGCTATCCGATTCGATCGGCTGCAGAATGTATCCTCCCCAATGAGAAGTATTCGTGTCCCAAGGCGTTCTCCGCGTCCAGTGCTGAGTCGGCACGAAGGTAAGCTTAATTTTACCTAGCGTATTTTCCTGCCACCATTCCATTTCTATGCAGTTATGAAATCCTTTGCGGAGCATCTTTCGTTTCAAGCCTATAGGAACAACAAGGGTTGTCCCTGCTCTATATAATTTACGGATAGAAGCCATATGCAAGTGGTCATAATGAGAGTGCGAGATCAGAATCAGGTCAATGGGAGGCACTTCGCTGAGCGGAATCCCGGGTTGCCCCAATCTTTTCTCAAAGCCCAGTCTTCTCGCCCAGATTGGATCAGTAATGATATTCATCCCTTCATATTGAAGGAAAAACGTTGAATGCCCAATCCACGTAATGGTGGTCTCCAGGCGATTCTCCGCCAGATAAGCTAACCTCGGCGGCGTACTTGGCACTACATATGAATAATCTTTTTTCTTCCGTCGACGTTCCTCCCGCCACTTACGAAACTCTTTAAGTGTTTTATCGGTACTCACATTGTCGAGGTTATTGTAGCGAAATTTAGCCATAGAGCACCTCATCTTTAGAAGTTTGCCGAGCATGCTTTACTTTAGCGAATATAATACAACTATATTGAACGGCAGAGTATTTTGCAAAATATACAAGTTACTTGGTAATGGTGCGCCCTTTTTCCGCAAAATATCTAAGTACCCTTTTGTGTTTCACGCCAGAAATGAGATAATATGTGTATAAAGTATGGCGGTGCATATACCGTTCAAGGGGGAGCTACGTATGAAGATTACTTTTATTGAACCGACTCCAAGTCCAAATACGATGAAGCTTCATTTGGACGAAAGTCTGGAACCTGGAATTCGCAGAACCTATACACCAGAAAGTGAACGTTCCGCACCTGCCTGGGCACGCGAAATGTTAACGATACCGGGCGTTATTAGCATCTATCATGCTGCTGACTTTGCAGCGCTCGAACGCAAGGGCAATGCGGATTGGGCAGCGATTCTAAGAGAAGTTCAGAACCGCTTCGGCAACAGCGAAGGCTTAAATGACGATTGGAATCTTGCCGATGAGAACGCTGGCGCTCATTTCGGCGAAGCTCAAGTCTTCGTCCAGATGTTCCGCGGAATTCCGCTGCAAATCCGCGTTAAGACCGGCGCGAATGAAGAGCGCATCTCCTTAGCAAACCGCTTCACGAAGGCGGTTATGGATGTGGCTAGCGCCGTGATGATTAAAGAGCGTAAGCTCACTGATTACGGCGTGCGTTATGGCGAGCCCGCGGAGATTGCACGCGAGGTGGAGCAAGAGGTCGAAGCGGCGTATCCGCAGGAACGCCTCGACTCTCTCGTGCAGCAAGCCATTGCGCACGGCGCCGAAGGCGAGTTCGTCGAGCAGAGACGAACCCGCAGTCAGGATGAGCTGCTGCGAGACCTGAAGCATGAGGATTGGCGCGTGCGTTACGCCGCGCTGGAGGATCTTACGCCGACGGCGGAGCTCCTGCCGGAGCTTAAGGCGGCGCTGCACGATCCCAAGCTGCATATTCGCAGGCTTGCGGTCGTGTATCTAGGCGACCTTCGCACGCCTGAAGCGATGGAGCTGCTCTATGAGGCGATGGCAGACAGCGCGCCAGCCGTGAGACGTACGGCAGGCGATACGCTGTCCGACATCGGCGATCCTGCCGCCACGCCAGTGATGACGGCAGCACTGACAGATAAGAGCAAGCTTGTCCGCTGGCGCGCAGCTCGTTTCCTCTATGAGGTGGGCACATCCGATGCCCAAGAAGCGCTGTCAGTTGCGGCGGAAGATCCGGAATTCGAGGTTGGACTTCAGGCCAAAATGGCTTTGGAACGTATCGCTTCCGGTGAAGCAGCGGCGGGTACCGTTTGGCAGCAAATGTCAGAGCGTCGTCGCAGCTAACATTCCCTACCGGATTTTGTCATTGCTTGACTTGCGAACTTGCTTTATACTAATTCCTGTTGTTTATAAATGAATGAAGTAAAGATAGCCTCGTCATACTAAGATGAGGTAGAGGTCGCGGATATAAAGAGTACGCGCGTGGAGACGTTAGAGCCGTCTATGAATCGCGTCGAAAGGAATATCTGCCGAAGTCTGCACTGTCGCTCTTACAGCGGTGCAGGCTGGGGCCGTTGCCGAAAGGCACGGAACTGTCACATTGTATAACCTGCATAGCAGCAGGTCATAATGTGTTGCGCTATCTTCACAGGGAGTATGATGCGGAGCTGTATAGATGGAAACCGCAGATATAGTCTGCGGTTTCTTTGCGTTTACAGAATTTGTATATTTAGTGTTTGTCCATAACCTTATGGAGACCACCAAATACACTCTCCCGCTCTGCGGGAGGAAGCAGCTCAGCACTCCCCGTTCATGAATTGAAAGATTAGATCATAAGGAGTGTCAAATCATGCAGGGCAAGCAGCAAAATCTAGCACAAGGCAACGTAGGTAACCCGCCTGAGCTAAAAAAATCATTTAAAGCAAGGCATTTGACTATGATTGCGCTTGGAGGATCTATTGGTACTGGACTCTTCCTGGCCAGTGGTGGCGCTATCGCTTCAGCCGGACCCGGTGGAGCACTTCTAGCCTATACGGCTGTTGGTGTTATGGTTTATTTCCTCATGACCAGTCTGGGAGAGCTCGCTACCTATTTACCGGATTCCGGCTCATTCAGCACTTACGGCACGCGTTTCGTCAGCCCCGCTTTTGGGTTCGCCATCGGCTGGAACTTCTGGTATAACTGGGCGGTTACGATTGCAGCAGAATTGTCTGCCGCCACCGTCATTATTAAATATTGGTTCCCGGACAGTCCCTCCTTTCTCTGGAGTCTCGTGTTCCTGCTGCTGATGTTCGGTCTTAATTTCCTGTCTGCTCGTGGATACGGAGAATCAGAATATTGGTTTGCCATTATCAAAATTATTACTGTTATCGCCTTCCTTATTGTCGGAGTTTTGATGATTTTCGGAATCATGGGCGGAAAAGCCGTAGGCTTCAGCAATTTCCAGATCGGGGGCAGCTCGTTCCACGGTGGCTTCTTCGCTTTCGTCGGTGTCTTTATGGCTGCGGGATTCTCCTTCCAAGGCACCGAGCTAATCGGTGTTGCAGCAGGTGAGAGTGAGAACCCTCGCCGTAACGTACCTATTGCTATTCGCCAAGTCTTCTGGCGTATATTAATCTTTTATATCCTCGCTATACTAGTAATCGGAATGCTGATTCCTTACACGAATCCAGATCTGCTGCGCGGTGGTATTGATGATATCGGAGTCAGTCCGTTTACGATCGTATTTAATAAAGCAGGACTTGCTATTGCCGCATCCGTCATGAATGCTGTCATTCTCAGCTCCGTATTGTCAGCCGGGAACTCGGGAATGTACGCCTCCACCCGCGTCCTGTACGCTATGGCTAAGGATGGAATGGCTCCACGTGCTCTAGGCAAGCTTAATCGCCGCGGTGTTCCTGTTGGTGCTTTGCTCGTGACCACAGCCGTGGGTATGTTAGCCTTTTTAGCATCATTCTTTGGTGATGGTGCTGTATACAACTGGTTGCTTAATGCTTCCGGTATGTGTGGATTTATTAACTGGCTCGGCATCGCTGTCTGCCATTATCGTTTCAGACGCGCCTTTATAGCTCAAGGTCATTCCCTTGATGAGCTGCCTTACCGGGCTAGATGGTTCCCGTTTGGGCCTATATTTGCCTTAGTACTTTGTACGGTAGCCATCCTTGGCCAGAATATGGGTGCCTTCTCAGGTGGAAACATCGACTGGTACGGTATTGCCGTTTCCTATATCAGCCTGCCATTATTCGTCTTGATTTGGGCCGGCTATCGCTTCTTCCGCAAGAGTAATATTATTCCTTTGGATAAATGCGATCTTAGTACTCACCCAGAATAAATAGACTCCTCAAAAAGGGATATCCAGAAGCCTGAAAGGCTGCGGGATATCCCTTTTTATATAAATCAATCTAGTATATTCAACTCCTGATTTTACTTAGCCCTTTGCCTATTCCCAAGTCACATACACTTTTAGATCACCCGTATTATCAAAAGAAGTGCTAGAATAAGACACTTCCTCTAGTCCAAGTTTATATAACTCCTGTAGATCATTCTTCAGCTGGGTTCCACTACCGTCATAACGGAATAATAAAGATCCCTCTCCTGAAGAGACAGCCTTATTCGCCAGCTGAATTAAATCTGCTGCTGAACGTACAATCCGTTCCTCGGCATACAGCTCATAATTAAGGTCCTTCTGAAGCTGCTTATACACCCCGGCGCTCTGTCCTCCACGCTCTACAAGTGCTGACAAGGTCTTATAATAGGCAACCGAAGCTGCCGGATAAGACTTCGTCCAGCTATGGTCCTGACGCATTTGTGCATCCGTCTTCAAGTAATACGCGGTGCTTACTACGCCGGCTTTATCAGGTGTCGGGTCATCCCAAGTTGTGTCGAGATGATACCATCTCCCTTCGAGCAGCACTAGATTCCAAGCATGAGACTGGCTGCGTCCTCCCGGCTGTTTTGCAGTGCCCTCGACGATTTTATTACTGAATCCCGCTTCCTTGAGCAGCTTATAGGTCAACAGCGAATACCCTTGGCAAACGGCACTGTTACTCTTCAGGCCTTCATAAGCCGTATATTTACGATAAGAGGTATCATACTTCAGACGCAGCACCACCCAGTCGTGGATAGCCTTAACCTTCTGATGATTATTCATGCCCGGTGTAATGATCTTCTTGAGCGTTGCCTTTACTTCTTTGTTCACAAAAGCGGTCTGCTCCAGCGTTTCCAAGTATTTCACTTCTACCGTAACCTTTACAGAACTTTTGCTCCCTCGATAAGTGTATCCGTAGCTGTCTATGATGTAATACAAATAGGGATCGCTATTCATCGCTTGATCTAGACCCGTTTGTATCTGTGTTTTTAAATTCGAGGTTTTCCCCTCATAAGTAAAAGTGATAGTCTCTCTACGATTATTCATCGCACCGGTTAGCTTCTGGGCAATTTCACTCACAGAACGAACGGTCGGTGAAGTCGTGGCCGCATAAGCATGCCCCCAGGTCCAATACAATGTCGGGGGAATGGCTGCGCAAATAATCACTCCTCCAAGAATGACTTTTGCCAACGTGAAGCGTTTTTTCCACATAATTATTCTGATCCTCCGGCTCCTACAGACTTATTCAAAACCCTCCATTTAATAGATAATGAAGACTTGGGCAAAAAAAGACTGTTCTCTGTAGAATAATTCTACTCTGAGAACAGCCTCTAAGCCAGATCAATATGAATTATTTCTTTAGGGGTGTAATGATATAGGTCTCTCCTATTACTGTTTCAAATTCCAGCCCCGCTCCTTCAATCTGTGTACCATCCGGTTTTTGAATGAGCAAAGGCTGGTGTTGAACAATTCTGCAGGATCGGCCATGAGTCGAGGTAACCTCTGCCCTAGTTAAACAGCCCCCGCTCCATTCTATAGTCATGACAAAGCCACCACGTGCCACCAACCCTTTCACGCTGCCTTCAGACCATTCCTCTGGAAGAGCAGGTAATAGTTCCAGACCCTCCTGATGACTCTGCAAAAGCATTTCTGCTATTCCGGCTGTAGTGCCGAAGTTCCCATCAATCTGAAACGGAGGATGATTTCCGAACAGGTTCGGCAAACTGGAATCTTGCAAAATGCGACGTAGACAGCTAACCGCACTCTCGCCATCCTTCAGACGCGCATAAAGATTAAGCAACCATGCTGCGCTCCAGCCTGTATGGCCACCTCCGTGTTCTATGCGTTTCTTCAGTGTTAAGGCTGTCGCCTCCGCTAGCTCTGGTGTGGGGGAAGGGCTAATTACGTTCCCAGGATACAGGTCATACAAATGAGAAACATGACGATGCCCAGGCTCTTGTTCAGCAAAATCCTCATTCCATTCGCGGACAGTTCCGTCCGGTGCGATCCCTTGGTGGGCAAGCTGTTTCTGTTTCTGCATAAGCTCCTGACGCAGCTCTACATCGGTATTTAAAATATCAGCAGCCTGAATGCAGTGCTTGAACAACTCAGCGATAAGCGATAAATCCATAGCTGAGCCAGCCGAGACACTGCATGGTGTGCCGTCAGCAGTCAGAAATACATTCTCTGGCGAGGTAGACAGACCTGTGGTCCATCTTCCATCAGGCAGCTCTACTAGCCAATCCAGACAAAACAATGCGGCTCCCTTTAATATGGGATAAGCTGTGCGCAAATAGTCCTCATCTGGACGAAAAGCGTAACGCTCCCATAGATGGCGAGAGAGCCATACCCCGCCCATCGGCCAAAAAGCCCACATCGCCTTACCGTCTGATGGAGAAGTCATCCGCCACAAATCGGTATTATGGTGTACTGTCCAGCCACGTGCGGCATAATGAATACTCGCTGTACGGCTGCCAGCCACGCTAAGCTCCGTGATAAAATCTATTAAAGGTTCATGGCATTCGCCCAATCCGCATAACTCGGCTGGCCAATAATTCATTTCGGTGTTTATATTTGTCGTATAATTGCTGTTCCATGGTGGCTGAATATAGGGATTCCAAATGCCCTGCAGATTCAGAGCTTGCGTCCCCGGCCGTGAGCCAGCAATCATCAGGTAGCGGCCATACTGGAACAGCAACGCTTCCAGTTCAGGATCTGCCTGTCCTTCGCGGTATTGTACCAGGCGCTCATCAGTCGGAAGCTCTCCTCGGGAAGCAGCAGATGCAAGCGTCAACTCCACACGGTGGAACAAGGATTGATGATCCTCTAAGTGGCGCTGCTTAAGCTCTGCGTATCCTTTAGAGGCTGAAGCTAACTGCACTAGGCACAACTCCGCTGGCAGCTTGCCACCGCTTCCCGGCATCCGGTCATACCCGGCATAATCGGTTGCCGCAGCCAGACGAAGGGTAATGGAGTGCGCGCCAGAAATCAACAGCGAGCCGTTCTCCGCTACACAAGTCCCACCTTCCGTCTGGATCTCCATAACCGCAGCAAAACTTATGCCAAGCCCCTCTTCATATAATACGGCACGCGGGTGATCCCCTACGTAGTTATCAGCCACATGCGACGGGGCACGGCCAGTCATAATCAGCATGCCATCCGGAGTAATCTCCGAGTTGAAAGGATGTGGTGATGCCAGATCCGCCCAGAAATCTGGCAGAGTAGCTTGGCCCTCCCCCCCCTCAGCACGGATATGAAGAGCTATAATGTCATCCGGTCTGCTGGCCAATACTTCACGTACGATCCTTACACCACCGGCAGTATAGGATACCGTAGCCAACGCCTGATCCAGATCAAGCTCTCTCCGGTAATCCTCTACAGGACCTGCAAAATTAAACTTCAATCGCAAATCTCCAAGCGGTTGATAGGATTCCGTCCGGCTGCCTAACATTTTGGCGTCCACCAGTGCTTCTGCTTCCTTGTATTTCCCCTCTGCAACTAGCTGTTTAGCTGGAGCCAAATGCCGCAGTGCCTCATAGTTGGCTTTATCCCGCGGGAAACCTGACCATAGAGTGTCTTCATTTAATTGAATCCGTTCTTCTTCGATTCCACCAAAGACCATGCCGCCCAGCCTCCCGTTACCTACGGGCAGCGCCTCTTCCCATACAGCCGCCGGCTGCTTGTACCATAACTCATGCCGTCCGGAGTTCTTGCTCTCTCCCATGTATATTCCTCCTGTCCTGTTATGACCGGTGAAAAGCAATCAGCGGGAGGCCCGGACTTTCGTTCGGACTTCCCGCCATCTTCATGCTTTTATTGGATTAGACGAAATTTAATAATTAATCATTCCAAAGTTTCACGCGTTGTTTAACCAGCTCTTCACGCAAATCTTCAGCTTTCGTTACACCAGCTTTATCAAGCTCAGCCATGTAAGCATCCCAAACTTTATCGAAATCAGCTGGTTTAGACAAGATTGCTTCTGGGATCCGTTTCCAACTGATATCCTTCAGCTTGTTGTCAAGAACGACAATTTCGCTATCCCCAGGAATCGTGATGTTCCATGCTGCGCCCCAAGGTTTAACTTTGAACTCATCTTCACTTGGGAAGAGGTCTTTCCAAGTTGTTGCTTTGTAAGCAGCAAGTGTTTCTTTTTCAACCGCATTGTAACCTACAGTTACTTGCTCAGGGAAACGAGTTGTGTAGTAGTTACCAGATGGATCCAATACACCGTCGCCATAGTGAGCGCTCAGCAATGCATAGTTTGATCCGACATTACCCAAACCAGTTTCTTTTTGGAAGTTGGTAGTGTCATTATATTTACGGTCGTTCACATCTTCAGGAATGACACGTTTGCCATCAACAACATTGTAGTGTTTGCCTTCAATACCCCAGTTAACCAATACTTGACCTTCGTCGGAAGCTAGGTAGTCCAGGAATTTAATCGCACGAACTGGATCTTTAGCATCTACGCTGATCCCAATTCCGTTACCACCCATGAAGCCTGTAGGCCAGAAGGAGGTTTCTTTGTACTCCTCAGACAAGGTTACAGGATAGTGTCCATAGCCTTGATCCAGCTTGCCTTCAGCTTTCAATGCTCTTTCTCCATCGCCATAACCCCAGTCTTGGTCAATCAAACCAATAACGCGGCCGGTAGCAATTTTAGCTTTGTACTGATCATACTTTTGAACGAAACTTTCTGGATCAAGCAATCCGATATCGTTCATGTGGTTGAGCCAGCGGAAATATTCTTTTTCAGCCGGACGACGGAAGTGATAAGTTACTTCTTGGGTGTCGATATCAATCGCATATTCACCATCGTCAGGAGAACCAGTAGTAATAAATGCTGGGTTAGTTACTGTAATGTACATGTACCAATCGTCTGCATTCAGAGTCAGGCCGATGTTTTTGTTACCATTTTCATCGGTAGGATGTTTTTCCAGGTAAGCCTTGATTACGTTCTCATAATCTTGAACAGTTTTGATTGCAGGATATCCAGCTTCTTTAACAGCACGGTGCTGTAGTTCAAATCCCCCACCAGCATCAAAATATTTGTTGTCCACACCTGCATAAGTAGGGATGGCATAAATCGCATGATCATCGTCACTGTAACGTGAACGTTTCATGCCTTCTTCGCCCAATACTTTTTTGATATTCGGAGCATATTTTTCAATCAGGTCTGTTAGATCAAGCATTGCGCCTGCATCTACCAGCTTGCTGACATCAGTCTTAGCACTGATCAAATCCGGATATTCGCCGCTCGCTGCGATCAAGGCTACTTTTTGTTGAGGATCACCAACTGCATATTCAGCATTTAGGGTTACTCCCGTTTTTTCCGTAATCACTTTACCAACTTCATCTTGCATACCTGTCCAGTTCGGGTTAGGGTCTGCACTGAAGAAGGTCATCGTGAGCGGGGAAATATCCTCAGCCGCATTGGTCGCATTTCCAGCATTAGTTGCGTTGCCGCCTGTATTTCCAGCTGCAGCATTACCATTGTTGCCATTGTTACCGCCGCAGCCTGCAAGCACACCGAGCAGCATAATAGAAGTGAGCGTTAATGCCGTAGCTTTGGCTTTTATCTTTCTATTACTTCCCATTAAATAAACCCTCCTTAAAATTGTTTATCTATCGTATCACAGGTGAAGACCTGTTAATACTTTACCCAGCTTGCCAAAAGAAAACGGATACACAATAGGTTTTAAGCATAGGGGAGACTAAGCTCCCCCCGTTGAACTGTGATTAGCTCTTCACAGCACCAAGTGTCATACCTTTAACAAAATACTTCTGAATGAACGGATAAACCAACAGAATCGGTACGGTTACGACAATCGTAATCGCCATTTTGAGCGACTCCGGCGAGACCTGATTGGAAGCCAGCGAAGCAATGTTGGAGCGGTAGTCGCCTCCGTTACCACTGGTTGTGGTCTGTAGAACCTTCATCAATTCAAACTGTAATGTGGTTAAGTTAGGGCTTGAACCATTGTACAGATAAGTATCCAACCAAGCATTCCATTGACCTACTGCTAGGAACAGCGCAATTGTTGCTAACGCTGGTTTCATCAGTGGCAAAATGACCCGGAAGTAGATAGTAAAGTCATTGGCTCCATCCAGCTTCGCTGATTCCTGCAGCGCATAAGGCAGACCGTCGATAAAGGAGCGGATAACGAAAACGTTAAAAGCACTGACCAATCCAGGTAGGACATAAACTGCAAAGCTGTTCATCATATGCAGATCCTTGATCAGCATGTATATAGGAATCATTCCTCCAGAGATATACATGGTCATTGCCAAGAATGTGGAAACGAATTTACGGCCTGCAAAGTCAGGGCGGCTGATCGTAAACGCCAGCATCGAGGCACTGATCAGTCCGAATAAAGTTCCAACAACTGTCCGCAAAGCGGATATTTTAAACCCGGTGATTAATCCCGAGAAGGTGAAGATTTTCAAGTAATTGTCCCAAGTAAACTGGCGGGGATAGATGGTCACTCCACCGCGCACACTGTCCACTGAATCATTCAGTGAGATGGCAAGCACGTTCAAAAACGGATAAATCGTGATTACAACCACAAACAGGATTACAAAATATACAAAGAAATCAAAGATCCTGTCTGACCATGACTTTCTGGTGATAGCTGATTCTCCCACGGTAACGCTCTCCTTTCATGAAAAGGGCAATTTGCTGCCACGATTGGGTTGAAGGGCCCTCTGTGTTACAGAAGGCTCTCTTTTGTTGTACGTTTAAAGATTCCATTAATCGTAAACAGTAGAATTACACTGATCACTGAGTTGAATATATTGATCGCTGTACCATAGGAATATCTCGCCATGCCCAGTCCGTATTTAAGTGAATACAGGTCTAACACCTGAGAATAGTCGGTAACGAGGTTGTTTCCAAGCAAGAATTGCTTCTCAAAGCCGATATTGAGCAAATTACCAATCGACATAATAAGTAGTACAGTAATTGTTGGGCGAATACCCGGAAGTGTAATATGCCATACCTGACGCAGCCTGCTGGCACCGTCTACCCGGGCTGCTTCGTACAATTCAGGCCCAATACCTGCGATAGCTGCAAGGTAGATGATGGCATTCCATCCGGTCTCTTTCCAAATATCCGATAAGGTAACGATTCCCCAGAAAAGATGGCCCTGGGCCATAAACTGGATAGGTGCGTCTATGAATCCTATTCCTAACAAGATATCGTTTACAATACCATTTTCACCAGATAACATTTTAGTTACAATCCCCGCTGCAACCACCCATGATACAAAGTGGGGCAAATACGAGACTGTTTGAGCAAATCGTTTAAAGAAGCCGAGACGCACTTCATTGAGCAATATTGCAAACGTTATCGGAAAGATAAGGCCTGCGACCAAGCCCATTCCACTCATCGCTAGCGTATTACGCAGCGCCAGAAGGAATTGCGAGTCACTGAACAGTGTCTTAAAGTGTTCAAAACCTACCCATTCTTGTTCAAAAAAGCCACGTGCGGGCTTGTACTTTTGAAAAGCCATCGTCCAGCCCCATAACGGGAGATAACTGAAGACGAATGCCCAGATCACAAAAGGTATCGACATCATCCATAAGTACTTTTGATTCTTAAAGCTTCTCCAAAACCGTCCTCCTGAAGCAGGCTTTTTGTTGCGTGTTCGGGTATCCGGCGGGATTTGAGAAGTTACTGTGTCCGCTTTCATAAAGCCCCCTCCTCTCTATGTCTATATTCTAAATCTCTGTAAGCGATTGCAGTACCCTATAAATTCGACCTAAAATCAGGTGAAAATTAGAGATTTAGAGCCCAAATAAAGCGGATACATCGTTGAAAACACTGAAAACAAACATGAATTTACTGAAAATAAAATTAAGTGAAATTATTTGATTTCATAAATCAATACGATACTTAATCCCCTGTCTATTTCACACAATTAATACTTCATCCCATAATTAAAAAACGCCCCGAGCTAACGTTCTATAAGTGAACGTGGCCGGAAGCGAAGGCGCGGACTGAAATGACCTTATTTAAGCAAATTGCACATCTTATTGGGTTAGGCGGACTATAAAGACCTTATTCACTTAAAAAACCACCTTTTGGAGAACATTTGCAGCTAATAACGTACATGGAGTCCGATAAATCGAAATTGGACTCGAAATAGCCCAAATAACGACTCTGGAGTCCGTCATACCCGCGAATGAAAACTATAATATGCTCTCAGATGAGGCGTAACAAGTATACCCGTAACCCCTGCCCTGCTCCTCAACGAAAACCTCCGTATGGTTCAATTAAAATTAATTACTTTAATATCATCTTATCTAGAAAATATCACCTGATACATCAGTACTTCAACTATTTCAGATACATATTCCTTATACGTACATGCCGAGTCGACATTATCTGTTGTACCTGCAATTTCTTTTCCTAAAGGAGGGTAATAGGAGAGCAATGAAAAACAAAAACATCAAGACATTATTATTGATTATCGCCGCAGTATTATTGACACTAAATTTATTTCAATTCAATAACAACGTAAGCCATAACAGATTAATGAATAGGCTGGACCTGAATCTGACATCAGAACTCGACGGTCTAAGAGTGGAATTAGAACGATCCTCAACACCAAGCATTCTTGCTGTAGAGCAAGCGAGTAAAGTTGCCGCCCTTTCGACGTATTCAACATTAGGGTTCGATTATGGATATACCTTGGAAACCAGAATACATGACAAATATGTACAAAATGAACCTTTTAAAGAGATGGATCAAATTCAAGCGTTACTTCTGGCCCTTCTAAAGGACCCTGCAAATCTAGAATTGCAGCAACGATTAGATTTATTATTAGTGAAGTAACTTTAATGTAAGAAAAAAAGCCACAGCTAAAGCTCAGGTTATACCTGAACTGCAACTGTGGCCTTTTGGGCTTCTATTTTAGATGTTTTTGCGAAAAGAACTCGGGGAGAGCCCTACATATTTACGGAACTTGGCGTTGAAGTAATCGGGGTTCATGTACCCTACTTTCTCGGCCACCTCATATACTTTCATGCCTTGCGCTAGGAATTGCTTCGCCTTCTCAATCCGCACTTTGTCCACATACGTATTGAAGTATTCCCCGGTAGTGTTCTTGAACATTTTACCTAGATATGCGCTGTTGTAATTAAATAACTCGGATAAGGTCTCAAGCTTAAGGTTCTCATTGTAACGGCGGTTGATTAGCTCCGTAATTTTTTTGATCTCATTCCCTTTGCTGCCACTGGACATTTGATCGGCGATCTCCGCCATGAAATTGACGGCCTGCTCTTGCAGGTCTGCCAGGTAATGACTATGGTAGAGCTCACCGATCGGCGGGGAATGCTTAGCGGCATTGCTGCGAATCTCTGGATAGACCGGTTCGAGACGGGCCAACACCGTGCTGAGAATCCGCACAAATGTATCTTTAATCTGCTGCTCCTCACTGCCCGCAGCCAGTAGCTCCGCACAGATCGTATCCACCAGCGGTTCAATGGCCGCACGGCTTCCGGTTTCAACAGCCAGCATTAGGCGGCTCTCCGCATCCTGCCCTTCTTCGGCGTACGCCTCCGCCACTCCAGGAAACAACATACCGGAGAGATCGGCGCTGATCAGAATCCCTTTGCGGTAAAAGAATGCCCGGCGCAGCAATTCACGCGCCACTTGAAAAGACTGTGCCGCCTCTTCTGGTCCAGCTACAGGGCCTCCCGTTGCTGCGCTGAAGTCGTATCCCTCGCGGCAAATTAAGGAAGCAAGCTCTTCCATCAGCCGCTCCTGTTCCTGCTTTCCTGGCAGCGGCTCTTGCAGCAGGAATCCAATATATGGCGGCATCGTGAAAAACATCCGCTCTTCACTGCTGCCAAAATACTGTTCTACCGCGGCCTTAACGGCCCGCTCCCCTTCCTCACTGCCGCCCGCAGGCGCGAGTAATTCGAGTAGGATCACTTCGACACGGTCTGATTTAAGACCCAGTGCTGCCGCCTGCTTAGCAGGATCATTCTCCCCCTCCTCCGCAGTTGAAGGCTGCAGCAATGCACGCAGCAGGCTTTCGCGATTACGGGCAGGCTCCTCTTCATTCCAGCGGCTAAAGCGATCTTCCTGAGCGATCGTGACTCTGAGTTCCTCCAAATAGTTGATCAGCTCTTCCTCATCCACCGGCTTCAGTAAATAGCCGTCAATGCGGTATGAAATGGCTCGTTTGGCATACTCAAAGTCCGCATGACCACTTAAAATCAGCACATGGCTGGTCGAGCCTTCCTCGCGCAGCTCACCGATTAACTCCAGCCCGTCCATACCAGGCATACGGATATCCACAACAATCAGTTCCGGATAAAAAATATGATATTTCTCCTGTGCTTGCAAGCCGTTGGCGGCCGTAGCCACCACCGTATACCCTAGCTCTTCCCAAGGGATCAGAGCCCGAAGGCCTTCCCGCAGCTTTGGCTCATCATCAACAATCAATACTTTGATCATAGATTTATGTCCTCCATTGGAATACGAAACGTAATAGATGTTCCTTCATTCATCCGGCTTTCGATATTCAGTCCATATTCAACACCGTAGGATAACTTCAAACGGTCGTGTACATTGCGCAGCCCGATCCGTGCCTCTTCCTGCTCATCACGAACCTCAAGGGTATAACGGATCTGCTCCAGCTTGTCCGGAGTGATCCCGGCTCCATTATCGGTAATGGTAAAGACCGCATGATTCTGCTCACGCTTAATATTCACCGTAACCATTGCTCCATCCATCGTGTTGTCCAGCCCATGAATCACCGCATTTTCCACAAGCGGCTGCACAATCAGCGGCGGGATGTAGAGTGATTCGACGGCAGGGTCTACAATAAATTGATATTTCAAACGATCCTCATAACGGAATTGCTGAATATCCAAATAACAACGAACCACTTCAAGCTCCTGGCTAAGCAAAATTTTACTTCGGCCTACCTCCAGATTACTGCGCATCATTTTGCCAAGAAGACGCACTACCCGTGCAATCTCCACTTGCCCTTTCATATGGGCCTCCATACGAATAGATTCCAGCGCATTGAACAAGAAATGAGGATTGATCTGGCTTGCCAGCATTTTAAAACGGATATCATTCTGTTTCTGTTCCAGCAGACTGTTCTGGTCATTAGATTCCTGTACCTCGTACATCAAATCGTTAATACTCCGTACCATAGAATTGAACTGACGAGCTAACAGGGCAATTTCATCTTTGCCATCAATTTTTAATGAAGTGTCAAAATCACCCGTACTAACGCGGTTAATATGTCTGCTTAACTGCAATAATCGACGTGAAAATAATGAAGAGAAACTATATATGATTAAAAAGGCCAATAAAACGCTTACGGCAATCACGGTAATCGAAAGCTTAATCACCCGATTAGGTTCTTTGACTATACTATCAATAGAAAAAACAGAAATAATTCGCAGGGCGTTACGGCTGGCTTGTGGTTTAAGTTCTTCTATCACTATTTTGGAGGCTTCACCATCTACTTCTGCCTCATAGCTCCCGCTTCCTTGCCCCAAAAGCTTTGTATCAAAAGAAACATCTGCCAGTTTCTTTCCTGTCCGATCGCTCCGGTTCGCAGCAATGATATTATCCTGATCATCCACGATCATGGTATCAAATGATTCCTGGCTCAGAATTGAGGTTAGCTGGTGACTGTTTACATTAATAACGAGCACGCCAATTTTACTGGAGCCCTCCAGCTCGATTTTGCGGACAAGACTTAAATAATTCCGCTGATCACGCTCATCCTCTATATATTCCCAACCGACGAGGCTATCGTACCGCTGTGCTCTCTGATACCACTGGCTCTCCTTAATGGCAGACGAAGGATTGATCAGCTCCCAGTTGTTAAGCAGCGTAGCATTATCAGTGTATAAACGTATGTTGGATATGTCTTTATATAATCTTAGGTATTCACGCATATCAGTGTAATCCCGATAAGCCTCAACCACATCATAAGTGCTTACATACTGGCGTATGGCGAGTTTTTTCAGCCGGGCATCATTGGACAATCGATACGCTATATCTTGCGATACACCGATGACTTCTTCTGTTCTTTTTTTTACCCGATCTACGTTAATTGAAGCTTGCTCCAGTGCGTTCTCAAACGCCATGGTCCTCATCTCAATCGTAAGATAACCACCTACCAGTAATACCGGTAAAAGTGTAGTCAGTAAAAAAGCAAGCAGCAGCTTATTGCGGATTTTGATGTCATTCAGCACCTTAACAAACCATTGAAACATGGCCTTTCGCCCCCCGAAACCTTCACTATCTCATGTACAGGCTGCCACTACCATGGAGATATTCCATACTTTACAGAAGAAAAATGAAAACGGCAACATTTTTGAATATTGCCGTTCATCACCTCTATAAAGAAGATGGTCTTTAAAAAGGCCTTCCGCCAGATGCGAAAGACCTTTTTTATATCAGACAGATTGATAAATGGCATTTTATTGGCGATATGCAGCCAGCTTGTTATTCAATTCGCGGGTCTGGCCGTAAACTTCCTGATAGAGGTTGAATAGACCATCATAGATTGCCGTTTGTTTCGGATCTGGTTTATATACATCAGCAGGACGGATAAACGCTTCTGCACATTCCGCAAGGGATGTGAACCATCCGCTTCCATAAGCCGCCAGCATAGCTGCTCCCATTGCCGGACCCTGTTCACTTTCCAGCTTCACGATGGATGCATTGAAAATATCAGCCTGCATTTGCAGCCAAGCCTCATTTTTAGCTCCACCACCAATTGCAATGATCTCTGTAATCTCTTTGCCTGACTCACGTACAATCTCAATGGATTCACGCAGTGAGAAGGTAATGCCTTCTAATACTGCACGTGTAAAATGCGTCAACGTATGCCCTGAATCCATACCAATAAAGCTTCCGCGAATATTCGCATCTGGATGTGGTGTACGTTCTCCTACAATATAAGGTGTGAATAACAGGCCGCCGCTGCCAGCTGGAATAGAGGAAACTCCGCTTAACAGCTCATCAAAGCTTTTGTCCGCCGCAAAGGTTTCTTTGAACCACGTAAGGCTATGACCAGCAGCTAGTGTAACCCCCATAATATAGTAGGCATCTTTTTCACCATGGTTAAAGAAATGGACTTTACCTTCGAGATTCAAATCTTTATTGCTCTCATAAGAAAGAACTACACCAGATGTACCAATACTGCACATGGTCCGGCCTTCTCCCAATACACCCGCTCCGAGCGCGCCACAAGCATTATCTGCACCACCAGCAAATACCTTCGTTGAAGATAAAAGACCTGACGCTTCAGCAATGTCCGGCAATAAAGTTCCAGTCTGTTCAAAGGATTCTACCAATCTAGGACAAAGAGAAAGCGGAAGTTCAAAAGCCTCTGCGATTTCTGCACTCCATTCTTTAGAACCTACATCCAATAGCAACGTTCCGGCAGCATCGGAGTAATCCATTGCATAATCACCCGTCAACCGATAACGAACATAATCTTTTGGCAGCAGGAACTGATGCGCCTGTGATAATACTTCTGGTTCATTCTCTTGAACCCACAGAATCTTAGGCAGTGTAAAACCTTCCAATGCTTTGTTTCTGGCGATATCGATCAACTTCGTTCCAAGCGTCTTCTCAATCTTACGACATTGTGCAGTAGTACGGGTATCATTCCAAAGAATAGCTGGACGCAGCACTTGCCCTTCTTTATCTACCAGTACCAATCCGTGCATTTGTCCGGAGAAACTTAGACCGTCTACTTGAGACGGGTCTATGCCTGATACTTCAATCAGACGGCGCAGGCTGACCAGCGTGCCCTTTACCCAATCTTCAGGATTTTGCTCACTCCAGTTCGGTTGGGGTCTGCTTAGCGGGTAGGAATCGGAATGCTCAAAAGCCACCTTCCCCTGCGGGTCCACTAGAACAGTCTTCACTGCACTAGTCCCCAAATCAACACCTATAACGTATTTCATTTTTGACCTCCTAAAAGTTTTGTTAGCATAGACTTCATTGAATTACTTCGAGCAAAACTTACTTCGTAAGCATCTTGCTTAGTTTTTACTACAAAAAGGGGGCTGCCGAAGAATGCTCTCTTCAGCAACCCCCGTTGCATTTGTTCAAACTCGACTCAAAGCCTAAGCTTCAAGCTCCCTATAAGGACTACTCAGCCAAGATGTATTGGTTAAGGGTAGCTCTCAGGTATTCTTGACGTCCGGATTGGTTAGGACGTGGGTTCTCATTGTTCAAAGCATATTCAGCCAAAGAAGCCAATGTTGCTTTACCGGAAACGATGTCTGCACCAACGCCTTCTGTGAAGCTGCTGTAGCGTTTGTCAATGAAATCTTCGAATACGCGATCTTCGATCAATTTAGCAGCAACTTTCAAGCCTTTTGCGTAAGTATCCATACCAGCGATGTGTGCCAAGAACAGATCTTGTGGCTCGAAGGAAGGACGACGTACTTTAGCGTCGAAGTTAATTCCGCCTTTGCCAAGACCGTCATTCTTCAATACTTCATAAAGAGTAAGTGTTGCATCGTAGATGTTTACTGGGAATTCATCAGTATCCCAACCAAGCAGTGTATCCCCTTGGTTAGCGTCAAGTGATCCAAGCATGCCATTAATACGAGCTACACGAAGTTCATGTTCAAAAGTATGACCTGCAAGCGTAGCGTGGTTAGCTTCAAGGTTCAGCTTGAAGTGCTTGTCGAGGTTGTATTTTTGCAAGAACGAAATTGTTGTTGCTGCATCGAAATCATATTGATGTTTAGTAGGCTCTTTTGGTTTAGGTTCGATCAGGAATTGACCATCAAAACCAATTTCCTTAGCGTAATCTACAGCCATGCTGAACAGACGTGCAATGTTATCTTGTTCAAGACCCATATCTGTATTCAGCAATTCTTCGTAACCTTCACGGCCGCCCCAGAATACATAGTTGCTTGCGCCCAGACGTTTACCAACTTCCAGACCTTTCTTCACTTGTGCTGCTGCATGTGCGAAAACATCAGCGTTAGGTGTAGAACCTGCACCGTGCATATAACGCGGGTTAGTGAACATATTAGCTGTATTCCACAGCAATTTCTTGCCGGAAGTCTTCATGCCTTGTTCAAGGATATCAACAATAGTGTCGATGTTGCTGTAGAACTCACGCAAAGATGCGCCTTCTGGTGCGATATCTACATCATGGAAGCAGAAGTAAGGCAGATCCATCTTGTCCATAAATTCGAATGCTGCTTCAGCGCGAGCTTTAGCTTTATCAAGACCACTCAATTTGTCCCAGCTGCGAATTGCAGTTTCAGCGCCAAACGGATCAGAACCGCCAGCAGTTAATGTATGCCAATAAGCCATTGCAAATTTCAGATGTTCCTCCATAGTTTTGCCGGCTACGACTTCTTTAGGATTGTAGAATTTAAATGCATAAGGGTTGGTGGAACGGCTTCCCTCGTAAGAGATTTTGTTCACTGTCTCAAAATAAGCCATTGTGTAATCCTCCTCATATTGTGCTACGCTAGCAAGCGTTTACAGCATCATCTTAACACATCTTTTTGACTTTGTATATTGGTTAAACAAAGTTTTTTTATAAAATTTCCGCCTCTTTAATTCTCCCTTGTCTATCCGTTTAATATTCAAAAAATCCAACAATCATAGATTTCCTCTTTTCTGCCGATGTATTGCAATTTCCAGCACATCACTCTAGACTAAGTGGCATACAACAAAAGGGAACTATGCTAAAAAGGATGTGTGATTCGTGAAGGTTACCGGAGATCAGGCGCTGGTCAAAAAAATCAATAAATCGATCGTACTACATACTATTCGAAGGAACTCTCCGCTCTCGCGCGCCAAGGTTTCAGAGATGACCGGACTGAATAAAGCTACCGTATCCAATCTGGTGGCAGAGCTATGCGCTCAAGAATTAGTGACTGAAGTTGGACCAGGTCAATCCAGTGGCGGCCGTAAACCGCTAATGCTGCATTTTAACAGCATGGCTGGCAGCGTAATCGGCATAGAGCTGCGAGTGAAGCAGTTGACAGCCGTCTTATGTGATTTAAGTGGTGGCATTCTTTTCGAAAGCGATTTCTCTCTGGATAATCATGCGCTGCCTTATGTACTGGAACGGATGAAAAAAATAATCTCAGACTTGATTGATAAAGCACCTGAATCCCCATACGGTATCGTCGGCATCGGAGTAGGTGTCCCCGGGATGGTGGATGAGAACGGGGTTGTTCTTTTTGCTCCCAACCTTGGCTGGGAAATGGTCGACCTGCGGGGTATTTTGGAGGCGGAATTCGCGGTTCCAGTCACTATTGATAACGAAGCTAACGCAGGTGCACAAGGTGAACTGAACTTTGGGGCAGCAAAAGACGTTAGACATCTGCTCTACATCAGTGCGGGTTCAGGGATCGGATCCGGTATTATTATTGGCGGAGAGCTGTACAAAGGTGCAAGAGGATATGCCGGCGAGACCGGACATATGACGATTGAAGCACAAGGCAAGCCGTGCAGTTGTGGGAGCCGTGGCTGTTGGGAGCTATATGCCTCGGAGAAAACCTATGACCATTCCGAGTTCTCCCTCCCTGCTCATACTACACAAGAACTGGTCCGTTATGCAGCCGCTGGACAAGAAGACGCCTTGCGCCACTTCTCATCAATGGGTGAATATCTCGGCATCGGAGTAACGAATCTAATCAATAGCTTTAATCCAGAGCTGATTGTCATCGGTGGAGCCTTATCCGAAGCAGAAGCCTGGTTAGGGGAGCCCCTTCGCCGGGTTGTAGCCGAGCGTACACTTCCTTATCATAAGCAGCAGCTCGAGATTACCTTCTCCAAGCTGGGCAGCCGAGGCACGATGATAGGCGCGGGGTTCTCTGCAGTTATGCATTTTCTAGGCGATATTCGGGTGACCGTTTAATGTAGTCTAATGGACAACGTTTTGCGGGACAGTTTCACGGGTGAAATTCAAGAGCGGATAGAATTGACGTAAAATTGCCGCATTTAGGTGGATCAAAAGTGCAGTAAAAGCAACTTAAATCCTATATAATAAAGGATAAGTTAGTGTGACATTTATCACTACAACCCCTTTTTTGAAATGGAGAGCGAGTCCATGACCTATGTTGATACGTCTGATATCTCGGCACAGATGTTCATCACTGTGTTGCTTTTTCTGCTCATTATTGCCCCTTTGATCAGTCTCGGTGTGCTCCGTTTTTTTCAAGCCAAAAAGAAATCAGGATTCATTCTGATCGGCAGCGGTGTTGCTGTATACGTCCTATTTCAGATCATTACCTCTTTCACTCAAGCTTAAATTGAACTTTGCGATTTACATCATAAAAAATAGCCTGCGCATATTAGCGTCAGGCTATTTTTGTATACTTAGACCACAAAAAGATCACCTCCAAAATGGAAGCGACCTTTTGCAATTTCCTCACAGAAATATATTTAATTAAACAGTCGCCAATGCTTTGTCGAACTGAGTTTTATTCATCCCCACGATTTTATGCTCACCAATTACAGTTACAGGAACAGCTCTCATTCCCATATCCCAAACCTGCTGCGCGTAATCATCATTCTGCTCAATATTACGCTCTTCATAGGCTACGCCTTTTTCGCTCAAAAAGCTCTTCACCTGACGGCAATGTGGACAATTTGTTGATGTATATACAATTACATTTTCCATCATTAGACCTCCTATGGAAGATTACAGTTATGTTACAGAATAACCGCGCTATGTTCCAGACTTTCAATGTATTTCTCAGCATCCATAGCTGCCATACATCCACTGCCTGCTGCCGTAATTGCTTGTCTATAACGGGTATCCTGCACATCACCACAAGCGAATACGCCTGGGATATTAGTTTCAGAAGTACCTGGGTTAGTCATGATATAACCTTCAGTATTAGTTGTGATTTGTCCACCCAAAAATGCAGTGTTAGGATGGTGGCCAATCGCCACAAACACTCCGCTTGCTTCAATGATTTCTTCTTGTCCGGTCTCATTGTTCAGCACTTTTAGTCCACTCACGCCTTTGTCTCCAGAAGTTACTTCCAGAGGAGTACGATTCAGGCTCCAAGCTACTTTAACATTATCGCGAACGCGATCCTGCATGATCTTGGAAGCACGTAGCTCTTCACGACGGTGTACCAGCGTTACTTTGGAGGCAAAACGAGTCAAGAAACCCGCTTCCTCAAGCGCAGAATCTCCACCGCCAACAACCACGATCTCTTTATTACGGAAGAAGAATCCATCACAGGTAGCACAGGTGCTCACACCGCGTCCCACATTATCCTGCTCGCCTGGGATACCGAGGTATTTTGCCGTAGCGCCAGTGGAAATGATCAGGGTATCCGTCGTAAGAACACCCAATCCTTCAACATTAAGCTTAAAAGGACGCTCTCCAAGTTCTACACTGTTCACCCAACCCGTACGGAATTCCGCACCAAAACGTTCAGCTTGTTTACGCATATTATCCATTAAGTCTGGACCCATAATTCCATCAGGAAATCCCGGGAAATTCTCCACTTCTGTAGTGGTGGTCAATTGTCCGCCAGGTTGAGGTCCTTCGATTACTAGTGGGTTCAAATTGGCACGAGCCAAGTAGATAGCAGCAGTCAACCCCGCCGGTCCGGTTCCAACAATTATTGATTTATACATATCTATATCCTCCTTGAGTTAGACGGCAGTGACGTCGCTTCTTATTTAAAATAATTATAATGTAGTCTTAATTATGCTAACTGAAAGCAAAAATGTCAATAAGCCAGACTCCCTCAGGGAAAAATCATTTGTGAACAATTTAATTTTTGGCAATAAATAATACACAGTAACTTCACTGACCACTTACCGCAACAATCGCAGCCCATTAAGAATAACCAATATCGTACTGCCTTCATGACCGATCACGCCAAAAGGAAGGGCGATGCCCTGCACAAAGTTACTGATCATCAGAACCGCGATTACTGTTACAGCAAAAATCATATTTTGCTTCACAATACGCTGTGAGCGCCGTGCCAATGAAATGGTCGAGGCGATCTCTTCAATATTATCATTCATAAGTACTACATCGGCGATCTCAAGCGCTGCACCACTGCCTTTCATGCCCATACCCATGCCAACAGTCGCTGTAGCCAGAGCAGGCGCATCATTCACACCGTCACCCACCATCACAACATTACCGTGCTTTTCACGAAGCGCCTTAATATGCTTTACTTTATCCTCTGGTAAAAGGTCGGCAAATACTAAATCTACTCCGGTTGAAGCCGCAATAACTTTTGCTGTAGCTTCCCGGTCACCCGTAAGCATAGCCACTTTAATCCCCAGCTCCTGCAGCTTCCGCACTGCGGCTTCTGCTTGTGGGCGAACTGTATCCTGCAATGCAATCATACCTGCAATATGCTCACCGTCCAAAATAATGGAGACAGTCTTCCCCTCTTCCGCCAACTGCTGCCGTTTAGTTCTCCAGAATGCAAGCTCAGAGTTCATCGCAGATGAAGTCAGCTCATCCAGTAAATTGGACTTTCCAATTTTCCAGAGATGCCCGTCAACTTGACCTTCAATTCCCCAGCCAGTGATGGTTTTACTTTCCAGCACTCCCCGCAGCTCCAGATATTCTTCCTCAGCTTTACGCACAATGGCTTCCGCCAATGGATGGCGTGACATATGCTCAATGGATGCGCTAATCGCCAGTAATTCTTCCCGGTTGTAGCCTTCAGCTGCAATAAAGTCTGTCACCTGCGGAGTTCCCTCTGTAAGGGTCCCTGTCTTATCAAAAGCTACAACAGAGGTCCGGGCCATATTTTCGAGGTGGACCCCTCCTTTAAATAAAATCCCTTTTCGCGCACTTTTGGAAATGGCCGACAGCATCGCAGGCATAATCGATGAGACCAACGCACAAGGCGAGGCTACTACAAGAAAAACCATCGCTTTATAAAAGGTTGCGCTCCAGCTCCAGTCCAGCAAAAAGGGTGGAAGGAAAATAAGAGCCACAGTCGAGGCAACGACTACCCGTGCATAGATGGCTTCCAGTCTTTTAATGAATCGCTGTGAGTTTGGAACATCCGACTCTGCTTCTTCTACCATCTTAATGATCTTGGAAAAAAGTGTGTTCTCTGCTGATTTCGTTACTTCAATATAAAGTGGACCTTCTCCATTGACCGTACCTGCGAATACTTCGCTGCCGGCACATTTTTCAACAGGCACTGACTCTCCTGTAATGGAAGCCTGATCTACTGCCGATTCTCCTCTGTACACCTTGCCATCTGCAGGAATAAGATCCCCTGGACGTACAAGCAACAGATCTCCAATTACTAACTGATCGATAGCTACCTCGTTCATGCTTCCTTTCTCAATCCGCATGGCTGTGGCAGGTTTCAAGGCCATAAGTGAGGAAATATCCTTCTTACTCCGTTCCATCGTATAGCTCTCTAAAGCTCCACTAAGCGCAAAAATAAAGATGAGCATAGCACCTTCATTCCAGTACCCAATGGTAGCTGCGCCTAGTGCGGCCGCAATCATCAGCAGGTTCACATCGAGATCACGTTCTTTGACGAGCGTCTCAACGCCTTCTTTGGCTTTGTTCCAGCCACCAATGGTATACGAAATAACATAAAGTACTATAGAGAAAACTTCTGACCAGCTGCCCATAACCCAAGCAAAAAGCATAAGCACTCCGCTGCCAAGCGCAGCCTGCATCTCGGAGTTGCTGAGCATGGCTCTCAGATCGAACCGGCGTTTTGGAGCGCCTGGTTTCTTCATGCTGCCGGAGATTGAGGTTTGCTGGGGTAAATGTTTTGATGTTGCTTGCATAATAATCACCATCCTGAAAGTTTTGTGTAGGATTACTTCATTGACTTCTCTTTGCAACAAAACTTGCTTCGGGAGCATACGTTTTGTTTTGTCTAAATGATAATGAGAGCCATTCTTAAGACCCCTAAAATGACACATGCTGCCCCGGCTTAGCCGGGACAGCATGAATGATAACTATGAGTAGTGAGAATGATAATCATTGTTGCAACAGTACAACTATATTTCCTTAGTGCAACTTATATTTTAATAATACCACCTTGAACGAAAAAGTAAACCCTACCTTCCGGGCTATTCGTCATAAATTTAAAATAACGTTTTCCTATCTTAACTGCGTATTTTATTTAAAAGCTCGGATAGGACTTGCTCTTCGACTGGCGTCGAATAAGCTCCACCTTCAAAAGACTTCATCGCTCCAATTCCAGCTTGGAACACAAACCGTATACGCCCTTTGCGAACCTTTTTATCCGTATACATCTTATCGATCAGCATTCTATTTGTAATGGTTGCTGGTATTTCAGTCGGAAGTCCCGCCTTCTTCAACAAAGCAATCACACGCTGAGTTTCGTCAGCCGTTACATACCCCAACTGCTCTGCCAGCTGCACCTGAACCGCGAGTCCAATCGCAATAGCTTCACCATGTAATAATTCATAACCACTTAAAGCCTCTAACGCTCGGCCAGCAGTATGCCCCAAATTTAGAATTTGGCGCAGGTTGCTCTCCAGTTCGTCCTTTTCCACCACGCTGTACTTGATCTCACAATTATGAAAAGCAATCCGTTCGCAAACCTCTCGATCTAATACAAGTTCGCCTTCTAAGGAGACAACTCGCTCCATATTCTGTTCAAGAAACTCAAAAAAGTCAGCATCCGCGATGCAGGCATGTTTGATTGTTTCAGCCAAACCACTGCGAAGCTCACGTACCGGAAGCGTTCTCCAAGTGGCTAGGTCGATGTAGACCTTTTTAGGCTGATGAAAAACACCAATTAGATTGGTTGCAACCGGTGTATTCACGCCCGTTTTACCACCAATAGAAGCATCCGCTGCTGCTAAAAGGGTAGTTGCATAGTTCAAACTTGGCACTCCCCGACCAAATGTTCCAGCCAAAAAACCTGCCAAATCCGTTACCGCCCCGCCTCCAATGGCAAGGATACAGCAATCTCGTCCATAAGAACGGCTTAATAGCCGATCCTCCAGCTCAGCCTTTGTTTCTCGGGTTTTGGACTTCTCTCCAGCAGGGAAAGAAAAAAGCTCCGCTTGAAAATCATTCTGAAGCAGCAGTTCCAGCAAGGCTTGTCCATACAGGGCTTCGACTTTGGAATCTGTAATAATCGCGAATTTGCTTACATTCTCGACAATTCCACGTTTTAAATCCTCAATCAGAGCGCCAAAAAGACCTTCCCCAATCTCAATATCGTAAGAATGATCTACGACCTTTTGCAAGCCAACTCTAAAATTCGTGGACATCTACAGCACCCCTATTCAGTAAGATGCTAATAAAATTCGAGCCTCCACTGTCATTATCCTGTTTATGTAAAATGTAAGAAGATGTTGGAAACAAATGTGAATGTTCCAAAACTAATGTTTCCTGTAGCTATTGGTGATAGTACAGAGTTTGCGTGCAGTTAGTTTGAGTAGCTACTATAGGACTCAGCTGACCCTAATCGCTGGTTTTAAACACATTTGGTATTCTAACGGACCCCATTGCACCTATTGACCTGAAAAGCACCAAATATGTACCTCTTCCTAACGAATAGCGTCTCTCGTGTCCGAAACCATGCTTAAAAAGCTAAAATCAGGCAAATAGCGTCATCTGGGTCCTTAAGCATCGGGGGGTGAGGAGTGCGGAGGTTAGGTGCCGAGTTTGAGTGCTGATTAGTTTAAGTGCAGAGGTGCACAATTAGTTTAAGTGCGGAGGTTGAGCGCAGGGTATTAGTACGGTGGTTGGGCACAGGGTGGGAGTTCGGAGGTTGAGTTCGGAGGTTGCATCCAAAGCATGAGTGCAGATTAGTTTAAGTACGGAGGTTAGGCACAGGGTGGGAGTACGGAGGTTGAGTGTGTAGGTTGAGCGCAAAGTATGATTACGACACGATTGATGGACGTATGATGCAAGTTGCTCGCGTATGTAGCTACTATAGGACTCAGCTGACCCTAATCGCTGGTTTTAAACACATTTGGTATTCTAACGGACCCCATTGCAGCTATTGACTTGAAAAGCACCAAATATGTACCTCTTCCTAACGAATAGCGTCTCTGGTGTCCGAAACTTTGCTTAAAAAGCTAAAATCAGGCAAATAGCGTCATCTGGGTCCTTAAGCATCGGGGGTTGAGGGGTGAGGAGGTTGAGTTCAGAGTTTAAATGCAAAGCATGAGTGCAGATTAGTTTAAGTACGGAGGTTGGGCACAGGGTAGGAGTACCCGGTATGAGTACGGCGTTTAAATACAAAGCATGAGTGCAGATTAGTTTAAGTACGGAGGTTGAGTACAGTATTGAGCACGGAGGTTGAGTGTAGCGATTGAGTAAAGGGATATATGTACGCTGTTGAAGCAGGCAGCTAACGACAAAAAAACAGAGCAACGATTCCCCGATAACCGGATAATCGCTGCTCTGAAGTCTTTTTACGATTCTTATATGAACTGCACCGTATCGTTCATCAGAAAAAGCTTACTGCCTTCCCCCGGCGGCAGTATCCAGCGTTTCACGCTGCCTGGCGATCCAGATCAGGCAGGCCGCTCTCAGCAGCGCTTCGGTCCGCTGACCGGCGCTGCAAAAGATCCCGCTGAGCCCGATCTGATACAGATCGGCCAAAGCCGACGCCGCCGGTGTCCCCGCGGCAAGTACCACCGCCGCCGGCTTCACGCTCGTCACGGCGGCAAAGATCTCCCCCGCCGCCAGGGCGAAACCCTCTGCGGCGGTCTCTTCCGGCGCGTGTTCGCCCGCCGCGCCGTCAAGCACTAGGAAATCGGCGATACGCGCGATTTCCGCAGCGGCGGCAGGCTCCACATCGGGCGCGATCAGCGCCCCGATGCGGCATGCCGCCGCATAAGCGTGGCCGAGTGTCTGATCGGCCACGTCTTCGATGAATTCGCGCTTTGCGGCGAATTCGGCTGCGCTTGCGGTGTAGGCGACCAGCAGGTCAAGGCGGCAATCGCCGCCTTGCCGCTGGCTCTCCGCCACCGCAGCGAACAGCGCTTCGAGCTGAGCGTCCTGAAGCGCGGCAAGCTTGGCGGGCTGCGCCACCGCAAGTGACTCTGGATGCAGCAGGGTGACCGCTGCCCATTCGCCATCCGGCGATTCAAGCAGCTCAGCAATAGCTGCGCGCAGACGATAAGAGATTCGCTGCAGAATACGCGCTGTTTGCAGTTCATCCTCGCTAGATAACCAATTCTCATAAAGACAGAACAGCTCTGGTTCCAGCAGCCATTCCTCACTCCGTATCAAACACGGGCCCGCTTGAACAGTCCTTGTTCCTTCCCGTCCAGCAAGACGTTCTTCTCTTCCTTCACGCAGCACTAGGAATGTCGATGGTTCCCCCGGCCGCTTAAAATAAGACCGCTTCAAAGGCTCAATGACATCCCTCTGCTCTACTCCAGCGATAAATTCTGCGGCAGCGGAGGCTACGGATCCAGCTTGGCTCATTTCCATTCCCACAGTCCGATCACCAGCCTTATACATGAACTTGAACGGGCGCTCTTCACTACTCCGCAAACCATCCTGCTGACGTTCACCCTTCATCCTCGCACCCACCCTTTATCTTTGGATTGCTGCCGGTATGCCAAGCTATATAACATAAGCGACCGACATTTCATTTACCTACCTCACTTATAAATACGGGAGCCACACCTGAAATATGCAAGCGTTGCCAAATCTGATGAATATTCCAACTTTTTTAGGCAACAAAAAAGCATTACCGCAGAGCAGTAATGCTTTTCGAAATATAAACTTCTATTGTTGACTGGCAGCAATTGCTTGCTCCAGATCATAGATAATATCATCAATGGACTCCGTCCCGATCGACAAACGCAGCAATTCCGGCGTTACTCCGGCTGTGATTTGCTCTTCATCCGACAGCTGTGCATGGGTTGTGCTCGCTGGGTGGATGATCAATGACTTGGAATCCCCAACATTCGCTAAATGAGAGAACAGCTTCACATTCTCAATCAGCTTACGTCCCGCAGCACTTCCACCCTTAATACCAAAAGTAAGGATCGCACCTTGACCTTTAGGCAAATACTTTTGCGCTAATTCATGAGATGGATGCGTAGGAAGTCCCGAATAACTTACCCATTCCACATCTGAATGTGCCTCCAAATATTGCGCTACCTTCAGCGCATTTTGGCTATGACGTTCCATCCGCAAATGAAGAGTCTCCAGACCTTGCAGCAGCATCCAAGAGTTGAACGGAGAAATCGCCGCCCCTAAATCGCGAAGTAATTGAACGCGGGCTTTAATAATATAAGCAATCGGGCCCACTGCTTCCGTATACACCACTCCATGATAGCTTGGATCTGGCTCCGTAAGACCTGGGAATTTACCACTTGCCTTCCAATCAAATTTACCGCCGTCAACAATAATCCCGCCAATGGATGTACCATGTCCACCGATGAATTTGGTTGCCGAATGGACAACAATGTCCGCGCCATGCTCAATCGGACGCAATAAATATGGACTTGGGAACGTGTTGTCTACGATGAGAGGAATTCCATGTTCATGGGCGATCGCTGCAACTGCAGCAATATCCAGAACATTTCCCTGCGGGTTGCCGATTGTTTCTGCATACAAGGCTTTGGTCTTATCTGTAATCGCAGCACGGAAGTTCTCAGGATTATCCGAATCTACGAAATGCACCTTAATACCAAGCTTAGGCAGTGTTGTCGAGAATAGATTATAAGTTCCGCCATATAGGCTTGCTGCAGATACAATTTCATCCCCAGCGCCCGCAATATTTAAAATGGAAAAGGAAATAGCCGCTGCACCGGAAGCTGTAGCAAGCGCACCCGCACCGCCCTCAAGTGCTGCCACACGCTGTTCAAATACATCCGTAGTTGGGTTCATCAGCCGAGTATAAATATTACCGAATTCTTTAAGCGCGAACAGATCCGCTGCATGATCAGCATCACGGAACCCGTAGGAAGTGGTCTGATAAAGCGGTACAGCACGTGAGAAAGTAGTTGGATCAATTTCCTGGCCTGCATGGACAGCCAAAGTTTCAAACGACAGCTTGCGATCTTCTGACATAGGTATTTCCTCCCCTATAATTAAGTATAGAAATGATTAACAATTTTGAATTGTACCCATTCTCTCACAAACCACGTCATTTGAAAAGAAAAAATTCTCATTATTCCGGTGTGAATTATTGTACTTTGGTCAAATGCTTCTGCTAGTGTCCTCTATCTACTGGATAACGCTTTCAATATAAATTAATAAAAACCTCAACCTTATGTATAAAACACAATTCCTAATCAAACTGATCGGTTAATAGCTTGAATCAGGACAGCGGCGATTGAGCTTGTCCTCCTCACTCGCCGCTTCCGATTCAGCCCCTCGGCTTAGTAATTGCTTTGGCTTGTTTCGCCTTTAGCAATCGCTACACCACCACTAGTTCCAATACGGCTTGCGCCTGCTTGTACCATTACATGTGCATCTTCTGCACTACGTACACCACCGGAAGCTTTTACACCGATATTAGGTCCAACTGTAGCACGCATAAGCGCGATATCTTCTTTCGTTGCCCCGCCTGTAGAGAATCCAGTGGATGTTTTTACGTAATCTGCTCCAGCCTCAACAGATAGCTTGCAGGCACGAACTTTTTCTTCTTCCGTTAACAGACAAGCCTCAATGATGACTTTTGTCAGTGCTTTGCCACGAGCTGCATCTACAACGGCTGCAATATCACGTTTAACCAGCTCATCGTTGCCATCTTTTAATGCTCCGATATTGATGACCATGTCCACCTCGCCAGCACCTTTAGCGATAGCATCGGTAGTCTCGAATGCTTTGCTCTCTGTTGTCGATGATCCCAGCGGGAAGCCGATAACTGTACATACTTTAACCTCAGGCGTATCTTTCAGCACTTCATGGGCAGTAGCTACCCAAGCAGGATTTACGCAGACAGAAGCAAACTTATAAGTTTTAGCTTCCTCCGCCAATTTAATAATGTCTTCTTTCCGTGCATCTGCTTTAAGCAGTGTATGATCAATAATCCCCGATAGTGTAATTTCGCTCATTTTATTATTCCTCCATGATTTGGATAGTAGTTTTTTTCATCTCTGTAATCATACCAATAGAACTCTGCTTTGCAAAGCAAACAGGGTGAGCATGCCTACCTCAAACCTTAATTTGTGCAGATTTTATGGATTTTAAGTAGTTTATTATTCCCTAAATTATCTTTTTAAAAAAATAAAGGTTTAATCCCCTAAACTTTCCCAATTAAAAATACGATAATAGTCTTAGATAAATAGGTTTTTTTATCCTATTAATCAAAATTTTTCTTAGATAATACTTAGGAGGAGATTAATCAAAAATGGGAAACTTCAATTTCGCCACAAATGCTGCAGATCAAAAACTAAATGTACAAGTCGAAGGAACTATGTCGCCAGAAGATGCAGAACGTTTCATTAATGAGTACAACCAAATCATAAGTGCATTCGACCCGAAACAATATGAGATCATCCTAGATTGCAAGACATTGAATGTATCCTCAAAGGACACACTTCCCATGCTTGAGCAATGCTACATACTGTATAAACAATCCGGATTTAAAAAAGTAACCTTTATTATTGCCAAAAGCCCTGTCCTAAAAATGCAGCTAAGCCGAGTGGCACGGGCTACGAAATTAGAAAATTACGAAATTATTGAAGCATAGGAGGCGCCACTTGGGACATATAACGATTCGCCAAGCTGCTTATTACCACCCAGAGCATATCGTAGATAACGAATATTATCTGAAGCATTTTCAGAGTATGGGCAAGGACATCAAACGATTCCTAGAAGTCATGGGTCGCGACCGGAGATACATCGTAAAAGAACAGGGTGAAAATGCCCTGACGATGGGATTAAAGGCTGCCCAAAAAGTGCTTAGCGAAGCGAATTTGCAAGGTGAGGATATGGACATGATCATGTTCGCTTCACAGACGCCAGAGTACACCTATCCTACCAATGCACTTCTACTACACCGTATGCTTCAAGGTAAACACCGGACCATTACGCAGGATTCCAATGCTAACTGCGCAGGAATGGTATCTGCCGTGGAGCAGACAAGTCGTTATATGCAAGCCAATCCCAGCATCAGGTACGCACTCGTCGTAGGAAGCGACTACAGTTCAGTGAACTGCAATACAGATGATGAAATTACTTACCCTAACTTTGGGGACGCCGCAGCAGCAGTGATTCTGGGGCGCAGCAACGAGCATGCAGGCTTCATAGATTCCCTTTATTACACCGATTCTGAGGGCTCCGAGAATATTATGTTCCCGGCCTGCGGCCTGTCGAATATTTATCAAGAGGGTATGACCCCAGAGCAGATTCGGATACGGTGGACCCCTTTTGACGGTACAGTGTGTGTAGACGCAGCTATAGCGGATATGAAAGAGCTTCTCTCACGCAACGGCCTGACTACGGACGATATCTCTGCATTCTGTCTTTCACAATTCTCACTGAAAAATATCGAGCTCATCCAAATCGGACTCGGACTAACCGCAGAGAAGTTCATTTATGTAGGCGACGAGTTCGGCTATACAGCCACAAGCAGTCCTTTTATCGCCTTTCAACGCGGAGTCGAGGACGGACGAATCAAACGTGGCGATTATGTCTTCTTTTGGTCAGTTGGCGCTGGCTGGCAAATTCCTACGATGCTTTATCAATATTAATAGTATAAAAAGCCCTACTTCTATAGAAGTAGGGCTTTTTCATCAGAGGAAATAAATCAGAAACCCAATAATAAATTATTTAGTCAGGGATTGAACATCCACAAAAGGTGTGGCTCCCCCTGTTACAGATGGCAGCACGCCGTTCCATTTTTCCAGCGCTTTCTCCTGAACCTCAATTTGCTTCAGCTGCACCAGCTCAGGTGTAACCTCTTGCTTCTTAAGTCTTAAAGATTCAGCCTCTGCTTGCGCCTGGGCGATTTTTTGCTTCGCTTCAATTTCAATCCGCCGGAGATCATTTTCGGCCTTCAATGCCTGCTGCTGGGCGACCTGCTTTGCTTCAATCGACTGGTTAAATGCCTCCGAGAATTTAAAGTTAACGATGTTAATATCGTTGACGATCAGGTCATATTTTGCCAGCCTAGCGGTTAAGTGCTCACTAATCTCACTCGACACTACATCACGACGCGTAATCAAATCCTCTGCTGGATATTTGGCTGTCACTTCTTTAACGATTTCTTGAATGGCCGGATTGATAATTACACTATCAAAATTACCTCCGATATTGTTCATCAGATTAAAGG
This sequence comes from Paenibacillus sp. FSL R7-0189, assembly GCF_037969925.1. Classification (NCBI taxonomy): domain Bacteria; kingdom Bacillati; phylum Bacillota; class Bacilli; order Caryophanales; family Paenibacillaceae; genus Paenibacillus; species Paenibacillus sp. FSL R7-0189. Next base: position 3,246,018 of record NZ_CP150223.1, on the reverse strand, counting down.
CGGAAGCCTTATTTACGGAATAGTTCACCGCCACATGTGTGGACACGGGCTGAAGATCCTTTGAAGAGGCTGAAGTATCGGTCTCCGCCTTCGTTACCTGTGTATTGACCTGAATCACCGTTTGGATAAACGGAATTTTAAAATGAATGCCGGGTGACAATGTATTGTCATTTAATTTACCAAAGGTTTTGTACAAACCTACATGCCCATATTCCACTGATACGAAAGAATTCGCGCCAATCAACAATACAATGAGCACCGCTGCAATCCCGCTGACTATTTTTCCCGGGCGCAGCTGTTTCAATTTCGGATTCATTTGCATATTCATCCAATACCCCTCCTAGATTATGGATAATCATTCAAGCTTAACCGTCTATACGGAGGTTTGGGGTAAATGGTCGCAGGAAATATTTCAACAGCAGTGGTCATGGCGTTACCGCTCTGAGATCAGTCCTTCTACGGTCAACCGAAATCTTCTGCTCTGCTTGTCCCCGATATTAGAAGCTTCATATATTCCTTCATCCGTTAGCACCACGGAGTCTGCCTTTAAAGCATCATTAACGTATGTTACCTCAGCGTGATCAATATTCCAGCGATAAATATAGGCACTCATCGGACTTCCATGTGCGGCTACCCCTTCAAAAGATCCATCCTGATCAACATCCAGTTCTTTGGAATGTCCGGTATCTATTTGCAGCAAACCCGAGGGGTTACCGCTCTCGTCGATTAAATAATAGTTACTGAGCGAGTTATTTGCTCCTAGTCCTCCGGTTGACGATAATTATAAGTTCCTATCGCCCCTAGACTGTATTGCCCTTTGGAAGTAGAAGTTCTGGCATACACATAGTCTTCGTCACTAGCCATCGTATACACACTCACTTTGACTCCTCCGAAATCTTCCAGCTTCTTCTCTGTAATCAAAGTAGCGCCTGTAGGTGGAGCAATTAGTTGAGAGACTACGGGGATTGTATCCACCAGCTTCCACTCTAGCTTAATGAGATTTGCAGCGGTGTCCGTTGGCTTCGGTCTTGAGGTGTGGTAGTCGTTAGCCGATTGAAGGGAGGATGGGTCCACCTGATGTTGGCAACCTGCCAGCAGATTCATTAGAAACAAGGCTGTCAGCGTAACGGATTTATGTAAAGGAAACATCCTTGATCACTTCCTATCCTCTTTTTAAAATTAAATCTTTCATTAATCATAGATGAAGTTAGGCATTCAAATGTTACTTTTAGGAGGCGGTAGGGTTAATTTATTGTCTTTTGAGGGGATGCGCCGATCAAAAGCTAAATTAGCATACAAAAAACCCGCATGAAATGCGGGTTAAGGTTAGCTATCCAGAATCAAGAGCCTAGCAGTTCACGCGCCAGTAGTCGGTAAACCTCTAGCCGTTTCTCCTGCGAATGTGGGATGCTGCATATCATTGCTTCTTGGAATCCATATTGTGCTTGTTCTTCTTGCAAACGTACGGCGATGTCTTTAACCGCACCAACCAAATGAATCTTGTGCCCTTCCTTGATTGACATCCGGTCAATTTCCGATAACGAAATGTTCTGAGCTTCTTCTGGTGTCAGCACCTGAGTAATCCGGCCCTTACTCATCATCAACCGAAAAATATCCTGCGGTAACGCTTCATACTCAGCTTCTTCCTTCGTTTCTGCTGTGGTCACCATATAGGATACACTGATCTCTGGTTTGTCCATAAAGATAGAAGGCTGGTAGTTATTCCGGTAATGGTCCAAGATCTCATTACTCATCGCACCATTAAAAAATTGTGCGAAGGAGTATCCGACTCCCATTTGTGCAGCTTTTCGCGCACTATTGCCGCTAGAGCCTAACAACCATACTTCAGGGAGCGCCACCTTCGTTGGAGCAGCGAGATTTTTGGCATATAGCTCATCTTCCGGAATCTGATCACTAAGCAGTTGCATGGTAATGCCAAGCTTGTCATACATATTATGCAGCATTAACTCACGGCCTTCAGATAAAGCGTACATGGCGCTTGTATCGCCACCAGGAGCTCGTCCCACACCGAAATCAATTCTCCCCGGGGAAAAAGCACTTAACGTTTTAAATACTTCCGCCAGCTTAAGAGGAGAATAATGCATCATCATTACACCGCCGGTGCCGATTCGAATACGGTTGGTCTTGGCGGCTAAACGGGCAGCCGTTACTTCCGGAGCTGAGCTAGCAAAAGTATTTCCGCCATGGTGCTCTGCCATCCACATTCTGCTATATCCCAGCTCATCTGCTAAAATAGCCAGTTCTTCTGATTTATTCAGGGCACCTTCCGCTGTGTTACCGCTTGTCACGGGTGCCTGATCCAATACGCTTAATCTCATGCGAATACATCCCTTCTTTGGCTAGATGACCATTTTATTGCTGACCCATTCCTCTAAGACTGCAATCTTATCTTTAAAGCGTTCAGCACGCATTTCCTCCGACAACGAAGCAATAGTCTCTCGCTTTAATACAGCTTTCCAAGAGGATTCAGCTTCTTCCATCAGATTCGTTAACAGGCAGCAGCTGTCTTCTTTTTCTAAATCCAACATGTCTACTAGAATCCCATTCGATGAATACAGCGACTGCTGGCCTTCCACCGCGAGGTAAACGTCATATACACGAATATCTTCAGGGCTTTTCTTTAATTTAAAACCGCCTTTAATGCCAGGAACAGACGTGATGATGTCTGCGGTTACCAGCTTTCTTAACAGTTTCTGAAAATAGGTCGCCGATGCTCCGAGCTGCTGGCTAATCGCTTCCCCAGATAGCACCGCCTTATCCGGCAGCATGTTGAGTAGAACCAGTGCATATACCAACTGTTCTACCCCTGTTTTCATATGCATGTACAGCACCTCGATTTACGTAAATAGCTTGATTCAAACTGTAGATAATACCGTCCGCGTATAAAGCGGATAAACATTATCCACTTTATACTTTATATTATTTTAAACCCAAAGTAAAACCTTGCTGGCCTTTTCTTTCAGTTAATATCTACTATAAAAAAAAGATCACGCATACAGCGCAATCTTTTTTGAGGGTATCTGTTATTTTTTTGTATATCCTACTGTAATGATAATCCCACCCGCTGAACCAGCTGTGAGCTCTGGTCATTAAGTCCGGTAATAGTGACTTTTTTGCCATGCTCGGCGTATTTGCTCATCGTCTTCGCTATGGCATGGACAGCGGATTGGTCCCACACATGGGAGTGTGAAAAATCGATAATAATATGATCCGGATCGCTATCGTAGGCGAATTCATGAATGAAGTGGCTTGTCGTGCCGAAGAACAGCTGGCCGGAAACCGCATATGTTTTGGAAGAGGTTGCTTCCTGAACAGTTAGGCGGATCGAAGCTATTTTCCAAGCAAACGTTAAAGCACTTAGCAGAACCCCAAACAAAACCCCAATAGAAAGGTTATCTGTAGCCACCACGGTGACCACCGTCACAATCATAACCAGCGCATCGCTTAGCGGAACACGGGTTAAAGTTTTGAGTGAGCCCCATTCAAAGGTACTGATACAGACCATTATCATTACGCCGACGAGCGCGCCCATCGGGATCTGCTTCACTACATCGCCAAGTACGATAATTAGGAACAATAAAAAGATTCCTGACACAAACGTGGACAGACGCGTGCGTCCTCCTGACTTCATGTTAACCATCGACTGGCCAATCATCGCACAGCCTGCCATCCCTCCGAAAAAACCAGTAACTACATTCGCAAGCCCCTGTCCCTTCGCCTCTCTGTTCTTATCACTACCTGTGCCTGTAATATCGTCTATTAAGGTGGCAGTCATCAGTGATTCCAATAGCCCAACTACGGCCAGTGAAAGTGAATATGGCAAAATAATAAGCAGTGTATCCAGCGTGAACGGGATTTGCGGGAGATGGAATAGTGGCAAAGTTGCTGTAATATTCCCCATATCGCCTACGGTTCTTACGTCCAGATGAAGAGCGATGCTAAGAACAGAAACGATAACGATCGCTACAAGTGCTGAAGGTACGGCTTTGGTAAACCGAGGAACCATGTAGATAATAAGCAAGGTCAGAGCTACCAGTCCGTACATCACCCAGCCTTGTCCTTTAAAATGGGTAAGCTGTGCCATAAAAATCAGTATCGCCAGCGCGTTGACAAACCCTGTCATGACCGGCTGTGGCAAAAACGTGATAAACCGCCCCAGCTTTAGCATCCCCATCAATATCTGAAACACACCAGCCAGTACAGTTGCCGCGAACAGATACTCTATTCCGTGTTCTAGTACGAGACTTCCGACTAACAGAGCCATAGCTCCCGTAGCCGCCGAGATCATTCCGGGTCTGCCCCCGGCAAGTGCCGTTACAATCGCAATACAAAAAGAGGCATATAAACCAACCATCGGACTTACTCCCGCCAGGATCGAAAAAGCGATCGCTTCAGGAATCAGCGCAACGGCTACGGTCATCCCCGATAAAATATCGGTTCGAGTGTTAGAAAACCACCCATTATTTAAGGTAAGCTGCTTCAAAATCTATTTTCCTCCTGTGACTATTAAAATGTGTGGATCTTTTGTCAGAAAAGACCCGGGGCCGGTGCAACGCTAATGTTGCTTATTGTACTCGACCCACCTTAACCTTCACAAAAAGATTAGTTAGACTTGTAAGCGCTTATACACCTCATTTTCTAGCGAATCCTTAAAATATCATGCAAATTCTATATTTCTAGATTACCGGTACAATCCGGAAGCTTTCACTTCATTAAAGAAGGTGTTGAATTCATCAATGTTCAGCTGCTGAGCGGCATCAGACAATGCGGTTGCAGGATCAGGATGCACTTCCACCATAATGCCGTCAGCTCCAGCTGCGAGTGCGGCTTTCGCACATGGAATAAGGATGTCTTTGCGGCCTGTCGAGTGAGTTACATCAACCAATACTGGCAAATGGCATTCCTGTTTGAGAATTGGCACTGCTGAGATATCAAGCGTGTTGCGGGTCGCTTTTTCATAGGTGCGAATTCCACGTTCAATCAGCATGATCTGTGTGTTTCCACGAGACATGATGTATTCCGCTGCATGGATGAATTCATCGAGTGTGGCAGCCAATCCACGTTTCAGCAGCACCGGCTTGTCGACTTCTCCGACCGCTTTTAGCAGCTCGAAATTATGCATATTACGTGCACCGATCTGGATGATATCCACATAATCAAGCGACTCTTCAATATGTCTTGGATCTACAATTTCGCTGATGGTCAGCAGTCCATATTCATTTGCTGCTTCGCGTAATATTCTTAAACCGTCCATTCCCAGCCCTTGGAAATCATAAGGTGAAGTCCGAGGCTTGAAGGCACCGCCACGCATTACACGTACTCCGGCTTTTTGCAGGGCGGCAGCTACGGTGCGAGTCTGCAGTTCACTTTCCACGGAGCAAGGACCGGCTACCATCAGTGAAGAAGCACCGCCAACCGTTACATCTCCCGGCAGAACAATCACTGTATCCTCTTTGTGGCTCTTGCGGGCTACCAGTAAAGTTTTTTTATGATCATCTGTTTGTAAGTCCAGAGAAGCTGAGAAAATTTGTTTGAAGAGGCTACGGATCGTCCCGTTAGTGAAAGGGCCTTTGTTGCTCGCTACGAGCTTATCCAGCATCTGTTTTTCCCGTTCCGGATCAAATTTAGGGACACCTTGTTTTTCTTTAACTACTCCAATCTCCTGAACAATCTTAGCCCGCTCGGAGATCAGCTCCAGCAATTGCCCATTAATTTCATCCAGACGACCTCTAAGAACATCCAATTCCACGTTACTCATTACCCTTCCACTCCCTCTTTTTGTTATAATTTGGAACGCAAAAAGGCCCCCCGTCGCAAGGGACGAGGAGCCGTGGTACCACCCTTATTTAGAATTAACCCGAATACTAGCACAAAGGAATAGAATCTCATGTTCCCCTGACTAAGAATTAATTCTGTCTTTCACCCGGTAACGCGGGGCGCGGGCCTCCCTACTCATACCTGCCACAACCTGTGACAAACTACTTCAGGGGCCGACTCGGAAGTGAACTTCGGCATTAATCGTCTCATGAGGGTGCTCTCAGTCTCCGGCACGCCTTCCCTGTTAAGATCCGCTATAATGCTTACTCTCTTCGTCATAGTCCTTATCTATGTCAGCGCGGATTTTGCGCTGGTTTCTGCTATCTTAATCAAAAAACGTTCCCGATGCAAGATAATAATGGAACGCAGAGTAGCTTTAACGCAATAAATTTTTTTGACTGATCCATACCCATTATCTATCCTATTCCAACCTGGCAATTACGGTTCCAATTCCTTCAAGCTGTATTGTTTGACAGCGATAATTGAATTGTTTACAATTTAATTATTATAAATATTTCCTGTTCTTTTTCAAAAAGCATAGATAACTTAACTGAAGGGATGTAGCAGCCATGAGCATTTATCAATATTCAGCACGCAGTATTCGGGGAAAAGATATCGAGCTAGAGCAATACAAAGGTAAAGTGCTACTGATAGTGAATACAGCAAGTAAGTGCGGATTTACCCACCAATATTCAGATCTGCAAAAGCTTTATGAGCGGTACGAGGAACGCGGCCTCCAAATACTCGGCTTTCCTTCCAATCAATTTGGAGAGCAAGAACCCGGCAGCAATGAAGAGGTTAATGTATTTTGCCAAATCAATTACGGGGTAACCTTCCCACTCTTTGAAAAGGTTGACGTAAAAGGCGAAGCTAAACACCCTCTTTTCACCTACCTGACAGAACAGGCTGGATTTGAAGGGTTCGATATCAACCATTCTTCAGGAAAGCTGTTGCAAAGCATGCTTGAAGACAAAGATCCAGAGGCTCTGAACAATGACGAAATCAAGTGGAACTTCACTAAATTCCTGATTGATCGCGAAGGCAATGTGGTCACTAGATTCGAATCTACGGTGGACCCGCTGGATATTGAACCAGCTATCGAAGCCCTGCTATAAGTTTCTAATATATGAAAAATCCGCCCAGCTTTCGGGCGGATTTTTTGGGTTTAAGCATCTGCTTAATCATGTACGGTACTGCTCGGTAAATACTTCAAAATAAGGAGTCGTGTCCCTCTCCGCCATCGAACCATTCGCACCAGGTCCCCAGCCGATTTCAGCACGCCAGCTTCCCAACACACCTGACTGAATCAGCGCCTCCTCATTTACACCGATCAGCTGATCCGCCTGTGGTGCCACGTATAAAGCATCTACAGGACAATAAGCTTCACACATGAAACAGGTCTGGCAATCTTCCTGACGGGCAATGACCGGAATCTTCCCCTGCATTTCGAATACGTTCGTCGGACATACTTTCGTACACAGCTTACAACCAACACAACGCTCCAAGCTGATTAATTCGATCATATCGCTTGCCCCTCCTTCAGCGCATTCAGTTCATGAGCATGGGGCACAGCCTCTGTACTGACGCTTATATGTTGAATACCGGATAAGATCAGCCGGTGAGTCTGGCGCGGATCAAGCTCCGGATATTCCGCTAGCTTTTGCAGTCCGCGGGTCTCTTTCCGGGCGAGTGCCGCGGTGTACATCCACCTGCCGACCGCGAGCATAGCCGCGGCTTCACGTGATTGCACGATGCCCTGAACGCTGGCAGGAGCCTGCCCGTTCAAATAGGGCATCAAGGCATTCAGCCGCTTCAAGGCTGAAGAAATGCCCGGCTCGCTGCGGAAATAATTGATCTGCAGCGGCAAGATTTCACGCTGGATTGCCGCGATTAGCGGCTTCACCTCCAGCGTTTCCGAGGCATCGGCGCCAGCCGCCAGCCCGTAGCGTCCCGCTGCGGTCAGCTTGCGGCTGTTCGCCTGTCCTCGGCAGGACAGCGCATGCTGCGCGGCTCCCTGCCCAGCCCAGCTTCCGCTGCACATGGCCCAGGAAGCGTTATAAGCCCCGCCGCCGGAGATGGCGCCGGTCACTTTCTCGCGAGATGCGGCATCTCCGGCCGCATAGAGTCCGGGCACGGTCGTCTGGCAATCCGTACCGCTCAAGCGCAGACCCCCAGTGCCGCGCATCGTGCCCTCATAGCGCAGGGTAAGCGGGAATTTCTGCTTAAACGCATCAATTCCCGCCCGCTCCAGCGGCATAAAGAAAATCGGATGCGCTTTGCGCAGGAAATCCTGTTTCTCCGCGGTGTCTGCCAGATCCAGCGAAGCGTAAACCGGACCCTTCAGCATCAGCTCAGGAATGCTGCCAAAGGTCCGATCCCCTCTATGCAACGGATGACCGTCCGCGTCATAGAGAGTGGCCCAAGCCAGCATGCGTCCACGTGTTACGGTTCCGTCCGCAAAGCTTGGCGCATATTGGCGGCTGAATTCCATACCCGAAAGATCAGCTCCCACCTCTGCGGACATCAACAATCCTTCTCCTGTCAGCACGTTGCAACCAAGACCTTTGCTGAGAAAAGCACAGCCGCCGGTAGCCATCACAACGGCATTTGCCTTCACTTCCCAGGACTCTCCTGTCAGGCGGTTGATCCCACGCGCTCCACCAACACCGTGTTCATCGTGAAGAAGTTCCAGCGCTGGTGACTGATCAAGAATTGTGACCCCTGCTTTGCGCACAACTTTTCGCATAATCCGCATATATTCTGGTCCATGGAGATGGGTACGCAGTGAGTTTCCTTCTTCATCCTTCGGAAACGGATACCCCCACTGCTCCACTTGAGCCAGGTTCTGCTCTACCTGATCCAGCACCCGGTGAATCCAAGCATTCTCCGATAAATATCCGCCGGCCTTAAGTCTGGCCTGCACTGCCTGCTCCCGCAGCTCGGCAATGGGAGGAATAACGAGCAACGTTGTTCCTCCCGGTGCAGTTGCGCCACTAGTGCCCAAGTAGCCCTTATCCGCCAGGACTACCTTTGCGCCTTGCGAGGCTGCACTCCATGCCGACCACGCCCCAGCAGGACCTCCGCCAAGCACGAGGACATCCACTGTCATTTCCTTCTTAAGCTGCGACATATTTTTTCCTCCTACACCATTAGCTGAGTTAGTTGAACTTAAAAATCACTAAAGGGAGAAGTGGCGGAGAGGCGGCCGAAAGTCCAAACATTCACCGCAGTCACTCAATTACCTTTACAGAAGAATCTTAAGTTCAATTAAAGCAACCTTTAAGCAACTTATTTCAGCTGCCAATCGCTAATATTGAAGTCTTTTTTCGCTAACTTCTCTTCGACGAGGAAGTTTTTGGTACCGTCCAGCAGCTTTGTTCCTTCATCAGTGAACGCAGTATCCTTGATATCACTAATCGGATTCACTTGCTTCGCCAGCTCAGGCGTTGTATCTCCGATTTCAGCCAGAAATTGATAATACTCATCTTCATGCTGCTTCAAGTCTGCCAAGGCTTTCTCTCTAGCTTCGTTCCATACCTTCGGAAAATCAGGGAATTTCGCCAGATAATCCTCAGACACAACTGTTGCGCTAGAACCAAGCAGGTTCGGGTGCTTCGAGGCATCATCCAAGTGAGTGTAACCTTGGTCAATCAGCTTCAGCGCAGGAACACCTAGATTTGTTGTAGCATCTACATCTCCACGGGCTAAAGCTGCAGTAGCATCAGGAATGAGCATATGCACGAGTTTGTAGTCGGTCACGCCTTCTTCCTGTAGTAATCCAACTACATATCGGTGCATGAAGGAGCCTTTTTGAATCGCGATAGTTTTACCTTGCAGATCTTTCACCGTCTTGGGCCCATCCTTCTTGCCGATCAAATAACCAATCGTGTTCGCGGAAGATTGTGAAATCAGACGGGTCTTGGCCCCAGAAGCGTAGGCAATAATAGCAGGTGTATCTCCAAGACTGCCGATATCCAGCCGACCACTAATCAAGGATTCTGTCTGATCCGGACCGTTTGGAAAGCCAGTAAGCTTTACTTCAGTAATGCCGTATTTCTTCAACTCTTCTTGAATAATCCCTTTATAAAAGCCCCAACCCTCTGCACCGCCGGGCACATTCAATTTGTTGGAACCGATAAACCCAAAGTTCAATACCGCTGGAACATTGCTCGTGCTCGTGGCCTCTTCTCCCGCCTTCTCCGTATTTGATCCCCCGGAGGCAGACGCTCCATTGCCGCCCGTATTATTTCCGCAAGCCTGAAGCACCAGCATGGCCATCATAATTGTAGTTAAAAGTGCAAACCGAATCTTCCTAGAACGTTTCCCTTGAATCTCTCTGTACGCTTGTTTCATTGTTTCTCCCCCTAGGTTTATGCTATTTATTTAAATCTTGATCCAGCTCAGAACCCTGCCCTCGATGCCAATTTATACATAAATTCATGGCTTGCTACCGGCTGCCTGCCCTTACCCCAGCCTACTTTTTCACGATAACCGCCAAGTAGTCCCTGCTCCTGAAGTTCCGCTTCTGTCACACCAATAATATTCTCAGAGTCTGGTGCAACGTAGAGAGCATCGACAGGACAATACAGCTCACACATAAAGCAAGTCTGGCAATCGCTCTGCCGGGCAATAACAGGAATGCCATCCTCTACCCGTTCGAAAACATTAGTCGGGCAGACAGATACACATTGGTTGCACTCTACACATCTGGCAGCGCTGATCACCTCAATCACGATAGAACACCCTCCTTAGCCACGGCTTCCGTCTTCACCCATACCTGATCTAATCCGCCACTGATCAAGCGGTGATGCTGGCCATGATCTGTAGCCTTGAAATCCTCACGCTTATGCATGCCTCTCGTCTCTGTACGAGCAAGTGCAGAATTGTACATCCAGCGGGCTGTTGCGGTCATGGCTTCGGCTTCCCGTGCCTTGACCCCTTCTGGCGTACGCTGAATTTCGCGGCTTCGTTGCTCTTTCCACAATCCATCCAGACGATCTAGTGCAGAAGTCAGCCCTTGTTCTGTCCGGAACAAATTGATGTCATACGGCTTCACCTCAGCCTGTACAGCAGACACATACTCTGCCGTTTGGGCCGCCACTCCCGGCTTCACTTCCTGATGCACCAGTGGTGATGATGATAAGCCGACTGGACTACGCTGCGCAGCGTGCGACCCCAGACTCTGTGCATAGACAGCAGCTCCTTCACCAGCAAAAGAACCTGAAGACATCGCCCACGCCGCATTATGGCTGCCACCGCCAGTAAAACCTCCGCAAATCAGCTCGCGGGTAGCCGCATCTCCTGCCGCGTAAAGTCCGGGAACACCTGTGCCGCAGCTTTCATCTGTAATATGGATGCCACCCGTCCCCCGAACCGTGCCTTCGAGCCGCAAAGTAACCGGAAACGCATCCTTGAACGGATCAATTCCCTGGCGGTCAAAAGGAAGGAAAAAGTTCGTCTGCGCCACCCGCAGCAGCGGTCTCAAATCCTCTGGTGCCCCATCCAGCTTGGCGTACACCTGATTACCTGCCAACAGATTCCGGGCAATTACAGAACGGCCCTTCTTGGAACCGGCTCCCTCCACAACGCTTCCATCCTCATAATAAAAGCTGGCATAGCTGTAATACGCCGTCTTGGTCACCGAAGAGAACGTAGGGCAGATCGCATAGGCATTAGAGAATTCCATGCCGGACAGATTCGCCCCAGCCTCAGCAGCAAAGAGATAGCCATCTCCGGTCAACACGTTGCAGCCAAGTGCCTTGCTTAGGAAGGCGCAGCCTCCGGTAGCAATGACGACTGCTCCTGCCTGAACAGTCCAGGTTTCTCCACTCTGGGTATGAACTCCAGCCGCTCCAGCTACGCCATGCTCATCTGCCAGGAGTTCCAAGGCTGGGCTGTGATCTAGAATTTTAACGCCTGCCTTTTTCACCAGCCTACGCATTAATTTCATATATTCCGGTCCTTGCAGACTTCTTCGGAATTGATTGCCCTGCTCATCTACAGGGAATGGATAACCGGAAACACCCAGCTTGTTCATATTGGCATAGGTTTGATCCAGCACCCGGTCCATCCAGCGAGATTCAGCCAGCTGCCCGCCAAGCGCATAACGACTTGCTTTTGCCTCTTTCCGGAGCTTCTCATCCGGCTTCACATACCAGACTCCCGTTCCCGACGGTGCCGTTGCCCCACTTGAACCGCAGTACCCTTTATCTGCAAGGATTACTTTGGCCCCCTTCGCTGATGCAGTAAGGGCTGCCCACGTTCCTGCCGGACCTCCTCCGATAACGAGCACGTCTGCCACCAAATTCACCGATCCTTTTTTCACCGATCCACTCATATGTTCAAGACCTCCTCAGTTTGTTTAGCCTTCGTAACTATCTCGCCAGAACAGGAACTTTCGTTCAATAATCCGGAACAAGGAATCGATCAGCTTACCGACAATTGCGAAAATAATAATGCCTACGAATACAACCTCTGTATTAGAGTTCTGCTTCGCTTCATTGATAAGAAAACCAATACCTGACTGTGATCCAATAAGCTCTGCTACAACCAAACCAATCCAAGCTACAGCCAGCGACAACCTTAGCCCTAACAAAATTCCGGGCAGCGCCGCCGGGAGTATAAGCCTGCGCAGCTTCTGATAAGGACTGAACCCTAATACCCGAGCTACTTCGAACAACTTATTGTCCACATTGCGGATGCCCATAAACGTATTAATATAGAGCGGAAAAAATGAGCCTGTCATAATGATCACAACTTTAGACATCTCTCCAAACCCGAACCAGAGAATAATGAGCGGCGCTATAGCTAAATGGGGAACAAGTCTAAGCACTTGTACGCTAGGATCGAGCACATATTCTACACTGCGAAATAAGCCGGTCAGTACGCCGAATAGAAGACCCAACACACCTCCAATAAGAAACCCGATGCCCGCCCTACCCATGCTGACACCCAGATGATGAGTTAACTCTCCAGTAACCAACAAGTCGGTAAAAGCTCTTGCAATCGAAAGCGGAGTCGGCAAAAAGGTTGCTGAGACCAGCCCCGTACTCCCTGCCAGCTGCCAAAGGACTAACGTCACCACCGGGATAATTGCACCCATTCCCCAATCAGAGAGCAGGGGTTTCCATGCAACTTGTATTGCGGGTTTCTTCGGTGTCTTCTTGGATAAAGGAGCTGTGCCGCCGCTATCCAGCGTTTCTCTGGCTCTTTTAGTATTTTTGATAATAGCTTCTACTCCATCGCTCATGGTGCATCCCCCTTTTGTTTAATGAGCGTTCAAGGTTATCCGCGATAACTGTCTTGCCATCTCAACAACCGTCGTTCAATGTAACGAACAATGGAATCACTCAACAATCCAGCTACGGCAAAAATAATAATCCCCACGAACACCACTGGTGTGTCCGCAAATTGACGCGCATCGGACATCATGTACCCAATGCCTGAGGTAGATGCAATAAGCTCTGCCACTACTAACCCCAGCCAAGAAAGCCCTAGAGAGAGACGCACTCCGAGAATAATGTTCGGCAGCGCTGCTGGAAGTACTAACCTGCCAATCTGCTTCAACCGGCTGAAGCCAAGTACCCGGGAAACTTCGAACAGCTTGTTATCCACGCCGCGAATTCCCATGAACGTATTAATATAAAGCGGGAAAAAAGCTCCCTTAGCAATCAATAGCACCTTCGACTCCTCACCGATCCCGAACCATAAAATGAACAGCGGTACTACCGCCAGACTGGGAATCATGCGGATCATTTGCAGGGAGGGATCTAACAGCTTCTCCGATCTGCGGAACAGACCTACGAGAAGTCCTAACAGCAGCCCCAGTCCACCACCTAGCAGGAATCCAGAAAAGGCTCTGACCAAGCTGATCCTAAAGTTCGGCCACAAATCGCCTGAAGCCGCTAAAGTTACAAAAGATTCCGCAATCGTATACGGCGTAGGGAACAGCATCTCCGAGATCATTCCATAATGCCCGAGCGTCTGCCACAGAATCAGTACACTGCCCGGCAGCAAAAGACCAAGTCCTAGTGTTGCCACCTTTCCGGGTCTTCCGGAAGTTCTTATGGCTACAGCCCGATTTGTCATACTTTGAACCCACCTTTTTTCAGCTTTACAATCACTTTAAATAAACAGAAAGAGACCCTCGAATGTTAATGTCTTCGAAAGTCTCCATGGGTATGGTCGACCTATTTTATATTCCGGCTCCGTCTGTAAGCTCTAGCTCATCTACCTTTTCAAAATAATTCAACACCTTCAAACGCAGCTCTTGAAAGGAGGTCGTTGTTTTTTTCCGTGGATACGGTAAATCTATCGGTACAATTTTACGTATTTTCCCTGGACGCGGCTCTAGAATCACTACCCGATTCCCCAAGAACACAGCCTCATCAATATCATGCGTCACAAAAATCATGGTTGTTTGGTTAGCCCGCCAAATGTCCAGCAATACCGTCTGCATATGAGCCCGAGTGAATGCATCCAGTGCACCAAACGGTTCGTCCAGCAGCAGTATTTTCGGATTGCGCAGAAGTGCACGAGCTATTGCCACCCGCTGGGCCATCCCTCCCGACAACTCGCGGGGATAAGATTTCTCAAATCCATTTAACTTCACCAGATCAATCAATTCATCGACCTTCCGCCTAACCTCCTTGTTCCCTAGCGGTAAATCAGAGGCAATATTCTTCTCAACGGTAAGCCAGGGAAAGAGGCGATGCTCCTGAAAAATAAAACCCTTATCGATCCCAGGACCCCCAATCTCTGCCCCTTCCAGGGTGACACTGCCAGTGTACCCGCTATCCAGACCGGCTACGATGCGTAATAGTGTACTTTTTCCACAGCCGCTGGGGCCGATGACTGTAATAAATTCGCCCTCCTGTACATGGAGATCTACATTATGGAGTGCTTGAACATGACCACCGGCAGACTCAAAACGTTTATTTAGGTTCGAAATAGACAGCAACGCTTCTCCCACCTTGACCCCTCCTTTAATCTGTATGGACAAAAAAACAGAGGCATTGCGTTTTTACATTCGCAATACCTCTGTAGGAACAGTCGGCAATCTTTATTCAAAGTAAATCAATTGGAATTATAATATTTAAAATATCATCGATTTTATAAGCTGTCAACAAAAAACAAGCCCTTTTATGGAACAGAAGTGGAGTTATTTCTAGTTCATAAGTTTGAAAAGCAATGAATTAAATCACTTTTAGTAGGATGAAAGTATTAAAAAACTTTGCTTTTGCGTCGATATAATGAAGTAAGCTTATGACAAATTGGTTCTAAGGAAGGGGCTTTTGCTTGAAAAGCATATCATTAAAATGGGGAGCAACACTTGTTGCCCTTAACACCTTGTTCGGTGGTACTCTCTATGCATCTGCAGCTGAAATCACTCCACCGTTCTCCGATTTAACCGAAATACAACAGACGAAAAGTGCCGCAATCCTCGAGGCTGCTCGTCTAGGATTGCTTAAAGGCGATCCCAATGGACAATTCAGACCCACTGCGACTATGACCCGCCAAGAGCTGGCAGCCATTTTAGCGAAGACCTTAAAGCTAGATTCCTCAGTGAATTCCGCTTCTTCCTTTAGAGACGTATCTGATTCCAGTTGGAGTGTCTCCGCTATTGAGGCTGTTAAAAAGGCAGGATTTATGGAGGGTGATCTTACAGGTAATTTTAATCCATCCAGACCTGTAACTAGAGAAGAGCTTGCAGTTATATTTGTACGTGCCATCCGCGGAACTGGAGCACAAGGCGGACAAGCCAACAAGGTTAATGACGAATCCACAATCAGCAATTGGGCAAAAGAGTATACTGATGTCGCACTACGTCTTAAACTTATAGACTCTCCTGAAGATATGTTCAGCCCCAAAGGTACTGTTCAGCGGCAGGATATGGCTTCTTTTCTGCTGAATATTTTTAAAGAAGAACAACAAACTGCAACGATCGACAATATAGATGGAGATTTCGTAACGATCAATGGCACGCCTTACCTCATTGAAGGTACACTCAAAGAATTAATGGGTGATAGCAACCATGATGCTTTAAGAGGAGCTGTCCTTAAGTTCAATTCCTTGAATCGTCATGTAGATGGTTTGCAAGAGCTTGAAATTGTACAAAAAGGGGTTCAACTAAATACCTCCGGCTTACCCTCCGGTTCTTTGCTCAATATTTCTGGAAATGATGTTGTTATTAAAGGCAATGTTACCGGTGATTTGAAGATTAAAAATGGCGTTTCGAGTATAACTTTTCAGGGCCAAGTTGGGCAGATCATTGTGGATTCTATAACTCCAGTTACTATTCATGGCAGCGGTTCCCTGCAAACCTTAAAAATAGTTGAAGGTGGCGCTAGGATCACCATCGATCCCTCCTTGTCTATTCAAAATCTGCAGTTGCCTGGCATGAGTCTGCCTTCACATTTCATAACAAATTACACAGCCATTCAAAATAATATCCAAACGGTTCAAAATGCATCTGGAGCCGTTGCTCCTGCATATACTTCGTCCACGTCTGCTAACGCCGTGAGCGATCCGACTCCTGAGCCTACTCCGATAGCGACTCCTAGTCCTACTCCAGTGGCGACTCCTGAGCCTACTCCCGTAGCGACTCCTAGTCCTACTCCGGTCGCGACTCCTGAGCCTACTCCCGTAGCGACTCCTAGTCCTACTCCGGTGACGACTCCTAGTCCTACTCCGGTCGCGACTCCGAGCCCTACTCCGGTGACGACTCCGAGCCCTACTCCCGTAGCGACTCCTAGTCCTACTCCGGTGACGACTCCTAGTCCTACTCCGGTGACGACTCCTAGTCCTACTCCGGTCGCGACTCCTAGTCCTACTCCGGTGACGACTCCTAGTCCTACTCCGGTCGTGACTCCTAGTCCTACTCCAGTAGCGACTCCTGAGCCTACTCCGGTCGCGACTCCTAGTCCTACTCCGGTGGCGACTCCTAGTCCTACTCCAGTAGCGACTCCTGAGCCGACTCCGGTCGCGACTCCTGAGCCTACTCCGGTAACGACTCCTAGTCCTACTCCGGTGACGACTCCTAGTCCTACTCCGGTGACGACTCCTAGTCCTACTCCGGTGACGACTCCTGAGCCTACTCCGGCGCCGACTCCTAGTCCTACTCCGGTGGCGACTCCTGAGCCTACTCCGGTAGTGACTCCTAGTCCTACTCCGGTGCTGACTCCTGAGCCTACTCCGGTCGCGACTCCTGAGCCTACTCCCGCAGTGACTCCTAGTCCTACTCCGGCGCCGACTCCGGTGAACCATGCACCAGTCGTGCAAAATAATATTGATCCAATGTCTGCTCTGATCACAAGTGGTGTCCAAAACGTCGACATCAGTAATGTGTTCATTGATCCGGACGGTGACCCGCTTACATTCGCAGCTGCATCCTCTGACGCTAGCGTTGCCACTGTATCTGTAAATGGGAATCATCTCAACCTTGTGCCGATCGATTCAGGCACAGCCATGATTACAATAACAGCAATGGACGGCCAAGGTGGCGTTAACACTGCTACTTTTGCATTCACTGTAACGTCTAATCAGCCACCAATTGCGATATCTGGAATCACTACTCAACTCTTAACACCAGGTATCACTGCACCACGTACATTTGATCTGGCCCAGCTTTTTCAAGATCCCGACAATGACATGCTTACTTATTCAGCTTCTATAGATAACGTAAATGCTGGTACACTTAGCCTTAATGGCAACACTCTGACGGTAACTCCGGCAGCTAATAGTTCAGCTAGTGGTTTAGTGACCCTCACAGCAACGGATGATAAAGGAGGTTCAGCTACCTCAACTTTCACCTTGATTACAGCCCAGCTTGTAAACAACGGCTTTGTGCCAATAACCACCAAGCAAGGTGTATCCAATATTTCCTTCGATATTTCCAAGCTGATTCCTAATCAGAGTCAATTTAAAGTGTATACAGAAAGCAGCACAGGTTCATTGAGCGGACCTGCAACTCTGAATGGAGCTATATGGAATGGTCCTACAAGTCCAGGAACGGTATGGATAGTAGGTTCTGATGGCAAAGCGGTTGTATTATCTATAAGCGTGGCTTCACAGGGTACCTCCGAGCTATTCTTCTCAGAGTATCTGGACGGCGGTGACGGCAGAATCGCAGTTGAGCTGTACTATAAAGGAAATGGTAATCCCGCAGGAAAAGCAGAAGGTTACACCCTTGAAGTCCACCAATTTATGAAAGCCACCCAAACCAAACAGGTTTATTCCCGGCCATTATTTCCTGTACCTGTAGCAATGCCGTATATGTTTATAGATTCTACTTTTGGGGACGCATTTGATTTAATGAATATCTCCTATTACAATGATGAACTGAGTCTATATAATCCAAAAACATATAATATTACAGCATTAGTACTGAAGAAAAACGGCCAAATCGTAGATGTTCTCGGTGACCCTACCTCTACTCAGCAATTCCTCTCCACAGGTGGAACTATTGTCCGTAAATCCGGTATATACACTGGATCACAGCAGTATTCACTTGAGGGCGAGTGGAATCAATATCCCAAAGGAACTTACCAGTATTTTGGAAGCCATACTCCTTAAGCAGCCCTTTCTAATGTAAAAAACAAGCAGGCAGTGAGCCTCCAGATATTGGAGAAACACTGCCTGCTTGTTTATCTGCATTGCGTAGGGTTAAGTCGACTTTGGGTAAACCTCGGAATAACTCCTCCGGATCCCCCCGTATATTTTAATTACCGAATCTAAACCCAATCTTTGATTTAGTTGCATTCTGTACACTTATTTCGTATAAAAAAGGGGTTGTCCTGAATATAACTGTATTCTATACAATTAAAATCCAGAAAAATCACCTTTAGCTGAGGAAATCATGAAAATAAGTGTACTGAATACAGCTATTTTTTGGGGACAATTTATTCGATGAGTTATAACTGTACAAAATACACTTATATGCTCCCACCGTCACTCCAACCTATGTCTACCACTTCAAAATCTGCATTTTGCCTCCACTTGTTACTTATACTTCTGCATCTACTCCCTCTACTTCCACTACTTCCTCTACTTCCTCTACTTCCTCTACTTCCTCTACTCCTTCTACTTCCTCCACAACTTCTACCTGCCGTTTCAAAATATCACTTCAAGCATATCGCTCCCCCGGCTCTTAGTAACGCTGCTTACATCAGATATCTTAAATATAAATACACGCTGGAGATCACAATGGACAACAGCATTAAAGGAAATCCGACCTTCAAATACTTCATGAATGTAATCGGGTACCCCTCTTTTCCTGCCAAACCCGCCACGATCAAATTAGCACTCGCACCAATCAATGTGCCATTGCCACCCAGACAAGCGCCTAAGGCCAAACTCCACCATAACGGCTCCAAATTGCTGATCCCCATATTGCCCATCTCCTGAATCAGCGGGATCATAGTTGCTACAAAAGGGATGTTATCCAGAAATGCCGAGGTAATGGCGCTGACCCATAAAATCATCATTGAGCTCATCAGCACATCACCATTCGTTATTTCAATCGCTTTTGCTGCCAGCTCTGCAATCACACCTGTCTCTACAAGCCCTGACACCAACACGAACAGTCCGATAAAAAAGAAGATCGTAATCCATTCCACGCTGTGAAAAGCTTTTTCCAGCATATGTTCCCCTCCGGTCAGCAGCAGCAGTAAAAATGCACCAGCCAGCGCAACCGTAGCGGACTCCAAATGTAACGCCTGATGTAAAAAGAACCCGGCAATCGTAATTGCCAGTACGATCAAACATTTTCGCAGCAGCTTATGATCCGTAATCATAACCTTCTCATCCATGTCCATGATGCTCTGCTGCAGTTCAGGTGTAGTTTTAATTTGTTTACCGAACATCAATAACAGCAGCGGGATATACGCCAAAACAATGATGATAATCACGGGTGTCAGATTGCTAATAAAAGCCATGAAGGTCAGCTCCTTAACCGCACTGCCAATCATGATATTAGGCGGGTCTCCGATCAAGGTTGCCGTTCCCCCTACATTAGATGCGATAATTTGTGACATCAAAAAAGGCAGCGGATGTATGCGCAGTTGTCTTGTAATACTGAAGGTGACTGGCACCATAAGCAGCACTGTCGTCACATTATCCAAAAAGGCTGAAGCCACTGCGGTAATCACAAACAAAGCAATCAGTATTCTCTTCGGCTTCCCCTTCGCCAACTTAGCTGATTTCACAGCTGCGTATTTAAAGAGACCCGTCTCAGCGGTAATCCCTACAATCATCATCATCCCTACAAGCAATCCTATAGTATTAAAATCGATGTGCTGTAGTGCCGTCTCCTGATCCACAATGCCCATCGCTATCATGACGATAGCTCCTAACATCGCCAGAATGGTACGGTGAATCTTTTCGGAAATAATAAGTCCATAAATCAGCAGAAAAATACCTATCGCCCAAACCGCTTGCTGTTCCATAATATCCCTCGGTCCTTCTATGTAATTTCGTTAACTTACAGTCTACTCATCCTATAACCTTATTATCATAAAATAGATTTGTATTTTTCGCACGGGGATTGTGGAATCATTCCACTAAAAAACGACTCTGCCGGATGTTTATCGGAGAGCCGTTGTGGATTCGATTATTTCGTTTTCAGAGCCTGAGGCTCCTTGAAAGCAGTTAACTTCCCTTTACTCTGCACAATAATCATCCCATCCTCCAGCAAGGTTGGGCCGAATACTCTACCTGATGTTTTGAGCTGCACGATCGGTTTGGCGGTAATTAGATCAATAGCAACCAATTTACCATCGGTCTGGGCAACATACATGCCATGTCCGAGCAGATCGAAGCGGGCAATCGGATTGCTGATTCCTCCGTACTGGAACACAGATTTATTAGACATTTTAACACCATAGATGCTCTGTTCGTTACTAAAAAGAATTCTTCCATCATAAGGACCCGCTGCGTAGGATAACTTAGCTCCGATGGATTCATACGAATAATTATCTCGTGTTACGGCAGCTGGATCAACATTTACTGGGTAGCCATAGACTCCTTTTTGTCCCCCAATATATATCCTGTCCCCAATGATCCAAGCTCTGCCTCCGCTAGTCATATATTCTTCTTCTGGTTTCGGATGATTAGGATCTATATGAGCGGGGTTATACTCTACAGCCTTTACAAGCTTACCTGTCTTCACATCCAAATGATCGAGTGTCGTCAAAGGAAGAGGGTCTACCAATGTAGCTTCCCGTTGTGAGATAAGCGTAGTCCCATCTGCTGCAATCGGAAGACTATGATTACCACTATTCCAAAGCTCTTTACCTGTTGTTCGATCAAACGCATGTAAAATGTCATACGTATACGCTCCGGATTCTGAGTTTTGAGCTAGCACCAGATTCCCCTCAACCATAAATGGTTCAAACAGCATTTCGCTGAAATTATCGCGCCACTGCAACTTGCCATCTTTCAGATTGTAGGCTTGAATATCGCCATTAGCAGCGAATAGCTGCTCTTTATCAATTAACAATTTACTGACACCTTTACTGGTTGCCGATGAGCTCCATTTATTTTTGCCCGTAGCCGCGTTAACTGCATAGATCGTACCTGCCTCCGAAGTGACGTAAGCCACGCCATCCTGATAGAGCAGCGGCGTTGTTAATTTGGAGCCGTATTTCCACATTACTTTTCCAGTCTGGACGTTAATCGCTAAAAGCTGACCCTTTTGAAGGATAAAAGCTTTGCCCGCTCCGACTGCAACAACACCCTTACCCATGATATAATCCGACGGCACATCTTTCAAAGCTGGCAAATCCATTGTTGTTGACCATTCAACCTTCGCAGCAGGCAGGTTTGCATAGTAATCATCACCATTCGAGCCTATAAAAGAGGTGTGTGGATCAACCGCAGCTGCTTGTACCGGATTTACCATAAGCAATACCCCTAAACCAATAACTGCAGTACGAAGATAAGATTTCAATATTGTTCCTCTCACCACCAAACTCCTCCTCATATAAGTAACTGCCTCATTTGGATAGCTTGTTAAAATCAAATATAATAATATTGGACGAGCAGGACACAATCCTTATGGATTATTATTCCATTTTGTCAAAAAAAACAGAAGAAATCAAAACATTTACTCACAAACTTACATTTTGTAAGTCATTGTGTTATAATAATCACATTCCTCCATACACGGACAGGCTTTAGCAAATATATGAATAACAAGGGGTTTGTGAGCATGAGTAACGAAGCAACCGCAGCACCAGCATCCGATTTTGAATTTGGTATCTATACCTTAGGAGACATCGTAGCGGATTGTCATACAGGGAAGAAGATCAGTCCAAAACAACGTCTCGACGAAGTTGTAGCTGCAGCTAAGCTGGCAGATGAGGCGGGACTTGATGTATTTGGTGTAGGTGAGCATCATCGTCTTGATTTTGTAATTTCTTCGGTGCCAGTGGTGCTGGCTGCCATTTCTCAGGTTACTAACAGAATTAAACTAACGAGCGCAACAACCGTATTAAGCACCATTGATCCTGTACGGGTGTTCGAGGATTTCGCCACACTTGATTTGCTGTCGAATGGACGTGCAGAGATTATTGCGGGGCGTGGTGCTTTTGTGGAGTCTTTTCCGCTCTTCGGGTATGAGCTTGAAGATTATCACCGTCTATTCTCCGAGAATATCAATTTACTCTTGGAGCTTAACAAACATGAAGTTATGAACTGGGAGGGCTCCTTCCGTTCATCGCTGAAGGATTCGGAGATTGCTCCACGTCCATTACAGGAGAATCTTCCGCTCTGGATTGGTGTAGGCGGTTCTCCAGAAAGCGCGGAGAAGGCCGGAATGCTCGGGACCGGAATGGCTATCGCCATCCTAAGTGGCAGTCCAGAGCCTTTTCAAGAGCTTGCCGCAACCTATCGGCGTGCCGGAATTCAAGCAGGACATCCACCTGAGGATCTAAAGATTGCGATCACTAGCCACGGCTACATTGCTGAAACCTCACAGCAGGCGTTGGATGAATATTACCCTTACTACTATAGTTACCGTAACTCTATCAGTCCAAAACCGGGTCAAGAGTACAAGGTGTCTCGTGATGACTTTGGGCAATATGTATCTGCTGATAACACGATGGCTGTAGGCAGCCCGCAGCAAATTATCGAAAAAATTCTCTATCAGCATGAGCTGTTCGGTCATAGCCGCTTTATGACTCAGCTCGATATCGGCGGCCTTCCTTACGCTCAGGTAGCCAAAGCCATTGAACTTTTGGCAACAGAGGTTGCACCTGTCGTACGGCGTGAGATCGCCAAGAAGAACAGCCGTTAGAATGGAATACCAAAAAGGGGCCCTCAAGCCAACGGCTGAGGCCCCCTTTTTATAAAAAAAATCACGCAAAGGATGGTTTATTATTATCTACTTTTCCGCTGATAAGCTTCTTATATTCGTCGTCTCCGCCGTCCAAAGAAGGTGCAGTATAAATCTGAGCTGAAGCTGGCTGCTGAGCAGAATGACTCGAGCCTGCTTTTCTTTTGGTGCTTTTGTCATCGCCGCCTGCACTCCTGCTCCCACCACTCGCAGATCGGAGAACAGCATCGGATAAGCTGTTAATACCTTTTATTCTCTTCATGCTGAATCCTCTCCTACTAAATGATTGATGGTACGGAATAAATCCTGATTATTCCCAACTACCGCCTTAAGATCATCTGCAGATAATCCATCACTTCCTGAGAAATGAACGGAAAGAACATACTTCTTACCTAGAGGATAGCATAGGATATATACCTCTGCAACTTCCGTGCGTTGAAAAAAAGTCCATTTACTCGATAAAAATGCATCTACCACACTAGGCTGCTTCTCATTCCCTTTCGTTACAGACAAGGGATAGGAGTGACCACGTCCGACATTCCCCCCCACCTGAACAAGTTGTTCCTTCTCTTGTGCCTGCCAGATGGCTGCACCGATTACACGACAATGCTTCGGAGGTAAAAAGGAATTGCGTATCGCCTCACTAAGTGCGTGATATTTATCTCCATTCTCGGAGATGGTCACATTACTATTATATTGCCAAAAAAAATGAAGGATACTTTCCTTGCGCCTTAAATCCATCTTTAGCTGCTCTAAATCTTTAAGCGGGTCACGGAATCTTCCACGTTCTTGAATACTATCAATAATCTTACCACAGCTCACATCCACAGCAGCCGTAGGATTATCGTGATGCACTTCATACTCTAAAGATGTAATTCCCGCTAAATCAGATAGCAGATGATATTCTTCTACATTTTCTCCAGGGATGAGATCATCACGCGCAGTTACCTGATCAGGCACTAGACAAAAAACACGGCTGCGCCGTAATCTAGCCCAAAACAAACCCATTTCAAACCCCGTATTATCGCGGGTCACATAATAATATTTACCACGGATTTTGGCGACATCATCTGGCGAGAACACAAATACGGCAAAATCGCTCTCATCCAAATTTCGCTCCAACGCCTCCATAGTGTATTCATTCGCCCGAAAAGCGTTGGCATACCAAGGATGCACTTCAGCATCCCTCTTCAGCTGCTCATGAATCGCTCTTGCATAACGTATAGACTCCCTGGAAGATCCAATGAATAGCTTTGGTTTAGTCACGGCAATGCTCCTTCATCCTCTTTCCCGATATGTAATAATTATACAAGTCTTTAGACCACCAGAAAAGAGGCCATATTCTCAAAAAATATTATTCTAAACCTCGTAAATTGGGTAATGAATTACGACTACTCTCAAAAAGCGAGGATACTATGAACAAAATGATAGGTGTCACCCTGCTCACAGCTTGCCTTTTGGGTATAGCAGCGCCACAGTCTGCTGAAGCAAAGACAGCAGCGGGAAGTTATACCGCACAGGTATATGCGAGTTCTTTAAATGTACGCGATGAACCGGCTAAGAATGCAACTGTTGTAGGATCAATTAAGAATGGGGCTCGGGTTACTGTGACTGATGAGCAGCATGGATGGTTAGAGGTTAAAGCGGGGAGCACCTCTGGCTGGGTAGCGGGTTATTACCTAAAAAAGGTGAACAGCAACTCCCTGCAATCCAGCGCTTCTGGAACGTCTATTGCTACTAAAACCAATACTGCCTCGTCAACATCAGCCAATACTTCTAGTAGAACTTCAAAGGCTACAGTCACGGCTGATTCTCTGCGCATCCGAAGTGGCCCAGGAACTCACTATAAGGTGCTCGGTTCTTTAAAAGCCAAGGATACAGTCACTCTCCTTCTTCATCAGAACGGCTGGGCTCGAATTCGCACAGTCAGCGGTGAAACCGGTTGGGTGGCAGAGCAGTATATCCGAAGTGGAAGCACATCAAGCAGTACAAGCAGCATAAGCACCGTCCAGCATAAAGGCGGACTACGAGGAAAGCTGATCGTCATCGATCCTGGTCATGGCGGCAGTGATCCGGGCATGCTTGGCACTACATATAACACCATGGAAAAAGATTTGAATCTGCATACTGCACTTTATGTCCGCGATGCTCTTGTTGCTAAAGGAGCACGGGTAGAGATGACGCGCACCCGAGACGATCAGAAGCCGACGTTAGCTCGTCGTGTTCAGATGAGCCAAGCCCTGCGTGCTGATGCTTTTGTAAGCGTTCATTATAATTCTTCACCTAAAAATGTGTCCGGAACGTTGACCTTCTTTTATTCAGAAGCGGATGATTTGAAGCTGGCGCGGGCGATTGAAACCCGACTGGGGCAAGGCATCGGTCTGAAAAGCAACGGGTTGTCCTTTGGCGATTATCACATCCTAAGGGAGAATCGGATTCCAGCTACCTTGGTTGAGCTTGGATTCCTTACCAATCCTACAGACGAGTCCATTGTCCGCAAGGCCTCCTATCAGAAAAAAGCGGCTAAAGCCATCGCTGAAGGCGTTGCGGATTATTTTAAATAACTGGCTGGAACAACACTCCAAAAAAAGCCCGACCCATGTATCTCTCAGGTATGATCTGAGGAGATCTGTGGGTTGGGCTCTTTTGACTGCTTCCTTATACGAGCATTTGATAGACCAAGAACAAGTTCAACGATACAACCAGACCGGAGATAATCCAGCCCAGAGTGGCTGTCACTTTGCGATTCACTAACCCGCCCATAATCTGGCGATTGCTTGTAAACACAACCAGCGGAATCAACGCGAACGCAATCCCAAAGGACAGGATCACCTGACTGATCACGAGCGCTTTGGTTGGATTCACACCAAAACCAATGATCGCTAGTGGCGGAATGATGGTAATCGCACGGCGCAAGTACAGGTTAATTCTTTTGTTGATGAAGCCTTGCATAACCACATCGCCAGCCATAGTCCCTACGGAGGAACTCGACAGTCCCGCAATGAGTAGTCCCAACCCAAACGAGATCGCCGTTACTGGCCCAGCTAAGTGACCAAATTGTTGAAACGCGACATCCAGATCCTCAACCACGAGACCATTTTTGAAAAACAATGCCGCGGAGACAATAACCATAGCCAGATTTACTGCACCTGCGATAATCATCGCAATAATAATATCTATAAATTCCAATTTGAAAATCTGTTTTTTCTCCGATTCATTCACCCCGACGATACGGTTCTGTGTAAGTGATGAATGCAGGTAAATCGCATGTGGCATCACAGTTGCACCTAGAATTCCTGCGGCCAATAGGATGCTGTCCACCCCTTCAAACTTAGGTGTAAACATGCCTACGGCAACTGCTCCCATATCCGGTTTAGCTACAATAACTTGAAAAGCGAAGGCTAATACGACTATAAGGATCATCGCGGCAATCCCTGCCTCTAAGGAGCGATATCCCCGGCGTTGCAGCTCTAAGATAGCAAATGAGCCCACCGCAGTAATCAGTGCTGCTGGCAGCATGGGAATCTCAAATAAGAGATATAGTCCTAATGCCGCCCCGATAAACTCTGCCAGATCCGTAGCTATAATCACTAGCTCACTTTGAATCCATAAGAAGATAGATACACTCTTCGGAAAACGATCATGAGCGATCTCAGGCAAGTTCTTGCCTGTCGCAATCCCCAGCTTGGCTGATAACGCTTGGATTAGCACAGCCATTAGATTAGAGGCCACGATCACCCACAATAAGAGATATCCATATTTGGAGCCCGCCGTAATATTGGTGGCAAAATTACCTGGATCCAGATAAGCAACAGCAGCGATAAAAGCTGGGCCTAGAAAAGGAAGTAATCGTTTAATCCCTTTGATCTCCCCGTTAAGTACGGCTTGTGCTGAAACCGAGTTCTTATGTTGTTTTATATGTGGTTGTTCTACTAAAGTTTGTTCGAGCATTTCAATTCCTCCTCTTGCCCTGAAAAAGTTGTCTATATACACGAAAGTTTCCCCTGTGCAACTTATATTTAAAGTATATGCTTATTTCTGAAAAATGTAAACATGTTTCATATGGAATTTTCATTTGCTTGTTCACCAACGACTAGGCACAAAAAAAGCTGGACGATGATCAGGAATTACCCGATCTTCGCCCAGCTTAAGCTGCTTATGAATTTTTCTTCCATGTGTCCTTGAGCGGTACTATCCGGTTCAGCACCAGCTTATCTGCCGTGGTATACTTCTTATCCACACAGAAAAATCCGTGCCGGATCAATTGAAATTTATCTTCTGGCCTTGCGTTGCCCATTGATGGCTCCAGCAAACAATCCTTCAGGATCGTTAAGGAATCTGGATTAAGATACTCGTCCCAGCGCTCACCGTCTTCTTTAGGACCGTCGTTATCTTTCAGCAGACGCTCATATAGATGAACATCAGCCTTGATAGCATGGTCTGCCGATACCCAGTGAATGGTTGCCTTAACCTTCCGTTCATTAAACCCGCTTCCGCTCTTCGTTCTCGGATCATAGGTGCAGCGAAGCTCTAGGATTTCTCCGGTAACTTCATCCTTGATTACTTCATTGCATTTTATGAAATAAGCACCCTTTAGCCTTACTTCATTCCCCATAGTAAGCCTGTGATAACCTTTTGGCAGCTCCTCCATGAAATCTTCTTGTTCAATATAAAGGATCCGTGAAAAAGGAACCTCTCTTTCTCCAAGTGACTTATCTTCACTGTTATTCTCAATCGTCAGCCATTCATTATGATCCTCAGGATAATTAGTAATGACCACTTTTAAAGGCTTAAGAACAGCCATCACACTTGGAACCTTTGCCTTCAGATCTTGTCTAAGCGCATGCTCTAACATGGCAATATCCACAATGGTGCTATTTCTGACAAAGCCAATCTCCTTCACAAAATTCCGGATACTCTCCGGCGTAAAACCTCTTCTGCGTAAACCGCGAAGCGTAGGAAGTCTCGGGTCATCCCAGCCATCCACATAATGGCCTGTAACCAGCTGTCTGATATATCGTTTACTCGTCACAACTCCGGTGATGTTCACCCGTCCAAACTCTCTTTGCTTAGGAGCCTCAGGGATATCCAGCTCATTCAATACCCACTCATAGAGCGGCCGATGATCCTTAAATTCAATCGAGCATAAGGAATACGTAATCCCTTCGATAGCATCTTGTATAGGATGGGCAAAATCATACATCGGATAGATACACCATTCGTTACCCGTTCTATAATGCTCCGCATGAATGATTCTGTAAATCACCGGATCACGTAAGTTGATATTAGGTGAGCTCATATCTATTTTAGCCCGCAACACTTTGGCTCCCGTCGGATAATCTCCAGCTTTCATCTCCGTAAATAACCGCAAATTCTCTTCCACAGAACGCTCCCGGAACGGGCTGTTTTTTCCCGGCTCCGTAAGCGTCCCTCTATAGGCTGTCACCTCTTCAGGTGATAAATCACAGACATACGCCTTTCCTTTTCGGATTAACGTAACTGCGCTATTGTATATTTTCTCAGAATAGTCTGATCCATAAAAAATATGGTCCGGTGGATAGCCCATCCATTGAATATCTTCGATGATGGCATTTACATACTCCAGATCCTCTTTTAAAGGATTGGTGTCATCAAAGCGCAAATGGAACTTCCCGCCATACTTTTTCGCAGTCGTATAGTTCGTGTGAATAGCATACGCACTGCCAATATGCAGATATCCGTTAGGCTCCGGTGGAAATCTCGTGCATATATCTCTATTGTAAGTCCCTGCTTCCAGCTCTTCTTGAATCCATCTGTCGATGTAACTCTCTGCTAATACTTCCGGTTCCTTGTTCATTGGTGTTACCTCCTGTTTATAAGTGATATCCGCCTGCTTAATCTGCAAAATAAAAAGAACCTCACCTCCAAGACTTATGGTCTTGGGGACGAAATTCTCGCGGTACCACCCCAGGTTCATTAATATGTCGCCATATTAATCTCATCAAGTACGGCAAAACATCTTGCGCAGTGCTTATACTCTAGCTCTATAACAGGAGCTCCCGTCATACCATCCCCTTAGTCCGGTTCCGATATGCCGCTCAGAGGCTTGTTTCGATAAAATCCCCCTTACCCTGTTCTCATCATCCAGGGCTCTCTGTGAAGGAATGATTTCATGTACTCTTCTCGTCATCGCGTTTGATTATTTTGTATAGGATACCAAAAAGATAACCCTATGTAAATGTGCTTATTCCCCGCTCAGCGCCGTTAGAAGCTCCAATACTACTTCATTGTCAGGCTCTGCAGCCAAAGCTCTACGCGCGTATTCCAATGCAGCAGCTTCAGCTCCTAGCTCATAGTTACAGATTGCCATGCTATACAGCACTGATGCCAATGGTTCTTCCGTACTCGCATGCATGGAGCGTTCTAAGTAACCCAATGCTTCCGCGAATTTATCCATTTCATACAGCAGCAACCCCGCATCTAGCGACAGATCATAACTCTGTTCCATCGGATAATAGCCCGTCCACATCAACTGTATACCTCGCTGTAGATCCAGCATTTCTTCATCACTGGCACCCGGCAGCAGCTCCGAAATCTGTTCAGCGCTATGGATAAACCATTCAGCATCATACCCACCCAAACGCCAAAAGGCCAAAATTTGCTGCAGCCCCATCGTATCTAATTGCTGATCCATCCATTCCTTCATACTAAAGAAATCATCCGGGCCAAAACGTTCTATAAACCGCTTGTAACCCAGCCGAGTGTTTGTATAGCTCAGCGGTGTTGGTAGCATAAGAATACAGCCGATGTTCAGGTTTTTATAGTGATGACTGGTGAATATTGAATGCGCCCCTTTTTGTTTCAGCACATGCTCTATCGCATGATAATTCGCGGTCAAAGAGAAGCTTCCGTGATGAATCAGCAATGGAGGTTCTGCAAATTCCCAGTTCTCTAAGCGATGGTCTCCCTTATCCGCTGTAAGCAGCACGAATCCCTCTGTAGAGAGCCGCGCAAGCCGCTCCAGACAAGTAAGCCCCACCACCGGAAAGAGTATATGTGAATCCTCCAGCTTCTGCTGATAAAGCGTTATAACGTCATGATAGGGATAAGTCTCCTCTTCATAACTAGCCGCACGCCGATAATGGTACTGCGGGATGATTTTGCCGAGCGCATCGGAGGGGTTATCCGGATCAACTTCCGCCGAATACTGGATCGAAACCTCACATTCATATATTTTTCCTTCATCCACATAAATTAATTCTTGCGGAATGCTGTCAAAAAAATAATTTGCCACAATCACCAATGGCTGCTGTAAATCACCCGGCCGAATGCTGAGCTTAGCGTGTACTAAATGTAGTTCTACATCCTGCACAGCATCAAAACGAGCGAAGTCCAAAATACCCTGCTCTACGTAAGGAAGTAGGCTCGGGTGCTGCTGCCAGCTGGATATGTTTTTGGAAGGCAAATCACTCATCACATAACGAAAAGGAGGAAGAGGAATATCTGCGTAGTCTACGATTTCACATAACTTTTTAAGCACATGGAAGGCTAACCGGCCTGCTCCCGCTCCAAGTTCTAGAATCGTAACGGTCTCTGAGAGATGCCCTTGTCCAGCCCGGTCTTGCAGAAATCCAAAGATCATCTCTGCGTATGCTGTCGCAATCATAGGGTTACTCGTGATGTACTGCGGGACCTGATCATTATTCCAAGCCTTTAATCCCTGCTCTTCATAATATGTTCGTTGCAATTCCCAAATCGGTGCTTCGCTGAAGCGATATTGCTGTTCTTTGTTACCTGTCATCTGTTTCTTTACCCGCTCTCTGTCTAGCTTGTTGGAATAATCTATAGCAATTGCCTTATTGCGCTCTCAATGTGCGTGACCTGAAAATGACGTATTCAGCCTCTGTTGGAATGGTAACGGAAAATGATAATAATGCCGCCTTGGAGGTTGAGGAATCAGGTCCTTTCAACGTTTGATAAAAAGAATTCCCTTTACTGTCCACACTCACCAGCTCTAATTCCGCGTTTCCTTTGGGGATGATGAATCCGGAGGTATTTTGCACGCCTAAGGTTAATCTATATTCTTTCCCGGATTGAGCCTGCGTTAGCATAGTAGGATATAACGGATACGGATGTGCTGTCGTTTCGAGTGGATAAGGAGCAAGCGCACGATCTGCCTCAGGCTTCACCCATTCCTCCCCTTTTCTGGCTCCAATGCCAAGGGTTAATTTATTCACATTATTAAATTG
The DNA here is from genome assembly GCF_037969925.1 of Paenibacillus sp. FSL R7-0189. Classification (NCBI taxonomy): domain Bacteria; kingdom Bacillati; phylum Bacillota; class Bacilli; order Caryophanales; family Paenibacillaceae; genus Paenibacillus; species Paenibacillus sp. FSL R7-0189. The sequence goes on along the minus strand of NZ_CP150223.1, from coordinate 3,214,620 downwards.
CACTTCCCAGCGAAAAGACTTAAGCCCTTCTAAAATGGGGGACGCCGGAACAAACAGAGTGCCATCCTTTATCTCTGGAGCAACGCCTAATGAATCTACGGTCTCCCCATTAAAATCTGCCTCTAGCTGCCCTGCTTTAATATTTCCTACCGATCGGTCCAGCAGTGAAACAGTAATACTCTTGCTCAGAGCGTCATAAAGCAAATCTGCGCCAATCGCATTGGAGAAGGCTCGAATCGGCACCATTAATTTACCTGCTTTGAAATAAGGGGCGAGTTTACCTGGAAAAAGCACGTAATATCCCCCGTATGACAGTGGCATTACCTGTGTCCCTAACTGGACAGCTGCCGACACCGATGTAGGTGTAACCGCAGATCCCGCGGCGAACATAATCACTAATAGACCTATTACGTAAGCTTTTATTTTCCCTAATCGTTGTAAGGACTCCTTGATGTGAATCATCACAAACCCCTCTCCAGTTCATCTAGAACCTTAGCCTCTATTAGTAATAATCAATGATGACCCTACACATGTCAACTTGTACCACTTCTGCTATCCATCATAAAAGACAGCATTCCGCATATATTTTCATTGAACGCTTTAGGAACAAGAAAGGAGAACATCTTATGACTTCTGCTGGACAGGATTCGGCAAACAAAACAAACATCCCCCAGCCCATCCGAAGCGATGGCACAGGGGGATTAGATAAAGGACCCCGCGATGTTATGCGGGATCTTGAGAATCCGGATATGTTCGTTCCTCCGGTGACTGATGCGGGCCTGGTTCCCAATTTGAAATTTTCTTTCTCCGATGCGCATATGCAGCTTAATCATGGTGGCTGGTCCAGAGAAGTAACCGTCAGAGAACTCCCTATCGCAACTACACTGGCAGGTGTGAATATGAGCCTGACCCCCGGTGGAGTACGAGAGCTTCACTGGCATCAGCAAGCGGAATGGTCTTATATGCTGTTAGGCCGCGCTCGGATTACTGCTGTGGATCAGAATGGACGGAACTTTATAGCAGATGTAGGACCTGGTGATCTATGGTATTTTCCGCCGGGTATTCCTCACTCTATACAAGGTCTTGAAGAAGGCTGTGAATTTCTCCTTGTCTTCGACGACGGAAGCTTCTCTGATCTGAATACCTTGTCTATTTCCGATTGGTTCGCCCATACGCCTAAAGAGGTACTTTCAGCTAACTTTGGAATACCTGCCGAGGCCTTTGACTCCATCCCCACTGAACAAGTCTATATTTATCAGGATCAAGTTCCCGGCTCATTACAAAGCCAAAAGGTGCAATCGCCATATGGAGAAATTCCACAGAGCTTCAAACATTCGCTGTTGGCACAGCCTCCATTAAAGACTCCTGGCGGGAGCGTCAGAATCGTTGACTCCAGCAACTTTCCGGTCTCCAAGACCGTGGCTGCTGCACTGGTAGAGATTGAACCTGGAGGAATGAGAGAGCTCCACTGGCACCCCAACAACGATGAGTGGCAATATTATCTTACCGGAAAAGGACGGATGACTGTGTTTGCCGGAAACGGTGCAGCACGTACCTTTAATTACAGGGCTGGCGATGTTGGGTATGTTCCTTTTGCATTTGGACATTATATTCAGAATACAGGAGAAGAATCGTTGTGGTTCCTCGAAATGTTCAAAAGTGACCGTTTTGCCGACGTCTCTCTGAACCAATGGATGGCTCTCACTCCCCATGAATTAGTTCAAAGTAATTTGAACGTTGGGCCCGAAGTGATCAATGCCTTACGGAAAGTGAAATGGCCAGTGGTGAAATACCCTAAGTTAAAAGAATAGGTTACTTCCTCCCTTTTGCTTATTCACCCGTCTCCGCAAATTGTTTGATTCTTTCACCAATCTGGTCACGCACATGCTGGAACACTGCCCACTTCTCTTCATCACTCCCTTGCGCTTTTGCCGGATCATCGAAGCCCCAGTGTTCCCGTTTGACCTTCGGAGGGGTCATTGGACATTTATCCGCAGCATCTCCGCATAAGGTAATGACCAGATCGGCATTATTCAGCAGATTAGCATCAATAATATCCGAAGTCTGGCCGGAAATATCTATGCCTACTTCGCTCATCGCTTGTACAGCTTTTGGATTTAGACCGTGAGCTTCAATACCTGCACTGTACACGCTCCATTCTTTTCCTAGATATTGCTTAGCCCAGCCTTCAGCCATCTGACTTCTGCAGGAATTCCCTGTACATAAAAAATAAATCGTTCTCTTGTTCATCTTGATCTTCCCCTGTCCAAATTAGTTAATCAACAACCACATATAAAGACCTAAAAGCGTAATAAATAACGTTGGAATGGTTAAAATAATACCTGTCTTAAAATACGTTCCCCAAGAAATCTTCACGCCTTTAGCCGAAAGTACATGTAGCCACAGCAGTGTGGCGAGTGAGCCAATTGGAGTGATCTTCGGTCCTAAGTCCGAACCTATAACATTCGCATATATTAAAGCCTCTCTAATGATTCCAGTGGTATGCGTCGCATCAATGGCAAGCGCGTCAATCAGAACGGTAGGCAGATTATTCATCAGCGATGAGATCAATGCAGCTATGAAGCCCATACCCATCGTTGCGGCAAATAAGCCCTGATCAGCAATAGACCCAATCATCTTAGCAAGTAAATCCGTCAGCCCAACATTTCGAAGTCCATATACTACGACATACATTCCGATAGAAAAGAACACAATCGCCCAAGGCGCTCCGGTAATCACTTCTTTCACCTTGACGTAAGGGCTTCTTCTCGCGAGAAGAAGGAACAAAATAGCTATGATCCCCGCAACCACAGATACCGGAATACCCAAAAATTCGCTGACAAAATATCCTACCAAAAGAACAGCCAATACAATCCATGACAGCCGGAACATTTTTTTGTCTTTAATCGCCTCATGCGGATCTTTTAGCTGTGAATCGTTAAAGTGCTTGGGAATACTTTTGCGAAAAAAGAAATAGAGCACCACGATGCTCGCCACAAGTGAGAACAGCGTAGGTATGATCATCTTGCCTGCATACTCCATAAACGTAATCCCGAAAAAATCCGCTGATACGATATTGACCAGATTGCTGACCACGAGCGGCAATGAGGTGGTATCGGCAATAAAACCGCTGGCGATAATAAACGGAAATACTTTTTTCTCATCAAAATGCAGCGCCCTTACCATCGCAAGCACAATAGGCGTAAGAATCAGAGCCGCTCCATCATTCGCAAAAAATGCAGACACTAACGCACCAAGAACGATGACATACACAAACATTCGTCTGCCATTCCCGCGGGCAGCCCGCGCCATATGTAAAGCAGCCCATTCAAAAAATCCGATTCGATCCAGAATTAAAGAAATCAGAATAATAGCCACAAACGCTAAAGTAGCATTCCACACGATCTGCGTTACATCCAGAACATCATTAAAGCTGACTACCCCAGCTAGCAAAGCTATAATCGCGCCACCGCAGGCTGACCATCCAATCGATAAATTACGGGGCTGCCAGATTACAAGGATTAAAGTTACTAAAAATATAAGGATAGCTACAATAGCCAAAGTGCCATCCCCCTTTTACTGCCAATCCACATCTTTTTCAACACTCCTATATAAGCATGTGACTTCAATCCAACATCATTATATAACTATATGGTTATATATAAATCAAAAAAATCCTTACCTGAAATTTAGTCGCAGCATGGCTCTTTAGCCTCTTTATTCAGTTCAGCCAATATCGATTTGGTACTAGGCATCTGTTGAAGAACAGCCTTAAGATGTGGTTTATCCTCGACATTTAACGAATAATGTACCCACTGTCCCCGCTTGCTTTCCCTAACGATTCCTCTACTTTTCAATTTCCGTAAATGCTGGCTAATCGCCGGCTGGGAAATGTCAAAGATATCAACGAATTCACACACGCACCATTCCCGCTCTTTCAGAAGAGAAAGCATTGCCAATCGGGTCTTATCTCCGAATAGCTTCAAGTCTTCAGCAATTTCCGTTAGTGTCTGCATTCCTTCTCTCCTCCTTTCGAAAGTATATAAGCTAATACTTATATTCTAGTGAACTTACCAGTGGGAAGCAAGAGTTAATTTTTAGCGGGCTACCGTCCACTCATGCTCCAACATACTGAACATCAATGAATCCCGCCACCCATCTTTAATAAGTAAAGCATCCCTTAATCTTCCTTCATAGGTCATACCTATCTTGGTGAGCACCTTGGATGATCCACTATTCCTAGGGTCACAGGTCGCGTATATTCGATGTAGTTGCAGTTCTTCAAAACCGAACTTTAACATCCGTTTGGCCGCTGCTGTAGCGACTCCCTGTCCCCAGGCATCAGGATGGACAATATAGCCGATCTCGCCGCTTCTGTCCGTATGGCTTCTAATGTTTAATTCAATCATGCCGATCAAATGTTCAGTTCCTACTGCAACTATGGCTTGCGCGAACCGAGTTCTGGGAACTTTTTGAGAGTCTTCTAGTGCTTGGTTTACAAATGAATGAGTTTGATCAGCAGTATTTGGACCCCAAGCTTGAAAACGACACACCCGCTCCTGTGAACAATACGCATGGACATCATTCCAGTCCGTAAACTTCAATTCGCGTAAATAGATAGGACTTCGCTCTAGCATCATCATCCCCCTCAAAGTTTGCCTTAAGCTTCAGCTCATTAACTATTCATAGGGTTGAGAGATAGGGATCGAGACGATAAACTGTGTTCCTACCCCAACCCTGCTCTCCACTTCTATTTTACAATCATGCATTTTTAGAATTTTTAATACAATGGATAATCCAAGTCCATTCCCTTTATGAACGCTGCTCCGCGCTTTATCCACCATATAAAAACGATCAAAAATGCGGGGCAATGCTTCCTCTGGTATGCCTTGACCAGAATCTTTAATAGAAACCTTCACAAACGCTATAGAACGCTCGATTTCGACATGAATGATACCCTCTTGGCTTGTATATTTTATAGCATTATTGATTAGGTTTTGCCAGACTTGATCAAATAAATCTTTATCCACCGTAATTTCGCAGGGCAATAAATCTAATTCTATCTGAATGTTTTTCTGTGCCCATTGTGGCTCCGCCAGAACGATCGCTCTTCTTAACTGTTCATCCAGCTGAAAAGTGGTGAGATTAACCGGATGATGTTCTGAATCGAGCGAGGCTAATCTAAGCAGATTGTCACTTAGGCGGGATAAGCGCAGCGTTTCCTGATAAATAATATCCAGATGCTCTTTTTGCTCTTCTACTGGAACGACACCATCTTGCAGCGCTCTAGTAAACCCTCTAATCGACGTAAGTGGAGACTGCATTTCATGAGAGACATTGCTGACAAAATCATCACGAACTGAATCTATCTTTTGCAGCTCACTAGCCATATGATTAAAGCTTTCCATCAGTTCCCCGAACTCATCTTGATTTTTATGCGTCAATCGTACAGATAAATCGCCTGATGCCATTTTCTTAGCAGCTTCCGTCAGACGTTTGATAGGCTTCACAATGAAACCGGACATCAAGAGAATCAGTAAACTTCCAATGACTAAAACCGTTAGAAGTGTAAAAAATACGTTACGTCTGAATGTGATCAAGCTCGACGAAAAATCAATTTTAATGATTAGCGCAGCTTTATCTTTATCTACGATGGGAATGCCAACAATAGCAACACCAGACTTATCACTAAGCATCACCGCGTCTGAGGAATCTGGCTTAAATAGAGCGGAAACCTTCTCCTTATCCACTGTAAAATCAGCATCACTCCACTCATTCACTCTCACTTTCGCAATATCGACACCATATTTATTGAGTAGTTTAGTAAATGCCTGTGCTTTTTCCGGATCATCGATTAGGTTAAGCACTTTTGCTACGTCTCCAGCTACTCTAATGAAGATATGGTTTGGGGGCACATTATTTTCGGAAAACCGTACATTTAGCAAAAAAGAGATCATTAAGCTGACGATCACAATCCCAATGAACGTAATGACAATACGCAGACGCAGACTTTTTTTCAACATTTAGGCCAACTCCAGACGGTATCCAAGTCCTCTTACCGTAGAAATAATTAGCTCGGGAATCGATTCAAGTCTTTCTCTCAGACGTTTGATATGCACATCTACCGTACGCTCGTCGCCTTCATAATCGACACCCCAAATATTTTCTATGAGCTGAGAACGCGTGAATATTTGCCCTGGCGAACCCGCCAGAGCAAATAACAACTCACATTCCTTTTTCTTCAACTCCACCGTTCTCTGAGCCGCAACAACGGTCAAATTCCCCAGATCAATCATTACTGCGCCTAATTGAATCACACTCGAGGAGGTTAAATGATATCTTTTTAATAGTGATTTTACCCGCAGGACCAATTCTATGGGATCAAACGGTTTGACTAAATAATCATCTGATCCGGCATTAAATCCTCTGACTTTGTCCTTAGATTCTCCTCTAGCTGTAACCATCAGAATTGGAATATCGATATAAGATCGGATATCTTCGGTCAATTCAATACCATCTACATTCGGCATCATTACATCTACAATCGCCAAATCGATCTTTGTATGCGCTAGAATGTCTAATGCCTCTTGACCGTCTGCTGCTTCCACTACGGAAAATTGGTTTTTTTCAAGATATAATCGTATTAATCTACGGATATGAGAATCATCATCCGCCACTAGAATCGTGTTCATCTCTCAATTATCCTCTCCGCTAACCTATTTATTCATATCGTAGAGATTCCATTGGATCCAGTTTGGCAGCCTTAGAGGATGGCATCAAACCGGCGATAATACTAATCAGGGTACTCACAACGATCCCAAATAACACATAATAACCGGATAGATTAATAAGTTTCACTCCAAAAGCATTGTCCAAGAAAATATTTAACACATAACTAATGACAATGGCAAAGAGTACTGCAAAGATACCGCTGAATACACCTAATAAAGCTGATTCAGAAAAGAATATACGCTTAATATCTTTTTTCCTTGCGCCAATTGCCCGAAGAATCCCGATTTCCTTAGTCCGTTCCACTACACTGATATATAGCACAACCAATATCATGATCCCTGATACGAGAAGTGAAATCCCGGCAATACCAGAGAGAACTATAGTAGCCATATTCACATAAGTTGTGATTCGCTCCATGATTTTTGCCGATTGAGAACCTGAGAACCCAGCATCAACAGCGGCTGCATTAATATCATTCACATATTTCATATCGGTTGCAAAAGCATTAACTTGAATTGGACCTATTGTAATCCCCTTGTCAGCATACATTTGCTCCAAAGTCTGCGCTGGAAGATAACCCGTGGGTTGCATTTGCGCTCTTGGATCAGTGCTTTCATAAATACCAGAGATAGTGACTTCTTGTTCCAATGTGACCGGTTTATGCTTAGCATCCATTTCATTAATATATAGATGAATCGACTTCCCTACCAAAGACTCTGGACTGTCGTTTCCGCTTAATTTACTTGCCGTTTTCACGGGTAATAATATCTCTTTGTCCTCTGGAAAAGCCCCTGCGGTAATCGTCTCTTTATCAAAAGCATCCGTTAAGGTAGTTAATTGTGTAAGACTAACCGTCTGATCTGCATAAACCATAGTAGATTTGCCCGAAATGGAAGTGATGGTTTCTACATAATCAACATTTGGAATATTTCGAATGGTTTCAATATCGGCAGCCGTAAACGTTTCGCCCGGCAACATCATTGCCTCTGGACCTTGCATGCCTTTAGCTTCTTCACTGGGTTTAGTTATATCCACGAGTAAAGGATCCATACTTGAATTAATTTCGTCATTCATATAGTTCGTAATTCCATTCCCTAAGGAAAGCATCAACAGTACGCTTAAAATACCAATAGACCCACCCAAAGCTACCAATACATTACGTTTGGCGTTGAGCTTCATATTCTGCAGAGCCATTTTAAAAGATGCAAATAAACTGAGATTCCGGGATGACCCCTCTCCTCCATCGTAACTAATCAAGGAGCGGTCCTTTAACTGAATATCATCTTTAATCCGTCCTTCTTCAACCTTTACGATACGGGTACCAGAGTCGGCTACTTTCTGTGAGTGGGTCACGGTAATGACCAATATCCCTCTTTTGGCTATGCTGTCCAATAAGGCTAAAATTTGATCGCCGGTATCCTTGTCCAAGGCCCCTGTAGGTTCATCTGCCAAAATAATATCAGGATTATTCGCTAGCGCGCGGGCAATGGACACTCTTTGCTTCTGTCCACCGGACAGCTGATTGGGACGTTTTTTCAGGTGCTCTTTCAAGCCTACCTCAGTCAAAATATCTATAGCACGTTTATTGCGGTCCTTCTCACTGGTATCCGTCATCTGCATCGCCACTGTAACATTCTCCAAAACTGACAGATGCGGGATCAGATTGAAATTTTGAAAAACGAAGCCAATATTGTTCTTGCGATAATCATCCATTTCCTTTTCGGTCATCGTGCTTAAATTCTTTCCGCGGACAAGGACCTCGCCCTCATAATCGGAGTCCATTCCCCCAATGATGTTCATCAGTGTGGACTTTCCGCAGCCAGACTCACCTAGAATAGAGACGAATTCACCTGTCTCAAAGCTTAGATTCACATCATGGAGTACTGGCACCTTTTCTTTACCGTACAAAGTATATGATTTCTTTACATGTTTAACTTCTAATATTTTCATTTGTTTCTCTTCCTCTCCTGGTCATACTCTATATCTCTTTTGATGTTTCATATCCTAACAAATTTGTGTGAACTGATAATGAACTGGATAGCCACATGGAAGAGTCAGAGCTACAGCAGATATTTAGGTTAAGCAATATAAAAAGGCGAATTCACACTCAAAATGAGTGGAACTCGCCTTTTCTATTCGGCTTATTTTCAAAAGAAATTAGTGCATGAGGTAATAAGCTAATCCTCCAACTTGTTTTCCGGCGTAATAAACGATGTCTATAATCACCACTGTTAATACAAATTTCGAGAGCAGCGGATATTTCTTAAATAAAGGCTTTATAGTTTTCTCTATGTACTCCATTCGCGCGCTTCCTTTCTTAAGCTAGTGCTCTTTTTCGGATCAGCCTAATCTGGCCTCTATGATTGATTTCATCCTCAAAAACGTGAAACCACATAAAATAGTAGTTCGCAGGTTTGTTATGCCAGAATTCCTCTTCAGTATATAACCAATTATCATCGACGGTTGCGAATAATTCATAAGTCTTTTGTCTAACTTCATTTAGGCGATCTAAATAATAGCTTAGGTCATTCCCCTTAATATTGGCTCGTCCTTCGTCGCCTAAATTTAATGCTGGTCCCCATCTTGTTAGCTCTTCTTCAGACAAATCTCTTTGCTCAAACGTTGCCACTTGATATGCATATTCTACAGCAGCGTAGTGCAATAATAACGCTCCAATAGAGTTACTCTGAGCATCCAATAAATAATCCAGTTGTTCCACAGTTAGACCCTTAACGGCTTCTAATGTTGTATATCTTGCATAGTTCATCATGGATAAAAGTCGGCTGATTTGCGGCGAGTAACCTGGGATATCTGTAATCAAAAATAGTTGGTTCATGTCAATCATATGGATGTTCCTCCTTGATTTTTTCAGAATAATACTTCTAAATACCAGAATGGTTCAGAATTATGAATTACAGGTAATGACGATCAAGATGTCAAAGTGAGGTGCTTAACACCATGAATAAAACTAACAAAACTATGTATTGGGTTGTATGGGCCATTGCTCTAATAGGGATTAATTGTTATGCCCTTCCACTAGCGATGTGGTCCACATTTGCTGGAACAGAGGAAGCTAAATGGCTGTGGATAGCGATTGCCGTTGTTATTTATGTTCTATTAAATGTAGGGATCATTCAGATGTATGTTGCGATCAAGCAAGGAAAATACCGATTTTTTCAGATCGGATTGATCGTCGCCGTTATTCAATTTATTGCAATGATGATCTTAGGTGGCCAATTTGAAGGAGACATATTTCTTCTACTGGGAACCCTCGCTGTCTCCATCACTCTTATGATTGTTCAACTTAGAAAGTCTCCATCCTAACAAGACCTAGTCGTTTACCCTCAACAATAGCCTCGGATCTGGAATGTACACTAAGCTTCTCAAAGATTCTCGTCAGGTTATACTCCACAGTCCTTTGTGACATTAAAAGCTTGCTGGCTATGTCTTTATTGCTTTTTCCACTAGCTACTTCTTGGAGTATTTCCTGTTCTCTTTGATTAATGGACACTTCTTCAAGCAGCCGATTATCCCGGTGATTAGAAATCTTGATATCATTTCTTCGTAGCTGTTTAAGTAAAGACACCGGAATGACCGCCTCATTCCTCAGTGCACAACGAATGGTATTTAACAACTGTTCTCGGGAAGCTGTCTTAGAGATAAATCCTGTGACCCCTGACTCCATCAAAAGATTATAATGAGCACTGATCTCATATCCGGTATAAATCACCACTTTAGATTCAGGATCACGTTGAACGGCTCTTTTGGCGAATTCAAGTCCGCTGATCGTAGGCATGTTGAGATCGCATAAGATCACATCAAATTCTTGTTGCTCCAGCCTATCCAAAGCTTCCATCGCTGACAAAACAAAAGTAACCTCCATATCCGCGTCCTGCTCAATCATAGTTTTGGTTCCTTCTCCGACTGAAGGATGATCATCAACCAACAAGATACGTATCATCGTCATCGCCTCCTCTGTGCTTTTCTTCTACAAAAGCCATTGTCGGTAAATAAATAATAACCTCCAGTCCCTTCCCTTTCTCCGAGTTAAAAGTGCATTGCCCCTCTAAGCTCGCAACACGTTCTTTGATGCCGGACAGGCCCATATGCTGAAAAGATTCCCTGATATCAACTATATTCATGCCAATCCCATCATCCTTATATCGGAAATAGAGATGCTCTTGCTGGTCCAGCTCAATTTCAATCTGATTCGCCTTGGCATGTTTCCCGGCATTCCGCAGGAGCTCCTGTACTATTCGATACAACGCAATCACCAGATCATCACTTAGCTCACCAATCGGACTGGATGTAAAGGTGATCATGTAGTTAGACTGCAGCTGGGCATACTCAAACAATAGTTCCAGTGCCTTCACAATTCCGGTCTCTCTTAGCAGCGGCGGACGCAGTTCATTGCAGGTCTCCCTAATCTGATATATCACATCCAGAAGTCCCTCTTTAATCTGAAGCAGCTCTGGCAAAATATCCGCGTCAATATCATGATCGGAGATCAGTGTTTCCAGCCTGCGAAGCCAAATGAGCTGATCCTGAAGAGCAGAATCATGTAAATCCGCCGCCAGCTTTCTGCGTTCTTTCTCTGATAAGTTAAAGATCAGGCGTAGAACCCATGGTGCTGCATGCAGCTCTTTTTTCATCTCTGCTTCAAGGTCTTCAATCAAGCCTTCAATAAGATATAAATTCTCATAGACAATACTCGCATAATTTGCGAGGGTATTTAACCAGTTAAGCTCATCCGAATTAAGCTTTGTATGGTTCTTCTTATGATCAATCCAGAGGAGATGAAATTTTTTTTGGTGACGTCCGATTACGAGTAAGATCCCCTGTTTGAGTTGAACTACTTCTCCTACCTTAAAAACTGGAGATTTCGATACAAATTCTATGTTGATCTCTTGGCCCGAATTGTCGACTATTTGTTCGAGGTTACTCATATCCTCATCTCTCTCAAAAAAAGCAGACCGACTAACCGGTAAAATCTCATTGATTTCCTTGTAAATTGCAGCCTCCAAATCAGACCGCTTCATCACCTTGGAGATTTGCTTCGAGAATCGCTCCAGACTACCTTGATAATGATAAAGCTCACGGAACAGTTTAGGCCGGAAATAATAATCTATTTTCTCCTTAAAGAATAAAAAAATTGTAATAGATAAATATACAACCAAAAACATCTGAATCCATTTGATCCAATCATACTCTTGCCTGCTCTGAATGATCGCAAGTACGGCTACAATCATTAGCGCCGGAAAAAAAGCAATTAATAAATAATATTTAAACCGATTAAAAGCGAAATCAATATCAAATAGTTGCCTAGCCGTCAGCAGATAAAAATAAGTAACTGGCATCAAAAACAAAAAGATCGTAGTAATTTCGTAAGGAATCAAGTTGACCCCAACAGCAATGGGTGCAGCTGAGAAGAGAACAAAAGGTGTAAACGCAAGGATTTGTCCGGTAAGCATAATTTTAAACATCGATTTAAGCGCTGTGCTTCGATAAGTAATGTATAAATGTAGCAGCTTAAATATGCTGTAAAAAATCCCAAAAACAAAGAACCCAATAATAATTAACCTTATAAAGGAATACAAGGATCTATCCCATGAGTAAACCATTAGACTGGAGGTGGAAAATAGGCTTAATAAAATAACCAGGCCGTAGTATATTTTGATTACAGTAGTAGATAAAACTAACACACCAAATCGTTTCAGATATACTTGGAGAAAGTGAATAAAAACCAGTGGAATTAAAGGCAACACGCAACCCATCGCGATTCTACCTATAAGATCAGATCTACTTGAAGCATATCCCGCAAAGTAAGTTATTCCGACTAATAAAAAGAATGAAATCAGCAGCTCTGCTGAGCGCTCCCCGCTTCTCCTGCGGTATAATAGAAGGCTTAACACTGCCAAAAAAACAAATGTCGCTCCAGGGACTACAAGCTGGGTAAACGTATGATATATGGAGGATTTATTCTCAATATCATAATGCAAAGCAAGTGGAGCACCCCCCTTGGAGTTACGAAGAAGGTCAACGGATTGAACCTGAGTTAAGCTTCCATATCTAACAGCTTCGTCCACTTTGTCAATCGGTTTCCCATTAACCCGTAATAAGATATCCCCTTCCCTTAAATTCTGTTTATACCCTTCGCTAAAAACGTCTGCCTCAGCAATATAATATTGCCCTCGTTCATTCTGCTCCAGACCAACGCCAAGCAAGATATTAGAGTGAATGACCCCCACAAAATGAATAATAAGAAAAGCAAAAATGCAAAGTAACCCTGATATGAATAACTGGCGGAGTTTTACTGTCATTTCAAATCCCCCGAACGAACAAAATTATACATATCTCTATTCTTAGTTGGTATTCCCCTACCATTTTATATGAATCACACAGGAAATTATATACTTTTATGCATGATATTCCTTCCCTTCTAAATGTCCGCATTGAATTATAGCTCTATTCTGGCTTTTTGCTGTTTCACTCTGTGGTTTCGATTCAGAATCCATATAGCTGCGCACCCATATAAAATCATTGGAACCCAACCGCTCTCCCCGGCCACATACTCCAACATAGGTGAAGAACTGACAGTAATATTGTGCAAAACACTATCTACAGCATTATTAGTTCCGTGTAAAAGCACTGCCGGCCAAATACTACCGGAGGACAGACGCAGTTCATTTATAATGATGCCCGCAAACATAACAGATAAGGTAAAGAGCACCACCACGAGCCAGCGGCTTCCAGAGGAATGATAAGCACGCGGCCCAAGAATCCCCGGATAATGCCATATAGCCCAGATTAAGCCCATTGTTACACTAGAACTTACTCTTCCCATCCATTGAAAACGCGGGAGCAGCCAGCCCCTCCAACCGATCTCTTCCCCCAAAGCAGATAACGAACCAAGGACAATGTAAACGAGCAAATATATAACAATCTCGATCCATGAATCTGGAGGAATTAAGCTTGAAGTCCATTCCATCCAATAGACAGCATAACCCGCTCCCAGTGAACCTAAGGGAATAACTAAAGCCAATATGTATTCTTTGCCTCCCCTAAATTTGAAGCCCAACCTTCTCCATCCCTCAGCACTGTATCCATCTCTCACAATCAGAAACATCATGATACATACTGCGAAAAAAGGAGTAAACCCATACAGACCCTGTGCCGATTCCGGAAGCAGTAACATCCCTAACGCCATTGCCCATACGATAATAATAAATAGTAGAGATTGTTTCTTGTCTGAGAGCAATATTATCACCTGCCTTTTTTAGATATAAGGAACTACATTTTCCTATTTAATCCAATTGTATATAAACTGGCAGGACGTTTCACCGAAAACAACGTTCGCTAAAACCACAATTCTTTTGCGGTACTGCTTATCTGTATGCCGCAAAGTCTTCAGAAAGGTTGTCCCAAAAATAGGGAAATGGTGTGCGATGTGCAGCGTAAGTGTAAACTAATTAGGGAAATACTCCCTGAAAATAGCCGATATTCGCTCTAAAAGGACAAAATCAGGGAATTCCTCCCTAATAATCAGGGAGATTTCTTTATTAGTTACTGAATCGGCCAAAATTTAGGGAAGTTTTCCCTAATTATATGTCTTATGAACAGAAATCTCTGAATTTCAGGGAGAAATTCCCTAATTGCTGTATAAGTGCTTCGCTTATTGCATCATTTGGAGCATCACTAGGTACGCCCCTTGATTCAATTGGTTATCAAATAAAGGATGCTCCGCCGTACGCCGAATGATGAAACCGCAAAGTGTATTTGGATAACCGAAGAACAAACGAAGATTGCGGGGATCTCGGGGATTCCAGTGATTTCTGCTTTGCGGCACAAAAAAGTGACGTTAGAGATCGGGTGGCTTTCACTTGCCCATAATTTACTGAAGCAAGCTGCAGTTGACCAAAAATGCAGAACAGCGATTCTCCAATATTAGGAGAATCGCTGTTCTGTTTGGCTTTTATGGTTTTGGGCATGAACGTTTTGGGGACAGCCTTTTTCTACCTAAATATTCTCTTAATAGGTCCACCAGTTGCCAGACATAACGATCATCGAAAACAGCTTGATGCTGTCTTCATAGTAATCTTCTGCAGCACTGCTTGCTGTGTGGCTCCAGAGAGAATTCAACCAGCTTTGGTAAGTTGATGAGGTCATCGCACTGACCCCAAATGGAGCATAGAAGGCACCGCTGTTGTAACTTCCAAATACGGTTCCGTTTAGCTTGTACCCATCTTTTATACTACCAGGTGTACTGCTTACTTTAGTCTTAATCCAGCTATTCATCTTATTAAGCTGCGTAAGCGCCCTGTTGTCTCCAGTAATCAAATAGTCTGTTGCAATACGCCATGGGGTACGACAAGAATTGTAATTGTAATTCCCGTCATTGGCATCTTCAAGGAAATTCGCCGCAGCAGGTTTATACACACCCCCAGAGTAAACTACGAAATCAGGCAAGAGTCCAGTGCTAGAGCTATAACCCGTATAAAGGCTATTTATAATCGTGTACGTTTTATCGATAACATTCGTCCAGCGGGTATCTCCTGTAGCCTGTTGGAATGCTTTTAAATGATTTAGCATGAAATCCGAAGGTCTAGTTGCTGTATTATACGAGCCACTATTCGCCCAGTCACCTAGACGAATCGTCCACTGTGTCTGGTTAATCTCATTGTCCATAATCGCATTGATGATATCTTTTGCAGCTTGTAAATAATTGATCGTACCACTACTTCCCCACTGCTTGTCCGCAAGCAGCAATGAGAAAGCTATATCCATATCTCCATCTGTAGCCGAATCCTCTCCTTCAATGTTTTGAAAGCTGCTATTTTGCTTCCAGGACATCAAATAAGGGTTAATTGTACTTGGATGAGCCTTGTAATAATTATATAAGCCGTCAAAATAAGTCTGAGCATTACTGTCATAACCAGCCATCAAAACTGTGAACAACATCCCGTAACCATGTGCTTCAGATACCGTTTCTCCATCTGAATTATACTTAACGTAATATTTGCCAGTGCCAGCTGGTTTGAGATAGGCCGTTTTCCACGCATCCCATTTGGTCTTCACTAAATTATCCATACTGGTCTGGGTTACATTGTTCGGCTTGATAGATCCACTCGTGTAGGTGGTGTGTTGCGGAAAAGGTTTGTTCACTGCTGCAAACGCGGAACCGGCAGGAAGAATACTAATTATCAAACATACGACAATAAGGCTTCTCCAACTCAACCTAAGCTTTGCATTCTTCTTCATCATTCATTGCCTCCTCTTCAATTGTGGTAATAAATTTGAAAGAAAACAGCAAGCTAATTCGTATTCGCTATCATTGTAATACAGAATATGGAATTAATATATAATAAATCCCATTAATAGATCATTAGTACTATATATCTGAGACTTAGATTTGTTCTCACTCCTCAACTAAAAAAAGGATGGTTCCACAACCAACTTCATTCATGGCTGTGCATACATCCTTTAGATAAAAATTCATTCGCTATTCTCGTAATTTATTTAATTTAAGTCGATACGCAATGTATGGAAGACCCGGAAAGACCAACATACAAAGTGTGACCACTACTAACACTAGGCTGATATTCCTCACCATCTCAGGTAACCATCCATTAACGCCCAAGATCGCTAGGAAGATAAAAACAATCAAAGCTATAAGCAATGGCAAGGCTGCTTTGCTCATCGTTTTCTTTTCACGTTCATATTTGTCAATGAGGGTCCCAGTGTCTGAGTAGATAGGCGCCGTACCTGCAGCTGCCCGAAAGATATGAAACCCATTTCCGGCAGAACAGACATAGGTCCATCCGGCATCTTCAAAAATCAAATAATACTCCTCATCCACATTCGTGTGATAATCTACACTGTACTCAAAAGTCTGGGGATCTCCCTTTCTTAACTTATAACCAAATGGTGCAAAGCTTTCCAGGAGCCAGCCCCTTTTGGCATACTTACTCAATTTCTGCATATCACCTTTTTCAGTAAAAGCTAAGCCCCCGCTGGTCACATATTTTGTATTCTTCATGCCTATTCCCCACCTTTTATTTGAGAATTTGTTCTGCATGTCTAATCATTTCTTTTCGGCGCTCTACTTCTTTTCTTAGCAATCCAATCCCTTTTTCTGTTGCAATATACGTTTTTCGTTTGTCATCCTCTTCTTCTTTATACAGCTCAATAAATTCAGCCGCTAACAGCTTCTTAATAGTTGTATACATGGAAGCAGGCCCAATTGAAAATTGATTGTTCGTCATCGTTTCGATCGATTTCATAATTAGATATCCGTGTTTGGCTTCGACTAAAGATAAGAGAATATAAAATGCAGTGTCTGTGAGCTCTCCCATTTCCAATGAGTCCGTTCTTGACACTTAATCACCTCCTCATATGTATCATTAAAAGATATATCATTAAATGAACTATATCTTTTAATGATATACTTGTCAACTGCTGGCATAAAATTCAAACTACCTTCTCATACTAGGTGAAGAATATGGAGGTGAATGTCATGCCCAAAAATAGTGCCAATCCCAAAGAAGCTCCAGGTAAACATCAACCAAGTAAGAAAAACAATGCGGAGAATAACAACAATTTCAATGAAGCCGCTCAGATGGTGAACATCGATAAGGCTGCTGATTATGTGCCCAGCTTAAACGGTGTCTCCAAAACTGATGTCTAAGCTAGACCGCTAATAACTTCTTATATTTCAAACAAAAAAACACTCCTCAGAATTTTCTGAAGGAGTGTTTCAATCCGTGGCAGCTTCATTTCAAGCTCTCTAACTCAGCAGTCACTTTTTCAATTAAGTTCACGAAGGAAGCCAGCTCTTGAGAGCTTTTGACTTGATCCTTGGAATACATGGAGTTATGTTCTGATTCTTTTTTCACCTTGGAAAGGGTGGCATTGATATTGTCTAGTTTCTGGTCAATGGTTACCAATGAATCCTTTGAGCGGCGGGCTAGCTTACGAACCTCATTAGCCACAACTTCAAACCCTCTTCCAAACTCTCCAGCTCTGGCCGCTTCAATAGCCGCATTTAAGCCTAAAAGATGCGTATGATCAGCCACTTCTCTAATCATCGTACCCACTTGATGAATAGACTCCACCTCTTTGTCTAAATATAATACCGTTTGATGCGTTTTCTCTTGATAATCAGCATTTTTACTAGCTAAACTTTCTATCGATTCACTGCTATCCTTTAATTGAACCATCAAAGATACCAGCTCCTGAACGGCTGAACTCACTCCTGTAAGCAGGTGATTTTGCTTCTCCAGCAAGTTTTCAATTTTTGCTTTTTCATCCACTTCATAGGCTTCAAGAACGAGCTGTGAATCGAGATTAAACATCTTGGTTAAGGCATGAATAACAGGCTTCCACTCGTTTGGTAATATCCGTTCAAAATAAGCAGTAGCCAGATCCAGATATAATATGTACGTCCCCAAATACCAATTCGTTGTTAATCCAATACGAGAATGGATTTTCCCGATAAGCAAACGTCTTTCAATAAATGCTTCATCGATCACACCAGAGGCCATGGATAAAAAATACCACTGCTGTGTTTCTTTTAATCGATCCAGTGTACTGTGCTGCTCAATGATGTGGAGCAATTCTGGCTCCATCGTCATCTGTTTATACAGTTCCTCAACCAATGAGCTAACGATTAAGTTGAATTCTTTCTCCTTGCTTTTTAATAATTCTAAATCAGCCTCAGTAATCCCTATGTAGCTAACTTGCTGGAGTCGTTCTGGACTAAGATTGATCATAACGTTGTTAACATCCCCCTCATTCTGTTTTTTCTCAGCCATCCCCTATGGCATCTATATCTCTTGATTATAAAGGTATTATTTCAATAAATTTTAACACTATATTTACCTATATTGCTTAATAATTTTACAAAACCTCACTAGTTGTCCTTAGATTTGGCTTCCTATTCACGAATAAAGGACTGCCGCGGCAGCCCTTTCAGTTTCAAGCTTTAATTTATGCCGCCATTTCACGGCAAACTTTTGCACAAGCAAAACAAGCTTCTGCACATTGCTGGCAATGTTCATGATCATGCTTTTGGCATTCGTTGCCGCAGGCTTCACAAGCTTCTGCACAAGCCAGACAAATTTCTTTTGCATATTTACTGTTCATCGACATCGCATGAGCTGCGAACTCGCATATATCTGCACATTCACGATCCAGGCGAATGCACTCCTTCATCATCCCCACATGATCCTCATCCAAACAAGCTGAGTAACAGTGATTACAAGCTACCATACATTTCAAACACTCTTCAATACACACTTTGTAGTTTTGATGTGCCATAACACATACTCCTCTCGAAATCATAAATTAGGATAGTCCCCTACTCTATATATACCCAATTTGAGCAAATAAAAAAGGATTCCAAGGAATCCTTCCGATTGATCAATTATCTAATTAATTTATTGATGGTAACTAATAGCTCATCCAGTACCTCGTTCTCACCATCCTGGATACGTTCCACTACACAACTTTTCATATGATGCTCCAGCAAAAGCTTGCCCACGCCGTTCAATGCAGATTGGACCGAGGAGATTTGATGCAGCACATCATCACAATAGGTGTCTTTTTCAATTAACCCTTTTAGCCCTCTAACTTGACCTTCAATTCTATTGAGCCGGCTAATCAAATTCTTTTTAGTTTTATCTGAGTGATGACTTTTCCGCTCATCCGTACTGCATGATTCATGCTCGTGAGTCAGATTATCCATGCACCGATCACCCCTTTCCTCGTATTTTTATTATACTATAGCCCCCCTATTCTATTCAAAAAATAAATCATTGATTAGATTTTCAATTCTTCATGAACTATAGCGGAAGTTTCAACCTGAATGGTTGTATGTTGAATTTTGAAATGATCGGCAATTAACCGAATCGCTTGCTGCAAAATGCGTTGGTCATCTGCTTCCTCTTCAATTAAGATATGACAGCTGAGTGAATCTAAGCCCGAAGTTATGGTCCAGATATGCAGGTCATGAACATTTCTAACCCCCTCAATGCTTTCGAGGATTTCCTTTACTTCAGCTGGATTAATTGTAATCGGTGTGCCTTCCATAAGGACATGAACGGTATGTTTGATAATTCCCCATGCCCCTCTAAGAATCAATAGAGCAACCAGAACGCTTATGATAGGATCTGCAACATACCAGCCAAAAATCATCATAATTAAACCGGCAATAATCGCCCCTACCGAACCTAAAGCATCACCAAGCACATGGAGATAAGCACTACGGAGATTAATATTATTTTTCACATCCCCTTTTCTCATAAGCGACCATGCACTAGCTACATTGGCTAAAAGACCAATACTTGCGATCAGCATCATAGAACCACTGGCAACCGTCGGCGGATCAAAAAATCGCCCATAAGCTTCTACAATGATAAATCCAGCAACTACAAATAAAGTAACTCCGTTTAAAAGTGCCGCCAAAATTTCAAATCGATGAAATCCGTACGTTTTGTTCGGAGAAGCAGGTTTGGTTGCGAACCAGACCGCTACTAGGCTTAATGCTAGAGAGCTTGCATCGTTTAGCATATGCCCACTGTCCGATAACAGGGCTAAGCTGTTGGTAATTAACCCTCCAAAAAACTCCAAAAACATAATTCCAACCGTAATGATTAACGCAATCATAAGCCCTTTTTTATTTCCACTTGGATCAAAATGATGATGCCCGTGAGCGCCATGCGAGTGATTGTGTCCTTCATGAGAGTGACTGTGTCCTTCATGAGAGTGGTCGTGGTTACTGTGATCGTGATTGGCCTGTTGCCTGTGTGCATTCTCGACCTGATGATTGTGTCTTTTCTTCTTGTTCATCATGCTTAACCTCCTATTACCTTCAGCTAGATAGTATTCGTAGCCCTGCGCAGTTACATTCAAAAGCTCCAGTTAATAATAACATATGAGCATGTGTTCATATGTTATTATTAACTGGATTTTTCTTCTTGTCAATAAAAAAGCAACAAATGATTGTCTCTGACCTAATAAAATAAAGAGGACCCTCCGCAGCTCTTCCTGCATGGAGGATCCTCTCGAATCAGAACCGTGTATTAAATCAAATCTGATTGTTGCAGCAATCTTTGGATGATAGCCGCAACTTCTGCTCTCGTAATGAAGGCTTGTGGGGCAAGTACATTTCCGCTTCTGCCCGTGATGATTCCTGCTTGCAGGCTGTCTGCAATGCCACTCTTCGCCCAGCCTGATGCTTCATTCGCATCCGTGTAAATGCTCAGCAGCTCGCTTGCTTCTTTGGCAGGAAGTTTTGTCTTCAAATCGGTAATCACCATAGCTTTAGCAATAATACTCATCGCCTGTTCCCGAGTAATCTTGTCTGTAGGATGGAACGCTCCATCCTCAAAACCGTTGATTAGCTTATAGGAGTAAGCTGTCTGCACCGCATCATTATACCAATCTGAGACCTTCACATCCGTAAAGGATGTTGTTCCGCTCTCCAATTTCAATCCCAATCCACGTACGATAATCGCCGCAAATTCTGCACGTGTAATCTCCTGACTAGGGTTAAACAAATCGTCACCGACTCCATTAATAACCTTACGGGAAGCCATCTCATTGACAATGTCCTTAGCCCAGTGGGTGACGACATCCTTGAAGTTCTGTGGATCTTGAACTACAAAATACGTACTGTTCGTTAAACTGTGTATTTTCGCAAAGTTTTTGCCATCAATGGCAACAATCTGTGTGGGTACATGGCGGATCGTCCCCCCTGCTTCAAGCACTAGCCCAGTCGTAATCTTCTTAAGGTCTACACCATCCGCAAGAGGAATAGTTCTTTCCACATAGGTATTAAACTTAGTGAGTTCAACAGTTTTCCCAGCGTAAGTAACTTTCACTGTGAAATCTAATGGCTGAGCTACCAGCGTTAGCTTTTCATTGGCTGCCAGCATTTCTATTCTTTTCAGTACATCCGCAGTCGGAACAGAAATTGAAATTTGCACCTTCACATCTTGTAGAGCAATGTCTGTGCCAAACTGTTTTGAAATTGCACTGATATCAATCTGTGCTGCTGATATTGTATAAGTACCCTTTGGAGTACGAATGATTAACAGCGCCTGCTTCTGCTCCATATCTTTGATGATTTGACCATTAAGCTCGCCAATAATCACATCTGAAGTCGCAGTCACAGGGATAGTTATAATTGCATTCTGGTCTTCCTTTTCGATGCGTTGCTCTATTTTTGCCTGATCTACAACAATCGTGGTAACCGTCTGCCCGTTATGCTCAGATATCGTTGCTGTTCCGGCATTTTCAACCTTACCGTTCACCAATACCTCAACCATGCTGCTAGATGGTGTAGCTGTAGCTGTAGCTGTAGCAGTGGATCCTGCTGTTGCAGTTGGTGCAGTTGTTGCAGGTGGTGCAGTCGGTGTTGATGTCGGTGATTCTGTTGGTGTTGGTGTTGGTGTTGGCGGTGTAGGTGTAACCTCAACCTCCGTTGATGACTTTGGTGTCACGGAGTTCGAAACTTCAGAAGCTACACTACTACCAGCGCTATTAATCGCTTTAACTGTAAACGAATAAGTGGTTCCATTCGCTAGACCTGTTACCGTTATTGGACTTGTTGCCCCAACTGTTACGATATTACCCGGAGAAGCAGTAACCTCATAATTCGTAATTGGAGTTCCCCCGTTCGAATCAGGAACTGCAAATGTCACAGTCGCCTCGCCATCTCCCGCTACTGCTATTAAGTCCGTAGGTGCAGATGGTGATGTTCTTGGTTTCGTGCTGACTTCGTTAGAAGCTGCACTCTCCCCGCCCGGATTAGATGCCTTAACTACGAAATAATAAGATTGGCCATTAGTTAACCCTGTCACATCATAGTTGTAGACGGATTCGCTTACTGTAGCCACTTGTGTCTCATAGATTCCGGAAGTGATACCTTGATATATAGTGTATCCAATCGCACCCTTCACCGGATCCCATGTTAAGCCGATGAGGCCATTACTTGCCACAGGTGAATGAAGTATTGGCGCGCCCGGCGCTGGAACCTGAGGCGTTCTAGTTACTTCATTGGAAGCCGCACTGATACCATCAGGATTAACAGCCTTAACAATAAAATAATAAGCAGTTCCATTAATTAATCCTACAGCATCATAACTGTTCTCAGAGTCACTTATAGTAGCTACCTCAGCTCCATAAACACCTGAAGCTGTAGACTGATATACAGCGTAACTATCGGTACCATATACGGGACTCCAAGTAATTCGAATATGTCCGTTTCCTGCTGTTACAGACTCAATACTTGGCGCAGCAAGTTCAGGCCAGGTAAGGTCAATAACTGCGCTAGTGATTTGTGCAAGACCTGTTGCATCAAATGCCAGTTGGGCTCCTGTGATTCCAG
Source organism: Paenibacillus sp. FSL R7-0189 (assembly GCF_037969925.1). Classification (NCBI taxonomy): domain Bacteria; kingdom Bacillati; phylum Bacillota; class Bacilli; order Caryophanales; family Paenibacillaceae; genus Paenibacillus; species Paenibacillus sp. FSL R7-0189. The sequence goes on along the minus strand of NZ_CP150223.1, from coordinate 3,191,501 downwards.
CTGCATTCGTGGCTCCCAGATCCGTAAAGGAAATGACGCCCGCTACTGCCGTCAACGTCGTATTCCCCGTCAACGTCCAGCTTCCTGTGTCCTTCTTCGACACAGTAACAACCGTACTGTTGTCGCCAATGTTTACATTCCCAAACTGATCCAGCAAAGTAATTACTGGCTGCTGCGCGAAGCTGCCGCCGTTGGTCTGCGGGGCACTTACGCCCGTGGTCAGCTTCATTGTCGCTGTGCTGCCTGCGACAGGTGCAATGTTCAGCGCTGTTGCCGCTGGCGAGGCTACGCCTGCTTGGCTGAACACAACAGCCTGTGCTCCCGCTTTATTCAGCTTCAGATCCACCTGTGCTACACCCTCAACGAAATCAACGTTGATCTTGCTCGGTGAAGCTGCCAAAGCGGTACTTCCTAAGCTTCCGTACGTTCCGTCCGGCGCAACATCATAACCCGTTACCGTCACTTCTTTCGTTCCGGTGAACGTTGTATCTGTATTACCCAGCGAATTTTTCACGGTCAGCGTAATCCCATTATCTACACCTACGACAGGTGTCAACGTCGCCGCTGAGGCGGTGATGCTTTGCGCTCCCTGTGGTTGTGGAAGATTCACGGTAGCGCTAGTGATTTGTGCAAGACCTGTCGCATCAAATGCCAATTGGGCTCCGGTGATTCCAGCTGCATTCGTAGCTCCCAGATCCGTAAAGGAAATGACACCTGCTACTGCCGTCAACGTCGTATTCCCCGTCAACGTCCAGCTTCCTGTATCCTTCTTCGACACAGTAACAACCGTACTGCTGTCGCCAATGTTTACATTTCCAAACTGATCCAGCAGCGTTATCACTGGCTGCTGCGCGAAGCTGCCGCCATTGGTCTGCGGGGCACTTACGCCCGTGGTCAGCTTCATTGTCGCTGTGCTACCTGCGACAGGTGTAATGTTCAGCGCTGTTGCCGCTGGCGAGGTTACGCCTGCTTGGCTGAACACAACCGCTTGCGCGCCAGCTTTGTTCAGCTTCAGGTTCACCTGTGCTACACCATCAACGAAATCAACGTTGATCTTGCTCGGTGAAGCCGCTAAAGCGGTGCTTCCTAAGCTTCCGTACGTTCCGTCCGGCGCAACACCATAACCTGATACCGTCACTTCTTTTGTTCCGGTAAACAGAGTGTCCGTGTCGCCCAGCGAATTCTTCACGGTCAGCGTAATCCCATTATCGACACCTACGACAGGTGTCAACGTCGCCGCTGAGGCAGTTATGCTTTGCGCTCCCTGTGGTTGTGGAAGATTCACGGTAGCGCTAGTGATCTCTGCAAGACCTGTCGCATCAAATGCCAGTTGGGCTCCTGTGATTCCAGCTGCATTCGTAGCTCCCAGATCCGTAAAGGAAATGATGCCCGCTACTGCCGTCAACGTCGTATTCCCCGTCAACGTCCAGCTTCCTGTGTCCTTCTTCGACACAGTAACAACCGTACTGTTGTCGCCAATGTTTACATTCCCAAACTGATCCAGCAAAGTAATTACTGGCTGCTGCGCGAAGCTGCCGCCGTTGGTCTGCGGGGCACTTACGCCCGTAGTGAGCTTCATTGTCGCTGTGCTGCCTGCGACAGGTGCAATGTTCAGCGCTGTTGCTGCTGGCGTGGCTACGCCTGCTTGGCTGAACATAACCGCTTGCGCGCCAGCTTTGTTCAGCTTCAGATCCACCCGAGCTACGCCCTCAACGAAATCGACGTTGATCTTGCTCGGTGAAGCTGCCAAAGCGGTACTTCCTAAGCTGCCGTACGTTCCGTCCGGCGCAACATCATAACCTGATACCGTCACTTCTTTTGTTCCGGTAAACAGAGTGTCCGTGTCGCCCAGCGAATTCTTCACGGTCAGCGTAATCCCATTATCGACACCTACGACAGGTGTCAACGTCGCCGCTGAGGCGGTGATGCTTTGCGCTCCCTGTGGTTGTGGAAGATTCACGGTAGCGCTAGTGATCTCTGCAAGACCTGTCGCATCAAATGCCAGTTGGGCTCCTGTGATTCCAGCTGCATTCGTGGCTCCCAGATCCGTAAAGGAAATGACGCCCGCTACTGCCGTCAATGTCGGATTTCCCGTCAACGTCCAGCTTCCTGCATCCTTCTTCGACACAGTAACAACCGTACTGTTGTCGCCAATATTCACATTCCCAAACTGATCCAGCAGCGTTATCACTGGCTGCTGCGCGAAGCTGCCGCCATTGGTCTGCGGGGCACTTACGCCCGTGGTCAGCTTCATTGTCGCTGTGCTACCTGCGACGGGTGCAATGTTCAGCGCTGTTGCCGCTGGCGAGGTTACGCCTGCTTGGCTGAACACAACAGCCTGTGCTCCCGCTTTATTCAGCTTCAGGTTCACCTGTGCTACACCATCAACGAAATTAACGTTGATCTTGCTCGGTGAAGCCGCTAAAGCGGTGCTTCCTAAGCTTCCGTACGTTCCGTCCGGCGCAACACCATAACCCGTTACCGTCACTTCTTTTGATCCGGTGAACGTTGTATCCGTATCGCCTAGCGAATTTTTCACGGTCAGCGTAATCCCATTATCTACACCTACGACAGGTGTCAACGTCGCCGCTGAGGCGGTGATGCTATATGCAAGAGTAGGTCCTAGGTTCAGGGTCATTTTAGTGAAATAATCCCCCACGACCTTAAAATTAGTACCATCGTAAATAATGCCATTAAGATTAGAAGTAAGCTCTGATGTTTCCTGAGTCCACGTGGATCCGTCTGCCGAAGAGAATAACTCCCCCTTCAATCCAACAGCCAGAAAACTTCCATTACCAAAGCTGATATTATTTAGTGCACTAGCTGATATTGTAACCTTCGTAAAAGTTACCAAATCTTCTGTGGTTAGAATTACTGCCTGCTGGCTAAGTGTATCTTCTCCAACCAGAATATAAGCTCTACCATCATAGGCAATTCCCTTTAAAGAAGTATTGGGGAACCCAATCTCTAAGGGCACATTCCACTGTATTCCATCTGATGATTTTGCGATAACAACGCTCTCTTGCTCATAAGTAGTACTATTGTATTTCATCCCAAGAGCTACAAATTGATTATTCAAGTAAGCTACTGTATTAAATGCAAAATCCCCATTTTTAAATCTCTCTGTCCATGAGGTTCCGTTAACTGAAGAATAAATTCCGCCATAATCGGAAACAGCAACGTACTGATTTGTGCCAAAAGCAATACCTGTCAGATTGTCCTGCACTCCGGTATCTGTCGTAGTCCAAGTGTCACCGTTGGTCGAGGTCACCACTTTGGCGTTAAGATTGTAGTTTTCTTTATCTGTAACCGCAATAAACTTCCCTGCTCCATAAGTGACCGCATTCATTCCCGGCAGCTTGGAGGGTGTGACATCGTTCCATACTGCGGAGCTATTAGATTTGTAAATAGAGCCATATTCCCCGGATGAGACGGCAACATAATTGCCATTACCATCCTTAGCAATACTCTTCAGATTACCGCTGACATTACTCCACGCCGATAGGTCAGAAGAAACCAGTAAGCCGTTGCCCCCTGAAGCAACATATTTGCCATTTCCGTAAACCATATTGTTCACCATCATTGTTGTATGGGTATCCGAAGATGTCCACTGGGTGCTGTCCAGCGGAGCCGCAGAAGATTTATAAATTACACCCTGCCCAAACAACAAATAGCTCCCATTTAAAGAACCTCCCCCATAAAATTGCTTGTTATCCCATGAGGCATCAACGGTCCAATTAGCACCGTCTGTAGAGGTGAATACTTTTTTAGCATAAGGAGTCACGATATAACTAAAGAAACGATTATTTAAATAGATTACATTCGTAACATAAGGCCAACTAGAATTATAGTGGTTGATCACAAGATCGGTTAAGGTAACCGTTGTCCAATTGATCAGATTCGTTGAGGTATAATAGACAGCATTGTTAGCAGAGACCACATATTTGTTGTTGCCATAAGCAATATCCGTTAAGCTTTGCATTCCGAATATTGCATTGGTAGAAGTGATTCCTGTGTCTGTCCAGTTAATGCCATCCGAGGATTGTAGTAGAGTTACATCATAAGAAGGTGGATTGGTGCCAGGTTTATATACTGACTGCCATACAAAAAACTTTCCATTGACCGCTTTCAACCTTTCCGGTGTGATAGCTAACGTTTTTTTTGTCCAATTTTCACCATCAAGTGAATTGTATACTGCCTTTTCGCTACCATCAATAGCTAAGAACAGCCCATTAGCGAACACAATAGAAGTTAGTTTGGGGTTCCCCGCCTTTTTTGAGATAGACCAATCTACGCCATTTGATGATGTAGATATCCCTCCTTGGCCCACCGCTACAAAAACATTGTTACCAAATGCAACACTGCTCAAATTCCCAGCTGATGTGGAGCTTTGATCTATGATATTGCTATTGCTGGGTGCTGCATAAATTACTGCAGGCATAAACAGAGAACTGACGATAGAGAATACTAAACTTATTGCTAATAAAAGATTGCCACTCCGCTTAATCACAATTTTCCCCCTTTGGCATTACACCAAAATATAAATACTTCCACCATATGGAGATTAGATGTCTTTTCTAAGATTTGTAGCCATTTGGTTTGATTTTTATATCGGTATAATCCGAGAGAATTATTACGAATTTAACATTAAATTTTGATTAAAAACAACAATAATTTACACGCTTCACCTATCCATTTCCACAACCTTACAAATGAGAAAAAAACCTATTAAATATCAGGACTTAATCCTGAATTTAATAGGCTTTCAAACTTTTGCTCGTAGAACTTTTTAAGCTACTTAATCTTTTTTATTAAATAGAAATCGCTGCTTCTAAAGCTACTTCCATCATGCCGTTGAAAGAATTTTGTCTTTCTTCTGCCGTGGTTACAGCATGAGTAACTAACGAATCAGAAATGGTAAGAATACATGCAGCTTGTTTACCTAACACTTTCGCATTATGGAACAACGCATAACTCTCCATTTCTACACAAACACAGCCATGTTCATTGTAAAATTCATTAACTCCAGGCACATTGTCTTCATGATAGAATACATCGCTGGAATGAATTCTCGCCGTCAGAACTGGCTTGTTAATACGTGTAGCCGCTGCTTCAATGACTTCGTTCAATTCTTTACTTGGCAGCTGGATATCTCCTTCTACACCGCTTTGCACATAGGCATATGTAGATTCACTCCACGCGCTATCCGCCAACACCACGTCAAATAAATTCAATTTATCAGTGTATGCTCCAGCACTACCGATACGAATGATGTTTTCCACACCATAGTTTTTGTATAGTTCATAAGAATAAATACCGATACTTGGCATTCCCATTCCCGAACCCATTACCGAAACCTCTTTGCCTTTATAAGTTCCTGTATATCCAAACATATTACGTACCGTATTAAATTGAGTTGGGTTCTCCAAATAGGTTTCTGCAATATACTTCGCTCTCAAAGGATCTCCTGGCATTAATACTGTTTTGGCGATTTCACCATTTTGTGCTGCATTGTGCGGCGTTGACATAATTTATTCCTCCTATGTTGATTACTCATTACTATCTTACTATACCATTCATGATTTTAAATATACGTTTAAAATTTTCTTTTATTGCGACAAAAATACTGCTACTGAATCTCTTTTTATAATTTATTAGCAAACTCGTTAAGTTTTTGGGACATTATCTTTATCTCCTCAATAAATGTAGAAGTATGCTGAACAGATGCCGCCTGTTCTTGGCCGATAGCTGCTATCTTCTCTATCGAATTAGCCATTTGATTCGTAATTCCCTTAATCTGTAACATGGTTTTATTTATGTTTTGCGTCGAGGCGACGGTTTCCCTTGAAAATTTCCGGATTTCCTTGGCTACGACTTCAAAGCTTCTACCTTTCTCACCTGCATGCGCTGCTTCTATTGCAGCATTCAGCCCAAGTAAATTCGTTTGATCAGCAACCCTATTTATAATGGATAGGACTTCTGTTGTATTCTCCACATCTTTTCCAGCCTGCTGAGATTGAATGAGTAGTTCCTGAGAGTGATCGGAAAGTGAACTTACACCATAGGAAATATTATTAATTTGCTCATTGGCTTGGGATAATGATTCCGAGATTTGTTCTACAATGGCTTTTAATTCACTTTGTCTTCGAATCTGAACTGCAATCCCGCCAATGACTTGTCCCGTTTGATCGTGAAGAGGTGTTGCTGTACCTGTAAACTCAAATCCATAAAAGTGGGCTGGAACATCGGACTTCAAGGTACGATTCTCTTGTATCGCTAAGTAAAGCGGTTCTTCTTTGTGTAAAGGTTGTCCTTCGTTAATGTTTAAATTTATGGTGTCGCCAGGAAAATAAGCAACGAACCGTTCCAAATCACATATCGCTATTGATAAATCAGCGGGGATAGATAATTTTATAATAGGCATAAGTGAGATAAATTTGTCTAAAGATTCAATGTTGTTAATCACAGAAATATAGTCTCCATTCCAGCAAAACGTTATTTATAGCGCACCAAGTCTAACCAGATCATGCCTTACATACATGCATTTAATCTAAATCCTTAATTTTGCTTAATTCATATTTTAGATATGTATTCGCGAAAATCTTCATAAAATCCTCCAAAAAAGTTTACAAACACCCATTTCTCTCTCACAAAAGACGAATAACATAAAAAAAGCCCCCACTTTGTGAAAAGTGAGGGCTTTCGTTCTCTTGTTGTTACTAATAATATCGATTAGTTACGGATCAGATAATCAAATGCTCCTAGCGCTGCAGTTGCACCGGATCCCATCGAGATAATGATTTGTTTATAAGCACTATTAGTGCAGTCACCAGCAGCAAATACTCCTGGTAAGCTAGTAGCACCATGGCTATCTACAACAATCTCACCTACACGAGTACGTTCAACTGTGTCACCTAGCCATTCTGTATTTGGAACCAGACCGATCTGTACAAATACACCCTGCAATTCAACATGGTGAGTCTCTTCTGTCGCACGATCAACATAAGAAATACCATTTACCTTATCAGTTCCGGTAATTTCTTTAGTTTGCACGTTTTTAAGAACAGTAACGTTAGGAAGGCTATAAAGACGATCTTGCAGCACAGCATCAGCTTTGAGCTCTGGAGCAAATTCCAGAACCGTTACATGCTTCACTATACCTGCAAGGTCAATAGCTGCCTCAATACCTGAGTTACCGCCGCCAACAACTGCAACATCTTTGCCTGCAAACAAAGGACCATCACAGTGTGGGCAGTAGGCTACACCTTTGTTCTTGAATTCAGCTTCACCAGGCACGCCCATATTCCGCCAGCGAGCACCTGTAGACAGAATGACCGTCTTACTCTTTAGAACAGCGCCGTTCTCGAGTTCAACTTCAATTAAGTCATTTTTGTCTAGACGTCTGACACGCTGCAATTTCATCACATCAATGCCATACTCTTTTACTTGCTCTTCAAGTTTAGCTACGAGTTGAGGACCTTCAGTGTACTTCACACTAATAAAGTTCTCGATACCAAGCGTGTCGTTAACCTGTCCGCCAAAGCGTTCAGCAACAATACCTGTACGAATACCTTTACGTGCCGCGTAAATGGCTGCACTTGCACCAGCTGGGCCGCTGCCGACAACAAGCACATCATATGGAGCTTTATTGTCAAACTCTGATGCGTCCACACTGCTGCCCATTTTAGCTAAAATTTCTTCAACCGTCATACGACCACTTTCGAAAAATTCACCATTAAGGTAGACGCTTGGAACAGACATAATTTCTTTGCTTTCTACCTCTTCTTTGAATACTCCACCGTCAATCATCGTATGGGTAATACCCGGATTAAAGATACTCATAAGATTAAGTGCTTGTACAACATCAGGGCAATTATGACAGCTCAGGCTAACATAAGTTTCAAACTTATATTCACCATTAATGCCTTTGATCTGATCAATTACACTTTGCTCAACCTTAGGAGCTCTTCCGCTAACCTGCAACAGTGCCAATACTAATGAAGTAAATTCGTGTCCAAGCGGAGTTCCGGCAAAGGTTACACCCGTATCTTCACCCACACGATTTACACTAAAGCTTGGGGTTCTAGATAGTTCGGTTCTTTCCACCGTAATCCTAGCTGACATTTTGGCAATTTCATCAACTAGTTCAGTCATCTCTTGTGATGCCTCGTCAGCGCCTGCACTGAGTTTCAGTACTACATCGCCTTCCAAGAGTTCTAGGTATTGCGCTAGTTGAGCTTTTATTTCTTGATCTAGTTTCATTTAGCTTTCGCTCCTTAAATCTTACCTACAAGATCGAGACTTGGTTTAAGAGTTTCTGCACCTTCCGACCATTTCGCTGGGCAAACTTCACCTGGATGATTGCGTACATATTGCGCTGCTTTAATTTTGTTAACAAGAGAGCTAGCATCACGGCCGATACCACCAGCATTAATCTCAACAGTTTGAATAACACCGTCTGGGTCAATGATGAATGTACCACGATCAGCAAGACCGTCAGCTTCGATCAATACATCAAAATTGCGGGAAACCACATGGGAAGGATCGCCGATCATAATGTATTTCACCTTGCCAATTGCTGCGGAGCTTTCATGCCATGCTTTATGTGTAAAGTGTGTGTCAGTAGAAACGGAATATACTTCAACACCTAGTTGTTTGAGGGTTTCATATTGGTTCTGCAAATCTTCTAGTTCAGTTGGGCATACGAATGTGAAGTCAGCTGGGTAAAAGCAAACTACACTCCATTTACCTTTGAAGTTTTCTTCTGTAACATCGATAAATTTCCCATCTTGAAATGCGCTTGCTTTGAATGGTAGTACTTCTGTTCCGATTAATGACATATTGTTTAATCTCCTTTGGGTTTAATTTATGAATAGAGTGGATACTATTTATAATTATTATAATTAACCAAATTAAGGCCTGTCAAGTTATTTATAATAATTCTAATATGATAATCGTTGTCAGTCGCTAAATGTTCATACAAATTCCTTTCTTTCGGATTTAAATACAACACTTTATCATCTGACTGATGCTCATTCGTACTTATTGACTATTATGGTTTAGTTTACATGTTTTATGTAGTTCAATTTCTACAATTCGATGTCTTCTACTATTCGCTGAACTATTCTGTACTATAAAGTAACCTCAGTACGGGTTCATCCCGAACTGAGGCTACTTTTGATAACTAATATACAAGGTCCTACTTCAGATAGGTTCCTGACTCTCCGATTCCACCACTACCGTTCAATACATACACTCGCGCATTTCCTTTCCCGGAGCAGTTGATTGTGATCACACCGTTGGTAACGGTTTTGGTATCACCAGTCACTGCATCCACATAAGTTCCGTTAGGAATTCCAGTGAATGTTGCATTTCCTGAGATTGTAACCAAAGCAAAGCTATCGATTCCTTTGGTACTATCAGTGTATCTTCTTTTAAATGCCAAATCACCTGATACATTTTCTGTAGAATATTGGCCTTTTTGCAAAGCAGGAACAGCTCTTCTGATTAAATTAAGTTGTCTGATATGTTTCGCCAGAGGATAATTTAACGAGTCTGCAAGTGTGCCAGTAGCATTGGTATATTTACCGTAATCTTGAACAGTAACACTACCCTCAATATGATCGCCAAAGTAAGCACGGCCTGTTGAACTTAACGGCGCATTTGGACCTACATCAATGACTGATCCTTTTTTGAACTCAATTTCAGAACCATAATAGATCGCAGGTATTCCTCGGAAGGTGAACATCAGAGCGAGATTCTCAGCCCAAGTGTCCTGTGTGCCGGCAAATCTTTGATTTTCTGGTGCCTGGTCAGGTGCATAGTCATGAGAGTCAATATAAGTTACATTCCAGGTAGCATCATTATAGAATTGATCACCGCTTCTCATACTAAATGCTTCCTGAGCAGTCTTGAAGGCCCAGTGCATTGGAAAATCAATGACATCCATACCCGATTTCATCGAATAGTCAGGCGTATGATAAGTATTTCCTGTTAAAAAAGCATTGTTCGAGGTAGGCTGTCCTGCTGTAGTAGAGTTATCTGCCCACTCTTGTTCCACCGATAGCTTGTTGGAAGCGTAATCATTTTGACCGTCACCTGGATAGGATTTTGAGCTTTTCCAAGTATAAAATGGTGTTGATATCGCCGGAATTCCACTGTTCCAGACATCTCTGTACCGAGTAGCCACTTCCCCAAAGACAAAGAAGTCTGAGCCCCCTCTTGTTTTCCATGCCGGCACAAAATATTTGTTAAAAATATACCGGCTTACATGCTTTACGGTATCGACCCGAAATGCATCCACACCCATATCAATATATTGATTATAGCTGTCGATTAGATACTGATTCACTAGAGGATTTTCTGTGTTTAAGTCCACACAGTCTCCCGCAATCTGTCCTGTCTGGACGGTGTAAGACTCCCAAGAAAGACTTTTTTCCGTATGGTAAATGTTATTGTTAGTCTCCGCAGTCTTCATTAAGGCAAGTCTTGCCTGATATTGCTGATCAGGGGTCATGGAATCATAGTTAGCTGGCAGCTTATCCGTAATTTTGAGCATGTTACTCACGGTGTCTGCTGCCGTCGGATCTTTTTTGAACATCGGGAACAGATTTTCTTCTCCAAAATTACCGGTATGATTGACGACAATATCTTGAATAACCTTTATCCCTCTCGCGTGCGCTGCATTGATCAAATCCTGATAAGATGCCCCTGCGGATTCATATCTTGGATCTATTTTCGCAAAATTTATTGCATGGTACCCATGATAATCATAACCGCTGGCATTCTGCACCACAGGTGTAATCCAGATGGCACTGAATCCTAAGGCTTTAATGTAATCGAGCTTTTGAATCAGTCCTTTGAAATCCCCTCTCCAAGCTGGATCAGAGTCCGGATTTCCTGCCTTGGCATCCTCCCATGCATGCTCATTGTTACTCGAATCACCGTCATAGAACCGGGAAGTGATTACAAAATAAATCGTATCTTCACGAAAATCGCCCTTATTACCAATGTTATAAACAAAACTCTGTTTGGTTTCATTTCCGGCACCATCGATCACAAGAAATTTTAAGGTTGTCGTCTTATTAATCAAGATAGACGGTCCGGTAAGAGATGTCAGTGCATTGCCTGAAATATAGACTTTTGAACTCGTTGTTGGTTCCGTACCATTATCTGTGTAATATGCTGTGGTTGTTGCCGCCTTGTTGTCTTTTATATTAAAAGATACGGAAACCGCTGAGCTCGAATTCCCAATAGGCAGATTCGCAGTGATAATCGGAGCTTGCAAATCGGCATTCAGATCAATCACATAAGCAAAAGAGCCTACATTACCCGCTTGCCCTATAGAGTTAACGCCGAATGCTTTGATAGTCAAAGATGAAGGTACTTGGATTGGAGTCGTATACAACGTTGAGGTTGTCGTAGGTGTCGAGCCATTGGTCGTATAATAAATTTTATCGCCGCTATTTGTACTGGATAGTGTCACCGTTTGGGCAGAATCATAGGTTTTGGGCACAGGAGAGACGGTTATCACCGGAACCTTAGGAACGTCTGGATTGGCGTCATACCATACATTATCTGAGTTATACCAGCCCTCTTTTATGCTGCGAGATAAGTCAGCCGTCTGTTTGCCATTGCCGTCATTAAAGATCAGGCTTGCACCTGTAGCATTTGGAACAGTATAGCTATACCAATCGTTTCCGTCCGATTTCATCAGTATTCCCGGCCATGCTCCACTAGTCGGAACGGTTGCCGGATTCAGATTCCAGTAATGGATGCGAATCGCTGCATTCCAGCTTGCTGGTTTCTTAAAGTGAACGGTTAGCCCTGCTGAAGTTGGTGTAGGTGTTGGCGTCACTGTTGGCGTTGGTGTGGGTGTTACGGTAGGTGTTGGCGTTACTGTTGGTGTAGGATTTACTGTTGGCGTTGGTGTAGGAGTTACCGTAGGTGTAGGTGTTGGCGTTGGTGTGGGTGTTATGGTAGGTGTTGGGGTAACTGTTGGCGTTGGTGTAGGAGTTAACGTAGGTGTTGGTGTAGCTCCGGCCGAAAGGGTCACATAATCGATATTAATATTCCCGCTATCATCCGAGTCATATTTATAAGCAAGCGTGTTATTTCCTGCCTGTAAGGAGAGCATTTCTGTTTGGTCTGCCCATGTATCCCAGTTGGCCAGGTTCGCTAATGTTGTCTGTGTAACCTTTATTCCATTGACATAAATGGACACCTTTTTGGCACTGCCGGATGCATTAGCATAGTGAAGCGTGGCATTATAGGACCCTGCTGCGGAAGACTGGACGTTAAAAGTGGTGGCTGCTCCTGTAGTTGTATATCCATCAACAAAACCAGTGCCCGAATATCCGGTGTGATTCGTATTTACTTTTGCACCACCAGACAGGGATGCACTCTCTGCTTCGTATTTCCCGGCAACCGGAATAACCACCGTCCAGTTCTTCCCGCCGTTATTGTCCCAACTATCCGTTGGAGCCGTGATGTGATAACAATAAATTAGGGTGGCACCTTCCTGAACATTGAGGTTGGCGGTGAACGTGGTTCCATTTTTGGTCATCACCGTGTCCGTAGTATTAGCCCAGTTATTCGTAGTCCAATGTAAGGTCACAGCTGCCGCTGTAGGATTGGTATAGGTGACTGTATGATCCGTATTGCTGGCCGATGCTCCACCTGATAAACCAAATAAACTAAAAATGAGCGAAAAAATAATTAACCACGAAATATAACGCCTGGATTGTTTGGATACCAAGTAAATAACCTCCTCATAATTTTAAGTGCAGCTTACGATTTTAAGCGCTATCGTGGGGTGCAAACGTTTGCAAAAATGAGAAAAAAAGAAATACTTGATAGTTTTAATCTCCTCCTTCAATGATTAATAAGGAAAAAACTCATTGTATGCGTTTACAAACGGTTCAATATCTGATGAATTTTCCTTGTTAAGATTATAGGCGCCAAACTTTTGCTGGTCAATGCATCTTTTAGGCTATAATTCAATCGTTTTCACTATAAGTTCCCTAAGATAGCAGGTAAATTGTTCAGGTTCTTAGCCAGCCAATTCATTTCTTTTGCAAAACGTTTTGGAGGTACACTATGTTTGTCCATCGCGGCATTAATCCACCACGGGCTTTCCATATACCACAACAACTGCAATGATTTTGTTAAATCCCCCTGCTCCACCGTTCGTTCCTCACGATATCCGTCAATAAATGCTGAAGCTAGTGCTCCATCTAAATCTTCATCTAAAGCACATGACATCACTGCTCGCGCCACATCTAGCTGCGGATAATCATATTTGAACCGATCAAAATCTAGAATTGCAGACAATTGGCTATCTTGAAATAAAAGATTATCAACCCATAAATCACGATGTGCCCATCCAGCTACAAGTCCTTCGAATATTTCCGGATCTATTTCTTCAGTCGCTCTTAGTTGTATCTCTAGGTCAGTGATAAGTGAGGTTTTGCCCATTTCCTTTGATTGTTGTAGGAGTACATTCCAATGTTCTAAACGTTCCTCAGAGCTTTGAGGAATAAATTGTGGGGTTCTTTTCAAACTAAGGGTCCCATCATTTAATAAACGATGCATTTTACCTGTGGCACGACCCAAATCAAACATTTGATGGATATTAATCTTACCCGGCTCTATGACACGGCCTTCACAATATTCCATTGCCATAAACGTTTCTCCCTGATCTGATTCCAGTAAAACATTATTGTTATAAGCCAACAATCCGGGACATGGGAGCCCCTGTAGATACAATCTTTTCTGTTGAGAAAAGGCAAAGTTCAGCTCTTCTGGGTTATACAATTTATATCTTTTTTTGTTGTATTGTTTAAGTAGAAATTGCCCTGAATCCGTTGTGATTTTCCATTTAAGATTTAACCAGCCACGTTTTATTGGGGTAGCATGAAGGACTTTCAATCCAAAAAAATGATAGAAACTATTACTTAAATCCTCTAAAATGGCTTCCTCTGAACGAATCGCTTCCATTTCATCAACTCCTATCTATTCAAAGTATAAAAGAAGAAGCCGCCAATGACGACTTCTTTTAGATATTTCTTTTTATCAGAAAAAGTTATCTATAAATGAGGCTCCCGCCTTGGAGAAACTCTTCTGCCTTCTCTTGCATTCCTGATTCAATTCTCGTCGAATTACGGATATTATGAGAGATCTTCATACTGCAAAATTTCGGCCCGCACATGGAACAAAAATGAGCTGTTTTAGCGCCTTCCGCAGGCAATGTCTCATCATGATATTCGAGCGCTCGCTCAGGATCTAACGATAAATGAAATTGATCACGCCAACGAAATTCAAAACGGGCTTTCGAAAGAGCGTTATCCCGGTCTTGTGCTCCTTTATGCCCTTTTGCCAAATCTGCGGCATGTGCCGCTATTTTATAAGTAATGACCCCTACACGTACATCTTCCTTATTAGGCAGGCCAAGATGCTCCTTCGGAGTTACGTAACATAACATTGCTGTACCGAACCAACCAATCATCGCTGCACCTATAGCAGAGGTAATATGATCATACCCCGGCGCAATATCTGTAGTCAGTGGACCTAACGTATAAAAAGGGGCTTCGTTGCAAGTTTCAAGTTGCTTATCCATATTCTCTTTAATCAAGTGCATCGGCACATGTCCTGGACCCTCTACCATCACCTGTACATCATGACTCCAAGCCATAGCTGTTAATTCACCTAACGTCTCTAACTCGGCAAATTGTGCTTCATCATTCGCATCAGCAATCGAACCCGGACGTAATCCATCGCCTAGGGAAAAAGAAACATCGTACAGCTTCATGATTTCACATATCTCTTCAAAATGTGTATATAAAAAGTTCTCTTGATGATGCGCAAGACACCATGCCGCCATAATGGAGCCACCTCTTGAAACAATACCTGTCATACGTTGTGCCGTCAACGGGATATAACGAAGCAGAACTCCCGCATGAATGGTAAAATAGTCCACCCCTTGCTCCGCTTGCTCAATGAGCGTATCACGGTATACTTCCCACGTTAAATCTTCCGCTTTCCCATTCACTTTTTCCAAAGCTTGATAAATAGGCACCGTTCCAATAGGAACAGGAGAATTACGGATGATCCACTCGCGTGTCGTATGGATGTTTTTACCTGTGGAGAGATCCATTATATTGTCTGCACCCCAGCGGGTAGCCCATCTCATTTTCTCCACCTCTTCCTCTATGGATGAGGATACTGCGGAGTTTCCAATATTGGCATTGATCTTTACCAAAAAATTACGCCCAATAATCATTGGTTCACTCTCTGGATGATTGATATTCGCTGGAATGATGGCGCGGCCGCGGGCTACTTCATCTCTTACAAATTCCGGTGTCACATTCTCACGAATCGCAACGTATTCCATTTCCGAAGTAATAATCCCTTTGCGTGCATAATGCATTTGAGAGACATTACGCCCCTTTTTCGCTCGCAAAGGTTTTCTATGGAGCGCTGGAAACACTTCCGCCACAGCTTTTCCCGTTGCATTCCCGTTATCTTCAGGCTTCACGGTTCTTCCTTCGTACGCTTCCGCATCCCCTCGTTCCTCAATCCAGCTTAGACGATTGGGCTCTAACCCCTGACGAATATCAGTATGAATATTAGCATCCGTGTAAGCCCCGCTTGTGTCATAGACATGAATTGGGGCATTCTCCTCTTCGCCGTCTATGCCCGCAGTTGGACTAAGTGAGATCTCCCGCATAGGCACCTGAATATCAGGCCGTGAACCCTTTACATACACTTTTTGACTTGCTGGAAAAGCTGATAGATTGATTGGATCGTTGTTCAATTCGCTTGTCATCTCAATTCCTCCTATAAGGTGATTTGATCAAGCGGAGACGGTCTACTCCCCACACATAGAAAAGGCCACATCTGTATAAGATGCGGCCTTAGAGTAGACAAATAGAAATAGAGCTCCATTTCCTCCGCTGGCATTATCCAGATCAGGTTTGACGGTCGATAGTTATAACTATCCTCTCAGCCTGGTCCCACCAAGCTCCCGTGACTATATAATTGCTACTTCAAAGTATAACCGAAAAGAGAGAATTATCCAAATCTACTCAAATGTGAGATCAATGTATACGTTAGTTTAACACCAATACCCCAAATCCTTCCAGAAGCACCTCGCCCGACAATGTTGTGCCGCTCAGTAAATCTGTTTTGGTCTCACGAAGATGGATCGTGACAGGAGTCTCACTATAATTAAGCAAAAAAGCATAACTGGAAGAAGCTCCGGTACGGACTTGCAGCTCTACCTCTTCTGGGAGCTCCAGCCAATCTGCTGGCGATTGTAGATCCATTAAATTTATGATCTCAGCCGCTGCCTGTTCATTAAATACGGCTCCGTAATACCAAACCTCACCCTTGCCGCGACGATTTCTAGTTACCGCCGGTTTTCCCGCATAATAATCAGAAGCGTAAACCGCCATCACTTCAACCGAAGCTTCCTCTATTTTGAGAATATCATTAAAGTCATCTGCTCCCGTAACGACTTCGGCCGCGCCCGACCAGCTAATTGTTGTTGGCTGACGACTGCCCTTAACCATTGTGAATTCTTCAACTGTGATCCCGCATAGATCCTTAGCAGCACCTGGGAAAGGACGCATATAACATTGACCCCGCTCATCCTTATACCCAGTTCTACAGCCGAAGATCAGTTTGCCGCCTTGCTGAACATATTCATCCAGCAGTGCTGCTGTCTCATCTGTCATAATCGCTGGGTGAGGATAGATAAGCACGTCGTACCTTGCAAGCTCCTCCAGCGTTGTTTTTTTGCGTAAATAGAGTACGTCATTCGGGATATGCTTCCGTTGAAGCGCCTTGTACCACTCCTTATTGCTCTTCCACATAAACGGGCCATGCCAAACATCGTATTCTCCATCCCACTCATTGTCATAATCACGAACAATAGCAATGTTAGCCTGATTACGAGTACCGACAAACGCTTGACCTGCTGCTGCCAGCTCCTGACCGATCTGCCCCGCTTCCCGCACTCTCCGGTTAGGCTGATTATGATAGTCATTGATTCCATGCCAATAAATTTCATTGCCCATCGTAGCTGTCCGCCAGCGGAAATATAACACCATATCTGCTCCATGAGCGATCGACTGATAAGTCCATAACCGCATCTGCCCGGGCTTTGGAGAAGGCATATCCATCCGGTTCACCCAGCCACCCGGGCCCGACTGCTGCTCCATAATACAGAAATTCGGGGATATCGAACGAACAACAGATAACGACAGTCCCCAGCCTCTATCATTCAGCGGATTCCGCTCATTCGGGTCATAAAAAATAGTAGAGAACTGAGGATAGGAATCATAGCTGAAGAAATCCAACAGTTCATCCGTCATTTCATGGCTATCCAGATGCCCGAACAGACCGTTCGTGGTTACCCACTGCTTAGGGGCAAGTTTACGGATGATATCCGCTTGGTTTTTGGCAAAAGAAATTGTATTGTCCGAAATAAACCGTTTTTCATCCAATGCCTGATGAGGATTGGGTTGCTTCGGTACTGGAGTCGGACGTGGAAGATAGACCTGAGACCAGTCACTATAGCTTTGATTCCAAAAAACAGCTCCCCAAGCCTCGTTCAAATGCTCAAGTGTAACATATTTCTGCTGTAGCCATTCCCGGAAAGCCTTATGGTCACTCTCCGAATAAAATTCACTGATCTCACAGTTGAGCTCATTATCAATTTGCCAGCCAACTACACCCGGATGATTGCCGTAATGTTCAGCCATTTGTTCTGCAATACGCGCACACAGTTCCCGGTATTTAGGACTGCTGTAATTATAATGACGGCGCATGCCATGCTGAAGTGTAACACCTTCGTAGGTTACATTTAAAACTTCGGGATACTTATCAGTCAACCAAGCTGGAGGCGTCGCCGTCGGAGTACCAAGTACGACCTGAAGACCATATTTATGTGCTAAATCAATCGCCCGATCAAAGAGCCCGAACTGAAACTGCCCTTCTGCCGGTTCAAAAATAGACCAAGCAAACTCCCCCATCCGAATGATCGTAAAGCCGAGTTCACGCATCCGGCGATAATCGTCCTCCCACATGTTTTCTGGCCAGTGCTCCGGATAATAACAGACGCCAAGCTCGAATTTTTCAGTTGCGACAGGTTTCTTCATCATTACCTCCAAAGTATTAAAAATATGCTTTCAATATTATATAATTCTATTGTAGTATCAATGATAAGAGGTCTTATATAACAAAATATTGCTATTATATAACAATCTTGCGTTCATTGCCTTAATCCAACTTGCGCTCTGTTGCGCTACAGAAATGGGTGCTGCCAAACATGAAGAAACAATGGTATTTGCCGACACCGGCTTTTTCAAAATATGTCTGTTATCCTGAATTTTTGGGACATTACACTCACTTTCCACAACATACAGAGAGAAGAAGCGAAGGGTTTCTGGGGAGTTATAACCTGCATTTGATCTTTGGTGGGGAGGGTTATGTATTCCATGAGGGCGAACGTATTCCGATGAGTAGAGGACGAGGTTTTCTGTACCCCAAAGGGGCTTATCAGCAATACGGCTCTGACCCAGGCGAGCCTTGGGATGTCTGCTGGGTTCATTTTAACACTGAAATTGTCCTTCCCTTATTAGAAGAAGTGGACCAGTCTCGTGCATACCTGTTCACTTTTGATTTGGATGCTAAGCTGGACGAGCTATTCGAGGAAATGTACCTACTGAGTGCTTCCTACGTGACCCGTAGCGAGCCAAGACTATCTGCTCTGCTGTATGAGCTTCTAGTAAACTTGCTGCAGAACTCCGAGCCGCTTCACGGCTCAGTACCGCACGAGGTTAGGCAGTCCATCCGCAGTGCTGCAGATATCATTCATGTCGAATGTGCCAGCCCTTGGTCTCTTGAATCGATGGCAAGATTGACCGGGTACAGCAGCTATCATTTTCTAAGGCTGTTCCGGGTGGTTATGGGCAAAACTCCAAACCGTTATTTAACCGATTGTCGGCTGGCTAAAGCCAAGCTTTTACTGGTTTCCACAGGACTCTCCATTGCTCAGGTTGCGACTCAGTCCGGTTTTGCCCAGTCCAGCTATTTCATTAAAGTGTTCAGAAGGTTTGAAGGCATGTCTCCTGTGAAGTACCGGCAGGCTTTTGGGGCGTAGAGGATCTTCCTTCAGTCCGTAGAGATTCAATCTTAGTCTCTTGGATTTATCACCCTTAAAGATCATCCTTAAGAGAAATTTCACTCTCAATATCTAGACTTATTGTTTCGGAATGAAGCTCCCCTTCATTATCATTCCATGTAATAGATAAAGTGGTATTTTCATAATTTTGTCTATTTTTATTTAATTCGTCATATAAATATGGACCAGTTATAGACCCGATATCAGTGTTACTTAATATTGAAACGGGTCCATCCGTTGACCTAGCTTCATTTACAAGAACTGTTTCATCCTTATTATTAGTGTTTTTTTCATTAACTTCATACTTATAATAGCTACTATTCACTAAAGAGCTTGGGTCTCCCTTGAACACTAACTTCCCATGTCCCCGTAAAATTTTGCTAGATGAAATTATTATTTTGTAATCTAAAACATCCCATCTATCCCCTGTACCCTTAAGCGTATATACTTGAACACCAGTGTTTAAATTTGTTTCGACCTCTTTATTGAAATATAAATAACTCCATATCGCATTCGAAATAATAACCACAGCTACAAGCACTAGGATTAGTTTTTTCATATCTGCTCCTTTATAAATACTCCCCAACCGTTATTTATATCTTAAATTCCACTCCTTTGACCATTTCGGGAAAGCTTCTCTGGTCAATTCTTCGAGTGTTTTTCCATCAATGGTGTAAACCCAACCCATATGTAATTCATCGAAATCAGGAAAACTATAGCCTCCTATCACTTGATCGTCTGCTTCTAGCAGAAAAATCAGGGTTTGTTTTTTTGTATTATCCTTCTTATTATCTAAGGGGTGGTTTTTAACGATGAACTTACTTGTAGTTATTTCCTTACCTATATAAGCGATTGGATCAACACTTTGAACACTCCAATATTGTATGTATGGCATTTCCGTCAGCAGTTTTTTATCTAATAAATATTCAGAAACAATTCCTTCATTACTAATGATCAGATAGCCCATATCGGTAATAAATTGTTCAGCTTTGCTATATTCTTTTTTTGAATTATCGCTAATTTGCTCCTTACTACATCCCAATAAAAAGATTAAGAATAACGGAACTATGATTGCCCTTAATTTGTTCATAGGTTCCTCTCCTTGGAGTGTTTATTATCTCCTTAATAGTCTCATAGATTAATCTTATTGTATGAATTTAGTATCATCAAACTCTTTAGCGTCTTATAGGCTCTCCATTCCAACCTCGCTGTTTCACCGGGAGGCTCCCATTTTATCTGCCATCCTCCATCATCCTCCTGTTGGTATTCTATTACCTTTAAATGATCAAGAATGGTTTCATCAGAAAATATGCTGCTACAGTAAGAAGTTGGTGATGGCGAAAATTCTAGAGGTGAGAGTCCATAACTGTGGGATGCGGCATCCAAGCAAAAAAAGTTGGCAGTAATAAGCTCCTTAGATAATTTTTGAAATAATCCTTTGATAAAATCCGATTGAGGTAAGCTTTCCAATAAATAAAATGCAGTCAAAATTGTATGCGCATCATCATAGGCTTGTGCGCGAATATCTTCCAAACAAATTTCTGTCGCTTTATCAAGCCAGGAATGTTCTATCCCTTGCCATTTAAGAAGCCCGACAAGACCAGTAAGTCTGCTAAATGATGGCTCTGGAGAAAGAGGGTTATTCCAATGTTCTGCTCTTGGATAGTTCGATGATGAAGGAAATATTGTTGGAATCCCTTTTTTTAAGTCAGCATGCTTTGAAATATAATCACATGCTTTTTGAGAGAGTTCTTCGTCTTTTATGTTACAGTCATATAAGAAACGTAGTGCAAATTCCATGAAAAGTGGCTGACTACCAGGTGCCCGTAAATCTGGCTCTATTGCATTTCCAAACCCACCATCTTCGTTCTGGTAGGCTATTAGAGAAGTCACAACATTGTTTATTGATCCACCGTGGAAAATATATTCAAAAACCCTTCTTTCTAATAATCTGCCATGTGTCCAAATGAAATGGGCTGCTTTTTCAAAATCCATCTGTTCCCCTCCTCAAAATTTACGCTAAGCATTTAAGTATTCAATGACACTTTTAATATAGGATTCAATCGGTTCCTTTGTATTAACAATATGTATTCTGACATTAGAGGGCTTTTTAGCATTTTCAATAGTTTTAAGTAATGTCTCTTCAGAAGGCACTCTTTCAATCTGGCTAATCATTCTTTTTCTATTTCGCAGTCTATTATTGAGCTCGTCATAGTCATTTAATAAACATTCTACATATTTATATTCCGCATTATATTTCTGGGTCATATTCAATCCTCTCTCTATCATTTCAGAATATAAACAAGGGCTATCGAGTATAACATTATGACCTTGAGATAAGTGAAAATCTATCAAAGCCCATTCAATGTCATACGAAATTTTTCCAACTTCCTTGAACCCAGTGTTTGCTCCAAGTGATTCCATAAGAGAAGACTTTACAATGTCGTGATCAAGAATAACAGCAGAAGTATGCTGCGCTATTACTCTGGCTAATGAAGACTTTCCTGATCCGGGGTATCCAGACATCTGAAGAAAAAACAACGAGGGCCACTTCCTTTCAGACGAGATTCTTATAGGCGTTTATCGACTTCCATATAAGCTCCTCATCCTTAATTCCTTCATGGACAAATAACTTTATTGGAAAAAAGATTCCTTCCATAATCGATAATCTAACGTCCTCCAGAAATTGTGTGTACGTGTATGCGTTCCTGATTTTATTGTTAATTGAATGAAAATACAGATCAAAAATACGTGTAGTCTCGGCACTGCCATGAAACAAATCGTGGATAAATAACATAACGAGATCCTCCGTACAAAGCCCAACCTTCACTGCTTCAAGATCAATGATGCACGGCCTTGAACTGCTGAACTTCGGATATAATAAATTGCCAACATTTAGATCACCATGGATGCATGTTGTATTTTGATATCTGGATATACGACTAATATGTTTCTGGGCATTTTCACGCAAGCTAAGTAAACTCTTCTCGTAAATACTAAACTGTTCTTCCCCAAGGTTATAAGTCTGTTGCTTTCTAAAAGCCAGATAGTCTCTCTCCAAATACGAAATATGCTTTAAATAATGCTCTATACTTTTCAAATGCTCGGGATGAGCTAACTCGCTTGTCCCCCAAGAAGCAGAATGAAACTGTACGATCACATCAATAATGTTTGCTAATTTATCAGAATCAATAGGTACTTCCCAGTCAGCTAAATTGGTATGTGTCGGGGTCAGATCTTCCATCAACAATATCCCCTCTTGTCCGACTGTATCATATTTATTAAAAAAGACTCTCGGAATAGATACATCCTTGGTATAGTAATGATTATAAATCATATTTTCATATGGAATATGATCTGACTTTGTGATTTTCTCTAATAACGACAAAACCTTATTGTCTTTCGTATACACTTCTATTTTATTGAGTGCTGCTCGATTGCGTATTTCTTGTTTTGTTCTTTTAATCTCAAGAATCTCAGGAACACCCTGACCTCTTAATAGCTCTAATAGTTGATCATCGTTTAGTAGCATTTTCATCCTCCAATCTGAATTGGCTCTCGCCTACAGTAGCCATTTGTCTCACTTCCATTTTTCAGCATTCATCAGGTTGAACTAACGTGTATAAATTCGCTTTCAACATTCCATCCACCTTCCAAAATATTGAATATTTCACGCTGAGAATTTAAATAAAAAAGACAAATCACGTATTAAAGTGACTTGTCCTCCGGTGCTTCCACATATAAATTTGCTTAAAATGAATTGAACGCTAAATAATACGTTTTATTTCCGCCAAAAAGTTGAACAGTCTGCCTTATCCAAAATATTAAACTCGATCATTTTTTCAAGTAATGAGAAATCAACTGGACTTTCCCATCGGATGCGTAATAACTGCTTGGTATGATCATAACCTGCCTGCACAATTTCATCAGAAAAACGATTAATTCCTGCAATTTCAGGGGCAACCGCCAAATGATGTTTGGATACACTGAAGCCAATAATAAAAGTCTCGTGATCGGTAAACATAGGCTGATTCCACGCAACTTTTGGCTTTAAATCAGTAAATTTTCCAGCTACCCAAGCCAAAACTTCTTCCATTCTTTCCCGATGTTGCGGGTTATCAATTTGCGCTAAATATTCTGCAAATACTTCCATGTCATTCTCTCCTAAAAAAATATTTTCAAATGGTCTAATTGATGTTACGTCATTCCAATTACATTCTCTTAGCATAATAATTAAACAGGAAGATTCCTAAGGAGATTTGAAAAACAAAAACACCACATAACACAGTGACTACAGTTTGATCTACTCCCATTAAACTAAACACAACAGTTAGAGCCATTAGGATGTAAAAGTTAACAATATTAGTTTTCCAACCGGCTTTTTCTCTTATTCTTATTTTCCGTTCGTCATTAGCCTCAATTTTACTCATTCTAACTTTCTCATCATTCTTTACTTTGTTCTGAGGCTTATTAAGCCATAACGAATACCCCATATTTCCTACTCCAAGCACTGCAAGGACTGAACCCACACCAATGAGCAAACCGGAAATTCCTTTTAGCTTCTCGTCGATTAAAATAAATCCACCCATATAAACCATAATAGCACCTGCAATTGTTAAGAGCACCCATTTACTTGCCGTTTTCATTACCCAGCTCCTCCTCGTAAATGAAAATATCTTCAATACTCATTTCAAAAAATCGCGCAATCTTAAATGCAAGAATGATGGATGGGTTATACCGGCCATTTTCAAGTGAACCAATCGTTTGCCTGGATACTTCCAATTTATCCGCTAGTTCTTCTTGTTTAATACCTTTTTCTTTTCTAATCTCTTCAAGCCTGTTTTTCAATATCTTACCTCCTGAAGCAATTATGGAAAGTTAACTTTCCGTAAGAATAACACATTGAAGTGTGTATGTAAAGCTAACTTTCCATCAACTGAAATTGATTGCAATTTAACCCGTGATCTTTATAGGTGTAATGATTTAGGGCACGCCTTGTTGATACTACATCTGTAGAATTGGGCATTAAAAAACGCCACTCGTTAACTCCTTTATAGGAGTACGGGGTGACGTTGAGTGTTTTACGGGCGAAAACTTATGAAAGAAAAGTTCAGTTGTCGTGGGTTCTTTAGGATTATTCAAATGGATTTATTAAGCAAACTGATACTGTCATCACACCAATGAATAAGGCTGCTAAACTGTCTTTTCCCATAATCATTTGTGATTAGCCAGTATTTAATATTGGGGTCATCCGTTTCTTGCTTTAGAAGCCATTCCTCAAGCCCCAAAAAGATCTGTAATGCTTCCTCTAGCTTTTTCTTATGATCCAGTATATGCCCGATAATAATATCAGCTGAAGTATTACTTCCAAAAAAAACCTTTAGTAATAATTCGTTCTTCTTTAACATCACCATGTGCTCCATGGGTTGGGAGAGCCAATTATTTAAGAGTTGCTTCCCCTGTTCTGTAATGCTGTATATTTTTTTATCAGGTTTTCCATCCTGGCGCTGTACACGGACTGCCACATCCTTGTTTTTCAGAAGCTCAGCTAGACCTGGATAGATTTGACCATAATTTTCTTTCCAAAAATACTGGGTGCTTTGTTCCATATGCTGTTTAATATCGTAGCCAGTGTGTGGACCAATTGTAAGAATGCCTAATATGGCAAGCATCGTGTTCTCTTTTGCCGATAGTGAAGCCATTTTAATATTACCTCCCATGAAAATGCTGCCAAAATCAAAATGCTACCTCGAGTAAAGCTGACAAGTTTATTATAAAACATTTCTGCTGAAGATACACTGACTTCACACATATATTATAATAATATATATTTTTACAATAATCTTTGTTGACAATGGTTTGATAGCCGTTTAGATTATAGGTATGAGCAGGATGCTCATTTAGAAGTCCGACTATTTTCTTAAATGTCGCCTACAAAAAAAGGAGCGAATCATCATGACTATGATTGCAGTTAACTATCCGGAAGGCCGTATTTCTTTAGAGCAACGCCGCATTCTTGCGGAAACACTGACAGATGCAGTACTAGTTCCAGAGATTGGACAGTTTTGCCCGCCTGCACGCGAAGGTTTCCAGGTCCGATTCTCCGAGTTCTCCACCGAACATATGGGTATTGGAGGAAAATTGGTAGTGGATACACCGGAAAGGGATATCATCCTCATAAACATTCTGGTCATGGACGGCGACTGGAGAAATGAGGTTCGAAAAGAGGTTATTCAGAATATACTTTCTAATTTGACCCAAGCTCTTGACATGAAGGAGCCATCTCCAGGCTGGTGGGTATCCTTCCAAGTGATCGATGAAGGCAGCTGGGGTTCTCGTGGAGGAGTATTGTCCATACTAGATCTGCTTGATTCAGGTGTCTTTACCAAAGAAAAAGCCGAGTCTATCCGTCAAAATTTTTCGTAATCTAAAGCTCCAGGAAATCAGAAATTATAGATACATCGGGAGGTTAATCATGCTTTATGTGATCAGGCACGGAGAAACAGACGTTAACAAAGAAGGGAGAGTTCAAGGCCGCAATGGCCTTCCCTTGAATAACTCCGGATTCCAACAAGCGGAGAGTCTTAAAGAAAAAATCGATGGAATCCAGTTTAATTATATCTTCTCCTCACCACAGGAACGAGCTGTTCAAACAGCTGAAATCGCAACCGGCATGCAAGCCTGCAACGATGAACGGCTTAATGTCTTTGATTTGGGCACAGCCGATGGCCTGAAAAAAGAAGATGTCAGACTGGCAGGCGGCATTCCTGATCCAGCCTTTTACGAGTATGTTGAAGATGTCGCTAAGTATGTCTCAAGAGTCTTTGGGTTTATGAAGGAGCTTGAAGCGGAACACGGCGGAAAAGAGATCAATATCCTCATATGCGGGCACCAGTGTACAACAGGCACAATAAGAGCATATTTTGAAGGGATGCCTGAGGATGGAAATATTCTGAAACTGGCTTCAAGAAATGGAGAACTAAAGACCTACGAGTTCTAATTTTCTCCTGAGTAAATTCCTGATTCAAAAAATGAGCTCTGACTAGCCAAGATCTCCGGTGTCCTTCAGATTTCCATACTAATGCAGCAGCTGCCCCAATCTCATTAGGTCAGCTGCTGCATTAGTTACAAGTATACTTCAATTCACTCTCCGGCCGTCCGGGAACTTGGACAAGACGATTTCCTGTATCTCCATCTCAGGTTGACCGATTAAGCAGTTGTTTCGCCCGGTGCAGGCGGGAATTCAAATAATCAAGAAATAACAATCCGTACAATCAGGTATAATACCATCCGAAAATTTGCCTTTTTGGATAAAAAAAGTCCCGATGATTATTCACATCATCGGGACTAACGTGTCATTGTCAGCAGAAAATAAAGTCTTAGACTTAGCAGACCAAGGAGAGCGGCGTAGATATGATTTAGTAATCTGCCGGCAGCTTCTTCGACTATACATTCAAATTCTTCTCTTACTGACTATGATTTATTAAATGTGCAATTTCTTTAACTCTCCCCATTGTAATTCCTTCTCTTTGTTCAACTGCAAGTGGATGATTCGTTTGTTCTAATTCTATTAACGGAACAGCACCAACCTCTTGTGTATGTACCATTGTCTTTAACGATAATGTAGTTATTGGATATATTGAAAGTTCAGTCGATAACCAACCAAAATAAGGTTCTTCCGTTTCCCTTCCTTCTACGTGCAATAATTCATTAGACTTCAGAAAGTTTTCTTCACTAAGAGAAACCCAAACACTCCATATAAATTTCTCTTTGCTATCAATTATTGGTATTTCAATATGGCCTCTAATAAAGAAATGCTGTTCATCAATTACACAAAAATCTCTAATTAATTCTGTTCTCTTCTCTTCTGGTACAGTGTAAAAATAATATGGTGCTTCACTTCCGTAACATAAAGGAAGTTCACTTAATTCGTTGTTACAGTGAGGGCATTTCATGTTTTCTGCTCCTTATAGTTTCTCGCCGATTTCTTATAACGTCTTATTCGGGAACTTTGTGATAATTCCATCTTTTGAATATTCGCGAAATTACTGAGTTATCCTGCCCTTTACTTCTATAAAAAGGGCAACTCTGATCGGCTGAAAAACTGTCCAAGAATCCCTGTCACATTTTTGGGTGTCTGAAGCGTTATATATATATTAATGCAATCAGGATGTAGGGAGACTTAAACATTGAAACTAAACAAACTAAAACTAAAAAAATATTATATCCTCGTAATTTTATCGCTAATGGTCTGCTTGTCTGCTCTTCTTACGTATAAAACTATGTCTAAGCTGGAAATCACCAGTGTTGACGGATACAAGATCACAACAGATGCCTATGTTCTGAATCCGGATCATGAATTTATGCTTGCTAAAGACGTAGCTGAGCAGGTTCTTAATGCCCGTATCGGCTGGGAGAAGCAGACTCCACTTCCCGAGGGCATTTACTACAAAGATCAGGTGGCGGTACTCATGTACCATCATCTCACAGAAGAATCGTTATCGCTTTATCCCGGTGTATTATCCGCAGAACAGTTTGATGAACAAATGCGGCTGCTGAAGCAGGAGGGCTTTCAGGTCATTACGATGGAGCAATACCGGCAGTTTATGCTGGAGAATGCTCCGGTTCCCGATAATGCAGTTCTGCTGACTTTTGATGATGGTTATGAGAGCTTTTATAAGCTGGCGTTTCCTATTCTGCAAAAGCATGGTTACACCGCAATTAACTTCATCATTGTTTCTGATGTTGATAACCCGGATGGGCGGAAGGTACCAAAACTGACCTGGGAGCAGATGAGGGAGATGAAACGTGCCGGAATGGGCTTCTATAATCATACGTACAATCTGCATTATTATGGCATTGTCGATGCAGAAGGAGGTACCCGTCCGTCGGCGAGTGCCTTGCTGTACATTGATGATGAGAACCGCAATGAGCTAAATGAAGAATACTACAGAAGGGTAACCGGGGACCTGGCTCTGGCGGAACGCAGGCTAAAGGAAGAGCTAGGCAATACGGATTCAGCTATTGCTTTTCCCTACGGTTCCTATAATGAAAAGCTGCTGGATGCAAGCGATTCACTCGGAATCAAATTGAAATTCAATACCCGGGAGGGCTTAAGCTCCAGAACGAATCTGAACGCACCGCGGATTAACGAAGGGGACGAAACCCTCACCGCGGCTTTATCCATAGAACAGCTGAAGCATACTGAGCCGCTGATGGAGTTGACTGTGAATTCCAGAAAGGTCCCTCTTATCGGGACTCAGCCGCAGTTGAGGAATGGAAAATTGATGGTTCCGTTAGGCCCGCTAAGCAGATCACTGGGGATAGAGATGCATTACGACCACCGCAGCCGGACATTGAAACTGACACACAGCAGCTTGAACAAGGCTTGAGTGATAACTCAAATTTTGTACCATAGATATCAGAGGGAATACGAACGGTATCAAGCGAGTGATAATCGGACGCATGGAGGACTCTTTTACCCACGTGGCTGAAATCGTCAGATTCATAAAAAATAAGTATTAGACTGCCGCTGTTATTGTTCAATTATCGTGACCCGTTAGTTTAATCATATCAACTCTGAGATAAACATTGGTGTAGCTCCATCCTCTGTATTAAAGCCAAATTTATTATAGAAATCCACTGCATGCGGATAAGAAATTAATACTTTGGTTTTACACCCTTTATATCTATCAAGCATTATATTCATCATTTCCTTTCCTATACCTATACTCTGATAACTCGGATTAATAAGCATATAATGAAAATATACCGTTAAAACACCATCTGACAAAGCATTTATTAAACCGACAAGCTTTCCTCCTTCCCAAGCGGTAACAATTGAATGAGACCCTCCGATTGCTTGTAAAAGCTCGTTTGGATACTTGCCAGACTCCCATTCTACCGAAAGAAATAACTCTTGGAGTGCATCCTTAGTGATATCCTCTTTGCTTGAAGCGTAATAAATACTCACCCCTATACCTTCCTTTCATAAAACTAACTACGGCACAGCATCTGTTTTAAACTCCCATATTTCGATGGTTTTGCAATCCTTACGAAGCCATAAAATAATACCAACAAAGAAATTTCGGATTTATCAAAGTGAATAATCACTTTATTTACCTCAATATACTATTAAAAATATGTATAGAAAATGGATTAACTGAAGTGGAATTTGTATTTATTCACATTAGAGAATTCATGATAATACTTTTTTCACTTAAGCATACAAATCCTAAGAGGCATATAGCGTTAATCTGCCAGTTAGCTAAATAGATAACATTGAACAATAGTTAAATATATTTAGCTAATCGGCGAAGTATAACGTTCTTGTCCTCAGCCTGGGGCAAGAAACGTGATTGCTTAATCAAAAAAAACCGCTAAATTAGCGACTTTTAATCTAACATGTGCTTTTCTTAATGAACAGTTGTATCTGATAATCCCACTGCAATATTCCAGTCACAATAATGTTATGAAGAACAAAATCTGGACACACATCGTATTCCGTCTTTGCCCTTTCAAGTAAATTTTGTAATACAGCATTCTTATTCTCTTCGGTACAGTTTGCACACAGATAGTCCCCTTCTGGTAGCACAGTTAACCCCTCTAAAGACGGATATTTCAAGCAAACAGCAAATAACCGTGTTATTCCTTCAGTCGTAAACATTCCCGCCATATCTTCAAACAGAAATTGTGAATGCAGAGAAGTCTCAATTTGTTGATAGAAATGTCTGTGATAGTCCCATAAATTCTTAAGTGTGGGGCTTTCCATTTTATTCGAAAACATAATTACCCTTTCCTCTATGTGTCTGACAAAGTAATTTTCACTTTGACTATAATCGTTGTGGAACTTATTTTCATAATGTAGATAGGCACGTTTAATTTTCGATTTTGCATACTGCAGACGAGCAATTTTATCGTCTGCTCTTTTTTCTGCCTGTTTTAGAAAATCAATTACTTTAGAGAGATCATTCTGCTGCAATATATCTTTAATATCCATTAAAGTAAGATCCATTGCTTTGAGCAGTTCAATG
The DNA here is from genome assembly GCF_037969925.1 of Paenibacillus sp. FSL R7-0189. Lineage (NCBI taxonomy): Bacteria > Bacillati > Bacillota > Bacilli > Caryophanales > Paenibacillaceae > Paenibacillus > Paenibacillus sp. FSL R7-0189. Next base: position 3,161,282 of record NZ_CP150223.1, on the reverse strand, counting down.
GTTTGCAGCTTTACGAGCTCCTGCTCGGAATAGTATCGATATCCCGACAATTCATCTTTATGGCATGGCTTGACTAATCCAATACGATCATAGTGCCGCAAGGTCTCACTGGTCATCTCTACGATTTCTGCTGCTTGCTTAATTGTAAAATAGTTGTTCATATCTACCCTCTTGACCTTTTTGTAACACAAAAGTTTATGATGATTAAAACATATGCGACTGATAAACGCAACGAAATACAAAAATGAATTTATTACTTTTTCAAGATCATTATGTTTAGCTCTAATGCTTAGTTGCATATCGCAATTTTTTTTGCAGAGCAGCTTAGGATTGGTATTCGTAGGACTGGCTATATTAAAAAGAAAAATGATTTAACAAAGGAGCATTTTATAATGAAAAGTACTGCAAAAAAATTACTAACTACTATAGGCATATTGGTGACACTATTGATATCATTGGCAGGATGCTCCTCCCACTCCACTTCCATGGAGGAAAAAAATTACATCATCCCTGCCCAAAAGATTGATACCTTAACAATTGATGTAAAGGACAAAAAAATAACTATCCTCCAATCTAAAGATGAACAAATTCATATTGTTTACTATGAAAGTGAGAAAGATTTTTACAAGATTGATCTATCTGATGATAAAGAACTATCAATGGTAAGTGACAGTAATAAGGAATGGAATGACTATATCGGAGGAAAAGGCTCGCAAGTAACCAGAACTATTCAGGTATGGATACCTGATGCAACTTTAAAAAATTTGACTTTAAAAACATCAAATGAAAGTATTGTATTCCCAACAATCGCGTTTTTGGGGACAGTGGAAGTAAACATAAATAACGGAAATATCCAACTGGACAAATTGAATGCAGGGACGGCTATAACCCTTGAAACAAAAAACGGAAATATTAGCGGTTCAATTCTAGGGTCATATGATGATTTCGCGATCTTAAGCAAGGTAAAGAAAGGAGATAGCAATTTGCCTGCCAATAAAGAGAATGGTTCAAAAAAATTATCTGCTTATACAAATAACGGCGATATTACCTTACAATTTTCTGAGTAGCCAGTAGTTAAATATTAGCTCGTATGAAGTCAAATACAATATTGAAAGGGATAACCCCTGTTTCACTTTTGAAACTTCTGGTCGTACCTCTTCGACTATTCCACCGGCCTATGACCGATACAATATCCCTCCCTCTTGTAATGGAAAATCACCTTGATAAAGTTGTTAATCCGACCCGTAAATCGATTATCTTATGATGTACCCGAGGGCCAAAATTAAGCTTGATCGTGAATTCCATCAAAATAAGGTATAAGCCGCATTACAGCGGCTTATACCTTCATGATTTTGTTTGACTGTTTTGAACCATCCTTTGGAAATGAATGTATCCGATGCATATAAAAAACACTACTAACGATATAATTTAAATAATACCGTATATTGGATATTTAAACTATCCTGCCAGTTAGCTTAATGAAGCATCTCAGTCTAATACTTTATTTTCTTTTGACAACAACTGTACTTTTATATCACCAAACCTACTCCACAGTAACACTCTTCGCCAAGTTACGTGGTTTATCCACATCATGACCCAGCGCAAGAGAAGCATAATAAGACAATAATTGCAGAGGCACTACGGACAAAGCTGCTGTCAGCATTGGAAGTGTCTTTGGAATCACGAACACTTGATCAACTGATCTAAGCAGGTCAGTCAAATGCTCTTGGTGAGTGATTGCCAGCACGTCTGCGCCACGAGCTTTCACTTCTTTGATGTTGCTGACGGTTTTCTCAAGTACAGCTTCCTGAGTTGCCAGGGCAATAACTGGAACACCTTCTTCGATCAGAGCCAATGTACCGTGTTTCAATTCACCTGCAGCATAAGCTTCGGAGTGAATATAAGAGATTTCTTTCAGCTTCAAAGATCCTTCTTGAGCAACAGCGTAGTCTACGCCGCGGCCGATGAAGAACAAGTTTTTGTGCTCAGAAATTTGTTCAGCATAACCTTTGATCGCTTCTTTTTGAGCTAGGATCTCTTCCACTTGCTCTGGCAGAGATTGCATAGCTGCAAGAATCTTAGTAACTTGTGCTTCGGTTTGTGTTCCACGAACTTCAGCCAAGTAAAGAGCAAACAATCCAAATGCGATCAATTGTGAAGTGTAAGCTTTGGTCGAAGCTACTGCAATTTCCGGACCCGCCAAGGTTACCAACACATCATTTGCTTCGCGAGCGATAGAACTGCCCACAACGTTAGTGATCGCCAATACATGTGCCCCGTTAGCTTGTGCTTCACGCAGAGCTGCCAAAGTATCTGCAGTCTCACCGGATTGGCTGACTACGATAACCAAAGTTTCTGGAGTCACGATTGGTGAACGGTAACGATATTCCGAAGCGATATCATTCTCAACCGGAATACGAACCAAGGATTCGATCATAGTACGTCCTACCACACCAGCGTTGTATGCCGTTCCGCAAGCAACGACTTGAATGTTACGAATGTTCTTGATTTGTTCTTCAGTCATGCTCAGTTCAGGCAATACAACCTTGTTGCCTTCGGCATTGATACGACCACGCATGGTGTCGCGGTAAGCCTTAGGTTGCTCGTGTATTTCTTTCAACATGAAATGCTCGTAGCCGCCTTTTTCTGCGGTAACTGCATCCCAATCGACAGTAATCATTTCCCGAGAAATAAAATTGCCTTCAATCGTCATCAATTCGACAGCATCTCTTGTCAGCACAGCCATTTCGCCGTCGTTCAAAATATATACGTTACGGGTATATTCAAGCAGTGCAGGAATATCTGACCCGATAAAGTTTTCTCCTTCGCCAAGACCGATAATGAGCGGGCTAGCTTGACGCACAGCCACCAGTTTATCTGGTTCATATTCAGTCAGGACGCCTAATGCAAACGCACCGCGCATGAACGTAATCGCTTTTTGTACAGCCTTCACGATATCTCCGTCATATTCGCGAGCAATCAGATGTGAAATAACTTCTGTATCTGTTTCAGAGACAAAGTGGCATCCGCCAGCGATCAGCTCTTCTTTCAGATCCAGATAGTTTTCGACAATACCGTTGTGAACTACCGAGAACTTCATGCTGTTATCCGTATGTGGATGTGAGTTCTCATCGGATGGTTTACCGTGAGTTGCCCAGCGTGTGTGTCCGATACCTGCGCTACCTGCCAGCGGGCTGTCTTGGAGCTTCGACTGCAGATTCGCCAAACGGCCTTGAGCTTTCACTACTTGCAGTCCTTCTTGGGTAAATACAGCAATACCAGCGGAATCATATCCACGATATTCCAATTTCTTCAAGCCCTCAACCAAGATCCCCTGCGAATTCTGATTACCAATATATCCTACAATACCACACATTATAATTTCCCCCGTCCGAGTTATCGTAATGTGGCGGCATAAGGAAAGAAACGTGCCGTGCGGCATGTTTTTGAGAAAAAGCAAATATTCTGTTGTATTTTAGGATCAACAAAATAAACTGTCACTTACATTCTAATGTTCATGAAATGCACAGCCTTCTCCTCTGCCGTGGCAGAAATAACGTGTTTCCTTCTGATGCGCGCACACATGAATAATATAATTTGTTGCACCCATGAAAACGTTGTGTGAAAGGTCGCCCTTTCATTTTCCGTATCCATTTACGGCTCTGGTGCATCACCGGGAGGTCCCCGCCGAACATTTCGAACACCTCCACCTCGTCAGCTTACGTCTGCCGTGATCCGTTCAAGCCATAGCCTACATAACAAGTAAGCAGCTTTCCCTTCTCTCCCGCGCTAGACCAAGCTCTGGCGCTTGCTATTGCTAACCTCACAATCCCCGCTTTCCTTCTAGAATGACACTTAATCTATTATATGCACCTTGTAGTACTTTGGCAATGGCGCACCAACCTAAATTTTACAAAACCAGTTCAAACGATCCAATCCTAAAATAAAATAACACTGGTGCAACGAATCCGAATCGCTCTCGCTCACTGCACCAGCCTTATAGTTAAGGTAATGGATTATACCAATTCGCGTTGAACTACTTCCACAATTTGATTCACATAAAGATCCAGATCTGCCTTATCCGGTCCCTCTGCCATAACGCGGATTAGAGATTCCGTACCTGACGGACGTACAAGCACACGGCCATTGTCGCCTAGCTTGCCTTCTACTTCAGCGATAGCCGCTTCTATAGCTACGTTATTAGGGTAATTAGTCTTATCCTGTACACGAACATTAACCAGCACCTGCGGGTATTTAGTCATCATACTCTTAACTTCGCTAAGCTGTTTGCCTGTAGCCTTAAGTGTGTCTACCAGCTGAATAGCTGTAAGAATACCATCACCAGTAGTATTGTAATCCAGGAAAATAACATGTCCAGACTGTTCTCCACCTAGATTAAAGCCTCCACGACGCATTTCTTCCATAACATAACGATCCCCTACAGCTGTCTTAGCGGTATTCAGGGATAATTTCTCGGTAGCTTTATAAAATCCGATGTTACTCATAACGGTTGATACAATCGTGCTATCCTTCAGCTTACCTGCACGGTTCATCGCATCGCCACAAATACAAAGGATAAAGTCACCATCGACTTCATCACCATTATTATCAATAGCGATCAAGCGGTCTGCATCTCCGTCAAAAGCAAGTCCCAAATCAGCTCCATGACGTAAGACTTCTTCACGCAAAGTCTCTGGATGTGTCGAACCAAATCCATCATTAATATTCAATCCATCTGGCTCAGCCCCGATAGAGATCACCTCAGCGCCAAGCTCTCTGAACAGTCTTGGAGCAAGCTCATACGCTGCGCCATGCGCACAGTCCAGTACAACCTTGATTCCCTTAAAGTCCTGAGAAATGGTAGTTTTCAAATACTCCAGATAAAGATACTTAGCGTCATTATCTACCGTAACCATACCTAAACCTGAACCGATAGGACGAGGCAATTCATCTACCTCCGCATCCATAAGCTCTTCAATTTGCAGTTCGGTTTCATCTGTTAGCTTGAAGCCATCCCCACCAAAGAACTTAATGCCGTTATCCTCTACCGGATTGTGAGAAGCTGAGATCATGACGCCTGCGTCTGCTTTTAACAATCTCGTAATATAGGCAACAGCAGGTGTACTAACTACGCCTATACGGATTACATCAGCTCCAATAGACAATAAGCCCGCAATCAGCGCGGATTCCAATAAAGGACCGGAAATACGTGTATCCATTCCGATAACAACCTTCGGTTTATCCAAGTTACCCGCTAGTACATATCCTCCACAACGGCCAATGCTATAAGCCATTTCTGCAGTCAATTCACGGTTTGCTACTCCCCGCACACCGTCTGTTCCAAAATACTTCCCCATTATTTTTCTCCTTTGAATACGCTACGTTAGCTTAATGTACTATCATATGATTTGCATACTATTTTGGTGTACCACTGGGCTCAAAAGATTACGTCCCACCCGTACCTACAGGATTTTCGGAATTCGTACTTGTGTTAGCTGTGCCGTTATTCTCCGGATTGGTATCCGTTGGTACAGGCGTTGGTGTTGCTCCAGCCTCTCCGCTATGAGTGGGCTTCTCCGTAGGTTCCTCATCACCTATAACAGGTTCAGAACTTGGCTCAGGAGTAGTAGTTACCCCCCCCGTATCTGGATGAGGTGTAGGAACTGGCGCTGCAGGTGATAACAGCTGCACGGTCACAGTAAGAGGCACCCCTGAATTGGCTAGTGCGATAAACTGGGGCAGCGATACCCGCAAAGAAACCTCGTGAGTTCCAGCCGAAAGACCGCTAACATCAGCCACAACCCCTATATCTTTCTTATCAAGTTGATCTAGTAAAGCAGGCGCACCCTTTAAGGTAAGCGCTATTTCCTTGCTTGAAGGATTAACAATACTTCCTTCCAGATCATCCCCCACACCCTGAAGCTTGACAGGTACCGCCTCAATCGTCCGCTCAGCAATTTCTGAGATGGTTAATGAAACATTCACAGCTTCGGGCATGACTTTCTCCGTTCCAGCCGGAGGCTTCAAATCGACCTTTACTTGTTTCGTTCCAGCAGAATCTATTGCACTAAGGTTAACAGTGGCTTCATAGGCTGATAAAGCTGCCAAAGCCTCTGCTTGTCCATACACTACGACTGCTTCCTGCTCAGGTGTCAATTTGGATAATACGAGAGAATCCGGAAGTTGTCCAGTAAAGCCAATCTCCAGCGGCAAACTCTTAAACGGTAAGGTAATCGGCAATTCCACGGATACAGTAGAAGGCTCAATTACAGCATTTTTAATTTCATTTCCATCCTTATCATAAGCGTGTAGCTTCAATTTTTTCTCTTTAAATGTCTCATTCTCACCGTTAAGCTCAATGGTTCCTTGTATCTTAGCTACCTTGCTCAGTTCATTATCAGCAAGTGTGACTTCGACAGTATCTGTAGGCTGCAGGACCGGGGTGCCTATTTGGTAGCCCTCTGCAGGTTTCCCCTTCGTAACCAAGGATATGGGAAAAGACTTTGTATTCCGTGATTCTACATGTACGGTAACCTCTTTAGGATTCATTCTTACCAGGGATACACCTTTTGGCAGTTTATAATAAAGTGGCAACGTGGTATCTCCAGGTTCGACCTTAGTCAGATCAAGCATTACTTTATAGTCATCCGAGAACTGAAAGGAGATATCGGAATTTTTACCCGCTACCTCCAGACTCACACTGTCGACAGCCAAAGGTTCAAGGACATATTTATCCTCGTCAAGGCCGGTCACTTCAATCTTCACATTCTCAATAGTTTTTGTTTTAATATCCACTGTTGTCTGTCCAGAAGGCGCAGTATCGACATGAACCATCGTAAACAAAATGATCCCGAACACAAGGGCCAGAATCTTATTGAAATTGTTATTGTTCATCCACTTATCCATGATTCTTGTCCCCCTTCCGTTTCCAGAAAGTTGAACCCTTCTCCTTCAGCGATGAACTTACACTAAGCTCTTGATGGAGCTTCGATATCATGGATTCTTCCTTAATGTCTCTCACGATCTGGCCATTAATTGCAAGGGAAATCTGCCCTGTCTCCTCTGAGACAATGACAGACACCGAGTCCGCAACCTCACTTATTCCTATAGCAGCGCGATGACGGGTTCCCAGTTCTTTGCTGATAAAAGGATTCTCGGACAAAGGCAAGTAACAAGCAGCCGCAGCAATCTGATTTCCCTGCATAATAAGGGCTCCGTCATGCAGAGGTGTATTGGGAATGAAGATGTTAATGAGTAATTCGGAGCTGACCAGGGAACGCATGGGTATACCTGACTCTGTATATTCGTTTAGCCCCGTCTCCCGCTCAAAAACGATTAACGCCCCTATTTTTCTGCGAGATAAATAATTCACGGCTTTAATCACTTCGCCGATTAACTTACTGATCTCTTCGTCACTTTCTCCAGCCCGTCCGAAAAATCTGCCCCGTCCAAGCTGCTCCAGTCCCCTTCGTAGTTCCGGCTGGAAAATGATAAAGACAGCTAAGACCCCGAATGTAAACATTTGATTCATTAGCCATTTAAGTGTATACAAGTCCAAGATTGTGCTTACCGCCCAAATCAAGACCAGAACCAGTATCCCTTTTAAAAGCTGAATCGCCCGCGTCCCGCGTACCATATTAAGCACTTTATAAATAATGTAACTGACGATTAGGATATCAATTATATCTTTAATGGAATCTTTCCATGTTAGCTCAGTAAAATAACTCATTGCCTAAAACCCCCGTCATTTCAAATTAGCTGGGTTTATGTAAAATGTCTGTTAGCTCTGTAACATATCTAGGTTATAACGTTCAGGCTTCAGTTGCAAGTTTAGTCCCTCAATCCTTTCCGAAACCACCCAATTTAAGGAAACAAAAAAGCGCCATCTTTCCGGAAAAAGAGGCGCTAATTAATATTCCTGCTCAAGGTAACCACTGCCCGCATTAACGGTAGGCAACTTCAGAGAACATGTTCGTCACTTTATACCAGAACCAGCTTACTGCCTGGTCTATGCTTTTGACTTGCCCAGAAATATGAGCTGTTGAAGCCTGATATAGAGATCCGTCAATGACTGTCACGTTGCCGTTCACTTCTCCATATACCTGTGCTTTACCGTTCTCTATGGTAAGGTCTCCGGTAATTATTTTGCCGGAAGGTACAATTACAGTATCCCCTTTGATGACCACTTGATCCAAATCAACACCTCTAACTACAAGCTGTCTGTCTGGACTCCAAAAAGTTACGGTGCTCATCAGCATAACGACAAGGAATAGAGATGCCGCTGTAAGTGCAGGGTGTCTCTTGATCCAGGTAATAAAGGCTTTTTCTTTCTTAGTCTTTGGCAATGAACTCATTATCCGGCTCACAAGATCATCTGAAGCTACAGGATTCTGATGCATTAGGGAGAACATCAACATATCTGTCTGTTCTAATTCTTTAAACTTTGCACGGCAATCTGGACAGGATAGAAGATGCTCCTTCAATTCCCTCTGCTGCTGTTCGGGCAAGTCGTCATCCAAGTAGTCATGCATCATAGAGACGGCCAGTTTGCATTCCATAGGAGCCAATCCTTTCATGAGTGCTATTTAATTATCCTAAGACAAAGGGTCAGGACACATAAGACTTGCTTAACTTACATACGTCGCTCTCGAAAAGATGTTTCATAAAAAAAAATCTATTTTTACATTTTTGGGCCTAATTTTTTACGCAAAAATTCACGGCCTCGATGTACACGCGTCTTAATCGTGGTCACGGGCATATCCAGGACATCACTAATCTCCTGAAGTGACAGATCCTGCAGGTACCTCAGAATCATCACCGACCTGTATTTCACAGGCAGACTGTCAATCGCCTCATAGATTAGCCCCTGCGTCTCAGAGAGCAATAGTTCGGTCTCAGGTGTCACATTATCGCTCGGAATCAACGAGTAGCCATCAAGGCCCTCCTGATCGTTCATTTCAGCATCCAGCGAATAGGTTGGTTTTCGTTTACGCAATCTATCTATACAGAGGTTCGTTCCAATCCGGTAAATCCATGTGGAGAACTTCTGTTTATCATCATAACGATCCAAATTCCTATACACACGCAAAAAGGTCTCCTGAACAATATCCTCCGCCTCATGGCGATTGTTCAACATCCTGTAAGCTAAATGATATATTTTGTCTTTATATAGTTCCACAAGCTCGGCAAATGCCCTTTGGTCGCCCTTCAAGGCGAGCTTTGTCAATCTGCCTTCCAAATTCTCCACCTGTTAACTCCCCCAGACTTGCCGCCCTTGGTATTTCTTCGCAAATATCCACGGTACAAGCAATTAAATCGTAATTCAAGTTTGTGTAAAAATCAAGGATTGTATTGTAACCTTCTATGTAAACTGAGTTAAAAACTGGACAACTTGGTATAGGCGATTAAGTGCAGCTCCGAGAAATATTTGGACTTCCGGTCGCTGTTATCCTCACATTTCCTGATTATAAACCACATATAGTGGTCGAAATCTGAGGATAAAGGCGAACGCTGGTGCTCCTACAGTTCCAAATATTCTCTACGCTGCTCCATCACCAAAGTAATAAGTGCCACGTTATTTACCTCCGATTACATCTCGGTTACTTGGGTAGGGTAATAAAAAAATATCGGGTTTGACTCTCCAATATTTAGGAACAAGTAAAGTTCACAGCAGCAATATACAGTTTATGATCACAACAACTTGTATTAGGCAAAAAAAGTCCGCCCCAAATAGGGCGGACTTTTTGTTGTTAAGACTATATCAGCCGGTATTCCGAAGACCGGCGGCAATGCCGTTGATGGTAAGCAATACTTCGCGAAGCAGTTCGCTATCATCTCCATCGATTTCACGGAGCGCTCTAAGCTCGGATAGCAATTGAACCTGCAGGTAGCTAAGCGGATCAACGTATGGATTACGGAGTCTGATCGACTCTTGAATCACAGGAACGTTATCCAGAATATCCTGCTGGCCTGTAATCTTCAGGATCAGCTCAGAGGTCAGATTAAATTCATCTTCAATCTGGCCGAAGATCCGTTGACGTGCTTCCTCGTTCTTGCCCATGCTGGCGTATTCCTTAGCAATAATCAAGTCCGCTTTTGAAATAGCCATTTGCAGCGTATCTATCAGTGTAGTAAAGAATGAGAAGTTCTCATACATATGTTGCATTATCTTCAGATTCTCTTCCTTACCCTCATAGAAACTCTGCAGTCCGGTTCCAGCAGCGTACCAGGCTGGGAGCAAATAACGGCTTTGTGTCCATGCAAATACCCAAGGAATTGCACGCAGATCTTCAAAACGGTCGCTGTTCTTCCGCTTGGAAGGACGGGAACCGATATTAAGCTCTCCAACCTCAGGCAGAGGTGTTGATTCTTTGAAATAAGTCAGGAAATCTGGATCACGGAAGATCAAATCCTGATATTTGTTCAGCGAGACTTCAGAAATCCGGGCAACAATCTCTTCCCATTTCTCTTCATAAAGATCCGCTTGTGGCACTCTCGCACTAATTGCTGCAGTTACAAGCGCAGATGTCGCTTGCTCCAGACTGCGGTAAGCAATCCCCTGCATCGAGTAACGGGAGGAGATTACTTCTCCCTGCTCGGTAATCTTAATCCCGCCGCCAATTGTCGAAGCTGGCTGAGCAAGAATACTGCGGTTAAGCGGCATACCCCCGCGGCCGAGCGCTCCACCACGCCCATGGAAGAACTTCAGCTTGATTCCGAACTGATCGGCTGTCGCTGTAATTTCTTTTAGGGCAACACGCAGTTCCCAGTTAGCAGTAACCACGCCGCCATCTTTATTACTATCTGAATATCCAAGCATGATTTCCTGCAAATCATTCATTGCTCTTACCGCATCACGGTAGATCGGCATACTGAGCAGTGTGTGCATAATTTGCGGTGCTTCATGCAAATCATCAATCGTTTCAAAAAGTGGCACAGCTTGCAGGGTACATACAACTGTACCGTCGTTATCCTTGCGGAATAGTCCTACCTCTTTGGCGAAGACCATAACCTCCAGAATGTCGCTTGCAGCTTCCGCCATACTGATCAGATAACTGGTGATACATTGTTTGCCGTACTCTTCCTGCGATGCGAAGATCGTCCGGTAAACCGCCAGACACTCCTCTGTACTTTCAGTGTAAGTCTGGTAAGAAGAGGTCAACGGACGTGGATCATTCAGCAATTTCTCCAGCAGATCAATCTTCTCGATCTCCGTCAACTTAGAGTAATCCGGCGAAATGTTCATCTTCGCCAAAATTTCTGTCATGGCATTCTCATGTTCTTGGCTGTGTTGACGCACGTCAAGAGTTGCCGTATGGAATCCGAACAACTCCACTTGGCGGATTAGCTTTTTAATATAGGTATCGGCCACATAGTCGGCATAGTGATGTCGTAGACTGCGGTCAATGACATTCAAATCATCTATGAACTCCTCAGGTGTAGCATAACGCTCAGGAGTATCTTTTTTCTCATCATCCAAAACATTTTGTGTCTTAGAGATCATGTAGCTAAGTTTAATTCGGTAAGGTTCGTTGTCATTGCGCCATTCTTCCATCTTGCCTAGGTTAATGATCTCACGATCAGCTTCGATGGATTCTACTAGCTCAGGCGTCACTTTAACAATACTTGTGCTAAAGCTTAGATATTTCATGAGTTCACGCATAATCCGCTGATATTCACGAATGGCCAGCTTACGCTGCATGCGTAAAGTCTGCGCAGTGACTGTTGAGGTTACCGATGGGTTACCATCACGGTCTCCACCAATCCATGATCCAAAACGCAAGTAGGTTGGCACATGCCAATTCTGTCCTGGATAGTATTTGCTCAGACAGCGTTCAAGCTCTTGATACACATCCGGCAATACATGGAAAATAGTCTCATGGAAATAGTACATTCCATTGCGCACTTCATCGAGTACTGTTGGCTTGCGGTCACGTAGCTCATCCGTTTGCCAAAGCGTAATCACTTCATTCAATAGCTTCTCGCGAAGCTGTTCACGTTCACGGAAAGTTAGAGTAGGGTTATCAAGACCCATAACATCATCGGATATCCGTTTATGAATATCGAGAATCGCACGGCGCATGGCTTCCGTTGGATGTGCCGTCATTACAAGTTCCAGAGACAATCCTTCAATAATCTCGTTGACTTCCTCATGAGAGAAATCACGTTCACGAAGCTCTTGAATAGCGCTTTCTATAGAACCGGGTTGAACTGTCTTCCCAGCTGAACGTTCATAGTCACGTTTACGGCGAATCCGGTGGTTCTGTTCGGCAATATTCACCAATTGAAAATAAATGGCGAACGCTCTTATTACCTGATGACGGTTCTCCGGATCCAAAGAATTGATTAACTCCTTAAATTCACTATGCAGTTCAGGTAAAAATAGTGAGCGTAGCGATTTACTGGTTTCGCGGATCTTCTCCACGATCTCTAGCAGTTCGTTACCGCCTTGGTGAACCAAGACCTCTCCTAAAATGTTCCCCAAGAACCGTACGTCCCGTCGCAGCAGATTGTTAGAGTTGCTTTTGCTGACGGTAGTCGTAAGTTCGGTCATGCTGCTCCCCCCATTCTTTTCCGGATCAATGTGTTAAGTTTGTCTGTCTAAATATCGTCTATTAAAGCTTCCTCATATCATACAATAAAACCGTTTGAAAATCTGCAACTTTTTTGTGCTGTAAAGCGACACAGTACCTAAGATTATACACCAATTTCTGAATTTATACAGTCCTTATATTTTATGTATTCTTTCATATATATAATGGCTCTATCGTATATTCTCTATGTATGCTTATATTCGGATTGTGCGGAGCTGGTCAATGAACAGTCCAATTAAAGGAGAATAATGACGATCACGGTTATACGAATAATAAATATGTCTTTCAAAATTATAATCCGGAATGGCTCGCATTAGCAATCTTCCTCTGGCTACCTCGTCCTCCACAGCAAGTCGTGAAATAAATGAGACATGCTGTCCACTCATAAGCGATTGCTTAATCGCCTCCAGTGAATCGAGCAAAATATGCGGTTTTGATTCTTTTCCCTCTCGTTCAAACCATTTATCCGTCAAATGGCGTGTGCTTGATTCCTTGTCATGCAAAATAAAGCTCGCTGAAGCGATCATCGCCGAGTTTAAATTAGAAAATCCGGCAAAATCATGTGTAGGTGCAAAAACAAGGACAAGCTCATCTTCACATAAGGCTTGAGTATGCAGATCAGGCAGATAAAAAGATTCCGTAGACAAGATACCAAGATCAATCTCATGACTGGCAAGCATTTCTTTGATCACCGGTGAAGGTTTAACCGATAAAGAAATGGTAATCCCCGGATGTTGTTCGCCAAACAGCCCCAATATTTTTGGAAGAATATATGTAGCTGGAACATAACTGGCACCAATTTTCAGCGTCCCCCGGCCTGCCTGACTGAACTCTTTTACCACCCGCTCCGCCTCCGCAGCAAGCGCATTGATTTTGATTGCATAATGAAGAAAAGCTTTACCACTCTCCGTAAGAATCATTTTATCCATTCTGGATTCAAATAACTTCTCCCCCAATTGCTGCTCTAAATTCTTCAAATGATACGTAACGGTGGGCTGCTTTAGTCCAAGTTTATCTGCTACCGTGGTAATTTTTTTATGTTTATTCAGCAGTTCTACAATTTCCAGCTTCATTAGATTAAGGTTCATTCTCTTCCACTCCCTCGCCTTTTCCTAAACGGTAACATAGAAGAATTCTATGAATGTTAAAATAAATCGGCAAAAAAGTTAATATCACAGTTACATTCAGCAAATATAGCGGGAATTCTTTACCTTTACACTAAGAACAAGCTTAAGAACAGGCAGGTAGATAGAATGAAGGAAATTACAATCCACAGATTGGAAAAGAAATTCGGAGATGTGCATGCCTTAAAGGCTGCAGATCTGAAGATTCCCGCTGGAAGCTTTACGACATTACTCGGTCCTTCAGGTTGTGGAAAGACGACACTACTCCGTCTGATTGCTGGGCTGGAAACACCGGATGCAGGAGAAATTCTGATCGATGATGAGTTTATTTTTTCAGGCAGCAAAAGAATTAGCCACCCTATTCATCGCCGTAACTTTGGCATGGTTTTTCAAGATTTCGCCCTCTGGCCGCATCTGACTGTGTTCGAGAATGTAGCCTTCGGACTTCGAGCTTCCAAACAAAAAAAGAATTTACGGGTTCGGGTACAGGAGGCACTTCGATCGGTCAAGCTGGAGGGGTTAGAGCTGCGTTTTCCACATCAGCTGTCCGGTGGACAACAGCAGCGGGTTGCTTTTGCCAGAGCCGTAGTCATGCGCCCTCAGCTTGTATTATTCGATGAGCCATTAAGTGCGCTGGATGCGGTCTTGCGAGATGAAATGAGGCTGGAGTTAATCTCCTTGGTGAAAAACATGGGCATTACAGCCCTGTATGTGACGCATGATCAAACCGAGGCGATGTCTATGTCAGATGAAGTAGTTGTAATGCAAGGTGGCACTATTTTACAAAGTGGATCTCCTGAGGACATTTATCGTAAACCGAGTCATCCCTTTGTGGCACACTTTATTGGAAAATCCAACTGGATCGTTCCGGATAAACAGATGCTGCGTCCAGAACATTTACGCTGGTCTCAGGAGGATGCTTCCTTTCTTCCTTTTACAGGGACTATTCAGCATGTGAGTTATATGGGGGATCGCTATGAGATCATTCTGAACATGGAGCACAATGGGACTTGGACCGCTTATCATGATCGGCGCCTACCTGTAGGGGAAAAGATTCAGCTGTACGCTTCAGAGCACCAAATTCATCATCTGAATTAAGCGTCCACTGCATGGAATGGCTCTATATGATGCTGTTCCATGCAGCAAGATGCACACAACAATATTAGGGAGGCAATTACATTGAATCAAATGAAAAAGACAAAAGGGTTAAGTTCACTTCTTCTAACAACTGCACTTGGTATTACTCTAGTGGGCTGCGGCTCCTCGAACACCCCTGCGGCTAACGCAAGCGACAACCAAACCGATACTGCGGCGGCGACGCAAACTGAAGCCCCACAACCAACAGAAAAGACACTAAGCGGCAATCTTGTCGTTTACAGTGCAGGCCCTGAAGGTTTAGCCAATAAAATCAAAGACGGCTTTGAAGCCAAAACTGGCGTTAAAGTTGAAATGTTCCAAGGCACTACAGGAAAAATACTTGCCCGCATGGAAGCAGAAAAATCCAATCCGGTCGTTGATGTTGTTGTCCTCGCCTCTCTTCCGTCCATGCAAGGAATGAAAAACGACGGATTATTACTTCCATATAAAGAAGCGATTAATGCAGACAAGCTGGTTAGCGATTGGTCAGATACAGATGAAGGTAACTATTTCAGTTACAGTGCATCCGCACTCGGTATCGTCTACAATACCAAAAAAGTAAGCTCACCGCCGACCTCCTGGGATGACCTCAGCAAAGCGGAATGGAAGGGTGCAGTCAATATCCCCGATCCTTCACTTTCCGGCTCGGCTCTTGATTTCATGACTGGGTATTTAAGTGCTAAGGGGGACAGTGGCTGGGATCTTTTTAAACAATATAAAAGCAATGAAGTAGCTATGTCAGGCGCCAATCAAGAGGCACTTGATCCGGTGATTACCGGTGCTAAATCCGTCGTTGCTGCTGGCGTAGATTACATGGCTTATAAAGCAAAAGCTGACGGAGAACCTGTGGATATCGTCTACCCTGCTGAAGGAACTGTAATCAGCCCTCGTCCGGCTGCGATCATTAAGACAAGCCCGAATGTAGATAACGCTAAGGCTTTTATCGACTACCTTCTCTCCGATGAAGCGCAAGCCCTTGTTGCCAAAGCCTATTTGCTGCCAGGCAGAACTGACGTGAAGGCAGAAAATCGTGCCAATCTTGAAGAAATCAAAACATTTGATGTGAATTGGGAATGGATGAATGAGCACGGCGATGAAGTTTCCTCGACCTTCACACAAATTTTTAAATAAGCGTAATGAATACTAACTCTTTGCGCTCATTTAAATGGGTGAGCGGTGGACTGGCTTTATTTATACTAACCGTGCTCGTGCTGCTGCCACTCCTGCTCATTTTCTGGACCAGTATTTATCCAGAGGGGCATCTCGACATAGCCGCACCACTACGAACCATTATGGGGAGCAATGACCTAGTAGAGGTGCTGCTGAATTCTATCGGGCTTGGGGTAAGCGTTATTCTGCTAACTACTTTGTTTGCGCTGCCTCTAGCCTGGATTATGGCAAAAACCGACTTAGGGCGCCACAACTGGCTGGATGTCGTGCTGTTAATTCCATTTATGACGCCGCCTTACATTGGTTCTATGGGCTGGATGTTGTTTATGCAGACGGGTGGGTATATGGAGCAATTTCTGCCCTCCTCCTCCGTGCTTACACCGTATTTCTTTAGCTATGGGGGTATGGTGCTGATCATGAGCCTTCACCTGTTCCCCTTCCTGTATCTGCTGCTGCGCAATGCGCTTTTGCAGATCGGGGGCAATCTGGAGGAAGCAGCCTCTGTTCACGGCGCCCCCTTCTTTTACAGATTTAAAAGAGTGATTATTCCTTTACTGCTCTCTAGCTATGGGCTTGGAGCACTGCTCATCTTCGTTAAAACAATTGCTGAATTCGGTACCCCTGCGACCTTTGGCCGTAGGATCGGCTTTTACGTTCTGACCTCTGAGATCCATAAATATATCTCCAGTTGGCCGATTGATTTCGGTAAGGCTACTTCACTAGCCTCCTTGCTGCTCGGAGTTTGCCTTGTCATGTGGTACATCCAAACTGTAATTAGCAGCCGCTACTCTTACCGTCTGATCGGTGGAAAAGGAACTCGTACTAACCGTTATAAGAGTACAGGAATCGTAGGGTTTCTTAGCTGGGGTTATGTTCTTCTATTGCTTCTGGCATCCATCGGCATTCCTTATTTCTCTATCATAACAGCCTCATTATTGAAGCTTCGGGGAGAAGGTGTATCCTGGAGCAATCTAACCTTAAAACATTATGAAGAGCTGTTATCCCCGGGTTCGCAAGGACTTGAGGCCTTATTAAATAGCTTTACATTAGCTATCGTTGCTTCCAGTATCGCTGTTATTCTCGGGACTTGGTTTGCCTTAACGGTAGGAAAAGGGGCTACATTCAAGCAGAAAATTACAGATTTATTCAGCTTGCTTCCAAATACAGTCCCGGGAATTGTAATTGTAGTAGGGCTAATTCTGCTGTGGAATGCCCGCTGGATGCCTATCCCGCTCTATAATACCTACTGGATGGTTGTACTGACTTATGTCGTACTTTTCCTTCCTTATACTGTTCAGTATGTAAAAGCAAGTTATGGGCAGATCGATTCCTCTCTGATGCAAGCGGGACAAGTATTCGGAGGAAGTAAGCTGTATGTGTTCCGCCGTATCCTGCTTCCCCTCATCCTTCCGGGGATGGTAGCTGGCTGGATGATGACCTTCACCATTTCCAACCGGGAACTGGTAGCCTCATTACTCATTCTGCCACCTTCAATGCAGACCTCGGCAACCTATATTTTTGCCCAGTTTGAACAAGGTGCGGTAGCCATGGGGATGGCCATGGCTGTAATCTCTGTAGGCATCACTACCCTATTACTATTAGTCTTAGAATATTTAAGCCCAGATAGAAAGCGGAGACAACAATGAGCACACTAACGATTTGGGGAGGGGCCGGAGAGCATGGCCGTTCCTCCTATCTTTTGCAGGACAAGGATTCACGAAATGGCATCTTGCTCGATTGTGGTGTAAAAAAAGAAGGCCCCGGTGAATACCCCCTACTTGATACGGATATTATTCCACATTTGCAGGCAGTATTTCTGTCTCATGCTCATGAGGATCATTCCATAGCGCTGCCCTTACTTTATAAACACGGATACAGAGGTAAGGTATGGACTACTAGATCTACCTCATTACAGCTTCCTGATTATTTCGAGGCCTGGGATAAATATGTGGCGGCTCAGTCCGCATCATTACCTTATCGAGAAATAGATAAGCAATCTATCCAGTTCATGTATTTAGAGGAGCATGTCTGCCCTCAAACTTGGCTGACGCTTGCGCCTAACCTTCGAGTTCAATGGGGACGTAGCGGGCATCTAGCAGGTTCGGTTTGGCTGGCCCTAGAATGGGAGGGCAAGACTGTATTTTTCTCGGGGGATTATTCGGAGGAATCGCAGCTGCTCACGGCAGACACACCAGCAATTATGGAAGCCGAAGCTAAAAATGTGGCTGATCTGTCCATTATCGATGCCGCATATGGGGCAGATCCTGATGAGCAGCTTGTAAAATTACAGCAATTAGAGATAGCCATCCATAACACCTTGCAAAAAGGGGGCTCAGTCCTCCTTCCCGTGCCTATCCATGGCAGAAGCCAGGAATTGATCGTATGGGCAAATGAATGTTTTCCAGATCATCAATTGATCGTTGAAGAAGCACTCGTCGCTCCTTTACGAGCTTTAAGCGACAAGGTGGAATGGCTGAAAGAGGACGCAATTCAGCGCGTAAATGCGCTTTTTAACAGAAAAAACTTGTGTGTTGTATCTAATTCGGACGAACGCGCGAAGGCAATGTTGAATCTTAAGGGAGCTATCGTATTCACTAATGACGGGATGATGCAGTCAGCAAAAGCACAAGAATACTTTCACCAGCTCTCTGTTTCTCCTGACAACCATGTGATTTTTACGGGACATTTAGCGGCAGGAAGCTTTGGACATCGTCTCGTTAAGCAAGCTATGATCGAAGAATCTAGCAGCGTACGCTGTACAGTCTCACTTATCCGCTATAAAGTCCATCAAGGCTTGCCGGACATTCGCAAAATGCTCCAAACGATTCCCAGCCACCGGACAGTGCTCGTCCATGCTCCCAAACCACATATCGACCAAGTAGCTTCTATATTAAAAGGAGAAGGTTTCACAGGACTATATTCTTTACAACCCGGCAGCACGCTTTCGTTCTGAATCTTATTTATGTAACATCATGAGAAAAACAATGGGGCTCTTCCTTAGGTCTTTTTCAGACTTTTTGGAACAGCCCTTTTTTATGATTCGTACCTATTATCCATTTACTCTTTCGTCGTCCCCGGGCGATCCTTAAAAGCTAGTTCAAACAACCCCGTCGCAGATAAACCTGCAAGGCCCCCAGCCCAAAGGCGAAGCACTAAATCGAGTTCGGTAAAAGGATACGCTACTACGCCGATGAACAAACCTATCAATAGTCCGATAATCGGTACTGCATTACGCGGGATGTTGATACTATTTTTGACCAACTGAACCAGTGCCAGTACGAATACCGCTAATATAGAGGCGAACGCCATAACATCATCTAAAATTGTTCCAATTTCCATCCTTTTCCCTCCTTAGCGGGTACTTGTAATCTCAACCGTTCGAGTCGCTGAATCATAACCTACCTGAGCACCCAGCGCTTCTGCAATAACACGTACAGGGACGTAGGTGATGCCTTTTTCAAGCACTCCATCTGCAACTTTAACCCCGTTAACCTTTACGACAGCAATAACATCACTCTTCAATTCTTCCTCCTCCTTCCGATGGATGACCTTATACGCTGACTCCACCGCAGATGTTGAGGGCTTTGTCCCTGCTCGTAACTGTGTGAGTGTTAACCCAAACGCCATTTGAAAATGGGGGTAATCCTTGAAGCTTGTCCAGTCGCCTCCCCACTCGAAGCCCAGCCCTTTTGCCTCCTTCACAACCTCCTGCCAATCTGCGATCTGGTTGTTATTGCCGTCCCGGCACATATCCCAAGACACACCAGATCCATTCGGCAGCAAAAGAGCAAAATCTACAGCCAATCCAAAATTATGATAGCTATATCCGCCACGTGCATTGGTGACAATCGCTCCGGGCTTGGTGCGGCCTTGGGCATATAGAGCATCCTGCTCGTCAATTGTGCGAAGTCCCTGCGTAATGAGAATGGGGATGTTGAGTTTGTAGCAACGTTCGATTAGAGCAGTAGCAGCGGAACGGACTACGGGGTGTAGGTTGGTTAGACGTTGGGCTGATTTATTTTTCACCTGAGTTATTGTCAGCATGAAGTTCCTCTTTTCTGTCTATCTTTTTCAGATAAATAAATTGGTCGTATTTCCCGGAACGTGTCAGTATCGCTAATATTATAATTCCACCAGTTGTACCGAATTGGGCAATAGCCCAGCTACAATTAAGCCAAGTCAGCCATGTTGCCATGTCCACTCCTAGTAATTCTGCCAAACGGAATAGTAGAACGATAAGCATATTGAATGTATAAGCCAATAAGAAAAAAAGCATAGCCAGCATAAACACGCTGACCACACCTTTTTGGAATCTTTCGTAAAAATATTGCCTGTGGCGATGAATAATGTATAATCCGCAAGCCGTATTAGTGCCATATAGCACCAATAATAAAAATTCAATCATGTGCATCATGATCCCCTCGATCATAAACTAAATATTTGGCGAACCGGTTACGATCAATCTCCTCCTGAATTTCCTGCGAGACATTTTTATAATGACTTATGGTCAGTGTAACGCTGGTAGAGGCTCTACGGAGCTCCATCTCTTTATCAACATGCCGGGGGAGAAGCAGCCGCCGAATCCATTGTGACAGCATTCCTAACTCCCCCTGTCTTCCGTATGGTCAATCTTCAGTTTCTTTAAGACGTCCAGTGTGGGCTGCATAAACTCCGAGCGCTCCTTATCCAAAATCGCTTGCAGACGATCCCGATCCTCCTCTGCCCGATCCAGCATTTCTCGCGGTACAAGGTTCCCTTTGACAATCGCACGCAATAACACCATCAGCACGATCATCAAAATGAAAGCAACAATATAAGCCAGCCCATACTTATCTGCCAGCGGCAGCAGCTTCTCCAATTGCGCAATATCCCCTTCGCCCATTCGTCCGCTCCTTTCTGTAATTTAAAAAAGCCCCTTAAGAAATAGGGGCTCTATCCATATTATTCGTAGGCTGCCCAATTAAGGCCCGCCCAGTTACCAGGACCAGGGTTTCTGAAATTCCAACCTTGATTAAAATAAAAACCGTTTGATGTCAAATAGAGTGCGGATCCTGCATTGTTCACTGCCTGCATTGACTCAAACTCTATGAGTTTGTCCCTATTTTGATAATTATGCCAAAGATCACCATCAGGTCCATTCGTCGTCAAACTATGACTTGTCGAAACAGAACCAGGATAGCCATTCGCTGCAATCCCCGTACTAACTCCTGAAATAGAAGCATGTGTAATGGTATTGTATCCCCATTCATCATAATATCCATAGTTATTGTAGACATCATAGTACCCATAAACAATCCTGTATTGAAGAAATACTACTCTGGGATTAAACCCTACATTTATATTCCAAGGAGCGTCAACATTGCTTTGCATAACTTGCCATCCACCACTGAATGCCTTTCTACCTCCGTTGTTTATACTTCCAATCTTTGCTGCCAATGTTGGAAAACTATCGCTTCCTGATGCTGCTATACCTTTGCCGCTAATGGCGGAAGCGATTCCGTTCTTCCCGTTAGCGACAGATTGAAAAAGGTCTGCACTCCAAGCTCCCCACACGTTATTCTCTTTCGTTCGCATGAAAAAAGAATTTATACCACCATTCAAGCGGTGAGCTTTCTGAAGTACATAGCCACTACCATTTGAATGGCACTGTACTTCAACGTAAAACCAGGTAGCAGTGCCATCCGGTGAGTTCGTCAAATTATCACCGTTATAGAAACCGTTACCAAGCAAATTGTTAAGATCAGTCCCGCTAATTGCTATAGATTTGCCATCATCACTAGTAAGTTTAATTTTTTGCCAAGATTTATTGTCTACATACGTCTTTGCATTCCCCTCCGCAGTATTCGCCTTCGTCTGTGCACCAGTTGGTGTTTCTTTAGCATTTAACTGAGCTTGTATCCCACTAGTTACCCCATCCAAATACCCAAACTCCACATTTGAAACAACACCCGCCCCAATCTTGGAAGCATCGATAGCCGCAGTTGCATTAACATCTGCATTTACTATAACTCCGGCTGTTATCGCCGCTGTGCCTGTTCCAGCCGCCAAGGTTATATCCCCTGAAATAGCAGGAAGTCTTGATACTGCAAGCGTTCCACTGGACAGATCCGTTGCCGAACGAGTAGGCAAGTCCGCCAATGATGCTCCTGACTTACTGAGCTTTGACCAAGCTATCGCTGCTGCGGCATTAACATCAGCATCCACAATCACCCCAGCCGCAATAGCCGTAACTCCATCACCAGTACTAGTGACATCCCCCGTGTGATTAGGATGCACATAATTATTCGCCCCCGTAGCAATCCCCGCCAGCTTCGTTTTCTCGGCGGCGGTGTAATCGTTCGTGGACAGCTGTTTGCCTGTTACTTTATCGACCTTGCCATTAACGGCATTGTCCAAAATATCCATATTCCCGTTCAGATCGGCAATATCAACGATATCTGTTCCCTCTGGCTTCTTTAAGCCCAAATTTCCTGTGGTTTGCATATGTCACTCTCCTATCTATAAGTTCTTAATTCGTTCCATGTTTTACTGTGAGCACTCTCCCAAGTCAAGGCTTTAACAGAGTCCCACCAGGTATAGCTGAACACAAATTCATAAGCTAAATGCGCAGGTTTAATCTCTTCAATGATTTGAATCAACCCTGCCATATTCGGAGGAATCCCCAGTGTACTCACAAAATGAATCTCAAAACGGTACTCTTCAGGCACTTCCTTTACTTCAACCACTCCACCTGAAAAAGCTGACGCCGTCCGCTGAATCATTTCCGGTGTGGTCGTTCCATTTCCACGCAGCTTTGCCTTAATCATCTCTCGACGAGTGGCATAAGACTTGGATGGATCGCTGCTGAGTCCAAGTTCGGATTCCCAGCGCCCAAGGCTCACTGTAGCCGTTTCAATAAACGCCTGATCCAGTACATCTATAGTACCTACCTTCAGTCCACCAATTTCTAGCCCGATGGTCTCCTGAAGCTTCTCCATTTCGCGGACATCCTTATAATAATCCGGTAAATACTGCATTAGATCAGGCGCCTCGACTTCACCCGGATGGCTCGAATCTTTATCTGCGGAATATAACAATTCGCTGTATAAAGAGCTGCCGTAACTCATCCTCTACACCCCCTTCAGTTGATTCCAGGTTAGGGGGCCTTTGGGCAAATAATCATGTGTATGCACCGCCGGAGGAAATACCACTGGTTTACCTGCTACCCCCGCCCAAGCTACACTATCCGCTTGTTGCGCAAAATCCACCTTGCCATTGTTATTCGTATCGTAAATGCTTTTCAGCATATCCCCGGTACTCTGCGCGGCTACCAGTAAGACATTGCCAGCGGCAGAACCAATGTACAGCTTGCCACTGTCTGTACAATACCCAAGCTCACCAATAGCCAGCGCTCCAATGGCGCTTTCCAAGCCGCGGCGTATTTGAATCAATGTTTTTAGAGCCATTGTCCCGCCCCCTAGAATGTTCCGCCATCAATACTGGCCACGGTAAGTTTATTGCCATTCGCAGCATCATAAACGATACTGCTTCCATCCACACTTACAGCTACACCGGCTGCATCCACGGTGATTCCTTTTCCAGCGGTAACCGCAATCGCGTCTGCAGTGACCGTGATCCCATTTCCCGCACCAATGTTCAGCGTCACAGTATCGGCCTGACCCCCACCAATCAGCCCGTTCCCGGCTGTAATGGTCTGTAGTGCACCACCGGTACGTACCCATGCGCTGCCGTTCCAGCTGTAAATCTTCTGCTCGTCATCAACGTAAGCGGTCCAACCGACGGCAGGAACATAAAATACCCAAGCGGCAGATTGGTATTCAACAATTTGATTCGTTTTGCCCGCCCATGCCCCGGTTGCCCCTGCTGGAATAATATAACGATCCCCCTCAACCGGACTGGCAGGTGGAGCCAGCAGGTTCTGGTCTTTTACCGATGCTTGCGGTTCGATGTTATGCTTAGCCAGCTCAATTTCATTTTTAATCTTTTGCGCAGACCACAAGTCTGTAATCGTAGTCCCCGCATCATTGATCGTCCGGTGCTTGGCCACATCATCAATGTGAGTCTTGATCTCAGCGGCAGTCTTTACATTTGTCCCATCCGATACTTTATTGATATGTCCCGCACTAATATCCGCTTTAAGCACCTTCGCATAGGTTGCTCCATCAGCGATATCATCAATTGTACCTGTCAGATCGGTAAGCTTCTGCGCATTCACCCGCCGCCATGCTGCCCCATCATCAAAATATAAATATCCGCTATTCGAACCCGTAGTCACGTAATACAAACGACCAACGGATCCTGCAACCGGACGCGAAGCTTCTGGCCCGGACAGCGCCCTGCCGACCATGGAATTGGACGTGCCGTCACCAATATAAACTTCCTTAGTATCACTGCAAAAACCAAGCTCACCCGCCTTCAACACGCCATAACTCGTTAGCTCAGCCTTTGTACCCCGCTTTATTTGTATGGTCTGTGCCATTTTACACCTCTCTTCTAAATGATCCTCCGTCAATCTGGCCCTTGTTCTTATAACGCTCTATTTCAGTTTGGACAGCGGTAAGACTCACCTGCAAACCGTTAATATCCTCTGCTTCAACCGTATCGCCGGGGGTTTCGTAAGTCACATATACCTCAGGCACATCGGCAAAAATCTTAATCAACCGCCGCCAGGGCGCCTCATCCGGAAAAGACACAGTGAAATTGCGTAGCTCGATCCCGGAATACTGTGACCCTGTGTACACCGCAATGGTCTGATTATTAATATTGTCATGCGCTAGAAGACCACTGTAAACGCCATTTACAAGCGGTAATCTCTCTTCGATAACGTAGCTGCTACCGTTTGCTTTTTTATTAAGTTTTTCTTGAAAAATATCAATTTGCTCTGGATAACCCATGCTACACCTCCAGTAGAACGTTACCGAACAACGGTACTTCTTCTTCGTTCAACATCACATTGCCCGCTCCACTGTTCAACTTCAGCTCTGTGTAATCCGCAACTCCTTCAGTAGCAAGCAATAATGCCCCGATGACAGACTGACTGATATAGGTTGCTGAAAAAGCCTTCTCCTTGCGATATTTCTCAAGCATCACTTGAAAGCCTTGGTTTACAGCTTGCAGTGCATAGCCAGAAGCAAGGGTTACCTTGGCGCTTATACTGATGTTTTTGCCCGCAGCCGGCGCCACGGTCACAACAGCCCCTACCGGTGCTTGTCCCTCACCCGCTCCTGAGACCGGATCAATGTATTGCTGCACCTGAGCCGCCAACAGCTCGGATGCAGGTTTTTTTTCGGCGTCCACAATAATCACCTTCACAGTTTTAGGACCATTCCATAATGGAAAAACACGTGCGCCTCCCACACCCGGAACTTGCAGTGCCCACTCCATATAGTGATATTTATTTCCGCTAGTAGCTGGGCGTCTGGCTGAATCCAAATAACGCTGGCGTAGCGCATCATCCGTTTCAATGTCCTCCCCAGGGATCAGAAGAGAAGCTATTTCTCCGCGCGCTAGGTCTGAGATATAATTCACTGGCAGTAAAGAGCCAAAATATCGATTTCCTTCTTCTCCAGCGGTTTCACTTTCCAAGCGATACACTCCAGGAGATAACTTCTCCACAGCCGTATAATTCAGCATTTCGAGTGAGAAGCGGCTGCCGAGTGGAACATCCAACAATCCTCCATCCGCCTTATAAAAAATCCCTTTCAGCTGTGCCTTGCTGGCTTCACGCCTTACAATGCCTGACCAGGAGATGCTTCGCTCCAAGTACTCTCCGGTAGCCGTATCTGCAAAATACAGATTATTATTCACATCCAGCTCAATATACATCTGTGCCAACTCAGCGGCTGCTGGAGCCAACGCGTCATAAATGATGCTGCCCTCGCGTTTATCCAATCCTGATGGAATCCGGTCCAGCATCCGCTCCAAAAGAGCCTCATACGTCTGATCCTCATACATCCTCATTCCACTCCTTTCTCAGCTGAAAATTTCCGTAACGTGTGACGACCTTGCAGTCAAAAGTTAGATTATCTCCGGTAAACGAAACAACAATATTCTCTAAGCTAAGGATTCGTTCATCCTGAAGTAGTGCCTCACTAACGATACGTCTGATTTCAGCTCTAACCAGCAGCCGATCCTTGCCAAGCACCAACCGCCACTCTGTTCCGTAATCCGAACTGTAAATCAGATGTTCAAACCGATCGGTTCGCAATATTTTAGCCACCGCCTGTTGAACAGCTTCTAGTCCATCCGTTTGGCCTGTAATCCTTTTTCTCTCCCAATCCATTCGGTACGTAAGACTAGGACTTTCCCCACGCTCAAGGTTGACCTCCCCCTCAAGCAGGGCCGTTATCGGTCCAGCTTTTCCAATCGCCGGGATCATATCGGACTCACCAGCCGATCCAGGACAATGTAGCTTTGTCCGCCCTGCATTCGAACCATTAATACGCGGTCCCCACTCGCTAATCCTCGCCGAAGTATTACTTCTTTGCCCTCGATGTAGATCTTGCTTTCCATTACCGATTCAGGCAGCACTAACGCATTCCCCGATA
The DNA here is from genome assembly GCF_037969925.1 of Paenibacillus sp. FSL R7-0189. Classification (NCBI taxonomy): domain Bacteria; kingdom Bacillati; phylum Bacillota; class Bacilli; order Caryophanales; family Paenibacillaceae; genus Paenibacillus; species Paenibacillus sp. FSL R7-0189. The sequence goes on along the minus strand of NZ_CP150223.1, from coordinate 3,134,711 downwards.
AAACAAACCGCTGATCCACCTGAATCTGCAAAGGAGCTGCCACCGTTACCGTTCCATAAGAAAAAGCCACGGGATTTGTACTTCCCACGGCTCCTAGACTTGCTTTTTTAATAATATCTAACATCATTTCTACACCACCTTAATATCGAGGGACATTGTATGCTCCCCTCCAGAAATCTTATGGCTGCATTGGTCCACCAGAAACAATTGAGTCTCGAATTCATCTAATAGGACATAAATGAAATTGCCTGCTCTTACACGCATATCACCAATCGCCTGTATGGAGAGACTAAGCTTTTCACGATTGTGCATTTTCAGCAGATTGTTTGCCTTCTCCTGAATTTGTGCAGCATTCGCTTTGTCATCAGCCTTTTGATACAAGTGCAGGATACCCCAGCGTTTCACATTGTCCTTGTCACTGACCGGATAGAAATCGCGTTTGCCCGATGCCTCGTTGTCCTTGTACAGAAAAATCGTGTTGTACGTATCGTCATCAATACTTTTTTTGAGCGAATAATCGTACAGATAATGCCCCGCTCCCAGCACCAGGTTAAGCAGCATAGAATCCGGTTTACGCAGCGTCAGCTTCCCAAAATCATCGTAAAAAGCCATCAGCCGCCCCTTAAACTGAAGCTCACTGCCGATGGCTCCCATAATGATGTCCAACAGCTTTTTGTCATCTTCAATTAAAGAAGGAATCCGGTACTCTGTCTCCTCCAGCACACCTGTCTTTAATCCGTAGTCCGTTGTTATTTTCTTGATCACATCACTAGCCGTAACATCCTGCAAAACATAACTACCATTGCCTAGCAAATAACGAATCTGATCATAGGCAGTCAGCTTAATCTCCTGATCCGAACCCGTATCAATGCTGAACACAAATCCGTAAAATACATCTACATTATCTTTACTGAACTGAATAATATCACCGTTGCTGATCCCGAACTTGGGGAGCTGATAAATTCCGTTGTCCACAAGCGTTAACTCTAGCGTTGACGGTTTACCTGACCGTGCAGTTTTCCAAGAAATATCTGAGACGATGCCAGAAATATCCCATAGATTCCCTTCCTTATTCTTCACTAGCAGTTCCATAACATCCTCCTACGGCAGCTTGATGACTTTACCGATGGGCAGCTTTTTCAGCTCACTATCCGGAATGCCATTAAGCTTCTGAATGGCTTTGTACTTCGAGCCATCTCCTAGGTTTTTTTGAGCGATGCTCCATAGACTGTCTCCAGCTTTTAAGGTATAGGTAGTAGGCTTTGCCTTTTCATTGGCCCGCTTCTGCTCCGCCTTCACTTCACCTTTAACAACCTTCACAGCTACTGCCTGATAGAATACGTATTTTTTGAGAGATAACGAATATTCAATATCCCCTGACGTACCCGCACTAAGCTTCCAAGTGAAACCTTCAATGCTCATAGCCATATTCACAGCAAAATCAATTTCTAAAGATGCATCCTCACTAATTGAAGATTCCTCTAGCCATTTCTGTGGTTTGTTTAACTTCTTTTTATCCTTTTTCGTATCATCGGGATACCTCACACCGGAGAACACAAACCGAATGGGCCGACGACTCGTCATCCATTTCTTAATAAGCTCCACATATTCAAAAGGTCTCTTCAGCCCGTCCTCCTGCACCAATACGAACGGATACCTTTGTGCCGGAAAAATACTTTCAATCGTGATCTCCGTAAGCTTCGGATAAGCAATCGTATTGATCTCACCCAGATCGATAATGGTATAGCTTTTTCCATCTCCACTCTCCTTGATTTCCAAGGTCTCTGGATTGACTGGCAGCCGGATTGCATCCTCCTGATTATTAAAACCCAAAAAAATCCCGTACTCTTCCACGTTACGTATACACCCCCTGCGCCGTAGAGACAAACTCCTCGTTCAGCTTTTGCCCGATCTTGTTGATAATCGTATCAATGTCTCCGGCATTGTTAATATTTCCGGTCGTCACCTGCACCGTCGGCGTAAGCTCCACAAAATTCTGGATCGCCTGAATCTCGGCCAGCTCGCGGAGCATTTTCAGATCATCACTGGAGATGTCTACGGTGTCGTTGATGGAGCCGAGCTCGTTCACACGGTTGACGGTGTTCAGATTATTACTTTGGTTAGCTAAAATTCCTGTTTGTGAGCTTGTTGATCCACCTGTTTCCCCTTTAGCTTTTTCCGTAACCTCTTTTGCCTTCCTCCCTAAATCACTAAATTTTCCAGCGAAATCCTTCCCCTTTTGGGCGTAAGCATTAACTGTATCCGCATATTCTAAAAATTCTTTCTTCTCAGAGTTTTTCACAGCCTTATCACTGGTTGGGGCAACCAATTGGCCCTTCAAATTTTTAATCATTCCGCTCACAGCATGGGGTTCTTCAGGATTTAAATAATCTATTTTTATATTAGCTAATCCTTCTAATCCTGGTATTTTGCTCAACAAATCCAGTAGTTTCTTAACACTTGGTAACATTTTATTAATAGCTTGTGCTACTACCTTCATAAATCCGCCTGCAAAGTTTTCAGCACCAATTGCCATCTGATACATAAGATCCAAGAAGTTAACTGCTAAGTCGTAAATGAGCTTCTTAATGGCATAAACAGGATCTATAAACAAGTTCTGAAGAAAATCCTTAAAACTTATAAATATATTTTGCAAATATATTATAATATTCTGTATATGGACCCCTAACCAGCCAAATGCCCCTGCTATAGCTCCAACAACATCCCCTGCAGAAATACCTAACAACTGAAAAATCAAAATAAGAGCTGCAATAACAGCAATAACTACTAAAATAGGCCAGTTCGCTACCATCCATGCTGCTGCAAGGGAATACACCTGCACAATCATAGCTGCTAGATAGACAATGGCTATCGCTTCAAGGATCGGTTTAATCCAAGACCAGTTCTCCTGCACTACTCCCACCAACCATAATAAGCCATCAACTACCATTCCAATTATATTAGCTATGAAGAGAAACCCATTAGCCATTGCATCTATAATCGGCATCAATTGGCCTGAAGTCAGCGCCTCGTTCAAAGTATCCATCACTGGCCTCAAGGCTCCCATTGCTTTCTCACCGATTTTCCCAAGTGCAGCATCTGTATTGTCATTCAGCTTATTCCAGTCGGCGATATCTCCTGGTTGTGCCGCAGCTTTTACAGCTTTCTCCCCAAAAGACTTCACGGCATTAAATGGCTTTACCACATCAACTGTCTTGAGAAACTTCATAATTCTCGAGTCAGGAGTTGGTGGGGATGGTGGAACCGGAGGTTCCTTTTTCAGATTAATTTTGGGCTTGGGGATCGGATCAGCCTTAACCTCAGGCTTTTTCTCCACTTCTTTCTTTTTCTCCTTCGCTTTTAGCCCTTTCCACCACTCTACCTTTTTCGCCTCTTCTTCTTCAGCCTTACCTTTTTGCACACTTGGGGAGTTATTCAATGTTCGAAGCGCTAACTGTTGTGATTGTCCCGCTTGTTGGCTTTGCTCGATAACTATATCTCTGGAAACTATGACCTTAGGAGGAAGTCTCTTAAATCCTTCAAGCAGCGTATCATTGATATCCTGCAAAGATTGGTTCACTAGATTCAGAGAACGGCTCATCTCATCGCTTGACCGCTTAACAACTACCTGCACTCCCTTGACCAAGCGATTAACGATATCCAGATTGCTGTTCACACGAACACATTGTTTATTAACACTCTTCCAAATTCCCAGAGATTTCATCGGTAGCATTACGGCTTTAGATGCGTCTATCTTCATTCTCTCACCCCCTAACTATCTCTTCCTCGCCTTACTCCGTGCCTGATCCCGCTTCTCCTTCTCCACACGAACAGCAATCATCGCATATATTGCGGCGCGTTCGCGGGAAGACAGCTTCATCAGCTCATGGGGTAAAATGTGCAGCTCATGGAGGGCGTAATAAGCAAAATTGGCTTCACTATCGCCCTCGTTGATTAGTTTTTTACTTCATCCACCAGCTCGTTCATGTCCGTGCCAAAACCATTTAAGGCCTGCACCCGCTCACCTAACGCCGCGAATTCACCCGGAAGCAGCATTTTACGCAGCAGTGTCTCAGCGCCAAGTACGCCATAAGAACGCTGCAATTCAGCATTTTTTAGATCCGGATGCACTACACTTGAGGTCATCAGCTTCGCCATATAATCGTTAGGCTCAATTTCGGAGGTATACACTCCGTTTTTACCTTTGACTTTGCGGGTTGCGGCCTTGCGGCATTCCTGATTCTCATCCTCAGTCATACTGCGCAGTTTCCAAGCTACCGCATTTCCTTCCTTATCCTTAAAACGCTGGGATACTACAAACTCCTCGGTCGTGTCACATGCTACATTTTGGGCAAAAAACAAACTTAATTCGCTCATTGTCTTCCTCCTAGAATTATTTATTTAGATACTTCTCCTGCTACTAGTGCCAATAGACAGAGAAGAGACCCGCCGCTCATTCTACGTTCGGGTCTTGCTTGCTCCAATCTATCTAGTTGTCTTAATTAAAGCCCGGAACCTGCCGGAGCACCAAAAGCTTGCACAATCTGCACATCTTCAAAGGTAAAGCTAACTTCTTCTTCCAGAGCGTCTGACTCTGTATCGAGTGAGGCCATGATGACACTATCGAGGTTCACCCCTTTTAGAATAATCCGTTGTGCCCCCACGCTGGACGATGGATCCTCGTTCGTAACCTCAATATCGAAGTACTGATCAACACCCGTATTCATATAATCGAGCATCATCTGGCGGAAACGACTAGTCATATAAAAAATCGTCATCGAACCGCTGCCCGACCATCCAGTCGCTTTATGCTGAACACCCCGGCGGCCCAGTGTTTTCACTTCTGCTTTTGTTTTTTCTACTGTAGCTTCAAGAGTTTTCACATAGAACATCTCTTCAGTTTGCGTACCAATCACAGCATAAGCACGGCCCTCCTGGCCGGAAATCGTATCACTAGCTTTTAAAAATGCCATCTTAAACCACCTTCACTTTCATATATACTTTTTCTACGGAATCTACCGGTTTCACAGCCACATCCAGCACGATACTGTCACTATCTGCACCAGCCACAACTACAACATCTGTCTGCGCGTTAAAGCCCTCAATCGCACCCATATCCTGCAAATCATTCATATAAGTCGCACACTGTGACCAGAAAAGAGCACGGCCATCTTCATTATTCGCGACCTTACCGATATAGTAGTTCTCAAAAATACGCTTCATATCATTTGCAATTCCATCCAGCACGCGAAGTACACGATTTTTGGAGAATGCTTTGCCTTTGTCCGGTGAAAATGCGGTAAATGTATTAATATCCTGTTCCACCACAGCCCGTCCGCCACTGTAAGTAAAGATAAGCTCTCCTTTTAGCAACGCAGCTGTAGTCTCAGAATGGCTAAGTCTTACATCAGCATCCACCGAATCATCATAACCCTGATAAGTCAGCGATTCATTAACAGCAGCTGCTGCTGTAGCACCAGCTACCCAAGCAACGACATTGACGTTATCAATCGTAGTTCCGTCGCTCAGTACTACCCCATTATTCACGCTAATCACACCTTCATGACCTGCAGCCGCATAATCGGATAGTACAGCCTGTACCTTTTTCCCTTCTGTATCCCGAAGCCGTCTCACAAAAGAACTGTAGAGTGCCTTGAGAGCACTATCCTGCGATACTAGACCCACGGTTTGGAATTCTTGCACCTCAAGAGCAGACAGGAAGTCACTATGTGCTCCATTCGTCACGGTTCCGTTAGCCCCCCCTGTAAGCGGCATGCCTGCAATTAGCTTCAAGCCTTCTGCACCATTTTTCTGGAATTGAACATAATCGTTCGCGACCAACTCCTCAGCCGTTCCAACTGTTTGCTTGTTCAGTTCTGTTCCATTAAGCAACGTCTTTACATCAAAAAGAGCAACATTCTCTATATTTTTCTCAATCACAATCGAAAGATCATTTCCGCGTACACCGCCATATTTAGCTGTTACCTGAAGACCGTTATTTGTGACTGCCGCTTTAACGCCTTCATTCAATCGATAGAGCAGCAAGGTTCCCGCCCGTTTCAGCGCTTCACGCACTGGCAATAGAGTTGGATGTTCCAAATCAACTCCTAGCAGCTTATTCACATCATCCTGCGGGGTAATCTTCATGATTACTCCCGGTTCTCCCCAAGATAGGGCAAGCGCCAATGCCGTAATCCCGCGTTCTCCCATTTTGCCGATGGCACCTTGATTTGATGCTACATTTACGTACACCCCAGGGCGCACCTTATTTTGCGTTGTCCATGTTCCGCCTGCCATTAGTTCATTACCTCCTTATTTTTGAACAATCCCATAGATTGCTTTGCTTCTTCGAGCGTATAGTTCTTGCCATCCTGCAAAATAACGTTCAATATATCCTTTTCCCTCGGCGTAAAAAGTGAGGAATTCACAATCTGTTCCTTACTGAACCCATTCCCGTTACTCCCTTTAGTACTCATTTCAATCGTTCTCCTCCAATCATTTGTCCCATCTTAATGCTGTCAGGCTTGTCGTTTTGCAAATACAACATATAGTCAACTGTAAACAGCGGCCCATGCCCTTCAGTTCCAGCTTCCCACGCTTGCCTAACTACACGAAAAGCTCCACCATCCTGCTCCATTCCTGCCATCGCCTCACTTAGCTTATCTGCCATTCTCTCAGCTTCCAGCAAATTGCCTTGCTCATAACGGATGCCAAAACGGTAGACCGCTAAATACCTGCCCTCCCGCTGCCGATCCAGTGTTGCTGAGATCAGTCCGGGATGAAAATAGGCTGTTTGAGGTTTTTCTCCTTCTACATATACAGGCACATCAGGAAAATACCATTCAAGTGTACTTGTAATGTGTTCTCGCAATTGTTGTACCGACATCACTCCATTCCTTTCTGATCTGCGACCGTTCGTCGATCCTTGATGGTGTTAACCTTCAACTGCATGAACATTAAGCAGACACCCCCTCAACTAGATTTAAGAAAAAAGGATACTATCCGAGGTTGGATAATATCCCTTCTTCATTAGGCAAATGCGAGAAGAATCTTTCACCGCTAGGTTTGTTCTCATCACCCTTAGGGCGGAACTATTAGCAGAGCATTCATGCTCTTGCGGTGTTCTTTTGCTTCATTTGCCATGTTATAATCATACCCCCATATTTTCCTTGCGGAGAGGGTAAACGGACGAGGTTTTGGCTAGCTTTTGGATGGTATAGAGCGGTTTTTCGGAGGAACATAATTGAAGACAAGCTTAAGAGCCTTCGTCCCTCCTTTTATGGACGGCAAGTTTTTGTGCGGGATTATAAGGATAAAGTACATCCTGAAACTTATACTTTCTTATAATTCAAAAAAAGACCGCATCATCCGCTCGGACGATACAGTCTTCTTTACTAATCACACTATTCTATTTCTATTAAGTAATACTCATTTTCTCTTTCTTTACCCTAGGCGCTGTTGTTACTAAAGTTTGCAGAGATAGTAAACCGAGATCCGTTAACGCTAATGCCATCTTGTAAAAAGCCTTCGAGCGTATCTTCACGTAAGTGTCCTTACTTACCGGTGGATCAAACACATGATTGTAAATCGTATAATCGTACATCTCGTCTCTTCTCATATACCTTTCCCGTACCAGCTGCTGTTCTCTCGTATCGAGTCTCTCTACCACAGAGTCTATTGCGGAACAATAAGCTCTCCTTGCGGCAGGGATGTCCACATTATAAGAAGCTATCGCAGCAGTCTGATCAGTTACAGTGTTAGTAGGACCATGAAATCTTTCTGTGTATGAATAAGTTGTGCTTGCTTCCTTCGCTTCAAATGTAACGGTCTTAAAAATACGGTATTTCTCCAACATGCTCTCTATAGCGACCTGGGTTCGGCGACGGTCCAACTCTGGTAAAGTTGATATGTTCATCATTTATGCACTCCTTTTGGGTTTAACTGAATGAGATTAAATTTGCGGAATTTTCCAGCCCAATGTGATAAAATAAATCTTGTTCGTATTCTGTTCGTATTTTTCTATAATATACCACTTCTTTACCAATCTCGTAAAACCCCGTTTTAGGCTGTTTTTATCGAAAAAGAGCGTATATCCCTCCATTATCTTGCCTTTTGGCAATAATATACGCTTTGTTGTTTACCTATTGGCAAAAATGGCTTATATTATTATCATAAGGTTACAGCCAATAAGGAGTGAGTTGAGATGAAACAGGAATTCGGGGATTATATGAAGCATCTTCGGGAAACAAAGGGACTCACCATTAATCAATTAGCAGCAGCAGCCGGAATTAGCGGTTCGCAAATTTCCCGGATTGAGAATGGATTAAGAGGGGTTCCTAAACCAACCACGTTACGCAAAATTGCTGAGGCCACTGGCGTCCCCTACGAGGAGCTAATGGATCAGGCAGGGTATTTGCAGGACCAGACTCTTTCAAGCGATGAGGCTATCCCAGATTGGGCTACAAGCAAAGATAAACGAGACTTTCGAAAAATGCTAGAGGATGATGGAGAGCTGATGTTTGATGGGATTCCATTAGACAAAGAAGATAAACAGAGGATAAAAGATGTACTAACCGGATTGTTCTGGGAAGCCAAACAGATGAATAAGAGAAAAAAATCCAAAGACACTAAATAACTATACTAACATGCTGCAGGTGAAGAACATGGATGAACTGATCAATAGTCTGATTAAAAAATATAAAACCAACTGCCCGTTCGAGCTTGCCGCAGCATTAGGCATTCAAATTCGTTTCATGAACCTGGGGACTGGCACAAAGGGATTATATTATCGAAAACTAAGAAGAAGGTTTATCGTCATTCATAATGAGTTGCCTGTAGAATGGCAGCGCTTCGTTTGTGCGCATGAATTAGGGCATGATCGGCTTCACAAGGGGATCAATCGCTTTTTTCTGGAGGAAAGCTCCTATTTCTCTCCTGGGAAGCTTGAACGTCAAGCTAATGTCTTTGCTGTAAAATTACTTTCTTCGGGCAGAAGCCCCGAACAAGAGGAATCATGGAGAAACTATTATCTACGGATTGGAATTCCACCGGAAGTCCGATTTTTTTTGGAGGAATAATAGAACATACGTTCTTAGGCTGTATTTATATGTTTATTCAATACATAACAAAAAAGCCCTTACCGAAGTAAGAGCTTTTGAGCAGCGATTAAGCTGAGTATCGGGATGACACGATTTGAACATGCGACCCCCTGGTCCCAAACCAGGTGCTCTACCAAGCTGAGCTACATCCCGTTACTATAAAATTATGGAGCGGGTGATGGGAATCGAACCCACGCTATCAGCTTGGAAGGCTGAAGTTCTACCATTGAACTACACCCGCAAAGGTGAAAATCGGGATGACACGATTTGAACATGCGACCCCCTGGTCCCAAACCAGGTGCTCTACCAAGCTGAGCTACATCCCGTTATAAATACTATAATTGCTTAATAATAAAAATGGCGCGCCCTGAGAGATTCGAACTCCCGGCCTTTTGATTCGTAGTCAAACGCTCTATCCAGCTGAGCTAAGGGCGCAAAATTATGGAGCGGACGACGGGAATCGAACCCGCGACCCTCGCCTTGGCAAGGCGATGCTCTACCGCTGAGCCACGTCCGCAATAAGTGGTGCGCGTGAAGGGACTTGAACCCCCACGTCGTGAAACGCCAGATCCTAAGTCTGGTGCGTCTGCCATTCCGCCACACGCGCATGATAATAATAAAAGTGAGCCATGAAGGACTCGAACCTTCGACACCCTGATTAAAAGTCAGGTGCTCTACCAACTGAGCTAATGGCTCGCACTTGGCTGGGGATATAGGATTCGAACCTATGAGTGACGGAGTCAAAGTCCGTTGCCTTACCGCTTGGCTAATCCCCATTGATGGTACCTCTATGTTGCCCATAATCTCTTAGGAAGATTATGGTGGAGGCTGAGGGGATCGAACCCCCGACCCTCTGCTTGTAAGGCAGATGCTCTCCCAGCTGAGCTAAGCCTCCATATCTATGGGACCCTCTAAGGGTAAGTACAAGTAAAAGTTGGTGACCCGTATGGGATTCGAACCCATGTTACCTCCGTGAAAGGGAGGTGTCTTAACCCCTTGACCAACGGGCCTTGCAAATCTGTGGAGCTCTCAACCGGATTCGAACCGGTGACCTCTTCCTTACCATGGAAGCACTCTACCTGCTGAGCTATGAGAGCATGGCTCCCCGAACAGGACTCGAACCTGTGACAACTCGATTAACAGTCGAGTGCTCTACCAACTGAGCTATCAGGGAATATCCGCTTGGCAACGTCCTACTCTCCCAGGACCCTTCGGTCCAAGTACCATCGGCGCTGGAGGGCTTAACGGTCGTGTTCGGGATGGGTACGCGTGGAACCCCTCCGCTATCGCCACCAAACGGGCATTTACAGCGTAAATGCTCAGGCTTGATGCCTGAAAACTGAATCCGAAACGAATTTGCATTCTAAGTATAGGATAAGCCCTCGACCGATTAGTATTGGTCAGCTCCATGCATTGCTGCACTTCCACCTCCAACCTATCTACCTCGTCGTCTTCAAGGGGTCTTACTAATTGGGAAATCTCATCTTGAGGGGGGCTTCACGCTTAGATGCTTTCAGCGCTTATCCCGTCCGTACGTAGCTACCCAGCCATGCTCCTGGCGGAACAACTGGTGCACCAGCGGTACGTCCATCCCGGTCCTCTCGTACTAAGGACAGCTCCTCTCAAATTTCCTGCGCCCACGACAGATAGGGACCGAACTGTCTCACGACGTTCTGAACCCAGCTCGCGTACCGCTTTAATGGGCGAACAGCCCAACCCTTGGGACCTACTTCAGCCCCAGGATGCGATGAGCCGACATCGAGGTGCCAAACCTCCCCGTCGATGTGGACTCTTGGGGGAGATAAGCCTGTTATCCCCAGGGTAGCTTTTATCCGTTGAGCGATGGCCCTTCCATGCGGTACCACCGGATCACTAAGTCCGACTTTCGTCCCTGCTCGACTTGTAGGTCTCGCAGTCAAGCTCCCTTATGCCTTTGCACTCTGCGAATGATTTCCAACCATTCTGAGGGAACCTTGGAACGCCTCCGTTACTCTTTAGGAGGCGACCGCCCCAGTCAAACTGCCCGCCTGACACGGTCCCCGTACCCGGTAAGGGTACTAGGTTAGAACCTAGATACGATCAGGGTGGTATCCCAACGGCGCCTCCACCGAAGCTTGCGCTCCGATTTCTACGGCTCCCACCTATCCTGTACAGATCGTACCCAAATTCAATATCAAGCTGCAGTAAAGCTCCATGGGGTCTTTCCGTCTTGTCGCGGGTAACCTGCATCTTCACAGGTATTAAAATTTCACCGGATCTCTCGTTGAGACAGCGCCCAAGTCGTTACGCCATTCGTGCGGGTCAGAATTTACCTGACAAGGAATTTCGCTACCTTAGGACCGTTATAGTTACGGCCGCCGTTTACTGGGGCTTCGGTTCATAGCTTCGGGTTACCCCTAACCACTCCCCTTAACCTTCCAGCACCGGGCAGGCGTCAGCCCGTATACTTCGCCTTGCGGCTTCGCACAGACCTGTGTTTTTGCTAAACAGTCGCTTGGGCCTTTTCACTGCGGCCCCCTCGTGCTATTCACACTACCGGGGCACCCCTTCTCCCGAAGTTACGGGGTCATTTTGCCGAGTTCCTTAACGAGAGTTCTTCCGCGCGCCTTAGAATTCTCTTCTCGCCTACCTGTGTCGGTTTGCGGTACGGGCACCTTCTCCTGGCTAGAGGCTTTTCTTGGCAGTGTGAGATCATGACCTTCGCTACTACAATTTTCGCTCCCCATCACAGCCCAGCCTTAACGATGTGCGGATTTGCCTACACATCAGCCTCACTGCTTAGACGGACATCCATCAGTCCGCGTCACTACCCTCCTGCGTCACCCCATCGCTCATAGCGGATTACGGTGGTACAGTAATTTCAAACTGTTGTCCTTCGACTACGCCTTTCGGCCTCGCCTTAGGTCCCGACTTACCCTGAGCGGACGAGCCTTCCTCAGGAAACCTTGGGCTTTCGGCGGATCAGATTCTCACTGATCTTTTCGTTACTCATACCGGCATTCTCACTTGTGTAGTGTCCAGCGCTCTTTTCAGTACACCTTCAACCCCTACACAACGCTCCCCTACCCCAGATACATACGTATCTAGCCATAGCTTCGGTGGTGTGTTTAGCCCCGTTACATTTTCGGCGCAGAGTCACTCGACCAGTGAGCTATTACGCACTCTTTCAATGGTGGCTGCTTCTAAGCCAACATCCTGGTTGTCTGTGCAACTCCACATCCTTTCCCACTTAACACACACTTGGGGACCTTAGCTGATGGTCTGGGCTGTTTCCCTTTTGACAATGGATCTTAGCACTCACTGTCTGACTCCCGGCAATAAGTATATGGCATTCGGAGTTTGACTGAGCTTGGTAATCCTTGCGGACCCCGCACCCAATCAGTGCTCTACCTCCACTACTCTTATACCGAGGCTAGCCCTAAAGCTATTTCGGGGAGAACCAGCTATCTCCGAGTTCGATTGGAATTTCTCCGCTACCCCCACCTCATCCCCGCACTTTTCAACGTACGTGGGTTCGGGCCTCCAGTGCGTGTTACCGCACCTTCACCCTGGACAGGGGTAGATCACACGGTTTCGGGTCTACGTCCACATACTCAATCGCCCTATTCAGACTCGCTTTCGCTGCGGCTCCACCTTCTCGGCTTAACCTTGCATGTTAAACGTAACTCGCCGGTTCATTCTACAAAAGGCACGCCATCACCCATAGATCGGGCTCTGACTTTTTGTAAGCACACGGTTTCAGGTTCTATTTCACTCCCCTTCCGGGGTGCTTTTCACCTTTCCCTCACGGTACTGTTTCACTATCGGTCGCCAGGTAGTATTTAGCCTTAGCAGATGGTCCTGCTGGATTCATACGGGGTTTCACGTGCCCCGCACTACTCGGGATCCGTCTCGGAGAGAATACAGTTTAGGTTACAGGGCTTTTACCTCTATCGCGGGCCTTTCCAGACCTCTTCACCTACCATATTCCTTTGTAACTCCATGTGAGACGTCCCACAACCCCTAAGAGCAAGCTCTTAGGTTTAGGCTGTTCCGCGTTCGCTCGCCGCTACTGACGGAATCACTATTGTTTTCTCTTCCTCAGGGTACTTAGATGTTTCAGTTCCCCTGGTCTGCCTCTACACACCCTATGTATTCAGGTATGAGTAACTGCGAATTACCACAGCTGGGTTTCCCCATTCGGACACCCCCGGATCAAAGCTTGCTTACAGCTCCCCGAGGCAGTTTCGTTGTTCGCCACGTCCTTCGTCGGCTCCTGGCGCCTAGGCATCCTCCGTGTGCTCTTATTAGCTTAACCTTGATTCTTCCGAAGAAAAATCTCACTAATAACATTTACTTGTTTGCACAAGTTGCTAAAAGATGTTCTAAAACGCAAATTCGTTTCGGTATCCAGTTTTCAAGGATCAAGTTAAAAAAGTTATTCATTTAAAAATTTATGGTGGAGCCAAGCGGGATCGAACCGCTGACCTCCTGCTTGCAAGGCAGGCGCTCTCCCAGCTGAGCTATGGCCCCATAAAATTACTCTATAATGTTATATGGTGGGCCTTGGTGGACTCGAACCACCGACCTCACCCTTATCAGAGGTGCGCTCTAACCAACTGAGCTAAAAGCCCATATAACATATATAACATTGTGAATCAACCAATGAATTGGTTGTCCGCTTGGCAACGTCCTACTCTCCCAGGACCCTTCGGTCCAAGTACCATCGGCGCTGGAGGGCTTAACGGTCGTGTTCGGGATGGGTACGTGTGGAACCCCTCCGCTATCGCCACCAAACGCATGCGAAAGAGACTTGCTCTTTCAAAACTGAACACGAGTGAGTGTTCGAACCCGAAGGTCCTATTGTGGAAGCTAGCTTCCGATTTGAATGTCCTCATTGCAGAGAACGATTCTCCATAGAAAGGAGGTGATCCAGCCGCACCTTCCGATACGGCTACCTTGTTACGACTTCACCCCAATCATCTACCCCACCTTCGGCGGCTGGCTCCCTTGCGGGTTACCCCACCGACTTCGGGTGTTGTAAACTCTCGTGGTGTGACGGGCGGTGTGTACAAGACCCGGGAACGTATTCACCGCGGCATGCTGATCCGCGATTACTAGCAATTCCGACTTCATGCAGGCGAGTTGCAGCCTGCAATCCGAACTGAGACCGGCTTTGATGGGATTGGCTCCACCTCGCGGCTTCGCTTCCCGTTGTACCGGCCATTGTAGTACGTGTGTAGCCCAGGTCATAAGGGGCATGATGATTTGACGTCATCCCCACCTTCCTCCGGTTTGTCACCGGCAGTCACTCTAGAGTGCCCAGCATTACCTGCTGGCAACTAAAGTTAAGGGTTGCGCTCGTTGCGGGACTTAACCCAACATCTCACGACACGAGCTGACGACAACCATGCACCACCTGTCTCCTCTGTCCCGAAGGCCGCTGCTATCTCTAGCAGATTCAGAGGGATGTCAAGACCTGGTAAGGTTCTTCGCGTTGCTTCGAATTAAACCACATACTCCACTGCTTGTGCGGGTCCCCGTCAATTCCTTTGAGTTTCAGTCTTGCGACCGTACTCCCCAGGCGGAGTGCTTACTGTGTTAACTTCGGCACCAAGGGTATCGAAACCCCTAACACCTAGCACTCATCGTTTACGGCGTGGACTACCAGGGTATCTAATCCTGTTTGCTCCCCACGCTTTCGCGCCTCAGCGTCAGTTACAGCCCAGAAAGTCGCCTTCGCCACTGGTGTTCCTCCACATATCTACGCATTTCACCGCTACACGTGGAATTCCACTTTCCTCTTCTGTACTCAAGCCACCCAGTTTCCAGTGCGACCTCAGGTTGAGCCCAAGGTTTAAACACCAGACTTAAATAGCCGCCTGCGCGCGCTTTACGCCCAATAATTCCGGACAACGCTTGCCCCCTACGTATTACCGCGGCTGCTGGCACGTAGTTAGCCGGGGCTTTCTTCTCAGGTACCGTCACTCCGGTAGCAGTTACTCTACCGGACGTTCTTCCCTGGCAACAGAGCTTTACGATCCGAAAACCTTCATCACTCACGCGGCGTTGCTCCGTCAGGCTTTCGCCCATTGCGGAAGATTCCCTACTGCTGCCTCCCGTAGGAGTCTGGGCCGTGTCTCAGTCCCAGTGTGGCCGTTCACCCTCTCAGGTCGGCTACGCATCGTCGCCTTGGTGGGCCGTTACCCCACCAACTAGCTAATGCGCCGCAGGCCCATCCCTCAGTGACAGATTGCTCCGTCTTTCATTCTTCTCTCAGGAGAAAAAAGAAATTATCCGGTATTAGCTACCGTTTCCGGTAGTTATCCCAGTCTGAAGGGCAGGTTGCCTACGTGTTACTCACCCGTCCGCCGCTAAGTTACTTTGAAAGCAAGCTTTCAAAGTAACTCCGCTCGACTTGCATGTATTAGGCACGCCGCCAGCGTTCGTCCTGAGCCAGGATCAAACTCTCCAATTAGTATTGAAAAGAGCGATATGCTCATTTTGAAACATCTGACGAGAAAATTAATTCTCTAATTTCGGACCTCACTTGCGTGATTCCCTACTCACTCGTTGTTCAGTTTTCAAAGATCAATGTCTCTCATTTCGTCGTCGTTGTTTATCAGCGGCGACCTTTATAATATATCACAGTGTTAAGCTGTTTGGCAAGTCTTTTTTTTGAAAAATCTTTTTTTTCAATTTTTCTTGCCTTCCGCTTCCCTTTTACACAAGCAAAAGGAGCGCGAGATATAATTTATCATGAGCACTCCTTTTTAGTCAAGCTATTTTATTAAATAATCTGAAAACTTTATAAAACTGTAGCAATTCTCGTATATCTTCAGTGTTTATACTGAGAAGAACGTCCACCCCATGCATACTTGGAAAGCTCTTTCTGAGGAGCGAAGCGAGCATACATCCGGAATACAGTCTTATATCTATTAGCGATGGCGTGCCTGATATTTTGGTCCAAGCGCTGATCACTCAAATCTAACAGCATCTCATCTAGTTCTTTTCTCAAAACATAATCCAGTTCCTTGCATTCCTTTTCGTTAAACAACATTCCCAACATATGCTTGGCCTCCTTCATGAAGTTGCAATTAACACCTTCTCTAAACCCCCAAAACCTTTTTGCATAATCAGTAAGTACATCTCATGGAGAAAGCTGCCTTAAGATCCTCTTACACTAGATTAACCGGAGTCCTCTTTTTATAACCATAATTATTAAAAATTCCCTTTATGGTTTCGTGTCGATTATATACTCCTTACCTTTAGGCAATCCTTGGATGAACGCCCTTAATGTTATGCTCTATTCCCGGAAGTTTTATGATAAAAGTGAAAAAGTAATTGTACTTTCAATAATGGCTGCAACAAATAACAGGATTACAGTCCATATGGAAGCCGTAAGTGTTTGACGCATGAAAGCAGACCAGTCTGCGCTTCTCTCCTCTTTTCTATCTGTAGATCGAAATAAACTTGAAATCACTTTCCCGCCAAAATGCAGTCCAAAGGCACACGCGATAATGATTGCCGGAATCTCTATAATCCCGTGTGGCAGTAATCCTTTTACGATTAAATCGAACAAATCCTGTCCTTGCAGTGCGGATAAATGTATCAAGTAGCCAATTACCGCTCCGTTTATAAATAAGAATATAGCTGGCAATATGCCGAACAACGCTCCCAGGAAAATAATAACCACGCCCTTGATGGCGTTATTCAAAAATATAAATACAAAGAAGTTCCATTGCGGATTAGAGGTGTCTCTTAAGTTTCCGCTGATCTCACTTAGCCCTTCCAATTGCTGAACCAATAGTTTTTCCAGACTACTTGTGGCTACCCATCCAACAACCGCTCCTATTACGAAGAGCAGACAGGATAGCAGCAAAGCCTTGCGGATCGATTTAATATCTTTAACAAACGTGAAGAACGACAACATAAATACCTCCTGAAATTGTGATCTCTGTTTCTTAGGTCATAACCGTGCGGTACGAGCATACATTTAGAACAAACAAGCATTTCGCATGGGAGAGGAGCGCTGTCATTAATGAATTCTTTTTATGTATTCAGCGGCAAAAAGATCAAAAGGTTCATCTATATCTTCGCCGCTGTGCTTCTTGCTGCTGGAGTTGTCTATGTCGAGAGGGGTAATATCACCGTTTTTTCTGAGGCTGGACCTTCTGCCATTTACAGTGTGCCAACAGAGAAGAAGCTGATTGCCCTAACCTTCGATATTAGCTGGGGGGAAAAGAGACCCGAACCAATTTTGAAGGTACTTGAAGACAAGAAAGTGGACAAAGCCACCTTCTTCCTATCGTCACCATGGAGTAAGACTCACCCCGATATTGTAACAAGCATCAAAAACGCAGGATTCGAAATTGGCAGTCATGGCCATAAACACGTCAATTACAGCACTCTAAGTAACGAAGAGATTCGCACTCAGATCACAACGGCTCACACTGTGCTTACAGAATTAACCGGTAAAGAACCCAATCTAATTCGTATGCCTAATGGTGATTTTGACAAAAGAGTTCTGCAAGTGGCCAATGATCTTGGTTACAAAGTCATCCAGTGGGACACAGACTCTCTAGACTGGAAGAACATAGGTGTAGACAATATTGTGAAGCGTGTAACGACTAAAGCACATCCTGGTGATATCGTTCTACTGCATGCCAGCGATTCCTGCAAACAAACTCACGAAGCTCTTCCGCAAATTATCGATGAGCTCCGCAGACAAGGTTATGAATTCGTTACCGTCTCTGAGCTGATCAGCCAAAGCAACGCAGAGGGTAAAGAGGTTCGTGACTCGGCCTCACTAAATAGTGCCTTAGAGGATGCTGCTGGGCTGTAACGCTCCTCCCAATCTTAGGTACCGCAATAGATGTTGGTCTTATCCAAATATTAATGACGCGGGGAAATGAGCTCCGATATGTCGGGTGTGGGGGTATTCAGCTTCGGATAGCTCAGATCCAGACTCTCCAGTGTCTTTACAACGATGGATAAGGCCAAATAGTTGCGGTACCATTGATGATTGGCTGGTATCCAGTACCAGGGTGCTTTATCAATACTAGACTCCTTAAAAACATCTACATATGCCTCTTGGTAATCATCCCAAAACTCCCGCTCCTGTAGATCACTTGCGTCGAATTTCCAGTGTTTTTTGGGATCTTCAAGCCGTTCTTTGATTTTCTTAAGCTGCTTTTCTTTTGAAATATGCAGAAAAAGCTTGATAATTGTCGTTCCCTCTTCCACCAGCATCTCCTCAAACTGCCGTATGTAACGAAAGCGGCGCTTCAAGTCATCCTTTTTCAGTCCCCCATGTACCCGCGGTACCAATACATCTTCATAGTGTGAGCGGTTAAATGCAGAGATGTAGCCTTTAGGGGGGGTCTTTTGATGCACTCTCCATAAGAAATCGTGAGCTTCTTCCTCCAGAGAAGGTTTCTTGAAGCTGGTCACTATAAAGCCTTGTGGATTAATCCCTGAAAAAATATGTTTAACTGTTCCATCCTTACCGCTGGAATCCATCCCTTGCAGAATTACGAGTAGTGAGTGCTTTTTCTGTGCAAAAAGAATATCTTGAAGTTCTGCCAACCGTTCCTTTAACTGCTCTGTTTTGGCTTCTGCTTCTTTTTTTGATTTAAAGTTACCTGTATCGTCCGGGTCCAGCTTGTTAAGCTGGATTTCATTTGTGTCTTTTATCATATAGCGCTTGATGTCCATATATTCCCCTCCTGAAAGTTTTGTGAGCGATGCTACGCTTTGTATTACTACGTACAAAACTCGCTTCGGAAGCATCTACTTAGTTTTGTGAGCGTTGCTACACACAAAGAATCCGCTCTATTGTTCTTTAAGATTAACCTCCTCCAGCGGATTTTAATCGTTAGGATACATTCTAGAGCAAAAAACCCCGTCTTCTGAAGGCCAGAGCACGGGGTTCATGATTTGCTGAATTCGCCCCAGCCTTTATCCGGCTGCCGGCTTGAGAATACGGTGAAGCATCAAAATTTGGAATGCATTACAGGCGATGAGCGGAACAACAATAAACACTGTCGCACTATCAACACCTATACGGAGCACGCCGATAATTTCCACAATTGAAATAGCTGTCATAAAAAAGAGGGTGGGAATCCAAGCTGAGATGTTTGTACTTTTCACTTTGAAATAAGACACAATAATGGCAGCTAACAAAATAAAGATTCCTAATATTAGATCAGACAAGACACTTCTTTCCCCGCCAACGACGGTACGCAAAAAAATCAGTTCAAGCAATGCGAGCACAGAAAGAACCAGTTGTATGTATTTCCAAATTTTTGGTGGGAAAACACCATTGCCCATGTAATTCAAAATTAGATAAGCAAAAAAACCAAGTTGCGCATAAACACTGACAAGCATACCGTAGCCGAATAGTATCAACGGGTATAAAAAGAAATCAGCGACACTTTTGAAATCAATTCGACCGTTCACGAATTGCAGTGCCAGACCTGCGATTACTGCTCCACCCGCTCCTATTAGAAGGGTTGTCCAAAGTAAATAAAACCATTTTTTTATACTCAGCCACTTCACCTCCCCTATGTCAGATTTATTTTACCAAGGATACCGACAAAACACCATTACATCAGCAACATAAATGTGTGTTAATGCGGCATAATACAACTGGAGAATCCTAATAAAGGAGGGCAGCGCCAATGAAATGGAGATTTATCGGATCTGTGGGTTTGGCTTTAAGCTTTGTTATGGCCTTAACGGCTTGCGGAAGTGAGCAGAGCAGTTCTTCTTCTGGTCAGGGCAGTTATAAAGAAATGAAGACCATGGTTATTGATATATTAAAAAGTGAAGATGGGAAAAAAGCGGTTGAGGAATCATTATCAAATTCCAGTTCTGGAGGCACCAGCGGAATGAGTATGAAAATGATGCCACTTCAAACAACAGAGGATATAAAAACCGCTGTTAAAGATACCCTCACTGCACCGGAATATCAAAAGGAAATCGAGAAAATTATGACTGATCCCAAGTTCGCAGGCGATTTTGCTAAAGCCATTCAATCACAAAGCAAAGAATTGCACCTGCAACTAATTAAAGATCCCACATATCAAAAATCCGTCGAAGAAATCATGAAGTCTCCAGAAATGATGACCATGTTTCTTAATCTAACCAAAACACCTGACTACCGAAAGCAATCCATGAAGACCATCCAGGAATCTATGCAGACTCCATTATTCCGGATGGAGGTATTGAATTTACTTAAAAAGGTCGTTCAGGACGAGCTCGAACCAAAGGAACAGAAAAAGGGCGGCGAAAGCGGCGATAAACAGGAAGGCAGCGGCAGCGGTGGTGAAAGTGGCAGCGGTAGCGGCGATGATTCAAGCACATAACAAAAAAGAGGCCTTATCCCACCTAACAAAGTGGGACGGCCTCTTTTTATGCACAATAATTAGTGCTCATATTTCGCAATCAGCTTATCGGCGATATCAGCAAACAACAAGGCAGTTGGTGTGTCTTCCTTGTATACAGAAGGCGAGAAATCCGGTTCAGAAATATGGTTGTCCGGTGCGCCCAATGGAACTTGTGCAAGCAGCTCCGTATGGAGTGTCTCCGCAAGCCGCGCGCCTCCACCTCTGCCAAAAATATAATCTTTTTTACCGCAGTCTTTACACTCATAATAAGCCATGTTCTCAATGACTCCAATAATCTCATGTTCTGTCTGCAGAGCCATAGAGCCCGCTCTAGCCGCCACAAACGCTGCGGTAGCATGAGGGGTCGTAACAATAATCTCTTTGCTGTGAGGGAGCATCTGATGTACGTCAAGCGCCACATCACCTGTACCTGGAGGAAGATCAAGCAGCATATAATCAAGTTCTCCCCAGCCCACATCACCAAAGAATTGGCGCAGCATTTTGCCAAGCATAGGTCCCCGCCAAATTACCGGACTATTCTCACGGATAAAGAAGCCCATAGACATGACCTTCACTCCGAAACGTTCCACAGGAATAATGATTCCCTCTTCTACAACGGGGCCCTCTTCGATTCCCATCATATCAGGGATGCTAAACCCATAAATGTCCGCATCAATCAATCCAACCTTTTTACCTTTTCTAGCCAGAGCTACTGCCAAATTCACAGTAACCGTAGACTTTCCAACCCCGCCTTTACCACTGGCAATGGCGATAAAGTTAACACCAGAGTTCTCATTGATTAATTCATGATCGTCAAGGCCTGCTGCATGTCCCTTAAGTTTCCCCGGTTCATCAGCCAATGGCTCTTCCCCAGCACTCTCTCCGCGAAGCAGAGCACGTTCATAATCGGTTGCATCACGCAGCCGGATATGTACATTAGTGACTCCACCCGCTTCAAGCAACTCACGAACCTGTTGTTCTAGGTCCATGCGACTTTGCTCTTCAGGATCCAGACATACGATTGACAAAGAAATACGATCTTCTTTAATCATAATGTCACGGATCAGCTGTAGTTCCACAAGGCTTTTTCCGGTTTCCGGGTCTGTTAATGACTGCAGTATTTCCTGGATATGTTCCCTAGTCAGCATGGAAAGCACCTCTGTTTCCTTTCCGGAGGAGAATTCTTCCGGAGTTTTTGTCTATTATAGCATTACCCATCTCCTGATGAGTAGTCCCGGCTACTCGGAAGCATAACGAAGAATGCCACGATATATGCTAGTCGCTACCTTGCGTTGATAAACATCATCTCCGAGCAGAACTGATTCCTGAGGGTGCGACAAGAAACCGACCTCTACAAGGATCGCAGGTATTTTTAATGCTTTTAATAGATAAACAGTATTTACAGTCTTAGCTACACGATCAGTATTTTCCAGGGTAGTCTTCAGCTCACTCTGTACAAACTCTGCTATAGCTTTATTATCCTTGTGATTGGGATAGTAAAAGGTCTGCGCCCCGCTCCACCGGTTCGAAGGCACACTGTTCATATGAACGCTTATAAAAAGATCTGCGCCCTTCTCTTCAATGCTTCTTACTCTTTGCTTAAGATCTTCAGTCTTGCGCTTAGAATAGCCCTTAGTGCCCTCCTGAGCCAAATCATAATCCCCTTCACGGGTCATCACAACAATAGCCCCTGCCTGTTGCAGGTAATCACGTAAATAAAGAGAGACCGCAAGATTAATGTCTTTCTCAATTAGCCCTTCCCGGCTAACTGCCCCTCCATCTGCTCCCCCATGTCCAGCGTCGATAGCGATCACTTTACCAGACAAAGGAAGACTCCAATAATTTAACGTTTTGGCAGTAGGCATGTCATACGCTATAATGCCGATCATTATAGCCAGCAGTGTCGCGCCCAGCATACATTTTTTGATACTGCTCCATGAGATCCAGACCGAGACTTTACTGTGTTTTCGGCCAGACATAACAAAGACCCCCTCGTCCCGATAGATAATACTCATCTATATGGGACAAGAAGGCCAAATAGTACTAGCTAACGATGATTAAGCTGTTACTTCTTGAGTCATGCCTTCAATTAGAATCTGCGCAACCTCAGGTCGCGTAAATTCAGGAGGTGGACATTGACCCTCCCGAAGCAAAGCCCGTACCTTTGTACCCGACAAAGTCATATGATCATCGCCAGGATGCGGGCAGGTTTTACTGGAAGCCATATTTCCGCATTTTTTACAGAAGAAGCTGTGTTCAAAAAATAATGGAGTAATATCAAGTTCCTCAGCGGTAAAATTCGCGAAAATTTCTTGTGCTTCATAAGTTCCGTAGTAATCACCTACACCCGCATGGTCACGTCCGACAATAAAATGGGTGCAGCCGTAATTTTTGCGAACCATAGCATGAAAAATCGCTTCTCTCGGACCTGCATAACGCATGGCTGCCGGGAAAACACCTAGAAAGGTACGATCCTCAGGATAATAATTCTCCAAAAGCGCCAGGTAGCTCTTCATTCGTACATTTGCCGGTACATCATCAGACTTCGTCTCACCCACAAGCGGGTTTAAGAACAGAGCGTCTACAACCTCCATAGCGCACTTCTGAATATATTCATGTGCACGATGAACTGGGTTACGCGTCTGGAAGCCTACAACTGTTCTCCAGCCTTTGTCTGCAAATATCTTACGTGTAGCTGAAGGGTCAAAATAAAATTCTCCGAACTTTTCTGGCTGTGGTCTATTCAGCACTGTAATTGGTCCTCCTACATAGGTAGCCGGGCGGGCCAAGAGCTTACTTACTCCTGGATGTTCAGGGTCTGTTGTTTTGAATACATTTTGCGCTTCAAGGTTTTGATCAACCGTATAAATACTCTCAATATCCAATAAACCGTAGATCTCGCCATCCTCTTCACCGATTAGAGATACTTTGTCTCCAATAGCTAAACCAGAGACCACATCCTCTTCTACAGCAAGTGTTATTGGAATGCTCCACACTGTGCCATCTTCTAAACGCATGTTTTTGACTACGGAGTGATAATCTTGTTCATTCAAAAATCCAGTTAGTGGAGAAAATGCACCTACCGCTATTAGATCCAAATCAGATAAAGTCCAGGTGTTCACGGCAATCGCCTTATATTCACGTGCAAGCTGCAGCAATTCTTCTCTTTCTGTACCCTCTACTACACGGTTAACTAATGTTCCGCCATGCGGACGTATTGAAGTCATTATCGTCTCTCCTTCTGGGTTCTCACGGGGATAGGTCTTACTTGTGTAATCCGCACTCAGTCTTCTCTGATCCAGCCCAACGTCCAGCACGCGGATCTTCACCAGGCATAACCTGACGTGTACATTGCTCACAGCCGATACTTGGATAGTTACGGTCATGTAGAGGGTTATAAATTACATCATTTTCACGAATATAGTTCCATACATCCTCAGTTGTCCAATCCGCAATTGGATTAAACTTAACCAAACCAAATTTATAATCATACTCAACCTTTTTGGCATTAGCACGGGTAGGCGCTTGGTCACGACGAATGCCTGTAATCCAAGCTTCATATTGAGATAGGATACGAGTCAGCGGCTCTACTTTACGAATCCCACAACATTGGTTAGGATCTACTGTCCATAACGCATCACCGTGTTGAAGTGCTTGCTCCTGCGGAGTGATTTGTGGAGACACTCGTACGAACTCCAGCCCGTATTTATCCGCCATCAAATCTCTGGTCTCATAGGTTTCCTTAAAATGATAATCTGTATCGAGATAAAAGACGTCTGTAGACGGACTAACTTTGTGAAGCATATCAACTAGCACTACATCTTCGGCACCAAAGCTGCAGGCAAAAGTAATGTTAGGAAATGTTTCTACAGCCCAGCGGATAATTTCCTCGGGTGAAGCAGTTTCTAATTCTTCGGCCTTAACTTTGATTAAATCCTCTTTCTCGAGCAGGTTCATTAAGGTATTCCTCCATCCAAAATATTAATCGTATGAATAAATGAGGTAAAAGAAGTAATAAAACCAACTAATTCTATATGAAATAGTATATAACTTTTACTGAGGAAGTCAATGCGTTTCAACCGTTAGAATTAGTAAATAGATGCAAAAAAAGCCCATTTCTTGTGGAAAGGGGCAATAAAAAATAAAACCCTCGGCCATAAGGCCAAGGGTTGAATTCTGTAGATATTAACGTTTCGAGAACTGAGGCGCACGGCGTGCAGCCTTCAAGCCGTATTTCTTACGTTCCTTCATACGTGGGTCACGAGTCAGGAAGCCGGCTTTCTTCAATGCACCGCGATATTCAGGGTCAACTTTAAGCAATGCACGGGAGATACCGTGACGAATTGCTCCAGCTTGACCGGAAATGCCGCCACCATGTGCAAGAACGATTACATCGTAGTTGCCCAGTGTTTCAGTCAGGTTCAAAGGTTGTTTTACGATCATTTTCAGTGTTTCCACACCGAAATATTCGTCCATCTCACGTTTGTTAATGACAATGCGTCCTTCACCCGGTACAAGGCGAACACGTGCTACCGAATGTTTACGACGACCTGTCCCATAGTATTGTACTTGTGCCATGAAACTGTCCTCCTCTATTCTTATCCGCGAAGTTCGTAAACTTCAGGTTTTTGTGCTGCATGTGGATGCTCGGCGCCTGCATATACTTTCAATCTCAGCTTCATGTGGTCCCCTTGACGAGTCTTAGGAATCATACCATGAACCGCGAATTCAATTACGCGTTCTGGTTTAGTGTTCAGCAGAGTTTCAGCATTAGTAACTTTCAAACCACCTGGGTGCATCGAGTGACGGTAGTATTTTTTGTTTTGCAATTTCTTACCGGTCAAGTGAATTTTCTCAGCGTTGATTACGATAACGAAATCTCCTGTATCAACGTGTGGAGTGAATTGCGGTTTGTGTTTGCCACGGATCAAAGCAGCGGCTTCGCTGGCCAAACGACCGAGTGTTTTGCCTTCGGCATCAATAATGTGCCAATTGCGTTCAACTTCGTTCGGCTTCGCCATATAGGTGGTACGCATGAATGTTTCCTCCTTGTTCTCGTACGAAAATCTTCTGTTTCGTATATCTTGTTTCTCATTGAATTACGATTATGTGAGTTAAGCAAAGCATTTTTTTGGCATTTTCCTGATCGGGGCTGTGGGATAGCCATCAAGAAAACACAACTTTTATATTACAGTATAAACATAACAAGTGCAAGTGATTTTTAAACATTTAGCCTATTAATTAGGAAGAAATTTATAGAAAAAACTATTCACTTTCAATCTCGTCATATTCAACACTCCACAAAGCTAACCCCATGGCCACAGCTGTTGGACCAGCATGTGATCGATCACATGCTGCCAATATTTCAGCAACCTTATCAGCAGGTATTTTACCTTCCCCCACATGGATCAAAGTCCCCATAATAATGCGAACCATGTGCTGAAGAAATCCACTACCCGTTATATAAGTATGGATAACTCCTTGATCTGATGAAGAGGGTCGGCACATACTGCGATCTACTTCCATATGAGCTTCAAAGATCGTTCGTACATGAGAAGTCTTCGTAGACCGTCGTGATGCAAACGAAGTGAAGTCATGTGTCCCTATAATTTGCGTTAAGCCTTGCTGCATCGCAGGAATATCCAACTTCACTGGATGGTGAAGCTGCCAGCGCCGTTGAAACGGATCTGGAAACCTGTTGCCATTAATCGTGTATCGGTAAGTTTTACGCTTAGCCCCTCTACGAGAGTGAAACGTTAGCGGAACTTCCCTAGCCTCTGTAACCACGATGTCTTGTGGCAGCCGGGCATTAAGCGCTAGACACCAACGTTCAGTTGGGATTCGAGAGGAGGTTGTAAAGTTAAAAGGCTGGCCATAGGCATGTACTCCGGCATCTGTACGGCCTGAAGCAGTAATCTTAAGCTTCTCACCTGTCAGATGTAGTATGGCTTGCTCCAGCCGATCCTGAATCGTATTGCCCTGAGGCTGGGTCTGAAAGCCATCATAATTCGTTCCGTCATAATTGACCTTCATCAATAGATTACGCATTCCGTTCTCCTTTTTAAACCGGTCAGCAGAACGTCGATCGAAGCACTGTCTGATCTTCTATTTGAAGAAATGGCTTCGCCGTCCCTGGAAGGACGGCATCCATTTTTCATATATAGAACTACAAGTCCTATAGGATCCTTAATTTCAAAAAAAAGAGCCCCTGCGGGAGCTCCTTCAATTGAACCAAGGTGATTCCCACGGTTATTAGTACAGCAGAGTCTTGCGCCTCTGCAGCACAATAACGCTGATATTTCCCCCATCTTTACTCCAAAGAGGGCTGGATGAAAGGGAAGCATCGGAAATCAATACTTGTGATACTACGCGCGGTCTACCAATTCAAGATAAACCATAGGCGCAGCGTCGCCACGACGAGGTCCTAGTTTAAGGATACGAGTGTATCCACCTGGACGCTCAGTGTAACGAGGAGCAATGTCAGAGAACAATTTTTGAATTGCATCTTGTTCACCATCAACAGTCTCGCGGCGAACAAATGCAGCTACTTGACGACGAGCATGAAGATCACCTTTTTTAGCTTTAGTGATCAGCTTTTCAGCGATAGAACGAACTTCTTTCGCTTTAGCTTCCGTTGTTTGGATGCGCTCGTATAAAAACAGATCCGTTACCATGTCGCGAAATAACGCTTTACGCGCACTGGAATCACGGCCCAATTTTTGGTATGCCATTGTGTTTTCCCTCCTTTACTAAAGCAATCTGCAGCTATTCTTCTGTGCGGAGACCCAAACCAAGTTCCTCAAGCTTTTCCTGAACTTCTTCCAAAGATTTACGACCAAGGTTACGCACCTTCATCATATCTTCTTCAGTCTTCGTGGTAAGCTCTTGTACGGTATTAATACCAGCACGTTTGAGGCAGTTGTAGGAACGAACAGAAAGATCAAGCTCTTCGATTGTCATCTCAAGTACTTTTTCTTTTTTGTCTTCTTCTTTTTCAACCATAATTTCGGCGTCTTTCGCTTCGTCCGTAAGACCTACGAACAGAACGAGGTGCTCGTTCAAAATTTTGGCTCCGAGGCTTACAGCCTCTTCCGGTCTGATACTTCCATCCGTCCAAATTTCAAGCGTCAATTTGTCGTAGTTGGTCACTTGACCAACACGTGTATTGTCTATGCCGTAGTTAACGCGTGAAATTGGAGTGTAGATGGAGTCAACTGGAATAACACCAATTGGCTGATCGTCACGTTTGTTCCGGTCCGCTTGGACATAGCCGCGACCACGGCCTGCAAAAATACGCATATGAAGTCTCGCACCAGGTCCCAGCGTTGCAATGTGAAGATCCGGATTGAGGATCTCAACATCGCTGTCCGCACGGATATCACCTGCGGTAACGATGCCTTCCCCTTCAGCATCAATCTCGAACACTTTTTCCTCGTCTGAATGAATCTTCAGAGACAAGGCTTTAAGGTTCAGAATGATTTCCGTCACATCTTCCATTACGCCTGGAACGGTCGAGAACTCATGCAGAACGCCGTCAATTTGGACCGAAGTCACTGCGGCTCCTGGAAGCGAAGAAAGCAATATCCGGCGAAGCGAGTTCCCCAGAGTCGTGCCATACCCACGTTCCAGCGGTTCAACTACGAATTTCCCATAGGTACCTTCATCATTAGCTTCTACGGTCTCAATCTTCGGCTTTTCGATTTCTATCACGAGTTTACCCCTCCTTCAACGTCGCTCCTATATGAAACTGTCACCCCATCAGGTGCATCATGTAGTATGCCTAAACACCTATTATTAGCAGATGCGTCAGAATTATACCACATTCACAATACTGATTTCACTATACGCGACGACGCTTAGGCGGACGGCATCCATTGTGAGGAACCGGAGTTACGTCTTTAATAAGGTTAACTTCAAGCCCTGCAGCTTGAAGGGAACGGATGGCTGCTTCGCGGCCCGCGCCCGGTCCTTTAACCATAACCTCAACCGACTTCATGCCGTGCTCCATAGCTGCTTTAGCTGCTGATTCAGCTGCCATTTGCGCTGCGAATGGAGTGGACTTACGGGAACCTTTAAATCCTTGGCCGCCGGAGCTTGCCCAGGAAATTGCATTTCCGTGAGGATCCGTGATGGTAACGATGGTGTTGTTGAACGTGGAACGAATATGTGCCACGCCGGATTCGATATTTTTACGGTCGCGACGTTTGGTACGTACGACTTTTTTCGGTTTAGCCATTGTCTCTTATCCCCCCTTATTATTTCTTTTTGTTTGCTACCGTACGACGCGGGCCTTTCCGGGTACGGGCATTCGTTTTAGTACGTTGACCGCGAACAGGCAATCCACGACGGTGGCGAACACCGCGGTAACAGCCGATCTCAGTAAGACGTTTAATATTTAAGGAAATTTCACGACGCAGGTCACCTTCAACCTTAACCGTTTTGTCGATCGTTTCACGCAGTTTGCTGACTTCATCTTCCGTCAAATCACGGACACGTGTATTAGCGCTAATGCCTGTTTCATTAAGAATTTTCTGAGAAGTCGTTTTACCGATTCCGAAAATATAAGTCAAGGCGATCTCAACGCGTTTGTCACGTGGCAAATCCACTCCAGCTATACGAGCCATTTTACGCTACACCCCCTTCTTAACCTTGTTTTTGTTTGTGTTTCGGATTTTCGCAAATCACCATAACAGTCCCTTTGCGGCGGATTACTTTACATTTCTCGCAAATGGGCTTTACAGAAGGTCTTACCTTCATGTTAATTACCTCCTCAAAGTTTTGCGAAGCAAAACTTTTTTCGTAGTTCCCATCTATTTACGGTAAGTTATACGACCTTTTGATAAATCATAAGGCGATAACTGCACGACCACTTTGTCTCCGGTCAAAATACGGATAAAGTGCATCCGCAATTTACCGGATACATGGGCAAGTATTTGATGACCGTTCTCAAGCTCAACCTTAAACGTTGCGTTTGGCAACGGTTCAAGGACAGTACCTTCTACTTCAATGACATCTTCCTTAGCCACAGTTAGTCTCCTTTCTCATCAGCACTTATTCCGGTGGGTCCAGCATACTTCATGACTGCGAATCGCAGCTTTCCGTTTGTTACCCGCCCAGTTTCCTTCAAACTGTCCACAACCTCACTGCTGATGAAGGGTATGAGCTCAAGATGAAGAATATTCTTCTTCTTTGGCCCATCAAACTTACGTTTGTCTCCATCTGCAATGTATACAAATCTGCTATCAACAACTGCGATAACAACGGCTGCCTCTCCGGCATCTTTGCCTTTGAGAATTCTCACTAATTGACCAACCTGCGGGCTGCTCACAGTATTCAAGAGGAGATCACCTACGCATTCAGTTTTGTGAAAATTTCCATGCCGTCCGGAGTAACTGCTACTGTATGCTCGAAGTGAGCACATAGTGAGCCATCAACCGTAACGACAGTCCAGTTATCTTCCAGTGTTCTGACATGTCTCTTTCCTGCGTTTACCATCGGCTCAATCGCGAGCACCATACCCGGTTTCAGACGTGGTCCGCGGTCCGCTATGCCATAATTCGGAATTTGCGGTTCTTCATGCAGTTTTGCCCCAATACCATGACCAACATACTCACGTACGACTGAGAAACCAGCCTCTTCGATGTACTGCTGAATAGCATGGGAGATTGTAAACAAGCGCACATCCGGCTTAACTAACGCCAGTCCCGCGTACAAGGAGCCTTCCGTAACGTCCAGCAAACGCTGAGCCTCTTCGGAAATGCTGCCCACACCGTAGGTCCAGGCGGAATCACCGTGATAACCGCGGTACTCTGCACCGATATCCAGCGTAACAATATCGCCTTCGATCAGTTTACGTTTACCTGGAAATCCATGCACCAATTGTTCGTTGACTGAAGCGCAAATGCTGGCAGGAAAACCGTTGTAGCCTTTGAAAGACGGCACAGCATCTTGACTGCGAATGTATTGATCGGCGATTCTGTCGAGCTCGCCCGTTGTAATGCCAGGCTCAATGGCCTGAGCAATAAGACGGTGACTCTCGGCAACAATTCGACCAGCTTCCCTCATAAAGGCAAGTTCCTGTTCGGATTTACAAATGATCATTACATTAACCCCGCATTAAAGACACGATTTCAGAAGTAACGACATTAATTTCGTTTTCCCCGTTTACCTGACGCAAAAGACCTTTATTATCATAAAACGCAAGCAGCGGCGCTGTTTTATTATCATACTCATCCAGGCGCTTGCCTACACTTTCTTCGTTGTCATCCGGACGTTGATATAATTCACCGCCATCAATGTCGCAAATGCCATCTTGCTTCGGCGGGTTGAAGATTAAATGGTAGGATGCTCCGCAAACGCTGCAGATACGACGTCCAGTAAGACGCGCCATTAGCAATCCACGGTCAACATTCAAGTTGATGACATGATCCAAAGAAGTGTTCAAACGGCTAAGAATATCATCCAGCGCTTCCGCTTGCGAAAGAGTTCTTGGAAAACCATCCAATAGAAATCCTTTTTCGCAATCGGACTGCTGCAGCCGTTCTTCGACTATCCCAATGGTCACATCATCTGGTACAAGCAAACCTTGATCTATAAATGATTTGGCCTTCAATCCTACCGGAGTTTCCTGTTTGATTGCCAAACGGAAAGCATCTCCTGTCGAAATATGAGGAATACCAAATTCTTTAACGATTTCTGCCGCTTGTGTTCCCTTGCCTGCCCCAGGAGGGCCCATGAATAAAATGTTCACGATTTCTCTCTCCCCCCAAAAGTTCGCCACCAAGCAAGAAACAGCATAATAGGTGCCGGGAAGAATAAAAACTTAAGCTTCACCGGAACCTATCACCTATTTATTGATGAAGCCTTTGTAATGGCGTTTGATCAATTGGCTCTCGATCTGCTTCATAGTATCCAATGCCACACCGATTACGATCAGCAGTGATGTACCGCCAATTCGAACTTCTTTAGGCAATCCAGATAAAGCACCGAAGAACATCGGCAGAACAGAGATCAAAGCTAAGAACAAAGCGCCGGACATAGTCAGACGAGACATTACTCTAGTCAAATATTTCTCTGTAGCTTTACCAGGACGGA
Source organism: Paenibacillus sp. FSL R7-0189 (assembly GCF_037969925.1). NCBI lineage: Bacteria > Bacillati > Bacillota > Bacilli > Caryophanales > Paenibacillaceae > Paenibacillus > Paenibacillus sp. FSL R7-0189. Next base: position 3,103,150 of record NZ_CP150223.1, on the reverse strand, counting down.
TACCTGGAATGTACCCACCATTCTTCTTCATGTTATCAGCCATCTGCTGAGGATTCATCTGCACGAACGTATAGAAGAACGTGAATCCAATGATCATCACTACATACAGAAGCATACCAAGTGGAGCATCGGTTGCTAAATACTTAGCAATCCATTGAGCCCAGGCATGTGTTGACCAGAAACTGGAGAGAACAACTGGGAACTGAAGCAATGATACGGCGAAGATTACCGGAATTACACCTGCCGCATTAATTTTCAATGGGATATGTGTATTCTGTCCACCGTACATTTTATTGCCGACTACGCGTTTAGCGTATTGAACAGGAATCTTCCGAATACCTTGCTGTACGAAGATAACTGCTGTAATAATCGCTACAATCACAATCAGCACGATAACGACTTTAAGAATATTCAGGAACACCTGATCCGGCTGAATAAAACTTGAGTTAGCCGTACTTGTGATATATCCCGGAATGGCGGCGACGATTCCCGCAAAAATCAGGATCGAAATCCCGTTCCCGATTCCCTTTTCGGTAATCTGTTCACCAAGCCACATCAAGAAAGAAGTACCCGCCGTCAAGATAATGGCAACCAGCAAGTAATCAGCAAATGTCGCATTCGGCATCATTTGAGTTCCATAAATCCGGTTAAACCCTATCGACGTAGCAAAACCTTGGATCAGGGCTAATATCACTGTACCGTAACGAGTGATTTGCGCCAATTGTTTTTTCCCATGCTCCCCTTGTTTAGCCCATTCAGCAAACTTAGGAACAACATCCATCGACAGCAATTGCACGATGATGGATGCTGTAATGTACGGGTAAATACTGATCGCAAATATCGAGAAGTTTTTGAGCGCTCCGCCCGAAAAGGTGTTCAAGAGTCCCATCAAAGCGTCACCACTCTGATTTGCTGTTTGCAGTACATCTTTGTTCACACCAGGAACCGGAACAAACGAACCGATACGGTAGATAATCAGAATGAACAAGGTAAACAGGATCTTTTTGCGCAAATCTTCAACATGCCAGATATTCTTAAGCGTCTTGAACATTAGATCACCTCGGTTTTACCGCCGGCAGCCTCGATTTTCTCTACCGCAGATTGAGAGAACTTATTTGCTTGTACAGTCAATTTTACGGTCAACTCACCGTTGCCGAGAATCTTGATGCCGCTTTTGGAATTCTTGACAACACCAGTTTCAAGCAACAACTGCGGAGTCACTTCAGTTCCTTCTGCAAAGCTATTCAGATCTTCCAGGTTCACAATCGCATACTCTTTACGGGTAGGATTGACGAAACCACGTTTAGGCAGACGACGATAGAGCGGATTTTGTCCACCCTCGAAGCCCGGACGAACACCACCGCCAGAACGTGAGTTTTGACCTTTGTGACCGCGACCGGAAGTTTTACCATTTCCGCTACTAGGACCACGACCAACGCGATTGCGTTCTTTGCGGGAACCAGGAGCTGGAGCAAGTTCATGTAACTTCATCGTTTGCACCTCCTTATGTTTGTTAATTTATGCGAGGCGTTTAGCCTTCAATTTCAGTTACAGATAGCAAGTGACTCACTTTATTGATCATTCCGCGAATTGCAGGACTGTCATTGTGAACCACTGTCGTGTTGAGTTTACGCAGGCCGAGCGTCTTAACAGTAACACGTTGTGTTTCTGGACGTCCGATTACACTACGTACGAGGGTAATTTGCAATTTTGCCATTGACGTTCCCCTCCTTAACCGCGCAATTCTTCGACAGATTTGCCGCGAAGTTTCGCGACCTCTTCAATGCGTTTCAGACGGGAAAGTCCCTCCAAAGTTGCATTGACCATGTTCATGGAATTCGAAGAACCCAGTGATTTTGTCAAAATGTCGCCAACGCCTGCCAATTCCAATACCGCACGAACTGGACCGCCAGCGATAACGCCAGTACCCTCTGATGCTGGTTTCAGCAACACGCGTCCTGCGCCGAAGTGTCCAGTAACGAGATGGGGAATCGAAGTTCCTACGATTGGGATGTGAATCAGGTTTTTCTTGGCGTCTTCAATGCCTTTACGGATGGCATCCGGAACTTCGCCGGCTTTACCGATACCAGCACCGACGTAGCCGTTGCCGTCGCCCACAACAACAAGTGCACTAAAGCTGAAACGGCGTCCGCCTTTTACAACTTTTGCAACACGGTTAATGTGTACAACTCTTTCTGTCAGTTCTAAACTGTTCGGATCTACACGCAAGTCGTTAACCTCCTTTTAAGAATTATTCTAGAATTCAAGACCAGCTTCACGAGCTGCATCAGCCAATGCTTGAATCCGTCCATGGTACAAGTAACCTCCGCGGTCGAATACGACCACTGCATAGCCTTTTTCTTTAGCACGCTCAGCGACCAATTGGCCAACTTTCGCTGCAGCTTCAACGCTGCCGCCATTACCGATATTAGCGCTCAGATCTTTATCAAGTGTAGAAGCGGATACGATAGTAACCCCTTTAACATCATCGATCAGTTGAGCGTAGATGTGTTTCGAAGAACGGAATACGTTCAAACGTGGACGCTCAGTAGTTCCCTGGATCTTCTTACGAACACGCAGGTGTCTTTTGAGACGAGCCTTGTTTTTATCTTCTTTTGTAATCATGACTTCCCTTTCACTCCCTTCAGTTTGCCGTAAACAGCTTCACTTTAAGATGCACGGGGTATCTTACAATTAAGTTTAAACTGGTTATTTCTTCTTACCAGCTTTACCTTCTTTGCGGATGATACGCTCGCCTTCATATTTGATACCTTTACCTTTATACGGTTCTGGTTCACGAACGGAACGGATTTTAGCAGCGTATGCGCCAACGCGTTCTTTATCGATACCTTTAACGATGATCTTCGTGTTCGCAGGAACTTCGAACTCGATACCAGCTTCCGGTGTAATTTCAACCGGGTGGGAATAACCAACGTTCAGAACGATTTTATCTCCGGATTTGCTTGCACGATATCCGACCCCAACCAGTTCCAGAGATTTCGAGAAACCTTCAGTCACACCTGCTACCATGTTGTTGACAACGGAGCGGGTTGTGCCGTGAAGTGAACGATGCAATTTGTTATCCGACGGGCGAACAACGGTAATTTCGTTATTTTCAACTGTAACCTTCATGTCTTTATGAAGCTCACGAGTCAAAGAACCTTTTGGACCTTTTACTGTAATAACGGCGTTGTCCAAAGTGACATCTACACCGCTAGGTACTGCGATTGGTTTGCGACCAATACGAGACATGTGTTGCACCTCCTTATCTTGTGACGTTTATTACCAAATGTAGCAGACAACTTCTCCGCCAGATTTTGATTGACGAGCTTCTTTGTCGGTCATAACTCCCTTAGATGTGGAGATAATCGCGATTCCTAGACCACCGAGTACACGAGGCACTTCATTGCTCTTCGTGTATACGCGAAGGCCTGGTTTACTGATTCTTTTCAAACCAGAAATAACACGCTCTTGGTTAGGGCCGTATTTCAAGAAGATACGGATAATCCCTTGTTTGCTATCTTCAACGAATTCCGCATCGCGGATGAAACCTTCACGCTTCAAAATGTCAGCGATTTGTTTCTTCATAGTAGAAGCAGGCATTTCTACCGTCTCGTGACGCACAATGTTAGCGTTACGAATACGAGTAAGCATATCTGCAATAGGATCAGACATAGTCATGTGTGTAAACCTCCTTCCCGTTTATAAACTTCTTACCAACTTGCTTTTTTCACGCCAGGGATCTGGCCTTTATAAGCTAATTCACGGAAACAAATTCTGCAAATTTTGAACTTTTGCAGTACCGAATGTGGACGACCACAACGTTCGCAACGTGTATATGCACGTACTTTAAACTTAGGCGTACGTTGTTGTTTAACTTTCATCGAAGTTTTTGCCACTTAGCCTGACACCTCCTAAACATTTTCGGAGAAAATGGATTAACCGACTTTATTTTGCGAAAGGCATTCCCAGCTGACCCAGCAGCTCGCGGGATTCCTCGTCCGTCTTAGCAGTCGTTACAATAACGATGTCCATACCGCGGACTTTATCCACTTTGTCATATTCGATCTCGGGGAAGATCAATTGTTCTTTAAGACCAAGTGTGTAGTTACCACGGCCATCAAAGGCTTTAGTGGAAACACCACGGAAGTCACGTACACGTGGAAGTGTTACGTTGAACAATTTGTCCAAGAAGTAATACATACGCTCTCCGCGCAGTGTTACTTTAACCCCAATCGGCATATTTTCGCGTAGTTTGAAACCAGCGATGGATTTTTTAGCTTTAGTGATTACTGGTTTTTGACCAGCGATCAACTGCATGTCATTAACTGCAGCATCAAGTACTTTGGAGTTTTGAACAGCGTCACCCACACCCATGTTGATGACAACCTTCTCGATCTTAGGCACTTGCATAACAGTTGTATAGTTAAACTTCTGCATCAAAGCAGGTGTAATTTCGTTAAGAAAACGTTCTTTCATTCTTGCTGCCATGAAGATTTAACCTCCTTTCTTAAGGGCTAGATTAGTCGATAATCTCTCCGGATCTTTTAGCAATCCGAACTTTTTTACCATTGTCCAAAACTTTGTAACCGATACGGGTTACTTTGCCGGTCTTCGGATCGATGTGCATTACGTTGGACACATGAATCGAAGCTTCCTGCTCAATAATTCCACCCTGTGGATTCAGCTGGTTCGGCTTTTGGTGTTTTTTCACCATATTGACGCCTTCTACCAGAACGCGGTTTTCACGAGGATAAGCAGCGATGACACGGCCTTTTTTGCCTTTGTCTTTACCACTAATCACAAGCACCACGTCATCTTTCTTCACGTGCAGTTTATTGTTATGGGATTCCAGAACTTTTTTCACTCTAGGCATTTATTACACCTCCTATAACTAACCTTCAACTTATTGGTGCCGTGTTTATTAGATAACTTCCGGTGCCAAGGAAACGATCTTCATGTAGTCTTTATCGCGAAGTTCGCGAGCAACTGGTCCAAAGATACGTGTTCCACGAGGGCTTCTGTCGTCTTTAACAACAACAGCTGCGTTTTCGTCGAATGCGATGTAAGATCCATCTTTACGACGAACGGAACGTTTCGTACGAACAACTACCGCTCTAACAACATCACCTTTTTTGACAACGCCGCCTGGTGTTGCTTGTTTTACGGAACAAACGATCAAATCACCGATTGCTGCTGTACGGCGTCCAGTACCACCCAGTACGCGGATACACATCAGTTCCTTCGCACCAGAGTTGTCAGCCACATGCAAACGTGTAAATGGTTGAATCATTATAATTTCCTCCTTCCGGAAAAACTCTCTTGATTATCTTAGATGATAACCGCTGCTTCTACCACTTCAACTAGTCTCCAACGTTTGTCCTTAGACAACGGACGAGTTTCCATGAGTTTTACGGTATCGCCAATCTTTGCAACATTTCCCTCATCATGTGCTTTGAATTTCTTCGTAGACTTGATGCGTTTGTGGTACAAATTGTGTTTTTTATAGGTTTCAACAGCAACTACGATGGTTTTATCCATTTTATCACTGACCACTTTACCGATTAGCACTTTACGTGCATTACGTTCTTCACTCATTAGTTAGCCTCCTTCCTGAATACGGATCTGCGATCCGTCTCACTTAACTAATCCCAAGCACTCTTTGATGGATCACGGTTTTAGCACGAGCTATTTCCTTACGCACGTCACGAATCCGAGTTGGGTTGTCCAATTGGCCAGTTGCCAATTGAAAACGGAGATTAAAAAGTTCCTCTTTGAATCCAGCGATCTTTTGTTCAATCTCAGCAGTGGTTAAGTTGCGAAGTTCATTAGCTTTCATTTGCTTCACCACCCAATTCTTCACGTTTCACAAACTTAGTCTTTACAGGCAGCTTGTGAGCGGCAAGACGCATCGCTTCACGAGCGATTTCTTCCGACACGCCTCCGAGTTCGAACATAATCTTGCCCGGTTTAACTACGGCTACCCATTTCTCAACGTTACCTTTACCACTACCCATACGAACCTCGAGAGGCTTTTGAGTAATAGGTTTATCTGGGAAAATCTTGATCCAAACTTGACCGCCACGTTTGATATAACGTGTCATCGCGATACGAGCAGCTTCGATCTGACGGTTAGTGATCCAAGACGGTTCAAGTGCAACCAGGCCGAATTCGCCGAAGTTCAATTCAGTACCGCCTTTTGCCATACCCTTCATGTGTCCGCGTTGTTGCTTGCGGTGTTTTACGCGTTTTGGTACCAACATGATTAGTTGCCTCCTTCCTGAGCAGCTTGTTTCTTAGCTGGGGGAAGAACTTCTCCACGGTAGATCCATACTTTTACGCCGATAAGACCGTAAGTTGTATGTGCTTCAGCCGTTCCGTAATCGATATCGGCACGAAGCGTATGAAGTGGAACTGTTCCTTCGCTATAACCTTCTGAACGAGCAATCTCAGCTCCGCCAAGACGTCCGCCCACTTGAGTTTTAATCCCTTTTGCGCCAGAACGCATAGTTCTTTGAATCGCTTGTTTGAGGGCACGACGGAACGATACACGACGTTCCAATTGTTGAGCAATGCTCTCAGCTACAAGAATTGCATCCAATTCAGGGTGCTTGATTTCATTGATGTTGATGTGTACTTTTTTGCCACCAGCGATTGCTGTAACTGCGCTGCGAAGTACTTCTACTTCTGCTCCGCCTTTACCAATAACCATACCTGGTTTAGCTGTATGAATTGTAACGTTCACGCGGCTAGCCGCTCTTTCGATCTCGATATGGGAAACAGCGGAATCCTTCAATTTGCCTTTAAGGTATTCCCGGATTTTGACGTCTTCCATCAGAAGAGTACCGAAATCTTTTCCTGCATACCATTTAGATTCCCAATCGCGAATAATACCGATTCGGAGTCCGATTGGATTTACCTTTTGACCCACGTGTTATCCCTCCTTATTTCTCAGATACCACCAGTGTAATGTGGCTCGTGCGTTTATTGATCCGACTTGCGCGGCCCATGGCGCGCGGACGGAAACGTTTCATAGTAGGTCCTTGGTTAACGAAAACCTCGCTAACGAACAAACTGTTCACGTCCAAAGAATAGTTATGCTCAGCATTCGCAATTGCCGAATTAAGCAACTTTTCAACGACCGGAGAAGCGGATTTCGGAGTGTGGCGAAGAATAGCAATTGCTTCCCCCACTTGCTTACCGCGAATCAAGTCAACAACCAGTTTCGCTTTACGAGCGGAAATTCGCACCGATCTTGCATGTGCTTTTGCTTCCATTGTTTAACCTCCTTTCAAACAGAGACCTTATTATTATCTTCTTGTTTTCTTATCGTCACCCGCGTGGCCTTTGTAAGTACGTGTTGGCGCGAACTCGCCCAACTTGTGACCTACCATATCTTCTGTTACGTATACAGGCACGTGTTTACGGCCGTCATATACACCAAACGTATGTCCGATAAACTGAGGGAAAATGGTTGAGCGACGGGACCAAGTTTTAACTACAACCTTTTTTTCAGCCTCGTTCAGTTCCTCAACTTTTTTAAGCAGGTAGCCATCGATAAACGGCCCCTTCTTTAAACTGCGACCCATGTGTGAATCCTCCCTTCATCCGGTTCTTCAAACCGCGAATCGACGCTTCGCGCTTTATTAACTTGCCAGAAGCGTCTTATTTAGTGCGGCGGCGAACGATATATTTATCAGATGCCTTGTTTTTCTTACGCGTTTTGTAACCAAGGGTTGGTTTGCCCCATGGAGACATTGGCGATTTACGTCCGATTGGAGCGCGACCTTCACCACCACCGTGTGGGTGATCGTTAGGGTTCATTACTACCCCGCGAACTTCAGGACGACGGCCGAGCCAGCGACTACGTCCAGCTTTACCGATTTTGATCAATTCGTGATCTTCGTTACCTACGGAACCGATAGTTGCACGGCATACGCTAAGGATCTTACGAACCTCACCGGATGACAAACGAACGGAACAGTATTTTTCTTCTTTACCAAGCAATTGAGCTTCTGTACCAGCTGCACGAACCAATTGTCCGCCTTTACCTGGTTTCAACTCAATGTTGTGGATAACTGTACCTACTGGAATGTTTTCCAGTGGAAGACTGTTACCAATTTTGATGTCGGCCGCAGGACCGGACTCTACTTTATCCCCAACTCTTAGACCTTTAGGAGCGATGATATAACGTTTCTCTCCATCAGCATAGTGGATCAAAGCAATATTAGATGTGCGGTTCGGGTCATACTCGATTGTAGCAACGCTACCTGGTATGCCGTCTTTAGTCCGCTTGAAGTCGATAATACGGTATTTACGTTTATGTCCGCCGCCATGGTGACGAACCGTAATTTTACCTTGGTTGTTGCGTCCCGCATGTTTGAACAGCGGAGAAAGCAACGATTTCTCTGGCTGGTTTGTTGTAATTTCTTCAAACGTAGACACGGACATAGCGCGTCTTGCCGGAGAGGTCGGTTTGTACTTTTTGATTGGCACTGTAGTTCCCTCCTTACTTCAACAGAGTATTATTCTACCGCTTCAAAAAATTCAAGCGGTTTGCTGTCCGGGCTAAGCTTAACGATGGCTTTTTTCCACTCTGGAGTGTAACCAGAATATTTACCATAACGTTTCAGTTTGCCAGGTACGCGCATTGTGTTCACATTTGTTACTTTTACTTTGAAAATAGCCTCGACAGCTTTTTTGATTTCGGTTTTGTTAGCACGGATATCCACTTCAAAAGCGTATTTCATTTCGCTCATGTAGTCGGAAGTACGTTCCGTAATCACCGGACGTTTGATAATATCACGAGGATCTTTCATTACGCGAACACCTCCTCTACCTTCAGAACTGCTTCTTTAGTGATGATCAGTTTGTCGTACGTCAGTACGTCAAGAACATTAATGCCGTCAGCCGCTACGAATTTCACCCCAGGGATGTTACGAGCGGAAAGTGCTACGTTATCATCATAGCTAGTAGCTACGATCAACGCTTTACGATCTACTTTCAGATTGTTCAAGATTGCTGCGAATTCTTTCGTTTTCGGAGCATTCATTGTCAAGCTATCCAATACGATAATGTCATTCTCGAGTACTTTCGAGGACAAAGCGGATTTGATCGCCAAACGACGAACCTTCTTAGGCAGTTTCCAGGAATAGCTACGTGGTGTTGGTCCGAAGACAACGCCGCCGCCTTTCCATTGTGGAGAACGAATGGAGCCTTGACGAGCGCGACCTGTACCTTTTTGTTTCCAAGGTTTACGTCCACCGCCACGAACTTCAGAACGTCCTTTTACTTTGTGTGTACCACGACGTAGGGAAGCTCTTTGCATAAGCGCAGCTTCATGTAGAACGTGCTCATTCGGTTCAATACCGAATACTGTATCGCTCAGTTCCACTTCACCAACTTCGTTGCCACTAATATTAAAAAGTGTTACTTTTGGCATTTCATGTTCCTCCTTTCTTCAATAATTATTTCTTAACGGTTTGTTTAACTTTCACGAAGCTGTTTTTAGGACCTGGGATAGCGCCTTTAACCAGCAATACGTTACGTTCAACATCAACCTTGATAATTTCAAGCTTTTGAACCGTAATAGTCGTGTGACCCATATGTCCTGGAAGGCGTTTGCCCTTAGGAACACGGTTAGCTTGGATAGAACCCATGGAACCCGGTCTTCTGTGGTAACGCGATCCGTGTGCCATTGGTCCGCGGCTTTGTCCCCAACGTTTGATGTTACCTTGGAAACCTTTACCTTTAGATGTACCAGTTACGTCAACAAATTCGCCCTCAGCAAAGATATCAGCCTTCAGTTCTTGTCCAACCTCGAGAGACCCGAGATCAACACCGCGAATTTCACGAACGTAGCGCTTAGGTGTTGCATTTGCCTTTTTGGCGTGACCCTGTTCAGGCTTATTGGAGCGTTTTTCTTTTTTATCAGAAAAGCCCAATTGCACTGCTTCATATCCGTCGATATTCAGGTCTTTCTTTTGCAGTACTACACAAGGTCCTGCTTCGATAACAGTAACAGGAATTACGTTACCTTCTGGAGTAAACACTTGAGTCATACCGAGTTTTTTTCCTAAGATACCTTTCAATGTTGACACCTCTTTTCTTTTCCTAAGTTACTTAAAAATAAAATTACAATTTGATTTCGATATCTACACCGGACGGTAGATCCAAGCGCATCAAGGCATCCACAGTTTGTGGTGTTGGGTTCACAATATCGATCAAACGTTTGTGAGTCCGTTGTTCAAACTGTTCACGGGAATCCTTGTACTTGTGTACCGCACGGAGAATAGTAATGATTTGCTTCTCAGTTGGTAACGGAATCGGCCCGGACACACCTGCACCCGAACGTTTTGCTGTTTCAACAATCTTCTCAGCGGATTGATCAAGAATTCTGTGGTCGTATGCTTTCAAGCGAATACGAATTTTTTGCTTTGCCATTTTAGTCCCTCCTTCTATCGCCCAATTTGGTATCGGACATACTCCGTGAAAATTTTCTGACCTCGTCCCCATGGCAAAGGGGCCGGGTGTGTCAGTAACCTCTCACATCATCGCAACGTCTCAGAACAACATTTATTATTATATATAATAGGCAGCAGTATTGCAAGCGAAAATAGAAAAACAACGCATATTTTTTTCATGCGCTGTTCTTCTACTATATATATGTTAAAGATTCTCTGTCGCAGACTTAAAAATCTCTGCGGAGGAAGCAGTCTGAGCCGTTGCAGTTCCGATCCCCTCAATGGTTTGGATTAAGGTTCTTATTTCTTCTTCCACTATTACAATCTCCTGTGTACTGCTACGCATAGCGTCTACAATATCAGAGAACATAAGACTAGTCTCGACCGATTGGTGTTTCCCATTCTTAGTTAAGTCCTGCACCTTACGAATCTCTTCTACAACCTGCTGAGTGAGGAGTCCTGATTTATTTGTTAGCTCTACGATCTGAATCACAGTATTCTTAGTATCCTCCGCAAGCCGGCTAACTTCTTGAGCAACCACACTAAACCCTCTACCATGCTCACCAGCTCTTGCGGCTTCAATCGTTGCATTAAGTGAGAGGATTTTAGTCTGATCAGCAATTTCCCTTACTGAGTTCACAATTTTTTGAATTTGTTTAGAGGAATCGCTTAACTCAATGATCGAGTCTTCCATCTCACTGGTGGTCTGATATATGAGATTAATTTGCTCAGTCAAATCGTCCAAGTGTTCATGCCCATCTGCAGCTAATCCCTGTGACTCCAGAGCGGATGAAGCCGTACGTTGGAATGTTCTACTTACTTCATTGCTGCTTGCCACTAGCTGCTTCACAGCAGCATTAGTATCGATGCTATAATCTATCAGTTCAACGCTAAACTCTGAAATTTTTTGTTTCAATTCATTTTTCACTAATAAATATTGCTCCTCCTTCTCTCTTATATTCTCCTTCTCATATTCTTCTAGCACCAATTGCTGCTCGAGATTAAGCAGTTTAGTCACCGTCTGAACCACTCGAAGGCGTATATTGTCATCGTTTGTTTCATTATATATAACGCGTATAAATACGTTCTGAAGATTCTGAAAAGCAGATAAGTACCATTTAGGCTCAAGTCCTACTCTTTTATGAATATTAGCGATCATTAGACGCTTTGCTATGTACTCATCGTCAACCTTTCCATTAAAAATCTCTAGGATATGACCACGCAGAGTAGTTTTTAACCTATCTATACTGCTATGTTCCAAAATAATAGCTTCGAGTTTATTTACACCTAATACAGAATTGTAAAATTGATCAATGATATAGTCTATATTCTGCTCAACAACAGGTTTCACCCTGCGTAGTAAGTTCAGATCTGCTTCAGTCAGATCAATCATCCTCATCTGCTCGTTAAGTTCGCCATGTCCTTCCAGTTTATGAAAAGACTCCGCAACAGCATGATTCTGATCCTTGAAGTCTAAGGAACGAGAGGCAGGAGAATCCACATTATTATTACGTGCAGTTAACGCATGCATGAAGGAAAAAGGACATTTCCCCATATTAACACCCTCCCACAACTCCTATTATTTTACATTATTATACCTCCTTCATTTTACTCTAAGATTAGTATAATTGTAAACAATCGATTGTTGTAATTTGACGAATTATGTAGAAAAAGATCATATTGTTATGCTTTATTATCAATTGGTGTCGAATAATAAATCTTTCTCAAAAAAAAAATAAAAAAAAGCCCCTGATTCTCCGCAAGAAGAATCAGGGGTGTTTGTAATTCGGAATCTACCCGCAGATAGAAGTCGAATTATTATTTTTGGATAGAAGCTACGCTACCAGCACCAACTGTACGGCCACCTTCGCGAATGGAGAATTTAGTACCTTCTTCAATAGCGATTGGGGAGATCAGTTGTACGGTTACGGAGATGTTATCACCAGGCATAACCATTTCAGTACCTTCTGGCAAGTTGATGATACCAGTTACGTCAGTTGTACGGAAGTAGAACTGTGGACGGTATCCAGTGAAGAAAGGCTTGTGACGGCCACCTTCTTCTTTTGTCAGAACGTAAATTTGAGCAGTGAACTCAGTGTGTGGTTTAACGGAGTTCGGCTTAGCCAATACTTGGCCACGCTCGATCATGTTACGGTCAACACCACGAAGCAATGCTCCGATGTTGTCCCCAGCTTGAGCGGAATCCAGCAATTTACGGAACATTTCTACGCCCGTAACTACGGATTTCTTAGTATCTTCATGAATACCAACGATTTCGATTTCTTCTCCGACTTTAACTGTTCCGCGTTCTACGCGACCAGTTGCCACAGTACCGCGGCCAGTGATGGAGAATACGTCTTCGACAGGCATCAAGAAAGGCTTGTCAGTTTGACGCTCAGGAAGTGGAATGTACTCATCGATTGTTTCAAACATTTCGATGATTTTTTTAGCGTAATCGCCATCTGGGTTTTGCAGAGCTTCACGAGCAGAACCACGGATGATTGGAGTATCGTCGCCTGGGAAGTCATACTCGCTAAGCAAGTCGCGAACTTCCATTTCAACCAATTCCAACAACTCTTCGTCTTCAACCATGTCGCATTTGTTCAAGAAGACAACGATGTAAGGAACGCCTACTTGACGGGACAACAGGATGTGCTCGCGAGTTTGTGGCATTGGGCCATCAGCTGCGGATACAACCAGGATAGCTCCGTCCATTTGCGCTGCGCCAGTGATCATGTTTTTAACATAGTCGGCGTGACCAGGGCAGTCTACGTGAGCGTAGTGACGGTTAGGAGTTTCATATTCAACGTGGGAAGTGGAGATTGTGATACCACGTTCGCGCTCTTCAGGAGCTTTGTCGATTTGATCGAATGCGATAGCTGCGCCACCGTAAGTTTTGGACAATACAGTAGTGATTGCAGCAGTCAGAGTCGTTTTACCATGGTCGACGTGACCAATAGTACCGATGTTAACGTGCGGTTTGTTACGTTCAAACTTTGCCTTTGCCATTTGAACAGTTCCTCCTTAATGTGGGGTTCCTTATATTTGAGCCGCCCGCATACGTGTAATCTTAGATGACTGAGTGTTTATACCCGGGACGGCAAGTTAAAACTGGTAATTATTCAGCGCCTTTGTTCTTTGCAGCGATCTCTTCCGCAATGGATTTAGGAACTTCTTCATAGTGAGAAAGCTCCATTGAGAATACGCCACGTCCTTGTGTACCAGAACGAAGTGTTGTAGAGTATCCGAACATTTCGGAAAGAGGCACCTTAGCACGGATAATTTGCGCTCCACCACGGGAATCCATACCTTCGATACGGCCACGGCGGGAGTTCAGCATACCCATTACATCACCCATATATTCCTCAGGAACAGTTACTTCTACTTTCATGATTGGCTCAAGCAGGACAGGCTTACACTTGTCTTTAGCTGCTTTGAGTGCCATCGAACCGGCAATTTTAAATGCCATTTCGTTGGAATCGACATCATGATAAGAACCATCTACGATGGTAGCTTTAACGTCTACTAGCGGGAAGCCAGCAAGTACGCCGTTTTTCATTTGTTCTTCAATACCCGCAAGTGCAGGAGCGATGTACTCTCTAGGAACCGAGCCACCCACAACTTTACTTTCGAATTTGCTACCAGTACCTGGTTCGAGGGGTTCAAATTCAACCCATACGTGACCGTATTGACCACGACCACCAGATTGGCGTACAAATTTACCTTCGACGCGAGCAGGTGCCTTGAACGTTTCGCGGTAAGCAACCTGTGGTTTACCCACATTGGTTTCTACTTTGAACTCACGACGCATACGGTCGATGATGATGTCCAAGTGAAGTTCACCCATACCAGCCAGGATTGTTTGGCCTGTTTCTTCATCAGTGTGAGCACGAAGAGTTGGATCCTCTTCAGTCAACTTTCCGAGAGCAACACCCATTTTATCTTGGTCAGCTTTAGTTTTTGGTTCAACAGCGATCTCGATAACTGGATCAGGGAAGTTCATTGATTCCAGAATTACTGGATTCTTCTCATCACACAGTGTATCACCTGTACTGGTATCTTTCAAACCAACAGCAGCTGCGATGTCGCCAGAATACACGATGGAAATTTCTTGACGGCTGTTCGCATGCATTTGAAGGATACGACCAATACGTTCACGCTTGTTCTTAGTTGCATTAACTACGTATGATCCGGACTCAAGTACGCCTGAGTAAACACGGAAGAACGTAAGTTTACCAACATAAGGGTCTGTCATGATTTTAAATGCCAAAGCTGCAAACGGCTCTTCATCCGAAGAGTGACGAACAGCTTCTGTACCGTCATCAAGATGTCCAGTAATAGCTGGAACGTCAAGAGGAGATGGCAAGTAATCAACAACAGCATCCAGCATAAGCTGAATCCCTTTGTTTCGGTAGGAAGATCCAGCAATTACAGGGAACAATTTAACTTCAACTACGCCTTTGCGAATTGCAGCTTTAATTTCCGGAATTGTAATTTCTTCGCCTTCCAAATACTTCATAGTCAGATCCTCATCAAGTTCAGCAACTTTCTCGATCAACTCGAGACGCAGCTCCTCAACTTTGGCCAAATATTCTTCCGGAATATCCGTTACTTCGATGTTTTGGCCCAGATCATCTCTGAACATGTGTGCTTTTTGCTCAACTAGGTCGATAATACCAGTGAAATCACTTTCTGCACCAATTGGCAATTGAATAGCAACTGCATTGGCTTGAAGGCGATCACGCATAGTTTCGATTACGTTAAGGAAATCCGCACCGATAATGTCCATTTTGTTTACATATGCAATCCGGGGAACGTTATAACGGTCAGCCTGTCTCCATACGGTTTCAGACTGAGGCTCAACGCCCTCTTTTGCACTAAATACACCAACTGCCCCATCCAATACACGCAGGGAACGTTCAACTTCAACAGTGAAGTCAACGTGTCCTGGGGTATCAATGATATTGATGCGGTGACCTTTCCACGCAGCAGTCGTAGCAGCGGACGTAATCGTGATTCCGCGCTCTTGTTCTTGCTCCATCCAGTCCATTGTAGCAGCACCCTCGTGAACTTCACCGATTTTGTGCGTACGGCCTGTATAGAAAAGAATCCGCTCTGTGGTAGTTGTTTTACCAGCATCAATATGCGCCATGATCCCGATGTTACGTGTATTTTTTAAGGAGAACTCTCTAGCCATGAAATGGATCTCCCTTCAAAATATAAGTTATTTGAATGACCTTTATCCTACCAACGGTAGTGAGCGAACGCTTTGTTTGCTTCAGCCATTTTGTGTGTATCTTCACGTTTCTTAACAGAAGCGCCTGTGTTGTTGGAAGCGTCGATGATCTCAGCCGCCAAACGCTCTTCCATAGTCTTCTCACCGCGGTTGCGAGAGTAGTTTACGAGCCAACGTAATCCCAGAGCAGTACGTCTCTCCGGTTTAACCTCGATAGGTACTTGATAGTTAGCACCACCGACACGACGAGCTTTGACTTCCAAAACCGGCATGATATTCTTGATGGCAGCTTCGAAAACTTCCATCGGATCTTTACCCGTACGTTCTTCAATCAATTTGAATGAATTGTACAGAATGCTTTGAGCGACACCTCTTTTACCACCCAGCATAATGCGGTTAATCAAACGAGTAACCAACTTGCTATTATACAACGGATCTGGCAATACGTCTCTCTTTGTAACTGGACCTTTGCGTGGCATGGATATCCCCCTTTCTTAAATGTTTATTATTCAGATATTGTTATCTTACTTCTTAGCTTTAGGACGTTTTGCACCGTATTTAGAACGAGCTTGCATCCGGTTAGCTACACCTGCTGTATCCAAAGCACCACGAACGATATGGTAACGAACCCCTGCAAGGTCCTTTACTTTACCTCCGCGAAGTAATACAACACTGTGCTCTTGTAAGTTATGTCCGATACCCGGGATATAAGCTGTTACCTCGAGACGGTTCGTCAAACGAACACGGGCATATTTACGAAGCGCTGAGTTTGGTTTACGTGGAGTCATTGTGCCTACACGAGTGCACACACCGCGTTTTTGCGGAGCGCTCAAATTTGTAGCCTCACGCTTGAGGGCGTTATACCCTTTTTGAAGAGCGGGAGATTTAGATTTTTCGATTTTGGCTTGACGGCCTTTACGAACCAATTGGTTAATTGTTGGCATGTTGTTGCCACCCCCTTCCTGAAATGATAGTCGATTTAAGAACTCTAAGCCCACAGACCCAGGCGGTTCATAAAAAGACAAATGAAAAGTTCTTGCCGCTGGTGTTCACCCCAGTACAAAAACATTTCTGTAGCTATTGTTTTAAGACGGCTGCCATCGCAGCGCCAACTTCTATTCCGCAGGCCTTGCCCAAATTCAGCATCGTATCCACATATGTGATCTTAACACCTTGTTTGTTACAAAGCAAAACTATCCTGGAAGTAAGCCTTTGATCTCCGTCCTCTGCCACATAGACTTCTGCGGCTAGGCCCAACTCTACCGCCTTGACGGTTTGTTTGGTACCGATCTTGACCTGAGCATCCTGTAGTCCTCTATCATCAGTCATTCTCTTTACCTCCAATGAACAAGGATAACATGGCTACTCACGCACCTTAGACATTTTAGCATTATCAATAGATGGTGTCAAGAAATTCAGCAACAATTTTTATAGAAATTATACACAGCAGAACACTCATGCCACACCTATGAGTAGGTATGACATGAGCACACTACCATGATTGCTAATTTATTCAGCAGGAACCGTCTCTAATGATTCAAGTTCGCTTTCTGCATTTGGATCACTTAGCTTAACGTTACGGTAACGGTTCATCCCAGTACCTGCAGGAATCAACTTACCGATAATAACATTTTCTTTAAGTCCAAGCAACTTATCTACTTTACCTTTGATAGCAGCGTCTGTTAGGACACGAGTAGTTTCTTGGAATGATGCAGCTGACAAGAAGGAATCAGTTTCAAGAGACGCCTTGGTAATACCGAGCAAGACTGGTTTAGCAACAGCAGGCTCTTTACCAGACAAGATAGCTTCCTTGTTAGCACCTTCGTACTCATGAATATCCGCAAATGCACCTGGCAACAGACTTGTGTCACCTGCGTCAATAATACGGATCTTCCGAAGCATTTGCTTGATCATAACTTCAATGTGCTTATCATTGATCTCAACGCCTTGGTTACGGTATACACGCTGTACTTCTTGCAGAATGTAGTTTTGTACCCCACGGATCCCTTTGATACGCAGCATTTCTTTAGGGTCAATCGAACCGTCTGTCAGCTCATCGCCGGCTTCGATTTCTTGGCCTTCGCTAACACGTAGACGTGAACCATAAGTTATGGAATAAGTCTTGGATTCTGCTTCACCTTGAACCTCGATTTCGCGACGGTCTTTGGTTTCACGGATTTCCTTGATTACGCCATCGATCTCACTGATTGTAGCTTGACCTTTAGGGTTACGAGCTTCAAACAACTCCTGAATACGCGGCAAACCTTGAGTGATGTCATCACCGGCAACACCGCCGGTATGGAACGTACGCATTGTAAGCTGGGTTCCTGGTTCACCGATAGATTGTGCGGCAATAATACCAACTGCTTCACCAATCTCAACGTGTTTACCAGTTGCCAAGTTACGTCCGTAACATTTCTTACAAACACCATGACGGGCACGGCAGCTCAGTACAGAACGAATTTGCAGCTTAGTTACACCTGCGTTTACAATTGCCTCCGCTTTATCGGAGTCAATCAAATCATTGCGGTGAACAATGATTTCGCCTGTTTCTGGGTGACGAACAGTTTCGAAGCAGTAACGACCTTCAATACGGTCATACAGATCCTCGATAACCTCTTTACCATCCTGAATACGACTAACTGTGAAGCCTTTATCGGTTCCACAATCTTCTTCACGGACAATAACGTCCTGGGCAACGTCAACAAGACGACGTGTCAGATACCCTGAGTCAGCGGTACGAAGTGCGGTATCGGCAAGACCTTTACGCGCTCCGTGAGTGGAGATAAAGTACTCCAAGACGGTAAGACCTTCACGGAAGTTCGCCTTGATTGGCAATTCGAAAATCCGACCTGAAGGTGTTGCCATCAGACCACGCATACCACCCAGCTGAGTGATCTGCGATTTGTTACCACGCGCTTTAGAGTCAACCATGAGCATGATAGAGTTGAAACGGTCCATCGACTTAAGCAGGATGTTCGTAAGATCATCCTTAGTCTTCGACCAGATCTCAATAACACGGTCATACCGTTCGTCATTGGTGATCAAACCACGGCGATATTGGTTAGCAACCACATCAACCTTAGCTTCAGACTCTTTCAGGATGGTAACCTTTTCCTCAGGAACAATAACGTCCGACACGGCAACTGTAACACCAGAACGTGTGGAGTAAGTGAATCCGAGCTGTTTAATTTTATCCAAAATCATAGAAGTTTTGGTTGTGTGATAAGTTTCAAAACAACGAGCAATTATCAGACCCAGATATTCTTTACCTACAGCACTGGCTTCTGGAGCGGATTCAATCAGCTCGCGAATGTTCGCGCCTTTTTCGTAGATAAAGTATTTCTCTGGTGTGCCGTGCAGCAAGTTGGTTTTGGTTGCTTCGTTGATATAAGGGAAACTACTTGGGTAGATTTCATTAAAGATGATCTTACCGATCGTAGTAATCAACATTGCATTTTGTTGTTCTTCCGTAAAGCATGTTTTGCCAAGTGCTTTAGCCGGAATAGCAACACGAGCATGAAGTCCTGCAGTTCCGCGTTGGTAAGCTGATACAGCTTCGTTAACGGTACGCAGAATCATACCACTACCCTTTTCTTCCTTGTTATCCATGGTCAAGTAGAAAGTACCAAGGACCATATCCTGGGAAGGTGTTACAACTGGCTTACCGTCTTTAGGGTTCAAGATATTACCAGATGCAAGCATGAGAATGCGTGCTTCCGCTTGAGCTTCTGCAGACAGAGGAACGTGCACCGCCATTTGGTCACCGTCAAAGTCGGCATTGTACGCCGTACATACGAGTGGGTGAAGACGAATAGCATGACCTTCCACCAAAATCGGTTCAAATGCTTGAATACCGAGACGGTGAAGTGTTGGTGCGCGGTTTAGAAGCACTGGGTGTTCTCTAATTACTTCTTCGAGTACATCCCAAACTTCAGGACTTACGCGTTCAACTTTACGTTTCGCGCTCTTTATGTTGTGGGCAAGGCCCTTATTAACCAATTCTTTCATAACAAAAGGCTTGAACAATTCTAGCGCCATTTTCTTAGGAAGTCCGCACTGATACATCTTGAGGTACGGTCCTACAACGATAACGGAACGTCCAGAGTAGTCAACCCGTTTACCGAGCAAGTTCTGGCGGAAACGTCCTTGTTTACCTTTCAGCATATGGCTGAGCGATTTAAGCGGACGGTTACCAGGACCGGTTACCGGACGTCCCCGACGGCCGTTATCGATGAGAGCATCGACAGCTTCCTGGAGCATCCGTTTCTCGTTCTGCACGATAATGTCAGGAGCACCGAGATCAAGCAGTCTTTTCAGACGGTTGTTCCGGTTAATAACACGGCGATAGAGATCATTCAAATCGGACGTAGCAAAACGGCCACCATCCAACTGAACCATCGGACGAAGCTCCGGAGGAATAACCGGAAGAACATCCATGATCATCCAATCAGGCTTGTTGCCGGAGTTACGGAATGCTTCAATGACTTCCAGACGTTTGATCGCCCGGTTACGGCGTTGGCCTTGGGCCGTACGCAGTTCTTCTTTGAGGAATTCCAGCTCTTTATCGATGTCGATATCTTGAAGAAGCTTTTTAACAGCTTCAGCACCCATGCCGGCTTGGAACCCGTAACCGTATTTTTCACGGTAGCTACGATATTCTTTCTCGGACAGAAGTTGTTTCTTTTCCAGTGGAGTTTCACCTGGATCCGTTACAACATAAGATGCGAAATAGATAATTTCTTCAAGTGATCTTGGAGACATATCTAGTGCAAGCCCCATGCGGCTTGGGATACCTTTGAAATACCAGATATGAGATACCGGAGCAGCCAATTCAATGTGACCCATACGTTCACGACGAACTTTAGCACGGGTAACCTCAACGCCACAACGGTCGCAGACTACGCCCTTATAACGGACACGTTTGTATTTACCGCAATGACATTCCCAGTCTTTTTGTGGTCCAAAGATACGCTCACAGAAAAGACCCTCTTTTTCCGGTTTCAATGTACGATAGTTAATGGTTTCCGGTTTCTTAACTTCTCCGCGGGACCATGAACGAATCTTCTCCGGAGAAGCGAGTCCGATTTTCATAAATTCAAAATTGTTAACGTCCAACAAGGAGCAACCCTCCTTAACCTAATCCTGATTTAGTACCGCTTTGCCCTCTCCTGACTGTTACATCAAAAGAGGGCGTGCGGTCCTTTATAAAATGGAACTTTTAAGCTCCAGCTTGATTATTCTACTCCGACTTCTGAACCTTCTAAATTGAGGCTTAGTTTGTCGCCTGACGTCTCGTCCTCATCGTCCAATTCTCTCATTTCAATTTCCTGCTCGTCACCGCTAAGAATCTTAACATCCATACCCAGGGACTGCAGTTCTTTGATCAATACCTTGAACGACTCAGGAACACCTGGTTCCGGTACATTTTCACCTTTGACAATGGATTCGTACGTCTTCACGCGACCAACCACGTCATCGGATTTCACGGTCAAAATTTCTTGCAATGTATATGCAGCACCGTAAGCTTCAAGCGCCCACACTTCCATCTCCCCGAAACGCTGTCCACCAAATTGAGCTTTACCACCCAATGGTTGCTGCGTAACTAGTGAGTAAGGTCCTGTTGAACGGGCGTGAATCTTATCATCAACCATGTGCGCCAGTTTGATCATGTGCATGACACCAACAGTAACTTCACGTTCGAAGCGTTCACCTGTACGGCCATCATACAGTACAGTCTTACCATTACGCTGCATACCTGCTTCTTCCATCGTATCAAACACGTCGTACTCACGCGCTCCGTCAAATACCGGCGTTGCAATGTGAATTCCCAGACGCAATGCGGCCATACCAATATGGACCTCAAGCACCTGTCCGATGTTCATACGAGAAGGAACGCCCAGAGGGTTAAGAACAACCTGTACTGGCGTACCGTCCGGAAGGAACGGCATATCTTCTTCTGGCAGGATACGGGCAACGACACCCTTGTTACCGTGACGTCCGGCCATCTTGTCACCCTCAGAAATCTTACGTTTCTGAGCGATGTAGACACGAACTAATTGATTTACACCAGGAGGCAGCTCATCGCCGTTCTCACGTGTAAAGACTTTAACGTCCACGATAATACCATCACTACCATGAGGAACGCGTAAAGAGGTATCCCGTACTTCACGAGCTTTCTCACCAAAGATAGCGTGCAGGAGACGTTCTTCTGCTGTCAGTTCAGTCACACCCTTAGGAGTAACCTTACCAACCAGAATGTCACCAGCGCTGATTTCCGCACCGATGCGGATGATTCCGCGCTCATCAAGATTGCGCAGAGCTTCTTCGCCGACGTTCGGAATATCGCGCGTAATTTCTTCAGGTCCCAGTTTAGTATCGCGAGCTTCAGATTCGTATTCTTCGATATGAATCGAAGTATATACATCTTCCTTAACCAGCTTTTCACTTAACAGGATCGCATCCTCATAGTTGTAACCTTCCCAAGTCATGAACGCAACGACTACGTTACGGCCAAGAGCAAGTTCGCCCATTTCTGTGGAAGGACCGTCTGCCAGGATATCACCCTTCTTAACAATGTCCCCTCTTTTAGCTAGAGGACGTTGGTTAATACAGGTACCTTGGTTAGAACGCATAAATTTGTGTAATTTATATTTAACGATATCGCCTTTAACTTCCTTGCCTTCGACAGTCTCAACGCGACGCAGCCAAATTTCATTAGCTGAAGAACGTTCGATAATACCGTCATACTTGGAAACGATACATACGCCAGAATCCTTAGCGGATTTATGTTCCATCCCTGTTCCGACCAGCGGAGCTTTTGGAATTAGAAGCGGAACGGCTTGACGTTGCATGTTAGATCCCATCAGTGCGCGGTTGGAGTCATCGTTCTCAAGGAACGGAATGAGCGCCGTAGCGACAGATACAACCTGTTTAGGCGAAACGTCCATGTAATCGACACGATTACTTGGCATCGTTGTAATGTTGTCTGAGTCTTTGTTGTAACGAACGATTACCATGTCTTCTTTAAAGGTGCCATCTTCTTCGATCAACACGTTAGCCTGAGCAACTACATAATTATCTTCCTCATCAGCAGTCAGATAGTCAATTTGCTCAGTCACCTTACCAGTCTTCGGATCCACCCAACGATACGGAGCTTCAATAAAGCCGTATTCATTGATGCGGGCAAAGGTGGACAAGGAGTTGATCAACCCGATGTTTGGACCTTCCGGCGTTTCAATTGGACACATCCGACCGTAGTGACTGTGATGGACGTCACGAACTTCAAAGCCCGCGCGTTCACGTGTCAAACCACCAGGTCCGAGTGCGGACAGACGACGTTTATGCGTAAGTTCCGCAAGCGGGTTCGTCTGATCCATAAATTGAGACAGCTGGGAACTACCGAAGAACTCTTTAATGGACGCGATGACCGGACGAATGTTGATCAGAGCCTGTGGCGTAATCGCATTAGCATCCTGAATTGACATTCTTTCGCGAACAACACGCTCCATACGGGACAAACCGATACGGAACTGATTCTGCAAGAGTTCACCTACAGAACGCAGACGACGGTTACCCAAGTGGTCAATATCATCGGTATTGCCAATTCCGTGAAGCAAATTAATAAAGTAGCTGATTGAGGATATAATATCAGCTTGAGTAATATGCTTAACAGATTTGTCGATGTTGCCGTTAGCAATCAGCTTAATAACCCGGCCTTCTTCAATTGGCGAGAACACGTCAATTGTTTGAAGAGGAATATCTTCGCTGTCCATAACTCCGCCAGTAACACGGTAGTTTTTAAAGGCAACATTCTTT
The DNA here is from genome assembly GCF_037969925.1 of Paenibacillus sp. FSL R7-0189. NCBI lineage: Bacteria > Bacillati > Bacillota > Bacilli > Caryophanales > Paenibacillaceae > Paenibacillus > Paenibacillus sp. FSL R7-0189. Next base: position 3,079,633 of record NZ_CP150223.1, on the reverse strand, counting down.
TCGAAATACGGAATCAATTCATCAAGTAGTCTACGATCGACCATTTGGCCGGATTCTGCCAGGATTTCTCCAGTAGAGTCGTCAACCAAAGGCTGAGCAAGACGTTGATTGAAAAGACGGTTCTTAATGTGTAGCTTTTTATTGATTTTGTAACGGCCTACATTAGCTAGGTCGTAGCGTTTTGGATCAAAGAAACGCGCAACCAGCAAACTTTTGGCATTGTCTAGTGTCGGCGGTTCGCCCGGACGCAAACGCTCATAAATCTCAATAAGCGCCTTCTCCGTGGAGTCCGTGTTGTCTTTATCCAGCGTATTGCGAATATATTCATCATTGCCAAGCAATTCCAGAATTTCGGCATCACTACCGAAACCGAGAGCACGCAAAAGTACGGTAACAGGAATTTTACGAGTCCGATCGATACGAACATACATAATGTCCTTAGCGTCGGTTTCAAGTTCCAACCAGGCTCCGCGGTTTGGGATTACTGTGGCGGTGTAGGTTTTTTTGCCGTTCTTATCCACTTTTGTGCTGAAATAGACGCTTGGAGAGCGAACCAACTGGCTGACAATAACCCGTTCCGCACCATTAATAATAAAAGTGCCGGTCTCCGTCATCAGCGGGAAATCTCCCATGAACACTTCCTGCTCTTTAACCTCACCGGTCTCTTTATTAATGAGCCGCACCTTTACACGCAGAGGAGCCGCATACGTTACGTCCCGCTCTTTAGCGTCGTCAACCGTATATTTCGGTTCACCCAGGCTGTAATCAATGAACTCTAGTACCAAATTACCTGTGAAATCCTGGATCGGCGAGATGTCCTGAAACATTTCCCGCAATCCTTCCTCCAAAAACCAATCATAAGATTTTTGTTGGATCTCGATCAGGTTCGGGACCTCGAGTACCTCGTTAATTCTCGCATAGCTCCGCCGAGTGCGTCGACCATACTGAACAAGATGTCCTGCCAACTTTACTCACCCCTCATGTCTACTCACTTAAAAATTGATTGCGAACCCTTGTTTGGAACCGTATAATGGAACCATACTACAAGGATTCAGTCATAAATAAAAGAAAAGCCCTTATCGAAATCTTCGAAAAAAGAGCGCATTTATCCATGACCAAAATACTCCTTATCAAGTAGATTTGCCCAAAACGTACATATTATACGTCACCAAGCAATAGTTTATGCGCTATTATCTATTACCACGTAGCATTCGCTGCGTTAGAGCATAGACAACCAACTCGCAAAAACTTGCCGTGCGGCATGCGCTAGCCGGGCGACAATATATTGCTTGACATTTCAGCAAACTAAAGACATGGAGCCTATCTTAATACTGACATTTTATAATAATACCATTATCACTATCACATGTCAATAACCTATTGTATTTTATTTTTGCGCTTTAATAATACGATAGCCTTTGTCTTTCCCCACTTCTTCCACCATTGAGAACAAGCTTTCTAGTTTTGCCACTGCTGATGGAGCGCCCTGCTTCTTCTGAATTACAATCCACAGATAGCCACCCTCATTTAAATGTTCATAAGCATCTTCAAAAATCTTATGCACTACAGCTTTTCCTGCACGAATCGGAGGATTAGTTAGAATCACATCGAACTTCTGCTGCTCATTCAATGCGCCGAGCACATCGCTTTCCATTATCGTAACATTCCGGATTCCATTGTGCTGAGCATTCTCACGCGCCAGTTCTACCGCACGACTGTTAATATCAATCATGGTCACATGTCCTTTGGGAGCTAGGTATGCTGCACTTATGCCAATCGGCCCATAACCACAACCTACATCAAGCACCGCTGAACCGTCCGGAATTATCATAGCTTCAATAAGAACTCGGCTACCGTAATCGATGTCTCCTTTAGAGAATACACCAGCATCGCTCGTAAAACGAAAGCTTTTGCCTCTTAGTACGGTATCAATGCTACGTCTGTCATGACGTACTTCCGGCTGCTGCGAATAATAATGTTGCGACATCTCTTTCCTCCCTTTCCTATTATGTTAGCAGTTGGTATATACGCCCTACTAACTCTATTTATAAAACAAACCCCTTGAACAAGTTCAAGGGGTTTTCAGTAATAGAAGGAATTACTTCACTTCTACAGCTGCGCCTGCTTCTTCCAATTTTGCTTTAGTAGCTTCGGCTTCGTCTTTGCTTACTTTTTCTTTGATTGCTTTTGGTGCGTTGTCTACAAGATCTTTAGCTTCTTTCAAGCCAAGACCAGTGATTTCGCGAACGATTTTGATAACGTTGATTTTGGAAGCGCCAGCGCCTGTCAAAATTACGTCAAATTCGGATTGCTCTTCAGCTACTGCTGCTACCGCACCGCCAGCTGCTACTGGAGCTGCTGCAGTTACGCCGAATTCTTCTTCAATTGCTTTAACCAGGTCGTTCAGTTCCAATACGCTCATGCCTTTAATTGCTTCCAAGATTGCTTCTTTACTCATGATTGAACCTCCATTTTATATTTAAATTTATTTGTGGTATTGATTATGCTGCAAGAGTCAAAGGCTTACGCGCTTTGTTCTTCTTTTTCAGCAACAGCTTTAACTGCAAGCGCGAAGTTGCGCATTGGAGCTTGAAGTACGCTAAGCAGCATGGACAGCAAACCATCGCGGGATGGAAGCTCAGCCAGTGCTTTCAGTTGTTCCGCGTCAATGACACGACCTTCAACTACGCCGCCTTTCAATTTCAAAGCGTCGTTTTTCTTGGCGAAATCGTTCAAAATTTTAGCTGGTGCTACTGCATCAGTTGTGCTGAATGCGATAGCTGTTGGACCAGTCAAAACTTCATCCAATTCACTCAACTCAGCCGCAGCAGTTGCGCGACGTAGCAATGTGTTCTTCAGGACTTGAAACTCAACGCCAGCTTCACGAAGTTGCTTACGCAGTTCAGTCACTTGGGAAACGTTCAATCCACGGTAGTCAGCTACAACAGTCGAAAGACTGTTTTGCAGTTTTGCAGTAACGACGTCAACCGCGTCTTGTTTTGCTTGAATTACTTTTGCATTTGCCAATGTATACACCTCCTGAAAATTTATGTGTCGGCGTTCTTTCCAAGGAAAGCTTCACCGCTCCTACGCAGGCAGTAGAAAAGCCTCCGCAGAATCACGAAGGCTTGATAAAACGAAAGTTATACGAGCAAGCTCGTTACTTCTTGTTTCTATCACAACACCTCGGTAGGAAATTAAGCACTAAGGCACCTACTGTCTACGGTAAGCATATTCAAGGTTAAGATTGATACCTTAAGTTTCACAACTGTTATAGATTATCAAAATTGACTCAAAGAGTCAACCCTTAATTATCTGAAGACGGTTGTGTTCACACGAGCGCTAGGTCCCATTGTGGAAGAAATCGAGATGCCTTTAAGGTATACACCTTTAGCAGCAGCTGGTTTCGCACGGTTCAAAGCGTCGATAAGAGCTTTAAGGTTATCGTTCAATTGTGCAGCATCAAAGGACACTTTACCGATTGGCGCGTGAATTTGACCTGCTTTGTCGAGACGGTATTCGATTTTACCGGCTTTGATTTCTTGCACAGCCTTGGAAACATCGAATGTAACTGTGCCAGCTTTAGGGTTAGGCATAAGACCTTTACCACCAAGCAGACGACCCAGTTTACCGACTTCACTCATCATATCAGGTGTAGCTACGCAGACATCAAATTCAAACCAGCCTTGTTGAATTTTGTTGATCATGTCTTGATCACCAACAAAATCAGCGCCAGCAGCTTCTGCCTCTTTCGCTTTTTCACCTTTTGCAAATACAAGCACGCGTTGTGTTTTACCAGTGCCGTGAGGCAGGACAACAACACCACGAACTGCTTGGTCTTGTTTACGCGGGTCTACACCCAGACGAACTGCTGCTTCAACGGTTTCGTCGAACTTAGCAGTCGCTGCCTTTTTCACAAGCTCTACAGCTTCTGAAGGCTCGTAAGTTGCTTCGCTGTTGATCAGCTTAGCAGCTTCTTGGTATTTCTTACCATGTTTAGCCATGAAAATGTTCCTCCTTTGTGGTGTTAGCGGAAATTCCTCCCACATACTTGCGGGTCACGAATGACCGATTCTTCGAAAACTACTAGTCTTCGATTGTGATACCCATACTGCGGGCAGTACCTTCAACCATACGCATTGCAGCTTCAACAGTTGCAGCGTTAAGGTCAGGCATTTTTGTTTCAGCAATTTCACGTACCGCAGCGCGGCCGATTTTTGCTACTTTTTTCTTGTTTGGTTCGCCGGATCCTTTTTCTACTTTAGCAGCGATGCGAAGCAGAACAGCAGCCGGAGGAGTTTTAGTGATGAAAGTAAAGGAACGGTCTTCAAATACTGTAATTTCAACCGGAATGATCAAGCCAGCCTGGTCGGCAGTACGAGCATTAAATTCCTTACAGAATGCCATGATGTTGACACCTGCTTGACCTAACGCCGGACCTACTGGAGGCGCTGGATTCGCTTTCCCTGCAGGAATCTGCAGTTTCACCATTTTAATAACTTTTTTAGCCATGAGTGACACCTCCTTGCAAAAATAGTGGTCTTCGAACGCCAATAGCGCTCTCCCACAAGAAACCCTAGCTTATGTTATATTTTCTCCACTTGAGTGAAATCCAACTCTAGCGGGGTTTCCCGTCCAAACATGTTAACATGCACTTTGATCTTGCTCTTGTCAGCCAAAATTTCTTCCACGGAGCCCACAAAATTCGCAAACGGACCAACCATAATACGTACGGATTCCTTGATTTCGAAATCAATCTTCGCTTTAGGTTCAACCATGCCCATATGCTTCAGAATTTGTTCTACCTCTTCCGGAAGCAAAGCTGTTGGTTTAGACCCTGAGCCTGTCGAACCAACAAATCCAGTAACGCCCGGAGTATTGCGGACAACATACCAGGAATCATCAGTCTGAACCATTTCCACCAAAACATATCCGGGGTAAACTTTACGCATAACGGTTTTTTTCTTACCGTCTTTGTTTACGATTTCTTCTTCCATAGGAACAAGAACGCGGAATATTTTGTCTTCCATGCCCATGGACTCAACGCGCTTTTCCAAATTGGCTTTGACCTTATTCTCATACCCAGAATAGGTATGAACGACATACCATCTTTTTTCCATATCAAGCCACCTGGGACCTCTCTAAATAATCGCTTCAATCACAGCGGAAATACCGATGTCCAGAACCCAGAAGTAAATAGCGACAACTACAATCGTACCGAGAACGATCAATGTATAGTTGGTCAATTCTTTACGACTTGGCCAGCGAACCTTTTTGAGTTCACTCCAGCTCTCAGTGAAAAAGGAAAACATAGACTTGAAACTACGTTTCATGCCGACTACACCTCCACAGACTATCTGGTTTCGCGATGAGGAGTTTGCGAGTTACAATACTTGCAAAATTTCTTCATCTCCATGCGGTCGGGGTGATTTCGCTTGTTTTTGGTAGTCGCATAGTTTCTTTGTTTGCAACTTGTACAAGCCAAAGTGATAATTACCCGCATGATGTGCACCTCCCGAGACGTCCTTCTAATTCACATTAGAAGACGCAAATATTGATCCTAAAAAAAAGCCGCGAATTTAGGCCTACCTAAAACACTTTAGCATAATGTCAAGGTCTGTGTCAACGAAAGAATTCCGTTCTGCACTGGGTAATTCCGGGTTTAGTAGTCATATGGCCGTACCCTGTCTTTGGGTCTATCTCTTCCTCACACTTCGCTGTCTTCCTTACCATTATGGGGTATTCCGTCTGTGTATAAACCTACCTTCAACGGCAACGACTAAAATCGGCTCAAATAGAAATTTATGGTGCAAGCACCTAATTCTATCCGAGTGATTTCAAAAAGACTAAAAAAAAGAACTCGATGTCCGAGCCCTCTCTTGTTCATTATATCATCAATTGTCACGTACTTCTAGATATCTTTCTAATTTCCTTTTTACTCGTTGTAGAGCGTTATCAATAGACTTCACATGCCGCTTAAGATCTTCAGCAATCTCTTGATAGGATCTTCCGTCTAAATACAACATCAGAACCTTGCGCTCCAAGTCACTTAGAATCTCCGCCATCTTATCTTCAAGACCAATGAATTCTTCTTGATTAATAATTAGCTCTTCTGGATCTAGAACCTGTGTTCCACAAATGACATCCATAAGTGTTCTATCAGAATCTTCGTCATAAATGGGCTTGTCCAAGGAAACATAAGAGTTCAGCGGAATATGTTTCTGACGAGTGGCCGTCTTAATAGCCGTTATAATCTGTCGTGTAATGCAGAGCTCAGCAAAAGCCTTAAATGAAGAGAGCTTGTCACCTTTAAAGTCACGAATAGCCTTGTATAGACCAATCATTCCTTCTTGTACAATATCTTCACGGTCTGCCCCGATCAAGAAATAAGAGCGGGCTTTAGCACGTACAAAGTTACGGTATTTATTAATCAAGTGTTCTAATGCGCCACTGTCGCCACCACGGAAAGCCTCGACAATATCTTCATCACTTATGAAATCATACTCAGACAGCATTATTTCCTTGAGGTCGACACTCACCAAGAATCCCCCCGGCTGCAACGCAAGACACATCGTTACTTCGCGAAATATAGGATCAGTATATATTATGTTACCTTCCACCGTCAACCGGAGTTTGTCCAAAATCAATCTAGAATAGCATAAATTGGAATAAAATATTTCCTGATTCTTCCTCGATCTCACTGCCTGCGCCATTTTTCCAGCTTACTGCGCACATCGGGAGGCAGTTTGTCTTCCAAAGAATGACGAGTAGAACTGACACCGCCAGGTTCGATAGCTTTTTTTACTTGTTTTTGATTCTCTTCAATTTCCAGATGCAATTCCCTTGCCGAAATTCGCAATGCACCTTGTGCAAAAATAATATGCTGCTCTATAAAATCACTCGTAGCCACATAGATCTGCCGGCGCCGATTGCTATATTCCCCAACCAGTCGCTCAATGCATTCATCTGCGGTTTCTTTTTCCTTGGTGAAGTACACCTGGACCTTACCCTGGACAAAAGACCTTCCCAACCCCGGAACACGGTATGCATCAAAAACAGCAATAACTCTTCGTCCAGAGAAAGCCTGGTAATCTGCCAGCAAATCCATCAAGCGGTCGCGTGCTTCCTGCATACCAATCTGGGACAGTGCCACAAGTTCCGGCCAGCCACCGATCATGTTATATCCATCCACAAGCAGCACATCGCGCCAGTCGGCCATAGCTATCCCTGCTGTTGCCGGCGGCGTATCACTTCATACATAATGACTCCTGCGGCGACAGAGGCATTTAATGAATTGATCTTTCCGGCCATCGGCAGCTTAAGAAGCACATCACATTTTTCACGAATCAGGCGTCCCATTCCTTTATTCTCATTGCCGATTACAACAGCTACCGGACCCGTGAAAATATCGGATTGGTATAGATTCTGATCGGTATCCACGTCTGTTCCTACTACCCAGACTCCCTGCTCTTTTAGACGGTCAATGGTCTGACCCAGGTTTGTAACCCGGGCAACCGGAACATACTCCACAGCACCCGCGGATGTTTTGGACACGGTCGCAGTTATCTGAGCCGAACGGCGTTTAGGTACGATTACCCCATGTACTCCAGTACAATCCGCCGTCCGCAGAATCGAGCCCAGGTTATGAGGATCTTCAATTTCATCAAGCAAAATAAGGAATGCCGGTTCTCCTTTGGCTTCTGCTATAGCTAACAAATCATCCACTTCAACATAGGCAAATGGTGCTGCTTGTGCAACCACCCCTTGATGCTGCACACCTGGTGCCAGTTGATCCAACTTACGCTTGTCCACATGCTGAATGACAATTCCCGCTTTCCGGGCTTCGGCAACGATGGGTGCTGTCAGATGCTTCTGGGCTGTCTCTGCAATCCAAATTTTATTTAATGTACGACCAGCACGAAGCGCTTCAAGCACAGAATGCTTCCCTGCCAATATTTCCTCTTCATTCTTCAATTCTTCTTCCATGTTCACTTCTCCTATTTTCTATTTCGCCAAAGCCTATCACGGCTGTTTCAACATAAACTGTATACCCTTGTGCACAATTTCTTCTATTCTCTCCTGTTGTCCTGTGTAGTACAAGTAACCAATCAAGCACTCAAAAGCTGTAGCATGACGGTATTCAAGCACATCCGCATTCTTAGGAACACTTCCCGATTTCGCATTTCTCCCCTGACGGGCGACATCCTTCTCCTCTTCCGTGAGACTAGGCTCCAAAAAGTTCAGAATTGCACACTGTGCTTTAGCGGATACCAGCCCTGTAGCAGAACGATGCAAATGGTTCGGACGCAAATTCGGAAGAGATACTAAATACTGGCGAACAGCCACCTCATAGATAGCATCTCCTACATAAGCTAGAACAATAGGCGAAAGTAGTCGCGCAGGTTTGGAAGGCTCATAAGGAAACCATCCGTTATCAAACTTGCGTTCCTCACTCATTTACGACGCCACCGCATTCCTTGTGGAGTATCCTCAAGCAATATGCCCAAGCGGCCTAATTCATCACGGATCTCGTCAGACCGGCTCCAATTCTTATTCTTACGAGCTTCAACCCGCTCGGCGATCAACCGTTCAACTTCTTCACTTGCAATTTCCTCTTCCAGTTCAGGCGTCAAACGCAGCACAGCATTCATTTCGCCAAAAGCTTGCTGCAATGCAGCAAAATCAGCAGGAGCAGCCTCGTTATTCGCAAGCGTATGGTTTGCCAGGCTCACCCAGTCGAACATAGCTGTGATCGCATCAGGCGTATTAAAGTCATCCTGCATTCTAGCATGGAAATTGGCCACTATAGCCGACAGCTTATCATTAATCTCTGAGTTGACTTCACCTTGAGCACCATCAGCAGCGAGTTCAAGCCGATGTTTAACGTTACTCTCTGCAAGCGTGATCCGTTCAACGCTCTTTTCGGCGGAAGTCATAGATTCCTCTGAGAAATTCAGCGGGTTGCGGTAATGGGTCGATAGCATGAAATAGCGGATAGCTCCTGCTTTAAAACGCTCACGGATGTCTTTTACAAGCCAGCCATTACCGAGCGATTTCGACATTTTCTCATCACCAATGTTGATGAATCCATTATGCATCCAGTAATTAGAGAGTGGTTTACCAGTCAGAGCTTCAGTCTGAGCGCATTCGCATTCATGATGTGGGAACTGCAAATCTTGTCCACCACCATGGATATCAATCGTATCTCCCAAGAACTCGCGCGCCATAGCCGAGCATTCAATATGCCAGCCTGGACGTCCGTCTCCCCAAGGGCTACTCCAGTGCACTTCACCAGGTTTGGCTGCTTTCCAAAGCACAAAATCCTCTGGTTTTTCCTTACGTGAGTCCACCTCAACACGGATACCAAACTGCAGCTCATCCAGATTCTGACGAGATAATTTACCGTAGTCTTCAAATTTTGAAGTGCGGTAATATACATCGCCGCCGCTTTCGTATGCGTATCCTTTTTCCTCAAGCTCTTTAATAAATCCAATGATCAGTTCCATGCTTTCCGTTACACGGGGATTCAAGGTTGCCGGTTTAACACCAAGCCCTTCCAGATCCTCACGGTAAGCAGCAATGAAAGTTTCCGCTACCTCTGCTACAGTAGTGTTCATTTCTTCGGCTTTGCGAATCAGTTTATCATCAACATCCGTGAAATTCGTAACATAACGCACCTCATTACCTAACTGCTCCAAGTAATTCCGGACCATATCAAAAACAATTATAGGTCTAGCATTTCCGATATGCATATATCCATAAACGGTTGGACCACACACATACATCTTAACTTTGCCCGGCTCCTGGGGCACAAACTGCTCCTTGCTGCGTGTCATTGTGTTATATATTTGTAAAGCCATCCTTATTCCAGCCCTTTCTGTTCTTCCGGATTCCTTAATACCGGGATGCTTAAATTTCATAGTCACCAATATACTGCTGAGCTTCTGCTATCCGCTGTGCGGTTTTTTGTTTATCTTCTGCGCCAAGCTTTTCCCTAATTTCTTCGATTTCTTTCTGCAAAAACCGCAGTGAATCGACAAGCGGGTCAGGCATCTTCGTATGATCGAGCCGATCGGATACCCGTTCTCCATTACGTTTTACCACACGACCTGGATTCCCTACTACTGTACTGTTGTTAGGCACTTCACGCAACACAACAGCATTCGAACCTATATTTGAATTGTCACCAATACGAAAAGATCCTAAAACCTTCGCACCGGAACCAATAACTACATTGTTGCCAACCGTGGGATGTCGCTTACCTTTTTCTTTTCCGGTTCCTCCAAGCGTAACCCCTTGATAGATTATAACATCATCACCGATTTCGCAGGTTTCTCCAATAACAATCCCCATACCATGGTCGATAAACAGCCTGTTTCCGATGACAGCTCCGGGATGGATCTCAACACCAGTCATAAATCTGCTAAACTGCGAAACCATACGAGCCATTGTATACCAGCGGCGTTTGAAAAAAGAGTGGGCGATCCGGTGACCCCAAATGGCGTGCAAGCCGGCATATGTGAAGACAACCTCGAACCAGCTGCGGGCAGCAGGATCGTTATCAAATACCGCCCGAATGTCCGACTTAATATGCTTAAACATCACGGTTCCTCTCTTCTTAACTTCCTTATCTCCTGTTTACAGGTACACAAGAAAGGTATTGTCTCCAGGCCCATCATCCTTATCATACATATGCTGTGAGTGTTCGCTTGGTTTGTTATCTCGTAGAAATATAAGACAAAGAGTATTGTATGAAAATTATTTTTGCTTATATTTAGACAAAAAACGCCCCTGCAGCATAATGCTGCAGAGACGTTTAACCGCGGTTCCACTCTGCTTGAACGAATCAAATGAGCCGCTATTGTAACAAACGGCAGAATTTCTTCGTTCCACTTGGCATCATTAACGGCGACGTTCCCGGCGCGATCTAATGAGCCTTAAAAAGGTCATTCAACCGTGCAGCTCACAGGCGCATGTTCTGCCCCGGACAAATGAATAACTCCCAGCCCGAAAGGGTGTCCCTTTCTCGGTTATTCTCTCTGGCAATTGTCTTCAATGGACGTACTTCTCCTGATCACAGCTATTATCATATAATTCTATCTTAGCGCAAAAGACAAGATACTGACAAGGGGGTTTAGTCGTATGAAATACGACCTTAAGCGCCCTTAATTTGTGATTTCAAACGTTCGATAACGCGATTTTTGCCGAGCAAAGCAATGGTTATATTAAGATCACGTCCGTGCGTTTGTCCGGTCAGAGCCACACGAATTGGCATAAAGAGTGCTTTGCCCTTATGACCTGTTTCTTTCTGTACTTCCTTAATCAGAACAGCCATGTTGCTTGCACTGAAATCCTGACAGGCTTCAACTTTAGCCAGGAAAGCAGACAATACCTCAGGAACTTGGCTTTCAGCCAGAACCTGCGCTGCTTCCGTCTCTAACTCTAGATGACTGCGGAAGAACAGTTCCGATAGCGCCACGATGTCAGAAGCTGCAGTCATCTGCTCTTGATACAACGCGACAAGGCTTTCCGCCCATGTTTGTTGCTCTTCGTTCAGCTCAGCAGGTATTTTACCCGCTTTTTGCAGATGTGGAATAGCCAGTGCAGAGATCCGTTTAGGATCAGCATGCTTAATATAATGATTATTCAGATGCGCCAGCTTGTTTTTATCAAATACAGCCGGGCTTTTGGACAAACGGTCCGCATCAAAAATAGAAATAAGTTCTTCTTTACTGAAGATCTCTTCTTCTCCCTCTGGAGACCAGCCAAGCAGAGAAATGAAGTTAACCAGAGCCTCAGGCAAGTAACCCAATTCATCATATTGCTCGATAAACTGAATAACGGATTCATCCCGTTTGCTGAGCTTCTTGTGGTTGTCGCCAACAATAAGCGTCATGTGACCAAATAAAGGTGGCTCCCAGCCTAGCGCTTCATAGATCATAAGCTGGCGGGGTGTGTTGGAAATATGGTCTTCTCCACGCAATACGTGGGTAATAGCCATCAGATGATCGTCAACAGCTACCGCGAAGTTGTAGGTCGGAATTCCGTCCTTCTTCACAATAACAAAGTCACCCATTTCTTTTGTGTCAAAAGAAATACTGCCTTTTACGAGATCATCAAACGCATAAGTACGATCTTCTGGCACACGGAAGCGAATGCTGGCAACTCGTCCCTCAGCTTCAAAAGCTAGACGTTGCTCTTCAGTCAGATCACGATGTTTGCCAGAATAACGAGGCGTTTCTCCGCGGGCAGTCTGTTCTTCACGTTCCGCTTCCAGCTCTTCCTCTGTGCAATAGCAGCGGTAAGCCAGACCTCTGTCCAGCAAATCCTGCCAATGTACACGATATAAGTCAAGACGTTCTGTCTGACGATAAGGTCCGTACTCTCCGCCCACATCAACACTCTCATCCCAATCCATACCCAGCCATTTCAAATACTTAAGCTGGCTCTCTTCACCACCAGCGACATTGCGCTTTACGTCTGTATCTTCAATTCTGATAATGAATTTACCGCCTTTATTACGGGCGAACAGATAGTTAAACAGCGCCGTTCTGGCGTTACCTATATGTAAATGTCCCGTAGGGCTCGGTGCGTAACGCACCCGGACTTCATCCGTCATTGTATTCCCTCCGCTTCATATGGTTGAACTTAATTTACTACTTAGACCATCTCAAGATGATATCACATCTTGGAGTAGACAGACAATAGATTGTGCGGCAATTCCTTCGCCGCGTCCGGCAAAACCAAGCTGCTCAGTTGTAGTAGCTTTAACATTCACCTTGGACGGGTCGGCATTAAGCGCACGTGCGATAATCTCGGTCATTTGTGGAATGTATGGAGCCATCTTAGGCTTTTGGGCGATAATTGTTGAATCGATATTTCCCAGCTTATATCCTCGCTCACGAGCAAGTGCCCATACCTCTTCTAATAACTTCAAGCTATCTGCGTCCTTAAAGGCTGGATCTGTATCCGGAAAATGTCTGCCGATATCACCAAGTCCAAGTGCGCCTAGAATCGCGTCACTAACTGCATGCAGCAGTACATCTGCATCGGAATGCCCAAGCAATCCTTTTTCGTAAGGAATCGTAACTCCCCCAATAATACAAGGCCTGCCCTCTACCAGCTGATGCACATCAAATCCTTGTCCTACAGCGATCATGATTGTCCCTCTCCCCTGTTTCTTTCTGTGAATTCTGCATAATCCAAATCATCAGGTGTCGTAATCTTAATATTTCTGTAGCTTCCCTCTACCACAGAAACCGGAATCCCCGCACGCTCCGCCAAGCTGGAGTCATCGGTGCCCAGAAAGCCATCCCGTTCCGCCGCTGCATAAGCCTTCAGCAAATCAGAAAGACGAAAAGTCTGCGGGGTTTGAATCGCCCACAGACTTCGCCGATCCGGCGTAGACAGTACTTGTCCTTCATTATCCACCTGTTTGATCGTATCCTTGACGGGTACAGCAAGAACCGAAGCACCCATCTGCTTCGCTCGTTCGTAGCAAGCCTCAATTTCATTCGGCTGTACAAACGGACGAACACCATCATGTACCATTACCCACTGTGTCGTAAGTTTCAACAACCCTTTATGTACGGAATGCTGACGCTCAGATCCACCAGTTACTATAGCCTTAACCTTGTCCAGCTTATAGAGCTGTATCCATTCCCGGCAGCGTTCAACATCCTCTTCACCGGTTACGAGCACGATTTCAGAGATCAATTCGTGCTGCTGGAATACCTCCAGCGTATGAACGATAATCGGCTTCCCCTGCAGTAACAAATATTGCTTGCTCTCCGCAGTTCCCATTCGCGTTCCTCTGCCTGCCGCCACAATGACGACGCCCACACTGTTTGACATTAATCTGGCTCCTGTCTTTCACGTATAATCCCATCATAACGTGTTTGGCGGGCATTTCCAACCCATAGGACAGTCCCCATACACTTTATCTTCACTTATTGCGCTTTTTCCAAAAGTTTTGGCTTAGCAAATATCATTCGGCCAGCCGAAGTTTGCAGCACGCTAGTGACCAGAACCTCCATCGTAGTCCCGATATATTCCCGTCCGCCCTCTACAACAATCATCGTTCCATCGTCTAAGTAGGCTACCCCTTGTCCGTGCTCTTTGCCATCCTTAATGACCTGAACTACGATTTCCTCACCGGGCAGCACTACTGGCTTCACAGCATTCGCCAGATCGTTAATATTCAGAACGGAAACGCCCTGCAATTCGCAAACCTTATTTAAGTTGAAATCATTAGTGACTACTTTACCTTGCAGTACCTTCGCCAACTTCACTAACTTACTGTCAACCTCAGAGATTTCTTCAAAATCTCCCTCATAGATCAATACCTTCACATCAAGCTCTTTTTGAATTTTGTTTAGAATATCAAGCCCACGCCGTCCCCGGTTCCGCTTCAACAAATCCGAAGAATCAGCAATATGCTGGAGCTCTTCTAGTACGAATTCAGGTATGACAATGGTTCCCTCAATAAATCCCGTCTTACAAATGTCAGCGATTCTTCCATCGATAATAACACTTGTGTCGAGGATTTTATGTTCCTCAAGCCCGCGGCCTTCCGGCTCAGCCGCTTGACCCCAGCGTCCAGATGTCCACAGTGCAGCTAGCTCCTCTTTTTTCTCCAAACCGATCCGCAGCCCCAGATATCCAAAAGCTAACGTAGCCGGCACTTGCAGCAGCTGCCCAGCTTTCCCAAGCCAGATCATTGCAGGGTATAACAGGAGAGATAACAGAAGCCCCCCTGTAAGCCCAGCTGCACTTGCAGCTAATTCATTCATTGGAATACGCGAACAGTAGTGAACCGCCTCCCGCAGTTTTGAACCTCCCCATTCCGCGCATAAAGACCCCGCAAACAAAAAAATAATGGCACCCAGCACCGTAAATAAAATGCTTCCTTCTACAGGTAAGCTTTCACCCAGCTTTTCCATCCCCTTGGGGAATCCTCTTTCGAGCGCATGGTATAGCGAAAAACCTGACCAAGCACCACATATTAAGGCAAAAGACAAAATCACTTTTTTCCACATAACCTAACGCACCTCCTTTTTATTCATCCTAAATGGATCTATTCCTCACCAGTATGTTCCAATTTTCAAGACGATAAACTTGGGGTAGCGCTGGAAATGCAAAAAGGCTTTGCCATCCCTTAGGGAAGACAAAACCTTTGGTCATAATTTATTCAGTTACCTTACCTTATGGACCGATTAACCGTTCTTGGAGTGATACACTTTATCCTCTGAACGGCTACGACGACGATGACGGCGTCTGGCTGTCAACCGATCAATATTTTGCTTAAAGCCGTATAATGCGTAAATTCCAAGTAAGACAAAGATCAGCTTAGCGATTTGCTCTGGGAACACAACAGCTACAGCCACTGCAACAACAATAACCACTGGCGCTCCAACCACCGCTTTTTTCGGCAATCCAATCTTTTTGAAATTAGGATATTTAACAGTGCTGACCATCAAATAAGATAAGAGCAGTGTAGCAACGATCATAAACGGAGCCGAAACATCTTTATTAAAAAGAGCTAATGTGGCCAGTACACCACCTGCAGCAGGAATTGGCAAACCGATAAAATAACCCGGAACCCCCGGACGAACATTAAAACGGGCTAAGCGCAAAGCACCAAACACCGGAAAAATCGCAGTTACTGTCCAGCCTAATGCAGAGTTTAAATCCTGCAGGCTTGAGACGTACAAAATAACGGCCGGTGCGACTCCGAAAGAAACGACATCAGATAAGGAGTCCAGCTCCTTGCCAAATTCGCTTTCGCATTTTAGAGCGCGAGCTACTCGACCATCTAAGCCGTCTAACAGCATAGCAATAATAACCATGATAGCGGCCATGCTAATCTTACCGTCAAACGCCATCATGATACCAAACATTCCGAGCATCAAATTACCTATCGTAAAAAGACTCGGAATTGATTTTTGTATCATTTCTTCACCTCAATTTTCTAACTTTGGCCTTTAACGTCCCCAATATTACGTGATTGTATGTTATTTACATTTGCCTGTCAATAAGAACTTGCTTCTGTAAACGTTTGAGCCCATCCTGAATATTACGGGCCCGCACCTCCCCAATTCCGTCCACTTCATCCAATTCAGCAATGCTTGCGGACATCAAATTAGGCAGCATTTCAAAGCGCTCCACCAGATTGTGAATGATCACATTCGGAAGCCGCGGAATTTTGTTAAGCAGGCGATAACCACGTGGAGTCACCACTTCTTCAGAGGTAATGGCCGTAGAAGAATAACCCAGTATACGGGCAATATGGTTGTCATCCATCAGATCATCATCGCTTATCCGTTTGAGACCGGCGATAATTTCACGGATTTTATCCTCCTGCTCTTCCTTAGCATAGTCTCTGTATAGAAGCCATGCTTCTTCCTCTGTATTTCCAACCAGTTCTTCCATCTGCATGCTGATCAGGCGTCCTTCGTTGCCCAATTCGTTGATATAACGTTTGATCTCCATTTTTATGCGCAGAACCATCTCTACACGCTGGATAACACCCACTACTTCAGCAACGGTAACAATGCCCTCATATTCTGAAGCTGACAAATTCGTCAGTCCTTGCGTGAGCACTGCTTTATACTTCTCGAGTGTCTGAATCGCTTGGTTAGCCTTTGCCAAAATTGCGCCGATCTCTTTGAGTGCATAACGTATCGAGCCTTGATAAAGCGTGATGATATTGCGGCGTTGTGAAATGGAAACCACCAGCTTACCCGTTTGCTTCGCTACCCGCTCCGCGGTCCGGTGACGGATCCCCGTCTCGATGGATGAGATAGAGGAATCCGGTATAAGTTGTGTATTAGCATACAATATACGCTTTAAATCCTCGCTTAGAATAATAGCTCCGTCCATTTTAGCTAGCTCATATAAATAATTGGGCGAAAAATCGCAGTTAATGGAGAATCCGCCATCCACTACGTCCATCACCTCAGGACTGTACCCTACGACAATAAGTGCCCCTGTCTTAGCGCGCAGCACATTCTCCAAACCTTCCCGAAAAGGTGTACCCGGTGCCGCCAGTCTGAGCAGATCATTCATATTCTCTAATTGGTTATATTCTTTCATATCCCTGTGCCCCCTAATCTAACGCGACCGATAGTGCATCTGCTACGGTACTGACGCCAATAATCTGGATATCTTGCGGGTGCTTCCATCCCTTCATGCTCTTCTCAGGCATAATCACCCGCCGGAAGCCAAGCTTTGCGGCCTCCTTAACGCGCATTTCCGCGCGCGAAACGCCTCTTACCTCACCGGTAAGTCCTACTTCTCCGAAGAAAACGTCGTAAGGTTTTGTTGAAATATCACGAAAACTGGAGGCGATACTAATAGCTACAGCTAGATCAATCGCCGGTTCATCCAGCTTTACTCCCCCGGCAACATTCAGGTATGCATCCTGATTCTGCAGGAACATGCCCATCCGTTTCTCGAGTACAGCGATAATAAGTGCCATCCGCTGGTGATCCATGCCTGTGCACATTCGCCGTGGGGAAGGGAAGTGGGTGGCAGCAACAAGTGCCTGAAGTTCTACAAGCACAGGTCTAGTTCCCTCCATACTTGCCACCACAGTAGAACCAGCCACGCCAAGCGGACGTTCCGATAAAAAGAGCTCCGATGGATTCTCTACTTCGGTAAGCCCCGCTTCACCCATTTCGAAAATGCCGATTTCATTCGTAGAGCCAAAGCGGTTTTTTACAGCCCGCAAAAGTCTATACGTATGATGCCGCTCACCCTCAAAATACAGCACGCAGTCCACCATATGTTCAAGCATCCGTGGTCCAGCAATAGCCCCTTCCTTGGTAACATGACCAACGAGAACTGTTGCAATTCCACGAATCTTAGCGATACGCATAAATCTTGTCGTACACTCCCGAACCTGGGTCACGCTGCCTGGCGCACTCGTTACTTCTGGCATAAATACGGTCTGAATAGAATCGATGACAAGAAATTGCGGCTGGATTTGTTCGATCGCTTCTTCTATGCTTTCCATATTTGTCTCACATAGTACATAAAGCTCCGTTGACAACGCATCGAGGCGATCCGCGCGCAGCTTAGTTTGCCTTACCGATTCTTCGCCCGAGATATACAGTACTCGCAATCCCTGTGTTGTAAGGGCGTGCGAGGTCTGTAATAAGAGCGTAGATTTACCGATTCCTGGGTCTCCCCCTACTAGTACCAGCGATCCTGGTACGATCCCCCCACCGAGAACACGGTTAAGCTCACCTATACCTGTCAGTATGCGCGGTTCCTTGTCACTTTCTATACTTATGATCGACTGTGCCTTTTCTTTACTATGAAAAATAGGGGCATTCATTCCCTGTGTTTTGACTACGCTTTCCGTTTCCTCCACCATGGAGTTCCAAGCCTGGCACCCTGGGCATTTCCCGAACCATTTTGGCGATTCGTATCCACAGTCGGTGCAAAAAAATTTTGTTTTTGCTTTAGCCATTTGTTCTCCTTACGGTCCGAACTGTTTACAATTCGGATCATTTTCTTCTAATGAAAGTTTACCATTTCTACCCCTTTAACGAAAGGTCATTCGGTATTTGCATTAAATGTATATTTTAAATTGATCTATTTCCAATAAAAAAAGCTTCCGCTCCTCTATAAATCAGGAGCGAAAGCCTTGTTTATTTTATTCGGATTCTACTTCTTTTTCAAGCGCTGGCGCTACTGGAGCGTCCACTTTAGTCACCACAAGTTCTCCGCCGACCTCATCAATATTGAGGGAATCACCCTTTTGGATATTTCCTCTCAACAATTCCTCAGAAAGACGGTCCTCAATATGCTTCTGAATTGCCCGGCGCAATGGACGTGCACCAAAGGCTGGGTCATAACCTTCTTTAGCCAAGAAGGCCTTGGCTGCATCCGTGAGTACGAAATCAACATCATATTCACGCAGGCGCTTGCGGAGCTCATCAGACATCAACGTAACGATCTCAGCGATATGTTTCTCATCGAGTGAGTGGAAGACGATGATTTCGTCGATCCGGTTCAAGAACTCTGGACGGAAGCTCTTCTTGAGCTCTTCCATAACCTTGCCCTTCATATTGCCGTATTCTGCTCCTGCATCTTGCACAGCCGTGAATCCAAGCGTCGAATTCTTCTTGATTGCCTGTGCACCTACGTTAGAGGTCAGAATGATAAGTGTATTACGGAAGTCAACTACCCGGCCTTTAGAGTCGGTAAGGCGACCATCTTCAAGCACTTGCAGCAAAATGTTGAATACTTCCGGATGCGCTTTTTCAATTTCATCAAGCAGTACTACAGAGTATGGTTTACGACGTACCTTCTCTGTTAATTGGCCGCCTTCTTCATAGCCGACATATCCAGGAGGGGCACCAACTAAACGGGACGTGGAGTGCTTCTCCATGTATTCCGACATATCAATACGAATGACCGCATTTTCATCGCCGAACATAGCTTCAGCAAGCGCACGTGCCAACTCAGTTTTACCTACACCCGTAGGACCGAGGAAGATAAACGAGCCCATTGGACGTTTCGGATCTTTAAGACCCGCACGCGCCCGGCGCAATGCCCGGCTGACAGCCTTAACAGCTTCGTCCTGACCAATCACTCGTTCATGCAACAGAGCTTCCATGTTAAGCAGACGGTCGGTCTCTTCTTCCTTCAGCTTGCTTACAGGGATCCCCGTCCAGCTTGCGACAACCTGTGCGATATCTTCAGGTGTAACTTCAGAGTCGGTGCGTCCTTGTTTTTCTTTCCACTGGTTCTTAGTCGTATCAAGCTCTTCACGGATTTTTTGCTCCGTATCACGCAGGGCAGCCGCTTTCTCAAACTCTTGGCTCTGAACAGCGGAATCCTTCTCCTTGCGGATATCATCCAAGCGCATTTCTAGTTCCTTCAGATTTGGCGGGATAGTGTAAGAGTGAAGCCTTACTTTAGACCCTGCTTCATCGATAAGGTCAATGGCTTTATCCGGCAGGAACCGATCCGGAATGTAACGATCAGACAGCTTTACAGCTTCCACGATAGCTTCATCCGTAATTTTCACACGGTGATGTGCTTCATAACGATCGCGAAGTCCAAATAGAATTTGTACCGCTTCTTCTGGAGATGGCTGATCCACCGTAATTGGTTGGAAACGACGCTCCAAAGCTGCATCTTTTTCAATATATTTACGATATTCATCCAGCGTAGTCGCACCGATGCACTGAAGTTCTCCGCGGGCTAAAGCCGGCTTAAGAATGTTAGATGCATCAATAGCACCTTCTGCGCCACCAGCACCGATCAGCGTATGAAGCTCATCGATAAAGAGTACGATATTCCCCGCTTGGCGAATCTCATCCATGATTTTCTTGAGGCGGTCTTCAAACTCACCGCGATATTTAGTACCAGCCACTACAGAACCCATATCGAGCGTCATTACGCGTTTGTCGCGCAGTGTTTCTGGAATTTCATTATTAATGATCTTTTGGGCCAAGCCTTCAGCAATAGCTGTTTTACCAACCCCAGGTTCACCTATCAACACGGGGTTGTTCTTCGTCCGGCGGCTCAGTACCTGAATAACACGTTCAATTTCCTTGCTACGACCGATAACTGGATCCAGGTTGCCATCCTTCGCATAAGCCGTCAAATCGCGTGCTAGGCCGTCTAGAGTCGGTGTGCTGACATTAGCAGGTGTTCCGCTATGACTGGATGCAGCCTCGCTGCTTCCCAGAAGCTGAAGCACTTGCTGACGAGCTTTGTTCAAGCTGATGCCGAGGTTATTAAGCACACGAGCCGCGACACCTTCTCCTTCACGAATAAGTCCTAGCAGAATATGCTCAGTGCCGACATACGTATGTCCCAGCTTGCGGGCTTCGTCCATCGACAACTCGATTACTTTTTTGGCGCGAGGAGTATAAGCAATGTTCGTAGGTTGTTCTTGGCCTCTGCCAATCAGTGTCTCCACTTCATCCTGGATTTTCTCAAGACCCAGACCCAAAGCGATTAATGCTTTAGCAGCAATGCCGTCTCCTTCACGAATAAGTCCTAGCAAAATATGTTCTGTGCCAATATTGTTGTGTCCTAAACGAACAGCTTCTTCCTGCGCTAGCGCTAGCACTTTTTGTGCGCGTTCCGTAAATCTTCCAAACATCATATCTCCTGCACCTCCATGAATAATAAATATCTATATTAATGTTGTGTTCCCAGTGTTTCTCGGAGCAGTTTCGCCCGATACATATCCCGTTCAGTAGCGTTCATCTCGTCACCGAACATTTTTTGCAGAAATCCTGGCTGTGTCTTAACGTTAAGCTCATTAAGCACGGAAATCGAAGGGCCTTCCAGTATGCCAAGGTCGACCCCAAGTCTCACATCAGACAGCCGTTGTGCGGATTCTTTAAGCTCCATTAGAGCTGCATAACACAAAATCCCATAAGATCTTTTCACTCGGTCTGTAATTCTTAAAGCGGAATCTACCAGCAGCCTTTCACGGGCATTTCGTTCATGCTCTATAATCTGGGTGACTACACTGTGAAGGTTCTCGATGATTTCACTTTCCGTTTGACCGAGAGTAATCTGATTGGAAATTTGAAAGATGTTCCCTACTGCTTCGCTGCCCTCACCATAAATTCCTCTTACAGTCAATCCCACTTGATTCACTGCTGACAATATGCGATTGATCTGTTGGGTCATTACTAGTGCTGGCAAATGCAGCATTACTGAGGCACGCAGCCCTGTACCCACATTGGTGGGACAACTGGTCAAGTATCCTCTTTTATCATCAAAAGCGTAATTAACAGCTGATTCGAAGATATCATCGATGGCTGTCGCACGTTCCCATGCTTCTCTTACCTGAAGACCCGGGAACAGACATTGGATCCGCAGATGGTCTTCTTCGTTAATCATGATGCTGACCGACTCATCTTCATTTAATATCACAGCTGCGCCACGTGAATCATTAGCCAGATTAGGACTGATGAGATGTTTCTCGACCAATACCTTTTTGTCCAGTTCATTCACTTCAGCAAGCTTTATCAGTTGAAAAGATCCGAATTCGGCAGCAGTTTCCCCATGAAACACAGGGGCCAGCAGCTCTAATACTTCTTCCGATTGCTCTAAGGAAGCAAGCATAGGGAATGGAAGATGCTCTAAATTACGTGCAATACGCATACGGCTGCTAATTACAATCTCGGAGTGACTGCCTCCCGAGCGCATCCAATCACTAAGCGCTTGTTCAGTAAATCGGAGACTTGACATGTCATATCCCCCCTATATATCAAAGACTTTACTCTTGTGCCATTTCTTTTTCAAGTTGGCGAATTTGATCCCGCAGCTCTGCCGCAGTTTCGAATTCCTCCTGTGCGATACTTTGCTGTAATTCCAGCTTCAATTCATCAATTTGCCGTTTAAACACAATCTGTGCTCCAGCACGTTTGGGAATCTTGCCTACATGCGAAGTGCTGCCATGCACCCGTTTAAAGAGCGGGTCCAGTGCACTGTTAAAATATTTATAACAGGAGCTGCAGCCAAAACGACCCAATTTGCTAAACTGCGAGTACGTCATCCCACAATTCTCACATTGCAGACTCTGCGTAGTCTTCGTAGCAGCCGTCTTTTCCTTACCGGCCCCTTCAAGATCAAGCAGACCGGACAGCAAGCTGTGAATGGAGAATCCTCCAGCAGTTCCCGGGATCAGTTCACCCTTCTCCCGCGCACAGCTCTCGCAGATATGAAATTCTGTCTTCTCTCCATTCACGATCTTGGTGAAATGGAGTGTTGCTGGCTTGACGCCACATTCCTGACATTGCATAAGCGAAAGCCCCTCCCTTATGATTGACAATTATTTGCCTAACAAAGAGATTAACATCGCCTTCATAATCTTGGCCCGAATCTCATCCCGATATGGAATCTTAACCGTTAGGCAATCCCGAGAAACAGCAGCGCGCATAAGACACGCCTCACGCTTGCTTAGAAAACCAGCTTCCTCCAGTTGATAAATCAACCCTTCGGCAGCGTTCTGATCTATCCCGCCACCTATAGTATGGTTTAAATGGGCATGCAGTGCCACGTTGGGCGGCAATTCAAAACGTTGAATACGAATATATCCCCCGCCACCACGCTTACTTTCCACCACATAGCCTTTTTCCAGTGTAAAGCGTGTACTAATAACATAATTGATCTGTGACGGTACGCATGAGAACTGGTCCGCCAGGTCATTTCGCTGGATTTCCACCGTACCTTCGGGACTTTCATGCAAAATATTCTTCAGATATTGTTCAATAATATCAGAGATATTGCGCATCACTCATCCTCCAGTGCTCTTTAAAGCTTCATAATATCGCTTGCGGCCCGCATCCTTAATGACATTCATTAGTGAACTTCATTCATATAAGTCTGAAGAAAACTTCACGAATTCAGAGGATCGCACTGTATGCCATCAGGTGCGTTGACTTTGACTTTCTTTGACTTTTTAATATTATAACATATTCTGTGCTAATTCCAAGAGGATTCTCTTATTTTTCACTTTTTTCAGCGAATGTATTCGGAAATAAAGAACTCTCCCAGCATCTTTCGAAGGGGAGAGCCTAATTATTTTCTAAAAATGATCAAAAAGTGCGGTTTCAGCTTGCGGAATGATTTCTTCGAGCCATTCCAGAGCCGTCGGACTACCAGTCACAAGTCCATAACGAGCCAGCTCTGCAGGGCGTTTATATCCAAACATTAGAATCGTCAGCGTGCCAATATCACAGCTTAAGTCAGCTGCATCCCGTTCACCCTCTATACGCAAGAAAGCTGCTGCTCCCTCTTCGGAGACCGTCCATTCCCACAACCCGTCATTCCATGGTGCATATTTATCTTCAATATAAATAACCTGTTTCTTCTGACTGCTGTGACGCTTAAAAGAATAACTCTCCACAAATACTTTAGCATTCACAATACGCGCCATAAAATAAGGATAGTTCTCCTGCTCTATACGCGGATCAGGCAGCAAAAAGGGTAACATATCATCGGATGGCACCAGTTTTAGCGATGCACCGGTCACCATTGAATCGTGATTCGCAAGAAATGTCCACAGCCCCTGCCGGGCCTGTTCGTTCAAAAACACAAATTCATCAATGACCAGTTCTCTATTTTCTATCTTATATAATACGTATCCTTCAGGTTCCCCAAGCTGTGAATAAAATACCGCAGTCTGACCTTCATCATCCAGAACAGAGTTCTCCCACCAGTCCAAATCACGCTTAAGTGTTCCGTTATATCTAACTGCAAAACGATTGTATAAGTTGTCCAATACTACGATATCTTTAACACCGCGTCTTACCTTGCCCTCAACTTCAACCTTCTTGGGAAACTTGGCAACAGGAATGGAGTATTTCTTATATTCACAATAAACTTCCCAACCAAATTTGCGATAAAAAGGGATCAAGAACGGATGCAGAAAAGATAATGTCTGCCCCGCCTCATTCATCGTTTGCAGCGTATGCGCTAGGAGCTTTGCCACATGTCCCTGTCTGCGATTCTCTGGCCATGTCGCTACCCCAGCGAGCCCTCCCATAGGTACTAATCTACCTTGTATGTACACTTGGAATGGAAGAAGAGTAAGTTTGGCTTCCAAAGTACCTTCTTCAAAAGCACCCCATACGCGTTCTGCTTTAAATCTTTCCTTAGCATTAGCCCTTTTCTCACTAGGCAGCTTGTATTGAAAAGCATATTCAGATAAATCCATGCTTAGATCAAACTCTTCTGAGTGCAACTGTCTGATATCCACAAAACTCACCTCACCATTTATGAATTTACTTTTATGGTTAGTATAACAAGAGAGTGTATTGTGTGCGAATTATAAGGATATTTTTCGAACTTTTTTTAGTTATCCACAGCTTTAAGCAGTTTCAAAAATAGTCTTGTAATCTTGTCCTATTCAAGTTAAAATAATTATCCACTTATCAATCCCTCTATCCACATAAATCTGACTATATCCACAGCAACCCGTGTATTACTTAGGTTTTCTGTTGACAGATCTACATAAATATGTACTTAATCCACACCATTCGGTGATTTTTTGCCTTTTAATCATCTATCCACATGTGCGTAAGTTTTCTGCAAATTCCAATGAATTATCCACAAGTTTTCCACAATCTATAATAGACGCAAAAAAGCCACTGTCGAGTTATCAACAGTGGTCTATTTGTGCTTGGCAACGTCCTACTCTCCCAGGACCCTTCGGTCCAAGTACCATCGGCGCTGGAGGGCTTAACGGTCGTGTTCGGGATGGGTACGCGTGGAACCCCTCCGCTATCGCCACCAAACATGCGTCTGTGAAACAGACGCTGCCGCGTGAAATTCGGTTCATCACCAGAAGTGACAATGAATTTCTAAGCGTATTACAGGCTTAATCGCCTGAAAACTGAATCCGAAACGAATCTGCATTCTAAGTATAGGATAAGCCCTCGACCGATTAGTATTGGTCAGCTCCATGCATTGCTGCACTTCCACCTCCAACCTATCTACCTCGTCGTCTTCAAGGGGTCTTACTAATTGGGAAATCTCATCTTGAGGGGGGCTTCACGCTTAGATGCTTTCAGCGCTTATCCCGTCCGTACGTAGCTACCCAGCCATGCTCCTGGCGGAACAACTGGTGCACCAGCGGTACGTCCATCCCGGTCCTCTCGTACTAAGGACAGCTCCTCTCAAATTTCCTGCGCCCACGACAGATAGGGACCGAACTGTCTCACGACGTTCTGAACCCAGCTCGCGTACCGCTTTAATGGGCGAACAGCCCAACCCTTGGGACCTACTTCAGCCCCAGGATGCGATGAGCCGACATCGAGGTGCCAAACCTCCCCGTCGATGTGGACTCTTGGGGGAGATAAGCCTGTTATCCCCAGGGTAGCTTTTATCCGTTGAGCGATGGCCCTTCCATGCGGTACCACCGGATCACTAAGTCCGACTTTCGTCCCTGCTCGACTTGTAGGTCTCGCAGTCAAGCTCCCTTATGCCTTTGCACTCTGCGAATGATTTCCAACCATTCTGAGGGAACCTTGGAACGCCTCCGTTACTCTTTAGGAGGCGACCGCCCCAGTCAAACTGCCCGCCTGACACGGTCCCCGTACCCGATTAGGGTACTAGGTTAGAACCTAGATACGATCAGGGTGGTATCCCAACGGCGCCTCCACCGAAGCTTGCGCTCCGATTTCTACGGCTCCCACCTATCCTGTACAGATCGTACCCAAATTCAATATCAAGCTGCAGTAAAGCTCCATGGGGTCTTTCCGTCTTGTCGCGGGTAACCTGCATCTTCACAGGTATTAAAATTTCACCGGATCTCTCGTTGAGACAGCGCCCAAGTCGTTACGCCATTCGTGCGGGTCAGAATTTACCTGACAAGGAATTTCGCTACCTTAGGACCGTTATAGTTACGGCCGCCGTTTACTGGGGCTTCGGTTCATAGCTTCGGGTTACCCCTAACCACTCCCCTTAACCTTCCAGCACCGGGCAGGCGTCAGCCCGTATACTTCGCCTTGCGGCTTCGCACAGACCTGTGTTTTTGCTAAACAGTCGCTTGGGCCTTTTCACTGCGGCCCCCTCGTGCTATTCACACTACCGGGGCACCCCTTCTCCCGAAGTTACGGGGTCATTTTGCCGAGTTCCTTAACGAGAGTTCTTCCGCGCGCCTTAGAATTCTCTTCTCGCCTACCTGTGTCGGTTTGCGGTACGGGCACCTTCTCCTGGCTAGAGGCTTTTCTTGGCAGTGTGAGATCATGACCTTCGCTACTATAATTTTCGCTCCCCATCACAGCCCAGCCTTAATGATGTGCGGATTTGCCTACACATCAGCCTCACTGCTTAGACGGACATCCATCAGTCCGCGTCACTACCCTCCTGCGTCACCCCATCGCTCATAGCGGATTACGGTGGTACAGTAATTTCAAACTGTTGTCCTTCGACTACGCCTTTCGGCCTCGCCTTAGGTCCCGACTTACCCTGAGCGGACGAGCCTTCCTCAGGAAACCTTGGGCTTTCGGCGGATCAGATTCTCACTGATCTTTTCGTTACTCATACCGGCATTCTCACTTGTGTAGTGTCCAGCGCTCTTTTCAGTACACCTTCAACCCCTACACAACGCTCCCCTACCCCAGATACATAGTATCTAGCCATAGCTTCGGTGGTGTGTTTAGCCCCGTTACATTTTCGGCGCAGAGTCACTCGACCAGTGAGCTATTACGCACTCTTTCAATGGTGGCTGCTTCTAAGCCAACATCCTGGTTGTCTGTGCAACTCCACATCCTTTCCCACTTAACACACACTTGGGGACCTTAGCTGATGGTCTGGGCTGTTTCCCTTTTGACAATGGATCTTAGCACTCACTGTCTGACTCCCGGCAATAAGTATATGGCATTCGGAGTTTGACTGAGCTTGGTAATCCTTGCGGACCCCGCACCCAATCAGTGCTCTACCTCCACTACTCTTATACCGAGGCTAGCCCTAAAGCTATTTCGGGGAGAACCAGCTATCTCCGAGTTCGATTGGAATTTCTCCGCTACCCCCACCTCATCCCCGCACTTTTCAACGTACGTGGGTTCGGGCCTCCAGTGCGTGTTACCGCACCTTCACCCTGGACAGGGGTAGATCACACGGTTTCGGGTCTACGTCCACATACTCAATCGCCCTATTCAGACTCGCTTTCGCTGCGGCTCCACCTTCTCGGCTTAACCTTGCATGTTAAACGTAACTCGCCGGTTCATTCTACAAAAGGCACGCCATCACCCATAGATCGGGCTCTGACTTTTTGTAAGCACACGGTTTCAGGTTCTATTTCACTCCCCTTCCGGGGTGCTTTTCACCTTTCCCTCACGGTACTGTTTCACTATCGGTCGCCAGGTAGTATTTAGCCTTAGCAGATGGTCCTGCTGGATTCATACGGGGTTTCACGTGCCCCGCACTACTCGGGATCCGTCTCGGAGAGAACACAGTTTAGGTTACAGGGCTTTTACCTCTATCGCGGGCCTTTCCAGACCTCTTCACCTACCATATTCCTTTGTAACTCCATGTGAGACGTCCCACAACCCCTAAGAGCAAGCTCTTAGGTTTAGGCTGTTCCGCGTTCGCTCGCCGCTACTGACGGAATCACTATTGTTTTCTCTTCCTCAGGGTACTTAGATGTTTCAGTTCCCCTGGTCTGCCTCTACACACCCTATGTATTCAGGTATGAGTAACTGCGAATTACCACAGCTGGGTTTCCCCATTCGGACACCCCCGGATCAAAGCTTGCTTACAGCTCCCCGAGGCAGTTTCGTTGTTCGCCACGTCCTTCGTCGGCTCCTGGCGCCTAGGCATCCTCCGTGTGCTCTTATTAGCTTAACCTTGATTTTTCCGAAGAAAAATCTCACTAATAACATTTACTTGTTTGCACAAGTTGCTAAAAGATGTTCTAAAACGCAAATTCGTTTCGGTATCCAGTTTTCAAGGATCAAGTGTATAGACATAACAAATAGATGAAGTTTGTTGGTGGAGCCAAGCGGGATCGAACCGCTGACCTCCTGCTTGCAAGGCAGGCGCTCTCCCAGCTGAGCTATGGCCCCGCAAATTCCATCAAAACCGAACAAATGGATACACGTTAATTAGTTGTGGAAGCTGAGCTTCCGATTTGAATGTTCTCATTGCAGAGAACGATTCTCCATAGAAAGGAGGTGATCCAGCCGCACCTTCCGATACGGCTACCTTGTTACGACTTCACCCCAATCATCTACCCCACCTTCGGCGGCTGGCTCCCTTGCGGGTTACCCCACCGACTTCGGGTGTTGTAAACTCTCGTGGTGTGACGGGCGGTGTGTACAAGACCCGGGAACGTATTCACCGCGGCATGCTGATCCGCGATTACTAGCAATTCCGACTTCATGCAGGCGAGTTGCAGCCTGCAATCCGAACTGAGACCGGCTTTGATGGGATTGGCTCCACCTCGCGGCTTCGCTTCCCGTTGTACCGGCCATTGTAGTACGTGTGTAGCCCAGGTCATAAGGGGCATGATGATTTGACGTCATCCCCACCTTCCTCCGGTTTGTCACCGGCAGTCACTCTAGAGTGCCCAGCATTACCTGCTGGCAACTAAAGTTAAGGGTTGCGCTCGTTGCGGGACTTAACCCAACATCTCACGACACGAGCTGACGACAACCATGCACCACCTGTCTCCTCTGTCCCGAAGGCCGCTGCTATCTCTAGCAGATTCAGAGGGATGTCAAGACCTGGTAAGGTTCTTCGCGTTGCTTCGAATTAAACCACATACTCCACTGCTTGTGCGGGTCCCCGTCAATTCCTTTGAGTTTCAGTCTTGCGACCGTACTCCCCAGGCGGAGTGCTTACTGTGTTAACTTCGGCACCAAGGGTATCGAAACCCCTAACACCTAGCACTCATCGTTTACGGCGTGGACTACCAGGGTATCTAATCCTGTTTGCTCCCCACGCTTTCGCGCCTCAGCGTCAGTTACAGCCCAGAAAGTCGCCTTCGCCACTGGTGTTCCTCCACATATCTACGCATTTCACCGCTACACGTGGAATTCCACTTTCCTCTTCTGTACTCAAGCCACCCAGTTTCCAGTGCGACCTCAGGTTGAGCCCAAGGTTTAAACACCAGACTTAAATAGCCGCCTGCGCGCGCTTTACGCCCAATAATTCCGGACAACGCTTGCCCCCTACGTATTACCGCGGCTGCTGGCACGTAGTTAGCCGGGGCTTTCTTCTCAGGTACCGTCACTCCGATAGCAGTTACTCTACCGGACGTTCTTCCCTGGCAACAGAGCTTTACGATCCGAAAACCTTCATCACTCACGCGGCGTTGCTCCGTCAGGCTTTCGCCCATTGCGGAAGATTCCCTACTGCTGCCTCCCGTAGGAGTCTGGGCCGTGTCTCAGTCCCAGTGTGGCCGTTCACCCTCTCAGGTCGGCTACGCATCGTCGCCTTGGTGGGCCGTTACCCCACCAACTAGCTAATGCGCCGCAGGCCCATCCCTCAGTGACAGATTGCTCCGTCTTTCATTCTTCTCTCAGGAGAAAAAAGAAATTATCCGGTATTAGCTACCGTTTCCGGTAGTTATCCCAGTCTGAAGGGCAGGTTGCCTACGTGTTACTCACCCGTCCGCCGCTAAGTTATTTTGAAAGCAAGCTTTCAAAATAACTCCGCTCGACTTGCATGTATTAGGCACGCCGCCAGCGTTCGTCCTGAGCCAGGATCAAACTCTCCAATTAGTATTGAAAAGAGCGATGTGCTCATTTTGAAACTGACGATTCATTAAATGAATCTTTTTAAAAATTAACGCGTTCCATTTGTTCAGTTTTCAAAGAACTTGCTCCTGGCATTTCGACATCCAATGTCTCTTGCACAGGAATTAGAGTATATCATGTTTGTTTCTATCTTGTCAACTTATTTTTTCATCGCTTGTGTTTCGTATGTGCGATGCGTCGTAAGCACAAGAGATAATATACCATGCTGTCATTGAGTTTGCAAGCTTTTTTTGAAATAAAAAAATCATTCGTATAAATAACTTCGATACAACACAAATTGATACCATTCATCCATTATTTGTGGCTAAATAGAATTTATCGTATTCGCCAATCTTACCTTCTAACTATCAGTACAGAGAGGAGTCAAAATGAAGACCAAACCTACAGACGCTGCGTCCACGGTAGACAGCAAGGACAAAGAGCAGCGTAATCTGCAGCAGGCAACGATTTATAAAATTTTGTTAGCTGTCAGTTTTGTTCATTTATTTAATGATTCTATACAGGCAGTCATTCCAGCAATCTTCCCTATTCTCAAAGATAATCTACTGCTCTCTTTCGCCCAGATTGGATGGATCTCATTCGCTTTAAATATGACGTCATCAGTAATCCAACCCGTCATTGGATATGCTGCAGACCGTAAACCCCGTCCTATATTATTACCACTAGGTATGTGCAGCACATTTTTAGGTGTACTTCTATTGGCTTATGCCAATAGCTATTTTCTGGTCTTATTCTCGGTTATCCTGATCGGATTCGGTTCAGCCACCTTCCACCCAGAGGGTATGCGTGTTGCTCATATGGCCGCAGGTCAGCGAAAGGGATTGTCGCAATCTATTTTTCAAGTGGGCGGCAATGCTGGACAGTCCCTTGGTCCAATGCTTACGAAATGGGTATTCATCCCCTTTGGCCAGATTGGTGCCCTAGGCTTCACGATCGTCGCGGCTGCCGGAATCGCTGTTCAGACCTATGTAGCTCGCTGGTATAGAGAAATGCTAGATGCCGGTTATACCTTTCATAAAAAATCAACAGCACGAGCAATCGACCCCACCCGCCGAAAAAGCATACGAACAGCAACGATTATTCTTGTATTCCTAGTCTTTGTTAGGTCTTGGTATGGCGCTTCTATCGGTAGCTACTACGCCTTCTATCTAATGGACAAATATCAAATGTCACTGGATAAAGCCCAAATCTATATTTTTATGTATTTGGCTGCTGGCGCAGTGGGTACATTTTTTGGGGGTCCGCTGGCTGACCGTTTTGGACGGCGTAATCTCATCTTACTGTCAATGGTCGGAACCGTCCCCTTTGCGCTTGCTCTACCCTTTGTAGGTCCATTATGGGCGGCTGTATTGCTGCTGATTGGCGGTTTCATACTTCTGTCCAGCTTCTCGGTTACCGTCATTTATGCTCAAATGCTATATCCAGGCAACATTGGCACAGTTTCAGGTCTGATCACGGGACTTGCTTTTGGACTCGGCGGGATCGGCTCATTAGTCCTCGGCAACCTCATTGATAATATCGGGATTGCTAAAGTGTTCATCGCTTGCGGCTTCCTCCCGCTGCTTGGGTTTCTTGCCTTGCTGCTTCCTAGAGATGAGAAATTAGAAGAATGGGCGGCGCAATAACTTCTCAATGATCACTTAAGGCTTTACTCATTACTGTAGAAAATAGAGCGGCAGCCTTCCCGCTGCCTTCAGTCATATAATTATCCTGATTCGTACGATCAAAACCCATCCATACCGCAGCTGTCCACTCCGAAGTATAGCCTACAAACCAAAGATCCCGATTGGCTTTCTTGCTCACGCCAGCCAAGTCCAATTGGGTCGTACCGGTCTTTCCCGCTACTGGTCTGTTCATCTGCGCTTTTTTCCCTGTTCCTTCATTAACAACATTGCGTAACATAGCCGTCATCGCTTCTGCGGTACGCGGCGAGATTACCTGACGTGATTCAGAGGGATGAGTATACAAGACCTTCCCTTTTGAATCCGTTATGGAGCGCACCATATGAGCCGCATTAAATTTGCCTCCACTAGCAAAGACACTGTAGGCCTGGGCCATTTTTAGTGGAGAAACCCCATTATGAAGCCCCCCCAAAGCTATAGATAAATGATTGTCCTCCTCCGTCAGTACAATTCCTAATTTGGCGGCAAATTGCCGCGCAGAAGAGATTCCAACCTGCTTCAATAGCCATACAGCTGGTGCATTGATGGACTTTTGCAAAGCTGTGTTCATTGTAACCTGACCTTGGTATATACCGTTCAAGTTCTCAGGCTTATAGCTGCCATAAGCAACTTTACGGTCGGACAGCACACTACTCGAGTTGAATTTCCCGCTCTCGAGTGCAGGTCCATAATCAATGATCGGCTTAAAGCTGGAACCAGGCTGACGTGCATCAATAATAGCTCTGTTCAAATTGCCCTCGTTTTGATCTCGCCCACCAATCAACGCCACTACTTCTCCTGTACGATGATCCATTATGGTCATAGCTGCTTCTACCTGCTGATCTTTTCCGTCAGGTGGAAATGAAGCCTCTTTGAGAACGGCCTGCTCAAGTGCCTGCTGTGCTTTGATGTTCAAACCTGTAACTATAGTGTAGCCGCCTGTACGAAGCTCCTCTACGGATTTCCCTGTGATCTGAGCCGCTTCCTTAAGGGCGGCATCCACATAATACACTCCGACAACCCCATTTTCGACCGCAGCTGGAGGCTGATATTGTTTATTCAGAGCTTCCTGCATTTGCTCATACGTGATTAGTCGCTGATTGAACATCATCTTTAGCACTAGATTTCTTCTCGTTTTGGATAATGCACTATTGTCTACTGGGTTATAAATAGAGGGGCCTTTAGGGATTCCCGCCAGAGTGGCTATTTGCCAGATCTCCAATTTTTTCAGATCAGACACGCCGAAGTAACGCTTCGCTGCTGCTTTTACTCCATATTGTCCCCGCCCCATATAAATCTGATTGAGGTACAGCTGCAAAATCTTACGTTTCGTCAGTCGCTGCTCCAAGGCAAAAGCAATAGAGGTTTCATTTAACTTGCGCAGCATATTCTTATCTCTGTTCAAATAAAGATTGCGAGCAAGCTGTTGAGTAATACTACTGCCACCTTCTGATAAACTCATGTCCAAGATATTTTTTAAGAAAGCGCGTGATATCCCTTTATAATCGACCCCTTGATGGCTATAAAAACGGCGGTCTTCTACTGTTAAAAAGGTATTTATCAATAAAGCCGGCATCTCCTCAAGCTCTGCTGTAAGCCTATAACCCGAGCTCGGTAGCGGAGTCATTCGTATAACTGTTCCATCTGAAGCTGTGATGATGCTTGATTCTGGCAATTGCAGCCTATCCTCATGCCGGTTAAGTACGATCCCCCCATACTGGTATACATAAAAAAAAATCAAAAGCGCCAATACCGTACTAATAACACTCACATCAAATAATAGGTACCCTACTCGCAATATCCGGGTGCGTGCATTCCATCTGCTCATGATTCGATAATCAGGTTCTCCAGGAACCGCTCCATACTGCGCACTTCATCATTCGCTGCTGCAAGAAGTGTATGTACTTCCGCCTCATCCTCTTCAACCTCACGGAGGGTGCGAAGTATCGCCCTAGTCCTTATTAATAAAGCTACTGCTGGTGTGTCCTCTATCCGCTTTGAGCTTGCATCCCTATCTGGAACTTCTATTCTTTGCATTCGATTGAGGTTAGCAGCAATTTCACCTATTTCTCCTCCAGAAAGAACCTTGATGTTCTGAGCGACTCCTTTGTCTGCCAGCTCCGAGGTTCCCACCACTAGCGAGCGCAAATCATCAGCTATTTTCTGTGAACGAAGAACATACAGCCCACCGAAGACTAGAATAAATAGAAGGATGGCACTAGGGGTTTGACCCAAATGATTAATAACCCAATGAATAAGCCGGACAAAAAAGGCTTCTGATTGGCCCGAATAATGAGAATACAGCAAAGCGACAGCCCGCTGGACAACAAAAAGAAAGGCAGCACTCAAAAGAGCGCAACCCATAAAAATATATAAATAGCTGATACGAACCGTCCGAAGTTTTGGCATGGTAGTTCCCTCCTTGTGCCACAAGGATAACTTCCAAATCTTAAGAACCCGCCAGAGTTTTCTTAAGATTCTATGAAGAATGGGAAACGGGTAATAAAATCCGTGCGAAGAGATGTACTTTCTACATAAATAACGCCATTGTGGCGTTCGATGATACTTTTGGCAATCGCAAGTCCAAGCCCTGAGCCACCTGTATGCTGTGAACGCGACTTTTCTGCCCGATAGAATCGTTCAAAAATAAAAGGGATATCACTTTCCGCAATCCTGTCTCCAAAGTTGCTAATACGGACCACAGCATCCTTTTCCTTTTTACTGAAACCTATCTCCAATTTTCCGCCGCTTCTGCCGTAACGGATCGCGTTAGTAATCAGATTTTCATAAGCACGTACTAATTCTTTAGGCGAAGCCTCTATCCATAACTCATCAGCAACGTCCTCGATCTCATAGACCATATCCGCCTTTGTTAGTTCAGGAACCGACTCCTCCGCCAGCTGCCGTATGAAAGCCTTCAAATCCAATCTCTGCATAACCAAAGGGTACTCTCCACTATTTACACGTGTGTATTCAAAAAGATCATCGATCAGTTTACGCAGCACCAGGGATTTGTTGTAGGCTATATCCACGTAATACCGTATTTCCGCTTCTTCCTGACATCGATCTTGTTCGATGTATTCCAGAAAACCCAAGACAGAGGTAAGCGGGGTGCGTAAATCATGGGAAACACCTGTGATCAAGTCATTTTTTGCATTTACAGCTTTACGTTCCTCCTCTATGGAGTGCTGCAAACGCTCAGCCATTTCATTAATATTCTCAGCCAGCACACCCAGCTCATCCGTGGTTCTGACTTCAATTCTATGGGACATCCCGGAGCTTGTAATTTCTCGAATCCCTTTCGTGATCTCTTCCAGATACAGCACAACTTTACGAGTGTAGATAAAAAAGAATAATAAAAAGCTGATAATACCCGCTGCTGTCATTAGTGGCATAGAACCAATATGATTAATAATCCAGCGCAGTATGCGTGAATAGGGCGCCGACTCTGAAGCCGGATTTAGATAGATCATAAAGTTGACGAGTTGGTACCCTGCCATAAGCAGCAAAGCGCCTGAAAGCACACTCAGCAAAAAAGCGAACATAAACTTCCAGCGAATCGTCGTTATATATTTAGAATTCAAGAAGCCTCACCTAATCCTTTCAGGAAGGTCCGTCCAATTTATAGCCAACTCCCCAGACGGTTTGTATGTAACGTGGGCGTTTCGAATCGATTTCGATTTTGTCTCGGAGATTACGAATATGTACCATCACTGTGTTACCGCCATCTAGAAAAGGTTCATTCCATACCTTATTGTAAATTTGCTCCAAGCTAAGCACTTGACCTTGGTGTCTCGCCAAAAGCTCTAGAATAGAGAATTCCCGCGGAGTCAGTTTAATCTTCTGCTGGTCTACATACACCTCATGCTTAGACGTATCTATAGTCAGATCCTCAAAGCTTAGTTTGCTGTCGTTTCCCAACGTATTACTATCCTTATTAAATCCGTGATAACGGCGCAGCTGTGATTTTACTCGTGCCACAATCTCCAAGGGATTAAACGGCTTGCCCACGTAGTCATCTGCCCCGAGGCTCAGGCCGGAGATTTTGTCCATATCTGTATTTTTGGCTGATAGTATGATAATTGGCATTTTCCGCTCTTCACGGATTTTCATACATGCAGCTAACCCGTCCATTTTAGGCATCATGACATCAAGAATAATTAGATCAACTTCCTCTTTCTGCAGACATTCCAGCGCTTCCATTCCATCATAAGCCTTTAGCAGTCTATAGCCTTCATTACAGAGATAAATCGTTAACAGTTCTACAATTTCCTTCTCATCATCTACTAACAATATCGTTTCTCTCTTCACAGGAAGGGTTTCCTTTCAAATATAGTAATAAATATCTATAGCCTATATATTAGCAGATCATCCGAATTTTTTTCTAAAAAAGAAACGTTTAGTTGTATCCACGCAAAAAAGGCCCCTGCTCCTCTCGCACTTAAACGAAATGGAACCCGGAACCTTTTGGAATCGAATATAGTTTGTTACTTACATATCCAACAAGCGAATTAGC
This sequence comes from Paenibacillus sp. FSL R7-0189, assembly GCF_037969925.1. NCBI lineage: Bacteria > Bacillati > Bacillota > Bacilli > Caryophanales > Paenibacillaceae > Paenibacillus > Paenibacillus sp. FSL R7-0189. Next base: position 3,043,208 of record NZ_CP150223.1, on the reverse strand, counting down.
TCATCTTCATCCTCAATGACCTGAATGCCTAACTGCTGCGCTTTAGCCAGCTTACTGCCAGCTTTTTCACCAGCGATAACTAAATCTGTCTTCTTGGACACACTTCCGGACACCTTTGCTCCGAGTGCTTCCAGACGTTCAGCTGCTTCATCTCGGGTAAGCTTTTGCAAGGAACCGGTCAATACGACCGTTTTGCCACTAAAGAAGGAATCGGTACTAACAGGACGTGGCGCCTCAGGAGCCTTCGCTTCCACACCCAACGCCCGCAAGCGGGAAACATTAGCTACTACAACTGGATCTGCGAAGAAGCTGACAATGCTCTCGGCGACAATCCCACCAATGTCTGGTAACTCAGCGAGCTCCTCGGCTTTGGCCTGCATCACGGCATCCAGATCGCGGAAATGATCAGCCAACATCTTCGTCGTTGCTTTACCTGTGTTAGGGATCCCTAACGCAAAGAGAAATGAAGCAAGATCTCTACCTTTGCTATCTTCTAAAGCTTGCAGCAAATTCTGTGCTTTTTTCTCACCAAAACGGTTCAGCTGTACGAGCTGCTCAAAGTTCAGTTCATACAGATCCGCAGAGTCATGTACATTAAGCTCATCATAGAGCTGACCCGCCGTCTTCTCACTGAATGTCTCAATATCCATCGCATCACGCGAAGCAAAGTGGGTGATCCGACTGATAATCTGCGGCCTACAATTCAGTTTATTGTTACAGAAAAGATGTGCTCCGCGCATTTCTAACGGATATCCACAAGCTGGACAATCCTCAGGGAAAATAATCTCTCCACCGTCATTCTCCTCTGTTACCTTGCCGAGAATTTCTGGGATAACATCATTGGAACGGCGAATAAAGACCCGCGAACCTAAGGCGAATTTCAAGTTTTTGCGCTCAATATCACCCACATTATTCAGGGTGCAGTTCTGAACGGTAACTCCAGCAAGCTCTACAGCCTCAACCCGAGCCAGCGGAGTCACTTTACCTGTACGACCTACATTCCAGCTAACAGACTCCAGCACGGTCGTCGTTTCTTCGGCTTCAAATTTATAAGCTACTGCCCAACGTGGGAACTTGTCAGTGTATCCAAGCACCTCACGGATTCTGAAATCCGTGACCTTAATTACAGCCCCATCAATGAGGTAATCGAGACTCGAACGACTCTCCTCGATTCCAGCAAGCTGCTCAGTTACATCATCAAAATCATTACAGTAGGTCAGGTATGGGTTCACTTTAAATTTGTTATTCCGCAGAAAATCCATCATTTCCTGATGATCAGCGAACTCCGCACCTTCTGCAAAGCCTACATTATAGAAAAAAGCGTTCAAACGGCGGTCCGCAGTAGTCTTCGGATTAAGATTACGCAGTGCACCTGCTGCTGCATTACGCGCATTCTTCAGCGGCTCTGCAGCCCTTGTATTATAATCAGCCAGCACAGACAGATTCATAATCCCTTCACCCTGAACCTCAATGACCCCATCCTTGAAGGGAATCGTCAATGGAACGGATTTGATGGTCTTCACCTGTGCAAGTATTCCTTCGCCAACTACACCATTGCCACGCGTCGATGCCTGTTCGAGAACACCATTACGATAGGTTAAATTCAGCGTTAAGCCATCGAACTTCAGTTCTACTGCATAACAAGGATCAGGAAGAGGGTTGTCTGGATTCTTAAGATTGTATTCATTCACTAACCGGAGCACCCGGGTATTCCAGCTGCGCAGCTGTTCAATATTCTGTGCTTTATCCAGACTCCAAAGCGGTGCCAGATGCCGATGCGGCGTGAAGCCCTTAAGCAGCTCTCCACCTACACGTTGTGTAGGCGAATCTGGTAGCACGAAGCCACTCTCAGCCTCCAGTGCTACAAGCTTGTCGTATAAAACATCGTATTCCTTATCGCTGACTAGCGGTGCATCCAGCGTGTAGTAGTGGTAATTATAATTATTTAATTCCGCAACAAGCTCTTCCATCACATGCATAGCATCCATGCAGGTACATCCCTCCGTCAATAAGTTTCCTAAAGTTAGCGTGGTCTAAATATCCGTTCGTTAATCGTTGTCTGCTATTATTCCACTTTGGTAATCGGCGCAAACCCCGCAAGCAGACGTTTGACACCCACTGGTGCCGGAAAAGCAATCTGCAGCTCCGTGTCATTCCCGCTGCCTTTAACAGATACAACGGTGCCGGTGCCCCATTTGCCGTGGGAGACCTTGTCACCCGCTTTGTAATCGCCAGCTGCTGCAGCTCCTGCTCCGGTAGCACGCTGTGCGCCTCCGGAGGTCACGGTCACGCTGCTCTTGCTTGCCGCCGCTGACGCCGTGCTTCCGCCGCCTGCCGGTGTAGCTCCGGCGGCTCCGCCTCGGCCGCCAAAGTTCCCACGGCCACCGCTGCCGAAGCCGCGTCCGCCGTAAGCACCGCCTACCTCCGCGCCTCCGCGCTGGAAGCGGTCTTGAGTCTTAACGGTATCTTCCTTCAGTTCCTCCGGAATCTCCTCTAAGAAGCGGGACGGTTGGTTCGCCGTCGTCCGCCCAAAGAGCGTGCGCATCCGCGCACAAGAGAGAAACAGTTGTTTCTCCGCGCGGGTGATCCCTACATACGCAAGCCGGCGTTCCTCTTCCAGCTCGTCGTTGTCCTGAAAGGCACGGCTGTGTGGGAACACGCCTTCTTCCATTCCGACGATAAATACCGTCGGGAACTCCAGACCTTTGGCGCTGTGCATCGTCATTAACACAACCGCATCACTACGATCCTCTTCATCATCGTTCACACTATCGATATCTGCGATAAGTGCAAGATCCGTGAGGAAGGAGACCAGCGACTTGTCTTCATTGTTTTTTTCAAACTCCATCGTCACCGATAAGAACTCATCGATATTCTCTAGCCGCGAACGTGATTCGAGTGTATTTTCATTTTGCAGCTCCAAACGGTACTGGGACATCTCCAATATTTTTTCCGTCAATTCGGTTACAGACAAGAACTCTACCATACGGTGCAGAGCTTCAATCATATCGTAGAACTCTACTAGCATATTCCGCGTCCGTCCAGCAAAGCCCAAATCATCGACCGTTTGCAGTACTCGGAAAATAGAAACACCACGTTCACCAGCCGCAGCTGCCAGCTTACCAACCGTTGTATCTCCTAATCCACGCTTAGGAACATTAATAATACGCGTCAGGCTGATATCATCATCAGGGTTAGACAATAAACGTAGATACGCCAGCAGATCCTTGATTTCTTTACGATCATAGAACTTGATCCCGCCAACGATTTGATATGGAATATCTGATTTGATCAGAATTTCCTCTATTACCCGTGACTGAGCATTCGTCCGATACAAAATCGCGTGATTCTGGTAGGCTTGACCTTGTTTCACATTTTTGCTGATTTCTCCGGTTACAAAATATCCTTCGTCATGCTCGGAATCCGCCCGGTACACCTTAATCTTGGCGCCTTCCTCGGAATCGGTCCACAGCTTTTTCGGTTTACGGCCACTATTAAGCGCGATTACCCCATTGGCTGCATTCAGGATATTAGCGGTTGAACGGTAATTTTGTTCTAGCAGAATCGTCTTCGCTTCCGGATAATCCTCTTCAAAATTAAGAATATTCGTAATATCCGCACCACGCCAGCGATAGATCGACTGGTCACTATCCCCTACCACACAAATGCGGTGGTGGCTGTCTGCCAGCATGCGGCACAACATGTATTGTGCTCTGTTCGTATCCTGATACTCATCCACATGGATGTATTTGAATTTCTTTTGGTAAAAATCCAGAACCTCGGGAACTTCCTTAAATAATTCGATAGTCTTCATAATCAAATCATCAAAATCAAGCGAGTTATTGCTTCTCAAACGTCTTTGATACATTTTATAAACCTTAGCAACTAAACCTTCGAAATAATCACCGACTTTTTGCTCATACTGCGCCGGAGTTATCAACTCATTCTTAGATGCGCTAATTATGGCTTGTACAGCTTTCGGTTCGAATTTTTTCGTATCAATATTCAGTTCCTTCATGCAATTACGAATAACTGATAACTGATCTGTAGAGTCCAGAATCGAGAAGTTGGAGGTAAATCCAATCCGCTCAATATCCTTCCGCAAGATCCGAACACACATGGAGTGAAAGGTAGATACCCAAATATCTCTTCCCTCAGGTCCAACGAGCTTAGATACACGTTCCTGCATTTCCCTCGCAGCTTTATTCGTAAATGTAATCGCCAAAATCGCCCAAGGCGGCGCCTTTCGATTAGCAATCAGCCAGGCAATTCTGTGAGTCAGCACTCTCGTCTTCCCACTGCCCGCACCAGCCATAATCAAAAGGGGTCCTTCAGTAGTTTCGACAGCCTGCCTTTGTGGAGGATTCAATCGGCTGACCGCGTCTTGTATGTTAATAAGTTGCATGTGTAACATGCTCCTTTCCAAAAATGAAATTACAAATCATAAGTAGTCCATAAGCTAGCCGCTACTCGAACTGCTCTTGCACCGTCTTTTTAACAGCTAATACCGTACGAATTGCCTGCTCTACATCCCGATAAATAATATTGCCGACAACTACTGTATCACATAGAGCTGCTGCCTGCTCGGCCTCCGCCTCACAAGTAATGCCGCCTCCATAAAATAGTTGGGCTTGCTCCACCATCTCACGCACGATACGTACTGTCTCCATCTCCCCAAATCTACCGCTATATTCAAGATATACTATTGGCAGAGACATCAGCTTGTCCGCAACCTGGGCATACGCAGCCGCCTCTTCAGCATTAATGGTTGTCTCGGCCCCTGTAATCCGCGCAACTGAAGAATCACTGTTCAAAACGACGTAACCTTCCGTTAGCAGCTGATCCCATGGGATCATAAATCCATAACGCTCTATAGCTCGACGATGATGACCTACAATCCAAGCTGGATCGGGTGTATTTAGCACCATAGGAATCATATAAAGATCAAATCCGGGTACAGCAGCTTCAAGTTCGGATACCTCGAGTGCACAGGGCAGCTCAAAACGTCTTACTCTTGATAAGAGATCTACTGTATTCTCATAGGTTACTCCTGTAGAGCCCCCTATCAATATGGCATCCGTGCCGGACAAGCAAACAGCCTCCAAATCCTCATCAGAAATCATACGATCCGGGTCCAACTTAAACACATGCCGCCAAGGTTTGATCATTTGCTGTACTGATTTCATGAGAATCATCCTTAATTGTCATTTGGGCAAGACAAAACACTCCTGCCGCCGCAAAAGATATAGATCTAGTCTATGCCAGCACAGGAGGTGTGTCAATTTAAAGCGAACAAAAATACGAACATTTTTTCGCATATAAATTTTGGGTCCCCGCAAAGTACCTGAATACGCATCTGAGGAAAGCAGCACTTTGCAGGGATATATTAGTTGTAATGAGTGGAGAAAGATTTCAGCGTATACCTCTGAGGTTATTCAAATCATTTTCAGGCACAAAATCACTATAAAATCCGTCTACACCCATACGAGATAGCTCTCTAATCTCATCCTCTTCATCCACTGTATGAACGTATACACGAGCTCCAATATTTTTTAACTGTTTGACAAAACTCTTGGTGGCCCGGCTAACTGGCATCGTAATATCCACACCTGTTTTTTTAACAAACTCAATAACTTGTTCATCCGTATCCTTAGATTGGTACAGGGTGTAAAGCACTTCTGGAAAAGAATACACCTTATTGATCTCATCAAGCATCGGCTGATTGTAGATCTGTGGAACTATCCGCTCCAACAACGCTGGATCCCGACGCTGCGCCGCTTCGGTCAGCAATGTAAATTGCTTCTCTATAAGTTCCGGTTGGATTTCTTTGGTATCCGTAACGATATAAGCATCTGGATAATTCTGCATTAGATCAAGCACCTTCTCAATATCAAGGGGAGAGTATATATTCAGGATGGGGCTGTCCATAAATTCCTCGTAATCTAGTGCCACACCCTGTTTATTAGCAGGGAGAACCTCCAACTGACCTAAAAGCTTGCTCATATTGCCTGTCCATTCATGCCGAGCAACCAACTGATCATCCTTCGATAGCAAAAAATCAACTTCAAATACGCGAGTGCCCCGTTCATAGTTAGCGACAAATGCCTCCCAAGCATTGGTATACGCATAGCCGTTGATTCCCCCCATGGCATGTGCAACGATTTTGTGCGCTTCAAAGCCGCTCACGGGTTGCTCTTCCTCTTTGTTCAACGTTATTACAAATATCATTATTAGTGCGACAATCATTACTACGGTTGCAATAATCTTTTTCTTATTCATAGTTGTGAGTTTCCTTTACAAAGTTTAGATTAGAAATTTAATACCCCGCTCTGCCAGTGGCAAAACGGGGTATTATTAAAATTTCACAAATCTAAATAAGTGCAGGTCTCAATATGCGTTTTTGTTAACGAAGCCGTTGCGAATCGTTTTGAAAATAATTCGAATGTCGAACAGTAAGGACCAGTTCTCGATATAGAAAATATCGTGCTTAATCCGTTCCTCAATTGAAGTGTCCCCGCGCAGCCCATTGCTCTGTGCCCAGCCCGTAATTCCTGGACGCACATGGTGCTTCACCATATACTTCGGAATTTCATCACGGAATTGTTCTACATAAAATGGTCGTTCTGGCCGTGGGCCAACTACACTCATATGACCCAGTAACACATTAAAAAATTGCGGAAGCTCATCCAGACTTGTCTTACGGATAAAGGTTCCAAATCGAGTTCTACGAGGATCTTCCCGCGTACTCCAACCTGTATCCTCTTCCCCGTCCTGCTGCATCTTCATTGAACGAAACTTATACATCATAAAATTACGCCGATTAAGTCCCACCCGTTCCTGCCGGAATATAATCGGTCCCGGTGAGGTAAGACGTACGCCGAGAGCTACGATCAGCATCACGGGAGATATCATAATAATCGCGAATAGAGAGAACACGATATCAAACAAACGTTTTGCCATCTTATTCCCCGTCATATCCAGTGGAATATCACGAACATTAATCATTGGCATACCTGCAAAGTTATCAAAGTAAGGACGAGCTGGTAAATAATCGAAGAAATCCGGAATAATCAATGTGCGTACCCCTGCTTTTTCACAGGCCGCAATAATCGAAGAATATTTAGAATGTGCATCGAGTGGCAAAGCAAGAATAACCTCGTCCACAGGCAGCATCTCCAGCATTCCGGATAACTGATCGACCGTTCCCAGAATCGGTTTATACCGTTGCTCCTCAATCCCGTCCCAAGTATGGTAATCGTCTAAAAAGCCAATGGCTTCATATCCAAGCTCAGGATATTGTTCCAAATTGTTGTAGAATCTTTTACCAAGAGTACCTGCGCCGATGATAAGTACGAACTGGCGGTTCAATCCTTTTTCCCGCAATGATTTAAGCATCTTCTTCAGCACATAACGGTAAAGCATAATGGAAAGAACATTAAACCCCATATAAATAGCCAGATATGTACGGGAGATGTCAATTTCTTTCACGAAGAACATTAGACCGAGCAGGATGAAAATACTCATGATATGCACTTGGAAAATCTTAATAAATTCATCGACAAAACGTTTCTTACGCTTAGGCAAATAAAGCGATAAAAGGATACCAATTAAGACAGCTACTACGCCATAAATCATACTCCAATAAGCGTAAGACTCTACAGGCAGCGTGTTATAGGATTCCATCCATCCGCTCTTGAACTTGATCCACCAAGCCGCTAAAAAGGACAGTTGGATGACAAGAAAGTCAGCAACCATATAGAGCTGTGTCAAAAATTTCTGATTCCGCCGAATCATAATCTCACCTCAGTATTCTTATCTTTACGAGCGCCTGTTTCCATAGCAGAGCTAAGACTCTGTGCAGGTGATAGAACTGCTTTAGGAAAGATTAGGGCATTCCGCAAAAGGGACAGAGCAAACTTCACACCAACACCAGCATACACTGTTCCATTTATAATACTGTTGTACTTCCTACTATAATGCTTACGATGAAATAAAATCATTGCCCTGTGAAATTCATAGACGATCTTGAACGGTCTATGTCTGGCACTGCCGCCTTTGAGATGGACGATGGAGGTCTTCGGATAATAATAAATCTCCCAACCAGCCTCTTTAATACGATAGCACCAGTCTAAATCCTCACCGTACATAAAAAACTCTTCATCTAATCCGCCGACCTGATCAATCGTCTCCCGCCGCAACAGCATAAACGCACCCACCAGACAATCTATCGGGTAATCAAGATCAGGGTCCAGATAACCTAACTGGTAACCGTTAAACTTCGGTCGATCCGGAAACAACTTACTGAAACCAAAAGCATAATAGAAGGAAGCTGAAGGTGTAGGAAATCCTCGCTTACACGCTTTATCCAGCGACCCATCTGGCAAAATAATCTTACACCCTGACGCCCCAACATCGGGCCGACCATCCATAAAGGAGATCATCGTCTCCAGCGTGTCCCTGCGTACCACCGTATCTGAGTTGAGCAAAAGCATATACCGTCCGGATGAGGCTTCCATCCCCTGATTATTTGCACGGGCAAAACCGACATTGTCGTTATTTGCGATCAACATGACACTTGGAAACTCTCTACCAATCATCTCTACCGAATCATCATGGGAATTGTTGTCTATCAAAATAATCTCATAGGAATAGTTCGTTTCTGAGTCATATACCGACCTGATACAGTCCATCGTCAGGCGACACGTGTTGTAATTGACAATAAGTATGCTTACATCTACATTCACTGCGTAACGCTCCTGACAAATATAGTAATCTACCGACAATTATTATAACATAAAACCTCCCTGAGAGGAGGTGACCTTTCAGGGAGGTTTTTCCAGATACTGTTTGATTTACGTGTTCTTTCGCTCTTTTACGATGGTCTGTATATATTTTCGTTTCTTTTTTAACGCTGGGAGCTGAGTGAAAAAGGATTTCCACGCTACGATTAACTTCGGCTCTCTCAGAAGCATATAACCATGAGCGGCAATTTCATAGGGAAGGGAAATCAAGATTGTCTTCAGCATAGTTCGAGCCGATTCATTCTTGTAGATCATTTTGTAGCGATTAATGTAAGATATTCGCCGGATGAACATTGGTTTGGTACTACGGCCAGACGTTTTCCACCCACGTTCATGATACCCAATTGCCTCAGCATCATAATACCCCTGCCAGCCAAATAGCTGGGCTCTCCAAGCCACATCCACATCTTCCTTATATGCAAAAAAATCTGCATCAAAAAACTCCCCATCAACACTAACGTCTTCAATCATCCGCCGAGAATACATCGCCGCTGCCCCAGATACACCAAATACTGTCCCCGACTGTGTCCATTGTTCTGCTGACTCACCCGCACCACGGTCAAACGCACGACGTGCTTTGTTCATCCGAAGACCAGTGCTATCCACTAATCCGTGATCAGCCTTTAGCAAAAGCTTACCTGTGGCGCTGCCAATTAAAGGATTTTCCTCCAGCCGTGTAACTAATCTAGATACGTAATCCTTCGCTAGTATCAGATCTGGATTTAGGACAAGTACGTAGTCCGTATCTGTGACACCGATAGCCTTATTGTGAGCATGGGCGAAACCAGTGTTACATAAGTTCTGATATACAAACAATTGTAGGTCAGTGATTTCAGATGATTTTTTATCAATATTTAAGATTTCCTCATCCGGGAAGATAGCCATAAGGGGTTTACCCATAGGATCGACAAAGCTTGATGCTCCTCTTAATTTCTCTATAGTATCATCTGTAGAGTTATTATCCACAATCACAATACATTTTAGTGGATAATCCTGTGCAAGGACTGCCTTTAAACAATCTACAATATCATCAGTACTATTATATGTTACTAGTTGTACACTAACGGTTTTGGTAAGCATGATAATCCTCAGATCTTTATGATGTTGACATTATTCAAGATTTTTTTTCAAATTTGTTCTTATCAATAAAGAATGATATAAAAAGTGAGATGCCTCAGTGCCAGAAAAACTAAAATAGCTTCATAATAAATCCAAATTCTAAATAGAGCTTTTGACTCTGTTATAGTATTTAATAAAACAGAAAGTAAAGTCGCTAGTAGTATTAATAAGAGAATGTCAGTCGCATAAAAAACTCTATGCCCTGAGGCATAAATAGTTGGTGAAAAACTAATGACAATACTTGAGGCTAAAGCAGCCATATAAAAGAGAACACTCACAATTGTTATCCTAGAATTTCCAAATAACTTCACAATAGACAAGGCAATACAAAGAAAAACTAGTAAGCCCAATAATATCGAAACATTCATACTTACTGATTTTGAATTATAATCACTGAATATTTTGGGGAGATCATATAAATTATCAAACATAGAAATTTTATTGCTTTTAATGAACATTTCAAGAGTTTGATCAAATGCCGTAGTAACATTCCCTGGTCTGCTTTTTGCAGAAATTATGCGTATACCGAAATATGCCACCGGTACTAAGGACATTATTCTATACATTATTCTTTTATTTTTTGTGAACATCAATATTGTAATGAGTAATGAGATTATAAACATTATAGAACTAGCCTCATTAACAAGATGCCAAAGACTATAAAACAACCCATAAAATAATTTCTTAAACACGGAAAACGTTTCATATTCCGGGAATAATGAAGCTTCCGAGGTAAATCTTTTGACATTCCCAGGTGCTGTATAACCTATAATAGCATTAATTATGACAACTGCTAAAACAAGCATAGAAGGTATATGTATTTTCTTTTTCTTAAGAGCAGAAAGTAAAATTAGAATTGTGCTAAAAGTAATCACAATCGCAGCTATTTGCTCTGAGTATGCAGCATATATCCCAGCCAATAAATTAAAAATTATTAACTTATTATTATACTCCTTCTCGAAATAATTATAAATTATAGGGATTAAACTAAATAAACCAAGAGCAGTAGGCCAAAGATAATTAAAAGATCCAGTAACCCAAATGCTACCACTCCAAAAAACTGCATCAGGTAATAAAAAAATGGACAGGCAAATAGATATTATCAAGTATGTCTTTTTCTCTCTTCTATCTCCAGTTATGGCTAATACAATCTTATACATAGTTAAAAATAGCAAGATAAAAATCATGGTATTTAGTATTTTCCAAACAATTGGATCTAGAACTATTATACTTGTAAGGAAATAATTAATCATAATTCTGCCATTCCAATTTAAATAGTAATTTTTGACAAATTCAAAAGAACTCACCTCAGTTAGAGCCTTTTTAAATTCAATATCATCTGAAATATTACTATCCACATGTAGATTCACTATAAACATAATAATTGAAAAAAATATAAACAGTAATGTAACATTATATTTATTGGAAAACTTTTTTATATGATCTATCATATGTCAAATCCTTTACGATTATTTTCTAAATACTAATAAACGCTGTCCTAAATAGTTCAAAATTGTATATAACCCCATACCGAATAACATTGCTAGTTGTTCATTAGTTTCTATTGAAAACTTTAAAGAAAGTAAATTTATAATTTCTAGTATAAGGCGCTTAGATATAAGAAAACCAACTAAATAAGATACTGAGCTTACTAAAAAGAATTGAAAAAATGATTTGTAGTCGAAGTTACCATATTTAAAAGTAAAGGTCTTGTTTAAGAAATAACTAATAACCCCACCAAATAAATAGCTCAATGCACTTGAACTCCAGTATCCAAATCCAAAATAATTATACAACAGGAACATAGTAATTGCGCCCAAAATTGTATTAAATACACCAACGAGTAGGAACCTTATGAGCTTATTATTAGTTAGTTTCATACATACCTCTTGTGTCTTTTCCACAACTATATTTTTCATGCTATCCTTCTTGTTTTACTATATATATTGGACGCCCTTTTGTTTCCAGATAAATATTCGCCAAATAATTCCCTATAATTCCAGTGCAAAAAAGTTGAATCCCTCCAACAAAAAAAACTATAGATGCTAGTGAAGGCCAGCCAGTTACAGGATCACCCCACAATAAAGTTTTAGAGATAATAACCAAAATAAGAACAAAAGAAGCAAAACAAAAAAACAAGCCTATTAATGAAGAAAGAGCAAGCGGAACAGTAGAAAATGCGACAATTCCTTCAATCGAGTAAATAAAGAGCTTCCAGAAAGACCACTTAGTCTCACCAGCTACCCTTTCAATATTTTCGAATTCAAACCATTTGGTTTTAAAACCTACCCAACCAAAAATACCTTTTGAAAAGCGATTGTATTCTCCCATTGATAATACCGCATTAACCATTTGACGAGTCATTAGTCGGAAATCGCGCGCTCCATCAATAATTTCAGCCTTTGATATTTTTTTTACGATTCTATAAAACATTCTTGCGAAGAAAGAACGTATTACGGGTTCACCATTTCTAGAATTTCTTCTTGTAGCAGCACAATCGTATCCTTCCTCTTTAATAGACTTAAGCATGTTAGGAAGGAGTGCTGGTGGATCCTGCATATCCGCATCCATTACTGCAACATAATCGCCTTTGGAATATTTAATACCTGCATATAAAGCTGCTTCTTTTCCAAAATTCCGTGAGAAAGATATAAATCTAACGCGATTATCTGAATTAGCAAGATCTTTAATAATATCTAAAGTGTTATCAGATGACCCATCATCCACAAAAACAAATTCAAATTCAACCTCGTTCATTAATTTAGCAATCCGTATTATTTCATTATAAAAAATAGGAAGACTTTTCTCTTCATTATAACAAGGGATACAAATGCTTATAATCTCCATAATTCATAACTCATCCTTTATATTTAATACTAATATGGCAGTTAACATTAATTAATTAACCCTTATTTAGTACCTAATACTAAATAAGGGCTATTCAAAGACCTAGTTCTCTTCCCGTTACGGGGATAATGTTACCACTATTACTTTTTAAGTTCTAGCAGAAAGCTTCTCAAACCTTCACGCCAGTGACGTATATCCTGAAAACCGTTTGTACGTATTGACAAATGCTCCATCACAGAATTACGAGGGCGTGGTGCAGGACGTATAAATTGTTCCGTAGAACACGGGTTAAGTTTGGCCGTAAAACTCAAATCCAAAATAGCCTCAGCCTCTACAAAAATCGCTTGTGTAAATTCAAACCAAGTACAAGAATCACTATTTGACGCATGGTATACACCATACTTCTCAGTTTGGATAAGCTCAAGCAAGAATTGAGCTAAATCGACTGTATATGTTGGCGAACCTTTTTGGTCATCCACTACCTGTAGTAATGGCTTTTCCTGACCAAGCTTTAGCATCGTTTTGACAAAGTTATTCCCATGCTTACCATACACCCAAGAAGTCCGCACGATAAAATATTTAGATGACAAGCTTTGAACTAATATTTCACCAGCTCGCTTAGACTTACCATAGATGCTTTTAGGATCTGTATTATCGTACTCATGGTAAGGCTGTGATCCTAAACCATCAAATACATAATCCGTGCTGATATACACCAGTTTAGCTCCAATTTTCTCAGTAGCAAGAGCTACATTCCGGCTTCCAGTTGCATTTATTAAATATGCAACATCGATGTCACTTTCTGCCGCATCTACCGCGGTATGAGCAGCGCAATGAATAACCACATCTGGTCCAAACCCACCAATAACTTGGATACATTGATCCAGATCAGTAATATCCATCTCCTGACGATCGCAAGCCAACACTTCGTGACCTTGATGCTGGAGCAGTAAAACTACGTCCTGACCCAGTTGTCCGGCCGCACCTGTAACAAGTACCTTCATAGCTAGTTTACCCCCGTATCAAAATTACAATGAGTCACCTAAACGATCACCATATTGCTGTTCAGCGTATTTTTGGTATTCCCCAGATTGAATACGGGTCCACCACTCGCGGTTATTGAGATACCATTGGATAGTTTCTTTAATACCTGTTTCAAACGTATGTTTCGGCTTCCATCCCAGTTCATTCATAATCTTAGTTGGATCAATCCCATAACGGCGATCATGACCTGGACGGTCTTGAACATAAGTGATCAAAGAATCAGGTTTGCCTAGTTCCTGCAATACCGTGTTTACAATATGCACATTCGTACGTTCATTATTACCGCCAATGTTGTAGACTTCGCCGTTCACACCCTTGTGAATAACCAGATCAATCGCGCTGCAATGATCCTCAACATACAACCAGTCACGGATATTCATTCCATCGCCATAAACAGGCAACGCTTGATCAGCAAGAGCGCGGGAGATCATGAGCGGAATAAGCTTTTCCGGGAATTGGTACGGGCCATAATTGTTTGAGCAGCGGGTAATATTCACTGGCAGTCCAAACGTTTCGTGATATGCACGTACTAGCAAGTCTCCGCCTGCTTTGCTTGCTGAATATGGACTATTAGGAGCCAAAGGAGTTTTTTCGGTGAATAATCCAGTCGCACCCAGTGATCCATATACCTCATCCGTAGATACTTGAACAAACTTAGTGATACTGTATTTTTTCGCCGCATCCAAAAGTACTTGTGTTCCAAGTACATTCGTCTTCACAAACACTTCCGGCTCTAAAATACTCCGATCCACATGCGATTCAGCCGCAAAATTAACAACGACATCCACACCCTGGCTAATCAGTTCATCCATCGCAGTAACATCTGTAATATCAGCCTTCACGAACGTATAGTTCGGATGATTCTCGATCGATTTTAGGTTCTCCAGATTACCTGCGTAAGTCAATGCATCCACGTTGACGATTTCGTAATCAGGATGTTGTTGCATCATGTACAGCACAAAGTTGCTGCCGATAAACCCAGCTCCGCCAGTAACTAACAGTTTCATTTATAACCCACCTTTTGTTCAATGAGATGTTTACATTTCGAAGTTTAACTCCGCATCCTTCAGTAAAGGATGACGTTGATCTTTATCCGATAATATCGCACTAGAAGTTGGCCAACCAATACCCAGCGCTGGATCATTCCATAATATGCCACGATCATTCTCAGGGGAATAATATTCGTCCACCTTATATAACACTTGGGTATTAGGTACTAATGTACAGAAGCCATGAGCGAATCCTTTCGGAACAAGCAACTGTCGCTTATTATATTCGCTAAGTATTACACCTACCCATTGCCCAAAGGTAGGCGAATTAAGACGAATATCAACAATCACATCGTAAATAGCACCCGATAAGACACGAATTAACTTAGTCTGAGATTTGGGATTAAGCTGGTAATGGAGACCACGCAAAACACCCACCTCAGCAGATAGGGAGTGGTTGTCTTGAATAAAATTATGAGTTATACCTAACTTGTTCATTATTTCTTCATTATAACTTTCCATAAAAAAACCACGATTATCACCATGAACCACAGGCTCTATTAAATTTGCACCAAACAGTTGAAGAGGAATTACCTTCATAACCTCTCCTCCTTCACCATTATAATTTCAGCTTACCGAACTCATTTCCAAACACAACAGATTGTGCTAGTTCATCCGCCTTAGCTAAGGACACATGCGTACCAACATCTGTCCACCAACCTTGCAGAATATCGTAGGTTAACTCATCTCTTACAATATATGCATTATTTACATCTGTGATCTCTAATTCACCACGTGCGGATGGCTTTAAGCTTTTAACTATTTCATACACATGACTATCAAACATATAGATACCGGTTACTGCGTAATTCGATTTTGGTTCAGCCGGTTTCTCTTCAGTTGAAAGAATTCGCCCATTACGAAGCTCTGGAACACCATTTTTTTGGGGATCAGATACTTCTTGAATCAATATTTTAGCCCCTTGTTTTTGATCAACAAAGTTTTGTACATATTGCGTAATATCATCTTCAAAGACGTTATCTCCAAGTATTACAACCATTTGATCATTACCAACAAATTGTTCAGCTAAATCTAAAGCTTGTGCAATCCCACCTGCTTCATCTTGTACTTTATATGTAAAGCATAAATGTCATAGGATATTTACCTACAGGAAGCAAGTGTTATTAGTAACTTTAGTCAAAGGAAATAGACGAGAACCAGTACCTCCAGCAAGAATTATGCCTTTCATAATGACCTTCTATGGATTATATCTATATTTTTACATATTAAATCAACTATGTCATAACTTAAATCAGGATATATAGGTAGAGTTAGGATGTTATCACTTATTTTCTTAGCATTAGGCAATTCAATATTTGAATACTCCTCTTTAAAACAACTATAATCAGTTGCCAATGGATAAAAGTATTTTCTAGTGAAAATATTATTGTCCCGAAGGATTTCATATAGAGTATTTCTGGATACTCCGTACTTTTCTTTATCAATTACAATAGGAAAGTAAGAGTAGTTATAAACTATATTTGACTTTTTGTAATCCAGAAGACTTATTCCTGGAATCTCCCCAAGTAAGTCTACATATCTTTCTGTTACCAATTTTCTTTTTTCAATATTTTCCTGAACATGATTTAAGTTCACGAGTCCCATTGCTGCTTGGAACTCATTCATTTTTGCATTATAACCAACAATTTCAACAGTTTCAGGACCGCTAATACCAAAGTTTTTATAAAGATCAATTATTCTTTTATATTCGTCATTTTTATAAACTAATACTCCACCTTCAATTGAATGAAAGAGTTTCGTAGCATGAAGACTAAACATCGAAATATCTCCGAACTGACTTATAGGTTTACCATTAATCTCAACCCCAAATGCATGTGCAGCATCATATAATACTTTTAAATTGTATTTCTGAGCAATCCTCTCAATAGCGTCTACATTACATGGAGTTCCAAATACATGTACGGGCATTATGGCACTCGTATTTTCATTAATAAGTGCTTCTATTTTGGTACAATCAATATTATAGTCACTTAAATCAATATCACAGAAAACTGGTTTTAAATTATTATTGACAATAGCATGAGTAGTTGAAGCAAATGTAAACGGAGTAGTTATAACCTCACCAGTGATCCCTAAAGTCTTAATGGCTGTTTCTAAAGCCAAGTGTCCATTTACGAGAAGACTAACATTATTAATGGATAAAAAATCAATTAGCTTTTTCTCGAATTCTTGGTGCAACTCTCCATTATTCGTAATCCAAGAATTATTCCAGAGACGTTCAATTTCTGCAGTAAACTCCGAAAAAGGAGGCATATAAGTCTTTGTTACATTGACAGGTGTTTCTAATTTAATTAATTCATTCATTATGAGTTGCCCTCCACTTATAAATCATGTAGACATTTTTGTTGCAGCCTTAGAAATAACTATTGTAGAATCCTCAACATTCTTAATTATTATTGCCCCTAACCCAACAATACTTTTAACACCTATATTAGTTTTTTCTCTAACACAAGCTCCTGCACCAATTAATGTTAACTCACCAATAGACACATTCCCTGAGATGACTGCTGCAGGATTAATAGTGCAGAAATCACCAACCGTAGAATCGTGACCAATATTACAGGATCGATTTAATAATATAAAATTCCCTAGTTTCACATTAACAGTAAGATTTACTCCTGAACAGATTACATTTCCATACCCCATATTATTATTAGAACTTTTAGACAATTTAGAGAGAGGGTGTATTAAATTAGGAAAAACAATATTCGATTTATTTAAATCCATAATTTCTTGATATATCTTTTCTTTAATCTTTGGATCCGCTAAACCAATTATCACACCGATTACCGAGAATTTGTCGCTATACCCTGAAAATTCCATATTAGAAGTAATAATCTCTACATCTTCAATAGATTTACCAATTTCATTTGGATCATTAGTCACAAAACCAACCAAATGATATATATTAGTATACGAATAATCATTTATTTCATCTATTAAAGCTTTGATTTCTTTAGCACACCCTCCAGTACCATAAATAACAATCGGTAATCCATTCCACTCATTTGACATGCTTACCGGCTCCTATTTTTTAAAAAATTTCCTGATCGTTGAATATAGGTTTGTATCTTTTTGTATTTTCCGTTTAGCACTTTCCACTACTACCTGATGAAATGACGTTTCAAACACATCAATAATATCAAGTTTACCAGTATATGCGAAGAAATCATTGGCACTAAAATTATACTTTTCTTTTAAAACTCTTCTTGTGTTTTCATTTTTCAAAAGAATGCTAAGTTTTCGTAAACCAATAAGAACGTAAATAGGTTTGATATCAGGAGATATTTCTTTTAAATAAGCGAATGCTTTTTCACATTCAATTTCTTCTTTCGTATATAAGGCGTTCGATTCATCTAGAAAACCTTCAACAAAATCTTCGTCTTTTATTTCATCAAAAAAGTTACTCATAATAATAAAAAGCTCATTTTTATTCCTAATTCTATTTTCATAAGTAACAGAACTAGTATTCATTTCATTAGATAATATTCTAAAGTTAACTAATTTTTCTTCCATTACATGAATATTGAATTTTTTAATAACATTTATCCACATTGAAAAATCCGGTAATTGTCTCAAACTCGGATCATACAATCCAACTTCGTTATACACTTCCTTTTTAATTAACATCGATGGATGACAAAAGCAATTTAATTTATAAAATAATTGTTTTAACCATTGCCCCGAAGACTTATTATTTTGAGTGAATGCATCTGCCCAAAAATAATCTGTTTTTGATAATACTTTTCCTGCTTCATCAATAAAATTGGCGTCTGAGAAAACACAATCCACACTATCACTTTCTTCTAAAAAGTGTACTTGTTTCTCTAATTTATCCTTTTCCCAATAATCATCTGAGTTTAACAAAGCAATATACTCTGATGATGAGTTTATTATTCCATGATTAAGTGTATCAACTGCTCCCTGATTTGTTTCAAATCCATAAAATTTAATCCTGGGATCTTCATATTTCTTTATCACATCTACAGAGTTGTCAGGTGATGCATCATCAATAATTAGTAATTCAAAATTTTCATACGTTTGGTTTAAAACACTCTCTATAGCTTTTCCAATGAATTTTGAATGGTTATAGGATGGAATAATTATAGAAACTTTCGGATTAGTACTTTTCAATTTCTGCACCTGCTCTATTTATAAAATTTTGGGGGTATTATACCTTTTAAGAGTGATGTTGCAAATGGAGGAAGGTATTTCTTTACTTTTTGTTTAATACTCTCTTTACTAGTAATAATCAAAGGACCATCTATATTATCTATTCTATCCTGAAGTCTTCTTTTATGAGCATTGAACTCTTCATGATACAGACCATCTAGATATTTATCATACTGCTCTATCAAGGAAATAGTATCTTTCAACTTTTCCAATTCCTTCTTTTGACTCCAAGTTCCGTTCGGATGCAAGCGATACACAGACATCACTTCTGGGAGATAGGCAATCAGTCCATTCTGGGCTACCATTATATTCGTCATCCAGTCATAAACTGTCAACTCATATAAAGAGCTATCTAATTGCTTCAAATACTTAGCCTTATATACGCAAGTAGAGAAATTACCTATAAAATTGTCCAGTACAAGTTCAGAGACTGTGATCAACTGGAAACTACGATCCCAATTCCAAGGTTGAACATTATATCTCTTTTTCTTCATGTCATGTACCACAAATTGATTAAAGGTCATAACACAAGCCTTATTAGACTCTAGAAAATCCACATGTTTTTGGATTTTCAAAGGATCAGTCCAAAAATCATCACCTTCTAGAATAGCTATGTATTCTCCCTTACATGCAGCAAAGCCTCTCTTATAGTTTAGCGTTATCCCCAAATTACTCTCATTAGCTAAAATTCTAAATTTCCCAGGATGATTCTCAGCATATTGCTGAATTATACTCATAGTACTATCTTTTGAGCAGTCATCTGCTACTACAATTTCATAATCAAACGTCGTTTTTTGTTCTAGAATACTGTCTATTGCTTGATTGATATAACTCTCGTGATTATATGTCACCAATAGAATACTACATTTTGTAATTGAATCAGTCATTTTTTGTTCTCCTTAATTTATCAATGATTGGTTCTAATCTTGTTATTAACTTATAGGCCTTTCTATTCTTAATAGCTTCGATTTCTTTTTCTAATTCACTTTTCTCTTTTGAAATCCCCAAATTATTCAACTCAATCATTTTAAGTACTTCATCTTTCTTCTTAAACTCATCATCAAACCAATTTTCTCGTGACTCATTCATTTCTTGCATTTCTTGATTTCTCTGTATCAGATCTTCATTTGTTAACTTTAAAGTCTTAATCCTTCTTTTGAGAGTTTGATTCTTCATCCGTAATTTATTCACAAAATTCATATATTTATATTTAGTATGTTCCCAATCACTATTCGCTTGTAATTTTGAAATTAAATCCTCTGATATATCTAGTACAGGAGTACTATATTTAAGCAGACACGAAACTGATCTAATATAAGTGCCTTGCATAACCTCAATAACAATTTGAGGGTCATTATTAAGAAACATATATTGGTTATTTTCTGTAGAGAAAGCATTTGAACTCAGTGTATATTCTTTGTTTTTTAAATTATCTTGATTTGTTAATTCTAAATCTAAAATTTCAATAATGCACTTAGTAGCAGAAGGATCTATTCTAATCTTATTGGCTAAAGCAGGAAGATCGAAATTAACTTGAAATATTTTTTGGGATTTTTCTACTTTAAAAGATTCACTTTTTGATTCACTGTACCCCTGACCATCATCCCAGTATATTTGAAGGTATAAATTATCTTTTTCAAGATCACCTCCGTTTTTTTTGTTGTTATCTGCATTCATTTTATGAGTTGACATAAAGTCAATCATATTTTCATGATGCGATATCATTGCATAATCTTCCGAGGTCATTTCTGCACTTATTTTTTTGAAAAGCGAAGGCAAGTTATCAATTCTTTTTTCGAATCCATTTTTGCCATATATAATAAACGTACGTACTGATTCTTCATTATTAAAATCTTTATAAAATAATTTTTCATTGTAAAAACTATTTACCGTATTCCAGTACTCATATATATCAGGATGTAATCCTGTCTTAAACTCCATTTGCATAAATTTCTCGAACAGAAAAATTGAAGCATGGTTAAATTGATTCCACTCTCCATTAAATTCATCCATCTTATCTTTAATTAATTGAAGATCAGGCAAACCATTTTCCTGATGTTCTTTACTCCATAGTATTTCACCGTTATATAAATAATGAAAAAAAGCACCTAATCTCTCTTCCACTTCCTCTATCCCGTTATTTGAAAACGGCGCTGAAATTATAAATCCATATTTAGATACTCTTTCAATTTCAGATAGAAAATCATTTCTCTTATTCAGAGGAATATGTTCAAGGACATCCAGCCCAATAACAAAATCAAAGTAATTATTATCAAAGCTAAGGTTAGTAGCATCACCCTGTATGAATGATGGATCATTTAATAACTCTTCAGGAAGGAGTAAATCCAAATATTTTATATTCTTATTTTCAACAAAGTTCTCTAAATTTTTATGTTCATTCGCCCCTACTTCCAGAATAGAAAGTTCAAGTTCTTTAATCCCCAATAATTCAAAAATAATCTCTACCATCTTATAACGTTGAAATTGATGAAATGGAATCACAACTCAAAATTCACCTCCTAATTAACTCTACTTATCTGTATTTCATTTGGAATGTATAACTTGTTCCAGATCTTATAAGGATCCCTTTCGCGCATTTCAAATATATATGAGTTCTCTGTATAGTCTACGAATAACGATGTTCTATTTTTTATAGTTGAGGTAGAAAGAACAGTAGAAAAATTATACATTCCTTCTACTAAGGGTAAGCGCGTTTTGAATTCAACAATTATCTTCTGACCTGCTTCGCCAGATATTTCGCCGATTTCCTCAATCAAAGTATTACTGCCTAAATATTCGATGTTTTGTTTATCTCTAATATGATACCCAACAGAAATTTGACATTTTTTATCAAATTTTATATGCATTCTAATTTTAATTTTGTCATTAAAATCAGCTGTTATAACCGGATTATTGTTGCTATCTAACACTTCTAGCTCTGTTAAAATCGCATCACGGGTCCCCTGCCTGAAATATTCCACTTTCTCCATAAACTCAGAATTCTCTTTGAAAACAAGATTGTCATCCAGGGAAACCTCATCGAGATGGTACAGTTTATCTTCCGAGTTCACTCTCCCCTTAGTATTATTGTTCATTTGATCTCTAACATATTTAGCATACATATCTACTACCTTTTCAGCATCTCCGTAAGCTTCAAGATTTCCGTTTTTCAAATATATAGCCTTTTTGCACAAGGACTTAACAGAATTCAAATCGTGACTTACATATAAAACTGTAACTCCCTGTAGAAATAATTCTTTCATTTTCGTTATACATTTCGCTTGGAAATACATATCTCCAACACTCAGAGCCTCATCGACTATTAAAATATCAGGTTGTACATTGATAGCAACAGAAAAGGCTAACCTTGCAAACATACCACTACTATATGTTTTAACTGGTTGATAAATATACTCCCCTAGTTCTGCGAACGAGAGGATTTGCTCAAGTCTTTCTTTTATTTCTTCTCTTTTAAAACCCATCATCAAACCGTTTAAATAGATATTTTCAATACCTGTATACTCAAAATTAAATCCGGCACCAAGCTCCAAAAGTGCAGCTACTTTTCCATTCACTTCTGAGATACCACTTGATGGCGTTAATACTCCGGTTATAATTTTTAACAAAGTTGATTTACCAGATCCATTCTCTCCAATAATACCTACAATATCTCCCTTATCTATAGTGAAATTGAGATTCTGAAGAGCATGGTGCTCAGAATACAATGTCTTCTTTCGATAAAATAAAGACTCCTTGAGCCTATCCATAGGAGTTTTATATAGTTTATAAGTTTTGCTGACATTTTGAGCGCTGATCGCTATAGTTTCCATTTCCAAACCACCTTATCAAAGCACATCAGAAAGATGTGGTTTAAGTTTTCTAAATACTTTTATTGATATAGCAAAATTAACTATCACTACAAATGCAAAGTAAAGTGTCAATTTGTATTTCTCATAAAACCAAATTTTATTAATCATAGAATCTCGAAAACCTTCTACGATATAATAGAATGGATTTAATTTAAACAAAAAAATCATATGCGGAGACAAAACATCTACAGACCAAAGAATTGGCGTTAACCACATACCAAACTGCAAAATAATAGACAATACGTACGAGAAGTCTTTAAAAAATGGAGTAATTGCTGCAGTTAACCAAGATATACTAGAAATAAGAATTATATTACATAGGGTATAATATATAATTTGAACTGCAAAAAAACTGATAGGATAACCATAACTAATAAAAAAGGAGAATAAGATTATAATGAAAAACAGATGCACTAAGAATGCCGAGAATATCTTTACTAATGGTAATAATTCAATTCTAAAAACAACCTTCTTAACTAAATAATTATACTCTAAGAAACTATGTGTCGCTGTTGTTAATGCTTCAGAAAAATAGAACCAAGGTATAATCCCAGATACAAACCATAAAACGAAAGGTGCGTTTAAATCAGCCGGGGCGCTGACTTTCAAACCCTTTTCAAAAACAAACCAATAAACCAGTATAGTAACTAATGGCATTAGTAACGCCCATAACAATCCAAAATATGAACCTGCATATTTTGATTTGAAATCATTAATAGCTAAACTTTTAGTTAAGGAACATATATTTTTGATCCTCTTCATGTACGGTTCTTTCCTCATTTGTGCGTCTCCTTAGTAAAATCATATATATATTATTATTGCATTTATTACCTATACGTTTATTATTAATGTATTTATTATTAATGATAAAAAGTAGTTAGGTCGCCTTACATATGTTAAAATATCCACGTACCTACAGGAAAAGGAGATTATAACGTGTCGAAACCAGTATACGGTAAAAACGCCGCTCAGTCGAGAAATGTTGAAAAGATAGCAAGTCCGATATGGGCATTAGTTGTTGGTTTTATTCTATTTTTGTGTTGGACCCCATTTCAAGTGGGATTGTTTAATGGATCGCTAGTAGATTACGAGAAGCCAATATATGTATCCGCACTATTAAGCGCACTGATGCTGCTAGTCTGTGTTGGCTTGAACTACAAAAAATTCAAGCTTGAAGAGCAGAGTGATTTAGTAGCTTGGGCAGCGTTATTGCTCCCTGTGACCTATGCTCTGTCACTGTTTGTCGCAGTTTCGCATTATACGGCGATGAATATGCTGTTCATTCAGTGTACATATGCCGCAGTTTTCATTATAGCCTTTTATCTCATGAAGCAAAAGCAAGTAAATGTTGTCATTCAAAATGCTATATTAGCGATTGCGTATTTTATAGTGGGTTTTGGACTTTTAAATTGGCTAGGCAGTAGTAAATTAGCAGGAAATCTTATAGGTTGGTTCTCAAACACTGTCCGAAATGATGTCTATTTAGATGCTGTTATGACTGACTCTAACGGACTTCGTCTGACTTCGATCTTTCAGTACGCAAACACGTACGCTGCCTTCTTGATGGCCTTTCTATTTGTAGCAATATTCGCGCTTATTCGCTCTAAAAATTGGTATGGAACGTTAACACACAGCTTTATGTTGGTACCTATCATTGTTTCTATCCTACTGACGTTATCTCGTGGCGGCTTAGTCCTGCTACCTGTAGTATTCATACTCCTACTTCTATTCCTAAAACCTGCACAGCAAATCCTTTGGATTCTGCATCTAGGAGTTGCTGGTATTGCTTCGCTACTAATTACAACTCCAGTGACCAATCTGGGCTTAGAGTTAAATACAAATTTCACTTCATCCGCTGCCTTAAAGGGTTGGGGATACCTGCTGGGTGCTTCAATAGTTGTTGCCATTATCGGCTGGGTGATCCAACGTTTCGTATCTCCATGGTTACATATGAAATTGGAGAAAGTGTCGTCCCGTAAACTGACGGGTCTATGGATCCCACTCGGATCAGTTGTGCTGGTAGCCATTGTAGCATTCTTGCTCATTGGTACAAGTGCAAAAAGCATCTTACCCGACAATATGGAGACTCGCCTAGAGAACATCAACTTCCAACAACATAGCGTACTCGAGCGGATTACTTTTTATAAGGATGCCTTGAAGGTGGTTAAGGATTATCCGATCCTCGGTGCTGGTGGAGGAGGCTGGGCATCACTCTATGAGCATTATCAGAATAACCCTTATACAAGCCGGCAGGTGCATAACTTCTTCTTACAATTTCTCATTGAAGTAGGTATTGTTGGATTTATCATCTTTATGAGCTTCATTCTGTATATCTTCTATAAATATATTCGTGGATATGTAAAACGGGATAAGAATGAATTCGAGAATGGTTTCTTCTATTTAATTATTGCTCTATCTATTCTTGTGCACAGTCTACTTGATTTCAATATGAGTTATGCCTTTATGGGCATACTAGTTTTTATTGGTCTTGCTGGAATGGCAGCTGTTATGGATAGCAAGCCACTGCGGAAAAATTGGAATAAAGCGGGCATCCGTTTTGGATACCTCGCTGTGCTTTCTTTAGGAACCTTGTTCCTAGTGTTCTTATCAATTAGCTATATTGGCTCCAGTAACTCCGCTTTGAAAGCTAAACAATTACGGGGTTATAGCAATTCTTACGAAGAGCTTAGAGCTCCCTTGATAGAGACTTTGAACAAACGCCCAAGCCATCCAGAATCGACAATTTATCTTTCAGCCTTGGATCAGCAGGTATTTAGCCAGACCCAAGAGGAACAGTTCCTTGACGAATCTTACAGTGTATTAACTCGCGCACTCAAAGATGAGCCATACAACAAAAATCTTCTGCTCCAATTAGTGAGCTACTACGATCTGAAAGGTCAAAGTAACGTCGCCTTGGGTATTTACCGTGACAACGCAGATAAGTTCAACTGGGATATCGATTGGTATGATGCAATAATCAGCCGTTCTTTTGCATTAGGTCAGCAAGCACTTAATCAAAAGGATGAGACAAAGAAACAAGAGTATTTCAATGAAGCGCAAGAAGCATATAATCATGTTCTTGCTGGGATTGAACATCTGAAGACTCTTCCACCAGAACAACTGCAAGGGCGTCCTTTCTCAGTAACGCCAACTATCGCTTTAAACGTTGGCAAAATGCAACTTTTATCCGGACAAGAGGATGCGGCGAAGACCACTCTCAAGCTTAATTCAGATGCTAATTACACGGATATCATGAACAGTGAAACTCCATGGGATATAAATTGGTACAGTTCACTCATCAGCCGTTCATTTGATTTGGGGCAGGCAGCTTATGCACAACAAGATAATCCAGATAGAATAGACAACATGAAAGCTGGCTTTGTTATTGGGCTTTTGGCCTACGATCATGTACTTGCGGATAATGATCCTTCGAAGACATTTAATCCGGATGTGACACTGAAGGTAGGAAAGATGCAGTATATGTCTGGAAAGATACAAATTGCAGCCTCTATCTTAAAAACAGCCTTAAGCCAAGATTTCGCTGATGCAACCAATCGTGAGATTGCCCGTTGGTACCTAGCTGCACTGGCGAAAACTGGTGGCGAGGATCAGGCACTATACGATTCGCTGATCGCAGCTGATCCTGCGGAAGCAGCACAAGTTGAGGCCATTACAAATTCACAATTTTAAAAAAGAATGAAACCCTAAAAGCCCGCCACTGTAATTACAGTGGCGCGCCTTTTTTATTTTATGAGATTTACTTATAGCCCAACCTTAGCTGCTTCGCTCTCGACAAGCTCTTTCATATAACGAAGCAAGTCATCTTTAAGCTCCTCGTGTTGAAGTGCATAATGAATGGTAGTCTGGATAAAGCCCATTTTCTCACCCACATCATGACGTTTACCTTCAAAGTCATAGGCAATAATTCGTTCAACCTCGCTTAGACGTGCTATCGCATCAGTAAGTTGGATCTCTCCACCTACACCTACCTGCTGCTCACCTAGCATATCGAAGATACG
Organism: Paenibacillus sp. FSL R7-0189; assembly: GCF_037969925.1. Lineage (NCBI taxonomy): Bacteria > Bacillati > Bacillota > Bacilli > Caryophanales > Paenibacillaceae > Paenibacillus > Paenibacillus sp. FSL R7-0189. The sequence goes on along the minus strand of NZ_CP150223.1, from coordinate 3,016,266 downwards.
TGGAGTTAAGATGTATCGTCCTAAAATTGCTAGATTAGAAGGAGCCTCTTCTCTCTTTGGCTTTTCTACTAGACGATTAGCTTTATATACCCGTTCTGCCAAAGGCGAAGCATCTACAACACCATACCGTGATACTTCTTCCCATGGAACAGGCTGAACACCCACGATAGAAGATTTATACTCGTCATAAACATCTATCATCTGTTTGAGACAAGGTTTATTCGCTTCAACAATATCATCGCCTAGCAGGACAGCAAACGGTTCGTTTCCTATGAATTTACGTGCACACCAAATTGCATGTCCGAGACCTCTTGGTTCTTTTTGACGAATGTAGTGGATATCTGCCATTTCGGAAGATTTACGAACGGATTCAAGCAGCTCCCACTTCTGCTTCTCTGCTAAGTTAAATTCCAGTTCAAAAGAGTTATCAAAGTGGTCTTCAATCGCACGTTTACCTTTCCCTGTTACAATAATAATATCCTCGATCCCGGAAGCAACAGCTTCTTCAACAATATATTGGATCGTCGGTTTATCTACAATCGGTAGCATTTCTTTAGGCATTGCTTTGGTCGCAGGCAAAAAACGGGTACCAAGACCTGCGGCTGGTATAATGGCTTTACGGATTTTCATCACATTAACTCCTTCTGTCGGATACTCTTCCATTCTAAATACTCAGTATGTAAAATGGCATATTTCCTTCAATTATAGCAGTTATAGCAGATTTATGTCAGAGTGTTTGTTATATTTGTATATCTATTCCATCTAAATAAGAGAGACGGCATTATAAACCATTTATTTCTAGAATAAACACTTTGCTGACCCTTACGATATATTATCTAGTATATGCAAATTAGGATGAGGACGAGATCAAATCTAATAAAAAGGGCTAAGCAATACCAGCATCTACCTGGTAGTTACTTAGCCCTTTTTCTTTAACTCTTAACTCTTATTACTTCGCGTTCACCAATTGCCCACGCGTTACGCCAAGTTGGTTAGTAGCCTTTAGGCTCTTCCATACCTGCGTACCAGAGATTTCACCACGCAGAGCGCGGCTGTAGAGGCTGATTACCTCAGCCACTTGCTCTGGCGTCTCTTCCAAGAACTCCACACGGTATGAAGATACTCCTAGGTCACGGAAATTGTTCAAATACTCCGCACCAGACTGCTCAACAGCGTTATAGACGGTATTACGGCAGCCTTCATCCACACGAACTGGATGTGACATTCCAATACGGTCTTGCAAAGAAGCACGGTGTTCTTCACAAGGACGACCACAGTTCGTAAAGTCCGTGCCTTCACTCATAAAGGTACAGTACACACAGTGTTCAGTATGGAACATCGGCAAATGCTGATGGATAACGACCTCCATCCGGGACGTATCACTGTGTTCAAGCAGATCGACCATCTGTTGAATGTTCAAGTCATAGGATGGCGTTACTATGTCACAGCCAGCCTCAAGGAACAAATCCACTGCTTTATGATTGGCGATATTCAGTGAGAAATCACCGATCAGGCGTGGATGCACAGCATCCGGCTGCTCCTGGCGGCGGCGCAGATAATAATACAACGCGCCTGTATTACGCACGAGCACAGCATCCGGCTGCAAGCGAAGAATATTCGCGTGGTAGCCGTTCTCGCCCGGCATATGAATGCGCGGCGTGGCCAGCGCTATGCTGGCCCCTGCAGCCCGTACCGTATCTACCGCTGCCGGGAACTGCTTGATAAACTCGAAGTCGGCGTAGATGTTTCTCACGCCGGCCTCGAGCGCAGCCTGCACCTGTGGCAGGCTGCGGCACAGCGCGGTGAGCTCCGCTTCACCAGCGCACTGCGGAGCGACACCCCTGCGGGTGGCGTCGCCGTAAACCTCGATCGCCCGTTTCACGTAGACGGGCGGTTTCGGGCGCTCGCCCGCAAGCAGCTCCACCGCTTGGCGGCGGATGCTGTTCAGCTCGCGCATAGGGACGATGACGTCGCCTTGCAGATGCGACTCCAACGCGTCAAGCTGGAACACGGTCCCGCCCAGGCGGCCGAATTGTTCTTCCAGCAGCGCGGTATCCATCGGACGCTTTTGCGCGGCTTCCAGCGCGAGCTCCGAATCCACACGGACGGTAACGTTCTTCTGAACGTCCGTCCACCAAGTCGTCAGCTTCTCGCCGACGCAGCCTTGCACTCTAACATGTACCGGAAATACCCGGTACGGCTTTTCAGTTTCATAAGTCTGGCGCAGCGCCTTATCTAACGCAGGGTCATTTGTCTTCCAAATGCGGTCACCGACATTTAGACGACGAAGATCCACATCATTACGACCGGCTACGATGTCGATGATCCAGCCTTCTCCGGCTTCGCCTTCCAGCTTCACACCTTTACGACGAAGGTCGTAGACACGACCGCCTTCTTCTTTTTTCGTCGGATCCCCAGCGTCAAAAACAATTCCGTCCCCACGCTTAAGCGGTGCATGAATACGGCAGACCACTCCGTCACGCAGAATTTGCTCAACAGTCCCCAAATATACACCACGGCTTTTTGGGAAAGTCCCGTCTACCAGTTTCTTATTGTTCGTTCCATCCAGGAAACCATGTGTAAACCCGCGGGAGAAGCTTTGTTGCAGCTCACGCACCTCCTCCTTCGAAGGTTTAGACAGATCGCCTTCAAAATACCGATCAATCGCTTTACGATACTTACTAACTACATTCGCTACATATTCCGGGCTTTTGAGGCGACCTTCGATTTTAAAAGAAGTCACACCCGCCTCGATCAGCTCAGGCATTAGATCAATTGCTGCCAGGTCCTTAGGAGAGAGCAAATAAGTTACGTCTCCCATAGGTTTTACCTCACCATCCACCATCAGATCATAAGGCAGGCGGCAAGCCTGCGCACATTCACCGCGGTTGGCAGAACGTCCGCCCCACATTTCAGAGGTCAGACATTGACCGGAGTAGGAAACACACAAAGCACCGTGTACGAATACTTCCATCGGCAGGCGGGCTTGCTCCCCGATCGTACGAATTTGTTTCAGATTGTTCTCACGACCTAATACCACACGTTCCAAACTAAAAGGTTTAGTAAACTCGACCGCTTCCGGCGAAGTAATGGTCATCTGTGTCGATCCGTGAATCGGGAAATCCGGTGAGATTTCGCGGATCATTTTGACCAAACCTAAATCTTGTACAATTACTGCGTCCACGCCAGCATCCACGCATGCATCAATCAGTTCTTTTGCATCAGACAATTCATTTTCAAAAACCAGTATATTAAAGGTCAAAAAGCCCTTCACACCATAGCTATGCAAAAACGCCATAATTTCCGACAGCTCGTCCATGCGAAAGTTGTTCGCTCTGGCCCGTGCATTAAACTTCTCTACGCCAAAAAAGATAGCATCCGCTCCGTTTGCTACCGCTGCACGCATGCAGTCCCAATCACCTGCGGGTGCCAATAGCTCCACGTCTTCTCTGCGTATTTGTTGCTCTTTCATTTATATCCTCCCAAACCGCCATTTGACGGGTCATTTCTAGTTGATTAACTTGATAATTGTATCAAATATCACACTTGAGCGCTATGCGTTTACCAACATTTATATAGAATAAAAGTCATAATGCTGTCAGGAAGCTGACTTCTTGCCTATTGCACTTTACTCCATGAATGTTGTAGAACATGCAACTTTATTGCCTAATCCAGCGCTTCGACAACTAAATGTTGTACATAAAGCATCATTCTCACACTCTAGTATCGACAACCGGCACAAAAAGTTGCAACATTTACAACAATTCACTAGGAATTCCGTGACATACGAGACATACGATAGAATGTTGTATCAAATACATCAATCCATCCTTTAGCTATTCACATTATGCCCAACTTGGATAACATTGGCTCCAAATCTCCTAAAACAACCCTTCCGACAACCCTTCTATCGGTTCAAAGTAACAAATATATGTATTTTTAATAATAGGCCGAATCCCTTTTCCCTCTTTATACAAAAAAAGAACGCCCCAAGCCAAATCGGCAACTGGGACGTTCTTCGTCTGATTGAATTATACGCTTCTATTCGTGTGTAAGCTACGACATTGGTACTCTTTTAACTACTTGCTGCCTGTAAACCGAAACGATTGTAACGTCTTGTCTAATAGAGCCTGCTGTTCTGCAGTGGCATTGGCATCATTCAGCGTAACGGTAATCGTGTAGACCACATCATTTTTGCCGAAAACAACCTGCTTGCTGCGAAAAGGGATGCCATTTTTGATTTGATGTGCAGTTATGATCGTAGCAGGGACATCCGCAAAGGTAGACTCCACTACACTTTCTATACGAGGGCCTTTGGGATCATTATTTTTATTTTGATAAGCATCTTTGAGAACATTAACTGTATAATCCACTGAACCCTCGGATTTTGAGTTGATCTGTAGACGTCCTCCGCTGAAGCGATATTCAATCGACTGCGTCTCAAAAATATCCTGATAAGGTGTCCATAAACTTGGAATATCAATGGCATAACCGTAGGTTTTGGATACTTTGGTTAATGTCTTATTTTTGAGCGTCTTATAATCATCACTAGCGAGTCGCCCGAAGTTCTCCTTCAGCAGATCAAAATCAATATCAATAGAGGATATGATGGCTTTGAATTTTGCCTTATCGTCATCTTGCCCAGCAGCTGTTACATATTCAAAATAATAGCGATACCCATTTTTGAGTATGAGAGCTTGATATTCTGTAGTAACACCGTTGCCGTAATTTAGCTGTAGCTCATTGATTTGTGCAGATACACCGGAGATCTCCGACTTGTTGCTGTCTTTCAGAACATAAGCATCCGCTACAAAGTTTTCTTTAGTTTTCGTTTTCAGATCTTCAGCCCAGCTCTCTAGTGTAGAACCAGCAGGTGCCGAGGTAACCGCCACACTCAGATGACTTCCCTGCTTACTCTCGTAATAGAGATGCTGGTCGTCCTTACTCCAATCTGCGGGAACCTGTAGTGAAATCCCATAGTCCTCATTGTACGCGTCACGCAATCCACTTTTCACCGTAGAAAGATCACGGATTTTTTTGTTTTTAGTATCAAAAGAAGGCTGGAAAGAGTTAAGTAATCCTGTGTATTTAGCAAAATCTTTATAATTAACTGCTTTGTTATCCGTCAAATAAATCTCGTAGAGTCGACCTTCAGCATATAACAGTCTGCTTTCCCAGAGCGCTCCACTGGAATCTTTACTGATCAATCTAGCATAAGGTATCGCGGCTTTGGGGAACGACTCCCGATCCAATATCAACTCCCCACCTGCCTCGACCTCCCGAACCAGCTGTTCCAGCAGCCCTTCCGCATCTACCGCAACCGCCTGGTCACTTACATGAATCTCCACATAATATAGATTGTCCGCACTTGAAAAGGTAGCCACACTTTCATCCCCACCGCTATTTCCAGCGATCAGCCCAGAGGGATAATTCAGTGTCCATTGAAAATAGCTGTTTCCAATTTGAGTCTTACCAACATCGCTGTCAATCCCAGTATCCTCTGGCGTATCTTCTTCGTTGTCTACAGGAACTAGGGTAACCATAAGCTCACCCCCACTCCCTTGAGTAAGGGTCGCACCTAACACATCAGCCACAAAACGTAGCGGTACCATCAGCACATCTGAAACCATCCGGGGCGCTGAGCCTAGTTTAACTTTGATTCCATCCTTCCAAGCGATATCACTCCCAATTGTCATCACCCCTGAATGAGTACCGTAGGTTACTTTTACAACATCGTTCTGCTCTAAGGAAACATTGCTGCCAAACGTCTTTTTAAAAACCCCAAGCGGGACCATAACCGTTCCGTTCTCCCTATAAGGCCGCTCGATAGCCACCTTCTTACCATTCACCGTAGCTGAAGTACTGCCAACTTTTAGACTCAGCTGTTGCTTGTCTCCTTCTGAAGCTAATGCTGTTTGTATGGGTAATATAGAAAATAGCAGTAATACGGCCAACATCGCACAAAATCCTTGCTTTAAAATTTTTAAGCCCATTTACCGTCCCCCTCTCCAGTTTACTGATCACTCTTCCGCGTGCTCGTCCCCATCCGATACATAATCATCTCCGCTTAACAACGGATCACCTTGAGTGAGCACGAGTTTACGAACGACGATATCCCCATCGCTTTGCATAACCAGCCGCACAGTTGCTCCCGGCAGGTAGCTTTTGAACAATTCATTAATATCAACTAGTGAGACCACACGATGCCCATCGATGCTATATAAGACGTCCTCTTCAGCAATCCCTGACTTGAGTGCTTCTGAAGACACCACCTTCGTGACGGACAGCGGGTCCAGCGTTGGCAATCCCACAACCGTAGACCAGCTCGCCTCCAGCTCTAGCCCCAGACTCGGATGCTGGACCTCACCATATTTTAAAAGCTGGTTCATAATATACTGCACAGTATTCGCTGGAATCGAAAACCCCATATTTTCCACACCCACCGCTGAGTATTTCAGGCTGTTGATTCCCAGCACCTCACCTTTCATATTTACTAGCGGCCCTCCGCTATTTCCGGGATTAATCGCTGTGTCACTCTGGATAAGACGATAAGCCGCATCTACCTCACGGTTAAGACCACTTATAACGCCTACAGTCGCTGAATTTCGTAGAGAAAAGCTAATCGGTGTTCCGATAGCAATAACCTTCTCCCCAACCACTGTTTTGCTATTCGCTGGAATAAACTTGGCGGGCTTTAAATGGGTGGCATTGATTTTGATCAGCGCCAGATCACTAACTTCATCCAGATATGTTTCTTTAACGCTGTAGGTTTTGGAGTCCGAAGTGACTACTATGGCATTTTGCAGATCCTTGATTACATGAGCATTGGTTATAATCCATCCGTTCGATTTCACAATGATGCCGGAGCCATGCGTCAGATTGTACCGATCATCCAGGCCACTATTCCCGCCACTCTCATCTTTGCCGATAATGCCCACAACAGAAGGAGTGATACTTTTAATAATTCCAGGTATCGGATCTTCTGCCGCTGCTTTACTAACCACCTTACTAGTACTATCAAAAGCAAACACCGACTGACTCCATGCTACCGACAGCACTACGCCGCACAGTAATAGACCTAATCCTTTCTTCACCAGCTTCTCCCCAATACTCCTCATTCCTCACCAGACCCTCTCTTTACAAATGGATAAATTTAACATTATATAATTTGAAAAAAGACGCCTTCAATGCGCCCATGGCGTTAAAGGAGTCTTTTGGTGCAAAGCTGTTCAATTTAGTTCTTTCATTAACTTAACCAATGCATCACCATGGCATAGTCAGAGATCACAAAAACCAGCAAGCTAACGGCTCCAAAACCAATGGCAAATTTGTTCTTCTGGGGAGCTTTCAATAGTCGAACAACCCCGACCAAAATCAAGATGGTAAATAAAATCATAAACACATCAAAGGTATGAAATTTAGACGGTCCTTGCGCGGCAACTTCTGCAAGCAGCATAACCTTACCTCCTCAAAAATGTTGTCAAGCAAGATCCAGTAATCCCCATATCACCTTCTATGTTATCGCTACCATTTGGGCGATGCAATAGGTTTTGTAGAAAAATTATGTATTTGTCGTAAAAAATATATTTTATCCCTGCAAAATCCGTAATAACGATGAGATTGATCACTGACAATTGGGTGTGCTTAGGGAAACGTTGTGAGCCCAATCAATTCTATCGTCATGAAGGTTACAATAGAAAGTCCGTTAACTGCTTTAGAAATGAGATAAATTGAGCAGTGAATTAGAATTGAAATTCAGAACTTAGAACTTAGGATTCTGGGCTCGAATTTAGGTTTTTAAAGAATTAGGGAAATTCTCCCTAAAATTGTCCGATTAACAGTTCATTTTGTGGTTATCAGGGAATTCCTCCCTAAAAATCATTAGAAAACCGGGTATATGAGTAAATTCACCCGATAATTGGGGAGGTTTTCCCGGATTTCACCTTATATGATCTAAAAACTCGGATTTTCAGGGAAGTTTTCCCTAATCTAACAAACAGTTATTTGATAGAGTGATATGATGATTAATTATTCGGTTTTCAAGGAACTTTTGGCCCTAACGTTAATCAATTACTTGTTAACCCTATCAACAGAATACTCCTCATTGAATCTTACTACGAACATGTCCTACATATGCCTACCTTGCCTATTATTAAATCCATTTTTTCTATAGAATTCGTATAACTTTTGCTAGAAAGATCACATCATATATCTATGAGCCATCTTTCGCACAATTACCAGATAATCCTACAACGCCTTAAGTCGCTTTGACTCCATTCTAGAGGACGAGGTTAGCTATTAGCTGTTAGTTGTCAGATGTTTCCCTTCAAGAAATTATTGCTTACAACCTACAATAAAAGCCCCGGCAAGATACCGAGGCCTTATTTATACATAGGTTATATTACTTACTGTTTATTTGGTTTCCGCCGTCTCAAGCATAAGCGCTTCGGTCCGCTCTGTATCACGAATCAGAACCGGCTTCAGATATTTACCTGTGTAAGACTCTGTGACAGTAATGATCTTCTCCGGTGTTCCTGTTGCCAGGACGGTACCACCGCCGCTACCACCTTCCGGTCCCATATCGATGATATAATCCGCTGTCTTGATTACATCCAGATTATGTTCAATAACAAGAACCGATTCTCCGGAATCCACCAAACGATGCAATACCTCAAGCAGACGACCAATGTCATCTACATGCAGACCTGTCGTAGGCTCATCCAAAATATAAAGTGTTTTACCCGTGCTGCGACGGTAGAGCTCAGAAGCCAATTTTACCCGCTGTGCTTCACCACCGGATAAAGTGGTTCCTGGTTGACCAATCTTAATATAACCAAGGCCTACATCCATCAGTGTTTGCATTTTACGATGGATACGCGGGATATTTACAAAAAACTCTGTTGCGTCCTCTACCGTCATCTCTAACACATCTGAAATGTTTTTGCCTTTATATTTCACTTCTAGTGTTTCCCGGTTATACCGTTTGCCTTTACATACTTCGCAAGGGACGTATACGTCCGGCAAGAAGTGCATCTCGATCTTAATGATCCCGTCTCCACGGCAAGCTTCACAACGTCCGCCTTTTACGTTAAAGCTGAAGCGTCCCTTTTGGAAACCACGTACCTTAGCCTCATTTGTCTTGGAGAACAGATCACGGATGTCATCGAATACACCTGTATAGGTTGCTGGGTTGGAGCGCGGTGTCCGCCCGATTGGCGACTGATCGATTTCAATAACTTTATCGAGATTTTCTAGTCCTCGAATTTCTTTATGCTGACCAGGACGCACCTTCACAGCCTTATTCAGCTGCCGTGCCAAACTCTTGTAAAGAATCTCGTTGATAAGCGAGGATTTACCGGAACCCGATACACCTGTCACCGCTGTAAATACACCTAATGGAATCTTCACATTCACATTTTTCAGGTTATTCTCTTTAGCACCACGTATTTCTACCCAGCGATCATCGGTAGGACGGCGTTTAGCAGTAACCGGAATAAATTTACGTCCGCTTAAATATTCACCCGTTAATGAATTCGGATCTTTCATAATCTCTTCTGGCGTCCCTTGAGCCATAACTTGTCCACCATGAATACCTGCGCCCGGACCAATATCAATAATATAATCCGCTGCCATCATCGTATCTTCATCATGCTCTACAACAATTAGCGTGTTACCTAGATCGCGCATATGCGCAAGCGTAGAGATCAGGCGATCATTGTCCCGTTGATGCAAGCCAATACTTGGCTCATCCAGAATGTACAATACACCCATGAGACTTGAACCGATCTGAGTAGCCAACCGAATACGCTGCGCCTCACCACCGGAAAGCGAACCCGCTGCACGGCTAAGCGTCAAATAATCCAAGCCTACATTCACAAGGAATCCAAGCCGATTGCAGATCTCTTTTAGAATGAGGTTGGCGATGGCTGTTTCTTTTTCACTCAATTTTATCTCTTCAAACCAATGCTGGCAGTCTCCTATTGAAAGGTCCGTAACATCAGAAATATTATGATCATTGATAGTCACAGCTAATATTTCTTTTTTCAGACGTTTACCTTTACATACATGACATGGCTTAGCACTCATAAATCCTTCGATAAATTCACGAATACCATCCGAAGCAGTTTCACGGTAACGCCGCTCTAGGTTAGGTATAATCCCTTCAAAGGCAACCATCGCATCTTTCTTTTGACCGAAATCATTTTCATAACGGAAGCGGACCTTCTCACTGCCTGTTCCGTTCAGTAATTTATTCATATGATCAGGTGTCAGACTGCTTACCGGAACGTTCTGTGGAATTTTAAAGTGTTCACAAACCGACTTCAGGAATTGCGGATAGTAATTAGAAGTACTTCCAGTCCAAGCTAAAAAAGCACCTTCTTCGATGGATTTCTCAGCATCAGGAATAAGCAGGTCTGGATCGACCACCATCTTCATGCCAAGTCCATCACACTCTGTACAAGCTCCAAACGGACTGTTGAAAGAGAACATCCGTGGTGCCAACTCTTCAATACTAAAACCACAAATTGGACAAGCAAAGTTAGAGCTGAAAAGCAGCTCTTCCTGGCCGATGATATCCACAAGGATTTTACCGCCCGAAAGCTTAAGCGCCGTCTCCAGTGAATCCGTCAGCCGGGTCTCCACATCGTCTTTAACAACGATCCGGTCTACCACAACTTCTATTGTATGTTTTTTATTCTTTTCTAGTTCAATATCCTCAGACAGATCTCTTAGTTCCCCGTCCACACGCACACGTACGAAGCCTTGCTTAGAGATATCTGTGAAGAGCCCTTTATGCTCACCTTTACGTCCTGAAATGATTGGCGCCAGGATCTGCAACCGAGTTTTCTCGGGATACTGCATAATCCGGTCTACCATCTGTTCAACGGTCTGGGAGGTAATCTCAATACCATGCTCTGGGCAATGGGGATGACCAATACGTGCAAAGAGCAACCGCAAATAGTCATAAATCTCCGTAACTGTACCTACCGTGGAGCGTGGGTTCCGGCTTGTTGTCTTCTGATCTATAGATATCGCCGGAGACAAACCATCAATTGAATCCACATCTGGTTTCTCCATTTGTCCCAAAAACTGACGTGCATAAGCCGACAAAGATTCAACATAACGCCGTTGTCCTTCAGCATAAATCGTATCAAATGCAAGCGATGATTTACCTGAGCCGCTAAGTCCCGTCAGCACGACGAAACGGTCACGTGGAATCGTCACATCGATGTTTTTGAGATTGTGCGCCCTCGCGCCTTTAATTACAATATTTTCGTTCGCCAACGGAACCTCTCCTTTAAAAAACTATTTCAACTTTATTTCAAAATATTCTCAAAGCCTTTTCAAAGCCTTTCGATCCCTCCCAAACCCTCTCTTCCAAGGGAGGGCCCCAAGGGTTGCACCCTCTGGACACCCGCATTTTCTGGAGAAGGAGTATGGTGGGACGTAACTTAGTGACTATAATGCTCAGAGCGCTTATCCCTGCGGGACCGCTTGGACATTCTCGCACTACCTAAAAGCAGGTACAAGCAACTGTCATAGACGTTGCATGGTGCTGTCCCTGCGGGATACGCATAAGTACCAAGTACATTGCGGGCGCTGTCCCTGCGGGATACGTTTAAGTGCCATAAACATTACTGGATACGCGACCCTCTATTGATTCAAAAAGAACGGTCTAGGACAGCACCGTTCAATACCTATTTTAAATATCGGTGATGCATTAATGGTTTGTTACTCAGCCCGAAGCTCCAGCAATGCGTCGCGCAGCTCTGCCGCGCGTTCGAATTGCAGGTTCTTGGCAGCGTCCTTCATTTCAGCTTCCAGACGTTGGATCAGACTTTGTTTTTCTTTCTTATTCATCTTGCCACCAACACCTGTGAGATAATCGGCTTTAGACTCAGCAACCTTCGTCGCCTCGATGATGTCACGCACTTTTTTATTAATGGTGGTTGGGGTAATGCCATGTTTCTCATTATGAGCAATCTGAATGGCGCGACGGCGCGATGTTTCGCTCATCGCTTTCTCCATCGAATCAGTGATCCGATCACCATACATGATTACACGACCCTCAGAGTTACGAGCCGCACGGCCAATCGTCTGAATTAGTGAACGTTCGGAACGAAGGAACCCTTCTTTATCGGCATCGAGAATTGCAACTAAAGATACCTCCGGTAAGTCGAGACCTTCTCTCAGGAGGTTAATCCCTACCAGGACATGGAACGTACCGAGACGAAGATCCCGCAAGATCGCCATCCGTTCCAGTGTTTTGATGTCAGAGTGCATATAACGAACCTTAATACCGATTTCCTTAAAGTAGTCTGTCAGATCCTCCGACATCTTCTTCGTCAAAGTGGTAACGAGTACACGTTCATCACGTTCGACCCGGTCACGGATTTCGCTAATCAGATCATCGATCTGGCCTTCTGTAGGACGAACCTCAATGATTGGATCCAATAGCCCAGTCGGACGGATAATCTGCTGCACCATAGTTTCGCAGTGTTCCATTTCATAAGGTCCAGGTGTCGCAGAAACGTAAATGATCTGGTTCACTTTATCTTCGAACTCTTCGAACTGAAGCGGACGGTTATCCAGCGCAGAAGGCAGACGGAAACCATGCTCTACCAACACTGTCTTACGCGCCCGGTCACCGTTATACATCGCCCGAATTTGCGGAAGGGTAACATGGGATTCATCTACGACAATTAACATATCATCAGGAAAATAATCCATTAACGTATATGGAGTTGCTCCTGGCTCCCTGAAGGTTAGTGGCCCGGAATAGTTCTCAATCCCCGAACAGAAACCCACTTCCTTCATCATCTCAATGTCGTAACGTGTCCGTTGTTCCAGACGTTGCGCTTCCAGAAGCTTGCCTGCGTCACGAAGCACGGTCAGCCGCTCTTCCAGCTCCCGTTCAATATTGACTATTGCTACACGCATCGTTTCTTCCTTGGTAACAAAGTGAGAAGCCGGAAAAATGGCGACATGGTCGCGTTCACCGATCAATTCACCCGTTAAAACATCAATTTCAGTGATCCGCTCAATCTCATCGCCAAACAATTCAACGCGAATCGCATGTTCACCCTGAGATGCCGGGAAGATTTCAACCACATCACCACGTACACGGAATGTTCCGCGTACAAAATTGATATCATTGCGCTGGTATTGAATATCCACCAGTCTGCTCAGAATCTCATTGCGCGGCTTCTCCATCCCAACCCGCAAGGACAACAGCAAGCTTCCGTATTCCATTGGTGAACCGAGACCGTAAATACAAGACACACTCGCTACAATAATAACGTCACGCCGTTCGAACAAGGAGCTTGTCGCGGAGTGGCGAAGTTTATCAATCTCTTCGTTAATGCTGGAATCTTTCTCAATATAAGTATCGGAGGAGGGAATGTACGCCTCTGGTTGGTAATAGTCGTAGTAGCTGACGAAATAGTCTACCGAATTATTCGGGAAAAACTCCTTAAACTCACTTGCCAGCTGGGCAGCCAGTGTCTTGTTATGCGCAATAACCAGCGTGGGGCGATTTAATTTGGAAATAACTTGCGCGACAGTAAAGGTCTTCCCTGTACCTGTCGCTCCCAGCAGCGTCTGGTGCTTCTTACCCTGCCGGATGCCTTGTAGTAATTCATCTATGGCATGAGGCTGATCGCCCTGGGGTGTATACTCGGACTCCAATTCAAAAGTCTTCGTACTGACGACAATATCACTCATTTGCCCGTCTCCCCTCTATCGTCTAAACTAGATTAATATATTATAATTGTTGTCTGAATCTTCTCTCTCCATACGATAGTAAAAAATATGGAAGATAAGAATATGTGTTCCCGTTCATTATACAGTGTTGCTTAGATCGATGCAAACCATAATACACAGAAATGTTAGGAGCTTGAAGCATGGATATTACCGCAATAATCGGCCTAGTGGCCGGACTGGCTGCGCTAATCGGCGGCTACCTCTGGGAAGGCGGAAGCCTTTCCGGACTGCTGCAGCTTAATGCAGCTTTGATTGTATTTGGAGGTACGATTGCCGCCGTAATGATCAGCTTCCCGGCAGCTAAGCTACGCTCCATTCCCACCGCTCTGCGCATGGCTTTTGGCCGCAATCCTGAACGTGATGAAGAGAAGGCAGAAGAGCTTATCGCAATGGCCACAGTGGCCCGCCGCGGCGGCGTTTTAATGCTCGAAAAACAAGCGGAAGCACATCCCGATTCCTTTACGCGCGAAGGACTGCTGCTTATCGTCGATGGCACTGACCCTGAGCAGGTAAGACAGATTTTGGAATTGGAAATGGATGCGAAAGAATTGAAGCATGAAAGCTACGCCAAGATTTTTGAAGCCGCTGGCGGATATGCTCCAACGATGGGGATCATCGGTACAGTTATGGGACTCATTAGGGTACTGGGCAACCTTACAGACCCATCAAATCTAGGTACCTCTATCGCAGTAGCGTTCACTGCAACACTGTACGGAGTAGCCATCGCTAATCTAATATTTTTACCCATTGCTTCCAAAATCAAATCCCGCAGCCAAAGTGAGCTGCATAGCATGGAGATGCTGCTAGTAGGCATTCTTTCTCTACAAAACGGGGATCATCCGTTGCTGGTGCGTAAAAAACTGAACTCCTTCATTTCAGACACCACCACAGATGACCGTGCAGAAGCAAGAGGTTTTATATGAGACAAAGAGACCGGCGCAAACGGCGGGTAGAGAATCGAGAAAGCCGTGATCGTTGGATGATTACTTACGCAGATCTAATTACGCTTTTACTTATATTTTTCGTTATATTGTATGCGATGAGCAGCCTGGACACTGACAAATACAATATCGTAACCGGCTCTTTATCCCAGACTTTCAAGTCGAGCAGCACTGTTCTTGAAGGCGGAGATGGTATTTTAGATGCTGGAAAGACCCCCGACAACAAACCAGAGAGTACAGATGGGAATGGGAACGCAACTGCAAAACCAAATGACGGTTCTGATAAACAAACGGAGAATGAAACACCTTCAGCACGGGAGTTGGCTTTTCGAGAACAAGAGGCGAAGCTTGCTGAGTTAATGGGTGTGATCACCCACTATGTGGAGGAGAATAATCTCGGTGAACAAATATTTGTAGCCGACAAACCGCAGGGCATAGAAATCACGCTCAGCGACCGTTTTCTTTTTGATGTGGGTAAAGCAGATGTGAAGTCACCAGCCCTTCCTGCTCTTCAGCAGTTGTCTGGCTTATTCAAAGATATCGGGGCAACGATCAGCATTGAAGGACATACGGATAATACACCAGTGTCATCAGCTTCCCGTTATAACGACAATTGGGAGCTATCGGGTGCTCGTGCGCTTTCTGTGCTGCGCTTTTTCTTAGATAATGAAGGACTGAACCCGGACACTTTTCAATATGCAGGTTATGCCGATACCCGACCAACAGCAGATAATACTACGGTAGCAGGCAAACAAAAAAATCGACGCGTAGAGATCATTGTACTTCGACAGCTTCAAGAGGTGGAATAAAATATAGTTGTTTGTGCTCAGAGCTAAGTTCGGCGGCTAAGGCCATTTCAATTGCCACATTGACCAACAAAGGGGTTTCACCTAATTTAATTAGGGAAAACCTCCCTGATTATTCACCTATTATCGTATCCAATCGCGGAATGAGGGAATTACTCCCTGATTATTACTCTTTTTAGTCTGAAATAGTGGTTTTACCGAGATGATTAGGGAGGAATTGCCTAAAACCCTAACTCTCAAGCTATAATCGTCTAAAATGAGGGAGGTTTTCCCTAATTCCATACTCCACTAGACCCTCAAACCACTCGATTGAGTTTACGAATACTCGCACAATCTACATAAGAAACACAAACAGCAAGTCCCCAAATCACAGAAACTTGCTGCTAAAAACATCACACTTGATCAGACTATTTCCCGTCCCCAATTTCCAATTATTCAGCAACTAACGCGCTATAACCGGCTGCATCTAACAGACCTTTTACAGCATCAGCATATTCTCCATCAACTTCAATCTCAAAAATCCAACCCCCGCCATATGGCTGATCATTGATAAGCTCCGGACTAGCTTCTAATCCATCATTCACCTTGGTAACCGTCCCAGAGACGGGCGAATACAATTCCGATACCGTCTTAACGGATTCGATACTGCCTACGCTGTCACCGGCCGAAATGGTTGATCCTACCTCAGGAAACTCAACAAATACGATGTCGCCTAATAAATGCTGAGCATGGTCCGTAATCCCAACACGTACTACTCGTCCTTCTACTTGCTGTGCCCATTCATGCTCTTCGCTGTAAAGAAGGTTGTCTAATACTTCACTCATTTCAAGCCGCCTCATTTCCAATTTGGAGTTCTAAATTTAGTTATAGCCTAAGTTATCCCGGCTCACAATGTCAATATTACTAACAGGAAATTTAAATTTGTCATTTTTTCGACGTTTTCTTGTTGACAGCGCCCGACTATACCCGTTTAATGGAGACATACAAGAAGAAATGACGTTGTCGTCTTTTTATAGACAATAACCGTTTCTCGGAGAAATATAAGGATAATGTTTAATGTGAACCATATACTTTCTTATATTTGAAATAAATATAGTTGCGGATGATGGCATAGGGAGAGACTGTCTCACTTGAAGACGGCGCCGAAGGAGTAAGCCCTAACAGGGGTGAATCTCTCAGGCAAAAGGACCTTTGTCGGACGTATCTCTGGAGAGCATCAGACGCAAGGCTAGATGCGTCAGATCACCAACGGGGAAACCTGCAAGCTAGTTACGGCAGGGTAACTCTCAGGTACAAAGGACAGAGCAGAAAGCGATTTGTGCATTTATGCATGATTGCTTCTGCCTGTCCTTTTTTCGTATGTAATCAGATCAAGGGGAGTGACGACATGGATGCTTTGAGAAGAACACCTTTTTATGATCTCTATTCCGCTTATGCGGAATCCAGATGCATTGACTTCGGTGGCTGGGAGCTGCCAGTACAGTTTACAGGTATCGTAAAAGAGCATGAAGCCGTTCGCCAGCAGGCTGGGCTGTTCGATGTCTCGCATATGGGTGAATTCATGGTGATTGGGAGCGGTGCAGAAGCCTTTTTGCAAAAAATGACAACCAATGATGTCAGCCGCCTCACAGATGGTGCGGCGCAATATACGCTGCTCTGTTATCCAAATGGCGGAGTTGTCGACGATCTACTCGTGTATCGCCTAAGCGAAGGGCATTATATGCTCGTCGTTAATGCCTCCAACATCGACAAAGACTTCCAGTGGCTGCAAGAGCATCTGAGCTCTGAATTCGGTGAAGTCACGCTCACTAATGTCTCTGACGAGACGCTTTTGCTCGCCTTGCAGGGTCCTCTGGCAGAGACCATTCTCGCGGAAGTTACTGATGCTCCTATTTCAACACTCAAGCCTTTCCATTTCATCGAACGCGCCACCGTTTGCGGTGTAGAGGTACTTATCTCCCGTACGGGTTATACCGGTGAAGATGGCTTCGAGATCTACGCTCCGCTGGAAGGTGCAGAAACGTTATGGAACGGACTGCTTGCAGCAGGCGCGCCCCACGGATTAACACCTGCTGGACTGGGTGCACGGGATACCCTGCGTTTTGAGGCAAAATTACCACTGTACGGTCAGGAGCTATCCGCTGACATCACCCCGCTTGAAGCAGGAGTACAGTTCTTCGTGAAGCTGGACAAAATAGACTTTATCGGACGCGATGCACTAATACAGCAAAAAGAAACTGGGATTCCCCGTCGCCTTGTCGGCCTAGAAATGATTGATCGAGGCATTCCACGCTCCCATTATCCTGTTTGGGCAGATGGGGTTAAGATTGGTGAGGTCACAACCGGAACACAGTCCCCTACGCTGAAACGCAACCTGGGGTTGGCTTTGATTGATGCTGCTTACAGTGAAATAGGCACAGAGGTTTACGTAGAGATACGCGGCAAGCAGCTTAAGGCTGTAGTGATTAAGGCCCCTTTTTACAAGTATAAACGCCTTTAGCGTCCATATAAGGACGGTGAGCTTTTAAGCGAGAAATAGAAGGATAAAGTATAGCGTGAAAATTGTACTTTCTTATATTTAAAAAAAGCCAAGGAGTGAAACCTTAATGAAGCACCGTTATCTGCCCATGACAGAACAGGACCGCGTAGAGATGATGGAGGCCGTCGGGATTCAGTCTATAGATGAGCTGTTCTCCGATATTCCTGAAGCGGTACGTTACCAAGGCACTATGCCGATGTCTGAACCACTCGATGAATACGCCCTGCTGCGCCACATGAAAGGTTTGGCTGACCAAAATGCCGACTTTGATTCTCACGCCAGCTTCCTCGGCGCCGGATTATACGATCATCACATCCCTGTGGTCATCAACCATGTCATTTCCCGTTCTGAATTCTACACTGCCTACACTCCTTATCAACCGGAGATCAGCCAAGGTGAGCTGCAAGCGATCTTCGAATTCCAATCCTACATTTGCGAACTAACCGGTATGAAAGTTGCCAATGCCAGTATGTATGATGGCGCTACAGCTTTATCCGAAGCAGCGGTTCTCGCGGCTGGTGCTACCAAACGCAAAAAATTAATCGTCTCCCGTACCGTTCATCCTGAGGCTCGCCAAGTGCTATGTACTTCGGCTAATGCTTGGGGTCTGGAGGTGGTGGAGATTGACTATAAAGACGGTGTTACCGATCAAGCTAAACTCGCTGAAGCTATCGATGGAGATACTGCCGCAGTGCTTATTCAATCGCCTAACTTCTTCGGCAGCATCGAGGATCTTCGCTCGGTTGAGCCGCTGATTCACGCGGTTAAAGGTCTTCTTGTAGTCAGCGCGAACCCAATAGCTCTAGGTGTACTTGAAACTCCGGGCAAACTTGGAGCCGACATCGTAGTGGGTGATGCTCAGCCACTTGGTATTCCAGCTTCTCTCGGGGGTCCAACTTGCGGATTCTTTGCCGTAGCTGATCACCTGATGCGCCGCATGCCAGGCCGGATCGTTGGCCAAACGGTAGACCGTAACGGTAAACGTGGCTTCGTTCTTACACTTCAAGCGCGTGAGCAGCATATTCGTCGTGAAAAAGCGACATCGAATATCTGCTCCAATCAGGCGCTGCTGGCTCTCTGCGCATCCGTCTACTTGTCCGTTATGGGCAAAGAAGGCATGCGTGAAGTAGGCGAGCTAAATATTCGCAAAAGCCATTACGCTGCTAATAAACTCAGCGGACTAACAGGTGCTGAACTTGCCTTCTCCTCCCCATTCTTTAACGAATTTGTCGTGAAGCTTCCTGAAGGCAGCAGTGTGGCCTCTATTAATTCGAAGCTGCTGAAGGAAGGTTATCTTGGGGGTTATGATCTGGGTCGTGATTATCCTGAACTTGCTGGACATATGCTGGTTGCCGTAACGGAAAAAAGAAGCAAAACCGAAATCGACCAATTCGCTAGCGCACTGGAGGGCTGTTTATGAAACCGGAGCAAAGTCTAATTTTTGAATTAAGCCGTCCGGGCCGTTCGGCCTATTCTTTGCCACTATGCGATGTGCCGCAGGAAGAAACCTTGGAATCCCTAATTCCATCGGATTTACTCCGTAGCGAACCCGTCGTACTTCCAGAAGTATCGGAAGTGGATGTCATTCGTCACTACACTTCTCTTTCACGTCGCAACTTTGGTGTAGACAATGGCTTCTATCCACTCGGTTCATGCACGATGAAATACAATCCGAAGATTAACGAAGATGTTGCCCGCTTCTCCGGCTTCGCCAAAATTCATCCCTACCAACCGGAAGAAAGTATTCAAGGCGCACTGGAATTAATGTATACCCTACAAAATGATCTGTCCGCGCTGACGGGCATGGATGCAGTATCCTTACAGCCTGCCGCAGGTGCTCATGGTGAATGGACCGGCCTCATGATGATCCGCGCCTACCATGAAAGTCGCGGCGAGACGCGTACTAAGGTTATCGTGCCGGATTCCTCGCACGGAACCAATCCTGCTAGTGCCTCAGCAGCAGGACTTGAAACGATCACGATCCCTTCCACAGATAAAGGAATGGTTGATCTTGAAGCACTGAAGGCAGCCGTCGGTAGCGACACAGCCGCACTGATGCTGACTAACCCAAGCACACTCGGCTTGTTCGAGACCCAAATTGTCGAGATTGCTGAGATCGTGCATGAAGCAGGGGGCTTACTCTATTACGATGGAGCCAACTCCAATGCCATTATGGGCATTACCCGCCCTGGCGACATGGGCTTTGACGTTGTGCATCTGAACTTGCATAAGACAATGAGCACCCCACATGGCGGTGGCGGCCCTGGAGCCGGACCAGTCGGCGTAAAATCTATCCTCATTCCATTCTTGCCACAACCTACTGTGGTAAAGAATGAAGATAGCAGCTTCTCACTTCACTTCGGTGGTCCTGAATCTATTGGACGCGTGAAAGCTTTTTATGGAAACTTTGGTATTCTGGTTCGTGCCTATGCCTATATCCGGACCTATGGTCCAGACGGACTGCGTGAGGTATCCGAAAATGCTGTGCTGAATGCGAACTATATGATGCACCGTCTGGCGCCGTATTTTGAAATCCCATATCCGGGTGTATGTAAGCATGAATTCGTGATGTCCGGCAAAAACCTCAAGCAATATGGCGTGCGCACCTTAGACGTTGCTAAACGATTGCTCGACTTCGGCTACCACCCGCCAACCGTGTACTTCCCTCTGACTGTTGAGGAATGCATGATGATCGAGCCGACGGAAACCGAAAGTAAAGAAACGCTCGACGGCTTCATCGATACGATGATTCAGATTGTGAAAGAAGCGCAGGAGACACCAGAAATTGTAATCAACGCACCGCATACCACAGAGATTAGCCGTTTGGATGAGACACAGGCTGCGCGTAAGCCAGTTTTGAATTGTTCTTGCGGTTAAGTACTTATCAAAAAAATGTTCTAGACAGATAAAAGCCATCCTCCGTTGTTGATTAATTTCGGAGGATGGCTTTTATATCTTATGTACAAACGAGTATTTTGATGTTTATCATCAAAATTTACAACTTAAGTATTTCTATCAATTCCCATCTCTCGCTGATATCCATCTTACTATAAATACTCTTAACGATATTCCGCACAGTCCCCTCTTTCACATTAAGGTCATTGGAAATTTGCAACGCACCTTTTCTTAGTGACCAGTGATACGCTACCTCCCTTTCTCTGGGCGATAATCGATACGAATCACACTTTTCCTGAAATCTGTACTCAATTAACTTTGGGCTTCGTTCCTTCAACTTCAGAACAATCTTTTCGGATAATTGTTTAATAAAGAGAATCGAAAAGCCAATTTGCCTCTCGGCTTCAAATGAAATGTCGATATATCCACATATACAACCATTTATCATTATAGGAGCGCATACACAATTCCACTCTTTAAACATTGGCATACTATGCTCTTCTCCACGCACTACTGCAATTGATTTAACCTCCATCGCTAGTGAAACTGCATTTACTCCAGAGAATTGCTTCGAAAGGTTAGTTCCACTCCTAATTCCAAAATGATCTACTTTCTTCTGAAACGCTTCGAAAGGAGCAACAATATTAATAATATTGCCGGCTTGATCTGTTAAGAAAAAAACAAAGGGCAATAAGAGAAATTCCGTTACTTTCGCCAATTCTGAATGTAGTACTTCAACCAATACCTCGTAGGGAACCAGCTCTTCTATAGAAAAGGATTTTTCTGTTTTGAGGTTACTCCAAGGTTGGCAAAATTCACACAAGGAATTATTAGATTTTTTATCTACATCATCTACCGTAAACCAAGCTCGTTCACATTCAAGAATATCCAAAACAAACCATTCTCCCAACTTATGGTATTAATTAAACAGAGCATAACACTCCATTCAAAAGAAAACAATGACATAAGTCGTGAGGTTTGTGTTAGATCAAAAAGATAAAAAATTGTTAAATAAAGTGGATTTATTGTAAAAAAAATATATTTTAGCACAGATTAACTCAAAAGGGAATATGTACTGAGGGATATGTATCTTAATAGATATTCTAGTTACTATAAAGTTATTAATCCACTCATCAGGGAGTTTAACAATTACGATAGGTTTGTGAAAATTCACATAGTTATGATCTTTTTTAGGAGGTGCTGAATTGTTTGAAATTCAAAAAAATCAAGAAATTTTGCTTGAAAATGTCCTTTCCGTTAGAAAGAAGATGAATCAAGAAGAATTACAAATAGAAATAGCTCAAACTGCAAAAATAATAGAAAAATATCAAGCAGTGAAAGCAGGACCCCTTATTACGAGCACATTCTCGGCGGAGATTGTTAATGGGGAATATTTAATGGACATGGAGATTATGATTCCTCTCAATAAGCCTTTTCCATCAGATCAAACTTATAAACACAAAAAAATTTTCCACTTAGTTAATGCCCTATCCTGCAGATTCATGGGGAACCCTGTTGGAGTACAAAGTACATATGAATCTATTATAAAGTACATATCAGATAAGGGACTTCAACAAATCACAGCATTTTATAATGTGTACACTTCAGATAACTCTGAAGCTTCCTTAGAAAAAATGATTATTGACATTTATGTAGGTGTAAATCCATCTATTTTATAAAAATGAGGAGCCGGCTATGAAAAAAAAAATAGTGATTTTCTGTTTTAGTATCACATTAATTTTCACTATCTTGAGTTTTATTTATTATATCGATACCTTTCAAGATACTACAATTACTGTATTAGGAACTCTTTTGATTTTGAATCTATTTATCATCAGTGAATGGAATAAGCTTAGACTGGGAAATCAAAATATTAAGCTTTGGAAGGTGTATTTTTCAGTTATTTGCTCAGGAATTATATTGATAGCCAAAATGAATAGGATTACTAATGGTCCCATATGGATACCCTTTTGTTTCACAGGATTTATCGCTCTCATATTAATTGGATTGAATTTTCTAGCCAAACACGAAAAATGAATATGGAATTAAATCAGGGATTTTCATTTGATCATTCACTCCCGATTTAATATAAATCATGATTAAAGGAGGTGACATAATGGAACTCAGTTTTAATCATAGTACGTTTGAAGAACTTGATTTATCTTCGTTGATGGATCTTAATGGTGGTGGCTGGTTAACTAAAGCAGTCGGCGTAGCCTCTTCAGTAGTGGGCGTTGGGGTTGCTGCTGCTGGAGTACCAGCAATCGCTAGTAGCTGCGCAATCTTAGGAGCAATTGCCACAGTACCAGCTCTTCCTGCATTAGGTTTAGCTGCTGCAGTAGCAGGCGTAGGAGTCGCAATATTTGGATAAGGGGGGATTGAATTGGAAATTTCAAGTAGTGGTTTTGAATTATTAAAAGGATCTGAATTGTACGATATTCAGGGCGGTGCTCTTTGGGGACAAATTGCAACTGGTATAGGTGGAGTTATTGCTGGAGCCACTTTAATAGCAGTTGCGGCAACAGCACCAGTTAGTCTTCCAGTAGTAGCAGCATGCGCCTTTGGCTATACTGCCTTAACTACATCTAGTATCATTGTAATTTCCGCAGGAATTGCTAATAAAAATATATAAAACACTTTCCTGAATATTTAGTAGCTCCAAGAGAATAAATATCATTCACTTGGAGCTTATTATGATTTCTATTAGGTCAGAGAAGCAATCTTCTAGTGAGGCTTATTTACAAAAAGATTTTGTTTCAGTTACGAAATCATTCTCTACATGGATAAGATATTGTTGATCCCAATGAATATGTACAAATCACTAATAGTAGGTGGGGTTTATTCTGTTTAAGAAATACTATTGTATTAAACAGCTTGATATTAAAGACTGCGGTGCAGCCTGTCTAGCAACTATCTCCAAACAATACGGTCTCAAATATCCAATCACTAAAATTCGTGAAGTAGCCGGAACTGATAAAATGGGAACCAATATATATGGACTCATAAAAGCAGCAGAAAAACTTGGGTTTACAGCAAAAGGAGTCAAGGGAAGCCATGAAGCCTTCTTCGAAAACTTCCCACTTCCCGCTATTGCCCATGTCATTATAGATCAGACATTATTACACTATGTTGTAATCCATAAAATATCAAATAAGGAAATAATTGTTGCGGATCCAGTCCAAGGCATAGTTAAATATACACCGGAAGATTTCTTCCAAATCTGGACAAGTGTCCTTATCTTAATGGTACCCACTCCTCAATTCAAAAAAGGGGACCAAACAAAAGGTCTATTTGCTCGTTTCTTTGGATTGCTGATTCCTCAAAAAAGAATGCTAGGAGGAATTTTTCTAACATCTATACTCTACACTATCTTAGGTATACTTGCTGCATTCTATTTCCAATTTCTTTTAGACGAAATTCTACCCTTTGGATTAAAAAAGACACTTAACATAATATCTGTTGGAGTCATCATTCTCTACATATTTCAAATATTATTAAATGCCTTTCGTAGCCATATCTTACTGACGTTGAGCCAAAAACTCGATATTTCACTCATACTTGGCTATTACCACCATGTGTTAAAGCTCCCAATGAATTTTTTTGGTACACGTAAGACAGGAGAAATAATATCAAGGCTTATGGATGCTTCGAAAGTACGAGATGCCATTTCCAGCGCAACACTAACCATCATGATCGATATTATCATGGTTATTGCCGGTGGAATTATTCTATATTCGCAAAGTGCTCTTTTATTCGGAATTACTATACTTATGGTGCCAATGTATCTGGTATTGGTTTGGAGCTTCCACAAACCATTTGACCGTTTAAACCGCGAACAGATGGAAAAAAATGCTCAGCTCACCTCCTATATTGTTGAATCAATAGATGGTATCGAGACAGTTAAAGCCTATCATGCAGAATCGAAAGTGGGCTATGAAACTGAACAGAAGTTCATCTCATTTCTGAGATCTGTCTTCAGTTTTGGTCTTTTCAATAACATTCAAGCCTCCCTCAAGAGTTTTGTACAACTCGTTGGAGGAGTAGCCATACTGTGGGTCGGAGCAAGACAAGTGATAAAAGGCAATATGACAATGGGCCAATTGATTACCTATAACTCGTTATTGGCTTACTTCCTGCAACCCATCCAGAACTTAATCAACCTCCAGCCCACTTTGCAAACGGCCATTGTCGCTGCTGACCGATTAGGAGAAATTCTTGATTTGGAAGCGGAGAAGCATAATGATGAGGACAAGAAGATTCAACCTGCTTCATTAAAAGGTGATATTAAATTTGATCGTGTCAGCTTCAGATACGGTACACGTTCCCTTGTACTTCATGATATCGATTTGACACTTAGACAGGGTGAGAAAATTGCCTTTGTCGGTGAGAGCGGCTCGGGTAAAACCACACTAATCAAATTAATTATGCAATTTTACCAACACGAAGAAGGCGATATCTTAATTAACAACTACAACATTAAAGATATTCATTTAGATAGCTTAAGACAGCGGATCGCATATATCTCACAGGATACTTTCTTTTTTAGCGGAACAATTCGGGAAAATCTATGTCTGGGTGTCGATCAGGATATGGATTTGGAACTGATTGTTACCGCCTGCCAAACCGCACAGGCTCACGAATTCATCAATCAGCTTCCACTCCGCTACAACACTTTGTTAGAAGAGAATGCGACCAATATTTCCGGAGGACAGAAGCAGCGACTGGCTATCGCCAGAGCGGTGCTCAAACAGCCGGATATTCTTATTATGGATGAAGCCACTAGTAACCTGGATTCTACAACGGAGAAGGCAGTATCGGAGACGATCAATGCTTTTGAAGACATGACTACGATTATTATCGCTCACCGTTTGAGTACAATCATGCGTTGTGACCGAATTTATGTCATGGATCAGGGGCGGATTATTGAGTGTGGGACACATCAGGAGCTTCTAGATTACCGTGGAAAGTACTACGGCTTGTGGAAAGATCAACTCCCCGGGGTTGAACAAAAACAAGATCACACCATTCAATATGCTGCTGCAGGAGTAGGCGAGGTGTCTCTCGTATGAGCGCACAAATACATAACTTATCAGAAATGACCGATAGCAGAGAAATCATGGAATCCAAGACCAGTCCTGTGATTTCTATTTTCATACTTATCTTATTTATTCTATTGGGGTCTGCGTTGGTCTGGTCCTATTTTGGCCAGATCGATGAAGTCGCCAAAGCCTCTGCTGTAGTTAGGCCCAATGAAAAAGTCAGTACCATTCAGACTTCATCTGTGGGAAAAGTGGAACAGGTATATATCCATGAAGGGATGCAAATTAAGCAGGGCGAGCAGTTAATTTCCTTTGAGCATAAAGAACTCGATATAGAATTATCCAATCGTAACTCCGAAATCAATAAGCTCACTAAGAAACTGCACTATCTCGGGCTGTATAAACAAAGCATTAGCAATTTAGATAATCAATTTTCTTCTGAACATGCAGACGAAGTTTACTATTATGACATGGTAGAACAATTTCTCCTTGAATACAGCCAGCAGCAGCAGACCTATCAAGGAACCCAGGATCAGCTTACAGCTGCCATTCACGAGAATATAGGTTTGCAAGAATCTTCTGCCTTTAGTGCCGAATCCAGTTTGGATAAATCTCTTCAAAATAAAATTGAACTGGAACGAAAAAAGAAACTGCTGAATGTTGAAATTACAAACGAGAAATTGCTTGTGCAATCCATCAAAGAGAATCAAAATCTGCTTCCATCTACAGATACCAAACGGACGGAACAATATAATACATACCAAATTAAATATGTGCAACTATCTAAACAATCTGCTGAGAAAAAAGAAATCTACAACCGTTCGCTCAGCTTGGGGGACCGCCTTGTGCCTCAATCTCAGATTACAGATGAACAGCATCTATATGAAAGTTCATATTTGCAAATCAACCAATTCCAAACCGAAGCCGTGCTCAGCGCAGAAAGCAATATCACCAATTACAATCAACAATTGGTTGAGATAGAGGTCAGCCTCGATTTGCTAATAAATGGGCATGATCCCTCAGTTTCAGAACGAAAAACTTTAGAAATGCAAAAGAAACAGCTGGCTGAGCAGCAAAATGATCTACTGAATCAAGAGAAACTTAACCGGTCAACCGAAAAAACCTCATTGGAAAAGTTGAAACTTGACCGTATTGTACAGATTCATTCAGCAATAGAAGAAAATAAAAGAACCTTAATTACGCTGCAAGAGGCTATTAAGCAACTTGAGCTTGAACGAAACAAAAGACTGCTCATAGCACCAATTTCTGGGACCATTAATATTTTAAAAGAAACCAACATCGGGGACATGGTACAATCCGGCGAAGCCTTGATCTCCATTATTCCTAGCAACGAGTCAAAATATAAAATGAGCATCGCCGTACCTAACGCAGAAGCAGGAAAAATAGCGATTGGCAATAAAGTTGATTTCAGCTTTTCAGCCTTCCCTAAACAAAGTTTCGGTTCCCAAAAAGGTACGATTACATCTATCAGCACAGATTCAATTGTTCAGCAAGACGGTCTAAGCTACTATTTGGTGGAAGCAACGATATCCAATGACCCACTTGTTAATCGCAGAGGTGAACGTGGAGAGCTTCGTGTAGGGATGATAGCGCAAGCCTCTGTTATTACCGACTCCAAGAAGATCATTGATTTTGTTCTTGAAAAAATCAACTTAAAGGAATAGTGAGGTTGCCAGCTAAATGTTAAAGAAAACAGCTCTCTTGATACTTTCCTTCTTATTACTTCTATTGCCGCATTCCATTACAGCTCATGCTGATACGCAGGTATCTAGTGCAACAAAATTGCTTTCCATGGAAGAAACAATCCAGCTAGCATTAACTAACTATGTAGATATCAAGCTCTCACAATGGAATATTGCAGAAACGGATTCCAAATTCTCGTATGTATCATCTGAAAAGAAAAAGCTGGAACAAAAAAATGTAGTCATAACTAGCGGACTGCTGCCAGTAAATCCTGATATTTTTATCAGTAGTATTCCTGGTTACTCTGATTTAAGTAAAGAAGAACAGGCAGGGGTTAATCAATCCATTCTCATTCAAATTATGATTAACACATCTCTGAATCAATGGGTTAGCGCTCAGACTGAAAGCCAAAACAGTTACAATCAAGAGACTAAAACAGCGCAGCTCAAGGAATTTCGTGACCAGTTGCGCACATTAGAAACAGATAAAGTAATTAATCAGTTACGACTTCAAAAAACAGAAGCCCTCATCCGCTACTACGCTGTGCAGAAATATTATCAACTCTCTTCTCTAAAAAAAACGATTGAGTATGACAAACAAGAAAGCCAATATTGGTTTCAACATTCTGTGGATACCTTGCGATCATACGAGCATGGTCTACTGTCTAAGAGAAGTTTGGACGATTTTAATCGTAAAAATGCGGAACGAAAATCTGCTTTTGAACGTAACCTTAGGAGTTATGAAGCTCAGCTAGAACAATTTAAGCTTGAGTTAGGATTATCATCCTATTCAGAAGTCCTGCTGGATGATGTCATCTCCAGTGCACCAGAGCCTGTGAATTGGAACACTGTAGTCAGCCTCTCTAGCAATTATGATTTACGCGAAGAAGATGCACGTATCACACTCGCCAAAGATAATCTTGACGCAGCTAAAGCTTCCGATGCTGAACTCATCACTTATTATTCAGTCCTATGGTCTAGCCAGATTGCACACAAAAATATAGTACAACAACAACTCGAAGAAAAACTGGCTAGTTATAAGCCGGAAGCAAATGAAATTGATTTTGAATATTCAGAACTAAAAGAGCAGCAATTGGAACTCGTACGCGTCTCCCAGGATAATGATACTCTCCTAAATAGCGGGTTAATCTCAGCGGCTCAGGCAGATCAGGACAAGCTGGATTTACTAAACTTAAATCGGCAATTCGATAAGCAAAAAGTAAAGTACGGTTTATTCCAAGCAAAAGTTACTTTGGCTCTTAGTGGAGTTATCCTCTAATAACCATTAATTTATCATTCATAACCCAAAGGAGATATCACAAGATGAAAACCATATCTAGCCTAATCGCAGCAACTCTTCTTTCTACCGCTATCGCCTGGCCTGTCCATGCCGCAGAGAAGCCAATCTCCATTCAGATCAATCAGCAACAGCTCGCACTGAAGGGACAGGCTCCCTTCAATGATAATGGTAGAATTGTCGTTCCTTTTCGCCCGGTTTTTGAAAAACTAGGACTTTCAATCGATTGGAATCAAACCACAGGTACCATAACGGGTACTAAGGAAGGGCTTACGATTACACTGCAACTAGGCAGCAAGCAGGCCAGCGTCAATGGTGTAATAACCCAACTTTCTGTTGCCCCTAAGCTCATCAATAATTCCACTTACATTCCGCTGCGCTTCGTTGGGGAGGCTACAGGTAATGAAGTCTCCTGGAATGCACACTCGAAGACAGTAACCATTACAGGCAAGACTAACCAGGTAAACCCGCAGGAAATCAATGCTTTTTTTGAAAAATACGTAACCTATACCAACAATGAGAATTATGAAGGGTTCATGAGCCTAATCGATAGCAAGTCTCCTCTTGTGGTCATCGGGCCA
Organism: Paenibacillus sp. FSL R7-0189; assembly: GCF_037969925.1. Lineage (NCBI taxonomy): Bacteria > Bacillati > Bacillota > Bacilli > Caryophanales > Paenibacillaceae > Paenibacillus > Paenibacillus sp. FSL R7-0189. The sequence goes on along the minus strand of NZ_CP150223.1, from coordinate 2,986,701 downwards.
CAGACTAAGAGCCAAATGGAACAATACGATTCGACCACTTCACTTGATCAATTAGAGGTTATCAGCCTTCAACCCACAGAGGCTACGGTTCACGCCGTTGAAACGACTACACACCTCAGCGGTCCATTCACCTTAGACAATACCTCTGAATATATTTATAGCTTAACGCGTACTGCCAGCACTGAAGACTGGAAAATCAACAACCTGCAGATTAAAGGCGTGCAATATATCCTCCCAGATAAACTGCTGAACGCTAAGCCAGCTGTGGCGAAGTCGGATGAAACGGATATATTAGCTGTGCTTAAGAGCAACTTGGACTATACCAATGCAGAGAATATTCAAGGTGTGCTATCTACTATTGATCCTGAGTCCCCTGCTCTCGAACAAACCAAACAGCTCTTCAGCCAAATTTTCACAGTCTATGATCTAAAGTTCACTCTGGAATCTGCCAAAATCATTCATTATACCCAGGATACCGCAGCCGTATATATGGTTCAGACGAGCATCAAGCTTAAGGGTCCTGAGTTTCAGGATAACCGCTCCACCTCTGTCACAACGCTGAAGAAATCCAAAGCAGGCAAATGGATGCTAGACCAGACCTATCCGATTAGTGTGGACAAGTTAACTCCATAATTATAAGGATTTGTAACAAAACATAAAAACGGCAAGCCCCATTAACCCGGAGGCTTGCCGTTTGCCTATTTAAAGCGCCGGAGCATTAGTTTTTTCTGCTCCTTTACGCTCTTTTGCCGATTTACGGAAGTAGAACAACTCGTAAATCGCCGGCACTACAATCAGCGTAAGCAGTGTTGCTGCGGTTAAGCCGCCAATGACCACAATCGCCAAGCTTTGCGAGACGATGCTGCCCATCTCGGCATGGCCGAACAGCAGCGGTGTCATGGCGCAAATGGTGGCAATCGCCGTCATGAGAATCGGACGCATCCGTGTTCCGGCAGCTTCTAGAATAGCCTCGTGAATACTCATATTGGCTTCATTTTGCTTAATCCGGTCAATGAGCACAATGGCATTCGTAACAACAATACCTATTAACATCAACGCCCCGAACAGAGCAGTGAAGTCAGGCGTTACACCGGACACGATAAGTCCAACAATTGCACCAATCGCCGCTAGTGGCAAGGAGAACATAATCGCCAGTGGAGCCCGAAGGGTTTTAAAGGTGAGTACCATGATCAGATACACCAACCCGATGGAGATTAATGCCGTCATACCCAGGTCGTTGAAATCCTCTGACTGATCAACTGACGCTCCGCCTGCAAATAAGGTCACGCCTTTCGGAAGTGTAAGACTATCGGTTTCTTTTTTAATATTCGCACCGATCTCAGATACCTTCTTCGGATCAACCTCTGCTGTAATTCGTACATACGGCTTCCCATCTTTATGGAACAACATTGCAGGCTCATTCCGAACCTCATAAGTTGCGAGCTGAGACAGTGGCTTCGGCCCCTCAGCCGTCATGAGCGTCAGTGCTTTTAAATCCTGCTCCGTTTGCGGCTGAACCATAGGATCTAACACTACACCTACTGCATCACCATCGAGCTCAATTTGCCCCATTGGAATTGGATTAAGCATCGCTGACAGCTGCATCGAAATCTCCTGCGCATTGCTTTGCGCCGGATCTACCTTAAAGGAAAATACAGGTTTCGTATCCTCCATATTGCTGCTGACTTTTTGAATCCCCTCTACGGTCTTCAGCTTAGCGGTAACTTCTGTTGCTACAGTAGTAATATCCGTAAGATTATCTCCGACAATATCAATATATTCGCTGGTAGAGCTGGATCCCATCATACTCATTTGGTTGGCAACAAGCGTTGCTCCAGTGTATGAATCTTTTACCTCACGAACATGATCAATAAAAGCCTGAGCATCTGCACCTTTTTTCATAACAACGGTATAGTCCACTAAGGTTTCAGAGGTAACATTCCCCCACTTAGCGGCGTCCGCACTATTCCCTGATTGCATGATTACCGTTTCTGCTTGTGGCTGCTTCATCAAATCTTGTTCTAACTGCTTTCCCTTTTCCAAAATATCTTTGACAGGAACATCCTTCGGATAATTCATCTGAACAGAAACATAGCTGGCATCTGAAGCATCGAGTGCCCCTTTTGGCATAGTCACATAAGCAGCAATGGAGCCAATCAGAAGCAGGAGACCCAACGATAAGCTAACCCATTTACGGCGAAGATTCCAGTCCAGAAAGCGGATAAACCATTTAGAAGGTTCATGTTCTTTCATTGATGTCCTTCTCAGCAGCCATGAGCTTAAAAGAGGAACAACCGTCAAAGCTACTACGAGTGAAGTAAGCAATGAATAGGTCACTGTTAAAGCAAACGGCAGTAAGAAAGCTTGCAAACTACCACGTAAGAGACCCATCGGCAGAAATACTGCTACCGTAGCGATGGTTGATGAGGTAATCGCTCTAGCCACTTCCCCAGTTGCGCTAATAATCATTTCACGGGAAAGGGGTTCTTTTTGCAGCCTACGGTAAATGTTCTCAATCACCACGATACTATCATCGACCAAGCGGCCTACCGCAACCGCGACTCCCCCGAGTGTAATGATATTTAAGCTTATGCCGGAAATGTTCAGCAGATACAAGGTGACCGCTAACGAAAGCGGAATGGATACTGCCGTAATCAGAGTAGCCCGCAGGTTACGCAGGAACAACAGAATCACAATCGTCGCAAATAATGCACCTAGCAATACCTCACGCATCATACTGTTCACCGAGGTAACTACCATATCCGATGTACTGAATACCACTGCTGCTTCTGCATTAGGAATAGTTTTATTAATATAATCTACGGCAGCCTGAATGTTATCTCCGACACTGACTGCATTCGCATTAGCCTCTTTGGTCACAATGGCGAATAGAACGTCTTTCCCGTTCGAACGGCTGACACTTTCCTGATCCTGCTTCAATTCGACAGCAGCGATATCCTGCAGCTTAACGCCCGCAGATACAGGAAGCTTTTTCAAAGTATCCATACTATCTATCGTAGAAACTAAGTTAACATTGCCGGTCTGCCCACCAATCGTTTGCTCCCCAAGGGATGCCGATACATTACGTCCTTGAAGTAAACCTAATACTTGTGGAGTCGTGACTCCCTTCTCAGCCATTAATTTTGGGTCCAGCTTAACACTGACCTGCGGAGTTACCTTACCATATAAAGCAACGTTCGCTACCCCTTCAGCTTTTTGCATCTCTGGAATGATAGTTTCTTCTGCAAGCTTAAGATTCTCTTTAGTCAGGCCTTCGTCAAAAGCAAGGGTAACCTGGGATACAGGAATCATGGAGGTATTCAACTGAAGTACAAAAGGAGCCATTACCCCTTCCGGGAACTTCAATGAATCGACGACCTTCTGGACCTCCTGCGCAGCATCCTTCATATTCGTTTTCGAATCATAAAAAATATTCACCTGCGCATATCCGTCTCCGGAAGTGGACAGTATTTCCTTCTTCCCTTTCACAAAAGCTGCTCCAGCTTCTATCGGCTTCGTTACATTAGTCTCCATAGCATGTGTATCCTGGCCAGGACCCAGCACAGTTACAGTCACTTGAGGATTATCCGCCTCTGGCATAAATTCCATCGGTAACGAAGTGTAGCTCATCCCTCCCACCACAAGAGCCATGACTACTAAAAGCCCCACCGCAGCCTTGTTACCGAACGACCATTTTGTTAACCATTTCATTTTCTTTTTCCCCTTCCACTCCACATGATTTCTGGCACTCCCCTTATGTCTGTTTGATTATGTATTAATTTCCATCCCGAGATTTAGTTTAGTCATTTTTGGCTGAAGTCAAAACAGCCCTACGGCTGGTTTCGTACTCAGTCTTAAGACGGGGAACTTTCCCCTTCTGCAGACAGATCCCCGTACTTTTTCTTGATGATGGAAACTGGAACGTGAGCATAAAAAAAGAGCCCCGTTAGCCATATAAATGGCCAACAGGACTCCCTTTTGTTATGGTTTATTTCCCTTCCGCACGTACTGGATCACGGAACATAAATTTCAATAGTGGCGGCGTTACAAGTGTAGTTACAATGACAACAATAATGACCGAAGTAAAATACTGTTGCTGTAACAAGCCGCTTTGCAGCCCTGTGGCGGCAATGATCAACGCAACTTCCCCCCGTGAAATCATCCCTGACCCAATAATGGCAGACGAGTGGTTATCAAAGCCTGTAAGACGCGCGCCCAGACCGCCACCAAACAGCTTGGTCAGAATGGCAACCACCGTAAGCAAGATCACGAAGCCTATTTGACTGCCTACCCCTTCAAAGGAAACACTAAGTCCGATACTTACAAAAAAGACTGGCACAAAAATCGAATAAGCAATCGGCTCGAGCTTGGATTCTACCGTGTGCTTAAAGGAAGTTTGCGAGATAGCAATCCCAGCCGCAAAGGCACCAATGATTCCTGCCATCCCCATGATTTCAGCAAAATAGGCGAATGCGAAACAAATCATTAACGCTGCTGAGATAACTGCCTCTGTCACCTTCAGCGGAGCCATCCATTTCATGACCCGAGGAACAATAAACCAGCCGGCAACAATCGCTACGGCAAAGAACAACACCTTTTTCCCAATTAGAAGACCAATAGAAACGTCTGCCCCTGTACCGAAAAAGCTCATCAGAACAGCGAGCAAAATAACAACCAGAATATCATCTACTACAGCAGCCCCCAGAATTGTAGAGCCTTCACGTGTGTTCAGCTTATTCATATCTTTTAACACCTGCACCGATATGCTGACCGATGTTGCACTAAGAATAACGCCCATAAACAATGCATTATGATAAGCAAAACCAAACATTTCTCCTAAGGCGAACCCACCCAAAAAGGGTAATATAATTCCACCGACGGCTACTGCAAAAGCTGATTTCCAGTTCTTGCGCAATTGATCCAGGTCCGTCTCAAGCCCTGCTATGAACATTAACAGTAGAACACCGATCTCAGAGATATAATGAATAAACTCTCCATCCTGAACCCAGCCCAGTACCGCAGGCCCCAGTATGATTCCCACAATAAGCTTGCCTAGCACAGCTGGTTGCCCAAGCCGCACAGATAGATCACCAGCTACTTTGGTGAACAATATGATCAGCATAAGATATAAAACAAACTCCATCTTTCTATCCACTCCCTTGTTGTATATAAGAACTGCCAACCAGGAGCTTCTCCAAGCCAAAAAAAGACAAAGAGGAGCCCTTGTTGACAGGCTCCTCCAAAAAACAAATAATTATTCAATTTAACTTTATAAATTATATTATACCTATATTTAAAATAACTGTAAACCAGATGCGCCGATAATATAATTATGCACATTTGATTTGTTCTAGAATGCAATTACTTATTTCAGATAGAACACTTCACGTAAGGGCTGCATAGGCACCTCATCATTGAAATCAAATGACCCTTCAACCATCTTAGAGGTAATCGCATTCCAGCGGTTGCAGGCATCACTTTTGGCAATGTAATCAAAAGCCGCCTTACTATCCTCACACTCATAACAGTAAAAAAATTGATTGCCATTCTGAAAGATGGAATAGTTAGAAATACCAGCCTTACTGTGCTCCTCCAAAATTTCTGGCCAAGGATTTAAATGCATAGCTACATACTCCTCTAAAAATTCTTCCTTCACCCGCCATGTCCAAGCCAATTTATTGCTGCTCATCTGCTCATCCTCCTAGAAATCCCCTCTTTTGCACATATTAAGAACTAGGGACATTTGATACCTATTATTGTACCTGAATAGAGTAGTCCAAGCTATGCATATCTATATTCTCTGGAAATTTCTTAAGCGTTAATTCCGGCTTCACTCGGACGAAGAATAGCAGAACCAATCGCCAGAAGCACGGCGGCCATAAGGCCCAAGATGGCAAAGGGCAGCCATAATTCATTCCAGCCCCCACCTGTGGCAGCGATATCGATCGCTTGGATCGCCCATTTTTGCGGTACAAAATTAGCTGCCTTCTGCATATAGTCCGGCATAATGGATAACGGCCAGAAGCAGCCTCCAAGCATACATGTCGGGGTCAGGATCAGCGAATTAAGCATGCCCGTATTATTGGGATTGCGAATCAGACCTGCTACCGTACTGGCTAAACCCATGGAAACGAGCATAAATGCTGCAAGAACCAAGAAATACAAGTAGAGCGGTAACCCAAAGTCAAACTGCAGCACATAACGGCCTAAGGCAAGTATTACAATGATTTGAATTAACCCAACGATGAAGCTTCCCAGAAAATTACCGAGGGCAATCTCATACGAACGAACCGGGGCACTGAACATACGTTTCATCGTTCTTTCTCTTCGATCATCCATAATAAGCGACACTGAACTTGTAACCAGCCCCATTAAGAACATCAAAGTAAATCCTGTGACGATGCTTAAGCCCTCTTTTGGATATAAATCATAATCTGTTCTTATACTGCCTACACTATGTTGCTCTGCTCTCTGCATTACGGCAGCAAACTGTGAGTCCGAGCCAGTAGCCTCAGCCCGAGCTGCTCCAATTAGTCCAGCAGTGTTTCGCATTTCATCAGCAATTACACTGATTTTCATTTTTACCATAATTGATGTTTCGGTAGCCTTAAGCTCATACACACTAATTTGCGGCTCTTCTCCAGCAAGCAGTGCGGAGGTGAAGTTTTGCGGTATCAAAACACCGGCTTCTCCGTTCTGATCGATAATACTCTCCCTCAAATTAGCCTCATCTGTCTTCTCTACAAGCTTATAATCACCGGTATTCTCCAGCTCGGTAAGCAAATGTTTACCTGCTGCACCATCATCCATATTCGAATATAAAATAGTAGCCGGTCTTTCACCCATACTTCCACTAATTGCTACTATCACCGACACGACAATACAGGGCAGAAGAATATACGTAAGCAGCCCATTCCGAGAACCGATCGTTCTTTTCACCATATTCCAAGCAATCGTTAAGATCTTATCCATGGTAACCTACCTTCCGGTACGAGATAACCGCTCCACTGAATAGAACTAGACAGATGATCGACATGACCAGCAGATTCGGCAAAATCTCTGAGACCTCTGCATGCAGCATCATTTTTAGAACAGCTTGTAGCACCCAGTGATTCAGGGTAAATGCCCCGACGGAGTTCACCCATGATTCCGGAAGTGGAGCCATCCCTCCACTAATAAAGGTCATGACCACAGTGATAACATTAATAATACTTCCTGCACTTGCTTTAGTTTTGCTAAACATTGAAATGACAATCGATAACGTCATGGAAGCAATGATCATTAAGAGACAGAAGAGCAGCAGCAAGCCCGGACGATTGCCCCAATTTACACCAAACAACAAGTGAGTCAGGATAATAATCGCTGCACACTGCACTACACTTACAACCCCTACACCTAACATTTTACCAATAAACAGCTCAGAACCTTTTACCGGCATTGAAGTTATTCGGAAGAGGGTATGATTTTCTTTTTCATTAAAAAGAGAGGTACTGACGGTCAAACCGCTATATAGCAGAAACATCAGCATCATGGATACCGCATAGAATTGGGAGGCTGTATAGGATCGGCCACCTTCACTGAGCGCCCCAACCTTAACAGAAGGCTGCTCCCCCGAACTTGGTGCAGTAACAGTCAAAGCTTCTGGACCCAGCGTCATAGCTACGGACTGCTTATAGTTAATATTGTTCAAAAAGTTATCGAATACCGTCCCCGCAACCATATTATCTGTCCGATCTTTACCCAGAATAAACTCTAGCTGTGCAGTATCACCGCTTTGTACTTTTTTATCGAAGCCTGGAGGAACAATAACCGCATAACCATATTTTCCGGTACGCAAGCCGCTTTCCGCTGTCTCTCGGCTCCCTACTTTGACCGGAATGATGATATCCTTAAGCTCCGGCGTCTTCAAAAAGCTGTCTATCATCGCCGAGCTTTCATATCCTTCTCCAGAAAGATTAACTATACCAACACGTACTGGATCAATCTCAGACGCTGCCTTATCACCGATTACACTGGAAAGGGAGGCACCCAGCAGAAAGATCAAAAGCAGCGGTAGCAGAAACATATTAATGATGATTGAGCGTGAAATAAACAGCCTGCGAAGCTCATAAATCATAATTGTCCAAATATTTCTCAAAGCGTTCTCTCCCTCCTTTAATCGCGCAATGTCCGTCCTGTCAAACTAAGGAATAATGTCTCCAGATCCGGCTCCTCTATATTCAAAGAACCAATAACCCCTTCATGTTTAGCAAAAATAAATAAGATATCCTGCAGCTCATCCTGTGAGGAGGGGAGATACATTTCTACCGTTCCCTCTTTACTTTCCACTCTCGTGATCCGCGGGTGTAGACTAAGCTCATTGATTAGCTCCGGGGTGATGTTCGTTGCTTTGACCACTATTTTTTCTTCCTGAGAAACCCGTTCCCGCAGCTCCTTTTCCGTACCACAAGCAATGATATGTCCCTTATCCATAATCGCTACCCGATCACAAATGGCTGCAACCTCTTCCATATAATGACTAGTGTAGATGACGGTTGAGCCAAGCCGATTGAGCTCTTTGACCGACTCAAGGATATGATTACGAGACTGCGGATCAATCCCTACGGTCGGCTCATCCATAATAATCAGCTTTGGATGATGCATGATGGCACAAGCGATATTCAAACGTCTCTTCATCCCTCCGGAGAAGGTGGCTGGTTTTTCTTTGGCCCGGTCACTAAGTCCTGTGAAAGCAAGAGCTTCCGCCACCCGCTCTTTTAGCAATTTTCCCCGCAAGCCATACAATCTTCCGAAAAAAGTTACATTTTCAGCTGCTGTCATTGTATTGTACAAAGCCAAATCCTGCGGAACTAAGCCGATCTTTTTCTTAACCTCCAGTGCATACGAAGAGACTGATAACCCATCAATAACAATGTCTCCACTATCAATCTTTAGCAGGCCGCAAATCATACTTATAGTTGTACTTTTGCCCGCCCCATTCGGCCCTAGCAGGCCAAAGATCTCTCCTGCTTGAATCGTAACATTCACATGATCTACCGTTAATTTGTTCTCATACCGTTTCACCACATCGGTCAACACCGCGATTGCCATCTTTTATCTCCCCTGTCGTGTGTGCTTCTATATTTTCAATTTTATTCTAGGTTGAATTTTTACGGATGTACGAAAGGTCATTTTTTGAAGGTGACTAAAGTCATCTCCTGAAGTAGTGGGATAATATGCTAAGATTATTAAAAAACATAAAGGATGACTAAGGCGTGCCCAGAGAGCTAAACTTATTGCGTTACGGACTCATCTTAATCCCTGCGTTTATTACCATTTATGTCTATCAATATAATGATTATGGAATCTTCACGCTGCATATCCTGATGCTTCTATTCCTTGTGGTCATGGTGCCAAAGCTCCCTCGATCCATTCATGCTTTGATTAGTATCATTGAAATCTTGTTCACGGCCTGGTTATGTTATCAATATGGCAGCATGATGATTTTCCCCGCTATATCAGCACTGCTTTATTATTCCAGACTCCAGCCTAAAGCAGTGCCTTACGTGTTCACAGGTGTACATCTGATAGCTTTGAACGTTGCACTCCAGAATTCTCCATCGCTCGTAGTAACTTACATTAACTTTTCATTTCTGCTCACTGCCTACCTAAATAAGCTATTATTAAAAGCTGGCCAGAGGCGCGAAGACACTCTTCTTCTATATGATGAGTTGCGCAAAAAGCATTTCGAACTCGACGAAGCTCGCAACCGCCTGCTGGAGTTCAGCGCGCAAGTAGAAGAGTCTGCCCAATCCAAAGAGCGCGTCCGCATCTCACGACAGCTCCATGACGATATCGGCCACCGGCTAATCCGGATTAAAATGATGATGGAGGCCGCCCTCCAGACCTTGCCTACCTCTCCCGAGAGCGGAATGCAAATGATGGAATTGATTCGTGACCAGCTGTCGGCCAGCATGGACGATATGCGGTCCGCAGTTAAACGTATCAACTACACTCCGAAGCTTGAGGGAGCTTATGCGTTAGACCGGCTGCTCGAAGAAATTGGACGTGAGACGGGGATCGAGACCTCATACCAAGTACAGGGCATACCTTATCCACTCTATCCTAGTATTCAAGTAATCCTGTACAAAAACGCCCGTGAAGCTATAACCAACGCCTTGCGGCATGGAAAAGCAACGTCCATCCGGATCAAAATTGACTACGCGCAAGCAGGAATCACTATGGATGTTAGCAACAATGGAGCGCTTCCCGAAGGAGAGAAACTCAGCAAATTATTGGGGCGTGGTGGGGACGGAATGAAAGGAATGTACGAGCGAACGCATTTAATCGGTGGAACACTCGAACTGAGGCAGGAACCACATTTTACAGTCATTACGCGGCTGCCCATTTATAAGCAGGATGAGATTGTATAACGAAAGGAGCCATGCTAATGATTAAAGTGTTGATTGTTGATGACGACCCCTTTATTCGCCAAAGTCTGCAAGTATTGCTAGGTATGGACCCAGGTATTGAAGTTGTCGGAGCAGCTTGTGAAGGTAACGAGGCCTTGGAATTACTTCAAAAAGGATTAAAGACCGATGTAGCTCTGATGGATATCCGCATGCCCGGCTGCGGTGGCGTTGAAGGAACGGAGAAGATTAAGCAGGCTTTTCCGCAAATTGCGATATTGATGCTGACCACTTTCGATGACGATGAATATATCATTGAAGCACTGCGTAACGGAGCTAGTGGATATTTGCTCAAAAACATACCGCCAGACCGGATCATCCAGGGCATTAAAACGGTTTTTGATGGGAACATGCTTATCCACCCTGATATCGCCCGTAAGCTGGCAACCTTTCTGCAGCCTACGGCACGGCAAGAATTGCCACAGGTACAGCCACTGGAATCGTTCGGATTGACCAAAACAGAGCTGGCTGTAGTGGCTTCTATCGCTGAGGGGCATAGCAACAAAGAAATCGCCGGACAGCTTTTTTTAAGCGAAGGTACCGTCAAAAATTACATAACGGATATATTAAGCAAATTAGAGCTCCGCGATCGTACGCAAATTGCTATTTTTTATTTGAAGAACATGCGGGGTTGAACTAGTAGCATACAGCATATGAATAGGCCATTGCCAAAGTTAGTTTTTCTTACGGACTCCAGTGAAGTTACTCCTTGGACGCGGGCTCGGAGTTCAGGACGTCACTCCTTGGGCGCGGGTTCGGAGTTCAGCGACGCTACTCCTTGGGCGGGCTCGGACTCCAGTGACGCTATTTACAATTTTATCGGCGTTTGAGCAGAGTTTCGGACCCCAGCGACGTTATTCCTCAGAAAGAGGCTCATTTGGGGTGTTTTTAATGCCAATAGTGGCTTTGGGGTCCGTTACCATTCTAAAAAAGCGAAAATGCTGCGATTAGGGTCAACTGGGTCCGATAGTGGCTTCACGCACGCGAAATTATCCTCTAATCAAAAACAAAGATGCCCCATTCACCATTTCATGGCCTATGGGGCATCTTCTAGTTATCCTTCCGCTGATTCCTGCTTGGCTTCAGTGGTTTTTTTTCGTTTAAGTTGGCCGTCCGGAAGGTTCCGGCTGCGTATGCCTGTCTTCATCCCGATGATGCTGTAGATGCTGGAAGGCTTCGCCTCAGCGGTAATCATCCCATCCGTCTCCGGCACCAAAATAATACCGAGCTGATGGTGATCCCCATCATAGATTGGACTTTGAAGGTATTTGCTCTCCCCTTCACGGTTCAGCACCTCCAGCTTGCAGAACGCTGGATTCATGCGCAGCGCCTCATGTAGCTGCGCCGCATCGGTCAACAGGACCCCGTTGACCTTCAGTAAGATCTCGCCGGGCAGGATGCCCAGCTCCTGGCCGGGACTGCCCGGCAGCACGGCCAGCACTTTGCGGCCGCGCGGTGGATGCACGAAGATGGGGCTGATGCTGCGCTCTTCCAGAGCGCTGTACCAGCTTAACCCTTCGTGCAGCACAATGGCTGCGAGCGTCGCGACCAGGGTCAGCGGGCTCCACCAAGCGGCAAGCAGGCTTAAGCCGAGCAGGACGATGCTGTAGATCAGCAGTCGTCCTGCAGTGCGGGCCGCCTTGCGCCCGGGCAGCATGCCCTGCGTCATCTCGCTGAAGCCGATGATGACGGGCAAAGAGACGATGCCAAGGCTGCCGCCGAGCAGCGAGTGCCATGGCAAATCCGTTCCTGCACCCGAAGGGAGCAGCAGGAACAGCGGCAGCGGCCAGAAGGCCTGCAGCTGATAGCCGCCAACGACCATGCCGCGCTTTCCCTTCAGGAAGAGCGGCGTTGCAAGCTTGGCCCCTTGTCTGCGGGCCAGCAGTGCCTCCGCCATGTGCAGCAGCGCAGCTAACACTAGCAAAGCAGGAATATCCATCTCCCTTATGGCGGTGGTAATATTCCCTACCGTTCCACTATCTAAAGCATCTGGAAAGAAAGAAATTACAAACTGAATGATACCTAACAAGCCTATAGAATACGCAAAGCACAAATACCGCACACGCAGTAGCGACAACACGAGACTAACTACCCAAATACAGGCTACAGCGGTACCTGATAACGATATTCCTAGCAGAACGGCTGCTATAGAGACGACCAAACCCATGACTAGACCACTCCATACCGTCCGCCACGTTTCCTGACCCCAGCTATGTAATTTTACATGTATCAGCTTTCGTTCTAATGCCACCTGCCTACGGTAATATAACGCAATAAATATAATAGCAATGTAGTAATACGGCTGGATCAATAAGTGTAAGAACGCAGTGCCCAAGCTTCCTAACAGTTCCTGAATCACATTCAAACTGTTCGTCACACTCCTTTTCGTCCGATGACTGATTTGTATATATTCTAATTCCTCTACGTCGGTTGGCATTTTCTTATCTAAAAGAAAAAAAGAAGGCTGAATTCAGCCTTCTTACTTTTTCGACGCTGCCGCCTTAATTTCCTTCTGAATCTCAGCAATCCCTTTATTCCGTTGGTTGTCGTGAGCAGGGTCTTGAATGACCTTGATCAGCGCCGCTTCCAGCGCCTCCGCTGTCTTGGCGTCAATTGTGCCTGTGACTTGGAGCTTTGCTGTACTTTGGAACTTCTTCACTGCGTCCTTAGTGCCAGCATCGAAATAGCCATCTTTACGTCCAGGCTTGTAACCCAAACCGTCCAGCATCGTCTGTGCACTCTTCACATCAGCGTTGTTCATATTATATTGCAGCGCCACGCTTTTGTTAATTGGAGCCACCGAGAAGTAATCCGGCTGCGCTACCGCGATATCCGGTTTAATGCCCTTGCCGTGGATCCATGTGCCGTCTGGCGTAAGCCATTTGGCAATGGTAACTTTCAGCAAGCTGCCGTCTCCAAGCTGTTTGTCAAAGCTCGTCTGCACGGTGCCTTTACCGAAAGAATTGTCACCGATTAGCTTAGCTCCTGCCGACTGCTGCAAGGCACCCGCCAATATTTCCGAAGCACTTGCGCTACCTTTATTCATCAGCACGACCACTGGATAAGCTTTACTCGATCCTTTTGAGGTGCTAACTTCGCGTTTTTTGTCTTTGTATTCTATTTGCACTATAGATTTGCCAGCTGGAACAAATTGCTCTGCCATTTCAATAACAATCGGAAGAACACCACCTGGATCATTGCGGACGTCAATAACAAGTCCCTTCATGCCTTGCTTCTCTAACTTCTCCAGCTCTTCCTTGAATCGTTCTGCGGTATTCAAGGAGAACTGCGTAACCTCGATTACGCCCACATTGTCCTTTTCCATGGTAGCGTAGACTGTTTCGAGCTTCACATCATCCCGGGTAAGAACAAATTCCAGCGGCTCTACAGCGCCGGAACGTTGTATTTTCAAAGTGGCCTTACTGCCCTTAGGACCGCGAATCTTGGCAACAGCTGCATTCAGCTCCATACCTTCCAGCGATTCACCGTTAACGGACAAGATAACATCTTTGGCCTGAATCCCAGCTTTCTCAGCAGGTGAGCCCTTGATCGGAGAGACCACGACTACCTTGCCATTATCCGAAGAGACCTCCGCACCGATACCTGAAAAGGAACCCTCAATGCTTTCTTCGAATTTCTCAGCTGTTTCTTTACCCATATAGTTGGAATAAGGATCGCCCAGCGCTTCCATCATACCGTTGACAGCACCGTCTATCAACTTCTCCCGATCTACTGTCTCGTAGTAATTGCTCTCAATCAGACTGAGAGCAGTTCCAAGCTTCTGGGATTCCTTCTGCTGAAGGCCAGTAACCTGCAATGCTGAGGCCAGTCCTTCTCCTGCAGCTTGTCCAATAACATGACTATAACCCGTCACGCCCAAGGTCACCAGACTACCGCATAGCAGGGCGGCGATAATCATAAACGCCGCTGTGCTTTTTTTTAACATGATGTTCCCACCGTCCCTTCTTGTCCATCTCGCAAACAACTCCATAAGTCCGTCCTGAAAGGTACGGTATCTCTTCCAGTATATGCCGTACGTTCAAATAATATGAGTTATAAGTTCTTAAAAATTAGAGATAAGGCATCGGATTTACTGTCTTGCCGTCGATCCGAACTTCAAAATGGAGATGGGGGCCCGTCGAATTACCTGTAGAACCGGATTCAGCAATCACATCCCCACGATTGACTCTATCCCCAGGGCTAACCTTGATACCACCTTTACGGATATGTCCGTAGAGGGTCCAAACTCCGCCGCCATGATCAACAATTACACAATATCCATAGCCGCTATACCATTCAGCTACGATTACCGTTCCGGAATCAGCCGCATGAATATTGGTTCCTTGTGGAACTGCAAAGTCTACCCCGGTGTGTACTTTCCCCTTCTCACCCGTAATTGGGTGTGTCCGTGGTCCGTAGGAGGAAGAGATTCTTGCCGAACCTACAGGCAGCAGGAAGGGTCCATCTCCACCAGCATACGCGGTTGAGGAGCTGGAGCTCGAACTGCTGCTTGCCTTGCTAGCTGCAGCTTTCTTGGCCGCTGCTGCTGCCCGGCGTGCTGCTTCTGCTTTGGCGGCTGCTGCTTTGCGAGCCGCTTCCTCAGCTTTAATCTTATCCTTTTGGGTTTCCAAAGCAGAACGTTCGCTCGCCAGCTTAACCAGCTTCTCGTTCTGCTCTTCACTTAGATCATCGCTTTCTTGAATCTGCTTATCATAAAATGCGATAAGCTCCTGCTTCTCCGCTTCCTTCTCTTTCAGCAGGCTTCTCTGATTTTCCAAGGAGGTGTATAACTGCTTGGCTTGAGCATATTGCCCCTCAAGCTCCTGCTTCTTCTCTACAACTGTCTGCTTGTCCAGCTTGTGTTGGACTAACAGCTCCTGATCCTGATCCACAATCATCTTAAGCGAATCGGTGCGGCCCAGAAAATCAGAGAAGCTTGTCGATGAGAGCAAAACATCTAGGTAAGACACCGCTCCATCAGTGTACATCAACCGGACACGGGATCCTAAGAGTTCTTCTCTTGAGGCCACTCGTGCCTCTGCTTCATCCAATTCCGTTGCTGTAACGTTAAGAGATTCTTCTGTATCGGAAATTTTGTTAGAGATTTCGGTCATTTTGCCTTTAACTTGATCCACTTGCTGCAATACATATTGTAAATTAATATTTGTCTTATTCTTATAGTGCTGCGCTTCCTGCGTTTGGGACTCCGCTTTCTCTTGCTGCGCCTTAGCTTCCTGCACCTCTTGTTGCAGCTGCTTTAATTGCTTATCGATCTCGGCAACACTTGTTTTTTTGGCATATCCATCAGAGGGTTGGAATATAGTGACAGCTAGTAACATTACGGCTAGTCCGGCGGCAATCTTCTTCAACTCGCACTCCCCATCCTTCACTCTTAAATTAAACTTTCAAAAACTTACGAATAGAAACCGTACTTCCCCAGACGCCGATCAGCACGCCTAGTCCTACTAACAGACCTACGAGCAGCAGCCAAATATCACTGAAAGGGATCAACTGCAATCCGAGCATAGGATCTCCCTGTACCGAAGATTCCAAACCGTTGTAACCGGCATATAAAACACCCGAAGTAATCAATGATCCAATGAGTCCAATTAATGCCCCTTCTATAAAGAAAGGCCAACGAATAAAATAATTTGTCGCGCCTACCAGCTTCATAATCCCAATCTCTTTACGCCGGGCAAGAATCGTTACCCGAATAGTATTGGAGATGAGGAACATAGACATAAGTGCCAGCCCCGCTACAAAAATAAATCCAATGTTTCGTACGGCACGCGTGATTTTAAACAATGTTTCAATCGAGCCTTTGCCATATTTCACTTTGTAGATAGGCTGCTCGGTATGTGTCTTGTTAAGGGCTTGAATCTTCTCAGCCACAAAAGCAACGGTTGTAGGTTCAATAACCTCTACCTGAAGGGTATCTGGAAGCGGGTTATTATCTTCATCGAACCCTTCCAGAAGCTCTGCTGCCTCCTCGCCCATATCCGCGCGGAGATCTTTAAGTCCCTGTTCCTTGGAGATGAACGTAATCTTGCTGACCTCCGGCATATTGCCAATTTCAGTCTGCAGGGTCTCGCGCATCTTCTGATCTGTATTCAAAGCTAGATGCACTTTGATCTGTACCTGACTGTCTGCCTCATCAGCTACAGAATTTACGTTGAGGACAAGAAGAATAAATACACCTAGAACAAAAAGAGAAACAACAATCGAAGTGATTGAGGCGATCGACATCCAGCCATTACGGAATACGCTTTTAAAGCCTTCCCGCACATGTCGCAAGAAGGTTTTAAAACTCATAACCATATTCCCCTCTCGCTTGGTCTCTGACAATGTTTCCATTCTCAATCGCAAGCACCCGTTTGCGCATTTTGTTCACAATATCTCTGTTATGGGTAGCCATTACAATCGTTGTTCCACGAAAATTAATCTCGTCAAGCAGCTGCATAATGCCCCATGAAGTCTCGGGGTCTAAGTTACCTGTAGGCTCGTCCGCAATAATAACAGAAGGATTGTTGACGATAGCCCGTGCAATAGCGATCCGTTGCTGCTCACCACCAGAAAGCTGTGAGGGCTCACGATTCGCTTTACTTCTTAGCCCAACCAAATCAAGAACCTCATTCACACGTTTCTTGATGACTTTTTTCGGTGCTTCAATAACTTCCATAGCAAAAGCTACATTCTCGTATGCCGTCATTCTGGGCAAAAGCCGAAAATCTTGAAATACAACGCCGATATTACGGCGGACATAAGGGATTTTGCGTGGTTTTAGCTTTCCTATATTGAAACCTCCCACCGAAATCTGTCCTTTGGTAGGCACTTCTTCTCTATAAATCAATTTCATAAAAGTAGATTTACCCGCGCCGGAAGGGCCGACAACGTACACGAATTCATTGCGGTCGATTTTCACTGAAACTCCTTGCAGTGCGTGAGTTCCGTTAGGGTACGTTTTCCATACATCTTGCATTTCAATCATTTTCTCACTTCCCAATTATGACATTTTCCACTTGTGCGAATCGACATTGTCCACCTCAAGTTTCCATAAACTTCAATATTTCCGCAATGTATCTATTGTAACAAATCTGTAACTGATTGAGTACCCCGTAACTGCACGACGATTCGAAAGTTTTGTAGTGACTGGACATATACATATAAAAAAGCACCTAACGGTGCCTGTTATCAGATGTCGTAACTCCCTTTATTAGAGACTACTTGTTTCTTACTAAGTTATTATCGGTATCCCACGAAGTGTTCTTTAAGTTTTGTTACAGGGCCGCGCCTGCTTAGCGCAATCCAAATCCCCAAAAGGAGATTAATTATGAAAAAAATCCATGCTGCCCTCATAGTGGTCATCGCACTCGTCCTTATCGGCTCCTGCATTTACGGAGGGCTTCATCTATATGGCAGCAAAACTACGCTTCCAAAGGGTACAACCCTTGCCGGCTGGCAGGTCGGAGGCATGACCCTCACCGAGGTCCGCTCCCAGTTGGATCAGCGGCTGCGTGCCCTCGAATCCGTCCCTCTAGTGCTAAAAGTGGAGGGCAATGCAGATTTACCCCTAACTCTTAGTAAGACTGGGTTGAGTTATGAAGCCGCTGCTTTTCAGCAGGGCTTAAAAGAGCTTGCCGAAGGAACACTTTGGGAGCGGGTAAAGGCACGCTATAACTTCCCTCAGCTGTGGAAGCTTGAAACGCATCTGGAAATCGCACAATTCCAGAAAATTCTAAGTCCCACTTGGGAGAAGGAGTCCTTTGGTGAACCAGTGGACGCTACGCGGCGAATTACAGGCGATGACCGAATCGTATATACTTCTGAGAAAACTTCCCTGGAGGTCGATTGGACAGCTCTGGAGACTTCCTTAGGAGCAGCTGCCCCCACCAGCTTCAATCATCTGAATACCCTGTTGGAGAAGGGAATCACGATGGAAGTCCCTTTGTTAATCCTGCAGCCTGACATAACATTAAAGAAATTAAAGGAACAAGGTATCGAGCGAAAAGTAATGCAATTCAGCACCTCTCTAGGTGCAAGTGGACCTGGACGAAGCTACAACGTAGAAGCTGCTGCCAAAGCTGTGGATGGAACCATTCTCCCGCCTGGAGCCGTCTTTGATTATGGAAAAGCTATAGAAAAAGCAAAGGTGAATTACGGCTTCCGTGAAGCGCCGGTGATTGTGAACGGCAAGCTGCAAGCAGGTGTTGGTGGAGGGATCTGCCAAGTGTCGAGCACTCTTTACAATGCCGCACTGCGTATAGGGCTAGAAATTGTGGAACGCCGTAATCATTCCTTGCCCGTCAACTACTTGCCCAAAGGTCAGGACGCAACATTCGCTGAAGGTTATATCAACTTTCGTTTTCGCAATACGACTGGCAAATATCTCATAATTAAAGCAGCTGTGCAGGGTAAATCACTGACCATAAAGCTGTTCGGCACGTTTCCGCAAAATGTCACTTACAAAGTTCATTCAAAAACAGTAGAGGTGCTCCCTCCATTCGATAAATACGTAAACGATTCTTCACTGCCTCGTGGCAGCTCACGCGTTATTCAAAATGGGAAAACCGGATATATTGTAGAAACCTACATTACAAAGTATGTTGACGGTAAATCCACTGAGGTGAATAAACTGTCCCGCGACGTATATTACGCACAAAAACGATTAATCGCCATTAATCGTGGAGGCGTGAGCAAATCCATAATCCCCGATGTCCCCCGAAAGCAGCTGGTGGAGGACGGGGTCCGCAGTGAATAGCTAACAACAAATAACCGGTCAGAGCCCCTAAGGTCTGACCGGTTATTTTTGCCAGCAATCTATTTTACCTGTAGCTTACGTTACACGGCTTTGAAATTTACGATTCAGGGGTACATTAGAAGTAGACCCATAATCAGAAAGGATGAACATCCTATGACAACAGCTCTTGTAAATGATCTTACTGGTATTGTCCGCAGTGCTCCCGCTATTTTTGCCTCACGCACTTGCAGAGAAGCTCTTCGCGTCATGTTTCAGCATCCAGAATCCAAATGTATCGTCGTCTGCAATGCTATGAATGAACCCCTCGGATTGTTGATGAGCGAACGTTTCTTTTTAAAAGCTACAGGAAGATCCGGAGTAGATCTGTTCTACAGAGAACCTGCCATGAAGCTTATGAACAAAACCCCGCTCATTCTTGACATTTCCACTCCACTCGATACGGTATTGAGCCTCGCTATGAACCGCCCAGACCCTATGAAAAATGATTGTGTCATTATCACTCGCAAAGGTAAATTCGTTGGTGTTGCATATACCTCTGACCTTATCCGCGCCCAAGCGTAGAACCTCTTTGCTCTTCCTCTTCTACCCTAACCCTTCCTCAAAAAAGAATATCCGGTGACGTATCAATTCTCCAGTATCCATTCACCTTTTTCAGCTTCACATACACCGACTCACTGCCTTCCTGCCCGCTCGAATAAGGAACTGTTAAGTCAAATTCAGCGGTTGTTGCAGTTTTGGAGAGCATTCGGGCGGTGGCTTTTTCAAACATTAATGAGTTTCCAAGATCCGCATTCACCTGTGACATTCTACCTTCATGCTCCAAAAATTGAGTCTGCACATAATAAGCTGCTGCATTATGCGTGTAGGCTTTTTTTATGTAATTCATCAGCTTCGCCTTTGTCCCAATATCATTGGAAAGGTAACGGTACTCTTGCGCTTTATACATGAAGGTTTCCATCGGGAAAAAGTTGCCCCCACGGCTAGTATAGAAATAGATTGCTCTGGCATGTACAACAAGCGGTACCACACTTTTTACCGTCAAATTGTTTATAGTAGCTGGGCCTTCTTTTCCTGTGCCAATCACAGCCACATTTTTTATTGCCGAGCTTCCCACTGATGATGAAGCTGCCATAACTCCGCTACCTGCTGATAAAAGGCCTAAGGATAGGGCCAACGAACCAAGCATCCATTTTTTGTTCATCTGAAGTTCCTCCTCTTTCATCTGAAAAATACAGGCGATCGCCACTGTTTCAGCTTATGCACCCCGCAAGCTAAAATACCCAATAAACAGAGGAATGAAAACGTATTACAACTCTTTTGAAAATATAAAAAAACTCCACCCTCCTGATTCACAGGAAAAGCGGAGTAATATAGTTAAATAAAGTAGTACAAGAACCCTAATCGGATGCTGCTGCGGTGGCCTCAAAATACGCTGTAAAAGCTACGTTAGCAGTCAAAATACTCTCCGTATTGTTCTTAGTACGATCCTCGTAGGATTGCTGAAAATTGAAAGAGTCCACATTCACAATACGAGGTAAGGCTTGTAGTTCATCCATCCATTGCCGGATCCCCGAATATGTCCCTTCCACCACTGCAGTCATTTTGATCTGTTTGACCGTCGGGAATGACACCTCAGCTGAACCTGTCATTTGCTGAATCGGATTAGCCTCATCCATAACAAAACTAAGATCCTTTAGCCGCGCTTGTGAGGACGTGCTAACCTCCCGCAAATCAACAATCAGACCTTCGCTGTCATCGCCCTTTGGGAGTTCCCCCAGTAATTCCTTCTGTTCTAGATCTCCCTCAGTGCCGCTGCCCTTCAGCTCATAGATTTTGTTTTGGAGGACTTCTGCTTCCTTTTCCAACTGACCGATCTCGCTGCTCTGTGCGGAAATTTCCTTATTGGTCGGCTGAACACCCAGCATATAGAACGCAAACAATATCAGGAACAAAATCAGCACTCCCAGAACAATCGGCGAGCGATACTTATTGATCTGTTCCATCGCTGCTCACCTCCCCTTGGCTGGCATCCGTTTCACTGTTTTGAAGCTTAGCCGCTGCTAAGTTCACTTTATAAATAGCCGTATACGTATTGTATGAAATGGCATCTGCGGCTCCTTCAGTAAGCTTTTGAATAGAGGCATCGGTCGTAAAAGACATTTGGCGAAGTTGTCTTAAATAGTTGGAAGCATCCTCCATAGTGGATACATTTACAGTCAGATCTATAGAGGTCCGGTAGGTATAGTTAATATCACGGATTAGTGCCTCCTTAGGCAATCCCTCCACTAATTCGTCCAAGATAGGGACTGCAATCACCTTATTGTCCTGAAGCACTGTGATGGCTGCTTTCCGATCTAGCTGTCCAGGTCCGCTGTTTTTAAGCTTCGCGAGCTCTACTTGGAGCATTAAACTGCGATCCTGCAGGCCTTGCAGCTCTTCTTTACCATTAGAAATCTGACCCTTATTGGCCGAAAAATAAATCCCCGTTCCGATCATCCCCAGCAGCCAGATCGCTACAAGCCCCATCGTGACATAAGGAAATAGCAACGTCTCCCGATCTTCTCTCGGCAATAAATCAATCGTATCCGTGTTGATGCTATTTTTTAGAGCGGTCCCGGCAGCTACGCGGTAATCATTTAGTTCAGGGTCAGAAACAGCAGCACTAGCCATCTGTTCCAGACTTATTGGTGTTATTACAAGTTCAGCTAGGGACTGCTGGAGTTCTAGGTCCAGTTGTTTACGAATCGAGGGAGTGCCCGTAATCACTAAATTGTTGATACGAGTGGAACCGTCATGCAAGCTGTATTGATAAAAGCTGAGCATACGGGAGATTTCCGCAGTGATTTCAACCATTTGCTCGGGTGATAAATGTTCTTCTACAGCGACAGCTGTTTCTGCCAAGGTTTCACTGTCTGTCAAAAGATCCATTCCCGCTAAATTTCTTCCTTTATGTAGATCAAGTAAGTTTATCGTACGAATGAAGACCGGATTCCCGTTTCTGAACATATAAATGTCCATTACCGATGGCTCCATATTAATCAGCATCGTCTCCGCAAAGCTCTCCCCGTGCCCAGTGGTTATAGCACGCGCCAAGGCGGTTGCCGAAATTTCGACACTGCTTATCCGAAGACCCGCCCGCTCCAGAACTTCTACGTAATCCTGAATCGATTTTCGCGGAGCAGCAAATACGAGCAGGTGACTTTGCTCCTCATCCACTTCGAGCGTTACATAGTCATAGACAGGATTTTCAAAAGGTAAATGCAGTCCCGTCTCCACTTCCAGCTTCACCAGTTGTTCTACCTGTTTGTCGTTGGTACTAGGAATACTCATTTTACGGATAATGATCTGTGAAGGGGGAATGGACAAAGAAACCTTACTGCCCCGTAAGCCTTCCTTCTTCACCCACTGCCTTACCCGATCATAAAGCGCCTCGCTATCCGCCACCTGATTCTCAATGATCATGCCTGGAAGGAGCGGGAGAAACCGTTTTTTACGGACTTCCCATGACTGTTTATTCTTAAAACTAATATAACGGATTCCGGCAGCTTCAATTGAAAGTCCGGCCACTTTGGGGCCTAATCCAAGCATGTGATCAATGTCCTCCTATCCGATAAGCGAGAGATACGCGCCGATGATGTGTGAGCCATATCCAAAACTAATTAAAGCTCCTATAGCTAACCATGGGCCGAAGGGTACCGGCTGTTTACGTTTGATTACACCGAGCAGCATCAGCAGTCCGCCCACCACGCTCCCAAGCAAACAAGCCACAAAAAAAGCCAAAATCACATTCGGAAAGCCAATCACCAAACCCAGCAGCGCAAATAACTTCACATCTCCAGCCCCCATGCCACCTAATAGAACAAAAGGGATAAGAACCCCTCCCCCAAGCACAGCTCCTAGCAGATGATGCCATATCGGTCCATCCGGAAATAGCAGTACAAGAATCAGCAGCAGCGGTAAAAAAAACAACAATACCTTGTTGGGAATCAGCATGTACTTCAAATCCGCAACCGTCACGATAACCGCTAAACTTACAAGAATGAACCCGATGATTCCCTTACCCGTCAGGCCAAATTGCAAATACACCCATAGAAAAAGCAAACCCGTTGCCGCTTCTCCAAGCGGATATAATGGCGATACCCTTGTCCCACAGTATCGGCACTTGCCTCCTGACAGCAGGTAGCTTACCACCGGAATCAAATCCCGCGCTTTCAGCCGCGTGTTGCAGTTCGGGCAATGTGACGGCGGATTAAGCAAGGATTCCTTGGCCGGCACCCGTAGCGCCACTACGTTATAGAAGGAGCCTAGAATCAGACCCAGTAATGTGATGTAACTTACGATAAATATCGTCATGGTTGTCCTCTGTTAGCTTCTGGATTTTAAAAAAGGAATCGGGAAGTCCGATTCCTTAGGATAGATTGTAAGTTTGAATTTATAGAGATTAATTAGATACTCCTATTAGCCACCAGATCAATTTGTTGGTGCTGGCGTTGGTGACGCTGCTGGCTCTGCACTAAGCACCTTATCAGCGGAATATTCACCACTCTCACCCGTAGGAACTGGATCTAATGTTACTTTCTGAAGTACACCGTCCGAAGTATATACTATTGTTGTTTTTGTACCATTTAATGATTTTTTTGTACTAGGCAAAACAAGAGTCTGATCAATATATTTTTTATCCTTAAGTGCTTCAAGAGTTACTGTCTTACCTTTAAAATCTCCATCTAATTCGCCCATAATATACATACGAGATGCATCATAAAGCTGTCGAGCAGTTGCTAAATCTGCATCCGTTTTTGATTTATTAATTATTCCACCAATCATCGGTATTGCAATTACCGCAATAATCCCCAAAATAACGATAACCGCCAGCAACTCGATCAGCGTAAACCCCTTTTGATTTTCCTCTTTGCTTAATCTTCTCTTAATGGCTTGTGCTAACATTTGATTTCCCCCTCTAAGTGGTGTGTGATGATAAGACCTATATCCTTTATTTCAGTGAATCCAGCATCATCTTTCTTGTGCTTACGGAAACAGCTCGTCCATCGTCGTCTAATCGCCAGCGTAAGTTCGTGGATCTTGCCCCGCCTCCCCGGCGTCACCCCTCTCAAAATATACAAGGAACCAAGAGGTTCACATATTTCCGTACAGACTGAACATTGGCAGCATAATGGCAGCCACAATGACACCTACAACAGCAGCTAGAAAAGCGATCAATAATGGTTCAAGCAGCGATTTCAGACGGTCGACGGTATTCTCCACGTCCATCTCATAAAAATCAGCTACCTTGGACAACATTGTGTCGAGTGCCCCTGTCTCTTCGCCAATCGCGATCATCTGTGTAACTAGTGGCGGGAAGACCCAGGCTTTTTTTAGCGGCTCAGATAGTGGATTTCCTTGTCGCAGCGAATCTCCTGCACTACGGATGAATTTCCCGATGACCTTATTTCCTGCTACCTCCTCAACAATCACCAAGGACTGTAGGATCGGTACAGAGCTGGCATAAAGAGAAGAAAAAGTGCGCGTAAACTGAGCAATCGAGCCTTTTTGATTAAGCTTGCCGAACACAGGAATTTTTAACTTGGCATAATCAAGGGCGTAAGCACCCTTTTCCGTACGTTTTGTAATCTGAAAAGCTATCACTAGGAGAAGTACTCCGAGTATCCAGAAATACCATTGACCTTGAATGCTTTTGCTAAGTGCCAAGACCATCTGTGTAATTGCCGGAAGCTCGGCATCCATCGATTCAAACATCGTTACAAACTGCGGCACAATCGCCCAAAGTAGATAGATAACCGCGGCAATCGCCATAACCCCTACGGTAATCGGGTACGTAAGCGCTGATTTTATCTTCTCTGTCGTGGTGTGCTGTTTCTCAAAAAACATAGCCAGCCTGTCCAACGTCCCCTCAATATCACCGGATTCCTCACCGGCACGGATCATGCTGACAAATAGCTGCGGGAAGATTTTTTTATGATCCTGAACGGCTTGTGAGAACGATATCCCGCGCATCAGGCTGGAATTAACATCTACTAACGCTTTGCGCAGTGGCTTACTCTCGGTCTGCTCTGCCAAAATACGCGTTGCATCCACAATCGATACCCCCGCCCGCATAAGCGTGGCAAACTGCCTGCAATAAATGATGAAATGAAGCGGCTTAACGGGATTACCAATATAAATGTCCATCGATAAAATCGTGGTTTTGCGCTCAATCAGTGAAAATACCGTAAGTCCCCGCTTGCGTAGCTCCTCCATCGCCGTAGGTTTATCGGTTGCCGTTAGTTTCCCTTTGATAGATTTGCCTGCGGATGTCTTCACCTGATATTCAAAAAGAGGCATCAGCTGCTCACCTCCGCCATAAACGCCTTAGCTGCTGTTGGATCAATAAGCCCCTGCGATAAATAGTCACGGATGCTCATGTCCAATGTGTGCATGCCTTGTGAGCGTCCCGTTTGCATCACATTTTTGATCTGATGTGTTTTTTCGGTACGAATAAGATTGGCTACGGCTGGTGTATTGAGCAAAATTTCCGTAGCGCATAAACGCCCCCGACCTCCAGCCCTTGGGAACAACCGCTGACTGACTACTGCCAGCAGCACTGATGCTAATTGTGAACGAATCTGTCCCTGCTGATGTCCCGGAAAAGCGTCGATAATTCGGTCAATCGTCTGTGGTGCATCTGTTGTATGTAAGGTAGCCATCACAAGATGACCTGTTTCTGCGGCCGTAACTGCTGCTGAAATGGTCTCCAAATCCCGCATCTCACCAACGAGAATGACATCCGGATCCTGACGTAAGGCAGCACGTAATCCATTAGCAAAACTTGCGGTATCGCAGCCCACTTCACGTTGATCCACTAGACAGGTTCCATGGTTATGTAGAAATTCTATCGGATCTTCCAGAGTCACTATATGTTTGCTCTCCGTCTGGTTAATATAATTCAGCATAGCTGCAAGCGTAGAAGATTTGCCGCTGCCTGTGGGTCCTGTAACCAAAATTAGACCTTGTGGCTTAAGCGATAAAGTAGTTAAAATCGAAGGCATCGACAACTGTTCCAGACTCGGAATCTCTGCAGGAATGGCCCGGGCGGCGATACTAACCTCGCCCCGCTGACGATAAACGTTCACCCGGAATCTTACCCCACCATCAAGCGGATATGAAAAATCTAACTCGCCCGCATTCCGAAATGCTTCAAAACGTTCATTACCAAGTAGCGTTTTGGCCATATCTGCCGCTTCTTCAGCAGCCACGGATTCACCCTCAAGCGAGTGCAGCTTTCCATCCATCCGAATAACCGGCGGTGATCCTACGGAAATATGTAAGTCAGAAGCTTTGGAGGAGTAAGCCGTTTGTAATAGTTGTCTAATATCCCGCGTATACGTTGGCATTAGCCGCTCCCCCTAAGTCAGAATGCTAAATCCCTGTTAACCTCTAATGTGAGACCGTCTCGCGCATGACTTCTTGAAGCGTTGTAATTCCTTGACTGACCTTGAGCAGTCCGTCATCCATCAGTTGAACAAGCCCACGCGCTTTACCTGCTGCACGCAGTTCTTCTACTGAGGCAGTGTTTGTTATGAGCTGCCGTAAGTGATCATCAATACTGAGTACTTCATGAATCGCTATTCGTCCACGATAGCCAGAATTGTTACAGCTACCACAGCCGCGTCCACGCTGTAATTCTTCCGTAGGTAGTCCTAAGCTACGTAGCATAATTGCTTCCTGTTCAGATGGTTTGTAGGTTTCTTTGCAGTCAGTGCAGATTTTGCGCACCAGCCGCTGTGCTACCACACCAATCAGCGAAGAAGCGATCAAATAAGGTTCTACCCCCATATCCCGCAGTCGGGAGACGGAGCTAATCGCATCGTTTGTATGTAAAGTAGACAACACTAGATGACCCGTTAATGAGGCGCGAACAGCAATTTCTGCAGTTTCCGCATCCCGTATTTCACCAACCATTACGATATTCGGATCTTGTCGAAGAATCGAACGCAGCCCAGCTGCAAAGGTTAGTCCAATAGCCGAGTTTACGTGCACCTGATTTACTCCTTCAAGCTGGTATTCCACTGGATCTTCGACTGTGATAATATTTGCGCTTTCTACATTAAGTTGATTCAACGCTGAATATAAAGTTGTTGTTTTTCCGCTACCGGTAGGTCCTGTGATCAGCAAAATCCCATAAGGACGAGCTATCATCTCCTTAAAAGCTTCTGCATTCCCCTCACTGAATCCCAAAGCATCTATGGATTTGACCCCTGTGCTTAAATCTAGCAGCCGCAGCACAATCTTCTCTCCGTGCATCGTTGGTAATGAAGACACACGAATATCTACCATTTTGTAATCGAACTGCATTTTGATCCGCCCGTCCTGCGGCAAACGCCGTTCTGCAATATTCAGGCGGGCCATTATTTTCAGACGGGCGGTGATAAAGCCCTGCATCTGCTTAGGAATAATCCGCTCTGTCCGTAAGGTTCCGTCAATGCGGTAGCGGATGGTTAAATTATTTTCACCTGGATCCATATGTATATCAGACGCCCGCAGAGCAACTGCCTGCTGAATCATCTGGTTGACTAAACGTACGATTGGGGAGTCCTCATCTGTAATCTCTGTCTCTTCTATTTCTTCCTGTGTCGGGAGTTCTACCAGCATCTGATTCATAGAATCGCGCATGCCATAGTGACGCGCAATCGCCCGCTGCAGCTCATCTCTCGTAGAAATAGCGGGTTCGATCCGGAAGCCAGTACTCATACGTAAATCTTCTATCGCAAAATAATCCAGCGGGTCCGCCATCGCAACCATCAGCTTGCCGCCCTCTTTTAAGAATGGAAGCACCTGATATCGCTTAGCCATACTTTCAGGGATTATCTGCGTGATTGCGGGATCTATCTGGTATTTAAATAAACTGACATGCGGGATGCCGAGTTGAAATTCAAGCACTTCAATCAACTGCTGCTCCGTAATATAGCCTTGAGAGATTAGCAGATCGCCGAGCTTACGTTTGCTCTTACGCTGTTCCGCGAGAGCCTCAAGCAACTGGTCCTGCGAAATAATATTATTTTCTACCAGCAAGTCGCCCAGTCTCTTTTTTGCGATAGCCAAGTCTATTCATCTCCGTATGCCGTTATTTATGCCGGCTGAAATAATGGATATTTTTTATAAAAATAGAAATCAAAATCCCAGCAAAATTCGCTCGAAAACGAAAGATATAATTACCATAAATACGCCTTCCATAAATTTGTCAATTTTGAGTATTTTTCAATCTAACTAGGACTTTAGTTATAATTTAATAGGTATATTTCAATAGATTTATGTTGTCTATCAATGCTGAATGTCCTAGAATGTATATAACATAGATTGGATAATTTTACAACGACACGGAATGAAAAAGGCTGTCGGAATCTAGCATATACGAGACGGAATACGACCATATCTGCCAATAGTTAACAATCAGGGAGAGATGACAATGAAACTTGCCAGCAACAAAAAAGTTTTTATTTTTACAGTAACTACCCTGCTTCTCCTTCTGCTTGTTCTGCCGATCAAAAATCACTTTATGAATGTCGATGCCAGTTCAAATGAATACCAAATTCGTATGCTGGAGGTTACGGAGAATGGGGTTAGTGAGCTTGCGTCTCTAAAAACGGGAATATCTAACCTTACCATTGACACGATGAGTATGAAGCGCTTTGTGGCGCTGCGGGATGATCTGGACGGGAGATATGATGCAGTATATATCGGGAAGGGAACTTACAGTACAAGTGGGGTCTCCGGAAAAGATCATAATACCAAAGCAGTTATGAATGACATAACTAATTTAAAAGCGAAAGAAATCACCGATTATTTTATTAATAAGGGGTTGTATGTAATTTTCCACAAGCAGCCCTTCTCAGCTCCAACACAGAACGGAATTTTATATAAGACCTTTAATACATACCAGGCATTAACCCCAAAATCCAATGTTCTATTCTTCAATGATTCTGAGTTAAATGCCTTTATCTCCGAATTGAAAAAAAGTAATTCCACTTATTTGTCCAAAATGAAGCAAAGACCTCAACTAAACATCACTAACAAGAGTCAAATTATCGAATACGGTGCGACTGTGCCCAAGATCTATACGCCCGGCGACGAGCTCACATTCAAGTTCAATGTTTCAAATGTTAATTTAGGAACGAATCCTATACTTGTTAAGCTCTATCTGGGCTTAGATAAGTCCATAAAAATGACTGAAGATCAAGTCGTTGCTACCACGTCCTTGAGCACTTCGCCAACCGGTGAAATCAAATATAAGCTTCCTAAGACTTATTCAGGTCTATTATATTGGAAGCTAGAGGCAGTAGATTCTTTGAATCAAAAGGTTCTAAGTGATTTCACTACCGGCACTATTCAATTTAAGGGTAAGAAGACGATGGTTAATGTATTGCAGATATTACCTGATGGAAATAATGACAGCCAACTCATTAATAATGAATTAGTTATGGATTCCAGTTTTCTAAATAGCCTAGACAAAGACTACGAACTGGTTATCGATACAAAAACAATGACTCAATTCAACGATTACATTAAGAATAAGGAAAGTTCTACACCAAAATACGGTTTGAATGGCACATACGACATGCTCCTATTTGGATTCCGGGATATATACAATGAAAAAGCTCCAATTAACGAACTTTCGGCGGATGCCGTATTAAAATTCATAAATGAAACTAAACAATCTGCCATGTTCACTCACGATACTATTTATATTAATACCAGCAACAACAATAGCAGCCAATGGACGAAGAAGTTCCAAGGAATTACCGGTCAAACCACCCCTCAGACCAACTTGGGATTAAATGCTCCAAGCACATCAACATCTATTACTCCTGTGAATGATGGGTTACTCACACAATATCCTTTTAATTTAAGTGTTCAAGATGGTAGGAATACTGTAGCCAGTACACATAATCAATATTTCACCCTTGACTTAGAGGACCCCTCAGTGACCCCTTGGTACAATATCACTGGTAGTAACCGAGATAGCAATGATAGCTGGAACCATTACTATACGTATTCTAAAGGAAATGTAACTTACTCAGGAACCGGACATATCATTGGAACGTCTTATAAAAAAACTGAAGCAACGTCTTTTCCAAAGTGGGAACAAAAGTTGTTCGTAAATACGATGTACCGTGCATTTACAGGTGCTAATCATGCTCCAGAAATCACAGTGCACACACCCTCTGACAACAGCATAAAGCCTTCGTATCAGAACCAACTGGTCGTCAGTTACACAGTCGATGACTGGGATTTGAAGGACAAGAACCTCTTTACCAGTGTAAAGTTTAAACAAAACGACAATGTAATTGCCGGCTACATAATGAACGAGAAGGCAATTTTATCTGGAGAGACAGTTACTCAGACTTTTAACAACCCTCTCCCTGCAGGTGGAAATCTTCAAATCGAGATTACTGCTTGGGACAAACAAGGCGCTCTCTCAACTAAAATCGTAAACGTGACTGTACAAAAGATCGATTCGAACCTCACGATTCAACGTACACAGCCTTCCACTACTGTTGAGAAGGGTAAGCCGATTATATTTACGTACACTGTAACGCCAAACTCTGTTCCCTATCTTGCTGTTGATCCCGGTGAACAAGGAATTAATAACCTAGTAATTTCAGACGTTCAGTTTGAAGAACAGTTTCCTCCGAATTTGGAATTTAGCGAACCTCTCCCGGATGGTATGACCAAGAGCGGTACTTTAAGCACAGGATATACTTTAAGAAAAAATCTAGGAAACATCACTTACAAGTTAACAGAGAGTAACAACGTCAAATCTTATACGCCAGAAAACAGTACTACTATCACTTTTAGTCTTACAGCAGTTCCGCAGGAAAAGAAGTTATACCTGCTAGATAATTCAAAGATTACTTATGAGGATATCCATGCTGAGATGCTTACATTTCCTGGTTCCAATGCTCCAATTACTTCACTCGGCATAGCTAATGATTATTCAATCTTTATGCTAGAGAACATTGATTTTCGAAACTTTGGATTCACCAATAACTGGCGCATTGCAGCAGGTGGGAATATACACATCAGTTCTTTTGGTGTAGGGAAATCATTAATAAATACCGATACTACTGCGACTATTGTGGCAGGAGGAAATCTGACCTTAAATGGCGGTACACTGAATGGGATGGCTTATTACGGAGGTAGTATAACTGCTCCAGATTATCTCCTCAACCAAACCATGCATAAAGATAAGTTCATTAATTTCGCTGAGGTTGCGAAAGGCCTGAAAAATCGCTCATTATCGTATGCAGCATTACCCGAGACTGCCAAACCAACAGGTCCGGAGCATACCATCACTCTAAAAGGAATCGATCCTAACCTTAACGTCTTTTATGTAACACCAATTAATGGAAATATTAGAAGTCTGAACATTAATACACCACCTAGTTCCACTACTGTTGTCAATATTCCTGGACAAAATGTAACCGTCAGCAATGGCTCCAATACCCTCGAAGGAGTGCGCAGTAATAACGTTTTATACAATTTTTATGAAGCTACTTCATTGAACCTACATGGATACAAAATCTATGGTTCAATTCTGGCTCCATTAGCAAATATATCTTTTACAGGTGATATTGTTGGCTCGGTAATCGGAAAATCCATTTCTCCATATAATGGTGGGCACAGTATTGAGCTATCTTCATTCACTGGGAATTTACCGAATCCGACACCAGTCATACGGGACCGGGTAACAATAAGCTTCTCGCCGATCTCCTTTGAAGCGATCGTTAAAGTAGCGAACATTCAACTTCAAGATACTCGGATTCGGGTAGGTAGTGAGCTGAAACTTCTACCGGTCATAACGCCTGAAGATGCAAACAATAAAGAAGTAATTTGGTTGTCGATGCAGCCAGATGTTGTATCAGTTACAGAGACAGGGGTCATTACAGGTTTGAGAGCCGGAGCAGCAACACTAGTAATTACGGCAAGAGATATAAGAAACGATGGAAGTAAGGTTTCTACCACTGCAATAGTAACTGTCGTTTCACCTGATTTAACTATTAAGGGAGCAGATCACGCTATAGTCGGCGAGAAAGTTTCCTTCGAAGCGAGCTATGAGCCCTTTGAAGAAACGATAACCGGCTACGAATGGTCCATCAAGCCAGGATCTAATTCAGCCGATGCAACGATAACCAAGAATCCTGATCCATACATCGGAAGTAACGCCACCTTGCAGGCTAAACGATCTGGATTTGTGACTATTGTAGCTACGGTGAACACAACCCGAAAGCCTGATGGAGCCGATACTGAAGAACTTACAATTAAAATTACTAATCCTGTTCGTGAGATAAGGATTAACGGCGATTCTTTTGTGAATATTGGAAGCGAAATTCCGTTAAATGTGTCTGTCGTTCAACCTGTAGAGAATTCCGATCCGGTTGAATACGTATGGAGCCTGGAAGGGGATGGAAGTAATTATGCAACATACGTACCTACCCCTGATAACAAAACTATAAAGTTAAAAGGCAACGTGTTTACCAAATCAGTCAAGGTCAAAGTGATTGTAAAAGGATCCTCCCCTGTTATTGAAGCCTTTAAAGAAATAGCAATTGGTGTTAAATTAACTAACCTATCATTACCCGCTCCATTCAAAATAGGAGTTGGGCCGGATAATTCCAGAGATTTATTTAATAACGGTCTTGTACTTTGGCCAGAAAGCTTAATCAAAAATGACTTTAAAGATAAACTCCTCTGGACAAGCAGCAACACAGCCATCCTAACGGTTTCAGCAGATGGTAAAATAACCGGTCTAAAGAAAGGGAAAGCCACTATTACTGTTTCGTATATTGAAGACCCTAAAATCCAAGCCTCTGTAGAGGTAATTGTAGAGAACGAAGATCGTTACTAAAAAGGCAAAACCCCCGAGTCGCAAAGATACTGCGACTCGGGGGTTTTATATTCCACATTTATATCATTTGCTACTCCAATTGCATGTCTTCTACGCTAATATTCACTGTCTTGACACGGGGAAGTCCGGCCTTCTGATCCTCAAAGATCTGATCGTTATAAACTGCCTTAAACCGGATCAAATTGCTGTTGTTGTCTATTACAATATCATTATCTTTCCCTACAGCTGTTCCCCGTACAGCATTTATAGTAAGATTCCCCTTTGCAAAGAATCCTCCACTAAGCGAGAAAATAGATCCTACACCATATAAATCTGCATCCGAGTCTGTATAGAAAAAAGCATCTAACTTAGTAGGAGTGTTACTGAAGGCAGCCAATCGATTAATAAGTATTGGCCCACGGGAGATCAATACTAGTTCCTTACCATCCAAGCCTTGAAGTGTTGCATCTTCCACCAATGTAGTATGTTCGGGAATTCCATTAATTGTCGAGGGTTCTTTAAATACAAACATAGTGGAATCAATTAGAACGTTCCCCCGAATTTCCACCTTTCCAGTCACCAAAATATTAGCACTTATCTGCACTGGTTTTTCATTACCGTAATTATCAATGATTAGATTTCCGTCTACAATGAACCACTTACGAGATAATGTTGAGTTTTTGTCATTTACTAAATATAAAATACCCGGAAAGTCACCACTGCCGTCCAGATCCAAATCTCCTTTATAAATAACTGATTTGGTTGGATGCTTTATAATGTTTACTTTTTCATTGTATTCCCCCATCTCCTCAACAAAGTCCTCCTGAGCCTCAAGCGAATCATCCATAAGAACTGGTTTGATCAAGTCAACCTGGTCAATAGCATCAAAATTATAAAGATTCATACCTGCTAAATAAGATGCTAGTTCGCCTTCAGCAAGCTTATTCCTAATCGTAGTTCTGTCAGCCCCCGCCCCTATTGCTTCCGCTACTTTATCCACAAATGAACCCTCAACATTAACTTCTACAAACGTTCGACGGTTTCTAATTCCCACCTTATCTTGAGGGATTTTTCCTGTCATAGAGGTTGCTTTAGTAATTTCAGAAGCCTTCAACTCACTTTTGCCTTCCTCTCGATATATCAGCTTATCAAGAGATTGAACATGCGCCTCACCATCTATTTCAAAGGGACTTGATACAAGTGTATGGAATTTCTTCTTATAGGTGTACTCAGCCTTGTCGCTGATAATCAGTGTATCTCCTGCGTAAATATTCCCAATAATTAAAGGTGCTCCATTAATCGTAAGATTCTTTTCTGACCCTATGGTGTATTTAAGAAAATCCGGGAAAGTATCTATAAACACCCTTTGCTTAAGGTTACGCTTGACCCCGTTAACTTCAGCCTCCGAGTTGATAGTAACTATGTATTGGACCAACTTTCCAGTTCCAATCGTTCCCTCTATTGCATATGTAACTCCATTTATCTTCCCACTTGCGTTTGCCAAACCAGTACTTGTTTTAAGCCCTGCCGAAAGTGTGTCTGGAAGTGTGGTTGGAAGTGTTTCTAAAAACTTCTTTATAGACTGATCCAAGTCTTCTTGACTCATATCTACATTACTTTCTATCTTTTTATTTAAGCTCGATGTAATATACGCCACAGCCTCATCAAGCGTTTTTTCAGCTAAGTGTAGACTTTGCACATCATTTTTACGCGTCTCCGTCCGTTGTGCACCGCCCACTGTAGCACTAAGTACACTCAGACCGAGAATAGTAAGAATCAGTACAATGAACATGACCAGTACAAGTGCCGAGCCTCTCTCTTCCTTTAAGCATTGCAAACTAGTATGAGCTATTCTGACGCGGGTAGACCGTGATGATTGTCCTGTCATTGTGTGATTCCTCCTAAAAACCAAATTTGCTCACCATCTCCATATCATATGTCCTTCCATCGTAATGCTGAGTTAGAAGTAGTTTTATATCGACTAGTCCGCTTCTACAAGATACATTAACATTGCAACCCGTACCATTAGAATTGGTAGAAACAACCGTAGAACCAGAAAGATCAGAATGAATTGAGGTACGAGGATCGTTTATGACACTATTAATGGTAAGTGTAGTAATGCCACCTTCCCCGCCCTCAGAAGTAACAAATTGAATAGTTCGCGTAGATATCACACCATCTGAATCCTTTATCAAATTCAATCCATCTGTCGTATTCTCCACTCTAGTAGGCCCAAATACATATAATTCATTAATGATAGATGACATAATCAAATCTGCTTCCTCACGAAGTGAGTTCTCAATCGTTATTTTATGATAGCTGCGAAAACCGAACATCATCACCATAGAAATCATTCCTGCAACCAAAGCGAAGAGGGTAATCGCGGCGATCATCTCAATCAGTGTGAAGCCCTGCTGGTATTTTAGGCGGTCAGCGAATCTTCTCATCCGTAATATATCCCTCCACCACCGTAGTATAAGCTGTTCCACCAGGCCCACCATTACCACTAACTTCAACCTCGACAGGGATAAGATAAGGTGCCATCTCGCTCTTGCGGGTATCTACCCCTCCACCACTGTTCTTTCCATCCTGCATCTCCTGATGTAATTGAAACTGGTAACGAATATTAATCTCATATTTAATGTTGTTAACGACTGGACTTAATACATCTGGTAAGGCTCCACCATTTACAAAAATATTGCTATAAACACACGTTAAATTCGTCGTGCACTCAGAAGCCCTAATCATGGGCAGTTCCCCACCTGCATCTACAATCTTCTTATGCTCTAATGGATCTGTTACAAAAAAATTACTCATTTCCTCAAAATCCTGCTTCTCCACATAAAACAGTGCATTCCGCGCCAGATTGACCATAATCGTTTTGTTCTGGTTCGATTTAGAGTAACTCATGGCGTTAGTAAAGTAAGACGTAAGCACCAGTGAAACTATCGATAAAATTACAATAGCTGCCAGCACTTCGATTAATGTAAATCCTTTTTCCTGCTTTAGACCCGGTTTCATCCTACTTTCCGCCTCTCGCCTATGAAAATACTTTTCGTATTTGCACGTTTTTCCTAAATTTTCTACTTCCATTATATTCTCTCATATCCAGCTACAGCAATCCTCAAAACCCTTATAATTCAGATATTTCTACAATATCTCTCCCTTTTGGTCTATGCTATGATTTGGAAAGAGAGGAGATGAATGAAATGGCTTTAATAGAGTGCAAATTTTATTCTGAAGTACTAGGTTTGAATACCTCAATGACTGTAATTTTGCCGCAAAAAACAACTACACAAATCGGGATGAGTAATGTAACAAGAGGTGATCTTCACCCTACTTTGTATTTACTGCATGGCTTGTCTGACGATGATTCGATCTGGCTGCGCCGGACTTCCATAGAACGGTATGTAGCGGAGATGGGGATAGCTGTGGTAATGCCAAATGTGCACCGCAGTTTCTACACAGATATGGCCATGGGGGGCCGTTATTGGACCTTCATTAGTGAGGAGTTGCCGATGCTGGCGCGCTCATTTTTCCCGCTTTCCGATAAACGCGAGGAGAACTTTGTAGCCGGGTTGTCGATGGGTGGTTATGGAGCGATTAAGCTGGGACTGCGTAAACCGGAATCTTTTGCAGCAGCAGCGAGTTTGTCTGGAGCACTTGATATGGCGCATAATTTCTTGAACGGGGAAGGTGCTACCACTAAAAGCAAAGAATACGAAATGATCTTCGGAAAAGAAGATACCGCTGGAACGCCGGAAGACCTTCTTTGGCTGCTTGAGGAAGTGAACCGCTCCACGGGACCAAAACCAGCGTTGTATCAATGCTGTGGCACAGAAGATTTCCTATATACCGATAACTTGAGATTCCGCGATGCCTGCCAGGCAACCTCACTTTCTTTAACCTATGAAGAAGGTCCGGGGACACATGAATGGGGATACTGGGATGCCAAAATCCGCGATGTGCTGGCATGGCTACCTTTAAGAAGTAACTAGCTGTACTTAATAGACCACAAAAAGATGCAGCCATAAGCTGCACCTTAATATCTGTTCTACTCAGATTGCCCTCTTCGGAGGGTTCTTCTCGCTTAATTGCTTACCGTCCTTATAAGAACGCCGAAGGCAATTATGCTTGTTTGGTGATATTTTTAAATAATCCAGTCTGTTCTGTGATTCCTTTTTCAGCAGCAAATCTTTCAATACTCGATGCACCAAAGAATCCATCTATGCCTTCTGTCCGTTCAATTACGTACGCCGCATCTTCCGGCTCTGCAATCGGTCCACCGTGACAAATCACCATAATATCTGGATTTACTGCTTTCCCTGCTTTAATAATCGCTTCGATTCTTTCTACACAATCATCCAATGTCAGTGCGGTCTTAGCTCCAATTGTACCTTTGGTAGTCAAGCCCATATGTGCCACTAAAATATCTGCGCCCGCTTCTGCCATAGCTTTTGCTTGCTCAGGATCAAATACATAAGGAGTGGTGAGCATATCCAATTCATGCGCAGCTCTAATCATATCTACTTCTAAACCATATCCCATGCCGGTCTCTTCTAGATTCTGTCTGAATACGCCATCGATCAAACCTACGGTTGGGAAGTTTTGTACGCCGCTAAAACCTTGTTCCTTAAGTTGTTTTAAATAAACCGCCATTACTCTAAATGGATCTGTTCCGCATACGCCTGCCAATACAGGGGTGTTTTTTACAACAGGCAATACCTCAGAGCCCATTTCGACTACTATTTGGTTGGCATCCCCATAAGATAATAACCCCGCCAGTGATCCACGGCCTGCCATTCTGTATCTTCCTGAATTATAAACAATCAGCATATCTGCTCCGCCAGCTTCACTGCTTTTCGCAGTAATTCCTGTGCCGGCTCCCACGCCTAAAAGAATCTTTCCATTTGCCACTTCTTCCCTAAACTTCGCCATGATTTCAGTTCTTGTATTTTTGTTCATGTGTAACGCCTCCATTTAAATATTTATTTATCTTATAAAAGCCTTATTTGCTCATGAGATCTATTAGCTTCTGCGCTGCTGCTTCTGCAAACTCCACATCATTAATGGCACAATCCATTTCGATAACCTCGACAACATTTCTGTTTACACCATTTCTTA
Organism: Paenibacillus sp. FSL R7-0189; assembly: GCF_037969925.1. Taxonomy (NCBI): domain Bacteria; kingdom Bacillati; phylum Bacillota; class Bacilli; order Caryophanales; family Paenibacillaceae; genus Paenibacillus; species Paenibacillus sp. FSL R7-0189. Next base: position 2,948,492 of record NZ_CP150223.1, on the reverse strand, counting down.
AGGTATCAAATAACATTTGATCTTCCTCTACGCCATAAAAAGCTTCCCCTGCAACATCAATGCCAGATATCCCTTTAAGCGGCAGCATTAACACCGTTTTCTCTTTGGCCATATTTAATTTCTCGACAAGCTTTTTGCCGATGGCTTCATTTTCTTCTACTGTTGTTCTCATCAGAGTAACTGTTGGATTGTGTTTATAAAACTTATGTCCAGCAAATTTGGCTGGTACCGTATCATAAGGGCCAAAGTTGCACATATCAAGCGCGCCTACCGAGACAACCTGTGGAATATGATGTTTACCAGCAGCTTCTAACCGGTGAGGTCCTGCATTCAGCACGCCGCCAATAATTTCGTCCGCCCACTCTGTTGTTGTCAGATCCAATACGCCTTCAATAAAACCAGCCTCGATTAATGCTTCCATGGACTGGCCACCTACACCTGTTGCATGGAATACAAGCACTTCATAGCCTCTAGTCTCAAGATAGTTACGGGCTGCCGTCACACAGGGAGTTGTTACCCCAAACATTGTTGTAGCTACTAATGGTTTTTTCTCTATCACTTGTTTATTCTCAAATTTAAGCATACCGGCGATGGCGAAAGCTGCATTAGTAAAAATCTTTGTTGAAATAGAGTTCAGCCCGGCAACATCCACTACAGATGGCATCATGACAATATCACTAGTGCCTACATATGGAGCAGTATTCCCTGAAGCTACGGTCGAAACCATCACTTTAGGTACACCAATAGGTAATGCCCGCATACCCGGTGTTACAAGTGAAGTGCCTCCAGTGCCCCCAAAGGAGATAATTCCATCAAATTTGCCTTGCTTATATAATTCAGGTACTAATTTTTCCATACCTTTGGCTAATAATTCTGTTGCTAGTGCTCTATCTTTTTTGGCAACGAGCTCATCTATACTTACACCCGCGGCTGCTGCTACTTCTCTATTAGAGATATCCGGTGTAAACGTGGGCTCAAACACACCTGTATGAATTGTAAACGTACCCAGCTCCAAGCTTTCCAGTAAATTTTTAATGTAGAGATATTCTTCACCCTTGGTGTCAAAAGTTCCGGCAATAGCAATCGTCTTCATTTCTTCAACCTCCTCCTCAAATATCTGCAACAAGAAATATAAGGATAATGTATAGTGTGAAACTTATGCTTTCTTATATTTCAAAAAAAAGCATGATCAACTTATGAGTTAATCATACTTCTTTGATTTATGGATGAAAACGCTTTTATGTCTTATGTTTTTGTGTTTATGTTAGATTTATATTGTTTTGGAGAGAACCCTTTATACTTCTTGAACATTTTACTAAACTGCGCATAATCCTGGTATCCAACTAATGGCGCTAGCTCAGATAACTGGATATGGTCTCTATGTAATATTTCCGCCGCCTTATCCATCCGAAATTGCACGAGATACGTTTGAAAGCTACAGCCTACTTTTTTGGTAAACAAACTGCTCAAGTAACTTCGGGATACATGTGCCACCTTAGCTAAATCTGCAAACAAGATCTCATTCCTATAATTTTGAGCTACGTATTCTTTTACAAATTCAACATAATCATAGTGCTTTGTGATGCCATCTAACATTTTGACCATAAAATCATCTTCATCCAGCGTCCCCGACACTTTAAAAGCTTTGGTTATATTCGTAATGGACTTCTCCGATGGAATTCTTTCAAAAGCAGAGCCTCCGATATATCCCATCAAGTTTTGATTATTGCTGTACATATATTGCACATCAATTGGCGTTTTCACCGGACCACCGTAAACCAGCTTAATTAAATCTGGCTTTAGCTCATTGCATGTATTAAATATCTTGTCCGCTTTAACCTTGGCAGCTTCCAGAGAGAATACTTTTTTAGCGCCTAATAACCCGCCTTCTGTTAGACCTAGATGGGCACAAATAATATCCGCTCCAGCCTCAATCATCTGTGCTGCCTGGATTTCGTCAAATACAAAAGCAATGGTAAACAAATTCTTCTCATGGGCTATTCTTATGGCTTCTACTTCAAGTAGATAACCATTCCCCTCTTCTTCGAGCGCTTCTCCAAATTGACCATCTATTAAACCAACCGTGGGGTAATTATTAATGCCGGCGAAGCCTCTATTCTTTATTTCACTTATATAGGATTCCATATCTTTGGTCGGATCAGTTGCATTGAGGCCGAAAATAATAGGGATATCTCTGACCAACGGTATGATCTCTCTAGATGCAAAGTCCATCACCATATCATTGCTATTACAAAATGGTAAAATACCAGCGAGAGAGCTCCTCCCCATCTGGCGAAATTTACCCGAGTTTAACATCAGAATAAAATCAGCTCCACCTTGCTTCGCATACTTTGCCGTTATACCAGCACCGGTGGCTACTCCAATAATATGATTGCCTACTTTTAATTCCGATCTAAGCTCGTCTAGGATTTGCTTTCTGTTCATATCTACGAACCCTCCTATCCTAACCTAAGGATAACCGTAAAGAACACTGCTAATCCAGTCATAGTTCATTTAGTTAATAAAAAAAATCCCGCCTGACACCTATAAAGGTCTGAGGCGAGATTTGATATTAATACGGTTTACAATATAGCATCCCCGTGTTGTACAACCCATTCATTAGCTTCGTGCAATGCCAGCTCTGCGCGTTCAATTGCAGCCTTCACCTGCACGGTGGCTGTGCCGCCATAAACGTTACGAGCGTTAACTACAGCTTCCGGTTGAAGAACAGCATAGATATTCTCGTCGAAAAGCGGCGAGAATTGCTTGAACTCTTCCAGGGTCAAATCCAACAAGAATTTGCCTTCGTTGATGCAGTAGAGTACCGTTTTCCCGATTACCTCATGCGCTTGGCGGAAAGGAAGCCCCTTGCCTACCAAGAAGTCGGCGATATCCGTTGCATTCGAGAAATCCGTGTTCACCGCTTCACGCATACGACCTTTGTTCACCTTCATAGTGGAGATCATCGGCGCGAACAATTGTAGTGCGCCAGTCAGCGTAGTAACCGTATCGAACATGCCTTCTTTGTCTTCCTGCATATCCTTGTTGTACGCCAGTGGCAATGATTTCAGCACCGTCAGCAAACCAATCAGGTTGCCGTAAACGCGGCCTGTTTTGCCCCGTACCAGTTCTGGTACGTCAGGGTTCTTCTTCTGCGGCATAATGCTGCTGCCTGTGCAGAAAGCATCATCCAGTTCTACAAAGCTGAACTCTGTGCTGCTCCACAGCACCAGTTCCTCACTGAGTCTGGATAGATGTGTCATGATAAGGGAAGCATTCGCCAAGAACTCCACGATGAAATCGCGGTCGCTGACAGCATCCAGACTGTTCTCATACACACTGTCAAAACCCAGTTGTTCTGCTACAAAATGACGGTCAATCGGGAAGGTCGTTCCAGCAAGCGCTCCTGCTCCGAGTGGCAGCACGTTGATCCGTTTGTAGCTGTCCGTCAGACGTTCTGCATCGCGGCGGAACATCGATACGTAAGCCAGCAAGTGATGAGCAAACAGGATCGGCTGTGCCCGTTGCAAATGCGTATAACCAGGGATAATGGTCTCCACATTGTCTTTTGCCTGTTCGATCAAAGCTTCCTGCAGCTCATGCAACAAACTAACTAGCTCAACTACACGACCACGTAAGTAAAGGTGCATGTCCGTCGCCACTTGATCGTTACGGCTACGTCCTGTGTGCAGCTTACCGCCAACTGGACCGATTTCCTCGATCAGATGTTTTTCAATATTCATATGGATGTCTTCATCCGATACTGAGAAAACAACCTCTCCAGCATTAACCTTGTCCAGCACTTTGTTCAGACCTTGTTTGATTGTTTCCACGTCTTCTTGTGGAAGGATTCCGCATTTGCCCAGCATCGTGACATGTGCCAGACTGCCTTGCACATCCTCTTTGGCCAAAGCCTTATCAAAGCCAATGGAAGCCGTATATTCCTCCACCAGCTTGTTCGTTCCTTTAGTAAACCGTCCGCCCCAAAGCTTGCTCACCTGTTGTTTCCTCCTCTTGGACGCCAGAGGGCCGCTCCTATCCTGACGGGAGGAACGGCCTTCGGGGTTGCCCGTTTAAGTATATGTTATCGTACTATTTAGAAGCTCCATTTACACCTGTAGAAACTTTAAGGCGCAAAGCGTTCAAGTGGATAAAACCAGTGGCATCCCCTTGATCATAAGCTTGTGTAGGATCAGCTTCCATCGTTGCAATCTCAGGGTTGTATAGGCTGACTGGGCTCTTCACTCCAGCGCCAATGATATTGCCTTTGTACAGTTTAAGACGAACAGTACCCGTTACATTTTGTTGGCTTTGCGTCACAAGAGCCTGCAGTGCAATACGTTCTGGAGCGAACCAGAAACCGTTATACACCAAAGTGCTGTAACGGGTGATCAGGCTGTCACGCAGGTTCATAACTTCACGGTCCATCGTGATGGACTCCATTTTGCGATGAGCGACAAAGAGGATCGTTCCACCTGGAGTCTCATACACCCCACGGCTCTTCATGCCGACAAAACGGTTCTCAACCATATCCACACGCCCGATACCGTGTTTACCACCTAGATCATTCAGTTTCTCCATAACTTGAAGTGGGGATAAGGATTCACCATTCAGGGCTACGCAGTCTCCCTTAACGAATTCGAGCTCCAAATATTCCGCTTCATCTGGAGCATCCTCAGGAGCGTTGCTCAGCAGGAACATTCCTTTGTTCTCTGGTGCACTTGGATCGAACCAAGGATCTTCCAATACGCCGCTCTCATAGCTGATATGCAGCAGGTTACGGTCCATCGAATACGGCTTCGCCGCAGAGGCTTGTACCGGAATATCATTAGCTTCCGCATAAGCGATCATTTCCGCACGACCTGGGAATTGATTGCGGAACTCTTCCAGACGCCAAGGTGCAATCACCTTGATGTTCGGAGCCAATGCAGCTACGCCAAGCTCGAAACGGACTTGGTCGTTCCCTTTGCCTGTCGCGCCGTGCGCAATAGCCGTTGCTCCTTCAGCGATGGCGATATCTACCATGCGCTTAGCGATCAATGGACGAGCAATACTAGTTCCGAGCAAGTATTGGCCTTCATAAAGGGCGCCAGATTGGAACATCGGGTAGATGAAATCGCTAGCGAACTCATCGCGCAGGTCGTCAATGTATACTTTCGAAGCGCCGGTTGCTAGTGCTTTTTCCTCCAGGCCGTCGAGCTCTTCTTTTTGGCCGATATCGGCTGTGAAGGCGATGATCTCCGCGTCATAAGTTTCTTTAAGCCATTTCAAAATAACGGATGTATCCAATCCGCCGGAATAGGCGAGTACAATTTTTTCTTTAGCCATGGTGTGGCAACTTCCTTTCGTGTGGGCTATATAAATTAAAATAAACGTGCCTTTGCCAGCACTCTGACGATAAATCGCAATTACACTGAATATTTGGACTTCCGGTCGCTGTTATCATCAGATTTCTTTTATTTCAAACCGCATTGTGCGGATGAAATCTGATGATAAAGGCGAACGCTACGCTCCTACAGTTCCAAAAATTCCGCTCCATTACTCCATCGTCCAAAGTCTAACTTCGCCCAACATTAATTCAATTTATATAGTGATTTATATTTTATATTTTTTAAATTCCTTAACTCATCAACGCAGCCATTAAAGCTTTTTGCGCATGCAGGCGGTTCTCAGCCTGATCAAAGATCACCGAGTTAGGGCCGTCAATCACGCCTGTGCTGACCTCTTCCTCACGGTGGGCTGGCAGACAGTGCAGGAAGAGATAATCGCTCTTAGCGCCTTTTACAAGCTCCTCATTGACCTGATAGTCCTTGAATGCCGCTTCACGTGCCTTTTGCTCCTCCTCGAAGCCCATACTCGCCCATACATCTGTATAGATGACGTCAGCGTCTTGTACAGCTTCTTGCGGGCTGCGAGTGACCACAATCTTCGCTCCGGTTTCTTTAGCGATCTCACGAGCTTCTGCGACAACCGCTGCATCTGGCTCATAACCTTCCGGTCCGGCGATAGATACGTCCACGCCCAGCTTAGCTCCGCCAATCATTAAGGAATGCGCCATATTGTTGCCATCGCCGATGTAAGCCAGCTTCAGGCCTTTGAGCTTTCCTTTGTGCTCATAAATCGTTTGATAATCCGCCAGCACTTGGCAAGGATGTGCCAGGTCACTAAGACCGTTGATTACGGGAATAGAAGCATAACGAGCGAGATCTTCAACCTTATCATGGCCGAAGGTACGGATCATAATTCCATCGAGATAACGCGACATTACTTGCGCTGTATCACCAACAGTTTCTCCGCGTCCAAGCTGGATATCATTTTTGCTCAAGAATAGGGCATGCCCTCCCAGCTGATACATTCCAACTTCAAACGACACACGCGTACGTGTAGAGGATTTTTCAAAAATAAGACCAATCGTTTTCCCCTTCAGCGGCTGAAATTCTTCGCCATTTTTCTGCTTCTTCTTCAGCTCAATCGCCGATTCAATCAGATACGTAATTTCCTCCGGGCTGTAATCGTTCAGCTCCAGTAAATCACGGCCTTTCAGTTGCTGCGCAATGGTGTGTTTGTTACTCTGTACGCCCTGACTCATGAGCTTACCTCCCCGTTTGCTTGTTTAGCATAAGTATGAATGAGTTCGCATAGGATGTCCACCGCTTGGTCGATCTCCTCTTTGCTTACATATAGATTTGGCAGCAGACGAAGAACATTAGGACCGGCTGTCACGAACAACAGGCCTTTCTTTTGTCCAGCCAGTACAATATCGCCTACTGGGGATTGACATTCAATCCCGATCAACAGCCCTTTACCACGGATATCCTTCACAAAAGAACAGTCCGCCAGCTTCTCTTTCAAAAGGCCTGTCAGGTACTTACCCATATCTTCGGCGCGCTGTGGAAGCTCATCTTCCAGCATCGTCTCAATCGTCGCTGCCATAACAGCTGTTGCTAGCGGTGTTCCCCCGAAGGTGGACGCATGGCTGCCCGCTGTGAAGGCTTCACGCAAATATCCTTTGCCAAGCATTAAACCTGCCGGGAACCCACTAGCAATCCCCTTTGCCAAGGTGAAAATATCCGGTTCAATTCCATAATGCTGATGAGCGAACAGCTTGCCTGTACGTCCCATACCTGTCTGTACTTCATCTACAATCAGAAGCAATCCGTGTTTCTTACACAAGGCCACTACAGCGTTCAAGAACTCAGGTTCTACCTCAAGCACGCCACCCTCTGCAAGTACCATCTCCAGCATGATAGCAGCTGTATGATCTCCGATAGCAGCTTCTAACGCTGGGAGATCATGCAAGGGTACGGTCTTGAAACCTGCTGGAAGCGGCAGGAAGCCTTCTTTTACCTTTTGCTGGCCTGTAGCTGTTAGTGTTGCCAGTGTACGTCCATGGAAGGATTGTTCGAATGTGATAACCTCATAACGGTCGACACCTTTAATCTTCTGATGGTAACGGCGGGCCAGCTTAATAGCAGCCTCATTCGCTTCTGCCCCGCTATTGCAGAAAAATACTTGATCAGCGCAGCTATTCTCTGTCAGAAGGTTGGCAACTTTATCTTGTCCCGGAATATGGAACAGATTCGAGACATGCCAGAGCGTATCAATCTGATCCTTCAGCTTAGCGCCGACTTTTTCAGGAGCATGACCTAGACTGGTCACAGCCAATCCACTGGTGAAATCCAGATACTTATTGCCTTTATCATCCCATACCCAGGTACCCTTGCCTTTAACTAAGCTGATATCATATCTGGCGTAAGAAGGGAACACTGCACTCAGCTTGCCTGCTGCAACATCCGGTGTACCTGATCCTACTGTATCGGTCTGCTGTGCCCCTGCTTGCGAATCCAACTCCGCTTGTGTAAGCTTGCTCATTCTAAGTCACTCTCCCATCGGCTGCTCCTGTGAACAGGCTGCGCCTCTAATTTGTATTCATCTATGATTCTACGAACGAATAATACGTGTACCTATCGCTTCACCTTGCAGTACTCGACTAAGCACCCGCGGTTCTTTTCCATCCACAATGATAACCTCTGATACGCTGCCCTGAATGCAATCTATAGCTGCCCGCACTTTAGGGATCATGCCACCGTAGATTTCTCCACTTTCGATCAAGGCTTCAATTTCCTGTACAGTAACGAAGGGAAGCACAATCTTTTCACCTTCCACTGTACTCATGATGCCTGGCACATCTGTGACGACGATCATTTTGGGAGACTCCACATAGGAAGCAACTGCCCCTGCTGCCGTATCTGCGTTAATATTGTAGCGCTGACCTGCTGCATCTACTCCGATAGGTGCAATGACAGGAATATAACCCATCCCAACAATACCAGTTACGATCTCAGCCTTAACTTCCGTTACTTCTCCTACCAAACCTACTTCGGCGCTGTTCGCCACTGGTTTAGCAAGGATCATATTCCCATCGATGCCCGAAAGCCCCAGAGCTAGACCGCCGCTCCCTTGAATTCGCCGGACAATCGCCTTGTTTATACTCCCTGCCAGGGTCATCTCTACAACATCTAGTACTTCCTCGGTGGTTACTCGCAGGCCATTCACAAAGCTGCTTTCAATGCCCAGTTTCGCTAGATTCTCAGAAATGGCTGGCCCTCCACCATGAACAATTACTGGCTGAATGCCCTCCTCCTGCAAATCTCGCAAATCCTCAAAAAAAGAATCAGGTAGAGCCGCAAGTGTACTGCCGCCGCATTTCATTACAAACAATCCACTACCATCTAAAACATCTATAAGTTCAAGCTCGCTATTTAGCGTCATATAATCGGTATCCTTCCCTTATGGGCTTAACACGCCATAAATTAAGTGCGATATGCAGCGTTAATACGCACATAATCGTAAGTTAGGTCACAGCCCCAAGCCGTTGCTTTTCCGCTTCCATCATGCAGATCTACAGTGATCAGCACAGTTTCACTTTTTTGCAAATAGGCCAAAGCCTTTTCCTCGTCAAAAGCAACTGGCTTCGAGTGCAAAAGCACCTCAATATCCCCTAACGAAATGTTCACATGCTCCGGCGATACCGGAACACCCGCGCGTCCAACCGCAGCAATAATCCGCCCCCAGTTCGCATCCGCTCCAAAAATAGCAGATTTCACTAGACTAGAACCAACCACTGTCTTGGCAATCGCTGCCGCCGCCTCATCATGAACAGCACCATTCACTTGAACCTCAATCAGGTGAGTTGCACCTTCGCCATCTCGAGCAATCGCTTTGGCAAGCGTCTGGCACACATAAGTGAATCCAGCAGCAAAAGCGTCCCAATCCGGATGCAGCCGTGTCAGCTTCTCATTACCGGCAAGCCCACTCGCCATCGACACTAACATATCATTGGTGCTAGTATCTCCATCGACTGTAATCATATTAAAAGTAACATTCGTAGCTGAACGTAAAAGACTAAGTAAATCCTCCGCTGCAATATCAGCATCCGTGGTCATAAAGCCAAGCATGGTAGCCATGTTAGGATGGATCATCCCTGAGCCCTTTGCAGCTCCGGCAATTGTAACTTCTACACCGCCAATGAGCACCTTCACGGCGATCTCTTTTTTAACTAAATCAGTGGTAAGTATAGCTTGGCAGAATTCTTCCGCGCCAATAGCTCCTCCGTCCAGCTTCTCTGGTATTGCAGTAATTCCGCTACGTACGCAATCCATCTTCAACAGTTCACCGATAACTCCAGTCGAAGCAACTGCCACATCATTAACGGCCACACCTAAATGCTTAGCCGCAGCAGCGCGCATCTCATAAGCATCTGCTTCACCTTGTTCGCCTGTGCAGGCATTGGCATTCCCGCTGTTCACGATAACCGCCTGCAATACTCCGTTCGAAAGGCTTTCCCGAGTCACTTTCAGCGGAGCCGCCTGAAAAACATTCGTCGTATACACAGCCGCAGCCGTTGCCGGAACTTCACACAGAATCACTCCGAGATCGTTGCGATCTGTTTTTTTCAATCCACAATGCAATCCTCCGGACTTAAAACCCTTAGGTGAAGTGATGCTTCCACCCTCCAAGGTGGTAAATAACTCAATCTCGCTCATATTATTTGTACCGCTGATCCTTATGGATACACAGGTGTGTAGCCGAGGCCAAGGGTTTCCTCCCATCCCATCATCAAATTAAGGTTCTGTATTGCCTGCCCTGCCGCACCTTTTACAACATTATCAATGACGGAGACTATGGTCACCCGCCCTGTACGAGTATCTGTTGCAAATCCGATATCACAATAATTAGAGCCGCTAACTTCTTTTGTCGCCGGAATCACACCTACATCACGCACCCGCACATATGGCCGGCCCGCATAATATTCACGGTATAAATTCACAAAATCCTGCTCCGTATAATTGTCCTTCATCCCTGCATACATCGTACTCATAATTCCCCGGCTCATCGGCACGAGATGTGTGGTGAACGTTACCGTTACCTTTTCTCCAGCAACCTCTGTTAGTGTCTGCTCAATTTCTGGTATATGTTGATGCTTATTGATTTTATAAGCTTTAAAGTTCTCATTAATCTCTGCATAATGCACCATCAGGCTTGTTCCGCGTCCTGCTCCAGTAACTCCTGATTTCGCATCAATAATAATACTGTCGTGTTTAATCCAACCTGCCTGAATTGCAGGAATTAGTCCAAGAAGTGTAGCTGTAGGATAACAGCCTGGATTAGATATAAAATCTACCCCAGCCGCACGCTCTCCAAACACCTCGCAAAGTCCGTATACAGCCTGCTCTAGATATTCATCAGCCGGAGCGGGATGTTTATACCAGTGCTCATACTCTGCACCATCCTTCAATCGGAAATCACCGGACAGATCCACGACCTTAAGTCCAGCTTCCAGCAGCTGCGGTACCAGCTTTGCGCTCACACCCGACGGCGTCGCCGTAAATACCACATCCGCCCGCTCAGCCATCTGAGCCGGGTCAACGCCATCCAGCCTTCGATCAATGATCCCCGTCAAATGCGGAAAACCTTCCTCTATAGCATCCCCTGCACTTGATGAGGAAATTACCGAAGTAATCTCTACCTTAGGATGACTTTGTAGCAGCCGAATCAGCTCTACGCCCCCATAACCCGTTGATCCAACAATCGCCGCTCTCAGCTTGCCTTCCACTGTCATCCCCACTTCCTGCTTATCATGAATTATAATAAATAATATAATGCATACCGTCTTAGAAATATGTATTATTATACGACTCAATTAATATAAATACAACACATAGTGTTAACTTTCTTTATTCCTAAATATAATTGTATTTACAAAAAAAGAGAAGCATAGCTTCTCCTTGAGGAGAAATTACACTTCTCTTTTAAACCCTTCACCCAGTACCTCATGCGCCTCAGTTATAATCACAAAAGCACTAGTATCTACCGATTGAACAATCGCTTTTAATCTGGAAACCTCATTCTGGCCTACTACAACCATCAACACCGTACGCTCATCACCAGTATAACCGCCATGTGCATCCAGCTTCGTCAGACCCCGATCCAGATCATTCAAAATCGCCTCAGATATTTCTTCCGTCTTGTCCGAGATTATGTAAGCCACCTTTGTATAACGGAAGCCTACCTCTATCGCATTAATGGCCTTACCTGTAACAAACAGACCGATCAGTGCATATAGTGCTTGTTCCATACCGAGTATAAAAGCAGCCAGCACAATGACCGTCCCGTCCAGCAGCACTACGGAAATCGAGAAGCTGAGACCGGATATCTTTTGAATAATCTGCGCCAAAATAGTAAGTCCACCTGTCGAGCCCCGTCCGCGGAACACAAGACCTAACCCCACCCCCACACAGATACCGCCATAAATGGAAGCTAAGAGTGGATTGGTGGTAGGTGCAGGCAAATCTTTTGTCAACAAGATAAAGAGCGGCAACACAAAGCTCCCAAGCAGCGAGCGAACTCCGTATTGTTTACCCAAGAAGATTACCCCGAGTACAAACAACGGAATATTAAGCGCCCACTGCGTAAATGCCGGTTCAGCCCCAAACCAAGCTTCAGCCAATACAGACAGACCAGATACACCACCAGAAGCAATATGATTAGGCAGAAAAAAAAGATTAAACCCCAGCGCTGTAACTAGCGATCCGAGCAAAATTAACATCGTATCCACCACATGTCGGAGTGGCCCATTCAGAGGAATCAGTGGGGGTTTATTACGTGAATTGACTTTTTGCATTTCAAAGGCTCTCCTTAAAGTGTCATCTTGCTCTACGAAAGAAGAAACGGCCATCCCATCCTAATCCATGAATGGTATCCGTTTCCCCGAAACTCTCTTTTATTCTGCCTCAATCTTGATCTGGCTACGCAAGTAACCATCAATGAATGCATCAATATCTCCGTCCATCACAGCGCCAACATTCCCCGTTTCCACGGAAGTACGGTGATCCTTAACCATGTTATACGGATGGAATACATAGGAACGGATCTGACTGCCCCAAGCAATATCGGATTGCTCACCGCGAATCTCATCCAAATGCTGCTGTTGCTCTTGCAGTTTGCGCTCATATAGCTTGGAACGCAGCATTTTCATCGCTTGTTCGCGGTTTTTGATCTGTGAACGTTCGTTCTGACAGGTTACCACCACACCCGTAGGTAAGTGAGTAATCCGTACCGCGGAGTCTGTGGTATTAATATGCTGTCCACCGGCGCCACTTGCACGATACGTATCGATCTTAAGATCCTCCGTACGAATCTCAACCTCTACATCATCGGCAATTTCCGGAACGACATCACAGGATACAAAAGAAGTATGTCTTCTGCCCGAAGAGTCAAACGGAGAAATCCGTACTAGCCGATGTACACCTTTTTCAGCTTTCAGATATCCGTAGGCGTTGAAGCCTTTAATAAGTAGTGTGACACTCTTAATTCCCGCTTCATCACCCGGTAAGTAGTCCAGCACCTCAACCTTGAATCCACGTTTTTCAGCCCAACGAGTATACATCCGCAGCAGCATCTGGCCCCAGTCTTGGGATTCCGTACCGCCCGCACCCGGATGGAGCTCAAGAATAGCATTCAGCTTGTCATACGGCTGGTTAAGTAGCAATTGCAGCTCGAATTCATCCACTTTGCTGCCTAAACTGCTGATCGTCTCTCCAATCTCTGCCGCAAGATCTTCATCGCCCTCTTCATCCGCAAGCTCCGCCATCATCGCAGCATCGTCGTATTCTTGTTGTAGCTTCTCGTATTGATCCACGGACGATTTCACGGCATTCATCTCGCCAATCACGCTCTGTGCCTGCTCTGAATTATCCCAGAAGCCGGGAGCAGCCATCTTTTCTTCAAAGTTCGAGATCATCTCTTGCTTAAGATCTAAGTCAAAGAGACCCCCTAAGGTCAGTTAGTTTCTTGCCTATTTCACGCAGATCCTGCTTTACATTTGGTTCTATCATAGGTCACTTCACCTTTCAAAATTGGTTGTTACGGTCTTCGCTATTGGAAAGTAAGTAATGAGTGAATGTTCAGCCATTCCGAGAAGGATTGGACTTCCGATCGCTGTTGTTTCCAGATTCCTTGAATTGATAACCGCATAGCGGTTGGAATCCCGAAACAAAGGCGAACACTCCGTTTCTCCAGTTCCAAACCTTCTCTCCATTCCACATTCACTCAAAGTGCTAAATATCCAAAAAAAGCGACTGGGCCGTAAACGGGGGATACCCCCGGGCCCAGCCGCTCTTTATGGTTAGTATACCCATAGAGATCAGGGTTAAAGACTTACATCTTCAACACCTGAATATGAGCGTTACTAAACGTTTGTCTTATGCGTTTTGACCGTGGCAGTTCTTGTACTTCTTGCCGCTTCCGCAAGGGCAAAGATCATTACGACCAGCCGCAGCCTCAACATGTACCGGACGTTTCTCAGCAGGTTCGCTGTTAGTGGAAATTTTATTTTCCTCTACAACGGATTGACGCTCCTGATTTGTCTCGATGTGAGCCTTCATAATATAAGTAGCTACTTCTTCTTGAATCGTAGCCGTCATAGTATTAAACATTTCGAAACCTTCGAATTGATACTCGCGAAGTGGATCTGTACCACCGTAAGCACGCAGGTGAATCCCTTGACGCAATTGATCCATCGCATCGATATGATCCATCCACTTGCTGTCCACGGAGCGCAGCACAATTACCTTCTCGAATTCACGTACCAATTCTGAACCCAGGCGTTCTTCACGAGCAGCATATTTCTCAAGTACACGTTCGAAGATGTACTCAATGATCTCTTCTGCTTCCTTGCCCCACAGAATATCGCGAGTCAAAGCACCTTCTTCAAGCAGCTTGCTGTTTACGTAATCAGCAACTTCTTGCAGCTCCCAGTTCTCAGGAATATCGTCACTGCAGTGTGCGTGAACAATACGTTCAATAACCGGCTTGATCATTTCAAGCACGATATCTTTAATATTTTCAGACTCCAGAATCTCACGGCGTTGTTTATAAATAATTTCACGCTGTTGATTCATAACGTCATCATATTGCAATACGACTTTACGAATATCAAAGTTATTACCTTCAACACGTTTCTGAGCAGATTCCACAGCACGCGTAATCATGCGGCTCTCAATCGGCTGATCTTCCTCAAACCCAAGGCGATCCATCATACTCAAAACGTTGTCAGCGCCGAAACGCTTCATCAACTCATCACCAAGGGACAAGTAGAATTGTGTAGAACCTGGGTCCCCTTGACGACCCGCACGACCACGCAGCTGGTTATCAATCCGGCGTGATTCATGACGCTCTGTACCAATGATATGCAGACCTCCAAGATCTGTCACGCCTTCGCCCAGAACGATATCTGTACCCCGACCAGCCATGTTGGTAGCAATCGTAACTGTACCTGGCTGACCTGCATGTGTAATGATTTCAGCTTCCGCAGCATGATGTTTCGCGTTAAGCACTTGGTGTCTAACGCCTTTGCGCTTCAGCATTTCAGATACGAGCTCTGAATTCTCAATCGACACTGTACCAACAAGTACAGGTTGGTTCTTTTTATGACGCTCTACAATTTCTGCCACAACAGCGTTGAACTTACCGTTCTCACTCTTGTAGACGACATCTGGCATATCTACGCGCTGATTCGGTTTATTCGTAGGAACTTGAAGAACTTCAAGACCATAAATCTTCTTGAACTCTTCTTCCTCAGTTTTAGCTGTACCTGTCATACCACCCAATTTGCGATACATACGGAAATAGTTCTGGAAAGTAATCGTAGCAAGCGTCATGCTCTCATTCTGTACTTCGATTTCTTCCTTCGCTTCAATCGCTTGGTGCAAACCGTCACTATAACGACGGCCTGACATTAAACGTCCCGTAAATTCATCAACAATAACGACCTCACCCTCGTTAACAACGTAGTCTACGTCACGACGCATAATTACGTTTGCTTTCAGGGCTTGGACGATATGGTGATTCAAGGTTACATGACTGTGATCATACAAGTTCTCAATACCAAAAGCGCGTTCAGCAGTAGCTACACCTTTTTCAGTCAAGGCTACGGACTTCACTTTGATATCAACTGTGTAGTCTTCTTCAGCTTTAAGCTTTTTCACAAAACGGTCTGCTGCAAAGTACAATTCAGTAGACTTCTCAGCTTGTCCGGAAATAATAAGAGGTGTACGTGCTTCATCAATAAGAATGGAGTCCACTTCATCAATAATACAGAAATAAAGAGGGCGCTGAACCATTTGTTCTTTATAAAGCACCATGTTGTCACGCAAATAATCGAAACCAAATTCGTTGTTCGTGCCATACGTAATATCGCAGGCGTAAGCATCTTGTTTATCAGCATGGTCCATACCGCTTAGGTTAACCCCAACCGTCATGCCCAGGAAGTTATAGATTTGTGCCATTTGTGCGCTGTCGCGCTGAGCCAAATAGTCATTGACCGTTACAACGTGTACGCCTTTACCAAGCAAAGCATTCAAGTACACCGGCAATGTTCCTACTAGAGTCTTACCTTCACCAGTCTTCATCTCGGAGATTCGGCCTTCATGCAGAGCCATACCACCAATTAACTGTACATCAAAATGCCGCATGCCAAGCGTCCGTTTGGAAGCTTCACGTACGGTTGCAAACGCCTCAGGAAGAATTTCTTCCAAGGTTTCGCCTTTCTCAATACGGGCGCGGAACTCTTCCGTCTTAGCTTTTAAAGCTTCATCGGATAGTGCTACAAATTCCGGCTCCAATCCATTAATTACATCGACTGTCTTCATGAGACGTTTAACGTCACGATCGTTTGTGTCTCCGAATATTTTCTTTACAAGTCCTAGCATGGTTAACCCCTTTCATGCAACACAGATGGTGGAACCGAGCCCATCCTCACAAAATTGAAAGGGCCATTTATAAATTCGATTCCGCTGCTTCATAAATTGTAACAGTTTGTAAGAGATGCCGCAATACAAGGTGTAACAGCCACATTTTTCATATATACGCACAAGAGCCCTATTCGCTATAAGCGAATAGGGGCTCGGTTTAAATTTCCTAGGTTCTGACTAACTCTCGAGGCCCTTTATACTTAGAGCATAACTGGCATCATCGTATCTTAGCCCTGTTCAATCAGTCCATATTTACCATCATCACGTTTGTAAACTACGCTAACTTCCGAGGTGTCGATATTGGAAAACACAAAGAAATTATGTCCTACCATGTTCATTTGAAGAATCGCTTCTTCCACATCCATCGGCTTCATCGTAAAGCGTTTGTTCCTAACCACTTCTAAATCATCGTAATCTTGTTCTTCTACAGCAACAGCGGCACTAGCTCCATCCACAAACAGCGTCTTGAGTCCCTCTTGACGGAACTTCCGATTCAGCTTCGTTTTGTGTTTGCGAATTTGGCGTTCCAGCTTGTCCACAACGGCGTCTATGGAAGCATACATGTCATCGCTGCGATCTTCCGCACGAAGCGTCACGCCAGCAAGCGGAATGGTTACTTCCACCGTATGAAGGCCGCGAACTACGCCAAGCGTCACAGACCCTTCAGAGGTAGGGGGTGCTTCGAAATACTTCTCAAGTTTGCTGAGCTTCTTATCAACATACTCTCTCAAAGCGTCGGTCACGTCAATTTGTTGACCTCGAATGGTGAATTGCATGGCCACTCCTCCTTTAGTTACACCTTCATTATACCAAATTGTAAGCGCTAAGTAAAAAGCAATTCCTTACAGCCCTTACATTTAGATAACAAATGTTGTCATAGCGTTCACAAATAAAACAAGTCCGGTGAGAGCAACCAATCGCCCTACCGGACCAAAAGTAAACCTGTCGTTATTATAGTACGGATCCCACTCTTATATTCTCCGAATGAAATCACATAAGGTCAGGCTATTTGGTATGAATTTGAATGATTTCTACAGGAGACCATTGAGAACCCGATCCTGCAATAACATATACCTTATAGGCAGTATTTGCTGCTAAACCAGTTAGGGTCTGTGTACGTTTTACACCAGGAGCAAACGTAAGTGTGTCAGTCCATGGAGCAGCCAGTGCAGTACCGCTACCATTTTGGCCTAAAGCAATCTGTGCTGCAGTAGGTGCCTTCTCATTTGCTGGCAATACTACATATCTAACTGGTGTTGTAGTGCCACCTGTCGTACCATATTTAATATATACATCTGCTGTAACTGTACTAACTTGTCCTGGCTCAAAAAGCGAAATCGAGCTAGCAGTAGCTTGAGCAGTAGTCAACCGAACTGTCGTTACAGTAGACAAGTTACCAGCTGCATCCGCAAGCGTGATATATGTTGCATATTCTGTACCAGGATTCAATCCGTAAACAGAGAATGTAACCGTTGTGTTAGCTACAGTCGCAACACTACCATGGATACCACTTGCAGTCCCGTTACTAATTTGTCCTTTTTCCACCTGCAATGCAGTTGGAGCAATTACATCAGCATTATAAGGAGCTACAACATAGTATACTGCACCAGTTACGGAAGGTGTCAGGTATACATCCGCTGTGACTGAACCAACATTACCGTAGGTTGCCCCACTTACTGTTGGCGCTGTGCTACTTCCGCCGCCACCGTTACCACCGCCAGAACCTCCGCCAGTACTACCACCTGGAGCAGCAGTTGGGGTTGGTGTAGCTGTTGGTGTCGGAGTAGCCGTTGGAGTTGGTGTAGGTGTTACACCACCACCTGTGCCACTACCAGGATAATAGATAGCTGAAGTATTGATAATACCTACAGCCTCGGCACGTGTTAACGATCTCTTAGGACCGAAGGTTCCATCTGGATAACCGTTAACAATCTTCTTTTCCACTGCGGCTGCTACAGCACCTTTTGCCCATGCTGCAATTTGTGCATTGTCTTTAAATTTGTTCGAAGTTGTATTGGTGCTCAATTTAAGTAATTTTGCAGTAATTACAGCTGCTTCTTCTCTTGTAAGCGGATTATTAGGACGGAACGTATTATCCTCGTATCCTCCGATATATCCAGCTTCCACGGCTTTAGCCACTTCACTGTAATTCCAGTTTGTGCTCTTCATGTCTTTGAAAGTTACTGTTGCTTTAGTTGTAAACCCTAACAGGCGATTTACCATAGTCACATACTCACCACGCGTAATTGCTTTGTTTGGTTTTACCGTTCCATCTGGGTAGCCTCCAAGGTAACCTCTATCTAGCCATTCCTGCAGCTGACCTTGCGCCCAGTGGCCTTGAATATCCTTAGGTACAGCTGCAGCAGATACGCTGCCGAGAGACCCCAATAACATACTAGTACCTAATATTCCGGTCATAAGACCGCGCCACATCTTCTTCATCCTGCTAATCACCCTCCTAATTGTTTTGATAGCTTAGGCTATATTGAATTTCTTCGTGAATGTAGTAACCTAGGCTAACATAGTGTGTGTCGAGGTAAGATAAACAGCTCAACGTATATCTATTACCCACCTTTTGCAGAGTTCTAACATTTTCCATAAAATGAATTTACAAAATAGGCTATTTTCTTTACTAGGATTGGCTATACTAGACACATATGAACGCACAAAAAAAGGATCTTGGAAGATTCCAAGATCCCTGCTAGCGCTGTCTAAATTGCTAACCATCTACTTATATGTAGTTCGGCTTCGCCGGATGATTATAATTTGATTACGTTAGCTGCTTGTGGTCCACGTGCACCTTCAACGATATCGAATTCTACGGATTGACCTTCATCCAATGTCTTGAAACCATCAGTTTGAATCGCGGAAAAGTGTACGAATACGTCGCCACCGTCTGCAGTCTCGATAAAACCATAACCTTTTTCTGCGTTAAACCATTTTACTTTACCTTCCATTGATTAAACATTCCCTTCGTCATCAGATGAACGTGAGTCTTGCTCACAATTCGACTATACCACCGTAACTTCTTTATTGTCAATTGGAAAAGAAAATGTTTACATTCAATAATTTACCACGTAAAATAAACTATTAAATTTTCCATAAACAAGAAATAGATTCGGTACAATGATCAAAAAAAGGAGCAGACGGTATTTAATACCCGTCTACTCCTATAGTGAAACACTGATAAATTATTTTTTGCGATCCATAAGGAAACTGTCTGGGGTGTAGGCGGCCTCATAGGCGTTGCGTTGTGTTTTGGCCTGTTCTCTCTGTTGAAGCCACTTAGCTGCCTCGCTTTTAAGTTGTTGCATTCTTGCAATTATCATAGGATCGGTCTCCAACAACTCTCGTAACTGATACTGCTGGATTACACCGATCGACTGTTTTTTCACATGCTGTTCGAGTTGATCTATCAAATTTTGACGTTGTTCGACGAAATCAGTTAATTCTTCATATGAACAATTATCTAGTCTAATGATAATATCTTGAGTAATCTTATTTAACTCTAAGATACAATTATCCATGGGTTTTCTCATGTGTTGGTACCAGCTTTGACGCCTCTAACCAAGTTACTCGAAACTCAGTCAAATACTGTAGCGCCTCTTCTGCAGGTACCTTGTCTTTCTTCACATTAGCTTGAATCAACAAATGATTTATATATTCGTATAGATCATTCAAACTTTTAGATATATCATAGGTAGGATCCAGTGTCGACATCAATTCACTAACAATTGTTTGCGCTTTCCCCAGATTAATATTTGTCTTTTGATAGTCAACTGAATCGATTCCTTCCATACCCGCCCTTACAAATCTAATCGCTCCATCAAATAACATAATCAATAACTGTGAAGGGGTCGATGTTTTTACCGATGACTGACGGTATTTTTCATAAGGAGAATTTATCATTTGTGTCACCCTTTTCTCTTACTAGCTAGACATAAAGCTTGATAAGCTACTTGATTGGGAATTGTACTTACTCATTGCAGTTTCCATAGCAGTAAACTGCTTATAATATCTGGTTTCCATATCAGTCAATCTGTCAGCCCACGCATCAATTCGGGAATTATAATCCTTCAGAAGTCTTCCCATAACACTCTCAGTTTTGTATGTGCTATTTATATCCGCAGAGAATTTAGATGTGCCCGCCTTCAATACAATTTTATCCAAAGCTTTATCGGCTAAGGTTGAAAGACTTGTAAATATGCCCGACCCTCCCGAAGGAGTCTGAAACAAGGATGTAACTTTTTCCGGATTATCAGTCAATGCTTGTTTTAATTTTTCTTCATTTATATATAATTTACCGTTCTCAAAGTATTGTCCTGTAGTAATCCCAAATGAACTAAGATCTCCAAGCTTAGAAGTTATTACGGACCGAAAGTCAGAAACTGTAGACTTGAGTATTGCATCATTCTTAAGCAATCCGCTTTTCGCCTTTTCCTCCCATGTTGTGATTTCACTCTCTTTCATCGCTTCCTTTTGCTCTGATGTCAATGGCGCGAAATCACGATACTTGTTCTCATCTGTTTTTTTAGTGAATAAGCTAATAAGTTCATTATATGCTTCCACGAAAGATTTAATGGTTTCAATAGCTTTAGTAGGATCTGTCTGTGTAGCAATTGTTGTAGTACCTGCTGTTCCAGACAAGCCTTGCAAAGTTAATTGAATGCCATTAACCGTGAAATTGTTGGAAGATGGAGTATATTTAACAGGAGTTTCCGTACTTCCTTGCTTACCACTGGAAATATAAACTTCAGCGTTCTCCGCATTTTTCACGGCACCAACATTCATTAGGCTTAAAAAAGAACCGCTCAACTTATTCTTCTCTAATACGTTGTCAGCCCCATATTCTTTTGCCGAAATAGTAAATCGTCCACTCACCTCATCAAAACTTGCCGTCACACCTGCTGAACTACTATTAATTTTACTAATCGCTGAGGATATGGTGTCTTCATCAGTAAAAGTAAGAGTGACCCCTCCATCAACTTTAAATTCTAATGGAGTAGTCGCACCTAGCATATCGCTCAATTTTGTTCTAATCGTTGCTTTTTCGGATGAACTGGTAGTAAGCTGTGTTGTTGACTCTAAAGAAGATTTTGTAGCCAGTTTCGTTACCTGAACACTCATTTCTACTCCATTAGCATCAGCATTTGCCTCTGCCTTTACCGCAAGAGTATTTCCACTCACTACTGCCTTTTGTGCATTCATTTGAGATTGTTTGTTCCAACTACTTAACTTATTGGCTTTGAAATCTACAAGTTTACTGTTAAGCTCACGATAACTGTCCCTCTGCCACTCTAATAGAGTTTTCTGTTGATTAAGCTTATCCAGGGGCTGCCTTTTTGCCGACATCATTTGTTTAACAATGCTATCAATGTCCATTCCTGATGAAAAACCATTAACCCTAAGAACCATTTGTTCACTCCTCCCTATACACGTTGATCGATTAGAATTCCTGCAATTTCCATCATTTTCGCTACTAGATCTAATGTTTTTTCAGGCGGTATTTCACGAATCAATTCACCAGTGTCTTCGTTTAGTACCTTAACCATAATGTCATGTGTCTTCTCGTGTACACTGATTTCTAAAATAGTTTTCGGTCCTTGTAAAGTCTTCACTGCGCGCTCAATATTCCTGATCAACTGCTCCTCTGCAACTGAGACTGAAATGCCTTCACGCTCTTTGCTACTTAAATCCTTGATATCTTTAACTGAAGTCAATTCGTTCACTGACCCGACTTTTGCATTACCAGGTATTGACTCAGACCTGCTCTGTCCACCAGTTGATGGATTAGCAGATACGGAGAACTGTACATTCATGAGCCCGACCTCCAACGACACTTAGTTTATAATATATATATCGGTTGCAGGAAGGGATAATTTAGAAATAGTACAGATAAATACTATAAAAATCATTTCAATTAAAGCAGAGCATTCCACTAAACAGTCATTCAGAACTCCATGGCCATAAGTCTTCACCTGTAATACAAGGCTTACACTTTCATCCACTTAAGATTTGTTTTCCTGTCGATACAACCGCAGTATTGTTATTCAAAATTCGCGTCATTCTTCTATCCAGTTTGAATTAGCTAATCCTCATTCTTTTCTTTAAAAACTCCAGAAAGAAATAAATGAAATCTTCTTCATTAATTGAGATCTCGCACCAATTATTTCCACTATTCTCTTCCAAAAAAAGAAATACATAAATGAATGACTATGATACCTCAGCCGCTTGTATCACTTACTCTTTTTCAGCAAATACCAAATATATTTTATTCTCACCACCAACATCGAACGTATAGATATCATTAATTCCCACTACAGCTTTATATCTTTGCGCCACTTCTAATTGAGAATTAAACCATCTTACATGTCCCTCAGAATAAAAATTAGGGACTGAGAAAAGAACCTTCGTATTTTTTTTAAGCTTTTTTAGAATCTCTAGATCACCATCTAAATGCTCAAGTATTTCAAACAAAACAGCAATATTATAGTCTTCATCAAATATATTAGACGTATAAACATCATCCACACTAAATGAAGATCTATATCTATCATTTCTTATTTTCGCATGTTTTATAGCTTCTTGACTGAAGTCCATACCTCTATAATTCGTCAAATGATTATCTAAAAGTAAATTAGCAAATTGCCCAGGTCCACAGCCTATATCTATGATTTTAGGATTCTCCACATCTCGAATCATTTCAGTAGCTTTCATCCAAATATCAATATAATGTATTTCACTATAGTGTTTAAAATAAGATTGATTCCAGCCTCCAGATTCATAAAGATCATTATAAAAATTTTCATCTCTTTCGGATATGTCAAAACTAAATCTAATTTTTTCTTTTATAGTCTCTGTAAATATGTCACTTAATTTTCGGGTTAATTGCCTTCTCTCAAATCGTTTTATATCCCCATTAATACTCAGATCTGAATATGATCCAGCTTCCCATTCTTTGTACATTCTTATTATATAATCCTGCATACCTTGAACATCTTCAAACTCGTAATTTTCACCTCTAGAAGTTTTATTAATTAATGCTTCAACTAGACTTCCAGATGGGGAAAGCGCTAATATTCGTTTCCCCAATCTTAGGTATTCAAATACCTTCCCTGGATACACTGATTTATTTTTCTCTCCAGGTCCAACTATCAATAACAAAAGATCAGCATTAGACGCATACGATAAACTATCATTATGATTTAAGTATCCAAAAAAATTAACAAGATCATCTATTCCTAATTGTTCTGCTACTTCTCTCCAGTGATCATCATTTTCCGTTAAAGTAAAATAAATCTCTATTTTCTCTCTCGGGAGTATATTATTAACTACTAAATTATAGACTGCTTTTAGAAAGGTCTCCGGAGTTCTAATCATATATAAAATCCCATTATGCATAATCCGAAACTTTTCATTCTTTCCCTGAATATTATTAGGTAATAATTCAAAAAAATCTTCTTCATCATACCCATTAGTTATTGTCTCTATCTTGTTAGTATCAACCCCAAAATTATTAATATAATTTTGAGTTGCTAATGGAGTAGTCGTTAAAATTTTATCGCAACTTTTTAAAATATTTTCTTCCATTTTCATCAAAACCTTAAATAAAATGCTATCTTTATCGAATTCGGCATACGGGTTATTGGTCCATTCATCTCTGAAATCACATACCCATCTTTTCTCATATTTATTCTTCAAAAAATACCCTATTAGATGATCTGAATATGGACCTGAAGTAGAATAAATAAGATCTATTTCATTGAAGTTAACAAAATCATTTATTTGGTCCAGCACTTCTCTAGCAAAAACAATTGCATGATCCGGCAGAAAAGCCAATTCATTTAATTTATCCGAGTTATTTTTTAATAACTCGACATATTCCATCATTATTTCATTATTATTCACCACAACCTGATACATTTGTATTAACTTATTAATATAATGAATATCTAAGTCTTTCTTCTCTCTAATTCTAATAACTTCAATTTCTTGCGGGATCTCTTTTTCTAATGTACTATCCGTAAATGGAAAGTCACCTTCATCCACTGTGAGAACAACTGGTTCCCATCCAAAATCCCTTAGATATTTCACAAACTTCAATGTTCTCTGTACTCCGGATCCCCCGAGAGGTGGAAAAATATACGCTATAATAAGCACTTTTTTTCTCTCGATATAATCATTTACTTGAGTCAATTTCTCAAGTTCAGTAATCTTTAATGACACAATTTCTTTTAGATCACCCAATGCTAAAGTGAGCAACTTTTTATATTGTCTATAAGCACTAATATTTTCTTTTCTCATCTCGTATAAATAAGCCAGATTATATATCAAATCGCTATCATATGGTTTTTCAGTTAAGCCGTCTAAAAAATATTTTTCTGCCTTTTTTAGATCGCCCTCCAGTAAAGCTATAGTCCCTTTTATTGAATATAATTCAAAATCTTTTTCCACAATTTTCTCATATTCTAGTATCATTACTTTAACTTCTTCTAAAAAACCGTTCTCAATCAAATTCTGTATATTATCCTTAAAATCTCTTGAATAATTCTTCAAATTATCTAAACTCAAACTTTCCCCAACCCTTCTCATAATGTCTAATTACTAACCTGAAATAGAAAGCTTGAATTTATTTTTCATGGTTTTTTTTGTTTCACTCATTCCGGTTTTGTCATCCAACTTTTCGTATAAATTATAGATTCTTTCATAGGAACTAAACTCTGGACATATATCTAGTAATTTAGTATAAAACAACTGAGAATCTTCTAAATAATTCAAATCAAAACAAATATCTCCAAGTAAACGTACAACATTAACATTATTCGGACTTTTTCTGAATGATTCTATAAGAATATCTATAGCAAGTTCCTTGAAAGAATAACCTGATAACAATTCCCCTAATTTAAGGGAATTCTCCACTGATCCTTGTAAAAAATATTCCGATAATAATTGAAAATGATCAAACTCTTTCAGAACAATCAAATGTTCTAACATCCTATAAAGTAAACCTTCAATAGGTGTAGTAATTTTCATAGATACCAGTGGATCCTGATTTATAATTGCATTCAATACTTTTGATTCCTTAATACTCAAATTTAATTCATCTCTTACCAGTAATAAAAGCTTCATATCTTTAAAAATCAGTGCCAATAATAAAACATCTTCAACATTTTGCTTCGGTATTTCATCCATTACCATCCAATTAGCTCTTGCTTCTTCATACATCTTATTATATTGTTTTGCCACCGCAATAATATTATCCTGAAGGCTGACATTATAAAGGTCAACATATTTGTATAGTAGTGGATGTCGTAATTTATAAAGTACCTCAAGTATTAGCTTTAAATCATCCTCATCATTTATTGTATATATTTGCTTGAAATTTTCATAAACCTCATCATGAGGAGTGTTTGCTTTTGATACAATTTGAAAGTACTTTTCTAACCCAACACCTAATGTTTTCTTTTCTTTTAACACCTGCGTAATTTGATCGTAGCTTTCTAATAATTGATATGCTCCCTCATGAATTTCAGCCAACTTATATCGAGCCCAATAGCTTCCATTCCCTTCTGTAACAGTTATACCTTGATCTCCAAGCTCTATACATTTTTCGAACGCCTTCATTGCATCTTTTGTATATCCAGCTTCCATAAACAAGCATCCTTGCATATATTTCATATCAGTTTCATTTGGATAAATAGGAATAGCATCTTTTAGAATTATCAAACCCTCTTCATATCTGTGCAAATCTTTTAAACACGAACAAAGGGAAACTATTATCTCTGGTATAATTATCATTTCTTTGCTTAATGAGTATGCCTTTTGCAAATAAGGTATTGCTTTCTCATGTTCTCCTAACCACATATAGGTTTTACCCATATTAAAGAAATTATATCCTGTTGGACTTTCCTTAACTTCCTGTAGCATTAGAGATAAATTACGTCTTTGCTTATCCTTATCTTGTATAACTTCATTCGTGTAACCCGAGTGGTGAATAATTAATTCTCCCGCTGAACCTTTATAATCCCCTTGATTATCCATAACATTTAGATGTTCATGTAAACGATTATGATAGATGAGTTTTTTATAATTGGCAAACAACCGTATAGCCGTATGTTTGAGTATAGTCCCGTACGACATATCATTAATAATCTTTACATAGTAATAATCAAAGTTACTAGAGATATCCTTTTGGAGATCTGCTGCAGGATCCAAGTATTCATCAGCATCTAATATAAGAACATACTGAGAAGATGCATATTTTAACGATTCATTCCTTGCTGCTGCAAAATCATTAACCCAAGTGAAATGATATATTTTATTTGTATATTGCTTCGCAATTTCAAGAGTACTATCAGTCGATCCGGTGTCGATTATAATTATCTCATCAACTTTATTACGTACACTTTCTAAACATCTAGACAAATACTTTTCCTCATTTTTAACGATCATGCATAAAGAAACTGTCTTGATCATATGGTTATCCTCTCATAAATCACTTGTTATTTTACTATATATATCGGAGTTCCATACCCTACTGATTAGCATTAGTAATACAAAAAAAAGAAGCCCTGAGGCTTCCTTTTTTTGTATTACTATTAACGAAGCAATTGAAGCACAGCTTGTGGTTGTTGGTTCGCTTGTGCCAACATTGCTTGTGCAGCTTGAGCAAGAATGTTGTTCTTCGTTTGATTCATCATTTCCTTAGCCATGTCAACATCACGAATACGGGATTCAGCTGCAGACAAGTTTTCAGAAGTAGTTCCCAAGTTATTAATAGTGTGCTCCAAACGGTTTTGATTTGCGCCCAATTTTGCACGTTCAGCAGAAACTTTTGTAATAGCACTATCAAGAATAGCCAATGCTGAGTTAGCACCTGCTTGAGTTCCGATAGCAACGGACTGCAAGCCAAGTCCTGATTTTCCAGCACTCATGTCGCCGATTGACAATTTAATAGCTTGACCTGTATTAGCTCCAATTTGGAATACAGCATTACTTACGCCAGCCCCATTAAGCAATTTCTTAGTATTAAATTCAGTGTCAGTCGAGATACGGGTAATTTCAGTAGTCAACTCAGTTACTTCTTTTTGAAGCTCAGCACGATCTTCATTAGTATTAGTATCATTTGCTGATTGTACAGACAGTTCACGAATACGTTGCAGGATGCTGTGTGTTTCGTTCAAAGCACCTTCAGCTGTTTGAATCAAAGAAATACCATCTTGAGCATTCTTAGTAGCCATATCCAAACCACGGATTTGACCACGCATTTTTTCGGAAATTGCCAAACCTGCAGCATCGTCACCCGCACGGTTGATACGAAGACCAGAAGACAACTTTTCAATAGCTTTGTTAGTGTTCGTAGTGTTAGTACCCAATTGACGGTGTGTGTTCATTGCTGCAATATTGTGATTGATAATCATAATAATATTTCCTCCCTGAAATTAAATTAGTTCCACATCCATGTGGTAAACGCTGATCCATTAAGGTCGGCCGCCCTGCCGGCTCAGCGTCTAATACATATATCGACAGTGTGCACCCAACTGTTTAGAGCAAATCAAATTTTTTTTGAAATTTCTTGGTTAAATTCTCCAAAATAAAATAAAAAACCCGAGTCCGCGATTAAACAGTCCCAGGTTCTGGATTATGTGTATGCTACATGTCAATTATTCATTCTTATTTACACCACGAAGTCGATGGATTAATGCATTCAGATCAGACTGCTGAGGAACGACGGACTCACGGTTAGCCTCTTGGATCGAGAGATATACCTCTTTACGAAAAATATCGACATGCTTTGGTGCAGAAATACCAACCTTTACTGTGTCACCATCCACGCTTAAGATTGTCAGCTCGATCTGATCTTGAATGACAATGGACTCCCCTTTTTTACGGGAAAGTACGAGCATATCATCCACCATCCTTTCCATCGATAACTGGTTGCTCTTGCAGTAGGCTATGCTTCGTATGATAAGGCGCTTTATGTAACACGATTTGTTTACCAGAATGCCCTACAGGATTTAATACAATAGGTGCAAGAAGATTAATCGTAGACTGTTCAACATGCTCTTTTAAAGTAATAATACAGCGGATAACTACATCAGAACTGATCTCTAGCTCTTCCGCCTCATCATCCGGCAGTTCAAATTCATAAGCGGGATAAAAAACAAAAGGATCAACTAACAGAAAGGATAACTCCATATTGCTAATTGACTGTAAATACCAAAAGGGTGACTCCGCCATCGCTATCAAAGCAAAATTTGTTTCTTCGTCAAATCCAGGTAATCCTTTGGGGAAATGATATAACTGCTCTTCATCTACTTCAAGTTTCCCCCAAGACAGCGTTTCTATAATCAAGTTGTTCACTCCTCAAAAGTTTTGCTGTGCAAAACTAACTTCTTATAAAATTCACTAAAATTATATATAGCTAAAAATACAAAACACAAAAGCTATAGAAGCGCTTAATGGCACATCTATAGCTTAAGAAGCTACAATTGGACATTCAATTCAGGTGGAATAAACTGAATAGAAGCATATTGCTGCATATAAATATTTAACTTGCCACGAGTATATTCAATTTCGGGATCATGTCTTTCTACTTGAATATTCACTTTTGCGGCTCGAAAATCAATTTGTGGTGCTCTCGTTTCTATATGAATATCTACATTGTCAAATGATGCCGGTCCGCGAATCTCTGGAAAAGAATTTGGTTCGGTATCTGTTCCATATACTTCTGCAATAGTATTTCCAGGCTTGAAAAATTGAGCCATTCGATTACCTTGCTCGACCTTTTTTGCAATACCCTGAAGATACAAATGTTGAATACCTGAGTATATTCTTTTGTTCATATCGAGCATATTGCCACCATTATAGGCTGCCCAAGCTCGGGACTGATCTATGGTAAGCTCTGGCCTAAAAGATTGGACCGTAAGTTTCCCCGGAGTGGTTGTTATATCGACCTCAGCCTTAGGCTGAGTAATCGAGTATGTGCCTAGATCAGCATCAATACCAATTACTGCAGGAGACTGACGTATTTGCAATATCGGCTGAAGCACAAAAACCACCTCCGTTATCTGATAAAGTCTACGAGAGTTGTGGAAATAATTTTCGCGCCCACAGACAAGGAAGCATTATAAATATTCTCCTGAATCTTTGACTCCATAATCAAACCCTCGTAGTCGGCATCTTCTGTCTTTGCCTGTAAATCAGTCAGGTTTACATTTAAGTCACTCAGACGTTCCTGCATTAGTTCTACACGATTGGTTTTGGCTCCTATCTCAGAACGGGCAGTCAGAATGGATTCCATACGCGTATCAATTACATCAAGTTGACCCGAAATAGCCGTGAGATCGCCAGCCTTTAATCCTGCAGAAAGATTATTAATGATTGCAAACAAATTGTCCGCATCCCCGGTATTCCCGAACACATCATTGCCAGTTGTACTTATTGGCAAACGGACACCTTCACCTACAATGAACTGAATCTGCCCAGTATCCGTAGTAATTGCTTTAGATACATCGTAAGTTCCATCTGCACCCTTAGCAAAATCATATGGTTTGGTGGTGTACTGCTCACCATTAAAGATATATTTACCATTTAGTGTACTGTTAGCGATATCCACAAGCTGCTCTTTTAGTTGCATCACTTCTGCATTGATACTGTCCAGTGCGGATTGCGGATTAGTACCTGTCGAAGCTTGTACAGTCAGTTCACGAATCTTTTGAACGACATCTCCAGCCTGTCCTAGAACTGTATCATTGAAATCAAGCCATGAAAGTGCGCTATCAACATTCTTAGTATATTGTTCATTAGAGGAGAGCTCCGCACGGTAGCGCAGGGAATAGGTAATCCCTACCGGATCATCGGAAGGCTTGTTGATCTTGCGTCCGCTGGAAAGCTGTAATTGTGTATCGTTCATTGTACGTGCATTGCGGTTTAAGTTAAGCAGAAGCTGTGAATTCATCATGTTAGAGGTTACTCTCAACATACGCTATATCTCCTTTTATCTGCCGACTGTGCCGGTGGAATTAATCAATTTGTCGAGCAGTTCATCAAAAGTAGTCATAAAACGTGCTGCCGCACTATAAGCATGCTGGAACACTAGCATATTCGACATTTCTTCATCCAGTGAAACGCCACTGACTGATTGACGCCGGGAGTTAACCTGCTCTACCAGATAATCTGAGTTATCCGTCTGACGTGCAGCCTCTTGGGATTGAATACCAAGTTGGCCAACCATAGAGCCAAAAAGTCCGCCAACAGTGTTGCTCACACTACCATCCGGTGTAGTAAATTTACTATCCTTCAGGTTCGTCAATAGAAGCGCCAAGGTGTTATTTCCTTTAACGACTTGCGTATTTCCATTCGCATCAACAGTTGTACGAAGCGAAGTTGCAAATAGATTTACGTCAGCTGCAATTTCCGGATTCAGTTTGATCGTTCCAGCCTCACCTGATGTTACAAAGAAATCGCGTCCGACGCTTCCATCCATCGCGTAACCTAACTTGTGAAGTCCGTTTAACCCTTTGACAATGGTCTTGGCGTCCTCATACATTGTTGCGCCCTTAGGCATGGCCTGACCAGCGGTCAACGTAACTACGGTACCATCAGCTTGTGTAATCTTGGCGTCATTAGTCAACACTGTGCCCTCAGGAAGATTGGAGCCAGCTGGCACTGTAATTTCAACGTCACCTGTAGCAATAGTACTCGCCAAATCATTGAGCTGTTTCTTGTAATCGGCGACATAGGTATTATTGGAAAAAATCATTCCGTAAGCCTCGCCGCCCTTCAAAGTTCCGGAGGCATAAGCATTATTAAGAAATGCGCCATCTACGGTTGCAGTTACTTCTCCACCCTCTACGAGAGGTTGTCCACCCAAAGAAATGTTATAACCCGCTTCCGTCTCTACAACAGTAATATTAGCAATTTTGGAGAGCTTGTCCGCCATCAGGTCGCGTTGATCACGTAAATCGTTCGCATGATCCCCCATACCCTCAATCTTATAGATCGATTTATTTAGATCTGCGATCGCGGTCAGGTAACCCTGAGCTTCTTTTGCCTTAACATCTATATTAGTGGTTAGATCCCGCTCCAGATTATTCAGTTGCGTGCTCATATAGTTCATAGCATCCGTCAAAGATTGTGCAGTTTGCACTACAATCTTACGGGCTGTTGGATCTTCAGGGTTCTTACTTAGATCCGACCACGATTTCCAGAAGTTATCCAAAACTGTACGAATGCCTGTATCCGATGGCTCATTAACGATAGCTTCCAGCTTAGAGAGCGTATCTGCTTGAAGACTCCAGTTGCCGAAGGCAGCGTTCTCACCACGGTACTGATCATCCAGAAACATTTCTCGAATCCGATCGATAGATGAGAATTCCACCCCTGTACCCATTTGACCTGGAACGGTAGATTTTAACAATCCGTACGCTTCAATAGGTAAAGAGGCTTGCATATTAACACGTTGACGAGTATAACCTTCGGTATTCGCATTAGCGATATTGTGTCCAGTTGTATTAAGAGCTGCGGTCTGAGTAAAAAGGCTGCGTCTCGCCGTCTCTATCGAGTGAAATGTGGATGTCATGCTTCTTACTCCTCCTTATGTTCTGCTCTGGCAGAACACTTCATCAGTACAATTCTAACCTCGTGCATCAAAAATTCCCGACCGATTTACGTTGTTACCTTTGTCGGACGGACGATGATAAGTGATATCCTGATTTGGTCTTCCGACCAACAGATCCAAAGAATAATCTATAAATGTAAGCGACTGCTCTATCAGCTTCTGATTTAGGTCATTGGCTTCTTTCAGGCGATGCAAAGTGCCCGAAAGCTTCTGCTGAATATGCAGCAGTCGTGCCTTGTCTTCAGGGTCAAAGATAAGCCTGGACAGCTCTGTTAGGTTCAGGTTCAGGTTGGAACGAATACCCACACCTTGCAAAACGGTATATGCGGCTAAAATTCGCTCTTCCTCGAGCTGCCCAATTACCTTCATTAGCTTGGATTCACGGTTAAGGATGTCGATTAACGCATCCACCTTGTTATCCATAATTGTCTGTTTCTTCTCAGCGGCCAGATCCAGCATTTGAACATGCACTCCATCTAGCCGCTCCAATAGTTCTATTAATGTCGTCAATGCCATGGATGTTTTCACCTAATTCTCGGAGGATTGCTTAAAGTAAGGGGCGAGTTTCTCTGCTAGCTTAGATG
The DNA here is from genome assembly GCF_037969925.1 of Paenibacillus sp. FSL R7-0189. Taxonomy (NCBI): domain Bacteria; kingdom Bacillati; phylum Bacillota; class Bacilli; order Caryophanales; family Paenibacillaceae; genus Paenibacillus; species Paenibacillus sp. FSL R7-0189. Next base: position 2,915,973 of record NZ_CP150223.1, on the reverse strand, counting down.
CATCAACTTGATAGGTACCTGCGGAGACCTGCTGCTTTAGATTGTCGATCTTAAGTGCGCGTTCTGGATCATTCTTGCTAGTGTTTTGTGCTTGCAAGAGTTGAATCGCTTCATCAGAGATCGAAACCTCATCCTTGCGTGTGCTTTTCTTCATTTGTTCCTGCCTTTGCGCTTCCGCGCTGCGTTGATACGGATTAATCGCGTTAATTCGTCCGGTCTCGTTAATTTTCATAACTTCCACCTTCCTTCTAATATAAAAAAGCCGATAATCTTTACTAAGTTTATCGGCGTAGACTGAAACATTCTTTATAGCTGCAAACGTTTTTTTGCAGATTTTATAGGTCACGCAGCTTATCTATGGCACGATATGCACCATCAGATGTCTTTTTAGTAGTATCCTCAGCAGAATTTTCCTTGACAGCATTCGTGAGATCTTTCCTGAGCCGGCTACGACAGCTGTCACACATATGGCCATCCCGAATCAGTGTACCACACACTTCGCAAGGGTACATCATATTGGGTGCATTAGCTATAGAAATCCGGCCTTCTCGAATAAAGCGGGTAATCTCTTTAATAGAAATCTCCGTAGCATCGGAGAGCTCCTGAATGTTGGTTCCCTTGTTTTCCCGTAAATAATTCACGCAGATCTCATATTCATGCTCCAGCTCTTTGATACAGGCCGAGCACAACCCCATAAGATTCTTGACAAACAACCGGCCGCACCTTGGACAATTGTCTAGATTCATAACAAGCAGCCGCTCCTCTCCGTACATTCTGTGCAATGCATAATATTCTTATGCTCCTAGATTACATGATTGCAAGGAATTCGTCTATGGGACAGAAGAAACGCTACCAACCGCAACTAATCCTTAATGGAATGGATATAGCTGTTCACAATCATGCATTTTTCGCTTTAGGAACGCGCCCAGGTCAGGCTATAGATTTCTGCAGCATAATCATAGTTTGAGACCATTTGTTTTAGAATTTCGGCGCAAGCACGAATCGTGCTTCCCGTTGTATAGATATCATCAACAATAATAATTCGAATAGGACGGCTTATAGGTGAGTTATCTTTCAGCCAATCCTTAAAAGGTGTGGAGACTGCCGGATTCGCTCCAAAAGCATTCTTCATATCTGCCAGTCTCTCCGCACGTCCTTTAAAGCTCTGCTTACCCGTATGATGCGTACGAATTAGTAGCGGTAGCTGTGGAATCTTCCTATGACGAGATAGGACATCGGCCAATCTTTCCGCTTGATTGAAGCCCCGTTCTAGAAGCCTGGAATCACTGACAGGTACCGGAACTAATAAATCAGCTGACCAAAGGTTGTTTTTTATGTACCTCTTATGTTGAATAAGATGAAAAAACGATGCCTTCTGGGATGAAAGAGCCTCCTGCTGCTTTTCCTCCTTTAAGGTTAAATAAGCTCTATCCAGCATGAGTCCAAGCAAAGGGGCATATTGTTCATTCCCGCGATATTTATATTGACCGAGCCATTCTCTCATCTCGTTTGTGTAGGCTACCGCACTCCGGTTACATACAATGGGTGAGGGCTCAGCGCTGCGAGTGCAGTCTGGACAGCCTACATGGCGCCCACATATCAAGCAACGTGGAGCGCGTATCCAAGGAATGGATTCCGCACAATTCTTACAGATACCAGGCAGCTGTGAGGACTGTGGGCTGTGCTTCCCGCAGGTTAGACATTGAGGCACGGAGGGGGTAAGAAGGAAAGACAGAGATTTTCGTAACCCTGTAAGCTTGGTATTCATATAGCCCCACCTTTACGAATATATCCTTGGCGGCGAGCGATGATATTCATAGTACGAATCTGAGCAATCGCTCCACGCTGGGATCGGCTCCACTGAGGGGAGGCAAATACAACATGCCCATCAGGATCATCTTTAGAACGACCAGCACGGCCTGCCATCTGTACCAAAGAGGCTTCGTCAAAAAGACCACTGTCTGCATCCAAAATAAATACGTCACTGCGTGGCACGGTAACTCCCCGTTCCAGGATCGTAGTAGTTACTAACAATGAGATGATACGGTTGCGAAAAGCAGTCACCTTTTCTGCCCAAAATGAATCCTTGGACGAGGTGCCTTCGATAACCACGCCAGGAAAGCTCCGACGAAGTAGGATCAGCAAACCTTCGATATGAGCTATGCGAGACACAAACAGAAAAATTTGTGCTTTTCTGTCCAGTGACTTTCGAAGATTCTGTATAAGGGATCTTGGCATACTTCCACGCTTCAGACAGGTTAGAACAGAAGGCATACTCAAATGCTGCGGGATAGGCAAGGGATGACCATGGAAGCGGACAGGCACTCTGGCATGTGGAAGTTTGCCTAACCGGACCAAACGTTGCATTTCTTGTGGTGGCGTAGCTGATAAATAAATGAAAGAGCCATCCACTTTACAGGCTTGTTCAGCGGCATAGGCCAACATAGGATCATTGTGGTAAGGAAACGCATCCAACTCGTCAATAATTACGAGATCAAAACCTTGATGGAAGCGCAGGAGCTGATGGGTGGTTGCGAGCGTTAAGCGACCACTCACCCAGCGATCTGCGCTGCCGCCATAAAGTACGGCGATGACCTCCGCCGGAAAAGCCCGGGCGAGCCGCGGCGCGAGCTCAAGTACGACGTCGCGGCGCGGCGTCGCTACCAGCGCCCGCCCTCCGGCGGCGAGCACAGCCTCTAGGAGCGGGAAGATCATCTCCGTCTTCCCCGCTCCCGTTACCGCCCAGAGCAGAAACCGCTCTGGGCATGAAGTGGCGGAGCGCTTGCGCGGCTCCGCCAGAAAACCCAGCGCAGCGCCAGCGGCTCCCGCCTGCGCTGGGCTCAGCCCCCACCGGCCTGCGGCCGCGGCGGGGTCAAGGGCGGCCGTGCACCGCACGGCCGGAAGTGCTGCGCTGCGCAGCAGCAGCGCACAAGCCCGGCTGCGCCCAAGCGCGAGGCAGGCCTCGCAATAGGCGCAGCCCATAAGCCCGCACGCGGCGCATGCCGTGCGGCCGGTGGGGACGCTGCCGCAACGCAGGCAGCGCGAAACCGCGCGGCGAGCGACAGCGCCACGCCGCAATACGTGCGGCAGCTTAGCCGCCGCACGCATCATAACGCCAGCACCCGCAGGGAGCTGGCGGGCCCGCGCCCCATGCGCAGCGGGGGCTGCATTGCCTACGGCGGCTGTAAGCATCAGCCGCCCCTGTAGATGCGCCAGTTGTGCCGCCTGGCGCCAGCATCCCCCTAGCTCTGGCAATTCTTCTGCCAGCAGCGCTTCTACTTCCGGCCCCAATAAAGAGCGCCCAGCCACAGCCCGCAATAATTGTTCTGAATCCGATTCTAGTAATCCAGATTGAAAATCCTCTTTTTCACACCAATCGTATCTTTCATTCTTCTTATTGTCCTGTTCTATTCCGAAACTTGATTCATTAGGCTTCCATATGAATATTCCATCATTCAGCCACTGTGCCTCCCACAGTCCCCCTGTCTCTTTCTCCTCTCTCAACTCAGCCTCAAGCATACTATTAATATATTGCCCCCACTCCTTAATCCCCCAGGTGCCCATTACGCTTCTTTGTTTAAAGTTGTCCCGGAGCTTCACAGCCCAACCTAGCGGCAACACAGAAGAAAGCAGAACCAATCTATTCGCCGCTAAGGAACTCCCATCTTTCTTCTCCGATCTAGCTACAGACCACCACCATCTATCTACCCTAAGATCTAATGAAATTCTAACCCTCCAGCTCCCCTTGCATTCCACAGCATATACAGCGACTTGCATAATAATCCCTCCTACCTTTCGCTTGTACTTAGCAACTCCATATTTGATCCCAAATTCACGACTCCGTCTCCCCAAACGCAAAAAGCACACTCCCCCAGTTCTTGGAGAGTGTGCTTCACCCGTTACTTACATATTTACTTAAGATCTGTTGCGCTTTGATTCGCATCCCCTACTTCCTGCCATCCCCATAAAAGGCAGCGATACAGACTGCCCTGACAGCCGCAAGTCTACTACAATTCCTTCATGCTGTAATTCTTCACTCATCTGAAGAGAGTACAAAGATGTTGCAAGATCGATAGAGCAGCCACTAGCGGCCATTTTGGAAACTATCCCAAGTGTTCCATCACTCGAACCATCATCCATGAACGTTACTCGCAATCGTTTTCCGGTTAGAAGAGCTTGAAATGTCAGTGCCCGAATGTACCATTCCACAACAGATTCATGATTGCGGGTAATAAAAATATAATGAATCCATTTTCCGGACTGCGGTGTTTTACGCACCTTCTGCCGGTTATGCAACATATGAATCATCACTGCAGCGGATACATAAACAACCGCAATCCATATCAACTGGGCTACCATGGAGATGCACCTCCTCTGTATACCAACACTATATGCCGGCATTAAAAGGTCGGTGACTGCCTAGAACACCCATCAGGGAAGCAAGCTGTGTCTACTTAATTTCTTTCCTATATGTAACGTATTACTGTGAAGCTTTTACAAGGTTACCCAGCCATATTTAATCGAATTAATAACGGCTTGAGTCCGATCATCCACTTCCATTTTTTGCAAAATACTGCTAACATGGTTTTTAACTGTTTTTTCACTAATGAATAAATATTCACCGATCATTTTGTTGCTCTTACCTTCAGCCATTAGACGAAGCACTTCTGCTTCACGACGGGTTAGAGGATTGTTGTCGCCAGCAATAAATTTAACACCAGCTTCCTTCACCACTGTATCTGTAGTTACGCCAGTCTCGTTAAGGTAAGTCATACGCCGCAATTGATTGATAAGCTTTCCAGTAACCTTTGGATGGATAAAGGCATGTCCTTCACAGACCGAACGAATGGCATTAATAAGGGATTCGGCCTCCATATCCTTCAATAAATAACCATTGGCGCCCTTACGAAGGGTCTCAAATACATAACTCTCATCATCATGAATGGATAAAATAATTACCTTAACCTCCGGGAACATTTCCCGAAGTTTTTGAGTGGCTTCTACACCATTCTCAACAGGCATATTGATGTCCATTAATACGATGTCCGGTTTAGTACCGTTACAAAACTCTAATACCTGAATACCGTCGCCGCACTCCCCTATGACCTCGATATCCTCCTCCATATTCAAAATGCGTTTCAGCCCTTCACGAAAAAGCTGATGATCATCCGCCAAAAGAACCTTAATGGGCGTTTTACTAGAGTTTAAGTTCTCCATCACACTACTCCTTCCCCTTCTCCACATTCGTCGGAATATGGATCACGATTGTTGTCCCCTGATTCTCGGCTGATACAATTTCCATTCTTCCTTCAAGCAGTTCTACACGTTCCCGCATACCTACTAGCCCGAAGCTTTCCCGATTACCTTGCTGATTTTTTAACTTTTGTACATTAAAGCCTAATCCGTTATCTTTAATCACAATCTTAATTAACTGCGCTTGGTATGTAATCTCCACCAATACGAAGCTTGGGTAGGCATGTTTTGCTGCATTAGACAATGCTTCCTGAACCAGACGGTATACCGCCGCCTCCATCGCTGAAGATAGTCGGTGTTCCTGTCCCCGGGTTTCCAAAGTCGTCCGCAGTTTCGTTTTCTCTTCAAAATCATGCACATATTTCCGCAAAGTCGGAATTAAGCCCAAATCATCGAGAGCCATCGGTCGTAAATTAAAAATAACCTTACGCATTTCTTCCAGGCTGTTACGTACCTGCCCTTTTAAATCTACTACTTCGTCCTGCACCAGCCCAAATTCCTGCTTTACCAGCATTCTTTCTACAATTTCCGTCCTAAGGACTAGATTTGCCAGCATTTGAGCGGGACCATCATGAATTTCCCGGGCAATTCTCTTCCGTTCTTCTTCTTGAGCCAGGATAATTTTGAGTCCGATCATCTGTCTGTTCTTCGCAGATTCGACAATTCTCGTCACTTGGCCTAGTTCTCCCGACAAATATTCGAGCACTACGCTCATTTGCGAACCAATTGACTCTGCACGCTCTACAGAATTTTCGACACTGCGCACTCGCATTTGTAATTCATCACGTCTGCTTCGAAGATAGACCTCTCGCTCACGCGTCATCATGAGTTCGAGCTGAAGCTCCGTAGCCTTCTCATAAGCAATACGGATATCTTTCTCTGAGTAGCGGACAAAGTCCCGGCTGACCTCTGTCAGCCGGATTCTGGAGCGGTGATACTGTAGCTCCAGCTTGTCTACCTTTTTCAATGTTTCATCCGTTTCGTCCATGACCCGCTGCAGTTCCTTGTTGAGTGCAGCAAGTTCATCACGTGCAACCTGCAATATTTCAAAAATCTGATACTTGCTGCTCTCCATCACGTCGATGGTATTTTTAATAACGCGATCAATCGCATCGGCTTGAAATTCCACGGATGCTTGCCCCTTTTCTATCGGATCGTATTAAGGTTTTCCTTATATATTAACATATCACGATTCGATAGTTACGGTCTTCGTTTTCTGTTCCCATTTTACAGTTAATCCTAACTGTTCAGAAACCAGTCTCAGAGGTACTAAAGTCCTACCCTGTAAAATAATAGGTGCTACTTCAGCACTTTGTCGCTTACCATTTAACAGGTATTCCTTTTTATTTACCGTCAGATCCAGTGCCTTAGCTCCGCGCAACACCATGATCTTCTTATTCACCTGATCCCAGGTAGCATTCCCTCCAAAAGCATCCAGCACATAACGGATCGGCACATAAGTACTGCCGTCTTTCACAATTGGAGCTACATCAATAGCCTTCTTATTTCCGTTTACGGTCATTGCTTTGGAGCCGATGCTCATCGAAGCTGTACCCTTTGGTAACCCAGCATCACTGGAAAGTGAAGGCATTGTGAAGGTGATATTATCAAAAGCAACGGTACCTGTCTTCGCCCGTTCATCTTGGCCCTCCTCTACGTTGACTACATAAAGTCTTTTCAGCGTAGCCGGGAATTTAATCCCTGATCCTGACAAGTCGATGTTTATGTTCTTCCAACCGTTCCAATCGATAATCTTCGCAAGATCTACATAGGCTGTAGCTCCACTATTGTCGACAAACTCAGCACGCAGCCAGTTTAAGCTCATATCGCCCATCACATCAACTGACATCGAAGTTGCAAGCGCTGGAACGGCTTTTCCACTTGTGCCGTTAAGTTGAGCATAAGCGTACATTTTACCACTGCCAGCCGTCATATCATAACTGAGTGACAGCACCTTGGAGCCTACTCTTTCAGCCGATCCGTCTACTATTGTGGCAGTCCCCTGCACCGCTGGCACATTGGTAGTAAAGTTGACTGGATAACTTACCTTCTCGAAATCTTCCCATGTTGTAGCTGCTGCTGTCGATAATACAACCGCTGTGCTAAATCCATCATAACGAGCAATAGCGTAACCTGTAGTAACCCCTGCATCCACAGAGTTTACAGTAAGCTTGCCATTTTGCACGACTCCCTTAAAGCCTACAAATTCCCACTTCAGCGCTGAATCTGGAACGCTTATGGTTGCTCCACTCTTCGTAGAGGCCTTTACAGGGACAGATACAGTTGTCCCAGCTGTCAGTGGCGCTGTAGCAGTGCCTACACTCATGCTGGATAGATCATCTCCACCCAAGACTGTAAGGGTTGTAGAAGCGCTTGCTACGCCGCTTTTAGCCGTTAAGGTAACGGTGCCTGGCTTCACTGCCGTTACTTCTCCTGCACTTACAGTTGCACTTCCTCCACTTGATGTCCAAGTAGGATTGCCTGCTGCTACATCTATAGGGTTATAGTAAGTGTCATAACCTTTTAACGAATAAGTAGCCTTTTGTCCAACTAATAATGAAGTGCTTCCGCTAATTTTAATTCCTTTTACTTCACCTTGTGGTGCGTTAGTATAAACACCAAGCGCGTTAACAATGCTGCGCTGCTCTGTGCCATACTCTGTATTAAAGGTTAGTGTGGCTGAGGTTTCACCGAGAGGCCGGTCTACCATCGTTGTAGAGCCGCCTCCGTCTAAGTTAAGCCCCTTCCAGACTCCAATATTGGTCATAAAAGATTGCAGCTCGGTCAATGACATTCCTGAGCTGTTGCCATTTTTCTCAGTAGCTATGATATAAACATAACGTCCATCCTGAGAGTATCCTAAAGCCGTACGTGCACGATAACCGCCAATGCTGCTAGTCGAGCGAGAGAACGTTGCAGCTTTTCCATTATTTACAAGAATCGTATGTCCACCAATCATTGTTTGCAGATTAGCAGGATCTAGCGATTGCTGCGTAGTCTTCGATTTCAGGGAGTACACACTAGTTACCGGTTGTCCAACAGTCAGATGGGCAGTAACATACCGTGCGGCTAAGCCATGGGCCCGCAAAATATAAGCTCCCTTTGGAACCGCTGTAGGAAGCGCAGCATTTTCAGATATTTGAGTAACTACGCCGTTCTCAACGAGCACCTCTGTCGGTGTGGTTGAGCTGTTTTTGGGACGATCGAGTGCGGTCCATACATCCGTATAGATATACATTGCATTAGCATGGCTATAAGTCGAGCTCCCACCTTCAGGACTATAAGCACCTTTATTGATACCGGATATCTCAAACTGTGCGCCGTCAGGTGCGGTTATCATTCCTTCAAAGCTGAACTCATCAATAAGAGGCTTACGATCTTTAGTCACTGCAAAGGCATACATTCCATCCAATTGCGAAGGGGTGGAAACCAAGACTCCACTGGATACTTGTCCACCAATCGGAGCGCCTTCCCCACCTGTATTAAAATAATCTCCGTTTACTGCAGCCACGGCTCCAGTTTCCTTAGCCATCCCGCCAGTACTTTGACGTGTTGTCAGGTTTCCACCTTTACCTGTCATAACATCTAAAGAAACATATGGATTGTTGAGGTCAACGCGAATAACATCCGCCAAGCCAGAAGCGCTTGCTCCTGAACGTGTAGCCGTATATTTGTATTTCATCATAATGGCGCCCGAAGTAATTACTTCTTCTCCCAGCTTGCTTACTTTAAAATTAGATGTGGCTGCGGCAGCAATTGGTGTGGAACTATGACCAAACATAGCTAAGCCTTCACTGCCAATTACCGGCATAATCCACAACACACCTGCTAATGAAGCGGCAACCCATTTTTTAGTAGATGATAATTTTATTCCCCGAACAACTTCTCTACTCTTCTTCTCCATGAAAACTTCATTCATTTCGACGTAACTCTCCCATCTCTTTTTTACTCTTCAAGTCCGTTATCAAAGTCTGGAAACTGGTTCCTATTTTTCTAGTACTCTTTTAATAGACTGAAAATAAGCGAAAAAGTTGCGAAATTGAGAGATTTCAAGCTTTATAGAGTCTCGTAGCACAAACTATTAACATAAAAAAAAGCCCAGCATAATGCCAGGCTTTACCAATTTATTTATTCTACAAATAATCTGTTTGCTTCAGCATCCGATGCAACATCACAGCAGCTTGTGCACGAGTGGCATTACCCTGAGGTTGGAACTCACTTGTGGTCATTCCCAAAATAATCCCCGATTGCACAGCTTTAGCTACGAATTCTGCACTTTGATTCTGAATTTTGGACTTATCCTTGAAGCGAGCCAGCGTTGAAGCAGAAGTGCCGCTTAATGTAATAGGATGTTTGGTATATTCCATTGCCCGAATCATCATGATTGCCATCTGCTCACGAGTGATATTATCATTAGGCCGGAAGGAGCCATCCGTGTTGCCAGTAATAATACCAGCCTTAGCTGCTGCACCAATATAGTCTCCCGTTTGTGTGGAAGGCTGCACATCACGGAAGCGCTGTGCGGTCTCGCGATCGCCTAGCAAACCAAGTCCCCGGCTAAGCATTACTGCAAACTCTGCACGGGTAATCTTTTTTTCTGGACCAAATGTAGTCCCGTAACTGCTATCGATGATAGTCTTTGCACTAAGCTCAGCTACGATTGAATTACTCCAATGTCTACTCATATCTGAAAAGGCCCGGGTTGATATAAAGGTTCCTAACACCTGATTACCCTCCGTACGAGCACGAATAATCGTATAGCTACCTACCGTACTTACTTTTGTTGGCAGATAGGCTGCATCGTAATAGGAAAGATCCAGTCTAGCAGCAGATGTCTGCGCATTGTTCAATGAAGAAGTTGTACGCACAGTGTATTCTCCAGGTACAGATAATGCCTTAGCATTAGAATAATTGCTGCTTACTATCGCAGTCACCCGGACATCCATAAGACTAGTAACGCTTTGCATCCCCATAGTTTTTAGCTTTTGCTCAAATGGGGAGAACGTACCTGCCGGAACCTTTTCTAAGCGGAACACCAGTGAGATATTTTTACTGTCTGCAATCAAGCTAGTCGCTAATCCGTTCATATCGATATCGTCTAGTCCTACGCTATATAAGTGATCGCCATAACGTATCATAAATTTTGTGGTTTTACTGCGATTTACAGCATCAAGCAAAGGCTTTAAAGGAACAGTCACATAGGCCGATTGTTCTGTAGCAGGCACCTCAAAAGCTAATGTATCACTACTTGCCTTATACAGATATTCATAACTGGCCGTCAGGCGATCTGTGTTTAAGGTATATCTTTTTACAGATTGATTGTATAACGAACGGTCATCCACGATTTGTGAAGAGTCACTCTTCAGCAGCGCGTATTCTTTTCCAAACTCACTTGTTGCAAGCGTCCCTAGATAGGATGGACGATTTCCCGTTCCGGTGCTCACGCCGGTTAGGTTCTTAACAGAGAGAGAAGAGAATGAGGACAGTACATTACCGTTCAGATCCTTGATCGTACCTGAACCTGACATATAGGACAAATCGATAGTTTGCCCGGTCTTTACTACTGAGGATGTTGTTATTTTCAAAATATCCCCTGACAAAGTGTAGTTTTGTACACCCATACTGCTTCCATCTGCTCTAACTCCGAACTGATTAGCATAGAGGGAACCAGATGCCTGCATGTTTTTACTGAATGTAACCGTAAGCTCGTCGCCATTGATGGTGGCAGAACTAATCTCAGGTATGCTAGTGCCGCTATTTTCCGAGATGGACACAGGCTGCAGGTTAATATAAGCTGCACGGTTTCCATTTAAATCGCTTATTCCGGTAGTCCCCGGAACATAGGATAACGTAACATTCTGATTCACCGTCAAAGCACTCTGGAGCGTTAGCGTGACCTGTGAGCCACTGACGGATACATTCGTAACATAGTTAGGAGTGCTGCCAACAAGCACAGAGAACTGGCTGTTCATCGGGAGGTTTGTCGTTGACAAGCCTTCATTGTAATTCAGAAGGATTTTATTGCCACCTCCGGTTGCACTTTGGAACACGGGTGGAATTGTATCGTTGCTGTTGCGAATGTAGAAATCTGTGAAATCCGCAATATTTTGTCCAAAAGAATTCTGCAAAGGATAAGAGCCTGCATAATAGGAGACACGAACGGTCTGGCCATTAGAAGCATCGCTATTTAACCCTAAATATACAGTGTTCCCGCTGGAGCTTATGGAGTTGACCCCTAGAGATCCCCCATCTGAAGTCACTAGAAACTGACTATGTGCGTAAGTGGAAACTGCCTTTAAAGAGTCATTGAAATTCAACGCTACAGTTCTACCTGTGATCCGTCCATCTTTGGGTGTAGGCATGGAGGACTCGATAGTGTTAGTAACCTGCTTTGAGCTAAAGGTGCTGGCTGCATTTCCGCTTGGATCTTGAATGGTCCGCAGACCACCTGTATAGCTAACCTTCACGTTCTGTCCAACCGCTACCCCTGTACTGAGTACCACATAGGCGCTGTCTCCCTGGATATAGACACTTTCAATTGTACGATTCTCATCATTCACCGTAGCACCAAAGCTGGAGATCAACAGTGCAATGGAAGAGTTAAGACTCTCATTGTATTTTAAACGAATGGTCCGATTGTTCTCGAGTGATGCAGATGTGAGCTGTGGAGCTGTTTTGTCCTGAGACAAGGTCCGGAAGCTCCATGAATTTTTGCCGCTTAGTCCATCATAGATAACATTAGCATCAATAGCGTCTACAAAAGCCCCTTTAGCAATATCAATATAATAGGTTGAGTCGCTATCTAAAGCTGTTTTAGGCGTAATTACATATTCGTTTGCTGCAGTTGTACTCCGGTTAACAGTAACCGGAACCTGTGCGCCACCACTTTTATAAAGCGCTATACCATTTTCCACGGCACTGTTATAATTCACATTACGATTGAATGTGACAGAAAATGATCTGTTGTTAGCTATGGATTCACTCCGGTCAGCTGGGTTTAGCGCGCTGACATTAAGTCCTGTCAAAGAAGCCGTTGTAAATGTCCAGGTATACGCACCCGAAGCTGGAAATACATTTCCGTCTTGATCATAAAAAGCTCCCTGCGGTATCGTCACCGTATACTGCGTACTGTTTAGCAAGGGTGATGCTGCTGATGCTGGAAGTAATGTTATAGTTCTGCTGCTTCCTCCTGTAACGGCTGGGGAGTTTACATTAAGCCATCTCGTTCTAGCATCGTTAGCTGCACCTGGAGATACTGTTATGGTTCCAGCTGCAGGCATCATAGGACGATCAAATGTAAGCTGTAGGGCTCCAGTGGTAGATACCCCACCTGATCCGTTTACCGGTGCAGGAGTCACTGGAATCTCTGCCACACCTTTAGTAGAGAAGCTCCACACATCACCGCTTGAAATTCCGGAATACGTTCGATTATCAACATCCTTAAAAGCATAAGAATCTATAAGAACATAATAGTTACTTCCGGAGGCCAATGTTTTATCCAATGTTAGTTTAACTGTAGTAGAGTTAGCATCAGTCTGAACGTTGACTCTAGTATCATCATCCTTAATTTTGAACTCTTGTACGGTTGCATTATCTGCAGACGACAAAATTCGAATGGAACCTCCACCTTTTATCAGGTTTTTATTTAAGGTTAGGCTTAGCTCCTTAAGGGCTCCTGCATCCACTCTTGTATTATTAGCAGGTGAAAAGTTGCCTGCCGTAATGGCTGTATTACTCTCAGGCGCAGTGGTAAATGCCCATGAAGTAACACCTGACTCATTACCATCATTATCCTTGAACAACCCCTTAGGGATTGTCACTGTATAAGTCTTGTTTGAAGTAAACTGTTGATTTAGCTTAAGCTCGTAATCTTTTGAACTACCAATTAGACCATAACTACCAATAGGAATCGTTAAAAAAGGTGAGCTATCACCCTGACCCGTGATGGTAATTTCACCTGACTGCGGGTTTACTTGACGATCAAAGCTCAGTCTAAGAGATGATCCGATATTTACATAACTTGCTCCAGGCGCTGGCGAGACTGTTATACCAAACTCTGATGCAGCGTACACTGCTGAATTCCCTATTCCAATAGCAGGATAACCCGAACCAAGTACTAACTCTCCCGCTAGAATAAGTGCCGTCCATATTGAAATTTTTCTTTTCATTCCGTGATAGACTCCTCTCAAGCCATACTATCGTCTTTATGTATATTCTTATATTTCGGCTAAAAGGCTGGCAAAGTTTAGTAGTCTACTTCTCTATGGTTAGATTCACTAGCCTTGCTCGTTTTCGCACGCAAAATAACCCGCAGAGCTGACACCATGGCCAACTTGCGGGTTAACATATTATAAGACCGTATGATGAATTACAACCCTGCTAGATCTCTTAGCAATTCTGCTTTATCTACGCGTTCCCATGGAAGATCAACATCAGTACGTCCGAAATGACCGTAAGCTGCAGTTTGTCTGTAAATCGGTTTACGCAAATCAAGCATAGAAATGATGCCCGCAGGGCGAAGATCAAAGTTGTTGCTGATCAGTTGAACCATTTTCTCTTCACTGATTTTACCTGTTCCGTATGTATCCACATTTATCGAGACAGGAGTAGCTACACCGATGGCATAGGCAAGTTGGATCTCACATTTGTCGGCCAAACCAGCAGCTACAAGATTCTTAGCTACATATCGAGCCGCGTAAGCCGCAGAACGGTCCACTTTAGTTGGATCCTTACCTGAGAATGCTCCGCCGCCATGACGAGCATATCCGCCGTATGTATCGACGATAATCTTACGGCCAGTTAGACCAGCATCCCCTTGAGGACCCCCAATAACAAAACGTCCGGTTGGGTTAATAAAGTATTTGGTTTCTGCATCAAGCAGTTCCGCAGGAACAACAGGCAAAATAACATGTTCTTTAATATCCGCCTGAATTTGTTCAAGAGAAATTTCCTCTGCATGTTGTGTAGATACTACGATAGCGTCTACGCGTACAGGTTTTTCATCTTGATACTCAATCGTAACTTGTGTTTTGCCGTCTGGACGAAGATAGTCCAAGGTTCCATTTTTACGAACTTCAGATAAACGACGTGCAATACGATGTGATAAAGCAATCGGCAGTGGCATCAGTTCAGGTGTCTCGTTCGTAGCAAACCCAAACATGAGTCCTTGATCGCCTGCACCAATATTAGCTGTTTCTTCAGCTACTTGAGCAGGATCCCGGTGTTCTAAAGCAGAGTTAACACCTTGGGCAATATCAGCGGACTGCTCGTTAAGAGAACTCAACACAGCACATGTATTATAGTCGAAACCATACTTTGCACGTGTGTATCCAATTTCTTTGATGGTATTGCGTACGATGGCAGGAATATCAACATACTCTGATTTGGTGCTGATTTCCCCGATCACCAGTACAAGACCTGTTGCTACTGCTACTTCGCAGGCTACACGTGCATTAGGATCATTAACTAAAAATGCATCCAATACTGCGTCGGAAATCTGGTCACAGATTTTATCCGGATGCCCTTCCGTAACGGACTCAGAAGTAAACAAATGACGCCCTTTAATAGACAAGTATAACAACCTCCCATATGGTTAGTCTGACACTGTATAAGGGATTCCTTAATGATAACAGGCCAAATAATAAAACTAAATAATATAAATAATTCAGGTTTGCCTGATTTCTTTTTATGAAGGATTTTCGCAAAATTTAATGCCTGCATTCACTAAACTCTTCAAAAAATGAACCTTTTCCATATGGAAAAGGTCTAAGGCTTTCCTCAAAAGTCATATTATCTTATTTAGGGGGTGGTGTCAATTAAACACAGAGCCCCCCGTGAGAGTATGAATATTGATTTCACGCTATAAAAAAGCAATATCAGATAAGGAATAAGGGTATCCTAACCCCTGATATTATTGAAAAAGAGACTGTTCAGCTTGCTTAATGAGTCTCTTCGTAATTTCTCCTCCAACAGACCCATTATCCCTTGAACTCAGATGCCCAAGGTACTGACTACGGCCAGAACCACTACCTCCGACTGCTCCTAACTCAGAAGCAAACTCCGTGTCTGCCCCGCCTCCATAATGAGCCCCATATAAACCAAATTCAGCTGCAATTTCATATTGCATTTGTTTCAGCATTGTCCGACTTTCAGGTACGACTGTACGATTATTACGTGCCATGTTACAGCACCTCCTGTGAATTTGTAAGATTACAGGAATATTGTGCGTCCATCACTTAATCTTCAATCGCGCCAATGATTTGTAACTTTGGAAAACAGTTTGAAGGTATGATTACGTCTGTTTACGGGCATTATGAATATATATCATTACACATTATTTCAGGGTATATCCACCACGAACCATCACAACAAGACCAAGCGTTTGACCCTCTTGAACAGCTATTCCACGACCATCACGAGGGAAGGACAATAAGTGGTTAGATGGTGCAGCTAGTCCATTTGTAAGATCTTTACCATCTGTTAAATCTGCCACACCATTCGCATCTTGTGAAACGATTACTGCTTTACCCGCGCGAACGATAAATTCAGCGCCTGCAGAAGCAATTAAAGTTTGGCCAGGCTTCACATCAACAATCACAGATTCATTACTGCTATTTTGACCAGGTGTAGCTACTGGCGCTGTGGTTGCACTAGGCGCTGGTGTAGCAGTTGCTACCGGAGTCGTTACTGTACCACCCGAAAGTGCTTTCTGAATTTGCTGATCTACGTAGCTTTTCGTAACTACAGGATCATCGGTTGTGCCAGGCTGAGAACCAACACCTGCACCTTCAGCAGTAATGTTTAACAAAGATCCAGCCCATACACCACCAGCCAGCAATACAGCAGCGGTTGTTACTTTCCATACCGATTTCAAAGAAGTTCCTCCTCATTATTGGGGATAAAAACCTATAAAAAAAGAATAGCCTCCGAAGAGGCTATTCTGTGCTTCGGTAATCGGAGATTACTTAGCGGAGATTTCTGTTTCGCCTTTGATCTTGTTGCCATCAGCATCGAAGATTGCAGCGTCTTTCTTAACTTTAACAATGATTCTGTTAACACCGTTGGCGTTAAGATCAAGTTCTTCTTTAGCACCAGCAGCGGAATCAATGATTTTCTTGGAGAATTTAACAGACCATTTTCCTTTATCAGATCCGTATTTAATCGGAGTGATAGAAAGAATGTTTTCTGCTGTAATTTTGTTGCTAGAATTAACATCAGTGTTGATGTAGAATTCCAGGTTTGCTTTCAAGTCAGCTTCAGTTGTTTTTTCATTCAACTCTTTGGAGAATCCGAGAATCAGTTCAGTAGAACCTCCGCTGGATACTACAGCTGAATCAAATGCAGGGCTAATTCTGCTTGTCAGCTTACCTTTTTGTTGTGCAACCGTACCATCGATTACGTTACCAGCGGTATCAGTAACACCATTCACAGCAAAGACATAGTCTTTAGTTTCTGTGATGCTGGAGCTAGGGATATATACATATGCACGAGCACGGGTTGGGTTAGTAGCAGATGATACTTCTTCGCCTTTTTCGTTCAATGTTTTAATTGTAACGTAAGAAGTGCTTGGAAGACCAGCATTGTTCAATGTGTAGCTGTTTTTATCAAGAATTGTAGATGATTTCAAACCGCTAGCATCAAACAGGTCAACAGTGATCAAAGCATCACCATAAGTGTCATCACCAACAGATTTGCTATCATAGAACTTGATAGGAGCAGCGCCATTAACAACCAACAATTCTGGAGCTTTATCGTCAGTTGAAGTAGATCCGATTGTTACAGGCAATACTGCAGCAGTCAGTTCATTTGCACTGTAGGATTTATCTACGAACAATCCTGCAGGAATACGCAATGTGTAACTTCCAGCAGTTGGTACACTTACACCAGTGATAGTGAAAGTACTTCCGCTACCTTTAACAAGACTAGAATTGTGAAGTACAGTTGTAGCTTCACCAGTAGTATCATTAATCAGTTGCAGGGTGCCTTTACCTTTGTATACAACATTTTCAGAGAATTTCAGAACCAGACCTTTATTAACAGCTGTAGTTGTGTAAGTAACACCAGTTACAGTAGGAGCTACAGTGTCTTTAGTAAAGGTAATTGCTTGGCTAGCAGCTGTTCCCAAAATGTTACCCAGAGTATCTTTTACAGAAGCTCCGAATACTACAGAACCAGTGAAAGTTCCAGTTGAAGGGAAGCTAGTCAATGGGCTTTGAAGGGTGAACTTCTTGCCATTGTCAGTAGTCAACACTTGGAACGTACCTTGGCTTTCACCAACGGAGTTCAACAAGCGAACATTACCAACCAAAGAAGCACGATCAACTGTTTTGTCGAACTCAACTTCAACATACTTGTCACTTACTGGAGTTACGCTCTTGATTACTGGAGCAGCAACGTCAGAAACTACAGTTACAGTAGTTTTGATTGGGTTAGGATTAGCTACATTACCTGCAAAGTCAGTAACGTTAAGCAACGATACATCGTAAGTTTTGCCGCTATCCAATGTTCCTGCGGACAATTTGTACTCAGTGTAAGTATCATTTGTTACAGTTACAGTAGCAACTTGACCATTTACGTAAGCAACAATACCAGTAGTTTTAACTGGTTCGCTGAATTTCACGTATACATCTTTAGTAGTTGCTTTTGCAGTAGAGCTAGCAGAAGCAAGTGTTGGAGCAACTGTATCAGCAACAGTGATCAGTTGTGTGTAAGCTGGGATAGCTTCAGCAGATGTTGTTGTTACAGCATCGTTAAGAACTACAGTGTAGTTACCTTTAAGGAATTTAACTCCTGGCAGGGTAATAACAGCTTCAGTGTTGTCAGCGTTGAAGGTAACATTAGCATTAGCTACTTCGTTAACATCACTACCCACTTTAGTCACTTTTACTACGCCGTCGATAACTTTGCTGGATTCAGCCAGTGTATCAACATCGATTGAACGGTTGAACTTGATAACTACTTGTTTAGCATTTGGAGCTTCTGCGGAAACAACCTTAGGAGCTGCCAAAGTTACTTTAGTAGTGTAGTTATGATCATTGTGTTTGAACTCAATTGTTTTTTCAACGCCTGCTACAAGAGCAGTTGTCAATTCAACAGTTGTAGTAGTTTTGTCAGAGAAAGTAACAACTACTTTAGTTGGGCTCACTGCTTCAGCAGAAACGATTGTAGCTGCTTGACCCAATTGATCAACAGCATATGCTGTTTCAACTACCAAAGAACGGCTAGCGTTAGCTTTGAAGTTAGTGTCTTTAGCAACCAAACCTGCGTCGATTACTGCTTGAGCGTAACCTTTAGCCCATGCGGATGCAGAGTTATCAGTTGTAGTTGGTTGTTCCAATTTCAAAGCGCGGAACAATACAGCCGCAACTTCTTCAACTGTTACTTTACCGTTGTAATCGAAGATACCTTTAACAGTATCTTTACCTTGCATGTAGTTTACTGCAGTAACAGCTTCGATGTAAGGCACAGCCCAGTTCGATGCGTTGTAACCTTTGTCTTTGTAAGACAATTTGTTACTTACTTCAGTAAGGTCGAACAATTTAGTAACGATCTTCGCGAACTCAGCACGAGTAAGATCTTTTTCAAGGTGAGCTTGACCATCTGGGTATCCGTTGAGAATACCTTTCGCTGCCAAAGCATCAAATTTTTGTTGCGGAGTTGTTGCTGCGTCACCAAACGCTACAGAGGCAAACATCGAGAATGCCATTGCTGTAGATAATGCTACGGATAAAATTTTCTTCATAACCTTTTTTTCTCCTCCTTGGACGTTCATAAACTGAGATTTTTCTTTAGTTGAGTAGCTCATGTCACTCATTAGCCGATGCACCCCCTTTCCCGAGTTGAGCAAATTAAGTATAAATAATGTCTGTGACGGGTATCACAGAAACTGGTAAACGATTTTAGGACATGACAATACTAGATTCCTAATTATACCTAAGTATTATACAATGTGCCTCAAGTCACGTAAAGCTAATTTTTCCATTTTGTTAAATTGGCTTTACCAGCGGTTAATTTCAGCCTCTGTGTAAATGACTCTACACCTTAAACGCAGAAGATTTGAAAAAGTTGCGGTTTCTCAAAAAAAATCTTCTTTTTTATATTTTCCGGTGTGATCCCATTAGAAGATACATATGTATGTTCTACTAACTATTGTTAATCATGGGTGCCTACGGAAAACAGTATATCATAGTCGCTTTCTAAACGTCATTATGCAATATTTACTAAGAATCATTAACACTTGTACTATTAATTTAAACATTCCTACAAAAAACAAAAAAAGCGCCGTTGCCGACGCTTGCTTCTATTACATTGTTTCTAACGAATCTTCATAGATAATTGGATCAATTCCTGACGCTTCTCAGGACTCGAGTTCACATTGTCATACATTGCATCAATAGCTGCGCGGTTCTCGCGGTAGCTCTTCTCATGCTTGATTGTAGTATGAGACCATTCGATCAGAGCATTCTCAGTAACAACAAGCTCGTTGTATGAATCGTGGAATCCTGTTGCTTGCACCAGTTCTTCCATGACCTCTTGAGTGATCTCCTGTAGTGCCCGTTTAGCTGCAATTTCCTTCTCCAACACTTTTGCTCTATTCTCAAACATATTCTTGGCTTTCATGTAATCCAACTGTGCTTTTGATAAAATCGGTTTCATCGATGGCTTTCACCTTTCAGAAAATAATATTTTCTACATTATTGTATCGTAAATCGGTGCAGATTACAAAATTTATGTCGCTGGTAATTGTTATCTTTACATCAAAACTCCGACCTACGAATACTTTTCGCAAGCCGGAGCACTTTTTTTATTCTTTAGTTAAAGTTCTTAGGGAAGATGCTTGTACTCTTCTGTAAGAGTGCCACAGTAATCTTACCGGCCTCTGCTCTAGTCAACTTACCCTTCGGGTTAAAGTTATAGACGGGCTTCTTTTGGCCTGTAACGGTCACAGCGCTTCCTTCCATAATCTTAGCTTTAGATATAGCTTCAATTGCAGGACGTGAGTAGAAATCCATGTTACTTGTATCAACAAATGATTTGCTTAAGCTTGCCAGCAGTTTACTGTCATTCAAAGACATCTTGAGTTTCAACGCCCTAGCTATCATTACTGCGGCTTGTTCACGTGTTAAGGCTTGATCAGGCCCAAAGAAGCCATCACTGAGGCCTGTAACAATACCTGCCCTAGCAGCTGTCTCAATGTGTTTGAAATCCCATGTGGCCGCGACGGCTTCTGGCACAATATCAAAGAAGGTTTGTTTATTAGCATCATAGTTCAAAGGAATACTTAATGATTTCACCAACAATGTAGCGAATTCACCACGAGTGGTCAAATCATCGGCTCCGAATGCATCTGCTCGAAGATTAGTCATAAATCCTTTGGAATACAATCCATTCATTATATTTCTGCCCCATGGATGATTCGTAATATCAACAAAACCACGGCGCAGCTTCATAACAGTGTAATAACCAAATTCATCGAATGGAACGGTGATGGTATGTTTTTTCGTATCTACGACCCCGCCTAAGTTCTCCCACTTGCCTGAATCTGTATATCGGAATACTGTAATAGTCGATCCCACTTCATCCACAATGCTGGAGTTGAAAGTAAGCGTCAATTCACCACGTTGGGAAGGTACGATTTTTCTCGTTTGACTATACTGTGTAAAGTATCCAGTCTTTCCACTGGCATCCACGAAATGCGGGGTAACCCCGTTGGTCTCAAGATTAACGCCATCATTTCCTAGACCACCACTAAGCCAATAGATATCCGATACTCTCGAAAAGTTATTAGTAGAAACGGTTGATGTAAAGCGTAGAGCAAGATCCTGTGGAATCACAAGCTGCCCGCCCCCGCCTTCGGTTCTGTCGTCACTACCCGTTACGTTGATAATGTTCCCGTAATCATTCTTACGTTCAACAACGCCATCAGCGGGATCCGCGATACCAAACAACAGTTTTGTATTAGGATAATATTTTGCAGCACCAGAGCTAGTATATCCCTTCATAATCGTACCTTTAGGGAAGTTCAATTCCAAGGTTTTATTAAAGACACTATACTTCGTAGCTACCTTCTCCGCCATATATTGTGTATCAATCTGCACAGCACTGGCATAATACACATTTATGGTATCGCTTATTGTGGAGTTAGCACGAACCACTTGTATCTTAATAGGATTCGATTTGTCTGCTTTTAAACCCACATAATCATAGGTGAAGCGATCTTGATTTGGCAAATCCGTACGTTTAATTGCTTCTTCTTTGCCAATTATTACTTTAGTAGCACCTTCAGCCTCAATATCAAAACGAACAAAGTTTTTGTTAACAACAATTTGCTCACCTACTGTCGCTACAGGTGACAGAAGACGATATGGAGCAACTTCCCGCACTACTTCAAGACGTTGTGTAGTTCTTGCCCCTGTTTTGTTAATAAGCTCTAGGGTATAAACTTGACTTCCTGGGGCATCAAATTTAATGTCACGTAATCTTAAAATAAAGTTTTTAGCACTGCCAATGTAGTCATAATACAAACCATTTGCAGCCACTTCATCAGGATAACGTTTAGGACCAATAGGTCCAGCGGTTTCCGTACCGTCAATTAGCAGCTTATCCTGCCCCGTCGAAGTAAACACCAGAGTAGAGCCCTGATAAAGATTCAGCGTTGTAGCACCACTACCTTGTAGTACCAAGTCGAATTTATCTTTGCTTGTTGTATATTTTTCATCCTTATATACAATCTCAGCTGGCAATGCCAGCATGGCATTACGCTCGACTTCATTAGAAAGGGTTGTAGTTGTAAATGGTAAACGATTATCCCCTAAAGTAGGATGGAATTGTTTTACCCCAGAAATGTTGGTATCAATGATGTAAATTTTAAGTTCTTTTTTGATAATACGTTGGTTACCAGCATTATCTCTTGAGACTCCAGTAAACACGATTTTATTCTCACCGTATACCAGGGGTCCCGTCTGACTGATTGTCACAGTGAAATTAAAAGTTGTTTTATTTACTGTTGAGTTTTTTTCTACTTCAAGCTTAAAAGGGTTGCTAGTTAATGAGTTACTGTCTGTGCCGTTAATTTGCACTTGTGCATTTTCTATATTTTCGAACCCGATATATTCCCCAGAAACATTAAGTTTTCTTTCTACACTGGAATCGAATTCGTAGGTCTGACCATCTTGCAGATTACTTACATATATATAGTTTTTCGATACATATGAAATATCAGCATTATAGAAGGATTCTGATCCTTTATAACGGAATTGCACCTTTTGTTGACCATTAGAGAACCCTGATATTTTATAAATATATTCATTTGTTCCTGTGCCTGCAGTTACATAAACTATGGATAGTGGTTTGTTACTCAATGGCAAATAGTTTGCAGTTATATCTTCTGGGGTTGTTGATCTATTTGTCTTCGCCATTATATAGAAACTATCCGTCTCTAACTGTTGGCCATTCAAAGGCAATTTAGAGATATTGGTAAGATCACCTGAGCCTGTATATCCAGGAAGGTAGTACATTTCTGTTATAACAGTCTCATTTTTCAAAAATTTATATGAATAAAGATGAGAACTGCTGTGGCTGCCATAATCGACAGATAATTTAAAGTCATTTACACCCGCTAAGATTTCTAAATCAGCTGCAGTCTTAAATTTAACCAATTTATACGTTGGAGTAACGCCATCAGGACCAGGAATTGTTAATTCTTCTGTCACAGCACTAATCGTTACAACTTTTTCGGAACTATTACCTTTATTAAGAGTTAGCACAGCATTTGTTGCAAACGGAGCCACGTTATATGGAACTAAGATCTGTCCAGTAAAACCTGCAACATTCAAATCAGCAGTCAACGTAGGCACATTATCATTTAAGATATTATAGTCCGCATTGTCGTGGTTGATGTTCAAAGAAGCGTACGGTTGATCCTTATCAAAGAAATATACGGATCTGTCTATTGTTATTGAATCCGAAGCATTTTGAATAACAATCTTAAGCGTACTTAATCCCGGACTCAAGTTCAGCGCGGGTGTGAAAAATGTTCCGTCTTCCAATAGGGAAGTTTGTAGTGCAGTTCCTCCATTCACGGAGACACTGACTTTAGTGGCATTCGTTACTTTACCTTGAAGAGTAACTGTAGATACTGGTACGACAACTTGTGTTCCTTCATTTAAATTAAGCGCAGAAGGACCACCCAAGATTTTCAATTCTGTTACATAGGGAACTTTATCGTAAAGAACATAAAATGATTCTGAACGTTGGAGATTCCCTTGCATACCAGAAAAGGTCACCTTATTAAAACCTGTATACAAAACAAGACCAGATGCTACAAAACGGTTATCTGGGCTATTGGTATCTGTTGTTACCGCTCCCGTAGTCAGGTGAGTAGCATCTGTTACCCATTTATTAGATTGACTATCTTTTGTAAGCTGCTCCACAGTAACCTTCATCGTGGAAGATGTTACCTGAGAGTAGGTTCCTGTAATTGAAAAGGTAGGGCTACTTACTTTGTAAACACTAGAACGGTCAATAAGTCCCTCAGGATTAGGATTAGCTGTTGTTGCTACAACATCCTGTTTCAACAGAACAGTATTCCGTAATGTGAGATCATCCGGACTGAAGAAAGTCGTGGAGCTCGTGGTAGCCGCTGCCGCTATGGGCGTGTATTTACCTGGGAACATAGAAACGATCAAAGCCGCCAGCATCAGCCAAACGAACGGTCTCTTAAAGCGTTGCATGTGTTATATCTCTCCTTTGAGTATAAATTCTCGTAAACCTTCACTTTGTTCTTTATCGGTCATAGGAAGCGATATTTTTAGGGAAAACAACAAAAAACTCATCCGAAAAGGGATGAGTTTTGTTAGTTATAGAAAATATTAGAATAATACCATTAATAAATTAAGATTTGGAACCTCTTTCCGGATTAGCCTTCATACGAATTCTTAAAAAGAAATCAATCAGCGGACGTTTAGTCTTACCGATCAAACCTGTAACTTCCGCACCGATCTGCAAGAAGAAGAGCATGATGCAGATGACTACAAAGGTAACCCAGTTCGCCTCGTAAAGAGCGGCAGAGGATTGAATAACAGCTAAAACTCCGAAAAATGCAGCAATACCATAAATAATGAGCACAGTCTGACGATGACTAAAGCCTAGCTCGCGAAGGCAATGATGCAAGTGACCTTTATCTGGTGCAAAGATTGGTTTCTTCTGCAGCTTACGGCGCACGATCGCAAAGAACGTGTCCGACAACGGTACACCAATAATAAGCAAAGGTGTAATAAACGAAACCACGGCAATCTGTTTAAACCCTAGCAAAGCAAGTAAAGCTAAGCAGAAGCCTAAGAACAGCGATCCCGTATCCCCCATAAAAATCTTGGCGGGATGGAAGTTGAAGAACAAGAATCCGATTATGCTACCCAGAAGCAACAGGCATAACATTGCAACCATCGTGTTACCCATCAAGAAAGCCATTACCGCAATCGTAGCAATCGCAATCCCTGATACACCAGCAGCAAGCCCGTCCAACCCGTCAATCAGGTTAACAGCATTGGTGACACCAACAATCCAGAAAATCGTAAGCGGGATAGCAATCCAGCTTTCCAATGAAGAATACGTATTGTTAAATGGAATATTCACAAAATCTACAGTAATACCAAAACCGAAAACTACAATACATGCTGCGACAATTTGGCCCAGCAGCTTCAACTTTGCTGATAATTCAAATCGGTCATCCAACCCTCCGATAAGTACAATCAGTCCGCCGCCACACAGCAGCGCTTTGATGAAGTTGGCCTCCCGCGGAGTGAACTCATATGGAATAATCGGCAATACGGCAAGCAGACCTAACACAAACGCCAGAAAAATAGCTAATCCGCCAAGGCGGGGCATAATTTTCGTGTGCACTTTACGAGCATTCGGCACATCTGTCGCACCAATCTTAATGGCGAATTTTTTCACCAAAGGTGTGAGGCCAAGTGCGAGTCCCATGCATACGATAAATCCAGCGATGTATATGATTAACATTTGATCAGTCGACCCCCATTTCTCTACCGCATTGAATTATACGCTGTTACAAAAACAAATTCCAATCCCTTTTTTAGGCTATTCATCTGATTTTCTAGGTGAATATCGGCATTTGACTAGACTTTTGTTACTTTATCTTTCTCACGCACCACTTTTAATGCGAATTTCGGCAACGCAAGCATTCTTTTGTACCGCGTAGGCTCTTTTAATAAACGGTACAACCATTCAATTCTCATTTTTTGGAAAACTTTTGGCGCTCTCTTGCTCTTGCCAGAAATTACATCAAAGCTGCCGCCGACCCCCATCATGATCGGAACACCTAACTTGGATTTGTGTTTTGCAATCCATGGTTCCTGACTATCCGCGCCTCTGGCCACAAATAATAAGTCAGGATTGGTTTTAACAATTCCAGCAATAATTTCATCGTCCGATTCCGGACCAAAATAACCGTCATGATATCCTGCAATAATAACACGCGGATATTGCAATTGTAACCTTTCAGCGGTTTCCTGAATCACCTCAGGTGTAGAACCAAGGAGATATACCTTCCATCCATATCTTTCACCCTGTTGCATCAATTCATGTAACAGGTCAAACCCAGCTACCCGTTCGGTTACAGGCTCCTTACAATAATTAGCAGCCCATACCACACCGGTTCCATCTGGGACAACCAATTCAGCTGACTTCATTATCTCCATATAAGCTGGATCTTCCAAAGCAGCCATAACCATAATCGGATTAGCTGTAATCACTTGATGCGGGATACGGGTATGAACCGCCTCTGTCAAATAAGCAACAGTTGCTGCCATATCCACCTTGGAGACTCTAATCCCAAAAATAGGAACTGTAGGTACCGCGCTTTCTGCTTTCACTTTAGATCATCCTTTATGGTGGAAATATTCTACGATTTGCCGTGCTGGAGCCCCTGCTTCTTGAATCAACGAGGAGAGGATCGTCTCCCGCTCATTTCTCCATCCCTCTGTTGTTTCCAAAAGATGGCCTATCTCAGCAGCAACCTGTCCAGCATCTAATGATTGGGTCGTGCCCACAGGCTGACACCGAACTCTGTCTAGAAAATGATCAATTTTCGGATCATAAGAGATACCAATCAGCGGAACTCGCCGCCCTGCGGCATAAATCAGGCTATGAAGACGCATTCCGATCAGCACTTCACATTGCCCTACTTCCCGCAGCATGTGTTGCGGATGACTGGCATCTTCACAAATACTGACCTGACCCCCATGCTGGCTTATATTTTCTTCCAGCTTCTCCATCACATAACGTGAGGCTTCAATATCAGATGGAAGATGAAACGGAAGGAATCTTAAATGCAATGGTTTCTCAAGATTCGCCTTAATCAAGCCTTGAGCAAGAGCGTCCAGCTCCTTGCGATCTTGTTCCCAATAACGTACCGAAATACCTACTACCGGAAGTGAATCTGAAGACTCTGGTAATTCAGCAGCATCAGTATCATCAGGTAAAGATAAGCCCATCACCGGGTCAGGAACAACCTCTATGTTCTTCTGTTCTAATCCCATAGAAAGTAAAAGCTCGCGGGATTGTTCATCCCGCACAGAGATATAGGTACATTTGCGAAACACTGATTTGATTAATGGGTGGAAAAGCTTACGATTCACAGGTCCGATACCTTGAGCATAAATAAAGGTCGGTTTACCCATCCACTGCGCAAGCTTGATAATACCTAAATAGTAAGGAATACTCTTGCTTCCTGTTACATCTTGCAGCAAGCTACCTCCACCGCTGATCAGACCAGAACTCTCATAAATAGCTTGACGGACTTCAACCAGCTTCATCCGGTGCACAGATTTCACTCCATATGTGGCGCTAGTCCACTCAGGATCGATGGACAAGACAATGGGTTCGATCTCTATACCTGCAGCTTGAGAATGTTGTTGCAGTGCAATCAATATAGATTGCAGTACCGCCTCATCCCCGCTGTTATGGAAACCGTAATAACCGGAAATAACTATCTTTTTAGGAGTGGCGACCATCGTTTCCAACACCCTTCTGCAATTTGCCATACGATTACGGCAATCACACCAATGATCAGTCCTAATCCAAGACCGAGCAAGCCACGAATGAGCGAGATCAGAACTGGCGAGTGAATATGTGCAAAGGTATCCACCATGGAGAGCTGACCGATTACAGCAATAATCATGATAAACGCTGCATTCCGATATCTAAAGGCCAAGAATGCACCAAGAATTAATAACGGATGCGCTAGCAAAAACTCTTTATTACGCGGTCGAACGCCAACCGTATTTTCCAAGAAGGTACGTAAAACCATTTCCAGCGGACTCACACTGCCACCGTTACCTGTACGGGTCATGTAATAATAACCAACAACCGCCAAAACAAAGGCAATGATAATCATCGCAAATGTGATTGGTGTCCGCAGCAGCTTACCTGTCTTGTTAAAGACAAAATCCCCACGATACAAAAGCACGTAAAGTGCCACAAGACCGATAGGCGCCATATGAAGCAGACTGACACCACGGAACTGGTTGAGAACCAGGCTATAAGTAACATTATTAAGCAGTGCTATCATAAACGGCACAGCGCTCAAAGAGATCAGTGAAGTCTTAAAATAAAGCACTAAACTATGTGTAAACCGGCGTTGCGGGCTCATAGCCTTATAGGTAAGGGGATTGCTCCGTAGAGGTGGCCCCATTTCATTAACCTTACGAATGGCAAGCACAACGGCAAGCGTTGGTGCACTTATCGCAGCGGCAAGCGCGAGCGCTTGTTCAAACATTTCAGGCTTCACTAGCATCAGGCCTGCACTTCCAATCAGACCTAACACCCAGGCAGCAAGCGTGAGCTGTGGAATGAAGTAAGAGACCAGCAGAGCCACTAAAGACACTGCTCCAACCACCGCAACTAGCTTAAAGTAACGTTGATAAGAGGAATCTACAACCTCAAATGCCGTAGCTTGTCCCAGTTTAAATCCATTGTCTTTAATCTGCTCAACAGCTCCGCCTGGTTCGCTTAGGCTGGTAATAAGGTTATCTAATGTATCTGTAACCTGTGCCTTAGCAGTATTTCTTGCAGGAATCGTGTTTAAGTAGATCATGCGGATATTCCGATCCTTTGTTGCCAGAGCGAAACGGTCCGAAATCACTTTTGGATCTAAGGCAGAATCTCCCTCACTAAGGGAATATAAACGTGTCACATTATAATCCAGCAAATAAGCGAGCCTGTTAAAGCCCTTTTGCTGTTTCTTAATATTCTCAATTGCTGCAATCCCCATTCCACGTTCTTTAAGGAGATTAGCAAAGTCAGTGATACTGCCAGTATCGGCATCATCATTAAACCCTTTAACAGACTCACCTTCAAATAGAATCCGTTTAACACCCAATTCCTCATAACGATCCAACAGCTTCTTTACCGTGGCTTCATTATAAGTCAGAGAATCCACAAGACGAGGTACAATACTGAATCCCTTGTTGTGCAGCATCTCCAGTGTAAATGGATCGGGCTGGAGCGGCTTCAATGTAGCATCTTCTAGCGGGGTCTCAATGATAAGACCCTGCTGTCCGCGGAAACTCCAGTCTCTTGAGTTAATCCCAAGATTACTAAATGCTTCTTTAATTACAGGCGCTAAAGTATCGCTGTAATCAGCACTGGTAAAAAGAATATAGGTATAGTTTTCATTTTCAGGAATGATCGTGTCCGTAAGATTAGCTATATCAGCCGCACCCCATATCATTAGACGACGCGCCTTACGGTAATCTTCCAATGTGCTTTCGTAAATCGCCATGCTCTGTACACCAGCGTCTTTAAGGCGATCTAACTGTTCGGAAATATAATCTTGTGGATTTGCACGATAGCTGGCTACATCAACCAGATCACGATAATCAAATACAAATTCTACTGTCTTGGAAGACTTCTCCGTCTGCAGTCGATCATAAACCACAGGCAAGGCTGCTATAACGCCAACCACAACTATGATCCACAGCCACTTTCGGGAAGTAATATTCCAACGTTGCCATTTTTGCCGCACCAAAAGTACCTCCTCTTTCGCTTTAAAAACTCTTTTAACAAAAGTAGAAACGGATCGTCATCCTTTTAGAGACGGTACCCGTTTCTACATAAAATATAATTCACAATATAGAAGGCACTCTATATTTATTATTGTCCTCCGTCAACGCGAGACATAACCTGTTTCGACAGTGCAGCAACCTTATCCTTAGCATTCTGCAGGGAGTCACCCACTACTGCAAAATAAACTTTAATCTTAGGTTCTGTGCCGGAAGGGCGCAGGCAGAACCAAGATCCGTCAGCCAGCAAATACTTCAGTACATTTTCCTTCGGCAGTCCATTTAAGCCCAGGGAATAATCCTGAATTTCTGTTACGGCAGATCCAGCAATTTCTTGTGGTGCATTAGAACGCCAATCATTCATGATTCCTTGAATTTGCGCAACGCCATCCTTGCCTTTCAGCGTGCGGGACTCCAAACTTTCCAAGAAGTATCCGAACTGCTCGTACAATTCCTGAAGAACATCATATAATGTTTTGCCTTGAGCTTTATAATAAGCACCTGCTTCAGCGATAAGCATAGCAGCAAGAACAGCATCCTTATCACGAGCATAATTGCCTGCAAGATAACCATAGCTTTCTTCATATCCGAAAAGATATGTGTATTCTCCGGATTGTTCGAACTGCGTCATCTTTTCTCCAATATATTTGAAGCCAGTCAGCGTATTAAATACAGTTGCACCATAATGAGAAGCTACAGCAGCCCCCATTTCGCTAGTAACGATAGTCTTTACAACCGCACCATTGCGAGGCAGCTTTCCTTGTTCCTGCAAACGACTCAAATAGTAATGAATCATCAGTGCTCCGGATTGATTGCCGGACAGAACAACAAATTTACCTTCATTGTCGCGAACTACCGCACCCATACGGTCTGCATCAGGATCTGTACCAATCAAAAGGTCAGCATTCAACTCTTCGCCCAGCTTCATAGCCAGCGTAAAAGCTTCACGTTCCTCCGGGTTCGGAGATTTCACTGTAGAGAATTCAGAATCCGGCTGCTCTTGCTCAGGTACAACATGCACCTGGGTGAAGCCGATTTTCTCAAGTACACGGCGGACTGGCAAATTACCTGTACCATGCAGCGGAGTGTATACGATTTTAAAGTCTTTTCCAAGCGTAGAGGCAATCTCTTCACTTGCAAGGCTGACCGCAGCAACAGTATCAGTAAACGCTTCGTCATCCTTCTCTCCTAGCCAGTGCAACAGCCCTTGAGCTTCAGCTTCTTCTTGCGAAATCCGCTTTACACCATCAAAAGTGTCAACCTCTAGTATGTAAGAAATGACCTTTTCGGCTTCGTGTGGTACAAGCTGTCCGCCTTCCGAATTATAGACCTTATAACCATTGTATTCAGGAGGGTTATGGCTCGCGGTGATTACAATACCACCCGTTGCTTTCAAATAACGCACACTGAATGACAGCTGTGGTGTTGAACGAAGGGAAGTAAACAAATGCGCCTCGATACCATTAGCAGCCAGTACGAGAGCAGCCTCAAGTGTGAATTCAGGCGAGAAGCGGCGAGAGTCATGCGCGATAACAACCGAAGGTCTGCCTTCTCCAGTATGCTTTTCTAGAATATAATTAGCGAAGCCTTGTGTAGCTCTGCCAACAGTATAACGATTGATACGATTGCTGCCCGCACCAATAACCCCACGCAAGCCGCCTGTACCAAACTCTAAGTCTCTGTAAAAACGCTCTTCAAGCTCCTGTGGCTCATTCTCCAGAGCGCGAAGCTCTGCCTTTGTAGCCTCGTCAACAGAAGGGTCCTGCAACCAGCGGGATAATGTGTCTGCCGCTTTTGCACTTAATTGAGTCATATGAATCTCTCCTTTAGATATATTTATAAAAAAATAAAATATTTAGCTCAGAGCAAACATAATTTCTCCAGAGGCTACAACCTTACCTTCAACGGAAGCAGTAGCTTGTCCTTTTCCGATGCTGCCCTTAAGACGGGTGATCTCTACTTCAAGAGTAAGTGTATCGCCTGGTACCACTTGACCACGGAAACGGAATCCGTCCAGCCCAGCTAAAAAACCGATTCGGCCGCGATTAGCCTCTACTCCCAGGATAGCAACCGCACCCACTTGTGCAAGGGCTTCTGTAATCAGTACACCCGGCATTACCGGATAGCCCGGAAAGTGACCTACAAAGAACGGTTCATTGATCGTTACATTTTTGATTCCTACAGCTTTTTTGCCCATTTCAATCTCGATAATTTTGTCCACCAGCAGAAATGGAGGCCGATGGGGGATGATTTCTTGAATTTGGTTGATATCCAGCATTATGACAAAACTCCTTTCGGATGTTGCACATTTTCTTTTATTCTTTGCCGAAATGCATAAAATTAGGCAGGTTCGGTAAAAACTATATTTATCCTTCACCAACTGCAGAAGTGGAGGTTGAGATAAGGGGCTTTCTCCACCGGATGCGGCAGCATGGCGGAGAGGGCCCTTTTTGCTGCCCGAGGCCCCCCACCATTATACATTTTTCAGCATAAAAAAGAAAACTCCCTTGTATAACAAGGGAGTGGTTAAATCATCTTCATTTATGGAGCAAAAACCAAATCATATACATGTCTCCACGTGCTCCACTGCAGAGCATCGCTTAACTCTTTCTTACCCAGGACAACGTAACCGACGGCCAGGCCGCCTCCAAGTGCAGCTACGAGAAGCAAGGGAATAAGAACCCATTGTATCATGGTCCATTTGGAGATCCCTCGTGGAGAGGGTTCTTTCTTCTCTTCCGATTTAACTTTTTCCTGTCGATCCATTCCTTCACCTCTACGCGCGCATGTTATTGGCTAGACCAAACATCTGATCACTGGACGAAAGTGCCCGAGCTACGAGTTGATACGTGCGTTGAATCTGCATCATTTCTGTCATTTCTGAGGTCATATCGACATTCGACTGCTCCAGCCATCCTGAGCGCACTCCAATTCCAGATGCCTCGCCTGCCGCTCTTTGTACAAAAGCCTGCTGTGCTGTAACTCCATCTGCAAGCATATAGAAATTCCCGTCGACAGCCTTTAAGGCATTCTGTGTCTTAGGTTCTACTATCATTATAGTACCCGCTACCTGAACAGGTCCATTCTCCGTCTTTTTCGTTAACACACGACCGGATTCATCGATAGCAGCATTCACACCTACAGGAACCGTTAGAGGTTTGCCCTCTGTATTTAAAACGGAGTTTCCTGTGTTATCAACCAATACCATCATCTTGGCATCAGTCGTGTCAGGAATAAAGTGAAAATCACCCTGACGTGTGTACGCCGTAGTACCATTGACCTGAACACCAAAAAGCCCGTTGCCCTGAATGGCTAAGTCGGTCGGACTCCCTGTTTCTTTAAGGGGACCCTCTTCCCAATTCGTTGAGATCGAAGGCACATAAGTCCCAAAACCCATATTAAAGCCTAGGGGTGTAGAACGGCCCGGTTGGTCATAATCATCCGATTGCTGTTGTACACGAGTCAGCACGTCCTCAAAAGAGCCCTGCTTGCTCTTATAACCATTGGTATCCATGTTGGCTAGATTATCCGCTATAATATCAAGCCGCTGCTGAAGGCTCGACATGGAGACTGCTGCACTAATCGTTGAGTTGTTCATAGATCAAACCTCCTATAAGCTCTACCTGTAAAGCTCATTTCCTAAGCACTGCCTAAACCCTGCCAACTTCACTTACAGCCTTCTGCAAGCTGCCATCATAATATTGAACAATCTTCTGGTTCGCTTCA
Source organism: Paenibacillus sp. FSL R7-0189 (assembly GCF_037969925.1). NCBI lineage: Bacteria > Bacillati > Bacillota > Bacilli > Caryophanales > Paenibacillaceae > Paenibacillus > Paenibacillus sp. FSL R7-0189. The sequence goes on along the minus strand of NZ_CP150223.1, from coordinate 2,882,914 downwards.
TAAGCCCGATAGGCGGCATTCAAATCCACAGTAACCTGAGTAGGATCTACATTGGAGCTTTCCAAGTAACCTTGGCGTACTTGCATGTTATCTGTTCCGATAGAGAAACGGATATCTGCCGCCTCTACATCATCAGCGTGAAATACACCATTACCGTCACGTACAAGCTCCTGTGGCTTTGTTACTACACTCACACCAAGCTTGGTCCCTGTCGGAAGTCCTGTTACTGGATTAAGCAAATTACCCTGCCCGTCCACTTTAAGGGTGTCCTGATTTCCTGTCAAGACAAGGGGCTTGCCTGTGGAATCAAGAACCTTGAAGCCACCACTGCTCAGTACCTCTCCTGTAGCCGCGTTTATTGAGAAGCTCCCATTTCGCGTATACAGATTATTCCCTTCAGCATCCTGTACAGTAAAGAAGGCCTGTGGACGATAAACAACCTCACCCTCAGGGCTTACATATTTGCCCGAACCATCAAAGGAGATATTTTGACCTGTCACAGGATCAGCTACTTGCAAATCCGTAGATAAAGCAAAATCCATGGTCTTGCCGCTCTCCCTTAAATCACCCTGTAAATATTGGGATATCGACTGTTCTGCAAAAACCCCAGTGTTAAGACGCCCCACTGGCTTTGTATTGCCATTACTCATAGCAGAGATCAATACATCCGGAAAAGCATGATTGACACTGTCAACCTGCTTGTACCCCGTTGTATTCAAGTTAGCGATGTTCTGTGTTGCCGTATCATGTCTACGCTGCTGTGTAACCATACCTGCAGCGGCTGTATATAATCCTCTTATCATGAAGGTAGTCCCCTTCCGAATCTTTTGCTACCTTTTATATCGGCTGCTTAGAACTTTTTCTTAACGACCTTGTCCAAATTATCCAGCATTATTCCTGTTCCCTTAACTACACAATGCATCGGGTCTTCCGCTATCCACACCGGAACATGTAATTCTTCCGAGAGGAGCTCGTCCAATCCATTAAGTAAAGCGCCACCACCAGTTAGAACAACACCCCGGTCAATAATATCTGCGGATAGCTCAGGCGGTGTACGTTCCAGAACGGACTTAGCAGCTGCCACAATAGAAGAAACCGGATCCCATAGTGCTTCTTTTACCTCGCCTGAAGTAATAGTGAGCGTCTGAGGGAGTCCACTTACCATATCACGACCACGAATATCCATTTCAGCCTGCATCAGGCCTGGACGCACGGTGCCAATTGTAACCTTAATATCCTCTGCCGTACGTTCGCCGATTAACAGCTTATACTTTTGTTTAATATATCTTAAAATGGCCTCATCGAACTTGTCTCCTGCGACTTTAATCGAAGAAGCGGTAACGACGTCGCCCATAGAAAGTACGGCTACATCCGTCGTTCCGCCACCGATATCGACGACCATGTTCCCACTAGGCTGATAAATATCCATTCCCGCTCCGATTGCAGCGGCTTTTGGCTCTTCCTCCATAAAAACTTCCTTAGCCCCGCTCCGCTCCGCCGCTTCCCGTATGGACTTCTGTTCCACAGATGTAATATTTGTAGGGGCGCAAATCAGAATACGGGGCCGTGCGTACCAGGACCGGCCGCCAACGCGGTCGATAAAATACTTAAGCATCATTTCTGTGATTTCAAAATCTGCAATGACACCATCCCGGAGAGGACGGATTGTTATAATATTTCCAGGTGTACGTCCAACCATGCGACGTGCCTGTTCTCCCACCGCAAGGACTCTCTTCGTATCACTTTCAAGTGTGACCACGGAAGGTTCATCCAGAACGACTCCCCTTCCCTTAACATGTATGAGCACATTGGCCGTGCCGAGGTCGATTCCGATATCCTTGCTAAACATAATGAAAGAGCCCCCAAAGTGTTATTTTAATTGAAAAAACAGCAGTTAGTACTAAATTTAAAAATACCATACTTTAGGGGAAGTACACAATGTATTAAAGCTGAATATTTCCTTAAATTTCCGAAAATCTCATGGCTTTGATGCTACAGCAACCTCACGTTTTTTCCCCGTCGATTTTTTATATTTGATTTTTGTGGCTTCTCCCCCCCGAAGATGTCGGATGGACTTGTGATATTCGAGAATGTGCTTCACCTGATCGGCCAGATCAGGGTTGATCTCTGGCAGACGCTCAGTTAAATCTTTATGCACCGTGCTCTTTGAAACGCCAAATTCCTTGGCTATGGTCCGGACCGTATGCCTGGTTTCCACGATGCAGCGTCCGATTTTGATCGTACGTTCCTTGATGTAATCGTGCACGCTCCCGCCTCCCAACTGTGGATAGTTTGGTACATTATATGAGGGGCGGGCTTATATATTCGCGCTTTCAAGACATGACAAGCTATGGAGGGCTCATTTTATTTAATGGACAACCTAATAACCCGTGTTATTAGCATGATGAAAAGCCGTCGCTGTCCCTTTAGGTCAACAACCGTTTCCCGCGTAAACAAAAGGCTCATCACAAACATAACCTTAAAAATCCCTATATACACAAAAAAATAGGGGGCTTTCGCCCCCTGCTATAGAAATTTTTATCGCTGTGGCAGTAAATCCGATGGATTGACTACTTTGCCATCTTCGTACACTTCAAAGTGTACATGATTTCCAAGGTTCTTTTCGATCTCACTGCGACCAGCTGTGGCAAGAGTATCTCCCTGCTTCACTACATCGCCTTGTTTAACTTTTGTTTCACCAAGACTTTGGTATACAGTCTTCAAATTACCTTGATGGGTAATTTCAATCACTTTACCTAATACCGCAACATCTTCCACTCTGGTCACTTCACCGCTGAGCGCTGCTTTGACATCGAACGTATTGTTGTCTTCACGGGCAATATCGATTCCGACATTAGGAATAAATTTGTCGTTATATTGCACCATAGCGGCAACGTGATTGTCCTCTGTACCATTCTCATCATAATACGGCTTAACTACTTCTACTTCACCTGGATTAGCTACTGGCCAAGTCATACTTTCCGTTGAAGCAACAACTTCAAGTGCATCTGGACCTCCGGTTGTTGTACCAGCTTCATTAGCGGAAGTTCCTACTTGCTGCGAAGTGGCGGCAGTGTCCTGGTTGAGCGGCTTTTGGCCGGCATCCTGATAGACCCACACCAAGGTTAGTATAATTGCCGCTGCCGCCGTGTAGACTGCTGGGAATACCCAACGTTTAGATACCAGTCTGTTCCATGAAGAAGGTTTTGCACCAGGTAAATCTCCCTGAGTTTTTTTGAGAGATTCATCTTGGTTTGTTTTGTTTTTGTCTTGTTCATTCATATGGTTATCACCTCAGTAACCAGTGTTACCGGGCTTTTCTCTTTTATACGTATCTTTCAAGTTATTTTTTCAGAAGAGTTGAGATTTGTGTAAATGAGATACCACTATAATAGTGTTTGAGAATTTGGGTAGCTGTTCCACCCTCTTTGGCCATCCCATTTGCCCCCCACTGACTCATCCCTACCCCATGCCCATTTCCGAAGGTCGTGATCAAGATCTTATTCCCCTTACGGCTCCAACTGAATTGGCTGGATCGTAGGCCTAGCTTCTCCCTCACTTCACGTCCAGTAAATATAGAGCCTCCAATAGAGATCTCTTTAATCCGATGTCCAGTGGTAAGAGACAACACTTCCATAGGTAATCTCGAAGATGATGAAATCTTCGTTGTAGTTCCTGAATTGGTAGTTTCTTTGGAGGCTGGAATGACTTTATCGTTCAGACCCAATCTAGTAAGTATTTCAGAAACAGTAAAAGTGTTAGTCACCGCATAGTTTGGGGTAATCTCTTTCTCCCAAGGACTCGTCACACTGCGCAGATAGGGAATCGCTGCATTCCAATACTCTTCTGAGTTCTCAGTATATCCTCCACTGGAGGCGAAAAAGGAGGCCGTTATCGGCTGCCCTTTATAAGTCATAATCACTCCGCGCGTCTCAAGGACCGCGCGCTGCAGCTTTGCGAGGTCGGCGCTTCTTCCGCCGAGCTTCCATTGCCGTTCCAGCGTGTCCTTAGATATGTAAGCCTGATGGCTTACCGTATCGGTTACATCCGCCTCCGGAACGGGTACGCCGCTTCTGTCGCCAGCCACCAGGCGGCGCATGATAAAGGTGCGGGCCGCTACGGCCTGCGCTTTGAGCGCTTCAAGCTCAAAGTCGGCCGGCATCTCGGCCGCTAGCACGCCGCGGACGTAGTCCTCCAGCGGCAATGTCTCTATTTGTCCGCTGTGCGACAAATAGACAGAGACGTTCGGCTGCGGCGCTTCCTGCGCAGCCGTCTCCGGCGCCGCCGGAGGGGCCGTGACCGCCGGCACGGCCACAGGCGCCGGTTGTCCCCGGTGTAGCGGGACAACCGCCAGCGGAATCAGCAGCGCCGCCAGGAAAGGCGCTGCGAGCCAGGCGACGGGAATGAGTCGCCTGCGCCGGGGAGCAAGGGGACGCGAATGCCAGCGCGTTGTCTTGTTTCTTCGCAAGTAGCGGAAATCTTTCATCTCTATGGCTCCTTCCGTGAATCACTGGTGATTCTTATAGATATGAAATTACAGCAACTGCTAGAACACAATTTGAGAGAAAGAGAGTTCCTGTCCTCAATCTATTACTAGACCGCAGGCTATTAAATTGCGCACAAAAAAATCCCCATCAGATGAGGATTCCATAAAAAAAGACCAAGCTGCAATCTGCAGCCTGGTCTCTCTTAATGAGTGATATTATACCCAAGTTGGTTGAACCTGAAAGCGTGGTTTAACCTCTTCGGTTTTAGTCGATTCACTCTTGGATACTTCCGGTTTAAGAACTTCATCCTTCACGGTTTGCGCTGAAGTATCCTCCATGGAAATGCGCCAAATTTCCGCACCCAGTCCGGACAACTTCTCAGCCAAATGAACATACCCGCGGTCAATATGATGAGTTCCGCTTACTTCAGTAGTGCCTTCAGCAACCAGACCTGCCAAAATAAGCGCAGCTCCCGCACGCAGATCCGTAGCACAAACCTTAGCTCCGACCAATTGTGCATTACCTGTAACGATCGCCGAGCGACCTTCGATCTTAATCTCAGCGTTCATATTGTGGAATTCATCCACATGCATAAACCGGTTCTCAAATACGGTTTCTGTAACGACACTGGTACCTTCAGAACGCAGCAATAATGCCATCATTTGCGACTGCATATCCGTAGGAAAACCTGGATACGGCAAAGTCTTCAAATCAACAGCTTTGAGAGGCTTGTCACTGATTACACGAATACCGTTCTCGTCGGGAATAATGGTTACACCCATTTCTTCCATCTTAGCAATAACAGGACCTAAGTGATCTGCAATTGCGCCTTCCACATATACATCGCCACCGGTAATTGCTGCAGCCGCCATGTACGTACCTGCTTCGATACGGTCAGGGATTACATGATGTTTGACCCCATGCAGACGTTCTACCCCTTCAATACGAATAACGCCTGTTCCCGCACCACGCACGATAGCGCCCATACCATTCAAGTAATTAGCTAGGTCTACAATCTCAGGCTCCTTAGCCGCATTCTCGATAACGGTCACGCCTTCAGCTAGTGTAGCTGCCATCATTATATTTTCGGTCGCACCTACGCTTGCTACATCCAAATACACTTTGGCACCGCGCAGGCGTCCGTTGCTTTTCGCTTCAATGTAGCCCTGGCCGAGACTAATCTCCGCACCCAGTGCTTCAAACCCTTTCAAATGCTGATCAATCGGTCGTGTACCAATGGCACAGCCGCCTGGCAGGGAAATTCTTGTCTGACCAAGTCTAGATAACAGTGGGCCCATGACTAAAAAAGACGCCCGCATTTTTCGAACCCATTCATAAGGTGCTTCACAGGAAGTGATGTTTGTAGCATCCACCTGGATAATATCGTTCTGATATGTAACCCCTGCACCCAGAGATTCCAACATTTTTGATATCGTCATCACATCATCAAGCGGAGGTGCGTCTACAATGACGCTTACTCCTTCTTCTGCCAATAGAGAGGCGGCTATGATCGGTAATACGGAATTTTTTGCGCCGCTAACTTTCACGCTCCCGGTCAATCTGTTGCCACCGCGGACGATAAATTTGCTCATTTTCGGTTTCCCTCCGCGTCCATTATTTCTTAAATTATTTTTTTAGATTAAAGTAATTGCAAAAAAGTTCTCTACTCCATCAATACGCCCATTTACTCGGGCATGTTCCTTAAAGTTCAGTGTTGACATAATAAAACCTTATTATTCGACACCTTTTGACCACTGCGACCTAAGACACTTATAACCAAACTACATCCCCTTAAAACATATATCGGATCATCCCACTCCAGCTCAGGTAATCCAGGAAGAACCCCGCTACAAAACGACCAAGTACAATGGCCAACAGCAAGTGCAGCAGCCTTCCCTGAGGACTCTTGGGATATCTTATGACCAAATCGAGCTTAAGGTTCTGCAATGCCCACCAAGATAATACAACACTGAGCAAAGATACAATCATTGAGACCATACTGCTGGTTCCAACTGCACTAGACAACCCACCCGACAATATATCCTCCATGCTAACCCTCCGTGTTCGTATTACTCGGAAATCGACTCTTATATCATACTTGTGAAGGGCAAAAGAATCCAGTACTTTTACAAATTTTTAAACAATTCAGCGCCATTATCCAAAATAATGAAGAAATTTTAACCTTTTTCAATAGATTACTATAATAAAAAAGCAGTCAAACCCATAAGGCTTGACTGCTTTTTTCCTACTGTTGTCCTTTTCCAGTGGACACTTTAATCCGTGTAACAGCGCGTTGCAGCGCCAATTCCGCACGGCGGTGATCGATATCATCTTGTTTGCTCCGAGTCTGGAGACGGCGCTGAGCCCGTTCTCTAGCCGCTTCGGCGCGCTCAACATCGATATCTGTTGGCAGCTCGGCACTTTCAGCCAGCACAGTTACTTTGTCCTTATGCACTTCAACGAATCCGCCATGAACGGCGATGGAGATCGTAACACCGTCCGATTTGACGGATAACGGAGCAACCTGAAGTGGAGTCACAAGCGGAATGTGTCCCGGCAAAATACCCAACTCGCCTTCGACCCCTCTTACAATCAAGCTATTCACTTGCTTGGAGTAAACGAGATGCTCCGGCGTGACAATTTCCAACAAAAAGGTATTCACTTCCATTCCTCCTTAAAGCTTTACATAGTAAAGCTCGCTTCGAAAGCATGCACTAAGCTTTACGAAGTAAAGCTTGCATCGAAAGCATTAGCTAAGCTCAGGTTACATCGATTTCGCTTTTTCTACTGCTTCTTCAATCGTACCTACAAATAGGAAAGCTGCTTCTGGAAGATCATCATGCTTACCATCCAGGATTTCCTTAAAGCTGCGTACAGTTTCTTTGATTGGTACATATTTACCCTTAAAGCCAGTGAACTGTTCAGCCACGTGGAACGGCTGCGACAGGAAGCGTTCAACTTTACGAGCACGAGCTACGATAACCTTATCATCCTCACTCAATTCATCCATACCCAAGATGGCAATAATGTCTTGAAGCTCGGTATAACGTTGCAACAATTGTTTAACACCTTGTGCTACGTTGTAATGTTCTTCGCCAACAATTTCTGGAGCTAGCAAACGCGAGCTGGAAGCCAGTGGATCAACCGCTGGGAAAATCCCCTTCTCGGAAATTTTACGCTCAAGGTTAGTTGTTGCATCCAAGTGAGCAAACGCTGTAGCCGGAGCAGGGTCAGTGTAGTCATCCGCCGGTACGTAGATTGCTTGAATCGATGTAACGGAACCTTTTTTAGTCGATGTGATACGCTCTTGCAGCTGGCCCATTTCAGTAGCCAAAGTCGGCTGATAACCAACCGCGGATGGCATACGGCCGAGAAGAGCGGATACTTCGGAACCCGCTTGGGTAAAGCGGAATATATTATCGATAAAGAGCAGCGTATCGCGGCCTTCCACATCACGGAAATATTCCGCCATGGTCAAACCGGTCAAAGCTACACGAAGACGTGCACCTGGAGGCTCGTTCATTTGTCCGAAGACCATTGCTGTCTTCTTAATAACGCCGGAATCCGTCATTTCGTGATAAAGGTCATTACCTTCACGAGTACGTTCACCGACACCTGCGAATACGGAAATACCACCGTGCTCTTGGGCAATGTTATTAATCAATTCTTGGATTGTTACTGTTTTACCTACGCCGGCACCGCCGAAGAGGCCGACTTTACCACCCTTAGCATAAGGTGCGAGCAAGTCGATAACTTTAATACCTGTTTCCAGGATTTCCGCTTGTGTTGACAATTCGTCAAATGTTGGTGCGAGACGGTGAATCGGGTTCTTTTTCTCAGCAAGAACTTCACCAGCGTTATCAATTGGATTACCAAGTACGTTAAATACACGGCCTAATGTCGCTTCCCCTACAGGAACCGAAATTGGACCTCCTTGATCGATCGCATCCAGTCCACGAACCAGACCATCAGTAGAAGACATCGCGATACAACGTACCAGATTGTCTCCCAAGTGATTGGAAACCTCAAGTGTTAGGTTAAGCTGACGACCATTGTCCAAGACGGTTTCAATTTTGATAGCGTTGAAAATCTCGGGCAACTGGCCGCGTTCAAATTCAATATCGACAACCGGACCCATAATGCTTACAACGCGTCCTTTGTTCATCTTCTTTTCCCTCCTCGAAAGCTGTTACATCAAGAAGAAACGACGTTGTCGTCATATAAAGATGACAACCGTTTCTCGTAGAAATATAAGCATTTCGTATAGTGTAAAACCTATACTTTCTTATATTGTAAGAAGAACTTACAGTGCCGTTCTTAAGGAACTATGTACCCTAAGCAAGCGGCACTGTTTCTCGTAAAATACAAGACAAGTTAAGCACTCGGTTTAACTTTTCTTGTATTTTAAGACTGCGCGTTCGCTCCGGCCACGATCTCGGTAATTTCCTGCGTAATTGCCGCCTGACGGGCACGGTTGTACGTAAGGGTAAGTTCTCCGATCATTTTCGACGCGTTCTTCGTTGCACTGCCCATAGCTGTCATTTTCGCACCCAGCTCACTGGCCTTGCCATCCAGAATTGCGCTATAAATCAAAGTTTCAGCGTACTTTGGAAGCAATACTTCTAGCACGCCTTCCGGTGAAGGTTCATATTCGTAGTTTGCAGAAGCTTCATGATGCTCTTGATTCCCTACTCCATCCATAGGCAACAGTCGCTCAACGGTTGGGATCTGGGTGATAGCATTGACGAATTGATTGTAACAAACATACAACTCATCATACGTACCATCTACAAACTGCTGTACTGCCGAATTCGCGATAGACTTGATGTCAGCAAACTTCGGCGCATCCGAAAGCTCAGTAACTTCCTGTACAATCGGATATTCACGGCGACGTAGAAAGTCACGGCCCTTACGACCAATAACAAACAATGCGTACTCATCTTTGGACTTATGCTTCTCCGCGATGAGCATCGTCACCTTACGCAAAATATTAGCGTTGTAACCACCTGCAAGCCCTCTATCAGAGGTAACGATTAGATAACCAGTCTTCTTCACAGGGCGGCTAACCAGCATAGGGTGTTGAACACCTTCTGTGCCAGCAGCAATGCTCGATACAACCTCTTTTAGCTTCTCAGCATAAGGACGGGCGGCAATTGCCTTCTCCTGAGCTTTTCTCAGCTTGGATGCGGCTACCATTTCCATCGCTTTTGTGATCTGTCTTGTGTTTTGAACACTCTTAATTTGACGTTTAATATCACGCATGCTTCTTGCCATGATTTCACCACCTTAAAGCTTTGACGGAGTCAAAGCTAACTTCGTAAGCATCATCTTAGCTTTGACGGAGTCAAAGCTACTTCATAAGCACAGCCTGAGCTTCGGCAGAGCCAAAGCTCACTTAGTAAAATCCGTTAAAGTCTATCTATATTAGCTAGTAGCGAAACCTCTTTTAAAGGTATCAATCGCTGCTTTTAGAGCGGCTTCGTTATCAGCTGTCAAATCTTTTGTATCCCTGATGGATTGAGCTACATCAGCAGCACTGCTATCCATGTAAGCAAGGAATTCCTTTTCAAAACGTTTTACGTCTTTAACTGGAATATCATCCAAATATCCTTTTACAGCTGTGTACAAGCTAAGCACTTGATGCTCAACAGACAACGGCTGATTCACACCTTGTTTCAGAACTTCCATCATACGTGCCCCGCGATTCAGACGGGCAAGTGTAGATTTATCAAGATCTGAGCCGAACTGTGAGAAGGCTTGAAGTTCGCGATATTGGGCAAGATCCAAACGGAGCGAGCCGGCTACCTTCTTCATCGCTTTGATTTGAGCGGAGCCCCCTACACGGGAAACGGAGATACCGACGTTGATCGCCGGACGTTGACCAGAGTAGAACAGATCGGATTCAAGGAAGATTTGACCATCTGTAATCGAGATTACGTTCGTAGGAATGTAAGCTGATACGTCCGATGCTTGTGTTTCGATAAATGGAAGTGCGGTTAATGAACCACCACCAAGCTCATCACTAAGCTTAGCTGCACGCTCCAAAAGACGGGAGTGCAAGTAGAATACGTCACCTGGGAATGCTTCACGACCCGGTGGACGACGAAGCAGCAAGGACAATTCGCGATAAGCCGAAGCTTGTTTCGAAAGGTCATCGTAAATGATCAGTACGTGCTCGCCCTTGTACATGAAGTATTCGCCCATTGCGCAGCCTGCGTATGGAGCAATATACAACAATGGGGACGGCTCGGAAGCCGATGCAGTTACAACGATTGTATATTCCAAAGCGCCATGACGGCGAAGAGTTTCTACAACCTGTGCTACTGTGGATTGCTTTTGACCAATGGCAACATAAATACATTTCATGCCGTTGCCTTTTTGGTTGATAATCGCGTCAATTGCGATTGCAGTCTTACCTGTTTGACGGTCACCAATGATAAGTTCGCGTTGTCCACGACCGATTGGTACCATCGCATCAATGGCTTTAAGACCTGTTTGCATCGGTTCATGTACCGATTTACGATCGATAACACCTGGTGCATTATTTTCTACAGGACGGAATTCAGTTGTAGCAATTGGGCCTTTGCCGTCAAGCGGCATACCAAGTGCGTTAACTACACGGCCGAGCAGAGCTTCACCAACAGGAACTTGCATAATTTGTCCTGTACGTTTTACTTGATCGCCTTCACGAATTTCCTTGTACTCACCCAGAATAACAACACCGACGTTGCTTTCTTCCAGATTGAGCGCCATGCCCACTACTCCGTTGGAGAACTCTAGCAATTCGCCTGCCATTGCGTTTTCCAGACCGTAGACACGGGCGATACCGTCGCCGACTTGAATGACGGTGCCGACTTCGGCAACTTCGATATCGGCTTTATATTCCTCAATTTGACTTTTGATCAAAGTGCTGATCTCTTCAGGTCTGATGCCCAATATCCTCACCCCTATCTTCTATGCTTATCATTAAAGGATTTCTCGAGACGCTCCAATTTGTTAGACAGACTGCCGTCATACAGCTTATCGCCGATATAAACTTTCAGTCCTCCCAACAGGCTTGGGTCCACCACGTTCGTAATCCGGATTTTACGGTTTACGAGTTGGCCGAATTCTGCAGCTACAGCTGCTTTTTCTTCTTCACTTAAAGAATAAACAGAGTATACCTTAGCATCACCAATGCCAAGAGCGTCTCCTTCAATCTTGATATACGTATCCAGCAGATCGGCAAAAATATCGGTTCTGCCTCGCTCTACTAACAATTCTACAATGTTCATCACGATGGGAGAGAGCTTATCTTGAAGCGCTGTGCGCAGCACTTTCAGCTTGTCGGACTCCGAGATGCGCGGTGCAAGAATAAACCGCTTTATCTCTTGGTCGGAATGTAATAACCCAACCACTGCCTTGAGCTCTTCTTCTACTTCAAGGGTAATCCCTTTCTCTACCGCTGCACTGTACAATGCTCTAGCGTAGCGCTTGGCAACTACCGTATCGCGGCTCATGATTGGCCTCCTACCTCTTTGAGGTATTGGTTCACAAGTTGCTCCTGCTCGCCGCTAGCACTAACTTCTTTCTTAAGAAGTTTGGAAGCAATACGAACAGATGCCGTTCCAATTTCGCTGCGCAACTCTTCCACTGCTTTGTTCTTTTCGTTCTCGATATCGCGCACAGCCTCTTCTTTGACACGTGCTGCATCTGCTTTGGCTTGTGCCAAAGTTTGTTCTACCTGTAGATTGCTTGTGATTTGCGATTGTTGAATAATCTGTTGAGCTTCCTGGCGTGCACTGTTCAGCGCTTGCTTCTGCTCTTCCACATACGCGACCGCTTGTTCTCTAGTCTTCGCAGCTTCGTCCATTTGCTGCATTACCAGCTCACGGCGCTTCTCCATAACTGCAAAAAGTTTGCTGAACGCATACTTGCTAAGCAAGAAATATAAAATCCCAAAGGCGACAATTGAAAATACTATGTTTGTCCAAACAATATCCACTGAGGTCACTCCCTTCCGTTACCGCGTCATGCGGACGTATACAAAAGTAAGGCGCGGATGGCATCGGCCGTCCCCGCCAAACCGTAACTACGGTTTATTAAGTAAACATAATCAGGAATGCGATAACTGTTGCTGCCAACGGAATAACTTCGACGATACCTACACCAATAAACATTGTTGTTTGCAAAGCATTTTTCGCTTCTGGTTGACGAGCGATGGACTCAACTGTTCTACTAACGATCATACCGTTACCAAGACCTGCGCCAAGTGCACCCAATCCAACCGCTATTGCTGCTGCTAAAAATTCCATTTGTAAATATCCTCCTTTAATTTCGGTTCATATTTGTGTTTAATGATATAAGATATCTCCCACGAAGGAAAATCAGACGATAGCCGTTCTCTTCGCAGCAGTTCATTAATGTGCTTCTTCTTCGTGAATCGTCATCTGTGCGATATAAACCATCGTCAGAATCGTAAAGATAAACGCTTGTAGTGCCCCGACGAAAATACTGAAGCCCTGCCATACAGCCAGGAACGGAATACTGAGAATCCCCAGCTTCAAAATGACTGTAATTAGTACTTCTCCGGCGAAAATGTTAGCGAATAGACGAATAGCCAACGCTACAGGTTTTGCCAGGTTTTCGATAATGTTCAGTGGCAAAAAGATTGGAAACGGCTCGATGTAGTGTTTGAAATAATGTTTGCCGTTGAGCTTAATGCCCAGAAAGTTCATCAGTACAAATACTATGATTGCCAATCCTGCAGTGACATTAATGTCAGCAGTTGGCGACTTGTACCATAAAATTTCTGCATGCTCACCATTCGCCAAGTTCTTAGTTGCTTCAATCACGTGGCCAAACACTGTTACAGGTCCATGCGCCTCAGTTACAACGGAGAAAGGCAATCCAAGTAGATTGGAAACAAAGATAAACAGAATCAATGTCAACCCTAAAGATATGTAAGGTTTTCCTTTCTTCAGATCCATGGCACTGCTTATGACACCCTCTACAAATTCCACAACCCATTCCATGAAGTTCTGAAGCTTGGATGGATTTTCAACGGAAAGCTTACGAACCGAAAGCATAACCAGAACAAATACCACTGTACAACTGATCAGAAGCATCAACACGGCGGATAAATCTATCGGTATTCCCCCGACAAATATTTTCGGCATGTCATGCATAGTATCATCCCCCTTTCTCTTTAATCTGGTTAAAGCTTATTCTTCACACTCAGATATATCCCCGCAGGAATGGCGAGAAGCTGAGGAATGAATACGCCCGAAACAGTTGCTACCAGGGAGAAATGCTCAATCTTGACCGAGAACATGGTGACCAAAATTGCGAAGCTAATCCGTGTAACAAAACCGAGGCTGAAGGCATTCCCTTCGTTGCTCGCAATCGACTGCGTAACCCGTCGAACCTTGACGGCCAGATAACGAAAGTTTACCAATCCCGCCACCAGACCCAGAGTCATGCCCAGTGTAATTGCCCGGGTCTCATGATGAAGCACCCAGCCCATTAAGAGTCCTGCCATAAGGACGAGCGTAACTCTAGTGACGGTATTGATCATGGGAGTCATATTATCCATTCTGCTCCCCCAAAAATTTTTTAATTAACAAGGCGACATTCACAATTCCCAGAATCATTCCAGTTATAGTGCCAATGGCGAGCCAATATTTTGGCCCCTCCATCAGGTCTTTCAGCCATCTTGCCGCAAAAAAACCAATAAGAATGTAAGCGGCAAGCAAAGTGCCTGCACTTCCAATGACAAGCGCGGTCTGTAACAAGCTGTCCTTGCTATTTTGTTCTTTCATGGGCTACAATCCCAACTAATTTTACTGAATTTCCTGAGTCTTTGTCAATTCATTGAACATTGCCTAAAAACCCTTGAAAACATGAAAATAATCACAGCAAAACGTTCCAAAACCATATAAACCGTACAGTTTCACTGTATGTTGATTTTAATCAGATCAGATATTAGTTTAATTGAAATTATTTATTTTTTGTGAACATTCTGTGAAACTCTTCAGGACGTTCCTTATTAACACCAAAATGGTGCAAAATCGCATTGACAATCCGTTGGGAAGCCTTGCCATCTCCATACGGGTTGGCGGCCCGACTCATCGACTGATAGAGCTCATTATCAGTCAAAAGAGCATGTGTCCGTTGATACACCTTCTCCTCGTCCGTGCCCACAAGTTCCAGCGTTCCAGCCTCTATCCCTTCGGGACGCTCCGTTGTATCACGAAGCACAAGAACAGGCACTCCATAAGAAGGAGCTTCCTCTTGCAGACCGCCGGAATCGGTCAATATCAAGTGGGTATGCGGATAAAAATTATGCAGGTCCACGACATCCAGCGGATCAATCAGCTTAATTCTTGGATGTCCTCCCAGTATCTCATGTGCAGGTTCCTTAACGGCAGGACTCGGATGCACAGGGTAAACAATGGCGACATCTTCGAATTCATCAGCGATTCTTTTAATAGCTCGGAAGATATTACGATGCGGTTCACCTTGAGATTCTCTGCGGTGAGCAGTCATCAAAATAAGTCTTTTTCCTGAAGCAAAATCCAAAACAGGATGCCGGTAATCCGGCTGTACGGTATATTGAAACACATCAGTTACGGTGTTGCCTGTGATATAAATACTTGATTCTTTTTTGTTCTCGTGTCTCAGATTACTAGCTGACCAATCGGTTGGAGCGAAATGCAGATCGGCTAATACACCTGTTAATTGACGGTTCATTTCTTCAGGATAAGGAGACAATTTGTTCCATGTCCTAAGTCCTGCTTCTACGTGCCCAACCTGAATTTGCTGCAGGAAGGAAGCGTAACTAGCTAAAAACGTTGTTAAGGTGTCCCCATGCACCAGCACGAGGTCAGGCTTAACCTCCCTCAGTACAGGTTCCAAACCTTCAAGCACACGAATAGTAATCTCGTTCAAGGTCTGACGGTCCTTCATCACATCCAAATCGTAATCAGGGGTGATATTAAACACTTCCAACACTTGATCGAGCAGTTCTCTATGCTGCGCTGTTACACATACTATTGATTCGATATGCTCAGGATGCTTCTTCAGTTCAAGAACCAGAGGAGCCATCTTGATCGCCTCGGGGCGCACTCCGAAAATAGTCATTACTTTGATTTTGGACATAACCCCTACCCTCTCATCAAATATTCTCGCATTACTATACTTAATACTTAATTACTTATTACTTGGTTCCATAAAGACGGTCACCAGCATCACCAAGGCCTGGCACGATGTAACCATGTTCATTCAAATGATCATCAAGCGCTGCTACATAAATATCAACATCCGGATGAGCTTCCTGAACTGCAGCAACACCTTCTGGCGCTGCAATCAAGTTCATCATTTTGATCTGTGTACAACCACGGTTCTTCAGTGAGGTAATCGCAGCAATTGCAGATCCGCCTGTAGCAAGCATTGGGTCAATCACTATCAACTCACGTTCCTGTACATCAGTTGGAAGCTTGATATAATACTCCACTGGTTGAAGAGTGTCTGGATCACGGAAAAGCCCTACATGTCCTACTTTAGCCGCAGGTAGAAGCTTCAGTACACCTTCAAGCATACCTAAACCCGCACGAAGAATAGGAATAAGCCCCAGCATTCTTCCCGAAATCACTTTGCTCTCCGTCTCAGTGACCGGTGTCTGTACCGTAATTGTCTCTAGTGGAATATCACGTGTAATCTCATAAGCCATCAATGTGGCAACTTCGTCAACATGTTCTCTGAAATCCTTCGTGTTTGTTCTAACGTCGCGAATAAATGTTAGTTTGTGTTGAATTAAAGGATGATCGCAAATCACCAATTTTCCCATTTACTGTCCCTCCGGTAATTGTAAGTCTTGTCTATAGCCATAGAAAGCGCTTTGCTTCTCAGTGGCTAAATCCTGTCTATTATAGCACTCCCGCCGCTGCATTTCACCTCAGAATGGTACTTGAACTCACATTGAACATATTCCCTTGTATTTCCTTGTTTTTAAAGGTAATGATTGGCTTAATTAGGAAACCAATCACTTATAAAACCTAGATTATGTTGTGCAACTTTGGCTTTTTCATACTATTCACATTATTTTCACTAATTTTATTGAAAGTTCCATGAACTTTCAAGATTAATTTCATTCAATTTCATCTATTAACTGCAGTAATATTTGTGAACAATATGCAACAAAAAAGCCTCCATCAAACCCGGAAGAGGGTATGAATGGAGGCAGAATCATTTCTTATTGGAAGCAAAAATTTAGTATTTCAACTCTGGATAAAGAGGGTATTGGTCAGTCAACTCAGCCACTTGACGGGCAGATTCTGCCAAGTTTGCCTCATCCTTCGGATTCTTTAGAACATTAGCAATGATACGTCCAATAGTGACCATTGCCTGCTCGTCCATACCACGGGATGTGACTGCAGGTGTACCAATCCGAATACCGCTTGTTACAAAAGGACTTGTAGGATCAAATGGAATTGCGTTTTTATTCACAGTAATCCCGATGGAATCTAGTACTTTTTCCGCATCTTTTCCGGTAATGTTCAGATTACGGGTATCCAGCAGCATCAAGTGGTTATCTGTACCTCCGGATACAATGTTAACCCCTTCACTGATCAACGTTTCTGCAAGAACATTAGCGTTCTTCACTACATTTTGAGCATAAGTCTTAAAGGATGGCTGCAATGCTTCACCAAATGCGACTGCTTTTGAAGCAATTACATGCATCAAAGGTCCACCTTGGGAACCAGGGAATACCGCTTTATCAATAGCAGCTGCCCACGGCTGTCTGCACATAATCATACCTCCGCGGGGACCGCGCAAAGTCTTATGCGTAGTAGTTGTAACGAAATGAGCATGAGGAACCGGGCTCGGATGAAGACCAGCAGCAACCAATCCTGCGATATGGGCCATATCTACCATAAATAGCGCACCCACATCATTGGCGATAGCGCCAAGTTTTTCGAAATCAATAATACGCGGATAGGCACTGGCACCAGCTACAATCATTTTTGGACGGTGCTTGAAGGCTGCTTTACGTACTTCATCATAATCAATTAGGAAAGTATCTTCTTGTACTCCATAAGCAACGAAGTTATAAAGCAATCCTGAAGCATTAACTGGGCTACCGTGTGTCAAATGACCGCCGTGAGCCAAATTCATTCCAAGAACAGTGTCGCCAGGCTTAAGCGCAGCCAGATAAACTGCCATATTTGCTTGAGCGCCGGAATGTGGTTGTACGTTGACATGATCCGCGCCAAACAATTCTTTTGCACGATCACGAGCAAGGTTCTCAACGATATCTACATCTTCACAGCCACCATAATATCGTTTGCCTGGATAACCCTCTGCATATTTGTTCGTAAGCACGGAGCCCATAGCTTCCATTACGGCTTCGCTAACGATATTCTCTGAGGCAATAAGCTCAATGTTGGCACGCTGACGTTTCAGTTCCAGTTCCATCGCTTCCAGTACTGCCGGGTCACTCTTACGCAATTGTTCCATGTTCTTATTTCCTCCCTAGTGTGTGTAGATATGTTGTATTTAAGTAGAAACGATTTGCCCGCCATAAAGTGACTTAGGTCTACGTTTCTGCAAAAAATATAAAAACTAAAGTTCGTTAATCACAAAACTGTGAACCACTTTGTTCTGGAGCACGATATACCGCACGTTCCCCGCCAATTAGTGGGGGTCTGGTCCATGCCGCATTCACTCTGGCTGCTCCAATGTATCGTAGAGTCGGACGGAAAGGAACGGCTACCCGCCGTAAATGCATTCCTATCAGTGTCTCGCCAATATCCAAACCAGCATGAGCTTCTATCGTTTCCGCCAAAACAGGATCTTTCATAGCGTGATAAGCAGCCGTAGCCATCGAACCTCCAGCACCTCGTATAGGTACAGCTGATACTTCCTTCAGACCAAGTGACTCTAGTAGAGAGCGTTCCATTACAAGTGCACGATTTAAATGCTCGCAGCACTGATACACGGGATGAAATCCTTTTTCCGCTGCTACTAAACGAACACCTTCAAGCAGTTGTTCTGCAACTTCAAGTGCACCACCAGTTCCAATCCGGACACCAGCAACTTCACTTGTGCTCACTCCGATGACAACAATTTTGCCTGACCCAAGGTTACCAGCCTCCGCCAACTCCCTTAACACAGTGACGGTGGCATCAGTTAATGATAGCTCCACAACTTCGTCCATCACTCTACCTCCTCAAACTTCAAACAAGCTTATTTTAAACAAAAAAGAGCAGTCCGCAGGTAGCTGCGGATTTGCTCTTTTGCCCAGGCGACCGGCCGTTTATTCCGATGCTCCATCGTGGTTTGATCCACATTTGTCGCCAGTTACATCGGAACCGATTATTTGTAACTTCATCTTAAAGCAAAGTGAACTGAAAATCAACCATTTACAAATGGCGGAAGGTTTCCAGCTTATCCAGCAAACTGAATAGCGCAGTGCGAATCTCAGCAGCAGTTAGCTCATAGTCCTCACGCGTGCCACCAAATGGATCAGAAATATCGAAGCTCGGAATACGCTGGCGAATCTCAATCATCCGCTGCAGATCCGTTGCATTCGGTTCACCACCAAGGGCTAAGCTCAACTCCGCATCTGCGTAAAGGCTGTCCAATTCCTTGATATCTTCCGTCACCGCATCTTCATCATGCACGTATTCCTTCAATGTATAGGTTTTCGTTACAGCATCCGGAAAATACTGCAGCAAATGCTGCTTATGCCCACCCGTCAAGGTCAGCACAAGGTCGGCCCAAGCGACAGCTTGACCTGTCAATTGTGACGACTCCATTGAATCATGAATTCCTTCTTCCTGCAGTATAGCTGCAGCATGTCTTGATATAGAAGTACCGGAAATGGCGGATACACCTGCAGACCGCACTTCCAGGTCGATTCCACGTTCCTTCGCGAGCTTTCGTAAAAGCCCCTCAGCCATAGGACTTCGGCATGTATTTCCGGTGCAGACGAATAAAATATGCAGCATGTTTTGCACCCCCATGAAATTAAATATTCTAATGCCGTTATTGTATCAAAAGATGAATAGCAAGCCAAACCCCAGAAGTATTGCACCGCCTAGTGCTTCTCCATAATCCCCGAGACCACGACTGACATGCCGTCCAATTAGCAACCCTAGAATCGACATTAGTCCCCCGCAGGCACCGAAGGCTAAGATGGTCAAAAGCACTCCATTCACAAACATCCCCAGTGATACACCCACGGAGAAAGAGTCAATACTCACACTGAGCGAAAGAAGTATCATCCCCCACAAGGTTCGATGATCCATAGCTCGCGAGCTTCCCGTATCCGGACGAAAGGAGTTGTACACCATATGCCCGCCCAAAAGAACTAGAAGACCTCCAGCAGCATAAGTCGTTACTTGACCTAACAAGTGTCCGACATAACTTCCTGTCAACAAACCCAGGAGAGGCATCAGCATATGAAAAACAGCAATGAGCAGACTCATTTGCAGAACATGCAGCAGACGAATACCTTTCATCCCGATCCCTACACCGAGCGAAAAGGCATCCATCCCTAATGCAACCGCCATTATAGTAATGGTAACAATCTGCCCCCATTCGGTATATACATCTCCTAAGCCCATGCTTAACCCCCCAAGTCCGAAATATCTTGTACAACAACGATATGCGGACAAGGGGGTAATCATGACTTCATATGGGAGTCATATACGAAAAAGCAACGCCGTGGTTATCCGGCGTCGATGACGGATCCGCCGGCGGCTTTCATAAGCCGGTTCATGATGGCAGCGCCGAGGCCCGTATACGGGCAAGCCTCGGCTAAGATGTAAGTCGCTCCCGCTTCATCGAAACGCCGCAAAGCGGCATATAGGGAGCGGGCCCCTTCCTCCGGCGAGGATAACGAGCCGAGGGAAAGAACGCAGGCGGCAGGATCGGCGGGATAAAGGGCCTTATGTTCCTCGAAGAGGAGCAGGCCCGTGACCTCGCCGTTTAGCTGCGCCGCCTGAAGTTTACTTGCGGCTTCGTCCGCCACGCGCTGCGGGGAAGAGCCGCGCACTACAGCAAGCCAGCCGCGCGGTGCGTAGTGCGTGTACTTCATGCCCGGCGCGCGCGGTGCCGAAATGCCGCCAGCAGCATCCGCACCATGCTGCTCAATAGATGCGGATGCCCTTTCGAAAGGCTCACGATTGTTAACATTCAGGCAATCCGCTGAAGATTGTGCTGTAGTTGCTTTAGCTGTGATTGGCTCAGCAGTACTTAAATCAACAACAGAGATTGTCGTCCCCGAATCAGCCATGACAGTAGTAGTAGAGGCAGCAGTTGCCTCAGCATTACCGGGCTCTGAGCTTACAGCTTCTGCTCCCACCACTGCAGCCAATTGCTCCGAAGTAATCCCGCCGGGGCGCAGCACAGCAACTTTTCCGTCAGGCTGTACCTGCACGACTGTTGACTCTAGTCCCACTCCAGCAGCACCACCATCAAGGACGCCATCAATGTATCCAGCCAAATCTTCCATCACATGCGAAGCTAATGTCGGGCTCGGGCGACCCGAACGATTAGCACTGGGCGCCGCAACCGGACAACCTGCGGCACTTATCAGCGCCAGAGCTACCGGATGATCCGGCATCCGCACACCAACCGTATCCAAACCCGCCGTCACACAAGGCGACAGTACACCTTCACGAACAGGAAGCACAACTGTCAGCGGACCAGGCCAATAAGCTGCCATCAGCGCGGCCGCCTTAGGATGCACCTCTGCAACAAGCTCGTCCAAAGCTGCCGTATCCGAAATATGTACAATTAACGGATTGTCAGAGGGCCGTCCTTTTGCTGCAAAAACAGCCTCAACTGCCGACGTATTTCGGGCATCCGCCCCTAGCCCGTAGACGGTTTCGGTTGTAAAAGCCACTGTTCCGCCTTCGCGAAGCATTGTTGCTGCCTCCGCTATCGCCAGCTTGTCAGCTTCATTCGGCTGAAATATCTCAGAGTTCGTTCCCTCAACAGAATTCAACTTCCAGTATACAGTCTCAGCTCTATTTCCACTCCGCCGCTGAACGGCGAATAAAGGATTATTGTGTTCATTCATTCTCATCACAGGCTTTCTAGAAGATATAATTTATCTTAGCAAAAAACGGCCCCAGTAGGGAGCCGTGA
Organism: Paenibacillus sp. FSL R7-0189; assembly: GCF_037969925.1. Taxonomy (NCBI): domain Bacteria; kingdom Bacillati; phylum Bacillota; class Bacilli; order Caryophanales; family Paenibacillaceae; genus Paenibacillus; species Paenibacillus sp. FSL R7-0189. Next base: position 2,861,291 of record NZ_CP150223.1, on the reverse strand, counting down.
TAGATCTGCTTATAAAATAGTAACATATCTGGGGTCTTACGACCATAATCCACTGATCCAGTTCCAAAGGTTTTGCAGCAGCTCCCAGACGAAGAACCGTACCTCTGGCTCAGCAGCAGTTTCTCCTGATGAAGCACTTCCTGCCGAGGAATCAGCCTGCACTGTTTTTGCAGCTGCCGATTTCACCTTAGCACTGTTATCCGCACCAGCAGCAGACACTGTTTTTGTACCTTTGTCAGCAGCAGGTGCTGCCGCATCTCCAGAGCCCGCATCGATAAAGCAAAGCGGAGGAAACAGTACACACCACCAATTTTGTCCCTTGCCTGCACCAAGCGTGACCCGTACAGCTTCATACTCCCCAGCAGGATAGACGGTACCACCGTATAATTTGGTTGGAAAAGGGACTACGCCCAGCTCCACTTTATAGGAATATTCAATGCCCCGTTTCTCGAGCTCTGATCCAACCAAAGCGTTAAGCTCCGGCAGATGATTTCTAATCAGAGCACGTGCCTGCTCCAAGCTCTGCGGATCCTCAAGAGCAGATACCCACTGGTTCATTTGCTCCACAATTTTATCGCGAATTTGCCGTTTCACCAGCTGATCTTGCGCTCCGTCAGAATTAGCCAGAATACGTAACCGGATAGATTCTTGGGGAATAGATACTTCAGCTACTGCAGCATCGGTTTTTTGACCTTCCCAAGCCATCATGAGGACCATAAAAAAACAAATTAAAATGGCAGTATACTTAAAAGTTACACGTAAGGAATCTCTTTTATTCATATGATTATCGTTCATTTGTTGCAGCCCCTCTCCTCTTAACTCTCATGCTAGTAGTATGCCCGGAGATAAGAGACTGCAAACCTATGAATCTATGATTTTAAGAAACGAGCAGTTTCAGTGAGATCTTAACAGTCCTATAAAAGAAAATAAAGGGAATATTTTACTTTTTTGAATCATTATGATATAGTGGGCATATTCGGTATATTGCTTATATTTTTCTTTAATATCCAATTTATATAAATTTAAGGAGGTTCATTATGAAACTAGTAAAAACTGTATCTACTCTGACTTTGGCACTCATTGCTTCAACTTCCATTTATACTACAAGCTCATTTGCCGCAGAAACCTCTTCTAATCAAGTTGAACAAAGTGCTACGACCTCAGTCACCTCATCAGATACTACTTTTGTAAAAACAGTTACTGCTGATGAGATTGAATCGATTAAAGAAGAAGCAGCTCTAACTCAAAATATAAACCAGCCAAATTTTAATGAAAATAACAATAACTCATTAGGCATATTCTCCTATACGGAAGGTTTCACTTTTACAATGGATGGATGGGCTTCAGGCACACAAAAGAGAACGAATGGTGAAATAACTTTCACCTCAAATTCTGATGTCTATGCAACGATACATCAAAGAACTTCCTTTCCTACCGAAGCAGTTCCGATCATCTCTTATGAATTGATTAGCAAAAGTAGCGGTAAATCGGCAGGGGTTAGAAACGTGTCTTGGCCTTATGCAGAAAGCAGCCCGTATACTATCGGTTGGAGTAATGTTCTTCCAGGAACTTACTATTTACTAATCACTAATCTGGGACCCAATCAAATATTCGGCGGAGGATTCCTAAACGCTTACTGATAAGCGAAATTGAATACAATAAAATCGAGGCAGATTCCATGGGTGCTTCCATATTTTAATCCGACGGAAAGTAAGGCATAGAATTCCTGTAGCATTATTCATTAAAGCGAGATATATCCTATTGTAATATACCGAATTTAATAACTAACTAACAAAAGCGCATGCTGATTATCAGCATGCGCTTTTGTTAAGTTTCAAAAAATATTATCTCATTACTGATCTTTTTAGTATCAGGCTTCTTTCGGGTTCTCACCCTTGACTATTCTAAACACCTTTAACCGATACATGATTTATGACCGGGTCTGGAAGATCTTCTTCCTCTTGCTGACCATGCAGACGTACACTCATTACCAAACCAATGCTGGCCATGTTGATAAGCAGGGATGTACCTCCAAAGCTGATGAAAGGTAACGTGATACCTGTCAAAGGCATCAGACCAATAAACGCGCCAATATTCTCAAAAATCTGATATAGCATCATGGCGACAATTCCGACAATCAAGAACGGCCCGGCTCTATCCTTACACTCCAGCGCAATCAGAATCATTCGGTGAATGAGGATAAAGTACAGCAGCAGCAGCAGCGCCGCCCCCACAAAACCGAATTCCTCGGCAATTTGCACGAAAATGGAGTCCGAGTAGGTATATGGCACACGATTCGTTTGAACGGAATCTCCCTTCATATAGCCATCACCACTCATTCCTCCAGAAGCAATAGCAATTCTAGCATTGGTGGTATGATACTTAGCCTTTTCTGTTGCCTTTTCGGGAACAAGCCAAGGATCAAAACGTTCAATCCAGTGAGATCGCCCAATATCCGTAAGAAAGGTTTTAATTTCATCGTGATAATGGATATAACTCATAATTCCCGCAATCGCAGAACTAGCCACGATGACCAGCCCGATTAATGCATGCGTGTATTTAATATTGCCAATCCACAACAGACCCGCAAGAATCACAACGTAAGACAAGGCATTCCCAAGGTCATTTTGGGTAAGAACAATAAGAAATGGAAACAAGGTCAGAAGGCCGAGTGGCACAACATCCCGCCAGAACAGAAGCTTACTCTTATTCTTGCGGACAAGCATGGCCGCCAGAAAAAGAATTAATATCAACTTGAACAGCTCAGCAGGCTGCAGACTCAGTCCTCCAGGCAGGGTCAACCAGCCTTGTGCATTATTTTTAGTCTCGCCCAAAAAGCTGACGAGCACCAGCATCCCTATCCCAAACAAATAAATATATATCGCATATTTCACTAATATTCTGTAATCCAAAAAGGTCATTCCAATAAAAGCTACAAAACCAATAGCATAATACATCATCATACGAATATGATGTCCGTCCAGCTTCTCTCTTCCATGAGTAACACTATATATGGCGAAGATGCTGACCACCATGAGTAATAACAGAACGACTACAATAGCACCATCAATCTTTTTAATCTTCTGAAGCACGCTCTGCCTCCCTACTCTATATCCGGTCTTTCTTTATGATCCCCTGAGAAATCCTGCTAAATACTATTATAAAGGAAGTCGGATTGAAAATACAATTTCTCTACCCTGGACAAAGGAACCCTCTGCAAAGTAGGCAATATTATTTCGTTATGCCTAGCACATGACGCGGGATTCCAGCCAGATCATTAATGGTGATAATCTCCGTCCAATGGCCCGCTGCCGCAAGGAGTGCAGCGACTTGCTCAGCTTGACCGAAGCCAAGCTCAAAGCCGATCAGGCGCGGCGGTGCCGGGAGCAGCGTCAGCTGCTCCATCATGCGGCGGTACGGGTCCAGCCCGTCCGCTCCGCCATCCAGCGCAGTGCGCGGCTCATGGTCGCGCACCTCACGCTGCAGCCCGGCGATATCCTCGCCGGGGATGTACGGCGGGTTGGAGACGAGAATATCCGTCTCCATCCCCGCGAACGGCTCGAGCAGATCGCCGAGCCGAAAGTCCACAGCTGTGCCATTGCGCAAAGCGTTGCGCTCGGCCACAGCCAGAGCCGCCGGCGAAATATCGCCGGCGCAGACCCTCCACGCCGGCGCTTCCGCCGCCAACGTGACGGAGATCGCTCCGCTGCCGGCGCCGATGTCGACGGCGGTCAGCGGTCTTGCGGCGCGCACGTCCCCCGCGCCGCCTCCGCTGCGGGCCGTATCTCCGCCCGCGCTATCCAGCGCCGCTTCGCCCGGCGTTACAACGCCGTTCGGCCAAAGCTCCGCGCCGTAACGTAAAATCGCCTCGACAAGCAGCTCCGTCTCCGGCCGCGGAATAAGCACGTCAGGCGTCACCTCAAAAGGCCGCCCGTAAAATTCTTGCTCGCCGATGATATACTGCACCGGCTCACCAGCGCCCCGGCGGGTAACTCCCGCCTCAAATGCTTCCTTAACCGCTGCTGGAAAAGGATCTGCCAACGCCATGTAATAAGCTGCGCCAGACACTCCAAGCACATGCTCCAGCAGCAATTGTGCACTGCGCTGCGGTTCATTGCAGCCGCTCCGGCTCAAAAAAGAAGAAGCCTCCGCAAAGGCTTCCCGGATGCTTTTGACTTCCGACATGACATATACGCCATCGTTCAAAGCATTATTCTCCATTATCCATATTATCCATCAAGTCAGCTTGTTCAGCGATTGAAAGGGCTGAGATAATTTCAGTGATTTCTCCGTTCATAACCTGCTCCAAACGGTGCAGTGTCAGGCCAATACGATGGTCTGTAACCCGGCTCTGCGGGAAGTTATACGTCCGAATGCGCTCACTACGGTCACCCGTACCTACTTTACTCTTCCGTTCACCAGCATACTTCGCTTCTTCTTCCTGCCGTTTCATATCAGAGATACGGGCACGAAGCACTTGCAGCGCTTTTTCTTTATTGGAGTTCTGTGACTTACCGTCCTGACAGGTAGCAACGATGCCTGTAGGTACATGGGTTACACGTACTGCAGACTTGGTCGTATTTACAGACTGTCCGCCTGCACCACTTGAACAGAAGGTATCTACGCGAATATCTTTATCATGGATCTCGATCTCAAAAGCCTCAGCTTCCGGCATCACAGACACCGTAGAAGTAGAGGTATGAATACGACCTCCGGATTCGGTCGCTGGGATACGTTGTACGCGATGCGCACCACTTTCGTATTTCAGCTTACTGTATGCACCACGGCCGTTAATAAGGAAGATTACCTCTTTGAATCCACCAAGATCACTCGCGTTAACATCCATTAACTCAACGCGCCATCCTTGTGCATCAGCATAACGAGTGTACATCCGGTAAAGATCTGAAGCGAACAATGCTGCTTCATCTCCACCCGCTGCACCACGAATTTCAACGATTACGTTCTTATCATCATTCGGGTCTTTAGGCAGCAGCAACACGCGGATTCTCTCTTCCAGCTCCACTTGACGTTTGGAAAGGTCATCAATTTCCATCTTGACCATTTCTTTCATCTCATCATCAAGCTTTTCGCCTTGCATCTGCTTAGCAGCTTCAAGCTCTTCCATTACGCTCTTATATTCAGTATACGCCTCAAATGCAGGCTGTAGGTCTGATTGTTCTTTGGAATAGTCCCTCAGTTTCTTACTGTCGTTTGCAACATCCGGATCACAAAGCAGTTCACTGAGCTTCTCATAGCGGTCCGCCAGGGATTGCAATCGGTCCAACAAGGGAATTCACCTCTCCTGATTCAATTTCAAATTCGCAAATATAACATCAAATTTGTACTGTCATAAAAATAGATATACGACTTTATATTATACCAAAGATATTGTGAAATGGCTACAGTTCCGTACGCACAATACCTTAATAAAAAGCTTATATTTTTAAAAAGGATCATCCCAGCAATAGAAACTCCCACTGCTCGAGATGACCCCTATATCATTCGTACACTTAAACCTTCTTAAACGTTAAAACGGAAATGCATTACGTCGCCGTCTTGCACCAAATATTCTTTACCTTCAAGACGCAGTTGACCACGTTCCTTCGCACCGTTCATGGAACCAGCTGCCACAAGATCCGCGTAAGCCACTACTTCAGCACGGATAAATCCCCGTTCGAAATCTGTATGAATCACACCGGCAGCTCCAGGTGCTTTGGTGCCGCGGCGAATCGTCCACGCCCGAACTTCCTGAACGCCTGCTGTGAAATACGTATACAAGCCAAGCAGTTTATAAGCCGCTTTAATCAACCGGTTAAGCCCGGATTCTTCCAGTCCCAGCTCTTCCAGGAACATAGCTTTATCTTCACCTTCAAGCTCAGCAATTTCTGCTTCCACCTTAGCACTGATCGGAACAACTTCTGCACCTTCAGTAGCTGCAAAATCGCGAACTTGCTGTACATAAGGATTGTCCTCAGCACTTGCCACTTCATCTTCACTTACATTCGCCGCATACAGCACTGGCTTCAATGTTAACAAATGAAGATCACGGATAATAAGCTTCTCGTCATCAGACAATTCTATACTGCGTGCAGGTTTATCTTCGTAGAGCACTTCTTTGACGCGTTCTAGCAGCTCAACTTCTTGAGCGTATTTCTTGTCGCCGCCTTTGATATTCTTACGGGAACGCTCAATCCGCTTCTCAATGCTCTCAATATCAGCAAGAATCAACTCCAGATTAATGGTCTGGATGTCGCTGATCGGATTTACCTTTCCATCAACGTGGGTAACGTTCTCATCTTCAAAACAACGAACCACATGCACGATAGCATCTACTTCACGGATATGGGCCAGGAACTTGTTGCCTAGTCCCTCTCCTTTACTGGCACCACGCACGAGACCAGCAATATCAACAAATTCAAAAGCAGTAGGTACGGTCTTGTTCGGCTGTACCAGCTCAGTCAGTTTATCAAGACGTTCGTCTGGAACTTCAACAACACCAACGTTAGGGTCAATGGTACAAAAAGGGTAGTTAGCGGATTCTGCTCCCGCTTGCGTTATCGCATTAAACAATGTGGATTTTCCTACGTTAGGAAGACCGACGATTCCAGCTTTCAAAGCCATTTATATGACAACTCCTATTTTCAGCTAAATTGATCATCCGAATAAGCTATACGATCTAAACCATTATATATTAGAACATATTCGCCAGCAACACCGGATGTCAGGCAGATGTGTCCGAACGCGCAAGCTCTAATACCTTTTTTATCGCCGGCTGGTCCAGTAATGGCTTAGATTTATCCGGATCAACCTCCACATCAGGCACAGTCTTTACCTCTTCATTACAACTTCCATCAGAATTCAGACCCATTTCAAAGGAAAACCTGAAGAGATAACCGCTATTAGGCAATGCAACAACAAGCGGATCTATCCCTAGTCCATCCCCACCTGTCCTGCCGCCTACAACCGTTGCAAACCCGGTGCCTTTTACAAAGGCTGCAAGACCTTCCGATGATGAATACACAGAGCTATCTACCAGCAAATAGATTTTCCCTTTAAATCCAACAGATTTATTAGGGGTTACTACATCATTTGTTTTTCTATATGTCTTAAACATCTTTAAAGCTTCGGTTGGCAGCTTGGGCAGTTGCTCATCTTTGATGCCAGCAATAGGTTGTTGCCCCTTTGTAATCTGACGTGCTTGCATAAAGGTCTCCGCATATTTGCCTCTTGTATAAAGTAAGTATGTATTGTATTCGATAGGTTTATTGATCAACATAGGGACAAGATGAATTCTCCAATAATTACTGTTTCCTCCCCCATTTCCGCGGATATCTAATATTAATGTCTTATAGTCCTTTACCTCTATTAAAAAATCATGGATCTCGGAGCTGTCCATCTCCATGAGACTCCCGTCAAAGCTTTGCATGCCGAGATAAGCGATTCGATCGGGCTCTATAATGACTTTTTTTACATTCCCAGAAGTCTTTTTTGTTACATCTTCTACTCCATCTCCACCATTATGCATATCGTTATTGATATCATTAGAGCTTTGCTGCTCCGCTAAAGGTTTCTGGTTGTAACGGGCCAATACGTTAGGCTGCTGAAACACGTTGACCCAAGGCTCAAAACCAAAACCTAACTGAGCATACGTATGTAGATACCAGGGGTATTCTTCCTTGGATATAAAATTTGTATGCCCATTGTTTAATCTGCTAAGGACAAATCTCATACGTTTCAAAAACTCATCATCCGATTTCACGGCTGCTATTTTATTGCGGTATTCCTCTTTTTTTGCAAGCCAATCCTCTCCATTGAGACGTTTATTCACCTCTAAGAAAGGATAGTTCTCCTCAATAATCTTCCACATGTAATCAAAATCCTCTAGCCTTTGTTCTACCGTCAATGAAGGCAAAGCTATTTCTGATTGATCTTCAACTACAGCTGAAGAGGCTAGCGGTGCAACCGGACTTGCCTGGACTTGCTCAGACTCAGATTTCTTCTTTCCTGGTAAATCGCCACTGTTGCAGCTGACCAGTAATAGTAATACTACTGCAGAAACAACCACCCACGATACAGTCCTTGGCCTCACCTTAATCCCCCCTTTTCTCTCTTTATGACTTAATCCATTTTCAGGAATTTATTTTTTAATCATATTTTCCTAATCATCCTAAATCAAATATATTTATCACAATTATTTACATAATAATTCAGTAGAACAACAAAAAAGGACCTCTTTCGAGGTCCTCACACTTATGGACTATAGATCTTTAGACATTGTGATGTCAGTTACGATATATCCCATTTTTTTGTATAACTCAAATGCGCGATTGTTCTGGCCGAAGACGTGTAACCCGATTTTGGTAACATTCATCTCCCGGGCTTCTTCATCGAGTGCGATCATAGCCTGCTTGCCATAACCCTTACTCTGGAACGGTTCAAAAACATAAAAATCATAAATGAAAGCCTCGCGGCCGCCTCGGCCTTCACTTACGTTAAACCAGATATAACCAACCTGTTCATCACTGCTTATTTCTACTATAGAATATAGATAAGCACCATCTGTGTGCAGCCCTTTTGGCAAAGAGCGTGTTATGGCTTCCTCAGACAGCTTCATCGCGATCTCCGGATCCCAAGCACCGGCGCTGATCTTATCTTCCGCATAATCCCGGGTAGCTTGACCTAAGAAAAATTGAAAGGCCGACTCATCCATATGGACCAGTTTAATCATAATCTTACTCACTTCCTCGCTTCAATATTTACCATCCTATTTACGTATTAAACGGGAAGTACCACGTAAAGTTGCTAAATCTGGAGCGCCAATACCAAACATTGCTATTTTTAGCTCCAGCTCAACCTGTGCCAATGCAGCATCCAGCGCCTCTTCAGAATCGACAGCCGGCCCTAACAGATTGCGGCCAAAGCCTGCCAGATCAGCTCCAAGTGCCAGTGCTTTCGCTGCATCCACGCCATGTTTTAGTCCGCCGCTGCCAATCAAAGCGCCCTGCGGGGAAACTGTGCGCACCTCTGTGATACAATCAGCTGTTGGAGTACCCCAATCCGCGAAAGCCTCCGCCGCTGCCCGCCGTATAGGATCTACACTGCGGAACTTCTCCACCTGACTCCAGGATGTCCCGCCTGCACCCGCAACATCAATAAAAGCCGCACCTGCATTATAAAGACGTGCAGCTGCATCTCCATCAATGCCCCAGCCTACTTCTTTCACACCTACAGGGACTTCAAGTGCACGGCATACCTTCTCTATCTGGGATAGCAAAGAGGCAAAACCAGTGTTCCCTTCCGGTTGAAAGACCTCTTGCAGCCCATTCAGATGCAGTACAAGAAAATCAGCACCTGCGATATCCACAGCCCGGCGACATTCCTCAATCCCAAAACCATAGGACAGCTGTACAGCACCAATATTGGCGATAACCGGAATATCAGGTGCTTGATCCCGCACATAAAAGGTCGCCGTAAGCTCAGAGCGCTCCACTGCCGCCCGGACCGAGCCTACACCCAGCGCCCAACCACGACGCTGTGCAGCTGTGGCCAACCGGGCGTTAATCGCTCCTGTAGCTGCGCTGCCACCTGTCATCGAGCTGATGAGCAGCGGTGTACGCAGCTTGCGATCCAAAAACGTAGTCTGCAATGATATATCGTCAAAATTCAGCTCTGGAAGAGCATTATGCTGAAATCTGTAATGTTCAAACCCTGTAGTCACACCGACGCCACCTACTTCTTCATTTAGGCAAAGGCGTACATGTTCAATTTTGCGTTCGCCTGTCTTCGATGTAGGCAATAAAGATCTTTTGTGAGAAGCCTCTACAGCCGGCAGGTCCTTGCCATGATCTGCGCCAGACTGCCTAGTCGCATCATATGGCACGGCCTCTTCTGGCGTATGATTCATGCTGCGTTCCTCCTATTCCCAAACTCGATTTATTATAACATATCCCTACAGATGAATTTACAATATGAGGTTAGCGATTACAATTCTCCGGTTTAGTAATCATTAATTTCATAAACTTCGTACTAATCGTTCAAACTCATTATAGCTAGCTGAATGTTATTTATTAATGTTAAGGATATTTGGGCTGCTTCATTTCGCTCCACTAGGTGTTAATAGGTTGGTAATACACCGGAGCATCACAATCCTAAGGAAGTGCTCTGCAATAATTTCAGGAGGAACTTCCATGAATTCAGATCGTCAGCAACCCGTTCACCCCCATAAACCTAAAGATATAAACTACGCTCCCGGTTTAACTACGAAGAAACGTTCCACTTCACGCCGCCGTACACGGGTGTTATGGGCTTTCGTCATTCTACTCCTTTGGTTAACCGGCGTAATGATTTATCAGACGCACAAACCTCTACCCAGCGGTATTTCCTTTGAAAGCCCCATATACAAAACAAATCATGTATCCTTCTGGCACGACTTAACCTATTCGGACGGTACAGCCACGGGCACTCAAGAAAGTCAGATTCTTTCGAGGATTCTACAAATTATCGAGGAGTCCGATGAATTTTTGGTGATTGACCTCTTTCTTTTCAATGATTATACCCATAAAGATCAGTCATTTCCTCCAGTCAGTCGAATGTTGACGGACAAGCTTATTTTACAAAAAACTACTTATCCTGAGATGGAGATCGTCTTCATTACGGATGAGGTTAATACCAATTACAATTCTGCACCTAATCATCTCCTGGAAGAGATGAAGGCTGCAGGGATTAAAGTGATTATGACTGATGTAAATGCTCTACGCGATTCTACGCCTGCTTATTCTGCTGTCTGGCGTACCTTTATTCAATGGTTCGGACAGTCGGGCGAAGGCCGGATTCCGAATCTTATGGCCAGCGGCGGACCGGATATTACTGCTCGTTCTTATATGAAGCTACTCAATGTAAAAGCTAACCACCGTAAGGTGGTTGTTAGTGAGAATAGCGCTCTAATCTCCTCAGGAAATATCCATGATGCCAGCGCCTATCATTCCAATATCGCTCTGGAAGTACAAGGTCCAATTATTGCTGATATTCTCCAGACGGAACAGGCCGCGGTCAATCTTTCGGATGCAGGGCCATTGCTCACTTATGAGCCAGATTTCACCAAGGATAAGGACCAGCACTCTGAAGAATCTATGGAAGTCCGCTATTTAACGGAAGGAAAGGTATATAAATATGCAAGACAAGCCCTCCAATCTGCACAGGAGGGTGACACCATTTGGATGGGTATGTTCTACCTTGCCGATGATGCAATTCTCGATGAATTGGTAGAAGCTACCGAACGAGGGGCTACGGTAAGATTGATACTGGACCCCAATCAGAACGCCTTCGGCCGTGATAAAATCGGCATTCCTAACCGTCCAGTTGCCATGAACCTGAACAAGCGCACGAACGGAAAAATCTCTATTCGCTGGTACAACACGACCAAAGAACAATATCACTCGAAGCTGCTTTTCATTGCCAAACAGACTGGAAGTTCCATCATTCTTGGCGGTTCCACCAATTTCACGACACGCAATCTGGATGACTACAACCTGGAGAATAATCTGTGGGTATCTGTAAAACAAGATCAGCCTCTTTATGCCCAGATGGAAGCCTACTTCAATCGACTGTGGAATAACGAGGACCATGAGTATACCCTACCTTTTGAGGCTTATCAGGGCGAAGTGACCTGGTTCAAATATATCCTGTTCCGGTTGCAGACCACCTTGGGCTTAACTACTTTTTAAAGCAAAAACCACCGCAGATGAGGCACAACACCCTCTGCGGTGGTTTTTGGTTATAGTAACGGCGACATAAGTCGAGCAGCAGATTCCAGTATACGGATCACCATACGCTTATTCATAAATTCCTCATGCTCAATTAAGCTGGTAGATAATAAATCCCGCTCAAAATCAGCCACAATACGAGCAACACTCTCCGTCTGAATCAGTAATGCATTCACTTCAAAGTTAAGGTGGAAGCTGCGCATATCCATATTGGCCGTACCGATTGTTGCTATTTCACCATCGACGATAAGCAGCTTAGAGTGGATAAATCCCTTTTCATATTCATAAATCTTCACGCCAGCTTCCAGCAACGCCGGGAAATAAGAATGTGAAGCCAGAAAAGGAATCCATTTATCCGGCTTAGCCGGGAATAACAATCGCACATCTAAACCAGAAATAGCGGCTACACGCAGTGCAGTTAAGATGTCCTCATCAGGAATAAAATATGGACTGGCAATCCACACCGATTTCTCGGCAGAAGTGATCATGGAGAAGAAAATGTTTTTGAGCGCACGACGTTCGTTATCCGGTCCGCTAGCAATAATCTGTACGGCTCCATCACCTGTCATAAAGCGAAGTTGTGGAGTGAGGTAGTCTTGCTCCAGTATTTTTTCACCCGTAGTGTGCATCCAATCTTGCAGGAAAATAATTTGCATCGTCCGTACCGCTTCGCCTCTAACCAACATATGTGTGTCACGCCAAAATCCATAAGTCTTACTGCGGCTTAAATATTCATCGCCTACATTGAGACCACCCATGAATCCGACATCTCCGTCGATCACAACAATTTTACGGTGATTCCGGTAATTCACACGGCTGGAAAAAAAGGATGTTGAATTTCCGTAAGAAGCCACCTGAACTCCGGCGTCACTCATTTCCTTCAAAAAAGCTTTGGAAAGCTGAAAACTGCCAACGGCATCATACATAAATCTGACTGCAACACCGGCACGAGCTTTATCGATCAGAATTTGTTTAATGCGTGTTCCAATGTGGTCCGCCCGGAAGATGTAATACTCCATATGAATATGATGCTTAGCTTGACGGAGCTCCAACAATAACGTACCAAACGTCTCTTCACCATTAGTGAGGATACGAGTTTCTGATGCAAAGGATATAGGAGTACGTGCTAAAGTCTTGGATAACAGCAACAGTTTTTGGCGCGAGGGATCAAAGACTGACCAATCTTGGTGCGTACGTAAAGCGTCATTCTCAATTCTTTCGTAGGCCATAAGGTCTCTTTGTGCCTTTTTATCATATTTACGGCGTTTGAACACATTTTGCCCAAATAGAAAATAGAAGACCAGTCCCAGCACCGGGATCAACGCAAGCAATAAGATCCATGACATTGTTGTAGAAGGATTACGGTTCTCCATAAAAATAGCCAAGCTAATCGAAATAACTGTCAGAGTGGAGAAGATACTAATAATCGTTCCCGCAGTACTCCCAAAAATGCCGAAACCAAAATAATAAAATGCTATGAATGCCCCAATGATAATTATAGATTGAAGTCCTCTTCTCATACTCTACCTACCTTCTTATTCATACAAGCAACACGAAATTGACACATTTTATATATTACATGAAGAACCCTTTTCTTCCTAGCTAATTACTGTGCAAAAGTCTATTTACGACAAAACTGTAACCCTTCTGTTCCGATATTTGTATTGCCTGGTTGGATGGAATATAATAATTTTGACCAACTAGTCAATTATAGAACCCAGTAGTCAGAAAGGAGGTTAATCCTTTAATGAATGATAAAACTATTGACAAGCAGGAACAAATTATTAAGATCGCCATGCAGTTATTCGCTGTGAAAGGCTCCTCGTCCACATCCATGCAAGAGATCGCTGAATTATGTGGGATTTCGAAGGGCAGTTTGTATCTGGTATTTAAATCAAAAGAAGAACTGGAGCGCAGTATCTTCCTTTATTGTTATCGGATGATTCGTGATCCCTTGTTACGTGAAGAACAGGAAACCCGACGAACACCACGTGAGAAGCTTAGGAATCAGATAGAAATTCTGCTAAGTCACGTGTACGAATTGCGCGAGTTCTTGCAGCGTCAAATTCAGGAGGTTGCGGGCAAAGGGTTTGATACTGAAGTCCCGGACTGGCTGCGGAGAAACAACGCTTCCTTCTTAAGATGGTTCCAGGTGAAGATGGAGTTGCTCTATGGAAAAGACGTCGTTCCCTATACCGGAGATTTATGTATGATCGGACATGGTCTCATCAAGTCTTATATTGCGGTTATTTTTCGTAAGGATACGCAGGTACCTATTGCCGATATGGCAGATCATCTAATGAATCTAATGGATATGATTGTGTCTGGCTTACTCACTAGTAAACAGGTTCCACTAATCAACTCTGCTACTTTAGCGAACTGGATGGCGGAGAATGAGGAGAATAAACGAAAGAATCCATTACAGCTCATTAAAGAAATGAAGACTGTGGTCAGTAAATTAAATAGTATAGAATCCGAAGAAGCAGCCGATCTGCTGGAATCGCTCAATATTCTGGAAGGTGAAGTGCTTATACCTCACCCACGAAAAGCAATCATTCAGGGGATGCTGTCCAACCTCCAATCCTGCTCTGAGCTCACAGCAGAATTGGAAGAGCTGAGGAAGCTAATTGCCTCAATTCCGCACAATTCATGTGTATTTCGTTAATTGACTCTAAGAAGAGTTCGGTAGAGAGAAAGTCATGGATAGTGAGTATTATGAATTTTTATAATGGCGCCTTATTTCGTAAAGAAAAGGGCCGAGAGGAGCAGAAACGAAACTTATGAAAAGCTTAATTAATTTCTCGCTCAGGAACAAATTTGCCATTTGGCTTCTGACGATAATTATTGTGTTTGCCGGTTTATATAGCGGACTGACGATGAAGCAAGAAACCTTGCCTAATATTAGTATACCCTATCTTAGCGTAACAACCATTTATCCGGGGGCCGCACCAGAAGGCGTCGTTAATGATGTCAGCAAACCGTTGGAGCAAAAGCTCCGCAATGTGGATGGTGTAAAGACGATCACCTCCACTTCTCTGGAGAATGCCTCCAGTATCCAAATTGAATTCGATTACGGAACAAATCTGGATAATGCTACAGCAGCAGTGCGCGAATCGCTAAATGAGGTCTCATTGCCAGACAATGTGCAGAAGCCTTCCATTTCCCGTTTTAGCCTTAGCTCAATGCCTGTCGTTTCGCTCAGTCTTTCCAATGGAGATACCCAGGACCTTGAGGAATTGACACGTATTGCTGAGAACGATATTCGCCCAGCCCTAGAGGATGTTGAGGGTGTGGCTTCTATTCAAATCTCTGGTCAATACGTCAAAGAAGTATCACTTAAATTCAATCAAGATATGCTCAGCCAATATGGACTGACTGAAGATACCGTTAAAGGTATCATTCAAGGCTCTTCCCTCCGTGTTCCACTAGGACTATTCGAGATGGACAAGGCTCAAAAAGCAGTTGTCGTGGACGGCAACATCACTACCGTTGAAGATCTTAAAAATGTGACCATACCGGTAATGCCAACTGGCGCTAACGCTGCAGGTGCTGCAGGTGCTGGAGCTACCGGCGCTGGTGCTGGAGCTACCGGCGCTGGTGCTGCTAACGGAGCTGCTGGTGCAGGTGCTGGAAATGCTGCTCCTGGCGGAGCTGCAAGTATGGGACTTCCAACCGTGAAGCTCGGAGAGTTGGCCACGATTGAGGTTGTGGGGAATTCCGAATCCATCTCCCGTACAAATGGTAAAGAATCGATCGGTATTCAGATTGTCAAAGCCAATGATGCCAACACTGTTGATGTTGTAAATGGCGTTAAAGACAAAACTGAAGAATTAAAAGCACAATATAAAGGCATTGACCTTACTGTTCTGCTTGACCAAGGTAAGCCCATTGAGGACTCCGTAAATACGATGTTGTCCAAAGCTGTGTTTGGTGCCTTATTCGCAGTAATTATCATTTTGGTGTTCCTGCGGAATATTCGTTCGACGATTATTTCTATCATCTCTATTCCATTATCACTGCTGATTGCAGTGCTGTGTCTGCGGCAGATGGACATTACGCTTAATATGATGACACTTGGAGCGATGACGGTCGCGATCGGGCGGGTAGTCGATGACTCGATTGTAGTTATAGAGAACATATATCGACGGCTCTCCTTATCTGGTGAGAAACTGAAGGGCAGAGAATTAATCAGTGCAGCCACGCGTGAAATGTTCGTGCCTATCATGTCCTCTACAATTGTAACCATCGCGGTGTTCTTACCACTTGCTTTGGTTAGTGGTATGGTTGGTGAGCTGTTCTTGCCTTTCGCTCTAACCATGGTCTTCGCCCTGCTCGCTTCATTAGTAGTTGCGATTACCCTAGTTCCTGCAATGGCTCACTCGTTGTTCCGTAATGGATTGAAAGGTAAAAAAACTCACAGCGAGAAACCAGACAAACTTTCTGCTGGTTATCAAAAGATTCTGAACTGGTGTCTTTCTCATAAACTCGTTACGTTTGGAGTTGCCGTTCTTCTCCTTGCGGGCAGCTTATTCTTAATCAAGCCTATTGGTGTAAGCTTCATGCCATCCCAAGAGGATAAAACTGTAATGCTTACTTATTCACCAAAGGCTGGACAACGGATTGAGGAAGTTCAAGAACAAGGTCTGAAAGCTGAAAAATACATTTTAGCGCAGAAGCATATAGACAAAATGCAATATTCCATCGGCGGTGGAGGCCCGATGGGTATGGGTGGATCCAGCAATTCAGGACTATTTTTCATCGTTTATGATAGTGATACTCCTGATTTCGAAGCTGTTAAAGAGAAGCTTATTGAAGGTTTGACCGCAGAAGTGCCAGATGGTGTATGGGGTGACATGTCCGCTCTGATGAGTGGAGGCATGGGTGGAAGCACTCTGACCGTGAATGTATTCGGAGATGAACTGGATCAGCTGAAGCCAGTCGCGGATGAGATTGCCTCAATCGTACAGGCTGACACCACTAATTTCAAAGACGCAGAAACAAGTCTCAAGGAAGCTTACGATCAATATACGATTGTAGCGGATCAACAGAAGCTTAGCTCCCTTGGACTTACAGCCGGACAAATTGCGATGAAGCTGAGTCCAGCAGGCACACGTCCAGTGCTCACAGAAGTAGAATTGGACGGCAAGAACTACAAAGTCTATATCGAAACAGATAAAGAAACGTATAAGAGCATTAAAGAAATGGAAGAGGCTACTTTGACTTCGCCACTAGGCATTTCCGTGCCAATCGGGCAAGTCGCTAAAATTGAAAATGGCTCCTCCCCTGACTCGATTACTCGTATGGACGGTAAAATGAAGGTAGATGTTACTGCCGAAATTATTTCGAGTGACGTGAATAGCGCTTCGAACAGCGTGAAAGAAAAAGTAGATGCTATGGAATTGCCTGATGGTGTAACTGTTACCTTCGGCGGTGTAACCGAGCAGATCAATGATACGTTTGGTCAATTAGGAATTGCTATGGCGGCCGCTATTGCCATCGTATACTTCGTGCTTGTGGTTACATTTGGCGGTGGATTAGCACCATTCGCTATCCTGTTCTCACTTCCTTTCACAGTGATTGGGGTACTCGTTGCCCTGCTGATCGCTGGGGAAACCTTAAACGTGTCCTCGCTCATGGGTGCGCTGATGTTGATTGGTATCGTAGTAACGAATGCGATTGTCCTCATCGACCGCGTTATTCATAAGGAAAAAGAAGGACTCACTACGCGTCAGGCCTTGCTTGAAGCAGGTGGCACACGTTTACGTCCAATCCTGATGACTGCCCTTGCAACGATTGGTGCATTGCTGCCATTGGTTACTGGACTTGAAAACAGTGCAGGAATTATCTCTAAGGGGCTCGGCGTGACCGTAATCGGTGGTTTGGTCAGTTCCACGCTGCTGACACTTGTAGTAGTGCCAGTCGTGTATGAATTCCTGATGAAATTCCGCAGCAAAAAGGTAATTGATTAGAACTATGATGTGAACAAGTAAATTAGATTTAAACAAGAGGCTGTCTCCAAAGTAGTGAATTCTACTTATGAGGCAGCTTCTTTTTTTAGAAAATAGGCTGTACATTGGATTCTTACTTTAGCAAATAGACTGTGCGCCACGCCTAGTGGTGTTCTATGCCATTAGGTTGAACGGTGTGTGGAGAGCGGTGGATGATGTGCGTTTGTGCGTAGCGGAGGGCGATGTACCGTGAGCGCTGGATGATATACGAAGAGCGGTGAACGATGTGCAATTTATGGTGGGTGTTTGCGATGTGTGATATACGGCGGTGATCTGCGTTGGTCGTTTGGACGGCATACATTTGTGTTTACTGCGTTCTGTGTTTGTACGATGTGCGGAGTGGATCTTAAACTAATTAGGGAAAAACTCCCTGAAAAAAGCTGATATTCGCTCTAAATGCACGAAATTAGGGAATTCCTCCCTGATAATAAGGGGAATTTCTTTAATTACCATCGAAACAGCTAAACTTAAGGGAGCTTTTCCCTAATTATTAGTCTGATGACTGAAAACCCCAGAATTTCAGGGAGAAATTGCCCAATTAGTCTATCGGTGCTTCAGTTAATCATCATTTAGTGCTTCACAACGATTCTTTTCCCCATGCTCAGCACGCAAAAGCCCGGCCTAATGGATAGGTCGGGCTTTCTAATATTAAATGCTTGTAGCTGCACTGCTCTCCAATGAAGCTCTCCAGGAACGAAGCATTTGCAGATCAAGTGGCAGAAACTCCTCAAGCATATGAGAGAGGCCTAGATATAGCGGACTATCTGTTGCTGCATTTAGTTTCTGACAGAACTGCGGTGTCCATTGAAGTAGATGCTTTTCCAAAAAGGACTCCTGAATATCAAGCAGCTCCATAGCACTTCTTATTGAAAAACTATTGTAAAGCATACGCTCATGCATGACTGCCATAAATTCGAGCTCAATAGCAATATGATCATCGGCTTCACCATTACACTTATTGAATACAATTCCAGCGGAGGTGTACACATCTGCAAGCACGTTGCAGAAATCCTCCGAACGACCTAAAATCGCTGCTTCGCGCAATTTAAAAGAACTAACGGACTGTTCTTGCATAAGCCGTTTATATTCTTTGCTCTCTTTCTCGCATATCATTGGCAGCTTGTTCGGTTCCTGACTCAAATAGCGCTTCAGCTCCCGACCGCCTTCTGTCATCTCTGCCGCTACACTCATCTGGCGATGGCGGCTCCATTGAGCCACTAGAGAGAGTGATGGTTTTCTACCCAAAAAATCCACTAAAAGCTGATATATTAATCCCCGACTTTCCAACCAACGGCTAAAAGCCTCCGGAACGGTGAGCGATGGAACAGTATGTGTACTCATTTTGCAAATCCTCCTCAATGGTTTCCCGGTCACTCTCCGTCACACACATTACCGACGTGCGGTTTCCGGTATCCTATCTGTTTTCGCAAAAGTGAACGTTAAAACTAATCCGCACCTAGATTATATCGGAAATTAAAAGCGCTTTCCGTGAGCATTCTATGTCTAAAAACTTTATTTGTCGTACTTTTGTCACACTTTTCGTTGTTCAATATGCGTTATCTTCTTATCTAGTTTGTCCAGTTTTATGTAATGAAACCCTGTCGTCCAGAACTTTGCTCATTGACGTGAATCCAAGCAATCTTTAAAATTCTAAACAAGTATAAACATCTTCGCGTTCTATCCTGTTAGTGACGTTAGGCGTTTATACGAGAAAATTTAAGAGCAATTTATCAGCCAGATTTAAAGGAAGGGAGCAACGCCATGGAGCCGCTGACGGACCCTTTTGGACGTTTACACGATTACATCCGCATTTCGGTTACCGACCGCTGCAACCTGCGTTGCATCTATTGTATGCCAGCGGAAGGGATGCAATTCCAACCGCAGGACGAGATTCTAAGTTACGAGGAAATTACCGCAGTCGTTAAGTCGCTAGCCCCTCTTGGATTACGTAAAGTACGACTAACTGGCGGAGAACCTCTTGTCCGCAAAGATCTGGAAAAGCTTGTTGCGATGATATCCGCGATTCCAGGTATAGAAGATATTTCGCTGACTACAAATGGTTTAATGCTACCAGCCAAAGCCGCGCTGTTAAAAGAGGCTGGTCTGTCACGGGTAAACATCAGCCTAGACTCTTTACGGCAGGATCGATTTTCTATGATTACTCGTGGCGGTGAAGTCGCCAAGGTATTAAAGGGGATCGAGGCCGCACAAGCCGCCGGACTTCAACCGATAAAGCTTAACGTTGTATTGATGAAAGGAATTAATGACGACGAAATCAAAGACTTCATCTCCCTTACGCTGGAGAGTCCTCTAAATGTACGCTTTATAGAATACATGCCGATTGGCAGTGCTACTGATGCTTGGCGCCAAACTTATCTGCCTCTGGAAAGGGTTGTAGAAGCTTGTACTGAGGCTGGTTGGGAAACGGAAGCAGCAGAAATGCCCTCCGGGAATGGCCCTTCCCAGAATCGGCGGGTTGTTGGAGCCCCTGGTACATTCGGCCTGATTCATCCGGTGAGCGATCACTTCTGCGATAATTGCAACCGCCTGAGACTTACCGCAGATGGGCACATCAAAGCTTGCCTGTATTGGGCAGATGAATACAATGTCCGTCCTTTAATAAGCGATCCTGCTGCTGTGCAGGCCTTATTCCGGAAAGCGCTGGGCAACAAACCTCATAACCATGAAATGGCCTTAGCTCTGGAGAAAAAAGCACAAAGCCACACGCCGACAGCTCGGCGCATGTCTCAAATTGGTGGATAAACGTCCATCCCGGTATTATAGTTCCTCTTTTAATTTCATAAATACAAAAAACGCCGCTTTCCCACTGAACAATCTGGGAAAGCGGCGTTTGGTTTAAAGCTTAGCGATGAACTATTCAATCACTATTAGAGAGACAGAGCTTCGAGCAGCTTATAAATAGTCGCTCCTGCCTCGGCTCTTGTGGCATTATTCTCAGGACGGAAGGTGTTATCCTCGAATCCACCCAGAATACCAGCTTCAGCTGTTTTTCACATACAGCAAGTTTATTTCTTTCGTACTCGCAAGCTCACCTTAAAGGCGGTTCCTTCCCCCGGACGACTATGTACAGTTACCTTACCTTCATGCAGCTCAACGATTTTTTTAACCAGTGACAGACCCAGTCCACTACCGCCACCACTTGCGGTTCTAGCTTTATCTGCCTTATAGAAACGCTCGAAGATCCGAGGCAGATCTTCCTCCGAGATGCCAATCCCGCTATCTTGAATCTCCACCTCTACCTGCTCATCCACCATGCGAAGGCTAATATGGATGTAACCGTTCTGCGGAGTAAACTTGATGCTGTTATGCAGTAGATTGGTCCAGACCTGGCTCATTAAATCTTTTACAGCAGATACATTCACTTCTTCCAGTTCAGCCTCTACCTCTATATTTTTCTCCAACCACTGTGGTTCAGAAGCCAGAATCGTATCTCTAAGCTGCTTATCCAGGCGGTAAATCTGATTTTCAAACGGAAAATTGCCCGATTCAAGCGCGGACAGCTTCAATAAATTATCACTGAGCCCAGATACACGGGTACTCTCAGCCACGATAATATTAAGGTAGTGCCTCCTGCTCTTCACACTCAAAGTTTCATCTTGCAGCGCAAGAGCAAAGCCGCGGATAGAGGTTAGCGGAGATTGAATTTCATGCGATACATTAGAGATAAAGTCTTGACGCATGGTCTCCATCTGACTCAGTTCGCTGGCCATTACGTTGATGCTCTCTACAATCTCACCAAAATCACCATAGTCCTTAGTATTATCGAGTACCACATTGAAATCACCCTTAGCAATACGCCCTAAACCTTCGATAATTGATTTATAAAAAACACGTTCCCAGCCCCGGAATAACTTGGAGGTTACCAATGCCATCATGAACAAAATCACAATTCCGACCATCACGCCGATTAACTGGGTCAAATACTCCGAAGAGGGGCGTCCAACCCTGCCATATATCCAGTTCATCAAGAAATAAGCTGCACTCCAGCTAATCCCAACGCCACCGAAGTAAATAAAAGTCATCCCAATCCGCTTAAGAAGCTCCTTAAACCGGTTCATGCCTCTGCCTCCAGCCGATAGCCTAATCCGCGGATGGTACGAATAACAAACCCGTATTTATCTGGAGCGAACCGTTCGCGTAAACGGTTGATATGCACATCGAGCGTCCGCTCATTCCCTTCAAAATCATAACCCCATATCTCTTCGATCAGCCTGTCTCTAGTCAATGTCTGCCCCGGATAGCTGCCCAGCTTAAACAACAGCTCAAATTCCTTAAGCGGCAAGGTGACTTCTCCATACTCTGAGGATACCTCGTAGGTTTTACGATTCATTCGCAGCCGGCCGATCCCCACACTTTGTGCAGCAGAGATTTGGTAACGTTTGAGCAGCGCCTTTACTCGCGCAATAAGCACCACTGGCTCAAAGGGTTTGACGAGATAGTCATCACTTCCCAGTTCAAAGCCCTTCACAATTTGGGAGGTCTCACCCTTAGCCGTCAGCATCAATATCGGAAAATCATAAGTTTGGCGCATCTTCCGGCACAGCTCCCAGCCATCCAAATTGGGCATCATCACATCAATAATGGCTAAGTCTATGTTATGGCTCTCCAGAATCTGAAGAGCCTCCAGTCCATCAGAAGCTCCATAGATGTCATCCATCCCCTCAGCTCTCAGAAATACTTCTACCAATTCGCGGATGTGCGGATCGTCGTCCGCTACTAGTATTTTTGTCATGTATCACTGGAGCCTCCTCTTTATTGTCTTGAATCTCAAGGTTATTCATCTGCAGCTGCTGGGTGGCAAATTCACGATACAGCTCATGGTTTTCCAGCAGTTCTTCATGTCTTCCCATCCCGGTAATCTGGCCCTTTTCCATAAAAATAATCTGCTCAGCATTTACAACAGTAGCCAAACGGTGCGCAATTACAATCGTAGTCCGGCCCTTCATCAAATTGGACAGTGCTTTCTGTACTACGGCCTCTGATTGGCTATCCAGACTGGAGGTAGCCTCATCAAGCATAAGAATCTTTGGATTCCGCAGCAGCGCTCTAGCAATAGCAATCCGTTGCCGCTGTCCACCTGAGAGCTTCACACCTCTCTCACCAACATCCGTATTATATCCTTCAGGAAGCTCATCGATAAAGCCATCTGCATAAGCCATTGCTGCTGCTGCACGCATCTCCTCCATGCTAACGTCGCGATCCAATCCATAGGTTAAATTCTCAGCAATCGTACCTGCCAATAATGGGCTTTCCTGTGAGACATACCCGATCAGTTTCCGCCATGAGCGTAAAGAGAAGGTTGACACTGGTTTATCACCTAACTTAACCATACCTTTCTGAGGCTCATAGAATCGTTCGAGCAGTGAAAATAAAGTAGTCTTGCCGCCCCCGCTCGGTCCAACAATAGCCGTCACCTGACCCGGAAGCATCCGAAAGCTTACATCGGTTAGCACATTCTCACCATTTTTATATCCAAAGCTTAGATCTTCTACCGAGATAGGACCTTCTGCACCGTTCGCCTCTTCCTGGCCCTCATATACCTCCTCTTCTGCTGCCAGGGTTTCAATAATGCGCTCTGATGCCCCTTTAGCCTTCTGAATCTGTGTAAAGAACGTGGTCAATTGAGTAAGCGGCATAATAATCTGAATAAGATACAGGATAAAGGCTACCAGCTCTCCAGCTGTCAAAGCCCCGGAAGATACCTGCATTCCGCCATAACCGATAATGACCACAAGTAACATCATAAAAACAAAAGAGACAAGTGGACTGATCATAGCGCTGATTTTGCCTTCACGAATACCAAAGGAGAGCAGGTTCATAATTCCGGTTTTGCCTGCTTCGTACTCTTTTTTCTCTGCACCCGAGGATTTGACCAGACGGATTTCTGACAATACACCACTAAGTGTCGCGGTAAAAGAGGCTGTTTCGTCCTGCATGCCTTTGGAGATTTTGTACATCTGCCGTCCAAGCGGCACCAGAATCAACGCAGATAGTGGAAGAACGGTGAATAGAACAAGCGTCATCTTCCAATTTAAAAATAACAGCACAGCAATGGAGCCCACAATGGAAATCACTCCGGTAAATAAGCTGGCCAGATGTTCAGAAATCAGCGTTTTGATGATCCCTGTATCATTCGTCATCCGGCTGACGCTTTCTCCTGTTCGATTATCATTGTAATAAGCTACTGGCAATACTAAAAATTTACGCCATAACCGGTCACGTAGACCTGCAACCATCTTCTGGCCCACGTAATTCAGCAGATAGATGGAAATTCCCCCGGCGATCGTCTGCGCGATAAAAGCACCCGCTATACCCGCAATTTGCAGCTTGCTGACGGAGGCCAAAGAAAAGCCATCCACCAGATTTTTGGTGAACATTGGGATCACCAGACTAACCAATGTCGAGATCATGCTTAGTGCAATGGCTATTGCCAATAAGCCGTATGAAGGCTTGGTCTCTTTTAATAATGTGAGGAATGGCTTCAGCGCCGTTTTCCCCTTAGCTTCGGATTTTCTCATGCAAAAACTCCCCTTTTCTTGGTGACTCTGCGAGAAGAGTGTATCATCTCTGTTTCGCTTAACCCCATCCTAGCCCTGAATTGTAAACTGAAGTTAAACCCGTTGATCCGCTTTTGTACGACGTAGATAGGGTAATCCTCAGGCATATTCCTAGTAAGGAGGAGCGATCTCTTAACATTTCTGCCACCTGCAAACTTGTTATATGCGTTTTTTGTCACTTAGCGGATCAAATTTAAATAAACGTTAAAAAAATGTAAAAAAGTAAAAAAGGAAGTTTGTATCCCTTTTCAACACGTGTTACAGTGATAGAAGGGCCTAATATTGGTCAGTATATCCATGCAAGACATCTAGTGGGAAAGGAGTGACGCATTTGCGGAAAGGCGTTAACTATCCATCTTCTTTCACGTCTTTAAAATGGTTCAATTTTTTTGTATACGGAACCATGGTCCTCTTCTCCAGCTTCTTTCAACTATACCTGCTGGATGTAGGGATGAACAAATTAGAGATCGGTGCCGTATTCTCTATGGGTGCGCTAGTATCCATCTTTGCAAATCCATTCTGGGCGATCTGGACTGACCGATACCAGAATATCCGGCGAATCGTTTTGCTTATGTTAATCGGAACGTTAGTGTTATCCCAGCTTATGTTTCGGGCAAATACATATGAGATGATCTACATCTCCATTCTTTTGTTCTATTTCTTCCAAGGACCGTTATTTGCTCAGAGCAATACGATGATTCTCAGCTATATTGACGGAACTAACTATCGCTTCCGTTCTTTTCGGCTTTGGGGTTCATTGGGGTGGGCACTAATTGCAATTGCCGCCGGATTGGTCCTTGACTGGGCTGGTGTATCTATCTTGTCCTATCTATTTGCAGGCTTACTATGTGCATCAATGTTATCCATTCTTGCATTACCGAAACTTAACCATACCATTGGCATGGCTCCCATGCCTTATAGAGGCTTCAGCAAGCTAATTTATAATCCCTTTTTCTTGTGTTTCATATTGTTTGGTATCCTAGTTTCCATACCGAACACCATGAACACTACATTCATGTCTTTGTATATTACGGATCTAGGCGGCTCCAAGGGAATGATTGGTCTCGCAGTATTCCTCTCCTCTATTTTGGAAGTGGGTGTATTTGTTCTCTGCGACCGATTCCTTAAACGTAAAATATCCGTTCTGCTCGGCTGGCTTGCGCTGGTTAGCGCTTTATTCGTACTACGATGGTGGTTCATGGCGGACGCGACTACAGCCCTCCAAGTAGTGCTCATTCAAATTTTACACTGCATAACATTTGGTGGTTTCTTCTATGTAGGCACTCAACTGACCATGCTTCTTATTCCAAGACCTTACCGTGCTTCAGGACAAGCACTCTACACACTGACTTGGAGCGGTATAGCCGGTATTGTTGGAGGAGTTCTCGGTGGGTGGATGTATCAGAATCTAGGTGCACAGAGCATGTATCAAGCGGGTGTCTTCTTGACACTGTTTGGAACGCTAGGCTTTACTTTCATGTGGCTCTTTGTAAACCGTGGAGGCTACCGGCCCCCTACAGAGGATGAGGAAGAACTCTCTCACATCGAAATATTATAAGCGAAAATATAAAAAACAGGCTCAAACGTACCTAAACGGGACGTTTGAGCCTGTTTTATTATAAAGAACCTGAACGAATCAAGTGTTAGCCTTGTTTTGGAGGCTGAAATGAACTCTTCAGTGAAACGATAAGATTGAATACGAGATGCCCAGGCGCCGAATATTTGCTATCTACATTAAAATAGCCATGACGGAAAAACTGGAATTTATCCTGAGCCACACTGTCCTTAAGCGCGGGTTCCACAAAACCTTGTAAGATCTCAATGGATTTAGGATTAAGCTGATCCAAGAAGCTAGGCTCCGCTTTCTCTACCGTGGAATCCAGACCTTCAACTTCTGCAGCTTCATCTACTTCTTCAGCAGAAATCAGTGGCTCGTATAAACGGAATTCTGCAGGCACAGCTTGACTAGCTTCTACCCAGTGCAGAGTACCTTTTACCTTGCGGCCTGTAAATCCACTGCCACTCTTTGTTTCCGGATCATACGTACAATGCAGTTCAACAACCTCGCCATTCTCATCTTTAATGACTTCATTACATTTGATGAAATAAGCATGCTTCAGGCGTACTTCATTGCCGGGGAACAAGCGGAAATATTTATTGGGCGGATTCTCCATAAAGTCGTCGCGCTCAACATAAATCTCACGAGAGAACGGAATTTGGCGTACGCCCATTTCTTCATTCTCTGTATTATTTTCCGCTTCAAGCCATTCTGTTTGGCCTTCCGGATAATTGGTGATAACAACCTTAAGCGGACGAAGTATAGCCATAGTGCGAGGCACAGTTAACTTAAGGTCTTCCCGGATAAAGTGCTCCAGCATTTGCAGGTCCACTAGACCCTGACTCTTGGAAATCCCTGCCTCGAACACGAACTTACGAATCGCTTCCGGCGTATATCCTCTGCGGCGCAGGCCGGAGATCGTTGGCATCCGCGGATCGTCCCAGCCATCCACATGTTTTTCGTCTACCAGTAGCTTTAGCTTACGTTTACTAGTCATGGTTTGAGCGAGATTCAGACGGCCGAATTCATATTGATGCGGAACAGAAGGCATCTCACATTCCGCTACGACCCAATCATAAAATGGGCGTTGATCTTCAAACTCAAGCGAACAAAGGGAGTGAGTCACTCCTTCAATAGCGTCCTCAAGTGGATGAGCGAATGTATACATCGGATAGATGCACCATTTATCCCCTGTATTATGGTGATGCGCATGAGTAATCCGATAGATGACAGGATCACGCAGATTAATATTTGGTGAAGCCATATCGATCTTGGCACGAAGAACCTTCTCACCATCTTTGAATTCCCCTGCCCGCATACGGCGGAACAGATCCAAATTCTCTTCGATGCCGCGCTCACGATGTGGGCTGTTCTGTCCTGGCTCCGTCAGCGTTCCCCGCAATTGGCGAATTTCATCCGCGCTGAGGTCATCTACATAAGCTTTACCTTTAGTAATTAATAATTCGGCACGTTTGTACATTTCCTCAAAATAATCCGATGCAAAACGCAGCTCTTCCCATTCATAACCCAGCCACTTTACATCTTCCTGAATGGAGTTCACATATTCCGTATCTTCTTTGGCAGGATTCGTGTCGTCAAATCTTAGGTTAGTCTTGCCACCGAACTCGTCCGCCAGTGTAAAGTTAATCCAAATCGCCTTGGCATGTCCGATATGTAAGTAACCGTTCGGCTCCGGCGGAAAGCGTGTGACAACTTCTTTTACTTTACCCGTACGGAGGTCTTCGGTAATAACATTTTTAATAAAATTGGAGGGGGTAGTACGGTTCTCCACAGCTATCAACCTTTCGTTCTGTAGTGTTACACTACTTCTTGTATAAACATGTTTCCTACTAATATACCCGTTAACTGTAGATTGTTCAATAAAAGGGGGCACATGGCCTGGATCAATTTTTAGCATCTTTAGACCTTTTGACTTCTCTGCGGGCGATAGAGTAGCATGATAATCATAAGAAAAAATCCATAATCATACATAAGGCCTTGTGCCGAAAAGGAGGCAACCGCTTGTTTAATTATGTCATCGACGAAGAGCTTATCTTAAAGCCACTCATGCCTGAGCATGCTAGGCACATATTCGCGTTAGTGGAGCGCTCGCGGGAACGACTTAGGCAATGGCTTCCTTGGGTTGATGCCGTTACGGAACAGGATCACACCCTTAATTTCATTAAAAATGCTATAAAACAAGGCACCGACAATGGCGCCTTCACTGCTGGACTTTGGGTCCGCGGCGAGCTCGCCGGTGTCATTGGGTATCACCAGATTGACTGGCATAACCGTTCCGTAGGGATTGGTTATTGGCTTGGTGATGGCTATGAAGGCAAAGGTTATATGACCAGTGCCTGCCGAGTTCTAGTAGACTACGCACTGCTGGAAATGGAGCTGCAGCGGGTAGAAATTCGCTGCGCGACCGCCAACGTAACTAGCCGGGCAATTCCTGAACGGCTTGGGTTTGTGCTCGAAGGTGTGATCAGACAGGCAGAAAAGCTGCCCGATGGCTACGTGAATCACGCCGTATATGGTTTATTACGTAGTGAGTGGCAGCTGCTCGGCTAAGTTACTTAAGCAAAGCAAAGTTAAACAAACACGCAAGCAGAAATAAACCTGGCTGGCATACGCCCCCAGGTTTATTTTATTGAGCAGACCAAGATTAGATCTCTGGCATACCCAGCTGTTTTCGAAACTTGTTCCGTACTACGGCTGAGAGGGCTTCCAGCTTCACAAGCTCTGCCAGAGCAGCTTCCTCTTGCAGCCCAACCTGCATTAAATGCAGTACATGCGCCACAGACGCATTGCTGTCTCCGTTTTCTTTTTTGACAATTGCATCGCCGGTTGAAATCATTCCTTCACGAAGTACACGCAAGTAAAATCCGCTATACCCTGTATCCAGAACTTGAGCCGGGAGATCTGCGGGTCCATGCTTTTGTGAGATTTTGAAGCAAGGGTATCGTGGCTGGCTAACCTGAAGCAGAGTGGTGCCTATTTCATATACATCGCCAATACACACCTCTGTCTCCAGCAGACCCGTTGTGGTGATATTTTCTCCGAAAGCCGAGTACTCCAGTTTCTTTCCCAGCTGCTGTTCCCAATAAGGATAGTGCTCAATGGGATAGGCGCACACCGCCTTGTCAGGACCTCCATGATGTTTAAGATCTGCCTGACCATCTCCAACAAATCCATTGGTATGAAGCTGAACTGATCCTTCTACAGGTGTTTTATAAATTCCGGTCTCCAAAGGTTTTCCCCGATAATCCACCGTCACCGGCCGACCGACATTAAGCGAGACGATCTCCATATCCAGTTCCTCCTGTCAGCATACAGCTCATAAATATCTCATCCACATAACGGCCGCCAAGATAAAACTCCTCCCGCAGACGTCCCTCTTCCACAAAACCGCATTTCCGGTAAAAAGAAATCGCTGATTCATTACAGGATAATACACGCAGGCGAAGCTTACGAATAGCATGCACCGCAGCATGTTCCTTAATGGCTTCCATGAGCTGCCGGCCGATGCCTAAACGTTGATAGTTCGGATGAACAGCAATATTAACCTCGCACACATGCCGGTTGCTCTCCATTCTACTAGGGCAGCCAAACCCGACATATCCGCATAGCTTGTCATCTTGTAGCGCTACGAGCTGAGAGCCCGGAGGAGCATTCAGCAAGAAATCCTCTTGTGAGCGCCACAACATAGGTCCCGGGCTAGTGTCCTCTGTCCAAATCAGATGGTCCAGATCAATCAGTTCTCGCACGTCTTTAATCTCTGAGGGTCTAATAGTTAACCTTGCCTTGTTGATTTGTTTCATAAGATGTACACCCCTTGCCTTGCACCTCTATAGAATTCACAGCAGATGTTGGAATCCACTGTGTATAGTTATCTTACGGACCGCTCTAACGAATGACCTTTACGATTGACTAAAGAATGGATGACGAAAAATCCTACAGACAGCAGCGCCATCGCACAGGCCAGCCAGGCTGTCGGTGCCAAACCACCGCTATCATACAGTCTGCCCATGAAGTAAGGGCCAATGACTCTCCCGACTGCACCTATCCCTCCGCTTAGTCCCAAATAAAATGGTGCGCTGCGCCCCGCATGATCCGAGATAAAGGATGGCATCGCTGGAGAAATCAGCATTTCTCCCAGTGTAGCAAGCACCATTCCGAGCACTAAGCCAGGATAATTAGGCATCCACAAAAGAAACGCATAGCCACCCAAATAAAACAGGGCACTTGCAGTCATTTGCGCCGTTGAGGTAGACGCGAACCAGCGCTTAATCATTGTTACCAATGGCTGAGCTGCAAAAATCAAAATACCGTTCAGTGTCCAGAGAAAACCATAAGTTTTCTTAGGCCAGCCCTCTGAAATAATGAACGGAGATACCCCTGTATTCCAGATAGAGTTACCGAGAAGCAGGAACAAAGAACCGATCCCCATATAAAGATAAATACGAGTATGCCCCATTAGCTTCCACGTGGATTGTTTCTCTGGTTCATTCTTCTGATGCCCCATTACCTCATGCGCAGGTTCTCCACCGATTTTCTTCAGATATATAAAAAAGAAACCCGCAAATACCGCCGAAGTTACACCATTCATTACAAAGCTTAGCATATAGGAAATATCGGCCAAAAAACCACTTAATGCCGTCCCCAGTGCTACACCAATATTATTGGCGACATAAATAACATTAAACAGCTCACCACGCTGCTTCGTGAAACGAAAGCCGATAAATGCCTGAATGGCAGGTAATGATAAGGAATTAAATAATCCTACCAGTCCCATTGCTACCATAAATAACGTCCAGTTGTTACTAGCTGCCGGCAAGGTGAACAGTGCCAAAGCATTCATGGCGAGCGCTCCGACAATCAGCCGGTTAACGCCTACCTTATGATAGAGTGAGCCCCCGAGTAGTTGACCCACGATCCCACCAACCGATTGAATAAGAATCACCAGTCCAGCATCTGACATGCTGCGTCCAAGCTCATCAAATACATACATCGTAACGAGCGGCCACATCAGCGCACTACCTGTTGCGTTAATTAGGCTGGCAATTAGAAATATTTTCACTTCTTTTGGATATGCCTGTAAAAACTTCATAAGTAGTGTACATCCCCTGTTATATATGTGTCATTAATTCATCCAGTATCATCCCAAAACAGGGCTATGAGCAAGCATACACATTGACGTTTTATCGTGATAAAGTACGCATGAAATCTAGAGGATAAGACGCGCATATCGCATGAAATATCCCGTCTCCCTTGGGGTTCACGTCCGCAGTCCTCCCTAGTTCTAATATCTATTCTTATTTTAAAGCCGTGGCTGTCGTCCGTAAAGCAAACTAAACAAGAAGAAACTGATTCGCTTTTAGAAAGACGGGGTAATAGAGCCTAGAAACACTCCCCCTTCAAAATTCGCCGTGATCCGATTTCGTTCCCCCGAGCGCGGATATATCACGGCGGATTTTTTTGTGTCTACATAACAAAAAGCACCCCTAAAACATTAACGCCACCAATAAGGCAGACCTTGAATGTTCTATGGAGTGCTCTATAAGACGAGCTTAAGCGTGTTTTTTGACACTGCTGCCGGACATGTTATCTACGGATTGAATAGCCGTAGGTGCTTTACGCAAGTATGCCATCCAATAGGCAGCTGCGACAAATATTGCTCCACCCGTTAGATTGCCGAGCCAGACGGGAACAAAGTTAGTGAAGTATTGCCCCCATGAATAATAACCTTCAAAAATAGCTGCTGGAATTAGGAACATGTTAGCTACAACGTGCTGGAATCCGATCGCAACAAAGGCCATCGTTGGAAACCAAATACCAAGGATTTTGCCGCTGAAGTTATCTGCTCCATAGGAGAGCCATACGGCCAGCGCAACGAGCCAGTTACAGCCGATACCCGAAACAAATGCCGGAAAGAATTCTGCATCGATTTTATGACCAGCCATATCCACCAATTTTTCTAAATACACACCCTCTGAAGTTAAACCCACCACATGACCGAAGAAATAAGCTACAAATAATGCCCCTACCAGATTACTAATCGTAATGAGCAAAAGATTCTTCACAACTTCCCAGAAAGAAATCTTCTTAGCCATAAAAGCGAGCGGCACGGCCATCATATTCCCTGTCAGCAGTTCTCCACCTGCAAGGAGTACCATGATCAGCCCAACGGGGAAGACTGCGGCTCCGATAAAGTTAGCAATGGAACCCCATTCCTGTGGTGCGCCAGCAATGACGCGAATATCTAATAAAAACCCGAGCGCAATAAACGCTCCTCCCAAAAAGCCCAGAATAAGTACGGTACTTAGCGGATTATGAGCTTTTTTTATGCCGTTCTCTACAGTTACTTCGGCAATTTGCTGCGGTTTGCTATAAGCCATGGTTCCTATCCCCTTCATCTATTTACTTCAAATTTGTTCCTTTATGACCATTGTAGCGTGTCGTAAAACACATTAACGTGATAATTATCACTTTGAGAAAACTAAGTGAAAGTTTTCACTGACATGTCAAATTTACTGCGACCTGAGCACAAATAGAAGTTTGTGTATGACCGGCTAAGCCAGCATATCTTGTTTCGTTGGATTACATTTGAGCGTACGCAGCAGCTATCGGACACAGTTGTCCTTATATGCAGCAAGATCTCACTGTAGCTATACCTCACTGTAGTCATACCTCACTATCGGCATTCTATCGGACTCAGATGACTCTAATCGTAGCTTTTGAGCATATTCGGCCCACACCCGGACATCGGACTCAGTTGACCCTATTCGTAGCTTTCGAGCACATTTGGCTTGCTATCGGACTCCATAGTCGCTATTAGCACCAAAAACACACTAGTTGTTCCTCGTTCTATGTAATAGCTGCACTGGAGTCCGAAATCACTCTCAAAAGGTGATTAATTACCAAATAGCGGCTTCTGAGTCCGAAAAATTCTGAGGAGGGCGTTGATTCAGCACGATCGGACTCAGTTGACCCTATTCGTAGCTTTTGAGCACATTTGGCTCGCTATCGGACCCCATAGTCGCTATTGGGACGATCGGACTCAGTTGACCCTAATCGTAGCTTTTGAGCACATTTGACTCACTATCGGACCCCATAGTCGCTATTGCCACCAAAAACACACTAGTTGTACATCATTCTATGTAATAGCTGCACTGGAGTCCGAAATCACGCTCAAAAGGCGATTGTTTGCTAAATAGCTGCTTCTGAGTCCGAAAGCTTCTGCGGAGGGCGATGACTCAGCACGATCGGACTCAGTTGACCCTATTCGTAGCTTTTGAGCACATTTGACTCACTATCGGACCCCATAGTCGCTATTGGCACGAAAAACACACTAGTTGTTCCTCGTTCTATGTAATAGCTGCATTGGAGTCCGAAATCACACTCAAAAGGTGATTAATTACCAAATAGCGGCTTCTGAGTCCGAAAAATTCTGAGGTGGGTGATGACTCCGCACGATCGGACTCAGTTGACCTTATACGTAGCTTTTGAGCACATTTGACTCACTATCGGACCCCATAGTCGCTATTGCCACCAAAAACACACTAGTTGTACATCATTCTATGTAATAGCTGCACTGGAGTCCGAAATCACGCTCAAAAGGCGATTGTTTGCTAAATAGCTGCTTCTGAGTCCGAAAGCTTCTGCGGAGGGCGATGACTCAGCACGATCGGACTCAGTTGACCTTATACGTAGCTTTTCAGCACATTTGGCTCGCTATCGGACCTCATAGTCGCTATTAGCACGAAAAACACACTAGATGCACCTCATTCTATGTAATAGGTGCATTGGAGTCCGAAATCACACTCAAAAGGTGATTAATTGCTATATAGCGGCTTCTGAGTCCCAAAAATTCTGCGGAGGGTGATGACTCAGTACTATCGGACTCAGTTGACCTTATACGTAGCTTTTCAGCACATTTGGCTCGCTATCGGACATCGGACTCAAATCACCTTAACTGTAACTTTTGAGCACATTTGGCTTGCTACCATCACCGAAGCCATTGGATTGCATCTACCCAAGCAGCTAATCATTCTGCACCTAACAAAAAAAAGCAGCAATCCTCCTGTTACAGGAGAATCGCTGCTTTTCTAGCTTTATAAGGTTGTCTTTTTCGTCGATGAATCACTCAGAAACTATCGTTTCTTTTTAAACCGTTACAGCCTCTTTGCTTGGTACTGTTGTCGGCAGCGCTTGAAGACCTACTGTATTCAGGAAGTTCCAAGGTTTGTTGTAATGCGGTTGGAAGAAGAAATCGATAAAGGCTAGTTGGTCGATTGTCATTTGATTTTGAATACATACAGACACTGTGTTGATCGATTGCGTCAGATCCATCTTGGACATAATCTGAGCCCCGAGAATACGGCGTGTGGCGCGATCAAACACTACTTTTAACTGAACCTGCTCAAAGGTGGGCATAAATTCTGGACGGTAGTTATCAATAATCATGGCGGTTTCTACGTCCATTCCTTCAGCCTTAGCTCCTTCTTCAGTAAGCCCTGTTGCAGCGATATTGTCTTCATAAATCTTAATGCCCGAAGTCCCTTGTGTACCCATATAAGGAATGGTCTCTGTTACCAAGTTGCGTGCAACTAAGGTTCCCATCCGCACGGCATTGGTTGCCAGTGGGATATAGGCGTGTTTGCCTGTAGGGTTGTAATGAATCGCACAGCTGTCGCCAGCGGCATATACATCCGGGCAGCTAGTCTGCATATAGTTATTGACTACAATGGCACCATTAGGCAGCATATCGACTTGACCTTTTAAGAGTTCAGTATTAGGACGGAAACCAATGCAGAGAATGACCAGATCTGTCTCATGCTCACCTTTGCTTGTAATAACCTTTGTTACCTTACCGTCTTTGCCTGCAAAAGAGCTGACCTTCTCATTCAGTGCCAATTTAATCCCATGATCCTGAAAAGATTGTTCGATCGGTGCAGTAAATTCTTGGTCCAGATATTTACTCAGAATGCGATCTTCACCATCAATTAGCGTAACTTGCTTGCCATTCATTTGAAAAGCTTCCACCAGTTCAACGCCGATATATCCAGCGCCGACGACGGTGATTTTATTCGCTTGTTTAGCTTTTTCTATAATAGTGTTGGAATGATCATAGTTCTTGGAAAGTAAAATCCCCTCGAGTTCAAATCCTTCAAGCTTCGGCACAATCGGCCATGAACCTGTAGTCATAATCAGCTTATCGTAGGTGTCAGCGAACTCGCGGCCTGTCTCCAGATTGCGTACACGCAATGTTTTGGACTTCGTATCCACTGCAGTTACTTCATGACGCATATTGGTCTTTACGCCAAGCTCTGCAAGCTTTTCTGGTGAAGAATAGAATAGCCCCTCTGGGTCTTTAACCACTCCACCTACATACAAGGCAATTCCACAGGATAAGAAGGAAATATTATCATTTCGCTCATATACAGTAATCTCGGCATCCGGGTAAAGCTGAGCAGTATTCACAATTGCGGCGGTTCCGGCATGGGTACATCCAATGACAGCTACTTTCATTATTTCTTCCTCCTTCAAATGGACAATCGGGTTATATATTTGACTTGCATGACCGATCAATGATGGAATCTGATCAACAATGGGCTAGTTGTGATTTATTTCACTTTATAAACTGATTATATTGTGATATTTATCACATTACAAGTCTTTTTTACCTATATCCTCATATTGTTCACAATTTTAAGTTTTTTTCCGCCACTGCTGCCGAATGCGACTCCGTTAGCTTTGCCACGTGGGAGGTACATTATGATCCGCATTTGCAGGAATCCAAAGGAAGCATAAAAAAAGGCTTCCCCTCTAATACCAACAAGGAGAAGCCTTTTATTAAAACACTTTTACACCAGACCGTGAATCTCTCCGTCCTCATCCATCCATAGTCCCTCAGCAGCTGGCTTAGCTGGCAGACCTGGCATCGTAACGATATTGCCTGTAATAACTACCGCAAAACCTGCACCAAGCGAAAGGGTAATATCTCGGACACCAATCGTAAAGCCTTCCGGTGCTCCGAGTAGTCTAGGCTGGTCGGAGAAGGAATAAGGCGTTTTCGCCAAACATACTTGAAGATCATTTAGGCCAAGCCGCTCGATAACCGCCAGACTCCGCTTAGCCGCCGGAGAAAAGTTCACTTCTGCCCCGCGGTAGATCTCACGGACAATTTTGTTGATTTTGGATGAAATGTCGAGATCCTTCTCATACAGAGGAGCAAACTGGCTCGGCCCACTATTGTCCAAGAGCTTGTTCAGCTTAGAAGCCAGCTCCTGTCCACCTGCACTACCTTCCGCCCATACTTTTGAGATCGCAGCCGGCACGTTTAAATTGCGGCAGGCCTCCAATACATCATTAATCTCGCCCTCACTGTCCCCTTCAAAATGATTTATGGCAACTAAAACAGGGACTCCAAATTTACCGAGATTCTCTACATGACGTTCTAAGTTCACCAATCCCGCGCGCAGCGCCGTCCGATTCTCGGTTAGAAGCTCGCCTTTAGGCACACCACCGTTATATTTTAAGGACTTAACAGTTACGACAAGAACAGCAGCAGAAGGGGTTAACCCGGCCTGTTGGCATTTGATATCCATGAATTTCTCTGCACCAAGATCCGCTCCGAAGCCTGCTTCGGTGACTACAACATCTCCCAGCTTAAGGGCATAACGAGTGCCAATAACACTGCTGCAGCCATGAGCGATATTCGCAAACGGCCCCCCGTGCACAATAACAGGCGTACCTTCCAGAGTCTGTACCAAGTTTGGCTTAACTGCTTCCTTAAGCAGCGCTGTCATCGCTTCAACGGCCCCGATTTGCTCGGCTGTTACCGGTTGTCCCTCTTGGTCATAACCAATCAGAATACGGTTTAAACGCTTCTTGAGATCCATGAGGTTATCGCATAGGCATAACACAGCCATAATCTCAGAAGCCGTTGTAATCTGAAAGCCACTTTCCCGTACGGCTCCATTTCCGTCTCCCAGCCCTGTCACAATACTGCGCAGGCTGCGGTCATTCATATCCATGACACGTTTCCAAACGATACGCTGCGGATCCAGTCCCAGCTCATTGCCTTGGAAGATATGATTGTCAATCATTGCGGACAATAAATTATGCGCAGAAGTTACCGCATGAATGTCACCGGTAAAGTGCAAATTAATCTCATCAGCCGGAACAATCTGCGACTTTCCGCCGCCTGTTGCGCCGCCCTTCATCCCTAAACAAGGCCCAAGCGAGGGCTCACGTAAAGCAGCCACGGTCTTCACTCCTGCTGCATTCATTGCCTGCGCCAACCCGATGGTTGTTAAGGTCTTACCCTCGCCAGCAGGGGTCGGATTCACCGCAGTGACCAGAACCAGCTTGCCATCTGGCTTGTTTTTCATATCCTCCCATAAGGAAGGTGAGAGTTTGCTTTTATATTTTCCGTATAGTTCCAGATGCTGCTCGTCGATTCCTGCTTGTGCTGCTACCTCTGTAATTAACTTCATGCTTGTATAAAACCCTCCTGCCGTTATTATCCTGCTGTACTCCGCTTTTTTATGCATGTTCGCTCAGTTGCTATATTCTCTTCAAAGGATACATCGTCTTTTTAAAGCGTCAAGTATAATTTATCACAATAAAAATTCAAGGCAATCTCCATTAATCCTTTAAAAAAAGAAAATCCCCGCGAGCATCGGTCGAAACCGAGTCGAAGGGATACTTGGAAGATCACTCTGCAACTGACCCCATAATGGATCTACAGTAGTGCCTCAATATGTTGTTTCATCGTTTCCGGCGATTCTTTGGGCTCCACACGAGCTACTACATTGCCGCTGCGATCAATAAGAAATTTGGTGAAATTCCAGCTAATGTCGCTGCTGTCTCCAGCACCAGGCTGCTGCTCCTTCAAATAATTGAAAAGCGGGCTGGCATCCGGTCCATTAACATCAACTTTGGCGAATACCGGAAAGGTAACTCCATAATTAATCTGACAGAATTCCTCAGCCTCTTCACTCGTACCTGGCTCCTGGCCCGCAAACTGGTTGCAGGGGAATCCTAATACTACAAGTCCTTGATCGCTATACTGTTCGTATAGTTTCTGAAGATCTCCATACTGTGGCGTAAGCCCGCACTTACTAGCCGTATTAGCAATCAGCAGCACCTTACCTTCATACTCCGCAAACGGCACTTCTTTACCCGAAGGTGTAACGCCGGCAAAATTGTAGATCGACATCTTTATTCCCCTTCCTTCCTTGTACTTAGACTACACTACGTATCTTACCCGAACTGTAAGGGAATGCAACTTCTGAACTTTTTTTATTGCCATAGAAAAAGCAGCCCTACAAATTTCATAGGACTGCCCTCTGCGTCTATGTTATTTCGATACCGGAATTGCGTCATAATATTCTTCCAACGTAATATCCTTCTCATTGATATAGGCAGCAATGTCCTTACCTACATAACGGATATGCCAAGGCTCGTACTTATATCCGGTAATGTCTTGCTTACCTTCAGGATATCTGATGATAAAACCATATTCCCCTACATGCTTGGCCAACCACTCGGCTTCCTTCGTCCCACCAAAACAGCTCTCGGCGGCACACTTGCCATCACTTCCCGAGACATCAATAGCCAGCCCGGTCTGATGCTCGCTATAGCCAGGGACTGCACTGTAAGTACGGGCTTTTTCTTCCCCATCTCTCTCCACATAACGGTTATACAAAGTCGTCTGGGTTGCCTGTGAGCGGTATGCAGAAACGCCTGCTAAATAAATCCCGTCTTCCTCTGCACCTGCGAACATCTTCTCCAAGGCTTTAGCGGCTTCGCTGCGCATCATACGCTTTTCGATTTTCTCTTTGAATGTAAACCGGACATCAGGATAGACAAGATCCGTTGGCTTATAATTATCAGGCAAACCGTACTGCTTATTTACCATCACTGTAATACTATCAGGCTCTGCAGATATAGGATCTGGAACACTACCTGCATTATCACCGCCTGATTCAGGCGGACTAGAGGGTTCTGATGGATCTGGTGTATCCGATGGATCAGCTACTGCCGGGTCTGTAATCCCCCCTCCATCACTTTCCCCCGTATCCCCAGGCTCACCTTGAAGATTATCCCCCACATTTATATTTGAACCGTTACTCTCCGAAGCAGAAGGAGACGTGTACTTTCCTATTCCCCAACCGACAGCAATAACGACAATTAACAAGATTATAATTTTAAATTTTTTTGACATCTGTAAGTTCTTCCTCCTCGAAGCCGAACATTCTATTTATCTATTAGACAGGCTTTCTTTCATAAATGTTTCACTAAGAACCTAATTTAAAAATAAAAATCAATATGTTCCACGCTATAAAATAAAGGTTACCATAGGTCATTAGCTTCAGCGCTAACTGCCCTATGGTAACAAGTTTCATCTATAAAACTCTACTAACTTTATCTGGAAGTGCCGCGACCGCCGCTTTTAAATCCACCGGATCCATTGCTACGGCCACCGCGTGAAGATCCGCCGCCGCTGTTGCGGCCGCCTTTGCCAGCAGCGCCACCCTTGGCACCGGCGTATCCACCTTTGCTGCCTTTACCACCTTTGCCGCCTCTAGACGGGCCTGCACCGTAGCCGCTGCCTAAGCCGCCACGTGGAGTGCCTCCAGTGTAAGCACCGCCGTCCGCACCTCTAGCTACGTTCTCACTGTAGCCAGTGCTTGGTCCGCCCTTCCGGTTCGCACCGCGCGAACCGGCGCTAGGCGTTGCCGCGTTGCCGCTGGCAGACGCTTCGCCTCGGGAGGCGGAGGCGAAGGCGCCATAGCCGCCGCCTACTCGCACTACGCCGGCAGCCTTGCCGCCGCCCTTAGGAGCAGCAGCGTCATAGCCGCTGCCGCCACGCTTGCCCGCCGCCGCATCGGAACGACCGCGGCGACCTTCTGCAGGCGCGCCCCAGCCGCCTGCTTCTTTACCGCGGCCACGGCCACCTTGCCGCGCTCCGCCTTCGCCGCGCGGAGCTCCGCCGCGGCCAGAGCCGCCGGTCTTCGGCCCGCGGCCCGTGCGCGCTGCTTCAGCGCCGCCGCTTTGGCGACCGCCGTGGCGTCCGCCGCCTTGCACAGGGATGAATTCGCCAACGCCGAATTCATCCTTCTCGTAACGGCGGCGATCCAACCGCTGCGAGATGCCATGCTCGATCAAATCCAGACCCTCTTGATCACGTGGAGATACGAAAGTAATTGCAAGCCCTTTGCCTCCAGCACGGCCAGTCCGGCCGATCCGGTGAATATAGCTATCCACATCAAGCGGCATATCATAGTTAAAGATGTGAGTAATACCTTCAACATCCAGACCCCGAGCTGCTACGTCTGTCGCTACAAGCAGCTGCAGCTTCGCATCACGGAATCTTTTCATCACGCCTTCACGTTTACCTTGGGACAAATCACCGTGCAGCTCGTCACATTCATAACCGGCTGCTTGCAGCGCTTCGTTCAAATTGGATACCCGTCGTTTCGTCCGGCAGAAAATAATAGCCAAGTAAGGACGATCCCGTTCAATGAGGGATTTGAGCGCTTCTTCTTTATTACGGTCCGAGCATTCCACAACTTGCTGTTTGATATTATCCAGCGGAATCGGCGAACCACTCTTAATGATGATATCCAGTGGCTCTTTCATGTAATTAGCAGCGAGACGTTTAATCGGATCAGGCATTGTCGCGGAGAACAACATAGTCTGACGGCGATAAGGGACAGCCGTAATAATTGTCTCAACATCCTCCAAGAAGCCCATGTGCAGCATTTGATCGGCTTCGTCCAGAACGAGCATTTTTACGCCGCTAAGATCCAGCGTCTCCCGTCGCATATGATCCAAAAGTCTGCCCGGTGTACCGATGATAAGATGTCTGCCGCCTTCCAGCTTACGCAGTTGCTTCTCTACATCCTGACCACCGTAAACCGCCAATATTTTGATATCCGTGTGACGCGCCAGCTTGCGTGCCTCTTCTGTAATCTGCAAAGCCAGCTCACGTGTTGGAGCCATAATCAGCGCCTGAGGGTAAGCCCGCTCCGTATGGATCTTGTCCATAATTGGCAGCAAAAAGGCCAAAGTCTTCCCTGTACCTGTCTTCGCTCTAGCTATTACGTCCAAGCCCTGCACCAATGGCGGAATTGCTTCCTGTTGCACTGGCGTAGGCTTAACAATGCCTTGACTTTGAAGCAATGTACACAGTAATTCTGAAACTCCTAAATCTTTAAATCCCGGCAAATTCTCCACCTCACTATTTTCTCGGTTTAATTTGATTACATCTCTTTCTTAACTTCCGTCTTCAAAAGCCCTGTATGAGGCAGCCTGCATAGGCTGTCCTGTTCTGGGGCATATGCTTCAGATTCAGCTATATTCAAACAAAAGCGGAAGAACACCGTCACCGGCATCCTTCCGTCCCATGTATCCCTTGACCCGT
Source organism: Paenibacillus sp. FSL R7-0189 (assembly GCF_037969925.1). NCBI lineage: Bacteria > Bacillati > Bacillota > Bacilli > Caryophanales > Paenibacillaceae > Paenibacillus > Paenibacillus sp. FSL R7-0189. The sequence goes on along the minus strand of NZ_CP150223.1, from coordinate 2,819,949 downwards.
TAAAAGAGTGCGGTCAAAGTTCGGTTTCTGGGCAGCAGCGATCCACCGGACGTTAAGACGGCACTCCATTTGCGTTCCATTCCACTTTATACAATAGAAGTAAAGTTAAGCTTAGAAAGTTATCTTTTATATTGTACTTGATAGAAAGGCATTTGTGTGAAACTGCTGAAGAATAATTATTCAAATCCCTTAAGCTAGAACCTTCCCGATTTAAAAATCGCATAGATCAGCCACAAGAACATCAGAAGTGCCACTACGCTGCCAACCTCCACTGTAGGGAAATTCCATAACACTGAAGGCTGTCCACGCATCGCAGTACCAATAATGAGTCCTGTCATGATGATGCTAAACGCGAGCATCACAATACTGAATGCTAAACGGTTACCTACCCGGTCCAGCTTACGCTCCAGATTCTGCATCTCAGGTGCCACAATCTCCACCTTTATCTTTCCCTTACTGATCAGCGCGGATAACTGCTTAGCCTGCCCAGGAAGCTCCAGCAGACTCTCTGTTAAGTCGGCTACGCCTCCCAGGAACTTACGCTGCAATCGACTGCCGCTAAAGCGCTGCTTCACAAGTTCCCGCCCAAAGGGTTCCGCCATCTCCAAAATACTGATGGTTGGATCTAAGTTGCTGATGACTCCCTCCAGCGTGAGCATTGTCTTCCCTAACATCGTCAAATCCGGCGGCAGCACTAGACGGTGTTTTCGCGCTATGCCGAACAGATCATTCAGGGCTTTGCCTATACTCATTTTGCTAAATGGAACATCATAATATTCATCCCGCAGCCGATCCATATCATCATGCAGCGCACTTCGATCAGCATCCTCAGGAATGACTCCAAGACGCAAAATTGCCCGGACCATTGCATCCGTATTTTTGCGCATTAGGGCGATAATAAGTGCAGACAGCTGCTCCTTCATCTCCTCATTCAGCCGACCCATCATGCCAAAATCAATCAAAGCCAGCTTTCCATCACCCATCCGTATAACATTGCCCGGATGAGGATCAGCATGGAAAAAACCATGAATGAAGATTTGTCTAAGCATCATTTCCACAAGTTGCTGTGCAATGGTTTTAAGCTTAACGCCTTTACTCAGCAACTCATCGCGACGACTCAGCGTTGTCCCTACCACATATTCCATCGTCAGTACTCGTGCTGACGTATAGTCCCAATAGATATCCGGGATGTACACTCCCTCATAATCCATCTGCTGATCGATTTTCTCTGCATTACGCCCCTCTTGGCTATAGTCCAGCTCGCCAAGCAGCGATTTCGAGAACTCCTCTACCATACGGCACAGCTGATATTGCCTCGCCCAGCTGAGCCGCTTTTCAGCAAGCGTGCTTAAATCTTTGAGAATTTCCAAATCCCTGCTCATCGTTCGCAGAATACCCGGACGTTGAACTTTAACAGCTACGACTTGTCCACTGTGAAGCACAGCCCTATGCACCTGACCAATGGATGCCGCAGCAAGTGGCGTATCCTCAAAAGAGTTAAAGATTTCATCCATATGCTGATCAAGTTCCTGCTCAATGATCGCGCGCACGCGGTCGACAGGAAAAGGAGGCACATTATCCTGTAGTTTTACCAATTCCTGAATAATAGAATCAGGCAGCAGATCTGAACGGGTACTGGCGAGTTGTCCCAGCTTAATAAAGGTCGGGCCCAAATCCTCCAGCACCAGCCTAATCCGCTCCCCAAGCGTAAGGCTTGTGTGTGCTTCCTGCGTTACAAGACGACGTGGAAGGGATAGTAAGTGATAGAGCCCCAGCTCTTCCACCATATAGCCAAAACCATGGCGCATAAGCGCCATGGCGATTGCCCGGTAACGTCCGGCATGTCTAATGCGTACTGCCATTTAGTCCGAACGCGTTTCCGCCGATGTTCCCTCTAGATGGGAAATCCCCTCTAGCTCGGCCAACCGGCGCTCCAATACTGCAATTCGCCCTTCCAGCTCGGCAATATCGTTTTGTACAGGCACATTCATTTCCTTCAGCACGCGTTGTACTTGCTCTTGTACAGCAGACTTGAACATACCTCGTTCTTCCTCACCACGTTCAATTAACCGATCGACGAGAGCCCTAGATTCTGAAGGAGCAAGCTCCCCACGTTTCACTAGTTCTTCAACAACCTTCTCTACTTTTTCCTTACTGACAATGGTGAGGCCCACTCCTAAAGAGATCGCTTTTTTAAACAAATCACTCATGGCACTTTCCTCCCAAAGATTCCGTTTCATTACATAACGGAGTTTATGATTAAAGTATACCCCACTGTGTACGTATTTCAAAAAAAACACAACATTGCTTAGTTAGTGACCGGAATACGGGCAGCCCAAGTAGCCGCTTGTAGAATTAGTTTACGTAGTGCCGGATGACGGAAAGAGGGTTCATGATGACCAGGCATAAGGAATACTACTCGTCCTAAACCATAGCTATGGCACCATGCAGCTGGAATCCATTGCCCATCAGATTCATATTGAAGCAGAATAGTCCGTTCTGTGAACGGGTCAAATTCAAAATGATAGGGCTCCTCATCCAATTGGAAATCTTCCACACCTTCGGTGATGTCATGTTCCAGCACCTTGAAGTTCAGGGGTTCGTAAGCTGTGTGTCCGTTAAATCGACCCCCGATTAGCTGAGCAAGCTCGTTACGTTTCGTCAGCGAAGCTCCCGTATGAAGAACAATGAGCCCTCCTCCTCCGCTTACATAGCTGAGCAAACCAGCCGTTTGTTGAGGGGAGACTGTTTCGTTCCACAATTCATTGTAAGCAATACATAGGTCATAACTTGCTAAATGCTCAATGCGCATTAATTTTTTATTTTCTGAACATTGCACGGTTAATAAATCATTTAAGATCTCGCTAATTTGTTGGTCCACTCCTTGAAGTGGATGAAACCGGGGATGGGTGTAATCACCAAGTAATAGACATTTTCTCTTGTCCATGGGATCCTCCTCCTTATTCGTTGTTATTATTCGTCACATGTTGCCTATATTCTAAGGAAAACTGCCGCGAATGTCTATGCAGATGGCAGGTATATTGCTCTTTGGGCTTATTTCTCCGGGTAAAAAAGCATCCCCGGCCATGATAACAGGCGGGAATGCTTCTGTGTGATAACGTCATTCGTGTAAAGCTGACGCAACTTGTGACTTAGCGATTCGCCGCCACATATTTGCCTAGCTCTACAATCATGCTTCCCATCCGTTCATGCTCAGGCATAATGATACGCTGTACGCCCTCTTCTTTAAGCGCCTCAGAGGTAATCCGCCCTACAGAAACAGCAAGCACTTTATCCTCAAAAGACTTCAGCATTTCTTCCAGCTTTCCCTGTTCCCGGGCAAATTGACAGAGGAAACGGAACTGTGGTGCACTCGTAAAAGCCACGGCATCAATTTTGCCTGATATGATTTCTAGAAGCAATCTTTCCAGTTCGCCCGGCTCAGGTGGGGTATGGCGATACGGCAGCACTTGGCGGGTAGTAGCCCCAGCCTCCTGCAGCCATGCAAGCATATGAGGAGCTGGATCGCCGTGCAGCTGAAGAACGACTTCTTTCCCCTGCAAATTCAGGGATTGAAGCCCACGAATCAATCCGATTGTACTTCCGTCGTCGTCACGAACCTCCGGCGTAAGTCCTCTTTTTTTCAAAGCATTCACTGTCTTATAACCCCGTGCGGCAATAATAGAACCAGAAAGTACTTCTAAGAAACGTTCTTCGATCCCCATTCGCTCAGCCATATCGAAGAGAGCATCAAGTCCCATCCCTGTAGTCAGGATCGCCAAGTAAGGAGGCTGATTGATCCATGCATTCAAACCTTCCTGCAATGCCTCATCATCAAGAAATACAGTCCCTTGAGCAGGCCGGCATACTGCCGTTCCCCCCATATTCTGAACCAGCTTGGCCATTTCTTCCGATTTGCGTGGACCCGCCAAGGCGACAGTGAACCCTTTTAATTGCTCTGCCATTTCCTATTATCTCTCCTCTCTCCATTGCCTAACCCAACATTATTGTTTATCAGTATACTTGCAAAGGAGTTCAAAAGGGAAGATAAAAAGCACGGTTCTCCTATCAGAAATCATTCTTATTGCCAGAAGCGTGGATCTTAAAGCGGCTCGCCAGCTTTTGCAGTTCTTCTGCAAGACGGCTAAGGTCGGTAGATGAAGATGCCATCTCCTCTACAGAAGCAAGCTGCTCTTGTGCGGCAGTTGCGATAGTTTCCGTATTCACAGCCGCCTCTTCCGATATGCCGCGAATTTCCCCAATAGCCTTCTCCATATCATTAGACTCCACCAATAAGGTCTGCACAACCCCGCCCATGGCTTCAATCTTCTCCGCAGCACTCTTTACTGCTCTTCGGATACGGGAGAAAGAACGACCGGAAGTATCCACAGCCTCAATGCCTTCGGATACGCGCTGTCTGGTGTCTTCCATCGTATGAGTTACCAGCAGCATTTCACTATTAATAGCGGTAATCTGTTCGGCAATCAAATGTGCGGATCTCTCTGATTCCTCTGCCAGCTTACGCACCTCGGCAGCAACCACCGCAAATCCACGCCCTTGTTCCCCGGCTCTGGCTGCCTCAATGGAAGCATTGAGGGCCAGCAGGTTGGTCTGGCGGGCAATCCCGGTGATGACGCCAACAATGCCCTCAATTTGACTGGTTCTTTCATTCAGCTTGTCAATTACACTGCCCAGCTCTCCGACCGTTTCATGGATACCATTGATTTTGTCCACCACGCTGATAACCGAATCATTACCTTCTGATGCTGAGAGTGAGGTCTTGTCCATCATTGTGGATACTTGCTCCATATATGTGGAAATCTGCTCGACCTCGCTAGCTGTAGCGGCAGTGCTCTCCATTCCTTTTCGTACACTAACCACCTGTCGCTCCGTCCCTGCCGCTACGTCCTGAATCGCTATGGTTACCTGCTCAATCGTTTGGGCAGTCTGATCCGCACTAGCCGTCAGTTCTTCCGCTGAGGAGGATACATTGCTTGTCATCTCCTGCACGCCAATGATCATCTCGCGCAAGCTGATCACCATTAATTGAAAATTCTCTGCCAGCAGCCCTATTTCATCTTTGCGGAAAACACCCATGTCTTCCGACAGATCACCATTGGCTATCACCGCAGTTGCTTTCCGCAGCCGGAAAAGCGGTCTCAAAATCGATTGAATATTAAAATAGATTACAACCAGCGCAAGCAGAACGGAAACTACAATTACAAGCAGAGCTGTATCGCGGATTCCACTAGTTGCTGAGTTAACCTCATCAATGCTGATCGTACCTCCGATTCTCCAACCCGTCAGTTCATTGACCATAAAGGTCATCTTTTTGGATGTATCCTTGAAGACATAATCGAAGACTCCTTGTTCTTTCTCGAACATTTTTTTTACAAAATCATCTGACGATTCCTGCCCGATAGCCTCTGTAGGATGAACTAGAAACTTCTTGCTGTTATCAACGATGAGGATATAACCTTCCTTGCCTACCTTAATTGAGGTCAGCTCCCCTAAAGTAGACAGGTTGAGATTCATTGTGATCACCCCATCACCGCCCTTAAGAACCGTTGATATCGCAATCGCGGTTTCTTTATTTACGGTTTGAAAAGCTGGAGAAATCACAGCCCCTTTTCCTTGCTTCAGAGAATTAATATAGGCGCTTTCCTGCCTTGGATCATAACCCTCTGGCAGCTTAGCATCTAAAGCATGAATAGCCTTGCCATTGCTTGTACCCACATAAATGTCCAGTACCTCCGGATGCAGCGCCACATATTCCTTCAGTCTGGCTTTTACAGCAGAGGAAGTCCCCCCAGATCCCTCACTGTTGATCCCCTCAGATGAAAACTCCGCGGCAAAATAAGAAATCGCATCTATTTTGGATTGAATATTAGAGTTAATGATTTCATTTACGGCTAACACACTTTCGGTAGCATTGTTCACCAGTTGATCTTCCACTTCCTGGCTGGCAGCTTGATAGGTTCGCCAGCCTATTATAATACTGGGCAGCAGCAGTATTATTAGGTATGTAAGAATTAACTTGGCACGGATAGTCATACCCGCATTTTTTTTCATAGACATCATCATCTCTCTCTCATCTGAGTCTTAGGCAAGGACACCTTTACCAGACTTAATATATAATTTTATATCTGTTTTAGGAACCGATTTTCCTCCTATCTTTCTTCGTTTTTCTCATTTTTTTTGAGAATTGTCATATAAATGCAACAAAAAAGGCCGCCTCAATGAAAGCGGTCTCTTCCGATTTACTTATTATTGCCGCAGCACAGGCTCCGGCACCTCTATCCTAATTATTCTTTTTGTTCTTACAGTTCGGGCAGACGCCCCCGAATACTACATGGGCATGACCAATGGTATAACCGGTATCCTTGGCCACTGTATTCATCCATTCACGCGGAACTTGATTCATAACCTCATCTACTGCTCCACAAACTTCACAAATGATATGCTGGTGATCATCCATACGTGCATCATATCTGCTGGCAGCTTCACCAAGCTTAAGCTCACGAATCATTTGTTTATCTGAAAGATAACGCAGAGAGTTATATACCGTACCGTATGCTAAGCTATGTCCCTGCTCTACTAGCCGATTCATTACTTCCGCAGCAGTAGGATGGTCATGTGAATTAAGGACGATATCGTAAACGGCTTGACGTTGGGAGGTCAAATTTAGACTTTTCATTACTATCATCCTCTAACTTATTTTTAGATCAAGTATAAATCTTGTGAATGGGAACGTCAATCCCATTTTTATCCACGTGTTACTTTACAAGCTACCTAATCATTCCGGAATATTTAATGTCTACATCAGCCTTCACTTGGAAATCAAGTTTAGAATAGAGTTCCTTCCACACTTTCATTTCCGTATCGTTATTAAAGTGTCTTGCTCCATAATGCAGCCCCCAACCAAAGGGATCAAGACCACTTGCTTGAATTTTGGTCAGCAATGCTAAGATATCCACTTCCAGTTCTTTTCCCCCAGCAACTGCAATTTTCTCCAGCATGCTATGAGTCACCAGATCTGGGCTACTACTCTCTTCGAGAATACCTTTTATCTTAATATGATAACGAATAGTAGCTTTTCCTTGCTCTGGTGTCACGATTTTATAGTGCGAGGATGACCTCTCTGTGTAATATTGAAACATAATTCCCTCGGAATGGGCGGGTAAGTTAGTCCGCAGATTCGGGCGTGACAGCAGATTATATAGCCGGGTCTCATTTGGCGTAAGAACCATTTTGATTTTCTCATTATTCAGCAGAGCAATTTTATCAATTAAAAACTCCTTTTCCCCTTTAGCCTCGATAATCGGCAGGATCGGATCAATCCCCTCCTCAAAAACATTTCTCATCAGCTGATAGGAATACACACTGGAAATAAATGGAGACTCCGTGCCTTGTCCACTCATAGCCAGGATAAGAGAATTCGATGGGATCCGCTCTGATTCGGGTCTTACCTTCAGCACTTGAAGTGCTTCCGGACGCCCTATTGCAAAATTAATAATAAGCTGTATATCTCTACGTCGCACGGCCCAATCCATAACATGGAGAATATCTTTACGGGCAACCTCCTCCCCCAAAATAATTGATTTACAATGGGAGTAATCAAGCTCCTTTTCCACTCTGGATTTCATTCTACGAAGCGCTTCCGAAATGCTCGAAGACTCCTCTGTCAAGATCTGCATCTTCTCATCAATCTTGGTGACATCCCCCTGAGGGATAGCAAGCTTCAAGCTAATCTTAAAATTTCCTTCTTCTGCACCTTCATCAACGCCGATCGCTAGCACAAAAATCCGCAAATCAATTTCCTTGAAGTCACAACCAGGGAGAAGCAGGAGTAAGGTAATCCCAATTCCAGCAAGCACTCTTCTCATAGCTTCCCCCTCCTAACTTTGCGATAACAATAAAACAGCAGAGCGATGATAAACATCTCACCAAACCAGCGAATTTGCAGAAACCAGGCACCAAACATGTTAAGCTGATATTGATCCAGCCCCATCAAGGACAGAACCATCGCGCTAAACAAGCCTAGGATAATCCACTCTTTCCAGCGCTCTGCTTTTGGGGACTGTTTTTTAACAGATGAAATGGCCCCTTTAAAGAGCTCTAGACCTCCATGCCAATGAACGATTACACTTACCAGAGATAAACTCAAATAGGCAAAATAAAAAATAAACAGCATCCGTTCAATAATAAAGGATTCTATCCGAATACTGTCGGCCGTCGAGAACCATGTATACACATGTTTATCAATAGCAACGGTTCCGAAATAGCCGATGGGAACTAAAAAAGTCAAGAGCAATACGAAAAGACCCTCCACCCCTAAAATCCAGACATGTTTCAGCTTCAGCCCATGAAATACCCGATTAAATATGGCCAGGTTTAAGTAACCACTGAACGAAAAGGTAGCCGCCGCAAGGCTCATTAGGTCCGGCTTATGCCAGAGATATGTAGTAATCTGCAGAACAGAATCCCAATTGAAGTCCGGATTGAGCAACGCTTTTACGAGGCCATAAATAATTAACGGTAAAGTTACGCTGAGAATGATTTCAAGCCCATACAAGAGTGATAGAGAATCAAAGCGACAGCAGATGCAGACCAAGACTAAAAAACTGATCACAACCGTATAAGGATTCGAATCCGGGCTGATAAACCGCAGCGTGATATCTACAAAAGAAAGCAATGTAACTCCCCCAGCTACACACCATAAGCCGGCAAAAAGGACCAGTAAGGTTCTGGCTAACTTCTTAGGAAGCAAAGAGTGAAATATTTCCGGAAACCCCTTGCCGGGGAATTTAGCAATCAGAACAGTAAATGTATAGACAAATAAAGTGCCCAAGATCGTTCCGATTAGTATGGACATCAAAGCACCACCAAAACGTCTGTCTATTAGTTCCCTTGGAACAAAATTAATGATGTTAATCACGCTGTTCATCAGAAAAAGACAGTAGAAATAACGGCTTTTGGCCATCAATGCCCCCCGCCCTTCTTCTTGCCCAGGTTATCGAGAAAAAACAATCGGAAATAGGGTTGTCCAAAGCTGCGCTGCTTGCATAAATACATGGCAAAGCCCACTACACAGACCACTACACCAATCAACCCTAAAAAAGCTGCGGCAAAAAGGAAAATATATTTCAGCACGCGTATCGACAAGCTCATCATATTCAGCGGAATTAAAAAATTGGATATCGCAACCGCAGAGACCAATATAATCATGATATTCCCTACTAGCCCTGCTGCCGTCGCCGCTTGCCCCAAGATCAGACCTCCTACAGTTGTAGCCGTTGGACCAATCGCCTTGGGAAGCCGTAAACTCGCCTCAGTCAGAAACTCCATCATCATAAGCATTAAAAGTACTTCCACAAAAGATGGATAAGGTACTGTTGCACGACTACCCGAAATAAGCAGTGCAATCTGCACCCGAATAATTTCTGGATTATACGAGGTGAGGGTTACATAGAATGCAGGCAGCCAAAGCGTCATGCCTACACCGATAATCCGCAACAGCTTCAGAAAACGTCCCACGATAGGAAATTGTATTTTATCATCCATGGATGTGAAAAAATCATTAAAAATAGACGGCAGCACTATCGCATAACCCGTAGTATCCAGCATTATCGCTACTTTTCCTTCAGACAAATTAAACACAACCCTGTCCGGTCTTTCGGTGATAATGGACTTGGGGAGTATTCTTAATTTATCACTGCTTATAAACTTCTCAAGTTCGCCTGTAGCCTGCAAAATATCAACCTTTAACGTCCCCATTTTCTCACGTAATTCCTTTAAAACATTCTTATCCACCCGACTGTCATCGTATAGAATCGCTATTTTTGTTTTGGAGACATCGCCGATGACCATGGTCTCCATTTTGAGATTGGTGGATTGATACCGCCGACGAATCATGTTCATATTCACTGCAATATCCTCAGTTAGTGCATCTGAAGGCCCCTGAGAAATGCTTTCTGCAGATGTTTCATTAACCCCGCTGATCTCCGTATTCATAGCATCAAAGAAACAGAACGTATTCTTCAAACCCAGAAGAATATATCCGCTAAGCAAAAGCTCAATCGCCTTATCCTTTGTAGTCGCCTCTTCACTGCCCGGATACGTCAAAATGTAATTTTGATAAGCGTTGATATTCTCCATCTCATAGAACGGTGCAATTACATTTCGGCTGAGGATCTGCGAATCCGCAACGCTTTTGATATAAAGTAGGTCGACCTGCCCAAAAGAGGTAACGATCGTCTTATCGATTAAATCCGCGAACCCGTTCAGCTGATCTTTGATCCATTCCAGAGAAATATTGTCCTTATCCTGTTGAACTGACATGGAACATCATCCCTCCTCTTTATCCTTTACGTCCCGGTTCCCACCTTATTTTGGCACTGTTTCCCTGAATTCATGCACAGCACGATTGAATGGGAAGTTTCTTTTCACAGGACTGTGGTAATAAATGAGATGAAGATTGTAAAGATGGAGGGATAATAGATGGACCCAAACCGTAAGATAACGCAAAGTCTTCCACAATTTCCGGAATCATTATGGAGAGATACCACGGATTTACCGACTTTCTCAAAGCTGGCTGAAGATATCTCTACAGATGTCGCAGTGGTAGGCGGTGGAATTACAGGCATTACAACAGCCTATCTCCTCAGCAAAGCAGGCTACAAAGTCACGCTCTTGGAAGCAGGGGAAATTCTAAGTGGCACTACGGGTTTTACCAGTGCAAAAATCTCAGCACAGCACGGGCTAATCTATCATCATTTGATAAAACATTTTGGGCAGGAACAAGCCCGGCTCTATTATCGTTCGAACAGCGAGGCTATGAATTGGATCCAGAATACTGCTGAGGAACTTGAAGTATCCTGCGGCATGAAACATGAGGCAGCTTTTCTGTACGCGGATGCTGAAGATCATAAGACGCTTAAACAACTGGAGGAAGAGTATAAAGCCTATGAACAATTGGGTCTGCCCGGAGAGTGGCTAGATAACGTCTCTATCCCTCTGATGGCCAGTGGTGCCATTAAATTACCAGGACAAGCCCGCTTTCACCCGCTGCAATATCTGAAGGGCCTGCTGAAGGTCATTCAGGATAAAGGTGGCGTAATCTATGAGCATACGATGATGGCAGATAAGGTGGAGAAGAACGATAAGCTTACGCTTTTTACTGAAAAGGACGGGTATCGGATCACCTGCCGCTACGCCGTTTCAGCTTCTCATTTCCCCTTCTACGATGGAGGAGCATTATATTTCTCGCGGCTGCATGCTGAACGTTCCTACTGTCTGGCGATCCAGCCTGAAACGGATTTTGAGGGTGGAATGTATCTAAGCGCAAGCGAACCCACCCGTTCTCTGCGTGCAGTAGAGTGGGAAGGCAGGAATCTGGTCATTGTCGGGGGAGACAATCATAAGACAGGCCAAGGCATCTGTACGATAGGACATTATGAGAATTTGGAGCTATTCGCAGGAAATCTGCTCGGCATCAAAACAATCCCTTACCGCTGGGCAGCACAGGATTTAATCACCTTAGACAGAGTGCCCTACATCGGCAAGATTTCGGACAACGCAGAGATTTATATCGCCACAGGTTTTGGAAAATGGGGCATGACAAGCGGTACGCTGGCCGCACAGATCATCTCGGATCAGATTCAGCGCAAAGATAATCCGTATACCGAATTGTACGATCCGTCCCGCTTCAAAGCTGGCACCAGCCTAAAAAACTTCATCGTGCAAAATGCCAATGTGGCAAAAGAGCTCGTGGCGGGCAAAGTGGAAATCGTCCATAAAAAGACAACTGATTTGGAAGCTGACGAAGGAGCCGTTGTGTTCCATGATGGCAAACGTGTAGGAGCTTATAAGGATCCAGAAGGTAAACTTCATCTGGTGGATAGAACCTGCACCCATATGGGCTGTGAATGCGAATGGAACAACGGGGATCGCTCTTGGGATTGCCCTTGCCATGGTTCCCGCTTCTCCTACGATGGCGAGGTTTTAGAGGGCCCAGCTTCGGTACCGCTGACGAAACTCCATGAATAATACTTTTCATGAAAAAGGCGTTCGGTTTCATGAAATTCGCAACCCGTTTTCTTAGGGGCGATTGTAATTGCCCTATAGCATTCAGGTATAATAAGACTTGAATGAAGCAGCTGCTTCAAAAAAGTTTGAAGGAGAGTGACGATAGAGATGGATTTGAGAGGAAAGAGTGTTGTAATTACTGGTGCAGGCAAAGGGATCGGAAAAGCCTTGGCTATGGCACTGGCTAAGGAAGGTGCTAATTTAGGCCTGATCTCCAGAACTTCAGGTGATCTCGAAGCGTTAAAATCAGCCTTAACGGAAGTATATGACGTTAAAGTCAGCATTGCCGTGGCCGATATCGCTGTACGCGAAGAAGCTGAACGTGCTGTTGCTTCCCTGCAAAATGAGCTTGGAGCATTTGATGCATTAATCAACAATGCCGGGATCGCAAAATTCGGCACTTTAGTAGAAATGGACCCTGCAGACTGGGAGCGCCACATCCAAGTTAATCTTTACGGTACTTATTACGTAACTCGTGCTGCACTGCCTGCGATGATTGAGAAAAATGGCGGAAATATCATCAATATTTCATCCACAGCCGGAGAACGCGGCTTCGCGACAGGCTCTGCTTATTGCGCGTCCAAGTTCGCTCTCATGGGCATGACCGAAGCCCTCGCACAAGAAGTGCGCAAACACAATATTCGCGTCGTAGCCTTGACTCCAAGCACGGTCAACACTGGCCTAGCTTCCAATGCTGGACTCAAAATCGGTGATGAAGATCGCATGATGCAACCTGAAGATGTTGCTGAATTGGCACTGACAGCTTTGAAGCTGCCGGATCGCGTCTTCCTAAAAACAGCAGGACTGTGGACCACCAATCCGCAATAAAATCGCGCTGGACGCGTAGGGAGCCGGATGATCTGGGGTGATTGCACTTTGTGCAATAGAATCGCTCTAGACGAGGGCGAAGCCTTGGATGATTGCACTTTTTGCAATAGAATCCCACTAGTCGAGGGTGAAACCTTGGGTGATTGCACTTTGTGCAATCAATTTAGTGGCTCCCCTCCTTTTAGGCGATTTGAGCTTGATTCTACTGTACAGAATGCAACAGACTGCATTATTCAGACAACATTCAGGCTATTCTGTTGCACATTCTGCAATGTACCTTCATTTGTGGGCTATATTAGGTAACCGGGACTGCAATTAGGTGCTAGCTGTAATGGTGGTTTTAAGTAAACACTTTGGAGTTGAGTTGCACTTTGGCCTAGAGTAACGTTACGGTTGAGGTGGCACTTTACTTACAGTAGTTACTTTTACTTGCGGTAGTACTTTTATTTGCGGTAGTACTTTTACTTGCGATAGTACTTTTACTTGCGATAGACACTTTACTTGCAGTAGACACTTGGATTTTTGGCAGGTACCTGAGTTTGCACAATACTTAACGTTTAAATAGATAATAGTTGCACTTTGTACATCTATTCAGCGCAATTAGAGGAGAAATCATACTTTAGTTGCACTCTATACAGTTAAAAGAAGGCTATTCTCGTCGATTCACCAGATTCGCACAAATTAGTTGCAGAGAATACACTTATTCGATCGTTTCTGGTGTGACGGATAATTTAAGTGTACAAAGTGCAATTAAGCGCCCGCGTTCTTGTGTCTTTTGGGGTGGTCTTTTATTTTGTTAGTTGGTTTGTGGTTTGTGTATTGTGTTCTGTGCCTTGTACCTTGTACCTTGCGCCTTGTCCTTGTGTCTTGTGCCTTGTGTCATATACCATTGCTCCGTACTTTCGGGTGTAATGTGCTTTTGAGAATCACGATGTTACCTTGAGGTCTTGATGTTAATTTCCAAGGTTCTCATGTTATATTTTTTCGATTCACAATGGCCTGAGAATATACTAACTTTCTGATCGGAGGTTTATCTATCATGCTGGTAGTAACTAATACTATTAAAGTAAAAGAAGGTCATGGCGAAGCTATTGCTCAACGTTTCGGAGGAAATAATGGTGTACAGGATATGCCTGGGTTTGTACGTATGGAGGTATGGCGCGGAAATGCCAAAGAAGGTATCGAGGAATTAAAAATCTGCACCGTATGGGAGAATGAGGATGCGTTCAAAGGCTGGACCTCCAGCGATTCCTTCCGTCAGTCGCACCGTGGTGCTGGTGGTAATGACGCAATCCTGGGTGCTTCCATCGATAAATATGAGCTAATGATCAGCCGCACGCCTGGTAACTAAGTATTAGGACTAACCAATCGGAGTAGTAGCTAGATTGGACCAGCAGTGTGTACGGGATTGTTGCCCGATAAGTACAGTAACTAATTAACTATTACTGCTAGGTGGGCTAATTATCTTTACCTCTTGGTTAACCAATGCAGCGGGGTAAGTATCTATTACCTCCTGGCTAACCAATGCAGCGCGCTAGTTAACTCTTACCGCCGGGCTAGCCAATACAGCGCGCTAGTTAACTCTTACCGCCGGGCTAGCCAATACAGCGCGCTAATTGTCTTTTAACACTGGGTTAACCGTTACAGCGGGCTAATTAACACAGTTATCGCTTCTAAATGCTAATTGCTACAGTAAAAACTTAGAGTAATTATCGTCCAGCAGACTTATTGATTAGCCTATTAGATACAGTTCAGTTAGTTGGTACAACCAGCACTATTATCCAGCGATGTCCTGGACCTAAGCCTAAAACAAACAGGGATGTCCGGAGCCAATATGGCTCTGGGACATCCCTGTTTGTTGTTTATAAACTCATTATTTACTTACATCTGGCTGAGGAGTCTCCACCTCTTGATGTTTACCCGGCCAGAACGACCAACGACCAAAGAGCGTCGTAATAGCTGGTACAAGGAACGGACGAACCACGAAGGTATCCAACAGAACACCAAGAGCGGTGATGATACCGAACTGCACAAGCACCTGAATCGGCAAGCTTGCCAATACAGCAAATGTACCTGCCAGAATGAGGCCGGCAGAGGTAATTACCGAGCTGGTCTCATTCACACCTTCCGCGATAGCCTGCTTAAGCGGCATGGTTTTACGCTTTTTCCAGATATTCGAGATCATGAAGATGTTGTAGTCTTCTCCAAGTGCCACCAAGAAAACAAAGGAATACAGTGGGATCGCTCCCTGAATGGCATCTGCTCCCATCACATAGTGAATGATAATCCAGCCTAAGCCAAGCGCTGAGAAGAAGGAGAGAATAACGGTGCCGACCAGATAGATGGTGGCCACTATTGAACGCAGATATATCAACAACAGTAAGGTGATCATTCCGATGACCACGGGGATAATCAGATCGGTATCCCGATCTCCAATCTCTTTAGTGTCGTGCTGTGTTGCCGTCTGTCCGCTTACCCACACATGATCCGCAGGGTTCGCAACGTCTACATCGATTAATGCCTGCTCTGCGGTAGCAAGAAGGGTGGGAATATGCCCCATCGCTTCTAGTGAATAAGGATTGCTTTTAAATTCAATATCAAAACCAACAATATCTTTGTTTACTGCCCCCTGCTGCGGATCGGAAACCGTGTCCACATAGGTAAGTCCGCCAAGAATGACCTTTAGATCCTCTCCACTCGCTTTTCCTTGGGTATCAATAATCAGCTTCGCTGGAGCCAATTCTCCGGGAGAGAACTGTTTGCCAATAAGGTCGAACCCTTTGCGGGACTCCATATTTTTAGGAAAAGAGGATAGGATATCATACGTAAATTTGATGCCACTGGAGAATGAAGCCAGAATCCCCAGGCCGATAACGGTCACACCTACGATAGCCCAAGGCCGGGTTACTACCAAGCCGCCAATGCCCTTTTTACGGGAAACCTTGGGTTCAGGAACAGGTTTGCCTTTAGCCTTAGCCCGTTCTACCTCCATTTGCGGTGTGCGCGGAATGAATGGGAAGAACGAGGTCCGTCCGAAGATCGCCAGCAGTGCTGGTACGAGGGTTAGACTGGCAATTCCCATGATGAAGATCGACACGCTAAATGGAATGGCAAAACGATGATAAGCTCCATACTTAGCCAGCAATAATGCGAACAGCGCGAGCACGACGGTGAAGCCGCTCATAGCAATTGCACCTGAAGATTCGGTAATGGAGCGAAGAAGGGCACGACTCTTGCTCTCCTCTACCTTCAACAACTGCCGGAACCGTGAAATCAGGAACAGACAATAGTCCGTACCAGCTCCGAATAACAAAACGGTCATAATCGAGATCGCCTGTGAATCCACTGTGATCCAGCCTTCTTGCGCCATTTTTCCAAGAATCGGGCTAGTTACGCCATAAGCGAACCCAACCGCAATAAGCGGAATAAACGCCAATATCGGCGAACGATAGATCACCAATAAGAACACCAGCACAAGCATAACCGTAGCAATTAACAAGGAAACGTCTGCGTTTTTGAACAGCCCTGTAGCATCTATGGAGATGCCCACTGGACCCGTAACACGTAAACTCAGGTCTTTTCCATCTACCTTAGCAGCAGAGGGGTCTCCGCCCGTCTCCGTGTTTATGATCTTCTTCATTTCTGTCACAGCTTCGCCGAGCTGATCACTATCTGCCGTTTTATCAAAAAGCACTGGGGTTACCAGCGTACTAAGATCCTCAGATAACGAGGCTTGTAATGCTTGTGGCGGCAGTTGTCCTAATGGTGGAACAAAATTCTGATGGGGCAATGGTTGCTGCTCCAACTTCTTGTACACAGCAGTGATATGTACTAAATCATCTTGTGAAAGCCCGCCTTCTCTATGCCATACGAGCAGCGCAGGCACTCCACTTCCACTAGGGAATTCTTGCTCTGCAATAGCTGCTGCCTGTACCGATTGTGAATCATCTGGGAGGTTAGGCGCATTATTAGCAACCTGAGAATTCACTGCAGGCCATAACAGGGTAAGTGCACCTACAAGCACTATCCATACGAGAAGAGTAATCCACTTCGTCTTTTTTCCTGCCACCCATTTTCCGTAGCCTGACATTCCCTTCATCCTCTCCTTTACCTTGCAGCCTTAAAAATGAGCCGCCGGTCATTTTTTATTCTATCATATATATGCTTTAATTTTTAATCAAACTTTTTTTATTTTTCAGAAAAATTAAAGCACCTCATCACATATAAAATACCCCTCTCTTCACATAAAAAATCAGCATCATGTGAAAAGAGGGGTTTATGAGTAATTATACTTTTTTCTTCACTTCAATTTAGCCTACGTCCAAATCCCCTTCAGAGAACTGACTGTTATAGAGATCCGCATAGAATCCGCCTTGTGCCAGCAGTTCTTCGTGGTTGCCTTTCTCGATTACACTACCTTGGTTCATGACAAGGATGAGATCCGCATCACGAATCGTCGAGAGACGGTGGGCAATAACGAAGCTTGTTCTGTTTTGCATCAGCGCATTCATCGCTTTTTGAATCAGCAATTCAGTCCGTGTGTCGACACTGCTCGTTGCTTCATCAAGAATGAGGATCGATGGATCAGCAAGAATAGCGCGAGCAATAGTAATCAACTGCTTCTGTCCTTGTGAAATATTAGAAGCTTCTTCATTTAACACCGTATTGTAGCCAAGCGGAAGTGTGCGGATAAAGTGATCAGCATGCGCAGCCTTGGCCGCCCGCACCACATCAGCTTCTGATGCACCTTCACGACCGTAAGCAATGTTATCACGAATCGTACCGTTGAAGAGCCAGGTATCCTGAAGCACCATACCAAATTTACTGCGTAGGTCACTCCGTTTCATATCGGTAATGTTGACGCCATCAATGATAATTTCCCCGTCGTTAAGCTCGTAGAAGCGCATCAACAGGTTAATCAAAGTGGTTTTACCAGCACCAGTAGGACCGACAATAGCTATAGTCTGACCTGGACTAACCTCAATATTCATGTCCTCAATCAGAATAGCATCCTCTTTATATCCGAATTTCACATGACGGAACTCAACGGAGCCTTCCGGAGCACCTTCATCAAGCTTCACAAGTGTAGTATTAACTTCTTTGACTTCCTCTTCTTCATCCAGAAGTTCAAATACACGTTCTGCGGAAGCAATGGTGGATTGAATAATGTTAGCAATATTAGCCGTTTGTGCAATCGGCTGGGTGAACTGACGTGAATATTGAATGAAGGCTTGGATATCCCCGACATCAATCATTTTTTTAGTAACAAAAATACCACCCACAACACAGATAAGCACATAACCCAAGTTACCGATAAACATCATAAGCGGCATAATCATACCCGACATAAATTGGGAGCGCCAGCCAGAATCATATAGCTTATCGTTTATTTCATCAAAATCTTTAAGCGACTGCGGTTCGCGGCCGAAAGCTTTAATAATCCGGTGCCCTGTATACATTTCCTCTACATGACCATTCAACTGACCAAGCGATTTCTGCTGTCTCACAAAATAAGTCTGCGAACGTTTGGAGATCGCCATAATCACAATAAAGCTGAGTGGCAACGTAGTAATCGTGATTAAAGTCAGCCATGGGCTGATGGTAAGCATCATCACAATAACACCAATAATAGTGACGATTGAGGTAATCAGCTGCGTTAAACTTTGCTGCAACGTGGTACTGATGTTATCCACGTCATTCGTAGCACGGCTGAGAATTTCCCCGTGTGTACGGGAGTCAAAATACTTTAAAGGTAAACGCTCCAGCTTGCTGTTGATCTGCTCACGCATGTCATAAACTACCTTCTGCGCTACTCCAGCCATTACATATTGCTGAATGTAACTAAACAAAGCACTAAGCAGATACAATCCCGCGAGCAGGATCAGAATATCATTAATATATCCAAAATCAATGGAGGCACCCTCTACACCCATCAATTTGCCGTAAGCACCTTCGAACAGTTTGGTTGTAGCTTTACCCATAACCTTCGGACTGAAGATACTGAACACCGTACTGGCAATCGCCATAATTAGTACAATAATCAATTGAACCATACGTGGGCGTAAATATTTGATCAAGCGACGAAGTGTACCTTTAAAATCTTTAGCCTTTTCTGCCGGCATCCTCATTCCAGGACCGCCACCCGGTCCACCCGGACCTTTATGGCCGCGGGGAGCTGCAGGCTTATGTTCTCTGTTTTGTTCGCTCATGCTATTTCCTCCTCTGACAGCTGCGAGGATACGATCTCGCGGTACACATCACTGCTCTCGAGCAGTTCACGGTGAGTGCCCATTCCAGCAATTTCACCCTCATCAATTACAATAATCCGGTCCGCATCCATAACGGTGCTAACCCGCTGAGCTACGATCAATACGGTGGATTCCGTAGTTTCAGCTTTGAGAGCCGCGCGAAGTTTGGCATCTGTCTTGAAATCAAGAGCTGAGAAGCTATCGTCGAACAGATACACCTCAGGTTTTCTCACAAGCGCCCGAGCAATGGACAACCGCTGTTTCTGACCACCAGAGACGTTATTCCCGCCCTGGGCAATTTCCGAGTCAAACCCATCCTTCATCGCGGATACGAAATCGTAGGCTTGAGCCACCTTGGATGCATGAATGATTTCTTCATCCGTAGCATCCTCTTTACCGTAGCGGATGTTCTCATTAATCGTACCCGAGAACAATACTGCTTTTTGAGGGATGTAACCGATTTTGCTCCGCAGCTCTTCCTGTGTCATCTCACGCACATCCACTCCGTCTACGCGTACAGCACCTTCATTAACATCATAGAACCTTGGAATCAGGCTAAGTAGCGTAGATTTACCCGATCCGGTACCCCCGATAATTGCGGTAACTTCACCCGGACGAGCACTAAAGCTAATTTTGGAAAGTGCAGGCTGTTCTGCCCCTGGATAGGAAAAAGATACATTCTCAAACTCAACAAAACCACGTAAAGAATCGCGCCCGTCTTTTTTAGTAGCTTGAGCTGTTGTATGCAGTTCACTCTCAGTAGGATCTGTAAATTCAGGCTGCATATCCAGTACCTCATTGATACGCACGGCTGAAGCTGAAGCACGCGGAATTAAAACGAACATCATCGATACCATAATCAGAGAAAACATAATTTGCATCGCATATTGGATAAATGCCATCAGGGACCCAACTTGCAGATCGCCGTCACCAATTCGAATTCCACCAAAATAAAGAATAGCAATCATAGAAAAGTTCATTACAATCATCATCAGCGGCATCAGGCCGGCCATGATTTTGTTGACCTTGATAGCTGTATCCGTAAGATCACGGTTAGCTTCGGTGAAGCGTCTATTCTCATGATCAATCCGGTTAAAAGAACGAATAACACGAATACCTGTCAGATGCTCACGCAGCACCAGGTTTAATTTATCAAGCTTAATCTGAATGGCTTTAAACAGTGGCAGACCCTTCATCCCAATAAAGAAGATCGCCCCAACAAGTACAGGAATAACGACTACAAAAATCAATGATAATTTAGCATCTTCAGATACTGCCATGATGATACCACCAATCATCATCATCGGTGCCCCGATCATCATGCGCAACATCATAGTAAGTACGGTTTGAACTTGTGTAATATCATTTGTTGTACGTGTAATCAAAGACGCTGTACCTAACTTATCGAATTCATGCAGAGTGAAATTCTCTACATGATTAAAGACTCGAGCACGCGTGATTTTACCAAACCCAGCCGCCACCTTTGCCGATAAGTAACTGGCAATTACCGAACATAAAGCACCGCCACCTGCAACCATGAGCATGAAACTACCTATTTTCCAAATATAAGCGCGATCTCCTTGAACGATCCCTTTGTCGACGATGTCAGACATCAGAGTAGGAAGGTATAAATCACCCATGGACTGCAAAAATACAAGGATTAATACAGCACCAATAGCTACCCTAAAAGGCTTCAGTTGTTTAAATAATTTAATCAAGCTTCTCATCTCCGTTCATTTGTAGCCTATCCCAATCAGGTGGTGGATTATCCTCAACGTATTCATGTACTTTAAGCAATAGCTCTGTGAGCTGTTTAGTGTCTTTTTCGCCTAAGTGTTGTACAAGCTTATCAAGCATCACATCACGATAATGTTCCGCTTTTCGTGTGAGTTCTTTTCCACGTTCCGTCAATTTTACGCGTACAACTCTTCGGTCCGAAGGATCCGCGTGTCTTTCCACCATCTGTTTCGCTTCAAGACTGTTAATCAGCTGCGTGATGGTAGGAGGAGTGAATCCAAGTAGTCGGCTGATTTCAGACACTTTAAGACCCTCTTCATCAGAATGATTCCATTTTTCAATGCATATCATTAAAGTCATCTCACTTGGCTTGTGGCCCTCAACGCCCTTTTGCCATTGAGCTTTATGCAGGCGTTTCATCGCCGCAAAAAGCCCGTGTGCGACTGAATTTTCAGTATTTTCTGTATTTCCTCCGTTTATCCCAATTTCCTTCACCTCTATTTTAGTTAGGTCAACTAATTATTAAACACTATATTATTTAGGCTACCTAATTATATTTTCGCCGGATTGCTTTGTCAAATTATGAATACGCTATCAATTATTACGAAAAAGAAAACTCCCCAGCACGAGTGCAAGGGAGTAGTTATCGGTTTATGTATTGCTCTGTATTTTAAGGATTGAATAGATGTTTTCATCCCTTAGAACCAAGCTCCGTGCTCATAGGTTGTAATGCCTCCATTACTTCCAGAGCCCACAGGTCCAATGATAATGAAGCTAAACAATGCTAACACGCTTACCATCATCAACAGTGATTTTTTCATTTTTTCTCACCCCCTTTACTAGTTCTCTATATTTATCCTGTTGAGAAGCAGTAGCGTAATCCCTGCTCGTCTCAAATAAAGTTATACAATTAATGAAATCTTTTCCGTTGTTTTGCTTTATAGATAACTCCAAAGATTTCAGAAGATAATCTACACCTGTGCTATAACATTGCTTATTTATTTCATAGATTGCTACTTGATAGTACAAACGAAATACACGATCTACATTATTAGGCTCCTGGAACCCTTCAAACCTCAACATTTCTCGTGAGAATCGTGTAAGTACACTGTCAGCAGAGAACCCGTAACGATTAGCAGCATCCATAATAGTTATAAGTCCAGCTAAGATTTCACCTGGGTGATCTGCTAAAAAGGCCGCGTAGGAAGATAGAACATCCACATTACCCATCAACAACTCAATTGTGAAACCATTGCCCATTGCGAATAACCGAAATTGTTCTACCGCCTGACGACCTTCTTCATTCATCATTTCAAACCAGCCAAGATCTGCGTAGCCTGCAGTATACTTTTTAGCTTCTTCATATTTACCTTGCTTGGTCAGCGAAATTGCTTTAAGCAAATACCCATGACCGTAATAAACCACTAGTGGACGTTCCGTATGAAGAACTTCCTTACGTTTATCCACATTACTTCGCAGTTGCTCGCGGTAAACAGCATTAGCCAGCGTTCTTAGCTCATCAGCGAACGACTCCATTTTATTCCAACGACGAAGATCGAAACATAACTGTGTCAAAGTTAAGAGACCATCCAATTGCATATTTTCTGGTAGACGATTCCTGAAAGGTTCAAAAGTAATAACTGCATGCAACTTCTCGTCTGAATCGACGATGGATAAAATTGCTCTAAAAATACGATAATGACTTATTGCGAGCCGCTCCGAGTAACTGTCGGACTCATTCTCAGCTACAATTTTATAAAAAAATATCGATTCATCTATTTTACCTTTTTTAAACAATTTATCAGCTACCGAATAAACGATATCCAGAGACTTCGGATATTCCAGTAATCTGCTTAAAGTGTCCTCAATACAAGGCTGTTTGCCCAATTCAGCACAACGAATCAAAAAAGGCTCCACTCTACGGCGTGAGACCTTCTCATCATTGAAGCATTCATCAACATATAGAGGATATAACCAACCTTCTGGAAAACCAAAGGCTTTTATAATTGCATCTACTTGTCCCAAGGACATAGGCTTCGGCGGATTTCCATGCAGAATTGCACTGAGGCTGCCTCGATTCAGGCCACAAATTTTTGAAAATGAGGCGAGATTATGGCCGGAGCGGGACAAATTTTTCTCAATTTCTGAGCGTATAGTTGTTAACTTTCCCTCCACTCGGCACCCCCAAAGTTTGACTTGAAAAGATTCTATTAATTGACATTATAGGTGAAAGTTATGGATTGTACAACAAATAGATTGTACGACAAATAGAGGAGCCTAATACGCTCCTCTAGATCAGTAACATCTTCATAGTATTATAATTCTATGTTGTTGGTAGTTTAGCTAACAGTGATGGCGGTTTTGGAACTTCTACTATAGGATGTAATGCCGGCTTTCCGGTTGCGCAAATTTTCCATCATCTTATTTTGTGCCAGCAAAATATAGCTGTCTAATCGCTCACTGAGCTCTAAAACAGCACGGTCACTAAGACTCCGTTGCTCTGCAACCTCCAGCAATTCACATCTAAGACTTTCTATAGTTACAAGTAGCTCATCTTCTTTATAATCTTTTCTATGATTATTCTTGGAGGAATTTGGATTTTGTGTCACATCTCTCTCCTTCTCTCTATCAACATCTTCTCCTATCATAAGTCATGATACCAAAAAACATATTTTCAAAAAAAAGAAAAATTGTAGAGCTTCTAACAAAAACGGAATTACTATTTATTCAGAGTCCTCCGCATGCTGGTCAGGGAGCTCATTGGGATACTGTTCTCGCAAAAGTCCCTTTGCAAAAGAAATCCATTCGCGTGCCGCAAAAGATAAATAACGGTCTCTACGCCACGCCATAGCAAGCTGCCACGGAATTACCGGATCCGTCAAAGGCACAACAACTAACCGTGATCGATCCATATCCCGGCATATGGTCTCTGGCAGCAATGCGATTCCCATACCGGCAGCCACCATGCGGCTAATTAAGTCCCATTGGGAGCTCTCATAGATTACCTTAGGCTGAAATCCCGCCTTCACACATTCCGTAATAATCCGATCATGCAGCGTAAAATCCTCCCGGAACAGCACAAACTCCTCTTCGGCCAATTCACTTAACGGAACAAAGTCTGCACCGGCCAGCCGATGTCCTACAGGTAAAATAAGATTCAGCTTCTCTTCAACAAAAGTGAAACAATGAAGTTTGGCTGTATTTACAGGCAGCACAACCATTCCGATGTCCAGCAAGCCCGTTTCTACATCTTCTTCCACTTTTTTCGCGCCATCCTCATGCAGACGAATAGTAACCTGCGGATAACGTTTATGAAATTGACCAATCACCGAAGGAAAAAAGCTCGCCCCTACCATTGGAGGCAGACCGATGCGGATGTGGCCCTGCTCCAAATTTCGTAAGCTATCCAGCTCAGAAGACAAGCTGGCGAACGACTCCACGATATTTTGCGCTTTGGTGAACAGAATTTCCCCCGCATCTGTAAGCCGGACACTTTTCCCTTCACGGTAAAACAAATCCGCCTCCAGCTCGATCTCCATATTCCGGATCATTTTACTGATCGTTGGCTGAGAAATATATAAGGATTCGGCAGCCCGAGTAAAGCTTTTCATTCGTGCTGCTTGGACGAAATATTCTAATTGTCGGATATCCATCTTCCAACCTCCGATACATAGACAAAAGGAATGTCATTTATTCAATCTATTCATTTTACCTATGAAAACAATTGATGTAAACTTTCATTATCATGAAAGGAGCGAAGCCTTATGAAAAAGATTGTTATAGGCTTGCTGCAGGTAGCGGGACTTACCCTATTCTCATTACTAATCAATGCTGTAACCCCATTATTGCATATCCCTATTCCCGGAAGCATACTCGGAATGATTATATTGTTTCTTTTGCTTGAGTTTGGTGTCATTCATCTGAATTGGGTTGAAGTTGGTGCTTCTTGGCTACTGGCTGAGCTCCTGCTGTTCTTTATTCCATCTGCTATTGGCGTAATGAAATACGCGAATATTCTGGAAACTGATGGTTTACGAATCCTCGCGGTGGTCATTTTGGGTACGATTGTTGTAATGGCCAGTTCCGGATTACTTACCAGTAGAATTTACAAAGCAAAGGAGCGGAAAGGATCATGTTAAACGCTCTGTTATTCTTCGGTCTTACGGTTGCTGTGTATCTACTGGCGAAACGCATTTATGCTTCTAGTGGCAAAGTGTACACCTCTCCATTGATCATTACACCAGTGCTTATGATTATCTTCTTACTCATCACAGGCATTACTTATGATTCTTACAATGCGGGAGGCAAATGGCTGACGGATTTGCTGCAACCGGCAACTATGGCCTTTGCAATCCCTTTGCATAAAAACTTCAAGGTGCTCAAAAAGCACGCCGCCGAAATTGCGGCAGGCGTGCTGTCAGGGACGATAACAGCGGTGATCTCTTCTATTCTGCTCGCCAAATGGCTGCATGTCAGCGGCGATCTGGCAGCCAGTCTGGTTCCACGTTCGGTGACTACGCCGATCGCTATGAGCATCTCGCAAAGTATCGGCGGTGTACCGAGTATTACTGCAGTCTTCGTCATCATTACCGGGATACTCGGTACAATGATGGGCCCTACAGTGCTCCGCATCTTCCGCATTGACAATGAAATCGCGCGTGGTGTATCGCTGGGAACCGCTGCGCATGGTACAGGAACATCCAAGGCCTTCGAGCTTAGTTCACTGACCGGAACCATCTCCAGTATTGCGATGATTCTGTCCGCGCTGTTATCCATAGGTGTGGCGCCAGCTTTACTCGCGGTATTCCTCCACTAGGCTAACCCAGCTTGAGCCAAGGACATGTCTCTTTAGCACATCTAAGGCGACATGTCCTTTTTTTAAGAGATCTAAACCTAGAATTTAACCGGAAGTCCACTTTGTGCTGAATCGTAAGCCGCGCAGGTTACTTTAAGCGTCTTGAATCCATCCTCATAGTCACTGAGAATACGTGAACGATCACCTGTCCGTACAGCATGCAGAAAAGCTTCACTTTCCACTAAATATGGATTTCCTGTGTTTTCAAATTCGGTGCTATTGCCACTTCGCACTTCCAAGAGACGATCCGGGTTCCAATCCAGCAATCCCCGATCATTATAGAAACTAAGTCCTACACTTCCCACCGGATCAGGCAGTACACATGTATTTGAAATATTAGCTATGATTCCATTCTCAAGCTTCAGAGATACGGTACCTACATCGGCTACGCTCACACCTTCATGCTGCTCATGCATAATTCGGTTTCCGAACATGCCGTATACTTCTTTTACCTCTCCTGCCAGATAACGCACTAAATCGACGATATGAGTAGTCTGCTCGGTGAACTGTCCTCCGGATTGCTCCTGATCACGCCACCAAGCTACGCCCGGCATGCCGCCCATCCACTGGCCCATAACCATACCGATCTTATCACCACGTAGTGTTTCCTTGAGCCGTCTGACATTCTCTTGATAACGGAAATGGTAACCTACCGAGGTCAATAAATTATGTTCTTTAATATCTTGCAGCAAGCTCGCAGGAATTTCAGTAGTCATACTAAGCGGCTTCTCTATAAAAAAAGGAATATCCCTCTTGATTAATGAACGTTCAATCGCACCATGAGATTGTGGAGGCACACAGATATAAACAGCATCAAGCGTCTCTGCATCCAACATCTCTGTAATATCACCATATCCAGCAGCTCCGTATGGACGTGCCATATCTTCGCCTTTGGCTTTACTGCTTCCACAGACTGCCTGCAACTGGACATCATCCATCCCTGCCAGCAAATCAGCATGTACCTTAGAGAACCAACCCGTACCCACAATACCCACTTTTAATGTCATATTATTTCCCCCTGCCGATTGATTATGAATACCCTTTCGTAGATTATAACCTCTTACGAGCGGATAAGATAATCTCTCCATTCTTCGGGGAGCAAATGCATATATGGACTCTGCAAAAAACGGTCATCAGCCAACACGATAATGCCCGTATCCGTCTCGCTGCGAATCAACCGGCCTCCGGCTTGCAGTACCTTGCACATTCCCGGATAGACATAGGCATAATCAAAGCCATTTTTTCCTCTGGCATTAAAATATTGACGCAGCAGATTGCGTTCAAGACCAAGCTGTGGCAGGCCAACGCCAACAACCATAACCCCATTGAGGCGATCCCCTGGCAGATCCACACCTTCTGAAAAAATTCCTCCAAGTACAGCAAATCCCAATAACGTCTCGTCATTGTCTGGACTAAATGCAGCTAAAAAACTTTCTCTAGCTTGCTCACTCATGCCCGTATCCTGCATCAATGTCCGGATTTCAGGGTAATTCTCCGTAAAGGCCTGATATACGTTTTGTAAATAGAGGTACGAAGGAAAAAACACCAGATAATTGCCCTTCTTGGAGACCATTTGGCTTAGTGCTTTAGTCAACGGAACTAGGGAAGCTTCCCGGTCATGATAACGTGTGGAGACAGGTAAGACGGTTACTTCCCACTGCTCCTTCTGAAAAGGAGAAGAAACAGTTAAACTGTAATCTTCCTCCACCGCACCAATCATATCCCGGTAGTAAGATAATGGAGAAAGTGTAGCTGAGAACAGGATCTGACTACGAAAGCTCTTGGACATCTGCCGAAGCAGATGCGAGGGATCCAAATTGAATAACTTGAGATAGACATCCCCTCTACGAACCTCAGCATAGGTAATGTAGCGTTCATCATAGGTCTTAAAGGTGCGGAGCATTCCCTGAACTGCAAAATATGTATCCAAGAGGACATTTTCCCCTTCATCTTCTCCATTCAGAGAGACAATGCTGGAGCTGGGGTGAATAAGTTCCTGTTCCGCCTCCAAAGAAAATATCTCAAGCAAAGCTGGCAGCTCCTCCGGGAACGAGTCCCACTGCCCTTGCCCCTCTTCATTGCAAATTTTGCGAAGGGAGATGAAAAAAGCATTCACCGATTTAGCGGCTTTACTCAAACTCCGGTTCATTTCTTTATATTGGCGCTGGATCTCCAGGAAAGGGGCTTTCAGCAAAGAGGCGGAGAACATTTCCCGTCCCCGGTCTACCAGATTGTGTGCTTCATCTACTAGAAGTACCGTTTCTCTCTTTCTTTCCTCTGTTAGCCGTTTCAGACTGATGCGAGGATCATATATATAATTGTAATCGCAGATCACAGCATCACAGGCATAGGCCGCATCCAATGAGAACTCAAATGGGCACACTTTGTGTTTGTGAGCATACAGTGCAATGGTGTCTCTGCTCATGAGCGTCTCGTGCTCTAACAGATCCATCAACGCCTCGTTGATCCGGTCATAATAACCATCCGTATAAGGACAGGAATCCTTACCGCAAACCCCCTCTTCGCGAAAACAGGCCTTCTCTTTAGCGGTAATAGTGATGACATGCAGCTGAAGTCCCTGCGTTAGCAACAGCGAGATGGCTTCCTGCGCGGCAAAACGGGTAACCGTCTTTGCCGTTAAATAGAACAATCCCTTAGCTTGTCCTTCGCCCATCGCTTTAAGGACAGGAAACAACGTCGACATTGTTTTCCCAATACCTGTGGGTGCTTGAGCGAACAGACTGACCTTTTCCACGACGGACTTATATACGGCTCCTGCAAAATGACGTTGTCCCTTTCGATAAGAGGAGAACGGAAAGCTCAACTCCCGAAGACTCTGCTCCTTCTTAGCCTCATGATGAACCATCATCTCGGCGTACGGAGCATATCTAGCTACTGTGTCATTCACAAATGAAATCAGCTCTTCAAAAGACAACGTTCGGTACAAGCTTTTTTGCTCATCAGTGGCCCGGTGGACATAGGTAAGCTTAACCTGAATAGAAGAAAGCTCTTGCTCCAGAGCTATCATATATGCGTACATCAGCGCCTGTGCCCAGTGAACCTCATGTCCCTCATCCAGTAAATCCAGCAGTCCGGAGGTTGACTTGATTTCTTCGACCGTAAAGCTCCCATCCTCCGAGACAAGCAATCCATCACATCGCCCATCTACAACATAAAGCAGGTTTCCATAAGAAATTTCCGTTTTCAAATAAACCTCTTTGCGGTCACCTTCCTTATATTGCTTTTGGATTTTCTGATGAATTCTTGTGCCTTCGACCATAGCGCCCGTTCCATGAAAGCCAGGCTCAATGCTTCCGCTGCGAAAAACATATTCAACGAGAGTTCTAACTGATAAAGCTACTGTAGAGCCCATCCGGCATCACATCCTTTAATTTTCCATATATTCTTTTTGCTCCCAATCGCCATTTTAGTCCTGAATTCGTTGTATAACCCTGCATGAGAGCAGGAGCGTCAGCTTCAACCCTATGTGTTTAACTTTACGCACTCCGCTAAGCTTATACTTAGGTTCTCGATTTTTGACATTCTATAGCTAGCCCTGCATAATAAATTTTATTACTATGGAATTATTTTGTCTGGGGCGCTGTTTCTTCCTAGCCGGGAAATAGCGTTTTATCATGTAGAAAGAAGGCGAAGCTGTGTCATCCTTTAACTTTAAACAGTGGATCGTTAAACCTTTTGTGTTTTTCACAATAATTTTTATTCTAAAAGCTTTCTTGGCATGGGGCGTAATCTTTGACGATATATTGCCCTGGAAATCATTATTAACTGAAATCCCCTTTGCTTGGGCGCTCTTCTGTATCATTGAACGTTTTGGTTCCAAGCGCAAGCTCGGATATTACATGACCGTAAATTTATTAGTGACAGCCATTTTCTTCGCAGCCATTATGTATTTTAAATATTATGGTGTTATTGTGACTTACCATGCAGCGGAGCAGGTGAATCAAGTCACCGCCGTCAGCAACAGCGTATTCTCACTAATGGATCCATACTACCTGCTGATTTTTACAGACATCATTATTCTCGGAGTTTATTTCTTCTTTAATAAAAAAGGCCGGGTCTATAAGAAAGAGAATATCAACCGCCGCCGTGGCGGAAAACTTAAGTACAGCGTTCTGTTTGCAGTCTCACTTGCTTTATGCCTGTTCAACATCTTGCCTAATAAGGCCAGCATGAACGAAATTAAGAAAGCCCAGGAAATGGGAATTCTTAATTATGAAGCCTATACGATCTTCGCTAAAGAAGAGCCTGAGCTAGTCAATTCAAGTGACATTACACAAGATGCCATCAATAAATTGAAGGGGATTAATACTACGGCTAGTTCTCCACTTCAAGGCATCGCGAAAGATAAGAACCTTATTATTATTCAAATGGAATCTTTCCAGAATTTTTTGCTAGGACTTAAATTAGACGGTCAAGAAATTACACCGAACCTGAACAAGGTGATGAAGGACAGTCTTTACTTCCCTAATTTTTATCAAATGGTTGGTCAAGGGAATACGTCGGATGCAGAGTTCGTAGTTAATACTTCCTTCTACATCCCTCCACGTGGAGCGGCAACGATGTCCTATGTAGATAAGGTACTGCCGAGTCTGCCACGTGTGCTTAAAGAAAATGGTTATCAGACTGCAACCTTCCACACCAATGTCGTAGAATTCTGGAACCGCGGCGAGCTGTATGACTCCCTGGGCTTCGATCATTATTATGATCGCAAATTTTTTGGTGAAGATGATGTCTTTTTCTTTGGCGCTTCTGATGATACGCTCTACAGTAAGACAGCCGACAAACTAAAAGAAATGGACCAACAGGAGCAGCCTTTTTACGCTCAAGTCATTTCAATGTCAGCGCATCACCCTTTTACTATTCCGGAAGAAAAATACCGTATGGAGCTGCCAGAGCGTTATGAAGGTACTTTTGTTGGTGACTATATCCGTTCCCAGAACTATGCGGATGATGCTTTTGGACATTTTGTAGAAGAGCTTAAAGCGAAAGGTGTCTGGGACAATAGTGTAATCATGATTTATGGAGATCATATGGGATTGCCGATTTATTCCCTCGATCATGATGATAAAGAATTGATGACTGAAATCTATGGTCATGAATACAGTTATGCGGATATGATGAACATCCCTCTGCTTATTCATGCAGGTGATGGCGTAGCGCCGCAGACCATTGATGAAGTAGGCGGAGAAGTGGATATCATGCCAACCGCTGCAAGTCTGCTTGGGATTTCATTAGAGAATAACGTATATTTTGGTCAAGATCTACTCAGTCAGACTTATAATTTGCTGCCAGAACGATATTATTTACCTTCTGGTTCATTCATTGCCAGCTCAGGATTGCTTATTCCTGGTAACAGCTTTGAAGACAACACTCAGTACTCTATTTATAACGATGGAACAACACCAAGTGCCACTGAGGACGAATATAACCGTGCCTTGAGGCTTTTACAGCTTTCTCACAGCTATATCACTCAGTTGCCTGACAAACAACCTAAACAATAAATTACAGGGCGTAGGCAACCAACGAACAAAAACAGCAGAGCAGCGATTCTCCAATAATGGAGAACCGCTGCTCTGCTGTTTTTTATAAAGATATCCATTCCGAAGCTTAGCTGACTAACGCTCCTGGTCCTCGATCATACGGTAATACTCTGCAAAGTTGCGTAGTTCTTCGGGCTTCAGTATGGACAAATGCTCTGCCAGCAGTTCTTTGGACCGGAAATGTCCTTCTTCCAGCACCTGCTGACCCTTCTCGGTGATCGTTACTACAACCGCTCTCCGATCCTTCCCATCCGGCTCACGCTTGATATAACCCAGCACCTCCAAACGGTCCAGCATCACCGTCACTGCACTGGATTTGACCTCCATACTTTCTGCCAGCTGTACCACCCGCGACTTCTTTTCTTTCGCTATCATATTTAACAGACCCATCTGAGGCACCGTAAGTCCGAGTTCTTTGTGCAAAGACATTTGAGACATAATCTTACGCTGTACTCTCCACATGGATAGTCCAAGACGATCAATTAACGGATCTATTTGATGTGGCATATTTGTTCAACCCCAATCCGTTTTTAATAACTCAAGCGTACCACTAGAACTGGTAATGATTCAATGGTTTTGTCTACTAAACCATTGAAAGCATGCTGGAAAGCGCAAACTTCCACGAATCTCCAATTTCCGACACAGAAATACTATATTCCATGTAAGGTTATGAGCATATCAATGCGATATAATCGTAGAGGTGAGAGCTATTATCACTGAGAACATAATTTGTCAAGGTTGGTGCGAAGAATGAAATTAGCAACTAAATTAACTTGGATGATGTTCATCGTCTTACTTCTTGTAGGATCATCCATCGGGTTCTTCGGATACCGTACAGCTTATAAGCAAGTAGACGAAGCCGCAGGTATCGAATTGGTAGGATGCGCTAATATTACAACCGGCCTGATTGACCCCGCAGATATTTCCGCATTGTTGGCAGGCGATCAAAGTAAACTGGAGGCTGTAGAGGATCGAATCGGTTGGATTGTGGCACATAAGGCTATTTTTAAAGAGGCATTCATCTTATCCTTAGACGGAAAAGTACTTGCCGCAGATTCAAGCTTCCAGGCTAGAGGTTATAAAGCAGGCGATACTTTTTATTTTTCAGATGAAGATAAGCAAATGATTACTGAGCATAAGCATTCCTCCTACTCCAAGGTTTATACATACGAAGGTACCTCACTTAAGACAGGTTACGGCCCCATCTATCAGGATCATGATCCATCCAAACCTATAGTTGCGCTGATGGCCATTAATTTCGATGGCTCCATAATTCAAGAAAGAACCCAAGATATCATAGTTCAGCCCTTTATTATCGGAGCTTCCATTCTGGTTATAGCTATCGTAGCAGCTTATCTGTTAATCCGCCGAATGATAAGTCCGTTAACGAAGCTGTCTAAAGGGGTCAATCTTGTTGCACAAGGCGACCTTACTCATAATCCTATTTTATTCAACAGCAAGGATGAGATTGGTACATTAGCCCGTAATTTTAATGACATGACCCAAAGCCTGCGCTTGCTTATTACCGAGGTCAATGAGACTTCCATGCAGGTAGCTTCCTCGTCCGAAGAGCTCTCTGCCAGTGCACAGGAAACCAACCGGGCCGGTGAGTACAGCGTCAATGTTACAATTGAGCTTGCGGATAGCGCGAATTCACAGCTGCAGAATATGGAGGGCGAATATAAGTCTGTACAAGACCTGTCTCGCTTCATCACAGAGATTGCAGGCAATGCAGATAACGCGATGAATAATGCGGTCAGCAACGCTAATAAAGCCCGTACAGGCCGTGAAGCAATGGATTCCACCACACAGCAGATGAGAGTCGTAAGTGACAGCATTACCGACCTAGCAATCATTATTGAAACCTTGGGTGGTTATTCCAAAGAAATCGAAAATATCGTGGGTACTATTGCCAGCATCGCAGAGGAAACCAATCTCCTGTCCCTAAATGCAGCGATTGAAGCCGCAAGAGCTGGAGAAGAAGGAAGAGGGTTTGCGGTCGTTGCCCATTCCGTGCGTAAGCTTGCTGAGCGCTCAGCCCATTCCGCTGCGCAAATTGGCCAGCTGGTAAACATCATCGTGAATCAGATGGATCAAGCAGGAGAAACAATGAAACGCTCTACAGAAGAGATGGAGCACGGCAGAGAAATGATTGCCACGGCAGGCCAGTCCTTCTCGGAGATAGAAATGTCTGTCTCGGGAATGGCCTCACAAAGTCAGCAGATCTCCGGAACAGTTCGACAGCTTTCGCTAATTTCCGACCGTCTCGTTACAACCCTTCAGAATATCGTAAATGTCGCTAATCAGACAGCCAGCAGTGCAGAGACATTATCCGCTTCCTCAGAAGAACAGCTTGCCGCGATGGAAGAAGTTGAGTCTGCAGCAGCTTTCCTGTCCTCACTAGCTGAGAAGCTGCAAATTCTGATTGAACGATTTAAGGTTTCTTAATAGCAAAGGGGCTAGCGTCCAAGCAGAGAAATTCTGCTTGGACGCTAGCCCCTTGTTCTATGTATTGAGATCATCTGCTACGATACTGCTGTATTCGCTATAAACCACTGGCCCAGCTCATGCACCGGCATTGGCCGCCCATAATAATAACCCTGCATCACTCTGCAGCCTAAGGATTGCAGCAGCTCAATCTGCTCTGGTGTCTCCACACCTTCCGCCACGACCTCCATATTAAGATTGGTGGCAATCGCAATGATATTACTGATAATAGCTTTCTTGGAATGCATCTTGCTCTTACGAATAAACACTTGATCAATCTTGAGTGTGTTCACTGGAATCTCATCTAAATTACCAAGGGACGAAAAGCCTGTCCCAAAGTCATCCAGTGATACCCTTACCCCAAGTGCCCGAAGTCTGGATAGCTGCGCAACCGTCTCTTCCATGTTATTCATCGCAATGGACTCTGTAATCTCCAGTTCAAGGAAATGTGGTTCTAGGCCTGAACGTGTGAGTGCTTCTTCTACAACATCGTATAAGCCCCCACCCTCAAACATCCGCGCTGACATATTAATAGAGACTGCGACATTTGCTATCTCTTCCTTATGCCAAAGCATGTTCTGGCTGCATACATCATGCAGCATCCAATAGGTAATGGGGACAATTAGTCCCGTTTCCTCTGCGATGGGAATGAATTCCGCGGGAGAAATTATCCCATGTTCAGGGTGCCGCCAACGCAGCAGTGCTTCAAGACCCACGGTAACGTTCATATACGAATCCCATTTCGGCTGGTAAACAACCATAAACTCGGAGCGTGCCAGCGCTTTACGAAGATCCTTCTCCAGCGACATCCGTCTCAGCTGATGGCGGTTCATCTCCTGATCGAACACACTGAATTTATTCTTACCCGAATCCTTAGAGGTATAAAGAGCTGTATCGGCTGCCTTCATTAACGCTGAGCGGTCAGTTCCATGCATAGGGGTCATACTGATCCCCACGCTTGCAGTAACATATAGCTCATTACCTTGAATACTGTAATATTTCTTAAGCTCATATAAAATGTGCTCTGCTTCCTCTTGCGCATCCTCCACAGTACAATCTGGAAGAGCGATCAGGAATTCATCTCCGCCCAAACGAAAGACCTTGCCCTTACTTCCTACAGAGCGTCTTAATCTTATAGCGACCTCTCGCAGTAACAAGTCCCCTATATCATGTCCAAGCGTATCATTAATCGACTTAAACCGATCCAGATCCACAAAAAATACGGCGCCAGATCTACTCCCGAAAAATTCATCTTTAAAATAACGTACCAGGCCATGCCTGTTCGGAAGATCGGTTAGCGGATCATAATAAGCCATCCGTTCCAGCACATGCCGGTCCAGAAATACAGCACCACCAGAAATCGCAAGCATAAATAGCGTTACCAAGGATACTCCCATTAAAAGAATAACATCAGTCTCCATAAAAAAAGTTGTATTGCCTAGCAGACCGTTATATTCAAAATGAGTCGCCCTTACACTCGTATAATGCAATCCAGTCACCGAAAATCCGATAAAGAGAGCAGAGTATAACTTCCAGCGGTTAAAACCCACATAGTCTTTAAACTTGTGAAATAGAAATAATCCGATAAAAGACGAGAGCATAACGAGGATTACAGCACATGTCTGAGTCCATATCTCATAATGAATCTCCGCTGCGATCTTCATGGAGGACATCCCGATATAATGCATAGCAGAGATCCCGCTGCCCAGAAGAACACCACTAACTATTAAACAACTTTTTCTTAAACGTGGCACAAACGTAATCCGGAATGCCGAATAGCAGCACAATACACCAACCAATAACGATAATACAGCCCTGCCTGGATAATAATTCACGCTAAAAGGAAAACGGCTCGCCATAATCCCTACATAATGTATCGACCATATGCCACTGCCGAGTACACATGCCCCCGATATTAACCATAAGCGACGAACTTTCCCAAACGAGCGAGGGACTTGCGAGATCAGATTCAGCGCGGAATAAGCTGCAGTCGCCGCTAGCGCAAATGATAGTAAAACAATCCAAACGTTATAGTGGATTCCCATTTTATCCATTAGTTAACCTCTTCACCGGTTTTGAATACCGTAATCGCTGCAGCGTATTTCTCAAGTAAAAAATCAGTACACGAATATCAGATAAATGGAAGAGTGCGTAAAGATTATAGGTTATCCCTGAAAAGCAACTTTAGATGTATTCTACCTTGTATTCAGCCGATTGTCTAAGAAAATACTGGAATTTATACCCTTTTTTTATGTCGGCAAAAAATGTCCATATTTGACGCATTCACTCACCCCGGAAAGTTGGATATGTGACCTGTGGTTGATGGGGTTTTGGGGAAGGTCTTTCGCCATAACCATTGATTCAAAACTACCAGAACTAACAGATAGATGTAAATTCCTCCGGTAAATAAAGTGAAGACATAGTGAATACCCGCCATCCCCATCAGCAAAAACATAAGCATGAAGGCGACTCCAGTGTAATCCTTTTGTTTGGCTGCCTCATAACGCTCTGAAAAAGGTAAGCTCCGCGGATAAACACGAAAGCAGATGACTGAGAAAATCAGCATGGCGAATAATACCACTACTAAATCAGGTACAATGTGCACACCGAACAACAGAATGAACAATACCGCATCTACAGCAAATAAAGGTAAGACTAGCCGCAGCAGCGCCGCCTTAAGCATCCCACGGTAAATAGGTGTGCTATCGGGTAAAGGAATCAGCCTATAAATCCAAGCTCCTTTATAACTTGTAGAGTAGCGTAGCATCTGTATTACAGTCTGCATTAACATCGTGCAGAAATAGATTAACAAGTACACTTTTGAACCTTTAAGGGAACCATCATAACTATTCTGCAATATACCAAATATAAAAATAAACGGGAATGCGATAGAAAAGCCAAGTGCAGGATAGACCTTCAGCTTAAAATCGCGCTCATTCTTCATCATGGACCAAGTAAACCGAAAGAAAATCCCCTCTGCCGGTTCCTTACATACTCTGCGCGAGAGCCACTCTGCGAGCTGGCCCTTGTCTTTTCCACCGGAGCCTTGCTCTGCCAGCTTTTGCAAATTCCGCTCAAACTGCGGCATCAGCTTAATATAAGCTACGATCAGTACAAGTGGGGTTATCAAAGCCAGCAATGAGAGAATGAAGTAATAGGGTTCTCTCGCTCCACCAAGCAACAGTTCAAACGGAGCCGCGAACCAAACCGGAAAAATAAAGTACTGCCACCAAGCAGGATGATAAGCAGCGCCAAGCTCAGTGAGGTTGAACAACCGGGAGATGAATTGATAGCCCACCATTATTCCGATCGTTAGAAGGATTTGCGTATAATTTATAATATCCTTGAGCTTCTCCCCATCAAAAAACCGCATGATCATCAGGTAGAGCAGTGCAGTTATTACGAGGATAAAACAGTCTAACAAGACAATTGTCACCGCATACATCAGAAAAAAAGCGATCCCCTGCTTAAATAGGCTAAATACCAAAGATGGACCAGTGATCGACAATGTAACTGTCCCTAAGTAGAGAAGAACGTGGATACTTTTGGCCATATTTAAGGTGGTTCGGTTGACGGGTTTGGAAAAAAGAATATTTTTATCACGTAAATCAAGCATTACTGAAGAAAAATCAGAGATCAGGGTTGTGGAGACAAAAAACATAATGATCCCAAAGGTTAAGCTCATTTGCAGCATATAGTGATCATTGGATAGCGTTAGCGGAATTAATATTAAACCAAACAGTAAGTAAATCCACTGCAATCGCAAAGGCGAACCTTCTTTAACGTTCTCCTTTTTCTGCATACCTGCAAGCGCTGTAGGCGTTCTTCTTCCGTCCATGGTCAGTTTGATCTGCAGAATACTCCGCATGGTGTCATAATCGACTCCAAATCTTATAAATGCACCCCGCAGCTTATCCAACAGCCTCAGCACGAAGAAATCAGTCATAAGAGGATACCTCTTGCTCTTGCATGACCGCAACAAATTCACCAGCGATATCACGGTATTTATCAAATCCGGTTAATTGATTGAAAATATCTTCAAGCGTCCCTTCGCGGCCTTTCTCCTTCAGCTCCGCAAAACTTCCGTCCGCCACAATATCCCCGCCATCAATCAAAATGATCCGGCTACTGATTTTCTCAACCACATCCATGATATGTGAGGAGTAAAAAATGGTCTTCCCCCGTGCCGCCAGCGATGCAAAAATCTCCTTCACTATCATCACGCTATTAGCATCCAAACCACTCAGCGGTTCATCCAGGAATAAAATATCGGGGTCATGCAGCATGCTGGAGATAAGCAGCACCTTTTGCTTCATCCCTTTTGAGAACGAAGAAATCCGCATATCGTAAGACTTCTCCAAACCTAGCAGTGTGGTTAATTTTTTGGCCTTGTAGTCCGCCTCCGCACGACCTAGCCCATACAGCTCGCCAACAAAGGTTAGATACTCTCTTGCAGTGAGGCTATCATATAATTCGGCTACCTCCGGCACATAACCTATACGTTTCTTGTAAGAAACATCTCCATCAGCAATATCCTTACCGAAAATCTCCACTTTACCGTTATATCCTTCTACCAAACCGAGCATAATCTTCACCGTTGTACTCTTGCCTGCCCCGTTAGGGCCGATATAACCAATAATTTGTCCTCTGTATACCTTAAGATCAATTCCCTTTAGCACCATTCGGTCTGTATAGTTCATCCATAAACCTGAAATCGCTATGACCGGATCGTCAGCTAAACCCATACCTCAATCCCCTTTCTAGTAACTAATCAATAATGTGAAATATTACTACTTTATGTAATTACAATAATTGTATCATTTAGTAGAATCCTCTTCCATGATTTAGTCTGCTAATCTTATGTCTAGTTAAATAAAGAGTGGCCATTAGGCCACCCACTAGAGATTTATAGCGAAAGGCAGCGCCACGGATGCCACGAAATGGCTGTTGGCACCCCCTTTATTTGAGCACACCGGGCTAAGATCAGAGTATGTTTGGTCGGGTAGCATTTTTACGTAAGAGAGCGAGTACGCTATCGGACACAGCTGACCTTATACGCGGATTTTTACCACATTTGGAGTGCTAAAGGACCCCATAGTCGCTATCAGCATGAAAAACACCATAAACGCACCTTTTTCTAAGCGATAGCGTCGCTGGAGTCCGAAACTATGCCCCAAAGGCTGGAATGTGGAAAATAACGTCATCTGGGTCCGAAAGCCGCGCCGATAATGAATGAGCTGCTGAATCAAGCGGGCAAGAGGGCAAGCGTGCAAGCGGACAGGGCAAGGGCAACCAGCCAGCTAACAAACAAAAAAACAGAGCAGCGATACTCCAATAAAAGAGGAATCGCTGCTCTGCTGTCTTAGCCAAACCGAGTCGCCGCATTCATAGTTGAACGCTACTTACGTGACGTCCGCTATGTCTTAGTGGCTGATTATTTGGATAGCAAATTGTAAATAACCTGTGCTGCTTCTGCTCTTGTAGTGACTTCTTTCGGATTGAGTTTACCGTTCGCTCCGGTCACTACACCTCTCTCTACCAGCGCTTGAAGGGCTTCTTGTGCATAACCAGCGATCTGTCCAGCATCACTAAAGCCGGCAAGCGTGGCCGCTGTCTTCTCAGATGGCAGTTCACCTAGCGCTACAAGCGAGCGGTACAAGAGTGTAAATAGCTCCTGCCTAGTGATCTGAATCTCTGGCTGGAATTGATTATCACCCGAACCCGTTGCTACCCCAAGACGCTTAGCTGTAGCAAGATAATTCGTATAATACGTATTGCCTGCATCTGCAAAATTATCAGCAGCAATGGCATCCGGTGTGATGTCATAAGCCTTGAGCAACAAGACGATGAACTGCCCTCTAGTGATTGCAGCATTAGGACTGTAATGTTCAGCATCCGTACCAGATGTGATACTACGTGCTGCCAAGAAACCTACTGCATGGCTATACCATGAGGCATCTGGAACATCTGCAAAGCTCACTTGATTATATCCAATAATATATTGGGAGAAATGTGTGGTTACGAAATCTACAGTTCCCTTAGCGGTATTGTAATTTCCACGTACATTGTCCAAACTTCCAGTGCTGTTAATGTGATACACAATAACCGCATCTGACCGTTCTCCCGCTTGCAGCACGTACGGTACGCTGACACGAACACTGCCCCCACCGAAGGTGGAAATCGTGCTTTCACCCGCTATAACCGACAAGTCATAAACCGGTCTGTCTCCGAGAACAGCCTTGCCTTCTGCCGTTAATGACACCTTCGCGATTCTAATAATGATGTCTCCGGCATCTGAAGCTGCACTAATGCTTGCCAATGATTTGGCATCAAACGTAATCGTACCCACATTCTCATAATCAATGGTAATCTCCGCCTTCGTTCCGGCGGCTAACTCATTAATTATGCTTCTTGGAAGAGTAAGTTCAGCTGTTTGAGTATCTGAAGTAGCTGCAACACTAATTTCAAGAACAGCTTTCTTCCCATCAGCTTCTGCCTTCTTAGCGAGACTCACGAATTCAGCAGCCGTTTCTTTTGTGATCGTTGCAGTAGTCACTCCTGTGGTTTTATCCGTTTTAGTTGCTGCTGTTGCTGATAGGTTCACGGTACTCCCTGCTGTTGCCGTAGCAACCAGTTGAGGGCTTGCTGATGGTGTTGGTGTAGTCGTGCTCGGTGTAGAATTGCCACCTGTTCCACCTGTTCCAGGATCTGAAATAGGCACATAGGCCGGAACAACAATGTCAGTCGCTGGACTTGCCTTATAACCTTCTTTGGCTGCGTATCTCACTTGATACGTGCCCGGTATTAATCCTGTGATTTCTTTATCTGGTGCATACACATAATTAGTTACACTCGACAGCTTATATTCTAAGGCTGTCGTGGTTCCCGTAATTCTTCCATCATTGTTCGCTGCTGAGGTAGGAGCAACTCCCTGTAACCCAGTTGGAGCTGCTTGTTCCGCAGTGAATGCTGGAACGATTACATCTGCTGCTCTACCCGCGTTAAATCCTTCTTTAGCTGCGTATCTTACCTGATAGATACCCGGCACCAGTCCAACGATCTCTACATCTGATGCGTAGACATAATCGGTAACCGTAGACAGCTTATATTCCAGCGCTTTCGTAGTTCCTATAATTTTACCGTCGTCATTGGCTGCACTGGTTGGTGCTATACCTACTAATCCTGTAGGTGCCGCTTGCTCACCATATGCCGGGACTTCAACTGTAGCGTCTTTACCTACGCTGTATCCCTCTTTTGCCGCATATCGCACATTATAGAAGCCCGGAGTAAGACCAGTGATAGCTGTACCTGTTACAGGTTTATAATCAGCTTCTCCAACGCCTTTATACTCCTGTCCTTCAGCAGAACCCGTAATTTGCCCATCATCATTAGCTTCAGAAGTAGGTGCTACGCCTACCAGTCCTGTCGGGGCTGCTTGTTGATGGGTGTAAGCAGGAACTTCCACACTTACGTCTTCGCCAGCATTATAAGGAATGATTGTGGGTCCAGCTGCGGAAGTTGGCCCTTGATAGCCCGATGTAGCGGCATATCTTACCTTATAAACACCAGGTGCAAGCCCTGTAATGGCTGATCCCGAAGCTGGGGTGTAAGCCTCGTCTCCAGCAAGCTTAAATTCCAATGCTGCACTGGTGCCTACAATTTGCCCATCCTTATTGTCGGCCGCTGTTGGTGCTACACCGGTAAGTCCTGCCGGTACAGCTTCGAGTCTGGAGAATATTTTATCCAGCGCTGTTGTAGTGTTATTGTATCTGGCTCCGATTGGGTAATTAGCCTGCACGTAATCCGGTTGGATATTCGTCCAGCTGTACATAAGTTCAACATGCCCTAGAATCGGTGAATTTTTGCCTCCTGCCTCCTTGTTGTCCTTGTTATAAGTGAACAGATATGGAACTTGAAGTCTGTCTCCGCTCACGGTGTTTCCAAGTCCATCTACATAACTAATTACAGTTGGTTTGGCAGCTGAATTGTTTTCGGTCTTGATATTGGTCAGATAAGTACGAACCAGATCAACATAAAGCTGCGCATACGGATGATTAGTGGTTCTAATCTGAAGCTCATTATTATTATGCGGATTTGCACTGCCCTTAGTGCCGCTGTTGTTATTAGGCTCAGCAACGGTCACACCAGCATCCAACTTAGTGTCGAAGAAGTAGATCTTATTGATATTATGTTTTTTGGCATATTCGTTGATATATTTAATCACCGCTTGCGTGTTAGGGCACCACGACCCGCCTAACAAAATCGCATAGTTTCCCTCACTCGCTAAAATTTGCTTCAGCTGATGATAGGTCACATGTTCATAAACAAGCGTGCCATCCGCTTCGTTGAAGATCGTAGGTTTTCCCTCATTTTCCCCTTCATAGTTCTTATTAAATGCAGCCTTGATATAAGCCGACTCGTCGATAGTGTCATATCGGGAAGCGGCACCCAGCACCTCACTTACTGATGTTTTATACGTATTAACCTTCGCCGCATCAAGTGTTCCGTTCGTCAGGAACTCATTCCACGAATAGCTCTTATCCAGGTAGGATACGACAGGAGCACTATTTCCCTGTGCATCCTTGTGATCCTTGTTGTATACCAATAAGAATGGAGACTCGAGCTTGTTAGCAGTCACAACTTCCCCGTTTTTATTGGTATAGCTGACATTGCGTTCTGGATCATCTTTGGAAGACAGATTTAAATTCTTCAAATACTTGTTGACCAGATCAACATATTTATAGGCAAATTTATTATTGCTGTCTGCAATCTGAAGGGTGTCCCCGTCCAGCTTAGTATCAAAGTTATAAATCGTAGAGATGCCATATTCCTTGGCTGCCTCGTTGATAAAGCCGATATCGGCCTGTGTATTCTCGCTCCAAGCGCCGCCAACCAGAACAGCGTATGTGCCTTCACTCTCAAAAAGATGAACGATATCTTCATACGTTGCTGTTTTAAATACATGGTTAGCATCATTTAGATGGTCATAGACATGACTGAAATAGTCAAACTGGTTAACGCCACCTTGGGAAGAGGTTATAACCTCTGCGTTATCCGGATTAGCATAAGCTCTTCCTGCCTGTGTAGGCAGGAAGAGCAGGGAGGCTGCCAGCAGCAGCGTTACAATTTTTTTGATAGTTAATGGTCGTATCATTATGTGCACCTCGCCTTAAATAGGTTTATGGGATGAATGGGCTGAAAGGAATCCTGAATGAGCCTGCTGCTCATCAAGGACAAACCTCTTCCTCAGCGGCTGGTGCCGGTGCGGGTGCCTGAACCGTTTCCGCTGGAGCAGCTGCTGGTGCGCTGACCGTGGATGCAGGTGCAGAAGACGATGTTTTCGGTTGAGAAGACTCAACTACCGGAGCCGGGGTCGCTTTAACTACCTCTGTTGTAGAGAAGGTTATAGCTTTTTTGGAAGGTGTCTCCGTTGCTTTTGCTACAGGAGCGGCGGTTTCCTTAGGCTGTTCAGATACAACAGGAGCTGCGGTCGGCTGAACGGCTTTAGCGGTTACGTTTGCTTTTGGAGCAGTCGTAGGCGC
Organism: Paenibacillus sp. FSL R7-0189; assembly: GCF_037969925.1. NCBI lineage: Bacteria > Bacillati > Bacillota > Bacilli > Caryophanales > Paenibacillaceae > Paenibacillus > Paenibacillus sp. FSL R7-0189. Next base: position 2,776,604 of record NZ_CP150223.1, on the reverse strand, counting down.
AGCAGTTGGCGCAGGCGTTGCCGCGCTGGTTTGCGGTTTAACAGATGCAGATACCGTTGTTGCAGCTGTTGCCGTCTTAGCGGTGTCCGCAGCCGGGGATGCGGTTGCTTTAGGCTGAGCTGCGCCCGCTTCTGGAGCTGCTGAAGCAACAACCTTCGCCGCAGAATCAACAGCTGCTGGGGCCGCAGTAGCTTCTGCCGTGACTGTCTCTGCTGCTGGAGCCGAAGCTTCCGGCTGGACAGCTTCTGTTACAGGAGCTGCAGTAGCTTCTGCCTGAACAACAACTGCTGCCGCAGAAGTAGCTACTGGTAAAGCTGCTGCGGTTACTGCTGTATTACTACTCTCTTGAATGGGTGCTGCCTCTGCTGTTTTTTTGTTAGCGGATACCGCGGCATACGTCAATGCGGAGAAGACGATAGCGGCGGCAACCAAAGAGATCGAAAGCTTTTTCATATGTGTACCATCCTTTTCAAATAAAATAAGAGACCCCTTCATTACATTCTTGTACCTTAAATCCGTAACTCTCCCTTCTCTAAAGTTAAAAAAAAGAGACTCAACGGGACGCAATTTACGCGTCTTTCGTTGAATCTCCGGCTGTCCAGTCGATTCCAATTGGCTTGTGATTAAGTTCCATATTATTCATGCCATAGTGCCTTGTCAATCAATTTTTATTTTTCACATCGTTTTTATCGGAATTAATTATTTTTAACATATAATTACATTGACTTTACTATAAATTCTATATAGATTGATCTCAATAGGATTAATCACATTAAAAAACTAGGTTTAAGGGGGTATTGGTAGTGAACATAGATAACAACTTATTATCCGCCATCGAAACGAACTGGTATGGATTTGTCGCTTCCATATTTGTGTTTGCAATTTTGTTTCTACTGGCACGTAAACGAATTGGATTTGGCACCCGGGTACTCATCGGACTTGGCATCGGACTTATTGCCGGTATATTCTTTCAATACTTCGATTTAGAGACCAAAGCTATTAGCACATTCGGCAGCATTTATGTCAGCTTGATCCGCATGCTCGTCATTCCTTTAGTATTCGTACTCGTATTAAACAGTATTTCTTCCTTAACCAATCTGGAGTATCTACGCAAAATCGGGATCAAAACCTTCGCCTGGTTCCTCGGAACAACTGGCATCGCTTCTATTATCGGCCTATCGGTTGCGCTGCTGTTCAATCCCGGCCAAGGTATACAACAAGATGTACCCGCAGATTTTGCAGCCCGGGAAATCCCGACCTTCTCCCAGGTTATCCTCGATCTTGTTCCATCTAACCCTGTTAATGAAGCAGCTACGGGTAAGGTTGTGCCTCTACTCATTTTCGCCATCTTCTTAGCAGTAGCTATAATCAAGATTGGCTCCAAGAAACCCGAAGCAGTCAAACCTGTACGTGATCTTATTGAATCCCTAACACTGATACTGCATCAGGTTGTGAAATTCATTATTCGCCTGACCCCTTATGGCGTATTCGCACTGATTGCCGGAATCACCGCACGTTATGGCTGGGAGACGTTGCAGGAGCTAGGCAGTGTAATTATAACCTCGTACGTAGCAATGATTATACATTTTGTACTTATCTTTGGCGGATTGGTTCTATTAGTAGCGAAGGTGAATCCAATTCGTTTCTTCCGCAAAGTGTATCCAACCATTACTGTTGCCTTCACAACCAGAAGCAGCTATGCAACACTTCCGGTCAATCTCGAAGTTATTACGAAGCGGCTTCATGTCTCCCCACGGATCGCGAGCTTTATCGCACCGTTAGGGGCATCTGTGAACTTTAATGCGTGCGGTGGGATTTGGCCAGCTATTGTGGCTGTATTTACCGCTCAAGTATTCGGTATTGATCTGAACTGGACCGACTATATTACACTGGTATTAGTAAGTATTATTTCTTCCATTGGTGTAGCTGGCGTACCTGGACCTGCCGTAATCTCCACCACGGTAGTCTTAACTGCTCTCGGCCTGCCGCTTGAAGGAATCGCTATCGTTGCAGGTGTTGAAGCGCTCATCGATATGGGCCGTACCGCTGTAAACGCAACTGGAACAGCTGTAACAGCTCTGTTAGTAGCTAATTCCGAAGGTGAATTTGACCGCGAAGCGTTTAATAGCAATGATGACGATGATATTCTCTTGAGCACCGTTTAAAAGCTGAGACTGTAAAAACCTCCGGAAGCTGCGTATAGCAGAGCGCCCGGAGGTTTTTTTGCATAGATTCATATTGGATTCATCTTCTTATAGCATACTAATTCTTTCCCGCTTTTTAGCAGAAGCTAGACAAGTCTCGATCAATTGTATGCCCAGCACTGCATCCTCAGGTGCAAATAATTTTTTTCCTGTAAATACTGCGGCGGCAAAATCATCGACCTCCCGTGTATAGGGATTCGCCCCGGTGGCATCAACCCGTCTTACCCCTTCTCCCGTATGCACAAAAAATTCGGCATCCTCATCTCTAGCATTAAAAGGCATAGGCACTTCAATCATTCCATCGGTCCCCAGAATCTCTAACAGCTGGCGGTTATATGCCCACATCCCGCAATCAAAAATCAGGCTTAGCCCCTTCGGAAACTCTACCAGCCCTGAAGCCATCATATCTACATTGTCATGCTCCGGAGAGAACATAGCCTGTACTGTCACGGCTTCCGGCTCAGCTCCGAACAGCAGTCGTGCTGCACTTAGCGGATAACAGCCGATATCATAAAGCGAGCCGCCGCCCCAAGCGGATTTAAAGCGAATATTAGAGGTATCTGTAGCGTCATTATAAGTAAAAGTGCCTCGAATGGAGCGTAATTCGCCAATTTCACCGCTAGAGATAATCTCTTGCAATTCCGCAATCCGAGGATGATGCCGATACATATAAGCTTCTGCCAAATGGACTCCAGCATCATTACAAGCTTTTACCATCTCAGCCGCTTCTTCACTGTTCAGCGCGATCGGTTTCTCACATAAGATATGTTTGCCAGCTTCCGCCGCACGGATTACCCATTCCCGATGGAGGTGATTTGGCAGTGGAATATACACTGCATCAATATCCTTATCCGCCAGTAATTCCTCATAGCTGCCGTAAGCTTTATCTATTCCGAACTCTGCGGCTACAGCGCTGCTTTTTTCTAAACCGCGACTGGCTACCGCTGTAATCATTCCCGTCTGCGAATCCATTATAGCCGGCATCACTGAACCTGTCGCAATCTGCGCGCAGCCCATGATTCCCCAGCGAAGTTTTTGCACCATCGTTGCTAACCTTCTTCCTTATAGATTACTTACTATACTTAAAGCCACCTTATCATAGAATGAAACGTTTCTCTAACAGAAAGAAGCCTGCAAATTGCAAAAAAACAGTGCCAAAAGGAGCGCCAACCCCGATAGACACTGCTTTTTTATAAAATATGAATTTTTATATTAGTGCATTTAACAGCACAGCCGCACCCAGCACAACTATACGTGCAAGGTTCATCAATACGAAGTTTTTGACGGCAAGAATAAAGGTACTCGCCTTCTCCTGTTTCTCTGTGAACAAGGCAATATTTCGGCGCAGCGGGATCAGCGTAAGTAGAATCAACAGAACCAGAATAGGGTTAATCCCTAAGATCAGCAGCACTACAAGATCCAGATAAGAGACATAGTAGAGATATTTAAAAAGCACAAGCGCATTGCGGCGGCCAATGTACACCGGAAGCGTATACCTTCGATTCTCCACATCCTCATCAATATCACAAATATTATTAGCGAGCATAATCCCTGCGATCCCCAAAATAGCGGGCACGGAAAACCAGAAAAGGTACAGCACTTCCACGATGTTGATATTCAAGCTGACCCAGCCGTTCTGGAGCAGCAGTGAAACCACATGCTCATCCGTATGGATATAGGCAGAGATAAAAATAATAACAAAGCCCATAAACAAACCGGAGAACAGCTCACCTAACGGCATCCGCGAGATGGGAATCGGCCCGAACGAATAAAGTATACCGATCAAGAACGACAGTCCACCCAGCAAAAAGACCAGCAAACCCGTCTGAGTGACAAGCGCAATCCCGCCCCCTGCTGCCAGCGCCAGCAAAATCACAATCGTCGCCACGACGGTGCGCTCTTTTAGCTTAAAATGAACAATCGCATTATGTGTCTCGTAGCCGTAGCCGTGGGTTTTAGAAGCTTTTTTGAAATCGTAATAGTTGTTAATCGCCGTCGTCGCCATATCGAAGCTAAGCAAAGACACGAACATCAATCCAAAACGCAGTACGTAAAAATCCTCAAACCGGTACAGGGCGTACAACGTTCCCATTAGAAACGGAATAATACTGGCTACCTTCGTCGGCAGCTCCACAAATCTTAGAAAGCTTTTAATATTCACACCATACACCCTTATCTGTCAAATGAGCCTGCAAGGCATTACTGTTCAGTTGTTGTAACCGTCACTGGGGACCATTCTGCAATAACTGTTTGTCCATGTACAGACACACTGCCTTCAGGACTCAGATCCTTCTCTGTCATAATTCCGAGCGCTACAGTGAAGTTATTGAATTTAAGCGGAATATTTTTCTCGCGGCGTACTTCCTTGCCGTTCAAATAGAATACAGCCTCATCATTGCCACGGTGATAGGTAATACGGTACGTATTGAATTCCCGTGGTTTGAAATCCGTATCTTCTTTAAAGATGCAGAAGTATTTCGTTCCAGTGCTTTCTGGTACTTGTACACCCGGGAACGGCAAAATACCATATACACTAGCGTATTTATCATTTCCCGCGAAGAAATCAAGCGCAGCGCCTGTCGTGAAATCCAGCAGGTTCAGCGATACATATCCATCATACAGATCTCCAGGTGCAGTTCCTTGTGTACGGCAACGAATTTGCAGCTCAATGCTAATCTCTCCTGCTTCCGGAATCTCCACTGGCTTGGCTGAATAATACATGTGCTTGGCATTGTCCAGAATTTGCACTTGATGATTCTCGCGAGATAACTTCGCACGTACATACAGGGTGTCATTACGAACGATAACTACAGCCTCCGGCTCACGGTAAGCCCAAAATGATCCGTCAGGCAGTGTAAATCCACCCGTCTTCCAGACCTTTCCTTCTTCTAAAATGGAGTGGAAATCCCCAAGAACCATGCGATTGCCTTTAACTTGTTGTTCTTCTGCCATCAATACCTTGTCCTTCTTTTCCATGAAAGCTCACTCCTTCTGTAGTCCATCTATTAGTATCAGATCAAGCCTTGAATTAATAAAGTTATTGCCATTACTACTCCGCAGCGTACAGAGGCTTTTTGTGAAGCACCCATCAGCGGGATATAAGCCGGCGAAGCATTATGTTGCTTGAGACTACTGTAAATGCGCAGCGGCCAGAAAGCTGTAACCAGCGCCAGCAGTGCGTAAACAGGAAGTACACCCAACAGCACACAGACTATCACCGAAGCGTAGCCAGTGAAAAGAAGTACACGTGAGAATACAAGTGCCTTTTGTTCTCCCCATACTACAACAAGCGTAAGCTTACCCGCCTGCTCATCCGCTTTCCAATGTAGAAAATGGTGATTAAACAACAATAATGTAGTTAAAAATCCGACAGGCAGCGAGAGAATTACAGGCTTCATGCTAAACTGACCGGTTTGTACGAAATAGGAGCCTAATACAGGCATAATCCCAAAAGCAATAAAAATGGCCATCTCACTATAACCTTTGCCGCGATAGCCATAACGCAGTGGCGGAGCCACATAGAAATAAGCGATTAAAGCACCAACAAGTACAAACCAAAGGATATTCCAACCGCTATATATACTAAGAATCCCACCACAGATAAGGGCAATCGCCAGCATACTCCAGGTCATCCTTGCATAAAAAGACTCCGAGAGGATCCCACCTGTCAGTAGCCCGGAGTTTGTGCTGATTTCACCAGCGGAATTCTTTGCTTCTGTATCGGTTCCGTTGCGGAAGTCCCACAGATCATTCACCATATTGGAGAACAAATGCGCCGAGATCGCCCCTATTAATGTAAGAATAAATAAAACCGGATGGAATGTCCCTTCCCATACATATGCCCCAACGGTCCCCAAAACAATCGGGATGAGCATAACAGAAAAACTCCAAAACCGGGTCGCCTTGGTAAATAATGTCCATTTGTTCACTTCAAGCTTACCGCCTTTTTTCATATGATTTGATAATAATTATCACTGACTATTATACATCAATTTTCGATAGATTGTGAAGATTATCACTGCATATAATGTCTATTCTTGACATAATATTTCCGTTTGTTTGGTCAAGTAACTTGATAATGGAAGATAAAAATGTAAACAATTCCTTATTTCACGCAGGACCCCTATTTTACGACAAAAAATGAGTGTTGTTTTATAGGCAAGCACATACCGATATGATATGATAGGCAAGCCTATGAACAGCGCCCCTTACGGGCTGTTTTTAAGAGCGTAAAACTATATATAATAATGGAGGCTTTTACTGTCATGTCAGCGCAATCCCCTAACACCCAATCTGTCAAAATCGTCACTGCCGACCCTAGCGCCATCGGGCTATTCGGACTGGCTATTGTCACATTGGTCGCTTCTTCACAGAAGCTTGAATTTACAACAGGACTTAGCTATGTTATTCCTTGGGCTATCTTCCTGGGAGCATTCGCGCAGCTATTCGCCGCCATTCAGGATGCTAAGCACAACAATACCTTTGGTATGACTGCCTTTGGCGCCTACGCTTTCTTTTGGTTCGGCATGGCTAGCAGCTGGCTAATCAAGCTTGGCGTATTTGGACCAACGCTTGCGGAGGCTGTAGATCCTAAGCAGCTCGGATTTGTATTTCTGGGTTACTTGATCTTCACACTCTTTATGACGATTGGTGCCGTTGAGGCAAATAGAGTTCTGCTTATCATTTTTGTATTGATAGATTTTCTCTTTATCGGACTAACCTTTGATTCCTTTGGGATCGCTCCAGAATTCTTCCATAAGCTAGCTGCTTGTGCTGAGCTTGGTATTGGTATCGTGTCCCTTTACGGATGTGGAGCATCCGTGCTAAACGCTCATTTCGGCCGCAGCTTCTTACCGATTGGAGCTCCGCTGGGCATCTTCAAAAAATAGAAATTGTTCTGATCTGAAACTAATACTTTTGCAAGCCGAAAGGATGCTGAGACTATGCATGTCCTGTCCTCTTCTGAATTAGCGGTAACTGCTATTTTCGCCCTTATTCTCGCAGTTATTGCCTACCTGATCATTCGGAATATCCCGAAGATGGTTGGTGATATTGCGGCTTTTCGCAAAAGAACACTGGTTTGGACCCAAGTTTCACTAGTACTAACGGTGCTTCAGTTGAATTTCAAAGCAGGCGATTGGCGCTTTTCTATCGTCCTTGGACTCATTGTGTTATTTACCGGAGCTATTTGGCTGTCCGCCCGTTATTACGACATCAGTCGCAATGCAGATCCAGAATCTAAAGATCCTGAAGTACATTAGTAAATCTCAAGCTCCCGAAAGGGGGCTTTTTTTTATAATTTCAGAAAGCTTCTTCGCATAGTTCTCCCCACCACAACCATACTAATGACATTCTAATAAAAGTAACGGGAGGATTATCAGGGTGAGCAAAAAAATCAATCTGCTAATGTTCAGTGGGGAATACGACAAAGCGATGGCTGGACTGATCCTAGCGAATGCAGCAAGAGATATCGATGTCGAGGTTACCATGTTCTTTTCATTCTGGGGTCTATTTTTGGTGCGTGATCCGGAAAAAATGACCCTTGAGGACAAGAGTATCTACGAGAAGCTGATGGATGTTATTACACCGAAGGGCCCTGGGCAGCTGCCGCTCTCTCATCTGAACTTTAGCGGGCTGGGACGAATGATGCTGGAGGAAATGATGGAGGAACAAGGCGCACCGAAGCTGATTCATTTTCTAAAAGGGGCTCGTAAAAAAAACATCAAATTCTATGCCTGCAAGCTTTCTGTGGAGATCATGGGCTTTAAGCCCGAGGAACTGCTGCCAGAGGTCGAAATCATCGATGCTGCGGCATATTTAAAAGATGCTTTAGAAAGTGATGTACAGTTATTTATTTAAAGTCTGACTAGGCTTTAACCCAATCCCCCATGCAGGCATATACTGTTGCCATAGAAACTACTGGCACGCCGAAAATACACCCCATTAACTTAGCACTGACGGCGTACGGGCTGGAGGGAATATCCGTGCTAAACATCATCCACGCCTCTTCTGCAGAGACGCCCGCTTCATTACAAGACCATTTTGATACTTTTCGTGGTCACACCATCGGCATTCGGCATCAGATCACCACCCCATATGGCAGACAACCGCTTCTGTATGCCGATTGGACCGCAAGCGGGCGCCTATATGAACCGATCGAACGCAAGTTGCAGGAAGCCTTCGGTCCCTACGTCAGCAATCCACATACAGATTCCAACACCACCGGACTAATCATGACGCAGGCTTATAATGAAGCTCGCCAAATCATTAAGAACCATGTAAATGCCGGCCCTCAGGATGTACTGCTCTTCTGCGGCAATGGAACAACAGGAGCCGTGAACAAGCTGCAGCGTATCATGGGATTAAGGCTCCCGGAATGGCTACAGGAACATAATAACCGCGCGCTGGAAGATCGCCCCGTTATCTTCACCAGCCATATGGAGCATCATTCCAATATTCTTCCTTGGCAGGAGGGGCTTGGTGACGTCGTTACCATTCCCGCCGGAAAGGACGGAAATATTGACCCCCAGCAGCTTGAAGACCAGCTGCGATTATACCCCAATCGCCGTTTCAAGATTGGTTCATTTACAGCTTGTTCTAATGTGACTGGAATTCAGACGCCTTACGCAAAGCTAGCGGCTGCTATGCATCGTCATGGGGGCGTGTGTTTTGTGGATTTTGCCGCCAGTGCTCCCTACGTGCCTATCAATATGCACCCACCTTCCCCATTGGAGAAGCTTGATGCGATCTTTTTTTCTCCGCATAAATTTCTGGGTGGGCCGGGCACAAACGGCGTTCTAATCTTTGATGAAGCGCTGAACAATGGACGTATTCCTGACGAACCGGGTGGAGGTACAGTAGCCTGGGTCAACCCTTGGGGAGGACGCCGCTACACTAATGCGATTGAGATGCGGGAAGACGGGGGAACACCGGGGTTTTTACAGGCTTTTCGCACGGCACTTTGCGTGAAGCTGAAGGAGCAGATGAATGGAAACGGTCAATATATGGTGATGAGAGAGCACGAGCTGTGTCAGCAATTATTGGCAGGACTCAGCGACATACCGGAGTGCTCACTGCTGGCCGGAGATCATACAGAACGTCATGGAATCGTCTCTTTTACACTGCGCGATATTCATTACAACCTTGCTGTCCAGCTGTTGAATGACCGTTTCGGCATACAAGCTCGAGGCGGCTGCTCTTGTGCAGGTCCATATGGACATTACCTGCTCGGATTAGGGTGGACGCAATCCGCTCAGATTGCCGGAGCAATCATGAGCGGCGACCAATCCTTCAGACCAGGGTGGATTCGCATCTCTCTACATCCCATTATGACTAATCAGGAAGTAGAGAGAATTGTATCCGCTGTAAGGAGTATTGCGACCCATGTCCAGCAATGGAAGCAGGACTATCTTTACGATACTTCCACGAACAGCTGGAATCATATCTACGTGAAGCATTCACCCGAGATGAAGCTCCAAGAACTCTTCACCGTGTAACATTCTAACTTATCACACGTTGCCCTTCACCATGTCCAAATCGGCAGCACTGGCATTGGAGATGACTTGTTCTACATTTTTGCAGCCCGGAATTACACTGGTTACTGCGGAATGCTGGAGGCACCAAGCCAAAGCCCACTGCGCCATATCCAGACCTGATGGCACTTCATTGGCAGCAATTTCTGCTACTGCGCGCAGCTGCTTTTGTCTTACATCCTCTTTATGGTTCGCTCGCACATCACCCTGAGCAAAAATCGCATCTGGCTTATACTTGCCGCTCAAATAACCACTGGCTAACGGAACGCGAGCTAACACACCTAATTGATGCTCGATGCACAGCGGAAGAATCTCTTCTTCAGGTTGACGATCCAGCCGATTATATACTACTTGTATGGCCTCTGCCTGCACATCCGCTGCCGCAGAGGTCTGATGCACCCCCGAGCCCGATGCACTGATCGACACGCCTAAATGACGGATTTTACCGGCTTGCTTCTGTCTGTCGAGCATACTCCACAGCTTATCATTATCGAACTGCTCATCCGTTCCGGAATGGAATTGATAGAGGTCGACATACTCTGTTTGGAGTGCGCGCAGGGAGTCGTCCAGCTGCTTAAGCACATCCTCAGCACGCCATAGCTGTTCCCGCTGCAAATGCCCTTGAAAATGATGGCCAAATTTCGTAGCTACAACCCAGTCCTCGCGTTTGCGGCGCGCCAGATAATCCCCGATGAACTTCTCCGACAAGTGATCTCCGTAACATTCTGCCGTATCAATCAGGTTAATCCCCAGCTCCCCAGCCTTATCCAGCATGGCATCGACTTCAGCCTGAGTGAAATCCTTGCCCCACTCTCCGCCAAACTGCCAAGTCCCCAGGCCAATCACCGAGACATTCATTCCTGTACTGCCAAGCTTACGATATTTCATCATCATTTCCTCCTTTATTCTATTTAGATTTAGGAATTCAAGTTAATTCTGACACTATACTAAGCTATCTTGTTCCCATCCTGTGCTGTTCTAGCAAAACGCGCTTCGATGGCTTTGACTCCCCATAACGACAGCCCGATAAACAACAGAACATAGATAATCTCCCACGGCTGGCGAATGAAGCGTTCCAGATCATTGCCAATGTATGAAACTGCGAATACCATAATCGCTTTACCCACCGTAAGCGCAAGAAGATACGAACGGAACCTCATCCCGGCAAGCCCTGCTGCCATATTAATCACAACAAAAGGTCCTACCGGAAATATACTAAGCAGAAAAACATAGCTGAATCCGCTTTGCCGCACCCATGTCATGCTTTTGGCTACTTTGGGCCGCGCTGCCCATTTTCGTAAATAACGATGGGAGGCTACTTTGCGGATAATCCAAAAGGTAGTCACACAGCCTGCAACCAGACCGATCCAAGAATACAAAAAACCTAACCATAAACCATATACGGCCCCATTTAACCCTACGATCGCAATAGTTGGTAGTGGTGGTATAAATGATTTCATAAACGTTAACGCAATGCCCGGAAAGGGCCCAAACGAACGATATTGTTCCAGCAGATGCCGCAGATTATCCTCTGTCAGCCAAGACATAATATCAAGAAAATACATAACCAGCTGATCTCCTCATCCGATTGGAATTCTTAACACTTGGTCTCAATTATACACGAAGTTGCGTTCATTCCTACAGTGCATAAGGTTATGATCATTCATTCAGAAACGTTGGATCTATAAACTACCACCGAGCAGGACTTAGCGTTCGTTCTAGCCATTGAACAAAGTGAGCTTAATCGTGCCTATATCGGACAGTGGAGTAAAGAGGAGCACATTACGGCTATCCAGGATCCAGATATCCTGCATCTTACAATTTGGGAGAAGTCCGGGAAAAGAGTCGGCTATATCATCGTAACAGGACTTCAAGATATTTATCTTACCGTTTGTATTAAACGAATCGTCATCCATTCCAAAGGGCTTTGGTTATAGCAAACTGTCGCTTCATCTCGTGAGCGACTGGATCTTCCAGCACACCGAGACGTATCGGCTATGGTTAGATGTTAGAGATCACAACCACAGGGCTCGCCATGTCTACGAAAGCTGCGGCTTTACACTGGAAGGCACTCTACTTGATTGTATAAAGGTTGAGGGACATTTTGAATCTCTGCATATCATGTCCATATTACGGCATGGGTATATAGAGCGTGAGCAGCAACAGCAGAAGAAATAGATTAGGGAAATCCTCCCTGATTTTTGGTCTGTCAGGTGCCTATAACTGCAAATCAGGGAAAACTTCCCTAATATTCAGCGAATTTGCGCAAAATCGGCATATTTCACTGATTTTTAGGGATATTTTCCCTAAAACGTCTATTTTGGGACCCTAATCAGCTACTTTTTAGGGAGGATTTCCCCAAAAAGTATATTCCGAGACGATAATCGGCTATTTTCAGGTAGGTTATCTCCTCGCACCCTTTCATGGGCACAATAAAAAGCCGAGCGGCAAGTTCCCTATCCTACGTGGGCTCACTACTCAGCTTTCAATTCCATTCCCTTCAAACCTCTCCACTGTAACAACCCGCCTGCTCACCTTCCGCCCTCAACCCCGCAACCACAAGGGTTGTCACGTACTTACGGGCATCCGCTGTGAGCAGTAACAGCTCTACCGAGCTTTTAGCCGGCTCCCCTCTGACAAACTTTATTCGGGCACCGTCCAAATCCTCTTGGATGCCGGCAATCGTATACCCTTTAAAAAGCAGCCCATCAATCTCCTGCTGTTCTTTGGCATATTCCGCAAAAGCAGACATTAGACTACACCTCCGCTGATTTCTGCCTTAGAAGGAAGAGGAGCCTCCGCTGCAAAACGTTTGCGTTTCAAATATTTTCCCGAACCTGCTTTGCCGACAAATTGTTTGTCACGAATAACAAATTCACCTCGACTGAGAACAGAAACAGGCTCTCCCTTCACTTCAAAGCCCTCAAACGCACTATAATCTACGTTCATATGGTGCGTGTCCGCAGAAAGGGTTCTTTCTACAGAAGGATCAAAAATGACCAGATCAGCGTCACTACCTACTGCGACCGTGCCTTTTTGCGGATACAAGCCAAACAGCTTGGCGCTAGAGGTAGCAATAATATCTACGAATTTGTTCAATGAGATCCGGCCTTTCTGCACACCTTCCGAATATAGAATCGTAAACCGGTCCTCAATAGTCGGCCCACCGTTCGGGATTTTGGAGAAATCGCCTAGCCCCAGATCCTTTTGTCCTTTGAAATCAAACGAGCACTGATCAGAGCCAATCGTCTGCAAGCTGCCGCTCCATAACGCATCCCACAAAACATCCTGATTCCACTGCTCACGCAGGGGCGGAGACCACACGTATTTAGCACCTTCGAAATTAGGCTTTTCCAGCGCCGTCTGATCCAGCACTAAATACTGTGGACAAGTCTCACCGTAGACGCGCAGTCCCTTTTTACGCGCTTCAGCAATCTTCCAAGCGGCTTCCGCACAGGTCACGTGTACAACATACAGCTGAGAATCTGTAAGTTCGGTTAGATAAGCTGCGCGTCCCGTAGCTTCACCCTCCAGCTCCGGCGGGCGGGTCAGCGCATGAAAGATTGGGTCGGTATTACCTGCGGCCAAGGCCTGCTCTACAAGATATTCAATGACATCTCCATTCTCCGCATGCACCATAACGAGTGCACCTTCTTTTTTCGCGGCTTGGAGGGTCTTAAAAAGTGTACCGTCATCCGCCTGAAAAGTATTCTTGTAAGCCATAAATACTTTGAGCGAGGTAATACCTTCATTCTCAATAATCTCCGGAAGCTCGCCCAGTACTTTATCGTTTAATTCTGAGACCATAAGGTGGAAGCTGTAATCAATCACCGCTTTATCCTGCGACTTATGATGCCATGTATCTACGGCTTGCTGTAGCGGTTGTCCTTTGGTGGTTAAGCAAAAATCAATGACTGTGGTCGTTCCGCCATATGCAGCCGCAATGGTTCCCGTCTCAAAATCATCAGCTGTAACCGTGCCGCCAAAAGGCATATCCAGATGCGTATGAGGATCAATGCCTCCAGGAAAAACATAACACCCCGAGGCATCTATAATTTCCGCACCAGGGACATCCAAATGAAGGCCAATCTCCGTAATAACCCCGTTTTCAATCACCACATCGCCTGTATAAGTATCTGCTGCGGTAACGATGATGCCATTTTTAATAATCTTTTTCATCCTTACACCACCTCCACTTCCGAATAGGTGCCATTCAAACTTCCGATCACTTTCTGCCGCTGGTTCCAGGTCAGTGGAGCTGCCCCGGTATCCACTGGAACCATATCGATCGCGCCGTCTGCTGGACAGACAATTGAACAAAGATTACAACCTACACAATCTTCCTCGCGGACCTGTAGAATAGCTTTCCCATCTGCATTAGTTAACATATCAATACACTGATGTGAAGCATCTTCGCAGGCAATATGGCATTTATTACAGTTAATGCAGTTGTTCTCATTAATACGGGCAACGACCTTATAGTTGAGATCCAGATCACCCCAGTTGGAGTACCGGGATACCGATTTACCGATTAACTCTGTTACGGAAGCCAAACCTTTGTCATCCAAATAGTTGTTCAGGCCATCGATCATTTCCTCCACAATCCGGAAGCCATGATGCATGACCGCTGTACATACTTGAATGCCCGTAGCACCCATCAGCATGAATTCAACAACATCCTGCCAGGTCGAAATCCCTCCAATACCGGAGATAGGAATGCCGACTCCCCGGTCACGGGCACACTCGGCCACCATACTAAGCGCAATTGGTTTCACAGCCGGCCCGCAGTAACCGCCATGCGCACCCTGACCTCCAACATTCGGAATTGTGTTCCAGCTATGAATATCTACACCAGCAAGACTGTTGATCGTGTTGATCATACTAATCGCGTCCGCTCCACCCTTAACCGCATGGCGGGCAACGACGGTGATATCCGTAATATTAGGCGTCAGCTTCACAATCACCGGGGTTGTCGCAACTTCTTTTACCCAGGTGGTCTGTGCCTGCACCAGATCAGGCTGCTGCCCCGAAGCAGCGCCCATTCCACGCTCAGCCATCCCGTGCGGACAGCCAAAGTTAAGCTCCAGACCGTCTACACCCACATCCTCTACCCGCTTAACAATCTCATGCCATTTATGCTGCGTTGGTTCTACCATCAGGGAGGCTATAATCGCATGATTCGGGAATCTTTTTTTCGTTTCATAGATTTCCTTCAGATTAACTTCAAGCGGACGGTCGGTGATCAGTTCAATATTGTTAAAGCCCGCAACCCGTTGCCCATTGAAATTTACTGCCGCAAAACGCGATGAGGTATTAATGATCGGATCGCCGAGCGTCTTCCACACCGCCCCGCCCCAACCCGCTTCAAAGGCCCGCTGCACTTGATAACCTGTATTCGTAGGCGGCGCGGAGGCCAGCCAGAACGGATTCGGTGATTTGATTCCTGCGAGATTAATACTTAAATCTGCCATTGATGTTCCCTCCCTGTCATGTAAAATCCAATATGATTTCTACGCTCAGCCCGCAGATCTAACAACGACCTCCTGCTGGCCTGAGAATTGTTTAACAATCGCATGGGCTGCATCTTTTCCCTGCTGTGCCGCTGATACAACCATGGCCTCGCCTTTACCTGAACCAAATACGATGTCCCCAGCGGCATAAATCTGCGGATCGGAGGTTTGGCAGGTGACCTCATCCACCTTAACAACCCCACGGTCATGCATAAGACCTAAGGAATCTATCAGATCTAGACGACGCTTTTGACCAATAGCTATTACAACCGCATCTACAGGAATCAAGAACTCAGAACCCTCGATCGGCATAGGTATTGGACGGCCATCTTTGCCCAGCTCCTCCGTCAGCTTCATCTGCACACATTCCAGTGCGGTTACATTCCCAAGCTCATCACCCACGATACGTTTCGGTAAGGTAAGCCAGTTGAACTCCACACCTTCCTGCTTCGCGAATTCATATTCAAAGTCATATGCCGTCATCTCTTCGCGGGTCCGGCGGTAGACCATTTTCACATTGGTGGCTCCCAGCCGCACTGAGCAAGTCGCTGCATCAATAGCCGTATTCCCCGCACCAATGACAGCGACCCGCTGACCCATCAGCTCTAGCAGAGGAATGCCCGTCTTAGTGGATTCTACGAGCGCAATGGCGTCATATACGCCAGCCATTTTTTCACCTTCAATCCCTATTGGAGGCACATATCCCATACCCGCTGCCAAAACGATAGCATCATAATTCGACTTCAGCTCATCTACAGAAACATCTACTCCGACTTTTACACCTGTACGTATTTCCACACCCAGCTTCTCTACCTGCTCTACTTCCCAAAGAGATACAGACTGCGGGAGCCGAAACGATACAATTCCATGTGTATCCAGCCCACCCGCTAACGCCTTCGCTTCGTAGATCACAACAGCAAAACCTTCACGGGCGAGCTCCCTAGCCGCAGACAATCCCGCAGGACCACCACCAATTACGGCTACCTTTTTCCCATTAGGGGTGCCAGCCTTAAATAATTGAACTCCGCTGTTCATCGCCCAATCTGTCGCATAACGCTGCAGCAGTCCGATTTGGATCGGCGCCGAGGCATCATTTAACACACAGGCTCCTTCACACAGCTCATCTGTAGGACAAACACGAGCACAGCTGGCACCCACAGGATTGGAATCCATAATCGTCTGTGCCGAGCCTTTCAAATTGTCAGTAGCGATCCGTTTGATAAAGGAGGGAATATTAATGCTGGTCGGACATGCTTTTATACATGGGGCATCGTAGCAATATAGACAGCGATTGGACTCATCCATGGCACCTTTATGGGTCAGAGGCGGCTCAGCCTCGGCGAAATTACGCATGAACATATCAGGTGTAAATGCTGTTAACGGAGAAGAATGCTCCATCACTAGTCCCTCCTTATGGGTAATTTTTCATATTTGTGTTATATAATATAACATTATTTCAAGTTTTGTCTGAATATTTTGCTTACATCTTTTAATTATTGTAGTAATATAAGCTTTAACAGAAATTATCTCTCAACGTTCTCCCTGATTAGGTTATATATACTGACATCCGTTAATCAAACTATAGTCATTTCGAATTTTCGTTGCATTAGACACTTTGTCTAATTTCAAAACTGTATTTTTTACGTGTGAGAATAGGCTGAGAATAACAGGGCATTAACCGAAGGCCAGAGCGCAGAAGATAGAGGGGGAGTAACTATGGACTGGGAGCTTGTATTAACCATTCGTGACGCTTTAAAAAGACCACTATTCGCAGAAGCCGAGGTGATCGGCGGGAAAAGCGGCCTAAGCCGTGCCATTCGCTGGGTGCATGTGCTGGAAAGTGCCAACTTCGAGACTCTGATTCATGGCGAAGAAATGATTTTGACTACGGGGATTGGTGCAAGTGTCGATCTCCCTTCCTCCTTGGAGTTTATGCAGAACCTGATCGACAAAAATGCAGCTTGCCTATGTATTGAGTTAGGTACGTATTTCAGCACCATCCCGCAAGAGATGATCGAATTAGCCGATAGGCATGACTTTCCGCTAATCATCTTCACCCGCACGGTTCGTTTCGTAGATATCACGTTGGATCTTCATTCGATTATCATCAACCGGCATCACCGGATGCTCCAAGAACTTGAAAAAATCTCACGTGAATTCCACCGTCTGACCTTAACTTCACAAGGAACGCTGAAAGTGCTGCAATTATTGTGCAAAAGCACCCGCACACAAATTGTCTATATGCAGCTGCAAGGCAAACCCTTATTTTTCCCGGCCCTTTCGCCGGAAGAGCAGGCTCCATTGCTGAATTTTTTCACCGCCTTCGGCGACGAGCTGGAAGGAATTCAACCTGACGCTGCCCCCTATATCCGGGAATATGGACAGAAGACCATCGCGCTCAAGCCTGTAGGTGCGCTGGATCAGACCTGGGCTTACATTCTGATGGTATGCAATCACAAACCACAGGAATTCGACTGTCTGCTGCTGGATTCCGCCTCTTTGTCCATTGCTCAGGAGCTGCTGCGAACCCGGTATATGGAGGAGCGCAAGCTTTTTTCAGAAAATCTATGGGTCGACGAGCTGATCAATGGCCGCATCGAAGATGATAACCGCTTAAAGGGCCTGATAGGCTCTAATTTCAACGTGGTCAACGAGCTCCCTTACCGTGTATGCCTTATAGAGATCAAGAACCCCAGAGATGTAAAATGGAACAGCTCGGAGAACGAATGGGAGTCCATCACCTTCCACCTTTCGCTCATCCTGCGTTCCATCTTTGAGAAATATTCTTTACGTCCGCTGATCACCCTTAAGAACAATCGCCTCACCGTCATCGCCCTCGACATCCAATCAAAAATGCCTGGCAAAATGCGACTTCAACAAGCACTTGAAGCCCTGCAGAACATCCGCTCCGATGAGAAGCTCAAGGATTTGCAGCTCGTCATTGGAGTCAGCAAATCGCATAAGCGCCTAAAACGAGCCTATTCCGGTTATCAGGAAGCCCTACAGGCATTATCGTTATACTCCTGTTACCAGAAGTCATTACTCTTCTATGAAGAGCTGGGTGTATTCCAGTTGCTGTTGAGCTTAAATGACGGAAAAACGTTACAGAACTTCATTCGCAGTTATCTCGGCCCGCTAATCGACCACGACCAAACCAAAGGCAGCGAGCTGCTGCTTACCCTTCGTGTTTATCTGGATCATGATGGTTCCAAACAAATTGCCGCTCGAAACTTATTCATTGTCAGACAGTCACTTTATTATCGCCTGGACAAAATAACAGAGCTACTGGGTGAAGACTTCATGCAGCCAGAGAATCGCATCTCCATTCAAGTCGCCCTGCGCGCTTACCAATTTCTATATCCAGACAAAATCACTTTACCTAGCCCCCGTTCAGCACAGATTTAAAGGTATCGATAATAAATTCTATATCTTTATCCGTGGAGGATAACGGCGGGGCGAAGGTAAGCACATTGTTGAACCCAGCTACGGTATCGCCATTTTTGCCGATGATAAGCCCCTTGGACTTACATTCGTCAATAATTCCTTTCACAATATTCAGATCAACCGGCTTCTTACTGACCTTGTCTTCAACCAGCTCAACCCCTGTCACCAAACCAAAGCTGCGGACATCACCTACAAGCTTGTGATCAAGCAGCTCGGTAAATTCTGTATTTATTCTTTTACCTAAAAGATCCGCACGTTCCACCAGCTTCTCCTGCTCGATAATCTCCAGATTACGCAGCGCCAGCGCACAGGAGGCAGGGTTGCCACCAAAAGTATTCACATGGCGAAAATGGCCATAGTCATCGCTATTGTCCTTAAATACCTCATAGATATCCTTACGAACAGCAGTCGCGGATAAAGGAAGATAAGCGCTAGTCAGTCCCTTAGCCATCGTTACGATGTCAGGCTTCACATTAAAGTTGTGATGACCAAACTTACGTCCAGAACGTCCGAATCCACAAATCACCTCATCCATAATGAGCAACACACCGTGCTTACGGCAGATTTCCTGCACCCGATCCAAATAAACCTGATGCGGTACAATGACGCCACCACCCGTAATTACAGGCTCCATAATCACCGCAGCTACCGTCTCCACGCCTTCCCAGATGATCATATCCTCTATGGACTGTGCACACTGGAGGTTGAATTCTTCCACAGTCATCCCGGCCGGGCGGCGATAGCTGTCCGGGGGAGCTACATGCAGAAACCCACCCGCCAGCGGTTCATATTTATATTTGCGCTGGGCCTGGCCTGTTGCAGATAATGCACCAAGCGAACTGCCGTGATATCCACGATAACGGGCAATGAATTTATGGCGATAATGCTGGCCGATTTGCTGCTGGTACTGGCGTGCCATTTTGAAAGCAGCCTCATTGGCTTCCGATCCACTATTGGAAAAGAAGATCACGTAGTCGTCTCCGAGCCATTCATTCAGCTTCTCCGCCAGCGCAATCGCCGGGAGATGACTTTGTGTCAGAGGAAAATAAGGCAGGGTCAGCAACTGATTGTAAGCAGCTTCCGCCAGCTCCTTGCGCCCGTATCCCACATTTACACACCATAAGCCAGACATCCCATCCAAAAATCGATTGCCCTGTATATCCGTAATCCACGACCCACTCGCCGAGGCGGCAATCATAGGCGGATTCTTTTCACTATAAGGCGTAATGTTGTGCCATAAATATTCCTGATCCTTCTTCACCGCAAGCTCGCTATCGTTCCCCAGACTCTGCATAACATTTTCTCCTCTCAGCAGCTCATTTTCTCTAATAACGGGCAGTGATCATCTTTTTACGCGTATAGAACTCCACCCCATCACGCCCATTGGCATGCAGGTCTCCATAGAACGATTTCTTATAACCCGAGAAGGGGAAAAATGCCATGGGCGCAGGCACGCCCAGATTCACACCCAACATCCCTGCATCAATTTCTTCCCGAAATTCACGAACCGCCTTTGCACTGTCTGTATAAATACAAGCCCCATTCGCGAATGGGGACTGATTCGTTACCCCAATCGCTTCACTCAGACTTTTCACACGAATCACTGACAATACCGGTGCAAAAATCTCATCCTTCCAGATGGTCATTCCCGGCTGTACATGATCAAATATCGTCGGCCCGATAAAATAACCCGCACCACCCGTAGCAGCATCCTTCCGCCCGTCTCTCACAAGCTTGGCTGCCTCAGCTTCACCAGTCTCAATGTAATAAAGCGTCCGCTCCTTATTCGACTGGCGAATTACCGGACCCAAAAACACCCCGTCATCGGCGCCATTACCAATCTTAAGCTCATCCGCAGCCGCAGCCAGACGGTTCACTAGCTCGTCAGCGATATCCTCATGAACCACTACGACCGAGCAAGCCATACACCGCTCACCTGCCGAGCCAAAGGAGGCCGCAATGATATTTTTGACCGCATTGTCCAGCTCCGCATCAGGCAGCACAATCGAGTGATTCTTAGCGCCTGCCAATGCCTGAACCCGCTTCCCTTGCGCCGTCCCTGCCTTATATACATATTCCGCAACCGGCTGCGAACCCACGAACGAAATCGCCTTCACTTCATCATGCTCCAGCAGCCCATTCACAACCTCGTGTGCCCCATGTACCACATTCAGCACGCCAGGCGGGAAACCCGCTTCGGCAAATAGCTCGGCTAACCGATTAACCAGTAACGGCGTACGCTCGGAAGGCTTTAGCACAAAGGTATTTCCACAAGCAATGGCAAGCGGAAACATCCAGCAAGGAACCATCATCGGAAAGTTAAACGGGGCAATTCCCCCGATAACGCCCAATGGATAGCGGTACATCCCGGATTCAATTCCGGTAGCAATGTCCGGGAGCTGGCTGCCCATCATCAACGTGGGGATGCCTGCGGCAAATTCCACACACTCAATTCCACGCTGCACCTCACCTTGCGCCTCTTCCAGACTTTTGCCATTCTCCAGCGTGATCAGCTCGGCCAGCTCATGCCAATGCTTCACCAGCAGCTGTTGATATTGGAAAAAGTAGCGGGCACGACGCGGCACAGCGACCCTTTTCCACACTTGAAATGCCACTGCAGCCGCATCTACCGCTGCACCCAGCTCTTCCCTACTGGAAATAGGCACATAGGCAATCACTTCACCCGTCGCCGGATTATATACCTCTTCATCTCGCCCGGACGACGATTCTACCCAAGCTCCATTCACATAATTCTTAACTCTTTCAGCCTGCGTTACTAGGAGAGACATAGCTCGCACCTCTTTCTCTGTTTCAGATGCACTGATGGACTGCTGATTATAATAGATGACCGCCAGATCAGGCGGCCATCCACTGTAACATTTGAGCTCAACTGGTTATTTTGCCGCCATTTCTACGATTTCGTTCGTGTAAGCCTCATCTACCTTAACCGGTTCTTTAATGACACCAAATTTAAGCGAAATATCAGCAGTTTGCTGGAACGCCGCCGCATCGGTATATCCCATCTTGGCACTGTCAAAGCCTTCAGGTAGAATCAGCTTGGCAACCTCAGTCATCATTGTCAGCTGATGTTCCTTCGTTGTACTGCCGTCTTCCGCTTGCTTCATCACACTGTCCACTGCGGCTGCAGGATCAGCAATTGCATCTTTCCAGCCCTTCAGGGAGGCACGTACAAACTTTGCCGCAGTCTCTTTGTTCTCCGCAAGCCATTCCTTATTGGCGAACAAGTTATCCTCAAGCATCGCAACGCCTTCCGTATTCATGTCGATGACATTCAGATCCTCAGCCTTAATGCCTGACTCCAACACTACTTGGTACTCGTTATAGGTCATCGCTGAGGCCGCATCGATCTGATCGCCCAAGAACTGATCCATCGTGAACCCTTGCTTCGTAAAGCTCAGATCCTTATTCGGATCGAACTTATATTTATCGAATAACGCTAATAGTTCAAACTCGTTGCCGCCCATCCAGTTGCCTACTTTTTTACCCTTAAGATCAGCGGCTGAGTTGATGCCCGCCGATTTTTTGGAAACCAGGACCAATCCGCTCTTTTGATAGATTTGCGCGATCTGCACCAGCGGCATTCCCTCTTCAAGACTCGGCAGCAAGCTGGCTACCCAACCCACACCGATATCTGCGGAGCCGCCTGCCACTTGCTGTTCCGGAACGATATCAGGCCCACCCGGCAGAATTTCTACATCCAAGCCTTCTTCCTTGTAATATCCTTTATCCTGCGCCACAAAATACCCAGCGAATTGTGCCTGCGGCACCCATTTCAGCTGTAGCTTCACTGTAACTGGATCAGCAGCCGGTTCAGTAGCAGCACTTGCGTCAGGAGCTGCTGATGCTTCAGGGGCAGTCGTAGCTTTAGCTGCCGAGTTATTATTGTTGCCACCGCAACCCGCCATTAAAGAAACACTCAACATCATCACGATTGCCAACAAACCACCACGAAATTTGCGTTTTTTCCCGTTCATCAACCGAACTCCCCCTATCGTAATTTAAGTTTGTAACAAGCACAGTATGGACAAGCATCGTGGTGCGTTTATGCATACAGCCGCGGGCGGTTTCTCTTTTCCATTCCCACTATGGCCGGATGTAATGAGGGTGAGATTAAGTACGCTGCGAAGGATGCCACTTAATGAATACTTTCTCCAGCCGCTCAACCACTAAATAGAAGAGCACGCCTGCAATTGCAGCCAGCACAATACAGGACCAGCCCAGTGGCATTTTGGCAACTTTAATGGAATTGGAGAGCAGATATCCAAGCCCCTTTGAGGAGAAAAAGAATTCCCCAACAATGGCGCCAATCATACTGGCAGTAGCATTAATCTTCAGTGCTGTAAATACATAGGGCAGACTGCTCTGAATCCGCAGATAACGGAACACTGCCGGTTTACCTGCCGCATAAGAATGCATCAGATCCAGCGCCAATGGATCAATCGCCGCCATGCCCTTATAGGCGTTGATCGCCATCGCTGCCATTGTAGTTGCTGTTACTATGGCAATTCGTGAGCCTACCCCATCTCCAAACCACAGATTCATGATGGGCGCGAGGGCGACGATGGGCACAGCATTTAGGGCGGCAACCAGCGTCAAGCTTCCACTCCCCCAGCGCGGCCAAGCCGTAGCGACTAAAGCGATCAGGAAGCCGATAGCAGAACCAACCAACATTCCCAGCACAGCTTCAGCAAGCGTGTATCCGGTATAGGACAACAACAAGCTGAAATTATCTCGCATAGTTTCGGCGATGGCTGTAGGCAGCGGGAGTTGATATTTTTTCAGATCAAAGATCTTATGAAAGAATTGAAATTCCCATAGTGCAAGAAATAACAGACCTGCCAGTACAGGCAGCAGCACCCCTGCACTAAATATCCTCTTCAGCATTCGTGAGCCGCCTCGACTCGCCGTAGCTTCCGCAGGTTTCGGAACGGCTACAGCATTCTTTTGTGTAGCCGTTAGCGCCGGCTGAGCCATTTCTTTACCAGTAGAGCCTATAAACGTGGTCTCCCGAACGGAGTTAGTTTCCATTAGCGGCTGCCTCCTTTCGGACGATATTCAGGCTGCCAAGGCGTTACCAGGCGTTCTATCAGACTGATTAACCAGTAGCTTACGATTCCCAGCAAGGCACCCACAATCACCGTAGACCAGAACATATAGGTGTGAGAGCTTCCATAATAGAGATTGCGCAGCATAATTACACCAATGCCATGCTGGGCACCCATAAGCTCCACCAGAATAGCTCCAGTCACAGCAAGTGGGGCAGCTATCTTAAGCCCACCGAACAAACCCGGCAAAGCCGCCGGGAATCTGAGTTTCCAATAGACCGCCCAAGGTTTCGCCGCGTAAGAATGCATCAATTCGAGCGCTGATGGATCTACACTCCGCAAGCCGCGCAGCATGTTCAGAGCCACGGGGAAAAAGGTGATATATCCCGAAATAATAATCCGCGAGGTCTGCTCATCGCGCACAATCCCGTAGATGATGGGCGCCAACCCCAGAATCGGAATCATCTGCGAGGCAATAGCATAAGGAAAAGTTAATTGCTCTATTGTCTTCGACAAGCTCATCAGCACCGCCAATGAGGCACCAGCTACCGCTCCAATCAGGAAGCCAACACCAGCATTACCGAAGGTCGCAGCCCCCTCCTTCAAGAGCGTGTCTCCATACTGCCATAAGGTAGCTAACACCTCATGAACATATGGCAGCTTGGACTGTGCCAACGGCGTCTCCACCACATGGAGCAGCATCCAGGAAGTCCCTTCCCAGACTAGCAGCAGGCCAAAAATCCAGACGAACAACGGCAGCAGACGGCCTCGCACAAAGATACTGCCCCCTTTCATCACTACACCCCTTCGAAGCTGTCGCGAATACCTGCGATCAGTTCGAAAAACTCTGGGCTATTTCTCATTTCCGCCGTTCGCGGACGTGGCAGAGGAATTTCGACCACAGCGGACAAGCGACCTGGATGCGGGGAAAGGACAAACACCCGGTCAGAGAGGAATATAGATTCAGGAATACTATGAGTTACAAAAACAATTGTGTTCTGCACTTTACTCCAGACAGACAATAGCTCTTCATTCAATCGCTCACGCGTAAATTCATCCAGCGCAGAGAACGGCTCATCCATGAGCAGAATTTCCGGCTCCATCGATAGCGCTCTGGCAATCGCTACACGCTGCTGCATCCCGCCGCTGAGCTGCCACGGATATTTATCCGCAAAGCTCTGCAGCCCCACCAGATCAAGAAGCTCCATCGCCTTTTCCTCACGGATTGACTTCTTTACCCCCATCAGCTCCAGTGGCAATGTGATGTTATGCTTCACTTTTCGCCAGTCGTATAACACTGGACTTTGAAAAACAATGCCATATTTTTGCGCCAGCCTGGCTTCTCTGGCACTTTTCCCAGCTACCACAATGTTCCCGCCTGTTGGTGCTATGAGATCGGCCATCAGTCTAAGCAGCGTCGTTTTGCCACATCCGGAAGGTCCGAGCAGGGAGACGAACTCCCCTTTTGCAATATCAAGACTCACCTGATGCAGGGCAAGCACTTCCGCAGCTTCTGTCCGATAACGCATTTCAACATTCTCCAGCTGAATCTCAGGAATATTTGTCGCTAGTGATGACATCCTCAGCCCCCCTTTTCAAAATAAGCCATGTTTATAATGTTATATAAACTGACGCTATTTAGATAAAATAAAGAAAACTTCTATTTCATGTAGTATTAACTAACATGTTACACGCTGCTCACTGGACTCTCACTAGACAATTAGTAAAATAGCTCCTGCTAAATTGCGTCATTTTGTCTAGGAGACATTTTTTTGACCACAAACCCGAAGTATTTTTTTTATATCCGCAGATATGTGGTAATATTTATCCATATCTTTCCTCGGTAGGTGACAATAGACCCATGGGATCTATAATCTCGAATTATATTGTAATTGTTGCTATATCAGGTGTGCTGAGTGTCTTACTAGCCCTTTTCGCCTATTATAAAAAAACTGATTTCTTAGGAATCAGGGCTTTTGTTATAAGCTCCTTTACCTCTGCTATTTACACCTTCGGTTTCGCATTAGAATTATCGGGGAAAACTCTGGAGGAAATCAGCTTCTGGATTAAGTTAGAATATCTGGGGATGCCCTTTATTGCGCCGGCTAGTCTAATCATGGTGATCCATTTCGTTGGGCTGGAGACGCTGTTTAAAAAAGGCATACGGGCGGCGTTATTTATCATTCCATTCATTACAACGCTGCTGGTCTGGACCAATGATTACCATCATCTCTTCTATAAATCCATTTATTTACGGGAAAATACGCCCACCCCACTCGTTGATGTTGTGATGGGACCTTGGTATATCGTTCACGGCAGCTTTACTTTCGGCTGTCTGCTGGCAGCCATTTGCCTCATGATATGGCAGTGGAACCGGATGAAAAGGGTATACCGCAGGCAGATCATCACAATAATAATCGGGTTAAGCCTTCCAACCCTCGGCGCTTTTTTGTATCTGATGGGCTTGACTCCTTACGGAATGGATCCCGTCCCGATCATTATGAGCCTAACCTCCTCCCTATATATTTGGGCTATTTTATCCCGGGGCATGTTAACGGCTGCACCTATTGCTCGTGAGAATCTGTTCGAGAGCATGCGGGAGGGAGTGCTTGTCACCGACCGCTCGGACATGCTCGTCGATTACAATCGTGCAGCCGCGGATATGATAGAGGGGCTCAACTCCTCATCGATTGGCAAACCGCTAGCACAATTGTTTCTTAACGCAGGCAAAGATGCCTTGTCCTATGTGATGGATGCCGAGCCACTGTTGCGCGAAGAACGGGAAGTGGCTTGGAACAAAGCAGAGGAGATCTGCTATTATCAAATCCGCTCCTCTCCGGTACAGAAACAAGAAGGGCACATAGCAGGACAGATGATGATGCTGATTGACGTGACTGAACGAATACTGCTTCAGGAGAAGCTGCGTCAATTGGCTACGATGGACAGCCTAACGGGTATCTATAACCGCTCCTATTTTTTGGAGCTGAGTCAAGCATTGCTTGCCCGGGCTGCCAGCCTGCGAAGCTCATTATCTATGATTTTGCTGGATGTGGACTTCTTCAAGAGCATTAATGACCGCTATGGGCATCAATATGGAGATCAAGCTCTACAGCATATTGTCCAGGTGTGCAGCAGACATCTGCGGGAGGGAGATCTCTTTGGCCGTTATGGTGGTGAGGAATTTGTGATCTGTCTGCCAGAGACGTCACTGAAGCAAGCAGCATTGCTCTGCGAAACTATCCGCGCGGATATTGAACAAAGCACCTTATATACCGTCATCGGGCCCATTAATGTGACCGCAAGCTTTGGAGTTGTGGAGGCCCTAAATCCAGAGGCCACTCTAGAAGAGCTGCTATCTGAAGCCGACCATGCTCTGTATAGCTCCAAACGGAATGGACGCAACGCTGTGCATCTCTCCCAAAGGTCAGAAATCATTCTTTTCAAGCCTGTTTAATGACAATCATGTCCCTTCCTGCGCATTCAACAACTGGCCTTATTTTTCATAGTCTGTTTTTAAGTTTAATAAGAGTTATCTGAAAAACTAATCAGAGTGTTGAGAGTAAAATTTGCTTGATGGGATATGGAGGCGTAAGAAATAATGAGGAACCATACAATGATGCAGTTTTTTGAATGGCATGTTGCTGCGGACGGGAAACACTGGGATCGCTTAAAAGAAACTGCACCCGCGCTAAAAGCCGTAGGCATTGATTCTGTTTGGGTACCTCCTGTGACAAAGGCCGTCTCCGCTGACGATACAGGCTATGGCGTGTATGATCTATACGATCTGGGCGAATATGACCAAAAAGGTACGGTACGCACCAAATATGGCACCAAACAAGCACTGATCAACGCAATTTCGGAATGTCAAAAGAATGGCATCGCCGTTTACGTTGATTTGGTGATGAATCATAAGGCTGGCGCGGATGAAAAGGAAGTATTCCAAGTCATCGAGGTCGACCCCAATGATCGGATGAAAGAAATTTCGAAACCTTTCGAGATTGAGGGCTGGACAAAATTCACCTTCCCTGGCCGCGGGAATGAACACTCTGCCTTTAAGTGGAATCACAATCATTTTAACGGCACTGACTTTGACGCCAAAGAAGAGCGAACCGGCGTATTCCGTATAGTAGGCGAGAATAAAGCGTGGAATCAGAATGTTGACGACGAGTTCGGAAACTATGATTATCTAATGTTCGCTAATATTGATTACAGCCATCCGGAAGTCAAAAAAGAAATGATCCAATGGGGAAAATGGCTGGTGGATACCCTCCACTGCAGCGGCTTCCGCTTGGACGCCATCAAACATATCAACCATGAGTTTGTTAAAGAATTCGCGGTAGAGATGTTTAATAAATGCGAGAAGGATTTCTATATCGTCGGTGAATTCTGGAATTCCGACTTAGAGTCCTGTCGACAATTTCTGAATACCGTCGATTATAAAATTGACCTCTTCGATGTATCCCTTCACTACAAGCTGCATTCAGCTTCTTTGGAGGGCAGAAACTATGATCTGACCAAAATTCTTGATGACACACTGGTGCAGACCCATCCCACCAATGCTGTAACCTTCGTTGACAATCATGATTCTCAGCCTCACGAAGCCCTGGAATCCTGGGTAGATGATTGGTTCAAGCAAAGTGCTTACGCGCTTATCCTGCTGCGACGGGATGGATATCCTGTGGTCTTTTACGGGGATTATTATGGGATCGAAGGACCAACACCTGTAGCAGGTAAAAAAGATGCGATTGACCCTCTGCTGTATACCCGCTATCACAAAGCTTATGGTGAACAGAAGGATTATTTCGATCATCCTAACACGATTGGCTGGACACGGCTCGGCGTGGAGGATATTGAACACTCCGGTTGTGCGGTTGTGATCAGTAATGGTGAGAATGGCCAGAAGAGAATGTTCGTAGGAGAACATCGCGCCGGTGAAGCATGGGTGGATTTCACCCATAACCATAAAGCCACCATAACCATTGAAAAAGATGGTTGGGCGACCTTCCCGGTCAATGGCGGCAGCGTCTCCGTCTGGGCTTTGCCAGATGCAGAAGCTGACAAGAAGTAAACCTGATTAAAAAGGTGCCCAACGCCGTTTGGCGTTGGGCACCTTTTTTTAGTTATTCGTTTTATGCTCCGGATGGCGGGATACAAGCCTCACCAGATCCAGCGTTAAGACGGGTAATGTTAGGGACGCTGGATAAGCTAAGTAACGCGGCTCCCACTCTGGATTGAACTTTTCCTTGTAACGACGCAATCTGGCAAAACCGTAACCATGCCCATGCCCACCTCTATTAAACACTTGATGAGCCAGCTTCTCCTCCTTCAGAGCTCCGGGGTCCTGACCCCCACTGGATGATAGAGGAGTGTTGCCTAGATTAAATCGCCGATACCCCTTGGACTTCGCCCATTCCAGCATACAAACCAATAAATAATCTACCGTCCCGTTTGGCACATTCTTCCGCTGGCGCAACAAATCTACGGACAGGGTCAATCCTTGATCATACCCTGGGGCAATAGAAGCAAATGCCAGTATTGTACCTTTGGTGTTCCGCAGCACCACAATGGGAGCCCGTTGCAGATACTCGACCTTAAACCACCCTAACGAATAACCCTTTTCCGCTCGGCCATTCAACCACTCGTCCGAAATCGTTCGCAGATCTCTCAGCAAACTATCAGCATGCGGCGCTTCTGTAATTTCAACAATCATGCCTTCCCGTTCAAAACGATCGCTTACCCTTTGCAGATCACCATTCTTCAGATCACTGAGTGCAAAGTTATCAAGGCTTATCACTGCCTCTTCACCCAGCTTAAAAAAGCGATAGCCCTGCTCCTGATAGACCGATAAAAAAGCAGGTGAAGCTTGATAGAAAACTACAACCAGACCATACTGATCTGCAGCTTGTCTAAATTCACTGATGGCTTCACTTATTAAGCTGCTCTCTCCCAGCGGATCACCCAGCACAACGAGTTTATCCCTAACTCTGGCGAAAGCGAGCAGCACTTTATCGTTCTGAGCCCAGAAGAAGCCCTTATCACCCAAAAACAACGTATGAGTTAAGGTATTGCCTCGAACTCCATCTAGAAAATGTTTCAGCTTAGCTACATCCAAGGTCCCGAACAGCTCGTTCTCCTTATGATGGGGCCTGAGGTTTACCCACATTATGAGCAGTACCCAAGACAAGACCAATCCTCCCACTGCCGTAAATGCAACATGACTATATCGCTGCAACCATTCAGGCTGTACTCCCGGAGGCAGATGCTTCAGAAATCCACGATGTACATAACAGCCCATCAGATAGTAGCTTAGTGCAATTACTGAAGTGAGGGCAAACCACCGGATCGCGCTCTGTCTGCTGATTGGCGCACTAATCCGATAAAACCGCGATCTGGATATCCAAAGAATAAGCGCTACTATAAGTAGCAAAAGCGCCTCTTCATAATCAAAACCCTTAGTGACTGCAAACAATGATCCAATAAACAGAAGTATGCTAGTCCATACATATGCACTATGGACCCGCAATGTAATGCCCCGCGACAATAAAATCAGCATAAAACCAATAAGTACAGACAGATGATGAGAAAGCTGCATTACCGGAAACGGCAATATTTCCTCCGTAATCTTCAACCTATACAGCAATCCGGGTACTGCTGCAGATAGTAAGAGAATAAGCCCGCTAGCTAGTACCAGCTTACCAAGAGCCCACATCCCAAGATCGCTCAGAAAGGTATACTGACCCGGCCAGCCCCAGATCTTCTGCCATTTGTTAAGAGAGGGTTCGAACCCTGGAACTGAACGATCTTGATCCTTTTTTCCTTGCAGACCAATTTCCAGTGCAGCCAGCACCAATCCAATCAACCAAGGAATGACATAATAAAACAATCGAAAGATGACAAGCACCGCCATCGCCTTATCGGTCTGGTAGCCAAGCTGTGTCAGCCCGAGCAAGGCGATAAGGTCAAATGCACCGATACCGCCGGGTGCCATACTCAAGATTCCGGCAATAGCAGCAATCGTAAATATACCAAAGATAGCTATAAAATGGACCTCATCCAAGAGATGGCTGCTGATGGTCCAAAACGTCACGCCAGCAAAGCTCCATTCCAGAAAGGAAGCACCGACGGAGTTAACGACTGTAAGCCATGATGTTCTGCCTTTTCCCCGGTTAATCCATTTCGCATAAAGCGATGAGCGCTGCACAAACACAAAAACCGGCAAATAAAGCGCCATACCCCATACTGCAAATACCAGCCAGCGATGTTCTTCCAGCAAAGCCGTTGCCGGGAGTAAACCAAAGATATTCGCCCATGAAAGTAGTGATAACCCGGTAATCATAAGCGGCGAAAGAAATACAATGGCGGGCGTTAGCACGGAGGTCGGCACTCCGCTTTTTTTATACAGCAGCGTCCTTAAACCAACTCCAGCCAGACCTGCAAACCCAATCAAGTTATTAAATGTATTAGCAATCCATGCATACCGAAAGGTACTCCACAGCCCTACTTTTAAACGAAAATGGGCCCGAATCAAATAATCATAAGCACTCATCACAGCTACGGAAAGAAGTGCAAAACCAATCATTTGCAAAATAGCAGACGTAGGTACTCGCCTTAGTTCACGCATTATAAGTCCTAAATGAACCTGCTTCAGCTCATGTTGCCCCTCCCAGTATACGAACGCTATGATAGCCACTGGAAAAAGAGCTCTGACCGCCCGGATCCGATAGATAGATAAGATCAGTCTTACAATTTTGAATCTTTCTAATGTCTGTTGCTTTGAATGCATGAGCCCACCTGCCTTTACCGCTGACACACGTTGTGCTAGACAATTTTTACAACTAGTCCATTATAGCAATTCTTGGAATAGAAGACCCGTGATAATCAACACCTACTCTATTAGACTGCCAGCAAATCCCTAACCCCTGCAACAGTTAAAGATTTTTTGGGAAATGAGGATAAGCATAGTTAATATATTACGAAGCTGGACAGATCAATATGACGGAACTTTATTTTAGGGGTATCTTTCTAGTATTGGCCAACAATGTGATAAAAGAACATTTAAATTGTAGTCTAAACTTAAAAATACATAACAAAAAGGACATCCCTCACGGCAAAGGATGCCCTTTTTGTTATGTAACACGACTTAGTATGGTTTATACACGAATATCAAATCTGCCTTGGCTATTCGTTGTTGCGGTAGCGATTTCTTGCGGGCTTGCCGCAGCAAGCGCGTTGTTTGCAGGTTTGGCAGGTGCTTCTGCACTACTGCTTGCAGCGGAAGCACTGCTCTGCGACTTCTGGGAAATTTGTGCCTCGATTTGCTTGATCTGCTGCTCAATTTGTTTCGTTTTCGTTTCTTTGGTCTTCGCGTCATCCGAGCTGGCATCAATCTTGTCCAATTCGGCTTCCAGCTTCGCTTTTTGTTTCTCGAGCGCGCTGGTATCTGTAGTACTAGACGTCGAGGTAGTATACGATGTAGAACCTGAGACTGCGGATATACTCATAATCATCCCTCCCTTCCTTACCTCCAATATAATCCTTTTGCAGATAAGGAACGTTAAAACCCGCTGAAAGTTTGCTGAAAGTATTGCTCTCTTTCAAGGTTATAAGGATAACCTGTCAATAATTGTAATTCCACCGTTTGACCAACAGAAGATAAGACAGAATAGAGAGAACACCCGTACAGGCAATCACAATCGCCATTGGAAGGGCTGAATCTACGCCTCCAAGACCCACAAGCGGTGCTACACAGCTACCAAGCAGCAACGGGATCAGCCCTATCAAGGCCGAAGCGCTGCCTGCGGCTTCTCCTTGGTCCTGCATTGCAAGTGAGAAGCTGGTTGCGCCGACAATCCCCACACTGGAGACAACAGCGAACAGACAGATTAGAATAGGGATCAGCCCTCCCCCTATCAGGATCGTAAGCAGCAGCAAGACGCCCCCCATTGTACAGAGCAGCAACCCGCTAAGCAGTAGCTTCGTCTCACTCACCTTACCAGCAAGTCTGCCGGCAATTTGACCTGTAATAATAATCCCAATCCCGTTCACAGCAAAGATCAAGCTATATACCTGCGGAGTAACCGCAAAAATATTTTGCAAAACAAAAGATGACCCAGAGATATAAGCGAACATAGACGCTGTAACAAAACCTTGGGACAAGGCATAACCCATAAACTTGCGGTTGCCAAGTAACACCTTAAAGGTAAGCAAAGTACCCTTCAACCCACTCTTGGAGCGCCGCTCCTTCGGCAATGTCTCAGGCAAGCGCAGGAGAATCGTTAAGCAAAAAATAATTCCGGCAGCAAATAATACGAGGAATATCCCCTGCCATGTAGTCACTCTTAAGAGCTGGCCTCCAATGACTGGAGCCAAAATCGGACCCAGACCATTAACAATCATCAATAAAGAGAAAAATTTCGTTAGTTCAGAGCCACTGTACAGATCACGCACAGCCGCCCTAGAGACAACTACACCCACTGAACCAGCAAGACCTTGAATAAACCGCAAAACAATTAAAAGTCCAATCGAAGGACTAAAAGCACATAGCACTGAGGAAACGGCATAGATGAACATCCCTATAAGCAGTGGACGGCGACGTCCATATACATCACTCAGTGGTCCAGCTACTAACTGACCCGAGGCCAGTCCCAATAAAAAGAAGGTGAGACTTAGCTGCACCAAAGCAGCTGTCGTACCGAAATCGTCAACAAGTGTAGGCAGTGCTGGCAAATACATGTCAATCGACAACGGCCCAATGGTTGTAATGGAGCCCAGAATAACAGCAAGTTGCAATCTCTGCTTCCTTGAGGGTCCATCTACAGCAAGTTTATTAGTATTTTGCATTCCAATCATGATCCTTACGTCAACCTTTCTAAAGCAACCCGGGGGCCTTTTTTGTATTCTTCATACTAACGTAAAGGAACTCAAATGATCAATCCTTTTATAAGGCCTCATTCGGGGCTAATAACTTAAAAATAACCGCCAAAAGGCGGTTATCCTAATTGTTTTATGCATTTTGAGATGTGCTAAACCCCTGTAGCCAATCTTTGGCGGCTTCGGCTTCCGCCATACTCAAGCGGTGACCTTGATTGCCCCAATGGGTTGTAACCTCAGCGCCTGCTTTCTGCAGAATCCCCTCTAGCTCCTGAGTTTCCGTAGATGTTATTAGCGGATCATTCGTACCTGCCCCAATAAAGATAGACACCCCTTCTAGAGAAGGAAGCTCCACATTGCGTAATGGCACCATCGGATGCAACAGCACTGCCGCGCGGAAAATGTCCTTATAATGAAACAGAAGGCTACCAGCAATGTTTGCACCGTTAGAGTAACCAACCGCTACCAGATTGTTGGCATCAAACCCGTATTTCTCTGCCGCCTCATCCAGAAACTGCTTAATCTCATGGGTACGGAAAACTAAGTCCGCTTCATCGAACACTCCTTCTGCCAGCCGACGGAAGAATCGTGGCATGCCATTCTCCAGCACATTGCCCCGTATACCTAGCACCGATGAATCTGGGGATAACATCTCAGCCAGCGGCAGCAAATCCTGCTCATTACCACCTGTGCCATGAAACAACACTAATGTAGGTTTAGTTATATCTTTACCTTTACGGAATACATGAATCATCCCTGCTTCACCTCAATTTCTCTTACTTGAATAGGCGTTAAGTTTTCTTCGATGGCCGCGCGATGCGGCTCAAACCAGGACGGCAGCATCAACTTTTCACCCAACGCATCTGGGGCTTCATCACGGGCAAAGCCTGGAGGATCTGTAGCGATTTCGAACAGGATTCCTCCTCTTTCACGGAAATAGATCGCATTAAAATACTGACGGTCTTGAACGGGTGTAGGTCTATGCCCATGACTCTGTACATGGCGCGACCATTCCAGTTGCTCTGCATTATCCTTTGCCCGCCACGCGATGTGATGAACTGTCCCTGCACCTCCCGCTCCGAGCGGAACGGGTAATGTCTTCAAATCAATAATATTACCTAGCTCCCCATTGGTTCTATAGCGAGTATATCCATCTCCGTCAGCAATATGTTCCATACCCAGCGTATGAACAAGTGTCTCGGCTGTTTGCAACGGATTGCTGCTATACAGCACAGCCCCGCCAAAACCTTTGATCGCGTATTTAGTAGGAATCCCACCAAAGGACCACTTACTGAGCGGGCCTTCCTCACGTTCCACCAGTTCAATCCGCAGACCGTCGTAATCGGCAAAAGATAAATAGGGTTCCGAGATCCGACTTCCTTTTGTAACCGAAATTCCGTATTCAGCAAGGCGTTGTTCCCAGAATTGCAGAGCACCGACCGGCACTGCGTAGATCGTTACGCCAACTTGACCACTGCCTATTCTGCCTCTACGCCCTACAGGCGAAGGGAAAAATGTAATAATCGTTCCCGGCGAACCCTGCTCATTCCCAAAGTATAAATGATAGACCTCTGGAGCATCAAAATTAATCGTTTTTTTCACGAGCCGTAGGCCCAGAATCCCGGCGTAGAAATCAACATTACGCTGAGCGTCTCCGACAAAAGCTGTAATATGATGTATTCCTGCAGTTTGAAGTGTCATTATTATAAACTCCCTTCTTAGTTAAAAAACAATGCATCTAGAGAAATCGAACCTGGTCCCGTAAGCGCCACACCTACCGCAAATACCAAAACCGTGAGTGGAAACTCAATTCCGTTCGAAGTGGACCAGAAACCATTTGGAGCATGAACCTTAACGATTGCCCCCAGCATCGTGGCAGCGATTAACACCGCTGCAACAGGCGTTAACAGTCCTGCCGCGAACATAAATCCGCCCACCAGTTCCATAATCCCTGCTAAAATCGCCATAGTCACACCCGGTTTGATTCCGATGGACTCCATCCAGCCTCCCGTACCCTTCGGACCGTATCCTCCGAACCATCCAAATAGCTTTTGTGCGCCATGTCCTATAAAAGCAAGCCCAATCACCAATCTCATTAATAACAGTCCTACACTTATCATTTTTACCTTCCCCTATTCCTTTGATTTAATTATCTTAATGTTAAGATATTGGGTAAAAAAGAGCGCCCGGCGAACCGGAATAACCTATGGGCTGCTCTCCTCTTCCCTCTTCTATCTACAACTCGGAGGCGTTAAACGTATCGCCGCCCTTAATCGTACCCGAGTTAAAACCTTTGTAGAACCAGCGCTTTCTCTGCTCTGAGGTACCGTGAGTGAAACTATCCGGCACTGCATAGCCCTGAGCTTGCTTCTGAATCGTATCATCGCCGACGGCGCTTGCAGCTGCCAGAGCTTCCTCTAAGTCGCCTTCCTCCAGCAGATTCATACCCTGAGCATGATTGGCCCAGACACCGGCGAAATAATCAGCCTGCAGCTCAAAACGAACCTGATATCTGTTGTACTCCTTCTCACTCAACGTCTGGCGAAGGGAATCGAGCTGTTTCGAGGTGCCTAGTAATGTCTGTACATGATGTCCAACCTCATGGGCAATGACATAAGCCATGGCGAAGTCGCCCGGCGCGTGGAAGCGTTGCTGCAACTCATCATAAAAGCTCAGATCAATATACAGTTTGGCGTCACCCGGACAGTAGAAGGGACCAACTGCCGAGGTGGCTGTTCCGCAAGCAGAGTCTACACTCCCACTGTATAGCACTAAGGTGGGGTCCGTATAGGTCATTCCCTGCTGCTGAAAAATCTCACCCCAAACCTCCTCTGTGTCGGCAAGAACTACCGATACAAACTCCGCAAGCTCTTGCTCCTCTGCGGTCTGTTCATAAGGGGCCGTTGAACTGGAGCCTGTGGAAGTCAAACTTCCCAGGATATCCCCGGCATTGCCTCCACTGAGTAACGTGATGACCAGGACAAGGATAATTCCTCCGATCCCGCCACCAATCATCTTGCCGCCGCCGCTCATGCCTCTGCGGTCCTCCACGTTCGAACTCCCTCTTCTTCCCTGCCATTTCATGGCCAAGCCCCCAGTCGAAATATCAGGTAATCTTAAGTACATGGCTACCTGGCTTCGTTAATTTAAATATCTTATTAGTGATATACCCAAAAAAGCAGGGTTTCACTTATACTTACTGGAGTTGGGAGAATGAGGATGGAGCCGAACTACTTCCAACCTTATAGAAGCGCCTAGTTATTCGTCATGTTCGCAGCGCCTATACACCTTTGCCAAGCTTTTTCATTAATTCGATAGCCTGGACTTTCTCTTCCTTATCTAATCCACCCATCAAATCATGAATTGAGGCTACATGACGAGGGAAAATCTCATCAAACAGTTCACGGCCTGCATCCGTAATCTCCGCATAAGTAACGCGGCGATCCTCGCTACAGGGTACACGTTTCAGCAGTCCCTTTTTCTCCAACTTGTCGATATTATAGGTAATGCTTCCGCTCGTAACGAGAATTTTCTCCCCAATCTGTTGCAGCGGAATCCGCGTTCTATGGTAAAGTACCTCAAGCACCATGAATTCAGCCGAAGCCAAGCCATAACTCTTCATATCCTTCACCGCATGATCCATTAGGCTTTTATAAGCCTTAGATAAGACTACGAACAATTTCAGTGAGGCGGCTTGTTCTTCGTCAGGTGCACTCTCTGTATTACGCAGATTTATTTGTTTATCACTCATCAATTCCACCTCCACTTCAATCAAACTTGTATTCAATCCATTTATTTGTCTTTACGTTAAATATCTTTAAGTTAAGATAACTATACGACTTCCCATCCTTCTTGTCAACCTCATCGCTTAAAAAGTCACTTCCGTCTAGAGACCGGTAAGTTTTCTTTTGACACTTTACAGGGAGTGATAAAAATCACCCCAAGTTTGACCTGACCTATAAAAGGGCGTATTCTTGTCTTTACGAATGACTCTTTAGTAAGCGATTTCAATACCCTAAAGGAGGCGACCTGATGAGTTCGTTCAATCCAACCCCTACCGAAGAAGCTATGGAGGGGCAGGCTGGTGCACGACGCGTGCTGATCGTGACAGCCGTAGACGCGGAGCGTGACGCGGTCCTGCGCGGCCTGCAAGGCAGCGACAGGTTCCATGTTATCGCTGCTGGCGCAGGGCCGGCAGCGGCGGCGGCGGGAACCGCCGCGGCACTCGCAGCCGGTTCTTACGGCTGCGTATTGAGCGTCGGGATCGGCGGCGGATTCCCGAGGCTGGCGCCTTTAGGCTCGCTGGTTGTAGCCAGCGAGATGATTGCCGCCGACCTCGGGGCCGAGACGCCGGAGGGCTTCCGCAGCGCTGCCGAGCTCGGCTTCGGCAGCGTGTCCGTGCCGGCTGACCGCGGCACGGTGCAAGCGGTTTCGGCCGCGCTGGCTGCGGCCGGGTTACCCGTAAGCACGGGCACCGTGCTTACGGTCTCGACGGCGACCGGCACCGCGGAGACGGCCGCCGCCCATCTCGCGCGGCATCCCCATGCCGTCGCGGAAGCGATGGAAGGCCACGGAGTTGCCGTGGCCGCTCAGGCGCTGGGGCTCCCGGTACTGGAGCTCCGCGCCATCTCGAACCCGGTCGGTCCCCGCGACCGGGCCGCTTGGAAGATCGGTGATGCAATGGAAGCATTAACGGCGGCAGCCGCTATATTACTGGAGGTGCTGTAATGACAACTGAGCTTAATATCGCTTTTTCCCCTTGCCCTAACGATACCTTTGTATTTCATGCCTGGGCGCACGGGCTTGTCCCAAATGCACCTAAGCTGAATGTAACCTATGCCGACATTGATATTACCAATACGCTGGCTGCTGACGGAGAAGGACCAGAAGTCCTCAAAATCTCCTACGCTGCTCTGCCTTGGGTTCTGGAGCGGTACAAACTGCTGCCATGCGGCGGTGCTTTAGGACGCGGCTGCGGCCCGCTGCTGCTTACAGCAAGTGGACCCCATGCGGTCAAACGCCCAGAAAAGCTAGCCGGACGCCGGATTGCTGTACCTAGCGAACGCTCTACGGCTTATTTGCTTTTCCGATTATGGGCAGCACAAAATGTAACTGGAGGCATCGGCGAAATAGTCGTAATGCCTTTCGATGAGATTATGCCTGCCGTACGGGATGGCCATATCGATGCAGGGCTGGTAATTCACGAAGCCCGCTTCACTTACGCCTCTTATGGTCTTAATATGCTGACTGATCTAGGCAGCTGGTGGGAAAGCGATACCGGACTGCCCATTCCTCTCGGCGCTATCATTGCCCGCCGTGATTTAGATGCCGATGCTATCACCAGCTGGATTCGCAGCTCTCTTCAGTATGCGTGGGATCATCCAACGGATTCCAGAGACTATGTGCTTAGCCATGCTCAAGAGTTGGCTCCTGAAGTGGCTAAATCCCACATCGATCTCTACGTGAATGACTTCTCGATGAATCTGGGTGATGACGGCTATGCCGCAATCTCTGCCCTGCTTAATCGTGCTGCGGCAGAAGGACTTGTGCCTGCAATCGATCCAGCACTGCTTCGT
Organism: Paenibacillus sp. FSL R7-0189; assembly: GCF_037969925.1. Taxonomy (NCBI): domain Bacteria; kingdom Bacillati; phylum Bacillota; class Bacilli; order Caryophanales; family Paenibacillaceae; genus Paenibacillus; species Paenibacillus sp. FSL R7-0189. The sequence continues at coordinate 2,737,402 of NZ_CP150223.1, read as the reverse complement.
TAGCATTTACCAGATAGTTTAACAATCCCCGGCTACACCTATAAGGTGTTCTCCGGGGATTTTATTTATTCTACGTAGCCTTCCAGCCAGACATTATTTGGCTTATCGAACCAGTGATTATACAATAGACCTATAAACATGATCTATGAGGGAGGATCACATGATACCTGAAAAAAACAGCAAACAAAACATCGACCGCTTTCTGGGCTTTCAAAATGAATATGACCGCTACCGTCCCGAAGCCCCTGAGATGATTATCAAATTGCTAACAGATTACCTAGGTACCACCCCTTCACTCGTCGCAGATATAGGCTGCGGTACGGGTTTGTCTACTTTTCTCTGGAACGATGTCGCAGAACGCGTAATCGGTATCGAACCCAATCCAGATATGTTGGGAAAAGCAATCGATAAACTTAGCAGATTAGAAGAACCCCAATCAATTACTTTTGTGCAAGGCTACTCTAACCAGCTTCCGCTTGCATCAGATAGTGTAGACATAGTTACCTGCTCGCAATCATTCCACTGGATGGATCCTGAAAGTACACTGCAAGAAATCTCCCGGGTCTTAAAAAAAGGCGGAGTCTTTGCCGCCTACGATTGCGATTGGCCTTTATCTCTTCAGCAAAATGTAGAAGAACGATACAACCAGCTGATCTCCAAAACAGAAGAATTGCTGGCTTCGCTTTTACCTAATGAGGAGAGAGCACATAAATGGGACAAAGAAGGTCATTTGTCACGGATCAAAGCTAGTGGGGCCTTCTCTTTTGCCAGAGAAATCGTATTCCACAACCTAGAGTCCTGCGATGCCCAGCGATATATTGGTTTAACCCTAAGTCAAGGGGGAGTGCAAACCGTAATGAAACTAGACGCTACCTTGCTTGAGCAAGACATCGCCGATTACACCGCCGCAGTTGAACAGCATTTTAAAGGCAGAACATTAGAGGTTCTAATCAGCTACCGAATGAGAATCGGCATCAAATAATCTTCGATCGCAACCAAAAACGCCCCGCCCCCTCATATGAGGAGTTCGGAGCGTTTTCTTCTTTTTTATTTAACTTCTTCCATGAACCCTGAGGTTCTCCACGATCACTATTGCTCCTAATACTTTCAGCAACAGGTTACGCACTTTATGTTTTATGAAGAATGCGGGTGCATTCAAGCCCTCGCAAGGCACCGCCTGGAAGCTAATTACTCTGTCGGCGCTATAATTGGGAGGGTGACAACGACGGTCGTTCCTTGGCCGGGTTCGCTTTCCACGCGGATATCCCCTTTATGAAGCGTTACGATCTGTTTAACAATGGCAAGTCCCATCCCGCTGCCACCATATTTACGGCTGTGGGACCGATCAGCCTTAAAGAACCGTTCAAATATACGTTGCTGATCCTCAAGTGAAATCCCGATGCCAGTGTCTGTTACCCGAACGGTCACGTTGTTGATATCTTGTTTGAGGCTGACGTTAATTACACTGTTATCCTTAGAAAACTTGATGCTGTTGCCAAGGAGATTGGTCCATACCTGACTTAACAGGTCATAATCAGCCAGTAGGATAATAGGCTTCAGATCAAGGTCGAAGCTGATGTTACGAGCTGACCATTGCGGCTGAATCGCTACGATTACTCTTCTTATCTGTTCGTCCAGATTGAATGTAGTTAGCCGTAGCTGCTGGGACTGCGATTCTAATAAACTCAGCTTCAGCAGGCTGTCACTCATTTTAGACATCCGTTCTGCTTCAGCGATAATAATATCCAGATAACGATTTCGCTCTTGTTCTGCAAGATCTACTCGCTTGAGCGCAATCGCATACCCAGATATTGAGGTGAGCGGAGACTGGACCTCATGCGACACATTGGATACAAACTCCTTACGCATTTGCTCAAGCTGCTGCAGATCGTGCATCATTTCTTCAAAGCTGCGAGCCAAGGTACCTAGCTCACCGGTTTGCTTAATATTCAGCTCGACGTTAAAATCACCAGCTGCTATTCTTCTGGTCGCTTTGGTTAGCTTCTTAATCGGTCTGACTAAGAACATTGCAGCTACCAGAATCAAGAGGCTTCCAGCTATCAATGAATAGAGCAAGAAATTTAATACCAAGTTCCTTCTGGCAGTGACGGAAGGGGGATTAAGCGTCTCCACAAACATCGCTTTGGTGCCGTCTTCCGTTCTCAGTTGTAAGCCTAGGAGAAGCGCAGAAATATTCCTGTTATGAGGTTGATATACTTCTCCTGCGAGAACTTTTTTTATTTCTTCCATAGTTACAGGGACCGGCTTGTGCCCATTAAGCGTTCCGTAAGATTGGAATTTACCCGCTTCATCGAAAATTCGGATGTGGTAGGAATCAAGCTGCTTCATTCCACTTACGAAAGAGTTGGCTTCACGAAATGGGAAGGTCTCGTAAACCCTGACAATATCCTGCCCAAAATGCAATAAGGGAATTCGCGTGTTCTCGTTCAGTTTATCTTCGAATACCCAAGTTGCAACAAACAAAGCAATGATTGTGCCCCCGATTACGGAGGCTAGGAAGGTCAGGACAACGCGTGTATATATAGATCTGATCATTCATGCACCTCAAGCCTGTAGCCAAGTCCACGCACCGTCTCAATACGAAAATCAGGGGTAGTCGCAAACCGTTCACGCAGGCGTTTGATATGCACGTCAATCGTCCGATCATCTCCAGCATAATCAATTCCCCAAATTTGATCGATCAACTGCTCGCGCGTATAGACTTGTCCAGGGGTTCCAGCAAGCTTGTACAGCAACTCGAACTCCTTAAGGGGTAAGGGAAATGACTCCGTACCTTTCATCACCTTATAGGTCTGCCGATCAAGGATGACATTGCCAATTTGGATCATCTGCGTGGAGCCAATCCGATATCGTTTCAGCAATGACCTAACACGAACCGTCAGCTCTAACGGATCGAAAGGTTTAGTTAAATAATCGTCCGTGCCTAATTCGAAGCCCTTCACTTTCTCCCAGGTTTCGCCTCTGGCAGTCAATATAAGTAATGGAAGATCAGGATTAGCTCTGCGGAGCTCCTTACAAAGCATCCAACCATCCATATTTGGCATCATAATATCCAGCACGACAAGATCGACATGTGTTCCAGCATATACGGCGAGCGCTTCCTTGCCATCCACAGCTTCAACTGTTTCGAATCCGTCGTTGCGGAGAAATAAACAGACAAGTTCGCGAATGTTCGCATCGTCGTCAGCAACCAGTATAGTAGGCATTCGTTTCCTCTTTTCCTGTTGTCCATTCTTACTATTATACTATATTATACTTTCGGCTAAACTGTCTGTTGTCTTGAGACTACACGATGATCAACCCGAAAAAGAGCGTCTAACACGGTTACCCGTATAGACGCTCTTAATGTCGTTTCGCTTTAGCTTTAGTCAGCTTACTTCTTATTCATCTTAAACATTAGGAACAGCTCATTATAATGAGCAAGCATCCGTTTGCCAAGGTTATCGTATACTTCAAGCCGGTCCGTAATTTCAGCAGGTGGATAGAACCGGGTATCCTCAGAAGTTTCCTCAGGAAGCAGCTCCAGCGCAGGAATGTTAGGCGTGGAATAACCTACATATTCTGCATTCTTAGCAGCAACGTCTGGGCGGAGCATGAAGTTGATGAACTGATGCGCTCCATCCACATTTTTCGCTGTCCGAGGGATGACCATGTTATCAAACCACTTGTTCGAGCCTTCTTCCGGCACTACATAATCCAGCTTATCATTCTCGTCCATGATCTCGGAAGCATCGCCGGACCAGACAATCCCAACCGCAGCTTCTTCATTTGCCAGCAGCATCTTGATCTCATCACCGACAATCGCCTTAACGTTAGGAGACAACTTGTTGAGCTTAGTCAGTGCTTCTTGCAGATGTGCCTCTTCCTTGTCATTAACGGAATAATGCAGGCTGTTCAAAGCCATGCCCATCACTTCACGGGCTCCGTCCACCAGGAAGATGTTATTATGCAGTCTGCTGTCCCAGAGAGAATCCCAGCTGGTGAAGTCCATGCCTTTAGTCATTTCCGGATTGAAAATAATCCCGACGGTCCCCCAGAAATAAGGCACAGAATATTTGTTACCCGGATCAAACGAAAGGTCCATAAAGCGTGAATCAATATTCTTTAGATTCGAAATCTTGCTATGATCCAGCGGGATGAGCAGATCTTCTTCTTTCATCTTGGCAATGGCATAATCCGAAGGGATTACAACATCAAAGGTAGTTCCGCCCTGCTCAACCTTGGTCAACATAGCTTCATTGGAATCGAAGGTTTGATAAATGACTGTTAAGCCGGTCTCTTTTTCAAATTCCTTCAATAGATCGGGATCAACATAGTCGCCCCAGTTATAGATAGTCAGTGTGTTTCCACCCGAATATCCCTCTCTCGAATTCATCCAAGAGCCCAAGTACATGAGCGCAAATGCCGTGATAAGGATCGCCAGAAAAGCATTTATCAGCTGTTTCATCTAGGCACCCCCGCTTCTGCAACAGGCTCCGCCACAGCTTCTGCTGTGTTATGGCGATTTTTCTTAAGGGTCAGGAAGTAATAACCCACCACGAGCAGAATGGTGAACAGGAAGATCAGCGTCGACAGCGCATTAATCGATAGCGACACCCCTTGCCGGGCTCTAGAGTATATCTCAACCGATAACGTCGAATAACCGTTGCCTGTTACGAAGAACGTAACCGCAAAGTCATCCAGTGAATACGTAAGCGCCATAAAAAATCCGCTGAATATCCCTGGTTTAATAATCGGCAAAATTACTTTAGTCAGCACATCCTTACGGCTTGCCCCAAGATCACGGGCTGCATCCGTTAATGTAGGGCTCATTTCCTGTAGATGCGGCAAAATCATCAATACGGCAATCGGCACACTGAATGCAACGTGTGAGAGCAGAACAGATGCGAAACCCAGCTTGATGCCAGCAATGGTGAACAGGATAAGGAACGAAGCACCAATAATGACATCTGGACTGACGATCAGCACGTTATTCAGAGACAGCAAGGTGTTCTTGGCGCGGCGATTCTGCACACTTTTAATGGCCAGCGCACCAATAATAGCGATAAGGGTCGCAATAGCCGAGGATAGCAGCGCGATCACAAGCGTATTGATTACGATGATGATCAGGCGCTTATCTTGGACCACCTCACGGTAGTAATCCAGCGTGAAGCCCTCGAACTTATGCATCGTCCCCCCACTGTTGAACGAATAGTACATTAAATAGAAGATAGGAGCATACAGAACAATGAACACCAGAACTAGGTAGAGGTTAGAGAATCCATTTTTATTTCTCATTCCGCGCCCCTTTCCGCGATCCGCCTGTGATAATCATAAACAGCGCCATAATGGCAATCAGAAACACCGCAACTGTAGAACCCATGCCCCAGTCCTGAGTGACCAGGAAATGCTGCTCGATTGCGGTGCCCAGCGTAATGACCCTGTTGCCTGCAATCAGACGGGTGATCATAAACAGGGACAGCGCAGGTATGAACACTGCCATACAGCCTGAGCGTACTCCCGAAATGGTCAGCGGAAAAATAACACGTCTAAACGTGGTCCAGCCCGAAGCCCCTAAATCACGTGCCGCATCCAGCAAGGATAAATTCAAATCCTCCAAAGCGCTGTATATCGGCAGGATCATAAACGGAATAAAAATATAGACAGATACAAATACAAAACTGAAGCCCGTAAACAAAATTTGCTGTTCTCCGATTCCAAGCAGATCAAAGAAATTATTAATCGGACCAAATGTCCCGAATATCCCTATAAAAGCGTAGGTTTTTAGCAGCAAATTAATCCATGTCGGCAAAATAATCAGCAATAACCACAGTTGCTTATGTTTGGTTCTCGTCAGCAGATAAGCCGCCGGATAGGCAACCAGCAAAGAGAATGCTGTAATCAGAAACGCGTACCAGAACGAGGTCAGCGTCATTTTTAAATATACAGGGGTGAAGAAACTGACGTAATTATCCAGAGTAATATGGCCATCCAAATCAAATAACGAATAATAGATGACAAGCACTACCGGTGCAATTACAAACAATGCGATCCAGAGGTAATAAGGGATGAGATAGTACGATTTGCCCTTATTCTTCATGACTCTCCACCTCGCCATAAGCTTCCAGACGTCTGTCGAATTCTTCCTCCGTTTCACCGAAACGCATAACATGAATCGCTTCCGGATCAAAATAAAGGCCAATTTCACTGCCTACAGTCGCCTTACGTGTAGAATGCACAAGCCATTCATGCCCGGATTCATCATAACAGCTGATTTCATAATGCACGCCCCGGAATAGCTGGGAATCAACCCGCACACGTAGTTTACCCTGTTCCAGCGTAGAAATTTCCAAATCCTCAGGACGAATAACAATCTCTACGGATTCATTCGGTTTAAGCCCGGCATCGAAACATTCGAAGCGGCGGCCGTTAAACTCCACCAGATAATCCTCGATCATAACTCCCGGCACAATGTTCGATTCGCCAATAAAATCCGCCACAAAACGGTTAATCGGCTCATCATAAATATCGTTAGGGGTGCCGCTTTGCTCGATTTTTCCTTTATTCATGACAAAAATCCAGTCGGACATCGCGAGTGCCTCTTCCTGGTCATGCGTTACAAAAATAAAGGTAATGCCTAACCGCTGCTGCATTTCCCGCAGTATGTACTGCATCTCAGTGCGCAGCTTGAGATCTAGCGCCGATAGAGGCTCGTCCAGCAGTAGAACCTGTGGCTCATTCACAATCGCCCGGGCAATGGCAACCCGCTGGCGCTGACCGCCGGACATTTCGTTAATCGCACGCTGCTCATAACCCACAAGGTTAACGAAGCTTAGCGCTTCCTGCACCTTCTTCGTGATAACGTCCTTCTTAAGCTTCTTAATACGCAGTCCGAAAGCCACATTCTCGAATACGTTCAGGTGTGGAAACAATGCGTAATCCTGAAATACCGTATTGACCTGCCGCTCATTGGCGGGAATGTGGTTAATTACTTTTCCATTTAAATAAATAGAACCGCTCGTTGGCTCAGCGAACCCGGCGATCAATCGAAGAATAGTCGTTTTGCCACAGCCAGATGGACCAAGTAGTGTATAGAATTTGCCGCGCTCTATCTCAAAGCTGACTCCTTTTAACACCGGATCTTCGTCGTCATATTGCTTAGTAACTTCTTCAAATGAAATGATGGTACCTTCCTGAATAGCTATAGCTAACAACCTCCCTTACCTTAGTAATACAATACTATTTTACCCGCATCTTGCGGAGAACAATCGAAATGAGTATGCTCAGCGCTAATAAGCGACAATTTTCCCTCTCCTTCGACGCTCCAATAGATATAGCATATTAGATTGTACCATTATATGCGATAGCTTACATTGTTAAATGCTAAGCATAAACTTAACAAGTTTGTAAAAAGTCCAGTCTTCCCTGCCCTTTTTGAGGTGCTATAATGAAAACGAACTGAAAAGCCAGTGTGGTTTTCTTATTTTTGCGAAAGAAGATGAATGATAATGAACGAGGGGTTACTAGACCGCCTTGAAAAATATGGATTCTCGCTTTACATGATACGAATTACGCTTGCCGCATCACTATCCTGGGTAGCCGTACACAGTTTATATGGTGACCAATATTTATACTTTGCACCGCTTGCAGCCATTCTAATTACTCAAGCCAGTGTGAAGGCTTCACTTGAAAAAGGAATCTACCGCCTGATCGGCATTATTATCGGCGGAATCGTCAGCCTGATTGTAGGCCAATTCTTCGATGTAGGTGCATTTTCCATTCTGCTAATTCTGCTCATCGGGATTGGAATTGCCACAGCCTGTCGGATGAATATCCAAGCGGTTTCGCAGGTGGGGGTGACCTCGGTTCTGGCCCTTACCTTTTATCACAATGATTACGTGCTGTGGAGAGTCGCCGAAACCTTTATTGGTGTGCTCATTGCCTTGATCATCAATATGATTATCGTTCCACCGAACAGGTTCGTCAAGGTAAAAGCATTGGCACTCGATGGAAGCCTTCTACTTTCGGATGCTTTAAAAGGTCTCGTAGGCATAAGAAGAGATTCATCAAAGGATAATAATATGCTGGAGCAAGCAGGTAAACTGCTGTCTGCCAGCAATCAACAACAGAAGGAAATGTTCTATACCATTGCTCACTATCAGTGTCGTGGTGATCTAAAGGGACTTATACAAGCCACAGCACATCTAAAGACCATTCATTCCTATGTTAAAGAAATTGCCGACGATATTTGCTTGCTGCCAGCACATCATGCCAATTCTGACTGGATGCTGGAAGTGCTGGAGGCAACAGCCGATTGTATAGCTGTTTATGGTACCAAGACCTTATCCAAGGCTGAATGCCAACGTTCACTTACAGATTGTCTGCATCGTGCCCGCGACTTGCAGGCGGCCAGCTTCTCTGAACTGCAAGGACGGTGCTCACTGTCATCAGTTCGTGATCTAGGAGCGCTCTTCAGTCACTTAAACCGGGTACTCGAAGAAGTGGAACGCGCTAGTTCTGCTACTTACGTAGTTGCAGCTCGGCCTTCAACAGCTGAAATCACACGCGCTATACGCTTAATTAAAAAAGGACTCTCCCAGAAGCTCTAAGCTTGGGAGTGTCCTTTTTTTATGTTCAATCCCTATTAGACATAATGCCCTTTAGCACGATTGGTTACTACAACCATCCAACAAATTTAACTGACTGATTGTTTGGCAGCACGCCCTATCTTCACATTTACCAGTACAATACTGCTGACAATCAGCAATAATCCGATCACAAGGTTTATGGTAATCTGCTCTTTCAAAAAAACTACGCTGGTTGCTATCGAGATCAGGGGGATCAAGAAGGTGAATGAACCTACTTTTCCTGCTTCTCCTTCGTTAATCAGCTTGAAATAAATTAGCCAGCCCAGAGCAATAACAAAGATTGCGATAAACAAGGTATCCACAATAAAGGTTCCACTCCAGGTGATATCCGACCATTTCTCCGTAGCTGATCCCGAAAGTAGCAGAATGATGCCACCGATCGTGATTTGCATAGCCGTCATCCACAGCATATCCACACGTACAGCATTCCGTTTCATATATATTGTTCCTAATGCCCAGCTTAAGGCACTGGCTAAAGCCAACACAATTCCCCATATGGAGATACTCCCATTAATTCCGCCGATACTAAGAGAGGCTACCCCGAGAAAGCCAAGCAGCAAACCAGCCATTTTAAGCCCGTACATGCTCTCACCTAACCACAGCCAAGAAAAAATACCTAACAATACAGGCTGCAAAAATACAATCGATGAGAACAATCCCGCCGGAACATACTGCAAGCCAATTGTCTGAAATCCATAATAGAACACAATACTAAGTACCGCCGAGATCAGATAGATCGGCCAGAGCTGCTTGAAGCGAAGCTCCTTCACCTTGGGCAGTGCAATTAGAATCAGAATAATACCGCCTACGACGGTTCGAATACCTGCAAATAATAGAGGTGGAGCATAGTCTAAGGCGATTTTGGATATAGGCCAATTAATGCCCCATACAATCACCAAAAAAATAAGAAGGATCATACTTTTCTTCTGCTGATTCATTTGTTCACTTCCTTGGTGTAGATTCATCACAAATGATACAATAAACAAGAGCATAAATGAAATGAATAATAATCATAAGGGGCATATCATATTTGTTATGAACAATACTCAAATTCGTTTATTCGTCAAAATCGCCGAAAGCGGCAGCTTTACTAAAGCTGGTGTAGAACTGAATATGACACAGCCTGCGGTCAGCCGGGCGATCTCGTCCCTCGAAGCCGAATTAGACGTGAAGCTCTTGCTTCGAGACCGGCGTAATGGCCTGATGCTTACGGATATCGGCAAACGTATTCTTGTTATTTTCCGTGAAATTCTAATGGGCTTTGATAAGGTCAATCAGGAGATTTACGCGGAGAGAGGTCTTGAAAAAGGAAGTATCCGCATTGGAGCTTTCCCTGTGGCAGCGGCTCATTTTCTACCGAAGATTATTAGCTCTATCACTAAAAGATATCCAAATATTACAATTAGCTTACAGGAGGGTTCTATCGCTGAAGTCAGAGAATGGCTGGATTCAAAAGAAATTGATGTTGGCTTATTGCTCGCTCCCAGTGCAGAATTCGAAACCATTCCATTATATAGAGAGAAATTGTTTGCCGTTTTTAGAGATGACCATCCCCTGCAAAAGCGATCCATTGTATGTGTGCAGGAATTAGCGAACGAGCCCATGTTGATTTGCAAAGCAGGATATGAACCGCCCGTTGTAGAGCTATTCCGCAGAAGTAATAGCCATCTGAATGTGAAATATGTGGTTAATAACTTTGCAACAGCTCTTAATATGGTTCAGGAGGGACTGGCGATCGGCGTGATGTCTGAACTGTCCTTGTTATCTCTGCCTCCAAATGTGGTTACCCGTGAGCTGCAGCCGGATGCTTATAGAGATATCCAAATTGCGGTCAGCTCGCTTGCCGACACTTCAATTGCTGTAAAGCTCTTCATTGAGACAGCGCTGGATCTTTTCACTCAAAAATAAAATGGATTAATTAATAGATGATAAGGAGTGCTGAGGATGAACTTTAAAAGACTAGGAAATAGCGGATTACAGGTATCCGCATTAGGACTGGGAACGAACGCTTTCGGCAAACGTGCGGATCAAGAGACCTCCATTCAGATTGTACATGCTGCGCTTGATCAGGGAATTAATTTCATAGACACTGCTAATATTTACGCTGGCTCAGAATCCGAGCGAATCATCGGTCTGGCCTTGGAAGGTAGGAGACATGAGGCTGTTCTCGCAACTAAAGCAGGTTTAGTCAAAAATGAGGGTCCTAACGGTAGCGGCTCCTCCCGTCGCCATTTGCTGCAGGAGCTTGAAGATAGCCTTCGCCGTCTTAAGACGGACTATATCGATCTATACCAGATTCATACCTTTGATCCCTATACGCCGCTTGAAGAAACCTTACGAACCTTGGACGATATGGTATCCTCGGGGAAAGTCCGCTATATCGGGGCCTCCAACTATACAGCATGGCAATTAATGAAGGCGATTGGGATTAGTGAAGCACGCAACTTCACCAAGTACATTTCAATTCAGTGCAGCTACTCCTTAGCAGACCGGACACCGGAGAATGAGCTTCTTTCGCTCTGCCTGGATCAAGGTGTAGGGATCATTCCATACTTTCCGCTAGCTGGCGGGATTCTCACTGGCAAATATAATACAAGCGACTCAGCCCCATCGGGGTCCAGAGCAGATACCGATCCTAATTTCAAAAGATTCCTTGATGCTGACCGGATCAAGCTCGGAAGCCAAGTGAGCCAAATTGCTGAGGAAATGGAAACCTCATCTACTGCGCTCTCCTTAGCTTGGCTTATGAATCGGCCTGCCGTCTCGACGGTTATTGTCGGGGCTACACGTGTGGAACAGCTGGAACAAAATTTGCTTAGTACCTCGCTTGTACTTAATGAAGAAACTTCGGCCAAGCTGGATAAAGCCAGTGATTCCTTCCGTTATGGCGAACCGTTCGCTTTTTACCGACTCCCATAGAGTAGTATGCTTTAACTTCTTACAAGGATGGAGGAAAGATTAATGACAACCTATACAGCTGACAGCATTCAAGGAATGCTTGAAGAGCATAAGGATTTTTTTAATAGCGGCGTAACTAAAGAGGTTTCTTTTCGTCTCCAGCAGCTGCTCAAGCTTAAGAATATTATTAAACAATACGAAGGACGTATCATCACCGCACTACAACAGGATTTAGGAAAAGGTGAGTTCGAAGCCTATGCCACAGAAATCGGCTTTACGCTGGACAGTATCGGCTACATGATGAAACATCTTAAGCGTTGGGCGAAGCCTAAAAAGGTTCGATCGCCGCTGCACTTATTTCCTGCAAAAAGTTATATTTTAAGTGAGCCTTACGGCACAACGCTCATTATTGGCCCGTTTAATTATCCATTTCAGTTGCTAATTGAGCCCCTGATCGGCGCCATTGCCGCTGGTAACTGCGCTGTCCTCAAGCCATCTGAGAGCACACCTGCCATCTCGTCCGTGGTTGAGCAGCTTATTCAGGAGACCTTCGAGCCGCAGTATATCCGCGTAATTCAAGGGGAAAAAGAGACCACTAATTTGCTGATCCACGCCAAGTTTGATTATATTTTCTTTACGGGCAGTGTGCCTGTCGGCAAAATCGTAATGGAAGCGGCAGCGAAAAATTTAGTGCCTGTAACCTTGGAGCTTGGCGGGAAAAGTCCGGTTATTGTTGATAAGACCGCTAATCTTGATGTTGCAGCGAAACGGATTGTCTGGGGCAAGCTGCTGAACGCGGGCCAAACCTGTATCGCACCGGATTATCTATGGGTCCACAAGGATATTGCCAAAGAATTGATCACCAAAATCAAACATCACATCACTGAGTTCTACGGTCAGGATGCACAGCCTAATACAGATTACGGCCGGATCGTGAATGATCGCCAGCTGCAAAGACTTGCCGACCTCATTGCGCGTGATCAGAGCAAGGTGATTATGGGCGGCACCATCGTGCCAGAAGAACGTTATATTGAGCCTACTTTAATCTATCCTGCCACTTGGACGGATGCTGCTATGGAAGATGAGATCTTCGGTCCGATCCTCCCAATATTGGAATATCATCAATTGGATGAGGCCATTCAGAGCATTAATGAACATCCAAAGCCACTGGCACTATACCTATTTACGGAGGATAAGAGTGTAGAACAAGAGGTGCTGTCCCGGGTCTCATTCGGGGGAGGGTGTATCAATGATACGATCTCACATGTGGCGAGCACTTATCTTCCGTTTGGTGGAGTAGGAAACTCTGGAATCGGGGGTTATCACGGCAAGTATAGCTTTGAGGTCTTCTCCCATCGTAAAAGCATCGTCAAGCGAGGCACACGGATCGACCTCGGAATCGTGTATCCTCCTTATGGCAATAAAGTGAAGCTGGTTCGAAAAGTAATGAAATAAACAAAGCAGCAAACCTCCCATGATCGGGAGGTTTGCTGCTTATCAGGGTAACTACGCAAACAGCTCTAACAATTTCTCAACACTTATCTCTGCGGTGGAAGCCAGACATAGATCCGCGGTCCCGGTTACGAGCGCCACTCCAGCTCCCACTGACCTCATACCAGCAGCATTAATTGCGGCTATTCCTTCCTCGGTATCCTCAATCGCCACACAGCAGTCTGGGGATATGCCCAGCATCTCCGCAACCTGCAAGTGAATCTCTGGATCTGGCTTGCTTCTACGCAAGTTGCCAGGGTCAGCCACCGCCTGAAACCAATGCCCGATCTGCAAGCGTTCGAGAATCAGCAGCGCATTCTCATTCACTGAAGCCAGTCCGATAGCAATCCCTCTTTGCTGCAAATCGGACAACACGCTGTGGATACCCGGATACAGCTCAGCAGGCGTCATTTGCTGAACCAGCTGTCTATACTTCTCGTTCTTTTTGTTGCAGAGCATTCCCTTTACCGGTTGCGGCAAATTCAGTCCACTACTCTCCAGAATGACTTCTAAAGATTCCATTCGACTTAGGCCCTTAAGACTCTTATGCTTCTCTCGATCAAAAGAAAGCGCAAGTTCATCCGCCAGATCCTTCCAAGCCTCATAATGATACTCTCCAGTGTCAGTAATTATCCCGTCCAGCTCGAAAATAACAGCTTCAAGCTGCTTCACATTCGAAAGCCTCAGCGGCTTCTGTGCAGACAACTGTATAAGGTTTCCCTTATGCATAATCTCAAGCTCTTCGCCCTCCAGCAGCGTATAGATCACTTCTGTATCACTCACAAAAATATCCAATAGCTGTCCAGCGCATGTTATTTTAAACCGATAACTCTCCCACTGCGCTGGCACACTAGGATTAAATGATAACATCCCGCCGCATAAGCGCATGCCACCAAAACCATTCACAATCGACAGCCAGGAGCCTGCCATAGCAGCAGTGTGCAGTCCATCCTTTACGTTGCGGTTGATATCATCCAAGTCCATCCGTACCGTGCGGTCAAAATAGGAATAGGCTCCCGTCAAATCACCAATCTCAGCAGAGATTATACTGTGAATACACGGTGACAATGAAGAATCATGCGTCGTCAGCGGCTCATAATAATTATAATTCCGGATCTTATCCGCCAAGCTGAATTGGTCACCCAGTAGAAACATCGCCATTACCAAGTCCGCCTGTTTCAACACCTGATGCCGGTAAATTACCAGCGGATGGTAGTTGAGCAGCAGCGGATATTTGTCAGCTGGTGTATGCTCGAAATCCCATTTTTTCTTGGAGAGAAACGTGTCGTCTTGAGCATAAATGCCAAGTCCCTCATCAAAGGGGATAAACATTTTGTCCGCCGCTTCCAGCCACACTAATGTCTCATGCTCAGTCAGACCGATTTTTTGTTTCAGGCGTTCAAAATGCTCAGGATACTGCTTAGACAATATCCCTGCCATCTCGTGTGCATAATAAAGCTGATCCTGTACCATAAAGTTGGTGTATGCATTATTGTTGACGATAGCTGTATATTCATCAGGACCGGTTACTGCATCAATACAAAAGACACCGCCCCTAGCCGGATTAAAGTACCCCAAGTCCAACCAAAAGCGGGAAGTTTCGAATAAAATTTCCGCTCCCTTCGTAACCAAAAAATCATAATCTCCGGTAGCCAGTACATACTGCTTGATGGCATACGCAATATCCGCATTAATATGCATTTGCGCCGTGCCTGCCGGGAAATACGCAGAGTTCTCTGCCCCGTCTATAGTCCGCCAAGGGAACAAGGCTCCCTTCTGCGACATTACCGCTGCACGCTCCCTTGCTTTGTCTAACGTGGCATAACGAAATTCGAGCAGCTTTCGGCTAATCTCCGGCTGTGTGAACGTAAAGAAGGGCAGCATATACATCTCGGTATCCCAGAAATAGTGCCCTTCGTATCCTTCACCCGTTAATCCCTTGGCTCCAATATTCGTAACCCCATCACGGCCTACGGATTGAAGCAGTTGAAAAGCATTAAAGCGAATGCCCTGCTGAAGCGCAAGATCACCATGAATCTCCACATCCGTATGTGCCCAGTATCGTTCCAGATAAGCCTGCTGTTCCTGGGCAAGCGTTTCAAACCCGCTATGGTCTGCTAAGTGTAATATTTCAGTACTTCTACTAAGTAGTTCGTCTTCTGGATAATCTTTAGAGGTATGGTAAGAGATATATTTGGTTAGTGAGACGCTTTCCCCACGCTCCACCGGGACGACAAACTGCATGGATAATTTCTGCCCCTCATGCTGCACGGTCCTTTTATCCTCAGATCTTGAATCGAGCTTATGACTTACCCCTGTTAATAAGGCAAACTGGGTATGCCGCGTCCGCTGCTTCATCCATAAGAAGGACTGTCCCGGTTCATGACCGGTATCCTCCAGGAGCAGACTGGGCTCCTTGCCTCCCGAGCCCAATCTGGGATCATCCGTTACCTTAGGTTTTTGGATCTTGCCGTCGATGGATGAAGTGAAGGTAAGCACTCCGCTGAAATTCAGCGCTTTAACCTCATAATCTATCGCCGCCAGATGTTTGTGCTGCAAAGTCACCATCCGCCGGATATGAAGCTGTACCCGGTGACCAGCTGGAGATTCCCAATCTACCTGTCGATGCAGAACCCCGCTTCGCATATCCAGCTTTCGTTCATAATGGTGCACTTGCCCACTGTTTAACTGAAAGGTCTGCCCTTCAATACTCAGTTCAATAATCTTGGCATCTGTTACGTTCAGCATCGCTTGATTGCGGGATGGATATCCGTAGGCTCCTTCTGGATATACAATGGGCTCCGAATCAAAAAAACCATTCAAATAATTGCCTGTTACAGACGAGCCTGAGCTGCCGTGGTAACCTTCTTCGAAATTACCGCGCATGCCAATATATCCATTGCCAAGCGCAAAAATACTCTCGCTTCTTTGATTGTTCTCTTCACTATAAGCTTCCTCATCAAGACTCCACTCCCGGTAAGGATATACCGCCGCCGGATGTACGTATGGTTTCATCTTCATCTCTCTAAGTCCCCCTGATCACAGTTTCATTCGGGTTCTAAATCATTAACCTTTCACCGACCCACCCATAAGCCCTCTGACGAAATACTTTTGCAGCAGGAAAAAAATAGCGAGCGGCATCAGCATGGAGATAAATGCAGCCGAAGTAAGTAAATGCCAATCGTTGCCTCGTGAGCCTACTAAATCGGCAATTTTCATCGACATGACTTGCACAGACGGTTGATTGCCGATAAAAATCAATGAGACTAAATAGTCATTCCACACCCATAGGAATTGGAAGATCCCGATAGAAGCCAGTGCTGGCACGGATAGAGGCAGAATTAGCCTACTGAATATAGTGAAATGACTTGCCCCATCCATGAAAGCCGATTCGAACAAATCCTTCGGCAATTGACTGATAAAGTTGTACATAAAGTACGTAACCAGCGGTAATCCAAAAGCCGTATGCGCCAGCCAAATTCCCAGATAACTTCCGTTTAGCCCAAGTGCGGTATAATCCTTAAGCACTGGAATAAGCGCAACCTGTATCGGAATGACGAGCATTGCAATAATGATCACAAAAAGGATTCTGCGCCCAGGAAACCGCAGCCAGGCAAAAGCATATGCAGCAAAAGAAGCGATCAGCACCGGAATAACTGTTGCTGGAACAGCAATCGTTAGCGTATTCCAGAAGGCCTGTGACAATCCGGAGCCTTTTTGCACCGTTTCACTACCATCAGCCTGTTTCAGCTTGTATTCCTTACCGGAAAGCACATTATTATAGTTATCCAGCGTGAGATCCGGTGTCATCTTCCAACCTTGTATCTGTTCATTTACGGTACGTGCTCTACGATTCTCCCACATAAGCCGGCTGCCATCAGCCTTCACGCCAGCCTTCAGCTCATCATCTGTATAAGTTTTACCGTTCACCTCAATTGGCTCCCGAAGATCCACATCCTTGGATAGCTGAATCGTCTCTCCAGCCTTCCACTCCTGATGAGGAAAAGCTTTCCACCATCCAGTCTGCAGAATGTCAGCAGCCGGACGGAAGGAGGAAATAAATAGCCCAAGAGTCGGAAGCAGCCAAATAAAACAGATCACACCCAACACGATATTTACAACCGTTTTGCTGCCTTTTCTCTTCTTTTTGCCAGCCATTAGAATCCCCCCTGCTTACGGAACTGACGTAGATTGATTATGATTACAGGCAGCACCGCGATCAGTAGAACAATAGCCAGCGTGGAGCCGTAGCCGAAATTACGGTACATAAAGAATTGCCGGTAGAACTGTGTAGCAACAACCTCTGTATCGTATTGACCTCCTGTCATCACCATGACGACGTCAAATATTTTCAACGTAAAGACGATAATGGTCGTTGTCACTGTCAGAATGGTTGATGAAATATATGGAATCATGATTCCATAGAAAATCTTCACCTCATTTGCTCCATCCACTCGTGCAGCTTCCAAAATGTCGTCAGGAACCCCTTTGATTGCTGCCGAGAAAATCACCATTGCAAATCCCGTCTGCATCCAGATCAAAATAATAATGAGGAAAAAGTTATTCCACGGCTGAAGCATACTCGTCCAGGCTTGGGGTTCTCCCCCAAAATAAGTAACGATTGCGTTCAACAGCCCGATTTGTTCGTCACCCGGTTGATAGTAATAAACGAATTTCCAAATGACTCCTGCCGCTACAAAGGAAATAGCCATCGGCATAAAGATGATCGATTTGGCGATTTTCTCATAGCTGCTGCGATCGGCAAGAATAGCAATTAAGAGCCCGAATGCTACACAAGCAAGCGTGCCAACGAATACCCAAAGTAAATTGTTACGCAATGCCGTTGCCATCAGATGATCGCTAAAGATCGCTGCATAATTGCTCAGACCCACAAATTTTTCTGAAGAAGCATTAAAAAAGCTCAAATATAATGTTCGCAGTGCAGGCAGGACCAGTAACCAGCCCAGAATAATCACTGCCGGACCAATAAAGATATAAGGCAGCACCTTACGCCGGATATGATCCGGGTACTGCTCAACCGCCCACGTCAGCGTATAGTAAATCAGATAAACACCTAGAACTCCCCAGAGGACAGCCAGAACCGCTGTTAGCAGCGGATTTAATGTGGAATCCCGGAAGAATAAAAAGATTGCGCCGTTAACAACAATATTCGCTAATAACACAACTAGGGACAGCATTACCGCCTTCAGGCTGACGGTTGGCCTAGCTTGTGGTTGTGTTGGCATTTGTGGCTGTGGCTGTGATTGTGCACCCATATTAGCTCCAGCTCCTCCTATAAGTTTTGCGGAGCAAAACTCTTATCATAAGCATCGAACTCACTAGTTAGAAAACAAAAAGAGGGGCAGACAATCCTCTTTTCTCACTGCCCCTCTTTTTACTGTGCGCTTTAAATATTAGGTTAGTTGTTCCAGCCGGACTGGATTTGTTCCAAGGCTTGATCCAGTGTCGCTGTACCGCTCACATAGTCGGTCATCCCTTTCCAGAAGGTGCCTGCACCCACTTTACCTGGCATCAAATCAGAACCATCAAAACGCAGTGTGGAAGCATCTTGAACCAACTTCGCCATCCGGCGATCGGATTCAGAGGTATACCAATCAAGGGAAGCATCATTCATAGGAGCAATTACGCCGCCAGATTGTACCCAGCTCTTAATCGACTCTCCAGTGGTGAAGAATTCCATGACTGCACGAACCTCTGGACGATCGTTGAACATAGCGTAAATATCACCTGCAACCAGCACTGGTTTACCATATTGTGCATCAATTGGCGGCAAGTAGAACCAATCATAATCCTGATCAACCTTTGCCGTTTCAGGGAAGAAGCTTGTAATAAAGTTACCGAGCATATTAAACCAGGCTTTAGGCGGATCAGTGAACATTGGCGCTGGGGCATCCCCGAAGGATGTCGTCACGATAGACTTAGCACCACCGTAAACATAATCCTTGTTAAGCCAAATTTTAGACATGATTTCAACAGCATTTTTTACTTCTGGTGAAGTAAATGGCAGTTCACCTTTTACCCACTTATCGTAGTTCTCAGGCGTAGTCGTACGAAGCATTATATTTTCGACCCAGTCTGTTGCTGGCCAACCCGTTGCAGCACCGCTCTCAATGCCAATAGCCCAGGCAGGATCGCCATCCTTGGCAATTTGTTCAGTGAGTGCCATCAGCTCATCCCAAGTTTCAGGAACCTTGTAACCTGCATCATCAAATTGTTTCTTTGGATACCATACCAAGCTCTTTACATTACTGCGGTTCCAAATCCCCGCCATGATCTTCCCGTCTTTTCCGTCCATCGTAGACATATCGAGCCAGCTCTTGTTGTAATTAGCCGTCAATTTGTCTTGATCCAGCACACTGGTCAAATCGATAACCTTACCCGTCTTAGCAATCGATGCCAGCAATCCCGGCTGCGGGAAGTCAGCGATATCAGGAGCATTTCCGCCGTCCACCCGAATATTTATTGTTGCTTCGAACTCCTTGGAGCCCTCATATTGAATATCGATCCCTGTCTTCTCTTCAAATTCTTTAATGCTGCTCTCAAATTTCACTTGGTCAGCATCTACGAAGGGTCCAAACATGGTTACTTTAGTCCCTTTATATTCACCTTTCATCGCTAAATCTAACGGGGAACCCGAAGGTTCAGCACTAGGTGCATTTGTCTCTTTCTCGGTGTTATCTGCTGTTGGGCTGACTGTTGCCGCCGGTGGATCTGTAGGCGCCGCATTATTGTTGCCTCCGCCGCATGCGCTCAGCGTCATTGTGAAGGATAAACACAGTACTAAAGCCAACGACTTTTTACGTCCTGAGATCTTCTTCATCTTTTGTACATCCCCTTTAATGGTTATAGAGATAACATCTTATTCAATCATCCGGGCACCCTGGCATGTATTAGCAGCTTGTAGCAGATCACCTCCTTGCAAAGCTTTTCAGAAGACAGGTAAATATCCTAAAATCAAACTCCATCACAAATGTAATTTAATAATAGCGCTTACATTTTTTATATTATCATAATTAGTAACCGTTTCCAATCGGAAAATGAGATGTTTTTCATAAGAATTCATACTATTTTCTATCCTAACATTTAAATTTTAATTAAGACCGATACATGGCTCTGAAAAGCTTTTCAGAAGAAGGTCACAAAAATAAAGAGCCTTTATTTTTCCCGCGTGGATTCCCGCACAATCAGCTTATGCTCCATCTTTTCATTCAATACCTGGACACCACCTGTTGTGAGCAATTCATGCAGCATCTCCGCCGCACGATACCCTAACTCATAAATCGGCTGTGCAATCGTGGTCAGCTTTGGAATGAACATACTCGACATCCGCAAATTATCAAATCCAATCACAGATACCTGCCCCGGAACTAGAATATTACGATCCTTCAGATAAGAAATCGTCCCCATTGCAAATTCGTCAGCAACACAGAAAACGGCGGTCAGCTCGGGATAATCAGTAAACAACTCATGCGCAGCTTGATAAGCGTGTTCGAACCTGTGATTGGCATATTTGCTCTTCACAATATTCTGCTGTAGTCCAAACTCTGTTAATGCTCTTACAAAACCCTCATAACGAGGCGGGCCAGATACGGAGTTATCATGGTTAAAACCAATCATGCCAATGTCCTTATGCCCTAAATCAATCAGAAACTTTACCGCATCGTAAGCCGCCTGTTCATCATCCACCTCCACAGATGGAATGTCGTACTCATCAGAATGCGAGGATACCAACACAAAAGGAATTCTACAACCGACTAATTTGTCATGTGTCTCAGGATAAAGGACATCACTTGCGAACACGATCCCATCCACCTGCTTCTCATGAAAGTTATCGATGTAAGACAACATCCGTTCTTTGTCGCGGTCCGTATTGCAGATCATTAAACTGTATCCGAGCTTGATGCATGCATCCTGCATTCCCCGAATAACCCCTGCGAAATACAGGTTCTCAATATCCGGAATCAGCAGGCCCAGTGTAAAAGACTTCTTGTAGATCAGGCCGCGTGCAAACGCATTTGGTTGATATTGCAAACGTTCTACAGCCTCCATCACTCGATTCCGTTTGCTCTCTACGACCGTATTCGGCGCATTCATAACACGCGATACGGTGCTGATCGACACCTCCGCCATTCTGGCAACATCTCTTATGGTTGGCTTCATAACGATAACTTCCTTTTTTTCAGGTAACTTTTCGATGTGATTATAGCAAGCCCGTTAAGAAATAACAACAGATTTTTTAAAGCGCTTACATTTTATTTTAAAGACATACTTATTCCTTATCTAATCATTACAAAGTGCGTATAACTTACTTAAAGTGTGTATATAGTTTTATTACATGGTATACTAGGCGAGTAGCATTATTCGCAGCTACAAATACTGCTCTAGACTATCTGAGCGTTTATTATAGGAGGGATTACATTGAAGCAACAGCGCGATATTCGATTCTCCGTACTGGACTTAGCCTCTATTGTGGAGGGTGGCACAGCGGCAGACTCTTTTCATAACTCTTTAGCTTTAGCTCAACATGCTGAGGCATGGGGCTATCACCGGTATTGGTTTGCTGAGCATCACAACATGATTGGTGTTGCCAGTTCTGCTACCTCACTCTTAATTGGCCACATTGCTGGCGGCACAAAAAGCATACGCGTAGGCTCTGGAGGCATCATGTTGTCCAACCACGCACCACTTGTCATTGCGGAACAATTCGGGACCCTCGAATCCCTATATCCAGGACGGATTGATTTAGGACTGGGCAGAGCCCCAGGATCCGATCAACCTGCTTCCCGTGCGCTACGCCGTGGTCTCGGAAGCGACGGCAGTGACTTCCCCGAGCAGTTAAGTGAGCTCAGAGCCTACTTCGATCCTGCAGGTGCAGGATCACGACCGGCTGGGGTTCGTGCTGTTCCTGGTGAAGGCTTGAATATCCCCATCTGGCTGCTGGGCTCCAGCGGTTTTAGTGCTCAGCTGGCAGGGAAGCTAGGTTTACCTTTTGCTTTCGCCAGCCATTTCGCACCAGAATATTTACTACAAGCTTTACACATCTATCATAGTAATTTCCGTCCTTCAGCAGCACTCGACAAGCCTTATGTGATGGTCGGAGTTGGTATTACAGCAGCCGATACCGTGAATGAGGCAAGACGACTGGCTACCTCGCAGCAGCAGCAATTCCTTAATATCATCCGCGGACGTACGGGGAAGTTACAACCACCGGTTGATAGTATGGAGGGGCTATGGACGATGCAAGAAAAAGCAGCCATGCTTGAGAAACAGCGTTACTCTTTCGCTGGTGATAAAGCAGCAATTAAAGAACGGCTTCAAGAAATCCTGCAAGAGACACAGGCCGATGAATTGATTGTTTCTGGTGGAATTTATGATCCTAACGCTCGTCTACGCTCTTATGAGATTGTAGCCGACGCTATGAAGGAAATCTAATTTATCATCATAATTAAGGCAAGACGATAGGTCTGGTATCGGGGTTTGAGCCCTATTCCAGATGTATGTCTTGCCTTTTTATTTTGCATTCATAATCGTTCTCAATAAAACACAATAAAAACAATGAATTACATAAAAATAAAGAGTTAAATAGAGAGAACTGGTGTAAAACCATTAATATAATTGATATTTGATCAAATATGATGGATTTCCTTCTAATATCCCATTTTTGTTTAGATATTATTTTGATTATACTTTAGTTATTCGCTATAACGAACGAATTGGCGGTATATCTCTATCCTCTCCTTCCGCTTTCACGGAGATTCCTGCATGCGCACAAAAAAAGTGGTTCTGTGAGATACTACTTATTTCGACAATGTTTGATGGAAAATACGATTAGAAAAGAAGAATTTGCCGGAAACCCGCAAATGATGTCTACAAAATTTAATATGGGGTTCAGGAGAAAGGAGCGAGTAAAGTGAAGAAGAAATATCGCTCGGCTTTCATAGCTGCTTATATCCTGACTATTCTAGCAGGAGTCATCTGGCATGCTGGCGGAGTTAGTGCGCAAGATACCATTAAGCTTACGGTGAATTCGCATACGACGAGCACAACCACCATGAACAATATGCAGCCTGGTGATGAAACGAACTCAGAATACACAATTATTAATGCAGGTAGTGAGGGCTTTAATTACTATGTGGACTTCAAATTCATCTCTGGAGACGCAGAATTATACGATATTCTCCAAATGACACTCGAAAAAGAGGGAGTAATCATCTATTCAGGGGTGATGAGCGAGGCTGCCGGAAGAGTTACCATCGGTTCACTTGCCGGGGGAGAACAAAGTGTAATCCAAATGGATGTAATTTTCCCGTGGGAAGCAGGGAACGAATATCAAGGTAAAACCACAACTGTAGCCTTTGAGTTCTCCGCTTCTGGAGGACCGGAGCCATCCGCTGAACCTAGTCCTTCACCGACAGCAACGGCCACAGCTCAGCCTACACCTGAGCCAACACCGACAGCGACTACTACGCCTACAATAGAGCCAACTTCGACACCTACTGCCACGGCTACAGCTACACCTGAAGCTTCGCCGACAGCAACAGCATCACCAACCACGACACCGACAGATTCACCGACAACTACCGCTTCACCAACTGCAACGGCAGTCGCCACACCAGGGCAATCAACGACACCAACACCATCGCCAACACCTACAGCTTCAACAGTAGTAGATGAAATTAGTGTTACTGAAGCACCGATCCCACTGGGTGGAGGCGATAATGAGCCAACAGCATCACCAAGTGCTGGCAGCCAAACTACCAGCGCAACACCGCAGCCAAGCAATGAAATCGCCTTGCCTGATGATGAGCTTCCACTGGGGGCACCAGAGGTTGGCAACAAGCTTCCGAATACCGCTGAGCCTTGGTATAACTTGATTCTTGCCAGCTTAGCCATTGCGGTACTCAGCGTGATTATCATGCGCAGATTGAAATCGAAGAAATAACCACATTTTGCAGCATAAGTCTGGAGGTGAGAGAGTATGAAGGAGCGTAATGGTGTCTTGCTAGCCGTGAAGCTAATCTTCATACTCTCTTTAGTTGTGTTGATTTACTCGGTTGTACAGGTGGTCAAAGCACCGATCGAAGCTAAACAGGCTTTAAATGATTGGGCAAAAAAGAGGGAGGAAACAGTCGCCCACTCCCGTTCTGCCGAAGAAACCCCTCTTCCCTTGGGAATGGTCAGTTCAGCCAAGGAACAGCCGCCCCCCGCTCATTCCTATACAGAAGGTGAAATCATAGGAGAGATTCGTTTCCCCAAATTAAACAAAAAGATCGCAGTGCTAGAAGGCACGGAAAGCCCCGAGCTAAAAAAGGGAGCCGGACATTATAAAGGCAGCGCAGCTATCGGTGCCACCGGCAATAGTGTGCTCGCAGGCCACCGCGATACAGTGTTCCGTAATCTGGGAGAACTCGTGGCTGGAGATCTTATCGAGCTGGAAAGTACGGACGGGACTTTTACCTATGAAGTAACAGGCAGCACAATTGTTGACGGGGACGAACGTGGTGCTATAAAGCCAAGTGATAAGGCCATCCTCACGTTGATTACCTGTTATCCCTTTTCATATGTGGGATCTGCACCGGACCGTTATTTACTTTCAGCGAAGTTAGTGAAACAAGAAATATTACCGCATTAAACCTAAATATTACCTCAATCTTCTTCCTCAGGGATGAGACCTTATATGGAAAGTGATACTATATATATACAATAGTAAAGAGGAGATGACCCAAGGTGAAGAAAGAGGTTGTAGAACGGTTTATTTCGTATGCACAAATGGATACCCAATCGAATGAAGATAATGAGACTTGCCCATCCACTCCGGGACAGATGGTTCTGGCCCACAAGCTGGTTGAAGAGCTTAAGGAGATCGGCATGGAGGAAGTCCAGGTGGACGAGCATGGCTATGTTATGGCGACACTCCCTGCGAATACGGACAAGGATGTTCCGACCATTGGTTTTTTAGCCCATTTGGATACGGCGACTGATTTTACCGGAACGAATGTGAAGCCACAGATTATCGAGAACTATGATGGTCAAGATATTCTTTTGAATAAAGAGCTGAATGTTGTATTGTCCACAGCGAGCTTTCCGGAGCTGGCGGAATACAAAGGCCACACCTTAATTACAACTGATGGCACGACCCTGCTTGGCGCAGATAATAAAGCCGGTATTGCTGAGATTATGACCGCCATGCATTACCTCATTCAACATCCAGAAATCAAACACGGCAAGATTAGAGTTGCCTTCACACCAGACGAAGAAATCGGCCGCGGGCCTCATAAATTTGACGTAGCCGCTTTTAATGCTTCCTATGCTTACACTGTAGACGGAGGTCCACTCGGAGAATTAGAGTATGAAAGCTTTAATGCTGCGTCTGCTAAAATCTCAGTCTACGGCGTTAATGTTCACCCTGGTACTGCAAAAGGAAAGATGATTCATTCCGCCAAAATCGCCATGGCACTTCATCTCAGACTCCCTGCTGAGGAAGCGCCCGAATATACAGACGGTTATGATGGCTTTTATCACCTAAGCTCTATAGAAGGCACACCTGAATTCAGCAAGCTGCAATATATCATCCGCGACTTCGACCGTGAGAAATTCGAGGCACGTAAAGCTTATCTCTCAGCTGTCGTAGAAGAATTCAAAAGCATCCATGGCGAAGAGAACATCGTGCTTGAAATGAAGGACCAATATTACAATATGCGCGAAAAAATCGAGCCTGTGCGTCATATCGTCGATATTGCCCATGAGGCGATGGAGAACCTTAACATCACACCGATCATCCGCCCGATTCGCGGAGGTACAGATGGCTCGCAGCTTTCCTACATGGGCTTGCCGACACCTAATATTTTCACCGGAGGCGAGAATTTCCATGGCAAATTCGAATATGCGTCTGCGGACAATATGGTAAAAGCGGTAAATGTTATCGTGGAGATTGCTAAGCTATTCGAACAGAAAGCCTAAAGCATTATCCGCATCACTCCTTTAAAACACCAAAAATCCCTGTAGAGGCCGATCCAGACCTCTCAGGGATTATTAATGTTCTTAGACTATTCGATTAGCATCTTTCTTCCGGCGGCGTGTCCTTCCAGATCACGTTTTCTCCGTAATTCTTACCCCAATCGTACATCAATCGAAGGACGGGAAGCAGACTTTGGCCGTATGAAGTCAGGGAATACTCTACTTTTGGTGGAACCTCAGCGTAAACTTTTCTTAGAACCAACTGGTCCTCTTCAAGCTCGCGAAGCTGATTGGTCAACATTTTTTGCGTGATATGAGGAATTAGCTTTTTCAGCTCGCTGAACCGCTTTGTCCCTTCAAGCCCAAGATGCCAGAGGATAATCAGCTTCCATTTCCCTCCGATCACCGCAAGCGTTAATTCCTTCTCACAGTTAATTTCCTTCAAGTTTATGCGATCTTTAATCTCGGTTGCCATTCCTAAAGTGCCTCCTCTCTCCTGTTATCATACTAACACAAAAACGAATAACCTCCTTATAGGAAGGCATTCGTTTCTGTACGTTCACTCTAAATTAGCATGCTTGCCGAACATTTGCTGATTCGTCTGCCCCGTCTTCTCCATCATTCGCAGAATAATAGCATCATAAAAGACCAACATCGTCTGTTCGAATAAAGAAGCCATCGGCTGGATCGTGCTGTAGCTTCCACTGGCCGGATCTTTTGGAGATCCCGGCAGTTTCACTGTGTAGCCCGCTAAACGTCCAACCGTCGAATCCGGCGCAATGGTAACGGCAACAACTTCTGCACCCACCCCTTTGGCTTTCTCAGCCATAGAGATCAACCCTTTCGTCTCACCGGAACCGGAACCGAGGACTAACACATCCCCCTGTTCAATCCCCGGAGTCACCGTTTCGCCTACAACATAAGCCTCTTTACCAACATGCATTAACCGCATAGCAAAGGCCCGTCCCATCAATCCAGATCTGCCCGCTCCAGCCACGAAGATCTTGTTGGACTGAAGCAGCAGCTCAGCCATTCGCTCAGTCTCTTCTTCATCAAGCTGAGATATGGAGCGCTGGAGCTCCTCTATAATTTGCTGCGCGTATTTCATTGTATCCATTGTAATCTTAAGCCTGACTAACTAGACGTTTCATTTCTGCTGCGGCAGCCTTTTGATCCGCTTCACCTGTGATGCCTCCGCCAACGATGACAAGATCAGGGTTCGCGGCGATCACTTCTGGAAGTGTGCTTAGCTTGATCCCTCCAGCGATAGCTGTTTTTGCCTGCTTAACCACACTCTTAATCGCATTTAAATCTGCAAAAGAATTTTTACCTTCCGCTTGATGGTCATATCCAGAGTGCACACAGATATAGTCTACGCCAAGTGCGTCTACTTCAGCCGCTCTTGTTTGGATATCCTTCACATTGATCAGATCAACTAGAATCTCTTTATTGGTTTTCTTCGCTTCCTCCACTGCACCTCTAATGGTAGAATCATCAGAAACACCAAGTACAGTAACGATATCCGCGCCCGCTTCCACGGCCTTCATCACTTCATATCCACCTGCGTCCATGATTTTCAAATCTGCCAACACAGTCAAAGCAGGAAAAGCCTCTTTAATTGCTTTCACTGCATGCAAACCTTCATTTATAACGATAGGTGTTCCAATTTCAACGATATCTATAAATTCGGCAACTTTTGAGACAACCTCTTTCGCTCCCGCAATGTCCACTAAATCCAACGCTAATTGTAATTTCATATTTATTTGCACTCCTCATTAATATATTTTAGTAAGTCATGTACAAATTGTAGTTCCTTACATCCCTCTAGGGAAGTAGGCACTTTATTGTGATGTAGTTACCTGGAGGATACTAATGCGCGGTTAAAGGGCTCTTTTCGACCTAAATTAAAAACGTTTTGTCATTTTTCTGTAAAAATACTGCATTTCCATGAAAGCTGTGCTAATATTACAGTTTGTTTATGAAATTTTAGGAAGTACATCATAATATAAGAAGGTGCACAATGAAGCAAAATAATCACCAGGAATTCAACCTGGTCAAACTGACCTGGCCGATTTTCCTCGAGCTATTCCTCTTTATGCTCATGGGTAGTGTGGATACTTTTATGATCAGTTCAGTGTCCGACGATGCCGTGTCTGGTGTCGGCGCAGCGAATCAGATCATTGCGATAGCAATTTTAGTCCTCAGTGTAATTGGTAACGGTGCAGCTATTGTGGTCTCCCAATATCTCGGTTCCAAAAAACCTCTGGAAGCCGCTCAAGTGACCGGCAATGCCATTACCCTAAACCTGTTAGTCGGCATTCTTCTAAGTACGTTTTTGCTGATATTCGGAGGGACGCTACTGACTGCGCTGAATGTAAAAGGGGATATCCTCATTTACGCCAAAGCCTATATGAATATTGTTGGGGGCGGTATTTTTCTGCAAGCATTAATCAATGCTCTGGCGACTACTATCCGTACTCACGGTTTCACCAAACAGACGATGGTCGTATCCTTGCTGATGAACATTATTCACGTGGTGGGCAACTACCTGCTCATTTATGGTCATTTCGGACTTCCGGCGTTAGGTGTGGAGGGTGCGGCTATCTCAACAGTGATGAGTCGATTTATCTGCCTGATCCTTTTCTTCCTGCTGCTCTACAGAGTGATGGAGGTACGGGTGAAAGTAACCTATTACATTCATCTTTCTAAAAAATACGTGCTGCAAATTCTCAAAATTGGCATCCCGTCCGCTTTTGAATCCATCACTTATCAATCATGCCAGCTTGTATTCACACTCTATATTACTTATTTAGGCGCTGAAGCTATGGCTACTCGCCAGTACGCGCTTAATATTTCCAATTATATTTATTTATTCAGTGTAGCTGTCTCTATGGGAACTTCCATCGTTGTAGGACATCTCGTGGGAGCTAGACGCCCTGATGAAGCCTATAAGCGTGTATTCACCAGTGTAAAGTGGGCGCTGCTGGTTACCGTAATAATAGATGCTGTGGTGATTTTCTTCCGGGTA
Organism: Paenibacillus sp. FSL R7-0189; assembly: GCF_037969925.1. Lineage (NCBI taxonomy): Bacteria > Bacillati > Bacillota > Bacilli > Caryophanales > Paenibacillaceae > Paenibacillus > Paenibacillus sp. FSL R7-0189. The sequence continues at coordinate 2,708,359 of NZ_CP150223.1, read as the reverse complement.
CCGCTATTCGGGCTTTTCACAGACAATGAGAACATCATTAGGATGGGGGCGCAGGTCATATTGCTTAGCTTCTTCCTGGAAACCGGGCGCACAACCAATCTGGTTATCATTAACTCTTTACGCGCCTCGGGCGATGCCAAATTCCCTGTATATATGGGACTGATCTCTATGGTCTGCATGAGCTTACCTCTTGGTTATTTCCTGGTGTTCCAACTTGATCTCGGGTTAGCCGGCGTGTGGATTGCCACTGCGGTGGACGAGTGGGTGAGAGCCGTCATTATGTATTTCCGTTGGAAAAGCCGAGCTTGGGAGAAACATGGACTTATTGAACACGAAGCTCCAGAACACTGTACGCCTTCCGCTACTCCCGCAGCTGTAAATTAACATGTATACTCAGAGGTTCTTTAAGGTCATATCAGATCTTAAGGAACCTTCTTTTTTATTTACGCCAACATTACATAAAATTTGAGAATGAATGAACCATTCTACGTTACAATAGATAGAACATAATTAACAAAGCTAAAGGAGAGAGCTTCATGCCGGAGGAAACCGGAATTCATGAGTTACTGACGCTCAAAACGATTGCGGAGACTTTGAACAGTTCCAATGAGCTGAGACCCATGCTCGATACAGTCATGGGCAAGCTACTTGAGTTAACCGGAAACACTGCAGGCTGGATCTTCCTGAGCGAAGAATACATGGAATATGAGTGTGCCGCTGATCGAGGTCTGCCACCTGCACTACAACGCGACAATAAACAACCAATGCAGTGCGGAAGCTGCTGGTGCCTAAGCCGCCTATGGGATGATCGGCTCGAGCATGCCGTCAACATTCTAAGCTGCAAGCGGCTCAGTAACGCCAGGCAGTATAACTGGGGCGACACGCTGGGGATCACCCACCACGCTACCGTCCCGCTGCATTCAGGTGAGCGTTACTTGGGACTTATGAATGTGGCTGCACCAGGCAAAGCACATTACGCCGACAGCGAGCTGGCTCTGCTGCAATCCGTGGCTTTGCAAATTGGCAGTGCTATTGAACGGATGCAGTTATATAGCACCGAGCAGCGCCGCGCGAATCTGTACGCCAAATTAGGCGAATTCAGCGCAGCTTTAAATCTAACCGCCAACCAATGTATCTCGCCCAGTATTCTAATCGAGAAAAGCGCCGCCCTGATTGGCGACTATTTCGATTGGCCCTTTGCAGCGATTATCGGGCAGCATGAGGGACAATTCGAAGTCCATGCTGCCTATGCGGCTAATATAACGCCGGAAACAGCTCCCTTCGAGCTCTCGGATTCTTTTAAAGTACGTCTAGGAGATATCGCAAAAGGACAACGCTTTGCGACATTAAGCCCTGATGAAGAGCAGGAAATTACGAAGTCCTGCTGTTCTGAACAACCTGTTGCGGAGCGTGTCGTGATGCTCGCTGTGCCCTTTCGGCAGATTGCCGCACAAGGTGCAGGAATTCTACTGATCACCTCACCCAAAGCACTAGCCTCCGCAACTGCGGATGGAGAGGTGCTTGAGGCTGTCGCTGAACATATTTCCGCTACATTGGAAAGTGCTCAGCTTGGAGAGAAACGCCGCGAAATTGCGCGTCTTGACGAGCGGAATCGTCTGGCCCGTGACCTGCACGACTCCGTGAACCAGATCCTCTTCTCCCTCTCAATGACCGCCAAAGGCGTGGAAAGCATGCTGAAGCAGGAGCATATCTCCCATCCTGCTACTGAAGCTGTCCGCGATATTCAAGCTTTATCCCAGTCAGCACTCAAAGAAATGCGTGCATTAATTATGCAGCTTCGGCCTGCCGGACTGGAAGCCGGTTTATTGACTGCGCTGCAGGCTCATGGCCAGCAGCTAGGGCTGCTGATACAGACGCAACGGAGCGGTGTTCACGAACTTCCCCGCAACGTGGAGGAAGGGCTGTGGCGCATTGGCCAAGAAGCGCTCAATAATGTACGAAAGCATTCCGGAACCTCTAAAGCGGAGGTATCTCTGCATCTGAATGCAGCCGAGGTGGTAATGAGCGTTGCCGACCAAGGTAAAGGCGGGGCCAAACGTCGTTCTAACACAGACACTAATGAATCTCTTGGTCTGCATATTATGAAGGAAAGAGCAGAAGCTCTCTCCGGTCGTATTCATATCCACAGTGTGGAAAATCAAGGCACAACGGTTGAGGCAATCATACCTCTGCCCATCCAATCTACATGAAGTCGGGTGATCATAAATGACGATAAACTTATTATTAGTAGACGACCATGCAATGGTACGCCGTGGGCTGCAAGTATTTCTCTCCACACAACCCGATATCAAGGTTATTGGGGAGGCCTCCAACGGCCGCGAGGCACTGGAAAAAACAGCTGAATTGAACCCGGATGTCATATTAATGGATTTGCATATGCCCATTATGGACGGCATTGAGACCGCTCAAGCACTGAGGATCTCCCACCCGCAGGTCAAGGTCATTGTATTGACCTCCTTTTCGGATCAGGATCATGTACTCCCGGCTATCCGCGTAGGAATCAAAGGCTATTTGCTTAAAGATATAGAACCAGAAGCGCTGGTAGTTGCGATCCGCAAGGTACATAACGGGCAAGTGGAGCTACATTCCGAGGCTGCCAGCCAACTGATGAATCTAATGGCGACCTCTACACTAGAGCAATTGGAACTTAATGCTTCCGATCCGAACGGCCCAAACGCAACACCTGCTGCGATCACCGGATTAGAGCTTCTTACTCCACGCGAGCAAGAAGTATTAGACCTGATTGCGCTCGGTATGAGTAACAAAGAGATTGCCAGCAAGCTGGTCATCACCGAAAAAACCGTTAAGACCCATGTCAGCCACGTTCTCGGAAAGCTAAACTTAGCGGATCGGACTCAGGCTGCCATTTTCGCATTGAAAGGCGGCTATAACGCCTAGAATCAAAACTCCTCTACAACTTTAGTCTTAGACGCTCAGCACAATGGCTGAGCGTTTTTATTATGTATGTTCATTCCATGTGCTGATGTTAACAGAGGCTGATTCAACTATCATTGGTTTATAGCAATTGACCTCACATAGGAGTGGATACAGATGAAAGTGATGATCCTGACAGGCAGTAATCGAAAAGAAGCAACCAGCACGAAGCTGGCAGAACATGCTGCCCATTTCATTAGTCAGCATGGGGAAAAGGTTACCGTGTTTGATCTCTACAAACGCCCACTTCCCTTTTATTCACCAGACGAGGTTTACACAGAGCATGAACATTTAAACGAGCTTAAACAAGAGATGTTAGCAGCGGATGCAGTAATCTTGGTTACTCCGGAATATCACGGCTCGGTAAGTGGCGTATTAAAAAATGCGATTGATCATCTAGGCCAGGCGCATTTCAACGGTAAAGTTGTGTTATCCGCCAGTTCAGCCGGGGGAGCGGTAGGGATAAGCTCATTACTTCAATTGCAAGCCATCGTACGCAACCTGCACGGCATCAATACACCAGACTGGATCTCCATCGGTGGACTGCAACGCAAGCGGTTCGAGGTCGGGTACGACGGATATGAGGGTGGGCAAGAAATCGAAGATCGCATCCACCTAGTATTAGAAGCATTCCTGAACTTAGCCCGCAAAATCGGCAGACCGGCAGGTGCTATCCAATGATCAAAGGACTATATGAAGCACATTTACCAGTAAGCAATCTTGAAGTATCCATCGAATTTTATGAGAAATTAGGTCTGAAAATGGCTTGGCGGGATGAAGAAACTGTATTCTTCTGGATCGAGGAAGGTCGGAGCTGGATTGGTCTTTGGGAAGGCCAGGAGGTTCAAACCCCATACCATCCGTCCTTGCGGCATATTGCCTTCCGTATCACTTACGAGGACTTGAAGCAATCACTGCAATGGCTGGAATCGATTGGGGTAGAGGCTGTTCCGTTCCGCAACCGGACTTCTGTTGAGCCTTTTATCCGGGCTTATCAAGGAAATGCTTCTGTCTACTTCAACGACCCTGACGGCAACAGCTTGGAATTTATGTGCCACGTAGAGGTTCCTGAACATCTGAAGCCTATTTCAGAGAACATAACCTTAACGGAATGGGAGAAATTACTGCACAGTAAATAAAATACTCAAACAAAAAAACAGCTGCTCCCGTCCAAGGGTCCAGCTGTTTGAGTATATTAGCTTCTTCGATTACTTAATCGAAATGCCCTTCTTCATGGCCTTCATGTCTGCATTCGTATTCACAAGCGTTGGCAGTATCTTCATACTTCTAGTCATGGGAGAGTTGCATTGCCAGCAGGTAGGTACATATTGAAAGGCGAAATTATCGCGCATCCAACCTGTGCAACCTTCCTTGGTACAGGACCAAATAGCTGTGTCTTCTTGCGGAAGTTCCTCCAGTGCTTTTTTACGAAAATACATAAGTACCCCTCCTTGGATCGAATCGAGACGATATCGCTACCCTATTAGGGGCAGATTCATACTATGAAAATAAAAAAAGCTGCCCTCAACTTGTGTTAAGGGCAGCCTGATTTTTAAACTACAGTTTTACAACGTTTTCGGCTTGTGGTCCACGAGCGCCTTGAGTTACGTTGAACTCAACGCGTTGGCCTTCGTCCAAAGATTTAAATCCGTCGCCTGTGATTGCGGAGAAGTGTACGAATACGTCGCTTCCACCTTCAACCTCGATAAAACCGAATCCTTTGTCTGCGTTAAACCATTTCACTGTACCTGTTTGCATGATATTACCTCCAATATTTTATTTAACACATGTCCTTTTATTCCTACGTAGTGTACGAACAAATAAAAATTCACACATTGGAAAAGGACTCATACGCACAAATGATAACCTTTTACAATATGTGAATTAAGGGTTAAATTTATGATTGATTTCATTGTACCACACTAAATCACTAAAAGCAATGCGTATGCCTATTTAATTTTCACTCCGGCTCTTATTGCCTGTAAACAGCAGCAGCCGAGCCGGACGAATACCCATGTTAGTCGATATAACCTGCCAATCCTTTATCCATCAAGTAATCCATTTCTGCATCAAGAATGGTCTCTACTGTGATTTCATCCAGCTTCACATCACGTTGGGCGGTAACATAGTCGACCAGATCATCGCTGTCGATGTCTACCTCACCCTTGGCGTTCGCCTTGGCCTTATTGATAAAGGTCTGTTCATGCTTCAATACTAAGCGGATGATTTGCGGATCCACTTTGGTTTTGGCAGATAATACATTTACTAGCTCCTGCTCATTTACTTTGTCACTCATTTTTTAAATTTCATCTCCTTACAATTATTACACAATCATTGTAGCATATTTCGCGCTTTAACGCGTCATTACGCGAAGTATACCGCGGTTTATTCACACTTTTCTTATCATTCCAGTGTCTATAACGTTCCACTTGAAGTAAGTTATTTAATAAAAACAGTTGTGAGGAACATTGACTTGTGCCAAAATATAAAAAAAGTGTTGGACCAAATGAATACTAGAAAAGGCGGTTGAATTCATGAGCTCTGTATCTACCCAGCAATTAGACACAAACAGCAACAAGGCACATCGTTATATCGAAGACGTATACGCACAGGTTGTTGCGCGTAATCCTTTTGAGCCCGAATTTCATCAGGCCGTAAAGGAAATCCTTGAATCTTTGCTTCCAATCCTCGCTGCTGAACCTAAGTATCAGGAAAATGCCATTCTGGAAAGATTGGTTGAGCCAGAACGTTTGATTATGTTCCGTGTTCCTTGGACAGACGATCAAGGTAAGGTCAGAGTTAACCGTGGATATCGTGTACAGTTCAGCAGTGCAATTGGACCTTACAAAGGTGGACTTCGTTTTCACCCATCCGTTAATGCTAGTATTATCAAATTCCTTGGTTTCGAGCAAATCTTCAAAAATGCTCTTACCGGCCAACACATCGGCGGAGGTAAAGGCGGCTCCGACTTTGATCCTAAAGGTAAATCCGAAGGCGAAATCATGCGTTTTGCACAAAGCTTCATGACTGAATTGCAAAATTACATCGGTCCTGACCAAGACGTTCCTGCAGGAGATATCGGTGTAGGTGGTCGTGAGATCGGCTACATGTACGGACAATACAAGCGGATCCGCGGAGGATATCCGGCTGGCGTATTGACTGGTAAAGGTATTGGTTACGGCGGAAGTCAGGCTCGGACAGAGGCTACTGGTTACGGTACAGTTTATTTCGTAAACGAGATGCTGAAAGCAAAAGGCCTTTCTTTTGAAGGAAGCCGCGTTGTTGTTTCCGGTTCTGGTAACGTAGCGATCTATGCGATCGAAAAAGCTGTACAGCTAGGCGCTAAAGTCGTAGCTTGTAGTGATTCCGCCGGATATATCTATGACGAAAATGGGATTAACCTCGAAACTGTCCGCCGCCTGAAAGAAGTCGAAAGAAAACGGATTAGTGAATATGTGAATGAACATCCTAACGCTGTGTATACTGAAGATTCCACGCAAATTTGGACCATTCCTTGTGATATCGCCCTTCCGAGTGCTACTCAGAATGAGATTGATGAAGCCATGGCATTGAAACTGATTGAGAATGGTGTAAAAGCAGTAGGCGAAGGTGCCAATATGCCGTCCACCCTTGAAGCTATTCATCAGTTCCAACAAGCTGGCGTACTATTCGCACCTGCTAAAGCTGCTAATGCTGGCGGCGTAGCTGTCTCTGCGCTTGAAATGGCACAAAACAGCATGCGGTTGTCCTGGAGCTTTGAAGAAGTAGATACGAAGCTGCATGAAATCATGGTTTCCATCTACGAACAATCTGTAAATGCATCCGAGCAATATGGACAGTCCGGCAACCTTGTTGCAGGAGCGAACATCGCTGGATTCAAAAAAGTGGCCGACGCTATGCTGGCTGAAGGTGTAATCTAAATAAATTACCGGCGCTCTAGTCACGAACGCCCGACATACAAAAGTCCCCGTAACCGGTCAGCAAGAATCCGGTTACGGGGACTTTTTGTGTGTCTAAGCGTTCCATCCGGGGATCTTCCGCAAATCCCCGTCCCATATCGATTGAGTACTCTCCACAGTCGTATCGGGGGGTGAAGAAGCCGTACGAATGTAACAGGAATCTATTCCTATCGTTAGTGCCCCTGCAATATCCGTACGGGGATCATTCCCGATCATGATGGCCGAACGCAAGTCCGCTCCATAATGTTCAACTAGATAACGATAAAATAGCGGATCCGGCTTACTCACTCCTGCTTCGGAGGAAATGGCAATGCCATCGAATAAAGGAAGAATACCCAGCATCGTTAATTCTGCTTCTATAAAGGTTTTCTGGCCATTGGAGAGCAAAAACACCTTTTTGCCACGTTCTCTTAATGTTTGCAGAATTTCAACCACACCCTCATAAAGCGAGATATGGATCATCGATAATGTCCGCAGCCATCTAACCGTTTCATGTAACCACGCTTGATCCGGTTCCCCACCCAATTGACGGGCCACAGAACGAAACACATCCTCCATTACGAAATCTGGATACTGACAATTCCGTGCGGCTTTGGCGAGCTGTAAATCCCTCTCCCGCAGAAATTGTGCCTGTAGCTCACTTCCTGTTATGGACATCCCCTGATATCCGAAATGGAGCGATAATCGATCCCATACCTCCTGCTTCTCCTCATCTGTCTGAATATCGATTAATGTGCCATACAGGTCGAAAATATAAGTCTCGTACATCCACCGTCTTCCTTCCTATTATTCTCTCTGTGTTTTATCCCTTAGTACCATTGCCATTGTCGGTGGTTGTCTGGCCCTCCTCCATCCGGTTTGACACCTTTTGATAGAGATAGGAGATGCCGAGCAAACAGATACCAAAGCTGGCATAGGCTATGATTTTGCTGCCAGTATTCAGCAGACCCAAATCATAGAGCAGCAGCTTGCCCGTGGCCAGCAGCGTTAATCCAAGGCCGAAGCGCCGGATGTACACATACCTTTTGCGGAAGCCATACATGATAAATAGAACGGCTAACAGTAGATAAATGAGACTAAAAATTAACCCTGCATCACTCAGTTGCAATTGCACTCCTAGGAAAGCGGTGATAATGCCGAGTAGATAAATCGCCATGAAAACAGGATAGATCTCCATACTCTTAAACTGGCGATTCAGTGCTGCAATCAGCAGATCACGTCCGCTAAACCAAACAAAGATATTAAAGATAATCAGTACGGCCAGTGCGATATAATCAGCTGCTGTATTTTGCGCGAGATTATTTTGCAGACTTGGCAGGCCTACTGTAATCACTATACAAATGACGTAGCCAATCCCAAACAGAAGTCTCACAAAATATTTAACAATCGTGTCATACAGCACCTTAACCTTTGGCAGCACGTAAGCCAGAACCAAGGTCCATACCGCGGACAGCAGCAAGTTATAGAAGGTTCTATGCGCAAAATCCTCCGGTACAACCAGATGATACAATCTTCCCGATTCATACAAGCCGTAAATCCAGAAATTTAATAACGCCGCATATTTGAACCACAACGCTAAGGTGATTTCATAAGGTTCGCTGCGCTGAAGAGCATCCTTACGGTTATGCTGAACAGCATACAACACCGCGACAATCAGCATGCCTGCTGTGATAAAGACATATTTTAGCGGGAAGTAGACATCTCTAAAATTCGTCCATTGATAGTCTGCGACCCACTGCGTCGGTACATTTAGACAGAAGAATACTACAAGGCAGAGCATCATAATGCCCCAGCCTGCCCTTTCCATCCCCTTAAAGCGGTTCAGATTGCCATACAGCGTAAGAACGACGGCCTCAATCAGCCAACCGATGGACCACCAAGCCGCTCCAAATTGAAATGGAATCATCAATATGCCGAAGGTCAGTGAAGTGGCATAGAACAGCAGCATGCTTTCTTTTTCCTGTGGCATCAGCTTCTCGAGCCCTCGACCCAGACCGAGATACAGCAGGCAGAAAAGCAACGCCAGTGCACCATTGTAATCCTTCAGTCCTGCATCCATAAATAAAATATACAAGGTGAGACAGCTAATAAACGTATTACATCCTAAGAGAGAGAAATCCCACCAGGACAGCTTGGAACGATATTTGAACGGGTACCACAAGGTAATTCCCAGATACATCGCAAAAGTCAAAACAGCATAACACATATTAATTCCGTTGCTATCCGACAAAGCTATTAATATGAGCATGGAGGGTGTATTAAATAAGTAGCTGATATAATTGACAACGTTCCAGCGTTTGCGGAAAGAAATCAATAAGATGAATAAATTCAATAGAAACAAGTAACCCATAGCCACATAAACCGCGTTGCCCGAAAGGCCAAACGCCCCCAGATAAGAGTATAAGGGCAGATATCCTCCGATTAAGCCCAGCGCACAAATACTCCGTGATTCATACCTTAAAGACAGGAGTACCGCAGTTAAAGTAACGAGTACAGACAAGGATAACCCTACATATATACTAATAATATCAAGCAGAAAATAGCTATAAAAAATAGAGCCATACAGCACCGAAATCCCGCCGCCAAGCAGCCCTAAAGCGAAGGTGCCTTTTCCTTTGCGGTATAGCCACTCCCCGCCTCCCAGCATCAATAACCCCAGTAGAAAAAAAGCGCTTCCCTTCATATAACCTGTGAACCAGTTGGAATAGGTATACCGGAAGCCTGCCCCCACCGCCAAAATCAACAGCAGAATGCCCAGCTTGTTAATCCAGCTTAGTCCAATCTTCATTTCGATCTGATTTTGTTTTCTTCGGCGCTTAAGCACCTCTTCACTGATCTCTTCCGAAGCAAAATCATGTAATCCATTATCCATGCCCGAGTTGAGGCGAAGCTCCGCTTCCCTCAGTCTCTGCCGCTGTGCCAGCACACGCTCATTTAATTCTGCCGCCAACGCCCCGAGTCGACTGGATATCTCTGCTTGTTCCTCACCCAGCTGCCTGGAGGCTGTGTGGTACAGCTGCTGAATATGGCGTTTCGTCTCCACTTCAAAAGCCGTCAGCCGATCCGTATGAGCGTGGCTTCTAGAGGCAAAATAAGTCTGCAGCTTCTGCCTCGACACTTTAAGAATGCCCAGCTTTTCATCTAAAATTTGTTCCGTTAGCGCAACTCTTAGCTCAGTATTCTCTTCTTGAAGCTTACCTACCTGAGTCTTTAGCTCGACCAAAGCGAGCTTATGCTTCTCATATTGCTTCTTCAAGTATTCATTCTCGTTGACCAGATCGTGACTTTCATATTCCGCAATCAGAGCCTCATATTCCTTAATAAGCCCGTCCTGCTGTACCTTCATGAATCTCAGTCGATCTTTGAATGACTCCATAGCGCCTCCTTATGTGAGCGATTGTTAATACTTACATATTACTACATATAGCTGGGGGGTCTTATGCTTTTTTTATATTTGCAATGAATGAAGATTACGATCGGGATGCAAAAAAACTGCAACATTTTGGAGGGGTGTCCCGTCAGAATAATAACAACACTAACAAAAGATTTTAAAAGGAGCTCACAACCATGAACAACATTTTAAAAACAAGTACAGTTCTTTTAACTTTGTCCCTAGCACTTTCTACAGGAGCAGCTTATGCTGCACCCACCACAACTTCTGCTAAAAATGAGGCTACACAAACCTCCGCTAGCGTTAATCAAAAGACGTTTGCGATTGAAATCAACGGATCGACTATTAAAGAAACAGGCTTCCAAAGCACAAGCGGTAAAGAGCCGATGGTACCACTACGTTCAATTACTGAAGCCCTTGGATTTGAATTAACCTGGAATGCACAGAATAAATCCGTTGAACTTATCAATGGCGCTGTATTCACTACAGTGAAAGCTGGAGAAGATCGTTATAGTATCAACAAAATGAATACAACACTTGGAACTGCACCACAATTGGTTGACTCCACTTTGTATGTCCCAGCTTCCTTTTTAAGCGAAGTAATTCATCAAAACATGACTGTGAAGGGAGATTCCATTGTGATCAACACAAATGCCGCCGAGCAGCACATGACTAAGACTGGTGTGATTACAGCAGTCTATGATGGTGGTAAATACCAATCCGTTCAAATCCAAGGTGTAGGTACGGATGGAATCGTATTAAATGTAGGGGAAGATACGGCTATTGAGATGGCTGACGGCACTAAAATTGCACTCAAAGATCTCCATATCGGGATGACAGTAAAAGCAGAACACTCCATGGTCATGACTATGAGTCTTCCGCCACAAACACCAACTTACAAAATCACCGTTCTGGATAAGCAAAAACAAGATGATCTTCTAGGTACTGCTGGTACTATTGAAAAAGTTCAAAAAGACGATAAGGGAAATATCAGTATCACTGTTAAAGGTAGTGGCCTGAGCGAATTGTCACAAAAAGAAGTAGTACTGCGCATTAGCGAAGACACAGTGCTCATTAACAAAGACGGCGAAGCTGTTAAAAGCAGCGAGCTTGTTAAAGGCACAAAAGTTATCGGATTCTACAGCCCAGTGCTGACCAGAAGCCTGCCACCCATCGGCACAGCTGTCAAAGTTGTAGTAGATTCTGCGCAACAATAAGAGAGACACTGGAATCTTATTAAAAAGATTCCAAAGAGACATTAAAACAGCGATCCTTCCGTTATGGGAGGATCGCTGTTTTGCGTTATAGACTATAGGTTGGCTGACTCGCTTCAGCCGATTTGTGAGGTAAACGAAAGCCGGCTGAACGCTTGGTCACACTTTTACTTGCCTTGCTGCAGAGTTTTAGATGATCATAATCGCGAGCCTTACGGACCCAGCTGACGTTATTTGCGATTTTTCCGCCTTTAGAGCAGCGTTTCAGACTCCAGCGCCACTATTCATTAAAAAGAGGGGCATATTCGATGTTTTTTATGCCAATAGCGTCAGTGGGGTCCGTTAGAATTACAGATGTGGTAAAAAGCTGTGTTAACGGTCAGCTGTGTCCGATAGAGCAGATTATAGTTACTTCGTTCGCGCAACTTCACTCGAGTTGTCCGAAGTTAGAGGTCTAGCTCATGAATCGCTAGCCAGTATCAATTGCATCAACGCTAATAAACGTTCCAGGTTAATCGGCTTGCTAAGATAATCTGTTGCCCCAGCCTGTAGGATTTTAGCCTTATCTTCCTTCATCGCTTTTGCAGTCAGTGCAATGATGGGAATATCCTTCTTTGCGGGCATTTGTCTGATCCGATTGATTGCCTCATACCCGTTCATCACTGGCATCATAATATCCATAAGAACGATATCTACAGAAGCCGCTTGCTCCAGTTCATACAGGCCGCTCTCTCCGTTAGTAGCTGTAGTTACATGCAGCCCGCGCTTTCTTAGGGTATTTGATAAAGCGAACAAATTCCGTTCATCATCATCCACGATAAGTACATGCTTTTGATTCAGAGAAGTGAAGTCAGTACGTGTATCCTCAGCCGTTGTAGCGGCAAGTACCACTCCACTCCCGATCTCTTGAATAACAGTCGCTTGATCAGCCACTTCCTCAAGGCTTGGAGCCTCAAGCTGCAAAGGCAAATACACTGTAAAGACACTGCCCACACCCTCTTGGCTCTCCAGCGTAATTCTACCACCAAGTAATGTTGCCAGCTCTCTGGATATGGATAAACCAAGCCCAGTTCCCCCATATTGACGTTCTGTATTTCCATTCGCCTGTTGAAATGCTTCGAAGATAATTGACTGTTTGTCTTCTGAAATCCCAATTCCAGTATCTTTGATGGCGAAGGCAATAAATTCCCCTGTATACGAACCTGCCAAATCCAGCAACTCGTCCTTAGTTGCTAAACGGATTTCCAGAGTGACTGCGCCTTCCGCTGTAAACTTAAACGCATTGGACAGCAAATTTATAATAATTTGCCGTACTCTTTGAGCATCCGAATAGAACAGCGGGGGTAAGTCCTCTCCGAGCTGTATTTGCAAAGGAATCTCTTTTTTGCGGGAAAGCTGACTGAAGTTCTGGATCATTGCCTCCGGAATCTCCGATATATTTATCGCTTCAATTTCAATATTCAGCTTTCCTGCCTCAACCTTGGACAAATCCAGAATGTCGTTAATCAGCGCCAGCAGATCTTGTCCCGAAGAATGAATGGCTTTTGAGAATTCAATATCCTCTTCGCTTAGAGCTCCCGACTGATTCTCCATAAGAAATTCGGAGAGCAGCAGAATGCCGTTCAGCGGAGTTCGCAGTTCATGAGACATATTAGCCAGAAACTCAGATTTATATTGTGAGCTTTGCTGCAATAACTCTGTGTATTCACTAAGCTCCATTTGAGCTCTTTCCGCCTCCAATGACTTTTGTTCCGCCAGCAGATTCTTATCCTCCAGCTTTCTATTTGTTGCATGCAGTGACTCCGTTTGGATCTGCAGCTCCTCAGACTGAGTCTGTAGTTCCTCGGTATATACCTGTAGTTCTTCGTTTAGACGCTGAGATTGTGCCAGAAGTTGGTCAATCTTCATACTGTTAATCGTGCTGTTAATTGCAGAGCCAAAGGCATTCGAAATAGACCCTAGGAACTTAACCTGCAATTCCGTAAGTGGAGCAAAGGCGGCGATTTCCACCACAGCAACTACCTCACCCGAAAAAGAAATCGGCATTAACAGAAGCGCCTTCGGTGCAGAAACACCCAGCCCAGACTGTATGCTAATATAATCCTCCGGCAGATCCTGTATTTGCATCAAACGCGCCTCTTTAGCACATTGTCCAACTAGACCTTCTCCGGTCTGGAATGCCCGCTGATCTGGAATGTTACTGCTTCCGCCAAAAATAGAGACTCTCTTAAAGAAATCCCGATCATGATCCTGTGTTCGAACATATAAGGATCCATATGGGTAATTGATCACTTCTGCGGTTTTGCCAAGAAAAATATCGCCCAGTTGCGAGATATGTGTGATGCCCTGATACCTCGCCAACAGTTCGTTTGCGTTAGCCTGAATCCATATCCGTTCTTGTTGCGTGTCTATCAGATGATTCGTAGCTACGCTCAGATCCCTGATCTCATCATTCGTGGTGATCTCTATCCTTGTCTTCATATCTTCGTCAGATTCCAATTCTGCAATCGTATGGGTAACTTTACGAACCGTACTAACGATGGAGCGTGAATTGATCCACGAAGCGACCATCGCGGTAACCGCTATAATTGCCCAAGCAATATAAAGAAGCTCTAGCAATAATTTATTCTTATCTGCTTGTCTAGCTATCAGACTGTTGGTGTTCTCTTTCATCGTCTCGCGGTAAGTGCTGATCTGATTACGAATCCGATCCATTTGATCTTTGCCATCGTCGGAATTAAAGTATCTTAGGAGCTCAACGTCCTGTCCCTCTTTTTTCAACTGGATCACATAATTTCCGGACTGTTCGATCCATTGCTTAATTTTACTTTCAATACCCAACAGACGCTGTAGCTGTAAAGAATCATTAGCAGTCAGCACGTAGAGCTTATCATAATTAGCCTCCCATTCAGCCTTACCCAAATTGTAGGGCTCCAGATACTTGTTATCGCCGGTGATGACATATCCGCGTTGTCCGGTTTCCATATCCAAAATATTCTTCTCAATTAGATTAGCTAAATTAGTAATCTCTCGATCCTGATGAGAGATGAAGCTGGTTTCCCGCTGTAGAGCATTGATTCTTCCATGCATGACAAAAACGAATCCTAATAGACAGATCACGATTAAAACTGTAATTGACAGTATTTTATACTGCAAAGTGAATCGGCGTTTGTTCACAACTAGCCTCCGTCCTGTCTTCTAACTATAAACCCCTTTCTATTCTACATCATTGTAAAAGATTACTTGAATAAGGCTTCATTAATTCTTCTATGTAAATTTTGACTGCTGCTAATTTAAACAATTTCCGCAGGGTTGAAACACTTGTTTTTCCCGGAATAAAAAAAACCCCACAAGTGCCTTTCACCTTGAAGGGTTACCTAAATATCTAACTTAGCAAATACAAGTTTTCTTCTTCACACCAAGCTTCCCAGCTTGTTCAACCTTAGCAATATAATCAACAGCCATAGGAACTTTACAAGCGGTTTGTCCCATGTTCACCTGGACCTTACCTATACCTGCTGCGATCTTTGCTGCCTCCTCATGCAGTTCTGTGATACTGCTGCCCACCATAATTAAGAAAGTATTCATCGTATAACGGACACGATTCCGCTCCCGATGAATAGTAGCGCCTACTTGTTGTAACAACTCCCTAATTTCAGCGATGTCCAGCTTATCATCCGGTGTAATTGAAATGTAATTGGCATAAGTGCTCCAGCCGCAAATGGCTATTAGTTCATCCGAGGAACGAATCCACTCTCTCGCAAGTTCCAATCCATATGGACTCTCTGCGGCGAGAGGGGATACTATATATTCCACTACCGCATGCCAACTGACCGCCGAAGCCCAGCTTTGAAGCTCTTCCTTCGTCATACTCTTAGGATTGACCGTTAGTCCAGCCAAATACATTGCATCGTAATTGCCTGTCTGATACAAAGCCCTTGCCAGACTCTGATCTTTTTTCACATCCTTAACCAGCTTCTTCATATCCCCTACCTTTACTCCAAATAAAGGTTCCACTGCGCCATGTCGTAAGAAAGTACGTTTCGTCTGCTCTGTACCCATCTCCTCAAGCTTGCTCATCACTTCATCAACAGTCAGATTCATTAGGCCACTCCCTTATCTTCGATGTTCTTATCCCTTTACCGCTTCTCTTATGATCGGTTCACGACCTAACGTAACTCTGTTCTTCCCTGTATTCTTAGAGTGATATAACGCTTCATCCGCTTCCCGATATAAATCTTCGAAAGTCACCTCTCTACGCTCCGTAAAAGAGATTCCGATACTTGCGGTAAGATGAATGCTATCCTGTTCATTCAAGATTATCGTGTAATCACTCATCATTGTACGAAAATCCTCTGCTTCTTTTAAGGCTGCACGTTTATCTTCAGCGAAAAAGCATACAGCAAATTCCTCGCCACCTACTCTTCCAGCAATACCTTTATTCTGGTATACCTGAAGTATTTTATTCGAGAAATCAACTAACGCCTGATCGCCCGCTAAATGACCATAAGTATCATTAATTAATTTAAAATCATCGATGTCAAATAACAGCAGAGCCAACCCTAATCCATCCGGGATCGTTTGATTCTGAACCCTTTGCATGAAATGCCTGCGATTATAAAGCCCTGTCAGATCGTCAACCGTTGCCTGATAGACCAGTTCACGCTCATATCGCTTTTTCTCACTATGATCACTAAACACAATAAGCATACCCTTATTCTCTGTTGTCGCATGTTCCGTAGCAATTAAAGAAACCCCATAACAGAGCTCCTCTGCACCAGAACAAACTACCTCAAACTGTCCTTCCGTCCTCTGATTGTAATGAGCTGCAATGTCTTTGTGAGACTTCGTAAAAAGATCAATGTTTTTTCCCATCCAATTATCGTTCGTTATTCCGGTAATGTCGTATAAAATAGCAGTCGCCGCATCGTTTATGCCAATGATATTATCATAACGGTCAGTCAGAACTACGCCGTCTTTCATGTGCTCTAGAATTTTGTTTTTGGTTAGAGGGAAGATGGTTAATTTGGAGCTAACAAAAAGTGCAAAATAAGCCGCTATAATCGCAGGCAAATAAGTAAACGCCGTAAAACCTGTAATGATAATCTTCAAGAGGGGGAGTAAAAAGACGGAAATAACCGGAACCAGCAAACCCGCCAACAGCAGGACATTAGTCCGCAAATAAACTCTCGGGGTATTTAGTAGGGAAACTGCAAGCAAGCAGACTGCATATAGCCCAAAAAGCTGATCATACGCAATAAAAGCCATACTAAGGAGCGTAGGCTTTACAGCAATTCCACTAACACCCGCAACCGTCAGGACGGACACTTCACTGCGCATCAGATGATGATAGCTATCCGTAAAAATAAGAAGTACATCCATAACAATAGGGATAGAGAAGATTGCAATCTTCACGGGCAGGCGCCCTGTGGAAGGAGATACGTATTCTTTTACCACAGCATAAGTAAAGAGCGCACTAAAAAAAAGCGGAGCCTGCTGCACATTCTTCCACCACAGCTTAGACTGAAAAGAGAGTGACATAATCTCTCCCGCCGTTGCAACAAATATAAGGCTGACTAACAGCATTAAGATCCACAAATAGCGTCTGCCTGCTAACTTACGGTGCCGATAGGAGCTGACGCCCATGTACAGACTTAGAACACTGCCCATTAATAAGTAATACGGATATCCCTGAATCCATGGCATGCCATATTTCTCCTATTTTTCAAGTCGCTCCTATCATTATAGCCTAATCCTTGGTACAAATGAATCAACAATAACAGCACATCTTATGCCTTAAATTTCACCCGATTGGAGAACATATATTTTCTGGCTAAATCCTTAAATGTTATTTTATCTTGTGCCGATTCAAAGAAACGTTTAGGGATAATCAGCGCTCTCTGTGTGGACACAAAAAACACAAACAAGTTCGTAGTTTCACCTATCTTATGTATCTCTTCCCACTTCACTTGTCCAGTGCCCGCTTCGGAAAGATAAGATATGCCTTCATCTGAAATCGTATAATTTTGCGGTTGCTGAATTAGGCTATCTGTTTTGAACGCCTTCTTGGATTTTTTGATCAAGCTTGCCTTGGTCATATACCATAAGACAGCGGCAAGAATTATAGCAGTCACAGCCAGGATTGAGATGCTTTGAGTACTGTAATCCTTAGTAATTAATAACAAAATCATAAAGTAAGCGACTACGCTAAAAGAGTTGAGTATAATCCGGCTATTCAAGCTGAACCATAAGTTAAACTCCTGAACGTCTTCACTCTTTAGGACTGTATCTACTTTTATTACATTTTCCATCACTGATCGCTCCCTCGACGCCATGTATATTTTTAAATTCATCTCATTTTAACATGCCTGAACACAAAAAAGGGACATCCCCGAAGCGATTGCTTCTACATGGGTTGTCCCTCTTCAATCCGTAAGGATTCTTATTTCTTTTGTGCAAGACGTTGTTTGAACTTGTCAACACGGCCGCCTTGTTCTGTATCTCTTTGTTTACCAGTGTAAAATGGGTGGGATGCGGAACTTGCGTCCACACGGAGCACTGGGTAAGTGTTGCCGTCTTCCCATTCCATAGTTTCATTGGATGATTTAGTAGATGCACTCAAGAATTTGAAGCCTACGCTTGCATCCAAGAAAATCACTTGGTTGTACTTAGGATGTATGCCTTCTCTCATTCTAATCGTCCTCCTTCTGAATAAATTCGTGGAGCCTTTATGGTAAATTATCCAAATGATCTGTAGGTTTATATATAGTATAACCTAATAAACGTAGGAAAATTCGTAAATCTTACGATTTAGACCACCGCTCCATCATACGCTTATTTAGAGCACAAAGCAACTAATATTGAAATTACTAATATTTCCATAACCTTTCAAAGCCTACCCATAACGCCGGAGGTTAGAGCGATTTCACCATTCCTCCATCGACTAAAAGAGATTGTCCCGTAACATAAGTATTCGCAAAAGAGCCTAGAAAAACAGCAGCCTTGCCGAATTCTTCGGGCGTGCCCAATCTTCCTAACGGGATTTGCAGCAGCGCTTCCTCTTGAATCTGCTCCATAGGGATCCCCTCTGCTTGTGCACGTTTGCCGTCTAGTTGAAGAATCCTGTCGGTTGCAATACGCCCTGGAGCGATCGTATTAATTAAAATGCGATCCGCAGCCAGCTCAGTAGCCAAGCTCTTGGTCAAGGCATACACGCCAGCGCGAAAAACATTGGAAAGAATTAGTCCCTCAATAGGCTGCTTGATAGAAATCGAGCTTATATTAACGATTCGCCCTGCCCCAGAAGAGCGCAGATGCGGCAGTGATTCACGGATCAAACGAATGGTGCTCATCAGTGTGAGCTCAAATCCTTGGTTCCAATCCGCGTCTTCCATATCAGCGAAACCTCCGCCATGAGGCCCCCCCGCATTGGTCACTACAACATCAAGCCCACCGTTTTGGGCTACAACCGTTTGAATAGCATGTACGATATCCTCTGGGACAGTCACATCCATCTGAACAATGTTCACCTGCTGTCCTGTGGCTGCCTGAATCTCTTTCTGTGCGTCTACAAGCTGCTCCATACTCCTGCTGGCGATCATTACCTTCGCCCCCTCACGGGCGTACTCCAGCGCAGTTGCGAGTCCTAACCCTTTACTTGCTGCGGCTACAAAAACTGATTTCCCACGAAGTCCCAAGTCCATCATTAATGCCTCCTTCTTAATTAAACTCCCAACAGCTAAGACTTAAATTGCCATACTGATAACTTCGGTGCAGCAGCTTCGCTTCTTTCCCTTTATCGCCAGCCCCCATAGCTATTATCAGAGGGATAAAGTGCTCATTAGTCGGCACTGCATCAATACCATAGGGAGCAAGCTCCTGATAGTTAAATAGCGACTCTGTATCCCAAGCTTCCACCCTGTGCTGCAGCCAGTCATCGAATGTCTCCGCCCATTTCTCGACGTTCTCCATTCCCCACTTCACGCTACGCAAATTATGGACGGTTCCACCGCTGCCAATAATCATAATATCCTGCTCACGCAGCTCAGATAAAGCCTTACCCATTAAATATTGCTGTTCATTGGACAGCTCTCGATTAACTGACAAAGACACGACAGGAATATCTGCATTCGGATAGATTAATTTAAGAATAGCCCAAGCTCCGTGATCTAGTCCACGCTCTGTATTTAATTTGCTGACAATCCCATTCTTGTGGAACAGAGACATAATTTGCTGTGCAACCTCATTGTCTCCTTTGGCAGGATAAGTCATTCGATACATCTCATCTGGGAAGCCATAGAAATCATAGATGGTGTCGAAAGTCTCCATAACTCCAACCGACTGTGTGTGTTCTTCAAAATGTGCAGAAAATAGAACAATCGCTTTAGGTTTGACATTCCTCTCAGCGAGCTCCCCAAGAAATTTCGTATATGCATTGTTATCAAGTACCAGAGAAGGAGCACCGTGGGCAATAAAGTATGAAGGTATCATAGTTTATCACTCCCTAAGTTCTGCAGTAACCAAGCGATCAGGTCCTGCTGATTCTGCGGTAATACACCATGATCCGAAGGATAAGTTTTAAAGGTTAATAATGGGGTTAGACCTTCGAAATAAGCGGCTGTTTCTGTCCCCACTGAAATTGGAAATACAGAATCATATTCACCATGCGAGATGAAGACCGATACCTCCTGCACACTCTTCAGCTCATAATCTGTCTTCACAAACCCCGGAACATAACCGTTCAGCGCCACAATTCCCCGAAGCGAATTCCCCATTGTAAGAGCGAGTGTCATGGACAAAATGGCTCCTTGACTGAAGCCAAGCAGATAACGGTGTTTAGCATCTATAGGATATTTGTCGGTGGCGTATTCGATAAACTGCTGCAATTGCGATACAGCCTGATCAAACTGCTCACGGATGGGATGACCTAGACTTTTGAGATCATAATATTGAAATCCAGCCCCTAAAATCATATTTCCCCGAATCCCGATAATAATAAACTCTTCAGACAAGGGCTCGACAAGTCCGAACATATTCTTCTCATTGGAACCTTTGCCATGCAAGGTGAAGATAACCGGATAAACCCGATTCACATCGTAGCCGGAAGGTAGAGTGACATCATATATATAAGGTGCCTTCATACTAAACACTCCTTCAAAATATTTGTAATACAAAAATAATATTTGTAAGGATAATATTATAAACCTCTGGCTAGTATGTCAATTAATAATTTGTTAATATAAAAATATATTTGCTATTACTAATATTAAAAGGGGCTTTACTTATGAATATAGGTTCAAACATTCGTACAATCCGTAAAAGAAAACATATAACGATTGCCCAAATCTGTGAAACTACTGGCCTGTCACAGGGTTTTATGAGCCAGGTTGAGACTAACAAGACCTCTCCTTCGATCGCAACCCTTAGCCTGATTGCGGATGCGCTGAACGTTCCGTTGGCTTATTTGCTGTTAAAAAAAGAAGAGCGGATGCAGGTGGTACGATCCGAGGAGCGGCAAATCACCAGTAGCGGAAGTGATCGACTGCAAGTTGAGCATTTAAGCTCAGCAGGTGGTGTACGAATGGTGCTTGTCCATTTCCCTCCGGGTACTTCCACGGGCGAAACTCCGCAGGCGCACGAAGGCAAAGAGGTCCATTTAGTGATAAAAGGTGAGGTTTATGCGGAGCAAGGTGAAGATTTCGGGATGTTCCAAGCGGGGGATTCCTTTAGCTGGAATGCCTGTGTGCCACATCTGGTCATAAATAAAGGCGATGAGCCGGCAAGCGTGCTCATCGCCATCCATACAGAGGCTGATAGTGAAACTGTTGATTTTTAAGCTGGCCTACACGTCGTACTCCAGCTGTTTTTTGGCCTGAACAATGAAATCCAGCGGATTCTCAATCGTGCCGGCCTGGTATTCGACCGCCCCAATCTTAAGACCCAGGCTGACCTTATATTTTCTGGAGAAATTATTGTCATTCAACTCCTGAAGCTTGAGCTTAATCCGCTCGATCACAATCTTCGCCCCATCGCTGTCCGTGAACAGCAGCAGGCCCCATGTTGCTTCATCCTTATCTAGCAGATAGAGTGCATCATTGGTACGAATACTCGCCTGACTAAGCTGAGACACGTCATAGATAGCTTCTGCCAGCTGATCTTCAGGAATGATCCGTCTGATCTCTTTCCAATACTTCACCTTCACCACTAGCAGGGTGAGCGGAATCTGATAGCGGGTCGAAATGCTTGTAAATAATGTAGCATCCGTCTGAAAAGAAATACTGTTCCGCAAATTTGTGTTTTCATCGACGATAGCCATATTGGCAGTCTTTTTGCGTAGCTGCTCATTCTCCACCTGCAAATCACGGCTGCTTAAAGTGAATACCCATAGAACGACCGTTAATAGCGGAGTCATAATTAACCAGAAATAAGTATTCAGGCTAATCGTCTCCCCTAGCGTTATCGTCTGGTACATCGTGTAGAATCCGTAAGCAAAGATAAACACCAGATTCAAGACCAGCCCTGCAGTGACCGTTGTAAAATACGTAACAATGGCCAGAATAAAAGCCACCGTTAAAATGATAATATTCTGGAGGTAATCATCCGGTGCCCCGGCAATGAAGACGATACAGAGGAACGATAACATCAGGAATGATAAGAGAGCGATGTCCGACACTAAGCTGCGATTACGTCTCACGCTTATCACCACGTTTCTTCATGTGTTTGCGAAGCAGTAGGATCAGCGATAGAACTACCAGCGTCAGCACCAGTAAAATCACGATGATAAAACTGAGTACATCCGACCGTTCCATTATTTTCTGGGCCACAGAGTCCTCGGCTGCTCCAGTGATCGTTTTGAAACGGTGTGCGCTGACATTACCGTCTTTATCAACGATTGCACCATCGCCAAACACCTTCCACTTGTCCCGTTCTGTAGCGAGCAGCTTCGATCCTAAGTAATACTCTTCCGAGCTGACTCCCGTAACCGCGAGCAATGCACGTCCCGCCTCAAATGGGGAATCAATCAGCTGCAGTGTTCCGATTCGTGCGCCGTATTGCTCTTCAATACTCATTTTCTCATTGGAGCGAATTGTGGTTCCATCTCCGTTATATTGAAAATAAAGCTTAGCATTCTGATCACGGATCACCTTATTATTCTTATAAGCACCAATAACGATGATATTATTATTTTTCAAATGATCGGCGCTGACAGTATCGGTATAGAACTGGATATTCCCTATATTTCCGCTGGCATATTTACCAAGCAGATTAAAGATATTCGATACACTTAAATAGGCGTAATCATCCATTTGTTCGGGCAGTACAACCGCCACATGATTATAGATCCCATCGCGGATGAACGGATATGGATAGTTATTAAATAAGAGATCCGTGCGATCCTTCGTATTCAGCTGCATTACAGAATCTTTACTGATATAAGCCCACGGCATTTGATCCCGATCGATAATACATCTGGCTCCTTCGATCTCCAAATCAAAAGCCACTGTCACCGAGAAATTTCCGGATATATTCAAGTTCTGAGGCACCGAGAGATTAAGAATATCGCCATTCGCCAGTTCCTTGGTCAGCTTCTTACTGCCAATCGGAGTATTATTGATGCTCACGGTAACCAATGAACGAGTAAAATCCAAATTCTGTGCATAACGGAAATCCAGGCTGATTTTACCGGAATCGGCAATCGAGCGGTTCGCTGGCAATGAAATAAAATACGTCTGCTCCTGATGATGTGCCCCGGTCAGTTTATCACCTGTTTCAGTGAACGTGATGTTAGAGCTAATCGAAAGCGCAGGTGCTGACACTTCTGTAGCATCCGTTACTGTTTTCAGATCACTAGTGATCTGCCCGATCAGCTCTGGATTAGCAATCAAACGACCCGCTTTAATCAGCAAGTTCTCATCCTTCGAGGTTACAACCAAGGTGGGCTGGGTATCCTTATTCACTAGCTGGAGCAACGCGTGCGTACCCAAATCTTCAGTGGAGCTTAGCTGAGCTTTCAGCCCGCTTGGTACTCTGTCATACATAGCTACCAGTACAACTGCGGCCTTATTCTGCACAGTGTCTGCCCGGTAGGGAAGCAAGGGAATAGTCTTATCATTTAACGTAATCCCCTTAACAAACCCGGAGAGCGCATAAGTGGCTGCTTCCATTTCTGCCGCCGTGCTTTTGTCCGGTACAGTCAGAATACTCTGATTCTTCGTTAAGGTATCTATCCCGGCGAATCGCTCGCTGAAGTCACTGATCCCTCCACTCAAGGGCTTTGCGGTATAAATCACGTTAACACTGGACGTATTGAACAGATGCAGCCAATTATCCGACGTTTCATCGACCGAACAAAAGAGATCATCTTGACGATCTGTCTTCAAATAGCCCTGAATGCCCAGCGTATTCGTCCCTTTTTTCAGAAACCCCTTGGGCGCCGCAAGGGTCAACAGCTGTTCGCCGTTGTCTTGTAGTGACGGACGAAACGTATAGAACGGGCTGCCGTTTAGCGTTAAGGTAACACTAGAAATCTGCTCTTCGGTAATTTGTGAAATTTGAAAATGCAGTTTGATCTTTACTTGATCCACATTCCAATAATCCAGAACCTCAAAATATTGCTGCTGGGCACTCGAACCTGTTAAGGACGAGTCTGTTCCCGTGAATGAGGTTGTATAAGTAGACTTATGATCCTGTGGCAACGTCTCTGCGGCAGCAGGATGGATTGGAATTAAGAAAAGGGAGAGGCAGGTTAACAGTATAACCAGCTGTTTTTTTATCTTCATGTTCTGTTTCTCCTGTGATTACATTTTTCTCATATGACTTTTTGGTGCCTCGTTAGTAGCGCTCCGTCTTATACCATTTGGCTTCTCTTTTGAAGATGAGGTCTTTCAGGTATAGATATAATCCGTTAGCCGCGACAACCATCCACAGCTGGCAATAAGACACATACATCAACATTACAATCCCTAGATTGGACAAGCTCATCTCGCCCTTTTCTGTTGTTAGCGTAATGAAGGTCCCCACAACGAATAAAATAATAGCGAGCAGCCATAAGAAATTACTAAGACCTGCAATAGTAGTATGCACATAACCCAAAGCATGCAGGATCAGCAGCACATCCGAGGTGATTAACGACAGCAGCAACAAGAAGTAAATGGATAGAAAATAAAGAATATCGAACCGCACCTTTGCGGCCGATTTATTGAACAGCAGCGGGATATTTTTGACAATGACATAAATATTGCCCTTCGCCCAGCGGGTTCGCTGCTTGAACCAGACCTTCAGGGTCTGTGGTTCCTGCTCCCACGTGACGGATTTGGGCTGGAACTTGATTTGGTAACCCATCATATAAATCCGGAAGCTGATTTCTGTATCCTCGGCTATCGCTTTGACATCCCAGCCACCGATGCTTTCCACAATAGACCTGCGCATAATGAAATTGGTTCCCGGAATAGTGCAAAGCTTGAACAGCTTCCAGCGCCCCGCTTGAGCCATCCATTGAAAGGATAAGGTCTCAATATTAATGAACCGGGTCAGTAAACTTGCATCACGATTACGGGTCCGGAACTTCCCAATCACCGCACCGAGGCTGGAATCATGCATGATCTCAGCAACCAGATAACGCAAAGCTGTTTTCTCCGGAGTATTGTCGGCATCATAAATGGCGATTAGCTCCCCTTTACAGCTGGTAAAGCCTATATTCAAGGCATTGGATTTGCCTTTGCCTCCTGTAACTGCATCCGTATTAATGACTACCAGCTGACGCCCCGGATTTCGGGATTGTATGCCCGCAAGCAGCTCAGCACTGTTATCAGAGGAATTATCATTAATCACAATAATCTCATACCGATCTTGCGGATAATCCAGCGCCAGCAGAGATTCAACCGTCTTACAAATCACTACCCCCTCATTGTGAGCGGGAACCATAATTGAAACAAAAGGATATTCACCCTCTATCTCTGGTATGTCCTCATTTTCGGATTTAATGTAATATAGATAGCCCGCGATAATGAGGGTCACATTCACCAGCAGCAGAGACCAAATACAGATCACCGCAATCACCATCAGCACGTCTGAAATCGTCATAGGGTCCTCCAAATCACGATAGTTGTCTCATTTCAAAAACTTTCTGCGATATAACCGGTATCCGATCATCAGCAATCCGCCAAACAGCAGCAGAGAAATCATGATCACAACAATAAAAAATTGATTCTGAATATTAAAAAGTCGGGTGAAGCTCTTTTGCTGTTCCTCTGTGTAGCGATAATCGCTATCTACTGTTTCCGGTGTATAGTCCAGGCTTAGAGGTTGTCCATTAATAGAAATCATTCCATCTAGTGAGGAGATTGTGTTCTGATCAGTAACGACCTGGTGCTCTTCTTGCTTATAATCGGCAAAAGAAACCCAATTCCGTTCCAGACTTTGCAGCATTTCTTCAAGCTGACGCTCATCCTCGGGCATGTCGACGGTGATTACAGTATCCATCGGCAATTGCGGTATCACTTTATTGGATGTAGGCAAAGCCTGAAGAAATTCCAGCGGAACGCTATATAAAGAGGATGGAAAGGATTTAGAGGTGTCGCTCTGCTCCATATAATCAATCTGTTCATCCGGATATAACACCACGGAATCAAAAAAGCTCATCCCCGCTTCTGAATACTCTTTGTCATACGACCAATGCATTTCCGCCCCGACTCCAAGCGGCCCAAGCCCATTTTCGGCCAACAGATTGATGAAATCATTCATCTTTCCTTTAAGCGTATGGTCAATGGAGCTTATCGTTGGCATCACCACTGGGGCATTGACCAGAATGCTTCCATTGCTGGATTGCACACTTTTCATGGCCACTAAATAACGCTGCATGGCCGGATAATCGGTATTGCGGAACACAGGCCGCACACTTGCAAGAAACGGAATCCCCAGTTGATACAGCCGCTCACCCGTTTCTGCCAGCAGTCGCAGATCGGAGAAAGGATAGATTTCTTTGATCGCAAGGTACATTTTAGGAGCAGCAGTGATATGGAGCCAATCCTTCAGAACATGCGCCATCCCCAGCGTACTGACATTCCCTTGTTCAAAATATGGGGCATATGTATCATTCCCCTTACTCACAGCGTACGGTGCTTGCAGACCCTCCTCCGCAAAAGAGAGTTTCCCAAAGGATTTGACCGCCTGACTCGCTGCAATATAAGGCATATCCTGCACCTTAGCTTGAATTCCGGAGAACTGTCCAATTTCGAGCTCAGCACTCCCGTCATAGATCACATCAGTGGTTAGCTGTAACGCCTTCATTAGACTAGCGGGTGGGTTGTACCCAATATGCAAATACTGCCCCTGATAATGCTCCCAATCCTCTATATAGGATTTATTCGTGATCGAAATATCCGCTTCGTTACGGACCATGATCACTCTGGAGTAATTTTTCAGCATCCCCTGCTCGTATTGATCTAGGCTTCGAAGTGTAACCTTTGTCGAGTAAGCTGCCAGCAGACGTTGAAGTTCAGTCACATTTCCATCCTTAGCGGTCCCCTTGGCAAGGCTGTCATAGAGCAGTAAGACTTGTTGTGGCGATGCAGCAGATTGAACAGGAGTGGCGGGAAGCAATAGGATGGTTAAGCTCAGCGTCAGCAGCAATATACAGTATAAGATCCCTCTGCGCTTCAAACACTCACATCCTTTTGAGGCTTTGTAAATGGACTAGACGTGGTGGGGCTCTCGTTAACCGGCTTTTTACGATTTTTGGAGAATCTGCGTCCGATCACACTAGATACTGTCAGAAAGGTCACCAAATCAAAAGATAAAG
Source organism: Paenibacillus sp. FSL R7-0189 (assembly GCF_037969925.1). Lineage (NCBI taxonomy): Bacteria > Bacillati > Bacillota > Bacilli > Caryophanales > Paenibacillaceae > Paenibacillus > Paenibacillus sp. FSL R7-0189. Next base: position 2,681,041 of record NZ_CP150223.1, on the reverse strand, counting down.
TGAACAAGAATTCATGCTTGGAAATGTCGGCATCACCAGCACCGATAATCGATACAAAAATGCCTGAAAGACCAATGCCTATCGTAGCGACAATCAATACCATCCGCTGCAATCCTCTAAAATTACGTGCCTTAATGGCTGTTACGAAGGAAGGCATATACAGACCGATGACAAGCACTGTCCAAAGGAAGATAAAACCTATCGTTCGTGGTGCTAAAGCTTTTTTCAGCTGACTGTATCCAGTAAAAAAGTGACTCTGTGCTCGAAATTCCTTCCCAACGGATTGCTCGTAATTGCCCATCGCCGCTGGTTTGATCGAGAATGCACTTTGAGCAGCTACATTAAGAATCGAGTTAAGCTGATCCGGATTCGATATATAGTATTTAAGGATCGAAACAAATCCGTAACGACTGTAAAAGTTCTCTTGGAGGATTGGTGAATTCACATCAATAGTTCCGTATTTCTCGTAGTAAATGCTATTCTTCAAGATGGCATATTGTTCATTAATATCGAATGACTTCAGTGCCTTCTCCGGATCGGAGGAATCCTTCAGCACCCCGCGGGTCATGGCATGGAACTGGTTAATATTCACGAACTCATCCGAGATATTCAAATAGGTGAACACACCCGCGAACAGGATCAAAGCAAGGGAAACCATTGTCAGAATGCGAAATATTTTATCCCTGCGAATCCAAAGGAGCGAACACCCCAGAACCGCAATGATTATACCCACTGGCGCATTTTGCTGCTTGGAAGTAGTCAGGATGATCGTACTGATCAAGAACAGGGCCAGCAGCACATAGTCATTGTATCTTTTTTGATATAACAACAACCAAGCTGCGAACATAGTAATCATCGTGATCATCACGACGCTCTCGCCGTAAAAGGAGTTGAAATAAGCGGTATACCCGGTATCTCCAAATATAAAAATAGCAATACCTGCAGTGACCCATCCCTGCTTGCGGGTCATCCCCCATGTAACAGCCTCTATTAATAAGTAGATCGCCGCAACATATAAAATCGTATAAATGACTGCTTGAAACCGGATATCGAAAACCTCGCTGCTAAAAAACAGCTTATTAAGTCCAATGGCCAGCTTGATAAATAGGGACTGCGAAGAAAATAATGTCGCGCCATTCTCATTAAAATATTGAAAGATTCCATATTGCTTTACAAAATAACCAAAGTATTGCTCGTCATAATCCGGCAGATTGAAATAAATTCCGTTACTATAGATGCTGCGAAAAAAATCACCATTATCCGCCATTCCGACATACGGGGCGGTAAATAAGGCTATGATGGTTATAAGCAACACTCCAACAGCAGTGATAAAAGCCGGGGACAATGGCAACGGTAGGTTAGCGAGTGTCATCCCCTGCCTCAGAGGTGATTTCACCGTGTTGTTTATCATGCAGATTCACCTTCGTTACTATAGGTTTAAATTAATAGACAAAGGCCAATGATGCCATCAGATTATCAAAGGAATAGGCTTGGCCACTAGCTACATCGCCGAAGCCTCCATACAGTGAGCTGCCGGCATCGGTTATTCTGAACTCGTTCATTCTTTCAATGCTTTTGCGATAGAGTGCATCGTCTCCGATCTCGGCACCAATCATAGCCGTAATAGCGTAAATGGCTGTTGAGCGAATATCGTTAAGCGGCTTTCCCTCACGCGAATATTGTCCATATAATGTGCCAGCTTCGACCTGCTGCTTGATATAATCAATGCTGGAGGATTTCTGCTGGTCTACCTCTGCCAAAGCCAGAATAGACAGTAGCGATTCTACTGTATTGATATTCTCCGAAGTATAGGTTCCACTCTCATAATTAAACCTTGTTTCATAGAAGGGAAACTCATCTGATAAATATCCATCTTTCAGTATAACGCTCATATTATTCAACAAAAATTCACGAGATTCTCCAGAAACCGACAATTTTCGCATTGTACCTAAATCAATATAACATAAAGTAACGAATGTGTTGGTTTTTTTGTAATTTTCATCATAGAAGTCATACATATATCCATTTTTTACATTATAGTTATAAAATCTTTCACCATACTTATCCGCTTCCTCTGTATAGTGTTTATCCCTAAACGTATCCCCCGCTTCATAAAGCGCACGAATGATACGTAAGTCATCAACGGCAGCATTCACAGGATATAATTTCTGCTGTTTAGGGCTATATCGGTAGCTAAAACCGCCCTTCATATCAAAGGTTTGCTTAGCCAGCGCCCATTCTTCTGCAAATCGCTCTTTCTCACCACTCCGTACGGCTGCCAGCATCCTCAGAGAGGCAGACTCACTTAGAATCTCATGGCCGCTTGCCGCTTCCCCGGATTGCTCTGTTTCAATTAAATTCGTATAAACACCGGACGAGCCGGTAAGCTTCGTAACAATAAATTGCTCTAAAGCATCCAATTCCTGTGAATGGTCCCCCACATCATTATTAGCCGAACCCGTAGGATTCGGTGGCTCTGTTGTATGAACATCCGCGGAGGGCGAGGGTGTTGATGCCGGCGTTGCTGTTTGCTCGCATGCTGTTAATGCTGTAAAACCTATAAGTACCACTACAGCAACAGCTATCTCTTTCCTCAAAAAATCACCTCCCTAAGCATCTGCTTATATTGCCTAGTATTATCTATAACGGTAATATACATCACATACTTAATCCAAATGTTAAATTTATGAAACTATTAGATGAAAAAAAGAGGCATCCACACGCCTTCTGACGAGCAGACCCCTCTTTTTCTATCATCTATTTACTTTATTCCATACGTTCCCAAAAACGATGGGCAGAAATGGCCGCAACGAAGCTAGCCGCAAAAACTTCCCCACCATCGCCTATTACGACGCCCGGACTGCTTCTGTGTTCATCTGTTGCAAGCAGCTCAGCAAGTGTTGTGGTCATCGCGATGGGTTTAAAATGTGCATATGCTTGGTTGAGGAATAGCGCTGCATCTTTATGGAATTTCTTGCGCTCTGCATTTCCACCAGCCGCATAAATCGCATCGAAGAGCACCGAATCTGTAGTGGATAAGGTGTGGATGACTTCAAGCTCTGTGCCGTTTGAGCCTTTAATAAATCCAAGCTTATCACTGATTAGCTCCGGTTGAATCCCAGCTCCCATAAGCGTGTCCAATACAGGCATTACCGCAGCTTCATCAAAACCATCCCCGATAATCACGCCTACTTTACGCGTGTTGGGATGTTTTTTCGTATTAGCCTGACTTAAGGCTGGGGAAGCTTGAGTGACCTCAGAACCGCCAACTTCTGGAGCCGCTACTCCAATGGCTTCTGCCACAGGTACAGCAAGCTCGGAGGTAATGTTAGCAAGCATATTTACGACCTGCTGTCGGACCGACTTACTCTTAACCTTTCCAAGCTCAAAAGAATAAGCTTCGATAATATGCAATTGTTCCGGAGGGCTCATACTATTCCAGAATAACTTGGCTTGTGAAAAATGATCCTCAAAGCTTTTACTCCGGCTCCGTACCTTACGGCCCTCAACCTTTTCTTGATAATGCACATAACCGCCTTCAGCCTCTGGGACAGGTCTCGGCGTATTTTGGGCCAGAGAATTATTATGATAACTCACAGTGCCCTGATTAATCGTCTGCCGCCCATATCCGTCACGCTGGTTGTTGTGGAAAGGACACACCGGTCTATTAATCGGCAATTCATGAAAGTTAGGACCCCCAAGCCGAATCAGCTGGGTATCCGTATAAGAGAATAGTCTGCCCTGAAGTAGGGGGTCATTGGTGAAATCAATACCAGGCACTACATGTCCAGGGTGGAAAGCCACCTGCTCCGTTTCGGCAAAAACATTATCCACGTTGCGGTTCAAGGTCATTTTCCCAACGATCTGCACGGGCACGTCTTCCTCTGGCCATAGCTTTGTAGGGTCCAACACGTCGAAATCAAACTTGAATTCATCTTCTTCACTAAGAAGCTGAATGCCCAGCTCATATTCCGGAAAGTTGCCGGCTTCAATCGATTCCCATAAATCACGTCGGTGGAAGTCAGGGTCCGCTCCTGATATTTTCTGTGCTTCGTCCCACACCAAAGAGTGTACACCAAGCACTGGTTTCCAATGGAATTTAACAAAATGTGCTTTCCCCTGCTCATTGATCAGACGGAAGGTATGAACCCCAAACCCTTCCATCATCCGGAAGCTTCGCGGAATGGCGCGGTCAGACATCAGCCACATCGCCATATGGGCCGATTCCTGGTTATTGGCGATGAAATCCCAGAAGGTATCATGGGCTGATGCCGCCTGAGGCATTTCATTATGCGGCTCCGGCTTAAGCGCATGCACTAGATCAGGGAACTTAATCGCATCCTGTATAAAAAAGACCGGCATATTATTGCCTACCAAATCATAATTGCCTTCTTCGGTATAAAATTTGGTCGAGAAGCCCCGGGCATCCCGCACAGTTTCGGCTGAACCCCGTGATCCTGCTACCGTTGAGAATCGGACAAACACCGGGGTCTTTACGGACGGATCTTGAAGGAATTTCGCCTTCGTATATTCTTTCAACGATTTATATACTTCAAACTCCCCGTGGGCGGCAAATCCGCGTGCATGCACGATCCGCTCAGGAATCCGCTCGTGATCGAAATGGGTCATTTTTTCCCGAAAATGAAAATCCTCCAGCAAGGTTGGCCCCCGGTCACCGGCTTTTAGGGAGAACTCATCCTCGGACACTTTCAATCCCTGATTGGTTGTTAAAGCGTGACCTTCGTCCTTACTGCGAAACTGTTCCAGATGCTCATTTTTGCTATTTCCGTTCACTTTTTGCTGTTCACTCATTAACAATGGCTCCTTCCGAAAGGTAGAGTAACGATAATATTCATCTCTTACCCTTAAGGAAGGAACGGCAAACAAAAAGAAGCGGAATTCCGAGAAGCCCTTCTCCCGAAAATCCGCTTACTCGCTTATCTCTGACCTAACCTTTAATTCTCCGGTACGTCTCTTCATCCGAAACAATATATAATCTAGCCTCTTTAGGAATAGGCTGGCCCAGCTTGCGATTGATGCTAAGGTCACTACGATCCGAGAGTAAAGTTGCACCTTGAAGGAGCAATTCCTGAAACGCCTGCCCATAGGTCTTCCATGCACTATTCACTGGAATCTCATAAATATCATCCCCATACTGGCGGCTCAGCAGCTGCGTAATCACCTCTGAATTCCCCTCTTGTAGAGCGGATCGGACAGCCAATCTAGAAATGGCATCATGCGACAGAACGAATTCATTGACCTGAACATGCCTGAAATTCTGTATATTCTTCTCCTGCATAATTTCTACGGTAGTATGTACTTGTGGCGCTATGCGCTCAATGCTGGAGGCGATAAGCAGAGACTTCCCGTCAATTAGCGATGCTTCATCAATCCGTGTGTCTCCGAACACAATGGCTGCCCGGGCTTCGTGTATGTTAGCTTTAAGGAGAATCTCATCGCTGGAAGCATCACCGCTCACAAAGTGGACCTGTTCCATATGCTCCAGCGGATGCCGTCCTATCTCATCAATGATGACGATATGACATTTAGGTGAATAGCATAACACCTCATCTACCGCAGCTTGTGCTTTCTTACTCCAATTGATTAATATCACATGATCCTTTCCCCGGAAGCTCAATGTTCCTGCTCCTCTCCTTCTCTGCACTTCTGCAATAGAGTCAATGACCTTGCCAATAACCAAGCTGAGAAGACCAATCCCAAAAATATACAGAAACATGGTGAATAGCTTACCAACTACAGTCTCGGCAAAATAATCCCCATACCCAACGGTGGCCATCGTTGTCATGACCCAATAGAAGGCATTAAACCAGTTGTGGAATGTACTCGGTTCAAGCAGGTAAGCTATCGATGCGCTAAGAATTATAAAGATCAAAATAATCAAACCGATCGACCGTTTGCGTAAACGCATCATCCTGGTGGATATTCTCAGAAAAAAATGCATCTGCCATCCCTTCCTCACATTAATAAAGCTGCCTCTCGAGGTTATTACTGAGGGCAGCCTTATCCATGTTCATCTGCGATTTTTGAACTAAACAATCAAACTGCTGACTGCAAACGCTGTGCCGATAAACACCAAGCAGAGCATAGTGCCTACTGCCACATTGCCTTTTTCCAGATGTTCTGAAATTTTAAAGCTTGGGGTCGCCAATTCAAAAATCCAGTAAGCAGCGATGAGGCACACATAACCGACAGCAAACCAAATGATCATATGCAGAATAGAGGTATTCGTATACGCCGCTACTCCAATGATAATTGCTGTGGCGAGAAATTTGCCGCCAAGCGCTAGAGCTACAGCCACATTCCCTTTTTTCAGCTCTTCCATATCCTTGAACGGGGTCATCAAGCCAAAGATAACCATACCCAACAATTGCAGAAGAATAATCACAAATATACTGACTATCAAATTAACAACAATCGTCACTTTGCCCACCCCCGAAATTTCGCATATGCCGAGTCATAATCGGCGAAATCATGTACTTCCTCAAGGACTACGGAAGCGGTCTTTTCTTTCTCTAATGCTGCATAACGCTCATCGTCTATCGGCTGCTTGATCCGGTTGCCGGAAGGCAGCTCAAGGACGGCAAAGTTTCTTGTCTTCTCATTATATTTTGTCTTGTATACTCCTACAAGATCAACATCCGTAGTTACCGATACCTTAAGGTTGGTAAGGTCCTCTACTGCTGTTTTTTCATCGGGATACGATTTAATGGTCGTCCAGGAAGATAGGCGGACTTCATTGCGCTGGTCAGCATCTGTGATCAGCTCAGCGTCCATGAACTGCAATGTCCATATTTTATCGCCAGTAGCATAATTCTCATCATTCGGCAGCAGCTCATTATCCGGCAACACCGTCATATCGCTGCCAATTAGATCACCTACAGTACTCTCCACAACCCGGTAATCCCAAGGTACCCGTGCAACACTGTCAGAAGTTTCGGCAGTGCCTGAATCAAACACACTCCCCTGATTACTGGAACATGCACTAAGCAGCAGCACCGTTAGAAGCATCATACATAAAGCGCCGATCCGGGCCTTTACTAGTCTAGTAGACGACTTGTTTATAGCCTTACTTTTATCCAACTATCTCACTCCCAACGCGATAAAATGACTGGCATTGCCCGTAATCAGTCCGCCAGCCCGGCCGAGCAGCCCACACGGCTTCCCATTAATGACGAACATGCCTGTCAGTAAGTGGAATTCACCTTCGGCGGTGTGTATTCGGGCTAGTTCAGCTCTTTTTTGATATACAGAGGGAAAAAGCTGACTGCTATCATAACCCTCTTCGTCCTCAATTTCCAGAGTTCCACTATCGTCAAAGAGACGTACAGAACCGCCTTCGCGGCCAAATACAGATTTGGACACAAAGCTGCCAGAGAACACAGGCTTATTATAAGTCGGCAAAATATAACGTGAGATCGCCTCACGCTCTTCATTGTCAAATAATAAGCCAAGCTCATACATTCCCCACACAGCTGCAATCAATCCCTTAGACTGCAACAGGATACTGTGAGGTCCATTAAAAAGCTGAAGATTTCCCTGCTCAACGGCATAGGCAAGTGCATCTCCACCTTCGTCGACGGCCATCCACTCTTTAGGATATAGAGCAAACATCCGCTGTATCACCCGGTCCTCCCCATCCTTCAGAATGCCCTCATCGACCCACAGGTCGAGGCAATCCACACACTGAATAGTAAGTCCGCTATGTCTGACCAAGGCTTCAATCGTACCTGAATCTTCAAGATGGGACCCATAAGCAACACAAGCTGCGGTATCTGGACGTTCTATCTGCCATGCTGCGGCAAGTTGTTCCTTCATCGCATGATTTGGACTAGCCACACCCGCCTGTTCACAGATCCAAGGTGTTGCTATGGAAGCCTCCACATAACCTGTAGGTGTATCGGCATTCAGTTCCAGAAGCTTGATGGTTCCATCATGAGCTATCGCAAAATCAAACCTTGCATACCGGCTGATTAAGCCTTCTTCCGGAATAGGAGACCCATCAAGCATCTCCCAAAGAACAGGGGGAATGCCCAGTAGCTCATACAAATCGCGTTTTAGATGTATATACCGAACCGCCTTATCGAGGATAGCCCAAAGCTTTGCGGAGGCTTCCTCAAGCTCCTTGTAAATGTCGCTGCGCATCACAGCTATTGCATCCATCCAATACTCTTCTTCCTCTAGATCTGCCCAAGTGAACCCAAGCTCATACAGCGCTTGTACCCGTGGGCCCCGCTCCAGATCAGACAAATCCAGGATCTCAAACACGCTCTGCTGATCACTCATCCGCCGAAACCACTCTTGCTTGAACCTGATCTCGATGAAGATTTCGAGCCTGAGCTTGATTTAGAGTTCTTCGAAGAGTTTAAGCCACTGGAAGTGCCCCCGATTCCGGTCTTCGAAGAGGAACCCCTTCTCGTGATGGAACCCGTGGATGAGGTTGAGGTTTTAGGTTTCACTACAGAACCGGGCACCTTTTTATTCTGAAACTTTTCGCTGCTATAAGTAGGTGGTTTATAAGTGGTTCTCGTGCCTCCATAATAGGTAGGACGGTCCTTAGCCCATCCTCTGGAAGAGTAATTGGCACCGCTGTTAAACAACATGTGATACAGAAGCAAATCCGTCCAGCCAAAACCTGAATGATAACCGCCATAGTTATTCACTACAGTTGTCCCGTTTGAAGTTACTACGCCTTGGCCTTGCTCCTCTACCTCTTTCGTACCTTCTTCGGGGTAGGGAATATTCCAATCCACATTTTTATCAAAATAAGCTTTAACCTCTTCATTAGACCAAGAGACTAGCTGTGGTTCGCCCGCAGAAGTATTCGCGCTAGCCCCCGCTCCGCCAGGAATAAACATAGCATTCGCTAATAAGGCTATGCCTAGCGATGTTGATAATACACGGATGGGTTTGCCATCGGCGGTAAATAATTTTGATGCAGGCAATTCCTTATCCCTTTCTTCTTTAGCCATCGTAAGGTTCTCCTTCCCTGATGATCTTCTATCCCTCAGTGTGCATCGGAACAAGCAAAAGCTCCAGCTTGCCTTCATCCACATTCAGCCGTCCTTCAACCGCTTCATATTCCTTACTGCCCACCACTATATAATTGACATGTTCAAGTGCAGTTATCATATTCATGCTCCACGTACGCTCTTCAATTACTCGTAGATCACCCTCTGGCATTTTTTCGATTAAAACTACACTCATCCCGTTATCCATTATTACCATTCCTTCCTTATATCTGCTATAGCATCTGATACGTTTTTATCACCTTTTCGTTTCAGTTCTAAGCTTGTATAGATTGCCCAGTATTACTTTTGGAATAAGAACGTCTGTATAAAAGGAGAACTCCTAACGAACACAAGCTGACAAGAAGCAACAGTCCGTATACATGCTCATATGCTTTTGCCGGCGCAAGATCACGCTGAGCATGCAGCAACAGCCCACAGACCGCAACAGATACAGAACCTCCAAAGAACTGAATCAGTTGTAAAAGCCCCATACCTGAACCAATCCAAGTTCGCGGAAGAACCCGAGAAGCTTCATTATTTAAGGATGCCATTGTCGCCGAGAAGGCAGGAGAGAAGCAAAGATAACCAAGCAGAAGAACTACAGGAGATACAGAAAGGTTCAGCGCAAATGCAGCCATAACAGCGGCAAGGATACAATGTCCTATGATTAAGAAGCGCAAGTTGCCATACCGGTCAATAAAACGTCCAACAAAACGGGTAAGAAATGCGGATAATAACGCACCAGGTGCGATAAACAAACCAATCATCAACGCCGATTTACCAAATAGATTAGCGAGCACAAGCGGCATCAGGAACAAATTCCCCAAGTTCAGCACCAGAATACAAAAGCCTATGGTAACTAGCTTCAAGTATCCCGGCATTTTTAGCAGCTGCGGGTTAATAAAGGATTCCTTCGCCTTCTTCAAATACCAAGCGTGCACGATAATAGATACTATGCCCACTGCTAACCATACCAGAGATTGGGTAGTTACGGCTACCAGCAGACTTGCCGCATTTACAACGGTCAACGCCGCCCCAATAACATCAAAGCTTGCAGGCTGAGGCTGTTCCTTAGGTAATAACCGCAGCAGCACTGGCAATACAACAAGCACAAGGCAAGTAATTCCGAATAACCCATTCCAGCCAAAATACTGACTGATGACGCCACCGAAAATAGGGCCCAACCCAAAGGCCATTGCACTCCCTGCGGAGATCATGGCGATAGCCGCACCACGTCTTTCAATAGGCACATAACGGCTGGCCAGTACGAGACCCAATCCAGCCATCGCACCCGCGCCGGCAGATTGTACTATTCTCGTTATCAATAATGTATTAAAGTCATGCGCAAATAATCCAAACACTGAGGCTAACCCAAGAGTAATTAAGCCAACGGTCAAAAGTCTCCGAATCGGCACCACGTCTGATAAGCGGCTATAAATAACCGTCGATAAAGCATATCCTATCGAATAGCTCGAAATTACCCATGAACCTAGATCAGCAGAAATTTGGAGATCCTGAATAATGGTTGGAAGTGATACATTAAACATCGTTGTGTTCATCACTACGATAAAAAGGCACATGGTCCATAATGGCATGACTACTTTATCATTCATTACTACTTTATCATTCATTCCTATCCATCCCTGTCCTAATTTATCTATACAAGCTTATCTAAGTTTATGCCTATAAAATCAGGATGGCAATTGGAATAGGGGGATTTAAATTACTTCCGCCACATCAATCCGCACAACAATTCAAACAACTCCATGTAGTTGCGTGGATTTTTGCCCGTCAATGTATGAATGCGATTAAGCCGGTAGTTCAGTGTATTTCGGTGAATATTCAGCTTCTGTACAGTACGATTATGGTCCCCATTCTCAGCAATAAATACTTGCAGCGTTTCAATCAGGCCTGTCTTATCGCCCGACTGATCCAGCAGAGCATAAATCGTTCCGGGCCGTTCAGCACCGTCATAAGAGAGATGAATCAAGAATTTTAGTTCCTCATAAGTGTACAGTTTCTTGAGCGGGTCGACTCTGCTGCCAACACTAATCGCCGCCTGGGCCTGTTCAAGTGAATAAGCAGCTAACTCCGCCGCTTCGCCAGAACCTATTCGCCCCACATTCGTACATGAATTTAGTTTTCCTATAAGCTCTTTATAAAGAAAAGCATCCGTTATGAAAAAAACCGCCTTATCATTCTCCAAATTCCAATAATGTGGATAAGACCTAAATACATTTTTGAATTCTTTGCCGTTCACATCGCCTTCCACAAGGATCGCCCAGCATTTTTTCTTAAGATCAAGCCCATAGCTGCCTGCCCGTTCCAAAAACTCAAGATCATATGCTTCTTTACGATAAGACAATTCATGATAAAATTTCACACGTTTTACTCGCTCATCCTGTTCCAGCTTGTTCCTTGCTTCCTGCTCAATAAGTAATATAGTAGTGACTCTGACCAGCTTACTAAACGGCCTAACCTCATCTGGATGTCCCGTAATACCTACCACACCCAAAACTTTATGATCTATAATAATGGGTTCATTCACCCCCGGCTTCATGCCGCTGCCATCCTCGTACACTTCAAAGACATGACCACTTTGAATGGCTATTCTCGCTCCCTCATGTAAGGTTCCGACCCGTTTCAGATCTCCGCTCCCCACAATAAACCCGCTCTCATCCATAACATTAATGTTATAAGGAACTACGCTCATCATTTCTTGTGCTATTTGTCCTGCGAGTGTTTTCGATATCTTCATGTCTGTACCTCCTGTTCCTTTATATTCTACTCAGAAAGCTTCTACCTTAAAAAAGAAAAAAGGGGCTGACTCCGTTCAGTCAGCCCCTTTATCACTTTGTATAATTCAATCAGCTTCCTTGGTTCAGCATGACTAACCTAGCTACATTCTCAGCCGTTCTTTCCAGGTTCTCTTGCCCTTTATTCAAAGCATCCTCCAATGAAGCTGCGCCTGGCATAATGCCAAAAATAGCATCGATCCCTTTATCATACAGCACTTCCGTCTGATCGCCGATCCGTCCCGCGAAGGCCAGTACGGGTTTATTATATTTCTTAGCTACCTCAGCAACGCCAAGCGGGGTCTTGCCATATTGGGTCTGGAAATCGATGCTTCCTTCCCCGGTCCACACCATGTCCGCCTGCTGCACCTTTTCTTCAAGTCCAGTATAGTCGATCACAAGCTCAATGCCCTTTTTTAATATTCCGTTTAAGAACACTACCAGTCCTGCCCCAAGTCCACCCGCTGCACCAGCACCAGGCATATCTATAATATCGAAACCCAGTTGCTCTTTGATGACACTCGCATAATGATGCAGATTGCTGTCCAGCTGTTTGATCATATCCGACGTAGCCCCTTTTTGCGGACCAAATACATTGGAAGCTCCGGTCGGACCACATAATGGATTCGTAACGTCGCAGGCCACTTCAACCTGTACATCCTTCAGGCGAGGGTCAAATCCACTCAGATCAACACGGGCTAATCTGCCAAGCTCACCACCACCAAATAACAGCTCATTGCCTTCGGCATCCAGCAGTCTGCCGCCTAATGCCTGCACCATCCCGGCGCCTCCGTCATTGGTGGCACTGCCACCTATGCCAATCAGCAGCTTGCTGACCCCACGATCCAGACATGCTTTGATTAATTGTCCTGTCCCGTAGGTGGTTGTAATCAACGGGTTACGTGTCTCAGGGGATACCAGCTGAATGCCACTCGCACTAGCCATTTCCAGCACCCCTGTCAGCCCGTCTCCTGTGATTCCGTAGGATGCGCTAACTTCATTGCCCAGTGGCCCTTTAACTTTTGTTATATATACTGTACCTTCCGTTGCATCGACCAAGGACTGCATCGTTCCTTCGCCGCCATCTGCCATGGGTACATGAATACAAGTAATATTAGAATTTACTTTATGAATGCCTTTTTCCATGGCTTCACAAGCTTCTTTGGCTGTCATGCTTTCCTTGAAAGAATCCGGTGCCAATACGATGACAAAGTCTTTATTCATAGAATATCCGTCCCTTCTAGTTGCAAATATAAATTATAGGATGAAGCCGTATAATATAGTGGCGACGATAGCCATCGTCAGACCCACGAGACTTTCATAAGGAATCAGTGACATCCGGTCCTTGATGTTCATCTTAACGGAATCTGCGGTCACGTGGAAGAAGTTACCATGTGGCAGATGGTCAATAACTGTAGCACCGGTGTGCACCATAATTGCTGCATTTAGCGGCGCTGTGCCCATCGAAAGAATAGCGGGACCAAATGATCCGGCAGCCACGATAGAAGCCGTAGAGGTTGATGCTGTAGCAGCCGCCATCAGGATTCCTGCAATTGGAGCAAGGAACGTTCCGGAAATCCCCATAGCCGTTATTGCATCTACAACAGTAGCGCTCAGATCCGATTTCGAGATAATACCAGCGATAGCACCAGCACCAATCAGGATAATGGCTGTACCTGTCATTTTATTTAACCCTGAGGTTGTAAAAGAAATGATGTTCTTCGTTTGTTTCATAGCAATCAATCCAATAATGCCGGCAAGAGGCAAGATGATCATAGAATCGACTTTAAATGATTTCAGCAATTCGATATTTAGAATATTTCCGATTGGGTTAATGGCTAGAAGCAAAATAGCGACAACTGGAGCGACGATAGCACGGCCAAAGCTAGGTTTAACCTTAGTGCTGTCTTCCTCTTTAGTTACAACGTCGCCCTCTGCAATTTTTACACCTTTGTTGACTAACAGATTAGCAATAATAACAGTGACAATCAGACCCGCAACGGCTGGGATGAATCCATGAATCATGACCTGAGCCAAATCTACATCAAAGCCTTTAGCTACGGCAATGGTGTTCGGGTTCGGTGAAATAATGTTACCGGCTTTACCGCCACCGACCAGTGCGAGCAGCAAAGCGGTTTTGGAAATGCCGATCTTCTTACCTACGGACAAAGCGATTGGAGCGACAATAATGATAGCAACTGTGATGAATACGCCCACTGCTGTAATTATCATAGTAGCCAGCGCTATAGATAATAACGCTTTCTTTTCACCAAGCTTATCTACTATGGTCTCGGCCATTCGTTCGGCTGCCCCAGATTCAATCAATACCCCCGCCAGCACACCTGCCGCGAGTACACGTACAACTGCACCCATAACGCTATTCGTTCCGTCGATGATATATTGTACTGTCTCTGCAATGGATGCCCCGCCTAATATTCCTCCAGCAATCGCGCCTAAAAAGAGTGCGTAGACCGGGTTAACCTTTTTGAAAATCAATACGACGGCCAGAATCAATCCCGCAATTGCGCCCATCCAGTTAATTACTGTGCCTTCCATCTCTAGTTGCCCCCTAGTATAAGAATTTGACACTATACAGTGTGTAATTTGATAACGCTTTCTAAACTGAGTATACTGCGCTTACAAACCCAATAATATTGACGGGACAACCTATTTTTTTGTGCATATGCACAAGCTATGAGCATGAGAAAAAGACCAAGCTTAGGTATCAGCACACCAGAGCTTGGTCTTTTAACATGAATTAGGCGTATTAAGAAACTTGGGTTTCTTTCGTTAGAACAGGGGCAGCAGGATCTTCTGCCAGAACATTATCCTTTGTCTTCGAGAGGAAGATATTCAGTACAATCGCTGTAAGGGAACCGGATACGATACCGTTTTGCAGCAGCATCCGGGCGAATTCAGGCAATTGATCGAACATCGCAGGTACAGTTGCCGAACCCAAACCAACAGCGATACTACAAGCGGCAATCAGCAGATTACCATCCTTACGCAGATCTACCTCTGACAGAATCGACATCCCGGAAACAGCAACCGATCCGAACATCACGATCATCGCTCCACCCAGTACGGCATTGGGAATAACCGTTGTCAGAGCCGCCAATTTAGGCAGTAATCCAAGCACAACCATAATCCCGCCTGCTGCAAAAATAACATTCCGGGTTTTGACCCGAGTCAGCGAGACCAATCCTACATTTTGCGAAAATGCTGTGTACGGAAATGCATTAAAGATCCCGCCCAGCATAATCGCCAAACCTTCCGAACGTAGCCCGTTTACGATCTGCTTTTGTTCCACTTTCTGATCCGTTACTTTACCAATCGCAAAGTAAACGCCTGTGGACTCCACCATACTAACAATATTAACAATGATCATAGTGAAAATAGCCGTAAGATTGAACTGAGGCCATCCGAAGTAGAAAGGCTGTGCAACACTTACCCAAGAGGCTTCACCTACTGTAGAGAAACTAACAATGCCCATTCCATAAGCAATAATTGTACCCACTAAAAGACCTATCAAGACAGAGACCGAGCGAAGAAATCCTGTAGTAAAACGGTTAACCGCTAAAATGACCAGCAGCGTGATCAGTGCAAGCAACAAATTGCGGGGATTCCCAAAATCAGCGCTGCCTTCTCCGCCAGCTACGCTATTCATAGCTACAGGAATAAGAGATAACCCAATAATGGTCACGACTGAGCCCGTTACTATCGTTGGGAAAAACCTCAGCAGCTTCCCGTAAAGGGGGGCCGCCAGTACCACGAATAGACCAGATAAAATAATTGCTCCGTACACCGTTGCCAAATTGTTGGCACTGCCGATAGCGATAATCGGCCCTACTGCCGTAAAGGTACATCCAAGAATAACCGGCAGCCTGCTGCCAAAATACTTAGTGCCCATAATCTGCAGCAAAGTAGCTAACCCGCAAGTAAACAAATCAGCTGCGATAAGATAGGCCATTTGGGTGGCATTCAGGTTCAGCGCGTTCCCTACGATCAGCGGAACAACAACTGCTCCGGCATACATCGCCAGTACATGCTGAAATCCTAACGCAAATACTTTTTTCTTGCTTAACATCTCGCACTCTCCTTGATTGGCTCTTTTGAACTTTCATTATCAATGAAGTGAACTTCACCTGGTGACATAGATGTGATCCGGGCTAAAGCATGGACTTCTATCCCTCTATCCTCGAGTAGACTCCGGCCTTCTTGGAAGCATTTTTCAATCACACAACCAACGCCAAGGAGCTCAGCGCCAGCCTCTTGCACGATATCAA
This sequence comes from Paenibacillus sp. FSL R7-0189, assembly GCF_037969925.1. Classification (NCBI taxonomy): domain Bacteria; kingdom Bacillati; phylum Bacillota; class Bacilli; order Caryophanales; family Paenibacillaceae; genus Paenibacillus; species Paenibacillus sp. FSL R7-0189. The sequence goes on along the minus strand of NZ_CP150223.1, from coordinate 2,664,931 downwards.
CCAATCCAACAAGAGCAGCACCAGTAGCCAAAAAGTCATCTACAATAAGCACCTTATCGCTTGGTCCGATATATTTTTGCGAGACACTAACCATATAATCCTCTTTGCGTGTAAAAGAATGTACCGGCGCGGAATAGACCGCTTCAGATAAGGTCACTGCTTTCTTTTTCTTCGCATATACAAACGGTACGCCTAAGGCGATGGCCGTAGCCATGGCGAATTGAATGCCACTTGCTTCAATAGTGATGATCTTAGTGATAGGTAAATGTCCAAACAACCGCTTGAACTCCTGTCCAATTTGTAAGGCAAGCTCCGTATCCACCTGATGATTCAGAAATGAATCTACCTTTAGTACCGTATCTGATAAAATAAGACCCTCTTGTCTGATGCGCTCTTGAAGTACCTTCATAGTAAACTTGATCTCTCCTTCTGAATTAAAAACAAAAAAAGGACAAATCCCTTGAGTCGTTTCTCTCAAGTGAATTTGTCCTTCTGGGTTTTTGTCCCTTAGTGGTGTAACACTGCATAGTGTCCGCATCGCTCGGTCCAGTCCTTCCATAGTCAGGAAGCGGAACCCTAGATGCGCTATTTCACTCATAGTCGGATAATTACAGTGGTTATCCGGTAGAAACTTATGGGCCATATTCCCAAGATTATATGAGTTGATAAGCAAATATAAGGATAATGTATAATGTGAAACTTATATTTTTATAAATGTTCGATATGAATACCTTGTATATCTTACACGCTCTGTCTGGTGCTTACAAGCAAAATTTTAAGCAATTTGCATGCCATTTTCAGGTTATTTTCACGAAATTCAATTGTTTACATTTAGTAGTTGTTACTCCAATATCTTCTGCGCCGTTTCTTGGGTCGTTACAAGTACATTCATATAACCGCCATTTAGCGCACCACAGATCCCTGTAACCTTCTCAAGTGACTCCGCTACACCAATCGAATACCGAGCTTGCTTGATCTGCTCCAGCTCAATAGTCAGCGTTCGATCCGATATTCCGGTATGCACGGGAATCCCGTTGCCATCATAGAATCGTGAACAGATATCACCAGCGACCTTTCCATTCTCCAGCTCAGCAATCACTGCATCACCATAAAATCCGCGCCACGCCTCTTCCCCTTTCATTTCCGGTGATCCGATGCCGAACACAGCGATATCCAGATGGTCCCACGCCTTGGCAATGGTCTGATAATACTGCGAATTCATCAGTTGATCTCTAGTTTCCTTTTGCTCCGTGATCGCTGGAACATCAATCATTAACGAGCGCGCACCCCATTTCAGGGCAGCTTGATAGCAGATGTTATTTACATGGTACCCGCTCTCCATCTTTCCTGATGGGCCGCCGACCGTAGGTACACAGGTTACAAAAGGTCTCTGGGCTTGTGTTAGGCTTTCTACAACGGCAGCTAAGCTGCTTCCCCAAGAAAACCCAATCGTATCTTTCGGCTGAAGCACTTGCTCGAGCCATCTCGCACAGGCTTGTCCTATAGCTTTGCGTTTAATCGTACTGGACTGTGCAGGGTCTACCTCCACAACAATGGCTTCCCGTAGCCCGAACCGCTCCTTCAGCTCCTGCTCCAATGTAAAATGATCGCCAGTATCGTAATTAATAGTTATTGTAACGATACCTTCTTCACGTACCCTCTTTAGCATCCTGCTGATGGTGGTACGATATATACCAAGTTTGCTAGAGATTTCACTCTGCGTTAAATTCTGTTCATAATACATTTGTGCTATTTTAATGAGCAGCTTCTTATCTTCTTTTCGATCCATGTTACAACGCCCCCGCTATATTCAACAGTTTGACGGATTTAGAACCCCCCGCTATACTGTAGACGATTGTTTTGCACATTTATTATTATATTGCACAAATGTGCTTAATATCAAAACTTTTATGGAGATGAATGGTTCAGATGGAATCAAGGTTATCTCTAAATAAAAACAAACAATCCAAACAGGTGAGGTGCTGGAAATGAATCCCTTAAAGTGGGCAATTGTAGGTCCGGGAAGTATAGCTGCCGAATTTGCGGCTGCGCTGAATGAAACGGGGGAAACATTGTATGCGGTTGGATCGCGGAGCTTAGAGAAAGCACAACAATTCGCTAATCAATATGGAGCCACGAAAGCTTATGGCAGTTACAGTGAAATGCTGCAGGATCCCGCAATTGATGTAGTGTACATCTCTACGCCACATAGCAATCATTATGAATACATCATTGAAAGCTTACAGAATAACAAACATGTTCTCTGCGAAAAAGCAATCACAGTGAACAGCAAACAACTTCAAGAGGTCACCCTACTTGCCGCTGAAAAGGATCTGGTTGTGGCCGAAGCTATGACCATCTACCATATGCCACTGTATAAAAAACTGCGGCAGCTCATTGAGGATGGCATCATCGGGCGCCTCAAAATGGTGCAGGTCTCCTTTGGCAGCCATAAAGAATATGATGTGAACAACCGTTTCTTCAGCAAAGATCTGGCGGGCGGAGCCCTGCTGGATATTGGGACGTATGCGTTGTCCTTCACAAGATTCTTCCTGTCCAAACAGCCCCATGAGATTCTTACTACGGTAAAACGATTCGAGACAGGAGTGGACGAGCAATCCGGCATTATTCTTAACAATGCTGCAGATGAAATGGCGGTAATCTCCCTTACAATGCGCTCTAAAATGCCTAAACGGGGTGTGGTTGCAGGAGAACTAGGCTTTATTACCGTGGACAATTTCCCGCGGGCCAGCAAAGCCACCATTCAATATTTGGATGGCACAGTAGAGACGATTGAGGCTGGAGATACAGCCAAGGCTTTACAATACGAGATTGAAGATATGCGGCGGTATATTGCAGATAAAAGCCATAAAGAGACCCTCGACCTCTCCTTGGATGTCATGGACATTATGAGCAATGTCCGGGATCAATGGGGGATCAAATATAGCTTTGAATAAATAAACCGATTATTAGGCAGCAACTTAGGCAAATGATTGTTTTTCGAGGTGGTCCGCCCGTATTCATCACTTAATCCCCCCATCTGCATTAATGTTAATGAAGTCAAAGTATGGGAGAGTGAATATGGGTGGCCTATAAAAGAGACCGGATCGTTGTCATTATTCAAAAAGGAAAACGGCGCATAATTACAAGGACCCCACTCCACGGAGTGGACAGATTAATCTTTGTCATCAACAATCAATATACGAACGCCCCCAACACTACACAAATTGCAAGCGGTGCAGGACGCAGCAGCGCAAGCGGCAATAATGCCGCCATTGCTTCTCCCTATACACGCCAACAACAAAGTGTCGGCGCAGGCGGTGATGCGACTAACCTAGGCAGTGGGGGCAACAAACGCGGCAAAGCTAAGCCCCTCTTATTATATCCGTATCGCAAAGAAGTTGTGGTCGTTATCAATACCCAGACGGTTAAACTGCCTAAACGGAGCCAGAATGCCTCCGCAACTCAGGTAGCAAGCGGAGGCGGAACGTTCAGCACCGGTGGAACAAACTCCGCTATTGAAAGTCCAGGAACAAGACAGCAACAGGCGGTTGGTGGAGGATCGGGTGGGCACGCCACTAACAAAGGCACAACTAAACGGCGCCACCTCAAACAACGGTCTCGTTAACCCTTTCGGGACTATATAACAAGTATAGCAAAAAGCATGGGCAAACCCGACGAGATCAGGGCGCCCATGCTTTTTTTGGGTTTGGTGAGTTGCGTTACAGGTACTTTTTAGTACCTATAGCACTTTAAAGTACGTACTATACTTAATGGACATATCTCTTCATAATAGCACTTACCGGCCGGTGATTAACACAGCGTAGGAGTGAAAGAAATGTCCTTAGATAAAAGAAGAAGCACCTTGGCGCTCTTAGCTCTAGCCATTAGTGCCTTTGCCATTGGTACCACTGAGTTTATCAGTGTGGGGCTGCTGCCTCTAATCGCCACGGATCTGCATATACCGGTAACCACAGCCGGGTTGACCGTTACTTTATACGCTTTAGGAGTAACTTTTGGCGCACCCATCTTAACGTCGCTAACCACGTCGATATCGCGCAAAACCTTACTGCTAAGCATTATGATCGTCTTTATTATCGGCAATAGTCTTGCGGCGGCTGCGGACGGGATTACATTGCTGTTAATCGCGAGAGTAATTTCCGCACTGGCACATGGCTTGTTCATGTCGATTGCTTCGACCATTGCCGCCGACCTCGTGCCTGAGGATCGTAAGGCCAGTGCCATTGCCATCATGTTCACAGGACTTACAGTAGCTACTGTTACTGGCGTTCCGCTAGGTACGTTCCTTGGCCAACAACTCGGCTGGCGTGCTGCATTTGTTGCTATTATTGCTATCGGGCTTATAGCACTCATCGGCAATCTGATCCTTGTTCCTTCATCCGGGCTGCGCAAAGGTACCCACACACCCCTTCGTGAGCAAGTTAAGCTGGTCACCAATGGGCGTTTACTGCTTGCCTTCGCGATTACAGCTTTGGGCTATGGGGGCACATTTGTAGTCTTTACTTATTTATCGCCCCTTCTGCATGAGATCAGCGGCTTCAAAGAGAATACAGTCGCCGTCATCTTGCTTGTATACGGCATTGCGATTGCCATCGGGAACGTGATTGGAGGTAAAGCCGCCAACCGCAAACCGATGAATGCTCTATTCTATATGTTTGCAGTCCAAGCTGTCGTCTTATTTGTCTTAGCTTTTACCGCACCTTATAAGGTTGCCGCACTGATTACGATCTTCTTTATGGGACTGTTAGCTTTCATGAACGTGCCCGGCTTGCAAGTACATGTTGTTACGCTTGCAGATCGATATGCGCCAAGTGCACGAGATGTAGCTTCTGCATTAAATATTGCTGCTTTTAACGCTGGTATTGCCATTGGTGCGTACCTTGGCGGCATCGTCACAGATCATATGGGACTGATTCATACCACTTGGGTAGGTGCAATCATGGTTCTGTCCGCAGTATTACTGACGGCATGGAGCCGTGCTCTGGAGAAGAAAGATGAGGCTCCTCTCCAGACTAAAGCTGCTTAAACAGCAGTCCATTAACAACCCAAACAAACTTTTAAATATCTTAGGAGGTTACTTTATTATGGCTCAACATCTACAGGATACAACTACATTACACAACGGTGTAAATATGCCTTGGCTAGGGCTTGGCGTATTTAAAGTAGAAGAAGGCGCAGAACTGATACAAGCGATCAAGTCCGCTATTAAACACGGTTACCGCAGCATTGACACTGCCGCAATTTATGAGAATGAAACAGGCGTGGGACAAGCCATCCAAGAGGCTCTACAAGAGAACAACTTGTCCAGAGAAGAGCTTTTCGTAACCTCAAAGGTCTGGACCGCAGATATGGGCTACGAAGAGACCATCGCCGCCTACGAGACTAGCTTAGCTAAACTCGGACTTGAATACCTGGATTTGTACCTTATCCACTGGCCTGTAAAAGGAAAATATAAAGAGTCTTGGAGAGCGCTTGAAACGTTGTATAAAGAGGGCCGGGTAAAAGCCATTGGGGTCAGCAACTTCCAGATTCACCATCTTGAAGATGTACTGAAGGATGCTGAGATTAAGCCTATGGTCAATCAAGTTGAATTACATCCTTATTTGAATCAGCAAGAGCTGCTAGACTTCTGCAAAGAGCAAGGAATCCAATTAGAAGCTTGGTCTCCATTAATGCAAGGTCAATTGTTCGATCAGCCTGTACTGAAAAAAATTGCCGCCAAACATGGCAAATCCGTCGCTCAAGTTATTGTCCGTTGGGACCTGCAACGTGGGATTATCACTATTCCTAAGTCTACTAAAGAACACCGGATCATCGAAAATGTAGACGTGTTTGATTTCAATTTATCTGACGAGGATATGACTCTAATTAACTCTCTCAACCAAGATCAACGGGTAGGTCCAGACCCAGATCATTTTGATTTCTAAGGGCTTACGCACCTTGCACTAACACTATAAGCACCGGCAACACGAGAAACGAAGCAAGCGTCGTCCACAAAATACATTTGGATACCAGCTCCGGTGAGGCATTAAAGCGCTCGGCTAACACTACGGCGTTGACGGCAACTGGCATAGAAGCCAAAATTAGCAGCACAGAGAACAAGGTCCCGGTAATTTGCAGGATCGATAATCCGAGGTAAGCCACTAGCGGCGCTAAGATTAATCGAATCGACATCCCTGTCCAAAAAGTAGACTGGCCCTTGCGTGCGGATGGCATGGTTCTCACTTTAACCATCTGTGCGCCAAGGATCGCCAGTACCACCGGCGAATATCCTCCAGCTACCAAGGCAACCCCTGTAGCCACCTCTGTAGGCAAATGCAGGCCAAAGATGCGGAGAAGAAGGGCCAACAGAGCTGCGTAAATGGCAGGAAGCGAAAAGACCGATTTCACTGCATTTTTTACCGAGAACTGAGATCTTGCTGCAAAATAAACGCCTATCGTATTCACGATAATCATCTGTCCGATCACATATACAGAGGCCTTATCGAGACCAAGCTGTCCGAAAGCTAGCAGCACCAGCGGAAGTCCATAATTCACACTATTCGTAAACGTTGAAATCAAGGTCAGACCGGATACTTCGGATGGATCTAGCTTCAATAATTTGCCCACTATATTCGCAATCGCCCATAAGAAGATTAGATTCAGAAGCGAAAAGGCGAGCGTCTTATAAATATCATCCATGGAAATCTCGGCAGTAGCCAATGTATTTAGAATAATTGCCGGCGTTAAAAAGTATAGATAAAGCGTCAATAACGGCTTCGTATCCAGATTCTTAAACCGCCCAAGCAGCGCACCCACGATCACAGGGATGGACAAAGGCACGATGACTTGGTATAACGTCGTTAACACACTTTGGATCATGAATAGAACTCCTCTGCTGTAGGTTACTTCAAACTATAAGCGCAACAGCGCAGAACGTCTAAGATATGAAATCAATATACCTCATAGCCAAAACCTATCATGCCAACAAAAAAAGCTCCCAGCCCCTACAAAGGGTTGAGAGCTTTTCGGTATATTGTTACATCATTTTGATCTCAAGCAACTCATATTTAATGATGCCCATCGGTGCATTTACACTAACAATATCGCCGACCTTTTTACCCAGCAATTCCTTGCCTAGCGGGCTTTCATAGGAAATCTTGTTCTTAAGAACATCTGCCTCAGCAGCTCCAACAATTCTATATTCGATCTTCTCCGAATATTCGATGTCATTCAGAATAACAATACAACCCATACTAACCTTTGACAGATCCATTTGGCTCTCATCCACGATCTTGGCTTTGGTCAACATTTTCTCCAGAATCATAATACGAGTCTCCATGAACGATTGATCGTCCTTGGCCGAATGGTACTCACTATTTTCCTTCAAGTCTCCATAGCTGATCGCCAATTTAAGCCGTGCGGCCAATTCCTTACGCCCTGCGCCTTTCAATTCCTTCAGCTCTTCCTCTAATTGAGCCAACCCTTCTTTGGTCAAGAACACTTCTTCATTAGACATGTATACAACTCCTATTTAGATAATTTACAGCTTGAACATATAAATGCTTATATTTTAAAAAAATCCCTGCCACAATTGAACATTGGGCAAGGAGGTCAATGCTGCTTAATTATTCTGGCAAATGCTCTTTACAAAAAAGGAGTAACGCTTCTTCCTCGTCCTCTTCCATATCGAAATCGAGCAGTTGACCTGAAGTTGTCTCCTGTAGATCATAACTTACGATGCTGACTTGATCTTCATCCACCTTAATAATCGCTCTAGCGGATACTCCGTTCTCTACATACAGCTCATCATCCTCTGGAACGTCCAGTTGAACGACAAATTCATACCGTTTACCGGTTAGTATACCGAAAGGATCTTTTACATTCTCCACATTGTAGCCCGTAAATGTCAACATAACTCAATCAACCTCTTTTCCTAATACCTGCCACGTCATTGTATCACAAAAAGTAACATATTGTTGTCGAGGTAGTCCATCAAGCCATGGCTTTGGATTTCTTGATTTGTTTGCTTCGCAGCTGTCCGCAGGCAGCATCAATATCCACACCATGCTCCAGACGAGTGCTTACGCTGACACCCTGCTTCTTCAAGGTATCAAAAAAGGCCCGCACCGTCTCCCGCTCGCTTCTTTGATATTGGCTGTGTTCATCCACCGGGTTATAAGGAATCAAATTCACATTGACGAGCGGGCGTCGATCGCCAATCAGCTCGGCCAGTTCAAGCGCATGCTCTCTGCCGTCGTTTACATCCTTCATCAGAATGTATTCCAGCGTAATTCTCCGCTTGGTTTTCTCCAAATAATAATCTATAGACTCCATTAGCTTCTCTATTGGAATGGCCTTGTTAATCTTCATGATCTGCGTCCGCAGTTCATTATTAGGGGCATGCAAAGAAACCGCCAGGTTCACCTGCGTATTCGCATCCGCAAATTCAACGATTTTGTTAGCCAATCCGCTCGTTGATACGGTAATCCCTCTACCCGCAATTGCTAGTCCCTTGTGATCTTTGACAATCGCCAGGAAATCGAGCAGGTTCTTAAAGTTATCGAATGGCTCGCCAATGCCCATCACTACGACGTGACTGACCTTTTGATCCAGGTTCGCCGCATCCAGATGCTGCTGGACCTTCATAATCTGCTCCACAATCTCTCCGCTGGAGAGATCCCGGCTCTTCGCCAACAGCCCACTTGCACAGAAGCTGCAGCCGATATTGCAGCCCACTTGCGTGGTTACACATACAGACAAGCCGTATTTCTGTCTCATAAGCACTGTCTCGATCAGGTTGCCATCCTTTAGGCGGAACAGGAACTTAATCGTTCCATCCGCAGATTCCTGCTTCACATGTTCTTCCAAGGTATGAATGACAAAATTCTGCTCTAATAATTCTACACAATCTTTATTTACATCGAGCATTTCCGAAAAGTCTGTAATCCGCTTCCGATAAAGCCAATCCCAGACCTGCGTAGCCCGAAACTTTTTATGTCCACGTTCTAACAGCCATGCCGCCAGTTGATCAAAAGTTAATCCATAAATGGATTCTATATTCATTCGTTATCCTCTTTTCAAAACGTTAAAGTTCAGACCATCACTACTCATTGTCTCAAATTTTTTTTATTAAAACAAGGGGAGTTATTGGGTTGTGTCGAAGTTTACACCATTAAAGTCTGTTCTATGAACATGTATCTAAGGAGCGATGGAATCATATGGGTTCAACAAGAATAAAAGCAATCAGTCTCACCCTTCTAGCTGCCGTTCTAATCCTTGGCGGTTTTTTAGTGTATATTACCCTCACTGACTACAAACCACAGGAGATTACTACCCTTACTGTAAACAATAATCCGCAGCAAGTACTGAAGCAGGGAGAGTCCTTCTCGGTAACCACCTTTAATATTGGCTACGCCGGGTTGGATAAAGGCCAAGATTTCTTTATGGATGGCGGAACAAAGTCACGCTCAAGCAGTAGGGAACAAACGAAGACAAACCTTGAGGCCGTAGCGTCCCTTATGACAACTACAGACTCGGACCTGTTCATGTTGCAGGAGGTCGACGTCGATTCTTCCCGTAGCAACGGTATAGATGAAGTCTCTTTCTTGTCGAATAAGTTCGCTGATTACAGCAATGTTTTCGCGACCAACTACAAGGTACCTTGGGTACCGCTTCCAGTTCTTGATCCGATGGGCTCGGTGAACAGCGGTTTATTAACTTTATCCCGTTTTAACAGCACAAGTAATATTAGATATGATCTCCCGGGCAAAGAAACCTGGCCTCGCCAACAGTTTGATCTCGACCGTGCTTTTGTGGAGAGCAGATTGCCCGTTGATAACGGAAAAGAACTGATTCTGATCAATCTTCATTTATCAGCTTTTGACCAAGGCGGAACGATTCGTAAACAGCAGTTGGAGTATTTATCGGCTTATATCAAGAAGGAGAATGACAAAGGCAATTACCTCATCTTAGGGGGAGATTGGAACCATTCCCTTCCGGGTACAGCTCCTGATGCTTTCGAGACAACGCAGGATTGGCCGCAATGGCTGCAAGAATTCCCTGAACATTTTCAACAGGGCTTTCAGTGGGCTGTAGATGCCAAGGTACCCTCCGTCCGGACGCTCGATGTTGCCTATACAGAAGGTGTGAATTTCCGCGCAGTGATTGATGGCTTTCTAGTCTCACCAAACGTCAGCATAAGCGGCGTACAGGGTCATGAGTTATCCTTCGAACACAGTGATCACAACCCTGTAACAGCCACTTTTATTCTGCAATAACATGGATTCTCTGATTCTATTTAAAAACAACAAATTTCAGGTTTTTCTCTTGGAAATACTTAATGATAGCGGGCAAAGCTTCTACAGTAATCTTCTTTTCGTGAAATAGATAGACTCCGCCGGACGGATCGGCATGATGAACATATTGAAGAATATCCTCTGGGTTCTTGACGTTCCAATCCTCGGGATCACGATTCCACAATAATACCTTCATCTGCTGTTCCGTCACCTTGGCGGTTAACTTGTCATTGATCGCCCCATATGGCGGCCGAAAAATAGTAATCGGTGATTGTGTAATTTGCTCCAGCGCCTGATTAGTCTTCGCCAAGTTAATCCGGTTCTCCTCAACGCCATTAGCAGTCATTTTGCTATGATCCCACGAATGACTCCCAACCGACATCTTATGCTCATTAGCATACCTAACGGCTTCCGCATTATGAGCTACCTTATTCCCAATGAATAAAAAGGTGGCAGCCACCTTATGTTCTACTAGAATATCTACGATCTCTTTCGTATACTTTGACGGTCCATCATCAAATGACAAGGCAACATAACCCTTTGGCAAACTATACAAAAATTCATTCTCGGGTAATTCATACTTTTCGTACGGTAATGTCTGTTCTTGAGGAGGGACTGAAGGTTCTGGTGTAGGCTCGGCTTGCTGGTTATGAACCGATATCGTCTGCGCAAGGGTAACGAACGGTACCGAAAGTAATGGCTCAGAGTCGGCCTCTAATACGGGTTCCTCCAGCGCTTCAGCACTATCTACGAGTTGTCCATCCATTCGCAGAGGTAACACAAATATCAAACAAGCGAACATGAGACACAGCAGTGCAACCAGTCCAATTCGTTTGGTCTTCTTTCTGCTTATCCTATGCCCTGGTTCTGTAGAGGGAAGCATGGTCTGAACTACCCTCTCCTCTTCTGCTTGAGGATAGTCCTGCTGCTTTAATTGAAGAAGTTGGTTTACATAATTTTCAGAACAGGCAAAATACAATGTTTCGCTGTAAGCTCTGTTCATTATAATCAGTGTGCTGTAGTAACTATTCCGAAACGGATCCCACTTCGGATACAGCGACAATCTCATTCTCCCTCCGGAAAAGGGACCTAGCGCCTTCAATTGTTCGTATGTAAATTCATCTATGGTGAGCTTGCTTCTTGCGTACCCAACATTACGGGTTAGACCTACCTCAATCTGATAACCGGCCTGTTCATGCTCAAGCGACAGTAACTCAATCATTAGAATGGTGTCCGGTTCCTTAGATGCCATGAATCCTATGTATCTCCGTTTCCATCGTTTCGATCCGTCAGACTACTGCCACTCCCAAAAGGAACCGTCATCCGATTGGTGAAATCGCTGATCATACCCGAGAGATACGCCTTTTCTTGGCGAATCGTATCGTACTTTTGTTTTAGATGTGCATTCTCAATCTCAACCCGTCCGATTTTCTCTTCCAGATCATTCATCTTTTTGAGTTTCTCTGCATGGGCTTCGTTATGTTTTTGAATCAGATTTACATATTTTTGCTGCTCCAGCTCAATGGTACTCTTCAATTCCTCAATCTCAGCTGTGAGCGTAGTTTGAAGCTCCCGGTAATCCTCCAGCACTTGATCGACCTTCAAATTTCTCTCAATCAACTTATGCTCAAGCTCGCGGACATTCTTTTCTCTTTCCTCAATAACCTTATTGAGGTTCTTCATATCCCGGTTTAAGCGCTCCACATGACTGCTGGAATGGGTTAACCGATCCTGAAGCTCATTAATATTGGTCTCCGCATGTTGTCTGGCCTGAATAATCTGCTCCACGGAGAAGATCAAATCGAGTGATTTTTTATCAAGCTGAGCTTTGCCTGTAGTAACCAATCCAGCTAAAGTCTCGTCCGAGGTCTTTTCTTCTATTTCTTCGACCTGTTCATCTAATAATTGTACCTTTTGAACCATATCCGACTTGGATTGCTTATCCACTGAATCTTTCTTTTTAAAAAAGGGGGAAATCATCGATTTTATCACCTCAATTATAAAAAAATGTCAAAAAATGTCGAGTGCCCACGAGTCTATTATAGTTTACTTATCTTGTATGTAAGTGAGCCTTTATATCTAACTTTCTGAAATGCACCTAAAGACCTATTCTCTTCTGCAAAATAAAAAAAGCACCCCTTCGGGTGCTTTGATTTCAATTGAATTTATCGGGAAATTGTTTGATCAATCCCTCGGTTAAGATATCTGCGAACATGATCATATGCTCCAGCCCTTTATCAAATGCGACAATTTCGGCATCCCAATCCTTTTTTACTCTAGCTGTCACGTCATCAGTAATCAATTCCAGATGTTCATGAAGCATTTCCTTTAATTGTTCATAAGAATATTTGGGGTTCTGACTACTAAGAAACTTGGCAATGTCATCAGCGTTGGCATACCACTCTTTATTGTATTTTTCCACATCGGCCTGATTTCCAGCCTTTACAGCACCTAGAACTTTTCCGGCAATAAGAATATGCTCCCGCAATAATTGAGCCAGCTTATCTCCAACCGCTTCACCGTAATACGGTTTAAAGACATCCCCTATGTCCTGCTGATTCTGTAACAGCCTTGCCAGCACCTTATCCTTGTCCTCAGAATCTGCAAAGGCGCTAACAATGTAGTTCTTTGTCCATACCACATGATCGATCCATAACTTCCTAAGATTATCCTTAAGCTCAATTACGGAGGGGGTTAAGCATTGCTTGTGGGAGCTCTTTTTCTCTTTAGCTGCTGCTGCATCGGCAATTGTAGGTGTAACACTTACAACCAGAAACATACACAATAAGGTTAGCTTCAACATCAAATACTTATTTTTCAATATGACCTATCTCCTTGTGAACAGTGATGGATTTGAATATCTTGTATATTGTGCACCTTTACTTCCATTTCATTCGCAACTATTCTCAGAACACAAAAAAGCACCATCACGTGGACGGTGCCTGGGTCTTACTTTTATCTAAACATCACTTTATCTACGTTGTATTTAGATTTCAGTTCATTAATGATATAGGTTTCGTAGATCTCTCTATGAACTGGACTTTCGATTAAACACACATCAATTCTGGTGACCTCGTCCCGATGTTGCTTGATGTCAGATACGGTGTCTTCAAAATGTTTTTTAATTCTTGGTCTTAGCTTTCTCGCTTTACCTACAAACAACAACTCATCCTGATCATTGTAGAACATAAAGATACCGCCGTAATCTCTCGGAATCAGGTGAAAGTCCGTAAATCCGTAAATATTGCTTAACTGCGGGTTAATTTGTTTAGTAATACTAACATCCGCTTTTGGAATCGTTATGTTGATCATTAGCTCACGTCCTCTTTCTATATAGGAGTAAATAGTATCATAAATCGCTAAGTAAGACCATTCAATCTGGCGCAGTCAAATAAATACAATAAAAGCAAGTTCGATCGATCTAATAGAAATATCACTAAAAAATATGGCATTATTCAAAACCTTCCTGCCCAAGGGTTACGGTCTTAGACAGGAGAGGATTATAAATAAAATAGAGGCGTTTGCATCATGATATATAGATATTTATCATCTAGGAGGATTTGATTCATGGCAGTAACAGACCGGCAAAAAATAGTAGATAGCGTCCCGCAAAAGGGTTTCTTCGGACATCCTAAGGGACTTTTCACCCTTTTCTTCACAGAATTTTGGGAGCGTTTCTCTTATTATGGCATGCGAGCTATCCTTGTCTACTACATGTATTATGAAGTGAGCCAAGGCGGTCTCGGATTACCTGAAGATATGGCACTTTCTATTATGTCTATCTATGGATCGCTTGTATATATGTCAGGGATCATTGGAGGCTGGCTTGCGGATCGGCTTCTCGGGACTTCGAGGGCTGTTTTCTACGGCGGCGTTTTAATCATGTTCGGGCATATACTACTGGCTATTCCAGGCAATACCACATTGTTTTTTGCTTCGATGGTTTTAATCGTACTCGGAACGGGTCTACTGAAACCCAATGTTTCAAGTATTGTCGGCGAAATTTATAGCGAGCAGGATAACCGCCGTGACGCTGCCTTCAGCATTTTTTATATGGGTATTAACCTGGGAGGATTTCTCTCCCCACTAATTGTTGGCGCAGTAGGCATGAATAATTTCCATCTAGGTTTCTCGATTGCCGCAGTCGGAATGTTTGTTGGACTAGTCGTTTATATTATGACTCGCACAAAAAATCTGGGTTTGGCCGGTACGATTGTACACAACCCTATTCCTGCAGATCAGAAGAAAAAGATCTTTACTCGGATTGGTGTAGGATTAGTTGTACTTGCGATTTTGATTACGATCGGCATTCTTACCGGAGTGCTTACCTTTGAAACATTAATAAAAATAGTAGGGGTATTAGGCTTACTTATTCCTACGATGTATTTCATTATGATGTACCGCAGTCCCAAAACAACAGCCGTTGAACGGTCAAGAATTCTCGCATACATTCCTTTATTTATCGCATCGATTATGTTCTGGGCGATTCAAGAGCAGACTTCCACAGTTCTAGCTAGTTTTGCTGATAAACGGACCCAATTGGATTTTGCAGGCTTACACATTTCTCCTGCTTGGTTCCAATCGCTTAACCCGCTGTTTATTATCACTCTTGCACCTATATTTGCCTGGTTGTGGTTAAAGCTCGGTAACCGTCAACCCTCGATTCCGCAAAAGTTCTCGCTTGGTTTATTGTTTGCCGGTTTATCCTTCCTGGTGATTCTAGTACCTGCTTATTTCGGTGGAGCTAATTCACTTGTGAATCCATTATGGCTGGTACTCAGCTATTTTATCATCGTAATCGGGGAGTTATGCTTGTCCCCTGTGGGCTTATCAGCAACGACCAAACTGGCACCGGCGGCTTTTACCGCTCAAATGATGAGTATGTGGTTCTTATCGAATGCCGCTGCTCAAGCAATTAATGCTCAAATTGTGAAGTTCTATACCCCGGATACCGAAATGATGTACTTTGGAGTAATTGGTGGAGTGGCCCTTATCCTTGCGCTTATCCTCTTCCTATTCTCTTCCAAAATTCAGAATTTTATGAAAGGGATACATTAAAGACACCCAAAGGCTGCCCGAGATCTTCTCGGCAGCCTTTTTTTGGTTTCCTATAGTTATCCAACCTCTACACCAGAAACATGGCGACAATCGTCGTGACTACCAGCCCAATCAATACAGGCTTAACATTCCGTCTTGCCAGCTCAAAGGGGCTTACTCCGCAAATAGCAGCCGCCGGAATCAATGCCCACGGAATCAGCGTGCCTCCACCCACCCAAATGGCAGCTACCTGACCCAGCGCAGTTAAAGTCGCCGCATCGGAATGTGTGGCCACCGCAAACAATTTCCCAATAGACCCGGCAAGTGAAATGCCCGAGAACCCTGAACCATCTAGGCCTGTAATGGCTCCGGTTATAGTTGCGGTCACAGCACCCACTGCACCGTTCAGAGGAACGTTATGCGCTAGAGCGACCCCTAGATCATTTACAATCCCCTGAGATGCGGCGGGCAGCACTTTGCCGAATAATTCAGCAAACGCCGAATCCCCCAGATAGAAAAAAGCGGCAATCGGTATCACAGGACCAAATACTTTGAAGCCAAACGTAAGTCCATCAATCAGATAAGTAGTTACTTGCTCCAATCCTTTATTACGATGTGCCAACAAGGTTACTACAACCAGAATGAACACCGCAGTACCACCAACTAAGGCAGTTGCGTCTCCACCCTGCAAATCGAGCAGAAACATGCCTGCTACATCGGCTAAAAACAGGATGGGAATGGCGATGGCCAGCCATTGTTTCAATGCTGGATGAATCACCGCTGGATCTTCTGCCGTATCATTCTCTGCAGATAACGCACTCACGGCACTTTTCCCGGCAATAAGACCGTCTCGCCAAGTTCCCTTCTTCTGATCTCTGCGCATCATCCAATACGCCGTTATCGTAGTCACCACGCCCATAACAATTACAAGCGGAACACTCGCCTCCATGACACTGGTCACCGGAAGTCCGGCCGCATCTGCTGTTAGTTTAGGTGCACCTTGAATAATGTAATCACCTGAGAGCGCAATCCCGTGGCCAAATAAATTCATTGCCATCGCCGCTCCAAGAGCCGGCAGTCCCACTCGAATGGCAACCGGCAGCAGCACAACCCCGATCAAGGCCACTGCGGGTGAAGGCCAGAAGAACCATGAGGTGACCATCATAATCAGACCGATCCCCCAAAAGGCTATGAACGGTGTGCGCAAAAAGCGGGTAAGTGGAGCAACCATGATTTCGTTAATCCCCGTGCGTGTTAATACCCGGCTCATGGCTACTATGATCGAAATAATCATGATCGTACCCATTAGCTCCTTGGTTGCATATACAAAAGAGTTGAATACACCTGTGACCGAACCACTGACAGTTTCTGTGGCTAACCACCCAAGTACAAAGATGCCCGCAATACAGATCATCGTTGTGTCCCGTCTCTTGATCAGAAGTGCCATTATAAATACGATAAATGCCAGATATACATAATGGAGCGCTGTTAACTGGATGCCCATCTCTGCACCACACCCTTCTCCTACTATCCGAGTGCTATATGGTATGCAGGGGTGTAGGCTAATGTTCAGTAGAAATGGGCCTAAAACAGCAAAAGAAGCCGTCCCGCGCGTAGAGAAAATCTACGTATGGGACGGCTTCTTAATGTTTCTTAATTAGAGATTATTATTTAGCTACAACTCCGCCATCAACCGGCAGCTCAACACCTGTAATGTAAGAAGCTTCATCAGAAGCCAAGAACAATACAGCTTCAGCTACTTCAGAAGCACGTCCAACACGTGGCAGCGCAGTCTGAGACATAAAGAAGCTATGCATTTTTTCGTTATTTACAAATTCAGCACTCATTGGGGTTTCGATAAATCCTGGGTGAACAGAGTTCACACGAATGTTATCTTTACCAAAGTCTACAGCCGCTGCTTTACTAAGCATACGAACTGCACCTTTTGAAGCTGTATAAGCACCAGCACCGCTGCTGCCAGTCAAACCTGCGATGGATGAAATATTAACGATGGAACCACCTTTATTATTCTTCATTTGAGGAACAACATGCTTCATGCCAAGGAATACGCTGCTCACGTTGATGTTCATTACTTTGTTCCATTGATCAACAGTGGATTCGAGCAATTGAACCGGGAATGAGATCCCTGCATTGTTTACCAAAATGTCGATTTTCCCGAACTTGCTAATCACATCTTCTACAACCTTGATCCAGTCTTCTTCGGAAGCCACATTATGTGCATAAGCTGCTGCTTGACCACCATTTGCTTCAATTTCCTTCACAACTGCTTGTACGGCAGCCTCGTTAATATCAGTGGCTACAACTGTAGCACCTTCTTTGGACAATAAAAGGGCTTCTTCACGGCCCATGCCGCTGCCTGCACCTGTAATAATTGCCACTTTATTAGTTAGACGATTCATAATTAGGTCTCCTCTATAATCGTATTGTGATATAATATTTGAGTGATGATAGTCACACTATCACTGTGATATACATCATATCATTTTTACAAAAGAACTACAACCACTCCTTGCTTAATCCAATAAACGGTGGATATAATACTAATAATTGAAAATCCCAATCAAAAAATGGAAGGGTCTAGCCCTCATGAATCCTAAAACACGATACGAAAAAGAAAGATCCGATGGTAAGCAGCAACGATTAATTACGATCCTCGAATCCGCAGAACGAGTATTATCACAAAAAGGAATCGAAAAGTCGACGATGCAAGATGTCGCAAGCGAAGCCAATATCGGGATTGCGACGTTATTTCGCTATTTTCCCAGAAAAGAAAAACTCGTAGTGGCTGTAGCCACCCGAATGCTGGAGCCTATGCTCGATCATTTTAAATACGTAGCTGACTTGCCCCTTACTTGTCTTGAACAAATCGAGAAATTATTTGATTTCTTTATTCAGGATCAAAATCATCTAAGTATTATTTTTATGGTCAATTTCGAAAGCTACGCCTCACACTCAAATGAACCTGTTGAGGATGTTCTGAGCTTCAATGCACTCAACCGCAAAATTTGGCATGAATACTCCAGGATCATTCAAAATGGGGTAGAAGACGGCTCTATTCGTGCGGGTCTCCCCGTAAAAGAGACCTTAATTACGCTCATGAATAGCTTTGCCCTCTTTTCCAGAAAACTAACGATGAAAAAAAACATTCTCCTGCTGGAATCGGATCTAGACTCCGACGATCAGCTTGAGCTACTTAAACAAATTTTTCTGGATCATTTAAAAGCCTAAAAAGCGCCAGTTTCCTTAGGAGGGGAACTTGGCGCTTTTTCTATAGTCAAACAAAAAGAGACATTTCCGAGGAAAATGCCTCTATCCAGATTAAAGTTGCGACCTATATACTGCCTTCGTTAGCTAGTGAAACGGGCAGGTTGCGACGGATGATTGTTGATAAAGAAAACGAGGGCTGAAATCATATTCTTTTAACGTACGATCATGCCAAATCGGTGTAGACGAAGGTGACATAGGCGGAATCAGCCAGGACCAGCGCCCTGAGACTTGGCGCCCCTGCTCGTTCTCCTGTTGCTGGAATCGAACAAATTGATCTGCTGCTGTATGGTGATCCACGATGCTGACCCCTGCTTGCTTGAAGGAATGCAGCACTGCGCGATTCAGCTCAAGAAGCGCCCGATCCTTCCAAAGCGTTGTGTTGCTGGAGCGATCCAGTCCCATCACATCAGCTATAGCTGGCAAAGTGTTGTATCGTCCAGTATCCCCCAAGTTACGCGAGCCGATTTCAGTCTCCATGTACCAACCGTTAAAAGGAGCAGCCGTGTACAGAATACCGCCAATTTCCAACTGCATGTCCGCGATAATGGGTACAGAATACCAACGAAGCTGAAGCTCAGCAAAACGTTCAATTTCAGGATGTGTTAACGGTACCTCCTGAATGAAGTGATCAGGAATAGGGAAAACGCAGGGATGCCCGTTGCCAATACTTATCACTAACGGCAACACATCATAATCGCCACCCGTTCCTTGCCAACCTAGTTGCTGGCACATTTTTGTGAATTCATCCGATGCCGGATCGCCTGCACGTCCGTGTTCTTCATCGCCAGGATAACCGGCATAACGAATCAATTGGTGGTTCCAGATCCGAATCCGCTGATTCGGATCTTCTCCGCTGCGGAAGACCGTGATGAGTGAACGAATACGTCCTCCGTTGTTCGCCTTTTCCAGATGTCGCAGCAACGCTTCAGCAACTTGTTCCTCAGTCTCTGCTTGGCGTTCATCGATTAGCTCAATGGATTGCCAAAAAAGACGCCCAATGCAGCGGCTATTGTGGCGCCAGGCCATTCTTGCACCATGCGCTAATTCTTCCGTTGTATGTGTGTAACTGCCTGATTGGTTAATTTCCTCATGTACGGCTAGGATGCGATGATCCGTCTCGGCTTCAGACTTATCTAGTTCAGCGTAACATTGTCGAATGAAAGCTTCCGCCTGCCGGGTTAATTCTTCGATGTGCTTGCCATTCATATCCCTTATCCCCCATCTAAACCCTTGCTTAAACTCTCAATCCAGTATAACATCCCTCTTCCTATGCCACATCTTTCAGGGAACAGCGCATAAGAACAACCCGTGAAGCTTGGAGCTTCACAGGTTGCGGCAGGAACATTTAGCGCTCTGAACGTTTCCCTTGCTTATTCAATGAGGCAAGTCTGCTCTTATCCTCGGTCAACAGTTCTTCAGCCAACTCCACACCTTGAGGACCTAGCCAGTCCTGAGCTTGCTGAATCGCCTGCTCAGTATGTGCCAGGCGGTTCTCAGCCTGTGCCAAAGTCTGTTCTGTTGGATGACTAAGTGCCTGAGAGACAGAGAAATGAAGCTTGCCCAAAGAATTTTTGGCTTGAGTTACATTGTCATTCGCTTGCAGACTGGAATCGGGTTGTTTCATAAATGAAATACGCTCCCTTCTGAAATGCGCCTGTTCTCTTCTAGCATGGTTTGGGTGAAGTCATCTTATGCATTCACTATCTACTGGATAATGGATTGCATAAAGGACGTCATTTCATTACTCGCTTTATTCAGGCGCTCAATGACACCGCTGAATTCAGTGACCAATTCTGCTTGTGAGTGTGAAGAAGCAGAGATCGCTTCAATTTCTTGCTCCATTTGCTTAATGGACTTTTGAACATCACTCAGTGATTTTTCAATATTATGGGTTGCTTCTTTAGTGTTAACGGACAGTTTGCGTACTTCCGTAGCGACCACCCCAAAACCTGCCCCTTGCTCTCCTACACGCGCGGCTTCGATTGCCGCATTCAGCCCAAGCAGGTTCGTCTGCTCAGAAATCTCACGAATGAAGCCGGCAACCTTATTCACTTCTTGTGATTCTGTTACTGCTCTACGCGTATTATCTAATATTTGCTGCGAGGTTGCTGATAATTCCTGAGATTGGGCAGCTACGCTCTGCACCATCTCCATTAGATGACTGCTTATCTCATTAATCTCATCTGTGAATCCTTCAAGCTTATTCTCGTTCTCTAGTGTATAGGCAATGGCAAAAACCCCGATTACATCATCATCCGTTCCGTAGATAGGTACACATGTTGAGATTACAGGAGCTCCATAAATTTCTGCTGGGATTCGGTTAGAGCTTGCTATACCTTTCAGTCCATTTGAAAGCGACAGATCTTCAGGAGGGATAGGGTTACCCTTAACCAATCCGAGATCAATAACTTTACTTGGTGCGTAATAATGGAAGATCTCCCTGTCCGTGATTCCAATCATAATATCCTGCGAGTGAATCTTTTTGAAATAAGGTGCTGCGAGGACTAAGGCATCGATAATACTCATCTCTTCATCTCCCATATAAAAAAAATGTATATGTAGTTTTATCGTCACAATGGGTTATTAAATGAATATTGTCATAGTAGAGTAACAATCCCCGCGTATGATTTGTTTATGAATACTATTAGCAGACGACAATTTCTACAGAAAAGCGCTCAAGTAACTCTAGGCCTTCTTGGAACAGCTGGTGCATCCGGTATCTATTCACATTGGATCGAACCCTACTGGCTGGAAATCAAATACGTAGATATTACACTCCCTAGACTTTCTCCAGCCTTCGATTTTCGTATCGTTCATTTTAGCGATTTACATCAGGGGGTATATTCCAAGCCGCAAGCTTTAACGGAGCTAGCGCAGCAAATTCAACAGGTAAAGCCAGATCTGATCTGCTTCACCGGCGATTTATTAGATCATTCAGCCGATTATATTTCAGAAGCCGTAGCCTTGTGCTCTCAGTTGCGGGCTCCTTTTGGACAATTTGCAGTATTAGGCAATCATGATGCTTTTGGGACCAGAAAGGTTGTAACGAAAGGGCTAACACAATCGGGCTTCCACGTGCTCCATAATGAACATATCGTCTTAACCCAAGGTACGGACAAGCTCTATATTGCCGGAATAGATGATCCTTGGGTCGGAAAAGCAGACATCGCCCAAGCGCTGCTTCATATCCCGGAAGAGGCTTGCACAATTCTCCTTGCCCATGAACCTGATTTCGCCGATGACTTTTGCAAGCTGCCTATAGATCTGCAATTGTCTGGCCATAGCCACGGAGGCCAAGTGCGGCTTCCATTTGTCGGAGCTTTATATACCCCGCCTCACGGAAGTAAATATTCAAGTGGATTATATCAACTGCCCAACAGCCAACTTCAGGTCTATACCACTCGCGGGATAGGAGTAACTCGTATGCCTGTTCGTTTTAATTGTCGCCCCGAGGTCACCGTAATTACTTTACATTCTTAATGCTAGTGTCTTAATCGTACAAAATGGTTAAAAAGTATATACCTTTTGCATATCTATGCAACAACACTGTAACCGCCTTTGTAATCAAATCTATTTGAGACCTAGGTATAATTGTAGGAGTGATAGAGGAAAAAATATCATATTGCAACTACATAAGCCCATCCTTGGGAAGGAGAGATTAAGTTATGAATAAAAGTATGAAATGGACCTCAGCCATCTTGGCTGCTGGAGTATTGCTTGGAGGGTCGGGACTAGTAGGAGGAACTTCAGTTCAAGCCGCAGCTACCGGAGGAAGTACAGTAAAACAAGCCGCACAGCAACCCTCTGTAGTGCTTAAATATAAAGGCCAGACCTTATCGCAGCAAGCGAAAATAGTAAACGGCAACACCATGATCCCTTTAACTGTACTACGGGATGCTTTTGGCCTCTCCATTAACTATAATGCAAGCACCAAAACTTATAGTGTAGGCAGCGATTCCATGAAGCTGGACATGGAGGTCTCAGATTACGGTGTTAGTACAACCCTGAATGGCTATTACATTTATAGCATGACCGGCAGTCATGATGTGAAGGTCATCAACGACCGGATTTATGTTCCGTTCAAACTCTTGTCTGACTATTTAGGAGTGCAAGGCGTTTATAATCCTTCATTGAAATCACTTGATCTAAGTAAAAAAGTAATGAATGACATCAAAATTACCTCTGAAACCTTAGATAAGAGCAATAAAAATGCCAGTATCAAAGTACAGTATCCAAAAATCAGTGGCTTAACGGATGAAGTGCAGACTAAGATTAATGCGATCTTCAAAAAGCAAGCTGAACAATTCGTCGCAGAGAGTGAAGAACAGGCTAGCCGTAGAGATGGTACTATAGAGAATAAATATGACTTCTCTCAAACTTTTGTCGTCTCCTTTAACCGTGAAGGGGTTCTGAGCATCGTGACTGATCAATATGGCTATACTGGTGGAGCACATGGCGGAGCCCTTCGTGAAGGATTTACCTTCTCGCTGAAAGACGGCAAACCAATTGAACTTAAGGACCTGCTGAAGGCAGAGCCAAACTACAAACAAAAATTAGATAAAATGTTGAAGGAAAGCACCAAGGAGCTAGCTTTTCCAGATACACCTGGCGGACTAACAGAAAAACCAAACTTCTACGTTTCCGAGAGTGGCCTTGCAATCTTCTACCAACAGTACGAAATTGCCCCTTATGCGGCTGGAATTCCTACGTACACCTTTAATTTCAGTTCAATATTACCAAAGGGAACTAACCCATTCGCTGCCTTCAAATAAACTTCTATTGTAAAAAAGAGCGTCACAGTCATTAGGACTGGGACGCTCTTTTGGTTTTACAGCTTAGGCTTCCAAACTTCCAGCCGGGCCGAAGAATTCATAATGAATTCTGTCTTCAGCCACCTTCCATTCCTTAAGAGCCTTATATATCGCCTTCATAAAAGGAGTCGGTCCGCAGAAATAGAATTCAGAGTTTACGTCTGTTACTTCTTGCAACCAAGCTAGATCAATATAACCTGTTTTATGGAACGTATCTCCTTCACTTGGAGTTTCATAACATACATAGGATCGTAGGGTAGGATGGGACTGCTCCAAATCCGCCACCATTTCTTTCATAGCATGCAAGCTTCCATTGATGGCTGCATGAATGTACGTTACCTCTCGTTCTGGCTGCGTAGCAATTAATGTCTCCAGCATACTTACCATAGGGGTTAGTCCAACCCCACCACTGATAAGAACCACTGGACGGTCACTATCTTTATTTAGTACGAAATCACCTGCTGGCGAGCTTACTTCCAATATAGCTCCCACTTGTACGACATCATGAAGGAAAGTAGATACGACTCCAGCCGGTTTATCCGGCCCTTCACCTTCCCGTTTAACTGTGATGCGGTAATACGTCTGTCCCGGCGCACTGGACAAACTATAGTGGCGAACATGGGTGTATTCCTCTCCCTCAGGCTGAACACGAACCGTGATGTATTGACCCGGCAAGTAAGAAGCTATAGCCCCTCCATCCTCAGGAGAAAGGTAGAAGGAAGTAATAAGTTCACTTTCTTTAACCTTCTTAGTAACCACAAAGTTTCTAAATCCACTCCAACCCCCGGGAATTTCGGCAGCTTCACGATACTTCTCTGCTTCGACACCAATAAAGGCATCTGCAATCACGCCATACGCCTTTGCCCAAGCATCAATAATTTCCGGCGTCGCCGCATCGCCAAGTACTTGCCCAATAGCAGCTAACAAAGTCTCACCTACGATGGGATAATGTTCAGGTAATACTCCCAATGCCCGATGTTTCTCCGCAATCTGTTTTACCACAGGCAAAATATTTCCCAGCTGATCAATATTCATTGCCGCCGCGAGTACGGCGTTAGCAAGTGCAGTCTGCTGTTTACCTTCCCGTTGGTTGGCATGATTAAATATATTTAGTAACTCCGGATGATTTTCAAATAACATGCCATAGAAAGTAGTTGTGATGGTCTTCCCATGAACCTGCAATACGGGCACCGTTGATTTTATGATTTCAATGGTTTGTTGATCTAACATCTAAATACCCTCTTTCCTGCAATAAATTAATTCCTCTATAAAAAGCATATAGAAGCTGAACATCCCATAGTGTGCGTTCAATCACACGGGAAATTGAAAAAATGTGAACGATTCAATAATTGCAATGATATCCATCACAATAACGTACCCGAAATCAAAAAAACTATCCAAGCAGCCATTATAGCTTCCGGGATAGCTTTTTATCTTATTATTTTGACAGCTCCACAAAACCTTCTCCGAATACATCTCGTACATCGTGGATGGTAATAAACGCCTCTTTATCAATGGATTTGACGATTTTCTTAAGCATAGTCACTTCCTGCTTGCTAATCACAATATACAGCAGCTCTTTAGGTGTCTTGGTATAGTACCCACGGCCATATATTACTGTGACGCCTCTATCCATAATTCCATTAACCTGTTCAGCAATTTTGTCCTGCTCTTGGGATACAATCGTAACAGCTTTCTTAGGGTTCACTCCCTCAATAATGAAGTCCATTATCTTAGTGGCTACATAGAGCATCACGATCGTAAACATCAGACTTTGTACTCCAATGATGAAATACGAAGCGAACACCACAATTAAATCAACGAGCAGTAGCGCGTAACTAACATTCCAGTCCAAATATTTATGTAGGATTCTGGCGATGATGGTTGACCCTGCAGTCGTTCCACCCACTCGTATAATTAGCCCGATACCCACACCTGAGAAGATACCCCCGAATATTGCATTAATTATCAACTCATCGCTGCCAATATTCCAATTTTTCGTAAGAATCAGGAATAACGAATTGAAAAACACCGCAATAATCGTGTATACCGTCGTAGTTTTGTCTAGAAATTTGTACCCCACAATTAATAATAAAGCGTTAAGAATCAAACTAACAATACCGGGTGACCACTGATACAAATAGTAAGTAATCATAGTCAGTCCCGTGACCCCGCCTTCACCGAACTCGTTCGGAATCACAAACAAATTAACGGCCAAGGAGAATAACAAAGCTCCTACAATGATGGAAACAATATCCGAAATACGCTTTTTCATACCATGCCCCTTCTACCCTAGATCTATATCCACAAATACTAACACCGCTTTGATATAGATGCAATCCATCCGAAAGAAGTCAACAGTCTATAGATACAGTAACCAGCCACCCCGCCGCCAGTGTTCAAAATAAGATCATCCACATCAAAGGTGCCGATATACAATACTAATTGTGTGAATTCAAAACAGAAGCTCAGCGCCAGCGAGAGGAAGAAAACTCTTCGAAACAGCCTTACTTTTTGCGATAACAGCATGGGCACCAAGATCCCAAACGGAATAAAGGCCAACAAATTCCCTACTAAATTAATCGATGAAAAAGGATCTGAAAGCGACAGATCGTCCATCCCCCGGGAGATCTCCTTAAAAGGAATATAGTTGCCTCGCCGATTAAAAATCCGGTCTGGATGTTCAAACATACGTCCCGCTTGCTCCCAAAGCGATAATAAGTTCACCGGTGCACCTTTAAATAAAATAATTCGGATTAAAAAATACATATAGACGATAAATATAGCTGCCAGCAAAAGGTTTATAGCAGACTTTTTTTTCGGCTCTTTAGTCATTAATATGTAGTAACAATTATGCCATCCATGTTATCGCCTGACGTCATATATTGCCCTTCCTGTGGAATTTTGATCGTAGTGTATTTGGATACCGGAAAATAACTTACTGTATAAGCCTTGCCGTCTACTGTTGTTGAAATCTCTTTGTTCTCTTTCAAGAAATCCAAATATTGTTCTAGCACAAGCCCTTTCTCATGAATAATGGCGCTGTGCGGCAACCCTACATAACGGAAATGCCAGGGTTCATATTTTATCCCCGTAATCTCGGTTTTGTCTTTCGGATAGCGGAGAATAAAGCCGTATTTCCAGGCATTTTTTTGCAGCCATTTTCCTTCAGGCGCTTTACTCATTTCTGATTGGGACGACCCGATATCTAGAGATAATCCTAAATTATGTTCACTATATTGCGCCGGTAAAGCATAGTCCGAACCTTTTTCCTGATATAATTTCTCTTGCTCTTCAAAGTCCCTGTACCCGCTGCTAATTAAAAAGTGATTCACACCCTCTTTTTCGGCAGCTTTGACCATCTTATTGAATTTATGCGCTACACTTTCAGACAAACGAATCGAGGTATCCAGCAGCCCATAACCCTGCACCAGATCCGCCTGCTCATATAAGGTCACGATATCAGACTTCACACTATCCTCATGTACCGGGTATTGTTTGTTCACCAGCAACAAATCCCCTTGATACACTTGATCTTGTGTTACTACCTCTAAACTATTGTTATTTCTAATAGATTCTTTGCGAATCTTATCATCGTATCCTAAATTACCCGTATTCGGTAAATAACGAGCCGCTGCATACCCAAGCAACAACACAACCAACGCCAAAAAGCCCCACTTCTTCATCAGCAATGTCCTCCCATTTCCTTGATAGGAATAGAATAACGAAGACACTTTAAAGAAAAAGCAGGACAAATATAAAGTTTTTCTTAAAATAAATAAATCTCACTGGCTTTACCCATTAAAAGTATATCCAACGCCCCAGATCGTCTTAATGAATTTATTCTTATTGATGTCTTCACCGAGCTTTTTGCGCAAGGTACGGATATGAACCATGACCGTGTTCCCACTCTCATAATAAGCATCGCCCCATACCTGTTGAAAAATGTTCTCCGCACTAAACACCTGCTTGGGATGACTGACCAATAAATGCAAAATATCAAACTCTTTTGGAGTTAGCTCAATAACCTCACCATAAAGAGTAACCGTATGCTCATCCGGTGAAATCATCAATCCCCGAACCTCTAGCACCGATTTAGGTATGGCAGCGGGCTGACTGAATTGTATGGAGCGCCGCAACTGGGAATTGACCCGGGCGACCAGCTCCATTGGGTTAAACGGTTTGGTCATATAATCATCTGCGCCCATAACCAGTCCGGTGATTTTATCAAGATCGGAAGTTTTAGCACTCAGAAAAATAATCGGCAGATGATGATGCTCCCGAATATGGCGGGTTACCTCGTAACCATCCAGCCCCGGCATCATAATATCCAGAATCGCCAAATCTATCGTTTGCGACTCAATGGCTTGTACCGCTGCCCTTCCATCGGACACTTTGAGGATATGATACCCCTCTTTTTGCAAATGCAAGGCCACCAAGTCGGCAATTTCCGCCTCATCATCCGCAATTAAAATGGTGATGCGCTTCATCTATTTTTCACTCCTATAGGTTGTGCTGTACACTCTTCATCCATTATACCCTAAACTCAAAAACCACTCCTAGAAAGAAGTGGTTTCCAATTAAATCTATGATTTATATAGTTTATTTACTTTTATTATAGCTGTCTAACAATAGCTCTAATGAAATACCATTTACTGTGACGCCTGAAAGATTGCAGTCTCTTATATCCACATTCGAAAGATCACAATCTACAAAGGATGTCCCGTTCAGCTGGCATCGCTCAAACTTATTGCCTTTGCCGTACAAATGAATATCGTGGAAATAAGCCTCTCCTAGTTCACTGTTACTAACCTCTATTTCCCACAGCCCCACTTCATTAAACTTAACAGAATGCATATTGATGTCATTAAAGGTGGTACTGCTCATATTAATATTATCGAATCCGGTCCCCTCCATATTTACATTGGAGAAGTTTGTCTTATGCATATCAATATCATCAAATTCACTCTGGCCCATAGCCACACGGCGAAAATTCGTTTCAGTCATTCTTTCATCCTGAAAGACTCTCTTCTTAAATTCGTCCTGTAATTTGTTTTCAATAAGATTATTATTCACTGTACTCAACATCTCCCTTTTTAAGATCGCTCTTGATCTACGGAGTCTACTCTCAACAGCTTCGCTGGATAAATCAAGGAAATCGGCGATTTCCCTAACCTTGTAATTGTCGATATAGTAGAGAATTGTGACTATACGATTAGCTTCTGATAGGGTGTTTAAGGCTTTCCACACATCTTGCTGGAGTTCTTTTCTGATAAATTTTAATGGAGAGGGGATTTCAACTTTTCTACTATGGTCTTAGCCAATCTGCTTCATCCCCCAAATGTATTCGGATGCTTCTTCACCGTGATAATTATAGCCTAATTATTACCTAGCTAAAACAATCTGCGAGCTGTCACCAAACGTTTCTTCCACTTGTCACTTAAGGCTTCATAATGAACGCCAAGCTCCTTGGAGTACGTATGTAGGATCTGATTATTTCCCGCGTAAATCGCCACATGTCCAATATCAAGTCCACGTGCACTGAAGAATAACAGATCCCCCTTGCGCAGCTCGTTAATTCCAACCTCTTTGCCCTCTTTGGCCTGATTGTAAGAGACACGTGGCAGGTCAATTGCCAACATATCCTTAAATACATGTCCTACAAAAGAAGAACAGTCAAAGGTTGACGTCTGGTCAGTAGCAGCGCCAAATTCATAAGGCGTTCCCAGATATTTTTCTCCGTAAGCAAGCAGCTCGTTTCCCTGCCGCTCTACAAGAGCAGCACTCGTATAATTGCTATATTTGGGTTTAGCAGAGATATATCCACTCTTGTTATCCTGCGTTCGCACTTCTAACCATAAAGCATCTACTTCTCTAACCACATGTACCTTATCTCCTGCCGACAACATTTGCTGAACCGTTGATTGGGCTGACGAATCTGGCAAACTTCGCAGATTAACTCCATATAGAATTGTCGTATCGTAATCCACTGCCGAGTAGATACGAACAGCACGAGTAGCAGTATCCCACTTCACAGTGCTGCCCAAAGCTTCGCTGACAAAACGCAGTGGCATCATCGTATAACCGCCGGCAATCTGGCCGGGAACGGCTACGCTTAAGGAATGGCCATTTTTATTCGCTGCTTGATCGCCAATATGATAGGTCAGCACCAGGTCTCCCTTGGTTGCCTTAACGGTCTTGGTATCATTATTCCAAGTAATCTTTGCCCCTTGAGCTTCAAATAACTTGCGCATAGGGACTAGTACTGTATCGTTTACGAGCAAGGGCTGAGCCTCTAATTGTAGCTGTTGATCATCCAGATAGACGGCTGTAACCGGAGTCTGAGGCGTTGTCCCCGCATAGGCCGGAGCAGTATAGAGCATAGATGTAAGTAGTAAAAGTAACATAGCTTTCTTTTGAAACTTCATGATGTCATCACCTCGTTGATTGATATGTGCACCTATTGTTACTAAAAAAAGGGTAATTAGTTTTGTTACAAATATTGGGGTGAGCATCTAGCTACAGCATAAGCACCTAAAAAAAGAGGACTGCGATCACCTTTCGGTACCACAGTCCTCTTTTTAAGTATGCCCTCATGGAGCCCGCTAGACAGGTTCCTCTACCTCAAAAATGGAATCAATAATGAGCGGAAGATTGTCCCTTACAGAAACAGCACCCAATACAGAACGAGCATGAAGACCCTTGTCTCCGAACACCTCCAGCATTAAATCTGAACAACCGTTAAGCACTTTATGATGTTCTTCAAAGAGGGGATCTGCATTAACGAAGCCTTGAACTTTGACTACTCTTTTCACTTTATCCAAAGAACCTAAAGCTGTCTTAAGGACGGCAAGGATCTCTATACCCGTTAAACGTGCAAAATGGTAGCCTTCTTCGGTAGTGTAGTCTTGTCCCAGCTTTCCTTTGGGATGGCCCGCCGGTCCTTTTCCCGATACAAAACATAAGCCATTAACAATTACGTAGTTAGCGTATTTTGCCGCGGGTTCACTAGCCTCAGGCAGGACAATTCCTAATGCTTCAAGTCTGCTCGCTATAGTGTGCTCTGTCATATCCATCTCCCCCTCCATTATCAACAGCATCAATAATTTAGTAAGATCATAGTTACTACTTAGCTTCAACCTCTGCTTCCCATCTCGATATTTCAGCGCGAACAATGGGTGCTACTTGGGTACCCAATAGCTCAATGGCTCTCATTACATCCTTATGAGGCATCGTGCCAAGCGGCACATGCAGCATAAAACGTGTGATGCCTACTTGCTTGCGCAGGTGAATGATTTTCTCAGCAACGGTCTCCGGGTCACCTACATACAAAGCGCCTTCAAATCTACGTGCCGCATCATAGCTTGCACGAGTGTATTGACCCCATCCGCGTTCCCGGCCAATTACATTCATACTAGCTTGCGTAGAAGGAAAGAACATATCGGCAGCCTGCTGATTGTCCTCTGCAATAAAGCCGTGTGAGTGTGAAGCAACGGGCAGCTTCGACACATCATGTCCCGCTTGTGCTGCAGCCTTCTTATAGAGCTTCACTAGCGGAGCAAACTGTAGCGGACTGCCACCAATGATAGCCAACACAAGCGGTAATCCTAGTAACCCCGCACGAATTACAGATTCTGTATTTCCCCCGCTGCCAATCCATACTGGCAAAGGATTCTGCACGGGACGCGGATAAATCCCCAGATTATTAATGGCAGGACGGTGCGCACCGCTCCATGTTATTTTTTCGGATTCCCGTATTTTGAGCAGCAAGTCCAGCTTCTCATCGAACAGCTCATCATAATGATTCAAATCATACCCAAACAGCGGGAACGACTCGATAAAAGAACCCCGGCCTGCCATGATCTCTGCGCGTCCATTTGAGATTCCATCAAGAGTAGCGAAATCCTGAAACACACGTACTGGGTCATCAGAGGAAAGTACTGTAACCGCACTGGTTAGCCGAATCCGTGTCGTCTGTGAGGCCGCCGCAGCCAGCAAAACTGCTGGAGAAGAAGCCGCATAATCTTTACGATGATGTTCGCCCACGCCAAATATATCTAAACCCACCTGATCTGCAAGCACAATCTCCTCTACGACCTCGCGCAAACGCTGCGCATGACTTATCACTTCACCTGTCTGGACATCCGGTGTTGTTTCTACGAACGTGCTTATTCCTATTTCCACTTACAAATCCCCCTTAACTATAATTTCCTCTTTAAATTGTTTGTTTGATTATAACACAAGTTAAGGTTAAAAAAGCTAATCATTCTGTCCAACCCCAGTTTGTCGAGAAACTCATCCTTAAAATTTGCAAAACCACGCTTACAAATAGAGGATTTTGAAGGAATATGTTGAAACACTCTTAAACAAATAGCCGTTCTCGTAGAACAAATGATCATATGGCAAACCATTAAAATTCAAGGTAACATGAAAGAACTGTTAACCGGGTGGGAGAAGGTGTCACTGAAATGAATATCATGACATGGATTGATTTATTATTATTTTTTGTTTTGTTCGCTTTGTTCATCTACATATTTGCGTCTGTAACCATCACTAACCTACATAAAGCATACTTAGTATTTCATTTTACTATGATGTTATGGCCCTTCTGTCAATTTGCTATCAAAACAACCGACAATCCCAGGTTTCAATTGTTTTATGTGAAGCTCGCATTTATCGACTCGGTTCTGTTAACGATTGGCTGGCTTCTTTTTACGATACTTCTCACTGGAAATTCACATCTCCTTCGAAAAAAGAACACGCTGATCCTATACATTCTCGCAGCATTGATCATAGTAGTAGTGATCGCTAATCCAAACGGAAATTTTGTTCTCCCTATGAACGGCGGATATATCGAAAGATATTATGGTCCGATTTTTTGGCTGCTTATTATCTTCTTAACCACCAGCGTAATGATTTCTCTGTATATCATCTATTCAGCCCTAGTCTCAAACACTACACAGCGGATCAAAAAACAGGTTGCTCATGTGCTCAAAGGGGTGCTGGTGCTAACGGTATTTATATTATTGGATGTTTTTCTTAATGTGGTGTTGCTTAAATCTGATCCAGTTATTCCGGGGCTGACCTCTCTGGGGATCTTAATCTCGGCAATTTTTTTCGTAATTGCTATTCATCGGGATAAAATATTTGATCTCGTAACCATCGCCCATCAGGATATCATTGACACAATTACAGAAGGAATTCTTGTACTGGATGATAGTGAGACTGTAGTAGAAATCAATCGCTCGCTTTTCCCAAGAATCAATCTACAAAACGGTGCTCGCTTTGACGTGTCGACCATCGCACCCATGGAGCAAACTTCCGGAGCTTTCGATTTATTCCTTCATACATACTTGAACCAGCCCATGGAGAGAACCGAGGTTGAACTATTCTACACCTCACTCAATGCATACATTAACATTACTGCCGCGCCGATTGTGGTAGGTGGAATCAGGGTTGGACGCATTCTTACTTTTCAGGACAGAAGCGAGCTGCATCGCCTCATAGCCGAGACCAATCACCAGAACGAGACCCTGCAAGAGCGTAATGCTGCATTAACTGAAATCCAGAATGAACTATCGCAAACCAACCAAAAACTTAAGCAGATGGCCATAACGGACAGCTTAACCGGTTGTTATAATCGTCATTACTTAACGTTACACTTAGAGCATGAGATCATAGAAAATATGAAACTCAAGCAGCCTTTTGCTATCATCCTTCTGGATATCGACTTTTTCAAAACAGTGAATGATAATTACGGCCATTTAATCGGTGATGTGGTCATTTGCAGCACGGTAGAGGTAATTAAGAAAACGTTGAGGGAGACGGATGTTCTGGCGCGTTATGGCGGAGAAGAATTTATCATATACTTACCAAATACAGATCAAACACAAGCAAACCACTTGGCAAAACATATCAAATCTATAATAGAAGCTAATAAAGTACATGTAGAGGATGTTGCTCATGCCCTATCAATTACTGTTAGTATGGGACTGCTGTCCATTAGTAATTTTGCAGCTCAATATACAGAAAGCCTGACCAATCAACTAAATGATTTATTCGAATCTGTGGACAAAGCCTTATATCAAGCAAAAAATGCCGGACGAAATCAGATTGTTGAGATTAATAGATAACGTTTAAAATAAAGAATCAGCCTACTTCTGTTGAAGTTAAGCTGATTCTTATTTTTTAGATCTTTTTAACAAACTCGGACTTTAATTTCATAGCTCCAAAACCATCGATTTTGCAATCAATATCATGATCTCCGTCCACTAAACGGATGTTTTTCACCTTTGTTCCTATCTTCAGAACGGATGAGCTTCCTTTTACTTTAAGGTCTTTAATAATAGTTATAGCATCTCCATCATTTAAAATATTTCCGTTGGCATCTCTGACAACCTTGTTCTCTTCACTGCTTTCAGCCTCTGTGTCGAGGCTCCACTCATGCGCACATTCCGGGCAGACGAGCAAACTACCATCTTCATAAGTGTATTCTGAATTACATTTCGGGCAATTTGGCAAAGTAGACATCAAAGTGTCCTCCATTCGTTAATGTAAATCTAGTTGTGGTTCCAGTGCATAGCCTCAAAAGTATATTTCATATTTGGTAAGGTTTCCACTAGATATCAGCAGTAAGTTTGTCTAGATTTCGACAGCGGACAGTAATTCTCAAATATTGTCTTGTATATTTTTTCCTAATTCAATAAGATGGAAATGTCGAATTTTTATGTAAATACATAGGAGAGTGAGTAATGATTAGTCGCAGAAGTGTTGCATTCGCCATTATTTTGTCATTAATTACATGTGGGCTCTATACAATATATTGGTTTATTGTTCTAACCAATGAGGTAGGCGAACTGAGTGGGGACTATACATTTACAGGAGGAAAACATTTTCTTTTAACGTTGGTTACGTGTGGGATCTGGAGCTTCATTTGGGCCTATCAGGTAGGTAAACATATTGCTGAAGCCCAAAGACAGCGCGGCCAATACCCGTCAGATAATTCAGTGCTTTATGTGATCCTGACACTCTTTGGTCTGGGTATTGTCACGTATGCCTTGGTACAATCCGATGTTAATAAACTGGTATAAGTTTACGACTTATAAAAGGACACATCCTAAACTATTTTGGGGTGTGTCCTTAAGTCTCGTCGGCGTAGTTTATCTCAAAGCATGGATACCCTTAACCAAGATTAGTATCCCTTGTCCATTTCATGAATGGACTGGATTGTATTGTCCCGGATGTGGAGTCACAAGAGTTATTCTTTCCTTGCTGAAGTTCGACGTTATTCAAGCGTTTAGATTTAACCCGTTGCTGTTTATTTTAGCTCCTCTGTATATGTTGTATTGGATTACTAATAAGAAGCAAATCCGGCCTCTTAGCCAGGCAATTATGACTATAATGTTGATTCTGACCGTTACATTTGGAATACTGAGGAATCTCCCGCTGTTTGAATATTTGGCCCCGACAGTAATTCGTTAACAGCAACAACTATTACAAAATAGCTTGCAGTCGCACAATCGCTTGGGCCCGATCAACCACTTCTAATTTGCTATAAAGATTGCTAATATAATTGCGCGCCGTACCTTCTGCAATATGTAATGTATCGGCGATTTCACGGTTATTCAGTCCCCGGATAATGAGCTGTGCCAGCTCTTCTTCCCGTTCTGTCAGACTGATACGATCCAGACCCGATCTTTGCCAATGTTCATAGTCCTCTGTTAACCTGTTCATCCTCGACGCCAGTTTGGCTGCTACCGGAGCTGGCAGAATAAATTGCCCGGATAACGTATCATGAATCGAAGCGATCATTTTATCTGCGTCCATGTCCTTCAGCATATAACCGCTTGCTCCGTAGGCCATTCCCTCTACAATATAATCAGTCTCTATAAAAGTAGTCAGGATCAGAATGAAGATGTTCGGCCGAATCTGCTTTATTCGTTTCAAGGCGCTAAGGCCATCCATAACTGGCATTTGAATATCAAGCAGCACCAGATCAGGCTGGAGTGCCTCCACCATCTCGCAAGCCTCTTCTCCATTCTTGGCAGCACCGACCACTTCCATATCATCTTCCAGATCCAAAATGGTGCGAAGTCCTTCCCGCGTCAACAATTGATCATCGGCAATTACAATTTTTATTTTACTCATGTTCTATCCACAACCCTTCGCATGGGCAGATCAATCTCCAGTAAACAGCCTTCATCCATTTCTGAATCGATGGATAAGCTGCCTCCCAGTTGCTCAACCCGTTCCTTCATCGTCCTAAGTCCAAATCCCATCACGATTGGACTCATCCCTAGCCCACAATCCTTGAGTCTAAACTGCAAGTTCGCTCCAACAGACTCCAGACTAAAATGGAACTCGGCACTCTTTCCATGTCTGATCCCATTAGTTAAGCCCTCCTGCAAAGCATGATAGATTGCCTTTTTATAGGCTGTTGACATGGCTTCCGGCAGATCATAAATAACTGCATGAACAACAACGCCTGCATTGCGTTCTGTATCTTTAATCAACTGCCTCAGCATCACGGTTAGGTCAGAATACCTGTCCTCTTTCAGCATATGGACAGAGCCGCGGATTTCATTCAAGCTATGCCGCACAAGATCCTGGGCTTCTGCCAGACGCTGAAAGCCGCTGTCTATCTCCTTCTTCTGAAGCAGCCGCTTGCCAGCTTCAATCTGCAGAATCGTCGATGTAAGGGTATGCCCGACAATATCATGAATCTCTTGGGCAATACGATTGCGTTCCTCAAAAACAGTAGCTTCGGCCAAAGCCGCAGATGTTTCCCGCATCGAACGCTCCAGGCTGCGAGTTCTTTCTACCACTTGATCCTCCAGATTTTTTTTGAGATATTGGATTCCCGAATATAGCTTGGCATTAGCGATTGAGATTGCGCATTGTGAACCAAGCAGCTTGAGCACATCGAGTCTGCTTGGAGTAAATACACCCGGCGATAGATTATTCTCCAAATAGAGCAGGCAAACCAATTTATTCTGATTCATGATGGGGAGACATAGAACGGATTTCAGTCTATTATTCCTAACGTAAGTATTACGTGTAAATATCCCTTCACTGAGCGCATCATGTAATACAACCTGTTCTTGTGTTCTTGCCGCGTAAGCTATAATCGCTGCCGGGACCAACCCCGATTCTTCCCCAAGTGGAACAGATTCGATATGCTGGGCTTCTGAGGTCCCATAAGCTTCCACCATCCATTTGCCGTCATGATCAAAAATAACAGCCCCATATTCTGCCCCAGCATTGTGGAGCATGATTCGCATCAGCGTGGCCAATAATCGGCTCATCTCCATCTCGCCCGATAATGCTTGGGCAGACATTACCACAGAAAGGGAATCCACACGATCGAGCCCGGGCTCTCGTTTAATATGCAGCAAATGGCGATGCTGCTGCTCCAGGTCAGCCGCTTTAGCCTTTGCGCCCCATTGCAGATAAGCCTCATAGGCCTCAGTCATATAGATTCTTGCCAGATGCATTTTGCCATGACGAAGCCCATATTTGCCATAACATTCCGCCGCCATCGCTAAATCGTGAATATGACCGTGGACCCGGGCGGTCTCAATGGATTGCTCATACAACGCTTCAGCTTGGCGGGGATCTCGCGATAGACGAGTTAACTCAGCCTTCATCAACAGATATTTATGCTGATAATTCCCCGGACAACGCATGGCAAGATTTTTCATTTTCTTCAAGCATTTACGCATTTTTGCCCGATATGTACGTTGCTCTTCAGCGTTATATTCCTCATACAACTGAGCCCAGACTAAACATTCATACATGATCTGCATGGGACTGTCTAAGCCATCTTCGCGTGATTTTATAATGGCCGCTGATTTGGCTAATGCCTCACTGGCTTCTCGGTATTCTCCAAATACATAGCCCGTCAAATACTGATAGATCCAGACCATTTCTTGTATAAAATCAAAGGTGTCCCCATGAACCGACTTTGCAAAATCAGGCTCGCTAATCTCCGCGATGGGAAAGGGATCATCTATAGAGCGATAACCTGTCAGTCGAACAAGAATGGCCGCCGCTACAATAGCCTGCTTACAATGAAGACTGTTGTTATGGCGCAGCAAATCTCCGGAATGAGTAATTAATCGCTCATAGATATCGCCGAGAGGATGACCAAATTGCAAAAGGGAGGCACAGTTGATCAGCACATTCTGGTTGCCCTTCCATAAGTCACCTGATTCCAGTCCCACTTTACCAGCCTTCTCGGTAAATGTATGGAGCATAGCAGGATCATAATGCCGCCAGCTGTCGTAGCACATGGCGAACGCAGCTAAGGTTGTCATATGCTGTTTCGGATAGGGTTCGGATAAGCTGAATGCCAGCATGGCCCATTTGAATGTCTCTTCATCATTACGGAAGTAATAGTATTGAAACATTGCATAACCTATGAATCCAATGGAAGCCTCCGGAGTCATCCCATAATCAAGCGTTAATTCAATCATGGTGAAGGAAGAAGCGAGCCACCCTTCTCGATTGACGTAGAAACAAGCATTGCTCGAATGATCTAAAGTAGACATTGCGATTCTACGTGCTTCATCAGTCATTGGAGGTAAAAGAGTAAGCGATTCGAGTGAGACCTTCTTGAGTCTACGCCGCAATCGCAACCATTGAAGCGTCAATTGAACATACCCAGGATCAAATTGATGCTTCACTTTCAGTAACGATAGGGTATGCTGGCCTAAGGAGATCACCTCTTCGTGGTTATCATTACTTGCTTCCAACTGCACCTTCATTGCGTAGACGTAAGCCTTATCCATATTTGTCGTAGCTTTATCAATTAACAGATGGAATAATTCATTAGCCGTATCAAAATGGGAACATAAATATTCGAGCTCCGCCCTCTCACGAAATACCCGGAAGGTTAGCCCATATTGCGCCTCCCAGCTCTGCTCCGCTAATAATGACGTTGCCTGAAGCATATATTGCAAGGCTGTCTCATGTGCGGTTGTTTGCTTCGCTTTTACCCCTGCCTGTAAGTTCAGCTCTACCAGTTGAAGCCTCTGTTCAGGGCGGTCTAACCATGTAAGTGCCTGATTCAAATGCTGGACAGCTTCAAATAGGGTCGTTCCTTCACTTAGCGGGCTGCGGCCTAGCAATAACAGACCAATCTTCCAATGCAGCTCGG
The DNA here is from genome assembly GCF_037969925.1 of Paenibacillus sp. FSL R7-0189. Lineage (NCBI taxonomy): Bacteria > Bacillati > Bacillota > Bacilli > Caryophanales > Paenibacillaceae > Paenibacillus > Paenibacillus sp. FSL R7-0189. Next base: position 2,626,340 of record NZ_CP150223.1, on the reverse strand, counting down.
AACGCTCCTCTTCGGAAATAAAGGCATATGCTGCCTGATGAATGCGGTTATGCTGAAACTTATAATGCGGATATTCCTCCCCGTTAACGGGCTGCAACAAGCGCCCATGTACAGCAACCGCCAACGCTTCGCTCAATGCCTCTATCGGGGTCTCCGTAATATCAGCAAGTGTACGTAAATCAAATAGGCTGCCTATGAATGCGGCTCTGCTAAGTGCATATACCGTCTGTTCAGGAAATTGTTGCAATTTACTTGAAAGGTATGAAGCTACGTTATCGGGAACATTTAATTCAGTAATACGCTGGAGATCCCATTTCCAGCTTCGAATATTCTCATCAAATTCCACTCGCTGATCATCTATCAAATCTTGAAGGAATTGCTTAATAAATAACGGGTTTCCATCTGTCTTATGAAGCAGCACACGCGCCAGCTCGTCCAAGTCAGCTGCCTCGTAACGCATAACATCAAGTAGCAGTTGTTTTAAATCGGTGAGTTCAAGCGCTTGTAAAGAAATTCTGCTCATCGCTACGTTGCGGTCAATCAGATGCTTTTCCAGCCTACTGAGTGGGTGCAGCCTTGTAATCTCCCGATTGCGATAGGAAAGCACGATTAGCAGATGAGTCGTTGCCGTATCCTCTATAAGCGAAGTGAGATATTGCAGCGACGTATCATCAGCCCATTGCAAATTATCCAATACCAAGATCAATGGATGATCCTCATGAGGAAAGAGTTGAATAAATCGGCTCATGATTAATTGAAAGCGATGCTGAGCTTCCAGCGGTGGCAGTGAAGGCACGGAGGGTTGTGGGCCAATCAAAAGTTCAAGCTTAGGAACAAAATCGATCAGCAACTGACCGTAATTGTCCACTGCTTGTAGAATACGCAGCTTCCAAACTTCCACTTGCAGCTTTGTTTCCATCAGCAGCTGACTAACCAACTCTTCTATGACTTGATGCCAGATGCCATAAGGGAGTGAGGTATGTCGGGATTCGAATTTGCCTCTGGCGAAGAAACCATCCAAAGAGACTGTATTTCTAAGGGTCTCCTTTAGAAAGGTTGTTTTGCCGATACCACTCTCCCCGCTAATCCAGACCGTCTCTACGGCACCTTGTGATGCTCGTTGCAGCGCTTCCCTTAAGCTTTGTTGCTCAAGATGTCTTCCATAGAAGCGTCCTGATACCATCCACCGCTCTGGGATATCCCAGCTTCCTAGTGGAAAAGGCTCAATATGCCCGGATTCTTCTAGACGGGATAGACATTCCTCAAAATCCGATTTAATGCCTAATGCGCTGGCGTATCTCGCTTCAGGCATCTTCTCCATGCATTTACCAACAATATCAGAGACCGATAGAGGGATAGTGGGGAACTTGCGGTGCAGAGGCTCAGGTGTATCTGCAAGATGACGATATACAATATCAACAACATCATGCAGCTCAAAGGGGCGGCTGCCTGAGAGACATTCATACAGGATGATCCCAAGCGAATAAAAGTCAGAACGGTAATCCGGTTTGACTCCGGTTCGTCCCGTTTGTTCTGGAGCTATATAAGGAAGCAGAACATCGGGCCGACCGCTTAACGGTGACAAAGGACTCGTGATGTTTTCGGTAGAGCACATTCTTATATCAATAAATTTCACTTCAAAAGTAATGGGATTGACGATTAGATGAGCGGGGGTTAGTTCATTTAGTGTTATTTTTTCACGATGAATTTGCATAAGACAATCAGCAATGGCTGTAGCGATCCGAAGCAGCGCTGGAAGACCCAGTGAATTAACAGGCATACGCAGGATCTGCCCAAGAGTACTCCCCTCTATATCTTTTAAGAGAAGGACTGGTCGGTCCGCCATAATTTCCAAACTGTACGCCTCTATTGCACCACGTCCGCAAAGTCGCTTAAGCATGTCATACTCATGACGAAAAGCATCGACCATGGCAGCTCCCGGGTATTCTCCTATTGTTGTCTTAGCGATAACCCTTAGGCCGTCCTCTTGACGTAGGAGTCTGTATAATCTGATATCCGCGGTATTATCTATCAGATCTAAGGTTTGGTATCCTGGCAATTCAAACATCAACAGCACTCCCTAATTACAATTAGACAGAATACTCAATCTTGCAAAGTAGTTAAAGCCATTATAACATCTGATCTTGCCGTTCTACTCGTAAGACATTTCATATTTCGTTAATCCTATCGCGTTGGCGCACAGTGCCGCCTGTGTCCGGTCAGTAACCTGCAGCTTCGCTAAAATCTGACTGACATGCTTCTTCACCGTAAATTCACTGATAAAAAGACGTGTGGCAATCACTCTATTGCAAGCACCTTGTCCAAGCTGAATCAGGACTTCCTTCTCTTTTGGTGTCAATTCATCTGTTGGACTGCTGGCGCTCATTCGCATCTTTTCTTCCATTAGGCCAGGATCGTAATATTTTCTCCCTTTGTACACCAACTGGATAGCAAAGAGTAATTCCTCCGGCAGTGCCTCTTTCAGTACATATCCGTCTACCAGTACTTCTTCAGCCCTCAAAAAATCCTCTCTGCTCGCAGAGGAAGTCAACAGTATGAATTTACTAACAATGCCGCGGGTACGTGCTATCTTAATGACATCCAGTCCTGATTCATCAGCAAGTTTAAGATCAATGAGGACAATGTCTGGCTTTGTCTCTTCAATCACATCAAGTGCTTCCGGACCAGTCGTAGCTTCACCTGCAAATTGCATATCCGATTGCATTGCAATGACAGATGCCAGCCCTCTTCTAACTAAAGGATGATCATCTACAATGATGATTTTCACAGAAACACCTCTCTCTAAACCGCATACATTATTTACTTCTTTGTATAAAAAGCTTCAATTAGAGTATTCATTTAAATTTGGCGCATTTCTGATTAAGTATAGTTAAAAGACTACACCGCTTATAGTGAGCGTTGTCATTTCTTTTGTCACATGACAAAATGGATATTTTTACATAAAAACTTCCTCATTTAAAAACTGGCGAACCATGGTTATAGAGACCACAATCCGCCTGTTTTCTTGGGAATTTAATTATTATCAATAAAAGAAATGATTTGCACGAGATTACCTGCGACTTGGTAAGTTAACCCCAGCATGTAAGTTCCTTTCTCCTCGTTTGATAGGTCAATAGTGAACACATCCGGATTAGCAGCCCATTCCTTCATATCAAACACAATTTCTTTAGATGTTCTAGTGTTTCTTACCCCAGCGGAATTAGGGATCACTTTGCTGCCATCGAGCCCTCTCACCAGATTAGCTACTTCAACCACAGGTCCCTTAAATTCTCCTACCTCTAACACTTGTGGGTCGGCCAATAAGCTCGTTAGTTTAGTTAACCCTTGTAATGGGGAGAAATCTGTAATTTCATTTCCAGTAATATCAAGTGTCTCTAGGTTCTTTGCGTACTGCAAACCTTCCAAGGATCTGGCTCTTCTGGTTTCGCTGGTTAACGTTGTAAGGTTATACATATCCCCTAACGTTAGTTCTCCAGTTACGCCCAATGTAGTCTTGATCGAAGCACTTAAATACGGGTCCGCCACAGTAATCTCTTTCGTAAGATCTATTTGGACCAAACCTTCGGTTGCTTGTTGCAACGCTGCTACAGCTTCGTCTACTTCACTTTGCGTAACAGAAGAGTTAGCCAACACTGTCTCTGCTGTCGAGAGGTTGGACGTAAATGCCGCGATGCTCTCAGGTGTGAAGCCTTCTAGAGAAATTGCTTTAGCCGCTGCAATCGCCTGTTCCAGATCTCCAGTGAATAAGTGATCTCCATTCGCAAAATGTAGTTTGGCTCCACCCCATGTAGCATGGTCAGATCCGTTGCCATTTCCCCCGTCTGTGACAACTAATTTCAGTTCTTTTGCTCCATTAATATCCAATTCAATGAATTTCTGCGGATCTCTTGAACTCATGACTCCACTATCGAATTTCTTCTCTCCATCGACAAACACCTCAAAGCTCACCGAACCAACAGAACCGTACATTTGTCTATCTACACCTACATAGGAAGTGAAATAGTCCACGTTTTTGTCGCTTAGATCGTATACAATCGTCGAGTTAGAGTGCGCTCCAATTCCTCTTTCATAGGACACTACCTGATTGTTCTCATCTGTTAATCTCAGCGTATTCGCACTAATAGATTTATCCTTCAAAGGTGCAGTATAGCTGTTCTGAGTAGAGTTCCAGTCGTAATCCGTCATATACGTAAAGTCCGTCATGTCTACTACGGCTATAGTTCTAATCTTCGTGGTCGTATTTCCATCACTATCTGTTACTGTGTAAGTGATTGGATACTTTCCAGCCCGGTTGAATTTAACTTGCTCTTGACCTGTGACCTTCACTTGAGCCGTCAAGTCACCGTCTTCCGAATCCATTGCCGAATAGCTTTCACTGATATCAATCACTTGGCCCACTTTGGTTGAGACAGATTTAGGTATGGTAAGCTCTGGTGTATTGTTCAAGATCATAAACTTCGCATCAGCAAAATCACCGTGATCTGAAGCATTTCCGTTACCTGCATTATCTAACACCAGCTTCAATTCACTTACCCCCTTAACAGGTATCCGCGCAAGCTTGGCTTCTGTACCAAATTTCATCAGTCCGCTGTTATAAACCTCTGCCCCATCGGCAAAGATTTTGAAAATCACACTGGAGTTGCTTTGCTCAGGGATATTTCTATCAACCCCTACATATGTTTCAAAATATTCATAGTTTGTACCCGCCAGATTATACACGATTTCAGAGCTGGCATGGGTTCCTAAGCCCTTAGCGAACTCTTTGACCTCGCCATTTACCAGCAGCTTAATCGGATTGTTAGAGCTAGCCTTATCTTTTCGAACCACATTATAATCCGTTTTTGCCGATTGCCAATCTACATCACTCAGGTATTTACTAGCGCTGTATACAACAATCTTTCTGGCCTGCACAGCGGAGTTCCCATCTGAGTCTGTGACTGAAAACTCGACGTTGTAAGTCCCTGTTTTGCTTGATGTGAACCCATTTGGGTTTACATCAACGGCTCCAATTAAGTTACCATCTTCCGTATCAAAAGCCGTAACATCGCTCAACACATCAAATTCGCTGTTCAGCTTAACGAAGGTTGTCTCTTCCGGCACTGTAATGATAGGTTTGCTTGAATTATTCGAGAACTTCGCATCGGCCCATACCGTATGGTCTGAAGCATTGCCATCCTTAGCATCTGTTGTAACCAGCTTCACCTCTCTTGCGCCAGTCACAGGGATTTTCACAAATTGATGTTCTGTTCCTGCCCGGAAAACATCACTCTCAAATTTCTGTTCTCCATCCACATACACTGCAAAAGTAGCCGAGGAAGGTTTCCCTTTCATGGCTTGATCGATCCCAATGTAGCTTTCAAAGAAGTCGTAACCCTTACCTTCAATATCGTAAACTACCTCAGAGTTGGCATGAACACCAATCCCTTTCGCGTATGTCGCAGCCAATCCTTGGCGAACAAGGGTTATGATTCCCCCGGAAACGGCTTTATCTTTCTTTAATTCACCCCAGCCTACAACGACTGACTTGGCATTGAGATCGGAAATATAGGCGTAGTCGCTCGTTACCGTAACCTGTGTGGTTTTCGTTTCCGTAACCCCTTCGCTTTTCACTTCATATACAATTTCGTAGTTGCCTTTTTGCGTTACATCAACGTTATTGGCTTTCAGAGAGACATCTGCAGTAATATCGTTTCCTAGATAGTTAGCCGCTTTTACATAGCTCATCGGATCAAAGGTTTGATTAAGCTTTAAAGTGAGCTGATCTTCAACAGACAAGGCTGGCTTAAAGGCTTTAACCTGTACGGGCTTCAGTGGGTTCAGCTTTTTATCATAACCGACGATCTTGTACGTATAGTTGATACTCGCATCTACATTCTGATCCACAAATTGGTCAGTCCCTGTAAAACCAACTAACACATTATTTCTATACACTTCATATCCTAAGAAATCTTGCTTAAGCTCTTTATCTATACTGAAACTTAACGTGTTCGTTCTAGCCGTGGTGTTAGGTGTGATATTAACCTTAATGGCCAGATTTTTATCCGCTATTCCAGTTCCCTCATAATTAATCACCGAGTTATTTAAATACCATAACTTTTGCGGTGCCGGATACTTGGCTACTTTCGCTTTTGTCTCAGGATTCACAGTGAAGCCATGTCTGGCAAAATAGCTGCTTAAATCTAATCCCAGTACTTCGGAGGAGAACTCCACCAAATACTGCTGCTTGGAATTGTCACCGTTGGGAAGGGTGACCTTCCGCTCCCGATATAGCTTGGTCAGCTCTGTCCAGTATCCCGGATGTGCCAGCTCCAGCTGCCAATAGGCTCCGAGTTGTGCAAATAAGCCCTGCTGATTCATAACCACTTTATTTTCTTCGAGGACATATTTATAGATATCTGATTCATACGGTATACGATTATCTATCGAATTCGCCGCGACAGACATAAACATAGACACCATATTATTAGTTACTTCGCCATATTCCCGTTCACCCATAGCCAAGCGATGCCCAATTTCGTGATTCAGTCCCCAGCCCGGATAAGCTTTGTTAAAATCACCTAACATGGTTCCTACTGTTCCAAGTTGGATCCCTGTATGATCTCCCGCTGCATACATCGCACCATAAGGCTGCATCAATCGAATATTCTCACGAATTAGCTTGGCATCATGAATCTCACTACTGCCATCCAAGCCATAGAAGGTAAAAATGCTTTTCATCCAGGTGTCATACCCAGTTACGGTATCCAGCGGGTTATTTCCTTGCGTAATAAATTTGTTGTACGCTTCAGTCGCAGTTCCTGTAAAAATAACATGATCGCTGGCCATTTCTACCACATCGATAAGTTTGCGATCTTGAACATTTGGATGAGCCGCTTTATCTTCGTCTAATCTTTGTTTGTATGTGGTTAAGAAGGTTCTGAATTGTTCTGGATCCGTGGTCTTGGTCATAAAAGGAATCTTTTCTAAACCTTCGAAGCGGATCAGTGGCGCCTTCCCTTGCTCCTCAGCTGTATAGGGATTTACGATATAAACGGTTCCGCCCTTAGTTACATCATGAGCATAAGCACTAGTCGTTGCAATTTCAGGTACAGTTATAGTGTTCTTGCCCGCACGCAATTGTACGCCCCTAGCCCAACTATTCCAAGCTCCCTCTTGTTGAGAAAAGATCAAAGAAGGCAACTTATCACCCGAAGCAGCATCCACATAAACATTGATGGTCTCGCCAGGCATTGCCGCAAGTCCTGTAGGCTGGTTGTTCGTGCCGAAGCCTATTCTCAGGTTTTGCTGAGCATGTTTTTTCATATCTCCACGCTGCTCCGCCTCTATGATGGTACCTTCGATTTGAACCTCGCCATTAACCAGCTTCTTAGCTAGTTCCAATGAATCTTTAAGGATTGGATAGAGCGGATGTACTTTTGTCGCTTCCTCCAATTCATTGATTTTTGCAACGTTATTATAAGCAGACACAACCGCACTCATCGTTCCATCTGTGAAAATACCATTTACAGCTTCGCTTACTTTATCTTCTGTATAAAATCTAAATTCAGCCGCAAAAGGTCTGTTAATATTAGCTTTTGTGAACTTAAATTTTAATCTTTTAAACTTCGTCGGTTCGAATTTAAATTCCAGAAAATCATTGGTACTAATCGCGGTTCCGCTAGATACAAGTTGGAAGGTCTCTCCTTTACTCGTCTCTGATGCATAGATTTCAAAAGCCTCTGGGAATCCTTTGCGGTTATCTCTAGCCAAAAAAGCCACTCTGTCCAGCACTTCCGCTTGCGCTAGTTCAAACACGACTTCATTCGTGAAGCTTGCATCATTGTTTTTGTTCGTTTCCCAATGCGTAGTGGGCTGGTCATCCAGCATATATTCAGGCTTCGTACCTGGGTAGCTTCCACCGTTCACCGTTACTTTTGATACGTTTGCATTTGGCATTCTATAAGCTTGGCTATAGGCATTTTCATAGGCTGTACCATACCCTTTTAGCTTCGAAACCTTGGCTGCCGTTGCATCTACCTGATGGTTCTCCAAAAGGATCTTTGCATTCTCTATCTCTTCTTTAAACTGCGTATACAGTGGATGTGCCTGCACTTCATTCTCTAAAGCTGTTAATTTCTCTGTCGTATTAAAGGCAGCACTAACTTGGCTCAAGGTATCATCTGTAAATAAATTTTTCATTTTAGCAGAGACACTATCCTCTTTATAAAAAGAAAACTCAGCCGCACTCGCCCAATCTTGGTTGGCTTTTTTGAAGACAAATTTAAATCTCTTAAAAGCCGTAGGTGCGAACTGAATCTCCACTACATCACCGGTTGAGCCTTTATATTCTCCAGAAGACACGAGTGTGAAATCGCCTGCATCTGTAGTGGAGCCATAGATATCAAATTCTTGAGCAAAACCTTTACCTTTAGCACCAGATTGCCTAGCGGCGTAGACCATTCTATTTAATTCAGTGGACTCATTGAAAACAAACACAACCTCATTCGTAAACGTTGAACTATTCGGTTTGCCAGTCTCCCAATGCGTGCTCATATCCCCATCCATAGCCTTAGCTATAGGTGAGCCTGAGTAGTTGCCACCGTTATTTGTGATGGTTTTAATATTTGCTGGATTCATTCTAAAAACCTCATTATAGGCATTTAGAACATCCTTGCCGTACAGCTCAAACGGAATAACCGAAGCGTTGCTTAATAAGTTGACCTTACTTTGCGCGACTGTTTTTGTTACATTTACCTTGCTTGCCTCACTTGCTAAAGCATAACCTGCCTCACTCGAAAAACTGGCCAACATGGCCGCCGATGTAGCGATCGCAATCATTTTCTTCATCTCTTCTTACCCCCAGATGTCATATGAATCTCTCCAGTGCCCAAAAATGGGCACAAAAAAAACTACCCCAAAAGAGTAGCTTGATTGCGTATAAAGTCGCCTAAAAATTAAGACTTAATTTTTATTAAACCTTAACAAGCATAAACGCCTTCGGCGTCCTTATAAGGACGGTAAGCGTTTAAGCGAGAAATATAAGATATTAAGTATAGGTGTATAACTTATACTTTCTTATATTTTAACAAAAAGCGTTACACACTCTTTGGCAGCTGGCTGACAATAGTTATGATAACCTTAGTCCCTATAGCTTTGCGTCCCTACATTTCCATAGGTTTGCCTATGAAGTTTCGAATACATTCAAAGAGTAACATAAGCCTAGATCTGATCGCATGATTAATTGGTATGAAATGAGTATAGGTAATTGCAATTAGTTTTTCTCATGTGATAGATATTATTTATCGACTATCCCGGAAGAGAATGGGATCCTTTAGGACTGGAGGTCTAATTAACTCCCCGATCCGAACAAACGCCGGAACCAATTCCACACATCGCCCGTGATGGGAATTAATCCGAAACCATGTTCGCCAACTGCGATTACACCATATGCCCATTGTCCGATAGCTATGGCACCCCCAGCGATCCTGCCTATCGCTATCGCACCAAACGCCGTATCCCCTATGGCGATGGCCCCCAACGCTTTTTCCGCGATTGCGATCGCTCCTACAGCCACTCCTGCAATCGCAATCGCTCCCACTGCGAAGCCAAGCCAGCTAAGTGCTATTGCTCCAATCGCTAACCACATTCCCAGTGATATTGCTCCTAAGGAAAGTACGCCCACGCTTATCGCACCTATGGAAATCAATCCGACAGCTACATCTCCAATAGCGATTAAACCAACAGCTGTCTTTACACGGGGTTTACTTCCATGACCATACTTTTGACCTGAGTATCGCCCTAAATTACTACGAATACTGATGACCGGAAATGAGGGAGAAGGCCATTGATAATCAATTTCTCGTCCATCAAAGCCCCTAGAATCCGCCCAGCGCGTTACAAATTGATGCCATTTCATATCCATCCCGTCCCCCTTTTCAAATTACCTAAATTATACAACCCCGGGGGTTGGCTGTACTCAGACTCTGACCTGAAATTCATCTCATCCTCTGGACCGATATATACTCATTAGGATTACTGTTTGGGAATAGGATCAGGCTTTCCAAATAAATATCCCTGAAACAACTGATAACCACTCTGCTTAAGCCATTCAAAGTCCTCTCTAAACTCCACACCTTCTGCTAAAGGAACAGATTGGATTTCTAAAGCCTTTTCTAAAAATTGTTTAGCTATTTTCTGTTTGTTCGGATCACTGGACACGCCTTGAACATATTTCATATCTAACTTCATGTAATGAGGTTTAAGCTCCAATAACATCTCGATTGTGCTGAAGCCTTCCCCAACATCATCTAAAGCGTATTCAAATCCCCGGTCCTTGTAATATGTCAAAATAGCTTTCAAATGAGCGAGATCATCCACTTTCTCCGTTTCAACAACTTCAAAGACAAAAAGAGAGGGATCGACACCTAATTGATTAGCCAATTCAACCGTTGATCTTAAGCAGAACTCTGGAGCGTAAATTGATGTAGGGATAAAATTAATAAACGTTTTTTTATTTAAGGGCGCAGCATATTTTACGGCAGTCATTCTACATAACCGGTCTAAAGCATATAAACGCCCACGATTCCGTGCTGCCGCAAAGATCTCATTAGGATAGATAAGGGATCCATCTTCTTTTTTAAATCTCGATAAAAGCTCGTATGCAAAAATCTCTTCCCTTACGTTCACAATCGGTTGGAAGTAACAAGTAACAAGACCCTTAGTGATAACCTCATCAATCCACTTCATATCCATTACAGTAGACATCTCGGATAGAGGTCTCCATGCTTGGTCATCTATACGAAATTCAATTTTCCCGGACTCCATATGATCGTTACAGAAATCTAGAAGATCTCGCGCTTCAGCTTCCTTAATCGTAATCACATTTTCTTCTACCTTATGTATCGTATTACTTCTACTCAAGTGATGAATAACCTTAGGTAAAACCCTAAGATTAAGCTCACCATGAGGCTTGATTTGAAAATTCAGCTCTCTTACTACACAATGATTACAAGCCATATTCATAACCCCTTTAATAATCGATTCTCTGAAAAAGATCCCGGAACGGCTCTTCTCAATCGAAATCCGTATACTCCAGTAAATATGTCGCGTCTAACACGGTGATCTGCTGATGTTGAATCTCAATAATCTTTTGCTCTTGCAGATCTTTAAGCACAAGGGTAGCCGTCTCCCTTAACGTTCCGATCATATCCGCGAACTGCTGATGGGTCAATCGAAGATCAATCCTCTGTTTGCCTTGCTCCTCTACTCCAAATCTTTGGTATAGTCTTCTCAGCGTAAATATCGCACGCGCTCTCGCATCATGAAATTTCATTTCATGTAATAACCGATTCGATAAAAATAAACGGTCCATTTGCAGCAGCATCAATTGCTCCTTAATCAACGGGTAATCGGCAAGCATCTGCTTAAAAAGCTCATGTTTAATCTCAAATAATACAGTATCATTCATAGCCACCGCAGACAGCACTCTTATATTGGAGGGATGGATCACTTCCAGATCGCCAAAGAAATCGCCTTTTCCAAAAAGATCTACGGTATGCTCTTTCCCTTTCGTGGTAGCGTACACCCTTATAATCCCCGAATAGATAATGTAGGCATAATCCCCCGGATCTGATTCTGCAAACACCATGGTCCCCTTAGAATATGCCTTATAAGTGAATAATCCTGAGACCGCCTCGATCTTCTCCGAGGGTAAACCTTGAAAAAAGCGAGTGCCAGTCCAAAAAGAAGCTTCCATCTCATTATTCCTTTCTAACAGATTCCATAGTTTTGTATGCCAACATACTGATAATAAATCATCATCCTGTTATATTCTATCGTAACGTTGTCACATAGGCTTGATGCCAATACAAATTACAAAGGAGATCCATTCATGAAATATAATTTTGACGGAAAAGGACTTATTGAAACGCCAGATGTCGTGTTTGAGAGCAATCCGCTACTAGAACTGAGCATGTACAACAATCATATTAAAGAGATTCCCGATCAGCTCTTCCTTCATGACGAATTAGAGGTACTTAATTATGCGGGCAATGAAATCGAACAGTTATCCGAGAACATCGGTCGCTTAGTTCACCTAAGAATGCTGGATTTAGGCCATAATCGGCTGAAGGTGTTGCCGGAGAGCATTGGCGGATTGCAGGGGTTGGATTCTTTTCTATACCTAAGCAATAATCAGTTCGAACAGCTGCCGGAGCAGCTCTGTATTCTCCAGAAACTTAAGTATCTGAACGTAACAGATAATCATCTCAAGCAATTGCCTGCCCGTATAGGCGAAATGAGCAGTCTGATTGAAATGCGGCTTTATTATAATCAGCTAGAATGTTTACCTGATTCGATCACACAAATAAAAGGGCTAAGAGAGATCCATCTCTATGGTAATCAACTGGTCATGTTACCAGAACATTTAGGTGCTATAGAAGAACTTCGGATACTTGATTTAAGTGATAATCGAATCACTAAGCTGCCTTCATCTATCGGTAATTTAAGCAAGTTAAGAAGACTGAACCTTAGAAAAAATAAACTTAATCAGCTTCCTGAGGAAATAGGTCAATTAAGCAGCCTTGTTGAGCTTGATTTAAGAGATAATAATCTGCAAGAAATCCCGGATTCGATTCTACAACTTGGACGATTAGAGAAACTGGATTTAAGATGGAATCACAGCTTAAGAAGAACAGAATTATTAGAGCAATTAGAGCAAAGAGGATGTATCGTTTATAAATAACAAAAAAGCCTCCGATTAAAGAAGCTTTTCACTCAAATCCATAATATGCGTAACGCGATTTCTCCCCTGTTCTTTCGAAGCGTAAAGCGCATGGTCAGCTTTTTCCAGAAGAGTGATGTCTGTATCGGTTGCTTCAAAAGTAGCTATGCCGACGCTTACCGTAACCCTGCCAATCTCCCAAGTGGAGCTGGCAATGAATTGCCGCAAATTGTCCGCTATAGCCTTGGCATCCGATGAATCTATATTAGGCAGCAGAAGGATAAACTCCTCACCACCATACCTAGCTACTATATCTTCTTTACGAGATTGGGACTTCAGGATACTCGCCAATTTCTCCAGGACATAATCACCCATCTGATGACCGTAGGTATCATTCACATTTTTAAAGTGATCAATATCTAAAATACATAATGAAAAAGGCGCCTGATCACGGTGATACGCTGCAATCTGCTCTTCCAGCTTTTCTTGCAGGAACCTTCTATTCTTTAATCCAGTAAGCTTGTCTGTAGTAGATAGCTCTACTAAAACGGCATTCATCTCCAGCAATTCAGCTTGCTTTTGCTCGATTTCCAGGTGGATTTGTTTGAGCTTTGCCAGCGCCTGATCTTTTTCCCAATAGGCCTCTTCTATTTGCTTCTTCGCAGATCGTAACTCTAGCTCATAATCAATACGTTTGCCCATCTGTACGAGAATACAATCAATGACCTCTACACCTTCACACTCGAGGCGTCTACCATTTAACAAGTAAGGGACGGCTTGTCCCTTGCTGTCCTTCAAATTGATAAATAGCTCTTCTACATGTCCATTCAGATTGATAAAAGGATAGAAGTATGAATGAAAAATAAGCTTGTTTGCCGTAGACATGATAGATTCAAAATGTTTATTTACCAAATCAACCTGCTGATATCCCATCCCATCCAAAAAGGTTTGATTCACATTGAGGATCATTCCTTCATGGGTAATGGAAACATATCCGCATGGCGCATATTTTAACCGGTCATCCATTGTCTAAATATCCTTTCAACACCATAATCTTCTCCATCTCACCTAAGATACTCATTAATCAAAGTAATGGTCTCCTGTGGATGGCTAATATGCGGATAATGGCCCTTGGCCTCCATTAACCGGAACGTACTATTATTCAAGTGTCTATGTAAATATTCTCCTACTTCTATAGGAACGATACTATCATCCGAGCATTGCAATATGAGTGTAGGCACTGTCGCTTTAGGCAGATCTTCTCTATGATCCGAAAAAAATGTAACTTCCGCAAATTCTCTAGCGATAATAGGGTCGGCCGAAATAAAACTTCGTTCCAGCTGTTTAGTCAACATTGGGTCAGGGTTATTCATCGCAAGTGGAGCCATAAAGCTAGCCCAGCCCGCGAAATTCATCTCCATCATATCCAGAAGCTCAGTAATATCACTTTTTTCAAAGCCCCCGAAATAAGCATCTCCCTCATTTAAATAACGTGGGGAAGGTCCGATCATAATCATTTTATCAAAATAATCCGGCCGCTCGATTGAAGCAAGCAAACCGATCATAGAGCTAATAGAATGGCCTATAAAAATAATATCCTTGAGTTCAAATGTTTCGATGACATCTAGTACATCCTGTACATAACCATGGAGAGTATGATATTTATCCGATGTATATGCGCTTAAATCTGAATGGCCTGAGCCTACATAATCAAATAGAACGATTCGATACTTTTTCTCAAATGATGGCGTAATAAACTGCCACATGCTTTGATCACACCCAAATCCATGCGCAAAAAGGATAGTTTTTTCTCCTGCTCCAATGACTTTTACATGATTCCGCACCATAACATCGTTCATTTCATATAACTCCTCTATAGTTAGCATTCTCTCTATTTTGCAGGGTTCCCCTGGAAATATCAAGCGTATAAAAAACTCCGCTAGATTAATCTCTAGCGGAGTTTTATGTAACATCCCGTTTGGGTCATCATTTGGCATAATGGTAGCGTGCTGGGGCACTCCTTCGTTTAATCCGATAACATTTTGCCCGAAAAAATTGGTTGGCGGACCCAGCAGACCTTAAATGCGCCATTATTCCATATTTGAATTGCTATCGGACTCCACTGCAGCTATTGGCGCGAAAACACCAAATATGGGTCGATTTATATGAAATAGCGTCTCTGGAGTCCGAATCCCTTCTCAAAAGACTGAAAATTTGCGAATAACGTCATCTGGGTCCCTAAGACTCCGTGGATAAATTGTTGAGGCAGAGGTAGACAACCAACATTTAGAATGCAGAAGTCCAACCCGCATCAGCAGCGATGATAGCTCCGTTCACAAAACTGGAATCATCCGAAGCCAGGAATAACGCAACTTGTGCGATTTCTTCAGGTGTACCTACACGAGGGATCACAGCCTGTGTTAATTGTGTACGGCTCACGCCGAATTCATTTATATTTTTCATTGAAGCACTGATGTTTGTGGCAGTAGCTCCCGGTGCGATAGCATTACAACGAATCCCTTTGTTGGCATACATAAAAGCTGTATTTTTCGTCAAGCCTACTACAGCATGTTTAGAGGCAGTATAAGTTGCTCCCGCATGGGCACCACTTACGCCACCTGTAGAAGCGGTATTAACGATAACCCCTTTTCCTTTTTCCAGAAAAATAGGCATTGCTTTACGAGTGGACCGCATTACACTTTTGGTATTGATATCAAAGATAAGATCCCATTTCTCGTCGCTAATGTCGCCAACTGGCTCAAACCCATCCATAATACCGGCGTTATTCACAAGAATATCTAGTGTTCCGTATTCTTTTACTGCGGTATCAATCATGCTATCGATATCTTCAACTAGGGCAACATTTACTTTCAGTGCCTTAGCTACTCCACCATTACTGTTGATCCCTGCAGCTACTTGTTCTGCACCTTCGAGATTAAGATCGGCTACAATCACTTTCGCCCCTTCTTTAGCGTACAACTCTGCGATAGATTTCCCCATACCTGATGCCGCCCCGGTAACCACTGCAACTCTGTCTTGAAGTTTCATGTTGGAAGTCTCCTTTACGTTTATCTATAATGTAAATATCAATATATAAAATCTCTTTAACGCTTAAAATTTATACTACTCAAGTTTAATCCTCTAAAATTTAACTATCAATATACAAATGGGACACCAAATGTTCATAAATATATATAATGCAGGATTCTGTTCAAATAGGATTAGAAAATAGACAGTTAGGTGGTCTTCTGTTGCTTAAAAATAATCGGAGAACTAGCAAATCGCGTAAAGAGCTTAAAAACGCATTGATATTAATCATGGAAAAAAAGAATTTCCGCACCATTACGATAACCGATATCGTTACCCTTGCCGATTTAAACCGCGGAACCTTCTATAAACATTATCAAACCAAAGAAGAACTTCTGAATGAGCTAATTGATGATGTGTTGGAGGATTTAATTAAGGCTTATAAAGAACCCTATCTTCATACCGATAAATTTATAGTTAGTGAGCTGACCACCTCGAGCATCAAGATTTTTGAACATGTGGTCTCTTACTCTAATTTTTATACCATCATTATAAATTCCAATGTTCTGCCAGGGTTCCAAAATAGGATTTGCGACCTCTTAAAGGAGCTCACCAAGCGGGACTTAGTCGCAGTTAATAACACTAATACCAATGTTAATATCGAATTGTTTTCCAGTTATACCGCCTATGCTCTATTTGGATTAATCATAGAATGGGTAAAAGGCGGATTTAAATATACAGCTAACCATATGGCAGAGCAGCTAATTGAGATTCTGTCTTTTAATTCACATAATGTGATCATCAATACTTCAAATCAACCGATTAAACAGAATTCCATCCCTGTTAACGGCGACTGATTTACCTCAAACTATCAAAAGCCACTCCAAAATAATGCTGGAGTGGCTTTTGATATGCAATTTATAAACTAAGGTCTTCTGTTTCCACCACCACCGCCACCTGGACCTTGATTGGTGTTTGCGGTTGTTACTCCGGATTCATTTAGCCAAGTTACGCTGCTTGTAATTTCGAAGGCTACTACTTTTGTTCCTCCTGTGTATTCACCATCCGTATACAGTCCGTTCGCTTCACTACCAGTCGAGGTACCTCCCGAGTAGAGGGTGTAAGAACCTCCGTCCTTCAGATCCGGTGAACTAATCACCACCGTTTGATAGCTCTTCGAAGGAGCAAAGGTCAGGATTGTGTTGCCTTCGCTGTCCTCTAGATGAACCAAGGTTCCAGCCTCCTGGGTCTGAGGGAAAGTCATGCTCACTGCATGTTGGCTAGAGGTGTCAGACGGTGCTTGTGCCATGCCCGAACTTCCCGCAGCCACCAAAATTCCTCCACTCTGTTCAAAGCTACCGTCGAAATCAAGTGCACCGTTACCGCTATTGGTAGGTCCATTGACAATAACCGTGCCACCCGACATTGTGATGGAGCCGTTCGAATCCAGCCCGTCACCTGAAGCATCCACCGTTAGTGTTCCTCCACTAATCGTTAGCATATTGCTAGCAGAATCGCTGAATTGATCCTGCTCCTGAGGCCCGCCGCCTACAGTCGCCTCATCGTTACCTCCTGCTACATTCACTCCATCATCAGAAGCAACCACATGAGCCTCGCCACCGGAAATCTCGATGTTTGCTCCTTCAATCCCTTCGTAGCTCTTCGTAATATCAATTTTGCCACCAGATATCGCCACCAAGGCATCCGCATGGATTCCATCGTCGCCAGTTTTGATGTTGAATTCTCCATCAGCTATAGCAATGTTACTGTTGCTGTGCACTGCATCATCAGCAGAATCGATGGTAAAGGTTCCGTTGTTCACGCTAATATCTCCTCCAGCCTTCAAGCCTTTAGTACTTGGTGTTTCCGATCCTGTAGTTGTTGCCGTTGTTGTCGTTGTTGATGCTTCCGTTGTTGGTATCTCCGGTTTTGTTTCTGGCATCGTCTCTGGTTTTGTTTCAGGTGTTGAGGTTCCTGTTGTTCCTGGTGCTTGATCCCCTGTTCCCTGACCTCGGCCACCTCTCATGCCCATACCTTGCCCTTGATCACCTGTTTTCACTTCACCCTTCTCGTTGCCCCCACCCGTAACTAAGGTGTATGTTCCGCCATCTATTACAAGTGAAGTCTCAGCTTGAATTCCATCATTACCAGCCGTAATATCAAATGTTCCTGCTGCTATTGCTATGAAGCCTTTGTCCGTCTCAGTATCGTTGGTTGATTTCATACCATCGCCTTCTGCCGTTATGCTGATATTTCCGTCTTGTACAGCGACAAGATCTTTACCTACAATCCCGTCATCGGCAGCCTTAATTTCAATAGTGCCACCCATAATTTTCAGATCGTCCTTGCTCGTAATTCCGTCATTATAGTTAGCGGAAACAGACAACTTCCCGGTACCATTAATCGTTAAATCCGCTTTACTGAAGATAGCCGCACTCGGTTCATCTGTAGTTTCATCGGCATACACGTAAGTTGCTCCATCAGATACGGAGTTCTCCGTCCCGTCTTCCAAGGTAATGATCACTTTGCCTGCTTCTTTAATATAAATTGCAGCACTATCGCTGTTCGTGATGTTCACACCGTTCAGTACCAAGTGCACACTACCTTCATCCTGATTATTAACTACAATCTGTCCATCACTCAGCTTACCAGACAGCACATAAGTTCCTGCTGCAGTAATTGTCACTGCGCCATCCTTAGACTCAGCCCCGGTGCCGTCAACAAGCGCACTTGTTCCAGCCAAAGCAATTTCCGTCGATTGGTCAGCCGTCCAAGTTGTATTAGAATCCTCTTCATCGAACGTCACCAGATCGGACAATTTGGCGCTTGCCAGTTGTACTCCCGTGTCAGCCCCGTTCTGAGTTATCGTTGTTCCCGAGGCTGCTGCTGTACCCGCCGCTTCAGACTGTGTTGTTGTGGAATTGGTGCTGCAAGCCGACATAAGTAATGCACACAATAGCAAGATTCCTACTTTACTTCCGGTTATATATTTATCCATTTTTCATCCATCCTTTCGTTATCTTAATAGTCATTAACAGTTGGAGTCATGGTCAGCGAGAGGTCTAGATTACCGTTCCGGGTACGAATCGCATCCAAAAATTCCTTCTGGTTCACAGCCTCACCCAGCGTTACAGCGTAGACCAGCTCATATAAACTGCCAAGCTCAGTTGTTCTAATCTTTTTAAGCTCGTATCCAACATTATATTTATTGAATACTTCAGCGAAGGCTTCCTCATATCCCAGACTCTCCGGGATGGTTACCTTTAATGTTTTTTGCGACGTTGTTCTTACGCCAAAGTTAGTCCGGTTAAGGATAAACATAAGGGCACATAGGATAAGGGTGAACAAAACTGCATATCCAAAGGAACCCACTCCGCAGGCAAGTCCAGAAGCCATGGTGAACAAAACAAATGTGATATCCTTCGGATCGCCCGGCGCACTTCTAAAGCGAATGATGGAGAACGCCCCGGCAAGACTGAAAGCTCTGGCAACATTACTGCCGATAAGCAAAATGATGATTGCCACAATTACGGGCAGCAGTACCATCGTCAGTGTGAAGCTTTGCGAATAGCCGCTGGCATTCGTCTTCATATAGGTGTAGCTAATGATTCCGCCAAGAACAATAGCTATAAAAATAGTTAGCAGTGCGTTGGTAAACGTTAACTCTGTACTAGTTGCTACGGTAAATAATGAATCAAGCATAGAGGGCACTCTCCCGTTCTGTTTTACTGTTCTTCAGCATTTTTTTATATTCGTTGCCGTACTTAGAGAAGCTTGTACGGTACATTTGATGCTCTGAGAGCATTCTGGCCAGCCAGACCGGAATCGTGTTCTCAGCCTTTACTTCCATAAGCCACTGCCCCGGCTCCAGCAAGGGTTCGCCATGAACACCCTGCTCCATCTTCAGATCGTACCGGCGGCTGCGAATATTTGTATCGAATGTAATTCTTAGATCGCGATTGTTTTTACAGAACAACGCTTTTCGGTCATAAGACAGATACACCTTGGGCTGCAAATCATAGCGTGTCAGAAAATATTTGATCTCTTCAATCACCTGTTTATTCATGTAATCCTTGAATTCCGGTTCCATACCGGTGGCGACAAAATCATAAGCCTCGTTTAATTTAAGCGACGTTCTTCTTTTATTAACAAGACCAAATACCTTCTTCTTGATTTCCAGATACACCTTCGTATCTTGATTTGGAACACCGTAAGCTCTTAAACGAAGCTTCTCTTTGTACTTGGGCTTCGCAAGACTGTTACGAATCAGGGTGTTGTGCTCCGTGTCATAATATAAGTTGGTTATGGAGTAAAACTCATGTTGCTTGTTGAAATCGTCCAGTTCCATGTATTCAAGCAATTGGTTATAAAATTTATAGTAGGCTTCGTTGTCCAACAAATATTTGTTCTCATAACGGTTGAATACCTCAATCGCCATATGTGATCAATCCTTTCTGTTTATCGTTGTCTCGTGTGCTTATGAATGTATCTTAGATCCCAAACCTTTAATGAATCTTAAATGGTTTTACAAATTATTGATTATCTTTTACATTCCCTTAACACAGGTGTACATCGTAACTGCGGTGTATGTTGGACTTCCGGCCGCTGTTGTCTCTCTTCATTAAGGTTCAATAAAGGTAATACTGATATAATGACCTCAATAACAAATACTGGTTCTATGTAGGGGATGGCAAAACCATGAGAATATTAATAGTAGAAGACGAGCTTCATCTCGCTGAAGCCTTAACTCAAATATTAAAAAAACATAATTATTCGGTGGATGCAGTCCATGACGGCAGGTCGGGTCTGGATTATGCACTGAGTGGAATCTATGATTTGCTGCTGCTCGACATTATGCTGCCTGAGATGGATGGGGTTAGCGTCCTCAAGATGCTGCGAAAAAAGGGGATACCCACTCCCGTTATCCTGCTTACTGCAAAGGGTGAGATTACAGATATGGTCACTGGGCTGGACTATGGGGCTGACGATTATATCGCCAAACCTTTTTCCTCAGAGATCTTATTGGCAAGAATAAGGGCTGTACTAAGACGTAAAGGCGAGGTGATACCGGATGATGCTTTAAAGTTCGGGGATATTGAACTGAATACATCCAATCTGAAGCTTACCGTGGGTGGCAAAGAGATCAAGCTCAATCTAAAGGAATGTGAACTATTGGAGCTTCTTATCTTGAGGAAACAAGCCGTAACCTCCAAAGAACAAATTATTGAGAAGCTGTGGGGCTTCGATTCTGATGCTGAGCACAATAATGTAGAGGTGTATATTTCTTTTTTGAGAAAAAAACTGACCTTCTTAAATTCGACCGTACGTATTAGTACGATCAGAAACGTAGGGTATGTATTAGAGGTGACGACCTAATGTTCACGAAGCTCAGAAATCGGTTTCTTATTGTTAACTTAGTCACTATCTCGGTGATCATGCTGGTGGCCTTCATCTCGATTTATGTAATTACGTACCAAGATGTCCAAAACAATATTCAGATGGATCTTCACAGAATCATGGAAAACTACAAGTCTCCCGGTGGTGATACAGGACGAATGGGCTCAACTAAGGGAAGTTCCCAGTTACCCCATGCTGATAATAAACGTATGGATAACGGGACTCCACCTCCTGAACGGTCAGTCTCATTTATGCTGAAGATAGATACAGCGTCGAACCTCATAGGGAAAGATTCCAAATTTACTATGGACGATGAATTTTATAATACGGCTCTGCAAGAAGCGCTAAGTGCCGGTAAAGATACCGGAAGGTTCACCTTGGATAGCAGCAAATGGATCTTCAACATCCAGCATACGAGTGATGGGGCGATGCTTGTATTTCTGGACATCACTGCAGAGCAAAAAATCCTCACCAATTTAATCTATACCTTCTCTGTAGTTGGTTCGGTGATGCTGATTATCTTGTACTTCGCTAGCCGCTTTTTTGCTAATCGTTCAATTGCGCCGGTAAAGGAGGCTTTTGAGAAACAGAAACAATTTATTGCGGATGCTTCCCATGAGTTAAAGACGCCGTTGACCATTATTAACACCAATGCGGATGTTCTCCTGTCCAACAGTGATGACACCATTCACAATCAGTCCAAGTGGCTGCACTATATCAAATCGGAAACAGAGAGAATGACCAGCCTGACCAATGATCTGCTGTACCTGACCGAGATGGACGATTCCAGATCGAGAATGATTTATTCGAAATTCAATCTGAGCGACGTGGTTGAAAATATCATTTTAACGATGGAAGCTGTAATCTTTGAGAAGCATA
Organism: Paenibacillus sp. FSL R7-0189; assembly: GCF_037969925.1. NCBI lineage: Bacteria > Bacillati > Bacillota > Bacilli > Caryophanales > Paenibacillaceae > Paenibacillus > Paenibacillus sp. FSL R7-0189. The sequence continues at coordinate 2,604,316 of NZ_CP150223.1, read as the reverse complement.
TCTCCCTTGAATATGACATCGAGCCTGATCTGACAGTGCTAGGCAATAGTGAACAGATCAAACAAGTGATTATGATCCTCTTGGACAATGCTGTAAAATATTCGAACCCTAAAGGCTCAGTCACCTTATCCCTTAAAAAACAGCATAATGACATGGTGTTAGCAGTCACTAATACGGGGGAGGGCATTGCACCGGAGCACTTAGCGAGCATCTTTGACCGATTCTACCGTACAAATGCCTCCCGGGCGCGTAAACAAGGGGGATATGGCCTAGGACTGGCGATTGCCAAATCCATTGTTGAACAGCATAAAGGAAAAATTTATGCCAAAAGTTTCGTCGGCGAGTCCACCACGTTTTACGTACATCTTTCATAACTACAAATAAAAAAGACTCAAACCCTGTTATCACTAAGGTTTGAGTCTTTTATTTATTTTACACTTCGCCCCAATAAATTTCGGTCTTATAATCAAAAAACACTTGCCCACTCTGGTTATTTCGTTCAAATATATTCCGCAGCTCAGTCATCATATTCTCATAGCTTGGATCTCCGGGGACCGGAGTGTAGGAAGACGATCGAAGCCGCCCGCTTAAGCCCTCCAAATCAAACACCTGCTGATTGCTAAAATGCGCTACTTGCATCTGTCCTTTCTTGAAAAAGGAGCTAAGGATCTCAGGGGTAATGTTCTTATGATTAACTTGAGTGTAGTTCGTGCCGAAGGTCTGCAGTAGCTGCTCATATTCCTCCAGAAATGGGGTACCGTAAGTAAGCCGGGAATTCCATATCAGAATAACTTTTCCACCCGGTTTTAGAATCCGCTTGAATTCCAATTGCGTTGCGTCCCTATCAAACCAGTGAAACGCTTGGGCGCATACTATAAAATCCATCGACTGATCTGATAATTCTGTATGTTCAGCAGACCCCGGCGATACAGAGAAATGGTTATCCTTTGCGAACTTCTCTTCCGCAGCTCTACGCATTTCCGGATTGGGTTCAACGGCAGTCACACAACTCCCGCGCTCCAGAAGTAATGCTGAGAATATTCCTGTTCCTGCACCAATATCAGCAATATCACAATTAGGTTGGAGCCCAATAGTATTGTACAAATAATTAATGGCTTCTCCAGGATAGCTCGGCCGATATTTCACATACGAATCTACCCGATTAGAAAATATTTCTTTGCTATTCATCCTTCGTCTCCTCCTAGGCGCTCAGGTTCATATTCACTTAATTTACCTTGGTAAACCAATCTCAGCCGATCACTTTGGCGAAAATCATCCGGAGTAACGAGTGCAGGCAGCTTATTCCATAACTTAATACCCGACCGCTCTAGAATTTCCGCTACAAATTGCGAACAAAAATAAGAGTTGCTGAATTCGACAGGCTCCTTCAGGGCAATGCCAATTACGCCGAGAATATTATAGAGATACTTTTGACGGCTTCGGATAAAGACTTGCAAGACCCGCTCCATTTTCTCCACTTCGCGGGCTGTAACTTGAAGTTCATATAGGACACATGTTGTATTTGGATATTTGCTGAACGTACCTGTCTTAATATCCTCCTTCACAAACCCTCCATTCAGGGGGTTGCTCGGATGCTTCCTGCCAAAGCTATACAGCTCGGAAAGCTCTCGATTAAAGGAGATCGAGGCATGATTATAGGGTGCTTTTGTATAGCCTTGAATGAGCTTCGTAAAAAGCGTCCCGGTATTCGTCAGTAATATAAAGACCGATGGATCTGCTGCCATTTACAATTTTCCCCTTATCAAGTTTGAACGTTTCCTTCATAATAACATATGAACCCATTAATGGAATCTACTCTAGGACAAGTTGGTGATCAGTTATCGACCGCTCTTTATTAACTATAATTCTTATCTTTGCGGCCCTATCGGCCATTCACTTGATGTATGTAGTTATAGGGAAGCTACAGCCAAATAAAGATTATACGGGCATTGGCTTTCGCATCAAGACGTGGTGGGGAATGCTTTTTATCTTTTGCCTAGCTACCCTATTTAATCCCGTCGTCTCTCTTCTTTCTCTCATGGTGCTCTGCTTCTTTGCACTGAAGGAGTATTTCTCCATGATGAAATCACGAAAATCCGACCGCAGGCTATTTCTGTGGGCGTACTTATCCATTCCGTTACAGTTCTACTGGATTTATATCGAGTGGTACGGAATGTTTATTGTCTTCATCCCAGTTTATGTATTCTTGCTCCTACCACTGCCCAGAATGATTAATAAAGGCACGGTTGGTTTTATGCGTAGTGTCAGCTCCACGCAATGGGGGCTAATGCTGATGGTATTCGGGCTTAGTCACTTGGCATACTTTCAATTTGCTACACCGGAGTATGGAGCCGGGCTTGTACTTTTTTTAGTAGTGCTAACGCAGCTCAATGATGTGGTCCACTATCTGGCATCACTTTATGTAGGGAAGCGTAAAATAGTTCCCACCGCCAATCCGTATTTGACTTGGGAGGGTTTCGCTTTCGCATTTGTCATCACGACAGGAGTTTCCTATCTAATCTATCCCTACCTGACGCCGCTCAACCCAATCTTCGGGTTACTGTCAGGCATGTTGGTCAGCTTGAGCGGCTTCTTTGGCAGTTTAACGGTTTCCGTGTTAAAGCGGGATCTGCTAATCGGCGATGGCGATAAATTCGTGGCTTTGAAGCAAAGCCATTTAAGCCGGATCGATAGCTTGACCTACACTTCACCGGTCTTTTTTCATGTCATTCGTTATTTTTTCGACTTCATGTAAATTATCTGATTGTGAGCTTGAATCAGCCCTTCCATGAATGATTATGCAGTATCTTCATCATCTGTTCTTGATGGCTGGCGAACTGCTTATATCGATGTCCGTTGGCGCCCGAGGGGTGGGGAAATCCCCATAAGCAGCGTTGTTTATCTAGCTCACCTGCGGACACAAGGAGTTGAAGTATACTTTCCACTGTTTTTCCTAAGGGAATAATTAAGGCCCGGCTCAGTATGTTCAGCTCCTCACGCAAGGAAGATAATGCCTGCGCCCTGAGGAATGAATTTGAAAGTAGCTTGGGCTGGGTCCCACTATAATTTTTCTTATCCACGAACACAGGAAAACGCAATAAAGAGCTGGTGTGCAGGATCGTCTGCTGCTGCTGAAATAGTTCTTCACAAGAGGTTAGGTTCAAGTGTTGATGCAGTTTAAGTGTATCTAACATATGAATTAACGTGTTCCGCATGGAGCCTGCGAATCTCGCCGCTTCCTTCGCTGTCCTACATACCTCTTCATCTGATAAACCAGCTTCCAGACCTATGATCGCTTCTTGTATCGCTATGCCCATTTGTGTGAACCCGGGCGTTAACCCTATAATGATCATCTTAGCAGAAGGATTAATGTATTCATTATGGGGGGCATAATACATTTCCACCTTGCCATTACGCTCCATTAGAAGCTTATCCACCTGCAGATCCTCTTTAGTTAGCACTGTACCCTTCGGGAGTGAGAGGATCGCCGATTTATACTGATGCAGATAGTTAGAGAGGAGCATATCATCTGCCTCACAGGTCTCTATTTGTTATCGAACCACTCACCAGACGGCCTTCGTACCAGACAGCTTGGCGCTGCGCTCTTCGGGCTACTGCTTCTGCCGAACAGCTGGCATGCAACAGCACAAAGCTAGCAGTGTCGCCAACCTTTGGCCATACCTGCTCGCCTTTTGGATCAAGGGGTGTTAATCCTCCTGTTATAAATCCGAGGGATTGAGATAATGCCAATTCATCGTTGCAGCCGTACAACTCCGCGTAACGTCCTGCCTTTTCCAATTGATCTCCATTACCAAAAGGGGACCAGTGATCGGTAAGGCTATCTGTTGCCAGCTTCACTTTTACCCCTTGGCTATGCAGCATCGGAAGTGGCATCATCATTCTTCCAATAGGCACTGTGGATGCAATAGTCATACCCAGTGATGCCATCCGTTTAGCTACCTCTTCTGCCTCTTGCTGCTGAGCTCCTGCGAACCAGAACGCATGACTGACCGTGACCTTTCCTTGCAAGCCAGCTTCTTCCGTCAGATCAGCTAACCGCGTCAGTGTTTTCTTTCCCGCTTCTTTTCCATCATGTAAATGAATATCAATGCCGGCATTACTCATCACTGCTAGTTCCACCATCGTCTGAAGTGACTTCTCGATATCTCCATCCACCGTATAAGGATCTACTCCGCCTACAAAGGTTGCCCCCTCTGCCAGAGATTGTTTTACCAGTTGCACAGAATCCGAGCGCAGCAGGCCATGCTGGGGAAACGCCACAATTTCAGCTGAAATTGTGCCCGCGAATGTATTTAATGCTTGTACAGTTGCCTCTAATCGCTGCAAACCGCTGACAGGCTCAATATTGCAATGGCTACGCACATGTGTGGCACCAAACCCCTGAATAAGCGTCAGGATGCTCTCTGCTTGTTGTCTCGCCATGGGCAGCAGCTTAGGCAATAATACCTTCTCTTCCTCAATCCGTTCGAAAACACTGGACGCAGGCTTTACCGCTCTCCATGGTCCACCGTAATACGTTTTATCTAAATGGATATGTGCTTCTTCGAAAGAAGGCAACATCAACAACTCTTTACAGTCATATTTCGGGAGCTGGCTCTGAAGCTCTATGTCTGCTCCAACAACTTCTGATATCTTATCCCCGTCAATGCGGAGATGACAAATCTTCGTATTCGTACCCGCTACTTGCCCATCCTCAATAACATAACCTTGTTCTAATCTTATATTGGTTAACCAGTAAGAAGCATTCAACATGCTACCCCATCCTTTTCTCAACAATTTATATAGGTACGGACCGCTTTACTCTAAATGTTACCATAGCCCTTGCCATATAAAAAATGATTGAGAAATTTCAATAGCTACAGATCAATCTGCCCCCGATGTTTGACTCTGGATCTAGCTTCTCTACTATGACTAACTTCCTTGTTCAGCAGTTCATCCATCCGAAGACACTTCAGACCCTTTTTATCCATTTCTTTTAAGACTTCTTCTAATCCAGTGATCATATTCAAGGGCGCTTCTTCATCTGCCCACGGTGTATCTCCGCTGTCGTGTAGAACAATGATTGAGCCTGGTTTTATTTTTTTTATTAAGGCATCCTTTAATTGTTCTGCACTCAGTGACGCTTTCCAATCTCCGACCATGACAGACCACAATACGATTCGATAAGATTCTCTTAGCAAAAAGAAATCCCCTAAATTAAGAAGCCCCCAAGGTGGGCGGTAAAAGATAGGCCGCTCTCCTGTAATTCGCTCAACAATGTCTGCTGTGCGATCTACTTGCTTCCGTCTATTGGTCCAGGGGAAGTGGATCCAGTTGGGTGTATGAGTATAATTATGAATGCCGATTTGGTGTCCTTCTCTGTGCATACGCTCGATCAATTCCGGATATTGCTTTGCCTTTTTGCCTAATACGAAGAAGGTCGCCTTTATGCCATGCTCTTTTAATAGATCTAGAAGTTCAGGTGTATAACAAGGATCCGGACCGTCATCGAACGTAAAGGCAATTTCCTTCTCTGCACCTACTTCCGAGTGAACCCCCCATCCCAATATTCGGGTAAGCGCAAAAGGAACGATCATATAAAGAACAATCACATCCACTGCTAAAATTATGAAGGTCCACATTAGGAAGCCGCCTCTGTCTTGCGCGGGGCAAATCGTGCTTTCAAGGACTGCTTGCTAAGCACAAGCATCATGGGAGATAACTTCTCTGTGCTGTCCTCTACACGATGTTTCCCTTCCGGATGCAGCATGCGAAGTAAGAAACGAAGGTATATCCCAAACCAGTGCCGCTGCCATTTGGACTTGATAGGGCGCTGCTCAAAACCTATTCCATGAATAATCCCCCGGTGAAGCAGTGTAATCCCGGTTAGCGCATTTACTTTGCTTAGTTCCGGATTGCTGTCTAGATCACGACTGATCTCCTTCATAGCCTCGCGGAGCATGCGTGCCGTACGAATTCCGGCCCGATCTGCGCCAAGCGTACGTGTCAGCTGCACGATCTGGCGATTGTCCAAATGAAGCTCACCCACCCAATCTCCCGGAAGTATCCGTTGCCCATCTTGGCAGACCAAAATTTCTCCGTGATATTTCAACACTACCAATTTACATATCCCGTATCTACGCACGGACTGACTACGAAATTTGGTGATGACAGCAAATACGTTCTCCCACATCATCCAAAGGGATTGTGAGAATAATTTTATAAATGGAACTGAGGTTATCATCATTTTTCCTTCTTTCCTGTTTGAGTTTATCTTCTAGCAAAATCCTTCACTAAACGCCGCGTATACCTGCCGATCATCTTTACCAGACTGTTTCCGAGATAAGCACCTATCCATAGAGACACTGCACCTAACAACATGAAGAAAAGTGAGATGTTGAATGTTTTATTTTCAATCCCAAATAGCGTTATAGAGGATACATCTAATAAATACAGGATAGGTGACAACAGGAGAATAATAGGGGTCAAGTAAAAAAGAGTGGCACAAATGAGACTGACCATGCCGATGCCAAGTTGCAACATCAACCCTATAATCGCTCTCCAGTTATGATTATCCTGCAACTCCATCTTCACCTTTTCCCACAAGCTGCCTTCTTCGTGAGATCGGGTTGGTAGCGTGCGAACGGAGATATCGGTATAGACTTTAGTTCGAATTCGCTCATACTGTAAAAAAGTCTCGGTAGAACGCAAAACATAATAGAGGATCGGAATCCCCACTAAGGTGAAGGACATCGCAACTCCAAAGGTAATACCCACCAAATAAAAACAAAAGTAAAATAGCCCTGTGGCAAAAGTAATTAATAAGAAACAGAAATTTCTCACATGTTTCCGGATCATTTGATTCATGCTTTTCTCTCCCTCTCTGCAATAAAAAATTGTTCATATCTAAGCAACTCTTATGCTAGTGCTTTTGGTGTAAAATCGACCAGTGCCATAATGTCATATGACAAAAAAAACACCCTACTGCCTACTCCCACAAGGGAAAGCAAACAATAAGGTGTTTCTCAATTTTAACTGATTTAGATTTAGTCAGCGTTAATCCGAAATGCCAAAAGCCTTCTCGACTGCCTCCTCACGGTTTCGTACCCCGAGCTTAGCATAGATGGTGGACGCGTAATTTCTCACCGTTCCATCGGACAGATATAGTTTAGCGGCAATAGATTTATAACGCATTCCCTTCGAGAGGCATTCTAGAATCTCCAGCTCACGCGAGGTCAGCCCATATTCATTATTCTTCTCCGTCGGCGGCGCCTCTGAAGCTGGATGCATCTCATAGTGATCAATTAATACATTCGTAATATCGGGTGTAATCATCTTTACGCCCCGATGTACGAGACGTATTCCTTCGAACAGCTCCTGCGGCTCGGTAGACTTTAACAAGTAACCATCTGCCCCATTTTGCAGTGCCTCGACTGCCATATCTGCTTCTTGAAAAGTAGTCAGGATCAACACTCGTACCCCTGGCCACTTTTGCTTAATAAGCTTAGTCGCTTCTGCACCGTCCATGCCTGGCATATTTAAGTCCATCAGCACCACGTGAGGTTCTTCCTGCTCGCAGAGGCTTATTGCTTGTTCACCATTCTCAGCTAACCCAATAATCGCAAAATCCGGCTCCTGCTCTAGAATAATTCGCAGACTATCGCGGATATAGGGTTGATCATCCACCAGCAATAAACGAACCGTTTCCTCCTGTATCTCTTCAAGCCTTGGTAAACTGCAGGTCACTAAGGTTCCTTCCCCTGGCTTAGAGTAGAAATACACCTGTCCTTGCAAGTTGGAGGCACGCTCCTTCATCGCATTGACACCAAATCCTGCTTTTAAATCTTCAGTGCCTAATCCATTATCCTGCACATCCAGCCGAATCAACTTCTCTTCATAATGTAAGCTGATGACAATTTCAGTGGCGTGACCATGACGTGCAGCGTTGGTTATCGACTCCTGCAAACATCTGTATAGTGCCATTTGGGCCTGCTTAGATACTGTATACGGCTCTCCGAATGTTCTTAAGCGAATCTTAACCTTGGAGAAGGTCTGGAAGTCATCCACTAATTTCTGTAGGGACTGCATAAGCGTCAATGCATCCTCCGAAGCGCCCACATGGTGCAAATATCGCCGAACATCATCCAAGCCATTGCGGGTTAGCTTTAACAAGGCATCTATTTTGTGCTCTCCTTCAGAGGTGTTCACCTCCGAACGTAAAGTCTCTAGCCCCATAATAATTGAAGTATAAGAATGCCCCACCGTATCATGCAGATCTTTGGATAAACGATCTCGTTCTTCCAGAAGTGTCATACGTTCAACTTGCGAGATATACTGCTCTAAAACAGCATTTTGCTCCTTAATAATTCTACCCTGCTTGTGATTCACCACTAGTAAATGAAAAGCGAACCCAAGCGTATACACTAAACCCATGTTAAAAATCATTGATACAGCATCCATTTGTTGTGACAATCTAGATAACATAATTGGAATCAAAATGACCGTGATCGGAGCTGTCCAACGATAGGACTTCTCTGCACTATTGCTGGCAATCATAAAAGCGATAGGCAGAAAAGTTACGTATGATTCAGGAAACAAAGCAGCCAAATATAAGCAAAGTCCACCCGAAAAGAGGATCTCCGCCATCAGATAATACTTGTAGTGCAGCTGCAAACAAAACCAAGGCACAGAAAAAGAGACCACGCCCCAAACAAACGCGATCCAGAACGGAATCGTAAAATCCTCCGAAAGATAACACATGGTGACCAAAAAAGAAGTAGAAAAACAAATCCGAAACAGGAGGACGAGCCAATCGTACCAGAACCACTGTTTGACCAGATTAAACAAGACATTTCCCCCTATATACTCTGCTGACTTAATCTTTATTATAGTGTAACCCCTTAAGGACTCACTAGTTACAAAAAGTCATGAGTTGAGATGACATTTTTACTAATGGTGTAATTAGTGTAATTGATCATTCAATGTCCCTCTGAATAAGCAGCTTTTTAAAGCAAAGCCCAGACTGTATGATAGTACATATTATTTGTCCATAAAATTGTAGTAAACCAATCAAACCAATAGGTCCGTAAATTTTATAACGTATGACCAGTATCGGGGGAATAATAACTATGTTAGCCGCACTACTTCATGGCATTGCACTAGCCTTTGGATTAATTCTTCCACTTGGCGCACAAAATGTCTTTGTATTTAACCAAGGGGCCTCGCAGCCACATTTTAAAAAAGCCATTCCCGTTATTGTTACAGCCGCTTTATGCGATACCCTGCTTATTTTATTAGCCGTATTAGGTGTTTCAGTCCTTGTGTTTGCCATCCCCGTTCTGCAGACCGCTTTATTTGCTGTAGGACTTTTATTTCTTTTGTATATGGGATGGTCTATCTGGAAAAGTACACCGGCATCGTCAGCGCAAGACGCAACCCCTTTATCCTCCAAAAAACAAATCCTGTTCGCGCTGTCCGTTTCTTTATTAAATCCACATGCGATTTTGGATACTATTGGCGTTATCGGCACTAGCTCGCTTAGTTACACAGGTGTAGACAAAGTTGTATTTGCTGGCGCGACTATCCTAGTGTCATGGATTTGGTTCTTTGGGCTGGCTGTAGCCGGAAAAACCGTAGGACAAATCGACTCAAGTGGCAAAATCATGCGGATCATTAATAAGATCTCCGCGATCATTATCTGGACCGTTGCTGCTTATATTGCCTTCAAGCTTTTTTAAATGGAGGAAAAAGAATGCCGTACACGAATTTGCCGTATAATTATGTCCAATTTACACCATAATGTACTAGAATTTTGACTTACGGCGCAGAATGAGGTACATTACAATTTGGACGAACAATTAACAAACCAAAATACTATAATGTTCGCATTTAGAGGTGTAAATTATGAAAGAAGTATTCGATTATGAAGATATTCAATTAATTCCTGCAAAATGTATCGTAAACAGCCGTTCGGAGTGTGATACATCAGTCACCCTCGGTGGGCATAAATTTAGATTGCCGGTGGTACCTGCCAACATGCAAACCATCATTGATGAGAAGATCGCTATCTCCTTGGCGCAAAATGGCTATTTCTACATTATGCATCGTTTTGAACCGGAGAAACGTACGTCTTTCATCAAAGACATGCACTCCCGTGAATTAATCGCATCCATCAGCGTCGGAGTTAAAGAAGAAGAGTATGATTTCGTCGAACAATTATCCAAAGAACAGCTGGTTCCGGAATTCATTACAATTGACATTGCACATGGCCATTCCGAAGCAGTCATTCGGATGATCAAACATATTAAACAATACCTGCCTGCTAGTTTTGTTATTGCAGGAAATGTAGGAACACCTGAAGGCGTTAGAGAATTAGAAAACGCTGGGGCTGATGCTACTAAAGTTGGGATTGGACCAGGGAAGGTATGTATCACTAAGATCAAAACTGGATTCGGTACAGGCGGCTGGCAGTTAGCTGCACTACGCTTGTGTGCCAAGGCTGCAAGCAAGCCTATTATTGCCGATGGAGGCATTCGCACACACGGTGATATTGCTAAATCCGTACGATTTGGCGCTTCTATGGTCATGATTGGTTCACTATTTGCTGGTCATGAAGAATCTCCGGGTGAAACCATCGAAATCGCTGGGAAGCTCTATAAAGAATACTTTGGCTCCGCTTCAGAATACCAAAAAGGTGAAAAGAAGAACGTCGAAGGTAAGAAAATTGCGGTTGAGCATAAGGGGGCTTTAGCAGAAACCCTAAGAGAAATGGAGCAGGATCTTCAATCCTCCATCTCTTATGCAGGTGGCAATAAATTAGAGGCTATCCGTAATGTGGATTACGTTATCGTTAAGAACTCCATTTTTAATGGAGATAAAGTCTATTAATTGAATACACAGGTGGGCAGGATGACTTAGGTCAATCTTGCTCACCTTTTTTTATGAGAACGAGTTCCGCTGGCCTACTTTGGGGTAATGGTAAGAATAAACTTCTATTAGATCACAATAGAGAGGATTATCCTTATGCGGCAAGCTATGATTATTATTAACCCCTCATCCGGTAAAGAGGAAGCCAGCCAATATGTCAGATACGCAACAAGAGTCCTAAGTGACAAAGACTACTCCGTTACGATCAACGAGACGGCAAAAGAACTAGACGCCACTCGTTATTCCATCACTGCTTGTGAGGAAGGTTATGACCTGGTTGTCTCTATCGGCGGGGATGGCACGCTTCACGAGACCATTAATGGTCTTATCGATCAGGAACACCACCCAATATTAGGTGTGGTTCCTTTAGGAACGGCTAATGATTTCGCCCGTGCATTACAAATTCCACTGAATCCCGAAATAGCCATTCAAACCCTTGCCTCCTCTAACCTAAAAAACGTAGATATCGGTCGCTTAAATGACCGCCTATTCGGCAACGTTGTTGCTGTAGGTTCAATTGCCGGATCATTATCCTCTGTATCCTCCGAAGATAAAACCAAACTCGGCTCATTGGCATACTTGAAAGAAGGTCTTAAACAACTTACAAGCCCTACAGCCCACCCCCTTGTCATTCACCATGATGAACAAATATGGCAAGGAGACTCCTTACTCTTTCTCGCCGTATTAACCAACTCAGTCGGCGGGTTCGAGAATCTAATACCGGATGCTGCGGTTGACGACGGTCTGCTTCATTGTTTTATTATTTTGGACCTCAGTATATTCAATACCATTACAGCCAGTATATCTTTACTGCTGGGTACCCTCAAAGATCATAAAGACGTTGTCTATTTCACAGCCCACAATGTAAGTGTAAGCTCTCCAGAAACCGTAAGAACCAATGTAGATGGCGAAGAAGGTCCAACTTTGCCTATTACACTAAGTGTTCTCCCTCGTCATATCCAAGTCATTGTGCCAGAAGTGGACTAACAAACAAAAAGCAGTCCGGAACTCAAAAAGTTCCAGACTGCTGCCCTTAATTTATGGACGCCCCGATCCATATCTTCCTACTAATCAAATGACTAAGAAGTTATTTCTATTCCACTACAATAAATTTTTTACCTAATAACCACATTCCGCCGCTAATCCCTAAGAAATAAATAGGCATCGTCAGTAATGAACCATTATGAAGAGCGCTCATTCCCCACGTCGCCAAGCTAACAAGCAAATAATAGCCCAAGCTAAATATTGCGCCTGCTGTTCCTACAACATCCTGAAATTGAACAAGAGCAAGACTTAGACAATTAGGTAAAGCAATCCCTGCACCCATTAATAGGACAAACAGCGTTATTAGAATACATACGATCACTATCATGTCCGGCAACGAGACAAGACTGCTTGCGATTGTTAATAGCAAGGCTCCGCCCGCCATTACTAGACAGCCGATATGAATTATTTTTTCTGGGGCATAGAGGGTTAATAACCTTTTGGAGATCATTGCTCCTACAATCGACGCCAAAGCCACAATAATGCCGAGAAAACCATAGACTCCTGGCGAAATCTGAAAGTGTTCAATAAATATAAAAGGAGCTTCAGCATAATAGCTGAATAAGATTCCGTTAATGCCTCCAATTAGTAATCCAAACACCAATACACGTGGCAATGCGAGCATTTTTTTGACTATAGGCAGAATAGCCACCTTTTTTCTCATGGAAACATCAGTGGTTTCTGGCAGCTTCCAAAAAGCATACATAAATAACAACACACTCATCATCACTAATGTAAAGAAAACCGCTCGAAAACCAAAAGCTTGATCCACCCATCCGCCAATTAACGGACCTACTGCGGGAGTAAAAGCAATGACCGCCGAGATTTGGGCAAACATAACATGCCGTTTATTCCCGGAGACACTCTCACGAAGAATGGTTTGGGTAATAATCGAACCTGTTGCTGCCCCAAACGCTTGTATAAACCGGCTGACTAACAGCAGATGAATGGATTCTGAGTAAAAACACATCAGGCTTCCCATACCGTATACAAGAAGTCCAGCCAGCATGGAAGATCTCCGCCCGATGAAGTCAGACAACCAACCCCAGCTAAAAACACCTAAAGCAAATCCAATAAAATATATACTTAACGTTAACTGTACAGAACTATTGGTGGCCCCAAGTGCTACTGCGATATCCGGTAACGATGGGGTGTAAATCGTCTCACTAATTTGCGGAAAAGCCACAAGAACAATCATTAAAAGTAACGATGGTGCTGCATATTTTTTCATCTTATTTTCGCCCTCCTACAAGCTTATATCCTCGAACAACTACAAGAATATGAGCCTAGCTAGGGAAATGGGGGCATCATTATGGCAAGACGACTATAGATCATCATGTCAGAAAATCACCTTTCATTGTTATGCTTTCATTGTTATATAGGAGGGCTTACCCGAAAGATATCGGGCAAAGATTTGAGTTTCAATTATTCAACCAAAACATCATTATACACGGTAATAGAAAAGCTCTCAAACGAATCGCTTCGCCTGAGAGCTTATTTAGGTTAGGAATTTTGTTCCGATAATCCATGTATAGTTACGCCAACAGCGCTGGATTTCTTTTTGTCCTGAGAAGCATGTAGCTTTACCATCACAAATCTTGCAAACGGCTGTATTAATATACTTTCAGCGAACAGTGCAATCAGGAAATTTCTTGGCCAATTGGCTAAGAAGTGATTAAACGTTTGAGAACTCAACCCGTTTCCGATAATGTCTCCAATAAACGTCATACAAAATGACATCCCTAGTACGGTGAACAAGATACGGAATAGGATTTTGGCGTTGAAGCTATCTGTGGGTTGTGTGAATGTAGCTGTCAGCTTTTCGGCAATACGGCCAATAACAACAGGCTCAATAATCATGACAATTACCCAAATGATCGGAAACACCTTAAGAATCGTTAAGGCAACCTCACCATTAAATTCTCCAACCCCTAAAATGATATTTATTGAAGACATAAACAGTACCGTCAGTGTACAAATGATTGCACCATATAATGCCCCCTCCTTACCGTTTCTTGGTAATCTTGCTTCTTGATTCATGATGTTCTTCCTTTCAATATTGTCGGTAATAGTTTGGCGATAGTTTTTAAGGGAGTTGTAGATTTTTGCGTTAGGCACAACATCATCGCCCCTTCAATCGAAGCCGTCATCCACAAAGCCATATCGGAGGCTGATTCCTGCGAATAACCTTCAGTTACAAGCTTATCGCAGTAAATTCGTTCCATGTTCTCATAGAGCAAGCTACATGCCTGGCGAACAGGTTCACTCACCGTAGCCATTTCACTGACAATACTGCTAAAGGTATATCCGGTAATCGTGCCCTCAGTTTCTAAGTTGTGAACTAACTTGTCAATCATGGATTGTGTAGCTTCTAACGTCGATGGATGCTTTTTAAAAATATCCTCAATATCTATCGTAATTGCTTCATTTAAGCCCTTTAAACAAGCAATTAATAGTTCTTCTTTTCCATTTGGAAAATGATGATAAAGCGCTCCTTTGGTCACATTACAGGCTTTTAAAATTTCACTCACGCCTACATTTTTATATCCTTTTTGCTGAAAAAGAAGTGTCGCCGTCTCAATCATTAGCGATTTTGTATCCACAATAACGTACTCCCCCTAACATACCAACCGGTCTGTTTGTTATTATAACAATATAAAAATGATTAATGTAAGTCTTTTTTGCTTTTTTTTCAAAAAATATTTCATTATTTTCATTTATAACAGCAAAAAAAGCTTAGAAAATTGTGTCGAAAGTGGAATTGTTGCAGTATCACTTGGATTAATGATATCATTCTGAGGAAACTTATCTTACTTTAAATATGAAGGAGGAATACCCGGTGAAAAAGAGATCGCTAAAATATCTATCTTTTGGTATTGGGTATTCTACTGCTGTTTTTTTCTAGAATTAATTATTGATAGGATAGGTCTGTCAAAAATTAAAAGAAACTAAAAAACAGCGGAGATATATAACTTAGATCTCGTTATGTATCTTCTATTTAAAGGAGAATTCACAAAATGAACTTAAATAATAATGTTATTACAAGATATAATCCAGAGAATATTGCTAAACCGGTTGGTAACTATAGTCATGTAACAAAAATAAGTAGAAATGCTGAAATGTATGTATTTTCTGGCCAAATTGGAATCGATCAAAACAATCATATCCCTACAGATTTTAACCAACAGGTAACAAATACGATGAGTAATATTGTTGAAGTCCTTTCTTCTCAAAGGCTAACACCTGATAATGTAATCAAAATCAACATTTGGGCTACGGAAGAAATCGATTGGAACCATTTCTATGAAATTTGGAATAAAGTATTCGGCATGACACCTCCTTCAATGACAATTGCTTATATTAAAGGATTAGGGTTACCTGAATTAAAAATTGAGTTAGATGTATGGGCTGCTGGTTAAACCCTAAATCAAGAGGGAGTAATTTAATTTTCTGTACACAAAACGAGCCTTAGAAGCGATTCTAAAGGCTCGTTTTTCTAACTACCCCTTTATACCAAAAAGGGCTCAGTTTCCTGAGCCCTCAAATACTTACCCTACTATGTTTTTATATCTGAAGAATTGTCCCAACATTCCACGTTCTCCAAACCCTCTATGCTATCTTTATAAAAGACAGGGTCCTTGCCTGCACGCTTCTGGCGCTTATAATCCTGCAGGGCGGCAAAGGCCACCTTAGATAATAGAAGAATAGCGATCAAATTCACGATGACCATGAAGCCCATAAATAAATCAGCCAAATCCCATACCAATTGAACCTTAGCTACGGAGCCAAAAATAATCATCGCCAAGACGCTGTATCTATAGAATAGTAATACTTTTTTATTGGAGTTCAAGAATTCTATATTGGTCTCACCATAATAATAATTTCCGATTAACGTACTGAAAGCAAACAACAAAATCATGATCGCTAGGGATCCAGAGGCCCACGAACCAATATGTTCGCTTAATGCCGCTTGTGTCAGCTTAATTCCATCCAGCCCTGGCTGTTTATACGCATCAGATAACAAGATAATAAAGGCAGTACTCGAACAAATAAGTAACGTGTCTGTAAGTACACCCAGCGCTTGCATCAGCCCTTGTTTCACCGGATGACTAGTTGTTGCAGTTGCCGCAGCATTTGGAGCACTACCCATCCCCGCTTCGTTGGAGAATAGTCCTCTTTTCACCCCTTGCAGAATGACTGCCCCAAAAGATCCCCCCGCGATTTGTTCAAATCCAAAAGCACTTTTCACAATAAGCGCCAGAATCGCCGGTATTTCCGTAATATTAATTAACATAATAATAACAGCGGCCCCAATATAGATCCCTGCCATTACCACTACAATATATTCGGACATTCTAGCAATACGTTTAACCCCACCAAAGATAACAGCCGCAAAAGCAGCAGCGACTACAAGTCCAAGAATCACCCGATTAGTGCCAAATGAATTCTCAAAGGCCACTGTAATCGTATTGGATTGAACTGCATTAAATACAAGACCAAAGGATAACGTGATCAAAACCGCAAATACCGCGCCCATCCAGCGTTTTTTCAGGCCTTGCTCCATATAATAGGCGGGACCACCACGAAATCCAGTCTTGTCCTTCACTTTATACACCTGTGCCAGAGTACTTTCAATAAATCCGGACGCTGATCCAATAATAGCTATGACCCACATCCAAAAAACAGCTCCTGGTCCACCTATTGCGATAGCAATTGCGATCCCTGTAATATTCCCTGTCCCAACCCTTGCTGCCATACTGATACAGAAAGCCTGAAACGACGAAATGGAATCTTTTGACCTTTCATTGGACTCTTTAAGGACCCTAAACATTTCTTTAAACATGCCAAACTGAACAAACTTCGATCGAATGGTGAAATAAATTCCACAAACAATAAGCAGAACCACCAAAATTTTCGACCAAAGAAAGTCATTAGTTGCGCTAATCATACTGTCTAACATTTGTTGCATGTAAATCCGCCTCTCCATTGTGTCGATACCCAGTTGCTGAACCTTAAGTTACATAGTATTTTCAAATATAACAGCCCTTATTTCAAAAGCCAACAAAAAAAATTAGCCAGCAACACCATACCTCACACCGGTGTGAGAGCTATTTCTCGATCTTCATCTGAGCTCACAAGCTGCTTTAGAATAATATAGGCTTTTTTTACATTAATTATATTTAATCACATACGAGTTGTATATAATTAAGGCTTTCACAATTAATAGTAAATAAGGAGGCTGAATAAAAAAAGCAGCCGGTGGAAGAAATGTATGACTACAATGTATGCGCGTATTTATATCGTGGAAAACATTTGGTTTGATCCCACCGTTGTTTTGAACCATCCAACTATGGGATCGCTTGAGACATCCACTTCCAGTGTTATCTTGAATAATCATAGAGCAGATATTTTCGAGGTATTAATTAGCCACAGCTTTAAAATATTGGTACACCTGATTTAACTTCTTATCATGTTTCCCTTTCGGACTCTCCATATTCCCAAATTCGAAAAACTTCACTTTCTTGATGCCACAATATTGAAATAATGCTTTTCTCATCAGCACTTTATGGGAATTATTCAACCAATATAAAGGATAGAGGGTCGGCCCCTTCATGCTGGAAATGCAAACCACTGACTTTCCTTTCAGCAGCCCTTCGGGGATGAGGCCACCCTTTTCTCTGTAAGCGAAATTAGAAGCAAACATTTGGTCAATATAACCGAGCAACATCGCGGGGGGACGTCCCCACCAGATTGGATACACAAACACAATTTTATCGGCCTGACGAATCTGCTCCCGATACTTCTCGAGCTTGGGATCAATATGCATGTCTCTTCTACGTTTATTTTCATTAAAGACCAGCACAGGATCAAATTGCTCTTCGTAAAGATCAAGGACCTCTATCTTCGTGATCTTTTGATTCTCATTACTTCCCTGAATGACTTTATTGAAAAAAGCATAACTTAAACTTTTATGATTCGGATGTGTATAGATGACTAAAACGTTCATTGCTCCACCTCTTTAATTATCATTTGATAACAAAATGGTATCACAACCGTTATTTAGTTGTCAAATGATAATTGTATTATGATAATTATTTTGTTAAGATTTACAATAAGAGGTGATCCTTATGGACAAACAAGCGTTTTTTCAGAAAATTGTTACCTTTACGACAGCAGTCCATGAAGTAACATTTGACTTTACCAAAGATGTTAGACCGGAAGGCATTACGCCCGTTCAATATAGTATTCTGGAATATATTGCGGTTAGCCAGCCTGTTACCCTCAGCCAAATCAGCGATTGTAAGAATATCTCTATGCCGAATACCAGCCGTGAGCTCAAGAAATTAACAGAAAAAAACCTGTGTGAGAAGCTTGATGTCGCCGAGGACCGGCGTAAGCAAATGATTCGGTTGTCTGATGCTGGACAAGCGATGATGAACGAGGCTTTTGAACGGATCGGTGAACGTTTTCTGAACCGGATTAAAGAGGTTCCCCCAGAGGAATTAGCCGAGATTAACCATGCCCTCGATATCCTGCAATCTAAGGTGTTTAGCACCCAGCAATGATCCGAGAAAAAGACAGCAGAGCAGCGGTTCCCCATTAATGGGGGCACCGCTGCTCTGTGTTTTGGGTCGTTGGTTAGCTGACTCAAGACCGATTATTGGCTAGTAAAACCCAACGACTTCGAATCAGCCCCACCTTCAGCTAAATCGCCGAATCGTATTCGTCCACTGAGGCTTTCGGACCCAGATGACGTTATTGGCATATTTTTAGCCTTTTGTGCGTAGTTTCGGACTCCAGCGACGCTATTCCTATGAATCGGGTTCATATTGGGTGTTTTTTATGCCAATAGCTGCTATGCGGTCCGTTGGCATTTCAAATATGCGAAAAAGCTGCATTTAAGGTCAGCTGAGTCCGAAAGACGCTCCCCTTATAATCACCTAATAGAAATAGGCACTCCTCTTAAGGAATGCCTTGATTTGATTATAAGTATTCTTAGCCAGCGAAATAGACTATTTCACCAGTCCGCTGATAAAGGTCTCAAAATTATCAGCCAAACGTGTGATTTTGTATTTGTTATCCCGATCTACATGAATAACCTCAGGTTCGCCATCATTCCCGAATTCGCGGTAATCCAGCATCACCACTTCATTCTCAGAAGGACAATCACAAATCACCACGCCAACTTCAGGATAACGTCCATTTTCAATCACAGTCCGGCTGCCTGAAGCTCCACACAGCGACTTATTCTTATCTCGTCCAATTCCGAGGATACCAGAAATCGTAATAAATTCTCCTGTTCCCGGAATCGGATAACGATTGTTATGAGGAATTCCCCCATTATGTAACTTCATCATATCCACATAGGAAGCAGGCAGCTTGAAAACCAGCTCTTCTTGTACTGAAGTAATCAACGCATCTGAAGGCGGATCAGAGATATATTCTGAGAACGCATACTCGCTGTCATCCCAGAAATTAGTGGTATCCAACGCTATTACAGGCTTCTTTGCAGGTTTGTTTACAGGCTTTTTCGCAGCTTTTTTAGCCAATTTACGTTTGATCCAGCCCAGAAACTCCAATGTGTCTTCATCATCAGGCTCCAGCTGATCGGCAATCGTAAACGCTTTTAAAGCTTCGTCATATCTTTTCAGATAATAATAAGAAACCCCGATACGGTAATGCCAGAGCGGGTCACCTTCACCCTCTTCTTCAATGCTCAAATACTGCTCTAAAGCCTCTTCATATTGACCGAGATTATTAAGCGCCCTGCCCAAATGACTAGTTAGAACATAATCTCTTTCCTCTTCAGGAATTTCCGCGATTGCATCCACGATTTCTTGAAATTCATCTTCCTCATGCCATTCATCCAATTTTGCCAATAACTCATCACTCATCATTAATACCTCCTATTAACGATCACTCAAAATACCTATTAGAAATTATACCATTTCTAACCTATGCCCAGCCAATAACGCATGTCCTAGCCATATCAATCAAAAGACAACTTCCCTTTTTGCTGTGAAAAACAGACCGCAGCGTTTATCTGCGGCCTGTTTTTCGTATACAGAAAACCATTTATTTATGGGTAACTATAATTGCTGCCTTCTATCTTGCCTTTACGACTGCATCCCGTTTTCGATCCTCTGCAGGAACTCTTCAGCGGCACTATAGCCAAGCTGCTTAAGGTACCAATTGTTCGCAGCCGCCTCGATCAGGCCAGCCACGTCACGGCCAGGCTGAAGCTGAATTTCAATATGCGGAATTTGCACGCCAAGATAGTCTGTGAACTGGGGTTCGATTTCGAGCTCATTATTCAAGGAATTCTCCCGCCATGGTGACAACTCGATGTCGAGTACAATTCGTGTCTCTTCCTGAAAAGCTCTACGCCCGTACTGCCGTACAACGTTGATCAGACCAATACTGCGCAGCGCTAGGAATTCACGGGTCGTTTCATTATGCGTGCCGAGAAGCGTCGCCGGTCCCAGCTTCTTAAGCACAACTACATCATCGGCCACAAACCGGTGGCCTCTCCTAATGAGCGTGTGTGCGGTTTCGCTTTTTCCGATCCCGGACTTGCCCCTCAATAGGACCCCTATGCCGGACACGTTCACACACACTCCATGAATTGAAAGTTCAGGCGCCAGCGCCTTCACCAGATAAGTATCAATCTTTGCGATGAACTCTGACGTCGTCTCTTCCGTTCGAAGTAGTGGTATACCTTCTTGGTCGCAGAATAAAGTCAAATAAGGAATCTCCTGCTGACCCGTCGTCACAATAAAGCATGGGGGATGATACTTAACAATATTGCCAATATGTAACTTGCGTTGCTCAACGCTTAGCTTTAGCAGATAATTGATTTCTTTGCGGCCCAATACTTGTACTCGCTTCATGGGGAAAAAATCGAAGTAACCCACGAACTCCAGGCCAGGTCTATGTGTCTTTGAGCGAGTAATCTCACGGTCCATGCAGCTAGCACCCGCAAGCACTTCCAGCTTAAACGTTTCCGTAAGGCTTTGAACGGTAATCGATTTCAATGTTGTTCTCCTCCTGTGGCTACGTATTTTGAATACGTAATACGGTTACCGGGATATATTCAACGACGAATAGAATGATTCCTGCAAAAGAAATAGGCAGATCAAGAGATATTAACAACTATGTTCCTTCAAGAAAATTAATAAGGTATATCTCCGGCTGCGTGAGAAATTCTGCAAAACTACATAAATCCGCGTACGTCTGATGTTCCACGTCGTAACAGCCGATCAGGCCTTTTTTCTTCGGATTCCACATAAGCAGCAGATCAGAGTAATTATCTATATCGGCTGACAGACGGAGCAGCTTTTGCCGGCCGATTTTCATTTCAATGGTATCAGTTAATGTGAAAAAGTCGATATATCTAATTTCATATTCATTTTGTGTTAGCTCAAGACGCAGATTTTTTCCAGTAAGAAAGCTAACCAATTCATCAGACAATTTATATTTTCTCAGCTCAAACTTCTTGTTCTCGATATCATGAAATTCAGCCGGCTCTAACGATTTCAAATAGTCAGCCAAAGCTGTATTCTTATTACTCACTGCAATGGTGTACGGGCGATCGCCATCTTTTTCTGCCAAGGTAACGTCTGCGCCACGTTCAATCAAAAATTGTACCATCGCTTGATTACCCATTCTTGTGGCAACTGTTAACGGAGTCGCTTGATAAGGATAGACCATATCGGATTTGTTGTAATTAATGTCCACCCCATGATCCAGTAAATAAGTAACGGTCTTAAGGTCATGATCTGACACCGCTTTGCGTAATACACCCCCACCATGCTGCTTAATATCTAATCCTAGCTCATGTATGAGCGGGATATTGTTTTTGTTGCCATAGTAGGCCTGCGAATATGCACCTGACTTGACCTGATTAAGCTTGTCCAGTTTAGCCCCTTGTGCTGCAATATAGCGGACGATATCTTCTTTGCAATAGCGAACCGCGAGCAAAAAAGCCGGATTATTCTTCACATTCAGATTTACACCGTGCTGTACCAGCAGCTTTATGACATCCATTCTCTCTGATATAAGCGCCAAATCTAACGGGGTTAACGTAGTATATTGGCTAAGGACGATGCCCTCTTCAATATCCCAGCCTGCTCTAATGGCAGCCTCTAATTCCGGAATGTTTCCATTGTAAATATGCATGGCCATTTGCGGCAGTTCCTGGAACTTCCCTATATCCTTCAGACGGATCATCCATTATCCACTCCTACTTCAAGTATTATGAAGAGTATAGAGAACCGTATAGTAAAAAACAATCCAAACTAAGGATGTTGTTCTAACAAATAGTCCTCATAATATTTAGATCGGCAAGATTATTGCTGCTATTCAAAAAAATAAAAAGAAGCTCCGTTAATACACGAAGCTCCTGTTTACAATTTATGATGGTAAGTAAAGTTGAAGCAGCTTGCTGTTGGCAGCGAGAAAGCTGGCTATATCCCTCTTTATCCTTGGATGTCCCGTCTCGCCTCTTGCTCGGCAAGAATCTCGTTATCTTCCGCGTTATCCCGCGTCACTTTCTGAACGCCAATAGCGCTATAAGAAATCAAGAGAATAACAGCTATGTAATACCCCTTTACATTTAATTCAAATGGAGCATTGTAAAGGCCAATAAAAAACATCGCATACCCGATAATCAAACCCACAAAAGCCATAATTGTGAAGGCCCCTGTGTTTCTCATCCTGTGTTTAGGGTTATCCAAACGAAATTCTTTATCCTCTGTATTGTCCCTGACCACCTTTTGCACAACGATACAGGAAATCGTAATTAACACCATACAGAGCAAATAATACCCTTTTACGTTTAGCTCCCAAGTGTCGTTGTACACTCCCAAACAGAATAGAAAAAGTCCTGCCCCCAATGCAAAATACGATGCCCCCGTAAAAGCAGCCGTGTTGCGTTTGCGATATCTCTGATTCATCTGATAATTCCTCTCCCACTACAGACTTGAATGATGATATATCCTTCTCCACTATACCGTGGAACATCGGTAAAATTCTACCATGAATCAGGTTGTTTTAGGGAATTTCAGGAATTTTTTTACTATACAAATATAAAATAACGCAAACACCGAAAGGACGGTCTCAGTCCCATACAATATAGGACAAAAACCGCCTCCCGCGATCTCAGCAACATATATTAGAAAAATGCTACTGCCTTTCCTGGTCCACCAATTGCTGCTGTGCGAGACGAATCATTTCGCGGACCATCGATCCACCAATTTTACCGCCGATCTGGCCCACCGATTCTGTGCTCAAATGACCATTTTGACCGTGCTCCAAAGGGACACCCAGTTCTTTTGCAACTTCGTATTTCACATCATCAGGCCGCTCCGGATCTACGTCATACCCCTCGCGGCGCATCACTTCCGCTTTAAAAATTTGCATTCCGCGGCTGGCTCCCGGCACTGCATATTTCCTGTTTCTTCTAGACATCCTTATCCCCTCCCAAACCTGTTTTAAATAACATGCCCGGAAACCGGAACCTCCACCCTTATTGACTTGCCCCGATTATTTCCAAGCAGGGCGCCGTTGCAACGCGGCATTCGTAGCACGCAAGGTTACAGCCCAAAATAAAAAAGCCACAGCACTAACAGAAGCTCCAAGCCAACATACCCCGTTCCAGCCATAGTGAGAATATATTTGAGTGGAAGCAATCGATCCGGTAGCACTTCCAATGGAGTAAAAAACCATATACCCTGCGGTGAGCCGACTACGTGCCTCCATGCGCAAGGTAAGTATTATACTTTGATTGGTGACATGCACCGCCTGCACAGCCAAATCAAGCAGAACAATACCAATGACCAATGCCAACAGCGACTGCTCCGTAAAACTGATAAACCACCATGATATCAACAATAGAAGTAATGCTATGCCTGTCGTTCTCTGTCCATGACCCTGATCAGCTAGCTTTCCCGCCCGCGCAGCAGCTAATGCTCCCACAATTCCCGCCAGACCAAATGCCCCAATTGCAGTATGTGAAAGTGATAACGGCGGAGCACTAAGAGGCAAGACCACAGAAGTCCACAGAATACTGAAAGCAGTAAAAATCAACAAAGCCAGAATAGCGCGGATACGCAATACTCTCTCTTGCACAAACAACATAAACACTGAACTAAGCAGCTGAGCGTATGACAGTGTTTTTACCTCACGTTCCACATTTGGCAACACCCTAAATAATGTACACACCATACAAAGCATTGAAGCAGCAGAAACAAGGTATACGGAACGCCAACCTGCAAGATCTGTAAGTATTCCTGAAATGGATCGCGCAAGAAGTATTCCAATCACAATTCCACTTGTGACCATGCCTACGACTCGCCCGCGTTCGGCAGGGGCAGCCATTGTCGCCGCGAACGCAACAAGCGTCTGTGTTACAACAGCGAGTAGTCCCACTGAGGCCATACCTACGAATAGTACCGTGCTGGAAGAGGCAGTACCCACGATAATCAAAGCCATCACAGATAATAACATCTGGCCGATAATCAGGCGGCGCTGATTCAGTAAATCTCCTAGTGGCACGAGCAGTAACAGCCCCACTGCATAAAAAATCTGCGTGATAGTAATAAGAATACCAATGGTTGAATAATCAATACCAAATTCTCTCGATAAATGATCGAGCAACGGTTGTGCAAAGTAGATGTTTGCAACCGACATCCCGCAGACAACGGCAAACAAAAGTGTCATATAACGAGGCATCGAGGAAGCATGAATAGAATCAGATGGCGTATGCGTCTCTTGTGACGAAAGCTTCTCTTTAGTCCCTTGCATTTTGGACACACCCTTTCTCTGTTAAATTTAAATCGCAAACAAATTCCATACCGATCAGTATGTTATTGTGCTCAGTAAATTTATCTCACAAAACAAATGATGTCAACATAAATATTTGATGCTACCGACTTTGATTTGACAATTTAGACGACTAGTTCTAGTATTATAAAATACTGTTCGGTAATCAATTATTGAAATCAAATATAACGAGGGGTGTTAACAATGGCTCGAACCCGCGAATTTGACGAAGAAAAAGTATTAGAATCAGCTATGGAGCTATTTTGGGAGAAGGGATATGAGGCTACCTCATTAAGTGATTTAACTTCCAGAATGGGCATCCAACGCCCCAGTATATACTCAGCTTTTGGAGACAAAAAAGAATTGTTCGAAGCTGCGCTACGTAAATATACGATGTCCCATGCTTCTCGTGTCCGAGCCCAACTTCAAAGCAATCCATCCGTGAAAAAAGCCTTTCGTAGTTTTTTTGAAGATGTGGTGGCGGAGGAGTATTCAGGCAGTGTGAACCGAGGATGTTTTTGCATCAATACAATGGTCGAGCTGGCACCTCATGATGAGAAATTCGAGATCCTTACAAGAGAACATCAAATGTATCTATCGGTCATATTTCAAGAAACTATTGAACGCGGTATACAATCAGGTGAGCTTAAGGGTGGTGTAAATGCGAAGGCCTTGGCACAAGCACTAATCGTATCGCTAATAGGGCTTACTGTACTCTTGAAATCCCGCCCGGAGCGATCCTTTGTTGATAACGCGATAACAATGATACTTACTTCGCTTGATTGATTCAGAGTCTTGATTTAAGTCAATGCCCGGCATAGTACTCCTAATTACAATGAAATAAAAGTCCTTTAGGAGGCTATCTTATGGCTATCTCAGAAAAAGACCTGTCGAATCAGCGCAAGTCCGCTTTAACAGCTGGAATATCACTGATCATCATGACCATTGCTTCATTTTTTTCATATGGCTTTGTCCATGGGACTCTTGTTGTGCAAGGCGATGCCAGTGCCACATTTATTAACATCGTATCTTCCAACAACCTTTTCAAAGGGGAAATCTTGGGCTGGATCATCATTATGATTGCTGACATTCTGGTCGCCTGGGCGTTTTATGTGTTTCTAGAACCCGTCAACCAAAATCTTTCATTACTCGGCGCATGGCTCCGTTTAACCTATTCCGCTATATTGGCAATCTCTATCTTAACCTTGATATTTGTGCTGCTGCTCACGGGAAACACAAATGGCTTTTCCACATTAACAATCGAACAAACTCAAGCATTTATGATGTTATTTCTGGATGCATTTCAATTCATTTGGTCTATGGGGTTAATCGTTTTTGGCGGGCATTTGTTAATAGTGGGCTATGTGGCTTTAAAATCCGATGTCATTCCTAAAGTAATCAGCATCCTGCTGCTGCTTGCTTCAATAGGCTATATTATCATTCATCTAAGCAAAATGTTTCTCCCACAATATGAGGCAGTCATTACAACACTTAATTTTATTTTTACTATTCCTATGATTGTAGGAGAACTAGGCTTTGGGATATGGCTACTGCTTAGAGGTGGAAAAATCCCCAAAAGTGTATAACGATTTTGCTATTCATCACCGGAATGAACCCGCTTCTTAATTCTACTTAATGACTCTGGCGTAATCCCCAAATAACTGGCTAGTTGATGTTGGGGGACACGGGTAAGTAAATGAGGTCTTTTTTGTAACAAGGCTTTGTAACGTTCTTCAGGATTGGAAGCAATAAAGGAAGTCAACTCATCCTGAACCTCACCCAGGTTTTCCTCTACCATTTTGCGTATCATGGTTTCCAGCTGAGCGTGTTTATGGAGCATATCCTGTTCCGCATTAAGATCACCAACCACCAATATGCTGTCTTCTAGGCAGGTTAAGGTGTACGCTGAGGGTCTACTCTCTTGATGCCGATTAAAAATCGAAACCGCTTGCTCTTCCGTATAAAAATTAGATGTGACTTCTTTGCCCGATTCATCTACCGAGGACTGCCTCACACATCCCTTTAACACAAAAAAACATTTTGAGGGAACGTCTCCTTGTCTAAGGAGTACCGTTCCCTTCTTGTATTCCTCAATAGGAATACCTTCAACAATATCCTGCTGTTCCATTTCGTTAAGAGATGTAAATTTACTCATATACTTATACAATATGCTTTTCATTTATCTCTCCAATCTCATTGCACGACCTCATATAAAGATACCTCTAACCGCTGAATAAAGTGTGACCAATCACCCGTTGTGTACAGCAGAAGCCGATGCATCGCACGCGTACAGGCTGTATAAAAAAGCTTGCGTTCGCTTTCCCGATCATACGTCTGTGTGGAAGCATCATAAATCAGTACGGCGTCGAATTCAACCCCTTTTGCGAGATAAGCGGGAATTACTAAAATGCCCTTCTCAAAAGTGAGCGTCTCCTTCGTAATAAGCCGCAGAGCTTCGCATCCTTGTTTCTTTAATTCTTCATAGGCCGCACGGCTTTCAGCTGCAGTCTTGGTAATAACGGCAATAGAGTCGAGCCCTTCAGCCATCAGCGCCGCGAGATCCTCTTTAATTCTTATCGCCCGCTCTACGTCGCTACTCGCCTTCACTAGGAACGGCTTCTCACCCTCTCTTTCAAAAGGTACGATCTCCTCCTTAGGCAGCAACGCCTTCGTAAACTCCACAATCTGACGAGTTGATCGATAACTTCGAATTAGACGGATCAGGCTCGTTTCATCTTCCCCATAAAGCCGGATCAAAGGCGAATCCACCTCGTGCAAATTCGTTGCTTGCGGGAAAATCGCTTGGCCGAAATCGCCGAGCACAGTCATGCGCGCGCGGGGAAACAGCTGTTTGAGAAACGCGTATTGGAACGGCGAATAATCCTGGCCTTCATCGATAAACAGATGCCGCACCTCTGTGTTCATACGAGTCCCCTCGACAAGTTCTTTTAAATACAGGAATGGAGTCGCATCCTCGCAAAAGAGTTCATCGCGGCTCAGCTTTTCCTTCGTTTGCTTACAAATTTCCAGCCACTGAGCAGGTACCTCAGTCTCGTTCGTCATTCTTCGATAAATGACATCGTCGCTATATAACTGATTGTATAACCCAATCGTATCTATGAACTTAAGCCGTTTGGTATCCCGTCTCAGCGGTTTAAAGTGCTCCTTCACAATCATGCGGCGCAGCAGTTCTTCTTCCTGCAGACCAAAGTCAAAAACATTCTCTTCCCCTTGATCCTGATTAGGAAAATCCCCATAGTTCTCAAGATACTGAGTCGTAAAATCAAAGACGGCTTCTTCCCGCCGATATTTCTTAAGTATCTCACTGTAAGCTTCGGCATACTGATCGGTATCGAGGTAATCAAGCTCATCTTGAACCCAGAATGCCTCCTGTTCCTGACGCTCCAGCGAAGCCAACTGACGCAGTAGCCATTCACGCAATAAAACGATGCGATTAGCCAAACGAATGGAGCTATCATAGCTGTAAAATTGTGATTTCATCTGCTCCGCAGTAATCAACTCGCGATCCCGAAAACGGATACTATGAAACAACATCCCTTCCTTCCCTAACCACAACGCATAGTTTTGCAGAGCATGCAGAAAAGCTTCTGAAGCTTTATACTGCATTCCAGTTAGGCGCGCTTCATACTCTGGAGAAGCTTTGGACGTCAGTACAAATTCAATCTGCTCGAACGGGTCCTCTAAACGAACCGTAGATCCGAGCCAATAATCAACATACTCCTGAAAGGTTGTTTGCTGCATATTCTCCTCGCCAAGCTCGGGAAGCACCGTAGATACATAACTGTTAAACATCGGATTAGGCGAAAAAAGAACAATCTGATCTGCCTTGAGCCTATCACGGTGTTTATATAGTAAATAGGCTACCCGTTGCAGCGCTGCGGATGTTTTTCCGCTGCCCGCCGCCCCCTGCACAATTAGCATATGGCTACTGTCGTTGCGGATAATAGCGTTCTGTTCCTTCTGAATAGTCGCCACGATGCTCTTCATTTGTGAATCCGCACCCTTACCAAGCACCTGCTGAAGTAATTCATCACCGATCGTTAAGCTCGTATCGAACACGTTCTGAAGCTGACCCTGACGGATCTGGTATTGCCGCTTCAGCATCATTGTCCCCGAAATTTGTCCTCCGGGTGTATCGTAAGAGGCGGCGCCTGGCGAATGGTCATAATACATACTTGCAATAGGTGTCCGCCAGTCATATACCAGAAAGTTGACACCTTCTGCATCGATGAAAGACGCCACCCCGATATAGATTTGCTCATTAGAGTTCAATCCATCTTCTTGAAAGTCCATTCGTCCAAAATAGGGTGACGGCAGCAGCCGTTTCATGTTCTTATAACGCTGCATCCGTTGGCGGTGGCTACGCTCCCGCTCAGACAACAATGCTTCCTGCTGTTTTATACTGTAAAAGGTCTCCTCGAAATCCTCATGTGTGCTCGTATTGACCGTAACTTCCTCCCAAAACTGCTTGCGGATGTCCGTCACCTGTTCACGTAATCCTGTCACTTCCGGTTCCAGCTCGCCAATCTTTGATTGCAATTCTTCCGTGACCAAATCTAGCCGTTTCTGTTCTCCCTGCCAATCTTTTTCGTTTAACATTTTTACTAACACGCTCCTTTTCAAGGTTGTTATCAAGAAGCAAAAATACAAATTTGACAAACTGCTAATCCGCATGGTATTATTAATGTATAAATAAGATGTAGTAAATCTGTCTAAAATACACGTATTAACAGTGATCTTCTCATATTATCACGTTATTTCGTTGTGCGCAAATTATATATTAAGAAGAACCGGCAGCTCATGCTGGTTCTTCTTTTTTATTCCTTTTCACAAAGAGTATCCGTTCTCCTGAGTTTACTGATTTTCAGCCTTTAAAGCAGACTTTCGGACTCCAGTGCAGCTATTCTTTATCCTGAGCTTCATTCTAGGCATGTTTTAGGCTGATAGCGACTGTGGGGTCCGCTGTGTCCGATAGCGACTTCACCCGCGGATGAGTTCAATTAAACAGGGAGACCTAACAGCCATTTGATGACTGTTAGGTCTCCCTTATTCCTTATCTTATTTGTTTGCCAAAAAAGCATCAATTTGAGTTTGCAGTTCGGTTTGGATTTTATCAATGCCAGCGGACTTCAGTTGCTTGTTCAGATCTTCAAGACCTTTATCGATATCTTTAATTACGCCGTATTCGAGCGGAATCGCATAACGGAGCATTACGTTACCAATGTTGGCAATTTCCGTTTTCACTTTGCTGTTATCGAATACAAAGGTTTCAAGCGCGTAGTGATAGACATTTGCTTCCCAGCCTTTAGCCAGATCGTTTGCTTCTTGCGGGAATGCTTCATTGTCACGGTTAAGTGGCGAGTTGAAGTTCCAGTTAGAGAAGCCCATAAAGTTCGGATTCTTTTCAAGTGCTTTATATTTGTCATCGCCAACCGCTTCGTAATGTACACCGCTAAGGCCGTACATCATCAGGTCGTGCAGTTCTTTATCATTTTGCATCAGATCGAGGAACATCAAGGAGCGTTCCACATTTCTGGAAGTAGCGTGGATCGAAGTACCGTTTTGTGTTGAAATTGCCACTGATTTCTTCTTGCCTTGGTTGATGTCAGCCAAAGCTACTTCATAAGGGGAATTCTCTTGGCGCATCAAAGCCATAAGTGCTCCAAGTGTTCCGTTGTTGTGTGTAATCGATGCTGTTTTGCCTGCTTTAAAATCGGCCTGATGATCATTTTTACTGTTAAGGACGTTTTTCGACCATGCATTGTTATCAGCAAGATCTTTGTAATATACGAGTAGATCTTTAAACTCTTGGGTTTCATATACGTTAAATACTTGCCCTTTTTCATCCGTCAATTTGAAAGCAAACGGAAGGTCGAGATCAAACATATTCCATTCGTTTTGCTGCTTCAGCAATACACGGTCCAAATTATGAAATTTCCAGTCTCCTGTTTCCGGAGTGAACGGTGTAATTCCTTTTTCGTTTTGCGCTATGGTTTTCAAGTAAGTGGCATACGCTTCTGGGCTGTTGATCTCAGGAAGATTGTATTTCTTACGCAAATCCTCACGGTACAAAATCAGTTTTTCAACGGATTCCCCTCTGTTTTGTGGAACCATGTACAGTTTGCCGTTTACTTTAGCCTGATCCCAGCTCACATCAGACATGGCTGCTAAAGTCTGCGGCATATATTTGGTAAGCAGCTCATCAGTCAATTCCAGGAATCCGCCTTTCAACGCCTGGTCATTGTAGCCAGCCCAGTTTGCCGAATAGATGAGGTCAAAATCTTCATTTGCTGCCAGCTTCAACGGATATTTTTGCGCCCAGTCCGACCAATCCAGGAACTCGCCCTCTACAGTAGCATTAATTTTTTCTTTCAGCTTTTTATTAATCTCAGCAAAAACGCTATCATAGTCTATCGGTTTAGGGCCAACAAAAATCATTTTCAGCTTCACTTCTTTTGAGGTATCAAGGGTGTCTGAGGTAGTTGCAGGTTCTGAGGTGTTCGTAGTGTCGCTTCCCCCCTCTGACGCATTATTTGTAGCCTGTGCAGAAGTATTAGCATTGTTGTTTCCACCACCACATGCACTTAGAATCATTACGAAGGTTAAAACGAGCGCTAGCATTATCAATCTATTTCTCTTCAGCATCTCAAGCCTTCCCCCTTGTGTTTAATTATATTGATAAACCGAGTGTCCCCGGGTTCATCCTTTCACAGCACCAATCGTCAAACCTTGGACAAAATACCTCTGCACGAATGGATAAGCCAGCAAAATCGGGCCAGTGGCCACAACTGTCATCGCCATTTTCAAACTCTCGGTTGGGATCGATGTCGTTACGACTGCCCCTGCACCCATCATCGCTTTGCGCATGCCATCCATATTGCCTAGCATTTTATACAAATAATATTGAAGCGGCATCAAGTTTTCATTCGATACAAACAGCAATGCATTGTACCAGTCATTCCAGTAGGCTAGCGCTAGAAACAATCCAATGGTAGCTAACGCCGGCTTGGACAGCGGCAGGATTAGACGAGCATAGATCTTAAAGTCGCCTGCGCCGTCAATTTTTGCTGATTCTACAATCGCTTCCGGAATGCTGCCCATAAAAGACTTCATAACAATGATATAAAAGACATTGAGCATCATCGGAACCACTAAGGCCATCAGCGTATCCTTCATATGCAGGTAGTTGACCATAAGCAGATACCACGGAACTAAACCGCCGCTGAACAAAGTCGTAAAGAAAAAGAAAAATGAAAATTTATTGCGCCACTTAAAATCTTTTCGGGATAGCGCATAAGCAGTCATCGAAGTCAGAAACAAGCCAAGCACCGTGCCGAGTATAGTAACCCCTATTGTCACTATATAGGCTTGAATCATCTGTTCGGGATACTTAAACAAAATGCTGTAGGCCTCGGTTGAGAAGGCCGTCGGTATAAATTGATAACCATCCGTTAGGATTTTGGTTTCTTCCGTAAAGGATGAAGATACGACAAGTATAAAAGGGAAAATACATAAAACTGAGAGAAAAATCAGGGACACATAACCAATACCTGAAAATATTTTACGATCGAGCTGCTTCATATCGTTACCTCCATTATGAAAGACTTAACTCCTGATACGATTAGAACAGAGCGCGGTCTTTGTCGTATTTACGGACAGCATAGTTCACTGACATGATCGTCGCAAAGCCAAGAACGGACTGGAAAACACCAGCTGCAGCTGACATGCCGATATCATTCGAAGTAATCAGTGACCTAAATACGAAAGTGTCGATAACGTCTGTCGAGGAGAACAGCAAGCCGTTGTTGCCGATCATATTATAGAACATCCCGAAATCACCACGGAAAATATTTCCGACCGCCAGCAGCACCAGAATAATAATCGTCGGATACAAATTTGGAATGGTTACTTTCATAATTCGCTGAAAAATATTAGCCCCATCAATTTCGGCCGCTTCATACATTTCTGTATCTATCCCCGTAATCGCAGCCAAGTACATTACCGTTCCGTATCCGAGACTTTTCCATGCAGAAACTATAACCAGGATATACGGCCAATAGGAAGGTGTATTATAAATATCGACAGGCTGGAGTCCGATACCTCTGAGCAAAGCATTCACGGTGCCAATATCATAATTGAGCAGGTTATAAGCAATCGCTCCGACAACGACCCATGAGATAAAGTAAGGCAGGAACAACGCCGATTGTGTGATTTTGCGGAACCATTTACCACCGACCTCAAACAACATAATCGCTGCAAAAATTTGCAAACTGTTATTGACGACGATAAACGCAATGTTATATAGTGCTGTATTTCGTGTTACCCGCCAAGCATCGCCTGATTCAAAGAAAAAGCGGAAGTTGTCGAGTCCGTTCCAGGCACTTCCAAAAATACCGCCCGCGTAATCGTAATGCTTGAAGGCAATAATAATACCCGCCATCGGGACGTAGGCAAACAGAAGGAAAAAAGCAACCGCCGGAGCCAGCATCAGCAAGAGAACCCTGTAATTTTTCAAATCGCTCCAAAATGTATGCCCTTTCATCTTTGCACCCCTCTCTTCTCTATATCTCTCATTATAAAAGGGCGAAGACGCTTAGATAATTCAGCGAAACAACTAAACATAATACTAATTCAACGATTCGACAAAAAAAGGTTAGCGGATAAACCAAAAACACCCGGCAGCGATTCTCCAATAACAGAAAAATCATCGCCGGGTTTTCATTTCACCGCTGTTTTGTTAGATTTTATTTTTCTTCCGGTACTCGCCGGGCGACATGCCCATGTATTGCTTGAACTGTCTGTTAAAATAAATAATATTTTTATATCCGGCTTGTTCCGCAATCTCATACACTTTCTTAGTCGGATCTTCGAGCAGCTCGCATACCCGTTTCATCCGTAATTCACTTAAAAAATCGCTGAATAAACTGTTGGTTTCAACCTTGAACAAATGACCCAGATAGTTAGGCGTAAAATCGAAGTGGGCGGCCACTTCGTTCAGCGTTATTTTTTGATCTAATCTTTCTTTCACATATTCCGTGATTTCATCAATTAACTTCCGCTTTTGTCTTTGCCGTTTCAAATAAAGCAGCTCCGACAACTCAAAGAACCTTCTTCTCAGCCACGAGAGAATATCATGCACCGTTTCGAACTGAAACAGCACAAAGGGATGATGCGAATCCCAATTTAAAATCTCGTATAGATGCTCGTTCATTTGCTGCAGATCGGCATGAAGCTTGGAGGTAATTCGAATAATGATATCGTAGATGTCGTTTTTCTGGGAGAGCGGACTGTCCCCGGCAAACAGCTTCAGCAAACAATCATCAATGGTGGTAAGGTCGTAGTCGAGCATCGCTTTAAGCATCCGGTCCACAATAACCTCTAAATCTGAGGCGATTTTTTCCTTCGGGCTCCATTCCGAAGCATCTTGGATGATTCTGTTTTTCCCAACAATCCATTTAATACTTAAAGCAGCCTGAGCTTGCCGATAGGAATCATGCAGCTTACCCAGTTCTGTTGTGTACATCCCTCTTCCAATCGTAATTGAACAGGAGAACTCCTGATAGAATGACCGAATGAGCTCTTCCATCAAAGCGGTAAAATATTGTTCCTGAACCGCAGCTAGGATCACAAAATGATAGTCATAGGTTGTGATGACCATGCCTAAATTTTGATCTTGCGCGAACTTCCGGATAAACTGATTGGCGGTGCTGCTCCATAAACTCCGCTCTTCTTCCGTCCAAGTTTGGATTTTCCGTGCCATATCGTCGATCTCGACGATGGCGACCGCCGACGCGCCTTGTAAGTATAACGTGAGAACGTTGTGAATGTGCGTCTCGACCTGCCCCGGGGCAGTCTCGTTAAACCAGCGCAGCAGCAGCTCCTGATTCACAAGCGTCAGTGTTTCCGACAAGGAAATATGCTGCTTCCTCTCCTTCTCAATCTTGGCGCAGAGTTCAGTCAGCGTCTTATTCAACTCGTCATCATCGACGGGTTTAAGCAAATAACCGGAGGCATTTAATTGAATCGCCTCTTTGGCATAGTTGAAATCCTGATGTCCGCTAATAAAAAGCAGATGGACCTCAGGGTTAATCTCCTTCGCTTTCCGGGCAAATTCCACACCTGACATAATCGGCATGCGGATATCGGAGAGAATGATATCAACGCGGTGCTGCTCCATCATTTTTAAAGCGGAAAAACCGCTCGTTGCCGTTCTCACGCTATGCAAAGGCAAATGATCACTGCCCGCCACCCGCCGTCTCAGCCATTCCAAATCGATCACTTCATCATCCACCAG
This sequence comes from Paenibacillus sp. FSL R7-0189, assembly GCF_037969925.1. NCBI lineage: Bacteria > Bacillati > Bacillota > Bacilli > Caryophanales > Paenibacillaceae > Paenibacillus > Paenibacillus sp. FSL R7-0189. The sequence goes on along the minus strand of NZ_CP150223.1, from coordinate 2,569,209 downwards.
CAGAACGTTGATCTCCATCGCCATACTATTTACTCCCCCATAACTTCCCGGATTTCCGCATTATCCACCGGTAAGATAATTTGAACGGTCGTTCCTGCCCCAAAGTAACTGCCGATATGAATGCCGAAATCATTGCCGTATCTCAGCTTGATTCGTTCCTCCACGTTTCTCAGTCCATAGCTGCTCGAATGGAATGAGCTCGAACGCATATTTCGCAGTGTGTCCGCCCGCATACCAATTCCGTTATCGATGACCTTAAGCTCGATGCGTTCACCCAGCCGTTTTCCGGTAATCCGGATCGCAATCGTCTCCCCAAACCAAGCATGCTTGAATATATTTTCTACAAATGGCTGCAAAATCAGCTTGATGATGGGAACCTGTAAAATATCAGGATCAATATCATAATAAACCTCAAAAGCATCGGCATACTTTACCCTCTGAATTTCAAGGTACATCCTTACCTGCTCCAGCTCTTTTTCAAGAGAGATATAGACATGTCCTTCATTCAAGGTGAGGCGATAGAATTTAGAAAGACCTTGTACCATCTGTGTAACCTTCTCAACTTCGCCCAAATTGGCCAAGCTGCCAATGGTCGACAATGTATTGTACAAAAAGTGCGGACTGATCTGAGCTTGAAGCACATCCAGTTCTGCTTGCTTTTTCTGAATACCTTGCTCATAGACGTTCTGGATTAAGTCCTGGATGCTAGTCGCCATCTGATTAAAACTATTAGCAATGTAGACAAATTCATCGTTCCCGGCAAACCCAATTCTTTTATAAAAATTCCCTTCCTGAAACGACCGGACCAAATATACGATTCGCTTAATTTTTTTGCCTGATATGCGGGCAACGAGGAAGCCGATCACCGCCATGACTAAAAAGCTGATTAAACAAACAGTGGTGATCACCTTCTGCATTCGGCTAGCATCTTTATTTAAGTATGCACGCGGCACCCGTACCTCGATAGCATAGTCAGACAACGGAATATCTTCACTAATGATCAGATAAGCATCTTGCTTCGCATGTTCATCGACAATACCTTGTTCATAAAGCGTTAATCCACTAACCCTATCCACTAGGCGAAGGTCTATGCCCTGTTCAATTGGAAAAGTATCGAAATTGCCAAAAAGCTCGTCAATTCTCGCCGTGACGCGAATATAACCAATAATCGACGGGCCTCCCTTGGAAGAAACCAGCTTGCGGAAATACGAAATATTGCTTAGTTCACTGTCGCTGTCCGCCTGAAGCCACAAGCTGTCTTTGTTATTGGCAACGATCGACTTGAACCATTCCTTATTTTCAATAACCTGATCAGAAAGAATATAATAATCGCTTCTACCGATAGGTACAGACATATCATCACCGGGGATTTCAAGCATCGTCTCATTCGCGGTATAAAGCACAAGTCTCAGATTGTTCCCATACAATTGCAGAGGGGCTTTCATATAAGGAACGATGTCATCCCTCATTTTGAGCATGTTTTCCAATGCATCTCCCCTAAACTGCAGAGCATTCTGGAAATTCGTATTGAGAAACAGCGAGTTAGTCATTCGTTTGATTTCATCTGTCTGATATTCGATATTGTTCCTCGTCTGCTTCAAAGCTGTCCGCACATTCGTTTCCGCCATTTCCGTTCTGGACTCTACGAGCATCGTATAAGCTATATAACCCACCAATACATCTGTCAGCAATACTAGAATGAGGTACGGTATCATCATCTTATAGGTGAACGGAATATACTTTTTACTGAATAAAAACCTCTCCATACCCATGCTCCCTTGTATCCGAGTCAATGCTAACGTTGTTTTCATCCATTCTACAATGGAATGAAAGCGGTTACTAGATATTGTGTTTGGAAAATGGGCTTTAGAGCAACACCCTGTTTTCCAATATATTTTTCAGACTGATATGAGATTTTGAAGGTCCAAACTTTATAAGTTTATCTTGGAATTCAGCTAACTCCTCAATAGACGCGGTTTGTACCTTTATGAGATAATTATATTCTCCGCTAATCCGATATAAATCGGTAACTTCCATAGCATGTTTGCAAAAATCCGTAATCTCTTGGCAATGTTCTGTTTTTAATAGAATAAACGTAGTTGTGCCCCGATCCAGATCTCGTAGATTAAAAGCTGTATGATACCCAGAAATGATATTCCTTTCCTCCAGCTTGATCATTCGTTCTTTAACAGAGGGTTGTGACATAGAAACCTCTTTACTGATTTGTGAAATGGACATTCGGGCATTGTACTGAAGTAATTGCATAATCTTTTTATCAATCTCATCCACAAGTTGTTCCATAGCAAGCGCCTCCTAGACCCATTTTATAAAATAAACTTATTCCACTAAAATACCTTAAATTTAATAACCATATTACTACAAAACACTTATCTTATATATATATCTCATATTTTAATACAACTATAATAAGTATATATTGAAGTTGGGAGCGATTATAAATGAGTGTAACAGGCCTTGCACATGTAGCGATTCAAGCCAAAGACTATAAAGCAACTATTTCATTCTATATGGACGTTTTAGGATTCAAGCTAGGTCATCATTGGAGTCTGCCATCCTTTCAGATCAAAGAAGCCTCCATGCTGATTTCACCTGACCGCAGAACCTGCATTGAGATTTTTGATAATGATGCAGTCATCGCCGCTCAAGGAAAAAAAGCCTTATCTGATGAAGATATAGCGCACGGAGCGTTATTACATCTTGCCTTCTATGTAGATAATGTAGAGGAGATGTATCAAAAAGCCCTTGCACATGGCGCAAAAGCTTTTATAGCACCGGATTCTCTGTCTCTGGGCGAACCGCCTCTTCTAATAAAAAACGCGATCATTCACAGTCCCAATGGAGAAGTTATCGAATTTCTTGAAGAGGTTGATTTTGATATGTCCGGCAAAGTTCATGTAGAATAAACGCTAGGGAGGGTTATGAATTATAAAACATACCATTCTCAGTAAAAAGTCGCTTTTCCTCTTAATTTTTTTGATATTTCTTATAGGAATCTACTTTTTATTCTTTGGACTTCCGTGGAAGTCTCTGGCTTTAAAAAAGCAATTTGAAGTCTATTTAGAAGATAAATATCAAATCGATTTCCAGCTGGGTAAGATGGACTTTGATTTTATTCATCGCACTTATCTTTCTTATGCCCATCCAGTAAATGATCCCACTCTGATTTTTTATGTAGGTCAAGATATTGAAAGCAAGGAAATTCAGGATCTTTATCCATATGAAGTTAATAAACGAAATGCTGAGAGAAAGTAATAGAATTCGAAGCCTGCTTCTAGCAGTTGAAGAAGGAATGATAGTATTGATCGTGATTCAAGTCATCGCTTGGCTCATCGCCTTCGCAGCCTTGTTATCCATGGTGTCGATTGTGCTGGTGAGCTGGAGGAACGGGATATCGCCGATGCCTACGTCAAAATCTGTACGCTCGGCTGTTGCCGTTGAGGTGAATCGGATTCCGGGATATAGCAGCATTGTGGAGGCGGGATCGGGTTGGGGAACACTTGGCATGGATGTTATTCGCCAATGTCCAGGCAAAAGGCTGACGGGCATTGAAAATTCCAGTATTCCCTTGTGGACATCCCAGCTGCTTGCTAGGTTCGGCACACGTATGCTGCGAGCAGACGAAGGCCAGAATCTGCTCCACGGAAGGCTTCATTATGTACGTGGGGATATTTATAGCAGCTCTTACGAGCATGCGGATATTGTTCTTTGTTACTTATTTCCCGGAGCAATGAAGCGGCTTGGGGACAAGTTCAAGCGTGAGCTACTGCCGGGCGCGGTGGTCATTAGCATTTGTTTTGCCCTTCCAGGCATGCAGTGTGTCCGTACCATAACATGCACGGACACACTGCGTACCAAGATATATGTATACAATTTTTAATTCAGGATTACCCCACTACTTCTTTTCAGATAAGGTGGTAATTCTGGATTTTTTTCAGTTTATCCACTTGAAACTCCCCTTGCCAAAAACAATGAATTGCACGGACTTTATACCACTACCGAGGTAAGTGATTTGTCCAGGAGAATGAATTTTATTCTAAATATAACTTTTTGTATGTCTTCTCCATCTAATTATACAGAGGGCCCTCAAGGAGGAAAAATCATTTGCTGGAAAACGAACTGGATATCAAAAAAGCGCAGAAAGGCGACCACGAGGCGTTTACCCGTCTTTTCAGGCAACTGGAATCCCAGTTGTACAGATTAGCCAAAACCATTCTGCTAAAAGATGAAGATTGCGCGGATGCTCTTCAGGAAACAACACTGAAGGTGTATAAAGGGTTGGCCAACCTTAAGCAGCCTAAGTTTTTTAAAACCTGGGTTATACGCATCCTGATTAATGAATGCAATCAGTTACTTCGTATGCGAGAACGAACTATAGCTGTGGCGGAAATTCCCGAGGAACCGGTCGTTTCCTATGTGCATTTTGAAGATTCAGGCAACGTAGACCTACAAAGCTTCATTAATCAGTTGGACGAATCCCTGCGGCTTGCTATCGTGCTTTTTTATTATGACGATTTATCCATTAAGCAGATTGCAGATGTGCTCGACATCTCCGAGGGAGCGGTCAGGGCACGACTTCATCGCGCACGGAGATTGTTGTCCAAACAGATACATCCTGTGCGGGAGGAGGGTCTTGCTAATGAATAATAACAATTTAGAAAAGCAGATCAGGGAGCTAGGGAAAGCTAATATACAGGAGCTTCCTCCTTTACTACGATCACGGCAGGATTCGATTTATGCATCGCTGGCCACCATTGTCCAGGATCCTGTGGAAAAGGAAAAGAAAAAGCGGATTTATCCAAAAATCACAGCTGCTGTGACTGCGGCGATATTGTTAAGTGTTATGCTAACGGCTATCTATCCGCCTACGTTGGCCAATGCGCTCAAGCAGCTTCCCTTGATAGGCGGTATTTTTGAACGGGCAGATGATATAGGGTTACAAGCGGCCCAGCGTCTGGGGCTGACTTCCCGTCTAAACAGCAGTGATACGCATGAAGGGATCACCTTGTCTGCCGAAGAGGCTGTATTTGATGGCAGCCGGTTGGCATTCTCGGTGAAGCGTGAGGGAGAAGAACTGGAAGGTAAGCTAGCCGGAGTAACGATTGGAGGAGATGGGAAGCCTTTTTTAGCGAAAGGTGCAATAACCTCTGCAGAAGTAATGATCGACGGCGCTTCCCTGGAGCAATTTTCAGATGGTCTCTGGAAAGCTATGCCGTTTCTAAGCTGGATAGAAGGTGCGGAAAGCAACACAGCTATTTTTAGACTAGTGGATTCCTCGAATTCCGGAATCTCCAACAAACCTTTTCCTGATCGATTTGTATTGACTGTAACCCTTGGCTTAAACGGTATTGATGAACCGTTTGTTCTCCAAATTCCTGCGCGGAAGGCTACGATTAATAAAATTTCCACACCTGACATACGCGCACAAGTTGGAGGATGGAGTTTGATCCTGAAAAAGCTGGAATATAGTCCATTAACGACACGCCTGTCGCTCATGCTGGAACAGGATACAGACGAAGATCATACAGCATTGAGTTTAGTGGGCTTTGAAGTAAAGGATCAACAAGGACAGGTGCTGAAAGATATTTCGCAGAAAGTCCTCTCGACTTCCAATAGGTCACTTAATGTCGATTTGCTTACTGAGCCATTTGAGAAACACCCTAATATGCTCACAATCCGTGGCTATCTTTATGAGTTTGAGAACCCACAAAGTAAGAATGGAGCATTTAAAATTGACAGTTCTGGAAACCCAGTGAAGCATTATATTGACGGTCTAGAGATAAACGTGCTAGTTAAATAAAAATTAAGGAGCTTGATAATATCATGAAAAAAATGACTAAGAAGATGTCTGTAATTTTAAGTGCTGCTGTATGCCTAGGAGCGTTGGGAATGCCAGCTTTAACTCAAGCATCCAGTGCCCAACCCGCTGTTGAAGCTTCCCTGAATACAACAAAAGTGGCCGATTCACACGATCAGCTTACTTTAAAGGGCAGTGCACAGTTTGACGGTAATTATATTAAGATCGACCTGAGCCGTGAGGGATCGCTATTTTCAGGAATGCTCGCAGGAGTAACCTTAAATGATAAAGGCGAACCCTATCTTGCAGAAGGTACTATTGTGGGAATAGACGCCAAGCTCGCTCAACCAGGAGGCATCGATTTAAAAACACCACGCTGGATCAGTGACGGAGATGCCAACAAGGCGGTTGTTGTATTGCAGACCGGATGGCTAACCGAGCAACAAAAGGCAAGCCTGGCTTCCTCTGAATTGAGTATCTATGTGAAGCTTAACGGAATCGAAAACCCGTATGTACTTAAATTTTCCCTCAAGCAAGCAGGATTAGTGCGTAATATTCAGCTGCCTGCTATAAAGAATGACAACCAATTTGAAATCAAAACCACCCGTGTTGCTGCGGGAGAGACTTCTGTGCGTATCGCTTTAGCGGTTAAAGGGGTTGCCACCCAAGGCCAGGCTTTAGGATATGACATTTATGATAATCTGGGCAATAAATTAGAATCTATTGCAAGAGATTCTATTGCAGCAACTCAAAATACGGTTTCTGAAGATTTATTGTTCGAAGCACCTCGCTCAGCCGCTGAATATCTAGTTATCAGACCTTATCAAGCCGTATTTGAAAAAGGCAACACCGGGGCTTATAAATTAGATGCCAAAGGCAATGTAGTTAAAAATTATAACAAGCAACTGGAGATCAAAATCCCTCTAAAATAATCGTTAACGCAGCAAACATAAACATATATATCTAGGAAAAGGGGATTACCTCTCCGCCGAAGGCTTGAGGTAATCCCCTTTGTTCAATTGAAAGAAGGTTCCGTATTACTGATCATTTATAGCTAAAAAGCGGATAGTAGCTGTTGTCCCCTTACCTTCAGAGCTACTATAATAAATTTCCCCGCCGTATTTTTCTACGATATTAAAGCAAATCATTAATCCTAAACCTGTTCCATTACTTTTTAATGAATAAAAAGGAGTGCCTAGCGACTTAACCTCTGCTTCTGACATCCCGCTTCCTTCATCGATGATTGTTATCTCAATAAAATTATTGTTCCTATTCGCCATAATAGAGACAGATTTACCAACTTCCGAAGCCTCTAAAGCATTTTTTATTATATTAATAAGCAGCTGCTTAAATTCAATTTTATTAATAGAAATCATGCAATCTTCTTCTACGTAGGTAACGATTTGATTATCAGATAACATTGCGTAGGAATGGAGCAATCCTGTAACACTTTCAAGTACATCCTTCACATCTACTTTTTCTAATTTTTGCTCTCCATTTGGCTTTGAAAGGGTTAGAAATTGCGAGATAATCTGTTCTACTGTGTTTAATTCATCAATCATTAATTTAAATTTTCTTTTCATAGGATCATCAAATGAAGGATCCTCATCAAAAAACTGCAAAAAACCTCTAACCACTGTCACTGGATTTCTAATTTCGTGCGCAACGGCAGCTGTTAATTGTCCAACCATCTTTAAACGCTCAGATTGCTGTAATTGTTCATAATAAAGCTGCTGTTTTTTCATCCGTTTAAATGATATTTGAAAAATGAAAAATAATAACACTTGAACCGCTATTATATTAATGAAATTGCCTAGCATATCATAATGTAAATATGTATATAAATCCCCTCTATCAATCAAGAGGATATAGCCAAATGTAATTACCATTAGTACCCCATTTATAATGAAGGAAAAATAGAACAATTTTAAATCAAAAAATAGAATAGACAGTGCAGGAATAAGACAAATGAGGATATAGGTAGTCCATGTTTGAGGATATAAAAAGAATAGCGTATAAAAATACGCAAATCCAAATAGAATGATAATCTTTCTAAAAGTATGTGTCTCATGCTTAGGGTAAATCCATAAACAAACCGTTAGAAACGCCACACATAAAAAATGAATGATATAACCAAAATCAATCCCATCTAACTCTAGGGTAGATAGTATCAATCCAAACATCATAAGAACGATGATCATTAACATTAATATGTAATAGGTTTTTCGATTCACCCGACTGTAGAACTCTCTCATGAATTCACCACTTTTAAATTGATTTTACCATTACGATAGTTATCTTACTTGTAAACTTATTGTCGAAATAAGAATTATATCAGTTGAAATAGTAATAAACAATAACTGAAAAAAACTGTAAACTCGATGATATTATAGTTTGTAAAAAATTAAAAAACCGGGAGATACCATTTTAACAGTATCTTCCGGTTTTCTGTTTAACTTTGCATATTCTTTAAGCAAACGTCCATGTAGGAACGCTTGAAACCGGCAAGGGCTCCCTGCCCAGTCGCGGTTGAATATAACCACGGCTTCTGCGCCGGTTAAAGCTTTCCTCATAAACTAGAGAGGTGTTTCGGTCCTGATTATTTTATTATCTCTTTCCCTCTTTCTTCTATTTATCGAATACAAAACAAATAATAAAATAAACCATAAAGGCGTCAACAATAATGCCGGACGAGTTTCATCAGCAAACAGCATAATTATGAGTATGATTGCAAACAAGGCTAGAACAACATAATTCACAAAAGGTGTGAACGGTGCCTTGAATTTTGATTTGGCCTGCAATTCCGGCTTCGTCTTTTTATATCGCAAATGGCAAATTAGAACGACGCCCCAAACCCAGATGAAACAAATGGCACTAATCGTTGTCACGATGCCAAAGGCCGTCTCCGGAATCAGCTTACTCAACAAAGCCCCTACAGATAAGACAAGCGTGGATATGAATAAAGCATTACTTGGTACATGATTTTTATTAAGCTTTGCAAAGTTGGCTGGAGCCTGGTCATTTCTGCTTAGATTGTATAGAATCCGGCTTGTTGAGAACATCCCGCTGTTACAAGCGGAAGCAGCTGAAGTTAATACAACGAAATTAATAACCCCCGCGGCAATCGGAATCCCCACTAAACTAAATGTTTTAACAAAAGGACTTTCTGCCGGGTTTAGTTCTGTCCAAGCGTTGATGCATAATAAGGCAATAATAGCACCCACGTAGAAAAATAGAATTCGTAAAGGTATTTTATTAATCGCCGATGGGATAGTTTTTTCTGGATTGGATGTTTCCGCTGCTGATACCCCCACCAATTCCACACCCACAAAAGCAAACACAACCATTTGAAATGAAAGTAAGAACCCGGAAATCCCGTTTGGAAATACTCCCCCATGTGCCCAAATATTACTGAGCGCAACCGTTCCGGTAGTTGTTTTGAATCCAATCACCAGTAAAACTACCCCTATGGCAATTAACGCGAGAATAGTGATTACCTTAATTAAAGCAAACCAAAATTCCAATTCGCCAAAGCTTTTTACAGTTAATAAATTGAGTCCTAATAAAATAATTAAACAAATGACTGCGGGTATCCATTGCGGGATATCAAACCAATATTGTACATAGACCCCAACAGCTATAATATCGGCCATAGCCGTCATGATCCAGCAAAACCAATAGGTCCATCCAGTTACAAACGCCGCCCGCGGTCCAAGATAATCTTCGGCAATGTCTGTAAAAGATTGATAACCTGCTTTTGACAACAGAAGTTCTCCCAATGCCCTCATCACAAAGAAAATAGCGATACCCACGATTAAATAAGCAAAAATGATCGATGGTCCTGCCAGCTGTATAGCTTTTCCAGATCCTAGAAATAATCCGGTACCGATGGTTCCACCAATCGCAATGAGCTGAACATGTCGATTCTCTAAATCTCTCTTTAATTCTTGTGCTGCCATTTCGAACTCCCCCTTATGTGAAAAAAATAACAAGTAAAAATGATAATCGAGTAGGAGGGGGCGGCTAGCCCCCGACCTCTCACACCACCGTACGTACCGTTCGATATACGGCGGTTCATGAAATATTCCGTAAGGAGTTGTATCTGTCCAATACACTCTTTAATCCATTGGCTTCCCAATATTGGTTATTCAATGCATGTTGTAGAATTGGACTCCCTGCAATTCGCCAATACCCTTTTCGGGTATTTCCCCACTCATAGGCTTTATCCTTAGGTACCCCTAAGGATATAAGTCTTTTGACTTTGGTTCTAGGGGTCTTCCACTGCTTCCAGAGGCACATTCGTAGCCTTCTTCGTATCCATTTATCCATATCTCGAAAGGTACTTGGGGTATCCGCCAGCGAGAAATAACCGCACCATCCCATGAGGTAGTGGTTTAGTTCCTTGATTCGCTCTTCCATCTTCATCGATCTCTTTCGAGAGGATATCTCCTGTATTCGAACCTTGACTCTCTGTAAGGACTGCTTCGCAATTCTCACCTTTGGTTCTTTGTCCACACTAAAACTAAATCCTAGAAACTTTCGTTTCCAGGGACGGTCTACCGCGCTCTTTACTTGGTTCACCTTCAGCTTTAGCCTCGTCTCGATGAATCGGGTGACCGTTGTCTTGACTCTCTCTCCTGCTCTTAGCGTTTTCACGTAAATATTGCAATCATCCGCATAACGAACGAAGCGGTGCCCACGTTTCTCGAGTTCTTTGTCGAGCTCATCTAGGACAATGTTAGATAATAACGGACTCAGTGGACCGCCTTGCGGGGCACCTTCCGTTGTCGGGGTTACTAACCCGTTCTCCATCACACCTGACTGAAGATATTTGCGGATAAGCAGGAGAACTTTCTTGTCCTCCACTTTCTCCGAAATCTTCATCATCAGTCGGTCATGGTTGACGCGATCAAAGAATTTCTCCAAGTCTAGGTCGACTACGAATCGATAGCCTTCTTTCATAAAGGTTCGAGCTTTCCTCACCGCATCATGCCCTCGTCTTTTCGGACGGAATCCATAGCTATGGTCGGAAAACTCTGGATCAAACAATGGAGTTAACACCTGCGCGATTGCTTGTTGAATCATTCGATCTGTCACGGTAGGTATTCCTAGTAACCTAACACCTCCGCCACCGGGTTTCGGGATTTCGACTCGGCGCACGGGGCTCGGTTCATAGGTTCCTTCTTCTATGGCATGCCGCAAGGTCTGCCAGTTTTGTACGATGTGTTCTCGTAAGGATTTTACGGACATCCCATCTACGCCATGACTTCCTTTATTCGCTTCAACACGCTTTAAGGCTTGCAGAAGATTTTCCCGTGATAGCAGTTGCTCCAACATTTTTTTTTTAACCTCTCTTTACGTGATTTATACCTTCCATTTGTGCCAAAGATGAACTCCGCCCTGCTGAAGACCCCCACGGGATTCACCGTTTCCTTCTTCAGTCAGGTCCTTTCGGATTTTTTTTTTTCTGCATTCATCGCTCATCTTGAACGCCTGGATGTATAAATCCTATTCCATGTTCAGCCCTTCCGCAGCTGTTGCAACAGCTTGCGTACTATGGCGTCTGCTGACTTCTGTGCACTCAGCCTACTCTCACAAGTAGGGTTACGAAGTATACTCGCCTATCACACAGATCTCCCCAGGTAAGAACGCTATCTTCCTCTCCATCTATCTGCTTCATTTACTCTCGTACGCCTTTGGCAGTATGGACTTTGGTTTGTTGTGCAACCTCATCCAGCCTACGTTAGCCTTGTATGAAGTTCGTATTCCTCAGACCGGAGATTTGCCGCTGGCTTCCTTCAGATTCCACCTCGCGGTGGACACCCTTGCCTTAAGCTAATGGCTACTACTGCCTTCGCCATTCGGGACTTCAACCCTATAGATAGCGCCCATGCTGGGCGCACACAAAAAAGAGATTGGATACGCTCCAATCTCTTAGGTATAAGAATAATAAATAAAATACATTTATTTATTCTGACGATGATCAGAATAACAAATGAATTATCTAGTACTCTTCTGTCCTTTTGCCTGAGATTGTGAACCCTTCGGCGCCGGGGGATTCCCCCACGGTCTCTCCAGAAGCTGCTCCTGCTATAGTGTGATCCATAGCAATCATAGCTTGCGAATTATTTAATTTTTATGTCGCTAACTTCATTTTTAATATTTTTCAATACTAATCATTGTCAAATATTTTGTCAATAACATTAATTACCGCTTTATTATTGTTCCATTAACTTTTATTGCACACAATTAAGGGCTTGTCAGCCAAGCCGCCAATTCTTCTGTCTGCAGGCACAACCTTCAATACGCTCTCCTTAGCACTCCATGACTGACTAACACCTTACATGTTTTCGTTTGAAGCCCAGCTGCGATTTATCAACTGCCTTTTGAATATTAATTGAAGCATTCAAAATCTTGCTTTTTGCACTACCGGTATGGACTTCCACCGGGCCAACTTCCTTTGCAATCTCAACCGCTTTATCATGAAGCGGCAGATAGGATACGCCCACAGTGTAGATGAAATTGTTCATTGCGTATTTCGTTCGTTCAGGGGCATCATGAATCGTATTTTTAGCAAGCTCCAACATAGCGGCCAATTTTTCTGCGGAAAATTCACTGTCCGGGCGATTTCCGAGCAGCCAGCAGTAACAGTTCCAGCCCGCCGACATTTTCAACTCTATCTCACTTGCAATCCATTTATCAGAAACCTCTTGCGCAATATCCGTCTCCGCCAACGTTACTGCCACCACAAAGTCCGATAGCATATAGAAATAAGCCCCAGCAATCCACCGCTCAAAATCCGACTCTGACATTGCTTTAGGCTCCGCGATCACCCCGGCAAAATACATAGCGTCGTAATTTCCCGTAGCATAAAGCTGCTCGGCCAAGGGTTGATTATGTTTTATTTTTCTGAAGATAGGCTTCATCTGGCCTGTGGCCACACCAAAAAGCGGTTCGTGCGCGCCATTGGATAGATATATTTTCTTGGTGCGTTCCTTGCCGAGAGCTTCAAGCTCTTGCATGACCGTTTCTAAATCCATTGTTCGCACTTCCTTTTTTATGAATATTGGCTAGGGACTCAAACTTTACTTGAATATATCATAAAAGCCCTTATAAATATCTTCTTTTATACATCAAGGTAATTTGCCCCGCTATGTATTCAGCGCTATATTGGTTGCCATCCTTAATCCACCACATAATAATCCCCAGTAGTGAGGCTGCAATAATATCAACGGAGACTACCTCCTTAGTAGAGTCAATGTTCCTCGCGTTTCTTCGTTTTTCGACAGTATTTTTTAACAGGTTGGTCAAGTGGTTTTTGAAGCCTTTATGCTCAATCAATACAGCAAAAACTTTCCGGTATTCAAAAAAATAATTTAAAAAGGTGATCAGCTGCTCCTGTTCGTTGTTGCTCTTCATTTGTAATAGCGGTTCAACCTTCATGGATAGGTCATCGAAGATTTCATGTACGATCTGGCGCAATAAATCGTTAATATCCTCATAATGCAAATAAAACGTTGCGCGATTTAGTTCCGCGCGGTTGGCGATTTTTTGGACGGTCAATTGCGAAATCTCCACATTGTCGGACAATAATGAAAAAACAGCGTTTTTCAACATCTTTTTTGAGCGAATGGCTCGTGGGTCAACTCTTTTATGTTCAGTCATTTCATCCCTCTATTATCGTTTAAATGGCCTTTCATCAACTAATTTGCCTATTCTGTCGATTAGTCGACATTTTCAATAAAATTGCAAATAGGAATACTTTTTAAATCCTGATATGATTTATTTTATTGACACTATGTCGAAAAAGCAATGAAGAGAGGACTGCAACATGCAAGAAGACACTAAGAACATAAATAAAGGGATCTTACTAACCATCTTAATCTTTGGTTGTTTCTTATCCACACTCAATCAGACGCTTTTAAATGTCGCCTTAAGTAGTTTGATGGATGTTTTTGATGTCACAGCAACAACCGTACAATGGATTTCAACAGGATTTATGCTGATCAACGGGATTTTGATTCCGATTACGGCCTATTTAATGAAACGTTTTACAACACGGCAATTATTTATAAGTGCCATGTCATTTTTATTAATCGGTTCTATAATTTGTGCAGCAGCGCCGAGCTTTAGTCTACTCTTAATCGGACGGATGATCCAAGCTGCCGGTGCTGGCATTATAATGCCGCTCATGATGAGTGTTGTGCTGGCGATCTTCCCCGTTGAAAAACGTGGCAGCGCTATGGGACTGCTTGGGCTGGCGATGATATTCGCTCCTGCTATTGGGCCAACGCTCGCGGGTTTTGTTGTCGAATACCACTCTTGGCGCTGGTTATTTATCGGGCTTATTCCACTTGTCCTCATTGTTATAGCGTTGGCGTTCAAGTATTTAGTGAATGTATCTGAGACGTCTAAGTCGAAGCTTGATGTGGTAAGTGTTCTTTTATCAACCGTCGGATTCGGCTTAATTTTATACGGCTTCAGTAGTGCAGGAAGTAAAGGCTGGGATGATGTAATCGTGATCCTAACCTTAGGGATTGGGGTCGTGGTAACAGCCGTATTCTGTCTTCGACAAATCAAATCGGATGATCCACTGCTAAACCTGTCGGTCTTCAAAAATAAAGTGTTTACGATGACATCTCTTATTAACGTATTAATCACAATGATGATGTACGCAGATATGATCTTATTGCCTATTTATCTGCAGAATGGTCGCGGGTTTACAGCATTTGATGCAGGACTACTATTGTTGCCGGGCGCACTCGTAAATGCGTTCATGTCACCCGTCACCGGTAAATTATACGACCGTTTCGGTGCGAAACCGCTGTTCATCATTGGCCTATTGTTTATTATTCCATCTATGTGGGCGGTAACAGATTTATCTGAATCGACCACGTATACTTATCTAATGATTCGTACCATAGGCCTGCGAATTGGATTAAGCTTCATTACTATGCCACTCAATACAGCCGGACTAAATGCGTTGCCCAAACAACTTGGCACTCATGGTACAGCTGTGAATAATACCGTTCGCCAAATTGCCGGGGCCATTGGTACTGCTGTCGTAATTACAATTTATACAGTGCAGGCAACCAGTCATGTAACTACACTGATGCAGAATAATCCCTCCGCTACTCCTGAGATCCTTAAATCCCTTACATCGATTCTTGGGGCAAGTGACGCCTACTACTTCATGATGATTTTATCCATTGCCGCATTTGTTATAACATTATTTATGCCCACGAAAAACAAG
Source organism: Paenibacillus sp. FSL R7-0189 (assembly GCF_037969925.1). Taxonomy (NCBI): domain Bacteria; kingdom Bacillati; phylum Bacillota; class Bacilli; order Caryophanales; family Paenibacillaceae; genus Paenibacillus; species Paenibacillus sp. FSL R7-0189. The sequence continues at coordinate 2,554,141 of NZ_CP150223.1, read as the reverse complement.
CTCATGATTGAAAGGAAAGCAAACCTAGTTAGCAAAGAAGAACCTCCGTTGTAACTAGTAATTGCAGTGTATATGAAGAAAAGCCATTCCTTAGCGGAGTGGCTTTTGTTATGAATGGCTTGCTTTGGATCATTGGAGCACGTATTCCTACGAGCATCAATATTTCCTTATCCATATCAGTATCCCCCTCTCCATATCAAATGTGTAGAATCTATTATAAAAACGAAAAAATATTTAAACTTTACACATAAGTTAATATATGGTATTTTAATAGTGTTATTAAAAGGAATATTAATCCATAATAAGGAGCTGATTCCATTCATGAAACTATCTTTAAAAAAGAGATTGATGCTTGTTGGAACCTTTGTTTCAGTCTTTCTTTTTTCTTTTGTTTCCCAAGCATATGCGACTAATTTAATTGGCTACCCTACAGCTACACAAGCTAAGAATAATTGGTGCTGGGCTGCGACTAGCGTTACCATACTTCAATATTACGGAATCTCTGTAAGCCAATGTTCTTTTTATGATCATGTGAAGGGAACCTCCGGCTGTACAACAGACGAGAGTGAATCTTATGGAACTGTTCAAGAAGGCATTCATGATTATGGTGTCTCCAGTTGGAATCATACAGGAGCACTATCTTACAGCGATGTAAAAAACCAGATTGATAATGTTGGCAGTCCTATATATGTAAGCTGGAAATGGAATAGTGCTACCGGTGGCGGGCACGCAGTAGTTATCTATGGGTACGACACATATAGTGGAAATGATTGGATTCAACACATGAACCCGAGTGGGGGCACAAAAACCTCCATGTTATACACCAACATTAAAGGTGGCTCCAGCTACGATAGAACCTGGAGATGGGGACTTCATGGCTTCAACAAATATATTTAAGGAGGGCTTCCCATTAAGAAAACGCTGCTGTTAACTGTAACTTCATTCGTTTTATTTCTGACTTTTTTCTCACCTGTATGGGCTCAGACCGTAACTGAAGATGTTGTTTCTTTTGCAAATACAGAAGGATTAACATTGATTAAAGAAGGACTATCTAAAGATCCTGAAGGGTATGGTTACAACAATGAAGCAGAGATTAGTGAAATTACCGTAGGTCAAGGAATGCAGATTCATTTTATTGATGGTGCTAAGCTTAGGGCGGCTTCCGATAGTCTGATTGAAACGGTCACACCCCAAGACAACTGGGAGTTTCTTATTTTATCGGGCGGAATACCCAAATCTAAAATGATCATTCAAAAGGATTCAAACGGGTCCTATCAAGTTACTGAGTTTGGAGGAAATCCTAATACTTTGGCCTATGCTATTCATTCACTAGAAGCTGAGGGTGAAGTGAGTGAGCCTACACTTATCCGTGAGCGGGACGAATATATAGCTGCCTTCAAGAAAGACAATCAGGAACTAATCATCGCCCCACAACAAGCCTCATCAGCAGAAACAAAAGGACTAAGCAATATTTCGGAGCCTCAAGCACCCGGGCATTTAATTGATGTGTTACAAACGATGCAGAACGATTCTTCCGATGACGAGCAGGATGGGTCGGGAACCATTGCTTCCGCATATTATGCGGACGATAATAATCATCTAACAAGGTCTATCACCATTAGCGCCATTATTGCTCTAGTAGCGGTATTTGTGTTCTGGGCCTATCTCAGAAGACGTAAACAACCTAAATAAATGTAAAAATAAGTAGGCCGCCCTCCTTCATTGGATTGCGGCCTACTTTGATAGATAGTACCTCTAAAAAGCCTCCCTCTCCCCATATGATTAGGACATAAAGGCTGTCAAAGACCTCGTTAGCATAACACCATTTGTAATGGTATCTTGCGGCTAAACATCTCGTCCAGTACCCATGCCCCTTTTATACATTTTTTCTGCTTCAATAGGACTTTCTTTTGCCGTGATATGATACGGAATTACCCGATAAACTTGAACCGGACCGCCAAATACAGCCGATCTATACTTTTCCACATGCTGCTTGGACAAGGGGCGATTATAATAACCCGGTACGTATTTATTGATCAATTCCTGAAGTACGTGTGTGGCTTCATCCAAATCTGAAATCGGTTCTGCTTGTCCAAAAATCATTACGCTCATATAAGCTGTATCCGTTTTGGCTGGTACCGGGTCTGTAATAGTTCCGTATTCCTCACATACCGTAAAACATACCTCCGGATTATCACGCATGACCTGATTACGTCTTCCATCTCCAGCCCCATGAATATACAGTTTCCCTTCAGTCCATACATAATTAAGTGGCACAACATAAGGGAGGTTCCCATCAACCAACCCCAGATAACCTAATCTCGTTTGGTGAAGGAACCTTTCAATCTTCTCTTGATCTAGGCATTCCCTGGTCTTGTAACGAACCGAATTCATATCGAATCTCTCCTTTTATTTAAATTGCGGATACCAGCGTTGTTACGGTAGTATATCAATGAATGGATTGCATTAAAATATCCAAAATTCGCTGTTTAGAGCAATCCATAATTCGTTTTTTATGATTGGAGTTTCTATTTGGAGGTATGTACGATGATGAAAGTAATTCGCAATGATAAGAGACCGATCTGGCAGCAATTGCTTGATCAAGCGATTCATAATATTACTAGCGGAGTCTGGGCACCAGGAGAATTACTGATTCCTACCCGCGAACTTGCGCACATCGTAGGTGTCTCCCGCTCAACTATACAGATCGTCTATGAGGAATTGTTAAGTCGAGGTTATACAGTTACCTCCCGCCGGGGAGGGACGCGAGTTAGTACGTGGAAGCAAGTCACTATGTCCACGAAGGAAATAGAAACAGAGGGCCCCACACCTCCGTCACTCTCCTTGCTAGACTCAGCTGTTGATCAATTACATGACTGGTTCAGAGGTAAAGAACAGCTAGAAGTGGATATTGATTTCAGTCCCCATGAACCCTATTTGGATGAACAATTTCAAAAAAACTGGCGGCAATCGCTGCTCCAGGCATCCGCTGAAATGGATTTATCAAGCTGGGCTTACGGTAACTGCTACGGGTACACACCATTACGTGAGCAAATACAGCGTTATTTATCACTTGAACGGGGCATACATGTCCAAACCAATCAGATTCTGTTGACCTCAGGAGCTCAGCATAGTATTGACTTAATCGCACAGTCACTTTTAGCTGATGGGGACACTGTCTCAGTAGAGGATCCAGGTTTCCCAGCTGCTTGGATGGCAATGAGATACCGCCGTATGAATGTGGTACCCGTTCCCGTTGATGAGTATGGTCTAGTGGTTGAGCATATTCACCCGCAATCCAAGCTGGTCTTTGCCACCCCTTCCCACCAGTGCGCAGTAGGGGTCGTTATGTCGGAGCCCCGCCGGCAACAATTGCTGTATAAGGCCGTTCAAGAACGATTTTGGATCATTGAAGACGATTATGATAGTGAATTTCGATATCGCGGGGAGCCGCTGCCAACGCTGTTTAGTCAGGCATCTAATAATACTTTGTACCTCATGAGTTTCTCTAAAATGATTGCACCAGGTATTCGTATTTCGGCTATTGTTGGATCAGTCGAGGCGATTGCTCAGCTAGCGAAGGTGCAGGAGCTGACTTACCGTCATCTTCCGATTATGGATCAGCTAACACTAACCCACTTCATTAAAAATGGTCATTTTATGCGCCATATGCGAAGAGTCAGAAATGTGTACCGGCGAAGACACGAGGTCATGGCAAAAGCTATTATGGCTAGCGGTTTAGGGGAGCGCTTCACGCTCAGTGGAGTAGAAACTGGATTACATATGTTATTAGAAGCTGAGGAAACATTCGACGAAGAAGCTGTGACAAAGTTAGCCCTACAACATGGAATACGTGTGTACCCTCTTGGGCCCTATTGTTTGGATAGCAAAAGAAAAGGATGGGTATTAGGGTTTGCAAAAGTAAATGAGGCAGCGATCGAGCAGGGCATTCATCGTCTTGCGGAGCGGATCCTATAAAATCATCTCCGCAAGCCTTTGTATCGCTAGTATTGCCCTAAAAGACCTTTTTTGATGGCTATTTTCTCGCAGCGATCAAACACAACGAGCCCTAAAATCAAATATACCAGCGAATTTAAAAATAGTACGCCATAATCTGATAAAGGCAATTGTGTTAACGTCAGATTCTCTAGCATCACTGTTCTTACCATATTCACTCCTTTGACGAAAGGAGCAAAAGCTAGAAACGGTGCTACAGTTAACGGAACAAACACTAGTCCCATCAAAACAAACTGAAAAATCTGTAAAAACGCTTGTATTTGTTTCACGATAATAGCTAAACCAGCAATCATAAAACTAACGCCTACCATACTTATCATAGTAACTACAATAATCGGGATCGTTGTCATGGGGTTAAGACTCAACCACTGTCCGGAGGTTAACATCGCACCAAAGAGTAAGAGGATCATAACAACAGACTGTAAGCCCAATTGACTGATGATCCGTGTGAGCATGATTTTCCAAACCCCCATGGGAGACATATATAACTGTTCTAATGTTCCACGCGTAGCTTCAGTGATTACCGAATAACCAATAAAGTTCATCGTCATCATAGTTAAGCTCCAAAAGACCACACTTACGATTGAATATTGAACATTCATATCAAAACTGGCCGGATCACCTATGAACATAATTCCAAAAAATGCCCCCAGAAATATAATATAAAAAGTGGCTACTAACGCAATAGTGTTTGGTAGATATCGTTTCATTTCAATATATTCCTTACGAAAGTTAGCATTAAATAAATGGAGCCATTTCATGAGTCTTCCCCCCCTTTTACAATCTGAATAAACACTTGTTCAAAATCAATAGTTATACGATCAATACTCTCCACCATGGTTCCTTCCTCTTTCAAAAGATCGAACAACTCGTAGATATCTTGACCCTGCTCTAAATTCACTTCTACGATGTTTTCATGGGAGCTTACTTTATAAGTGCTTAAAGGGAATCTACTCAACAGTTTATTCTCCTGCTTTAGGCTTAATCTCTCACCCAATTTAATGGAATAGGCCCTTGTTTCAAATAACTTAAGCAAATTCTCCACCTTGTCATCAATCACAACTTCACCTTTATTAATAATAATGGCCCGGTCACACAACTCCTGAACGACGGGCATATCATGTGAACTAATAATGATCGTGCGTTTTTCTTCCCTAACGATCGTTTTTAGAATGTTACGCAGTTCATAACTTACCTCAACATCCAAACCAAGTGTTGGCTCATCCAGCAAGATGACATCCGTATTAGCTAAAAGGGCTACAGCGATGGCTAGCTTTTGTTGCATGCCCCGGGACAATCCATTGACAAGCTCATGCTCCTTCTCTTTAAGGTTGAATTGCTCTAATAATTTATCGGTTTGATTGGAAACATGCTTCCGAGAATACCCCCGGTTGCCCGCGAAATATTCTAGATTCTCCCGAACGGTAAGACGCCAATATAAATTTCGATTCCCCTCTAATACAGCACTAATATGCTCTAAAGCTTTGAGTCTCTTCTTGCAAATATCTAAGCCATTAATAGATATAGAACCCGCATCCGATTCTAACAAACCACAGAGCATTTTTATGGTTGAAGTTTTGCCAGCCCCATTAGGCCCTAATAAACCGAGCACCTCTCCACGATTCACATGAAAAGAAACATCACGAACGGCATGGATCTTCTCCTTCGTTTTTCTTTTCACGTACACTTTGCTAATACCCCGTACTTCAATAATTTTTTCCACCTTATAACCATCCTCTCCTGTACGATATAAAGGGTGATTCCATTGTTAAATTCATTTTATTTAAGTATCTAGTTTTAGATAACTGGCTTCAGATGGATACTCTCTCGGTCTAAGGAATGAGATTTAGGTAGGGGTTGTGTTTATACACTTGTAGATTATGAAAACATTGAAACTTCACATATAAGTGAATATATGGTATTTTTCAGCTACTAGAAATATTTTTTAGGGGGGCTTCCCATTAAGAAAATGCTGCTGTTAACCGTAGCTTCATTCTTATTATTTCTGAGTATTTCCTCACCTGCATGGGCTCAGGCCGTAGCTGAAGATGTTGTTTCTTTTGCGAGTACAGAAGGATTAACATTGATTAAAGAAGGGTTGTCCAAGGATCCTGAAGGATACGGATACGCCAATGATGCGGAGATTAGTGAAATTACTATAGGCGAAGGAATGCAAATTTACTTTATTGATGGCGCTAAGCTTAAGCAGGCTTCCAATAGTCTGATTGAAACGGTCATCCCCCAAGAGATCTGGGAGTTTCTTGTTTTATCGAGCGGAGTACCCAAATCGAAAATGATCATTCAAAAGGATTCAACCGGGCCCTATCAAGTTACTGAGTTTGGAGGAAATCCTGATACTCTGGCCTATGTTATTCAATCTCTACATGCTGAGGGTGCAGTGAGTGAGCCTACACTTATCCGTGAGCGGGATGAATATATAGCTGCCTTCAAGAAAGACAATCAGGAACTAATCATTGCTCCACAACAAGCCTCAGCTGCAGAATCAAAAGGGTTACCCAGTAATTTGGAGCCTCATACACCAGAACATTTAATAGAGGTATTGCAGACGATGCAGAACGACTCTTCCGATGACGAGCAGGATGGGTCGGGAACCCTTGCTTCCGCTTATTATGCGGACGATAATAATCACCTAACAAGGTCTATCACCATTAGCGCCATTATTGCTCTAGTAGCGGTATTTTTGATATGGGCATATCTCAGAAGACGTAAGTTTCTAAGTTCCTTTAAAGATCGTTTAAAGATTTACTAAATTTTCAGTTTACCCGTAACTTCATATTGCCGTTGACCAGTAAAAAAAGTAACTAGTGCTTTAAAACGTAGTGGTTAAGATATTTGGCAGTTAACAACTGGATATTTAAAAAACAATGCAAAAGGCACTACCTTGAGGCAGTACCTCTTGCATTGTTAAGTGAAGAGATATCCAATTTAGGGGGAGATTAATCCTCCGCATCAATTCAATCAGGTCGTATGTTACATAGCTTTTTCAGCCAGATCGCTAACTAAATTTCTCATCCACTTACGGGAGTAAATCCGGGCGTAGCCGAAGCCAAAGCGGACAACCTCCTCCAGCGAGATGACGAGATACACAAGGTAGACAGGTTGCTTCCAAATGTATGACAGCAACAGCCCGGATGGGACTCCTATCAGCCACGTTGCGGTAGACTCCATGCCGAATACGAACTTGCTGTCTCCTCCGCTGTTTAGTATACCGCCGGCTATAATCATATTGGATACTTTGACCCAAAGAAATCCAGCAAACACGATAACGATATACATGCTCATTTGTTTAGCGTCCTCGGAGATATTGAACGCAGAGACATACAGCTTCGAGCCTGCCGCAATGATAACCCCGACGATCAGAGAGATAATGATGCCTAGACGAATGAACCTTTTCGCATGATCGAGTGCGATATCAGATTCATTCGCACCCAAACGGTTGCCAACCATTACCCCTGCTGCACTAGCCAGACCCGATAATAGGCCAATGCAAAGACCCTGAAGTGGGAAGGTAATGGTCATCGCAGTCATTTCCATCGTCCCCATACGGCTATAAATAATCGCATATGCTGTTTCGCCCAATACCCAGATTAATTCAGTCAGTAGCAGCGGATAGGTCGTTCCAAAAAACTTGCGAATGAGCGGTTTAGGAACAATGAATAAGTTCTTTAACCCGACAGCTCCCGGTAAACGATACCGGTACACGGCACCAATGATCAACAAGCATTCGAAGACCCTAGAGATAAGAGTAGCAATGGCAGCGCCCTTCAGACCAAGCGCAGGAGCACCGAAATGACCGTAAATAAGTACGTAATTCAGTATAATATTCAAGCCAACTGCAATTAGACTTACATACATCGGCCATTTGGCATGGCCAGTACTGCGTAAAATCGCGGAATACATCATCGTGAGCATGACAGGCACAAAACCGATCGACATTATCTGGAGAAAGATATAACCCTCTTCTATTACATTCATGTCTGTAGTGAATAGGCTCAGAAAGAGCGGCGAATCGATAAAGACAGCCGCAGAGAACAGGAACGAGAACGCAAAGCCAGTGATCAGTCCGAGACCCAGTACTTGAGAGACGCTTTTGGAATCTTTATTTCCCCAAAACTGAGCTGCATATATGGATACACCCGTCGATAAACCGGCCAAGACAACCGCGATGATCCCGTATATTTTGGTCGACATCCCCACCGAGGCAATTGCCACATCTCCCAGCTGCCCAACCATCAATTGATCCGTCAAATTAAGCAATGCCATCAGCAAGCTTTGAAGCGTAACGGGCACAGCGATTTTATACACACTTTTGTAGAAATCTTCTTTCTCTGACATGTATCGTTCACAACCCCCATATTCTCGATTTTTCCAGAACTTATAGCCATTCGCAGTCTATGACTTAGTTTGAGGTTAGATCACCTTTTTGTAGCGCATGAGCGTGTAGTTATCTTTTGGTTGAATTTCTACAACCTTGAACTTTTTCGCAAAGTTCAATTGCTGATACCCGTCTCCATCCACTAAAGTAATGTTTGTGGAGCCGCCTATGATGATTGGAAGCTGCATTAGAATAATCTCATCGACGATATCCTGATTGAAAATATGCCAGTTTAAGAATCCGCCGCCTTCGACCATCAGACTGGTAATCCCATAGTTCTCCTCCAACTGACGTTCAAGCTCCACAAAATCTACTTTATCCTCGCCGCAGATAAGGCACTCCTTTCCTCTTTGCCGGATCTGTTTGATTTTTTCTTCATCCCGTCCTTTCTCGGTCGTGACAATAATCGTCTTCCCTTGGTCCGAGAGTACATTGCAATCTAGCGGAATATCCAAGGTAGTTGTCGGAATGATACGAATTGGATTTTTATTTTCCTCATACCGATTAGTAAGGAAGGGATTGTCCGTCAAAATTGTATTTTTGCCGACCATAATTCCCTGCACCTTCCCCCGGAATAGATGAATAAATTCCATATCCTCACTGGAAAATAAAGAAAAAAGCTCTTTACTCGAATTACCAGCGCCCATAGTGAGCTTTCCATCAATAGAAATTTGGCTGAATATCGTTGTTTTCATTTGGCTCTCCCCATCTCTAATTAGCTTTTAAATGCGCCCCAAGAGGCTTGAATAGTCTGTTCTATTTTGTTCAATGCTTGTTCAGGATTGCTCAAGGGCAGCTCGATAAGACCCGCATTTAACGCCTCCCATACATGGATCATGAAGGGATAGGTCGGCATCGGCCGTGAGTGATCCAAAAGCGATAAAATCATCTTTTTGTTAGGCGCAGCAGAGGCAGCTAGATGGTTCAGCACCTCTTCCTGAGCCGGAATCCGCTGTACACCCAGCGTCCACATAGTTTGGCATTCGTCACTCAGCATAAAGCGCGTGAATGATAAAATATCTTCCCGCTCCTCGGACGTTAATGAATGATTAGGGTAGATCAGGCCAATAGAAGAAGACATGGATAATGATTGCCGCCCTTCGATGCTCGGAAGCTGGCAAACCGCAAGCCTATTGTTCATATGTTTATCTAGATGGTTATAAATCCACTCGCCACAAATAATGGCGCCGATCTTACCGTCAATGAACTGCTCAAGCAGTCCTGTGGAGCCGTCGAGACTAACGAGCACGCCTTGATCCATCTTGTCGCGAATAAACTGAAGCGCCTGCTTCATTTCAGAGGTGACGATATTCGGCTTTCCATTCTGTACAGGCCAACCGCCGAAAGCTGTAAGGAACGGAATAAACCAATAGCCTTGCTGTAAGTCTGCTCCAATCGGTATGATACCTTGGGCGGATAACTTTTCTGCTGCCTCTTCGAACACGTCCCATGTCGTCGGCGCACTAGGGTAAATCAACGGGTTGTAATACACAACCAGATGATTACCCCGCAATACAGGGATACCATACTGAACACCATTCATTTGCATCGTTGAAAGGGCTCCCTCAGTCAGCGTATCGTCAAATAGCCCGCCCGGTACTTCGGAGTAAAGACCGTTCTCCACATAGGAGGACATGTCAGCAGGAACCATCGCCAGATGCGGACCTTGCTGGGTGTCCTTAATTTGGTTCAGGCGCGCAGTCAGCTCCGTAATATTCATCACTTGTGGTGTAATTTGTACGCCGAAGCGCTCTGTATACAGCTTACAAATTCCCTCCAGCACCTCAATCGAGGTATCTCCCGGACCATCAAACTCATGCCATACCACGACTTCCTTATTGTTCTTTTCCATTGCAGCCTCTCTCCCTTACCTAAATTGTCTATGATTGTTTACGAGCACTAAAGCCTGATTAGGCGCAAGCAGCAAGCAATCGAACGCCTGACCTACGCTGCTACCCGTTAAGGAACTATCCAGTGTTACCGTCATTGGGCATCGGCCAGGTACGGCAACCTTCAAATCAACTTGGCAGAAAGCATCAGCACTCAAGTTAAAGCAGCACAGCAGCGTTTCATCCCCTTGCATATACCCGTACAGAACAATACCTTCCGGGGATTGAGCCACGAAAAAGTTTTCCGGCTTCACTAGGTGGCGCCAATCTTTCTTGAGTTCACTTAGCTCCGCCAACAGCGGCAGCATCGGTGTAGGATTGGTCCAATTAATTTGCATAACGTTAAAAAAAGCTCGGGAAATCTCCTCTCCGTTCGTGTTGTCTCCAAGACCACAGTTGAGCGGCTGCTCCTCATTCATTTCATAACCCGTCGTCACGTATGGAATTGCGTTCGGAAGAAATTGATTAAATACCGCGATCATCCGAGCAACCTCTACACCGCCACGGCTGGTGATCCGAGGAGTATCTGCTGTTTCTGCACAGGCAAATATATGAATATTCAACTCAGGCAGCTCTTCTAAGAATGAAATGAGATTCTCTTTAGTAATTTGTGTCATGACGTTCCATCCACTGCCAAGCATAATGTTATAGCCGGTGTTTGCTGCCTTCTTGTGGTTGCGATTGAACAAATCTTCGCTGATTAAGATCGCATTTGGATTCATCTCTTTAATCGTGTCAAAAATACGAGTCAACAACGGAATAGGAAGCACGTGTCCGATGTCGATGCGGAAGCCGTCAATCCCATATTTTTCGAGATTAACCCGTACTGCCTCCTCCAGAACATCCCACAGCTCCAGATTCGGCTCCTCTCCCGGGTAGTCATTGCATTTAATCGTATCAAAAAGGACATATGGCGCCTGATCCGGACTTATAAGATGTCTCACTTGCGGAGAGAAATCCTGGTAGAGGCGTAAGAACGTAATGTCTGTCCAAATCGGCTGCACATCATTTATCCAATCCGAATGCGCTGGAGCAGTCGTTATCCCCATCTCTTGCTCCACCAAAGTTAATAGCTCCTCTCCTGTTTTAGCAGCTTTCTCTTTCAAGTGCTGCCAAAGGATTGGATGGAGTTCATTGGGCGGTGGCGTGAACTTCCGCAGAAATACTGCTGTCTCCTGGCTGCGGTAGACCGTCTCCAATTTGTCCGGCGTACACTCCTCAAAAAATCCAAGCTGGGGAATTGCGGGCGGCGCAAAGCCTTCTAATTCATCCATTTTGATCCAATACACCCATTCAGGATGCTCGGTAATGAACGCACTGTTTTTCGCCGTCACACGGGGAATGAAGTCAACAACAGTCTTAATATCAAGTAAATGACAAGCCTCTACCAAAGCGCTGAGCTCATCGCGGATCGTAAACTCCTCCATATCATCCAATAGGCTATCGTGCAGGTTCTCGTCCAAATGGAATAACGATTGCACTGCGTAAGGGGACCCAATATCCCCCTTCAGATTCAACTTGCTGTACTGGTTAACTGGAAGCATGTACAGAATATTGATGCCCATTTTCTTTAGCAGAGGCAGAAGAATAAAGAATCTTAAAAAAGTACCCGATTCAATTTTTCCGTCATGGTTGTAATCCCAAGCCGTAGAATAGCGAATAAGCGAAGAATAGATCGCGCTATCGTCCAGATTTGTGCGTTCCTTAAGCAGATATCTCCACGAAAGCCTGTCCAGATAATTCAAATGATCTGTCAAAAAATCATACGGGTGTACACAAATTTCACCCTCTTTTTCTAAGAGAACACGCTCATATTGGCACTCATTCCACACTGCGGGTATCCAAATTGGCTCTATGTCTTTAGCCTTTTGTGTAGACAAGTAATCTTTAATTAATCTGAATTTGCTATCATTGCTCATCAACAGTGCCACCTCTCATTGATTGTAGTCTTACGTTTAGGGAACAAAAACCGTCTTTACGGTTTCACTCCCAACCACCTTCAAAGAGTTCAATTCATAGCCGATCAACTCGTCTATCGCTGCTTCATGCTCACTGAGCTTAACTTTTCTAGTCACTAGTTTCTCCATTTCAGGAGTTTCAGCGGCAAACCGCAAAGCTTCCTCGAACATGTAGCGGTATTCACCTGCTGCTATAATTTTTATTGCATGCTGCACGAATTTAGTAGGGGAAAAGGTGTAGCGATACTTCGCATTAATACCAAAAGGAACGATGCGGCCTCCACGTTCAATCCACTTTTCCGCCATTTCGAGTTGAGTGCCCACCGTATCGATAATCACATCAAACTTATGTCCCGCACAGATTTTGTCTACGGCAGCTTGATTTAATTGGGCAGGGGTTAAAGCAAAATCTGAGATCTCTCTGGCAAAAGCTAGCCGATAGGGATTAACTTCAGTCGCTACCGTGAGCGCAGATTTCGACTTGCTCACAATTTGGCTTAACAGTCCCATTGGACCCGATCCAAGAATGAGTACCTTGTCGTCTGCTGTGACATTGGCTTCTTTGAAATTGTGCAGTACACAGGCAAGCGGCTCAATCAAAACCCCCGTCTCCCAGCTCATATGATCGGGAAGACGGTGTGCAAACGTTTGTGCAGTTGAGTAAAAAAAAGTGAATGTCCCATTTCGATTCAAACCCGCAATAGGCATCCCATTTCCATCGATGCCCGTACAGAGGTGCGGCTGTTTCTTCAAGCAAAAATAGCATTCATCACAGCTTTGATTCGGATCGATAACTACGCGGTCGCCTACCTTAACACGGTCAACGTTGCTGCCGATTTGGATTACAGTCCCTACTGCCTCATGACCACGAATGACCCCTGGAACCCCCTCCTCTTTCCCAGTTATGACTGCTAAATCTGTTCCACATACACCTGTCATCTCAATCCGGATCTTGACTTCATCCGGTGCTGCAATCTGCGGCTCTTCCCATTCGCAGAGCTCCAGCTTATGATTAGATGTCCACACCAACGCTTCCATACTCATTCCCCTTTCTTTTTTGTTATCCATATTCGCCCAGAATATATCATAACTACCATGTAAAAGTAAGGTGAATGTTGTCGAAAAATGTTAATAATTACATTTATATATAAATACTTCACGAGTAAGCGCTTTAATTTTCTTTCGCTTATTATGCGGAGTGCACTGTCTGAAACGGCAAGTTTAAGGGCCATCCTTTGTGGGATGACCCTTGAATACGATTGTGATCAACCGAGCTCCGTGCGGGAGAGTAGCCCCCGAATCAACGTCTCCTATTTTGCAGCTTCCGCTTCCAGCCGTGCAATGACCTCAGAGCGGGCTTGATCTGTGAAGCGAAGCACCCCGTTTTCCTGGACGATTAGCCCTTCCCGTATTCGCCCATCCAGCCAGTCGCTGATCCATCCCGGAGCGTATCCTCCTTGCCCGAACTCGCCGCCAAAAGCGATCATTTTCTCATATACATCCAGATATTGTTGACGGCTCGTATTTGGATAAGAGCTTGTGTACAGCCAGAACTGCACATCGTACATCAGAGTAGAAAGCTCATCCGCATGAAAGGAGAAGTGTCCCTTCTCTTCAACGATTCGGGTACAGACTTTACGGATCTTCTGCTCAAGCTGATCTACCTCAGACACATCACTGCACAGCTTCGCAAGCAAAGGTGAGAATTGGCCTACGGCTACTTTGCGCAAATCCTCCTCTTTATCTTCTTCAGAGGTGTCGTATTCCTCATCACTCACCAGGCCGCGTATAAACGTCTCGAAGTCTTGGGCCAGAAACGTAATCTCATAATTATCTTCCTGATCCACATGAATTACCTCGGGTTCGCCGTCCCTCCCGCAATTGCGGTAATCCAGCATCACGACATCATGGCCTGCCGAAGGGCAATCACAAATTACCACGCCGATGTCGGGATACCCCCACTCCTCAATCATGAACGGGCTGCCGAGATCGCCGCAGATGGAATAGCTTTTCTCGCGTCCGATGCCCATAATGCCCGTAATCGCAATATGATCCTCAGCCCATGAGGTCGCGTCCTCGGTCGGAAAACAAGTATTATAAGGCACTCCCCCATTGTGCTGCTTCATCAGACTGATATAAGAGGCAGGAAGCTTGTAACCCAGTTCTTCTTCTACAGAAGCAATCAGCTCATCCGTAGGCGGAGAAGAAACATATTCTTTTAGCGCATAATCGCTATCGTCCCAAAAGCCGGAGAGATCCATCCCGTCAAAAGGAGCTGCAGTCGTCCCCGAATCATTATGCTGTTCTCTGATTGCCCGTCTGGCTGCGGCGTCTTGTTCTTTGCGAAGCTTGCGCTGGCTGAATTTCAAAAACATGGCCGTGTTCTCATCATCCGGATCGAGGTCATGGGCAATACTCAGCACTCTCACCGCTTCCTCATATCGATTCAAATAATAGTAGGAATATCCCACACGAAAATGCCACAGATAATCATTCTGCCCTTGTTCCGCAATCATCGCGAAGTGTTCAAGGGCTTCTTCATAACATCCCACATTGTTATACGCTCTTGCCAGACTGCTGACTACCTCGTAATCTCTGTCCGCTGGAGGAATCTCCATCAGAGTGTCTACAATCTTCTGGTGTTCATCATCTTCATGCCACTGTGTCAGCTGTGCCACTAGTTCTTTGTCCATAGTCTACCTCCCCAAGCTTATAATTAAGTTACTAGAATATAGAGAAATATGGTTTTCCCTATTCTACCAGATGGGATGTAGGTATTGAAAATCGAAAAAGAGGGCATCTCCAAAATTTTTAATTATGGATACAGCCATATTCCTGAAACCGTCATCACCGCTGGCAGTGCAGTCTCGTCAACCGCTACATTGTCATACCAGCCGCCCACTGCAAGGTTCAGCACCAGATAAAATGACTCGTTAAAGGGCATAATGCCTGGCTCCAAGCAACGCTCGGCAAAGCAATGTCCGTCTACCAGCCATCGAATCGAACTGGCATTCCATTCCAGTGCATAATCATGGAATTCATTAATGGTTCCGCTTTCAAAATGGTGCGAGAACTCCTCAACGATTTGATGTTCCCAATTCTTTCCGTAGTGCAGTGTTCCGGATATTTGCTGAGGCAAGCGGCCTTTGGCTTCCATGATATCAATCTCGCCGGAAGCTGGCCAAGGCCCGTAAGCCTGTTCCTGCGGAAGCAACCAGATGGCAGGCCATACCCCTTGCCCTACCGGCAGTTTTGCACGCACAACCAACTTGCCATAACAAAAGGAAAAATGGTCCTTTGTATCCAAACGAGCCGAGGTATATGCAAAATTGCGCCCATCCTTTTCAATGGATTCGCTGCGCGCGCACAGGTTTAAGCCAAATTCATCGATATACAGATTGCTGGAATGATCCGTGTAATACTGCTGCTCTCCGTTGCCCCAACCTGGGTCTATGGGATTACCTTCATTATCTAACAAGTCGTTGCCAAGGCGGACATTCCATAGCTTTAAATCGGCATTTCTATCTAAGAAATTCTGTTCCCATATAGGTTTATTCATCCTTTGCACACTCCCTTCATTTAATCACAGCATACTTAATTTTTGCGGCTGGTCAAACAAATCTAAAAAAATGGGATAGGGTCGATAATCATGGGCTTTTTTTCCTATACGCTTTTTCATACGATGAAATAGAAAGGGGGCACGGAAAATGTTCCAATACAGAACGGAACAAATGAAAGCGCTTTTTAAGCAGTGGCAATTGCAAAGCATGGTTATCCCGGGAATCATCTGGATGTTTATCTTTTGTTATATCCCTATGTTCTGGCTCATTATTGCATTTATGGACTACAGCATCGCCAAACCCTTACTAGAATCACCGTTTGTCGGGCTGAAGCATTTTCAGGATTTTTTGACGGATGAGCGTTTTTGGCGTTCGATTCGCAATACTCTGGGAATGAGCAGCATCAAGCTGGTCTTGGGTTTTCCCATTCCTATCTTGTTCGCCTTGCTGCTGAATGAAATACGGAGTCTTCGATTTAAGCGAACGGTACAAACCATTTCGTACCTGCCGCACTTTATTGCCTGGACGATTTTTGGCGGCATTGCGCTCAATTGGCTGGGCGAGGGCGGTGTGATCAATCAGTTGATGATGGCGTTCGGGTTCCAGGAACGCGAAATCCTGTTTAACAGCGACCCTAAGTACTTTTGGTGGATCACCTTTTTCACCGATACGTTAAAAGAAACCGGCTGGAGCGCCATTATCTACATAGCGGCAATATCCGGCATTGATCCGGGGCTGTACGAAGCGGCTGAGCTGGATGGCGCAAATCGGCGGCAGCGGATGTGGCATATCACCATTCAGAGCATACGCCCCACCATCGCTATTTTGTTCATCCTCGCTGTCAGCGGGATACTCGGCAGTAACTTTGAGCAGATCTTTATGTTGAAGAACAATATGAACATGAGGATGGCGGAAAGCCTAGACTTGTATATCTACAACATGGGGTTGGTCTCCGGGCGCCATTCCTTCTCAACAGCCGTCCTGTTCGCCCGCTCTATTGTGGCGCTAGGTTTGTTGTTTTTGGCCAATCACACATCCAAAAAACTAACCGGCGACAGCATTTTTTAGAAGGGAGAGGACAGAGGTATGGAAAGACGCAAAAGATTTCGGCAAATTGGAGTATTTGAGGTCTGCAACACCCTGCTGATGCTGGCGGTTTGCTTTTTAACACTGTACCCGATGTGGTTTGTATTCATTAACTCGCTTAATGCTCCGCAGCAGGCATCCCTGGGCACCGTCAACTGGTTTCCCAAAGAATTATCGCTGGCCAGCTATAGCGTTGTGTTCAATGATAAGACTATGATGAACGGTTTTTACATTACCACTCTGCGCACAGTGATCGGGACAGCAACGCATGTGTTGTTTACCGCCATTATTGCTTACGGAATGAGCAAGTCTAATCTGGTCGGACGCAAGCTGTATCTTAAAATCGCATTGGTTACGATGCTGTTCTCAGGCGGGCTGATCCCTACATTTATTCTGATGACGAAGCTGGGCTTATATGATAATTTTTGGATATTCATCATTCCCTCTATGTACACTTTTTTTAATATGGTCATTTTCATGAGCTTCTTCCGCACCATACCCGATAGCCTGGAGGAGTCTGCGAAGGTAGACGGTGCTTCAGACTATGGCGTCCTGTTCAGAATCGTATTGCCCAATAGCATGGCTGTCATTGCGACTATATCGCTTTTTTCAGCCGTTTATCATTGGAATGATTATTACCAGGGGGTCATCTACATCCGTTCGCAGGAATTACTGCCACTGCAGACCATGCTGTACAAAATCATTGCGGAGAACTCTATGTCCTTCATGCAGCAGCAAGCTATGGCGCAATTCGGCGCAAGACTTCCCGGCAACTCTATTAAATTTGCATCCATGATGGTGGCCACACTGCCTATTCTGATAGTCTATCCTTTCATTCAACGCTATCTGGTCAAAGGCGTGATGATTGGCGCCATTAAGGGATAAGAGTGTGAGTGTCTAGAAACTGGTATTCAAAAATTCAGAAGCAGCAAAGAAAGGATGATTATGTCATGAAACGTAATCTCATTAAGCCGGGGTTGACCCTCGTTCTGGCCGCAAGCCTGATGCTAGGCATAGCCGCGTGTTCCAATTCAGCGAATAGTGAAAATAAGCCGACACCACAGCCTACAGATAGTACACAGCCGCCCCCGAGTGAAGCAAAGCTCAATCCCGATGATCCGGCATGGAAGCTGGATACCAGCCCTGTTGATTTAACCTGGTTCGTAGGTGCTAACTGGTATGCCCACACTTGGGGAGACAGCTTGACCTCCAAGTACGTAACGGAAAAAACAGGCGTAAACATCAAGCTTGAAGTACCTTCCGGTGAAGCCAATGAACATATTACCCTGATGATGACCTCGGGCAAGCTGCCAGACTTGATATCAATGGGTTCGTGGGAAACCGCTGTCAAAAAGCTGTGGGAAGGCGATCATGTCTACGCCTTAAATGAATTAGCTGACAAGTATGACCCTTACTTCTTCAAGGTGGCCGGGGACGGTACACTGAAGTGGTATCGTCAAGAAAATGGCAATACCTATGGCGTTCCGAATGATTCATATAGCCCCAACCTGATGCATGAAACTGGCATGACGGCGGCTAACCAGACTTTCCTGGTGCGGAAAGATCTGTATGAGGAGATGGGCAGCCCGGACCTTAGCACTCCAGAGGGCTTTCTGAACGCACTGCAACTGGTAAAGGATAAGTACTCCCAATATAAAGGCCAGCCCATCAGTCCCTTTTTTGCACAAGGGAACGTCCCTTACGGGATGACCGAATATCTGCAGAACCTACTGGCCGTTCCGCATGAGAAAGACGGAAAAGTATACGACCGCATTACCGATCCCGATTATATTGCCTGGCTAAAAACCTTCCGTACGGCTTACGAGCGCGGGTTGATTAATGTGGATTTCCTGGTGGATTCCGATACTCAGGTAGAGGAAAAAACAAACAACGCCCGCTATTTCATGATGGTCCGCGAGTGGACCGGTATGTCGGCTGTCAATCCTATGCTGGCTGCTAGCGGCAACCCGGACTCTTACTACATCGCAGTCGATGGGCCAAAGAACAGCAAGGGCGATAACCCTAAGTTATTCCCTGGCAACATGGACGGCTGGATGGTGACGATGATTAGCAAATCAACCGAAAACCCTGAACGAGCCATCCGCTTTTTGACCTATCTGGCCAGCGAAGAAGGCCAACGAGATTTGTTCCTTGGCAAGGAAGGCGAAACATGGGAGATGGTAGATGGCAAGCCGCAACTGAAGCCTGAAATGGTAAAATTACTCGACACTGATATTGAGAAGCTGGAGAAAGAATACGGCATCATGGATACCTATTGGATGATGCGAAACCCTGTAATCGTCAACCAGTGGAGACCGGAGAAATCTCCTGTCATTAAGCAAATGGAAGACTTCGCCAATAAGCAGGCCGATATTGATAGCGGTATCTATAAGGGCTTAGATCCACAGGGCGATTCTGATGTGTCGGTAGCCTGGTCCCGTATTTCGCAAAATTGGGAGGAAGTACTCCCTGAGCTAATTACGGCCAAAAATGAGGCTGAATTTGATAAAATCTTCGACAATTTCCTTGACCGCCGCGAGAATTACAACTTTGGCAAGGTGATGGAATACCGCCAGGCTGAACTGGATGTGCGAAAATCCAAAATGGCAGAGTAATAATGCCCGTATTAAGATTGCTGCCGGCCACCGAAAGGGTGGCCGGTATTCCCTTTTTCGCTTCTTTAACCATTTAACAAAACAGCCTAGTTACCTACCGGGCAGTTTGTAATATATGGTATATTACAAGGGTAGGAGGCTACTTAAATGAAGTATCTGCTGACTAAAATGAGGAAGCTGTACCGTAATTCCCGAATCTCCCAAAAGTTGTTTCTGGCTTTTAGCATGATGATTGCCATCCCTGCGATTGTGGTATCCTTTTTATTTATCCGCACACAGGAAAGTCAGCTATACAAGGACGCTATGGCTACCGGCAGCAGCCATGTCTCACGAATTAACGAACAACTGCGCAGCAAAATGGGCATTATTGAGAACGCTTCCTCTACTGCGCTGAATCAAAAGGCATTTGTAGATTTTATTCACTCCAATATGCGCGGGGATGGCCTGCGTCTCGTAAAATTTAGACAAAATCAATTTGAGCAAATGCATAATATCATTCAAAGCTACGAGATGATCAGCGAGCTAAGTTTCTATGTCGATAATCCAAACCTATTTGAGATTTGGCCTGAAATCTACCATTATGACAAGTTCTGGCCGAAGGACTACTGGGTGACACTTCGGGAGGAAGGCGGTGCGGCATACCGCTTATTTGCTTTTAAAGATGGAGAGCATACGCTATCCTATTACCGGCTGGTACGCCTTCAGGGGCAACAGCAGAAACTCCCTACCATTATGGAAATCCGCGCCCAGCATAGCGTCTTTTTCAGTGACCTGCTTGAGGATAGCGGGGGGGATTTCTTTTCTGTAGTGATGGATGGAGCCGACTCTTCCCGATCTGTATACAATCCTGAGCATATCTTTTCACAAAATGCCGGTGAGGAATTGGATAACATTCTAGGTAGCATTCACCAGCGGCTGGATGTGCTGCAGCAGAGTAGCCCCATTAAGGTCAAGGTAGGCGACCATACTTACTACGCGTTGTATCGCTACATCGCCCCACTGAACGCCTATGTAGTGGATATTGCCTCTCATCAAGCGCTGATGAAAGGCCCACGAAGCTGGTATTTGCTCGTAGTAGCGATCACATTGTGTATATTGCTGCTAATGTTACTGCTCGTTTCACATACCACTCGGCGCATTTTCCGCCGGCTCGACAGGGTGCTGGCTTCTATGCGCAAGGTGCGGCAAGGCCAACTGGATGCGAAAATTGATACCGGCCTGGATAAAAACGAAACCGGTGACGAAATCGACGAGGTGGCCGTCAGCTACAATAATATGTTGGACGAAATCAAACATTTGATGACCCAAGTGGTAGATAAGCAGCTGATTGCCAAAAATGCACAGCTGCACTCGCTGCATTCGCAGATCAATTCACACTTTTTATATAACGCGCTGGAATCCATCCGTATGCTCGCGGAGGTTCAGCGACAGCCCGCTATCGCCGAAGCGTTGGTGTCTTTAGGCTCACAACTGCGATACAGCATGCAATGGCGCAGCGATACGGTTGCGCTTAGCGAAGAACTTGCCAACATACACAGCTATGTCCGATTCATAAACTTTATGGAGGGTGGCAGCATTGAGTTGACGGCGGATCTCCCGCAGGAGGTACTGCGTTATACAATTCCTAAAATGTGCATGCAGCCCATCGTCGAAAATGCCGTTCATCATGCAGCGCCCTCGGGCGGCAGCGTACGTATCCATATTACCGTATCGGTAGAAAATGAAAGCCTTCTGCTAATTGAGATACGAGATGATGGCGCAGGTGTTGACCCGGAAATGCTGTCCAGTCTGCAGGCTGTGCTGCGGGGCGACTCAGATTCACCGATTGTTACCAGCAAAAACGGACTGGGCTTGGAGAACGTGCATAAGCGCATACAGCTTCATTATGGTAAGAACTGCGGTCTTTGGATTGACAGTGTGCAGGGTGCCTATACTTGTGTAACCATACGTTTGCCTTGGGAAAATGTGAATCTTGGAGGATGGTAGGGCATGATCAATATTCTAATTGTGGACGATCAAAAGCACATTCGTGATGGGCTGCAGGCGATGCTGCGTCAATTTCCGCTGCAGCTGGACAATATTTACTGTGCAGTAAACGGAATTGAGGCCTTAGATATATTGAGTCAGCACACCATCCAACTGGTGATTACTGATATCAGGATGCCCGATATGGATGGACTGACGCTGATGGCGAAGAGCAAACAGGAGCATATTGAGGTAGATTACCTGATTATTAGCGGCTATAGTGATTTTGCCTATGCTCAAAAAGCCATCGAACTTGGAGCAAAAGGCTACCTGCTCAAACCTGTGAAACGTGAAGATCTGCAAACCGCAGTAGAACATGTAGCAAATGAGATAAAAACACGGCAGGCGCTCTCGCGTAATATGGAGCATATCTCCCGCCGCGCCCGGGAGACAGACCGCAAAGAACTGAGTATGTTCATGCAGGGTGCAATGATTGATGAAGCGTGGGTTCTCCAGACCCAGCAACAGAATCCAGAGTTGTGGAGTAATTACCGCCTGTGTCTGCTGCGGGAGGAATTATGGATTAACCAACCGGGGGCCGACAGTAGCCACAGTATGGAATCCCTTGCCTACCGTGTGTATGGCAGACGAGGGTGTATATGCCTGCAACACCGCCCGTACCTGATTCTCGCGGTTGATGCGGCCGTAGATACGGGAGCCTTCCCGGCCGCCCTCAAAGCAGGACAGATAGATGCCATTACTGCCATGACCAGCCCGCAGCAAGGATTGAAGGAGTTGCCCCGCAGCTATACACAAGCGTTGGAGCTCTATCGCCACAGTTACCTGTTTCCAGAGAAGAGCTGCATTTTGCCAACACATATTGAACGACTGGAGCAGCAGTGGGAGCTTCCCTATGAGGAGTTATATGCCCTGTTCCAGTTAATCGGCACCAAAAACAGCGGTACAATCACCCAAGGCATTTCTATGATATTTCACAAAGATACATTGCAACGCTATCACATCCAATACACACAGCAGCTATGCCGTGCCATTGTACAGATGCTGGAGGAATCTGTGCGTGTGATCCGCCCGTACATGGGGGAAGAAGCGCTGGACATCGAATGTTTACGTAATCTATTCGATTATCCGGGTATTCGCGATTATATTCAGGCGCTGCAACAACAGCTGCTTCGGCTGAACCAATTTTATTATGAATATAAGTGCAGCTATCGCAACTCGCAAGATTTGAATGAAGCCATACGCTTTATACACGAAAGCTATCATAAACCCCTGGATCTCGCGATGGTATCGAACCACGTGTCGCTTAATTATGCCTATTTTTCTAACCTGTTCAAAAAAAATATCGGCAAAGGCTTTGCAGAATACTTGCGCGATGTGCGCCTGGATAAAGCCCGGCGGCTGCTGGCCGAAACCGATCATAAAATTGTAGAGGTAGCCACCATGGTAGGGTATGAAAGCTACAAAAGTTTTACACGATCATTTCGGGATGTCATGGACATGCAGCCCACAGAATACCGGCAAATGATGCGCCGGAAGCACGACAGCGAGGAAAAGTACCGTGACACAGCGCTATAAATAATCAAAAGCCAAAAAATTGGGTTAGAACAAAAATAATTGTACCTTTTAGCTGATTATTATATTCGATAGAATAGAGATGATCCTAAATGTAAGCGGTTTCGTTTCTTCATTATTTTATTAAAGGAGGGCAAGTATGAAACGACTTTACGATACGGAAAGTGGTTTTAAGCAGAAGGTATTTAGTTTGTTTTTAGCAGTAGTACTGTTGGCCGGGGTTGGTCTATTGCCGACTTCGAAGGTGCAGGCAGCAGGAACCACAGTTACCTCTATGTCTTACTTTTCAGCGGCAGACGGTCCTGTCATCTCAAAATCAGGGGTTGGGCAAGCTAGCTATGGTTTCGTCATGCCTACATTCAATGGGGGCTCTGCCACCTGGAATGATGTTTCCGATGACGTCGGTGTAAAAGTAAAAGTTGCTGGAAACTGGGTGGATATTGACAATGCAGGCGGCTATACCTACAACCAAAACTGGGGACACTGGAGCGACGGTGGCTTGAATGGCTATTGGTTCACTCTCTCCGCAACAACGGAGATTCAGCTGTTCTCCAAGGCTAATGGAGTTACACTTGATTACACCCTGGTATTTCAAAACATAAACAAAACGACCATTACTGCTATGGCCCCTACACAAGGGCCGCAGATTTCAGCAGGATTTACAGGAAGTGCAGGCTTTACTTATCCTACCTTCAACAATGATCCGGCCGTTACCTATGAAGCCGTAGCTGAAGATCTGAAGGTATATGTAAAACCTGTAAGCAGCAGTACATGGATTGATATTGACAATAATGCAGCCAGCGGCTGGATCTATGATAACAACTTCGGACAATTCACCGAAGGCGGCGGTGGCTACTGGTTCACCGTAACAGAGTCTATCAACGTCAAGTTAGAATCGAAAACCTCAACGGCTAACGTCGTTTATACCCTCACCTTTAATAAACCTGTAAGAAATTCATATGTCTTAACTCCTTATGAGGGAACGACCTTTACCGCAGATGCAAAAGGTGTAATAGGTGTACCGCTACCTAAGATTGATGGGGGCGCTCCAATAGGCACTGAACTAGGAAATTACGTATACCAAATTAACATCAACGGACAATGGGTTGCTATGAGTGATTCCAGCCAGAGCGGATTTGTATACGCCGGCAATGGCTATAACAACATGTCCGATGCCAACCAGTGGGGATATTGGGCTGACTACATCTATGGGCTTTGGTTCCAGCCTGTCCAAGAGGATGTGCAAATCCGTATTGGCTATCCATTAAATGGACAGGCGGGCGGAAGTGTCGGCAACAATTACGTCAACTATACCTTTATTGGTAATCCAGATGCCCCACGTCCGGATGTATCCGATCATGATGACATTGCCATCGGAACACCAAACGACCCGGCGATAGAGGGCATGAATCTCATTTGGCAGGATGAATTTAACGGAACAGCACTCGATACGAGCAAATGGAGCTACGAACAAGGTTATTATATTACTGACGATCCGAATAGCTGGGGCTGGGGCAACGCGGAACTGCAGCACTATACAGACAGTACACAAAATGTATTTGTACAGGACGGAAAGCTGAATATCAGAGCTTTGAACGATTCAAAATCCTTTCCACAGGACCCAAGCCGGTATGCCCAGTACTCATCCGGCAAGATTAACACCAAAGATCAGCTGTCCTTCCAGTACGGCAGAGTAGATATTCGTGCTAAGCTGCCTACAGGTAACGGCGTTTGGCCAGCACTTTGGATGCTTCCGGAAGATGCCGCTTATGGAGCGTGGGCCGCATCCGGGGAAATTGATATTATGGAAGCCAAAGGACGCTTGCCCGGCACGACCAGCGGGGCCATACACTTTGGCGGACAATGGCCTGTAAACAGATATATTGCTGGTGAATATCACTTCCCTGAAGGTCAGACCTTCGCCAATGATTATCATGTGTACTCCATGATCTGGGAAGAAGATAATATGAAATGGTATGTGGACGGCAAGTTCTTCTTTAAAGTCAGTAGAGATCAATGGTATTCCGTAGCTGCACCTAACAATCCGAACGCCCCATTCGATCAACCCTTCTACATCATTATGAATCTGGCGATCGGCGGGTACTTCGACAGCGGCCATACCCCAGATCCGTCGGATATTCCTGCAACAATGCAAGTGGATTATGTTCGTGTCTATAAAGAAGGCAACAGCGAGAATCCGGTAAACGTGCCGGTTACCGGTATTTCTCTGAATCAAACCACTGCGCAGGTGGAGGTCGGACAGACTGTGCAGTTGAACGCCAATGTTGCCCCGTCTAATGCAACCAATAAGCAGGTCACTTGGACCGTATCAGGTACCAGCGTCGCTTCCGTGAATCCGAACGGTCTCGTGACGGGACTCACTCCAGGCACAACAACCGTAACGGCTACAACAGCCGACGGTAATAAAACAGCCCTCTCCACCCTCACTGTTGTACCGGCAGCATCATCCGGTGTTATCATCGTCGGCGATGAGGTGCGGGGCCTGAAGAAAATAGGCGATGACCTGCTGTTCTATGTGAACGGCGCAACCTTTGCCGACTTACACTATAAGCTGAATAACGGTGGGCAGCTAAACGTAGCCATGACCCCGGCAGGGAACGGTAACTATACCTACCCTGTAAATCACCTGCAACACGGGGATACCATCGAGTACTCCTTCACCTATAATCCGGGACAAGGGGCCGTCGATTCCCCAACGCTCTCGTATATCCATGGGGTAACCCAAGGAACACCAGAATAAAGTAGTTGAACCCTAAGCAACTGCATGAACACAAATAGGCGAGGAGGAAGTGTTGAAGCTTCCCTCTCGCCTATTTTGTTGTTTTTACCGTGCTGCGGGTCTTCTCGGTGGAAGCTCGGCTAGCTAGCCTCATGATTATGGACCGTCGGTTCATCACCTGACGCTTTCCGGACCTTCGCTCGCTTGCCTAAATTAACGCGTCGAAATGACCCTCCGCGTCCACCGTCGCCGTCCGGGGATCAGTCAGGCCGATGCCCTTGAGGCCTCCCTTTCCTTCATTTGCCCAAAGGGGGAGGTGATCTTGAAGCGGAGAAGCAGGCACAAAATTTACGGAGGTACTGCTCCCGCTTTTCTGTACCAGTTGGGACTCCAGCAGCCGGATTTGCCGCTGCAGCTGCTCCCTGCGATAAGGAGTCTGCATCTCACTTCCTTGTGCCGCATTCACTTTATCCAGTTCCATCATCAGCCGGTTTCGCTGTTTCTCCAGAGAACTGACATCACTCTGTGTACCGCCGTAGGCCGCAATGGTCTGTACGGAGCTGATGCCTGATACTGTCTGTGCCGCCATGATCTTTCCCCCGTTTCCTTGGCTCCTAATCCAAAATCAGCCAAATTTGAAAGTTCTAATCATCTTTATTACCCGGCAGGCCCCGTCATGACAACATCACAGCCTCAATTGGAAAATAATCGTCGTATAGTCTCAGTCGGCCGCTTGTTTCAACCCTACCAAAGACCCACCCAAGGCTGGCTAAAGTCCCTTCAGAGCTCCCTTACTCGTCCTTCAACCGCCGCTGATACAAAATGACAGACACTACTGTTAGCACAACCGTCCATGACAAATTAATGAGGAGTGGTTTCACTACATCGCCCGTCGTATAACCTGTATTGCTTAGACCCAGCAGATGCACAAGCTGACTGCTTGGCATGTAATCCAGCACTTTGAAGACCGGATAATCCTTCGCTAGTACTTCTCCCCACGGTGCCCCCATAAATATGAACGCCACAGGGAGTATAGATAATGAGGCTTCAAGCAACGTCTTGGAGAATAAACCGCAGATCGTCCCGGCTGCAGTGTACAGAATAATCGAAAGAATGATTACTGCCACAAACGCCCATATATTAGCTGGCTCATAGCCAAATAATAATGTAGAAATAGCGAGAACAACAGCAGACATGACAAAGACCAAACTGCTTTTACCGATTAGTACATCCATGGTCGTAGCCGGTGTCATCATTAATGACCGTAAAGTGTTACGCTCCTTCTCTTCCGCAATCAAGCAGGCTTGTGCGAAACATGTTAGCAATACAAACGAACTATTAAAAAGAAAACCGCTGGCTCCAGGTAAAGACGCACCTGCCCTCTTGAAAATCAGAGCGATAATAATAGGAAAAATCAGCATAATGGACAGTGCGTAGTTACGTGAAAACTCTTTGTAATCCTTCACAAATATCGCCCGGGCACGTTTGTATGAGATACTCATAGTAGCTCACTTCCTGTCATTTTAATAAAGATATCACCAAGACTTGGCTCTTTCGTCTCTAACCGGTCAATTAGCCCCCGCTTCATCCAATCCGCGATTTGATCAGCCGTCCCCTCATCGATCGGGAGCTCGTAGGTTTCCCCATTGATTAAGTCCACACAAATTACGTTCTCCCGGTGCTGTCGCTTAAGTTCCTTTGGTGAGCCCATTGTTTTGATTTGACCCTGATACAGAATCGCTACACGGTTGCATATCAATTCTGCTTCAGACATATCATGCGTAGTCAGAAAAATCGTTGTTCCTTTCTCATTTAAGTAGCGTAAGCCTTTATAAATATGTGCTGTGTTTACCGGATCTAGAGCTGAAGTAGGTTCATCCAGAAATAATAATTCCGGCTCATGGATAATCGCGCATGCCAGCATGGCACGCTGACGCATCCCTTTGGATAAGAGATTGGCTTTCTTTTTGCGCTCCCCGCTTAAGTTTACAAACTGCAGCACCTTGTCGACCGCAGATTTGGGAAGATCATATAACTTACGATACAGCTCCAGATTTTCCTCAATACTTAACCTCTCATATAGACCACTGTTATCCGTCAAAATGCCAAAACGCATCTTCTGAGCAGACTGCTGCATCATCTCCGCCGGCTGGTCAAATACACTTGCCTGTCCACTTGTCGGATTTAACTGTGCCGTTAGAATCTTGATTAATGTTGTTTTGCCTGAGCCACTCGGGCCAAGGAAACCAAAAATTTCACCCTTAGGAATTGAAAAAGAAACATCTGCTAACGCATCCTTTTCTCCAAATCTCTTACGGATACGTTCTACCCGGATAACATTCATTAACTCCACATCCTTAGTGTTGATGGCTTAAACATATACAGATTACATGCTTCCTGCCATCAAAACGCGCCGAAATGTAGCTGTAAGCGCCTGAATGGTACCCTTTAAATGTTAAGAAGTGCTTTTAAATCAGGCAATTTTGAACGGGATAACGGAACCACGGCATCTTGACCTGTATTTAATCGCAAGCTGTAGCTATTTTTCGTCCATGTAATAATCTCTCTTACTTTTTGCAGATTAACAATGTAGGATCGGTGACACCTAAAAAAACCGAAATTTAATAATCGCTGCTCGAGCTCGGTCAGCGTCAACGCACAGTCATAATTTTCACCGCCCACATGAACAAGGATTGACCCCTCTACACTTTCTATAAAATCAATTTCAGGCGGATTAAATAAAATCACTTTATCATTTCTTTTGGTAGAGATCTTCTGCAAGGTTATATTGGCCTCGTCTTGTTTCTGTACTTCCTGCTTATCCTCGTCGAAGTCCCGAATATCCAATGGATGAAATCCCGATTCGTTCAACCGATAAATGGCATCACAGGAAATAAGGGCATCCTCTAAATTCGAAGTTAAAATTAAAATCTGCTTTTCTTGAGAAAGATCATCCAGAATCCGTTTGAGTTGACGACAATCTTGCTCTTCCAAGTAAAAATAGGGTTCCTCCAGTACAAGTGTAGGCTGATGCGCAAAAAAGACACGCAGCAATGTCACATACATCCTTTTCGATGAGCTTAGATCCTTGATCTTTACCTTCCGTTCTTCTTTTAAAGCAAAATAATCTATCAACGAAGCGGTACGCTCATTCCTCTCTGTTACTCTGATTAGAAAAGTGATTAGTTCCTCCACCGTTAAACGCATATACTCGTTTTGCCCAGCCCGAAATAAATAATATTGGGAATGATCCCCTAATTGATTCATTAAAAGCTGCTTTCGCTTCAAGTCCGTTATGATGCCAACCGATTGGTTCGGTGTCATATTTAATTCGATCTTCGGTAGAAATAATTCCCCATTATAATAAATTGGTTGAAATTGCATGCCATCCTCCCGGTCAGTGCTGCTATAGGGTATACTTTTTCAATTTTGTTCCTGTTATTTCCTCCTCGATAAATACGATTTAGGTAATATTTAATGCAAATATTAGTAGTCAAGGCATCTAGTTTACCGCATCTCTAGTGAGCAGGAATTCCCTCAACTTAAATTCCTCACTGAGATTTAATACATTTATTTCGAAAATTTTGGAAGAGTTTTGATTTTGTGACTAAATTCACATAATAAGTAGATTTAAAATTATAGAATAACATTGTAAATAAATGGGTTATTAGGGTATCTAAAGAATCAATGGATGTCATTAGGTTTGGGTTAACAATTTTATCTAAAAGCATCTTTCTTCTAGATAAAAATAATATAAAGGAGGTTTACATATGTCGAGTGAAAATCAATTCAAAACTCGCTCCGTGAACGACGACAAGGATCTATGGACAGAATTATTTGATCAGGTAGAAACATTGGAAAATCGTGACGAAATGGCCTGTATTAATCTTTGTTGCTGGAATTGTTGTTTCCAAATTTGAGTCGATGAAAAAAGCCGTTCTCTGCGGCTTTTTTTTACGAATAATTCTTTAATACCCAATATAAGTGATTCACAATAAATTATACAATTAAACAATATTTTTTAATAATTCCAAAATTGTATAGAGGTGAAAATATCATGATAGTAAATAAATACCATTTAAGATATGAGTTTGATGAAAAAAACCTTGTTATCAATACTTTGACAGGTGCTGTAGATTTTTTCTCTGCAGAAATGCTTGATTTACTGGATTCAGCAGAGAGTTGGGAACTATCTAATTACCCGCCTGAGCTTAAAGAAGACGATATCGAGTTCTTATTGAGGAGAGGCTACATTTTTGAGAATAATGAAGATAAGGAGCGACGATTAAACCAAGCATCACAAATCATGAATTATGATCAATTCATGCATTATATTATTTGTCCGACTTATGCCTGCAATTTTCGTTGTACATATTGCTTTGAAGATCATTTGCTTCATGAGAGTACACGCTTCATTACCGAAGAACAAATAGAGCATGCGTTTTCCGCAATTGATATTCTGCATAAAGAAAGCGGAATGGACAAAGGATTAATTAACCTATTCGGAGGTGAGCCCCTCTTACCTCCCGCCAAGAACATGGTAGAAAAAATCTGCGAAGAAGCGGAAAAACGAAATTTTATAATCGGTTGTAATACAAATGGTTATCACTTGAAAGCTTACGCCGACATTTTAGAACGCTTTCGCGATTGTTTAAGTGTTATGGTTTCTGTCGATGGCCCTGAGGAAATACATGATAGTCGGCGCTTTTTATCTGGAGGACAGGGTACATTTCAACGGATACACCAAGGCGTTAATGAATTATTAAACCGTAACATCCCTGTTATGATCCGGATTAATATAGATCAAACTAATATTAAAACTGTACCTGAGTTAATAAAGTACTATCATCAATGCGGCTTCTTCGGGCATCCTTCCTTCTCAATAACCTTTGCTCCTGTAACAGATCATACTTGTCTAGGTCTGAGTTCTACTTTGATGAAAGGTTATGAGATTGCAAAGTCTTTAATCCGACACGTCCCTAACTTTACAGAACTTGAAAAACAAAAGAAGATCGGCCTTAGTCCTGAAATGTTCCGTTTCTTCCGGACAGGCATGTTACTTGATCCTGAATTACAAGATAGAGTTGGGATTATTTCGCCACAACTTGTCTACTGTGAGGCTACTGAAGGAAAAACCTATGCTTTTGGACCTGATAATAATATGTATGCATGTCCGGATTTAGTGGGAAAATCAGAATATCGCATCGGCCAGTTCTCCCCTGTTTTTACGAAGGAACCCGTTTTTGACCAATGGAGAAATTTTAATGTTCTACAAATACCCAAATGCAAAGACTGCTCTGCAGCAATGATTTGCGGCGGCGGCTGCGCTGCACAAGCTTTATCAACATACGGAGATCTGGACCTTCCTTGTTGTCCGGATGCAAAGAACATGCTTGGTCAATATCTACACGAATTGCAGGAGGAAGCTGCACAATACGAGGAGGTTAAATCATGATCAAAAGCACATATAATTCTATTCATCCTATTAACAATGGGAATTATATCTTGATTAATTCTCTTAGTGGAGCAGTAGATGTAGTGGATGGTCTAGTAAAGGAACGGCTAGATCGGATTGAACAGACTAATCTGCAACGAGATAATCAAGATGAGGTTGAACTACTTACTTTTTTCAAAAAAAGAGGGTATATCTTTCATAGCCTTGCAGAAGAACAACAAATACTTTTTAAAGTTAAAGATGCAATGGAAAAAATGACGGCAAAGAGTAAATGGGGTATGACCTTCAATGTTTGTACAACATATGCTTGTAATCTAAGGTGCCCCTATTGCTATCAAGGCCATCAAATTCATGACCATAATCATGCATTAGACTCAGATGAAATAACCAAAATGTTCGAAGCTATTACTCAAATTATTAAAATGGAAGAAAATCGTGGCCGCTTCATAGGAGCACAACATCGTATGGTTTTATATGGAGGAGAACCACTTCTTCCGCAGACTAAAAATACAGTTAAAGAAGTGGTAGAACGTGCTGTTAATGAATATGGTTTCCGTATGTGCGCTATTACTAACGGGACATTCTTGCATCAATTTTTAGATATTTTTCAACCTTACCGTGACCAATGGGATTTCTTTCAAATTTCACTTGACGGCCCCAAAGCTGTTCACGATAAACGGCGTATCATGGCTGGTGGACAAGGAACATTTGATCGTATAGTCCAAAATATTGATATGGCCCTGGAACGAGGCTTTGCCGTTGCTACTAGGACAAATGTTAACAAAGAAAATCTGGGTCATCTGGTCGAACTGGCTAATTTCATTGAACAAAAGGGCTGGAATAAGTTCCCCCACTTTGGTTGGCAAGTCACGCCTGTTACTAATCACTTCAGTGAACCAATGCCCGACCACTTACCTGAACATGAACTGTTGATAGCCCTATATGAAATGTTCGGCGACTTGGATTCTTTTATTGATAAATACAACGCAAGACTGGGATCAGTGATAAACATGCGCACCTCACGAATTAGAAACACGATCCGATCTTTTGATTGGAGCAGGATGGACGATATGGATGCTTGTACTTCCTCGGGGGTCACTAGTGTTCCACATTTTAAAGAATGCAGCGCGCGCGAACAACGTTTCTATTCATTTGGGACAGAAGGACTTATCTATGCCTGTCCCGACTCTGTAGGCCGTGCAGAGACCGCCGTTGGATCATTTTTCCCAAAATATGAGCTGAATTCTGAAGCTCATCAGCAATGGGACCGGGGAATTACAGATTCCAAGGAATGCACGGAATGCTCTATCTCTCTCTTTTGTGGTGGTGGTTGTGCTTATGCCAATTTAATGAGGAATGGAGATATTACAAAGCCCTATTGTAATTATGCCAATGAAACAATAGATGTTTATATCAAACATAATAAACACCTTTTCGAAGAATTGGGTACCGTCTAAAGAAAGAGGGGGATAATTATGAATGCGATAGCAGCAACAAAATATCCCCAATTGATACCCTATATTATCCATGAAATGGATGTTTGGGAAGAGGGGGCTCGCTATTTAGTTCACTTTGACAATGGTCTACAAATGAAAGTAACAGAAAAGATTTTAACCATTTTTAACTGTATGGACGGAAAAAAGTCGCTTTTAGAGATTTCTGAGCAATTATTAGAGAAATATGAAGTTGCCCCACGCTTAGAAGAGCTACAATATTTATTAGAACATCTTCTAACTGAGAAGGGTATCGTTGTAGGGAGCGAAAAAATAGCAGAACATTCCTCGGCCATCCGTTTTCGTACTCCACTATTAAATGCAAGCCGACTGGAAGGCTGTTCCCAACCCTTTCAGCATCTTTTTTCTTTAAAAGGTATTTGTATTTTTGGAGTTCTTATGAGTATTGCCCTCTACAACTACATAATAAATTTAAGTCTTTCTGCAAATAAAGCAGATTTAGGTTCTTATCTTTTTTGGATTATTACTTTTTTCATGATTTTGTTTTCGGCTATATTCCATGAATTTGGGCATACAGTGGCGGCTTTTAAATATAATGTTAAACCAAGAGATATGGGGATCGGATTGTTTTTTTTAGCCCCTGTTCTTTTCGTGGATTTGAGTGATGCTTGGAAAGCAAGTAGAAAAGAGCGAGTAGTGATCGACCTTGGAGGTATATATTTTCAATTATGGATATTTATTATATATGAATTATCATCTATAATAACAGGGAGCAATATACTATTTACTGCCAACCATTTTATTTTGCTTTCCATTATTAGCAATCTAAATCCATTATTACGTCTTGATGGTTTCTGGGTACTTACAGATATCCTCGGAATTCCCAACCTGCATACTAGAACTTTTACATTGGTAAAACAAGGATTATTGGGATATGTATGTAGGAAACGACTTTTCCGCGAGAAATTTAGATTAAATATTATCAATATGAGCAGTACTTACAAGAAAGTATTTTTAGCGTATTCCTCTTTATACTTAATTGTTTTCAGCATTGCTTTAATGTATATGTTACGTTTTATTTTTTCATTTACTTCCCTCCTTCATTCTTGGAACTGGACAAACTTCAAAGGCCTTTTGATAGTGATTGTGATATTAATTCTTCATTTCACCATATTACTTATTAAAAAAATTAACAGAAAGAAGGAAAATTCAGTTGATTGTAGAACAACCGATTCTGGCCATCCAAAATCTTAACAAAGAGTACGAATCCGAAGCCGGCATAATATCTGTTCTTAAGGGAATAAATCTGAAGTTTTACAAAAGTGAGATTGTAAGCATTATGGGACCCAGCGGCAGCGGAAAATCAACCCTGCTTGGGATTATGGGATCCCTAGATAAGCCTAGTACAGGGAAAATCGCACTTGAGGGTAAGTCAATCGAATCTTTATCTGAAGAAAAACTTTCTGATTATCGCGCACAAAAAATTGGGTTTGTTTTTCAATCCTTCAATCTAATCTCTACAATGACCGCTCTTGAAAATGTAATGCTTCCCATGTTCTGCATCAAAGGCACCCGACATAGTGAAATACGTAAAAAAGCAGAAGAAATGTTGAAGCTTGTGGGGATGGGCGATCGGATGAAGCACCTGCCTAATCAACTATCCGGCGGACAACAGCAACGTGTCGCTATTGCAAGAGCTCTGATTAATAAGCCCTCTCTAGTCATTGCTGACGAGCCAACCGGCAATTTAGATCGTGATTCCGGACAGAAAGTTCTTGACCTTATCTTCCGCTTAAAACAGCAAATGAGAATGACCTTCATTATTGCTACCCATGATCCAGAGGTTGCTTCAAAATCCGACCGAGTGATTTACATTAGAGATGGAAGGGTTGAAACTGAGGATCCTTGTCTGAGTAAAGGAAGGTGAATATCTGATGATATGGCTGAGCTCTGCCGGGAGAAGTTTATTACGTAACAAATTAAGAACAATTTTCACTATATTGTCTCTCATTATTGGAAGTGCAAGTTTCTTTAGTATGTTCCTATTATCTGAATTGGCGCCACGTTCTATTGAGAATTCTGCCAAACTGCTATTAGGTGGGGATGTATTAGTCCAGTCCTACCTTAAGCCACTACAGAGCAATATAGTGAATGATATATTCCAAGACATGGGAGAAATCGACAGCCATTCATCTTCATATGTCGGACAGAGCATGGTGCAATCCAAAAATAAAACAACAAGCGTGATCTTGAAGGGAATTGATACGAAGACTTACCCTTATTATGGGGAAAATCAATATCCTGGCATCCGTTCACTTCAAGCAAATGAGGTCCTTCTTGCTGATAATGCAGCAGATCGCCTACAGGTAAAGGTTGGAGAAAAAATTTGGTTGCCGAGCGCGTCTGATGGAAGTCTGCATGAGTACAAGGTAAAAGGATTAGTACTTAATGTTCAAGAGTCTTACGGAGATGCGGATATTTTTGGAGCTGCTTATCTTCCGTTGAATGAAGCAGCTAATCTGCTAAACGCTCCAGCCGGAAGCACAAATGAAATTCTTATCCATTGGAAAGCGGGCACACCAAAGACTTCTTGGCAAGCAGAACTTGAGAAGCATCTGCCAAGTGCTACACTAACGGACACGAAAGAGCGGACAGACGAAAGCTTGGCTCAAGCCAAGACCCTTCTTTTACTTTTACAATTGTTCAGTCTGCTTGCACTGGGAATCAGCGCTTTGACAGTTTCAAATACAATGAAGCAGGCAATGAGCACTAGAATGCGCGATATTGCAGTTATGAAGGCAATAGGTGTACGCTCTCGCTCAGTTGCCGGTACCTTTTTAACAGAAGGTATTCTTATCGGGACGATAGGAACTATTACTGGAATAGTAACAGGTCTTCTAGTGAGTACTTGGTTAACTTCTTACGTAGGCAAAATGTTAGCTATACCGTTGTCTTGGGAGTTTTCATGGAAAGTCACAATTGTTACCTTCGCAGTAGGAATGCTAATGGCACTGATATCAACATGGATTCCTCTAAAAGGAATGCTCATCGTCTCTCCTATGCAGCTATTGCTTGAAGGAAACCATCAGATCCCTTCTTATCGGGTACGCTTTTGGAAAAGAGGACTCTTATTATTACTGATTTCGCTAGTTGTAGCATTCTACTTACAAAAAACACTTTTTCTGGGTTCAACCGAATCCATTAGTTCTAGAGTCGTTCTATCTTTTTTAGGGATTCTACTGATTATTATATTGGTAAGTATATTTGTGAAGGTATGTTCTTCTGCTTTCTCTTTCATTTTCAGAGTGGTTGGAAGCATGAGGAAACTCATCTCTCCTCGTTGGTTTATCCCTTTTCATAATTTATCATCTGGAAGAAAACGATACGGACTATTGGCTCTTATCTTGAGTGTTGGTGTTGCATCAGCAGTATCAAGCGAACTTTTCGCTGATAACTTAACTCAGTCTGTCAGTCAACAGTTAGAGACCGAGGCCAAAGGAAATCTACTCATCACAAGCTCCTTAGTAGAGTCTGAAGCAGTCAAGGAAGCTTTTCAATCTCTCGATATTAAAAAGTGGACAGAGGGTGTCCAGATGAACGGTCTTTTAAGTTCAATTAACGGAAGTGAAGCAACTTCTCTTTTTCAGCAAAAGTCAGACGGGAATAAGTTCTTCGCTTCCAATAAATTGAGCATTGAAGGTGTTGACCCTTCACTTGCATCAAGGTCCTATTCCATTATTGGTGGACGTGACCTTATAGAAGATGATTCATCGCACAAGACCGCATTATTATTGGAAGATTATCAACAGTTGGGAATTAAGACAGGCGATACAGTTGAAGTTACAATGGGAGAAAAGAAGATTCCTTTCAAAATTGTTGGCTTTTTTGAATCAGGGTTCGTAAAAACAGTAGGTATGAGAACAACTAAAGATATATTGTCTAAATATGGGGCGCCTAACCGGGTAATGTTTTCTATTGACGGAGGGACCCTGACTACGGGTTTACTCTCTGAATTAAACGGTGTACTTCCAGCATCCGCTATGGCGTATTCAGTATCAAGTACAGCCTCCGAAAGCTTAAATTCAATGATACGTATGATAAGTGTATTCTTCTCTATAGTGACTTTATTTGCCTTCATTACAGCGATACTTACCATCGGGAATCAAATTGTGATAAGCCTTTTAAGAAAACGCAGAGAAATTGCAATCATCAAAGCAGTGGGAGTATCCAATGGTAAGACATTACGGTCAATCTTGTTAGAGAACTTTGTTTTATCTTTAGTCTCAGGAACTGCTGGTACAGGGATAGCTTTGTTGTTAACGACTGTAGCTCTAAAACTTATGTTCAAGTTACCTGTCCTGGTTGATGTTAAATGGGTGATTTATGGGATTGGCCTATGTGTTATAACCACACTCTCAGTGGCTTGGATAGCGGCGAGGCCTGCTCTGCTTACTAAACCTACGCAGCTCTTACAGACCAACCAGTTATGATCTAATAAGGCTCTAATGAATTGGTACTTAAATAGTTACTGTCCCTCTCTATTACGCAGAGAGGGATTTTTTTATACCTTGTCATAACTACGTTTGGTGTAAAAATACATTAATTTGTGATACGGTTCACAGTATTTTAATTGCCTCAATATAAAGCTCGATCCTCACTTCATTTCCGACTATAATTCCACCGGTTTCCAGAGGCGAGTTGAATTTCAATCCAAATTCATTACGATCAATACTGGCTGTTGAATGAAACCCTACACGTTCCCGTCCGCGGGGGTCCTTGTTTAGTCCTTCAAAAACAGTATGAAAAGTAACAGATTGGGTTACTCCATGCAGAGTTAGATTGCCTGTAAGTTCATATTGCCGCTCACCAGCAAAGACGCAGTTGGTGCTTTGAAACGCAATGGTTGGATACTTGGCAGCATGAAGGAAGTCGTCGCCCCTCAAATGTTCATCTCGCTGCGCTTGGCGAGTTGTGATACTATTTGCGTCTATGGAAGCCTGAATACCCATAGTTGTTAACTCGTTGGGATCAAAACTTAAGATAGCCTGGAAACGCTCAAATACTCCTTTGATTTTATTAATCATTAAATGCGTCACCGAAAACTCGACGGAGCTGTGGTCCGGATCCACTTCCCATTTGATATTACTCATGAATAAATTCCACCTCTATAATAAGATTATGAGCAAGGTCACCCTATCTCCAAAACACTGCGCTACTCGCTATACCCCTAATATACAAAAACGCTACTGACAACGTTGTGTCAGTAGCGTTTTAGCATTTTTGCGGCTTCCTCGTAAATCCGATTTCAGAATGGTTCCCCATTGAATCCGTAATTCCTTTTACCCGAATATCCACCATCGCAATAAACATTGAGCTGTGTGTGAACAGTCATAATCTGCAACTAGTCGAATCTTTGCAACGATTCAAATAAACGCCTTAAGTTATTCAATAAGCTGTTTTTTTCCTCTAGAGTCCAGTCATCCAAAGCTTCATGCAAAATGCGTTCACGGGTGAGGCTAATCATTGCATTGATTTCCTCCCCGCTTTTCGTCAATTCAGACACACGAATGCGGGAATCTGCACTTGATGGATACGTATGAACCAACCCCGCGTTTTCTAACTTATCGATTTGCCGGCTAACACTCGAATAGTTTTTTCCCATCATGGCGGCCAAATCACCAACACTAGTCGGTTGGAGATGCACGATGCCCACAAAGACACGAAAGGTTGCTGCTTCCAAATTTACGCCAGCATTAGCAATCATCTTCTTATCACGGTCTGGCCTATTGATAATGGAAACTAAATCGATCAGTGCTTTAAAAATATCGTTTTCCATTTTATTTCACCCTTACAACAGGACGAGGCATTAGCGGGGCATTCCAAGCCTCTTCAATATCTTCTAGAGCGAACTCTTTTGTGGTAATTTTTATCTTCCCCTCGGCAGCCATTTCAAAGACACCTCTAACAGCAGATAGCATATCAGCTTTAGAAACACTCTTATCTCCGCTACCTACGAGTTCGATTGTTGATGAGCGTAAAAGAGATGAAGGTAAATGAATGCTTTCTTGGCCAGATGAAGTTCCAATGCTTACAAAACGAGTTGAACGATCCGTTTTCGCCTTAACAAGAGCTGACATGATAGCGAGTGCGCTGTCGCCCCAAAGATAATCCAATATAACATCAACACCTTCAGCAATAACTGGCATTAGGGCGTTTTCAAACATTTTTTGACCGTTGTCGGCTGTCATATCAAATGCAATAGCCTCATCAGCTTCAAGTGCTTGCAACTTCGATTCGTTGCGTCCTGTTACAATGACCTTCTTGGCCCCCAGACCCTTAGCAATCTGAACTGCTAAACTACCGGATGCACCAGTAGCGCCATTAATCAATACAGTTTGACCGGATTTAAAACCAGCTCGAAATACCAATGCAGCCCATGACGACATAGCAGGGTTGGCGATAGCGGCAGCAGTGAGATCATCAATACCATCTGGTAAACGGACAGTCAGCTTTTCGTTGACGATTGTTTGCTCAGCCAAACTGCCATATGGTGCAGTAGGCAGCGCAAAGTAAACACGAGACCCATCTTTCAAAGTTCCTACACCGTCGATACCGGCTACAATTGGAAAGTTAACTTCAGAAGAGTAGTGCATACCCATTGAACGGAACTTGCTAACTCGACTCAAGGCTGTGGCCGTAACGTTAATTATAACTAGCCCCTCTGTCCCAACAGGGGAATCACAATGACCCATTACGGGAATCGTCCCCTTATCCTTTACGATTGCTGCCTTCATATTTACACCCTTCTTCCACCCCATATTATGTGCATATTGCACATAATAAAGTATAACACAAATTATGTGCAATATGCACATTTTATTTGGAATCCATATCCGAACGCAAGTCCATTAGCTTATTTCCAAAAGAAACGGCTGGTCAGGTTCCCCTGATCCAGCCGTTTTTTGATTACTTTAATATTACATTATCGATTAGTACTGCCGTATCGTAGATACTATCTCCTTGATCCCAAACATGGAACCGAAGGACAATGGAGCCCTTGCCGGCAAATTGGCTTACATCAAATTGTACATGCTTCCAATTCGTCATGTATGTTGTATGATCCCCGCCGTAGAAATCAATCGCTACTTTGTTCTCTTCAATCCAATAGGCCGTGGATTCATTAATCGATTCAGCCCCGATAATAACAGAATCATTGCCATAGACACTGGACGTCACTGTATTGCCGCCATTCATGTGAGAAGTAATGAGGGAAGCCGTATTAATGTATACACTGGAAGTTACCGTTGCTCTGAAGGTGTCATTGAATTTGCTTCCAACGAATTCCTTAGGCTCCTCAGAAATGAAATTGTAATCAAACGATAGGGTTGTTGCACCCGCTGGAACAATGAAACTTTGCTCGATATAACTATCTGAATTGTAGTCATATCCTCCTTGATCATTGTTTTCATACCCAAGGCCAGTGCTGATAATAGCCATGTAGTTCCCCTCTGTCGGTTTAAGCGGTCCCAGCTTGGAGATCACCCGAACATCGCCGTTTCCATTCCAGCCGGTCCAAGTTCCGTTTTCAAAGGTTCCGTTGATGACCCCTTCGGTCTTAGTGCCAATGCTGCTTCCTTTCATGAAGAATGCCGCCAACCCATCGTTTGCTCCATGGGCAGCCACTGCTGCTTGAAAGGCTTTTTCGGTTGTCATGTTCTCATCGTTTAAAGCGGTAAATACGGATTTAGCAATAGCTTGATCATATGCAAGCTTTACATAATCGGTATATCCATAATAAGTGCCAGCACCATTGTTGATGAAGGCATCTGCCATGGAATCGTTGTACGCGCTGCGGCAGCTGCCATTATATACGATGGTATCAGGAAGCATATCGTTGTACCGTGTAATAAAAGACGGTGTAATAGCATAATAACCGGAT
The DNA here is from genome assembly GCF_037969925.1 of Paenibacillus sp. FSL R7-0189. Classification (NCBI taxonomy): domain Bacteria; kingdom Bacillati; phylum Bacillota; class Bacilli; order Caryophanales; family Paenibacillaceae; genus Paenibacillus; species Paenibacillus sp. FSL R7-0189. The sequence goes on along the minus strand of NZ_CP150223.1, from coordinate 2,513,474 downwards.
ATAATAGCCAATCTTCCCTTTTTCAAGTCCAACTCATAGGTCTTTTTGCTCTCTGTCGTTGCCTTTTCTCCTGTCAGGAACATGACTTGCGGTCCAGCGTATTTGAAATCAATGCCGTATTTATTATGGAGCTTCTGTAGCACTATTTCATCATAATAAGTATCTCCGTGGGTATCCAAGACCACGACGCCATACTGATTCAGTCCTTTAAAGAAATTCACGCCCGCTGCGGTGTCCTTTACTCTTTCCACAAGGAAAGGGTAACTCGACTGGTCAAAGCTGTGATATACAGCGTCATAAACAGTCGAAGATGGAAGTGTGCCGGAGAACGGAGAAATTACAGCAACCCGCTGGCTTCCTATGGTGGCTACAGTTTGTTCCACATTTTGCGTTAGCGCCTCAGCCGCCAATGCAGTACTGGACGCAGCCTCTTCTACGGTGCTGCTTAACCCTTTTGTATTCTCAGGAGCTGCGGATATCCCCCCTAGAATCCCGTTGTCCAGCAAATACCAGATGCTTCCTCCTTCACCCGAAATTCCAGCATGCTCTACTTCTGCTTGGGTTTGGAGCCAAGCCACAGTTTCTTCCTTTGCTTTTTGCAAATTACCATATGAAGTAGCCAGTTGATCAAGCTTACTCTGTGTATTATTTTCAATGATTTCCGTTTGTGCAAGCTGTTCATCCGTAAGATGCTTCATTACAGATAATTTAAAAACTGTGCTGCTTGGCACATCTCCCACAAACGCCTGCAGATTTATGTAACCCTCCGTACTTTCAGTCAATACTGCTTTGCCACTGTACAGCCCGTCTGCCTCAAGACTGTCTCCATGGGCTTCCAAACCGTCATCGTACAACGAAATGATTTGGGAAATCACTTTGCCGCTGTCATCTACTTGATAGACACTAGCGATTACCGTTCCTGCCGCATTAATCGATGAGCGGAATATAACTTCTGTTGGCTCTTCCACATAAATGGCATCTGAACTCTCCCCCTTCACCACAACCTGGAGAGCATTTGCCGGTGCCGGGGTTGCCGGTGTCGGTGTCGATGTCGGTGTTGGTGTTGGTGTCACTGGTGTTGGTGTCACTGGTGCTGGGGTTGCCGGTGCTGGGGTTGCCGATGCTGGCGTTCCCGGACCTGAAGCTCCCGGCGCTGGTGCTGTCACAGATGTCCCGCGGTCAGTCGTTGCCGGGGTGGCAGTCGGTGTTACCTCAGGACTCTTGCCCTTATTAACCTCTTCAGCCAGAAGCTGTTTGGATTTCTCGACATATACTGACTTATTGGTTTTGAACTCATAAGCCAGACGAGCCAGAGCTTGGCGCTCCGCATGCTCTTTGGGTTTGAATTTCAGGGTGCCGTCACTGCCTTGGACCCCGTTGATGAAACCATTTTTAAAGGCAAGGGATACTTGCGCTTTTGCCCATTCGGACACCTCTGAGATATCTGACAGCTTGCTATCAACCGGAAGCTTCTTCGCTGTTTCATCCAATTCGAAAGCTCGGATGAAAAATACGACCAGCTCTTCACGGGTGACATTTGCATTAGGACTGAAGGTGGTCGCCGATGTCCCCTCCGTAATGCCTGCCTTTACCAATGCACCTACATAACCGCGATACCAACTGTTCGCGGCAACGTCTTTAAACGGTGCGGCTTGATCAGCATTTGCTTCTAGACCTAACGACAGGACTATGATTTTCGCCAGTTCGGCACGTGACATAGCCTTTTTCGGTTTAAAAGAGTTATCTTCATACCCTGAGATTATTCCTGCTTCAGTTAATGAATGAATCTCCTTTTGCGCATAAGAGCCTGTGATGTCTTTGAACTGCGCGGCCTCACCAAACACCATATGTGGCGTAAGAGTGCTTACTAATAGGGCAAACACAATCATCAGACTGAGTTTACGGCGTGCTGCTTGGAATAACATTGTTTCTTCCCCCTTCTTACTCTAAAAATATCAATGAGTCTGTCGTCCTAGTGAGTTCCAAGGATGGCATTTTACACCATTATTCGACAACTTCTTGATTCTACAATAGGACCAGGGTAATTGACAATGTCTATTACATAAAAAAAATAGATATATTTGTAGACTGGAGATTAAATGGCATAAAAAAAAGACCATCGAGTATAAGCTTGGATTGATGGCGATTTAATCTTTTATCGTATTATTCTTCACATGCACTAAGATTTTACAATGATAAGCTTAACAATGTATACCTTATGACATTTTAGGAGGTAGTATAATGAGCAAGTACGACGAAGCCATGAAGCTGCTGGAAGAACAAGTGGGTAACAAGGACGGCCTGATTACTCTGTCTACCATCGCGCTGGAACCCGGGACCAATGGTATAAGCCGTCCCGCCGCCCGCATAGTGGACGCCTATTATGAGGACGGCGCGTTCTACACCGTCACTTATGCGACCTCAGGCAAAATGCGGCAGATCGCCCAGAACCCCGAAGTCGCCGTTTGTATCATCGTCGAAAACTTTACGGCCGATGGTATCGGTGAGAACCTGGGCTGGGTATGTGACGAGAATAACGCCGAGATGATGACTAAGTTGCGCACTATATTCGCCGATTGGTATAACGAAGCCAATAACGACGAAGATCCTAACACATGCCTGCTGCGCATTCGCCTGACAAAGGGCCTGTGGAATGACGCCCATAAAGGGATCAGAAATGAGATTGATTTTATCAATAAGACGGCAAATTAAGTGGTCTGTGTGATAGAACAGTCAGCAAAAAAGGTTCATCGCAGCAGTCCGCCGCGATGAACCTTTTCATAAGAACCAACTAAATGATAACAACTACATTAGAACTTTATAAAACCCGTAAGGCCTGGGAATTGACTTCCCGGAAATCCCGGATTTTCACCTTCTCCACCTTCTCCGCTTCCTTCGTCAGGCAAGATAAGCTCATAAGTCACATTTTGTGCCGGCACTAAGTTCATAGCATACTCATCAATTTCCGGTGCCCCGTCTAACGCCTTCCATCCAATTCCAGTCACTCCTAATCCCCAGACAGATTTACTTGGAATCGTGAATTGTACGCCGAAACGATAGGTTTCCTCATTGATTAGCTTTTCTTCTTGTGTAAATGGATCAATGTAGATAAATTTCATTTTATACACATTTCTATAATAAATGAATTACATGAAAAAAAACGACTGACACCCTATTACAGTGTCCAGCCTCTTGTGCATCCAATTGTTATCTTCATTTATGTTAGCATAGCAACTTAACCCTCATCTGAAACTTAAAGAAAACTTTAACTTTAGCTTAAATAATGGGAAATAGAAATAGAGCGAAAATGATGTTCATCTAAAAAAAATAGCGGCGGAAGAGAGTTTATCTCTTCGCCGCTTACCGGAATACTCTGGATACAGGTCCATATTGAGAGGTGACTAATTATTATTTGAGCGTTTCATTTCGGTAGCCCCTCTCCCTAGTTAGAGCGTCTCAACCAATTTTTGAATCTTTGAGCGGGAAATTAAATATAAAGGACCCATTGTTTCGATTTTGCCGTCCTTTACACGTATAGCGCTCTCCTGTTCTGCCGCATAAACATCGATCTCTTCAGACAAGGGGAACAGATAGCCTTGAACAAACGTGGCGTAGCCACGCTTAGAATGGGATTCATAGGCAAAATGATCAAAGCCAATCCCCTCATAAATCGTACTTGTTTCAACTTCATGACCAGTGTCATTCAAGCTTAACCATTGAGCAGACATGTTTAGCGCACCGGCGCTGGCACCCAGTATAACGGCATCGCTATTTTTAATAACATCCGATAATTCATAATCCGCCAAAAAATCCTTCTGCAAAACAGGATACCCGCCGCATAAAAAAATGACAGAAGCGTTCTGAATGAACCTCTGGGCATCCTCCTTCTGCATGCGGTAATCAATGAAATGATATTCATCAAAAATAATGTTAGCCTGATTCAGCCATGTCCATTCAGAGATATCATCAAAGTTAATTGGCTCTTCTGTGTAACCAGACGGGTCAGCGCTAATCATAACAAGCGATTGTCTGTCTTGTATATCCTCATGCAAACAATGGACCAGCTTCTCTGGAAAAAAATGATTAAACCAACTGAAATAGTAGTGAGTACTCAAACTTAATTACCTCCATATGTATTAATTAGCCTCTTTAAAGTGGTTCAATTTAGCTTCAGCCGTCAGCATGGCGCCGTTAAGAATAAGATTATTCCCGTCATTGTGGGCCCTCGTTCTAAAATATAGGCTGCGCACAAAATTTTTCCCGTTTACTCTGGCAATTCTCGGCGCGCGCGTATCCGGCCATTCCGTACACAGCGACAAGCTATGAATCCAGTCGGCAATCTCCTGCTGCGGAAGCAGTGCTTCGCTAATCATCGTCTCCACAATGCTGGCCATGCGCTCGTCTTCCTCCTCGTCAAATATCCGGACACCGTTATGCAGCATCCCTTTAATCTCCCCCAGCACCTCGCGCTGCACTGCATTATCGCTTTCCGGACAGCGGATCAGCTCCTCGAGGGCATCTGCCCCGTGAGCCGCGGCATGCGCCCAGCCTTCAACTGCCAGATAACCGCGCAGGTCCTTCTCCTCCTGGTAGTAGCGAAGCAGCGAATGCTTTAGATGCTGGAACTCATCCGGAGTCAAGAATGAATTATTCCTGTGCCGCTGTACAATAAGAACGATAGGCAGAACCGCAAACGCCCTGGTGAGTACGCTATGGTCATCTTCGCTTCCAATCTGATAGAACAGATGCCGGTCATCCATCAGGACAGCCAAAAGATGCTGCATTTCCGCACATGAGAACTTATTATCGCGCTTCAGCCATATGTGAAAAGTGGAATAGATCTGCTCACGGAGCTCCGATTCCGGATCGCCAATATGCCGCAGCATCAGATTGGTAAAGTCTTGTAACCTTTCTCCCTCACGCAGGATATAGCGTTCCTCCTCCAATCTTTGCAGCTTCCGTATCAGTTCTGTTCGTGTGTCCTCCGTACCCCATTCATTGAAATCATCGTCCAAAATACTGGCTTTCATTTAGTCGGTTCACTCCTAGCCTAGTTATAGCGGGCGTTATGGATTTCTCCCGCCGATATCCCTACTATAGAACACAATGACTGACACCAGGGCGTCAGTCATTGTAGGATAGAAGCATATTTTGCATATATTGCTGCAGCTCCGCCCGTAATTCACGAGGCTCCAGCAGCTCGCACTCCTTGCCGAAGCTTAGAATGAATTTCAGCAGGCCCTCCTCATAAGGAAATGTATCCGAAACGAGATAGAAACCATCTTCACCCCGGCTAATCTTCTCTTTCTGAAAATACTCGGGAAGCTGCGCACCAATTCGTGAAGTGAATCTGAGCACAACCTGTATGTCCCGCTGCGAATAGCTGTGCTCAATGACCTCGGCGATTCGGTCATCGGGCAGCTCTCTTTTTACAAAAGGCGGTCCCTGCTTCAGTTGCTTGATCCGCACGAGCTTGAATCTGCGGTAGTCCCCTCTGACCCGGCAAAAGCCTATCACATACCAATCTCCATGGCGAAAGTCAATCCAGCTTGGCTCTACCGTTCGCTCCAGGTATTCCATATCCCTGTTGATATAGTCGAACACCAGCAGCCTGTTATCCGTGATGGCCTTGCTTATGATCCCAATGTATTCTTTAATTTCCTGCTCCATGCTGAAATGGGACATATCCAGAGTCAGTTTATGCTTCTCGGGCTCCCGCTTATAGGTATGCTCAACCTTTAGCATAATGTCATTAAAAGCTTCGTTCCTGCCAAACAAGCCGTGTAAATTCTTCATTACAGCTACAAACGTATGAGCTTCATCCCGGTTTAAAAAGAGGCCGCTTATATTATAGCTGTCCATAATATAGTATCCTCCGCCCTTGCCGCTGGACGAGGCAACCGGTATGCCGGCTTCTCCTAATTTTTCGATATCCCGGTAGATCGTCCGCAAGGATACCTCGAAATGCTCGGCAAGCTCCTTGCCCGTTACCGTACCTTTACCGGAGATGATCAGCAGCATGGAGAGCAATCGGTCAACTCGCATGATTGTGTGTGACGTCGGGTAACGTCTCCTCCTCTGGGTGAAGTAAGTGAATCATATATTCTCTTGCTTTAATGCATCAATAATATTCTCCTTTTTTACTTTAGCTCCGGAATAAACAACCGCAGAGCTGACAATGACAAATACACACACTATGACAGACAGAATGCTCATCCAGGGCAGGGTGAACCCATAGCTGAATTTGTTCGCAAATGCTTTATAGATCAGAACCATCACGGCGAAACTGACAGGAAGCCCATACAAGAGCGACTTGACCCCATAAAAAACACTCTCATAGTTCAGCATTTTTGCAAACCCCTTTGGCGTCGCGCCTACGGATTTCAGCATCGCGAATTCCCGTTTGCGAAGAGCCAGCCCTGTTGAGATCGTATTAAAGATGTTCGCAACAGAAATCGCAGAGATTAATACGATAAAACCGTAAGAAAAGACCTTCATCAGCAGAATCTGTTGTTCTTCTCTTATTCTGAATTGATATACATTGTAGACATTCAGATTGGTCTCATTCATCGCTTCAATTTCCTGCTGCGTTTTCACCGGTTCCGTGCTTTTCAAATGGAGGTACATCGAAGCGTTAGCCAGCTCCTCGCCGTCTGCCAGCCGATTCATGACGCGTTCCGACACGATCATATTTAACCCGCCTACGCCTACCGGGCTCATCCCCATCGGTGCCTTATCCGTCAATGCGGCAAATATCACTTTATTTGCCTTCGTTTCTTCCCCACTCGCTTTAATAAAACTCATTAGCTCGATATGTTGTCCGATATTCGCATATATGGACTTCGTCTGAATATATTTCCCCGTATCTATATCTTTGTAATGAATCGTATCCATCACGATTGCGGCGGGATGATCCAGATCCGTAAGCTGTTCGTAATCTGCGCCAACCGCTCTGGCATAGGCTTGCAGGCTCGAATCATTCATTGCATATAGCTTAATTTCGTAAGGGTATTTCCCGTCTTGCAGCATACTCTTATCCTGCTTAACCTTCTCTTGCAACTCGTCGGCGATGCTTGCTGCATCGACCCAAGCGTTCCCGACTAACTCATGACTCACGTTGTATTCCGTGACGCCAACAAGAGATACAAGCGATTGCATCAACCGGTCATCTAGTCTTTCGCCATTACTGGACGACACTTCAATATCGTAATTGATGCCTTCCAGCGACAATGCCAGAGATTGTGTCAGGCCAGTCGTGAAAAACGATATCGTCAAAAACAAAACGATGCTGATAACAAGCGAAAAAAGAATAACATGATGTCTTCGTTTGTTCCTTTTTAAGTTTTTCAGCCCGATTTCTGCTTCGATTCCGAAGAGCTTACGAATGATCTTCGACGTCTTCACTGCTTTGGCCGTAAGCTTTACGTCAGTGGTTTGGCGAATCGCGTCCACGGGAGATACCCTGGATGCTTTAACCGCCGGGAGATACGCCGAAACGAAAATCGTCAGCATCGAAACAAGACAAGTAATCAAGAGCAATAACGGCGTGACGATAAGCCTCAGCTTTTCACTAGTCCATAATGCCCCTTCAATCATTGTGTTCATGAACGAAAAGGCGATTCCGATTCCGGCAAGACCGCATAAGATGCCAATGGGAATGCTGATCAAACCAATGACGATACCTTCAAAAAATACGGAATTTCGCTTCTGCCTTTTCGTCGCCCCCACGCTCGCGAGCATCCCTAAATGGCGGGAACGTTCCGAGACGGATATCGCAAAAGCGTTATAGATGAGTCCAACCGAGCCAATTATAATAATCCCTATAATGATTGCCGATAATGAGAACATCATGCTGGATGAGGCCCCGCTGCTGGACAAGCCATAATAACGAAGCAAATCGTCATTATATTGGACAGTGTCAATTTGGTTTTTCTCAGCCAGCTTCTCCGCATGTGCGAACAAGAACGGATTGACCCGCTGCAAGACCACCGACGCATCGACCCGATCGTCCCCCCCGATGATATGATCATCGACATAGCTAATGATCGTATAAGCCGGGGCCCAAGCCGTTTCCGACACCGGATGTTTAATGAAGCCTACCACCGTATAATCCCTAATTATGCTATGCTGTAATGTCTCGGTTAATGTGCCGTCTTTCCTGCGCAGCGGTTCCGTCTGATCCAGGGGATGATCGCCCCCTTGTTCGAATCGGTCGCCGACGCGAAGCGTTAGACGGTCGCCGATTTCGTACTTCACTTTGCCATTTGTTGCAACAGACTCGGAGATCACAACCTCCTTGTCCGTGTGCGGAAGGCGTCCCTTGCTTATTTCAATCTGAAATTGTGTGAACCCTTGCACATCATATTCCTTAATGAACAAGTACGGCTTATTGGAATTTTGTCCCCCTTCTAATGGGGCATACCCAAGGTCTCTTGTGATTGCAACCGTTTTGGTTGCATCATCGCCCTGTATCGCCGCAAGCTGTTTCTTGGTTATATCTTGATACTGAATATGCCACTCCCCTGTATCTGTGATAGTTTGTCTGATCATTAAATCCGCAAAGGAAAAAATAAGCGTAATGACAGCGGTCATCATGGATACCGAAATAATTACGCCAAAAATAGTCACAAGTGTTCGTCTCTTGTTCTGCTTCAGATGCCGGATGGTTAATGTATTGACAATATTCATCGCCTTATCACCTCGTTTTTGGCAATCCTCCCAGCTTCAATCGAAATGATTCTGTCGGCTTGCAGGGCGATCCGTTCGTCATGCGTGATTACGATCAGTGTCTGATGATAGGTCTTATTCAGCATTTTCAATAAAACGACGATCTCAATGCTATTCCTGCTGTCCAGATTCCCGGTGGGTTCGTCGGCCAGCATGATCGCAAGATTGCCGATGATCGCCCTGCCAATCGAGACACGCTGCTGCTGTCCACCGGATAGCTGATTCGGCAGATGGTTTAATCGATGCTGCAAATTCAACGTATTCACAAGATCAGCCAATTGCTTTTGATCTACCTTTTGTTGATCCAGCAAGAGCGGCAGCGTAATATTCTCTTCCACCGTCAGGACGGGAATCAGATTGAAAAACTGGTAGATCAGCCCGATTTGCCTGCGTCTGAAGATGGCCAGCTGCGTTTCGTCCAAGGTATACGTATCCGTATCCTGAACATACACTTTCCCGCCAGTCGGTCGATCCACACCGCCCAGCATATGAAGGAGTGTCGATTTCCCCGATCCGGAAGGTCCGATAATTGCGACGAATTCACCTTTTTGGACCGAAAAGGAAACATCATCAAGCGCCTTCACCGCCGATTCGCCTGTGCCGTATATTTCGGACAAATTTTCAATTGTTAAAATCTCCATTGTCATCCCTCCTTCCCTAGATGCTCAATTCCAGGTATATACCATCTCTCTATATCCAACATCCCAAAGGGTTTCATTCCCCTCAATGGTTATCTTAAGCTCATTAGCCCCGGTGAGATAAAGGATCCTCATATCCGGCTCATGGAGCTGATCTTCTGCAGATACAGACAGGAGCTCATGCCCGTCAACGGTAACCTTAATGCTGCCCTGAAAATCCTTATGATCAGGAATTCCATAATTCAAGCTAAGATACAGATCTCCCTTATTACCTAGCGAATACGTATATGTTTCCTTCTTTTTACCTTCGATGCCATACACATTATATTGGGGTGTCACGTCTTGACCGCCAATCTTAAGACTGTTCTGTTTGGTTCCCGTTAATCGATTTCCGGTACTATCTTCCCATTCGTTTATCGCTACAAAAGGGGCCAACTCTTTGGTGAACACTTGATCAGCTACTCCTAAGACCCCCCACACGCCGAGCATTAAGACAGCACTGGCAATTCCCGTAGCAGTGATATTTCTCCAGTAGTTTTTTGTACGGAAGCCAATCTTGTACGCCCCGAATCCAATAGCAGCGCCCAATGAGTTCTTTATGACGTCGTTCGTGTCAAAGCTGCCGAGGAATGTTAGTGCCTGGATGGTCTCCACCACAAGAATGGACAGGATAAACCCTGTCATGAAGCGAACAAAGCTGGTGCGGTATAACAACGGAAACAGTATGCCAAAAGGTATGAAGGCTGCAATGTTTCCAATACCCACCAAGTCCATCAGTGTCGGATGTAGAAGATCGGAAAGACCCGGCACCCTAAAAAAATCGTCCGGCAAAAAAATAAAGGTGTACTGACTGGTTAGATCTACCTTATCCGCTCTGCCGAAAGCAAAAAACATAAAATAAAGAATAATCAGGGTGTAGCCTATGGTGATAAAAAAAGTAATCTTGCGCTGCTGCTTCATTTGCATGGTTGTACCTCCATCGTTCATCTGATGAATATCATTTTATCTGTCCAAAATGACTTTACAGTGACATTGGAGGTGACAGTTTAGTCACTTATGGAGTGCTGTTAAATCACATGCTTATAAAATTTGATCCGAAACTCTGTACCAGTCCCGCTGTCGCTCGTTACATCAATCACGCCGTTCTGGCTTGCAATGATGCTGTGAGCCATCGCAAGCCCTATACCGATGCTTCCTTCATTAGCATTCTTCCCTTTATAAAAACATTTGAATATATAAGGCAAATCCTCTTTCGGAATGCCCTCTCCGTTGTCAGCAATAACGATTTCCGTAAATAGCACGTTGTCGGAAAATGTGATGGTAATCGCACCGCCCTCAGGTGTATGCTCCACTCCATTCTTCAAAATATTGATAACCGCTTCAGCAGTCCAATGGAAATCGCCGTCAAAAGAGACGTTGTCATCCCCTGTGATGGAAACGGTCTGTCCCTTAATATCCATCGGAATCATAACCGGATCCAGTGCATTTTGGATTAGGGTTTTCATGTGTATTCGATCTTTTTTGAACGGGATAGTTCCCGCATCCATTTTCGCTAGCTTTAATAAAGATGAAACAAGCCAATCGATCCGTTCAAGTTGAATGCGAATATGATGGGTGAACTTCGTTCTTTTGAGTGGAGGCAGATCAGGGGCGCTTAACAGATCTGCCATGACTGTCATAGAGGTGATCGGTGTTTTGAGTTGATGTGAAATATCGGAGATGGCATCGGTCAGTTGAAGCTTATCCTGCTGCAATAGAGAACGATGCTCGGAGAGCATGCGTGTCACCTTGTAAATATCATTCTTTAAGATGCTAAGCTCACCTTCTTGATTATCGCGAGGGTCAAGGGAGGCCTGGCCGCTGCTAATCTCCCGTAAATAGATGGACAGCTTCTCTAGCTCGTAATATCTCCGTTTTGTGAATAATAAAGCTGTGCCGGTAAGCAGCACGGATACAATAATAACCAGGGCTGCGGCGACAGACGAAATGAAAGCAGCAATGACGATCGCCGATAAGCTGATCGAGCCCATGACGAGCAATAATATTAGATTTTCCCGATTGCGTAGCATCTAATCACCAACCTTATAGCCTAAACCGCGTACCGTTTTGATCAGAGCCGGCTGCTCCGGATTATCCTCCAGCTTTTCCCTTAGCCTTTTGATATAGACCGTTAACGTGTTGTCATTCACGAAGTCGCCGGCCACGTCCCAGATTTGCTCCAAGAGCTGATTCCTGGTGAGGACCTGTCCAACGTGGTTGCCAAAGATCAGCAATAAGCGGTATTCCAAGGCGGTTAGCGAAATTTCGGCACCGTTTTTATATACTTATGGATGCGCACATTGTCAATGTCGATGACTGCTCCGGCGTGGGACAGCTTCTGGTATCTCCGCAAGACGGATTTGATCCTGGAGAGAAGCTCGCGAACCCGAAAAGGTTTGGTAATGTAATCATCGGCTCCCATATCGAGCCCCATCACGACATTGACCTCATCATCAATCACCGTTAAGAAAATGACCGGAATATCCCGCCGTTCCTTCACCATCTTGCATAATTCATAGCCAGTTCCGTCTGGAAGCTGTAAATCGAACAGGCACAAAGTGAACTGATCGATGTCTTCGGCGAGCACCTTTCGGGCTGAAGCGGCATTATGGCAGAGAACAGTCCAATAACCCTCTTGCTGCAGCGAATATTCCAGTCCCGACGCGATCGTCTTATCATCTTCAACTAATAATACTTTCATCTGAAGGTCATCCGTATGATTGATTTTAGAACATTTAATGAATTCAACGACTACACAATCTCTTTATTAAAATGTCCTCTTGTGTCTGTTTCCTGATTAAAGACAGCATTATTCATAGAGCCATTTAATTTGCCTGACGCCATATGAATGACTTTCACAACCTGCTCTTTTGATTCAACTGTGAAGTTTAATCTGAGCGCCTCAATTCCTTGGATATCTTGTAGCTCATCTAAAAGATTAAGCGTCTTCCCGTTAAGGAGAGTCGTTGTACAATCATCATGGGAAATGATAGGGAACGTTCCGTGCTCATCTTTTAACTCATAGCTCTTCGTTTTGCAAATTCTGCATTGATTCATTTTTTTCATCGGACAATATTTCGTAAACATCAAAGGAGCCCTGCCATATACAATCATTTCCAGTGCAGGATAGCCGTCATTTTCTTTAACATAGGCATTCATTAAATCTTCAATTTGGCCCTTATTCAATTCATAAGATAAAGTGACTCGCTTTGCACCTAATTTATATAATTCATAGCAACTAGTGGCATTAATAACATTTAGAGAATAGTCCGTAACAAACGGGTTTGTTTCTCTATAGTGATTAATCCCCCCATATCCTCCAATTAGTAGCTGTCCTTCTTGTTCCTTATAATCATTCTGATTTCTTCTAACCACATTTTCGTAATAGATTTCCTTAATTCCACAGCTCACGCAAGCATCGTACTGTTCCTTAGTCGTTACAGAGGCCGTAAGGTATGGTTTTCCAGGGGCAAAGCTTATTTTTTCTTTTGCTTCCAAAGCCTTGGTTCTTTTCTGCTGGCTGTTAAGCTTTAAGTCATACAAGCCCAGTACAATATCTCTTCTTGCTGCATTTAACAGTTTAGCTGGAATAAATGCATTGCATTCCTCATACTCGACATGATTAAGTTCGAATATCGTATCATTTAATCTTGAGAATTGCTTGATTACCTGGTCTTTTGTTGTTGGATTATTAATGGCCTCGCCCAGTATTTCCTCGCTTTCATAGGAATAATTAAAGCCAAAGCCTTCCGCATCTATGAAAAGCTTTGAATCTGGACATGCATATACTCTAATATCGAGGTTAAACCGCTTAAATTCTTTTTCCAGTGATGCTTCTAATTCTTTGTTATAGAAATAATCCTTCGTTTTATATACTAAATCTCCCTTAGACATCTTTTCTTTGATTTTGATATAGCAGACATCCTCTGCTTTGTTGATTAATTCGCCATCTTTATCGTACAGTTTGGCAACTGTTAAATTAACATCTTCATTGTTGTGACTGATTCGAATGGTATCGTTCTGATTTAAAGGACGTGTAAGTGTTATTTCATACATGTCTTTAACAATCCCGCTGATTGTTCCAATTTCATAACCGAAGTTATTAGGTTTTAAGATGTTTGTAATATTTCTCCTGTCTTCGTGAAACAAATACCCTTTAGTAAATGTTCTATTGAATGTTTTTTTCAGATTTTCTTTGTCTTCTTCGTTTATTTTATGATCTAAGGCCTTGCGGTATTTGGATACAACATTAGCAACATACGTAGGCGCCTTCATTCGGCCTTCTATTTTTAAAGAATCGATTTCTTTTAAATCATGGATATAATCGATGGTGTTTAAGTCCTTAGTAGATAGAATATAGCTTTTCCCTAAAGATGTATCTGTTGTCTTATCGATTAGTTCATACTCCTTACGGCATGAACCCACACATCTTCCGCGATTTGCGCATCGATTGCCGAGCAATCCTGACATTAGACAATTTCCCGAATAAGATACACATAAAGCACCGTGAACGAAAATTTCTAAAGGGATTTCTGCTATTCTTTTGATCTCTTTTACTTTTTCAATCTTGACCTCACGGGACAGAACAACTCTTTTAGCACCAAGTTCTTTAAATAATAAAGTTCCATCTAGATCGTCTATTCCCATTTGAGTTGAACAATGTGCTTCCATATCAAGAAAGTTTTTAACGATATAATCAAAAGCAGTCAGGTCCTGGACGATAATGCCATCAACACCGATTTTATTTAATTCGTGTATCTGCTCTTTCATCTCTTCAACTTCGTTTTCGAAAACGATGGTATTCATTGCAACATAGATTTTAACGTTCCTCAGGTGCGCATACGTAACAGCCTCTTTTAACGTTTCTAAATCAAAATTAGATGAGTATGCACGTGCACCAAATTTTTGCATTCCTAAGTATATTGCATCACAACCATTAGAAATTGCAGCTTTTAAAGCTTCCATATTTCCTGCTGGAGCTAGTAATTCAGACATTTTTTCCTCCTATGACCCATAAATTGTACGCTAGTTAAAGCGAAATTCTTTATTAAAGATATTTTTTGTTACGCCTCAAACTTCAGACTATTTCCATTAATCATAAAATAAGAACTATACTTAAGCTGCAGCAAAACGCACAAGCCAATGGCTTGTACGCTTGTTTTAAATGACCTCATTTGCTCTGAGGGACGTATCTCATAATAATTCTTTAAGTACATTTTTCGCCACGCGTATCTTCTCATCATTAGCGTCACGAAGCATACCTACAATATCCTGAATATCGCTCTCAGCTGAGGTAACCATAAACACTGCACTCCTCATGGGGTCTAGATATGACGGTAATATACCGAACGATATGGAAGAACTAATTCTTCATCCATCTGTATTTGCAGTTTTCCCCAACGATAACATTAATTATTGGCAGCGCATACATACAAAACAGCTTCCTAAATTTGGATATGAGCTTGCCAATCATCCTTGTATAGAGAATTATTTGGCTCCTGGAGCCAAAATTGAGCAGGAATTATGGGTGCCTATCATTGCCAAGTAGCTAACATTTAATTTTACATAAGTATGAGCGAGCATCTGGCGCATTGATTAGCAGCCTTAAAAGAGCCTCCACTAAAATCGAAGTGGAGGCTCTTTTTACATTTTTGTTATTTCAATTGTATTGGCTTTAACCGTGATGCTGTGCAGTTCAAGTCATTTAAACTAATATTGAGTTCTGTTCTCCGCTTTACCACTATTTGTGGTACGGTTCACCGTAACATTTATAGAGCGAAATGAAGGACGCCGAATCAAGGCGTCCTTCACAGTTGGAATGGGTATGAAGTTTTATCATTACGGATTAATGCCAACCAAACTGGCCTTCTTAGGATCATAAACCACATTAGCAATCGAGCCATCGCGAATACGGCTCACCGCTTCGTCAATTACGTGCAGTGGCACGAGAAACCATTCCTGTGGTCTTACCGGGTGGCCGAAACGGTCATGAATAGTAAGGTCGAGCTGAGCTGGTGCGAATATGCGGTGGAATAACCCTTCCAGCTTAGTCCTGTTGATACCAACCAATTTGTATGAGGCAACAACTTCAACATCCGCCAGCAGATAGGTCGCATCGTGCGCTGCATTGGCGATGCGAGTTTCCACTTTACCTCCCGTAACGCCAATCTTATGAATTAGTTCGCGATGCTGCGAAACGAAGGGATGATTAGAAAGACTACGAAGGACATAGATAGTACCGCTTTCGATATCGCCTTCATCCCAACTCTCACTGAATAATGGTCCTAATTCAGGATCAGTTAAGCGTCGCCCAGCTTCATCTTTGTATAACGCACGCTGTAAAGACCTAAGTAGAAGGTTACTTTCAGTACCATTAGAGTAAATGACTCTAAGTCGAGCATCAGGATGACCATTTGGCGCCCTAAATTCTTCACTCTTCTCTGCCACGAAGACAAGTTGGCCACCCAGAACAAAGAAGTCACCCTTGTTGACACTCGCATCCTTACCAAATGGCCGAGATTGCCGAATTTCAGATTTGAGTTCACTCTCCACCTGCTCAAAAAGTGGCTTGAAGTGATCAAAATCTTCACACTTCTCACGGTTAGCAATTTCTTCCGCTGCTTGTATTTCAGTTCGTGAGCGAACATACCGTAGTTCTGTAATATCTGAAGGACCGATAATTCCTTCTAGTTCGGCGAGTAGTTCATCATCATCCATAGAATCCACTGGGTCCAATGGTGCAATCTCAGCAGGATCTAGTAGACCCTGTTTGTCGAGAGGAGCGAGAAGAACGTGGTATTCCTTTTGCTCACGCAGGCGGTCGAGTCGTACAGCGTATAGCCTCTCAAAGATGTCATTATCTTCACCATGCTGTGGATTGCGACCATGACGGATAAAAAATTGTTGTATTTCTTCAAATCCTGAAATGATGCGTTCTTCAAGTGGCGTATGTGAGTTTGTCTTTTCTATTTCATATACGACACCAAGCTCTCTTAGGAGCTCGTCATCAGAAAGATTAGACATCTGTATCACCTCCATTACCTTCTGCGGCTTTTTGTTCTGCAGAATAGCGCTGCAAGGCTGCTACACCTTCCGCCATACGTTTCTCCCATGGATCTTGAGCATTTATATCCGGTAACCGCCCACGATCCTTCTTGAATTGCAGGGCCCGTTTAGTTAACGCTCTGGCCTCTTCATAAGGCATTCTTACGCGCTTTGCTGCAATAACTGCGGCAACTTGCTTCAGGCTGTCTTCACTTAACGCCTTTGCAAATATCGCGTATGCCTCGCTGAATGGATTGATACGGTCTATTAGATCAATGTCCAGTTCACGCACATTAACAAACTTGCGCACTCCATCGATAAGGGCTGTATTGGCTGCCGGTTCGCTACCGCTTCTGGTGTCACCATTTTCAGTTTGCTTAGACTGTTGAGTGAGGTTAAGAGCAGCAATAGCGTGCTGGCGTATAGCTTCCTGATCTTCTTCGTCGAGTTCAGGGTATTTTTCCTTGATAATTTTACCCATCCGAACCTGTGTGAGCTCCTCCGGCACAATTTCATCGTCAAATAGGCCTCGTTCGATGGTGTTCTTGTCCTGAACGAATGTTGCTATCACTTCATTCAGATCCTCTCGACATATGCGCACTGCTTCTTCACTCTTGGGCTCATACAAGCCCTTAATTTCAATCTGCAATTGCCCTGTTTCGTGGTTAAAACCGACATTACACTTTTCCGGATCATAGCCACCGTCACCATAGTCAAACCCTTCGACTGGACCACTTGATGGGTTTTTCGACTTGAATTCGAAGCGAGGCGCAAGGACTTGCTCCATCAGTAAGCTGGCGGCTATTGCTTTCAAAGTATCATTCACGGCCTCGGTAACGATCTGCTCTGAAGCATCAGGTTCAGCAATCAGGTTGGTAAACCGAGCACGGGTTTTTCCTGGCGCGTCGCGTGTTGCGCGACCAATGATTTGCACTATTTCAGTAAGGCTCGCTCGATAGCCAACCGTAAGTGCATGCTCACACCAAATCCAGTCAAAACCTTCCTTCGCCATGCCGAGAGCAATGATAATGTCTACATGGTCGCGGTTGTTCTTATGCTCAGGGTCTTTCAGTGCAGATGAAACCCGATCACGCTTGGTCGGGTCATCATCCACCAGGTCGGCGATCCGAAGAATTCGTCCATCTGGTGTTTTGACTAGCTGGAAACCGGTAGCGGCATCAGTACCCTGCCATTCTCCAAGCTCTTCAATGATATATTCTACCTCTCTGATCTTATCCTTCGTACTCTCGCGCGAGTTGACGTTTGGGATATGAATAATGGTCTTCTCATCTGGGTTAAGAACCTTGAGGATATCATCAGTATATGGCCCGGAGTAAAAGAAATAGCCGATATCAAGTTGCTTCAGATATTCGTAGCCGTTGAGTTGCTCATAATAGGTATAAGTGACAGTATCAAACTTCGCCTCATCTTGTGGGGCCAGCACTGCCTCGGCATCACCACGAAAGTAGGAACCAGTCATAGCTACAATATGAACTTTATCGCGGGAAATGAATTGTCCGAGATAAAAGCCAAGTTTGTTGTCAGGGTTCGCTGAAACGTGATGAAATTCGTCCACAGCAATCAGCCTATTGTCGAATGCCTCCACGCCAAGCTGATCAACAGCGAAGCGGAATGTAGCATGGGTGCAAACCAATATATTGTCAGCGCTATTGAGGAATGCATGGACGGAATTTATCTTCCCGCCATTATCCGTACCTGGCGCGTTACAGAGATTCCATTTCGGTTCCACACTCCAGTCGGCCCAAAAACCATATTTGCTCAATGGCTCGTCGTTAAAGCTTGAACCGATTGACTTTTCCGGAACTACAATGATTGCCTGCTTAAGCCCTTGATTTTGGAGTTTATCAAGAGCAATGAACATCAGCGCCCGACTCTTACCAGATGCCGGCGGTGACTTAATAAGCAGGTACTGCTCACCTCGCCGTTCATAAGCCCGTTCCTGCATTTGCCGCATACCCAGTATGTTGGCCTTGGTCGAAGAGCCTTTACGAGCGTATGATACTGTTATGGTAGGAATTGATTTATTACCCTTCTTCATTAGTCTGCCTCCCTTTTGCCCTTCTTTTTCGGTTTCATTGATGCCGTTATCATCTTGGTATAACGCTCGAACAACTTTTCAAGCCGCTCAGTATCATTGCGAAATTGACGGCCAATGTAGATACGTTCCAATACCTCGTCGTTACGCTCATGCGCCTCACGTAGATCCGCAGGCATATTTTCCGGGTCATATAGATCTGCAATTGTCGCAGGAAAGTGTATTTCACGCGCCAACAGGATGTCCTCAGCACAGCGGGTAAGGTCAGATTTATTCTTTTCAGTCAAAGAAGGTACAGGAAAAGTGTTCCACCCAAGGGTATTGGAATACGAAAACCGCATTTCTAATCTCACGCAAACAGCGCCTATCCAAACCCAGTGCATGCGGGAGGCTATAAGGGCAAGATTCCATAAGGGTGCATCTAATAAAGCAAAATTTTTGTTACTTACAATACTGCCTCTCGGTAAGTAGCCAACTGGTAAATAGGAACGTCCCTCGGAACTCACTCCAGGAACAACGATAATTCGCTCATTCCCTTGCTGACGCACCTCACCAAAACGATAAGGGATATCGGCGAGGGCTTGTGTAGTTGGTCGGCTTGAGTTTAGTCGCTTATCACGAACGTACTCAAACCGCGCAGCAAGCCATTCATTTTGGGCTGCCTCTTCACTATCAGATTCCCCGACCCAAATACACCTACGCTCTTGGCCTCGAATGTATTCCTGTGATCCCAGAAATGGACGAATGAATTTATTAGGGACTCTATAAATTTGTTCAGCACGCTCTGCTTCGTCTCGAGAGAGTAACAATCCTCCACCATCATTGGGCATGTTACCAAAAGTCATTTCGTCAATTTCACTGATTGGTGTAGTCCTTGGACTAACGATAATATTAGGGCCTGGTACAAGATAAGCGTTGATATGCCCAGTAGATTTAACAACGCTTCCCCCATCAGGCTTTTCGCTGAATATTTGTCGGTCGCCACTTGGATTGGTAGAAATACCGACAATCACCACCGTGACCCCAGCATTCTTACTAGCGAGGTTAGCCCACTTAAACGAAGTATGAGCAAAAGCGATCTGGTGGCCTGTGTCGAAAATCAACGACCACAAGGTTTCTACTTGTCGTCCTTGGCAAATTGAGTTGGTAGCCACAAAAGCTGAAGTAGTGGGAGTCCTCATTCCATAATCAGCTGCCTTCATAAACCAGCCGGAAACATAGTCTAACGATTTCCAATTTTTGGTTTTTTCAGAGAATATTGCTCGAAGGTCGTCTTTCTGCTCATCGTTTTGCCACTGACTACCACGGTAGGGTGGGTTTCCACAAATATAAGTCTCTCCACCTTCATTTTCAAAGTCAATTTGTGCTTGATCTAATGGCACATTCAAATGTTCATCGGTTTGGAAATTCACCCCTGTCCCAGTCGGTGGGCAAATATTAAGCCAGTCCAGCCTCAAGGCATTGCCACATGTGATCCAATTCTCCGATGACAACGGCAAAAAATCCGCAAGGGCGAGTTTGGGTCCAAGATAAAGAACATTGCATTGATATTCAGCTATAATAAGGGCAAGACGCGCAATCTCAGCCGAAAAGTCGCGCAGTTCGATACCACGGAAGTTAGTGAGTGGTATCGAACTCTCACGTTCATGCTCTCCGCGTCGCAAGTTTATAGTGTTTTCAATCTCTCGCATCTGCTTGTAGGCAATGACTAAAAAGTTGCCTGAGCCGCAGGCAGGATCAAAGATCCGAATCTTTGATAGACGCTTACGCAGATTGAGTAGCATGCGAGGATTATCTTCTGCAGCTTCAAGCTGTGCCCGCAAATCATCTAAGAACAACGGATTTAGTACCTTTAGGATATTAGGCATACTCGTATAATGCATACCAAGTGCGCCACGTTCAACGTCGTCCGCAACCGCCTGAATCATCGAACCAAAAATGTCCGGATTTATCTTAGTCCAGTCCAGATTACCTATATTAAATAGGTAAGAACGCGCGATTTTACTGAATCTAGGTACATCTACGTTGCCCGAGAAGAGTCCCCCATTCACATAGGGAAATACATTGGCCCAGCGTTGTAATTTCACTTTAGTACGGTCAAAATTACTGGTGTTCATAGCGCGAAAAATTTCACTAATCACTTCGTGTGTATTAGAGGCATCGTGCTTGCTCATAGTCCCAATAGTCTCAGTGAAAAGACGCATCCCGTTGAAAATACCAGTGTGTTCGGCAAAAAAACAAAATATCAAACGAGCCATAAAATGGTTCATCTCATGGCGTCTTTCAGTTGCTCCCCATTCTGGATTTTCTTTTAGCAACTCGACATAAAGCCGGTTCAACCGGCCTGTTGCCTGGATGTCAAAAGCACTGTCGCTCACCTGCTTGACTGTCGTAATTCCGGCAAGTGGCAGGAAAAATCCAAAGTGATTTGGGAAATCTTTATAGGCACAAATAAGCGGTGGCTCATCAGACTTAAGATTCTCTGCTTCGAATTCCACTCCATCGGTGGCAAGAATAAAGCGTGCTTTAGCTCTCACTGTTGCTCGGCTTTCTTTCAGTGCAGCAAGTGTCTTGTTAACTTCACCAAGCTGAGCAACCACGATGTGAATGTTGTTTGTCTGTAGGACTCCGCCTAAATCAGATTTATTGAATTCGCCCGAACTTAATCTCTTGATCGTCGTCTCCTTATTCCCGAACGCTCGCAGAAAAGCAAACGGGAACTCTTCCTTATCAAAGGGTTGCATCGCTAAATCGGAGACGGCTTCTTCAATTTCTACCGGGTTCATTTCATGTCTCCTCCAAAGTTAGTGCTGTTGCTAACATATTATAGTCATTCTCTGCCGAGAATAATTAACGCTATTCAAAACAATACTCGTGATGAACTAGACACGGTGTCACCGTTCATCAATCTCATTTACTAACAGCAATTTTGTACTAATTATACCATATAGACGAAAGGGGCGAAATTCAAATGAACTTACAATATAGGTCCAGAATTTCCTCGAATAGGCTCCGTACAAGCTAATGTTAACAGTCTAACCATTATTATAATGACAAAAGATCGGCCAGGTAGTCCTACGATAATTTAACTAGTTGCTAGTATTGCAATTTCCCATACTCCCGCTCCTAAAACACACTCAATGATCTCAATAAAAATGCAACTATCATAATTAAGAGTAGATATTATTATAATGAAGGCCGCCTCAATGGGCGGCCTATTCTAATTTCGGAGGTAACTGTATGCGTATCATCCAAACCCAGCAAGACCTCACCTCTCTGCATTTCTCAAGCCTTACTCCACCACTTCTATCCCACATCGAACGCTATTTCGACCAACTGAAGGACATGCACGGCGATATTGAAGACACCATCTTCTCCCTTCAAAAGCACGGCTACATTGTTATCCTTGAGCCAGGTGATAATCTTTACGATCTGAGCATTGTCGGATTAAACTCGGAGGATGCTGGACTACTCGGTAGCAGTCCAGAGTATGTAGAATCCATTGATCTCAACGGCCTCACGTTATACAAGATTGTGGTTATGTACACGGACGACTATCTCATGACCTTTTTTACCATCGCAGGTTGGCACGATGACGTAATCGAAAGGTGGCTACGGCAAAAAGCTGGAATAGGTTGGTGGGCAGACGAACTAATAGTAGATAAACTCAGTAATTTGTTTGAACGAAATGATCTTAATGCTGATGGCCAATCCGGAAGTAACATCTGGGTCGCCTTAGCCTCAGCATTGCCGATCACTAAAGATACCCCCCCTGATCTTTTCCCCGACTATGCTCAACCCTTCACCTTCGACATCAATCCCTTCTCTCCAACTATCCAGCCTACTCATATCGTTCGCGCTGTCCTCCGTACCACTGATCCTGACACTGGTACCAACGAGTATGTCGATGGTAACAGCTTTCTATTCAGAGTAAACGAAAGCACCGACTATGCAGAGCTTCTTTATGAAGAGAAAGCTTTCGGAGACGCGCCAGGATTCGAAGGAGGAAGCATCTCCGATGCCTACCGCTGGACCCACGAGTTGGCTAAACCTTTCTATGTACGCCTTAAAGACCCCTTCCTTACTTCAGAACAGCGTATCCACCTCAATGGACACGATCAAGACGAGTCTCTTCCCAACCTCTCACAGCAGCCAGAAGCAAAGACAGAAATCAATCAGATAGAACTAACCCCCGAAGACTTCGAGGGCCTATTCTAACCTTTCAGAATATCGTCCATTTCGACATACTCGACTTCAAAAACGGAGGAACCCCTATGACCATCAATCTCAGCGAAAACAAGAAAAAGGCACTGATCACTTTCATTAACCAGCACTTTGACGAGCATATGTCCCGCTTCCCCTATGCTAAATACCCAGCAGAACCGCTTGATATCTGGCGGAAACAATTCGCCAATCCCAGTAGTGTCCGTCCAGACATCCTCCGCTCTGCTCTTTCGTGGCAGTGTGGCTATTGGCAGCGCAAAGATGCACCCCATGTATATAAGAAAATCGCCATTATCGCCATCAAAGCATGGCCAGAGTTTACAGATCAAGCTCTGACCGATCCTTCGGAAATATTCGGCTATTGGATCGACAAATTCTCAAGTGATACCCATGGATTTGATGCCACTTCCTATCTGCTACACCTGCTCCTACCCGAGATCTTTGAGCTCGCCGATCACTATCGTTTGGCAGCTATGAGGGACCTTTTGAAAGAGACGGGGCACGACACAACTGCACAAGAGACATCCCCTGATCTCTCCGATCTGATGCTTTATACTGAGTTTTTTCGTGCGCTCCTTCCCAAAATGCAGACAAACCACCAAGATCGGGCACGTGTACAGCTTGACCGCTTCCTAAAAGCGTACGGGAACCGCGAGGTACTGGCGAAGGTCGCGGGCAAGACAGGTCCCACGATTGAGCCTCAAGTTCCTTATGTAGACTGGGAAAAGTTGACCTGTCAGCACTTCCAGCCTGAAAGTATCGTTGCTCGTTCCAATGCCGATATCCTTTTTGCATGTCTGCTTATCGCCTTGGACAAGACTCCTGAACAGGCTTCTACATTGACCATAGCCGAGGTAGTAACGCTCCTCCCATTAGGCAGCGGAGGAATCTGCAATCCAGGCAGCTACCACTATGCCATGATCGCGATGTTCGGGGGACAAAAGGGGCGTGACTTTTTCATATTCGAGGAAGAGGCACTCTCTACCGCCTTCACAGAGCAAGCCAACAATTCAACCAGGGACATGCGCTTCTATCACAAGCATGAGCATGCCAAGATCAGTATCAATCCCAGATATACCAGAACCTAACCTTCCACAAAGTTGCGTCCATTCCATCATAGTCGATAAGGGCGATACGGACGATATGTGGAGTCTAAAATTGTATTTGCTAATATCAATCAGTAATGGAGCGTACACAGATGAAAAAGAATATACGACAAGAGATAGCGCACCTTGCGGAACAGAAAAACTGTCTACTGCAGCAGGTGGAAGCTACCCAGCATTTGCTTACGGCAATCATTAGTCATTCAGAAAAGGAAGGTGCCTTGGAGTATAAATCAGCTCGTTCTATTATTTTAGAGGCTCATAGGCTGTTTGCCCAGGATGATCGGAAGCTTTTGAAATACCGCCTCAAGCAACGCTATATGAAAAACCAATCACAATGCAGACACGTAAAAAGGTGAGCCAACTAGCCTACGCTAATCGCTCACCTCCCATTTAACCTTCATTTTTCTCCCGATCCAACGTATCAAACATATCTCTGACCATACGCTGGACCAACTTCACCTCTTCAAGGCTGCGCTCGCGGAGCAAGGATGTATGAATATCCAAAACGTTTTGCTTATCCACTTCCTCCTCCAGAATTTCTAATCGACCAAATTTGAGCGCTTCCGACGGGTCGGCCTCCAGGGCTGACATAATCTTTTCCAGTGAGTTGAGAGAGATATTCCTCCTCCCCCGTTCCACTCCACCGATATACGTATCCTGCAAATCCGCCATTTCAGCTAGCTTCGCCTGCGAAAGCCCCTTTTGTG
The DNA here is from genome assembly GCF_037969925.1 of Paenibacillus sp. FSL R7-0189. Taxonomy (NCBI): domain Bacteria; kingdom Bacillati; phylum Bacillota; class Bacilli; order Caryophanales; family Paenibacillaceae; genus Paenibacillus; species Paenibacillus sp. FSL R7-0189. The sequence continues at coordinate 2,488,933 of NZ_CP150223.1, read as the reverse complement.
TCCTGAGTTGCTTGATTCTGGCCCCTACCAGCATCAAAAAGTCCGCCATTCCATACCACCTCTACACTAAAGCGTAAGGAATAGAGCAGACCTTCGACAGGGCATCAAACTACAAGAAAATGTTGTAAACATTACTTATGAGTTCGTATAATGAGATTGTCGAACGATTAGTACTAACAAAACACTCATAAAGTACTGATCTACAAACAAAAGAAAGGAAGACATAGCATGACACGAATGAAAGTGATCCAAGAAGGCCCACTGACGGAAGACCTTATCTCTGTACATGAGATTATTGGATACGTCCTTGTCACCTGCAAAGAGCTGGATATGGACAAGTACCACGGAGAGCACCTCGCTACACAGACTGTCAGCCAAATCATGAAGATCAGTACCAAGCAAGCAGAAGCTGCCTATTACAACGCGAGTGAGCTAAGCAAAAAGAAGGGTTGGGGCGTAGGGGAACTTCTAAAGTGGAATAAAGCCAAGTCCCACATGAACAGCCCAGTTTCCGAAGCTGTACTGAGAAAAATTGCTGAAGATGACCGTCTCGACAACCATGTCATTTCTGAAATTCAAGCCGCTGGATACCTGAGTCTGGCTGCGCTTGAACTGAATTTCTTGAGTGGACAGCTTACACCGCTTGAGATGGAGTTCAATTACCAGCTTAGGGTATTAGACCCGAACGAGGCTCTCGCCATCGGACTTCAATTTCTGGGACTAGAATTGGAAGAAAACTAAAAAGAAATACAGAGCGCACGAGAATCCAGAATAAGCAAAGACAAGCGCGTAGCACTCAAGTAAGTAACTACACGATTTTAATTACAGATTCATAATAATAAAGAAATATTATCAATTCTCATGAAAATATTGTATTTGTATATGCCTTGTATTTATACTAGGTATATATTCCCATTGAGAGGGGTTATCTCAAACCCTTCCTTGATTCGATCTTAGTTCTACATACGTTAAAACCTGAAAGGAATGTTCTTTACAAATCATGAAAAAGACAGCTTCGATTGTTATCTTCTCTATTCTATTGTCACTTATTGCGGCGTGTAGCAATAACGAAGAGGCAGTACCCATTCCTTCCGAAACAGCCTCCCCGCCTGTAATTTCTCCTCAACCAACCTTGCTTCCCAGCCCTACCCCAGCCGAAACCAGTGTCAGTGCTACCGAACCGCCGCAGGACGAAACCCTCAATGAAGAGGAAATACCTGCTGATTCAGACGAGCCTACCGAAGGAGACGCCCCCGAGACGGAGGCTATATTACGCTCAACAGCAGGAAAGTCTCTTGGTGGTATCGAGTGGCTTCCGGGAAATCCTGATGTATCACTTCCTATCAAGCTTGGAACAACCGAGGCTGAATTGGTTTTGGGGCAAGATCATCCAAACGGTGTTAAGGCAATGGTTGTTTTCACCGCCGATTCTTTTGGCTGGCCACTTGATCTGTCGTCAACGAATCAATCTGACGCTTTTGATGACTACGGAGAGTTGCAAGAGGGATACAGACTACAAGCAAGCGTCTATGACTTTGACAATGATGGAACTAATGAGCTGGTCGTTGCTGCCGGTGACTTATTAATTGACGCTGAGGTATGGGTGTTCTCTTTTACGAAAGTGGATGATATCACAAAAATTAATCCGCTCAAACAAGAACTGGCTATAACTGGTCAGTCTTATTTCACTCTTGATGGTCATGCCCTGTACGCCCCTTACGGATCACAGGGTTTATTCGAGGTTTACAAGTATGTAGATAAAGGGTTTGTCACCCCTGCAAATTAAACAACAACGGAGGGAAATGAACCGCAAAACACCGCTCAATGTATAATCACTATGTTGAAGACATTAGATGGGAGATCTGTACGATGAAATTATCCGAGATGACCTTACCAATATTGATAGTCCTTCTGATTGTGCTTTATGGTTCACAAGCATTGATGGGAGAATTTAGCCAAGCATATAACCAAAAAGTATCTATGGCTCCAGCACTAATTCAAGGTGATATTGGAGTCGAAGAATCGCTAGAAGATACTAACCTTCAGAAAACCTACATTGTATCAGTAATCGAAAATTTAAAAACTTCAGTAAAGGGTTCTGACTCTGCTACAAAACGTGTGATTGCTTACTCTTTTGGAGAAACCGACCTACGTTATCACTTCAGGTTGAAATCAGGTGACTTTGTGCCAACAACCCTTGATTTATCTACCAATATTCTGTACAACTACTCATACATTGTGAATACGCCATCTAAGCTAATCCACAATATTAAAGCTGACTTCACCTTAGGGGATCAATTCTCAGAAGGATTAACGGGTGTGTTTGCTAAAGGTACTATGTACATATTTCTCATTTGGGATGTTCTACATGCTATCACTGGATTCTTTTGTGCAGTTCTCATGCTATTTATTGGTTGGATTCCTGGACTTCTATTCCATCCTATTCAAAGTATACTTAATATCTTCCCTGTGATTTGGAATCTCATAACTACAACATGGCATGCCGTAGTATATATATTCAATCTTTTTCGCTAAATCACTTGTAAAAGGGGACTCTTCATTATGAAAAACCATATCAAAATCACCTTGATAGTTCTAGTCGTATCTATTGTAATCGGTGGTATAGCCAGCGCAGCATCCAACCTTACGGTAGCGCTCAATGGGCATTCGATCACGCTTTTGAAAAATGACAAATATCAAGTCGGTAACAAAATGGTCCCCGCTGTCGTGAAGCAAAATGGCACTACCTATATTGCTGTAAACTTAGTTTCCCAATTGTTCGAGGCCACGAATAGCTTTGATGCCAAAACGAATACCTTATCATTTACAAGCTACAAAAAGAATAAGGATGATATTGAGATCGCACAGTTGCAAATGCAAGTCAACTTGTTGAACCAACGTATCAGTAAGCTTCGGGCTTCCAATATTGCCAGTGAAGGATGGCTGGAGTACCACTCAAAACACTACAATCTTCTATATACCGCTGAGTACAAGCAGGACGTGGAAAAAGTCGCCCGGATCTTCGATCATGCCTATGAGGTATCGGTAAAGGAATTCAAGAACCTTCTTCCTCAAGTAGACAGTATTCTCAATAACGAGTTTTATCCGATTGACATATACTTGCATCCAACCACGAACGATAGAGTTACCGAAGGGGACGCATATAACGGGGCAAACGGCGGGGCTGAGGCTATGACCAGTGAAATTCATATTCTAACCCCATCAGCTTATCAGAAAAAAGGCTCAACGATAGAGGGATGGGAGTACGATGACAACTTTAGGTATTATCTATACACCCACGAATACATTCATAGCCCACAACACATCCTTCAGGAGCAATACAGGAACACTCCTGGTTGGTATCCTGAGAATCAGCCAAAATGGATGGTAGAAGGCCTAGCTGAATATCTCGCCTACAAGGGTTCCGATACCTACAAAAAGAAATTGGACTTTTGGAAGCCAGAAATCCTTAGAAACCCGCAAAATCATGTCATGATTTACAAGGACTCGATGACTGTTCAAACGCCGTATGTCGGTGGGTTCTTGTTCACCGCATTTTTATATGAGCAATACGGCAGTAAAAAGTATGAGACTTTCCTGACAAGCGGGAAATTAACCATGGAACAGGCCTTCACCGAAACCTACGGTAGCTTCGAGAAAGTGAATATTGATTGGCAGAAGTGGCTCAAGCAGTAAATCTAAAGAGGTATAAAGCTTTATTAGAAATTAATATAGGAACGAATTTCTAATTCGTCAAATGATTATATGCAACTTCTCCCTTTAAAGAAAGCGTAATATCTCGCTTTCTTTTTTTCTTAACCAAGTATAAAAGTAGTAGCTATAATTCTTGCTTTTGAAGTAAATGTCTCGAAAATTTTAGACTACCGGTTGACAATCTTTAAGACAGAGATTATTATAACTTGTAATTGAATATCTTATTTGGCCGGGGCGATGAAGGAACTTAGGTTCGAAAAGCCACGATAAAAGCGAATCATTTTGAAATGACGAGCGCCAGTTAAAAAACCTGTTTATCTTAGGTTTTTTACTGGCGCTCTTTTTGTGTTCATTTTTCGTGTCAAAAAGCATAGGAATTTCGTTGCATAGAGATATTCTAACTAAATCATAGGAGGAAACAATAATGAAAACTATCCAAGGAACCGGCTCCAATCAAAACGCATCTCCAGAAAAGTCCCTCAAAGAAGCCTTACGGCAGAAGGCGAGTGTTAAGGACCAAAACTCAATTGAATTTCTAAAGGGGTTACACCTTGGCCAAATCCAAGATGAGGTTTTAAAAGTAAAGTATGAAAAGCGACGGAAAGTAATCGCTAGCAGACATACCGAAATGCTGGTTGAACAGTACCAAGAATTCTGTAACTCCGAATACGTGGAGTATATCGGCTTTTATGTAGTTGGTATTGATGGAGTTAATTTCGATACCTTTATTGATGAAAAACGCCGGAATGAGGCTTATGCAGAGGCTAAAAATAGAATGCAGTTATATTTGGAATGGGAAATGGATGAAGCTCAAATATACGTAGAAGATATGGCCCTCTCAGTAACACTTCAATTCCCAGTGCCTGTAAGGTTTGGTGGAATGGATAATATTGATGCTCATTGTGATTATGCAACTCAGAAAATAAAACATGATATCGGACTGGACGTCATAGATGTGGTAGCCTATGTCGTTTCCGATCCGTCTGATAAGGAGGAGATCTTTTACAGAAACATATTCACAAGTAATCAGTTACTGAATCTTATGGGACTTGAACAAGTTTTCATTCCCAAGGTAGGTAGTTATTAATGAGCCTATCTATCAAATCAATGGCTTTGAAATATGCTGCCTTAGGATTTTCAATAATCCCTCTCTGTCCAGGCGATCATTCCTGTATGTCTGACACTCACATCGCCACTTGCCGCTCTCCTGGCAAACGCCCTCTCATCAAAGAATGGCAAAATGCTGAGGTGCCTTCAGAACAGCAAGTTGAAGAGTGGTTCCGTCGCTGGCCCAGTGCCAACATCGGTCTCGTACTGGGAAGCCGGAGCGGCTTCGTAGCTCTGGATGTTGATGGGCAGTTCGGTCAGGACAAGCTGCTGGAAATCAGCGCAGGAAATCACCTTTCCGATGCCTGGCAGTTTTCTACTCCTGGAGGGGGTATGCGTTATGTTTACGCTGCCCCCAAAGGGAGAGACTGCCGGAAATTCAGTATCAGCGACTCTAATCCTAACCATATTCATTCGGAACTAGCCTTTCTAGGGGATGGCTGCTGCACTGTTCTCCCCCCATCCAAACACGCAAACGGAGGTATATATACATGGATAAAACCAACGAAGTTTTTCTACCATTAGTAGCACCTGACTGGATTTTCGACAATTCGCCCATCACAAATCCTAACAGTGGCAGTCACCAACCTTCTGAAACTTCTGAAGACATTTTTTTTCGCTTGAGCACTCGTTGCCAAGCGTTTGCCGAAGACTGGAAAACTCAGAGAGATCAAGGTCTATCTGAAAATGAGTGGTACCACTGGATCACGTTGCTCACAAAGTCTGGCCAAAGAGAGGCTGCCTTAGCCTTTTCTAAGGCTTCTGGTAAACACAATCAGCAAAGCCAACTACGCATTAGCAAGCTCGCCGCAGAACCAAACAAGGGAACGACACGTTGCACCACTTTCGGGTGCAGCGAGGAGCAGATTGCTACATGCTTCAATCACAAGATCAATCGCAACAATAGAGGTCAAATCACTAATAGTCCTAGCAGGTTCTCCAAAGCACCCAAACAAAAAATAGACCTTACCTCCATCGGATTCATACTCGACAAGGAAACAGGCCGACCGATAAAGCTAAATCCCAACACATTCGCGCGACATGTTGTCAGCATAGAATTGGATATAGTATATGTCAAGGGAGGTCGATTCTACGTGTATGCCAAAGGCCTCTGGACCTACGTAGACATGAACCAGCTAAAACGAAAGCTACGGAAAATTCTGAATCGATATGTCAAGGACTTCTGGACACCTTCTATTGAAGATAAGTATCTTCAAGCAATAGCTTTGGAAGCGCCCTATGTGGAAAAGATGGATTCTAATCGTCGCTACCTGAATCTGAACAACGGCATGCTGGATCTTCGAACATTCCACCTTCTTCCACACGATAAAAAGTACAACTCGACGATCCGTATTCCGATTGATTTTGACCCTAAAGCAAAGTGTCCTCAATTCCTGAATTTCCTTGATCAGATATTTGAGGAAGATGAGGAACGCAAGGCAATTTCAGCTGAGATGTATGGCTACTGCCTGACCCCAAGTGTCAAAGCCCAAAAAGCATTTATTTTGTACGGGAACGGGGCAAATGGTAAGAGTGTTTTTGCTGACATTCTGGGAATGCTGGTCGGTTCAGACAACACCTGTGCTTTGACGCTCAGTGACTTGGACAAGACCTTCTCCCGCTCAGAAATGATCGACAAGCTCCTAGTACTGTCTACCGAAAATGAAATGGACTCTAAGGGCTTGAATACGCAATTTCTCAAAGCAATCGTATCAGGAGATCCCATCCATGTAGAACGCAAGCATGAGCAAGGCTTCACATATCGCCCTTTCTGCAAGCTCGTATTTGGACTGAATAATCTGCCCTATGCGCGGGATAAGAGTCATGGCTTCATGCGTCGACTCATCATCCTACCTTTCAATCGGACCTTTGATAAGGGGGAGGCTGACGTCCACCTAATTAAGAAGCTTCAAAAGGAACTTCCAGGCATTCTCAACTTTGCATTGAATGGACTAAAAAGACTACGCACCAATGAATACATCTTCACTGATTCGAAGGTATCTTTAAAGGCGCAGCGCTCCTACGAAGAGGAGTTGAATCCTGTTGCCTCTTTTGTAGAGGATACCATTGCAAAGGGTGAAGTGGACCAACGAGTACAAAACGATTCCATCGCAAGACTCTATCGAATCTGGTGTACGAAGAACGGCATTGCCAATCCGATGTCCAATCAGCGGCTGCTTATGGCAATTCGCTCAACCCTGCAGTCCAAGGGAATCAAGTCAGAACCGATCAAAAGCGGAGGCAAGCGATATCACACTGGTATTCAACTGGTCGTGGCAGAACCAAAGACTCCCACCAGCCTCGAAATCGTAGATGACATTGATCTTTTGGGCTAGGAAGGCCAATTCTCGACCACTACTCAACAACCAACATGTCCGAAAGGTACTACAATTAGGGTCATCTGTGGCGATGGAAGGGACGATTTTCTATTCCCTCGCCACGGACATCCTTCAAGCTCAACCAAGCTTCGTAATGTTTTTGTGGCTCTTGTGGCTTTTTATAGAAGAAAAAAACGGAGATATTCTTCTCCTCCCACTGTGCCAAATACAAAAAAATATCGAAACAGGTGACACAGCGCCACAAAATATCGGAAGCCCAGTCCTCTATGACTATGCGACATTTGACGAAATTGAGAGCGTCCCGAAAGGTGCCCCATGAAATGAATCTATCAAACCTTCAAACAGATATTATTCCTTTGTACCCCTGGAGTAACAGGGGCCCTACTATCCATTTGGAGGCGATCCACTTTGATTCAGCTTACATGCAAAACTGACCTTTTCCACTTCGGTGGCAAGCTAGCCGCTCCCTTTTTGGGAGTTGCCAAAAGAGAGCTCGCCCAGCTGCTCAACATGCTCAACTCGGAGCGAAGCAATCCCGACTTTCGAATCGACTGCGCAGGCTACCGAATCGTCTGCCTGGAGCACAAGGAACCTGATACTGAACTGGCGTCTATCGGTCTCTCATCCCCCTTCCAGCAAGTAGAGTACGTAGAAGTATTTGAGGCTTATAAGATGCAATTTTACCGGATACTGCTTAAGCACGATAACGAATGCTTCACGATAGTTCTGTCACCAAAGGAATCGCAGGATACAGGGTTTGAATCTTGGTTAAGCGAACATTGCGGACAGGGGAGTGATGAAAGATGAGCCAATTTAGCAGTCCAGCCAAGCGCATTCAGGTGGTTAGCCTTCGTATGGTGAGGGAGCGTACATCGCTTCTATATCCTCAGCGCAAGATCACCACACCCAAAGATGCCGCCGATCTCTTTCAGCAGTTTATAGGGGATTGCGACAGGGAGGTGTTCTGCATCATGACGCTGGACACGAAGAACCAGCCGACCGCCTTGCATGAAGTCTCCAGCGGAACACTGAATGCCTCTCTGGTACATCCTAGGGAGACCTTCAAACTCGCCATTCTGGCAAATGCAGCTTCCATTATTGGATGCCATAACCACCCGAGCGGCGACCCAACTCCAAGCCCCGAAGATGTCGAAATCACGGAGCGTATCCGAGATGCAGGTTCACTTATGGGCATTGATCTTCTCGATCACATCGTGCTAGGCGAGGGAAGCTTCATTAGCATGAAAGAGCGGGGACTTATGTAAATTAACCATAGAAAGGAGACTCGCAAAGCGATGCCAAAACTTGCCTTCGCTCCACGTGGAGCAACCAAAGGAATCCGGGATAGTCTTCCCCTTGAATTGCCGTACCTTTTGTTTGATTTTGTTGATGCTCAGTTGGAACAGGGCCTGGAGATGGACTACCTGCAAATCTTCGAATTGTCAGTACGCGAGGCTAATGGCCAAAAGCTGCAATATGTCGTTCACAGACAGGAACAACCAAAAAGACGAACTAAATACATGCTGAAGTATATTCCTAATCCTATTAATCTCACCGTTTGGATAGTCGACGAGGCTACTCATGCCATCATTATGCTGCCTGAAGAATACTGAAAACCATAACATCAGGAGGAACTATTTATGCACACAATTATAGAACCAAGCGAGCAAGAGTTGTTCATCGACATCCTTGCCGATATGATCTGTCAATACCTCGATGTCGAACAGGAGCGGCAGCAGCGAGGAGCATTCTGGCTAAGATATCTTGAAGGTTTAGGCATCGAAGCTCGAATCGTTGCGTAAGGGAACCGGCATGAATTATAAACAACAAATAGCCGCCCTTTACATTCGGGTTTCGACAGAAGAGCAGGTTGAAGGTTTTAGCCTGGATGCCCAGCGGACAGCCCTTCTCGATCACTGTCATAGGGTACAGATTGGGGTCCACAAGATCTATATCGACGCAGGCCGCTCAGCTAAGTCCATTGAAGGCCGACCGGCACTATTCCAACTTCTGGAAGACGCCCGTAGTGGATGCTTCCAGCAAGTCTTGTGCCTGCGGCTGAATCGGCTGTCCCGCAAGCTTGCGGACCTCTTGCACATCGTTGAGCTGCTGGAAAGGCAAGGGATTGCCCTACGCAGTCTTACGGAGGAGTTCCAAGCGGACACGCCGATGGGAAAGTTTGCCCTTCAGATGTCCGGGGCAGTGGCCGAACATGAAAGACGGCAGATTGCACAGAACGTACGTCACAGCATGCAGCGGCGCAATAGGCTTGGCAGGTGGAACAGCGGCAATCAGGTCCTCGGATACCGCTGGGTGACCCATTCCGACAATCCTTACCTTTCCTACGTGGAGATCATAGCGGAGGAAGCAAAGCAGGTCGTCTCCATTTTCAAAATGTACGTCAGTGGTCTCGGCCTGAAAGCTATTGCTAACCGACTGAACAGTGCAGGATACAAAACCAAAAGAGGTAAGTCCTTCTATAGCATCGCGGTACGAGGCATTCTGACAAATGTAAACTACATCGGCCAGGTCACCTACACGGACGAAAACGATATTAGAAAAATAGTGGACGGAGAACACGAACCTATCGTCCCCTCAGAGCTTTGGGAGCAAGTACAGCAAAGGCTTGCCGGACAATCGAGCCCATCAACCAAGCAAATTGTTCGGTATTTCCCACTCGCTGGACTGCTCAAATGCCCGACCTGCGGGAGCAGCATGATTCCATCACATGTACGCCGTAAACGAAAGAGCGGTACAGATGCTATGAGCTTCTATTATATTTGCTGTCGCTACAACTCAGGTGGAAGTACAGTTTGTTCCCCTAATCATATCCGGGCAAATGAAGCTGAAGTCTGGGTGCAGTCTCAACTCCAGCATTTCATAACCCACCCTACTGTTGCTGAACGGTTAATTATTGAAATCAACCACAGGCGAGATAAGAAACTGCTCCCTATAAAAAAGAAAATAGTACAAATTGAGGGCCAACTCGCATCTCTAAAGAAACGCAGCCTCCGCTGCTACGAGCTATTTGAGGACGGACATATGGATGCCCTGGAACTCAAAAAAAGACTTAATGAGATTACCTCAGAATCTGCTCCTTTGGAGGACGAGCAAGCTCAGTTAGAGCGATCTGTATCCAGCCAGCCCGAGCGTACAATTCCTGCAGCGAGCATTCGACAAGCACTGGCCAGATTTCGTCCGCTACTGCTAAGCGCTGCGCCCGATCAGCAGCGGAAACTTTACCGAAGTCTTATCGTTAAAATAGAAATCCCGCATGATAGAGACATCACTAAGGCAAGCATCCAGGGAACTGCAGCCTTGCTGAACCTAGTGATTCCGCCGATTTCAATTAGGGGGACAAGCAACCATGAACCAACCCGTTAGAGTTGCCATCTATGCCCGCGTCAGCACGGAGGACCAGGCCGAATTCGGCTACTCTATTGATGCCCAGCTTGATACCCTGCGCAAATATTGTGAACTCTACAGCAGAGTGATTGTAGGCGAATACGTGGACCGGGGCGTCAGTGGAAAGAGCATGAAGGGTCGCTATGAATTACAAAAACTTCTTCAGGATGCAGAAAAAGGTATAATAGATGAAGTCATTGTCTGGAAGTTTAACCGGATGGCGCGTAAAAATATCGACTTGATACACATTGTTGATCTGCTGGAAAAAAACAACGTTTCCTTTCGCTCATTTTCCGAGAATTTTGATACAAGTACGTCTATGGGTAAATTCGCTTTACAGATGATGGGTGCGGTGGGAGAACTTGAGAGGAACACAATCGTTGATAACGTCAAGATGGGACACAAGCAACGTGCGAGGACTGGCAAGCATAATGGAAAGCTGCCTCTTGGCTACCGGAGCGTCAAAATTGATGTACGTGGAAGAGAGTCCAAAATTGTCATCATCGAGGAAGAGGCAACATTGGTTCGACATCTTTTTGAGCAGTACGCTGCCGGTCAAGGCCTGAAAGCAATCGCCAACGACTTGAATCATCGGGGCTACAAAACGAGGACTGGCAAACCTTTCTCTACCTGTTCCATCCGGGACATTCTTGACAATCCAATGTTCGTGGGAAAAATCCGCTACAACCGTTACGAGAATTGGGCGGAAAAACGGCGTAAAGGAAAAACTTCGGAACTTATTCTTGTGGAGGGCCATCATCCAGCAATTGTGTCAGATGAGCTGTGGGAGAAAGTGCAGCTTTTGCGGCAAAAGAAAAGTACCATGCCAAAGAAGCGCTTCGAGGGTGAGTACCTGTTGACTGGACTCATCCACTGTCCCGAATGCGGCGCGGCAATGACCGCGAGCCGCACCGTAAACCGGGCAAAGGACGGAACAAAAATTGTACGTATGTACTATTCCTGCGGACGTTTCCGTAGTCAGGGAAGCTCTGTTTGTCACGCCAACAGCGTCCGCAAGGATGAGGCCGAGAAGGCGGTGACGGAACGCATTCAGGAGGCGGTCACAAACACCCACATCCTCAAAAAAATCGTCCGCAGCGTCAATGAGCACAGGTTGGGACGTATCAAGCCTCTACGAGATGAACTGGCAGGAGTACAGGCTAGGATCGACAGTCTGGAGGTAAAGAAACGTAAATACCTTGGACTCTACGAGATGGACGAGATAGGACGAGACCTATTTTCGGAACGCCTGGCCGACTTGAATAGAGATCTCGAAGCCGAACTCACCCGCAGATCAAAGCTCGAATTGGAGCTAAGGGATGACCAGGCTGACCCTATCTCCTATGATCTTGTTCAATCCCTGATGGAGAGGTTCAACACCCTACTCAATCGCTCACCGTTTCCGCAACGTAAGACCCTTATGCACCTGATAGTGAAGAAGATCACTCTGGACGATACGAAGCGTGTCGGTAGCGTAGAACTGGCTTTCAATGAGGAGACTGAAAAGCATTTTTTAAGCGTAGCCCCTTCTGCTGACAATATGGCGGAAGGGGCTTTTCCTTTGTCCGGAAAAGCCCCTTCCATGAAGCGTCGTCTTGAATTTGAACTATAATGTCAACTCTATTTAAATTGCCATTGAATTTTTTCGACATCATAATTGGTAACATCTATAGGTGTTGTTATGTCACGTTCGTCCGTCACGCTTCCATTTGGATTCCAGTGGAAATAGTAGTTTGCGAAATGACCATTATATGACTTTTTGCTCAGGTGTTGCTGCAGTTCGTTAGTATTAAAAATAAGCCCTCTATAGGAGTCCCCGTTTTCAACTAAGTATATATGATAATCAAATTGAGTAATATTCTGGTCATCTTCCTTATGCCACGAGTGCGGATTGTAGCTTGCGTCATTATAGTCTCTTGATAGGCCAACTTTTACGTTTACACGTCGATTATCTGGAAGTTGCACCTCCATAGTACTATAACGAACCTTAACGACTTTAGCGCCTTGATTATTCTTCACGATGTTACTTATTACGTAGCCAACAGCCTTCTTCCTATCAGTGCGCTTTTTTGAACTGGAGTCCTCCACATCTTTAATCAAAAATTGTTCCTCCTCTTGTTTAGAAAGTTCTTCATCTGCATTTATAATATTTTCAGTGTCAACTGAAGGCCGAACTTGCTCTAATGTGCTGTAAATACGACTAACATCATCAAACGAAGCCTCTGTAATAAAAAGTGTCGTAGATACATCATTCGTAGCTAGGAGTGCTCGAGCAACCACTCTATCCATCTGTGAAGCACCTTGATTTTCAGCATTCCATTCCTTATACACGTTTGCCAGCTTCAAAATTCGCAAAACCCCATCCCCTTTCAATTATTTAATCCATTTATTCCTGTGTGTGTATTTTCATGATAAATCATTTAAGCAAAAATAGCAACACAAGATTATTTAAGCAACATAAAATTTATAATAGTCTTATGTGGCGTTATAATCTAGATAAACGAAAAACGCCCCTGCCGCGTTTGCTCCTTGAGCCAGTGCAGAGGGACGCCATTTATTGAATCTTACCTAATATTAGCGTACAATTTCTCTCGTCCTGTAGACATGTATGACCACAAATTTCGCCCTATTTATGATACGGTTCCCCCCGATTGATCTTCACCGCGCGATACACCTGCTCCACCAGCACCAGGCGCATGAGCTGATGAGGCAGCGTCATGCGCCCGAAGCTCATGCGTTGCTGCGCGCGGCGCATGACCTCGTCGGAGAGCCCGTGGCTCCCTCCGATGACGAACACGACATGGCTCGTCCCGTAGGTGCCGAGCCGGTCAATTTCTGCGGCAAGCTCTTCCGAGCTCCACAGCTTGCCGTCGATCGCGAGCGCAATGACATGCGCCTCGCTCTTAATCTGCGCGAGGATGCGTTCGCCCTCGCGTCCCTTTACCTGCACGACCTCTGCTTCGCTTAGAGAATCGGGTGCTTTTTCATCTGCCACCTCAATGACCTGAAACTTCAGGTATGGTGTCAGCCGTTTTACATACTCCGCGATGCCATCGATCAAGTACTTTTCCTTCAATTTTCCTACGCCAATAATTTGAATAAGCATAAGTGCCTCCTGTCATAATCCTCTATAGAAATAGCAAAAGGACGCGCACTGGGCGTCCCTTGTAGTTTTAGTAAGTACCTTCTGTTCTATCACATATTTGGTGGAAAAGAAACGACAATTAAAACGGCCTACTCTTGCGCAGTCCCTAAATGTCCTATTTTTCATGCAATCTATGGATCTCCTGATCCCACGTATTCCTAGATTGCCTGAATCTAGAATTTCATGTATTCCTCGTCCTCAGCAGGTTCAATCCATCCCTACTTACTTTCTTCCTGCTCCTCCATCAAAAAATCCGGTTTCCCCCCAGCTTCATAAGCGCTCAATATAGAGTCCAGCAAGCCTGGGAAACGTGCATTAAGATCCTCAGTCCGCAGGGACAACATGCGCTGTGTTCCTTGAACTCGTGTAAAAACAACTCCTGACTCGCGCAAAGTACGGGCATGGTGAGACATAGTGGATTTTGCGATCGGGACGTTGAAGCCGTTGCAAGCCTGTTCTCCATTTAAGTGAATATCCGATACGATATGTAAGCGAATCGGATCGCTGAGTGCATACAATACGGAGGCAAGCTGAATGTCCTTGCGGTCCGGATGAAATAGTATTTTCACGGATGATTATCCCCTTTTGTCGTACGATGAATGCGAAAAAAATATTGGTGTTCCTAATTGCATTTTATATCAACGCATGCTATATTTCAATTGTTCGTAAGTAATCGAACTATTAAACAATAATAAAAGGAGTGCTTCGCACATGACTTCTGTAAATAACCTCTCCGCGAATGCGGATCATGAAGCCTCCGTTCCGGAAGCGCCTCTTCCACGAGAAGGCCTGCTGACCCTGCTGTTCAGTGTCGCTGTGGTTCTCGTCATCATGAATACGGCTATGTTCAATCTGGCGCTGCCTGATGTGACCGAAGCCTTCGGGATTACGGCTGCGTCCGCTTCTTGGATTGTCACCGGGTATTCCATTATGTTCTCGATTGCCTCAATCACGTACAGCCGGCTTTCTGATTTTCTGCCGATTCGCCGTCTGTTGGTTATAGGCTTGTTGACGCTGGGCCTCGCGGCTGTTGCCGGCTTTTTCAGCACCAACTTTATCTTCCTGCTTATCGTACGCATTCTCCAGGCCTCAGGCGCGGGCGCAGTAATGTCCTTGTCGCTTGTCCTGTTTACCCGCTATATCCCGCAAGCTCGCCGCGGCAAAGCAATGGCGACAATTATGTCAGCCGTCTCGCTGGGTCTAGGGCTTGGGCCGGTCGCGGGCGGAGCCATCGTCGAATATCTTGGCTGGATTTGGCTATTCTCTGTAACGGCAGCTATTCTGCTTCTAGTGCCGCTGTTCCTTATCCTGCTGCCCAAAGAAGTACCCACCCGTGGCTCCTTTGATGTGCTTGGTGGGCTGTTCTTGGGCGTCGGCACGACCGGGCTGCTGCTGTTCCTGACCAGCGGGCTGTGGATTGCCTTGATCGCCGGAATTGTCGCCATTGCTTTATTTGTTGGCCGTATCCGCAGCACACCTGATCCATTCGTGATGCCGGAGCTTTTCCGTAACCGCTCATATCTCGTGTTGGCTCTGATCGGAGTTGCCTCCTACCTATGCAGCTTTGCCACGTTATTCCTGCTGCCGCAGATTCTGACTCACCGTTTCGGCTTCAGCGCAAGCCATGCCGGGCTTGTGATCTTTCCGGGTTCGCTACTCGCCATCTTTGTCTCCCGCTCCGTCGGGCGAATCATTGACCGTTATGGCAATGCGGGGATTTTGCGTTTTGCACCATTGCTCGTATTGACCGCTACCATCCTATTCGCTTTCTTTGCTGGGCGGTCATGGATTGCCGTCATGTTCATCTATATGATTATGAGTCTGGCCTTCACGACACTGTCCAGTAGTGTATCCAATGAAATCTCTCGGATTCTGCCTTCTTCACAAATTGGCTCCGGGATGGGCCTGTTCCAGCTGCTGCAATTCTTTAGCGGCGCCTTCAGCGTGGCTATGGCCGCAAGCGCACTAGAATGGCAGCGCGGACTGCCGCTTTCTGCAGCCTACTCCAATATCTACTGGGGACTCTCTATTGCAGCATTGATCGCCATCATCTCAGCTATTCTCTACCGCCGAGGCAACCGAAGTAGCTCGCTGACCGACATAGTAGATGCAGCAGATGCATAAGACCTAATCGGCTAACACATATATTATTTCATGCAAAAAAACACCCTGCGGCCCATTTCCGGGACTGCAAGGTGTTTTTAATAAATTTTAACAGTCCTTTAGACCACTAAATATTCCGCATTCTTCTCACATTCCGCACATTTGGCCGGCGGGTCCCAGTCCGAGAACTCGGTCTCCTTCAAGTCCACAATATCAGGTGCATCCTCATACTCGTCCACAAATTTGTCGATGGCTAACTCTACATGTTCTTTACATACTACATACATTCAACCAAGCATCCCTTTCTGTGCCGCTGCGGCCTATACTCCTTCTATTGTTCTACCATACTTCCCACGAAAATGGAACTCCTATCTATCCATTCCAGCAATCTGTTCATCCATTGTCTATATTCTTGCCCTACCGAAAAAAAAGATTCCTCTCACCCCAAACGGGCAAAAGGAATCTCTTCACTAATATCTCTCTAATTTCTATAAATGTTATCTACCAACTCTCCATCTTACCCTAGAAACTCCACTGGACGATCCAGCTCATACAATCTGCGGTAACGTGGTTCTTTTTCCATCAGCTCCGCATGGGTTCCACGCATTTCTACCGAGCCATTTTCCATAAAAATCACTTCATCCATCTGCTCTGCACCAACCAAATGATGCGTTACCCAGATCAGAGATTTACCGTCCATAGCTTCAAACATCGTCTGCAAAAGATTACGTTCCGTGCTTGGGTCCAGCCCTACGGTCGGTTCGTCAAGAATGACGACAGGTGTATTTTGCAGCAAAATACGCGCTAACGCTATCCGCTGACGCTCTCCACCGGAGAAACGTTGCCCCGCTTCACGGACAAAGGTATTGTATCCCTCTGGTAACGAGGAGATCAGCGTATCCATTTTGGCTAATGCGCCAGCTTCTTTAATCGCTTGTTCGGAAGCCTTCGGATCACCCATGCGAATATTGTTCGCTACCGTAGTATCAAATAAGTGTGGGCTTTGATTTAGCACCGCAATAATAGAAGGAATATTATCGCCATAGGCAGCCGCCGCGATTCCATTAATCATAGCCGAACCTGCAGAAGGTTGGATAACCCCTTGAATAGCCTTTAACAACGTCGATTTCCCTGCCCCACTACGGCCGATGATGGCAATTTTTTTGCCTTGTGGGATGTCGAGGCTGAGATCACGAACCGACCAGTTATCGTCTGATCCATAGCGGTAACCCACATTTTCGAGCTGGATATGAGCACTTTTTATGGCCTGAGGTAGAACATCGACTACAGATGCCTGTTCGGAAACTATATTCTGCTCTTCTCCAACCACTCCAGACAACCGCTCCAGCGAGTTACGGTACTGCGGGATTTTCTCCACAGCTTCGGATACTGGCAAAAAAGCATCTGCCACAGGAAAAACAACCAATACAAACGCCGCAATCAACGTACCTGCAATAGCACCATCCGCATACTCCCCGGCGGCCCAATATAACATTGAAAGCACGCCAACTCCAACAACTGCTTGCCCGATGAACGCACGTAGACGCGCCCAGCTGCGCAGCGCTGCATCCGTTTTGGCTACTTTTTTCTCAACTGCTTCATAGGTCTCCACGAACTGGCTTTGCCGTCCACTAATGACCCAATCGCCCATACCGAGAACGGCGTCAGTCAGCTTTTGATAGAGGCGATTACGCTCTACCTTCACTTCACGTTGACGTTTCTGGGTGAACAACAAAGAGATAAGCGGCAATACCACGACCAACACCAAAATATACAAAGCCATTAATAACGCAAAACCGATATCAAAGGTGCCCAACGCAATCACCGCAACCCCGTAGATCAATAAAGCAATAACACTTGGAAATACAGTTCTCAGATATACATTTTGCAAATATTCGATGTCATCAGCTAACATCCCGAGAATATCCCCAGTACGGAAACGCGACGACAGGAACAAGGCCTGTGGCTCCAAAATATTGTACAGGCGCACACGCATTTTAGAAAGAATCCGTAAAATGGTGTCATGCCCAATCAGCCGTTCCACGTAGTGAATGACTGCTCGGCTTGTTCCGAACGTACGTACACCAACAATCGGCACGTAGATCATCAGGATATTTTCGACCGGTGTAGACGCTTTTGAGATCAGAAATCCTGAAGTATACATCAATGAAGAGGCTGTAAATATCGTCAACGCCCCAAGCACAATAATTAGCACAAAACGCCAAAAATACGACGATACATAGGGAGCAAACCATCCTTCACGTTTCAATGGATTCCCTCCAATTGCGACCCAATCAACTCATAATACGCACCCTTGCGGGCAAGTAACTCCTGATGGGTACCGATTTCTGCCACTTGGCCTTGCTTCATTACTACAATAATGTCCATATCTAGCATCCAGTGCAGGCGATGGGTAGCCAGAAAGACCAGCTTTCCTTCAAAAAGGGGCACCATCGTCTCCTTCAACTCATATTCCGTTTCAATATCCAGATGCGCCGTTGGCTCATCTAGAAGCATAATTGGACGGCTGCTAAGCAGTGCCCGGGCTAATGCCACCCGTTGCTCCTGGCCACCGCTGAACGAACGGCCGCCGCCACCAATCATCTCATCTAAGCCATGCGGAAGTGTATCCACCAGCCCCGATAAACCAGTAGCTTTCACTGCCGCGGCAACAGCTTCCATAGAAGCCTCAGGGTAATAAAAACGTATATTATCCGCTAACGTGCCGCTAAAAATATACGGACGCTGCGGGATATATGAGGTCTGTTTTCGCCAAGCCTCATCCGTTAATGCACTAACCGTTGTACTGTTAACCGTGATACTTCCTGAGGTAGGGTGTAAGAAGCCCCCTAATATATCCACTAAAGTAGATTTACCGGCCCCGCTCTCTCCGATAATCCCAATTTTGCTAGCTCCTTTAAATTGCAGGTTCAGCGCTTCCAGCGAAGAAAGCCCTGCTTCCTCATACTTCACGCTAACGTCATTTAATGTGAGCACGCTATTCTCATGCCAAGTGAATATTTGTTCCGATGTTTTTGCTGCAGAACCGACAGATAGATTACCGTTAGGGCCGATTACTTCAGCCTTCACCTCATCTTGATCTATAATGCTCTTCATTGCTTCAGCGGCTTCTTTCCCATCCAAAGTAGCATGGAAATCTGAACCCACCAATCTGACAGGCAGGAAATATTCCGGAGCCAAGATTAGAATCGTTAAGCCCGTAACCAATGTCATTTGTTCATTTACAAGCCGCAAACCAAGACTTACCGCTACAGAAGCTACAGACAGCATAGTGAAGAAATCCAGGGCGAACGATGACAAAAAGGCCACTCGCAGCGTACGCATGGTCGCCGAGCGATAACGATCGCTGACCGTAGCAATGCTGTCGCTATGACCACGACTGCGCCCTAGAAATTTTAATGTTTCTAGTCCACGTAGTGAGTCTACGAAATGATTAGATAATGTGCGATATGATTTCAATTGCCGATCCATTTGCTTACGGGCCGTCATCCCAATCAAAATCATAAAAACAATAATAATCGGCATAGTTACCGTAAGAATAATCCCGCTCGTAGTGTCCATCGTAAAGACGTAAATAAGCACCAAGACCGGTGTAACAGACATCCCTACCATTCTAGGAATGATTGCTTCCAGATACGTGCGGAATTTAGTTACGCCTTCCAGCACTAGTGTAACAAGATCCCCGGTTCCACGCCCGCCCACCATTCTAGGGCCAAGCTGGAAGAGCTTGTCCATCATTTCCCTCCGCATAGTGCTGCCCGTTGCTTCCGCGAAGCGGTAAGAGACACGGCTCATCAGCATAGCACAAGCATGGCGCACAAGAAATGCAAGAAGGAACAATAGCGCAGTGCCCCATTGTTCCTTCAGAGGTTCTCCCGCAAATAGCGCAGAGATTACTTCTGCCAGCGATTTAGCCAGCAGAAGTATGGACAAGCTTTGCACCAGGGTAAGGAAGCCTACAATCAGAAAGACTGGCTTAACTCCTTTATACCCAAGCAAGTTTTTATCCATTAGTATTCAAGATGCTCCTTCTCGTGAACCCGTTTATGAAAGACAAAGTAACTCCAAATTTGATATCCCAATACGAACGGAAGGATGGTCAGTGCCACAATCGTCATTACCTTCAAAGAGTAATGGCCCGAAGCCGCATTAGTGATCGTCAAATTAAAAGCTTGATCAATTGAACTAATCATAACACGCGGGAACAATCCTACAAAGATAGAAGTTACCGAAAGCGCCATTACCGCTCCTGTCATTCCAAAAGCGTAGCCGTCCTTCTTCTTCGTCATGAAGTAACCGGACAGTACAAAGGCGATAACTCCCAGGGCTACAATAATCATAAGAACCGTTCCACGTTGCTCGAAAATATCCGTCATATTATAAGTCATAATCACAAAAGCAGTAAATAAAGCTGCGAGTGGTATCAGCAATTTTTGTGCCAACTTGCGAGCGCGAGCCTGTAGATCACCCACTGTACGCAGCGTTGTGAACATGAGACCATGCACCAGGCACAGAAGGACAACAGTAAGCCCTGCTACTACAGTGTACACATTCACGATATCTGTGAACCCTGCATACATTTGCATATCCCCATCAATAGGCAACCCTTTGATAAAGCTTGCAAACACTACAGCCAAGAGGAATGGTGGAAGGAAGCTGCCGATAAAGATACAGGCATCCCAAGTTCTTTTCCAAGCCAATGAATCACGTTTACCTCTGAATTCAAAAGCGACACCACGCGCTATCAGAGCTAATAAGGCAAATACAAAAGGAATATAGAATCCACTAAACAGCGTTGCATACCACTCCGGGAAAGCCGCAAACATTGCACCCGCAGCGGTGATAAGC
The DNA here is from genome assembly GCF_037969925.1 of Paenibacillus sp. FSL R7-0189. Taxonomy (NCBI): domain Bacteria; kingdom Bacillati; phylum Bacillota; class Bacilli; order Caryophanales; family Paenibacillaceae; genus Paenibacillus; species Paenibacillus sp. FSL R7-0189. The sequence goes on along the minus strand of NZ_CP150223.1, from coordinate 2,468,251 downwards.
CATACCTCATTCCCATCCCAGAAGGGTCCGATCGAGTTAATCAGAACACGGCGCTCTGTATCATTTTTAGCGAGAATTTGTGTTTCCATCCCTACGCCGAAATCGAAACCCTCCAGGAAGAAGAACCCTATAAACAGAACTGCAATCAGCACAAACCACAATTCATTAAGAGATATCATGGGAACCCTCCTCGTTATATGGATCATTCGAATCGCCGTGATCGTTATCCATCGCATAAGGACCTTTTTTAATCACTTTAATAAACAATCCGACCAACACTAATCCTAGAATTAAATAAATCGTTGTAAAAGAAATCACGGAGAACAGAACTTGACCACTTGTAATATTAGGCGACACACTGTCTTCCGTTGTCATCAGTCCGAATACCGTCCATGGCTGACGCCCGAATTCGGTCATAACCCAACCGGCTGTATTCGCAATCGGAGGAAGCAACAAGCCCCATAACATGAACCGCATAAACCAAGTGTTCGGACGGTCCATTTTTTTGCGCCACATTAAGTACATAGCGTACATTCCCAATACAATCATTAACGTTCCTGCTAGAACCATGATCCGGAAACTCCAGAATGTCGTACGTACAGGTGGAATATAGTCACCGGGGCCATAGGTTTGCTCATACTCCGCTTGCAGCTCAAGCATACCTTTAACTTCACCGGAAAATTTACTGTATGAAAGGAAACTCAGCATATAAGGAATTTGAAATTCTCCAGTACTGATTTGATTCTCTGGATCAATGTTTGCCCATACGGTCCAAGGTGCCGGGTCACCACTCTTACCCCACAGTCCTTCGGAAGCTGCCATTTTCATTGGTTGAGTTTCAACCAAATATTGCGCTTGGGCGTGACCAGCAACAGCTACACCAATAGAAGAAATAATCCCTACGATAGCTGCAATCTGAAAAGACTTCTTAAAGAAAGAAACCTCTTGTTTCTTCAATATTTTATAAGCACTAATACCTGTTACAAGAAAAGCACCTGTTGCATAAGCAGCCAGTACTGTATGTGGGAATTCAACCAGCAATTGTCCGTTCGTAATAAGCGCGAAGAAATCATTCATTTCTGCACGTCCATTATTTATCTCAAAACCCACAGGATGCTGCATAAAAGAGTTAGCCGCTAGAATCCAGAATGCAGATAACATCGTACCGAATGCTACCAGCCAGATGGACAGTAAATGTACTCGCTTGGATACCTTATCCCAGCCGAATATCCATATCCCAATAAAAGTAGACTCCAGGAAAAAGGCTGCCAATGCCTCAACTGCAAGTGGAGCCCCGAATACATCACCAACAAAACGTGAATAATCGGACCAGTTCATCCCGAACTGAAATTCCTGCAATATCCCTGTAACTACCCCTACTGCAAAATTGATGAGGAATAGCTTTCCCCAGAACTGCGCCATTTTTTTGTACTCTTCATTACCTTTTCTAACGTACATTGTCTCCATGATTGCAATCAAGAGCGCTAGTCCGATTGATACCGGTACAAAGAAATAGTGGAATATTGTCGTCGACGCAAATTGTATACGCGACAGCATTACTGTATCCATATTTGTCCCTTCCTTCTCCCCTTTTCGTTAATTATATTCTGTCAAAAATTTAAGCTTCTTTTTGTGATAAATGTCACATAAAGATAGTCATTTAACGGTGAAATTCAAATGATTTGTGACAAAGATCACAATTTAGCACAAAGAAAGCAAAAAAAATAAGACGGTTTACCCGTCTTGAGTGGTTCGTCGTTCTATTAAATGCTTGACTCATTTAGGTATTGGTTAGATGGAAATACCCTTCTTCAGCGATTTGAGATCGCCATTCGAATTAAGCAATTGGGGTAGCATCTTCGTGCTGCGAACCATTGGAGAGTCACATAGACGGCAAGAAGGCGCATGTTCAAATGCGAAATTATCCCTCATCCATCCGTTGCATCCCTCATTGGTACATGCCCAAATTGCGGTATTTTCTTCCGGTATTTCTTCCAAAGGTTTCTTCCGGTAGTTCATTGCCGTTCCTCCCATCCTGTAAGTCAATAGTGAGTAACTAGATATAAAAAGACCGTCCCAACTTTCACAAGCTGGGACGGTTTCTTCTATTATTACAGTTTTACAACGTTTTCGGCTTGTGGTCCACGGTTGCCTTGAACAACGTTGAATTCAACGCGTTGGCCTTCGTCCAAAGTTTTGAAGCCGTCGCCAGTGATTGCGCTGAAGTGAACGAATACGTCGCTTCCGCCTTCAACTTCGATAAATCCGAATCCTTTTTCTGCGTTGAACCATTTAACTGTACCTGTTTGCATGTGTGTTACCTCCACAAATTTAAATTAATATGTTCTTTTTATCTTCAAACAAAGAAAAAATTCACACATTGAAAAAGGTTGTATTACCAAATATGACAGCCCTTTTCAATGCGAGAATTAGGGACTAAATGTATGATTGATATCATATTACCACACCTGATTAGCAAAGGCAAGCAAGCATCCGAATATATCCGGTTTTGCCCTAATAAGTATTACCTTCCAATGTAAGGGCTGCCACTTAGTGTTTATTCCCTAAATAGATCCTTTTTCTGGCATAATTATCATGGTTTTAGAAAAATAGCTTTCCCAAAAACGTTACTTTTATCCGCTTTTTCAAGAAGGTACCCCCTCGGAATCGAAGGGGTAGTCCGCTCTACTTGTCGTAACTGCTATATCATTATATACCGACCTCCAGCATATTATTCCTGTGGTTTTTCAAGAAGTTTAACTGTTGCCTGTTTGGCCTCGCCGTTTCGATAGTAAGTAATTTTCAGATCATCACCGATCTTCGTATGATTATATAAGTACTTGCGAAGAGAAAGGGTAGATATGATGGATTGATCATTAAATTTGGTAATGACATCATTGAATTGCAGTCCAGCTTCCTTCGCAGGGCCAACGGCTTCTAGAACAACTACTCCATCCTTAACACTGTTCGGCAGGTTCAATTCATTGCGTTGATCTTCTGCTAGTGGAACGTACGGATTGTTCAAATCAACTGAATATACACCCAAGTACGAACGGGCAATATGCCCTTTTTCAGCCAGCTCATTAGCGATATCTATCACATGATTCGCAGGAATTGCAAAACCCAGACCCTCTACACCCGTATCTGAAATCTTCATCGTGTTAATTCCAATGACCTTGCCATCGAGATCCACTAACGCGCCGCCACTATTTCCTTCATTAATCGCCGCATCAGTCTGTATCACTTCTTGTTCCCAGTCATATACTCCATCCTGATTAAGGGATACGGGAACCATCCGTTCAGTATAGCTAACAATCCCCGAGGTCAATGTATCACCAAGTCCTAGCGGATTACCGATAGCAATGACCGTTTCACCTAGACGAAGCTTAGAGGAATCACCGAGCTGCGCGATGGTATCGATTCCTTTGGCATCAATAGAGAGTACCGCAATGTCGCTTACTTTATCCGTTCCAACGAGTGTTGCCTTACGGGTCTCTCCGTTCACTGTAACTACCTCGAGATTACCGGAGTCTTCGATGACATGATTATTGGTAATGATAAATGCTTTATTTCCTGTCTTTTTATAGATCACTCCTGAGCCTAGTGCGGACTCATCCAGAATGTTTAATTCTTCATTATCTTCTTTATGATTGATAATACTTACTACTGCAGGGCGAACCGTGGCAGCAGCTTGAATAATCCGGTCAAATGGATCACTACTGCTTGGGGCAACATTTCCAGTTGTTACAACCGGCTTTTGAGCAGTCTCATGACTCATCTGGCCTGTAAACATACTGAATAACAGAACTGCCACCACAGCGCTGACTAAGGAGCAAACGGCGGATATTTGCCAGGTAGATAGCCCTTTACGCGATCTGCGTACAGAATGTCTACGGTTAGCAAACGATCCCTTTGATGCTTCATCCCCTCTGGACCGCGAAACTTTAGTTGAATAGAAATCATCATCAAACAATCCCACCGAAAATCTCCCCCTTCTATTGCCAAGCGTTCACTGTTGTTAAGACCTGAACCTATAGCAACCACGTCCGAACCAAACCTCTGTAACCATTAGACTCCAAATATCACTAAAAAGTTTCACTTTATCCATTAACCCCACAAGAGTTTCGATCAATCGTTAGATTATGATAATCTTTTAATATATCTTCTCTATTAGGAATATTTTGCAACTTAAAAGACTACAATAAAATAGAAGTGTCCCTAAAATTTTAGCTTTGCTCATCACGCTTTTAATTGTATCACAGGCAACCTGCAATTCGGGATTTTCCTCAGCTAAAACACCTGCGAATTTTTTACAGTTTTCAGTTCTAATTACACTATAAATTCACACTATTAAAGGAGGATTAATTATGAGTTCTTTTTCAACAAGTATGGATTTAGTCGAGTTTATCGGTAAGCTTGGTGACTTAAAGGATGAACACTACCACATGACCCTTGCCTTTAGCGCAATGATCGAATTGATGATTGAAAAAGGCCTAATCTCCCGCCAAGAATTAGATCGCAAGACCGCTGAACTTGATCAGCTTATGACTGGCTCAGCTTATCCCATGGCGTAGGTTGATCATAATACGTATCACACAGTCTGAACTCACTATCTTTGAAAAAACAGCCCCGATCCTCCATTGCGCCGCGTACCGACATTTTTGCCAAATCCATCATATTGTGATCCCGGCTTAAATGCGCCAAATAGGTCCGTTTGGTCCGCCCTGTAAGAATTTCGCTAAGCGCAGCTCCAGCTGCCTCATTGGAAAGGTGACCCATGTCGCCTAGGATGCGCCGTTTCGTATTCCACGGATAACGTCCCATTCTCAGCAATTCGATATCATGATTCGCCTCCAGCACCAATACATCTGCATCTGAAATTGCATCTCTTACCTTATCACTAACATAGCCCAGGTCTGTAGCTACACATAACTTCTCTTTTCCATCATAAAAATTGTAACCCACTGGCTCCGCTGCATCATGAGAAATCGCAAAGGATTCTACTCGCATACTGCCGAAATCCTTGTGCTGGCCAGACTCCATGATCATCCGGTTATACTCCGGTATTTTACCAATTCCCTTCTCGATAGCTCCCCAGGTATTGGTGTTCGCATAAATCGGAAGATCGTATTTACGGGCCATGGCCCCGAGTCCCTTGATATGATCGGAATGTTCGTGTGTAACTAGAATCCCGTCTATATCATTACCCGTTAGTTCACGCATGGCCAACAGCTCATCGATCCGCTTGGCACTAAAACCTGCGTCAATCATAAGTGTTGTCTCCCCGTTTCGTACCACCGTTACATTGCCGGTAGAACCACTGGACAGTACTGTAAATGAAATCCCCATTTTCCTTACTCCTTCTACTCTGTTGTCTTAGGACTGATGATGTCCGCACTAATAGCATCCACATAATAGGCATTGCCGTTCTCCAGCATAAACCGCCACATCGGCGAAGCTACCTGACTTTCCGAGTTGAACAGCTCACCGTAATACCCCAGCTCAATCTCCTTCACTACGGAATCTGCCGGAAAATACTTCTCTATCAAGCTACTAAGTGCTTGCGATGCTGGAAGCACCTTCTGTTCTTTATCGCTGCTGCTTGTCCCTATTTCAATCTTCGGCCAGCGGTAAGCTACGATTTTTTGATCACTGTTAATCAACTCTAGCCTAACACGGAACAACGACCACTGATTTTGAACCAGCGGATGAAGAACGAACTTTCCTACCTCACTTTCCTGTGAATCAAAGCGATAATTGGAAATGTCAGGAATCTTATCCTCAAGCGCCTTGCTAAGCTCTGAGAAGGAAGAATAGATCAGCTTGCTGTCTATAGGTACATCTAATTTAATTGGTGGTTCAGTCTGCTCTTCAGCAGAATAACGATAAGTAATGTTAGGAAGCTGCGGGGTAGACGCCGGAATGGGACACAATACACGAATCCCTTTCTGCTCCATTACGGCTTGGGTCTCAGCAGACAGGGAAGTAAAATCAAGATTAGCACTAACCTGATCGCGCAAATCGACCCACAGCTGGTAACATAGCAGCAGATTCAGACCTAAAAAGGCGCAAATCAGTACATTTTTAGCTCTTCCCCAATCCATACCCGAACCTCCTAATTGTTATATGAACCACTTGTCCATTAATTTAAAGTAAGAACACTGCCATCACTAAGTGTAACTTTCCAGACAGGTATCAGCTCCAGATGATCTTCCTTCACCTCAGGCACATAAGCAGGCGTTAAATCCTTCACTGCCGAAGTTTTACTGACCAGAGACAACCTATACTCCAGATCCGCACCTCCAGATAGCTCCACTACCTTTTTTACGGCCTTACTTTCATCTATATAAATTAGAGAACGTTCATAAGAGGATACTGTTCCCTGCTGCAGTTCCAGATTTATTACACCATACTGTAATGATGAATTGCTCATTATCGGATAGGAGCCGTACGGATAGGAGCCATAATATTGTTGAAAAGAGACCTTTCTCTCCTGTCTGCCTTCCTCTGTAGCCTCCAAACGGTAAGTCCCATTCCATCCGCCATGCTGGTTCACAAATTCTACAGCTTCCAAAGCATCCTTGGCAGGGGTACTTTCTCCAGCTGGAAGCGCCGCAGGGTCACTATAGCTCATCCAGTTCTTACCCTGGTCCACCTGAAGGCTCCGTTTGCTATCCGTATAAATCTCCGAGCCGTTCTTCTCCCGAATATATCTAGTGCTTCCAACATCGAAGAAAAGATTACTCTGCATTTGCTCTATGGTGTACATCCCGGAAGGCATGTCTACCTGAACCAGAGAAATCTTACTGTCTGGCACATAATAATCCCCGCTTACGGTCTTGTAAGGCGTCCAATTCTTACCGAAATCAACATGCTGCTGCACATCCTGAACCGTTAAATCCGCTTTTGCCGCTTCGTATATGATGTCGCCTCTCGTACTGAAGAAAATAGCATGGGCCTTGGAATCATTCTTAATGTTATAGATCCAAATGCGATCAATGCTTTCTCCTTCAAAAAGGGAATCTGGCGATAACTGCATCACCCGCTGCAATAACGTTACCGGAATGCCCGCTCCGAATGAAAGCTCAATCCCAGGATTCTCATTGCGGATCTTATCCCAATCATAATCCTGTACCGAGTGCCGTTGGAAGCTTTCGAAGCCACGACCTTTTAAGCGATTCATGATCAAGCTATAGAACGTAGAGTCCGGATAAAAAAGCGTATGTTTGCCTTCTCCCATATGGATGATCATTTTGTCAGGGTATAACAGGTTCTCTACCTTCTCTTCCGGACCCATATTATCTGTCTTCACATACAGGTTCTCAGAAAGCACTGCTGAATCAGCACCAGGCAAACGGTAGATCAAATAATAGCTTTCAACCAGGCTTCCGAGCACGAGCAAGGCTAGAATGCATGATTTGATTCGTTCCTTCATGCCTCACTCCCCCTTTGCTCGTTCAAAGGCAGGGTAAAGGTTACCTTTGAACCTTCATTTAGCTCGGATTGCAGGGAAATGGAGCCTCCATGTGCCTTCACAATTTCCCGGGCAATGGAAAGGCCAAGTCCGGTGCCTCCCATGTTCCGCGAACGTGCCTTATCCACGCGATAAAATCGTTCGAAGATCCGCTCGATATCCTTTTTCGGAATCCCTATCCCCGAATCACGCACAGAAATGGAGAGCATTCCATCCTCATTCTTCAACGCTTCCAGTTCAATCGTACCGCCTTCTGGCGTATATTTTAGCGCATTGGAGACCAAATTCCCCAAGACCTGATCGATTTGATCGCGATCAAGCCACGCCGTGGTAACATCTTTGCGGACCCTTGTACTTATATCTATACGCTTCTGCCGAATTTGAAAAGAAAAACGATCCGCCACATCCTCCAGCATCTCGGTAATATCCGTCTGCTGAATTCGAAGAAGAGCTTCCTTGGAATCCAGACGGGAAAGATGCAGCAAATCCGTGACCAGACGAATCATCCGTTCTGTTTCGTTGCGAATAACCCCAACAAATCGAACCGCCAGCTGCGGATCTTCAAGTGCTCCATCATCCAGTGCTTCAACATAGCTTTTAATAGTGGTAAGTGGTGTTCTTAGCTCATGCGAAACGTTCGCCACGAACTCACGGCGTGATTCCTCCAGATTCTCCTGTTCGGTGACATCCTGCAGCACAGCAATTGTGCCGGCAATGCCACCCTCACGACGATGAATCGGAGTAAACGTCACTCTTACGATATTAGAATCTTCTCCACCCATATGAGTCAGATGAAGCATTGCAGATTGGGCATTGCCTTTAGCCAGAGATCCGCTTTGTTCGTAATCTAAGCCCAACAATTTATCTAGAGGGGCACCTTCCGGCAACGGTCCTTCATTTCCGAGCATCAGCGCTGCCCGCCGATTCATCAGAATCACTACTCCGTTCTCATCTGTAGCCACGACACCATCACTCATGTTCGTCAGAATAGAGGTAAGCTTCTCCTTCTCCTCTTCATTCTGCGAGAGTGCCTCACGCAATCTACCGGTCATATAATTGAACGCCTGACTGAGTTGTCCAATTTCATCATTGCCCAATACGGGCATTTTACGATTGAATCGGCCTTCAGCGACAGCCGTAGCATGCCTCGTCATTTCCTTAATAGGCTGCGTGATGGTGTGCGCCAGAATGACGCATAAAACAACCGTTAACGCTAGAGCTAACAGCAAACCTGAGATAAATACACTATTGATCCGGCCCATCGTGGCGTATAGATCCTTCATGTCAGCAGCAATATAGATTGCGCCCACTACCTTGTCACCCGAGAGCACAGGCTTGGCCACAACCTTTTTACGCACATTATCATCGGCAATAATATATTCCTCGTTATCACTGATGCCCTGCAAGGCCCGATTCACAACTGTCTGGGTGTTACGCTGCCCGACATAGTCATTCTGCGAGGGAACGGAAGTGGTGATGATTTTGCCGCTGGCATCCAGTACCTGAATCTCAGCCCCGTTAATGTACAGATTATTGACCATTCCGCGCAGACTTTCCACAGCGGTTTCCTCATCTGCGGTTCCAGCCTCACTACCAAATTTATCAGCAGTCAGGATAGACAACATCTCAGCACGTGCTTTAAGGTCCTTGGTGAAATTATCTGTTAACGAGTTCTTCATCGAGCTGACAAAATAAACCCCGATCAACTGCATAGCTATCAGAATTAGCAATACGTAAATAATAATAAGTTTTGCCTGAATTGTCCGGATAAAGGACCGCCACTTCATCACAGTCCTCCATTTTTAGGGCTATGCATCAAATAGCCGAGTCCACGCCGAGTATAAATATATTCGGGCTTGCTGGGGTTCTCCTCAATTTTCTCTCTTAGACGACGGATCGTCACGTCAACGGTCCGCACATCACCGAAATACTCAAATCCCCACACTGCCTGCAGCAAATGCTCCCGAGTCATCACCTTACCGGCATGTTTGATCATATAGTAGAGCAGCTCATATTCACGATGGGTCAAGTCAAGCGGCTCCCCGCCCTTATAGACCAAATACATATCTGTATCTATAAACAGATCAAAATGATAAATGCCCTGCTTATTCTCTGCTGGTTCACTCGCCATCCCCTGTGGTGACGGTTTATGCTGTCTCCGCATCTGGGCTTTAACTCTGGCCAGCAATTCACGTGTACTAAAAGGTTTGGTCACATAGTCATCAGCACCAAGCTCCAGGCCAAGTACCTTATCAATCTCTCCGTCCTTGGCTGTAAGCATAATGATAGGAATGTCCAAGTGCGCAGAACGCACCTCGCGGCAGACGTCCATACCATCTTTGCCGGGCAGCATAAGATCAAGCAGCATAAGATCGGGCCTTTTGGACAATGCCAGCTCCACTGCACTGTTGCCATCAAAAGCACAAATAACCTCGTAGCCTTCTTTTTCTAAATTAAATTTCAATATATCAGCAATAGGCTGTTCATCATCTACTACCAGAATCGTTCCCATCTGCATGTCCCAGCTTCACCTTCCTATCCTTACTTAATGATCATTCCTTTATTTTAACATACCTGTCTAACCGTCACATCCTACGAAATAAGCAATCCCCCTGCCCAGCAAAAAGAAACGGCTTTGCCGTCACTCGTAGATTAAAAAAAATAAAAACCGCCCGATTGAAATCGAGCAGTTAAAGGACAAAGTATGAATTATTGCAAATACTTCATTGGATTTACAGCAGTGCCATTCTTCCGAATCTCAAAATGCAGATGTGTACCCGTCGAACGTCCGGTGCTGCCCATTACGCCAATCTTGCCACCCTGCTCCAAGCGTTGGCCTGTAGAAACCGAGATGCTTTTTAAATGACCATAATAGGTCTGGTATCCGTTGCGATGATCTACAATAACTACATTCCCGTATCCACTCTGCACACCTGCAAAGATCACGGTCCCGGCATCAGAAGCTTTTATATTCCGATTGCTAGATACCATATCAATACCCTTATGGGCACGGCTCCAACGCTCGCCGAAGCTACTTGTCAGTGTCGCCCCGCTTACCGGCCAACTGAACATGCCTGTTCCTTCACCAACAACCTTCGTTCCCCGATAAACAACTTCTGGCAGCGAGGCTTGTATAACGGTCTGGCCTAACCATTCTTCTTGGACGACCGTACCATTTTCCTTCGTTACCCGATACTCCATTTCTTTAAGTCCAGTTTGCCCTGGACGAACGACTTTGCTTTTGCCTGCCGCTAGCTGATCGCTCGAACGCACAACCACTTCCGGCTCAGTCACTATTTGCTCAGTCACTTTTTCCACAGTTACTACTGTAACATCTGGTTGGGGTACCTTCAGCTTCAGTGTATCTCCAATCTTCAACGTCAGCTCTTTCACGTTAGGATTGTTACTATAAATCTCTTTTTGGGTGATTTCAAACCGTTTGGCAATCCCCGAAATCGTATCACCCTCTTGAACGGTATAAAGAAGGGGCGCCTCTTTACCTTCGGTAAGTGTCTGGACCGCTGCCTCCACATCCAACACTTTATTAGGATCTGCTTTGATAGGAACGATAGAAATATCTTCACTAATCTCTACCGACTCTACTTGCTCCGGAGTCTTCGCTTTTGCAGCAGATGAGCTGGAAGCAGCCGTTCTTGTTAGCTTACTAGCCGTCGTTGCTACTTCTGCTTGTGGGACATAATGATTTTTTACCCCTTCAAGCACTGCATTAGCAGTTTCCTGATCCTTAACTATGCCAACAGCCTTGCCATCTACCATCAATTGTACGCCTACCGCATAAGCCTTCAGCATTCCATCTAGTTTAGTAAGTGTCGCCTCACTATCAACTTCTGGCTTGTATGCCTTCTGCTCTTCTATTGTAATGCCCTCTGTTTGCAGCACCATGGTTGAATTCGGATATTTCTCCTGATATTCTCGTTGTTTCTTATCGTATAGCTGGTTAAGCTGCGTCTGATCGGTAAGTCTTCCGATTTCTTCACCCTTCACCAACACTTGATAATAGGTAACCGTGTTAGCAGCTACATACCTTTTCTCTGCTCCAACCAACACCGTAGCTAGAAGCACAAGGCCGACAGATCCCAAAATCCAAGCGCGCCGAAATCTGCGAGTACCTTTCTCTTGTTGAAAGTGTTTGGAGTCGTGATCGAAATTGTGGCTCTGTTGAACATTCGCCTCGGACTCTGCTGGATGTCCATCTTGCAGCTTGCTCATCCGACGCATGAACTTAAATCCCTTCATGAAACTCTCCCTTTCAGTCCGCTTTTACTTCCGACAAAAGCGGCCAAGCTAATTGTACGACCTCGATTATATAGATTACATCCATGTAAATTTCTGCGTATACTAGTGCTTAATTCCTGCTTCTAATGAACCTATAAAAAGGTTGTTAAGGAGGTTACAAAAAATTAACCTCTTGAGGTCCTTGTTTACTGTACCATAGCTTAGAGAAAAATTTCAACTTTAGACATAACAAAAAACCCGCCAAATACGCGGGTTTTTTGCGCAAATATGAAATTTTAACCTTTTTCATGTGTCTATAAAGTGACAATTACAAATGCTATTGCGTAGATTCTGTAGTTGGTGTAAGCATTTTCATTATGCTCTCATATTCGTCTGCATCAACATATTTTGCAATTACCTGCTGCAGCTCTTTAACCTCATCTTCTGTTAATCCATCCTCCATCGCTGTTGAAATTTTTGCCATCTCATCCTGGGGTAGTTTGGACATCAAAATATTGAATATATTTACCTTCTCTTCCGATGGAAGCTTATCTTTGAAGTCACTGAGTGCCTCAGGTGTCATTACTAATTGTTGGTCACCAACACTTCCACTTCCGTTATCAGCTGAACTTTCGGTTGTAACTTGCCCCATAACTGGTAAGGCATCAGTCGGAGTATTATCATCTACGGGCTCACCCTTGCCTTTAGCTGGCGAATCCGTGCTTTTGTCGGTCTCCTTGCTAACTGTACTCCCTGTGGTTACTTCTTTATTAGCTGTATCCGAGTCAGATTTGTTATCCATGCCAATAATGCTCCGAATCATTCCTCCAAATCCCGGACCGGGAGTATTCACTTTAATATCGAAGCTAGCCAGTACCGACTGAATATAAGCATTTACAACCACGCCCGTTGTTAGAATTGAAAGAGTGCTGGCAAGTACCACAATCAGACATACGCTAAGTGCACGCTTCACGATCTTCATCTTCATTTCTCCTCTCACCTATGTTCAAGTCTATCTGGTAGATCATGTACATGTTCTTCTATACATCCAGTATTGACTAGAACCGGCCTTGGGAAACGTCTAGGCATAAATCTAGGCCCCAAAAGAGAGAGATATAGTCCTCAGAACAAAAAAAAGAGCCTCTAACGAGGCTCCTTAGTATAACTAGGTTTTAGATATAAATTGGCAATACTTGATTCGTCTGCTCACGGTTACGACCCACTGAGAAGATAGCAATCGGAATACCCGTAAGCTCAGATACACGTTCAACATATCTGCGTGTATTGGCTGGAAGATCATCCAACGTTTTTGCAGAAGTAATATCTTCGCTCCAGCCTGGAAGCTCTTCATATACCGCTTCGCATTCTGCCAGCATTTTGAGGCTAGCAGGGTAATGAGTAATTACCTCACCACGGTATTTGTAGCCTGTGCAGATCTTCACAGTCTCAAGTCCGCTAAGTACATCCAGCGAGTTAAGAGATAGCCCTGTGATTCCACTTACACGACGAGCGTGACTCACAACTACACTGTCGAACCAGCCTACACGGCGCGCACGTCCGGTAACTGTGCCATATTCATGACCTGTTTCACGGATATAATCACCTGTTGCATCATTCAGTTCTGTAGGGAACGGGCCATCTCCAACACGAGTGGTATAGGCTTTTGCAACCCCAATAACCTGTTTGATTTTGGACGGTCCCACACCAGAACCTATGCATACCCCACCGGCAGATGGGTTGGATGAAGTAACAAACGGATACGTACCTTGATCGATATCAAGCATTACTCCTTGCGCACCTTCAAACAACACTTTGCGATCCGCATCAATGGCTTCATTAAGAATAACAGAGGTGTCTGTTACATAATTACGCAGCACTTCTGCATATTCCAGATATTGAGTCAGAATCTCTTCTACGTTAAGAGCTTCCGCACCATAGACCTGTGTAATCACTTGGTTCTTCTCTTGCATCAAGGGGCGGAGTCTCAGTTCGAATTCCTCAGCGTCCATCAAGTCAGCAATACGGATACCGTTGCGTGCTGCCTTATCCATATAACAAGGACCGATACCTTTACGTGTAGTACCAATCTTGTTCGGACCCTTACGGTCTTCTTCGAGAGCATCCAGCACCATATGGTATGGCATAATGACATGAGCACGATCACTGATCACTAAGTTCTTAGTGTCAAAACCGTTCTCGTGAATATAATTAATTTCTTGGATCAAGGCAGCCGGATTAATAACCATTCCGTTACCAATTACACAAGTTTTCTCTTTATAAAATACACCCGAAGGGATCAAGCTGAGCTTAAACTTCTCACCGTCAATCAGAATCGTGTGACCGGCATTATTGCCCCCTTGATAACGGGCGACCACATCTGCACTTTCCGCTAGAAAGTCAGTGATTTTCCCTTTACCTTCGTCTCCCCATTGTGTTCCCACGACGACTACCGTTGACATGTTCATTCCTCCGTAGGTGCTACTTAGCACCATTATTTTTCATAATATGGGCCCTATACGTCATTCTTATGTACGTGGCCCTCCGGACGCCAAGCAGATTTAACCCGCTAAAGGACAATTCTCAGTGTAACAGCGGTTTTTTTCAAAGTCAAATAAAACGAACGATTACACAAAGAAATGTGCAATCGTTCGGGAATTATACATGTCAGGTTTAACCAACAAAGGGTTCCGCATGTGCTCGCTCGTAGTTAACGAACTTGTTGAAATTTTTAAGAAAGACCAGTTCTACCGTGCCTACGGGACCATTACGCTGTTTAGCTATAATGATCTCAATAATATTCTTCTTCTCCGTATCTGCATTGTAATAATCATCACGATACAGAAACGCAACAATGTCGGCATCCTGCTCGATAGAACCCGATTCACGCAAGTCACTCATCATTGGACGTTTATCCTGACGCTGCTCTACACCCCGGCTTAACTGCGACAGAGCAATAACCGGAACATCCAGCTCACGAGCAATCTGCTTCAGTGTACGAGATATATCCGATACTTCCTGCTGACGGTTCTCTCCGCCTTTACCGCGGCCCTGAATGAGCTGCAAGTAGTCGATGACGATCATGCCAAGTCCTTTTTCCTTCTTCAGTCTCCGGCACTTTGCACGAATATCGGTTACCGTGATACCTGGTGTATCGTCGATATAAATCTCCGCTTCAGATAGAGACTGAATACCCATCGTCAGCTTGGACCAATCATCATCACTCTTGAAGTCACCGGTACGCATAATATTGGCATCTAAGTTGGCTTCAGCACAAATCATCCGCTGTACCAGCTGTGGCGCTGACATTTCCAGACTGAATATCGCAACAGTTTCTTTAGCGCGTACTGCCACGTTCTGTGCAATATTCAGGGCGAATGCAGTCTTACCAACAGATGGACGAGCCGCAACAATGATCAGATCGTTACGTTGGAATCCGTTAGTCATATGATCTAAATCCACAAATCCGGTTGGGATACCTGAGGTACCCCCCTTATTTTGATGAAGCAACTCAACCTTGTCGAACACTTCCATCAAGACATCGCGGATCGCAATAAATCCACTGCCGCTTCGCCGGTTGGAGATTTCAAGAATACGCCGCTCTGCATCACTCAGCATATCGGCTACATCTTCACCGCCAGTATAACCTTCGCTCACAATCTGCGTGGCTGTGCGAATCAAACGGCGCAGCATGGCTTTCTCTTCGATAATCTGGGCGTAGTATTCTACGTTAGCAGCAGTAGGCACGGCATGCGCCAGCTTAGCTAAGTAGCTAACACCACCAATATCTTCAAGCTCTCCTTTGTCCTGCAGTCTGGACGTAAGTGTAACAAGATCAATCGGCTGGCTCTCTTCTCCGAGCTGCACCATCGCCTCAAAAATCATTTGATGCGCTTTATCGTAGAAGTCTTCAGTATTCACCCGTTCCATTGCAGTAATGAGCGCTTCATCCTGCAACAGAACCGCACCAATTACCGCCTGCTCGGCTTCAAGATTCTGCGGGGGAACCCGATCGAAAAAGAGATCTCCACCCATGTTACTCCTCCGTTACCTCAACCTTAAGTGTGGCCTTTACTTCAGTATGCAATTTTACGCTTACTTGAAATACTCCTATATGGCGAATTGGCTCACCTAATTCAATCTTGCGCTTATCAATAGTAATTCCTTTGGTGGAAGCCAGTGTCTCAGCAATCTGTTTGCTTGTAATAGCGCCGAATAAACGTCCGCCTTCACCTGATTTTGCTTTCATTGTCAGTGTTAACTCGTCAAGCTTCTTACCCAATTGCTGTGCTTCTTCTTTTTCGTTATCTTTACGGCGTTGTTCAGCAGCTGCTTGATTCTCCAGCGTCTTCACGTTACCTTCCGTTGCCGGACGAACCAATCCACGTGGCAATAAGAAGTTGGAAGCATAACCTTCGGATACCTCTTTAACCTGACCTTTTTTACCTTGACCCTTAACATCTTTTATGAAAATGACCTTCATTCGAATAACCCCTCTTTCGATTCGATTTCCGCCAGCACCTGCAGTAATCTGGCTTCTGCTTCTTTACATGTTCCTTCAAGCTGTACTGCGGCATTGGACAGATGCCCACCGCCGCCTAATTTCTCCATCACGACCTGTACATTCATACGTCCGAGTGATCGGGCACTAATGCCAATCAGGCCGTCAGGCCGCTCGCTGATGACGAATGAAGCGACTACGTTGGTCATCCCAAGTAGCGTGTCCGCAGTCTGAGCAATAAGAAGCTGCGGGATTTTCATGCCTGGTGCCGTAACTACGAGCGCGATTTGGTCATACACCATTCGCGCATGTTTGATAATTTCGGCTTTGGAAATATACTCCTGTAAATCCTCCTTCAGCATGCGCTGAATAAGTACGGTATCGGCACCATTCCGGCGCAGGAAGCCTGCGGCCTCAAAGGTACGCGAACCCGTATGGAGCGCAAAGTGCTTTGTATCCACCGTGATCCCCGCTAACAACATTGTAGCATCCAGCGGACTGATCTTTACCTTCTCATGGATATACTGAAGCAGCTCTGTCACAAGCTCACAGGTCGATGAAGCGTAAGGTTCCAAATATACCAATACAGCATCATTAATGAACTCTTCACCTCTGCGGTGATGATCCACCACTACGATTCTGCTGGCATATTGTACTAGCCGCGGCTCCATCGTCATAGACGCCTTATGTGTATCCACAACAATAAGCAGGGTATGCTCTGTCATGATCTGTAGGGATTGCTCCGTTGTGATGAATGACTTATACAAATCGTCATCCTTACGAATCTGCTCCATCATGTTAGTTATCGATGGATTTGGAGTCTCCATCACAATGCTAGCCTCTACATTATACATCTGCGCAGCCCTTAACAGGCCGATTGCAGCACCCACAGCATCGATATCCGGTGTCCGATGACCGAGGATCAGCACACGATCGCTCTCCTGCATCAGATCCCGCAAAGCATGCGCAATGACCCGCGCCCGCACTCGGGTACGCTTCTCAGCAGCATTACTCTTGCCACCGTAGAAGGATAACCGTTGGCCTGCTTTTACAGCCGCCTGATCACCACCTCGGCCCAGCGCCATGTCTAGACTGGATTGGGCCAATGCCCCTAATTCACTTGCAGAGTCTGCGCCAAAGGCCAGACCAATACTCAGTGTCATAGGTACCTTGAGATCAGCAGTCATTTCTCTGACTTCATCTAGAATCACGAAGCGGCTCTCTTCCAACGCTTGCAGGCTACGATGATTAAGCAGCATTAGATAACGTTCCGAGGACAACCGCCGCAGATAAACCTCAAACTGCTTACTCCATTCAGTGATCTCACTCGTCACCTTAGCAATCAGCGAGGTTCGCTGTTGATCATCCATTCCTTGAGCGGATTCATCCAGGTTATCCATCATCACTATGCCGATCGCCAGCTTCTCATCCTCATACCGCTCACGTAACACCACAAGCTCAGTGATATCATACAAGTAAAGAATACGCTCACTCGGAATAATGACAGCTTGATAAAATCGTTCATCCACGGTGATCTCAAGGCGGGTGTCATGGAGCACACCTTCTTTGCCGACCTCCCGCTTACCCGCTGCAGCACCTGTAAAAAAAGACTGCAGATCAGGCAATAATTCTTGCAGTGATTCCCCAACTAAAGACTTGCGTGCGAAAATATCGCCGGCATAGCGGTTATTCCATTCCACCGTTCGATCCTCGCTAAACAGAATGATTCCAAGCGGCAGCATGCTGACTGCTTCGCCCTCTACCCGCTTAATGCGGAAAGACAGCCCATTAATATATTCCACCAGATTACGACGGAACGAGATCTCCGCTTTCAACATATAGAAGCATAAAGTACCTGACAGAAACAGGCCGGCGA
The DNA here is from genome assembly GCF_037969925.1 of Paenibacillus sp. FSL R7-0189. Lineage (NCBI taxonomy): Bacteria > Bacillati > Bacillota > Bacilli > Caryophanales > Paenibacillaceae > Paenibacillus > Paenibacillus sp. FSL R7-0189. Next base: position 2,450,167 of record NZ_CP150223.1, on the reverse strand, counting down.
CCCCAAGCGCCCAGTTATAGACACTGACAATTATAATAAGGACCAACAGCAGCATGAACGCCCATACGGTATGATAGCCGTGCCAGCGTCTTTGCAGAAATTTAGGCATGAACTCTCACCCTATCGTTTCGATTTGGTCACATACTCCCGCAGTGGGAACGCAAGATCAATAATACCAATAATGCGCAGCGGCGGCAGTAAAATAACCGGTATCGCTAACAAAACGGCAGACATCTTGTTCCATTTGCGTTCATGCGCCAGGAAGAAGAAAAATCCGATGGCCTGAATCATAAAGCCAATTCGCAGCAATGGCAGAAGATTGGCAGAAATCATGAGGATGAAATTGTTCTCCGACCCTGAGAAGAAGAGCTGTAGAACAACACCAATCAGATAGTACCAAATAAACGATCTCGAAAGTCTCCATTCACGTGCAGGCTTCATCTTAGGCACTGCATAATTCATACTGTTCAGAATCGGGCGGGCAATAGCATGCGTAATCACAGCAATCATGAAGGAGCTTACGATTAGAGTCATAGGGATCATTTGGACCGTCATATGACTTATCTTGTTTACATCCTCAGTTGAAAATCCAATATCAGTGAGCAGAGGATTGGTAGTTCCGAGCTCGGACAGAGGTGAATTAACCATTTGCAATACATCGTTCACATAGGTAGACAGGTCAAAATTAAATAATGCCGTACCCAGCAGCAAAAGCAGCAGGAACTGTGCAAGAATCGTAACCGTACCTGCGATCACAGTAGACATAGCCGGGGCATGTCTTTTATACCAGCGCCCCATAACCAGAGCCGGTATTAAGAAATACGCAGCTATCAACAGATAAATTGGTGTAATCAAGCCTACAATCAGCAACACCGGCAATACATGCAGCACAAATTGTCTCGTGTTCAGTGTAGTAAACAACACTACTGCCGGAACAATCATAAACAGGGTAGTGATGATGAGGAGTGGAGTCGTTAAACTAAGCAGCAAAAGTAAGTATGCTACGCTCCAAGCCACAGATGACCAGCGAAATTTCAACAGTATTCACCTCTTACGCATATGTTCTTCTAAAGCAGATATATCTTGGTACCAATCTTCCAGTTGATGCCCTTCCTGCTTGTGCTTTCTAAGCTTCTCCAGTAGCAAGTCATCTAAAGAACGATAAGGAATCCCTAGTCTGCGGCCCAAAATATAAGAGCTCATAATCAAGCTAGCCAGACTGTCACCGACACGGGTAGTACTGCCTTCCCATAACGCTTTAAATAACCGTGAAACTTGATCAATCACTTCGGTTTTCAGCCATTCAATTACCTTGGCGCGCTTGGCTACATCCAGATCCTTCGGCACATTGGACACGTCTCTCTACCTCCGGCAAAAAGCTTTATTCTCCATTATAGCATAAAAAATTCGGTGTCACACTGGACGCCCCGCGCCCCTTAAGTATGCTTCAATCCATGCTGACTATGCCTCTTTTTGGAGAGGAGCTTTCTTTAAAAAAGACCCGCATTCCGTTATCGCCGGAAATACAGGCCTTGTTCCGATAGCTTCTATAACCGCGAATACACTGGGACTATAATGATTCCTGTGATTGTCTTGTTACAAATTTCTCGCAATACTCTATGACTTGACTCCGGCGAACAATTCCAATAAACCGGTTCATATCATCGACCACAGGTACAAAGTTCTGCACCTTAGCCAAATTAATTAGATCTTCCATATCCGCATCAATCGAGACCGGCTTGTTATTCATACGTAATGGAACGTCCTTCAGCAAAAATTTTGAAGCGTTCTCAAACGAAACCTTGCCCTCCGACTCTTTCATGTACCAGAGCAGATCACCTTCCGTTACCGTGCCGGCATACTCTCCATTACGGTTAAGAATCGGGACTGCTGTATAGCGGTGAAACTCCATCCTCTCAAGCGTTTGGCGCAGCGTAGAATCGAGCGTTACGCAGGCCACCTCCTGTTTCGGAAGTAAAAAAAATGCAATATTCATCTCTTGATCCTCCTCAAAGAGTTCCGAAGGAATTACGGTTCTTTAACTTCCTTTTACTGCCATGCCAATGTGATTATACGTAGCAGCTAAATAATAGTTCCAACTCATTATAACATGAAGACAGTAAGCAGCAGCCATGAGAATGTTTATGGCTGCTGCAATTTATTTATATGAGTTTAGCTTTCCAATTAGAATTACTGCGTAACTGCTTTTGCTTTGGGCTCGAGTGCATTACTTGCTTTTCCCGGCTCAATCAGTTGATCTACTGGTGTTCCTGCATTCATCCAATTATCAATCAGCGCCTTAGCTTCACGCAAATCCTCTTCATCAACGATATCATAATAAAGTCCGTCAATACGTTTTCCTTCGCCCATTACCGTAAAGCTTGAGATATCCATGTCTTTGCCGCCCATGAATTTCTTGGCCAGACTAATGATCATTGAAGGCTCTATATCGGTCTTAAAATTATCGCCCATAATATCCAGCAGCTTTGGAATATTGCCGATTTGGCTGATCGATAACATTTTATTAGCTACAACATCAATAAAAACCTGTTGGCGTTTGGTCCGGTTAAAGTCACTATCTTCACGGTAGCGTGTATAGTTAAGTGCTTCTTGACCGTTATAATTCGACTTTCCACCCTCGATCGTAAACTTTTCATGGTCCTTACCCTTGTTTACAATGTCCTTCTTGATTGGCAGCGGAACGCCTCCAATAGCATCAACGGCATCCTTGAGCCCTTGAAAGTTAATGGTGGCATAATACTGAATATCATGCTCCAGCAGTGCTTCCAGAGTATCCTTAGCCATTTGCTGCCCACCAAAAGCATAAGCATGGGTAATCTTATCTTTTTTATTATCGTTATGGCCAATAATCTCGGTATACGTATCACGTGGAATAGAAATAAGCAGAATTTTGTAATCCTCTGGGCGAACAACAGCATACATCATCGTGTCCGAACGTGCGGTTTCATTGTCGCGTTGATCAGTCCCGAGCAGCATCAGCGAAAATGGATCGCTTTTGTATACAACCGGCTCTGGCTTAACCTTATTCTCATCCTTAAGTGGCTGGTAAGATTCTTCTTTCAGCTTGCTTTCTACCCGATCGGACAAAAAGAGGTCAAAAGCTAATACGGCCAAAGAATTCCGAAAGAGAAAACCTCCCGCTATAATAACGACGAGAACAATTAGCGCAATGTATCTTTTCTTTATTTTTTTCATCTTTGATTCCTTCTTTATTGTAGAATAATTACACGTACCATATATTTACAATGCCTCCTGATCGTTCTCAGGCAGTCATGGTTTTATTTCTCTCGGCGACGAATTTACTGTCCCTTATTCCATTATCTTATTGTCCCCCCTTTCAGGAAATTCGGGTCATTCTAAATTATAGAAAAAAAGTTTTTTGCGTTTCTAAAATAATATGGGATAAAACAATATTTCTATTGTAATCACTAAATGGATAAAAAGAAACAACAAATACCGACATGAATAGGGAAAAAGCACCATACCAAGTAATAATTACTGGTATGATGCTCCAAATTTAACTTCGAATCCCAAGGGCATGTATAATATGTTTTACCCGTTCTCCATAATGTAAACCGCGGAAAAACCCATAATCGAACAATTTAGCAGCACCCTCAAATCGGCTGCCATAAGTCTCCGCCCCCATAACGACCGCAATAAGCCGGTGCCCCTCCCTCTGGGCTGATCCCGCAATACAATATCCCGTCTGGCTATCATATCCAGTCTTCAACCCATCTGCTCCATCGTATGCGTAAGCGCCGCCCATACCTGGAAGCATAAGGTTGCTATTACTAACATATAACCCTTTATCCTTTAATTGCATCTGTGTACGACCGGAAATATTCAGTACATCAGGATGATTATGGATTAGCGCAGCTGCCAATTTGGCTGTATCCCTCGCTGTCATCATCGTCTGGCCACCGATATGCGTAGGCTGACGAATGATACCAAGATCCTTGCTAGACAATCCAGAGGCGTTGGTAAATACCGTATTAGGAGATAAACCTAAACTACGTGCTCTATCATTCATCATAAGTACAAAAGAATCCTCTGATCCTGCCATATATTCTGCCAATGCAACTGCAGCATCATTAGCAGAATATATGGTGATGCCTTCGAATAGCTCCCTTACTGTATAGAAATCTCCTCGTTTTAATGAGAGACTCATACCTCCCATTTGACTGGCGTAAGCACTAATAGGGACTCTATCCTCCCACCTAAGGGTTCCAGAGGTTATGTGATCCAGCACAATCATTTCAGTCATTAATTTAGACACACTGGCCGGTGGCATAGGCACATCGCCGTTTATATTGACCCATATGTCTCCACTATCCATATCTAGCAGCACTGCTGAACCCGCGTCAATATCCGGTTTAAAGCCCAACTCGATAGGCCTCCACACCGTAATTAAGACAACGACTATCAAAGCTGCACCAGCCCATATTAATATCCGTCTCTTCATCGTTGTCATCCTCCATAATATATATGACGAATGAAACAGCAATTTGATTTCACTTTTTGCGTAATTTTTTTTATTTTTTTTAATTTAGTCCTTTATCCACCATTTATTAGGCTCAATTATGGAGCCCAAAGAATCAACACGCACACCTTGTAGACGTTTATTGACAGCAGTAATGCTTTCTCTTTCCGCAAAAAAGATCATTGGAACCTCTTCATTCACTAGCTTCTGCCATTCATAATAGATTTGTTGTCGATAATCTCTATCATACGCCTTCATACTTGTGCCATCGCGAATCAATTCTTCATTCCGCTCCGAGGACCAACGTGGGTAGTTCCACAAATCATTCTCTCTCCAGAGACCTGAAGGATCAGGATCATTAGCTAATCCCCATACCCCGTTAAACAACTCAATGGACGGATCATCAGCCTCTACTGCTTCATAGAAGGTGTTGAGCTCTTTTAACGCCCCACCATTAAGCTGCACATCAAGTCCCACATTTCGCCAATCCTCCAGAATAGCAGCAGTTCGTAACTCCGCTGAATGACTGCCTAGCATAGAATCATAATTAATAACTAACTTTTCTCCTTTTTGATCCTCACGCAGCCCATCTCCATCAACATCTACAAAACCAGCCTCATCAAGCAGCTGCTTCGCTTTTTCCGGATCATAGGGATACGTATTAATCTGACTATCAGGGATCTTCGCCCAGCTTGCACTGGAAACCGGAGTTTCTATAGGCTTGCCTAACCCATGAGAAAATGATTGAATGATCCCCTCCCGATCAAGTGCATAATACATCGCCTGACGTAATCTTTTATCCGTAAATTTAGGGTTATCCATTACGATTTTTTCAGCTTCACTATCCCAATACCCAAATTTAAACCCTATATACTCATAAGCAAGCTCATTTGATTGTAAAATATTAATATTATCGAGTTTACTCAACTTTTCATAAGTATCTCGTGGAGCATTCTCTATATCAATTACGCCTTGTTCAAACAGGCTGATGATTTCCTTGTCATCAAATACCTTATACAACACACCATCCAATAAAGCCTTACCTTTATAGTATTGATCAAAGCGCTTCATCTCCACCCGCTGGCCAGGTTCAATAAGGCTCACCTCAAAGGGGCCAATCCCAATCGGATTTTTTCGCATCTGATCACTCTCAGGCATATCCTTAACAGCGACTCCAGTATAATATTTTTTATTCATCGGATACGGCCATAGATTATCAATCGTATTTACGCGGGCAGCTGTCATTGTTATTTTCAAAGTATAAGGATCTATAACCTTAAGACCTGTTATATTCTTCGCCTCACCTTTATGATAGGCTTCTGCACCTTGAATCATTTCCACACTATAATAACGCGATCCGGTGTAGTCTGGACTAGCAATAGTCTCCATCGCAAATTTCCAGTCCTCTACGGTCAGTTCATCTCCATTATGCCAACGGATTCCCGGTTTGATTTTAAAGGTAAATATTCTATGATCCTCGGACTCCTGCCAAGTGGCGATATTAGGAACCGTTGATAAATCATCATCTATCGTAAACATGGCCTCAGTAATAAACTCCAGCACATGAAAATCATCTTCACCTTCATAAAAAGCAGGCTCAAAGAAGCCCATAAACGGCGATGAGTATCCATAAGTAACTACTCCGCCAGTCTGTGGCTTTTCGACCACCTCATTGTGATGTAAAGATAATGAATTACTGCTGGTACCTGCTCTGCTGCATGCTGACAATACAGTAGTCATCACGAGCATTGTTAACAAGAACCCGCATATCTTCTTATTCTTCATGTGTTCCTTCCCTTCTCTAGTTGAACGTATATCTACATCTAAGCTATGGAATAAATATTTACTGTAACAAAGTTTTAGAATGGTTACAATAACTTCTAAGCTTTAGGCCTATACTCCTGCTTGAATTTACGCATATTTCATAGTATTTATAAAAAAAGAGGGACCTACCTCATAGGCAGATCCCTTTATTTCATTATTCTTCATCCTTATGCGTAATTCTCAGGCCTTCGACATGCTTACGCTGCATCAATTTACGCTTTTTACGGGTATCCTTGCTCTCAAAAATTATATCAAAGTCATATTCCTCAGGATACAGCTCATCTTTGGATAGATATGGCTTTAAACGTTTATGATTAATCCGCATTTTTTGCTTCTGGATCATCACTCCGACCATTCCTAAGTGATCTTTTTTCTCATAAACAATTCCTAACCGTCCCAGTGAAGTTACAAGAACGGCATCACCAATTTCATATTGGGTCTGCTTCTCCTTATCGCTCTGTGATTCCGCAGACTTTTCTTCTTTTTCAAAATCCTCTATAACAGGTGCAGTCTTCCCTTTCTCTCCCTCTTTGCTAAAAAGACTTGCCCATGCCGACCCATCACCTTTCTGCAGCCTTTGCTGCTGCGCCTCAACGATCTCCCACGATCGCTTGATAACGTTATCCTGGATACCCAGCTTTTTAGCAATTTGCAGAGCGTAACTCTCCCCCGCTTCTCCGATAGTCAGACGATACAACGGCTGCAGCGTTTCTTTGTCGAATTCCATTCGTGCATTTTGAAAACCGGCTGTCGCAGCAGCAAAGGCTTTTAGCTCATTAAAATGGGTTGTGACGATAATATTCGCCCCTTTACGGCTCAGTTCTTCCAGAATGGCGATTGAGAGGGCGATTCCTTCCCCAGGGTCTGTACCTGCCGCCAGCTCGTCAATGAGCAGCAGCACCCCTTTAGAGGCATCTCTCAGCATTCCCTCAATACTCTTCATTTGTGCCGAAAATGTACTGAGTGATTGGGCCAAACTTTGTCCGTCTCCGATTACACTGATCACATCCGTAAAGACCGTAAACTCACTCCCCTCCTCGACCGGAATCAACAGCCCCGATTGAGCCATGAGGGTCAGCAGCCCGAGGGTCTTGAGCACCACCGTTTTACCGCCTGTATTTGGACCTGTAATGATTAGGGATCTATATCCCTTCCCTATCTCCAGGCTAATTGGAATCATGCCCTGCAGCATAGGATGCCTGCCTCCGTTCATCCTTAGAAAACCCCTATCATTTAGAGTAACCTCAGATGCTCCCAGCGTTCGTGCGTATTTTGCTTTGGCAAAAATAAAATCATAGGTGCCTGTAACCTCGATATTTAGGCGCAGTGCAGTTTGTTCCTGTTCTACCATGCTGGTCAGCATACTGAGGATCACAGCTTCTTCACGTGCCTCTTCTCCTAATAACAAATCCAGCTCAATCTGCATGGAGGCGATCTCATCTGGTTCGATGAACACCGTCTGTCCACTTGTGGATTGATCGAGTACCGATCCCTTTATTTGCTTATGATACTCCCGCTTTACGGGGATAACGTAACGTCCACCACGCTGACTATAAATATTCTCTTGCAAAATCGATTGATGGCGCGACATGATCCCGTCGATTTTTTTATGAAGACGTTCTTTAGCTACGCCAATCCGTTTACGAACCCGCTCTAACCCCTTACTAGCTCCATCATCAATCGCCCCAAAGCGGATACAGCGGTCAATTGCTTCCCGCACATGATTTAATTCCAGCAGAGAGGAGGCATAAGCAGCAATCCGGGGAGCACTTTGCTCTTTAGAAGCCATATATTTGCGCAATTGACTACAGCTCTTTAGAAATGTAGCCACTGCAGTGAAGTCTTGCTCACTGTACAGATATCCAGTCCCCATTAGTGACATGATCCACTCAATCCCCTCTAATGAAGGAATCGGTACACTGGACCCCCGCTCCAGCAGCTCTTTAGCTTCAGACGTTTCCTCCATCGCTCTTTGAATGGAAGGCAAATAGGTCATAGGCATAAGCTCTTCTACAGTTTTCTTTCCTACATAAGATACCGCATGACGGCTAAGCTCGGTTTTAATAATTTCGTATTCCAACGTGTTTAGACTTTGTAAATTCACAGCAAATCCTCCTTATTGATCTAACTATTTTTTTGGAACAAAATCTCCCTAACGCAAAAAGGACAAAGAATGCCACTATGGCAGTCCTTGCCCTTCTTTTTATACTATTGTTCTCTGGCGTTTTAAGGTCCCCCTATAAAAGCCAGGGTGGCCGAAAAACAAAAAAACCGTGCTCTAAGAGCACGGTTAATTACAAAGAGAACAATAGCCGTAAAGAGGCCATATGACGCTTCGTGTGTTCTTAACTAAATCATCCACCGTTAGGAACAACAGACATCTGTGCGAGACGGACTCAAATAGAGCACGTAAACGCCAAAAGACGAGCCTGCTAAAGCCTTCCTAATCCAGTGTTATGAAATTGCTAGTTAAGAACGGTCACCAACATCAATATTTCCCCTTTTATTATAGGATAGCTGTAATTTAACACATTCCAGATTGAACGTCAAACGTAATCCGCACGCTGGCTTTTCACAACAAAAAAAGCAGCCGGTTTCCCGACTGCTTCTATAAAACGTCCTATTCCGTTGTGTAAGGAAGCAACGCGATTTGACGCGAGCGTTTTACAGCAATGGTAAGAGCGCGTTGGTATTTTGCACTTGTACCTGTTACACGGCGTGGCAAAATCTTTCCACGTTCGCTGATGAACTTCTTAAGAAGTTCAGTATCTTTATAATCAATGTGAGTAATCTTGTTCACAGTGAAAAAGCAAACTTTTTTACGCTTGTTGCGTCCACCACGACGTGCTGGTCTTTTGTCGTTGTCAGCGCCTTCTCTTGGTTTAAAAGCCATATTCTTTTCAGTCCTTCCTAATTAAAATGGCAAATCATCATCCGATATATCAATCGGTTTACCATCGCCCGAAAAAGGATCTTGAGTATTGTTGTTACGCGAGAAATTATTGTTGTTATTTCCGCGTCCAGCGTTACCACCGCCACCATATGCTGGCTCTTCAGGCATACTACTTGCACCACTTGAAGTATTTCCACCTTCACGGCTTTGTGAAGATTCCAGGAAACGAACATTATCAGCAATAACTTCAGTTACGTATACACGTTTACCTTCGTTATTCTCATAGTTCCGCACTTGGATGCGTCCTTCCACTGCTGTCAGACGACCTTTGCGCAAATAATTGGCACAGGTTTCTGCTAGCTGTCTCCAGGTAACAACCGGGATGAAGTCTGCCTCACGTTCACCGTTCTGGCCCGTAAAGTTACGATCTACGGCAAGCGTAAATTGAGTTACGGCAACACCAGCGGGAGTATAACGAAGTTCCGGGTCACGGGTCAACCGTCCGATCAAAATGATACGGTTCAACAATTCTGGTCCCCTCCTTTAGAGCGATTCATTACAAAGCTTGTCAAGATCTTAAGCAACGTCGTTCGTAATGAGATAACGAATAACTTCGTCAGAAATCTTCATAAGACGTTCTAATTCAGTAACTACTGCAGGTTCTGCATTGAAGTTAACCAAAACATAAACGCCATCACGGAATTTCTTGATCTCATACGCAAGACGGCGTTTACCTTGCACTTCGTGCTTTGTAATTTCCCCGCCATTGGAGATGATGCCTTGGAATTTATCGACTGCTGCTTGAACAGCTTCTTGTTCAATGTCAGGACGAATAATGTACATCACTTCATATTTGCGCATAATTTTCACCTCCTTATGGTCTGAGGCCCCTAATCACGTCAGGAGCAAGGAACGAGCACAAACATAGACTCGCACCTGATTAATATACCAAAACGAGCAGCAGAGTGCAAGCAATATTAATACCGGACAACCCTCCACCCTCTTTTTACATGAAAAAAACCCTACCTGCGCACAATAATCAGTGAATTCATCTGCACTTAAGGAAGGAGCGATAATGATGGGCGAAAAGACGGAATATGAAAAAGGCGACAAAGCCCCCAATCCAGGCATGTATACAGAGGTAGGTGAAGCGCGAAGCTTCCATACCGAAATTCAGAATCCACAGCATATTAAAATGGAAAAAGGGGATACCTTCCCCGAGACCAGTAACAAAAATCGGAAGTGGAAAAAGGTTGAAAAAGCACGTGTACATTAATTAAAAATAAATGTGTATAAAAAAACGACATTACACCATACTATTCTCAGGCAGTACAAAAGAGAGGTGTGGTTCCGTTGGCCGTCGTAGACGAACACAATCACAGGATATCTGATTCAGCATCTATTGTTAGCTGGGAATAGTAGTGGGTTATTGTCTAAAAAGCAGTAACCTCAGCAACGCCTAAATCACTTTAGTAGCTATATACAGAGAAATTCCAACATCATTGATGTACTGCCTCTTAAAGAAGGACCCGAAAGGGCCCTTCTTTTTGCATGTTATGATCTTTTGCAAACAGCTCATTGGACACAAAAAAACCTCCGTTACAGGAACGAAGGATTCATTAAAATGTTATATTATGCTGAAGTGGCGGAGAGGGTGGGATTCGAACCCACGCACGCTGTGACACGCCTAACTGATTTCGAGTCAGCCCCCTTGGGCCTCTTGGGTACCTCTCCGCAGCAAAAATAATTGTATCATGCAGACATGCCATTTGCAAGCTTAATTATTGTCTGTATTTCCCTCTGCAGAACGCAGTACCTTCTTCATATTCTTCTCGAATTTCGCCCGGGGAATCAGAACACTGTGCTGACATCCTGTACACTTAATGCGGATATCCATCCCCATACGAATGATCTCCATCTCATTAGAACCGCAAGGGTGCTGTTTCTTCATCTGTACAATATCTCCAAGCTGAAAAACTTTACGTTCCACTACCCTTCCCCCTTTTTCCCCTCTTGTGTAGCTGCGATTTGGCGTCTTGATCGAGTGTCAGGCGTATCCGATACTTCCTGCTCATTTTCTGTTTTTCCCAGTTCAATTTCAGCCTTTGCTTCTTCTTCTGCCTTCAAACGAGCTTCCTCTTCGGCTTGAGCAGCTTGAGCCTGCTCTAGACTGCTTAGTTTCTCTAGTGCCTGCTTAATATCATTCTGAATCTGTCTCTCCGCAACCTCTTTTGCATTGGGTAAACAGCTAGCCGCTATACGAATTACATATTCCGAAGTACTCATGGACTGTATACCGAGCACATTAGGATAAGCAAGCACATTAGAGTTACGCTCTTCTATTCCCTTTAACGCTTCTCCAATCAAACCTAGCGTGGCCTCCAAGCTGCGCTCCATTTTTACAGGAACATCAACTACAGCCAATGCATTCGAGAGAGAATAATTGGTCACGTTCGTGATTAATCCATTCGGGATAATAAATACTTCTCCAGTTGTGCTTAACAGCCTGGTTGTTCGCAGTCCGATTAATTCTACAGTTCCTTTATAGGTACCTGTTTGAATCACATCACCCACTGCAAATTGATCCTCTAAAATAATAAAGAAACCTGTAATAACATCCTTCACCAAACTTTGCGCCCCAAAACCTACTGCTAAACCAAGTACACCCGCTCCAGCCAACAATGGTGCCAAATCGAAGTGGAACTCAGAAAGCACGAGCATGATCATCACAAAATTACAGATAACTGTCACTACATTTTTCATCAATTCCCCAACCGTAGTAAACCTTCGTGTGTTGGACAGAAGTCTGCCACCGGTTTTACGCTCAAGCGAACGATCAATAATATTAGAAACAATTTTAATAATAACCCGGGTTAAGAGAAAAATAACAAGAATCCGTAGACCCGCAAATAATACATCCGCCCACATATCAGCATCGGTAAACCAATTCCACACCTTATCTTTAAAGCGAATGGCATCTTTTAATGTATCCGCACCGGGTGTATCAGCCTCCAGTATCCACATATTCATCGCATGTACTCCTCCCCACCCCTAAATCAGTATGTAGTTCTCGTTGTGTTTTCCGTAGATGCCGCGTATTTCTATTTCTTGCTCAACTATAATCTTTTTTACCTCTTCCAGCGCATTTTGAAAAAACTGAATTGAAATTGCACAGCCTGCGGTGATTTCCTTCGGAGTTGGAAATATATCAATTTCTATTTCAGCATACTCAAGCAGCATTTCAGCACGAAGCGCCTGCTGGGTGGAGTCAAACGCTATTAACATCTCATCCTGCATATACGTCAAGCCTCTCCATAGGTTTATCGTCCTATCTCTTGCTGCTGTAGTATAAAACCCCTCTTCTATCCATATACTAGATACCAACAAATAGAATCACCTTTAGAAAGGAAGATGGTATGAACTCCTCATCCAAGGCTACAGCAGCGCAAGAAACGTCCTGTTTAAAAATATCACATACAGATCCCGATATCTATTCCGCAATTACTCATCGGCTACTTTTTCACTTTTCACGCACGCGTCCAGAGACTCAAATTATCGTCATCTGTGTAGGCACTGATCGCTCCACCGGAGATTCTCTCGGTCCTCTTGTTGGTACTGCATTATCCCGTTTTCATAGCCCGTTGTTTCATTTATACGGTACCCTTGAGGAACCGGTTCATGCCGTCAATCTTGAAGAGACTTTGTCGCTAATTAATGAAAAATATAATAACCCGTTTGTCATCGGAATAGATGCCTGCTTAGGTCACTCTACTAGTGTTGGCTGCATCCAAGTCGTTGAAGGCCCCCTCAGACCAGGAGCTGGCGTAAATAAACAATTGCCGCCGGTTGGGGATATCCATTTGACTGGAATCGTTAATGTCGGCGGCTTTATGGAGTATTTCGTATTGCAGAATACACGGCTAAGTCTAGTCATGCGATTATCTGATATTATCGCTACAAGTCTATATTCTGCTTTAAAACAATGGAACCTACATGCTACTTCTGCTGCAACGCGAGAGTTATAACTTCTTTCTCTTCCGGCGATAAGGCATATTGTGACTCCCCATTTTGCATAGGCTTGGAGTAAATATATGAGTTCTCACGATTATGAAGGCTGGTTAATACAATGCCACTGCTATTGTCATCCAGAATAGCCACCGAGAAGCTCAAATCATTACCACGTTCACCGAAGGCATTATAACGCTTGAGAGCGATATTTGACTTCATGCTGCGGATTTTGACTTGGGTAGCTTCTATCAACGCTTTTTGCTCACGTTGTTCTTCTTCCAGCATGTCGCTTTGGTTCTTCAGATCAACCAGAAGGCCTTCCAGATCCTCCACACCGCTTCCTGCCATCATGGCCTCATATTTGCGCCGTATAGTCCGCAGCTTAGCTCCCTGGGCGATTACAGTCACTATCAGTACTAGCATAATTACTACGAAACCAAACACAAACCACTGCAACTGTTCATTAATTAATTGATTCATTTCAGACATGAATGGACCATCCTTTTTATTTATCTGCTGCGGGCATCAGCCATATAACTCATCCATAGCAGCTAGCATTCTGCTTATATTATGCTCTGTTGTATCTACGCCTACACTCGCCCGAACAGCACCACTTTCTAGTGTATCAACAGCCTTATGTGCCAGCGGGGTACAATGCATACCCGCTCTGACGGCTATTTTATACTCACGATCTAGACGGTGAGCTATATTCGCCGATTCTTCCCCATCCACTACAAACGACACAATTCCAGTTCTCGGAGCCCCTAATGTGGGTCCTAATAGTTTAATGTTTGGAATATGGGACAACCCCTCCATCAGCAGTTGAGTCAGCTTCCACTCTCTTTCGTGGATAACGGTTGTCCCTATCGATTTTACCTTTTGAACACCGGCTAGTAAACCAGCAATTCCTACCGCATTTTGCGTTCCCGCTTCATACCGATCTGGGCGAACGGAGGGTTGTTCACTATTCTCAGATTGACTGCCTGTGCCTCCATGCATTAAGGGCTCGAGATCCAATTCAGGTGATATATAGAGTCCACCAGTCCCTTGTGGTCCAAGCAATCCTTTATGCCCAGGAAAAGCTAATAAGTCAATATTCATCTTTTTTACATCAATATCAAGCGAGCCTGCACTTTGAGCAGCATCCACTAGAAATATAGCACCCTTTGCTTTAGTTAGATCTCCGATTTCACCAATGGGAAGTATACTACCTAGTAAGTTGGAGCTATGATTACAAATTACCATTTTAGTGTTTGGTCGAAACGTTTTGCCCAATTCCTTCAAATCCAATTGACCCGCCCGATCCACCTTCAGATAATCAACACTTATTCCTAGTGACTTACGTAAATATTCCAAAGGTCTCCGCACAGAATTGTGTTCAGTCATTGTGGAGATTACATGGTCCCCTGCTTTGAGCGTACCTCTAATCGCCATATTTAATGACATCGTAGTGTTTTGGGTAAACGCTATGTCTTGTGCATTAGAAACCCCAAACAACTCCGCCAGCAAACTCCGGGCTCTCACCAACACCCGTCCGCTTCCCATGGCCAGCGAATAATTTCCTCTACCAGCATTTGCTCCCGACTGCAAAGCATTCATCATCGCAGCTGCCACCTCTGGAGGTTTAGGCCAGGACGTAGCCGCATGATCCAAATATACGAAGTCTTCCATAACCCCGCTCCTCGTCTCATACTCTTTTTCATTAAGAAGAAATAACGTTGTCACCCTTTATTGATAATAACCTTATCTGTAGAAAATATAAGGATAATATTCAGCTCTACTTTATACATCCTTATATTTTGAAAAAACATACCCCTACTTATCCGATTACGGATAGCTCAGGATATGTTCTTGGCATAGATACCCATTTAGTTACCCAATAATTCCAACAGTCTTTCTAAGTCCTGCGCACTGTAGTAATTCAGTTCAATCTTCCCTTTTTCCTTACCTTGTTTTATCTTAACCGTTGTTTTAAACCGTTCACGCAATACTTCCTCTACATTATCAATATAGGGATCACGTTTAACAACTTTAATCTTTGTACCGTTCGTCGGCTTTCGATCCAGATTTTTCACCGTTTCTTCAAGCTCTCTTACGCTCCATTGCTGTTCCACGCATTGTTCAGCCAATTGTTTAATAACTTCCGGATCTTTCAAGGCAACAATAGCTCTCGCATGTCCCATAGACATTGTTCCACGTGAAACATATTCTTTTACTTCTTCCGGTAAAGTAAGCAATCTTAGGAAGTTAGCGATGTGTGATCTGGACTTCCCAACTTTCAGAGATAGCTCTTCTTGTGTGAGTGAAAATTGATCCATCAAACCTTGATAAGCAACTGCGATTTCCATGGCGTTTAAATTTTCACGTTGCAAGTTCTCAATCAGGGCGATCTCCATAACCTGTTGATCACTTAGATTTCTTACGACTGCTGGAATCGTAGGTTTACCACAATATTGCGAAGCCCGGAATCTGCGTTCCCCGGCAATGATTTCATACCCCTTCAAAACACTCCGTACAATGATCGGTTGAATCACGCCATGTTGTCTGATAGACTCAGCCAATTCCTGGATTGCTTCTTCATTGAAATCCTTGCGTGGTTGATAAGGGTTAGCTCGCAATTGAGCTAATGGGATTTCTACTACCTTATCATCTTCATTAATAGATAAAGAAGGAATCAGAGCATCCAGACCTTTCCCTAAACGTTTACTCATAAGAAATCACTTCCTTTGCCAACTCTAAATACACTTCTGCTCCCTTTGAGCGAGGATCATAAGTAATAATGGATTGTCCATGAGACGGTGCCTCACTTAAGCGGACATTCCGAGGAATGATAGTTCTGTAAACTTTTTCCTGAAAATACTTTTTAACCTCTTCGATGACTTGGATCCCTAAATTCGTACGGGCATCCAACATGGTTAATAATACTCCCTCTATTTTCAAATGCGGATTAAGATTTTTTTGCACTAGACGCACGGTGTTTAAAAGCTGACTCAACCCTTCGAGCGCATAATATTCACATTGAATCGGAATGATTACCGAATCAGCAGCTGTAAGGGAATTGATCGTCAAAATCCCAAGGGATGGAGGACAATCAATGATGATATAGTCATAATTATTTTTAACCGCATTTAAGGCTTTTTTCAATTTCAACTCTCTGGAAATCGTTGATACTAATTCGATCTCCGCCCCTGCTAATTGAATAGTCGCTGGAATGATGTGCAGTCCTTCATTTTGAGTTTCAAGTATCGTTTCTAGAGGATTTACTTCATTAATGAGAATGTCATATATACAATTCGCTACGTCCGCCTTGTTGATGCCAACGCCGCTGGTAGTGTTGCCTTGAGGATCGATATCAACTAGAAGCACTCTTTTTCCTAATGTAGCCATACCGGCACCTAGGTTCACAGAGGATGTTGTTTTACCGACACCGCCTTTTTGATTTGCTATGGCAATAATCTTGGACACTAATTTCACCTCGAATAGTTAGGAAGAATCTTCTCGTAGATCGCAAGTACAAACGGCCAAACTATGTTACTTTATATAGGCTAAAACTCTAAAATGCAGGACTGAGCAATACATCCTGGTTCAAGTCACACAAAAGGCGGCCAATCACTTTAAGGCCGCCTTCAGCTTTTGAAACAATTTATCTTTTGGGGATTTGGATTACAATCTCGTAATGGTCACCACGGTCATTTTCTGACGTTTTGATTTCCATACCTGAGCCTGACACCATATCAATAGATTGACGAATTGTATTAAGAGCTAGACGAACATCCTTGGTATAGGAGACCCGTTTTGACTTTTTAGTTTGTGAGACTTGTTTATAGAAAGCAATACGAGCTTCCGTCTGTTTAACATTTAATCCTTTTGCAATAATCTCTGCCAAAACTTTTAATTGCATTTCCACACTATCCAGTGATAAGAGTGAACGCGCATGTCTTTCGGAAATCTGACGTTCCATCAATGCTGTCTTAACCTCTTCAGGTAAGTGGAGTAAACGAATCTTATTCGCTATAGTCGACTGACTCTTGCCTAAGCGTTGTGCTAAGCTTTCTTGTGTTAATTGATGAAGATCAATTAACTTCTGATAAGCGACAGCTTCTTCTATGGAGGTCAAACCTTCACGCTGTAGATTTTCTATGAGCGCAATAGATGCAGCCTGCGAATCATTGAACTCACGGACAATAGCAGGGATCGTCTCTAAACCAAGCTTTTTAACTGCCCGCCAGCGCCGTTCACCTGCGATGATCTCATATATAGAATCTCGCATACGTACAACAATAGGCTGAATGACACCATGAGTTTTAATTGTCTGACATAACTCATCAATTTTGTCATCATCGAATATAGTCCGTGGTTGGTAAGGACTGCTAACGACCTCATGAACTGGTATTTGTTTGATTTCTTCTCCGCTGCTCCGCTCGTTAAACCCAAATAGCTTGGTAAATTGTTCTTTCATTCCGTTCATAACCACCTAATTTCGTTATAGTACGATCTTCTTGACCTTCTTCACGGAAAGCATATCGTACAGCAATCTAAAACATTCTGATATTATGGAATTACCTGTAATGAACAGGCATCATAATCTCTCCTTCTTTCGAACAAGAGTACAGAGAAGGAGTTATATACAAAATTAAAGTCTACTATGCTATTCTATCACTTTTCTCTACATAATCATATTCTCCGTAAAGACCTATTTTTCCTGCATTTTTACAGGTGCACAACCAAATCAGCTTATAAATCTAATTTTCATCTAAATTGATATTTATCGATTTTTGTTATCATCATCTTCATAAAAAAAGAGCATTCCCTTTGTTCAAAGGGAATGCTCCTAAAGGAACTTTGAGTATCGGCAATGTTTCACGTGAAACATTATTTCATCAATGGCGTTTTGGCAGGAATTCCCGCTTTTCTTGGATATTTAGCTGGTGTTGCTCCTGTCTTACGGATCATAACAATATGTCGATCCGACTCCTCCACTGGTAAGCTGAACGACTCCACTTTGCTGAGTTCAGCACGAAGCTCTTTTAAGCTGTACTTAGCTTCGCTTAATTCCTCTGAAGGATCGCTGCCCTTCATTGCAGCGAACACCCCATCTTTGCGTGTGAAGGGAAGACAAAATTCATTCAATAAAGACAGTCTTGCTACCGCACGTGCTGTAACCAAATCATAGGCATCACGATGAGTGAACTTGCGCGCGACATCCTCTGCCCGCCCATGGATCAATTGTACATCAGTTAATCCCAATGTCGTACTTACATGCTGCAGAAATGAAATTCGTTTATTGAGCGAATCAACAATCGTTAGCTTCAAATGAGGAAAACATATTTTAAGTGGAATTCCTGGAAAACCAGCTCCTGAACCGATATCTGCGAGATTGGTGACCTCGTTAATATCAAGGAAAAAAGCTAATGAAATAGAATCATAGAAATGCTTTGTATATACCTGCTCTCGCTCAGTTATACCCGTGAGATTCATTTTTTCATTCCAGGATACGAGTTCCTTATAATACAGATCAAATTGTGCTAACTGTTCTGCTGTAAGGGATATGCCTCGTTCCTGTAATAGTTGTGTGAATTGAACTTCCGTATTATCCATAGCTTATCCTTTCGCCGCGGTTACCCGGTTGTAATGCTCAAGATATACAAGAAGAATGGAAATATCAGCAGGTGTAACTCCCGCAATCCGAGAAGCCTGCCCGATAGAGATCGGGTGAATCTTAGTCAGCTTCTGCCGCGCTTCCATCGCTAATCCATGGATTTCATTATAATTAATGTCATCTGGAATTTTTTTCTTCTCCATCTTTTGCAGGCGCTCCACATGTTGAAGTTGTTTTTCTATATATCCGGCATATTTAATTTGGATTTCTACTTGCTCTTTCATTTCTGCATCCAGCATCTCTGGTGATGGTGATACTTGATCAACAAAACTATATACAAGCTCTGGGCGCCGCATCAGAACTAGCAAATTACTGCCATCTACAATAGGTGCCGATTCATATTGCGCTAGTACTTGGTTTACATCAACAGGTTTAACCTTTGTTTCTTGCAGACGAACAATTTCACGCTCCACCCGTTCTTTCTTATCTGTGAAGTTATCGAAACGCTCCTGTGTGATCAAACCAATGTCGTAACCGATAGGTGTAAGTCTTAGATCTGCATTGTCATGGCGAAGCAACAAACGATATTCTGCACGTGAAGTAAGCAGACGGTAAGGTTCATTCGTTCCCTTAGTCACGAGATCATCAATGAGTACACCAATGTATCCCTGTGAACGATCTAGAATTACGGGTTCTTTGTCTTGCACTTTGCGTGCTGCATTAATTCCAGCCATAACCCCTTGGCCTGCTGCTTCCTCATAACCGGAAGTGCCATTGATTTGTCCAGCAGTGAACAGACCTGGAAGACGTTTAGTTTCAAGAGATGGCCATAGCTGTGTAGGAACCATTGCATCATATTCAATAGCATAGCCGTTACGCATCATCTCTACCTTTTCCATACCGGGGATGGAACGTAAGATAGCTAGCTGTACATCCTCAGGAAGACTAGTGGACAGACCTTGTACATAGTATTCCGATGTATTTTTTCCCTCTGGCTCTAAAAAGATCTGATGCTTAGATTTATCACTGAATCTTACGACCTTATCTTCTATAGAAGGGCAATAACGTGGGCCAGTTCCTTCGATAATACCTGTGAACATTGGCGCACGATGAAGGTTATCATTAATAATCTGATGAGTAACCTCAGAGGTATACGTTAACCAACAAGGAAGTTGTTCGTTATCGGATGATTTCGTTTCGAACGAAAAGAATTTCGGTTCATCGTCACCTGGTTGAATTTCTGTCTTAGAGAAATCGATCGTATCACGATGTACACGTGGTGGAGTACCTGTTTTAAAACGCACCAATTCAAACCCAAGCTCCCGCAAATTCTCAGAAAGCTTCACGGATGGCTGTTGATTGTTAGGTCCACTTTCATATGTTAGCTCACCCATAATCACTTTACCGCGCAGGTAAGTACCTGTTGTCAGGATAACAGTCTTACTATGGTATTCGGTGCCAGTCTTCGTAACTACACCTACACAACGTCCATCCTCAACGATTAAACGCTCAACCATCCCTTGACGAAGTGTCAAATTAGGCGTTTTCTCCATAGTTTCCTTCATTGTATGTTGATAAAGGAATTTATCAGCTTGTGCACGTAAAGCATGTACTGCTGGTCCTTTACCTGTATTCAGCATACGCAGTTGAATGAATGTCTTATCTATATTGCGGCCCATTTCTCCGCCAAGCGCATCAATTTCACGCACTACATGTCCTTTGGCAGGTCCGCCTATGGACGGATTGCAGGGCATGAATGCAACCATATCCAGGTTAATTGTGATCATTAACGTACTGCAACCCATCCGGGCTGCAGCCAGTGCTGCTTCACAGCCAGCATGACCAGCGCCAATGACGATAACGTCATAGTTGCCTCCATCATAACTCATGTCCTGTTTCCCCCTTGAAATTATATTAAATCGTGAATCTTATTTTCCTAAACAAAATTGTGAGAATATTTGGTCTAACAAAGAGTCAGCTGCAGTATCGCCAATTATTTCCCCAAGCTGTTCCCATGCGAGCCGTACATCGATTTGAATCATATCAATCGGTATATACTGTTCTGCAGCATCGTATGCATCTTGAAGTGATTTATAGGCTTTTTTGAGCAGGGCTATATGTCTCACATTACTCACATATGTCAAGTCACCCGATTCCAGCTTTCCACCAAAAAAGAGTGTCGAAATGGCATCTTCAAGTTTGTCTAGACCTTCCTCTTCCAGAACGGACATCGGTACAATGTTAGACTCCTCAAAAAACGAGAGCAACTTATCCTTATCCAGTTTGGACGGTAAGTCCATTTTATTCATGATTACTAGGCACTGTCTACCGTGTATTTGTTCCATCAATGCCAATTCATCCTCATGCAGCTCTTCATTAGCATTCAGCACAAGTAGAATCAGGTCGGCGTCACTAACTGCCGCTTTGGAGCGCTCCACCCCAATTTTCTCAACAACATCCATCGTTTCACGAATTCCCGCAGTATCGAGCAGCTTAAGCGGTATATTATTTATCGTTATAAATTCTTCTATTACATCACGTGTTGTTCCCGGAATATCTGTTACAATCGCTTTATTCTCACGAGCTAATGCATTTAGCAATGATGATTTACCAACGTTCGGACGTCCGACAATAGCTGTCGTAATCCCTTCACGAAGTATTTTTCCTTCATTAGATGTCTTAAGCAGCTTTGTTATTCCCTCCATAACCTCACTGCTTTTATCTTTAATAAATTCAGCTGTCATGGATTCTACATCATGTTCTGGATAATCTATATTCACTTCAATATGAGCCAGCATCTCAATAAGTGTGTGGCGTAAAGCATGAATTCGATCCGATAAGGATCCGCTAACCTGTTTTAAAGCTACAGAAAAAGCCCGGTCAGACTTAGAGCGAATCAGATCAATAACAGCCTCAGCCTGCGATAAATCGATACGTCCGCCCAAGAAAGCACGCTTGGTGAACTCCCCCGGCTCGGCTAACCTTATCTCCTGCTGCAGAAGTAAGTCCATCACTCTTCTTACAGAAATTACACCGCCATGAGCACTGATCTCTACTACATCCTCGGTCGTAAAAGAACGTGGTCCTTTCATAACGGTTACCAACACTTCTTCCATCTTCTCTCCGTTATCAGGACTGACGATATGTCCGTAATGAACGGTATGCGATTCCGCTTCAGTTAATGGAATTCGGCTGCGAAATAATGGTGCCACTTGGGAAATAGCCTGTGGGCCACTTACCCGAATAATAGCAATTCCTCCCTCGCCTAATGCCGTCGATACGGCAGCAATGGTGTCACTAAGCATGCTGTTTTTCACCCCAAAACTTATATTTTTTGAATAGAAACGTTCTTTTATTTTTAAAAAAACAATGACCCCTTACATTGGTCAAGGAGTCATTGCATCCATATAGTCTTTACTTCAAGGTTATAACGACGCGGCGATTTGGCTCTTCGCCTTTACTGAGGGTACTCACTTGCCGATGATCCTGTAACCTGGAGTGGATAATCTTGCGCTCCTGAGGAGACATTGGCTCCAATACAACCTCTTTACGAGTGCGAATTACACGTCCGGCTAAACGATCAGCCAGCTCTTCAAGCGTTTTTTTACGGCGCTCACGGAAGTTCTCTGCATCTAACACAAGCCGTATAAAACTGTCGGAATAACGGTTAGCTACAATATTAGCCAAATACTGTAGAGCATCGAGAGTTTGTCCTCTTCTGCCAATTAACAGTCCCAAATCTGGACCGGAAATTTGCAGAATCGTGGATTCCTTGGTGTGGACGATTTCTACCTCCACTTCGAGCCCCATGCTCTTAGCGACATCCACAATGAAATGAACGGCTTCTTGGTAAGCTTCCTCCACCGGTTGTCCGGAATCTTGGCGTGGCACACCGCCGATGGCCTCCTGTTTGCTCTCTCTTGCTGACTGTTGAGGCAGTGACGGAGCACTCGCCGCTGATGCCGGTGCGGCTTCGGCTATCAAGGTTAGTTCAACCTTGGCACCTTTCGCACCGATCAATCCCAGGAATCCTCTTGATGGCTGCTCAAGTACGTTGACCGTTACCCGGTCCTTTTGAACTCCAAGCTGGGTTAGTCCCCGTTCTACAGCTTCTTCAATGGTTTTCCCTGTTGCGACGACTTTGCTCATTTTGACTTTTTGGCTCCCTTCGATGACTTGTTACCGCCTTTGCTCTTCGGAGCAGGACTGGAGTCATCTGTACTTTTTACAGCACTTGCGATTGCCAATTTGTGTTTATCATTGTTGCGGTATAAGAAGTAGTTCTGAATAATAGTGTAAAGGTTACTGTACACCCAGTATAGTGGCAAGGCTGCAGGGAAGTTGTACGACATAACGAAGATCAGAACTGGATAGATCATCATCATGAACTGCATTGGCCCTTGTTGTTGCACTGGATTCATTTTGGTCATCATTCTAGTTTGAATAAATGTTGTTAATGCTGCTAGCACTGGTAAGATAAACAGATGATCCGGTTTACCTAGCTCCAGCCACAAGAAGGTGTGCTCCCGCAAATGTGGATTATAGTAGATCGAGTTGTAGAGAGCGATAAAGATAGGCATTTGAACGATCAGCGGTAAACAACCCGCCATTGGGTTAACCTTGTTTTCTTGGAACAAACGCATTGTTTCTTGCTGCACCTTTTCAGGTGTGTCTTTATATTTTTTCTGGATCTTTTGGAGTTCCGGCTGAATGGCTTGCATTGCACGCGAGCTCTTCACCTGTTTAATAGTAAGCGGAAGAATCAACGTGCGGACAATAATAACCATCACAAGTACGGCTAAACCATATTCTCCGTTAAACCAATCTGCAAACTTGTCCAAGGCAATGGCGAAATAATACACTACATTACTTTGCCAGAAGCCTCCATTCTTCAAATCCTCCGTAGTGTGCGTAACAGCAGTCGACGGAGCGCATCCCGACAGAACAGCTAACGACAACACCATTACCGTGATGAGGAGAAACCATTTTCCTCGTCTAGTCTTCATTAGAGACACTTCAAAACCCCTCTCTTAAACATTCCATTCCACCGTAAATCATACCATAATTATGAATACAAATAAACAAGCCTCTTAAGCACCCTTTATTTGCGGGAAGCCTTGAGTAGCTTGGCTTTACGAAGCACATGCAGCACACTTTTTTCGAGCTCTGCATACTCCATGGAAAGCGCTCCTTTTCTTACGATAAACACCATGTCTAAGCCACCTGCAATCTCGGGTTCATGGTGACGGACGATTTCCTTAACTAATCTTCTCATACGGTTACGGACAACCGCGTTTCCGACCTTTTTGCTAACAGACACACCTACTCTAAATCGCTCTACCTCTTTTTTGCCAAACCAATACACTACAAATTGATGATTCGCAAATGACTTCCCATGGCGGTATACACGACTGAAGTCGGCACGGTTTCGTAAACGTAACTTTTTGTGCACGGGAATCTCCTTCATAAAAATCCGGTTTAAGTGTCCCTCCGAATTTTTTCTTCTAATAGTATAGGCATTTGCAAGCAGCCATAAACGACCACATTTGCTGTGCTGAAATTAAGCTTCTATATATAGTAGGAAAAATAATTTCAACTTCTCACAAAATATTTCTCAATATACGTTAAATAGCCCCGCAAAGTGTAGCTAGCGCATTAAGCGAGATCCTAGACTTTTGCAGAGCAATAATAATAAAAAGCAGTAAAAAAAGACCACCGCAGTGGTCCCTTAGTGGCCTAACTTACGCACTCAAAACTTTTCTGCCTTTCAAGCGGCGAGCTGCCAGCACTTTACGGCCGTTTTTCGTGCTCATTCTTTTACGGAAACCGTGAACCTTACTACGTTTGCTCACATTTGGTCTAAATGTCGGTCTCATAATTGCACCTCCCTTACAGGAACTTAATTACTGTCATATAAGCAGAAACGGACTAAGCCGTCCTTATAGTAGGGACAGTATCTACAAGAATCATCATTTTTATATATCGAGACATATCCTTACAGAAAACACCTTTATATATTTAAACATATTTTATGAGCAAAAGTCAACCTAGTAACCGGCTTGTTCCTCCCCCTCAAGCTCAGGTGTTTATCCACAACTCTCCCCAGAAAAAAAGTAATCCACAAGATATGACAGTTATCCACCTGTGATCAAAAAATAAAGTCGACTGCTCACAGTTGAGCACAACCTGTGTATAAAATTATCGAACCTTTGGCGTAAAGTGTCGAACCGTAAACAAATTATCAACAATATGTAGTGGTGTTCCTAATAATTGTACACAAGTGCTTGAATTTGTGGATAAAATAGCCCTGCTCATTGAAAAATAAGGGGCGTTTTGCTATGATGGTATTACTTTTGAATGTGAATAGATTTGTTTGTTCTCTTAATTATCAACAAGCTGTGGATAAAGTTGTGAACAAATCAAATTTATCCATATTTTTTTGTCTCTTCATATTGCCTACTGGGGATAAATATCAGCACCAACCTATTTTCTTCGACATTTCCACTTCATGGCTGATGCCACATTTGGAAGATTTAAAGGAGTGACAGTCTGTGGACAGCCATACTTCCGAATTATGGCAGCAAATTTTATCGATTATTCAAACCAAATTAAGCAAGCCGAGCTTTGATACCTGGTTTAAGGCTACTAAAGCGATAACCTTCAACTCCCAGGTTCTCATTATCTCGGCACCTACAACGTTTGCTGTAGAATGGCTGGAAAGTCGTTACACCAAACTGGTAGGAGCAACCGTCTACGAAGTCACAGGGAAACAAGTGGATGTAAAATTCGTGATTGAAGAAAGCAAGCCGCCTGAGCTTGTGGTTCAGCAATCCGCTCCGACTCCCGTAGTATCAAGAGAAGAAGCACAAACGCATCTGCTTAATCCAAAGTACACTTTTGACACCTTTGTAATCGGCTCTGGGAACCGCTTTGCGCATGCAGCCTCACTGGCAGTGGCCGAAGCACCAGCCAAAGCATACAATCCCTTGTTTTTATACGGTGGTGTAGGTCTGGGCAAAACCCATTTGATGCACGCAATTGGGCACTATGTCCTGGAACATAACCCAAATAACAAGGTAATTTACATCTCGTCTGAGAAATTCACGAATGAATTTATCAATTCGATCCGTGATAACCGCGGTGAAAGCTTCCGTAACAAGTATCGTAATGTTGACATTTTGCTTATCGACGACATTCAATTCCTCGCTGGAAAAGAGTCTACACAGGAGGAGTTTTTCCATACTTTCAATGCGCTCCACGAAGAACGCAAGCAAATTATCATCTCCAGCGACCGACCACCAAAGGAAATTCCCACACTGGAAGAACGGCTGCGTTCCCGGTTCGAATGGGGCTTGATTACGGATATTCAACCACCAGATCTGGAGACCCGGATTGCGATTTTACGCAAAAAGGCTAAGGCAGAGAACCTTGATATCCCTAATGAGGCCATGATGTATATTGCCAACCAGATTGACACCAATATTCGTGAGCTTGAGGGTGCATTAATCCGGGTAGTTGCTTATTCTTCGCTTACCAACCAGGATGTAACCACTCATTTGGCAGCTGAAGCGCTCAAGGATATTATTCCTTCCAGTCGTCCCAAGATGATCACCATCGCTGATATTCAGCAAAAAGTCGGAGAATACTACAATTTGCGCCTTGAAGACTTCAAAGCACGAAAAAGAACCAAAGCCGTAGCGTTTCCACGTCAAATCGCAATGTATCTATCCCGTGAACTAACGGATTATTCACTGCCTAAGATTGGTGAGGCTTTCGGAGGACGTGACCATACGACCGTAATTCATGCGCACGATAAAATTACACAGGCATTAAAGGTCGATCAGGAGTTGTACAAAGTGGTAAATAATCTTGCGGAGAAAATTAAAAATCCTTCCTAAGAGGAACAAAGAGCCTATACACAATCTATACACATGTGGGTAGGCTTAATTTTATGCTGTTTGGTGGGGTTATCCACATATTCGTCGCCCCTACTACTAATACTATTAAATAACTATAATAATTCATCATGTAAAGACGCGTAATTAACAGACTCAAATCCATCGAAATTCCCAATTTTTCAGCTAGGAGTGAAATCATGAAAATAAGCATTCTTAAAAATGAGCTCAACGAATCCATTCAACACGTATCCAAAGCTATATCCAGCAGAACAACAATCCCTATTCTGACCGGTATTAAACTGGAAGTTAGCCATCAAGGCGTCACATTAACTGCAAGTGATACCGATATTTCTATTCAATCGTTTATTCCAGCAGAGAATGACAGCCACACCATCGTGAAGATAGATCAGCCAGGAAGTGTTGTTCTTCCCGCTAAATTTTTCGTCGAGATTATTAAGAAGCTGCCCTCCAAAGAAATCCACATGGAAGTAAAAGAAGGATTCCAAACGTACATTTCTTCCGGATCCACTGAGATTCAGATGGTTGGTTTAGACCCTGAAGAATTTCCTGTGTTACCGAGCATTGAAGAGAATGACACGATCTCTCTACCAGGTGATTTGCTGAAAAATATGATTAAACAAACAGCCTTTTCTATTTCTACCCAAGAGACAACTCCGATATTAACGGGTATACTATGGAATCTGAGCGACAATGAGTTTAAGTTTACAGCGACTGACCGTCACCGCTTGGCAACAAGAGCTGCTAAACTTGAAGGCACGGAAAATGTCAATTTCGGAAATATTGTTATTGCCGGTAAAACCCTTAATGAGCTCAGCAAAATTATCCCTGACCAAAATATGCTGGTTGATATTGTCGTTGCGGATAATCAAGTTCTCTTCAAAATCGACAAAGTACTGTTTTATTCACGGATCCTAGATGGGATTTATCCTGATACTTCTAGAATTATTCCAACAACCTACAAAACAGAACTAACTTTAGATACAAAAAAATTAAGCGAATCGATTGATCGTGCTTATTTGCTGTCCCGGGAAGAAAAAACAAATATTGTTCGTATGCAGACGCTTGATCAAGGCGGTATTGAAATTTCTTCAAGCTCATCAGAGCTGGGTAAAGTTCGCGAGGAACTTGAAGTCATTGATTTCAAAGGTGAACCTCTCAAAATCTCTTTTAACTCGAAATATATGCTTGATGTATTAAAGGTCATAGAGAGTGAGCAGCTCGTTATTGCATTTACAGGGATGATGAGTCCGATCATTTTGAAACCACTTGACCAAACCAATAGCTTGTATATCATTTTGCCTTACCGTACAACAAATTAATGCCAACATTCATGAACATGTGGATAAGTGGCTGAAAGGATAAAAACCATGAAAAAAATACTTATCCACAGTGGATACATTAAGCTGGACCAATTTCTAAAACTCGCAGATTGTGTATCCACAGGTGGAATGGCCAAAGCTTTATTGCAGGAAGGTCACGTACTGGTCAACGGAGAGGTAGAGGAACGGCGCGGCAGAAAACTTTATCCGGGTGACAAAATCGAAGTGCAGGATAACGGTACCTTTGAGGTTGAAGGCGGAGGAGTAAAAGAGTAGTACGCTAGGGGAGGAACCATTTCGTGTTTGTTAAAAATATCGGTCTGCAGCATTATCGGAATTACGGGCTGCTGCGTCTGGAGAGCCTGGGCGATGTGAATCTGATTCTGGGTCAGAACGCCCAAGGCAAAACAAACCTCATGGAGGCATTGTTCGTCCTGGCGATGACCAAAAGCCACCGTACCTCTAAGGACCGTGAACTTATCTCCTTCGATGCCCCCGGAGATGCAGCTCAGATCGTTGCCGAGGTAGAACGAAAGTATGGCGATCTCAAGCTGGAGCTCACCCTATCTGCCAAAGGTAAAAAAGCCAAGATCAATGGCTTGGAGCAGCGGCGCCTTAGTGAGTTTGTTGGATCTCTGAATGTGGTCATGTTTGCACCGGAAGATTTAGAGATTGTAAAAGGGACCCCTGGTATCAGACGGCGTTTTCTTGATATGGAGATCGGCCAAGTCCAGCCTAGTTATCTATTTCACCTACAGCAGTATCAAAAAATACTCTTGCAAAGAGGTAATCTCTTAAAGCAATTATGGGGAAAAGAGGCTGCAGGGAAAGAACTTCTGGAAATCTGGGATGCTCAACTTGTAGAGCATGGTGTTAAAATCGTCAAAAAAAGGAAACAATTCATAAAGAAGCTGCAAATATGGGCTGAAAGCATTCACCGGGGGATTACGAACGGCGGAGAAGAACTGAAATTGCTCTATGTCCCCTCTTTCGGCGATCGGGATGAGGAAGATGAAGCTGTCTTATTAGACAATTTTATGTTAAAGTTATCACAAACGAGAGAACAAGAAATCAGGCGCGGCATGACGCTGACGGGTCCCCATCGGGATGACCTGTCCTTTTTTATCAACGGAAGGGAAGCTCAGGTCTACGGTTCTCAAGGACAGCAGCGTACCACGGCTTTATCGCTTAAGCTGGCGGAAATCGAGCTGATCCACGAGGAAATCGGAGAATATCCTGTGCTGCTTCTTGATGATGTTTTATCCGAGCTTGATCCTTACCGCCAGACCCAGCTTATTGAAACCTTTCAAAGCAAGGTACAGACATTCATTACCGCTACCGGAATTGAGGGTCTGAATGCCGATAAATTAAAGGGCGCCAGCCTATTTCATGTTCATGATGGAAAAGTTGAGTTATAAAAGAGCGGAGGACGATCATGTATATTCATTTGGGCGGGGAGAAGATCATTAGGTCTTCGGAGTTAATTGCTATATTTGATATTTCGATTGAGAAATCTTCCAAGGTATCTAAGCAATTCGTTATTCACTCTGAGCAGGATAAGAAGCTTGAGCGGATTGGCGAAGAGGAAGCAAAATCTATTGTCGTAACTAAAAATATCGTGTATTACTCCCCCATTTCCTCCTCCACTCTTAAAAAAAGAGCCAAAATTTTGCTCGAAATATAACTTGCATTGGGTAACAAAGAGATAATCAGAAAGAAGTAGGTGAAGGCATGTCAATGAATCAACCGACATATGATGAGAGCCAGATTCAGGTACTGGAAGGGCTGGAAGCGGTTCGGAAACGTCCGGGCATGTATATTGGTTCGACTAGTTCTAAAGGTCTCCATCACTTGGTATGGGAGGTCGTCGATAATAGTATCGATGAGGCACTCGCAGGTTATTGTGACCGGATTCAAGTGATTATACATGAGGATAACGCGATCACTGTTATCGATAATGGACGTGGCATACCTGTAGGTGAGAATGTAAAGCTTAAAAAGTCGACGCTTGAAGTCGTAATGACCGTGCTGCATGCAGGCGGTAAATTCGGCGGTGGCGGATATAAAGTTTCCGGTGGTTTGCATGGTGTGGGTATCTCTGTAGTGAATGCCTTGTCTGAAAAGGTCCTTGTTAAGGTCAAACGTGACGGTCATATCTACCAACAGGAATATAGACGTGGTGCACCGCAGTATGATATCAAAATTGTTGGCGATTCAGATGAGACAGGAACGACTACAACCTTTCATCCGGATCCTGAAATATTTACGGAAACCACAGTTTTTGAATATTCGACACTGCTTACTCGTATTCGGGAGCTAGCTTTTCTAAACAAAGGAATCGAGCTTTCGCTTCATGATGAGCGGACGGATGTCACCAACGTGTTCAAATACGAGGGTGGTATCGTTGAATATGTGAAATATTTGAATGAGAAAAAAGAAGCACTACATGAGGATCCGATCTACGTGGAAGGCTCACGCGATATGATCCAAGTTGAAGTGGCTCTCCAATATAACGATTCGTATACTGAGAACATCTACTCTTTTGCGAATAATATTAATACGCATGAGGGCGGAACGCATGAATCCGGCTTTAAAAGTGCGCTGACCCGTATCATCAACGATTATGCTCGTAAAGCGGGAGTACTGAAGGATAGCAATTCGAATCTGACTGGTGATGACGTGCGTGAAGGATTGACAGCCATTATTTCTGTCAAAATTCCAGATCCACAATTCGAAGGTCAAACGAAAACTAAGCTCGGAAATAGTGAAGTGCGGGGTATCGTAGAATCACTGTTCGGAGAGAAATTACAAGAGTTCCTGGAAGAAAACCCAGCAGTATCACGCCGCGTTCTTGAGAAGTCACTTTCCGCGTCGCGCGCACGAGAAGCTGCCCGTAAGGCACGTGAGTTAACCCGTCGGAAGAGCGCGCTTGAAGTGAGTGCTCTGCCTGGTAAACTCGCCGACTGTTCATCCAAGGATGCCTCGATCAGTGAACTATACATCGTCGAAGGTGACTCAGCGGGTGGATCGGCTAAGCAAGGCCGGGATCGCCATTTCCAAGCGATTCTACCGTTGCGTGGTAAGATCCTAAACGTTGAAAAAGCTCGCCTTGACCGTATTTTATCTAACGCTGAGATACGCGCCATCATTACGGCTTTGGGCACAGGGATCAGCGATGACTTTGACTTATCGAAGGCTCGCTACCATAAAGTGGTTATTATGACCGATGCCGACGTCGATGGAGCCCATATTAGAACGCTATTATTAACGTTCTTCTATCGTTACATGCGGAAGCTAGTAGACGCGGGTTATATCTATATTGCACAGCCTCCTCTTTTTAAGATTGAGCGCAATAAGGTTATCCGCTACGCAGGCAGCGAGAAGGAACGCGATGATATTATCGCTTCTTTTGGAGAAAATGCTAAGGTTAACGTCCAACGTTACAAAGGTTTGGGAGAGATGAATGCAACCCAACTTTGGGACACAACGATGGACCCAGAAACCCGTATGATGCTCCAGGTTACGATTGAAGATGCAATGCTGGCAGATAGTATTTTTGATACACTTATGGGTGACAATGTTGAACCAAGACGTGACTTTATCCATGAGCATGCCAAGAACGTTAGATACCTTGATGTGTAAGAACAATATTTAATACAACCTCCGGCTTCTATTCCTAACGGAATGAGAACGCTGGAGGTTCTTTGATTTCAAGCTTCTTTTTAGGCTCTTGTAGATTGTTTATTGCGGGTCGAATAAGGGGATTTTCTTGCTTTTACACGTCCATAGGCTACGGCATAGCGATGTATTTTACGATAGATTGATTTATCAGGAAATAATTTGAATACAGCAATGGACGGAAGAGTGTTGACTTCCAGCAGCCACATATCCAGATGTTGATCCATGGCAATATCCAGACCAATCTCTTTGATTCCTGGATAGGCAGATTGAAGCTGTGTCGCGATTTGTATACCCAAAGCTTTTAAGTGATTGATCGTAACTAGGACTTCAGAGGGTGGCATATAATTTTTTAGTAGAGTACTTACGGAAAGGATACTGCCTCCACTGTGATAATTGGTGACGATTTTTTGAGGGGCAGCTACTCTTCCAAGCATTCCTGTTGTTTCCCATACTCCTGATGGTGTCTTTTGGGTAAGAACCCGAAGATCAAAAGGGCGGTCATGATGACGCAGAAGGTCAATCCCTTTTTGAATCAAATAGGTTCGATTCTGAATTCGTTTCTGTAAGTTCTCATACAGCTCTTCTGGTGAGAAAAACACTTCCGCAGTCTTCCCATATCTTAAAATATACAAGATCTGTTCTTCGGGCTCTTCTTTATTAACATTATCGAGGTCGGTACCGTGTTCAGCTTTCTGTTTGCTAGTGCTAAGAGTTACAGTACGCTGCTCAGCTCTCATTACACCGATACCATAACTTCCTCGATCTGGCTTAATATAGACCATTGTATATAACGCAAGCATCTCCTTAAGAGCATTGACATCGAATTTACGGGTATCAGGCACATATTGCAATAGAGAGTGATTTTGAAGGATGACTTTCGTTTTAGCCCATTTGCTTGGGACGCGTTGAATCTTCATTATCTTCCTCCTTATGAGTTTTGTGCAGGAATAGGTCCTTTGGGTTCCTTGTTGTAAAAAATGCAGTGGCAGCATAATCTTTGACAGCTGAAAATCAGGACAAGCTACCTAAACAATGGTATAATATAAGGATATGGGGTTATGCCTTATCGAGCGATATTAGGATAATAAAACCGTGTTTCTTGTCTTTACAGTCTATGTAGTAAAGATATTTGCGGAAAGGGCAAATACCCTGATAAGCGCAAAAAGAAATCAATATTAGAAGATAAAAGGCTATCATGTTTAATTGTGCTACTTTTGTGAAAGTAATATAATTAAGGGTAGCGGTTTTTTAACTGAAGGAGGTCCAGCAACTCATGGCTGAACAAAATAACCCACAAGTCAAAGATCGGGACATTGGCGTGGAAATGCGTGAATCCTTTATGGATTACGCAATGAGCATCATTGTTAGCCGGGCTTTGCCAGATGTGCGGGACGGACTCAAGCCGGTTCACCGACGCATTTTGTTTGCGATGTCGGAGCTTGGAATGTCTGCGGATAAGCCTCATAAGAAATCTGCAAGAATCGTCGGTGAGGTTATTGGTAAGTACCACCCTCACGGTGACTCAGCTGTCTATGAAACAATGGTACGGATGGCTCAGGATTTCTCGATGCGCTATATGCTTGTAGACGGTCACGGGAACTTTGGTTCGATTGATGGTGATATGGCCGCGGCGATGCGGTACACAGAAGCCCGTCTTTCCAAGATTGCAGGCGAAATGCTTCGTGATTTGAACAAAGAGACAGTTGACTTCGCACCCAACTATGATGGTGAAGAGAATGAGCCGGTTGTATTGCCAGCCCGTTATCCGAATCTGCTCGTAAATGGGGTATCTGGTATTGCTGTAGGTATGGCTACTAATATTCCACCGCATAACCTTGGTGAAGTTATCGATGGTGTGCAGGCGATGATTAAGAATCCTGATATCACGCCAATGGAATTGATGGAGTTTATCCAAGGTCCGGATTTCCCTACGGCTGGATATATTTTGGGTCGTGAGGGCATTCGTCAGGCTTATCGTACGGGGCGTGGTTCAGTAACCATGCGTGCGAAGGCAACGATCGAAGAGAACAACGGCAAGGCTCGCATCATTGTGCATGAGCTTCCATACCAGGTTAACAAAGCAAGATTGGTTGAAAAAATCGCAGAATTAGTACGTGAGAAACGGATCGAAGGTATAACGGATCTTCGAGATGAGTCTGACCGTAACGGTATGCGTGTAGTTGTTGAGATGAGACGCGATGTTAATCCAAATGTAGTATTAAACAATCTATATAAACATACTTCTATGCAATCCACATTTGGGATCAACATGCTTGCCATCGTAAATAACGAGCCGAAAATTCTTAATCTGCGTGATGTACTTTATCATTATTTGCAGCACCAGATTGAAGTTATTCGTCGTCGTACTATATTTGATCTTAAAAAAGCTGAAGCACGCGCTCATATCTTAGAAGGTCTGCGCATTGCGCTTGATCATCTGGATGAAGTGATTGCGTTAATCCGTGCTTCACGGACAACTGATATAGCCCGCGAAGGCTTAATGAGCACCTTTAGCCTCAGTTTAGAGCAGGCTCAGGCTATCCTCGATATGCGGATGCAACGTCTGACCGGTCTGGAACGGGAAAAGATCGAGAATGAATATAACGAATTGATCGTTAAAATTGCAGAGTACCGTGAAATTCTGGCTAACGAGCATCTTGTACTGGAAATCATCAGCAACGAGCTGCAGGATATCCGTGATAGATATTCTGATGAACGCCGGACAGAGATTACGGTTGGTGAAGAAAGTATCCTGGATGAAGACCTTATTCCACGTGAAGAGGTTGTTATCACTATTACACATACAGGATATATCAAACGTCTACCTGTCAGCACCTACCGCAGTCAGAAGCGCGGAGGTCGCGGAGTCATGGGGATGGACACCAAGGACCAGGATTTTGTGGAGCATCTCTTCGTGAGTAACTCTCATAACTATCTGATGTTCTTTACCGATAAGGGTAAAGTTTACCGGATTAAAGCTTATGAGATCCCAGAATTGGGCCGTACAGCCCGGGGGACGCCAATCATCAACCTGATTCAAATCGAACAAGGTGAGAAGATTAGTGCGGTAATCCAAGTGGAAGATGGCGATAGCGACAAATATTTATTCTTTGCTACCCGCGAGGGTATCGTGAAGAAGACGCCTCTTGGGGATTATAACAACATCCGTAAAGGCGGTCTTATTGCTATTAATCTTCGTGAAGAAGATTCCCTGATCGAGGTTAAGCTGACTGATGGACAGCAAAATCTCATTATCGGTACAGCTCGCGGAATGTCGATTACGTTCTCAGAGAATGATGTGCGTTCTATGGGACGTAGCGCGACTGGCGTTAAGGGTATTACGCTTGACGGTAATGACCATGTCATTGGTATGGACTGTGTCGATAAGGAGCTTGAGGTTCTGATTGTTACTACCAAGGGTTATGGTAAACGGACACCAGCCGGTGATTATCGTTCACAGACTCGTGGCGGTAAAGGGATCAAGACCATTAATCTCACCGATAAGAATGGTCCTGTAGTGGGTCTTAAGGTCGTTAAGAAGGATGAAGACTTAATGATCATTACGACTAGCGGCACCCTGATTCGTACCAGCATGGATGGAATTTCTACTATGGGCCGTTATGCTCAAGGGGTTAAGCTGATTAACATCCGTGAGGATGACGCAGTAGCTACCCTGTGTAGAGCTGACAAGAACGAAGAGGATGAGTCTGAGGAAGTGGAAGGTCTGGAAGGCTTGGAAGGGCAAGAAGGCCTGGATGGGCAAGATACAGTCGAGGAATCTGGCGATATTGATCAGCCTGAGATCCTGACTGAGGACGAAGACACTGACTTAGAATAGGTTGAATTCAAAAAAGAGCAAGGGCTTCTATTACAGAAGTTCTTGCTCTTTTTGCTGCTTTTTGAATGACCGATGCTTCAAAAAATAAAATAAATATTTTGAAAGAATAGTTTTCACTGCACTAGTGTCTTCCATTTATCCGTACTATAATTAGCCAATAGAATCCTATAAAGTACTAATTTCTCAGAAATTATCTGTCTTATCAATGTGAGGTAATGCTGGGTGTACGGCTTATAGAAATTAAGGGGCTGAGTATATGCCAAATATATTGGTTGGAGAAGTTAAAGCAGGCTCAAAGATAATAAAGGATGTAATTACACCTTTAGGGGGGACTTTATTCACTAAGGGAAAAATATTGCTCCCTCGTGATCTAGATATTTTACAGGCTTTTTTGATTGGGCAAGTGGAAATCGAAGGTGACCAAGGTGAGGCGAGTTCGGATGGAGCCAAAACAACAGCTAAGCAAGCTTCCCCTAAAGCTGGAGCCATTATCAATGAATCGATGTTGGCCAAGACTAATTCTCCTCTACATGATGAATACGATAAAATGCTCACTCTTATTAAGAACAGCTATCGATCGGTAACGGCAGCTTCACTTCCTATTTTTGAGCTTCGCAGTCAGTTAGAGACACTAATAGGTTATTTGAAGGATTATCATGTCTTGAAGTTTACACCGCGCACTTTAAAATATGAGGATTACAACTATCACAATGCTGTGTTGTCCGCGTTGACCTCCTATAAAATCGCTCAGTGGTGTGGGTACCCACAAAAGGATTGGATGCAGATTGCTTTTGCAGGATTATTACATGATATCGGCAATGCAAAAGTAGACAGCTCACTTTTACAGAAACCGGAGTCACTTAACAATAGTGAAATAGAAGAGGTTCGCCGACACACTACATATGGTTATCAATTATTACGCAATGTTACAGCGATTAATGAAGGGGTAAGACTTGCCGCCTTGCAGCATCATGAGAAGGTTGATGGCTCTGGTTATCCATTGAAGCTGGATGGCAGTCAGATTCATTTCTACGCTAAAGTAGTCGCAGTAGCAGATATATTCCATGCTATGACCTTAGAAAGAGCCTACAGAAGAGCACAGTCTCCTTATTTGGTACTAGAGCAGATTCTGACAGAAAGCTTCGGTAAGCTTGACCCAGTGATTGTGCAGACGTTTATACAGAAGAGCACTGATCTCTTTAATGGCACTAGAATCAAATTAAGTGATGGCCGTCATGGGGAGATTATCTTCACTGATCGCGCAAACCCTACACGTCCGATGGTTAAAATTGAAGATACGATAGTTAACTTGATGTTGGAACGTGAATTGTATATTCAAGAGATCATTGCTTAGGGTGTAGTTACAAGGGAATAAGGCTGTGCTAGCCATTATATATCGCAGTATTGAGGCTTATGGCAGCACAGTCTCTCATTTATCTATTATATTTCAAAAAAACTCTTGCAATGCTTCTCTATACATGATATATTATAAGTCCGGCCAAGAAATACACATGCCGAGCTCGAAAAAGAAGTTGAAAAAAGAGCTTGACATTAAATAGCCGAACATGATATAGTATAAGAGTTGCTGCTGAGACATTAAACGGCGCCAACGAGAACTTGATCTTTGAAAACTGAACAACGAGTGAGTAGGAAATCACGCAAGTGATATCCAAAATTAGAGAATTAATTTTCTCGTCAGATGTTTCAAAATGAGCATATCGCTCTTTTCAATACTAATTGGAGAGTTTGATCCTGGCTCAGGACGAACGCTGGCGGCGTGCCTAATACATGCAAGTCGAGCGGAGTTATTTTGAAAGCTTGCTTTCAAAATAACTTAGCGGCGGACGGGTGAGTAACACGTAGGCAACCTGCCCTTCAGACTGGGATAACTACCGGAAACGGTAGCTAATACCGGATAATTTCTTTTTTCTCCTGAGAGAAGAATGAAAGACGGAGCAATCTGTCACTGAGGGATGGGCCTGCGGCGCATTAGCTAGTTGGTGGGGTAACGGCCCACCAAGGCGACGATGCGTAGCCGACCTGAGAGGGTGAACGGCCACACTGGGACTGAGACACGGCCCAGACTCCTACGGGAGGCAGCAGTAGGGAATCTTCCGCAATGGGCGAAAGCCTGACGGAGCAACGCCGCGTGAGTGATGAAGGTTTTCGGATCGTAAAGCTCTGTTGCCAGGGAAGAACGTCCGGTAGAGTAACTGCTACCGGAGTGACGGTACCTGAGAAGAAAGCCCCGGCTAACTACGTGCCAGCAGCCGCGGTAATACGTAGGGGGCAAGCGTTGTCCGGAATTATTGGGCGTAAAGCGCGCGCAGGCGGCTATTTAAGTCTGGTGTTTAAACCTTGGGCTCAACCTGAGGTCGCACTGGAAACTGGGTGGCTTGAGTACAGAAGAGGAAAGTGGAATTCCACGTGTAGCGGTGAAATGCGTAGATATGTGGAGGAACACCAGTGGCGAAGGCGACTTTCTGGGCTGTAACTGACGCTGAGGCGCGAAAGCGTGGGGAGCAAACAGGATTAGATACCCTGGTAGTCCACGCCGTAAACGATGAGTGCTAGGTGTTAGGGGTTTCGATACCCTTGGTGCCGAAGTTAACACAGTAAGCACTCCGCCTGGGGAGTACGGTCGCAAGACTGAAACTCAAAGGAATTGACGGGGACCCGCACAAGCAGTGGAGTATGTGGTTTAATTCGAAGCAACGCGAAGAACCTTACCAGGTCTTGACATCCCTCTGAATCTGCTAGAGATAGCAGCGGCCTTCGGGACAGAGGAGACAGGTGGTGCATGGTTGTCGTCAGCTCGTGTCGTGAGATGTTGGGTTAAGTCCCGCAACGAGCGCAACCCTTAACTTTAGTTGCCAGCAGGTAATGCTGGGCACTCTAGAGTGACTGCCGGTGACAAACCGGAGGAAGGTGGGGATGACGTCAAATCATCATGCCCCTTATGACCTGGGCTACACACGTACTACAATGGCCGGTACAACGGGAAGCGAAGCCGCGAGGTGGAGCCAATCCCATCAAAGCCGGTCTCAGTTCGGATTGCAGGCTGCAACTCGCCTGCATGAAGTCGGAATTGCTAGTAATCGCGGATCAGCATGCCGCGGTGAATACGTTCCCGGGTCTTGTACACACCGCCCGTCACACCACGAGAGTTTACAACACCCGAAGTCGGTGGGGTAACCCGCAAGGGAGCCAGCCGCCGAAGGTGGGGTAGATGATTGGGGTGAAGTCGTAACAAGGTAGCCGTATCGGAAGGTGCGGCTGGATCACCTCCTTTCTATGGAGAATCGTTCTCTGCAATGAGAACATTCAAATCGGAAGCTCAGCTTCCAAAACTCAGGTTTAGGCCTGTTACTCACTCGTTGCTCAGTTTTGAGAGTTTAAGCTCTCAAGTAAGACTTGATCCTTGAAAACTGGATACCGAAACGAATTTGCGTTTTAGAACATCTTTTAGCAACTTGTGCAAACAAGTAAATGTTATTAGTGAGATGATTCCAAAAGAGAATGTCATCGTATGATATTTTCCTGCGGAAAAATCAAGGTTAAGCTAATAAGAGCACACGGAGGATGCCTAGGCGCCAGGAGCCGACGAAGGACGTGGCGAACAACGAAACTGCCTCGGGGAGCTGTAAGCAAGCTTTGATCCGGGGGTGTCCGAATGGGGAAACCCAGCTGTGGTAATTCGCAGTTACTCATACCTGAATACATAGGGTGTGTAGAGGCAGACCAGGGGAACTGAAACATCTAAGTACCCTGAGGAAGAGAAAACAATAGTGATTCCGTCAGTAGCGGCGAGCGAACGCGGAACAGCCTAAACCTAAGAGCTTGCTCTTAGGGGTTGTGGGACGTCTCACATGGAGTTACAAAGGAATATGGTAGGTGAAGAGGTCTGGAAAGGCCCGCGATAGAGGTAAAAGCCCTGTAACCTAAACTGTGTTCTCTCCGAGACGGATCCCGAGTAGTGCGGGGCACGTGAAACCCCGTATGAATCCAGCAGGACCATCTGCTAAGGCTAAATACTACCTGGCGACCGATAGTGAAACAGTACCGTGAGGGAAAGGTGAAAAGCACCCCGGAAGGGGAGTGAAATAGAACCTGAAACCGTGTGCTTACAAAAAGTCAGAGCCCGATCTATGGGTGATGGCGTGCCTTTTGTAGAATGAACCGGCGAGTTACGTTTAACATGCAAGGTTAAGCCGAGAAGGTGGAGCCGCAGCGAAAGCGAGTCTGAATAGGGCGATTGAGTATGTGGACGTAGACCCGAAACCGTGTGATCTACCCCTGTCCAGGGTGAAGGTGCGGTAACACGCACTGGAGGCCCGAACCCACGTACGTTGAAAAGTGCGGGGATGAGGTGGGGGTAGCGGAGAAATTCCAATCGAACTCGGAGATAGCTGGTTCTCCCCGAAATAGCTTTAGGGCTAGCCTCGGTATAAGAGTAGTGGAGGTAGAGCACTGATTGGGTGCGGGGTCCGCAAGGATTACCAAGCTCAGTCAAACTCCGAATGCCATATACTTATTGCCGGGAGTCAGACAGTGAGTGCTAAGATCCATTGTCAAAAGGGAAACAGCCCAGACCATCAGCTAAGGTCCCCAAGTGTGTGTTAAGTGGGAAAGGATGTGGAGTTGCACAGACAACCAGGATGTTGGCTTAGAAGCAGCCACCATTGAAAGAGTGCGTAATAGCTCACTGGTCGAGTGACTCTGCGCCGAAAATGTAACGGGGCTAAACACACCACCGAAGCTATGGCTAGATACGTATGTATCTGGGGTAGGGGAGCGTTGTGTAGGGGTTGAAGGTGTACTGAAAAGAGCGCTGGACACTACACAAGTGAGAATGCCGGTATGAGTAACGAAAAGATCAGTGAGAATCTGATCCGCCGAAAGCCCAAGGTTTCCTGAGGAAGGCTCGTCCGCTCAGGGTAAGTCGGGACCTAAGGCGAGGCCGAAAGGCGTAGTCGAAGGACAACAGTTTGAAATTACTGTACCACCGTAATCCGCTATGAGCGATGGGGTGACGCAGGAGGGTAGTGACGCGGACTGATGGATGTCCGTCTAAGCAGTGAGGCTGATGTGTAGGCAAATCCGCACATCGTTAAGGCTGGGCTGTGATGGGGAGCGAAAATTGTAGTAGCGAAGGTCATGATCTCACACTGCCAAGAAAAGCCTCTAGCCAGGAGAAGGTGCCCGTACCGCAAACCGACACAGGTAGGCGAGAAGAGAATTCTAAGGCGCGCGGAAGAACTCTCGTTAAGGAACTCGGCAAAATGACCCCGTAACTTCGGGAGAAGGGGTGCCCCGGTAGTGTGAATAGCACGAGGGGGCCGCAGTGAAAAGGCCCAAGCGACTGTTTAGCAAAAACACAGGTCTGTGCGAAGCCGCAAGGCGAAGTATACGGGCTGACGCCTGCCCGGTGCTGGAAGGTTAAGGGGAGTGGTTAGGGGTAACCCGAAGCTATGAACCGAAGCCCCAGTAAACGGCGGCCGTAACTATAACGGTCCTAAGGTAGCGAAATTCCTTGTCAGGTAAATTCTGACCCGCACGAATGGCGTAACGACTTGGGCGCTGTCTCAACGAGAGATCCGGTGAAATTTTAATACCTGTGAAGATGCAGGTTACCCGCGACAAGACGGAAAGACCCCATGGAGCTTTACTGCAGCTTGATATTGAATTTGGGTACGATCTGTACAGGATAGGTGGGAGCCGTAGAAATCGGAGCGCAAGCTTCGGTGGAGGCGCCGTTGGGATACCACCCTGATCGTATCTAGGTTCTAACCTAGTACCCTTACCGGGTACGGGGACCGTGTCAGGCGGGCAGTTTGACTGGGGCGGTCGCCTCCTAAAGAGTAACGGAGGCGTTCCAAGGTTCCCTCAGAATGGTTGGAAATCATTCGCAGAGTGCAAAGGCATAAGGGAGCTTGACTGCGAGACCTACAAGTCGAGCAGGGACGAAAGTCGGACTTAGTGATCCGGTGGTACCGCATGGAAGGGCCATCGCTCAACGGATAAAAGCTACCCTGGGGATAACAGGCTTATCTCCCCCAAGAGTCCACATCGACGGGGAGGTTTGGCACCTCGATGTCGGCTCATCGCATCCTGGGGCTGAAGTAGGTCCCAAGGGTTGGGCTGTTCGCCCATTAAAGCGGTACGCGAGCTGGGTTCAGAACGTCGTGAGACAGTTCGGTCCCTATCTGTCGTGGGCGCAGGAAATTTGAGAGGAGCTGTCCTTAGTACGAGAGGACCGGGATGGACGTACCGCTGGTGCACCAGTTGTTCCGCCAGGAGCATGGCTGGGTAGCTACGTACGGACGGGATAAGCGCTGAAAGCATCTAAGCGTGAAGCCCCCCTCAAGATGAGATTTCCCAATTAGTAAGACCCCTTGAAGACGACGAGGTAGATAGGTTGGAGGTGGAAGTGCAGCAATGCATGGAGCTGACCAATACTAATCGGTCGAGGGCTTATCCTATACTTAGAATGCAAATTCGTTTCGGATTCAGTTTTCAGGCATCAAGCCTGTAACACGCTTAGAAATTCATTGTCACTTCTGGTGATGAACCGAATTTCACGCGGCAGCGTCTGTTTCACAGACGCATGTTTGGTGGCGATAGCGGAGGGGTTCCACGCGTACCCATCCCGAACACGACCGTTAAGCCCTCCAGCGCCGATGGTACTTGGACCGAAGGGTCCTGGGAGAGTAGGACGTTGCCAAGCACACAAGACCACTGTTGAGTAATCGACAGTGGTCTTTTTGTTATGTATATTTACTTTAGGATTGTTGCAAATTAAATTATGTTTGACAGACTACAGTGTTTAACCCATAATACAATTCATACTAAACATATAAGAATTATAGGGGGAGCAAATTATGTCATACTTTAGTGTATCTATTAAGAAACCGATTCTGTTGGGGGCAATAGCAGTTTTGCTATTGATGTTAATTGCAGGGTGCTCGGGGTCTAATAATAAGGCTGATTCAAATAAAGAGGCACAGGAAAGTGCGAGTCCGGCAACTCAAAGTCCTCAAACTGCAGAGCCTGCAACGGGAGGGACTTTCGTCTATGGACGACCTGCTTCTGTAACTTCGCTGGATTTGCATAATCAGATTACGTCCAACAATGCTTTTGCAATCGACAAAGTCTTTGAATCATTAGTCGCTTTTGACAGCGAAGGTGAAATTGTAGATTGGCTTGCTAAGTCACATACTATCAGTGAAGATGGTCTGACGTATACATTCGAGCTTCGTGATGGTTTGAAGTTTTCAAATGGTACGGATGTGACTGCAGAAGATGCTGTTTTCTCTCTTGAGCGGCACTTGAAGGTAGGCGGCCCGCTGGCAATATCTGCAAAGGTCGACACAATCAAAGCGCAAGATAACAAAACGCTTGTTATTACACTTAAAGAGCCTTATACACCATTTATCTCGGAGCTATCTAATTTCTCAAATGGTATCCTTCCTAACAATTTCGGTGGAGTATCCGAAGAAGAATTCTTCAAGAAACCAAT
Source organism: Paenibacillus sp. FSL R7-0189 (assembly GCF_037969925.1). Taxonomy (NCBI): domain Bacteria; kingdom Bacillati; phylum Bacillota; class Bacilli; order Caryophanales; family Paenibacillaceae; genus Paenibacillus; species Paenibacillus sp. FSL R7-0189. The sequence goes on along the minus strand of NZ_CP150223.1, from coordinate 2,407,066 downwards.
CGGTACGGGACCTTTTGTTGTTGAAACATGGGACACTGCAGGTGATCTGACCTTCACTAAGAATACATTCTACTGGCAAGAAGGTAAACCCTATATTGATAAGCTTGTTTATAAGCTGATTGAAGATGACAGCCAAGCGATTAACCAGCTGAAGGCTGGAGAAGTTAATGCTATTGAATCTTTGGCTCTGCAAAATGCCAATGAGATTAAAGATGGGGCTGACACTAAAGTAGTTACTAACGGTAGTTGGGTGACAGAGCAATTGTTCTTTAATACGTTGGATGAACATTTTTCTGATGTGCATGTCCGTCGCGCTCTGGCGCTGGCGCTTGATCGTGAGGGCTTGACCAAGGCGCTAACCTTTGGTTATGCACAAACAGCAAACTCATTGCTGCCAACAACGATTCCTTATAACGCAAATGATACAATCAAAGCACTGAACTTTAATATCGAAGCAGCCAAGGAGGAGCTTGCAAAATCTGCCTTCCCTAATGGCTTCACTACCAAATTACTTGTAGCATCCGGTAATAGCACAAGAGCTCAAGAGGCACAAATTATTCAGGCAGCGGGTCAAACGATCGGGATTAAGATTGAGATTGAATCGATTGAACTTGCCACTTTCCGTGAACGTTTCTTCGCATATGATTTTGCGGCAATGCTGAACAGCGGTCAGGCGGATTCCCCTGAAGCGAACTCAATTATTGCTTTCCAAACTGATCCGGAAGGCTTCAGCAAATCATATTGGACGCATTATACAAATAATGAAGTTACGAAGCTTCTATATGAGGGACAAAAAACTGCGGATGGCGATGAACGTGCACAAATCTATACTAAGCTGCTGCAGACCCTTGCTGATGAAGTTCCGTATATTCCGCTTTACTATCCAGATGTTTTAAAAGGTATTCGTTCTTCAGTTGACGGTCTCGTTGTTCTACCGAACGGCAGTGCCCGTTTCGAAGATGTCCGCATCAGCCAATGATGAATCTTAAGCAGGCGTTAAATCAACCGAAAGGAAGCAAGGGTTCTTATAACTGGCTTGTGATATCTCTTATAAAAGCATTGGCAGTGATCTTCTGTGTAATGATAGCAGTCTTTTTCATCATTCGAATCGTGCCGGGAGATCCAGCAAAAATGATTTTGGGAGAATACAGCACCCCTGAGGCGCTCAAGAGTATGCATCATACTCTTGGGCTGGACCTCCCTTTATGGGAGCAATTCATCCGATTTGTGAAGACGCTGTTTACTCGAGGAGATACTGGAAACTCCATTATTATGGGGACATCAACAAGAGAGTTGATTACACAACGGGCCCCTGTTACTTTGCTGCTCATCGTGATGGCTTGTGTGTTGGCGATTTTTGTATCTCTTCTGCTCGCTACGGTAGCCGCTACGCATAAGGATAAACTGCTGGACCATTTGATACGTATTTTTCCTACAATTACTCTAGGTATGCCAATCTTCTGGGTTGGCTTACTTTTAATTTTGCTCTTTAGTGTCCGGCTTGGCTGGTTCCCTGTTGGGGGAGTAAGTGAAGGGTGGGTCGGAACCTTGCATAGTCTTGCACTTCCAGCAATCACTGTTGCTTTTTCACAGGTTCCTACGCTTGTTCGTTCATTAAGAGCGCAGATGCTTGAAGTGTTAGAATCGGATTTTGTAGTCACCCTTAAGGCTGCGGGCATACCAAACAGGGTTATTTTATTTAAACATGTGCTGCGCAACTCTGCTCTTCCTACGCTAATGCTGCTGGGTGTGAATATTTCTTATTTAATCGGAGGCACCTTGGTCGTTGAGCAGGTATTTGGAATTAAGGGAATTGGCAGCTTATTGTTCACTTCAATTTCGAAACGGGACTTTCCGGTTATTCAAGGAATAGCACTTTACTGTGCGCTATCTGTTGTGATCATCAGTCTCTTGATTGAAATCATTTCCTGGTGGCTTGATCCCAGAACGAAAGGAAAACAATGAAAACTATAAGACTAGACTCGCGATTGTATGAAGACGGTAAGGTAACAAGCGGCTTAAAGCGAATATGGAATACCCCTTCACTTTTAGTGGGAATTATTATGTTTGCAGCTCTTATTCTCTTGACTGTGTTTATACCTTATATAAGTCCTTATGACCCCTCTGAGCAAAATTTGAGTGCCTTTTTACAGCCTCCGTCAGCCGAACATTGGTTGGGAACTGATCAGTTAGGGCGTGATTTGTTTACTAGACTGATCTATGCAGCGAGGACTGATTTGAAAATCATGGTCTTGGCAGAAATCATTCCCTTTTGCACAGGTGTATTTCTAGGAATGCTGGCAGGATATTACGGCAAATGGATCGATACAGTTATTACGCTGTTGTCAGATACATTCATCGCCTTTCCTTTTTATCTGATCGTTATTATCGTTGCTTTTGCTAGTGGAGCAGGAGAACGAGGCATTTATATTACTTTTATCTTTGTAGGATGGATTGTCTTTGCCCGTGTCGTCAGAGGTCTTAGTGCTTCTTTTCGCAATCAGGAATGGGTGGCATCCGCTCAAACCTTAGGGCTACCTGGAGTGAAAATTATTTTACGTCATCTCCTGCCTAATGTACTTCCGCAAGCCGTGGTCGTCCTTATGACAGATATGATTGGATTGCTTGTTGCCATTGTTACGCTCGGGTATCTTGGTATCGGCATTACACCGCCAACTCCTGACTGGGGGACAATGATTTCAGATGGACAGCCCTTCATCACTACAGCTTGGTGGCTCTCGGCCGTGCCGGGATTTGCAGTGGTGTATACGGGGATAGCTTTGTCGCTCCTAGGTGATGGTTTGGCAGACATATGGAGGAAAAAATGATGTCTATACAACCCATTTTAGAAATAGAGGCGCTATCGCTGGCAGCTAAGTCAAATGAGAGATTGGTCAATAATGTTAGTTTTTCGCTGGGTAAAGGGGAGAGTCTGGGATTAGTAGGTGAATCGGGATCAGGAAAATCACTTACACTGCGTGCAATTTTAGGCTTGCTTCCAAATGGTGTTGAACAGACTGGTGGCACCATTAAAAGTGCCGTAAGCAGTGCAATGGTATTTCAAGATCCAAGAGGTGCGCTTGATCCGCTCTGTACGGTTGTCAAACAACTGGCTGAAGTTGTGTATTACAGACAGAGAGTAAGCCGTAAGACCTCGCGGGTAATTGCACTGGAACTGCTCGAAAGGCTTGGTCTCCCCGATTCATTGAAGAAAAAGGACCGGTATCCGAGTCAGCTGTCAGGCGGTCAGTGTCAACGGGTAGTCATCGCTCTGGCACTGGCGTGCAAGCCAGGCATACTTCTCTGTGATGAACCGACAACGGCGCTGGACGTCACGGTTCAACGGCAAATTATTGAGACGATCACGAGCCTCCAGCATGAGCTCAGTTTTGCCATGGTATTTGTTACGCATAACCTAGCGATTGCAGCAAACTTGTGTTCACGGCTATGTGTAATGAAACAGGGACAGATTGTTGAGCAGGGCAATACCCTTGATATTTTGCAAAATCCGAAAGACCCTTACACACAGATGCTGATTGATTCGGTGCTTCCTTTGCCAGAGCTTGAAAGGAGTAGAGAATCATGAAATTAGCCTTGCAAATAAAAGATTTAACTGTTGATTATGGCGGCTTTACTGCACTGGATCGTATCAATCTGAATCTTGAGCAGCACACCACCCTTGGGCTTGTTGGAGAATCCGGATCAGGGAAATCTACGCTGGCGCGAGTAATTGCTGGACTGATTGCCCCAAATGAGGGGCAGATTCTGTTGGGTACCCAAGAATTAAAAAAGAAAAGAAGCCGTGAGCAGCACAAAACAATCCAGATGATATTCCAAAATCCAGATGCTTCGCTAAATCCTAAACATTCGATTAGGCAAATTCTTTCCGAGCCCTTATTGTTTCATAAGATAGTGGGGCGTACAGGTGTTGAACAAAGATGCAAAGAGCTTTTGAATCAAGTTCATTTAGAACAGAAGGCCTTAGACAAATTCCCACATGAATTTTCCGGCGGCCAGCGTCAACGGATAGCGATCGCTCGTGCATTAAGTGTTGAGCCAAGCATCCTGATCGCGGATGAACCTACAAGTGCGTTGGATGTATCTGTGCAGCTTAGTGTGCTCGAACTGTTTAATACGCTGAAGGCTGAGCTTAATCTCACCATGCTTTTTATTTCTCATGATCTAGGTGTAATCAATGCAATTAGTGATACGGTAGCAGTTATGCGGCAAGGAAAGCTCGTGGAGCAGAGTCCGCGGGACCAATTCTTCATCCGTCCTAAACATGAATACAGTTATGAGCTGTTGTCAGCGGTTCCGAAAATGCCAAAATAAAGTACATCAGGAGGTTTTCTTATGAACCGAGAACATAAAGGATACGTGCCACTTTCACTGGCTGAGTACAATAAGCTAACACATTTAATTTCCAAAGTTTTGTTTACTGAGCACCCTCCAGTTATCATCCCGGCTGAGGCAATCCTTGGAATCGAGGCGGTAGCCGCCGGAATAGCTGCACCTGGTCGAACCATTGTAAATATAGTAACAGGTCCCTATGGAAGTTTATTTGGAAAATGGCTTGAGCGGGGTGGAGCAACGGTTGTTGAAGTAAAGGTTCCTTTTGATGAAGTGGTCACTAGCGACCAAGTTGCTTCCGCAATTAAGGAGTTTAAACCTTGTGCCCTTTCTTTTGTTCAAGCTGAAGTGGTTACTGGAGGCTCTAATCCTGCTAAAGAAATATTTGAAATTGCAAAAGAATTCAATCTTATTACTGTGTCGGACTCCGTATCTGCGGTTGGGGGAGAGGCCCTGCTGGTGGATGAATGGTCCGTTGATTTTGCAGTTATAGGTGCGCAAAAAGCCTTAGCTGGACCCAACGGTGTTAGTGCCGTAAGTATTTCTCCACGTGGCTGGGAATTTCTTGAGTCGAATGAAAATGCTCCACGCAATTCTATTTTATCCTTGCTGGATCTGAAACCATCACTGGGAGACGCCGCGCCACTGCGGGTTGCCCCAAACATTCCTACGCTGGAGGCTAGAGCCTTGATTCAAGCTTTGACACGAATTGAAGAAGAAGGATTGGATCAAGTAATCAAACGCCATGAGCGAGCCGCAGCAGCTGCTGTAGCTGGTATTAAATCCTTGGGGCTTGAGCCTTGGCAAAAGGACAGCAGACATTATTCTACGCTGACTACAACGGTGCGGATTTCTGAAAAGCAAGAGTTGCGGATTGAGCAGCCTATAGGCATTGTGGCTCCCGGAGACGGAGAATTATTTGGCCATCTTCTGCGGATCAACCATTTTGGAACGAATGCTGAGCGGCAAAGTGTGGAGAAGGCTATATCCACGCTTGCCGAACTGTTGAAACAAGACCCTGTTCAGGCATTAGCAGCTGTTCGGCTGGCATGGGGGGAATGAAGATGATCCTTAAGCATCCAGAGCTGCAAACGTTCAATGATATTTTTATAGCAGGTATCGAAGGCAGACGTTTTGATGTCGTGATAAAGGATGGTCGTTTTTCATCCATTACTGAAGCGGAGCCGCATCAAGTGGAGTCAAATCTTGCAGGAACAGATCTGTGGCTAAGTCCGGGTATTATTGATCTTCATACGCATTTAGCTTGGACAGATTTTGACCACTCTGATCAATTGAAGCGCGATGCCAACCAGATCGAAATTATGCAGGCACAAGCTTTTGAAGCTACTCTTAGGACGGGTGTAACGACTGCCCGTGATGCAGGTGGGATTCTGCCGAGCACAGTGCAGCATCTTGTTCAGCAATATCAGCATCCATTAAGAGTGCAGGCCAGTAGCGATATGATTGGAGCAGCAGATGCCCGTGGTCTCAAGCATTTAGAACAACGCATGGCGGAAATCTTTGCTACAGGAGCGGGTTGGATAAAAATCATGGCCACAGGCGGGCTTGGAGCACCTACCGAGAAAGTCGTTGACCCGATCTTTTCCGAAGAAGAGTTCGCGTTCATTGTTCGTAATGCACATGCCCATGATAAGAAGGTACTGGTTCATACCTGGGGTGGAGTGACGATAGACTGGTCCATCCAGGCCGGCGTGGCATCAATAGAGCATGGGATGTTTTTAACTGAGGATCAGGCAGGAAGACTTGCTAACTCGGGGGTAGCGTTTGTGCCCACCACATCAATTTATCGTATTGCTGCAGACCCAAAAGGCGTTCTAGCGTTAAACCCGATCATTTGCGACCGAGCTGCCCGAGCTACCGAATGTCATTCCAAGGCCATTCATTATGCAAAAAGAGAAGGCGTTCGTATTGGATTCGGTACAGATTATGCCACACCTGCACTACATGGCTATAACCTTCAAGAACTGGATACATTGATTGATTATGGCTTAACTCGGAGAGAAGCGTGGCAGGCTGCGACTAAAAGTGCTGCTGATATTCTGGGGAGCGGTAACGAGCTGGGGCAAATTGCAGAAGGCTTTATTGCAGATGCTGTTGTTTTCAAAGTGGATCCATACGAAGCGCACGATGCAGATGCCCTTCGAAACAATATCGTTGCCGTAATTACTGGAGCAAAGGAAGCGGAATTAATCTAGAATCGTCTAAGCTTCTTCTAAAAAAACAACTGTTATCTTCTGCAGTTGTTTTTTACTTTCTAGATAATTAGATGATAAGTGGAGGTAGTTATTATAATACGATAATACATAGATGATGTTTTATGCTTTTGATTTTATATAAAAAAACTCTTGCAATGCTTCTCCATACATGATATATTCTAAGTCCGGCCAAGAAATACACATGCCGAGCTCGAAAAAGAAGTTAAAAAAAGAGCTTGACATTAAATAGCCGAACATGATATAGTATAAGAGTTGCTGCTGAGACATTAAACGGCGCCAACGAGAACTTGATCTTTGAAAACTGAACAACGAGTGAGTAGGAAATCACGTAAGTGATATCCAAAATTAGAGAATTAATTTTCTCGTCAGATGTTTCAAAATGAGCATATCGCTCTTTTCAATACTAATTGGAGAGTTTGATCCTGGCTCAGGACGAACGCTGGCGGCGTGCCTAATACATGCAAGTCGAGCGGAGTTATTTTGAAAGCTTGCTTTCAAAATAACTTAGCGGCGGACGGGTGAGTAACACGTAGGCAACCTGCCCTTCAGACTGGGATAACTACCGGAAACGGTAGCTAATACCGGATAATTTCTTTTTTCTCCTGAGAGAAGAATGAAAGACGGAGCAATCTGTCACTGAGGGATGGGCCTGCGGCGCATTAGCTAGTTGGTGGGGTAACGGCCCACCAAGGCGACGATGCGTAGCCGACCTGAGAGGGTGAACGGCCACACTGGGACTGAGACACGGCCCAGACTCCTACGGGAGGCAGCAGTAGGGAATCTTCCGCAATGGGCGAAAGCCTGACGGAGCAACGCCGCGTGAGTGATGAAGGTTTTCGGATCGTAAAGCTCTGTTGCCAGGGAAGAACGTCCGGTAGAGTAACTGCTACCGGAGTGACGGTACCTGAGAAGAAAGCCCCGGCTAACTACGTGCCAGCAGCCGCGGTAATACGTAGGGGGCAAGCGTTGTCCGGAATTATTGGGCGTAAAGCGCGCGCAGGCGGCTATTTAAGTCTGGTGTTTAAACCTTGGGCTCAACCTGAGGTCGCACTGGAAACTGGGTGGCTTGAGTACAGAAGAGGAAAGTGGAATTCCACGTGTAGCGGTGAAATGCGTAGATATGTGGAGGAACACCAGTGGCGAAGGCGACTTTCTGGGCTGTAACTGACGCTGAGGCGCGAAAGCGTGGGGAGCAAACAGGATTAGATACCCTGGTAGTCCACGCCGTAAACGATGAGTGCTAGGTGTTAGGGGTTTCGATACCCTTGGTGCCGAAGTTAACACAGTAAGCACTCCGCCTGGGGAGTACGGTCGCAAGACTGAAACTCAAAGGAATTGACGGGGACCCGCACAAGCAGTGGAGTATGTGGTTTAATTCGAAGCAACGCGAAGAACCTTACCAGGTCTTGACATCCCTCTGAATCTGCTAGAGATAGCAGCGGCCTTCGGGACAGAGGAGACAGGTGGTGCATGGTTGTCGTCAGCTCGTGTCGTGAGATGTTGGGTTAAGTCCCGCAACGAGCGCAACCCTTAACTTTAGTTGCCAGCAGGTAATGCTGGGCACTCTAGAGTGACTGCCGGTGACAAACCGGAGGAAGGTGGGGATGACGTCAAATCATCATGCCCCTTATGACCTGGGCTACACACGTACTACAATGGCCGGTACAACGGGAAGCGAAGCCGCGAGGTGGAGCCAATCCCATCAAAGCCGGTCTCAGTTCGGATTGCAGGCTGCAACTCGCCTGCATGAAGTCGGAATTGCTAGTAATCGCGGATCAGCATGCCGCGGTGAATACGTTCCCGGGTCTTGTACACACCGCCCGTCACACCACGAGAGTTTACAACACCCGAAGTCGGTGGGGTAACCCGCAAGGGAGCCAGCCGCCGAAGGTGGGGTAGATGATTGGGGTGAAGTCGTAACAAGGTAGCCGTATCGGAAGGTGCGGCTGGATCACCTCCTTTCTATGGAGAATCGTTCTCTGCAATGAGGACATTCAAATCGGAAGCTAAGCTTCCAAAACTCAGGTTTAGGCCTGTTACTCACTCGTTGCTCAGTTTTGAGAGTTTAAGCTCTCAAGTAAGACTTGATCCTTGAAAACTGGATACCGAAACGAATTTGCGTTTTAGAACATCTTTTAGCAACTTGTGTAAACAAGTAAATGTTATTAGTGAGATTTTTCTTCGGAAGAATCAAGGTTAAGCTAATAAGAGCACACGGAGGATGCCTAGGCGCCAGGAGCCGACGAAGGACGTGGCGAACAACGAAACTGCCTCGGGGAGCTGTAAGCAAGCTTTGATCCGGGGGTGTCCGAATGGGGAAACCCAGCTGTGGTAATTCGCAGTTACTCATACCTGAATACATAGGGTGTGTAGAGGCAGACCAGGGGAACTGAAACATCTAAGTACCCTGAGGAAGAGAAAACAATAGTGATTCCGTCAGTAGCGGCGAGCGAACGCGGAACAGCCTAAACCTAAGAGCTTGCTCTTAGGGGTTGTGGGACGTCTCACATGGAGTTACAAAGGAATATGGTAGGTGAAGAGGTCTGGAAAGGCCCGCGATAGAGGTAAAAGCCCTGTAACCTAAACTGTGTTCTCTCCGAGACGGATCCCGAGTAGTGCGGGGCACGTGAAACCCCGTATGAATCCAGCAGGACCATCTGCTAAGGCTAAATACTACCTGGCGACCGATAGTGAAACAGTACCGTGAGGGAAAGGTGAAAAGCACCCCGGAAGGGGAGTGAAATAGAACCTGAAACCGTGTGCTTACAAAAAGTCAGAGCCCGATCTATGGGTGATGGCGTGCCTTTTGTAGAATGAACCGGCGAGTTACGTTTAACATGCAAGGTTAAGCCGAGAAGGTGGAGCCGCAGCGAAAGCGAGTCTGAATAGGGCGATTGAGTATGTGGACGTAGACCCGAAACCGTGTGATCTACCCCTGTCCAGGGTGAAGGTGCGGTAACACGCACTGGAGGCCCGAACCCACGTACGTTGAAAAGTGCGGGGATGAGGTGGGGGTAGCGGAGAAATTCCAATCGAACTCGGAGATAGCTGGTTCTCCCCGAAATAGCTTTAGGGCTAGCCTCGGTATAAGAGTAGTGGAGGTAGAGCACTGATTGGGTGCGGGGTCCGCAAGGATTACCAAGCTCAGTCAAACTCCGAATGCCATATACTTATTGCCGGGAGTCAGACAGTGAGTGCTAAGATCCATTGTCAAAAGGGAAACAGCCCAGACCATCAGCTAAGGTCCCCAAGTGTGTGTTAAGTGGGAAAGGATGTGGAGTTGCACAGACAACCAGGATGTTGGCTTAGAAGCAGCCACCATTGAAAGAGTGCGTAATAGCTCACTGGTCGAGTGACTCTGCGCCGAAAATGTAACGGGGCTAAACACACCACCGAAGCTATGGCTAGATACTATGTATCTGGGGTAGGGGAGCGTTGTGTAGGGGTTGAAGGTGTACTGAAAAGAGCGCTGGACACTACACAAGTGAGAATGCCGGTATGAGTAACGAAAAGATCAGTGAGAATCTGATCCGCCGAAAGCCCAAGGTTTCCTGAGGAAGGCTCGTCCGCTCAGGGTAAGTCGGGACCTAAGGCGAGGCCGAAAGGCGTAGTCGAAGGACAACAGTTTGAAATTACTGTACCACCGTAATCCGCTATGAGCGATGGGGTGACGCAGGAGGGTAGTGACGCGGACTGATGGATGTCCGTCTAAGCAGTGAGGCTGATGTGTAGGCAAATCCGCACATCATTAAGGCTGGGCTGTGATGGGGAGCGAAAATTATAGTAGCGAAGGTCATGATCTCACACTGCCAAGAAAAGCCTCTAGCCAGGAGAAGGTGCCCGTACCGCAAACCGACACAGGTAGGCGAGAAGAGAATTCTAAGGCGCGCGGAAGAACTCTCGTTAAGGAACTCGGCAAAATGACCCCGTAACTTCGGGAGAAGGGGTGCCCCGGTAGTGTGAATAGCACGAGGGGGCCGCAGTGAAAAGGCCCAAGCGACTGTTTAGCAAAAACACAGGTCTGTGCGAAGCCGCAAGGCGAAGTATACGGGCTGACGCCTGCCCGGTGCTGGAAGGTTAAGGGGAGTGGTTAGGGGTAACCCGAAGCTATGAACCGAAGCCCCAGTAAACGGCGGCCGTAACTATAACGGTCCTAAGGTAGCGAAATTCCTTGTCAGGTAAATTCTGACCCGCACGAATGGCGTAACGACTTGGGCGCTGTCTCAACGAGAGATCCGGTGAAATTTTAATACCTGTGAAGATGCAGGTTACCCGCGACAAGACGGAAAGACCCCATGGAGCTTTACTGCAGCTTGATATTGAATTTGGGTACGATCTGTACAGGATAGGTGGGAGCCGTAGAAATCGGAGCGCAAGCTTCGGTGGAGGCGCCGTTGGGATACCACCCTGATCGTATCTAGGTTCTAACCTAGTACCCTAATCGGGTACGGGGACCGTGTCAGGCGGGCAGTTTGACTGGGGCGGTCGCCTCCTAAAGAGTAACGGAGGCGTTCCAAGGTTCCCTCAGAATGGTTGGAAATCATTCGCAGAGTGCAAAGGCATAAGGGAGCTTGACTGCGAGACCTACAAGTCGAGCAGGGACGAAAGTCGGACTTAGTGATCCGGTGGTACCGCATGGAAGGGCCATCGCTCAACGGATAAAAGCTACCCTGGGGATAACAGGCTTATCTCCCCCAAGAGTCCACATCGACGGGGAGGTTTGGCACCTCGATGTCGGCTCATCGCATCCTGGGGCTGAAGTAGGTCCCAAGGGTTGGGCTGTTCGCCCATTAAAGCGGTACGCGAGCTGGGTTCAGAACGTCGTGAGACAGTTCGGTCCCTATCTGTCGTGGGCGCAGGAAATTTGAGAGGAGCTGTCCTTAGTACGAGAGGACCGGGATGGACGTACCGCTGGTGCACCAGTTGTTCCGCCAGGAGCATGGCTGGGTAGCTACGTACGGACGGGATAAGCGCTGAAAGCATCTAAGCGTGAAGCCCCCCTCAAGATGAGATTTCCCAATTAGTAAGACCCCTTGAAGACGACGAGGTAGATAGGTTGGAGGTGGAAGTGCAGCAATGCATGGAGCTGACCAATACTAATCGGTCGAGGGCTTATCCTATACTTAGAATGCAGATTCGTTTCGGATTCAGTTTTCAGGCGATCAAGCCTGAAATACGCTTAGAAATTCATTGTCACTTCTGGTGATGAACCGAATTTCACGCGGCAGCGTCTGTTTCACAGACGCATGTTTGGTGGCGATAGCGGAGGGGTTCCACGCGTACCCATCCCGAACACGACCGTTAAGCCCTCCAGCGCCGATGGTACTTGGACCGAAGGGTCCTGGGAGAGTAGGACGTTGCCAAGCACATTAAGCCATTGTTGATTTATCAGCAGTGGCTTTTTTGTTTTTTTTGGACAAGAGTGATATTTGAAGGGGAGTACAACATCTGAAGGGGCTGTAATTGAGTGACATTTTTGTTACCGACGCTGAGGTCGATACAAGTATAATAGATAAGTGCAAATAATAAGCAACATCTCTAATACGAAGGAACTACTCATAAATTCTAACTTTGAATTTTCTTGTGTCTTTAGATGCATTGTGGAGGTAAGGAGGATTTAAGGCATGAAACAAACAAGAATTATTAAGATATTAATTTTTTCGTGTATAGTAGCTTTAATACTGGCAGGCTGCGGTACGAAAGCGCCCAGCTGGGATGCTTTTGAGGGTGCGCTAAACGAGAAGAATTTCCCTGTACCCCAAGAGGCGTACTCACCAGACCAGACTACGACAAACGTTGCTATGGATTATGTACGTTATTCTTTACCTGGATTAAAGGAGAAGAATGGTATCCCAGAGGAGTATATGGATACTATTAAGGCCTGGGGATGGGTTGAACAGGAAGAGGAGAATACCGATTCATCTGGTGTTTTTCAGAAGGATGGAGTAACGGTTCATTTAACAGTACATGATGATTATTTTATAGTTATGATTCCTAAAGAAAAGAAGGCCTTAATTAAAGGTCTTAAGACAAAATAAATAATCGCCGTCCTTTATGGATGGCGATTTATTTATATGCGAATACAGGTTAACCGTACTCTATTGAGAGTAATAGGAGGCATCGGTTGGATTAAACTTCAGCATGCCTTCCTTGTTGCGTTGATTTATTTTGAACAGTGTATAGAGACGGGGTAGTAAAAGCCACAAGTGGCAAATAATCAGGGATACTGTAAATGCCGGTGGTGACCAAAAAATAAAGAGAGCTGCAATACAAAGACCAATATAAAAATTATGTAACTGTACTTTACGGAAAATGCGGTAACTAATGTGTTGATCTGGCATGAAGCCAAGCCACGGGATTTTAAATGAGATGGACCATCTTTTTGAAATAGGATGCCCGGAGATTAGAAGTACTGAGCGTGAAATAACATATTGAACCCAGAACATAACCGGAGCAGCTATAATTAAGTAGAGAATACTCCACCAAGAAAGAAAGACTGTCTCGAGCACAAGGACCAAAAAAGGGAGCAAAATATAAACACGCAGCAGAGGTGCCGTTAGATTAATTTTTTTGATTAATTTATATTGATAGAATGTAGCAGCGCCTTTGGTGTTGGATTCCATATAAAATAGACTAACCTCCTCACAGATTCATATGTTCTTAATATCGGCGAATGAAAGCATTTTATTAAACTATGGGCGAATATTCACCGATATGGGGGCAGCGGAATATATATAATACACGAAACGAAGGATATGAAAAAACTATGAAAAGGTTTAAAATGATAGAAGGTGTATCATACTGTTCTTAAAAGAGTCAAGGTGGGATGGTTATGGAACAGCAAACCGGGCAAGCTTGTATCATTTGTGGACAGGAAAAAGAAGAAGGTATTGTGATTGTCTCGCATTTTATTTGTGAGGATTGTGAGGCAGAAATGATCCGTACCGAGGCAGAAGATGCTAAGTACCGTTTTTTTATTGGCCAGATGAAGAAGATCGGATTGCAAAAGAACGCTTAAGTAAGTAGAGTAACTCTGTTAATTCATGCGGATAAGAGAGCGGTCTGGATGAAAGATATAAGGACTGCATTAGAGATATTCATATACGGCTTCCTCGTTGTTTAAGCGGGGGGAGCCGTTTTGCTGTTCAGTCAGATGCTTTTATGAGGAAACATAGGAGTTTTTGAATATTTACGTTAAAATAGAAGGAACCCTATGGGAAGGAATTTAATATGAATAAATTACAACGATGTAGGGCGCCTGTATACGAAATGCTGGAGCAATATAGAATTGTGGGTAATATATCTTATCATGTGCCGGGACATAAAAATGGAGCGGCATATGACGGCGTAGAAGGCGCTGGGTATCTAGATGAGGTTATGAAGTACGATGTTACGGAGATTACCGGCACGGATGATCTTCATCATCCTGAGGGAGTCATTAAGGAAGCACAGGAGTTGGCTGCTGATTGCTTTGGCGCAGAGGAGAGCTTTTTTCTAGTTGGCGGAAGTACGGCGGGCAACCTAGCGCTGATTCTAACGGCTTGCCCCGAGCCTGGAATGATTCTGATCCTTCAACGAAATGTGCATAAATCAGTGATTCATGGTCTTATGTTAGCTGGAGTGCGGGCTGTTTTCGTCGAGCCGCTGATTGATCCACTCAGCGGCTTGGCAGTAGCGCCGGCGGCAGAAGCTGTTGAGGCTGCACTTGCAGCCTATCCTGAAGCCGCCGCTGTATTTGTCACCATGCCCAATTACTACGGCATGGGCAGTGACCTCGCGCCCCTCGCGCGTATCTGCCACGACAGCGGAGTACCGCTGCTTGTCGATGAAGCGCATGGGGCGCATTACGGGCAGCACCCGGCACTGCCTGCCGGGGCGCTTGCTTGTGGCGCGGATGGCGTAGTGCAGTCCACGCACAAGATGCTCACAGCAATGACCATGGGCGCTATGCTGCATGTTCAAGGGCAGCGGCTCGACCGCGCCCTGCTCTCGCAGCGGCTCGCCATGGTGCAGAGCTCCAGCCCATCATATCCTATGATGGCGTCGCTTGATCTTGCCCGGCGGCTGCTGCACAGCCGGGGCAGCGATGCTTTCACGGCGGGGCTGGCCGCCGTGGATGTCCTGCGGCGCGGCCTTGCCGAGCTGCCGCGCTATGGATTGGTGCAGCCGGCAGAGCAGCTGCACGACGGTACGCCGCTGCATAAGGCGGCGTACGAGATGCAGGACCCCTTCAAAGTCGTCATTTATGACGCCACCGGGGTCCTAGGCGGTTTCGAGCTGCAGCGCAGGCTCGAAGCTAAGGGCTGTGTGCCGGAGATGAGTGACGACCGGCACGTAGTGCTGCTGTTCAGCCTCGGTTCGAGGGCTGAAGATGCAGCAAGGTTATTGCAGGCGCTGCGGGAAATAGATTCGGAGGATACATCCGAATCACCGCACACAGCTGCCATTTCAGAATCTCGAAATATTTCCACGTGGAACAATTTGAATGTTTTACAAATCTCAGCACCTGTTCCCTTCTCTTTGAAGCCGGTATCAGTCAATGAGGTAGAAAGTATTAATCTTGAACACAGCGTGGGGAGAGTAGCTGCAGAAATGGTAATTCCCTATCCACCAGGCATTCCATTATTATATCCGGGTGAGGTCATCACAGATCAGATACAGCAAAGACTGACTGGTTTAGCTTATGGAGGCGCGAAGTTCCAGGCTTGTGCTGATCCGGTCTTGCAGCGTATTAAGGTATACAACATTCAGAAGGGCGGAGAAGTATAAGTGGGCAAAGAAGGTTTCTTCATAACATTAGAAGGGGGCGAAGGCTCCGGAAAAACAACGGTACTGGGCAGAGTAGCAGCATATTTGCAGAATCGGTCCATGCCCTATCGAATTACACGTGAACCTGGAGGCATAGAAATCGCCGAAAAAATTCGCTCTATTATTCTGGATCCTGCCCATACTGCAATGGATGCACGTACAGAGGCATTGCTGTACGCTGCATCAAGAAGCCAACATCTCGCTGAAGTAGTAGAGCCAGCTCTTAGAGAAGGGCTTACAGTCCTCTGTGACCGCTTTGTAGACAGTAGTCTCGTTTATCAAGGACATGCAAGAGGATTAGGTATGGAAGAGGTGTGGAGTATTAACCGCTTTGCTATTGGAAATCGCATGCCGGATCTAACCTTTTATCTGGATGTAGACCCTGAGATTGGATTATCACGGATTGCGGCCAATCAAGATCGCGAAGTCAATCGTCTGGATATGGAGAGTCTTGCCTTTCATCAGAAGGTTCGTGAAGGTTATCATTTATTAATTAAGGCGAATCCGGAGAGAATAGTAGTTCTTGATGCAAACCGCCCTATTCATCTGGTAGAACAAGATATCGTGAGAACTCTTGAAGAGAGAGTATTAAAGGGTTTTTAGGGTGTTTTGTCTAATATAATAAGAGAAGTGGCATATAACTAAGCGTTTGCTTATGAAGTGAGGTTACTACTAAGAACACATTAAGTAGTAATACTCCATAAAACTTTTTTGGGAGGGAATGCGAAGATGAAGTTGATCATTGCAATTATCCAGGATAAAGACAGTAACCGGTTATCCAGTGAGCTAGTAAAAGCCAATTTCCGTGCTACCAAACTCGCAAGTACAGGTGGATTTCTGCGGGCGGGAAATACGACATTTATGATTGGGGTAGAAGACAGTCAGATCGAAGCTGTATTGAACGTTATCCGTAACAGCTGTAAAGTGCGTGAACAACTAGTCACTCCAGTAACTCCGATGAGTGGCACGACGGATTCCTATTTACCGCTCCCTGTTGAAGTACAGGTCGGTGGCGCTACTGTATTCGTGCTTCCTGTAGATCGTTTCGAACATTATTAAGTATAATATAAATGAGCAAGTCATTTACAAAAAAAGGGGCGGTAGATAACCTTTGAAGATCAATCCGGGATATAGGCCCTTAAAGAGTGAGCTTCCAAATGCAGAAGGGGCTAATAAGCCTGTTCAGCAGAAATCGTTCTCTGACGTTTTTCAGCAGCAAGGTGAACAGAAAACCAAAGATGAACTAAACCGCCAGATCAAAGAAATACAGTCACAAGGCGACCGTTTATCTAAGTCTATGACCATTCGTGAACTCACCATTTACCGGATGATGATCAAAAGGTTTCTGGAAGAAACCGCGCGTAGAGGCGTTATACTGAAAGAGACACGTGGATGGGATAGACGTGGGCGGGGCAAGCGTTACAAGCTGCTTGAGGAAATTGATGCGGCTTTGCTATCTATGGCAGACGATCTGCTGAATAGTGAGCAGGGCCGAATAGATCTGTTGGGACGTGTTGGAGAAATTCGCGGGTTGTTAATCAACCTTTCTTTTTAAAGTTTTGGGAGGAAATTATGCCTTTTCATGATATAGTAGGCCAGGAGCATGCTAAACGGCTACTCCAAAATGCCTTGCGCAAGGACGCTGTGAGCCATGCTTATTTATTTACAGGACCAGCAGGCAGTGGACAAATGAAGACGGCGCTGATGTTTGCCCAAGCAATTTTTTGCACTGAAAGCAAGGATGACGCCTGTGGCGAATGTCTAGAGTGCCGAAAGGTTGAGCATGGAAACCATCCTGATTTGTCATTGCTGCAGCCCGACGGTGCAAGCATAAAAATAGATCAGATCCGTGAGCTGCAGCGTGTCTTTTCCTATCGATCTGAGGGTGTGAATCCAAAGGTTTATATTATAGATGGGGCAGACAAAATGACGGTACAAGCTGCCAATAGTTTGTTGAAGTTTCTGGAAGAACCGCCAGCTCCAGCAGTAGGAATCCTAATATCTGATAATAGTCGTTCTTTATTGCCGACGATTCAGTCACGGACTCAGCGGATTCCATTTAGTCCGTTAAATCCGGATATTATGCTTCAAGCGCTAGCAAGTGAGGGTGTGCCGATCCCCTTAGCTCGATGTGCAGTATCACTCAGTTCGGGACTTGATGGTTGCAGGGAACTTTTGGAACAGAATTGGTTTGCAGAAATGAGAAATCTAGTGTTACAATTAGCTAAGGAGTCCTTAAGCAAGGGCAGCTCCACGGTAGCAACTGCCGGGCAGAAGCTGTTCAAGACTGGGCTCGCTGAACATTTGGATATCCTTTTCAGCATGTTCCATCTATGGTTTAAAGATATGCTCTACTTCCTGTACCGCAAGCATGAAAGTATCGTTTTTATAGATCAGTTAGACTTTATTTCCAGGCATGCCCGTGGGCGCAGTGCGGAACAATGGGTGGCTTATATGGGATATGCAGCAGAGAGTACTAAGAAGCTGCGTTCCAATGCCAATGCCCAGTTGTGTCTGGAGCAGTTCTTAATCCGACTGGAAAGTTAAAGGATTAGCAATGATATATCCTCCGGATGTCGCTTTACCTGGAAGTATCGTTTTAACAGACGAGGAAGGACAAGCATGGATCATCAGGGAGCGGACATGCCCATAGGTTCCTTTTACCGGCAAACAAGGGGGTTAATTTTTGTACAGCGTAGTAGGTGTCCGTTTTAAAAAAGCGGGTAAAATATATTATTTTGATCCACTTGATTTTCCGATTGAACGAGATCAATGTGTTATTGTTGAGACAGCACGTGGGGTGGAATACGGTAAGGTTGTCGTAGGCAAAAAAGAGGTGGAGGAGTCCGATGTTGTACTACCCCTCAAAAAAGTGATGCGTATTGCCGGAGAAACCGACGCACGCGTAGTTGAGGAGAACAAAAGCGCCGCTAAGGAGGCTTTTACCACCTGTTTAAATAAAATACGCGACCACGGTCTCAAAATGAAGCTCGTAGATGTAGAGTTTACTTTTGACCGTAATAAGATTATATTTTACTTTACGGCCGAAGGACGCGTTGATTTTAGAGAATTGGTTAAGGATCTGGCAAGTATTTTTCGGACCCGCATTGAGCTTCGGCAAATTGGGGTACGTGATGAAGCAAAGATGCTAGGTGGACTTGGACCTTGTGGACGAGTGCTTTGTTGCTCCTCTTGGTTAGGGGATTTTGAACCCGTATCCATAAAAATGGCCAAGGATCAGAACCTTTCACTTAATCCGACCAAGATTTCCGGACTTTGTGGACGTCTGATGTGTTGTTTGAAATTTGAGCATGACAATTATGAGAGTGTAAAGGAAGAAATGCCAGCGGTCGGCAAGATTGTCGTGACCTCATTGGGGGATGGCAAAGTAGTAGGAATCAATGCCGGAAACCGTACGGTTCATGTACAGTTGTTTGAAGTGGGCAAAGTTAAGGAACTTCCAATGGATGATGTTGTCGTCAAGTAAACCATATAAGGTTACTTTCGGGGTGGAAACTTGGAGAAGAAAAATATATTTGCACACATGCAGGATATGGAAGCGCAGATGGAAACGATGCGCGCCAATCTTGGAGAATGGAAACAGACGGTAAAAGAACTGATGGAAGCTAACCAGAGGTTAACTCTGGAGAATGAACAGCTTCGCAAAATTTTAAAGCGGGATGCACCTTTGGATCCTACCGTAGATTCTGCGGAGGCGGAAGCTCTTTTAGCTACCGGAGAGGGAACAGAAGAGGTTGTCGGGGAAGGTTATGACAACTTGGCTCGACTTTACCACGAAGGCTTTCACATCTGTAATGTTTATTTTGGACATTTACGCACGGAAGGTGACTGTCTGTTCTGTCTTTCTTTTCTTAATAAATGAGGATATCCAGCCGTAGGAGATTAATCCTACGGTTTTTTTTGAATTTTGGCCAATAGGCATATGCATTTGAAGCAAGTTTTTTTCAACAAAACCTTTAGGAGATTATTACATGACGAATTCTTTTAATGATATATCTGTCCCCTTGTTACCGACGGAGCGGGTGGATGATTTACTAACGCATGACCTGCGCATTATTCAAAGTGATGAAGTATTTAGCTTTTCTATGGATGCTGTATTGCTTGCTCGTTTCGCCAGTGTTCCGCCACGTGGAAGAGTTCTAGATCTTTGTACGGGAAATGGTGTAATACCGATTTTAATGACTACCCGGACAAAAGCTTCTATAGAAGGTATTGAAATACAACCTCGTTTAGCTGATATGGCTCGTCGTAGTGTGGCTCTCAATGGCCTTCAGGATCAGGTTGTAATTCATGAAGGTGATTTACGCGAGTTATATACTACCGCAGGACATGGTGTGTATGATGCAATAACGGTGAACCCTCCTTATATGCCGCTTAATGGCAGTGATCTGAAGCTGAACAACCATCAGGCTATGGCTCGTCATGAGATAGGCTGTACTCTGGAGGAGGTTATTCAGGCTTGTGTGCGATTGGTTCGGACGGGCGGAAAGGTAAGTATGGTTCATAAACCACAACGGTTGGTTGATATTATCAGTCTTATGAGACAATATAGACTCGAGCCAAAGATTATTCGGTTTGTACATCCACGTGCCCATCTAGAGGCTAATATGGTATTAATCGAAGCTGCACGTGATGGAAAGCCTGAGGTTCGTTTACAACCACCGCTCATCGTATATAATGAGGACAATCAATACTGTCCAGAGATTATGGACATCTACTATGGTGCTAAAGAGGGTAAATCATGACGATATCATGCCAAAGCAGTTTTCAAAATAAGACTAATACCAGTACTCAGGAGACAACAGGGTCGCTTTTTCTGGTGGCTACACCTATCGGTAATCTGGAGGATATGACCTATCGTGCAGTCCGCACTTTACAGGAATGTGATATTATTGCCGCGGAAGATACGAGACAGACCCGGAAATTACTCAGCCACTTTGAGATTTCACCTTCGATGTTGTTTAGTTATCATGAGCATAATAAGGCCGCCAGTGGACCTGAGCTTGTACGCTATATAATAGAAGGAAAAAATTTGGCACTCGTCAGCGATGCCGGTTTACCAGCGATTTCTGACCCTGGAGCGGATCTTGTAGCCCTTGCTATAAGTCATGGAATTCCGGTGATTCCTATCCCTGGAGCTAACGCAGCGTTGTCAGCTTTGATCGCTTCTGGTCTATCTACAAATACGTTCACTTTTATCGGCTTTCTTCCCCGAGAGCGTAAGGACATCCGAGCAGTATTAAGTCCACTTCGTTCGGCTCAAGGAACTTTGTTGTTCTACGAATCTCCCCATCGCGTAGTTAAGACACTTGCTCATCTTCAAGAAGCATTCGGCAATCGCCAGATTGTGTTGGCACGTGAATTAACGAAAAGATATGAGGAGTTTCTACGCGGTTCGATTGAGGAATGTACACTTTGGCTTGCTGAACATCCTCCGCTAGGCGAATATGTTATTGTCGTAGAAGGGGAGAGCAAGGAAGATGCTGAAATCGCAGAATCGGCGTGGTGGCGTCAGTTAAGCATTGAAGAACATGTAGCTCATTACGAAGCACAGGATGTGCCACGTAAAGAGGCTATGAAAAAAGCGGCATCAGACCGGGGTGTAGCCAAACGGGATATTTATAATGCGTTGCTTGATAGAGCAGAAGAGTAAGTGTTGTAGACGAACTCTTAGAATAACTAAGGGTTCTTGGAAACGGCCCGAGCTTGAATGATTTATCTGTGGGTTAAATGTACTTTGTACAGTTATTTTTGAATTTTTTTATGTATTTGTTCGTTTAGTTGTACTTCATACAGTTATAAAGGTGGAAATGATTGATTTCACGGAGATATAGGGAATATAAGTGTACAAAATACAATTAATTCGTTTAATGGTAAAAATCATTTAAAATAACTGTAAGAAATACAACTAAGTATTACTGGTTCCGTCTTGAAGTACATTGCCCTTAGGGAGGGCAAACCCAGACATAAAAAATACCTCCCGCGGTCACGGGAGGTCAAGGAGATATGAAAAGGTTAGAATTAACAATTTGATTAGTTCTATTATATACTATTTAATTTAGTTTGTCACAGGGGTAGGGATGGAAGAAATGCATTCATGACAAACTATTTTTCCTTTAAAGTAAGTTACGTTCTCAGCGTTGCCACAGAAAATGCAGGCAGGCTCATACTTTTTAAGCATAATCCGTTCGCCATCAACGTAAATTTCCAGTGCGTCCTTTTCGCCAATGCCAAGTGTACGGCGTAATTCAATAGGAATAACAACCCGTCCAAGTTCGTCTACTTTTCTTACAATTCCTGTTGATTTCATCATAACAATCGTTACTCCTCTCAATGTTCCAAAAACGTCATTATTCGACATTGTTCACTGTTTTATGATACTTATAATACCAACGATTCCCAAATCAGTCAACCTTTTTTCATAGGCTGAATAAGAAAATTTCCATAAGAACTTTGAATGTCCCTATAAAAATTAAGAATTACCCTGAAAGCATTTTGTCGATTTACCAAGACCAAAAATGATACTTTTCGACAAAGTACGACATAATTACTTATTATATACTGATATTAGTTAAAATCATATTAAATTATTAGAAGGAGTTGATCTCATGAAGCAGCCGCTCACGGAAGAAAAGGTTTTCAAGGATCCCGTTCATAATTATATTCATGTACAGGATACGATTATTTGGCGACTAATTAATACAAAAGAATTTCAGCGTTTACGCCGGATTCGCCAGTTAGGTACCTCATATCTCACTTTCCATGGTGCAGAGCATAGTCGATTTTCTCATTCTTTAGGAGTATATGAAATTACACGAAGAATCATTTCGCAATTTGAGCGCAGCGGGTATAAGGATTGGATTCCGGAAGAAAGTTTGCTTACTTTGTGTGCGGCTTTGCTGCATGATTTAGGGCATGGCCCATTTTCCCATTCTATAGAAGAAGCTTTTGAAATGAACCATGAGGATTGGACCTGCCGGATTATTTTGGAGGACACGGAGATTACCGAAATATTGCGTGATGTGGAGGAAGATTTTCCTCGTAAAGTAGCTTCAGTTATCTCTAAGACTTATGAGCATGAAATTGTTGTCAATTTGGTTTCCAGTCCGCTGGATGCTGATCGTATGGATTATTTGCTGCGTGATGCGTACTATACAGGTGTAAACTATGGAACCATCGACATTGATCGGATTTTGAGAATGCTTCGTCCTTATAATGGGCGGATTGTAGTAAAAGAATCAGGTATGCATGCCATTGAAGATTATTTAATGTCACGTTATCAAATGTACTGGCAGGTATATTTTCATCCGGTGACGCGCAGCTCTGAAATTATTTTGCGTCAAATCTTCCGTAGAGCTAAAGAATTGTTCCAAGAGGGGTACAAATTTCGCTTTATGATCGCTCCGCTGGAAGATCTCTTTCGAGGAGAAGTAACAGTGAAGCAATATTTAATGCTTGATGAGGCACTGGTACAGACTGCTTTTATGCAATGGACACTTGAAGAAGATGAGTTATTAAGCGACTTGTGTACCCGTTTTATTCATCGTAAACTGTATAAATATGTAGAGATCGAGAATTTGGATACAGATATGATTACGGAAATCCGCAGCAGTTTTGCGGGAGTGGGACTTAACCCAGAATATGACCTAGAGATTGATTATCCGACAGATTTGCCTTATGATGTGTTCCGTCCAGGAGCAGCCTTCGACAATAATCAAATTTTACTGCTTGATCGGAATGAGCAATTGCGGGAAATTTCAGAGGTATCGGATATTGTGCGCTCAATAAGCGGAATTCATCGTGGCAGATATCATCTATATTTCCCACAGGATAAGCTGAAAAAAGCCCTTACACGCTTGCCCTCTTCTGTAGCAGAGATTTTTGCAAAATAATACAAATATTTATGGAACTATTGATAAAAACAACAAGGAGTGAGCTTTAAAATGTATCTGTTCGACACACATACACATCTAGATGCGCCTCAATTCGACGAGGATCGCGAGGAAGTTATTGCTCGTGCAGTAGAGGCCGGAGTTAGCAAGATGATCAATATTGGATTTAATCGGGAAACGATCCCTTCAACGATGAAGCTGGCTGAATCTTATGATTATATTTATGCAGCGGTGGGCTGGCATCCACAGGATGCGATTGATATGAAAGAGGGGGACCTCGATTGGATCGCCTCTCTTTGCAGCCATGAAAAAGTGGTGGCCATCGGAGAGATTGGATTGGATTATTATTGGGATACCTCTCCCAAGGATGTGCAGCAGGAGGTCTTCCGCAAACAAATCGGACTAGCCCGTGAACTAAAAATGCCAATCTGTATACATGACCGTGATGCTCATGAAGATGTTGTACGGATTTTACGGGAGGAAAAAGCAAATGAAATTGGTGGCGTGATGCATTCGTTCTCAGGCAGCTGGGAAACAGCAAAAATGTGTCTAGACCTTGGATTTCATTTGTCATTTGGAGGACCGATAACGTTCAAAAATGCCAGAGTGCCTAAAGAGGTGCTTGCACAGACGCCATTGGACCGATTATTGATCGAAACAGACGCTCCATATTTGACTCCACACCCCTTCCGTGGCAAGCGAAATGAGAGTGCTCATGTGAAGTTAGTAGCAGAGGCTGCGGCTGAAATTAAAGGGTTAACATGGGAAGAATTGGCTAAAATTACGTATGCGAACGCACTGGAACGATTTGGGATTGTCTGAAAACAGGAGTAAAACGGGTGAAAAATAGAGAATAGCCGATATATTAAACTTTTTTAATATAAAAACGGCTGATTATTACAATATTTTAACCATATATTTGCTTAAACGTGGTTGAATCGTCCTTTACAACATGCATCAAAACAGGATATCATCTTTTCAGTGATGTGAGCTGTTGTTATTGTGACAGCCATTGATTCATGGATCGTCTCGCTGAGTCTCCGTATGGAGAACGGGGGAACCAATATTGAACTGCCGCATGCCTGTATCTTGAATACGACTAGGAATTGCCGCAGAACAATATTTGATTTCTTCACGTGGTCTTTGGGGTGAATTTAAGGGCAACCGCCGTGAGCGGGTGACCTGAAATAGGGCGTCTCTCTTTCGTCCGAACCCGACAGCTAACCCCGTAAGCGCAAGTAAGAGAGGCAACCTCGTGCACAAACATTCCCGCGTATTCTGACATCGGAGAAGCCACGAAAGAGTCCTCAAGAGAACTCTTTTTAGGCTTCTTTATTTTTGAATAAACTGAATGTTGCCCGCATACTGTTATATAACAGGTGTGGGAGTAGCTGTGCCGAGCAGGCGATCCATGAGCAGGAGACGCTAAGTTAATACGTGCGTATCCTGTGACAATCTCAAATAGTTTCGTCAAAGAAATTCAGTCCTCATGATATACAAATTGACGACGAGGCTATGTAAGGAGGATGGAGAGAATGGGCTTATTCCAACCAGAGGTATCCCATGATTCGCAGTCATCCAGCAGGTCTTTCGCATTACGGTGGGAGCAAGTAAATACTCGCGTACTTTTACTTGCAGGTGTGATTTCAATCGCAATCGCGCTGTTAATTCTGCTGTACGTACACGGTCAAAGTAACAAACAATTTGTTTTAGTAATAGACGGGCAAACACAGACACTTGAAACGCGAGAAGCACTTCTTGGTGATGTGTTGGAGAAAGAGCAAATTTCGCTGCAGCCGCATGATGAATTATCTTTAGGTCTGAGTGATGAAATAAAAGACGGTGACCGTGTCGTTATCAATCGTGCGCAGAAATTTAGCCTTACTGCGGACGGAGCAACAAAAACGTTATATACGACCGAAGACACTATCGGTCAGGCGATTGACAAACTGGGTATCAACCTAGAAGGCTATGATAAGATTTTTCCTTCGTTAGACACCACCATCTCTGCTGACATGGAGATTAAGATCGTTCGTATCAACAAGCAAACGGTACAGCGAACAACTAACTTACCTTTCCGTGTTATTAAGACAGCAGATCCCTCCCTTACTGTGGGAACAGTTAGAGTGGCACAGGCAGGCAAACCAGGCGTCATGGTTCAGCATATTGAAAAGATCTATCAAGACGGAGAACTGGCCTCTATGCGCATGATCGGCAAGGAAGTACAAACGGTAACAAAAGATAAGATCATTGCCGTTGGTACTAAAGCACTTCCTAAGCCTACTGTAGTTGCTAAAGCTACAACAACTTCCAAATCAAGCACTACCTCCAAAACGACTAAAGTTAGCGCTAAGACTAAGAACGTCACAAGCAAGGCTGGCGTAGACTTTGAGTACAAGAAGATGATTAAGAACGTCTCCATGACAGCTTATTCGTCAGAAGAGCCAGGAATAGGTACTAAAACTGCCTCCGGAACACGCGTAACGGAAGGTCGTACAATTGCAGTAGATCCGAATGTAATTCCTATTGGCTGGTGGGTTTATATCGATGGGCTTGGATTCCGCCGTGCAGAGGATACTGGCGGTGCCATTAAAGGCAATAAAGTGGATGTCTATTATGATTCCCTGAGCCATGCTCGTAATTTCGGCCGTAAATCACGTACCGTATATGTGATTGGACCTGTGAAACCAGAGCTTAACTAGAACTGAAGCTTTTGCAAAAAATCCTTTGATAAGCTATAGTGATGATAACCGTAAGGAACGCTGGATGATCATTTCGTTGATCGCAGAGCAACCGCTCATCACTTATACATTCTTTAACCAAAAGAAGAGGAGCGAATCCTCTTCTTTTTGCTTTTTTTGGAAGGAGTCAAGAAATATGATTAAGGAATTAATCGTCGTTGAAGGCAAAAGCGATACCGTAGCCATTAAGCGTGCTGTGGAAGCAGATACGATTGAGACAGGCGGCTCTGCTGTAAACCGGACTGTAATTGCGAAGATTGCGCTAGCTATGGAACGCAGAGGGGTTATTATTCTTACGGACCCGGACCATGCCGGGGAGCGAATTCGTAAAATCGTTTCAGCGAAGGTGCCGGGCTGCAAGCATGCTTTTATTCCGGAGAAGGACGCAACTCGAAAAGGGGATATCGGTGTAGAGAATGCATCGCCAGAGGCGATTCGTCATGCGCTGCGTAATGTACATACCTCTTTTGAAGGAGCACCTGCTTTGATTGGTATTGATGACCTTATGGCCGCTGGAATGCTTGTACACCCTCGGGCTGCTGAAAGACGTATGGCGCTTGGTAATTTGCTTGGAATCGGATATTGTAACGGCAAACAGCTGTACAAGCGGCTGGCGATGTTTGGGATTACGCGGGAGGAATTTGCCGGGGCTCTCGCCCAAATTGATCAGGGAGGCATTACTTCATGAGTGGTAGAGAGGAAATTTCGACTCCAAAACGGACCAAAGAGATTATTCAACGTTATGGATTCAAGTTTAAGAAAAGCCTGGGACAGAATTTTTTGATTGATCAAAATATTTTGGACAAGATTGTAGACGCTGCTGGACTAGATAGCGATTCTGGGGCGCTGGAGATCGGGCCGGGAATTGGAGCGCTGACGGAACGTCTGGCACTAACAGCCGGTGCTGTAACTGCCGTAGAGATTGACCGTAGACTGATTCCAATATTAAAAGACGTACTTTCCCCTTATCCCCATGTTAAGGTTCGTAACGATGATGTCCTCAATGTGAACTTGCAGGAAATGTTCAAGGAAGATTTCACCACTGTGAACAAGGTCAGTGTGGTTGCTAACCTGCCTTATTATGTGACTACTCCGATTCTGATGAAGCTGCTTGAAGAGAAGCTTCCCCTTGATAACATCGTTGTAATGATTCAGAAGGAGGTTGCGGAGCGTATGGCTGCATCTCCAGGTGGAAAGGAATACGGAAGTCTTAGCATTGCCGTGCAGTACTACAGCGAGCCTGAGCTCGTCTGTATCGTGCCGCGTACGGTATTCATCCCTCAACCTAATGTGGAGTCTGCTGTTATCCGTCTGAAGGTTAGAGAGCATCCTCCGGTAAAGGTGGAGAGTGAGAAGCATTTCTTTGAAGTGGTTCACGCTTCTTTCACACAGCGCCGCAAGACGATTGCTAACAATCTGAAGGCTCGTTACTTCCCTGAACAAGGACGTGAGCAGCTGGAGGCTTTACTCGCAGAAGCGGGTATTGAACCGACCCGTCGCGGAGAAACACTCAGTCTTGAAGAATACGCCCGCTTAAGCGGTGTTTTGCTAGCCGCTGGAATTGAATAAGCAATAAGAAACGGTTGTTGTCTTAAAGGACGACAACCGTTTCTCGTAGAAATATAAGGATGTTATTCTGGTGGAGCATTATACATTCTTATATTTTAAAAATATGGCGAGTTATGAACCAACTGAGGCCTTTGCCCATACGATGGGGTAGAGGTGGTGGTTGTAATGAATTTAGGAGACTTGGTCGTTCGCAAATCTTATGGCGGTGATTTAACATTTCGTGTAGATAATATTGTGCAGGATAGAGCCGTCATTAAAGGCACAGATTTCCGCCTGTTGGCGGATTCTCCTCTGGATGACCTGGTTCAAGTGCCTCCTACCCGAATAACGGAACGGGGACAGCAAGCACAGATCAAAGCGAAGGAATCACTGACACAGCTGCGGAAGGACCGTCAGGAGCAAAGTCAGCGGAGCGGGGGAACCCTAACAGAGGGGACATGGGCTCCACCGTCCAAGGAAGCTCCTTATTTTGAAGTGCCGGGTAAAGTACTGCATCTGGATGGCGATCCGGCATATTTGAATAAGAGCCTTAGCTTATACGAGCAGCTGCGGATTCCCGCTGAAGGGCATCATGTTCATGAATCTGCAATGGCTGATACGTTATACCGGCTGTTGCCCCGTGTACGCCCAGACATTGTAGTGATCACTGGTCATGATGGGGTACTGAAGCAACAGCATACTTACGATCTGTATAGTCTGAATAGCTATAAAAATTCGCAAAACTTTATAGCTGCTATTAGGGTAGCTAGGGAGTACGAGCGGAATTTTGATGCGTTGACTATTGTTGCCGGTGCTTGCCAATCTCATTTCGAGGCATTACTTGGAGCTGGGGCTAATTTTGCCAGTTCACCTGGTCGAATTTTGATCCATGCTCTGGATCCCGTTTATGTAGCAGCAAAATCATCCTTTACTTCCATCAGGGATACTGTAAATCTTAGTGATGTTCTGAATAATACCATCAGCGGTAATCAGGGTATTGGTGGTGTTGAGACCCGTGGCAGCTTCCGTATCGGAATGCCGCGGCTGCAGAATCTGTCGGCGCTAAAAGTGACACCATCAGCCATTTAAGCGGCAGAGATAGGTCTATGGTTTCAGGAATATAGGTAATTTGAATGGGCTGAATAGAATATCCAAAAGAAAGGGTGAGCGCTGAGCTTAACCCTTTCTTTTTTTCTTTGTGATGCCTATATTACAGATAACAAGGATATTAGTCCGGCGCTGATTTCCCGCAAAAAAATTCCGTTGACAACGAAATATGCATCAACTATAATTAATTATTTATTTGCTTTGACATTGTCCTGAAAAAGTTGTATAATGGACAAGAAAAGAGGTGGTCGTCAGGTAATGGCTAATAACGCGCTGTTGGAAATCAAACGCAGTCTTGAAGCTCACGTCGGTCATAAGATCACATTGCGTGCAAACGGAGGTCGTCGTAAAACCGTTGAACGCACAGGTGTCCTGGAAGAAACGTACCCTTCTGTATTTATTGTCAAACTGGATCAGGAGCAGCAAACTTTTAAGCGAGTCTCCTATAGCTATGCCGATATACTTACTGAATCTGTGGAAATCACAGTTTGTGAAGACGATGGGCAGATGCGGATTATGTATATTAAAGCTTAATGTTTCACGAACAGTCTCCTTTGGAGGCTGTTTTTTGTTTGCGTTTTTTGGGACAAATATTTGGTGCATGATCCGTGTTCTAAGCAAGCATACTAATTGGGCAACGGGTTAATCATTTATTTTCATAAGGGAGGAATTCCGTAATGAGCCGCAGAAAACGAGGCATGATGTCGGAGGAACTGAAGACAGAGTTAGCCAAGGAGCTGGGTTTTTATGAAACCGTAGAACGTGAGGGCTGGGGTGGAATTACAACTCAAGACGCTGGCAACATGGTGAAAAAAGCGATACAGCTTGCTGAACAGGCCGCGCGGAAATCTTAAATTTTAGGCTATAAAGTGAATATTACTGAAAAAGGGTGCGTCTAAAAGGCGACACCCTTTTAATATTGGACTTCATTAGAAGTTTCTCATATAATATGTTAAGTTGTTTTTACGGGAAAAGCTGAAGGTGGGTGAACGCCTTGAAAATGTATGAAAAGGCACCAGCTAAAATTAATTTGATGCTGGATGTGCTGCACAAACGTGCTGACGGTTTTCATGAGGTGGAAATGATTATGACCATGGTAGATTTAGCAGACCGCTTAGAGCTGTCTGAGCTGCCAAGGGATACTATTATAATATCAAGTCAGGCTGGTTATATTCCCCTGGACGAGAAAAATTTAGCTTTCCAGGCGGCAAGGCTTATTAAAGACCGTTATAACGTGAAGAGTGGGGTACATATCCATCTGGATAAAAGAATTCCGGTTGCGGCTGGCCTGGCTGGCGGCAGCAGTGATGCCGCAGCTACGCTACGCGGTCTAAACCGTCTGTGGCGTCTCGGTATTCCTGCGCAGGAGCTACAGGAGCTTGGCGCTGAGCTGGGTTCAGATGTGCCTTTCTGCGTCACAGGCGGCACAGCCTTAGCTACAGGACGAGGCGAAAAGCTTACGCCAATCAACAACCCGCCACAATGTTGGGTTGTGTTGGCGAAACCACCGATCAATGTATCGACTGCAGAAGTGTATGGACGCGTTCGGAGCAATAATATAGCTGTGCATCCTTCTGCTCGAAAGATGCAGCAAGCGATTGAAGCAGGAGACTTTGGGGGCGTATGCAACCATCTAGGCAACGTGCTTGAAGATGTTACCCTAAGGCTGCATCCAGAGGTTCAGCAGCTCAAGGAAGCGATGATAAAGCTCGGAGCAGATGGGGTGTTGATGTCAGGCAGCGGACCTACCGTATTCGGTTTAGTGTCCAAGCAGTCTAAAGTAGCAAGGATTTACAACGGACTGCGAGGGTTCTGCAAGGAAGTCTACGCAGTGAGATCACTGAATTAGTCTGCTTCTCTTGTATAAACCCGTACAAAAGTGATATATTTTTCTAAAATATTCGGTTTTGGCGAGGAGCATTCCGTGAAGAAATTAAAAAGAAGCCAACGTTTGGTAGACATGACTCAGTTTTTACTTGAGCGGCCGCATGAACTACTGCCGCTGTCTATATTTGCCGATCGCTATGGAGCGGCTAAGTCCTCCATCAGTGAAGATTTGGCAATCATAAAAGAAGTATTTGAAGGTGAAGGCATCGGAGAGCTGCAGACTTTAGCTGGTGCAGCGGGTGGAGTTCGTTATATCCCAGTTATGCCTAAAGATATGGCGCTAACCTTTGTGCAGCGCTTATGTGTGCAGCTAGAGCAGACTGACCGGATATTGCCTGGCGGTTATTTGTATATGTCGGATCTACTTGGGTTGCCGTCTTTGATGGAACAGGCGGGTAAGATCATCGCAACGGCCTTTTACGGATCGGAAATCGATGTGGTGATGACCGTTGAAACGAAAGGCATTCCACTAGCCTATGCAACAGCAGCACAGCTAGGCTTGCCGGTAGTGCTTGTGCGACGTGACCATCAGGTTACAGAGGGATCAGCAGTAAGTATTAACTACGTATCAGGATCTCATAAAAGCATACACACAATGTCTCTCTCCAGACGGGCACTCAAGGAGAAATCGCGAGTACTTATCGTAGATGACTTCATGAAGGCGGGAGGGACTGTACGTGGTATGGTCGATCTGCTCGGTGAATTTAATGCCGAGGTTGCTGGGGTAGGCGTTTTAGTGGAATCAGGCGCTGTAGAGACCGAAGAGCGTCTGTTGCACGATTACGTGTCCTTGGTAAAACTAAGTGAAGTAGACTCAAAAGAGCGGAGAATTTCGGCGCATCCGGGCAACTACTTTTCCTCTTGATTAGCCATTCTCTTACATTTTCAAAAAGCGTGGAAATTGTCGAAAACGTAAGGAATATTAAGAAAACTACTCGATGTATGTCGAAAACAACATATCCCAAAAAATATATTTCTTTTTTAGGTATTTTATGGAATGAAAAAGAAGGAATTCGCTTTGCTGTGTGGAATTATACACCAAGTCTCTGATGGAAAAAGGTGGTGAACACACACATGCAAATTACGGATGTCAGACTCCGCCGCGTTAACTCTGAGGGGAGAATGAAAGCAATCGCATCCATTACCATCGATAACGAGTTTGTTGTTCATGACATTCGCGTCATCGATGGCAATAATGGGATGTTTGTTGCAATGCCCAGCAAGCGTACACCGGACGGCGAATTCCGCGATATCGCGCACCCGATCTCTTCGGGAACACGCGAGAAGATTCAATCCGCGGTTCTGGCCGAGTACGATCGCGCCGCTACGGAAGAAGAAGAAGTTATTGAAGAGGGAGCTTAGGCTTCCTCGGAAGACTGCTACCTTTTGGGTGGCGTAGGATCCGCCGTTTTTGATAAGATCACACCGACATACACTTCATGAATTAGCAGCCTGATCTTGCAAGAAAAGCTATTGCTGGTGAAGGATTTGACGACATCTTCGAAAGGCAGCGATAAATGCTTTTCTAACTTGGGGTTTATAGAAAAGAGAACCATGACTTCATGGTTCTCTTTTCTTTTTGCCCGGAATGAGATATATTCAGTAGTGAGTTCAAGAGTAGGAGGTTGGCATTCTTGAAAAGAATGGCTGTAGTACTTGCCGCAGGTCAAGGCAAGCGAATGAAATCTAAATTATATAAGGTGCTGCACCCCGTTTGCGGTAAGCCGATGGTAGGGCACGTGCTTGATACAGTAAAAGCGACCGGATGCCAGCGCACCGTTGTTGTTGTTGGGCATGGCGCAGAGAAAGTTAAGGCCTATGTAGGTGATGGAGCGGAATACGTTCTGCAGGAAACTCAGCTCGGCACTGGCCATGCTGTCAAACAAGCAAAGGATTTACTTGCTGGCGAAGAAGGAACAACTATAGTTATTTGTGGAGACACACCACTCGTAACCACGGAGACCCTGGAAGGACTCATGGCGCTTCATGAACAGCGTAATGCGGCTGCAACCGTATTGACAGCAGTTATGGAAAAGCCTACGGGCTACGGAAGAATTATTCGTGGTGAAGATGGCGGCGTTCTGAAGATTGTAGAGCAGAAGGATTGCACTACGGAAGAAGATGCGGTTCAGGAAATCAATACAGGCACTTATTGTTTTGATAATGTTAAATTATTTGCTGCACTCGAAAAGGTAACGAACAGTAATAACCAGCAGGAGTATTATTTGACTGATGTGATTGGGATTCTTCGTTCACAAGGGGATACCGTACTAGGATATCAGACCCATGACGCAGCTGAGTCTATCGGCGTTAATGATCGTTTAGCTTTGTCTGAAGCGGAAGCCTTTATGCGTCAACGTATTAATCGTAAACACATGCTCGGTGGTGTAACCATCATTGATCCAGCCTCCACTTATATCGGAGCAGATGTAGTTATCGGATCAGATACAACGCTTTATCCAGGAACCATCCTGAAAGGGAAGACTGTAATCGGCGACAATTGTGTGATCGGACCGGCTAGTGAAATCGAAGACTGTCAGATCATGGATGAAGCAACGATTAAGCAGTCCGTATTGAATCAAGCTCAAGTCGGCGCACGGACAACCGTTGGGCCTTTTGCCTATTTGCGTCCAGGCTCTGTGCTTGGAGAAGAAGTTAAGGTTGGAGATTTCGTCGAGATCAAGAATGCTACTATTGGTGACGGTTCAAAGGTGTCACATCTTAGTTATGTCGGCGACGCATCTGTAGGTAAGAATGTAAACGTCGGGTGCGGTGCGATTACCGTTAACTACGACGGGTATAATAAATTCAAGACAACAATCGCAGACGATGCCTTTATTGGCAGTAATGTTAACCTTGTTGCTCCAGTCACTGTGGGCAAAGGGGCTTTTGTTGTAGCAGGTTCGACAATTACACGTTCCGTTTCCGAGAACGATCTGGCTGTAGCTAGAGTAAGACAAGAGAACAAACCGGGATATGCAGAGAAGATCCGTTCCCGTGCTAAAGCGAAGAAAGACCACTCGAGTCCATCGTAAAGCGTTGCTAAGAAGCGCCGGACGGACTTATATTTCCGCGCCGGCGCCTTTGGAAAGCTAAATTCCGTCACGGAGGGTTTATATTTTATGACTTATTGTGATTCCAAGTTAAAGATTTTCACCTGTAACTCCAATCCTAAGCTAGCTAGTCAAATTGCTGATTACATCGGGATTCCGATGGGTGAATCACACACCACAAGTTTCAGCGATGGAGAAATTCAGGTCAAGCTGTCAGAAAGCGTTCGGGGATGCCATGTTTATATTGTTCAATCCACTTGTGGCCCTGTAAATGATAACCTGATGGAGCTTTTGGTTATGGTAGATGCGCTTAAACGTGCCTCCGCAAAAAGCATCAACGTGGTTATCCCTTACTACGGATATGCCCGTCAAGATCGTAAAGCCCGTTCGCGTGACCCCATTACTGCTAAGCTGGTAGCGAATCTAATTGAAAAGGCTGGCGCTCACCGTGTAATCACGATGGATCTTCACGCCATGCAGATTCAAGGATTCTTCGATATTCCAGTGGATCACTTGCTTG
The DNA here is from genome assembly GCF_037969925.1 of Paenibacillus sp. FSL R7-0189. Classification (NCBI taxonomy): domain Bacteria; kingdom Bacillati; phylum Bacillota; class Bacilli; order Caryophanales; family Paenibacillaceae; genus Paenibacillus; species Paenibacillus sp. FSL R7-0189. The sequence continues at coordinate 2,372,902 of NZ_CP150223.1, read as the reverse complement.
GTGTACCGATTCTGGCTCAGTATTTCCGTTCCAAGCAAATCGAGAACCCAGTTGTCGTATCGCCGGATCATGGCGGTGTAGTACGTGCAAGAAAGCTTGCTGATTTCCTGAACGCTCCACTGGCTATTATAGACAAGCGTCGTCCAGAACCTAATGTCAGCGAAGTTATGAACATCATCGGTAATATCGAAGGCAAAACAGCCATCCTGATTGATGATATCATCGATACCGCTGGAACTATCGTACTTGGTGCTAATGCTTTGATGGAAGGCGGCGTGAAGGAAGTATACGCATGCTGTACACACCCAGTATTGTCTGGTCCTGCACACGAGCGTCTGGAGAATTCTCCAATCAAAGAAATTATCGTGACGGATACCATTCCAATTCGCAGCGCGAATCCAACCTCTAAGCTCAAGGTGTTGTCCGTGGCTCCACTTATGGGTGAGGCAATTATCCGCGTTCATGAAGAGTTGTCGATTAGTAAATTGTTCGAGATTGAATAAATATAACGAATGAATAGTACAAAAGGGTTACACCTCCGTTCTCGGAGATGTAACCCTTATCGGCGTGCTACAGGTAGAACTACTGGATTCAATATCCGGGGCGGGAGACAAAGGTGAATAAACTGCGGTTATAGAGTGTCCCTTGTAGCTCCACGAAAGCTTCGTCTACCGCTGTTAATACACCGATATCAATATGCACGTCGCCCTTATATATTTCCACGGGCACAGCATATTGGATGTGGTACTGAAAATGGCGTTGATGTGTCAATAATTCGCCTTTGTGCGGCATGGGTTATCACCTGTCTTCGGAGTATAATTTCGCTCTGGTTGCACAGAGATATGTAGATTAGATCTATTGTACCAAAAACGGACTCCTCTTGCCGGAGAGCCGGAATGGAAAGGAAAGGTTCGATAATGAAATGGATTGTCGGATTGGGAAATCCCGGAACACAGTACGCGAAAACAAGGCATAATGTTGGCTTTATGGCTTTGGATGAGCTTGCCGCCCAGAACGGAATTGCCTTCAACCAGAGCAAATGTAAATCCGTCATCGGTGAAGGGGTCATTGGTGGCGTCAAAACCGTATTGATTAAGCCCATGACCTTTATGAACTTGTCCGGTGAGGCCGTTCGCGCTTATATGGATTATTACAAAGTTCAACTTGAAGATATGATCGTCGTTTATGATGATTTGGATACAGAAATCGGAAAAATCCGTTTGCGTTATCAAGGAAGCGCTGGTGGACATAATGGAATTAAATCCATCATCCAGCATGTAGGAACACAGAATTTCAATCGGGTACGAATGGGTATTTCTCGTCCTGAGCCAGGTTTTGCTATTGTCGATTATGTACTTTCTACTTTTCCTAAGAAGGAAAGCGATCCGCTTAAGCAAATGATCCTTAATACTTGTGATGCACTGGAATACAGCTTACAGCATTCATTCGAGCAGACGATGGCTAAGTTCAATGGTTAATCTGTAAACCCTGTTGTTTTTAAGGCTAAAGATGAAGCTGCCCGGACATACTGAAGGTATATAGTACCTTCAGGAGGCATATAGATGGCAATAAACTATGTTTGTAGGCACTGTAAGACATCTCTAGGCAGTATTAATAGAAGTGATGTTACAGAAATGCAGTTGGGCCTTCATTCCTTGACCCCTGCGGAGCGCAGAGATATAATAGCGTATAATTCAGAAGGTGAAATCACGGTAAAGGTTACTTGCGACTATTGCAAGGAGGCTTTAGAGAACAATCCGGAGCTTAGCCTGCTGACAAGTCCGCTTCAGTAAGGTGGAAGCGCCTGTCTCTATCGTCATCCGCAAGCCTTGGCGTTACAGCTGAGGCTTCTTTTCGATTCCAATCATAATAGGTGACGGTGGCTACGCCACCGTTAGCCTGTTTAGTAAGAGAGGTGCGCCTGTTGTTACAAGGTCTTATAGAAGCTTTTTCCAAGGATCCCGATTTCCAGTCTATCACCCATGGTGTTGCTGCAGGTATGAAAGAGCAGCTCATTTCGGGGCTTACAGGTTCTGCTAGACAGATTATGCTTGCAGCATTACATGAAGAGACAACTCGTCCCTTACTTGTAGTGACTCATAATATGTTTTCGGCCCAGAAGATGGCCGATGATTTGCAGGAAGCGCTTTCTCCTGACCGGGTTCTGCTCTATCCCGCCAATGAACTAGTGGCTGCAGAAGCGGCTGTATCAAGCCCAGAGACACTGGCTCAGCGTATAGATGTGCTGACCAAATGTGCTCAGGGCTTCCGTGGTATTGTTGTAGTTCCTTACTCAGGAGTGCGTAGATTGCTGCCAGCCCCAGAGGTTATGGCAGAGGCACAAGTCACCGTTTCCCAAGATGGAACGCTTGCTCTGGATGAATTTTTGATGTCCATGATTGAAATGGGCTATGAAAGAGTAGAGCGGGTTGAAAATCGTGGTGAACTGAGCGTACGGGGTGGAATAATTGATTTTTATCCAATGACATCTCCTTTGGCTTATCGGGTTGAGTTATTTGACGATGAGGTTGATTCCATAAGAACTTTTGATCCAGTGGATCAGCGTTCTATTGATAAGGTACGTAGTGTGAAGATTACACCGGCTAAAGAGATTATAGCTAGTAGATTGCGCCAGGAATCTGCTTCTGCTGAAGCCTCAGCTATGATGGAGCGACAGTTGGAGAAGATGGCGGATCGCCAGGCGAAGCTCAGGCTGCGGGAAGAAATTGGCCGTGAGCTGGAAATGCTGCGGGAAGGTACTTATTTCCCGGAGATCTATAAATATATCAGTCTTTTATATCCTGAACGCTCTCATTTATTTGATTACATGGCCCAGGATACCATTCTTATTCTAGATGAGCCGACAAGACTGCTCGAAACGGCGAGACAGCTTGAACGGGATGAATCGGAATGGAACCTGCATTTGCTGCAAAACGGCAAATCTTTACCGGATCTAGATCTCTCTGTCGATACGGATGTTGTTATGTATCAGCGCCCGTTCCAAAGTCTGTTTATGTCAATCTTTTTACGTCAGGTTCCGCATATTCAGCCTCAGAACATTCTTGGATTTATCAGTCGTGGAATGCAGGATTTCCATGGCCAGATGAATGTGCTGAAATCGGAGATGGAGCGTTGGCAGAAGTCCGGTGTTAAGGTAATGATGCTTGCGAGCAGTGAGGAACGGATTGAACGAGTGCGCAGAGTTCTTTATGATTACGGCATTAACGAGCCGATGATTGTACAAGGAAATCTGGGTTCTGGTTTTGAGCTGCCCTCTATTCATCTAGCAGTTATAACTGAGGGGGAAATGTTCTCTCAGAAGCAGCGGAAGGCACGGAAGATTTCCAAAGGAATAGATAATGCTGAACGGATCAAGAGTTACACAGAGCTGAAAATCGGTGATTATGTCGTCCACCAGAACCATGGTATCGGAAAATATATGGGAATCGGCACGCTTGAGGTCAGCGGTATTCACCGTGATTACATGCATATTCTGTATGCTGGCGGCGATAAGCTCTCAGTTCCGATTGAGCAGATTGACCTGATTCAGAAATATGTCGGTTCCGAAGATAAAGAGCCGAAAGTATATAAGCTAGGCGGCAATGAATGGACACGAGTCACCAATAAGGTTCGTTCCTCCGTTCAGAATATTGCTGATGATTTGATAAAACTATATGCTGAGCGCCAAAGTGCCGCAGGATATGGTTTTGAAAAGGATACACAGGAACAGCATGAATTTGAAGAAATGTTCCCTTACGAAGAGACCCGAGATCAGCTTCGGGCTATCGAAGAGATTAAGAAGGATATGGAACAAAACCGGCCAATGGACCGATTGCTTTGCGGTGATGTTGGATATGGTAAGACTGAAGTGGCTATTCGGGCGGCTTTTAAATCAGCGATTGAAGGTAAACAGGTGGCGGTGCTAGTCCCGACAACGATTTTGGCTCAACAGCATTATGAGACCTTCCGCGAACGTTTCGCTAATTACCCGCTTAATATTCAGGTCTTAAGTCGTTTCCGCAGCCGTAAAGAGCAGAACGAGACGATTAAAGGCGTTAGGGCAGGAACTGTCGACGTAGTTATCGGTACACATCGTCTGTTATCTCAGGACCTTGTATTCAAGGATCTGGGGCTATTAATTGTGGATGAAGAACAGCGTTTCGGCGTAACTCATAAAGAAAAGCTGAAAAAACTGAAAACGAATGTAGACGTTCTTACGCTGACTGCAACTCCAATTCCTCGTACGCTACATATGTCGATGCTCGGAGTGCGGGATTTGTCTGTCATTGAGACCCCGCCAGAGAACAGATTCCCTGTACAGACGTATGTAGTGGAGCATAGCCAGACCCTTACGCGGGAAGCTGTAGAGCGGGAATTAGCCCGCGGTGGTCAAGTCTATTATCTCTATAATCGTGTGCAGGGCATTCAAGAAATGGCTGCTCAAATCTCTATGCTTGTTCCTGAGGCTAGAGTTGGCATCGGACATGGTCAAATGTCGGAATCTGAGCTGGAGAAGACCATTCTCGATTTCCTTGACGGAGAATACGATGTGCTCGTCAGCACAAGTATTATTGAGACGGGCGTAGATATTCCGAACGTTAATACACTTATTGTGCATGATGCGGATAAAATGGGCTTGTCTCAGCTCTATCAGCTGCGTGGACGTGTAGGCCGGTCCAATCGGATCGCTTACGCTTATTTCACGTATCAACGGGACAAGGTTCTGACAGAGGTTGCAGAGAAACGTCTGCAGTCTATTAAGGAATTTACGGAGCTGGGCTCTGGTTTCAAAATAGCGATGCGAGATCTGTCTATTCGCGGTGCAGGCAACTTGCTGGGTGCAGAGCAGCATGGCTTTATCGCATCCGTGGGGTTTGATCTGTACTCACAAATGCTGGCGGAGGAAATTCGTAAGCGTAAGGTTACTGTGCTTGGGGAGGAAGATACATCCCTGAAAGAAGGCAATACAGTCATTGATTTGTCGATTGACGCGTATCTGCCGTCAGAGTATATTTACGACAGTATCCAAAAAATTGAAATTTATAAAAAAGTGGCGGCAGTAACCTCCTTCGATGATGCTTCCGAGCTTGAAGATGAGCTCTTGGATCGGTTCGGTGAGTTACCTGAAGCCGTGGTGAATCTACTATCGGTTGCTCGTTTGAAAGTGTATGGAAAAATGTATGGCATTGATTCCATGATTAGACGCGGAGATGATGTTACCTTGAATTTCTATGAGGGAAGTCTCGGCGCTTTAGACACAGCGAAACTCGCCAAAGTTGGAAATAGCTTCGAAAGACGTGTACAATTTGATAGGGATGCGAAAGCCAGTATCCGGGTCAAATCGAAAGATTTAAGTGATAAACAGCTGCTTGACTTGCTTGAACAGTTTCTTAAGGAAGCTAAACAGTCTTTTAAATCGAAGGGAGAACTACACAATGTCGTTAAATAAAACAAAATCATGGAAAGTGCTGCTCGTTTCATTGGCAGCGGCAGTTTCCTTTTCTATGCTAGCAGCATGTGGAAATAGTGCTGATGATAATCAAGCTGTAGCCACTTATAAAGGTGGAACGATTACACAAAAGGAATTTGCAATGGATCAAAAAATCATGAAATTCCTATCTCCACAACAAGCGCAATATTTAGAGATTGATGCGTTTAAGGAGTCCATTCTGAAGCAAGAAGTGGGCTTTGAATATTTGGCTTCCCAAGCAACGGATGAAGCGAAAAAGCAAGCGGAGAAAGAAGCCGATACTCAAATTGCAAGCATTAAGGAACAATTGGGCGATACCTATAAGAAGACACTGAAAGATGCTGACGTTACAGAGAAAGATATTCGTACTTATATGGAGCGTGTGCTGTCAGTTTATCAGGATATGCTGCTTAAAGTGACTGATGATCAAGTTGTCAAAGAATTCGAAGCGACTAAAGGCGACTTTACGGTTGCCACACTGCGTCATGTGCTAATTGGTCTGACAGATGCAGACAACAAAGAGCGTACCAGCGAAGAAGCGCTTAAAATAGCGAAAGAAGTTAAGGCGAAGCTGGATGGCGGTGCTGATTTCGCAGCCATCGCTAAGGAATATTCTGACGATACTGGCTCTAAAGAGGCAGGCGGAGAATATAAAGATAAAGCTGTAGGCACTTATGTGGATGAATTTAAGAAGGCTGCACAGACCTTGCCTCTAAATACCATCAGTGATCCTGTAGAAACTTCTTACGGTTACCACATCATCAAGGTGGAGTCCCGTACAGACAAGACTTTCGACCAGTTAACGGATGAGCAAAAAGAAGGCATTAAGAGCTCAATTGTATCCAAGAACCTAGAAACGTTCATGGAAAAGGATCTGGAAGGCATTATTGAGAACATCAATCTGCCAAAAAGCTCTGCTTCCGCAGATGAAACCGGAACAAATAGTGGAACAGAAGCCACTACAGCTCCAAGCGCATCCCCAAGTGCTACAGATGCCGCTGAATAAACATCGGTAAATATGGACAAGCTTACCTTAGAAAAGCCATCTTCACTTAAAGTGAAGATGGCTTTTTATTTCGCAGAAACGGTTGTAGAACTACCTTTATCTTGATGCAGATATTAATACATGTCAGCTTATGTATAAGGATCTGGGAAGAGATGAATACTATGGTCAGATATTACGATAAATCACTGGGATTATCCTTTCCCATAATGGACAGTAGTAAGACCATACTTCTTAAGAAAGCGGGGCACATGTGAAATGAAAGCTACTGGAATTGTTCGCCGTATTGATGACCTCGGACGCGTGGTTATTCCCAAAGAAATTAGACGTACTCTTCGTATTAGAGAAGGAGACCCACTGGAAATATTCGTCGATCGGGACGGTGAAGTCATTCTCAAGAAATATTCTCCGATTGGTGAGTTGGGTGACTTTGCAAAAGAGTACGCGGAGTCATTGTTCGAAGGTACTGGGCACATTACGATGATTGCTGATCGTGACACCTTCATTGCCCTTGCAGGCGGCTCCAAAAAAGATTATTTGGAGAAACAGGTAGGAGTGCTGTTGGAGAAAGTCATGGACAGCCGTAAGACTGTGTTAGAAACCAATGAAGGCAGTTATGAAATCGCTAAAGATCATCCGGATTTGGTGTCCTCATATGTAGCCTCACCGATCATTTCCGGTGGAGATCCTATTGGTTGTGTAGTGATGGTGAGCAAGGATGATTCGGCGAAGATGGCGCAAATGGAAATAAAAATGGCCGAAACGGCTGCCGCTTTCCTGGGCAAACAAATGGAGCAGTAATCTTAATTTAGACCCCGGTTTCCTTTTGGTAAGATATACAAAGGGCAAACGGGGTTTTGTTGTTTACACAAACCGTTTCTACTTGTGGGCATACATAAGTTATAATATAGAAATTCATCCCATCAAAGTTGTAGAAGCAGGTATTATATGAAATCCAATACACAAACATCACGATTGCTGCAAGGCGCATTTATCCTTAGTGCCGCGGCCATTATCTCAAAGCTTATTGGCACACTCCAAAAAATTCCGCTGCAAAATCTAGGCGGAGATGCTGTATTTGGTATATACAACACAGTGTATCCCTTGTATACGATGCTGTTAACAGTAGCTATGCTAGGTCTGCCTGCGGCGATCTCCAAATTTGTCGCCGAAGCTTCGGCTGGGAGACGCGATGAAGAAGGCCGGCGGATTCTATTATTATCTGCGCTAATTACAGGCATCAGCGGCTTGGTTATCGGCGCCATCACCTATGCAGGTGCACCCATCATTGCCGAATGGGTAGGTAACTCACATGTAATGCCTGCCTTGCGGACAAGCGCCTGGGGTTTGGCTGTTGTCCCTGTCATGTCGGCCATACGCGGGTATTTTCAGGGGCTGCATAATATGGTTCCTACTGCCGTGTCACAGATTGTAGAGCAGTCTGTACGGGTTACAGTGATGATTGTTCTTCTGTTATATCTCACTTCGCAGGGAGCAGGAGCCGAGAGTATCGCTGCAGGCGCGCTGCTTGGTTCTGCCGGAGGGGGAGCCGCAGGGCTTGTAATCATGCTGCTGTACTTGAGACGTCACCGCCGGCGGGTAAAACAGGAAGCTGCTGCTGAAGTAGCTGCTGCTGTCGAAAGTCAGCGTGTAAGAGCGCTGGATGCAGGACATGGGCTAGGTTCCAAGCAAGGGTTCATGGGCATTAAAGCAGGTACACTGCTGGCTTATGGAATTCCCGTAATGCTTGGCGCCCTGGCTATGCCTCTTATCGGTCTTGTAGATGTATTCACTGTGCCTCGACTGCTGTCGTCTGACGGAAGTGAAGTAGCTGCGATGGCCCAGTTTGGTGTGTACAATCGGGGTTTGCCACTTGTGCAGATTATAACGATGATTGCCACCTCACTGTCGGTTGTGTTCATTCCAGCTTTGGCAGAGGCGAAGTACAAGGGAGATATGAAGCTGATTGAGACCCGCTGCAGCTTGTCGCTGCGTTGGTTCTGGCTGTTGGGTCTAGCGGCCTCAGCGGGCCTTGCAGTGCTTGCTGAGCCGATTAATATGGCTCTTTACGGCGATACCGCTGGCAGCAGCACAATGACTTGGCTGGCTTTTACCGCTGTTGGCGGTACAGTCAGCATCATCTCTGCTGCGCTCCTGCAGGGCCTCGGCTACGTGCGCGCCCCGGCCCTGCACCTTTTGGCCGCCGCGCTGCTCAAGGCGGCCCTGAACCTGCTGCTGGTTCCGCAGCAGGGCATTACCGGCGCGGCCATCGCTGGCGTGGCCGCGCATTCGTTGGCAGCAGCGCTTAACGTGCTGCTGCTGTACCGCCAGGGCCATCTGCGGCTTCGCCTCGCAGATGCCCTGGCACGGCCCGCGCTGCTCACAGCGGGCCTGGCTCTTGCCGCCGCAGCTGCCAGCTGGGGCACTGGCGCCGCGGCTACGGCCGCTGGCATCGGCGGCGGACGCACCGCCAGCTTGGCGCAGAGCCTGCTCGGGGTACTCGCAGGCTGCGTTGTCTTTGCCGTAGGCGCGGTGGTGCTGCGGCTGCTCAGCGAAAGCGAACTTCGCCAGCTTCCGGGCATCGGCCCGTCTCTGGCGGACAAGTTCAAAAAGCTGCGGTTATTTCCATAATTAACTCGCTTAAAAGGAGGAACACATATGAGTGCAACATTAACAGTTGTTGGTCTCGGGTCAGGTAATCCCGATCGCCTGACACTAGGAATTATAAAAAAACTGAAGGGAGCATCCGTTGTCTACGTTCGTACCCAAGAGCATCCAGTCATGGCTGCTCTCACCGAGCTTGAAATCGCCACGCAATCCTTTGATGGACTGTATGAAACATTATCTTCGTTTCCTGAGGTCTATACGGCAATTACTTCAAAATTGATTGAAGAGGCTCGCTCTGCCGCAGACGGTACAGATATTGTCTATGCGGTTCCGGGGCATCCCATGGTTGCAGAGTCAGCTGTTTCACAGCTGCGTCAGCGTTGCCCGGAAGAAGGAATAGAACTGCAAATATTAGGCGGGGAGAGTTTTCTGGACGAGGCGTTTGTACGACTGGGATTTGACCCTATTGAAGGGTTCCAGTTATTAGATGCTTCAGGCATTCGCAGCGCTCAGCTTCAACCTGAATTGCATACTCTGATTGGCCAGGTTTATGACAGCTTTACAGCTTCGGAGACAAAGTTATGTCTGATGGAGCTGTATCCGCCGGAATATGAAGTGGTGGTGGGTCATGCCCTTGGCGTGGAGAACGAAGAAAGCATTGTGACTGTTCCTCTATACGAATTGGACCGGCTTGAGGGTTATGGCAATTTGTCTCTGGTCTATGTACCTGCGAATCGTGATGAGAAGCTAAGAAGTCGTACTTTCGCTCGCTTGCATGAGATTGTCGATATTTTGCGCAGTCCGGACGGTTGTCCGTGGGATCGGGAGCAGACTCATGAATCTTTGCGTAAAAATCTAATCGAAGAAACCTATGAAGTGCTTGAGACGATTGATGAGGATGACCCAGACCATATGAAAGAGGAGCTGGGCGACCTTTTGCTGCAGATCATGCTGCACTCCCAAATGGAAGAGGAGCTAGGCACGTTTAACGTATTTGACGTCATAGAAGGACTGAATGATAAGCTTATCTTCCGCCATCCTCATGTATTTGGTGACAAGAATGCGAATGACGCTGAAGAAGCTCTGATCAATTGGGAGGGCATGAAGGCAGAGGAGAAGCGGCGGAAAGGCGTAAAGCCCGAGGAACTATCCGTACTCAGTGGAGTTCCGCGTGATTTGCCTGCTCTTATGAAGGCGTACAAGCTTCAGAAAAAAGCATCCAAGGTGGGCTTTGATTGGGACAACGCTACGGATTGCTTAGCTAAGGTTCGTGAAGAAATAGAAGAGCTGCAAGAAGCCATCGATACTGACGCAGCCGCGGAGGATCAAATCCTGGAGCTGGGCGATCTATTATTTGCTGTTACCAATGTTGCCCGATTTATTGGTGCAGATCCGGAAGAAGCTTTAACCCGGACCAACCGCAAATTTGTGCGTCGGTTTCAGTATATCGAGCAAAGTCTGCGAGCCAAGGGTGTGAGTGTAGAGGATAGCAGCTTGGAAGAGATGGAAGAGTTGTGGCAGGAGGCAAAGACTGAGGAACGAAAAGTATAGTGATTTTCTCAGACTATGTACGGTATACGGACCTTAAGATGAGGCAATGCTGTGAAAGTAGCATTCATCTCTGATTTAGATTATGGCGAGTAGTTTAATAGTGCTATAGAATAGATTCTGCGACGATTTCTGAGAAATAACTGTTTCTTTTTTTAAAAAACGACGATTCGTGGCAGGATTTTAAGATGACATCAAGAATATCATAAAGACGAAATGACGACTTGCCCCATAATATGGCGGTGAATCTCGTTTCATTTATTTTTTCGTATCCTAGGAGGAACTTTAAATTATGAACAAGACAGATTTGGTAAACAACATTTCCGAGAAAAACGGATTGGCAAAAAAAGATGTAGAAGCAGTATTGAACGGATTCTTGGGTGAGATCACAGAAGCTTTGGCAAAAGGCGATAAAGTCCAACTGATCGGTTTCGGTACATTCGAAACTCGCAAACGTGCAGGACGTACTGGTCGCAACCCGCAAACGGGCACAACGATTGAAATTCCAGAATCAACTGTACCGGCATTCAAAGCTGGTAACAAGCTTAAAGAAGCCGTTAACTAATGCGTCTTGACAAATTCCTGAAAGTGTCCCGATTAATCAAGCGCCGGACAGTGGCCAAGGATGTGTCCGAACAAGGCCGGGTGCTGATTAACGGGCGGGAATCTAAACCAAGTAGCGCAGTTAAGATCGGTGACGAGATTACTGTGCAATTTGGACAAAAGCTTGTAACGGTCAAAGTCGAAAAGCTAGTCGAAACGACGCGCAAGGACGAAGCCGCTGGTATGTATACTCTACTTCGGGAAGAGCCTGTTGCCAAAAGCAGCGGATTGGACTGGTAGGAGTAACATAATGAATAGTAAATAAGAAGGTGCAACTTTACATATTGTAGAGTTGCACCTTCTTTTTTTCTTTTTGTCTCTCTTATTTTAGTGGATTGGAATGTTCTATAACTTCTTCTACTGCCATAGATTAGAGGTAAGAAGGAGGGGTACATGCTATGATCGAGCCAGGAAAGGTAAATAAACAGCATGATCTGCACATGCGCAGTCGTAAACAGCTAGAGTTGACGGGCGTGCAAAATGTGGAGAGCTTTGATAGCGAGGAATTTTTGCTTCGTACAGAACTCGGCCATCTCACCATTCGCGGGAATCATTTACATATCAAAAATTTAAGTCTGGAGAATGGACTGTTGTCCTTGGAGGGCAATGTACATTCCCTGATTTATCTAGATCCCGGATCGCAGGGCAAAAATAAAGGTCTACTCGGTAAGCTATTTAAATGAATCCTGCAGTTCAGTGGCTGACGCTGTTCTACATGATATTGGCCGGGGTGACAATGGGACTGGCCTATGACAGCTACCGGGTGCTGTCGCTCAAGTTCAATTTTCCCAAATGGCTGAATGCCATGCTTGACCTGCTGTATTGGCTTTGTGCTGCTTTGTTTGTTTTTAGAATGCTCTATGCCGGAAATCAGGGGCAATTGCGATTTTATGTCTTTTTAGGTTTATTTCTAGGAATATGGATCTATTTTTTGATCTTCAGTGTTACGGTGCGGCGTTTTGTGTTAATGTTAATTCAATCGGTTCAGTATATGTGCAGATTGCTATGGAGACTTGTGGAGATTCTAATAGGTAAACCTCTTCGCTGGCTTTGGCGCCTTATTATAGGGTTGCTAGTGCTGCTAGGTCGTATTCTATTATTCATCCTTAAGCTTCTGCTGCGTCTAACGAAGCCAATTTGGGTATTACCAGTAAGGTGGATTTCTCCATGGTTATCTCGGCTTAAGCATAGCGCCTGGATCGTGAAGATTTCTGGATGGATTACCAAATGGCGGAAACGCTGACCTTTGAATTAGGGGGTACGCTGCATGAACAGATTCACTGCGGAAGAGAAAAGTAATCCTAGCAAAAATTCGGCCGCAGGCGCGAAGAGAAGAAGAGTCATGTGGATTCTCTTTGTGGCAGTATTTTTTGGCTGGGCGGGTTATACTTACTTCAATCAAAGTGCGGCAATTACGGACAAGGGCGAGCAACTCGCCAAGAAACAAAAGACTAGTGAGAGCGTCACAGCATCTTTGAATCAACTGAAATATGAAGTGTCCAGACTTAATGATGATGAGTATATTGGCCAATTAGCGCGTAAATGGTACAATATCTATCCTCAAGGGGAAACTCCTATTCGAACAGAGCAATCAGAGCAATAATACCGGCTAAAAGAGGCTTTTACTCTGTTGCCTTGCTTTGCTCTTTACTGTATAATCAAATCACCGCAGACAGGATGACCTTAATATTCGTCTGTATATTTTTAAGGGAGGATCATTTTATTCTATGGCAATTGAAGTGGGCACCAAGTTAGAAGGCAAAGTGACAGGCATCACGCATTTCGGAGCATTTGTGGATCTGTCAGGAGGTGTCACAGGTCTCGTTCACATCTCGGAAATCGCCGATAATTACGTCAAGGATGTTAACGATCATCTGAAGATTAGTGATGTAGTAACCGTCAAGGTGATCAACGTCGATAAGGACGGCAAGATCGGACTTTCCATTAAGCAGGCTGTTGACAAGCCAGCATCGGAAGTACGTCCGCCTAGAGCTCCAAGACCAGAACGTCCTAGCGGCGGAGACCGTTTCGGCGGCGGTGGCGGCAGTGGTGGAGGCGGCGGTGGATTCAATCGTGAACGGGGTGGGCGTCCATTTAAGCCTGCAGCCGGTAAACCTTCATTCGAGGATAAAATGTCGCGATTCCTGAAAGACAGCGAAGAACGGATATCTTCGATTAAGAAGAACACAGAAGGAAAGCGCGGAGGCCGTGGAGCCAAACGCGTATAATCCAATACCTGTACATCATAAATAACCGCAAGGGCATTTCGCCCTTGCGGTTTTTTTGTCGTGTCATATAAACTTGCCGACAGCATCCATGTCATTCTCACATAACTCTAGGGCAATCGCTGGCGAATGACCGCCAGGCTTGCGCCTAAAACTGCACTGGAAACAAGCTTAAGGAGAAGCAACCTACTGCGCCGCAAGGGATCGATCTATTTTTTTAGGAATAATGAACAAAGGCTTTTTTGTCGGAAATTTCTTATGACTGTCCCTCCATTTCTGACAAACTTTCTCAAATGACCCGCTATATAATGAGAACCATAAATTCTTAAACGGGTGGTGTAGGGAAATGAGTAAAAGCAATGTGGTGAATTTGCCAGAGTGGACAAGAGTGGGAAGCGAAGATAAGAAGCAGAGACAAGCCTTAGGCACGCGTATTATAGCTTGGGGTCAGAAGCAGCGTTATATTCAGCTTATTACAGCGAAGAAGTGGATGCTTCTGTTAAGCTTTATGGGGTTTCTGCTAGGTAGAGCTATGATTCTGGACGAGCTGTCCCCTTTTGCTGTCGCATATTTTGCCGTCATTGTGTTTATGCGTCGAGACTCTATGTTACCTGTAGCAGGTGCTATTATAGCTGGCAGTCTCTTCACTCCGTTTCCGGGTGCCTTGGTTACTACGGCTGAACTGATTATCTTTTTTCTTGTTTATAGAGGGCTTGAAAGTTTCGAACGAATAGATTTGTCTTATGCACCCCTTATGGTATTCGTATCCTCGTTTATGGTTGGCCTGTTCAAGATTGTTCTCGGACCGTCTCTTTCCTGGTACCCCTTTATGATGACAACTCTGGATGCTTTACTTGGGTTTGTTCTTACCCTTGTGTTCATTCAGGCACTTCCTCTACTAACTTACAAACAAAAGAGCAGATCGCTGAGGAACGAGGAGGTTTTATGCCTTATTATTCTGTTAGCCTCCGTAATGACAGGCCTTGTGGGCTGGACCCTTAATGGTTTGTCATTAGAGCATATATTGTCTCGTTATTTAATTCTGCTCTTTGCCATGGCGGGGGGCGCTCCCCTCGGTGCAGCTGTTGGGGTGGTGACGGGGTTGATCCTCAGCCTGGCCGATATCAGTGCTATCTATCAGATGAGTCTGCTTGCTTTCTCCGGAATGCTAGCGGGAATGATGCAGGGTGGGCGAAAGGGTGCGGTATCTATTGGCATGCTGCTAGGATCAACGATCCTTTCCGTCTATTTTACGGGTCCGGGTGATATGATGGCCTCAACATGGGAGACCTGCGCAGCAATAGTGCTGTTTCTAATAACGCCTAAGGCGATGATATCGGCGATTGCAAAATATGTACCGGGCACGTCAGATCATAGCCGATCTCAACATGAATATGCCCGCAGGGTCAGGGATCTGACTGCAGAACGGGTCACTCAATTCTCACAGGTATTCCAACAGCTCTCCAGTAGCTTTGGACAGATTCCACGTGCGGGAGAAGTGGGCAAATCGGATCGTGAAATGGAAGATTTCATGAATACGGTCACAGAAGGAGCCTGCGCTGGCTGCATTCGCCGTACCCACTGCTGGGATGCAAAATTCTATCAGACATATAGATACATGACAGATATGATGACAACTGTTGAGGAATGCCCTGATATTACGGCTGCTCAGCTGCCACCGGAATGGAGCCGTATTTGTGGCAAAACCGGTGAAGTGCTTGAGGTCATGAAGGGACAATATGATCTCTACCAACATGATATGCGGTGGAAAAGACAAATATACGATAGTCGCCAATTTGTTGCCGAGCAGTTGTCAGGCGTGTCACAGGTTATGGAAGACTTGGCCAAGGAAATTAAGCGTGAGGGACAGGCCATGTATCGGCAGGAAGCACAAATCCGCGAGGCTCTTGAGAAATTGGGATTGTCTATTCATGGCATTGAAATTTTAAGTCTGGACCCAGGACGCGTAGAAATAGAAGTAGTGCACGCTTATAATCGCGGTTTTGATGAATGCCGTAAAATGATTGCCCCACTCCTCTCCGACATTCTGGATGAGAATATTGCTGTCATGAGTGAGACGGCGGTTCATCCCCGGGAAGGACTCTCGATGGTTACCTTTGGTTCAGCCAAAGCCTTTGAGGTAAACACGGGTGTGGCAGTTGTTTCTAAAGGTGGAGATATGCTATCTGGCGATAGCTTCAGCACCGTAGAGCTTGGAAATGGCACCTTTGCAGTTTCCATCAGTGATGGAATGGGGAATGGTGAACGGGCAAGGATGGAGAGCAGTGCCGCACTCGGCATGTTAGAAAAGCTGCTGCAGTCCGGAATGGATGAGAAGCTGGCTGTAAAGTCGGTCAACTCAATTCTTTTATTACGCTCCCCTGATGAATTCTATGCTACTGTCGACATGGCTTTAATCGATCAATATTCTGCGCAGACAACGTTTATGAAGATTGCTTCAGCACCAAGCTTCATCCGGAGGGGGAGTGAGGTCATTCCAATAACCTCTAGCAATCTGCCGATAGGAATCATTAAAGATATTGATGTGGATTTAATCAGTATGCAGCTTCGCCCCGGCGATATTTTAATTATGATGACCGATGGTATTTATGATGCGCCTGGATATGCCGTTAATAAGGAGATATGGATGAAACGGATGATCCAAGAGCTTGAGGGTGATGATCCTCAGGATTTAGCGGACAGCCTGTTGGAGAAAGTGATCCGTTATCAGGGCAATGAGATCCTTGATGACATGACTATTGTCGTCAGCCGTCTTGATCATTTTCATCCGGAATGGTCCAGCCTGCATATGCCGGGCATCGGCCGTATGGAGCGCCCGCGTACGGTAAGTTAGTTATTTTAGGTTTAGGTTTAGTAGGTTTTAATGTTGGGCACGCGCGAAGCGTTGTGTTGCTTGTATAGTTTAAGGCACGTGCAAGATATCGTGCTGCTTGGGTGGCACGCGCGAAGCGTCGTATTGCTTGTGAGTTTGTAGCACGCGTAAGACGTCGTGCTACTGGAGGCAGTCGAGGCGAGTCCGTGATGTGTAACTCGCCGGCCTCTACTATTCTCGTTTCAATGGTCGGCTGACTTGGGACGGAATCTGTAGATCTAAACTGTTTACTAGTGAAGGTATTGAACGGAGAGAAAGTTTGGAGCTGTAGAAGCGGAGCGTTCGCCTTTGTCCTCGGATTCCAACCGCGAGAGGCGGTTCTAATCAAGGAATCTGAGGACAACAGCGATCGAAAGCCCAAACATTTCTCGCAGTTCCCCTATTCACTAACCCCCTCTATTTTGATCGAAATGCCCCCACTTAACATCGACCGTTTGAAATCTCTCATTTCTGGATATGCTAGAAACAGAGGTTCAAACAAAGGGGGAGTTGAGGGTTATGAAGCAAATTATGCTCATTACTGACGGTTGTTCGAATGTAGGAGAAAGTCCATTGTTGGCAGCGGCGCATGCCCTGCAGGAGGGAATCACCGTAAATGTGGTCGGTGTAGTTGATTATGGTACGATCGGTGAAATCGGCAGCCGGGAGATTGCCGACATTGCCAAGGCCGGGGGAGGCCTTAGCCGAATAGTCGGAACACCACAACTGGCGCAGACGATTCAGATGATGACACGCAAGACCGTGGTTCAGACGATCCAGCAGGCGGTTAATAAAGAGGTAAAAAAGATACTAGGCGACGGCTCACTGGATCAGCTGCCTCCTGTTCAACGTTCACAGGTTGTTACAGTTGTAGATGAACTGACAGAAACAACGCCGCTGCGCATTGCACTTCTTATCGATGCCAGTGCCAGTATGAAGCCTAAACTGGGTGCTGTGGAAGATGCAATCCGCGATTTGGCACTCAGTTTAGAAGCACGGGAAGGCAAGAGTGAGATCGCTGTGTTTCATTTTCCCGGAAATAACAGCAGTGAAGATGCCAAGCTTGATCTAGATTGGACGCATGACATGTCAGGTATTCGTACGCTATTCTCTAAATTACACATGAGAGGTGCAACACCGACTGGCCCAGCTATTTTCAAGGTGCTTGAACATTATCGTTATGATACACTGGATGAACATCGTGGACGTCGACTAAGCGATGACCACGACGAAAGAGAAGGGATGATTGGTGGGTATGTCGTCTAATCCGTCCTATCCTACTGGTACCTTAATTAACGGCAAATGGCGGGGTAACCGTTATGTCGTTGAGCGGATGCTGGGAAGGGGCGCGAACGGAACCGTATATCTTGTGCAAAGAGAAGGCAGACGGGAAAGGTACGCGCTAAAAATCGGATACGATACACTTGAACTTCAATCGGAGATCAATGTACTGACCTCGCTGCAATCGCGACGAAAGCGGAATGAACATCGGGCTCGTCGTGAGAATCCATTGTCTTCTTATTTTTTGGAAGCGGATGATTTTGCGAATGGGGATAATATCCCCTTCTATGTGATGAGGTATGTTGAAGGCAAACCGCTGCATCATTTTTTATCGAAAAACGGTCCCGATTGGTTAGGCCTGGTAGGTCTTGGTCTGCTTGAAAAGCTGCGCACACTGCATGAATGTGGATTTGTGTTCGGTGATTTGAAGCCCGAGAACGTCATGGTATCGAAATACGGTGAAGTGGAACTGATCGACTTTGGGGGCACAAGCCCTATTGGTCGTAGTGTGAAGCAGTTTACCGAATGGCATGATCGTGGTTTCTGGAATGCGGGCAGTCGAATCAGCGATGAGGGTTACGATCTTTTCGCATTTGCTGTGCTGTGTCTTCGTTTGCTCAATGAAGAAGGGCTCAAAAAGGCAGCCTTACAGCTGCCGCAGACGAGAAGTGTGGACGAATTATTTAAGCTGGCTAGAAATTTACCCAATAAGAAACTATCCTCCTGGATTTGTATGGCGTTAAAAGGGGGGTTCTCAGGCTCTGCGGATGCTACTGAGGTCTGGCGAAACCATATTTATAACTCGCGCAGAAAGCGCCCGGATAGTATGGACACCCCCCGGTGGTTAAAAAATGCATTCGCATTGTCTTTGTTTTTGCTCGCCTTTACGATTTATTGGGTATTCCGTTTTTGAACTCATACATATAGTTGGAGAGAGAGGGGGGCGCATATGGAGCAAATGAATGGACTGGTGGAGTCTGTATTGGAGTCAGCAGCCGAGCATGAGCTGTGGGCGCCCCATGACACCATTGTAGTCGCAGTTTCCGGCGGCCCGGATTCTGTGGCTCTTTTGCATGTTTTACATGAAATATCTTTAAAATTTATTCCGCTTACCTTAATATGTGCTCATGTGAATCATGGATTTAGGCCGGAGTCGAAGGAAGAGGCAGAGCTCGTACGTGGTATGGCTGAAGAACTGGGACTGCCCTTTGAGTTTGCGGAATTCGATATTCCCTCCTTGGCTAAAGAGAGTGGACTTGGTCCTGAGGGTACTGCACGTGAGAAGCGGTACGAATTTCTGATTGATACGGCACACCGATATGGGGCGCGTTCTGTTGCTCTGGCTCATCATGCTGATGATCAGGCCGAAACTGTAGTTATGCGTCTATTACGCGGAAGTGGCTTATCTGGACTGTCGGGTATCAAGTGGAGAAGAACAGAAAAAAAGGTGGAACTCATTCGCCCATTCCTACGTATTAACAAAACAGCACTTTTAGGGTTATGCCAAAATGAAGGTTTCACTTATGCTGAGGATGCCACCAATCTGCTGACGAAATACAAGCGGAACGCCATTCGTTTGGAAGTTCTTCCTTTTCTGGAAAAGTATAATGGCAGAGTGAGGCAATCCCTCGTACAGCTTGCGGAAATTGCGGGAGCTGAAGATGAGTATATGGAGACGTCTGCGGCAAAATGCTTTGAAGAGCTAGTTTCGGAAGGGGATGGGAAATACACCTTTAACAGAGCTTCATTTGCTGCCATACCCTCCGCTTTACAACGGCGTTTGATTAAACTAATATTAAATTATCTGTCGGCGGATTTATCTGCCCTTGATTTCCCCAAGATCGAAACTGTACGTCGGGGAACGCTGCAGAGCTATCCCACCACCTGGAGCTTGGATTTGGGTGGAGGCCTGACTTGTGTGCGGCAATATGATAGTATCTTGTTCTCGTCCAAGCCCACGACGCCACAGGCAAGCTATACATATCGTCTGTTTTTACCGGACTCTGAGCTTAAATTGGAGGAAATAGGTAAGGTGATGTCGATGGCGGTACTGGAGAGAGAAAACTTTTTTGTACAGGGGGAGGATTATGGGAAGATGTCGGCTTGGTTTGACTGTGATGAACTGGTCTTTCCACTGACGATACGATCCCGATTGCCTGGAGATACCATAAGGATCATGGGATTAAACGGAAGCAAAAAGGTAAAAGATATTTATATTGATGATAAAATACCTGCTTCCGAACGGTCATTGATTCCCCTCGTTTGTGATGGTTTGGGCAATATCGTCTGGATTCCGGGCGTAAGACGCTCGATGCATGCCGCAGTAGGGCGGCACACGACCTCCGTACTTCTATTGTCTCTGGCAGAGCTGGATGACCGCGAAGAAACGTAATGGTCGAAGTAAGTCTTTCATAGTATAACTTAGGAGGTTTCGCAAGTTGCAAAACGATATTCAAGAAGTATTGATCACCGAAGAGGAACTTCAGCAGAAAATTAAGGAACTCGGTCGAACACTGAGCGAAGAATACGCAGGTCGTACCCCTTTAGTAATTTGTGTACTAAAAGGTGCGTTTATATTTATGGCAGATTTGGTTAAAGCCATTACAGTACCTGTTGAGATGGATTTCATGGCAGTGTCCAGCTATGGAGCATCCACCAAGTCCTCTGGAGTAGTCAAAATTATTAAGGATTTGGATGTATCGGTAGAAGGCCGCGATATCTTGATCGTTGAAGATATTATTGACAGTGGTCTTACACTCAGCTATTTAATTGAGTTGCTCCGCAACCGGAATGCTGCTACTATCTCTGTGGTTACCTTGTTTGATAAACCATCAGGCCGCACTGTTAATCTTGAAGCCAGCTACACAGGCTTCGTGTTACCTGACGAATTTGTTGTAGGCTACGGATTGGATTATGCCGAGCGGTATCGGAACCTCCCATATGTTGGAGTACTGAAACCTGAGATTTATTCCAATTGAACTAAGGACTGCCTCGATCATACGGATCGGATACCCACAACTTCCTTTATTTGAGGTGTCCCAAGAGGCTATGGTACAATAACTTGAGTGTTGTGAGAGGAGGTAGGGGATGAATCGGTTCATCCGGAATTCTGGTTTTTATTTGATTTTATTTTTAGTCGTGGTGGGTATTGTCCAGTTTGTGAGCAATGGAAATGAAGCCGCCGATTTCCCTAGATACGACGAGTTACGGCAGGAGATCAAGAACAACAATGTGAAGGATTTGACGGTTCAGTTTGAGGGTAATGCCTTTCTGGTCACAGGCGAGTATAGAGAGCTGCCTGCCGATACTAAATCGAAAAGCTTCTCCACATATATTCCTCCTACAGATGCCGCTATCAATGAACTGATTCAAGCCAGTGATGTTAATGGGATTGAATTAACTCAGAAGAAAATGGAAGGTACCAGCATTTGGCTGACATTCCTTTCTTCAATTATCCCACTGGTAATTATGTTCATCTTGTTCTTCTTCCTGTTTAACCAGGCGCAAGGTGGCGGCGGTAAAGTCATGAATTTCGGCAAGAGCAAGGCTCGGTTATATAATGAGGAGAAGAAGAAAATCAGCTTTGAGGATGTTGCAGGGGCGGACGAAGAGAAGCAAGAGCTTGTCGAAGTCGTTGAGTTCCTAAAAGATCCACGCAAATTTGCAGCTGTCGGCGCACGTATTCCTAAGGGCGTATTGCTTGTAGGTCCTCCGGGAACAGGTAAAACATTGCTTGCCCGTGCGGTAGCAGGTGAAGCTGGCGTTCCTTTCTTTAGTATTTCCGGTTCTGACTTTGTGGAAATGTTCGTGGGTGTCGGTGCTTCTCGGGTACGTGATTTGTTCGAGAATGCTAAGAAGAATGCTCCATGTATTATCTTCATTGATGAAATTGATGCTGTGGGTCGTCAGCGTGGCGCCGGTCTTGGTGGCGGACATGACGAGCGTGAACAGACGCTTAACCAATTGCTGGTTGAGATGGATGGATTCGGTGGTAACGAAGGCATTATTATTGTAGCGGCGACTAACCGCGCTGATATACTTGATCCGGCATTGCTTCGTCCAGGACGTTTTGACCGTCAAATTACGGTTGACCGTCCTGATGTGAAAGGCCGTGAAGCTGTACTTAAGGTTCACGCTCGTAACAAACCGCTTACGAAAGATGTAAGACTGGATGTTGTTGCTAAACGCACAACCGGATTCACAGGTGCTGATCTGGAGAATCTGCTGAATGAGGCAGCTTTGCTAGCTGCACGTCGTAACCGTAAAGATATTTCCATGATTGAAGTGGATGAAGCTATTGACCGTGTTATCGTAGGTACTGAGAAACGCAGCCGTGTGATCAGTGACCGCGAGAAACGTATTGTAGCTTATCATGAAGCAGGCCATACTATTGCAGGTTACTTTCTTGAGCACGCCGATATGGTGCATAAAGTTACTATTATCCCACGCGGACGTGCAGGCGGATATGTTATTATGCTTCCGAAGGAAGATCGGATGATCGTTACCAAGCAGGAGCTTTTGGATAAGGTTACTGGATTACTTGGTGGACGTGTTGCTGAAGAATTGTTTATTGGTGAGATCGGTACGGGTGCATACAGTGACTTCCAACAGGCTACGCGCATCGTGCGTGCCATGATTATGGAGTACGGTATGAGCGATAAGCTTGGACCTATGCAGTTCGGATCTTCTCAAGGTCAAGTATTCTTGGGTCGTGATATTGGGCATGAACAGAATTACAGTGACTCCATTGCTTATGAGATTGATCAGGAAATGCAGAACTTTATTACTTCGAGTTACGAACGTTGTAAAGATCTGTTGATCAAACACTCCAAAGAAATGCACTTGATTGCCAATACATTACTTGAGAAAGAAACACTTGAGCTTGATCAGATCACACAACTGATTGAACAAGGATTCCTTTCCGAGGATGGTAAACCAGAGGGTGGCGAAGGTGTTGCCCATGAAGTTGGCGAGCCTGTCATCGACAATATCGGTGATGTGCGAGTTCGCATTCAAGGCAAGCCTGAGGATGAACAGTCCACACTTCCTGACCTGTCGAAGGATATCCCGAATAACCCTGATTCTGAGGGTAATGACGGTTCTGACGATGACAATAAAGGTGGGGGCACTAGCCTTACCTAATTGGGTCCACCATTCATATGATGTAAATTTATCCGGAGAACGTAACTGTTCTCCGGATTTTTTATTTTAATTTTTAAGGGATTCTATGCCTTAAAGCCTGTCCAGTTACATTGACAGGGGCTGGAACGTTGTGTACATTAGTGATTAATATTACTTACTATTTATATCAGCATGTTCATTTTTTCACCATGATGGCGCATGCCATTTGATAACATCATGTCGGCGAAAAGCCGCGAGGATTTAAGGGGGAGAACAATCGGTGGAAGCTCTGGCGCTTGAGCGCAAGCAGGAACAGAATCGAGAACTTCGTATACGTCTTGAACAGCTTAAAAAGGAACGAAACGCAATCATTTTAGCTCATTATTATCAACGTGATGAAATTCAGGAGGTTGCCGATTTCCGGGGCGACTCTTTTTTACTCGCTCAGAAGGCTGCAGAGACAGATGCAGAAGTTATTGTATTCTGCGGTGTTCATTTCATGGGGGAAAGTGCAAAAATTCTAGCCCCGAACAAAACCGTCCTTATTCCTGATGAACGTGCAGGCTGTCCAATGGCAGATATGGTCAATGTAGACGGTTTGCGTAAGCTAAAAGCTCAACATCCAAATGCTAAAGTAGTCACTTATATCAACTCGTCCGCCGAGATTAAAGCAGAAACCGATATTTGTTGTACCTCTGCTAATGCTGTGAAAGTAATCGAATCCCTTGACGCCGAAGAGATTATTTGGGTCCCAGATAAGAATCTTGGTCAATATGTACAAGATCAGACGGGCAAGAAGCTGATTATTTGGGAAGGCTATTGCAACACTCACGACATGTTGACCGTCAAAGATGTAGTAGAAATGAGAGCAAAATATCCAGATGCGGAATTTGTAGTTCATCCAGAGTGTCGTCCTGAAGTAGTCGCCATGGGTGACTATGTAGGCAGCACTACATCAATTCTGGAGTATTGCCGGAAATCGGATCGTAAGCAATTTATCGTTGGAACGGAAGATGGTACCGGATATCAGCTTCGTAAGGATAGTCCAGATAAAGAATTCCATTTTGCTACCAAATTTCTTGTTTGTCCTAATATGAAAGTTAATAATCTAAAAAAACTGGTGAAATGCCTGGAGACGATGAAGCCACAAATCTATGTACCGCCTGCTGTCGCCGACAAAGCCAGAACATCCCTAGAGCGCATGCTACAAGTCCGGTAGCATGCGCTACTCTTTCGTTGAAACAGGTGAAAAGCGGTCATGATTCCACAATATTTGGTTGATTTTGATCTTCGGGATATTCCTACGGTAAAGACAGATTGTATTGTTATTGGTTCAGGGATTGCCGGGTTATTCACAGCTATTAAAGCCAGTGAAGATCGGCGTGTCATAATGATCACAAAGAAATCAGTAATGGAAAGTAATACTCGCTATGCACAGGGGGGGATCGCAGCTGTTATAGCTGAGGATGATTCCCCTGCTTACCACCGGCAGGATACCTTAATGGCCGGAGCAGGTCTTTGCTCCTCAACAGCTGTCGATGCACTTGTTAATGAAGGGCCGGAAGGCGTTCATGAGTTAATTCGCTTAGGAACTCTGTTTGATAAGGAAGATGGGGTACTGGCTTTGACTCAGGAAGGTGCGCACAGCCATCGCCGTATTTTACATGCTAATGGGGATGCTACAGGTTATGAGATTGTTCGTGCATTGGCGGAACAGGTAGCCGAACATGAGAATATTGAGGTCTGGGATGATCATTATGTTATCGATCTCATCACTGAAGGTGGAGAATGTGTAGGCGCATTATTGCAACGGCCCGGTGGTGGAAGGTTGTTCCTGCAAGGGGATGCGACCATTCTGTGCTCTGGTGGAGCAGGACAATTATATCGATACACTACCAACCCAGAAGTAGCTACAGGAGATGGAGTAGCAATCGCCTATCGCGCTGGGGCTCATATACGAGATATGGAATTTATTCAATTTCATCCTACAGCACTTAGTTACCCGGGAGCTCCTAGATTTTTAATCTCCGAAGCTGTGCGTGGGGAAGGAGCAGTCTTGCGCAATATTAATGGAGAACGGTTCATGGAACGTTATCATGACCTGCTTGAGCTGGCTCCGCGGGATATTGTAGCACGAGCTATTGTAAGTGAAATGGAACATACTAAATCAACGTTCGTTTATTTGGATATTACACATGAATCTCCAGAGATGGTGAAGCATCGGTTTCCCACAATATATGAGACATGTATGGGCTATGGACTGGATATTACAAGTGATTGGATTCCAGTGGCTCCCGCTGCGCATTATATGATGGGGGGGATTAAGACCGATCTGAATGGAGAGAGCACCATCCCACGTCTGTTTGCTTGCGGAGAGGTTTCCTCCACAGGCCTGCATGGCGCTAACCGTTTAGCTAGTAATTCATTATCTGAAGCCATTGTATTCGGACAGCGTATTATTGATCGGATTCATGAGCTTTCCCCGCTGGACCGTGATGTTTTATCGGTTAACAGTAACGAGGGACGTGTAGATTCGCCAACTCAAGCTATTGTGGAACGTCGTTTGAAGCTACAGAAGGTAATGGTTCGATATGCCGGACTACGTCGTAACGAAGAGATGTTACTTAAAGGACTAGATGAATTAAAACGACAGCTGCCAATCTTTGGATCAGCATTGTCCAAACGTGAGGAATATGAATTTGCTAATATGCTGACCTGCTGTTTGCTTGTGACAGAGTCTGCTCTGGCACGGGAAGAGAGCCGTGGGGCGCATTACCGTGAGGATTATCCGCAGCGGGATGATGATCAGTGGCGTAAGCACCTGCTTCAAATTCGCGAACTGGGAATAGTGGAGGAATTAAGCGATGATGTTTAATGGTTACAATGAAGAGCTAGTACAATCCATCAAGGCTTGGTTGCGGGAAGATGTTGGTTCCGGAGATGTAACCACGCAGATGACGATTCCAGTGGGCCATGAGTCCAAAGGGATTATTCATGCCAAGGAAGACGGTATAATTTGTGGCATTCCAATTGCAGAGCTGGTCTTTGAAATTGTGGATCCGGCACTTAGTTTTACAGCCCTTGTCGAGGAAGGTCAAGCTGTAACCAAAGGGACAGTAATTATTGAGGTTGAGGGCAGCACACATGCGATTCTAACAGGTGAGCGGCTTGCGCTTAACTTGATGCAGCGTCTTTCGGGTGTGGCATCACGTACAGCTTCTTTCGTGCAGGTGCTGGAGGGATTACCGACTCGTCTAGTGGACACACGTAAGACTACACCAGGTCACCGGATGCTAGAGAAATATGCTGTTCGTATTGGTGGAGGCTATAATCACCGTTTTGGCTTATATGATGCAGTTATGATCAAGGATAATCATATCAAAGGCGCGGGTGGTATTCGGCAGGCTGTAGGTCGTGCCCGGAAGAACATCCCGCATACGATGAGCATCGAAGTGGAGACCGAGAATTTAGAGCAAGTCGAAGAGGCGCTGGCAGCAGGTGCTGATATTATAATGCTCGATAACATGTCTAACGATATGATGAAGCAAGCCGTGGCTAGGATTAAATCGAAAGCTCCGCATGTTAAGACAGAGGCTTCTGGCAATGTATCGTTAGAAACCTTACGCGGGATTGCTGAAACGGGTGTGGATGTGATTTCTGTCGGGCGCCTTACGTACTCCTTCTCCAGTCTGGATATCAGTCTAGACCTTAATGCCAAGAAGGAAGGGCCTTTGTCATGATGCTTGCTGTCGATATCGGTAATACCAATATTGTTCTCGGTGTATATAGAAAACGCGAATTGCTGCATCATTTTCGGCTAAGTACTGCGCGTCAATCGACCGTGGATGAATATGGAGTAATGATACACAATCTTTTTCACATGTCAGGTATATCTGTCAAAGACGTTGAAGGTGTAATTATATCTTCGGTTGTTCCGCCACTAGTTAAGACTATTGAGGATATGTGTATTAAATATATAGGCAAAGACCCATTGATTGTTGGACCAGGGATTAAGACGGGGCTTAACTTACGTTATGAGAATCCGCGTGAAATTGGCGCAGACCGGATTGTTAATGCAGTTGCTGCGATTGAACAATACAAATGTCCACTTGTCGTTGTTGATTTTGGTACGGCTACGACTTTTGATTGCATTGATGCAGGTGCTAATTATCTTGGTGGGGCGATTGTCCCTGGCCTAGGCATTTCAACAGAGGCATTATACCAGCGGGCATCTAAGCTGCCGCGAATTGAATTGGAGAAGCCTAAAAAGGTCATCGGACGTAATACGGTGCACGCGATGCAGGCCGGGATTATTTTTGGCTATGCGGGTCAGGTTGAGGGCATTGTTAAACGAATTAAAGTCGAGATGAACGCTCCCGAACTGAAGGTTATTTCGACCGGAGGCCTCGCCTCGCTAATTGCGGGTGAAACGGACTGTATCGATGAAGTAAATCCTATGTTAACGCTAGAAGGATTAAGAATTATTTACGATCGTAACCAATAAAGATAAAGAAGCCTAAAAGGCGAAGAGATAGGAGGGCTATGCACCCAATGGAAAAAAAGAAGGATCGACTAATCCGCGGCACGGCTCTTAATGGTAAAGTGAGAGCGTTTGCTGTCCGCACAACTGAATTGGTTGAAGAACTGAGACGCAGACACGATACGTATCCAACGGCTACAGCCGCAATGGGACGTACAGTTACCGCTGCAGCCATGATGGGCGCTATGCTCAAGGGTAGTGAGAAGCTGAGTATTATGGTTAAAGGGAATGGACCGATCGGACAAATCGTTGCAGAATCCAATGCATTGGGAGAAGTGCGTGGTTATGTGCATAATCCTCACATTCATTTACCGAGCAATAGCATGGGGAAGCTGGATGTAGCTGGAGCGGTGGGAACTGAAGGGTTCATTGATGTTATAAAAGATTTAGGTATGAAAGAGCCGTACAGAGGTAGTATTCCTATTATCTCCGGGGAGCTTGGCGATGATTTTACCTATTATTTTGCGGTTTCTGAGCAAACTCCAGCTGCGGTCGGCCTAGGTGTACTGGTAGATACCGATGAGTCAGTAATTGTGGCTGGAGGATTTATTGTTCAGCTTCTTCCTGGTCTGACTGATGCGGAGATCACAGAGATTGAAAAAGCTGTAGGGGCGATGCCTTCTGTAACAGCGCTTCTCGATCAGGGGCTGGAGCCAGAAGAAATGCTGCGCTACCTGTTGCCGGATGCAGTGGTTATGGATGAACTGGATATTAACTTTGCTTGTCAGTGTTCGCGTGAGCGGGTAGAGCAGACATTGGTTAGCTTAGGACGGGATGAACTGGAGAGATTAATTGCAGAAGATGAACAGGCTGAAGTCGTATGCCATTTTTGCAATGAGGCTTATGTTTTCAATAAGGACGATTTACAGGTCATTTTAGAACAAGCGAATTCGTAGGGTATTGGGATGATGACGAGACAGGAACGTGCACTTCGCAATACGGTTATTATTCTAGCTGTTGCAACTTTAATGCTCGGGGGTCTATTATTCTGGAGTTTGCGCGCCATGGCCCTTCTTAAAGGAGATACAACAGACAATGAATCACCGGATGTAGCGACTGCAGGCGGACAACCGATAACGGATCAGCAGTGGATGGATGAGCTCAAAAAAAAGCATGGAGAAGAAGTGTTAATCAGTATGCTTAACCATATTGTCGTGAACATGGAAGCTAAGGCATTAGGAATTACCGTGACAGACGATGAGGTTAACCAGGAACTGGCACGCACTATAGTTGGGTATGAATCAGAAGCGCAATATTATGCTCAAATGCAATCTCAGCTCGGATTATCTCGTCAGGAAGTGTTCGCAGAGACAGCTTATCGTCTGTCCTTACAAGCGATAGCCACGGTGGGCATTACAATCAGTGATGCCGATATAGATGCTTATTTAGAGCAAAATGCCGAGCGCTTCATTCCAAAAAAGGAAATGCAGCTTTCTATGATCAAGGTCTCATCCTATGAGGAAGGCCAGCAGGTAATGGATCGCTTGGAACAGGGTGAGGATTTCGCTGATTTGGCTAGGGAAGTGTCTATTGATGATGAGAGTCGGCAGCACGGAGGCAGCTTAGGTAAAGTAGAGGAAGACGACCCTTTTTGGCCAGAGGGAATGTTAAAGACTGCCGCTGGATTGGATGTGGGTGATATAGCCGGTCCGATCGAGACAGGGGAAGACTTCGCCATTATCCGCTTGGAGAGTATTCACTCTCCAGAAATGCCGGATCAGAAAGAAATTCGGGCGCTTGTACGTCAAGAGCTGGCTTTGGAGCAAGCCCCTCCCTTGCAGCAGGTGGAAAGCGATTTACGCAATAAATATGAGGTATCAATAAATATTGACAACAGCCTGCAAGATTGATAATATGATATTAACGTAAACCCTACCGTTTTAGTCGGAAATAACTGACGGTGGTCAACAATTTAAACTCCATACACAGAAGCATAAAGTCATAATTTACGTTCTTATATCGCATTTATCATTCTAAGGAGGTTTTTGCTCATGGCTAAAGTCGTTAACAACGTAACAGAATTGATCGGAGGTACTCCGCTCGTTCGTTTGAATCGTCTGGCACAGGAAGGCTCCGCAGATATTTATTTGAAATTGGAATATCAGAACCCGGGATCAAGCGTAAAAGACCGGATTGCAATCAGCATCGTGGAAGAAGCTGAGCGTGAAGGTCTACTGAAACCGGGAGGTACGATTGTAGAAGCTACTAGTGGTAACACTGGTATCGGCCTGGCACTTGTAGCTGCTGCTAAAGGTTATAAAGCAGTTATCGTAATGCCGGAAACAATGAGCTTGGAGCGCCGTAATCTCCTTCGCGCATATGGAGCGGAATTGGTGCTGACCCCAGGATCGGAAGGTATGAATGGTGCGGTTAAGAAAGCAGACGAAATTCTGAAAGAAAACCCAAGCTATTTCCCATCCGAGCAATTCAAGAATAAAGCGAACGTGAAGATTCACCGTGAGACTACTGGACCTGAAATTATTGACGCTATTGAATCCATCGGCGGTCCTTTGGATGCTTTTATTGCAGGTATCGGAACAGGCGGAACGATCACTGGTGCGGGTGAAGTGCTGAAAAGCCAATATCCTGATATTAAGATCTATGCTGTAGAGCCTGCTGCTTCCCCAATCTTGGCTGGAGGCAAACCAGGTCCTCACAAAATCCAGGGTATCGGAGCTAACTTCATCCCTGAGATTTTGAACCAAGATATCTATGATGAAATCATCCACGTTGAGAATGATGAAGCTTTCGAAACTGCACGTCGTGTAGCTAAAGAAGAAGGCGTCTTGTCTGGTATTTCTTCAGGTGCTGCTGTATTTGCCGCTCTTAAAGTAGCTAAAGATTTAGGCCCTGGCAAAAAAGTAGTAGTCATTATCCCAAGTAACGGCGAACGTTACCTGAGCACACCACTTTACAATTTCGAAGCGTAATTGTTTGCAATAACGTAAATCTATAAGAGTCTTCATACCACTTTTTTGGTGGTGATGGAGACTCTTTTCGTTGATTTAAAAGGCATTTGGTTCTGTTCATATATGAAGGACCAGACGTGGTGATTTTATTATTGTTGAAAAAAGCTCTGATTTTTGCAGAAAACAAAAAAATCATAATAATTTCCTATCGCTGAGGGCTTTTCAATAATGCCTTAAGTACAGTATACTGACAGGCAATATACTACTGATGATTTAAAATAATTAAAGTCTGGACAAAACTAAGTGAATGCTTACGAAGCGAGTTTTATTGCAAAGTGATTTCTACGAAGTAATGGCTTCATAAAACTAAGCATATGCTTACGAAGCGAGTTTTGTCCCGAAGATTAAACTGTAAGATGATGCTATACAAAACTTTTAGGAGGATGGCTTTGGAAATCATAACAACCTGGAACGAGTGGGAACAATGGGCTGCTGAAGACTGGAGCATGTTTCCCTTGATTATAAAATCACCCCGGTGCACCAACGAATTACCCGCGTCCTGGGAGAAGGCCTGGGAGTTAGCTTCCCAGTATTCTGTAGTTTTAGAAAGTGGTAAGGGTGGACGTTATACGTACTTGGGCTTGAATCCTGTTTCGATATTGAAGGGCAAGGAGGATAATGCCGAAGTATTTAGCTTTCCTATTGAATCTTTGGAATCAGCATCAGTGGACGAGGAGAGGATACCTGAGGCAACAACACTGCATGGACAACCGCTGGAGCTACTGCAGCAATGGATGTCGGATTTTACGTCGCCTAAGTTAAAGGATGAAGATGTTCCTCCTTTCACTGGTGGATGTATTGGATTCCTTGGTTATGATGTGGTTCGTTCTTTGGAACGATTGCCGTCTCTTGCCCAAGATGATCCTGGTTTTCCTGATTATCTTTTTATGAGGTTTGACGAGATATGGATTTATGATCACGAAGAGCATGTGCTGTATTGTGCTGTTCACGTTCCAGTTCCAGCAGACTGTGGGATGGAGGATCTGCAAAATCTTTATCTTGGCAGTATAGAACAGGCTGGACAAATGGTAGAGCAGTGGCAGCTGATATCTTCAGCTGCAGAATTGGATGATGAGGCTGTGGGCAGCATTGAGGCCCTAACAGTTTCATCAGGAGAGTGGCCGGGCATGGCTTCGGCTTTCTCGCCTGAGAAGTTTCAGCAGGCAGTGCTGGACGTTCAGGAATACATCCGCCAAGGCGATGTCTTCCAAGTGAACCTCTCGCTGCGCCAGGAGGCGCAGCTGAAGTCCTCGCCGGAGGATGTTTACGAGTGGCTGCGCAAGCTCAACCCGTCCCCGTACATGGGGCTCCTGCGGTCGCCCGGCTTCGCGCTGTCCAGCGCCTCACCAGAGCTGCTCGTCAAGCTGCATGGGGACAAAGTGAGCGCCCGGCCAATCGCCGGCACCCGGCGCCGGGGACTCACTCCCGCGGAGGATGCCGCCATGGAGGCGGAGCTTCGCGGGAGCGAAAAAGAGATCGCCGAGCATATCATGCTTGTCGATCTGGAACGCAACGACATCGGACGTGTCGCTGCATACGGTTCCGTCAGCGTGCCGGAGCTGATGACGGTGGAGCGCTACTCTCATGTGATGCATCTCGTTTCGCAGGTAGAGGGCCAGATTTCGCCGGATAAAGACGCGTATGCGGTTATCGCAGCTTTATTCCCCGGGGGGACTATTACAGGGGCTCCCAAGGTAAGGACAATGGAGATTATTGAAGAATTGGAGCCGGTTCGACGTGGGCCCTATACAGGATCGATGGGTTTTATTGACTATAACGGCAATATGGAATTAAATATTATTATAAGAACGCTGGCCGTAAAAGACGGGGTCGGATATATTCAGACAGGTGCCGGCATAGTGATCGATTCTGATCCCTACCGTGAATACCGTGAATGCCATAATAAAGCCAAAGCGGTAGTGAAGGCAGTGCTCTGTAGTGAACTGCAGCAGGAATTGCCAGCTACCAGCGAAGCCGAAGGGGGAGTAGCACTGTGATCTTGGTCATCGATAATTATGATTCCTTTACGTATAACCTCGTACAGTATTTAGGTGAGCTTGGGGAAGAGGTTAAAGTGCACCGCAATGATGAAATTACCATCGAAGAGATTGAAAAGCTGGCACCTGACCATATTCTAATTTCACCAGGCCCATGTACGCCAAATGAAGCGGGAATTAGTCTGGAATTGTTGCATCATTTCAAGGGGATCATTCCGATCTTCGGCGTATGCCTTGGACATCAAGCGATTGGACAAGCATTTGGTGGCAATGTCATCCGTGCTGAGCGTTTGATGCATGGGAAGACATCGCCTATTTACCATAACGGGACCTCAGTTTTTGAAGGTCTGGAGTCTCCATTTACAGCTACCCGATATCATTCACTGATTGTAGAGCGGGAGAGTCTCCCAGATTGCTTGGAGATTACGGCTGAGACTGAAGAAGGGGAGATTATGGCATTGCGCCATAAAGAATACCCTATTGAAGGTGTGCAGTTCCACCCGGAATCTATTATTACGGATCATGGTCATACGATGCTGCGTAATTTCTTGAAACGGAGAGCCGGAGAAACGGCATGAAATATATAGGATTTAACAATGGTGTCATTGACGCCCGAGAAGCCGTGGTTTCTGCCTTGGATCACGGCTTTTTGTACGGCATTGGCTTGTTCGAAACCTTTCGGACCTATGGAGGAGTTCCCTTTTTGCTGGAGCGTCATTTGAAGCGTATGGCAGAGGGGTGCAAGGAACTGGGCATTCCATTTGAGGCAGAAGCGGCACATCTGCTTGACTGGATTAAGCGCGTTATGGACAAAAATGAATTAAAAGAAGCTTATATACGCTATACCGTAACAGCCGGTGAGGATATTCTCGGATTACCTGCTGATGATTATCAAAAGCCCAATCATTTGTTGTACATCAAAGCGCTGCCGAAAGTACCAGATAAACTCTACAGTGAAGGCAAAGAGCTGCAGCTGTTGTCCTTGCGGCGTAATACTCCTGAGGGAACGGTGCGATTCAAGTCGCTGCATTATATGAATAACATTCTGGCTAAGCGTGAGCTTAGAGGGTATGCTTCTGCGGCAAATGGTGCTGAAGGACTAATGCTGACGGCAGAAGAATTTATTGCGGAGGGCATTGTCAGCAACATCTTTTTTATAAAAAACAACAGGCTCTATACCCCAGATCTCACAACAGGCATTCTTCCGGGAATTACCCGGGAAATGGTGCTGGAGCTGGCTCTTAGTGCAGGCCTTAGTGTTGAAGAAGGAACATATCACTGGGAGCAGTTGAAAGCTGCTGATGAAGTGTTTCTTACCAATTCCGTACAAGAAATCGTTCCTGTTACCGGGATGTGGCACGGAGATGCAAGATTTACTATAGGTCCTGGCCAGTGTGGAACAATTACTGCTGGCTTGATTTCATCATATAGAGATAGGACGGCGATTGCGAAATGAGACCAGTCCTCTTTAAGCGGACATACCGTTGTGGAAATACAGACTTGGAGTTAGGAAATCGAACATTGATTATGGGCATCCTTAATGTTACCCCTGATTCTTTTTCAGATGGAGGACTTTGGGATCATCCGGACAAAGCCGTTGAGCATGCGCTGCGTATGGCTGCCGAGGGTGCTGATATTATTGATATCGGCGGTGAATCTACTCGTCCTGGTCATCAACCGGTGGGACTTGAAGAGGAGTTAGCCCGTGTATTGCCTGTGATCGAGAGTATTCATAAGGCGGCACCTCATCTTCCGTTATCCATCGATACCTATAAAGCTGAAGTAGCCCGCCAAGCTATAGCTGCGGGTGCCCATATCATTAATGATATATGGGGGTGTAAGGCTGATCCGGAAATGGCGGCAGTGGCCGCTGCTGCTGACTGTCCTATTATTTTGATGCATAACCGGCAGGACCGTAATTATACGAATCTGAGTGCGGATATGTCGGCTGACCTTAAGGAAAGTATTGATCTTGCGTTAGCCGCAGGTGTTAAGCCGGCCAATATCATATTGGATCCAGGTATCGGCTTTGCTAAGGATTATAATGAAAACCTGCAGGCAATGATGCTTTTAGACGGGTTGACTGAGTTAGGCTATCCGTTGTTACTGGCGACATCCCGCAAAAAATTCATCCGTACGGTACTTGATTTGCCGTCTGATGATGTTGTGGAAGGCACTGCAGCTACAGTAGCTTTTGGGATAGCTCAGGGTTGCCAGATCATCCGTGTACATGATGTATCTCTGATTAAACGAACGGTTAAGATGTGTGATGCGATGTTGTATGCTGCACCTCCAGTGGTGCGTGAATAGCTATATTTTACGAAAAAGGGCGGATTAATCATGGATAAAATGACAATGCATCGCATGGAATATTACGGATACCACGGTGTATTTGAGGAAGAGCGTAAGCTGGGACAACGTTTTTACATTGATTTAGAGCTTGAGCTTGATTTGCAGGGTGCGGGCTTGAATGATGATTTGAATCAAACTGTGAATTATGCTGAAGTTCATGAATTAGTCAAAAATATTGTCGAAATAAAGTCTTTTAAGTTGATCGAAGCTTTGGCAGAATATATTGCATCCTCCGTACTGGACACTTATACTGTTATCAATGCAGTAACGGTTAAGGTAACTAAACCTCATCCGCCTTTCGACATTCATTTTCAGGGAGTGACTGTAGAGCTGCGCAGAACTAGAAAGTGAGAACAAGGTCCATGAATATACATTCCACCTCTGAAGAATCAGAGGCTTATATTGCTTTAGGGGCTAATTTGGGTGACCGCGAGGGCACACTGTCAGAGGCTTTGAACAGACTGGACGCTCATGATGAAATATCGGTGGTCCGCTGCTCCAAAGTTTACGAGACAGAGCCAGTAGGTTATTTAGATCAGCCGCAGTTTCTCAATATGGCAGCAGCTTTGCGAACCACACTTGCGCCCGAGTCCTTGCTGGAAGTGATGTTGGGGATTGAAACGCAGTTGGGTCGTATCCGGGATATCCGCTATGGACCGAGAACGGTAGATTTGGATTTGTTGTGGGTTGAGGGTCAGGTGCTCGATACACCACATTTAACGTTACCGCATCCACGCATGTTAGAGCGTGCTTTTGTATTGTTTCCGCTCAGTGACATCGTTCCACAGAATGAACAATCTTCCGGACTCCGCAAGCTGATTACAGCAGCGCTTCAAGACATAGACGGGAAGGAAGGAATTCGGTTGTGGACAACAAGCGTTTGGGACGGAGGGTCAGGGCATTCCGTAAGCTAAAAGGGTATACTCAACAGGATCTTGCGGATCTTGCCGGAATTTCCTTGGCTGTGCTTGGTGCAGTCGAGAGGGGTAACAGACGATTAGAAGATCAAATTTTAGATAAAATTGCGAATGTTCTAGGGGTTACAACAGAAGAGCTTGTGGATCCCAACTCATAATTTCCAAGAATTAAAAGGCAGGAAGTGATACGAATGCTGAAGATTGGCGATATCGAGATGAAAAATCAGGTTGTTCTGGCACCTATGGCTGGCGTGTGCAATCCGGCTTTTCGTCTGATCGCTAAGGAATTTGGTACAGGTCTGGTCTGTGCGGAAATGGTAAGCGATAAGGCCATTATTCACGGAAATACACGTACTCGCGAAATGTTGTTTGTAGATGAACGGGAGAAACCGCTTAGTTTGCAGATTTTTGGCGGGGATAGAGCATCACTGGTGCAAGCAGCTAAAGTCGTTGATAAAGAAACCAATGCTGATATTATCGATATCAATATGGGATGCCCGGTGCCAAAAGTGACTAAATGTGATGCGGGAGCCCGCTGGCTTTTGAATCCCGACAAAATCTATGAAATGGTCTCTGCGGTTGTCGATGTTGTCGATAAACCGGTAACCGTGAAAATGCGGATTGGCTGGGATAGCGAGCATATTTTTGTCGAAGATAATGCGCGTGCGGTTGAACGTGCCGGCGGTAAGGCTGTCAGCGTACACGGTCGTACCCGGGAGCAGCTTTACACAGGCCATGCGGACTGGAACTACATCAAGATGGCAAAAGAAGCAGTTTCCATTCCCGTTATCGGCAACGGAGATGTTAATACACCGGAAGATGCTCGGGCTATGTTGGATCAGACTGGCTGCGATGGTGTAATGATCGGGCGTGGAGCACTCGGTAATCCTTGGATGTTGTATCGTACCATTCAATATTTGAGCACCGGCGAGCTTATGCCTGAACCTGGCTTGGATGAGAAGATTAAGGTTGCTATTCTTCATATGGATCGTCTGGTAGCTCTTAAGGGAGAAGCTGTAGCTGTTCGTGAGATGCGTAAGCATATGGCTTGGTACTTAAAAGGCTTGAAGGCTGCCGCTAGAGTGAAGGATGTTCTCATGACAGAAACAAAACGCGATGGAATGGTGAGGATATTGAATGATTTTGTCGTTCAATTAAAGCATGAAGAAGAGAGCAAGGGCATTGAGATGTCTTCTTCTGCTGTATAATCGCCTTTTTTCTGCTGATATTTGAACACATCTGACTTTATATGTGGTGTCATTGACATTTTGTAGCGGTTCCAATATAATTTCACAGTATAAAATCGCCGTTACAGTAAGAGCAATGCAGCAGGGAGGGTTCTTATCCTTCTAGATTAGCATATAGTATGGTGTTTTCAATAATTGTATACGACAGGAGAATCGGTTGAGATGAGCGATAAAGAAGTCATCCTTACGCCGGACGGGCTAAAACGTCTGGAAGATGAGCTGGAGACCCTCAAATCCGTAAAACGCCGTGAGGTTGCTGAACGGATTAAGGTAGCGATTGGCTACGGAGATATCAGTGAGAACTCGGAGTATGAAGACGCGAAGAATGAGCAAGCTTTTATCGAAGGACGCGTTCTCACTTTGGAGAAGATGCTTCGCAACGCGCGTATCATCAATAGCGACGAGATCGTTACTGACGTAGTAAGTATTGGTGTTACTGTAAGTGTCGAGGATTTGGAATATGGGGACACTATGGAGTATACGATCGTAGGTACAGCAGAGTCTGATCCACTGAATAACAAGATTTCCAACGAAAGTCCGGTAGGCAAAGCTATTATCGGGAAAAAAATAGGTACGGTTGTTGATGTTTCTACACCTGCAGGAGTTATTCAATATAAAATTCTCGATATCAGAATGAAGTAATATACAGACCTTAATGTCTGTAAATAGATGTGCTGCCATATGTATTAGTCATTTCACTGTACATAGGTAGATAAGGGAACATGTTTGGGAAAGCTTCCTTAGGGAAGCTTTTTTCAAATCATCCAGAAACGATAGGTAAAACAAACTGCTTATATTTTGAGCTGGAACGGGACTGTCCTCTAACTATGGAGACGGAGCCGTTTCTTCTTGTGTATATGATATTACTGAGTTATAAGGGGATGAATCGCATGACCGAGGAAATGAACAATGTGGACAATGCAGAGAACGAACTTAGTGAGCTTTTGCAGATCCGCCGTGCCAAACTGGACGAGCTAAGAGGACTTGGTATTGATCCTTTCGGCAAAAAATACGAGCGCACAGCTAACGCTGGCGATATCGTAGCTAAGTATGATGGACTTTCCAAAGAGGAATTGGACGAGCTTTCTGTTGAAGTGAGCATTGCTGGACGTATTATGGCAAAACGCGTTATGGGTAAAGCCAGCTTTGCGCATATCCAGGACCTTAGCGGAAGAATTCAGCTTTATGTTCGTCAAGACAGCATTCCTGAAACTCAATACGCGGCGTTTAATGTTCTCGATCTGGGAGATATTATCGGCGTTCGTGGAACAGTATTCAAAACCAAAACAGGCGAGACCTCCATCAAAGTGCATAATCTCGAAGTCTTGTCCAAATCCCTGCTGCCACTTCCTGAGAAATATCACGGTCTTAAAGATGTAGAACTGCGTTATCGCCAGCGCTATGTTGATTTGATTATTAATCCGGAAGTTCAACAGACCTTTATTGCCCGTTCGAGAATTATTCAATCGATGCGTCGCTATTTGGATTCACTTGGTTATCTTGAAGTTGAAACACCTACACTTCATACGATCGCCGGCGGAGCAGCTGCGCGTCCGTTTATTACTTACCACAACACACTTGAAATGCAGCTGTATATGCGGATTGCTATCGAGCTTCACTTGAAACGTCTTATTGTTGGCGGTTTGGAAAAAGTGTACGAAATCGGCCGTGTTTACCGTAACGAGGGAATGTCGACCCGTCATAATCCAGAGTTCACTATGATTGAGTTGTACGAAGCTTATGCTGACTATAAGGACATCATGAATCTCACGGAGAATATGATTGCACATATTGCCCAAGAGGTATTAGGTACACAACTGCTGGATTATCAAGGCAAAGAGGTAAATCTGTCTCCAGGATGGCGTCGTGTAACTATGGTTGATGCTGTTAAAGAAGTAACCGGTGTTGATTTCAGCGTTCACATGACAGATGACGAAGCACAAGCTTTGGCAAAAGAACATCGTGTGCCTGTTGAGAAACATATGACGTTCGGTCATATCCTTAACGCTTTCTTCGAGCAATTTGTAGAGGAAACGCTAATTCAGCCAACCTTTGTAATGGGACACCCTGTTGAAATTTCACCACTTGCGAAGAAAAATGATGAGGATCCACGCTTTACCGATCGTTTTGAGCTGTTTATTGTGGGTCGTGAGCACGCTAATGCATTTAGTGAATTGAATGATCCGATTGACCAACGTCAACGCTTTGAGGCACAGATCCAGGAGAAAGAGCAAGGTAATGACGAAGCTCATGAGATGGATGATGATTTCATCCGCGCCCTGGAATATGGTATGCCGCCTACTGGCGGACTGGGAATCGGCGTAGACCGTTTGATCATGCTGCTTACCAATTCTGCATCGATTCGCGATGTATTGCTGTTTCCACATATGCGTAACCGTACTGAATAGTATCTATACAACACAGGGCTTAAGGGAGCTGTCTAAGGGCAGTTCTCTCAGCTACTGTTGATTAGAAGCAGTGCTTTTACTTCATTGCTCCGATAGAATGTAGAGATTTAATATTAGTTTCAAAAAAACTCTTGCAATGCATCTCCATACATGATATATTCTAAGTCCGGCCAAGAAATACACATGCCGAGCTCGAAAAAGAAGTTGAAAAAAAGAGCTTGACATTAAATAGCCGAACATGATATAGTATAAGAGTTGCTGCTGAGACATTAAACGGCGGCCAACGAGAACTTGATCTTTGAAAACTGAACAACGAGTGAGTAGGAAATCACGTAAGTGAAATCCAAAATTAGAGAATTAATTTTCTCGTCAGATGTTTCAAAATGAGCATATCGCTCTTTTCAATACTAATTGGAGAGTTTGATCCTGGCTCAGGACGAACGCTGGCGGCGTGCCTAATACATGCAAGTCGAGCGGAGTTATTTTGAAAGCTTGCTTTCAAAATAACTTAGCGGCGGACGGGTGAGTAACACGTAGGCAACCTGCCCTTCAGACTGGGATAACTACCGGAAACGGTAGCTAATACCGGATAATTTCTTTTTTCTCCTGAGAGAAGAATGAAAGACGGAGCAATCTGTCACTGAGGGATGGGCCTGCGGCGCATTAGCTAGTTGGTGGGGTAACGGCCCACCAAGGCGACGATGCGTAGCCGACCTGAGAGGGTGAACGGCCACACTGGGACTGAGACACGGCCCAGACTCCTACGGGAGGCAGCAGTAGGGAATCTTCCGCAATGGGCGAAAGCCTGACGGAGCAACGCCGCGTGAGTGATGAAGGTTTTCGGATCGTAAAGCTCTGTTGCCAGGGAAGAACGTCCGGTAGAGTAACTGCTATCGGAGTGACGGTACCTGAGAAGAAAGCCCCGGCTAACTACGTGCCAGCAGCCGCGGTAATACGTAGGGGGCAAGCGTTGTCCGGAATT
Source organism: Paenibacillus sp. FSL R7-0189 (assembly GCF_037969925.1). Lineage (NCBI taxonomy): Bacteria > Bacillati > Bacillota > Bacilli > Caryophanales > Paenibacillaceae > Paenibacillus > Paenibacillus sp. FSL R7-0189. Next base: position 2,332,760 of record NZ_CP150223.1, on the reverse strand, counting down.
ATTGGGCGTAAAGCGCGCGCAGGCGGCTATTTAAGTCTGGTGTTTAAACCTTGGGCTCAACCTGAGGTCGCACTGGAAACTGGGTGGCTTGAGTACAGAAGAGGAAAGTGGAATTCCACGTGTAGCGGTGAAATGCGTAGATATGTGGAGGAACACCAGTGGCGAAGGCGACTTTCTGGGCTGTAACTGACGCTGAGGCGCGAAAGCGTGGGGAGCAAACAGGATTAGATACCCTGGTAGTCCACGCCGTAAACGATGAGTGCTAGGTGTTAGGGGTTTCGATACCCTTGGTGCCGAAGTTAACACAGTAAGCACTCCGCCTGGGGAGTACGGTCGCAAGACTGAAACTCAAAGGAATTGACGGGGACCCGCACAAGCAGTGGAGTATGTGGTTTAATTCGAAGCAACGCGAAGAACCTTACCAGGTCTTGACATCCCTCTGAATCCACTAGAGATAGTGGCGGCCTTCGGGACAGAGGAGACAGGTGGTGCATGGTTGTCGTCAGCTCGTGTCGTGAGATGTTGGGTTAAGTCCCGCAACGAGCGCAACCCTTAACTTTAGTTGCCAGCAGGTAATGCTGGGCACTCTAGAGTGACTGCCGGTGACAAACCGGAGGAAGGTGGGGATGACGTCAAATCATCATGCCCCTTATGACCTGGGCTACACACGTACTACAATGGCCGGTACAACGGGAAGCGAAGCCGCGAGGTGGAGCCAATCCCATCAAAGCCGGTCTCAGTTCGGATTGCAGGCTGCAACTCGCCTGCATGAAGTCGGAATTGCTAGTAATCGCGGATCAGCATGCCGCGGTGAATACGTTCCCGGGTCTTGTACACACCGCCCGTCACACCACGAGAGTTTACAACACCCGAAGTCGGTGGGGTAACCCGCAAGGGAGCCAGCCGCCGAAGGTGGGGTAGATGATTGGGGTGAAGTCGTAACAAGGTAGCCGTATCGGAAGGTGCGGCTGGATCACCTCCTTTCTATGGAGAATCGTTCTCTGCAATGAGAACATTCAAATCGGAAGCTCAGCTTCCAAACTCAGGTTTAGGCCTGTTACTCACTCGTTGCTCAGTTTTGAGAGTTTAAGCTCTCAAGTAAGACTTGATCCTTGAAAACTGGATACCGAAACGAATTTGCGTTTTAGAACATCTTTTAGCAACTTGTGTAAACAAGTAAATGTTATTAGTGAGATTTTTCTTCGGAAGAATCAAGGTTAAGCTAATAAGAGCACACGGAGGATGCCTAGGCGCCAGGAGCCGACGAAGGACGTGGCGAACAACGAAACTGCCTCGGGGAGCTGTAAGCAAGCTTTGATCCGGGGGTGTCCGAATGGGGAAACCCAGCTGTGGTAATTCGCAGTTACTCATACCTGAATACATAGGGTGTGTAGAGGCAGACCAGGGGAACTGAAACATCTAAGTACCCTGAGGAAGAGAAAACAATAGTGATTCCGTCAGTAGCGGCGAGCGAACGCGGAACAGCCTAAACCTAAGAGCTTGCTCTTAGGGGTTGTGGGACGTCTCACATGGAGTTACAAAGGAATATGGTAGGTGAAGAGGTCTGGAAAGGCCCGCGATAGAGGTAAAAGCCCTGTAACCTAAACTGTATTCTCTCCGAGACGGATCCCGAGTAGTGCGGGGCACGTGAAACCCCGTATGAATCCAGCAGGACCATCTGCTAAGGCTAAATACTACCTGGCGACCGATAGTGAAACAGTACCGTGAGGGAAAGGTGAAAAGCACCCCGGAAGGGGAGTGAAATAGAACCTGAAACCGTGTGCTTACAAAAAGTCAGAGCCCGATCTATGGGTGATGGCGTGCCTTTTGTAGAATGAACCGGCGAGTTACGTTTAACATGCAAGGTTAAGCCGAGAAGGTGGAGCCGCAGCGAAAGCGAGTCTGAATAGGGCGATTGAGTATGTGGACGTAGACCCGAAACCGTGTGATCTACCCCTGTCCAGGGTGAAGGTGCGGTAACACGCACTGGAGGCCCGAACCCACGTACGTTGAAAAGTGCGGGGATGAGGTGGGGGTAGCGGAGAAATTCCAATCGAACTCGGAGATAGCTGGTTCTCCCCGAAATAGCTTTAGGGCTAGCCTCGGTATAAGAGTAGTGGAGGTAGAGCACTGATTGGGTGCGGGGTCCGCAAGGATTACCAAGCTCAGTCAAACTCCGAATGCCATATACTTATTGCCGGGAGTCAGACAGTGAGTGCTAAGATCCATTGTCAAAAGGGAAACAGCCCAGACCATCAGCTAAGGTCCCCAAGTGTGTGTTAAGTGGGAAAGGATGTGGAGTTGCACAGACAACCAGGATGTTGGCTTAGAAGCAGCCACCATTGAAAGAGTGCGTAATAGCTCACTGGTCGAGTGACTCTGCGCCGAAAATGTAACGGGGCTAAACACACCACCGAAGCTATGGCTAGATACGTATGTATCTGGGGTAGGGGAGCGTTGTGTAGGGGTTGAAGGTGTACTGAAAAGAGCGCTGGACACTACACAAGTGAGAATGCCGGTATGAGTAACGAAAAGATCAGTGAGAATCTGATCCGCCGAAAGCCCAAGGTTTCCTGAGGAAGGCTCGTCCGCTCAGGGTAAGTCGGGACCTAAGGCGAGGCCGAAAGGCGTAGTCGAAGGACAACAGTTTGAAATTACTGTACCACCGTAATCCGCTATGAGCGATGGGGTGACGCAGGAGGGTAGTGACGCGGACTGATGGATGTCCGTCTAAGCAGTGAGGCTGATGTGTAGGCAAATCCGCACATCATTAAGGCTGGGCTGTGATGGGGAGCGAAAATTATAGTAGCGAAGGTCATGATCTCACACTGCCAAGAAAAGCCTCTAGCCAGGAGAAGGTGCCCGTACCGCAAACCGACACAGGTAGGCGAGAAGAGAATTCTAAGGCGCGCGGAAGAACTCTCGTTAAGGAACTCGGCAAAATGACCCCGTAACTTCGGGAGAAGGGGTGCCCCGGTAGTGTGAATAGCACGAGGGGGCCGCAGTGAAAAGGCCCAAGCGACTGTTTAGCAAAAACACAGGTCTGTGCGAAGCCGCAAGGCGAAGTATACGGGCTGACGCCTGCCCGGTGCTGGAAGGTTAAGGGGAGTGGTTAGGGGTAACCCGAAGCTATGAACCGAAGCCCCAGTAAACGGCGGCCGTAACTATAACGGTCCTAAGGTAGCGAAATTCCTTGTCAGGTAAATTCTGACCCGCACGAATGGCGTAACGACTTGGGCGCTGTCTCAACGAGAGATCCGGTGAAATTTTAATACCTGTGAAGATGCAGGTTACCCGCGACAAGACGGAAAGACCCCATGGAGCTTTACTGCAGCTTGATATTGAATTTGGGTACGATCTGTACAGGATAGGTGGGAGCCGTAGAAATCGGAGCGCAAGCTTCGGTGGAGGCGCCGTTGGGATACCACCCTGATCGTATCTAGGTTCTAACCTAGTACCCTAATCGGGTACGGGGACCGTGTCAGGCGGGCAGTTTGACTGGGGCGGTCGCCTCCTAAAGAGTAACGGAGGCGTTCCAAGGTTCCCTCAGAATGGTTGGAAATCATTCGCAGAGTGCAAAGGCATAAGGGAGCTTGACTGCGAGACCTACAAGTCGAGCAGGGACGAAAGTCGGACTTAGTGATCCGGTGGTACCGCATGGAAGGGCCATCGCTCAACGGATAAAAGCTACCCTGGGGATAACAGGCTTATCTCCCCCAAGAGTCCACATCGACGGGGAGGTTTGGCACCTCGATGTCGGCTCATCGCATCCTGGGGCTGAAGTAGGTCCCAAGGGTTGGGCTGTTCGCCCATTAAAGCGGTACGCGAGCTGGGTTCAGAACGTCGTGAGACAGTTCGGTCCCTATCTGTCGTGGGCGCAGGAAATTTGAGAGGAGCTGTCCTTAGTACGAGAGGACCGGGATGGACGTACCGCTGGTGCACCAGTTGTTCCGCCAGGAGCATGGCTGGGTAGCTACGTACGGACGGGATAAGCGCTGAAAGCATCTAAGCGTGAAGCCCCCCTCAAGATGAGATTTCCCAATTAGTAAGACCCCTTGAAGACGACGAGGTAGATAGGTTGGAGGTGGAAGTGCAGCAATGCATGGAGCTGACCAATACTAATCGGTCGAGGGCTTATCCTATACTTAGAATGCAGATTCGTTTCGGATTCAGTTTTCAGGCATCAAGCCTGAAATACGCTTAGAAATTCATTGTCACTTCTGGTGATGAACCGAATTTCACGCGGCAGCGTCTGTTTCACAGACGCATGTTTGGTGGCGATAGCGGAGGGGTTCCACGCGTACCCATCCCGAACACGACCGTTAAGCCCTCCAGCGCCGATGGTACTTGGACCGAAGGGTCCTGGGAGAGTAGGACGTTGCCAAGCACGCAAGACCACTGTTGAGTAATCGACAGTGGTCTTTTTGTTATGTAAATAGAGAATTCATTAGGCTATATTTTGAGATACTAAGATGGAGATAAGCGTGGCTTAAAAGGTGAACAGAGGCGCATTGTGAATTTTTAACACACTAAATTGTCCACCCAGCACGGACTAACGTCCAATAATTCGCTTACTCGGCGGCCGTTTTTTGAATACCTACTCTGATGATGTAATGTTCTTGACAGTCCAAATGCCCTTTGCTAAGATGGCAATAATATATTTTTGGATAAGCATCTCAAACCTTAATTGAAGATCTACACTTGTTCAGCCCCCAGATGTACAGAATTGTCTGTCGTGAATGGACTGGAGTCAAAGGTTCTTCTTTCATAAAGTTTGTAGGCGGGTATAATTTAAAACAACCGAGGAGGAATGACCCAGGTGTGGAAAGATAAGTTTGGTAAAGAAGGTCTAACTTTTGATGATGTGCTGCTGGTTCCGCGTAAATCTGAGGTACTGCCTAAAGAAGTGGATTTGACCACAGTTCTAAGTAAGAATGTGAAGTTGAATATTCCACTTATGAGTGCAGGTATGGACACAGTCACAGAAGCAGCCATGGCCATTGCAATTGCTCGTGAGGGTGGCATCGGGATTATACACAAGAATATGCCTGTAGAGCAGCAAGCGGAAGAAGTAGATCGTGTGAAGCGTTCCGAGAGCGGAGTTATTACGAATCCATTCTCACTTACGGCAGAACACATGGTATCTGATGCAGAGCTTTTAATGGGTAAATATCGCATTTCCGGAGTGCCGATTGTAGACAGTGACAATAAACTTGTCGGTATTCTAACTAATAGAGACTTACGCTTTATTCATGATTTCAATATTCAGATTAAAGAAGTTATGACACATGAGAATCTTGTAACAGCTGCTGTGGGTACAACCCTTCAGGAAGCAGAAGGTATCCTGCAACGTCATAAGATCGAGAAGCTTCCCCTTGTGGACGAGAATAATATTCTTAAGGGTCTCATCACCATTAAGGATATTGAAAAAGCTATTCAATTCCCTAACGGAGCCAAAGATGCACATGGCCGTCTACTTGTTGGAGCAGCTGTTGGTATCTCTAAAGACACCTTCGAACGTACTGCAGCATTAGTAAAAGCTGGTGTGGATCTGATTGTAGTCGATTCTGCACATGGTCACCACATTAATATTATTGAAGCGGTTCGCCAAATTCGTGAGTTGTATCCTGATCTTACGATTGTTGCTGGTAACGTGGCTACAGGTGAAGCAACCCGTGAACTTATTGAAGCTGGTGCATCTGTAGTTAAAGTAGGTATTGGACCAGGATCGATCTGTACAACACGTGTTATCGCTGGTATCGGCGTACCTCAGGTTACAGCCATTTATGATTGTGCGACAGTTGCTCGTGAGTACGGAATTCCTATTATCGCTGATGGCGGTATTAAGTATTCTGGGGAGATCACTAAGGCTATCGCAGCGGGTGCTCATGCTGTAATGATGGGAAGTATGTTTGCAGGTACAGAAGAAAGCCCAGGGGAATCTGAGCTTTATCAAGGCCGTAAATTCAAAGTATATCGTGGTATGGGCAGCATGAGTGCCATGAAACAAGGCAGTAAAGACCGTTATTTCCAAGATGATGATAAAAAGCTCGTTCCTGAAGGAATTGAGGGACGTATTGCTTTTAAAGGGCCTCTTTCTGACACTGTTCATCAATTGATCGGCGGATTGCGCTCAGGTATGGGCTATTGCGGTACGAAGTCATTGGAAGAACTGCGTAACGATACTTCTTTCATTCGCATCACAAGTGCTGGACTTCGTGAAAGCCACCCGCATGATGTGCAAATTACAAAAGAAGCACCAAACTATTCCGTATAATGGACTAACCGTATTATTTTTTGGACAGACAGGACTATTTCGTCCTGTCTGTCTTTTTTTGCGGGTACCCCTGTGTTAGAATAGAACAAGCTATTGATATGAGATTTAAAGGAGAGTCGTAATCATTGAAGCACAAACGAAAATTTAATGGTAAGCAAATTGTAATTAAGACAGCGACTGTAGGTCTGCTTTTAAATATGTTAATGAACCCTGTAATTCCAGCATTGGCTGAAGCGGGCAAAACTCCGGTTACAACCGAAGGTGCCGCAACTGCTACTGAAACTGCACCCAAGACCAACGCAGTTAAGATCCCTTCTGTGGAATCTCTTAACTTGGAATTGAGTTCTGCTATTCTAATAGAACCAACTACAGGCCAAGTACTTATGGCTCTAAATCCAGATACACCACTCCCACCTGCGAGTATGACCAAGATGATGACTGAATATCTTGTATCTGATGCCGTGAAAAAAGGAGACATCTCTTGGGATCAAAAGGTTATCATTCAAGAGAATGCTTCCAAACAGGTCGGATCACGAATTTTTTTGGCGGCTGGAGATGAACATACGGTTAAAGAGCTATACATAGCGATGGCTGTAGGATCGGCGAATGATGCCACGGTTGCTTTGGCAGAATTGGTATCGGGTTCAGAAGAACAATTCGTAGAACTAATGAATCAGACTGCACAGAAAATGGGCATGAAAAATACCTATTTTATTAACTCAACCGGACTTGATCGGGCAGACATGCCGAAGAAATTCCGTCCTGATCTTGATAAAGAGACTGTAATGTCAGCTAGAGATGCAGCTACTCTTGCTAAATTTATAGTTACTGACCACCCGGACTTCACTGAATTTACAACGATTCAGTCATATAAATTCCGTGATCGGGATACTGCGCCGATCATTAACTACAACTGGATGCTGGAAGCTAACAAAAGTATTCCCAACTTTAAGGCATATGCTTATCCAGGTCTAGATGGACTGAAGACTGGCCATACCACAAATGCAGGTAACTGCTTTACCGGTACTGCTGTGCGTGATGGAATGCGTCTAATCAGTGTTGTTATGGGTGCTAACTCAGAGGCACATCGATTCACAGAAACTAAAAAAGTGCTCGACTACGGATTTAACAACTTTGAAATCAAACAGGTTGTAGCTCCGAAGGCTGTTATTGCTGGCACGGAAACAGTTCCGGTACTGAAAGGAAAGAATAAAGATGTTTCTATAGTTACTGATGAAGGAGTTTCTTTCATTGTTCCTAAGGGAACTGTTTCTCCTGAAGTTACTACAACTGTTGTAACAAATGACCCTGCAACTTTGGTTGCTCCTATAGCTCAGTCCTCTAAAGTAGGTAAAGTTACCTATTCCTACAAGGCTGAAGGCATGCAAGCGGCACAGGAGAAAACAGTTAATCTGATCACTGTAGAGGAAGCTGAGAAAGCTGGCTGGTTCAAGTTGTTCCTTAGAGCGATTGGCGATTTCTTCGGTGATTTATTTTCAGGGATCAAGAACTTGTTCTAATGCAGTTTGGTGTCGAAATCAGCAGTAAATCCGAGTAAATGGGTTGTAGATTTCCCTTCATTGGGGTAAAATTACAAGTTAGATTAAGATAGATCATTCGGGGGGTTAGGACATGGAAACAGGTACATCGCGAGTTAAAAGAGGCATGGCAGAAATGCAAAAAGGCGGCGTCATTATGGACGTCATGAATGCAGAGCAAGCAAAAATTGCTGAGGCTGCTGGTGCAGTTGCTGTTATGGCTCTGGAACGCGTACCTTCTGACATTCGCGCAGCTGGCGGTGTAGCACGGATGGCCGATCCTACAATTGTAGAAGAGGTTCTCAAAGTGGTAAGTATCCCTGTTATGGCTAAGGCTCGTATCGGCCATTATGTAGAAGCGAAAGTTCTAGAATCTTTGGGTGTTGATTACTTGGATGAGAGTGAAGTTCTTACTCCTGCTGATGAAGTATTCCATATTGATAAACATGAGTTCACCGTTCCTTTTGTATGTGGAGCGAAGGATCTGGGAGAAGCATTGAGACGTATTAACGAAGGTGCCTCCATGATCCGTACAAAAGGTGAACCAGGAACAGGCAACATTGTTGAGGCCGTGCGTCACATGCGCTTTATCAACAGTCAAATCCGTAAAGTAACGAATTTGTCCAAGGACGAGCTATATAATGAAGCAAAGAACCTGGGAGTTTCCTACGAGCTGTTGCTCGAAGTGCATGAGCTTGGCAAACTGCCGGTTGTTAACTTTGCCGCTGGGGGTGTAGCTACTCCTGCCGATGCTGCTCTTATGATGCATTTGGGTGCTGATGGTGTATTCGTAGGCTCGGGTATTTTTAAATCGGACAATCCTGAGAAATTTGCGCGTGCGATTGTTGAAGCCACTACACACTATACTGATTACAAACTGATTGCTGAAGTATCCAAGAACCTTGGTGCACCAATGAAGGGGATTGATATTGCAACTCTCACCCCGGCTGAACGTATGTCGGAGCGTGGCCGTTAATAGAGAGAAGGTTGTAGGATGAAGATAGGAGTATTGGCGCTTCAAGGCGCTGTTACGGAGCATATTGTTAGTATAGAGAAGACCGGTGCAGAAGGCGTGCCTATCAAGCGTGTGGAGCAGCTAGAAGAAGTTGAAGGCCTGATTATCCCCGGCGGAGAAAGTACAACGATTGGAAAGCTAATGCGGAAATATGGTTTCATAGAAGCCATCCGTGATTTTTCTGATCAGGGCAAGCCTATTTTTGGCACATGTGCGGGTATGATCGTGCTGGCCAAAAAAATTGCCGGTGGTGAACCGGGGCATTTGGAGCTGATGGATATTACCGTAGCCCGGAATGCATTCGGCCGCCAACGGGAAAGCTTTGAATGTGATCTGGAGGTTAAAGGCATTGATGAGCCGGTTCGTGCTGTATTTATACGTGCACCGCTTATCAACGAGGTAGGACCGGGAGTTGATGTGCTTACAGTCTATAATGATGAGATTGTAACCGCGCGCGAAGGGAACTTGCTGGTGTCTTCTTTTCATCCAGAACTGACCGATGATTTCAGACTGCACCAATATTTTGCCGATATGGTAGAGGCGAATAGGGAAGTCCAACAACAAAATTGCATATAAAGAACATCCTGACTCTTTCAAAGCTGTAATCAGCATTTTGAAAGAGTTTAGGCTGTTTTCAGGAGGGAAACATTGTGTTAGATGTAAAAATACTACGTAGTGATTACGCAAGAGTGGAAGAGGCTTTAGAAAAACGGGGCAAATCGCTGGACTTAATTGCTGATTTTCCACAACTTGATTTGCGTCGACGTGAATTACTGCAAGAAACCGAAGGTCTTAAGAACCGTCGTAATACAGTTTCAGGTGAAGTAGCGAAAAAGAAAAAGAACGGCGAGCCAGCAGATGATCTAATTACAGAAATGCGTACAGTATCTGACCGAATTAAAGAGCTTGATGATGAAGTACGTGAACTGGAAGCTCAGATTGCTGATCTTACTATGAATATCCCTAATATTCCTCATGATTCAGTTCCAGTAGGAAAATCCGAGGATGATAACGTTGAATTACGCCGCTGGTCGGAGCCCAAAGAGTTCGGATTCACTCCGAAATCACATTGGGAGCTTGCGCAGCAGCTTGATATTATTGATTTTGAAGCTGCAGCAAAGGTTACAGGATCCCGGTTTGTTTTCTATAAAGGACTTGGAGCACGTCTAGAACGGGCGCTGATTAACTTTATGATGGATCTTCACAGTGGTGAGCATAACTATGAGGAAATGCTGCCGCCTTACATTGTAAACAAAGACAGCTTGTATGGTACAGGACAACTGCCTAAATTCGAAGAGGATCTGTTCAAGCTGCGGGATACCGAATACTATTTGATTCCTACAGCTGAAGTACCGGTAACGAACTACTATCGCGAAGAGATTTTGACGGCAGCTGACCTGCCTAAATACCATGTAGCTTACAGCTCTTGTTTCCGTTCTGAGGCGGGCTCGGCGGGCCGTGATACTCGTGGTTTGATTCGCCAGCATCAATTCAACAAGGTAGAGTTGGTGAAGCTCACCACCCCTGAATCCTCTTATGAGGAATTAGAAAAAATGACAGCAGACGCTGAAAGTGTGCTGCAGCTGTTAGGACTGCCTTATCGTGTACTTGGGTTATGTACGGCTGATATGGGCTTTACATCGGCTAAGACGTACGATTTGGAAGTGTGGTTGCCTGAGAGTGGGATGTACCGTGAGATCTCCTCTTGCTCAAATACAGAAGACTTCCAAGCACGCCGGGCAAATATTCGTTTCCGTAAGGATCCAAAATCGAAGCCTGAATTTGTTCATACGCTGAACGGCTCTGCTTTGGCTGTTGGACGTACGGTTGCTGCAATTCTTGAGAATTATCAGCAAGAGGATGGCAGTGTTCTGATTCCAGAATGCCTACAACCTTATATGCGCAATGTAAAATCGATACAACCAAAAACTATTTAAAGATATAGTTGCTTTTTCTTTGCATTGTATGGTACAATCCTAATGCATGTGAAATTTAAATGCATTTGGAGAGGTACCGAAGCGGTCATAACGGGGCGGTCTTGAAAACCGTTAGGGTGCAAGCCCACATGGGTTCGAATCCCATCCTCTCCGCCATTCCTTTATGAACTTAAAGAATAATTAGATAGAAACCGTTCCCTCTGGGGGACGGTTTTTTGTTTTGTTTGGTAGACCTAGTTCTATTGAGAATAAAAAGCTTCATTTCTCCGCAATGTATTAGAGAAGGAGGATGATCATAATCATGGATAGATCATTAGAAGTTGATCAGCATAAGCTTGTCTCAGCCTGGCAGGAGCGTTTGCCGGCGTTGATGGATGATGGGGATAGTTTCAGTGTGCTGGCGGATAATGGGGATCCGAATAGCTTGCTGATTCATTTTAATGCGGCAGGTCATCAAGGCTATTCACTGGATTTTCGCTGCAAGTATGTAGATAGCAGAGAAGTGGCAGTGGATCTGCTGGATGTGGAACAGAGCGGTCTCCATATTGATGAGCGTAGTGATGCCGTACAGCAGCTGGCACAGCAATACTCACGGCAAATTCATGAATGTGCTCAGGCTCTTCAGAACTTGACCAATCCTTAGGAGGAATGAAAATGTCGAAACCAAAAAGTATCCCTGTTCCTGGGGCAGAGCCAACAAGTGGTGAGCGGAGAAAAGACCATACTCCTTCAGGTCCAGAACCGCTTTCAGGTTCTAAAAAGGTGAAACAAGCGAACCATGTTGACCACCATAATCCACAAGGTTAACAAATAAAAACGTTAAGAATTTTAAAGAAGTGTTTCTTGATTTTTACAAATGGTTTATCATAGGAGGGGGAGAGATTTCTTTTACAATGGGAGAGGAGAACAATAATGAACAAAAAGTGGGGTTTGTCGGCCGCTGCATTGCTGCTTACAGCAGCAGTAATTCTGCCGGGATGTGCAAGTAAACAGGAGGCGCCAAAAGAGGCCTTAAAATCAGCCGCTACTAAAGCGACTACAATGTCATCTTATGAGATGAAGAGTAAATTCACGATCAACGATCTTACGATCGAGACTTCTGACGCTGAATCTGCTGCAATGACTACACAGGTACTTAGTATGCTTAAGAATGCTGATATTACCATTGATGGGGTATATCAAGCAGAGCCAATGCAGACAGAACTAACTATGGTTCTGAATCTGAAAGGCGATATGAGCATGAGCTTTAATGTTCCTATGGTAATGACTGCCGAGAAGTTGTATGTTAAGATTCCATCTATTCCTTTCGTACCGATTCCTGAGACGATCCTCAATAAGTTTGTAGAGGTTGATCTGAAGGCGTTGGCAGAGCAGGAGGGTGCAGAATTTAACCCAAGTACGATGGATACTCAAAAAATGCAGAAGCTGTCTAATGAAGTGGTGGACACTGTCCTAGCTGAATATGACGAAGAAAAATATTTTAACGAGATTGATCCCAAAGATGCTAATTTACCAGAAGGTGTGGAAGCTAAACAAGTCGTTCAGTTCCAAGTGACTAACGATAATGTTAAAGAAGCAATCACTATCTTGGTGAATAATGCCCTGCCTAAAATTATTGATATCGTAAGCAAGGAAGAATACAAGGATATGCTGCAGATTAAAGATGCAGATCTAGCTAAGGCTAAAGAAGAACTGACATCAGGTGAAGCTAGAACTGAATTGGATAAGGGCTTAGCTGATCTTGATAAGTACCTTACCATCAACCAGTTCCACTATAATACTGCGATCAATAAAGATGGATATGCTGTGTATCAGGATTTATTGATGGATGTTAAAGTAAATGATCCGGAAGATGGCACAAAAGTGGCCTTCTCAGTAAATGGAACGGGCCAATACAGTAAGATCAACGAGAAGCCGGTATTCAAGATTGGTATCCCTCAAGGTGATGATGTAATTACAATGGATCAACTTGGAGAAGAATTCGGTGGTATGGGAACTTATTAATCCCAGTTAGCAAGATTAAGACCCGCATGATGCGTATATTATACGCCCATGCGGGTCTTTTTTTAGGAAAAAAAGTAGCACTCACTCCTGCGACAATGCAGAATCTTATTTCCGTTCCTCAGTCAGCACATCTTCGGTTAAGATTGCGTAGGTTTGGTGATCCTGCCACTGTCCATTTATTTTAAGATACTGACGGGCGATCCCTTCAGGTTTGAACCCACTCTTCTCCAGGACTCTTCGGGAAGCTTCATTATGCAATAAAATAGCTGCTTGAACTCTATGTAGACCTAAGGCCCGGAACGCATAGCCGAGGACTAATCCGACTGCTGCTGTCATATAACCTTGTCCTTGCATCCGATGATCCATTAAATATCCTAAATCAGCATATTGTGCTATACCTCGTGAGACGTTGGACAATGTGATCTGACCGATTAGCTGTCCATCCAGCAGATAAATGCCGAACATATAAGCTCTGTCCTGTAGGGCGTCCTCAATACGCTGATTGATGATCTGTTGTTGACTCTCCAGGGTAAAGAAGTGCTCATCACGTTTTGGCTCAAACGGTTCATGGGTTACCCGGTTATTTAAACGAAGCTCCAGCAGGCTCTGTGCATCCTTAAGCTCAAGTGGAGAAATATAGATGCCTTGAGAGGTATGATATAGAGTAAGGGTCATTTAGGAGTCCTCCTTTTGTTTTATTGGATTTTTACGTAAACGGCGGAAGAAGGAGGTGAGTAGATCTGCACATTCTTCTTGTAAAACACCCTGTATTACCTCAGTTCTATGATTAAATCGCGGTTCTTCAAGCAAGTTCATGAGGGTCCCGGCACATCCAGCTTTAGGGTCAGGCGTTCCATATACCGTGAGAGGCACTCTAGACTGCACTATTGCTCCTGCACACATCGGACAAGGTTCTAGGGTGACGTACAGCTGGCAATCCAGCAGACGCCAAGAATTCATGACATTGCTGGCCTCACGAATGGCTACCATCTCTGCATGGGCTGTCGAATCCATTGTCGTTTCTCGTAAATTGTATCCACGTCCTATAATTTCACCATGTCGAACAATGACAGCGCCAATAGGAACCTCACCTAATGCCTCAGCTTTACGTGCTTCTGCGATCGCCTGCCTCATCCAATATTCATGAACCGCTTGTATATCTTCTGGCGATTCATTGGCTTTAATATTCAAGATCATCTTCCCTTCTTCTGTAACCATTGTACAACGAACAAATATTCGTTCTTAACAAAATGTGCATAACTCTGTGGATAACAGCCTACTTATACACATTTTTGTACACATCGGACTTTAATAATTTGTTTATATGTGCATAAGATGTGGATGGTTTCTTATATATTGTAGAGAAACACCTTTTGAATTTCAATATTTCGTGAATTATTAGGCTTGTTTTAAATGTCCTTTTCAAATGAGGGGGCAAAAGGTATGATGTTTATTATAGGCTCCGCAAGGATTTACCAGTGGATAAGAGGTGAATAACAGTTTGTCCATAAAGACAAAACTATCTGCTATTATTTTTGGAGCGGTACTGCTAATTTTAGCATTAAACCTGACATTTAACCTTTATGCCGCTCAGAATAATCTAAGAAATGAAAACGTAAATAATATGCAGATCACCGCTATGCAAATGGCTGTTTCTGTAGAACAAAGTAACTATAGCTCTAACTATGTAGAATATCAAATTGCGCATAACTTAAGAATGGCTGCCATCTTTGCCTCTAAGGAATTGGGTCCGGATTATAAGAATATAACCAATGCTCAACTTAAGGCCCTAACTTCCAAGTTGGGCGTATCTAATATTTCAATTCTGGTAAAGACTGATAATGATATCGTGGTGACAAAGGCATCAAATCCTATTGATATTGGAATGTCCACTCAAGGTTGGGGGTACTGGTACCTTGCCCTTTTGGAGTTATTTGATAATCAGGAAGTCACTGTGGGACAAGGTCAGGCATTGGATCATTTTTGGTCAGGCCCATTTGAATATTCAACCTACAATCCCGATTTCATTGAGAAGTGGGGTTATTATCATGATGAAGCAAGCAACTACATCATTAATCCTGTTATTCTCAATACAGCGGCTAGTGAATATGTCAAAATCACCAATCCCGATCAAATTGTAGAGCGAACCAAAGAAGTTAATCCAGGGATTTTAGAGCTTACAGGATTTAATCCAACAACATTTGGTTTAGCGAGTATGGCGGGCGATGGAAGCGATGCATTTAAAAAGAAACTTGGCAACCGCCCAATTAAGTTCGGTACCTATACTTATGGTAATGTGGAGCAAGATAAAGCGGCCATTCTATTAGCTCAGCAGAAGCACAAGCCAGTTACACTGGAGACGAGGGTACATGGGAAAAGAGTACTCAAAAGCTTCATTCCTATTCAGAATCCTAAAATGGAGCCTTACGTAATCGGTGTAGTTTTGGATTATTCTGTGATTTCATCCGTAGTTCATGAACAATTAGCCAATTATTTGACTACGTCTCTGTTGTTGCTGGCATTATTTTTGCTATGTAGTTACATACTTTCAGGTTTTGTTACTCGTCCAATTCAGGCTATACTTGCCAAAGTCAATGATGTAGCGCGAGGTAAGTTCGAACCTCCATTAAAGGTAACCTCTCGTGATGAGTTAGGTCAATTAGCCTTGCGGATTAACGCTATGACTTCTCATCTTATGCAACGCACCAATCGTCTTAAGCAGACGCTGGAAGAGAACCGGGCGGTTAAGGAGCATTTGGAATCCGTAATTAACGGTACGTCTGATGCGATTCATACGTTGGATATGGAGGGACGAATCACTAGCACTAACAGAGCCTTTGAGGAGCTGTACGGATGGAGTGCAACAGAAGTGATAGGCAATATGCCATATCTTGTACCCGCGACAGCACTTAAGCAAGAGGAAGAGCGGCTTGATGCGTTAAGAAATGGTGCAGTTCTGCCGCCGATTGAGACAGTGAGACTTAAACGGGACGGATCATTAGTTGAGGTTAGCGTTAGTACCTCGATAATTCGAGATGAAGAGGGTTATCCCCATTCCTTTATTCACGTTTCTCGTGATATGACGGAACGCAATCGAATGGAGGAGCTGCTTAGACGCTCTGAGAAACTAACTACAGTCGGCCAATTGGCCGCAGGAGTAGCTCATGAGATTCGTAATCCTCTTACCACATTAAAAGGATTTCTACAGCTTCAACAGGAGAAGGAGCTCTTGGTTCCGCTTCATATAGAGCTGATGTTATCCGAGCTGGAGCGGATTAATCTTATCGTCAGTGAATTTTTAATTCTGGCTAAGCCACAAGCCGTTCATTTTCAGGAGAAAGATCTTCGCTACATATTAGGTGATGTAGTTTCTCTATTGGATAGTCTGGCTCATCTACATGATATTCAATTTAGTACGAAATTCTCTGAACAACCTGCTACTGTACATTGTGAAGAGAACCAGCTGAAGCAGGTATTTATTAATATTGTTAAAAATGCAATTGAGGCTATGCCCGAGGGTGGCGTCATTTCGATGGAACTGTGGAACTCTGTGGATTGCGTCTTTATTGTAATTAAAGATCAGGGTGAAGGGATTCCAGAGGACGTGCTGCCTAAGCTGGGTGAACCGTTCTTCACGAATAAGGAATCGGGGACTGGTCTTGGGTTAATGATTAGCCAGCGTATTATTCAGGCTCATAAGGGTCATTTGGAAATACAAAGTGAAGTTGGCCGGGGCACAACCGTTATGATTAAGCTGCCTGCAGCTGGAGGGGTTACACCTTGGCTCAACATTAAGGATGAACGGAGTGAAGAACAACGTGAGAATTAATAAATTCATCAGTGAGACAGGGTACTGTTCACGCCGAGAAGCAGACAAGCTTGTGGATGCCGGCAGAGTTACGATCAACGGAGAGCCTGCTGTGCTGGGCAGTCAGGCTGTTCCGGGCGATGATGTGCGAATAGATGGTATAGCGCTTGAAACCTCAAGCCAGACGGTCTACATTGCTCTAAACAAGCCGGTAGGGATTACATCAACCACAGAACAGCATATCAAGGGGAATATTGTCGATTTTGTAGGTCATCATGAGCGTATATTCCCGATTGGTCGTCTCGATAAGGATTCGGAAGGATTAATCTTGCTTACTAATGATGGTGACATCGTTAATAAAATTTTGCGGGCGGAAGGCCGGCATGAAAAAGAATATGTGGTTACCGTGGACAGACCCATTACGCCATCATTTATTACCGGCATGTCCAGCGGCGTGAAAATATTAGGTGAGAAGACGCTGCCCTGTGAGGTCACGCGTATTACGGAGCGTGTCTTCCGTATTATTTTGACAGAGGGCAAAAATCGCCAGATTCGTCGTATGTGCAGCGCTTTTGGCTATGAGGTTCGAAAGCTGCAACGCATTCGGATTATGAATATTCGCCTGGGGGCATTGCAAACGGGAGAATGGCGGGAGCTGTCTGCTGATGAGAAGAAAGAGCTTGGAGCTACGCTGAACTACGAGTTACTGTAGGAATGTTATTACAATGTTACAGGTCCATATAGAATGTAGTACTCGCAACAAAAAAGAGCTGTCCGGGGTCTAAGACCTTTGGACAGCTCTTTTTATTACCTTACGACATCGCTTATTCAGCAGAGGGAACAATCCCTGTAAACTCTTTGGATTCTTGATATTTGCGAATAATGGAAACCTCTACCCGGCGATTCTTGCTTCGACCGGTAGCTGTGTCATTATCCGAAATAGGATGATACTCGCCGTATCCAATCGCACTAAATTTGCGCGGATTTAGATTCGTGTTCTGCAGCAAAATCTTCATGAACTGAAGTGCCCGATCCGCACTCAGATCCCAGTTGGATGAATAGTTGCTATTGGAAATCGGAATATCGTCGGTGTGCCCTTGAACTACTACATCATAATCCGGGAATTGCTGCAGCATCGTTGAGATGGATTTAGCTAATTGCCGCGAATCATCCTTAACAATGGCTTGGCCAGAGGCGAACAATGCGTTATCACTGATCGTAATCATTAGCTGAGATTGATTAAGCTTCGTACTGAGCAGATCAGTTAGACCGTTGCTCTTAATATATTGATCGAATTGTTTCTTAAGCTTCTCTAAATCCTCTTGTTCCTTTTGTCGTAGCTTTGCCATTTCTGCTTCTTCAGCTTTCTTGGAAGTAGAGCTACCCATCTTATCATTTTTCCCTAGATCTTCTTGAGTTTTACTAGGCATTGCTGCCCGCTCTTCAAGAATACCTGTACCGCCATTAAGTGCGGAACTGAAGGCTTGACTCATCTCTTCAAATTTCTTGGCATCCGTTGCGCTCATAGAATACATAACGATGAACAGAGCCACCAGAAGAGTCATGAGGTCGGAATAAGGTAACAGCCACGATTCATCGGCATGTTCTTCATGCTCTTCGTGTCTAGTCTTTTTGCTCACCTGATCCACCGTCCTTCTCATTTAACTTAACGCGTTGCGAAGGTGTTAGGAATACAGCAAGCTTCTGATTGATGGCAATAGTAGATACACCGGACTGTATGGACAAAAGACCTTCGACCATCATCATTCGAACTTCGATTTCTTGTTTGGAGAGACGTTTCAGTTTATTAGCAATAGGATGCCATAATACGTAACCTGTAAAGATACCAAGCAAAGTGGCGATGAAGGCAGCCCCGATTGCCGCAGCCAATTTGTTCATATCACTCATATCAGCCAGAGCGGCGATGAGGCCGATAACCGCCCCGAGCACCCCAAGGGTAGGAGCATACATACCTGCCTGTGAGAAAATGAGCGCTCCTGCTTTATGTCTATCCTCTGTGGCGTGGATATCCTCCATGAGGACATCGCGGACAAAATCCTGATCATTTCCATCAATGATCATCCGCATGCCATTCCTGAGGAAGTTATCTTCTATTTCATCGACCTTTGATTCTAGAGCCAACAGACCTTCACGCCGTGTGATAGAAGCCCATTCCATAAACATAGTGATTAATTCGGGTTTACTGATTAATTTCTTTTTGATAAAGATCATTTTGAACAGACTTGGAATCTTTTTGACCTCGTTGAAAGGAAAGGCCATGAAAATAGACGCTGCCGTACCCACCAAGATAATAACGTAAGCAGCAGGTGTGGCCAAAGCATGAAGTGGAGCGTGCTTGAGGATCATGCCCCAGATTACAGCAACCAAACCAAAAATTAAACCAATTATTGTTGAAATTTCCATTTTGCACCTCGTCCGTGAGATTTAAGATGTGTTCCGACAATGCCGCGTATATCATCCTTGAAACAGCGGCAGGGCACTCTGTGCGAAACCGAATTAACGTATATTCTTATTTATCGACATCATTCGGTTTTTTGTGAAGTCATTTTTTCGGCTATAATGGATAAGGTAAGTAATTATTCATCTGTGAAGAAAACGGAGTGATATACGTGGGTGTAAAGCATGGTAGAGATTACGGTGAAATTCTAACAGATTTGACCGAAGCCGTCGGACGAATTTCCGATGGATATTTATTTTTTGAGATGGATCCGGACGAGTGGCAGGAACTACCCCAAGAATCAAAGCTGGAGGTATGGGAAGCATTGGCTGAGGATCTTTTCTTCGCGCTGGGTAATGAACCTATGATTGAGGTGGGGAGCGGCGTAATTATTTACGATAAGGACACGCACCGCATTAATATTTTAGTTGGCGAAGAGGATTTGGCTTCAGTGGTTTTAATTTAGGCGGAGGAGAAGTCTGTACGTAATTTGCCCGTAGTCAGTAGCCCGTGTTAAAATTGATAAAGCCGAGTTATAATCGCTGGGATTTGTGAATACATTAAATCGAAAATATCGCCATTATCCTGGCACATCCCTTGGACCTCAGAAGCTAAGGGATGTTTTGTTTAACGCCTAAGTCAAGTAAAGGGAACTGCGCACTTTACTGCAATTTTTTGTAAGGGAGGAAACGAATTGTTATTTACGGAAGAGGAACTGCGTGAGGAGATCACCAAGCTGGAGGGCTGGAAGCTGGATAATAATGTTATGGTGCGAAAATATATGTTCAGCCAATATATGAAGGGCATTGCGTTCGTTGATGAAGTAGCCACGATTTCAGAAGCCTTCGATCATCATCCACATATTACGATTGATTATAAAACAGTTACCCTGCGACTTGAATCTAATGAGGAAGATGGGATTACGGCTCTAGATCTTCGAGAGGCGCATCAATTTAATGAAGCCTTTGAAAAAAATCACTAGTTTAGCCGAAATCATAAAATAAACGCCCGTGCACAGATAGTCACCTATCTCATACACGGGCGTTTTTGGTTGCTTGGCTGGTTACTTTTTCTCTGAGAGCCAGAGTGCGACGTTGGCGATCTCTTCAGGAGCTAGCTTCTCCTTAAAGGAAGGCATTTGGCCACGTCCTTTGGTGACGATGCTGTAGATTTCCTCAGCGTCATGCTGACCGCCTTCATTCTGAAGACTTGGTCCAACTCCACCTTGAAGCTGATCGCCGTGACAGGTGATACAGCTGGCTTTCACGGTTGCTTCTGCCTTTGCCGCGTCCAGTTGAACTACCGGCATCGTGGGCTTGTTTTCTTCAGCTACCTCTTCTTTACCCGGAAGTGTAAACATGAGTACTACCGCAAAGGCACAGGCGGCAAAAAACAAACCGCTCATGATCCATTTCTGCATCCCAATTCGTCCCTTCTATGTAAGCTGCTCCCTACATTATAGCTTATGGTGAAGCGTTATCATAGGGTTTGTGACAAAAAAATGAACGAGAATACAATCATTCTTATGAAATATATGGTATTTAATATCATTTGTCATAGACCATGCAATAAAAAGGTTTGTCTCCTGTAGGTGTGCGGCGTTCATACGTATCTGTAATCGTAAATCCACATTTTTGATAAGTTCGAATGGCGCGTTGGTTCCAGGTCAGGACTTCCAGATCTATCTCACGATCAGGATAACGATTCAAGGCTGTCTGGACGATGGCATCTACGAATAGTTTGCCTAAACCATGGCCGCATAGATCGGGGCGCATCCCAACTCCTAAACGAACGACTCCTTCCATCGGGAACAACTGTGCGAATCCGCACAAAACCTCTTGTTCATTTAATATGGAGATATATTGTTCCTCCCGGAGCTGCGGATCGCCAAACTCGATGCCAAGAGCCTGCATCTGCTCCCACGGCATCCAGCCATAAATATTATATGGGGGCGTATAGCTCCACTTACAAATAGCTTCTCCGTGAATTGCCTCCATAGGAACAACATGAAAAGTTACCGAGGGATTTATCATAAGGTCAACGATCTCCTTTCACGAGGACATTGCTATATTACTAATTATATACAAAATGGGGGAGGTTCGACTCAGAAACTTTACATGAGAGGAATGTTTTACAAATTATGAGAGGGGTAAATAAGTAATAAGACAAAAAAACAAGCTCTCCTCCAAGAGTTACCTTGGAAAAGAGCCTATGTACGTTACTTATTGAACATCATCATTGTCTTCCGATTCAGCAGCAACCGATTGGTAAGCGTCTGTGCTCATAATGCGCTTGGCACCAACGTAGCGTTTCACGTAGTAGCTATCACTCAGAGAGCTAATCGTAACACCGCGTGAGGTAGAAGCGTGTGCGAACTTACCTTCACCGACATAAATGCCGACATGGGAGACACCTTTGCCACTTGTATTGAAGAATACAAGATCTCCGGCTCTTATATCATCACGGGAGATTGCTGTGCCCATTTGATATTGGGAACCTGATTGGTGTGGAAGGTTAATGCCAATCTTATCAAACACATACATTGTAAATCCGGAGCAATCAAATCCGTTAGTGGATATACCGCCGGATACGTATTTAGTACCGATGGCCTTGTCAATCACTTTATCCATTTTGGAATCTGCGAAAGCGCTTCCTGCTCCGATGGTGAGGATGATGGAAAAGCTTAGTACTGCTGCTGCTAACTTCTTCTTCAAAAGTGTATACCCCTTCCAAATGCCTACGAGGTTAGCTTAAGGGTTCGGTTGAAGGTCCCCTATGACCCCTCTATATAATGGAGGTCAATTCACCCAAAGTTGGTTCCCCCGTTTTCCTAATAGTTAGGAAACTCGGCTCATACTGTTGATTAGGATTAGCTTGTAATCAATACATGACAAAACCTTTGTAAATAACAACTTAATGATTACAAAAATGTTACTAAAATCTCACTGCGCTAATTGTAACAAACAGAAAGCCGCTTGGCAATCGTTTTTAACATATTAATGCAGAAAAATTGGCATTTTTACGGTAGAAAGGCATATGTAAGCGTTAATAATGACCTAATTTTTAATATAATTGCAATTTTTATCAAATAAACGTGTTTCAATTGGGCTCTAATAGTGTAAAAATATATTATGGAAAAAAGAAAAACCCGAATTTGATTACGGGAATAATCAGATTCAGGTTCATATAGTTGTAATTATGAGGTTATAGTTGTGAGGAAGGTTTCAATCGAAGGCTACAGCTTGATAAGCTGAAGTACTCATTACTCTTTTAGCGCCAACATAACGATTGGCCCAGTAGGCCTGACTGAGTGAAGTGATGGTTACTCCACGCGAAGAGGACGATTGTGCGAATTTTCCGTTTCCAACATAAATGCCGACATGGGATACTCCATTGCCAAGTGTGTTAAAGAACACTAGGTCACCAGAACGCAGATTGCTTTTGGATACAGCAGTTCCAACGCTATATTGAGCTTTTGATGTACGAGGTAAAGTAAGACCCACATTCTTGAATACATATTTTGTAAATCCAGAGCAATCAAATCCGGCAGTGCTTGTACCTCCGGTTTTATAGGCAACTCCAATAGTCTTTGAGATTACAGTGTCCATCTTAGAGTCGGCAAAGGCGCTTCCTCCACCAATAGATAATGCCATTACAAGTCCTAGCGCCGCAGCGACGCATTTTTTTCTTAAATTATGTCTTTTCAAAAGATGTACTCCTTCCAAGGCCTGCGAGGTTAGCTTAAGGGTTCGGTAGAAGATTCCCTATGATCCCTGTAAAGCGAGATCAATTCACCCAAAATATGGTTCCCCCACTTCCCGGTGCAAAGGAATTAGGCGTGTTAAGCACCAAGAGAATGACGTTTCGACAGTTACACTTACGATAAATACATTTAGTTATGTAGGAATCGTTTCAATTGATTACAAAATTGTTACTAATAGCACAGGACTTATTGTAACAGAGCTTTTATGATTTTGCAAATACTCTTAAGTTATCCGTAATGAGAAAAAGTCCCAGCTCCTGAATACAGGAATTGGGACCTTTTTATTATGTCAAATAAGGTTAATTTATTGTGGAAATGCTTTGCTACACCATAGATGATATTGTGCAGAGATTCCCCACATTTTTAAGAGCGTAGAAGGTAGTGGTGAGATTTGCCGTATTATAAGTGCCGGCAGGCCGGGACAGAACAGACCCGTCAGTCCGCACACTAGCAGTAAGAGCAAGCCTCCCGCACCAAGTACAATGGAAACACCTATAGCAGGAATCAGTGACCGCAAGCAGATGAACAGTGAGGAGAACATTCCTGTACCGCCGGTGTAACCAAACTGCATATATAGAAGAAACAGGCGCACGATAAAAATATATATAAGCCATGCCAATACGTATGGTACTAAATGAAGTAACAAAGTGTAGTTAAACAAAGAGGATAAGAACAGCCCGTACATTTTTGGAGCAAGCCAGTAAAGCGGCAGCAGGGTCAGAACCCATTCGATTAGGCTAAAGACTAAGACAGGTAGTCCATAGATCTTCATGCCAGGGAAAAAGAACAGTCCGCGCTCTCCCCTTCGCTCCTGGTGGAGCTCATGCAGCAATCCTGCCCTTATGAAAGGAGAAAGCAGAAGTCGCAAGACAACAAGTCCTAGAAGCATCCATAACCAAGTGCGTATCGCAGGGTCAGTATTCAAGCTGAACTGTCCCTCGATATAATACAACAGTCTGCCCATACCGCTGCCGCCGGCGTCTTTATCTGGATAGCGCAGTAGAATTGGAATAATAGCAGATCGGATGAAACCATACATAAAGTAGCCCCAGAGCAGTCGGTAGATGAAGAGCAGAATTAAAATATAAAATTGCTCCTTCATGCTTTGCCAGCCGCGGGTTATCGATGTTCTCACAATCATTCACCTCACCAGACAAGAGTTCCGAGCACGGTTTCAAGTAGTTTAGTTACACTTAACGTCCAGCGAGAGAGCGTCTTGGGCTCTATTTCCGCCAGCCTAAAGTTGTTTAAATGTTTGCTCTCCAATAAGATGGAATGCTCAGGGTCAATCTCAGCAGAGAGAAGAGGCTTATCGCTTAACAATTGAAACGTAGTCTCTGCTCCTTCACCGTTCCAGACCCGCTGCACCGAAGAGCTGTCGGCGAATGTGAATTTCACGGGAACATCAACGTAATGGCTCCCTTTATTTGAAATCTTCACTAATGATTCGTAGCTTTGAGCATCGCCGCTGTTATTTTTTTTAAAAGTAATCGTATCTACTGAGAAGTCAGGCGCACCATCACCATAAATGTAATCATCGAAATATGCCTGCCATGATTTTTTGGTTACCTTCTCAACGACTTTCTGAAAATCTGACGTAGCGGGATGCTGGAAACGGAACTTACGAGCGTAGGAGGACATGATGTTGTTCATTGCTTTGGTACCTACCTGGCGTTCGATATCTTTAAGTACAAGCTTGCCGCGGATATAAACATTTCGGCTATAGGAATCCGCCCCTGCATATTTCCACGTTTCCAGATTTAACGGCTCAGGTATAGTCACCAGGCTGGCCTGTAAAGGCAAATTAGACTTGATACCGTATTCTTGTTCCATAAGTCTGTCTTCGGCATAGGAAGTAAAGCTTTCATCCAGCCAAGCCTCTTCGAATTCATTACTGGCTACCATACCGTAGAAGTATTGATGGCCGATCTCATGAATGACGGTTCTTTCAAGTGAGGTATCTGGAGAAGAATCTGCGGCCCCAAAGGCTGTAATAAGGGTAGGATATTCCATTCCTCCAGCGCCGTTTCCCTCCTTAGGTGGGACGATAATAGACAGCGTAGAGTAGGGATAAGGGCCATACCATTTGCTGAAGTAGGTCAGGGCAGCCTTGGCAGCTTGAAGGTAACGCTCTTGTAAGTCTTTGTGCAGTGGGTCGAGATACACCTTAATTCGTACTCCAGGCACTTCCGGCGTAGAGAAAGCTTCCTCTGCTACTGTAAAATCAGGGGATGCAGCCCAAGCGAAGTCGTGGACATCATCGGCGTAGAACTGATATATTTTTTGATCTTGTTTGAGCTTGGCATTTTTTACAGGAAATCCGGTCGCAGCCACCGTATAGTTGGAAGGAACGGCAATCGTTACATTAAAGATGCCAAAATCACTGTAAAACTCAGAGGTCCCGTGATACTGATGCAGGTCCCAGCCTTCTTCTTTAACTCCGCGTGTGCCCTTAGGCTCGTATACACTAAGCTTAGGGAACCATTGCCCAGCCATAACGAAGTTACCTGAAGCACCCATGCGAGCAAAGATTTTGGGCAGCTGGACTTCATACTGAAGCTTAAGTGTTACACTTTCCCCACCATTAACAGGCTGAGGAAGATGTACCTTTAGAAGCGTCTTATCGTTGATATTGCCGTCATCAGGTTGAACATATTGCACTCTTTGCATTAGCGAAGTTCCCTCTGTCGTGCGCAGATCGGTCAGCGTCATATTTCCGAAGCCGTTCTCAGGCATGCTGTCGCCTCTGAGCGTCCCCCCGGATTCCTTCATAAAGGTGGTATCTGATGAGGCGAATGCATTTGGATACATGTGAAAATATAAATCACTTACTGGCTTTACTCCGGGGTGTGTCCAGGTTACTGTCTCAGAAGCTTTTAAGGTTTCTGTGTCAGGAACAAGCTGGACATCAATGTGATACTCGACTACCCGCTGGCTTAAAGCCTCCTCTGCCGGGACGGGTGCGCTCTCAGGCAATACCTGCTGTGGTACGGCTGCAGGCGCTGTGCCGCTGGAGGACTTGGCCTCTTTTGAAGCAAAGCTAGTAACAGAAGCTGTTGAGCTATCCCCTGAAAAGGCCCATATTCCTCCTCCCAGCAGCGCGAGGATGGCCAGGGTCGCAAAGATGATGTACTTTAATGACAGTGACTTCATAGTGTGATTCCTCCCGTGACAAGCATCTACGGGATGTATATGTTTGCAATCGCCGCATTATTAGCTAAAATTAAATTATTCGTAAGAGGAAGGGTGTGCACTCGTGGACAACATACAACCGGAGGGCAAGAAACAGATTGCCTTAAATATTGTGAACGCTAAAAGTAAACATAAAGGCTTTGGAGCAGGCTCTATAGATCTCAACAACGTTTCACCTGTCATTATTGATGGTGATGTGGCGGTTATTGATATCGGTGCCATGCATGCCAAGAGCAAGGTGGAAAAAGGAATTAAATTTTCCATGAATCGTGAAGATGTACCGAATGGAAGACAGGTTTGGGTGGTATGGGTAGCGGTAGACCGTACATTGGAAGCTCAATTTTATGGTGGAATCACAGCCTGTGAAATGTGGATTGATACAGAAGCGCGCCGCGGATGGAAAATTCTTGCCGAGCATGTCAATAAGCTGGATGCAGCTCTTAAACGCAAGATCGATGTGGCAGGGCTTGGAGCCATTGAGAAGTCGGCTCTCAAATCCCTTCTGATCTCTCATAATGAAGCATGGTGGAATGCATCCTCAGATGAGCTTAAAGCTGCACTGACTGAATAGTATAGGAGCCTCCAGAAGGGTTATCCGATATAAAAAAAGCTTCGACCTCCGGAAATAGGAGCGTCGAAGCTTTTTTAATTTATGATTTGCTTGTACTGCTAAGCTTGCGTTTGAGCTGACTCACTCTGGCTTGGCTAATCCCGAGGATTTCTGCAAGTTCTTTTTGGTTGGCATAGGGATGATCTTCAATAGCTTGTTCCAGACGTTGGCACATTTCCTCTGTCTTCGACTTTCGGATGCTGGTGTTGTGCTCTGGTGCCTCAACAACAAAATCCTCACGTGACTCTGGCAATTGAGACATGCGTTCAGGATCGACAATTTCTTTTAGACAGCTGCTACAAATAAACTGCTCTTTATAGTAGGTGACATGGTCGTGGCTTCTGCAAAATGTACACTCTGTCGAGGTGTACTTCCTAAGGACGATGATTTTTTCGTCTAAAACAAAAAATTCGATAGGATCACCAATGTCGATATTACGCGTCATACGGATTTCTGCGGGAACCACAATTCTCCCAAGACTGTCTAAACTCCGGATCATGCCTGTATCCTTCATCCCATGTCCCTCATTTACATCATTATATTTTGGTTTCTAATAACTATTATAGCAGTAATTGTGAGTTAAGAGAATGGGGTAAGCATAATAAATAAAACGGTTACATCCCTTATGCGACAAGTGATATTTGAATTTAGAAATCCTGTTGTTACTACAATATATGACTTATAAAAAAAGAAAAACCCCTTCAATATAAATGAAGAGGCTAATTCAACCACCAGCGTTTAATGTTCTTCCATAGGGAACGATTCTCTTCAGCAGGATCTACCTTGCTTTGTGTGTCATCGACAGCAGGAGCGGCGCCAGTTCCATGCAATTCGCAGTATTCGGTGGGCTCAGTTCCACTAATAAAGGTTTCCAGTTCTTTGTCGGGACATGCTGCTGTAGCAAGTTTACCGGATTGCGGATTGACGTATACGCTGACCACTCCATCTGGAATGGGGAAAATTTTTGGAGGGACATTTTCCAGCGCTTTTTCAGTAAATTGGGCGAAAATGGGAGCTGCACGCCGTCCGTCGGTAGTTGCGATGTCGCGCCCCTTGTCGTATCCAACCCAGACTGCCGTGGATAGCTCCGGGGTGAATCCTACCATCCAGCCATCTGTATCCGTAGTGCCGGTCTTGCCGGCTACCGGACGTTTGATTATGGAAGCCACCCGATTGCCCGTCCCCCCAGTCTCGAATACCCCCTCCATTAAACGAGTCAGTACATAGGCAGCTGAAGGTTCTACAACGGTTACTCCTTTGGGTTGAGGTGCTTCATACAGGACCATGCCATTTGAATCGGTTATTTTTAGAATGGCTGTGGTCGGCATTTTCTGACCGCTGTTTCCAATTACAGCGAAAGCCGCAGCCATTTCAAGCGGACTGATCGGTGAAGTGCCCAGTGCCAGTGAAGGTACGCTTTGAAGTGGACTGTCAATGCCCATCTTCGCAGCCATTTCGCTTACTTTATCCGCGCCGATCTTCATAATTGTATTAACGGCATAGATATTGTCGGATGCTGCGATAGCTTGCCGCATATTAATTTCACCCAGATACTTATCCCCAAAGTTTCGGGGCTGATACGTTTTGCGGTTGTTATCATAATGAAACATCGTTGGCTGACTATTGAAGACCGAAAGTCCTGTCATCTCTTTGGATGAGAGTGCGGCCAAGTACATAATCGGTTTAAAGGAAGAACCCGGCTGGCGTGTGGTGGCCAAAGCATGATTGTACTGGTTGGTACGATAATTTTTTCCACCGACCATTGCTTTGATGTAACCGGTGCGAGGATCGATGGATACAAGCGCAGTCTCCAGATCACTAGTTTGATCCATCTCTTTGTCAACGGCATTTTCTGCGGCATGCTGCATGTCAGGGTCTAGGGTGGTATAGACATTTAGTCCGCCTTGCTCCAGCTCATCATTACTGATGTGGAGCGATTCTATAGCCAAATTGCGGATATAATCCCGGAAATAAGGCGCAGCTACAAGCGTATCCTTTTGCCCTTGCGGCTTGAAGTTTAAGTTCTCTTGGACGGCTTGTCCCGCTTCTTCCTGAGTGATATTACCTAAATTCGCCATGACGGTCAGGATGATTCTCTGGCGCTTTTTAGCATTGTCCATGTGGTTGTATGGTGAATAATAGGTAGGTCCCTTTGGAATTCCAGCCAGCATGGTACTCTCTGCCAGGTCTAAATCCGCTGCAGATTTACCAAAATACATCCGTGAGGCTGCTTCAATGCCGTAAGCACCGTGGCCATAATAGATATTATTTAAATACATGTTCAGGATTTCATCTTTGCTGTATTTCATCTCCAGCTGCATCGTATAGACAGCTTCTTTAGCCTTGCGCGTCCACGTTTTTTCATGGGATAGGTAGAGGTTACGTGCGAGCTGTTGAGTTAGCGTACTAGCACCCTGCGACCGGTTCCCCTCTTCCAGATTGACAAGAACAGCTCGTGCCATCCCTTTCAGATCAAATCCGGAATGCTCATAAAATTTACGATCCTCGACTGCTAGTGTAGCTTCAATGAGCAGGGGAGAAATTTGACTTAATTTGACGGGTTCACGGCTGCGGCCGTCTGAGGTAAAGGTGGCAAGAACATTGCCCCGGGAGTCAAACAGCTTGGAGCGCACATCATCGCTAATCGGTGGAAGATCTTTTTGATATAGATAACCGAGCAGAGCTCCGGTGGTTAATACAAATAATATGATCAAGGCTGCCAGCAGCCGAAATAAACGCCGGAAGCGGCTTTTTCGTTTCGGTGGATTCGTTGATTCGCGTGTCATGGCACCAGACTCCTTTCTTTCATATTATGGGGAAGGATCTGGAAGGATATTCATTAGGGATATGGAGGGTAACAAATTGTTTCTATTTTGTGATTGTTTAAGGTAGATAGGGTATCCTCTCTGGCGGTATAACAGAGTAGGGATTGTGAGTAAGGGTATATACATATTAGGAGGTGTCATCATGAAATGGACGAAAAGGATTCATAAGACGACAATAACCGCCCTCTCGGCGACGCTTATTATGGTTTCAGGCTGGAGTGCACCTGTAACTTCTGTACATGCTGCGGCTGCACCAGCACCAGCGACTTGCGGCACGGGAGATCACGGCTTGCTACAGGCCCTGCAAAACAAGCATTCAGGCGATGTATCCACACCGCTTAGCTTTTCTGATGTTCAGTTTTTGAATGGGAATATTGGACGGGCAGCAGGTAATGGATTTATGATTGGTACCTCTGACGGAGGTTGCCATTTTCAAGAGATCTATCAAGGACAATGGGGCTTCAAACAATTCGATTTTCCCGATAATGTACATGGCTTTGCTCTTGCTTCTGTAGAGGAGGGGCAGGCTCAATATTTAATTGGTACCTCTAACGGTGGCTCGGAGTGGAAGAGACTTTCGACCAAAGCCGTCAGCTTTGAAAGAATAAATTTTATCGATAGTAAGAAAGGTTTTGCTTATGAGAGAGCCGCAACGTATTACACCAAAGACGGGGGGCTGAGCTGGAGTAAGATTTCCACCCCACCCAATACACGAGGCGCTTATTTTAGTGACCGGAATACCGGCTGGGCGGTTGTAATCGTGCCGGGAAGCGGATATCGGGTAATGAAGACCACAGATGGAGGGGGAACTTGGAGCCTTTCACTGAAGGCGGCTTTTGCCGAGCCCGAGTTTGGACAAATCTCCGCTAAGGGAGATCAGGTCGCTGTAGTGCTCTATGGCGGTACGGGGATGAGTCAGACCTCCTACTCGCTATATGAAAGTGAGAACAGGGGGAAAAGTTGGAATCGTGTGATCGCTCAGGAAACTGCGGGCGGCGGACCTGCGCCAGGCAGTGGCAAGGCTGAATTCAATAAAGGGCCAGCCGCTGGCAAACCCGGGAACCTGCAGCTTGTGGGAAACAGCACATCTTTTTTAGTGGGATTTTCCCCAGCAGCAGAGAAAGTGGCAGTTGGACGCTCTTATAACGGCGGTAAGCAATGGACTAATCTTCCGGAGCTCGCTGGTTATGACGGGGTAATCTCCTTCACTAGTAATAAAGAGGGCTGGCTCGCCATCCGTGAGCTTGATTACTCTTCCTTGTATGTGACCAAAGACGGCGGAGCTTCATGGGAACGCAGGTTTTCTTTAAAAGTGATGACCCAATAATTCTCTTCAATAAAAAATATAAGGGTCCGAAGTATTGTAAACATCGCAAATAGACAGCAGAGCAGCGATTCTCCGGATACTTGGAGAATCGCTGCTCTGTCGTTGGTTTCTTGCTCGCTTCAATAGTACCCTTATCAGTGCCCTAAATAGATCCCTCATCCTCGGAGGGTTACGGACCCAGATGACGTTATTTGCAAATTTTCGGCCTTTGGGATAGGGTTTCGGACTCCAGTAACACTATTCCCTAGAAAGAGGTTCAAATGGGTTGTTTTTTATGCCAATAGCGACTAAGGGGTCCGTTATCACACCGAATATGGAATCATCCTGCGTTTAGGGTCATCTATGTCCGATAGGTGCTTGGTAGGTGCAAATATTATCGAAGTAAATGATATACATAGAGAATGGACGTTCAAAGTGTGCTTTTAATCATCAATATGGTAATATTTTATGTGCTTATGAAGATATGCTTGATTCTGTATTGAAATGCTTCTTTGAACTGGATTATAGTGTACAATGGGAAAGCGAAATAGGCCTTTGATTAATATAAAAATGTTTAAGCTTTGCCATTAGACGTTTTTCTTATGCAGAATGCAGAGGCTTGCAGAATGGAGGAACGTGTGATGCCTGAAATACAGTCTGACAAATATGATGTCTCTATTACGCTCGTGAGCCTTCAAGATGGTCAGCGAAATGTTATGGAAGCGAATGGAGAAGTAACATCCAAGGGACCGCATCTATATATTCAATATGAAGAATTAGAGCAGGGTCCTCGCGGAGAGGAAGTTTCTGTTCGTACAACGATAAAGATTGCAGGCAATCAACTGAAGCTAATTCGCCATGGCGGGATTCAGTCGGAGCAGAGCTTTGAAGCTGGACGGCGTCTGCCAGGATTCTACCGCTCGCCATATACGCAGTTCAATCTTTCTACGGAAACGAACAAGCTGGAAGTTGTGCGCGAAGGGCGTTCTTTAACGGTTGCCTGGGAATATGATTTGTACGTTTACGAGGAATTGACAGGAAAGTTCGCTATTAGTTTGCATATACAGGAGGAACCGAAATTATGACACATAGTAAGAATCCGTTAGAGCTTGTAAATGAACGGGTAAAAGAAGCCATCGCCGATGCGATTGTGAATGCTGGGCTGGTTGCACCGGAAGAGGTTCCGGATATTGTACTTGAAGTGCCAAGAGATAAGGCGCATGGTGATTTGGCTACGAACGCTGCTATGCAGCTTACCAAAATTGCTAAACGTAATCCACGCCAGATTGCTGAAGCTATTATTGAGCATTTGGATACGAGCCGAGCTTCTATTGAGAAAGCGGAGATTGCAGGACCAGGCTTTATTAACTTTACCCTGTCTAAGAACTACCTGTACCCAATCATCAGCCTTGTTGCTGAGCAGGGGGATGACTATGGCCGTATTAATCTGGGTCAAGGTCAGAAGGTTGAAATGGAGTTCGTCAGTGCCAATCCAACAGGTAGCCTACATTTAGGGCATGCCCGTGGTGCTGCTGTCGGTGATGCGCTGTGTAATGTGCTTGATTATGCAGGTTATGAAGTGACCCGGGAATATTATATTAATGATGCCGGTAACCAAGTGGCTAATCTGTGTAAATCCATTGAAACCAGATACCTTCAGGAGCTGGGACAAGAGGCAGAAATGCCGGAAGATGGTTACCATGGTGAGGATATTAAGGGTTTTGCGAAGGAGCTTGTGGCAGAAAAGGGCGATACCTTGCTCGAGATGAGCCCTAGTGAGCGCGCTGCTTTTTTCCGGACCTATGGACTTAATAAAGAGTTGGATAAAATTAAACGTGATCTAGGTCTTTTCCGTGTAAACTTCGATATCTGGTTCAGTGAAACTTCGCTGTATGAGAACGGAGAAGTACTGCGCTCGCTGGACGAGCTCCGTGATCGTGGAGAAGTGTACGAGCAAGATGGGGCAACCTGGCTGCAAACGACAAAATACGGGGATGATAAAGACCGTGTCTTGATCAAAAATGATGGCACATATACCTACCTTACCCCGGATATTGCTTATCACAGCGATAAGTATGGCCGCGGTTACGATAAAATGATTAACATTTGGGGCGCTGATCACCATGGTTATATTCCGCGGATGAAGGCGGCAATGTCAGCCCTTGGCAATGATCCTGAGAAGCTAGTGGTTCTGATTGCTCAGATGGTCAGCCTGTTCCAGAATGGTGAAAAGGTCAAAATGTCCAAACGTACCGGCAAAGCGGTTACGATGGAAGATTTGATGGAGGAAGTAGGAATCGATGCGATTCGTTATTTCTTCACCATGCGCAGCATGGATTCTCATCTTGATTTCGATATGGATTTGGCGATCTCTACTTCTAATGAAAATCCTGTATTCTATGTTCAATATGCGCATGCGCGTATTTGCAGTATTTTCCGTCAGGCAGAGGAGCAAGGGATTTCTATCCCTGATTACGCGGAAATTGACTTCTCCAAGCTGACAGCAGTGCATGAATATGACCTGCTACGCAAAATTGGTGAGCTCCCGGCAGAAATCGCTGTTGCGGCTGAAGGTTATGCTCCACATCGCCTCATCCGTTATGTATATGAGCTGGCTGCGATGTTCCACAGTTATTACAAAGCTGAACGTGTAATTACTGAGGATGCTGCTCAAACCGTGGCGCGTCTTGCACTGCTGGGCGCAACGCGTACTACTATTGCCAATGTACTGCGTCTTGTCGGAGTTTCTGCACCGGATCGCATGTAAATCAACAGCAAACGACAAAAAATCCGCCTTCCGGTTTCCTGGGGGGCGGATTTTTCTTTGCTGCCGTTCTTCGCACCGGCATCAGCTGCGCTAACGTCAGAGTGACCCACCCGGTGCCCGGGCGGGGTCTACACGTTCGCGGAGACCGAACGCTTCGCCCTTACTCCTGCTCTCAGCAGGCGTAGGGCATCGGCAGAGCCGCCGCCTAGGGATGCGCGGCGCTGCCCCTTACGCAGCCGCACCGGGGACGCGGTGCGGCGCAAGAGCAGCTTCAGCTCCCTTGGCGTGAGGCCCGGTCGCAGTGCGAGCAGCAGTGCGGCGGCTCCCGTGACATGCGAGGTCGCCATGGAGGTGCCGCTCATTTCTTTGTAGCCCTCCTTCAGCCAGCAGGAGGGCACGCCTTCGCCGGGCGCGTATACATCGATATATGAACCGCGATTGCTGAAGCCGGCAACCCGGTGTCTTTTATCGATGGCGCCCACGGCTATCGTCTCGGGATAACGTGCGGGATAGTCCCCGCCACGTTTGCCGTCATTCCCAGAGGAGGCAATGACGGCGATTCCGGCCCGATACGCTTTTATAACCACATTGTGGAGCGCCTTGCTTCTAGTCTTCATTCCAAAGCTCATATTAATGACGTCGATTCGGTTCTGGACACACCAATCAATACCTAGCACAATATCGGATACATAGGCTGATCCACTATGATCAAAAGCCTTGACTGGATATAGCAGCGCTCGCGGCGCCACTCCCATCATTCCGCGATTCCCCCCTGCTGCCGCTAAGGTTCCGGCGATATGAGTTCCGTGCCCATTATCATCCAGCGGCAGCATTCCGCGGTGTAGTAGGTTGACTCCAGTGGCTAATGAATGCTTCAGATCGGGATGACGGTAATCCGCGCCGGTGTCAATGACGCCGATTTTGACGTGAACTCCGGTTGATTTAGACCATGCCTGAGGAGCATGAATCGCTTTCACCCCCCATGGGAGCGCTGCGATTCCGCTTTTTTCGTTAGCTATGGAATGGATTTGGATTTGCAGATCGTCCTCGACATTTAGAAGGTCTGCAAATCGGTTCATCAGCTTTCCGGCGGCAGCGGGCACGAAGAAGGCCCGAATCAGCGGAGATACCTGTACTTGCCGCAGCTCGGGCTGCTTTGCTTTTAGAGCCTTCCATTGTGAGAAAGCTCCGGCATACTGGCGGGGATCGTTGAAGGTAAGAATACGCCGCTCACCATTTTTGGGGGCAACCGATATTTCTTCAAGAAGCATGTTCCAAAATTTGTAATAGTCCATAGGTTTCGCTGTCCCTCCTCGGTGCCCTGCTGCCATATTGTATGAGCGGAGGGAGGGGTCCGAATGGGAACTTGCCCTTTTTTAAGGAAATGGGCTGCCCAGCGTGTCAAAAGACGGCGCTTTACATAAAATAAACAGAAGAGATTAAAACTCTCTTTGTAACATCCCGTAAGGAGCCGATCCTTGGCGTGGATACAGTCATGCGCGGAGGTCTTCCTCCGCCTTTTTAAATCCCATTTCTAAAAACTTTGGGTGCGGCGACCCTTGCTACAATTACATATCAACTCTTCTTGATGAAGACAGGTTTCCTGTATGGATAATAAGCAGGAGGCTTTTTCTGTTGGGCGGTTCTTGCATTTGACTTGCATTTTGTTGTTAAATAGGTTTTACTTAGTTTTGTTAATGGATATTATTGAAATAAACCGTAATGTGAACAATGCGTGAGAGGAAGTGTCCTTTAGTGAGTACGCCACTCAATTTAAAGCTAGACCCTGAGAAAGTTAAAGAAATGCCAATGGTGGATCTTGCCTTTCTGGTGCTTAAAGCAGCCAATACACCGTATTATTACCGTGATCTGATGGTCGAGGTAGCCAAGTTACGCGGCATGACCGATCAAGAAAGCCAAGATACTATTGCCCAGTTATATACCGAGATTAACATTGACGGGCGTTTTGCCTGTGTCGGAACCAACCTTTGGGGACTGAAACGCTGGTATCCTCTTGAGCGCTCCGATGATCCGGTTGGTAACACTAAACGGGTGCGCATCATCAACGATGAAGACGATGATTTGGAAGATGACGATTTTGCTGATGAAGAAGAAAACTACACAGCTGAAGAAGAGGATTTCGACGCTATCGATGAAGATCGCGACGACCTCTATTCTGACGACGACAGCGAAGAAGAAGTCGACGAAGATGTCGTGATCGATGAAGATGACATAGACGAAGACGATACGGACGAAGACGATGCAGAAGATGGCGACGATGAAGATTCCGAGGATGACAAGTAAGATCAATAATCAGAAGAGTCTTGTCTGTGGCATAATTCCTCCCTTGACAGTGGGGGATCGTCAGAGTAAACTATTGCATGGGCTTATCATGTAAGTTAATAAACGTGTTTTCTAAAATAAAAAGTGCCCCGGTTCTACGGGTGTCACTTTTTTGTTTTTTTAGATGCAAAGTAGCTGTAGATTAATGGAATTTGAGGGATGACGGTTTATGTTTTCCCCGGTGAATTAAACTTTTGATTTCCCCTGTTTTGATGATAGTAAAACGGGTTACGATAAACACCATGTGCCGCTTTTATGTTTGGACTTTATTTAGGAGGGTTTTACAGTGACAAAGTATATTTTTGTAACGGGTGGCGTTGTGTCTTCCCTGGGTAAAGGCATTACCGCCGCTTCGCTGGGCAGGCTGCTCAAGAACAGAGGTCTAAAGGTAACGATTCAGAAATTTGATCCGTATCTTAACGTAGACCCTGGAACAATGAGCCCTTACCAGCACGGAGAAGTCTTCGTAACGGATGACGGTGCAGAGACTGACCTTGACCTTGGGCACTATGAACGGTTTATTGATATCAATCTGTCGAAGAACAGCAATGTGACGACAGGTAAGATCTATTCATCCGTAATCAGCAAGGAACGTCGTGGAGAGTACTTGGGTGGAACTGTACAAGTTATCCCGCATATTACGAATGAGATCAAAGAACGCGTGTTCCGCGCGGGCCGCGAGACCAACTCTGATGTTGTTATCACAGAGATCGGCGGTACTGTAGGGGATATTGAAAGTCTTCCGTTCCTGGAAGCGATTCGTCAAATCAAGAGTGATATTGGCCGGGAAAATGTGATGTATATCCACGTAACCTTGATTCCTTATATCAAGGCTGCTGGAGAAGTGAAGACGAAGCCGACACAGCATAGCGTTAAAGAGCTGCGCAGTATCGGTATTCAACCGAATGTCATCGTGTGCCGTACGGAATATGAGCTTTCCGCAGATATGAAAGCCAAAATCGCACTCTTTTGCGATATTGATGCTAATGCTGTTGTGGAATGCCGCGATGCTTCGACGTTATATGAAGTTCCATTGAACCTTCGTGATGAAGGATTGGACGAGATTGTTGTTAATCATTTGAAGCTTACAACACCTGCGCCAGATATGCGCGAATGGGAAAGTATGCTTAGCCGGATTCAGAAATTAGAGAAGACAGTAGAAATCGCAATTGTAGGTAAGTACGTAGCACTGCATGACGCTTATTTGAGCGTTGTTGAATCACTTTCACACGCAGGTTTTGCTGCGAATGCAGAGGTTAAGATCCGCTGGGTGAATGCAGAGGAAATTACGGATGAGAACGTGGACGAAATGCTGCGTGGTATTGGCGGTATTCTTGTTCCTGGTGGTTTCGGTGATCGGGGAATCGAAGGTAAAATCTCCGCTATTCGTTATGCCCGTGAGCAATTGATACCTTTCTTTGGAATTTGCCTTGGAATGCAGGTTTCTGTAATTGAATATGGCCGTTCTGTTCTTGGACTACAAGGTGCAAACAGCTCCGAAATCGATCCAAATACACAATATCCATTGATTGATTTGCTTCCTGAGCAAAAAGATATTGAAGATATGGGCGGCACTATGCGTCTTGGGTTGTATCCTTGTAAGATTATTCCGGACTCTCTGGCAATGTCTTGCTATGATGATGAACTGGTATATGAGCGTCACCGTCACCGGTATGAGTTCAACAATGCTTACCGTGACGAAATTGAAAAAGCAGGACTGGTTATCTCCGGAACTTCTCCGGATGGCCGTCTAGTTGAGATCGTAGAGCTTCCAGAGCATCCGTGGTTTCTCTCGGTTCAATTCCACCCGGAATTCACTTCACGTCCGAACCGCCCGCAACCGCTATTCCGTGAATTTGTCAAAGCCTCTTTGATGCATTCCGAGCAGCAATAATTTATACACAGACAGAAAGAACCCTCGGTTCTTAAATAGTCGAAGAGAGCCTTCATCCGAAGGCTCTCTTTTTGTATTACCCTTTAATAGAAATATTGTAACTGACATTTATTTCATTTTAGACTCTTTATTTACCCATTTTATCCAATTAGCAGGATTTGGACAGTAAAGCACGAATAATAGGTTTCGTATGGAGTAGTTTCTAAAGGGGCCGGTCGCTGTGGAGAGCGCGGTATAGTCAATCTGCCTTAATTTCTGGGAGGGTATCGTATGGAAAAGAAGAAAGTATTAATTGTCGATGATCAGAATGGGATCCGGATTCTTCTTATGGAAGTGTTCAATAGTGAGGGATATACAACATTTCAAGCGGCTAACGGAAAATTGGCATTAGACATTGTTCGCAGCGAGTCACCCGATTTGGTCTTACTCGATATGAAAATACCGGGAATGGATGGACTCGAGATTCTGAAGCATCTAAAGGAGATCAATCCGTCCATTAAGGTCATTATGATGACGGCATATGGTGAACTGGACATGATTAAGGAGGCGACCAAGCTAGGGGCGTTAATGCATTTTACAAAGCCGTTCGACATAGACGAAATGCGCGTAGCGGTAAACATGCATCTTCATAACAAATCTGTGGATCAATGCAGTTAGAACGGTGATTTCTGTATCGGTCCTATTTCGCGTGGTGACTCCGAAGAGGATGAGTGTAATTGTTATATGGGCTGGATAAAAATCGTCCCACCGGGACATTTTTTTGTTTACCCTATTTAGTATTTGACACAGGATGTGCTATAATAAGCCTGTATGTGATGTCGGTTTAAAAACATAGCCAACCAACATTCTTAGGAGGATGAAACCATGCCATTAGTATCTATGACAGACATGTTGAACAAAGCACTTGAAGGAAAATATGCAGTAGGTCAGTACAACATTAACAACTTGGAGTGGACTCAAGCTATTCTTGGTGCCGCTGAACAAGAAAAATCACCAGTAATCCTTGGTGTATCTGAAGGCGCAGCACGCCACATGGGCGGCTTCACTACTGTTGTTAAAATGGTTGAAGGTCTAATTATTGACATGAATATCACTGTTCCTGTAGCTATCCACCTTGACCATGGATCTAGCTTTGATAAATGTAAAGCAGCAATTGATGCTGGATTTACATCCGTAATGATCGACGGTTCCCATCACCCAATCGATGAGAACATCGATATGACTAAAAAAGTCGTTGAATATGCTCACGCTAAAGGCGTTTCTGTAGAAGCTGAAGTAGGTACTGTTGGTGGACAAGAAGACGACGTTATCGGCGGCATCATGTATGCTAAGCTTGATGAGTGCGTACGTATTGTGAAAGAAACAGGTATCGACACCCTGGCTCCTGCACTTGGTTCCGTTCATGGACCTTACCATGGCGAGCCTAACCTCGGATTCAAAGAAATGGAAGAAATCCGTGACGCTACTAACATCCCAATGGTTCTTCATGGTGGTACAGGTATTCCTGAACATGACATCAAGAAAGCCATCTCCCTGGGTACTTCCAAAATCAACGTGAACACTGAGAACCAAATCGTGTTCGCAAAAGTGGTTCGCGAAGTTCTAGCTGCTAAACCTGATGCTTACGATCCACGTACATTCATCGCACCAGGTCGCGATGCAATCAAAGAAACCGTTATTGGTAAAATTCGCGAATTTGGATCCAACAACAAAGCCTAATCATTGTAGCTTCCGCCTCAGGTGGACAAGCAATTTGTTAAAGGATAGGGCTATTACTCTGTCCAGTTGAATAGTTTGATGAGGAAAGCACACCGCTTAGCCGGTGTCTTTCCATTTTCATCACTAAAAGTCCACAGCACGTATTGCCCACCCAGCTGCAATACACGTAGGGGGAAATTGATAAATCTATGGAAAAATTAATGATTGGCGGTGGACGTCCGCTAGAGGGCGTTGTAACCATCAGTGGAGCAAAGAATAGTGCCATCGCGCTTATTCCTGCGGCAATTTTGGCCGAATCTGAAGTTGTTCTGGATAATTTACCGTCCCTTAGTGATGTAGCCGTTTACTCCGAAATCTTGCAAGAGCTTGGCGCTAATGTATCCTGGTCAGGCAATCAGATGAGAATTGACCCTTCACGTATTGTATCTATTCCAATGCCCAATGGGCCGGTTAAGAAACTTAGAGCTTCGTATTATATGATGGGAGCTCTGCTTGGAAGATTCAAAGAAGCGACAATAGGTCTTCCTGGTGGCTGTAATTTTGAACCTCGTCCAATTGATCAACATATCAAGGGATTCGAGGCTTTGGGAGCAACAGTTACCAACGAACATGGTTCTATCCACTTATATGCAAAAGAGCTACGCGGTGCGAAGATTTATCTGGACGTATCAAGCGTAGGTGCCACTATAAACATCATGCTGGCGGCTTCACGAGCCAAAGGCTCTACAATTATTGAAAATGCGGCTAAAGAGCCTGAGATTATAGATGTAGCTACCCTATTGAACTCTATGGGCGCTGTTATTAAAGGCGCTGGTACAGAAACCATCCGGATCGAAGGGGTCTCGGAAATGCACGGTTGCCGTCATTCCATTATTCCCGATCGGATTCAAGCAGGAACTTATATGATTGCCGCTGCGGCTACGCGCGGTAATGTGTTGATAGATAATGTTATTCCTAAGCACTTGGAAGCCTTAACAGCCAAGCTTTTAGAGATGGGTGTGGATATTGAAGAGCTTGATGAAAGTATCCGAGTTATAGGTAGAGCTAATTATGAACATGCAGATGTTAAAGCACTGACCTATCCTGGATTTCCTACAGATTTACAATCTCCTATGACAAGTATGCTGACACAGGCAGAAGGGGTTAGTGTGCTTAGCGATTTCGTCTACAGCAACCGCTTCAAGCATGTGCCAGAGTTGGTAAGAATGGGCGCAAAGATTCGTGTTGAAGGCCGATCTGCTATTATTGAGGGCAGTAAACTTAATGCTGCTAAAGTAAAGGCAGCTGATCTGCGTGCGGGTGCAGCCCTTGTCATTGCCGGGTTAACAGTAGAAGATGGTATTACTGAAGTGACCGGCGTAGAGTATATTGATCGTGGTTATGATAATTTAGTGAGCAACCTTCGGCAACTTGGTGCTCATGTTTGGCGTGAGAATGAATAATATTAGGATATCCCGCTTGGAAGGAGTATTAATTTGCGGCCAAACCGCATATTTCCTTCCATTTGGGGTAATACTAACCTAATGAGCATTTTAATAGAATCATATTTTTGCCTAGTAGATAGACTAGGAAGAACTCATTTAAAAATTGAATAGGTGGTTATTACATGGATCTTCAAATTTCCGAT
This sequence comes from Paenibacillus sp. FSL R7-0189, assembly GCF_037969925.1. Classification (NCBI taxonomy): domain Bacteria; kingdom Bacillati; phylum Bacillota; class Bacilli; order Caryophanales; family Paenibacillaceae; genus Paenibacillus; species Paenibacillus sp. FSL R7-0189. Next base: position 2,291,677 of record NZ_CP150223.1, on the reverse strand, counting down.
CTGGAAGAAATGAAGCTGACCGAGTTATATAAGCTGGCCAAGAAATACCAGATTCCTTATTACGGACAGCTGAAGAAACGGGAACTGATCTTTGCGATCCTTCGGGCACAGGCAGAGCAGAGCGGTCTCATGTTTATGGAAGGCGTACTAGAAATTTTGCCTGAGGGCTATGGATTTCTTAGGCCGATTAACTATTTGCCCAGTGCTGAAGATATTTACATCTCAGCTTCACAAATTCGTAAGTTTGATCTCAGAAGCGGAGATCTTGTGTCTGGTAAATGTCGGACACCAAAAGAAAATGAACGATATTTTGGCCTGCTTCAAGTCAATGCCGTTAATGGCGAGAACCCTGCTAGTGCAGCGGAGCGTCTTCATTTTCCAGCATTAACACCACTTTATCCGCAAGACAAGCTACCGCTTGAAACATCCCCTACTCATTTGTCTACCCGAATAATGGATTTGCTCGCTCCTGTAGGTTTGGGGCAGCGGGGTTTGATTGTAGCACCTCCAAAAGCAGGAAAAACGCTCCTCTTAAAAGAAATTGCCAATAGTATTTCCACTAATAATCCTGAGATTGAGCTCTTTGTATTGCTGATTGATGAACGTCCTGAAGAAGTAACCGATATGCAGCGATCTGTAAAAGGCGAAGTGGTTGCATCGACGTTTGATGAGCTTCCAGAGAATCATATTAAAGTGGCTGAGCTTGTGTTGCAAAGGGCACTTCGTTTAGTTGAGCACAAGAAGGATGTAGTTATTCTTTTGGATAGCATTACGCGTCTGGCGCGTGCTTATAATCTGGTGGTTCCACCATCTGGACGTACACTTAGCGGGGGGATTGACCCGGCGGCTTTTCACCGGCCGAAGCGGTTTTTTGGTTCTGCACGGAATGTGGAAGAAGGTGGATCATTAACTATTTTGGCAACAGCATTAATAGATACTGGCTCGCGTATGGATGATATTATATATGAAGAATTTAAGGGTACCGGTAATATGGAGCTTCATTTGGACCGCAAATTGGCGGAACGCCGGATATTCCCAGCTATCGATATTCGTCGTTCAGGTACACGTCGCGAAGAAGTGCTCTTGAGCAAAGAAGAACTGGATACGATTTGGGCGATTCGCAAAAATATGAACGAGTCCTACGATTTTGTGGAGGGATTCATCAAAAAGCTGCGTGATACGAAGACTAATGCTGAGTTCTTGGCATCCTTTGACGTTGCTGGGGCAAAAACAACACCAAACGGGACTGCAAGTAACGGAGGCACCTCCAACAGCGGTACAGCTGCTCGTCGTACCACACGGGCGAAGACACCTTCAGTACCTACAACTTGAGAATTGATAATAAGAGGAGACTAACATGTATTTGGTATATGCCGACGGGCAAGGAAACGTATATGATCATCCCGAACTGTACGGGCTAGCCCGTAGTGGGGATATGATTGTTGAAATGCTGGAGGAAGAATTAATTCCATTACCAGAAGGTGCTACGCTCGTGGGCTTGCCTAGTACACGTGCTGTGGGTATGAATCCTGAGACGGGTGAAATGATGTCTTTGCCGGAAGGTTCGCAGGCTGTCGGAGCGCTGCTGCCGCAAGGCTACACTCGTCTATGTCTTCCTGGTTATGTGAAGACAGATAAGTCTTATAAGCTTCCTCTGTTTGGGTATTCGGCTGTAGTGTGGAAGGATGGCGGGTTCTATGTTGCGGCAGACCCTACCGATAATCCAGAGAAATGGAATCCACTTAATTGTGACAAAGAAGATCTTGAAGTCAGTGTTGGTGAGATGACAGCCAAATATCCTGATAACCGCCTCTATGAGCATCTTTCTAACTGTGCGCTTGGCTATGAATGCCTGACTTCCTCCAATACCTTTTTAGGGCGTTGGGAGGGCGGTGTACCCGTCTCTTATTCATGTAATGCTGGATGTTTTGGTTGTATTTCTGAGCAACCTGATGATAGCGGCTTTGTATCTCCGCAGACTCGGATGAATTTCCGGCCTACGGTCAACGAAATTTCACAAGTTATGTTGGAGCATTTAAAGACGCCTGAATCGATTATCAGCTTTGGACAAGGCTGTGAAGGGGAACCTTCCACGCAGGCAAAACTTATTATAGAAGCTATTCGTGAAGTGCGCTCGATTACTGATATGGGCTATATCAATATCAACACCAATGCGGGATTAAGCGATCATATGCGAGGAATCGTTGATGCTGGGCTCGATTTGATGCGTGTCAGCACAATCAGTGCCCTTGATGACCATTATAATGCTTATTACAAACCACGCGGTTATACATTGGCCAATGTAGAGAAATCTTTGAAATACGCTGCTTCGCAGGGCGTTTACACATCGATCAATTATCTGATCTTCCCTGGAGTGACTGATCGCGAAGAAGAGATTGAAGCGATGCTGGAGTTTGTAAGACGTACTGATCTGAAGCTTATTCAGATGCGCAATCTAAACATTGACCCGGAGAGTTATTTAGAGTTGATTCCTCCTGCCCAGGGTGAAATCCTTGGGATGAAGACGATGCTTGATATTTTCCGCGATGAACTGCCGGATGTAGTTATAGGCTCTTATACACATGTGCCACCAGCAGATATGGCGCGGGCTAAGCGGCGGGGAATCAATATTTAAGCAGCTAAAATGTAAAAATGAAACATATTGCCCAATTTGATATTTCGTGCTAAAATACCACAGTGTAATCATATAACTCTGGGTCCGCATGAGGCTTAGGGCATGAGAGGTGAAATTCAAAATGCAAGAAGCAATTCAACCAAAGTATAATGTAACTAAGGTAACCTGCGCATGTGGCAACACTTTCGAAGCTGGCTCTGTTAAACAAGAGCTTCGTGTCGAAATTTGCTCCAACTGCCATCCGTTCTTCACTGGCAAGCAGAAGTTCTTGGATGCCGGCGGTCGCGTTGATAAATTCAAGAAGAAATATGGTATCTAATTTGAACAGTCGCTTTGCGGCTTAACAGTTAGATTGAGCCCCCAGCTGTATAGCTGAGGGGCTCATTTTATGTCTTAGAGTTGATTTTTGTCCGAGCGTGAGCTATACTTATCTTCGCCGTGCTAGACGGGGAGGTAGCGGTGCCCTGTAACTCGCAATCCGCTGTAGCGAGGTTGAATTCCTGTTAGAGGTGCTATCGATGTGAGGCCTTGGTTCCTACGGGCTGTGTTGACAGTTGGGTCCTCCGCAATGAGTGCTTATGAACCTGGTCAGGTCCGGAAGGAAGCAGCCATAAGTAAGATTACTCTTGTGCCGGAGGGTGGCCTAACTCGAGCAGTCATGTAGGGTTGCCGCTTGGATCGTAGCCATCAATAACAGGTGCACGGTTTATAATTCTGTTTATCATAGCATCTTTGCCACAAGCAAAGATGCTTTTTGTTTTTGGTCAATAGCCGATGAATATAGTATAATAAATTTGCGACAAATGCCGGGAAAGCGGCAGCTTAAGAGAGGGTAATGCATAGTGGAACATATCGCGCTGTACCGTGCTTGGCGGCCGCAGTCGTTTCAAGACATGGTTGGACAACAGCACATTATCCAAACGCTGCAGAACGCAATTCGTGAACAGCGGGTTTCGCATGCCTATCTGTTCAGCGGTCCGCGGGGAACTGGTAAGACAAGTGCTGCTAAAGTCTTAGCTAAAGCGGTTAACTGTGAACGTGGGCCAGGTCCGGAACCTTGTAACGAATGTCCATCCTGCTTGCGAATCGCTGCGGGTAATGTAATGGATGTGCAGGAAATAGATGCGGCATCAAACCGGGGCGTAGAGGAGATTCGTGATCTGCGTGAGAAGGTGAAGTATGCACCTACCGAGGTGCGCCGTAAAGTGTATATCATTGATGAAGTGCATATGCTGACGACAGAAGCTTTTAATGCTCTATTAAAGACTTTGGAGGAACCGCCGTCACATGCGATGTTTATTCTTGCGACAACGGAACCTCACAAATTGCCGGCGACAATAATTTCCCGTTGTCAGCGTTTTGACTTCCGTAGAGTGGCGTTAGAAGAACAGACCGCCCATCTGACTGCTATTTGTGAGAAGGAAGGGATTACAGCGGATAACAACGCATTGCAGTATATTGCCCGTCTATCTGATGGTGGTATGCGTGATGCATTGAGCTTGCTGGATCAGATTTCATCCTTTACAGATGGTAATGTTACGTACGAGCAAGTGTTAGGAATGACAGGGGGAATTCCCTCCGAGCAATTTGCACGTCTTGCCACTGCCATATTAGAAGGTGATATGGGTCTTCTTCTGGAGCTCGTTGAGCAGCTTATGCATGAAGGTAAAAGTGCAGATAAATGCCTAGAGAATCTCATGTATTATTTCCGTGATTTATTGATGATTAAGATGGTACCCGAGGCCGATCAATTAACAGAGCGGGTGCTGAATCCTGCTGAATTTAAAGATATGGCCACCGCATTTTCTCGGGAGCGTCTATTTCAGATTGTAGATACAATCAATAAATACCTAGGTGAAATGAAATACGCAACACATCCTCAGACACTGTTTGAAGTGGCGCTGATGAAGCTTTGCAGCTTGCAGCAAGAGGTAAGTCAGAGTGCCGCATTTGCTCCGTTAGGTGAAACAAATGCCGGAGTAAGCGCGAATAATTCGAGCATTGACTCTGGTGAACTGGATCTTCTCAAAAGACAGATCGCAGCACTGGAGAAGAAGCTGGAACAGGCAATGCAATCCGGTGGTATTTCCGGAGGAGGGCGTGATGGTTCTCCTGCACCGAAATCGCACGCGGTTCCAACACCGCGGGTTTCTTCAGCCTCCAAAATGCCTCCTAACGTAGATAGGTTTATTGCTGGTAAGGATAGTCCCGATTTTGCAGCTATCTATAAACAGTGGAGCCTTGTCCTGCAAGGAGTAAAAGAGGAAAAGGTAACGGTTCATGCATGGTTTGTAGACGGTGAGCCAGTATCGATTATGGAGGATGCGGTACTTGTTGCATTCAAGAACACGATTCACCGCGATACTACTGAGAAGCCGGCAAACAGACAGGTTATTGAGAGTGTGCTTGCAGCGCGTCTAGGCAAACCTTATAGACTTGTAACCATGATGCTTCGTGACTGGAATGAAGCTGCCCAGAAGTCTGTGGGACAGACTGGCAAAGAAGAACTGCAGCTGGAGCATGAACACGATACTGCAGAAGCTAAACCTGAACCTTGGATTGATGAGGCTATCCAGCTTTTTGGAGAAGACCTTGTTGTCATAAAAGAGTAATATAAACATACTAGCGCTAATTGCGCATTCCAAAGGAGAGACGATGTATGAATAATATGAACCAAATGATGAAGCAAGTTAAGAAAATGCAGGAGCAAATGCTTAAAGCTCAAGAGGAACTCGGAGGCAAGGTTATTGAGGGTTCATCAGGTGGCGGCGTAGTTACTGTTCAAGTAAACGGCCACAAAAAATTGCTGTCTATTCAAATTAAACCGGAAGCCGTTGATCCGGAAGATGTTGAAATGCTGCAAGATCTTGTAATCACTGCTGTAAATGATGCATTGACTCAAGCTGAAGAGCTTGCTAACAATGACATGGGTAAATTCACTGGTGGAATGAAGATCCCAGGCTTGTTCTAATAGCCCACTCCACTTCAGTCTAAAGGAGAATTATTAATTTGTATTATCCCGAACCGCTAGCTAAGCTGATCGATGCTTTTACGCGTTTGCCCGGGATTGGACCGAAGACAGCCGCCCGGTTAGCTTTTCATGTGCTTAACATGAAAGAGGATGAAGTCATTGATTTTGCAAAAGCGCTAGTAAGCGTCAAACGCAATCTTCACTATTGCTCGGTCTGCTGTAATATTACGGATACGGACCCATGTAAGATATGTCAGGACAAAACTAGAGATCCTTCAGTGATATGTGTGATTCAAGACTCTAAGGATTTGGTGGCTATAGAACGAACCAAGGAGTTTAATGGATATTACCATGTTCTTCAGGGTGCTATTTCACCTATGGAAGGTATCGGCCCTGATGATATTCGCCTGAAAGAATTATTGACCCGTCTGAGTGATGAGAGAGTAAGTGAGCTTATAATGGCGACTAACCCCAACATTGAGGGAGAAGCAACGGCGATGTACATTTCTCGTCTTGTTCGGCCGTTTGAGATTAAAATCACCAGGATAGCTCATGGCTTGCCTGTAGGTGGCGATCTTGAATACGCTGATGAAGTTACTTTGTCCAAAGCGTTGGAAGGCCGTCGCGAGCTATTCTAGCAGCTCTATAGTGGTATTTTTCAAAAAGGAAGCCCTCGGGTTTCCTTTTTTTTTTGTTCTAAGTTTGTCCCTATCCCGATATGAATGAGAATAACGAGATGTGTATTTTGCATCAGAATTATTCTGAGGAGGAATTGAAATGGGATGGTGGAGAGAGCTGTGGTGGGGAGTGGATAAGGAACAAGGCGCAAAGGAAAGTGAGGGATGGGAAACCCTCTTAGAGGTCCGTAAGGCGCATTCAGAGTGGGAGAGGGCGTACCTGATGTTCGACGAGGCGTTGGGACAGGATCAGATAGATTACGCGATATATATTTTGGAGGCTGCAGAACGTAAATATCAGATACATCTCAAACATGCAAAAAGCTTGGGGTTGAACAGCAGTCAAATATAAGGGCTTATAAATAAATGTATATGGGGGATCTACATGCTTAGAATGATAGCTATGGGCGTATTGATATTATCCGTTATCTTATTAGGTTTAGTTGTATTTAGAAAAAAGCTGGGTTTTGGGTGGCTAAGTTTATTTGGGGTTCATTTGGTATTGGCTGCACTCGGGATATATGTAGTGAACTTCTCAGGTTTGCTCACGCAGGTGTATATCCCTTTGAACCCTGCAACTATAGGCGCAGTAACGGTTCTTGGGCTTCCTGGCGTGGTTATGTTACTCGGATTAAGAATAATTTTATTTTAATGCTTGACGTGGCTTTGAAAAATATGATACATTAAGTCTCGCCCGTTTGGACAAGCTGTTGATTAACAACTTGCTGAAATGGTCAAGCAAAAAAAGAAATTAAAAAAATGCTTGACGAAAACAAAGGCGCTGTGATATATTATAAAGGTCGCTGCTGACAAGCAACGACGACGAAAGATGAGACATTGATCTTTGAAAACTGAACAACGAGTGAGTGGGAAATCACGTAAGTGAAATCCAAATTAGAGAATTAATTTTCTCGTCAGATGTTTCAAAATGAGCATATCGCTCTTTTCAATACTAATTGGAGAGTTTGATCCTGGCTCAGGACGAACGCTGGCGGCGTGCCTAATACATGCAAGTCGAGCGGAGTTATTTTGAAAGCTTGCTTTCAAAATAACTTAGCGGCGGACGGGTGAGTAACACGTAGGCAACCTGCCCTTCAGACTGGGATAACTACCGGAAACGGTAGCTAATACCGGATAATTTCTTTTTTCTCCTGAGAGAAGAATGAAAGACGGAGCAATCTGTCACTGAGGGATGGGCCTGCGGCGCATTAGCTAGTTGGTGGGGTAACGGCCCACCAAGGCGACGATGCGTAGCCGACCTGAGAGGGTGAACGGCCACACTGGGACTGAGACACGGCCCAGACTCCTACGGGAGGCAGCAGTAGGGAATCTTCCGCAATGGGCGAAAGCCTGACGGAGCAACGCCGCGTGAGTGATGAAGGTTTTCGGATCGTAAAGCTCTGTTGCCAGGGAAGAACGTCCGGTAGAGTAACTGCTATCGGAGTGACGGTACCTGAGAAGAAAGCCCCGGCTAACTACGTGCCAGCAGCCGCGGTAATACGTAGGGGGCAAGCGTTGTCCGGAATTATTGGGCGTAAAGCGCGCGCAGGCGGCTATTTAAGTCTGGTGTTTAAACCTTGGGCTCAACCTGAGGTCGCACTGGAAACTGGGTGGCTTGAGTACAGAAGAGGAAAGTGGAATTCCACGTGTAGCGGTGAAATGCGTAGATATGTGGAGGAACACCAGTGGCGAAGGCGACTTTCTGGGCTGTAACTGACGCTGAGGCGCGAAAGCGTGGGGAGCAAACAGGATTAGATACCCTGGTAGTCCACGCCGTAAACGATGAGTGCTAGGTGTTAGGGGTTTCGATACCCTTGGTGCCGAAGTTAACACAGTAAGCACTCCGCCTGGGGAGTACGGTCGCAAGACTGAAACTCAAAGGAATTGACGGGGACCCGCACAAGCAGTGGAGTATGTGGTTTAATTCGAAGCAACGCGAAGAACCTTACCAGGTCTTGACATCCCTCTGAATCTGCTAGAGATAGCGGCGGCCTTCGGGACAGAGGAGACAGGTGGTGCATGGTTGTCGTCAGCTCGTGTCGTGAGATGTTGGGTTAAGTCCCGCAACGAGCGCAACCCTTAACTTTAGTTGCCAGCAGGTAATGCTGGGCACTCTAGAGTGACTGCCGGTGACAAACCGGAGGAAGGTGGGGATGACGTCAAATCATCATGCCCCTTATGACCTGGGCTACACACGTACTACAATGGCCGGTACAACGGGAAGCGAAGCCGCGAGGTGGAGCCAATCCCATCAAAGCCGGTCTCAGTTCGGATTGCAGGCTGCAACTCGCCTGCATGAAGTCGGAATTGCTAGTAATCGCGGATCAGCATGCCGCGGTGAATACGTTCCCGGGTCTTGTACACACCGCCCGTCACACCACGAGAGTTTACAACACCCGAAGTCGGTGGGGTAACCCGCAAGGGAGCCAGCCGCCGAAGGTGGGGTAGATGATTGGGGTGAAGTCGTAACAAGGTAGCCGTATCGGAAGGTGCGGCTGGATCACCTCCTTTCTATGGAGAATCGTTCTCTGCGATGAGAACATTCAAATCGGAAGCTAAGCTTCCACGATAGAACCCTCGGGTTCGAACACTCACTCGTGTTCAGTTTTGAAAGAGCAAGTCTCTTTCGTATGCGTTTGGTGGCGATAGCGGAGGGGTTCCACACGTACCCATCCCGAACACGACCGTTAAGCCCTCCAGCGCCGATGGTACTTGGACCGAAGGGTCCTGGGAGAGTAGGACGTTGCCAAGCGGACAACCAATTCGTTGGTTGATTCACAATGTTATATATGTTATATGGGCTTTTAGCTCAGTTGGTTAGAGCGCACCTCTGATAAGGGTGAGGTCGGTGGTTCGAGTCCACCAAGGCCCACCATATAACATTATAGAGTAATTTTATGGGGCCATAGCTCAGCTGGGAGAGCGCCTGCCTTGCAAGCAGGAGGTCAGCGGTTCGATCCCGCTTGGCTCCACCATAAATTTTTAAATGAATAACTTTTTCAACTTGATCCTTGAAAACTGGATACCGAAACGAATTTGCGTTTTAGAACATCTTTTAGCAACTTGTGCAAACAAGTAAATGTTATTAGTGAGATGATTCCCAAAGAGAATGTCATCGTATGATATTTTTCTTCGGAAAAATCAAGGTTAAGCTAATAAGAGCACACGGAGGATGCCTAGGCGCCAGGAGCCGACGAAGGACGTGGCGAACAACGAAACTGCCTCGGGGAGCTGTAAGCAAGCTTTGATCCGGGGGTGTCCGAATGGGGAAACCCAGCTGTGGTAATTCGCAGTTACTCATACCTGAATACATAGGGTGTGTAGAGGCAGACCAGGGGAACTGAAACATCTAAGTACCCTGAGGAAGAGAAAACAATAGTGATTCCGTCAGTAGCGGCGAGCGAACGCGGAACAGCCTAAACCTAAGAGCTTGCTCTTAGGGGTTGTGGGACGTCTCACATGGAGTTACAAAGGAATATGGTAGGTGAAGAGGTCTGGAAAGGCCCGCGATAGAGGTAAAAGCCCTGTAACCTAAACTGTATTCTCTCCGAGACGGATCCCGAGTAGTGCGGGGCACGTGAAACCCCGTATGAATCCAGCAGGACCATCTGCTAAGGCTAAATACTACCTGGCGACCGATAGTGAAACAGTACCGTGAGGGAAAGGTGAAAAGCACCCCGGAAGGGGAGTGAAATAGAACCTGAAACCGTGTGCTTACAAAAAGTCAGAGCCCGATCTATGGGTGATGGCGTGCCTTTTGTAGAATGAACCGGCGAGTTACGTTTAACATGCAAGGTTAAGCCGAGAAGGTGGAGCCGCAGCGAAAGCGAGTCTGAATAGGGCGATTGAGTATGTGGACGTAGACCCGAAACCGTGTGATCTACCCCTGTCCAGGGTGAAGGTGCGGTAACACGCACTGGAGGCCCGAACCCACGTACGTTGAAAAGTGCGGGGATGAGGTGGGGGTAGCGGAGAAATTCCAATCGAACTCGGAGATAGCTGGTTCTCCCCGAAATAGCTTTAGGGCTAGCCTCGGTATAAGAGTAGTGGAGGTAGAGCACTGATTGGGTGCGGGGTCCGCAAGGATTACCAAGCTCAGTCAAACTCCGAATGCCATATACTTATTGCCGGGAGTCAGACAGTGAGTGCTAAGATCCATTGTCAAAAGGGAAACAGCCCAGACCATCAGCTAAGGTCCCCAAGTGTGTGTTAAGTGGGAAAGGATGTGGAGTTGCACAGACAACCAGGATGTTGGCTTAGAAGCAGCCACCATTGAAAGAGTGCGTAATAGCTCACTGGTCGAGTGACTCTGCGCCGAAAATGTAACGGGGCTAAACACACCACCGAAGCTATGGCTAGATACTATGTATCTGGGGTAGGGGAGCGTTGTGTAGGGGTTGAAGGTGTACTGAAAAGAGCGCTGGACACTACACAAGTGAGAATGCCGGTATGAGTAACGAAAAGATCAGTGAGAATCTGATCCGCCGAAAGCCCAAGGTTTCCTGAGGAAGGCTCGTCCGCTCAGGGTAAGTCGGGACCTAAGGCGAGGCCGAAAGGCGTAGTCGAAGGACAACAGTTTGAAATTACTGTACCACCGTAATCCGCTATGAGCGATGGGGTGACGCAGGAGGGTAGTGACGCGGACTGATGGATGTCCGTCTAAGCAGTGAGGCTGATGTGTAGGCAAATCCGCACATCGATAAGGCTGGGCTGTGATGGGGAGCGAAAATTATAGTAGCGAAGGTCATGATCTCACACTGCCAAGAAAAGCCTCTAGCCAGGAGAAGGTGCCCGTACCGCAAACCGACACAGGTAGGCGAGAAGAGAATTCTAAGGCGCGCGGAAGAACTCTCGTTAAGGAACTCGGCAAAATGACCCCGTAACTTCGGGAGAAGGGGTGCCCCGGTAGTGTGAATAGCACGAGGGGGCCGCAGTGAAAAGGCCCAAGCGACTGTTTAGCAAAAACACAGGTCTGTGCGAAGCCGCAAGGCGAAGTATACGGGCTGACGCCTGCCCGGTGCTGGAAGGTTAAGGGGAGTGGTTAGGGGTAACCCGAAGCTATGAACCGAAGCCCCAGTAAACGGCGGCCGTAACTATAACGGTCCTAAGGTAGCGAAATTCCTTGTCAGGTAAATTCTGACCCGCACGAATGGCGTAACGACTTGGGCGCTGTCTCAACGAGAGATCCGGTGAAATTTTAATACCTGTGAAGATGCAGGTTACCCGCGACAAGACGGAAAGACCCCATGGAGCTTTACTGCAGCTTGATATTGAATTTGGGTACGATCTGTACAGGATAGGTGGGAGCCGTAGAAATCGGAGCGCAAGCTTCGGTGGAGGCGCCGTTGGGATACCACCCTGATCGTATCTAGGTTCTAACCTAGTGCCCTAATCGGGTACGGGGACCGTGTCAGGCGGGCAGTTTGACTGGGGCGGTCGCCTCCTAAAGAGTAACGGAGGCGTTCCAAGGTTCCCTCAGAATGGTTGGAAATCATTCGCAGAGTGCAAAGGCATAAGGGAGCTTGACTGCGAGACCTACAAGTCGAGCAGGGACGAAAGTCGGACTTAGTGATCCGGTGGTACCGCATGGAAGGGCCATCGCTCAACGGATAAAAGCTACCCTGGGGATAACAGGCTTATCTCCCCCAAGAGTCCACATCGACGGGGAGGTTTGGCACCTCGATGTCGGCTCATCGCATCCTGGGGCTGAAGTAGGTCCCAAGGGTTGGGCTGTTCGCCCATTAAAGCGGTACGCGAGCTGGGTTCAGAACGTCGTGAGACAGTTCGGTCCCTATCTGTCGTGGGCGCAGGAAATTTGAGAGGAGCTGTCCTTAGTACGAGAGGACCGGGATGGACGTACCGCTGGTGCACCAGTTGTTCCGCCAGGAGCATGGCTGGGTAGCTACGTACGGACGGGATAAGCGCTGAAAGCATCTAAGCGTGAAGCCCCCCTCAAGATGAGATTTCCCAATTAGTAAGACCCCTTGAAGACGACGAGGTAGATAGGTTGGAGGTGGAAGTGCAGCAATGCATGGAGCTGACCAATACTAATCGGTCGAGGGCTTATCCTATACTTAGAATGCAGATTCGTTTCGGATTCAGTTTTCAGGGAGTCAAATTCCTGTTTGGATTGCTGTGGTACTGATATCGTTTGGAGAGATACCCAAGTGGCTATAAGGGGACCCTCTGCTAAGGGGTTAGACTGCGTAAGCGGTGCGTGGGTTCGAATCCCACTCTCTCCGCCATTTTCAATCCATAGCAATACTAATTATTGTGGCGGTGTAGCTCAGCTGGCTAGAGCGTACGGTTCATACCCGTGAGGTCGGGGGTTCGATCCCCTTCGCCGCTACCATAATACCTGGAGGCTTAGCTCAGCTGGGAGAGCATCTGCCTTACAAGCAGAGGGTCGGGGGTTCGATCCCCTCAGCCTCCACCATTTTCATCTTTTAGAATTGCTTTTACACCGTGCCGGTGTAGCTCAACTGGTAGAGCAACTGACTTGTAATCAGTAGGTTGGGGGTTCAAGTCCTCTCGCCGGCACCATTTTTAATTAATGCGGAACCGTGGTGTAGTTGGCCTAACATGCCTGCCTGTCACGCAGGAGACCGCGGGTTCGAATCCCGTCGGTTCCGCCATTTTTTCCACAAAATGAGTGGGAAGTGTAAGACTTTTCCGCTTAATTGTCATGTAATCTTATGGCTCGGTAGCTCAGTCGGTAGAGCAGAGGACTGAAAATCCTCGTGTCGGCGGTTCGATTCCGTCCCGAGCCACCTTTTTTGGGGGATTAGCGAAGTGGCCAAACGCATCAGACTGTAAATCTGCTCACGTACGTGTTCGGTGGTTCGAATCCATCATCCCCCACCATTTATGAGCCATTAGCTCAGTTGGTAGAGCACCTGACTTTTAATCAGGGTGTCGAAGGTTCGAGTCCTTCATGGCTCATCCCAAACAGAAAGTCATCACCTTAGGGTGGTGGCTTTTTTTGTGTTTTTATGTCGTATTATAGTAGCGCGCTGCTGTAGTGATTAACATAATATTAGAGAATATGCTAAAATAGGCGAAAAGAGCAAAAGTGGTGGAGTATGGTGACTATGGATAGCGAAACATTGCGAAAAAAGTTAGAGCAGCTCACCGGAAAGAAAACCGGAATCAAGCAGTTAGGTAGGCAACATTCAGCTTCTCTTTTTAGTATGGGATTAGAAGCACAGGAACAGCCGGTAATCCATGAGGGTCATCTTTGGGCACCATTATATGAGACTGATGGACGTGTAACCGCTGTCTGGGTGGAATTGGATGGACTTAACTCTTTGGAAATACAATTAGTGAATTATGCAGTTCGAAACTTTGCAATTGCACTAAAAGCTACTGGGGTTAGAGAAGAAGGGGAAGCGGAGGCTCGGCAGCTGGGAACCTGGTTGAACACCGAACTGGAGCAAGAGAAAAATGACTCTGAGATACCCGATGAGATGGCTCTAAAGGGACGTTTATTCGGAGATATGGTTCCATTCCTACTTAGCAGTGAGAATGCACATAGCCCGCAGATCACTTATCGTTCCTTAATGAAGCTGCTGCGCAGCTATTTTGAGAATGAAATTCTGCTTATACCTCTTCAAGAAAAAGAATGGTTAATATTGGCCCGGAAGGAACTACTCACGGGCGGAGATGATAAGGATGAGGAAGAAGAGAGTGTAGATGAAATTCTGGCTCAGACCAGTATGGGCTTACACGAACTGATAGCCAGCGAATGGGTAGGTGTATTCCATTTGGCGGTAGCTCCGGCTATAGTCCCTGTTAAGGGATTGACGGGATCCGTGGCCTTGCTGAGGGAGACCATTGTACTCGGACGTATTTTCCAAGTGGGTGAATATATTCATTTACCTTGGGAGCTGCATTTGGAACGTTTGGTTAACAGCATTCCTGATGCACGGCGTAAACAGTTACTTGGACAGATTGGCGACTATTCTTCCGTATTATCGGATAAAGAGATGCTGATGACCCTGGAGACGTTTTTTGAGATGGATTGTAATGTAAGTGAAACAGCCAAGAAGCTATATATTCATCGCAACACGCTTTTATACCGTCTGGACAAGATCAAACAGGAGACTGGCGCGGATGTGCGTAGCTTTGGGGACGCTGCTATTGTGAAGCTTACTATGCTTTTGTATAAAGTGACGAAAAGGAAATAGGTTTTTTGTGAACGTTACAAATAGCCACCGTGTCCCGTCTAGGGTAATATAAATGTACAAGGAAAAAAGAATTTTTCAATTAATCAATAATTAACTCGAGGGGGAAATACAATGGCAGGCGTACGTTTAGAGCATATTTTCAAAAAATACCCGGGTTCAGATAAAGCAACAGTAATGGATATCAATCTTGATATTAAAGATAAGGAATTTCTAGTATTGGTTGGACCATCCGGTTGCGGTAAATCCACAACTTTGCGTATGATCGCTGGTCTGGAAGAAATCTCCGAAGGTAAAATGTACATTGGCGATCGTGTAGTCAACGACGTTGCACCTAAAGACCGCGATATCGCGATGGTATTCCAATCCTACGCCCTGTATCCGCATATGAGCGTATACCAAAACATGGCTTTCGGTTTGAAACTTCGTAAAGTGAAGAAAGATGAAATCGACAAGAAAGTACGTGAAGCTGCTAGAATTCTCGATATCGAGCATTTGCTAGATCGTAAACCAAAAGCACTTTCCGGTGGTCAACGCCAACGTGTCGCTTTGGGACGCGCTATCGTACGTGATCCACAAGTCTTCTTGATGGATGAGCCTCTTTCCAACTTGGATGCTAAACTTCGTGGTCAAATGCGCGCTGAAATCACTAAACTGGTTAAACGCCTTGAAACCACTTGTATCTACGTAACGCATGACCAAACAGAAGCTATGACAATGGGTGACCGTATCGTAGTTATGTATGATGGTATCATTCAACAAGCTGCTTCCCCTGAAGAGTTGTACAATGAACCAACTAACCTGTTCGTAGCTGGATTTATCGGATCCCCTACAATGAACTTTATCAATGGTACTTTGTCCGAAGCAAACGGTTCTATCCGTTTCCGCGCTGAGAACCTTGATGTTGAAGTACCAGGCGGAAAAGCTCAAATCATCCGCAGCAAAGGCTACATTGGCAAAGAAGTAATTATGGGCGTTCGTCCAGAAGATATCCATGAAGAGCCAGTATTCTTGGAAGCTTCCCCGAACACAATCTTTACTTCATTGGTTGATGTAACTGAAAACCTTGGTCACGAAATGCTCCTTTACTTGAGCGGCCTTGGTAAATCTACTGTAATCGCTCGTGTAGATGGACGTTCCACTACTCGCGAAGGCAGCAAGCCAAAACTGGCTATCGATATGAACAAAGTTCACTTCTTCGATAAAGAATCCGAAGTTAACATTCTGTTGGGATAAGATCGCAGGATCTTTTCTCTCTTGATAAAGCCACCCGAAAGGGTGGCTTTATTGTTTAATTAGGGTCGTAATGGATAGGCGTTAAGATTGCATTCACAAGCGTTATCAATTAAGATAGCAGGAGAATTACCTCCGGAATTGTAATGAGATCGCTGTCAACCGGACGCAGTAAGCGGACATATACCGCAGGTGACGAAAGGACGAATTTACATGGCTAAGAAAGTAAAAGTATCTGAATTGGTACAACATTTTCAATTAGAGGTTATTTCCGGCCAGGAAGGTCTAAAGCGACCTATTACGGTCGATGACCTGAATCGCCCTGGACTAGAGATTGCTGGTTATTTCGAATATTATCCGGAAGAACGTGTTCAACTATTAGGTAAGACAGAACTCGCATTCTTCTCCATGCTGCCTGAAGCTGAACGTAAAAGTAGGCTTCGTGGAATCTGTAATGACAATACCCCTTGTATCGTAATTACCCGTAGTTTGGATGTGCCACAGGAGTTAATTGATATAAGTAATGAAAAGGGACTTCCTGTGCTTCGTAGCTCGATGGCTACGACTATTTTCTCCAGCCGTTTGACGAGCTTCTTAGAAGGGAGATTAGCCCCTACAGCAACGATTCATGGTGTACTCTGTGATGTATATGGTGTAGGTATGCTGATTACTGGTAGTAGTGGTATTGGTAAGAGTGAGACAGCCCTTGAACTTGTAAAACGTGGACATAGACTGATCGCTGATGATGCCGTGGAAATCCGCCAGACTTCAGATAACCAGCTGCATGGTACAGCCCCTGAGTTGATCCGTCACTTGTTGGAAATTCGCGGAGTAGGTATCATTAACGTAATGACACTTTTTGGTGCGGGTGCTATCCGTAATCATAAACGGATTACACTTGTCGTTAGATTAGAGGCTTGGCAGCAAGACAAGCAGTATGACCGGCTTGGACTTGATGAGGAAACAACGCGGATTATTGATACCGATGTTCCACTTGTAACCATTCCTGTACGTCCAGGACGTAACCTTGCCGTTATTATTGAGGTTGCTGCGATGAACTATCGCCTGAAGCAAATGGGCTTTAATGCAGCCCTGCAGTTTACGAATAAGTTAACTGCGACCATATCTGAGGATATGGACGATCTCGATTAGGAGTGTGAGACAATGTTCCCATTAGCAATAGATCCTATTGTATTCTCAATTGGATCACTACCTGTACACTGGTACGGGTTAATACTAGGGGTCGGTGCACTCGCGGGATTATTTCTTGCGATCCGCGAGGGCAAACGGTTCGGAATCCCGCAAGAATTCTTTATGGATATGCTGCTACTGGGTGTACCCTCGGCAATTATAGGGGCACGGATTTATTTTGTAGCTTTTAAATGGGACGATTATAAGCATAATCTGATAGACGTCTTTAAGATCTGGAATGGCGGCATCGCCATTTACGGCGCATTAATAGGAGCGATTATTTGCGGAATTATTTATTTCCGTTATAAGGGTTACCCTTTCTGGCGTATTGTTGATATTTGTGCACCTGGACTACTGGCGGGTCAAATGATTGGCCGCTGGGGAAACTTTGTCAACCAAGAGGCATACGGCAGCGTAGTTGAGGAATCTTTTTTACGGGATAAACTGCATTTACCTGACTTCATCGTTAATCAAATGTACATAGGAGATGCTTTTCATCATCCGACCTTCCTGTATGAATCTCTTTGGAGCTTACTAGGGATTGCGTTATTGATGGTTCTCCGTCGTCAGAAGTTTGTACGTGCTGGAGAAATCTTCATGTCTTACTTTATATGGTATTCCATCGGTCGGTTCTTCATCGAGGCTGTGCGTACTGACAGTTTAGCTTTTAACGGAAGTGCAGGACTGGCTTCGTTTATAAACGGCTTATGGAGTCCGATGGAATGGTTAGGTTTTGAACAAGGATATCTGGATCCTGCCTATGGTAATATTCGTATTTCTCAGCTGCTTTCTCTACTTATTATTGTGGCAGCTATATTGCTGATCGTTATTCGCAGAGTAACCGGAGAGCCTAAAGCACATTATTCTGACCCTATCGTATGTACTAAACCGATCCAAGCAGATACTGTAGTGCCAGAAAGCGCAGTAAATACACCGCAGAAAACTCGTCAAGGAACACAACCTGAGCAAGGACAGCCAGCGGATGGAGATAAGAAGGAGCAGTAAAACTTATGATAGAATGCGTTCTTTTTGATCTGGATGGAACGATTGTCGATACGAATGAGCTAATCATTAGTTCATTTATGTACGCGCTGAAGGACAATGGTCTGGCTCCACTGACCAGAGAAGAGATAATTCCGCATATGGGAACAACCCTTCAGCAACAGATGAGAGTATTCTCTGGACTAGAGGATGTAAATGGTACGTTAGAAAAGTCCTATCGTTCTTATAATAATGAGCATCATGATGAGTTAGTGCGTTCTTTCCCACTTGTAAAGGAGACCATTGAGGAGCTCTCGCGTCGTGGGATCAAACTTGGGATTGTAACTACTAAGATCCGTCCAACAACGATCAAGACCCTGGAAAGGTTCGATTTGCTTAAGTACATGGATACGATTGTGACTGTGAACGATGTTACTGAACCAAAGCCACATCCGGAGCCCGTTCTGACAGCGGTCAAAAACCTTGGCGTTGATCCTCGTAAAACCTTAATGATAGGTGACAGTGCAGTTGATATTCAATCAGCCAAAGCTGCCGGTGTATACGCTGCTGGAGTATCTTGGTCTTTGAAGGGCGAGGATACGCTCCGCAAGTATGATCCGGACTTTATCATCCATAACATGAAGGATATTATAGAAATTATGGAGCGAGGAACGAATGAATCGTGAGAAACGTAACCCGTTATCCAGTAGAAGGCCATAACTCACTTTGGTATATTTACCGTACGGTCAGCCCTTGGAAGGGGGTCCGCAACTTTATTTTTATTCAGATTGCCCGCTATTGTCCGATTCTACCGTTAAAGAATTGGATCTATCGACGGATGCTGGGGATGAAGGTTGGTAAACACACGGCTTTTGGTCTTATGGCAATGGTGGATGTGTTTTTTCCTGAAAAAATAACGGTAGGTGAGAATTCTATTATTGGTTATAACACGACGATTCTGGCGCATGAGTATCTGATCAAGGAATATCGCCTGGGCGAAGTGGTGATCGGTGAAAATGTATTGATCGGCGCGAATACAACGATTCTTCCCGGTGTAACCATTGGAGATTGGGCAGTTATAGCTGCTGGCTCCGTGGTGCACAAAAATGTGGCGGCTGGCTCTTTTGTCGGAGGCAATCCACTGCGAGAGCTGCGCCCCTCTTCAACGGAAGAACATTCGGAACAAGTGTAAACGATGCTTTTTTAACCCTGCAGTTACATATTGCGTTTTTTTAGCGCAGGTTCTGCAGGGTTTCTTGCGTCTTAGAGAAGATTATTAAGGAAACTTTAAGTTCTTCTTAAGTTTTTAGAACAGATACATTCGATATAATTAGCGTTAGTGATAAGGCGAATCCCACGCTAGGCATTCTGCTTCAAATATCAGAATGTAAAATCAGCAGGTGCAGGCTTCCTGGTATTTTCAGTTTCCACATTCCGCTTAGCGTCTCTATGAACAACCATCATAGTAGAGAAGAGGAATATAATATGAACACTGCGAGACAGGAAAGGCTGCCCCAGCTGGATATTTTCAGAGCATTAGCGATCTTAGGCGTATTGCATGTGCATTCCTCATCTTTTGCCGCTGGAGAGCAGGCACTGCATTCCCCTTATTATTACTGGCTGAACTGGATCAACATTTTCTTTAAATTCGGTACGCCCTCATTTATTTTTCTGAGCAGCTTCGTATTGTTTTATAATTATTATGGGCGTCCTGTGACCCGCAGCTTGATTATTAATTTCTACCGTCGTCGATTAAAGTATATTTTATTACCTTATCTGCTAGCCTCTATGGGCTATTACGCACTAACCTTATATGTGAACGGACGATTGACCCAGAACCTCGGTGGCAATCTGTACAGCTTTATTAGAGCGTTATTCTCAGGTTCCGCATATGCGCATTTGTATTTTGTATTTATCAGCATTCAGTTTTATTTGCTTTTTCCAGTACTGCTTAAGCTACTCCAGAGTTCCCGCTTTTTAATAAAATGGGCGGTCCCGCTCGGATTGGCACTTCAGTGGGGGTTTATTCTCTGGAATAAATACGAACTGCACATTGTTGAAAAAGGGAGCTTGGCGATCTCTTATCTGGCTTATTATATGATGGGTGCTTATATCGCAATTCACTTTGAGAAGGTGAAGACGTGGCTGATGAAGCCCTGGAGGGAGCTAACTGCCAAGCAAAAAGGATGGACTGCCCTGTTAGTGAGCGGGTGGTTAATTGCAGCCTTTATCCATGTGCAGCTATGGTATGTGGCCCGCCATTTTGGGGTGTGGACGGATTCGCTGTGGTACGAGCTATTATGGAATGTCCATACGATGTTATCAGCATTGGTTCTGTTGTATGCTACATTCCTGATCTATCGTAAGGCCTCTCGCGGGATTGTTGCTTTTTTAACACGTTTGGGTGAACTCTCATTTGCGATATATTTGATTCATCCGCTATTGCTGGCGGTATATCGCAGGTTCCGATATCAGATTCCCCTAGAGTCGCTAACATATGTCTTGTTCATCTACGGAGGGCTTGTGGTCGCACTGGGAGGGAGCTGGCTTATTGTGCAGTTTGCTTTCCGGCGAGTTCCGGGTTCATGGATTATTTTTGGAAGCGTGCCTCGCTCTTTGGAATCCAGTCCGCAGGAAAAGTCAGGTTATATCTCTGAGGAACGGGCAAAGGGGTTCGTGCAGCAGGAGAAATAGCGTTAGAAGAAGGTCTGATACACGCACACGCTTAAACGTGGGGAAGTAGCCTTCATAATATTTGATTAAAAAGGCATCATTTCGATGCGGAGCTTAACAGGAGGAAAGATTATGAGACAAAAAGAAAGAATTCCGCAGCTGGATATTTTTCGGGCGATTGCTATTTTTGCAGTGCTGGCTATTCATGCTACTTCACGAACGTTGGCGGAGACACTAGGTACAAACATGTTTCATCCGTTCTTATTTATTAATAAATTCAGCCAGTTCGCCGTACCTTCATTCATATTTTTGAGTGGGTTCGTGCTCTTCTATAACTATATTGACCGTCCGCTGGGTGGCAAAACGCTAGGAAAGTTCTACACTAGAAGGCTGCTTTATATTATTGTGCCTTATGTAGTATTTTCACTGCTGTATTTTGCGTTAAAAATGAATGCCGGGAATACTTGGGGCCTACCTCCGGGGGAGATGGCTTCTAAGTTATGGAAGTATTTATGGACAGGAACGGCATATACGCATCTGTATTATATTATTATCATTATTCAGTTTTACGTGTTATTTCCGCTCATTTTGTGGTGTTTGCAAAAGGTTCGTCATCTGGCGGCTTGGGCGCCACTGATCGGGTTATTACTACAGTGGGGTTTTGTGCTGCTGAATAAATACATGACCAATCACGGGTATTGGCAGTTATCCAAGGGGAGTCTGGCGATCACTTATTTCTCGTATTTCCTGCTGGGTGCTGGGATTGCAGTGTATTACTCTTCTTTGAAAAAATGGTTAGTGCCTTCACGTGAAGGCTGGCGCGCCGGTAAAGGTCCGGTTTGGATTACGTTGTGGTTGTTATGGATTGTAGCAGGGGTTGTTCATGTTGAGCTATGGTTTAATAATTACACGAAAAAAACTGTCATCAACAGCTTATGGTATGAGGGTTTCTCTAATCTACATGCGCTGCTCTCTTGTGTGGTGCTGTTGCAAATCTCCTTCTTGCTCTATGGAGCGGGTCGTAGCTTGCTGACAAGACTTTTGGTATCCGTAGGAGCATGCTCCTTCGGGATTTATTTATTGCACCCTATGCTGCTGTATTTCTATAGAAAATTACCGTTTCACGGGGGTTCTCTTGCGTACATCGCAGCGATTGTAGGAGGATGGCTTGTTGCGCTGCTGGTTTCATGGCTGGCAGTGGCTCTCGTCTTCCGGTATGTGCCTGCGTCTTGGATTATTTTCGGATCAGGCGCACAAAAGAAAGCAAAAACAGGCTCCATAAGCGCATAGTCTACTGCTAGGTAATATAAAAGCGCCGGTCTCCCGTATATGCGGGTTGACCGGCGCTTTTATTTTTTGTCTATTCTCCAGCTTGTTCCCGCTGAAACTCCGCAATAGCTTGATACTGGCATTCCAGACTACGGTAGACGGAAATATAAATCGGCAGCAGCTGCTTGTACACTTTGGTATGTTCATCAATCGGATCATGCTGGTAAGTTGAACCGATCATGTCGAATACAACATCTAAGGAGTCCACGCGGCCCGTTGCGTAAAGACCAAGCACTACTGCTCCGAGGCAGGAGCTTTCAATACTCTCCGGAATGATGACCTCTTGATCAAAAATATCAGACATCATCTGCCGCCAGACTGAGGAACGGGCGAAGCCGCCTGTAGCCAGAATTTTGCTAGGACGCCCGATTTGCTCTTCCATAGCCAGCAGAACCATATACATATTGAAGATTACGCCTTCTAGTACCGAGCGAATCATATGCTCCTTATGGTGATTCATAGAAAGGCCGAAGAAGGAGCCACGAGCATCAGGATTCCACAGCGGTGCCCGTTCACCAGTTAAGTAAGGATGGAATAGAAGACCACCGCTACCTGCCGGAACTTGTTCCGCGATGCGCGTTAGAACCTCGTAAGGGTCAATGCCAAGACGTTTGGCGGTTTCGACTTCAGAAGCAGCGAACTCATCCCGTACCCAGCGGAACAGCATACCACCGTTATTAACGGGCCCTCCGATCACCCAATGTTTTGGGGTTAAGTTATAACAGAAGGTCCGTCCTTTAGGGTCGGTAAGCGGGTGGTCCACTACGGTGCGAATCGCTCCGCTTGTTCCAATCGTTGCGGCCACTACACCGGGTTTAATCGCGCCTACGCCAAGGTTGGACAAGACGCCATCACTGGCTCCTACGACAAAAGGTGTCGTCGGGAGCAGTAGTAGCTCCTCTGCTAGACCGGGAAGCAGGCCTTGCATGATCTCTGTGGTGGGAACAAGCCGTGAGAGTTGATCTGGTGAAATATGGGCTATCTCCAAGGCCTCTTTATCCCACTCCAAAAGTTCAAGGTTGAGCATGCCTGTAGAAGAGGCAATGGAATGATCGATGATGTATTCGCCGAACAGCCGAGCGAATATGTATTCTTTTATAGAAATGAATTTATAGGTTTGTTGAAACAACTGAGGCTGCTCTTCCCGAAGCCACATTAGCTTGGTAATCGGTGACATAGGATGAATAGGCGTTCCTGTGCGCAAATACAACTCATGTCCGTTGAACTCGTTCTTCAGGCGAAGTGCAGATCCGGCACTACGGTTGTCAGCCCAAGTGATGCAGGCAGTAAGTGGTTTACCCAGCTGATCAATTGCAATGACACTGTGCATGGCTGAACTGAAGGAGACGAATAGGATCTTATCTGGAGTTACGGCGCTTTTCCGCATGACATTAGAGAGGGTATGAAAGACTGCACGTAGGATTTGCTCTGGGTCCTGCTCCGCTATAGAAGGGGAGGGTTGATGCAAGGGATAACCCATATTCGCTTGTGCAACTATGGCTCCATTCTCCTCGAAGAGAACTGCCTTTGTACTTGTAGTACCAATATCAACGCCAATCATATAGGATTTAGTCAAGCGTTAGCCCTTCTTTCTAGGTGAAAGTATATTTTTAGAACACCAATTACAAAATTATGAAGTACAATCGTATTAGCTCATTATAGTATTCGATAAGCGGGGAGGCAAAAATAAAGAAAATGCCAAACGCTCGACTAAGGGTTTGATTGACGAAAAAGCAGTGAGCATGATACGATATTGAAAATACTTTAATTTGCTACCACTTTACCATAGTAAAGTAAACATAAACAGTATCTAATGATAACTGACGAGGTGAACAATGAAGATGTCCAAACCAAAGGGATTTGAGAAGCCGTCTGGCGTTCGGGACTATCTGCCCCGGGCCGTAACGAAATTGCGCAAAATTGAGAACGATGTACTGCATTGCATGAGTCGCTGGGGATATCAGCAAATGATGACTCCAACGTTGGAATATTACGATACAGTTGGCGTGGCAAGCTCTACGTCGGACCAGAAGCTCTATAAATTACTTAACAATCGTGGTCAGGCTTTGGTGCTTCGATCAGAAATGACTGCCCCGGTTGCCCGTGTTGTTGCCTCTCTATTGAAGGATGAGCCACTGCCATTGCGTCTGTCATATCACGCGAATGTATTCCGTGCCATTGAGGAAGAAGCGGGGCGGGAAGCGGAGTTCTTCCAGACAGGTGTAGAGCTGGTAGGTGATGATTCACCTGAAGCCGATGCGGAGGTAGTTGCGCTTGCTATTTCTTCGCTGCAAGCCGCGGGTGTGAAGTCTTTTAAGATCGCTATGGGGCATGTAGGCTTTCTGAATGGGTTATTTCAAGAGGCACTTCCTGAACTGCCTGAGGCTCAAGAGGAGCTGAAAAGTCATTTGCTGGGCCGTGACTATGTTTCTTTCCGGGAGACTTTACAGCGGCTGGATCTTACAGAAGCGCAGAAGAACGAACTGGATGGGCTGCTGCGTCTGCGCGGAGGCAAGGAGATTTGTGGACAGGCGCTAGAGCTGAGCAATCATCCGCTCGCGCGTCATTCGATTGATCATTTGTGCAAGGTGTGGGAGGTGCTGGTCTCTTACGGCGTATCACAGCATGTACTGATTGATCTGACGATGATCGGGGACTTTTCCTATTATACAGGCATGACTTTTGAAGGTTATGCAGCGGAGTTAGGATTTCCGGTATGCAGTGGTGGTAGATATGACAATCTGCTGCAACAGTTTGGGCGTCCGATCCCATCCACAGGATTTTCCTTAAAAACGAATCGCATCCTGGATGGTGTAACTGGAGTGGTCGAAGAGCAAGAGCTGCCTATTTTGATCCAATATGATGCGATTCGCAGAAAAGAAGGCTTGGAAGAGGCAACACGCCTGCGGTCAGAGGGTCATGCAGTCGTTACTAGACTTGCTGCAGGTCCAGAAGAGCTTGAAACGGTGAAGCGTTTGGATACGGAAACGGTTGAAGCAGAGGGTGTACGGTACGGTGAGATCTATACATTCGTATCTTTTGTAAGTGAGCATGGCTGAGGATATCGCTAGTACAAAAAGCGATTAACATAAATTTTGCATGGAGATGGAAAAGGAGGCAACTTAACAATGGCACAGATATTGAAGGTGGCTATGCCAAAAGGCCGGATTTACGAAAAGGCTGCTGAGCTGTTCCGCCAGGCAGGTCTTCCGATTCCACCGGACGGTGAGGCATCACGCAAGCTTGTTATTCCGCTGCCTGAGGCAGGGATGGAGTTTATATTGGCGAAACCAGTAGATGTACCTACATATGTAGAATATGGCGTGGCGGATATTGGGATCGTGGGCAAGGATGTTTTGCTGGAGGAAGATCGTGATGTATACGAGCTACTTGATCTTGGCATTGCCCGCTGCCGGATGTCGATCATCGGATTGCCGAACTGGCAGCCGGGAATTCAGCAGCGTGTAGCGACGAAATATCCGAATGTAGCTTCAAGGTATTTTAGGGAGCAGGGGCAACAGGTCGAGGTAGTGAAGCTAAATGGATCCATCGAGCTTGCACCACTGATTGGTCTGGCCGATCGTATTGTGGATATGGTAGAGACCGGGCAAACGCTGCGGGACAACGGATTAATCGAAATGAAGAGTATATTCGAAATTACAAGCCGCCTGGTGGCAAATCGTGTGAGCTATCGGATGAAAAATGAAGAGATACAGCAACTGTGTGACCGACTACAGGCAGTTATAGGGCAGCCTAATTTGCGGTAGGCGGCAACAGATGTTAGGGGTAAAGGGAGGAACCAGCGATGAAGGTTGTGTCGAGCAAGGACTTTAAGCTAGAGCGGGAAGTGGAGTATGGTACGCCAGAGCAAAATCAGGCGGTAAAGGAAATTGTGGCCGCCATTAAAAAAGAAGGAGACACAGCGCTTCTTCGCTATACGGAGCAATTTGACCGGGTTGCACTTACGCCGAATCAACTGCGGGTAACGCCGGAAGAGCTTCAGGCAGCGTATGGCCGAGTAGAGCAATCTTTCGTATCTGCTATTCAAGCAGCTGCAGCCAATATCCGGGCGTTCCATGCCAGACAGAAACGGAATTCATGGATGGATTTGCAGCCGGATGGCACGATTCTGGGGCAGATTATTCGTCCGCTGAAGCGGGTAGGGGTATATGTACCTGGTGGCAAAGCAGCTTATCCCTCCTCGGTGCTGATGAACGTGATCCCAGCACAGATCGCGGGTGTGCCGGAGATCGTCATGGTGACTCCGCCATCCACCGGCGGCAAGGAAGGGATTGACCCTTATATCCTGGTTGCTGCCGCAGAAGCAGGTGTGAATGAAATCTACCGTGTGGGCGGAGCACAGGCGGTAGCTGCTTTGGCTTTTGGTACGGAGAGCATAGCGCCGGTAGATAAAATATGTGGGCCCGGCAACATATACGTTGCGCTGGCTAAACGCGAGGTATATGGCGCCGTGGATATCGACAGTATCGCGGGTCCAAGCGAAATTGTCGTGCTGGCAGATGAGACCGCTGAGCCGGCTTATGTCGCAGCGGATCTGCTTTCGCAGGCCGAGCATGACGAGATGGCCTCGGCGATTCTGGTCACGCCATCGCAGAGCCTGGCGGATAACGTGGCGGCCGAAGTGGAGCGTCAGCTGCAAGAGCTGCCGCGTCAGGCGATCGCCCGTTCTTCGGTAGAGAATTACGGCGCGATCATTGTTGTGGAATCTATGGAGGAAGGGATCTCCGTAGTGAATAGACTGGCACCAGAGCATCTGGAGATTGTTGTCGAAGATCCTATGGGCCTCGTAGGCAGCATTGAGAATGCTGGAGCCATCTTCCTGGGAGCGTATAGCTCCGAGCCCGTGGGTGATTATTTTGCCGGGCCAAATCATATTATCCCAACCAATGGGACCGCACGTTTCTCGTCACCAGTGGATGTGGATGATTTTATTAAAAAATCAAGTCTGATCTATTACAGTAAGGAAGCACTCTTGCGTGATGGGAAGACCATTATAGAGCTGGCACGTCGCGAAGGCTTAGAAGGCCACGCACGAGCCATTGAGATTCGAATCAAGAACGAAGGAAAAGGTGGAGACGGATATGGAGAACAATAATGAACAAGCCCTGCGCCAAGCTGGATTAAGCCGTAAAACAAATGAGACGGATATAAAGTTGTCTCTTAACGTAGATGGAAGTGGAGTTTCAGAGCTGGAGACGGATGTTCCTTTTCTGAATCATATGTTGGATCTGTTCACGAAGCACGGACAATTTGACCTGTCTGTACAGGCGCGTGGAGACATCGAGATTGATGACCACCACACGGTTGAAGACATTGGGATCTGCCTAGGGCAGGCACTGCACGAAGCACTGGGTGATAAAAAAGGAATCAAACGTTATGCGAGTGTTTTTGTACCGATGGATGAGGCGTTGGCGCAGGTTGTGATCGATATCAGCAATCGCCCGCACTTTGAATATCGTGCAACCTATCCTTCACAGCAGGTGGGCAGCTTTTCGACGGAGCTTGTTCAGGAGTTCCTGTGGAAGTTCGCGCTCGAAGCACGGATTACGTTACATGTTATCGTACACTACGGTTCTAACACACACCACATGATTGAGGCTGTATTCAAAGCGCTTGGACGGGCGCTGGATGAAGCAACTTTGATTGATCCCCGTGTGAAGGGTGTGCCTTCTACGAAGGGAGTGCTGTAGGATGACTGTTGCAATCGTCGATTATGGCATGGGCAACCTGCACAGTGTGAGTAAGGCGGTAGAACGTCTCGGTTATGAGTGTGTAGTGACGGGTGATGCCGAGCAAATTCTCGCTGCTGATAGTGTCATTCTGCCAGGTGTCGGTGCATTTGGCGATGCGATGGGGCATTTGCGGGAGAATGGTTTGGATCTTGTCGTCAAACAGGTAGCCGCTGGAGAGCAGCCTCTGCTTGGGATCTGTCTTGGCATGCAGCTGTTGTTTAGCACCGGTGAAGAGCATGGCAGCCATGAGGGGCTAGATATTCTCTCGGGTTCAGTGGTGCGGTTCGCTCCTAGAGATGGCTATAAGGTGCCGCATATGGGGTGGAACAAGCTCAGCTTTAGACAGCCGGAGAATCCGCTTTTTGTTGGCCTTGAGGAGGGGCATGTGTATTTTGTCCACTCTTATCACGCGCTTGTAGCAAAAGAGAGTGATCTGCTGGCTGTCACGGATTATGGTTACCCAGTCACGGCTATTGTCGGGCAAGATAATGTGTTCGGTATGCAGTTCCATCCGGAAAAAAGCGGAGAGCTGGGAATCAAGCTGTTGGGTAATTTTTTGAAATATAAGAAAGTATAAGTTTCACAATACACTTTATCCTTATATTTCTCGCTTAAACGCTTACCGTCCTTATAAGGACGACGAAGGCGTTTATACTTGAAGATTAAGAGAGAGCGGGCGTAAGCCACGCTATAAATATAATGTAACGAAAGTGGGGAGCGCCAAATGTCTTCTTTTATTGTATATCCGGCGATTGATATCCGGGATGGAAAATGCGTCAGGCTGCAGCAGGGGGATTACAATCAGGAAACGATATACAATGATAGTCCACTAAAGGTGGCAAAATCATGGGAAGAGCAAGGTGGAAAGTTCATTCATTTGGTGGACTTAGATGGTGCGAAAGCGGGTCATCCTGTGAACGATGCGATTATCGGTGCTATTGCTGCTAATGCTAACGTTCCTGTGCAGGTGGGTGGCGGTCTTCGCAATCTTGCGGACGTAGAGAAATTGCTCGGACTTGGCGTTAGCCGCGTTATTATCGGTACTGCTGCGATTAATGATCATGCTTTTACCGAAGAGGTATTGGCAAAATACGGCGATAAAGTCGCGATCGGCATTGATGCGCGCAACGGTTATGTTGCGACACACGGCTGGCTGAACACCTCTGAAGTACGTGCTGAAGCTCTTGCCAAGGAATTGGCGGCAAAAGGAGCCGAGACATTCATTTACACCGACATCTCCCGCGACGGGATGATGCAGGGACCGAACGTGGACGGTATCCTGTCCATGGCGCAGGCCAGCGGTAAAACTGTGATCGCGTCCGGCGGAGTCACCAGTCTTGATGATCTGTTGCGTCTGAACGTGCACAGCGGCAGCGGTGTAGGCGGAGCTATTGTTGGCAAGGCGTTATATACGGGCAATATTGATCTTTCTGGAGCTTTGCGAGCGCTTGGGCAGAAATAGCGTTGGGCGAGCGCGCTAATTGATGAGCGGATGAACAAAAAGACGACATGAGCTAGCCAAGGAATAGTGGATTAATGAAACAGACAGAACCAACAGTGGGTTAAAGAAATAGACTTAACAGTAACGTAGTGAACACAAATCACTAAATCACCAAACTAATTAATAAACGAGCGAATGAACAAAAAGACAATAGATGAACTAGTAAATGAGCAGTGGGTTAAAGAAATAGACGTAACAGTAAATGAGTAACTAATAATAATTAAATGAACGCACAGAGAAGCAAACTAGCAAAAGTTAAACGAACAAACCAGCAAACCAGCAAAAGGGCTTAATAACAAAGCAACAAACCAACAAAAGAGCTAAAACAAACCAGCTGGCCAAAAAAGCAACAAACCCAACTAGCTAATGTGTTTTCACTTTGCAAAAATCTCATCTCATTACGAATGGCGTAACGACTTGAGCGCTGTTTCAACGAGGGATCCGGTGAAATTTTAATACCTGTGAAAATGGAGGTTACCCGCTAGCTAAAACCCGCTGCACAATCTGCTACAATAGGCGTAATGAGGCGGCGGGAAGGGTATTTTTCCTCGGATGATGATTTAAGTGTACTTTATACAGCTATTTTTCACATTTAGAGCTGATTAGCTAATTTAGTTGTATTTCGTGCAGCTATAACTCAGAGATGAGTTGATTTATAAGCTCATCCCCAGATTTAGTTGTACGAAATGCAGTTAAAAGAGTAGCTTGCAAAAAGGCTGATAAAATAACTGCACGTTGTGCAACTAAATACTCGTGGGCTTGCAGGTGGCGCGAGCCCTTCCGACCATATAAGGGCCAAAACCGCGGAACATGAAGGTGTTATGGGTCAAGGAAGCGGCTACGAAGGGGTTAGCGATCATAGCACATGTTCAGCCGTGTGGGCTATGGTTCAGCCGGATGGGCTATGATCCGCCATGCCTTCAATCGAGGTTTCCAAAGGGCAAAGGCCCTTGGGCTCCCCCTGGGCTAAGAGGGCTTTAGGGGGACGGACACACTTTAGGTGCTTGAAAGGCTTTTTAAAGAAAGGGGGATTTCATAATGTTAGCAAAACGTATCATCCCCTGTCTTGACGTTAAGGATGGACGGGTAGTCAAAGGCGTTAACTTTGTGAATCTGCGTGATGCTGGAGATCCGGTAGAGCTAGCGGCGCTGTATGACCGTGAGGGCGCAGACGAGCTTGTGTTTCTCGATATATCGGCTTCCGTAGAAGGTAGAGCAACGATGATCGAGGTTGTGCGGCAGACCGCTGGTGAGATTGCCATTCCTTTTACAGTGGGTGGAGGGATCTCTACAACTGATGATATGAAAAGGATTCTTCGTGCAGGCGCAGACAAAATCGGCATTAATACGGCAGCCATCACTAATCCTCAGCTCATTCTGGAGGGTGCTCGCCGATTTGGCTCCCAGTGTATTGTAGTAGCGATAGATGCTAAATATAATGAGGCTTTTGGTGAATGGGAAGTGTACACTCATGGCGGGCGTAAGCCCACCGGCATCCGTGCTCTGGCTTGGGCTAAAGAAGCTGAGAAGCTGGGCGCAGGCGAGATTTTGCTCACTAGCATGGATGCAGATGGCACAAAAGACGGCTTCGACCTGAAGCTAACCTCGGCAGTATGCGATTTGCTCAGTATTCCTGTGATTGCTTCTGGCGGCACTGGGAAGAAGGAGCATTTTTACGATGTATTTACGGAAGGGAAAGCCGATGCGGGACTTGCGGCGACCATTTTTCACTATAAAGAGATTGCAATTAATGATTTAAAGGCAGATTTGAAGCAAAAAGGGGTAGAAATCCGATGAGCGAAACACAAAACAATACCACATTAAGCCAAAAAGAAGCTCTGGCAGGCATTCGCTGGAATGAAGCGGGTCTGGTGCCTGCCGTTGTTCAGGATGCTAGCAGTTTAGAGGTACTGATGGTTGCTTATATGAACTCCGAATCGTTACAGCTCTCACTGGAGAGTGGCCAGACTTGGTTTTGGAGCCGCTCGCGCAGCGAACTTTGGCATAAAGGCGGAACCTCAGGCAACACACAAGCTATTACCTCCATATCCTATGATTGTGATAGCGACACACTACTCGTGAAGGTTGTGCCTGAAGGACCAGCTTGCCATACTGGAGCTACGTCATGCTTTTTCCGTGAGATTCCTTTGAATAACCCAATAACAGATGCTTCGAAACCAGTGTCTAGTTTGACAGATGGTGAGCGTTTTGCTGTTCTTGGTGAGCTGGAGCGTGTGATTGCTGAGCGGGAAGTGGAACGCCCGGAAGGCGCGTATACCACTTATCTGTTTGATAAAGGCGTGGATAAGATCCTCAAAAAGGTAGGCGAGGAAGCTTCCGAGACCATAATTGCCGCCAAAAATAAAGATAACGCCGAGCTGCGTCTTGAGGTTAGTGATCTGATCTATCATCTGTTGGTATTGCTGCAAGAGCGCAAGCTTCCACTGGATGAGATTATGGAAGAGTTGAGTACCCGTCACGAACGCCCACGCCGGGATCAGTACTAAGGGAGGACTGAGTGATGCATATTGATTACCACACGCATCATGAACGCTGTGGCCATGCCGTGGGTAAGCTTGAGGAGTATGTACAGCGCGGGATAGAGCTTGGACTTCAGCAGCTGGGATTATCCGACCACTTGCCGCTCATCCACGTAGATCCCGCCAGCTATTATCCAGAAATGGCTATGCCAATGGCTGAGCTGCCTCGTTATGTGGAGGAATGTCTAACCTTAAAGGAGCGTTACCGTGGAGTCATAGATCTGCGGGTGGGGCTGGAAGCCGATTATATCGAAGGCTATGAAGAGCAAATTCGCGAGATTTTGTCGCCGTATCCATGGGATTATCTTATAGGTTCTGTACATTTTCTTGGGGAGTGGGATATTACGGATCACCGCCAGGTTCATGGTTGGGAAGGCAAAGATGCGCTAGAGGTATATCGTCTTTATTACGATGCGGTAAAGAAGTCGGCGTTATCGGGATTATATGATATTATAGGACATATGGATGTTATTAAACGGTTCGGTTATGGCCCACAAACACCGGAGGGCACGGCTGAGGTAAGGGCGCTGGAGCTAGAGACCTTAAAGGTTATAGCGGATAGCGGAATCGCCATGGAGCTGAATGCATCCGGACTTACGAAGCCTTGCGCTGAGATGTTCCCGGCCGAGCATCTGCTACAGGAGGCCCTAAAGCTCGGCATACCGCTGACATTAGGCTCCGATGCACATGATCCTGCCAAGCTGGGGGACGGGCTACAAGAGGCGCGTAGTATGCTTTGGCACACTGGTTTTCGTGAGCTGGCTGTATTTGAGGGACGCCGCCGTACCACTGTTCAGTTCAAACTATAATAATTTATAATCCGCAGGAGGGTATTATGCATCATCAACAATTACGTATTTTTTCCGGTTCGTCGAATCCAAAGTTAGCGGCTGATATTGCGGAGCGACTTGGTGTTGAATTGGGGCAGATAAAGCTGACCCGCTTCATGAGCGGCGAGATTTACGTGCATTACGAAGAAAGCATCCGGAACTGCGACGTATTTTTGGTGCAATCCCTTTCGCATCCCATTAATGAGATGTTCGTGGAGCTGCTGGTGATGATAGATGCTGCCAAACGGGCTTCAGCTCGTACAGTGAACATTATTGTGCCGTATTATGGGTACGCTCGGCAGGAGCGGAAGTCCGCACCTCGTGAGCCGATCTCGGCTAAGATGGTGGCTGATGTGCTGACGACCGCTGGAGCAACCCGCGTAATCACCATCGATTTGCACGCAGCGGCGATTCAAGGCTTTTTCAACATTCCGGTCGATCATCTGACTGCACTCGATTTGATCAGCAGCCATTTGAAAGCCAAGGCAATGTCTGATCTGGTCATTGTTTCCCCGGATGCAGGGCGTGCGTCTATGGCTGAGAAGCTGGCGAATAAGCTGGATTCACCTTTTGCCATTATGATCAAGAAGCGCCCAGCCCATAATGAATCGGTAATCACTCATGTCATTGGTGATGTCGAGGGACGGACACCTATCATTATTGAGGATCTGATCGATACTGGGACGACCATTGTGAATGTGGTAGAAGGCCTGAAGGAGAGAGGTGCGAAGGACAGTATTGTCTGCGCGACACACGGATTATTCTCAGGGCCCGCGCTACAGCGGCTTGACCATCCTTCTATTCAGGAAGTGGTTACGACAGATTCTATTGCACTGCCTGATGACCATTCAAGTCGGTTTACGGTATTATCTGTTGCACCGATGCTTGCCCAGGCTACGCACATCATCCTTGAGGGTGGTTCAATCGATAAGCTATTTAGAGACGCGGGAATTTAATTCCCCGTCTTTTTTATTTTTTGTCAAAAAAGATGTTGTAAGCAGAGTGGTAGAGTCTTTCTCAACTTGAGATTCTCGCTGTCACATGTGGTATACTGTGTGGAGATACCCGCGCCCAATAAGGGAACGGAATAGCGATTAAGGATGGAGCTCCGGCATACCCCATAGGGCGCCGCCCTCCTATTTTTCGTTAGTATAAGGAAGCTTCTTATAAGGGAGGTGCCTTGCTTCCATGATTGAGAGAACTTCAGAGTATGAACTGGGGAATGATAATGTGATTCCTGTAACTCTGAATGCCAATTTTTTCTTTGAAAGAGCCGTTCGGTCCTTGGATCGCTTTCAATATGATAAGGCATTAAAGAATTTTCGCAAAGCTGTAGAGTACGAGCCGGAGAATCCGGTCAATCATTGCAACGTGGCTGGCGTATTATCAGAAATGGGCAATTATGAAGCGTCCAACGACATTTTAACCCATGTACTGGAGAATATTGATCCGGCAATGACGGAATGTTATTTCTATATGGCTAACAACTTCGCCAATATGGAAAGCTATGAGGAGGCAGAACGCTCACTCGTCACTTATCTCGAAGAAGATGTGAACGGTGAATTTCTGGCCGAATCGGAAGAATTGATGGAGCTGCTGCAATATGAGCTGGACCGTCCTGCTCCACTTATCCGGATTAGAAGCCGGGAAGGTGTAATAGAGCATGAGCGAGCCCGAGCACTGTTGGAGGAGGGCAAGTTTACACAAGCCGTCACTTTGCTTGAAGAGATTGTGAGCAATACGCCTGACTTCCTGGCGGCACATAACAACCTAGCCCTAGCGTATTTTTACATGGGTCGTTTTACCAAAGCTAAGGAATGTATTATGCGGGTGCTGGAGCTGGATTCCGGGAATTTGCATGCACTCTGTAACTTAGCGATCTTCCTTCAGTATGAAGGTGACCGCGGGCAACTGGATGGATTGTTACGCCTTCTGGAGACCACCATTCCGTTTCATCAGGAGCATCTGTTCAAAATGGCCACCACCATGGGGATTCTGGGACGCCATAGAACCGCCTATGGCCATTTTAGACGTCTGTTGAAGGATGAAGAGGTCGGTGGCGACGCCAGTCTCTATCATTACTGTGCGGCAGCTGCCAGCAATAGTGGCCTGTATACAGAAGCCCAGCGCTGCTGGCAGAAGGCGGTTAAGCTCGATCCGGAATCGGCTGTGCCGAGATTTTTTCTTGCTCAGCTGCAGCAGGCGCAGGGGGAAGGTAAAACGCTGTCGCTGGTCAGCTACAACTATCAGCTTCCTTTTCAGGAGCAGCTGAAGCTGTGGAAGGACAACAAGGGCAGCTTCACCGAAGAGGTACGGAACAATCCGCTGCTTCGCTCTTCCTTCTTCTGGGCGCTCCGCTACGGGGATGCCAATACGAAGCTTCAGGTTACAGAAGCTCTTCGGTGGATCGAAGATGAAGAGATGTCCGAAATTCTGCAAGGACTTCTAAAGCAGCAGCCCTTGCAGGAAGAAAAGCTGCAAGAAGCGGCACTTCTTAGTCTGCAGCGGCTGATTGGAAGTGTTCCTGAAGAGAATGTGCTTCAGGAAGTCAAAGAAACCTCTTCCCCGCGTCTGAAGGGACTGCCGGAATGGAGAGAGGATTGGCAGAAAGTTATCGACCAGACCCTTAGTATGATGGATCGAAGATATGATGCAATCCACAAAAAAGATGCTGAATTACTGTGGAAGCAATTTCTGAGCAGCCTTTATCCGGATGTTCCGTTTATCCGTCATGCGAATGGCTGGTGTGCTGCCTTAGAATATCTAATCGCTAAAACGCATAACCTGCCGGTCACCTACCGTGAAGTAGCCCAGCGTTACAATGTTTCCGTTTCTATGGTCAGTCGTTATGCTCGGCGCATAGATGAGGAATGTAGTTTCGAGGGAAGTGTGAGCGACAGCCTTCCGCCATTTACCGAGAATATCTAAATCGATCATGTAGTATTTCGTAGAAACGGAGCCCTTTTTATATGTCTTGCGTAACGCTAATGTTCCTTATAGGGGCACCGAAGGCGGCTATGCTTGCCAAAAAAGGGCCCGTTTCTTCTAAATAAACCCTATTGTGAGGAGGCCACTGTTATGTACAAAACGATTGTAATCGGAACAGGCCCAGCCGGGCTTACTGCTGCAATTTATTTGGCACGTGCCAACCTAAACCCACTTGTGATTGAAGGTATGCAACCGGGTGGACAACTGACAACGACAACAGAAGTCGAGAACTTCCCAGGCTTTCCTGAAGGAATTCTAGGCCCGGATTTAATGGACAACATGCGCAAGCAGGCTGAACGTTTTGGGGCTGAATTTAAGAATGGTTGGGTGGATTCAGTTGATTTTTCACAGCGTCCATTTAAAGTGACTGTAGATGGATTGGGAGTATTAGAGGCGGAGTCAGTGATCATCTCAACCGGTGCATCTGCCAGATATTTAGGAATCCCCGGGGAGCAGGAGAATGTGGGCCGTGGGGTCAGCACTTGTGCTACTTGTGACGGATTCTTTTTCCGTGGCAAAAAGATTATTGTCGTCGGTGGTGGAGATTCAGCGATGGAGGAAGCCAGCTTTTTAACCCGATTCGCTTCTAATGTAACATTGGTTCACCGTCGTGATGAGCTTAGAGCTTCGAAGATTATGCAGGCTCGCGCACGGGATAACAGTAAGGTATCGTGGGCTCTTAACCGTACACCGCTTGAGGTTACAACCGACGAGTCTGGCGTTAAGGGGCTGACGGTTCGCAACAATGAGACGGGAATTGATGAACTCATCGAAGCGGACGGAGTGTTTGTCGCGATCGGGCACACGCCGAACACCGGATTTTTAGGGGGGCAAATTACGACCGATACCAACGGCTACATTGTGGTCAACCCTGGAACGACAGAAACGAACATCCCGGGCGTATTCGCTTGTGGCGACGTGCAGGATACCCGTTATCGTCAGGCAATTTCTGCAGCGGGATCCGGCTGTATGGCAGCAATGGATGCTGAGAAGTACCTAGAGGGTACGATGGTGCATGACTGGAGCGAAACACTGGATAGTTAATTTTGCGAGAAATCTTAGTCCGATGACATATAAGCAGGTAATCCTTTTTCTAAAGGGTTGCCTGCTTTTTTCAATATTGGCAGGGCCGTGTCCAGATATTAAATATGTTGTTTATTTATTACCGCTCGGAAGTTAAAATAACTGTAACAATGTCTTTATAAAAAGACTTGCGCATTTTAAAAATACGTTTACAATGAAGATATAATGTTAACGTGAACAATTTACACAAACCCTATTATAAGCAATAATTTTAAGTTTAAAATATTTATTAAGAAATCGACCGATTGAATAAATGTTCACGTTAAACTTTGTGTAACTCCCATTCGAACTTAAAGGAGAGCAGCAAACCTCATGAGTAAAAAATTCATGGATGAGAACTTCCTATTGTCGAGCGAGACCGCAATTAAGCTGTTTCATCATCATGCGAAAGACATGCCCATTATCGATTATCATTGCCACCTCAGCCCAAAAGAAATTTATGAGAACAAAACGTTCAACAATATCACCGAAGCTTGGCTGTATGGCGACCATTATAAATGGAGAGTGATGCGCGCTAACGGTATAGAAGAGAAATTCATTACTGGCGATGCCAGTGATTATGATAAATTTTTAGCCTGGGCTAGAACGGTTCCGATGATTATCGGGAATCCGCTATACCATTGGACGCATCTGGAGCTGCAACGTTTCTTCGGTGTATATGAGTTGCTGAATGAAGCTAACGCACCAAAAATTTGGGATGAAGTGAATAGACAGTTACAGGGTGAAGGATACGGAGCAAGAGATTTGATCATTAAATCGAAGGTGACTACGGTTTGTACTACCGATGATCCTGTAGATAATCTGGAATATCATGAGAAAATCAGTAATCTGAGTGGGTTCAATGCTAGCGTTGTGCCGGGATTCAGACCAGACAAAGCGCTTGAAATCAACCGTCCTACCTTCCAGCCTTGGGTAGCTCAGCTAAGCGAAGTTTCGGGAATGGCTGTTAAGAATTACGGACAGTTTCTTGCAGCATTGGAGAGCAGAGTGAGATTCTTCCACGCCAGAGCCGGCCGTGTATCTGACCATGCTTTGGATGCGGTAATGTTTGAGCCTACTACCTTGGAGGAAGCTACAGCTATATTCGCTAAAGCACTTTATGAAGGCACTGTAAGTGAGAGTGAAGAAAAGAAATATAAAGGATTCACGCTAGTATTCCTCGGCAAATTGTATAACGAGCTGGATTGGGCGATGCAATTCCATATTCATGCGCTACGGAATAACAACAGCGTAATGTTCGGACGTCTCGGACCTGACACGGGTTATGATTCTATCAATGACGGCGTGATTGCTAAGCCTTTGGCGGGTCTGCTCGATGCGCTGGATCGTGAGAATGCGTTGCCTAAGACCATTTTGTACTCATTGAACCCTAATGATAATCATGTTATTGCCAGTCTAATGGGTAGCTTCCAGGGCGGCGGTATTCCAGGGAAGATTCAATTCGGAACCGCATGGTGGTACAACGATAATAAAGACGGCATGCTGGAACAGATGAAGACACTTGCTAATCTAGGCGTACTTAGCCAATTTGTTGGGATGTTAACAGACTCCAGAAGCTTTTTATCGTATACCAGACATGAGTACTTTAGAAGAATCTTGTGTGATCTAGTAGGCTCTTGGGTAGAAGCTGGAGAAGCCCCGGATGATATGGAGTTACTGGGCAGTATGATTGAGAACATCTGTTACAATAACGCTGATCATTATTTTAATTTCTCGAAACAGGCATTGGTGACTAGGTAATCGTTATGATATCCTTACATGGAAGAGCCAAACCCGTTTAATAAGGAAGGTTGACCCATGGCACCTACAATCAAGGATATCGCCAAGTTGGCGAATGTATCGCATACAACTGTATCGAGAGCACTTAACAATAGTCCACTAATTAAAGAGGTCACACGTAAAAAAATTGCCGAGATCGCTGCGCAAGTGGGTTACGTCCCTAATTACAATGCCAAAAGCCTTGTGATGCAGCGATCCTATACCATTGGTCTGTTCTTCACGAGTATTGCCAACGGCACAACTTCTGGTTTCTTCTCTGATACGATTCGTGGTGTAAATAGGGTCATAGATGTAGAGTACAATCTGTTCATCCGTGGGATCGACGATTATGCGGATTACTCCTCTATTCATCGCAAACGTTTTGATGGAATTATTCTAATGAGCCAGAGTGAAGCAGATAATAAATTCATTTACCATGTTGTCCAGCAAGGCATTCCAATCGTTGTGCTGAACCGGGAAATTGATGACCGTTCCATTATCAACATCATCTCGAACGACCGGGAAGGTGCTTATAATGCAGGCAAATACCTGATCGAAAACGGGCATCAAGACATTGCAATTATTGAAGGTGTCGAGGGCTTTAAATCCACACAGGAACGCAGAGATGGCTTTATAAAAGCTTTGATTGACCATAATATCCCTGTTCGTAATGACTACATGATAAGCGGTAGTTATGATATGCAAAGTGGATATGAGGCGATGGGCAAGCTGCTGGATCTCGAGAAGCCACCGACTGCTGTATTTTGCTCCAATGATGATATGGCGATCGGGGCTATGAAAGGCGTGTTTGAGCGAGGGCTGCAGGTGCCAAATGATATCTCTGTTGTTGGTTTTGACGACATTGGGTTTTCACTTTTTGCCAATCCTTCACTCACCACGGTCAAACGTCCTATTGAGAAGATTAGTGAGCAAGGCGCTCGCCAGCTGTTAAGCTTGGTCAAGGAACCCTCAGAAAAAGACGGGCGGATCTCGATCGAGACAGAGCTTATTGCCAGAGAATCAGTCAGGAAGTTGCAGAAGTAGAGGCTGCGCATAGCAGCCTGATCCTTTACCTTCGTAAAAGGTTGCTATCTAAAATTTTCACGTGTGCATATATTTAATTGATTAGTAATATAAATATGATTTTATATAGTTTATTTAACAAGTTTATCGTGTGCATTTACTATTAGGAGGCGTTAATATGAAAAGATTAAATAGTGATAATTGGACAGCTTACAAGCAG
This sequence comes from Paenibacillus sp. FSL R7-0189, assembly GCF_037969925.1. Taxonomy (NCBI): domain Bacteria; kingdom Bacillati; phylum Bacillota; class Bacilli; order Caryophanales; family Paenibacillaceae; genus Paenibacillus; species Paenibacillus sp. FSL R7-0189. Next base: position 2,252,108 of record NZ_CP150223.1, on the reverse strand, counting down.
TATCCTGAGAAGGTTCTACAATTTGGCGAAGGCAATTTCATGCGCGCCTTTGTAGATTGGCAGATTCATACCATGAATCAAAAAACGGATTTCAATGGTGGAGTGGTTGTTGTACAGCCATTGGCTAACGGACTGGCAGAAATGCTGAATGATCAGGATGGGCTGTATACCCTTTATCTGCAAGGCATTAAAGACGGAGCGGCTGTAAAAGAACACGAGGTAATTAATTGTATTACGCGGACGCTTAATCCCTATTCACAGCATGAGGAGTATATGAAGCTGGCTGAGAACCCTGAGCTGCGCTTTATCGTGTCTAATACTACTGAAGCGGGAATTGCTTTTGAAGCTGGCGACAAGTTAACCGATACGCCGCAGAGTAGTTTCCCAGGCAAGCTGACGGCCTTATTGTACAAACGTTATCAAACTTTTAATGGGGAGGCTTCTAAAGGTTTTATCATCATTCCATGCGAGCTGATTGACCGGAATGGTGATGAGCTCAAAAAGGTTATTTTGAAATATGCTGAGCTGTGGAATCTTGGAGAAGGTTTTGTGAACTGGTTGAATGAAGCTAATACCTTCTGCTGCAGTCTGGTGGACCGCATTGTTCCCGGTTATCCAAGAGACAGCATTGCCGAGATTACAGAAGAGCTGGGTTATGAGGATAAGCTGGTCGTTGTCGGCGAGCAATTCCATCTTTGGGTGATTGAAGGGCCACAGTGGATTAAAAAGGAGTTCCCGGCTGAACTAGCAGGTCTTAATGTGCTGGTGGTGGATGACATGGCCCCTTATCGCACTCGTAAAGTGAGAATTTTAAACGGAGCTCATACAGCTATGACACCAGTAGCGTATTTGTACGGTATTGATACGGTTGCTGAAGCCATTGAGCACGAAGAGGTTGGGGCGTACGTGAAGTCCTTAATCTATGATGAGATTATTCCAACGCTGGATCTGCCGGCAGAGGAATTGAATTCTTTTGCAGACGCGGTATTAGAAAGATTCCTGAACCCTTATGTGCAGCATTACTTGATGAGCATTTCCCTTAATTCTATATCGAAGTTTAAGACAAGAGATCTGCCTTCTTTACTGCAATATGTAGAGGCCAAAGGACAATTGCCTGAAAAGCTTGTCTTCTCATTGAGCGCATTAATTGCCTTCTATAGAGGACGCAGAGGGGAAGAAAACATTCAACTGGCTGATGATGCGGATATTTTGGAATGGTTCGCCTCCTTATGGGGAGGATGGGATGGCACAGACACCGGGCTGCGCGCACTGGCCGTCGAAGTACTTGCCGCAACCAATCGCTGGGGCTGTGATCTGAATAAAGTGGCTGGACTTACTGACAAGGTGACAGAAGGACTGATTGCGATTGAGAAAAATGGCATGAAGCAAGCCTTAAAAGCGTTCGTGAAGAGACCGGCACACAACTAATACCCTGGAGGTGACAATGATATGATCAAGACGATGAAAGAAGTATTGCAGATTAATGAGGCTGATAATGTCGCTGTTGCACTAAAAGACTATAAAGCAGGCGACACCATTGTGATTGGTTCAAAAGAGATTAAAATTACTGAAGATATCGCTAGAGGCCATAAAATTGCACTGTCCAGCATTAACGAAGGTGAAAACGTATTGAAATATGGTTACCCCATTGGTCATGCTATAGCGTCTATCGCGCCGGGGCAGTGGGTGCATACCCATAACACTAAGACAAACCTAACAGGGGTAGAGGAATATACCTTTGAGCAGAAGCTGACGCCGAATCCTTTTGCAGCGGAGAATTTGACCTTTAAGGGGTATCGCCGCTTTGATGGATCTGTAGGTATCCGCAATGAGCTGTGGATCGTCCCTACTGTTGGTTGTGTGAATGGAGTGGCGGAGCAGATCATCAATATTTTCAAAGCAGAGGTTGGAGATATCGCACCTTTCGATAACGTGCTCGTGCTTAAGCATAACTACGGTTGCTCCCAGCTGGGCGATGATCATGACAATACACGTACGATTCTGGCTAACGCGGTTAAACACCCGAATGCGGGCGGCGTGCTTGTGCTCGGATTGGGCTGTGAGAATAACAATTTGCATATTTTTAAAGACATGCTGGGCAGCTATGATGAGGATCGTGTGCGTTTCCTTGTCTCCCAGGAGGTTGGGAATGAGATTGAAGAAGGCGTGAAGCTGCTGAAGGAAATCTACAATAATGTACAAGGTGATCAACGGGAAGAGGTATCACTCTCCGAGCTGAAGATCGGTCTGAAATGTGGAGGCTCCGACGGGTTATCCGGTATTACTGCGAATCCGCTCCTTGGACGTCTGTCTGATTATATGGCTGCTCAAGGCGGGACCACTGTACTGACAGAAGTGCCTGAAATGTTTGGTGCCGAAAAAATTCTAATGGAACGTGCTGCGGACGAAAATATTTTCAACAAAATTGTCGATCTCATTAATGACTTTAAGCAGTATTTTATGGACTATAAACAGCCGGTATATGAAAATCCTTCTCCAGGGAATAAAGCCGGAGGAATTACTACGCTTGAGGATAAATCATTGGGTTGTACTCAAAAATCCGGGAACGCTACAGTTATGGATGTCCTCAAGTACGGGGAGCTTATCACTAATAAAGGCTTAAATCTCCTTAACGCACCTGGCAATGATCTTGTGGCTTCCTCTGCACTGGCTGCTGCTGGCTGCCAATTGGTGATCTTTACGACCGGGCGGGGAACACCATTTGGTACATTCGTGCCTACGATGAAAGTATCTACCAATACCCCATTGTATGAAGGCAAACGTCATTGGATCGATTTTAATGCAGGTGTGTTGGTGGAAGATGGTTCTCCAGATGAGGTCCTGCGCAGCTTCATAAACTATATTATTGCGGTGGCCAGCGGTGAATGGGTTAATAATGAAAAGAATAATTTCCGTGAGATCTCCATATTCAAAACAGGAGTAACGCTATAATAAATCATTAATTAATGACAAATCAGGCTGTCTCTTATGCTTTTTAAGCGTAGGGGACAGTTTTTTTAGGTTCACAGCATACATAATCCGTCTTAAAAAGAACGATAATTGCTTTCTTTTGAATTAGTGATTGCAATCACAATGGTCCTGTACGGCCTGTGCTAATCTTTTATTGAGAATAGTTCTCACATAAAGGAGAAGAGTCAGATGGAAAAAGTGCTGAGTTTGGATGAATCTATATTCGAGATGGTATCACGGCATCCGGAGGTCATCGAGATTATGGTAGAGCTGGGCTTTAAGGATATTGCCAAGCCTGGCATGCTGCAGACTGCTGGCCGTTTCATGACCTTATCCAAAGGAATTAAGCTGAAAAAAATGGATCTCGAGCACGTGAAGCAAACTTTTGAACGTCATGGTTTCGAGATTATTTAATAAAGGAGTGTTAATATGAGCGAACTGATTAACAACCGTGAAGTTGATGTGCCGGAACAGACTCGTCGCCAGGCTATGCTTAAGGAGATTATTAAAGAGCTGCATGCAGGGAAAAGTGTAGAAGAGGTTAAGGCGCGATTCGCCGAAGCTGTGGGTGATGTTACCGTAGCGGAGATTTCCGCGATGGAGCATTCATTAATGACCGAAGAAGGAATTCCGGTATCCGAGGTCCAACGTCTTTGTTCGGTGCATACAGCCATTTTTAAAGGCTCTATTGAGCAAATTCACCGCTCGTCCCAGCCCGAGGAGCAGCCAGGCCATCCAGTACACACCTTCAAATTGGAGAATCGTGAGATCGAAAAACTTGTTAACTTCCGCATGGATCTGCACGCAACAAAGTTTCAAAAGAATGATAGTGAGGAACTGATCTTCAAATTGTTGGAGGATCTTAGCTTGCTGCTGGATCTTGATAAACACTATAGCCGAAAAGAAAATCTGCTGTTCCCATACCTCGAAAAATACGGCATTTATGGCCCAACCAAGGTAATGTGGGGAGTGGATGATAATATCCGCCGTATGATTAAAGAGGCAAAAGCTGCGCTCAGCACTTATAGCGGAAACGCAGCAGAAATAGGCATTCAGCTTGAGGAGATCATCAAGGAAGTTAATGAAATGATCTTTAAGGAAGAAAATATTCTATTGCCCATGGCCCTGGACAAACTGACGGAAGATGAATGGGTCAAAATCGCCCGGGAGAGTGATGAGATCGGGTTCTGCCTAACCGCACCGGAGCAGGAGTGGATCCCTGAGCGGGCCGCTGAGCCGGACGGCGCAGTGCTGGAAGAAACAGAAGGAGCTACGCCGCAAGGCGGGTTCATCCGTTTTGAGACAGGGTTGTTGTCACTGCATCAGCTGGAGACCGTACTCAACCATCTTCCTGTAGATCTAACCTTCATTGATGAGAATGATGTTGTCCGATATTTTTCACACGGGAAGGAACGTATCTTTGCCCGAACTAAAGCGGTTATCGGCCGTACAGTACAGAACTGTCATCCCCCGCAAAGTGTTCATGTGGTAGAGAAGCTTTTGGAAGACTTTAAGGCAGGCCGTAAGGATGCTGAAGACTTCTGGATCAATATCAAGGATAAGTTTATCTACATCCGTTACTTCGCTGTACGAGACGAGTCAGGCCAATATATGGGCACGCTAGAGTTCACACAGAATATCGCTCCAATCCGAGCATTAGAGGGCCAAAAGCGCATTTTATCAGAATAAATCGGTGCGTTGGGTTATTTTCCAGATAATAATATAGGTACAAGACTCTCTTACTTAGGCGTAAGGGGGTCTTTTTAGAATATAATAGAGTATACTCTTAAAATAAGGAATTCCCGGGTGTGTTGTCTTTCCTTGACCACAGAGAGGGCTTCTATTATAGTTGGTACTTAGGATTAACTATTTTAGTATAAAAAAAGGTGGCTTGTTACATGTCTGAGAATATCTACGTTGGCGTGGATTTGGGTGGAACTGCAATTAAGGTTGGAATCTGTAATGCTGAAGGTACCCTGCTACATACTTATGAGGGACCTACAGGAACTGCAGAGGGTGTTGATACTGTTATCGATAATATCGAGAAGTATGTACGCCAAATTGTGGAGGATTCCCCGTACTCTTGGGATCAGCTTGCAGGTGTAGGAGCGGGTGTAGCCGGGTTCACAAATATTCGTGAAGGAATCATCATCCTTGCGCCTAACATAGGATTTAGAGATGTGCCGATCCGTTCCATTTTGGAAGATCGTTGGAACAAGCCTGTCAAAATAGACAATGATGCGAATGTGGCTGCACTGGGCGAAGCTTGGAGCGGTGCGGGACGTGGCGTTGATAACTGTGTCTGCTATACGCTTGGAACAGGTGTCGGTGGCGGAATTATTATTAATGGAAAGATTTATCAAGGCTTTGCGGGATTAGCTGGTGAGCTTGGTCATATCACAGTAGTGCCGGATCTGGAAGCTATTCAATGCGGCTGTGGCAACATGGGCTGTCTGGAAACCGTTTCCTCCGCTACAGGTATTATCCGCATGGCTAATGATGCAGTAGCTCGTGGCGATCGTACTTCCCTCTCTATGGTAGAGAAGATTGCTGCGAAAGAAGTCTTTGATGCGGCTAAGGCTGGCGATGAAGTAGCTATCCGTATAGTGAATCGTGCAGCATACTATCTGGGTAAATCCATGGCTTCTGTTGCGGCTGTGCTTAACCCTGAAGTATTTATCGTTGGCGGCGGTGTGTCTAAGGCTGGAGATATTCTATTTGATGAGGTTCGTCGTGTGTTTGCGAAATTGACACCGGCTCCGCTTCAAACTGGTGTTTCGATTATTCCAGCTGAGCTTGGTAATGACGCAGGTATTGTTGGGGCTGCCGGCCTTTTGCTGCGTTCTTAAAAGACGGGAAGTATTCATATACTAAATCTAGGGAGGGGACGCTTTTATGACCGAATTGGACAATACCCCAACGGCTGGAGCCACCCTGATTATTATTACGGGAATGTCAGGTGCGGGGAAGACAATTGCTGTACAGAGTCTGGAAGACCTAGGGTTCTTCTGTGTCGATAATTTACCACCGGTGCTGATTCCCAAGTTCGCAGAGCTAATTGAACAGTCGAAGGGTAAGATTGCCAAGGTAGCCCTTGTAATTGACCTGCGTGGTCGAGAATTCTTCACTGCTTTGTCTGAGTCTCTTGCCTATATCAAGGATGAGTCAACCATTGGCTGTGAGATCTTGTTTTTGGATGCTACAGATTCAGTACTTGTTCAGCGTTACAAGGAAAGTCGACGTCATCATCCATTAGCACCTAAGGGGCTGCCGCTTGATGGTATCAAGCTAGAACGTAAAATGCTTGAAGAATTGAAAAATTCAGCTACGTTATGTTTAGATACCAGCAGTATGAAGCCCGTGCAGCTTAAGGAGAAGATCGTTTCACGGTTTTCGCATCTAGGAAAAAGTACGCTTTCCGTCAATATTACATCCTTCGGATTTAAGTACGGTATCCCTATTGATGCAGATCTTGTCTTCGATGTCCGCTTCTTGCCTAACCCACATTATGTGGACCATCTGCGGCCTAAAACCGGCCAGGACAGTGAAGTCTACGATTATGTAATGAAGTGGCCTGAAACACAGGTGTTCCTGACCAAACTGCTCGATATGCTTCATTTTCTAATTCCGCAATATCGTAAGGAAGGTAAGTCCCAGATTATCATTGGCATTGGCTGTACGGGAGGTAAACACCGTTCCGTAGCCATATCCGAGTATTTGGGTAAAATGCTGGGCGTTAGCGAGACGGAATCCGTAACCGTTAGTCATCGGGATTCCGAGCGTGATCGGCACTAGAGAGAAGGGGTCATAGTGGCTGAAGAACAAAGACAGCGTCCACGTATCGTCGTTATGGGCGGTGGCACGGGGTTATCTGTTATGCTTCGTGGTTTAAAAGAGAAGCCATTAGATATTACTGCTATTGTTACCGTTGCCGATGATGGGGGAAGCTCAGGTATTTTGCGCAGTGAACTGCAAATGCCTCCTCCTGGGGACATCCGCAACGTATTGACAGCTATGGCTGATGTTGAGCCGCTCATGGCAGAGATTATGAGATACCGTTTCAACACGGGTGAGGGACTAGCTGGTCATAGTCTCGGCAACTTGATTCTTGCTGCGCTCACGGATATATCCGGCGATTTCGTTACAGCTGTACGTGAGCTCAGTCGATTATTCGCTGTTCGCGGCCGGGTATTGCCTGCGGCCGGTGAGGCTGTAATCCTGCATGCAGAAATGTCGGACGGCACGATTATCACGGGGGAGTCCAAAATCCCTGAAGCTGGCGGGATCATCAGACGAGTGTCCTTGGAGCCGCCAGATGTAGAACCGTTGCCCGAAGCGCTTGAGGCGATTCGGAATGCAGATGCGATCCTGCTGGGTCCTGGCAGTCTGTATACGAGCATTCTTCCCAACCTGCTTGTTCCGAAACTGGCAGAAGCGGTTGTATCTTCGAATGCTATCAAAATTTTCGTCTGCAACGTAATGACTCAGCCGGGTGAAACGGATAACTATACCGTCAGCGATCATCTTCAAGCTGTATATGATCATATCGGGATCGATTTATTCGATTATGTTATTGTTAATGACGGTGAGATTCCGGAACAGGTCCAGACGAAGTACGCCGAGAAGGGCGCGCGCCCGGTGCAGCTTGATAAAGAAGCGCTGGATGGCAATGGATACAAGGTTATAGCTGATAAACTGGTTTTATTCCGAACTTATTTGAGACATGATACCGATAAGCTTAGTCATCACATTTATCAGCTTGTGCAGGATTGGATAAACAGAAACCCTAGGGTATAACTTATAGATGAGAACGAAGTACTTATCAAGAAAGAGGTGAGACCCTTGTCTTTTGCGGCCCTTACCAAAAAAGAGCTGACGATGGTGGAGAGTGAACCCTGCTGCGAGAAGGCGGAAATGTCAGCGCTTATCCGTATGAATGGATCTGTGCAGCTTTCAAGCAAAAAGGTTATTCTCGACATTTCGACGGAGAACGCCGCGATTGCAAGGCGGGTATATTCTTTACTTAAGAAATATTACCAGGTCCATATTGAGCTACTCGTGCGTAAAAAAATGCGTTTGAAGAAAAATAACGTCTATATCGTCAGAATCCCAAACCGTGTACAAGAGATCCTAAAGGATCTTAGAATTGTGTCGGAAGGATTTATTTTTACCGATGGTATTGATGATGAGATTGTTGGGAATAACTGCTGCAAGCGTGCTTATTTGCGCGGTGCCTTTCTGGCTGGCGGATCGGTTAATAATCCGGAAGGCTCCTCCTACCATTTGGAGATTTCCTCGATGTATGAGGAACATTGTAAAGCATTAGTGGATCTGGCTGGGGAATTCCACTTAAACGCACGCTGTATTGAACGTAAAAAAGGGTTCATTCTTTACATTAAAGAAGGCGAGAAGATCATTGAATTCTTAAGTTTGATTGGAGCGCATCAGGCGCTGTTCAAATTTGAGGATGTAAGAATTATGCGCGATATGCGTAATTCCGTGAATCGGATCGTGAACTGCGAGACCGCAAATCTCAACAAAACAATAAGTGCTGCGGTGCGGCAGATTGAAAATATCAAGCTGTTGCAGCGAGAAATGGGACTGGAGAATTTGCCGGATAAACTGCGTGAAGTAGCAGAAATTCGAATGGCGCATCCAGATATCAACCTCAAGGAGGTTGGTGAAATGCTCAAAGGTACAGTCAGTAAGTCGGGAGTAAATCATCGGCTTCGTAAGATTGATGAGCTGGCGGACAAGGTTCGAGGCGGCTAATTACTTTTTTTCTAGTGTGGTTTACGTTATAATGATATAATAATATAAAATTAATGTGAAACTTTTGGGGAGAACTCAATTAGGGGGTAAGCGTTTCATGACAAAGCACCCGGTAGTTGTTCGGTTGAAGACAGGGCTTCATGCCCGACCGGCAGCATTGTTTGTGCAAGAAGCTAACAAGTTTTCGTCGGAGATTTTCGTGGAAAAAGATGATAAAAAAGTAAATGCTAAAAGTATTATGGGGATTATGAGCCTCGCTATCAGTTCCGGCACGGAGATTTACATTAGCGCGGACGGTGCGGATGCCGATCAAGCTGTAAACGCTTTGACAAGTCTGGTCAGCAAAGAAGAGCTTGAGAACCAATAATAGGAAGACAACATCGTTTCTGCTAGGAAGACTTTATTTATCGCATGACCAAAAGCCCTTCGGGGCTTTTTTTAATACCAAAAAATAGATGGAGAACGTGCAACATTTACCAAAAAGACTCGTCTAGAGGATAATAACAAATCACAAGAAATGAAAGGGGCTGGCAAATATGAAAGGTTTATTGAAGAAAATTGGTTCAGTGATGATCGTAGGGAGTTTGTTAATTGGAGGGATCAGCATGAGTGGTGTTTTCCAAGGTCCTGCAAAGGCTTACGCAGATGAAGTCCAGAAAAATGTCGTTAGTGTAGTAGGTAAAGGCGAATTGTCCCTCAAGCCGGATATCGTATACTTGTCCATCGGTGTGGATACTACGGCCACAACTGCGCAAGAAGCGCAGAAGACCAATGCCGCTAAAATTCAGAAGATTATGACTTTACTGAAGAATACTTGGAAAATTGCAGATAAAGATATTCAAAGCACGCAGTTTTATGTGCAACCCAATTATAGTTACAGCGAAAAAGAAGGACAGCAAGTGAAGGGGTACAACGCCAATCATACGCTGTTAGTGTCTTATAGAGATCTGACCAAGGTTGGTGAATTGCTGGACGCTGCATCTGCGGCAGGGGCGAATAATATCGGAAATGCACGTTTTTCTGTGGAAGATACTTCTGCATTTGAAGCTCAGGTGATTGAAAAAGCGATGGCGAATGCAGATGTTAAAGCAGGGGCTATTGCTAAGGCAGCTAAACGCAGCTTGGGTCAAGTGATCACGGTCAGCCAAAATGATGGCGATATCACTCCGGTTTATTTTGAACAAAATCTAAAAATGAATATGGCTGCAGCAGATGCTGGTGCAAGCACATCCGTGCAACCCGGAGTAGTTAAAGTTACAACTCAGCTGAGCGTAATGTATGAATTGAAATAGTATCAGAATAAGGTGAATGCAGAGAGGAGAGGTGATCTTCCACTAGTAATAGTGGGGGGCGCCTCTTTTTTTGTGTAAGTTCTCTACGATTCTGTTTAATAAATTGGAAAGGAGAGGAAAAATAAGATGATGAATATTATTTCAAAAGAATCAGCACGCAAATGGGGCATAGGTCTGATGTCAGCAGGTTTATTGTTTGGTGGAGGTCTGCTGCCCAGCGAAACGGGTTATGCAGCAGTTAGTAAAACGGAGAATAAAGCTATTGATTCGCGTATCGTTTTAAAGGCAAACGGGATAAATTCGTTGCAGGAAGGTATTTTGAAGGAAGGACTGGCCTGGATTCCCATAACTTTTATGCGAGATGTGTTGGGATTACCGCTTGTGTATGATAAGAAGGAAAATGCGTACATGATTGGAAAAGGATCGGCCAAGGCCAAGTTGATGTTATCCAGCTACGGTACTTCTGTGTGGGTGAACAACTATTTCATTCGAGAGTATGAAGGGAAGTTAATTAATAATCGCCTCTATGTTCCATCAGGATTGTTAAATGATTATATGGGTTATAAGGTAGATTGGAGTCGGGCCGCCAGTAGGCTGAATGTGGTGAACAGACCGCAGAACGCGCTGACGGTAACCACGGAAACTTATGCTAAAGATCGGGCAGAAGCTTTTATTCAGCTTGATTATCCGAAGATCAGTGGATTGGGCAACTCCAGTGCGCAACAAGCTATTAATAATACTTTGAAGGAAAGTGTTATGAAATTCGCGGCGGGTGCAGAACAGGATATCTCCGATCGAGATGGAGCAGAGCCCAAATACACCTATGATTCAGGTTATGTAGTGACCTACAATCAGAATGGTGTGATCAGCATAGTGATGCATCAGTATAGTGATACGGGCGGCGCCCATGGAATGACTAACCGTGAAGCCTTCACCTTCTCGCTTAAGGATGGTAAACGTCTACTGTTGGGCGACCTGTTTGGAGCTAATCCAAACTACAAAAAACAGCTGAATGCAAAGCTGAGCAAGCTACTGAAGGCAGAGGATAGTTATTTGGGAGGATTCAACGGATTGAATACGGAGAAATATTTCTATCTGAAGGACGACAAGGTTGTTCTGTTCTTCCAATTATATGAGTACACAGCGTATGCTGCAGGCTTCCCTGAGTATACTTTTAGTTTCAAAGAGCTTTTGCCGGATGGCAGTAGCCCGTTTGCTGGCATGAAATAAATGGAAATGCTTCGTCTCCGCTAATGTCGGCACAAGACATCTCCCCCTTACCAGAGTTGTCTCTTGTTCATATGCTAAAGGGAGTAACTAGTTTATGAACGGGGGAGAGCTATGGGCTACCAATATACAGCAATTGGCGATTCCTTGACGACTGGATTTGGTGCTCTGCCAGGTAACGGTTTTGTTCCGGTGTACCGTAGAATGGCAGAAGGGAGACTGCGGACTACTGTAGCCTCTACGAATTTAGGCGTGAACGGAATGACTACTTCAGAGCTGGAGCAGCGGCTGCGCGGAAATTCCATGATGCGTGAGGCCGTTCGAGAAGCCGATATCATCACTGTGTCTATCGGTGGTAATGATTTGATTCACGCGGCCAAATCAGCAGCAAGACAGCAAGTCAACTTATCCGCAGAACTGCGCAGATCGCTTCAGGAATGCAAACAAAATTTCTCTGCAATTATGAATATCCTTATACAATTGAAGGCGAGGACGCGTAGACCTTTTATCATTAGAATTGTGGGATTATATAACCCCTATCCTCAGGTGGTTGGTGCGACAGAGTGGGTCAGGCAGTTTAATCAATACGCAGCACAGTACAGCAGCCGAGTATGTGGATTTGCTTCGATTTACAGTGAGTTCGCAGGAAATGAGAGAGGGCTGTTATCCATTGATCATTTGCATCCGAATGGCCGGGGTTATCGCGTAATTGCCGAGAAGCTGGATGCGCTAGGTTATGGCGGGCTGGCTTAATTGGATTTAGGTCTTCTATAAAATATAAAGAGGCTGTGCTCTAACCATAACGGATAGAGCACAGCCTCTTTATATTTTTACTTTATAGCTTACACACCGCTAGGCAATGTCTTCTCGATTACTTTATCTACGATACCGTATTCAGCCGCGTCTGCAGCAGTCATGAAGTAGTCGCGATCTGTATCCTTCTCAATACGTTCTAGAGGTTGACCCGTACGTTCTGCTAGAATACGGTTCAGCTTATCGCGCAATTTGAGGATGCGGCGGGCACGGATTTCAATGTCCGTTGCTTGACCTTGAGCACCACCCAGAGGCTGGTGGATCATGATCTCGCTGTTAGGCAGTGCGAAGCGTTTGCCTTTGGCGCCAGCGTTTAGCAGGAAAGCTCCCATGGAAGCTGCCATACCCACACAGATGGTGGAAACGTCTGGTTTAATGTACTGCATTGTATCAAAAATAGCCATACCTGCAGTAATGGAACCGCCTGGGCTATTCACGTAAAGGTGAATGTCCTTGTCAGGATCTTCGGCAGCCAAGAACAGCATTTGTGCGATGATAGAATTGGCTACCACGTCATTAACCTCCGTTCCAAGGAAAATGATGCGGTCCTTCAGCAGGCGGGAATAGATGTCATAAGCGCGCTCGCCGCGGTTGCTCTGTTCTACTACCATAGGAATATAACTCACGTGGAAAACCTCCTTGATATTGGTTCTTCAAATGTATTCATTTTTACTCTTGCCGTATTACCCACATGATAAACAAATTCAAACAAAAAGTCAAAGAAAGTCAAACTTATATTCAAAAAAAAGAGCCGACAAGCGGCTCTTTGGTTAAGTAGTAGTATAGGCACTACTAAATTATGTGCAAAAATGAAATTAATGGCGCGCCCGCCAAGAATCGAACTTGGATCTCAGGCTTCGGAGGCCTACGTCATATCCATTGGACCACGGGCGCAACAAAAATGATTATAATACAATTTTTACACAATTGCAATGTAATATTAATACTGGACAAGCGCTCTAGGGGCAGGCATCGGGCGCTATATCTTTTTCTGACCTTATTAATGTATAAGAAGACAAGTGCTTGAGAATTCTACTCTCGGAAGACTTGCGCTTCGAGCAATATTTGGTTAGAATATGGGTGGGACTTAAAAAGTTTACCCGGGACGTTTTGAGACCATGAACAAGGGAATAGAGGAAGACGAAGTTGCAGGAGTGAAAGTATGCGTAATTTATTAGATATCCAAAAGCAGCTTCTGCCTGATCTCATGGAAACCCTTAAGAGACGGTACACGATTCTTCATCAGATCATGCTGTCCGATATTATTGGGCGCAGAACGCTAGCCGCTTCGCTAGATATGACTGAGCGGGTACTGCGTGCCGAGACGGATCTTCTGAAATCGCAAGGGCTTATTGAGATCGAGAGTGTTGGCATGCGCATTAGCGCTGCTGGACGTAGACTGCTTGATTTGCTAGAGCCGGTTGTTAAGAGCCTATTTGGTCTGGATGAGCTGGAAGAGAAAATTCGAGCAACGTATGGTCTGGATAAAGTTATTGTAGTACCGGGTGATTGTGAGTCATCGCCGTTCACCAAACGAGAGCTTGGCCGGGCGGGTGCGAAAGCGCTGCTGAGTATACTTCGCGCAGATGATACAGTTGCCGTCACAGGTGGATCGACGCTTGCCGATATGGCTGATCAACTGACACCACCGTTGTCCCTTTCCTATAAGAACGCTTGGTTTGTTCCGGCGCGTGGAGGATTAGGAGAGAGTATGGAGATTCAAGCCAACACGATTGCCTCAACAATGGCAAAGCGGGTTGGAGCCAACTACCGGTTGTTGCATGTCCCTGATTTGCTTAGTGGGGATGCATACCAATCGCTGGCACTTGACTCTAATATTGGAGAGATTGTACAAACCATCCGCAGTTCGCGTATTATTGTACATGGGATTGGGGATGCCATTGAAATGACCCGCCGCCGCAAACTGGACGAGGCTACAGTCTCGGAAATCCAGGGTGAAGGAGCAGTGGCCGAATCTTTTGGCTATTATTTCAATGAAGAGGGTCAGGTTGTCCATACCATGCTTACGATGGGTCTACGTCTAGAAGATATTATTCGGACAGAGAAAGTCATCGGTATTGCAGGAGGCAAACCCAAGGCCAAAGCCATTCATGCCATGCTGCGTTTCGGGCAGGAGAATATTCTCGTCACGGACGAGGCTGCCGCAGTAGAAATAGGCAAGGAAATTGACAATCAACTACAGCTATCTTCGTAGTTTTTAGATTGCAGGCAATACAACATACTTCTTGCATCATACTTAACATTGTTGTCATGACAGACCTCACCGTCTGTTTTGAATAAATAAAACGAATTCTAGGAGGAACTATTCAATGAGTGTAAAAGTTGGAATTAACGGTTTTGGACGTATTGGACGCCTTGCTTTCCGCCGTATTCAAAATGTAGAAGGTATCGAAGTGGTAGCAATCAACGACTTGACTGACGCTAAGATGCTTGCTCATTTGCTTAAATATGATACAACTCAAGGTAAATTCCAAGGTGATGTTGAAGTGCATGATGGCTTCTTCAAAGTCAATGGTAAAGAAGTTAAGGTTCTTGCTAACCGCAACCCTGAAGAATTGCCATGGGGCGACCTAGGCGTTGATATCGTACTTGAGTGCACAGGTTTCTTCACAACTAAAGAAGCAGCTGAAAAACACTTGAAAGGTGGAGCTAAGAAAGTAGTTATCTCCGCTCCAGCTACTGGCGACATGAAAACTGTCGTTTACAACGTTAACGATGACATTCTTGATGGTACTGAGACTGTTATTTCCGGCGCATCTTGCACAACTAACTGCCTAGCTCCAATGGCAAAAGTACTGAACGACAAGTTCGGTATCGTTGAAGGCTTGATGACTACAATTCATGCTTACACTGGCGACCAAAACACTTTGGATGCTCCACATGCTAAAGGTGACTTCAGACGCGCTCGTGCAGCAGCTGAGAACATCATTCCTAACACTACTGGTGCTGCTAAAGCAATCGGTCTGGTTATTCCAGAACTTAAAGGTAAATTGGATGGTGCAGCTCAACGTGTTCCAGTTGCAACTGGTTCCCTGACTGAGCTTGTAACTGTTCTTGATAAGAGCGTTACTGTTGAAGAAATCAACGCAGCAATGAAAGCAGCTTCCGATCCAGACACTTATGGTTACACTGAAGATGAAATCGTATCTTCTGACATCAAAGGTATGACTTTCGGATCCCTGTTCGATGCTACACAAACTAAAGTATTGACTGTTGGCGACAAACAACTGGTTAAAACTGTTGCTTGGTATGACAATGAAATGTCCTACACTGCACAATTGGTTCGTACTTTGGAGAAATTCGCTAAAATCGCTAAGTAATTGACTTGATATAAGCAACATCTATAGAGCGGAAACAGAAATTCCTTGTTTCCGCTCTTTCTAAATGTATTTCTTGTTTCCTGCTAGAAACAATTTTGGGTGTGGAGGAATTAATCATGAACAAAAAAAGCGTCCGTGATGTAGAAGTAAAGGGTAAGCGCGTATTTGTACGCGTGGATTTCAACGTACCTGTAGAAGACGGTAAAATTACTGATGATACTCGTATTCGCGAAACACTTCCAACCATTAAATATTTGATCGAGAACGGTGCAAAGATCATTCTTGCGAGTCATATGGGTCGTCCTAAAGGCGAATTCGTAGATTCCATGCGTTTGACTACTGCTGCTGAACGTCTGTCCGAGCTTCTTGGCAAACCAGTAGCTAAAGCTGACGAAGCAATTGGCGAAGCTGTAAAAGCAAAAATCGCTGAGCTAGGCGAAGGCGACGTACTTGTACTTGAGAATGTTCGCTTCTACCCAGGTGAAGAGAAAAACGATCCTGAACTGGCTAAACAATTCGCTGAACTGGCTGATTTGTTTGTTAATGATGCGTTTGGCGCGGCTCACCGTGCACATGCATCGACAGAAGGTATCGCTCATTTCCTGCCGGCTGTATCCGGTCTTTTGATGGAGAAAGAATTGTCCGTTCTTGGTAAAGCTCTTTCTAACCCAGAACGTCCTTTCACTGCGATCATCGGTGGTTCGAAAGTTAAAGACAAGATTGATGTTATTGATAACTTGTTGTCTTTGGCTGATAACGTCCTGATCGGCGGTGGATTGTCTTATACATTCACTAAAGCACAAGGCTTTGAAATCGGTAAATCACTAGTAGACAACGACAAACTTGACGTTGCTCTTGGATTCATCGAAAAAGCAAAAGCACTTGGCAAAAACTTCATGCTTCCTGTTGATGTTGTTGTTGCTGATAAATTTGGTGCTGACGCTAACACTAAGATCGTTGATTACAATGAAATCCCAGAAGGTTGGGAAGGACTTGATATCGGACCTAAGACTCGTGAACTTTATGCCGATATTATCAAGAACTCCAAGCTGGTTGTCTGGAATGGACCTATGGGCGTATTCGAAATCGATAAATTCGCTGAAGGTACACTTGCAGTAGCAAAAGCTTGTGCAACTACTGAAGGTTACACTGTTATTGGTGGCGGAGATTCCGCAGCAGCAGCAGAGAAATTCCACCTGGCTGATCAAATGGATCATATCTCCACTGGTGGCGGTGCATCCCTTGAGTTCATGGAAGGCAAGGCGCTTCCTGGCGTAGAAGCACTGAACGATAAGTAAGACCTAAGAAGGAGGCAACATAAGTCATGAGAACACCTATTATTGCAGGTAACTGGAAAATGTTCAAAACAGTTCCTGAAGCAGAAAGCTTTATTGCTGAAATTAAAGGCAAAGCAGAAGTAGAAGGCGTTGAGACTGTAATCTGCGCTCCATTTACTAACCTGCCTGCACTTGTAGCAGCTGCAAAAGGTACTAACATCAAGATTGGTGCACAAAACCTACACTTTGAGGATAACGGTGCTTACACAGGCGAGATCAGTGGTGTAATGCTAAGTGATCTTGGTGTGGACTATGTTATCATTGGCCACTCTGAGCGCCGTGCTTATTTCGGCGAAACGGATGAAATCGTGAATAAGAAAATGCATGCTGCATTCCGTCACGGAATTACTCCTATCGTATGTGTTGGCGAAAAGCTCGAAGAGCGTGAAGCTGATCAAACTAAAGCAGTATGTAAAGTACAAACTGAAGCTGCATTCCAAGGTCTTAGTGCCGAGCAAGCAGCAAAAGTTGTTATTGCATACGAACCTATCTGGGCTATTGGCACAGGTAAATCTTCCACTTCCCAAGATGCTAACGAAGTTATTGCTTACATCCGCAGTCTTGTAAAAGATCTGTATGATGCAGCAACAGCTGAAGCTGTTCGTATTCAATACGGCGGCAGCGTGAAGCCTGAGAATGTAACTGAGTACATGGGCCAAAGCGACATCGATGGTGCGCTTGTTGGCGGTGCCAGCTTACAACCGGATTCCTTCGTTCAATTGGTTGAGGGGGCGAAGTAAGATGTCAGCTCCAAAACCCGTAGCTTTGATCATCATGGATGGTTTTGGTTTGCGTGGAACGACAGAAGGTAATGCCGTTGCTCAAGCCAACAAACCTAACTATGACCGTTACCTGAAACAATATCCTAACACTACACTCACTGCTTGCGGTGAAGCTGTAGGCCTTCCGGAAGGGCAAATGGGCAACTCCGAAGTAGGGCATTTGAATATTGGTGCAGGCCGGATCGTTTATCAGGATTTGACTCGTATCGATAAATCGATCCGCGAGGGCGAGTTCTTCGATAACGAAACCCTGGTTAGTGCAGTGAGAAATGCTAAGAACACTGGCAAAAAGCTTCACCTATATGCGCTTGTATCCGACGGAGGGGTACATAGCCATATTAACCACCTGTTTGCTATGCTTGACCTGGCTAAAAAAGAAGATATGCATGAAGTGTATATCCATGCTTTTATGGACGGCCGTGACGTAGCTCCTGATAGTGGGAAGAAGTTTGTCCAAGATCTAGTAGCTAAAATCGAAGAGATTGGCGTGGGTACAATTGCAACGGTGTCCGGACGTTATTACGCAATGGATCGTGATAAACGTTGGGAACGTGTAGAGAAAGCCTACCGTGCTATGGTTTATGGTGAAGGTCCTAAATACACGGATGCTGTGCAAGCCATCACTTCATCTTATGAAAACTCGGTATTTGATGAATTCGTTGAACCTAGTGTAATTGTAGACAGTGAAGGCAAACCTGTAACGGCAGTAGAGAGCGGCGATTCCGTCGTGTTCCTCAACTTCCGTCCTGACCGTGCTATTCAATTGTCACAAGTGTTCACGAATCAAGATTTCCGTGGTTTCGACCGTGGTCCTTTGTTCCCGCAAAACCTGCACTTCGTATGCCTAACTACTTTCAGCGAAACGGTACAAGGTTATGTAGCCTACTCACCGAAGAACCTGGATAACACATTGGGTGAAGTGCTTGTTCAACAAAACAAGAAGCAACTGCGCATCGCGGAAACTGAAAAATATCCGCATGTAACCTTCTTCTTCAGCGGTGGACGTGACGAGGAGCTTCCTGGTGAAACCCGGATCTTAATCAACTCTCCTAAAGTGGCAACCTATGATCTTCAACCTGAGATGAGCGCATACGAAGTGGCTGCAGCCTGCGTAGCGGAAATCGAAGCGGAAAGACAGGATGCTATCATTCTTAACTTTGCCAATCCTGATATGGTTGGACACTCCGGCATGCTGGAACCAACAATCAAGGCTGTAGAAGTGACGGATGAGTGTGTGGGTAAAGTAGTGGATGCGGTTGTTGCCAAAGGTGGCGTTGCAATTATTATCGCTGACCATGGTAATGCAGATATGGTATTTGACGAGAACGGTCGCCCGTTCACAGCTCATACAACCAATCCTGTTCCGTTCATCGTGACTACTGAGAATGTTGTATTGCGTGAATCCGGTATTCTTGCAGACGTAGCACCAACAATCCTAGATTTGATGGGACTTCCTCAACCTGCGGAAATGACCGGACAATCCATGATTGCTAGCCGTAAGTAAGGTAAGGTATAACGCCTTTGATTTTAAGCTATACAAGTAAGACCAAAACAATGTTAAAAGGAGATTAACTTACATGACTATTATTTCTGATGTATATGCTCGCGAAGTCCTTGACTCCCGTGGTAACCCTACAGTAGAGGTTGACGTTTATCTGGAATCCGGTGCTAAAGGCCGCGCTATCGTTCCTTCCGGCGCTTCCACTGGTGCTCACGAAGCTGTAGAACTTCGTGATGGCGACAAATCCCGTTACATGGGTAAAGGCGTTCTGAAAGCTGTTGAGAACGTAAATGAAATCATCGCTCCAGAAGTTATCGGTATGGACGCTCTTGACCAAGTGGGCATCGACAAATTGATGATTACTTTGGACGGAACTCCTAACAAAGGTAAATTGGGCGCTAACGCAATCCTAGCTGTATCCATGGCAGTAGCTCGTGCAGCTGCAGCAGCTTTGGATATTCCTTTGTACGTATACCTGGGCGGATTCAACGCTAAAACTCTTCCAGTACCAATGATGAACATCATCAATGGTGGTGAGCATGCGGATAACAACATCGACGTTCAAGAGTTCATGGTTCTTCCTGTAGGAGCTCCAAGCTTCAAAGAAGCTCTTCGCACAGGTGCTGAAATCTTCCACAACTTGAAATCCGTACTTCAATCCAAAGGCCTGAACACAGCTGTTGGTGACGAAGGTGGTTTCGCACCGAACCTTGGTTCGAATGAAGAAGCAATCACTACAATCATCGAAGCTATTGAAAAAGCTGGTTACAAACCAGGTGTTGACGTATTCTTGGGTATGGACGTTGCTTCCACTGAGTTCTACAAAGACGGTAAATACACCCTTGCTGGCGAAGGTAAATCTTACACTTCCGCTGAGTATGTTGACCTTCTTGCTTCATGGGTTGAAAAATATCCTATCATCACAATCGAAGACGGTATGTCCGAAGACGACTGGGATGGCTGGAAATTGCTTACTGAAAAATTGGGCGACAAAGTCCAATTGGTTGGTGACGACTTGTTCGTAACTAACACTGAGCGTCTTGCAACAGGTATCGAAAAAGGTATCGGTAACTCCATCTTGGTTAAGGTTAACCAAATTGGTACATTGACTGAAACTTTTGATGCTATCGAAATGGCTAAACGTGCTGGTTACACAGCAGTTATCTCCCACCGTTCCGGTGAATCCGAAGATAGCACAATCGCTGACATCGCTGTTGCGACTAATGCTGGTCAAATCAAAACAGGTGCTCCTTCCCGTACAGACCGTGTTGCTAAATACAACCAATTGCTTCGCATCGAAGATGAGTTGGGTGAATTGGCTCAATACAACGGCCTTAAATCCTTCTACAACCTCAAAAGATAATCTGCTTTTATAGCAGACTTCGAAGACCCGCCGTTATGGCGGGTCTTTTTTATGATTTGAAGAAGATAGACTTCAATAGGTTTATCCTTATCTTGCAAGAAAAGCTACGACTTAACAGTCTAAGCTGTTGTATTACCGACAGCGCTATGATAAAATAAGAATACTGTTTATGTATCGTGATAACCTAAATTACCATAGATAGTGATGCTTAGGCGTAGGAGGTGGAAGTGAATGGATATCTTTTTGAAAGTTGTGCTCCTGATTTTTTCCGTCGGTCTTATTGCGGTCGTTCTTCTGCAAAAGGGGAAAAGCGCGGGTCTTTCCGGTGCCATCTCTGGCGGTGCTGAGCATCTCTTTGGTAAAACAAAAGCTCGTGGTATGGAGCTCGTACTACAACGTGTAACTGTTGGACTTGCTGCTGGTTTCTTTATCATGGCGATTCTAGCTGCAGTTCTAATCGACTAAAAGATCTACCGTAAGCCCTCGCTCTGTTCTAAATGGAATAGAGCGGAGGCTTTTTTGTTATATTAAAAGGAGTTAAAAAGCACCTAAGGGTGCTTTTCTTTTCATATTCGCAAAGAAAAAGGCTGGATCGATAGGAAGTAAACCTGAAGTCGGCATGGATGTATTTCAGCATTTAAAGGAAATTTTGTACTGTGTTAACCTTTGGATGACAGTAACAGGGATGCGCAGGATTGATTTCGTGTATACTAGGGTATGAAGTAGTAAAGGTAAAATTTACTTGGCATTACTGCAGGGCAGGACAAGATATACATATTTGCCAGCGGCTTGAAGCCGCGGAGGGCTGGGGTGACGAACATGATAACACAAGAAATATTACTCGATTTCATGCGGGAAACTGCATATAAACCAATGACTTATGAAGAGCTGGTGAGTCATTTTGCTCTAGAGGATAGCGAGGGGTTTAAAAAGTTCGAGGAACTGCTGATTGAATTAGAGCAGGATGGAAGAATTGTATTAACCCGTACTGCACGTTATGGCGTGCCAGAACGGATGGATTTGCTGCGTGGACGTTTACAAGCACATGCGAAGGGTTTTGCTTTTCTAATCCCGGATGATCGTGATCATCCTGACGTATATATCCATGCAAATGATCTTAAGGGAGCTATGAATGGCGATATCGTTCTGATTCGTATTACCTCTAAAAGTCCGTCCGGCGGACGTATGGAAGGCGAAGTAGTACGTATTGTAAAACGTGGCGTGTTGCAGACGGTAGGTGTATTTCAGAACCTGGAGACCTATGGTTTCGTGCTGCCTGATGATAAGCGGATTAATCGTGATATTTTTATTCCGAAACAATCCTTTAAAGGTGCTGTTGATGGTCAAAAGGTCGTTGTGCGTATTGTGAGTTATCCGGAAGGCCGAGCAGCGGCAGAAGGTGAAATTATTGAGATTCTCGGACATAAGGATGATCCGGGTGTTGATATTCTTTCCATTATCCGCAAACATCAATTGCCTGAGGCATTTCCAGCTGAAGTGATGGATGAAGCCGATAGCGCTCCTGATTCAATTACAGAAGAGGAGATTGCGGAGCAAGGGAGACGCGACCTGCGCGGACTGAACATTGTTACGATTGATGGCGAAGATGCTAAGGATTTGGATGATGCGGTAAACGTACAGCGCTTGGAGAATGGACATTACAAGCTGGGCGTCCATATAGCAGACGTAGGTTATTATGTGCGTGAAGGCTCTGAGCTGGATAAAGAAGCCTATGACCGCGGTTGTAGTGTGTATTTGGTAGACCGGGTTATTCCGATGCTGCCGCACCGCCTATCGAACGGGATTTGCAGCTTGAATCCTCAGGTAGACCGGTTAACAATGTCCTGTGAAATGGAATTTAACGAGCAAATGAAGGTTGTGAAGCACGATGTCTTTACGAGCGTGATTCGCACCAAAGAGAGAATGACTTACTCCAATGTTCGTAAAATTCTCGAAGACGAAGATCCAGAGCTGTTGGAACGTTATAGTCCACTGATTGACGATTTCCGCCTCATGAAGGAATTGGCGATGAAGCTGCGCGATGCGCGGATGCGCCGGGGTGCGGTTGATTTTGATTTTGAAGAGAGCAAAATCATCGTGGATGAGAACGGCAAGGCTGTAGATATCGTGAAGCGTGAACGTTCTGTAGCGGAACAGATTATCGAGGAGTTTATGCTGGCGGCAAATGAAACAGTTGCTGAGCATTTCCACTGGTTGAAGGTTCCGTTCCTTTACCGGATTCACGAAGATCCAGACCCAGAGAAGCTGCAGAATTTCATGGCTTTTGCGGCCAACTTCGGATATCACGTGAAGGGCCGTGGCAATTCGGTTCATCCACGTGCTTTGCAGGATCTGTTGGAGCAAATCCAAGGCACAAAGGAACAAACGGTCATCAGTACGATGATGCTGCGTTCCATGAAGCAGGCAAAGTATGATGCAGAGAGCACGGGCCATTTCGGACTGGCTGCGGAATATTATTCTCACTTTACTTCTCCAATTCGCCGGTACCCCGATCTGGTCATTCACCGCGTAATGCGTGAAGTGATTGAGAATGGAGGGGCACTGACCCAGAAGCGGCATGATTATTTGTCTAGCCGGATGCCTGACATTGCTCAGCAGTCTTCGGAACGCGAGCGTGTGGCGGTAGAAGCTGAACGCGATACGGAGCAACTGAAGAAAGCAGAATACATGCAGGATAAAGTAGGCGAGGAATTCGAGGCTATGGTCAGCAGTGTGACCAGCTTCGGAATGTTCATCGAGCTGGATAATACCGTCGAAGGTCTTATTCGTCTCAGTGCAATGAGCGACGATTATTATCACTTCGACGAAGGTCATATGGCGCTCATTGGCGAGCGCACATCGCGTGTGTTCCGCATTGGTGACGAGGTGAAGATCCGAGTCGCGAAAGTAAATATGGATGACCACACGATCGATTTCGAGTTGGTCGACATGAAGCCACGCGCGCCTGGTGAGCACCGCGGCGGTGGCTTTGCGGGCGGCCGCGGAGGCAAGGGCGGCCGTTCGGGCGGCAGCTTCATTAAGCCGGCCGGGGGCAAAGGCGCCGCGGGCAAGGGACGCGGCGGTAAAGGCAAGCCCGGCGGCGCTGCTGCAGGCGCGGGCAAGGGCAAGCCGGGCGCAGGTGTGCGCGCCGGTGATGGGCCGCGCGAAGCGGCCGGTGTTGGCGCAGCGGGCGGACGCGGTAAGCGGAAGCGCGGGCGCGAGGCCGGCGAGGATGCGAGCCGGGTGGTTGCTGCGCCGGGCGCAGAGCGCGGAGGCGAAGCCGGCGGCAACGCAGGCGCGCCGCGTGAGCGCAGCGGCGGGCGAGGCCGCGGCGGAGACACCGGCGGTGCCGGTGGTGGACGCGGCATCAGCTTCGGCTTTGGCTCCGGCAAAGGCGGATACGGCGCTCCAGCGTCCGACTCCTCCGGCGGCGAAGCGCGGGGCGTGGACGGCAGCACGAAGTTCCGCAGCCGCGAGGATCGCGGGGGTAACTTTGGCGGTGGAGAAGGCCGTAACGGCGCTCCTACAGGCAAAGGCCGCCGCAAAAAGAAAACCAAGGGCGGGGTGTTCATCGGCCAGTCCGTGACACCAGGCAACGTAGAGACATCTGAGCAAGTCACTTCTAAACGAAGTGACAATAATGGCGGCGCTCCAGAAGGAGCACCACGTAAGCGTAAAAAGAAATAAATGACGGTTATGCGCTGCATAACTCTATAACGATACTAAGCACCGTCCCTCCTGTGGCGGTGCTTTTTAACTAATAATCAACTTGGTTAATTGCATTATGTGCAGTTAAATTTGGGTTATGTAGTAAAAGTGGCAGTTAGTTGTATTTTGTACATTTAAATCTGATCAGTTACCTTTAATTGGTCTGATTTCGCTTTTTTAGCTGCAGAAAGTGCAACTAATTAGTTTTTTGGCGGTGATAAGGCTTAAATAGTTGCACGAAATACATTTATATAGAAAAACGTAGGTGATAGCAAGTGAATAGGTAGAGGATAGGATAGGTACAGTATAGGATTGCACAGTATAGGTAAAAGCAGCACTATTTGAATAGGCGTCGAATAGATGCAGCTTAATGATTTTTTGTAACAAATGCTAGATATTGGGTAATATTACTGACAACTCTATGACAAATTAGGTGAAGTATATTTGGTTGAAGGTTCCTTGCGCTCACTTGATTCCATTTGTTACAATATAGATCAGACGTTCGATGGCTGTGTCGTTTAAGATTAGACAGACATGGTTACTTTAACTTATGAATATGATTCAAGGAGTGATTCTCATGGGTAAAAAAGCAGACGGGAAAGTACTTGCCCAGAACAAGAAAGCTTCCCATGATTATTTTATCGAGGATACTTATGAAGCTGGCTTGGTGCTGACGGGTACAGAGATCAAGTCGCTGCGTAATGGCCGCGCTAATATTGGAGATGCTTTTGCTACGATCCGTAATGGCGAGATTCAGATTCACAACATGCATATCAGCCCTTTTGAACAAGGTAACCGTGCCAATCCTACCGATCCCACACGCACACGTAAATTGTTAATGCATAAGGAGCAAATTCATAAACTGCTGGGCTTGTCCAAGCGAGATGGGTTTACGATTGTGCCACTTAAGATTTATGTGCGGAATGGCTATGCGAAGCTGCTGATTGGTCTTGGTAAAGGTAAAAAAGAGTATGACAAACGTGACTCGGCTGCCAAGCGAGATGCTCAACGTGATATCCAGCGTGTACTGCGTGATAAGCAAAAGATCGCCAGATAATCTGGGAGAACTAGACGATTCAAATGAGTTCCAGTTTCAACCTTCAATTCCTTTAACCCACGTGTTAAAGTGTTGATAAATGTGCTATACTGAGTAAGTAAGTTAGTTATTGCTTCGTTACAGTTTTCTTGAATAAGAAGCTGTAGATTGGATCTCTCTTGCTTGGAAGATCCGCTTGATCCGAAGCGCCCTTTTTAATGAGGGGCCGTTCTTGGATTCGACGGGGGTAGTTCGAGCATGAGTAGCGAGTAGTGGGGACGCGTCCGCTTCATCAACGCTAAAGCCTATTAAACGGCAAACAACAAAACAACTACGCTTTCGCAGCCTAAGAAACTGTGTGCGTGCTTCTACTCTGCATCGCCCATGTGACAGGGATAGGGGCTAACAAATAGTGGGATACGCTGTCTCATCTCCGCCTGCGGTGAGCTGAAGAAGACAATCAGGCTGACCCAACGTATAGCCGGTTACGGGGCGATACTCGGGTGACATCAAAACTGTGACTACACTCGTAGAAGCTTATGTGCCGTTATCTTCGGACAGGGGTTCGACTCCCCTCGGCTCCATATGGAGTTTTAGAAAAAGCGACCTTTAGGGGTCGCTTTTTTGTATCCTCATAATTAAAGTTAGGCAATGCCTTTTAATGATTTCAGCCAATTCCTCAAATGTGTACTTGTGGTTTATCATGTCTACTATGTGGTCTCGGAATGTTTGGTATGCATATTTTTAAACTGCAAAAGATTTCTCTACCACCACGAATACCATCCGCATGAGGATGGTTCCCATACTATGGTTAACGGTACCCTTTTGCAAAGTTTCTTTGTTATAATTATTATAATAAATCTCTTCATTGGCTGGTGATTATGAATGAGTGAGAAATTTTGGTTAGTAGTACAGTATCCTCTAAAAAGTGAAAAAGGAAGCCAACGTGATAACTGGTTAAGAGATAAAGTCATGGAATACCTGGACATATCTCTAGTAGATACTAACTTAGGTTGTGTTGATGGCTTTGATATGGGTAAATGCATTTCCGACCCGAAAAAATATGCTCTTAATATATTTTGTATCATTACGGAAGAAGAACGGAGTATAGCCTTGATAAAGAGAGTGTTAAGAGATAGCAGGCTTGATTATACTCGTATAAAAATTGCTACAATGCCCTATGGAAAAGAAGAAACATATAGTCTTAAATTTTCCTATAAAAAGGGTGTTACCGATTTTTCGCTATAGCACAGTTTTGAGTTAGAATTACAACTACACCGTAAACAATTTTCTGGTGGGAGTCATGAATTTTGTGACATCAAAACAGTAACTACATTCGTAGAAGCTTATGTGCCGTTATCTTCGGACAGGGGTTCGACTTCCCTCGGCTCCATAAGCAAAAAACCGCTGAGATAGCGGTTTTTTGCTGTTTAGTGATTGAATTGTAGACCGAATGCAGACAATGAATTATGGGGAACTAATATATTCATTTTTGTAGACATGTTGTCTACGTCTAAAATTAGATCATTCACTTTGAAGTTAATAATTAGTGGCACATTTTCCGAAACTACATCTATAAGAGCTCGAACTGATATAAGATTAGATTATGGCATTAAGCACTCAAAAGCAAAAACATTCGGAGGAATTACTATTATGAGTTTTACTATTGATTATGTTAAAAATAAAAACAGAATTATTGTAACATCGGACGGTATGGAAGTTGAGGATGCCTTTGCGTACGCAGAACAATTTCCGAAAGTACTGAAGAAAACTAAGCGAGGGTTTACAGGTATGACTGTAATTACTGGTGGCCTGGTATTTAAGCAAGAGGTGATGGCAATTCTTGCTCCAACTGGTGAAGATGCTGTGAAAGCTGGAATCTCTACAAAACATAAATGGGTGTATGTTGCGCCTACCGCGTTCTACAAAACGCAAATGAATCGTATGTTTAAAGATATTGCAAACTTGTACGAATCGATAGAAGAAGCTGAAGCGTATCTTGATTCCGCAGGGAATTAGCAACTTCTAAAAACTTTAGTAAACCTTCTGGTAGCATACATAAGGTTATCGTTCTTTATTCAACGTTGTGGTTGGTGATCATAATTGTTGCTTGGATCCAGCCATCATCTGTAGCGCCAAAGGTACTTTCTGCGTATTGAAGAAGCACTGTGAAAAACCGATATATTCAGGATTAACTTATATAATTGGATCACTATACTAAGGAGTTATTCCTATGATCAGTCTCCTTAATCAGAATGACTTATCAAATATTGGATAGAATGCTTCTAGGGGACATCAAAACAGTAACTACACTCGTAGAAGCTTATGTGCCGTTATCTTCGGACAGGGGGTTCGACTCCTAGGCTCTATTTGAAACCCGCTGATAAAGCGGTTTTTTTCTTGTTTATGGACTAAATTGCAGTCAAGGGATAAAAGGCTAACCTAAGATGTGATGAGTACATAAGGAGATAAATGAAAACCAGTACACTTATGCTATAATTTAATAAAGTGCTTCTGTGCTTTTAGAAAAATTGGAATAAAGGATGCATTGATCAACCATGTATGAGAATCAGACTTCTATGCACCACAAGCTGTTTATTATCGGCGCAGGTGCTGCTGGATTAATGGCCGCTGTTACTGCGCGGGATATGGGTATCGATACTGCCATTCTGGAGAGTAACGACCGGATTGGAAAGAAAATATTAATGACAGGTGATGGGCGCTGCAACATTACAAATGAATCCACTGCAACGGGTACAGATGAAGCAATCGCTTTATCGCGCAAGTATCACAGTAATCAGGCCGGATTTCCACTTGCGGTATTGCAGCAATTTGGCATCCGTCAGACCATAGATTTTTTCTCCTTTCTCGGGCTTCCGCTTACAAGATTGAAGGATGGCTTGATGTATCCGATGTCGCTGCAGGCAGCAGCGGTGCTGGATATTTTCCAGCTTGCGCTGGAGGATCGGAATGTTCCGGTGTACCTCAATAACAAAGTGTTGGATGTTACTGTTTCGAAGAATCATCCGCGCTTCAAGATAAAATGCCAAACGGAGACAGAGGAGGAGGTTGTTTATACTAGCGACTATCTACTTCTATCTGCGGGTGGCCTTGCCGGTCCAAATGCGGGAAAAGAACCTCCTGGGTATACACTTGCTGAACGTCTGGGACACACCCTGATTGAGCCTTTACCGGCCATTGTGCAACTGAAGCTGCAATATCCGAATATGAGAGCACTGTCCACTATCAAATCTCAGGGACAAGCTCATATTATTGTAAACGGTAAAGTCATCGGCAGTGAACAGGGCGAAATTGCCTTTACGGACTATGGTATTACTGGTCCGCCAATTCTCCAGCTAAGCAGGAAGGCTGCGTATCATCTTGCAAGAGGAGAACAGGTGAAATTATCGGTGGATCTGATGCCTGACCGCACGGAGGAAGAGTTAGTTGAGTTTTTAGAAAGGCTCTGGGAGACTTTTGGACACCGGACGGTTGCAGATTCTCTCGTTGGCATCTTTAACAAGAAGCTTGTTACGGTCCTACTCAAGGAGACCGGCTTAGATCAGCAGCCACAGCTGCTTTGCCAGGCTCTGTCGTTGAAAACTAAGGAGAAATTTTATCGAATCTTGAAGCGCTGGGAATTTAAAGTGACGGATACCAATGGCTTTACGAATGCACAAGTGACAGCTGGCGGCATCGATACGTCGGAAATAATCGAAGGAACGCTGGAATCCAAGCTAGTACCTGGGCTTTATTTGGCTGGCGAAGTGATGGATGTGGATGGAGACTTCGGCGGCTATAACCTACAATGGGCCTGGAGTTCCGGATATGTGGCCGCCATGGCGCTAGCTAAGTCAATTCAATAAATTTATTAGGAAAAGGGATGCATCAATTAACATGTATAAGGATCAGACTTCTAAGCACCACGAGCTGTTCATTATCGGTGGGGGTGCTGCAGGTCTAATGGCTGCAGTTACAGCGAGGGATCAAGGTATTGATACAGCAATTATTGAAAGCAATGACCGGCTGGGGAAGAAAATAATAACGACGGGTAACGGGCGTTGCAACATTACGAACCAATCCACCGCCACCGGTACGGATGAAGCGGCCGCTTTATCACGCAAGTATCACAGTAATCAGGAAGGATTCCCAATACATGTATTGCGGCAATTCGGTGTCCGCCAAACGATCGAATTTTTCTCCTCGCTCGGGCTTCCTTTTGTAAGCTTGGAGAATGGCCGGATGTATCCGATGTCGCTGCAGGCGGCTTCGGTGCCGGGTGTATTTAAGCTGGCGCTGGAGGATCGGAATGTTCCCGTATATTATAAACATAAAGTGTTGGATGTTACCGTTTCGGCGGGACATCCGCGGTTCGCGATAACCTGCCAGACGGAGACAGAGGAACAGGTTGTGTATACCAGCGACTATCTTTTTCTATGTGCAGGCGGCCTTACCGCTCCCAAAACGGGAACGGACGGCTCCGGTTATACGCTTGTCCAACGTCTGGGGCACACCTTGATCAACCCGGTGCCAGGCATTGTACAATTGAAGCTGGATTATCCGTATTTGAAGGAACTATCGGGCATCAAATTTGAGGGAGAGGCCCATGTTATCGTAAACAATGAAGTCATCCGCACTGAGTCTGGTGAGATTCTTTTTACGGACTATGGTATCTCGGGCCCGCCCATACTTCAGCTCAGCAGAAAGGCTGCGTATAATCTCGGAATAGGAGAATCGGTGACATTGTCGGTTGATTTAATGCCGGAGCGCACGGAGGAAGAGTTAATTGATTTTCTGGAGATCCACTGGGGGATCTTCGGACACCGGACGGTTGCCGATTCCCTTATAGGTATCGTCAGCAAGAAACTGATTCCAGTTCTGCTGAAGGAGGCTGGAATTGATCAACAGTTGCACCTGCTTTGTCAGGATCTTTCGTGGAAAACAAAAAAAATATTTTATAAAATCTTGAAGCGTTGGGAATTTAAAGTGACCGATACCAATAGCTTTACTAATGCACAAACAACAGCTGGTGGCATCGATACGACGGAGCTAACCGAAGGAACGTTGGAATCTAAGTTAGTCCCTGGACTGTATTTGGCAGGTGAGGTGATGGATGTCGATGGAGATTGCGGCGGCTATAACCTGCAATGGGCCTGGAGCTCCGGCTATGCCGCCGCGATGGCGCTTGCTGATCGACGTGCTAGCACCACGTAAGGGGGCAGATGGTTGCTGACTCTTAAACGATCACCTATTACTAGGCAGAGGTTTGCTGTAACAAGTCTGGTTTTAGTAATGTGAAAGCGATGAGGGTTGTTTCTCATCGCTTTTTTGTGATTTTTTAAAGTTTGGTGCTCATTTAAAAATGATTGTTGGGGTTTAGCGAAATATCAATATTCGTTGCTTAACTCTGATGTCTTCATTTTACCTCAACTTTATTGTCGTCCCTTTATTAATCCTTAAGTTTATCAATTAGAGCTAGTATTCGTCTATTTTTTGTATCTTCCTTTTTAGCAAGCTCAATATAATTAATCTGCTCTCGTTTAATGTAATCAGGCTGGTTTAGAAATGTATTCAGCATGTGGTACTCTTCAAGGTTTGTAGTAATGTAATCTGGCACAATCAGTTTACGATTTTCCTCGCATTTCTTAAGTATTATATGTAATGTATCACCGAGCTCTTTTTGTAATGCTCTTCGAATAAATTCGTTATAAACAAAATAATGCCCATTCTTTGACGGCAATAAAGTATGGTCAAATTCGTACCCGTCAACAGAGATTTGAATAGGTACTTTACCATTAGTATTGAATATCTCCCTTACTGAATAGGGGAAATAGACTACTTTCCATTTCATTTTACCTTCCAGCAGCTTTATCTCACTATCAAATTCATAAACCATATTAAATAACACTCCTCGTGGTAAAGAAGCTGATTTCGGTCACTCATTTTATCATAGCCACTTTGCTGTTTCTAGGTGATTCGAATTCAATATGCTGTTGCAATAACCTATATGATGTTGAACATGCCTTATCTGCATGAGGATAACATCAGTTTTAGTTATTTCTTCGTATAGCACACATGGTTCCAATAATCTGCCGTCAGTAAGTTCATCAAAAAACTTGCGAGCCACACTCAATATATCTTCTACGTACTGTGTCATTTCCTCTTTAGTAGGGTACTCAGAGCACTCCTTATCTAAGTCTTCTGTTATATCTTTACCGAAGTCAGGTATTTTGAATTCTTCATCCTTTTGCTGCCTAAACCAAAATTTCATACTGGTTGTAGCATGGAATATATGCTTCCAGTATTTATGCTTGGCATCCTTCCAAAAATGATCAGGACATACTTCGATAAGATTCTTCAACATTTCTACGGTTGGATCAAACTGTCTTCTTAAAACAGCCACCATCTTATCACTCATGTTCATCAACTCACTTCTCGAAATTTTGAATCTTAACTTTATTCTTGTTCTCCACAAACAAAACCAAAACCTTCCATTTTACGATGGTGCATTTGGAAAATTTGTGTCACATAATAATTTAATGAAGCTGTCGCTATTTATCTTGAATTAAAAGTATTGCAATATAGGATAGGTTCGCGATTCAATCATAAAAAAATTATTACTTATACTGGAGGAACCTCTAGAAGATGAACCCACAACTGTTACAGGATTTTCCGTTCTTTGAACATCTTGATGATGAATATTTAGCTGAAATTACTAAGGTATGTGGCGAGCGTACTTATATAAAAGGAGAGTCCATCTTTTTTGAGGGTGAAGAGGGAGAGGAGCTCTATCTGGTTCTATCTGGAGTTGTTCAAATCTATCAAGATAACCACTCTAGGGATGTAGTACTCTCTATTTTTAGAGTAGGTGATTTCTTTGGAGAGATGGCTTTGTTGCAAAATGAAAGAGCGCGCTCTGCTTCTGCGAGGACCATTGAGAAGTCTACCTTATGTATTTTGAAAAAACGCGATTTCATTCCTTTACTAAAAAGTAATCCGGAAATACTAATCTGCATTTTGGAAACAGCATTAGATCGTCTGCGTGATGCCAATAAATTAATAACAGGCTTGACCGTTATCGACGTGCGTACGCGTATTGCTCGCGTGTTGTTGCGTCTAACAGAAGAGCACGGAGTGCCCTCTGATGAAGGTGTTCTAATCGATTTGAAATTAACGTATCAACACCTGGCGGATATGACAGGAACGGCGCGTGAGACCGTGAAAAAATCATTGCTTGGATTACAGGATGAGCAGTTGATACGTATTGATTAAAGGAAATACATTATGATGCGGCTCCATAGGTAGTAAAAGAAAAGACACCTTGAAGGGTGTCTTTTTACGTTATTGCAGCTTAAAAAGAAGATTCCAACAGTATTCCCGACTTTAATGAAAGTTCCCGGTTTCATTTTCCGTGAATTTGCCGTCGCTGTCATGCTGAGATTGCTTGCGGCGATCATTACGGGCTTGTTGCTGCTGTTGGGCTTCCAGGCTGTTTACGGGCGTGGCTTCCAAATCTTTTACAGTGTTGATCAGATTCTTGTCTGGTTTATTTGCGCTCAATTGAAAATTCCTCCTTGTTTACCTAATGGTTGTGAATTTTATTATGTGCTGGCTACTGTGTGGCTATTCGTGTTGTATGATCACAATCCATTCGCTGTCCTATAATCATTAGCTCAGAACACGGTTAGATATGGGAGATATGAGTAAATGATTGTTTCGGAACCTTTTTTAGTTTTGATATGTTGAACGTGTTCTGGTTCCAGAATTTGTATTATTTTCGAAGGGATACAGGGGCTAGATGCAGGATCTCTTTCTAAATATTTAGGAGGTGAAAAGAGAAACTTCATTTTTTGCAAGCGGTTACAATGATATCTGCAACAAATTTAAATCGGGAGGAAATAAAATGAAAAAAAGAGTTGCAAAGGTAACCAGTATTGTTGTGTTGTTTTCTCTTGCTCTTTCTTTAATAGTAGGTGGATGGACAAATACGGTGGTGCATGCTGCTGGTCTTGCGGTAACAGGCAGTGGAGGCTGGAATGAAACGGCATATGTGGAATGGTCACCTGTAAGCAATGCGACAGGGTATAACGTTTATGTTAAATTGGCAAGTGCAGCGGATTCTGGGTATCAACAAATTAATAATGAGTTAATCCGCAAATATTCTTCCTACTGGAGAGCAGATGCTGTTGGGCTTGCAGCCGGTAATTATGTGATGAAAGTTGAAGCTACCTTGTCAGGGGGTGGGACGGTAAGTGCGGTTTCAAATCCACTATCCGTAACGTCATATGACCGCTCAGGATTTGCTTTTTCGACTAGTTCGCAATATGGTACAGGATCAGGGGCTTATAATGAGAATGGAACCCTCAAGAATGGTGCTCAAGTGCTGTATATAACATCTCAGAATGCGCAAACCGTAACCCTTGGTGTGAAAATCAACAGCTCCGGCGCTGTACAAACAGGGGTTGGTCTGGGTGGTATTCTGACACTGAGACAAAAAGGTTATGATACAACTCCACTTGCGATCCGAATTATCGGAAAAGTTACAGCTGCTGATCTGAGTGGACAGCTTAACAGCAGTGGGTATCTTGAAGTCAAAGGTAAAAACAATTATTCGGAAATGAATATTACTATTGAAGGTATCGGGAATGATGCTTACGCGTACGGTTGGGGAATGCTTCTAAGATATGTAGGTAATGTGGAAGTAAGAAACCTGGGTGTAATGTTATTCCCTGACGATGGCATTTCAATGGATTCCGGCAATATGAATGTCTGGGTGCATAATAATGATATTTTTTATGGAGCTGCTGGAGGCGATGCAGACCAAGCCAAGGGCGACGGTTCCACAGACCTTAAAAATGGATCCAACTATATTACAATCTCTTACAACCATTACTGGGATTCCGGAAAATCCTCGCTAGTTGGTTTGAGTGAGCCGGCTGAATTTTTTGTTACCTTCCACCACAACTGGTTTGACCATTCGGACTCCCGTCATCCGCGGATTAGAGTGGCTTCCGTCCATATCTATAACAACTTTTTCGATGGTATCTCCAAATACGGTGTGGGTGTAACTACAGGTGCTTCAGCTTTTGTAGAATCTAATTATTTTAGACATGCTAAATTTCCAATGATGATCTCCTTACAAGGTACAGATGCTTTAGGGGAGGGTACGTTCTCAGGCGAAAATGGAGGTGTGATTAAAGCCTATAACAATCTTATTGTAGAGGCTTCAAGTCTCATCTATGCGAATTCAAACACAGGGACAGCTCCTGCTAATGCTACCTCATTTGATGCTTACTTAGCTTCGTCAAGAAATGAAACCGTCCCAAGCTCATACAAAGCATTAAAAGGCGGAACAGCCTATAACAACTTCGACACGAGCGTAAATACAGGAGTGAACGTATCTAATATTGATAACGTAAGCAATGTTGAACAGATTGTTATGGCAAAAGCCGGACGTCTGAATGGCGGAGACTTCACATGGGAATTTAATGATTCAGTGGATGACGTTTCGTATGCGCTGAATACAGCGCTGATGTCTGCAATCAGAGGCTACACAACGGGACTTGTCTCTGTAGGGGGGAATTCAAACCCAACGAACCCGACTCCGACTCCATCAGTAACACCTACGCCAACAGTAACTCCTGTGCCAACAGCGACCCCAGCTCCAACAGCAACTCCTGT
Organism: Paenibacillus sp. FSL R7-0189; assembly: GCF_037969925.1. Lineage (NCBI taxonomy): Bacteria > Bacillati > Bacillota > Bacilli > Caryophanales > Paenibacillaceae > Paenibacillus > Paenibacillus sp. FSL R7-0189. The sequence goes on along the minus strand of NZ_CP150223.1, from coordinate 2,217,285 downwards.
ACCAACGGCGACTCCAGCACCGACGACAACGCCAGTGCCGACAGCGGGAGCAACCGTTCACAACTTTACTACGGATGGAACAACAAGCAGCTTCTTCAATATCCAAGGCAATCTCTCAACAAGTAAGGGAACTGTGGCATATCAGGGTTTAACCCTATCCCAATGTCTAAAAATTGAGAGTGCAACCAGCATTCAATTCACTTCTGCTAAAGCTTCAACGCTAACCCTAGTGTTCAACACAGAGGGAACGAAAATCAAAGTGGATGGAACAAGTTACCCTATAACCAATGGCATTGCCACTGTCTCTCTGGCCGCAGGTGCGCATACCATTACAAAAGATAGTACGGCGAATCTGTATTATATGAAGCTGGAATAGGGAACTGACCGCCTCTACTTTAATATGGAGTATCAGAAAAGCGACCTGTAGGGGTCGCTTTTCTTTGCTTTTTCTTATGGTCTTATTACTTGAGTTATTGTCGATTGAAAAACTATCAATTTTGTGTTGATTTGATTAATCTTTATCATCAACCAAATCAATAATCTCACGAATATCCTCAATATTTAAAGCTTCTGCAATTTTGCTTATATGACTAAAGTTAATATTCTCCCTTTTTCCATTAGCTAACTCACTTAATGCAGCATGTCGGACATCGGATATTCTGGACAATTCTCGTAGGGAAATCTTATGTTTTTTGGTCAATTCTGATATTTTTACTATAACTCTCTTTCCCACTTCTAATCGCCTCACTAACTCTGAGTTTTCATCTTGACTATACGCATAAGCGTAACGTATAATAATTCCATAACTGGTACGCTTATGCGTATTGAATGCGTATTTTTTATTCTCACCAAAAAAATGTATCTCATATGAGAAGTTGAGGATAAGTGGTGGATATGAGCCTTTATTTAATTCGTATCACTAGAAGCAAACTATAATGAAAATAAATCTCCTCAAATATCTAAAAATGGAGGCTCCTATGCCCAACATTCTCGAATCTCTATACCACGGCAGCTTATTTCCCAGCGTGGATTTCATCTCCAAGGATCCCAGCTACCGTCCGAAGGGGATTTTGATGAGCTGGAGTCTTTATTGGAACTGTATTCTCAAGCCCAGGGGATGGAGATGACTGCTGCATTTGTGTGTGGATTCAAGACCGGAGCGGCAATGATGATTGAAATCTTAGTTGATGATTAATAATAGGATAGTTTCTCTTCATAAGTAGTTTCCTCAAATACTTTCTTGGATTAGCTTTCCCCTCAAGACACCAATCAAGGTGTCTTTTTAGCCTATCAATAAGACTATGTCCTTCCTATGAAGGAATATCCTTACATTCTACCGAATTCCCTACATATTAATTCTAAATACGCGAACACAGAAGGAATAGCCATGGACGAAGAAAGATACCTGATTATTGTTAAAAACAAAGACCGCACCTCAGAAATCGCATCATATGAACAGTTGGGCGTAAACATAAGGTTGATTTATCGCAGTTCTAATAAACCCTATTATTACAATGCAAGTGATGTAATGATTCTAGACAAGCCCGTTATTACAGCAATCACCAAAGAGCAAGTGGTGTTTCATCGGGATAACCCTCTTAGCAATGTTATGCGAGTGCTGGATTTCGGATCTCGGATTCGTGTGTTTTTTAAGGATGGAACCAATCGGGTGTATGAAGCCGTGCATGTTCGAATCGAGAGCAGCGGAGTGAAGAGCTCAGATGCGTTGAAGGTCATGGAGTATTGGCGTGCCATTTCAGGGCATATTGAGGGCGGAGAAGATCAGCCGGAGATGGACGCTTTTTTAAAAAAGGAATTTGCCAAGCTCAGTTTTGTACACCCAGAAAGTGTATTGAGTCACTATGTTAATGGGTCTCCGGTGAGCGAGGATGTCACTGTTGAATTACAGCCGATCTTCCCATTCAGGTATAACCTTAGCCAAAAGACGGCCCTGGATCATGCCTTACGAAGTAAGATCAGTATCATTGAAGGCCCTCCAGGTACAGGCAAAACCCAGACCATTCTCAATATATTGGCCAACCTGGCTGTGATGCAAGAGAAGAAGGTGGCTGTGGTCTCAGGCAACAATGCGGCGGTGCAGAATGTGCGCGATAAGCTGGAGGCGGAGGGTTATCCCTTTTTGGTTGCGGGGCTTGGCAATAATGAGAATAAAGAAAATTTCTTTGCGAATCTGCCTGTCGCCGAGGTCTCTGGCTGGGAAAGCGAGTTGCCTGAGGCGGAGCTACTATCCAAGATACAGGAGCTGGATGGTCGTATTAATCGGCTGATGGTACTGGATATGGAGAAGGCGCGTTTGAAGCAACAGCTGTCGGCGTATGTGCTGGAGCAGAAGCATTTTGAGAACTACTACGCCAAGCAGAATATAGAGCCATTAGAGAAGTTGTCATTCTATCATGAGACGCCTGAGCGGATGCTTGAGTTCATGAAGGATAGCCACCTTGCGGTGAGAAAAGGTAAAGAGAATGGTCTTTTGTACAAGTTCAAGCTTTTTGTCAAACATGGGTTCACGGAGCTTAAATATTTGAAGGAACAGGGGGCAGATGTGATTCTGAATGTTCAGCGGAAGTTCTATATTCTGCGGATTGAAGAGCTATCGGGTCGTATTGTAAGGATTGAACAAGAGCTGCAGTCTGCGTCCTATCAGCCTTTACTGAAGGAACACCAGCAGTGTTCCGTTCAGCTTTTCCAACATAAGTTGTATGAGAAATATCGTAATCTCTCTCGGTTGAAATGTAATGCAAAAGATTATCGGCAGAGCAAAAACTTTAAGTCATTCATCGAATATTATCCGATTGTCCTAAGCACGACTCATTCTTTGCGTAATTGCGTGCCGGCCAATGATCTGTTTGACTACGTTATTATTGACGAGTCTTCTCAGGTAGATCTGGTGACAGGCGCACTTGCGCTATCCTGTTGCAAACGTGCGATCATTGTTGGGGATACCAAACAGCTGCCGCAAATTGTGAGTATGGAGATTGAGAAGAAGGTTGGATGTGCTGCATCCGCTAACATCGACGAAGCTTATAATTATTTTCAACACAATCTACTGTCATCCATGCTTGTCCTATATGGAGATGATATTCCCAAAGTGATGCTTAAAGAGCACTATCGGTGCCATCCCAAAATCATTCAGTTTTGCAATCAAAAGTACTATAATGGCGATTTAATTACTTTTACGACTGAAGAGGATACAGAAGTTCCACTGCTGATTTACAGGACTGCGCCGGGTAATCACTTGCGAGAAGTAACCATTGGTGAGAAGAAAGGGAAGTTCAACCAGCGGGAGCTGGATGTCATTGAAGGGGAGATCCTTGCGGGTTGGGAGGAAGTAGCGGCTGGTCAATCGGATATTGGCTTCGTCACACCTTACCGCAAGCAGGTAGAGAAAGCAGCAGGACAGTTTGTCGATGATATCGAGAGTGACACGATACATAAATATCAAGGCCGGGAGAAGTCTATTATGATTATGTCTACAGTGTTGGATCAGACACGCTCTGGCAAAATAGGTATGAAATTTGTGAATGATCCCTGTAAGGTTAATGTGGCCGTATCCCGTGCGCAGAAGAAGTTTATTCTGATAACGGATCATGCCCTATTTCGGAAATATGGTAATGAAATTGGGGATCTCACACGGTATATGGAGTATAGCACGCTGGATGAGAACGTGGTGGACAGTGAGATAGTATCCATATTTGATCTGTTGTATCAGGAGTATTCGGGTAAGCTTCGGGCATTTAGAGAACGGGCTAAGAGAGTTAATGTATCTAAATTCAAATCGGAAAATCTGATGCAGGCACTGCTTGAGGGGCTTTTACAGGAGCCGGTTTATAGCGGATTTACACTCGGCAATCAGGTTCTTCTCAAGAATCTATTCAAGGATGTGAATAGATTGAAAGACCAGGAGCGGCGATATATCAGTAATAGAGCCTCTGTGGATTTTGTCATTTATCATAAGTTGGATCGGAAAGCGGCGCTTGCCATTGAGGTAGACGGATTTGCTTTTCATGAGAATAAACCGGAACAGAAAGAGCGGGATAAAATGAAAGATACTATTTTTAATACATATGGAATAAAGTTAAAAAGGTTCGCAACTAATGAGAGCTCAGAGGAGAGAAAGATCAGGGAGCTGCTGGATGCTATTATGCAATCAAGCTGATGTTTAATAATCACAGTACTCCGTAAGTCCACCTTTCAGTTTCTAAGAAAGCTGCTGTAAGTAAAGTAAAAGACATCTTAACCGTGTCTTTTACTTTACTATATAAGCACGTTTCAGCGCTTCAGGATAGTTGACCAGCCTATACTAATTCTCGGTTATTCCCCATACCGGTCAATCGCCATAGCTGCGGATTTCAGCATGCGCCGCTTAAGATGCTCACCCTCGACGATTTTTACGCGCAGGCCAAGAAAACGGATTTTGGACAATAGGAATTCGCTGTCGTCTCTCATGTAGATGACTTTGATTCGATAGATGCCCGAATTTTCATCAAAGGACACGGATTTATCAAAACAGGAAAAGGCGTACAGAATTCGGGACAGCTCAGCATTAAAGGTGGGAATGACTTGAATACATGCACATTCTTTCTGATCCTCTAATAATCGCGTTATTCTTGCTTTTAAGTCATCAATCCGTTTGGCAGGGAAGGGAGCTACTTCAACAGAAACAATGTTTTTTAGTTTAGTGGACATAAGAGAACGTTGCCGGGTGCTGTACCATTGCAAATACCACTCCCGCTTATACATGTTGTATTCCAGCTTATGAGCGAACCCGGATTGGTCAGTTCGTTGGCCTCCATGCTTAATATGGAAAGTAATAAGGATCGCTTGATTCTGCATGATTATACGGCGGAGTGTACGAAGCATTGGGTGATAGACCTGCCGCTCTTTGCTTTTAGCTTTCTCCATAATAATTCCCTGCACTTCTGTGGACGCTTCTGCCTCCAATATGGAGTTCAATTTACTTAAGGTATCCAGTGTAAAAGCTGCTTCTGAGGCCGGGTGCATTAACATGGTTTTCAGCCAGGAACGTTCCTGGGAGGTCAGCGCTAATGAACCCACTTCGTCGAGGCGTGAAATGATTTGGAAGTTAAATATTTTCTCAAATGGATTCATAATAGCTGTGAATCTCCTTCCACTCCGCGATAAATTGCTTACGCAGCCAAGGGGGTTCTAATACCTCGCAGCTCGAACCAAAGCTTCGTAACCACGGCTTAATTTCATAAATACCATTCACTGTGATCTCATAAAGGAATGTAGAATCGGACTCTTCCGTAATTACTCCCCACTGTCCCTGCGCTTCAACCCGCTCCCGAATAAAATTAACACCAGAGCGATTGGGGTTATAAAATCTCGCCACCACTTTAATTGCACGGGTGGTATCTATAACCCAGCTGTTTGTCATCTGCTCTTCCAGATTGCTGAGTTTCTGAGCAAACTCTGCTTCTTCCACAGTGTCGCCCTCCTCAATTTGAGTAAGGCCCTCCATTCGGAATTTCATGATGCCCATACGTGAATTATGTCCGATTAAATACCAGCGCCCATATTGATGGTCATAGATGACGCGGAGCGGAAGAACGGTTTCTGTGACGCCCCTTGTTTCCCGCTCAAAGAGAGGATTGGTATTCTGAGAGGCGTAGTTTTTGCCCTTTTTAGGGGATAGATATAGAAACTTAATTTTTTTTCGCTGCTGAATCGCTGCAAAAATTGTGTATAGGTGTGCCTCGTCAAGAATACGTGAATGATAATTATACTTGTATCTATGGGTTTCCGTAGCTTCGGGGTTATAACCCCGCTTCCGCAGGACCTTTTTTAAGGTGTCGCGCAGCAGGTAACCTTGCACCGACGGAGTCTGCGTGTTGGCGATGACATCAACATAGTCGTAAAGATCCAAGAGCTGATCGCCCGATAATTGATCAATCAGATCGTTAGCAGCCTTGTATCGATAAGGACGGCCCTCATTTACACGAAGAATAACGCCAACTTCCTCAAGATATTTCAGATCTCCACGGATGGTCTTCTCATCGGGCATTGGACAATCGGTTGGCATTTGCTCACTGCAGACATCCTGTAGATCTTTAGCCGTTAGCTCCTGAGTCTGAAGCGCAGTTAATAGTAGAGTAAGCCGGATGCTCTCCGTTTCCTTAAGCGACTTCGCCCGGAACAAGAACAGGAGCAGCGGGTCGGCAGATTCATAATAGTTATAGCGGAGCCATTCAGAGAGTTCCGTTCCTTGTTCTGTAGGCAGGTCTTGTTGTAATACGGTTACCATGCCCTTCAGGTTGCGCAGCGTTTTGTCATAGGTATGTACAGAAATGCCGAGACGATCGGCGAATTGTTGTCTGCTGTAAGCTCCCCCCGCTAAAGAGAGCATGCGAAGAAATTGAATCTCCTTGTCAAAACTTTCCCGGGCCATTTGTATCCCTCCAGCCTGTAGCGAATCCATTAGAAATAGTAGTACTTATTATATTAAGCACCAGAGTTGAATAAAATGGAAGTATTTTTGGCCGCCGCCATACTTCCGCCCTGTTCGTTACAGGGAAGATGAGCGAAGATAGATCCATGAAGCCGAAGCAATTCTGAAGAGGCGTTCGAATAGTATCAATGGTAGAGAATAGGGAAGTAACCGATCTGGAGGGATGAAGATGGATCCTATAAACAAGCTTATCTGTGAGCAGCTGGAACAGATTGAATATGAGGAGCAAGTTACAATATTGTATGCCTGCGAATCAGGCAGCCGGGCCTGGGGATTCCCATCGCAGGACAGTGATTATGATGTGAGATTTATTTATCTGCATAAACCGGAATGGTATCTATCTATTTTTGATAAGCGGGATGTGATCGAGCGTCCTATTAACAATATGCTTGATATCAATGGCTGGGATTTGCGTAAAGCACTGAATTTATTCCGGAAGTCAAATCCACCGCTGCTGGAGTGGCTGCAATCACCCATTCAATATGCAGAAAAGTACAGTATAGCAGAGAAGCTTAGAAGCATCTCCCCGTACACATTTTCGCGGAAGTCTTGTATGTACCATTATTTAAACATGGCAAGAGGGAACTACCGTGATTATCTGCAAGGCGAACAGGTCAAGATCAAAAAGTACTTTTATGTGCTTCGTCCCGTTCTAGCTTGTGAGTGGACTCACCGATATGGAGAGATGCCGCCGATGGAGTTCGATGTACTGGTAGAGCGGCTTATTCCGAAGGATGAAGAGCTGTGGCAGGTGATTCAGCAATTGCTGGCACGAAAAAAATCCGGTGAAGAACTAGACTACGGACCGCAGCTAACCGTGATTAACGATTATTTAGAAGAACAGTTCCAAGTGTTGGATAAGGTGGCGGCGTCCTTGAATGCTAAGGAGAACAACAGAGATCATCAGCTGGATGCTCTATTTCGAGAAGCTTTACAGGAAGTATGGGGACGGGCCCTATAGAAAGATTGATAGGAGGAAGATGGTAGTGGCTATTGTACAACTGAAATCTACGAATCCAAAATTCACTTTTTTAATTAAAAAAAATCCAGTGACAGGTATGCAGCTTCGTCCGGTTCGTCAGGGAGTGGCTTATGGATGGTATTCTGATGAGGCAACTTATAACGTTTATTTTAAGGATGCAGATAACGATATATCCTACAAGCAGAACGGAAGCGAGAGCTTTGAGTATTTAAATGTCTCCCGGTTTAATACACCTCTATTTCCGCTTAATGCGGTCAATGAGTTTTTCTCTACACCCTTCAAAGCCCAGGATGAACGGGATGCGGAAGGATATGAGCATTCTTTTTTCATTAATATGGTTCAGGTTGAGCGGATACACTATATTGAATTTTTCCAAAAGCATTTAAAGGGATATACCTTCTCCTTGCAGCATCAGGCACATAAGAGCTATTCGCTGACGATTACCACACATAAAAGCTTGTATCACCTCTTGCATGTTGTTGGTGTGCTGTCCTTGTTCTTATCCATATTTGGGGATGAGTACATAGATATTTCGGATGCTATCTTGGATAAATATATCCGCAGCCTTAACGTCATTGATGCACCCTTTTATATAAGAAGTCTATTTGCAAGGAATTTCCTTACCTCGAAGGAACGGTTCAAGCGATATAAAGCCTCCATCGAACAAACGGACCAGTATTCTATTGGGCTGGAGTATGGCGGTACTGCGATGCAGCGGCGTACTTTTATTTCGAGTGTGCTTCCATTCAATAAGCCGATTCTGGACATCGGTTGCGGAGAAGGTTTCTATGCAATTCCGTTTGCCGGGAAAATAGAGAGTACCTATTATGCGGTAGATATAGCTGAGGAGCTGCTGGAGGTTGTGAATCGGAAAGCGAAAGCTAAGGACATTGATAACATTGCAACCTTTGGCTCACTGGACCATTTTCTGGAGTCGTACAACGGGGAGCAGGTTGATGTGATTCTAACAGAAGTTGTAGAGCACATGAGCGAAGGTGAGGCAGCAGAGCTTATTCAGCAAATAATCGGTAATGTGAATTTTCAACAGCTTATTGTGACCACACCGAATGCTGATTTCAATCGTTATTATGAGCTGGAAGGATTCCGGCATGAGGATCACAAGTGGGAAATGGGACAGCAAGCGTTCGGGCAATGGGTTTTGGATACGATTCAAGGTTTAGCAGTCGAGGTCGAATATTTGATGGTTGGTGACCGGGTTGGCGAGATCCGTACGACGCAATGCGCTATTGTGCGAAGAAAGGAGGAATAGACAGTGGAAATTCAGACACGTGTACATACCATATTTCTGCTTGTAGGAGCAACGGAATGTGGGAAATCGACCTTTGCTAAAGAAGTTCTGATCCCGCAGTTAAAACTAGAGGATGTTTCTAAAGGGTTACGTACGAATGTGCAGTACTTATCCTCGGATAGTATCCGTCAGGAGATATTGGGCTACGACTATGATAAGTATGATCAGGTTATGCTGGAGGCGAGTTCGCATACCTTTCAATTATTGTTTGAGAGATTGAAGTTAGTCACTTCTTTTCCGATTAATGCGGAGTTTGTGGTGATGGATACCATTGGGCTATCCGAAGATTATCGTAGTAAAGTCCGTGAGATCGCCGGGCAAAATAATTACAATCTGGAGGTTATTCTGTTTGATTACCGCAAACGGGAGGATTACTACGCCTCAGAGCGCTCGAAGAAGCTGATCTCCAATCATTTAAACCGGCTCAGAAAAGAAGTCTTGCCTGTTCTGTCACGGGAAGGTTACAACAAGATTTATAAAGTGCGTGCTAAAGATTTTATTCTCGAGGGTGATGGGATACCTAATCCGGACTACCGGGTGATTATACAGGATTGGGATACTTATGCATCTACGGTACTTCTACAAGCACAAGAGTATATTGTGGTTGGGGATGTTCATGAGTGTGTCGAAGAGCTTCGGGGACTATTACGTAATTACGGCTACCGGGAGCACGAAGGTAAGTTAAGTGCAACAGATAAGCTCAGTAACACACGAGTCATTCTTGCTGGTGACTGGATTGATAAGGGTAAAAAGACGCGGGAGACGATTGAGTTCTTATTTGATAACCGCGAGCATTTCCTATTTGTTATGGGCAATCACGAGAACTTTGTATACAAGTACGTAAAGGGGGAGATTCAAGGAACCGATCCGGAACTGCTAAGAACGTACTTTGATTCCACCCAAGTGCTTAAGGAGGATCCCGCGCTTTTTAGTAAATTTTCGGCTTTAGTGGAGCAATCCCAGCCCTTTTACCGCTATATCGGTATGCAAGGTCCTTCTTTTTATGTTACCCATGCTCCTTGCCGTAATAAGTACATTGGTAAGCTGGATACGAATTCACTACGCCATCAGCGTAACTTTCGGCTGGATCGTGAGGTTTCCTTTGAGGAACAGCTTGATTTCCTAAAGCAAGAGGCTGTGAGTAATCACCCCTTTCATCTCTTCGGACATATTGCAGCCAAGCAGACTTTTCGGATCAAAAACAAACTCCACCTTGACACAGGGAGTGCGCAGGGTAATGAACTAACTTCTGTTCGCATGTCGTTTAAACCTTTCTATAAAAGTCAAAAATCGCATGTGACTACGGTGCACGAAGAGCTACCTATCCTGTTCCGGGAAAAGCAAACCGTATCCTTGCTGGAGCTTGATTACGAGTCTGTGCGCAGACTGCAGTATTCCTCGCAGAACCGGGTCAACTTCATCTCCGGGACGATGTCACCTGCGGATAAGGATGTGGCTGCCGGTGAGCTTGAGTCTCTGCGAAAAGGGTTGGATTATTTTGCCGAACGTCGTATTTCAGAAGTCGTTCTGCAGCCTAAATATATGGGATCACGCTGTAGTTTGTACCTTTATCGGAACTTAGAGCAGTGTTACGCAATTAGCCGGAACGGCTATAAGGTTCAGGCGGTCGATCTGACGCCTATCTACGAACAGCTGCTTCATAAATTCGGAACCTATATGGCTGAGCAGGGGATCCGTGTGCTTTTACTGGATGGCGAGCTGCTGCCTTGGAAAGCGCTTGGGGATGGGTTAATTGAGCGTCAGTTCCGGCCAATTGGCAAAGCGCTGGAGACAGAGCTGGATTTCTTAAGACAATATGGATTTGAGGAGTCACTGGGTAAACTGATACAGGATTTTGAAGTAAGCGGGTTTGAACAAGACCAGCACCATATGTCGAAAGAGACGCTTAACAATAACTATGGGTCTCATGTTTACCAGACTTTTAAGCATGTCCGTGACATAAGAGAATCGTATGTAGATCTTGACCAGCGTGACGAAGCCTACCGAGTATACAAGCAGCAACTGGAGCTGTATGCGGGTGATGCGGAATTAGCATACAAACCTTTTGCAATCCTGAAGGAAGTGCTGGAGAATGGCGCTGAACGGTTACCTGACGGCAAAACCTCCGAACTATACAGTTTTTTAAATGATGATGAATTTCTGGTTCTGGACTTGAAAGAGCCTGATGCTTACATCAGAGCAGAGGAGTATTTCGCAAAGATAACGGTAGAGAAACATATGGAGGGAATTGTAATCAAACCGGAGCAAGAACAGCAGGGGGTAGTCCCATACATGAAGGTCCGCAATCCGGGCTACCTGTCGATCATCTACGGGTACGACTACAAGTTTCCACATAAGTATGCCAAGCTGATGAAGCAGAAGAATATCGCTCCTAAGCTTCGTACGTCCTTAATCGAACACCGGCTGGGCAGACAAATGCTAGAAGTGAAGCTGGATGAGATCTCGTCTGACAACGAGGACTACAAGCAAATTGCAGCAAACTTGTTATTCGAGGTAACGAAAGAGAAAGAGATCGACCCGAGGTTGTAGAGGATTGTTACAGGCGAAGAAACTTGGTTTGCCAATTATGAGAATGAGTTCAGGCTGTCGGGAAGGTCCCGGCAGTCTTTTTTTCGTTCGGGGAGGAAGCGGAAACAGCTATCTTGCAACAAACAGACAAATTAATGCAAGAAAACGTAAGATAGTGGTCATAGGCCTTTTTTGATAATAATATGAAACCTGAGAGGAGGCAGCACAACTTGGAAATCATTTTTGAAGAGGACATAGAAATGGACCGGGGTACTACGAAAGTAACAACCCACCCGGCTGAAAAGGAACATTGGGCAAATATCGAAGTAGCCATTCAAACATCGGAGAAACGGATCATGGTCATCAACGCCAAAAATGATCGCAATGTCTCGATTGTATCCAGCTCAATCGCGGTCATAGAGCCGGAAGGCCGTATGTGCAGTGTACGTGTAATTACGGGAGAAATGTTTCTTCTTAATACACGATTGAAATTTGTTGAAGAAGTTCTGAATTCACCTCAGTTTATAAAAATTAATAATCAGACCATAATCAACACCAGCTACATAAAAGAGTTCTCAGCAACGGATAATGCGAGAATAAAAGTGATTCTGACGAATGGTTCTTGTTATTTTGTCAGCCGCTATTATATTAAAAATTTCAGGAGGAACTATCATGGTTAATCAATTAAAAAATTCGTTTTTTCAAGTGTTTACTTTAACTTCTTTATGGATAACGCTACTGTTAACTGTGTTTTTCAAGGATCAATCTATTGATATGTTATATCTATGGCGTATTGCAGGTATCGCCATTATTTCCGCGGGGATATTCGGAGTGATGTACAATGTGTTGTGGAACTATTTCACGTTAAGACCGCTTTGGAATATTCTGATTTCTTCGACCTTCAGTATATTTGGCGGAATGGGAATGGTGTGGTTATTCTCAAAAGAAATGTTCAACTTCATAAGCCCCTGGTTGCCTGGAATGTTGTTGTTATCGGTTATACTGCACACTATAGCTTTCTATTTCTACGCCAGAATTAATAGCAGGAAACAAGCTGAGGAGTTAAATAAAATTTTGAAATAACCTCGTTCTAATTGTAAAAACAGGAGGACGCACCTTATCGGTCCGTCCTCCTATCTATTCCTCATAAATACGCTTTAACCCATAATAACGAGCACGTTGTTTTCTGGCGCCATTTTGGCGACGGGGATCAGGTTGCCTTGAATTTCTTCACCGTTAATAACGATATGGGTAACCCCTTTTTGTACACCTTTCTTGTTCTCCACCTGGATGTTCAGCTTCTTCCCACGGAATTCCCGGACCATGGAAAAGTCTGTCCAGTCGGAAGGAACACACGGGTTGAGGCGAAGGCCATCAAATTGCGGTTGAACCCCCATAATACCTTCCACCAAGGAGACCATCACGGTTGAAGCGGTGCCGGTCAGCCAGTGGACATGGGCCCGGCCTTGATATGGGCTGTCCTTGGATTCGACAAACTGGCCATGTACATAAGGCTCGAGTTTGCGGATTTCGGCCTTATCGTTCATGCTGGCCGGACTGCAATTCAGGAAGTATTCGAACGCGCGCCCACCGTTGCCAATCATGGTTTCCGCCAGAATGAGCCATCCCTGCGGCTGGCTGAAGATGCCGCCGTTTTCCTTAGTTGAGGCGTTGAAAAGAGCCATCAACGCTACTGGCAAACCGTATTCACGGAACGGTGGGTAGAATAACATAGTGCCGTAATCGGTCCGCAGATTCTCATACACTTTGTCCATGGAGAGCTTCGCCTGATCCGGGCGGGCTGCACCACTTAATACGGCCCAGCTTTGCGGATTAAGCCAAATTTTGGCCTCATCATTCTCCCAGGAGCCGATGGTATAGTTGTCTTCTGTAAATCCGCGGACGAATTGATCGTTCTCCCAAGCGTGCTTTTGAATGTTATCGTCCAGCTCATCAAGCAGGCCCTGCGCCCATTGAATGTCTTCAGGCTTGTTCTTATTTTGTGCAATTTCCATGAACACCTTGAATGCCATATACAGCTGGAATGCGACGAACAACGACTCGCCCTTCGCTCCAAGCCGTAGACAATCGTTCCAGTCGGCATGAAGCCCAACCGGCATGCCGTGTGCGCCCATACGATCCAGACTGAACTGAAGCGCCTGGCGCAAATGCTCGTACACAGTGCCCTCACCTTTATCCGAATAAGGGATTATTTCATCTGTAAAATCCCAGTTGCCACTTTCATTCAAGTATTTAATGACGGTTGGGAACAGCCATAAAGCGTCATCGGCCCGATAATGGGGATGACCAGTTTCCCGTACATATTCCGGATCATCCGGTGTGCCCTCATGCCCAGGATTGTGGTCAAATTTCACCAACGGAAGTCCACCGCCGTTGGAAACCTGGGCGGATATCATCAGTCTAAGACGTTCAAGGGCCATCTCATGATCCAGATGAATGATGCCTTGAATATCCTGCACCGTATCCCGATAGCCCAGTCCATTACGAAGACCGGAGTATTGGAAAGAGGCTGCTCGTGACCAGATGAAAGTGATAAAGCATTGATATGCATTCCAAGTGTTGATCATGTTGTTCAGGTTATCGCTTGGTGTCTGGACCTGGAAGCGGTTAAGCTTGCTGTGCCAGAATGCTTTTAACTCTTCGAGTTCTTTATCTACCACGGACAAGTCTTTATAATGGCTGAGAATCTCGGAAGCGCCTTTCTCATCATACTGTCCCAGTAGAAATGCGATTTCTTTCTCTTCTCCCGGCTGCAAATCTACGTTAATCTGCAGGGCACCGCAGGAGTTAGTATTGTAGTTTAATGAATTGGAGCATTGGCCGTTCTCGACAGAGGCTGGATTGCCATAACTGCGGTAATCGCCTAGGAACGTATCCCGGTCACCGTCATAAGCGGTAACTTCTGCACCTGCAGCGCCGAAGAATCTCCAGGTCTGTTCTTCGGGGGTGTTTTCATTGATGACTTGAAGGATCATATTATTTTTATAGTAGGTCCGTGAAATAAACAAAGTGTACTGAAGGTTGACGGTATCCTGCTCGTAGTTGTTATTGTTGGTTAATTCAACAAATCCGAAGAGAGCCAGCTTGCGTGCTTTGGAGTCATCATTGCGCACCTTCATGCGCCACACCTCGTAGGTTTTGTTCAGTGGCACATAATATAATGATTCTGTATGGATGTTATCGTAATCCGAGACGAGGTTCGTGTATCCGGTTCCATGATGGCATACGGACTTATATTGCTCCAGATCTTTACCCACAGGCTGCCAGGAGCCGGACCAATAATCCCCGTTCTCCAAATCTCTCACGTAAATATAGCGTCCGGGCTCGTCCTTAGAGTTGAAGTGGTAACGGATATGCCGCCCATTTGCGCCAGATTTTACAAAGCTATAACCGCCTGCGTTACCTGAGATGATCGCGCCATATTCCGGCGAGCCGAGGTAATTCGCCCAAGGGGCAGGCGTATTCGGCTTGGTAATGAGGTATTCCTTGTTTTTTTCATCAAAATAACCATATTGCATAACCATTCCTCCTATTAAGTGGTTAATGGGTCAATCTATAAACGCGCGTTCACAAAGGGGTGAAATATCCATGTGTAATTTTATTATAAGATACTTTTAGTAAATCGATAACCCTATATTTTAGCGAAAAAACGAACAAAAATGCTAACTTTTTTGGTAGGTGTAAAGCGAAAGACACCTTGAAAGGTGTCTTTTTTTATTTTTGCGGCATGTCTACTCCACTAAAACACCATTAACAAACGTCATAGATTTATCTTTGAATTCAAGAATAAACTTGTTTGGAAAATCCAGATCGGTATGAATCTCCGTCCCCAACATAACTTTTTTTCCGACATCATCAAAGGGATTATGAAGTAAACCTCTAGGCGTATACCTAGTTTCAGAACCGATTACATTATTATTCTCATCGCGGATAAATTTAGTTTTTCCTGAGAACACGAGGTCCTTGCCATTTTCCAAAGTTAGATGAACCTCCAAACGATCCTTTGTCTTCTGATAATCTATGACTACATCTTTAGAGGATACAGGGAAACCGATAACAAAAAATCCAATAAGGGCCGTAGCCAGTATAAGTACCGATAAGACGGAATAAATGAGAGTTTTTATATTCTTTTTTTTCACTTTTTTAAAATAATTGAGTTTGTTAACTTCCTCTTTATCAATAATAGGCACACTTAGATTTGCTGTGGCGGTCATTTCATTATAGGATTGAAGGCAGCTTTCACAGGATTGCAGGTGTTTTTCGATTTCTTCGTTACTATGTACAGAGGTTAGCTTTTCAATATAGGAAGGTAATAAATCCTGAATAATCTCGCATTTCATGAAGATCTTCCTTTCATCAATTTTTGTTTTCCACGGTAAAAGGTAACTCTTGCCCAGGTCTCATCTCTTCCAAGAATTTCGCCAATTTCCCGAAAACTGAATTCTCCGGTTAAACGCAGATATAATACTTCTTTGGTATTTGGATCAAGTAAATGAAGTTGTTTAAATAAATCCATTTTGTCCTGAGCAAAAATGAACTGGGATTCTGTTGAATTTGCGTTAGCCAAAGAAGCGTCTTCTAATTCCTCAGACTTCCGCTTGCGCTGCTTGTCCAGCTCCTGATACCACACATGTTTAGCAATTTGACAGAGCCATACGTATACTTTGCAGGTCCCATCGTATTTGTCTATCGATTTTATAGCTCTATAAAAAGTTTCTTGGGTAATTTCTTCTGCCAGCAAGTGATTATGACAAAGGCTAAATACGAATTTATATACTTGGGTTGAATATTCCCTGTATAATTGCTCGTTGTCCTGCATCCATTCACCTCCTCAAGTTATATATCCGTAAAAAGCTATAAACGTTACAAGTTTTTTTAAAAAAATTGATTTATACAATTATCGCTTTCAACCCCGGTATGTGAGGGAATTAAGGAAGTTCAGCGTTAAGGCTGGTTTCACAGTAGGTTTACCCTTTATAATTACATGAGATCTTATTGTACAAGTTACAAGGGGGTTCATATATGATAACAAAGGTAAACCGGCAGTTAAATGAGGGTCCTAAAATTCAAAAAGAGCAAGAGCTTGTTACCAAAATGATTCGTATATATTGTAAGAAAAAACATCATCATAAGGGGTTTTGTGAGGAATGTCAGGAATTAAATGAGTATGCGCTGAAGAGGCTAGCCTATTGTAAATTTGGTGAAGAGAAAACAGCTTGTGCCAAATGTCCTGTTCATTGTTACAAACCGGATTATCGCCAAAGAATTAAAGGGGTTATGCGTTTTTCTGGTCCGTGGATGCTGCTCTATCATCCCATTGAGTCGATTAGGCATATTCCGCTACCCAATAAATTGAGAAAATAAGTGAAAACCGGACATCATTTGATGCCCGGCTTAATGTGTTTTTAGATATCATTCTCCCAGTTTTTCAGCCTTCACCAAAATCTCTCGCAAAACCCGGGCAACCCGGCTTTTTCTTCTCTTTACTTTTACACTTATCCGTCTTAACGACTCTTGGTATACGGCGGTATCCTTGGGTTCATAGAGCTGTTTGGCGGCAATCCGTAACGTTCTTCTCATTAATATTGCTGATGAACGTGTTAACTTCGTTCGGTATCCTCTGCGCAAGACCCGTATAGTATGTTTGTACTTCTCTAAGTCTTCGTTTGGGGGAACAAGGGCGAACAGATTTAGGGAGGAGTCATTGAACCCGTAGCTTTTGAACATAATTTTTAGATTCTCAATATTTATGAGATTCCCTCTGAAGTGGGTTGGATGTTCTTGGTGAACGCCGACAACTTCTTTGATGCTGTGAAAAGGGATTTTTAATCGATGCAGTCGATACCCAAGGTCCCAATCTTCGAGTCCATAGAGGATAAACTGTTCATTAAAACCTCCAGCACGAGTTAATTGGCTGCGTCTTATGGACACACAACGTGTGACGAGTAACATCCAAGGGGCTACATCTGTGCTGGCAAATTGCTTTTTAGTATTTGGAGGAACTCTTGAGGGAAAGGTGACTTTTGATAACGTCTCCGTCTGCTGAAGGATATCATTGGGTGTGATTAATGGGATGATTTCAGTCGCTGATTCGAAGTCGGGATTCCATAAGTTAGAAGGCGAAAGTGTATTGCGGCAATGCTCTTTTTCTTCAGGAGAAAAGTCTGGGTAGTAGTGGGTATAAGCGTCATCCCATGAGTGTGGAATACCTGAAATTATGGACTTAGGATATTTACGGTGATACTGGTTTACGATCCTAATGAAGTCAGGGAATACTAGAAAATCAGCATCGCAGAAGATGACGTATTTCCCTTTTGCCTGACTCAGCCCCAGATTTCTCACGGCAGAACGGCCGCGTTGTTCCTGCTGAGCGACATAAATAAGCGGATAAGAAGTTTGAAAGCTTTCGACCATTTCCTTGGTACCATCTGTAGAACCGTCATCTGCGACGATCACCTCGAATCGATCCTTCGGATAGGTCTGTGTCTCGAATGAAGTGAGTGTAAGTAGCAGCTGCTGAAGTCGGTTATAGGTTGGAATTATGATGCTGTAACGGATAGCCAGAATGATCACCCCCACCATTTAATAAAAGCCCTTGAATAGGATAAATAATAACAATATATTCAGGGACTTTAGCCTGGTCTAGTCAAACGCCTTTAAGGATCGAAATAGGCAGTGGACAGGGGCCAATATGGGATGATCTTTAAAAAAGACAGCCCCTAAAGGAGATCTATCGATTCCTTTAGGGGCTGCTCCTTTTTATTTTCTATTTTCCACTAGGTAATAATTTATTCAATAAGATCGCTGCCAATGAAGCAGCTAGGATAGGTGAGCCTAATAAATACTGCACGAATGTAGGTAAAGAGTTCAAGTAGTCACCAGGAATGAGTACCAACGCCAAGGTGATGATCATAGGTAAGGCAATAATGTACATTTCTTTTTCGCCGATAGTTACATTCTTCATTACTTGCACACCATTAATTGCGATGATGCCGCAGATGATGGCGAAGACGCCGCCGATTACAGCGGATGGAATGGAAGAGATCAAAGCGGCGAGTTTACCAGAACAACCAAAGAGGACAAACCATCCTCCTACAGCGAGAAAGACCCGGCGGCTGGCAACACCTGTAATGGAGATGATCCCTGCATTAGTTGAATAACCTGTAACAGGAGTCGAACCGAGCACAGAGGCAATAAGACAGCCAATTCCTTCTCCAATTACGCCGCGGTTAATATTTTTGTCTGTCAAAGGTTTATTGATTACATTGCTGACCGCAAACCAGGTGCCTGTTGTTTCAGCCAGCAGCACGATATAAATAATAACCATGGTGATAATAGCTGAAAAGTTGAAGGAAAAGCCGAAATCAACAAAAGCGATCCGCGGCATGCTAAACCATTTAGCGTTGCTTATCGCTGAGAAATCTAAAACGCCCATAATATTAGCCGAAATACATCCGACTACTAACGCCATCATTACGGAAAGAATTCGGAAGATAGATCCTTTATTACGGAACAAAGTACCGAGAATCACAAAAATAAGCAGTGTAGCGCCTGAAATAAGGGCTAATAATACGTTTTGATTAATTGAAGCGCCGGAGGCTCCGTAGATATTATCTCTGATCGCAACAGGCAATAAAGATAGACCTACAATGAAAATGATTGTGCCGCCTACGATAGGTGGGATAAAGTTTTTGACGATTTTATTAAAAATTCCAGCATAGCCCAAAATAATAACCAGGATGGCCCCGATTAAGCTGGCACCTAACACGGAGCTCCAACCGAGCTCCCCGCCACCACTAGCCGCATAAATACTGACGATCGCACCAAGCGGAACATAAGAAGGACCTTGAGCGATAGGCAGCTTCATACAGAAATAGGTTTGCACAATCGTTGCAAGTCCTGCGGCAATAAAGGTGGATTGGATTAACGCGCTGGACTGATTGGGTTGTAAGCCGATTAACATCGCAATAAGGAATGGCACTACATAGACATCCATAGCCAATACATGTTGAAAACCGAGAATGACGGATTTACTAAATGAAACTTTTTCATCGGGTAGGACAGTTAATAGCTGTGATTCCAAATGTGCTTGCTCTTGTACGTTTGCTTGTGTTTTCACTCCGATGCCCACCTTAAGTTTTTTAGTTTAATTAATCTTTAACGCGAATGAACTTTTTCACCCTGTACCCAGACTTCACGGATATTTTCAGGCCGGGCCAGATACATTATCTTTTGAAAAATATCTTGCAAATCCTCATTCTCATCAAAGATGGGCAATTTCGCCGACGGTAATTTCGTATCAATAATTTGAACATCCCAGGTATAACCTTCTAGTAACCGGCCGATAGGTAAGCTTAAGCTTTCCCCGCCGCCAGCGGTAGCAAGATAAAAGGATTCATGGATCGTAATCCGTGATCCGGGTACTCCGCGATTTGGTGCAGACAGGGAAGGATTCACACCATCCTCCAGCATTCTTGAAGACATTACGGCTTGTCTAATGTTATCGAAGAGACTAGGTGAAAAACCTCCGGAAATATCAGAGCCTAAACCAATCTCCACGCCTTTGGCATGGAAGTCAGCGATCGGAATAACACTATTGGCAAAATACGCGTTGGATATCGGACAATGAGCAATAGCTGTTCCTGTCTCTGCAAACAAATTCACATCATCTTCATCTAAAAAATTACAATGTGCCATTACAGATTTATCACTGAGCAGACCAAAATCATGCAAGGCAAAAGCATCGTTCTTCTGGAACCGTTCTTGCACATAACCGTGCGCCCAATCACTTTCACTACAGTGCGATTGAACATACGTATCATATTTAGCGGCTAGTTCTCCCAAGCCTTGTAAAGCCTCATTAGTGCAGCTTGGAATGAACCTTGGTGTCACTACCGGATATACGCCTTGTTTAGTAGATTTAGCGAGTTCTTGTACAGCTAGTATAAATTCTTCCGTATCCACTAGTGCGGTGTGGGTGTCGGAGTCGCGGTAATTCTCAGGATTTCCCTGCGGATCGTCCATAACCACTTTTCCAACGAGTCCACGTTGCCCTTTTTCCGCACATATTTTAGCCAATAATAAACTGGCCTCTTTATGCACCGTTGCAAAATAAAGTGCTGTAGTTGTTCCGTTTGCGAGCAAAGTGCCAACCACGTCATCGTAGACTTTTTTTGCAAAAGCCAGGTCCGAGAATTTAGACTCCAGTGGGAAGGTATAAGTATTTAGCCAATCATAGAGTGGAATATCTAATGCAGTTCCAGATTGAGCCCATTGTGGCGCGTGAACATGCAGGTCGATAAAGCCGGGCAAAAAATACTGGCCTTCAGCTAATACATGAAAATTGTCCTGACCTTGATAAGCATCAAGCAAGGGTTGATAGTCGGGGTGCTTCGGTGCAACAATCATTTCTATCATCCCATCCGTGTTGATACAGAAGAGATGGTCCTTTAAAATTTGAATTTCTTTTGGGGATAGGCTAGAAAATGAAGTGCCTAGGAATATTTGCATATATTTTCTCATGATTTCCGCCTTAATGTTCGTCTTTTGGTGTGCATTCGTTATTATAATCCGTGAAAAAGGATAAGTCCAGACCAAAAGTCGAATAAAGGCGTAATTGACGGATAGGAGGAGCGGAGGAATTGAAACCGAATATGACGCATAGACGTCATGTTCGCTATGCTAGAATACAGAAAAAGATAGGGGGAAGTAAAATGCCAAAACATGAATATAGAAAGCATGAAAAGGAGTTATATCAACCCAAAGCTAAGCCGCAATTATTAGAAGTTGGGAAACAGAAATTCATCTGTATAAAAGGTAAAGGTAATCCTAATCATGAGGATTTTTCAGAAAGAGTCGGGGTTCTATACTCTCTGGCCTATGCGGTGAAAATGATGCCTAAAAATGGATTTACTCCGGAGGGTTATTTTGATTATACGGTATATCCACTCGAAGGATTATGGGATTTGACAGAGGAAGGTAGAAATCACAAGGATTTAATAAAAGATGAATTACTATATACAATAATGATAAGACAACCGGATTTTGTAACAAGAGAGACGGTAGAAAGAGCTTTTGAGATAGTAAATAAAAAGAAACCTCACCCCCTATTGAAAGAGGCATATTTTGATGAATTAGAAGATGGCTTATCGGTGCAAATCTTGCATATTGGTTCATATGATAGTGAACCTGAATCATTCCAACAATTAAAAATGTTTATAGATGAAAACAATTATGTGCTAAAAACGCTTGTTCATAGAGAAATTTATCTGTCGGATGCTAGAAAAGTAGAACACGATAAGTTGAAAACCATTTTAAGATATAGAATTAATAAAAAATAGCAGGTCGGCTTCGATTCCTTTACGGTTATAGGAAATGAATGCGGTTACCATCTTGTGATATAATAGATGAAATCGATAGATAGTTTGAGAAAATTGGATTAGGAGTGTTGCCTGGATGAGAAGATACAACATTTGGCGCCCGTTGATGTTAATTATTGTTGCTGTACTTACAAAAAGCTTGGTCACTAACCTGTGCATTTTGTTTGGTATGCAGGCTGAAGCAGCGAGTAGTATGGGAACGCTGGGCATGGTCATTGCCGGTTTAGTGATGTACAATCGCATGACAAATCGCCGTCGTAAATAAGGTGGCCGGATAGATTATAAACGTCTGGTTATTATGTTATAGTAAAGATTGAAATAAAACTTGTATCGACCTGAAAAGGAGTACTTCATGACACAGTTTGTCTACAAACAAATTATTGATGACTTAAAAATGAAAATTTTTGCTGGGCAGTTTCCCGATATGAAATTACCGGATGAACGAACGCTTAGTGAAACTTATCAAGTGAGTCGTAGTTCTATTAAAAGTGCTCTGACTAAAATGGCAAATGCCGGCATTATTTTTAAAAAGCGTGGCTCAGGGACATTTATAAATCCTTTATACATAAAAAATGAATCTATTTTTAACTACGAAGGCTCTAATTTAGGTGTCACCGACAATTTTCAAATGAATGGGAAGAAGCCAAAGATTAAAGTTCTGAAATTCGAGGTCATTCCACCAACGGAAGAACTGCAACGGGATCTGTTTTTAGGACCACATGATTTTGTATACAAAATCGTTCGCTTGCGTCTTTTTGATGATGAACCCTTTATGATTGAAACGGGTTATATCCCAATCAAAATCGTGCAGAACTTAAATCAGACTATTATTGAAGGATCTATCTTTAATTATTTGGAGGATTCACGGAACCTGGCGGTAACCAAATCCTTTTTATCGATATCCGCAGAACCCTCTGAGGCTACGGATCAAGAGCTGCTGCATTTGCAGGCGAATGAACCAGTAAGCATTATGGAAGGGATTTTCTTTTTAGATAATGGCACACCCTTTGAATTCTCCCATATGCGCTTCCACTATAAATACTTAAAATTTAATACCTTTGTGTCCGTTCATTAAAAGTAAGACTGGGGAATTTTTCTCGGTCTTATTTTTTTTATTTTGCGCAAAATAGATGAAGGACGAGTAGCAAATATCCCCGCAAACTACAGCCCATATTTTTACATATATATTAATATTGACGTATTTTTACAGACAATTGACACCGTTTTTCATACTATGTTCATATTTTCACAAAATTGGACCGTATCATTTGTTGAAAAGGTTGAATTAATTTTTGGCGGCGGTATGATGTACTTGTGGAAGAAATTACTGCAATGTAGACACAGAAAAAATTTTGGGGAGTGGAAGAAATGGTATTATCCATGGATGTTGATTACTCATCAAAAACTTATTTAGAGAAGCTTGATGCATACTGGCGCGCAACTAACTACATCTCTGTAGGTCAACTGTATTTGAAAGATAATCCGTTGTTAAGAGAACCGCTGAAAGAAGCAGACGTAAAGATTAAGCCAATTGGACACTGGGGAACTATTCCCGGCCAGAACTTTATTTATGCCCATTTGAATCGGGTCATTACTAAATATGATTTGAATATGTTCTATATCGAGGGTCCTGGTCATGGCGGTCAGGTCATGGTTTCGAACTCCTATCTCGATGGTAGCTATACTGAAATTTATCCGGAAATTACACAAGATATCTCAGGTCTGAAGAAATTGTTCAAACAATTCTCTTTCCCAGGTGGAGTTGCTTCCCATGCTGCCCCTGAAACACCTGGATCGATCCACGAAGGTGGCGAATTAGGTTATTCTCTATCCCACGGTGTAGGTGCAATTCTGGATAATCCAGATTTAATCTCCGCTGTTGTTATTGGCGATGGAGAGGCTGAAACTGGCCCATTAGCGGCTTCATGGTTCTCCAACCGGTTCATCAATCCAGTTACTGATGGTGCAGTTCTGCCGATCTTGCACTTAAATGGTTTCAAAATCAGTAACCCAACGATTCTGTCTCGTCAATCCAAAGAAGAAATTACTGCATACTTTAAAGGTATGGGTTGGGAACCGTTCTTCGTTGAAGGCGAAAATCCTGATCTAATGCATCCAGAAATGGCTAAGGTGCTTGATACCATCGTAGAAAGAATTGAAGCGATTCAAAAGAATGCACGTGACAACAATGACCTTACGCGTCCGGTTTGGCCAATGTTGGTCTTCCGTTCTCCTAAGGGCTGGACGGGTCCAAAGCAATGGGATGGTGTTCCGAATGAGAACTCGTTCCGTGCCCATCAGGTGCCGATTCCAGTGGATCAAAAGAATATGAAACATGCTCCAGCGTTATTGGAGTGGATGAACAGCTATAGACCAGAAGAATTATTTGATGACAATGGTCGTCTGAACGCTGAACTTGCTGAGATTCTGCCAACTGGCGACAGACGTATGGGAATGAACCCAGTTACTAATGCTGGCAACCAGATTAAAGATCTAAACTTACCCAATTTCCGTAAGTTCGCACTTGATAATTCCAAACCAGGTGAAGTAATAGCACAAGACATGGCCGTTCTGGGTAAATACATGAAAGATGTTATCTCTCTGAACGAAGAGAACCGCAATTTCAGAATTTTCGGACCGGATGAAACAATGTCCAACCGTCTGGGACCTGTCTTTGAAGTGACGAAACGTCAATGGTTGGATCAAGTGATTGAGCCGAATGATGAATTCCTAGCTTCTTATGGCCGTGTTATCGATTCCCAATTGTCTGAACATCAGGCAGAAGGTTTGCTTGAAGGTTACGTATTGACAGGTCGCCATGGTTTCTTTGCAAGCTATGAAGCTTTCTTGCGTGTCGTGGATTCGATGATTACTCAGCATTTCAAATGGCTGCGTAAAGCAACAGATCAAAGCTGGCGTGCGGATATTCCATCATTGAATGTGGTAGCAACTTCAACTGTATTCCAACAAGACCACAATGGTTACACTCACCAAGATCCAGGTTTGCTAGGTCACTTGGCTGATAAAAAACCAGAATTTATCCGTGAGTATTTGCCGGCTGATGCGAACTCCTTGCTGGCTGTCTTTGACACCGTCTTAAATGACCGTCAAAAAATTAACTTGATCGTTTCTTCCAAACATCCTCGTCCACAATGGTTCAGTGCGGATGAAGCACAAGAGCTGGTGGATAAAGGACTGAAGATTATTGACTGGGCAAGCACCGATCAAGGTGGAGAGCCTGATGTTGTCTTTGCTTCTGCAGGTACAGAACCAACTATCGAAAGCTTGGCTGCAATCTCTATCCTGCATGAAAAACTGCCGAACCTTAAGATTAGATATATCAACGTGGTAGACTTGTTGAAACTGAGAAGTCAAAAATTAGATCCGCGTGGCTTATCTGACGAAGAGTTTGATCAATTTTTCACAAAAGATAAACCAGTTATCTTCGCTTTCCACGGATATGAAGGTCTGATTAAAGACTTGTTCTTTGATCGCCATAACCATAACCTGCACGTACACGGATACCGCGAGAATGGCGATATCACAACACCATTCGATATGCGCGTATTGAATCAAATGGACCGCTTTGACTTGGCGAAGGAAGCTGTTCTGAGCTTGCCTAATGCTAACGACTATAAAGCGATCGCAGATGAAATGGATGCTATCGTTAAGAAACATCACCAATTCATTCGTGAAGAGGGTATTGATTTGCCAGAAGTAGAGAACTGGGTATGGAAAGCTTTGAAATAAACGTATAGCCAGTACCATAGGAAGTAATACAAAAAGACACCTTTAGAGGTGTCTTTTTATTTGTGTGCGCCCAGCATGGGCGCTATCTATAGGGTTGAAGTCCCGAATGGCGAAGGCAGTAGTAGCCATTAGCTTAAGGCAAGGGTGTCCACCGCGAGGTGGAATCTGAAGGAAGCCAGCGGCAAATCTCCGGTCTGAGGAATACGAACTTCATACAAGGCTAACGTAGGCTGGATGAGGTTGCACAACAAACCAAAGTCCATACTGCCAAAGGCGTACGAGAGTAAATGAAGCAGATAGATGGAGAGGAAGATAGCGTTCTTACCTGGGGAGATCTGTGTGATAGGCGAGTATACTTCGTAACCCTACTTGTGAGAGTAGGCTGAGTGCACAGAAGTCAGCAGACGCCATAGTACGCAAGCTGTTGCAACAGCTGCGGAAGGGCTGAACATGGAATAGGATTTATACATCCAGGCGTTCAAGATGAGCGATGAATGCAGAAAAAAAAAAATCCGAAAGGACCTGACTGAAGAAGGAAACGGTGAATCCCGTGGGGGTCTTCAGCAGGGCGGAGTTCATCTTTGGCACAAATGGAAGGTATAAATCACGTAAAGAGAGGTTAAAAAAAAAATGTTGGAGCAACTGCTATCACGGGAAAATCTTCTGCAAGCCTTAAAGCGTGTTGAAGCGAATAAAGGAAGTCATGGCGTAGATGGGATGTCCGTAAAATCCTTACGAGAACACATCGTACAAAACTGGCAGACCTTGCGGCATGCCATAGAAGAAGGAACCTATGAACCGAGCCCCGTGCGCCGAGTCGAAATCCCGAAACCCGGTGGCGGAGGTGTTAGGTTACTAGGAATACCTACCGTGACAGATCGAATGATTCAACAAGCAATCGCGCAGGTGTTAACTCCATTGTTTGATCCAGAGTTTTCCGACCATAGCTATGGATTCCGTCCGAAAAGACGAGGGCATGATGCGGTGAGGAAAGCTCGAACCTTTATGAAAGAAGGCTATCGATTCGTAGTCGACCTAGACTTGGAGAAATTCTTTGATCGCGTCAACCATGACCGACTGATGATGAAGATTTCGGAGAAAGTGGAGGACAAGAAAGTTCTCCTGCTTATCCGCAAATATCTTCAGTCAGGTGTGATGGAGAACGGGTTAGTAACCCCGACAACGGAAGGTGCCCCGCAAGGCGGTCCACTGAGTCCGTTATTATCTAACATTGTCCTAGATGAGCTCGACAAAGAACTCGAGAAACGTGGGCACCGCTTCGTTCGTTATGCGGATGATTGCAATATTTACGTGAAAACGCTAAGAGCAGGAGAGAGAGTCAAGACAACGGTCACCCGATTCATCGAGACGAGGCTAAAGCTGAAGGTGAACCAAGTAAAGAGCGCGGTAGACCGTCCCTGGAAACGAAAGTTTCTAGGATTTAGTTTTAGTGTGGACAAAGAACCAAAGGTGAGAATTGCGAAGCAGTCCTTACAGAGAGTCAAGGTTCGAATACAGGAGATATCCTCTCGAAAGAGATCGATGAAGATGGAAGAGCGAATCAAGGAACTAAACCACTACCTCATGGGATGGTGCGGTTATTTCTCGCTGGCGGATACCCCAAGTACCTTTCGAGATATGGATAAATGGATACGAAGAAGGCTACGAATGTGCCTCTGGAAGCAGTGGAAGACCCCTAGAACCAAAGTCAAAAGACTTATATCCTTAGGGGTACCTAAGGATAAAGCCTATGAGTGGGGAAATACCCGAAAAGGGTATTGGCGAATTGCAGGGAGTCCAATTCTACAACATGCATTGAATAACCAATATTGGGAAGCCAATGGATTAAAGAGTGTATTGGACAGATACAACTCCTTACGGAATATTTCATGAACCGCCGTATATCGAACGGTACGTACGGTGGTGTGAGAGGTCGGGGGCTAGCCGCCCCCTCCTACTCGATTCAAGTAACCATACAAAACAATTATAATCATTTTTTCAT
The DNA here is from genome assembly GCF_037969925.1 of Paenibacillus sp. FSL R7-0189. Classification (NCBI taxonomy): domain Bacteria; kingdom Bacillati; phylum Bacillota; class Bacilli; order Caryophanales; family Paenibacillaceae; genus Paenibacillus; species Paenibacillus sp. FSL R7-0189. The sequence continues at coordinate 2,189,823 of NZ_CP150223.1, read as the reverse complement.
CTTTACCACTGTAAATATATGTGAGTAAATAGGTGGGTAAAGAAAGGGGAGAAATGTATGACATCTATTGATAAACTTCCCAAGTCTATAGAAATACAGCTTGCAGAACAACCTTTATTTCACTCTGTATCTGATTTAATGAAAGATGGGCAATTCGGTGAGCAGTGGCTTGTATTGACTGAGAAGGAGGTTTCCGTTTGGGGGACGGACGGGAAACTGGTCTCAAAGCTTCTAGTCTCGAATATTACCGATGCCCGGGTAGTAGGCGGGGTAGGCGGCGGTTCGTTGCTTGTGGATACCCAAGAGGGGCCGATTATACTTATACGTTATACAGCATCACTTACCTCTATATTTGGTTTTGCTGCTAAATTAATTGGCGCTGTAGCTAAAGGCGAGGAACGGCCAACCGCTTCTGAAAAAGAGTTTCCAAGAAATTGTCCAAAATGCCGCAATCCGCTGCCGGAAGATTCACAAGCTTGTCCGGTGTGCAAGAGTAACGGCAAGGTTCTATTTCGGATGTTGAGTTACGCTAAGCCTTATAAGATCCAAATGATCGCTGCGGCGATTATGTTGATTTTTACTACATTGGTAGAGCTTGTTCCACCATTTTTGACGAAGATGATCGTTGATAATGTGTTGACAGAAAAGGATATGGGCTCGACGCTTCTATGGATTGTGATCGGGCTAGCAGCCACGTCCTTAGTAATAACTTTAATGCAGACTGTACGTGGACTTATAGGGGTATGGATTGGTTCCAAAATCATGGGTGATCTTCGTCATGATGTGTATCATTCCTTGATGAAATTATCTTTATCTTTTTTCGACCGAAGACAATCTTCGCAATTTATTGGACGGGTGAATAATGATTCAGAGGCGATGCGGCAATTTATGACTGACGGTGTAATCTGGGTCTCGGGTGAATCGCTGCGGGTAATCGCTATTTTCACTATTATGTTCAGTATGGATTGGAAGCTAACGCTGCTTGCTATGCTGCCTATGCCGCTTATGGTGGTGCTGTCGACCGTGTTATGGCCGATGATTGGCAGACGTTGGTACCAGCAGTGGAGATCTATTTTTAGATTAAACGCTTTGGTTGGCGATTCTTTGCAGGGGATTCGTGTAGTCAAAGCATTCGGCCAGGAAACAACAGAGATGTCACGTTATACGGTCGCCAATAAGGAGTTGGTGCGGCATAATATTCGGATCGAAGGCTTATGGCAGGGGATGTTTCCTGCTTTTGCGTTGGTTGCTGGTGTTGGTACGTTATTAATTTGGTTTTATGGCGGAAAAACGGTGCTGGAGGGTCAATTATCCATCGGTACGCTAATTGCTTTGGTGACCTACCTTGGGATGCTTCTCGGACCTTTGCAGTGGGTGAGCCAAATGATCAACTGGGCCAGCCATGCGATTTCAGCAGCAGATCGGGTCTTTGAGATTATGGATACTCCGTCAGATGTGCCTGATACAGTAAATCCAGCAGCCATCGGCCGCGTAAATGGTGAGGTTGAGTTTAAGCGGGTTACTTATGGATACGAAAAACATCATCCTGTGCTCAAGAACGTGGATTTAAAAGTGGGTGCGGGCGAGATGATTGGTCTGGTCGGACATTCAGGTGCCGGTAAGTCGACGTTCATTAATATGATCTGTCGCTTCTATGACACAGATGAGGGAACCATTACCATCGATGGTGTGGACATCCGAAATATCAGCCAGTCAGATCTGCGTAGTCAGATCGGTGTAGTGCTGCAGGAGACGTTTCTATTCGACGGAACGATTGCTGAGAATATTGCCTATTCTAAACCGGACGCTACGGAATTAGAAATCATGCGTGCTGCAAAAATCGCCAATGCCCATGATTTCATCGTTCAATTGCCGGATGGCTATGATACAAGAGTTGGGGAACGTGGCCATAAATTGTCCGGTGGAGAGAAGCAGCGAGTGTCTATTGCCCGAGCAATAATTCACGATCCACGAATTCTAATCCTAGATGAAGCAACAGCTTCTGTAGATACAGTGACCGAGCGGCAAATTCAAGAAGCGATCTCGCGACTGGTAAAAGGCAGAACGACATTCGCGATTGCCCATCGATTATCCACGCTAAGAAATGCGAACCGGCTTGTAGTGCTTGAACGCGGGAAGATCATTGAAGTGGGTACACATGAGGAATTGCTTGCTGCAGAAGGTGCTTACTTCAAGCTAGTTGAGGCACAGAAGGAAATGTCGCAGATTAAGGGGGTTGAGATGCATGAATGATCCGAATCTTGTTAACGGGGAATTGAATCCTAAAGATCCCTATGAGATTAACATTCTTGAACCGGGTGCAATCTCTTTTAGCCGCAGTCAAGGTGGCGTGTTTCAAGGAGTAGTGGAGGGTCAAGTCTATGAGGAATTAATTCTTTTTCGTATATTTCCATTCCAATATACCACGGAGTATATTTCAGTTCGTAACTCCAAGAGTGAGGAGATCGGAGTCATTTGTGACATTGATCAGCTCGATGAAGAAAGTCGCGTGGAAGTGGACACAGAGCTCCGGCTGCGGTATTTTCTCCCGGTTGTAACCCGCATTGATTCTATTAAGCAAAAAGCGGATATGTGGATTTGGGAGCTGCAAACGAATCTGGGCCAGACCCGGATCGTCATGCGGAACCTGCACGAGCATATGCAGTATCCAAGTCATAAACGAATCATTCTTACGGATATCAATGGAAAAAGATGCGAAATCCGAGATTATCTAGCCCTGGATGTTCAGAGCCGGAGCAAGCTGAAGGATGTTTTATAGTCTAGTTGTGAAAAAGCTCCGCAGCCATTTGTTGATGGTCTGCGGAGCCTCTTTTTTTATCCATAGATTTTACGAAGGAAAAAATTGATGGCGTTCTCTCATTGGTATGGTAATATATTACAACCGGATCTTTTCCATATGGGAGGTATGTGAGTGAAGCGTAAATGGATCAATTCGCCGTACACCTTTGCTTTAGGGATGTTTGCGATGATGGTTCCAAGTCAGGCATTTAGTTCATTTTACAGTTACTTTTATGTAGAAAAATTAGGATTGGGCATTGGACTTGCTACATTAGCCAGAACAATCTTTCTGATCTGGGATGCGGTAAACAATCCGTTATTTGGTTATTGGTCAGATCGCACAGAGACTCGTTTAGGTCGACGCAGACCATGGGTATTTGGCTCAATTCCGTTATTTATGCTGGCATTTGTACTGGTTTTCTCCCCTCCCGGCGGATTATCTGAGAATGGATTGTTCACTTGGTTTTTAGTCACACTTATTTTCTATGAGGCAGTCGCTACTGTGTTGTGGGTGAACTATGGAGCGTTACTCCCGGAGCTCTTCCGAGGAGACCGTATTCGGGCAAAAGCTTCCGCGATTCAGCAAGGCTATCAGGTCGTTGCTTTGTTAATCGGTACTGCCTTAACGCCAATTATTTTTGCAGCTATTAATTTCTCTAATATGGCTATAGTGTATGCCTGTCTCTTTGGAGTGTTTATGTTTTTATGTATGATGAATGTCCAAGAAAAGAAGGAGCCCACCGAGCAGGAACCCTTGAAGTTGATTCCGGCCTTTCGGGAGACCATTCGGAATAAAAAGTTTTGGGTGTTTAATATTTCGAACTCTTTTGCTCAAACGGTGAATGGACTTGTAAGCTCGATGATCCCTTTTTATGCAAAATATGTACTTCATATCTCAGAGGCTCAGGTATCGATTTTACTCGCAGCTGTTTTTGTTTCGGTCATTCCATTAGTATTCGTGTGGTACTGGATGATTCGTAAGATGGACGGGGTCAAGGCGTGGCGGTTATCGCTGATTTTATATGCATTATCGGTAATTCCGTTATGGTTTGGTTATGACCTCTTAAGTGGCGTGGCTGCTGGCGTAGTTGTCGGTTTCGGATTAGCCGGATTTCTAGTGACCCCAGCAATAGTAGGTGGCAAGATTATTGATGAGGATGCGGAAAAAACAGGTCTGAGAAGAGAAGGGATCTATACGGCTGTAAGCGGATTCATCACTCGTTCAAGCGGGTTAATCTCAGCGTTGGCTTTTTTCATTGTAGGTATGATTTTTGGCTATCAAGGCGGCGATGACCCAGGGTCCAATCCTGAAGCGACATTTAGGTATTTAATAAGTGTGGTGCCATTATGTCTGTTGGCCATAGCTGTTGTCATATCCTTCACAATGAAATTTACATTTATGGACTCTTTGAGAGGTGAAGCTGACTATGAACAAAAAATTAATCATCAACTGTGATGATTTTGGGCAAAGTCCCCCCATGAATCAGGCGATTAAACATCTGCTGGAAGAGGAAAAAGTATCCTCAGCAACGATTATGGCGGTGGCCCCTGGGTTTGAGGAGGCAGCTGCATGGTGTAGTCGCAGGCAACAACGAAATGTGGGACTGCACTTGACGATGACTAGTGAATTTGAGGCTTTGCGCTGGGGAAGCCTGACGGGAGAGGTTTCTCTTCACGACGAGAGCGGACATCAATATAGGACGGTAAAAGAGTTCGAACTGGGGGCGCAGACGAAAGCTGTACTAAAGGAGATAGATGCGCAGTACGAGCGAGTAAAACAGTCGGGAATAGTGATTAGCCATGTAGACAACCACATGGGTAGTTTATACGGAATGGAAACAGGACGCAGCTTGCTTCCGCAGACGCTGTGGAAAATTTCGCGCTGGGGATTGCCCTCACGATTCTTCAGATACATCCATGCTGAGGATCCGCTTTTGGCATCGCTGAAAAATATTGAACGACCAGTTGCCCTTGGAGCAGGGCTGGCGGATACGTTTGGGGTGCCGATTCCCGACTATTTGCTGTCGCATCCTTTTGGTGTAGAGGAAGGCGAGACGTATGAAAGTTTTAAAAGATCTATTATTGCTAAGCTGTATTCGTTGCCGGATGGCGTTAGTGAGACCTATATTCATCCCGGGATAGACGATCCATGGATGCAAGCAAATATTCCGCACTGGAGTAAGCGCGTTTGGGAGTATAAGTTACCCTTTGATGATGATTTTACCTATGCCCTCTGTGATGCTAAGGTTGAAATGACGAATTATCGTTATGTACAGGAGCAACTAAAGCGTCCACGGTTAAGATCTGCAGGCAGATTGTTAAAGAAACTGATAAGCTCATGAGCAAAAATAAAAGACACCTTGAGGGGTGTCTTTTGATTATCCCATTAATCCTTTTAGCCCATTAAGGAAGGGGGAAATAGATTTAATCATATTGTAGCCCATCTTCATAACCGGCATAGTTTTTTGTACCATTCCAATAAAGTTGCCGATTCCTCCGAACCCCCCGAATCCGCCAAATCCACCGCCTCCGGAACTGGCAGCCCCTGCTCCTGCGGAGCCTAGAGCGCCTCCACCCATTCCGAAAAGTGAGCCGAATAAGGGCATTAATCCTGATACGTTTGCTTTCCGAGAGCGGGAAGAAGAGTGTTTTTTTGATTTTTTGTGTTTATTTTTACGCGGTTTGGAAAGGGTCAGTCCATTCTTATCGAGGCCGGTTATCCATCCTACATACGTACGTCCATCAAGTAGCGTAATGCATACGGGTCTACCTTTCAGCTGTTCAGCACGTTTGCGAATCTTCGTTGTATTTGCCATTTGCGGATCACCTCATTGGTCTATTTACTTCTATATTACTCAGATATTTTTGTGTTGCTTGTGCTGGTTCATCATAAAAAAATATTTGGGAGCAGTGATTCTTTATGTACTGCTGTCTCTGGGACTGCCTTATGGGGAATATGCAATGGGAGGAAGGCATAGAATTATGCCTCCACAAATGAGAGTCGCGTGTGGAGTTTCAGTAGTGATACAGCTAATTGCCATCCTGTACTTATTGCAGGCAGGTAATGTGATCTCTATTGGATTACCTTTTGATAGAAGGGTATGTTATTTTTTTGCCGTCTATTTAATTCTTAATACTATAATGAACTTATTGTCGAGGAGCATGAAAGAAAAACTTGTGATGACACCCTTATCTCTAATAACTGCAATCTGTTTTGGGATTACTGCTATGAATGGGTAAAAAGTAGTGCCGGATATAGATTCGACTTTTCTAGACTTTATATAGGATTGTTTTTAGGACACATCTGGTGAAGATGTGTTCTTTTTGCATCTATTGACTCTTGACCTATAAAAACGGATTCATAAGTCTAGGTCTTTCTTCTTATGTTATTATATTTAACATAGTTTTATATTATTTTTACAATTATATGATAATTGGTTATGTTTGTGTGATATAATATCACAGAAATTATGTGAAAATGATAGGGAGGACTAATATTATTATGGGATGGAAGACACGATGGAATAAGCCGATTGCTTCTGTATTAGCAACTGCAGTGCTTTCTTTGCAGGTGTTTGGAGGTATTGGTTTGGGTGCAGCTTGGGGTACAGATAAAGCTGAAGCAGCATCCGCAGCCACAGCCAAACTCCGGCTGATGAGCACGACGGACGTGCACACCAATGTCTACGGCTGGGACTATTTTAAGAATGCGGCTTCAGTAACTGTCGGTCTTGACCGCACAGCAAGCTTGGTGAAACAAGCCAAAAGTGAAGAACCCAACACCCTCCTACTCGACAATGGGGACTTGATTCAAGGAACTCCGCTAGGTACTTATGTGGCGAAGGAATCGGATCTGAAGGATCCTACTAATGTTACTGATATCCATCCGATGATTGCAGCCATGAACGCTATGGGATATGATGCTGCGACTTTTGGTAATCATGAATTCAATTATGGATTACAATTTTTAGATCGTACGATAAACGGTAGCACTGGTAATGAGATGACTACTGGAGCCAATTTTGATTATGTGAATGCGAATATATATAAAATGGATGGCGTTACAAATGCTTATCAGCCTTATGTTATTCTTCCTAAGAAAGTTACGGATAGTAACGGCGATGAGCAGACGATTCAAGTTGGTCTAATCGGCCTAGTTACTCCTCAAATCATGGAGTGGGACAAGGTTAATCTGGAAGGCAAAGTTGTCGTTGAAGATATTGCTAAAACGGCAGAAAAATTTGTTCCTGAAATGAAAGCTAAGGGAGCAGATGTTATTGTTGCTATGGCCCATACGGGGTTTGATGTTAACGCCGTTACAGGAGACGGTTCTGAGAATGATATTAACGCTTTGAGTAAGGTTCCTGATATTGATGCGATTACGTTCTCTCATACGCATAAGGTATTCCCAACAGGGAATAACGATACGTTGGACGCGTCGTTCAAAGATCCTGTTACTAAACAACCGTATGCAAACGAAAAGGCTGTGATCGATAATGTGAATGGTCACATTAACGGTACGCCTGCTGTACAAGCTGGTTACGGCGGAGCTTATTTGGGTCTAATCGATCTGAACATTGTATACGATGGTAATGACTGGACGGTAGACAAGCAAAGTTCAAAAGCTTCTGCTCGTTCTATTTATAAGACAGAGAATAAAGTGAATATACCACTGGTTGAGCCTGATGCGGCTGTAGATGCAACTGTTGCAGCAGCACATGAGGCTACTATTGCTTATACTGGACAAAAGCTGGGTGTTACAACAGCTCCGATGAACAGCTATTTCGCAATGGTTCAGGATGATCCTACGGTTCAACTTGTTACGTATGCACAAAAGTGGTACGTTCAGAATTATATTGATATCAATGTTCCTCAATATAAGGACCTTGCCATTCTTAGTGTTGGTGCTCCTTTTAAAGCAGGACGCAACGGACCTGATGAGTACACCAGTATTGATAAGGGTGACTTGACTATTCGTAGCGCAAGTGACCTGTATTTATATGATAATACCCTTAAAGCAATCAAAGTTAAGGGTTCTGTTGTGAAAGAATGGTTGGAAATGAGTGCGGGCGCATTTAACCGCATCAAACCAGGGATCTCGACTCCGCAGTCTCTGTTGAATACGAAATTTTCGGTTTTTAACTTCGATGTAATCGATGGGGTTCAATATAAAATTGATGTGACGAAAAACGCGAAGTACAATCCGGATGGTACGATTAATGATGCTTCTTCGAGTCGTGTAACGGATGTCACTTACAATGATCAACCTTTAGATCTAGATCAGGATTTCATTGTTGTTACTAACAATTACCGCGCAAGTGGTGGCGGGAACTTCCCGGGTGTTAAAGGTGCAGAGCTGGTTGTAGACTCTCAAGATGAGAATCGTCAGGTTCTGATGGACTACATCAGTGAAGCTGGTACGATTGATCCAACTGCTGATGGTAACTGGTCCTTGGCACCTATCAAAGGCAATGTTGATGTTACATTTACAACAACACCTAAAGCGGCAAATGTACTCCCAGCGAACATTTCCGATACTGGACAGCAAGATAATAAGGGCTTTGGAATTTTCAAGCTAGATCTAAGTGTGAAGACACCTGCACCGACGGAAGATGTGGAGGTTCACCTTCTTGGAATTAATGACTTCCACGGTCAACTCGACACTGTTTCTACAGTGAACAATAAGTCTGTAGGCACAGCAGCCTATCTCGCGACTTATTTGAAAGCAACTCGTGCAAAGTATGAGAACTCATTACTCTTCCATAATGGTGACTCCGTTGGAGCATCCGCTCCAGTATCATCCCTTGAGCGCGATGAGCCGACTCATGCTTGGATGAACATGATGAAATTTGATGTGGGTTCTCTTGGTAATCACGAATTTGACCAAGGTGTTGATGCACTGATGACACAGCTTTATGGTGGTATCGACCCTAAGGATAATAAAGTTAACCATGCTGGATCTGATTTTGATTATGTTAATGCGAATGCAGTGGATGCCAAAACTGGCGAGCCAATTATTAATCCTTATGTAATCAAAGAAGTGGGCGGTGTGAAAATTGGCTTTATTGGTCTTGTAACAAAATCCACACCAAGCAAGGTAGCGCCTTCCGGTACGGCCGGCGTGCATTTCCTCACGCCTGAGGAGGAAGTGGCGGCTGTGGAGAAATACGCTAAGGAGCTTCAATCTAAAGGTGTTGAGACGATTATCGTGCTTGCACATGATCCTGCAACGACCAAAGATGGTGTGACTACAGGTGAAGCGGCTGATCTGGCCAATGCGCTTCCTGCGGAATCCCCTGTTGATGTTATCGTTGCTGGTGATAACCATGCACTTGCAAATGGAACAGTAAACGGCAAGCTGATTGTACAAGCTTATTCTTACGGTACAGCATTTGAGGATATCAAGTTGATCATTGATCCTAAAACAGGTGATGTGAAGGATAAGTCTGCTGTGGTAACTTCCACCTTCCATGAGGGTGTAACACCAGATCCGGAAAGTGTGGCACTGGTTAATGCTTACCTTGAGAAGCATCCTGAGCTTACCCAACCAGTAGGTACAACGGACGGAACTATCACTCGTACCGATGCTTACAATAATGAGGCTGCACTTGGGAATCTGATTGCTGACTCTATGCGTAATGCTGACTTCGGCGATGGTGCAAAAGCTGCCGATTTCGCCTTTATGAATCCAGGCGGTATCCGTGCGGACCTTCCAAAAGGTCCTGTAACCTTCGGCGATCTGGCTAAAATTCAGCCATTCGGCAACACGCTTGTGAAGCTGACACTAACCGGAGCGCAAATCAAAACATTGCTGCAACAGCAATGGAATGTAAAAGCTGATGGAACACCAGATATCAAAACGCTGCAAATTTCCGGACTGAAATATACAGCGAATATGTATCTGCCAGTAGCTGATCGTATTGCGAGCCTCACACTAACTGATGGAACACCAATTAATCCTACGCAGAAATATACAGCAGTAGTAAATAACTTTATGGCTGCGGGTGGAGATAACTACAAGGTTCTGACTCAAGCTAGTGATTCATTGGCTGGACCTATTGATTTGGACGTATTCTACGACTACATTGTAAAAACGTTTAATGGCAAAGAGATTAAAGCGGCCATTGAAGGACGTATTATTAATAAATTAAAGGCTGATTCGGGATCGGGCAATGGCAGTGGAGGCGGTTCTACCGGTGTAACTCCAACGCCTACTCCAACCGCGAAACCAACAGCAACACCTGCACCATCAACAGCACCAACGGTAACACCTGCACCAACTACTGCGCCAGCAGCAAACTTCAAGGATCTGGGTAAGGTAGCTTGGGCGCAAGAAGCTATTGAAGCATTGGCTGCTAAGGGCATTCTGAAAGGTCTGGATGCAAATACTTTTGCGCCAACCAAAACAGTGACTAGAGCAGAGTTCGTTACGATGCTGGTACGCGCACTGAATCTTACGGGTTCAGCAACAACCAGTTCGTTCAACGATGTTAAACAAGGAGTTTGGTACACGGATTCTATCGCCCTTGCGGTGAAGGCTGGACTTGTACAAGGCTCTGGAAATGGCAAATTTGAACCGGGTCGTGAAGTGACTCGTGAAGAAATGGCCATTATGGTTGCTAACGCACTGAAAGACAAACTACAGCCGATTGATAAAAATGCAGCATTGGGTAAGTTTGCAGACAAATCCAGTATTGCTCCTTATGCACAAGAGGCTATCGCACAGCTAACTCAATTGGGAATCGTCAACGGTGTTGATGGTGGGAAATTTGCACCTAAGGGTATAGCTAATCGCGCTCAAGCAGCGGTTATCATCTATCGCATGCTTGGACAAGCATCATAATTCTATTGTTCTAACTAAAAGTGTATCGATGATCCTTGTGAGGGCATCGATACACTTTTTTTAAATATAAGAAAGTATAAGTGGCACCAATACTCTTATAGTCTTCCCTTAAACGCTTACTGTCCTTACAAGGACGCCGATGGCGCTTTTACTTGTTAAATTTGTTGTTGCTCTTTCTGTGAAATCATGTTAACTTATATTCTGCACTGTATTTTTTAATATTTTGTGCGGTCGTGGCGGAATTGGCAGACGCGCACGGTTCAGGTCCGTGTGGGCTAACCCCCGTGGAGGTTCGAGTCCTCTCGACCGCATACCTAAGTGCATATAAACAGGCAATACTTTTGAATCGCTCTTCAACCTGAAGAGCCTTTTTCTATTTATACGCATAATTCAATTTGACAAACTCTATGTAAAAGAAGTGAAGCAAAGATGGAGCCTAATGTAGGTGTAAATACGAAGCAAAGTGTGCGGTTTCTGGAAAAGTATTTCTCTGGTGAATCGATAGATTATCGTCAGATGATTGCTTTATTCATCCCTATCCTAGTGGATCAGGCCTTTGTGGTGGGTCTTAATCTAGTGAATACAGCTATGATAAGCTCGTCTGGTGTGGCAGCTATCAGTGCGGTCAATATGATAGATTCTCTTAATATTTTTCTCATTAGTGTGTTTATTGCCGTCTCAACAGGTGGGACGGTTGTTGTTGCGCAGTATAAAGGGAGCGGCAATGACCTCATGGTGTCAAAAGCTACGGCAGGTGCTACGTCATCTGTTTCGCTGATGGCATTTGCTATTGGGATGTTCGGAATTCTTTTTCACAATCCGCTGTTAAATTTACTATTTGGAGCGGCCTCACCAGAGGTTATGGAGAACGCCCGAATATATTTGATTGGGAGCTGTATCTCTTATCTTGGTATAGCTGTTGTGGAGGCGGTATGTGGTGCTCTTCGTGGAATTGGTAGAACGAGGGCCTCGCTTGTGCTTTCGCTAATTATGAATTTAACTTATGTCTTATTGAATCTCGTCTTTATTAACCTGTTACATATGGGTGTTCTGGGGATGACCATTTCTATAAATATAGCTAGATACCTGGGGGCGTTTTGCGCACTTTATTATCTATTCCGATTGGACAACGATCTGCATATCCGTATTCGCGATCTTGTAGCGGTTAAGCTGTCTATGCTGAAAAAAATAATGTTCATCGGGATGCCGTTTGCGGCGGAGCAGATGTTCTTTAATGGTGGTAAAATTCTGACTCAGATCTTTATCGTTAGTCTGGGTACGTATGCACTTGCGACTAATGCGATTGCCTCCTCCTTTGCAGGGATTATGCAAATCCCCGGGAATGCGTTGTCCTTGACGATTATTACAGTGGTTGGACAATGTATGGGAAGTAATAATGTTAAGGATGCTCGAAAATTCATTAAATCCTTCCTTGTCACCTCTTCTCTTTCTCTGGTGGTGATGGGTTTGCTGATTATGCCGTTTTTCAATCCGTTAGTGTCGATGTTCCATCCTCCTGCTGAGATTGTGGGAGATATCTTCCTGATTGTGCTCATCAATACGATTGCGCAAATTCCGTTATGGTCCATAAGCTTTATTACACCTTCGGCGCTTAGAGCAGCAGGGGATTCCAAGTTTACCTCCATGGTTTCGATGCTTACGATGTGGCTGTTCCGTGTAGTGCTCGGATACATCTTAGGTATTGTTCTGAACTTTGGTATACTCGGCGTTTGGCTGGCGATGAATTGTGAGTGGGGGATCAGAGGTTTGATTTTCCTGCGGCGATTTATGGGCAAGAAATGGGTTCAGCATCGTGTTATATAATAGATATAAAAAAATCAAAGGACACCCTGAGGGGTGTCTTTTTTGCATGCTCTGATGAGTGCCTTTGGAGAATGCAGCTTGAGTATTTCTTGGGTAGCGGGGTAATAATATGTAGGAATTGCGTCTTTATGCTTACTAAAACACACAACAAGGAGTCTTGCACAATGTCACATTTCGTTAGATCCGTTACTTCACCAAAGAAATTTATCTCCGGCCATAACTTACTTTCAGATCTGAATGAGTATATTAAGGCGTTTGGCGATCATGCCTATGTGATCTGTGATGAGTTCATTTTGGAACGTGCTAAGAAAGAGGCGGGAAGTTCCATCGAAGGTGCGGGGAATAAGGCTACTTTTGAAAAATTCAATTATGAATGTACTCAGGAAGAGATTAATCGTAATCGGGAACTTGCCCGTAAAGCTGGGGCGAATATCATCGTTGGTATCGGCGGAGGTAAAACACTGGACACCGCAAAAGCTACTGCGTATTATGAGAAGCTGCCTGTAGTTATTTTTCCGACGATCGCTTCTACTGATGCACCATGTACAGCGCTGGCTGTCATTTATAATAAAGATGGTTCATTTGATCAATACTTGTTTCTCCCAAGTAATCCGGATGTAGTCTTGGCAGATACAGCGATTTTAGCTTCAGCGCCTTCCCGTTTTTTCGCAGCTGGAATTGGCGATGCACTGGCTACTTATTTTGAAGCCCGTGCTTGTTATGCCTCTAATGGTGACAATCTCGTACTCATGAAACCTTCTACAACGGGTCTAGGTATATCAAGACTTTGTTATGAAGCTCTACTTAAGAATGCGGTAAAAGCAAAACGTGCGGTTGATCAGAAGCTCTATACACGCGCGGTGGAGGAAACCATTGAAGCGACAATTTATCTAAGTGGTGTGGGTGCTGAATCTGGTGGTCTGGCTGCCGCACATGCTATCCATAATGGGATGACAGCCGTTCCTTCACTACACAAAGCTCAGCATGGTGAAAAGGTTACGTTTGGTCTTTTAGCCCAGCTAGTACTGGAAAATGCCTCAAATGAGGAGCTGGAAACTGTCATTAAGCTTATCAAGGATGTAGATCTTCCGCTAACCCTCGCCGATCTAGGGTGTACGGAATTTATCGAATCCGAATGGCGCCAAGTTGCTGAAGCTGCTTGTGCAGAAGGAGACACAATGGGCAATATGCCGTTCCCGGTTACTCCGGAAGATGTGTACAATGCGATAGTGGTGGCGAACTCGCTGGCAGAGTCTTATAAATAACTAGCACAACTAATATGCAGTGATAATGAAGGCACCCTTGGGGGTGCCTTTTGTTTTTATATAGGGTAAGCTTTTGAAGTACTGTAGTGGTAAAATTTTGCATATAGCTATTGGCTTCGGCACTTAATCGCGGGATAGGGTGCCTACAGAAACGAGATTATTGCTAATCGCCCCGCGCTGTGCCAATTGTACTCTATGTAATAAGGAGGAAGGAAAGATGAGAAAAAACCAATTGGGTTATCTAATCCTTATTATCATAATTATTGGAGCGGTAATAATAGCAGTAATTCACGGAAGCTCGGAGTGTCAGAACAAGCGGGCAGCAGGAAGTCTTGGGATGGATTATGTGCGCAAAGAGTACACGGAAAGTGCGTCGCTGAGAGTTGCAACGGTTTGCAAACCCTTATTTGGAGGGTCGGGTTATCAGGTAGTGCTGGAGGATTCACGTGGGCAATCGTATTATGTCATTATCGTTCTCGGAACTACACGTAATCTTGTCACTATGGACGATCTGACGAAAGAGGTGCGGGAAGGTACATCTGTATTTCCATGCCACCAATAAAAAAATGATAAATGAATTGGATTTCATCTATATGATCATTGGGAGGCACTCCTGCGGGGTGTCTATTTTTGTTATATTAGATTGAATTTTGTTATTTATTTTCGAAATAACTAACATATATGCTAACGTAAAAGATAAAATAATTATAACAAAAGGCAATATTTAGATTGTTTTATGCCAATGTAACCGCTATAATCTTGCATATACCGGAATGTGTAACGAAATAAGGAGTTTTTGTTAGCGTTTGTTATCAATAACAAAGTTGGAGATGTGGAGGTGAATAGTTAGCGAGTAGGTCTGTAATTGTCTTCTATAAGGACAGATAGTTATTGGGTTCATAACAGCTGGTTGGCTATTCTTATTATCAAATCCATTTATTTTCGAAGGAGAATTAGGAATGAAAAAAGCGAAAAAGTGGCTGGGGAGTATACTTGCCTGTGCAATGATAATGTCTCCTATCCCTTCTGTAATTTCTGCAGCAGCAGCACCATCCACTGTTGGATTCGGTGATACACAGGGTCACTGGGCACAACAAAATATTGCGAAGTGGGTAGAAAATGGCGTTTTAAACGGGTATCAGGATGGTTCTTTTCATCCCAATGAAGGAATTACAAGAGCTGAGTTTGCTACGATCTTGAATAAGGTATTCGGTTTCTATATGAAGTCAGATCAATCTTTTTCCGATGTAAAAGCGACCGATTGGTATGCAGATCAGCTTTCGTTGGCACGATATGCTGGGTATTATGAAGGATACTCAGAGAATAAAGCACAAGCTACTGATTATATAACGCGTCAGGATGCGGTGACGATGTTGGCTCGGATATTTACTCTTCAAGCTACTGAAAGCGCTTCATCATTGAGTGGATTTAATGATTCCTCTCAGATTCAAGCTTATGCTAAGGATGCAGTTGATGCGCTCTCAGGATTGATCACAGGGTATGAGGATGGAACCTTTAAGCCGCTTGGAAGGATCACCCGTGCCGAAGTTATAACGTTAATTAATAAAATAGTGAAGAGTTATTACTCGCAATCTGGGAGCTTTGAAGGAGGAATAGTTTCTGGAAATGTAGTCGTTAATCAGGATGGTGTTGTGTTAAAAAATGCAACGATAAACGGAAACCTGTATCTAACCGCTGGGATCGGTAACGGCGAAGTGACCCTTGAGGGCATTAAGGTTACGGGCACCACATTTATTGCAGGTGGCGGGGTAAACTCCATTCTTATTAAGAATAGCTCATTAGGCAAAGTAAATATAAATCGTAAAGAGGGTGAGGTTCGTGTCCTCACGAGTGGTACAACCCAAATCTCTCAGCTAACGGTAGATAGTCTAGCAAGGCTGGAGTTTGGAATTGGGACGATGATCACCACGGGAATTCTAAATAGAACTGTGGGACTGATCCTAGGTGAAGGCGCATCGATTGCAAATCTAAACGTTGCTGATAAAGCGACTGGAACCACCATTTCTGGTCAGGGCGACATTGCAAAAGCGGACGTTAAAGCAACAGGAGTAACGTTGAACGGTAAGCCCATTGCTCCTGGCACAATTGTCATTATCAAAGGCAGCAATCAAGGTCCTGTAGCAACGGCTACCCCAGCGCCTACCTCGGCATCAGGCTCATCAACAACGCCGGCAGGTCCGACTAATCCAACCGCGGCACCTACAGCGACAGCAACACCAACAGCAACGGAAACACCGACACCAACGGCAACACCAACAGCAACAGCAACACCGACACCGACCGACCCGACGGGTCCTGTGGGACGTATCGAGAATTTAGCGGATGTTGATGCAAGTAGTGAGACTAAATCACTATTCGCCTACTTACAGGATATCCGCGGCAGTGAGATCTTGTTTGGACATCAGCATGCTACTACAGAAGGACTTTCTATTACTGAAAAGGACGGAACGCAGTCTGAGGTCGAGAATGCAGTAGGCGACCTTCCGGGGCTGTTCGGCTGGGATACACTTAGTCTTGAAGGTTTTGAGAAACCGGGAGATTTAGGCGCAACCAAGCTGGAGAATCGTGATAAATTAATCGGCGTGATGAAGTCTGCTTATGAAAAAGGCGGCGTGCTTACATTAAGCTCGCATATGCCGAACTTCGTCACAGGAAAGGACTTTTATGACACCAAAGGAAATGTGCTTACGCATATATTACCCGGCGGTGACAAGCATGCAGAATTTAATGCATTCCTGGATATGATTGCGGACTTTGCGAATAACTTAAAAGATGATGATGGTAAAGCTATTCCAGTCATTTTCCGTCCATTCCACGAGCAAAATGGTGGCTGGTTCTGGTGGGGTGCGCCTTACCGTACGAAGGAGCAGTATGCTGAAATCTATCGTTATACCGTTGAATACTTAAGGGACAAAAAAGATGTGCATAACTTCTTATATGCATTCTCACCGGGAAGTCCGTTTAACGGCACAGATGCGACCTTCCTTGAGACGTATCCGGGAGATGACTATGTTGATATCCTTGGCTTCGATAATTATTATGACGGAACCACTGAGGGTTGGTTTGATTCAGTTGTGAAGGATGCTAAGCTGATTTCGAAGCTGGCGGATGATAAGGGAAAAATTGCAGCATTTACTGAGTTCGGTTATTCGGGTTTGAAGCCAACTGGAACGAAGGACCTGAAATTCTTTACCAAGCTAATCGCTGCGCTGCAGTCTGATCCGGATGCTAAACGGATGGCGTACATGCAGACTTGGGCGAATTTCAATACAGATTCTATCTTTGTCCCTTATAGAAATGCTCCAAACGGACTAGGAGATCATGAACTGCTCCCTGATTTCGTAGACTATTATAAGGATCCGTATACAAGCTTCAGCTATGAAGTGGCTGTTGCGGATGCGTATTCGAAACAGGTAACTACAGAAACCGAGCAACCTTTTTTACACATTGCCTCACCAACCGCAAACCAAACAGTGCCCACGACAAAAGCATCGACCCTTCGTGTTCGTGTGTTGAATCAGGACGTGGATAAAGTAACCTATCTGATTGGGGATGACACAACAGAGTACAGTATGGCAGCTGACACAGAAGGTTTCTATTACTTGGCAGATTGGACACCAGGTGTAGCCTTCGACGAATCAGGCGTGATGCTTACTGTTAAGTCCTATGCAAAGGATGGTTCTGTACTTTCACAAACGATCCAAATCTTTGTAAGTGACGTGCAGGGCATTGGGGACCCATTGATTGTAGATACTTTTGAGAATTACAAAGGGAATGATGAATTACTTCGTGCGGCATTAAGTCCTGCGGGTGATCTAAATAAGATCTCACTTGATGCGGACCATAAAAATGATGGCAAGTATGGCCTGAGGTTCGATTATAATGTGGATGGTCAAGGTTATACAGGTCGTACCAAAAACATGAATAATGCCGACTGGTCGGACGCCAACAAATTGAAGCTCTGGATTGCACCTGATGGCAGTGACCACAAGCTTGTTATTCAGGTCAATGCAAGCGGCATCTCTTTTGAAGCTTATCCTTCACTGGCAGGTACGACACCTGGCATGGTGGAAATTCCATTCAGCCAGTTCGCTCCAGCGCCATGGGATACAGGAAATGCTGGTAAAGTAATCACTAAAGAGAACCTTAAGGACATTCGGGCAGTGTCTATCTACGTAAATAAAAAGGACACAGTAGCAAGTACGTCTGGTACGCTGTACTTTGACGATATTACAGCGTTTAATGATGGAACGGGTGGCGTCCCTAACGGGGGCGAAGGTCCTGGCAGCACGCCAGAACAGGCGAAGCTGTTGTATGGCTTCGAAAAAGATACTCAGGACTGGACAGTAGAGCAAAATAATGCCAGTGCAAGCGCGGCAGTGATCTCGACTGATGAGGCTGCTGAAGGAACTCATTCGTTAAGCTCCTTGTTCTCACTCGATTCAGGTGGAGCTTTTGAGCTCAGCAAAAATGGCAGTCTGGATCTGAGCGCGGTAGATAAATTAAGCGCACAAATTAAACTGTCGAACGGAACAGCGGATGCACGTTTGTATATTAAGACGGGATCAACCTGGGCTTGGGCTGACAGTGGAGCTGTGAAAGTAGATTCGAGTGGATTTACTACGGTTTCGCTCAACTTGGCAGGTATTGCTGATCTTAATAGTGTAAAAGCCATAGGTATCAAGCTCGAGGGATTCAGCGGTACGGGAACTTCTACGCTGTATCTGGATGATGTTCGGACCCTGAAGAATGGTACCGCACCTGAAGCTGTCGTCTATGGCTTCGAGGACAATACACTGCAAGGCTTCAGCATCAATGTGGATGAAAATAATAAATATAATACAGCACTGGCCCAGAATCTATCGGTGAGCAATGCTGTGTATGCTGAGGGAACTCATTCGATGCAAGCGGACTTAACATTAAATGGAGGGCAATTCCAGCTGCGTCGTATGGTGGTTACCAACTTAGCGAATGCATCAACAATTACGCTTAAAATCAAGGTTGTACCTATTGATGCAAGCGATGTTAGCGGTGTAATGGCTCAGCTGTTTACCCAAAGTGGCTCAAGCTGGGGAACATGGACTGCTTCTACGGCTGGACCAGTAGATGCCAATGGATTTACTACACTAACACTGGATATCAGCAAGGTAGCAGATCGTAATTTGACCCAAGCGATTGGCGTACAAGTCATGACCACAGCAACCGATCCGGTGGGTAGTGCTACCGTATATGTGGACGAAATCACGATTAAATAGAAAGTAGTAAAGCCGGAAGCGAACATTTCACGATGTTCACTTCCGGCTTATTTATTTAGCATCAAATTAATTCATTTTAAGCCGAGTATCTGCCTGAAATTAACGAAGCTTAATGGATCCGCCATCTACCATGATAGTCTGGCCCGTAATATAATCGGAATCTTCACTCGCTAGGAATACCGCAACACGACCAATATCACTTTCCAGTTCACCCAATCTTCTCAAAGGTATTTTTGAAATCATGTTTTGGTAATACTCAGGGTTTGCTTCTGCCCATTCAATCATGCCAGGGGAATTAGCAATTGGAGCAATGATGTTTACGTTGATACCAAATGGACCAAATTCATTAGCGGCTACCCGGGTAATACCACGGATGGCTTCTTTTGCAGCAGCATATGTTCCTTGATTGGTATCCCCGTTGAGGCCAGCACCCGATGCAAAGTTAATAATTTTACCTTGTGCTTCTTTTAAATAGGGTAGTGCTGCTTGCATGAAATAGAAGGTTGGATAGAAGCCTGTATCAAAAGATAAATCGAAATCAGCCTGTGTAGTTTCTTCGATAGATTTCATTCTGGATGCGTGAGCATTGTTTACTAAAATATCTATTTTTCCGAATTTATCAGCTACTTGTTTAACAAGGTGAGCTATTTTATCGTGTTCCTTGAGGTTCGCTTGAATAAAGATAGATTCAGGTTGATATTCTTGTAATTCTTTAATTGTTTCTTTGCCGGTTTCTTCATTGAGGTCAATAATGGCTACCTTAGCGCCTTCTTTAACAAAAGCCAAGGCCATTCCTTTACCAATACCGCCTGCTCCACCAGTAATAATAGCTACTTTTCCTGCAAGTCTGCTCATGTTGTGATCTCCTTTTTGTGAAAAAATGTAGTATCTAACTCTTATTCGAGGTAAGGTGTAATTGTTACTTCGACTATATATTACCCAAAATAGTAGCTATATTTACCATGAAGTAGAAACGGCATCATTTCCCAAGATGAATATAGAGGGGGATGATGAATGTTTCAGCAGCTGATGACGCCTATTCCAGCTCTTATGTACATGTTGAGCGATTGAATTAAGCGGTGCACCAATTGATGAGCAATTGATGATTCATGTGTCGCACCAAGTGATGCAATAAGTGAAGTATTTATAGAGTAATTAGGGAATTTCTCCCTGAAATTCAGAGATTTCTGTTCATCAGACTTATAATTAGGGAAAACTTACCTGATTTTCGGCCGATTTAGTAACTAATTAAGAAATCCCCTAATTATTAGGGAGGAATTCCCTGATTTCGTTCATTTAGAGCGAATACCGGCTATTTTCAGGGAGTTTTTCCCTAATTAGTTTAAACCCTACCGCAAGCCGTACGAAAATCACACCTAGCAAGTCGCCCACCGCCCACTGCCTACGCCCACCGCCCACTGCCTACGCCCACCGCCTACGCTCACCGCCTACGCTCACCGCCTACGCCCACCGCCTACGCCCACCGCCTACGCTCACCGCCGCTCACCGCCCCACCGCCTATCGCCCAACCCAATATCATAGAACACTACGTGTGGTGTCATATGGCACAGTAAAATCCAATACTTTTCTTTTCAATTCCATTCCATAAAAAAGAAGCTGCCCCAAGTAGAATTCACTACTTTTGAGTTTGCCTCTTACGAATAATTATAAAGGAAACCCCATCGAGATTACCGCACCGCCATTTCTTCGGTTGCCTGCGCTGATCTGACCTCCACAACGCTCGATGATTGCGCGGGAAATAGCCAGTCCAAGTCCGGATTCTCCGTCTTTTCCTTTTACAAACCGATGGAAGAGATAGGGGAGCAGATCGTCCGAAATTCCAGGACCATCGTCACTTACGGATAACAGGGACCGGCCCTCCTTGACCGAAACATGGATATAGATATGTTGGTTAGCGTAACGTGTGGCATTCGATACTACATTAAGAAGCGCCTGTAGCAGCTTATCCCTATCCGCGCGGATCGTAAGAGAATCTTGATGATCGTGGGAGATATGGAGGGTTAATTCTTTTTTCATCAATAGAGGGTTCATTCTTTCGATGGTTTCTGTCAGTAGATCTTTTAAACAAATTTCCGTAGGCTTGAATATATCTTCCTCGCTGTCCAGCTTCGCAAGTAAAGTCATTTCGGACACGAGCTTCTTCAAGCGGCTGCTTTCGCTCATGATAATGTCTAGCCCTTTTACTACATTCTCACCTTCAAAAACACCATCCTTAATCCCTTCAGCGTAGCCGGAAATGGACATTAAGGGGGTTTTTAATTCATGAGACGCATTCTGGAAAAATTGTTTCTGCACATGGTTGAAACGATTTAATTCATCTGCCATGTCATATACCGATTGAGCGACGGATCCAAGCTCTCCACCAGCTTTAATTAATTTAACATCTGAGAAGCGGCGTTCTTTGACTTTGCGGAGTTCTTGTTGCAGCCTCATTAGAGGTTGAATCAGCTTCTTGGTGATAAATAGGCCAAATAGGAACATAAATGCTCCCGCTGCACTGAAAACGATCAGCAGTCTTCTGAGCAAAGCTTGTTCAATAGCAGTGACTGTGCTCATAGGGGTTAGTAGAGTTAGCGTGCCTATAGGTGTAGCCTTCACTTCAGTAATATACCGTGTATCTGTTCCATTCCAAATGTTCTGGAGCTCAGTGGCTTGGCCTGTGACACTCTTGGCATCGTAGTTTATTGCAATTGAACTCATCTCTGATGATGTGGACAAGACTTTTCCTGTCTCATCGCTAAGAATGGCTTCGACGCCTGGAGTGCTTAGAGAAGGTATGGTCACGGGCAGAGCTTCCAGCTGAGTGCCAATCTCCCCGATGTATTTACTTTCTTCAGTCAATGTAGCTGACATCGCCGCACCAATGGTTCTTAAATCCTCTTTTTGTGTTCCGACAAAATGGTTGAGCAGTACAAAATGGATCACGACAGCAGTAATAGATAGTAGCAATACCAATGCAATACTAAAGGCTAAATTAATCTGATGTGCTAGTTTCATTCGTATGCTCACCCCCATCTGTTCTCATGCGGTATCCGTGTCCCCATACAGCCTCAATGGGCAAATGCTCCAGTTTTTTGCGCATCCGTTTAATTAGATGATCCACGGCGCGATCACTTCCAAAATAGTCGTCTCCCCACACATAGCTCAGCAGCTCATCTCTTGTAAATGCCCGGTTAGGGGCATCCGCGAATACTTTTAGCATGGTGAATTCCTTGCTGGTCAAGTCCACCTCTTCACCACACCAGAATACACGTCTTTCTTCCGGCAATAGTAGAAGCTGGTCGATTTCAAGACGGGTGGAAGTGGCCTGACTGTGCAACTTTTCGGCCTGATTACTCATTTTGTACCAGCGTTGAAGCTGCCGTTTGATCCGGGCGACTAACTCACGAGGACTGAACGGCTTGACTAGATAATCGTCACTGCCAAGCTCCAATCCTAATATTTTATCCACTTCATTATCTCTTGCGGAGATCATAATGATCGGTACTTCGGCTTCGTTACGAATCCTTTTACAGAACTCATAACCATCCATGCCGGGGAGCATAACGTCGAGTACCCACATATCCGGGGGGCTTGTCTGCCACAAGGTCCATGCTTCCTCAGCGCTGCCAAGGCCGATGGTGTGGTAATTTTCTTTTTGTAAATAAGCTTCAACAAGATTGCGTATATGTTCATCATCGTCGACTACGGCAATGAGGTATGGATTATTCATTTCGGGTTACCTCCAAATTATTCTCCTACAAGTATATCAATCCAGAGGTGGGTAGGGGCGGCTGCCATCGTTTTTCCACAAATTAACCAATGTTCTGCCACACCCATTTTGTAAGCTTGGTCTTGTAAGATCATTCGAATCGACGAGGAGTGTTGTATTTATGAATCAACAGATGTTATTTAAAAAGTTAGCGCTGTCCACCCTGCTAGTGTCCGCCGTTGCTGCACCGTCTGCAACGAACGCAGCAAGTGGAGCACAAGACGGAAACACGAAAACAACGGCCGCAGCCGTGGTTACTGCTGCCTCTAAAGGAACAATTGCCACTAAAGTAACCACTATTGATTGGGTAGATCCCCTGGAGTTGGCTAAGACCTACGCACCTAATACCCAAGAAGACTGGAAGAACACCTTGGATCAGTATTATAAGGTTGCTGGATTTAGTGTAACCGCACTTGCCGAGCTTGTGCCTGCGGAACTGGTGGAGGGAGTTCAATTATCAAAAGAAATACTATCCACCGAAGCTCTACCTGCGGGATATATCGAAGCTGGTCGTAACCTTGAAGTAGTACCTGTAGTCAATGATATGAAGGTAAATAGCAATATCACTACCTCAATTAAAGCAGTAGACGCGACTTCAATTGCTATTTCCATTCCAGATCTTAGCGACGCGGATAAAGCTTTTTTCAAAGCCCAAGATGATCTGAATAGTGCCGCTAAATCCAAAGATGCGACTGTGATCAAGGAAGCTTTAGCTAATCTGTTGGACCAATATAAAGAGAAGATCAAGGAGCTTGAAACAGCCAAATAACGGCGATTAGCGAGGCTTGATACAGAATAGAGATACTGAAAAGGGTAAAGATAAAAGACACCTCGCGGGGTGTCTTTTTTGAATGCATATCAATCTTCACGCTTTGCCTTTGGCCCTTACTTGCTTCCGCCAGTTCACACCGATCACCCCGGCGATGATCATCACTGTACCAGTCCAATGGTACCATTCCAGTTGCTCATTCAGCAGAAGTACACCACCAAGAATAGAGACAACTGTTGAAAGACTGCCGAAAATGCTCACGCGTGAAGCCTCCATCCGTGATAAAGCATAGTTGGAGAGGAAGGAGGTCACGAGGGAGGAGAGTACGCCGAGATAGAGCATGGAGAATATAAATTTGGGCTCTTGAAAAGGTGTGAAATACTGATCCAAGGTTCCTGCCGAACCATGCTTAATGATCGAAAGTCCATTAAAAAATATAAATCCGAACAAAGTAATCATATAGGTAAGTTCTTTGGGACTCCAGGTACGTGTCAGCTTTCGAGCTGCAACATTATAACCGGCAAGGGATAAAGCTGAGATTAGGATGAGCAAGACGCCCCAAAGACTAGAAGAAGAGATACTCAAACCTGGAATGGCAAAGATAAGAATAATGCCTGCAACTGAGATTAATGTAGAGATCTTTTGGAAGCTGCTCGTGGTTTCCTTCAAGAACATCGCCGCCAAAAGGATGGTGAAGATGGGCATTGTTGCCTGAATAATACCCGCTACAGCGGAGGTTGTATACAGAAGTCCATACGCTTGAAGGGTGAAATACAACGCTGGATACATTAAAGCCAGTGGGATGATCACTGCGGCCTTGGATATTCCAAACTTCACCCGCCCCCACCCTGGAAAAGTAAATAAAGAAGCGGCAAGGAAAGATAACGTGAAGCGATGAGCTAGCGTATCAAAAGGATCCGAGACGGTTAGGGCCATTTTTACAAATATAAAGGAAAACCCGACAATAATAGCATTCAAGACAGCTGCTGCTATCGCTTTTTGAGTAGAAGATGTATTCATTAGGAAAGACCTCCAAAGTGTTGCGCGCATTTAGGTACCGGTCCTGTTCTGCTCTTTATTCTAAGGCTAGAGTAGCTGTGCTACAATGTAATTATTATTCATCTGTACCGGTACAGAATAAGCTTGGAGGAAGGTGAAAGGGATGTATAAGTATTCGGAGTTAATCAACGAGCTGGAATTGCAAATCGCCGAGGATACGTATCGTGAGGGGGATAAATTACCGTCTATCCGGGAGTTGTCCTTACGTTATGGATGTAGTAAAAGTACGGTTATTCGCGCGTTGCAGGATCTTCAGGACAAACATTTAATCTATGCCGCCTCAAAAAGTGGTTATTATGTCATGAAACGAAGCGGACAGCGAAAAGACGAAGGTGCACATTGGATCGATTTTACGGTGTCTGCACCCGACCCGGATATTTTTCCGTATCTGGATTTCCAACATTGTATTAATAAAGCGATTGATATGTACCGCAATGACTTGTTCATCTATGGAACGCCGCAGGGGCTTCCTTCTCTTATTCGTGAAATGCAGCGCCATCTGGCTTCTTATCAGGTATTTGCCAATCCGGATCAGATTTTTATTACCTCAGGTGTGCAGCAGGCGCTTGGCGTATTGACCCGAATTCCTTTTCCGAATGGCAGGCAGCGAGTGCTGATTGAGCAGCCGGGTTACCCGTTGTTTATGGAATATCTGAAGACGTATGGCATTGAGACAGAGGGGATAAAGCGTTCGGATGCTGGGATTGACTTGAATGAATTAGAGCGGTTATTTAAGACAGGCCAGTTCAAGTTCTTTTATACCGTCCCGCGATTTCATAATCCGCTTGGCGTCTCCTATACCCGTACCCAGAAGAAGGCGATTGCTCAGCTAGCAGCTAAATACGATGTATACATCGTTGAGGATGACTACATGGCGGACTTGGAGCAGGATGCAAAAGAGGATCCGATCTACGCTTATGACGATGCTTCCCATGTGATCTATTTGAAAAGCTTTTCCAAAATTATATTTCCGGGCCTGCGTGTCGGTGTCGCTGTACTGCCAGAGGTCCTGTGTGACTCTTTTAACCGATTCAAAAGACTGATGGATATAGATAGCTCTATGCTGTCTCAGGCTGCCCTGGAGTTGTATCTGAAAAGCGGAATGTTCGAGCGCCACCGAAAAAAGATGCGTTCCTGCTACGAAAAAAGATCCACGCTGCTCCATGAATCGATTATGAGAGAGTTAGATACAGCAACAGCACAGCATTATTCTTACCATCCAACCGGCCAGCTTGGCGTGCATACGTATCTGAAGCTTAGTGACAGCGTAAAGACAGAACAGATGATCAAACGTCTGCAAAAAAAGTTCATTCGCATCGAAATGGCGGACAGCGGTTATTTGCCCTCTTTTAATAAAGAGAAGATTCTAAAGCTTAATGTATCCAGTGTAAAAGAGCCGGATATTCGCTCTGGCATTGAACAGGTAATGCAAGAAATACGCTGAGAGCGCAGCGATAAATCAGTGGATAATAATGGTGGAAATGCTGGGAGCCATCTATAATAAAAGGTCAGTAATCCCTGATTTCTCTATAAATATCCGAACACATTTTCTGGTGCAATCTTCGGCCGAGTCATGCGGACCCAGATGACGTTATTTGCTATTTATTAGCCTTTGGAGAAGAGTTTCGGACCCCAGCGCCGCTATTCAAGTAGAAAGTGATCATATTGAGTGGTGTTCACGCTAACAACTGCTGTGGGGTCCGATAGCACTCTAAAAGTGGGAAAAAGCCGCTTTTAAGGTCAGCTGTGTCCGATATCGAATTGGCTAAGTGCAAATTACCAAGATGCTTTATCCATCTTTGCTTGGGTAGCAAGTATCAGCAACAAGCAAATTGAAAGCTGTCGTTCCTTTCGGTACAATCCATTCCAACATCGTATGATTCCATCAAAAAGGGTGATCACTTGCGTAAAGATACGAAAACCATCGGCGAGGTGGCTAAGCTGCTGGGCACAACTATTAAAACCGTTCGTTATTATGACGATATCGATCTATTGAAACCATCCAGCCACAGCGAAGGCGGACACCGTTTATATACTCCTGAAGATATTTCCCGCCTGCGGCTGATCACAACGTTACGTTATTTGGATTTCGGCATTGACGAGATTCGCCAAGTTATCGCTGGAGAAATCCAGCTCACTACAGCACTCAACTGGCAGATTGAAGCTTTGGAGACCCAGGTCAGTACGCTGACCAATATGATTTCGATTCTGCGCCAAGCCCAAGAGCATGTCTCAACAGGTGATTCCATGGATTACATGAATGAGCTGGTTGATTCTTTGTCCATGAATGCTGATAAGCGAACCCGGTTCATCTCCAGTAAAATAGAAGAAATACAGCCGCTCGGTCAATTGCCGTCCGAATGGCGGGATACCTTTTTATATTTGTTCAATAAATATATTATGAATGAAGTCAAAGTGACAGCCGGACAAACCGTAGCTTGGAACGAACTGCAAGCACTTATGAACGATACACAGTACATGGAGGAGCTTGTCCGATTTGAGCTGCCTTTTTTCAATATGGTTAGGCATCCCCGCGTTCCCGCTGCGGTTTGGATTCGGACGCTGGAGAATATCCGAATTCGGGTGGAAGCAGCCTTGCAACAAAAACTATCAGCAGACAGCGCTGTTGTACAGGCAATTGTTGAAGATTTTGTGATGATGTATGCAGGTCCAGAGCAGTTCCGCGATAAAGCCGCCTTTTTCCGCCAATATGCTCATTTGATGCAAACTGCTCCTACCGAACGGATAGAACGCTTTAATAAACTATGCTTGCTCCTCAATCCCAAATGGGATGTTATTGTGAGAGGTAACGCCTTGCTGATGGAAGGGCTACAATGGAAGCTTGGGCAGGAGAATTCTCATTCCGCACCTTGTTGAAGTGTATACTTCGGATGGTCTCCCAGGTTGTTATTCAAATATTGCAAGGGCTGTCCTTTTAAATAATGGTCAAAAAAATCCAGCGTATATTCATTAATCAGCTCATGTGTTCCGCGCACATCTACATCTTCTATCCATTCAAACAAGGGGGTAAGCAGATATAGATCTGAGAAGCTCATGTGCTTGCTGTGTTTGAAGGTCAGCCAATAGTTCCCGCCTGCAGTTACTGGCTCATACCGTGCGAATAGCTCATTATAGTAGGCTGTAATCTCTTTCCTATCCGTCCCTAGTGCGGCGATTTCAGCATCGCTGGTTTGGTCTACTCCTTTTAAGGTGTCATCGGCACTCATGAGCAGAAAAGGTTTCTTCAAGCCGTCTGCAGGAATCCGCTTTTCACCGTAAAGCACCCCATCCATATCAATGCCTGCTTGAATTCTTTGATCCTCTATCAGCATCTGCACCGTTGTGGCTCCCCCAAAGGAATGACCGAACATGCCCATATGTTCAAGATCGATCCGGCCTGTAAACAGACCACTAGGATCGTCCGCAGATAAGGCCTCCATTTGATCCAGCACATACTTAGCATCTTCTACCCAGATTTCATTACGCCGATCCATAAAAGAATACTTCATTTGCTCATAGCCTGTTTTTCCTTCTGAATCAAACTTCACCACAGACTTGTCTGGAAATACCGAAGCTACGCTGCTATAAGCATGTTCAATCCCTACGACAATATAGCCGTGGCTTACCAATTGCTCGACTTGAAAGGTGTTCTGATTCTTGTAGCCCATAAATCCATGCGAGAAAAGAAGCACCGGATATTTAGTTTCCGTATCTGCCAAACCGGCATTCGCAATAGCGTGGGTGTTGGCCAGTTTTAATCCTGAGAATAAAAACTCCGGCAATTGTAAAAATTCATGTAGTCCTTCTACATACGGAGTCGGATCAGATAAATATGGCGCCGGGCTCCCTGGAGCCTCTGAACTTGCTGGATACCAGATTTGCACCATTAATTCGCGGGAGTCACCAGATGTTTCCGTGAACTTTTCTTCCCGTGCAGAATCGGTCCAATGGTAGGTGACGGTTCCTATCTTGTAAGGACCTGTGGGCTCCGCAAAAGAAAATACAGGGAACAGGAGGGGCAGAGCAATGGAAACGGCAGCATAAACCGCCCCAACTCCAGTCAGCACTAGTGTTTTCCAACGCCGTTGCGGTTTTCTTGCTGCCTTTGCTGCGGATCGGAAGAAAAGTCTTGTTCCGCCCACGTTTGCCCATAGTGTGATCAGATACACTGGAATCATCGGCCACCGCAACCCTTCCACGAATGCATGGATAAGCAGTAAAGCAGTAGAAATCCCGCCGCCGATCAGCCACCCGCGCTGTGTTTTGGGCTGTCCTAAGGTTAGCCAACCCAACAACAATACATTAAATAAGACAAGTGTGATTTCAAGTAATCTCATAATCTATAATCCTCCTTGGTTTTCTTTTCTGGCTGCTGTACTGAATCCAAGTATAAAACCTCCTGTTAGGGGAGAATCAATGCTCACTGTGACTTCACTATATTTAGAGGATTATTTAAGATTTATAACAAGAAAAAAAAGAGACCGGGTTCGGTCTCTTTTAGTTATTTCTCGATAGGAGGTATGAATTAATTCGCAAAAAAGTTCGGCAGGAACTCTTTATTAGCTTCCAGCATTTCGTCCAGCATCCGAATCGCTACGTCCACGGACGGAACAAGCGGGTGATGTGCGAGCGCCTGAAGGGCAAGGGCGCGGTCTCCGGTTACAGCGGCGTCAATCGCCAGCTGTTCATAGGTTTTGACAGCATGAATGAGTCCTTTAGCCATGGTTGGAATTTTGGTCAGTGGCAGAGGTAGCGGGCCGTTTTTGGTGACCACGCAGTTCACTTCAATGCTGGCGTCATCTGGCAGGAAGTCCAATATGCCGCGGTTAGCGACATTTAGGGTCTGAATGTCGTTTGATCCGTTATGGAGCGATCTCATGAGGTTAACAGCTGCTTCTGAGTAAAAAGCACCGCCGCGCTGTTCCAGCTGCTTCGGCTTCTCGCTTAGCTCTAGATTGCCATAAAGCTCGAAGAGCTCTTCTTCTACACGTTTGACGACTTCAGCACGGTTAATGCCTTGTTTATGGGATTCCATCTGCTCTTCGAGCATGGCATCGGTCATATAGAAATATTTTAAATAGTATGAGGGCAGTGCATGAAGGGATTGCAGGAATTCCGGGTTCCATTCTCTTGCCGGTACGTTCTTAGCGCTGTAGCTGGTTGTATCTGCAAGCATATCATCCAGCTTGTCTTCACCTTCAACATCGATACGAGTAATCCAGTGCAAGTGGTTGAGGCCCACAAATTCGGCATATACGCGGTCTGCTGCTACATTATATTTGGCAGAGACTTGCTTGATCAGGCCGATAGGTGCGTTGCACAGGCCAATACTTTTAACCTTAGAATATTTCAGAACGGCTTCGGTGACCATCCCAGCAGGGTTAGTGAAATTGAGCAGCCATGCGTTGGGAGCCAGTTCCTCGATATCACGGCATACATCCAGAATAACAGGGATGGTGCGCAGTGCTTTCATCATTCCCCCAGGACCTGTTGTTTCTTGGCCAATAACGCCATATTTGAGCGGAATCGACTCATCACGGGCACGGGCATCAAGCATGCCGACACGCATTTGGGTGCTGACGAAGTCGGCGCCTTCGATAGCTTTACGGCGGTCTGTTGTCAGATGAACCTCAATCGGAAGGCCGGATTTCTCCACCATACGTTTTGCCAAATTACCTACAATATTCAGCTTGCGAAGACCAGGCTCAATATCTACAAGCCATAATTCGCGCACGGGAAGTTCTTTATAGTGAAGAATGAATCCCTCTACTAATTCTGGGGTATACGAAGAACCTCCACCGATAACTGCAATCTTTAATCCTTGGTTAGCTGCCAAGATTAATCACTCCTGTCTTGTAGTTTGTTTGATCGATTCATAATCCTGAAATTTCCGCATTTTGTCATATACTTCACTACTAAGGGCCAATCCATCTTGATCCATAGCTGACCATACTGCACCGACTACAGGCTCTGTGGCAAGGGTAACCACGGTTGCCTGAGGGGCTGCAGCATGTACAGCTTTCTCGATAGGCTGGCGAATCCAACCGCGATCCCCTCGGGTTAGCAGACTTCCTGCCAGCACCACATCGAAGGTCTCCTGCTCCATGCCTAGCTTGTGAATGATAGCTGCCGCAGACTTACCTAGTTCAACCCCTTGCCGATGTAAAATCTCCAACGCTACGGCATCTCCTTCAGCTGCTGCTTCAAAGAGCAGGCGAGCAACATTTACAGGGACTTTTTTCCAATGATCGAGGAAATCGTGAAACATATGCCCAACTTCCTCATAACCTAGCATTTTTAGCAGTAAGCCTGTTAAGAGGGTGGGCTGTTCCCGGCCGTCCCAAGCTCGGATAACGGAACGAAACACCTCAATATTGAGTGCGCCACCTCCGCCAAAATCACCGTACATATAGTCAAAGCCGCCGCATTGATAATGCTCTCCCTGCAGGTTTCTGCCTGCTGAATTGGTGCCGGTGCCGCAGATGAGCGCGACACCATATGGGCGATTCGTTCCGGCGCGTAGACCGATCATAGTGTCACAGTTAATAGTGTATTTGGTGAATCCTATCTGGCGTATCATCGGATGGAGAATAGCGTAGTCGGCCTCGCGATCAGCACCGGCAAGTCCGAGATAGGTATGCTGGATGTCTTCCAACCGGAGTCCGGCTTCAGCCAGTGCCCCGAATGTGGCCTCTTGAATACTGTTGGCGGCCTCAAGGGCGCCTGTCTGGTGGTTGCCGTTACCGCTCTTGCCTTTACCAAGAACATTGCCATGTTCATCGCTTAGCAGAGCATAGGTTTTCGTGCCTCCCCCATCGATCCCCAAGTAGTAAGTCAATGGTCGTCACTCCTAGTGTATAAAATTTAATCTACTCAGCTCCGGTAGACTCACGTACGATAAGTTCCGGATCAATCCGCATCCCGGCTCCGCGTTTCATCTTTCCAGAGATGCGTTTGAGCAGCATATCCGCGGCTGCCAGCCCGATTTTATCCGCAGGCTGACGTATTGTTGTCAGATGTGGATGAAGCTGTGAAGCAATATAATGATCGTCATAGCCGACCACTGCCACCTCTTCGGGTACCTGAATACCCGCTTCCATCAGGGCATTGATGACTCCTAGCGCGATATTGTCATCCCCGGCGAATACGGCGGTGGGCAGCTTTCCTTCCTTCAGCCAACGTTTGCAGGTATCGTATCCCATACCAATATCGAAATCACCTGGTACGATCTCAAAGGGGGTCAGCCCTTGTTCCTGAAGCGCCTGTAGGAATCCACTGCGCCGCTCCCGCGTACTCCGGAACATTTCCTGACCGCAGAGATGAGCGATTGAAGTATGTCCCAGCTCCAGCAGATGACGCGTAGCTGCATATCCCCCCTTGAAGTTGTCGATCGTGATGGAGTAGGTATCATTTTCGGGCTTCTGATTATCTATCAGCACATAAGGGATACCCCGCCGTTTTAACTCCACAATATAATTGTCCTCTTCCATTGGAGAGAGCAGAATTAAACCGTCTACACGATCCTCCTGAATTAAATAATGGCTGTCATCCGATTCGATGCCTGTTGAGATAGATATGGCTAAAAAATAACCATGCATCGCTAATATTTCATTCAGCTCTTTGACCACTGCGTCAAAAAAGGAATCTTGCAGGGTAGTGACAATAATGCCGATAATTCCCGTCTTACCGCTTGCCAGACTGCGTGCCGCAGCATTAGGGCGGTAATCCAGCTCTTTAATTGCCTCCAGTACCTTTTGGCGATTATTCTCACGCACCGATTCGGCCCCATTTAACACCCGGGATACGGTTACAACGGATAATCCGGATTTTTTGGCTACATCAAAAATACTCACTTTCATCTTTAATTCTCCTCACGGCAGATTTTCCGATCCTGTTTTCTACTTTCAGTATACAGGGTTGGCAGACTGTCCGCTAAACGTATGATTTCACGCAGGTATACCGTCCCTAAAGGGGGCGGTATACCTGCCAAACAGTTATCGCTGAATGATCTCTGTAACCTTCTTCTGAATCGTCGCCATCACCTCTTCAACCGTCTTATGTCCAGTTTCTACTGGCTGCAATTCATTAATGAACATGTCATTAATTTGCGAGTAGTTGGTGATTAAGTGGTTATAGGATTCGAAGCCGTAGTTAACAGCACCCTCGTAGACATTTTTGATATCCTGTGGATCGATACCGTCAAAATGTTTATAGTAAGCTTCTGCAGCTTCGGTGTTGACTGGCGGGTTACCGCCACTAAGCTCAATGGATTTCTCTTGCACTTCGCTTGTGATCAGGTATTTGATCCATTCAAAAGCTTCCTTCGGATGTTTGGAGTCCTTCAAGATCAGCAGCGGATCGACATAAAGGGTGCTGCGTACCTTATCGTTGCCTCCCCATGGGACAGCAGCAACGCCAATTTTGAAGGGGAAGTCATTTGCGCCTGCAAGGTTCCATGAGCCTCCGATAGACATGCCGATTTTACCAGCAACAAAGGGATCACCGTTCTGTCCAGCTACGCTTTTGCTCCATTCGGAAGAAGGAGAGACTTTATCCTTAAAGACAAGATCAAAAAGCTTGTTGTAGGCAGCGATCACCTCGGGGGAGTCAAAATAAGTCTCGGAAGGCACGCCGCCATTAGTCCATGTATCTTCTGAGTAAGGCTCCGCTCCAAAATATAATGGCCGCATATCGCGTTCGGACCAAGTGAAGTCTACGCCATATTGAGTTTTGGCAATATCATCGGATACAAGCGTCATTTGTTTAGCTTCGTCGACCATTTTTTCAAACGTCCAGCTCTTATCTTCATAATCGCTTGTTGGATAAGTCAGTTTGGCGGCATCAAACATGTCTTTGTTATAGAGCATTAAGGTGACATACATATTGACCGGGATGCCGTAAGTGTGATCTTTAACCTTGTAGATGCCCATCAGATTCTCTGGGATGCTGTAATCCTCTGCCTTGAAACCATCCTCTTTCATAAGGTCGGTCATATCGAGCAACATACCCTTATTGTAGTATTCTGCGAAACCTCCATACCCCCAGTGACTTGTCACGTCGGGCGATTTGCCGCCGGCAATTAGCGTTTGCAGCTTGCTGTCGAACTGCTCATATGGCGCTTTTTCCACTTTCACTTTAATATTCGGATGCTGCTTCTCGAAATCAGGGATTAACTTTTCGACAAATGTGCGGTCTTCTGAATCTATTGTGTAATGGGTAATCGTTACCGTTTCTGCTTTGCCTCCAGAATTAGTAGAGCTACCGTCTCCTTCAGATAGGGCGTTACCCGCCGATTTGCCGCCGCTACAGCCTGATAAGGCTAGAACAACGAGCATGGTTGCTGCAAGTAAAAGTGCAATACTTTTCCTGTTCTTGTTCATTAGCTAAACCCTCCATGATTTCAAGTATATTTGGCCGCCTTATGGCGGATTATTACTTAATCCCTGTAAGTACAATCCCTTCGACGAACTGTTTCTGGGCTACAGCAAACAGCGTAACGATTGGGACCATAGCTAGAACCGAAGCAACCATTAGCAGATGCCAAGGTGGAATGCGGAACCTCGATGAGGTAAGAGAAGCCATCCCGACGGGTAGCGTGAACTTATCTGATGAGCTTAAGTAAAGCACTGGCGTAAGCAGATCATTCCAGTTGTAGATAAAAGCAAAGATAGCTACGGTTGCAAGTGCAGGTTTGGAGAGTGGGATTGCTATGGTAGCCCACATTCGTATTTCGCCACAGCCATCAATGCGTCCGGCATCAAACAGCTCTTCAGGCAATGTAGAGAAGAATTGGCGCAGCAGAAAAATATTATAGGCAGAGCCGAAGAAAGCAGGCACGATTAAGGGTAAAAAGGTATCGATCCAGTTCATTTGCGAAAAGAGTACAAATTGCGGAATCATAATGGCTGGATAGGGTAACATCATGGTGCTAAGCAGCAGGATGAACCACACCTGATTACCTGTACCTCTGAATCTGGCGAATCCATAAGCGACTAGCGCCGAAGAAATCAAGGTTCCCACAACACTAAAGCCGGCGATAATCAGACTGTTTTTATAAAGTGTACCGAACTGCAGGGTATCAAATATTTCTGTGTAATTGCTCCACTGCCAGCTCTCCGGAAGAAAGGTGGGTGGGAACTTCAGCATCTCACGTTTGGACTTAAGTGAAGTGGAGACCATGAAGAACAAAGGAAGCAGCATCAGAAATGTTGTAACTACTAAAGTAATAAAGCTGAAAATCTTAACAGGCTCCGCTTTCCGGCGGCGTTTTGTTCCTTTAGTCCGGGGGTTTAGCGCTCTGACTGTACTCATTTGCGTCCGCCTCCTTCATAGTGAACATAACGGTTAGACAATTTCATAATTAGTGCGGTGCACAGCATAACTACGATAAGGAGCACCCATGCCAAGGCTGAGGAATAACCGGCACGATATTCTTTGAAGGCGCTGGTGTAGAGATTATAGACATAGAACCAGGTAGAGTAATTCGGCCCCCCTTGAGTCATGACAAAAGCTTGGGTAAAGACTTGGAAGGAATCGATCAGTCCCATAATTAGTTGAAAGAGCAACACGGGAGAGATCATCGGTAAGGTAATGTTCAGGAAGATTCTGAAGCGCCCTGCACCGTCAAGGTTAGCGGCTTCGATCAAGCTTGCCGGTACGCCTTGCAGACCTGCGAGGAATAAAATCATTCCTGAACCTGCTGTCCAGAAGGTCATGATGATCAAGGCATATAGCGCAGTGTCTGGGTTCATCAGCCAAGCCGGTCCATGAATACCGAACCAGGAAAGGATGTAATTGAAGAGCCCGATCTGCGGGTTGAAGATCCAGTACCACAGCAGGGACATGGCCACGCCGGATACCATGCTTGGAAAATACATTGCTGTTCTGAAAAAGCCGCGTAGAGGTATGGTCTGGTGGAGCAATAGCGCAAAGCCAAGACCGAGCGCAAGCTGGATAGGTACACCGATGAAGGTATATCTCAACGTGACAACCACCGATTTCCAGAACAGGTCATTGTGAAACATCTCTTTGTAGTTAGCGAGCCCGATAAATTTAGGTGGGTGTATGATGTCATAATCAGTAAAGCTGAAGTAAAGCGATGATAAGATAGGATACAGGGCGAATACTAGGAAGCCGATAATCCAAGGAGAAATGAACAGATACATGTAGAACGTCTGCCGCCTGTTCTCGCGATTGATCATGACACACCAACCTCTCGTTTTAAAAGTATAAGCGCTTTAACTTTTGATCATACTAACACTATTAATTAGCAGTAATAGTAGGTGAAAAGTTATTAAAGTTTAACCGCTTTAACTTTTTGATTCGCTTTAATAAGCTTATCATAGAGGATGATCACTAAATAATCAACACTTATTTTAACTATAAAAGCGCTATCAGTCATTAAACGTAACATATATTCTGCGATTTTTGTGAAAAACGGACCTAAAACAAGATTCGAGGGATGGATGTGTTAACTATTATAACGTAATATTATTATTTTTTATTAATATTTCTCATGCTATGATTAGGCTTGGTCATATTTTGTTAGAAATGAGGAAACTGAATGACGACTAGACCTTACTTAAAAATGATCCAGCATTCTGTTACAGCCTCAGGGATTGGCTTTGAGGAAATTACACCGAATTTCGTATATAGAGCGACAGATGGAGTGAAATCATTTGTGATGGTAGACGCTGAAATCGGACTAAATAACAGTGCTTCTACGATCATTGCCATGAGTAAATCTCTAACTTATGATGTTTTGCATAAGGCGAATATCCCAGCCGTAGAACATATTTATTTGCCGCATCCAGACTCCAAATTTAGCAATTTGAATCCATATCCATTGGCTGAGCGTTATTTCCAAGCGTGCAATGGGGAGGTAGTTATGAAGCAGGATAACGGGGCGCAGGGAAATCATGTGTACAAAATCAATGAGATAGCCGATCTGCATGAAAAGCTGGATTTATTATTTTCTTTACAGCTTAATGGGGCAATAGGTCCTTATTATGAAGCGGAGATTGAGTATAGAATTGTAACTTTTAATTATCAGGCGCGTGTATTCCTTGGCAAAAAAAGAGTTCGTTCGTGGAAGCATAATTTGATTAACGGGGCTGTTACGATTGAGGTGAAAGATCAGGCCAAACAAGAGGCGCTGGCGGAGCTTGCCTCCCGGACCTCTAAAGCGCTGGGCCTTGATTTCTGCTCAGTAGATATCTTAGAGACAAATCAAGGCTTGATGGTGATTGAGGTTAACCATAAGGTGATGTTAGATGAATATTGCAAGCAAAATCCAAGTGAAGTACCTGGCCTCTCAGACCTTTACAGGGAAGTTATTCTTCAGCGTATGAATCAGTTATAAGCCGATATTCAGCAGCGATTGCCCGAATAATCTTTTGGCATTTCCGATTAGAGTTTGCGTACCCACGATTACAATAATCTCCGAAGGTGATTGTTCTTTAAGATACGTAAGAGCATCCTCTAAACAAGGGAATTCGGAACTTTTTTTGAGAAAACTTTTGGCGATTAGCAGGGCATCCGTAGGGAAAATTAGATGGCTTATATCGGGTTTGGTTACGATTAGTTGATCCGAGACTGTGCTCATGACTTCGATGACCCCTGTGTAATCTTTATCCTTAGGGACACCGATGATGGATGTGACGGTACGGCTGCGCTCAGGATTCACTAATTGAATAAGTTCAGCCAGATAGCTTGCAGAATCTCTATGAATAGCTCCGTCAATAATCGTCAGCGGGTCATGATAGATAACTTCACAACGCCCCGGCCATTGTAATTGTTCAAAACAGTGGTGTACGATCTCCTGATCCAAGGGTCCCCCTGTAATCTCTTCACAAAGTGACACTGCGCTAGCAGCATTGACCGCTTGAAACTGTCCCAATAGCGGGAGGGTCAAGGATGGATAAATGGCTTGCTTCGTCCGGACATCAAAAGTAGTCCCGATAGAAGTGGTTGTGATAGATTCAGCTAAAAACTGTTCTTCATAATATTGCACAGGGTTGGAGGAGAGGTTGTCCTTCATGATCGCAAGAACTCCCGATTTCTGTTTGCTAACATAGACATTTGTTGTGTTGTTTTTGACAATCCCCAGCTTGTGCAGTGTAATGCTGCTCAGATCAGGTCCCAAATGGGCTACATGCTCTTCCATAATTGGGGTAATGACAGCCCAGTCATTGCTCAGGACATTGGTGTCATCAAACCTTCCCCCTCTACCGCATTCAATCACATTGATATCTGTACCCTTCTCCTTAAAGTACAAAGCCGCAATAGCCAAAGCAACCCCAACCGGACCTTGATATTCGTCAGCAGCAAGCTGCTCCTCAATCTGGTGGAAGCCCCCGCGAATTACATTACCTAATCGTACAAAATCTTCGGTGGCTATTGCCTGCCCATTGACCCGGATTCTTTCGTTGAAATCCACCAGGTGAGGGGAGGTGAATAACCCCACTTTATATCCCAAGTGACTTAACAGAGAGGAGATAAATCTAGAGGTGGAGCCTTTACCTTTACTGCCTGTGACCAGTATGTATTTTTGATTACGATCCGGACTTCCAACTGCATCCAGTAATACTCTGGTTAACTCCGGTTTTCTAACTTCTTCATCCAAAGTTTGTGTAATGTTGTTAATGGCTCTTAGATAAGAGCTGTAGATCATATCTTCAACTTGGGATTGTGAAGTGAATTCCACGGAAATCCCTCCATTTAATTAATTTTGGCGCGTTCCTCAGATAGTGTTGTGTAGATGATAATCGGAAGTAACACAAGAGAAATGATGACGGTCAGAGCGATGCTCCAGTTCAAATCTTTATATAGCTGTACTATGGTGAACAACAAAGCGATAACAGGTAAGACCAATTTGTTTAAGTGCTTTAGGAATAAGGAGTACATACTTCTTTTTACGGTAACTGATGTGCCGATGCTTGGAATTTCTAACTCGTTACGCGATAAGGCGGTGATTCCGATAAATAAGTGGCTGTCGATAAATTTAAGCTGCTCATTATCCGCATGAAGCTTGACCGACTGGGCAATATGCTCCGTATCGATGTCTAAGATGGGGATGGTGATTTGTTTTGAATTATAGGAGATCACGATCTGATCTGTTTCTTCCATGCCTAGCAGTTTTCTAACATTCGGATGAATTCTGCATAAGTTCTGGTGCTCATCAAAAGGGTAAGGATGGCCCACTCTGAGGGTGAGATCTCTTTTGCCAATAAAAAAGTTCCCTAATGCACTTAAGGGCCGTTGGATCAGTTGATTGATAAGTTTATGTATGCCTGGCTTGGGTTGAGAACGCGTCCTAGCGCGAGTAATGATTAATGGGTCATGCCCCTCGGAATGGGTTTCCAGCAATAACATGATGTATCTGTTGAAGTAAAGGGTATTCGGTTTGGCTGTGCTATCTTCTCGTAAAGTTAGGTTTACCCGGAAGCCATTTTTGGGATTGATAAGTTCTACTTGATTCGTATATTTACGGACGAGTGCTGGACAGGCTTTTACATAGGGTTTGGCAATCTCGTCCACTTTAGGAATTCCCCGAAGAACTGTGTCGTATTCTGGCTTCGTTATAGTTAATCCTGTAGTGAGGCAGTCCCCAAGCTTGTCCTTTGCCCGCTTGGATAATTGGATTGAACCTCTTGGCACCTCATCTGCCGATAAAATTAAACAGCTGACTTTCACACCATTCTCTGCTGTAAGATCAACGAAGATATGCTGGACTAAACCTAATTCCTTTAACTCTTCAGAGTTCATTGTGATTTCTTCACGAGGTTGAAGGCTTTGTTTGTCTAGAATAGTAAAGGTTTGCTCGATAATAATGTCAGACACCGCCCAATAGTTTAATGATTTGTTCAAGGGAATGAATGGTTTTTTGGAATAAATCAAACGCATTCGGGTTACGATAATTTCGATTAATTTCAATTTGAATACTTTGAACTAACAATTCTTTAGCGCAATATGAAGTAATCGTTCCAGGATGGGATGCGGAAAATGTATGATTTTGTCGAACTTTGGTAATACCATTATTGTTAAAGATGCCTACGACGTCATTTAAATTATTTTCTCGTATAGAGGTTCCGTACAGAGTCCCTAGATCAATATCAAACTCCCGAAGTTTGGAAGCCCCGTGCAGATCGATCACAAACTGAATGCGATGTTCTTTGACAAGCGCTCGTAGCGCAGCCTTATATTCTCCGCCTAAGATGTAATTTGGGTCTTCTTTGGAGAAGCTCTTTGAATAAATACAGTAGCAATTAGTGAGCTTTTGTAACAAGAGGGCAAGGGAGCCTGTATACATGTCAGCTGGTTTTACAGCATGTTCTCGAAAATGGTTAATGGCATGTGGAGCTGAGACAAGTACAGGAAGGGAGCCTTCTACAATCGAGTAGGAGGGATCTACCCCGATATCGCCAAAATAATTATTATTGGAGAATTGTAGCTCATACTGTTCGATCAGAGATAAAATATGCAATCACCTATTCATAGTTATTTAATGGGTCGTTAACCATTAGTATGTCCTAAGCATTCACCATTCATGAATAAGGATGAATCTATTATAACGCTTGCAAGGTTTGCCGTGGGCAGTTTTTCCATAAAATGATTCTAAAAGATTAGCTATTGAAAAGTTCAAAATGGTGTGCTAATATTTCAATTGAAAACGTTACCGATAAGGATACCGATAAGGATACCAAAAAGTAGGCTGGGGATTACTTAAGCAAATGAAAACGCTGACATAATTTTCACTGAGAGCATCGGAACGTCTTCATGCGAAGTAATCTAATAAAAAGTACGAGGGGGAAGAAGAATGAAGAATATCAAAAAATATTTAGGGCTCATGTTAGTAATGTCTATGGTTGTTGTCTTAGCGGCAGGATGTGGGAATAAAGAAAATAATTCTGCATCCAATGATGGAAACGCTACATCTGGTAAAAAAGGGTCAGTTTATTTCTTGAACTTCAAACCTGAGATTGCAGAAATATATGAAAAGATCGCTAAGGATTACGAAGCAGAAACAGGAGTTAAGGTAAAAGTCGTAACGGCTGCTGCGGGTACTTACGAAACTAAATTGAAATCCGAAATCTCCAAGTCTGAAGCGCCAACTATTTTCCAAATTAACGGACCTGTTGGTTTTCAATCCTGGAAAGATTACACCTTGGATTTGAAAGATACTAAGCTTTACAGCTATCTGTCCGACAAAAGCTTGGCTGTAACTGAAGGTGAAGGCGTGTATGGTATCCCTTACGTAGTTGAAGGATACGGCATCATCTACAACGACGCAATTATGAAGAAATACTTCGCTTTGGCTGATAAAGCGGTATCGATCTCCACCACAACTGAGATCAATAACTTCGATACTTTGAAGGCAGTAGTAGAAGATATGACGGCTAAAAAAGACCAACTGGGCATTAAAGGTGTATTCGCCTCCACTTCCCTCGCTGCTGGCGAGCAATGGAGATGGCAGACTCACCTTGCAAACTTGCCGCTGTACTATGAATTCAAAGACAATACTGAGTTTGACAACACCGTTCTTGCGGGTCTAGCTTCTAAAGAAGTTGAATTCAAATACAACGATAAATTTAAAAATATTTTCGATCTGTACATCAAGAACTCTGTAACTAAAGAATCCTTGCTGGGTAGTAAATCCGTAGCTGACTCCATGGCTGAATTTGCACTAGGTAACGCAGCAATGGTTCAAAACGGTAACTGGGCTTGGTCACAAATCAACGATGTTGACGGTAACGTAGTTAAAGCTGAAGAAATCAAATTCTTGCCTGTTTACACCGGTATGGAAGGCGAAGAAAAACAAGGTCTGGCTGTAGGTACAGAAAACTATTTCGCAATCAACAGCAAAGTATCTGCTGAGAACCAACAAGCTTCTATCGCTTTCTTGGAATGGTTGTTCTCCAGTGAAAAAGGTAAAGCTTATGTAACTAACGATCTAGGTTTCATCGCTCCATTCAATACCTTTGAAGACAGCGAAAAACCAGCAGATCCACTTGCTAAAGAAGTATCTGCTTGGATGGAAAAAGATCTTACTTCTGTAGCTTGGACATTCGCAGCATTCCCAAGTGAAGAATTCAAAAACGTCTTTGGTGATGCCCTCTTGCAATACGCTCAAGGAAACAAAACTTGGGATGAAGTTGTAACCATCTTCAAGGACACTTGGAAGGCTGAAAAAGCAAAATAATAAATGCATGGAAAGATGCTTGAATAACTCTCAGTTGTCATACAGATAAAAGCTTAGTGCCACTGGGCTCCCTCGGGATTCAGTGGCACTAAGCAACAATTTGAGTGGATCTTGCTACGTTTCATCATTTTCCATACTGAGATAGGAGAAGACTCCATGGAAAAATCGATAAAAAAATATTTTGCTCTTTTTGCATTACCGACCATAATAGCCTTTGGAATTGCATTTGTGATCCCTTTTCTTTTGGGTATATATTTGTCTTTTACAGAGTTTACTACAGTCAATGATGCAACATGGATAGGGTTTGGCAATTACGCTAAAGCTTTTTCGAATCAAGAGTTTCTAAATGCATTAGGTTTTACCGTTAAATTCACAGTTTTATCTGTTCTTACTATTAATGTGTTCGCCTTCATCTTGGCGATGTTGTTAACTAGAAAGCTAAAAGGTACCAACGTATTTAGAACGATCTTCTTTATGCCTAACTTGATAGGCGGTATCGTATTAGGATACATCTGGCAGTTGATTTTTAATGGGATTTTGTACAAATTTGGTGTCACTTTGACCTCTGATGCAACGTACGGATTTTGGGGACTAATCGTTCTTATGAATTGGCAATTGATAGGGTACATGATGATTATCTATGTTGCAGGTATTCAGAATGTTCCTAAAGATATAGTAGAAGCCGCAAGAATTGATGGAGCTTCACGTTCTAAGATTTTGCGTAATGTGACTATTCCACTCGTAATGCCGTCCATTACTATTTGTTTATTCTTAACCTTATCCAATTCATTTAAATTGTTTGACCAGAACTTAGCATTAACCGCTGGTGCTCCGTCTAAGCAGACCTCCATGTTAGCACTGGACATCTACAATACATTCTACGGAAAATCAGGATGGGAAGGTGTCGGTCAAGCGAAAGCCGTCGTATTCTTTGCTTTAGTAGCCTTAATCGCCTTAATACAACTTGTCATTACTAGAAGAAAGGAGGTTGAGAACTAATGCAAAAGACTAGAGCAAAAGATTATTCCATATTCACCATTTTGTTGGTCTTGGCCATTGCGTTCTTATCTCCTATTTTTATTGTTCTGATGAACTCCTTCAAGGGTAAGTTCTACATTAGTGATACGCCGTTCTTATTCCCTAATGAGACTACATTTGTTGGTTTAAAGAACTATACTAGTGGTGTAGCAAAGATTGATTTTTTCAGTGCCTTCGGAATGTCCTTGTTTATCACGGTATGCTCGGTGGCTGTGATCGTGTTATTTACTTCCATGACTGCATGGTACATTACCCGGGTGAAGTCCAAATTCACAGGTATGATGTATTATGCGTTTGTATTCTCGATGATCGTGCCTTTCCAAATGGTTATGTTCACAATGACTAAGACTGCAAACGTGCTGCATCTCGACAATCCGATTGGGATTATCTTAATCTATTTAGGGTTTGGATCAGGGCTGTCTGTGTTTATGTTTAGCGGATTTGTGAAGTCTATCCCGCTTGAAGTTGAAGAAGCGGTAATGATTGATGGCTGTAATCCACCTCAGGCCTTCTTTAAAGTGGTATTGCCCATCCTGAAACCTATTGCTGTAACTGTAGCTATCCTTAATGTAATGTGGGTATGGAACGACTTCCTATTGCCAGACCTGCTGATTGGTACAGAATATAAAACGATTCCTATTGCGATCCAGTACCTAAAAGGTGGATACGGATCGATTGACATGGGAGCTATGATGGCGATGCTGGTCTTAGCTATTGTGCCAATCATCATTTTCTACCTGACTTGTCAAAAGTACATCATCGAAGGTGTCGTTGCAGGTGCGGTTAAGGGTTAAGCTTGATCTACCTCGTTAAATAAATTAATATTCATGTAAGAAGCGAGTAGGGTGTTTTTCTTGATGGGTGACCATCAGGAATCCCCTGCTTTCTTATTTTGACTATGAAGTTGAATAAGGATTAAGGAGTTTGATAGATACTAACAAGTAAAGGATAGATAGAAATGGAGAGACTGACTATTATAGACATCGCCAAATTATGCGGTGTTGGCGTGACTACTGTATCAAGGGCTATTAACAATCATCCGGATATTAATGAAGAAACAAAAGCGATGGTTATGAGGGTTATCAAAGAAAATCATTATGTTCCGAACAACAGTGCAAGAAATTTAAAACGTTCTGATTCGAAAACGATTGCAGTATTGATTAAAGGGATATCCAATCCATTTTTTAGCCCGATGATCAAAGTGTTCGAAAAAGAGATTCAACGCAAGAAATACTCCTTCATCCTACAACGAGTTGATGAGAATCAAGATGAGATCGAAGTGGCGATTGAGCTGGAGAAAGAAAAACGGTTGAAGGGAATTGTCTTCTTAGGGGGGTTATTCTCACACTCTCAAGAGAAATTACAGCAATTAACGGTTCCATTTG
The DNA here is from genome assembly GCF_037969925.1 of Paenibacillus sp. FSL R7-0189. Classification (NCBI taxonomy): domain Bacteria; kingdom Bacillati; phylum Bacillota; class Bacilli; order Caryophanales; family Paenibacillaceae; genus Paenibacillus; species Paenibacillus sp. FSL R7-0189. Next base: position 2,145,593 of record NZ_CP150223.1, on the reverse strand, counting down.
TCCTTAGTACGATTGGGATGACGGAAGAGTTTGATTTGAGCGACTATTCCTCTGTATCTGTAGATGACTTTAATGAGAGTTATAAAATTGTCGACTATCTATGTAATCTAGGGCATGAGAAAATCGCGGTCATTACTGCACCAGAAGAAGATGTAAGTATCGGTAAGTTGAGATATGAAGGGTATAAAAAGGCTTTAGCTGATCATGGAATCGCTTATAATGAACGGCTAGTGCGGCGGATGAAAGAAGATATCGACAGTTACAGTATGGAAAATGGGTATGCGGTTACAAAAGAATTGCTAGAGTTAGGAGAAGAGTTCAGCGCTATTTTCACCTTATCAGATAGTATGGCTATCGGCGCCTGTAAGGCGATATTTGAAGCGGGCAAGCGAGTCCCGGAAGATTACTCGGTTGCTGGTTATGACGGATTGGATATTTCCTTCTATTATAATCCTTCTATTACTACCATCAAACAGCCGGTAGTAGAGATTGCGGAAGCGACGATTAAGATTCTTTTTGATCTCATCAATAAGAAGGTTAATCATGCGCATCAGATTTTCCCGGCAGAATTAATAGTTAGAGAATCTACGAGGTCTTTATTGTAGTTTCAACAAGTGAGTATGTTTAAGTTTATTTACGAATCGGGGTGGGGAGATAGAACCGCAAGAGATTAAACCTAACGATATCAACAGCATCACACGGTTTCTCACCGCATTTGGTGATCCTACTCGGATTCGGATTGTTACGTTATTAGGGAATAAAGGTCGGCTGAATGTTGGGGAAATTGCAGGTGAATTCGAAATAAGCAGGCCAGCGATTTCACATCATCTCAAAATCCTACGGGATGCCCGCATTGTTGACCATAAAAAGAGAGGCCAGGAAGTCTATTACTGGCTGGCGCGTGAACGGCTAGCAACAAACTTTAGGGCGCTTGCTGATTTGGCAACGTCGTTTAATCATGGGGACTAAGCCATCTCAAGGGAATGGTTCAGTCCCATTTTAGGATAACCAGGCATTTACCATATCCGAGACGGGTTTATAGATAAATATCATCCATCCCAGTGGGTTAGAGAACGAAATATGTAACGCATTAATAAGACTGAAGAAAGTTCCCAGCAACAGAAGAAATGAGAAAATCCACATCTCCTTGATTAATTTTTTCCTCCACATCAGGGGAACTTCAATGGCTGCTATAATGGCTACAACTATGAGAATCACTACTATACCCAATATTCACAACCTCCCAAACCATCTAGTTTCGTGATATTAAGTCTTTGCTCAGTGCTCTTCTGAACATTACTGCGCTTAACAAAACCAAGTGTAGTAATAGGTTAACACTCGATACTCAAAGATTCCACCTACAGATATGCGCCTTGCGATGTTATACATGGTTTTGTTCACTCCAATTCATCACTTCGTCTCTTCTAGGAAAGAGTTAGTCACTTTCCCTAACAGGCGAATCTTAATATCCATCTTTACGCTTATTGGAAGGTTAACAAAGGTCTCATCCCAATTGTTTCGCAGTTTCTTCCACGCCTGCGGGTTAGAACGATGGATGATTTCGCCGAATCCAAAAATATCGCTTTTGTATTCATTCTGTACCTTTTTAATAGTAGTTTTAAATAAATTTTGGACTTTTTTATTGGCGATTTGTTCTAATTCGGTGATAGTTTTTGTGTCTGTCAGTTCTAGATTTCTACACTGAACCTCTCCTATATCTGATTCTATATGTTGCTCAATACTGACTTCTGGTTTGTCACTATGGATGCTGCCTTTCATTTTGGAACGGGCTTCAAATACATCAAGCGAAACCTTTTTACCTTCGGGACATTGGATATAGAAAACAGTGCTCTCAACTTTATTGGTTAAATAGTTATACACTTTTGATTCCTCAGGATTTAGCCAACCAATCAATTTGTCCTCCTTGAATACGGCCAATCCGGAGTATTTCAATTCTGTTGGAGAGTCTACCGTTTCAACATTATCCGGAGTTTCTCCTACATCTAGACTCCCCTCGATGACAACACCTGTTAAGACTGGATTCTTACCCCTACTCACAAGTTCTGTAATTAGTGTTCCTAATGTCACAGTAGATGTAGGTGCCCAATTTTTCTCCGAGCTTTCCAGACTGAAAAACAATCGCACGGCAGGAATCTTTTCAAGACTGGTTAATATTTTCAACGCATCTTCTGCCTTTGCATCCTTTGCTACCACTATAAAATAATCATTTCGCGTATCGGTATCTCTTGACATGAAATCAAGAACATCACTAATTCCCTCTTTAGCCAAATCCTCGCCAAGGACTAGGATTCGTAAATGAGAGATATAAATTTTACGTGGACTAACGGTTGTGATTTTCCTAAGGGCTTCATATACGGTATGCCCCGTCGCTTTGTAAAGGTTGACTGGTGCCTGAGGAGAGCCTCCCTTTGAGCCAGCGATTTGACTGGGTAAGACCACTTGTGCAGAAACTTGATATTGATCTCCAATTTTATCGATACCTATTCCTACAGCAATCGCAAGATCATTTAATTCTCGGCGGCTCCAGCAACCTGTTACAAATATTTGCATGAGAATAAGAACACAAATCAGAAGCGATCTTCGTTTCATGGTTTAATCCTCCGTTAGATCTTTCGGTATTCATGACTCCCAGCCCATCTTTAGCTTCTAGATTTTAAGCCTTTGCTCAGTGCCCTTCGAAACATCCCCACACCTAACAACACCAAGGGTAGAAATAACCCGAAGGTTATAACATAGTACACCCAATAATTATCGAATACTTTGTTGTAATAGGTGTAATTTGGCGCAATAAGAGGTGCTAGTGTAACCAAAATTAATCCTGTGGGTAGAGTTAGCACTCGGTACTCTTTTAGTTTGAATAATTGAGACAACCCCAGAACGAAAGCATAGAAGTATAAGGTAACTTCTATAAACAAGGTTAACATCCAAAGTAGTGCTATCATGGCTTCCACCCGCTCGAAGAAACCACCAACGGATATGCGCCTTGCAATGTTATAACTGGGATAGATATCCCTGGTTGTCAGATCCGGACCCAGCACTAATATGGAAATAGTGATTGTCAGGAAGATAATAATACCGCCTAAGAAACAGCCCTGTAATAAGCCTTTGGTTATCTTTTGTTGTTGGTGTACATAAGGGAGAAACATTAGAAAAACAACCGGTTCTAAAAAGGTGTAAGCCGTAATGGAAATAGACCCTCTCACCACTGGTTTTATGCCATCCTCCAATATGGGCAGTAATCTGACAATCTCCATCTGAGGAATAATTGCGACCGTCAGAATCAGAAATAGGATAATAATCATAGGTGTAAAGATCTCTCCAGCTCTTCCTATGACTTCAATACCTAGTCGTGTAGCCATAATCACGATCACCATGAATAAGATTAAAACAGCCGGAATAGGGGTTCTCGGTAATATTTCGGATGTAACGAACTCACTGAGTTCTCGCATGCTTCCAACGGTGACGATAAGAAAATACATTAAGGTCAAAAGCGATAGAATAGTCCCAATCCATTTTCCAAAAGCCTTTTGAATCACTTCAATAAGCGTTAGTTTGGGGTACAACTTTGCGAACTTGCTGTACATATAGATGGCTAGTAAACCTACGATCATGCCAATTAATGCGGAAATCCAGGCATTTTGTCTGGCGTAGTGTGTAGTGGAAGGGGGGATTACGAGAATGGAGTCCCCGATCGTAAGGAACATAACCAGTATGGTAAGCTGGCGAGTACTTATTTTACCTTTTTCGAGCATGGCTTTGTTCACTCCAATTTATCACTTCATAGGTCAAGGTTTCAGGGGCTATTCCTCTGTGAGATCTCCCGGTTTTTCCGGTGGTGTGCTCTTTTCCCGAACGATATTTTTTTTATTGATTAGCTTAGGGCGGGTAAACATAGCCCAATGCGGCATTCGGAAAAAGGTGTCCTTTTGATCGGCGAGATTATAGGGAGCAAATGGGCTCAAATAAGGAACGCCAAAGGAACGTAAGCTGCACATGTGAAGAACTATCGCAATAACCCCGATGATGATTCCGAACAAACCAAAAGATGCAGCAAGGAACATCATCGGGAAACGGAGCATTCTGATGGTCAGGGCAAGATCGAAGGATGGCAGCACAAAGCTGGAGATAGCAGTAATAGCGACGACAATAAGCATGGCAGCAGAAACAATGCCGGCATCAACTGCCGCAGTCCCAATCACCAGGGTGCCTACAATGGATACAGATTGGGCTATGGTTTGAGGCATTCGTACACTCGCTTCCCTTATAATCTCGAAGGCAAGCTCCATTAAGAGTGCTTCAATAAATGCTGGAAGCGGTACGCCCTCCCGTTGTGCAGCTAGACTGATCAGCAGGGTTGTGGGCAGCATCTCCTGATGAAAGGTAGTAATAGCTACATACAAAGATGGGGCTAGTAGTGAAATGAAAATACTGAAGTATCTAAGCATCCGTACTAAGGTGCTGACATCGGCACGTTGATAATAATCTTCCGCTGTCTGCATGAAGGAAACGAATAAGGTAGGCACCGTCATTACTATAGGAGTCCCATCTACTAATATGGCTACTTTTCCTTCCATAAGAGCAGCAGCTATAACGTCAGGACGTTCCGTATGATGGATGGTTGGAAATGGGGTATAGGTTTCATCCTCGATTAATTCTTCGATATAGCCACTTTCCAGGATACCGTCAATGTCGATCCGATCTAAACGTGAGTGTACTTCTTGCAGAATCTCATCACTAACAATGCCATTGATGTACATGAGGGCTACGTCTGTCTGTGTTACACGTCCAATTTGCTGTGTTTCTAACCAAAGATTGGGGTCTTTTATTTTCCGCCGGATTAATGCGGTATTCGTGCGTAAGCTTTCTGTGAAGGCTTCCTTTGGTCCACGAATCACCGTTTCAGTGGCACTTTCCGTTACGCCACGGTCTTTCCAGTCACGCATGCCTATGGTGAACCCTTTGGTATATCCATTGAGTAAGAGGATCACATCTCCGGATAATAGAGAGGTGAATAAAGAATTGAACTCCGTCGCATCTTTAATATCCCCTACAGTGAGCATGTGATCTTTTAATAATTGATAGTTGGCTGTTTGTGTATCAAGACTTGGATCTGGAAGTTCTAAGATTAGTGATTCCAGAATGAAATCCTGAATAGCTTTACTATCCGCCAATCCATCTGTATAGAAAATAGCTGCTTTAATCTGGTGTTTGGAACCAATAAAGAATTCTCTAATCACAAGATCTGTACTATTGCCGAGTGTTGTTTTTATATATTGAATATTATCTTGAAGTTTTTCTTTAATAGGTTCCTTAGGTAATTCTTTAGTGGGGTTGGGGTGCCCTAATGAAGGGTTCTTAAAAACTTTTGTTATTGTTCTGTTCAGAAATCCCATAGTTGTTATCCCTCTTCCGCTGGTGCTGTAAATATAGCTATTACCATAATGAGGTGGGATTATTCTGAACCATAGATGGGTTCATACACACCAAAAAAGCCGCAGAGAGATTCTCTGCAGCTAGCTAGAAGCGCTTAATTAAGACTTTAAGACGTCCAATCGTTATATAAATGCTTCTCCGTTAGGATGGACAACAACTGAATACCAACCTCATTATGGCCACCTTCAGGGATGATCAGGTCAGCGTATTTTTTGGATGGTTCGATAAACGCTTCATGCATAGGTTTAACTGTACTCAAATATTGATGATGGATCGACTGGATGCTCCGTCCACGTTCTTCAATATCTCTAAGGACCCGGCGGAGAATACGCACATCAGGATCGGCATCCACGAATACCTTGATGTCGAGCATTTCACGGAGATTCTCGTCAGAAAGGACGTGGAGTCCCTCAATGATTACAATATTGTTTGGCTTCAGTTCTACCGTCTCTGTAGTGGAGCGGGCATGGACTGTAAAGTCATACACGGGAGCGAATGCGGTCTGTTCTTCACGCAGAGATTTAAGATGCTCAATGAGCAGCTCGTTATCGAAAGCGAAAGGATGATCGTAATTAATGGATTCACGTTCAGCAAAGCTGAGATGTGAGTGATCCTTATAGTAGTTATCTTGAGATATGAAAGTTACCTTTCCCGTTCCAAGACGGTCAATGACGGAGCGGGCTACGGTTGTTTTTCCCGAGCCGGTGCCGCCGGCGATACCAATAATGAGCATGTGATTCAATAACCCTCCCTAAGATTGCCGTTGCAATTCCAATATTGTAGCACAGCGCTCATGTTTTTTCACCTTAGATCGGGTAAAATTAAGATGGGATTTTTGGAAATTCGTCTATATTAGGGACAAGGCAAATCCGGAAGGGGTTATTCAACGAATGAACGGAAAAAAATCAGTACAAGAGGCTTTTAATGAAACGGCCTATCGAATCGCAGGGAACGGGAATAGAGATGTGCAAGTGTTGAAAGAAGCCTTGGCAGCCGTAGAGAACAGTACGGCATCTGATATCTATGGAACGGGCGAAGTGATTGAAGATTTCCAGACGAAAATGGCGAATATCCTGGGCAAAGAAACCGCAGTTTTCTTTCCGAGCGGAACGATGGCGCAGCAAATCGCTTTAAGAATCTGGTGCGATGAAAAAGAGGTGAAAAAAGTAGCCTATCATCCCTTATGCCACTTGGAGATTCATGAGCAGGATGGCATGAAGGAATTACATCATATTGAGCCTATCTTGCTTGCGGATAAGGACCGATTAATCACTTTGGAGGATGTGGCGAATCTAAAGGAGGATATCGCTTGTCTGTTGCTGGAATTACCCCAGCGCGAGATTGGTGGCCAGCTGCCAGAGTACACGGAGCTTGAAGCTATTTCTGCTCATTGCCGTGCACGCGGCATTAAATTGCATTTGGATGGGGCGAGATTATTTGAGATTCTTCCGTATTACGGGAAGTCAGCAGCTGAAATCTCTGCACTCTTTGATAGTGTGTATATATCCTTTTATAAAGGAATTGGAGGAATCGCTGGGGCAATTCTTGCAGGCAGCGAAGACTTTACGAAGCAATCAAAGATATGGAAACGGCGGCATGGTGGAGACTTAATCAGCTTATATCCGTACATCATTTCTTCTGATTATTATTTCCGGCAAAGAGAGGGCAGGATGCAGCAGTATTATGAAGGCGCGAAGGAGCTTGCTGCTTGGGTTAATCAATGTCACGAAGTAACCACTCTGCCCGCTCAACCTGTCTCCAATATGTTTCACATGCATTTTCAAATGTCTAAGGAACAAATTGAACCGATTCTGTCAGCGGTGTATGAGGCGACAGGAATCGGTTTAAGCGCGGGAATAAGAGCTACCGGGGAACATACTTCTTATTGTGAGATCAGCATTGGAGACAAGTATGCCGACATCCCAAAAGAAAAGCTTAGGGAGTTTTTTCTGCTGCTCGATAAGCTAATGAGCGAATCATCTGCCGAGTAACGTACGGAGTAAGGAGATTTGTAATAATTGTTTTTTAATAAGCTTCATGCGAAACTCATTTTTTAATTGATTGTAGATCAGCGGGCAATGGTTAAGCGCCCAATGGTACATGAATTTAAAGTCTGTAGCATCTTTTGCAGAATTTAATAAATAGTATGAGATCGTATCGTAAGCATTATGGTTGAACCATTCCGTCATTTCCTGTGCGTTATATCCATATTTCTGCACGGCCATATTCTTAATGAGTTTCTTTTCTTCCAGATTCTCAATTAAGAATCCTTGGCTCAGATTAAAGGTGATATTATTCCCGTGTATTCTGTACACGCCGGCAATCACATCAATGAAGCCCGCATCACCTACCAGCAGGGAACGCAAATAGATGGAAGCATCGTTGACCATATTCATATCTAGGATATCCATAGCCATTAAGGCCTCTCGTTTAAAGACAGTAGTTAAAGTAGAGGCGGGTTTTGGATATCCTTTTTTCTCGAAATTCATGAAATAATCGCGTTTCTTAATAATGCTGCTAAGCTGCAGATTGGAGATTTTTAGTTGTTTGGCTTTGGAATACTCCAGGAACACATTCGCAGCTACAAATGATATTTCGGGATGAAGGAGATGGAAGCGAACCGCTTTACTGAAATAATTCATGTCGATCAGATAATCATCATCATCGAGAAAAAGAACATATTCCCCATCACCATGTGCAGCGAAAGCTTTTCGGCGATTATTTCCAGGTCCGCTATTGGTAGCATTGCGCATGTAAATGACCCGTGGTTCCGCCCCAAAGTGTTGCTGCATTAACTCTTCCGTGCCATCTGTAGAACAATCATCAATCACTGTAATCTCTTTATTGGGATAGTCCTGCATTAAGATACTTTGGATCGCTTGGTATAGGAATGCTTTTCTATTATAGGTAGTGATAATGACACTGATCTTGGGGGAATCGGCTAAGGACTGGGCCGTTGGATAGGAAATTTCCGTATCCGAAATGCGGCTTTCCATTTTAACCAACCCCTGAATTAAACCTGCGATATCGCTGGCAACAATGCTGAATTGTTCAGATAAATAGAATTTCAAGGTATCCTCTGAAGCCCTCCCCGTGAGATAAGCATGAATAACCTCAGATAAGGTTTCCAGATAAGGTTTGATTTGTACATTTTGTTCTTGATCTATGATCTGGCGGCATCTTTGCAATAGTTCTGTATCATCTATTTGGATGGTGGGTGAATGGTTTATTTCATCATTTAGGTCATTTAAAAAGACGTAACAGGCTTGCTGCAAAACCTCGCTATGATCCATTTCCAGTCCTCCTGTTGTGTTATTTGGATAAACCACTTACCTCAGGCTGAGCGTTAATTTTATTTTTGAGTTTGTATCGATACTTTTTGAGATGTTCCCATGTATAAAGGAAGACTTCTCGTTCCATTAAAGAGCCGATTACGAAATATACAGGCAAGATGACAAAACCTAGAAGTACACCCCAGATCATAAGCCCCAGATAGGAATGGATCGGGATGTCGATGGCGGTGGTGATTAGAATAATGCCTACAAAAACTACAGCATTCGTGAGCCATCTTCTAAAAGTGACCCAAGGACTGCGGTCCAGTAAATGTTTGCTGGCATAGATTACAATATCTATGGAGCGGTATAAGAGGGCAGCTATCGTTCCCATTAGTACACCGTAAATTCCCATGAAGATTACGAAGACAATAGAAGCCACCAGATTAATGGCGGATTCCAGAATGGAACGGTTTTGTGTTTTTTTGAAATGTCCAGCGATGGTAATCACATTATTGGAAGACGTTCTGGCATTGGTTAATAATTTGATGACTACGAACAGGATCGGCAGCCACATATCAATGTAATTCACGTCGTTTACCCCAGCCGTATACAATTTCATAAAGGGTAAAATCAAAATGTAAGCCACCGTTAGAATCGAGAAGATAAGCCCCATGAAATACACTTCGTAAGCATCATAAAATTTAATAAATGCTTCTTTGCTCTCATGGTAGCTTTGCCCGAGGGCAGCCTTCACACTTCCGTTTATGGTCTGGACGATATTATCCACGATCGTAAAAATCATATTGTACATAACATAGATACTGACGATTTTTAGATTCGTAAAGATGGTTAATATAAGTACGTCCGTATTTCTAAACACCAAGTAGGAGATTTCATGGACTAATACGGAATTCTTTTGGCCAATAGCTTCATAGTCTGGTTTGAGATTCAGGTTGATCCACTTGTAATTCTTATTCATATAAATATAGAAAGCGATAATTTGAAGTAAGGTTAAGATAAAATAGGAAGCTTGAACGGCAATAATGTCCACACCTTGCAGTAATAACAGAATCCGGATCAGGCTGTTCATAATATTAGCTACAGTGACAATAGAAGTCTCTACATAGCTTTTTCCCTCCGCAGCGAGCAGGACCTTGAATTTTCCCTGAAAATAATAATTGATCGCTCCGCCCATCCCTGTAAGCAAAATAATGACCATAATCGATAATTTATCGATCTCAGAAGAGATCACCAGCGGGTACACGATGGCGAGTAGCAGTACGGCGAAGAAATAGTAAATGCCTGTTTTTTTATAATAGCTGGAGGTGGCAGCCAGAATAGAGTTAATATTGTTTTTATTATTCGAAGCTACCGGCTTATAAAGCGCTTGGATCGAGGCCGCTCCAACACCTGCTTCCAGCAGCGCCAAATAACTAATAATCTGCACAATCGAAGCGATCAACCCATTGGCCTCAGAGCCATAGTTGACCATTATCAGTCTGGGTATAAAAAAACCGAGGATGATCGTGATGAGTTGACTTCCCAGTCCAAAGGATAAGTTAAGAATGCTCCGCTTGGCTTTCATAACGAATCCCCCTTTCGTAAAGCGATAAATACGTATCTAGATGCTCGAAATGCCTTTCGGCTTGTTTTGCTTGCAATGTGACATCCATAGAGCAGGTGATCATACTTTCAAAAATCTGTGCAGGCTGGACCTGTTCCAGCGTATTGAAATCGGCATACAGACCTGTGAACCCAACATCTTTCATTACATTGATCATTTTTTTGCTGTAGGCTACGGGGAATACCGGTTTATTAAATACCCAGCCCAGAATCATTGCATGGAATCTTGAAGCCACAATAGATCTGGCATTAGCTAACACGGACAATACTTCTTCCATGTTCGTTTTATATAAATGCACTTGCATAGCATCCTTGTAGGAGGGACCGATAAGGCGCTGAATCTCTTCAATTGCCAGTTGATCGCCCTCGTGTTCGCAAAATGACATGAAATGAACCGCGTAACCTTTTTCAATGAAATAAATTGCGAGTTCTTTCATTTTTTCATAATAGAGGTTGTCAAAACCGTTCAGACCTTTCGCAGAAGGCTTAATAACGGATAAGACGATGTAATCCTCCGGTTCGTTTGGAATATCTGGCGGGTCTAGCTGAAAAATAATATCTGGGGCTAAGCGGACATTATCCAGATCCTTAAATAAATCATAAGAGTACTGTTCTCTGAAACATATATCTGTATAATCCTTGAAAATCCGCTTGTGCTCATCATAGTATTCTTGATTTGTAAAAGGACCAAAATTAGATCCTAACAGATAGTAAGGCTTATTTTGATTACGAATGACTTCTGCATTCTTGAAATGCTCTGCCCAGTGGTCTGCCTCCATGAAAATCGAGCCGCCGATATGAACGACGCCATCTGAGTGATCTGCCAGATATTTGTGAGCCACATTATGTATCTTTAGCTTCCTGCAAATATAGCCAATGCCTCTTAGAAGAAGGGAATCGGAAGGATACACTTTGAGGTTAGGGATCTCTTTGAAACATAGTTTATAGAGGCGTGGTGCGCAGATTCTGAATCTGGTATCCGGATATCTTTCGCACAGCACCTTAATAAATAGATCATCGCCCAGATTAAATTCAGTATAGGCGTATATCAGCATTTTTTTCATATTCTAGATTCCTTTCGGGTTCCGTTCCCTTTAAGTAGGTTTCGCTTGAACCTGGATAAGCCTCTCTCCACAGAGATGAATCTGTGATATAGAAGCGGGGAGATTAAAAATGTTCTGATATAAAGGGTTAATCTGCGATTATCTCCTCTATAACGTCTTATGAGTTCATCCATTTCTTGATTGAGCTTGGGATAGGTATGGTTGATGTCACGAAGTAATTCCTGAATGCTTACCCCTTCCGTACCATTTAGACAGGTTTTGAGGTTGAAAAAGTAGTTCTCAATCAGCTCCCGGTTCATTAACAATGGGGAAATCGTATCTAGTTCAGCAAAGGGATAGGTTTTGAAATATTCATCCACCCTTTTAAAAGCATCCACTACATCAAATTTATTCACGTTATAGCTGTTGGAGATGGAGGAGTTTCTCTGTAAATAAAATGATAGTATATCCGGGATTGAGATGACTCTGGCCGCTCTGGACAAGGCTTTGTAGATGAACTCTTGATCCTCTCCATTCACACAGCGTTCTGTATAACCTAGCTCGTGGAGAAGTAGGAATTCTCGCTTATAAGCGATACTCCCTGTCCATATTCGCAAGCTCTTGTTCACGAAAATCCGCGCCAGTGCTTCACTTCCCGTCACGTCGCTGAAATCAGAGGTACAGCTCAATAGAGTTTCTCTGCCTTCGGAGACATGATTATAACCCCAGCAAATAATCTCGGGTTGTTCATCTTGGGTATAAGACTGAAGGGTTGAGACCAAGTCTGCGGAGACATAATCGTCTCCATCTACAAAAAGAACATAATTACCTGTGGCTTCAGCTAAACCCCTATTTCTAGCCGCGCTTACTCCATGATTCTCCGTTCGAATGACTTTACAGAAAAGGCCGGGATTACGCGAAAGAATCTTTTCTATAACGTTGTAAGTGTTATCCGTAGAACCATCATCTACGATGATGACCTCGAAATGCGGATCGCTTTGGTCAAGGAGTGAATTGAACATAGGGGTTATATACTGCTCTATATTGTATACCGGGATCACAAGGCTTAGATTCATGGGCTCGCTCCTTTCCTGTGTAAAACGGGACGATAAGCTATCTTAAGCTTACCCCTCGTATGAAAAGATTGTATATACTACTTTAGTTTACTTATTGCTGGCTCTACTCGTTGTAGCATCATGTGAATAATAATTATTACAATATGTAAAATGAAAATATTATGGTTTGGTTTAACATAGATAGAAAGCCAACAAAACGTTCGAAGCGGAGGGATCTGGGATGCAGCTGCAAAAAATATTCGTGAACGGTGAGAGACTGAAGAGTACAATCGAGGCATTTGCCGATTATGGGCGTACAGATAAAAATGGCGTGACCCGATTATCGCTGACGGAAGAGGATATTAAAGTTCGGGATTATTTTCGTGCCTGTTGTGAAGAGCTCGGAATGTCTGTGAAGATGGATGATATGGGGACGATGTATGCCACATTGGCAGGCGAAACTTCCGGGCCTCCGATTGTGATTGGCTCGCATATGGATACTGTGAAAAAAGGGGGCAGATTTGATGGCGTCCTAGGGGTTATCGCGGGTCTAGAGGTTGTGCGGACGCTTGTAGATCACGGGATTAAGCCGAAGGTTCCGGTGACGATTATGAATTTTACGAATGAAGAGGGGGCACGTTTTGAGCCATCGATGATGGCCTCTGGTGTGTTGTCCGGAAAGTTTGATAAAAGTGTTATGTTGAACAAAAAGGATCCAGCGGGCATTAGCTTTGGTGAAGCGCTGGAGAAGAGTGGATATAAGGGAGAGATGAGCAATCGTATCACCGAAGCCACCGCTTATTTGGAGCTTCATATCGAGCAAGGGCCTGTTCTTGAAAAAGAGGAGCAGGCGATTGGGCTGGTTAACTGTGTAGTTGGTATGGCCTGTTACGAGATTGAGGTGACGGGAGAATCTGATCATGCGGGCACAACCCCCATGGCGATGCGCAAAGATGCTTTGTTTGCTGCCACAGACCTGATTATTGAGCTGCGGAGCAAGCTGGGGGCGCTCGATTCCGAGCTTGTGTATACCATGGGCAGAATGAATGTGCTTCCTAATATCCATACCGTCATTCCCAATAAAGTGATTTTCACCATTGAAGCCAGACATAAAGATATGGAGATTGTGCGTGAAGTGGAAGCCATTATTAACGGTTTGCCAGAGCAACTGCTGGATTGTGAAGTAAGCAAAACTAAGCTTTGGGGCCGAGATACGGTGTGGTTTGATCAGAATGTGTGTGATTTGGTGGAGCAAGCGGCTCAAACCTTAGGTTATTCCAGTCGAAAGATCGCAAGTGGTGCAGGGCATGATGCACAGTTCGTAGCCAGCTTTCTGCCATCCGCAATGGTGTTCGTGCCTAGCGTGAATGGTAAAAGCCATTGTGAAGAGGAACTAACCTCTTATGAAGACTGCGAAAAAGGGGTAAATGTAGTGTTAGAAACAGTGATGTTGTTATTATCAAGATAGTTCATGTAACTTAATATAACATTATGCGATATGGTAGTCACTTTAATTTCATACAAAATCGTCAAAAAGGCACTCTATAGGGTGTCTTTTTTTATGAGATAATAAAGATGGTTGTGTTGAGTACCAAAGTGGTTAAAGATTAATGGGCAGTTAAGTCAGATCCTTTGTGTAAAAACACAATCATGGTAGATAATATTTTAATTTTTTAACAAAATGGGAATGCTAATCATATGTTATTATTCTTTACATAAGGGATCTACATTAGATGGGAGAGATGAATGATGATTATCGGAGTACCTAAAGAAATTAAAAACAATGAAAATCGTGTTGCCATAACCCCTGCGGGTGTAGTTAGTTTAATTACTGAAGGTCATCAAGTGCTCGTAGAAGCTGGAGCCGGTGTGGGCAGTGGATTTCCTAACGAAGAGTATGTCTCTGCCGGAGCACAACTGATTGAGGATGCAGCAAAAGTCTGGAGCTCCGCTGAAATGGTGATGAAGGTAAAAGAACCATTGGCAACGGAGTACCCCTATTTCCGTCCAGGCCTTATTCTATTTACGTATCTTCATCTTGCTCCAGAGCCTGCCTTGGCTGCTGCGCTTAAAGACAAAGGTGTCTTTGCGATCGGATATGAGACGGTTGTTCATGGACGCACCTTGCCGCTGTTAACACCGATGAGCGAAGTAGCTGGCCGGATGTCCGTCCAATTGGGAGCGCAGTTCCTGCAAAAGAACTACGGCGGACAAGGTATTCTTCTTTCCGGTGTTCCTGGCGTTAGCCGAGGTAAAGTGAGTATTATTGGCGGCGGTGTAGTAGGTACTAATGCAGCTAAAATGGCTATTGGCTTAGGTGCAGATGTTACGATAGTTGACCTCAGTGCGGAGAGACTACGTCAATTAGATGACATTTTTGGAGCACAGATCAATACGTTGATCTCTAACCGTTATAATATTGCGAAAGCAGTGGCTGAAGCCGATCTGCTGGTAGGTGCCGTGTTAATTCCGGGTGCCAAAGCACCGAAGCTGGTTACCGAAGAAATGGTCAAGACCATGAAGCCGGGATCGGTGATTGTCGACGTGGCCATTGACCAAGGTGGCATTGTAGAAACCATCGACAGAGTGACGACACATGATAATCCCGTGTTTGTGAAACACGGCGTGCTGCATTATTCCGTGGCTAATATGCCGGGCGCTGTTCCTAAGACCTCAACTATTGCCTTAACAAATGTTACAGTTCCATATGCCCTGCAAATTGCCAATAAAGGTGTGATCAAGGCGATTCAGGATAATGACGGCCTAAGAAGCGGCGTGAATGTAGCCAATGGCAGAATCACCTGCCAAGCTGTTGCCGAAGCGTTGGGTGAGACACCTTATTCGGTTGAGCAAGCCATGGAGCAGACATTCACATTGATCTAAAATAGACACGTTCCATAATGGAATGAGCCAAACAGCAAGCTCTCTGCGGGGAGCTTGCTGTTTGGCGTTTCTTGCGGAGGAGATCGGGTGGAAGTTTGTCAGTACGGTGTTAAAGTAAATAGATTGCGTTTCAGTGTGATTAGATACATTAGGTGTTTGCTCGTGTGGTGTGATGGTGGAAAGATTACGTAGTGAAGTTGGCTAGAACAGGCTAGTTTTGATTAGTTTTTGCTTCTGCGATGGTGAAAGCTTTGATGGAGAGATGCTTTAGGGAAATTCTCCCTAAAAAAACGCGAAAATAGCTTATAAATGCTGTTATTAGGGAATTCCTCCCTAAAAAGCGAGGAATACGCCTGTTTATACGCAAAACGGAAGAAAATCAGGGAGGATTTCCCCAATTATGATCGTGTGATGCTTAAAGTGCAGAATATTAGGGAGGATTTCCCTACTTATGATCGTGTGATGATTAAAACACAGAATTTCCGGGGGTTATTCCCTAAAAACCATTTATAACATTCGGTAAACACCAACAACTATTAAACCTTCCCAAACACCCCGACAAAACTCCCCACCAAACATCCCACACCACCCCCAACAAAACCCCCACCAAACATCCCCGTCCCAAACACCTTCCTCAACTAGCCGATCTCGTCCCTCACCTAAACCAGCTATTTATCTTATAGTCAGTTAGGGGGATGCATACTATAATGAAATCACTCTAGAGTACAGGATTTGGTTATTCTTCAGGTGGGAGTGAAGCTAGTGACAGATAAAGATCCATTATTTGATCGTTTTTTCGACAGTATGGAATCATTGGCGGATACGATAAGTGAATCGCTACAGTCTCAAGTTACCATCGAGGACAGCAATCATCATGTGATTGGCTACAGCTCGCATGAATTTGAGAGTGACTCCGCGCGGATTTCAACGATTATCGGGAAGCGTGTACCTAACGCTGTGATTATTGGCTTGCGCAAAAAAGGGATTATGCAGCAGCTGGAGAGCGCGGCACATCCCATTCGAATTCCTGCGGTGCTGGAGGTGGGACTTGGCCCCCGGCTGGCCATTTGTATTAAACATCAAAAGGAAATTCTCGGGTACATATGGGTAGTAGATACAGGCAACCTGGTAGAAGGGCATGCCGAAAATATCGTTGAGAAAGCGGCAGGTATCGTAGGTCGTTATTTACTTAAGCAGCGAGGCTGGAAAACGAAGCAGGACAAAACGCATGAGGATTTTTTCTGGAAGCTGATTACCTCCCACTACGACAACGAAGCAAATATTAAAAAGGATGCGGAATTTTGGTCCATTCTTTTGCCGGAAAAATATTATATTAGCGTGTTTGAGAGTGACAAGGTAATCGATGATCATTTAATACTCCGGTTTCGGCAGGTTATGGCTTCTTATTCCGGCCTGCAATTATTATTTCTGACGGCTGAGCATAATCGGCTGATTATTTTGTTTTCTTTCAGCTTTGTGATCGAAGGGGCGGGTGGATTATCTTCATTCCTGCATAAAACAATGGAGGATATGTATAAGAGTGAAGGCTGCACACTGGCTGCTGGCTGTAGTCTCGATTACACCGAATATATGTCCGCGGCTATTGCCTATTGGGAAGCGGTATCCATTGTGGAGATCAAAAAGCTGCTGCCTTTTCATGGGCGGGAGTTGCTATTGTACGAGGAGATTGGATTTTGGGCATATATACCGGCTATTATGGAGCAAAAGCGCAGTCGAATTCGTAAAAGCCCGTTGCTATATCCGCTAAAAGAACATGATCGCGAGCATAAAAGTGATTTTCTCAAAACCATCGCTGTCTATTTATCATTAAGCGGCAATTTAAAGGAATCCGCGGCTTTTTTACATATACACACTAATACATTGCTTTATAGATTAAACCGAATCGCAGAGATTACGGGCAAAAGCTTGAAGGATACGGGTTATCGGACTTCTATTTTCCTCGATATTTTGACGGAAGAGACACGGCAGCTTAACCAATGGTTTGCCGATGCCTGGGAATCATGAGAATTAAGCACCAACCCGGTGACGAACACGTACAATAACCTATATTTAGAACCTATAACATTGGAGGGACTAAGCATGGTGAAGGAAGTTCGTTCACCCGATGCCCTTGACTTTGAACGCAAAATGAGAGAAAGCATCGTGGAATCGGCTGAAGCTTTAAATGAAAGTGGAGTGGATTTTGCAACATTTGATGATTCCCGCTGTAATCCGCTGTTTTGGACACGTACAGAGATTGGTGGACTTCAGCTGAACGCTGGCGTGGAACCCACAGTGGGGATTAAAGATATTTTTCGGAATGGACATTTATATGCCTTCGAATGCGCGACAGCCATGGTTATTGTTTTGTATAGGGCGACAATTGAAGCTATAGGTGAAGGAGTCTTTAATAAGTATTTTAAGGACTTGTTCTTATGGGACTGGAATTATGACGAGAATTTACGCTTAATCACAAACTACAACAAGGACCACACGCAGCGGGGAGACGTTGTATATTTCAAGAATCCCGATCATGCTCCGAGCAAGCCAGAATGGCAGGGCGAGAATGCAATTAAGCTTGAAAATGATCTGTTCTACGGCCATGGCATAGGGATTACTACTGGAGAGATCATCATAGACTCTCTGAATCAGGAAAGAGTATATGGGAGTGATATCTCGGCCTATTTAACGGATGAATCGGTGCATCCAGACTTTAATTACTTACAGCGGTTATCTGCAGGAACGGTTTTACCGGCAGCCAACAATAGAAGCTTCCGATACACTGTATGTTCAAGAATAGGGTCTAGAAACTATATTTATAAGATATAGCGTCTGCCTATTTTATACTTACTGAGCAATGCAAAGAGAGGGCACTTTTGTATTGTTCATTTTTTATTCACAAAAGAAAGGGATGGAGCTTCAGATAACTCTGAAAACTCTATCCCTCTTTTTTAATTAAGGACTACCACGTCGTTTCTAATTTGTTATAGCTCAATAAAATCGTTGCGGAATTTCTCGAAATCAGATTTTCTGCATTCCAGCTCAAGGCGTGTGCCTGTTTCTTCATAGCTAGTAGATTGAACATGGGCATGTTCATTGAAATAAGAGACTACATTACCCCGATCAAATGGAACCAGAATCTCGCACTGGACATAGTCCGTAAAAACATGGCTGCGGATCAGAGCGGTAAGTTCAGCCATTCCACTATTTTGCTTGGCGGAAAGGTAGACATTGTCACCTTCAATTTGCGGGTAAGGCAAATCAGTCAGATCAGCCTTATTATAGGCATAGATCGTTGGAATCTGGTCAGCGCCGAGTGCTTTAAGCGTCTCATCCGTAACCGCCATATGCTGTTGATGCTGCGGATCGGAAATATCGACTACGTGAATCAATAAGTCCGCTTCGGTAACCTCTTCAAGAGTGGAGCGGAACGCTTTGACCAGATGATGGGGAAGCTGGCTGACGAATCCGACAGTATCTGTTAATAAAAAGGTTTTGTGATCAGGCAGCTCAATGCTGCGAACCGATGTCTCTAGTGTAGCGAACAGCATATCCTTGGCGAATACTTGTTTATTGGAACCTGGATGGTAAGTCTCTACCATGACATTCATTAAGCTGGACTTTCCGGTGTTCGTATAGCCTACAAGGCAGACGACGGGAACTTCATTTTTATGCCGTTGTTTCCGCTGGATTTGACGTCTTGCTACTTGTTGCTGCAGTTCAACCTGTAAAGCAGTGATCCGCTCTTCAATTCTTCTGCGGTCCAGCTCTAGCTTGGTTTCACCCGCACCTCTGTTTTTAAGTCCAGCTCCGCCACCTTGTCTGCCCAGCGACTCACGAAGACCTGTGAGGCGCGGCAGCATATATTGCAGCTTGGCTACTTCAACTTGCAGCTGTGCTTCCTTGGTCTTCGCTCTTTCCGCAAAAATATTCAAGATTAGAATGGTCCGGTCAATGACCTGACGGTCCAGTGCGGACTCCAAATTGCGGATCTGTGAAGGTGACAGTTCGTCGTTAAAAATAACAATAGGAGCATCGTGTGCTTCTAAAAGTGCTGATAATTCCTCGATTTTACCTGTCCCGATATAATGGGAGGGGTTAATTCGACTTGCCTTTTGACTAAGCTCTCCTACGACTTCAAGGTCACAGGCAGCTGCCAGATTGCTCAGCTCTTCCATCGAATAGGCGAAATTCGTTTCGTTCTGAAGCTGGACACCGACTATAATTGCTTTTTCTCGTATTTGTTCCATATATTTATTCATCCTCCAATAGTAAATAATAAACGCAAAAAAACACAGGCAATCTGCCTGTGCTTACGGTTCGTTAGAGGACGTCAGAGTTAGGGCCTTCCATAGGTAGAATGAATTAAACAACAGTCCAGTCGCAGGGAAGAGGCACTTTGATCCCTTGCGAGCAGCAGTTGGCTAATCGGCTTCTATGGATGTTCAATTCTTAAAGGAATGGAGGTGAAGAGAATCCTCCCTACACGCTGTTGTTAAATTATCGGGTTACCTTTAAAAATGGGTAGACCAATCCTGAGTCCTCTGCACATGGGCAGAGCTTTAGCGCTATTCAATTAGCCGCGCAAAGTTCTAACTCGGATAAAGTCTATCACACGTAACCCTCCGTTCATAAAAAGTTAAGTCGAGTTTACCACATTCGTTATTTAGTGGCAAATCTCTATTTAGGCTCTGGAACATCTCTTGTATTTTAATTACATCCAATAATTCTAAACAATGTTTACATATCATATATGAATTGATATATAGGAGGTGTGATGACATTGCCTGTTCTGTCCACAAACACCATTATTAATTTACCTGTCGACGGTACTCGGCCAATAGATCAAGTAGTGATCAAAGTTGTTAACAATGGATCGGCTGGCGCGTTTTGTTATATTACGGGCTTATCCAATAGTGTCAGTCCCCAGGCCATTTTTGTTGAAGAGTTATTTGAGCTGCAATATCAGGAGACCTTAAGCAAGACCTATGTCATGGTAGAGGATTTATTCCAATTTAATTTTGTATATTCGCAGGAGCAGATGAAGATTCAGGTTTTTCTTGTTGATGTGGACGGTGTATGGACCGCCGTTGATCTTGAAGTGTTTCAAGTGAGCCGGATAACTTCGGAAATACGTGATAACGTGTCTGTTACATCGACTGACTTCGCAGCAATCAGCTTTATGAGGCGTCCCGGCTTTGCTATTCCACAAGGTCTTGCGGCTGAGATTCGACCGGCAGCTTTAGATGTTATGTCCAAAAGACCAGTGCGCTATATGATCGTTGCAGGCGGGACACTTGATGGGACCTTCGAGAATTATCCTACACCGACTACGAATATTCCTGCCACGGACACGGCACTGCTAGTGAACTATACCTGCACTACGGTCACGGGTGGAAAAGTTATTATGCAAGGTACAGGATCAGGGATTTCTGGTGCGTATGCGAATCTGGCGGTCAATTTGCTTAATGAGCGACTCTCATACGAGTTCCATGATGAACCTGTCACATTGGTGGTAAACTCCCTCTCGGGCGGGGATGATCTCGCAGTCACCTTTAAAATGTCCGAGCAATGGTAATTATTCTTGTGAAAAAGGAACATTCGCATCTACGCGAATGTTCCTTTTGCTAGTCATTTAAGTCTCTACGCAAGGTAAAGAGATCTTTCAGAGCCTCAGTGGACAGCTCGGTAATCCAGCCTTCTGAGCTGGAGATCACATTGTCGCTGAGCTGCTGCTTATTCTCCAGCATTTCATCAATCCGTTCTTCGAGTGTACCCAGGGCGATGAACTTATGCACCTGGACATCACGAGTCTGGCCCATGCGGTAAGCGCGGTCAGTTGCCTGATTCTCCACCGCTGGATTCCACCAGCGGTCGAAGTGGAATACGTGATTGGCTGCAGTTAAGTTCAGGCCAACTCCCCCAGCTTTGAGTGAAAGGATGAATACATTCGGCTGATCAGACGGCGGTGCGTCTGGACGTGTAGACCCATCTTCCGCAGCAGGGGCTGGTGTCTGAAACCGCTCGATCATACGGTCGCGCGCCTGTTTGGAGGTGCTTCCGTTCAAATAAAGGACAGGTTCGCCCAGCTCCTGCTGGAGAACCGCCTGAAGCATTTTTCCCATACCCACATATTGAGTAAAAATCAGGCAGCGCTCGTCTTCCGCGCGCAGCTCCTTGACCATATCCAGCAGTCTTTCGAGTTTGGAGGAACGGTTAATAAGAAAGCTGGTATCCAGCTTGTTGTCCGTATCCAGTTCAGGGATAGCCTCTTTTGTTACAAGCATCGGGTGATCGCATAGCTGCTTAAGCCCGGTCAGAGCTCCAAGAATTGCCCCTTTGCGCTCAATGCCTTCCAGCTTCTTCATCCGTTCCAAGAGTCCATTTACGGTCTGATCGTAAAGCGCTGCTTGCTCGGCAGTCAGATGAACATAGGTTTTCATTTCGTTTTTATCAGGTAGATCGAGCTGTATATTAGGGTCTTTTTTCTTGCGGCGCAGCATGAAAGGTTTCACTAGATTTTGTAGGTCCGCTGTACGTTTCGCGTCGTGTTCCTTCTCAATAGCATTCGTGAATCGGTCATTAAAAGACTTGGCGCTGCCCAGATAACCTGGGGTTATAAAATCATAAATGGACCACAGCTCGGATAATCTGTTCTCTATAGGCGTCCCTGTTAAGGCAACCCGGTGTAGTGCTGGAAAACTACGTACAGCAGCGGATTGTTTGGTTTGGGCATTTTTAATATTTTGAGCTTCATCCAGGCAGATCGTCGCCCAAGTGAATTCCTTCAGCAGCTCCTGGTCAAGCGCGGCAGTCGCATAAGAGGTGAGTACCACATCGGCTTGCGAAGCTGCGCCATAGAAGAATCCTGCGTCCAGACGGCGGCTTCCGTAATGAAGCATAACATTCAACGAAGGCGCGAAGCGTTGCAGCTCCTTCTGCCAATTGCCTAACACGGAGGTCGGGCAGATGATCAATGAAGGCCAACCTGGTGGGTCGGTCTGCCGCCGGGCTGAGCTTGCATCCGTGTTCTCTTGGATGTGTAGCAGATAGGCGATGAGCTGTACTGTTTTGCCTAGTCCCATATCATCGGCTAGGCAGGCCCCCAGCCCAAAGCGGCGCAGAAAGGTCAGCCAAGCGAATCCTTCATGCTGATAGGTGCGCAGCTCCGCCTTAAGGCTTGCAGGTACGGGCGGCTTAGGCCATTCTGAGCGCTGGCCCAGCTGACCGATAAGGCTGATCAAATGCTCGTTCAGCTCTA
This sequence comes from Paenibacillus sp. FSL R7-0189, assembly GCF_037969925.1. NCBI lineage: Bacteria > Bacillati > Bacillota > Bacilli > Caryophanales > Paenibacillaceae > Paenibacillus > Paenibacillus sp. FSL R7-0189. The sequence continues at coordinate 2,122,999 of NZ_CP150223.1, read as the reverse complement.
CCTCCAGACGCAGACGCGCGGCATCCTCTTGCAGCTGCTCTTCCGTAGCTTCAGCGTCTGCCTCTTCACCTGCTCCTAGCAAATGGAGCTGAAGCACGTCTTGGAAGGACAAGCCTTGCGACTTGTCCATTCCCGCCATGGCTCTTTGGATCTGCGCCAGCAGAGCCGGATCGAGTGAGACCCATTTGCCCTTGAAGCGGACGAGCCGTTCCCCTCTTGCGACCAGCTCGGCAAATTCGGCCTCAGTGAGATCCGCGTCGCCGATGGAGATGCGCCAATCGAAATCGATGATCGAATCGAGACCGAACAGCGACTCACCGCCGCTGCGTTTGTCTTCGCCGGAGCTGATCTTTGCGCGCAGGCGCGGCTTTTTCCGGCTGGCGGCTTCCCACCACGCCGGCAGCAGCACTTGCCAGCCTGCTTCCAGCAGCCGCTGGCTCTCGGCCGTCAAGAACCGCCAAGCGATGGCATCGCTGAGAGGTTCGGCCAGCACATCGCCGCCCGCCGCGAAGCGCTCGGGCGGCAGACTGCCGCGGAGGCGCTCCAGCCATCCCGCGGCCCGTTCATGCACGTGAGCCGACCACGCGGCCGGCCACAAGCCGTACGGCTCGCCGTTATCGGCGAGCCTGATGGGAACAAGCGCGGATTCATCGCGCTTGTCCTGAAGGATCAGCTGCAGCCGCCAATAGGATTCATCCTCATCGGGCTCCAGCAGCTGTAGAGCGGGCCGGAAAGGCGCGGTGTCCGCCTTCCAGCCAATGGCGATAAGCCACGCAGCGGTATCCATGCCCGCTGCAAGTGCTCCGCTTCTATCGAAGAAAAGCGGGAATTCGCTGCGGAGGTCGCCGGCCTCGGCCTCCGTGCTGTAATAGCGCTGCGATACGGCGGCAGAGAACGCCGCACGTAATCCACGGCTAAATTCGCTGCCGCCATTTAGCGCCTCAAGGGCTCCCTTAGCAGTGTCACTGTCCACTGCCACCTGCGCAAGAGCCCCCTCGTCCCAAGTCCATTGCAGCCTCCCGGCGCGGTAGGCGGAGATGTCGGGAATATACTGTTTGTGCTCCAGACATATAGCCAGAAGTGGCGCCAGTTCTGTGAGGTGGGCGGCATCGCCCTCCCAGCTCCATTCGATATGCGTCAAAAGCTTCTGCTCGGCAAAGAAGGGGATGACCTGCTCAGCAGGGAGAATCACTAGCTCCACGCCTTCGCCAGCGGGCTGCACGGTTAACTCCGTACCATAAAAAGACGCCTCATGCCAGGCGAAAAGCCGCTGCTTAAGCTGCAAGCCCGGCACGAGATCTTCGCGCTCATTCATTCCAAATATTAAAGCATCGCCATACTGGCTTAATGCAAGCCGGATGGTTAGCGTGCGTAAATGCATGTTCATGGTATTAGCTTTCCTTTCCGAAGCTCCTCTTGCAGCGCACGGAGCCTGCTATGCCTAATGGCGAAGGCAGTGAGGAACTCTTCCCAGCGTTCTTCTTGTTTCAGCTTTTTATACAGCTTGGATAATCGTTTCAATAATTTCACAGCCGCTTTGTAGCTATGTCTGTTCTTATCCAGCACGAATCTTTCGGCGGCCTGATGGTAAAAGGGCAGCAGAACCTCAGGTGCATTCTTTTCCACCGGTTGGAGGTCTTTGACACGAAATTCGGAGGGCTGTTTACCGATGGACAGCTGATAATCCATCCAGGTCTGCCATTTCTCATAGGTGATTAGCTTCTCTTCATAGACTTCGCCAGAGATAGGTAACATGGTGGCTAGTGTGTCCCACATTTGCAGCTCAGCTTCAGGCAGGTGGCGAACAGCTTCTTCCCAACTGGTTGAATAGCTATTGAGATTATAGAGTCTGCTGCTCAGCAGTGGACCGATCTGAACAAGCCAACCCACCAACCGGGACCAATCCCCTGCATCCAGCAGCGGAGAGGTGAAGCTCATGAGCTCATCGGGATGGAGACCCGGGCGTTCGGCAGCCTTATTCAGTAAGTCCCAAGCCTTCTGGTCATCCATCAGATAGTAATACATGCGGCTCTGAGCTAACAGCCAAGCATGTTGTGACAGGGAAGCGCCTAATTCACCTTCTGCTTGCTGCAGCTGTTCGATTTCATTCAGGTAAAGCTTAGTTCCACCTGTATTCGGATAAATCCAATTTCTCCACAGCAGATCATAGCTAAGAGAAAAAGAGGGTTGATCCCGTGAGCGATCCCGCGACTCCGTCAACATCTCGCGCCGCAGATACGATAAAGTATCGATGACGTATGGCCATAGATCCTGCTCTTGCTCGGGGGACAGCGGAAGTGTCTTTTTTAAAAGACCTGTGATTACTTCCTGTAGCTCTGAGACTGCTACCTGTGTGTAATAACCAAGAGAAGGGGCGTAAGCGGCCTGACCGACGGATTGCGTGGAAGGCTTAGCGAGCTTTTCCAACAGATAAAGATGAGCATGCAGAGTGAACAGCTTCTCCGTTTCCGGAAGCATTTTTGGTTTGAATTTATTAATTGCAGACAAGGCCCGACTCACATATTCAGGATTTCGGGTAGTATGGGCTAGAGGGGAGATACAGAATTCAAAATACTCCCGCCACTCCATTATTTTTCCGCTAGCGATGCGGTTGGCCATCTCTTTCATTTGCTGCTGACGAGTTGCATCGGCTCCAATAGAAGTACTTGTTGCTGTACTTGATATTTTAGGCAAAAAGGATGCAGCTTTAGCGTTAGCCAAAACCTGTACAGATCTATTTTGTTGTTCGGCATAATTCAACAGCACGGCAGCCATATGCTTGCAATGACCTGATACTGGACAATTACAATGACAATTGGTGAAGCCGTCGAGATCAATGGTGACGCGGTAATCCTCTCTACCTTCAACTAGAGCGTTAATCTTACGAGGCTCCGTCATAGTAAACGGCTGCACTCGATTTTGTTTATAATATTGGAACCCCCGCTTGAGGGTAAGATCATCGAAATAATAGGCGACATTTTGGATGAGCTTACTCCACTGCGTATCATCCATAGGATAGGTTGGTTGCATACAATTGGTCTCCTGTAACGAAAATGGTCTTTAGTTGTCTTTCATTATATCACTTCTGCTGGCTTCATCTTTAAATCGTTAAATTTTGATAGATCGTAAGAAAACTCTGTTTAAAAGCTGGCGTGAAGATGATTAGAAGCTAATGGCTTGTATTGAACGGAAGGTCTGAACATATAATAATCGTACTGCAAGTTGGATCATGATTATATAGGTGTCATTTACGAAAGATCAAACAAAGGTCAAAATTGGTCAAATAAATAAAAAGAACTAATTTTCTCGTGTGAAATCAGTTAATTCGCCTAAATTTGAGTGATAATCGGCTTAAATCGGTTTTGTTATTCCTCAGTTAGGGGACTATAATAAGGTCATAGGTCAAATAAAGTCAAAGTCAATGAGAGGAGAATGGATAATGTTTGATATGGTTCCTTTTGGTAAACGTAGAGATGATGCTTTTGGTATGCTGGCTAAGTCTTTGAATGATGTTTTTAATGATGATTTTTTTGCACCGATTAAGAGTTCCACGATGTCCTTCAGAACAGATATTCGTGAGAGTGAGCAGGCTTACCTGATTGAAGCTGAACTTCCTGGTTTGAAAAAAGAAGAAATCGACATTGATTATGCCAGTCCTTATTTGACGATTAAAGCGGTACGTAAGGAAGAAAATGCCGAGGAGAACAATGAACATCAGATTGTACGCAGAGAACGCCGATATGGTGAATATGTGCGCAGATTCTATGTTCAAGATATTGCCGAGGAAGAAATTCGCGCGTCTTTGAAAGATGGAGTGCTGAAGCTGGAAGTTCCCAAACGGCAAAAAATGCAAGGTAAACGCATCGAGATTCAAGACGGAGATTCTAATTCTACCGGTTCGCAGTCTGAATAAGCATAAATTAAGCGGAATGGACTTCCGCTCAGCCTTTTAGAGATGGCAGCGAGCTTTTAATATAGTGTTATGAATAGAAGGCGCATTGTAGTGGAGGATTCCGGCTATGGTGCGTCTTTTCTCGGAGTGCAATGGTGGTCGGTATGAGATTAGGGATGGAAAGGAGGAAGCGCGAGTGGCTAGTAAAAGCTATTATGATGCTTTGGGCGTGAGCAAAAAAGCTACTAAACAAGAAATTAAAAAGGCTTATCAGAAGCTTGCCAAGAAGTGGCATCCCGATGTTAACAAAGCCCCTGAGGCAGAGGCGAAATTCAAAGAAGCAGCTGAAGCCTATGAAGTGCTTGGTAATGAGGATAAACGAAAACTCTATGATGAAGAGCTGCTTTATGGAGCTCAACGTGGCAGAGCTAGTGGAGGGGCGGCGAGTGGAGCCTCTTCTTGGGATTCAAACTTTGGTGGAAGTGGAAGCTGGAACGGTGGGACTTATTCAACGGGAGGTTCTGGTATTTCGGAGGAAGATTTATTCGGGATGTTTTTTGGAAATCGGGGCTCGGCGGATCGGGCTGGCTTTGATTTTTTCTCGGGAAGTGGAACGGGGCGTGCGAATGGCAATCCGTGGGGCGAGGCCCGCAGTAGCATGCAGGCGCAGCTGGATATTACCTTGGAGCAGGCTTATAAGGGCGCCACTGTAAGAGTACAGGTCAGCGACAAAACGGTGGATGTGAACATTCCGCCTAGATCCTATGAGGGTACAATTATTAAAATCGCGGGAAACACTCCGGGTGGCGACGTGCTGCTGGCACTTCATATTCTTCCTCATGATATTTATGAGATTCGCGATGGCGACTTATATGGCATGGTTGAAATCGCTCCTTGGCAAGCGGTATTGGGCGGAGAAGTGAAGGTTCCATTACCGGGGGGCGGCGCCGTGAAATTGAAGATTCCAGCAGGAATTCAGAGCGGCAAAACGCTACGTATCCCCGGCAAGGGCTTAAAACGTGAGAATGGTGCGAACGGCGATATTTTATTTGGTATTGAGATTGTTATCCCTGAACCCACCAGCGAAGCGGAGAAAAATCTGTACCGAAAGCTGGCAGACTCCAGCCCTTTCGAAGCCAGAGCTAAACGTCAAAGTACTGGCACCCAGCGGCAAAAGGCGAAAGTGGGTAATTAATAGATAGGTAGAAGAGGTAGAGGTGAGGTGATTTCACCCGTTTGTGATCAACTCTGATTGGTGAAAGGCTGAATTGAATGCTAGTTGCAGAACAGTAACTTATTTAGCCACTAACTATAAAAGAACTTTTCGCTCAAACGGTGAAAGTCGGTACTATGGTGGGAAAAGAGAGTCAAAAGTGTACTAGAAAGCGCTAGATGAGGCTCGTTGGTCGAAAAGAAAGGCAAAAGTGCCTTAGAAAGTGCCGAATGGGGCTCGATGTGCGAAAAGAGAAGCAAAAGTGCCTTAGAAAGCGCTGAATTAGGCTCGTTGTTCGAAAAGAAAGTCAAAAGTGCCTTTAGAATGTGACGAATGGGGCTCGTTGGGCGAAAAGAGAGGCAAAAGTGCCTTAGAGTACGTCGAATGGGGCTCGATGTGCGAAAAGAACGGTAAAGATCCCGTAGAATGAGAGCAAACCAGCCAGTTACTCGAAAAGAACGGTAAAAATCCCGTAGAATGAGAGCAAAACTGCTAGTTACTCGAAAAGAACGGTAAAAGTCCCGTAGAACGAGCGTAAACCAGCTAGTTACTCGAAAAGAACGGTAAAAATCCCGTAGAATGAGCACAAACCAGCCAGTTACTCGAAAAGAACGGTAAAAGTCCCGTAGAATGAGCGCAAATCGGCTAGTTACTCGAAAAGAACGGTAAAAATCCCGTAGAATGAGAGCAAACCAGCCAGTTACTCGAAAAGAGCGGCAAAAATCCCGTAGATTGAGCACAAACCAGCTAGTTACTCGAAAAGAGCGGTAAAAATCCCGCAGAATGAGCACAAAGCGTTTAGTTACTCGAAAAGAACGGCAAAAATCCCGCAGAATGAGAGCAAACCAGCTAGTTACTCGAAAAGAACGGTATAAATCCCGCAGAATGAGCACAAAGCGTTTAGTTACTCGAAAAGAACGGTAAAAATCCCGCAGAATGAGAGCAAATCGGCTAGTTACTCGAAAAGAACGGTAAAAATCCCGGAGAATGAGAGCAAACCAGCTAGTTACTCGAAAAGAGCGGTATAAATCCCGTAGATTGAGCACAAAACGGCTAGTTACTCGAAAAGAGCGGTAAAAATCCCGTAGATTGAGCGCAAATCAGCTAGTTACTCGAAAAGAGCGGTAAAAATCCCGCTGATTGAGTGCAAACCAGCTAGTTACTCGAAATAAGCGGGATAAATCCCGCTAAATTAACCTATCCCCGGCCAAAAAGGCCGATTTAATATAATCACTCTTAAATAGAAAGGTGAGAGAGCTATGGATTTCAATAAATTAACTCAAAAGCTGCAGGAAGCAGTAGCTGCGGCGCAGTCGCTGGCATCAGACAGCGGTCATCAGGAGATCGATAATCTCCATCTGTTAAAAGCGTTGCTCCAGCAGCAAGAAGGTTTGCTGCCAAGATTGCTGCAAAAGATGAATATCCCTGTGGCTGAGCTGATGCGCAGCACAGATGAACTGCTTCAACGCAAGCCGAGCATCAGCGGGTCAGGAGCAAGCACGGTACGGCGTTACGCCTCGCAATCGCTGATCCATCTGCTGGAGCAGGCGGAGAAGGAAGCGGCGAAGATGCAGGATGAGTTTGTTTCTGTGGAGCATGCGGTGCTGGCCATGGTGTCGGATTCGAGCGGGGAGAATCGTGAGCTAAGGGATCTTTTTGTCCGCCGTGGGCTGACCCGTGAGAAGCTGATGTCGGTGCTTGCTGAGATTCGTGGACATCAGCGGGTAACCAGCCGGGAGCCAGAAGCTACTTATGAGGTGCTGGAGAAATACGGCCGTGATCTTGTAGCAGAGGTTCGCGCGGGCAAGATTGATCCAGTCATTGGTCGTGATGGCGAGATCCGCCGGGTAATCCGGATTTTGTCCCGTAAAACGAAAAATAACCCTGTGCTGATCGGTGAACCAGGTGTAGGGAAAACAGCCATTGTGGAAGGCTTGGCCCACCGGATCGTGCGCAAAGACGTGCCAGAGGGGCTGAAGGATAAGACGATTTTTTCACTGGATATGAGTTCACTTGTGGCAGGCGCCAAGTTCCGTGGTGAATTCGAAGAACGCCTGCAGGCGGTATTGAGGGAGGTTCGCGAAAGTAACGGCCGCATTATTCTTTTTATTGATGAGCTGCATACGATTGTGGGCGCAGGTAAAACCGAAGGCTCGATGGATGCGGGCAATATGCTGAAGCCGATGTTGGCCCGGGGTGAGCTGCACTGTATCGGTGCCACAACGCTCAATGAATATCGCAAATATATAGAGAAGGACCCTGCGCTGGAGCGCCGTTTCCAACAGGTGCTCGTGAGCGAACCCGATGTAGAGGATACGATCTCCATTTTGCGTGGTCTGAAGGAGCGGTTTGAAGTCCACCACGGGGTCAAAATCCATGACAGCGCCCTAGTAGCCGCAGGGGTATTGTCCAATCGTTATATTACGGATCGATTTTTACCGGATAAGGCGATTGACCTAGTGGACGAGGCTTGCGCCATGATCCGCACAGAGATAGACTCCATGCCGGGTGAGATGGATGAAGTGACCCGCCGCCTGATGCAGATGGAGATTGAAGAAGCAGCGCTTAAAAAAGAAACCGATGACGCCAGCAAACGCCGTCTCGAAATATTGCAGCGCGAGCTCGCTGACCTGAAGGAGAAGCAGCTAGGAATGACGGCGCGCTGGGAGAAAGAGAAGTCGGCCATCCAAGGGATTCGCGACCTCAAAAAACGGCTGGAGCAAGCACGTAAGGATCTGGTCGATGCACAGGAGGAATATGATCTTAATAAGTCAGCCGAACTGAGCTACGGCATTATTCCTGATCTGGAGCGTCAGCTGAAAACAGCGGAAGAAGCGGCACAGCAAGACCAGGATACAAGATTGCTACGTGAGGCTGTTACTGAAGAGGAAATCGCAGATATTGTCTCCCGCTGGACCGGCGTTCCAGTTAGCCGACTGGTAGAAGGCGAGCGGGATAAGCTGCTGCGTCTGGAGGATACGCTGCATGAACGGGTAGTGGGCCAAGACGAAGCTGTCAGCTTGGTGGCCGATGCCGTGCTTCGGGCAAGAGCGGGAATCAAAGATCCGAATCGCCCGATTGGTTCATTCCTGTTCCTTGGCCCGACGGGGGTAGGGAAGACTGAGCTCGCTAAGTCGCTTGCGGTATCTCTTTTTGACCGCGAAGATGGCATGATCCGTATAGATATGTCGGAGTATATGGAAAAGCATAGTGTCTCCCGTCTCGTCGGCGCACCTCCAGGATATGTTGGATATGAGGAAGGCGGGCAGCTCACGGAAGCTGTGCGGCGTCAGCCTTATACTGTAGTGCTGCTCGATGAAGTGGAGAAGGCGCATCCCGATGTGTTTAACATTCTGTTGCAGCTGCTTGATGATGGACGGCTGACTGATTCACAAGGCCGAATGGTTGACTTCAAGAATACAATCATCATTATGACTTCCAATATCGGTTCACCTTATCTGATTCAAGGCACCGATGAAAACGGTCAGCTCACGGAAGCTGCAAAGGATAGAGTGATGAAGGAACTGAGTGGTCATTTCCGTCCAGAGTTCCTGAACCGGGTGGATGACATTGTAATGTTCAAGCCGCTGACACTGGGTGAGATCGAGAAAATTGTGGACAAACTGGTGGATGGATTGCGTCTACGTCTGGCAGAACGGGAGATCGGGCTGGCATTAACTGAATCGGCGGTGCGTTTTATCGCTAAGGAAGGTTTTGATCCTGTGTATGGGGCAAGACCGTTGAAAAGATTTATCCAGCGAAGCTTGGAGACACGTGTGGCGCGTGCGATTATTGCTGGTGAAGCCGCAGAGGGATCAGTTATTCAGGTGGATGAATCCGGCAACGGGCTGACAGTAACCATTCTGAAGCCAGAAGTCGATGGGCCACAGAGTTCTGAATTGAGTTCTGAATAAAAAAAAGGCGTCCATAAAACCCTAACGGTTTTGTGAACGCCCTTTTTATTGTAAGCCTCACTCCACCCAAGGGATTAGATGAGGCTGTTCATCCAAGATGGACATATACTGCTCTTTCCAGCCGTATTTGCCGTCGGGGTCGAGGAGCATATAACGCAGATATTTTTCCAGCCGGAACTCGGCTTTGGACCAACCGAGATGCTTGAGCCGCAGATTGCTTAGCTGATGAGACAGCTCGAAAATATTTTCCGGGAACCGCCCACAGTGCTGTGGGGATTCATTCCATACATAGTTGAAGTCTTCTTTATAGCGAAGCAAAAAAGGGCGGTAGTTCAGATGAGAGCGCCAGTAGGTATCCTCCCTGTAATGGTTCGCGTTCCATAAATCGTAAAGGCGGAAGCAGAACAGATCGACCCCATCTGCATACAGCAAGGTATCTATATTTTCCGCAAAGCTGGCTTCAAAGATCTCATCCGCGTCCAGACTCAGAATCCACTCGGGATTTGTCTTTAGGACTTCCTCCCACTGCTGTTTTCGCAGCTCAATTTCATTGCTGAACTTGGATTCGGTATTATGCACGAGATGAACGGGAATGCCGTCAAGTGCTTCCAGACAGACAGCTGCTGTATTGTCGGTGCTGCCGTCATCAATAATGACAGCCTCATCGATATATTTGCGGTGTTCCTCCAGAACCTGTCGCAGGAAGCGCCCGCTTTCATTTTTTACAACCATGGTAAGGGTTAGCTTGGGACGCTTTTTGGTTATAGGAGCAGCTGCAGCCTCATTGGAATTTTCCTCGATGGGTGTGGGTGCCGATTCAGCTTTTACCCCTGTTGTTTCTCTGATGAAATCTTCAACCTTGTTCAAATCACTATCTCTGTACAAATGAAGGGCAGGATAATGGGTGTCAACAAATAGCGGAATGCCAAGGGCCGCGGCACGAATGCAAAAATGGCGATCCTCGCCCCAGTATGAAATGTTCCGGATCTGATTGTAGCTCACCCCGGCTTTTATCGCATGCTGGCTAATCAATGTACAAGCGCCTAGACCCCCCACTTCATAGATTCCAGGATTGCGGAGTTTGGCTATGAATTCATGAAATCTGCGGTTGATCTCCTCGGGTTGCAGTTTTTCGCCGGGAAGTATCTCCCACTGATTGTATTCGTCATGCATCCAGACCTGTGGCTGAAACATGGTATCTGGCTGCCACTGTGTCCAAAATACCTCTGAAATAATATCTTTGTTCGTCCCTATTAGATGTCTTAGCGTATCTGGGTGGAGGATGAGGTCAGAGTCGATCAGGAACAGGTAGTCATAGTTCAGGGTTTGCGCTCGGTTAATCATGAGGTTTTTGAAGTTGGCGACTTTCCAGACTAAATCAGAATTCCAATAGTGAGTCGTATCATTGCGAATGTACGCATCGTTAAAGCCGGAGCTTTGAATAAAAATATGCTCGCCCTTGCTTTTAAATTCCTGGAGCAGCCGGCTGGATTCCTCATCATCATTGTCATCAATCAGATGGAAATCCAGTTCGATTTTCTCGATATTCAAGCGCAGCAGGGAATTCAGAAATTCCCGTAATACATTGGGCTTTTGATGGATCGGGCTGCCGATTAATACGCGTGTCTTATTCATTGCGGCCTCCTTGGGGGACTCTCCCTTTCTTCCGAGAGGTATAGGTATGTTCTCAATATATTTACAGTGAGATAGTAATAATCCTTATTTCGCAAAGTTCTTATAGTAAATGAGAAATGAGAGTTGGATAAATTGAACTTTTTAGATATATTAATTTTGATGGATCTGCTGTACAATTACCGGATAATTAGATAAGAATGCCAGCCAGATGAGCGCAGGAATGAGACTATGGATAAATCACCACTAAAAGTTCAGCAGTTAATCAATCTGTTACTGGCCATGAATCCTCGTGCGGATGTGTTCTGGGATGATGGAAAGGGTGAATACCGACCTCTGCTGGATGAGGATGTTGAGGAAATTTATTGCACCGGAAGAGACAGCGAAGACGGAAGCTTATATTGGTGGCTGAACAGAGTTTGATTATTGCGACCCTTGGCATACTGTATTCGGAAGAGTCATTTCAGGTATGGACCATGTGGATACTTTAAGGCGTGGGGATGTCATGAAAAAGGTCGAAGTTATCAGTTCCCTCAATATTACATTAATGTGAAATGCTATCCATTGTAATTCCTAGTATCCCGATATACAATATAAAAAACAAACAAAGACAATATAGACACGGGGGAGAAACTTATGCGTAGAGGATTATCTGGAGTTATTACTTTGGTTTTGTTAACATTTTTGATTAGCGCGTGCTCCGGGGGAAATAACGCCGCTTCCACAAATACAAATCAGACGCCTACGGCTACTGAAGGATCGACAGCAAGCACTGAACCAAAAGATGGCGGCAACTTAATTATTGGGGTCGCTGCAGATCCTGTCATTCTAAATCCGAACTATGCAGGTGATCGTGTCAGTCTGACGATTGACCAAGCGCTCTATGCGCCATTGTTCCAAGTGAATAACGGAGAGAAGACCTTCTACTTGGCAGACAGTCTGACACTTTCCGAAGATAACCTGACTTATACATTGAAACTGAAAAGTGGACTAACTTGGCATGACGGAGAAAAGCTTACAGCTGACGATGTCGTGTTCACGATTGATAGCATCCTCGATGAGAAGCAAAACAGCATGCTGAGAGCGAACTTATTCATCGGTGATAAACCCGTTAAGGCAGTTAAGGTGGATGATCTGACTGTAGAGTTCAAGCTTCCGCAGGTCAGCCCAGCTTTTGAAGCTACACTAGTGCAAGTATTTCCGATTCCAAAGCATATTTTTGAGAATGAGACGGATCTAGAGAAAAGCACCAAGAATGCTGCTCCGGTTGGATCTGGCCCATTTAAATTTAAAGAATACAAAGCAGGCGAATATGTTACGCTCGAGAGATTTGATAACTACTTTGGCGGCAAACCACATCTTGATTCTATAACGTACCGGATTGCTAAAGATACGAATGCTGCGAATCTCGCACTTCAGAATGGTGAGATCAACATTAAGTATCTAGATCCACAGGATGTTGGAACGATTGAGGCTTCGAACAATTTCGAAATCCTGCCTTATAGTGAAGGCCGATTGTCCTACCTGTTGTTCAATGCAAACAGTGATAGAGGTGCTCTTGCTAAAAAAGAAGTTCGTCAAGCCTTGTCTCTAGCCCTAAATCGTGATGAAATCATTCAGGCTGCTTATACTTCTAACGAGTATGCAGACCCGGCGAAGTCCTTTTTGACTCCGGATGCATTGTTCTATACTAATGACGTACCTTCTTTTGATAATGATGTAGAAAAAGCCAAAGAGCTTCTGCAATCGGCAGGGGTTAGCGATCTGAAATTGAGATTGATTGTATCGAGCGGTAATAAAGCTCAGGAAGCCATTTCACTATACGTGCAGCAAAAGCTAAAGGCCATTGGCGCTGAAGTTGAACTGCAAAATATGGATGCCTCGGCATATGGCCAGAAATTCAGTGATATGAATTCAACAGATTTTGAACTTGCGATTGCAGGTTATATTATGGGTTACGATCCTGATGCTTACAGAATTTTGTATACTTCTACTGCAGACTCTAACTACTCGCATTATAATAATGCTGAAGTCGATAAGTTGTTCAATGATGGTGCAGGAGAAGCAGATGTAACTAAACGTGGTGAGATCTATAAGAAGATCCAAGAGATCATTGCTGATGATGCACCGATTTATCCAATTGCTAATACTAAGACTATTGTAGCTGTCTCCAAGAACTACGGCGGTCTAGAAGAAGCAGTCTTGAAGCCTGTCGTTATTTTTGAAGATTTATCGAAAATCTACCTTAAATAAGAACGGGAAAAAATAAGCTGGTCAATCCAGCTTATTTTTTTACCGATATAGAACTGGGAGAATATACGTATGAGACAACTTATCGTCCGAAGATTACTGCAAACCCTGCCGATGCTGTTTTTTGTCTCGGTTGTGTGCTTTGCGATGATTAAGCTGGCTCCGGGGGATCCGGTACTATCCTTCGTTACGCCGAATATGCACGCGGATGATATTGAGCGCATCCGGCATAACCTTGGGCTGGATAAGCCAGCCTACATTCAATATTTTATATGGATCAAAGAAGTACTGCAGGGCAATTTCGGTTATTCCCTTGTGAATCATCAGCCTGTATTGGAGCAAATTCTAGAACGTTTACCTGCAACAGCAGGTTTGATGGGCAGTGCAATCGGCTTAGCCGTTCTGTTGGCGATCCCGATGGGTCTGCTTGCTGGAGCTAACCGGAACCGCTGGGTGGATAAACTAATTAATTTTTTATCCTATATCGGAATTTCAGTGCCTTTATTTTGGCTGGCCATCTTACTTATGTACTTATTCGCAATTAAGCTGCACCTGCTGCCTATTATGGGGATGCGAACCATTGGTGTGGAATCAGCGGTTGATGTATTGAAGCATGGTATTTTGCCTTGCGCCGTATTGGCGTTTGGATTTCTGGCCGGTTACGTACGATACATCCGCTCTAGTACGATTGGACAGCTAAAAGAAGAATATGTGCAGATTCAATATGCTTTTGGATCCAGCAAGACAACGATTCTGTTCCGTCACGTGCTTAAGCATGTACTGTTGCCAGTAATTACATTGCTCGGAATGTCGATGGGTGATCTGGTGGCGGGTGCAATTGTAACGGAGACGGTATTTTCATGGCCGGGTATTGGCTCTTTAGGGATGACTGCGGTTAAAGGGATGGATTATCCCGTAATTATGGGAATAACTTTGTTCTCTTCTTTAATGCTGATCATCGGCAATCTGGTCGCGGATATTCTATATAGCTTCGTGGACCCACGAATTAAATTAACGAGGTGACCTCATGAATCGCAGTAAATGGAAAAGTGTTGGAGATGAGCTATTTACGAATAAATTGGGTGTCGCAGCCCTCATTACTTTAATCGTCTTCACACTAGGCTCTATATTTGCTTTTTTATCCGGACATGATCCGAATGCAATGGATGTTTTGGCACGTTTGAAAGCACCCGGGGCGGATCATTGGTTTGGTACGGATGATTACGGCCGGGATTATTTTGCCCGAGCTTTGTATGGTGGCCGGGTATCTTTGCTAGTTGGTTTTGCTTCAATGATCATTGCCACGGGTATAGGTGTGACGGTGGGCGTAATCAGTGGATATTTTGGCGGATGGATTGATAATCTATTGATGCGGATGCTTGATGTAGTGATGTCCATTCCATCTTTCCTTGTGCTGCTGCTGCTCAGCGTATTTTTGAAGCCGAGTGTAGGAAACATCATTTTAATCATTGCTCTATTAATGTGGATGAACATTGCCCGTGTGATTCGTGCGGAGACGATGACGATTAAAGAACGGGAATATGTACTGTATGCAAAAGCTTCCGGCCAGAGCAACTTCGGAATTATTTGGCGTCATATTCTTCCGGGGCTAGTACCTGTTGTGATTGTAGGTGCGACGAATAATATCGCTTCCGCGATTATGATGGAGTCGTCCCTAAGCTTCCTTGGGTTCGGGGTACAACCTCCGAATGCCACTTGGGGCAGTATGCTTAACAATGCGCAGGGATATATCGCTCAGGCACCTTATTTGGCATTGTTCCCGGGGTTATTGATACTATTAACGGTTCTGAGCTTTAATGTTCTGGGCGATATTTTGCGGGTTGGCTTTGAACCGAAGCTGATCCGAAGATAGGAGTGTGAAGACATCATGACGGAACGGCTATTGTCTGTTGAGAATTTGAAGGTTTCCTTCCAAACTCGGGATGGAGAGAATCAGGCAGTTCGTGGCGTTAGCTTTCATATAGATGCTGGAGAAACGGTAGGGATTGTTGGTGAATCCGGAAGCGGGAAAAGTGTAACTGCGAAGGCGATTATGTCGTTGATTACACCTCCGGGTAAAATTATCGCTGGAAATATTAATTTTCGTGGTGACAATTTATCTAACCTTTCGGAAAAAGAGTGGAGAAAACTGCGCGGTAACCGCATAGCGATGGTGTTTCAGGACCCCATGACTTCTCTTAATCCTGTGAAAAAAATCGGCCAGCAGCTTACGGAGGTCATCCGGCGGCATCGCGGCTTAAATAAGGAAGCAGCGTTTAAAGAGGCAGCAAGTATCCTGCGGCAGGTGGGCATTAATAATCCTGAGCAGCGGCTGCAGCAGTATCCGCATGAATTCAGCGGCGGGATGCGGCAGCGGGTCATGATCGCTATGGCTCTTTCCTGCGAGCCAGAGCTATTGATTGCGGATGAGCCGACAACTGCGCTTGATGTAACAATACAGGCCCAAATTCTTGATCTTTTTAAAGAGCTAAAAAATAATACCAGTACAGCTATAGCGCTGATCACCCATGATTTGGGTGTGGTGGCTCAGGTATGTACACGGGTTATCGTAATGTATGGTGGACTAGTGATGGAGGAAGGTACGGTGGAGGATATTTTTTATCGCCCACAGCATCCTTACACGAAAGGTCTGCTTCGCTCGATTCCGAAACGTGACGGCAAATCGCGTGAACGTCTAATTCCAATCGAAGGCACACCTCCGGATTTGTTGAATCCTCCTTCTGGCTGTCCGTTTATGGAACGTTGCCCTAATGCTTTTGCCCGTTGCAGTGAACGTCCTCCGGTAATCGAATTATCGCCCGGTCACCGTTCGATGTGCTGGTTAGCAGATGGTGTGCAGGAGACTCCAGCCGTAGCTGGCGTTGAAGGGAGCGGTTCGGTTGAGTGACAATAAGATTCTAGTAGACGTAAATAATCTCAAAAAACATTTCTCCAAAGGCAAGGATATGTGGGGACGCGATACATCGGTGCTTAAGGCAGTAGATGGCGTAAGCTTTCAGATACGACAGGGAGAGACCTTTGGGCTGGTTGGAGAGTCGGGAAGCGGCAAGTCCACGGTTGGACGCTGCTTGCTGCGCTTATATGACTACACAGACGGTGAAGTGTCTTTTGACGGGCAGCCGCTGAGCAAGCTTGGAGAGAAGCAGCTAAAACCTTTTCGCAGACGCATTCAGTCGATCTTCCAAGATCCCTATTCATCACTTAATCCAAGCTTAAGTGTGCTTGATCTGATCAGTGAGCCTATGAAAATCCACGGCATCCACGAAGGTGAAGAACGCAAAGAAGCTGTTGCGGCATTGCTGGAAAAGGTAGGTTTAAAAAGAGAACATCTCTACCGCTTTCCGCATGAATTCAGCGGTGGCCAACGCCAGCGGATTTCGATTGCCAGAGCATTGTCCGTAAGACCTGAGTTTGTCGTGTGTGATGAACCGATCTCAGCGCTGGACGTGTCTGTCCAGGCTCAGGTAGTGAACATGCTGGAGGATTTGCAGTCCGAATTCGGCTTGACCTATCTCTTTGTCGCACATGATCTGTCGATGGTACGGCATATTTCTGACCGGATCGGCGTGATGTATGGCGGTCGTCTAGTAGAGGTAGCCGAAAGTGATGAGCTGTACGAGAATCCTATTCATCCTTATACAAAGGCGCTGCTGTCTTCCATCTTGGAGACGGATCCCCGGCGGGCCAATCAGAGAATTATTTTAGACGGATACTCGCAAGAGTACGGCAGAGCTGAGACTTCTACACTACAGGAAGTAAGTCCGGGCCATTATGTTGCTTATGATTTTACGGTATGATTAGACTCTATATATAGATTGGGAGGGATCAGAATGTCAGAGAACTTAAACCGGGTAAAGTTATCCCAGTGGGATGCGTTATTGGTGGAATCACTCCGCTCCTTGGGGTGGTCTGATGAGGATATTCTTCGTAAAGTGGCAGAGGGCGATTTGCCCGTTGACGAGAGCGAATACCAATTTGATTATAAGCAGCTGACTACGTTGCAGTCAGAGCAGCCGGAGTTGTTCGGGCAAGCGGTGAAGACAGGCTATCAGATCAAATACAACACGATTCGTGGGATTCGCAGCTGGATATGGGTAGCTCTGGGCAAAGAAGCGGCTCTGGAGCTTGAGGAAGGTAAGGAAGCCGCTGAGGTGGCTTTAACCTTGGCCGAGAAGGAACGTTTGGCCTCTGTGTTATCCTTCGGTTGGCAGATCGAGAGCGATACGAAGGCGGCGGTTGGAGATACAGCTGTCTACCGGATTGCACCGATTGGACGTTAAGCTGAATAGCTACAGTAAAAAACGATTGTTGCGGGGAAGGACTCCCTGTGCACAATCGTTTTTTTGTTATATTTCTCGCTTAAATGCTTATCTTTAATATACGCTTACCGCTGGGTAAACTACCTCATAGTGTGCAGCTTCAATCCAGCTTCCTGTCTTAAAATCTCTGCCCCGGACAAGCACTTTATCGCTATACACTTCTACATAGAAGCCTTGGCTGCCCTCTTTATGTTTATCTTCATTAGTCCAAAGATAGGCGACAGAAGCAGCATTAAACATCGTTGCGATCTCTCCATCGCCAGGGAACATAGTGTTGTCTACCTCCAGCTCCCAATGGGTATGTCCAGTGAATAACAAGGTCTGAGGGTATCTCGACAGAATTTCTTTTAATTCCTTATCTTGTGTGACACCATACCAATCCTGCGATTCCAGCGATCCGGCTACAGTGTCTTTAAGCGGTTGATGCAGGAAGAGAAAGATAGGCTGATCTGGTGAAGCTTGTTCTCCAAGCTTATGCTCCAGCCAATCAAGCTGTTCAGAAGAAAGATCACAGAATTTGGGCAATCCTTGTTCTGTCCCTAGAAAAATAAAATGATAGCCATTGATCCAGTGATCATGATAGGGTCCGGACATTCCGGTCTGTGACGTATACATTCCTAAACGTGATTCCCAATTTCCGAGGCCCACATCATGATTGCCTAAGGTAAAGGTAATCCCGGGCAGGTCGGTTTTGTATTGTTTGAGGATACGAAGCATTTCTTCGTATTCAGCAGGGAAGCCGTGGTCTGTGACATCACCGATATGCATAATCCCGCTGCTGCCTTCCCCATGCGCTGCTATATCACGGAGAGCCAGCTCGAAGTTAAGATTGTACTCATGATTGCGGTCAGCAGTGACATGGGTATCCGTAATGATCTGAAAGGTGATAACTGGTTTATCTTCAGGTGATGTGTTCTTACTCATGTTTGGGCATCCTCCTTCATCTATGAACCTATCCAATACTGTTGCTGTTCGCTAATGCGTCTTGCCGCTAATATTCAGTCCTATGATCCCGACAATGATGACGGCGATCCAAAGTAGTGAGGATAGGGTTAGCTTTTCTTCAAAGAACAGAGTTCCTATGAAGGAAATCAGGATGATTCCCGCTCCTGACCATATCGCATAAGCTACGCCTACCTTAATAGAGGTGAGAGCATAATTCAGGGAGGTGAAGCTGGCTCCATAGAACAGGAACATAAGCACGGAAGGCCAGAGCTGGGTGAACCCTTGAGATATTTTCATTGAGAGGGTCCCTGAGAGTTCGAACACAATAGCCAGCGCCAGAAACATCCATGCCCATATTCCTTCTATTCTCACAGGGAAGTAACCTCAATTCTGAGCTCAGCGTAAGATTGTACAATGAGATCTGCATCCGGGAGAATATGTGTTGAAGCACTAGTACCGTCGCTTTCTGCTAGGCCGATAGCTACCTGTACACCCGCTGCTTTAGCCATTCGCATATCCCCGTTAGTATCACCGATAACTGCTGTGTGCGCGGGTTCAACGGCCAACCTTTCGCAGGCAAGCTGCACCATGTCGGGGAAAGGTTTACCCTGATCCACAAGATCTGTTCCAATTACCTCGGAGAAATAATGCCGTATGCCAAGCCATTGGAGATGTTTGTCTGCGGCCTCTGTTTCATCTGCGGTCACCACGGCGAGAGGAATGCCTGCACTCACACACTCATCAAGAAAACGATGAAGTCCCGGAAGGGAGTGAACGGGGCGTTTCTCTTCTAACCTAACATCCGCTTCGAGACGGCATTGATGGACAAGCTCCATGGACTCCGCCCAAGATAAACCTTGCAGATAACCCTGCCATGACAGGATGGCATAGAGGTCACTCATAGTCCCCATAGCCAGGGGGCCGTTCCGATCATAATCGGTAATGCTTCCTTGGGCATTGTGTATAGTTCCCATTAATGCAGGGAGCTGCTCTTCTGCAATCTGTAGCCCTCTTTGCTTCATATACTTCGTGAATCTCTCTAAAAAACATTCGCCCCAGCTGCCCCAGAGGGATACGAATTGGAGCAGCGTACCATCCTTATCGAATAGAATAGCTGCTACAGCGTATCTGCCTTGCGGAGTGATGAGCTCAGACATGAAGTCCACCGCCCTTTATTTTAATTTATCAAGCGCTGCTTGTGCCGTTTCTTGTGCTTCCTTAAGTGCTTGTGCTGCTGGGATATTCTCAATTTGCACCTTATCTGCGGCGATTGTCAACGCATCGTTAATTTTGCCGCCAGTTGGGTCTTGGAAAGGTGCAGAACCATGAGAAGCTTGCATCAATGGGACCCTAATCTGTGGATTACTTTCGCTGAATGACACAAATGCCGGGTCTTGCAATGCGGATTGGCGCACCGAAATATATCCCGTATTAATGGACCAGGACGCAGTATTCTCAGCATTTGTGAAGTAGGTTAGCCATTTCATAGCTGCTTCCTTTTCACTGTCGCTGGCTTTGGATAGAATGCCGGCCATAAGTGCTTGGGCTACGGGTTTGCCCTCACCGATCCCAGCCCAGCCTGGCTGCTCCATAGCCGAAACAATGCTGAAGTCCAAGTCGCCCTGATCGCCGCTGGAGCCGGTGTAGCCTGCGGCTTGACCCTTCATTACATCGTCAATCGTCTTGTACCAATACTCCCAGCCTTGACCGCCGGAATGAATCCGCATGATCTTATCCTCGTGAATCCACTTGCGGAACAAATCCCAGGTTTCAATCCACTCTTTAGAGTCGACCATAACTTGTTTTCCATCCTCACTAAGGATAGTGCCTCCTTTGCTGAGTACGGCATCAATCATGTTCCCTGAACCCCACATAGGCTCCCAACCATAAAGGGTGGTTTTGCCGCCGTCCTTCACTGTCATTTTCGCAGCTGCGGCAGCCAGATCTTCCCAAGTCTTTAGTGTGCTCGCATCAATTCCATTCTTCTCAAAAACATCTTTGCGATAGTACATGACCTGCGTTGTTCCATACATCGGCAGGAAGTATTGCTTACCATCAACCTGGCCCTGATTTAGAAAGGTTTGGACAAAATCCTCTTTATTGAAATCTGGCTGCAGTGCCATAAGCTCGTCTATCGGAGCGAAATATCCTTTACGGGCCCAATCTACATTGGAGGAGAGAGCAGCCGCAGGCACTTTCCCTGTAGCGATAGCTGCTTGCAGCTTCTGTTCGGTTTCCGTGTAGTCTGCCTGCGCGATACCTTTGACAATGACCTCTTGCTGAGAGGTATTAAATTTCTGAATCAGTGCCTCCATATTCTCACCAAGCTTGCCGCCGAGACCATACCAGAATTCAATTGTTACCGGTGCATTTTGTGTGGGTGCAGCCTCTGTGGAGGGGGAGGAAGAAGCTCCATTCGCCGCTGTAACATTGCCTGTATTCGCATTTCCTCCGCAAGCTGTTAACATTGTAAATCCGGCAACCAAAGACAGGGTGGACAGTCTCTTCAATACGTTCATCATCATTCTCCTCTTATTAAAATAGAATTGTTAGCTTATCCTTTGCTGGAACCAGCGGTCATATTGACACTTTGCATGATCGTTTTCTGAGCTAGTAGAAATACTAGCAGCAACGGGGCGATGGTGAATGCGCTAGCGGCCATGATCAGCGGCCATTTTAATCCGTAAGCACCTCCTTGAGTAAAGAAACTACGCAGACCCGCCGAGACTAGCTGGAGATTAGGGTCTTTGGTGATCAGCATCGGCCAGAAATAGTTATTGTACTGATCAATGAAGGTGATCAGGGCTAGCACAGCAAAGGAAGAACGTGTAATGGGGACAAGAATGGTCCACAGAATCCGCATATGTGAGGAACCGTCCACTTCTCCAGCCTCCACCAGCTCATGGGGAACCTGAAGGAAGGCTTGGCGAATTAGAAAGATGGAGAAGACACTTACACAGTTGGATAGAATTAATCCGGCATATGAATCCAGTAGATGGAGCTGGGACAATACCAAATATCCGGGAAGATAAACAGCGGTGGCTGGAACCATATAGCCGAAAAGAATAACGCCTGAGAACAGCCCTTTGAAGCGGAATTTCATATGCGTAAGCGCATAGGCCATCATCCCGGAATTTATGACCTGCAAAATAACAATCGACACAGCGACAAATATGCTATTGCCCATATATCTGAAGAAAGGGGCTTCGTGCCAGGCGGCTGAAAAATTACTCCACAGCGGATCCTTAGGCCAGATTGTGGGCGGAGACTGCCAGATTTCATCATTGGTTTTTAAGGCGCTGGTGACCATCCAATAGAAGGGGAAGGCCATGATCAGTGCAATAGCTGTAAAAAATAGATGGCGGGTCAGCTTGCCCGCGCGTACGATCGTTGCATTCATCAGTCGTTCTCCTTTACAGCAGTTGTTATTGATAATGGGTTGTCCGTTTACTAACCTCTAGTGAGATTACGGAGAGCAGCATACATATAAATACCAGAATTATTGCGACACTAGAGGCTTCTCCAATCTGAAAGGCTTCAAAGGCAGACTGATAATACATATAGAGCAAGGTGCGTGTTGATCCTGAGGGTCCACCTTGTGTAAGTACGTTAATCTGGTCGTAAGCCTGTAACGCCCCGATGATCTGTACGATGAACAGAAACAGTGTCGTTGGCGAGATTAGCGGTAAAGTAATACGGCTGAATTTTTGAACAGCATTTGCTCCATCCAGTTGAGCTGCTTCCAGCAGATCTGTAGGGACATTGCGTAGTGCCACCAAATAAAAAATCATCGCCCAGCCTACCGATTTCCATATTGTCACGAGCAGAACGCCAAGCAGCGCCCATTTAGGGTCTTGAAGCCAGCCGATTTTTTCTAGACCTAAGAGGTCAAGTACAGTATTGGCAAGGCCGATTTCGGGTTCATAGATCCAGGACCAGACAATGGATACAGCCACGGTCGGCGTGACCCAAGGGGAGAACAGCAATACCTGATATAGGGTGGAGCCTTTCAGCTTCCCGTTCATCAGGAGTGCTAGTCCAAGTCCGATCAGAATAACGGGCAGCACACTTCCGGCACAGAATAACAGAGTCACTCTAAGTGCTTTATAGAAGGCAGGATTGCTGAAAAGATCCAGATAGTTGGTTAGTCCGACAAAGGTTTTCTCAGGGCTCATGAAGTCCCATTCGGTAAAGCTGAGATAAAATACATAAAGTAATGGCGCTAGCCAAAATACAACGAATGGAATCATTGCCGGCAAGGTGAAGAGCACCGGTTTCAACTCCCCTATAAATCTCGAACGTTTCATTATTCTGTCGATACCCCATTCCATCTTCTGTTTTTTGCGGTATAATTCTGAGGAAAGCTCTTCCGTTCAAAAAAAATTGTACACTCATCGAGCGGCTGCGTGGTCAAGTGGACGTAAAGATCGATGCGAGATTATGTAAAAAATTAAGAGATTAGCGCAGGTAGTTGCTATTTTGTGTAAAATAGAAGGGTAGATTCTAAGTGGAATGAAGGTGCAGCTATGAAACAGGTAGCCTTTGGTGAAGAGAATAAAGACTTATCTCCACGCGAGCAGCTGCTGCGTCCGATGATCGATGCGATTGCTCAGACGATGGACCTATATGGTGCGAATTATTCATTCGGGCAGCTGTATGGAATTATGTTCTTTGAAGACCGTCCGATGACGCTTGAAGAGATGAAGAATGTGATGAATATGAGCAAGAGTAATATGAGCTATGGAGTCCGTTCTTTGATGGCCTCCAAGATGGTCACTAAGCTGGAGGAGAAGCGGGACCGAAAGGATCTGTATGCAGTGGAAACAGATTTCTTTCAGACCTTTAAGAACTTTTTTGGGATGAAGCTGCAGCGGGAGATTGATGTCATGAAGCACGCTTTAGACGTTGTCATTCCTGAGCTGGAGGGATTGGTTCAAGCCGTGGATACGTCTGAGGAGGAGCGGCAATTCTGCCTGAAGGATCTGGAGAAGCTGGAGCATGCCGTTCAATATTATCATTGGCTGCAGCAGTTCGTGGACGAGCTTGGGGAAGAGAATTACTTCGCAGATAAGAGAAGGTCCTAGACCGTCTACAATCACATATAGATGTACATAATTGTATATAGATCTCCATTTTTGCGGGGTGTTCCTTAAGCCGGTTCAGGCTTGAGGTTCGCCCTCTTTTTTATGATAAAGAAACAAAAATAAGAAGAAAATGTAACCAATAGCAGGTGGAACTTCCATAAAATATATAGTTACATAGGGACAAGAAATGTTGTTAAGGAGATTCTGAGATTGAAAACAAAAAAATATATGCTGCTTGTTGTCATAGTTCTACTGCTGAGCCTTGCTGCTATTTTGAATACACAACGTGAACCTTCAACAATAACTATTAACGTAAATGGTCAAATGATAAAGACGATAGCTGCCAATCCAGCCTCGCCTGATGATCTTATGATCCCGAAGGCGGTAGCTGAACAGGCACTAAATACACAAATCGGCTGGCAGAAATCCGGACCTCTTCCAAAAGGTATTTACTACAGAGATCAGGTGGCTGTGCTGATGTATCATCATCTTTCTGAGAAGCCCATGCCACAGTTTCCTTGGGTGTTATCGGTTGATCGGTTTGATGATCAAATGAATCTGCTGAAGCAGGAAGGTTTTCATGTGATCACCATGGCGGAATACCGTGAATTTATGCTGAATAACGGCGCAGTTCCGGACAATGCAGTGCTGCTGACCTTTGATGATGGATATGAGAGTTTCTATAAATTGGCGTTCCCCGTTTTGCAAAAATACGGATATACAGCCGTCAATTTTGTTATCGTATCTACAATAGATCACCCAGATCCGAATAGCGTACCGAAGCTCACTTGGGAGCAAATGCGGGAAATGAAGCATGCTGGGATGGGATTTTATAGTCATACCTATGATTTGCACCATTATGGGATTGTCGATGCCGAGGGCGGGCAGCGGCCAGCTGCAAGTGCCTTGTTATATGTTGATGATGAGAACAGGAATGAGATGAATGTCGAATACTACAGCAGAGTTACACGTGATCTGGCTAAGGCGGAGCAAAGGCTGAAGGAAGAATTGGGCAATACGGATTCGGCGATTGCTTTTCCTTATGGGTCCTACAATGACAGATTGCTGGCTGTTTGTGATTCGCTGGGGATTTCACTGACCTTCAAAATTGAGGATGGGATTAACACCAGAGCGGATCGGAATGCCGCACGAATTAACGGGGGAAGTGAGACACTTACCGCTGCGTTGACGCTTGATCAGATGAAGCATATCGATTTGCCTATGGAATTGACCTTGAACAACCAAAAGGTGAATATGGTAAGGAATTCTCCTGAAATGAGGAAGGGAACCTTGATGGTTCCATTTCATCAATTATGCAAAGATCTGCATATAGATATGAAATATGATCCGAAACGCCGAATCGTTGAATTGACTCATATGGATGCAGGAGCATAAAAAGTGTCACTTTTATTGATGATGAGATTACAAAAAGTGAGTAAATTCGTCATTTTAGGCGAATCACTAGTTGCTATAAGTGAATTCCTTACTGTAGACTATAAACAGAGTACTAATTGGTAGGCGAATGGAGAGAACTGATGGAATTGTTTAAGCGTTATTACGCAAATTTAACGGTCCGGCGTTTTTTGATTTTAGGATTGGTTGCTCTGCTGCTATTCAGCATTAGAGATATGCTTAATTTGGTACTGTTGACGTTTTTGATTGCGTATGTAATGAATAGCTTTCAAGTGCTGCTCACGAAGCGCATTAACAAATATGTAGCAGTTAACAGCAAAGTGATTATTGTTATTCTATACCTTGCCTTAATCGCTGTAGTTGTCATAACCCTCGTTAATTATCTGCCTAAGGTTTTTATACAGATTAAACAGTTAACGAATTTTTTGACCAATTTGACCCCTGAGAACATCCCGCAGAATGATATAGTGCAGTATATATTCGCCCAGCTTAAGGATTTGAACTATCAGTCGTACATGAAAGACGGTATTGAATATGTCTTGAAAATAAGCAATTGGGGCACCAGCTTTGTTTTATCAACCATTTTGAGCTTTGTATTTATACTTGAGAAGAACAGGATCGTTAGTTTCACTTCCCGCCTTAAAGAGAGCAAAATCTCTTGGTTCTATGTAGAGCTTGAGTATTTTGGCAGAAAATTTATCTCCTCTTTCGGAAAAGTGATCGAAGCACAAATTCTGATCGCGTTGTTTAATACATGCTTTACGGTGATCGGACTCTGGATTTTAGGTTTTCCTTACCTTTTCGCATTATCCATTATGATCTTCTTGCTCAGTTTAATTCCGGTAGTAGGTTTTGTTATCTCGCTAATCCCACTTTGTATTATTGGTTACAATATTGGTGGCCTAGTCATGACGATATACGTACTGGCAATGATTGCCGTACTGCATTTTGTAGAAGGCTACTTCCTAAATCCTAAACTGATGTCATCCAAAATGAATTTGCCTATGTTCTATACGTTTATCGTGTTGTTATTCTCTGAGCATTATCTCGGGGTATGGGGTCTGATTCTGGGGATTCCGATCTTTGTATTCTTCCTTGATATTCTGGAGATTAACAGAGAGAACAAGATAGGAACTTAGGGATTCTGTTATAAAATAAGTGTTAAATATACAAAAACCGGCTAAATGGAAGATCCATTTAGCCGGTTTTTTTGTGTGTATGTTACAGCGTCGCTGTATGTATTCCCTTAACCGAAGGAAGTATGGACACTATCTGAAACGATGTCCCTCAGCTCCGCTTTATATGCCGCATACTGCTCGGTTGTTATGCTTCCAACGGCTAACCGTGAATCCAATTGATCCGTTAGCTGGGCAACCTGTAGATCGATTACAGCTTCAATATCTTGGCCTTGTTCTGATGCAATATCTTGAAGTGACTTACCGTCATATATGGCCTCGTATAGATCCTCGTCCGTTGGTTGGTTAAGTACCTCCAATAATTCGTCTTGATCCGCGACCTCTGCGGTGGACCATTTAACAGGCGAACTTGCATTAGCGGTAAGACTAGTCCAAGCATTTCCGAAAGACATCACTACAACTACCGTTCCGACTATGATCACTCTTTTTATATCCATTAGAGTCCTCTTTTCTTGTTCTGCAATAACTTATCTTGCTTAAGCATCCGTCTAAAGTATCGTTTAAAATGGGTTCTAACTAGTTATATTGTAACCCGCGAAGCTGAACTGAAGCTTAAGCAATATTAAAAATAACCTAAAGATTTAACACGGCTATGATATAGCGATAATACACCGCAGGTATACTTTCCAGATGAGCTTCATTGCATATTTATGCATTGAATCACAATCAAACAAATGGGGAGTGTTCGGAGTTTTGAGAATAACAGCAAAAGCTAAACGTTTATTTTCCAGCATAATTGCCAGCAGTCTGATGTTGGGAATAATGGCTCCAGCAGGGTATGCCGAAGAGCAGCAGCTGGAGACAGAGCAGACATCTTCCGAATTAGAGGCGCATTTTGATGAACAGGTTGAGCTCAACACGCTTTTAAGTCAACCGACTGTAATGGCAGAGGTGTACGCGGTACCTAATAATCCAGGAGCGCTACTGATTACAGAAGTTGTTCCGGATACTAAAAATGTAAAAGGGACAGATGGAACCTCTGTAGATGGTTACGAGTTTGTTGAGGTCTACAATAATACGGACAAGCCGGTTAATTTTAAGGATTATTATTTCTTTTATAATGACAAAGATACATGGGCACCTAATGGTGATGCTGTAATACCGGCGCATGGAAATATTGTTTTCTGGATTATGAACGGCAATAATCTGAATGTTCCTACGGAGGATTTCATCAAAAACTTTAATCCTTCTGCAGCTTTGCAGGAAGGAGTGAATCTGTTCCGGATCAACGGTGGCGGGGGGATGGCTAACACTTCTGCGCGTAATTTACAAATTAAAAGCAAAGCAGGAGATACGCTAATTGTTTCTGTTTCCTATGGAAAAGAACAGGTGAAGGAGAATAACGGGATCTTCTATCAATATTTGCAAGCGGATAGCTCCGTTATGAACCTCATGGCGAATTCGGGAACGGTTGTGGCTACGCCTGGAACCGTAGAGGCAGAACAAGTGCCTGAGCTAGTTCCTGGGAACAAGCAGCCAGTGATTGAACATATTGCACAGAGTAGTGTCGATCCAGCCGATCTCCCTATCAGTGCGAAGATTACTAATCTGGAAAGCGGGGCAGATGGATCACTACCCGTAGTGAAGCTACAGTATGGCTCTCCTTCTCAGGCGAAAGATACGGTAATCACCATGACCTCAAAAGGTGGGGATGAATATGCGGCAATGATTCCTGCAGCTGCGCTGGAAGAGCCGGAGCTGCATTACAGCATCCGCGTTAACAATGTGACAGAGAGTTATTTTGTTCATGTGAATGTGCCGGCGTTCGATCCGAACAATGTGCCGCCGTTGTTAATCACAGAGCTGCTGCCAAACTCGACGAATGTAAAAGGAACGAGCAGCGACGCTTTTGAATTCATTGAGGTCTATAACAATACTGATGCACCAGTTAATTTCAAGGACTACAAGGTCTATTATCGTTATCCTGATAAAGGTAACGCTTCCGATGTGAAGTGGCCTTCGACGCCAGAGAACTTTCTTATTCCTGCACAGCAGTCCGTGGTGTTCTGGGTTATTAATAGTGCCAATAGTACGTACACTGCTAATGATTTCAATACAGAATTCAACACAAACTTAATTGAAGGCACTAATCTCTTTTTGATCAAAAGCGATGGTATGGCGAACTCTGGCCGCCGGGCAGTCGTAATCAAAAGTAACACGGAAAAAGAAATTTCCTCCGCGTATTATGATGCTGACCTCACCTACGATGGTGGAGCTAAAGGTGATGACACCAAAGAGAATAAAGTCCTTCTATATAAGTATCCTGTGAATGGGCTGAGCAAAATGCTCAAGATCAGTACGGGGTCAGCCGTTCCGTCACCAGGCCAGACGGATGTAACACAACTTCCAAACACACCGATCCATGTGGAGCCGGATACAGAGAAACCAACAGTAGAAGATCTGACGGGTGTAACGGAGATTGATCAGTCGCTGGGTCTCGATTTGAAGGCTTTTGCTGATGACAATAAAGCTGTTACTTCTGTGGAAGTTAGAGTGTCTTCGGACAAGCAGCCGGAGGCTGTTAGCCACAATCTATCCCAAGAATTCAACGACAGCTTGTATCACTTTAAATTGACCTCTGCGGATTTGATTGGCAGAAATGAAATCCAGTATTACTTTGTTGTTTCTGATGGAACGAATGAAACACAATCTCCAGTAATGAAAGTAAAAGTTACAGGAGGACAGGATCAATCACCCCTTCGTTTGAATGTGAAGGAAGGGCAGTTGATCAATGGCTCCGTGACCGTAAAGGGAACCTCTGCCACCGCTAAGGCTGATGTCTTAGGCTTGAGCATTGACAGTAAGTTACTGGGCAATAACGAGGCATATAATGCACTGGAGAATGATGCCTACTTTGTATTTGAAGCTAAAAATGTGGACTATTATTTTAAAAATGCGATCACGATGGGACCGGAAGAACTAGGAGATGCCAGTATTCTGTATACCTTTATGGACCCGATTACTACGTATACTACATTGACTTTTCCTATTTCTTCTGCCGCTTTAAAAAAGGGTACGGATAATGTGATTTACATTCGGGCGGGCTCTAAATCATCTCCATTTGATCCTCGGCCTGAGGAGAATAAGGATGATTTTGAAGTGAAAAATGTTCGTCTCCTGCTGGCAGATGGTACCGAAATTTGGGATCCGGCTTATGCAGAACGTGATAAGGAAATCAAGATGGGGGACAGCGCAGGTAAGCATGAATCCCTCGGCTTCCAGTTTGATCTAAAAGCGGATTTGTTCCGTTCAAAGGCGTACAACTGGAATACTAAGGAAGCAACTGACGGAGAACATAAAGTAACGCTTACCGAAGGTGGAACGAAAGTATCATCAAACGTAATTGTTGACAACACGCCACCATCCATCAAAGCATCAATAGAAGAAGGAGAAACTTACCGTGGCAATTTTGAAATTGCTGCTGAAGTTAAGGATACTTATGCGGGTGTAGATAAGGTCAGCGTGAAGCTGGATGGTAATGTTATTGAACTGCCCTATGCTACTTCATCCGGGAAGTTATCGGCTGGGGAGCATACGCTTTCTATCACAGCCTTAGATAGGATTGGCAATCAGGCAGAAAAGGTAATTACATTCCATGTGCCGAATGAGAATCCCTTTGCGCCACTGCTTATTTCTCCTACAAACTGGGAGACCGCTGTAGGTACTAATCCGACTTTAAAGGTTAAGGTTGAAGATCCTAATCAGGATAAGATAAACGTTACCTTTTTTAGAGGATTTAAGTACGATGCTAACCATCCGGAGCAAGGCTTTGCTGGGTTTATAAATGCATCCGATACAGAGCCGCCGAAACAATCCGTACCTGCGGGCGAACAAGCGCTTAGCAGTGATGACTACAGTAAAATAAGTGCGGTGGACGGACAATATTTAATTAATGATGCTGTCGATCAATTCCCTTATCAGCGTTATGAAATTAAGCTGGATGAGTCGGTTAAGGCGTCAGATCGTGTAGATATTGAATGGAAAGGGAATTCGTTGCCGGGACGAAAAGTAAGTCTCTACGCATGGAGTCCAGCTCAACAAAAATGGGTACAGCTGGATCATTTAATCGCTGGAACAGAGGATTTTGAGCTGAAATCCACGGTTACAGCTGGAGAATATGCTAATGGAAATAGCATTGCCGTAATGGTTCAGGATGAAATTGCTTCTGTGGCTAAGACAGCACCTACAGTAACACAAGATGCGTATGACTTCTCTTTTGTATGGATGTCTGATACACAATATTATTCACAGAGCTACCCTTACATTTACCGTAAAAATGTAGAATGGATAGCTGACAACAAAGAGAGCTTGAACCTGAAATACGTTATTCATACAGGAGATATCGTGGATAAATCCTATCAGGAGTATGAGTGGAAGGAAGCTGACCGGGACATGAAGGTTCTGGAGGAAGCTAACATTCCTTATGGTGTTCTTGCAGGTAATCATGACGTAGGTCATCAAACCGGGGATTACACGAAATTCTGGGAGTATTTTGGAGAGTGGAGATTCAAGAATATGCCGACCTTTGGTGGCTCTTATGACAACAACAGGGGCCATTACGATTTAGTGTCTGCGAACGGAAATGATTTTGTTATTGTATACATGGGCTGGGGATTGGCTGAGGAAGAAATCGAATGGATGAATGAGATCGTTGCCCGTTATCCAGAGCGTAAAGCGATTCTTTGTCTCCATGAATACTTGCTGGTTTCTAATAACCGGGCACCTATTGCGGATAAGATTTTTGAGATGGTTGTGAAACCTAATAAAAACGTAATCGCAGCACTGTCCGGCCATTATCATGATGCTGAGCTTAAAGTAGACGAGCTGGATGATAACGGTGACGGTATTCCAGACCGCAGTGTCTATCAAATGCTGGCAGATTATCAAGGCGCTGAAGAAGGGGGTCTCGGCTATATCCGACTGCTTCAGTTCGATGTTGCTAATAACAAACTTCGCGTGAAGACTTATTCGCCTTATTTGGATGATTATAACTACTATGATGAAGACGAATATCCAGGCAAAGATGAGTTCGTTCTGGATCTGGATTTACAGCCTGTGACTAAACGTGTGGCTACCGACTATATCGGAGTCAAGGTTTACAGCGATCAGGAAATTGCGGCCAATCCACAAGTAGAGAGTGGCGCGGAGACTCAGGTCACTTGGAGTAAGCTGAATCCGGATAGCTACTACCAATGGTATACAAAGGTTGAGGATGATCACTCCGGTAGTGTGCTTTCAGATATCTGGGGCTTTTACACTGGAAAAGAGGATGTGACGCCGACACCAGAGGTGACACCGACACCAACACCGACACCAGAGGTAACGCCGACACCAGAGGTAACGCCGACACCAGAGGTATCGCCATCGCCAGAAGTGACGCAGACACCAGCACCTGAGGTGACAACGGCACCTCCAGTAGTTTCACCAGTACCAACAGTGACTCCAACGCCTACAGCCACACCTGGAGCGGGAAAAGGAAACATTGAACTGGCATTAGGAAGTAATGGGACGTATACAGCTGATCCGTCAGCTTTGAAGAAACTGATAGAGGAAGCTGCTACAGGGGGAAGTCTAAAGATTAGCGCAGGCGGAGCAACTTCAGCTCAAGATCAGATTAGAATTGCTCTTGATGCAGCCGCTGTTCAACAGGCTGTCGATAAGAAGTTGAATTTGAATATTGTTTCATCTAACGTTACCTTGAGCGTACCAACAAGCTCCTTACCAGCCATTCCGGCAGGCAGTGATATGCTGCTACTAAGCATTGATACGAGTATGATATCTGTACAGGCCAATGACGCTGGAATGAGTCCATTCAGAGCTAACGTTACGCTGAACCTCAGTACATCTGCAGGAGGCAAAGAAACGGCTATCCACCAGCTTAAAGGTGCTGTTACGATTACCTTGACGCTGACTAAGGAACAGCTTGCTAAGCTTGATACAGATTTTGCGGGTGTCTATTATGTAAATGGCAGCACGTTGGAATATTTGGGTGGAGTGTTTAAGGATAATACCGTTACCTTCACAACAAATCACTTTTCCTCCTTTGCGGTGCTGGAATACCATAAGCAATTTAGGGATACTGCTGGTCACTGGGCAGAGTCGTATATTTCCAAGCTGACGGCTAATCATGTGATTAAAGGGATCGACGATACGCATTATGGACCACAGGCGAATGTAACCCGTGCAGACTTTGTTACACTGGCCGTTCGTTCTCTCGGATTGGATGAAGCAAGTGGGGCAATCGTACAGAGTGCTTTTGCAGATGTATCTAAAGATGCTTATTATGCACAGTCGATAGACAAAGCTGTCCAGCTTGGATTGATCCAAGGCTGTGATGGCAAGTTCCGACCTAAAGATGCGATTACTCGTGAGGAGGCGGCAGTTGTCCTGCAGAAACTGATGCAGTATAAAGCAGGATTGCAAGCTTCCGTTGCTGCTGCTGCAAGCTTTAAGGATATGAATAGTGTATCTGAGTGGGCGAAGCAAGCGGTAATTGATTTGCAAGCAAAGGGAATCCTTGACGGCAAGGGCGACAATAACTTTGACCCTCGTGGCAAAGTGACCCGCGCTGAAATCGCAAAACTGTTATATGGAATAATCAAATTATAAGATAGGTTGGCAAAGGCAGGCAGAGGTGACTCTGGCCTGCTTTTTGTCTTTTTTTGCGTGTAGTCTCCTTTTTCTTCTATGTAAAAAGGAAATTTCCACTATTCATATGATTTTTCATATATAATATTTTTGAATTAATTTTTAATTTTCAGAATCTTTCAAAATAAAAGGTAGATTGCAAGGAGTGCAAGTGAAATTAAATATCTCCAATCTGCCAATTCAGGAGTCGGGTAAAATATATTTACCAGTTAGAGCGTTATTTACCGGCCGTATCATCTTTTATGCAGGTTTATGATGAAGACAGCCATGCGCTTGTACTGGAAAGTGGTCTATAAGCTTCCAAGTTGGAGGGCACCTTTGAGGGTGTTCTTTTTTTGAATATATAAAATACTTACTTGACAGGTAGGAATAAAGGGGTATATGATATCACCAATACTTAAACAGTAATTAAATGAACAGTGAAATAATTCAACTGAGCTGATTGGACCACCAAAGGCTCCCGTACTTTTCCCTTGTCAGGGGTAGGTGCTGGGAGTCTTTTTTTATGGGCTGATTGGGAGAAAGCAGAGGTAAGTAAGCCATGAGCGAACAATATTGGAGACAGCTGGAGGAGACAGATTGGGCATTTCGCAAGGCGGTTCGCAGATTCGTGAAAGAGCGGGATAAGGTCGCCGTAGCAGGCATCTCCTTACCAGGCATGCTGATTCTGCACAAAATCATTCGTGATGGTGAACAAAGGCTAGGAGACTTAGCGGATGAACTAGACTTCACCTCAGGTGCGATTACCGCATTGAGCGATAAGCTTGAGGCGGGTGGATATACCGTGCGCAGACGTAAAGAAGGCGACCGTAGAACGGTAATGCTGGATATTACGGATAAAGGCCGCAAGCTGGCGGAGCAGAACAGCAACATCGGAGAACGATGTATTTCGCTTTTGTTTGAGGGGTTTACGGAGGAGGAATTGGCGCAGCAAAATGACTTTTATCAGCGGATCATTAGCAATTTGGAAGGATTCTCGGATATCCTGCTGAAGCTCGCCAAGGAGAATGCAGAGACCTCTCCAACCCTTGAACAGAAGCCACGAACAACCACCAAAAAAAGTAATTATCTTAGCTACTAAAAATTGAACGTAGGAGAGATGAACGATGGGACATTCAACCATTTATCCAACTGGAGCAACCGTATATAACCCTAACAAAGCCTGGAGTGGCTATACCGTATTTCAAGCTGGTGAAGAAGGTGTTGTACTGATTGATATGAACGGTAAAGAGGTGCATTTGTGGAAGGGGCTGCTTGGATTTCCGGCTAAAATCTTCCCGGGTGGTTATGTGCTGGGCAGCACAGGAAGAAGAGATCCTAAATTCGGAATACAGGATAATGTAGATCTGGTACAGGTGGACTGGGATGGGAACATCGTGTGGAAATATAACAGCTATGAACATATAGAAGATCCGGGTTA
Organism: Paenibacillus sp. FSL R7-0189; assembly: GCF_037969925.1. Classification (NCBI taxonomy): domain Bacteria; kingdom Bacillati; phylum Bacillota; class Bacilli; order Caryophanales; family Paenibacillaceae; genus Paenibacillus; species Paenibacillus sp. FSL R7-0189. Next base: position 2,089,052 of record NZ_CP150223.1, on the reverse strand, counting down.
TGAACCCCTCTGGTATGCCCGCCAACATCATGACTATCAGCGCGAAGGCAATCCGGTCGGATATTTTGCACCGGGGCTTGAACCCAAGGTAGACAGTGGAAAAACGCTAATTCTTGCTCATAAAAACATCTACAATCCTCAAATCTCCGACAAACAATTGCTTGATGACACGATCCTTGAGGTGGACTGGGAGGGGAATATCGTCTGGGAGTGGGCTCCAAATGAACATTTTGATGAGCTAGGCTTTGATGAAGCGGCCAAAAATGTACTATTTCGTGATCCTAACTCACGCTCTTTCGGAAATCTAGGTGGTGGTGTTGGAGACTGGCTGCATATCAATTCGGCTTCTTATGTAGGACCCAATAAGTTTTACGATGCAGGGGATGAGCGTTTCCATCCGGATAACGTGATCTGGGATGCGCGTGAAGCAAATATTATTGCGATCACGGATAAGCGTACCGGAGCCATCGTTTGGAGAATCGGTCCGGATTACTCGCTGCCAGAAGTGAAGCATATCGACTGGATCATTGGCCAGCATCATGCGCACATCATTCCGAAAGGTTTGCCGGGAGAAGGCAACTTACTTGTATTCGATAACGGGGGCTGGGGCGGTTATGGTCTTCCAAATCCATCTTCTCCTTTTGGGCAAAAAAATGCACTCCGCGACCACTCACGAATTCTGGAGATTAATCCCGTAACCCTTGAGATTGAGTGGCAATATACAGCGGCAGAAGCAGGTTTCTCTGTCCCAACCGATTCTTATAAATTCTACAGTCCATATATCAGCTCAGCTCAACGGCTTCCGAATGGCAACACCTTAATTACAGAAGGTTCTAACGGCAGACTCTTTGAGGTTACGCCAGAACATGAACTGGTATGGGAATATATTTCGCCATTTACGGACTCCAGAAATACCAACATGGTCTATCGTTCCTACCGTGTGCCTTATGCATGGGTACCACAGCTGGAAACGCCAGTTGAACAAGCGATTGAGCCAATAGACGTAACGCAGTTCAGAGTCCCGGGGTCTGCACCTAAAGGATCGGATTCTGTGGTAAGTGTGGCGACAACCCTGCCATTTGTTGAAGGAGCTGCTTGTGTGGCGACGACGGATGAAGGCAGCAGCCGCAAGGTAAATTAACAAATTTGAGGAGATGTGTCGGTTGAAAAAATCATGGATCAGCTCAAGCTTTCTGCTCTTATCTTTATCAGTGGTTATCCTTTTATCGGGCTGCAGCTCCAAGGGCGACGCGGCTGCCTCTAATGCCGCTAAAGAGGGAGCGGCGAACAGCAAAGCAGAGACATTAAAGATAAAAATTGCTGACATCAATACGAATCCCACTTTTCGGGTGGCACTAGATAAAGGCATCTTTGCCAAACACGGGATTGACGCTGAACTGGTCAACTTTGGTTCCCCTGCGGAAGGTGTAAATGCCCTTTTTATTAAACAGGTGGATGTGGCTTTCGGGGCAGACTTCCCCTTGCTGAACGCAGTGGCGAAGGGCGATTATGCTATTATCGCCTCGGCGGGATTAGCGACTGATGAAGCGTCCACTGAATGGAAATTGTTCGTACAGGACGATATTCAGAAGGCTGAAGACTTGAAGGGGAAGAAGCTGAGTTTCATACGCGGTACCTTCATTCCGTACCTTTGGGATGAATATTTGAAAGAGCATAATGCTGCTCTCAGTGATGTGGAGTTGATAGGACAGGGTGCCTTTGATGAAGCTTATATCGCTTTGAAGCAAGGTGCTGTGGATGGAGCATGGTTTTATGGTTCGGTTCTGAATGATAAGCTCTACGCGCTTAAAGGTGTTCATGAACTGACAGATATGTCTAAAACCACGGTTCGATTGGGGATGGGGATTGTAACGGGAAATGATTTTGCGACTAAGAATCCGCAAGGTATAGCGAATTTCCTAGCAGCGGTGAATGAAGCCGGAGCCTATGCTCAGGCTCACCCAGATGAGGTTGCTGATCTGATGTATAAGGAAGTGAAGCAGCCTAAGGAATCAACGATAAAAGATCTGCCGAATAATCCGTGGGCACTAGGATTTACTCAAGCAGCGTATGACAGTTTGACCAAGCAGAAGAAATATATGGTCGACAACGGAATCATTGAGAAGGATTTTGATCTGGATAGCAAACTGAATCTCGAGCCGCTGGCGAAGGCATTACCAGAAAAGGTTACGTACAAGAAATAGGGGGAGTTCAGCATGTCATTATCTGCTAAGCAGCATACCATTCATATTGAGCAGCTCCGTAAAAGCTACAGTGAACCGACTGCTGGGGAAGTCCACTACATTATAAAAGATGTAGATCTCGTAATTAAAGGTGGCGAATTCTTCGTTCTGCTCGGGCCGAGTGGTTGCGGGAAATCAACACTGCTGAATATGATCGCCGGCTTTGTCTCCAAATCCGGTGGGCATCTACGGGTGGATAATGTAGAGGTGAATAAGCCCGGCAGAGATCGGGCGGTTGTGTTCCAGCAGGCTGATTCCTCATTATTCCCTTGGTTAACCGTTCGTCAGAATGTGGAGTTCGGATTGCGGATGAAGAAAATCGCAAAGGTGGAACGGCATACAATATCGGATAGGTTCATCGGGCTTGTTGGGCTGAACGGGCATGAGGAGAAGTTCCCGAAGGAGCTGTCTGGGGGTATGAAGCAGCGTGTTCAGCTGGCTCGGGTGCTGGCGAATGATCCAGCGATTCTGCTGATGGATGAGCCATTTGGTGCACTGGATGCGATGACGCGCCGAACGATGCAGAAGGAATTGGTCAATATTTGGCGCCAGACACATAAGACGGTGATTTTTGTAACTCATGATATTCAGGAGGCGTTATTGCTGGGAGAACGAATTGGTATTATGTCAGTAGGACCGTCCTCTAATATTACGGATATTTATGACAATACACTGCCGTATCCGCGGGACGTAACCTCACCGGAATTCTACTCGTTATACAATCAAATTCAAGGTCATTTCGAAGAATAGGATAGGGTGAGACAGATGAGGAAATGGGTGGAGAAGAAGTGGGTTTCCGTAACCCTTCTATGGATTACCGCGCTCTGCGTCTGGCAGCTTGGAGCTGTAATCTATGGCCCCGATGTGATCCCCGGACCATGGAGTACACTTAAAGGCGGACGGGAGCTGCTGGAAGACGGAACCTTGCTGCAATATATCGGGATTAGCTTTTACCGGGTGCTCATTGGTTGGGTACTCGGCAGTTTACTGGCGATTCCCGTAGGACTAATCATTGGGAAGGTGAACTTGATCCGTATTTTTGCGGAGCCTTTCCTGAACTTTATCCGTTTTATCCCGCCGATTGCATTCATTACTTTGTTCCTAGTATGGTTTGGTATTGGGGAGCAGTCGAAGATTGCGTTAATTATGTACGCTACCTTTTTTATCGTGGTGCTGAATACTTTAACCGGTGTGATGTCCGTGGAAGAGGACAAAATCCGCTCAGCCCGCAGTATGGGCGCCAGTGAGTGGCAAATTCTGATTCATGTGGTCGTTCCGGCGACGATCCCTTATATTTTTACGGGTATCCGGTTAGCGATGGGCACCTCATATATGGCGATTATCGGCGCGGAAATGATTGCTTCGAACGAAGGTGTAGGTTATCTGATCTGGAATTCCCGGTTGTTTTTCCGTACGGATTGGATCTTTGTCGGGTTATTCTGCCTTGGCTTTATGGGCTTCTTTACGGATCGGCTTTTTGGCTGGTTCGGTAAGAAGGTGCTTTACAGATACGGTGTTGTCAGTGTGGCAGCGCGTAGACGGTAGTTATATTCATACATGTAAAACTGCCTGGAAATGTCGGGCAGTTTTTTACTTGGACTGAAGTTTATACGAATATTTTTTGTCATTGTAATTAAATTGGATGGAATCCAGTGATGAGGGATTAAGAGAATAATCATTTATTTTTTCTTTGTTGCCAGTCAGAAGATTATAAATATAAACTTCGTAACTATAGCTACCATCTGCATTTCCAGGAAGTATGGAAACCGATAGATAGAGTTTTTCTTTTTCATCAACTGCATAACTATAAAATTTACCTCCAGATGAATGGAATTGAGCAATTTCTTTATTAGATGTTGGATCGTCTACTTTCATCACCCAAGCTTGTTCTCGTATCGGCTGAGCTCCATCAGTGAAAATGGAAAAGGTATGATAGAGGATATAATCATCTAATCCAAAAACGCCGCTAACCACCAGAACAGCATCGCCATCATTTAAAGGTAACGTCAATAGCTTCTTGGACTTTTCTACAGCTAGTGATTTTTCATTAGGAGAACTTAAATAGAAAGTGAATGGCTCTGTTGGAAAATAAAATGGATTTGCTTCTGTTCCAGGGGCAATGTTCATTTTTGGGGCTGGCAACCATACGATACCGGCAGAGGTTTTGACAGCGTAGTTGTATTGTTCTGTATTCTGATCACGTAATGGGAGGGTGTAAAGATCACTGTTTATTTGAATGATTTTATTACTTGTATCTGGCGTGTTATTTTTAGGAGGAGTAGCTGCATTGTTGCAAGCTGAGATAAGCAAAGTACATAGAAATAAACCTGTTACCATCTGAATTTTTGTAAACGGCATTTTTCAAGCTCCTCTGAGGGTCATTTCTTATTATGAATAAATACTACTATACATCAGTAAAGTTCTATTTTAGTGTAATTAATGTAATTATTTTCATAAAAACATTTCTAAGGGAAACGGCGGTCATCTAAAAAAGACGACAGGTCGTTTCTTTTTATTTACAAATATTCCTATTCTCCTTAATGCCGCGAAAATAGTACACGCCTATACTGCAATTGGGTGCCTAACAGTTGGATCATAAAGAGCCCGCAAATAAGAAATAGGAGTGAAGGGGAAATCATGAAAAAAGGGATCAACAATCAATTATCGATGGGTCTAATGTTATCCTTGCTCGTCCTGTTGCTTGCTGCTTGTGGAAATTCGGCCAAGGCTGAAGAAACAACGAATGGAAAGGCTGGCACCAAAGAATTAAGTCTGACTGAGATCGAGAGTAAAGCTAAAGAAGAGGGCAGTATCATCAGTGTAGGAATGCCGGATTCCTGGGCGAACTGGAAAGATACATGGAGTGATATGAACAGTAAGTATGGTCTTACACATTCGGATACCGATATGTCGAGCGCGGAGGAAATTGCCAAGTTTGATGCGGAAAAAGACAAACCAACGGCCGACATCGGAGATGTGGGGATTGCGTTTGGATCGGTTGCTGTGGATAAAGGGGTAACCCAGCCTTATAAAACATCCTACTGGGATGAAATCCCCGATTGGGCTAAGGATAAGGACGGGAATTGGATCGTCGGCTATCAAGGTACCATTTCTTTTCTGACTAACACTAAGCTCGTGGCGAATCCACCGAAGAGCTGGGAAGATCTGAAGAACGGTAACTACAAAATCATCGTTGGTGATGTAACCAAGGCTGCTCAAGCACAGATGGCTGTATTGGCCGCAGCGATGGCCTTTGGTGGCGATGAGTCGAACATTGAACCGGGGATTGCTTTTTTCGAGGATTTAGCTAAAAAAGGACGTCTCTCCAATGCAGAAGCTTCCCTTGCCAACATTGAAAAAGGGGAAGTAGAAGTTACCCTGCTGTGGGATTTCAACGCTTTGAACTATAGAGACCAGATCAACAAAGATGGCTTCGCAGTAGCCATTCCTCAGGAAGGCAGTGTCGTGAGCGGGTATGCCACGATCATCAACAAATATGCGCCGCATCCTAACGCGGCGAAGCTTACACGCCAATACATCCTTAGCGATGAAGGACAGATTAATCTTGCCAAAGGTTACGCTCGTCCGATCCGTGACAGTGTAACGTTGCCGGATGATGTTGCAGCTAAGCTACTGCCAAAAGAGGAATATGTTAACGCTAATCCTGTTGGTGATTACAAGGTATGGGAAGAGACGGCAAAAACCATTCCTCAATTGTGGCAGGAACGTGTGCTTGTACATTTGAATTAGTATTCATTTCTCCCCAAAAAAGAAGCAGGGCGCCTTCGTCATGATGCCGTAAGGCGCCTTTGTTCTATTCCCGCGACAAGGAGCGAGTAAGATGAAACAAAGAAGCCGCGGTGTGATCCTGGCACTTATTCCATTTGCACTAATGGTGTTAGCCTTTCAACTGGTACCTATACTATCCATGCTGACGGGAAGCTTTCGCACAGCGGACGGAACGGGATTTACGTTAGGCAATTATCTGCATGCGTTGCAAAGTGCCTATTACATGCAGGCGATTAAGAACAGTCTGCTAATCTCCATAATCTCAAGTCTGATAGGGATCATTGTCGGGCTTTTTTGTGCTTATTGCATTACCCGGTTTACCCCGAGAGTACGCGATAGACTTCTGATGCTGTCGAATATGACCTCTAACTTCGCAGGTGTTCCGCTGGCTTTTGCTTATATCATTTTGCTCGGAAATAATGGGGTGTTTACACTCTTATTTAAACAGTGGGGCTGGAGTGTTTTTGCCGATTTTGATCTATATAGCTGGTCAGGTCTAATACTGGTGTATGTATACTTTCAGGTTCCGTTAGCCTTACTGCTTTTGTACCCGTCCTTTTACGGAATTCGTGAGCAGTGGAGAGAGGCAGCGTCCTTACTGGGGGCTGGGCCTTGGCAGTTCTGGAAGACGATAGGCCTGCCTATTCTAACTCCAGCGATCTTCGGCACACTTGGAATTCTTTTTGCTAATGCAATGGGGGCTTATGCCACGGCTTACGCATTGGTTGGCGGAAATTACAATCTGTTGGCGGTACGTATCGGTTCACTGGTTGCCGGAGATGTGGTTACACAGCCACAAATGGGGAGTACGCTTGCTGTTCTGCTTGGTCTGACTACGATTTTGGCGGTTTATCTGAACCATTTAATGGTGCGGCGTGCGGAGAGGTTCGGAACGAAAGCACTCAGTAAACCGGATGTGAAAATCAAAGCTTCCCGGCGTTTATGGACAGCTCGTGAGGAGGTAGGGCAATGAATATACGTAAAGCAGGCTTTGCTCCACGCACCTTCATGCTGCTGCTCATGGTGTATTTGCTGCTTCCTCTTTTGGCAACGGGTATTTATGCTTTTGCACAAGATTGGCAGAATACCTTGCTGCCCCGAGCTTGGACGCTGAATTGGTTTGGGGAAATGTTTGAGGATATTCGCTTTCTGGAGGCGCTTTGGACCTCGCTTTATTTATGCCTGATCAGCGTGGTGCTGAGTCTAGCCGTGATGCTGCCAGCTGTTTTTGTCATCACCCTCTATTTTCCGCGTTGGGAGAGCTTTATGAAAGGTATTGTTGTTTTGCCTTATGCGGTGCCTGGTGTTGTGGCTGCGGTAGGTCTTATTCGTACCTATTCCTCTGGTCCTTTTGATATCGCTGGAACAGCGTATTTATTGGTGGGCGCATATTTTGTGGTCATCCTTCCCTATATGTATCAGGGCATTCGCAATAGTCTGTTAACGGTTAATGCCGTAGAACTGCTGCATGCTGCGGAGCTGCTTGGTGCCCGCCGAAGAACGGCCTTCGTGAATGTGATTTTGCCTAATATATGGCCTGGGGTTATCGTCTCTACACTGTTATCATTTTCAGTTCTATTCGGCGAATTTGTCCTTACGAACATGTTAGTTGGCGGACATATTCAGACGATTCAGGTATATCTATATCAAAGGGTTGGTGAAAGTGGACATTTAGCCAGCGCGATTGCGATCTCTTATTTTCTGTTTATTCTAATTCTTTCGATGGTACTCATGAAGCTCGGTAAAAAGATGGGAGGGGCGTTAAGGGATGAATGATTATCTAAAGCTGCAGGGTGTACGCAAAATGTTTGGGAATACCTGTGTGTTAGACAATGTTGATTTGGAGATCCGTGAAGGTGAACTTGTGACACTGCTAGGCCCCTCCGGTTGTGGAAAAAGCACATTGCTACGCTGCATAGCCGGTCTTTCAGAGCTGGATGGCGGCAGAATTCTTTTGGAAAATAAAGATCTGGGAAGTTTGCCGCCCCGTAAGCGCGAGGTAGGAATGGTGTTTCAGTCTTATGCCTTGTTCCCCAATCTGACGGTGAGCCAAAATATCGAGTATGGAATGAAAATGCGGGGATTATCGAAATCAGCCCGCCATCATCGCTGCGCGGAATTGCTGGCATTGGTCGATCTGGAGGATAAACGGGATGTATATCCGCAGTCCCTCTCCGGTGGACAGCAGCAGCGGGTAGCGCTGGCTCGTTCTCTAGCGGTGCAGCCCAAAGTATTGCTGCTGGATGAACCCTTAAGCGCACTAGATGCTAAGATACGCAAGAATTTACGTGCAGAAATTCGTGATATCCAAAAAAGGTTTAACATGACGACACTATTCGTGACACATGATCAGGAGGAAGCGCTGATTCTTTCTGATCGCATCTGTATTATGAACGGTGGCCGGATTGTGCAGGATGGCACACCTGAGGGGTTGTACTCCGCACCACGAACAGAGTTCGTTGCCCGGTTTATGGGCAGTTACAATGTATTGACCCGATCAGAAGTGATGACGTTGTTCCGGGGGATAGATAGCACGCAGGACCGCTTTGCTATTCGGCCTGAGGCGGTTACGCTGCTGCATGAGGGTGCGGGACTTCACGAGGTTGCTGCCGGAGTGCAACTGGTGGATGGCATCATTAAATCTGTCTCCGTGTTGGGCAATATTATTAGGTGTACGGTAGAGGTAGAAGACATTTGCTTAACGGTTGATCTTTTAAATGACGGACGCTGGCTGAGGCTGGTGGAAGGGGCTAACGTCACCTTGGCTCTGAACCCTTCTGAGCTGCTGCATCTGGAACGAGAGGGAGCGTAATAAGATGACTGAAATGAACAATAAACTTATTGTGGTAGTGTTGGACGGACTTAGATATGAGGCCGCACGTGAATATATGGGGTATATGGAGCATTTGGTGGAGCAGGGGAAAATATCATGTCACCGAGTGAAGTCGGAATTGCCTAGTCTGTCACGCCCGCTTTATGAAGTGCTCTTGACGGGGACACCTGTGACCAAAAATGGAATTACGGCTAACCATATTGTGAGACCAAGCCATGAAGAGAGCGTATTCCATCTGGCAGTGGCCGCTAATTTGCGCACAGCTGCTGTCGCCTATCATTGGGTCAGTGAGCTTTATAATTCGGCCCCTTTTGATCCGCTGGCTGATCGCCATCAGCACAATGTGATGAAGCCCATTCAGCATGGCAGCTTTTATTTCGAGGATCACTATCCCGACAGTCATGTGTTTGCCGACGCGGTGTATTTACGGAGTGCCTATGATCCGCATTTCCTATACATTCACTCCATGAATATAGATGACGCCGGGCATCGTTATGGCGGCGAGAGTAAAGAATATGAGCTTTCAGTGCGTAATGCCGACGGTCTGCTGGCCACTGTTTTGCCTATTTGGATGGAACAGGGCTATAAGATTATGATTACGGCAGATCACGGAATGAACGCAAATGGGTACCACGGCGGGATAACCCCTTCCGAGCGAAATGTGCCATTATATACGTTTGGGGTAGATGTATTATCTTCAGAAAAAGAGGAAGAAATGCTGCCACAGCTGCGAATGGCTCCTTTAATGTGCCACTGTTTGGGGCTGGCCCCTTCGGCAGCAATGAGTAAGGAGGGCTTGCCTCCACTTGTGCAGAAGCAATCTCATGACAAAGTGGAAGAACCTTTGCCGTTGGTATGAAATAAAATAATTAGCACGAGAAAAATCATATATTTTACCCAATTAGGAGGTTGTCTATTGAGCGCTTCTAAAGCTATGAAATGGATTACGGGTTCCTGTGAAATTATTTTGGCAATTCCAATTCTGGGTGCTGCTATTGTTATTGGCACGGGGTATTCCGTTCTGGGGTTGATGTTTATTCTACATGTGATTACATTGATTTTATCTTCAAGAGACCGTGAGTCTATCTACGGTTCAGTGCTAGGAATTATAACTTCTTTATTGGCATGGATTCCTTTTGTAGGCTGGTTCTTGCACTTAATTACTGGGATTCTGTTGATGGTGAGTGGAGGACAGAAGTCCCGTTATCCGTCGAACCATATCTATCCACAATGATGTAAATTGACTTCAATACAGCCCAATTCGGACGTTTGTCCGGTTGGGCTGTATTCATGTTATAATGAGGGCACATTTTAGCAGTAAGCACAGAGAGGAGGCGCATCCATATGGAAATAACCGCACAAGAAGTAGCAGAATGGATGGTGAAGGAGATTCGTTTTACGGGTACCTTGCATCAGACGGCGGCGATTGAATATGTGAAAGAGAATTTTGGAGAACAATTTGTATTTGTGAATGAGAACGGCAATGCCTCACTCTCCAAAGAAGTGAAGAAAGCTTTCCGGAAACTCCATGGCGGGAGAATTGCTTGGGATCGAGACGGGTTCTTGTGGGCTTGGACCTAGGTTTGGCGCTTAAAAAACATTTATAAACTGTTCAACTTCTTATATAATGAGATGAAAAACGGACCATGCATGTACTGCAATGGCCCGTCTTTTTGCATTCTTTGTTAGTTAGATATATTCTGTCATTCCCTGTTCCTTTAGAAGCTCCACGATATCTTTGACTGACTGCGCTTTGTCCTTGGGACAGATTAATAGTGCATCCCCAGTATCCGCAATGATGAACCCGTCTACACCAATGGTCGTGATCAGTCTGCCATTTCCATAGATGATTGAATTATGGGTATCTATCCCCACATGATTTGCTTTTATAATGTTGCCTGCATCATCCGGAGGGAAGATTGAACCCAGTGCATCCCAGCTGCCGATATCATTCCAGCCAAATTGCCCGGAAAGCACGACAACTTCATCAGAGCGTTCTAAAATGCCGTAATCAATCGAAATATTCTGAAGCGTTGGATAGATGGCATTAATAACTTCCTCTTCTTGATCTGTACCCAAACAATCACTGATGGGCAGCATGGTTTTGTAGAGTCGAGGTAGATAACGTTTGAAATTATCAATAATGACAGAGGTCTGCCAAATAAAAATCCCACTATTCCATAGATAATTACCGGATGCCAGATAACTCTGTGCATTCTGAAAGTTTGGTTTCTCTACAAATTCATCTACATCATATACAGCCACTGGGCTTGTCGCAATCGGCGTCTTATCAAAGGCAATATAGCCGTAGCCAGTAGATGGGAAAGTAGGCTTGATTCCGATGGTTACTATTTTGTCTGACTCCATGGCAACAGTGCAGGCTTCGTCTAGTGTAAGACGGAATTGTTCCTCATCCGTTATATAGTGATCGGAAGGCAGGACGACCATTAAAGAATTACCATGAGATTTCTCTATAGATAATGCTGCAAAAAGAATGCTAGCGGCTGTATTTCGCGCCACAGGTTCAATTAGAATATTAGCTTTGAGAACGCTGCTGTGCATAATACTCTCCAACAATACTGCTTGGGTACGATTAGTAACGATAACTGTATTCTCCTGAGGAATAATCCCTTTGAAGCGTTCAATCGTATCGTTTAGCATAATGTCGTTGCCACTAATATTCAGCAGCTGCTTTGGGATTTCTTGTCTGGACAGGGGCCAAAACCGTGTTCCGCCCCCGCCGGCTAGGATTGTAGCATATTTATTCATGATGCATCACCAACCGGGCAATTGTGAAGGATATAATGCTCTCCGAGCCTTGGTTCAGGTTGAGTCCCGCGGCATGGATGCCGTCATAACAAGCACCAGTCTGCGCATCGATCAGAGGGATTCCCAAGGAATTATGCCCTAGATACCAGTTGTAGCATAATTCTGCCTGCGCAAGATAGGCGGGGTCCTCAAGAACAACAGCTGCTTCCCGGCAGGCCAGCAGCATCTCGCAGGCTTCAATGGGCTGTTCATCATAGGGTGCAGCCAGCCCATCGCGCAGCAGCCAGCCATGGCTGCCGATCGGTTTATAGTAACCTTTGCTGGAGAAGGTGGTGGAAGCTAGGAAATCCAGGCTTTCCTTGGCGGTCTCCCGCAGGTCTTTATTCCCGGAGATCAGGAAGGCCCGAAGCAGAGCCCAGGGCAGCATGGAATTGCCATAAGTGATGCTGTCCTCGAACCAATTCCAGCCGTGCCCCTTATAGCGGGTATATTGATTATGCAGCCGAACCGCAATATTTTCGATCAGACTCTCAATGGTTGCCCTTGGCAGAAAGGCGGCTTCTTCGGTCGTGTTTTCAGTATGCGGGTATGGAAAAGCATAACCTAATGAGCCCGGTGCTTCGGTAAGATAACTTAGGCCGATGATGGCATAGGCACCGGCCCGAGGTGAGCCCAAGGCTTCCAGATGCGGCAGTGCCTGATTGATCAAATACCGGCAGGTATTCATCAGGTTATCGGGCAGGGAAGCAGCATGCGACAAGGCGAACCCGAGTGCCCACAAGGTACGTCCCTGGCAATCTTCAGAACCTTTATCCTCTATAAAGGAGCGGTTATAATCCATGAAATTGCGAAAATTGCCGTCCGCTGTCTGGGAATGATAGATAAAAGAGATATACGTATGAATGAGATCGAGTGCCACGGCATCCCGGGAATTCTCGTACATTAAGACCGCAGCAATCAGAGCGCGGGCGTTATCATCGGTAGTGTAGCCCTTGGAACGGTCCGGAACCCCAAACTTGGTATGCTGAAAGATTCCTGTATCGTCCGTGATTCTGCGCATATAGCCTGGTTTAGACTGTACTGTGGTGGAGGTTTCCATTAAATCACGCTCCGATCAGCTGACGCCGAGCTCTGGATATGGCTGTGGAACAAGGCGGCATAGATTTTGGCGATTTCGTTCCAGCGCATAGTGAGCCCGAGCTTCAACGTGCGGTCTTCCATCGTTTGCACCAGAGCAGGGCTGTTCAGCAAGCGCAAAATGCAGGCTTCCAAGGAAGCAGAATCATGAAAATCAGCCAGTAGACCGCGGCCTTCTGCCAGCATTTCCTGGGCGTAGCGGTAAGGGGTAGACACGATAACCCGGCCATAACCGACTCCGTAGGCCAGGGTGCCGCTGACGGCCTGATCCTTACCCAGATAAGGAGTCACATAGATATCTGACATGACCAAGGACTCTATTACTTCTTCTTGGGTCAGCAACTTATCGACGAATTGGACATTGTCCTGCAGGTCAAACATTTCTACGAGGTCCGTCAGTTTCTGGCGGTAAACTTCCCCGGATTCCAGCTTGACGACCGGATGGGTCTTGCCCCAGACAATGTAAAGTGCTTCGGGATGGCGCTTGACCACGCCGCGCATGGCTTCGATGCTGTATTCAATCCCTTTGCCGGGACTGAGGAAGCCGAAGGTGGAGAGGATTTTGCGGTCTGGATAACCGTATTGTGCTTTAAGGCTGGTGCGTGAGGCTGTGCTAACTTGAGGGACGCCGTGATGGATGAATGTGATTTTGGAAACTGGGATCTCATAAATAGTAGATAAATCGGTAAGGGTTGATTCCGCCATCGTCACGACCTGCACGCTACGCTCGGCCAGACATCGGATGATCTGATGCTGCTTAGGGGAGGGCTTGGTCAACACTGTGTGAAAAACAACAACATACGGAATGTTCAAACGTTCGACAAAGGGCAGCAGGTATTCACCGCTTTCTCCGCCGTAGATGCCAAATTCATGTTGGATGACCAACAAATCGGTATCGGAATTGTTGAGGAAATCGGCCGTATCTATATAATCTGCGTAATTATGCTGGTCGATCTGCCGTATTACCTGCTGATCGTAAGCGTAGGTTTCATTGTTGTTTATGGCAATAATCCGGGGCGGGTTGAAGCCGGGAAGGTGGATAAGTTCATCTAGCAGATCCTGTGTGAACGTGGCGATACCGCACTCTCGCGGCAGACTGGTTCCCAGGAACACGATGTTGTGATTACGGACTGTATTTTTCATTCAAAGAGCCTCCCTAATGGTCTTGCGATTGGTCTGGATACAAAAAAAGAAAATAAAGAAGACTCTATTTTCTGAATAGGGAAAGGTATTTGGTTTTCTGAAATTAGAAATGTTGCAAATTATTTCCTAATCCCACTGTAACATGACCGTTTTATCTTGTCAATTCGATTGACGCCTTGGGGTTAGTGCGGATATATTATTGGAGGAGGTGTAGGAATGCCAGTCATACGCAGTAAACTGAGTGAGGTCATGGAGAGGCATGATCCGAAATTATCGATCCGCAAGCTTGCTAAAGAGATCAATTACCATTTTGATTCGGTACGCCGAATGTATAAGAATGAGATGGTGCAGTATCCAAGGGATCTGTTGCTAAAATTATGTGTATACTTTAATGTCCAGCCCGGCGAGCTGATTGCCATGGATGCGGAAGACAACGATTGGGTGATCGATCGTTCAAATGATTACGAGGAGGACGGCGATGACAAGGAACCCGGCACGGACAGCCACCTGTAAGCAGCTTCTGGATACATATCATGCCGGACGCGGTACAACCACTGTAAATAAAATGACGTTCACGGGTGTTGGGCACCGGGATGTCTATAATATAACCGCCCCGTTTATGTATAACGGGGAAGAGGTACTAATGGGAAGAGTTGAGGAACGGGACAGTGAGTTCTCTCAAGTCTTCTTTTTTACATGCCATGATGGGGTTTGGAGACCTCGTGCGCATACGCATACGTACAATTTACAGGACCCGTGCTGGACCCGGATCAGGGGGGAACTTATTGTGGGCGGGGTGGAAGTGATTACGGCAGCGGATGATCCGCACCGGATTGTCTCCTGGGTGACCCAGTTCTACCGGGGATATCACATCGATTCTTTGACCCACTTTTCTTCAGGTCCCGGCACGATGAAGGATATCCGGCTTATCGAGCTTGATAATGGCAGTGTAGGCGTATTTACCCGGCCGCAGGGCGAGCGGGGTGGGCGGGGGCAGATTGGGTTCACAGTGATTCCTTCGCTGGACGAACTAAATGAGCAGACCTTCATTGATGCCGAGGTTTTACAGGATCAATTCGTGCCCGAAGAGTGGGGGGGAGCCAATGAAGCTCATCTGCTGCGGGGTGGAATGGTGGGCGTATTGGGCCACATTGCTTGCTTCGATAGTGCCGGAAACAAACACTATTATGCCATGGCTTTTTCGCTGAATCCTGAGACTTATAAGGCAACTCCGGTCAAAATAATAGCAGTCCGCAGTGATTTTCCGGCGGGCCCGGGCAAGCGCAAAGAACTGGAGGATGTCATCTTCAGTGGTGGCTTGAAACGTCTTGGAGGAGGCCGGGCGGTATTGTCTGTAGGGGTGAGTGACGCAGAAGCATATCAGATTGAAATCGCAGACCCATTTGACGAATATGAATCCTAGCGTTCTTCCAGTAAGTTTGACTAGATTATATGGTCATGTTACACTTGGTGTGACAAGAATTTATGGTCAAAGAGAGCGGGAAACCCAATGAATAAGTTTATTCAATTCAACACACGTAAGACTGACACCAAGTCCAACATCAATCAGGCGCGTAAGCAAGGACGTATTCCGGCTGTATTATATGGTATTGGTAAAGAGACTCTGACGTTGGAAGTGAATGAAAAAGAACTTCTGGACATTCTCAAAAAGAATCCGCGCGCAATTCTGCAAGGTAAGGTATCGGAAGAGCTGGAGGTTCCGGTCGTGGTTCAGAACATTCAGAAGGATACCCTGTCCGGCAAAATTCTGCATATTGATTTTCAACATGTAAATATGAAAAAGAGCATGGACAGCAAGGTGACTATTCATTTTGCAGGTGAAGCCGTAGGGATTAAAGCAGGCGGCACACTTCAGGTAGAAATCTATGAAGTGGAAGTTCGTTGTATGCCTGAGGATCTGCCTACCTCCATGGAAGTCGATATCAGCGGACTGGATATTGGCGACCAGTTGCTCGTCTCTGATCTGATCTTCAAGGACGGTATTGAAGTGTTGACCGAACCGTCAACCGTAATGATCCAGATCAAGACCGTGCATGAAGAAGAGGAAGAAGAAGCGGTAGTAACTCCAGCTTAAACATATATTTTTATAAAAAAGGCAAGTTTCCAGGGAAGAGGAAACTTGCTTTTTTTGCGTTGAATCATACAGGAACTTCTCGTTGGTCCTTTGCCATAGGGGAACTACATAACGGGCAGGGCTTTGAGGTTAAATGATCCTCAGCTCCGCCCGCTTTCATGCGTGTCCAGCCAGGACAGGTACTGCTGGTACAATTCCATACCGCAACGACATGGGTTCTTGTCGCAGTTGTCCGGCTGGTAGGTAAGGATCTTGTTGTCACTGTTCTGCTCACCGTAGTCGTTGCTGTGGAAGAAACGGCAGAGCGGAAGGCTGATAACATGAAGCGGGAGACCTCTGCTTTTTTGCCTCGATGCCTCGCAGGTGAACTGATAAATAGCTCTTCCCGGGCTCTAGTAACAGCTACGTAAGCCAGTCTTCGCTCCTCTTCCAGGGCAGCCAAGCTTGAACTTCCACTATTTGCAGCGGCCAGCTTGCGGTCCTTGAGCCGGTCGCCCTCCAGGGCGGAGCTATGCGGGAGAATTCCTTCAGAGGCTCCAATCAAAAAGACCACAGGAAACTCTAATCCCTTGGATTTGTGAATGGTCATAAGCGCGATCCGATTCCCTTGTTCTTTGGTGCTTGGCTGACGATTATGTTCATTACGTTCAGTAACATTATCTATGAAATCCAGAAAGGCAGGGATACTATCAAATCGCTCTGCAGACGATTCTAGTTCATCTAGCATTTCTTTTAACGTCTCGCGATGTAAGGTTGCTTGATGCCGCTCATTCGCTTCGATGAAATAATCATAGAATTGCGTGCGGATCTGGCGGATCGCTTGGACTGGGGTTAACTCGCGCATATTGCGAATTAGATCCAGCCGCTCTCTAAGCTTAGTGCCCTTGAAATCCTCCATGCCGGGCATGGACAACAGATGGATTAGTGGGCCTTGCTTTGGTTGTCTGGCTTCCATCTGCCGGATGTGATTCATACCTTTTTCACGGTTCATATATAGAGTAGGCAGGATGTTCTCCATAGCCGCGAAATTCCGCCGATTCACGGAAAGACGCATATGATCCACGACCGGGGAAATTAGCCAGTGTTCGTACAGTAATTGGCCTTCTCCATAATCAATATAGGGAATATCGCGTAAAAGAAGTAATTCCAGAACGGCCCGGTTGCTGCTGGACGCTCTATATAACATGGCGAAGTCGCTATATTCTCTTTTGCCGCTCGAAACCTCGTTTAAAATATGCTCAACCATCTGCTCAGCTTCCTCGTCTGCTGTCTGCGGACGCATATACCGGGGCTGACTCCCGCTGCCTTTGGCAGCTTGCAGGGTTTTGGAACGCCGGCGCGTATTGTGCCGGATAATACCGTTACCGAGTCCGACTATAGCTGGACCAGAACGGTAATTAATATCAAGTGTAATAACCCTTGCTCCCGGGTACAGCTTCTCGAATTCCAGAATGAATTCACTGCGTGCCCCGTTGAAGGAATAAATCGTCTGGTCATCGTCGCCAACCACCATCAGATTATGCTGCGGGTGAGCAATCATTTTGACTAACTCGTACTGCAGGGCATTGGTATCCTGAAACTCATCCACCATCACGTATAGATATCTCATCTGCAATTCCTGCAAAAGCGTAGGACGCTCCTTCAGCATCCGATAGGCGATTAAGAGGACATCGTCGAAGTCGATTTTGAAATTGTCTAGTTTCCATTGTTCGTAGATTTCCAGAATGGATTTCATTTCTTTTTCAGCGGTGGTTCCTTCAGGCAAGCCTTCTACGGTACCCATGTTCATCTTACAGGAAGAGAGCAGGGAGAGTAGCGTTTCCGGTGGATAGGCATCCTTAGGTAGCCCGAGCTCACGCATGATTTGTTTTAGCAGGATGTGCTGGCGCCGCGTCTCACTGAAAATCTCTTGCTGCAATCCTTGTCTGCGCAAGAAAAATAAGAAAAAGGAATGAAACGTGCGGGCCTGCAGCCGCGCGACGTCTGCTGGGCCTACTCCCGGTAAAAGGGCGATCCGTTCGCGCATTTCAGCCGCAGCTTTACTCGAAAAAGTCAGCAATAGCAGCTGACTTGGTGAGACACCGCGCACGGACAACAAATAACCGGTTCGGCAGATCAGAACCGAGGTTTTGCCGGAGCCTGCGCCGGCCAGTGTTAGAAGCGGCCCTTTATGATGCCGTACCGCGGAAATCTGCGGACGGTTGAGCAGGATGCCGCCTTCTTCCAGCCTGCGAAAAAAAGCGGAGTCCTCTTCCTCCCGCTTCACCAGTTCTTGGCTTGTCTGCGCTGAGGCCACAGCCGCTTGCGGGATTCGCTCACCAGTCGCTCCCAGCGGGATATTATGAAATAAAAGCTTATTCAATAGATTCACCTTCATTATTTCTATATAGAGTGATCTCAACAAATCTAGTTCTATGATGTTTGAGTTCATCTTAAAATGTGCCGAAAATTTAGCCAATCTACAATATACCATCCCAAGCTTTTTGCTGCACAGGAAAAGTGTTGGATATTGAGCCAGTAAAAATCTGGGGATTGGTGTGGGAGTGGGACACAACGGTGGTATAAATCCCGTAGATAGGTAGGGTTGTGGCTGCGCGGACGGAATGTACGGTATAAATCCCGCAGATTGGCTGGAAAGTGGCTGCGCGGGTGAAATGTACGGTATAAATCCCTTAGATAGGCTGGATTGTGGCTGCGTGGGTGAAATGTACGGTAAAAATCCCGTAGATTAGTTGGAATGTGGCTGCGTAGACGGAATGTACGGTATAAATCCCGCAGATTAGCTGGATTGTGGCTGCGCGGGCGAAATGTACGGTATAAATCCCGCAGATAGGCAGGAATGTGGCTACGTGGGCGGAATGTACGGTATAAATCCCGTAGATTGGCAGGAATGTGGCTGCGTGGGCGGAATGTGCGGTATAAATCCCGCAGATTAGCTGGAATGTGGCTGCGTGGGCGGAATGTGCGGTATAAATCCCGCAGATTAGCTGGATCGTGGCCGCGTGGGCGGAATGTACGGTATAAATCCCGCAGATTAGCTGGATCGTGGCTACGTGGACGGAATGTACGGTATAAATCCCGTAGATTAGCTGGATCGTGGCTGCGTGGGCGAAATGTACGGTATAAATCCCGTAGATTAGTTAGAATGTGGCTGCGTAGACGGAATGTACGGTATAAATCCCGTAGATTGGCAGGAATGTGGCTGCGTGGGCGGAATGTGCGGTATAAATCCCGTAGATTGGCTGGAATGTGGCTGCGTGGGCGGAATGTGCGGTATAAATCCCGTAGATTAGCTGGATCGTGGCTGCGCGGGTGAAATGTACGGTAAAAATCCCGTAGATAGGTAGGATTGTGGCTGCGTGGGCGGAATGTACAGTAAAAATCCCGTAGATTAGCTGGATCGTGGCTGCGTGGACGGAATGTGCGGTATAAATCCCGCAGATAGGCAGGAATGTGGCTACGTGGACGGAATGTACGGTATAAATCCCGTAGATTAGCTGGATCGTGGCTGCGTGGGCGAAATGTACGGTGTAAATCCCGTAGATTGGCTGGAATGTGGCAGTGTCGGCGAAAAGAGAGGCATATTTGCCCCAGTAAAGGGCGCCGGGTGCAGGTCTGCTTCTATTTTTATAATATAAAAATTTCTGCCCGCGCATCGCAGGCTTGTCCAGCGCACATTTGCCACTCTCCTGAACAATTCTGTGATGCCCATTCCCTTTTCCTATCATGCTCATATCCTAAAGCAAAAACATGATATGGAGATGACCCTATGCCCTCGCCCAGTAAGGCCCGCATCAGACATGCCGTTACTATAGATGTACTGATTCCCGCGATTGAAAAAGATTTACAGACCCTTCCCCATGTGATTGACGCTGTTAGAAAGCAGGTTAAGCATCCCATCGGCCGGATATTAATTGTTGCTCCCAAAAAGAAACGGATGATTGAGTTCTGCCGCACAAAAGGCTGTACCTTTATTGACGAGAATACGGTGCTGCCGATTACGAAAAAAGACATTCATTACCGCTCACGCACCTGGGAACGTTCCGGCTGGCTATTCCAACAGCTGCTGAAGCTGAATGGCGACAAGCTCTGCACGGCGGATTATTTTTTGGTCATTGATGCCGATACCGTTCTGATCACCCCCCACCGTTTTCGGGCGGACGGCAAGACACTCTTTTACAGCCGGAACTGGAGCCAACCACAGTATTTTGTAACCTATAGGAAACTCATGGGCCGCAAGGTGACCGCAAAATCATCATTTGTGACCCATTACATGCTGTTTGAACGCAGTCAATTGGCTCAAATGAAAAGAGAGATAGAAGCAAAACACCAAATGCCTTGGTATCGAGCTATTTTACACAGTATGAACCGCTCCAAGCAATTTGCCTTTTCCGAATTCGAAACCTATGCCAATTACCTGTATTCGAAGAATCGCGAGGGAATGAAGATTCAAAAAGCGCGTAATAAAGGTCTCCATATGAATGCAGGACAGCTATCCAAGCAGAAAGTGAATCAGCTGGCTGAGAAGTATAGATCATTGTCTTTTCATAAACGAAAGGGGTATTTGAGAACACCGGGGGCTAAATCCAGCGCAGGGGGGCGATAGAGTTGCAGATCGTACTCCTTTCAGGGGGATCGGGGAAGCGGTTGTGGCCGCTATCAAATGAGATCAGGTCAAAAGCTTTTTTAAGGCTGCTTCCAACAGAAGCTGGCGGTGTGGAGTCGATGATCGAGCGGGTATGCAGAGGGCTGGAAGAGGTAGGTTTGTTGGATTCAAGTTGCATAGTGACTCATCGCAGTCAGGTGGAGATTACTCGCAAATCCGTTAGTGCTCAAGTCCCTTTATTAGCAGAGCCGCAGAAACGGGGGACTTTTACTGCAGTAGCTCTGGCGGCGAGTTATCTGCATTCTGTGAAGGGTATGGACTCAAAAGAGATCGTAGTGGTCATTCCGGTGGATTCGTATGTGGAGGCTTCTTTTTTTAAGCAGCTTCATCAATTTCCGAGTGTGCTTGCCGAATCACAAGCGGACATTGCTTTGATTGGTGTTTTACCTGAATTTCCTTCTACACAGTTCGGTTATATTCTGCCGGGTGAAGGGTCTGGGGTAGGGGGGACGTCTTTTTTAAATGTTAAGCAGTTTGCAGAGAAACCGAACGAATCGACAGCCGCCGAGTTCATTTCTCAGGGAGGACTGTGGAATTGCGGCGTGTTTTCCTGCTCATTAGGGTACTTGCTCTCAAGTATGGTCGAACGGGATCTTCCAGTAGATTACATGGAGTTTATGGAGCATTATGATCAATTGCCAGAACGAAGCTTTGACTATGAGGTGCTAGAACACACGCGGCGAGCGGTAGTCATCCCCTATATTGGGGTGTGGGCGGATATTGGCAGCTGGGATGCACTTGTTCCCCATTTGCAAGGAAGAGTAATTGGCAGTGGGAGTATTTCTGAGGATTCAAAAGGTACCCATTTGATCAACGAACTCTCTTGTCCTGTGCATATCATCGGCGCTCCTGGTTTAATCGTGGCGTCGGGGCCAGATGGTATTTTGGTTGCTGGGATAGAGCAGGCAAAACGAATTAAGCAAAAACTGGAGGGCCATGCGGCGAAGCCGATGATTGAAGAAAAACGCTGGGGTACCTCACGCATTTTGGACTTCTCTCGCACGGCGGCAGGTATTGAGGTTACGACCTCTAAAATAACCATTTTGGCAGGCGAGCACACCAGCTACCATTTTCACCGGCATACTAAAGAAGTTTGGTCTTTTCTTTCTGGAAATGGAGAATACCGGATGAATGGCCATCTTCATGCGGTTGCCGCCGGGGACACGGTCACGATTCCTGCTGGTACGAAGCATGGGCTGCGGGCAATTACAGCGCTCGAATTGATTATCATTGAACTGTTGGAATTTCCTGAAATTGATGACTACGTACGAGTGTCTGCCGAATGGGAGGGGGAGGACAGCTTCCTTGATGATTTGGGATGAATGGAAAGGTAGTTCGCTTTAACCCGGAGGCAGTTGTAGACATGGGGAGATTGACCGGCTGAAGTGAAATAGATGTATTCAGTGCAACTATTTCGTGGAGTAGCGAATGTCTTGCGATTTAGATGTAGTTTGTACAGTTAAAAATCGCGAATTTTTGCGTTTTGAATAGATTTGTTGAATATAAGTGTACAGAGTGCAATTAAATCCGAATTAGCGCCTAAAAGAGGGCATTTAACTGTACGAAGTACAACTAATTATTAAGAGGACGGAGATGCAATAGGCAAGCCACAGTAAACTACAGGAAAGCGATAAGTAAGCTATAGGCAAGCCACAGTAAGCTACAGGAAAGCGATAAGTAAGCTATAGGTAAGCCACAAGTAAGCTATAGGCACGCCATAACCTAAACCTAAAGTGTGATGGAAGACCCCTACCCAGCAAAAATAAACCCACAAATAGCACCGTGAGCAGAACTGCCCACGGTGCTATTTGTGCATCCGCTGCTTTATGCAGAAATTATTCTTTAGAATTTCTTTTCAAAAGATGCTCAATTCCTGCCGCGACTCCGTCTTCCTCATTACTGGTGGTGATGAATTCAGCCATTTCCTTAAGAATTGGCGCTGCGTTAGCCATAGCAATCCGGTAGCCGGCCTTCTCGAACATTGGCTGATCGTTATAACTGTCGCCCATGACAGCTACATCCGCTAGCGGGATACCATAATGGTCAGCAAGCATGGTTACACCGGAGCCTTTGTTGGCCTCTTCATGGTTAATCTCGATATTATTTACATGGGAGGCGGTAATAATTAAGCCCGGAATAGCTGCGAAGCGGGTGGAAGCTTCCTTGAGCAGCTCTCGGTTTAGAGAAAAAGCCAATGTTTTATAAATAACATTTTCCTCCTTGCTCCACACCTCTTCCATACTCTCCACATAGGTTACCGCTGCTTGTTGAAACTGTTGATCTATCATTGCTTTCAGCAACCAACTGACTTCTTCAGGAACTTCTTCATCGCTTAGTGCAGATAATTTCTCTAACCGTACACGTTTGTTCAGCTCTACATAAACGTTATCCTCAGTGTATACCTCGTAATACAAGTCCGGAATTTCGTTTATCCAGCGCAGAGCGGGAATGATGTCTGCTTTATTCAGCGGCGTGCTTGCCGCGAGGGTGCGATCAGATAATGTGACGACTGCGCCATTTAGACTGACTACAGGACATTCCAGATCCGCTAGCCGAAGCTGACGTTCTGCATCCATAAAAGAGCGGCCTGTGGCAATGATAACAATGTGACCTAGTTTCTGAGCTTTTATAATAGCTTCGCGGTTTTTTGGACTGATGTTTCCTTCTTCGTTCAGTAATGTTCCATCCATATCTAAAGCAATCAGCATATTGTATGAGCTCCTTTTCCAGGTAAAGTGGTACTTTTTAAGGGTATTGAAACGTTACTTGTATCTTATCATTAATATTCTGAAAACCAAAAACCATTTTCATGCAACTGTACAATAATGAACGTCCAACAAGAGATAAGAGGTTTTTACAGTATATTTTTAGATAATAGTTCAGTCGTGGTACAATAGTTATCAAACTAACCGACTAGCCGAATCTATCGTCAGCTTATGTTCGTGGAACGTGACCCGACGGTATTTTTCCTGTGTAAGGACATCGGCAGCTGCTTATGTAAAGGGGACTATTTATGAGATCCAAAAACTTAGCCACCATGTCACTCGCCTTTATGGCATGTGGGTTTCTGATTACACTGTTTCTACCTGAAAACCTAGCCGTGATTCTACTGAGAGGTGGTTTCGAGGCCGGTTTGGTAGGGGGGATTGCCGACTGGTTCGCGGTAACGGCGCTGTTCCGCCATCCGATGGGGCTACGTATTCCACACACCTCACTACTGCTCAAGAATCGCGATAAGATCATCCAATCACTAATCACCGCGATGGAGACTGAGCTTCTTAACAAGGAAAGCATTGAGAACAAGCTGCGTAAGTTTGGCTTTATATCAATGGGCTCCAAGCTACTGACAAAGTTCTTTAGTAAAAAGAAGGCAAGAGTACAAATATTGGAGCAGCTTGGCGAATTCGTGTCTCGTCTTCCGGTAGAGAAGGCAGTACCGTTTCTGCAAAAGGCAGCCTCCGAATATGTTCGTGAAGCTGAGCTTGGCGTTGCGGCTGATAAAATAGTTACTAAGTTAATGAATGACGGTAAAGATGTAGCTGCTCTGGACTATGCGCTGGAAGGGGTGTCTACTTGGAGCGGACGTCCTGAAACGAAGGCTATGCTGGGCAAGATTGCCAGCGAGAAATTGGCTGAAGTGAAGCTTGGCGGACTTAAAGGTATGGCTTTTCAGGCTTTTGTCGGGTTTATGGATGCAGATATGCTTGGTGAAATGCTGCAAGGTATGTTGCAGTCCGGTATCCGCGATTTTCGGGAAGAGGATAGCCCATACCGTGAAGAGATTATCCGCGAGATTCGAGTGGCCCTGTTCCAGATTGTTAATGACGAGGCTAGACTGGCTTCATTAAAAGAATGGGCACTAAATGAGCTTGAAGGCGAAGCAGCAACCGCATTTCTGCATACGCAATTGGAGAACATTCGCAGCAAAGCAATTTCCCTGTTGGAGGAAGATCGGGCGGCTGGCGGACGCAAGCTGTTCACGCTCTATACCCTGCTTGTACGTCGTATTGGCAAGGAACAAGAATGGATCAGCAGCTGGGAAGAGCGGATTCGCGCTTCGCTAATTGCCTTTGTAGAGGCTAACCACTACAGAATAGGTCTTTTGGTAAAAGAGAATCTGGACAGCATGGATGACGCTAGTCTAGTGAATATGCTGGAAGATAAAGTGGGTAAAGACCTGCAATGGATTCGTGTGAACGGAGCTTTATGCGGGTTTGTCGTAGGGCTTGTGCTTACAGTTATTCAATTGATTTGAATGAAACTTACTATTTATTGTAAAATAAGAAAAAAAGAAGAGCAGCGATTCTCCCGTGAGGGAGGATCGCTGCTTTTTGTTGTTGCTCATGGCCTGTCTGCATCGTGGAGTAATAATCCTCCTCTGAGGCTTATGGACCGATATGACGTTATTTGTTAGTTCTTGGCTCTTGGAACATGCTTGCGGACTCCACTGGCGTTATTCCTATGGATGACGTTCATATGGGGCATTTTTCATGCCAATAGGGGTTATAGGGTCCTTAGCATTGCAAATGAGGGATAAAGCTGCGTTTGGGGTCAGCTGTGTCCGATAGCTACCTTGTATGCGCATATGTTACCTAATTCATACGGAGATTGGTGTTTAGCTCAAGCAAGCTCAAAAAGAAAGGGACCCAGCAGCCAGTTGATGGCTTAGGAGGCCCCTACTTTGGGTGAGTCTACAATTGCATTCCATCTGCAAGAGTTCTGTACCCTTGCTGTGGTGTTGCAGAAGCTTGATACAGCTGTTCTAAATGGTTTGCGGTTCGCTGCCAATTGAAGGCTTCAAGCGCATCTGCTCTCCCTTGTGATCCGATGGTAACTGCCAATTGTGGATGGCGGGCTATCCGCAGCAAATACCGGGCAAAGGGTAAAGCCTCGCGATATCGTTCTACCAGATAACCGTTATGGCCAGAGGCGACTATCTCTCGGATGCCCCCATTATTCGAAGCGATAACAGGTAGACCGGAGGCCATAGCTTCTACATTAACAAGACCGAAGGATTCATGGTTCTGGGAAGGGCATACAAAGCAGTCTGCCGCCTGATAAAGGGTGTGAATATTCTCATGAGCCACATTTCCTAGAAAAGTAACAGACACTCTCAGCCGCCGTGCAAGGAGCTTCAACTGCCGTATGTACGACGGTTTGCCTTTGCCGGCGATGACCAGATGAGCGGGGAGGTGTTTGTTTAAATGCGACATAGCACGGATTAATATAGGCACTCCTTTGCGGGGTATAACCCGACCCACGAACAAAACTGTGAAGGTCTGCGGGAGTTTGTAGAAACTACGAAGCTGTTGTTTTTCAGATATCTGCACAGGGGTAAACCGGTCAAGATCAGCTCCCAATAAGACAATATGAATCCCTGTGGTCAGTTTCGGGAAGCGGCGATCTAATCTTCGCTGTAAGGAGTGGCTGTTGGCAATGATCAGATCCGCTTTTGCCAAGGCATTGGCCACTTTATCTGTACCCGGTGTGAAGGTAAGCGAGTGCAGGAACAGAAATACCGGGATATGAGGAAGCTGCTTCTTTACAGCAGACATAAGATGGGGGCGATTATCAACCTGAATGATGTCAAAGGATTCTTTCTGAATGTATTCTAATACCGAAGTAAGATAATGGGCTGGGGTGCTTGCAGGCAGTCGGATAATTCTGACCTGCTCCAATATAATGGCAGCAGGTAGTCCAGGTACCTTCCGACTAACAATGGTTACCTTATGTCTCTCCGCCAGTCTTCTGGCAATGGCCCAAATGCAGATTTCTACAGAACCGTCTCCCGGAACTGGGAACTGCTCCGGTGCAATGATACAAATGTGCATGGTTCACGCCTCCTTTTATCCGCTAATGGATATCCTCTTCCACCATATGCAACACAGTAAACAGTAGATACATCCGAAAGCGGAGAGGGCGTTTCACTCATGCCATTTGTACAGTTGCAGCATAAAATACTAAGGCTTACTAAGGCCGTGATTATTTTTTGAGGGACAGGGGAGAGGACAGTTGGGAAAGAAGTTAAAGTCTGCATTGACCAGCAAATGGATTAAAACCAAGGTGCTCATGCGAAGCGCTGAAATTTCACCGTTGATTCCCGAAACGATAAAATTCAGTAAAGTCAATCTGAAAGCTATGCTGCTGAAATATGGAATGGTTTATGTTAAACCGGAATACGGTACCTATGGCAATGGTGTGATGAAGGTTGAGCAGAGTAGAGAGGCTCATGGAACAGAATATAAGTACCAAAGTGGAACAAGACTCAAAACCTTTAGAACCTTCGACGCCTTCCATTTATCTTTAAAGAAAGCAACGCGTGGACGTAGTTACCTGATCCAGAGAGGAATAGTTTTGCTAAAGCACGGGAAACACCGCTTTGATATCCGTGTGATGGTCCAGCTCAGCCCGCAGGGCAAATGGGAAACTACCGGTCTGATCGGTCGGGTAGCTGAGAAAGGTAAGATTGTTACCAACTATCATAGCGGCGGCAAACTAACTGCTATGGAAAAGCTGCTGTCTCCTTATCTGAACGAAGCTCAGCAAGCGCAAATGCTTAAGATCCTGAGAAAGCTAGGAGAAGATACCGGACGTTTCTACCATAAGAAATATCCTGGGTTTAGACAGATTGGTGTCGATGTAGGATTGGATAGATCCATGACGCCTTGGATTATTGAAGTGAATACTAGTCCGGACCCGTATATTTTTAAACATCTTTCTGATAAAAGCATGTACCGCAAAGTAATGGCTTACCGCAGAGCGAATGAGAAGAAAAAGTCCGTTAAATGATCTGTTTCCTCGTATTTGCAATGACAGCAGAAATCTTTTGTTCTAATTCTATGATTTTTTGCTTGTGTGTTGCGATTTGGCGGTAACCGGAGACGAGTGAGGACAGAGACTGAGTGGTTAATGTAAGGTTTTGCTTGCGAATCGCTGCTTTGAAGTCACTCCAATCTGCGGAAATCCGTTTATTCAATGAGGTGACTACGCTTTTGTTTGATTTAATTGAGACCTGTGGACTATCAATGCCAGACAAGGTTTTGCGGGCATAGGTTATCTTTCGGGTACGTGTCTGTTTCGCTGCATTCAACTGATTCTGTCTGTCGCTAATTTCTTTGCGTGCCAACTGAACCAGGATCTTCATAGCATCACCTTGGGCTTGTAATACGGTATTCAACGTCTTGTTTTTAAGACCCTTGGCGATCTTGATACGCTTATTAAGCGCATTGTACTGGTCGAATAAGGGCTGATAGTGCTGTTTGCAGCTCTTAACGGTAGCCTCCAGTTGAGCTACGGTTTCTAAATCAATCTCTTTAATTTGCTTACGTACTGCAATCAGTGTTTGCTCATTATTATAGTGAAGGGTTCGGATCTGCTCCTCACGATTATTGTATTGCATCTTTAAAGTAGATAAATCATTGTACAGATTAGTCATCTTTATCCTTGTAGGACCGTCGGCAGTCGCAGCTGTTAGATCAAAAGCCGCTTGAATAGAGGGTGTTAATTCAGTCGTTGCTGCAGCAAAAGCTTCCGTTGATGTGCTTAACGATAGCAGGATCACCAGTAGTAGTAAGGGGAATGACTTTAGTGCGTTCATTAATTTGCTCCTCCTTTTGTCCGTATCCCTGAAGACAACAAAAAAGCACCCGTAGCAAAGGCAAAAGCCTTTATTACGGGTGCTTCCATCGTAATAGGTCACGAACGATATATTTATTCTTAAATATAAGTTGTTTATTTGCTAGCGTCAATAATTTAAATTTAAATATTTCCAATTTAAAATAATGCGCTAGACATTTCTTTCCCCAGTTCTCTTATCGTATACTGACATAAGAAGGTATGAGAGCTTTAGCACTAGCAACAAAGGAGGTCTGGCTTAAATGGGCAGCTCGGTAGAATTTAACGCAATTCTGGATCATGCATTTATGAGGTCTCCAGAAGGAATGGCCGTACTGTTTTCGAATAACGGCGATTTCAACTGGATAAAAGTCAATCCGGCTTTTTGCAATCTACTTGGCTTTACGGAGGCCGAGTTTCTTGCCGGGGCTCTTTTTACAGAATCGGAAAATAGAGAGGCACATTCAAAAGAGCTCTCCTATAGATTAGTAATGGACGAGCTTCAGAAATCGCCAGCGGGCAGCTGGAAGAAGGAACATTGTTTTTTAAACAAAGAAGGTCAACCCGTTTGCCTGTCTCTCATGTTCTCTGGATTAGGAGCAGAAGAAGGACAAGTCCCTTCGTATATTATAGTATACGCCGAGGATATTACGGAACTAAAGATCGCAGCTCAGGAAACGGTGGATCATCGGGATCAGCAGCAGCAAATGGAAGAACAAATTCGTCAAAGTGAACGCAATTATAGATTGATGTCCGAGAATTCGCTGGATTTAATCTCGCGTCATGCGGTCAAAGACAGTGTTTTCTTATATTGTTCTTCGGCTAGCCGTACCCTGCTTGGTTATGAACCTGAAGAGATGGTTGGGACAAGCGCCTATAATTATCTTCACCCCGATGATCTAGTTATGATGCAAGGTTTAATGGAGCAGAGCCGCAGCTCTGGCGTTATTCCGGCTGTAGCTTACCGCTACCGCCATAAGAATGGCACCTATGTCTGGTTCGAGTCGAGCAGTCGTTATACCTATGATGATGAGGGAAATGTCTTGGAGATTATAGCGATTGGGCGGGAAATTACGGAGCGCAAGCAGTTCGAGTTCAAGCTTAAGGAGAGCGAGCAACGGTATAAATCATTGTTTGAATACAATCCATCTGCTGTGTACTCTATGAATTTGCATGGAGACTATTTGACTGCCAATGCGAATTTGGAGAAGTTGACCGGGTATTCGCTGGAGGAACTGATCGGAATGTACTTTGGCCCCATTGTGCATGAGAAGGACATAGAGAAGACGTTGTATCATTTTAACTTAGCCGCCCAGGGTTATCCTCAAAGCTATGATCTAACGCTTATTCATAAAGACGGACACTTTGTAGAAATTAATACTACCAATATTCCGATCATTGTAGATGACCAAGTAGTGGGTGTGTATGGGATTTCCCGTGATATTACAGAGCGCATCCGTTATACAGAACAAATTGAGAAGCTTAGCAATGAGTATACCCTTATTTTAAATGCGGTTTCAGAAGGCATCTTTGGACTCGATATGGAGGAGAAGGTGACGTTCATTAACCCTGCAGGTTTGCAAATGCTGGACTATGAACATGATGAAATTATGGGCCATCCTTATTTGGATCATATTCAGCAAATAGCGCTTGATGGGAGCCATTATCGGCCGCAGGAATCTCCACTGATGAAGGCTATTAAGTCAGGTGTATCTTATCAGAGTAAAGATGCGGTCTTGTGGCGTAAGGACGGTTCTAGCTTTCTTGCGGAATACCAGGTAACCCCTCTGTTTGATAAAGGGGAGCCGAAGGGTGTTGTTGTAGTGTTTCGGGACATCACGGATGAGAAGGAAATCATTCGGGCGAAGGAATCCGCAGAAAAAGCAGACCAGGCTAAGTCTGAGTTCTTAGCTATTATGAGCCATGAAATCCGTACGCCGATGAACGGAATTGTAGGGATGACGGATCTCCTGGCGGAGACGGAGCTTGATGAAGAACAGCTTGGATATACTGACATTATTAAGGAGAGCAGCAGCTCGCTCCTATCTATTTTGAATGAAATACTGGATTACAGCAAAATTGAAGCCGGAAAAATGATGATTGTAAATGAGCCCGTGCAGCTTCAAGCCGTATTGGACAGCGTAATCGATCTATTTACAGCTAAGGCTTTGGAGAAAAATATTCAGTTATCATGCAGCATGGCACCTGGAGTCCCGCCACTGATTATGGGCGATGCCGGGCGGTTGCGTCAGATATTGGTCAATCTGGTCAGCAATGCAATCAAGTTTACAGATCGGGGCAGTATCAGTATTTACGTAGAGCAGAAGCTGTCCGCAGATCAAAAGAAATTAACTTTGAAATTTAATGTTAGGGATACGGGGATCGGCATTCCTCTAGAGAAGCAGCATCGGCTGTTTCAGTCCTTTTATCAGCTGCATTCCTCGTTTAATCGCAAATATGGCGGGACCGGATTGGGGCTGGCAATTTGTAAAAAGCTCGTTGAGCTGATGGGCGGAGCTATCGCTGTAGAGAGCAGTGAAGGAGAGGGCTCTAATTTCTATTTCACGCTGCAGATTAATCCTGATAGTAGTAAATCTGAGATAAATGTGGAAGATACAGTGCAAACAGAAGAACGGGAGACAACAATGGAAGGGGCAGCAGCTGCAGAAGAAGAATTGGATGCCGGTGCAAATGTAATTCTACTTCCGGAGGCAACTCCACATTGTGCTCCTAAGTCTAGCCCTTTAAGAGGGGATCTATCCGAATGAAGCATGGACAGCCTCGGATTAGCAAGAAACTGCCTGCGGAGCCATATACACAGTGGGAGGTTGGGGTCGAATCCCCGTCCTCTGCATGTGGCCCAGCTACGATGGCCGCGTTAGCGGAGTATTGGAACACCCATTTAGGAGCGGACTTTATTCGGGGCAAAGGTCATTTTCCTTCCAAAGCCGCTCATATTAATTACATATACAGCCATCACGGTGGAAGACCTTGGGGGATGAGTGTGCGCCGTTTTACCAAAGGACTGAAGAACTATATCCATTCAGTGATTTTACCTAAGGATCAGCAAAAGTTACTTATTACTACGTTTAATGATTTTGAAGTATATAAAACAGAAATTGATGCCGGCCGGCCTGTGGCTGTTAAATTTGATAAGTGGTTTCGTCTGCGGTGGAGAGGTGAGTTTACTTACGACTACCATTGGGTACTAGGTATAGGATATGAGGGATTTGAGGACGGAGAGCGTGCTAACCTGATTGTTCACGATAATGGTGTGCGGTACAAGGACGGTAGAGTCACTCTAGGGAAAGAACGGCGTATTCCGTATTTTGCGAATAAAGACATTATTACGATGGTTGGGCTAGATATTGACGATGCATCGAGGTAGAGGGATTGTCCTGACAAAATAGCTTGAAAAATTTGAGTCCAAACGTTTGCACTACTTAGACGATCATACTATAATCCAGTTAATAACTGGAAAAGGGGATAGGTGCTTTGTCCGTACAAAGGGAAATGAAGGAACCCATTTATTATGGGGATCCTGCGGCTACTAGAGGGATTTCCGTGTTTGCTCAGGAGTTTGATCAGTTATTCAGCTATGATGGGGACGATCTTGGCCTAACGTACTCACCGGGGAGTTCAGCTTTTTGTTTATGGGCGCCCACCGCTCAAGAAGCGGAGCTGGTACTCTATAATTCATGGCAGGGAGCAGCAGAGTGTAAGTATTCTATGATCCGTGATGTCCGGGGAACGTGGAGAATTACAGTTGACGGTGATTTAGATGGCAAGTTCTATACCTACCGAGTACGTCTTGGAGAACAGTGGAATGAGGCGGTTGATCCTTATGCACGTGCTGTAGGAGTGAACGGTGATAGGGGAGCTATTTTAGATTTACGTAAAACAGATCCGGAACGGTGGACGGAAGATAAGCCACCCTTGGATGATCCTGTGGATGCCATCATTTATGAGCTTCATTTGCGAGACTTATCCATTCATCCAGCAAGCGGTATGACCCATAAAGGAAAATATCTTGCTTTGGCGGAAGAAGGAACCCGCGGACCGGAGGGTATTCTCACTGGACTCGATCATATCGCGAACCTCGGTGTAACCCATGTGCAGCTATTGCCTGTCTATGATTATTCTACAGAGAGTGTAGATGAGACGAGGCTGGATGAACCGCATTATAACTGGGGTTATGATCCGAAGAATTATAATGTGCCAGAAGGCTCCTATGCTACAGATCCATATGTGCCTGGACTGCGTATCCGGGAACTAAAAACAATGATTCAAGCACTTCATGATCGCGGTCTCCGCGTCATTATGGATGTGGTTTACAACCATGTGTACGATGGCTATCGTGTGAATTTCACCAAGCTGGTTCCCGGCTATTATTTGCGTTACAAGCAAGACGGAAGCCTGTCGGATGGCTCTGGCTGCGGGAATGACGTGGCTTCAGAACGCTTGATGATGTCCAGCTTCATCGTGGAATCCGTAGTTTATTGGGCCAAAGAATACCATATCGATGGTTTTCGTTTTGACCTGATGGGCTTGATTGACCTCGCCACGATGGAGGAAATCCGGCGTCGTCTGGATGGGATTGACCCGTCCATCATGACGATTGGTGAAGGTTGGATGATGGGGACGGAGTTGCCGATGGAGCGGCTCGCTCATCAGAAGAATGCTGCGCTTCTGCCGGGAATCGGACATTTTAATGATGATTTCCGGGATGCCATTAAAGGGAATATTTTTCTGCATGATCAACCGGGTTTCATCAGCGGAATGATGGGACTGGAGCTTGCGATAAAGGCAGGGGTCGCGGGAGGCATTGCTTATGCCCCAGGCATTGGACAATTTGCCGTGGAGCCTCAGCAAACCGTCAATTATGTGGAATGTCATGATAATCATACGTTATGGGATAAAATATTACTGTCCACACAAGGGCAGACGGACAAACAGCGTCAATCTATGCATAGGTTAGCTTCTGCGATAGTGTTCATGAGTCAGGGAATCCCCTTTGTCCATGCGGGTCAGGAATTTATGCGCACGAAAAACGGGATAGAGAACAGCTATAAATCCTCGGTGAAGATCAACCAATTGGATTGGGAACTGTGCGCTGCTCATCAAGATGATGTGGTTTATCTGAAGCAGCTAATTGCCTTGCGTAAAGCACATCCGGCTTTCCGTATGCGAACGGCAGATGAGATTCGGAATCATCTAGTATTTGAAAAAGCACCGGTAAGTTCGGTAGCGTATACATTGCGTGGCCATGCTGGAGGCGATGCGGTGAAGCATATCTATGTGCTTTTTAATGCTAATGTAGAACAGACGACTTTGGTTCTGCCACAGCTTGGTGCATGGAAAACAGTTTTTGGAGCCGATCTTGCGCAGAATCTGACGGGTAATAAGCTAACTGTAAGCGGGATTGGAATGGTAGTGCTGACGGTGGACTAGATGTTTTTTTACAGATAATTCTTCAAAAGCATGCAGTGTATTGTGCTCAATGAGTGCAGTACTCCGCGTGCTTTTTTGTGTGGAACTTTCTTTTGAATGGATGCTCTTATTTTACATAAAAAGGTGACATTACTCATTTTCGTTAAAGATCTAGGATGCTAATATTAAGGCATTTACTTTGGCGCTTTAGAGTGGCATAACAGCAGAAAGTGACAGAGAGTACTTTTCTTTGGTGAGAGGATGAAAGAGATGGGGAAAGCAACCGGATTTTTAGAGTTTGAACGACAGACACCCTCCGAGTGTGAGGCATTGGAGCGAATTAAGAATTGGAATGAATTCTCGATACCTATGGATGAAGAAAAGCTGCGCGAGCAAGGGGCGCGTTGTATGGATTGCGGTACGCCATTTTGTCATGTAGGACGTCTGTTGTCTGGTATGGCTTCCGGCTGCCCTTTGCACAACTTGATTCCTGAATGGAACGATATGGTCTATCGTGGAAATTGGGAGATAGCGCTGAAACGTCTGCATAAGACTAACAACTTTCCTGAATTTACAGGCCGTGTCTGTCCCGCTCCTTGCGAAGGCTCTTGTACGGTAGGGATGAATGGCAAACCTGTCACCATTAAATCTATTGAGAAGTCGATTGTAGATAGAGGTTTTGCAGAAGGCTGGATTGTGCCTGAGCCGCCGCTTCATCGCACGGGTAAAAAGGTAGCTGTAGTGGGTTCAGGTCCGGCAGGCCTTGCCTGTGCGGCACAGCTTAATAAGGCTGGACATACGGTGACTGTGTATGAACGGGCGGACCGGATTGGCGGTCTGCTTACCTATGGTATTCCCAACATGAAGCTGGATAAAAAGACTGTGCAGCGCCGGGTGGATCTGCTTGCGGCTGAGGGTATTACCTTTGTAACTCGAACAGAGATCGGCCGAGATCTCCCAGCTTCACAGCTCAAGGCAGAGCATGATGCTGTGGTACTGTGTGGTGGATCTACACAGGCACGTGATCTTCCGATAGAAGGACGTGATCTGCGTGGGATTCATCAAGCTATGGAGTTTTTAACGCTGAATACAAAGAGCCTACTGGATTCAGGGCTTGCAGATGGCGAGTATTTATCTGCAGCAGGTAAGGATGTAGTTGTAATCGGCGGTGGGGATACTGGAACAGACTGTGTGGCCACCTCAATCCGCCACGGCTGCCGCAGTGTAACTCAGCTCGAGATTATGCCACAGGCGCCGCTGACTCGTCAGCCTAACAATCCTTGGCCGGAATGGCCAAAGGTGCTTAAAGTGGACTATGGTCAGCATGAGGCCGCTTCACTGTATAAAGAAGATCCACGCCGTTATCTGGTTTCGACGAAACGGTTTGTCGGCGATGAGGGCGGGCAAGTGCAGGAGCTGCGTACAGTGCGCATTGAATGGAGAAGTAATGAACAGGGACGAATGGTACCGGTCGAAGTGCCGGGCAGTGAGGAGACCCTGCAAGCGCAGCTGGTATTGCTGGCTTTGGGATTCACAGGGCCTGAAGAAACTGTACTGGGCGAGCTTGGGGTGGAACGCGATGAGCGGGGGAACGCCAAAGCAGAGTTCGGAGCACAAGCAACCAATGTAGAAGGTGTGTTCACAGCAGGTGATATGCGGCGCGGGCAAAGCCTTGTAGTATGGGCTATTGACGAAGGGCGTCAGACTGCGCGCGAAGTAGACCGCTTTTTGATGGGATCCTCGAATTTGCCGTGAGTGTTAAGATATAGCGAGCAGGGCGTTCCTTTGGGAACGTCTGCTTTGCGTTGTGGTATGTTCAAGGTTAAGATTATTGTCTAAGCGCATATTTACTTAAGTTAAGTTGAAAAGGAGAATACATGATGAAGTTAATGTTTATTTCCGACATTCACGGATCTTTATTTTGGCTGGAACGGGCTTTGGAAAAGGTAGAAGAAGAGCAGCCGGACAGTCTTATTATTCTAGGAGACTTCCTATATCATGGTCCAAGAAATCCGCTGCCGAAGGACTATAACCCACAAGAGGTTGCTAATAAGCTTAACGTATATAACAAAAACAAGCCGATAACCGCAGTGCGTGGAAACTGTGACGCCGAGGTAGATCAAATGCTGCTGGAATTCCCGATGATGGGCGATTATGTAATGCTTTTGCACGAAGGCAGACGGATTTACGCTACACATGGTCATGGCTTTAGCATTGAGCATTTGCCGGCGCTTTCCGAGAAGGATATTTTTATTCAGGGACATACCCATATACCAGTTGCCGATGTAAAGGAGGGAGTGTACGTGCTGAACCCCGGCTCCATATCGCTGCCTAAAGAGAATAATCCTAATTCCTATGCTGTTCTAGAGGGCGGGGAATTTATCGTTAAGGATTTTGAAGGCAATGTGGTAAAAAAGATTACCGTATAGTGAGAGGGATCGTTTAAAGGAACTCCTGAAGATTGAGAGATTGAATAAGGGCGACAATGCCGAAAGACAACATTACCAATCCGGATAGTTTGTTGAACAAGAGCTGTTTCGAACGTCCTGACATTATGTTGTTTCTGAACAAAGCGGTGCTCCCTGTCAAACCCATCCACCATAATGCGGAACCCAGAAAGACGCCGCTAACTAGAAACGGCATATTGGAGCTGCTATGAGACAGAAGGACGCCTGATGCGCTGAATACGCCAAGGGAAAAAATAATTGTCATGGGATTGGACAACGTCAGCAACAGCGTTACCGTGTATGAATTCAGTGAGCTTTTTGGGGAATTGGGTTCTGTTAGCTTCGTTGTAACGGATGAAACTTAAATTTTTTAACTGTAAAATGGGGGCTGCGAAAAAAAATTCCTTCCAACATTATTAATGTCCCAGGGAATTGAGCACTAGAACATATTATTGTATGATGAGGAAGGAGTTTTAAGGGTAGGACTGGCTCCAAATATATTAGTAAAGGTAGTTAACACATGAATCCTAAAGATTTGAACTATACAATGCCACCGGAATGGGGCAAGCATGAACGTACTTTTATCTCCTGGCCGGTGCAGGAATCTATGTGTTTCCCGGACAACCACGAGTCAGTGTGTCAAGGTTATGCTGACATTATCACAGCCATCGCCGAGTTTGAACCGATCACGGTCATTGTGAACCCGGAGGACGTGGAGCGGGTAGAACATCTGGTCGGCGGACCGAATGTAACGCTGCTGCCTATTGCGCATAGCGATGCTTGGCTGCGTGATAACGGACCTACCTTTATTGTTAATAAAGAAGGACAAATGGCAGGTGTGAACTGGAAGTTTAATGCTTGGGGCGGTAAATATTCACCTTGGGATCTGGATGACGAAGTGGCTCCGCAGATTCTGGAGCATGCACAGATCACCCGTTTTGATGCACCGCTTGTGATGGAGGGTGGCTCGATTCATACGGATGGAGAAGGCACTTTGCTTACTACAGAAGAGTGTCTGCTTAACCTAAACCGCAACCCGGAGCTGAAGCGCGAAGAGATCGAAGAGTACGTGCGGAACTATACAGGTACAGAAGCTATTATCTGGCTGAGACGTGGCCTTAGCGGCGATGAAACCGATGGTCACGTTGATAATATTGCTTGTTTTGCTGCAACAGGCAAAGTTATTATCCAGGTCTGTGAGGACCCGCAGGATGAGAACTATGAGATTACGCAAGAAAATCTGCGTATTCTGGAGAACGCTACAGATGCCAAAGGGCGTAAGCTGGAGATTATCAAGATTCAGCAGCCACCACGGGTCGATCATGACGGCAGTCGTCTGACGCTCAGTTATTTGAACTTTTATTTCGTGAACGGCGGAATTATCTTGCCTGTGTTTGGCGGCACCGCAACAGAAACGGATACACTTGCTGAGAAAGTGCTCGCTGGTTTGTTCCCGGATCGCAAGATTCGTACAGTTAACGGAATGGCCGTTATCACCGAAGGCGGGAATGTACATTGCACTACGCAGCAAATGCCTGCACAGCAATAATTTGAAGGAAACTAAACGTCCAAAGGGACATTTATATACAAGGAGGACAGATTCTTGAGAAATGTAAAAGTAGCTGCGACACAAATGAGTTGTTCCAGCAATATTGAGGAGAATATCAGCAAAGCCGAGGCATTGGTCAGAGAAGCGGCAGCACAGGGTGCGCAAATTATTTTGCTGCAGGAGCTGTTTGAGACTCCGTATTTCTGTCAAAAAGAGAAAGCTGATTATTACGCATATGCAACAGAGCTTGAGCATAACAAGGCGATTAATCATTTCAAAGCAGTAGCCAAGGAGCTGCAAGTGGTGCTGCCAATTAGTTTTTATGAGAAAAAGAATTACGCGCGTTACAATTCACTTGCTGTAATCGATGCTGATGGAACGGTGCTTGGTAAATACCGCAAGAGTCATATTCCAGATGGCCCAGGTTATGAAGAGAAGTTCTACTTTAATCCGGGAGATACTGGCTTTAAGGTATGGAACACTCGTTATGCCAAGATTGGCGTAGGTATCTGCTGGGATCAATGGTATCCAGAAGCGGCTAGAGTAATGAGCCTGATGGGAGCAGAAATTCTGTTCTATCCAACGGCTATTGGTTCTGAACCGCAGGATGGATCGATCGATTCCAAGGATCATTGGCAGACCTGTATGCTTGGACATGCAGCTGCTAATCTTATTCCAGTCGTGGCTTCCAACCGTATTGGTGAAGAAATTGATGAGGATTCGAGCATTAATTTCTACGGTTCATCGTTCATTGCAGGTCCTCAGGGCAATAAAATCGTTGAGGCTGGACGTGATGAGCAAACCGTGCTGGTAAGCGAATTCGATCTGGATGCTTTGGAAGTTGGACGGATCGAGTGGGGAATCTTCCGTGACCGCCGGCCGGATCTGTATAAATTGATCGGTACTTATGATGGAGATATCACACTTTAATAGGTTTAAGGTTAAATCTAAAGGCATTGCTAGGGAGAATACAATCTCTGGCAGTGCCTTTTTGTGTTTGATGGTAATTTTTTGAGAGTGATGTACGTATAAAACTTATAAAATAATAATATTATGTTATATAACCTTACATAAAATAGAAAAGTTAATTGTCATGAATCCTTTAATCTGTTAAAATCTCTTTAAGTTATTTCCAAAAATAGGGGGTATGGAGATATGACAATAAAAATTCGCGCTTTAATGTCAGTTTTTATCGCATTGGTGGTGGTTGGATTGGTAGGTTGTGGAGCAAATAACAGTAAAGCTGGTAACGAATCCCCGGCAGAGAAAATTAAGTTTGCCAGTGATGCCAGCTACGCTCCTATGGAGTACATGGACACGGATAAAATCAAAGGATTCGACATCGATTTCATTAAGGCAGTTATGGAAGAAGCGGGAATAGACTATGACGTAACGAACACAGGCTGGGAAACGATGCTTCAAAGTGTGAAGCAGGGAACGGAGTATCAAGCAGGACTGTCTTCAGTATCCATTACGGATGAACGTAAAGAAACCTATGACTATTCCATCCCTTATTTCGAATCTACCAATATGATCATGGTTAAAGAAGGCAGCGACATCAAAAATGCACTTGATCTTAAAGATAAAGTAGTTGCAATACAAGGGGCCACAACTGCAGACGACCTGATGAGCGGAATAATGGGCGTCGACAACCCTAACTTGAAACGTTTTGACAGCAATGCGGTGGCATTGATGGAACTGAATGGCGGCGGAGCCGATGCGGTCGTAGCGGATATTGCCATTGTACGTGAATACATGAAAAACAATCCTAAGCAGAAGCTGGTGGGGATTGTAGACACGGAGAACTTCGGAGCGGAATATTACGGCATTCTTTACCCTAAGGGCAGTGAGTTAAAAGCGAAACTGGATCCGGCTATTAAGAAGGTATTGGAAAACGGAAAATACGCGGAAATCTACAAAACTTGGTTCGGCGAAGAACCTAACTTGGATAGCTTATTGAACGCAAAATAAGGAAAGAACCTAATAAGCGTGCGTAATGATAGCTATTGCGCATGCTTATTTTTTTAAAGAGAGATGACATAAAGAAGAGAAGGGGAGAGCCCTATGGATTTTAGAATGGACATTATCATTCATTATTTGCCCGTCCTTTTAAAAGGGACACTGCTGACTATCGGCATTTCTGTAGTTTCTATTTTATTTGGCTCTATTTTGGGACTGGGAATCGGATTCGGCAAAATGGCCCCAAAATGGTATTTGCGCTGGCCTTTTCATTCATATATCAACTTTTTTCGGGGAACACCGCTGTATGTGCAGATTCTGATTGTTCACTTTGGAGTGATTCCCCCGCTTTACGGCAAAACCAACGCCCTAATCACTGCGTTTGTCGCTCTGTCGCTTAATTCGGCTGCTTATTCGGCTGAGATTTTTCGGGCGGGCATTCAGTCGGTTGATCGTGGGCAAAGGGAAGCCGCTATTTCACTGGGGATGACTAATCGGCAAGCGATGAGATTTATTATTTTACCGCAAGCGATCAAACGGATGGTTCCGGCTTTTGGTAACGAGTTTATTGTGCTTGTTAAAGACTCCTCTCTTCTGGCTTTAGTGGCTGCACCGGAAATAATGTATTGGACCAACACGATGAAAGGGCAATATTTGCGGATATGGGAGCCTTATTTGACAGCGGCACTTATTTATTTCATTCTTACCTATTCTCTTAGCAAGCTGCTGAATTACGTTGAACGGAGGCTGAAATAGGATGGAGCCTATGATTTCAGTACGGAACTTACATAAATCATTTGGAACAAATACGGTGCTGGCCGACATAAGTATCGATATTTTCAGTCAGGAGGTAGTGGTGGTTATCGGTCCGTCCGGATCGGGTAAATCGACCTTTTTGCGTTGCCTTAATTTACTGGAACAGCCGCAGGGGGGCGAGATTGTAATTGAAGGCACTTCTTTGATGGCGGCGAGTACGAAGATTAACGATATCCGTACAGAGCTTGGGATGGTGTTTCAGCAGTTTAATCTATTTCCTCATATGAAGGTTATAGAAAACATTATGCTGGCGCCGGTTCAGGTGCGTAAATGGTCTCCGGATAAAGCGCGGCAAAAAGCGCTTGAGCTGCTGCAAAAAGTAGGTCTAAGTGAAAAAGCAGAGATGTATCCAGCCTCATTGTCTGGGGGGCAGGCTCAGCGGGTAGCAATTGCAAGGGCGCTGGCTATGGAGCCCCAAATTATGCTCTTTGACGAACCAACCTCAGCGCTTGACCCGGAGATGGTGGGGGAAGTGCTGGCGGTGATGAAGGAGCTGGCCCGTGAGGGGATGACGATGGTCGTGGTGACGCATGAAATGGGCTTTGCGCGTGAGGTGGGAGATCGTGTGCTGTTTATGGAACAAGGTGAGATTGTGGAGGAAGGAAGTCCGGAGCAGCTGTTCGGAAATCCTGTGCAAGAACGGACACGCTCCTTTCTATCAAAGGTGCTGTAATTTTGTGGAAAGTAGAATCTTGTTATTTTATCAGGTATATTAGAAGAGTAACGGTTATTTCAGGGATTTATATGCAAAATCTGTCGGAACGTGGAGAGGAGGCTCTGGGGATATCTTTTGTTATCATAATCTTGCAGTGATAGAGGGAGAATACGATGAGCACATTTAAAAACTGGTTAAACACAACCAAAAGCGGACTAACAGATCAAGTGAAAAAATTCAAAAATAAAGATTTTATGAATGCTGTAGTTGCGGGCTGCGCTTTGGTGGCTGCGGCTGACGGTAAAATAGAAGAAGCAGAGAAAAATAAAATGGCCGGCTATATGAATATGAGTAATGAATTGAAGGTATTTGACATGAGAGATGTCATTGCTCAATTTAACTATTATGTAAGCAACTTCGAATTCTCACCGGAAATAGGGAAACAAGAGGCTTTGAAGGCCATCGCAAAGTTTAGCGGCAAACCAGATGCAGGACGTTTAATCGTGGGCGTATGCTCGGCAATTGGATCGGCCGATGGCGATTTTGATGATTATGAAAAAGCAGTTGTGCGGAATATTTGTAGCGTCTTGGGATTAAACCCTAGCGAATTCAGTTTATAAATTAGGTGGAGTCATAGATGAAAGTTCGTTGAAACGTAATTTAATCTTTATCGTATCACTGATATAACACCTAAAAGCTAGACTAACAGATAATGATTTTTATCGGAAACGGAGGTACGTTGATTTGGCTGGAATTAATCTGGTAAAAGGTCAAAAGATTGATTTGACTAAAGGTAATGCGGGCTTGTCCAATGTAATTGTGGGCTTAGGCTGGGATCCGATTGAAGCCTCGCGGGGATTCTTTGGAGTCAAGAAACAGGCGAATGTCGACTGTGATGCCTCAGCACTGCTATTAAATGAGGAAGGTAAGCTAACTAAGAAGGGTAACCTGATCTGCTTCCACAACAAGCAAAGTCCTTGCAACTCGGTTATTCATTCCGGAGATAATCTGACGGGTGAAGGCGACGGAGATGACGAGCAAATCATGGTTAATTTGAAAGCCATTCCTGCCGATGTTCACAAGGTGCTGGTTGTCGTTAACATTTACGATGCAGTGAATCGCAAACAGGATTTTGGAATGATCAAATCAGCGTATATTCGGGTAATGAATGCTGCCGGGAATAATGAGTTGATTAAATTTAACTTATCAGACAACTACACAGGTTTTACGGCACTTATTTGTGGAGAGCTTTACCGCCAAGGTGGGGAATGGAAATTCGCTGCAATTGGTGAAGGCAGCCACGCCGCTCATATCAATCAACTTGCAGAACGCTACGTATAATCCAAATATAAGAAAAGAGGTATGTAATCATGGCAATTAATCTATCCAAAGGTCAAAAGATCGATTTAACGAAAACAAACCCAGGTCTATCCAAAATCACAGTAGGTCTTGGTTGGGACACTAATAAATATGACGGCGGAAAAGATTTCGATTTGGACGTATCCGTCTTTTTGACCAATGCTAGTGGTAAAGTTGATAAAGAAACAAACTTTATTTTCTTCAATAACAAGCAAAATGAAAATGCTTCTGTTGTTCATACCGGCGATAACCGTACAGGTGAAGGCGATGGTGATGATGAGCAGGTTCAAGTGGATCTTCAGAACATCCCTGCTGATGTAGACAAAGTAGCTTTTACTATTACAATTTATGATGCTGAAGCAAGAAGTCAAAACTTCGGACAAGTTTCCCGTTCTTATGTACGTATCGTAAACGATCTGAACAATGAAGAGCTGATTCGTTTCGACCTCGGTGAGGATTTCTCTATTGAAACTGGTGTTGTTGTAGGCGAACTGTATCGTAATGGTGCAGAGTGGAAGTTCAATGCCATCGGCAGCGGCTATAAAGACGGCTTGGGCGGTTTGACTCGCGACTACGGCCTGCAATAAATTTCGTTGTATATGCCAAAGATGAACCAAATGAATAATGAAGGAAGGTTTTGTCAGTGACGATCAGTCTCTCTAAAGGACAACGGATTGATCTTACCAAGACTAATCCGGGTTTGACTAAGGTAGTAGTAGGATTGGGCTGGGATACTAATAAGTATAGCGGCGGCCAAGATTTTGACCTTGATGCTTCAGCCTTTCTACTGCATGAAGATGGTAAAGCCAAGGGCTCCGATGATTTTGTATTCTACAATAATCCCTCGGGTGGCGCAGGTTCTTTGACTCATACGGGGGATAACCGTACGGGTGAGGGGGACGGAGATGATGAGCAGATTGTTGTTGACTTCAGCAAAATCCCTGCTCATATTCAGCGCATCGGAATAACGGTAACGATCTATGATTACGAAACTCGGACACAAAACTTTGGACAAGTCTCCAATGCCTTTGTACGTGTGGTAGATGCTTCTAATGATCGTGAAGTGCTTCGCTTTGATCTGGGTGAAGACTTCTCAACTGAAACAGCTGTTGTATTCTGTGAGTTCTACCGCAATGGTGCGGATTGGAAGTTCCAGGCGATTGGAAGTGGCTTTGCCGGCGGTCTAAGCGCTTTATGCAGAAACTATGGACTGGACGCGCAATAGCATCCAAGTGGGCGGGGTCATTACCGATCCTGCCCTTTTTCTAAATATTTAGAGCAGTACAGACTCCACTTTGTGGGGTTCTTTTTTACAAAATTATGGGTTGGTTTACTCCATTTATAAAGGTGGCGTAAGAATGAGTGTTAACGTAGTCAAAGGGCAAAAAGCTGATCTGACCAAAGGCAATGCTGGACTTCATTCTATAATCGTAGAAATCGGCTGGAATGCTCCGGCTGCTCTGGAGATTGATAGCTCTGCTTTCCTGCTTGGATCAGAGGGTAAGGTAAGTAAAGACGAGGATTTAATATTTTATAATAATCCAGTCACTTCTTATATTAGGTATAAGGAT
Source organism: Paenibacillus sp. FSL R7-0189 (assembly GCF_037969925.1). Lineage (NCBI taxonomy): Bacteria > Bacillati > Bacillota > Bacilli > Caryophanales > Paenibacillaceae > Paenibacillus > Paenibacillus sp. FSL R7-0189. The sequence goes on along the minus strand of NZ_CP150223.1, from coordinate 2,044,977 downwards.
GTGCCAGGATTCAATGACCGCAAGCAATTCGAAGTTCAATTGGATAAGATTCCTTCCGATGTGATGAAGATTGCCTTTACACTTACCATCTATGATGGGGAGAAAAGGGGTCAAAGTTTTGGGCAAGTAAGTCAGGCCTATTTTCGGATTCTGAATCAAGTAACAGGTGCGGAACTGCTCCGATGTGATCTCGACAATCTTTTCTCCGTGGAAACGGCCATTGTGGTAGGGGAATTATATAGATATAACAGTGAATGGAAGTTCAGTGCCATTGCAGCGGGGTTTGCCGGAGGTTTGAAAGAGATATGCAGCAACTTTGGTATTGAAGCGAATGAGGAGCCTGCTCCTGCTGCTCCACAGCCGGAGGTTAAGCCGCAGATTCCACCACGAGTCTTCGCAACGCCGCCTGCGCAGCCAGTGAAACGTGAAGAGAGCCCTCCACCCACACCTCCGCCTTCGCCAATAAATCTCAACTTGAAGAAAATCGAGCTGAAGAAAAAAGGCGATTCCATCAATTTGAAAAAATCAGCCAGTGGTGATCTAGGGGAAGTGTTGATTAATCTCAACTGGAACCAGAAACAGGGCGGACTCTTTAGTCGTAAAAATGGCGTAGATCTAGATCTTGCTTGTCTGTATGAACTGAAGAATGGCAGTAAAGGAGTGGTACAAGCGTTAGGCAATGCCTTTGGCTCCTTAAATCAACCTCCTTATGTCATGCTTGATGGGGATGATCGTACAGGCTCCGTAACTACTGGTGAGAATTTGCGTATAAATGGTATCAAAATTTCCGAGATTGAACGCATTCTAGTGTTTTCCTTTATTTATAAAGGGGTAACCAACTGGTCGGAGGCCGATGGGGTTGTCACCATCAAACAAGGCGGAGGACCTGATATCATTGTAAATTTGGACGAGCATAACAACCGAAAAGGGATGTGTGCCATTGCGTTATTCCGGAATGTAAGCAATGAAACATTTAGTGTTGAACGGCTGGTGCAATATTACAGTGGTCATCGTGAGATGGATGAAGCCTATGGATGGGGGCTGCGCTGGGTTGCGGGCAGCAAATAATCGATTTTACCGGAGGCGCAAAGTGTAATGGATTGGTTCGCAGATTTTTTTAGAAATATTAGTGAGAATTACGGGCATTTTTTCTCATGGAGTGATGTAGTAGGCACGCTCTCTGATCCTGTGAGCTGGGGGATTATCGGAAGCTTAATTCTACTAGAAGGTTTGCTCTCTGCAGATAATGCGCTTGTGCTTGCCGTTATGGTTAAGCATCTACCTAAGGAGCAGCAGAAAAAGGCACTTTTCTACGGTATCTTAGGGGCTTATTTGTTCAGATTCCTGGCCATTGGACTAGGGACATTTCTTATTAAGTTTACTTTGGTTAAGGTTCTTGGTGCACTGTATCTCTTTTATATCGCATATAAAGGTTTATTTAAGGGCAGTGGCGAAGAGCATACGGAGAATAAAGGTACTTCTTTTTGGAAGACGGTTCTCCTTGTTGAATTAATGGATATTGCTTTCAGTATTGACAGTGTCATTGCTGCATTTGGACTTAGCGATCAGGTTTGGGTTCTCTTTATGGGTGGTATATTAGGAGTTCTGATGATGCGCGGAGTGGCGCAGGTATTCTTGAAGCTTATTGATAAATTCCCTGAATTGGAACAGGCAGCGTTCCTGCTTATCGCCATTATTGCGGGTAAGATGCTAGCGGGTGCTTTTGGCTTTGAATTGCCGCATGTCGTATTCTTTACAATCCTTATAGCGGTATTCGTGGGTACGATCCTCTACAGTGCTAGACGTAAGAAAAAAGATGCCCACAAAAGTGCATGATTAAAAAAGTAATTGCACCATAGAGAAGTCGGAGCCGATCATGCAAGAATAGAAACGCCTGCTTCTTTCAGGTAATCGTATATGTTATAGCGTAGGCCTTCACTTATATTTGAGAGAGCCAAGATGCCATCCCAAGGGACAGTATTGCCGGTTCTGACACTCTCTATGAGGAGAGGTCTACGCTTGTTTTGCTTGGCTTCGCAAAACTATAAGGGGGAACCGATTTGAGATACTTCGATTACCTGACGAAAGAACAAGAAAACTCTTTGTTTTACACTCCGCCTATCTCATTTGATCATACCACGAACAAGGAACTGCTAGCCTACGCTGTCGGCGCTGCCCTCTATATGCCGGCTACCCGTGCAAGTGTTGCAGAAGACATCATTAAGCTCAAGAATGCAGGTCTGGTGACGGTTATTATAGATCTGGAGGACGCAATCGGAGATGACCAGGTTGACAATGCAGAGGAGTCTATTATCCAGCATCTTATTTATCTAGCTGCTTACGCAGAAAATGAGCTGGATTCGGCAAACAGCCTCCCGCTTCTTTTTATACGAGTACGTAACCCGGACCAACTCCGGCAAATGATTTTCCGCTTGGGATCCTTGGTAACGATGTTAACAGGGTTTGTTTTTCCTAAGTTCTCTGTGGACAATGGAATTCAATATTTTGAAACGTTAGCTGAGTACAACAATACGCGTGGTTATAATGATCCTGTGCTTTACGGGATGCCAATCTTGGAAACTGCACCTATTATTTATCGGGAAAGTCGAGTGGACAGTCTGCTATCTATCCGTGATTTACTCCGTAATTACCGTGAACTTGTCCTAAACGTTAGAATTGGGGCAACGGATTTCTCCAGTCTGTTCGGACTGCGTCGCAGTCCTGATGTTAGTATTTATGATCTTACTCCTATTCGTGACTGTATCTCGGACATTATCAATGTGTTTGGGCGGGTTGAAGAGGGATATGTGATCTCAGGACCCGTCTGGGAGTATTTTGCGAATAAAGGCCATCGAGTTCTCCGGCCGCAGCTGCGGCAGACCCCATTTGAGGATACTTACGGCAAAAACGGCCGTGATATGCGGAATAGCTATATTTCGAGCAGTGTAGACGGGCTAATTCGTGAGGTTATTTTAGATAAAGAGAATGGAATTGTAGGCAAGACGATTATCCATCCTTCTCACCTCAGACCTGTTCAGGCGATGTATACGGTTATGCATGAGGAATACGTTGATGCTTTAAGCATTGTAGAAAGTAATGATGGCAGTTTGGGCGTGTTTAAGAGTCAATATTTTAATAAAATGAATGAAATTAAGCCCCATCTCAATTGGGCAAGACGAACTTTACTACGATCTCAAATATACGGGGTGTTACATGAACAACAGCATTTTGTCGGATTATTACCCGAAAACGAATTTACGCACGTATAACATAGTCGAGAACCTGCAAGTGAATGTAACCGAAACCTTTAACCCCTTTCATATGCCTCTGGATTCTTTATTCTCTATGGCGGCGCGAATTAATAAAAAGCGGACTTTTCTGTTTGTCAGTAAGGTGCTTGGCAAGCATATCCCCGTCGATCCGTATACTTCACTTCTAAGCGGAGCAGCGTTGGCGCTGCTGTTATATCAGGAGATGAACGGTGATTCCGTGGACAGTGATCGTATGACAGAGTTATTGGATATGGCGGTTCATGGGCTGATTCATCCTGAATTTGCTAAGGAAGCCTATCAACATTTGCTAGCGGCCCAGCTGGTTTTGCCCAAGCCTGTGGTTTTTATAGGATTCGCAGAAACGGCAACTGCACTGGGTCACAGTGTGTACAACATCTTTGCTGAGCAGGCATCATATATTCATACTACGCGTGAGCATATTCCTGATTTGGAGTCTGTTGTAAGTTTTGTAGAAGAACATTCTCATGCGGTTGATCATCTATGTTATGCCTTGGATACCGAACTCTTATCTGGGACAGAGCCTATTATATTGGTAGATGACGAGATAACGACTGGGAAAACCGCGATCAATACGATTCGGGATATTCAGTCAAAGTTCCCGCGGGAGGAATATGTGGTAGTCTCCCTTTTGGACTGGAGAAGCGGCAGCAATCTTCAACGCTATAGTGATCTTGAGCAGGAGCTGGGGATTCGCATTAAGTCGTTATGTCTGCTGCAAGGGAATATTGAAGTGATAGGTTCACCAGTATTTAATAAGGATACAGAGCAGCTGGATAGAGAGGCTGCTTTAGAGTGTGAGGTTGTAACCACTTATGCTCCAGATGGAATGGAACGACTGGAGGTATCCTCTATCGATTCATATGGTGAGATTAACACAGCGCCGTATATGAAATATAGTGGACGTTTCGGAATTGTGTCGCAGGATAATCCGGGGCTTGATCAGGGTGTGAAACGAATAGCTGAACAGCTGCGGCAATTGCGTAGAGGACAGAAAGCCTTGGTAATGGGCGTAGGGGAATTTATGTATCTTCCGATGAGAGTGGCGGCGGAAATGGGGGAAGGGATTGCTTATCAGTCTTCCACTAGAAGTCCAATCCACCCTGAGCGTCGACCGGATTATGGGGTGCATAGTGCTGCTGCCTATCCTTCAGCCGGCGACCCGGAGATCACAAACTTTATCTATAATGTAGCTCCTGATCAATACGATGATATATTTGTGCTGATTGAGCGTGATGTACCGCATGAACGTATGAAACCTATGCTTGATATACTGAAGAAACTGGCCCGCCATAAAGTGCATCTTATTGTACTGACCTCGGAAAGAAGAAGTGGAGGCCCTACCAATGAAGGGAACAGTAACTGAAGAAATTCTAAACAGAAGTATAGCCGAACCGGTTCCGCTAGGCAGCTATTCTCCATCAGATGTTATATTTTTGCTTAAGGATCTGAGTGATGTTTCACTGGAGCGGGCGACTGACGAAAGAGAGGCCGCCATTCAATCAGGTGTACATTACTCTGAGATGCTGCCCGTGGAATATCAGCCTACTGAGCAGTATATTGAGTTATTTCACGAGACGCTGGAGCAATCTGCGGAGAAGGTCGCTCTAGCAGTAGCGGTAGTCTCTGAGATGATTGTCGCTCAACGGGGACTTGATACGGTGTTAGTCTCTTTGGCAAGAGCGGGAACACCAATTGGTGTACTGATTAAGCGTTATATCCAAGAGCGATATGATGCTGATTTGCCGCATTATAGTATCTCTATCATTCGGGGCAAGGGGATTGATGAGAACGCAATCCTCTATATTCTGCAAAAGCACGGGCTTGACGCTGATTTGCAGTTTGTCGATGGATGGACGGGGAAAGGAGCTATTCGCCAGGTATTGATTGAAGCGTGCAACAGCCTGTATGAGAAATATGGCATTCGGCTAAATGATGACCTGGCCGTATTGGCTGATCCCGGGAACTGTTCAGGCACGTTCGGTACTAGAGAGGATTATCTTATTCCTAGTGCATGCCTCAATTCTACGGTGTCAGGGCTGATGAGCCGGACAGTGCTGCGCGACGATTTAATCGGTCCGGAAGAATTCCATGGGGCTAAATTCTACAAGGAATGGCTCGATACGGATGTATCTAATGTATTCATTGCGGCGATCTGCCCGTATTTCTCCTCCGTTGCGGAAGAAGCACAAGCGATTGCTGAACAGATGCAGCAATCCCCGCCAGAAATTACATGGCAGGGGCTGCGTGATATTCAGAGTATTCAAGAAGTGTTCGGCATAGATAACATCAATTTGGTCAAGCCCGGAGTCGGAGAAACAACCCGAGTGCTGCTGCGCAGAGTACCGTGGAAGATTCTTGTCGATACTATGGATAATCCAAATCTCCGTCATATTATTCTCTTAGCAGAGGATAGGGGGGTTCCAGTAGAAGTATTCCCTGGACTCACCTATTCCTGTTGCGGGATTATTAAACCGCTGAGAGGTGAGACGGAATGATCTATGCCAGTGATTTGGACCGAACGTTAATCTATTCCCTAAATGCAATTGGTGTCCCGGAGAATACTCCGGGCCTGGTTCCTGCGGAGGTTGTGGATGGCAAGACGGTTTCATACATTTCCCAAAAAGCATTGGCTGATCTGATGGAGCTTACTTCCCGTATTATCTTTATGCCCGTTACAACACGTACAATCGCGCAGTATAAGCGTATTAATCTGTTTCAAGACACGATTATTCCAGACTACGCGATTACTAGTAATGGCGGGAATATTCTGATTGGTGGCGAAGTGGATAAGAGCTGGAGAGCTTCTGTGGGCAGGCTTGTTCAAAATGAATCGGCTGCGGCAGAAGAAGTTAGAATGCACGTTAGGTCTGTAGTGCACGAGGAATGGATCATTAGTGAGCGGTATTGTGATGATTTATTCTATACCTTTGTGGTAGTTCGTGATTTATTACCTATGGATGAGATTACGAATCTGGCAGAGCGATTATACGATTTGGGCTGGCGGGTATCCTTACAAGGGCGCAAGCTATATGTCGTTCCTGCCGCTGTAAATAAAAGTGATGCGATTGTTCATGTACGCCGGACGGTTCGGTCAGAACCGATGGTAGCATCGGGAGATTCCTTGTTGGATAAGAGTTTACTAGAAAGTGCGGACTATGCGATTGCTCCTTGTCATGGAGAAATATTTGCAGAGCAGCAAAGTGGTCTTGTAAAATCAAGGTACCCCTTTACGAAGCAAGCGGGTGTTTTTGCTGGTGATGAAATTCTACAGTATGTAAACATGATCTATAATAACTTAACCGTATTGGGAGTTGGGCCACTATGAAAAAGGTAAACATTTATTTCAATCGCTGGTTTTCCGTCGCTTACCATTATATGAATCTCATCCGCAATAATGAGGATGGCGTTCCTGTACAAATCTTCGCCACGCACCCAGATATTCACCATATGTCACTTCAAGGGGCTGATGTTGCTGGGACTGAACCGGCACTGACTGGAATAGAATATGTTCAATTTTGTGTGGATTTCTGTCGCCGCAATGAGATCGATATCTTTATTCCACGGTTACATATGCTGGATATAGCTTTGCATGCTGCTATGTTTGATGCGATTGGTACCAAGGTTCTGGTCTGTAGAGATTTGGACTTGTTGGAGACCATCATGGATAAGGGTAAGTTCTACGAAAGTGTTAAGGAAACCGGGATTATGACAATTCCTGATTATCATGTGGTCAGTACAGCAGAGCAGTTCAAAGAGGCTTATCATGATCTTGTAGCCAAAGGGCATCGCGTATGCTTTAAACCTACGGAGACAGAGGGGGGCCTCGGCTTCCGTATCATTGATAACACACGTAGTCCTCTGCAGGAGCTGTTTGGTCATGTAACACCGCTGATATCCTTCGAAGAGGCTTATCGTATTCTGGGAAGTGAAGCTACATTCCCTGAACTTATGGTGATGGAATTGCTGGAAGGTTATGAATACAGTATAGATTGCTTGTCAGATGAGAACGGCAGACTGTTAGCGGCTGTGCCCCGTCGTAAAGCTGGCGGCCGTCTGCGGCTGATGGAGCATATTCCGGAGCTGGAGGAGATCGCTTCTCGGGTAGCAGAGGTATATAAAATACCTTTCAATTTCAATATTCAAATGAAGTATAGTGGTGGAATTCCTAAACTGCTGGAGATTAACCCCCGGATGTCTGGAGGTCTTCATATTTCTTGTCTGTCTGGAATTAACTTTCCATACCTGGCTGTCAAAAGTGCACTCGGCGGAGAGGTACAGCCTGCGGAGTTCGGCGATAATGTGCTTGCCAGCCATGTAGAGCAGCCGTTAATTATGAAAATAAACGGCGAATCCGTAATTTCGGATCCCGTGAATTGAGCGTTCGCAATCTCGCTCACAAGAGGTGAGAAAAATTAAATTTAAATCGAAAATATTGCTGTATGCCGGTATTGGCTATGTTGTCGCTGTATTAACGAGCTCTTTTCTGCCTGAGTTACTCTCCTTGCTGTTGCCTGTAGCAGGTGCTGCTGTAGGGGTTCTTGCAACGAGAAGTCCGAGAACCAACCTTCCGGCTGAGGTGCTGCCAGCAGGTCCAGAGACGGTACCTATTGCTCCAGCTCCCTCTGCAAATGCTCCGCAATTAAATAGTGCGGCAAATAATGCTGCACCATTTAATCCGGGCAATAGTGGTAGAACTGAGGCAGAACCGACGAAGATTGGACCGGAATTTGCTCCGGTAGTTGAGTACCTTAGCATTCTGGAAGATATGATTATCTCCGAAGGGCAGAAGGATACACTGGACAATGAAATTGTCGAGAAATCACTGGCGCTTTTTGCGAGACTTCAACGTGTAATTCCGCTGCTGCAGGAGCTCAATAATGGCGATATTAATCACACGGTCCGCAGATTGATTCTGAAGGATTTGAATGGTGTGATTAACCCATTTTTGCGCCTAAGTGGTGAAGCAAAGACGAAGAATCGGAGAACGCTGCTGAACGGTCTAAGAGATGTTGATTCCAAAATATCGGATATTGCTTCGACGATCGAACATAAAGACCTGATGGAACTTCAGACGAAGGCGGAACTGATTCATCAGCGGTATAGCAGTTCCGAATTATAGGAGGGAAACCCATGTCCACGCAGTTGATCCAATTAAAAAAAGAAGATGAACAAAAGGTAGTCGAAGAAGCGGCACAATTGATCGAGAAGGTATCCCAAACAGATACAGTCACACTGGATTCTTTAATGGATGATATCGGGAAGCTTGGGGTGAAGACGCAGGAAAAAGCAGGCCAAACCCTCAAACTGCTGGATCGTCCGGTAAATGACCTGATGTCCGGTAAGCGTGTTGAAGTGCCTAACATGATTATGAAGCTGCGGAATGAGTGTGAAAATCTGCAACAGAGTAAGAATGTTAGCTTTTTCGGCAAAATGCTGCGGAAGAGTCCGATGAAGAACTATGTGTACAAATATCAGTCTGTCCGCACGAATATTGATGCGATTGTTACCGGTCTACGCGACGGCAGGGATACCCTCGAAGAGAGTATTGTAAATATGCGCCAGCTGAAACGTACCTCTATGGAGGAGATCTATAACCTGCAGACCAAAATTGCCTTCGGCAATAAGCTAAAAGAGCTGTTCGAGGTGGAGATTGCGAAGCCTGAGAATGAGTTCCGTAAAGCTTATCTGGAGCGTGGTCTACGTAAAGTGATGGTTCGTATTCAGTCCATGACAGAGATGATTCTATTGTACAATCAAGCGATCGCTGCTACAGATATCATCAATGACAATAATGATAAACTGATCGATTCCGTGAATAATGCGATTGATAAGACCTCTAATCTGATCACAGTGTCGGCAATGATTGCGATGTCGCTGGCCGATCAGGAGAATGTTATCAATGCTGTAGAAGCAACAAATAAGACGATTGAAGATCAGTTTAAAGAAAATGCACGCTTGCTGCGTACGACTACAGAAAAAACGACCGAGCTTCTATCCAAACCTTCCATGTCTATGGAAGCCGTGAATCAAGCGATCGGCGATCTGCTTAGCGCATTAGACACTTCGGAACAGTCAAACCGTCGTATTATCGAGAGCTGCCAGGATTATACATCCAAAATGACGACGATCAATACCCAATTGGGCAATCGTCTAGGTCTCAATGAAGCGGACAAGCCTGAGGCGCTGAAACAAGGTGAAGCAGAGAGCCAACTGAGCAGTTTCTTGAACTAATTAGTTAAAAAAAGACCGTAAAAATATAGCAGAGCAGTGAGCCTTCGTTTCTGGGGGCTCGCTGCTCTGTTTTTTTTTGGTTATGGGGTAGTTTGCTTCACCTGCTGTATAGGCGTAAACGCGATCTAATCAAACGAAGTTTGCTGTAGCCAAACATAAAGCCCTATCCACATACATAAGTTGTCACAAGACTACATGTGGAGGAAGTGGGGATAGGCTATGGTTTTAGGCTGTTTGATACTCGTGCTTATCATCGTCGCCAGCAGTGAAAAAGCAGAAGCCATTGCTAAAATGAATGAAGACAATTAGCAAGAGGTAGCTTCGCTTCCCCGTAAGTATTCAGGGATTTTTTGGCGTGAATTGGTTCAAGTAATTTCCAGCGGGTTATTGGGTATAATAACGCAAGGCTGTACGATTAGCCCATAATCAGCTGGAAATACCAAAATCCCTAAGGAGGTCACATGGAGAACGAGGCGCTGCTTCAGGTTGAACATTTAGCACTTAAGAAACAGAAGATATTCCGGCAAAGCGTAATGCGCTATATTGCCAGAGCCATGCTGGCCAGTATGTTTATCGGATTCGGTGTAATTGTAGCCTTTAAGACAGGCAACTATTTCTTTATGGAGCAATCCCCCTTTGCATATCCAATGGCTGCGATAACTTTCGGAGCGGCTATTATTCTAATTTCTTTTGGTGGTGGGGATTTATTCACCGGAGATACTTTTTATTACACATACACGGCACTAAGACGGAAAATGAAATGGTCTGAGGTTGTCCGCATGTGGATCATGAGTTATATCGGTAATATTCTTGGAGCTGCCGTTTTTGCCTTGCTGATTTTTTTGACAGGACTGTTCTATAGCTCAGATGTAAACGGATTTTTGTTATATGTAGTGGAGCATAAGATGGAAGCCCCGGCAGGTCAGCTTTTCTTTCGGGCCATTCTTTGTAACTGGCTCGTTTGTATGGCTTTTTTTATACCCATGAATATGAAAGGCGATGGGGCCAAAATGTTCGCAATGGTCTTATTCGTATTCTGTTTTTTCATCTCCGGCTATGAGCATAGTATTGCCAATATGTGTACCTTTGCGATTGCGCTTGTACTTGATCATCCCGGAACGGTATCGTGGTATGGAGTGTTCCATAACCTTGTCCCCGTTACGATCGGCAATTTAATTGGCGGTGGCGTACTGATGGGGGTAATGTATTATTATGTGAATAAACCTTTTTTGGATGACACTAAGCATTAACAGAAAAACAGAAAATAATAATCCTCCAAAACTTCGCTCTTTTACAGGGGTGGAGTTTTTTTGTGCAGAAAGTTATTTTTTAACATTGGGATTATTTGATTTTTAAGGATTGAAAAGGATTAGAGGGAGAGAGGTAGAATACATAATTATGCAATGCAAAATTGAAGATTCATACAGAATGGGGTAAGGGCTTTGGATGAGACAACAGGGATACTGACGGATGAGACCATTATTAAGGCTTCCAATCAGCATTGTATAGACCAAGGAATTGATCCTGAGCAACCGCCTGTCTTTGCAAAGGGATATTCTGCTGATGAATTGGGAGCGCAGCTTAGCGTATATAGTGAAGTGATTGAGGTTATCGAATTTTTTGTCAAAAAATTTCTGTCCTCAGTAAAGGGGAACCCGATCCTAATTACGATTTCGGATGATGCAGGTTATCTATTAGCGTTCCAGGGAGATGCGACGATTATTGATCTCGTAGGACAGGTAGGCATCAAAGAAGGCGTGCAGATGAACAAAGAGGTGGGTACCAATTCAATCGCTTTAGCCCTTGAATATCAGAGGCCATTCCAGCTGACAGGACGAGACCATTTCCATCATATTTTGCATCATTTAGTATGCTGTACGGCTCCATTTTATAAAGAAAATGGGCAGGAAATCTTAGGTACAATTTCATTTATGGCAGATATAGATGTAGCCCATCCCCATTTGCTGCCTCTGCTCTGTACGATGGCTGACTCGATTGAACGTGAGATTTTGTTGCGGAGAGGAAATTCTCAGCTGCAATTATTAAATCGGATTTTGCTAGAGACCAATTACTTAGGGGTAATCATAACAGATCAATTCGGAACAGTCGTGAATATAAATGAGAACGGTTTAGCCATGCTTCATTTGGGTGGTGAGCATCAAGAGTCTGTTGTTGGAACTAGTGTCTTTGAAATTAGGAATGTGGGCGCATACTTTCAACATGTCATCATACATCATGTCGCATGTGCCGGGTTAGAAGTGATTCAGGAGAAAAACGGGTTGTTCGAGCATTATATGTTAGATGTACTACCCGTTTACGATGCGAATGGTTACTTAGCGCGTGTGATTGGAAGTTTGCGCAACATCACGGAGATGAAAAGAACGGAAGAAGTGCTGCGCAATACAGAAAAGCTAGTGGTCGCAGGACAACTGGCCATGAGCATTGCACATGAGATCCGCAATCCCCTGACTACGGTGAAAGGGATGCTTCAACTGGCTAATAAAGATTCACGTCTGCTGCATTATGATCTCATTATGTCAGAAGTGGAAAGAATGAATCTCATTGTGAGCGAGTTTCTTATTCTGGGTAAGCCGCAGGCTGCGCATTATATGACTGAACAATGTAGTACGATCCTTCTGGAAGTATTGAATATCTTCGCGATTCAGGTGGAGATGAATAATATAGCGTTGAATACAAAGATCCATTATGATGCTGAGATCGAATGTGACCGCAATCAGATTAAGCAGATTTTCCTGAATATCCTAAGAAATTCAATGGAAGCTTTGCCTTTTGGCGGGAGCATTACAGTAACTCTTGATGTGAAGGATGAATTCCAGGTGATTACCTTTACCGATAATGGAGAGGGTATGAACAAGGAAGTTCTGGAGAAATTAGGGGAGCCCTTTCACACGACCAGAGGCGATGGGAATGGACTTGGCTTCATGATTGTCAAAAAAATCGTGACTGCCCACAGAGGATATGTGGCAATAGCTAGTGAAAAGGGAGTGGGCACAGCCGTTACAATTTATCTTCCAATGGCACATTCATACCACAAATGAAACAGCAATAATTCATAATTAAAAAGACTCTTCCGCCAGGTATAGGCGAAAGAGTCTTTTTGTATATCCATTTGCATCTAAGTGTGAGGAATCACCACTTTGAGCCACCCGATGAATTTCCACCGGATTTGCCGCCGCCACCGCCCCAAGAAGAACCGCCGGAGGATTTGCCGCCACTGCCGCCTCCGCCCCAGGAAGAGCCGCCGGAGGAACGTCCCCCACCGAATCCGCCTGAAGAAGGAGGACCAGAGGACATTCGTTTACGGGCTTGTGCACGCCGCTGTTGCTCTCTCATCATGGCTAGCTGGGCCAGCCGTTCTTCCTCTTCCTTTTGGCGAATGATTCGGTTCGCTTCATTCACAAAGGAAGTGATCTGAGCGTCATAAGCGCGGCCAATCGATTCCAGTTCCTCTAGGTTGTAAGGCCGGGATGACAGCCGTTGCTCCAACTGGCTATATTCCGGCAATAAGGACAACTCAAAGCGGATTCTGGAAGACAAGCCTCTGCTGTGCAGCATTCGCTGGGTCGTCTCTACCCGGCTTTGTCCTTCGGAGAAGAGACGTTGTACTTTATCAAGTCTTTCATTTAATGCATTTAGACTTTCAGAGACACCGTCATATTGCCGGCCAGCTTCATCCTGCAATGACAGCAAGCGCTCCAGCGCATCGTGGGCCTTGTCATATTCGCCCCGTTCATCACTGGTCCAGTTCTCAATTTGCGCCACTTCACCTGCGCCTTCCCGAAGACGTGTGCTCCACTCCGTCAGAATATTCTCTATAGTAGCTACATGCTGTTCTTCGAAATGTACACGTGCTTCTGTAATTCGTGCCTGCAGCTCGTCTCGCCGCTGTTTCAAATGGCTCCATGTGGTGCGGAATGTCTCTAGATCTCTACGGTTATTCTGCCGCAGCAGTGCTTGTTGCTCTGTCATAGCAATAGCTTCATCCAGAAGAAGGTCTAGACTGGCGCCGATTCTGCGCACCTCATCCATATCTCCTATACGCAGTGGCGCTTCAAGAGTCAACGATTCTGCGCGGGCCTGCTCCAGGTGATCATATGGCTTAACCTTCATATTGTGCAGTGAATTCTGTTCAATGATCCCGGTGATTTTGGCACGTGCCGCAGCTAATACCGTAGGGAATTTGTTTAGCTTATCATCGTAGAGATCAACATCCTTCAGATCCTGTTCAATCTTTTCCTGACGTTCCTGTGCATCCTCGGTAACCTCTTGTGCAGCAATGGGATCAAAAAGCTCTAATTGGTCTGCCTTAGCTGTCTCCTCCGCAAGCTCCTTAAGTTCCTCTACAATTTCTTGAAGCTCATATCCGGTTTCTTTAACTGCACCTTGCAGTTGCTCTTCAAGCTCCGGCGTATCCTCTTTCAGCTCTGTAATACGCTGTTTGACATTGCGGTCAGCTTCGCTGATGACAGCAATGTGTTTCTCTTCCTCTTCAAGCGCTGCGCGGAAGGAAGCTTCGGTCAGCTGTAATTGTTTCACAGCTGTCTTGAGGGCAGCCAAGCGATAAAATGCCGGCTGAACGCCTTGACCTTCGCTTTGTAGTGCAGAGATTTCAACGAGCTTGGCAGACAGCCGCTTAGAAATACCCTCGACTAGCTCTCCCGTCTTGCCTTGAACGATCCCTTGAAAAGGATTTAGCGATTCCAGTGCCCGATTTGCCTGGACCATTAAATTAGATAACTGTTTCTGTTGCTCGCTAAGCTGCTTGCGGCGACGCAGGCCCGTAACCACTACAAAGAGTAGAAGGAGGATTAGAAGGGCTCCGATAAGAATCGCTGCAATCATAAACATGGAGCTGCTGGAGCGGTTTACACCATTCCCGGCGCCGACTGCGCTCCCGCTTCCTGCGGTTCCTCCAGTATTGCCGGCACGATCTCCAATAGAATGGATGGCATTAATCAAAGCCTTTGTCCCGCCAGCGAAGTCCCCTTTTTTGGCATAAGGAATGAAATAAGTGTCGAGCAGTTTTTGGATGGCTGAACTTCCCGAGGACCCTCCCTGATTCTTAGACCAAGTATTTAACGAGCTTTGAAAGTCTGGATTTAAGAAATTTAGCTCAATGGACTGGTCACCAGCGGAGATCAGCAGTAGAAGATCCCGCGTGGACAGTTTCCACGAGTCGTAAACCTTGTCTGCATACTTATCAGCTGGAGTACCATCTGTGGAATCTACAGTGAGTACGTGGATGGTCAGGAGTTCTCCAGTAGCGGTAGCAGAAATAGACGCGGCTTCTGCGGAACTGAACATTTCAGCGTTATCGGTAACGAATCCCTGCTGTGCAGGAATTCCAGCGGCATATGCACCGGGTATCCATAACAGGCTGAGCATTAAGAATAAAGCTATATACTTTTTCAAGCTGACACGCTCCGATCTGAAGGGCTTTTTATTCTATATATTATGCTGATAATTATACTATATCATTAACCATCAGGTGACCTGGAGATACTCTTATTATTATATAGCTATGTCGGCATACCAACAAAAAAAGCCATGCTCCCAATAAGGGAACACGGCGTATATTCAGAAGCATTATCTTGTCGGCAGACAGAGAATGTATTGCAGTCTGGATTTAATTTCTTTTTGCCATTTCAAATCTCCAACTTTAACGGCAAGATTGAGCAGATCCAGATAATCGTCAACCTGTAATGTTGTTCGGGTAGAGGTAACGTTCATGGGTGATCAGTCTCCTTTTAACTTAAATATAGTAAATTGAAATTATTAACGCTTATAATAATGATAATCATTATCATCGTTTTGTCGTTATTGCTATTATCCACATTTTCTATGTAAAAAGCAATATAAAAATCAAGACTTCGTAACTTTTATCATTTACAAATAAAAGAGTCCATCGAAAGATGGGGATTTGCGTATAATGTGTGGTTTTAGGAAAGAATTAGCAGGAATCTTACCATATTTTGTCGAATACTTTTTAGAATAATGCTTTAAATTCTAAATTTTTGCAAAAAGGGGAATTGGGCAATGAAGCGGTGCACAATGTTGCTTCTGATTATTTTTCTGCTTTTGCTCGTACCTCCTACAGCCGCTCACGCCGAAAGAGAGGATATAAGGTACCAAGTAGAACTGGAATATCCACCGTATAAATATGTAGAAAATGGGTATTTGACCGGGTTTGATATTAATTTGAGCACGATGATTTTTGAGAAGCAGGATTATCTTATTCACTACAGTACTGGGCAATGGGATGAAGTTTACAGTCGGCTGATTCAAGGAGATATTGAGATAGCAGGTCTTATGGCAATTACGGAGTCGCGTAACCAAGAGGTGTTATTTTCAGATCCAGTTATTAAAAACTATATTTCCATCTATGCAAGGCGAGAGCTTGAGGATGAGATCGATTTAAAGACGTTGGGAAGTTATAAGATTGGGTTAGGGAATGGACAGTATTCTGCAACCGTGCTGAACAGCAAGGTGGGGATTACAAATTACATAGAGTATGCAACGACTCCTGAAGCTTTAAAGGCTCTTGAAAAAGGGGAAATCGACCTTCTATTTGAGAATCAGGAAGTGATCGATTATCTGATTGCTGAACAGAAATTGAAGGGGAGTATTATCAAAAAAATGAGCAATCTCTACCCTAGGGATGTTGCTTTTGCAATAAGTAAATCCGCTCCGGAGCTAGTAACTTATGTTAACGAGAGATTGGATCGCCTGCATCGTTCCGGTGCTTTTGAAGAGCTGTATCAGCACTATTTCTTCGTTCATTCAGATTATTATAAAGTTATGATGCGCAATAGATTTATTGTGGGAGCCATTATTCTGCTCGGCCTTCTGATCATTAGTGCGGTTCTGCTAAAAATGTATATTAATCACTTACGGCGGGCGGTTTATTCGGAACAGCAATTTTTTGAGGATGTAATAGAGCATAGCGGTATGGTGGTTTGGGCTGTGCAGGCGGATAAAAAGGTAGTTCGGTTTAACAATTACGCTGAGCGAATGACGGGCTTATGCGAGAATGAAGTAGTGGGCAAAAACATTGAGGATATCGAGGGTCTGGCAGGCAGTACGGCGGCTATTCGGAATCTGCTGGAAAGGGCCGTACAGCTTGACTATGTTGATAATATCGAGCATAAACTTCCGGACAATTCGCCAGCAGCGCGGTATTTTTCATTTCGGACCACCTTGTTAAAAGGATTGGATAAGCAGGCAGCTGATATTTTTGTGCTTGTAGGAGTGGATATCGATGAGCGCAAACAAAATGAGCTAAGGCTTCAGCAAAGTTATGAGGAACTGGAAGCTACTTACGAAGAGCTGTCAGCGACAGAGGTCGAGCTACAGGAGCAATTTGCTAGACTGCAGGTAGGTGAACGACGGTTCAGTCTCGCGACAGAGGGTTCTGGTGCTTACATGTGGGAGCTTGATTGGGAGACAGGACTGTATAATCTATCGGATCGCTGGTACAAGCTCATGGGCTATACGGAGGATGAAATCAATTCATTCGAAAATGGGGTGCTTAGTATTATTCATCCCGATGACCAGCCATCATCCCAAAAGGCAAGACATGATCATCTGGCAGGTTTAACACCTATCTACGAGACGGAATACCGCATGCGGACCAAAGATAATCAATTCGTCTGGTTTGAGGTAAGTGGTAAAGCTATCGTTGATCCAAAGGATGAAGTTGTGTTATTTATCGGTTCACTGATTGATATTAGTAAGCGGAAGCAGGTAGAGCTAAAGCTGAGCAACAGTTATCAGGAGCTTGAGGCAACCTATGAACAGCTAACAGCCACACAGCAGGAGCTTGTAGAGCAATACGATATGCTGGTGGAGAATCAAAAACACATGCATCGTCTAGCTTATGTGGATGAGCTTAGTAATTTACCCAACCGTGTATGTCTACTGGAATCTATGGAGAAATATCTGCAATGTTCAGGAGGCAAGGCGGCGCTGTTGTTCGTAGATACCGATAATTTTAAATACATCAATGATACCTTAGGGCATAAATCCGGTGATGTTCTCATTCAGAAGGCTAGCAAAAGGCTGCAGTCGTTGGTTCGTGAAGGGGATATGCTCTCTCGGCTCGGTGGGGATGAATTCGTGATTTTTATTAAGGATATAGAAAACCACGAGGATGTGCTAGACCTGGCGGAGCGGATCATGAGAGCATTCAGGCAGTCCTTTTTAATCGGAGAGAGTTATTTGTACGTTTCCGTAAGCATCGGAATTTCCTTTTATCCGGAAGATGGGGAGACCACCGAGCAAATCTTGAAAAATGCGGACGTCGCTATGTACCGGGCGAAAGAGGATGGCAAAGGGACTTATGTGGTATATGACAAATCCATGCATACTGCGTTTAATGAACGGATGAATATAGAGAAGCATTTGCGCAGTGCCATGAATAATAATGAGTTTGAGTTATATTATCAACCGCAGGTGGATATCCAGTCTGGATTAATTTCTGGTTTTGAGGCTTTAATTCGCTGGAATAGTCCAACGCTGGGCTTTGTATCTCCACTTTCTTTTATCAAAATCGCCGAGGATTCCAGGCTAATTATTTATATTGGAGAATGGGTGCTTAGGGAATCGTGCATCTTTATGAAGGGCATTCAAGATCGTATGGGCATTCCTTACAAGATATCAGTTAACATTTCCATTATTCAACTATTGCAGGATGATTTCGTCGAGATGGTGCAGGAAAGTCTGGCTGAAAGCGGGCTAAAGCCTAGTTGTCTTGAACTGGAAATCACCGAGTCTATCTTTATGGAATCGTTTGAGAGTATCGTGAATAAGCTTCAATTCCTCAAATCCCAAGGCATTCGTATTGCGCTGGATGATTTCGGAACGGGGTACTCATCTCTTAGTTATTTGCAGCAATTGCCGATTTCTACGCTTAAAATGGATAAAACCTTTATCGATTCGCTTTCGGAAAAAGCTTACAGCCAGTCTTTTGTGCAGACCATTATACAGCTGGGACACAATATGGGGCTGGAGGTCGTTGCGGAGGGGGTGGAAGAGATCAGCCAGCTGGATTTCCTCAGAAAATCGGGCTGCGATAAGGTACAGGGGTATCTGGTTAGCAGACCTGTTCCGAAGCAGGAAGTGGTGGAGCTTTTGGAACCGCAGAAGCGTTACGGAATATAGCAGTTGATACACAGCCCTCATCTACAAGGTGGGGGTTTTTGGTGTGTAATGCTTTTAAGATTAAGTCTTTGCAAAAAAACAAGCTCCGACAGATAAACAGTGTCTGTGGAGCTTGTCACTAGCTGATGACAATTTTATTCTTCCCGGTGTTTTTAGCTTCGTAAAGTGCATTATCAGCCTGCTGAAAAGTGGAATTTTTGGAGTCTGCGCCTGTGTAATCATGCATCCCGATACTGACGGTTATGCTTTTACCTTCCATTTCGGCAAAAGGGGTATCGGCTACTTTGGCTAGAATTTGTTGCATGATTTCATAGGATCGCTCAAAGGTTTTGGTAGTCAAAATGACAATGAATTCCTCGCCACCGTACCGCGCGGCGAAATCATCAGGACCGATATACTCGAGCAGAATCGCTGCGACTTTTTGTAATACGATATCTCCAACGGAGTGTCCATAGCAATCATTTACTTTTTTGAAATTATCGATATCCATAACGGCAAGCTGCATGGAGAATGGATTACTCTGCTGGTGCTCAATTAGCCAACCTAAATATTCGTGAAAAGTCTTGTGATTATACAGATCAGTCAGGGGGTCTATCTTAGATAGACGATCCATAATTATATTCTGAATGCGTAATTCCTGTTCTGACTTAACGGAGTTCTGCAGGGATTGCATCAAATCACGTCCACGAACGATTACTGCAAAACCTGCCAAAGCAGTGCCTGCAAAAATAAGAGCGATAATGATAGTTTGGGTGATCGGTAAGTACTGGTGAATGGGTGTCCTGGTGAATAAAATGATCGTGTACAGTAGAGAAATAGCAGAAGTGGCTATCATATAACTGCTCTTCAGATAGATCATCGAGACTAGTAGCGGGAACAGCATAATTAATGATTTAACATGCAACTCATCGCTGAGATTGACGATAATCAAAACCGCAAATAGATGGCTTGCAACCGTAATGGCGAGTTGGGCCCATAGGGGCTTCCATCTGTAGATTACTTCTAGAATAATGATCAAACTCACTATGATGGAATCAGAAATCAACGAGTGCTCAATATAATCGTACCTGGTAGGGGTTTCCGGACGCTGGCTCCATAAGGATAGAGAAACAATGAACTGGATACTTAAATACACAATCAGGATGATCCAGAATGAATTGAGAAGCACACGATTCCAATAGGTCTGACGAGGAGTTTGAGGTGTGGCGCGCATAATGTGATCCTCTTTTCCAGTGGCAATATGCTTATATATTCGACAATAAGCTCAGGTTTCCTCTTGATGGCTTTCTTGGAAGCGGGAGTTCAACAAGCATCTTTATAAGGGGAGATTGCCTGGCCCGGGGAATGATTGAACGAAAAGGAATACTATAGAAAGTATTTCCTTTAATTAACTCTGCTGATATAATGTTAGAATACATAACATCAATCGAGTGGAGTGGAATTGAAGATGCAGATCCGTCCAAACCAGATTTTTGTAGTCGTCCTGTTGCTTCTTGTCAGTGTGTACAGCTTATTGATTGACATGCTCTGGATTCATAAGCTGGTGATTATTCTGTTTATGGGTTCTCTAGGATGGTTCTCGCTGAATACATCCCGCTACGGTTATCGCAAAGAAGCGCTGCTGAAGGAGTCACAGAACAAAGTGGAGCTTCTTGGCAATGAGATTGTAGTTACCTCGGATCGGCTGCATGGTGCACTTGAAGAAATCAGCCGCCATACAGAGCAGCTGCAGCAGACAGCGGATTATTCACACGCGTATGAAACGGATTTAAGGATTCGCAGCAACGAAGCTAAAGCCAATATTGAAGGGGCCTATCAGACGATGGGCGGTGTAGCTTCAGTTACAGCACATATCGAAGAATTGACGGAAAAACTAGGCTCGAATATGCAATATGCCCGGCAAGGAATGACAGCAATGGTAGATTCCCTGAGCATTGCAGATGGGGTGATGAAGGATCTGCAAACACAGAGTGGGGACATGTTAGCTAAGTTTACTACCCTGAGTAATCATATTGCGATGGTAGAGGAGATCAATACATTGATTAACTCCATTGTGAATGAGACCTCATTGCTCGCGCTGAATGCTTCTATTGAAGCGGCCCGGGCCGGTGAACAGGGCCGCGGATTTGCAGTAGTGGCCAGCCGGATTCGGCAGCTGGCTGATCAAAGCAAGAGCTCGGTAGACCGCTCCTCAGGCATCTTGCTTGACATTAATAATGGAGTACAGCAGGTGCTGGAATCCGTTACGAAAGAGCAAGTCTCAGTGGAGCGTGGGGTGAACGAGGTCGGCACGGTGAAGCTTCGACTCGATGATATCGCGTCGAGAGTAGATGAAGTAGGCAGCGCCGTGACGGAAACAATCGATGCTGCCGCGAAGCAGGGCAAGCTGATTGTAGAAGTGACAACGGAGCTGAGCGGTGCGGTGGCGATCGTGAATGAGACGATTGCCAATGTAGACCTTACGCTGGAGCAGGTGACACGGCAGCGGGATCAAATTGGGCAGCTGAACGAAGTCAGCGCCAATCTGTTAGCGGAGTCGCAATCCTTGCAGCAATCGGTTACTAGCATTGCGGGCAGAGCGGAAATTGAGATGAGCCAATATGCAGCCCGGCTTCAGGAAATGCAGAGTCTCCTGGAGACGATTTCCGCCAAGGAAGAACTTTACGCTCCAGATACTGAAGTTCATCAAGGTGTTTTGAACGCTTACATTAAGAAAATTCCAGATGTACAAGCCATTTGGTCTAATCGGACGGATGGAACCTTTATCTACTCCGAGCCAGCGGCTGGCTTGTTGAATGCTAAGCGGCGTGATTGGTGGAATGGGGCCATGAATGAAGGTGAATATGTCTCTAAACCTTACGTATCTGCGATTACGAAACGTTCTTGTATTACATTATCTAGAGCAATCCGGAATCGTCAGGGAGATGTAGTAGGCGTGGTGGGTATTGATTTAGCGGTGTAATAAAGCAACAGCAGCAAGCCCTTCTGTAGCAGAGGCTTGCTGTTTTTTTTATTCCGATGCTAACACAACTTAGCTTTAGGTAGCGCTGACCTGCAATTGCTTCCACGTTGCCTGCCAGTTTTTTTGTGCAATTCGTTTTTCATAAATAGGGAGTAAGCTTGGATTATTGTTGAAATGAGGGGTAGCCCGCAACACTACATTAATAACATCCGCAATCCCATGCGGAGCGGTTAGGATAACCTTACCGTATTCATCTAAGGAAAGCCCAAGCGCTGTAGCTGTTTCCGGAAACTTGGAGATGGCATCTACAGATGACGTATAGGGTGCAAGGTTGTTAATGGTATGCATTCTTGCTTCATTCTTAACGGACCATGGCACATGGGGATTTAAATCTCTTAGTTTTGCCTCCCATTGCTTTTCCACTTCCTCATGAAGATTGCTGCCGTCATAATAAATAACATCAATATCTGGCAAAGGGGTCCGTTCTTCAAATCCATGTAAGGTATCCCAGATTTTTGAACGTACAAACCCCGCACAAACCCACCAGTCAGGTAACTGTAGCGATCTGGCATTTTCTAAAATATCCATCATCCAGGGATCATTATGTACAAGCTGAATGATATCTGCCTCGTGTTCTATCTTGCGCAAACTGCCACCTCCTAATATTCATGCTTCCAATCTGTTAATATCATACAACAAGAGTTTCAATAGAGGTATAAAGGGACAGGCTGAATGGACAGAGGCATGAACTATCTTTATAATGAATCGACATCGAGACCTTTGGAGGCGGTGACCGTGCAATATACGTTTACTATATTACTGCAATTGTTGGAAAGAGCTGCGTTATTGCTGATGTGTCTATTTGTATTGACTCGTCTGCCGCGGTTTAAAGAGGTTTTTCAAAAAGGGAGTTACGCTCCGCAAGAGCTTGCTATTGCAACGATGATCTTCAGCTTATTTGCCATTTTCGGCACTTATAGCGGAATTAATGTGGAAGGTTCGCTTGTGAATGTACGAATTATCGCCATCGTATCTGGCGGGATTTTGTTCGGGCCATGGGTTGGACTTATAACAGGCATCATCTCAGGGGTTCACCGTTTTCTGATTGATATCGGAGGGGTAACCTCTCTTCCTTGTCTGATTACGAGTATCACCGCGGGCATAGTGTCTGGGATAATCTATCGCCGCACCTCTGGTGAGCGTCGCTGGATAGCAGGCATTTTGGCGGGAATGGCCTGTGAGGCACTGACGATGCTGCTCATTCTAGCGATGGCTCAGCCGATGTCGCTGGGTGTGGATATCGTGTCCAAGATCGCTTTTCCGATGATTATGAGCCAGATTAGTGTCGGCCTGATTGTCGTGTTAGTGCAGAGCGTGGAAGGTGAGAAGGAACGGATTGCGGCTAAGCAGTCCAAGCTGGCGCTTGATATTGCCAATAAGACCTTGCCGTATTTTCGCAATATTAACCAGGAGTCGCTGCACACCATCTGCCAGATCATCAAAGAGGATATCGGTGCAGACGCTGTAGCGATTACTGATACTCGGTTTATTCGTGCCTATGTTGGTGTGGGTGAGGAGGATTATGAGACAACTAACGATATTATCAGTGAGGAAACTAAAGTAACGTTGTCCAGTGGTGAAATTACCATCCGTAATGATGATAGTGATTACGTGAATCCGCAGATCAAGTCGCTGATCATTATTCCTTTAAAGGAAAAGGGTGAGGTGACGGGAGCGCTCAAAATCTATTACACCAAAGCCCACAAGATTACCTACTCACTTCAAGCTATGGCCGTGGGTCTGTCGCAAATGATCTCTACCTTGATGGAAGTGTCGCGGGTGGAAGGCATTAAGGAAATGGCGAACAAAGCGGAGCTGAAGGCACTGCAGACCAGCATTAACCCGCATTTTTTATTCAATGCACTGAATGCGATTGCGTCCTCGATTCGAATTAATCCGGATAAGGCGCGTGAGCTGATTGTGAATCTGTCCGGTTATATGAGATACAATCTGGAGCTTACCGATGAATTCATTGATATCAAACGAGAGCTACAGCAGGTCCAGCAATACGTAGAGATCGAAAAGGCGCGTTTTGGAAGCCGGCTTAACGTGCTTTATGATATTGATGAGGTTCAGGTTCGGATTCCGAGTCTGATCATTCAGCCGCTTGTAGAAAATGCGATTATACATGGCATACTGAAGGTAAGAGGGACAGGAACAGTAACGATTTCTGTAAAAGACCACGGGGATACCGTACGGGTGGGCATTCGCGATACCGGAGCTGGCATCAGCGAGGAAACGATAGAGAAAGTCTATACTGGCGATATGCCGGAGAATAAAATCGGGCTGTTTAATGTACACCAACGGGTAAAGCTGATCTATGGGACTGGACTTACCATTCAGAGATTGGATAAAGGGACGAACATCTTTTTTGATGTTAAAAAGGAGGACCAATGAGAGCGATCATCGTAGAGGATGAAGAGCTGGCAAGACAGGAGCTGGCTTATTTAATAGAGACGCACAGCGGGATCGATATAACGGCACAGTTTGAAGATGGGCTGGACGCACTTAAATTTTTGCAGAGTGATACGGTAGATGTGATTTTTCTGGATATTAATATTCCCTCTATCGATGGGGTGCTGTTGGCACAGAATATCAGTAGATTCTCGGTAAAACCCTACATAGTGTTCATCACTGCGTATAAGGAGCATGCCGCTGAGGCGTTTGAGATTGAAGCTTTTGACTATATTCTTAAGCCGTATAGCGAGGTTCGCATTAAAGCCATGCTGCACAAGCTGGAAAATGCGTTTGCCAACCGTGGACGACAGGGGGAAGAGGAGCGTAATCCGGTCAGTGACAAGGTTAATCTGTGGAAAAATGAAAAGATTATCGTAGTGAATGCCGACGATATTTATTACGCCTCCGCGCAGGAAAAAAGTACAAGTGTGATGACTAAAGGTGAGGAATACAGCATGGCACTTAGTATTAGCGATTTCTTTCAGCGGCTGCCGCAGGATCGTTTTTTTCGCTGCCATCGTTCCTATATTGTTAACCTGTCCAAGATCAAGGAAATCATCCCGTGGTTCAACAATACGTATTTGCTGCGCCTGCATGATTTAGATTTTGAAGTGCCGGTAAGTCGTAGTAAGGTAAAAGAATTCAGGCAGATTATGCGCTTATAAATGCAATTCATTCTTCATTTCCGTCATCTCATGCCGGATTTCTCTCAACATCGGCTGGTTTAGCTACAATAAAGAGGCGATAGAAGCTCTTGTAGCAGACAACGAGAGAGAAAGAAGGAAAAGACCATGACTACGACAATGGACAGCAAAAGCACCAAACGGTGGCTAATCGTATTAGGTACAGTAATTATGCAAATGGGCCTAGGTACCATCTATACATGGAGTTTATTTAATGCGCATCTGGTAACAAAATTTGGCTGGGAGCTTAACTCCGTTTCGATTACTTTTTCTATAACGAGCTTTGCACTCGCTTTCGCCACCTTGTTCGCAGGGAAGCTGCAGGATCGTTTCGGGCTTCGCCGTTTGACTGCTACTGCTGGGATTGTGCTCGGACTAGGATTGATCCTTAGCTCGCAGGCCAATTCACTCTTCATGTTCTATTTATTGGTTGGGGTGATCGTTGGTTTTGCGGATGGGACAGCTTATATCACTTCATTATCTAATTTAATTAAATGGTTTCCGAATAATAAAGGTTTAATCTCCGGCGTATCCGTTGGTGCTTATGGAACAGGGAGTTTGATCTTTAAATATATTAACGGCGGGTTGATTGACTCAGTGGGTGTGTCTAATACATTTATGTATTGGGGTTTGATTGTTATGGGCATGATTGTAATCGGTTCCTTGCTCGTAAGAGAAGCCCCGGTTCAAGCGGCCCCAGCACCAGCGGGTTCAACGACAGCTGCAGTAATGAGTTCACCGAAAGACTATACGGTCAAAGAAATGCTGCGGACAAAAGAAGCGTATCTGCTATTTATCATCTTTTTCACCGCCTGTATGTGTGGTCTGTATTTGATCGGTATTGTAAAAGATATCGGCGTGCAGCTGGCTGGACTTGATGTACAGACTGCAGCTAGTGCGGTGGCTATGATTGCGATCTTTAATACAGCGGGACGTTTAATTCTGGGTGCTTTATCTGACAAAATAAGTCGCTTGAAGCTGGTAGGCGCATCACTTGCTGTAACTGCGGCGGCTATGCTGACCCTCAGCTACGCGACCCTGAATTTCGGACTTTTCTTCACTTGTGTAGCAGCCATTGCGTTCTGCTTTGGCGGGAATATCACGGTGTTCCCGGCCATTGTCAGCGACTTCTTCGGACTGAAAAATCACAGTAAGAACTACGGAATCGTCTACCAAGGTTTTGGTATTGGTGCCCTTTCCGGTTCGTTTATCGCCGTCTTCCTAGGCGGGTTCAAACCAACCTTTGTTATCTTTGGCCTCTTGTGCCTGCTGGCCTGCATCATCGCGATTTCTCTGAAACCGCCAGTGGCGAAGTCGAAAGAGAAAAAAGCGCTGCGTCTCAAAGCAACGGAACGTACAGCTTAAGGTGTAATTGAAGTTAGAGCCAGGCAGCGATTCTCCGGTTAGTGGAGAATCGCTGCCTGTTTTTTTGATTTGCGGTGGCTTGCTGAGCTGAGACTTGTTTGGGCGGATTATCTTCAATTGGGAGAAGGAGTTTTGCTGGGATCTGAGAAGTAACTGCATTCTGTGCAACTATTCCGTATGAAATAGTGAATCTTCGGACTTTAGCTGTATTCTGTACAACTAAAACCTCGAGATGTTGCTTAGAGGCGAAAAAACCAAGGAAATAGTTGCACCAAATACAGCTATATCTAATGGTGGCGTGATGCGTGAAAAAATAGTTGTATGAAATACAGTTAAACGTGACTACCCTTGCACCAGCACCAGCACCAGCACCAGCACCAGCACCAGCACCAGCACCAGCACCAGCACCAGCACCAGCACCAGCACCAGCACCAGCACCTATATCACTACGAGCGCCTAGCACCTACATCACTAGGAGCACTTAGCACCTACATCACTAGGAGCACCTAGCACCTATATCACTACAGGCACCTACACCAGCACCTACATCAGTACCAGCATCTGTACCAACGTCTGTGGGCCTGCACCATCACTTTTGCCATTCCTTTCCCTTCGTCTCTCTTTTGCGTCTAAACATTGCCTCCGTTACTGCTCAATATGTTTATTTAGAGGGTGGATAGATTTGTCGGACGCACAGCGGATTTTTTGTAACTAGGTAAGCAAGTACATCAATAGGACAGTGTGGTCGAAGCAGTGTTGGATGTGATCTGATTCTTGCGGAACTCGGATGGGGAGACCCCACTAAGTTTATTGAATATGCGGTTGAACTGGGAGAAACTGTTGAATCCGCATTGCCCGGCGATCTCGGAAATCTTCAGGCGGGTGTAAATCAGCAATTGCTGGGCATTACGGACCCGGGTCATCTGAATATATTCTGTCAGCGTGGAGCCGGTAATTAACTTAAATTGGTGTGATAAATAATAGGAGCTGATAAAGAACTCTTTAGCGAGGAAATCAAGGGATAACTCGCTGTTGTAATGGCTATGGATGTATGCGGTGATCGAGTAGATTTTTTGCATAATGGCATTTCCGATCTCCTCTGGGACATAGCTGTTCTGATCCCTGCGCTGGTATAAAGCACATAGAAACTGTTGGAAAAGGCTGTGAATCAGTACTGGATTTAATGGTGAAGTGCTGTGTGATAAGGTGAAGATAGCGTTAAGAGGATCAAACACGGCTTTGCGCAACTCTTTTGGCAAACGGTAGATCGGTATTTCTTCCCAAAATGAGAGAAACATACTTTTGTAAGCGTTCTCTAAACCGGGTATATCCTTGGGCATGGCGAAGTTTATGATCAGCCGCTTAAACGGCGGCCCTTCCGGATATTGTGTCTTATGCATCCGATAAGGACGCAGGAGCACGATGTCATACTGCTGGAGGGCGCAGACATTCCCATCGATAATATGAGTGGCTCGGGAATCCATTAAGATATGAATCTCGTAAAAATCATGAAAATGCTGAAACTCCATATTGATATCGTGAGAACGCTGGTCATAATCAAAATAGTAAAAAAGGGGATCAACGGGCGTGTTGATACGTACGCTATATCCTTGTTCGTACAGTAAGTCGCTTTCAAGCAAATGCTCTCACCGCCTTATTCTGTAATATGCACTTATTATATGTTCAGAAAAGCAAGATTTGCAATATATGAGGGTTATTACAGCAAATATAAAGTAGTTTTTGTATGGAATGGTTTGATATATTACGGGTGAATGGAACTAGCCAACATGAGGGAAGACCCAAAATGGCAGGCGAAGGGGCGGAAAACAGATGAACAACAGCCGGATTAGTAAAGTTGAGATCATTGAAAAGCTGAACCGCGTGACGGATAAGCTGCTGAAGCTGGAGCGGCCGGAAAACGAAGCCGAACTGCAAAATTTAGGGGAGGATGCGGGACGACGGGGGTATTTTGCTCGTGATTTTGGCATGGAGGAATGGGATTGGCCGCAGGGAGTGGGGCTTTACGGACTTCAAAAACTTGAGCAGCATTTCAAGGATGAGCGTTATCAAGAATATGCCAAGCTTTGGATGAGCAAGCAGCTGGGCAAGGGGCTGCCGAGCCGGAATATCAATACAACAGCGCCGTTGCTGTCATTGATGGAACTGAAGGAATCGGAGGAATTAAGCCTGGAATGGGTACAGTGGTTGATGCATGGCCTGCCGCGGACGAAGGAGTCTGGTTATCAGCATGTCACAACAGGAGCGAGCAAGGATGAAGTTACGCTCAACGATAATGAAATCTGGATTGATACGTTATTTATGGCTATTTTGTTCACGGCAAAAATGGGTGTGAAATACGATAATTCCGCATGGCGGCAAGCGTCGCTTTACCAACTGCTGCTGCATATCAAATACCTGTATGATAAAAAGACAGGGCTGTTTTTTCATGGCTGGCATTTTGGCGGCCGGCATAATTTCAGCGAAGCCTTCTGGTGCCGGGGTAATAGCTGGTTTACACTCGGCCTGCCTGAATACCTGGATTTGATGGGGCCGTATCTGGACAGTGGAGTGTTTGAATATCTTCAACAGATCCTGAACGCACAGGCAACAGCTTTATTAGCCTGCCAGAGCGGAGATGGATTGTGGCATACGCTGCTGGACGACTCTAGCAGTTATACTGAAACGTCAGGCTCAGCAGCTATCGCAGCGGGTATTTTGCATAGCGTACGCAGGGGGTTGTTGCCGGAATCGTATGCAGGTCATGCCCTGAAAGCGATCCGGGCGGTGCTGGACAGAATTGACGATGAAGGCACGGTGCTTGGTGTATCCGGCGGTACTCCGATTGGTGCTGCAAAAGAAGATTATAAGCAAATCATTATTGCCCCTATGGCCTACGGGCAGGCCATGGTTTTAGTCGCACTAGGTGAAGCGTTACATTACTGTTGAGGTTGAGTAAATAGCTAAGGCGAGAGTCAAAAAAGCTGGAGAAATATTTGCTTGTAACTTCGCTGGTGCTTGGAGTATACTATTTTCGGGATGGTTAAGCGCTTACCTCGAAGGAGGATAAGCAAACATGGTAAATCCGATCGTAGTTGGCATTATTGGGGCAGGCAGAATTGGCCGGCTTCATGCAGATAATCTGCGTGTGATGCCGTCGTTTAAGTTGAAATCAATTGCGGAGGCTGTGGTAAGTGAGGAATTGCTGGTCTGGGCAGAGAGCCGGAATCTTGGCTCTGCATTTGTGAATGGGCAAGACCTTCTGAATGACCCTGAGATCGAGGCTGTGTTTATCTGCACACCTACGGATACCCACGCCTCATGGATTGAGCTAGCAGCCCGGGCTGGGAAACATATTTTCTGTGAAAAGCCGATCAGCCTGTCGTCAGAGTTTACCCACCAGGCACTGAAGATAGTGGAGGATGAGGGTGTATTGCTACAGGTCGGCTTCAACCGGCGAATGGACCCTAGCTTCCGCAAACTTAAGCAACTGGTTCAGTCAGGAGAGCTAGGCAGTCCACATGTTGTGAAGATCACATCACGTGATCCGCAGCCTCCGGGTGAGGCTTATGTGCGGTCTTCCGGCGGGATGTTTATGGATATGACGATTCACGATTTTGATATGGCCCGTTATCTGATGGGTGAGGAAGTAACAGAAGTTTATACCCGAGGTGCCAATCTCGTTGATCCGATGTTTGGGCGCTGCGATGATGTGGATACAGCTGTCATCACGCTGACCTTTGCCAGTGGCGCAATCTGCGTCATTGATAACAGCCGTAAGGCTGTATATGGTTATGATCAACGTGTGGAGGTGTTCGGTTCCTGCGGCTCAGCCACCGCCGACAACTGCCGTCCAACAACTGTAGAGGTTTCAACCGCTGCTTCGGTCACACGCGATCAGCCGCTTCATTTCTTTCTCGAGCGGTATAACCAGGCTTTCGTGGAAGAGGTTGCCGCATTTGCCCGGGCAATCCGCTTGCAGGAGCCTATCATTTGCAGCGGGCTTGATGGGCAACAGGCGGAACGGATTGCCGAAGCCGCTAAAGAATCCTATCTTACCGGGCTTCCGGTCAAGTTGTCTTCTTGTGCCGGAGAGGGAATATCGGCGACACATGCTTTGTAAGCGGATGCAGATGCTGAAGATGGGGGAGGTCTGTGAAGATGTCCAATCTAATCATAAAAGCCGGAGCACCCGGCAAAGATGGACTTGTAGCGGCAGTTAGCAAGGAGAGCGCTGGATGGGAGTATGTAGGTTTTGAAGTGTACCAGCTGCAGGTTGGGGATACGCTGAGCCGCAGCGCGGAAGGGAATGAAATCTGTCTGGTGCTGCTGGCGGGCAAGGCGGATGTGAGAGCAGGCGCCCAGTTGTTCGCCGGGATCGGTGAACGTATGTCTGTATTTGAGGATTTGCCGCCGTATGCGGTGTATATTCCGGCGGGAGGGCATTATGAAGTTACGGCCTTGACGGAGCTGGAACTTGCGGTTTGCCTTGCACCAGGAACGGGCAAATATGCGCCACGTTTGATCACTCCGTGCGATACTGTAGCCGAAGCCCGCGGTTCTGGCAGCATGTCACGGCGAGTGGTCAACATTTTGCCTGAGCAGAGTGAAGCCGAGAGCCTGCTGGTCGTGGAAGTGCGTACGGGTGGCGGCAATTGGTCCAGCTATCCTCCGCACAAGCATGACTGTGACAATCTACCTGCTGAGTCTTATCTGGAAGAGACATACTACCACCGGGTTAACCCGGCTCATGGTTTTGTAGTGCAGCGGGTGTATAATGATGACCGCAGCCTCGATGAGACGATGGCGGTGTCTGACCGCAGTATTGTATTGGTTCCGGAGGGCTATCATCCTGTATCGGCACCGCCGGGTTATGATTCTTATTATCTCAATGTGATGGCAGGTCCGGTCCGCACATGGGTTTTTCATAATGATCCGGAACATGAATGGCTGTTCGAGATGCAGCAACACCAGAAGGATAAGAAGGAATAGTGTAGCAGCACGCACGAAAAGGGGGCTTCCGCAAGGCGGAGGCTCCTTCTTTGTGTCGATGTATTGACCAAATGTTCGCGACAGTAACAGAGTCCCTTGCACCGCTTAATAGACACTGTCAGAAGAGTTCCTTATAATCTAGGTATAGGATTGATTGTACGAACGTAAAGGCGGGCTCACTAACGATGAAACCTACGATATATGATGTGGCACGGGAAGCGGGAGTCTCCATCGCTACGGTGTCCAAGGTGTTGAACAAGAACGGGAGAATTAGCGATAAGACACGGGAGAAGGTTCATCGGATCATGGAGGAGCTGAATTACCAGCCGAGTCTGGTGGCCTCTGCGCTGACGAGTCGCCGAACGGGAACAATCGGGTTGATGATTCCCGATATTTCCAACCCCTTTTTTGCTGAGGCGGCCCGAGGTATTGAGGATTATGCTCAGGAGCAGGGAAGCGACTTAATTGTATGCAGTACAGACCGGGATGATGAGAAGGCGGCCCGGTATATCTCACTGCTCCTGCGCAAACGGGTGGACGGTATAATCATTGCTTCTCATACAGGGAATCCGGATATGGTCCGCCGCCTGCTGGCTGATCACGTGCCGCTTGTGTTATTTTCGGCTGATATCCGGATGATGGAGAGCAACAGCGTCACGGTGGATGACTATAAGGGAGGCTATCAGGCGACAGAATATCTGTTGTCCTTGGGCCATCGCAGGCTCGGCGTTATCTCTGACAATTTACCGGGGAGTAAGCTGCGCGTGGAAGGCTTTATGGATGCGCTCAAGGCAGCAGGTGTTGGCTTTGACAATCCGGCTAATCTCACGCATACCTCAGCCACGCTGGAGAACGGCCGCAAAGCGGCTGCCGCGATGCTGGCTCAGGCGCAGGAAGACCGGCCGACCGCGATATTCGCTTGCAACGATCTGCTCGCGATTGGGATATTGAAGGAGGCGCGCAGCGCAGGCTTGTCAATTCCCCGTGATCTGTCCGTAGTGGGTTTTGACAATACAATGCTGGCTGAAATTTGCCATCCTACCTTGACCAGCATTGCTCAGCCTCTGCGTGAGATGACGGAACAGGCGATGATTCTGCTGAACGAATCTATCGACAATCCCGATAGTCCTAAGCGCAAGATCATGCTGATGCCGGAACTGATAGTCCGCCATTCCACTGGACCGGCACCGCATTAGGAAGACACAAACTCTACAAACGGAGTAAGAACGCCGACTCCTATCTGAAGACCTGTACTTCGCTTAGCGGCGAGGAACAGGTCTTTTCTTTGTTTTTTTCTGGTACATGAGTTCAGATCCCAACTTCGTTTAAGTTCAGGATTGCCAAACTCCAATTTCTAAACTATACTAATGGAAATTAGGTTAAGCGCTTAACCCACCCCCGATGATTGTTGTATCTCATTAATCCATTTCACTGAAGTTTTCTCAAGGAGGCGTCATAATGAACGGTTTACAGTTCGATCCTGCACGACCGCTGGATTTAATCGCTGTCGGTCGGCTCTGTATTGACTTGAACGCTAATGAAACCGGAAGACCCATGGAAGAGACACTGACCTTTACCAAATATGTTGGCGGCTCTCCTGCCAATATCATAATTGGAGCAGCACGGCTAGGGATGCGCACTGGCTTTATCGGTAAGATATCCGATGATCAGATGGGCCGTTTTATCCGAACTTATCTGCAAAGGAATGGCATTGACGATAGCCAGGTGAGTGTTGACCAGACTGGTGCAGTGACTGGGCTTGCTTTTACTGAAATAAAGAGCCCTCAGGAGTGCAGCATTCTGATGTACCGGGATCATGTGGCTGATTTGCTGCTGAGTACGGAGGAGATCTCGGAAGAGTATATTCGGAAGTCCAAGGCACTGCTGATCTCAGGTACTGCACTGGCACAAAGTCCGTCCCGTGAGGCTGTGTTTGTCGCTTTGGAGTTCGCCCGCAAGCACAATGTCACTGTATTTTTTGATCTCGATTACCGCCCCTATACGTGGAAGTCAGCCGCAGAAACAGCGGTTTATTATAATCTGGCAGCTGAGAAATGCGATTGTATCATCGGTACCCGTGAGGAATTTAATATGATGGAGAGCCTGTACAATGTAACAGATGCAGATGACGAAGCAACAGTTAACCGCTGGTTCTCGCACCAAGCAAAGCTGGTCGTTATCAAGCATGGCGGGAGTGGTTCAATCTCCTACACGGCGGATGGGCAGAAGCATCGGAGTGGTATTTTTCCCGCTAAAGTATTGAAGACATTTGGAGCCGGGGATTCCTACGCCTCAGCCTTTATTCACAGTCTAATGCGGGGTGAAAGCGTCGGTGAGGCCATGCGCCGCGGCAGCGCGTCGGCATCCATTGTCATCTCCCGCCACAGCTGTTCGGATGCCATGCCAACCTTGGATGAATTGGAAGCGTTTTTATTGTCTAACGAGGAAATCATTTCAGGTGCAGAGTAAGTAGCCGGAGGTTGGAGAGGACACAACTCAAACAACCCCAGATCGAATAGTTATGCAAGATTAGATTACATTCGCAGGATCGCATTAATGAGATGAAGGAGTGAGTAGAATGGCACAGCAAACCGTGCAAGTGCTGAACAACTATATTGACGGGCAGTGGGTAGAGGCGGCTACGGAGCACTTAGAAACGGTATACAATCCAGCGTCTGGTGAGGAGATGGCAAGGGTTCCGCTGTCCAGCAGAGTCGATGTTGATCGGGCAGTGGCGGCGGCAAAGGCGGCTTTTGCAGGCTGGTCCAAGACACCGGTGCCGCGCAGAGCACGGATCTTGTTCAAATATCAGCAGCTGCTGGTGGAGCATTGGGATGAACTGGCGAAGACGATCACGCTGGAGAATGGAAAAAGCTTCAAAGAGGCCTACGGAGAGGTGCAGCGCGGCATTGAGTGTGTGGAATTTGCGGCAGGTGCGCCGACGCTGATGATGGGCCGGCAGCTGCCCGACATCGCGACAGGCATCGAGTCTGGGATGTATCGCTATCCCATCGGTGTAGTCGCCGGGATCACACCGTTTAATTTTCCGATGATGGTGCCTTGCTGGATGTTCCCGTTGGCTATCGCCTGTGGGAATACCTTTGTGCTGAAGCCCTCCGAACGCACACCGCTGCTGGCAGCGCGTTTGGTTGAATTGCTAGAGGAAGCCGGGCTTCCGAAAGGTGTGCTCAATCTGGTTAACGGTGCGCATGAGGTGGTAAACGGCCTGCTGGAGCATCCTGATGTGAAGGCGATTTCCTTCGTTGGCTCACAGCCAGTGGCCGAATATGTCTACAAGAAGGGTACGGCGTGTTTGAAGCGGGTTCAGGCGTTGGCAGGGGCGAAAAATCACTCTATTGTGTTGGCCGACGCGAATCTTGAGGCTTCAGCAACACAGATTGTCAACGCAGCCTTCGGCTCGGCGGGAGAGCGCTGTATGGCTTGCTCCGTGGTAACGGTGCAGGAAGAGGTTGCTGATGAGCTGATCTCCATCCTCCTGCGTGAATGTGAGCAGATGAACATCGGCGATGGCTTGGACGACGACACGTTTCTTGGGCCAGTTATCCGCCAAAGTCATAAAGACAAAACGGTCGCTTATATTGAACAAGGCGTGGCTGAGGGTGCTAAGCTGCTAAGAGACGGCCGGGCGGATGCTGCGGTGCAGGGACAGGGTTATTTTATCGGCCCAACGTTGTTTGATGGAGTGACCCGGGAAATGAAAATCTGGCAGGAGGAAATTTTCGCGCCTGTCCTGGCAGTGATCCGCGTCAAGGATGTAGAAGAGGCGATTGAAATTGCCAATGCCTCTCGTTTTGCCAACGGGGCTTGTATTTTTACGAATGACGGCGGGAAAGTGCGTTATTTCCGGGAAAATATCGAGTCAGGCATGTTGGGTGTCAATGTCGGAGTGCCAGCACCGATGGCCTTTTTCCCTTTCTCCGGCTGGAAGGATTCCTTCTATGGCGATCTGCATGCGAATGGAAGCGACGGGGTTGAATTTTATACACGCAAAAAAGTCGTCACTGCCCGCTGGCAGTAACAAAAACGGCGAAAGGGAGGCTTCACGTGGATACGATTAGATTAACGACGGCGCAGGCGCTGGTGAAATTTCTGAACCAGCAATATGTGGAATTTGGCAATGGACCGGAGCGTTTTGTACACGGTATATTCACCGTTTTCGGCCATGGCAATGTACTTGGACTGGGGCAGGCACTTCAGGAAGCGCCGGGTGAGATGACGGTCTATCAGGGGAGGAATGAGCAAGGAATGGTGCATGCGGCGACTGCCTTTGCCAAGCAGAGCCGCAGACGGCGAATCATGGCCTGCACCGCTTCGGTAGGGCCGGGTTCAGCCAATATGCTGACAGCCGCTGCCACTGCGACGGCGAATCAGATTCCCGTGCTGCTGCTCCCCGGCGATACCTTTGCCACCCGTCAACCGGACCCGGTACTTCAGCAAATGGAGCACACCTACAATCTGTCGATAACGGTCAACGATGCCTTCAAAGCGGTGAGCAAATACTGGGACCGGATTTATCGGCCAGAGCAGCTGATGACAGCATTGCTGAACGCGATGCGTGTGCTGACTGATCAGGCAGACACCGGGGCAGTCACGATTGCGCTGCCGCAGGATGTGCAAGGGGAGGCCTGGGACTATCCACTTGAGTTCTTCCGCAAGCGCATCCATCGGATCGTTTCCCGTACTCCGCATCCGGATGAGCTTGCTGCGGCAGCTGATCTTATTGCCAGCAAACAGCGACCTCTGCTGGTCTGTGGGGGTGGAGTCCGGTATGCAGATGCAGGGATGGAATTACGTGCATTTGCAGAGAAATTCGCCATCCCATTCGGTGAGACGCAAGCCGGAAAAAGTGCCGTGGCAAGCGACTGTGCCTACAATCTCGGTGGCATAGGAGTTACCGGGAATGGCTGTGCTAATACGTTGGCCGCAGAAGCGGATCTGGTGATCGGTGTGGGTACCCGGTTTACGGACTTCACGACAGGTTCGAAGAGTTTGTTCGCCCATCCCGAGGTGGAGTTCCTGACAATTAACGCTTCCCTCTACCATGCCTCCAAGCTGGATGCGCTGGCTGTGGTCTGCGATGCTGCCGAAGGTCTTAGAGCGCTGTCTGCCACGTTGGAGGAGCGTGGTTACCGCACCGCTTATACAGATGAAATTGTAGTGGCAAAAAAGGCATGGGAAGTGGAAAGAAAGCGTCTATCTGACGTGGAGTATACGGTGAATCAGGAGGCAGATCGTTCTTCAGTTTCCTTCGTGCCGGAAGTTGCCGGACATCTTGACGAGAAGCTATCTGAATATGCGGCGAAGTTGAACACTTCGCTGGCGCAAACACAGGTACTCGGGATTCTCAATGAATATCTTCCGAAAGACGCCATTGTGATAGGAGCCGCAGGCAGCTTACCGGGCGACATGCAGCGGATGTGGAATTCCACTGTGCCGGATACTTACCATATGGAATATGGCTTTTCGTGTATGGGGTATGAAATCTCCGGTGCACTCGGTGTGAAATTGGCGGAGCCGGACCGGGAGGTATATGCATTGGTGGGCGATGGCAGCTATCAAATGCTGCATTCAGAACTAGTGACGAGCCTTCAGGAGAACAAGAAGATCAACGTCATTCTGCTAGATAACATGGGGTTTGGCTGCATTAACAACCTGCAGATGGAGCAAGGACTGGATAGCATGGCGACTGAATTCCGCTACCGGGGCCCGGAAGGTCAGCTGAGCGGCGAACTGATAGGCATAGATTATGCAGCAAGTGCCGCGGGATATGGAGTGAAGACCTTCCGTGCGTCAACGGCTGAGCAGCTGCGTGACGCTTTGAGGGAGGCTCAGCTGCAGGATCGTTCCACCCTAATCGACATTAAGGTGCTGCCCAAGACAATGACACATGGTTACGGAGCCTGGTGGAATGTTGGTGTTCCAGAAGTGTCCGGCAGTGAGGCCGTTCGGGCTGCCCACGAGCAGAAGCTTGAACAGCTTGGAAAGGCCCGCAGTTATTAGTATTAGTAATACTGTGAAACGGA
This sequence comes from Paenibacillus sp. FSL R7-0189, assembly GCF_037969925.1. Taxonomy (NCBI): domain Bacteria; kingdom Bacillati; phylum Bacillota; class Bacilli; order Caryophanales; family Paenibacillaceae; genus Paenibacillus; species Paenibacillus sp. FSL R7-0189. The sequence goes on along the minus strand of NZ_CP150223.1, from coordinate 2,007,713 downwards.
AGGGGTAGAATCGATGATGTTCAAAGAACATGCGGTCAAGCTGGCGATTGCTCCTATCGCTTGGACTAATGATGATATGCCTGAACTGGGAAAAGACAATACCTTTGAACAGTGCATTAGCGAAATGGCGCTTGCCGGGTTTCAGGGAAGCGAGGTGGGCAACAAGTATCCACGCTCTCCGGAACGGCTGCGCCGGGCACTGGAGCTTCGTGGACTTGAGATTGCCAGCGCTTGGTTCAGCGCGTATCTGACTGTGCGGCCATATGAGGAGACAGCGGAGGCTTTTTGCGCGCATCGTGATTTTTTATATGAGATGGGTGCGAAGGTGATTGTCGTCTCAGAGCAAGGGCGGAGTATTCAGGGACAAATGGATACGCCGCTATTTGCTAATAAACCTGTATTCACAGAAGCGGAGTGGGCCGCACTTGCCGATGGACTGGGTGGGCTTGGCCGGCTGGCTGCTGAAAAAGGTATGGCGCTTGTATACCATCATCATATGGGGACAGGGGTGCAGACTGGGGGCGAAATTGCTAAGCTAATGGAGCTCACGGAACCGGAAGAGGTGTCCCTGCTGTTCGATACCGGTCATCTAGCTTTTGCCGGTGAGAATCCCTTAGAGGTGCTGCGCATCCATCTACCTCGGATTAAACATGTCCATTTGAAGGATATACGTCCGGAGGTTGTTCAGCGTGTGCTGCGGGATCAGCTCAGTTTTCTCCAGGCTGTAAAAGCGGGCGCATTCACCGTACCTGGCGATGGATGTATATCCTTTGCGGAGATTTTCACCGAATTGGCAAGTTACTCTTATACGGGATGGTTTGTAGTGGAAGCGGAGCAGGATCCGGCACTTGCCGATCCACTGGAATATGCGATCAAGGCGCGCCGTTATATCAGAGATCTGAGTGGTTTATAGGCCGAGGAGGGCTACCACTTGGTGCTTGGCGGCTGCTCGGACAGATTTATATGCGGGGGTTCACGGCTATGGCTGTGCGCACCTCGCCTTTTTAATGAGCAGGTGTAAAATACGAATGGCTTCGTTGGTCGGGTTCATGTTGTATGTGTTATAATGGCAGCAAATTAGGCGGAAGAGTTTCCATTTCCATGATGGTGCAGCCAAATATCTATGAACTACTCGTGCATTAACGGCTAAACCGTGGCCGGGTATCCTAACGGTTGTACAGAGGGGGTTATCTATTGTTCCGTTCCTGGTATCGCCGATTACTGCTGTCCTACTTTCCTATTTTTTTGCTTACTGTGACGATACTGATTTTTGCCTCTTTTGTATTTATTAATGATATTTCACGAATGGAAACCAAAAAAGCGGACCGTATCACCGCCAGCTATCTTATGGATAATGTGGACCGAACGATCAAGGAAGCTGAATTGTCAGTGCTGGAGGCTGCTGAACGCAGCGATGCTTATAAACGTTATTTTAACAATCAAGGCCAGATTGATATGGCGACCGTCTACGCTGTTGCCCAGAATCTACGCAGCTTGACGCGTGAATCGCCCTATATTCAGTCCATCTATCTTTATGACAAGAGAAATGAAAGCGTTTTAACAGAAACTGGATTAAAGGACCTTTCAGGATTTGTAGACGAGGATTGGATTGGCCGCATCACCTCCGGCTCTTTATCGGAAGGCTGGCAGCCTGTTAGGGAATACAAAGATGAATTTCAGCGTACGTCTATACGTGTGCTTACCATAAATAAAGGAATGCCGCTGCCCTTCGGCTCGGAGGGAGTGCTCGTAATCAATCTCAAGATGAGCGGAATGGAACAGATCGTCGACGGTATGGTCAACGAACAGTTGTCCTTTCTGACCATCTTTGGCGCAGATGGACAGGTGGTCTATCAGGCCCATTCGGACAGTGAAGGTGCCAAGAATGGGAAGCAGTTGAACACTTTATATATGGAAAGGCTTGGCTGGACGTTTTCCAGCGGGATCAAAACGGGCAGTCTATTCAGCTGGGTGTCGGTGATTTCTTACCTTTGGGTAGCTATTGCCTTAGGTACGGTTGTGTGCGCGATTTTTTACCTGATCTATGTTACGCGGCGGAACTATAAACCAATTCAGGTGATTATGAACCGGATTGAAGGCCATCAAATTCGCAAGCTGGACCAATCCAACGACAGACCGGACGAAATGATGCTCATTGACGGGGTGCTGGAAGATCTAATCAACCATATGACGGATTATGATAAGAAAAGCAGAGAGAATCTGCTGTTACAGCGCAGCAAGCTTTTCAACGATCTCTTGCAAAGCGAACGGTTGGACAATGTCGTCCAGCGGATGGAAGAGCTGTCGCCGCTCTCCGGAGCTCATTCCACATCCCGCTTTATGGTTGTGCTAAGCGAAATCAACCGCTACGACAAGGTTTTTCAAGATCGGTATACAAGGGGCGATCAGAACACGCTTAAATTTGCCCTGATGAATGTCTTTCAAGAATTGGCGCGGAGTGCGGAATTGCAGGCTTGGGCGGAGTGGATTGGGACTGACCGGGCGGCAATTCTCTTCCTGACCACAGGAAGTGATGAAGAGATGGCAGAGAAAATCCGTGTATTCGCTGAGGACTGCCGCACCTGGGTGGAGCAGAATTTGCGCCTCTCCCTAAGCTTCGCTATCGGGCCAGTGGCGGCTGGGCCAGGGGAGATTCGCGATTCCTATGCGGCAGCGGAGAATGTGATGCAGCACAAGCTTTTAATGTACGAAGACATCGCTTTAACGGAATTTGGAGAAACGCGCCAGCCGCTTCTTGAGACATTCAAGTATCTACAAATGATTGCTGAGTTTGTTAAGCAGTTCCGGATGTCGAGCGGCCAATGGCGGGAACTGCTGGAAGGTGTTTTTGATGGTTTTAAACAGGATTATTTACAAGATGATGATATTCGCTCTCTAATTCAGGCCATGCTACAGATGCTGAGCCGGGAAGTGGCTGTCATGTCTGAGCAGCTGCAGGATGAGCTGTCAGCGGAAAATGCGGAGAAGCAGCTGAAGCGGCTGGAAGAGGCAGAATCCATAGATGAAATGAAGGGGATTTTGTTTGAGTATTTGACTGATTTATTCCGCACTTATGTTTCTGTCAGTGAGACTAAAAGCTACCGGGCGATGGTAACCGAGATGAAGAACTATATAGAAGAGAATTTTACAAATCCCGATCTCTCCTTAAAGCATTTGAGCGACCGGTTTCAGGTATCCGGCAAATATGCCAGCTATCTATTTAAAACAGAATTTAAAATGAAATTTGTTGATTTTCTAACAGAGCTACGCATGAAGGAAGCCGAAAAGCTTTTAGTGGAAACGGAATGTTCGCTGCAGGATATTGCACTCCAGGTGGGGTATGCGAATGCAATTACATTCGGCAGGGTATTCAAACGAGTATTAGGAATCACGCCGGGTGACTACCGTTCTTTAAAGCGCGGGCGCGGGACCTCCAGACTATAGGCTGCCGACTTTATTAATCCAATAGCAAGTGAACAATAGTTTTTTATAACCGCATCTGTGCACGCCAACCTCTATGATGGGGGCGCGAACACCGATGCGGTCTTTATTTTCACACTTTTGAAAGCGGTTTATTCTACGAAAATGGTTTGTATAGATAAACCGGAAGTCCGATTTTGCTGGGATATGAGCATCCGAAAGAGGTTTATTGTCAGACTGCCGAAATTCGTGAAATACTGTGGGCATCCAGAACAACAAGCGACCCAGTAGCACGGCAGTAAAAAGCATCACGAGCTATGGATTCCGCTGGGGATGGATAGAGTTAAGGCTAGGGGATCATAAATACACCATTAAAGCCTGCAAGGGCGAAGGGGATGGAAAAATGACAGTGAACGTACATCAAGGAGTTCTGAAGAAAGCAATCGGGATCGGATTAACCGCAATAATGGGCGTTTCTCTGCTAGCAGGCTGTTCCAATGATTCTAAAAACAACACAGCATCCGAGGGTGCCGCAGCCGGCGAAAGTGCCAAGCGCGTTACATTAAAGGTGGAAGTGTTTGATCGCGGCAACAGCCCAGCCCCTCATACCATTACCAATAACTACTTAACTAAACTAGTGCAGGAAAAGTTCGGAGATCCGAATAACATTGATGTGGAATTTGTACCTATCCAACGTTCTGAGGAAGTTACCAAGCTGAATGTTTTGATGGCGAGCAATACGGATGTGCCCGATATCGTATTTACGTATGATTCCAGTGTGTTTTATCGGTATGCCCAGCAAGGTGGCTTGACTGATGTCGGAGAAATTCTCGATGAATATGGCCCGAATCTGAAAAAGTTTATTGGCGAGGATACGCTGGCGTTCGGCCAGCTTGAAGGCCAACAGTATGCGATCCCTGGTAAACGGGCGATCACAGGCCGTTATAGCTCCTACATCCGTCAGGATTGGTTAGATAAATTAGGATTGCCTGTGCCAACGACGACCGATGAGCTGTACACCACTTTGAAAGCGTTTAAAGAAAAGGATCCGGGCAATCTCGGCAGCAAAAACATCCCGATGGGCATGGCACTGGCACCAGCCCAATTCGAGACGTTGATTTTCTCTTTCATGAAGCCGATCAGCGGCGATCTGACCTACAGCCAACGTTATGAGCTGCCGCTGCATGAGGGCTTTAAGGATGCCCTGCAATTTCTTAATAAGCTCTACAATGAAGGGATGATCAGTAAGGACTTCAGTCTGGACGAGGATAAAACACAGTTGGCCAAGGATATCCAGAACGGCAATGTAGGCTACTGGTCGGAGGATGTGGATGTCTTGTTCTATGCCGATGGTACCCTAGATAATCTCTACAAAAATGTAGAGGGAAGCAAGGTGCTGCCGGTAGACGTCTTAACCAACGCCAACGTTGATAACAAGCACATTAAATCCCGGTATGCCTCCAACGGCATGTACATCATGATTCCGAAGAGTAGTAAACGCGCCGTGGAAGCCGTTAAGTATCTCGATTGGATGGCTTCGGATAATAATCTGATTGATATCCAAAATGGCGTTGAAGGTGAAAACTACGACCTGGTAGACGGTATTCCAGTGGCTAAAACAGATGTTTCCCAGGAGTTCGCCGATCGTCTGTTTAACGCGGGTGACATGGCCATTATCTCCAACGGCAAAAACATTGGTGATCAGGCCACTAATGAAAAAGCATGGGCGCTGGGCTTCCCGGAACGTAACCGGGAGATGCTGACTCAATCAATCGCTATCGCCAACGCTGACACGGTGGGTCCGCTCGTCTTCGGCAAGCCGATAGAAGCGGAATCCCAATATGGCACAACGCTTAAAGATAAGCTCAACGTAATTATTGTAAAGACAGCAATGGCCAAACCAGAGCAGTTTGAAGCAGTTTACGAGCAGGAAATGAAAGATTACATGACTTTGGGCGGAACCAAACTGAAAGAGGAACTGGAGAAGTCGTTTAAGGAACTTTCGGCTCAATAAACAAATATATAGTGAAAACCGGGGGGAGATGGTGCTGCGCTCCACCCGGTTTTTCTCCTTAGGAGGAAAACGACTTGAGCAAAGCGACATACTTTAGACGGTATTGGCAATTGTACGCGCTGCTTTCGCTGCCTATTATTTATTTTCTGATCTTCCGCTATGGTCCGATGTATGGTGTGCAGATTGCTTTTAAGGATTTCAATTTGTTTCAAGGGATTGGAGGCAGCGAGTGGATCGGCTTTGATGCGTTCCGCGAGGTTTTTGGAATGAGAGAGTTCTATACCACCTTGCGCAATACCTTTATGCTGAATTTTCTGGATTTGCTGGTCTCTTTTCCGGCTCCGATTATCCTGGCGATTATGCTGTTCGAAATTCGTTCGGTGTGGTTCAAGAAAATATCGCAGACGATTTTGTATATCCCCCACTTTATTTCCTGGGTGATCATCGGGGGGATTGTGTATCAATTATTCGGCAACCAGTCCGGTATGGTGAACGGTGTGCTGGAGAGCTTAGGCCTTACTCCCATTCCGTTTCTGACTGAAAAAAATCCCTGGCTGATCACTTACTTATTCACAGGCGTCTGGCAAAGTGCTGGTTGGGGGACTATCCTTTATCTGGCGGCGTTAACCGGTGTCAACCGAGAGCTGTTTGAAGCTGCTGAAGTGGATGGAGCGACAAGGCTGAAGAAAATCCGTTACATTACGCTTCCCAGTATAAAACCAACTATCGTGACGCTGCTTATCCTCAATCTAGGAAAGATGGTCAGCATCGGTTTTGACCGTCCTTACATTATCGGTAACACTGCTGTGCGTGAGTATTCTGATGTGCTTAGTACCTTTGTGTACCGGGTGGGTCTAGAATCCGGACAATATACGTTGGCTACCGTAGTCGGATTGTTCCAGGCCGTGGTGGGACTGGTGTTTATTTTTGGCTCCAACTATATTTCGAAAAAAGTGACCGGAGACGGTATTTTATGATAAAGAAAGAAGGAGGCGGAGTGCTATGAGTGAACGTATCTCAAACCGGATATTCGATATCGTCAATATAACGTTTGTTGCCTTGTTCGTGTTGTTCTGCTTGGCTCCGTTTTTGCATGTGATTGCCGTGTCGCTTAGTTCCAACCGGGCAATTACTTCTGGAGAAGTAACGATTTTCCCCATTGAATTGAACTGGAATGCATACATTAATGTTTTTTCCAATAATGCGATGATCCGCTCTCTTGTCTTTACGGTTATTCTGACGTTTGCCACAACGGTGCTGTGTATGCTTTTCACTGTCGCAGCAGCTTATCCGCTGACCAAAAGAAAATTGAAGGGCCGCAAATTTTTTATGTATCTGATCGTTATCACCATGTTTTTCAGCGGCGGTATTATTCCTGAATATTTGTTGATCCGTGATTTACATTTGATTAATTCGGTCTGGTCGCTTATTCTGCCAGGTCTGATCAGCCCCTTTAACCTGATTATCCTGATCTCCTTTTTCAATAACATTCCTGCCAGCCTGGAGGAATCCGCCGAGATCGATGGCAGTTCCCATCTTCGTACACTGATGAGTATTATATTGCCGCTATCCATGCCGGTTATGGCCACGTTGGCTCTTTTCTACGCAGTGGGAAGGTGGAACGGCTTTCAGGATTCTTTGATGTATATCAATAATCCGGATTTGTATCCGCTCCAGCTTAAGCTGTTCCAGATGGTGCAGAACAACATGGTATCCGAACTGACACAAATGGAAGGTGCCAACCGAACCCCGCTGACACCAGAGAGCCTAAAAGCGGCCACCGTTATCTTTGCAACAGTACCGATCCTTGCCGTATATCCATGGCTGCAGAAATATTTTGTCAGCGGTGTAATGCTTGGTGCCGTAAAAGGTTGAACCGTAAGCTGTAACAAGGGAGGAAAACATAATTATGGAGGACAAAGGCATATTTTCGTTCTCAACTTGCTGGAACATTAAGCGCCACACTGCCGGTGACGCCATGCTGCGGGAAATCCGCGATCTCGGCTTTCAGCGGGTGGAGCTGAACTATAATGTGACTAAGGAAATGCTGGAAACGATCGAGCCGATGCTTGAGCGGGGGGAGATGGGGATCTCCAGTGTCCACAACACCTTCCCGCATGTGCATGACTCCGATTATGGCACAGATTCCGTGCTGCTAGGTTTTGAGGATGAGGAGAAGCGGCAGCGGGCGATTGAGCTGCTGATTGGCTCGGCTAAGTACGCTCAGCGTTACGGAGGAGAAGCCGTTGTTGTGCATCCCGGTGAGGTACCCTTTCCAAATGATATCAGTAAAGAGCTGGAGCAGATTTATAACGGAGAGGGTAGAGATTCTAACGCTTATCGCAGCAAATGGGCGGAACTGATGGAGCGGCGGGAAGCTTACAGCGCCGGCTATGTGCAGAAAATTATTGAAAGCCTAGATGAAGTATGTAACCGGGCAGTTTCTGCGGGGCTAAACGTCCGCTTTGGTATCGAAACACGTTCCAAACCGCAGCAGATTCCGACGCTTGCGGAAGCCAAAACGATTATTAAGGCGCTAAAGGGAGCGCCTGTGGGCATATGGTATGACACCGGGCATGCCATTATGATGGACCGTTTGGGTTTGTACGACAGTGTGGGGGAAATGGAAGGTCTGATGGATGATATTGTAGGTGTTCACATTCATGAGACCATCGGTCTGTCTGATCACTGGTGTCCTTATGTAAATAGCAGGAATATGGAATTCTATGATGCTTATCTGCCGATGATTGAACGGGCGCGAGTCAAGGTGTATGAGCTGAAGGCAGCTTGCCAGCCGGAAGAGATTGATGAAAGTCATCGGCTGCTTATGGCCAAGTTGGCGCGTAGAGGGCAGGTCTGATGTTGAACGATGAAGACCGTAGGTTAGCTATGAAGTATGCTCCGCGCTTATTTTTCGATCAGAACGAGCCATTTTTTCCGGTACGTCTCGGTATAACGGTGATGCGGCAGGAGGAGGAGTCTCCTTCCTTCCGGCGCCGTCTAGCTGTGAACCATCCGGATGTGCTGAACGTTGTGGAATACGCGATTTATTACGATTATGATATTCAGCATTTATATGATCTGGAGCATGTGTGGGTTTATATCGGTAGAGACGGGGAAGTGGTGGATGCCGAAGCGAGCTTTCACGGGAAATCCCTTAAAGCGCTGCTGCGCGGGAGCAGCAATCTAAACGGAACACGGGTGGACCTCTATGTCCAACCCGGCAAGCATGCCCTCGCCCCGTTCCCTGAAGTCTTTGAGCTGTTACCAGGATTCGCATCCAGTACACAGGATGGGGCAGGTGCGGAGGGTCTGATTTATGGTGACTTTTTCCGCGATATACTGGCATCGGATGAAGAAACTGACCGTCTTGTCCACCGTTATCTGCAAACCTGCCGGTTCACGCCTTCCCTGTCCTATTCGATCTGGGAATATGCGGACCGGGAGGAATTGTTCGTTTCTTGGATTCAACTGTTCACGGAAATTCCTGAACGTATCCGACAAGAGCTGGCGCGGCTTCAGCTCCTGTTACCACCCAGACATTGAGCAGATTGTTAACATGGAGGGAAGTATAATGTACAAGCAACTGGTAGCCAGTAATGATAGAGCGTCAGTGGAGGGATTATCCCGGCAGGTGCTTGATCCGACGAGCCGCTATTACGGAGGGATAATAGATCCGGGTACTGGCGTTGCCTGGGTTAATCATACGACCGGCACGCCAACCGATATGTGTTATTGGGGAGCGGCTCTGGTTAACCCGGATTCCGCATTCTACCGTGATGAGCTGCTGCTGGCCCGCCTGCTGCTGGCGACGGAGTTCGTGCTGCGTGCACAACATGAGGATGGCTCGATCTCTCCGGGCTGGACGAACTATCATTCTCCCCCGGACACAGCCTTTGTCATCGTCGGCTACGCTCAGCTATACCAACTGTTGGCGTCGCAGGATTGGGCACCACTGCAACAGGTGCTTGATAATATGCTTCTGTTTCTTAAGCGAACTATTCCCGTCATGCTTACAGGGGGCTGTCACACGCCGAATCACCGTTGGGTATTGTGTGCAGCACTGGGATTTCTGCATGAACTGTTCGGACTGGAGGAGGCTGTCCAGCGGGCGGATCAGTGGTTGGCAGAAGGGATGGATATTACACCTGATGGAGAATGGACGGAGCGCAGCAACGGTATTTATAGTGCGGTCAGCGACATCATGCTGATTCATGCCGCTCGTCTGCTGGATCGGCCGCAGTTGCTGGAGCCAGTTCGTCTGAATTTACACATGATGGTCTATTTGGTGCATCCTAAGGGCGAGGTTGTGACCGATTATTCTGGGCGCCAGGATCTGGGGAGCTTTCACGACCTGTCTCCATATTATTTACCGTACGCTATTCTGGCCCGTTTCGATAAGGAGCCATTGTTTGCGGGGATGGCCGAATGGGCAGGCAGTGCACTGGAAAATCCGGGGGTCTGCTCTGTCAACGTACTTGTACGGATGCTGCTGGAGCCGGAGCTTCAGCAACCTTTTGAAGATTCGGCAGCTCTGCCTGTAAAATATGAGAAAATACTGAACGGCGATTTTCCGCGACACGGCTATCTGCAGGATATGGAGAAGTCCGGCCATCAAGGGCGAATTTACCACAGCCGGCTGCATACTGATTTCGGAGCACCGGTTGCGCGCTACAGGGACGGGAACACTAGCGTGACCTTAATCACAGAGACGCCGTCTTTTTTTGCACTCCGTCACGGTGCCGTCAGGCTGCTTGCAGTGCAGCTGGCTTCTTACTTTTCTCCGGGATATGTACCGATGCAGAAAATGGTCAAATTGCCGGAAGGATACCACCTGTCAGGAGAACAAAAGAAGGGGTATTACGGTCCTGTCGAAGGCGAACTGCTTCCGCAAACATCTGCGGAGCCGGTAAGCCCTTGGTATCTGCTCCCGCACCAGAGCCGCGCACTTACGCATGAACAGACATTCCGTGTGGAGACGGAGGTTCAGCGTACGGACAGAGGGTGGACCCTCCGGTTGCATGCTGAGGAGCCTAGAGAGGTTATGACACAGTTGTCTTTCGTTTTTGGACGGGAAGGATGTTTCACTTCGGGCGAATTGCAGGCTGTCGGAGAGGACCATTATCTCTGGAACGGCGGTAACCTCCGCTATAGTTGTGAAGAGGACTGGATTGAACTGACAGGGGGCGAGCTTGGCCATCTGGCGGCTACGGTGCGTGAGGCGAAGCTACAGGATAACTGCAAGGTGGTGTTGGTCAATTTTATGACCCCGTTCGATAAGACGATTACGATCACTCTATCTCCTTCCATGATAAGAGAGTAGCCTTTGTACAATTTACAATCTAGTAGGCTTTGAAGTTACACCTCAGTCTTAGAATAATGAAGCCTTATTAAAAAACCTTCCATTAGAAGCAAACCTGGAGTTATCAGGTCTAATGGGAGGTTTTGTTATGCATCTGCTAAGCATAGACTCACCAGATTTTAACCGTGCATAATGGTATAAGTAAGAAATCCGGGCACACCAGCCGTCAGAAATTCAAATATTCTCCGAAGCTGTGATTATCACCTTTTATAAAATTTCCTTTAGTTTGGTTTACATAGGCACTTTTTTCGGCAGTCAAGTGTTATAGAGATATAAAGGTTAAGGAGGTGCTTACATCGCCACAGGATTCGCTAGACTCGACAGAGTTGGAAGAGCTAATCGTTAGGATTCAGGAGGGGGATTCCGAGCAGTATGCTTTAATTGTAAGAGTATTCCAAAAGCCGATCTATCGCTATTGCTATCGTTTGTTAGAAAACAAGCAGGATGCGGAGGACGCGGTTCAGGATATTTTGGTAAAGGGTTATCAATCTATCCAGCAATACAAATCGCAAATGCATTTCTCGGCTTGGCTCTATCGTATCGCATATCATCATTGCTTAAATCTGCTGCGCAGGCGTCGTCTGCACAAGCAAGTCATGCGTATTTTTCGTCCGGAAGTACTGTCTGCAAGCCCTGAACAGGAGCTGGATGCTCGGTTGTATAGTCCTTCATTGTCTGCAGCTTTAGCGCGATTGTCGCTTGAGGAGAGAAACATGCTTATTCTGCGGGTGTTTGAGGAACAAACTTATGCAGAGATAAGTGAGATTCTAGGGGTCAGTCCCAATGCGCTAACTAAAAGAATGAATCGGATCAAGCTAAAGGTTCAGGAAGCTATGAAGTCGGAGGAGGAGATCACATGGAAAGAAACAAAATCAGCAATGAATACCAAGATATAATTTATGCCTCGGCTGGCAATGAACTTTTGGATGAGGTAGATGTAGAAGATAAGGTCATGGGGCGTATTACTGGCATAACAGGTCGAAAGCGATCGTTCTCGCTGAGGGTGATGAATAAAACAACGGCAGTGGCTAGCATGTTAACGCTGTTTCTGCTGATCTCTGTGACTGCGTATGCTGCATCTGAATATATCCAAATCCGCAATAGTGAAGGAGTAGTGAAGGTTCAACATATTGCGCCGACAGAATCTGCAGAGAGGGCTTCTTATGATAAATATGCGCAGCAAGCAGAACAGTTCGCTAAACCGGGTGAATTGATCGGCTATCTTGTGAAAAATAAAGCAGGTGCAGCAGGCTTGGCGACAGAATTGCAGTTTAAGTATAAAGAGCAGCGGATAGATGCGTATTCTGACTTTATAAAAGAAATCAAAAGAACAGGGGCGCCAATGCTTCCCGAAACGGCAGCGGGGTACGCTTTTAAATATGGTGTAATCCATCCTAATTCTCCGACTACGGATACAGCTAAGCTAGGTTCTCTGTATAAGGAAACATTAAATGATCTTACCGCTCAGGCATATAAGGATAAGGGGACGCGCAATTTGTTTATGAAGGCTATACCGTGGTCTGAGCCAGGGGGGCTAAGTGTAACTTATTCGAAGAACAATGCTTTTATAGGGATCTCAGCAACGCTCATGCATGGCGGCAAGGTTTTCGTGGAACAAACATCTGAGAATCAAGCTAATAAGCTCACAGTCGCAGGCACAGATGTTATCTATAACAAGGTAGTAAGGGAAGAAGTCAGCTATGATTATCTGAATTGGTATAACGAGAAGCAGGACGCGTATTATACACTCACCAGCTATGGAGATGAGATTTTGACCATGGAGCAATTTTTACAGCTGGCTGAGGAGCTATTGAAGTAGAGTTTTGAAGTTTGAAGTTTGAAGTTTGAAGTTTGAAGTTTGAAGTTTGAAGTTTGAGGTTTGAAGTTTGAGGTTTGAGGTTTGAGGTTTGAGGTTTGAAGTTTGAGGTTTGAAGTTTGAGGTTTGAGGTTTGAAGTTAGTAGTTAGTAGTTAGTAGTTTGTAGGTGCATGCGCTAAGTTAGTTGTATTATGTGCAATTAAAGTTCACCAATAGCTGTATATAGGTCGTTTAGTTGTATTTGATGCAGTTATTACTGGTTAGATTAGTGGAAATAGACGTTTTTACGGATTTTAGTTGTAGAGAATGCAATTAGAGAAGAGGATATGAGCGGATCAGAAAGATATAAGTGTATAAAATACAGTTAAATCGTATGCAGGGAAGGCAGCAAGTCGATCCAGATATAAAAGAAGGTATCCCCCAAGCGAGAGCTGCAGGGATACCTTCTTTATATTCTTAAGTCGAAAAGTCGAAGAGCGTTAGCCTTCTAACAACAGTGCTTCTGGATCTTCCAGCAATTCCTTCACTTTGACGAGGAAGCTTACCGCTTCAGAGCCGTCAACGATCCGGTGATCATAGGAAAGGGCGATGTACATCATTGGACGGTTTACGGTTCTTTCTTCGTCCAGCGCGATCGGACGCAGTTGGATCTTATGCATCCCTAGAATACCCACCTGTGGTGTATTCAGAATCGGTGTGGATAACAAGGAGCCGAATACGCCACCGTTGGTGATGGTGAATGTTCCGCCTTGCAGCTCGGAGAGGCTGAGCGTATTGGCGCGTGCTTTGGAAGCGAGCTCGCCAATCTGGCGCTCGATTTCCGGGAAGCTGAGCCGATCCGCATCACGGACTACTGGAACTACAAGTCCTTCTTTCGCTGCAACAGCAATACCGATGTCGTAGAATTTCTTAACGACCAGATCTTCACCGTCGATTTCGGCGTTCAGCAGTGGATAGGTTTTAAGCGCACCGATCACGGCTTTAGTGAAGAAGGACATGAAGCCCAGTCCAACTTCATGTTTCTCTTTAAAAGCATCCTTGCGGCGCTTGCGGATGTCGAGGATCGCTGTCATGTCCACCTCGTTGAAGGTGGTAAGCATGGCCGCGGTCTGCTGCGCTTCGACCAAGCGGCTGGCAATCGTGAGCCGTCTGCGCGACATGCGCTTGCGCTCCACGTTTTTGCCCTCGTCCGGCGTGGCTTTGCTCGCTGCCGGCTTCGCTGGCTCCGGCTTGCCTTGCGGCGCCGGAGCTACCGGTGCAGCGGCCTGCGGCGCTGCTGCACCATGACCGGACACATCGGCCTGACCAATCCGGCCGATAGGATCACGGGCGCTAACCTCGCCGAGGTCGATGCCGCGCTCCCGTGCCAGCTTGCGTGCGCCCGGCGATGCCAATGCAGCGTGGCTGTCGCCACCTGCTGCAGGCACTTCGGGCGCGGCTACAGGCGCGGCGGCTGCTACTGCGTTGCCGCCTGCTGGTGCCGCTTTAGGCGCTTCGGCTTCGCTTTCAGCGGCCCGCGGCGTACTGCCGCTTGCGGCTCCAATGATGCCGATGGCTTCGCCAACGGCTACGTTCTCGCCCGCTTGACGCAGGATGGTGGAGATGACACCCTCCACCTCTGCACTAATTTCCAGATTGACTTTATCCGTTTCCAGCTCAGCGAGCACATCGCCTTGACCTACCGTGTCGCCTTCTTTAACCAGCCATTTGTAGATGGTTCCTTCGGATATGGATTCTCCCAGATCGGGTACTAAGATTTCTGACACAGGCCGTTTCCTCCCCAAACATAATGGTTTACGCTATTGTGATACCGTCCTCTTAAGAGGACGGTACAGCCGCTTGTACGTTCGAATTTGATTTTAGGGCTTCTGTTACAATTCTACGTTGTTCGAAGCTATGCACATCTGCATAACCACTGGCCGGGCTGGAACGTTCCGGACGGCCGATATATCTTACGCCGGCATTCTTTGGTGCGATGGCGCGTAACCGAGGCTCACTATAGCTCCAGCCGCCCATATTTTTCGGCTCTTCTTGCACCCAGACAATTTCCTGAAGGGAGCTGAAGGAGTTTAAATGTTCGCTTAACTCTTGTTCCGGGAACGGATAAAGCTGCTCTAGGCGAAGAACATGCAGCCATGACCAATCCTTATCCTGTGCTGCTTCCAGTTCTGTTTGGATGTCGATAGCCACTTTACCGCTGCAGACTACGAGCCGTTTAACTTCACTTGGTTTCTGGCCAAGCAAAGATTCAGCTAATACAGGCTTGAATTGTCCTGAAGCCAGCTCGGTTCCGGCAGAAGTGCTGCGCGTATTCCGAATGAGACTTTTCGGCGTCATAATGACTAGCGGTCTAGCATCTTCCTGCCCGCATAACGCTGCTTGGCGCCGCAGCAGATGGAAATATTGCGAAGCGGTAGTCAGATTAGCGACTGTCCAGTTCTCCTCAGCGGATAGCTGCAAGAACCGTTCCAGCCTACCGCTGGAGTGCTCAGGTCCCTGTCCTTCGTAGCCATGCGGCAGCATGATGACGAGATTGCTGCGCTGTGTCCATTTGGCGCGTCCAGCCGCAATGAACTGGTCAAAAATAACCTGACCCGCATTGGCGAAATCACCATACTGTGCTTCCCAGATTACGAAGGTTTCCGGTGCGAACACATTATAACCATATTCAAAGCCTAATACTGATGCCTCTGACAATGGACTGTTGTATACGCCAAAGGAGGCACGGGAATCGCTTAGCTGATGTAGCGGAGAGAATAAATCTCCTGTTTTACTGTCGTGCAGCACCAGATGGCGATGTGCGAAGGTTCCGCGTTGGGCATCTTGACCGCTCAGTCGGATGGGCGTCCCATTTTTCAAAATGGTAGCGAAGGCTAACGTTTCAGCCAGTGCCCAGTCGACCTTTTCACCCTCATTCAGTGCATCTTTACGACGTTGTAAAATGCGCTCCAGCTTCGGATAAACCTGGAATCCAGCTGGAACCGTCAACAGTTCACGATTGATCTCCTGCAGGCTGGAGATGGATACCGCTGTAGTGTTTGCCGCTGCGCGGTCCGTTTGTAGAGGAATGAAGGCTTTGGGTTCTTTTTTCTTATGATTGCCTTCCTTCATATTATCGTACGCACGCTGCAATACGCTTTCTGCTTCAGCATTCATCTTTTGTACGTCTTCGGCGGTAAGAACCTTTTCGTTTTTCAGTCTCTCTGCATAAACCTTGTAGACGGTTGGATGATTGCGAACCTTGCCGTAGACAATAGGTTGTGTGGTTTCAGGATCATCCATTTCGTTGTGACCATGACGGCGGTAGCCGATGAGATCAATTACGAAATCTTTTTTGAATTGATGGCGGTATGCGCTAGCTAAACGTACGGCTGCTACGCAGGCCTCTGGGTCATCAGCGTTGACATGGACTATCGGGATTTCATACCCTTTGGCAATGTCACTCGCATAATGCGTAGAACGGGAATCTTCACTTTCAGTCGTAAAACCAATTCGGTTATTAACAATGATATGGATCGTCCCACCATTTTGATAACCTTGAAGTTTGCCGATATTAAGCGTTTCTGCAACAATTCCTTCACCTGGAAAAGCAGCATCACCATGCATCAGCACCGCCATAGCTTTACTGGTATCAATCTTCGGCAGTCCTGCAGTGCTCCGATCTTCTTGTGCGGCACGAGTGAAACCTTCCACGACAGGATTGACGAATTCCAAGTGACTTGGGTTATTCGCTAGTGTTATTCTTGTGCGTACGGTTTCTCCTTCACGGACAGCACGGTCTGCACCGAGATGGTATTTCACATCACCTGTCCAGCCATAGTTAATGCCTGTGGAGCCTTCGGAAGGGAAAAGCTCCTTGTTCGGAGAATGATGAAACTCTGAAAATATGATATCATAAGGTTTGCCCAAAATATGTGCAAGAACGTTGAGGCGACCGCGATGCGCCATGCCCATCAAAATATGCTCTGCACCGTCATGTGCAGCAGCGCGTACGATTTCGTCTAACATCGGCACAAGAGCATCATTGCCTTCAAGACTGAAACGCTTCTGACCTACAAAAGTCTTGTGGAGGAAGGTTTCAAATTGCTCTACCTGAATCAGGCGGTTCAGGAGCTCTTTGCGTTCTGTATTATTTAGGGGTGCTGGTGAGCTGGTGGATTCTGCCTGTCTATTTAGCCATTGCAGTTCTTTTTCTTCATGCACATGCCCGAATTCATAGGCGATAGTCTTGGTGTATGCCTGACGCATACGTTGCACGGCATCCCACCCGGTATGCACATCATTCGGCGCATTTTCCCATATAAGCGTGGCAGGCAGTGCAATCAGGTCTTCGCGGGTCAGCCCATAGGTTTCAGGCTCAAGATATTTTGCCATGGGATTCTGATCGCGTACCAGCGGATCAATTTCAGCGGCCATATGGCCATATATACGAATATTGGCGATTAGCTTGGAAGCTCTTACTGCTTTTCTAAGCCATTCGGTGTCTCCCGAGATGCGCGGCTGAGGAGCCGGTTCGCTATCCGGAGTTAGGGGAGGGGGTCCCGAATTTGTAAAAAGCTCGCGATAATTATTTTCTACGGTGGAGGGATCTTTCACAAACTGTTCATATCTTTCTTGAATGTAGCCTAAATTGGGTCCGTAATACTTACTCCAAATGGATTCGTTATAGGGCTCTTTGGCTGCCATGAATACATCCTCCTTAACGGATGAACTCCATACGTGACATTTTGTGTCAACGCTTACTGGAGCTGTGATGATTGCGGTTTCATTTCTCATCTTATTGTGCTACTTTCAGCCACTGTAATCAATTCATTCTTTCGTCCAATACGTTCGCAAAATGGTATAGGTTAGCTTGTTCTAATGAAAAGAAGGGTGTTTCTTCTCATTACCCATTCTAAAGGCCTATTAAAATGATTCTATTATCCTTATTTTTAACTATTAGGTCAGTAAATATTTATTTTGCTAGTACAATTTATTTTATGTAACGGACGAGTATCGTGATAATCGGACAAGATCTTTGAAAAAAAATCTTTTATTTTTCGTTTTTAAAATAGAAAGTAACCAGGAATCGACACACTTTTCCGCTTTCTTTTTGTATAATGTTATTGCAGATAGTAATTTTATAGTTTTTTAAGCAGATCCTTTCGTGAAAAGGGTCCAGTAAAAGGTAAACTTGCCGAAAGGCAGGGGCACAAAGTCGCGGGTCTAAGGTAGAGATACTATGACAGCCGGATTGCCTGGGGACGTAAAATCTTAGGGGGAGATTTTTTGGAAAAGTCCAACCAGGGTAGCAACAGAGAACAGCAGTTTATTGATCTGGATCAAGAGTGGGTACATTTATTATTAGCAGCTAAGAAGGCTGGCATTAAGGCAGATGAAATCCGCCAGTTCTTTCATGAGAAAACTGTGCAGATCGTGCAGTAATACATTAGAGGGGTTACATATCGAAAAAGGGCACAGCGGTTCTTCGCTGTGTCCTTTTTCGATATGATTTAGTAGAAGAGAGGATCGTACCAGATTAGTAGGAAGTATTAATCCTTTTGATCGAGCTTCCATTTCTGATAGTCCAGAAATTCTTTGAATTCGCGTTTGCTAATGCCTGAGTCCATAGCTTCCTGCACCAATCGGAACCATTCCGAATCTAAATGTGATTCCTCTGCATCATTTGGTTCTCCATAGAGTAGGGCATGAATGGATACCTGAAGCGCGTCAGCGATCTTTTCGATAAACTGGATGGATGGATTGGATTGGATGTTTCTCTCCACGTTGCTAAGATACGACTTAGCCACATCTGCTCTGTCCGCAAGCTCAGATAGGGAGAAACCCTTGTCTAGGCGGAGCTGCTGGATACGTTGGCCCATATTCTGTGGCACTATGCTGACGCCCCTCCGTAATTTTTGTTATTAGTATAGCAAATATCAATAAATCGGACAAAGTTTATTGTAAAGAGAAGAGCAGCAATCTGCTTATCCGTGGCCGGATTCAGGATCTGCTGCTCTTCGAGTATTTTATTAAATTACTTTATTGATCTTAGTAGTCTTTTTTCGCACCTTGTTTAGCTACGAAATCCCAAGTCAGTGTTAAGCTATCGCCTTGGAAAATATTTTGATCTTGGTTATTTTCCACAAATTCGAATTGGACGGAGAAGCTGTCATTGGTACCGGCTTTAATACCGGATGCTTCGGTAAAGAGTTGATCCCAACCTGTATTTTTTACGAGATCCGGATGCTGACTTTTTAAAGCAGCAAGTGTAGTCTCATAAACTACATTTTCAGGAGAGACGATAGGTACTCCTTTATCATTATTTCTAAGGAATTTAACTTTAATGAACTCGGCTAAATCCAGGTAGTTATCTCCTTTAGCATCCGTGATTTGAGTCGATGTATTCAGAATGATAGATCCGATATCGAGCGAACCATCGTTTTTCAATTTGAAGGATTTAGTTACAGTATCACCTGGTTTCAGGTTAGGAATATTAACGATGACAGAAGGGTCGGAGTTCAGATCGAGTGTACCCGCTGCGAATGTAGCTGTGCTTTGCGCAGTGTCGCTAAAGTATGCGAAGGTTCCTCCGCCGATTAATGATAAACCCAGTGCTGCAGATGCTACGCCAAGACCCAATGTTTTCTTGATACCCATAATAAAATTCCTCCTCAAATTTGTGTTTGAATTTTTTATAAAATTTATATATTGTATCTTCCGGTTCGTAAGCGGAAGTGGACAATCAACTTAGGGCTGTGTTTCTGTTGGGGGCGGTGAGGCTGGCAGTAGGGCAGCATTTTTCTTTTCTAATGCAGCTACAGCCTTCCAAGAGGTATACAGAGCATAGAGCAGAAGCATCAAGCCAGGCACGATCATGAGGACTACACTTCCAGCTTTGGAAACCGCGAAATTCATAGCGTAACCGACATAGGGTACAGTGACCCCGGTATACTGAGCTACAACATTCGCAGAACTGGTAGGGTTCATGTCGGGTGCGTCGTTGTTATCGCCTTTAGTGCGATAAACAGCTTCACCAGTAGCGTTATTGACGGTCGCTTCTACAATCCGGTGAGTAATGAGCAGATTATCTTCGTTCCTAAAGGTGATGACATCGCCTGGTTTGAAACGATTCATATCCCCTCCGGGTTTTAATGCGACAATTGAGCCTGTCTGAATTCCTGGTTCCATCGATCCTGAGAGTACGGTTTTGATCTCATATCCGAAGAAAGCAGGTTCACCACCGGAGGCCTTGGATAACACTACGGCTGCCACCAGCAGAATAAAGATCACAAGCATTAAGCTCGATAAGGTATTATTGATAATTTTTTTAATTCGCATCTTATTCTCCACCTTTCTCAGGTTGAGGGTCCGAAGGAGCTTGGGTTGCTACCGGCGGGGTAGTCGTACTGTCTTCCGCCTTTGCCGTCTCTTGTGGAGCCTCTTGCTGAGGAACATCTTTTGGAATTGTGAGCTCTTCGCCAATTTCCGGCTTAACCGGGTCAGTGGCTGGGGCTTCAGGTTGTTCTTTATTTGGGGCTTCCGGAGCAGCTTCACCTGACGTTGGAGGGGTTGCCTCAGCTTTCGCTTTATCCTCGGCTTCTTGTTGCTTTTTCTCCTCAGCCAAACGTTCTTCTTCCTTCTTCGCTTCTTCTTCTTTCTTTGCTTGCTCTTCTTCTAGCCGAGCTTTTTCAAGCTCTTCTAGTTTTTGCTCGCGAGTCTGACTGATCATTTGGAGTTTATCTTGAAGGGTAGTGATACCTGAGGTTGCCGATTCTTTAAGGTTAGTCAATTCGGTATTTAGAGCTTCATAAGTGGAGGTGAGGTCGCTAGAGATCACGCCATCTGGTTGAGTGAAGGTAATCAGGAATGGCAGTGGCTGTGGGAACTCTCCTTCGCGTAATTCAAGTTGTCCATAAACATCACTGGTAACTACCGAAGCGAATGGAAGACCGACATCGTGTATGGAGGTTAGGTAACTAATAACTCCATTTAAGGAAGCATTCAAGGATTCCGAGATCACACCGCTTTGATTCAGGCTGCTTTGTAAATCTCTGAAAAATTGCTCATCCTTGATTTCTAGACAGTTTGAATCTAGAGAAGTCATATATCCTCCTATCTGGAAGAGTAAGGCTGCTGCTGCACTTAGCTCATTGTGGATTTGATTCCAAATTTGGCTGTTAGCCGCCAGTTGCTCGTTAACGCTATCTATTTGGGATTGAAGCGCCGCTATTTGCGAAGAAATCTCTTGTGCAGCGACATCAAGCTCTTCCAGCGACATCCCTTCTATTCCCGAAACGTCCGAGTAGTTAGCTGATGAGGAAAAGGGTTGTAGTGATTCTTTTAAAGTGAGCGCTCGATTAACATGCTCTTTGAACTCTGTAAGCAGTGCCTTGATCGAATTCGGAAATACTTCGCAAAAGCTAATCGTGCTAGTGGTTTGCGCAGCAGCTCCAAAGCCTCCATAGGTACCACCAACTTGCTGCGAGGTATATAGAAATAAGACGGAGACAGCCATTCCTGATTGCAGTATACGTAAACCAATTTTCCTGTTTCTTCTAGGTCTTCTCCTTGCTGATCTGGGTCTCAGAGGAATACCTCCCCTCAATGTCTGTTTCTTTGGTTCGTTATTATCGTTCTTTATTAAGAACAACTTCTGTAATGAATCATACATGGAATAAAACAAAAAGAAAACTGCCAATAACGCGCATTTGTACTCTATAAAGAACAAAAATGATAATTTATCTCTGAATAACTCTATTTATCGCTCGATTACTAAATATATTCGCAATAAAGAACGATCTATTAGGGTGATTCGCATAAAAATACCCGGCTCGCAGTAAAAACGCGAGCCGGGTATAAGTGGAGTAATGAAGTTGAGAATATAAATGTATATGTTACGGAAGTTTTGAACCACGTGAACTAACATACAGGTCGTACCATTCCTTACGGCTAAGCTCCAGCTTGTCCGCATCGGCACAGGCAGTAATACGCTTCGGATTCACAGTTCCAATAACAGGCTGAATGGCAGCTGGATGTGTCATTAGCCAAGCCAATACAATAGCTTCGGGTGTTGTTCCTTTTTCATCTGCAAGCTGTTGGACCATAGCTGCTGTTTGGACGATATTCTCCGGTTGATCCTCTAATGAACGCCCGCTAAATAGACCTTGGGCGAGTGGTCCCCAGGCTTGAAGCTGAATGTTCTCCATTCGACAATGTTCAAGGGTTCCCTCAGGAAAGATAATATCCTTCCAGGGTTCACGATTTACACTGATTCCAGCATCCACCCAGCTGATCTTAGCCAAGCTCATATGCAGCTGGTTTACGATAAAAGGTTCATCGCAATAAGTCTGCAGCAGCTTGATCTGAGCGGCGCTCATATTGGAAACCCCGAAATGGCGAACCTTACCAGCGGCCTTCAGTTGATGTAATGCGGAGGCTACTTCCTCAGGATCCATTAAGGGATCGGGTCTATGCAATAGAAGAATATCAATGTATTCGGTCCCAAGTCGTGACAATATTCCATCCACGCTGTTCAGAATATGTTGGCCAGAGAAATCAAACGTATTAGTGCTGTCCCCAGGCTCCATTAGCTTAATTCCACATTTAGATTGAATTATAATTTCTTCACGTAGTCCTGGACGATCCTTAAAAATCTGACCGAATACCTTCTCCGCCTTGCCACGAGTGTAAATATCTGCATGATCAAACATGTTGATGCCGATGGAAAGTGCGGCATCGACCGCTTCATGCCCTTGTTTAACATTCTCCGCAGTAATCGGCTCATGGTCCCAGTCACCGCCTAGTCCCATGCAGCCTAAAGCAATGCGGCTTGCGGGAATCCCGCGCTTGTTTAAAGGTAACGCTTTCAACAATGTGATTCCTCCTTGGAAAATATGATTGCGTACTTGTAGTTATTGTACACTCTCAGAAGCCCGTATG
The DNA here is from genome assembly GCF_037969925.1 of Paenibacillus sp. FSL R7-0189. NCBI lineage: Bacteria > Bacillati > Bacillota > Bacilli > Caryophanales > Paenibacillaceae > Paenibacillus > Paenibacillus sp. FSL R7-0189. The sequence continues at coordinate 1,985,179 of NZ_CP150223.1, read as the reverse complement.
GTATTTTTTGTCGCTGGAAGAGCGGTGTTTGGTCTCCTCTTTATTCTTTTCCTCTTGCTTTTCCAGTGTCAAATCTTCCATCGGAATTGGGTCTACATTCTGCTCACTTTCATGAAGATCGAATAGACTTTCTTTCTCTGTTGGATATTGTTCCGGGTGATCCCGTTTATCACTATTCAGCTGATGTTTTTCTTGGGTCATTTTTACCGCCTCGTCTTCCTTTGAGATTTAATGGATATTGTGCTCGTTAATAAACGTATTTTGACTCCCTTAAACAGAAAAAGAGGCCATTAGGCCTCTAAATTCAACGGTGTCCCTATGTCTTTTAGCTTGCGTGCTACAACATCATCGTATAGGCGCTGCAGCCATTTCAGCTCAGTCAGGGTGTGCTCATATGTACCGTACATTAGATGCAGGGCAGAACGAGGCACGATGGAGATATGCTCCTCGTATACCTGATAAGCCAGATTAACCTGATGTTCTGTTTCCCGTAGGCGTTCCTCGAGCAGCTTCTCAACCTTGCTCTGATCGATATGACGGGACATAGCCAGGGCCATATACATCGGATGATAGAAGGGTTCGTTTTTCTTAATTTGTTGCAGGATAAGCTGTTCGAATAAAGCTTTACCTTGCTCCGTTATGGCATAGATTGTTTTGTCCGGCCGATCACTGCTGCGGATGACCTCTAAGGCTTCTATATAACCATCTTGTGCAAGCTTATCCACAGCATAATAGAGTGATCCCATCTGCAGCTTCGTGATCCGGTCCATGGAACGTTCCTTCATCACTAATGTGATTTCATAGGGATGCATGTTCCGCTCCAGCAGTAAACCTAGAATGGCTAATTTCATGGACATAATGGTTACCTTTTGCCCTCTGACGCCTGAACAGCTTTAGCAGGAATGGTAAGACGGTCTTTTGGCATGAGCAGTACAAAGACTAGACCGAGCACTGCAGGAATCAAAGCCCACATAAAGGTTTGAGCAATAGAGGTGGATAACGCACTTGATATTTTTTCTAATATTTCAGCAGGGATCTTCGCTCTTGCTTCAGGTGTTAACGCAGCGCGTGGATCTCCGAAAGCTGCTGACTGTTCACTACCGCCAAAAGCATCGCTTAGACTGTTAGTAAAGCTATTCCGCTGAATAATCCCGAAGATCGTAATTCCCAGCGTCATTCCAAGGGAGCGCATGAAGGTACTGGTTGATGTTGCCGACCCCCGTTGACGCATATCGAAATTATGGATAGCTGCCATGCTCAGCACGGAGAAGGAAAAGCCTACGCCGAACCCAGTCAGAGCCATAAATACATTAAGCATGAGGCGGGAGGTATCTGGTGATAAAGTGCTTAGGCTGTAGACCCCTGCGACAAAGCAGACTGCGGATAGGATCATAATGTTGCGGAAGCTGGTTTTTGTTGTAAGCAGCCCCCCGGTCTGACTGCCAACGACCGTACCGATCATCATCGGCATAAGGATCAGCCCTGAGTTCGTAGCTGAGCCGCCAAATACACCCTGCACAAAGATAGGGATATAAATAGTAGCTACGATAAAAGCAGAACCATAAAATAAGCTGGTCACGCTGCTTGTTGCAAACAACCGTTTGCGGAACATAGCGAACGAGATCACAGGTTCAGCAGCTACTCTCTCAATAAGGATAAACGCCAGCAAGAGAACAGCAAAACCTACGAATAAGCCAAGGATGGCACTGGAATCCCAAGCATATTGATTACCACCAAGTTCCAGAGCGAACATTAGGCAGATAATCGCGCCAACCAGAGTGAAGGCTCCGCCCCAGTCAATGCGCTGTTTAGCGTGGGAGATCGACTCCTTATAAGAAGTTGCAATCAGGAACAGTGCAATAATTCCTAGCGGCAGGTTAATGTAGAATACCCACTGCCAACCAACATAGTCGGTAATATAGGCACCGAGTAAAGGTCCAAGTACACTGGAAATTCCGAAGACGGCTCCAAAGAGACCGGTCAATTTCCCTCTTTTTTCAGGCGGGTAAATGTCGAAAACGATGGTGAAGGCGATTGGCATTAGTGCACCGCCGCCGATCCCTTGAATGGCACGGTAAATGCTGAGCTGTGTGATACTGGTGGCAGTACCGCACAGAGCCGAGCCAATCAGGAATACAATCAATCCGAAAATGAAAAAACGTTTACGTCCGTACATATCAGAGAGCTTGCCGAAGATAGGGGTCCCGGCCATTACCATTACCATGTAAGCCGAGGTGACCCATACGATTTTATCCAGACCGCCGAGATCTGAGACTATCGTTCCCATAGCTGAAGCTACAATGGTATTGTCCATTGCGGACATAAGAATACCAAGCAGCAGGCCAACTACTACGAGTTTAAGATTACTTTCTTTAGTATGCATGCTTCGCAGCTCCTTCTTCTAAATAGTGATAGTTCTGTTCGAAAAATGTTCATAATTGGAAGCAAAATTTATTATATTCAAATTTGAATAGGGAGGCAATAGTTTTTTTGAAAAATAGAGATGTATAGCCAACCATAGAAGAATACGGCGGTAATAAAGGGACAAACTACCGGTGGAGATCATCTGTGGATGAATTAGGAATGCCTCTTGACATACCCTACGGGGGTATATTATATTATAACCAAGGAGGCTGATTCTTATGTCTACTGCCAAGAAAGAGCAAGCTGCAGAATCCTGCGACATAAATTGTCATTCTTCATCATCAGGAGAACGAAAAAGTCATCATTCGGCAGAATTCAAGAATAACTTGAATACGCGCCTCAACCGGATTGAAGGCCAGATCCGCGGGGTAAAGGGTATGATTGAGCGGGATACCTATTGTGATGATGTGCTCAACCAGCTCGCAGCGGTACAGGCGGCGTTAAATGGTGTCGGTAAGTTGCTGCTAGAAGGGCATATGAAAAGTTGCATTGTTGAGCGAATCGAAGCTGGTGAACATGAGGTTATCGACGAGCTCCTAATTACGGTTAACAAATTAATGAAATAATAAGCTAATGCTTCTAGAGCATAGCTTCACAACATTTATTGGAGGTTATATTAATGTCAAACGCTACATTAAACGTTGAAGGAATGTCTTGTGGTCACTGTGTTAACTCCGTAGAGAAAGCCGTAGGCAATCTTGGAGCAACAGCTAAAGTTGATCTTGCTGCTAAGAAAGTTTCCGTCGAGTATGATGAGAACAAAGTAAGCCTTGGCGCGATTAAAGAAGCGATTGAAGATCAAGGGTATGACGTAGTTTAGTTTGAAGCACAGTAATAAGGCTTGGAGTGATATGGGGAAGCAACCCGAAGCTCCAATGCCTTTTCTTTTAGAAATTATCATACCCTATAGGGGTATGTGGAGGCGTGGAAATCATGGATAAAACCAAAACAACAGCTTCACCAAACGAACAGCAGGCAACTGTACAGATTACAGGGATGACTTGTTCCGCTTGTGCAACCCGGATTGAGAAAGGTTTGTCCCGAATGGACGGCGTATCTCGTGCGAATGTGAATCTAGCCTTGGAACAGGCTACTGTTGGATTTGATCCGACAGTATCAGGGTTGCCACAAATTGAAGATAAAATCCGTTCTCTTGGTTATGACACTATTAAAGAATCTGCGGATTTTGATATATCGGGGATGACCTGTGCTGCTTGTTCCTCACGGATTGAAAAAGTGTTGAGCCGTACACCGGGCATAGCAGCAGTTAATGTGAATTTGGCGCTGGAAACAGCACATGTAGAATATACACCCGGTAATATCAGTCCAAGGGAGATCATGGAGAAGGTAAGCAGTATCGGCTATAAAGCTTCTCTTAAAGAAGACCGCAAGGATCATGTGGATCGTCGTGGAAAAGAAATTCAGCATAAAAAGTGGAAATGGATCATTTCTGCAATTCTTTCGTTCCCATTGTTATGGGCGATGGCGGGTCATTTCTCCTTCACCGGCTGGATTCCAACACCGGATATATTTATGAATCCTTGGTTCCAGCTTGTTCTGGCTACCCCTGTGCAATTTATCATCGGTTGGCAGTTCTACGTCGGTGCTTATAAAGCCCTTCGTAACCGGAGTGCCAATATGGATGTGTTGGTCGTATTAGGGACGTCGGCAGCTTATTTCTACAGTCTTTATCTGACCATTGATTCCTTAAGCATGAAGGGAATGAATCATACTGTAGAAATGTATTATGAGACGAGTGCTGTACTCATTACCCTTATCCTCGTCGGTAAATGGTTTGAGGCGCTGGCGAAAGGCCGTTCCTCTGACGCAATCAAAAGCTTAATGGGGCTTCAGGCAAAAACCGCCCTCGTAATTCGGGATGGGCAAGAAATGAATATCCCGACAGATGAAGTCATTCCTGGCGATATTGTATTGGTGAAGCCCGGTACTAAGGTGCCTGTGGATGGAGAAGTTGTCGAGGGATCTTCTTCTGTGGATGAGTCGATGTTGACCGGAGAAAGTATTCCTGTGGAGAAAAAACCAGGGGATACCGTGATCGGTGCCACTATGAATAAGAATGGTATCTTGAGAATCAAAGCAAATAAAGTGGGTCGCGACACTGCGCTGGCTCAAATTATCCGAGTAGTGGAGGAAGCTCAAGGCTCCAAAGCTCCGATTCAACGGATTGCCGATGTAATCTCAGGGATTTTTGTGCCGATTGTTGTGGGTATTGCTGTGATAACGTTTCTGATCTGGTATTTCTGGGCAGCCCCTGGCCAGTTCGCTGATGCCCTCGAAAAAGCTATTGCAGTGCTCGTAATTGCTTGTCCATGTGCGCTAGGTCTGGCAACGCCAACCTCCATTATGGCAGGATCGGGCCGGGCAGCAGAGCTTGGAATCCTCTTCAAGGGTGGGGAGCATTTAGAGGGAGCGCAAGGGATCCAGACCGTTGTGCTAGATAAAACAGGTACAGTGACGAATGGTAAACCCGTGCTTACTGATGTTGTGACAACAACTGGAATTGCAGCTTATGGAAAAGAAAACGCGGAAAACCGTTTGTTAGCTTTAACTGCAGCCGCCGAAAAGCTATCAGAGCATCCACTTGCGGAGGCTATTGTTGCTGGCGCCGCTGATAGAGGTTTGGCTTTGCCTACTGCTGAGCAGTTTGATAATGTGCCCGGACGTGGAATTATGGCGGTTATCTCTGATCAGCAGGTTATGGTAGGCACACGGCGGATGATGGAAGATCATCAGCTCGATATCACAGAATGGACTCCAATTATGAAGAAGCTGGAGGAGTCGGGAAAGACAGCTATGCTAGTAGCGGTAGAGGGAGAAATCGCTGGAATTGTGGCCGTTGCTGATACGATTAAACCGACCTCAAAAGCGGCTGTAGCCGCGCTTCATGATATGGGTATTGAAGTCGTTATGATCACTGGTGACAATAAAATTACAGCTGAGGCTATTGCGAAGCAGGCAGGGATCGAAAAAGTGTTAGCAGAGGTTCTGCCAGAGGGCAAAGCTGAAGAGGTTCGCAAGCTCCAGCAAAATGGGACTAAGGTTGCCATGGTTGGGGATGGGATCAACGATGCTCCGGCACTGGCTACTGCCGATACGGGTATGGCGATTGGGACAGGAACGGATGTAGCTATGGAAGCAGCAGATATTACGCTGATGCGCGGGGATTTGAAGAGTATTCCTGATGCGATTATGATGAGCCGCAAAACGATGAGAAATATTAAACAAAATTTGTTCTGGGCGCTTGCTTACAATACAATAGGAATACCGATTGCTGCACTTGGGTTTCTAGCCCCATGGCTGGCAGGAGCTGCGATGGCATTTAGCTCCGTGTCTGTTGTTTTGAATGCACTTCGGCTACAGCGGGTAAAGCTGTAATATCACCATCACTATTTAGGGAGTGGCCACAGTGCAAGTAAATAACGATACAATTTCTCTGTTAATGAAACATGCATCTGTCCGCAAGTTTCAGGATAAGCCAGTAAGTGAAGATCAGCTTAGCGCTATTATTGGAGCAGCTCAGATGGCTTCAACCTCAAGCAATGTTCAGGCCTATAGTGTTATTGCAGTTACTGACCCGGCACTAAAGACGGAGCTTGCGGGATTAGCGGGCAATCAGGCTTATATAGAACAATGCCCAGTGTTTTTGGTCTGGTGCGCTGATCTGTATCGGCTGCGCGAGGTGACGAAACCTCATTTGCAGGGAGAGACTTCTTATGAAGATTCTGCTGAGAACCTGATTGTAGCTACCGTTGATGTTGCGCTTGCTGCACAGAATGCTGCAGTGGCTGCGGAATCACTAGGACTTGGAATTGTATATATCGGTGGAATCCGTAACCGGATCGCTGAGGTATCGGAATTGCTGGGACTGCCTGAATTGGTCTACCCGATATTTGGGATGTGTGTGGGTTATCCTGACGGAGCTTCGGGCCTGCGTCCGCGGCTTCCACTAGAGGCTGTTCTGCATCGTAATCGCTACAATGCGGAAACCACTGTGGAGCAGGTCAAAACTTACGATAAAGTCTCTTCAGACTATATGCGTGAGCGGACCCACGGTGCCAAAGACACCCCTTGGTCGGCCATTATGGCGGAGCGATTGGCACAGCCAGCACGGCTGCATATGAAGGAGTTCCTGCTGGAAAAAGGATTCCTTCGAAGATAACTAAACTTTCTTCACCTAAAGAGGCTGCCTTATTAGTAGTTCATTCTACTGATAGGGCAGCCTCTCTTTTTTATTCGGAGCCAGGAAGGTGACAGTTGTCATCTTAAAGAAATGACAGTCCATACTAATGTCATGTCTTCTTTTTCCATATGATTGAAATAGATCAAACGCATTCGGAAGCGGAGGGATTACGTTATGGATAATATTATAGAAATGCACGGAGTCAGCAAAATATATAAGGATAAAAAGGCTGTAGATAATATCAGCTTTAACATTGCTAAAGGTTCGATTACAGCTATTCTGGGACCGAACGGAGCGGGTAAAACAACGGCATTAGGCATGCTGCTGGGGCTAATAGAGCCTACCGAGGGTACAGTGGAGTTATTCGGGCATCATCCGAAGGATAAAGTGGTACGAGAAAAGACAGGAGCAATGCTGCAGGAGGTAAGTGTAATGGATCGGCTAAAGGTGCGGGAGATCATTGACCTGATCCGCAGTTATTATCCAAAGCCTATGGATATGGAGTTTCTAATTAAGGCTACTGGACTTGCGCCAGCCGATTTGAATAGATACGCCGAGAAGCTCTCGGGCGGTCAAAAGCGTAGTTTGGGTTTTGCGCTAGCCCTCGCGGGTAATCCGGAGCTGATCTTTTTCGATGAACCTACAGTCGGACTTGATATTACTTCCCGGCGGCGGTTCTGGGAAACGGTTCGTGGACTTGCGGAGCAAGGAAAAACGATTGTGTTCACGACCCATTATTTGCAGGAAGCAGAAGATATCGCGGATCGTATTCTGTTATTCAGTAAAGGCCACTTAGTTGCGGACGGAAGTCCAGATGAGATTAAATCGCGGATTGTGAAGCGTTCCGTGTCCTTCCTGCCTGTGGGTGATCGCTCGCAATTGCGCAGCAACCTGCTAGACCTAGCTGCTATAGAGGATTGTTATGAAAAAGATGGCCGCATTCATGTGACCACAGAGGATACAGATGAGGCGCTTAAAGCGATTTTTGTGGCTGGACTTCCCGTGAAGGATGTTCGAATTGATCAGGGACGTTTGGATGAGGCTTTTGAACAATTGACCATGAACCAAGAGGAGGCTGTCTAACCATGAGACTAATTACTGTACAGTGTAAAGCAGAAATGCTGCGGATCATCCGTAATCCCTATTATGTGTTCTGGTCTTTGCTCATGCCCATCATGTTCTATTTCATCTTCACCCGGGTGGTCAATACAGGTAGCGATGACCTAACGTGGCGTGCTCATTATTTAATGTCTATGGCGACCTTCAGTGTAATGGGCTCAGCCATTATGACGCTTGGCATCCGGTTGGTGCAAGAGCGAACACAGGGCTGGACCACCTTTATTCGGATTACACCGCTGCCGGGTTCGATCTATTTTTTCGGAAAAATGTTCGGACAGACGATGATGCATCTGTTTTCGGTCATTTGTATTTTTATCGCAGGCTATTTAATCAATGGCGTCTCTTTATCCGCGGGTCAATGGGTGCTTAGCGGGCTGTGGATCCTGATCGGTTCTCTACCATTTTTAGCGATTGGTACGCTTGTAGGTGCTATGAAACGGGTGGATACAGCCAGTGGAGTCAGCAACGTGATTTATATGGCTCTTGCTGTAGCAGGGGGCATGTGGATGCCGATTGAGATTCTGCCACGATTAATGCAGCGGATTGGTCATTGGTTGCCTTCCTATAACTATGGGAATGGAGCCTGGGAGATCGTTCGTGGATCAGCTCCGACGTGGAGTAATGTCTTGATTTTGCTCGGATATTTGGTAGTTTTTATGTTACTATCGGTCTATATTCGAAAAAAACAGGAAGCGGTGTGAATGAATGGCTGAGCGTGCGAAGTTCCGGTTATTTCCACAAAAACAGGGGTTTTTCCCTTTTGTATGGGCTGTTTATCTGGTTTTGCCCATCCTGAATTTGCGCGGGGAGACTGGAATGAAGCTCATTCTGGGCGGGATTATGATAGCGGTATTTGCCCTCAGCTATCGCCAGCTGTATTGGGTGCGGGGTGGAGTGTTTAATGTTTGGTTAATTATTCAAATGTTGATCATCGTGGTGCTTAGTGTGTTCTATACCCCCTATAATCTGTACATGGGCTTTTTCACCGCAAATTTTATCGCATATTATACGGAGAATAAAGGTTTCAAAATTGCATTTACTTCTTTTGTGATCATGATCCTTTCGGTGCTGGTCTTAGTGGGTCGTGGGATGGAGTGGGGAAGTGTGATATTTTTAGCTCCGTTTATTGTTATTATGTTGATTAGTCCGTTCGGAGTGAGGTCCATGAATCGGAATCAGAAGCTGGAGAAAGAGCTGGATCAAGCGAATGAGGTAATTAAAGAGCTGGTGAAGCGTGAGGAACGAATGCGAATCGCCCGTGACCTGCATGATACCCTTGGCCATACCTTGTCCTTGATTACGTTAAAGAGCCAACTCGTAGAGAAGCTGGTGACGAAAAATACGGAGCGAGCCCAAGAGGAAGCGCGGGAAATCCAGCGCACTTCACGGGCTGCGCTCCGTCAAGTGCGTGAGCTAGTGTCGGAAATGCGTGCGGTCTCAGTAGCAGAGGAACTGGCTGAAGCTGGAGAGATGCTGCGGACGGCAGAGATCGCCTTAGAAGTGGAAGGGGATATCTCTCTGGAGGGGGTATCCGACCTGACGCAAAATATCCTCAGCCTCTGTATCAAAGAAGCGGTGACTAATATCGTGAAGCATAGCAGAGCGGATAAATGCTTCATAGGAGTGGCAAAGCTGGCTGGAGAAGTGCGAATTACCGTTAAAGATAACGGTATTGGCCTACAGCACGGGGAGAAAGGGAACGGCGGGCTTAACGATGGAAATGGCATGAAGGGGATGGCGGAGCGCCTATCCCTGATTGATGGCTCCCTGTCGCTAAGCTCAGCTGAGGGTCAGGGAGCTAAGCTGATCGTTGCCATCCCGCTAATCGTAAAAGATGCACAAGGGGGTGAGACTGCATGATAAGCATTGTTATAGCGGAGGATCAACGTCTGCTTCGGGGAGCGATGGCTTCTTTGCTGGATCTTGAAGACGATATCGAAGTAGTCGGAGAAGCTTGTGATGGGGCGGAGGCGTTAGCTTTAATCGACAAGCTTCAGCCGGATGTCTGTCTCATGGACATTGAAATGCCGTTCAAGAGCGGGCTGGAGGTTGCAGAAATATTGCGGAGTAAGGGGTGTCCGACCCGTATTATTATTTTGACTACCTTTGCCCGTCCGGGATATTTTGAGCGTGGAGTAAAGGCTGGTATTCAAGGGTATTTGTTGAAGGACGAGCCTGTAGATAAGCTAGCTGAATCTATTCGTCGTGTCATGGCTGGACATCGGGAGGTATCTCCGGAGTTAGTCTTTGGCAGTTTGCGGGAGGAGAATCCATTAACAGCACGGGAGCGAGAGATTTTAAAACTGGCTGGAGAAGGGCAAACCGCGAGCGAGATAGCCTTTTCGCTGCATCTGTCTTACGGCACTGTCCGCAATTACATCTCTGAAATACTCAACAAGCTGGAAGTGAAAAGCCGGATTGAGGCGGTACGGCTGGCGGAAGAAAAAGGCTGGATTTGAGGGGAGAAGGGTATTGTTATGCAAATATTTCTGATTCGTCATGGTGATCCGGACTATTCCATAGATAATCTAACGGAATTCGGGCATCAGGAAGCAGCAGCGGCATTGGGAAAACGCATGGCATCTATCGGTCTGGTTGAATTATATGCTTCACCATTGGGGTATGAACTATCGCCCAAGGGGATTAATGGGTAATCATGTTTAAGGTGACTGATTAAGAGCGAGCTAGGATATTGTCTATGAAGTGAAAGGCCATCCCGCAGAGGATGGCCTTTTTTTAAAATACAACAAGAACGTATAAGTTCGGCACGATACATTACCTTCTATTTCTCGCATAAGCGCTTACCGTTCTTTAGGGACATCGAAGGCATTTTTGCTTGCATATAAGAATCGTGCCCCTTGCCCAGTTCCTGATTTCCACTTGCTATTGTACTAACGGACTTAGATGCAGCTATTTGTACATTTTAAGCCTTTTGGAGGAAGTTGGGGACTCGAGAGATCTTATTTTCCATAAATGGAGGGAATATCGTGCTATTTTAGTGATATAAAGTCTCTGAAGTCCGTTAGCATCCCAGAACAGCGAAATAGTTACGAATAAGGGCTGTGGTGTCCGAACGCAATTCTGAATTCTGCTCGCAATAAAGCTACATTGGCAGATAGCAGCAGCTTTTCATGAAATGGTCGACTCATTTTAGTTTTGAGCCTACTCTATCTGAAATTCCACTCTTCACCGTGGATTTAATTTCACCTGTGAACCTTTGCCGCCTGTCTGTATGCCCGTTTCCTTCGTTCCAACGTCCTTCAAGTCAGTCACTAGTCGCTCCAATACGGCCTTGGAGGCAGCCGCTTCTTTGGCGCCGGATGCCTTCACGACTAATTGCACCGGCTTGCCGGAGCGGAGATGCTTATCAGCCTGACGGAGCTTAGTATCGTAGTCGTGCTCTTCAATATGAGCAGTGAAGCGGAGTTCTTTGACCTTCTCCTTGCTGCCGCCCTTTGCAGCTGAACCCCCACTGGCCTTGCGTGCTGAGGCTGCCTCCTTCTGCGCGGCCGCTTTTGCTTTGCCTTTTGCAGTTAGGCTGCAGGGCGGTGGGCTGCTCATTAGCGAGGTGCATACCAGATCAGCACCTGCTGATCTGGCCATGGCCAGCGCCTCTTCCCGGGAGACGATACCCAGCTTCTCACCCCTAAGTCCTGTAAGGACTACTTCGGATGCTCTGATTTGTTCATTGATTAATACTGCCACTTCTATGAATCCTCCCCTGATAACGATGATAAAGCTATCATATATGGAACTAGCTTGAGGTTCAAATGTGGAGCGTAGGATTAGCGTTACTAATCCTCTCAATTTCTTCTTTTATGATTTTTAGGATTAGTTTTTTAGATGATGTTGCTAGATATTCTCGGTTGCGCCGCTGCAATATACCTACTTGTATGAACGGTTCGCTTAGTGCAACATCTATTTTTACGATATCTGTCATTAAAGCTGTCGAATCAAGCACTACCCCTACCCCAGGGTTCTTTCTTACAAAATGAGGAATAGCAGAAATTTGGCTTATGGTGGATAAAGTGGGCTTTGATTCGAATCTCGAAAATTGCTTAGCTAACCGAAGGTAATATAAGCAAGTGCGCCCTCCAGCTATAATTGGATATTCAAGAATTTCTCGAAATGAAATATCGTCTCGTCCGCTTAAAGGATGATTTTCATCTACTATAAAAGCGATTTTCTCGTGATAGAGCGGTTCGAAATAAATGAAAGACAGGTCGGACGGCTCACCGCAGATGGCGAAATCCAGCTCACTTTGGAGGACAAGCTGTGAGAGGGAATCAGTGTTACCCTGAATGAAGTTACATGCCATCTTTGGTTTTTGCTCCTGAAACTTTCGCAAGGCGTTCGGTAGGACGGATTCCATCATGGATTCAATGCCTCCGATATGAAGTGTGCCAATTTCGTCATGCTGTAAAGCTTTGGTGAGTTCTGATACATAGTTCCAGTGTTGAATAAGGTTATCGATTTCCGCTGCAAAAACTTGCCCAGCACTTGTCAGTTCTACTTCCCAGCCTCTGTGAAAGAGTTGTATGCCCAGTTCTTTTTCAAGTCGTTGAATTTGGTTGGTAATGGTAGACTGCGCATAATTCAACTTCTCGGCAGCGCGTGAGAAAGTGCCTTCTTGAAGAATGGTCTTAAAAGCCATCAGTTCTTTTAGATCCATCGATTGTCACCTCTATCGGTATAATTGATTAAGATTATTATCTTATTCAATTATATAAATCAAAATACTGAGAGTACAATAAAAGAATTCCAAAGAAGGAGTGAATTAAAATGCCTTTCATTAGAGTCAGTTATCTGGAGCAACAATACGACATTCATCAGCTAGAAGGAATATGCAGAGCGATTATGAGCGCGTTAATTCAGCATTTCCATGTACCGGAGGATGATATGTTTCAGGTTTTTCATGCGCATAAAGCGGGGGAATATTTTTATAGTAAAGATTATTTAAATATTGAACGAAGCGACGGACTGATATATCTCCAAGTTACGCTAAAATCCGGAAGATCAACGGAACAGAAGAAAAGCTTTTACGCGAGGCTAGCCGAGGAATTATCGATGACGCTAAACATCAGAAAAGAAGATATATTCATTGTGCTCGTCGATACGGAATTCGAAGATTGGTCGTTTGGTAACGGTGTTGCTCAAATGCTACAACCTCCGGTTAGGGAGGCGTAATATGGCGCATCAGAAAATCGCCACAAATGTACGGGAATCGTTAGGCGAGTTCGCTCCGGCATTCGTCGAATACTCGGAAAATGTGTTATTTGGGGACTTATGGAGACGTGAGCAATTATCACTTCGGGATCGTAGCATGATTACGATTTCTGCCTTGGTGATGGGGGGCATGACGGAACAACTACCCTATCATCTGCGCTTGGCTTTAGAGAACGGCTTACAACTTGAAGAAATCGTGGAGGCCATCACCCACCTTTCTTTTTATGTAGGTTGGCCGCGAGCCTCTTCTGCTCTAGAGGTTGCAAAGGATGTAATAGGAAAAAATAAATAACGTCTGACTTTTTAATCCCATCCGTAACCTTTAGGAACTTCATTGGCACTTGTATATAATACGGAAGAAGGGGGTGGGGGAGAAAATGCTTCAGTATATCGAGGAGGCTAAACAAGGAGACCGACAAGCCTTTGAACAGATTGTTAGGCACTTTACACCGATGGCAATTGCAGTTGCGTCCGAAAAGCTGCGTGACTATCAGTTAGCGGAAGATGCTGTGCAGGAAGCTTTCACAGAAGCCTTTTTGCATTTGAATAAATTACGAGCAGTAGAGGCATTCCCGGGCTGGTTTAAAGCTATTGTGGTACGGCAATGTTATCGTATCTTGCGAAGAAAGCAGCATCCTGCATTACCCTACGATGAAGCTGCGCAAGCGACAGAATCTTCATTTTCTATAGCAGATATTATTGAGAAAAAGGAAACCCAGCGGCTGGTTCACGAGTCTATAGCTGCATTAACGTCCAATATGCGGATTGCCGTTCAATTATATTATTTTCAAGGCTACTCACTACAAGAGATTGCTGACTTTCTGGGGACTTCGGTTTCGGTATTGAAGAAGCGACTTTTTGATGCCCGCCGCAAACTGAAAGGTGCATTGCCTGTGGCAGATGTTCTTTCCGTATTCAACCATTTGTACGAAGGGGGAAAAGATGTGCTTCACATTGTAAATGGAGATGTAGTGGGAGAGAAGCTGCGGCAAGGAATCGTGAAAGGTGATGTACTGGTGTGGAGAGAGGTATATTCGCATGGGCCGGTATTTTTGGATCCTGCCGATGGAGATAACCGTGCAGTTCGAGCGCAATATTTGGAACAAACGATGGGAATTCCGCAGAGGGAATTTATTGAAAATAGTGAGAGGCAAGAGAAGATTTTAGCTGATTTTCATAAATATGAAGAAGTGGTGTTATGGTTCGAGCATGATTTATTCGATCAGACGATGCTCAGTTATTTACTCCATTGGTTCTCGAAGCAGAAAATGTTAACCACCAAGCTAAGCTTACTATGCATTGGAGAGTATCCGGGAATAAAGTTATTTCGAGGACTTGGACAACTTTCTATAGAGCAGATGGAAACATTATCAGGCACATGGAAGCTAATCGGAGCCAAAGAATTAGAAGCAGGTCAAGCACTCTGGGAAGCCTATGTATCACCGAATCCAGAATTGCTGTCACAACGATTAACTACCGATACATCGGCTTTGCCCTTTGCACATGACGCTTTTCAGGCGCATTTATCGCGCTTTCCCTCTACTACAAACGGACTTGGTATCGTAGAACAACTCACGCTGGAGATGATCTATGAGGGAATAAAATCACCATATGAGCTGTTCAAAAATGTGGGTGATAAGCTTCATATCTTGGGAATGGGCGACTTGCAATATTGGCATATCCTAAGAAAGCTGGTACAAGGCACGTACCCTTTGCTACAAACCCATGGATGCAATGAGTTCCCTGTTTATAACGATTCAGTAATGCAATTTAAAGACTGTGAGCTTGTATTAACAGAGCTAGGTAAGAGTGTAATAACTGGAAACGAAGACTGGGTGCAGAAGAATGACAGCGATGAGTGGTTTGGAGGTGTACATCTGCAAGGATTGACTCCGCGCTGGCGGTGGAATCCGTTGGTCGGTGTGCTTCAGGAGAGAAGTACCGAGGCGTAATTTTATTAATCTAAATGCTTGCTACACAAGGCATACTGAGCATAAAAAGACTTCCACTAACTTGGAGATACTCAAACGCTCCAGAGGGGGAAGTCTTTTTTTGTTGTATCCATATATTATATGAATAGTAAATATAGTATATATCATCTATTTAAAGGGTGATTGATCTTTGTTGGAGAATATTATCTATAGAATAAATAGTGAAAGTATTCACTTGTTGATGTAAAGGGAGGAATATTCGTTATACGATAGGAGGATGATGTATCAATGTCCATACAGAATAAAACCGCAATGATAAGAATTGCAAAAGCGAATTTAAAAGCGGAAAAAACCAAAAATTATTTTGTAGGCAGTGTAATAGCTTTAGCTGCATTTTTATTAACTGTTGTGATGACCTTTGGTTATAATTCTTTTACTAACCTACAAAATGAGTCGAATTTCCAAGCTTTATTCTATAACCTCAATAACAATGAAATCTCACGATTGAAAGAAATAGAGGAAATTAATAAAATCGGACTCTATAAGGAAATAGGCAGAGAGAAAAAAGAAGAACGTTTATTGTCCATTCTCTACACGGATCCAGCCATGATGGATTTATCAAATGCCAATATCGTTCTGGGGAAATTTCCTACAAAAGAAAATGAAATTGCAATAGAAAAAGACTTTCAGTTATCCGATGATCGAAGCCTGGGGCTTGGCGATTCTATTTCTTTGCAATTTAGAAACAATGCCAGCAAAGAATTTCAAACCAGCCAATTTGTGATTACTGGAATTCTGCAAACAACCGCATCAGGTAACGAGAATCGAATCGGTTACAATGCTCTGGTATCAAGCGCGTTCGTTGAGGCGGATCCGTTTCTTTCCAAAGAAGATTACTCCGCGGCAATTAGCATCAACAATAGCAGCAGTTATTCCAACGAGGAACTGAAGTCAAAAATCAAAGAAATAGGGCAGCGAATGGGTATCCCTGAGAGAAATATTCAGATCAATAATGTGAATGTGGATAGTAATAATCTGTCAGGAAGCACTGTGATAACCATCCTGTCTATCATGCTGATTATCGTACTGGCTTGTTGGCTTGTCATCTACAATATCTTTTATATTTCAATTACTAAGCGAATTAAACAATACGGACAACTTAGAGCAATCGGTGCAACAAAAAAGCAGATAAAACAGCTTGTTCTATATGAAGGGAAAAATCTTTCAAGAAAATATATCCCTATTGGAGTTATCTTTGGATGTTTAATGAGCTGGATTTTAAGTGGCTTTCACTGGAATGCAGCTCCAAGTTTTTCACTTGCTTTTTTAGCAGGTTTGCTCACCAAAGTAACAGTTAGAGCTTCATTAAACGCACCATCTAAATTCGCATCAAGAATCTCCCCTATAACAGCGATTAGACATGTAGATGCCGATGTTAATACAAAAAAGGAGAAAAGAAACTCTAAAAGACTAACACCATTTTCTTTAGCTGCATTGAACTTATCAAGAAGCAGGAAAAAGACGGTGTTAACTTTGCTGTCTCTTTTTTTAAGCGGAACGCTATTTGTTTCCTTGGGGACATTGTTAAACTCGGTCGACCCAATCTCAAAAGCAGAGAAATATTTTCCAAATCATGGTCAGTTTGATATTCAAATTAATAATGATTTGTATTCTGAAACAACCTCATTAAGTGATCTTCAGACGGAAGGGCAACTATCTACTTCTTTAAAAAATAAAATCCTAGCTATAAATGAAGTTGAGGACGTAATCGAACATCAGTATATTGAAGCTGCTATCGAAGGAATAAAAACGGATGACGGGGCCGCGATAGTCAGTATTGAGAATATCCCTACGTTATACAACGAAAGATGGAGTAGTCATTTGGCTGAGGGGAAGATCCCGGATGTTGATTCATCGGATGCATCCTACATTCTCTTGAACAGCGCCAGTAGTGACTTAGATTATTACGGGGCTCATTACGCTGTCGGTGATCATATTTCATTCATAATTGCTAATGATCAGGAGAAGGCCAAACATGATTTTGAGATCATTGGAGATATTCCGGATAAGAATTCAGGAACTTCATTTTATCTTCCACCCAAAGTAATGCAAACTACAGCCCCTTTTAATAGCAATAAGAGCTACGAAGTTATTACTATGGATAAAGCGAATGAAGAGTTAATAAAGAGTGAGTTAGAGGGTATGATTCTCAATGAGGATACACTCAAATTATTGTCTTTTTCCGAAGTTGTGGAATCCAATAGAATTGCTTTTAGAACTATCACTATTTCAGTGTATAGTTTTATGGTTTTTATAGCAGTATTCAGTATGATCAATCTCTTGAACACCATAATCACCACTATTTCTGCAAGAAAAGGGGAGCTAGGCCTTATGCAAGCCATAGGAATGGGCCGAAAACAATTAATGGCTATGTTAACCTATGAAACAGGATTTTTAGTTGTCGGAAGCTTTACGATGGCTCTTGTTACGGGCAATCTAATGGGATACATGATAAGTAAGAGTGCGGGGAATATGGGGGGGCTTTCCTACATTCAATACCAATTCCCTTGGAGTGCTATTTTCCTGTATTTCTTGGTTATTTTACTTGTCCAGACTGGTATGGTTCAGTTTGTTAGACGAACAATATCGAAGCAGAGCATTATAGAGCAATTAAATTAACGATGCGGAAAGTTTAGCTATATTTAATAAATCCCTCGCCTTTATACGGGCCAAACGTGAAAATAAATAGTGAGTAGCAATTAACGTTGAAGGGTGATTTATATGCTGAAACTACCGGTGTATCATTCCGTTATTTCTTCCAATGCCTTAGTACCCGTAATTAATGATCTTTATGAAATCGGGGATGTTTTGGAGTGTAGTTTTTATGAGAACGGACTTAATGATACCTATTTACTAAAGACCTCTATTGATAAATACATTCTTAGGATCTATAAAGCTCATTGGCGAAATAAACATGAGATTGATTTTGAAGTGGAGTTATTGAATCACTTAAATAAGAACAATATCCCTGTATCGGCTCCGGTAATCAGCAGGGATGGTGGTTACCTAATTGAGCTGGAGGCTCCTGAAGGAACACGTTACGCAGTTCTGTTTACTTTTGCAAAAGGCAATTATTCCGATGAAAAAGCTAGCTGTGAATTATACGGTGAACAAGTGGCTAAGATGCATCTGGCTATGAATGATTTCGAATGTGGGCAGCAAAGATTTACGCTTAATCTGGATCATCTGCTTAAAGAACCGCTTCAATCGATTCGCAAGCCTTTATCCCACAGGCAAGAGGATATCGATTATCTAGAATCTTTGTCGGAAGTATTGGCAAATAGCATAGCAGAAATCTCATCAGAGCTGGATTGGGGGGCATGTCATGGTGATCTTCATGGAGCGAACGTACATTTCTACGAGGATACCCTGACTCATTTCGACTTTGATTGCGGAGGTTTTGGCTGGAGGGCCTATGATATTTCCGTGTTTTTGTGGTCAAGGGTTAGAGGGAAAGAACGAGAGCATTTTGACAATGAACAATGGACTGTTTTCCTGGAGTCATACCAAAAGCATAAAGTATTATCTGAGAACGATCTAAAGGCAATCCCTATATTTGTTGCTATCCGGGAGATATGGTTGATGGGTCTGCACACAGGGAACGCACAGGTTTGGAGTTGTGGGTGGCAAAACGATCATTACTTCAATACTAATCTGCAATTCCTACGTAATTGGTGTGAAGTTCATTCTATCCAATAGACAATACCCAAACAAGAAGCCACTCCATATTTAGGGGTGGCTTTACTTCAGTCATTATTCATAAACGTCTTATGATAAGCGTTACGATATTGGGTGGGCGTCATGTTTTCGTATTTTCGGAAGAGGCGCATGAAATATTTATCGTCGGTGAACCCCGTCTCTGTCGCGATTTCCCTCACGCTTAATGCGGTTCTGGTTAGTAGCTCCTTCGCTTTAGTCACACGTACTGAATGGATATATTCCAATGGCCCCATGGAGGTATGCTGTTTAAATAGCCGAGCTAAATAGTCCTTGTTGTAATTGAATTTATCCGCGATGATGGCCACGGTAAGGGGTTCGCTTGCATGAATCCTTGTCCACTCAGTTATTTTGACGAAGGTGACATCTTGCTGTGCGCGGATCAGCTTACTGGCGAACGGCTGAAGTGCATGCTCAGATAGCTCAATTAAAAGCGAGGTCAGCAAATAATTAACGCTGGAATAGGTTAAATACCCCGAATTGGCCACATGAAGGATTTGATTCGCCAGAATATGAATCCGGTCACTATGTTCGATTTTTATGATTTGGGGCAGATATAGATCATGTACGGACCATAAGCGCTGTGTGCGCGAAAAGATTTTTTCTGCCTCAGGCTTCATTTCCTCCTCACTCAGCAATAGCCCCTCGTTTGTCAGTTCGAAATGAAACCAATAAAACTTAACCCCGGGTCGTGACTCTCTATAGCCGACATGTGTGCGATTAGGCATGAGCAGAAGAGCTTCGTCAGGGCCTACTTCAAATTGTTTGTTTTCCTCACTCAAATATACTGTTTCGTTCACGCCAATGATTAGTTCGTAGTTCCCCATAACACGCTCCACATGCTTCCATGGTGTTTCTGAGATAAATTCACCTGCCGCTGTAAAATGAACAGGTACATCTGCATTTATTTTTAAATAGGTCATGCGGTCCTCCTAGCAATCAATAAGTCGGGTTTGTCCACTATTTGTACGACTGATCTACCGACAAATCAACGTTCCGGTGTTATCTTATGGATACAAATATACACTTGTCATCTAACCCTGACAAGATTGCGAGGGAGCGATTTCATTGAAGACGCAAGCTTTTGATCTACAGAACGTACGAATTGATTCAGGTCCACTTCTCCATGCGATGGAGTTAAATACTGATTATTTACTCAAGCTTGAGGCAGATCGGCTTCTGTCGCGTTTTCGCGAATATGCTGGCTTAGAGCCTAAGGCTGCTCACTACGAGGGCTGGGAATCTCAGGGCATTAGCGGCCATACGTTAGGCCATTATATTTCTGGATGTGCGTTAATGTATGCCTCTACGGGAAATGAAGAGCTGCTACAACGCGTGAATTATGTAGTAGATGAATTAGAGCAATGTCAGGATGCGCATGGCAATGGCTTTATTTCCGGCATTCCTCGTGGCAAGGAGTTATTTGAGGAAGTGAAGGCAGGCGACATTCGCTCACAGGGCTTTGACCTCAACGGAGGTTGGGTGCCACTTTACACGATGCATAAGCTGTTTGCAGGTCTTCGCGATGCTTATCGACTGGCCGGCAATCAGAAGGCGCTCGTTATTGAAACGAAGCTGGGCCTGTGGCTTGAGGATATTTTTGCAGGGCTGAGTAAAGATCAGATCCAAGAGGTGCTGCGTTGTGAGTTTGGCGGCATGAATGAAGCGCTGACGGATTTGGCAGAGGATTCCGGGGAAGAGCGTTTCCTCGCGTTAGCGGAAAGCTTTTATCATGGGGAAGTCTTTAATGATCTTGCTATAGAAAAAGATACCCTAGCTGGAAGACATGCTAATACACAGATTCCAAAAATCATCGGAGCTGCTAGACAATATGAGGTAACAGGGCAGGAGCATTATGCAGGTATTTCCCGCTTCTTCTGGGATCGGGTCGTGAATCATCATTCTTATGTGATCGGCGGCAACAGCTATAATGAGCATTTTGGTGAACCGGATAAGTTAAATGACCGATTGGGTGAAGGCTCCTGTGAGACATGCAACACGTACAACATGCTGAAGCTGACCAAGCATATGTTCCAATGGGATGCGTATGCAGCGTATGCGGATTACTACGAACGTGCGATGTATAACCACATCTTAGCCTCTCAGGAGCCGGTAGATGGCCGGGTATGTTACTTCGTATCTCTCGAGATGGGTGGACATAAATCGTTTAATTCGCAGTTCGAAAGCTTTACGTGTTGTGTAGGCTCGGGAATGGAAAGCCATTCTATGTATGGCTCGGCGATATACTTCCATAGTGCAGATGAGCTTTATGTCAATCAGTACGTACCTTCTACAGTGGCTTGGAAAGAGCAAGGCATTAGCTTGCAGCAAGAGACCAAGTTCCCGGCAGAGGGACAAGGTGTACTGCGGATCAGTGCAGCACAGCCAACGAAATTCACATTAAAGCTAAGACATCCTTACTGGGCTGAGCAAGGGATGAGTGTTAGCGTAAATGGTGAAGATGTTCAAGTAAATGTAGGCAAATCTAACTACTTTACTTTGGATAGAGAGTGGCAGGATGGAGACGTTGTCGAATACGATATTCCGATGTCGGTGAGAATCGAGACGATGCCGGATAATCCGAACCGAATTGCATTCCTTTACGGTCCACTTGTGCTCGCAGGTGATTTTGGGCCTATAAATGCAGAGGCCAATAGCGATCGCGCCCTTGCCTCCGTATTAATCGGAGATCGGGACACACTGACGGACAACCTCATCCAATCTAATGTGAGCAAAAATGTGTTCCGGATGAAAGGTTTAGGTTATACAGGGGATCATGAGCTTCGTCCGTTCTACCCTATGCATGATCATCGTTATTCCGTGTATTGGGATTTGTTCACACCGGAAGAGTGGAAACTGGCAGAGGCTGAATATCGCGAAGCCGTGGAGAATAACTTGCTGCTTGAGCTGTTAACTGTCGATTCCGTACAACCTGCTGAAATGCAGCCTGAACGCGATCATAATTTCACAGGTGAATTTGTAGGCTTAGGCAAAATCCACAATCGCAAGTATCGGGACAGCTGGATCAATGGCTGGTTCTCCTTCACGATGGAAGTTTTGCCGGATGAGCAAGTGGATCTGGTGGTCACGTATCTGAAGTCGAACGATACTTCGCTGGCATTCGATATTTTGGCGGATGGGGAGCAACTTGGTGTAGGCACTCTTGAGTCTGAGGAGATGAATAAGCTGGAGACGATTCGTTATGAACTCCCGCAACCGATCACGAGCGGCAAATCAGCGGTTACGATCAAGTTTGCTTCTCATGAAGGACATAAGGTTGGCCAAGTGGCCGGACTACGTATCGTTAAACGTAATTCTTGAATAAAAAGGCTTACAGAATTATAATAGGAACAATTCTTTTAATTGAGGTGAAATGGATGTCTTTCCGTACCGTTACAAGGAACTAGTTATCGGGCTGGGTGAAACGCGTACCAGCTATCAAGGGGGGAGTCTACCCTTTTGATTACAACTAACTAGAGCTTTGTACGGTGCCATAGGCAGCTATTTTTGTAGAGCCAGGCACTTAACCTATTTAACTTAGAGAACCGTTTATTTGTGGATGGTTTTTTACAGTGGGATAGGGGCGCCTGGCTTTTTTGCATTCAATTAAAAGAGGGGATAAACGATATGTTAAAAAAGAGTCTAGCTCACCTAAAATGGTGGGTAGGTGGTTATATTTTATTGGGTTTTGCCATTCAGCTGTTAAGTAGTTTAGGTGTTGTTGTCTTTCAAAAAATATTAGATAAGGCCACGGTAATCAACAGTTTTGATGAAATAGCAACATTAATTATGGTGTATGGGGCTCTGCTGGCTGGGGTGGCGATCCTGAATTATATAGACGAATACCCGAGTGTGTTTTTATCGAACAGCATCACGGAGAGGTTAAAGATCATTGCACTGTCCAAAATATCAAAAATGGATTATCAAGCGTATCAGGATATGGGGACAGGGCAAATGATTAAGGTGATCGAGAACGGGGCAGCGGCTGGAAACAGTATTATTTTTTCTTTTTTTCTCAAAACACTACATGAGCTATTACCTACTCTTCTATTCAGTCTAGTCTTTATCAGCTTCTACGATCTAAGGATCATGTTAGTGATTGCAGCTGGCTACGTGGTCGTCTTTCTGATAACAAATCTGCTGTTGAAATTTCTGTATGCCATGAAGGCAACCATTCTCCAAGAGCAAGAAAAGATGTCCAGATTCTCTATCCGCGGGTTTATGGAATTGGTCGTCTTTAGAACCAACAAGAGATATGAGAAAGAGATCGAGAAATTAAGCCAGACCGCACGCACTATCATTCATAAAAATGCTCAGCTAAAAATGATCCATGAAGCTTTTTTTGCTATATTCGAGTTATTTGTCACGATCATTAAAGTTGTTGTCCTGATTTATGGTGTGAAAAGCATTGTCGCAGGCGAGACCTCACTTGGTATTGTGGTCGCATTGTTTATGTTCATCGATAAAATTTATACCCCAATTGCCATCTTCAATGTTTTATTTGTAGATTACAGACTGAATAAAGTGACTTACAGAAGATTCGAGGAATTTATTGCTGCCCCAGAAGATAAGAACTTGGAATCCGGAGAAGCCATCACTGAGCTCCAAGGTAATATTGACTTTAGGGAGGTGTCCTTTACTTATGGGAATGTGCAGATTCTGAATAACCTGTCATTTTCGCTTGCGCGAGGAACTTCCGTTGCTATTGTCGGATTAAGTGGAGGCGGGAAATCTACGCTGATTAAATTGATTGTGGGGTTATTAAAAAAGGGCGAAGGTGAACTCTTACTGGACGGTAAGGATATCGATGAGATTCGTTTGAATAGCTACTATGATCATATTTCCTATCTATCCCAAGACACGCCGATTTTCGATGCTACGATAAGAGATAATATTGTATTCGATGAGGATACTCTGTCCGATGAAGAGCTATATGAGATTTTGGAAAAAGTTCATTTGCAGGAAAAAGTAAGCCATTTGCCGGATCGCTTAGATACTTTGGTGGGCGAAAAAGGTCTAAAATTATCAGGAGGCGAAAGACAGCGATTAGCCTTTGCCAGAATCATTGCCCAAAAAAGAAATATTCTATTTCTGGATGAGCCTGTGTCAGCGCTTGATAATATCACTGAGCAGAGTCTTATGGAGACGATTTTGAATGAATTTAAGGACAAAACTATCATCATTGTGGCCCACAGGCTTAATTTTATAAAAGACGTTGATAAGATATTGGTAGTGGATCAAGGGTCAATTGTTGGGGAAGGGAAGTTTGATGATTTAATAGAACAGTGCGAAGCTTTTAAAGCGTTATGGAATAGAAAAATATCGTTTACAGATTATCGATAAATTGCTAGACTCTTCTAAAAAAAAGAGGTGCTATCGATGGCTTGGCCAACACATATTGTAGCGGTGGGTGGAATTGCAATAAATGAAGAGGGAGATATTCTTTTAGTAAAAACACATCATGGTGGGTGGGTATTTCCTGGAGGACAAGTGGAAGTTGGAGAAAACCTAATGGATGCACTAATTCGCGAGATTAAAGAGGAAAGTGGAATAGATGTCGTTGTTTCTCAATTGATTGGCGTGTATTCGAATACAGGTATGCATAAATGGTATGACGGTGAGACGGATGTTCCTACCAAGGTCATGTTAGACTTTATCTGCAAGCCCGTGGGAGGAGAATTAAGTACTTCAGAGGAAACATCTGAAGTGATGTGGGTAGCCAAGGAGAAGGTGCTGGATCTGATTTCTGCAGGGGCTATTCGTACCCGCTATCAAGCTTATTTGGATTTCGATGGAAATACTAGGTATATGGATTATGTAACTGGAGGTGCGTTTGAAGTTAAATTGGATCGGATGGTGTAAAAAAGATACTTTGAGGCTTTCCCGAAAGGGAAGGCCTCTTTTGTTGAGAATGAGCGATCATTCCGCTATATCGTATAAGGATTGTGACGAATCATCTCAATTAAATTCACTGCGGCTGCTGATAAGGGCTCATTTTTACGTGTACAGATCGCAATGGTGTTCTTCAGATGGATTCCTTCTACATATACTCGGCACAATTCTCCACGCTCTACATATTTGCGTACGACTAATGAAGAAACGAAGTTTGCACCATATCCGGCGATAACGGCTTTGATGGCTTCATGTAGTCCATTAAATTGCAAAGAGATGATAGGAGCGGGTGTGTTGTATGTGCGGCATAAAGATAATAATCGCTCCCGCGTTGAACTTCCTTCTTCACGCATAACAAAGGGTTCCTTCATCATTTCGGATAGAGAAACTTGCTGATTGGCATAACGATGATCGGGTGCGACTACAAACCATAACTCGTCCTGAAATAACTCTTCTGTCTGGATTGTATCTGGATAAGCCTCGGCGATTCCTCCATAAATAGCTATATCCACGTCTACATTTAACAGCTGCTTGAGGGCATCACTTGAGTTGGTAGTGGTGATCATCATCTCCACTTGTTCATATTGTTGCTTAAACTTTGCAATCCAGGTAGGAATGAGAAAGTGAGCAGGCAAATACGTTGCGGCTAGACGGATACTTCCGTTAGTGCCGTTAACATAATCTTGAGTGAATTGCTCAATTTGTTGTTCTACGGCGAACAGTCGCTTGGCGAGTAGAGTAAGCTCTTCCCCAGCATCCGTTAAAGCGATTCCTCTGCCTTGAGGTTTAAATAGGGTAAAGGACAGTTCTTTTTCGAACTTCTTAATCTGCGCAGTGATGGCAGGCTGACTTATATTTAAAATTTCTGAAGCGCGTGTCACACTGCCTGTCGATGCGATTACATGGAATAAGCGTAAGGCATGTAGGTTCATGGTTAAACTCCCATTCTTCGATTTATATAATAAATATATAAATTAGACTTAAAGATATATTATATTTATGATTATAACTGATTTACAATACAGATATAAAGATGAACTTGGAAAAATGAGATTAGGGAAAGGAGTAATGGAGAGGAGGTTTGGAACTGTAGGAGCGTAGCGATCGCCTTTGTCTCCGGATTTCAACCATGAACAAATACTAAAGGAGAAGTGATAAATATGAATCAAACGACTACTTGGGATAAAGTCGATCAGTATATTACAGAGCGCCTGATTCCACAGGACTCTGTGTTGGAAGAAGTGTTGGTCACCAATCAACAGGCAGGGCTGCCGCCCTTTGATGTTTCGCCCAGTCAGGGGAAATTCCTGAATCTACTGGTGCAAATGAAAGGTGCACGCCGGATTTTGGAGATTGGCACCTTGGGCGGGTACAGTACGATTTGGATGGCAAGAGCCCTGCCGTCTGACGGACAGATAGTTACTTTGGAGCTGGATCCCATTCATGCGCAGGTAGCTAAAGCTAATCTTTCGCTTGCCGAGGCGGATCATCTGGTAGAGCTTCGTGTAGGGGATGCATTAGAGCAACTGTCTCAGATGAAACAAGAGGGCGTTGAACCCTTTGACTTTATTTTTATAGATGCCGATAAACCGAATAATCCTAACTATTTAAAGTGGGCGCTGCAATTCTCCCAGCCCGGAACGGTGATCCTTGGAGATAATGTGATTCGTGAAGGTGAGGTCATTAATGAGAATAGCGAAGACGCTCGTGTAGTAGGCGTACGGGAATTCTATGATCTGTTGGCTGAAGAGTCTAGAATTTCGGCTACTGCCATTCAGACGGTGGGAAGCAAAGGTTATGATGGATTTGTATTGGGGATTGTGAATAGCTGAGGGATTTCACAGGTCCTCTGAGCGTTACGGACCCCAGTGACGCTATTGCTTAGAAAGAGGTTCATATGTGTCCGATAGATGCCGGTGCCTCCTACCTGTAAATGATATCAAATCAAACAAAGGTGTCCCTAAGCCATGATGGCTTTTGGAACACCTTCGTTATTTTAAAGCGCCTCTTTAATTACCTTTTTGTAATAAAAGACGGACAATATTGCAAAGATCGAATACAAAGCAGTGTATAACAGCATCACCAGAATCATCGGTGTCCAAAGCTCTGTGCCGAATAAGAACCAGCCGGATTTAACGGCGAAGTAGCTGTGAAGCAGACCTATGACTAATGGAATACCGAAATTGAACAATTGCTTCATCTGTATACCTCTGAGCAGATCGCCTTGCGTGAACCCAAGCTTTCTCAGAATGGTGTAGTTAGGTTTTTCATTTTCACTTTCATCCATTTGTTTAAAGTATAGAATACATCCGGAGGTAATCAAGAAGGTTAACCCCAGAAAAGCAACGATAAACATAATGAGTCCCATATTTTGTTTTTGACCTTTTATCGACTCTAATTGAGAGTCTTGTTTGTTTTTCTCATCAAATTTCAAGGTCTTAAAAAGTTCATTTGCCTGTTCAACGCTTGCCCGGACTTTCATATCAATCCCGATATTAAGGGAGGATCCTCTTTGAAGGGAAGGATCTAAATCCTTCTTTAAGCGCTTGAAGATCGATTCGTCTACAACCGCAACCGGTAAGCCACCACCTGTGTAATACCCTGAAATGGGACTTTCGATATCTAATCTTTTATAATCCTGCGGAAAAACCTCATGTAACCCTTTTAGTTCAATCGCACCTTTATCTTTCATAGTAACAAAATTATCCAGTGTACTGCTTGATTTCGTAAAATAAGCTTTATCTGGAGTTAGATCAACGTCTTCAAGTGCATTTTCACTTATGACCGCCAGGGTCATAATATTTGAAAACATATTGTCTCCGTCCGGTTTTTTAACAAGAATCTCTTCAACATCTACATCGACCTGAAGGACTTGGGTCCTTCTTTCTGTAAATACTAAATCATTTGCCGTTAGGATCTTTGTAAATTGTTCAGCCTCTTGGGCATTCGTGAATACAAAATCCGTTGGGACATATTGCTTGGAAGTTTTCTCAGCAGAGTAAAAGGAAATGTAGCTAAGGGATAATAAACCCAGGGCTAGTGCCGATACCGTTGTAATGATGGTTAATAATACGGCATTTGATTTCATGCGAAACATAATGGAGGAAAGAGATAGAACCTCTCTAATGTTCAGATAGCCGTTTTTCCGCTTACGAATGATATGAAAAATAAAACTTACCGAGCCTTTATAAAATAGATAGGTCCCAATAATGACGGATCCCAAAATAGTAATCATGGAAATAGCCAATTGATTCATTGAGGTTACGTCTTCGGTAAGTAATTTAGAGGAGAGCACATAGCCCAGTAGGATTAGGCCAATTCCGACAATCCCTATGATCATTTCAAAGAAGGATAACTTTTTCACTGTACCTTCTGTTGTTGAGGTCACCCGGAACAAGGATAAAATACTTTGTCTTTTAATAAATCCATAATTCATCAGCATGATCAAAAGATAAATCACACAGAATACGATTAACGTCTGAATCAAAGCTTCGATAGAGAAATGAAGGGAGGCTATAGCATCGACCCCCATTATCTTAAATAAGATCATGAGGATTAATTTTGAGATAGAAAAGCCAACCAATATCCCCAGGACCAAGGAACCGAAATACAGAATAAAGTTCTCTGCCGAAAGAATGCGGAAGATTTTATTTTTGGTCATTCCAATTAACTGAAATAAGCCAATTTCTTTACCGCGTCGTTTGATGAAGATCGTATTAGCATATAACAGGAAAATAGAGACAATTACGACTAGTAAAATCGAGGCAGCCATGATTGCTGCGCCCCCTTTGATAGAGCTTTCCAGCTCATCCATCGAGGGATCATATTGCAAGGTGACAAAGGCGAAATATAAGGCCACACTAAAAACTAGCGCAAACACGTATAGGTAGTAATTTCGAATGTTTTTTCGCAGATTTCGAATCATTAATACATTAATGCTCATTCTGCACACCGCCTAATACACCCTGTGTTTTTATAATGTCGTTGAAGAAAACTTGTCTTGATTGTTCTCCTTTATTTAGCTGCGTATAGATTTTTCCATCTTTTATAAAAATAACTCTACTGCAATAACTGGCAGCCACTGGATCATGTGTAACCATAACGATGGTTGCTTTTCGTTTTTGATTGAGTTCACTTAGCTTATTTAATAAATCAGAAGCGGATTTAGAATCCAGCGCCCCGGTAGGCTCATCAGCAAAAATAATACTTGGATCATGAATGAAGGCACGAGCTGCTGAGGTACGTTGTTTTTGACCGCCAGAGATTTCATTGGGGTACTTATTTTTTAATTCCAAAATCCCCAATTCCTTTGCGAGACTTTCGAATTTCTGATTGGCGGCTTTCTTGGGTGTATTGGTAATGGATAGTGGCAGCAGGATATTCTCCTTTACCGTCAGTGTGTCCAAGAGATTATATTCTTGAAAAATAAAACCTAAATGATTTTTGCGAAATTCCGCGAGCTGCTTCTCTTTCATATTGGAGATTTCATTGCCCTCAATGGTAATAGATCCGTTGCTGATTTTGTCGATCGACGAGAGTACGTTGAGTAGGGTTGTTTTACCTGAACCGGAAGGCCCCATGATGCCAACGAATTCGCCTTCTTCTATACGAATATCGAGTCCGCTTAACACGGATTGTTTGTTTAATTTATTGCCATAGCTTTTATGAATTTTAGTAGCTTCTAGAATTGCCATAATGATTCACTCCTTCGTTTCTTCTTGTATAGCCTTATTATAAAAAAGTTTATTGTTCTTATCCTGCGATTGCCCGAACAAAATATAAAAGCATGTGACATTGTTGTCACATGCTTGAGATTTTAACGAATTCATTTTTGAGTGGGAAGGTTAAAGTAAATGTTGTTCCCGCTCCAAGCTTGGATTGAACCCCGATGATGATGAGTAAGGATTGAGCTGCTTTCTGAGCTAAATATAAGCCCATGCCTGTGGCTGCATTGTCGCGATGTACAGTAGTGGAAGTAAACCCTCTATCGAAGATGCGCGGCAGGTCCTTCGGATCTATCCCGCGCCCGGAATCCTTCACCTCAAGAACGATATGTTCAGCTTGCTGGTAGCTATTCACTGTAATATCAGAAGCTTCACTATATTTTACGGCGTTGGTTAGTAGTTGTCTGAGGATAAAAGCCAGCCATTTTGCATCACTAAGCACTTCAGCAGCTTCTAAGTTCAACTCAAAGCCGATTCCCTTCTGAATACACCAAGACTGTAACGTCTTAATCTCACTAAAAATAAGCGTTTCTATATCGATTTGCTCCATATACAGATCGTTTTCAATAAAGGGTATCCGTCTTTGGTGGAGCTGCTGATCCAGCAGCAGATGAATACGCAGCCACTCATAGGTCAAGTGCCTCTTCATAACATCATCTTCTATACGTTCAATCATTAGATGCATTGCGGTCAGTGGAGTCTTTACTTCATGAATCCAGGATAACAGCTCATCCTTCTCTTGCTCCAAGTTCATTAGATTGTCTGAAGCAGTCCTCTTTAACAGTTTCACTTGGTTGGTGATGCTCTCTTCGATGATTTTCTCAAAAGGACTTTCGGCAAGAGCGATACTTGTCAGATCGAGATCATCGTCCCGCTCATTTAAGCTTTTATAAAATCTGGTTTCCTTAGGATAGCGAATGACTAGAAAAATTACGAAAAAAATCATTGATAAAGAGACCAGATAGAGCACTGAAGACAGGGGGATGGTCGGGTCCATAAAGGTGATAAAGAGCATAAATAGATGTACAAAGAGAAAGAGCAGAATCCAACCGAGTCTTTCGAGCAGGTACTTTTTTATCATAGACAATCCTCTTCAATGGCTACGTACCCTTGTCCAACCTTCGTCTCAATAAACGCCCCTAATTCAAGCTCGTCCAGCTTTTTGCGCAGCCGATTTACGTTGACGGTGAGGGTGTTATCACTAATAAAGCGCTTATCGTCCCATAAGCTATTAATTAATTCCTCGCGGGTGACAATTTTATTCTTTTTCTCAATGAGTAATTTCAATATGAAAATCTCATTTTTGGTAAGCTCAATCGATCCCGTGTCGTTGGTCACTGAATTCCGCTCATAATCGACGGTAGCTCCGCACCACGTTTTGAGTTCAATGTTATCCGAATTGTAATTGTACACACGTCGGAGAATGGCTTGCACCTTGGCAATGAGTACATCGAAATGGAAGGGCTTTTGGATATAATCATCGGCTCCCAGCTGCATGGACATCACCATATCTGTCGGATGATCCCGGGAGGATAAGAAGATAATCGGCAGGTTAGAGTGAGAGCGAATCATTCTGCACCAATGAAATCCATCGAATTTGGGTAATTGGATATCAATTATCACTAAATCAGGTTTGATTTCCGTGAATTCCTGCGTAACATTGTTGAAATCTTGAATGCCATATACATCATAAGACCACTGCGTAAGCCGCTCTTTGATCTCATTAAACAGCGTTGTATCATCTTCGATTAATAAAAGCTTGAACAAATCGGTCACCACACTTTTAGTTTCGTACCTTGCGTTTAGAATACGCTTAAACGATTGAAGCCATACTTTGATTGTGCTTAGAGCATTGCAGATAACACTGTCTGATAATGCGCAAATTCCTTCGTTTCATTAAACTGAGGGCACATTTTCAAGGAGAGCAGGGCGCTTTCGATTAAGAACTCTCTTGGTTCCTTGTTGTTCATGATCTCTTCTTGGATAAAATATAACAGCTTTAGTGCATTGGACAGGTTAGGATCATCAGCGGCGAATGATTTATCTATGATTTTTTTTAAGCTCACGGTCGCAAACGATAAATCATTATTAAAAAAATCAGTGTATTCGGCTACAGGTAATAGTTTCCCTACATGATCGGGGGAGATAAGCTGGATTCCTTTTTCGCTTACATCCTCAACAATCGTCTGGATAAGAGTAGTGCAATAATTAATGATTTGTTGAGAGGTAATGACTTCATTCATGGCACTGTTAATTTGCAGCATATGTTGCAAGATGCCTGTGAAAATGATGGCTCCATCCAGTAGATAGGGCTTCTTATCTTCAGAAAATATATGCAGGAAACGTTCATGCACCCAGGTTAATAAGGTGAATTTAGTTTTTTTGATGAACGTAATTAAGTCCGGATCATTGGAGACCAGGGCATCTTCAACCAGCTGCAACAATTTATTTTTCTTATTGATTTTCATAACCAGTTGAACTTGTTTAGCGAATATATCAATGTCAGAGGGGTCCTGGCCAATGAGCAGGCCATTTCTGCCTTCTTCCAGCTGGTCATGAATAGAGGTGAATACAGCTTTAAAGAGATCCCCTTTGGAAGGGAAATAATTATAAAAAGATCCTTTGGAGATCCGGCTGTGATTCAGAATGTCCTGTATGGATGTGGCGTGGTAGCCTTTTTCAATAAATAATTCATGTGCTTTTTGAATCACTTGCTCTTTCCGTTTATTTATCATCTTAGGTGCCCCTTTAAGCTGGACTCTTTTGTGCAAAAAAAACACTTCACGTAGAATAGACTAGCTTATATTTCCACTTAATACAATTTAGTTTTTAAATGAATTCTGACTTGCCAAGCAGTAAATATAAGAGTAATATATTCTACATTGTAACATAAGTTCAAATTTGAACCGACGGTATGATTATAGAATGGAGGATTCCAAAATGAAAACGAAAGAAAGTAAAGCGTCCTATGGGATTTTGGCAATCCTTATGATTGGTGCATTTGTTGCTTTACTAAGTAATACACTACTCAATATAGCTTTACCATCGATTATGAAGGATTTTGATGTCAGTGCCTCAACGGTACAGTGGCTATCGACGGGTTATATGCTAGTGAACGGGATCATGATTCCTTCAACGGCCTTTTTAATTCAAAAGTATACAGCGAGACGATTATTCTTAATCGCCATTGGATTATTTGCAATAGGGACCTTTATTGGAGGCTTTGCTCCAAGTTTCCCTGTATTATTGATTGCGAGAATGGTCCAAGCCTCAGGGGCCGCAATTATGATGCCATTATTAATGAATGTATTGTTTACCACATTTCCACCTGAAAAACGCGGCTCGGCCATGGGGATGTTTGGTTTGGTTATGATTTTTGCACCAGCCATTGGTCCTACACTGTCAGGATGGATTATTCAGCATTATGAATGGCCTGTGCTGTTCTTTATGATTGCACCTATCGCCGTATTGGTGTTCATTCTTGCCTTCTTCAAACTGCATGATCCTAAAAAAGATGTGGCTATTAAAATCGATATTCTATCTGTAGTTCTATCAGCGATTGGGTTCGGGGGTCTTCTATACGGCTTCAGTTCCGCTGGGAATAAAGGATGGGATGATCCAATGGTCTACTCCACCCTTATTATCGGGGTTATTGGTTTAGTGATATTCATAATGCGCCAGATGAGAATGAAGGAGCCTATGCTTAACTTCAGAGTGTACAAATATCCGATGTTCGCTTTATCCTCAGCGATTTCGATTACACTGAATATGGCGATGTTCTCAGCGATGATGTTAATGCCGATTTACCTGCAAAATATTAGAGGCATTTCACCTCTGGATTCGGGACTCCTAATGTTGCCTGGTGCGTTGATTATGGGGGTTATGTCTCCAATCACAGGTAAATTGTTCGATAAATTCGGCGGTAAAGTCTTGGCGTTAATGGGTCTGGCTATCGTAGTGATCAGTACGTATTTCTTTAGTGATCTAACTGAAACAACGAAATATTCGACACTTATGATTTTGTATTCTGTGAGAATGTTCGGGATTTCAATGGTTATGATGCCTGTGATGACCAATGGTCTGAACTCCATCCCGGCTAAATATACACCGCATGGTACAGCCATGAACAGTACGATTCAGCAAGTCTCCGGAGCGATTGGCGGGGCGCTGCTTGTAACGATTATGTCTAACAGTACCACTTCACATGTCAAAGATATGGTAGCAGAAGCTGTGAGTAAATTAACGGCTAAACCTTCTGCAGAGCAATTGCTTGGTATTCAAAACCAAGTCATCGCAAAAGCAACGATCGAAGGAATTAACGATGCGTTCTTAGTGTCAGTAGGCGTAGCCATCATTGCCTTTATCCTAGCTTTCTTCATAAAAAGAGGGATACAGCCTAAGGATACAGAAACAGTCGAAGAAAAAGTGGCTGTTAAACAAGTTTCATCCGCTAGATCGATGTAATTTGCTATGCAGAAAGACGCTCACCTGTGGTGGGCGTCTTTTTTGTCTTAATTAAAAATAGAGCTCTGAGTGAGTCTTGGTCCATCCTGAATGACCGTTATGGAGTCGTTTCCACCTACATAAATTCTATTTGTGAGCGGGTTTAGCACAGTACTGCCTGATACAGAGGGGAATCTTGCGAGCCGTTTAAACGTGGTGGCGTTATAAACGGACATATGATTTTTATCGAAATTACCAACAAATAAATGATTTGTATTCGGATTAATGGTTATGTTGGAGGAAGTAGGAAGAACCTTTGTTGTAATGATTTTGTTGTTATTTCCATTGATGACGAATAGCTTTCCTTTACCTTCAACTTGTGCACTTGAAACAAAAATACGGTTCGTCAGGGGATTTATAACGACCTCGCTTTGCAGACGTCCCAGCTGTACATTACGCAACAATTTGTTGGTTCGGCCATTGATCACAGAAAGAAACCGGCTTAAGTTATTAGCGACATAAATACGATTGGTAATTTTATTAAGTGCTGGCGCTATCACGGGGTTACTTCCGACTTTTATTGTCGCAATGATAGCCTGTGTAGTTCCGTTAATGACGGTGACGCTATCATTTGCTGTATTGGTCACATAGACACGGTTTGTAAGCTCATTGATAACGATTCTGGATGGGCGTCCACCGATTTCAATCTTTTTGCGGACCTGATTTGTTTTCCCGTCTATGACGAATAGGGTTCCGAATGCGCTAGTTACATAAATCAGATTGGTTAGAACATTCACTCCGATATTGTCTGGGAATCGGCCTACTTTGACAGTTTTGATTACCTGGTTTGTCCGCCCGTTTATGACAGAGACATTTTCGTCACGGAAGTTAGGTACATAAATCCGGTTGGTTTGGGGGTTGATTCCGAGCTGAGACGGCAGTCTTCCTACAGGGATCCGAGCGATAATGCGATTAGTTCTGCCCTCCAATACCCCGATAGTTCCAGCCTCGGTGTCTGGGTTTACAAAGTATACTCGATTCGTGACGACATTTACTTTTATATCTCCGATCGGTCCGGCAGAGCGGACTGTAGCAATCACTTTTGGCTGCGCCATGCTTTTACCCCTTTCCAAGTAAATAGATACTTCATTATATTTAGGCTTAGGCAAAAGGGTACTTCATTTATCCTTGCAAGATATATATTAGGAGTGTAGAATGGTACTCCATTATCCAAATATTAGGTTAGGTGTAAGCGTTTTATTTTTTTGAAAAATTGAGATTGATTGGAGGTTGGGGTTGAGATGGTGAAATCAGTGTTGTCGGATATTTTATTAACACCTGATAAGACGCAGCTTCATAGTGAATTGTTAGAGGAAATTGGGCAGTATATCACGCAAGAAATTCTAAATCATCCGTTAATGAAAGAGGAGAGTCAGCGGGTAAGTATTCTCCTTGATGGATCGACCGCACTTGGTGTGGTGGATGAGCAGTCGGATGTGGATGTAATCATTATTTGTCAGGACGAGTATTATAGCAGCATTAATCATCGGTTCGAACAAGCGGGGCTGATCCCGGAGCAAAGTAGTTTTTTTATGGATTTACGACTTCCCAGCGGCAAGTCCGGACATTACACACTGCATAAAATATCAGAAATTAAAGCGGCGTTAATGAGCGGAAATATGGAATGGCTGTGGAATGCTTCTATTTCTTATATCTACTATGACCGATTGGATGTAAAGTCACTTTTTGATGCCTATGTCCCCCTCCAACCTGAAGTCCTAATGAGATTTCGTAAGAATTCATACATACAGTTAAGAAGTTATGCCAAAAGCTTAGATAATCCTGTAGTGCGTGGCGACGCCTTTCCTATTTTATTTTTAGCGGTTTCTCTTTATAAAGAAGCATTACGCTGTGCCATTACTATTGAAGGTTATCCCTACCCCTACGACAAATGGCTGGTACCTGTAGCCAAACAAACGACTGTCGGACGAAAGATTACGGAGTGTGCGGGCGATTTTTGGAGTTTTATTAGAGATGATGAATCCTTTGCCCCTATGTACCAGGAGGATAATAACTTTGTCAAAATGGAAAAACGTTTCCGGAAGATACTTGTAGAGGAATTCCGCATGCGGGGGATCGATGAACCTTGGTTAGTAGAGTGGTGGAAGTTTATGGAGGAGTGAATGGAGCTATAGGGTGAGTGTAGTGGTTGAGTGTAGTGGTTAGTGGCTGGGGTGGTTGGAGAGGTGGCGGAGGGAGTGAAGTGGTTATTGTGAGGTGGAGTGGCTATGGTGGATTGTAGTGGCTGTAGTAGCGTAGTAGCTGTGATGGCTGGAGAGGTGGCGGAGGGAGTGAAATGGTTATTATGAGGTGAAGCTATGGTGGACTGTAGTGGCTGTAGTAGCGTAGTAGCTGTGGTGGCTAGGGTGGTGGAATGGTCGGGTGGTTGAAGTGGCTATAGTGTTTGGGTAAGTGGCTATAGTGTTTGGGTAAGTGGCTGTAGTGATTAAGTAACTTAAATGACTCCCCTTCCTCCTCTTGATTATGGTAAGGTATATTGAAGTGGAATTTTAGTGAGAGGTGATTATATGGACGGGACAGTTTCAATATTAGGAGTTCCCTTTTCAAAACTAACACTACATGAGACAACACTTCATCTAACAAAACATATTCAATCCGGAGAACCGAAACTTTTCCATTTGATCACGGCTAACCCGGAAATTACGATAACAAGTCAATCGGACGAGCTGCTACGAACCATACTTCAAGAAGCGGATTTAATCACTCCTGACGGGATTGGCATTGTGATGGCTTCAAAAAGAAAAGGCGATCCTATTGCTGAGAGGGTAACTGGATATGAGCTGCTTCTTGAGCTTTTGGAGCAAGGAAATAGCTTGGGATGGAGTTTTTATTTCTTGGGAACAGATGAGCTTACCAGTTGTAAAGCGGTCGAAAAGATCACGGAGTTATATTCGAATGTGAAGATTGCAGGAAGACATAATGGTTTTCTTACCAAGGAAGAGGAGCCTGCCATTGTAGCAGAGATTCAGCGTGCACAGCCGGATTTTCTGATCGTTGCGATGGGGGCGCCATACTCTGACAAATGGGTATATAAGCACAAACAGGAGCTTACGCAGGTAAAAGTTGTTTTTGGCGTGGGGGGCAGCTTGGATGTAATAGCGGGAAAAGTTACTCCTGCACCAGCGCTATGGAAAAAACTCAATCTGGAGTGGTTGCATCGACTTTTGTTCGCTCCAGTTGCGAAGGGACAAAAGTCGCGATGGCGCAGACAGGCAGTTCTGCCCAAATTCGTGTTCCGAGCTATGATTAAGAAATGAAGAAAAGGCCTCGTTTATGGGGGCCTTTTTTGGTTCGGTTGGTGTGAGAGGAAGAGGAGGCAGGTGTGAGAGTAGGAAGTAAGGAGTAAGGGGAAGAGTAATAGTGGTTAGTGGGAGTGAGGTGAGGAGTAGGGGGAAGAGTAATAGTGGTTAGTGGGAGTGAGGTAAGGAGTAGGGGCAAGAGTAAGTAGTGGGATTGAGGTAAGGAGTAGGGGCAAGAGTAAGTAGTGGGAGTGAGGTAAGGAGTAGGAGCAAGAGTAAGGAGTGGGATTGAGGTAAAGAGTAGGGGCAAGAGTAAGTAGTGGGATTGAGGTAAGGAGTAGGAGTAAAAGTGAGTAGTAGGATTGAGGTAAGGAGTAGGAGTAAAAGTGAGTAGTGGGATTGAGGTAGGGAGTAGGAGTAAAAGTGAGTAGTGGGAGTGAGGTAAGGAGTAGGAGTAAAAGTGAGTAGTGGGATTGAGGTAGCGAGTAGGAGTAAAAGTGAGTAGTGGGATTGAGGTAGGGAGTAGGAGTAAAAGTGAGTAGTGGGATTGAGGTAAGGAGTAGGAGTAAAAGTGAGTAGTGGGATTGAGGTAGGGAGTAGGAGTAAAAGTGAGTAGTGGGATTGAGGTAGGGAGTAGGAGTAAAAGTGAGTAGTGGGAGTAAGTGTAAGAGTAGCGAGTAGAATGTAAGTGCGACTATAGTTGTGACCTTTAAACAAATTAATAATAATAAACAACACCGATTCTGGTTGATGCCATAGCCTCGTATTTAATTCAAGCTAAAAGCTAAAGGGAAACTATAAGGGCAAAAATGCCCTTGAGTCACTGGAATTCCGCCCGAAGAAGTAAAAGAAAGACAAAAATGCCCTAGAATCGGTGCGATTCCGCCCGAAGTGGTAAAAGAAAGGCAAAAATGCCCTAGATCGGGTGCAATTCAGCCCGAAGCAGCAAATCAACGGTATAAATCCCGCAGAATGAGCCGAATCCGGCCCGACGAAACAAATCAACGGTATAAATCCCGTAGAATGAGCCGAATCTGGCCCGACGAAGCAAATCAACGGTATAAATCCCGTAGAATGAGCCGAATCCGGCCCGACGCAGCAAATCAACGGTATAAATCCCGTAGAATGAGCCGAATCCGGTCCGATGAAGCAAATCAACGGTATAAATCCCGTAGAATGAGCCGAATCTGGCCCGAAGCAGCAAATCAACGGTATAAATCCCGCAGAATGAGCCGAATCCGGCCCGACGAAACAAATCAACGGTATAAATCCCGCAGAATGAGCCGAGTCCGGCTCGACGAAGCAAATCAACGGTATAAATCCCGTAGAATGAGCCGTATCCGGTCCGAAGAAACAAATCAACGGTATAAATCCCGTAGAATGAGCCGAATCCGGCCCGACGCAGCAAATCAACGGTATAAATCCCGCAGAATGAGCCGAATCCGGCCCGAAGCAGCAAATCAACGGTATATATCCCGTAGAATGAGCCGAATCCGGTCCGAAGCAGCAAATCATCGGTATAAATCCCGTAGAATGAGCCGAACCTGGCCCGAAGCAGCAAATCAACGGTATAAATCCCGTAGAATGAGCCGAACCTGGCCCGAAGCAGCAAATCAACGGTATAAATCCCGCAGAATGAGCCGAATCCGGCCCGAAGCAGCAAATCAACGGTATAAATCCCGTAAATGTCCCCAACCCGCCCGGTTTCTACCCGTTACCAACACGGAGGCCGTTTTCGCCACACATTTAATGTGATCCCTACTAGGATGAGTGAAATTTGTTAAATGAGCAGATACATCCGCACCAATTGTAAATATGTTAGGGAATTTATCGCTGCAAATAAATAACTGACACCGCTATACCAGCGATATCAGTTTACAGTGCTTAGCGATTAAGCTAGCGGCTGCCTATTTTTAGCTTGTTCCTCTCGCATCCACTGTGACAACTGGCGTTTGAGCTTAAGGAACTCGGGAGAGTCCGTAATCTCATCACGGCGTGGCCGCGGAAACGGCACATCGACTGTATGCAGGATGGAGCCGGGGCGGCCGGAAAATACATAGATACGATTAGAGAGCAGCAACGCTTCTTCGATGTTGTGAGTAATGAACAGCACAGAGCGGCGATTCTCTTCCCACAGCTCAAGCAGCCAGCGCTGCATTTCACTGCGAGTTAGTGCATCGAGTGCGCTGAAAGGTTCATCCAGCAACATTAGCTCCTGCGGAGCGAGCAATGCTCTGAGAAAAGCTGCACGCTGCTGCATCCCGCCAGACAGCATATGCGGATAAGCATGTTCGAACCCGCTTAACCCAACCTTGGCAAGCCACTGGCGTGCTTCCTCGCGGGCTCCATCCCGCAGTGCGCCCTTGATCTCCCCAGCAAGCAGCACATTATCCTCAATCGTACGCCAAGGAAAAAGAGCAGGCTGCTGCGGCATATAACTAATTTCACCGCGTTGACCTGTAACGACCTTACCGTTCATGCGGATCGTGCCTGCATCGGGTTTCACAAGGCCGCCAATCATATGGAATAAGGTGCTTTTTCCGCAGCCGGAAGGACCAACGATCGAAACGAATTCTTGTTGCTCTACCTTGAGAGAGACATTATTCAGAACTTTTGTCTCACGGCGACGATGGAAAAAAGATTTGGAGATGCCGCTCACTTCAAGGGCGGGTGCCGCGGTATGAGCTTCAGGAGAGCT
The DNA here is from genome assembly GCF_037969925.1 of Paenibacillus sp. FSL R7-0189. NCBI lineage: Bacteria > Bacillati > Bacillota > Bacilli > Caryophanales > Paenibacillaceae > Paenibacillus > Paenibacillus sp. FSL R7-0189. The sequence goes on along the minus strand of NZ_CP150223.1, from coordinate 1,945,424 downwards.
GGTGACTTCTGTTGTTCTGTGTTGCATTTGCATCGCTTGAGACATACAGGCATCTTCCTTTCTATGAGTTACGGCGCGGCTTCCAGCGAACCAGCCATTTTTCCAGCAATGCAATAATAGCAAAGAGTACAAGACTTAAAAGTACAATAATAACAATAGCGACAAACATCCGATCCGTACGATAAGCGGATTTCTGCAGAAGCATATAATAGCCAATACCCTTATCCGCGCCAATCCATTCAGCGACCACGGCGCCCATAACCGCATAAGTAGCAGATATTTTTACACCGGAAAATAGTGCCGGGATAGAAGAGGGCAGCTCCAGCTTGGTAAAGATTTGCCACTTGCTTGCGCCAGCCATTTTCATATAATTCATCATGACCTGATCACTTTGGGCCAGGCCGCCCATCGCAGCGACAGCTACAGGGAAGAAACATACTAGTGTAATCAGCACGATTTTGGGCAAAAGACCAAAGCCGAACCAGATAATGAGCAGGGGGCCGAGCGCGATGGAGGGAACATTTTGACTCAGAATAATGAGTGGATAAAAAGCCCGTCTAGCCCAAGGCAAAAGATGCAAAAGCAAAGCGACGATCAGACCTACCCCCGTACCGATGGGAAAACCAATTAAAGTGAGCCGCAGCGTAGCCATCGTATGAGCCCAAAGACCAGAAGCGTTACTGGTGGATTCACGGGCAATATCAGCAGGACTCGGCAGAATCCAGGATTCAATATGAAATACAGATACAGATAGCTGCCATACGCTTAAAAAGAAGACGACCGCCACAAGGGGCGGCCATATTAGCTTCCAGGTCGATCTCACGGCCGATATTTCTCCGTCAATTTATCCATGCTGATTCCGTTAGGATTATGAGCGATTTTGATCTGCGAAATTACGCTTGGACTGCCTGCTTCGATCAACGCCTCTTGCATCTGACGCACAACCTCCAGCAGCTCGCTAAGCTCACCTTCCATTGTGGTTTCCAGCGGATTCACCTGATGTTTAACACCGGATTTTTGAATGACCTCAATCGCTTTATCTACGTATGGGATGGAATCCTCATTGTTCGGAGTTTTTGGAATTACTTGAATGCTTAGTAGGGTGTTAGCCACAATAATCAATCCTCTCATTTTATAAGGTAAGTTCAAAAAGCCAACTTTGATAACGAAGTAATTCAGGAAGCAAACTCGACATCGAATCTTGAACGAACTTGGGAAGTCCGGTACTCACGTAGCACATCACTACGCTCCGTTCCTCCTTCCTCAAGTAACGTCCAACCTTCTTGGTTCTGAAAGCCGACTTTTTGAGCTCTTAAATTATAAGGTGAGTTCAAAAAGCCAACTTTGATAACGAAGTAATTCAGGAAGCAAACTCGACGTCGAATCTTGAACGAACTTGGGAAGTCCGGTACTCACGTAGCACATCACTACGCTCCGTTCCTCCTTCCTCAAGTAACGTCCAACCTTCTTGGTTCTGAAAGCCGTCTTTTTGAACTCTTAAATTATAAGGTAAGTTCAAAAAGCCAACTTTGATAACGAAGTAACTCAGGAAGCAAACTCGACGTCGAATCTTGAACGAACTTAGGAAGTCCGGTACTCACGTAGCACATCACTACGCTCCGTTCCTCCTTCCTCAAGTGACGTCCAACCTTCTTGGTTCTGAAGTCCGCTCTCTACTCCGCCGGTAAAAAATCATTACTGAATGCACTAGCAGCATCCAGCGGTTTATCCAGCAACTTCAGATCATACATCCAGTCGCCGTAATTTTGCCAGACCTCGGTTTTTTGCTCGCCCCAGCGGGCAGCATCGTCCTTGTATTTTGGGCTAAGCCATTTTTGGCTAGCTAGGACAAGGTCGGCGTCCAGGTCAGGAACGGCCTTCGATAACATACCGGCAGCCTCTTCCGGATGATCAATGGCATATTGATAACCTTTTGATGTGGCTTTCATGAAGGCCTTCACCAGCTCAGGATGATCTGCAATTTGCTTCTCACTCGTCGTCAGCACAGGCGTGTAATAATCGAGCTGTGGCGCATAATCCTTTAAGTACAGCATATCCAATGGCTCGCCACGCAACTCAGCCTCAACGCCAGTCCAAGCGTAGAAAATCCAGGCGAAATCAATGTCACGTTTGACGGCGGTAAAATAATCAGCTTCACCGATACTTATCAGCTTCACCTTTTTCACATCGCCACCTTCAGGATCCATGATAGCTTTCATGGCTGCTTCTTCGGCCGGTGAGCCCCAGCCTCCGTAGGTTTTACCTTCGAAATCCTTTGGTGATTTAATATTGCGATCTACTGGAGCGGCGAATCCCGATGTATTATGCTGAATAATAGCTGCTATCGAGACAAGGGGGACGCCTTGTAGACGGGCTAGAGTTAATCCTTCTTGCGCGCTGATGCCAAATGCGGCCTCGCCAGAAGTAACCATAGTATCAGAACCCGCTGCGCCTGGTTGAACGATTTCGACGTCCAGACCTTCTTCAGCGTAGTAACCAAGATCCTTAGCTACGTATAGACCGGTATGATTCGTGTTCGGTGTCCAGTCGAGTGCGACTTTAACTTTGGTGAGCTCTTTTGGAGCATCCGTCCCAGCCGCTGCAGTTGGATCAGTAGCATTTGCTTTGTTTCCGGCTGTATTCCCATTGTTGCTGCCGCATCCGGCAACGGCAAGAATGAGTACACAGGTGAGGCACAACGTAAGTGCTTTTTTGAGGTGCATGTCTTCTTCTCTCCTTTAAGGTTACAAGAATCCCGTCTTCACAACATGAACCGTAAAGTGTAGTATGTACGTTTTTCTACATCTTTTAGTGATCTTACAAAAAAAGCGCCCCGAGTGATCGGGACGCTGGCTTGGCGCAAGGTTAGTCAAGGTCACAGGGACCAGAACCAATTGGCGATTCCTACGCTGGCATTATCCAGATCAGGTATAAGGGTCAGTATCTTGTGGGATACAATCTCAGCCGGCCAATTCCAGCACCCCTGGTTCTATGAAGTTAACGGGTATTTCTATGTGCAATATAAGTAAGCATAAGTTTTGTACCTATACTTAATGTCTTATATTTCTCGCATACGGTGTATTATAGACGGCTGTACTCGGAATGTCTAGTAGTGCACTCCTGAATTTTTCCAATCCAGTAGTTTCTTTTTTGCTAGTCTAGATCTTTATATTTCTTGCGGTGACGCCGTTTAAGCTCACTAACCAGCGCCCCTAGCGTGAGGACAACGCTGATCAGAATCCCGCTCATGATCACGAAGAGGGCAAGAAATTCAAAGGGGGAATATCCAATCATTTTACTCCATTGAATCTTTCCATCCAGATCGTCAATGACCTGATTCATGCCGTAAATCCCGCTTACTACCGTAAATACAGTGAGAATCATCAGCAGATTATCCCGTCGCTTGGACTGAAACTTATCCTGATACTGAAACAGGTCATTTAAGGTTTCTTTCACTTCCTCGAATAAAGCGTCGTTTCCGTATACTTTACGCAGCTGAAGAAATATCTCCCGGCCCTGCGACTGGGAAATCAACTCCAAGAAGTAGAACTTTGCCGAGAACTTATTGATGGAATAGATTAGATTGTCTATTTCCTCATAATCATGATTAATCCGAAGTCGGGAGTGCATATTGGCGAGCTTCAGCAGAACGATTTTGTGGAAAATATTGAGTAAAAATCCGTAATAATATTGCCCATACATCTGGTTGGCTAGACTTACAGCAATCTCCTGTTCAGCCCGGGTCATGCAGCAAAAGGTCTGCTCATTCATCATATAATACGTGTCTGGGCCCCAGCGATTATAGGAATGCTCATGACAATAGTTTGCAATATACGCTGGATCGCTTGCACTGGCATAGGGCTTTCCGTTCAGATCAATTCCATCAAGCTGTGAGGCGCGATAGCGTAGATTTACACTAATCTCATCAGAACCTTCTTCATTCTGAAAGCCGTAAAAAGCTTGCACCTGCATTCTTTCATCTACGAAAAAAGGAAGGGTCTCAAAATAAGCCCCATTGATATCCGATTGATCCAGATATGGCTCCAGTCCATCCACCAAATTTCGGAAGACAAAATCCTCTACCATCTCATAGGTCTGTTCCCCGCAATGAATATAAGTGTAGTCATCCTGTATGAAGGTTTTCTCTAGCGCACGGAAACGATCCGCGAATTCTAGGGCAATACTAAAGGGAATCGAATCCCCCTCCAGCTGGACACGTATCGTCACGAATCCAAGCTGAAAGGGACATATGAATATATCCGTCGAGAGAATTTTGAAAAATATAGATTGCTGCGGAATCTCCAGAATGCAGTCGAGATTATTTACTCTGGAAAAACGGCGAAACGAGTCGGCATCCTTCCTGCGCGGAAAAAGGACGTGTGCGGCAAACGGTAAATAGGTGCGCTCCATTCGTTCATGGGAAACACAGTAACCTTCTCCATAATAGGCAGCTTCCAGTTCTTTGTTATCCAGAAAAAAACGTGTGAATCCGTCGTCCTGTAATTGCTGGATAAGCTGCTTAGAATCGCCCTTTTTTATAGAGAAGGGAAATATAAACTGCATAAGCGCAGTATGTAACAAAGGCTCAGTTGAAGACTCATTTAAAGACTCATTCATTCATTGTCCATCCTTGTGCTCAGAATATGCTTATAGATCACATTACCCTAAAAGGATAACGTTGATACTATTCTAAATACTGGAACTCTTTCCTTCCACCGCTTGCCTGGCTTGGAATCTCCATGCGGCAATGCTTAGCAGGAACAAGAAGGCAGCAAAAGTGGCAAGTAATCCGGCTGTTTGTGCCACTTCTAAATGGTCCATAGACCAGCCCGTAAACAGAGGTAGCAAAGCACCACCAACGCCTCCGGAAGCAATCATAATGCTGGGTGTTGACTCTTCGGTGCCAGGCAGCATTTTGCTGGAGAAAACCAATGCAATGGAGAAAATACCGGACATAAACAGCCCCAGCAGCAGAATTACAATGAAAGCAGTCATTCGATTGTCAGTGAACGGAAAGAGTGTCAGCAGTAACAAGGTTAGTAAACAGCTGCTGAGAATGTACGCGCGATAAGATATTTTTTCGGCAATTACACCCGCAAACAATCTTCCTGTAGACATCGCCAGCCAAAAGAAAGTGACTGTCAGTGCTGCCGCAGACTCTGTCATCCCTAGCTTGGCAATAAAGATAGCCGGCATAAAGTTGACTAAACTCATCTCTGTGCCTACATAAAGAAAAAAGAAAACGATGAAGATCCCTAGCAGAATCCATTGCTTACCTTTATACGGAAATTTTTTGTTAGAACGTGAGCTTGAGGAATGCGAATTGTCTGCTCCTTGGACAGAGGCACGTTCATCCAGCATGCGTTGTAGATTACCGAAGTGTCCTCTTGCCCAGAGGATAAGAGAAATCAAAGAGAAGGCAGCGACGATTAGAAAGGCCAATCTCCACGCTCCGGCAGCAATGAGCGGACTGGCGATAAGCGGCATCACGAGTGCGCCTATCCCGAATAGAACTTCGAGCCGGCTCATCGCAATAGCCGTTCCTTCGGTTACAGCACCAATAATGATGGTGCCATAACCGCTTCGATCATCCCGAAACCAAAACCTGCGGCAACAGCGATAAAATACATCCAGCCCCAAGGCGGTAGAAAGGCATAGGCAACTTCTGCAACTATTAGAAGACTGGTGGCAATGAGGATGCCTCCACGTTTACCGAAGCGGCGATTAAGTAGGGGAGAGACCAACACGCCTGCTAAAAAACCAGCGAATTGACTAAAGATTAATTCACCGCCAGCACTGTAATTTTGATCATAATGTTGCAGTAGAACGGGCAGAATAGATCCCAGCACAACATGTGCCAGACCGATAACGAAGTAGGAGAGACAGCCGATCCAAATCAGTTTTTTCACGAAGTAAGCTCCTTATCTTGATGTAGTTTATGGAGTAAGGTCGGATTCAATGTGAACCTGAAGGGTACATTATAATAAGCACCATTGTTATGATAAATCCAAACGGTGAGCTTGGATATATAAACTTTTGTTTACATGCTTGAAGGGAGAGATTTACGTAATGGATAACAAACAACTGGAACAACTCATTATTAAAGCATTGGATGACAACAAGTTCGGTTCCTTTGGTACGATCGAAGAAGGAAATAAGCCGAAAGTACGTTATATGGCCATTTTCCATGAGGGTTTGAAGATTTATTTGGCTACAAATCGCAAAACTCATAAAGTGGAGGAGCTATCCGATAATCCGAATGCTTTTGTACTGCTTGGCTATGAGGCCGGCGGAAGCAAAGATGTGCTGGAGATTGAAGCGACCGCTACCGTCTCTAAGGATGAAGGCTTGCGCTCCAAGGTATGGAATAAAGAGCTGGAGCCATGGTTTACTGGACCTGATGATCCTAATTATGTGATTTTGGAGCTTACTCCAACACGTATTGAGTATGTAGGTAGCAATAAAGAGCATGGAGTATGGCAGCCATAAGCTATAGCCTTGAATTGATCAAACAGCCCTCCTATCCCCTATGGGGTAGGAGGGCTGTTTGATGTGTTATAATGACTTCAACTTTTTAGGTATTCATATCGGGGAGGAGCTAAAGCTACATGAGCGTTACTCTGTTATATATTGAAGATGATCGTGAGATTGGCAGCGTAGTGTCTGCTGATTTAAGCGAAAGAGGATATAGTGTCCGCTGGCTACGGAGCGGCGAAGGTGCGATGGAAGAAGCCGGCGCCTGCCAACTGGCTATTCTCGATGTTATGCTTCCTGGTCTGGATGGGTTTACGATCGGGCAACGATTGAAACGTTCCTACCCTAAGCTGCCCATTTTAATGCTCTCCGCCCGAACCTCGATTGATGATAAGCTGCAAGGTTTGGAATTCGCAGATGATTACTTGACCAAGCCTTTTCATCCGGATGAATTGGCCGCTCGAATCGAGGTGCTGCTCAGACGGAATGGGGCATCTGTACAGGATTCGCTCACACTTAAACATCTGGTCGTATATGAAGGGGATAACCGCGTGATAAATGCTCAGACTCAGGAAGAAATCATGCTTACAGGCAAGCAATTTCAGATTTTTTCCTATTTGCTGCGTCATCTTAACCAAATTATGACGAAGGAGCAGATCTACGAGGCCGTGTGGGGTGAGGCTTATATCGAAGGGGATAAAACTCTGATGGTACATATTCGTTATTTGCGCGAAAAGCTGGAGCTTGATCCGGGTAATCCGGAAATTATCGAAACTGTCCGTGGGATCGGATACCGGGTAAGAGCATGAGAGGATTGGAGCGCATTCGCAAGAAACGCAATTCCTCTTTGTTATCAGGGTATTTGCTAATTATCGTTTCTGCACTGCTATTTATCCCTGTGGTCCTTCCGCTGTCTTTTGTTGGCTACAATATTGTTAACGAAGTGACTAAAGGTGCCCCGCCTGTAGATACATCCCTGTATTCGAATATTGCACCGCTGGAGACTATGTGGCATAAGGAGGCACTTCACTTAGAAAATGCTTCTTCGGAAGCCATAAATCAGCGGCTGCATGAACTGAGTCGAAAATACACTGAGACTACTATGTTTTGGGTAGACGGGCAGGGAAAAACCCAGCTGATTCTCACACCTGATGAAGGGGATACGGATAAGATTTACCATGAAGTTCCTGATCAGTGGACTGCGGCTGAGGCTATTTCATTTATGAAAGAAAGTACGAATCGTGATCCTTTAGCGATCGTTGCTTTCGTGGGGGACAAGGTGGAGGCAGGCAAGGGATTTATAGTGATGCAAATTCCAAGTGAGCTGCTGAACAAAGGGGCTTATGGGGGATTAGGGGCTTGGGCTTGGTATAACTTTGTGTTATTTACCCTTTTTGGAGGGTTCGCTCTGGTTTCGTGGATGTTCTTTAGAAAAATTCGCAAACGGCTATTGCAACTGCAAACCGCGATGACGATTACAGGCCCGGATAGAATGCCTAAGTCTATAGTGACAGGCAAACTGGACGAGATCGGTCGCCTGGAGGAAGCTTTTAATACGATGGTAACCAAACTGGATGAAAGCCGACGCAGGGAAATAGAAGAGGAAGAGTTGCGTAAGCGTCTAGTCTCGAATCTATCTCACGATTTACGTACACCTCTAACCGTCATTCGCAGCCATATCCATGTTATGACCAAAGAGGATCTGACCTCAAAAGGTAAGCAGTCCTTACAGCTTATGGATGAGCGTATTGCGGATCTTAGCGTCCTGATCGAGAATCTTTTGTCTTACAATCTGCTCAATAGTGGACGGGTAACCTTAAAGCTGGAACGTAAAGATGTTTTACGCTTGTTGCGGGAAAGTGCGGCTGCTTGGTACCCCGTATGGGAAAAAGAGGGCTTCGACATTGATATTAACCTGGAAGCCGAACCGCTATTCTGGAGGGTGGATGAGGTCTGGTTCCGCCGTATTCTCGATAATTTGTATCAAAACATTGTACGACATGCCAGCAGCGGGCATTATGTCGGGATCTCAACGGAGCAACGTAATGAACAACGTGCCATAATTATTGCGGATCATGGTCGAGGCATTCAGAGTCCATCCGATTACAAGGGGGCAGGTTTGGGATTGTCTATCGTCGATCTTTTGATGAAGCATATGGAGCTGGAATGGGTTATGGAGAGCACAGGCGAAGGCACTTCTATTGTAATCTTTGATCCGCGTCGTGAAATTTAAACAAAACTTAAACTTGGCACTTCCTTGTTCTTAACCTTGGGACGTTATGCTGTATACCGAGGTGAAGAACATGGAAGAAACAGTGATTAAAACTAAGGATTTATTGAAAAAATATCGTGGCCGGGCTGCGGTAGAAAATTTGAATTTAAATATCCGCAAGGGTGAGATTTATGGTTTTCTGGGTCCCAACGGAGCTGGGAAAACTACAACAATCCGTATGCTGCTTGGCCTAATTACACCGACATCTGGAAAAATTGAAGTGTTCGGCCAGGATCTTCGGAAGAATAAGCTGCAAATTTTACGGAAGGTAGGGTCGCTTGTCGAATCCCCCTCGTATTATGGGCATCTGAGCGCTGTGGACAATCTCGAAGCGATCCGCCGCATTCTGGATGTTCCGAAGTCACGAATCGCTGAGGTGCTAGATATTGTTTCTCTAACCGGGGAAGAGAGACGTCCGGTCAAAGGGTTCTCCCTCGGGATGAAGCAGAGACTTGGTATCGCAGCTGCCTTGTTAGGGAATCCAGAGCTGCTTATTCTGGACGAGCCAACGAACGGACTCGACCCGTCAGGGATTCAGGAAATTCGTGGGCTTATCAAACGTTTGCCACAGGAGCAAGGAATTACGGTTGTAGTATCCAGTCACCTGCTTAGTGAAATTGAACAAATGGCAGATACCGTGGGTATTATTCGCCAAGGGCAAATGGTGTACCAAGATACAATAGCTAATCTGCAACAACAGGCTGCTGGCGAGATACGCCTTGCGGTTTCGGAACCAGAGTCTGCGTTACGTCTCGCTGGAGGCCGGGGGTATGAAGGGACACTACATGAGCAAAAACTGATTTTTTCAAGAATGAACGATGCAAGAGTAGCGCTGCTAGTCAAAGCTTTGGTAGAGAATGGGCACGCTGTCTATCGTGTAGAGGAGCGGAGACAATCGCTTGAGGACTTCTTCCTACAGGTTGTGGGAGGCGGGGAATCATGATGTGGCGGGCGTTGTCAGCGGATTGGCTTAAAATCCGCGGCAAAGGAATTTGGTTTCTAGTGTTTCTAGGACCGATTGGTCTAGTAGCCATGCAGGGCCTTAACTTTGGCCTTCGTTATGATTATCTGCGTCAGCAGTATAGCGCGGATTTATGGGGAGGACTACTGGATAATGTGTCCGGGTTTGTGCCCACAGCTCTTTTTCTGGGAGGCACTTTAGTATGCTCGCTGATTGCAAATGTCGAACATCAGATGAGCTCGTGGAAGCAGCTCTTGGCACTGCCTATCTCCCGTACTTCAGTGTTTATGGCTAAGCTAACGCTCTGTCTGCTGCTTGTGGCAGTTTCCTGTTTGTTGCTCTCAGTGGGGATAGTTGTTTTAGGGCTTATTTTGGGCTTCAAAGCTGATCTTACTCCTTATGTGGATGTACTCAGAATTGGCTTTATGTCCTATATTGCGGCTCTGCCGGTCATCGCGCTACAGCTGTGGCTTTCCCTGGCTAATCGTAATCAGACACTGCCGGTTGCCCTGGGGATCACATTATCCTTGACGTCATTTTTCTCCATGTTCCTTTCGGAGTGGGTGCCTTTAACATGGCCATATTTGGCGTGGGACTCCTCTAATCGCCTCTTGTTCAGCGGTGCGGGTCTGCTGCTGGGAATGCTGGTGTTTTTGCCGGGTGCAGTGCATTTCGCTCGAAAGGATGTGGATTAAGATGAAGTCATTTTGGAGAGTATTATCCTCAGAGCGATTAAAAATGTCTAAATCATATGTTTGGCTTTTAGTCATAGGAAGTCCGGTTTTATCACTGGTTCCCGGATTGTTATCGGATAATCAAGGCGAGAAGATGACTTGGGAGCTGCTGTTAAGTGTGATGTCAATGATGCATGCTTTGCTGTTTCTGCCTGTGCTTTCAGGCATTTTTGCGGCCCTGATCTGTCGTTATGAGCATCATGACGGTGGCTGGAAGCTATTGTTGTCTCTGCCTGTAACCCGGTTGTCGGTGTATCTCTCAAAATATGTGATGATCATCGGATTGCTGGCTGCTGTGCAAATAACGTTCCTCGTTATGGTGCTGGGAATGGGCTTGTTCCGTGGGGCTCCAGATCCAATCCCTTGGGCGCTGCTGCTAAAATCAGTATTTGGCGGCTTTGTAGCCTGCCTACCACTCGCCGCATTGCAGCTGGCGATCTCGCAAAGCTGGAGCAGCTTCGGCGCACCGCTGGCGCTGAATGTGAGTCTGACTATTCCCAATATACTGATCGCTAATTCTTCAACCTACGGCCCCTATTATCCTTGGGTACAGCCGATGTTAGCCATGAGTCCTTATGGTGATGACGGATTTGGTGCCTTTAATCTGCCTTTAGAGACACTGATGATGATAGTGGGAGGGAGCTTGATTGTCTTTTTTGCCGCAGGACTAATCTCCTTTTATCGTAAAGCAGTCTGATTCACAATCAGAGGCTATAAACTCCTCCTCAATGGACATCCCGTGCTGTTTTTCTTATAATTAAAGAATATAATTAGCTAAGATGGAGGAGGGCGAGAGCATGGAGCCAACGGCATTAGAAGATTGCGACAATACATGCAAGGGTTCAGAGCTTGAACCGGAATCCATTGCATTGATCCTGCCAGACCGTGGGATTACTGATAAAATGGCAGAAATGTTCAAAGCGTTGGGTGATCCAACACGAGTGCGGCTCATTTACGCTTTGTCCCAGCAAGAATTATGTGTACATGATTTGTCCGTGATCCTTGATATGGGCCAATCTGCGATATCCCATCAGCTCCGTTATTTACGGAATCTACGGATCGTGAAACGCCGTAAAGAGGGGAAAACGGTATTCTATTCGCTGAACGATGCGCATGTGGAGCAGATCTTTTTGCAGACCCACGAGCATGTCCGACACGAATAGCTAGTTGCAAAAAGGGGGACTCCCAGCAGCCATTGGATGGCTTTTGGGAGTCCCTCTTTTTATTATGCCGACGAGTCCTGATCATCCGCTACGGCTTACGGACCCAGTTGACCTTATTTGCAAAATTAACGCTTTTTGAGCAGAGTTGCGGACCTCAGTGCAGTTATTCCTTAGAAAGAGGTCTGATTTTGCTCTTTTTCATGCCTATAGCAGCTATGGGGTCCGATAATATGCTAAATCGGGGATAATACTGCTTTTAGGGTCAACTGGGTCCGTTAGCTGTGTGGGTTGCGACAAATATTGCTCTAATGAAACCAAGTTGAATCAACTGAAGCTTTGTATTTTGAAGCAAGGGTTAGCTTATTAACTGGCTTGATTTAGGTTCTTCGTTAGGTTTGGTTTTCTAAAGGACAACACTAGCCAGACACATTGCACTGCGAGCACTAGCAGGATAAATAGATCGATTCCCATGTATTCACTCGTATTATCATTGCCCACAAACTGAATTAAATTATGTATAAAATGAAAGGATATCAGCGGAAGAATATTATTATTTTTTAGCATCAGCAAGGCTAGCGCAAAACCGATCAGAAGCGCATATACGAGTTGTAGAAGAATTTGTGTGATATCTGTGCCGGATAATGCATTAAGTAAGTGGGTAATAGAGAAGAGAATGCTTGAAGTGATCACTGCTGTTTTAGCCCCTTTAGGAAGCAAGGTCTTAAAAATCAAACCGCGATAGATGCTTTCCTCCACAAAAGCGACCAGCAGGGTGAAAAAAATAAAGAACAGTACCTCGGATGCGCTGATCTCACGAAAACCCTTAAAGGATATGGTAATCAGGACCACTACTAGTGGGGCATAATAGATCCAGTTGCCCGAGGATATGGTGTTTAGAGGTCGGAAGCCGAGCGTGCTCCATTTGCGCTTAACTGTAAAGTAGATGATGAGTACAAGCGCGATTGGGATGAAGGAGATAAGTACAGGGGCGTTGTACGCAAGTTCCTTAATGGTTGCGTAAGCCCCGGCGGCAGTTACGGCTACAAGTAATAACACCTCGATAATAACTACGCTCCAAATGGGGTGTTTCTGTGAAAAAGAAGACGTTTTGGCTAGCTTTGACATGTTCTAAATTCATCCCTTCTGTGTAAATCATTTGCCCATCGAGCTTCATTGATAATGGGGTCATTCGTATGTAAGAAACTTACTTTCGGTCATACATGATTTTACATATTTTCACGTAAAGGTCAATTGATTTAATTTTTAAGATAATGTAGAAAAATGGTGTATATCGCGTATTGACCTTGAAATATAAAGGGAATATAATAGGGCTAAGATAACATATGAACAAGTGCTCATATATGGTTTTTATTTGAGGAGATGTGCCGTATGGATACAATGCAAGGAAAATTAAAACGTCAGTGGGAATTAGAAGGTTTGGATTGCGCCAATTGCGCGATGAAAATTGAAGATAAGGTGAAGAAGATTGAAGGTGTATCGTCTTGTTCCGTTAACTTTGTAACAAAAACAATGACGTTGGAAACCGCCGCAGGGTATGAGGAATCAGCGATTGTAGAAGCGAAGAAAACGGTGAAGGCACTCGAGCCCCACGTAAATGTGAAAGAGAAGGTTGGGGGAAATCACAAGGCGCGCAATAGCGGTGCTCATGAACATACGCATGCTCACGAGCATGGTCATGAGCACGGCCATCAAGCTGATGGACATCATCATGATCATGAGGATGCTGAAGGTCATGGTCATACACATGAGCATGGGGAAGGCGACACACGCAAAATATTGCTGCGGTTAGGCGCTGGTGGAATTCTTGCTCTAGCTGGGATATTCCTGCCCGTGGATGGAGTAGTTGAATTGCTGATCTTTTTGGCAGCCTATCTTATCGTGGGTGGTGAAGTTGTCTGGCAGGCGGTTAAGAACATCATCCGTGGCCAGGTGTTTGATGAGAATTTCCTGATGGCTCTGGCAACTATCGGTGCATTTGCGATTGGTGAGTATCCAGAGGGCGTGGCAGTAATGCTGTTTTACCAGATTGGAGAACTGTTCCAAGGTCTGGCTGTGAATCGTTCACGCCGATCTATTACGGCACTTATGGATATTCGCCCCGAGTTTGCCTATCTCAAGCTTGGAAATGATCTGAAGAAGGTCTCACCTGAGGAAGTAGCCATCGCAGATTTGATTGTTGTTAAACCCGGTGAGAAGGTACCCCTTGACGGAACTATACTTGAAGGTAACGCCATGATGGACACATCTGCACTTACTGGAGAGTCGGTACCACGATCAGCTGGTCCAGGAAGTGCGGTGTTAAGTGGTTTTATTAACCGGAACGGCGTAATTACTGTGCAAGTTACTCAGACCTTTGGAGAATCGGCCGTATCCAAAATACTGGAGCTAGTGCAGAATGCATCAAGCAACAAAGCTAAAACCGAGAACTTTATTACTAAATTTGCACGTGCCTACACACCTGTAGTAGTGATCACAGCAGTTCTGCTGGCCGTCGTTCCTCCACTGCTGATCAGTGGTGCGACTTTTTCGGATTGGATTTACCGAGCACTTGTATTCCTCGTAATCTCTTGTCCTTGTGCGCTTGTGGTCTCGATTCCACTGGGATTCTTCGGAGGGATTGGTGCAGCTTCACGCAGCGGTATTCTGATTAAGGGAAGCAACTACCTGGAAGCCCTAAATGATGTGAAGGTAGTTGTCTTTGATAAAACGGGAACGTTGACCAAGGGACAGTTTAAGGTGACGGGGATTTATCCGTCGGGTGGCAAATCTAAGGATGAATTACTGCGGACAGCCGCTTATGCGGAGAGCCATTCCAATCACCCGATCGCTGAGTCGATTCGGACGGCTTATGGTGAACAGATTTCTAAGGAAGCTATCACGAATTACAATGAAATCTCTGGTCATGGTATCGAAGTAACTATCGAAGGCAAGACCGTATTTGCAGGCAACGCACGTCTGATGGAGCGTGAGGGAATTGCTTATGAGGTCCCAGAGCAGAGCGGTACCGTTGTTCACATTGCGGTAGATCATCAATACGGGGGTTATCTGGTGATCGCCGATGAAGTGAAGGAGGACTCACTGCAGGCCATTCAGCGCCTCAAAAAGCTTGGTATACGCAAGACGGTGATGCTGACAGGTGATGCTTCCGCCGTAGCTGAAGATGTAGGGAAGCAGTTAGGGGTAGATGAGGTACACGCAGAGCTTTTACCACAGCATAAGGTAGAGGCCATCGAGAAGCTGGATCGTGAAAAGTCTCCACGCGAGAAGATTATTTTTGTCGGAGACGGAATTAATGATACTCCTGTACTGGCTAGAGCCGATGTCGGGATCGCTATGGGGGGACTCGGTTCCGACGCTGCCATTGAAGCAGCGGATATTGTAATTATGACCGATGAACCTTCGAAGATTGCTGTAGCTATCGGAATTGCCAAGCGTACACGGACCATCGTATGGCAAAATATTATTTTTGCTTTAGGTGTAAAAGCTATATTCCTTCTGCTCGGTGCATTCGGGATTGCCACGATGTGGGAGGCTGTATTCTCAGATGTAGGGGTAACCGTACTAGCCGTACTGAACAGTATTCGAGCTTTAAAAGTGCAAGACGAGGGTTAAGTATCTTTGGTGTTTAAATAAATGATTTCAACAAAAGTGAGCTTTAGGATTCCAGTTTTAGGGGTCTTAGGGCTTATTTTTTTTATTTGCCAGCAAAGAATTTGTCTTTTTTTGCCGATATAGAAGATATATCCACATCAGGAGACATTATAACAAATGGAGTGAGGAGGCTATTTCATCGTGAATGAAAATGAAATGAAAGGAAACAAGATGAAAAAAATGAGAAAAAATGTAACGAAGAGAAAAGCGACGTCAATTCAACTTAAGTGGTCATCTGTTATATTAGCTATTGCAATCGTGCCGCTTATGGTAGCGACCATATTTTTACTTGATTATTTCGGCAATGTCACACGCACAGACAGTGAGCAAATGGCGCAGGACACCATTAATACGAACACATTCCGGATGGATGAGTGGCTATCCAACAAAACCTCGTCCGTAAAGGATCTGGTGTCCCAGCATCCTGAGTTCGATTTTACGAATCCAGCGAGTATCTTCCCTGTGATAGAAGTGCTGGAGGAAAGTGACAGTGAGACAGAAGGTTACAGTGTCATCAGTAAAGACGGTCAGTTAACTAATATGATGAACATGACCGCAAGTGTAGCAGATGCGAGCTATTTCTTGAAAGCGAAAGAAACACATGCGCCTGTGTTGGGGGAAATGTCCTATCTGGAGCAGCTTGATAAATATATCATTCCGATCGTAGTTCCTGTCATGGATAAGGATAAGCAATTTATGGGAGGTATTGTCTTCTCGATTACTCCTGAAGTTCTTGCCCAAATGAGTAATGAAATTACTATGGCGGATACCGGATTTGGATACGTAATCTCAAATGATGGCATGTATTATACTTATCCAGACGTCAGTCGTATGGGCAAAAAAATTACCGATTACGCTAAAGAGCCGGCTCTTCAGAAGGTCGTTGACAAGATTTTGAGCAACAAAGAGGGGTCCGAAACTTATAAGGGCGAAGATGGTAAGAAAGTCATTACATACTTTAAGACCATTCCAGATACTGACCTGAAGCTTCTTGTAACAGTACCGGAGAAAGAGGTTTTTGCCAAAGTGACCTCTGCACAAAGAACAGCAATGTTCATCTTATTGGCAGTTATACTCGTCATAATTTTTGTTTCTCTCTACCTTACTCGCCTTATCGTTAGACCCATTAAAGCTATTTCCTCCACTATGAAAAAGGTGGCAGAGGGTCATCTGAATGAGAGGGTTAAAGTGCAATCCGGAGATGAAATCGGCGAGATGAGTCAAAATATCAATGATATGATTGAGACACTCTCCGGTATTGTCAACAAGATTGATACAACGGTAGTGGAGGTTTCTTATTCCTCAGAAGGAATGCTGAAATCGGCTCAACGGTCGTCTTATACTTCAGCAGAGGTAGCAACAGTTATCCAAGAAGTGGCTCAAGGAATGGAAGAGCAATTCAGAGGCTCGGAGCAATCGGCAAGAGCAACGGAAGAGATGGCCGTAGGTTTGCAACGTATTGCTGAGTCCTCTGCAGCGGTATCAGATCAGGCTGAGACGGTCAACTCAGAAGTAGAGAGTGGCTATTTGGAAATCCAATCTACACTGCAACAGATGGCTGTTATCAGTTCCACAGCTAATCAGACAGCCGAGATGATTGGTAAATTAAGTGAGCAATCGGAACAGATCGGACAAATTGTGGATGTAATTTCTGAGATATCCAATCAGACAAGCTTATTATCTTTAAATGCTTCTATTGAGGCTGCCAGAGCTGGGGAACATGGCCGTGGCTTCGGGGTAGTTGCGAATGAGGTGAAGAAGTTAGCGGAGCGGACGAACAGTTCCATCATTAGTATAGTGGAGCTGATCGGCGGCATTCAGTCTTCGACAACAAGTGCAGCGGATTCCATGAAGAAGAGTATTGAGGAAATTGGCGATGGAATGGGAAAAATGCAAAACGTCGGTGTTTCCTTTGATCATATCCGTTCTTCGATCCGTGAAGTATCGTCGCAAATACAGGATGTGTCAGCAATTAATGAAGAGATGTCAGCTGGCACAGAAGAAATAACGGCTTCTATATCCGATATGCTCGGAATAGCTAAAGAATCTGCTGAGAATGCTCAGGCGGTCTCATTAGCTTCAGCGGAGCAGACGGAGATTATGAAGGATGTCGTGTCCTCGGCGGAATCACTTAATGAAGTGATGTCTGTGCTGAAAGAAGAAATCGAGAAGTTTAAAAAGTAGGAGATAAACTGAGATTCATCTCCTTATAATACAAAAAATCGCTCTTTGGGAGCTGGTGGGCTTATTTCACCAATTCCCAAAGTAGCGATTTTTTTTGTTCTTTATGAGATTAAATGCTTTCTTCCAGCTGTAGACTCTCGATGCCTGCACGTACAATATTGCAGGAGTTGTTCAATTTCTGGGTTTCCTCTGTATTTAAATTAAGCTCCAGCAGCTCTTGAATCCCAGTGTTGCCTATAATGGCGGGCACACCCGTGCATACACCACTATGTCCGTATTCTCCATCCAGAATGGCGGATACGGCGATAATTTTGTGCTCATCATTCAGGATCGAACGGGTAATGTAGGCAAGTGCGCTGCCAATCCCGAAATGTGTGGAGCCTTTACGGGTGAAAATTTCCCAGCCGGCATCTTTTGTCTTGCGGGAGATATCCTCCAGATCCAGATGCGGGAACCGCTCGCGATGCTGATCCAAAATTTGTAGAATAGGCTTGCCGCCAATTGTCACATGGGACCAAGCTACAAATTGAGATTCGCCATGTTCACCTAACGCGTAGCCATTAACACTACGCGGGTCAATGGAGAACACATCGGAGAGCAGTGTTTTTAGGCGCGACGAGTCAATGGAGGTTCCGGTACCGATAATTCTGTGGCGAGGCAGACCTGATATTTTCCAGACCATATAAGTGACAATATCGACCGGATTAGCGGCGACTACGAATATTCCATCAAATCCCCCAGCCATGATGTTGGTAATGATTTCTCTAGTAATAACAGCAGAGGCTTCCAATACGTCAAGTCGGGTCTGCCCGGCTGTTGGATTAGCACCAGCGGTTAAGATAACTACATCCATCTTTGCACAATCGCTATAGGTTCCGGCATATACCTTTGTGCGTGTGCTTGTGAAATCCATACAGTGCGAGAGATCAAGTGCTTGTGCCATAGCCCGATCATAGGTGCGGTCGATCATCATTATCTCGTCACAAATGGCCTGATTAACCATGGAGTAAGCACAGCTTGAACCCACCATTCCGGCCCCGACGATGGCTACTTTTCTCGATTTACTTTTCAATTGCCTTGTCCTCACTCTCTAAAAGTTATACGCAGTATAGGTTTCCAAATGATATTTATTTCAGCATTAAGGTCTTTTGGAAGCTTATCGTTAGGTATGCTTATAGTTTAACGTATCCCTTCGCAGGTTACCTGACATCGGACTTACAAAGATTATATTTTTTCTTTTTAATGCTGAATAGGTGACATAACGAGTTAGATATTTTAAGTGATCTATTCCTATAGTGTATGTAAAGTACTAAAAGAGGATGTAATAAGAGGATGGCTAATTGATGTCAGAAAAGGGTGAAAAGTAGAAAAAATCAGAGGATATAACATAAGCTTGAGTTACAAGAGGTAAGAAGTCATCTCAAGGATATCGGGTAAGCACCCTGAGATGGCTTCTTAGGATCATTGTTGACAATCATGGCTGGGGCAGCAGACTCCCCGAGGAAGTCATAGCCTTATAACGCTTGAACATAAAAAATCTCCAATGAACAATCATGCCGAAGGCTAAAATAAAGAACAAACCACCGGACTGTGGGATAGACACATAACGGTTAATAAATTCATGGAGTAAAGTGCGGACTAGAAGAAGTCCGAGCAGGATAAACGCAAAGCTCTTGGAGCGTTGAGCATAAATTTGTCCATCACGTTGTTCAAAATGGGTGCTGCGTATAAGAGGATACGCGAAGATGAACCAGCCAATCAGAAAGGCGACTGCCGCCCACCATAATGGGAACCTGACCGCAGGTGCCACAAACATGGCAAAACCCGTCGACATACCGAGAGGTGGAATCCATATTTTTCGAATGGTAACCGGACGTGCGCTTGCTTTTAGACGAATGAAAATAACCATCAGCGCCATGAACAAAGCCCCTAATGTAGAGCCAATATGTAGAAGCGAGGGGTTTATGTTACCCATGATACACGACCTCTCTATGATTTCAGTCACTTGTATCTTCATTATAACAGAAAAACGATGGCAAAACATTGAAGTGTATTGGCTCCATACCCGCTACAATTCCAGCTTAGGAATTATTTCTTAAAGGAGCGATACATACAAAAATCCCCGCCAGAGCATACTCTGACGAGGATTTATTGATGTGAATATTATTATCTCAGCCCAGACTTACGAACGGCTGCGTCCACTTGTCGAGCGAAGAATAAGGCTCACGATAAAGATCAGCACAACCGCACCGATCAAAGAAGGGAAGAAGTAGAAATCACTTACTTTAGGTCCCCAGCTTCCCAGAAGCACGCCACCGAGCCATGAACCGATAATACCAGCGATGATATTACCGATAACACCACCAGGAATATCTCTGCCCATAATCAGACCAGCCAACCAACCAATAACCCCACCAACGATTAACATCCATAGAAAACTCATGTTACTTCAACTCCTTCGTTTTGTTGTTTGCGATGTCTACTATTAACCTTTGTGACCATCTTTAAACCACATGGAAAAACTTACTTCTTCCGGAATAGTTAGGGAGTAGGCTCTAAATGCAGTTTCGATAATGTATTACAACTATAAACATGCTATAGTGAAAAAATATTATAAAATTATGAGTAAACCCCTATTAGTAAAGGGTAAGTAAGAAGTAATACAATACATAAAGATAAAGGAGCCACTATTATGGAACGGGCTAATGAGGCATTGTTTTATGTAGGAACGTATAACTCTGAGAATGAGAAGGCGATTCAGTTATGTGCGCTTAGTCTTTTATCGGGGGAAATGAGAATTCTTGAGGGTACCGAGGGAATTGAGAACCCATCGTTTTTAGCTGTGAATAGTGCAGGCAGCGTGTTGTATGCAGTTAGTGAGAAGGATCAAGGTGAGGTTTACGCATATGCAATTGATCCCGCAACTAAAGCGTTGCAATCACTTGGAAGTCGTTCTACGGAAGGCGGCGCTCCTTGTTATGTCTCCATTAGTCCTAAGGAAGATTACATATTCGTCTCCAATTACTCGGGAGGCAATGTTAATGCTTTTCCTGTAAATGAAGATGGTTCGCTTCAAGAAATGTCCGACCAAGTAAAACATGTGGGTTCAGGCATTCGTGAAGACCGTCAGGAGGCTCCGCATCCGCACTCTGTCATTCCGGACGCAAGTGGTAGACATGTGCTGGTGTGCGATTTGGGATTGGATCAAATTGTGATCTATCGCCCTGAAGAGGGCAAACTGGTAAAACATCGTGAGCTTAATCTGCCACCTGGTTCAGGTCCACGTCATCTGGCGGTGCATCCCTCTGGACAATGGATTTACCTGGCGAATGAACTGAATTGTACAGTAACGGCATTTGCTAATGATGAACAGGATGCAAATCTAAATAGTTTACAGCATCTTAGCACGCTTCCTGATAATTATACTGCTGGTAGTGACGATACAGCTTCCGATATTCATGTCTCCCCTTGTGGCAGATTCCTGTATGTCTCCAATCGCGGACAAGACAGTATCGCCCTGTTCCATATCGATGAATTAACGGGTCTGCTTGAAGCAGTGGATTGGCAGGTTACCGGCGGTCGTACTCCGCGTAACTTTGCAATTATTGGGGATAAGCTGCTTGCTGCTAATCAGAATAGTGATAATATTACCTCGTTCTCCATCGATAGTGAGAGTGGCAGATTAATCCCTACAGGAAATGAATTGGAAATGAAGTCACCTGTTTGTGTGCAAGCGTTGTAGGCTGAGACTAGGTTATTGTATGTCGTAAAAATAAGGGCTATTCCCGTAATCCATTCATTTTTTCGTGAGTGGAGGTTGGGAATAGCCCTATTTTGCAAATGAAGACCTAAGGATAATAGCAAGTGATTGTTAAAATGTATTTCTGATACCTAAATCGTAAAAACCGATGTCATCAAGCATGATCCGGTCGCCTTCTTCTTCAAGATAGAAGGTGATTTCCGTCAGGTTGTCAGGATCCAGCTCTGGTTCTTCCTCCTGAAATTGTTCGAACGGCATCTCGTAGGTTTGAAATACAGCTTCGGAAAGGTCGCCGTATTTGCCATCGTTTATCCGCTCTTCAAGCCATGGGAATAACGTGAACTGAGTTTGTGGAAGTGGCAGTATATCCATTACTTCATCCAGCTTCAAGCGTGCTGAGGTATCGTTATGGTCAGTTAACTCCACCTCAACCTTTGGAGGTTGTGGAACATCCATTTCTTCATTCATGTCGTCATTCAGATTTGCCATGGAGAACGTAAGGCCATCTGCCCCTAAAAGAGCAGTTTCAGTACGGACACTGTCGTTAAGCTTAATGTTGTAATAAGCTTCTTCGTTTTTGCTGGCTGTGCGTTCAAGGACAACACCATAGGTGGCTTTGCTTTTCGACTCCCGGTCTTTAGCTAACTCTTCTGACCAAGAAATACCCGATGCTGCTGCTGTTCCCAGTTCTACAGTGTTTTTGTTACGGTCATCGTCAAATGTGGCTACAGGACGATATCCCCCGCTTTGGAATCTATTGTAGTAGGCGGTATCTGGTAACCACTTCAGCCCGCTGCGATAATCCCGGAACAAGCTTTGGTATTCCTCTTTTTCATGCAAGGTGGTCTCTAAGAAAGCTGATACATAGACCTTGGCGATTTGCCGTTGTTTGTCTGCATCCATGATTTGTGTCCGATTTAAAAAGAGTCCAGCTGGCAAGGTCTGATCATACCCGCCCCAATCGCTGTTGAATTGACTGTGATTGGCATCCGCAATATACAGCGAGCTTTTGAAAGCAGATGATCCTTGGGAATAGGAAGTGCGTATATACTGCCGATCACCATAGAAATCATGTACATCTCCATCGCGGGCTCCCTGCAAGGTCAAATAATTGATGTCTTTGAGACGGGCTTGCTGGTCATCTATTGTTTTGTCCGTCGGTGCAAGCGCGATTACAGAGGTTATATTAAAGCGATTAACTGCCGCCATCACCGGATCATCCTTAAACCAACGAGTGGCATCCGCGGCCATAGCTACGGCTTGTCCTCCGCGGCTATGGCCGAGCAGGGCGGTTTTTGTGAAATCTATTTTCTGATATAAAGGACTGCCCGGATCATCTGAAAAATCTGCTAGCTGCTCTAAATGTTTCAGTAGGATCCAAGTACGTACTTTAAAATCATTGTCCGGAATGCCGGACCAAGCAGAATAATTCAGGAAATTCTCATCGAGCGAGATCGCGATAAATCCCCGGCTTGCCAATAGTTCGCCGAGATAAGCGTACCCGCCATCAGAGTAATCTTCCATCATATGATTGCCGTGCACCATCAGCACTACTGGATATGGACCTTCACCTTCTGGCATCCATACGCGACCATTCAGGGGAAGTGCCTTATAATCGAAACCCCAGAATAAAGTGCGCAGCTTTGACCAATCCTTAATATAAGCAGAAGCATCGGCCGTAGAGGATATCAAGCTTGTATCCTTGCCGTATTCGGCACGATGAAGATCGGTACCACTGGCATAGGTGAAGGTCTGATAAGCTAGATTGCCTGGTATTCCCGGATCGGAGGCTGTCAGTGGAACGACTTCCGTATCGTTGATATCGACCGACTCTGAAATAGGCAGTTCTTGTACTCCGCTTGCCAGCGCAAGTGGGGAAAAAGTCACCGCCACTGTTAGCAGAAGCCCTAGTGTTATTCTTTTGCTGCGGAGCAGGCCGATGGCTAATCCGCCTAATGCCCCTAGCAGTGCAAGCACGACCGCGATGACAACCGCGGCTTCAATCTCAAAATCTGCGTAATATAAGATTAGTAGAATAGCTCCAAAATCACTCAATACACAGCCTGCAAATAATCTTGGGATACGCAGTCCGGTCAACGCTAGCAGAACAGCTAAGATATTGCCGGAAATCGCCAGCAGGACAGTGCCTGCACCTGCAGCAAGAGCGATATCCGTAGGTTTACCTAATCCAGTAGGAATGCCTAACACGGCACTACTAAAGGCTAAAAAGCATACTATCCAAAGACCGGCTATAGCTGTTCTCCAAACTGCTGTATCGTAACGGTAGGTTCCCCTAATTCTTCGTCCAATTTCTTGAGCCATACGTCTGTGGAGCCGTGGTTTCAACGGCGCAGGGACGTACTCTAACTCCATACCCATGACTCTCTCCCCTGACATAAAGCGGTATTTTCTCTTAACCCATAAGCTGTAGCAATAATATTACTTTATAGCATCAATAACAAGTGGATCTTACAGGAACCGACCCCATAGCTTGTACGGTGTGGTGTGTGGGAGTTTTCTTTGACATAGGCTGGAAAAAAAGGTTTGACACAGTTAAAGGGTTTCAGTATTATATCCATATAAACCAACTAAGTAGATAGGAATAATTGAAGAAAGTTCTTACCGTACGAACGGAGGAACGCCTGCATTAGGCTCGCAGACACGGTCTTAGGACCGGTTTGACCTGCCATACGTAGGCTTTCCTCCGTTCTTTTTGTGTTACCCAAGGGTTGTCTGGTACGAAAAAACATGGGGGAGTGGAAGAGATGAAGAAAAAGATGAATAAAGGGCTTCTTGTAGGGTTTAGCTTGTTGCTGACGGCAGGGCTTACTGCTGCTTGCGGCAGCAATAACAATAACGGCAATAGTGCTAGTCCGGCAACAGACGCACCAGCAACAACCAATTCAGCGGAGGCCACAAATGCGGCTGAAGCAACAAAAACTCCATCTAAAGATCCAGTAGAACTACTGAACGTCTCATATGACCCTACTCGCGAATTGTACGAGAATTATAATAAAGCTTTTGCTGCCTATTGGGAGAAAGAAACAGGACAGAAGGTCACCATTAAACAATCCCACGGTGGATCAGGGAAACAAAGCCGTGCTGTGCTTGATGGTCTGGAAGCGGATGTTGTGACATTAGCACTTGGTTATGATATTGATGCCTTGCAGGAAAAGGGACTGATCAATGAGGGCTGGCAAAGTAAATTCGATCATAATAGCTCGCCTTACACCTCGACTATCGTGTTCCTTGTACGCAAAGGGAATCCGAAAGGAATCAAGGATTGGCCAGATCTGCTCAAAGAGGGCGTAGAGGTTATTACACCAAACCCGAAAACATCAGGTGGAGCACGCTGGAACTACTTGGCAGCTTGGGGCTACGCACTAGACCAGAACAATAACGATGAGGCTAAGGCTGAGGAATTTGTAAAAGAACTGTTCAAGCATGTGCCAGTGCTGGATACCGGCGCGCGTGGATCTACGACAACGTTTGTGGAGCGTGGAATTGGTGATGTGCTGATCGCATGGGAGAATGAAGCCTATTTATCTGTGGAAGAGCTGGGACCGGACAAATTTGATATCGTGAATCCTTCGGAGAGTATTTTGGCTGAACCGCCAGTAGCTATAGTAGATAAGGTTGTGGATAAAAGAGACACGCGTGAGGTATCCGAGGCGTACTTGAAGTACCTCTATAGTGAAGAGGGACAAAAAATCGCGGCTGAAAACTACTACCGTCCTACATTAGATAGCGTGAAAGAAGAATACAAAGATAAGTTCCCGGAAATCAAGCTGTTCACATTGGCTGACAAATTCGGAACCTGGAAAGAAACGCAAGAGAAGCATTTTAATGATGGCGGGATCTTTGACAAGATTTATGTGCCAGGTGCCAAATAACAGATGAATGAAACGCAGGATGTAATCATTGAGATTTGTCCCGGTAGGGGCTGATCGGCTAAAAGGCCGAAGGCGAGAAAGGATGAATAGGGGATGAATGTCACCACTACGGCTACACCAGCAGCAACACGGCGCAAAATACTGCCCGGCTTCGGGCTGACGATGGGCTACAGTGTACTATACCTGAGTCTAGTGGTTCTACTGCCACTTTCGGCGCTGCTGTTCAATTCTACAGGTCTGAGCTGGGCGAAATTCTGGGATGTAGCTACGGACCCGCGGGTATTAGCCTCGTATCGTGTGAGCCTGTCGACAGCTGCTGCGGCCGCTTTTGTAGATGCAATTCTAGGACTTTTGCTGGCGTGGGTACTGGTACGTTATGAATTTCCGGGCAAAAGAATATTTGATGCGCTGATCGATCTCCCGTTTGCCTTGCCGACAGCTGTAGCCGGTGTCTCTTTGACGGCGCTCTATGCAGGCAATGGCTGGATTGGGTCTTGGCTTGAGCCGCTGGGATTAAAGGTGGCATTCACTCCGCTCGGGATTACCTTGGCTTTGATGTTCATCGGCATACCGTTCGTTGTCCGGACGGTGCAGCCGGTGCTGGAGGATTTGGACAGAGATATGGAGGAAGCTTCGGCAACCCTTGGCGCAGGCCGCTGGAGAACCTTTCGCTCAGTAGTACTGCCTGAGCTGTTCCCGCCACTGCTAACAGGTTTTGCTCTAGCTTTTGCCCGGGGCATCGGTGAATTCGGCTCCGTCGTATTCATCTCCGGTAACATGCCGATGAGGACGGAGATTGCTCCGCTGCTTATCATGTCTAAACTGGAGCAATATGATTATGCCGGAGCTACCGCCGTAGCCCTGCTATTGCTCTTCATTTCCTTCCTTATGCTGCTTGTTATTAACACACTTCAGCGCTGGGTTCGTAAGACTTCTCGTTGAGGGTAATCTCCGTGACAGCTGACATCCGATCATGTTCAAACTTACTCGGAGACAATTCGTATCTGTTGTCGATACTGCATACTCGAAGTATCTTGTCTTCGTAAAACCCTTAAAGGAGGAATAATTTTGGCCGGTACCGTCCCCCTCTACACCCCCCGGCTACAAAAGAATGCGTCCTCGTCCGCGACAACAGAAACCCCAATTGTAAAATGGGTGTTGATCGGAGCGGCTGGGCTAGTCCTTTTTTGGCTGATTGCTCTGCCATTAGTTGTTGTGTTAACCGAGGCGCTGAAGAAGGGCTGGGATGTATATATAGCTGCCCTGACTGATCCGGATGCCCGCTCAGCGCTGCGATTGACGCTGCTTGTTGCAGCGGTAACGGTGCCTCTGAATACCTTTTTTGGTGTAACAGCGGCGTGGGCTGTAACCAAGTTTCGTTTCCGCGGCAAAGGGTTTCTAATTACCTTGATTGATCTCCCTTTTGCAGTTTCGCCTGTCATCGGCGGTCTAATCTTTGTGCTCGTCTTCGGTGCTAACGGATGGTTTGGTCCTTGGCTAAGCGCACATGATATCAAGATTGTATTTGCGCTTCCGGGTATCGTGCTAGCCACGTTGTTTGTGACGTTTCCTTTTGTAGCGCGTGAGTTAATCCCGCTGATGGAGGATCAGGGTACACAGGAGGAAGAAGCCGCAATTACACTCGGAGCACATGGGTGGCAAATCTTTTTCAGAGTCACACTGCCTAATATTAAATGGGGATTACTATACGGCATTATTTTGTGTAATGCGCGGGCCATGGGTGAGTTTGGTGCGGTTTCTGTGGTGTCCGGGCACATACGTGGGGAGACGAATACGCTGCCGCTGCATGTTGAGATTTTGTATAACGAATATCAATTTTCAGCATCTTTTGCAGTAGCTTCTTTGCTCCTGTTATTGGCTTTGGTAACGATGATTATTAAAAGCTGGTTGTCGCGAAAAAATGCCCATTGACATGACTTTTAGTTCCATGCTAAGTTAATTCATAGTATACTGGTTGGTAATAACGGAATTGAAGAAATAAGGAATTTAGGCGGATACAATCCTTTGGTGAGAAAGGGAGGCTAGAGAATGGCTAAACCGCTGAAAGTGGACGATTTATGGCTTACGCGGATTGCAGGACTTCTGGATGATATGGAATTTGGCTCATTGCATATTGTGGTGCATGAAGGTCAGATTGTTCAGATGGAGCGTACGGAACGCAAACGGTTTGAGAATAGCAGTGGCAACGCAAATGGACGTTATATTGGTGAAAACGGCGGCCGGCGGGCCGATTCTCAATCCGCGGGACGTTGATTCAATCTCAGGGCAATCATAAAGATATATCTCATCTTTTTGGATAAAAGATTATGGAGTTGTCACATAAGCCACGTAATGGCTGCTGGGGCAACTCCTTTTCTTTGTATGCTTGGATATTCTGGCACGTATGACGCATCCCATCGGACTCAGTTGACGCTAAACGCAGTATTATGCCACATTTGCCACGCTAACGGACCGCATAGCTGCTATTGGCATAAAAAACACCACATATGGACCTGATTCTAAGCAATAACGTCCCTGGAGTCCGAAACCACGCTCCAAAAGCTGAAAAGGTGCAAATAACGTCATCTGGGTCCGCAGGTCTCAGGGAATGATGACTATTTAAGCAGACCGCCCACGAGTAAGCCCACAGCAATACGTTTTACGGGTCCGTAAGTGGCAGGTGATGATGAGTGTTGAAGCAGACCGCTCATGAGTAAGAACAAAGCAATATGTCATCTGGGTCCGTAGGTCGCAGGGAATGATGAGTGTTGAAGCAGACCGCTTACCAGTAAGAACACAGCAATACGTCATCTGGGTCCATAGGTCGCCGGGAATGATCTGTCTTTTTACGACTTTTACAAATGATTCGGCCCGTGGGACAGCTACATATTTTGATGACGCAGTAAGTTGTTAATAACGAGGGGCTTGGCGTGAGGCGGATACGCCCTCCATTAACAGGATGAACGCAGTGATGGCGTGCATAATCCAACCAACGATCGGAATAAAAGCTAAAATCGAGGTGATAATGCCCAGAACGTTACCCATGAATGGTTTATGCTCTCTCTGCAGCACAACAACGGCTACAGCGTGGAGCAAAAAGGCAATGGCCAAAGGGACCCAACCATTTGCAATGATAAAGAGTCCGCCGATCAACGGCAGAGCCAGAAAAGCTTCATAAAGGCATGTTCCCCATTTAAACAGCTTGGCTACAGGAGACATAATGCTTCACCCACCCTTTTATAAATATTGTTACAGATACTATTCCACACAGTCAGTAAAGGAATTCAAGAATATAAAACTTATCCCTCGGTTTCAAAAACATCCCTAGCAGTGAGCCTTGCCTGTGAACCATGCAGTCGTATATAGTGGGAACAGCAATGCTGAACGGAGGAGTGCGGGTGGAAACAACAAGAAAGCTTGATATACGCCATGAACAGCCTTCAGTGGAACAGTATTTGGCGCTGAGAAAAGAAGCTGGGCTGAGTGAAATGAGTGTGGAAGGTGCAGCGATCGGTTTGCCTCGTTCTATTTTTGCTGTAACTTTGTATGAGGAGAATAACCTAATCGGGATGGGACGGGTGATTGGCGATGGGGGATGTTTTTTTCAGGTCACGGATATCGCGGTCAAGCCTTTACATCAAGGACAAGGTTTGGGAAAGCTGATCATGCGGGAAATCAGAGAATTCCTTAATACTGTACCAGACAAGGCGTATGTAAGTCTGATTGCAGATGGAGAAGCCTCGAAGCTCTACGCACAATATGGTTTTGAATCGGTTATGCCACGTTCTCAGGGAATGTTTTTGCGTCGCTAAGCTAAGGCGAATACATGCTGCTTTTTTTAGTAGAGAGTGCCCCTTGTATTGGTTAAGGGGTTTTTGGTCTGAAAGCGGGTTAGTAGGTGCGATCTGGTTTCGATTGGATCTCAGGGGATAAATAATGTTTAAAGGCTGTAAGGGAAAAGCTATTCAGATGAGCATCAAAAAAATAATTGAGCAGAAGGCTGCACGATAATGGCTTTGCTCGTAGAATGTGAGGAACAACAAGATGGATGTTGTAATATTGGGCGCTTCAGGAACGATTGGAAAGGCAATTGTACAGGAGGCATTAAAAAGAAAACACGAAGTAACAGCTGCGGTACGCAATCCAGAGTCAATAACTCTCGAACACGAGCGTTTACATGTAACAACGGTGGATATTCTTGATCCGGCTTCAGTAGCAGCTGCAGTCCGTGGCCATGAAGAGGTAATCAGTGCTTATGGACCAGGAGCGGGGCAAGAGCAGGATCTGATTACGGCGGCAAAAGCGTTGGTGGAGGGTATGCAGACGGTAGGGTTAAATCGGCTGTTGGTTGTTGGAGGTGCAGGTAGCTTAAAGACTGAAACTGGAGAGCTGCTGATGAATACACCGGATTTTCCGGAAGAGTTTAAACCAGTTGCAGAGGCGCATGCGCAGGCTTATGAGATTTACAAAAATACAGAATTGGATTATACGTATCTCAGTCCTGCTGCGGTAGTTCATCCAGGTCGTCGTACAGGTCATTTCCGCATCGGATTGGACCGTCTTATTCTAGATGAGAATGGTGAAAGCAAGATTAGTGTGGAGGATTTCGCTGTAGCTATGGTGGACGAGCTGGAGGAAGGGAATTTTAGTCGGGCCAGATTTACTGTCGCTTACTGATATCAGACTTGCGCCGGACTTGCGCTCGGACTTGTACTTGGAATTGCGTGTGAAGCTTTGGAACGGTAGATTGCGGAAAGGGGCTAAATCATGTATCTGGTAACTGCTGAGCAAATGAGGCAGCTGGACAGCGAAACGATCCAGCAGCTGGGGATTCCAGCGATTGCGCTGATGGAGAATGCGGGAAGAGTTATCGCCGAGGAGATCATCACGCTTTGCCGGGAGAGAGGCGGGGCAGGCTGCAGGAATGCAGCCGAAAGGAACGATACCGGGCTAAGGGAGGCCGCGCTGGGTGGCACAGGCAAGGCATTTAAGGTCAGCGCAGATCATGCGCTGACGCTTGCCTCTGCCGCAGCCGAGCGATGGTTCATCCTCGTCGGCAAAGGCAACAACGGCGGCGATGGCCTCGCCGCCGCACGGTACCTTCGCGAGACCGGCATCGCCGTCACGCTCGTCTATGCGGTGCCGCCGGAGTCGCTCTCCGGCGAGGCCGCCCTGCAGCGCGATGCGGCTGCAGCCATGGGCCTGCCTGCCGTAGTATACGGCAGGGATCGGCTGGACCTTGCCGAGTGCAGCGGCATCCTGGATGCGCTGCTCGGCACCGGCGGCGCGGGAGCCCCGCGCGGCGCCTATGCGGAGCTGATTGCCGCAGCGAACAGCAGCGGTAAGGTCATTGTGTCCGCGGACATCCCCAGTGGTCTGAACGCGGACACAGGAGAGATGCATGAGCCTTGCATTCATGCATCTGTGACGGTATGCCTCGCCTTTCTCAAGCGAGGCCTCCTGCAATACCCCGGTGCAGGCGCAGCGGGGCATGTCAAGGTACAGGCTATCGGCATTCCGACTGCTCTGGCTCTTAACAGCGGTGTGCAGGCACACCTGCTGACACCGGAAGTGCTGCATGCCCATCTGGGTGTCGATCTGGCCCGGCGGCGGTCGCCTGAAGGCCATAAGGGTACTTATGGGCATGTACTCCTTGCCGCCGGCACCCTACGGATGAGCGGTGCTGGACTACTCGCAGCCCGTGCTGCGCTACGCACGGGCTGCGGACTGGTGACGTGGGCGCTTCCTAAGAAGCTGTTACCTTCCGTCATCGGTGTTGTTCCTGAATTGATGCTGGCTGATGTAGGTGGCAGTGAAGAGGGAAACTGGGTGGCTGAGACCGTGTCAGAGCTACTGAAGTTAAGCGAAGAGCGAGATGTAATAGCTGTGGGTCCTGGTCTTGGACGGTTCCCGGGAGATACAGATTGGCTTCGCAGTCTTTGGGAAGGCAGTGATTGCCCGCTGGTTATCGATGCGGATGCCTTAAATATTCTGGCTGACTCCGATTATAAGAGTTGGGTGCGGCGTCATTCTGTAATTCTGACCCCTCACCCAGGTGAGATGGCTCGTCTAGCCAACCTAACTACGGCTGAGGTCCAGCGTGACCGGATCGGTCTGGCTATGGACTATGCCAAGGAGCATGGGGTTACACTTGTGTTAAAAGGAGCGCATACCGTGATAGCAACTCCTGAAGGGCAAGCTTATGTAAATACCACAGGCCATCCCGGCATGGGCACTGGTGGAGCCGGTGATGTGCTAACGGGCATGATTTCCAGCCTGCTGGCTCAGGGACTTCATGCTACGCAGGCAGCAGCTTTTGGGGTATACCTGCACGGATTAGCAGGAGAGAGAGCAGCCCGTCAGCGGAATAATCCGGCGGCTATCATTGCCGGAGATATCATTGAAGCGCTTTGAATACACCTAATAAGGCTTATGACAGCAGTAAACAGAGCAGTGGCAGAAACAGGGCGAATACTGGCAGCAACAGAGGGAATCTTTCCACACCAAGCTGGGTCACTCGAAGAATGAGCAGTCCCAGAATTCCACCCAGACCCCATAGCAGATACTCTGCACCTTGTTCCGCTGCCAGCCATAAACCTGCGCCGAAACCCGTGACGACGTATACAGCTAGAGGCAGGATTTGCGATTTCGAACGCAGAATATGCAGCAGTATATCCGCTACTAACGCCGCAGGCAATCCATAAGCATAAATGGCATAAGGAATCGATAGTGGCCAGCCTTCAGGGATTCCGTCGGATTGTGGAAATCCAAGCATAAGTAAGGTAACAAGGACGTAGGTTAACCCTGCGCAGGCTAATTTGGTTAATGCGTACATGCCACTGCTCAGGCGGACAGAAGAGATATCATAATCGTTTATCTTATTCATTTGATATACATTCCTCTCGTGGTGTAATGCATCAGCTGGTGACCATGTCTCCACCATTGACATGAATACATGTCCCGGTAACATACGAAGAATCCGGTCCCGCTAAATAAAGATAGGCTCCTGCTAACTCATATGGCTGTGCGGCACGTTTAAAGGGTGTATCCGTCCCAAATACACTAACCTCATCTGCGGAGTAGCTGGAGGGAATTAGTGGTGTCCATACGGGTCCGGGAGCTACACTATTGACACGAATGCCAGAGTCTACGAGTGATAAGGCTAAAGAGCGGGTAAAGGATACGATCGCACCTTTAGTTGAGGAATAATCTATAAGCTCTTTATTTCCTTGATAGGCAGTAATGGACGCAGTATTGATGATGGCTGCGCCTTTTTTTAGATGTGGAAGTGCGGCTTGCGTCAGGTAAAAGAATGGAAATATATTCGTCTGAAACGTTTGGTAGAGCTGTGCTTCCGTGATATCCAAAATACTTTTTTGTGGATACTGGACGCCATGATTGTTGACGAGGATGTCCAGCTTGCCAAAAGTGCGAAGGGTATGCTCCACAGCCTTGAAGCAGTTTTCCTTATGGCGTAAATCAACTTCGATCCGCAAACAACGTTGCCCTAATTCTTCAATTCGCCGCTGAGTGACCTCTGCATCTGAAGCTTCGTATAAATAAGCTATAGCGACATCTGCGCCTTCCTTTGCAAAAGCAATGGCCGCCGCTTTACCAATCCCGCTGTCGCCTCCGGTGATGAGTGCAATTTTTCCTTTCAGCTTTCCACTGCCGGCAATCTCCGGATTTTCACTGATGGGGCGAGGATTCATTAGACTCTCTAGACCTGGCTGACGGTCTTGGTGCTGCGGGGGAAAAGCAATAGGCTGTTCCTTACATATCGTTTGTTCCCCATAGTAGGGGTAGGTGGGATTCATTTTTACATACACTCCTCCTTGCCTTCTATCTTCCGTATATTTCTATGCATGCGCCTAGAAAAGCGTGCGCTGTTATCCAGTTATACCTGTGTTTATATCCTAGTCGGAGGGGCGTTTGTCCGAGATGAATGATTGGCGAAATATAGATTATTTGAATCACGGAACTCCAGTGCAAAAAGAGGCCTATGCCCTGTTAAGAAAATTAAATATTATGAGTTTGCTGGCCGACTATAACCCGGTGCTGGTTGGCACAGTGCCGCTTGGAATTCAGGTGAAGGGCAGCGACCTGGATATTATTTGTGAGGTTCATGATTCCGTAATGTTTACGGACATTGTTAGTCGATATTTCGGAACCATGGATGATTTTACTAGTGTATCGCGTGTGGTTGATGGGGTCTCTCGAACGAAAATTAACTTTATGGCCGGGGGCTGGCCTATAGAACTGTTTGGGCAGCCGCGGCCTACAGCTCTGCAGAATGGTTACTTACATATGATCATTGAAGCGGAAATTCTAGCTCAGCTGGATAATGATTTTCGCCAGCTGATCATTATGATGAAAACAAACGGATGGAAGACCGAACCCGCCTTCGCGCAAGTGCTGGGTTTGGAAGGTGACCCTTACGAAGCGCTGCTGATGCTGGAGAAGCTTCCGCGGAGTGCTCTTTATGCTTTTTGTCATTCTATACAAGCGAGGGGATAGACATGAATTATCGAGAGATGATTGCAGATGACTATGAAGCTGCCTACCAGCTATGGGCAAATACAGAGGGAATGGGACTCAGCGAAGCAGATTCGAGGCTGGAGATTGCGCGTTATCTGGAGCGTAATGCTGGCTTCAGCCAGATCTGCGAGAATGAAGACGGGCGGATTGTAGGAACTGCATTGTGTGGACATGATGGGCGAAGAGGTTATATGTATCATGTGGCGATTAGTAATGACTGCCGAGGCATGGGCATCGGGCGTGAGCTTGTAAAGCGTTGTCTCGGTAATTTACGTACAGCTGGTATTGCAAAATGCCATCTGATGGTTATAGGAACAAATGAACAAGGAAGAGGATTCTGGGAAGGGATAGGCTGGCAGTATAGAGGTGGAATTATGTTATACTCCCAGGATATCTTGTGATACATAAGATGCGAAATGAAGATACTATCTAAGTAAAATATCATTAGATTAGAAGTGGATATATCACAGCAAATGTAACGGTGAACTCCGACTGCCAGTGCAGTATACTATATATGAGTTTGATAATTGCCTATTTGCAGGCAGGAGGTCTTTTATGCGTTTTAAAGATGTGTTTTCAATTATTGGTCCGGCCATGGTCGGGCCTTCAAGCTCGCATACAGCCGGTGCAGCACGGATCGGAAGGGCTGCAAGGCAGGTGCTGGGTGAAGTGCCGCGTGTGGCAGAAGTGACGTTTTTTGGTTCTTTTGCAGCTACTTATCAGGGACATGGTACAGACCGGGCTATTGTCGGAGGACTTATGGATTACGCTACCGATGATCATCGGTTACCCGACTCTCTGGAGTTGGCGGCTGAAGCTGGGATGGAAGTATCTTTTGAGCAAGGAACGGGATTGTTTCCTCATCCTAACACGGTTAAACTGCATCTTATCGGACAAGAGACAGGAAGTGAGCTGACTTTAACGGGGACATCCATCGGTGGTGGAAACATTGAGATCGTCGATGTGGATGGTTTTGGAGTAAAGCTTACGGGAATGTATCCGACGGTATTGATTCATCATATGGATTATTTAGGTGTTCTGGCGAGTGTTACAGAAGTGATGCGTAACGGACAATTTAATATAGGGCATATGTCTCTTGATCGGAAGAATCGCAGCGGTGCAGCCTTAACGGTACTGGAGCTGGATGAAGCTGCTACTCCTGAGCTTATTGAAGCGCTTAAAGCGCTCACTGCGGTGAAATCGGTGAAATTGGTTAATTTAAACGAAGGTAAGCAAGATGAGAAGGGGAAGGAAAGCTTAACATGAATTTTCAAACACTTAGCCAACTGGCTGTATTATGTGAGGAACGTGGCCTCACCATTGGAGCTCTTATGCTCGAAGAGCAAAGCGCGGAATCTGGACGTTCCAGTGAACAGGAATTTGCCACTATGCGTGAGTATTATGGGGTCATGAAAGAAGCTGTTCATCGTGGGATGCATGAAGATACCACTTCGCGCAGCGGCCTTACGGGAATGGATGCCCAGCGTGTAGGAGCCTATAACGCAGCAGATGAACCATGCCTAGGTGGACCCGCTGGTCAAGCAATGGCCTATGCTTTGGCTGTATCCGAGGTTAATGCCTCAATGGGCCGAATAATTGCTACACCTACCGCAGGTTCATGCGGAATTATTCCGGGTGTATTTCTCAGCTGCCAGGAACGGTTTGGCTGGGATGATGATTATATGGTTTCCGGTTTGTTCGCTGCGGGAGCAATCGGTTATGTCATTGCCAACAATTCGTTTGTATCTGGCGCAGAGGGTGGCTGTCAGGCCGAGGTCGGATCGGCCATCGGGATGGCGGCAGGAGCTTTAACCGAACTGCGTGGAGGGACGCCTGCACAAGCAGTGCATGCTGTTGGACTGGCGCTTAAGAACACATTAGGACTGATTTGCGATCCGGTGGGAGGACTTGTAGAGATTCCTTGTATCGTTAGAAACGGATTCGGTGCAGTGACCGCGCTCGCCGCCGCCGATATGGCACTGGCTGGTGTACGTAGCGTGATCCCTTCAGATGAAGTAATCAAGGTCATGCTTGAGGTAGGCTCAGCTATGCCAGAAAAACACCGCGAGACCGCAGGTGGCGGATTAGCACAGACACCTACCGGCCGCAAGATCATGCAGGATTTACGTAAAAAGAAATAATTTTAGAGCATTTTGAAACGTTCCAACTGTTCCCATAAGCCTTCCTTCCGAAGGATTTCTGCTTGTTTGGGTCCCATAAGGTCAAAGTGGGGAAATGGGGAACGATTATGAATATATTTAGCCGGCAGTCCATTTTCCTCACACCAATAGGTTAATCTGGTTAGGTCACTACAGCCTACCTTGGTGACAGTAGTCATGCCGGGAAAACGCGGGTCTAGCCAGTAATGGGTTAAGAAGGCGATTTCTCCTGCGGAGACTGCTTTTTTCCAGCGGGTTAATTCTTCTCTGTTGATGCCGAAGGCCATTACGTCTCCTCCTTATCTAGTATAGTTGACAACATTATAACCCATTGAAAGGGGATTACATCATGAACGGACAGGTAAGAGCCGATATTCGTCCTGGGCTTGAAGTGGATATTGTGCTTAAGCAGGATCAGCCGACGGGTAAGCTAACACATGGAACGGTGAAGGATATTCTCACCAACTCACCTCGACATCCGCATGGCATCAAGGTGCGTTTAACCAGTGGACAGGTAGGACGAGTTAAAAATATTGTTGCTAACTAATAATAAAATTCACCTTTAATTTAAAAAGCGCCCCTAATCAACTGAGATTGGGGCGTTTTTCTATTTTATCTGCTCATAAAATCCTCAACGGACTGATCGGCCTTGGTCTGATTACATAACGTACAAGCGCAAACGCAATTATCCGGAGTAGTATGACCACCTTTAGCACGGGGCAGCAGATGATCTATAGTGTCTCCATAGGAGCCACAGAAGTAGCAGGTATAGTTGTCTCTGGTCAATATATAAGCACGGAAATCCTTATTGCTGTATATCCTGCGGATGGTTCGGCGATTCACTACGATAGCGGCATGTTCTCTGACTAGAGTAACCGCAAGCTCGTAGTCAATTTCCTGATGCCAGCGCCGTCCTTTATCACTGTGGCCACGCATTAGAATTTTCCCTTTGGCAGAGGGAATCAATTGCGTTGGATCTTCGGGACTCAGTTTCGCGCCTTGAGAATGAGAATGTTTCCTTCGTTGTTCCAAGCCCCGTATGCGCTGATTTGGGTTGGATTGCGGTGAAGAAGCAACCGTGGGAGAAGGCTTTCCTTGTTTGGAGCGTTCCTTGACAGCTGAAGAAGGGGGTTGAATGGTATCAGGTTGTACTGGAATGGGACCTGCTGCAAGAGTGAGATCTATGTTTTGTCGTTGTTTGCGGCACTCCCGACAAGCACCACGGCGAGACTGGCCTTTGGAACGTTTGCCGGTACGTTTACGAAATTCAGAGAGCGGCTTCTGTTGCTGGCAATAGGTGCATTGTTTGGTGGATAAAAGATGGGTATCGTTCATAGATATGTTAGGTTCAGCGCGTCTTTGCGCCCGTCCTGTCTCCTTGTTTTTTAGGATCCAATGTATTTTATTTATTAGATTCAGTCGGCAGGGTTAACATTTCGTTCTAATCTTAGTATAGCGTAAAATACAATCGTTCACATCGCACTCAAAAAAAGCTTAAATACGGCTTTTTGTGTGATATCTATCTTGGTGACGTTCAGGAAAAACATGTAAAATTGAAAAGAGCAGTAAGGAATGCTCTACTTTTTTAACATGGGAAGGGGTATTGAAATGGAACCAACCAAAAGAAGGCCGTTTACGGTAACATTGCTTTATATTCTTCATATATTTTTGGGGGTTGGAGCGTTAGCAGGAGGCGGGTCAATGGTCATAGATCCTAGTGGTGATCTGATACACATGCCCACATCTATGCTGGAAAGATCGCCATTTTCAGATTTTTTAATTCCGGGTATTCTGCTATTCATCGTATTTGGTATCCTGCCCTTGTTTGTGTTTTATGGGTTGATCAAGAGACCAGAATTGCGCTGGGTGAATACTTTGAATCCCTTTAAGAAATTATATAGCTTCTGGGCATTGTCCCTATATATCGGATTTGGGTTAATTATTTGGATTATGGTGCAGACGTATATGTTGAACAGTGTGGCAATCATACATCTGATCTATATGAGTCTAGGGCTTTTGATCCAAGTCTTTACGCTGCTTCCTTCCGTACAAAGTTACTTTTTGCTGGACGGCGGTACCGAAAGACGTTAAAATTGCAGTGAACAGAAGGTATCAGAAGGTATTTCATTAGTCTGGGCAAGGAGTGAACCGGATTGACAACTATATATGATATTGCCAAAAGAACCGGTTACTCTCCTACAACGGTATCCAAGGCGTTTAATAATTATTCCGATGTACGGGAGAAGACTCGCCAGGAAATTTTCCGGGTTGCCCAAGAAATGGGATATTTGCCGAATTCCCATGCCCGTACACTGACTACTAAGAAATCATGGACCATCGGTGTATTGTTTGTAGAGAATACGGGATTTGGTATTCGCCATCCCTTTTTTAGCGCTGTGATTGAGAGCTTTAAGAAGGTTGCTGTGGATAAGGGGTATGCCCTCATGTTTATTTCCAAGGATGTTGGAGGTAAACAAAGTGGTTATTTGGAGAATTGCCGAATTCGTGGTGTAGATGGTGTTGTCGTATTCTTGTCTGATTACGAGGACCCTTATTTCCGTGAGCTGCTAGAGAGTGATATTCCTACTGTGATTCTGGATTTTGAGACTACGCAGTCGCATACGGTATGTTCGGATAATACGGCTGGAGCTCAGCTTGCGATAGAGTATTTAGTTTCTTTGGGTCATCGCAAGATTGCTCATATTTCCGGAGGTATGAACACTTTCCCTGGTAAAACCCGGGAGTTAGGATATAAGAACGCTATGAAGCAGCAGGGGCTTGAAGTGCCGGAGTCCTATGTTGTGAATGGAGCTTTTTATTCTCGTGAAAGTGGTTATCAAGCGATGCTGGAGCTTCTTAAGCTGCCTGATCGGCCAACCGCTGTTTTTGCTTCGGGTGACATGTTAGCTTTAGGGGCTATTATGGCGGTAAAAGATAGTGGACTTTCCGTACCGCTGGACATTTCAGTTGTGGGGTACGATGATATTGATCTAGCTGAGTATGTTACACCTGCATTGACAACCATTCGTCAGGATACGGAACTTTTAGGAAGCCGAGCAGCGGACATTCTTTTAGCATCGATTGAAGGGAAACAGTTGGATAAGGAAGCGGTTCTAGTTCCAGTAGAAGTGATCGAACGGGAATCCTGTGCGCCTCCGAGTGGAAATTAGGGCTGTATCAAATTCCATAAGTACAGAGAGCAGGCTGCTGCCCACAGGATAAATCTTGACGAAAAGAAAAGAGTCCTGATAAAGTAGAGGACATCATAGCTCGAATTCTTCCTATGTGGTATTTGCTACAGCTTATTCAGAGGAATGGGGCTATAATGGGTATATTGTTATGCCGCTTTTTTTCCTGCTCTTCGTTAGATCATTTTTTTTCGCAACAATCGAAACCGGTTTCGATTTTAGGTTTCGAATGAGCTGAAATCAAAGTTTACCGAAGGCTTCCTTGAATTTTCTCAAACGTTTCAGTGGCCCATCGCTCCGAACCCTAACATCGGATGGTGATCCAGTAAAGACAGTGCTTGTTGTTAGTAACAAAACAATTAGAGGAGATGGATGAAATGGCAAAAGTTCAAACTGTAGTAACTGCAAAAGATACAGGGGAACGCTTAACTCCGAAAGAGGCAATTGTTTTTAGCACAAGAGTTGATTCTGGATCTGCCGATGTAGAGCTTAAGCCAGAGCAGGAGTTCCAAAAGATGATAGGATTTGGCGGCGCTTTCACAGAAGCTGCGGCATATACGTTGTCACGGCTCAGTCCTGAGAAACGGGCAGAGGTTATTCATCGCTACTTTCATCCGGTAGAGGGATTAGGCTATAACATGGGTCGTGTTCATATTCATAGCTGTGATTTTGCGCTTGGAAATTATACTTATGTCGCTGATCATGATACGGAGCTGGCTACCTTTGATATCTCCCATGATCATAAGTGGGTGATTCCGCTGATTAAGGATGCAATGCAGGTAAAAGGTGGACCGTTCACGATGTTGGCCTCTCCTTGGAGCCCTCCGGCATGGATGAAAACAAATGGTGAAATGAATAATGGAGGATCGCTCAAGCCAGAATACGCTGAAGTTTGGGCACGCTATTATACCAAATTTATTGAAGCTTATGGGAAGGAAGGCGTACCTATTTGGGCGGTTTCCGTGCAGAATGAGCCGGCTGCTGTTCAAGTCTGGGATTCTTGCATTTATAGTGCGGAAGAGGAACGCGATTTTGTTAAAAATCATCTCGGTCCAGTGATGCAGCAGGCAGGCCATTCCGATGTGAACATTGTTATCTGGGATCATAACCGCGATATTATGGTCGAACGTGCTTCGGTCGTGTTGTCTGATCCTGAAGCTGCACAATATGTGTGGGGTACAGGCATCCACTGGTATGGTGGTGAGGAGTTCGACAAGGTAGAGAAGGTACATGATCTATTTCCTGACAAACATCTATTGTTCACTGAGGGCTGTCAAGAGGGCGGCGTCAAGCTTGGCGAATGGTTTACAGGTGAACGTTACGGCAGAAATATGATTGGGGATCTCAATGCATGGACAGAAGGGTATCTGGACTGGAACCTGGTACTGGATGAGACCGGCGGGCCCAATCATGTAGGGAATCTCTGTGATGCTCCAATTATTGCAGATACAACAACAGACGAATTGCACTATAACAGCTCTTATTATTATATCGGGCATTTCAGTAAATTTATCGCGCCAGGTGCGGTACGGATTGGCTTTACTTCTGAAGCGGAAGGAATCCTATCCACAGCATTCCGTAATCCGGACGGCAGCCTTGCTGTCATATTGATGAATGAGAGCGAAGAAGCTCGCACGGTAACCTTGGGGCTTGGCGAAGAGATTGCCAACTGCGAGCTATCCCCTCATTCTATCGTAACGCATCTGATTTCATAAATAAGTAACAGTTTAGGAGGACATTAACGTGAGTAATTATTATTTCGAATCAGGTAATTTTGTAATGGAGCAGTTTGATACAGGAAAGCCTTTCTCTAGTTTCCTGCCAGGTCTTGCAGGTCTTAAGGGAATTCCAATGTGGACTTTTTATGTGAACCGGGGGCAAGCGATTTGCAGCTTTGGAGTACGCGACAAGAACTCGCCAATCATGGAATTTTCTCCAGCAAATATCTCTTATAAAGACGTAGGAACCACCGGCTTCCGAACCTTTATTAAAATAAAAGGCGAGCAAGAGATTTATGAGCCATTTCAATCGGCACGTCCAGATCCTGCCGCCAAGCGGATCATGACCATTTTGCCTAACGGACTGACCCTTGAAGAAAGCCATGCCGGGCATGGGCTGAAGACGACCGTACACTATTTCAATCTGCCTAATGACGATTATGCCGCGTTGGTACGTCGGGTGGAGATTGAGAATATCGGGGGCAAAGAGATTGAACTGGAGCTGATGGATGGTCTGCCTGAGATCTTGCCTTACGGAGTAGAAAACAGCGGCTACAAGGAGATTGGTAACCTGCTGCGCAGCTGGATGGACGTATACAATCTGGAGAACGGTATTCCGTTCTATAAGCTGCGTTCCAGCACCAACGATAGCGCGCAGGTTAGCGAAATCACAAATGGGCATTTCTATCTGTCGTTTACTGGAGAAGGAGAAAAAGTCGCGCCAATCGTTGATTTCGAGCTTATTTTCGGCGGCAATACCTCTCTTACTTACCCAGACCGCTTTGCGGGATTAACGCTTTCGGAGCTGAGTGAGCTTCCACAATATCCAGTCAATAAGGTTCCTTGCGGCTTCAGTGGTGTGGCTAGACGTTTGGCACCCGGCAGCAGCTTGACCCTGAATACTTTGGTTGGGCATGTAAATGACATCGATAAAATCAATAAAAAGGCAGAGCATTTATGCCGAGATGAATATATTCTGTCCAAATCCCAAGAAGCCGCAGGTCTGACAGAGGAATTAACAGAAGACATTGCCACGCACACTTCATCGGC
Organism: Paenibacillus sp. FSL R7-0189; assembly: GCF_037969925.1. NCBI lineage: Bacteria > Bacillati > Bacillota > Bacilli > Caryophanales > Paenibacillaceae > Paenibacillus > Paenibacillus sp. FSL R7-0189. The sequence goes on along the minus strand of NZ_CP150223.1, from coordinate 1,903,658 downwards.
TGTGTTTGATGCTTATTGCCGTCAGTCCTATCTCGATAACTTCCTGCGTGGAGGCTATCCTTTTATTTTTGACAATGGCGGAGATGGCTTTGTGGTTCATTTATATTCCCGTAAACATGGCGATTTGGAGCGCGACTATAACTTCTTCTCGCTTGCCCCAGAATACTATTCACAGGGGAACGGAAACTTCCGCGATATGAATCAGAACCGCCGGAATGATGTGTTTTTTAATCCGAAGGTGGGCAGCTTCAACATCAAAATGTTCTATAGCTTAATTCAAGCAGATGGCTACAACCCACTTAGTGTTCAAGGAACAACCTTTGAAGTGAAGTCAGACAGCAGAGCGAAGGCTGCGGAATGGATCGGAGAAGCGGCTGCGGATCATCAAGCTGAGCTTGTTAAGCTATGCAACAGTCGGTTCACCCCAGGCAGCCTGATCAATTACATTGCGGATCATAACGTTACGTTGAAGGTTAGTGAGCAGGAGTTTCTGTCGGGTCTGCTAGCCCTGTCACAGCAAAACATTGAGGCTGCTTTTGGCGAAGGCTTCTGGTCTGATCACTGGACGTATAATTTGGATCTCGTAGTAGGTTATTTGGACATCTTCCCTGACAAGAAGCAGGAGCTTTTATTTGGGGATAACACTTATGCGTTCTATGACAGCCCAGCATATGTGCTGCCACGTAGTGAGAAGTATGTAATTAGTGATGGAAAAGCCCGGCAATATGGCGCCCTCCTGGAGGATGAGGAGAAGCTGCATAAGCTGAAATGGAAAGCAGGAGATACCCATTGGCTGCGTGCTGAAGGTGGGCAAGGTGCTATTTACCACACCAATCTGTTCGTGAAGATGTTGTCTCTTGCTTTGAATAAATTTGCTACGCTTGACCCTTACGGCATGGGTGTGGAGATGGAAGGCAACAAGCCGGGCTGGAACGATGCCATGAACGGTCTGCCAGGATTGTTTGGCTCCGGAATGAGTGAGACTTTTGAGCTGAAGCGTACTGTAGTCTTTTTGCTGGATGTGCTGAACGGTGCTGAGAATGTACAGGGAGCTGTAAAGCTGCCAGAAGAAATCGCGGAGCTGCTTGAAGCGGTATATCACGCGGTAACTGCTGTCCTAGCAGGAGATGTGGAACAATTCAACTATTGGGATACAGTAGCTTCAGCCCGTGAAGCTTATAGAGCAAGTATCCGGTTTGGCATTACTGGTGTTGAGTCCGCAGTAACGCTGGAGCACATCCGCGAAGCCCTTTCCAAGTTCCTAGTTAAAATTGATGAGGGGATCAACAAGGCGGTAGAAATGGGCAATGGACTTACCCCCACCTATTTCCGTTTTGAAGCGGAGAAATTCCATCAGGTAACAGATGCTGAGGGTCAGCCAGTCATTAGCGGATACGGACTGCCAAAAGCTGTGGTAGAGGAGTTTAAGGCTTATGCCTTGCCTTATTTCCTGGAAGGACCTACCCGCTGGTTGAAGACGATGAAGAACCCGGTGCAGGCAAAAGAAATCTATAATCTGATTAAGCAAACAGAGCTGTATGATCGGGCAACATCTATGTATCAGACCTCTGTTAGTCTAGAAGGCGAATCGCATGAAATCGGACGAATGAGAGCCTTCACACCAGGCTGGCTAGAACGGGAGTCTAACTTCCTACACATGTCCTATAAGTATCTGCTTGAGCTGCTGAAGGGCGGGCTGTACGAGGAATTCTACGGTGAGCTGAAGACGTCGCTGGTGCCATTCCTTGATCCTGCTGTTTATGGACGCAGTACACTGGAAAATTCATCTTTTATCGCAACTGGAGGCAATCCTGATCCAAATAACCACGGTAGAGGGTTCGTAGCGAGACTTAGTGGATCGACTGCGGAATTCTTAAGCATGTGGAGAACAATGATGGCTGGAAGCCATGTTTTCAGATTGGAGGATGGAGCGCTTACGCTGTCTCTCGATCCGGTATTGCCAGGATGGCTGTTTGATGAAGAGGGCAATCTGTCCTTCACTTTCCTTGGGAATACGGAGGTAATCTATTCTAACCCAAAACGTGAAAATACCTTTGGCGAGAAGAAGGTTAGCATTCAATCTTTGATGCTTGTATACCGTAATGGAACTATGACTAAAATATCTGGAGCGTTCGTGCGCGGTGAAGAGGCAGAGGCTCTGCGGCGTGGAGAAATCGCGCAAATTCAAGCAGTATTAGCATAAAAATAGAGGGGCGAGCTGCGGCTCGCCCTTAAATTTTCAATGAATCCGAAAAATGGAACCTATAATCCGAAATTCAAAGCCTTACGGAGACAGGCAAAAGCAAATACAATGGATACATAAACATTGTAAGCGCTTTAGATTAAATACAGATATAGAGCCTGGAGGTCCAAAGGATGGAGAACAAAAAAAGCATGGAAGTAAGCTCAGCGATGAAGCCGTTAATTCCTGGCAATTTCGAAACCGGTAAAGTAAATCGCAGTCCGCTTTGGAAGAGGTTCATTGCCCAGCGTCATTTGCAGACAATGGCTCTACTCGGCATTGCTTGGATGATAATCTTTAACTACATTCCCATGTATGGAATTATCATTGCTTTCAAAGATTACAACATCGTTAAAACGATTGCAGAAGCCCCATGGGTGGGACTTACACATTTCAAAGAGTTCATGGATGATGACAATCTCTCGAATGTAATTAAAAATACACTCGGCATTAGCTTGTTTAAGCTAATTATCGGATTTCCCTTGCCGATAATCTTCGCTCTATTTCTGAACGAAGTTCGTTCAATGAAATTCAAGAAGACTATACAGACGATTTCGTATTTGCCCCACTTTCTCTCATGGGTGGTACTCGGAGGGATTTTGGCTACATGGCTTGCTGATGTAGGAATTATCAATAACATTTTGCTAGCGCTTCATCTTATTGATCAGCCAATTACATACTTGGCTGAGCCGGGTTACTTCTGGACAATTATTATCTCCTCTGATATCTGGAAAGAACTTGGATGGTCAGCGATTATCTATTTAGCAGCAATTTCCGGTGTATCTCCTGAAATGTACGAGGCGGCGACAATCGACGGCGCGGGCAGATTTCAGAAGATGTGGTATGTTACCTTGCCGGCGATTAAATCGACAATCAGCATTCTCTTCATTCTCGCGGTCAGCGGAGTGCTGAACTCCAACTTTGATCAGATTCTGGTCCTGCGCAACTCACTGAATGATAGTGCAAGTAATGTAATTGATTACTATGTGTACTATACAGGGATTCTCTCAGGCCGCTTCTCTTACTCAACTGCAGTTGGATTGTTAAAATCGGTTATCGCTCTAATCTTGCTGCTGATTGCCAACCAAGTATCTAAAAAAATCAACGATACATCGTTGTTCTAGGATAAGGAGGACCATATATGTTTGCACTTAAGCGTAAAACGAAGGGCGAGGCCCTGTTCGATATCATCAATAACCTCATCATGTTATGTATCTGCTTCATAACGCTTTACCCGATCTGGTACGTATTGGTTAACGCCTTCAATAACGGTAATGACGCCATGCGGGGAGGAATCTACTGGTGGCCGCGGATGTTCAGCTTTGAGAATTTCGAGGCCGTGTTTGCCAGCCCCGGCATCATGCAGGCGATGTGGGTTACTGTCGCCAAAACACTTTTGGGTACTGTACTGCATGTATTTTTCACAGCGATGGTAGCTTATGCATTCTCCAGAAAAAACCTCATTGGCGGTAAGTTCTACATGCTTATGGGTACAGTGACTCTCTTTTTTGGCGGGGGACTCATTCCTACCTTCCTGCTGATGAAGGACCTTCACCTATTGGAGAATTTCCTAGTCTATATTATTCCGGTTATGTTTAGTTTCTTTGATCTTATTATCTTCATGACCTTTTTCCGGGAGATTCCCGATGGGCTGGAAGAAGCGGCACGGATTGACGGTGCTAATGATTGGTCCATCTTTTTAAGAATCGTACTTCCAGTATCCATGCCTGTAATTGCTACCATTGCGCTGTTCCATGGCGTGTATCAGTGGAATGATTACTTCACGGGTATGATCTATATCAATAATACTGATCTGCAGCCGATTCAGACGTATTTGTTCCGGGTCGTCGCACAATCGAGCTCTAGTCAAATGATGGTCGCTGTACAAGGCAGCAGCGTTACGAGAAGCGTAACGTCACAGTCCATTAAGCTGGCGACGATGGTAGTGACCACATTGCCGATAGTATTCGTGTATCCGTTCCTGCAGCGTTATTTCGTTAAAGGGATGATGATCGGCTCCATTAAGGGCTGATGTCTAGCAGTGATAACTCCTCCGGTTGCCTACAGCTGTAGGCACTGGGGTTGAGCTTATAATTAACATTCATAGAAAAGGGGTAAACAAGCATGGGCATGAAACGTAAGCCAAAAGCAATGGGAGTTCTGCTTCTCGCAATAATGATGTCATTGTCAGCCGCAGGCTGCTCCAGCGGAAATAATGCTGGCAAGAATGCCGAAGGTAATGCTAACAGCGCTAAAGCTACTAATACGGAGGCAAGTGCTGAACCGACTGCTGCTGCATTATCAGCAGATGAACCGGGATGGAAGATTGATACTTCACCCATTACATTTGACTGGTACCTGAACTTCTCATGGTTCCCTAATAAATGGGGCGTGGACCCAACCTCCCAATATGTAACTAAGAAGACCGGAGTTGATATTAATTTTATCGTTCCGGCTGGTAACGAGAATGAGAAGCTTAATACGCTGATTGCATCCGGTAAATTGCCTGATTTCATCACTTTGGGTTTCTGGGAAGATGCGATTAAGAAAATGGTCGAAGGTGAACTTGTTCTTCCATTGAACAAACTTGCTGATGAATATGATCCGTACTTCTTTAAAGTATCCGATGCTGATAAGCTGGGCTGGTATACACAAGAAGACGGCAATGTGTATGGCTATCCTAACTCTTCTTCCTCTCCTGCCGACTATGAGAAATATGGAGAAAATTACGTATCCAACCAAGTATTCGCTGTCCGCAAGGATATGTATGAAGCTATTGGAAGTCCAGATATGCGCACACCAGAAGGTTTCTTGAATGCGCTTAAATTAGCGAAAGAGAAATTCCCTGACGTAAATGGACAGCCGCTTATTCCACTTGGTTTGCATGAATTTACCGAGAACGGTAACGATTCTTTGGAAGGTTACCTGCAGAACTTCTTGGCAATCCCAAGAGAAAAAGATGGCAAGGTATATGCTCGTGAAACCGATCCTGAATATATCCGCTGGATGAAGGCACTTCGTCAAGCGAATCAAGACGGTCTGCTGGCTAAAGATATCTTTATCGACAAACGCCCACAAATGGAAGAAAAAATTGCCCAAGGCCGTTATTTCGCAATGCTGTATCAACGTACAGACTTTGCAGCACAGCTAGGAACGATTTACCAACAGGATCCAACCAAAACGTATATCGCTGTTGACGGACCTTCCAATACGAACTTGGATAAACCAACCCTTGATGGCCCTGGTATCTCCGGTTGGACGGTAACGCTGATCTCCAAAGATGTTAAGGATAAAGCACGTGCTATCCGCTTCCTCAGCTACTTGAACAGTGAAGAAGGCAACAAAGACTTGTTCTTAGGCGAAAAAGGTGTCAGCTACGATACGATTGATGGAAAAGATCAATTTAAACCAGAAGTGTTTGATTTGATGAATAAAGACCGTTCGACGTTTGATAAGCAAATCGGATCTTCCTTTACATTCTGGATGCTGCAAAATACGAACATTACGGACCAATGGGCTCCTAAATCGGTAGAACCATTTAAGCAATTGGAAGATTGGACTAGAGGTAAATCCATAGGCTCCTCTGAGTTCCAACAAATCGAACCAACAGGAAACTCTCCTGAAGGCATCATCGCTTCGAAGCTGAAACAGCTGCGCGGTAAAACTATGCCGAAATTGCTCATGGCTTCTTCCGATGCGGAATTCGATAAGATTTGGAATGAGTATTTAGAGAAGAGAAAGAAGGAAGGCGAAGATGTATTTGATGCCTACCAACAAAAGAAATATGAAGAGAATAAAGTGAAGCTGTCCATAAAATAAAAAGCATGACCCAAAATGCCCGCTAACTGCGGGCTTTTGGGTTATTTTCGAATTATAATAAGGAATAGTTATTAAGTATTTGAATATTCACTATTTTAGCGAGGTGGACAGGACAGAAGTGTATAAAGTGAATAGGCGAGATCGAATCAGAGCATTATGGCATTCTTTTAGTTATTGGTGGGGGCGGAGATCTCTTCAGAGCCGTTTAATTGCAGCTTATGTTTTTATTGTTTTAGGCCCGTGTATGCTGGTTTCTGTCTATTCCTATAAAGCCATTAATAATACCTATCTCCGCGATGCCGTCGAGAAAAATGATTATTTGTCGCAAATGGAGAAGCTGCATATTCATAATCAGATTGAGGCGATGGAACGGGCGGCACAAATGGCTTATTCTGATGCCGAAGTAGAAAAATTCTTAGCGAATGAAACCGAGCCGCAGCTAGTAGATTTGGTTGATTTTAATACAAATGCCTATGTGAATATGACTCGTATTCAATTTAATAATCCGAATATTGAGCATTTACGGCTGTATTCGAGAAGCAATAAGGTGCATGAAATTTGGCCGATTATCTTTCGCGAAGAGCGAGTTTCTTCCACCCCATGGTTTCAGAAAGCGCTTCAATTGAAGGGGCAGGAATACTGGTCTTTTCAGAAAAGTGATCCGGATTTGATGCAGAGATACTTGGGAGCACCGACGGAGAGTCTGCCAAAGGTTTCTTTGCTGCGTGAGAAGAGTCGGCCAGCAGACAATCATATCGGCATGGTGCAGGTGGATATGCTGCTGAGTCGGTTTACACCCAAGACGTATACAGATGTACGGGATAATCAGACCCAGATGTTCCTTGTGGATAGTGAGCTGCAGCTTTTCACCAGGCCGGACAATTCTTTTTTGCAGGATAATCTAGAGATGGCTGATATGATTGCAGAACGGTATAAGCAGTTCCGGGAAACTGGCGAATGGGACAGTAATTACTCGGAGAATGGTAAATCGTTTTTGTTAATTAACACTCCGCTAGAACGAATTGATGCTTATTTGTTAAATGTAGTGTCAATGGAGGGAGTGATGAAGGATATCTCCCGCACGCGCAACTTAATTATTGGAGCCAATGTTGGTTTTATTACTTTACTAACGCTGATCGCTTATGTGACAAATGCCTTTATTCTAAAAAATCTACGTAGATTGACCGAAACAATGAAAAAAGTGCGCAGAGGTGAAGCGTACACTGGAATAATGATTCGTGGTGGAGGGGAAGTCGGGGAGCTTGCCCATCATTTCTCCAAGCTGATGAATACCATCAATACGTTGGTGGCTCAGGCAGTGAGCAAGCAGGCGTTGTCTAAAGAGGCTGAGCTGCGTACGCTGCATAACCAGATTGACGCACATTTTTTGTATAATACGCTGGAAAATATAAAAATGCTGGCTGAAATTGAGAACCAGCGAACGATCTCGGACGCACTGACCTCGCTGGGTGGGATGATGCGCTATAATTTTAAATGGTCCGGAGAGTATGTGAAGCTGCGGGATGAAGTCCGCCACATTGAAAATTACATTGAAGTGATGAATATTCGTTTTGAATATCCGGTTAAGTTAGTGCTTCATATTGAACCTCGATATTTGGAGCTGGAGGTGCTGAAAATGTCACTGCAGCCTATTGTAGAGAACAGTGTTAAGCATGCTTGGTGCGACGAGAAAGAGAATTTACAGGACCCGAACATTCATATTCATATTTCGGAAACGGAAGGTGATATTTGCATAGAGCTTCGTGATAATGGCATCGGCTTAACTCCAGAGCGTTTGGTTGCTTTGAACGAGGCGATTTATGCGAAAGATGAGCGCTGTGAGAGTGCCTCAGAACAGAGAGATGTTGACCGCCGAACAGGTGGTATTGGACTGAGAAATGTACATCAGCGACTGCAAATCTTTTATGGTGATGAATATGGGCTTGTAGTACAGAGTGAGGCAGGGAGTTGGACGATGGTACGTCTGACCTTGCCGAAAGTTCTTTTGACAGGAGAAAAACAACTATGAAGAAGCTACTGATCATTGATGATGAAAAGAATATCCGTTACGGTCTCAAGACTATGATAGAAAGAGAATTTCCGTCCGTGTATACCATCACAATGGCGAGTAATGGCGCAGAGGGTTTCGAGATATTTAAGATCGAAGGTGCAGATATTATTATTACAGATATACGTATGCCAGTGATGGATGGAATTACGCTGTTGGAGCAGATATCTAAGGTAACAAGTGGTGAGAAAAGCCCAGCAGTGCTGATCTTAAGCGGGTATGATGATTTCGAATATGCCAAAAGCGCGATTCGTTATCGCGTAAAGGATTACTTGCTGAAGCCGATTCGCCGAGATGAGTTGTTCGAAATTTTGAAGAATATCGATAAGGAACAGGAAGAACAGGATCTCAGCGCAAGGCAGCTAGAACAGGAAACGGAACACTTCCGCAGGGAACTGCGGTCCAGTCGTTTACGGGGACTGCTAATGCAGCAGGAGGTTCCGCTGGAGCGTGAGCAGCAAGAGTGGCTAAGTGATCTGCAAGCACCTTTTACAGTTGGTGTGTTGAATTACTATTACAATGACGGAACAAGAATGAAGTCGGGGGATGTTCAGGGACTGGCGGAACGATTGATCGGACCGCTTGAAAAGTTTTTCTCGGAAATCACAACGGATTGGGATGGCAAATTAGTCTTGATCGGGAGTAGAAAACAGGATTTTATGGAGCTGTCCAGACAAGCTGAAGCTAAGGAAATAAAGGGATTATCGATTGGGATTAGCAGCGAAGGAGGAAGTCTTGAGGACCTCCGTTCCTGTTATAAGGAAGCATGCCGGGCACTGCAATATACTTTTTTATATCCGCAAGTGAGTTTATTGGATTATGGGGATGTTGGCCAGGGACGGTCTAACTTTCCGTTACCTAAGGAGGAGCTTCGCAAGCTGCTCAATATGCTGGGAACAGAACGCGAGAAGGAGATGAAGCATCTTCTATCTGTGATTTTTCAAACTGAGCATTTGAAGGAACTGGACCTAGCTTATCTGGAGTCCGTGGGACAGAATGTAAACGAGCTGGTGTTGGATGAAGTGTTTCGGGTGCATGGCGAAGCCTCGGTAGAGGTATTGAAGCTGTATCGTACGGTAGGCAATATGTACAACTATCGTCATTTCCACGAATATTATCGTGCGCTGGAGAACTTACTCTTGAGTGTGAATGAATACATTGTAGGCGTAAGGTCCGCGCATACCGAGCATGCGGATATGGAAGAGGCACTGAGCTATATTGAAGCCAACTACGCCCGTCCACTGAATATGGCTATGGTCAGCAATCATGTATCCTTGAATTATTCTTATTTTAGCGAAGCCTTTAAGGCATATACCGGTGAGAATTTTGTTATCTATTTAAAAAAGGTCCGCATCCGTCATGCTAAAGAGCTATTGGCAAAAGGCTGCGGTAAGCTCGCAACAGTCTCAGAAGAGGTAGGCTTCGAGAACAGTAAACAATTTGCCCGTGTTTTTAAAGAGCTGGAGGGGATTTCCCCAGGTGATTATAGAGCGAAAATAGTATCCGAAGAGTGTTGAGGCTTTTGAAGATGCATTTAGAAGCGGCCCTCCTATATAATGGATTTGAGAAGATTCATTGGAGGAATGAAGGGTGGAAGAAATACAAGGCAATTTGATTACGGTTCAGACATTAGCAGCGGATTTTCGTCGACTGGGCGTTAAGGCGGGCATGACGATTTTATTGCATTCTTCTTTTAAATCGTTAGGCCAATGGGTAGCCGGGGGCCCGGTCGCTGTTATTTTGGCATTGGAGGAGGTCCTCGGAGAATCTGGCACGCTAGTAATGCCCACACATTCCAGTGACCTGACTGATCCCGCAGGCTGGAGCAACCCACCGGTGCCGGAGGCGTGGTGGCAGAGTATCCGCGAGCAGATGCCGGCTTATGATCCAGATCTGACCCAGCTTAGAGGAATGGGGGTTATTCCGGACTGCTTCCGTAAACAAAAAGGAGTAAAACGTAGTGACCATCCGATACATTCGTTTGCCGCTTGGGGCAAGCATAGAGATGAAATTATGTATGGTCATTCGCTTGAAATGGGCCTGGGGGAAGATTCTCCGCTGGCTCGTATTTACGATCTGGGCGGACATGTACTGTTGCTGGGTGTAGGCAATCTTAATAATACTTCCCTGCATCTTGCCGAATGCCGCGCATCTTATGCTGGCAAGAAGGAAACCCTTGGCGGGGCGCCCATTATGGTGGATGGAGTTAGACAGTGGGTTGAATTTAAGGAGCTGGATTGGGATTCTGACGATTTCGTTCAGCTGGCAGATCAGTTTGGACAAGAGACGGGACTTATTACATATGGACAGGTTGCTTCGGCAACCGCTCAATTGATTCCGCAACGGGAAATCGTAGATTATGCAGTGAACTGGATGGAACAGAACAGGAAGTAGAACCTCATTGGATAGGGGAAACGGAAGGAGAAGCTGGCATGAGTACAACAACGATATTTTTAACCCGGCATGGTCAAACGGAATGGAACGTGCAGCATCGGATGCAGGGACATATGGATTCTGAACTGACGGCTCTTGGTGTGCAACAGGCAGAATGGCTGAGCCGGGGAATGCGCACTGAACAGCTGGATGTCATCTATGCAAGCCCCAGCCCAAGGGCGCTGCGCACAGCTGAGATTATTCGTGGAGAGCGGAGCACTCCGCTTAAGACCTCTGAGGCGTTCAAAGAGATTGGCATGGGGGTATGGGAAGGCCGTGATTCTACTGAGCTGGAGAGCGAGTATTCGGAGCAGCATCGCAATTTCTGGCAAGACCCTGAGCAGTTTAAAGTGGAGGGCAGTGAGACCTTCGCAGAGGTGCAGGCACGGGCGCTGGGCAAGCTTCAGGAAATTCTCGTTGACCATCAAGGTGAGACCATTCTTATCGTCACACATACAGTAGTGATCAAGCTGTTAATGGCCTATTTTGAGGGCAGAGCGCTGCCTAAGCTCTGGGATCTGCCTTACATTTATCCGACCTGCTTATGCAGGGTTGATTTTACGGATGGTGTGCCGGAAATCCTGCTGCACGGGGATACGAGCCATTACGAAGAGAGTGAAGCTGGGATGGAATCATAACACTTCCTACAGATCAGGTTGGTTTATTAAAAAAGGCGGTTCCTCGGGTGCGTTACGCACTCGGGAACCGCCTTTTTGTCTTCAGAGCTGGAGATCAGTTTTTGCTAGTTGATAAACTGGAGAGATTTCAATGTCTTCTCCAGCATCGTAACCGCTTCGGCACGAGTTGCCAGCTTCTGTGGAGCAAAGGAACCGTCCGTTGCTCCTTGGATAATGCCCTCAGCAGCGATTTCTGCTACTGCTGCTTGGGACCAAGCAGGAATGCTTGCTGCGTCACTGAATTTAGCCAGTGCTGCAGGATCGGCATTTAAGGTTTTACCTGTGTACTTGATGGCTTTTGCTAATACCGAGGCCATTTCCTGGCGAGTGATTGGGCTACCCGGCTTAAAGCTGCCATCGGTATAACCGGAAATCAAACCGGCTTCTGCTGCGGTGCGTATAGCATCAGCATACCAAGCACTTGGGTTTACATCTTTAAATGTGGTCTCACCATTAGCTGTCGCAAGTCCCAGAGAACGCGTAATTAATGCGGCGAACTCAGCACGTGTGATCGACTGTGAAGGAGAGAACGTATCGTTGCTTGTTCCGCTGACGATCAGCTTGGAAGCTAACAGATCAATGGATGATTTAGCCCAGTGTCCGTTAATATCTGCGAACGTTTTGGAAGACTTAACAACGGTGTAGTAGCTGTTGCTGTTCCGTTTAATCGTAACATCCGTTGTTCCATCTGCTTTAGGAACAAAGATAGCAGGTACGAAAGAGATCTTACCTGAAGCAGGATCAAAGACCACTGCCGTTGCATTATTTGAATTTAAGACGGCAGGTACATTGATCGTGCGCTTCACGTAAGTACTGCCGAAATTGTTCAGCGGCACACTCTTACTTCCGGCTTGCGCTGAAACGCTGAATTCGATTACTGGAGCAGCTAAAGTAGCATTACCTAGCTGTGATGCGATAGCTTGGTTTGTGCTGCTTAGTGTTCCCGAATTCGCTAGTAGAATAGATACCGTAATTGTAAAGTCGCTGGTGCCTAATTGAGCGGCAAGCGCTGCACTGTTTACAACACGGAGTGGCAAGGAATAAGAAGCGCCATCAGTAGTAAAGGTAAGAACTGTGTTAGGCTGTGCTGCTGCTTGTTTTACAAGCACACTGCCTGGAAGTACTACTTGAGCGCCGCCTGTAGTAGCTTTAACCGGAATAACCAGCTCTTGACTACCCGCTGGCAGTTCAGCAAGTTGTTTGGTTAGATCAGCAGCATCAATTGTTGTTACTTGTGCTGAAGCAATTGGTGCTGCAGTTGGAGCAACAGTTGGTGATGGTGTAGCTGTAGCGGTAGGTACTGTTGGAGCCGATGTTGGTACTGATGTAGGCACTGAAGTTGGATCTGGTGTTGGTACTGGTGTTGGGTCTGGTGTCGGAGTTGGATTTGTCTCCGGCAGCGGTGCACCTTTTAGATCAACAATCCGGCCCTCAACGGCGGAAGTGTTCGCAGTGACCGTTCCAACCTTCTGCAGATACTTCGTAAATACATCAAAGTCCGGTAGGTACAGCAGATTCACGCGACCTTCTTTATAGGCCTTTTCAAGTGAAGTATAGAAATCTCCACCCTTAGCTGTGAAAGCATTCGTAGCTACTTCGTAGGATGCGTTCAGATCCAGAGGGACGTATTTATCCCCGTTTTTCACTTCAATACGCAGTACACGTTCGTTCACAGGTTTCGTAGAGTCGTAATAGAATTTCAACCCTGCAACGTGTGGGAAACGTCCGTCTGCTGCCGGCGTTTTGGAAACCCCGTTCTCCATGGCATCCTTAATTTCTTGTCCAGTCAAAGTGATCGTAACCAGATCGTTGTTGAATGGAAGTACGCCGAGTACTTCGCCTTGTGTGATCGGTCCTTCGTTGATGGATTCGCGAATACCGCCGCCGTTTTGCAGGGCGATTACGGCATTAGTGCCCGCTTTTTGAGCTGCATAAAGCATGCCGTCGGCAATCAGGTTACCAAGATTAGTTTCCTTTGTGCGCACATTATCGCGAACGCCGTTTAGAACAACCTCTGAATTTCCTACTACCTCATTGGTTAGTTCTTGAATACCCGGCTTATACTCCGTATCCAGGATCTTTTTGGCTTCTGGGTCCTCGGCGATAACGTAGTTAGTGCCGTTTTTAGCATCGATGGAGATTAATTGATCTTTCCAATCGGTCAGTACGCCATCTTGGTTAAATTTAACTTCAAGTTGTCCAAGGAAAAGACCTTTTTCACCGGTCTGTACAATAAGCTTCGGTGCGTTAGGATCGCTGTTATCAACAACGGCTTGATTCAGTTGCGTGTGGCTGTGCCCCCCAACGATAATATCAATGCCGTTAACAGCTTTGGCTAACTTGAGATCTTCTTCGTAGCCAAGGTGTGAGAGAACAATGATCTTGTTAACATTCTCTTTTTCAAGCATAGCGACCGTTGCTTCCGCTTTAGCGAAGGCATTCTCAAAGGTCACTTTACCTGGTGAAGCAATGTTCGCCGTGTCTTCTGTCGTCAGACCCATGATGCCGACCTGTTGGCCGTCTACTTCTTTGATCAGCGCAGGGTAGATGGTTCCAGCATTACCTGACCGGCCGATTTCATTGGTGAACATTTTGCTAAGAATATCATCCGCTGAGAAGTTCACGTTGGAGGAGACGAATGGGAACTTAGCGTTGCCGATGAATTTGGATAATACATCAGAGTCTTTATCAAATTCATGATTACCGAAAGTCATAGCATCATATTTGACCAGATTCATAAAGGCCAGATCTGCTTGACCCAGATACTTATTGAAGTAAAGTGTTCCGGAGAACACATCACCTGCGTCTACAAGAATAGGATTCTCTGTAGTCGCCTTGGCATCTTGGATTGCTGTTACACGGCGCAAGATGTTGTTTGGCGAGCTGACAGTATCTAATCCTGCGTGTGTATCATTGGTGTGCAGAATGGTTAGTGGGAAGTCTTCAGCAGTATTAAAATCAATCTGTGCCAAAACCGCATCATGATCGGATACCCGGCCATTCGATGGTGAGAAGTCGGCATTTAGATGAACGACATCTACTTTAGAAGAAGCCGTTAGATTTTTACTGACAAGAATATGATCTAGCACTTGAGAGTTTCCGTCATAGGTGTACGTATACTGCTCATTTAAAGGCAATGTATCGATCAAATTGTCTAGTTCTGTACCTTTTAAGAGGGTTGCAGTTTTAGTGAATTGGAAGTCATTCAAATCACCAAGAGCTACGATGTTGGCTTTAGGATTTGCAGTCAGAACCTCTTTGACAAATCCGTTTACGACCGCCGCGATTTTATGGCGCTGTGTTTCACTGGACAATACAGGGGGCTGAACGTTTCCGAAAGGACCGGTATCGCCGCCTTTTGAATTGAAATGGTTAGCGATCACAATTACTGTTTCGCCACCGAATACGAACTGTGCAGCAAGGGGTTTACGTGAACTTGCAAAGGCAGAGTTTGTTGGATCAATTCGGCCCGGATTGTAGGTCAATTGATCTGCCGCTGCATTATATCCAACGGGTTGTGTAGCTGTACCTTTTTGTCCGCTCACACTGTCTGCAAGCTGTACTCTTGCTGGATTGTACAGGAATCCTACGCGAATGTTTCCGCCTGGGGCACCGCCATCCATATTGTTCTCCGGAGCGATGTCTGTGTATTTATATACAGGACCGCCAGCGGTTTCAATGGCTTTAATCAGTTCGGCTGCACTTGCTTCAGTGATTCCATTATTGGTTTCACCATTGCTGTCCTGCATTTCGACAACGCCGATAATGTCAGGTTTTTTCATATTGTTTGTGATGGAGTCGGCTAGTTTCTGGATTTTTGTTGCTCCGACACCGGGGTAGAAGTTTTCAATGTTATACGATGCAATCAACAACTTACTATCATTGACTTCAAGAGTA
The DNA here is from genome assembly GCF_037969925.1 of Paenibacillus sp. FSL R7-0189. Taxonomy (NCBI): domain Bacteria; kingdom Bacillati; phylum Bacillota; class Bacilli; order Caryophanales; family Paenibacillaceae; genus Paenibacillus; species Paenibacillus sp. FSL R7-0189. The sequence goes on along the minus strand of NZ_CP150223.1, from coordinate 1,888,522 downwards.
GTTGTTTCTTGCTTAAAGGTACTTGGAGTGATGGCTGGAAGCTTACCGTTTTCCGGAATCACTTTGAAGTTACCGTTGTTGTATCCGATGACACCAGTAACATCTCCAGCGAACTTATCTCCGGTGATGACTTCTTGCCCCGGATTTCCGTAAGCGATGATGAGGCGCTGAGGATTGTATTGGTTGTATTCTTTGAGAACTAATCCACCAGCTGGTGTGATGACATCAGGTGTATCATTTTCTACTCTTGTAGGGATGTTATAGAGCATAGAATTTCCGCTACCACTTGTCCAATAAGGACTGATAATCGTAGGGGTAGGGAGCTTGACTAGCATACCTTCTAACGATTCGTAGAAATCAATTGCATCTTCATTAGGCTCAAAATTAGCCATGCCGTCATTGTCAATTATGGTAGACGGAATTGCTCTCCCGCCTTTACCAAGTACAACAGGCACCGGCACAGTATAACTTGAAGAGGAGTCCACTTTTATTGAAGTCATAGTAATTTGAGTAGAGGTTAAATTACTTGCGTTACCTTCGTTGTATTCGGAAATAGCTCCACTAACTTGGACTAAATCTCCAATTTGAGGTTTAAGGGATGAATTAGTGCTGTATACAAAAATACCTTCCGAAGTGTTTACATTATCGTCTGGCTGAGGATCTTGCATAAAGAAACCTCTATAAGCGCCAGTTGCAAAGGTGTACCCGTATTGGGTAACGATGCCTTCTACATCAGAAACGTTCTGACCTGTATACTCAGAAGCATGAGATTCTCCTTGAATATCATGTATACGAGGGAGTTCAGACGCTTTATAAGCAAAGGTATAAACCTTACTTGTCTTGCCATCTGCTACGACAATTGCATTGACGGTAAGATCTTGATTAACTGTAATCGGATCTGAATAAAGTTTACTTGCTGTTGTTGGTTCAGTTCCGTTGGTCGTGTAGTAAATCTGTGCTCCAAGAGTAGGGCTGGAAAGGGTCACAGAACTTCCTTTGATGATGCGACCTGCGCCAGGGCTGGCCATAACGGAAAAAGTTTCTTCCACCAAAGTATTTTCGTTAAGTGGAATGAATTGATAAATCGTATTATATTGCTCGATAACCCCAGTGATATTGTCAAAGGTTTTACCCTTAACTAGTTTAGGCAGGGTTGAAAAAATTGTGAATTGTTGTCCACCTTGGCTAGCAGTCACCGTGCTGCCATTTACATTGTCTATGGTCACATTATTCATAGTTACCAGCTGAGCTTCGTGGCTTTCGCCGTTCGCGGCAGACAAGTCGGTTGCGGTGATCAATTTTGGTGCAGGCACCCCAACATTTTGTGCAGCTACATTGTATTGAAGTCCACTTTGGAATTTGATTTCTTGCAGATTGCTGTAGATATCCATTGTGCCGCTTACTTCAACACGATCTCCAACGTTTGCGAACTCTGGAAATCCATAAAGTACGATCCCGCCAGATTCATCCTGAATATACATTTTTGCTGCATTAATGTGAGTTACGATACCTTCTGTTAAAATATTCTGACCTTTACTAGCAAGGCGTGCTGTTGCAACATCTGTTTTGGCCAGAATCGTGTAATCAAAAGTCGATACAGGGCTGTCTGGCATATTTGGTTCTGAAGCATACGCTTTAATCGTAGTGTCCTCAGTTAAGGTAATAGGCCCTGTGTAAGGTTGAAAATTAGTTGAACCACCTGATCCATAAACAGCTGCGTAGACGGATGCTCCAACCGTTGGAGAATTTAAAGATATTTCTGTGCCTACCGGCCAGGCATTAGAGGCTGGTGAAGCTAATACGGAACTAGCAGTCTCCGGTAATTCAGGTAATGTACCGTAGCTGCTGTTTCGTGGACTTGGTGCTTGGACAACAAAATCCGTAGAGTTGTTATCCATATCTAGACCGCGGCTGTCTGCCGGTGCATTAGCCGCAGCTTTACGGATAGCGGCTGTCGTATTGGAGAGAGCAGCGGTCGCACTTCCCTCGACATTTGTGGCTGTTCCGTAGCCAACTAAATCAATCGTTGCACCTGATTTATCAACGAGGTCGACTTTGCCGTTTGTTCCACTCATAGCAAGGATTCCCTTGCTAACATCAGGAGTAGGCAAGTCGGTAGTTCCTCCAGCTCCAGCGGCCTCCTCAATAAGGAAGTATCCATTTGCCGGGATAGTTCCATTTAAGTCTGTTCCACTACTAAAGGTTCCGGCCGCTGAGGTATACCGAACTTTCCATCCAGTCAAATCTACTGGATGATTCGTAGGATTGTATAATTCAATAAAATCATTTTTAAACTCCGCTCCGCCGTTTCCACCACCACCATAGACCTGCGAGATAACAATGTTGCTATTATCCGGTGCTGCCTCGGCAGTCTGGACAGCTGGTAACACACTGCCGGCAACCATTAACATTGCCAGTCCAGTAGCGAACCATTTTCTTACTCTTGAAGAAATAATCATTTGGATAAGTCATTCTCCCCTCGAATCTTTTATTTACAACCTATTAAATCTTAGCATTCAAATGTAAAATGAAAGGTTGTCTTACATGAATATAAATTAAAGTTTGCATCAATTAAATCTAAAAATTGAAATGTTGTGATTTTAGTATAAAAACAGTGCATAAATACAATATTAATAATAAATCTAGTATTTTTATGGTTAATAGATCACCAACATGTTAATTGCATGTTATGTATATTGTTGAATTCAGTATGGATTACGACAAATTTATTCTAGAGTTTTGTTAATTTTTACATAGGGAAAACAATAGAGATTAAAATTATATTGAATGTATCGGAACAAAAATAATGCCCCTCCAGCTTCTTATCGAGAAGTGGAAGGGCATTATTAATTTAAAATCTATTTGGACAACACAGTATTACTGGTGCGGAAGCTCAAGCCGTTCAATTCCATCCATATATTTACGCAGTGCCTGCGGAATGTAAATGGATCCATCCTCCAGTTGATGATTCTCCAGCAGCGGAATTAGGATCCTTGGTGTAGCCACTGCGGTGTTATTTAAGGTGTGGCAGTATTGCAGCTTACCGTCTGTATCCCGGTAACGAATGCCCGAGCGACGAGCCTGGAAATCGAGCAGGTTGGAAGCCGAGTGTGTCTCTCCGTAGGCATCTCTGCTTGGCATCCAAGTCTCGATGTCATACTGCTTATGTGTCTTCAGGGACATATCTCCTGTGCAGACAGCCATGATCCGATAGGGGAGTTCCAAGAGCTGTAGAATATGCTCTGCATTCGCAAGAATTTCCTGCAGCATGCCCTCCGACACGCCCTCATCATTCCGACATACGATAACTTGTTCAATTTTTGAGAATTGATGAACACGGTACAGGCCACGCACGTCCCGTCCCGCCGATCCTACCTCACGGCGGAAGCAGGCCGACATTCCGGCGAGTCGCATTGGCGAATCCAGTTCGACAATCTCATCGCTATACAGCGAAACAAGCGACACCTCCGATGTGCCTACCAGCCAGCGATTGTCTCCGTTTAGCTCATAGGTCTGATCCATCCCGCCGGGGAAGAAGCCCGTACGTTCCAGCGCTTCCGGACGGACGATCACGGGAACATCCATCACCGTGAAGCCGCGGGCAGTCAGTACATCAATGGCCAGCCGCTGTACAGCCAGATGTAACAACAAGCCTGCACCCTTCAGCACATAGCTGCGTGGACCGCCTGCTTTGACGCCACGGGGGATATCGATGATATTGTGGAGCTCGCCTAGCTCCACATGATCACGCGGTTTAAAGCCGAATTCCGGCAACGTTCCGGTTCGTCGTAGTTCTACATTATCTTTATCATCATGACCGATCGGTGTATCCTGCGATACAGGGTTTGGTGCGAGCAGCATGAGTTCTCCACAGCGCCGGTCTGCTTCAGTTAGATCTGCCTCATAGAGATTCAGGCGGTTGTTCAGTTCTCTTACTTGTTCTTTAACTGCTTCTCCTGCCACGCTGTCACCCTGTCGTAAAAGTCGTTCAACCTCTTTGGTCAGGCCGTTACGCTGGGCTCTCAACTGTTCCGTATCTTGGCGCAATTCGCGCCGTTTCTCATCCCATTCCAGCAGTTCATCCAGTGGGAAGTCGACTCTTTTCCAAGCCGTAATGTTTCTTACAAGTTCCTGATTGTCTTTGATCCAGTTCATATCCAGCATACCGTTTCGCTCCTTTTTGGTTAAAAAAACGCAAAAAACGCCCTCATCCATGGGACGAGGAGCGTCAGCTCGCGGTGCCACCCAGGTTGATCGAATCTCCTTAACTGCAGGAACAATCCGACCCTCTTTGGTCTTCGCGGTAACGGGCGAAACCCGGTGAACTTAGGGAGTTGTTGTAGACTCCGGTCGCAGACGCCTCACGGTTGGATGCCGATCATTGGCCTGATTGTTGGATTTAATATTGTTGCTTAGTATAACTTAAGAGCGGGAGGAGCGCAAGTGGTTATGGTTTGACAAAAATATCAATTCTACGTTAGGATTAGTATTAATTTAAAGTAATTTTGTCGGGATAATAAATAAAGCAGTGTGAGCTGCTTAAGTGGGATGGAAGAGGTGGAAAAGTGGCTAAAATTGTTGTGATTAACGGAACGCCTTCCCTGGTATCGCGTATCAATGCAGCTATAGAATATGCGGAGGCCAGCTTAACCAATCAGGGCTTCGAGGTTGAGCGTATTAACGTAGCAGAACTACCCGCGGAGGATTTGATTCACACTAAGTTTGAAAGTGAGTCTATCGTCAAAGCCAATGGCCTTGTAGCGGAAGCTGATGCGGTAATCGTGGTTAGCCCGGTTTATAAAGCTTCTTATACAGGTGTGCTGAAGACCTTTTTAGATCTGGTTCCACAAAAGGGATTGGCCGGAAAAGTTGTACTCCCGCTGTTCATGGGCGGCAGTCTTGCACATCTGCTCACAATTGATTACGCATTGAAACCTGTGTTGTCCGTACTGGGCGCACGTTACATTCTTGGCGGCGTTTATGCCGTGGATTCTCAAGTGGTTCGTAATGATCACGGAGTGGTAGAGCTTGCTGAGGAGCTGAAGCTGCGCCTGAACGATGCATTAGATGAGCTTGCTGAAGAAACTACACATCGTGTGGAACGCAAGGCATAAGACTAAGTAGCAAGCCTTCTGTGCTTAGTGCTAATAACAAATGTATAAGCGTCTCTTTCATCCCTGATACCAGGGGAGAGGGGCGCTTTTTGCATTATATAAGCTATAGCAAAAAGGCCATCTCACTGTGAAAGTAGAGAATGGCCTCTTTTTATATATAGGGCTCGTTATATATCCGGTCTTACAAATCGTCGAATCCGTTATCGTCGCCAACCTTACCGTAGTTGCGGGATTTGGCTTCGAAGAAGTCGGTTTTGGTAGCATTAAGCGCATCATCGGAGAATGGTTTGATCCAAGGCATACAGTTAACGTCAACACCTTGGTAAGCTTTTTCCATACCCATCAAAGTCAGACGTTTGTTCGCTGTATATTTGATGTAGTCGCTAAGCTCGTTAAGATCAATGCCACGCACGTTAGTAAGTGTGTAGTAAGCCCAGTTGGTTTCGAGCTCTACCGCGCGGTCGATGGTACGGTATACGTAATCCATGTTTTCTTTGGTGTTCAGCTCAGGGAAGTCTACGAGCAGCTGCTTAAATACTTCTGCGAAGAAGTAGCAGTGCTGATTCTCGTCACGTTGAATATAAGAGATCATTTGGCTAGTCGCCATCATCTTCTGGTCACGGGCCAGATTGTAGAAGAAGGCGAAAGTGCTGTAGAAGAAAATCCCTTCCAAGATGAGATCTGCTACCAGCGCATGGAAAAAGGTCTGTCTCGTAGGGTTATCACGGAACTCTTGATAAATATCAGAGATAAACTGATTGCGTTCCAGCAGGACAGGGTCTTTTTTCCAATATTCAAAAATTTCCTTCTGCTCACTCTCCGACACGATAGAGGATAGAACATAGGAATAGGATTGGTTATGCACCACTTCTTGCTGCCCGATAATAGCGGAGATAGCTTCCAAAGAGGAATCGGTGAAATAACGCTTCACGTCGCTCACGAACATCGTCTGCATCGAATCCAGCACAGCGAGTAGGGAGATATTAATCTTAAATACGCGTTGTTCCTCGGCATCCAGCATCGGGAATTGTTGCGCATCCTTGGACATTGGAATTTCATCCGCGATCCAGTGATTAAGCAGCAGCACCTTATACAGCTTGTACATATGAGGCATGCGAATATCGTTCCAGTTCAGAATACCTGAGCATTCACCGTCGATAATGCGTGTGGATTGATTAGGTGCTTCAGTATTAAAAATCTTTTGTAATTGCATTTCTTATCCCTCCATTTTTTGCGCGGGTAATCTTTCTTTGGTGTCTAGTTCATAGAAAGACGGTGATGGAGTAACGGAGAGGAAGTTTGGAGCTGTAGGAGCGTCAGCGACCGCCCGAAAGCTTTCCGTAGGAAAGCTCGCATCGAAAGCATATGCTGTCATCGGATGTCATCCGCTAATAGCGGTAAAGATCAAGACATCTGATGACAACAGCGGCCGGAAGCACAAACATTCCTCGCAGTTACGAAATTCATCATCGTTTTTCTATTCAGGGCACTAAGATAATTAGCTAGCGCAAGATTCACACTCTTCTATAGTCAAAGCACGGCTACGCACATAATAAGTTGATTTCAAGCCGCCCTTCCAGGCATTCAGATGCAGTTCCAGGAACTCGGTAGCCTTGATGTCAGGACGGACATACAGGTTAAAGCTTTGGCCTTGATCGACGTGACGCTGGCGAGCAGAAGCCATGCGGATCGACCAGTTTTGGTCAATTGTAAATGCTGTCTTATAGTACCAGATCGTTTTATCGGACAGATCCGGTGCTGGGTTAGCGATCTTATAAGTTGTTTTCTCTTCATAGGATAGCAGTTCATACAGCGGATCAATGCTGGCGGTGGAGCCGGCAATAATCGATGTAGATCCATTTGGCGCAATGGCGAACATCCAAGCGTTACGCACGCCGTCCTTAGCTACTTCTTCTTGCAGCTCGCGCCATTGCTCAGTCGTTACATATTTACCTTCTTGCTCACCGCTAACATACCCGCGGGAAGTGAAGTATGCGCCAGTCTCCCAATCGGAGCCAACAAATTTCGGATAACGGCCTTTTTCACGGGCGAGCTCCATGCTCGAACGAACCAACAGGTAGTTGATATGTTCATATAAATGATTGTTATATTCTACGGCTTCATCGGATTCCCAACGAATGCCCTTGAGTGCCAATAGATGATGCAGGCCGAATGTGCCAAGACCTACTGCGCGGTACTGGCTGTTCGTGTATTGTGCCTGCAGAACTTCAATATTATTAATGTCGATTACGTTATCAAGCATACGGACTTGGATCGGAACAAGTCTTTCTAATACGCCAGCTGGAATCGCCCGTGCCAAGTGAATTGAATTCAGGTTGCAGACTACGAAGTCGCCAGGGATTTTGGAAATAACGATCCGGGTCTGGCCATCTTTAGTTACTAATTCTTCTTGTTCAATTACTGTTGCAGACTGATTCTGCATAATTTCTGTGCACAGGTTGGAGGAGAAAACCATACCTTGATGACGGTTTGGGTTGGTCCGGTTCACGGTATCACGGTAGAACATGTACGGTGTACCCGTCTCTAGCTGTGATTTCATAATCCGTTTCATGATGTCGATCGCAGGAACAGTGATCCGGGATAATTCCAGGTTCGCTGTAGCTTCAGCATATTTTTCACGGAAAGTACCTTTGCCAAGCTCTTCATCGTAGAAATCTTCCAATCCTAGTGGACGGCCATTTTTATCAGTCCAGCCCATGACCTTTTTCACTTCATGAGGGCAGAAGAGGTTCCAGTGGCTGCGCGATTCTACAGCTTCCATGAACAGGTCAGGCAGGGAGACCCCGTGGAACACGTCATGTGCACGCATACGCTCGTCACCGTTGTTCAGCTTAAGATCAAGGAAAGCGAGAATATCTTTATGGAATACATCAAGATAAACAGCTACAGCACCCTTACGTGTGCCCAGCTGGTCTACGCTGACTGCTGTATTGTTCAACTGGCGAATCCAAGGGATTACGCCGGAGCTTGTGTTCTTGTGGCCACGGATATCCGAACCACGTGCCCGTACTTTTCCAAGGTAAACGCCGATGCCGCCACCCATTTTGCTTAGACGTGCTACGTCTGTATTGGAGTCAAAGATACCCTCTAGGGAATCGTCTACAGTATCAATAAAGCAGCTGGATAGCTGTCCAGCGACCTTTTTGCCGGCATTAGACATTGTAGGTGTAGCAGCAGTCATGTAGATGTTGCTCATAGCCCAATAAGCTTCTTTTACAAGCTCAAGACGTTTCTCAGCTGGCTCACGGTGCATCAGGTACATGGCAATAATCATATAACGTTCTTGTGGAAGCTCCATCACACGGCCGTCAAAATCATGCGCCAAATAACGGTCGGATAGCGTAAGCAGACCGATATAGTCAAACAAAAGGTCGCGTGTATAATCGATACACCCACCTAGTTCGATAATTTGTTCTTTGGTGTAATGACTTAGAAGTTCTTCGCGATAGATTCCTTTTTTCACGAGATCCGTAATTAGTGGATACAATTCACCGTAAGGCTCTTCTGGATAAGCTTTGTAGCGGCGATGAACGGCAGCTTTTTTATAAAGGGTTGTCAGAAGGGCGCGGGCAGCTGCGAACTTCCAGGTAGGCTCTTCTTTTGTTACAAGCTCTAGAGCGCTCATGGTGAAGGCGTTGCTGATTTCTTCTCCGCTTACCGAGTCACGACGCAGTTTGGAATTCACTCCACGCAGCAAAGTTTCTTTATTTAGTTGATCGAGACCTTCCAGAATACGGTCAGCGTAGACGGAAAGACGGTTCTCATCAAAAGCCAGTTGGCGATTATCCGGTTTTACTACGAATTGCGGCATGGTTAGTTCATCCCTTCTTATTTCAAATTAATTTTCAATATCAAAAATTGATATATTATAGCGCAGCAGGCTGCCACAGAAAGACCTCCGAGCCGTTCATGCTGGCCGGAATGTCGATAATGCGTTGGTTGGAGCTTCCCCGGTAGAGAAGCGTAGTATCTTTCAGTTCTTCTACAAATCTTCCATCTATTAACACCTGACACTGCTTAAGTAGATCCCATTCCGGCGTACCGGGAAGGGCTGTAAGTTCTTCGTACGTATAACCACTGTAAATCCAGATTGAGAAGCCTGGCAGTACAGCGCGAAGCTCATGAATGAACCCCAGCAACTCTTCTGCTGAGAAAAAAGGATCGCCGCCTGCCAGTGTCAGACCATCCAGCAAAGGGTTAGCGGCGATTTCTGCAATAATTTCATGTTGTCGTTCTAAGGTGAAGACTTCTCCATATTTAAAGTTCCATGTCTCGGGATTAAAACATCCCGGGCAACGATGGCGGCAGCCGCTGAGAAAGAGGACGGCCCGCATGCCCTCTCCCTCGTTAATCGACTCCGGATAGTAACCGCAAATATTCATAGATGCTTAACGCGATCCCGTACTTCAGCTTGTTTGGCGGCATTAAAGCGGGTCTGATAGTCGCCGGTTAAATAACCTGTAACTCTGCGCAAACGGCGGATGTGCACGTCATTCTCATGTGCGTTGCAGGAAGGACAGTTTGTCCCAATTACGCCTTCGTATCCACAGCTGGAGCAGCGGTCAATCGGATGGTTAATGCTGAAATAGCTGACCTGTTGTTCGAGCGCATATTTAATGATTTTGATAAAAGCCGATGGGTTGTTGCGGGCATTGCCGTTTAATTCGACATAAGAAATAGCCCCGGCATTGCAATATTCATGGAAAGGAGCTTCCAAGCTGATCTTCTGAGCAGCACCCAGATCGAAGTATACAGGGATGTGAAAAGAGTTCGTATAATATTCACGGTCGGTTACGCCCGGAATGGAACCCAGTACCTTGCGATCAACTTTTGTGAATTTACCGGACAAACCTTCTGCTGGAGTTGCGAACAGAGTGATGTTGAGATCCAGTTCCTCACTTTTCCGATCGCAATAGTCCCGCATATGACGCACAATAGCCAGCGCCTTGGCATGAACTTCCATATCCTCGCCATGGTGTTTGCCGTACATAGCTTTCATACATTCCGCCATACCGATGAAGCCAAGAGACAGACTGCCATGCTTTAGCAGATCGCCTACAGTGTCATCAGGTGCAAGATGCTCGCCGCCTTCCCAGACGCCTTCTCGCATCATGAAATCGGAAGCTTTAGCTTTTTGTGCGGTTTGAATGTGGAACCGATGAAGAAGTCCTTCCAGCGCAATATCCATATAATGATTTAGATCTTCATAGAAGCCAGCTTCGTCTGCGATGGTACGTCTGCCTGTTACTGTGCCGTGTGCCAGACCTAGCCGAACCAGATTCAGTGTATTAAAGGAAAGGTTGCCCTTTCCAGAGCAATGATTACGACCAAAACGGTCACCGAGCACTCGGGTTCGGCAGCCCATTGTAGCGAACTCCGTATCAGGATCACTTGGATCATAATACTGCAAGTTGAGCGGAGCGTCCAGATTAGCGAAGTTTGGATATAGTCTGCGCGCAGAACATTCAGCCGCTTTTAGGAACAGTTCATAGTTAGGATCGCCTTGTTGTTGATTGATTCCTTGCTTGCATTTGAAGATTTGAATCGGGAACACTGGTGTTTCTCCGCTGCCAAGTCCGTTCATAGTTGCTGTTAGCAGAGAACTGATCACAAGCTGACCTTCTGGTGAAGTACAAGTACCGTAGTTGATGCTGGTAAACGGTATTTGTCCACCGGATCGGCTGGACATGGTATTCAGATTATGTACCATACTTTCAGCCGCTTGCAGGGTTTCGATTTCGGTTTCCTTTAGTGCAAAACGGAACGCTCTTGGATATAACTCCGCCAGATCGGTCCGGCTCATCGTAATCTCGCCCAAAGATTCATCAGCTTGTCCTTCTTCAAAATAATCCAGACCCTTGCGGAACAGCTTGGCGAAGGATTTGGTTACATAAGGTGCCAGATCATAGTCGAGTTTATTGGCGGATACACCACCATATTGAGCATTTTGCTGGGATTGGAAAATAATCGCTACCAGAGACATAGCAGTCATTATTGAGTTCGGAGGACGAACGCTGCCGTTGCCGGTATTGAAACCTTCACGGAGAAGTTTATCAAACGGGATAAAAATACAGTTCGTCGTTCCAATCGCGTATTGATCCAGATCATGCACATAGACGACATTGTCATCAATAGCCTGCACTAGCTGCGGCGGCATCGTAAAATTGCGGGCGTACCATTTTGAATATTCACTGCCGAACTTGCTCATTTTACCGGAGAAACTCTCTCCATTCAAATTGGCATTCTCGCGCAATAGGTCCATATCCCGACTGTCGATAATATCCCGGCCTAAATCAATGAGCTCTTCTAAAAGAACTTCCCGTGCATTTTCTACTCCATTAAATTGTCTCTCCAACAACGTCATTGTACAGCTCTCCTCTCAGTATAAAAGAAAAACATCTATCATCAAATCCATATATCCATAGGAAGTTGGACTGCCATAAGCAGTCGTATATTTGTTCTGATTACATAAAAAAAGCATCCCCTACCCGAGGATGGCAGAAAATGCCCGATGCGTTATGTAAATATCCACACGGATATTTGCAGAGGTCTCTACGTAGATGACCGCATGCGGACACCATCCCTGTTCCTCGCAGGCATCAATAGTTGGTGTCGTCGAAACAGGTAGGTCTCCTGGCTTCCGTGGGATCTCTCGGCGCCTTCCCAAGGGTGTTCCTAACCCTCAGTGGCATCTGCCGGGAGATGTGGATTCTCAAGCTTCCCAGAAGCTTAAGAAGGCCATCCGGTTACAGTGGCGGGACCGCAGCGGATTCTCACCGCGCTTCCCTATTAAGCTCTAAATCCGGTTAAGGATCAAAGCGCCTGTCTCCACTATATTTTGTTGTCGTTAGATAAAAATAACCCAAGATGTTGTGTTTGTAAACAGTTTTTTAGAAAACCCGCGCGGGGAGCGGGTTCTTTAAAAGTACTCCACAAATGATCCACAGGCTGTCCATAAGTAATCCACAATTGATCCACAGGGAGATGCGAAATGATTCATAAATTGTCCGAAAAGATGCCACAAAGAGTCCATAAATATAGTGCAGATGACCCTAGAATTTGCGCATGAGAAAATACTCTTAGCCCAAAGTCATATTTTGGAGTAATCAGAAGAAATAGAAGAGATAAGGGAGGATAATCTTGCTTAGTTTGTGACAGAGCGGTGGAATTGTTACAATGGAAGAAGATAGATTCGATAAAATTTCGAGGAGGTATTCTCATGCCTATTGCTGAAGTTACAGTTATTCCAATTGGAACAGGCAGTACCAGTCTTAGCAGCTATGTTGCGGATATGCAGCGGGTGCTGAAGACAGTAGAAGGGATTACATATGAACTTACGTCCATGGGGACGATCATCGAAGGGCCTCTGCAACGCATTTTTGCGGCGGTAGAAGCTTTGCATGAGTCTCCTTTTGCCGCAGGTGCAGAACGTGTCTCTACCTCACTTAAAATAGACGACCGCCGCGATAAACCCTCCACTAGCCGTGGAAAGTTAGAGTCTGTGGAGCGTAAGCTACAGGTGGATTAGCAGTTTAGGAGGGCGGAAAACAGGGAGAAATAGGCTTGCGTTTCTGGCTGAAAGTTGTATAATATTTTTTGTTTGACAGAAAAATCAGCTTTAAGCTGGTGTAGCTCAGGGGTAGAGCAACGCACTCGTAATGCGTAGGCCGGGGGTTCAATTCCCTTCACCAGCATCCCAAAAAACCATATGTGGCGCGGATTTCCGAGGGTTCGGGACCGCGTCATTTTTCATTAAATCCCCTGGCTTCTAACATTCTTCTAAAAGATAAGACATGGCGAAATCGCTAATGAAAACGGTATGACTAGTGGTCACTGTCGAGCAGATGGAAGGTGTGTCGCAAGCTGACAGCAGTCAGAATGAAGGATGGTGGAGGAGGAGCAGCATAAGCTGCTTTTCTCTTGCGGGGGCAGATTGGTTAGATGGTAATTACTATAAAAATAAAAAAGACACCACAAGGTGTCTTAGTACAGATACTTTTCGCTCGAATTTCACGAGCTCGTCAGTGAACTGAGTTCATAAGCAAGACTGGCTACGGCTAACAGATGAAGAGATAAAGTAATATCAATGTTAAAATGTGCGGTAATATTAATTTTCATAGATAACCACGCTCCTAAAGTATAAATACACATAAAGAAAACTTTATAAAGCGCTTGGCCTGCCATCATCAGTGCCAGGTAGCCATCCTGTACAGACGCCTTAGCGTTTCGACAGTAACATTATACTTAATATTTTGTGTTTTGCAAACCAAAGCCCCCTTAAGACTGAAATAATGAGCAATGTGACAATTATGTCATTCTGAATTGAATATTGTTAGGTTAATCGATGGGGAAGTTTACGTTTCTCCCTTATACTGGAAATTAAATGATTTTATTTCCGAAAGGGGACAATCCACTGATGACTGACGTAATTAAAGCAATAATACTTGGCATAATAGAGGGCTTAACTGAATTTTTACCAGTATCATCTACTGGACACCTTATTTTAGCAGGCGATTTGCTTAGCTTTGAGGGAGATGCTGCAATAACTTTTAAAATTGTTATTCAGTTGGGTGCAGTGATGGCAGTTCTAATTCTTTATTGGAAAAGGTATTTGGAAATTGGGGTTAATATGATTAGAATGGATTTTTCCAAAAGCAAAGGATTAAATGTCATTCATATGATTTTGGCTATGTTACCAGCATTAATCCTATATCTTCTCTTCAAGGACACAATAAAAAGCCAATTATTTGGCCCAACCCCTGTTTTGATCGGTCTAGTTGTTGGTGGGGTGTTGATGATCATTGCAGCGCGGAATAGGCGGACTGAAACCGCTGATACTATCGATGGGATTAATTATAAACAGGCTTTCGGAATTGGTCTGTTCCAATGCTTGGCGTTATGGCCGGGATTTTCGAGATCAGGTTCGACAATTTCAGGTGGCCTGTTGCTTGGCACTAGCCAAAAAGCCGCCGCAGATTTTACATTCCTTATTTCCGTGCCAGTTATGTTTGGTGCAAGCTTGTTGGATTTGTACGATAGTCGTGATTTGCTGAGTTCTGACGATTTACTTCTAATGTTAATTGGCTTTGCGACATCCTTTCTTGTGGCAATGATTGCAGTAGTGACGTTCATCAAACTGATTAAGCGACTTCGATTGGAGTGGTTTGCTCTATACCGGTTTCTTTTAGCAGCTCTCTTCTATTTAATTGTCATACAGTAATTGGATTAGTCAATATGAACATCATGGGAAAGAAGCTTTTAAAAAAGGGCTATACATCATATCCTGCACAGATTAAACTAGAGGTTCAAAACAAGGGGAAATCACCAAACAAGACAAAGCTCAAGTAGTCTATGAACTAAGGAATGAATTTTCGGTGAAAGCACTTCTACAGCTAGCCATTATCCCTCGTTTGTTTCTTCTACCATTAATATCACAAAGTGATTTTACAAGTGTTTGGGAATATGAAAAACCCCACCAGTTTAAGGTGGGGCTTTTGCTTACCAAGTATTATAGTTCGATTGATACTTAACTTGTTTATTCTCATAGCTCTCATTGGGGTAATCACGTCTGACAGACTGCAAGTAGCCTGAAATTGCAAATGCTGCAATAAGCCCTCCTATAATTCCTGTGATTAAGCTGAATGTTGAAAATCCGAATGTGGCAACTACTCCAATGGAAGACAATGCTACAAGCAATAGACTGAATATTTTCATCTTTATACACACCTCCATTTTGTATATGTAGTAATTTGAAAATTAAGATTGATACGTTACTATATTTGATCGGTTTCGATAAAAATAATAATATTTCAGCAAATCTTTAGACGGGCTTCATACTTATTTAAGCTAAGAGGATTATAGTAATCACATAACCCCCTTATAAAATAGATCTAGACCCTGCCGAAAGTGGTGGGGTCACTTTTTTGCACAGAGTAAATTTATAAATATGGTTGCCCAATATAGAAGAGAAACAAGAAATATAGAATGTAGAGAATGGGTAGTTTTATTTTTAATTTCTTGCAGAAATTTTTGAATTTTTCTGAGGTCTTGGACACATTTTTCATCACATATCCATAAATGAAGAATTGTCCAATAACAAAGAAAATGAGCTTAAGGGGAAAGCTGCCCCTGTTCATCTCAGTGAAAATAATAGTGAATGTGACAGCCACGAAGGTTAGTGATACAACTTTTAAAAACTGTGCATAACGATCTGGTGGTTCTTTGATAGGATCCTGTTGTCCCCATTTTCTCTCGTCAATTTCTGTCATGGTAAACCTCCAATCTACGAATGTTATTAGTATTTCACCAGATTGAGATGCTTTTTGAACAATGAGAATTAAGTATAAGCTCCTATAGTTGTTTCGTAAGGTTTCAGTAATTCCAACAAAGAGTAAATTCCCAAATGCTTGGGATTATGCCTACTGGCTTCGGTTGGTGAGCTTTTTCAGTTTACAGAATGTTCCAGAATTATTATATTCAGATTATGCAAATGTTTCGTCCGGGAGAGATTATTCATAATACAGAAGCGCCGTCCCTTTTGGAGACGTCGCTTCTTTATAGTAGATTCTATTCTTTTTGCTCAATTCTTGATTTTGGTGATTTTTTTGGCGGTAACTTGTGCAGGGAATGAATCATCACTTACTTCAAAAAATACTTTAATCTCATCGCCTTTTTTATATTTAGAAGGTGCAACTTTATTTACCCAAATGGCTTGAGAGTACTCATTAGATTCGAGCACCTCCTTGTATTCCTTGTTCAAGTCTTCTTCTTTTAATTCGGAAATTACTAAAATTCTTTTATTTTCTACATCTATTGTATGTACAATTCCTTTCAAAACTT
The DNA here is from genome assembly GCF_037969925.1 of Paenibacillus sp. FSL R7-0189. Classification (NCBI taxonomy): domain Bacteria; kingdom Bacillati; phylum Bacillota; class Bacilli; order Caryophanales; family Paenibacillaceae; genus Paenibacillus; species Paenibacillus sp. FSL R7-0189. The sequence goes on along the minus strand of NZ_CP150223.1, from coordinate 1,872,548 downwards.
CATCATTCTTACTACAGGCGGTGACTAATAACAAAAAAACAAAAATAAGAGTCCATTTAATAGTAGTACGTGGTTTTTGAATCATGGACCTTCCCCTCTAGTGGTTACGACATTAGTTTAAAATCGGTTGCACAGGCATAGCATTTAGTACATTACCAATATAAGAATAAACAGCAGCATATCCATTATGACGACCTTTATTGATTCCCCTCGCACGCGGCAGTAACAATGTATCCTGAAATGCTTCCTGATGGTTTAGCCAAAAAACCACCATGATTAAACTAATTCGTACTTATAGTCATGTGCAAATTCTTTGAATGTAATGGGTCTTTTACCAAGTAATATTTGTAAATCGGGCGTGATTTTTTTGGCTAATCCAATTTTTGCAGTGAAGTAAATTCCAATCATAACAGTTACAAATTCTTTTTGAATTCCTTTTGTTAACATTTTATCTCTAAACTGAAGAACTGATGGATTAACATATTTGATTGTTTCTCCTAGCTCTTCAGATAAAATTTCAGCTACTTCATAGTAATCTAGCGCTTCAGTTCCCGTTAACGAGTAACCTTTATTTTCATGACCATTCTCAGTTAGGATTCTAGCTGTTACAGTACCGATATCACGAACATCGATAAAGCTAGTCTTGCCTTTTCCTGCGGGTACATAGATCTCCTTTTCTTTACGTAGCTCTTCCCCATGTTGAGAAATTAAGTTTTGCATGAAGAAACTTGGGCGTAAAAAAGTATATGGAATTCCTGATTTTTTAATGATTTTTTCAATTTTATGGTGTGGAACAATTGGGTTTTTCTCTACGCCCAATAGAGATAGAAACACAATGTGTTCAACTCCGACTTCCTTTGCGATATCTATGAGGGGTTGGAAATATTTTTTTGCGTCAGCTATATGAGGAGGGCGCAGTAAAAATAATTTTTTCACTCCTGTTAACGCTGGACGAAAAGAATCAGCATTTTCAAAATCAAAATAAACATACTCACTGTCTTTTCGATGGGAGACAATTTTAAAAGGTGTTTCACTTTTCCTTAGTTCGTTAACCACTTCACGTCCTACATTACCGGTTGCCCCTGTGATTAGAATCATAAGTCTCACTTCCCTAACTAATATTTAAATAGATCGTTTTAAGCACGTTCATAAACGTGGACATTTCTTGTTCAGAAATATTTTTAAGTGCGTTATCCATGATTTCGTCACTAAGAACTTCTATTTGACTCTTAATTATCATTCCCGAATCTGTAATAAATACAAGATTTGATCGTTTATCATTTGGATTATCTCTAATGTCCAGAAGTCCTTTTGCTTTAAGTCGCTCGAGTATACCCGTTATTGTAGGGCGATCCGAGTAAGTTCGCTCTGCAATCATAGCTGGAGTTGTTCCTTCTAAATGAATAGATATATCTTTTAATACTGCCCATTGAGGAGCTGTTACATTATAAAATGAAAGTTTTTTTGTTAAGCTTTTTTTCATTTCAAGACTTACTCTTATTAATAACTGTCCTGGGTTGTCCATAAATTAATTCCTCTCTTTAAATAGTTTGCACACTAACTACTTGATTAGTATACAAACTATATTCTCCTTTATCAATTTTAATTATTTTATTTGTTTAAATTGTGGGGAGTTACAGGTGAATGTCAATAATATTGATATTTAGAACTTTTGTTTGTATATAATAAAAATGAATGTTCTTATTTTTAGAGGCGATCAATCATGGAAATGAGTATCGACCAAACGGTTGGGATTATTTATCAAGTCTAGGAGAGCAAGATTACACAACGCGAGATCGAGATCCGTGACATCCGTGACAAACGTCCAACATAAACAAAGGGGATAGATATCATGCGGTGTATAACAATACGGCAGCCTTGGGCGACCTTAATTGCTCTTGGTGAAAAAGAGTTTGAAACTCGTTCATGGAGAACAGCCTACCGCGGCGAGTTAGGCATTCATGCCGGAATGAGGATTGACAAAAAGATTTGTGAACAGGAACCGTACAAATCAGTATTGGCGAAACATGGCTATACAGCAAATAATTTGCCGACAGGAGCTATTATTGCTACAGGTCAGCTCGCGGGATGTTATGTGGTTACTCCAGAGGTGGATTTAAGGGAATGGATCAATGGGAACGAATATGATTTTGGCGACTATAGCGAAGGACGGTTTGCCTGGAAGCTTGAAGGGGTTCATCCATTAAGCCATCCAATTCCAGCTAAAGGTCGGCTAAGCTTGTGGGAGCACTCTAATCACTTCTGAACAGCGAATGATATTTTTAATGTAATTTTTATGTGCCTATCAGCTTTTTTTCAGGTTCGAGGTATATATTGAAGACACCAAACACCCCCCAGTGTTTTGTGGTATATCTCTCTCAGGTCTTGCCAACTCCCATGGTAAGGCCTATTTTTTTGTTCGCTAATTGATGGGGGGAGAGTAGAGCGGCTTCTATACAGCTTTATTTAATTTGAAACTGTTCTTCGTAACTCTTAAAAGAGGAAATATCCAGCCCTAGGTATCTGCGCATATGGATGGCAGCCTGAGCCGCAACAATGTCATTCAACAGCAGCATTCGTTCGTGATAGCCACGACATATATACTTGGCTTCAATTCCCGTATTAAGTCTGTTTTGCTCATACACCTTGATTCCCCGTCTTCTCATTTCTGCACGAACATCCCTTAGATCTGTTGTAGCTACTGCAGCAGCTGTTCCAAGCACCTCCAGATAAGGGGCGGGTGTTCGTAAGTGTGTAGATAAAATGGCGGAGTCCCGTTCGAAAGCTGATAAAATCATCGGAAGCAATAAATAAGATTTCACCAGCATGTTGTCCCTGCTTTCTGCTCTATGCATGAATCTCATCACCTCTAATAGGAACGTATATTCGTATTCTACCCCGATATTCCAAAAATAATCAATGGTATTTCTAAACAGCTTATCCAATGTGATTAAATTCATAACTAAATAACGAAGAATAAATTATATTAAAATTGTAATAATAAAAAATTAATGTATCGGACGTACATAAAGGAGAATTATGATGGAAAAAGAGGGCAGCCTCCAGCGTGGATTGTTTTTTGGTTTAATTCTGAGTGTTCCCTTATGGATATCCATATTGGGCTATATACAGTTACTTTAAAATTTAATGAAAAACCTTATGCGAAGCGCCTTTAGGCGCTTTTTTTTGTATGGTAATAATGAGCGGAATCATCGAAAGGAATTGATTGACAATTGTGGGTGTCGGGCGCTAAACTGTTATTAATTCAAAAAGTATTAAAAGTCATAGACGGTTATTGGAGAGAATGCTTCGGCTACCAGTTCTGGACTTGCAGTGTAATACATATATATAGTCATGATAATAGCAAACCGTCTGAAAGGGCGGGACGCAAAGTCCAGGAGTCTAAAGTGTCTTAAAGGCACAATGACCGTCCGACTGCCATGAGAAGGGAATTCCACTTCTTTTTGGCGGTCTTTTTTGTTGTTAGGTCCTTTAGAGTTTCTGGTAATTATTCTGATTAATATAAATCATAGTTTTAGGAGGTGTGCCATTTGAAAAGAAGAATAAGACCGTTACTCTCGCTTGTATTAGCTGGGATTTTGACGGTAGGTAGTGGGCTTTCCTCATTAGGAGCTGGAGTTGCTGGAGCTAGTAGTTCTTCTACATTGGGAATTGCAGGGGTCTACAACGTGTTTATTCTAGGGGATATAACAACGGTTTCGGATACGGAAGGAAGGTTTGCTGCTGGAGGTAACGTTAACTTAACCAACTATAGTGTTGGAGATAGGTTGACCGCTGCTGAGGTTTCCTTGACTGACACACTTGTTGTTGGAGGGAATCTTACTTTCAACGGAGGTACTGTTTATGGGAATATCGTGCACGGGGGAGATTTTTCAGGGAATGTAACGCTCCTCAAGGGAGGTACAAAAAGACAGGGGAGTACGATTGACTTTTCAGCCGTAGGTCAGTCTTTGAAGGACAAATCAGCAGAACTTGCAGCATTGCCGGCGAATGGAACAACAGTGTACCAATATGGCAGTCTTACCCTGACAGGTACAGATCCTGCGGTCAATGTTTTTAATGTTCCAGGAGATAACGTCTCTAATACCTACGGAATTACAATAAATGTTCCTTCAGGATCTACAGCAATTATTAATATTGATGGTTCTAACGTAAAAATGAAAAACTTCGGATTTCTACCTAATAACGTGTTGAACAGCAAGAAAATTTTGCTTAACTTTAGCCAAGCTGCGTATATTGATATGGCAGGCATAGGTGTAATGGGAAGCATACTTGCCCCCTATGCTCATGTTGATTTTATTAATGGTCAGATTAACGGTACTTTAGTGGCGGCTTCACTCAAAGGGACTGGTGGTGGTGAATTTCACCACTATCCATACGATGGTGATGAACCTGGACCAACGCCGACACCAACGCCAACAGTGACACCAACGCCAACGCCAACAGTGACACCAACGCCAACGCCGACAGTGACACCAACGCCAACGCCGACAGTGACACCAACGCCAACGCCGACAGTGACACCAACGCCAACGCCGACAGTGACACCAACGCCAACGCCAACAGTGACACCAACGCCAACGCCAACAGTGACACCAACGCCAACGCCGACAGTGACACCAACGCCAACGCCAACAGTGACGCCAACACCAACACCATGTCCGACACCGACGCCAACGCCTACGTCAACACCAACAGTGACGCCGACACCGACGCCAACAGTGACACCAACACCGACACCGACAGTGACACCAACACCAACACCGACACCGACAGTGACGCCAACACCAACGCCGACGCCAACAGTGACACCAACGCCAACGCCGACAGTGACACCAACGCCTACGCCAACAGTGACGCCGACACCAACACCAACGCCGACGCCGACGCCAACACCAACGCCAACAGTGACACCAACGCCAACAGTGACACCAACGCCGACGCTAACGCCAACAGTGACACCAACGCCGACGCCAACAGTGACGCCGACACCAACGCCAACGCCAGAAGCAACACCGACACCACGGTAACACCAGAAGCAACACCGACACCGACGGTAACGCCTGAAGCAACACCGACACCGACGGTAACGCCAGAGGTAACACCGACACCGACGGTAACGCCTGAAGCAACACCGACACCGACAGTAACACCAGAAGCAACACCGACACCGACGGTAACGCCAGAAGCAACACCGACACCGACGGTAACGCCAGAGGTAACACCGACTCCAGAGGTAACGCCTGAAGCAACACCGACACCGACAGTAACACCAGAAGCAACACCGACACCGACGGTAACGCCAGAGGTAACACCAACTCCAGAGGTAACACCAACGTCGACACCAGAGACTTCGGTGTTCCCGACACCAACGCCATCATCCGTAATTGGCACTATAGTTCTTGCAGAAGATCCTGTGCCGCTTGGGCCTGTAGCTTCGCCGATACCAGCGCCAGTACCAACACCGTCGAATAGCACAGAAGTACTTGTTGATGATGATGAGATCCCATTAGGTCCGGTACCGGCAGTGACACCAACGCCAACACCAACACCTGATGAAATCATCGTAGTGGACGATACGATCCCATTAGGTAAGCCACCTGTGAAGGAATTGCCAAAAACGGGTGAATCAAGTCCTGCACCTTACTATGTAGCAGGTTTAGGTTTTGCACTTATCGGATTATTAATGAGAACCAAGTTCTCCAAAAAGAATAAATAATAAACGGTAGAGCAACATAGAGTCGCTTTCGGGGGGTGTCCCGATGGCGGCTCTATTTGTATGTCATGATTGCGATAGTTTGGTGCATTCTAAGTAGATGGTATACTCTTGTTGCAAAAGAAATGAAGAGGGGATGGCGAAGGCGAATTGATATGGTTCATTATTAGCGCTGTAATCATCATAGGGATTCTAATCTATGTGGGATTTTTCTTCTATGGTATTGCTATTAAACGAGCGCCAAAGGTATTTCTAAGTAATAATCCTAATCTGAAGGCTGATCCTCCGGTTGCCGGAGCTTCTTGGGGGGAGGGGAAGGATTGGGTCTCTCGCCAGAGCTTCGAGAATATTGAGATCGTATCTGCAGATGGACTTAAACTAAGAGGTTTCTTACTCCAATCTAATCGTGCTGCGGGACGCACAGCCATTCTAGCCCACGGTTATTCAGGTAAAGCAAAGGATATGGGGGCGTACGCCAAAATCTACTACGAGAACTTAGGCTTTAACATCCTAATTCCCGATGCAAGGGGGCATGGAGATAGCGCAGGGGATTACATTGGTTTTGGTTGGCCGGAACGAAAAGATTATTTGCAATGGATTGAATACATGATTAAAAAGACTAGGTCTAGTGCTCAAATTGTGCTTCACGGTGTTTCTATGGGCGGTGCTACAGTGCTAATGACCTCAGGGGAAGATCTTCCGCCGCAGGTAAAAGCTATTGTTGCGGACTGCGCTTATACCTCAGTAAAAGCACAATTATCTTACCAACTACGGCGCATGTATCGTTTGCCAAGTTTCCCTTTCGTTCAAAGTGCAAGTCTAATCACCCGCTTGAAGGCGGGGTATGGTTTTGGTGAAGCCTCTGCATTAAAACAAGTGCGGAAAGCGAAGGTTCCGATTCTTTTTATTCACGGGGATGCGGATAACTTTGTACCTTTTGCTATGATGAATGAATTGTATGAGGCATGCCAGAGTCCAAAAGAGAGGCTCATAGTGCCGCAAGCGGGGCATGGATTGTCTTATGATACGGATAAGGCGGGGTATATAGATGTAGTAACAGCTTTTGTAAGCCGATATGTAAAATAAGTCCTGAACGTAGACAGCGCCCGATATCCGCTAGGTAGCGGTTATCGGGCGCCTATATTTTTCCACACATGACGTAGTCCTTGAATAAGGATCGTACCGTCATGCTTTCTCGTTATATTCATCCCCCGCCGTTCGTGAGTAACGGGTGTCTTGATTCCTTGTTATTTCCAGCAGCCGTGTGGCGAGAATAATCCTTCCAATACGACAAAAGCCCTACCTCTCTTTTGCCCTTGCGGCTCCATTGACCGCGCCAGTGTGAATCGGAATGCTATATTTCGAATTTAATCTCATAAAAAGGAAGAGTACTGCAAGAAAACATAAAGCCTCTTTGTCCAAAATGCCGATGTGTATAATAGTCGGCCTGACATCTTCTTGGTGGGGATATTCAATATATCGAAAAACAAATACCATATAAATATAACACACTATTGTTTAAAAGGCAAATATAATAATGAATTCCAAGATAAGGTTTATTTGATTCTAGAGAGAAACAAACCTCGATAGGGAGCGCTTAGATTTCGAAAGTAACTTAAATTGGGTTAATTGTGAATTATTCCGGAAAAGCTAGTAAACCAGAGGAGATGGGCGATCTCGGTGCAAATGGGCTAAAATGTAAGTTGGATATTTTTGCAAACGCTACAAACTACAACTGAAAATGCCAGAGACGAAGGGCTTGTGTCTGCTGGGGTTATTTTGCGTGCCTATTTTGTGAACAGCTCTCTAAAACTGACAATAAACTCCAACATTGATTGAAGGATTGAGGGTAGACCGTTATAATTAATAAGTCTGGATTTTAATTAAAAAATAAGGGAGATTTTTATGAAACGCGCAGATGTGTGGCTGATTTCCATCGTATTGATTGCTGCGCTCGCTTTTCTCGTACCGAGATGGTTTTCGGACAATGATGACAAAGGTGGGGCCGGTAAAAATCTCATAGCCAATGTAACGGTGGACGGTGAGTTATTTAAAACGGTAAAGCTTACAAAAGAAGAACAAACCATTGAGGTCCGCACGGAACGCGGCTATAACATTTTGAAGGTGCATGATTACGGGATTGAAATGTACGATGCCGATTGCGCTGATAAAGTTTGCCTAGGTTTTGGTTTTATTACCCTGCCCAAACAGACGATTGTCTGTCTACCGCATAGAGTATTAGTCGAAATCACCAGTGCGTCGGGGGAGGATGATATAGATGCCTATGTCCAGTAGTGAATCTGCAACAGCTTTAAAAAGAACAGTGATTATTGCGATTTTCGCCGCAGTGGCAGTAGTGTTAAGTTTAATAGAGGCACAGATTCCGTTATCCGGGATGGGACTGGTGCCGGGTGCTAAGCTCGGACTGGCCAACATTATGATTTTGACTTGTATTTACTTTTTACGTGGACGGGATGCTTTCCTGCTTGTCATCCTCAAAACACTGCTTACTGCATTTCTGCTAGGTACCTTCTCAAGCTTGCTGTTTAGTTTATTTGGTTCACTTTTTAGCTTTGTTGTTATGTTTGTGCTGATGCTGATTAGTGGCAAAGGTAAGAGTATAAGCTTGATCGGAATTAGTATAGCTGGTGGGATTGCACATAATATCGGTCAGCTGCTGGCAGCTTCTATGGTATTTGCATCACTTAGTATTTTTTATTATCTTCCCATGCTGCTGATCACTGGGGTAGTAACAGGAATTGCCGTGGGCTATGCAGTCCGTTATTTGGTGGCGTCATTGTCAAAAATATCGCTGTTTGAAGAATTTTTGGACTGATTAGTCACATCAGCGGAAGGATGACTAACATGAATGAATCATACGAAGGTCAAGACTTAGAGGGAGAAGGACAAGCAGTCATCTCTCTGGATGGGGTATCGTTTGGCTATGATCCCGAGCATCCGATTCTTCAAAATATAACGTTATCTATCTCACAAGGACAATGGGTCAGCTTGGTTGGTCCTAATGGCTGCGGGAAGTCTACGTTGGTCAAGCTGCTTAATGCTCTGCTGCCTAAGGGGGCTGGTGAGATTGAGGTTAGTGGCATGCTGCTTAGTGAGGAAACGATCGGAAGCATTCGGCAATGTATCGGAATGGTGTTCCAAAATCCAGATAATCAGTTTATTGGAGCCACTGTAGAGGAAGATATCCTATTCGGCCTGGAAGGGCTTTGTTTGCCGTACGAAGAGATGGCTGAACGTTTGCACTCCTATACGACAAGACTAGGAATAAATCATCTGTTGTCCAAGCATCCGGGTGAGCTGTCGGGAGGCCAAAAGCAGCGTGTTGCTATCGCTTCCATTCTTGCTATGGAACCAGGCATCGTCATTTTTGACGAGGCCTCTTCTATGTTGGATGAAGGAAGCAGAAATGACCTTCTCGGCATTCTGCAGGATATGCGGGCAGAAGGGAAGTACACGATCCTCATGATTACGCATGATGCAGATGAGATTTTGGCATCGGATCGGGTGCTTGCGCTGCATGGAGGTAGTTTGGCTGCAGATGTTACACCGGCGGAGTTGTTCCGCAACGAGGAGCTTCTGGAAAAATGCCATCTGCGTGAACCTTATCCTTGGCGCCTTGCACGCGAGCTGCAGAACCAGGGTATTCATGTGGATGTTCCGATCAGTGAAAAGGAGCTTATAGACACGTTATGGCCATAGAATTACAGCAAGTAAGTTACACCTACGCTGACCGAAGCCTCTGGAAGCTGACGGCGCTCCGGGACATTAACCTCAGTGTACCCATTGGCTCGATGGTTGGTATTGCGGGGGCGACGGGCTCAGGTAAATCGACGCTGCTGCAAATGTTTAACGGGATACTGAAACCAACCGAGGGTACGGTAAAAGTGCTTGATGTAACCATTCAGGCTGGTGAGAAGTCACCTAAGCTAATGCCACTGCGCCGCCGAGTCGGATTGGTATTTCAATTTCCGGAGCAGCAGATGTTCGAAGATACGGTCGAAAAGGATCTCATTTTCGGTCCCCTTAATTTCGGTATGAGTCTCGATGAGGCAAAGTCACGTGCACGTCAGGCCATGTCAGATATGGGGCTGGATCTCGCGTTGCTGGAGCGGAATCCTTTTCAATTGAGCGGTGGACAAATGCGTAAGGCGGCTATCGCTTCCGTGCTAGCTATGGACCCGGAGGTCATCGTTCTGGATGAGCCCACGGCAACGCTTGATCCCATTAGCCGTGCAGAGCTAATCAGCTTGCTGGAGCGATTATGCCGTGAGCAGGGCAGAACGATCATTATCGTTACGCATCGGATGGATGAGTTATTGCCTTATGCGGACAGCTGGGTTGTACTTAAAGAGGGCAGCACGGCGTTTCAGGGCAGTGTAAAGGCACTTGCAGATGATCCTTCGATTCTGGAACAGTGTGGTTTGACGGTTCCTCAGTCCCTTCGTTACTGGCGTGCAGTTGCTGATCATTTAGGTCTTGTGGATGAAGTCCCCCGCTTGACGGCTGAGAGTCTGGCAGAGCTTATAGCTTCGCTGCCAGCGGAATCAATAAGCACTGGTAAGCCCGATGGAAAGAGGGATGACCATGAATGAGAAACTGATCTTAGGTCGGAGTATTGAGACCGGTTCGTGGGTGCACAAGCTGGATGCTCGTGCCAAAATCACTGGCATGCTATTATACGTAGCTGTTATCCTGCTCTCACGTTCGTGGATGGCCATGGCTGTGTTGGCTATTTTTTCGATAGCCGTTATGGCTTCCACGCGGATTCCGCTTAAATACTTCCTGAAAGCAGCTAAGCCTTTACGTTATTTAATGTTATTTATCTTTATTGTGCAGGTGGTGTCTGTGAAGACAGGGGAGGTAGTGCTGACTCTTGGTTCCTGGTCTATCTATGAGGGAGGGCTAAGATTAGGGGCATTTTCGGTCATCCGCATGTTCTTTCTTATCACCTTTACAGCGCTTCTGACCTTCACAACAACGCCGGGGAGGCTGAATCAAGGGTTGGAGGGGATCTTGACACCCTTCAAAAAGCTTGGCTTATCCCCTGACCGTATCACGCTGATGATCAGCATTTCACTTCGTTTCATTCCTACGATTCTAGATGAATCGCAGATCATAATGAAAGCGCAGGCCTCAAGGGGAGCCGATCTAAAAGAGCTGCCTTTGAAGGAAAAGGGACGGATGTTAGTCTCCCTGCTGGTCCCGATTATCGCCAGTGCTTTTAGGCGTGCTCAGGATCTGGTGTATTCCATGGAAGCCCGCGGTTTTCGCATGGATGCTCCCCGCAGTCGGTATCACCGCCTAAGGTGGGGCAAATTCGATACTGTTTTTATTGGGATGTTTGTGGTCATGGGAATTGCAGTAGCTTTGTTATAATACTCATTCCCTATTAGTAGTATCAACTTGGGAGGGAACTTGAATGGCACGTTATTTTAACGGTAGAGAAGTTGAATTACTCGCACCCGCAGGAACGTTTGAGATTTTCAAGGAAGTGATCCAATCACGGTGTGATGCAGTTTATTTTGGTGGACCTGTATTGAATATGAGAATGATGCGTAAAGGTTATAATCTTACTCATGAAGAGATTGTAGAGGCACTTGATATCGCTCACCGTCTAGACAAAAAAGTGTATATCACTGTGAATAATCTTTTTAGTGAGGAAGATGTGGAAGAAGCTAGAGAATACCTGCGTTTTCTTGATAGTGCTCGGCCGGATGCCTTGATTGTTCAGGATATGGCAGTGTTGGAGCTTATTCGGGAGATGGAGCTTAACCTTCCTATTCACTCTTCAGTAATGATGAATGTTCACAACCTGGAGATGATCTATGCACTGCGTGATCTGGGTGTAACTCGTGTAGTTACCTCGCGGGAAATGGACCTGCAGACAGCTAAGCTGCTTGGTCAGCGGAGTGGCATGGAGCTGGAATATTTTATTCATGGAGATATGTGCTCTGTGCATGGTGCAAATTGTTACTTTAGTTCCCATGTTTTTGGTATGAGCAGCAACCGGGGGAAATGTATGAAGCCTTGCCGCTGGGATTATCGGGTTAAAAAAGACGGATATGTATATCCTGCTGAATATCCACTGGCTGTCAAAGATATGTTTATGTATGAGCATCTTCCGGAATTGATTGAATCAGGCATTACTTCTTTTAAAATTGAGGGCCGTATGCGTGATAAGGAATTTATGGTGATGCTGGCGAATAGCTACGGCGAAGCCATTGACCGATATATCGATGATCCGATTGGTTTTGATCGTACGGTTGATACCAAAGAACTGTACAACAACCGCAAGCGCGACTTTTCGACAGCTTATGCTTTTGGTAAACCAGGGTTAGCTAATATCAACCGTCGTTATGAAGGTACGGGCAAATTCTATAGCACTGGAAAAGTATTTAGCACACCAACCGCAGAACGTGAGCTATCTGAAAAACGTGTAGAGGAATTGCGGGAACGTTTGGCGCAAGAAAAGAAGCCTAAGACAACAAAAGCGAAGCTGGCTGTACGTGTGAATAATATGGAACAGGCGCGCGTAGTATTGGAACTGGGTGTGGATAGTCTGTATTTGCCGGGCGATGTATTTGAACCGGACAGACCTTTTACAAAACGTGATATTAAGGAACTTGGTGAACTAAAAGGCGATAGCAAAATATATTTAGGGTTGCCACGCATGATGACCGAGCTGCATTTCGATCAATATGATCAATTGCTTGGTGGAGAACGCTTGCCGATCGACGGTATAATCGTTACTAATTTGGGAGCGATTCGCAGATACAGCTCTACAGGTTATCCGTTAATTGGAGATGGTAGTTTAAATGTCTACAATCATCTTTCAGCCCAATTATATGCAAAAATAGGTTTGACTCAGCTTTCGGTTTCACCGGAAATGACGCTGGAGCACTTTGCTACCTTTGCCTCACGTTGTGACACGCCTTTGGAAGTTGTTGTACATGGTACACCTGCACTAATGTATATGGAACATGACCTTTATGAGAATACTGAAGTAATGGAGCCTATCGCTGAAGAGGATAATCAATATGTGCACAATAATGTATTGGTTCTAAAAACAGACAAAGGTGAAAATCCGGTATATCGTGATCAGCACGGCCGTTGCCATCTTTTGTTCGCAAAAGAGCTCTGCTATTTACCGTTACTTGGTGAGATGATTGATCTAGGCATATCTAGCTTCCGTATTGAAGGAGCGACGTATAGTGCTCAGCAGTTGCGTGAAATTATAATTTCTTATCAACAAGCTATGAATCGTACTGAAGTGAAAGATGACATGCTAGGTGGTCTTGAGCCCATTTATGCGGGTTATACTCTAGGTTCGCTGCAATTTAACTAATTCTATTTTTCTGGACAAAATATCGTCTGCTAGTAAGAAGAATGCACAGTACTCTATCAATAAGTTACTATTTTCACAAGAAGAGAGGGAATAATCATGGAACAGCAAGAATTCATCGGAAGAGAAGCCGTAGCGGCGAAGCGTAAGCAATATTTCTATCCGTGTACACAGCATTTTTACCGCGATGCGCCTCAGCTTGTGCGAGGTTCGATGCAGTTTGTGTATGATGAAAATGGCAAACAATATACAGATTTCTTCGCAGGTGTATCTGTAGTCGCTTGTGGGCACTGCAATCCAGCCATAACTGGACGTACGATTGAGCAATTGCAGCAGCTGCAGCATACGTCTACGATCTATTTAACTCAGCCAAATGTGGATTTGGCTGAACGTCTGGAAGAGGTTATGCCAGGCAGTCTACGCCGAACCTTCTTCGTGAACAGCGGCTCAGAGGCTAATGAAGGGGCATTGCTGCTCGCCCGGATGTATACAGGACGTAAGGGGTTCATTGCATTGGAGAGTGGTCTACACGGCCGTACCAATCTAACTATGAGTGTGACAGGACTGCCGATGTGGCGTACCGATAAATACTTGGATCATGACGTTGAGTTTATTCCTCGCCCATATCATCCAGAGCTATCTCTGGAGGAAGCCGCTGCACTCTCCCTGGAATCTTTGGAGCGAGTGCTTGAGGAGAAGGGGAATACTATCGCCGCAATGATCGTAGAGCCAATCCAAGGCAATGGTGGTATGATTATGCCAACGCCAACCTATTTCAGTGAGGTCAAAATTTTGCTGGAGAGATACGGCGTACTTCTGATCGCTGATGAAATTCAAACTGGATTTGGTCGTACAGGCAAAATATTCGCTATGGAGCATTTTGACGTAGTGCCCGATATTATAAGTATGGCTAAGGCACTGGGGAACGGAATTCCGGTGGCAGCCTTTGCGACAACGGATGAGATTGCACTTGCGCTGAACCGTCCGTCGGCTTCAACCTTTGGAGGCAATCCGGTATCTGCTGCAACAGCACTGGCTGTGCTTGATTATATTCGCGATGAACGGCTTCCTGAACGCTCAGTGCTGCTCGGAGAACAATTGAAAGCAGGGCTAAAGACCCTTCAAGAGCGTTATCCTTCGCTTATTGTGGATGTCCGGGGAATTGGGCTTATGTTGGGAGCGGAGCTTGCCGGTGAGAATGCTGAAGGCTCTGCGGCGCTTACAGATCAAGTACTGGAAGCGATGAAAGACAGAGGATACCTGATCGGCAAAAATGGCATAGGACGCAACGTACTAGCCTTTCAACCGCCGATGATTATTACGGAAGAGGATATCGACGGGCTGCTTAACAACCTGAATGAAGTCCTTGCGGAGCTTAATGTCTAATACAATGAATTTCAAGTAGCGAAGAAAGAGGAAAACGAATGGCTATTCTAAACATTTTTAAAACTGCAGGCCTAAAGCTGAAAATGTTCAGTGAACTGGTGATGTTCTCTCATACACTTTTTTCGCTGCCGTTTGCCATTATCTCTATGGTGTGGGCCGCTGGGGGCTGGCCATCAGGGCATGTAATGATCTGGGGTCTGATTGCATTGATCGGTGCCCGTAATGGCGCTAATGCATTCAATCGGCTGGCAGACCGTACGTTTGATGAACAGAATCCTCGTACGGCACATCGGCATTTGCCACAACGGTTACTGGCAGAAAAAGAAGTGGTTGTCTTTGTTATTGTCAATTATGCCATCTTTATTGTGGCTTCAGGCATGCTCAACTTGCTCTGCCTGCTCTTATCGCCGGTAGCAATCGTATTGATATCGACTTATTCTTATACAAAACGTTTCACCTTTCTCAGCCATTTATATTTAGGCTTTGTCATTGCTTCCGCGCCGATTGGTGCATGGTTTGCCGTAACTGGAAATATCGCATTTACACCGTTTGTGATCGGAACGGTAGTTATGCTCTGGATTGCCGGATTTGATATTATCTACGGCACTCAGGACATTGAATTTGACCGGCGGCATGGGTTATGGTCTATTCCGAGCCTCTTTGGATTAGAGAATGCGCTGCGTATCGCCAAAGGTCTACATTTCATTATGATTATGCTGCTATTATTCCTATACGTATGGCAGGATCTCGGCTGGATGTATCTGGTTGGGATTGGCATCGCTACATTGCTCCTGATGACCGAGCATAAGATAATAAAACCTTCGAATCGTAAGCTGATGAAGGTGGCTTCTTATAATCTAAATCAGGTAATCAGCATAGTGATATTATTGTGTACGCTGATTGATTTTTTCTATGTTAGTTAGAGAGCTGGCTTTGGTGAGCCGGCTGGCTGAGCATTGGCGCATTGCCCGCAAACTAACAACAAAAGACAATAGCCTACCCAAAAGGGGTAGGCAAAGGAATCGGAAAGCTGGCTACGCTAGCTTTCCTTTTTTGTGTTGACTCGCTCCCCGCTCTGTAAGGGGGAAGCTAAATGCAAAGATTAGGGAAAACCTCCCTAATCTTATTACGTTTATTATTTTTAAACTCTGTTTTAGGGAATTTCTCCCTGAAATATAGCTGGTTACTCTTAAAAGCATGCTAAAGTGGACTTTATTAGAAAGGTTTTCCCTAATATCGTAGTTTTCGAGCGATTAGTAGCTAATTTTAGGGAGGTTTTCCCTAATTACGTCCGATGGAGTAGAATGACTAAACGAGCTCATGTGCGCTACGCTGCGTTTGCGTGTTTAGCTTGTCTTGTTGAAGCGGAAAAATATCGGTTTGAATTTGCGACAAGATCAATGAAATGATGTGTTTAAATCAAAAAAACGGATACCCCCAAGTGAATGGGAGGTATCCGTTTTTAAGTATGAGAACGTACTCTTTAGCGATCACGGTCCGCAAAATATTGCAGCAACGTTTCCAGATCAGCATGCGCCGGGTAGGAGGAGAGCTGCTGCACAATAGCTGCAGCTTTATCCAGATAGTTCTGGCTGACCCGTTCAGCGCGAGCGAGGGCATCGCTATTGTTAATTAGGGTGAGCACATGTGCTACTTCAGCGTCGGAAGAATCCGGGCCGATTGCACGGATCACAGGCGAGAGCTTAGGGTCCTGCAAGGCGTACAGCACTGGCAGGGTGACCTGACCATGTCGCAGGTCGCTACCGGCAGGTTTGCCTAGGACATCGGCGGACTGTGTGAAATCTAGCAAGTCATCTTGTATCTGAAAGGACATCCCCAAGGCTTCTCCAAAATTATAAAGGAGATTGGCAACTTCTTCGGTGCTTTCAGTGGACAAAGCACCAACCCGTAAGCAGGTTGCCATAAGAAGAGCGGTTTTGTTTAAGGATTTCTCCAAATACTGATCCATTGTAATTTCATAATCAAAAGCATGTTCCATTTGCTGATATTCACCCAGACACAGCTGAGCGGTGGCTACAGAGGATAAGTCATGAACGTATCTGTTTTTATCTCCGGTATATTTGCTCAGCAGCTCGATGACCCGAGCGGACATGTAATTACCAACATGTACTGCTGACAATGTCCCCGTCTTAATATGTAAGGCGGGTACGCCCCGCCGTAACTCTGAACGGTCAATGATATCATCATGAATTAATGAGGCGGCATGAATAAATTCAGCAGCAGCAGCTAATTGAAGCGCTCTGCGGCCGGTATCCTTACGGCCAAACCGACTGCCAACAATGACCATGAGGGGACGAAGGCGTTTACCACCGGAATTTATAAGCTCTAGAACACTTTGCGCGAGCTGAGATTTCTTAGGTACATCTTTATCACGCGCCACAAGGTTTACGATTTCGCGGTTGATTTCATTTATGTCTATATTTAAGGCCTCATGCAGCTTCATTTATGGATCCCACCTGTCAAATGGCTTTGCTTGTGCGATTACGCTGTCTGCACTCTTGGATCAAGAACTCTTCGATTCCAGTAGCTGGATCATGTTCCGCGAAGTCTCCATTTGACCGTCTAATCTGCATTTTTTTGATCGAAGGAGCTAGATAAGCAACTAAGTCGAGCTCACGGCATTTCACCGCAAACTGCAGGTAAAAGCTATACAAATAATCTCCATCCAAAATGTTGCGTGTAAGGTCGGGATGATGTGGGATACATTCCATATGGCGCTCTGCTGCCAAAGTGAGAATAGTGTAAATACCCAGCAAATTGACTTTGCGGCTGTATTCCAGATCATGGCGTTCCAGTACCGAGATTAACTGTTCACATGCAGCCGGAGAGGGCTGAAGCTCAATTCCGGCAATAGGTGACATTTCAGTATGCAACAACCGGAGGGTATCTTCTATGAGTTGTTTGTTCACAAGATTCTCTCCTTCTTGTCGGTTTTGCCGGAAGAAACCATACCCCGATCATCCCTACAAAACCATTCATTCAAGAAAAAACCACCATTTCCTAGGATTAGGAAGGTTATTTTCTTCTTGTAAATAAGGAGAGTAATGTGTCCTAGGGACACATTACTCTGAAGTATATCCATATTTAACCCTAATAAAATACAATTTGCACATATGTTCTATATGATAAATTACACTAATTCAGGGTTTTATTATCAGTCGGTGTATAGATACCATCGTCTGACGAGCGGAATTCTCTTCCACTGTTTCTTAAGCCAAGGAAGTACATAATAGTCTAGACCAAGTGTGCTTCCTGATCCGCCGATGCAGGCAATACCAGCAGCAACGTACCATAACATTTCTGTCGATGCCATTTTGGTTGACCAAATCATGACCGACATGGCGACAGTCGCTATAGAAGCGAGTGCAGTGAAGAGACCAACGATGAGCATAATACCGAAGACGATTTCTGCACATACCATACCGATTTGGAACCATTTCGCGAGGAAAGTGTAACTTCCGTCGTTGTTGTAGAACATCAAATCCATGAACCAGTTTGTAATGTTGTATACGAAGTTAGGTACAGGCAACGCTTCAACAGCTTCTTTTGCAGTGGATACTGCTGAAGCTGCAGATTGTGCATCTACGGTGTCTTTAACTGCATCTACTGCAACACTGGCTGCTGATGAAGCATCCGTTGCAAAAGGAGCAGCTGGAATCAAGAAAATCTTATCTGGATCTTTCCAAATCTTTTGGATCTTCTCAATACCTTCGTATAACCACATACCACCAAGTAGAACACGAAGTGGTACGAGCCAGAAATTAGGTGAACGTTTGGAGAAGTGACCACCCAAGAAGCTCTTGCGGTTCTCAACATGGAAGAACTCATGCATCATATATGTCCATACTTTATTGAATCCGACAACCTGAGACAGGTAGAACATATTAATAAAGTGTTTGGAAAGCATTGCCATGAATCCAGTAAGCATAAAGAACTTACCTGGCAGACCAACGTTTGCTACACCGTAGCGGCTACCAATGGAGACCATTGTACCGTGGAAACCTGGTTTGTAAGCTTTTTTAGCAGTGTTCTGAATGTCAGCGGCAATGTTGCCAGCAACAATCGGAGCTGCTTGTTCAGCGTTCTCAACCATTTGTGGTACAGGACGAGTTTCACCTTCAGGAATGTAGAAAATGTTGTCCCCTACTACGTAAACGTTCTTATGATCTACACTTTCCAGGTTCTCATTCGTAACAATCCGTTTGCGGCCTTGTTGTTGTACTTCAAGTCCACCAACGATTTCGGAGCCTTCAACACCAGCAGTCCAAACAATTGTTTGGGAATCGACAACGTTTTTCTCACCAAGTGCAACACTACCATTGCCTACTTCGGTGATTTTAGCGCCAGTCACGATTTCTACGTTCAGCTTACGAAGGCGAGCTTCAGCTTTTTGAATCAGCTTATCTGGAAGGATAGGCAAAATCTTCGGAGCCATATCAGCCACAATCAGTCTTACTTCGGATGGGTCGATAAAGAACTCCTTGCATAATTCCTCGCGTTGTTCAGCCATTTCACCAACTAGCTCGACACCAGTAAAGCCGGCACCGATAATAACGAAGGTTAGCATAGCACGACGTACAGCTGGATTTTTCTCCATAGCCGCTTTGGTATACATATCGCGGATTTGACGTTTCAATGCTACCGCATCATCGTAAGACCAGAAGGAGAAGGTGTTTTCTTCTGCGCCTGGAATGCCGAAGAAGGTTGGTTTGCTACCTGTGCCGATTACAAGGTAATCGTAAGCGTAGGTAGCTTTATCCGATTTAAGTTTTCTGCTTTTGAAATCGATATTGCTGATCTCATCAAGAACAACATCTACTTTAAGGCCCGCAAAAATCTTCTTAAGATCGATCTTGATTGAATCCTCTGGAGCACGGTTCGCGGCAACCTCATGCAGCTCAGTCAATAGAGTGTGATATGGATTCCGGTCGATCAGTGTAATTTCAACATCTTTGTTTTTCTTAAATTTCTTTGCCAGTTTTTTAGCCGTGAGTACGCCGCCGTAGCCGCCGCCCAAAATGACTATCTTCTTCAAGAGAAATTCACCTCATTCGTCTGATTAGCTGCAGAAGGTCCTGCGAAATTATTTCGCGCCTTCGAGTGCTTTTTCTGCAAGTGTAAAATATTCACCAACATGAATACTCACGCCGGAAATTGCATCAGTTTTGCCTTCAGCATCAAGCGTTGGAGCAACACCTTTGTTTTCAAGGAAGTATTTTTCAGCCAAAGCGATTTCTTCATGCCATTCAGCAGAAGCGCCGCCAGCTTTCATACCATATTTACCATCAACGGAGAATTGCTTCTTGTCATCGCCAGCAGCATTCAAACCACTGAATTTAACAGCTACAACATTACCGTTAGCAACAGTCAGGTCAACAGTGGATTTCCAACCGGATTCAGCGTCCATTTCGCCTTCAGCATGGTAGCCTCCGTCTTTATATTGACCAGCTTCTACTGGACCAACAGCAAGAGCAGCTTGAGCAGCTTTTACAAAGTCAGATACGTGTACGGATACACCAGAGATGGCATCAGTTTTCCCTTCAGCATCAAAAGTTATAGCTGCTGGATCTTGTTTTTCGATCAGGAATTCTTCAGCTTTAGCTGCTTGCTCGTGCCATTCAGAAGAAGCACCGCCAGCTTTCATGCCATATTTACCATCTTCGGAAACTTTTTTCTTCAGGTCGCCTGCAGTGTTAACGTTAAAGGCATCCCAGTCAGCTTTAGTGATCTTTCCACCTTCTACAGTTAAGAGTGCGAAATATTGCCAGCCAGTTTTAGCATCAACGTCAGCAGTACCGTAGTAAACTCCGTCTTTGTACTGTCCAGCTTCAGTTCCAGCGTTACCGGAATTTGTT
Organism: Paenibacillus sp. FSL R7-0189; assembly: GCF_037969925.1. Classification (NCBI taxonomy): domain Bacteria; kingdom Bacillati; phylum Bacillota; class Bacilli; order Caryophanales; family Paenibacillaceae; genus Paenibacillus; species Paenibacillus sp. FSL R7-0189. The sequence goes on along the minus strand of NZ_CP150223.1, from coordinate 1,852,186 downwards.
GCAGGAGCAGTTGTTTCAGCTGGTGCGTTAGTAGGGGCTGCGGCGTTGTCTGTGTTGTTACCACAACCTGCGAGCAATCCAAGGATAAGTGCGCTCGACAAGATAACAGAAGCTTTTTTCATTTCAAATGACCTCCAAAAATATAGTTTAAAATATATATATTAAAATGTAAAACATTTTAATAGTCGAGCGAAGTGATAAAAATCACTTTATAAATGATATTTGTCACTTTAATCTCATGCGTTATTACCCATTTGTAACAGTATCTTGACTTATATCGGCATACATTAGGAAAAAATTTAATGATGTTGTTTTATCTCCGATGGCATTCTAGCACATGGACTAGGAAAACCATTGTGAAATAAATCACTTAAAAAATTAAATATTTAATTTATATCTGGATTATATCAAATTTTAAAAGATTTGAATACATATATTTAAAAATATATGTGACAGAATACGACTTAATTTGCGAATGTCTTGAAATGTGGAAAGATTCATAGCGAATGGGGAAGGGTAAGTAAAGGTAACACGGGATAACAATCCTACCCTAATTAATTCAGCTAAGGAGATGAGCTTATAATGGACAACAATGTATTTAAAGGAAAATGGAAACAGCTCAAAGGCGAGGCCAAGAAGCAATGGGGCAAGCTTACAGATGATGATCTTGACGTAATTGACGGTGAAAAGGATAAATTAGTAGGTAAACTACAAGAACGTTATGGACATACGAAAGAAGACGCGGAGAAAGAGTACCAAACCTGGGGACGTTCCTACCGCGATTAATTCATTACTAATGACGTTAATATAAAATTCCAGAAGAAGAGCGCAAATCGCATCTGATTTGCGCTCTTCTTCTGCGTCCATGGGCGTTAGTTATCGAATGGGGCTTTAGTATGGTAGTATTATGAGATGAAAGTTGTATTTTATTTTGCCGAGGTGGGAGTGAATCTATGGGTTATCTTAAAATATTTTTTGGAAACACCGCAATGCTAATAGCTGTAGCCTATTTGGCTAATCTTATATATAAAAACACCATTTCAAATGCAAGTGTAGGAATAAAAAAGGTAAGCTGGGTATTACTGGCCATTTTTGCCGGGTGGATTAGTACTCTTTTTGGATATAGGCTGGGTGAGCATGTGATTTTTGATTTACGTTTTGTGCCACTTATTATATCAACGCTGGCTTATCCGCATCCTTTCATTCTTGTTTTGATCGGTATAGGAACAGGTCTTACACGGTTAACTTTTGGAGTAAATGAGGCGGCGATGGCCGGAACCATTAATCTGTCCATTCTAGGATTTGTTTGTGCTGCGCTTAGCTACTGGGTCAGACGATCTAACTTATGTATGGTGAACAAAGGTTTGATCGTGATTCTAGTCATAAATGTAATGAACGCAATCAACATTATGGTGTTTGGTGTGATCCCCGCCCCAGAGTACATAAAAGAGATTATGCCGATTACTTTCCCTGCCGGATTGATTCTAAGTGTTCTATTCTCCTTAATTATCCGTGACTTTCAATTGGGTCTCTTGCGGAATGGACAGATTGAGCGTGCTAATGAACAGCTGTCTGCCCAGACGGAGGAGCTGCATAAGAATAAGATCGAGCTTGAAGAGCGTGCCGATCAGTTAATGATGGCTTCGCAATTTAAATCGGAATTTCTGGCAAATATGTCTCATGAGCTTAGAACGCCACTGAATAGCATTATTAATTTATCGCAATTAATTGAAGACAATGATAATTCTCTTACGGAAGCAGAAATGAGGGAGTATGCAGCTATTATCCGCCGTTCTGGTGAAGAATTATTGATGATTATTGGCGATATATTAGATCTGTCCAAAGTGGAAGCAGGTCGATTAGATATTATTAATGAAGATTTAAGTGTTAGTGAGATTCCAGAGATTCTGGCTATGCAGTTCGCTGTGACAGCGAAACAAAAAGAACTGGAATTTAATATTGATATGGAAAAAAATGTTCCACAAATGATTCATTCCGACCCGCAGCGGATTCAGCAAATCCTGCGCAATTTGCTTTCTAATGCTTTTAAATTTACAAAGTCTGGCCATGTCGCACTCCGTATTCGTCAAGAGGAACGTGGGGAAAGAGCTATTGTGAAGCATTGGATTGTATTTGAGGTAGAAGATAGCGGTATTGGTATTGCACCAGAGAAGCATGCCATGATCTTTGAAGCCTTCCAACAGGCGGATCGAACAATTAGTCGAAAATATGGCGGAACAGGATTAGGGCTTTCTATTAGTAATGATTTGGCCAGACTGCTCGGAGGTTTCATTACTTTAGAAAGTGAGGAAGGTAAAGGGAGCCGTTTTTCGCTTTATTTACCCCTCGAAATCATAGAAGAGTAAGCTCCAATATTATTTGTTAATTTGGCGTATTGACAGTAGATTGATGCGGAGTAGAATGAAGCAAATGCCGCATCAAAGGAGTGTTACCCCTCTCTATGAACAACATGGAAACTAAGCACACAGTTACTAGTTCAAAGCGTGTCCGTAAAACCTCAGTACATCGCAGAAATTTGCGCATTGCTACCTGGGAAGGTGTGCCATCGACCATTTTCCAGGTACTGCTGCAAGGGCAGTTTCTAACAGGATTCCTACTATATTTAGGAGCCACTTCAAGTCAAATTGGATTTGTGCTAGCGCTTACCACCTTGGTTAATGTGATGCAGATCGGGGTAGCTTTTTTGATCCAGAAGCTGCCAAGCCGCAAATGGGCTATGGTTACTTTTATCGGCCTGCATAGGATACTTTGGAGTTCTACGGGGCTAATTCCGTTTATTTTTCCTAAAGAGTATTGGGTCATGACTTTTATAGCCTTATATACTACTGCATTTATTGCTAATACGGCGGGTGGTGTGCTATGGAGCTCTGTGATCAGCGACCTTGTTCCAGCACGTGTGCGTGGACGTTATTTTGGGATTCGTAATACGTTCCTGAATGCACTCGGTAGTCTGGTGATGTACGGTGGGGGTATCGTTTTGGATCGTTATCCCGGTAGCCATGGTTTTCTGATTCTTTATATTGTTGTGTGGATCTTCGCGATCTCTAACGTCGTTGTATTCTTTTTTTATCCCGACGTGCCTTTCGAGAAGTCGGAAGAACATAAATTTTTGCCGATGTTTAAGAAACCGCTTAAAGATACTTTATTTATGAAGTCTACTTTGTTTCTGGCCGCCTGGTTGCTGCTGCAGAATTTAACTGTTCCGCTATACTCGTATGTCATGTTGCAGTTACTTCATATAAATTATGAAACATTATCACTGCTTAATGTGTCCCAGACTCTTTTTATGATGGCTAGTTTCTACGTTTGGGGTAATCTAAATGCAAAATATAGCAATAAACGTCTGTTGTTCTTTACGTTGCCGATTATTGCCTTGTCCTCGTTGATGTGGGGACTCTTGTCTGTGCTGCCGATGCTGTTGGTGTTGTTTGCCGCTCATATTGTTTTTGGTGTAGGTGTAGGCGGTTTCAACCAGCTGGCCTTTAATTTTATTATTGGAGACACGCCGAAAAAAGAACGGCCTATGTATATGGCGACCTATGCGGCGCTTACGGGTTTATCATCCTTTTTTGGTCCGCTTATTGGGGGACAGCTGTATGAAAAAATTGCCCACTGGCCGCAATGGACCCAAGTATACGGTATGCAGTTGGTAGTGGGAACGCTTATGATCGCTCTTGCCTTCCTGCTGGGCCGTCGTATTCTAAAGGACGAATAGAAGTAAAGGGGACTATTCCATGTTAAGGATTGCGTTGGTATTAGGGGCTACTGGATTAGTAGGGAAAGCGGTTACGGAGGAATTGCTGAATCGTGAAGGTTGGGGTGAGGTGAGAGTGCTTGTACGGACTCCATTAGCTTTAGAACATCCTAAGCTTAAGCAAATCGTTGTGGATTGGGAGAGCCTGGCGGAGTATAGCGATTCGTTCGAAGGCGTTCATTCCATCTTCTGTTGCCTCGGGACTACGATCAAGAAGGCAGGTTCACAAGAGCAGTTCGAACGTGTCGATCTGGATTATCCGCTTGCAGCTGCTGCTATTGCGAGAGATCACGGTGTTAAACAGTTCTTGGTTGTTTCATCCATGGGGGCAGATGCCAAATCGCGCAATTTCTACAGTCGGACTAAGGGGAGAGCAGAGGAAGCGTTAAGCAAAATCGGTTTTCAAGGGCTGCATTTGTTTCGGCCATCCTTGCTGCTGGGTCATCGTGAGGAATTCAGACTGGGAGAACGCGTCGCGGCTAGATTAATGAAAGCGCTGGAGTTTGTGATGGTTGGCAAAGCGGCTAAATATCGTGCCATACCTGGTGTAACTGTGGCGAGAGCTATGGTTAACATTGCCTCTGCTGACACGCATGGTTTGCATATCTACACGAATGAAGTAATACATGTGATTGGAAAACGTTAAGTTTTTCGGGCTGGTAATAAATTTGCATTACGGTGAGAACAGGACTTACAATGGACAATAAATGATCAGCGTTTAATGGAGAGGGGTAACAAGATGAGTAAAAAACAAGTAGCTACTACAAAAGCACCAGGAGCCATTGGTCCTTATAGTCAAGCCATTACCACCGGTAGTTGGGTATACACTTCAGGACAACTGGGCCTTAATCCCGAGACAGGGAATTTGGTTGAAGGCGTTCAGGAACAAGCTCGTCAAGCACTTAGCAATGTACAAGCTATTCTTGAGGAAGCTGGTGCATCACTGGATCATGTAGTGAAGACCACCGTATTCCTAAAAGATATGAATGATTTTGCAGCAGTTAACGAGGTTTACAGCACCTTCTTTAAAGAACCTTATCCTGCCCGCAGTGCCATTGAGGTTGCTCGGCTGCCCAAAGACGGACTTGTTGAGATCGAAGCGGTAGCACGTAAGAAATAAATATGATTTCGCACTTCTAGATTATTCTACAAAAAAAGGCAGGTTAAGGAGGATCACCTTCTTAGCCTGCCTTTTATATTATCAAGAGGACAATCAGTATCTGCTGTATCTTCTGCGGCGTGGTGTGAGCAATAGCCAAATGCTGTAGAGCAGCAGAAGACCTGCCGTTATTGTGCCCGTTACAAAGACTGCATTAGCCTCTCTATGTTCCAGGGCGATCGCGATGAAAGCCCATACGAAGACCAGAGGATAGATGCTGTCTCGGTTAGGATAGCTGACTAACACCGCAAGTAGTGTCCCCACGCAGAGCATGATCACGGCCCAGGTTATCCCGCTAAGTCCAAACCCATCCCAATGATTTTTCTCCAGAACAACGCTAACATTCACGATAGTCGCCACAGAGATCCAGCCAAGGTATATACTAAAGGGTAGCTTGATCAGCCATTTCTCACCTGAAGTAGGATTTGCGATCTGGCGCGTTCGGCGATAGATAACAATGATGGAAATTAACATTAACACCATGGCAATCAAAGAAAGCTCGATGTATAGATACTGCCAGAGGAAAAGCCAGCTCATATTAAAAACACAGCTCAGGATAAACCAGAACGAAATAGCTCGTACAGAATCCCTAGAGCTTGTATAGGAGCGGAATTGATAAATAACGAAACCGGCTAACAAGAGATAAATCAGTGACCAAATGGAGAAGGCGTAGCCAGCAGGAGTCATGTAAGTCTTATATTTGTCAGAGATTTCTCCTGTACTGTTTCCGCCCAAAGGCAAGGTTACCGCCAGCACATTTACGATAATTACACCCACAAAGAATACGAGGTTCCACCATTTATAAGGATTATAACGTCTCAAATAATTCACTCCCTAGCTTTTTAATAGGGTGTTGCTTATTTAGAATATACCCCTTTTTGGCCTAATTAAGACTATAAAAAGAAAAAAAGTGACTAGTGAGTCATAACATTCTTGGATAGCAGGGCAGTAGTGCGGGGTATTTTAAATGAATCAAATTACTGGGTGTTTCTATATCCTTCAACTTTATTTCATAAAAATCTACAGAAAATATGCAGAAATGTTTTTAAATCAGCGCTTTTTCGTATAAGATGAAGAGATGAAGATTCAAGAAAATATAAGTTTTGTCCTAGTTCTTTATCCTTATATTTACCGCAGGAGCGCATCGCCTCTCTAAAAGAGGAAGAAGCGGCTTCTACTTGTATAGCTTCAAAATTTATTTCTCGCGGAAAAGGTTGCAGTTACCCTTCCTGATGGTGGGGGGCTGGTTCTTTTTTTGCTTGCTTAAAAGACAGGAGATCACCGATGACTAAGCATCTGTATGCAATATGGTTAGGGGACGTTTTATTTTGCTTCTCTGGCGAAACTTCGGAGCCGAAGGTTGACGCTTGGACTCGCGTAGTGAAGCGGATGGAGCTACAGGGAGGAGTGCGTCCTTTTGCAACTGCTGCTCTGCGTCTGGCAGAAGTGAAATATCCGGCTCCCCCTGTAGAGGGGAAGCCAGCCCGGCGCGGATTGCCCGGACGAACGTTCGAAGGGCTCGCCTTGGTTCCTAGCGATGCATTTCAACTGCTTCTGGCATGGGATGAGACGTTATGCCGAGATCAGGGAGTGGAGCCAGGCGGCGAACTGCGTTACTGGGCAGCAGCGGCACGTTTTGCGCTGGAGCTGATGGGTACAGGCGGGATTACCCCGGGAGCCTTGCCACCACGCCCTGTGGGCTCACGTCGCCGCGGCGGCGAACAGGCGGCGACGGTCTGCTGGTCGCCAGCTTTCCGAAAGCAGGAGGACAAAGAGATCTTTCTGCAGCTGGCAGCATCCATGCCTGTTCTTGCACTAGGAACGCATATCGCAGAGGCAGGGGATTTATCCTCTCGTGATGAGGCTGGAGCATATGTGCTTTACTCCTTTATGCAGGCTGTAATGACTGCTGAAATAAAAAAAGTAATTGCGGGTATTGAAAGTGAGTTAACCCCTTATAAAGCGAATTATCGCCGGGGTTATTCCCCTTTAACTGAACTGTGGTGGAATAGCCTTCTCACGGGAAGCCGAGATATACCCGTGCAAGGAACTCCGGCAGAGGTGACAGACCTTTTGGTCACTGTGAACGAGACCGCTGGCAGCGATGTGCCACATTCAGAACCAGAGGAAGCACGGAGCGGGCAGCTGGGTCTTGGGTTACGGCTGGAGCCGCCAGAAGACAATAATGAAGTGTGGCGGTTAACCTTCTGGGCGGAGAACAAGGAAGAAGGGGAATTCTGGTTTCCCGCCAAATCGATCTGGAGCAGTAAGGAACGAGAGTTTACGTTATGGGGGAAACGCTATCGCAATATCCAGCAGCAGCTGCTTATAGCGCTGGGCCGGGCTGCGAAGATATCGCCGGATATTCAGCGCGCTCTTGCTAAGCCTGCACCTACGGGGGCAGATTTGGAACCGGAGCGTCTTTATTTCTTTTTGAAGGAGACGGTGCAGCAGCTGCGCGATCGGGGAATAACGGTGCAGATGCCTTCGCGCTGGAGCCGTGAGGGACGCCGCCGCATTGGCATGAAGATGAAAATGCAGCCGGGCGTGAACGGGGGCGATAGTCCGGCACCCGCGGCTCTGGGTATGGAAGAACTGATCTCGTTCCGTATTGAGGCCTCGCTTGGAGATAGTACGATTAGTGAGGAAGAATTAAATGCGTTAGTAGAAGCAGGTGTACCTTTTGTACGTTTCCGCGGGGAATGGATCGAGATAGATCCTAAAGAAATCCGCCAGGTTCTTAGATATATGAAACGCCACGAAAACGGAGAAATGACTGCCGCGGATTGGATGCGCCTAGAAGCCGAGGATGGTGAAGATCGGCTCTGGAAAGGAATGTCCGTCACTGGGATGGAGACATCGGGGCTGTTGGCATCACTTATGCGCGGAGATGTATTACGTAATCTTCCGGTGCGTCCTGTACCTGAGGGTCTGCATGGAACTTTAAGACCTTATCAGGAGCGGGGTTATCAGTGGCTGGCCGAGCTCAGTGGTCTGGGTTTTGGGGTGTGTCTCGCCGATGATATGGGTCTAGGTAAAACGGTGCAGGTTATCACCTGCCTGCTGGACCGGGCGTTAAGTGCTCCCCCTGAAGAGAAGCAGGAGCCTGTACTGATTCTTTGCCCAACATCGCTTCTTGGCAACTGGCAGCGGGAGCTGCAGCGCTTTGCACCTTCGCTTAATGTACACATACATCACGGTGGACGCCGTGTTCGGGGAGATAGCTTCTTAGAACTGGCAACCAGTCATGATATCGTACTGACGACCTATCACTTGGCAGGGCGTGACAGCGAGGATTTAGCCAATGTCCAGTGGTCAACAGTAGTGCTGGATGAAGCTCAATATATTAAAAATCACCGGACGAAGCAGGCACAGAGTGTGATGAAATTATCGGCACCGCATCGCATAGCTATGACAGGTACTCCGGTAGAGAACAGACTTGGCGAGTTATGGTCTATTTTCCACTTTTTAAACCCGGGCTATTTAGGAACCTATCATTCCTTCCGGCAGCGTTATGTGTCTGGGGAGGGTGGGGAACGTCTGCGGGAGCTGCATCGCTTGGTATCTCCCTTCCTGTTGCGGCGTCTGAAGAGTGATCCGGATATTTCTAAGGATTTACCGGAGAAGCTGGAGCTGAAGTCTTATTGTCCACTGACCGAGACCCAAGCTGCCCTGTATCAGGGTGTCGTGGATGAAATGCTCGGCGTGATCGGGGAGAGCAGCGGTATGGCCCGCCGTGGACTGGTGTTATCCTCTCTGACGAAGCTGAAGCAGATTTGCGATCATCCTCAGCTATTCCGGAAAGAAGAAGGTCGGAGTCCGCGTAATGAACATTCCGGTAAAATGGAGGTTATGTTCGAGGTGCTGGACAGTATTGCTGAAGTCGGCGAGTCTGCGTTGATCTTTACTCAATACGTAGCGATGGGTGAGCTGCTGGTGAGCAAGCTTACTAAACGTTATGGTACATCGCCGTTGTTCCTTCATGGAGGAATTCCAAAACGGGAGCGGGACGAGATGGTGCATGATTTTCAGGAGGGCAAGGGTCCATCCTTCTTCGTGTTATCTCTTAAAGCGGGCGGAGTAGGATTAAACCTAACCCGGGCCAATCATGTTATTCATTACGATCGCTGGTGGAATCCGGCAGTGGAGAATCAGGCGACAGACCGGGCTTTCCGAATTGGGCAGGATAAGAACGTACAAGTTCATAAGCTGATTTGCCAAGGAACGCTGGAGGAACGTATTGACGAATTAATTGAGCGGAAGAAAAGCCTTTCGGAGCAGGTTGTTGGTTCTGGTGAAACATGGTTGACCGAGATGTCTAATCATGAACTGAAGGAGCTTATTGAACTGCAGGATCAGGATTGGATGTAAGGAAAGACATGAGCAATGCGGAGGGATCGAACAATGAGTGAACTGTTAGAGATGCGGCTGGAAGTTGTGCCTGGATTAGTAAAAGCAGCATGGATGGCTTCGCCCGGGAAAGTGACGGGAGGGTCGCGGGCAAAAGGTGAATGGAATGTCGGTACTTCTGCTGTTCCTCAGGGACAAAGACCGGAGCAACCTCTCTCTCTGAAGGTTCCAGTCTGGCATGCTGCCCGTAGAAAAGAAATATTGCGGCGTCTGGCGCTAAGTCCGGATGAGGTATTTGCTTTGCTGCAAGGGAGATTGACGGGTGGGCTGGCGGAACTGGAGCTTCTGCCTACAGATACAGAGCTGGAGCAAGCCCTCTTTGAGGGGGAAGGGTTAGAGAACCAGGCGGAGACTCTGCAGCTTATAAAAGAACGACTTGCTGAAGAGCCGCTGCTGGCGCTTTCTCTGAGAGGATTTACTAAGGGAGAACTCCTGGATGGAATATTTGCCCTTTGGGCTGAAAGTGATATAGCTGCCGATGATTCTGAGACAGAGGCAGCCCCCGTTAGTGAGCTTGCAACGGAATTAGCACGGCTAGAGCGCAAGGGCCCCGCAATTTCCTCTGGAGAATGGCTTGCAGAAGCGGCTGCTGAAGGTTCGCTTCACCAGCCGGGACCGCAGTTCCATGAGATTACGGCTAGGCCATTTCCTTCATCGCCGGTAGTAGCAGCGGTAACGGAAGACTGGGGAGCTTTGCTGCCTCAGACACCTAAGGCGCTAGAAGGCCTAACTTTGATTATGAATCGAGTAGCAGAAGCTGCTGCCCGTCGAGCAAGTAAGGCGTAATTAAACAGCAGTGGAGTGTAGAGAAGCCGCATCCTATCTGAGGAGGCGGCTTCTTTGTGTAAAGCTTCTGTAACCTTTTACTATTAAACTCTGTCTATGATTATAGAATAGAAGGAAATGGAAAAAGGAGGATTTCATTTGAGACTATATGCCGTTTTTGCCCCGATAATCATTGCCGGGTTATTTCTGCAATCCTGCATGGTAAACGATAAGTTTGGTTTAGATTCGAGTATTGGGACAAATACCGCTGAGCTGAAGACGGATATGAATTCTTTGCAGGGGTATCCTGCTAAATTTAGCATGAATGACATAAAGCATGGGTGGGGAATAGACGAGACTGGATTATGGACTACGAACGATGGAGGGAGTAGTTGGTACCATCCGGACAGCAATATCGTTCCTATTCCACAAGAAACAGGCATCTTTGCCGCAGCAAGCTTTTTCCTGAATGCCACAAATGGCTGGATTATAAGTAGTCATGGTATGGGTCAATCTGTCCTGATCTATCATACCTCTGATCAGGGCCAGACCTGGAAGGAGACAAAACTTCCCGTCACGGAGGATTGGGAGCAAGGATACAGTGGCGGATTTATTCATTTTATCGATGTGAATAACGGGTATGTGCTGCTGGATTCAGAACCTGGTCTCGGGATGATGGAGAAATCCTTGTATCGCACGACAGATGGCGGGAACAGCTGGAAGCGAATCGGAAATCTAACGGGGAGTATTAAAGCCTATCCAACAGGGATGACCTTTCAGGATTCCCGGAATGGCTGGATCACCTCCAGCAACCATGGGCAAGAATACATTTTAACGTTCAGAACTTCGGATGGCGGGAAGAGCTGGAAGCCGGAACAATTAAAGAAGCCGGCTGCTATGGCAGCATTTACTTACAGTAATAGTTATCCACCTAAATTCTCAGGCAAAGACAATATGAAAGGCATCCTGCCGCTGGAGATTGTTGACGATGGGATTCGAAGTATGGTGTTTTACATAAGTGATAACGGAGGTAGGACATGGAAGCCGGGCCCTCAATTACTCGGTACTGAGGCGGTGAGAACAACATGGCTGAACGCTCGGGAAGGTTGGGCCTTGCAGGAGGGTGGTAAACTGGTGGCGACTGTCAACGGGGGTGTAAGCTGGAGGATAATTGCTACTTCGCAGCTATTCACGAAGGCAGAGAATATTCAGTTTGTTACGCCGAAAAACGGTTGGCTGGCGGGTCCTGAATTTCTACAGACCACTACAGATGGTGGCGTTACATGGAAGCCTTTGGTTGGCAAGCCTTGAGGCTGAATACAGCGGAATGCCGGATGTAATGATTAGCCGTTGAGACTTAGGGACCCAGGGGGCGTTATTCACACATTTACCGCCTATCCAGCATGTTTTCGGACTCCAGTGCAGCTATTTCATATAGTAGGGCGCAGATCCGGTGTTTTTTATGCCGTTAGTGACTTTGGGGTCCGTTAGTATGCAAAATGGAGGATTATTCTGTGAATAAGATCGGCTGTGTCTGATAACCCCTTGCTTCGGCGGCGAAGGGTATCGATCAAACGGCCTAATCGATTAAAAAGAAGGGGGTGTCCCAGCAGCCATTGTCATGGCTTATGAGACATCCCCTTAATTTTTGAGAAATGTAGAAATATGAAAGCTTAAACCTGCCCGCCGGCAGGGGATTCCCCTTCTGCAAGTTCCAGAATCTCACGGCGCAGGCGCAGCATTTTTTGATCCAGTTCATCGGCGGCGCGTGCGGCATCCTTCAATTCCTCAGCAACATGCGAAGGGAGCTGTTTATCGAATTTATAATACAGAATATGTTCCATACTTGCCCAGAAGTCCATGGCTAGGGTTCGCAGCTGTATTTCTGCTTTGACCCAGCGTGTTCCTTCCAGCAGGACGAGCGGAATTGCGACGATAAGATGCAGGCTTTGATACCCATTCGGCTTGGGATGGGCTATATAATCTTTGATCTCCAATACGCGAATGTCTTCGCGTGTGCTGAGGTGATCAACCAGACGGTAAATATCTTTAACAAAAGCACATACAATCCGCATACCTGCAATATCGTGAATGTGCTGCTCCATATTTTCCAAGTTGAACTCGAAACCTTTGCGCTCCATCTTTTGCAGGATGCTCTTGGGTTCTTTAATTCGGCATTTAACATGTTCGATGGGACTGAAGCCGTCACGGACCTGCCATTCCGTTTTGATCACATCGATTTTATTCTCAAGATCATTTAGTGCATGGCGATAGAGTGCTGGCAGAGACTTAAACTCATTGATAAGATTTGTGAAATCCTCGTTATCCTGCCAATGTTGCAGATCCTTAACGTGTACCTGCATCTGTTTTAGCGTAAGCTGTGTGCTGTCATGTTCTTCCACTGAAACTCTCCCAATTTCGTTATTTGTGATTAATTCTATTTTAACCGATGTAGAACCCCTGACGCAAAATAACGTCTGAAATCAGTGAAAATAAGAATTTATAGGAACATTCTCCGCTAAATCGCGTATTAAAGCACATTAATGAATCTGTTCGATACATTTGGTATGATAGAATCACGTATCGCTGGAGAGGGAGGAACTGTAATGAGTTTTATGAAACGAATCAAAGATAGTGCGAGCCGGGTTACTGAAAAAGCACAAAGCTCTGTTGAGATTGGCAAGCTGAACGGGCTTATTTCCGATATTGAACGTGAGATGGAAGTGGAATTCACGAAAATGGGCAGGCTTTTTTATGAAGGGTATCGCACTAAGGATATGTCGGTAGCTGAAGGCAAAATGGTAGAGCTGGCACGGACCTGTTCCAAACTTCAGGAAAAAATCGAAGTCCAACGCGCAAGGATTGCTGAACTGAAAAATGAACGGTTATGTTCTTGCGGCAATGTTGTGGCGCTCGATGCAAACTTTTGTCCAAAGTGTGGAAGTAAGCTGGAGGAGCTAACCACTTCAAGAAAGATTCCTTCACCGCCCGTATTCGTCAAAACTGTGGATGAGGACGAAGAGGATGAGGATCAATACTATGGTGCAGATGAGCTAACGGATGAAGAGAAGGAGATTGCAATGAAGCTCCATCCGCAAAGTATGGTGTATTCTGAGATCCTGCCTTCAGAGGATGATGAGCTGCCATTGGAGGAATATGCGGCGAACGAACATGACATTGAACGGGATCGCAGACATGCTGATCAGCTGGAACGGGAAAGACAAAGACAGCTTGAGCTGGATCGTCGCATCCGCGATTGGAATGCGAATGAACATCAGGAGGAGTCCGCAGTCACCCAGGACAGTGGTGTACGTGATATGATTAAGTGTCAAATCTGTCGGAATGAATTGCCAAAGGGCTCCTTATGGTGCCCGCGTTGTGGATCGGAGCAAATATAGTACAGATATCAGTCAGCTTAGGGCTTAGGGGGACAACAAGATGGAACAGCTGCTGCTGCATCTGCGCAATCTGGGCTTCACGGAGATGGAGTCCAAAATCATGGTCGAGCTTGCGACTAAAGGTCAGGCTTCTGGCTATGAGGTTGCCAAACAGCTCGGAGTTTCAAGATCAAATGTGTATGCGGCGCTTCAGCGCCTAACACAGCAGGGATATGTACGATGTGGTGAAGGAGAGCCTGCGCGGTATAGTGTTCTCAATCCAGAGGAGCTGGCGACGATGATCTCGGGAAGAGTTCAAGCTTCGCTGGCTTATATGGAAAGTGAGATGCCTCGCGGGGGGCCTGTTAGTCCTTCTTTTTATAATGTAGAGGGCGACCGCAATGTAATGGGGGCGCTGATTCGCCAGCTTAACATGGCAGAGCAGGAGATTGTAGTGGATATGTGGCGCGAGGAAGCGTCGCTTCTGCGGAGCGAACTTGAACAGGCCGAACTGCGTGGCGTTAGGCTTTTATGGGCTTTTGACGGTGGCAATGCTGCTGCTGCCTCTTACCCGGTATGGCCGTCATTCGGAAAAGATTCGCAGCGGGCGGATGGACGGAAGTTCTCATTTGTGATCGACCGGAGCTGGTGTATGCTGGGGATGCGTTATGATGATGGATCCGCACAAGCAGTGGTAACAGAGCACCCGGTGTTAGTGGAGCTGCTGTTGAATCATTTTACACAGGAAATGGTCTTATTCGAGCTGGAGCAGGATATGGGCGCAGAATTAGTAGAGCGTTATGGAGAACGTTACAGCAAAATTCATAGCAAATATGTTATGTATGATCAAGGCGATGATGGGGAAGAACAGGCGCAGTAGTTATTATCATAGGGAGGTGAGAAGCATGGAATGTATCGTTCATTTTGAAGTGGTGCACAATGATGGTCCTAAGAAATTGCGTGGACTATTGTTTCTGGATAAGGGAGCATCTCCTGGAGAAGCAGAACTGGTCGAAATGTTTAAGGATATGAATTTTAACGTGAGACTGGAAGACCGCGAGAAATTGATTTTTAAACCGGTAAATCCGGGAGATTTCTTGGAGATTCGAATTACGGGTTATGATAACGGTCAGGAAAAGAGCAAGGATGATCATAATTTAAAATCGATCGTTGGAAATTTATTGCCTCAGAAGCCGACAGGCCTGTAATGTGGGGAGAATGGATTTAATGATGGGAGAAGGAGGAGCACTATGGAGCTGTTGAGACAAAAGGTATTGAAAGAAGGTATTGTACTCGGGCAAGGAGTGCTCAAGGTGGATTCTTTTCTGAATCATCAGATGGACCCCTTCCTGATGCGCGAGGTTGGCCGTGAGTTTATCCGCCGGTTCGCTGGCGAAGAAATTACGAAGGTGCTGACTATAGAATCCTCGGGAATCGCTCCGGGGATTATGACAGCATTAGAGCTGGAGGTTCCATTGATTTTTGCCCGTAAGCAGAAATCGCTGACGCTGACAGAAGACATTTACGTGGAGAAGGTATACTCCTTCACGAAGAAAGAAACGAATGAAATTACCGTTTCGAAGAAATTCATTGCTCCCGGAGAACGGGTGCTGATTGTTGATGATTTCTTGGCGAATGGTGAAGCCGCCTTCGGACTTGCCCGTATTGTTGAGCAGGCGGGAGGGAGTGTGGTTGGAATTGGCATTGTGATCGAAAAAGCGTTCCAGCCAGGGAATCGGCTGCTGCAGGAAGCGGGATATCGCGTAGAATCACTCGTGCGTATCGCCTCGCTGGAGGACGGAAGAGTCACTTTCGTGGAAGACGAGGAAGAGCATCTTGTTTGAGTCTTTTGGAATCAATTCTCAGTCAAAAGCTATAGGATATGCAAAACAGCAAGCGAACTGGTAATGAACCAGTCGCTTGCTGTTTTTTGTGTGTATGGTATGCACGGGTCAGGTTACCCGTTGCTGCCGCATGCCGCTGCAGTGTCGACGGGCAGCTGTACGCTGTCCGCCGCCAGCGGCGATAGCACCCGCAGCGCCCCCGGCTCGCAGCGAACGGCCAGCGGCCCTTTGCCGAGGCTCTCGCCGTCGCCGATCGCAGGCCGGGCCTCGGCAAAGCCTACGGCTACGCTACGTCCGCGCAGCATAGACACGAAGGGCAACGCCACATGCTTGCCCTTCAGTACCGTGGGGAACAGCCGCAGCAACTGCCCGCGGCTGCACCCATGCACGACGCAGACGTCAAGGTGGCCGTCATCGGCCTTTGCCTGCGGGCAGATCAAAAGCCCGCCGCCGTAGCTGGGCAGGTTGCAGATCGAGACCAGCCATGCCTTCTCGAAGGCGTGCTCCGTACCGTCGCAGACTACGCTTACCCGGCAGGGCTTGAATGTCATCAGCGTATGCAATATGCCGATGATATACGCCAGCTGGCCTGCTCCAATGGCATTGCACAGCCGTTTGTAACGGCTGGCATTCACATTCTCGGCCACTTGAGCATCAAAGCCATTGGCAACGGCTGTTACGGTCAGTCCGTTTGCGCCTGAAAGCAGGTCTGCTTCGATATACCGCTCGCTAAGGGCGGCCTCCAGCGCGGCTTCTATTGAAAGTGGAATGCCAAACCCCCGGGCGGTGTCGTTGCCGGAGCCGGCAGGAATCACGCCCATGGGGATATCTTTGCCGCAAAGTGCACCCAAAATGCTATGGAGCGTGCCGTCGCCACCGATTACAATCACGGCTTTCCAATCCTCGCGATGCTTTAGTGTATTTAAAACAAGGGCCTCTGCACCCTCTACGCTGTGCGTAAACAAGGACATGAAAGGCAGCGAACGCTCCTTCATGAGCGCCTCTACAGTATGCCAGGTCCGGCCGCCTGCCCCCCCGCCGGAACGCGGGTTTATGATAAATAGATACATATGATTTCCTCCAGCCTGTAGAATTCCATTGATGCCCTTTCTACATTGTAAGGAGTGGATGGGCAAAAGGGAATACTTTTCAGCGATCAGAGGGGCTGCTTTTTGGGGGATTACAGATGGCGAATCTGACTTTCTGCGATATCACCTGCCCAAGGGAGTTTATACCACCTGCCACTTAAGGCATGGTAGATCATTAACAGCCACACCCCAAAGCTGCAAAGAGAGACGAGGGCACTCATCAAGGGACCGAGGAATGGGACCAATCCGGTTAGTACGTGGAGGATCATCAGCACCCCGAAGGTAATCAGTGATTGCAGCGAATGGAACAGCACAAAGCGGCTGCGTTTCTCCAATGCGAGAAAGACGACGCCGCCGAGAAAAGGGAAAAAGTAACACAACGCGCCCGCTATATTATCGGGCAATCCGGTGGATGATTTAAAAGGGGACAATGGGCTCACTCTCCTTCTGCTTGGAGAAGAAGGGGCTTGATTGTTCGAATCCTTCTTCCTTACAAGCCTATGACTTGTCAGGAAAAAGTATGTTTAGCTCATTGAAGGGAGAACATACTTTTCAAGCAGCCTGCGAGGGTTCTTCCAGTTGTTTGTCTTGCTCTCTGCTGTAAAGACCACTACAGCATCCAGATTGGGGAAGAGCAGAATCTGCTGCCCGCCATGCCCGTGGGCGAGCTTGTAGGGCTGCCCGCTCATCGTACCGATCCAAAACTGATATCCGTAATCACCAAACGCTGGATATCCCTTAGTTTGAGCGGTAAGTGCTTCCTGCAACCAATGTTCTGGGATGATTTGCTGCTCTGCAAACACTCCATTATTCAGCAGGCAAATTCCGAATTTAGCCATATCCCGAGACGTTAGGTGCAAACCGATATGACCCATGCTATGTCCTTCGGGGCTAGGTAACCAAGCGGTATTAGCCATTCGGAGTGGAGTGAATAAATGCTGTGCTGCATAGGAAAATGCATCAAGACCTGTAGATTCACTAATCATCATCGAGATTAGATGTGAGTCGATGCTTCGATATTGGAACTGGCCGACTTGTTCTGGAATAATGTTCAAGCTAAGGCCAAAGGAACCCCAGCGGCGGCTGCGATGGAGGTTCCGAACGAGCGGTTCACCAAGCTTCTTCCCTGTGATCCAGCTAAAGCCGGAAGTCATGGTAAGAAGATGACGGAGTGTGATCTTTGAGAGATGTGGGGAGTGAAGGTATGGAATATGCTTGCGAAGAACCTCGGACACAGAAATATGGAGATCAGGCATCTCTCCACGGCCGATAGCGATTCCCGTAAGGACGCTGACAAAACTTTTGGTGGCAGAACGGAGATCATTTAATGCTCCAGCATGATGGTCGTTATAATAACGTTCGAAGATAAGTTTTCCATGACGCACAATAAGCATGCTATGCATCTTGGAGTATTCTTTTAGGATAGCTTGATGGGCTTGTTCAAGACCCTCCAGGCGTGTATCGGTGTCTTCTGGCATTGCGGTAGTCATTAGGGGAATTACAGGCTGAGCCATAACGATCTCCTTCTCATTTCTTGATAAATGCAGTTTTCCTTGCTGTTTAGGTTATTTTATTTTAACCAGTTTGGAGACATCTGACTTACGAAGGCAGCTGTAAAAATAATATTTTCCAAATAGTACATTTTACAAGGAAAGGTGGAAGTTAATCCGGAATATGATACAATATAACGATAAGGCCCGAAAGGAGTGATTCAGTAAGTGGCTCTTCGGGTAATAAAAGTGTCAAGGAGCTATCGTTCATCAGGCGTCCTTACTCTCAGCCCAAATCACGACGAACCTGCTTCACCGGCAAGGCGGTGTTTCAAAGGCTAGATTTAGCTTTAGATTCCACGTTTTGACGGATAGTGCAAGCCACGTATGTGTAATGGATACTTCACTTGCATTCGAGGTTACGGCGTACTTTTCATCATGCATTCTCTACAACGGAGCATTCATTTTCAATGTTTTGGGAGGGAACTGATCATGGCAAGTAAAGGTCATAACGAAGTCAAGGAAAGTCTACGGGAAATGACACGCATTTTCCGGCCCAAAGATCCCAAGAAATTCGTAAAGGAGTACGTCCGAAAGTATCGGATTACAGGAGGCTATGAAGAAGAACTGACCATGGTCGTGGAACACGAGTTGGTACGGATGAATTCATCCGTCTCCTAGCTAACAGATACGTTTGTCACTTGCTTAACTTTAGACATCATTTTGAGTAATAACATCCACGAGGATTCTTATAAACCGTGCCCGAGCAACTTTTGTTGCTGGAATCGGTTTTTTTTGTATGCCCATTTACGAATAAGGAAAAGTCTTCCTCATAGAATAGTCAAATGAATTAATAGACACATTTTAAATTGAATACGCTTTCTTTAATATTTTTTATTTGTTTGCGTTTTCATAAAATGCTATGAAATCCAGATGGGACAAGGGTTTATTGTGTCGAAAATTACAATGTGAACTAGTTGTGAACGATTGACAAAACTTTCCCTTAAACTTATATTAATAGTGATTGTTATAATTGACAGAAAAAAACAGGAATCTACGAAATCGGGAAAAGCGGGGTAGATCAATGATGAAAACGTGGCAGGCTGTAAAGCGACTCCTTCCCATGACCGCTATGTTTGGACTCTTTCTTGCCGGGTGCGGTCGTGAGGACTTGTCAGTACTCAGACCACAGGGACCTGCAGCAGACAGATCTTACGGATTAATGGAGCTGTCGATCAGCATTATGATCGTGGTGTTGCTGATTGTCTTTACGATTGCAGCTTATGTACTGATCCGCTTCCGCAGAAGACCGGGTCAGAATGAAATCCCTGAGCAGGTTGAGGGCAGCATTAAACTTGAGATTCTCTGGACAGTCATTCCGCTTATCCTTGTTGTAGTACTGGCCGTGCCAACGGTGAAAGCAGTGTTTGCCGCTGGAGATGATCATTCCAATGACAAGAATGCGATCAAGGTTAAAGTAACCGGCCACCAATACTGGTGGGAGTTTGAGTATACCGACTATAAGGTAACTACAGCGCAGGACCTGATTATTCCGGTGGGCAAAGATATCGCCTTTGAACTGGAAACTAAAGATGTGCTGCACTCCTTCTGGGTCCCTTCTCTTTCCGGTAAAATCGATACCAACCCAGCTGGAACGATTAACCGCTTTAGCTTTAGTGCGCCTAATGAAGGCGTTTACCGTGGGAAATGTGCGGAGCTATGTGGTCCTTCTCATGGATTGATGGAATTTAAGGTGAAATCAGTTAGTGAACAAGAGTTTCAAAAGTGGATTGATTCTATGAAAGCACCTGTAGCTGTGCTGCCAGAGGATCCTGCTTTAGCTGAGAAGTTCAAAGCGGCATGTCTGACTTGCCACGCTGTAGGTGATCAAGGGATTAATAATGCGCCGAACTTGACCGGAATTGGTTCTCGGGAATCGATTGCTGGAATTCTGCTCAACGACGACACGAGGGAAGATGGTGCGCCGATTGAAGAGAATCTCAAAACCTGGCTGCACGACCCGCAATCCGTAAAACCAGGCAATCTGATGCCTAACCCCAAAGATCTGGGCCTGAGTGATGCTGAGATTGATGGCATTGCAGAGTATCTGGCCAACTATAAGCTGGACTAATGCCTTAGCCTAAAGGCGGGCGGAACTTTCGAAAAGGGGGGACGAACTTTGGCTCAAGCAGCGCATACCTTGAATTCATCCAAGCCTCTGGGGCACGGCCACAGTGTGAAGCGCCATACAGGACTTATGGATTGGCTAACAACCGTCGATCACAAAAAAATCGCGATTTTGTACCTATGGGCCGGAGGATTATTTTTTGGCATCGGGGGAATTGAAGCGCTTCTGATTCGCTGGCAGCTCATCAAGCCGATGAATAACTTTTTGGATGCACAAACGTTTAATGAACTCATAACCATGCATGGTACGACGATGATCTTCCTCGGCGTCATGCCAGTCATCTTCGCACTCATGAATGCCGTCATTCCGCTACAGATCGGTGCACGTGACGTAGCCTTTCCTTTTCTAAATGCACTTGGTTTCTGGACCTTCCTGTTCGGCGGGATTCTACTGAATCTTAGCTGGGTTATGGGTGGTGCTCCTGATGCCGGGTGGACCGCCTACACCCCACTATCTACGAGTACATACAGCACTACACACGGTGTAGACTTCTATACGATCGGCTTGCAAATTGCCGGATTGGGGACCCTCATCGGGGGGATTAACTTTCTAGCCACGATCATTACGATGCGTGCGCCGGGAATGACCTATATGCGGATGCCGATGTTCGCCTGGACCACATTTATCACTTCCGCCATTATTTTGTTTGCTTTTCCAGCAATAACAGTAGGTTTAGTACTGCTGACATTCGACCGGATTCTAGGAGCCAATTTCTTCGAAGTCGGAGCCGGAGGAAGTCCAGTGCTATGGCAACATATCTTCTGGATATTTGGTCACCCGGAAGTGTATATTCTCATTCTGCCTGCCTTCGGGATTATTTCCGAGGTCATCCCAACCTTTTCGCGTAAAAGACTGTTCGGATATAGCTCCATGGTGTTTGCAACCATCTTGATCGCCTTTTTAGGCTTTATGGTTTGGGCTCACCACATGTTCACAACTGGACTTGGACCTGTAGCTAACGCGTTGTTTTCCGTATCAACGATGTTAATTGCGGTTCCGACCGGGATTAAAATTTTTAACTGGTTGTTCACGATGTGGGGCGGGCAAGTACGTTTCACAACCCCTAACCTGTTCGCTGTAGGATTTATTCCTACATTTACTATGGGGGGAGTAACTGGAGTGATGCTGGCGTCCGCACCTGCTGACTTTCAGTTCCATGATACGTATTTTGTTGTAGCGCATTTCCACTATGTTATTGTAGGTGGCTTGGTGCTTGGCCTGTTCGCAGGTCTGCACTACTGGTGGCCCAAAATGTTCGGACGGATGCTGAGTGAAACGCTGGGCAAGTGGACTTTCTGGACGTTTATCATCGGATTCCATCTGACCTTCTTTGTACAGCATTTCCTTGGGCTTATGGGGATGCAGCGCCGCGTGTTCACTTATTTACCAAATCAGCAATTTGATTTGCTAAATCTAGTCAGTACGATTGGTGCAGGTCTTATGGGTGTCGGTATGATTATTTTCTTGGTGAACATCTTCCTGACTTCCAGAAAACCGGCGGATGCAGGCAATGATCCGTGGGAGGATGGACGTACATTGGAATGGACCATTCCTTCACCGCCGCCAGAATATAACTTCAAGCAAACACCTCTTATTCGGGGGATTGATGCCTTCTGGAAAGAAAAAGTAGCAGGGAATAAAGGCATGACACCAGCAGAGCCGGTGGGCTCAATTCATATGCCGTCGGCAACGATTTTACCGTTTACGATGTCTGTCGGAATTTTTATCGCTGGGCTTGGCTTTATGTTTAGCCGTGATGAATTCGGCAATGCTTTTATGAGCTTCCTGTTTAATAATTATATCGTTACAGCCATCGGTCTTATTATTACATTTGGATCCATGCTGATGCGTTCGCTGTATGATGATCACGGATGGCATATTGAACCTGAAGAGCTGGAAGGAAGTGAGCGGACATGACAACGGCACATGCAGAAGCTTCTAAGGATACCTTTCCGCACGAGCCGGAAAAAGCTACGCTCGAAGGACGCAACAAGGTTCTTGCCTTTTGGTTGTTTCTAGGCGGCGAAGCGGTATTGTTCGGCACGTTGTTCGCAACTTTCCTCGCACTGCGTAATCAGACGAATGAGGGGCCTTCGGCGAATGAACTGTTTCACCTGCCGCTTGTAGCCGCTGCAACATTTATCCTGCTGGTAAGCAGTCTGACGAGTGTATTCGCTATTCAAGCGATGCACAGAAATCGGCCGGCACTGCTACGGAATTGGCTTTTAGTTACTGTAGTCTTAGGTTTAGGTTTCCTGGTTTTGGAGATCTATGAGTTTACTCAATATGTAAGACACGAAGAATTCGGAATGACCACAAGTGCATTCAGTTCGGCATTCTACACACTGGTAGGATTTCATGGTGCGCACGTAGCCTTTGGGATCGCTTGGATCTCCATCTTGATCGGGCAGCTCGCCCGCAAGGGGTTAACGGTAGTTACTGCACCAAAAGTGTATGTGTCAGCCATGTATTGGCATTTTATCGATGTAGTATGGGTCTTCATCTTTACGGTTGTATACCTACTCGGAAAGGTGGGCTAGGCACTATGACGACGGATCAGCATATGCCAGATAGCGGCGGGTATAAGCAACGTCATCGGCATGAAGGACCACAGAAACATATTGTTGTCTTTATTTTCTCCATTGTCTTAACATTGATTGCTTTCGCTGCTGTTGCGGCTGGGGGCGTAAATGCAACCTTTGCGATTATTTTGCTGCTGGTAATGGCTGTTCTTCAGGTCATTGTACAGATGGGCTTCTGGATGCATCTAAAAGATAAAGGGCATCTTCTGCCGATTCTCTTCATGCTGGGTGGCTTCTTTATCGCTGGGACCTGTATTGTTATGTCGCTGTATTGGGTTTGGTGGAATTAACGGACAATAATGAAAGAGGTGGGCTGCAATGCCCCCTCTTTTTGATGTTTAGATATATGAATTCCTGCGCTAGGAGGTTGGAATTATGCTGGGATTAGAATACTTTAGCTTTGCTGAACTATGGAGTCCGCTTTTTCTAGCGGTAATGCTGCTGCTGACAGCAGGTTATTTTGTGTGGATTGGTCCGATTGCTGGGCGTTATGCCGATTCAATAACGGTGCCATTTTGGCGTAGAGCGTTATTTGTCTGCGGGATGCTTGCCCTTTATCTGGCACAAGGAGGACCCATTAGCCTCTTAGGGCATATGATGTTTTCCTTCCACATGGTCAGTATGGCCTTGTCTTACCTGGTAGCGGTGCCGCTGATTATGCTTGGAATTCCAGATTTTATCTGGCGCAGGATACTAAAGGTGAATCCGCTTCGGCGGTTATCTTTTTTAGCTCATCCGGTAGTAGCTGCTCTATTGTTTAACGGACTTTTTTCCTTGTACCATATTCCTGTTATTCATGATTATGTGATGCTGCATTTTACTGTTCATCGTATTTATTACATTGTTTTGTTCCTGACCTCTGCTTTAATGTGGTGGACACTGATTAATCCGCTGCCGGAACATCGTATGGCGAGTGGGCTTGGGAAGATTGGGTTTATTTTTCTGAACATGGTATTGCTGACGCCAGCTTGCGGGCTGATTATATTTGCCGATCATCCGCTCTACGCCACTTACAGTGATCCAGAGACTTGGGCGCGTGCTATGGGCTATTGTATCTCGGGTGACCCCTCTGTTTTACTTCAGAATTTTGGAGGTCCTGCATTCTTTGAAGTGATGTCGCCGAAGGTGGATCAACAGGTGGGAGGCATCGCGATGAAGTTCATTCAGGAATTTATTTTTGCCTCTATGCTTGCTTATGTGTTCTATCATTGGTATAAAAAAGAGAACGGACAAGACGACGATGAATTGTCGACGCCATCCTCAACACTTCAGGAGAGCAACTTGAACCGTGCATAACTGGTAGACTGCCGAGGGGGAGAATCATGGATATTTTCACAGTGTTTCCGACTATTAGTACGTCATTCATCGTGATCAGCGCGGTGCTGGTGGCTATAGGTTGGTGGCTCATTATCAAGGGCAAACGCGAGGCGCATAAGAAAACGATGATTGCTGCCGCTATCGCTGCGCTGCTGTTTTTTATTGTTTACGTATCGAGAACGTTGTTTGTGGGGAATACCTCATGGGGCGGACCGGATGAACTGAAGACAATTTATCAAGTGTTTTTGATCTTCCATATCGTTCTGGCAACCGTAGCTGCGGTATTCGGACTTACTACGTTAACTCTTGGTTTCAAGGCGAAGTATTCCAAGCACCGTAAGTGGGGCAGAGTGACATCGATAATTTGGTTTATCACAGCGATTACAGGCGTTATGGTGTACGTGCTGTTGTATGTTTTGTATCCAGGTGGACATACCAAGCCGGTGTGGGAAGTTATTTTGGGTGCGTAAAATAAGTGCTTGAATAGAGCACAGAGTTTAGTGCGTTGAGCGAATGAACAGCACTAGAGTAGCAGAGTCGTAAATAGTTATGAAATAAGCCTATATATCTGCATGTTCCTGAGTAGGGATTGCGGGTGATGGGCTTATTTTGGTTTGTAGAGCTTCGGGATCTGTCCTGAAATTGAACGAAGTTAGCCCGAAAAAGACGCAATTAGGGAAAACCTCCCTGATAATGCACGAAATTAGCTAAAAAAGGCCATAATTAGGGAAATCCTCTCTGAAAGTGAATGGATTTAGTTCAATAACGGAGTAATAGCTGAAATTTTGGGTAGGATTTCCCTAAAAACTAATAATCCAAGCTCGGTTGGGCAGATTTTAGGGAGTTTTTCCCTAATGTTAATCCGCCCGGCAGTCGCCCATATCCCACACCTGAAACTGCACTAGCAGCCGAACTAGCATTCCACACCTGAAACCTGAACCAGTCAGCAGCCGAACCAGCACCCCGCCCCCGAAACCGCACCAACCGCCGCGCCCGCATCATACAATCGGAACTGCACCATCCGCCGCGCCCGCATCATACCCCCGAACCAGCACCACAGCCGCACCAGCATCCTAACCCGAACCAGTATCCGCTCCGGCACTCGCCCCCATAACACACATCACACCAACGCGTTACATAGAAGCAAAGAGGGGGCTCTTACTACTTCATACCCTGAATGAATTATCTAGTAAACTCAATTATCCCAGCTACATTCGCCCCCGTAGCAGCATTCTGCCTCAATTCCCCCCTCATTGTAGTTAATCTCAATTAATAAGCGTTACCTAACGTCTGAGAGTGTCTTCATAAGCTTGAAGTATGAGGTTGCCCAAACCTCCTACTTCTTTTGAATAATTTCCAGTTACAGGATTGACAATGAAAAACCAAGGTCATATACTGTGTATATAGATATATACAGTAAGCACAGGGATATGAACACCTGCTTCTGCTAGACGCTGAAGACATTGTAAAGCGAGGTTAGCATTAATGAGAACATTAAAAGATTCATGGTTTATGTTGCGCTCTGATTTTCGCGGAGACAAATTAAAAATATTAGGGACCCTCGTAATAACAGTTGTTTTTATGAGTTATCTTGGTGGACTGACTAGCCTGATAGCAAATGATGTACTAGGTGAGCAGGATCGGACGATGCTAGCGGATTTCTTATTTCTCTCCTTTATCCCCTTATTGGGATTAACATTCTCTCGCCGCTCCATGAAATATTGGAGTGAAGATTCTTACACAAAAATGTTGGTTTACTTACGAACTTTACCGATTCCAGCTGCAGTAATATTATCGCGGAGGAAACTTCAGGGTGTGGGCTCCTTTACTCTAAATGGTACGTTATTCTTCGGTATTATTTACTTGTTAGGAGAGAATTTTCGGGCAGAGCTGGCGGTTCCATCGTATATAGCTTTTGCGATTACTTGGCTCGGCTTCGGATTCATGGTCTCAGGTCTATATATTTTTATTGAATATCTTTTTAGCGGCAAAGCTTATCTATGGCTAACATTGCTTATCGTAGTTTTATCGTGGGCAACATCGTTCCTAGTTACACTGGGCGGAGGCAGTTTGTTCTTATACAGTATCTCCTATTCCAAGGAGTGGGGGCTGTTATCTCCGATCATGTGGGGGTCACTTCTGCTGGGAACAATATCTGTGCAGTTATTCTCTAAATGGACTATACATCGGCTGAAAAGTCGCAATCTCATATAAAAAATCGGAAATGGCAAGGACTGCGCTCTAGCACGCTAGAGTGGAAGGCGAGGTGTAAATAATGTGGATACCGGTACAAATCAACGAAAATAGTGCAGAGCCCCTCTATCATCAAATAGAGACTCAGCTTAGATCATTAATCATTAGCGGAGTCATTACAGAAGGTACGCTGCTGCCCTCGATTCGTGAGTTCGCAGGAGATTTGAAATGCAGTGTAATTACAGTGCGGCGCGTATATCAGGATCTGGAGAACGAAGGTTTGCTGCGAACGCGACAAGGAACAGGTACCTTTGTATCCCATGTAGGTGACGGAGCAATGGAAGAATATAAACGTGAAACGGTTGGCAAAGCACTTGAGAGTGCAGTGGATATCGGCCGATCGGTACATTGCAGCAAGGATGAACTTGAACAGATTTTTATGGAGATTATAGAACGCAAGTATAGAGAAAAGGATTGAGAGGGGGGCGCTTACTCATATGGTACAGATGGCTATAGAATTGCGGAATGTACTTAAACGGCGGCGAAACAAGACGATAGGGCCGCTGACCCTGAATCTGCCTAAAGGATATATTACAGCTTTGGTAGGTCAGAATGGATCCGGCAAAAGTACGCTGCTGAATTTGCTGATGCAGCTGACTAATCCAGAGGAAGGCGAGATATATTGGTTCGAGAACAGGTATGATAGCGGGTTGTCTCTGGAGCTTCGCCAGACCATGGCCTATGTTCCTGAAACGTCAATTACTGAGGAGAACCACTGGAATGCAGAGGAAGCAGCTCGATTTCGGAAGTATTGGTATCCCAATTGGGACGATCAGTATTTTCACGAGCTGATGGATCGCTTTGAGATTCCGTATCATATAAGACTTTCGAAGATGTCTAAAGGGGAGCGCAGGAAATTCGAAATTGCTGCAGCACTTGCGGCACGGCCAAGTCTGCTGCTATTGGATGAACCTTCATCGGGTCTTGATCCTTTTGCCTGGAAGATTATGATCGAGACACTTCGTAAATATATGGATGAGCACAACGCAACGATTATCATCTCCACACACATTGTGGATGAGGTGCGACGGCTGGCAGATTATATCGTCCTTATGCATCGGGGTGAACTGCTGGGCATGGCTGAAAAAGACAGTCTGTTCGGTGCTTGGACCGAGGTTTGGGTGAATGCTGCGGATGAAGAGGAGCTTGCGGAGTTATCGGCTGAGTTGCCAGGAGGCTTGCACTTTACCATGGATACACCGGGTGTAGCTTCTTTTATCATAGAACAATTTTCTGAAAACGAGAAACGCATTCATGACTTGGGCGTAAAGGTTATCAAGAGCCGCAGTTTGGAGCTGGACGAAATATTAAGTTTATGGACACAGGGTCATCGTCCTATTCTAATTGACCACAAGAGAGGGGACTAGAGAAATGGAAGCCTTAAAGCTGGAAAGTGTAGTTAAGCAATATGGAGAAAAAACCGCAGTAAACGGAATTAACCTAACCGTAGGTAAAGGGGAAATTTACGGATTACTGGGGGCGAACGGCGCGGGGAAAACAACCACGATGCGTATGGTACTCGGCCTAATCTACCCTGATGAGGGCAAGATTTTGTATAACGGGAAGCCTTTCAACAGTGAACTGCAGCAACTTATGGGTTATCTGCCCGAAGAACGTGGACTATATCCTAAGGTGAAGATCAGTGATCAAATCGTTTACTTGGCCCGCCTGCGTGGGATGTCAGCTAGTGATGCAGATAAGAGCTTGCGCTATTGGCTGGATCGATTCGAGGTTCCGGATTATTACAATAAAAAAATAGAAGAGCTTTCCAAAGGAAATCAGCAAAAAATGGGCTTTATCGCCGCTGTCGTTCATAAGCCGCAGATTCTGATTCTAGATGAAGCTTTCAGCGGGCTGGACCCAGTAAACGTGGAACTGCTGAAAGATACGGTCAAAGAATTACGTGATTCGGGAACAAGTATCCTCTTCTCTACGCACCGGATGGAGCATGTGGAAGAGCTATGCCGTAACATTACGATTCTCGATCGTTCCAATACGGTCGTTCAAGGGGATATCCGCACGATCAAGAATGGCTACCCGCGGGAAGAAGTATTGCTGCGTACAGCTAATGAGGTAAAAGGTCTGGAGTCCATCGCAGGTGTTACAGCAGTTAAACGGCTGGAGCGTGGGTATCTGTTATCGATCAGTGAGATCGGTGCAGCACAGCGTATTTTACAGCAGGCGATAGCACAGGGTGAAGTGGAGCATTTTGAAATCAAGGAACCTACGTTAAACCAAATCTTTATCAGAGCGGTGGGTGAATCTAATGAATAAGATGGGGACAATTATCGGCTTTACCTTTAAAAATAAAGTTAGAACGAAATCATTTATGATTACTACTTTGATTCTAGTATTATTGCTCAGCATAGGGATGAATCTTCCCTATATCATCGATCAGTTTAAGGGTGATTCGGCCAAAAGTGAAGTTACTCAAATTGCTGTGATTGCTGAAGAGGGAAATCAGGTTGCAGAATTGTTGAAGGCTTATACTGCGCCAGAGGGCATGCCGCAGGCTAAGATAGTACAATATGCTTCTGCGGAGGATGCCGAGTTAAAGAAAGCATTAGATGAAGAGACAGTAGAAGGTTATGTTACTTTTGCGGAACCTACTGGCGAAGGGCTTCCACCCGTTACTTATCATAGTAAC
The DNA here is from genome assembly GCF_037969925.1 of Paenibacillus sp. FSL R7-0189. NCBI lineage: Bacteria > Bacillati > Bacillota > Bacilli > Caryophanales > Paenibacillaceae > Paenibacillus > Paenibacillus sp. FSL R7-0189. Next base: position 1,823,291 of record NZ_CP150223.1, on the reverse strand, counting down.
GATGGGGAACTAAACGGAGATGTTCAAGTTTATCTTCAAAATGCACTTCAGCAAGCAAACACACAATATATCGTTGGTGACAAGCTGACCTCTGAACAGATTGCTGCAATGTCAACACCAGTGCAGATTACTACACAACAGCTTAACGCAGGCGGTGGCAGTGAAAGCTCTCAGGAGGACACTCCGGCCATTAACTACATTATCGTATATGCCATGCTTATGTTGTTCTTTATGTCCATTATGATGACAGGCAACATGATTGCCGCTGAGATAACTTCTGAGAAAAGCTCGCGGATTATGGAGATTCTGATTACAAGTGCCTCACCTCTAGCGCAAATGTTCGGTAAAGTTATCGGTGTTTTCCTAGTAGGAATATTGCAAATTGGGATCTTTGTCGCAGCGATCGTTGTCAATTTGACGCTCCCGCATAATGCGACTGTATTGGCTGATTTTGATCTCGATTTAGGCCAGCTCAATATTAACTTGCTGCTCTATGGATTTGTCTTGTACGTATTAGGTTACTTCCTCTATGCCTTGATGTATGCGGCTGTGGGTTCGATTGTCAGCCGTACGGAGGATCTCGGTCAGGCGGTAATGCCAATCATGATGTTAGGCTTCGTAGCGTTCTATGTTCCACTGTTCAGTATCTCCAATGCAGATACTCTAGTGGTTAAGATAGCGAGTTATGTGCCTTTCACCTCACCATTGACGATGCTGCTCCGAATTGGTGTCGGCGAGGTGGCGATCTGGCAAGTCATTGTATCGCTGCTGATCCTGCTTGTGACTACCTTCATCTTCGGATGGCTGGCAGCCAAGATCTATCGTACCGGCGTACTGATGTACGGCAAACGCCCAAGTATTAAAGAAATCAGAAAAGCAATGAAAGCTTACAAGATCTAAGATGACCTCATATAACTTTTAAGGAGTGCTAATGATGTCTACAAGCGAACAATATACCATTATGCTTTTAATGAGTTCGGTATCGCTGGCTACGGTTAGTAGAATGCTTCCGGATGGCTCCACTTTTATGGATTTCGTTCAAGGCGTATTGACTGGTGTTGCTATAGTGGGGATGTTGGCAGGATTGTGGATGTACGGTAAGGCGCGTAAGAGTAAAGCGTAATAGTAGGCACTGAATTTTCGGGGGTATCCTAACAGCCATTTATGGTTGCTGGGATATCCCCGTTTTTGAGTTGGCAATCTCTTTGTATACGAGCTGATATAGCTAACGGATCCAGCAGCACTTAAATGCAGCAATCATCGAGATTTAGCAAGATATCGGACATTATAGTCGCTATTGGCATGAAAAAGGGTGAATTAGTAGCTCTTTTAACCAAATAGTTGCACTGGAGTCCGATACTATGCTCAAAAGGCGATAAACGTGCAAGTAACGTCATCTGGGTCCGTAAGCCTTGCCTTGGTGGAAGATGATTAGGGCCTGCTTGAAGACGATCCGAGACGCTCATCGCTCGGGATTTCTACTGGAGTCCGAACGCCGGCCAAATTTGAGGAAAAGCTTCAATTAAAGGCTCCTGAGTCCGTTAGATGCTTCATGCGCTTAAAGATCGTCTGAATTCTAGTCAGTGACTAAATTATAGAAAGATTTGCGCTCGTTCGTATATCCGCTTGGTCGGTCATCTGCTCCCGTACAGCTCTAAGCTGTGCTTTCAGTGCAGGAACACTTTTTTGCAGAATAATGCTTATTTGAGAAAGAGGCAGCTTTAAGCCGTACCACAATACCTTCACAAGCTGTTCCTCCCAAGGTAATCCCTTAGCCGATAGAAGAGAGCGCCGGGCAAAAGAATCAGCACACTGGCGAATACAAGTGCGGTAAGCGTGGATAGAGAATAACTGAGGGTCGAAGTTATCCTGACGATATATTTTATGAAGCTCTGTGAAGGTGCGGATAGTAACCTTGTCTGCCTCATTAGATTGTTCTAATAACATGGAACTGAGTACGTAGACTTCATTAGTATACTTTTGAACACACTCTGCAAATTTAGCACTGTAGGTGGACACGGGAGGTAAGGGGTCAGGCATGGTGAACACGATCCTTTCAGAATGAGAGATTTGCTTGAATCTATAATATAGAAAAGTAAGAGATGGATTTATTGATAAGATCGGCGGTGTCTGGTTCCGGGCAACTGTGTTTCTGCTGGGAGGCAGTGGAAAAAGCTTTGGAAGGTTTGTAGTAGAGCCGTTCACTTCTGGAATTGCTCCCCCCAGCTGCAACACTGTACAGACGCCCTTGCTGAATATGCCCAGCCAAGGATTTACCCTGGAGCTTGGCCTTTAAATCCTGCAAAGCACCCTGAACTAGCTCAAGCTTAACCTGCTCCCAATCTGAACCTTCGCGGCGGACCTTATCCAGCGCTTCCTCAAGACGGCAATGACAGATAGCCCGTAAAAAAGAACTCCATTTAATGAGATCGAAATTTTTGGTGTTGGCAGAGATTAGACAAGCCCCCCAACTGCAACCTCCCTTACAGGTGAGCTTCAGAATACCATAACGGCAGCCTTCAGCCCCTTCCATTCCATAGTGAATAGGCTCGGGTTCATCCAATACAAATACTTCAATGCGGGATAGTCTGCGCTGGTCCATAGTAGGGTTCCTCCTTAGATTTCCAAAAGCTTTAAGTCTACATGATGAGTGACACTAGCCTTTTCTACACAAGCGAGCATTTCCATTTTATTCTCACAGACTGCGGTATGCTCTAGCCATAGTCGGAACTTCTCTTTCCGTATAACAGATAGATGTAAGGGAAAGGTGCTGCGGGATCTCAAGACATACCAACCGGCGCTTACATCTTTCCAAGGCTCCTTGAAGGCTGTAAACCACGGGAGTTTTTGATGCGATGACCAATCCTGCTGCTGTTGTTGTTCTCGAATTTTTTTATATATTTCATATACAATCTTAGAGTCTAAACAGTCTTTACAAGAAGAAGGTGTACTGAATTGGCGAAGGGCTTGGATCTGGTTCTGGCCAAATGCATAACCTACAATGTACCTGTGATTATTTTCTTCGAACCACAAGGCCCCGAAACAAACGTAATTTAGACTTATCGGCTCAAGCAGCCCTTGATGTATCCCTAAATAATAGTGCTTCAAAACATTCACCCCATCCAGCGTGCTATCACCTAATAGGCTCAGGTAACGCAAAAACCGCAGCAAGAGGAGGACCTCTGCTGCGGTTTTGGATTACAGGCAGATATACCTGGGCCAAAGCGTGGCGGATCAAGGGTCTCTCTCTTTACGCTTACGAGGTTAGCTGTCGGATTCGGACGGTGAGAGTCGCCCTACCTATTGAGACTTACGCAGTCTCCTTTGGATTCACCCCAAGTAGGCCAGGTGGCCTGATGGTTCCCCCGTTCCCTGCGAATGCAGGAACTCAGCGTTGATTGTTTTTCATGAATTAGATTCAACCCGAATCATACTCTTTTCAAGATTTTCTGTAAAAAACGGAAAATGTTCTTTTAGAGCGATTTTAACCATATCCTGCCGACTACGACTGAAAAACGAGGTAAATAGGTATTTATGGCGTGTTATCGCGCCTCTTTCTCGCTCAACCTCTGCTTCTTGCGTTTCAACCTATAAAGGGAATTTGCAGTATTTTCACCCTAAAAAGGTGAATAAAATCACATGGGTTATAGATAGCGATTAAACGCTCGAAACTCGAGTAAACAAGAGATATAGAGAGATTAGATATCAAGTAAGCGCTATCTAATGGGAAAATAGTTTTTAATTTGCATTATTTTGGCATCATTCAGGTTTTACAAGTCTTCGTGCATAAGAGTATGATTACTCCTGTTTCAACGACAATCGAATATTTGATCCGCTTAATTTCCGATAAGGAAAGCGGGGGAACCAACAATCGGCAGCCGATGTGAGAGTCGGAAGCTGATTATGGGGTGAATCCTGTAGAGGGTGCGAGTGAGTTCGCATCTATACAGGTAGGGCGACTCTCACCGCCCGAATCCGACAGCTAACCTCGTAAGCGTATGGAGAGAGGATGAGTGCAATGTGACCGCTAGCGAGCCACAGAGGAGATCCTTTGTGGCTTTTTGCTGTGCTCTTAGAAGCAAAGCATTTATGGAGGCCTCCCCCAAGAGGTCGCTAAATTCATCATTAGCGGTATTTGTAAGGCAGCGTCTAATGACGTGACACAACCGAGCTTTAGGTTGTGCCCGAAAATGACGATAGGTCAACATCCTTTCGGAGATTTTCGTTGCCTCCTTGTTGTAAATGAGCAGGAGGAGAAAAAAGAGATGACGGATCAGAATGAATATGTGCTTGTATGTGCGCCTACAAAGGCGGGAGAACATTTCATTAAACTTCTGAAGTTCAGGGGTATTAAGATGGCGGGATTAACCAACAATCTGGCTGAGAAGGCTTTACTAGAGGAGCTCGGAATCGAGCAGGTTATTCTAGTGGATACCCGCCATCAGAGCACTTGGTTTCGCCCATCGTTCCCGGTAGGCAGGGTATATCTGTTTGAGAGCAGCTTTCCGCTTTGCTGCCGCTATATTCAGATGTGCCGTACCTGGACGACACAGCCAATTTTTGTGATTACAAGTTCTATAAATCCTAGATTGGTCTATAAAAGACTTGGTGCGAGCTATGTAATCTATTCCCATAGTGGTGATGCTGATTTTCTAATCGATAGATCACCTCATCAAGGATAATGGAAGGAGTGCGGAAGATATGATGGATCTGTATATGGTGGCTTCGTTAGCTGTAATTTACGGGTTATTTTATGGCTTTATGCGCTGGTGCGCAGGTGTAGTTGAGGATACGGGGAGGGATAAGCTGTGATTCTAGTAATCGCTGTTACCCTACTGTTGTTTATATATCTGGTTTACGCGTTGATTCATCCTGAGAAATTTTAAGGAGGGGCATTCATGGGCATTTTGCAAATAGTCGTCGTAATTGTAATTCTCATCTTGTTGGTCAAGCCGATGGGGACGTATTTATATCATGTATTTTCTAACGAACCGAATCGTACGGATCGCTGGTTTGCAGGCACAGAGAAAGGTATTTATAAGCTGATCGGCCTGAAAAAACGGGACGGAATGTCCTGGAAGAAGTATGCACTCAGCTTTGTTTTAACTAATATCGTACTGGTTGCTTTCAGTTATATTTTTCTAAGATTACAGCGGGGATTGCCGCTGAACCCGAATGGAATTGCCGATATGGAACAGACGCTTTCATTTAATACGGTGATCAGCTTTATGACCAATACGAACCTGCAGCATTATAGCGGGGAGACGGGACTATCGTATTTTTCACAAATGGCAGTCATCACGATGATGATGTTCACGTCTGCAGCGAGCGGATTTTCTGTTGCGGTTGCTTTTGTCAGAGGGATTACAGGACAGAAATCAGTCGGGAATTTTTTTGAGGACTTCGTAAAAGCACATATTCGTGTATTCATTCCATTAGCTCTGCTAGTTTCATTGGTGCTGGTAGGATTGCATGTGCCACAAACGCTCAAGCCATCGCTTGAGGTCACTACACTCGAAGGGCAGACGCAACAAATCGCTATCGGTCCAGTCGCTTCTTTGGAGTCAATTAAACACTTAGGTACGAATGGTGGCGGCTTCTTCGGAGCCAATTCAGCGCATCCTTTTGAGAACCCTAATCCACTTACGAACGTTCTGGAGATTCTCTCTATGTGGATGTTGCCAGCCTCTTTGCCATATATGTACGGGTTGTTCGCTAAGAACAAACGTCAGGGCTGGGTGATTTTCACAGCAATGATGACCTTGTTCGTTCTGCTGCTGGGGCTGAATTATTATGCGGAAACTAAAGGGAATCCCGCTATTAATGCGCTGGGGATCGAGTCTTCGCAAGGCAGCATGGAAGGTAAAGAGGTACGTTTTGGGATCCCGCAATCTTCGCTGTTCACTTCGGTAACAACGGCAGCTACGACAGGTAGTGTTAACAATATGCATGATACGCTGACACCGCTGGGTGGCATTACCCCTCTGGCCCTAATGATGCTCAATAACGTCTTCGGGGGAAAAGGTGTAGGACTAATCAATATGCTGATGTATGCCATCATGGGCGTCTTCTTATGTGGACTAATGGTTGGCAGAACACCAGAGTTTCTCGGGCGAAAGATAGAAGCCAAGGAGATGAAGCTGATTGCGATTGCTATCCTTGTGCATCCGTTCATTATCCTTGTACCAACAGCAGGTGCGTTCTTAACGGGCTTGGGCAACGGTTCCATTACGAATCCCGGATTCCATGGACTTAGCCAAGTGTTATATGAATATGTCTCTTCTGCCGCGAACAATGGTTCAGGATTTGAAGGGCTTGCGGACAATACCACCTTTTGGAATGTTACAACCGGGATCGTAATGCTGCTTGGCCGTTATGTCTCTATAATCGCAATGCTGGCAGTTGCAGGTTCACTGATCCAGAAGAAGCCGGTTCCTGAGACGATTGGCACATTCCGCACAGACAATGGTCTGTTCACCGGAATTCTGATTGGTACGGTAGTGATTATCGGTGCGCTGACGTTTCTGCCGGTCATTGTGCTCGGCCCGATTGCAGAATATTTGACCTTACGGTAGGAAGAGGGAGAACAAGATGAGTACTGTAAAAAGAAAAAAGCTGCTGACGGGACCCATACTCCTAAGCGCTGTAAAGGATAGCTTTATTAAGCTTAACCCGGTGACGTTAATCAAAAATCCGGTCATGTTCGTAGTCGAAATCGGCACGATTATTGTATTGCTTATGGTACTGGCCCCCGGATATTTTAATGCAGAGAAATCGGTAGGCTTCAATATCACGGTGTTGTTCATTCTGTTATTCACAGTGCTGTTTGCCAACTTCGCTGAAGCGCTGGCTGAAGGCCGCGGGAAGGCCCAGGCGGATTCGCTTAAGAAAACGAAACAGGATATCACAGCTAATAAGCTCGTTGGAGGGTCTGTGAAGACCGTTTCTTCCTCCGAGCTGCGGAAAGGAGATATCGTGATCGTCAGTCAGGGAGAACTTATCCCTGGCGATGGTGAAGTGATTGAAGGGCTGGCCTCCGTAGATGAATCGGCAATTACAGGTGAATCTGCACCTGTTATTAAGGAAGCCGGCGGAGATTTCGGCTCAGTCACAGGCGGCACCCGGGTAGTTAGTGATGAGATTAAAGTCAAAATTACCAGTGATCCCGGTGAGTCATTCTTGGATCGGATGATCTCCCTCGTTGAAGGGGCGAAACGTCAAAAGACACCCAATGAAATTGCACTAAATACACTCTTGATCAGTCTGACGTTGATTTTCCTGATTGTAGTAGTGACCTTGCGGCCAATTGCGACTTATCTGGGTGTTGATCTAGATATTCCTGTTATGATCGCCCTGTTGGTCTGTCTGATCCCGACCACAATCGGGGGACTGCTCTCCGCTATCGGGATAGCAGGGATGGACCGCGTCACACAGTTTAATGTCCTTGCTATGTCAGGGAAGGCCGTTGAAGCTGCCGGCGACATTAATACAATGATTCTAGATAAGACCGGTACGATTACTTTCGGAAACCGGATGGCGAGTGATTTTGTGCCAGTTGGAGATGAAACGGAAGCTGAGCTTACGGCTTGGGCAGCTATTAGTTCGCTAAAGGATGAGACTCCGGAAGGACGTTCTGTTATTGAGCTGGCTAAGAAGCTGGAACGCAGCTATGACAGCAAACTTGCTGAAGGCGGAGAGTTCGTAGAGTTTAAGGCTGAGACCCGGATGAGTGGTATAGATCTGCGGGATGGACGATCTGTTCGTAAAGGGGCAGTCGATTCCGTGAAGAAATGGGTACAGTCGAAGGGCGGAGTCATTCCCGCGAACCTCGACAGTAATTCCGATGCTATCGCTCGAATGGGGGGGACCCCGCTTGCTGTTGCGGTAGACAACCGGATTTATGGACTTATTTACTTAAAGGATACAGTTAAGCCAGGCATGAAAGAGCGGTTCGATGAGCTGCGAAAAATGGGAATCAAGACTATCATGTGTACAGGGGACAATCCGCTGACCGCAGCTACTATTGCCCGTGAAGCAGGGGTAGATGATTTTATTGCAGAGAGTACACCTGAGGATAAAATAGCGGTTATCCGCCGCGAGCAGAACGAAGGCAAGCTGGTGGCAATGACTGGTGATGGAACGAATGACGCACCTGCCCTTGCCCAAGCTGATGTGGGCTTAGCGATGAACAGTGGGACTACAGCCGCTAAGGAAGCAGCAAACATGGTTGATCTGGACTCCGATCCCTCGAAGATCATTGAGGTTGTAGCTATTGGTAAACAGCTACTGATGACACGGGGCGCGTTGACAACGTTCAGTATTGCGAATGATATCGCTAAATATTTCGCAATTATTCCGGCAATGTTCATGCTCGCCATTCCTGAAATGGAAGCTCTGAATGTCATGGGATTGAGTTCACCTAGCTCGGCAATTATATCTGCATTAATATTTAATGCGATTATTATTCCGCTGCTGATCCCATTGGCTATGAAAGGTGTCTCGTATAAAGCGATGAGTTCTACGAAGCTGCTGGGACGTAATATTTTTATCTATGGTCTAGGTGGGGTAGTCGTTCCTTTTGCGGGCATCAAACTTATTGATTTGCTCGTAAGTGTATGGATATAACAACGGATTAACTAATCATTGAAAGGGTGAGAGCATCGTGAATAACAGAAAATCGATTGCGGACGCTGAAGAACAGTTGTCATCATCGAAGGGTGCTAATTTCTTTATTATATTACGGCTATGTCTAGTGTTTGTTGTTCTCTGTGGAGTGATTTATCCTCTGACTACTACAGCGATTGCTCAAGTTCTGATGCCATCGCAAGCGAACGGCAGTCAGCTGAAGAATGACGCTGGAGTAGTAGTGGGTTCAGAACTCATCGGGCAGAGCTTTACGGACCCGGCATTATTCCATGGCCGTGTATCCAGCATTGATTATAAAGCGGAAGCTTCAGGCTCCAACAACTATGGCCCATCCAACCCCGATATGCTGCAGCGGACGAAGGATTCCATCACACAGTGGCAGCTGGATAATCCGGATGTGCCTGTAAACAAGCTGCCGGTTGATTTAGTAACCAACTCAGGTTCAGGTCTTGATCCGCATATCACTCCTGCATCGGCAATTGTGCAGATTCCCCGGATCAGTAATTTGACCGGGATTCCAGCCACGCAGCTGGAAGAGCTAGTGAATAAGCAGACCGAAGGTCGTGATCTAGGGCTGTTTGGTGAAGAACGGGTAAATGTTCTGAAGCTGAATATGGAGCTCCAGAAATTAACGAACAAATAAATATAGCTAATATCCCTGCCCGATTGTTCAAACTGGGTCAGGGATATCTTGCTTTCTGGCATAGAAGAGTGAATGGATGAACGGGTTATTAAGGAGTGGTCTTGATGGGAACATATCGGAGGAAGACGCCGGAGGAACTGCTGCTCTCTATCTATGAGCTGCATCGTGGACGCCTGAAGATCTATATAGGTCCGGTCAGTGGATCAGGCAAGACCTATCAGATGCTGCGTGAGGGGCAGGCGCTGAAAGCACAGGGCATCGATGTTGTAATCTGTGCGGTTTCAACCAACCAGAGTCCAGAAACAAGGGATCAGCTGGGTGACTTGGAACGGATTCCAAGTATTCATTGGTTTCAGAAGGAGATCGAGAAGAAGGATCTGGACGTGGAGGCCATTGTGGCGCGTAATCCAGAGGTTGTACTGACCGATGGATTGGCTCATCATAATCGCGAGGGTGCGGAGAGATCAACTAGGCTGGAGGATATCAAATATTTATTGGGCTGTGGAATTAGTGTCATCACAACTGTAAACGTATACGAGCTGGAGGGCGCAGCAGATCTAGCGCGAAAGTGGACGGGGATTGAGGTGGAGTATTCCTTGCCTGCGGAAGTGCTCACCCTTGCAGATGATATCGTTCTAATTGATGTGACTCCGGAAAAGATACTTCAACGTTTGTCCGAAGGACATTTGGGCAAGAAGCAGCGGACATCGCTTTTTAACAAAGGGAATCTAAGCAAGCTGCGGGAGCTGGCGCTGAGAATGGTAGCGGAGGATGTTAATGGTTCGCTGGAGAAGCATCGGGAGGAGCAAGGGTTGCTTGGAGCTTCGGGGATTGCCGAAAAAGTGTTGGTGTCCGCACAGTATTATTGGAATGGCTCGATTCATATCCGCCGTGGACAGCAAATCGCTAAACGGTTAAACGGAGATCTGGCGGTGGTATCCTTCTGGAAGCAGGGCCTGACGCCCTCTAAGGAAGCAGCAACCTTCAAGCGATCCCTATGGAAGCTGACTGAGAAGATTGGGGCCTCGATGGAGGAGATTTCTTTTCGCTCGAAGAGGGAGATTCCGGGACTTCTAGTGAAATACGCCATCCAGCATAATATTACCCGTATCGTTATGGGACACTCCAAGCAAACGGCGTGGCAGGAGCTGTGGAAGGGTTCGATTGCTAACTCATTGTTAAAACAAATCCGCGGAGTAGATGTGTTTTTCGTGGCTGATCGTGCTGAGCGTGAGGGAGAACGCGTTCTTCCTACCCGGCAGAGCCGAAATGAGCGGAAAGCCGATGCCTATCACAGATTAAGCAGTCAGGAAGTAAAGGATAAAATCGATGCCATTCGTGGGGGCACATTTAAAGTGTACATTGGTGCTGCTCCCGGAGTGGGCAAGACTTATAAGATGCTGCGAGAAGGAAATGATCTCCTAAAGAGAGGGATCGATGTTGTTATTGGACTACTAGAAACGCATGGACGTAAAGAAACCCTTGAACAGATCGGTGATCTGGAGATCCTTCCGCGACTGAGTATTGACTATCGGGGGACTGTCCTTGAGGAAATGGATACGGCAGCTATCATTAAGCGTAATCCGGAGGTCGTACTGGTAGATGAACTGGCACATACCAATATGCCGGGCAGCAAACATAAGAAGCGGTATATGGATGTTATGGAGTTATTGGATGCAGGGATCTCTGTAATCTCCACAGTGAATGTTCAGCACTTAGAAAGCTTGAATGATGCTGTAGAACAAATTACCGGAGTTAGAGTTAGAGAGACTTTCCCAGACAGCATTCTGCAACGGGCCGACGAGGTTGAACTTATCGATGTATCTCCTAAAACACTGCAAGAGCGGATGAAGGATGGGAAAATATATGCGATGACCAAAGTGGATCAGGCGCTGGGGGCTTTTTTCAAAATCGGCAATCTAATCGCCCTCCGTGAACTGGCGCTGCGGGAAATTGCTGATGATGTGGATGAACGTCTGGAGGCCTGGGAACGTGTCGGGTCGCTGCGGGGACCTTGGCGGCGGCAGGAAGTGATCTATGTGTGCATCACCTTAGGAGATCATGCGGAACGTCTGATTCGGCGAGGTTTTCGGATTGCCTATCGTCTAAAAGCTTGCTGGTATGTTACGTACGTACAGGAATATAAGCAGAGCGGGCCTTCTTACGATAAACGAATTAATGATTTGAAAGAATTGACGGAACGACTGGGTGGAACGTTTAAGATGATTCCTAACGTGCTCCCGGCACGAGTGTCTTCCTTGCTGCTTGAAAGGTCTCAAGCCTTACAGAGCACACAGATTATTATCGGCCAATCTCAACGCTCCTGGGTACGTAAATGGCTGCGTGGGGATGTCACTAAGCAGATTCTGCGTTCGGCCAGAAATGTAGATGTACTGGTCGTGGCAAATCTTATGCGTGAGGAACCTTAAGCTTTAGAACAATGAAAAAAGGGGATTCCTAGCCAAGTGGCTGTTGGAATACCCTTTTTTGGTATGCATATATCAAGTGCTAAATAATTAACCGGATGAATTACTGGGCCGCTTCGATGAGTGCTTTCAGCTCGGGAAGATTGAATCCTTTGGTGGCATGATCCCCTGCTACAGTAACAGGAACACCCATGAAACCAAGCTTTTCGACTTCCTCTTGATAGACTGTGCTAGTCATAACATCTCTTACTTCAAAAGGGATACCTTGCTCCGTAAGATATTGTTTGACCAGATTACAATCGCTGCAGCCTGCTGTTGAATAAACAATCACTTGCTGGCTCATTGGTTCACAGCCTCTTTGATAGCATCTCTTGTGATCTTCCAGTGGGAAGTGTTCCAGCGAACCTCATTATCCTCAAGCAGGAAGAGCTGTGGAGATTCATGCTTAATCCCGAAATCCTCGGCAATTTGATTGGAAACTGGACGATCCTCGATGACTAGAACTACTGCTGCTGCAGTATCCGCATCCTTTAGATAAGCCTGGAATTCTTCATTAGCTTTGGCGCTAATCGGGCAGGTAGTGCTGTGTTTGAACAGCAGTTTTTTGCCAGGTTTAGCCACATACTGCTTAAGATCTTCCAATGTATGAAGTTGTTGAATAGACATAGATATCACCCTCCTGGGATCGTTATTTTACTAACCATTGTGTTGTTAACAACCTGTAATCATGATTGTAACATATATTAAATTTAAAACAAAAAGGATTCTGGAGCAGCTAATCCAAGGATGACCAAACCCTCATTTTAGCGCGTTGAAAAAAAGGGGACGGCATGCTAAGGTGAAAGCAAGACAACTTGCTTCAATAATCCTTACTAGGTAGGAGTGTTGATAAGAATGAACAGAGTCGCATGTGTGACTGGAGCTGATCGGGGTCTTGGATTGTCTCTTGTACACTCTCTTTTAGAGAAACAGTTCTCAGTATTTGCTGGACAATACATGAGAGACGCAGATGAATTGAAAGCGCTTCAAGAAGAGTATCCGGAACAGCTGGAACTTATTCCACTCGATATTGGTAGTAAGGATAGTGTAAAGCAGGCAGCAAGGGCTATCGCCAGCAGAACTGGGCATGTTGATATTCTTATTAATAATGCCGGAATTATTCATTCCGCAGATGATGCTACGATGCTGGTGGATATGGATGATGAGGGCATGGCAGAGATTTATAATGTGAATACGCTAGGCGCGTTGAGAGTCAGCAATGCACTTATGGGTCTATTATTGCAAAGTAAGGATAAATTAATTGTTAATATTTCTTCGGAAGCGGGCAGCATTGGCAGAAATAAGCGTATTAATATGTACGGCTACTGCATGTCTAAAGCGGCACTGAATATGCAGTCCTCCCTGATGCACAATCATCTAAAGACGCTTGGGGGTCAAGTGATGGTGTTTCACCCCGGCTGGATGAAGACTTATATGCATGGCGAAAAAAATGAGCAAGCGGATATTTCACCTGATGTGTCCGCAGATCAGATTATAAGTCAGGTTATGGAGTATAAAAAATATCTAGGGGATGAGCCGGCCTATCTTGATGTGGATGGCAATACATGGCCTTGGTAGAGGGGTTTCCCGTAATCAAAAAAAGTACACGAAGAAAGGCGATGATAGGATGTCTATACTAAAAGCACTGGCACTCGGAAGTTATACGGAGGTTAAATATCATCCATTTGCGGGTGTAGACCGAGAGATTGAGCAGATACTGGCCAATGATCTACAGGTAATCTCCTCGGAAGATTACGGGCTGCTTAATAAAGAAACATTATCTGACTACAAGCTGGTAATCTCCTATACCGAATTCTCCGATGATAAAATACCGGCGGAACAAAGCAGCGCATTGCTCTCCTATGTGGCTAATGGTGGCGGATTACTAGTGGTACATAACGGAATCTCCTTACAGCGTAATCAGGAGCTGGGCGCCATGCTGGGAGCTCATTTCACTCATCATCCAGAATTCACTTCGCTCCAGATGTCCATACCGGCAGGGGAGCATCCCATTATGCAGGGAATCGAAGAATTTGTGATCGATGATGAGCCTTATTATTTTGAGCAGCATCCCTATTTCGAAACAACTGTGCTTATGGAATATCCTCATGATGGGGCAATGAGGCAGGCGGCTTGGTGCCATGAATTTGGTCTAGGCCGGGTTGTTTATTTAATGCCTGGTCATCATTTGCCGTCATTTTCCGTAGAGCCTTTTCGCCAGATGATTCGTAGAGGTGGACTTTGGGCGGCGGGATTATTGTAGGATATAAGCGGATATACCTGTTGTAACATAAAACACGAGTCCAACTGCGGGTTAACTGCGGTTGGATTTTTTTGTTGACTCTAACATTGGTGTCAGGGTTTATACTGGTGTAGAACAATTCTCATGAACCCCGGGGAGAATGCTATGAAAATAGGTGAGCTTGCTAAACTGACGGGCGTAAGCGTCCGTTCACTTCGTTACTATGAGAGTCAGGGATTAATCTCGCCGATCCGTCAGGCCAACGGATATCGGGAGTACTCTTTACTTGCTGTAGAGACGGTAGAAACGATTAAACTATATTTGAACCTGGGTCTGTCGACAGAGCAGATCGCGGGCTTTCTACATTGTGTGTTGAAGAACAAAGAAGCCTTCTGCGCAGAAGTGATGCCACTATACCGCAGTAAACTGGAGGATATTGAACGTCAGCTTGTAGAGCTAAATCAGATCAAGAGGAATTTGGAAGAACGAATGGCATCTATCTTGCAGGAGCAGGATGAGAGCAAGTTGGGCGCGTGTACACTGGAGAACTTGGAATAGGTACTGCTGGTGCTGGAAAATATGAGGAGGAATGGCAAATGTCAATTATAAATGCCGATAGCGCGGATTGGGTGCGGGCAGAAATACGTGGTGGAGGAACCGTGCTGGTGGATTATGGTGCGCCATGGTGCCCCCCTTGTAAGGTGCTGTTGCCTCTTCTGGAAGATCTTCACCAGGAATATGGAGACGATGTTTCTATTGTAAAGGTGAATTGTGATGAACTTCCGGATCTTGCTGGGGAAGCTGGTGTTATGGGGATGCCTACTGTCATTGTATATAAAGAGGGACAGCCTATAGAAAAGCTGGTCGGTCTGCGTCCGAAAGCAGCCTACCAAGGCATACTGAACAAGGTTCTCCAAGCATAAGGCAATAAATATAAAGATGAAATTAGGGAGACTCCATATTGTGGGGTCTTCTTTTTGTGCATGAATTAACCATCTTCGGTAAAAAATACGAACACAGCTATAAAGGAGGTGATGAGGGTGTGGGGTAGTATTTTAGAGCTAATTCCTAAATGGAGCGTAATTTTCCAAGGTTTTATGATCTTTTTCGTTCCGTTTATTCTAATTCGTACGACGAGTTGGGCTAGGGCAAAGGAAGATACGATAAGTACTAGAGCAAAAAAAGCTGCCGGCAGCATAGGCGGGGGTGTTCCTTACGGAGAAACATCTATAGGTACTAGCGGCACGAAAAAGGTTGCTAAGCCAGATGGATCGGCTGATCTAAGTGAAGGTCCTACAGGAGCAAGCTATAGCGGTCAATTTCGGGAGGATTTGCAACGATTTAAAGAGATGAGCACAGATATGCATGATGTGAGTTTTCGGGAGTTGCGTATCGGAGGTATAAAGCTGCAAGCGGCCCTTATATTTGTAGATGGATTGACGGATAAAGATAAAATGGATCGGAATATTCTGAAGCCTTTAATGGATGCTTATCAGGTCTTTAAGGATCCCCATACGATACCGGAAGCAAAGGATCTAAAAGATATTCTCATTCATGAAATTGTGCTTATTTCGGAAGTTGAGTTTACGGATAATGTGAAGCTCTCGCTTCAAAAGGTGTTGTTCGGCTCTGTAGTGCTGCTAGTGGAAGGGATACCGGAGGCTATTGTGCTCAGCACCCCGAAGGGGAACACAAGAGGGATAGAGGAGCCTGAATCAGAGGCAGTCTTGCGGGGATCACGAAGCGGATTTAATGAGACGTTAAGTGACAACACAGCATTACTGCGCAGGCACGGGCAAAGCACAGAGCTAGCGATGATTTCGTTTACTGTAGGAAAGAGAATGAAGAAGGATTTGGTTCTAACTTATATCAAAGATATCGCGAATGATGAACTTGTCGAAGAAGTCAAACGAAGAATTAGGACGATTGATATAGATGATGTGCAAGAATCTGGTTATGTGGAGCAATTAATCGAAGATAATAGCTTCACGCCATTCCAGCAGATTCAGAATACGGAAAGACCTGACCGCGTAATGGCAGCGCTACTGGAAGGGAGAGTAGCTATTTTACTGGATGGCACTCCCTTTGCCCTGATCATGCCAGTTTCCTTCGGGATGCTGCTGCAATCACCTGAGGATTATTACGATCGGTGGATGGTGGGTTCGTTGGTGCGCTTACTGCGTTTTCTCGCGGCATTGATATCAATGTTTGCACCGGCACTATATATTTCCTTCCTCTCCTTTCAGCCAGGATTGATTCCAACAAAGTTGGCTATTTCAATCATCAGCTCCCGCCAAGGTGTACCTTTTTCGGTATTAATCGAAGCATTGATTATGGAGACCTCCATCGAAATATTACGGGAGGCTGGACTCCGGCTGCCTAAACCTATCGGTCCTGCAATGGGGATTGTTGGCGGTCTAATCATCGGTCAAGCCGCGGTAGAAGCCGGAATTGTGAGTCCAATTCTAGTCATCGTTGTTTCAGTTACAGCAATTTCTTCCTTCACCATCCCTATGTATAGTGCTGGAATGACACTTCGCACGCTCCGTTTTGTAGCTATGTTTTCTGCAGCAGTCTTTGGATTATATGGAGTTGTGTTATTTTTCCTTTTCCTGAGTGCCCATTTAATCAAGCTAAGAAGCTTTGGCATGCCCTATCTTGGCATGTTCATACCGTATAAGATTAAGGATTGGAAAGATTTTATATTCCGTATGCCACTGCAATTTCTAACAGGCCGCCCTACGCTGTTGAAGCCGAAGGACCCCCGACGCAAAGGGTGAGGGGTCTAGGTAAAGGAGGAAGAAATTATGAGTACCGAGGTTAAGGACCGAATTACTGCTGTTCAAGCAACGATCATATTAGCCAATTATACTATTGCGGCAGGGATACTTACACTTCCTCGGACGATTGTAGAGGCTAGTGAGACTCCAGACGTATGGATCTCCGTTTTTTTAGGGGGAGTGATTACCTTTTTTACAGGTTTAATTATAGTGAAGCTTAGTCAACGGTTTCCAGGTCAAACCATCTTTCAATTTAGCGGGAAAATCATTGGCAAGCCACTTGGAGTGATTCTTTCTATATTAGTGATTGTTTATTTTCTGTGCATAGCCAGTTTTGAAGCACGTTCCGTGCAGGAAGTGACCTCTTTTTTTCTGCTGGAGGGAACCCCTCCTTGGGCTATTGTTGCCGTGTTTATTTGGATAGCCTTCTATTTGTGCAGAGGAGGGCTTAATGCCATAACTAGCATGTGTAGGTTGATTGTTCCGATTGCATGGACAGTTTTTGTTGGGGTATGTTTGCTTAGTGTTGAAGTTTTTGATATCGATAATCTGCGGCCTTTTCTTGGAGATGGGTTAGGACCGGTATGGAAGGGCATCAGGCCAACCATTCTGACTTTTACTGCTGGTGAAGCGATGCTGTTCATTGTTGCTTTTATGGATAAGCCACAAAAAGCAGTAAAGGTAATTATTGCTGGATCATGTATATCAACGTTCTTTTATCTTTTAGCCGTTGTAATGACTATTGGTGCGTTTTCTATAGATGGAGTGGTCACAAGAACTTGGCCATTTCTTGATCTAGTGAGAAGCTTTGAGGTGAATTATCTTATTTTTGAGAGGTTTGAATCGCTGCTGCTGGTAATCTGGATTATGCAAATTTTCTGCACCTTCTGCATCACTATTTATGCTGCTGCTTTGGGAGTTTCTCAAATATTTCATAAACGATTTAATAGCTGCTTATTGGCTATACTTCCAGTAGCCTATGTAGTTTCCAGAACGCCTCCAAATGTGAATGCTCTGTTTGCATTAGGGACAGTTGTGGGGAATTGGATGATCGTTTTATTTGGATTAATTCCATTGCCGCTGTTAATCATCGCACATTTCCGGAGGGCGGCTTCATGAAAAAGTGGAGAGTGTCGATTACATTTCTTATATTATGTATTCTGTTGACCGGTTGCTGGAGCAGTACACCTGTTGAGGAGTTGAGTATGGAGATTGGTGTTGCCCTGGACAGTGCGGAGGAGACAGGGGATGAGGAGGCAACTCAGCAAGGAGGTGGGGGGAATCCCATGCCTGCCCAAATAATGAGTACCTATCAGTTTACGATTCCTCAAGGCTCAGGAGGGTCAGGTATGAAGTCTGGGGCTTCCCCATCCTCAACCAGAAATTACTATAACATGAGTGAAGTAAGTGATTCGATGTTTGAAGCATTACGGGCACTTTCACTGCGTACTAGACGTACTCCGATCGGACATCACCTTAAGGTCATTGTGATCGGTGAGAAGCTTGCACGCTCTACTAAGTTTTCTGAGTTAATTGATTTCTTTAGCAGGGATAACGATATTCGTCCCAGTGTTCTACTATATGTCAGCAAGGGAAAAGCCAGAGATGTATTGGAAAATGCGCTGCCGGGCCAAACCCCTTCATTTGTATTAGAGGGGATTTTTGTGAATAGAAGTCGGAGCACGAGGATATGGGAGCCAGTTTCAATAGCTAAAGTAGCGGGTCCTTTGCATGGTAAAAGAAGTTTCATGTTGCAGAATGTAATATCTTTAGAAAAAGAGAAGGAGACAAAGCTGGATGGAGCAGGCGTAATTAAAGGGAAAACGGGAAAACTCGTTGGTTTTTTTGATGCATCGGAGCTGGAAGGAATGGTCTGGCTGACTGGAAAGGGAGAGGGGGGTGCTCTCAAAGCATACGACCCGTCTAACAATAAGCTCATTACCTATGAAATCAAATCCCTGGGTAGCAAGTATAAGGCTATTGTGAAGGATGGGAAGATCTCCTTTCATGTGAAAATAGAATCTACGGGGAGATATGGTGAGGCTTTTGCTAAGAGTGCGAAGAAGTTACATGACGGCATTGTAAAGGAGGATAAAGCAGTGCTAGAGAAGCATGTCGTAGACATGCTTCAGGTCACTGTGAAAAAAATGCAGAAGGAGCTGCATACAGAGGTTGCAGGTTTCGGCAACGCTTTGCGTATTCAACATCCAGCCGTATGGCGGAGCGTAGAGGATAACTGGGATGAAACCTTTAGCGAGATTCCGATTACCTATGAAGTGAAACTGAATATTGAAGAGTATGGTGCATCAGATACATCGGCTGAATAGAAAGGGCTATTTGCAATGTTGTATGGAGCTACTTCGTTTGTGTCTGGATAGGAATGACATCATTCTGATGCAGTGCATCGAGCACTTCATCCTTTAATTGAGATGTGAAGGCATTCCATGTTTTTTTACCGATGTCCAGTTCTTCACGTCCAATAGCATTCAGTGTTTCTAGCCACAGACGTTTGTCGTTAATCAGCCCAAGTTGATCTTGAATCTCCTTATAGATCTCCTCATGCGCATGGAATTTCTGATTTAACGCAAAATCGGCTGCACTCGCGGTATAGCGCAGTTCCTTAGCGGCAATTCTTAGCTGGTGCAAAGCGTCGAAGGCTTCTTTAGATTCGGCATTGTCTTCATGAAAAATAGCTTTACAGGTTTTTTTCTTCTGCTCATAAGCGATCTCAAGCTCACGCATAACAACGTTAACATTCTTTTTTGCGACTAGGGCTTCAAGCTGCTCGCTTAGGAAGGTCTTCCACTTTTCCTCGAGGCCTTCATTGATTAGTTCAGGCAGCTCATTAGTGAGCTTCTTGCGGTAAGTTTTGCGCTTGTCCTTTTGGTAAGCAATCACTGCCTTTAACAGGTCTGCAGTTTTAGAATCTCCGTTCTCCTTCGCTTGCTTGCGCTTGTTCTTAAAAGATTCTATTAGAACATCTGCATCTCTCACTTTACCTAATCTCTTTTGCGCTTTTTTGAAAATAGGGTACAGGCCTGAAGTGTGCCGCGGATCAAGAATGGATAATAGACTTAGCAGCTTACGGCAGTTCACTCTTGCCTGGTGGATATCTTCATCAGCGAATTTATTTAATGCGTCATGGCTGTAATCCCAAAAGTTGATATAAAGGTGGTTAAGGGCTTGTTCCCATTGCTTTGTTTTGGTTAGCTGTCGTTCTTTGGTCAGCTTGTCTCCTGTCATGCAGCATCACTCCTTAACGTTTGGGATAGCATGAATTTAGGGCTTCCCCTATTATGCTCTGGGGCAAGTCCATTTACTATAAGAATAGCGTTATCATAACCTCATTTCAATTCTCTACTCACAGCATAGAGACAGATCGGTTACAATATTACTATCATTATTTATACGGATAGGCTTGGATCTTTAGCTGGTAGAGAATAGCAGGTCTCGTGGCTCATATTCGGGAAAGAGGGGCTTTGGTGGATACTCGTGAGTATGATTCAATAGTTAGTAAACTTCCTTCAGAAATGGGGCTCTTTCAACATCTGAGTGCAAAGGATGAGAGCAAAGATACAGAAGCAGGGAGCCTAGAAGATATGTTGGTTCCATTCGCTTTTGAGGAAACCTTATGCAGGGATGTTGGAGCGGGCATTATACCTCCTAGCTTACATCTGTGGAGTCATTCTGGTGGTGTGGCGCTTGGACTTCGGGACAGTAAGCTACCGTGTGCAGCTCAGGCGATGCTTATGCTTGAGGAGCAAGGGATTAGAACGGCGGTTAGGCATTCAGGCGGGGCTGCGGTGCCTCTGGATTCAGGGATCGTTAATGTTTCTCTAGTTCTGCCCAAAGGACGTGGAAAGCTGGACTTTCATGATGACTTTAAGCTCTTGGCTGCTTTGATCACGGAAGCGGTTGCTATAAGTCATCCACAGGCTGCGGCGCAAATTGAGGCTGGTGAGATTGTTGGTTCTTACTGCCCGGGTGATTTCGATCTGGCCATTAATGGTCGGAAGTTTTGTGGGATCGCTCAGCGTAGGCAGAATAATGCTTATTTTGTACATGCATTTGTTGTAGTTTCTGGCTCGGGACAAGAACGCGGTGAACAAATCCGCGATTTCTATGCGCAAGCCTCCGGAGGAGACTCCTCATTAGCTTATCCACGGGTTCGTCCAGAGACGATTGCTGGACTTGGTGAACTCGGTGGACCTGAAGTGGCGACAGTGTTTGTGGAGGGAATTATTCAGGCTTTAATTCACCGGGGAGTGTCTCTTAGACCATCCGGCATTTTGCAGCAAGAGACAGGATACAGCTTGGACTATGATGATCCACGTGTGCTCGATGCAACGCGGGTGCTTCGCGAGCGGTATTCCTGAGGGCTAAGCATGGGTTGGAGTCTGTTAAAAAAGGACGTAATGGAAAGCTGGCTAGAGCCAGCCTACGAAACGTCTTTTTTTAATATTCAATCACGCTCTTTTAATTATACAACTCAGGACGTCTGTCCGAAAAAATCGGAATTTGTTTCCTAATCTCACGCACCTGATGTAAATCGATATCTCCAGTTAGAATTTCTTCCTCTTCAGAAGCTTCACACACAATATCTCCCCAAGGATCAATAATCATAGAATGCCCAGCAAAGATATTGGCTGGATCGCTGCCTGCACGGTTGCAGGCTACAACATAACATTGATTCTCGATGGCCCGGCTGATCAACAGCGCCCGCCAGTGGGACAACCTGGGCAGTGGCCATTCAGCGCAGACGAACAGGATTTCCGCCCCTTGTGCGGTATGGGCGCGAACCCACTCCGGAAAACGGATATCGTAACAGATTAGCCCTGCACATAAGATGCCGTCCAATGTGAAGAGTCCTTTAGTTTCTCCCGGTTGGAGATACAAATGCTCCTCCATCAGCTGGAACAAATGCAGCTTGCTGTATTGTCCAACAAGCTCACCTGATCGATTAAATACATACATACGATTGGTGACCCCAGCATCATTACGGCTAGCCACTGAACCGGCGATGATATTGATGCTGTATTGTTTAGCCAAGCTGGAGATGAATTCCTTGGTAATTTCTCCTTCTAGATCGCCAATATCTTCTAAGCGAGTCAGATCATAGCCAGTGGTCCATAGCTCAGGGAGAATCAGACAATCAGGGGCTGCGGAAGCAGCTTCATTTATTTTCTGGGCAACAGCAGCATAATTCATAGCGGGATTGCCAAATGCTATATCCAGCTGAATCAGGGATATTCTCATAGGTATCCTCCTCTTTTGTTCAAGCGTATAGCACCGGATAAGGATAAGCAATGTTGATTTTTTAAAAATGATTTGATATATTAGTTGACGGGTCAATGATTATGCGTTAGTATAATTTTGTACAAAACAATTGCATGCAATTAAATTTAGAAAGGAGGCATATTTTGACGGAGCACTGTCCTGAGGAAGAGCATATATTTGAACTGCTGCAGGCTTTAAACAAAGGAATCTCTCCAAAATTCGAACGTTGTGCCGGGATTAGTCCCACACGGCTTCGCCTCCTGCACGAACTGTTTCGGGTAGACGAAGTCAGCCAAATCAGTCTGCAAAAGGAAATGGAGATTGATGGGGCAGCCGTCACACGTCATCTGAAGGGATTGGAAGAGAGTGGCATGATCGCCCGCCGCAATAACCCAGCCGATAACAGGGTCACATTGGTCTCATTAACCGATCAAGGTCGGGAAAGAATGGTTAAATATAGCGAAGAGAAAAGGCGGTTTATCGCTACTTTGCTAACAGGTTTTAACGATCAGGAGCGAGCAGTGCTCATTGATATGCTTAATCGTCTGCAATCTAATATCATTCTGTTGTAACTTACAAATCACACACTCAAAGGAGAATTACACATATGAACGCTACACAAACAAATGATTTTCAAGAAATTATTACAGGACGCCGCTCTATCCGCAAATATGATCCATCCGTTAAAATCAGCAAAGAAGAAATGACACAGATCCTTACCGAAGCTACACTTGCTCCATCTTCAGTGAACATGCAGCCTTGGCGTTTTCTGGTCATTGAAAGTGACGAAGCTAAAGCTACTTTAGCGCCTCTCGCTCGTTTTAATAACGTACAAGTAGAGACTTCTGCAGCTATGATTGCCATCTTTGGTGATCTGAACAACTTCGATTATGCTGAAGAAATTTACGGTACTGCTGTTGAACGTGGACTTATGCCTGCTGAAGTAAAAGAAAATCAATTAACCAGATTATCCGCTCATTTCGCTAACCTGCCACGGGAAATTAACAGAGACACCGTGCTTATCGATGGCGCACTTGTTGCTATGCAGCTGATGCTGGTTGCTCGTGCACATGGTTACGATACAAACCCAATTGGTGGATTTGAAAAAGACCAAATCGCTGAAGCGTTTGGTATGGAAAAAGATCGTTATGTTCCTGTAATGCTACTCTCCATTGGTAAAGCTGTTGATGCAGGTTACCCATCTGTTCGTCTGCCTATCGATAAAGTTGCTGAGTGGAAATAATTATAAAGTTAGTAAGCCAACGCGCTACCATAAACACTAATCTTAGGAGGAATATACAATGATCATTATTCATGCTGTACTTAAAGTTAATCCAGAGCGTCGTGAACAGTTTTTGACGGAGTCTAAAGCATTACTGGCTGCTACTCATGCTGAAGAGGGTAACCTTTCTTATGAGCTATATGAGAATGCTGGAGAAGCCAACTCATTTATTATGATTGAGCAATGGCATGATGCTGAAGCAGTATCCAGCCACAATACGAGCGCTCATTTCACTGCTTTCTCAGCTAAAGCTGGCGAATTCTTGGCTGCTCCTCTAGATGTTAAAGTATTTAGCGCAGAACAGGTAAAATAAGCTGTCTCCATTCTTAGCGAATTCTGTTTAAACCTAAACAGGGATGATCCATAGCCATAAAGGCTGTGGGGCATCCCTGTTTTGCATTTCACCCCGTTTATAAAAAGGAGATCTAGGGTATCTATCCTTACCTTGATTCAAAGGCATGCAATATAAACGATGGGGGACTTTACATATGAAGACACAGAGAAATATGATTGATTTCTTGAATTATTATCTATCCGGCGGATCGCTTGCCCGTATTATGGGTGTAGCAGGAGAAGAGGTGGAGCGTAAGCTTGAGGGGATAGACCTAGAGGCTGCCAGAGCCTATCGTCAGACGCTTGGCGGGGTCATTACGACAAGTCAGCAGCTATTCCAACTTCCTGGATTTAGTCCAAGCTTACTGGAACAACTTACTGAAGTATTGGGCAGACTAGACTCAGGTAAGCTAAAGGTTCTGGCTCCGCAGACTACGTGGAATAATCAAGTAACACCTTACGTGAATGGTCCAGAGTGTCTAGGAATGATATTAGAGGAGATCAGAAAAGCGCAGCATTATATCCACCTGTCTGTCATGCTTTTTTTTAATGATCGTTCGGGGAATCTGGTTGCAGATGAACTGTTTTATGCTCTTAAGCGTGGCGTTAAGGTAAGGGTTATGGTCAATTACACATTGACGGCTTTGGGGTACGGAAATAATCTGGAGTACGGCCAGTTCTCCAAGATTGCTGATCAGCTTGAGAATGCAGGCGCCAAGCTGCTGAATACCTTCAATTCGTATTATACAGCCATTGAATGGCGGGTGAAACGAAAGGCGCTGGAGCAAGAGGGAGTGCCGGGAAGTATCCTGTTTCTGCAGGATAAAGTGCAAGAGGATGTTGAGGTTACAGGACTGAATGTCATCGATCATCGGAAGTTTATGGTCATAGATGGGGTAACCTCGATTATAGGCAGTGTAAACATTGGTGACCAATATACGTATGAGACCCCAGTTCAGGCGTCCTCTGCAATGAGTATAGACGGACATCCACAGGGGATTCCTAGTAAAGAGGCTGAGTGGCATGATGGCTGCTTCCGGATTCGCGGCGCTGCAGCGCAGCCTTTGAATGCGATGTTCTATTCTCGCTGGCTGCTACTAGGCGGAGATCATTTTGATGTGAATGATGTCTTTTATTATCCTGATGTAGATTATCATTTTGGTGAGGAAGAATGTACGCTGTTAGCAAGCTTTCCAGGTAACCCGGTTAACCTGATTCAACAATATTATCTGGATTTAATTACTTACGCGGCTGAAGAGACTATCATCGTGAATCCTTATTTGATTGATCAGGATTTTTGGGATCGGCTCGGGCTGCTTGGTCCGGAATGCTCGTGTAATTTGAACATTTGCAACCCGCTGGAGGTCAATGATCATCCTACAAATCGCGCGGCGGTAAGAGGCAATATGTATATGCCGTTTATTAACGGTGTTTCCTTCTATGACTACAGTGCCACCGGTCGATTTTCCCATTGGAAAATTACCTATGATCATAGATCACAAGCCGTTTTTCATGGTTCATATAATATCAACGAAAGAAGTGCCTGCCACGATTTTGAGCTGGGAATGCTGGTAAAAGGGGAGGCCTTTGCAGAGCAGATAAAGTCTATGATCGATTATGACCTGAGTGTCTCGCGGAAGATTACCAGTAAAAGTGAGTTCTTTAAGCATCCTTGGCTACACCCTAGTACTTATCTGAATAAGGTAACCCAGAATTATACTTGATAAATTGGGCTAATTCTCATGATATAATGATCGTTATAAATCATTAGGGTGGAGTATTGGCTATGCAAATCAAAATTACAAAAAGTGGTTTGAAAAAGGACGAGGTATTCTTTCTCACAGAATTTGGGGAGGGCCGGGGAATCTGGTGTGGTGCTCCTGTGAATCCAGGGGCAGAAATGGATGTGGAATTCGAGCTTTCGGAGCTGCTTATGAGGTGGGTGGATATCCATCCTGTACCTGCAGGTGAGTTCAATATCAGGCTCGAGCAGGATAAGGTTATTTTTACGGGCGTGTTGGAGAATATTGAAGAAGATGGCACAGGATACTTACGAATAGGTGAAGGGTTAGTGATGTTCGAGTGTCTCGGTGAACCTATGGCACTGGGTGTGTTCGTAGAATTGCAGGTTCGTGATGTGCGAATCTATCCCTTCAGTATTTGACGCTTCTCAGGGACTAAGATAACATACAAAGATAACATTAGATTCAGAAAGTTAAGCAAGAGGAGTAGAAAGCTATGAACACCGAAATTCAGCAATTTAAGACCGAATTCTTCAAGGCGCTGGCTCATCCGATGCGTATTCGTATTCTGGAGCTGCTCAGCGAAGGTGAGAAGAATGTGAATGAACTGCAGGCTATTCTCGGCTCGGAAGGTTCTGCTGTATCCCAGCAGCTAGCTGTTTTACGCGCCAAAAATGTAGTAACCAGTGTGAAAGAAGGCACCACAGTCATTTATGCCTTACGTGATCCTCTGATCAAGGACCTTCTGGTCGTGGCCAAACAAATATTTGATAACCATCTCGTGAATACCATTTCATTGCTGGAAGGCATGCGCGGCGAGTGAAAATGGCATAGATTAACGTTATTTTGGCGTTGACAACAGTCGCGTCCTAGAGTAATGTTCTTCTTATATTCAAATAATCAGATATTTAAAGAAAAGAAGGTTTGAACATGACAGGGCGGGGTCGTTATAAAGGCTACAACATGAACGCTTTTCGCAAGGATTTGATATCAGGGACAATCGTCGGGGTTATTGCCATTCCTTTAGGGATGGCATTTGCTATTGCTTCTGGTGTAAAGCCGGAGTATGGCATTTATACGACAATCGTTGCCGGCATATGTATTTCATTGTTCGGGGGATCAAAATTTCAGATTGGTGGACCGACAGGTGCATTTATTCCTATCTTGTTCGCCATTGGGATGCAGTATGGTTATGAGAACCTGCTGTTAGCGGGGATGATGGCGGGGGTTATTTTAGTCCTCATGGGATTGTTAAGGCTGGGTGTACTGATTAAATTTATTCCGAAGCCGGTCACGATTGGTTTCACAGCAGGAATAGCGGTTATTATCTTCACCGGACAGATTGCTAATTTCCTTGGGTTAAGGAATATTGAACGGCACGAGAGCTTTGTAGATAACATGAAAGAAATTGGACTTCATCTATCGACGATCAATGGATATAGTATCCTGACCGCCGCGATTTGTCTGGCCGTTGTTATCCTAGCGATTCGCTTCGCTCCGAAGGTGCCGGGCTCATTGGTTGGCCTTCTTTGTGCGACTGTCATAGCAGCGTTATTTTTTAGCGGTAAGGTGACTACGATTGGTTTGGCCTATGGGAATATCCCTAATACACTGCCAAGCTTCCGTTTTCCGACCATTACCTGGGAGCGGATTACACTGCTGATTCGTCCGGCCTTTATCATCGCGATGTTGGGTGCTATTGAATCCTTATTGTCAGCTGTCGTAGCTGATGGGATGACAGGCAGCCGCCATAACAGCAACCGTGAACTGATTGGTCAGGGAATCGCCAATATTGCAGCTCCATTGTTTGGAGGAATTCCAGCTACAGGTGCCATTGCCAGAACCGCCACAAATATCAAAAGCGGTGCAGTTTCTCCGATCTCAGGGATCGTTCATGGGGTAGTGGTATTCCTAATTCTTCTGTTGTTTGCACCCTATGCTTCTAGTATTCCGTTGGCAGCGATGGCTCCTATCTTGATGGTAGTAGCTTGGAATATGAGTGAACGCAAACAATTTCTTCATTTGCTTAAAATCAAAACAGGCGATTCTTTGGTATTATTCATCACCTTCTTGTTGACGATATTTGCAGATTTAACGCTGGCCGTAGAGGTGGGATTAATTCTTGCGGTGATTTTGTTTGTGAAACGGATGGGTGAGGTTCATCTGGTATCCAAAGTATTGCCTGATCCTAATTCCGTCAAGGTAGGGGCACATATGGTAACGGAGAGTCATGATTGTCCGCAGATTGGGATTTATACCGTGGAAGGGCCGCTGTTTTTTGGCGCTGCGTATAGATTTGATGACACCATGCCGGGTTATGGCTCCGATCAGCCGAAAATTATATTAATGCGGATGGGAAAAGTGCCATTCATGGATACTACGGGCGAATCCAATCTGGCGGAGCTGGTGCGGCATTTACATGCTGTTGGAGGGAAACTAATGATCTCTGGTGTTCAGCCACAGCCGTTTGAGCTACTTAAGAGAACCGGGCTATATGACAAAATAGGAGAAGCACAGTTTTATCATCATACCGGTGAAGCGATCAATGAAGCTCTTAGCAGTATTAATCACAACAAATGTATCGGATGCAGTCATGCGGCGTTTAGGGAGTGTACGGCATTATCCTGTCAGGAGGATGCAGGTGGACTACGAGGTCTGACAGGACGCAAGAAGCCAGCATTGCCTCTGAACTAATCAGCGGTACTTGAGCTTAATAAATAAAGTCGGCCTGGGCGCTATTCTTGCGTCTGGGCTTTTGTATTAAAATTGGACTTCGGAATTCTGAATTTGTACAATTGGGTATAAGTTTAATGTAATCAATATCGATAAGGAGAATATAAGCTCATGAAGGAATTGAATTATCCGAAGGTGTTTATGCTCTTGGCGGGATTGTCTGTCGCTACATTGGCGGTATATCGTGTAGTGTCACTTCAGACGGATTCGTTTTACGGTTTTTTAATTTGGAATTTGTTCTTAGCTTGGATTCCGTTTTTATTCTCCATGGCTGCTTATGAGCTAGACAAAAGGAAGATAGGCGGTTTATTACTTCTTCCTTTGGGTGTCGCGTGGCTGCTGTTCTTTCCGAACGCGCCTTATCTCATGACTGACCTGGTGCATTTAACGGTAAGAAAAAGTAGATATATCGTGGAGGGAGCCATTCAGAATCGCTACTGGTATGACTTGGTCACTCTTTTATTGTTCACCTGGAGTGGATGGTTGACCGGGTTCTTCTCATTGTATCAGTTCCAGACGGTCATTTATCGTAAAAGCAACCTGCTGTGGTCATGGGTATTCGTTCTTGCGGCATGTATGCTCGGGGGATATGGTGTACTGCTTGGCCGAGTCTACAGACTCAATAGCTGGGACGTCCTGACGGACAGGCATCAGTTGTATCAACTTGTTCTGGATAGCCTGAATCTCCAGTCCGTATTTTTCAGCTTGTTCATTGCCTTTGTCCTGCTGGTCATTTACGCGACGATGTATTGTCTACTCAATGCTCTTGGCACCGGAGAAAGACGAAGAGTTACCAGAGGGTACTAATCGGTACACTCCGGCTCAAACTGGAATTGCTTCAGATCTACCACACCTTTTTCATTAAAACTAACTCCCTCTCCCTGTAGATAGAGCCTCTGGAGGGAGTTAGACTCATCCTCAGTTAGTGCGATCATTCCCTTAGCATTAATGACCCGATGCCAGGGCAGCTTATATTTTTTGCTCATGGAGTGAAGGATGCGAACGACCTGCCTCGCTCCTCTTGGGCTGCCTGCCGCGCGGGCAACTCCTCCGTAAGTCATCACTTTACCTTCTGGTATAGACTGTATGATATGAATAACTCTCTCAGTAAATGGTGTCATAGCAAGCTCAAGCTCCTATATCTTATTTTTATCCATTGCTCAACAGATAAATCAATTCTAAACGAAACGGGGGACGAACAGGAGGATTTTTTGAGGATAGCAAAAAAAGGGTTGCAAAGCAATAAATACGCGTGGTATATTCTAACTGTAAAAATAATCTAAACGTTTAACAACGTGATTGAAAGAGTTCCATAATAAGATAGGAGAAGGTGTAATGAGGAAAACCAGCATTAAAGACATAGCCGCAAAGGCTAATGTTTCGATTGCTACAGTCTCCTATGTGCTTAATGGTACCCGCAATGTACGTTCCGATACAAGGGAACGAGTTGTTGCCGCCATTGAGGAGTTGAATTATAAGCCGAATGCTATTGCGAAGAGTCTCAAACTCAACCGTACGAATACAATAGGTGTTATTGCAGAAGATGTGACGGTATTTAACACCCCCGATATTATCGATGGAATTAATGATTTTGGAGATCGAAACGATTTGCATATTTTACTGGTGAATCTTCGTTTAGACAAGCGTATCGGCCGTAACTTCTCGAATACGGAAGACTACCGAAAGTATGCCGCTAATGCGGTTGCCGAACTGCTCAGCAATCAAGTGGATGGGATTATTTATATCGGTGTTCATCCCCGTGATTTAACGGGTCTAATCGATACGGAGGGTAAGCCGATTGTGTATACCTACTCTTACACACAGGACGATATCTCTATCCAGTATAATGATGAGCAAGCTGCTTACCAAGCCATGTCCTACTTGGTTAACCAAGGACATAGCAGAATTGCTGTAATCAGTGGTTTGATGGATTCTATCCCTTCCAGATTAAGACTGAACGGTTATTACAAGGCAGTTACTGAATATCAATTACCGTTCGATCCACTGTTAATTAAGATGGGAGACTGGGAGAGGGAATCAGGGTATCGCCTTACCTCCGAGTTGCTCGCTTTGCCGGAGCCCCCAACCGCGATTCTTTCCATGAATGATGTAATGGTTGTAGGTATTTTGCAGGCGGCAGAGGAAAAAGGGGTTAAAATACCGGATGATCTGTCGGTTGTCGGTTTTGATAATCGTGAATTCAGTGATTACTTACGCCCGCGTATAACAACAATGGGACTTCCGCTACATGAGATGGGCTATCAAGCTATTGAGGTTTTGTTCAATTTAATCAAGGGGACGAAGATGGATTCACTGACCATGCCGGAGTGCCGGTTGATCGAACGTGATTCCGTGGCTACGTTAAAAAATGCTGTGAAACAAAAATAAGTTTCACAGCTCCTTTTTCCTCATAAATCTAAACGTTTAACTTAAAATATCAAAGAGGTGCTAGGCAATGACGATTCTAGGCAATGAAAACTTCACGATGGAGCTAAGCGACCGCGGAGCACTTCAGTCTCTGAAATTACAGGGCGACCCTAGTGAAATGAATTGGGTAGTTGATCCGTCTTATTTGAAAGAGGCAGGTTATGCGGATACAGATAAGCTATTCGGAGAATGGACAATAGAGCTGGACGGGAATATCATAAAAAGCACTGATCTGTTGCCCAAAATTACGCCAGAAGGAAAACACCGTGTAATTGTGGATTTTGAAGGCGCACCGATTGCAATCAGACTTACATATTCTCTGGAAGATGAGCGACTAAGATGGACTATTGAAGCTACAAACCGCTCACCACAATCTGTAAGAATTAATGGACTTCATGTGTGGCTTTCGCTCGCGTATATCATGTACAGAGATGAAAATGTGCAGCGCAATATGAGCCAGTCCTGTGCAGTGTTCCCCCATCTTGGTGGGGATTTCGCTAAAATCGCTGCTATTCGACGGAGCAACAAAGCACCACATCTGGGTGTTTATGGGGTTCAGGGCAGAACAGTAACCGTAGGTACTTATTGTAGTTATAAGAATCGTTTTCTTGAGCAGGTCTCCCCTTCTTTGGATGGTCTGCTGTATCATCGGCTATCGTTGGTGGAGGACGGATCATCTATGACCGAATCTGCAGCTGCCGACTGGATATATGGTGGCGCTTACAGTTCGCTGGATCTTGGCGCTGGGGAGACCTACAGCTGGGAATACATATTCCATCCCTGTCAGAATCGAGATGATTTCTATAGGCAGGGCATGGCCTATGGACATCCGCGCTGGAGCTATACGCCTGTATTAACCCGAGGAGGAAGGTTCGAAGCTGTTGTTGATCTGCCGCAGGGCCAGGTTCTACGTGAGCTGCGTTTGTATAGCACTTTACCGGGGACGGAGCTGATCCGCCAGGAGAATATTACGAACGAAGCTGTACGGTTGGAGTCAGGCAGTAGCTATGCTATATCTTTACAGCGTTTGGAGCCGGGAGAACATAAGCTGGAGCTGGTGCTAGAAGATGGACGGAGCGATATCCTGGTCTGGAATGTACTGGAGTCGATTGACTGGATTCTGGAAAAGAGAGCCGAGTGGTTGGTAAATAATAACTTTGGAGGGACAGGGGAGGTCGAAAGGCCATATGCCTTCCGTCCGCTATCGAATCAGGGAGAATCGCTGGGTAAGGTTGCTTTTCTACTGATGAAGAATAGCATGGCCAAGGCTGTCCCAGAACAAGTAGCTAAGGCCGAGATTGCAGCAGTATTGGATGTGAAGGAGCATTGGTTTGAAGGCGGGGATTTTAATCATCCGCGTCCCTTGTACGGAGAATTCTACCGCATTTATGATCTGGATTATATTGGGCATGTCTTTTATCTATTGTCACGAATGGATGGTTCATTACTTAAAATTCATTCTCCTAGAGAATATCTACAATGGGCTGCCGAAATCATGTGCCTTCGCCTAGACCCTGATCGGCACAGTGGCCAGCGTGAGAAGGATGAGAGCCGTCTAAATGGGATATTTGTGCTCTATATTCTTGATTTATTAGAAGCACTGAAGCAGTGCGGTCTTTCAGAAGAGTATAAACGTCTACTTACCTTATGGGAGCGCTTTGGTAGAAATCTGGAGACAGGGATACAGCAGTATGAGGGAGCTATAACGGAGCATTTTTACGATAATGCAGGATTTGGCCCTACCTGTGAAACGTTGTGTCACCTTGGAAATAAAGAGGAGGCCCAGCGTTATGGACAACTAATTCTGGCAAATATCGGATTCAGCAATGATTACAGAGTGCAGAATCCGGATCGCTGGTGGGAAGCTTTGTCTTATATGATTCATTCCCTTTGGGGTGGATTGGTAGCAGGAGCATCCCGGGTTGCCTATGAATTCCTTGGAGACCCTGAATATTTGGAAGCCGCTTACCGTTCTACGATGGCAGTATTCAATTGTTACGATTGGAATGTACGCTCTACTCCACGCCGTTTGTTGCCTGGAGAGGCAGCTTCTACATATAGTGTGGCAGCTCCTAACCTGAATATGCCAGAATTGTCGCGAAACCGTTTTGGGCAATCCGTATTTGTGGGGGCAAGTGATTCCTTGTTTGCTTCGCTGTTCTCGGGTGTGACAGGAGATGATTGGGATATGGGGGAGGAGCTAGTGGCCTATCTAATGGGCTTCGGGACAACCACATATTTGTACAGGGATCCACGCGGAAAGATGCGCTGTATTAACGGTTATATTGAAGAAGACTCGGAGGGCTGGATCGTAACAAGTTACGCTGCATATCCGTCAAGATATGTGCTGCTTGAGGACAAGCTCGAATATCGCACAACTGAGGGGATGCTAGAGCCTCACGTAAGACTGGCAGGCGGAATGTTCAGCCCTTGTCTGTAATCGCTAAGAATGACAAACCATGATGATTTTAGGCTAAAGCTTTAAATGCTTGGCTTGAAATAAATAGATATGAAAAAAGGGAGGCAACAAACATGAAGTTTGGAAAACGTACTCTAGTTCTATCTTTAGCATCAATGATGGTTTTTTCCGCACTGGCAGGTTGTTCGGGCAATTCCAACAATGCGGCTCCAAAGGCATCTGAAGGGTCTGGAGCAGCCAACAAAGAAACTACGCCTGATAAAGATGTAACCTTGGAATTATTGTATTGGGGTGATGATGTACAGAAAAAGCTGGTAGAAGCGGCAGCAGAAAAATATACAGCCGACACCGGAGTAAAAATCAATGCACAAGTGCTTCCAGCGGATGGCTCCTTTGATACATTTATTCAGACCCGGCTCGAATCCGGCGAACTTCCAGATATCAGTTATATGGGTGAAGGCGATATCCAAAAGTACAATGAAATGGGAATTATCGAAGATATCAGCGATTTATTAGCGGACGGAAGCATTCCTGAAAAACTATCAGCGATTACAATCCATTCACCTGAGCAAAAAGTGATTGGAGTCGGCCTATCCAACCAGTTGGAGCTGCTTTACTATAGCAAGTCCAAATTTGATGCAGCAGGTCTTGAATATCCACCCTCCAAAGTTGAAAATGCGTGGGATTGGGATACATTCGTGACAAACGCGAAAAAGCTAACGACAGATACTAAAGGAAAAACAGCGGCAGATGAAGGCTTTGATGCTGCTCTGACCGAGAACTACGGGCTTGGTATGACAGCGGGACGGGAGTTCCACCACTTCTGGGCAGCTTATGCCAACGGTGGCGGGATTGTTTCCCCGGATGGAAAGGAGTTTCAATGGGATTCTCCCAAAACGGTTGATGCCATCCAGAAGCTAGCTGATCTCGTTAACAAAGACAAGGTTGCATCCGCTTTCAATTACACTTGGAATTCTGGAATTGGTTCTGCGGTAGACGCTTTGAGTGGTGGTTATGCCATGGCAATCAGCGGCTCTTGGGATCTAGCTAATATCAAAGGTAATGAAGATATCGGCGTTGGCGTTCTGCCTAAGATGGAAAAGGCAGTAACGATGAACTGTGGTGCTCCGCTTGTTGTGTACAATACATCGAAGCACATTGAGGAAGCCAAGAAATTCTATGCTTACATGGTCAACCCTGAGAACAGTCTGGAGCTGCTGAAGAGTGGTGCGTGGTTGCCGAACCAGGCAGATTGGTATACCGATCCTACCTTGGTTGAAAAGTGGACCTCCGATCTTCCTGAAAGCGCAAAAGAAACTATCCTTAGTTATTCCACAACGAAAGACTCTATCGCACAATGGCCTGCATATTACGTTCCTGCCTACCTCAAGATGAATACTGAATATGAGAAATCTATTGATCAGGCGTTGGCAGGTAAGAAAAGTGTTAAAGAAGTCTATGACGCGATCATGCCAGCGATCAAGCAGTTGTTCGAGAGCGGCAAGGTTTCCTAATTAGAGCTTATATTTGAAAAGAGGGCTATTGCTTATGAACCCAGAGAGCAAAACCGAAACGGCTGCGGTCTATGTTAAAAAGCATGCCAGAGGTGTCACCAAAGAGGCGGTGGCTGGATATTTGTTTGCAGCACCGGCCATTATTGGATTTTTGGTATTGACGCTTTATCCGATGTTGGCCAGTTTGTTTTACAGCTTTCATAAAATAACGATTATGAGCGGAAGCCAAGTTATGGAGTGGATTGGGCTGGAAAATTTCCGGTACATATTCACCAATACCAGCTCCGAATTCAAGAAATCTATAACGGTAACCTTGATTTATGCTTTCATTAACGTCGCACTTGTAATCACCTTTTGTCTGATTGTTGCACTCTTATTGAACCGTAAATTTATCGGCAGAAACTTGATGCGGGCTATATTCTTTCTGCCGTCTGTAGTTCCGATGCTGGCGACAACGATTGTGTGGCAGATGCTTCTACAGAACCAAGCCAAGGGTGGACTGCTTAACTGGATTTTATTGCAGATAGGAATAGCCCCTGTTGATTTCCTGACAGATCCCATCCGTATTTTTGAGACATTGTTTATCATGAGCTTGTGGACCTGTGGTGGGACGATTGTTGTCTTCATCGCTACGCTGCAGGATGTTCCGGGAGAATTGCTGGAAGCTATCGAGATGGACGGGGGAAATGCTTGGCACAAGTTCCTCAAAGTAACCTATCCGACGATCAAGCCTGTACTCTTTTTCCAATTGATTATGTGCATGATGACCTCTATCCAGATTTATACGCAAAGTGTGGTGTTGTCCAGAAATGGTGCACCCGATCGGATGACTTATTTTATCAACGTTATGATCTATGACCATTCATTTGTTCAGGTAGGGATGCGCGGTTTGGCGTCTGCTGAGGCATGGGTCGTCTTCCTAATCACTATGGCCATTACTGGTGTGCTGTTCTACTTCCAGGGCGCATTTAAAAGGGACGATTCGATGGGCAAAAGAAAGAAGGCGAGATAATGGCGGCTACCGCAATTATGAATTATACAAGTATCCAGAAAAAAAAGAAAAGAGCTAAAGCCATCAATACCGGGCTGATTCTGCTCTCCTGTCTGCTCGTAGTGGTGTTTGCTTTTCCGCTTTATTGGCTGCTGCGAGGTGCCTTCGTGAGCCATACAGAAATACTGGCGCGGCCGCCTGTGTTTTTCCCAGAGTCACTAAATGTCGATAATTTTCGGCTTGGATTGGAACGTATTCAGTTCCTGCGGC
This sequence comes from Paenibacillus sp. FSL R7-0189, assembly GCF_037969925.1. Classification (NCBI taxonomy): domain Bacteria; kingdom Bacillati; phylum Bacillota; class Bacilli; order Caryophanales; family Paenibacillaceae; genus Paenibacillus; species Paenibacillus sp. FSL R7-0189. The sequence goes on along the minus strand of NZ_CP150223.1, from coordinate 1,787,527 downwards.
AGCTTTGGAATTCAGTTTCGATTGTAGTTCCTTATGTGATCGGGACGGTGCTGACGACAAGCTTTGCTGGGTATGCCTTTGCTAAGCTGAACTTTCCGCTGCGCGGGATGTGGTTCGTGCTGGTCATCAGTACGATGATGCTGCCTAGTGCCGTAACCCTGCTGCCACAATATTCTCTGTACACTTCTTTGGGACTGGCTGGCAAACCTGCTCTTATTATTCCGGCCTTTTTCTGTGCAGGCGGCAACGCGTATTTTGTCTTTTTGCTCCGGCAATTTTTCATGACGATTCCGCTAGAACTCAGTGAAGCTGCCAAGATTGACGGTGCGGGTTACTTCCGTATCTACTCCCGCATCATGCTGCCGCTTATACGTCCCGCAATGATTGTTGTGGCGTTGTTCAGCTTTATCAACTGTTGGAATGAATTTTTCTACACCATGATTTATTTGAAGACTGAAGCAGATTATACGCTGCCTATGGGCTTGTATATTGTGAACGGGATGCGCATTCCGAACTATGAACAGGTCATGGCACTGGCGCTCGTCGTTACAGCTCCTTGTCTAGTATTTTTCTTGATCGGCAACAAATATTTTGTTGAGGGTATTACATTAACAGGAATCAAGGGATAAAAAGGAGGAATTCATCCAAATGACAAGTCATAAATGGCCCAGAAGAGCTTCTGTAGCGGCATTATGCGCGGCTGTGGTATTAAATGCAGGGATTGTTCCCGTATCGGCTAACTACACGACTGATTTCTATCATGAAGGCGTAGGCACCGATTATGGGCAGGCAAAGTGGAAGGATAATTCTATTGTTAAGGAAGGCGTTAATTTCAGCGATGTCACCGTCGGAGAAATGATGCAGGCGATTGAAGCTTTTGATTTTGAGGCTTTTGCAAAAGATAATTCCGATTTGCCTTGGCTTGATGCCTTGCTTGTTAACGAAGGTGTCATTCCGGATGATGTCAACGATGAAGTTAGCGCCAATACTCTGTTTAGCCGGGGAAGCGCTTTGTACATGAAGACTCAGGATAATACCAAGCTGGGTTTTGTGGGAACGGTGCATTACGCGGATACTTTGAACAAGGACACGATGTATAACATCACCCTTTCTACAGGAGACTTGGCGGAACAGAAAAATGTGCGGAAGAACTACCCAAGTCATGAGAATCAGACCTACACAAGCGGAGGCCTGGAGATTAACCAGCGGAAATTTATTTCCAGCTATAACAGTGCTGTAACACTGCTTCAGTTGAAGAATCCTACGGCCAGCGATATAACGTTGACGATGAAGGTTAAATCACCTTTCGTCTCTGCGGCGGAGGGGGATGAGCTGGTTGGTTACAGAGTGGCTGCTCCACTAATGGTAGGCAAAGCCGGGCAAAAGGTAGTTGAAGCAATGTCCTACGTGGATGTTCATCTGAGCGGAAACGGCATGAGTCCTTCCGAAAATGAACTGGTTAGAGAGATTACAGTGCCCGCCGGTGGCTCCGTTGACCAAAAGGTGGTCATGGGTTGGTTAGCGGATGAAATACCGGGCTCAAAGCTGCATTATGAGAGCTTTAAGGCTGCTGACAGCAATGATACAGCCTTCTCCGCACAGGTGCGGGAGTACAATGAGTGGTGGGCAGAGAACATTCCATATATCGATGTTCCCGATGAGAATGTGAAGAAGGTACTTTATTATCGTTGGTGGTGTAACCGCTTTAATTTGCTGGATGCCAACATTCCGGGCAATGACTGGCAGTTCCCAATGAACATGGAGGGCGTTCTCGGCTACAACAACGGGATTACGGTCAGTGTACCTTGGGCGATGCAGGATCTGAAATGGCTGCGTGATCCTTCCTACTTGTATGGAACCTGGCTGGCTCAAGGGGAATATTCCGAGAATAAGAACTATAAAAATAATCCCGGACGTCCTAACATCTGGACTTGGGATATGATGCAGAACACGTCGCAAGTAGGCTGGGATGCTTACAAGATTTACGGTGGTGGTCAGGAAATATTGAAGAAGTTCGCTGATTTTTCCGCCACTGATGTTACCGGCACACTTGAACATTTTAAAGGCACTAATCCAAATCTTGTTTATTATAACCATGGTCCGATTACAGGTAATGACGGAGATACCGTATCCATGCACTGGAATGGTAGTGGTAACTATGCCCGGCTGGATGGCTCTTCTACTACCTACGCCAATGCAGTGGCAACAGCGAAGATGTACGAGCAGCTTGGAGATACTGCGGGTGCAGCTAAAATGAACACTGTGGCGCAGAATATTAAGAATTCAATTCTGAATGAGATGTGGTACGACAAGGCTGACTTTGATGGTGACGGTGTGGCAGATACGAATGGTACAGGCAGCTTTTTGCACAAAAAAGTTGTGGGTGGTACCGATGTATTCAACCCTTGGCGGGATAATAACATGTTTGTCTTTAACTTTGGTGTAGTACCATCTGAAGGTGAAGAAGGATATGAGGCGAAATATTTATCCCAGTTGTCTGATTACGCAGATCCGAATTATTATCCGATCTTTCCCTTCTTTACAGCGGATCAGAACAGTATTATGAAGCGGGTGGAAGATTTCAAGAATGGCAAGACGGATGCCTTCGGTACAGACCAGTTCGCCTGGTGTAACTTCGGAAACTATATTAATACCGTTCGTGCCTCTCTGCGCTATTATCCTATAGATAATATCAACAGTGACGTTTACAAAACACTGTTTGATTGGGGCGCTTGGTTGCATACAGTGGAACCGGGCAATACGGACCACCTGGACTCTAATGAATTTTTCTGGCTGGAGGATTACTTCTTCGGCACACCATGGACAAAAGACAATCCTCCTAACCCTAGTGGAGATATGGTACGGGCATGGATTCACCACGATACGCTTGGCATGATGAATTACACTGTGGTTGAAGATATGGCGGGTATTCAGCCACGGACAGATGACAAAATCGAGCTATGGCCGATTAATGTCGATTATGACTATTTTGCTGTAGATAACGTGCGTTACCATGATGCTAACTTATCTATCGTATGGCAGGATCCTGCTAAATATAGTGACAATCCTCATTATCAAGGTATTCCAGCAGGTTATTCGCTCTTCATTAATGACGAACTCGTAATGACAACTAACGAAATGTCCCATCTGATTTATGATACAGCTACTGGCAAGGTGGAAAAACCTTCAGGGGATGTAACTGGGGCCGTTGGCGACAACTCGAAGACACAGGTGTTATATGAAAAAGGCAGTGCTACGACGCTTGCTGCGGCAGATCAAACATCCTTAGCCAGCAATGAGAAGACTGTCGACATGTTTAATAAAGCAGGCGTTGATATTGTTAATAACGGTACGAATCTGGCTGTTGCTTCAGGCACTACTGTTGAATCGACTTATATCAAGAGCGGTTCGAATATCCGCAACCTGGCGGACAATTCGACAATCGCATCAATTAATCATACGTCAAACACAGCTTTATTCGGCGGTTCGCCGAATTCTGTCGATACGGTTACGTTCAAATTTGATGGAGTCCAGGCTGTGGACAATGTAAAAGTCTATTTCTATAATGACCGGCTTCTGAACGGTTATGGTACACCACAGACATTTGGTGTCGAATATCAGGATGCTGATGGAAGCTGGAAACCAGTGGAGGGACAATTCCGCTATCCGGAATATATTGCTTCCAACTATAACAATGTGGAGTTCCAAAAGGTTAACACTGCAGCGATTCGCATTCATGTGACGCATCCGCTGGAACTTGCGACCGCCATCAAGGAGATTCAGATCTACAATAATAATCTGGAGGTTAAGGCGGCTGCCAATCAGGCACCAAAGGTTTATCTAGAAACACCATTGAAGGTTGAGCAAAATGTTCCTCTGACGATTATGCCGCAGATCGTTGATGATGGGTTGCCAAGTGGCAAGCTGACTTATACCTGGGAGAAGATTTCAGGTGAAGGAGAAGTAGAGGAGACAGGGCTTGATAAAGCCATGCTGCAAGCCACCTTTAAGACGACTGGTGAATACGAATACCGCCTGACTGTCAGCGATGGAGAACTGGAAACTGTCGTGAAGGTTCCAGTCACCGTATTTGTAGCTACTGCGGAACTGACAGAGATGATCGCGAAGTTTGCGGATCGGGATTCCGGCAGACTTGTCCGGAACAAGGATGATTTTACTGCGGCAACATGGCAAGAGCTGCAAGCTGCGCTGACTGCTGCCAAGGCATTGCTGGCTCAGGGAGAATATACGCTGGAAGAGATCAAGGTGGCAACGGATCAAATGCGGATGGCGTTGGATAACCTTAGATACAGAAATGCTGCCCTTTTGGCTGCCCCTAGTGCCTCATACACTTCGGCATGGGAGTCTGTGTATGGCATTAATGATGGTTATATCCCTTATACTTCAGCAAGTATTTACAATAGCGAAGCAGAAACTCAGTATGGGAACTGGGGCGGTCCCGGTGAAAGCCACTGGCTGCAACTGACCTGGAAAGAGCCCGTGACTTTGTCAGGCAGCTCCGTGTACTTCTATGATGATGAAGGCGGTGTGCAGGTACCGGGAGATTACAACTTCGAATATTGGGATAAGGATGCTGGAAAATATGTACCGGTATCGGGCTTGAGCGAGAAAGGCAAAGCAAGAAATGCATTTAACGAGGTAACCTTTGACGAGGTGAAGACGGATAAACTCCGTTTGATTCTTAATAAGCAGTCCACCAGTATTTGGACAGGCGTTAAGGAATGGCGGGCTATTTCGTCTAAGCCAGAAGGAGAAGTTCCTGCTCCCGGCGACCATGGTGCGATTGTGAGCATTGAACAGATTGCGGTGAGTACGACAGTTAACGTCGTGCCTACGCTTCCAGCTAAGGTTACAGTAACTTACGCCGATAAAACGACAGGCTTGGCAAGTGTGGTATGGGAGGAAATTCCCCTTAACAAACTCACCATTGCTACAGACTTCACTATATTTGGTAAAGTGGCGGGCACCGATATTGCTGCCAGCTGCCGCATCAGTGTGAGGTACGATAAATCTAAACTTAAAGCAGCCATTGATACAGCGGAAGATCCTTCGGTAAATGAAGAGAATTATACCGGAACGCTTGAGCAATGGGAGGCACTACGCATTGCACTAGAGGCTGCTAAAGCCACTTATGCAAATGACGGTGCTACCGATGGTGATATTAATGTGGCATATTCCAATTTGAAAAATGCCTTTGAAGCCTTACAGCCTGTCGAAGCTCATGATGCAACGATCAGCGGAATCACAATTCCGGGCGGATCTATTGATCAGGTAGCCAAAGAAATTATTTTACCGGATACGACTACGCTTGATGAGCTGAAGGAAGGACTTACTGTTCCGGTAGGGGTTACCTTCGCTGTGTACGAACCTGATAGCATTACTCTTGCGGGAGAAATCCAAACGGGTTACAAGGTCATTGTGACGGCACTGGATAAAACAACGACCAGAACGTATACCTTAACATTAGTTTCTGTAAATCCGCCTCTCATAACGGCACCCTTGGAGGAGAAGCTTAGAGCAATAGAGACTCTGGATAAGAGCCTTTATCTAGAGGAGAGCTGGAATACTCTTGAGAAAGAGGTAGCACGTGCAGTGATGTTGCTGGAGAGTGGAACTGCCACTCAGGCAGACATAGATGAGGCATTAAGTCAGCTTAATGCGGCGGTTGCGGGCCTGAAGTTGCTTTCAGAAGTTACGCCAACACCTACGCCAACATCAACACCTGTACCGACAGCGACACCAACGCCAACGTCAATACCAAAACCAACAGAGGCACCGGGTACTTATGTGCCGGTAGCTACGGCCAAACCGTCTCCTAGCGCGTCTGCGATAGCCCCTGCTGTAAGCAGTGGTAAAATCGTGGTCCAGACGGTCATCGGAGCAGATGGAAAAGCATTGGCTGAACTCACTGCCGCAGATGTTGAAAAGGCAGCTAAAGATGCAAAGGATGGTATTCTGTCCATTGTCGTGAATCCTGCCGGAAACGCGAAACAAATTGTAATTGAGCTGCCACTGCAGTCACTGGCAGCAGCGGGAAATGTTAAATCCCTCAAGATTGATACAGGAACAGCAAGCATAATGCTGCCGGAAAGTTTCTTGAAGACTTACACAGATGCTAAGAACGGCAAACTTAAGCTTATTGTGGGCACTGGAGATGTATCCGGATTGCCACTGTCGGTAAGCAGTCAGTTGAATGCTGGTACAATTAAAGACATCAGTCTTAGCGTAGACGGTGTGGTTATTCCGAGTGATGTTCTGAAGACATCGGGGGTCAAGCTGGCACTTCCTTATACGCTGAAGTCTGGTGAGAAAGCTCATAAAGTAGTGGTTTATTACTTGAACAGTAATCAGCAACTAGAGATCGTTAAGAACGGAAGATTTAATACAGGAACACAGATGCTTGAGTTAACTTTGCCGCAGCTTGGCAGTTATGTAGTGGTTCACTCGAATGTTTCATTCAAAGATATCGCTACAGCTAATTGGGCGTTAAACAGCATTGAAGCACTCGCAGCACGAGGTGCAATCGAAGGGATGGATGCTGAACACTTTAATCCAAGTGGAAATGTAACCCGTGCAGAATTCATCAAAATATTGATGAACGCTTTTGATTTACTAGATGAGACGGCTGTAAGCACATTTACAGACGTTAAGGATGGGGCATGGTATGCCAGTCCGATTGCGAGCGCTCAAAAGCTCGGCATTGTTAAAGGCAAAGCGGATGGCAACTTTGGTGCAAGCGAGGAGATTACTCGTCAGGAAATGGCAGTCATGATTTATCGTTTGGCTCAGACGATTAATATCCCATTGACTGACGGAACAAATGCTTCTGGTGAAGCATTCTCTGATGTGAACCAGTTGTCTGCGGATGCAGCCAAAGCTGTAGAAGCGATGCGTATTAGTGGAATTATTAACGGTATGACATCCAACCAATTTGGGCCAAACGGCAAGGCTACAAGAGCGCAAGCAGCGACAGTGATCTTCCGCCTGTTTGAGCAGCTTCAATAATCGTGCAGCAATACAAGCTATAAAAAACACAGGTGTCCTAGTCATGCCAATGACTGGTGGGGTACCTGTGTTTTTTGCTGCTGACCGTATGTCCCGAACGCCAGCTTTATTAGTTCAAAGCTGCTAGCTCAAAGGTGCCAGCCCCAAACGCCTAACTCAAAGTTGCTGGCTCAGAGATGCCAGTGCCAAACGCCTAGAACAAGCTGGCAACCCCTAAGGCCTAACTCAAAGTTGCTAGCATAGAGATGCCAGCCTCAAACGTCTAGATCGAAGTTGCTATCTCAGAGCTGACAACTCAAAAACACCTAATCACATGCTCGTATCCCCCATGCTCTTAAAACAAACTTTGCTTCATGGTATGTCATTTGCACGCAAGAGATCGCTAACGGACCCAGTAGCCGCTAAACACAGCATTTATCGACTTTTGGCTTGCTATCGGACTCCATAGTAGCTATTGGCATGAAAACCGCCCAATATGAGCCTCTTTTGATAAAATAGCTGCACTGGAGTCCGAAAATGTGCCAAAAAGGAGATAAATGAGCAAATAACGCCTCCTGAGTCCGTAAGTGCCTGAGGATGCAAGTGGTGTTATCGCGGCTAAGTCCGTAAGTGTCTGAGGATGTGTTCGGTGTTATTGTGCTAGGTCCGTAAGCTCCCCGGGGAGAGGGTGTTTTGGCGCTAACGGACCCAGTAGCCCCTAAACGTTGCATTTATCGACTTTTGGCGTACTATCGGACCCCATAGTCACTATTGGCATGAAAAACGCCCGGTTTGAGCCACTTTTGATGAGATAGCTGCACTGGAGTCCGAAACTGTTCGCAAAAGGCAATAATTGAGCAAATAACGCCTCCTGAGTCCTTAAGTGCCTGTGGATGTATTCGGTGTTATCGTCCTAGATCCGTAAGCGCCTGATGATGTGTTGGGTGTTATTGTGCGAGGTCCGTAAACCCCAAGGGATGAGTGTGATTCGGCGGTAACGGACCCAGTAGCCCCTAAACGTTGCATTTATGGACTTTTGGCGTGCTATCGGTCCTCAGAGTCGCTATTGGCATGAAAACCGCCCAATATGAGCCACTTTTGATGAAATAGCTGCACTGGAGTCCAAAACTATGCCAAAAAGGCGATAAATGAGCAAATAACGCCTCCTGAGTCCTTAAACGCCTGAGGATGTATTTGGTGTTATCGTGCCTGAGTCCATAAGCGTCTGAGGATGTATGCGGTGTTACGTGCCTGAGCCGAAAGCGTCTGAGGATATATGCGGTGTTACGTGCCTGAGCCGAAAGCCTCTGAGGATATATGCGGTGTTATCGTGCCTGAGTCCATAAGCGTCTGAGGATGTTATGCGGTGAGTCACTATTGGCATGACCCCAAGGGCTGATTGGGTTACTTACCTGCCGAACCCGGCGTATGGAGTAGTCTCGTTTCTTTCTTGTTGATCCCTTTTCAGTATAATTTTGGCGGATAGGATTTGGAGAGACGGGGGATAATTTCTAGGAAACCTAATTCTGACAGGAGTGACTACTGTGGAGGAACGGCCAGCAGGTGGAAACAGCAATACGTCTCAAAAAAACACAAAATCTGAGCAGACTCTGAGTACGTCACTGGATGAAATGATGACTTTGTTTCGAAACATATTCAAGGACGATGAAACGCTTAGAATCAGGGTGTTTAGCAACATGTTTACTGATAGTCTTCGCTTTGGGTTAGTCTATGTTGACGGAATGGTTGACAAGCATTTGATCCAGGAAGGGATTATTAAGCCTGTTATGGCTTTTGATTTTACCAAAAAGAATTGTGACAATAAAGCCGAGCTGATGGAGAACATCCGGACGCAGGTCATTAGCATTAGTGATGTGGTCGCCTCTGAAGATTTTGATGAAATGATTTATTCGATTATAGCTGGCAAGACCTTACTGCTGATGGACGGCTTTGCGGGTGTTCTGAACATTGGGGCACAGGGTTGGGAGACGAAAGCTCTTGCGGAACCGGTGACCGAAAAAAGTGTCAAAGGTCCAAGGGAAGGATTTACGGAATCACTGTTAGTGAATCTCACCCTTATTCGGCGCAGGGTGCAAGACTCCGAGTTAAAGTTTGTTTTTAGTTCACTGGGAAGACGTTCCAAAACACCGATATGTATCTGTTATATGGAGAGCTTGGCATCACCGGCTATTCTCAAAGAATTACAGAATCGAATTGAACAGATTGACATAGATCTTATTCTGGACACGGCATCTCTGGCGGAATTAATTAGAGACGAACCCTATTCGCCCTTTGAGATGACAGGAAGTACAGAGCGCCCGGATGCCGTAGTCAGTAACATGATGGAGGGCAGAGTTGCCGTGCTTATAGAAGGCAGCCCGTTTGCAATGACCGTTCCCTATCTATTTGTAGAGAATTTTCAAGCCAGCTCGGATTATTACATTAACTTTTATTTTGGTTCGTTCAATCGAATGTTAAGAGTATTTGGAGCTTTTTTGTCGATCAGTATTCCTGCTCTTTATGTAGCTTTAGTTACCTATAGCCAGGAAATGATCCCCACCATGTTGTTGCTCAGTATTTCTACAGCAAGAGTAGCAGTCCCTTTTCCTACAATAGTAGAGGCGCTATTCATGTTAACTATTTTTGAAATATTAAGAGAGGCGGGCGAGCGGATACCTACCTATATAGGGCAGGCTATCAGTATCGTAGGCGCTCTCGTGTTAGGACAAGCGGCAGTGGAGGCCAGAATAGTGAGTGCTCCAATGATTATTGTAGTCGGTTTAACAGGGATCATGACGCTACTTAATCCTAGGTTGACCGGTCCTTTAATTATCGTAAGAACATTGCTGCTGGGTGCGAGTTTTTTCCTGGGGATATACGGATATTTTCTTGGAATGCTTGGTTTAGTAGTACATTTGATGAGTTTGCGCAGCTTTGGGGTTCCATACATGCTTGAAGTAGGCTCTATCCGTCCTCAGGACATTAAAGATACAGCGATCAGGGCGCCGTGGTGGCATATGTATCTGCGTCCGGCGTTGATTGGGGCACGAAATATGAGGAGAAAAGGTTCCAATAAAGTAAGGAGAAGACCATGAGCAAGCTGAAAAGGATACTTCTGATTGTTATATCCATGATGCTTCTGATCTGCAATACAGGCTGCTGGAACTACTTTGAAATTGACGATATGTCGATTGTTGCTGGGGTCGCAATTGATAAGGGGAAAAAAGACGGTCAGTTATTGGTAACGACAGAAATTGTAGATACGAAGGAAGGGTTGAAATCAAGTCAGGCTGGCTTCAAAATGATTACGCTCGCGGGCGAAACCATGTTTGATATTGTGCGGGGGATGATCTCGATTACTGGAAAAAAGTTATTTTGGAGCCATTCTAAGGCGATTATCCTCAGTGAGGAGATTGCAAGGGAGGGAGTCACCAAAGTAATTGATTGGTACAACAGGGATACGGAAACCCGATCAGATGTGTATATCTTTGTCGCTAAAGACAAACCGGCTCAAGAAATCATAAGCCTAAGCAGTTCAACTGAGAGTATTATGTCTTACGCACTTGCACAGCAGATGAGAACTGAGAAGAATGTCAGCACAGCGCCTGTTGTGGAAATCTGGGATTTCATTGACAAGCTTGAGGCTTCTGGAGAATATGCTATCGCTCCGTTAATTTATGTCCATGAACAAAATAAGATGAAGAATGCACGAGTTAGCGGAACAGCTATATTCAAAATGGATAAAATGATCGGTATGATCAGTGGCGAAGAAACGAAATACATGCTGTTTGCCAACAATCAAATCCAGGGAGGTGTGTTAATCGTAAAGGATGAAAGTGGAGAGCCTAACTTTTCGCTCGAGATTTTATCCAATCGCACAAAAATAAAACCTGTATGGGTAAATGGTAAGCTCCAAATAAAACTTAATACACTGACACATGCCGGATTGGACGAGGTCAAATCTTCGGGCGAATTCAATAGTCTGGACAGCAAGAAGACGATAGAAAGGTGGGCTGAAAAAGAACTAGAAGAGCAGATTTTCTCAGTTATTCATAAGGTTCAGAAGGATTACCATGCAGATATTTTTGGGTTTGGAGAGCTCCTTCATGAGAAAATGCCGCGGACCTGGGAGAAAATCGAGAAAAACTGGGTGAAAGAATTTTCCAACGTAGAAGTAGTAGTGAATTCCAAGGTGATTATTGAGAACAGTGCACAAACGACAAGGTCTATCAAGATTCATCAAAAATAGGTGATAATATTGGTTGTGGTGGTCATGTTTATCTATGTAGTAATTATTTTAATCGATCCTTATGGTCTGTGGAAGCAGGGGATGAAGCGGGATTTTTATGTTTCTTCTGCATTATGTCTAATTTCATTCTGTATTGCCTTTGCATTGGCAATGAGATGGTCGATTCCTAGTCTGTCACCATTCCTTGTGTATTGGATCAAGAAGCTATTCTAGGTATTAGCCTAAAGGGAGAATAGAGTATGAATAAAGAGATCATATCAACAGGGCATGCTATTAGTATTGCTGTCTTATTTATTATGGGGACTTCAATATTTATGGGCGTACCGGGACAATCCGGTAACAGTAACTGGATCGCCGTATTGTTAGCTATGGTGCTGGTTGCCCCACTTTTGCTGATATATGCCAGACTCCACGTCCTATTACCGGGTAAGGATCTATTTGATATGTTGATTACCGTGTTTGGCGGAATCCTGGGTCGAATCATCTCCACTCTCTATATATGGTATTCCTTTCATTTGGGGGCACTAATTATTAGAAACTTTGGAGAATTCAGTCGCACAATTACCTTAACGGATACCCCTATGTTAGCACCTATGATATGTCTGGGACTATTGTGTGTTTGGGTGGTTAAGGCGGGGATTGAAGTGATGGGGAGAAGCGCTAAGCTCCTGTTGCTGTTTGCTGTATTTGTTAATTTAGTACTGATAACACTCGCCTTTTCCAGACTGGAATATCATCATTTACTTCCTCTGTTGGACAAAGGCTGGCAGCCTTTATTAAGCGACACTCTGGGTACTTTTTCTTTTCCATTTGCGGAGATTGTAATATTTCTGGGAGCATTCAGTAATTTATCGGACAAGAGCTCAATACGGAAGATATTATTTGGTAGTCTAGTAATTTCAGGGGTGATTATCATTATGGCTACTTTGCGTAACCTGTTGATGCTGGGTCCTGAAGTTCTATCCAGTTTATATTTTCCCGCTTATGTGTCTGCTGGCCGTATTAATGTAGGTGATTTTCTGACCCGAATTGAAGGTTCATCGGCAGTTGCTTTTGTAATCACTACTTTTATCAAGACAAGTTTATGTCTGTATGTAGCGAGTAGTGGGATAGCAAAAGTACTCAAGCTCAAGAGTTACCGCTCTGTTGTGCTTCAGATGGGACTACTCATGATCTATTTTGCGGATTTTGTGTACAAGGATATTATGGAAATGTACTATTTTTCTTACCATATTTATAAAATATACGCCTTTCCTTTTCAGGTGATTATTCCACTGATGTTATGGATTTGCGCTGAAATTGTTGTGAGCCGGCGTAAAAATAAACAGCTAGCGCCGCAGTCGCAGCAATAGCTCTAATAGGAGGATACAGGTGTCTCGTAAGCCTTAAAGTGGCTGGTTGCCCGTGTCTTTTTTTATTTCGTTTTATTTGATCACATTTACGCTTTTAAAGCCGCGGGAAATGTGCAAATAGCGTCCTCTGAGTCCGTAAGTTTCAGGAGAAGGCGATGATGCTATAATGATAGATACATAGATAGAGTTTACTTTTTTATTGAGAACAGGGGAGCTGATCTATCATTGAATACATATATTCTTATATATGATAGCTTTGTGCAGTTTGAGGTTACATTGGCAGCTTATTTTATGAAAACAAAGGGCGAGGTCTATACCTTAAGCTTGGAAGATAAGGCGTTAATCTCCTGCGAGGGTTTTTCTGTGAATCCATTAGTATTGGTTGAAAATGTGGACGTTAGCACCATAGATTTATTGATTATCCCTGGTGGGGAAACAGATAATTTAATAGGGCAGGAGGCTCTATTAGATTTAATCAGAAGCCTGAATCGAGCAGGCAAAGTCATCGCGGGCATTTGCGGTGGGGTATCCATTCTTAAGGCTGCCGGAGTACTGGATGGTAAGGTTTATGTGGACAATGAATCCGGCGTATCTAACGTCGTTGTCGATGGAACAATCATTACCGCTAAGCCGAATGGATATGTAGATTTTGCGCTTGAAATTGGGCGAGTAATGAGTATCTATAAAGATGAGGCAGATTTGCAAGAAACGATAGATTTCTTTAAACATTTTAAATCCGTCTAAGGAGTAGAAGAGGGGAAACATGTATGAACGTTAGCAATATCATTATGTCCTCTTATTGGGGTAGAGAGGTTAAACATAAATATATCACCCAAGGTTCCAAAGCGCTGGCTGTTATTTTTCCGGGTAAAAATTATTCAGCTGATCGCTCTCTGCTGGATTATGCGGCTAAAGCTGCCCGGGAGCATAATTGTGATGTTCTGCTTTTAGAATATGGTTACCAGAGTGCTAGGGTGGATTTCAAGCGTGAAGAAATGAGTATTATCATTGAGGAATGTAAAGCCGTGATTGCTTCTCTGCCGGATTATAAGAGGTTTCTTTTTATAAGTAAAAGCATGGGAGCTGTTATTGCAGGTAGAATAGCTGATGAGCTAGAAATACAGAAGAAGACGTCTCATCTATATATCACCCCGTTGCCTGAGGCGGTGCCGCTGATTCAGCGGAGTCGGGGGACTGTAATTTATGGAGGCAGTGACCCCTTATTTGGTGAAGAGCATTCGGGTGAAATTAGTGGGCTGAATCATTTGAAGGTGTATAGAATCGATGATGCCAATCATTCGCTGGAGGTAGGCAGTGTCAACGAGTCACTAGCAATACTGCTGGTCATCATTAATTTCTATCATGAATTTTTCCGGGATGCTTTAAATTAATAACTTTAGGAGATGATGAGTGTGATTTTGGAAGCTGCGATGCTGCAAGTGAAGCCTGGTTTGACTACTGAATTTGAGCAAAGCTTCAAGGAGGCATCAAGCTTAATCTCCTCGATAGAAGGTTATATGGGCCATGAATTACAACATTGCTTGGAGGATGATCATAAGTATCTGTTGCTGGTGAAGTGGAGAACGCTTGAAGACCACACTGTTGGATTTAGAGAATCCAGCCAATATCAGGAATGGAAAGCACTCCTTCACCATTACTACGACCCATTTCCGGTAGTTGAGCATTTTACCCACATTAATCTGGACTAAATGGAGGATACCGAATGAAGGCCAAGCTTGTTGGGGAAGGCAGAACAGCGGAGATCTGGCAGCATGACGATCAGAGGATTCTTAAATTGTACCGGGAGGATATAGCAGAGCAACACGTCAGCCGGGAATATAAAATCAGCCAGTTTGTACATGCGCGGGGTGTTCGGACCCCCCAGCCTTTTGAGCTTATTTCTGAACAGAATCGACAAGGTATCGTTTTTCAACAAATTCAGGGTCCCTCTTTACTAAAGGTGATGGGTGAGAAGCCTTGGAAAGTTACCCAATATGCCAGGCTGATGGCGGGGCTTCATTGTGATTTACATAAGCTTGAAACTACAGAGGAAATCGGCCAGCAAAAGGATATGCTGAAAAGTCAGATCATGGTTGCCCCTATGCTGAGCGAAGAGGAAAAATCCGTCATTTTGAAGTATCTGGAGAAGCTGCCGGAAGGCACTCGTTTATGTCATGGGGATTTTCATCCCGACAATGTGCTTATGGATGAACAGCTCTGGGTGATCGACTGGATGACGGGTGTAGTGGGAGAACCTGCTGGAGATGCTGCGCGTTCCGTAGTGATGTTCAGTTTGGGAGCTATGCCTCCGGGAGCTTCGGCCTTCTCCAAATTAATGTTAGGTTTTATAAGAAAAAGATTAACTAAGGGATACATTCAAGAGTATCTCAGATTATCAGGACACACTTATGAGGACGTAGACCGCTGGATTTTGCCGATCGCTGCCGCACGTCTGGTGGAGGGGCTTTCGCCTCCAGAGAAGGAGCTGCTGGTAAAAGAAGTTCGTAAACGTCTACACACCTTAGCCGCAGAGGTAAGCTGATCATGGCACAAAAACGGAGGCGTATTCTATGACTACCTATATAGCGCTGCTGCGTGGAATTAACGTCGGCGGGAACAAAATTATTAAAATGTTGGACCTGAAGGCGATGTTTCAGTCTCTTGGATTTGCAAATGTACGAACGTATATTCAGAGTGGAAATGTCGTTTTTGAGAGTGATGAAGGTTCGGTAAGCCTGCTTAGAGGAGTCATTGAACGTCAGATTCATGAGGTTTTTGGATTCGAGGTCTCTGTTATTATCCGTACTTTAGCAGAAATGGAGAATGTGATCGCTAACGATCCTTTTCAGCTGTCCGAGCCAGAGGAATTCAAAAGATGGTATGTTACTTTTTTACCAGCCGAGCCTTCAGGGGAAGCATTGGATAAACTGTGCACTTATGAGAATGGACCGGATAAAGTGCGTTTTGTCGGCAGAGAGATGTATATATTATATGAGGTCAGTGTGAGCCAATCATCGCTTTTTAAAGTCCCTTTTGACAAAATACTCGGGATGCCCATTACCGCACGCAACTGGAACACGGTGAATAAGCTTGTTGCCATAGGCAAGATGGAATAACATAGTTTGGATTGAACAGGGTACCGAAAGGCTCCACATTGTGGGGTCTTTTTTGCGTTCCGGCAGCCTCATTTATTCAGCAAACATTCAGCTTGCACTCATTGAGAGTTAAGGTATGGATGAAATAATACACCTACGGAAAGCTTGGGCCGGAGTTACAGAACTGCCGGCATATAGAATGATCAAGGGATAGGAGTGAAATGGAGATGAGTTTTGCTAGAAAAATAAGCTCGGATCTTATACTGTGGCTCATTTTAATACTCGCTGCTTTTTTGTACGGTTATGGAGTTTGGAATGACCACTATGTGAATACATACTACACCACTGCCGTGGGAAGTATGCTGCAAAACTTTCATAATTTCTTCTTCGCTTCACTCGACTCTGCAGGTTCAGTCACGGTGGATAAACCACCAGTCACCTTTTGGATTCAGACTCTTAGCGCACTCATTTTCGGGCTGCATGGCTGGAGTGTGATTTTACCTCAGGCGCTTGGGGGCGTGGGCTCCGTGTTGCTCGTATACCTTCTGGTAGAACCTACCTTTGGTAAAGCAGCAGCACGTTTAGCAGCGCTGGCCATGGCAACAACTCCAGTAGCGGCGGCTGTTAGCCGGACGAATAACATTGATGCTCTGTTAGTATTCACGTTACTGTTGGCGGTTTGGTTTTTATTTAAAGGAACGAAGAGTAATAAGCTGGGCAGTCTCCTTGCCGCATTTGCTTTAATCGGTGTTGGGTTTAATGAGAAGATGCTGCAGGCTTATATGGTTTTGCCGGCTTTTTATCTCTTTTATGTCTTGGCTGCGAAAGTGAACTGGAAGCGAAAAACTGGAGTATTAGCGGCCTCGACAGCTATATTACTCGTGGTCTCGTTATCCTGGGCAGTGATAGTGGATTCGATTCCCGCTAGTAAACGACCTTATATCGGCAGCAGCGGTACTAACTCCGTGCTCAATCTTGCCTTTGGTTATAATGGTGTCGCGCGATTGACGGGTGATCGGGGGACAGGTGGTGGCGGAGGTGGAATGCCTTCAATGAATGGTGGTGAGATGCCGAACATGAATGGCGAGATGCCAGCTATGAACGGTGAAAGACCCGCTATGAACGGGGCAGATGCTGAAAATGGTACGGATAGCGGACGTGGAGCATTTTCGGGTCGGCAAGGCATAAATTCAACCTCAGACAGTCAAAATGGCACCGATGATGGAGGTTCTCCAGGGCAACCACTCGGCGGTGGAACAGATAATCAAAACCGGCAATTTGGTGGTGAAGGTGGGGGCCAAGGACAACGCGGCGGCATGAATGGCGGCGGTGGAGGAATGTTCAATACTGGAACCGCAGGTCCACTGCGCCTGTTCCAATCAGAGCTGTCAGGTCAGGCAAGCTGGATGCTGCCTTTTGTATTGTTTGGTTGTATTGGATTATTCGCTAATCTGCGGAGAAGGAACTTTACGCAAGGGCATAAAGAAGCTCTATTCTGGTTAGCATGGCTGGTGCCGGTGATGGGATTCTTCAGTATTGCGGGATTCTTCCATCAATATTATCTGGTGATGATGGCTCCGCCGATAGCCGCGCTGGTCGGTGCAGGCTGGTCAAAGCTCTGGAGTCTGTATCGTGAGCACTCTGGTTGGCTGTCATGGCTATTGCCAGTTGCGACGCTGGTTACAGCAGTTTTTCAATGTTACATTATTCATCCTTATGACGATACGATTGGCAGGGGCTGGTCGATTGGCATTCTGGCTGCCGGTATAGTTGTTTCTTTGGTGCTGGTCGTTCTTAAAGGCAAGCAGAAGCCATTTGTTTTCTCGGCAAGTATTGTTGCTGTACTAGTATTGTTAATTGGCCCGCTCTACTGGGCAGCTACCCCAATTACTTATGGTCTGAATAGCCAAACCCCTGAAGCAGGACCAGGGAGCAGTGAGAGCAGAGGAGGAATGGGCGGCAATTCTAGCAACTTTGGGCGTAATAGCGCCACAAGTGCGAACGAGAGTCTGTTGTCCTATCTGGAGGAAAATAATACCGGGGAGCCTTATCTGTTTGCCGTATTGGATTATGGCACAGCAGCTCCTTATATCGTCGATAAGGGGGCATCGGTTGTTATTTTGAACGGTTTTTCCAATTCGGACACAGTATATACCACAGATACCCTAAAGGCGTTAGTAAAGAGTGGAAAGGTGAAATACTTCCTGCTGAGCAGCGGCGGTATGGGTGGTGGACGTGGAGGGAATTCTACGCTCTCTACCTGGATTACCGACAATGGCACAGAGGTTCCAGCAGCGGATTGGGCAGGAAACGACGCTGGCAACAGCGGAACGTTATACAAAGTTACAGTTAACTAGTTCAGTGTTTGAGGATACGAAGCGTGCTAATACATTTACAGGCACGCTTCAGCATTCAAATTAAAGGAGGAGCTGCTCATGAGTATCAACGTGCGCTATTCCATTATTATACCGATGTTTAATGAAGAGGCAGTCATTCAGGAAACGTATCGCCGTATTAAAAAAGTGATGGCAATGACGGAGGAAGTGTATGAGCTGATCTTCGTGAATGACGGCAGCACCGACAACTGTGCCCAGATGATCGAGGAATATAGCTACTGGGATGAGAGTGTGAAGCTGATCGATTTGTCACGTAACTTTGGACATCAGATCGCTATTACTGCCGGAATGGACTATGCCCTTGGGGATGCAGTTGTCATTATTGATGCTGATTTGCAAGACCCGCCTGAGCTGATCTTGGACATGATTGCGGAATGGAAGAAGGGGTATGAAGTTGTATATGCTAAACGGGTGAAGCGTAATGGTGAATCCTTATTCAAAAAGTGGACGGCCAGCCTCTTTTATAGAATTCTGCGTTATTCAACCGATATTTCTATCCCTGTGGATACGGGTGATTTTCGGCTTATAGATCGTAGGGTCTGCGAAGAGCTCAAACGTCTACCGGAGAAAAACCGTTTCGTGCGCGGACTGGTCAGCTGGGTTGGTTTCCGTCAGAAGGCGATTGAATATGAACGGGATGAACGTCTGGCGGGGGAAACTAAATATCCACTAAAACGTATGATCAAGCTCTCTTTGGACGGAATTACCTCCTTTTCCTATAAGCCGCTGAAGCTGGCAGGATATTTGGGCGCACTGCTGTCGGCTTCTGGTTTTCTGTACCTTATGTATGTTTTGTACCTGGTGATTTTTACAGACTCAGTTGTTAAGGGCTGGGCTTCGATGATTGGAATTACGCTGACCTTCAACGGATTTGTACTCATTATGCTAGGAATACTAGGTGAGTATGTCGGCCGGATTTATGACGAAACTAAGGGACGTCCGCTTTATATTGTCCAAGAGTTCTATGAAGGTAAGGGGCAGCAAAAGAACATTCGTGAGCACCCTGTGACCCATCTCCGTAAATAAACTGCAAGGGAGGGATTCATGATGAAGATTAGAAAAGCTGTCATTCCCGCCGCGGGCTTAGGCACTCGTTTCCTGCCTGCCACTAAGGCTCAGCCAAAAGAAATGCTGCCCATTGTGGATAAACCAGCGATTCAATATATCGTAGAAGAAGCCGTCCGCTCTGGTATTGAAAGTATTATCATCGTGACCGGCCGCAATAAGAAGTCGATTGAAGATCATTTTGATAAATCGGTGGAGCTGGAGCAGACGCTTTTGGAAAAAGGGAAAGAGGATCTACTTCGTGAAGTCCAGCTAATCAGTGAGCTAGCGAGCATCCATTACATTAGGCAAAAAGAGCCGCTGGGACTGGGCCATGCCATCCTTTGTGCGGAACAATTTATCGGTGATGAACCTTTTGCTGTTTTGCTTGGTGACGATATTATGGTTTCGGAGGACCCGGCGCTGCTGCAGATGATGAGATTGTATGAGCAAGAGGAGCAGACTATCGTCGGTGTGCAGCAGGTGCCACGGCAGGAGGTTAACAAATATGGGATTATAGCTTCCAGCGGCTCACTAAATGGAGTTCATGAAGTAAAAGGATTGGTAGAGAAGCCCTCGCCTGAAACAGCACCTTCAGAATACGCCATTATGGGGCGATACATTTTGGAGCCTTCGATATTCTCAGTGCTGGCTAACCTCAAACGTGGAGCGGGCGGTGAATATCAACTGACGGATGCTTTGCACGAGGTATGCCGGCAAGAAGGATTGCTGGCGCTGGATTTAATCGGCAAACGTTATGATATTGGTGATAAATTTGGTTACATTAAAGCCACGCTGGAGGTAGGTTTGATGCGGGAGGATTTGCGCCCATTATTGGTTCCGTATTTGCAGGAGCTGGCTGCTAGTCTTAAGGGAAGAGAAGAAGAAGTGGACTCCTTGCATCGGAGTATACACAGTTGAGGGAGAGGAACTGTTTCAAATGATCATAACATCGGCTTCGGCGGTGGCATGAGGTTTTGAAGCAGTTTTTTTGCGTGTGGTGTTCAAAGGGCAGGTGAGGGACGAGCAAATAGGTGTACTTTATACAATTAAAAGTATGGGGGGACAGCTGCAAATCGATTTAGTTGCACTTGATACATCTATATCTTCACATCTTAGCTATAATGCTCATTTAGCCTGTTTTGAGTTGCATAAAATACACTTAAAACAGCCGTGTGGGTGTTATTGTTTGAAATAGCTGCATCAAGTGCAGTTATTTTTAAATCTCGTAACTTGGTTCTCCTTGGTGACGAAAAAATCCGGAAGACCGATTCCTAAGAATCATCCTCCGGATTATGATTTGAGTACTGAAGATTAAGCTTTCAACACATCATGATCAACGTAACGCGCGCCATTTAACTCGCTAATTACATTAATAGCTACCTTCGCACCATCGCCTGCGGTAATAATGGCATGTACACTTACTCCAGCAACAGTACCAGCAGCCCAAATACCTGCGATATTCGTTTTGCCTTCAGCATCAACGGCTACTACAGTTTTGATTCTTGGCTCTGTACCATCCTTAGTCTCTACGCCAGCTTTGGCAGCTAGATCTGTAAGGGCGCCTGTGGCAAGAATAACATGTTTTGCTTCATAGATAATTCCATCTTCAGTTTCAATGACAAAACCATTGCCGCTGGAGGTGAGGTTGATAGCCTGCTCGGAAACCAGCTCAGCGCCAAATTTAACGGCTTGCTTATGCCCAGTTTCGACCAGCTCAGGACCACCTACTTCGGAAATTCCATAAAAGTTCTCAAACCAACCTCTGCGGGTCATGCCCTTATCGTTGTCGATCAGCAGCGTTTTTTTGCCCGCCTTGGCGGCGAACAGGGCTGCGCTTGCACCGGCAGGACCGGCGCCAATTACGGCGATTTCGTACATGTATTTACCTCCTAAAAGTTTTGTGGAGCGATGCTCCTTAGAATGGACTACATAGCAAAACTGGCAACGAAAGCATACGCTTGGTTTTGTGGAGCGATGCTCCAGTTCCTCTTAATTATAACGGTTGTTACTGTTCCTTGGCTAATCCTTCCTCACAAGGGAGGCTGACCGTAAATGTTGTCCCCTCGCCGACGGTGCTATTTACACTAATCTTGCCGTGATGCGCCTCGACAATAGATTTTGTGATAGAGAGGCCTAAACCTGATCCGCCATATTTACGTGTGCGAGAGGAGTCACTGCGGTAGAATCGATCAAAGATATGTGGGATATGCTCTGCGGGAATTCCGCAGCCATTATCCCGCACGCTTAAGAGAGCCTGATTTCCTGCGGCTTGTAAAGAGAGATGAATGCTGCCTGCCGCGGCATCGGTATGCTGAACTGCATTGTGGAACAGATTCAGAATCACCTGCTTGAGCTTATGGGGATCATATTTACCACGGATGCCATAGGAGATATCAAAAGTAACTTTACGTTGATCTGCGAGCAAAAGCAGATGCGGCTTCATTTCGTGAATTACCTCGCTGAGAATCAGGTCAGTCATCTGCAGCTGTGGAGCTCCATCCATTCGAGCGAGCAGTAGCAGATCCTCGACCAGCTTATTGATCCGTTTCGATTCACCATGCATGCTTCGCAACGAGTTATATAACTGTTCTTTATTATCGGCGGCGCCCCGCAGCAAGACCTCAAGAAAACCGTGTATTGAGGTAAGCGGAGTTCTAAGCTCGTGAGAAGCATCGGCAGCGAACCTGCGCATCTGCTCCTTGGCCTCCCGTTCATTATGAA
Source organism: Paenibacillus sp. FSL R7-0189 (assembly GCF_037969925.1). Taxonomy (NCBI): domain Bacteria; kingdom Bacillati; phylum Bacillota; class Bacilli; order Caryophanales; family Paenibacillaceae; genus Paenibacillus; species Paenibacillus sp. FSL R7-0189. The sequence goes on along the minus strand of NZ_CP150223.1, from coordinate 1,765,662 downwards.
AGGATATTTCGAGACGTTCGAGCATACCATTGAATGAATGAGCAAGCTTGTCGATCTCGGCCTGTCCTTGGTCAACTGGAAACCGAATGTCCAAATTACCGGCATTAATGATCTCAGCCGATTCTCCCATATTAGAAAGAGGAACTAACGTCTTTCGCAGGGCCGGCAAGTATAGGAATAATCCAGTCAATAAAGCAATCACTGACAAACCTGCGTAGATCAGCAGCTGCTGCATAATCACATCCGTTAATGGCCCCGTGCTCACACTCATTTGCAGCAGCAATCTAGTATTTCCAGGCCTATAAAGATTCATGAATATGGCTAGATGTTCAGTGCCGTCTTCAGCTTGGATGAGCTTGTAATTTCCTGTTGCCCTATCTGTGGTGTGAATCAGCAGCGCATCGTATTGCTCATTGGTCAACCTGGGTGCTGCTATATCTGAGAGGGTCAATTGCTGTAAATCCCTGAAGGTGCCATCCGAGCTGTACATGGCGAGAGTTGTATGGGCATCAAGCAGAAGCGGACGCCGGTTCTCGCCAGTTCGCAGCCCACTTGGCATTTTATTCATGTCTTCTCTTTCCATCGGGAAATTGCTGTTAAACTCGTTGTTCGTGTCATTTATACCTGTGGTGTCCTCGTCATAGGAATTAAAAAAGTTGAAAAACATCTCACGGGGGACAGAACGTATTTGCGCTTCCATAGACTCCGCTCTATTGCTGTATATAAAATCTCGCATAAGGATATATTGTAAGACTCCAATTAGCAGCAGCAATCCTGATAGAATGAGCAGCGATGTGGCAAGCAGCTGTTTACGCAGGGAACGTGGTGCAGGTAGTCTGCGAAGCCATCTGAAGATGGGAGTGCTCATAGATCCACCCGGTAGCCTGCGCCCCGCAGGGTACGGATAATACGGTGCTCCTTATCTCCGAGCTTCTCACGAAGCGAACGGATATAGACCTCAACAATATTTTCCTCACCGCCAAAATCATAGCCCCACACTTTATCAAGAATCATAGGCTTGCTGAGTACAAGGCCGTGATTGATAACGAGATACTGTAATAACTCGTATTCCGTAGGGGATAGTTCAAGTACTTCCTCCCTGAAGCGAATTTCCTTTCGCCGGCTGTCAATTCGGAAAGGACCGCAGCGGACCTCACCTAGCAGCCCCGGAAACTGATTCCGCAGCCGCGCTTGGATCCGCGCTAGTAATTCATCAAAGCTGAAGGGCTTGACCATATAGTCGTCAGCACCAATAGATAGTCCTTTTACGCGATCATCCACTTCGTCTTTTGCAGTAAGCATGATGACAGCTACCTCTGTCTCTTCCGAGCGCAGATAGTGACATACCTCGAATCCATCCATACCCGGCATCATAACATCCAGGATAGCTACATGGGGCTTGAATTCAGCTGCAATTGAAATGGCGCTTAGCCCGTCCGACGCGGTTCTTACTTCAAAACCTTCATTAAGGAGACCCAGTTCCAGGAACTGTAATATATGAGGCTCATCATCTACGAGCAGAAGTCGAACTCCTTGTACTGCTTTCATCATAGGTTCCTCCAAATCGGTGATAGATAGCTTCATTATGCCATATCCGGTTGAATGTTTGCTGAAGACCGGAGGATACTTTTTCTAGAATAAATGAGCGAATTTCTTTCACATGGCTTTAAATTGGTTAATCTAGTTATAAGGAATATTAACGTGTTTAATGACAAACAGGGTTAAAAATTCCGGATTTTCGGAATTGCGATAAAGGGTTTTGACGAAGAATATAGAACACTTTACAATAAGGATAATCTCCTGATTCAGGCTCTTGATTTTGGAGAATGCTCTCCCTATTTTAGGTTAGATCATCCGAACGTGTAAAATTTCCTTCCTCGTTTTTTCAACTTTGTCATCTTCCTATCAAGGCTCATTTCTTTCTGGTGTATTTCTTTTCTAATTCACTTCTTTCTGGAATTCTGTTCATTCATCCTAGGTTTGCTGAACTTTATATTACCCATAAGTCAAGGGAGGCTTTTCCATGAAGAAAAAAGAAATGGTAGCCATGCTATTGGCTGGAGGCCAAGGCAAAAGATTGAAAGGTTTAACCAAATCGCTTGCCAAGCCCGCTGTCTATTTTGGGGGCACTTATCGGATTATCGACTTTCCTTTAAGTAACTGCTCCAATTCGGGTATTGATACTGTCGGTGTATTGACACAGTATGAGCCACTTATACTACATTCTTACATCGGAGTAGGCAGTGATTGGGATTTGAACCGTAAGAATGGTGGAGTATTCGTATTGCCACCGCATGAACGTGAGAATGGAAGCAGCTGGTATCGGGGAACAGCCGATGCGATTTATCGAAATCTTAAATTTGTAGATCAGTTCGACCCCGAGCATGTCCTTATTCTATCCGGTGATCACATTTATAAAATGGATTATCATGCTATGCTGCAATACCACAAGGAGAGAAACGCAGATTGCACGATTTCTGTGATTGACGTTCCGCTGGAGGAAGCAAGTCGATTTGGAATCTTAAATACGGAGGACGATCTGAAAATTTACGAATTTGAGGAAAAGCCTGCACAGCCAAAAAGCACGCTAGCTTCTATGGGTGTGTACATCTTTAAATGGGAAATTCTCCGCAAGCATTTACTGGAGGACGGAGAGAATATAGGATCATCTCACGATTTTGGTAAAGATATCATTCCTTTGATGCTGGAAGACGGGAACTCTTTATTTGCGTACCCTTTTGAAGGGTATTGGAGAGACGTCGGTACGGTAGCCAGCCTGTGGGAAGCGAATATGGATTTACTGAGCGATAATCCACCGCTTAATCTAAATGATCCCAGCTGGCGCATATTTACACGCAATCCGAATCAACCTGCCCAATATGTCGCACCTGGGGCGAAAGTGTCAGGATGCATTATTAATGAAGGCTGCATTGTGCATGGTGAAGTGAAGCACTCGGTTCTTTTTTATGGCGTAGAAGTAGGTGAAGGCAGTGTGATTACGGACTCCGTAATTATGCCTAAGGTTAAGATTGGTAAGAACGTACGCATTCATAAAGCGATTATTAGTGAGAATACGGTAATCGACGATTATATGGAAATAGGCATCGAGCGGGAGAACGAGAACGAAATTCTGCTGATCGACAATAAAAGCAAGAAACGTAAATCAGCTGTGGCCAAAACCATATAATCAAGCTAAAACGCCTTCGGCGTCCTTCTAGGGACGGTAAGCGTTTATGCGAGATTTATAAGGATAAAGTATATAGTGAAACTTATACTTTCTTATAAATTATAAGAGGACGGTGGATTCCGATGAAGCAACTCATGGGTGTAATTAATCTGGATCATGAACTCGATAAACTAAATGAACTCACTTATTTCCGCTGTGGTGCAGCCGTACCTTTTGCCAGTCGTTATCGGTTGATAGATTTTGTGCTTTCCAATATGATGCGTGCGGATCTGGAGAGCGTGGGCCTGTTTGTTCGCCGTAAATACCGTTCTTTAATGGACCATTTGGGTGACGGGAAATCTTGGGATATGAATCGCAAGCATGGGGGACTATTTATTTTGCCTCCGGACTGGAATGATCCCACCGATACTTCTCTTGGCGACCTTCAGCATTATCATAATAATCTGGATCTTTTTAAACGGGGATCTGCTAAATATATTGTGTTTTCCGGCAGCCAGCATATTAATACTATCGATCTCCAGGACTTGTACAGCTATCATTTGGAGAAGGGTGCCGACGTTACAGTAGTATACAAAAAAATAGAGCAATTGCAGCCAGAACATGAGTTATGCCAGCGTATTGAAGTGGACGAAGAGAATAATGTGACCAATATCCATCATGAGAAGGATCATCCCAATTTATATCTCGATATCTTCATTATGGAGAAAAAACTGTTCCTGGAGCAGGTGGAACATTGCATTGCACATGGTGAGAGTTATTTTTTCCGTGATGTGATTCAGAAAAACCGTCATAAATTCAAAATCGCTGCTTATGAATATCATGGCTATCATGCCGTAATTAATTCATTGGAAAGCTATTATAAGAATAGTCTGGAGCTGCTTCAGCAGGAGAATTACTTTAGTCTGTTCAAAGAAAGTCCCGTGCAGACGAAGATTAAATATGAGGCTCCTACCCGATATTTAGAAAGCGCAAATGTCAGCAATTCACTGGTGGCTAACGGCTGCATTATAGCTGGAACGGTGGAGAACAGCGTGATCTTTCGTGGGGTTCAGGTACGTAAAGGAGCGAAGATCATCAATTCTGTAATTATGCAGAAGTGCATTATAGAGGAAGATGCTGTTATTGAGAATGTGATCATGGATAAGGACGTACATTTAAGTAAGAATCGAATTCTCGTCGGGGATAGTAAACGTCCATTTGTGATCGCCAAGAGCAGCAAAATATAAACCAACTGGATTAGATGAAACGAAACAGTATAACCTATCTGATCTACAGGCATAGTCTAATGCATCCCTAAAAAAAGCTTTTGTCAGGAGGAACCTGCTGTTGTTTAACGATAAAGAAACTTTCAAACAGGTGTTTCGCGAGACGCTCATCAGTAAATTGGGCAAACCTTTGGAGGAAGCCTCTAATGCTGATGTCTATAAAATATTAGGCAACATGATTCGCGAGAATGCCGGGAAAAATTGGGCGGATACCAATCAAAAGTACAAGACGGATAAGGATAAGCAGGTATACTATTTTTCTATGGAGTTTCTGATCGGAAGACTTCTGGGGAACAATCTGCTGAATATGGGCGTGCTGGAGGTCGTGCGTGAGGGATTGGCCGATCTTGGTTTCTCGCTGCAGGATATTGAGGAGGTAGAAGCCGACGCTGGGCTTGGCAATGGAGGACTTGGACGTCTAGCTGCTTGTTTCTTGGATTCACTGGCCTCCCTGCAATATGCGGGGCATGGTTGCGGTATACGTTATAAATACGGCCTGTTCGAGCAGAAAATCGTTGACGGGTATCAGGTGGAACTGCCCGATTACTGGCTGCAAAATGATAATGTATGGGAAGTGCGTCGTGAAGACAAGCAGGTAGAAGTAAGGTTCTGGGGCGTGATTGAGACTCGCGAGGAGAACGGGCGGCTTATCTTTGAGCATAGTCAATATGAGGCCGTTCGTGCAGTTCCGTATGATGTGCCTATCATTGGTGCAGATCGGCGGCATGTGAATACACTGCGCAACTGGAGTGCGGAGTCCATCACTCAGCCTACCAGAACCTTTGGCTCTTTTGCCGGATCAGACTATCATAAATTCCTGGAATATAAGCGTTCCGTTGAATCCATCTCGGAGTTCCTGTATCCGGATGATTCTCAATACGAAGGCAAGCTGTTGCGGTTGAAGCAGCAATACTTCCTCTGCAGCGCTGGCCTGCAAAGTATTCTGCGAACCTTTGGAAAGCTTGGACTCCCTATACAATCGCTGCCCGACAAGGTTGCACTTCATATCAATGATACACATCCGACGCTTGTAATTCCTGAATTGCTGCGGATTCTGATGGATGTACATGGATTAGGATGGGATGAAGCGTGGAGTATTACAACTCGTATGGTTTCCTATACTAATCATACGATCTTGAGCGAAGCCCTGGAGAAATGGCCTATTCAAATGGTCAGGGACTTGCTTCCGCGTATTTTTCTTATTATTGAAGAGATCAATGCCCGCTTCTGCGGCGAGCTGATGAGTCGTTATCCCGGGGATCAGGACCGGATTTCACAGATGGCGATTATTCATGACGATCAGGTTCGCATGGCCCATCTGGCGATTGTGGCGAGCCATAGTGTCAATGGGGTAGCGGCGCTGCATACAGAAATATTGATGAAACGCGAAATGCGGCTCTTTAATGAAATGTACCCGCACCGCTTCAATAATAAGACGAATGGGATTACTCACCGGCGCTGGCTGATGCATGCCAATCCGGATCTGGCTAACCTTATCAATCAATCGATAGGAACCCGCTGGATGAGCCATCCGCAAGAGATGATTGGCTTGATTAAATATTGTGAGGATGCTTCCTTCCAGGAACAAGTAGCCAGCATTAAACGGCGGAATAAGCTCAAGTTGGCTGAATACATCTACAGCAAGCATTCGGTACATGTAGACCCCGACTCTATCTTTGATGTTCAGGTGAAGCGCCTGCATGCTTATAAGCGGCAGCTGCTAAATATTTTGCATATTCTGCATATGTACAACCAAATCAAAGATAATCCTTCGATGGATATGGTACCCCGCACGTTTATATTCGGAGCAAAGGCGGCACCAAGCTATCATTTGGCGAAGCGAATTATCAAGCTGATCAATACTGTGGCGGAGGCTGTCAACAAGGATCCGGATGTTAAAGGCAAGATCCGTATCTTTTTCCTTGAGAATTATTCGGTATCCTTGGCCGAGAAGATCATTCCTGCTGCGGATATTAGTGAACAGATCTCTACTGCGAGTAAAGAGGCCTCCGGCACGGGGAATATGAAGTTTATGATGAACGGTGCATTAACCGTAGGTACGATGGACGGCGCTAACGTGGAAATGCATGAGATGGTAGGGGACAACAATATGTTCCTGTTCGGTCTTCGTGCTGAGCAGGTAATGGATTATTATCAGCATGGCGGCTATCACGCACGTGATATCTACAATGGGGATAGTCGTGTGAAGGAAGTATTGGATCAGTTGGTTAATCCGGGACCTATATGCTGTCATGGTGCGGAGTTTGAGACCATTTTCCATTCTCTTTTGGATAATAACGATGAATTCTTTGTACTTAAGGATTTCGCAAGTTATGTCGAGACTCATGTCGAGATTGACCGGGCATACCGCAACCGTCAGGAATGGCTGAAGAAGTCTATTATAAATATTGGTCATTCCGGTAAATTCTCTAGCGATAATACGATTAGCCGCTACGCCGCGGAGATTTGGAATATCAGTCCGGTACGGCTATAGGCTCAACAAGATTAGGCTGTCTTATAAGTAGGAGATTCCTACAAATGAGACAGCCTATTTCTTATGCTTTATAAGGCAGAGCTGCTTTAGATAACTTCCGATACCAGGGCAGCGAACCGCTCTAGGAACCGGCGTTCCTCATCATCAAAACGATCTTTCAGCGGACTGTCGATATCGAGTACGCCAAGCAAACGATCATCCTTGATCAGCGGGACAACAATTTCGCTGTTTGAAGCGGCGTCACAGGCGATATGTCCCGGGAATGCATGGACATCTCCAACTACTAGCGTGCGTCGTTCCGCAGCAGCCGTTCCGCAGACTCCACGAGACAACGGGATGCGGATGCAGGCAGGAAGACCTTGGAAAGGTCCGAGCACAAGCTCCTTGCCATCAAATAAATAAAAACCGGCCCAATTCGTATCCGGCATAGCGTGTTTAAGCAGTGCCGAAGCATTGGCCAGGTTGGCCGTAGCACTTGGTTCGTCCTTTACTAATGCTTCTAGTTGGATTAGAACCGCTTCAAACTGCTCGTTGCGTGTTCCATCGTAAGGCATAGCTTGAAACATGAAGCATCACCTTCCTGTACTTTAAATTCAAATATGAACTCATAACTGTAATTATCAACATAGTACAGCTAGACATGATACGTCAAGCGACAATACCAATCTGTAACAATATGGAATGTTCCTTGAAGTCCATGAAATGCGCAACAGCCACAATAATGTTTCCGAGGATCGGTCAGAGGGTAATGCTAGTATAAATACCGAAGGCTATATAGCCGGAAGAGGTGGAATATGCGCGCTGATGTACAGAACTTGTTCATAGGAATTCATATGCTTTATTGTGCACGGGATAAAGATGTGACGATCTCAGAGATGCTGCTCGGACTTGAAGATCTGGGGTATCGTGTAGGAGAACGCGAAGTGAAACAGGAATTGGAAAAGCTGACACTGGACAACTTTCTGACTGCCCATACCGAAGGGTACAGTATTACGGGGACTGGAATTGAAGAGTTCAAGGATATTCGAGCCAAACTTCAGGTGTTATGCAGTGAAGTTATTCATGAAGCGGAATGAAATCATTGTAGTTAAGTTTAATAAAAAGCGTCTGTATTAAGGGAGTGTATGCCCCCTGATGCAGACGTCTTTTTATGTTAACGCGTAGAATTTGTTCTTTTCAATGTTAAAGAATTTAGAACTTTTATCTTAAGGATATACTCTTGAATGATGTATAATTGATAAGTTGAAGGGGGGCAGAGACTTGTATATCTGCAATGGAGTGATACCCACACTGGTCGGCAGTAGATTGAAGCTGTGTGCCATGACTACTGAGCATGCTTCAGCATTATATCAGATCTGGTCTCATCCAGAGGTCACCCGCTGGCTGGGGGCTCCAGCATTATCCTCTATAGAAGAGACTAAGCAACTGATTGCTTTTTTATCACAGATGGCTCAGGAAGAGGAGAGCTTGCGCTGGAGTATTGTAGGACCCGAAGGTGAAGTTATAGGGAGCTGCGGTTATAACTATTGGCAGTTGCAGGGAGCTTACCGCGGGGAAATTGGCTGCGATCTGGCGCCTGCCTTTTGGGGACTTGGATATATGAAAGAAGCGCTTGGTTTAGTGCTCGACTTCGGCTTTAATAGGATGGGGCTGAATCGGATAGAAGCGCTGTGTCATCCTGATAATAATCGTGCGGAGAGGCTGGTTCAAACGCTCGGCTTTCAGAAGGAAGGTATACTGCGTCAATATCGCCAGACACCTTCCGGCTTTCAGGATGTGACCCTACATGCGCTTCTACGTGGGGAATGGGAATAATTTTATTACATAAAGAGAGGGTTTGGAACATTGAAGTCAACAGGGGATTTAGAACGTAAATTAATACTGATAGGGGTGCTGCTAGCTACCTTTCTAGCTGCGATTGAAGGAACGGTAACAGGACCAGCGGGTCCAGCTATCGTAGGTGAATTTCAGGGAATGCAGTGGCTTAGCTGGATATTCACTTCTTATTTGCTGGCAATGGCTATTACTACTCCTATTTTCGGCAAAATCAGTGATCTCTTTGGACGCAAGCCGGTGTTCATGTGGGGAGCAGCTGTTTTTTTATTAGGCTCGTTATTATGCGGTATTTCGCAAAGTATGGAGCAGCTGATCCTGTTCCGGGCAATACAGGGGATTGGCGCGGGTGCGCTCATTCCAATGACCTTTACCATCATCGGGGATATTTACAGTATCGAGGAGAGAGCGAAGACACAAGGATTACTTAGCTCTGTATGGGGGATTTCCTCTTTGGTAGGTCCTCTTCTTGGGGGATATGTAGTAGATTACCTAAGCTGGCGCTGGGTATTTGTTTTTAATCTGCCATTCGGTTTATTAGCAATGGTATTTATTGCCCGCTATCTGAAGGAAGAGAAGGTACGTCGGAAAGCACAAATTGATGTGGCAGGGGTGCTGCTGTTCGCTGCTGGTATGGGCGCATTGCTCTTCAGTCTCTCCACAGGTGGACAGAATCTGGAGTGGACATCCCCACTGCTAATCGCAACTCTAAGTGTGGCTGTTATCCTGCTAGTCTTATTTTTCTTTGTGGAGCGTCGTGCTCCTGAACCTATGTTGCCGCTGGGTCTATTCTCGAACCGCAACATAGCGGTGTCTACTGGCGCTAACCTGCTGGTAAGCACATTAATTATTGGGCTTTCTACGTATGTGCCATTATGGGTGCAGGGTGTATCCGGAAAAAGCGCCGCCATCTCAGGTTTGCTACTGGCGCCGATGTCGGTAGGCTGGATGTTTGGTTCGATCGCCGGAGGGCGGATGATTCTAAAAGCGGGTTCGCGTCGAACCGCAATGCTTGGGTTGATTATGATCGCTGCCGGGGCTATTGGCCTGGCTTTCTTAACAGGTGAGTCTTCACAGCTGCTGCTTTTATGCTTGATGCTGGTCTGTGGAGTTGGCTTTGGGTATTCTTCTACAGTCTTTACGATTATTGCGCAGTCCTCTGTTGCGTATGAGCAACGGGGAGCATCTACAGCGCTTAATGCGTTCACGCGTTCTTTAGGACAGACTGTTGGGGTGGCTATTTTTGGTTCTTGGCTGAACTTGAATATTGATAAGCTGTTAAGAAAACAACCGGATTCGAACATCTCAGGGGATGATATTAATAAGCTGCTTGGATCGCATGCAGGAACTAACCTGTCTGGGGAAGTATCAAATAGTCTGCGTGATGCCCTTGAAGGTGGTCTTCATTCATTATTTATCGTAATGGCAGTTTTCGCTGTTTTGTCGCTGATAATATCCTGGGGTTTGCGCAAGGGTGTGCCTTCAGTAGAGGATGCTACATCGTCCTTGAAAAAGGCATAACTTATTAGGTAGATAGCGTGTTAAAGTGGTTGAACCATACGAATTGACTCTTGGAGTGGCGTACGGAGTGACACATAGAATGACGCATGGAGAGACACATGGACTAACGGACGGAGTAGCACATGGAATCACGCACGGAATAACGGACGGTGGCACGCCAGATTGATGTAACCTCTAGAGTAGAGAGTCGATGGAAGCAGTGGATAGACGCGTTTAGTTGTATTTCGTACAACTATAATCCTGCTGGTAACTTTTTCAATGGATATAGCTGTATTTAGTACACCTATTTTCTTGATTTACTCGCCTAGGGGTGGTTTGTCTGGTTTTTAATTGTACAGAATACACTTAAAGTTAGAATGAGCGGATTTGCATACGAAATAGCTGTATAGAATGCAGTTATTCCCTAAGTTACTGCTCAGGTTCATCAAGATCCGGCGCTGAAAATATAGCGAGTTACATCAAAAGTGAATTTTACCGAGAGCGATAGTAACGGTCAGCTGAAAGGGACGCCCAATCGGAAGCGTGCTTGCAAGTCCTGCCGAATAAGGATGACTATGATCCGAGGGTTGCCAAAAGCGGACCTCAAAGTCCGTCTTCGGCATCGACTTACCGATCATCTGCTCAAGTAAGCCGGCGCAGAACAAAAAAACCAATAGGCGATTCTCAAATAAATCGGAGAATCGCCTATTGGTTTTCTTTTTAACATTAACAGAAATCAATAACAGCTTGTCTGTAACACATAAACAAGGGACTCTTACTTACGGGGAAGAGGGGACAGCTTCTCAGCTTGTAGACCCATCTTTTTGAGGAGAACAATCATTTGTTCCTTCTCATCATCATTCAGACCGCTGAAAGCAAGATGCAGGCGTTCTGAATATTTCGGATACATCTCATTCATGAGACGTTCACCTTCCGTAGTCAGCTCCGCAAAAATCACGCGGCGGTCGCTCGGACAAGGCTTACGCTGCAAATAGCCGCGTTCCTCAAGCTTATCGATTACGTAAGTAACGTTGCCGCTTTGCAGCAGCAGCTTGGCGCCAATTTGTTGAATGGGTTGTGGTCCCTTATAGTACAACACTTCCATAACGGCAAAGGCAGTCGGATTAAAACCTTCAATTTTGCTGCCGGTAACAGCATGTTCATTAATGCTCTTAAAAGACTTGGCAAATACCCGGTACAAATGTAGTGTTAATTGCGTATCACGTTCGTAAGATTGTATCATGCTTCTCCACCCTCTATCGTTAATCATGTGTGAACTCATCGCACAGTTTGCAATCAATAGTCATTAGTGCACGGGTTACCTGTGCAACGAACCTTGAGATAACCTTAGAATACGTGAAAGAGCGAATGAAGAACATGTGATTTGTCACAATGAGCACACTTTTAATTATTAAAAATCAAACAATTTTTTAAATACGATAAAAACGAAGGTTTTTTTGATTTCAGTCTTTGAAAGGATAAGAATTTCAGCCTTAGGTTCAAGCGCTATTTACGCCTCCAGACGGATGATTGATGTTCTCCAATATTTTAATATTACTTCATCGAGAAATAGTAACGGGGAGTGAAGTAAGATGGAGGAACAGCTGGCTCATGATTCAAAAGAAGGAAAGCTGACGGCGAATAAGCCCTTTATGCTGCTTATTGCCGCACAGCTTGTATCGAATGTGGGAGACTGGTTGCATATACTAGCGCTACTGACAATGGTAGGTTTTAAATGGAATGCTACACCGTGGGAAATTACGGCTATATCTTTATGTATGGCTGTGCCGTTGCTCTTGGGAGGGCCGTTTGCAGGTTATTTAAGTGATCGTTTTAACCGCAAGGCGCTGATGATTGGTTCCGATCTAGCTCGTGCCGGAATCGTTGTTTGTTTGGTATTTGCAGGTTCTCTCTGGCAGGTATATGTCCTGTTGGTAGCTAAAGGGATCATGGATGTACTCTTTTCACCAGCCAAAAGCGGAAAGCTCAAGGAGCTTGTCCCTGCGGCCCAGATGGATAAAGCCATGGCGCTTAGCTCATCTATTGAACAAATAACCAAAATTGTAGGTCCTGCTCTAGGTGGACTGCTGGTTGCCGCATTTGGTATTGCCGCTTGTTATGTGATTGACTCGGCTACCTTCATTTTATCGGCGGTCATCTTAATAGGACTGCCGCGTGCGGCTGCACTGAAGAAAGATGCAGCAGAGGATAGCACAGGGGAGAATGGTGCTCGGAAGTCTTTTCGCCAAGAAATGTCGGCGGGTCTGCAGGTGATCGTGGGAATGCCTGTAGTGCTTTGCGGGATTGCTATGCTGGTGCTAGTGCTGCTAATGCTGCAAATTGGTGATTCGCAGATTGTAACGTTATTCCGGGAAATTCCGGGTGTGAACGGAGATCTGCTGGGTTGGTGTGTGGCAGCCAGTGGTCTTGGCACCTTACTGTCAGCCCTGCTTGTAAGCCGTATAGGCAGTGGTAAACATACGCTCGTCTTCATGGGATTGGGAGCTGTAATTATGGGGGTTGTTTTCTCAAGTGCAGGAATTGTAACTGCCCACGGTCAGGCTGGACTCTGGATGAACATCGCTTTGTTTGGTTCTTTTATGTTTGCTGGTGTGGGAGCAGGCCTTGCGTTTATTCCCTTCAATTCTATGCTGCAACAGCGGACCCCTGCGGAATACACGGGCCGTGTATTTGGAACTATAGGCAGTCTAACAAGTGCGGCTGTTATCTTAGGACCTGTAGCCGGTGGGGCTTTAGTTACAGCGTCAGGACCTGTCCCGGCGTTCATTCTCTCTGGTACGCTTACAGCCCTGCTTGGAGTGTTGCTGTTAATGCTGCGTGGTAAAATCGAGCGGAGAGATGAAGCGGCAATTAAACGTGAGGAAGGAATTTCAGCAACAAATAACCTAGAGCTTCTCGGACAGACCTCTCTTTAATGGGAGGTTTCTTTTTAAATATAAGAGTAGTTCTCTTAGCTGTGAAAAAATCAGTATGCTTCCTTGGAGAAAGTATATATAGTACGATTAGAGAAGCTATCTTTCTGGATTGGAATTTCGATAATAATATTTATAAGAAATATTTAGGAGTTGGCGAATATGGAGAATGTAGAAATAACAGGGGATACCGAGAGCGACGAAGAGATTGTACTCGATGTTGAGATCGATGAAGCAGGCTATGAAGCAGGTGCCCCATGCATATTCGATATTTCATTTCAGGTGCGGCGTGGACAGCTGCTCGGACTGATCGGACCAAATGGTGCGGGAAAAAGTACTACAATCAAAACATTGCTCGGTTTGCTTAAGAATACCAAAGCTAAGGTCTCCTTTAATGGAGTTAATAAGTCCTATGCTTATGTACCGGAGCAGCCGGTGTTTTATGAGGATCTGACCTTATGGGAGCACTTAGATTTGGCTGCTGCTGCTTATGGACTAAAATATGAGCAGTTTCAAGAAACGGCGGAGAGATTACTGAAGCAGTTCGGTATGAATCATGTCCGTGATGATCTTCCAGCTGGCTTCTCTAAGGGTATGAAACAGAAAATGATGCTGATGCTGGGCTTTTTGGTACAGCCGGATGTTTATATTGTGGACGAGCCTTTTATCGGCTTGGATCCTCGGGCCACTAAAGATTTCCTGCGACTGCTGGAAGCGGAGCGGCAGCGCGGAGCTGGTGTATTAATGTCTACGCATGTATTGGATACTGCTGAGAAAATTTGCGATGATTTTGTGCTGATCTCGGGTGGCAGGGTTGCCGCTGCAGGAACGCTTGAGGATATACGTGATTATGCTGGGCTGCCGGAGGCGTCGTTGTTTGATTGCTTCGACGAACTGACATGAGTAAGCAGAAGCAGCGAGGGTTTGCTTTTCCTACCTCCAAAAAGCTATTCTGGCGGCGATTATTTTCTCATTGGCGTGAGCAATCTGCTATTATTCGTACGGCAGCCGATTGGACTGTGCTGTTATATATACTGATTCCCGGAGGATTTCTGGGAGGACGGTTATATTACGGGTTCTGGAATGAGGCACTGCCAGCTTGGAGTGCAGATTTGCCGTTTATGTTGATTCCTTCATTATTAGTGCTCCTGCTCTGTAGAGGTGGACTGGTGCTATTATTGCAGGAAGGGGATCTATTATTTCTAAGACAACGGCAGCGATGGATAAATACGATCATGTTTCGCGGGTTGCTGTACAGCCTGATCGTAACATCGTTGAAGTTCTGTGTAGCTTTTGTGCTGTTATTACCTTTCCTGGTTCGGGGATATGGAATGCTGTCATCCGAGGTATGGGCGCTGTTCGCTCTAACTCTGGCATGTAGCTGGTGCGTTAAATTACTTGGGCATATTGTAAAAGTACAAAAGCAAGGCTGGCGGCGCTGGCTGTGGCTGTTTCTGGCCATCTCCGTTCCCTGTGGGATTTATTTCCGTGCAGCTGCGTTTTGGAACAACCGTCCAGTTTTTATGCTGCTGATTGCAGCACTCTTTGCAGTCGTAGCGGTAATCGCTCTTCAGCGGCGTATAGTGATGCGTGGGACATTCATGAACGATGTGCGTGAAGATTATAAGCAGCGGATGAAAATAGCGGCCCTATTGCTCCGCGGCGTACTGGATAAGCCACGTCCGACCCGCCATAAGCCGTGGATTTTCCGGAAATCACAGCCTTTGCTAAAATCAAAAACTGCCGAGAGCCGTTTCTCTGCGGCAGCGATTAAGGCACTTGTACGGAATCCTGCCCATTTAAAGCTCTACTTATCGTTTACTGCTGTGTCCCTTCTAGCGATATTTATCATTCCATCAGGGTTCAAATGGCTGGGTTTTATAGTTTTAATTTCCCTCATGACCAATTGGCTGTTGTCGTTCTGGTCGTTATTCGTGGGAGATGATTACATCGGAATTCTGCCGTTTACGAAAGAACAAAAAGCCGAAGCGGGGCTGCGTGCGGTCCCTATCTTACTGCTTCCTTTTTCAATCATTTGTTCTGCGCTAATCTGTATTTCCTTATATGGATGGTTTGGGATTATCCTGTTCATCCCGCTAGGTTATATCGTTGCACTGTTTAGCTCTAGAATATTTGGAACATTTCGCTTAGCGAAATAAAGATATAAATAGAACGGAAGAGTGCCCCATAAGCCGTAAAAGTGCTGCTGGGGCACTCTTCTTTTTTTGTCTTGATTCGATCTATTGCACGCACGTACGTATGAGGTACCTAGCTAGCCTATCGGACACAGCTGCCCCAAAACATACTATTTTTCCACTTTTGGGATGCTAACGGACTCCATAGTTGCTATTGCCATGAAAAACACCATATATGAGCCTCATTATAAGGAATAGCGTCGTTGGAGTCCGAAACCTTGCCAATAAGGTGAAAAATACGCAAATAACGTCATCTGGGTCCGAAGCCGCAGTAGCTGATTAGGCCAGACGCTCCACATAGCTAACGAACCCAAAACAGAGGAGCGATTCTCTAATTAATGAGAGAATCGCGCGGTCCGCCATTTTCAAAGCAGTAAGCTGCTTGGAGGATATTCACGTTGCACTAGAGATTATCCCAGTCGAATGTCAGCGGCGTGTTTGCCTGCTGTATATCCTGTTGAGAAGGCCGCTGTTATATTGTAGCCTCCTGTATAGCCATGGATATCGAGTACCTCGCCGCAGAAGAATAACCCCGGCATAAGCTTCGATTCCATTCTTTTGGGATCGATCTCCTTCAGATTTACCCCACCGCCGGTAACAAAGGCCTCGGATAGGGAACGGGTGCCATGCACATAAACTGGCATGCGTTTCAAAATCCCAGCCAATAGAAGCAATCCATTCTTGGAGACGTGATGACCGGTTGTATCCCCATCTAATTCAGCTTTAGTCAGCAAGAGGGGGATGAGACGTTCTGGCAACAGTCCTTTCAGCGAATTGCGGATCGCTTTCTTTGGTTCCTGATCCAGCTTATCCTGCAACATAGATTCTACTTCCTGTGCGTTCAGATCAGGGAAGAGATCGATGGACATCTCCACCGTATCTGTGCCGGATTTACGTTGGACTTGTCTCAGAAATTGGCTGCACCGCAGTGCAATGGGTCCTGATAATCCAAAATGGGTGAATATCATATCCCCTCGATGAGAGATGACTTTCTTTCCTTTAGGATTCCACACAGTAAGGACCACATCACGTAACGACAGACCTTGCAGCTCGCCGGACTTAATCCATTCTTCCCGTGAAAGAATCGGCACCTCTGTCGGGAACAGCTCGGTGATCGTGTGCCCTGCGGCTTCTGCCCAAGGGTAACCATCTCCCGTGGAGCCGGTCTGTGGTACGGACTTGCCTCCGGTAGCGATGATAACAGCAGTGCAGGCGATCGTCTTGCCCGAGCTCAGTTGGACTCCCTTAACAGCCCCTTCGTTATAGATTATTCTTGAGACGGGACTGTCGGTCATAATCTGTACGCCTAGACTCCGTACTTTGCTAATTAAGGCAGAGACGACACTAGAGGCCTTATCGGAAACGGGAAACATCCGCCCGTTATCTTCTTCTTTTAATGCAATGCCTAAACCTTCAAAAAAGGCGATGATATCCTGATTATTAAAATGGTCGAAGGCACTATACAAAAAACGCCCGTTTCCTGGAATATGGGCGATTAGCTCGTCTCTTTCCTTGACGTTGGTAACATTGCAGCGTCCGCCACCAGATATTCCGAGCTTTCGGCCTAGTTTTGCTCCCTTGTCGATTAGCAGAACGGATGCCCCGTGTTCTGCAGCGGCCACGCTTGCCATTAGACCCGAAGGGCCGCCCCCAATGACGATCACATCGTAATTGCTCATGAAATTTTACTCCTTTACATGTTAAGACACGGAAGCCTATTCCGCGGGTATTCCTAACGGAATCATACCATTCTGATTCACATGTAACCAGTCTTGTCCAATCATTAGGTGATTATCGTTGTCAGGAGAGTAATCCTGTGCTTTAATCTAAGCATGTAGGGTAATTTGTCCATTTTGGGGTGTGATTGTAATTATTGGTGCGGTTAAGGATATCTTATTGCAAATATCGGCAGCATGCTCCTTTCTTTTTCTTTTTCAATGGTGGGTGGACCGTAGATTTGTGACACGGAAAAAGGGGAAGCTCCCAAATGATCAGACCTTTTTGATTTTGGCGTGTACGTTTAGTCTTATCCTGTGCTCTCTTCTTTCGACAACTTTGTTTGGTGTAGCCTATTTAAATTTAGGATTAATCCCTGCGTATATTGGTATTTTATATGGAACTACCCGTTCGGGCATTTTGCTGTCCATTTTTTTGCTTATCTGCAATGTAATCATCGCGGAGCCTACAGGAATCAGTAATGTGATATTGAATTCAGGGATTTTATTATATCCGCTACTGTTTGGACTGGCCAAACCTTTTAAGAAAGGTACAGTAGTTGAGAAGATCGGTATGTTATGGATGATTCTTTGTCCAAGCATGCTATTTATTGCGTTAGTCCCTATTATAGGCGGGAAAAATATATATGAATCTAATTCCGTGCAAGCATTTCTGATTACGGTATATCTGTTTTTCACCATCGCTTTAGGTGGTATTTTTGTATATTATGTTGAGATGGTTAGAAGTAGATTGCAGGATAAAGTACAGATGGAGAATATCAGTGAAAGTTTCCAGTGGGAGTCCGAGAAGCTGCAGCAGATTACCAATGTAGTCCCTCTGAGTATTATGTCTCTGGATGAACACGGAGTTGTAACTGATCTTAATGATTGTATGCTAGGAATGATGCGGGCTCATTATCCCAATTTGCGAAAAGAGGATATTATTGACGAGCCGGTAAAAAAGTTTTTTCATAGCTCAGTGGATACACAGGCATATATGCGGGTAAGTGATAATATCCGCTCTAAACGGCGTTCCAGTGAAAAAATGATTCATGAGTCGCGCATCTATCAGATTTATTCAGCGCCGTTAATGCATAAGAGCTCAGGGGTAACAAGTGGTGCTGTAATTATTGTGCAGGATATGACCAATGAGGAAAAACTACGTGTAGAGCTCGATCATGTGGAACGTTTGAGCTTGGTCGGGCAGATGGCTGCTGGAATTACCCATGAGATTCGTAATCCTATGGCGGTAGTTCGGGGTTTTTTGCAGCTGATGAGAGAAAAGAGTGCTCAAGAATTGGATTCTTATTATCAGATTGTGATGGAAGAGCTGGACCGCGCTAATAGTATTATTAATGATTTTTTATCCTTGGCACAGAGCCGGGTTTCTGATAAAGAGAAGGTGCTGCTGCACCATATTATAGAAGAAGTTAGTCCATTGCTGTGGGCTGATGCTAATCTTCGCGGTCAAAGTGTTGAACTGAAGCTGAGCCCATCACTGTATGAATTGGAACTAAATGTCCGGGAAATCAAGCAGCTTATTCTCAATTTAGGACGTAATGGTATGGAGGCTATGGGACCCAAGGGGGTGCTGACGCTGGAGACACGCAGTACTCATGATAAAGTGGAGTTGATTGTCACCGATAGCGGCGTTGGTATGTCAGAAAGTCAACGCGAGAAGTTGTTTTTACCCTTTTTTACGACGAAAATTCAGGGAACAGGTCTAGGCTTATCCTTGTGCCTAAGTATTGTGGAGCGGCACAACGGTAAAATAAATGTAGAGTCTGTAGAAGGAGAGGGGACGGTATTTACGATCTCCTTCCCATTGGATAAGGAGGAACCCAGCGGGGTTCGCTCTTAGATTGAATCACCCTCTACAGCATCTCTTGCTTTCACAGAGTATGAATGTATAATAAAGTTAGTAAGTACTGCTGTAATATTATCTGACAAACAGTTGAAAAGTGAAGGAGAGTGCAGAGAAATGTCCATGTCTTTTAATCAATATATGAGAGATTCAATTCAGCCTATGCGTGATGACCTGACAAGTATCGGGTTTCAGGAGCTTATGACTCCAGAAGAGGTGGAAGCTACTCTTCCAACCGCAAAAGGAACATCGCTTGTAGTCGTAAATTCGGTCTGTGGTTGTGCTGCTGGACAATGTCGTCCAGGTGTAGCTCAGGCTTTGCAAAATGAAATCACTCCGGATCACTTGTTCACAGTGTTTGCAGGTCAAGAGAAAGAAGCTACTGCTAAAGCACGTGAATATTTTGCTCCTTATCCGCCATCCTCACCTTCCATCGCACTGATGAAGGATGGAGAACTCGTTCACTTTATTGAACGTCATGGCGTAGAAGATCGTTCGGCTGCTGAAATTGCTGCTGAATTGAAAGAAGTCTTCAATCGTTTGTGCCAGTAAAAACAGTTATTCCATATAATCTCGCATCAGCCGGCAAATCGGCTGCATGCGGGATTTTTCAAAATATAAGAGCAATAATGGGATAGAATATGCTTAGAAGCATGAGCTTCGTTTGAGTGGATATTTTGATGGATATGGAACCATTTCTGATGGAACGAGGTGTGTTTGGTGAGTTTACAGAAGGAAATTATTGCGGATCTTGGCGTGAAGCCAACGATTGATGTAGAGGTTGAGGCACGCAAACGGGTTGATTTCTTAAAGTCGTACGTGCTGAACGCAGGGGCTAAAGGATTATTGATCGCCATTAGTGGTGGAGTGGACAGTGCGGTAGCCGCGGGTCTTTGTAAACAGGCTACGGACGAGCTGTCGGCAGAAAAAGGCACAGAGTATATGACGCTTGGAGTATTCCAGCCTTATGGGGTTCAGGAAGATATCGAGCACAGCTACGATGTTGCTAAAGCTTTTAATCTGACTCACACTGTGGAGACCAACATTGAGGAAGCTGTAAATGAAATTGCCCTTGAAGTTGAGCATGGTCTGAAATCAATAGGCCAACACCGCCATATGACGCATCAAGGCAAAGGAAATGTTAAAGCCAGAACACGTATGGTTATGCAATATGCACTCGCTTTTGAGAACAATCTGATTGTAGTAGGAACGGATCATGCTTCTGAAGCAATTACCGGCTTCTACACGAAGTGGGGCGATGGCGCTGTAGATATTACACCACTATCCACACTTAATAAACGTCAGGTACGTCAGCTGGCTGCACATATTGGTGTGCCTGCGGATATTGTCACAAAAGCACCTACGGCGGGCTTATGGCCGGGGCAGACGGATGAAACCGAGCTGGGCATTACTTATGACGATAACAGCGACTATCTGGAAGGTAAACAGGTTAATCCTGAGGTAGCTGAGAAGCTTGAGAATTATTACCGGAGAACGGCACATAAGCGTAATGTTATTCCGGGGATTTAGAATAGTTGAACTAGAAATCGCCACGGGTCTGCGTAGCAGCAGAGCTCGTGGCGGTTTTTGTGAGTTGGATAGCTGGATAGACTAAGAAGAATAATTATTCTGTAAGCGTAAGTGTCTGATCGATAAAATTAGTTGTCGCAGCAATCGCGAGCTCTAATTGCGGAGTCGTGCCAGCAAAAGGATGCACAGTGTTGAACGTATGATTACCCTCAGGAACCTGCACCCAGCTAATATCTGGCCGAAGTTTGATGAGATGCTCAGACCCTTGGCGGAGATGTACTCCATCTTGACTGCCTTGAATAAGAACAACTGGGAAGGACGCTTTCTGTATGCGTTCAAGGATGTTATAGCGTTCTTTGTTGTTCTCCATATCTTCTAAAATTACAGCATCCAGCGGCATTTGTTGGCCAGTACGTCCATTAAGGACATAGGTTCTTCCTGTTTCCTTCATCTGCTGCTTTTGTTCTTCCGTCAGCAAATCGAGTTTCGTAACCCCGTTCCAGGAGATTACTCCGCTGATCTCATTGGGATGATCAAGCGTGTAGACCAAACAAATTCCCCCTCCGAGACTGTGGCCGAGAAGGAATAAGGGCAGGCTGCCGAATTTCGGGTGTTGGCTAAGATAAGATAACAGGATTTCCATGTCCTTTAAGCTACGGCGATAGGTGTTGCGGGCGAACTTCTCAAGCTCAGTGAAATGCAGCAGATCTTCCCCGATGCCAGCATGAGAGAAGTTAAAAGTGATCACTTCATGCTCCTGGCTGAGAGTTGTGGCTATGTAAGGAAACATTCCCCAATCTTTAAAACCTTTGTAGCCATGGGCAATAACAATAACACTCTTGGCTTTGCCTTGGGCAGGGAAGTGCGAGCAGCGGAGAACAGCTCCGTCACCGGCAGGTATTTCAAAATTACGATGATTCATAGGGTAATCCCCTCTCCATATATAAAAATGAAGTAAATCAGCTAGTCTATCGTGAAGTCGCTGGATAGACTTATTAGACTTAAAGCGCATTTTCTTTTAAGATAGCAGAAAGAATCTTGCAGGACTATTACTTTTAATAATACTTCATATGATTGATCATACCATTATTGAAGCAAAATGGGATACACGTCCATAAGGAGCGTGAAGTGTTGATTTACGGAATTGGACATGATGTGTTAGAAATTGAACGAATCTCAGAGGTAATAAATAGAGGACTGGGCAAGAAATTTAACCAGCGCGTCTTAACAGAGCAGGAATATCAACTTGCTGAAGAGCGAAGCGGGAGGTTGGCTGAGTTCGTAGCCGGGCGTTTTGCTGCCAAGGAAGCAGTTGTGAAGGCTTTAGGCTGTGGCATCGGCAATGTAGTTGGTTTTCAGGATATTGAGATATTGCCTGATGCTAAAGGAAAGCCAGAGGTGACTTTATCGTGCGAAGCCTGGAGCAGACTAAATCTTCCAGATGGACAGAAGTACAACATTCATCTTACGATAACACATGGCCGTGATTTGGCTTCGGCTTTTGCCGTCGTGGAAGGGCTAGGTTCATAAATTGAACCCTGATTATAGAAGGGCAAGGAGCGTTATAATGACACAACAAGATATACAAGTTCAAGAGGAACAGGAGCTGCAGGAGGCTAAGCAATATTTCAGCTATCATTTGCTGGAGTGGTATCAAGGGCAGAAACGGGATTTGCCTTGGCGTCGGCACCGCAATCCTTATTATATTTGGATTTCCGAAATAATGCTGCAGCAGACAAGGGTGGATACGGTAATCCCGTATTTCAATCGGTTTATCGAAAGGTTTCCTACCGTGGAGTCGCTCGCCGATGCACCAGAAGAGGACGTGCTTAAGTGCTGGGAAGGCTTAGGTTATTATTCTCGTGCTCGCAATATACAGCATGCGGCCAAACAGGTCAAAGAGCTGTATGGCGGGCAGGTGCCGAATGATCGCGAGGCTGTGTTCAGTTTAAAGGGAGTGGGACCTTATACGGCAGGGGCTATCCTTAGCATTGCGTTCAATCGGCCGGAGCCAGCGGTCGACGGCAATGTGATGCGGGTGTTGTCCCGATACTTCCTGATAGAGGATGATATCGCCAAGGGACCCACCCGCGTAAAAATGGAGCACCTGGCAGCTGAACTGATCCCGGAGGGGGAAGCGGCATCCTTTAATCAGGCCCTGATGGAGCTCGGGGCGCTCGTATGCACTCCTAAGTCACCGCGCTGTTTAACCTGCCCGGTGATGGAGCATTGCGCCGCGCGCCTGGCGGGCTGCGAGACTTCGCTGCCCATCAAGACCAAGGCCAAGCCGCCGCGCCCTGAGGAGCGGCTGGCGGCCTTAATCGAGGGCCGCGGTGCCCACGCGGGCCAAGTGCTCATCCGGCAGCGGCCACAAAGCGGGCTGTTAGCCCGCATGTGGGAGCTGCCGCACTGGCCGGCGCCGCCTGTGGAAGGCGGCGCCAAAGGCGCGCGGCTGCCGGAAGCAGCGGCGCTGGACCGGCTGCGCCGGTCACTGCGGGAGGCCGGGATCTCTGCCCGGCCTGAAAAGCATTGGATGGCTGCTGAGCATATCTTCAGCCATATCGTGTGGACGCTGCAGGTGTACCGCTGCAGCGTAGAGGACGCCCTTCCGCTGCCGATAGCGGCAGAAGGACGGGCGGTGTACAACGCGGAAGCGGACTTGTTCTCAGGGATCGACAGCAGCATGCCTATCGAGAGATTTGAGGACGGGAACGCTAGTCCAGAGGACGGCGGAGCAGTGCGCTGGATCAGCCGCGAAGACATGGCTAACTATGCGTTCCCTAACGTTTTTCTGAAGCTACTGAACCTTTATTTTGATGAGCAGGAAGAGCGGGCGAAGCTAGAGAAGTAGGGGATTCGCCATGTTCTGTTGCTAAACTACTAAATGTACAAAACCTGAGTTTGATGTATGCACCTAAGCATGGTCGTATGCACCTAAGTAGGGTTGTATGCACCTAAGTATGGTCGTATGCACCTAAGTAGGGTCGTATGCACCTAAGTAGGGTCTTATGCACCTAAGCATGGTCGTATGCACCTAAGTATGGTTGTATGCTCTTAAGTATGGTTGTATGCACCTAAGTAGGATCGTATGCACCTAAGTAGGGTCGTATGCTTCAGTCTCTTCGTAGCAAATATTTGTTTATTTGGCTCAGACTATAGTTCAGTCTTGTTCCAACTAAATTCTTCTGGTGTTCCTATAGCTACGAGAGTGGTAAAGACTTAATTAGGGAATTCTTCCCTAAAAATAGGTCGAATTGGCTTGTAATTGATCATTTTAGGGAAAACCTCCCTAATAATTGGGAAAATATCGGTTTTATGCCCAAAACGGATAATTTTTAGGGAGTATTTCCCTAATTACTCGTGTTTATGGAGTATATCGCAGAATTTTAGGGAGTTATTCCCTAATCTATTGCTCAGCGACTCCAAACGCAGATTCTCGTAAGCCGAGTATAGATTTATTGCGATTTATTGCGATTTATTGCGATTTATTCTCATCTATACCGATCTATTCTGATCTATACCGATCCAGCGCATCCATTTAAGCGACGCAAGCGGCGTGAAATGCGGTGTCTGGGAGGATCTGAATCAATCAATCTTTATCTTTATCTCCAACCTAAACAAAGAAGGTATCCCTTAGCCTATTCGGCTCTGAGATACCTTCTTTTTTAGTTAAATGGCATAAGCCAAATGGAATTTCTTATTTTGCGCTTTCGTAACGTTTGCCAACTTCTTCCCAGTTTACTACGTTCCAGAACGCTTTGATGTAATCAGGGCGTTTGTTTTGGTAGTTCAGGTAGTAAGCGTGCTCCCATACATCCAGTCCGAGGATTGGAGTAGCGCCTTCGCTGATTGGGTTGTCTTGGTTAGGTGTGCTTGTTACTGCCAGTTTGCCATCTTTAACAACTAGCCAAGCCCAGCCGCTGCCGAAACGAGTAGTTGCTGCTGCTGCGAAATCTTCTTTGAATTTTTCGAATCCGCCCAGTTCTTTATCGATAGCTTCAGCCAATGCGCCAGTTGGTGCGCCGCCGCCGTTTGGTCCGATAACTTCCCAGAACAAAGTGTGGTTAGCGTGTCCGCCACCATTGTTGCGAACAGCAGTACGGATAGCTTCAGGTACAGCGTTCAGATCTGTAAGAAGCTCTTCAATGCTTTTGCTTTGCAATTCAGGTGCTTTTTCCAAAGCTGCATTCAGATTAGTTACATATGTGTTATGGTGTCTGTCATGGTGAATTTCCATCGTCAATGCGTCGATGTGTGGTTCGAGTGCGTTGTTCGGATAAGGAAGTGCCGGTAATTGAAATGCCATGGAAAAATCCCTCCTGAGTTATATTAGAATTTTGTTATAGATAAAGAATTCTGGCGAACTAACGTCAAAATCCTTTATTGTAAATATGTACTATAGGGTTTCGCCCAATAGGATACTTTAATTAAACCGTATCTAGACCAATAATGCAACACTAAACAAACATAAATGTTTATAAAGTATAATTGGAGAGGGAAAGGGTTTTACAATTGTATTTAGAATGTTAAAATAAATAGTCCCTAACCTATAGACATATATCCTTATTAATACCCTTTTAATGAAGAAATGAACCCCATCCGAAATGTAAACGCTTGATATTAAGCGCTTTCAAAAGAAAAATGATGATATCACGAGAAAAGTGTGCTTTAATAGATTTAAAAGCAGGTATTCCTCGATATTTGATGCTTTTTTTTATTTTCTCTATGTTAAGGGAACCCCTTCTTTTTGTTAAATTCATAAGCCATAGACAAGGGAGATTTTAAAGAATGCACGTTCGTTCCTTTCAATTAAGCGACGTTAGCCCTGTGACTGATTTGCTGCAAACCGCATTATCGGAAGAGTGTTTCGAGAACACTATCGAGCCTTTCTCCAGGCAGCTTTCTTGGGATTCAGATCTCATTGTAGTTGCGGAAGATGAAGAAGAAATTGTTGGAGCACTGATTGGTACAATTGAGAAAAACCACGGTTGTTATTTCCGGATTGCTGTACATCCTGATTATCGCCGCAGAGGAGTCGGTAGAAGTCTGGTATCAGCTATGGAATCCAGGTTTCAAGCTCGTAAAGTCAGTGGTATCTATGTAGCCGTCGATGAGCATAATTCTTTTGCTTTGCCATTGTATGAAGCTATGGGATATAGCGAGAATCAAATCTTCAAATCTGTCCGGAAGCTGAGCATTGTTGGGTAATTTTGATCACTCAGCTGCGAAAGCGGAAACATTTTCTAGAAAAAAGAACTATAGCTGACGATATAGTCTGTTTCATTCATACTCGAGCGTATTTTCCAGAAGTCCATTGCTAATGGCTGGGAGATATGCTTTTTTATTGTTATAATATCTGCAAGTATAGACTTCAATTATTGAGAACAGAGGTGACATATTGAATCAGGAGCCCCAAGTAGATTACACGAGAAATAGGAAACAAAGACATAGATCCTCCAGATCCAAGACTACCCTGGGCGGTCGTTTGGTCTCGGAAATGAAGGATTGGCTGCTTACAGCTGTGATTGTTTTTGCTGTGATGTCTGTTCTTAATGTTTTTGTGTTCAATATATCAACGGTTAAAGGTCAGTCTATGCAGCCAACGCTCTGGGAGGGTGAGAGGCTCTTCATTAATAAAATTTCATTGCTCTTCGTAAATCCAAAACATGGTGATGTTGTCATTCTTCATGATCCAAGTACCGGACCTAGTCATAAGGAGTATTTAGTGAAGCGAGTGATTGGCATACCTGGAGATATCATAGAGGTACGGAATCATCAGTTATACGTAAATGGAAAAATAGTGAATGAGCCCTATATCGATACTGAGATTGAAGATCCGGATTTTGCAGCGTTAACCGTGGAAAGTGGCAATTATTTTGTAATGGGCGATAACCGTCATGCTTCAGCCAGCAAGGACAGCCGTTACTTCGGCTCTATTTCACAGGATATGATTGTCGGCAGGGCTGATTATATATGGTGGCCTCTGTCAAAACTGAATAGATTATAAGAAAGTCAGCGAAGATATGAAAGGAGAAGGCGGAAATGACCAATACATTTCAGTCATCGTATGCTCCCCCGCCTTCCGAGTGGGCACAGCTTAAAGCAGAGATTCAGGAGGCTGCGACATCACTCGGTATTGATGATATCGGGTTTACAACAGCAGAACCTTTTTTATATTTAAAAAATATACTGCAAGACCACCGGGACAAAGGATATGAATCTGGCTTCGAGGAACCCGATCTGGATAAAAGGACAGTTCCAGCATTGTCTTCTGGAGACAAGCCGTTATCTATTATTTCGATTGCAGTGGCTTACCCTTCTAAAATGGAGAACCCTCCTAAATCTGAGCCGGGTGCACGTAGAGGCATCCTCGCCCGGGCATCTTGGGGCAGGGATTATCACCATGTGCTGAGGGAAGCCTTAAGTAAGCTAGAGGAATTTATTCACGAGCGTGTACCAGAGGCTGTGCTGGAAAGTATGGTGGACACTGGTGTTCTAGTAGATAGAGCGGTAGCGGAAAGAGCGGGAATAGGCTTCAGCGGCAAAAACTGTTCTATCATCTCGCCCAAATGGGGATCTTGGATTTATCTTGGGGAAATGGTTACGAACATTCCTTTTGCTCCGGATGAACCTGTTGAAGAAGGCTGCGGGGAGTGTACCAAGTGTATTGATGCTTGTCCGACCGGAGCGCTGGTGGGTCCGGGTCAGCTTAACGCACAGGCTTGTATTTCTTTTTTGACGCAGACTAAAGGGTTCCTCAGCGAGGAGTATATGACCAAGATCGGCAATCGTCTATACGGCTGTGATACTTGCCAGATTGTATGTCCCAAGAATAGAGGTAAGAACTGGAATCATCGCCCTCAGATGCAACCTGATCCTGAAATTGTGAAGCCGCTGCTGCTGCCGATCCTTGATCTTAGCAATCGTGAGTTCAAAGAGAAATTCGGCAATAGCTCAGCAGCCTGGAGAGGCAAAAAGCCGATGCAGCGAAATGCGATCATTGCCCTAGGCAATTTTAAGGAAGCCGGGGCTGTGCCAAAGCTATCAGAGATTGTTCTGAAAGAGCCGCGGCCGGAGATGCGGGGCACTGCTGCTTGGGCGCTTGGACGTATTGGCGGTGATGAGGCTCTAGCGGCTGTAGAAGCGGGTTTAGAGCGCGAGGAGGATAGCACGGTGAGGGAAATGCTAAGCCGGGCGCAGGATGTGCTCCTTACTGGGAAGAAGGCACGGGAGGACAGCGATATTAATGGAGGAAAAAGTTCATAGACAGGTTGCATATTGCCAATTGCTGTCCAGTTCCCGAAATGCTATGATAGATTCGCGTGCCATATGGCGATGCAGACAATAGAGTGTAGAGGTGGGCTTTAGATGAGTATCGCATTACCTATTATTACATTGGTCGTAGGTCTCATCGGTGGTTTTTTCATCGGTGTATATTATCTGCGCAAACAAATGACAAACATGCAGAATGATCCTGAAATGCTGCAAAAGGTTGCAAAGCAAATGGGTTATAACCTGAACGGGAAGCAAATGCAGCGTGCCCAGCAAATGATGAAGACTCAGGGACAGCCAGGTGCGCGCCCAGGAGCAGCTAAAGGGAATAAACGTAGAAGTAAGTAACCGGGTCCGGATAACATGTATACGGGTGCGGAAGGGGGAGACATCATGGGGAACATCAAGGAATATGTGAACGGTAAAGTTGCAGAGAACCGTGAGCAAATCGAGTATCACGTTGAGAAAATATTAGAATTAATCGGTGAAGATACCGGCCGCGAGGGACTGCTGGAAACACCGGCACGTGTTACGCGGATGTACGAGGAGATATTCGGCGGTTATTCGATAGATCCCCGCGAGGCGCTCGGCGTTACTTTTGATGAGTCTCATGAAGAGCTAGTGATCGTTAAGGATATCGTCTATTACAGCCAATGTGAACACCACATGGCTCCTTTCTTTGGTAAAGTGCATATAGGATACATTCCGAGCGGACGTATTGCTGGACTCAGCAAATTAGCTCGGCTTGTTGAAGCAGTAAGCCGGCGTCTACAGGTTCAAGAACGCATTACGGCGCAAATTGCTGATATTATGACGGAGGTGCTAGGCCCCCACGGTGTTATGGTTGTTGTGGAGGGAGAACATCTGTGTATGTGTGCACGCGGAGTGAAGAAGCCAGGCAGCAAAACGGTAACTATGGCTACTAGAGGGGTCTTCCGTGAGGATGCCGCCGCTCGTGCGGAGTTTCTAAGCTTGATTAAGGAATAAATATCGGGGTGCATACCTCGAAATTGGAAGGACCCATCGTTCACGTAATGTGAATGATGGGTCCTTTTTGGTCAGGGTGTGGGAATAAGAGTGATGTTCACTGTGAATTGAAATAATATCAAAAAGGCTTCCAGGCCAGTTTACTGGCAGCAGCATAACGTTCTGAGACGTAAGGCCAGTTAACGACCTTCCACCAATCCTCAATATAATCGGCCCGATTATTCTGATGTTTAAGGTAATAGGCATGCTCCCATACATCCAGAGCCAGTAACGGAACCACGTCCCATTGTGACAGGTTCTGATGTTTCTCCGCAGTCAAAATCTCCAGTCTATGACTGCGTGGACTCCAGACGAGAATAGCCCAGCCGCCACCTTCAACCTTATTCGCAGCTTCTGTGAACTGTTTCTTGAAGCTGTCATAGCTGCCGAAGCTTTGTTCAATGGCTTCCAGTAAGGCTCCAGTTGGACGCCCGCCACCTTGTGGAGACATTACGTTCCAGAAGATTGTATGGAGATAGTGGCCTGCCCCATTAAAGGCTAGCTCCCGCTCCCAATGCTTAACGAGATCGAAATCTCCTTTCTTGCGAGCCTCAGCTAGCTTGTTCTCCGCTTTATTTAGTCCATCTACATAACTT
Organism: Paenibacillus sp. FSL R7-0189; assembly: GCF_037969925.1. Taxonomy (NCBI): domain Bacteria; kingdom Bacillati; phylum Bacillota; class Bacilli; order Caryophanales; family Paenibacillaceae; genus Paenibacillus; species Paenibacillus sp. FSL R7-0189. Next base: position 1,736,252 of record NZ_CP150223.1, on the reverse strand, counting down.
TGATGGTGTTTATCGTGATGAATCCGCATGGTTTTCTCATCGATGTATGGTTCCAGCGCATTATAAGCATAAGGCAATGGAGGCAGCGTATGCCCGCCAATTGGCACAGCACTCATTTCACGAATATCAAGGATAGTATCTGTAGAAGGAATAAGTCCCTCATTCCGCGTGACATTGTCCTCTTCTGTTCTTACGACATAGTCGGCTGCTGTATAATCTCTCATAATTTGCGTGAGCTGTCCGGGCGAGCTCAGAGTGTGCAGTACGGCAAGGAAATACTCTGATTCGCGAATAATATGCAGGATCACAGTGGTTGCAAGGGGGACGGCTTTGACGGCTGCGCTACTTTCCATAATGGCAAAAAGCTGCCGAACAAATTCTTGGGATTGGGTACAGGAGATATGCAGCAGCTTTTCTGTTTCCGCAGTGAGTTCAGCCTGACTTGGTGGAGAAGCAGAGAGGGCAGAATTCAATAACTGCTGAGCGGCCATCTCTGTGGCACCGAAGACCACTGCCCATTCATCCAGCAGTTTAACATAGGGTTCCTCCAGGTTAGGTACGATTGCTTTGATAACCTCGGTATGCTCTTTCTCTTGTGTTTTCCAGAATACGATTTCTTCTAAAATACGTACTGGCAGCATCGGCCCGTATACATATAACATTCCAAGAAAACCTCCCGTGATATGTCTTCATCAGTCCATTATATGTGTGCTCATGATAGCTTATGAAGAGCATAAGAACGCGATAATAATATCGTTGACAACCGTTTGATATGGTGAAATAATACAGGAAAATAAAGGCAATGATACCGAAAGGTACAACCTCGCGAAAAGGAGGGTGTACCTTTTTTTGTCGTGTGGACCGATTAATGAAATCCTATGGGGTAGTAGAAAAACTTTGAGAAATGAGATGAGGGTATGAACAAGCTTGAGAAGAAGCAATTTTATAATCAGCTGTTAAAATTAGCGGTACCGATATCCCTCCAAAGTCTAGTCATGGCGGTGCTGTATTTAGTAGATCAATTGATGGTAGGGCAGCTTGGGGGTGTAGCGATCGCTTCGGTTGGGATGGCTAGTAAAATCTATAGCGTGATTTCAGTGGTACTGGCGGGTCTTGCTACGGGTCTTGCTATATACGCGGCTCAATATTGGGGGAGTAAAGACCGAAAGAGCATCACACCACTACTGGGATTAAGTCTTGGAATTGGCCTGATCTTGTCGGGTTCATTTACGATATTTGTTTTTTTCAACCCTCGGCTATGTCTGTCTATTTTTACAACGGATAAAGAAGTGTTGGAGAATGGGTACATTTTTCTGAAAATCGTTGCCCTCAGTTATATTCCAACGATGTTGACGATGCTCTATTCGGCGGTTCTACGAAGTTCAGGACATGTAAAGTATCCAATGATTGTTAGCATAGCTGCTGTAGGAATGAATATTATTTTAAACTATGCGCTTATTTTTGGGCATTGGGGATTTCCAGAGCTTGGACTTGCAGGTGCGGCATATGCAACGTTAATCTCACGTATAGTCGAAAGTGCCTTGATTATCGGAGCCGTATATCGTGGAAAGCTGCCGGGTGCCGGAGGTATTAAGGAACTCAGTTCGTTTTCGAAAGCGCTGTGCATACCTTTTTTAAGAACGATAGCGCCTATTGTTTTAACGGAATTGGTTTGGGTCTTAGGGGAGGCTTGTTATTCCGTTATATATAGCCGTATGGGCACAGCAGAGATGACCGCTATGACAGTGACCTTTCCGCTGCAGGGGTTGACGATTGGGCTTCTGGCAGGGCTTTCTGGTGCAGCTGGCATTATGGTCGGACATAAGCTGGGAGAGAATAATAATGCAGGTGCTTTTCAGTATGCTCGTTTTTTTGTTCGAATAGGAGTAGGGATTTCATTGCTGCTTGGTGTGCTTATTGCTGTTCTTGCCCCGCTCTACGTCTCAGCCTTTAACTTAACATTGGAAGAACGCCGAATGGCCACTTCCGTTATCTGCTTTTTTGCTCTTTTTTTATGGATAAAGGTGGGCAATATGATGATTGCGGGAGGGATCCTGCAGAGTGGTGGCGATAGTAAATTCGTCTTTATTATGGAAGCCTCCACAACTTGGTTGCTTGGGGTGCCTCTAGGGCTACTGTTGTCATGGGGATGGAAACAGCCTCTTCCCTGGGTATACTTCTTTCTGTCCCTGGAAGAGGCTGTTCGATTGGTTATAGGTTACGTGCGTTTTCGCCGTGGTAAATGGTTGAAGCAGCTGACCCATCAGGGGACAGAGGCGGATTGTAGTGCTTAACTAGTTACTTGCCATCGCCGGCTGATTGCCATTGTAGGTTTTGGCTAGTTGAACATTTCCTAAAAAAGCAGAGACTCGCCGCAAATACTCACGCGGGTGCTCACGGAACAGCAATTCATGATGGCTGCCCTCTACGACCCAGGAATCTGAGAACGGATTGCTTTGGTTTGCGGCCAGCTTTTCGGCAATAGGATAAGGAGCTTTATCATCTTCGGTTCCATGCATGAGTAGAATAGGGAAAGGATAATCTTCGGATTTGACCTTCGCATAAGGAATTTGATTCAGCCCCGTACCGTTCAGAACTGGGAACAGCATTTCCATAATCGCCAGGGAAGGCTGGCGGGGCAGATCAATATTTTGCTTAATATTATGATACAGCGTATCTGGCTCTAACAAAAAGGTGCTGTCCAGAATCATCGCATCAATGTCCTCTGATACTAATCCTGTTTGCAGTGCTGTGCCTGCTCCCATGGAGAAGCCCCATACAACTAACTCCTCAGCTCCACGTTCCTTAGCAAAATCAATAGCGCCTAGCAGCTGCTGGGATTCTTTTTTACCTCCGGTTGCAATATCCTTGTTGCCTTGGGCAGCAAAGCCGTAATCAAACATCACGACATTGAAATTCAGACTGTGTGCATAGTGAGCAAGATCGTACATAGGTACCCAAGATTCTTCCCGGTTGGCGCCATAGCCATGGCTGAACACGATAGTTTTGGTAGCCCCTTCGGAGGGAATATACCAGCCGCTCATCATCCGACTTCCATCTTTAGCTGGAAACGTCACATCCTCGTATGCGAGACCTTTGGCCTGCATGGGATTGGAATACAGAGGTGCGACCGTTGGATTAGATAATACCCAGGCGATATAGCCATGAAGTGAGACAAAGCAGAAGGCTAAAAAGAAAAAAATAGATAATAGCAGTGCAACGATAATATGCTTCACACGAATCATCCGCAGCGATAGCCGGGACGAACTGCCTTGTTTAGGTAGTTTAGGTCGACGGGAGACGGTTGTGCCGGTTTGGCGAGTTGCCAGATCCATATGGTCCCCTCCTAAGAATGATGTGAGTACTAGTGCCTAGAAGAATTTGTAAAAATGATTCTAAAGCATCAGTAGATAATTTAATATGTTAATCGTATGAAAAAGCCCTTACAAAGTCAATGAATTAGACGCTTTTGTAATGTAACTGTAAAGTGCGGCCCAACCTTTTCCGGCACATTTTTGGCACAACTCCAGCGGAGTGAATATACTGGACTTTCCATAGAGTTTTGCACTAAGATAGAGTTAGTTATAATGTAACCGAGTTTCATTTGATGAAACACGAGGGGGAGATTGTCATGGAGGACCGAAAGCTTACAGTGCGTGCGGTAGAGCGTGCGCTTGATATATTGCTTTGTTTTACCCAGGACAGAGATTTAGGGTTGACGGAGATCGCTTCAAAGATTGATTTACATAAAAGTACCGTCCATCGGCTGCTGGCAACCTTGGAGGAAAAGGGCTTCCTCATTCGTAATCCGGCCACTGAGAAATACAGCCTGGGTATACGAATTTGGGAATTGTCTACGCATTTGCCTGCTTTTGATGAGTCGGCAGCGGTATTATTGCCGTCAATGGAACGGCTGCGGGATCGGCTAGGGGAGACCGTTAGTTTATACTTACGCGACGGCATAGAACGTGTGCGGATTCAGGCGGTTCAGAGCCAGCAGGCCATCCGGCGAGTGGCGCAGATTGGTGCGAGATTGCCTTTATCTGTAGGCGCATCAAGCAAAGTGTTGGCAGCTTATGCTCCTCCAGAGGTGCTGAAAGAATTGCTGGAGAGTTCAGGATGGCCGGACTACGTTGAGAAGGATGTCTATCAAGAGCAGCTTAATGACATTATCCGGCTCGGATATGCCACCAGTTTCGAGGAACGCGAGCCCGGCGCGGCCGCGGTGGCGGTGCCTGTTACGGGCCGCAGTGGAAATGTGATTGCGGCGTTATCACTGTCCGGCCCAGTAAGTCGCCTATCCAGGGATACGCTAGTGGAATATGCCGCGGTACTGAAGGAAGCGGCTAGTGAAATGGGCATGATGATTCCTTAATTCGCTGGCTGAGACATACCTTGTTAAACAGCAAAGCAGCGATCTCTCCGTTACTGGAGGATCGCTGCTTTGCTGTTTTTTGGGGAGAGATGCTTAGCCGATTGTGGGTAAGTGGCTGAAAACTGATGCCTGATGAGTGAATGATGGGGGACTGACGGGTAACTGAAGGCCTGATGGTAACTGAGGGCTGGCTGATAGATAACTGATGGGTAACTGAGGGTAATTGATGGCCTGATGGGTGACTGATGGATAATTGATGGGTGACTGACGGCTAACTGATGGGTAATCAACAGCTAACTGACGGCTGGCTAATGGCTCCCCCACCTTGCGTTGGTTTGGTGAGCTTCAGTGAATATACGTTCCTTTGGAAGCCTCAGTAACTCGTAATGCTGAGTCTGGAGTGTTAGAACCCATAGTCTAGATAGGCGGAAAGGCAGAGCGACAGAGAGAGGGGAGGCTAGAATCCACGAATGCACGAACCCAGGAACCTAGGAACGCAGAAACCCTCGAACTCAGGAACGCAGAAACCCACGAACTCATGAACCCAGGAACGCAGAAACCCACGAACTCACCGAACCCAGGAACACAGAAACCCACGAACCCACGAACCCACGTATCTCATAACTCGTACACAAGTAATCTCGGGTTGTTATTTAGATCTTCCCTGAGGATTCCGGACTCAGAAGACGCTATTTGCCCATTTAAAGCCTTTTGGGCAGAGTTTCGGACCCCAGTGCAGCTATTCGACCCAAAAGAGCTCCATTAGCGTGTTTTTTATGCCAATAGCGACTATGGAGTCCGATCGCACACCAAAAGTCGGATAATCGAGCGTATAGGGTCATCTGAGTCCGATAGCGCGGATTCCTAAGCGTCCCTTGAGACGTGCGGACTCAGGGGACGCTATTTGCGAATTTACAGCCAGTTTGTCGTAGTTTCGGACCCCAGTGCAGCTATTCGACCCAGAAGAGCTCCTTTAGCGTGTTTTTTATGCCAATAGCGACTATGGAGTCCGATCGCACGCCAAAAGTCGGATAATCGAGGTATAGGGTCATCTGAGTCCGATAGCGCGGAATCCTAAGCGTCCCCTGAGACGTGCGGACTCAGGGGACGCTATTTGCGAATTTACAGCCATTTTGTCGTAGTTTCGGACTCCAGTGCAGCTATTAAGCAAAAATGGGCTCATTCAGCGTGTTTTTCATGCCAATAGCGACTATGGAGTCCGATCACACGCCAAAAATTGGATATTCGAGCGAATAGAGTCATCTGAGTCCGATAGCATGGAAACCTCGGCGTCCCCTGGGGCGTGCGGACTCAGGGGACGCTATTTGCGAATTTAAAGCCAGTTTGGCAGAGTTTCGGACCCCAATGCAGCTATTCGACCAAAACGGGAACCTTTAGTATGTTTTTCATGCCAATAGCGACTATGGAGTCCGATCCCACGCCAAAATTTGGATAATCGAGCGTATAGGGTCATCTGGGTCCGATAGCGGCGAATCCTAAGCGTCCCCGGAGGTGTGCGGACTCAGAAGACGCTATTTGCGAATTTAAAGCCATTTTGTCGTAGTTTCGGACCCTAGTGCAGCTATTCGACCAAAATGAGCACCTTTAGCGTGTTTTTTATGCCAATAGCGACTATGGAGTCCGATCGCAGGCCAAAAATCGGATAATCGAGCGAATAGAGTTATCTGAGTCCGATCGCGCAGAATCCTAAATGTCTCCTGAGGTTCACGCAGCAATGGTGAAGATCCCAAAGACAAAGTCAGGGGCACCCCATCCGCCACAAATTGGCTGCTGGAACCACCCCATAAAAAAGGGACTGCTCACAGCCACTCATGGCCGTGAAACAGTCCCTTTTTAAGTTACTTTAAATCTATTCTACCGACACCGCGGAAGAGTCTGTAGCATCTGCCAGCATCTGGCGAAGAACAGTCTGCAGGATACCGCCGTTGCGATAGTAATCAATATCGACTGTGCTGTCGAGTCTTACAATGACAGGGAAATCGAATTGTGTGCCGTCTTCACGGGTAGCCGTGACAGTTAGCTCTTGACTTGGTGCCACGTTGTTATCGAGACCAGTAATGTTGAAGGTCTCGCGTCCTGTCAGTCCCAAGCTGCTCCAGCCGTGGCCTTCTTGGAATTGAAGTGGGAGTACACCCATACCGACCAGATTGCTGCGGTGAATCCGCTCAAAGCTCTCAGCGATAACTGCTTTAACGCCAAGCAGAAGCGTACCCTTAGCTGCCCAGTCACGTGAGCTTCCTGTACCGTACTCCTTACCAGCGATGACGATCAGATTTTGTCCAGCGTCCTGATAGAGCATGGAAGCATCATAGATGGACATAACTTCGTCGCTTGGCAAGAAGGTAGTAACGCCGCCTTCTGTACCAGGAGCTACTGCGTTACGAATCCGAATGTTAGCGAAAGTACCGCGCATCATGACTTCGTGGTTTCCGCGGCGTGAGCCGTAGGAGTTGAAGTCTGCACGTTCTACACCATGATCGCGCAAATATTCGCCAGCAGGACCAGAGGTAGAGATATTACCCGCTGGTGAGATATGGTCGGTTGTCACGGAATCAGCAAGCAGCGCTAGAACGCGTGCATCTTTGATATCCTTAATGTCTCCCAGACCGTCTGCCAGATGTTCGAAGAATGGCGGATTCTGGATGTACGTGGAATTATCATCCCACTCATACAGCTCGCCTTGCGGAACAGGAATCGAATTCCAACGTTCGTTAGCGGTGAATACATTTTCGTATTTGCTACGGAACATCTCCGGACTAAGGGAGAGACCAATCGCTTCACGAATTTCAGCAGTGGTTGGCCAGATATCTTTCAGGAATACTGGCTCACCTTGTGGATCAAATCCAAGTGGCTCAGTCTGCAAATCGATATTTACTGTACCAGCCAGTGCGTAAGCAACTACGAGCGGCGGTGAAGCCAAGTAGTTTGCTTTTACCTGAGCATGTACGCGGCCTTCAAAGTTCCGGTTACCGGAGATGACTGCGGCTACGGTCATGTCATTGTCAGTAATGGCTTGACTAACTTCTTCAGGCAATGGACCGGAGTTACCGATACAAGTGGCACAGCCATAACCAGCCAAGTAGAAGCCCAGTGCTTCGAGTGGTTTCAGCAAGTCTGCTTTTTGCAGGTATTCAGTAACCACCAAGGATCCTGGAGTCAAGCTGCTCTTAACGTAAGCTGGTTTGGTCAGACCACGTTCCACAGCTTTTTTCGCCAAAAGACCTGCTCCAAGCATAACGCTTGGGTTGGAAGTATTCGTACAGCTAGTAATAGCTGCGATTACGACTGCACCTGTGCTGAGCTTGCTAGTAGTATCGTTTTTGTGCTGTACTTCTACGACTTGAGCGATTTTCTCATCGCTGAGACCATAACCGCCTTTGTCTACAGGTGTACGGATAATGCCTTCGAAATTTTCCTTCATATGCGTAAGTTCGATCCGGTCTTGCGGACGTTTTGGTCCAGCCAAGCTAGGAACGACAGAAGCTAAGTCAAGCTCAATCACATCGCTGAACTCAGGGTCTGGCGTATCCGAGGTACGGAACATCCCTTGTGCTTTGTAATAAGATTCAACCAACGCCACCAGATCATCCGGACGACCCGTACTGCGAAGATAAGCGAGTGTCTCGTCATCTACAGGGAAGAAACCGATAGTTGCTCCGTATTCTGGCGCCATGTTGGCAACAGTTGCCCGGTCAGCCAGACTGATGTTAGCAAGGCCAGGTCCGTAGAATTCGACGAATTTGCCGACTACGCCCTTTTTACGCAACATTTCAGTTACTGTCAATGCCAAATCTGTGGCTGTAGCCCCTTCGATAAGGCTGCCTGTAAGCTTGAAGCCCACTACATCAGGTGTAACAAAATAGAGCGGTTGTCCAAGCATTCCTGCTTCAGCCTCAATACCGCCTACACCCCAGCCCACAACACCCAGACCATTGATCATCGTGGTATGGGAGTCCGTTCCTACAAGGGAATCTGGATAAACGACAGTTTCACCATCGATAGTTTTAGTAGTGGCAACGGAAGCTAAATACTCTAGATTTACTTGGTGCACGATACCTGTTGCTGGTGGAACTGCACGGAAGTTGTTAAAAGCTGTCTGTGCCCAACGAAGGAAACGGTAACGCTCCTCGTTGCGTTCGAACTCAACGTTCATATTGTATTCCAAGGCGTCTGCTGTACCGAAAGCATCAACCATGACAGAGTGGTCAATTACAAGGTCAACCGGGACAAGCGGATTGATCTGTTTAGGATCTCCTCCGGCTTTTTTTACAGTATCACGCATAGCTGCGAGATCCACGACTACCGGAACTCCGGTGAAATCCTGAAGCACGATACGAGCAGGGATAAATGGAATTTCTTTATTACGGTCAATGTCACCTGACCAATCGGCCAGTTGTTTCACATGTTCTTCAGTAATTGCCCGTCCGTCAAACTGACGAACAGCAGCCTCTAATAGGACTTTGATCGAAAAAGGCAGGGAAGAAATAGAGCCCAATCCTTGTTCCTCAAGGGACTTCAGATCATAATAGCGATAAGATTTGCCGCCTGATTCCAGGGTCCGAGCCAATGAAAAATGATCCTTGCTTGGCATATATGCGCCTCCTTGTTTCGTCTAATGAAACCCAATTTCAAATTGCTTCTAGCTTAATTATAACGGTTACAAAGTGGGGAGTAAAGTTTTTTTTCCTACATCTAAAGCCCGAATTATGCCTGAGAGAATGCCAAGCTACCCTTCCGTTGTTATATTGTATCGTTTCGGGATATTCTTTTTACCTCAAAAAGAGCCATTTAAAGGAGATAATTCGAAAGAATTCACCGGAATCCTTGGTTTTACTTAATTATTAGGCGAAATACACACTGAATTTCTCTTCCTCAGTCATTAGGTGATAGGGTCCTCGTTGTCGATGTTGGATTGAGATGTCGGACTTGGGGTTAGAGTTTTTGCCTGAAACATCCTTAACTATTCAACCGATCTGTATAGCGGCCTGTTTCCTTTCATATACATAAAACAGCAGTTAAAAGGGAAAGAAGGGGCGCGAGTATAATGGAACAACAGTGGAAGCAAAGTCTTTATGTATATGTTGATCAAGTGAATAAGGCCAGGGTGGAGCCTAAGTCATCATCGCATACCGTTTCCGTGTCCGTTAAGGATCCGCGTTTCCTGGTAGAACAAGGGGAGCGTTCAAGACGTCTTGCTGAGTGGTATAAAGAACGTGGGATAACTCCTTTGCGCGGAGAGACAGGGGTTAAGACTTTGCGGATCGTCCGGCAGACTCCGACCGAGGTAGTAGCAGAGGTTACACTGCATAGTGCGCTTTATTATGAAAAAGGCGGCGTTAACCACCGCGAGGATATTATCGAGCTGGAGCGGCTGACCTTTGTACGGGACGGTGGGGGCTGGGAGATTGCTGGTGTGGAACGAAGTGTTCCTGAAAGAAATACGGTTCATCGGGCAGAGGTAGAGCTATCGGGCAGACTATCCAAATGGGGAGAGGCTTTGCCGGCACCGCTGCCATCACAGCCCCTGCTTAACCGGAATGTTCTCGGAGAAATTGCAGGTTCAAGAGAGGTTCGTTATAACCGTGAAGAAGCTGTGGCGTATGCCGACCGCTGGTGGAAAGACGGCAATCCGGAGTTCGAAACCTTCGAGGTGGATTGCACAAATTATGTCTCCCAATGTCTCTTTGCAGGGGGAGCACCTATCAACTATACTGGTAAAAGAGAAACGGGCTGGTGGTACAAAGGTTACCAAGGTAAACAAGAATGGTGGAGCTATAGCTGGGCTGTTTCAGACAGTCTGCAACGCTATTTGAGCGGAAGTCGGAGCAGTGGCTTGCGTGCGGAAGTCATGGAGCGGCCGGAGCAATTGATGCTGGGCGATATCATTCAATATGACTGGGATGGCAACGGGCAGTATCAGCACAGCACAATCGTCACAGCTTTTGATGCAGGAGGTATGCCGCTTGTGAATGCACGTACCGTTAGCAGCCGTCATCGGTATTGGGATTATCGTGATTCCTACGCATGGACTGATCAAACGAAATACCGTTTTTTTCATATTAACGACTACTTATAGTACAGAAAGAGGTTAAGGGAATGGGGAACACAAAACTAACCGTAGGGCTGGTGTACGGGGGCAAATCAGGAGAACATGAGGTATCGCTACAGACGGCTTTTGCCGTGATGAACTCATTTGATTATGATAAATATGAGATTATACCTTTTTACATTTCAAAACAGGGATTGTGGAAGGTTGGAGAGAAGTTATCAGCGCCTTACAGCCAAGTGGAGCAGCTCAAGCTTGCAGAAGCGACCGAAGATATGGGCACAGCCCTGAACGTGGTATTTAGTGGATTATCCGGTGCGGACAAAACAGTGGACGTAATGTTCCCGCTGCTGCACGGCACGTATGGCGAGGACGGAACGATTCAAGGGTTGTTCGAAATGGCGAATATTCCTTACATCGGTGCTGGTGTTCTTGCCTCTTCGGCAGGTATGGATAAGGTGGTCATGAAGAAGCTGTTCGCTGATGCCGGTCTGGATCAATGCGAGTTTTGTTATTTCAACATCAGCGCTTGGAAAAGAAAACGTCATGAGTTGATTGTTGGTGTAGAGGATAAACTGGGGTATCCGGTATTCGTGAAGCCTGCCAATCTAGGCTCAAGTGTAGGTATTTCTAAGGCTGCCGATAAGGATAGTCTTGTAAAAGCCATTGATTTTGCTTTCCGCTATGATACCAAAGTTATTATTGAGGAGTTTGTGGATGCGCGTGAGGTAGAGGTTGGCGTGCTTGGAAATGATGAACCAGAAGCCTCTGTTCCGGGTGAAATCGTTTCTTCTGGTGAATATTATGATTACGCAGCCAAATATACGGACGGCAAATCGCAAATGATGATTCCTGCACCAGTGGATTCTGAAGTGGCCGATCGTTTGCGGGAGTCCGCGATAGTTGCTTTTCGAGCGATTGAGGGCAGTGGAATTACCCGGGCAGACTTCTTCTTGCGAAAATCGGATGGTAAAATTCTAATTAACGAAGTGAACACGATGCCTGGTTTCACTCCTTACAGCATGTATCCGCTATTGTGGCGTGAGACGGGTGTATCTTATAGAGCTCTGTTAGACCGAATGATTGAGTTAGCCTTGGAGCGCTATAATTTTAAACAAGGTCTTAAGTACGACAACGAGTAATAGAAGCTATAGCGGGAATATCCCGACTGGAAGGAGAGAAGAAACATGGGTTTTCAAACAGAATTCAACTCCGTCTGCAAATTCAAGAGTGAACAAGAGCTGTACGAGCTGCTGGAATATGGGCGCACCAAAATGGTGAAACAAGGCTTTCGTGTGTATCCAACGGGCCAAAAGGTTATTGCTTACACCCCTGAGAACGTAGCTGTAGCCATTGTCAAAATTTCAGCCTCGATTGCTGAGATTAATTTTCAAGGGCATGAGGTTACCGCGGTAGAGATGGAGCTTGTGCGTAAGCTGAATGAAGAAGAGTCTAGAGTGCAGACGGCTTTGGCTGAGGAAATGTTTTTTGGAGCACAGGGATGATTGTCCGCTTCGGATATGTAGCGATGTCCACCGTTATCAAAGACTGCTCCCCATCTAAGACAATGACGATGGCCTCTTTTAAGAAGCTGGATGACCGTGAAGCGGCACTTCGGCGTTTGGAGAACATCGCTAGAATGAATCTGCATAATACGCTGCGGTTGATGAAGCATAATGTGGCTTCGGACATCATGGTGTACCGCCTCACTTCCAAAATCATTCCTTTGGCGACGCATCCGGATTTGCAGGACTGGAATCCGTTTGCGGCGCTCGCCGAGGAATTTGCGGAAGTGGGCCAATATGTGAAAAAGCACGGGCTGCGTGTTTCTTTTCATCCCGATCACTTTACAGTACTTAGTACACCCCGTCCGGAGGTGCTGATAAACTCCGTACGGGATTTGCAGTACCATGTGGACATGCTGGTTGCTATGGGGCTTCCTGCCATGGCGAAGAACAATATCCATATTGGCGGAGCTTATGGGGACAAGCCTGTAGCGGCGAAGCGATTCGAGGAGCATTTCCGCGCGCTGCCGGCAGCGCTGCAGGAGCGTATAACGCTGGAGAATGACGATAAGACATTTACAGCTCCGGAGACACTGGCAGTCAGTCAGAGCGTAGGATTACCGATGGTGCTGGATATTCACCACCAATGGGTGAATAATGAAGGAGAGCTCCCTTGGGAGCTGTGGCCTGACATTTTGCAGACATGGCGAAGCGAGCTAGCACAGAAGGACGTTCCTTCTGGAGAGCTTTTGCCGCCTAAGATTCATGTATCCAGTCCGCGCAGCCCGTCTGATCCGCGCAGCCATGCGGATGGCGTGGAACCTGCGCCTTTGCTGGCTTTTCTGAAACGTATTGCCGCAGATACACCTGCTGTCGATGTTATGATTGAGGCGAAACTAAAAGATGGCGCGTTATTTGGATTGATGGAGGCTATGAAGGAGCTGGCTGAGGCTGGTAACGGAATTTCCTTATTAAATGGGGCAAGCGTGAATATTGAACCTTAAACAATGAAAATAAGGAGATAGGTCCCGAATACGGGTCCTATCATGACTTGATATGTAACTTGAAATAGGGTACGTTGAATGAAACTTTAATCGCTTATCGTCTTTATATGGACCTAGGGCATTTATGCTCGCAGGTGAGAATTGGGTCCTCTTTTGGCGGAACTTTGGGAACTTGGGGAACGTTTTGACGTATTGCACGGTATTGTGAATAGGATTGCTTTAGAATTAAAGCCATTGGCGATTATGTTCAAGAAAGTGGAGTGAAGATATGAGTCCTTTAAATCCAGAGGGTAAGAATGAACGTGAACCCTATGTAGTAACAAGCAAGGGACATACGGCGGTGGCCATTAATGCGGCTGCCAAAGCAGGAGAATGGATAAAGAGCAGACAGGGTCTCGTGAAGGAGCTGAATACAAAGACTTCAGCACAAGATCTGGTTACGGAAGTTGATAAAGGCGTTGAGCAAATGATTCGCAGGCTGATCCTGACACATTTTCCCGACCATGCCATTCTCGGGGAAGAAGGGGTTTCCCCGGGAGCAGCAGCGGCTACCGCTGCATTGGAAGAAGCTCGTGAGCATGAATATTTGTGGATTGTAGATCCTGTAGATGGTACGACTAATTTCGTACACGGATTTCCTTTTTACTGTGTCTCCATAGCATTGGTGATTCGCGGTGAACTAACTGTAGGCGTTATTTATGATCCGACTCGTGATGAAATGTTCGTCGCTGAAAAAGGAAAGGGAGCTTACATGCACGGTGTTCCTACCTCGGTTTCTACGGAGACTGATTTTGGGGACAGCTTGATCGCTATGGGCTTTCCGCCGGATCGTGAGTTTGCACAACCTGTGAATATGGCCGGACTGCAAAGTATTCTTCCGCAAATTCGTGGTATTCGTGCCGGAGGCGCGGCTGCTCTACATCTAGCTTATGTGGCGGCAGGCCGGGTAGATGGCTATTGGGAAGTGGGCTTAAGCCCTTGGGACTGTGCAGCAGGAGTACTGCTTGTACTTGAATCAGGAGGCAAGATTACGGATACCCTAGGACGTTCATATGATATTGGTACACGCCATGTAGTAGCAAGTAATGGCCACATTCACGAATATTTGGTTTCGTCACTGAAGAATGCTGAAGCAACAGGATATAAGCTTTAGGGAGGACGATACAGCATGAGTGAGAAGGATGATTTGGAACGCAAGCTGAGCGAAATGTTGGTAGATGGTGAGATGGAACAAGGCGATCGAACGGCTAAAGAAATCCGGGAAATCTCACCTAAATATGAAATTCGTATTCAGACTACGCTCGATCCTATTGTGGAAGAAACATTGCGTTATCGTAAGATTGGATATGAGCTGGATGACCGTTATGATAAATATCTGGAGCGTGCAGGGCAGAAGTTAGAGTCAGATGAAGATTCAGACAAATAATAGCCAGTGATTTGCGAGGGGCGGTTTCCTGAATATAGGAGGCCGCTCTTTTGCGTTGCTACCCTGGGATGGTAGAATGGAATTAGAACAATTTGGGAGGGATACGATGCTAGGCAATTGGAAAAAAATTTGGGCAGCTGGCATAAGCAGCCTGCTTTTGTTATCTGCGCTGATTAGCGTAGGAGCAGGCACGGCAAATGCGGCTGACACGACTGCAATACAAGACTCTGGGCAAGATGTCTTTCGCATCGTAGCTCTAGGTGATTCCATTACTGCTGGCTACGAGCCAGGAATGACGGACGTGAATACTAAGCCATACGGCTATGCGGAGAGATTGCTTGAGCAGGGCTGGTATCATGGCAGAAGTGCACTTACTAATTATGGTATCCTAGGGCTGACTACGGCCGGATTACGTAATTACACAGGAGCAATCAAGGATGGTTCAGTGATTACTGCAGAAGGAGTTCAGGCAGGTCTCCCAGATCCACGAATAGAGCAGTTCGTGAAGCTAACTCCGCAGATCGCAGCAGAGCTTAAGGAAGCTGATCTGATTACCATTACGATTGGTGGGAATGATGTAAGCAGTCTGTTCTTGCAGTTCAAGGAGCTGACGGATGCGGATTTCCAAACACAGCTGGACCAGCGGCTAGCGGATTATCAAACAAATGTGAAGGCAGTGCTGGAGAATATTCGTGCGGTAAGTCCGCAAACGACGATTATACTGGCCGATCAATATCAACCTGCCCCTAAGGTTGCGCTTGGTCAAATGTACAACAGATTAATGACGGCAGCGGGCAAATTTACGGAAGCAGCGGATAGTGTAGCTGCAAGCGTGAACCAAGAGGGAGCGAAGGTGCTTGTAGCTCATGTTGCGGCAAAGTTTGCCGGGGTAGAAGGCTCGCTGACACATATTATTGGAGCAGGGCAAACTGATTTTCACCCAACGCAGCTTGGATATGAGACTATTGCTAAGGTTTTCGCGGAGTTACAATGGGGAGAGTATCGTGTTCCTACTGTAGCTACAATGGCTACTGCATCGGTACCGATGTCGATTGTAGTGAAGGGCGTGGAGTTGAATACACCCAATAAGCCTATCCTTAAAAATGGGCAGAACTTTTTGGCGCTAAAAGATATTCTAAATGCCGTGGGCGCAAGCGGGAAGTGGGATAACAAAACCTCCAGCGCTACCATCGTGTATGGCGGAAGAACCGTTGTGATCACCATTGGCTCGAAATTTATTAAGGTGAATGGAGAGAACGTGGCTATTGATACTCCAGCTTTTCTGCAAAAGGTAGGCAAGGAGGACAAAACCTACTTACCCCTTGCCGCTTTAGCCACAGGACTTGGATTCGATGTTAATTACAGCAGCAAACTGCGAACTGCTTTCATAAATCCATAAAGCTGCATACTATACATCATAAGAAATTAAATTAAGCCCGTAAGGAAAAGGTGGATGGAATATTGTCTAGTTCAAAATATAATGCTGAATATATCATCACCATGGATGATATAGTGCGGGAGGGTCATCCCGTGCTTCGTACCGTAGCACAACCAGTGGAGCTTCCATTACAGGCGGAAGATCGTGAGGCTTTGCAATGTATGCTTCAATTTCTGAAGAACAGTCAGGACCCGGAGATTTCCGAAGAATATAAGCTGCGCTCTGGCGTAGGTCTGTCGGCGAATCAAATCGGACTGGAGAAGCGTATGTTCGCGATGTATCTTACAGACGAGAGAGGGCGGGCTGTAGAGCATGCTTGGGTTAACCCTAAGATCATAAGCCACTCCTTGTCTATGGTGTACTTACCAGAAAGCGAGGGCTGTCTGTCCGTTGATCGTCCCGTGCATGGCTTTGTACCTCGGTATGAAACCGTGAAGGTGAAGGGTTATGATCTGGAAGGCAAGGAGGTTGTCCTTAAATTTAAGGGCTACCAAGCTATCATCATCCAGCATGAAATAGACCATCTCGATGGGATTATGTTCTATGACCGAATTAACAAGGAGAATCCGTTTAAGCTGCCTCAGGGCGTGGAGATCCGGAACTTATATGAGTAGGAGAGTAACTCTGAATTAAAAAGCGGGCGACCTTACAGCGTAAAGCTGATGGTCGCTTGTTTTTTACCTATCGGCAAGATTATGATATTTCAAATATTTTACAAATCAATCGAAAGGATGTACCCTTACAATTAATGGATTTAAATTAGTAATAAGAGGAGGGCGTTAAATGAACTGGAGCAGAATGCCAATTAGAGGATTCGCCAACGAATATAATGATGAGGTTAAAAAGATTGATGAGCAGATTTTGAGTCTGATTCAGGAACGTAAAGCTATAACAGGCAAGAAACGATTATCCCCTGATAGTAAGCTACTTGAGGAATGGGTAACTAGATTCAAGATGAACACTACTCAGATTGTGCAGCATTTGCACCTTATGAATGAAACTGTACCCAGAAGACAATATTGGGAAGAGCCTGGTTTATTGCTGGGAGTGCTTCCGATTGTAAAGCGGACGGTCGTTGAAGAATGTGAATATATACTTACGCATGCTATGCAGTATGAAGCCTTCAGCATAGTTACTGTGGAAATCAAATATTTAAAAGAAGCTGTAGGACATATTCATCTTCGAACGGCTTTAACGCTTGAAGTGGCGGGTGAGAATGAATATGAAGTGCAGCCGCATGGTGGTCATGGAGGTGGAGCGCATACACAAATGCAATTCTTGGTCGCCCCAACGCTGCCGGAGCATCTGGAGGGTGTAGAGTTTTCGCTGGTACCCGGGAGCGAGCAAATGTTAAGACCATTAATGACTGAGATTACGTTGGACAAGCAGGTGGATTTTACATGAGAGCAGTAGAATATTTGGACTTCTAAACGCTGTTAGCGGATGAAATCCGTAGATAAAGTGTATTTGAGCTTTTTGCGGTGTGAGCTACAGAGTTATTAGGGAAAAACACCCTGAAAATAACCTATATTCTCTGTAAATGAACAGAATTAGGGATTTTCTCCCTAAAAAACGGGGTAAGTTCTTTATTTTCCACTAAATTAGCTAAATTATAGGGAGGATTTCCCCAATTATTAGTTTAATGACCAGAAATCCCTGAATTTAAGGTAAATTTTCCTAATTATCTATCGAAGCTCCCTAACCCTTGTACTTAACACAGAGAAGGTCCGGCGATACCTGTTACGTAGCATAGAGAAATTGACGCTTGAGATCGGCTGGCTTAAGCTTGCCACAAGCTACAGATGCAGACCGTGGATGAGTAAAAATGCAGAGCAGCGATCCTCCAATACAGGAGAAACGCTGCTCTTTTAACATTTGCGGTTTATGGGACTGGGACAGCCCGTTAATCTATTCAGCTTTTTTTTAGCTTATAGAGCACTGCGTTTCAAAACAATCTTATTTCTCAGCCACCATAGCGCGGAAGGATTCTTCAGCTGCGATAAGTGTAGCATCGATATCTGCATCAGTATGTGCTGTGGTCAGGAACCAAGCTTCGTATTTCGAAGGGGCAAGGTTAATGCCACGGTTCAGCATATGACGGAAGAAGCTGGCGAACAATTCGCCGTCTGTATCCTGAGCCTCGTCATAATTCGTAACCGGATGGTTACAGAAATGAGTGGAAAACGAACCACGGATGCGGTTGATTGTCAGTGGAATGCCATGACGGTCGGCAGATGCTTGAAGTCCATCGGCGAGGCGGATTGCAAGCCGATCCATTTCTTCGTATACACCCTCTGCACTCAGAACCTCTAAACAAGCAATCCCTGCAGAGATAGACGCAGGATTACCTGCCATTGTGCCAGCTTGATATGCCGGTCCAAGTGGAGCTACCTGTTCCATAACATGCTTGCGGCCGCCGTAAGCGCCGATAGGCAGGCCGCCACCGATGATTTTGCCAAGTGCAGTAAGGTCAGGAGTGATGTCCTCATGGTTATCCAGCCCTGCATAGGTTTGTGTAGAACCATAGTGGAAGCGGAAGGCAGTAATGACTTCGTCATAAATAACAAGGGAGCCATTATCGTGAGCCAGCTTGCAAAGTCCTTCGAGGAAACCAGGCTTAGGCATCACCATGCCGAAATTTCCTACAATCGGTTCAACCATAACAGCTGCGACATCTTCGCCCCATTTCTCCAGCGCCTCTTTCAGGCTGTCCAGATCATTAAAAGGAACGGTGATTACTTCCTGGGCGATACTGCTTGGAACACCGGCACTGTCTGGAATGCCAAGTGTAGAAGGTCCGGATCCTGCTGCTACGAGCACCAGATCGGAGTGGCCGTGGTAACAGCCGGCGAATTTTACGATTTTGCTGCGTTTTGTATAGGCACGGGCTACACGAATCGTTGTCATAACCGCTTCGGTTCCGGAATTGACGAAACGTACTTTATCCATAGATGGAATGGCTTCTTTTAGCATTTTAGCAAGTTTGATTTCGAGCTGGGTTGGGGTTCCGTAAAGAACACCATTTTCTGCTGCTGTAGTAATTGCTTTGGTAATATGAGGGTGGGCATGGCCGGTAATGATCGGTCCATAGGCTTGGAGATAATCGATATATTCATTGCCGTCTTCATCCCAGAAGTGAGATCCACTGGCGCGTTTCATAAATACGGGTGCTCCGCCGCCAACGGCTTTGAAGGAGCGGGAAGGGCTATTTACACCTCCAACGATATGCTGGAGGGCTTCGTGATAAAGTTGTTCAGATGTGGAACGATTCATAATGTGATCATCCTTTCGATTGTTGGTGCTCAAGGGAACGGGCGAACAACGGTGTTTTCCGTTGTCCGCCCGTATTATACCAAGTCACTGCTTTGTGTACATGTGAACTTTGCTTGTCAGGCCCTTAATTGGTCCCGCCAGAACTGCTATTGGAGGTGTTCTCCGATGTAGGGGTTGGTGTTGGCTCAGGACCATTTATGGTATCCTGTATAAATTCTTTTAGCTTCTTTTCGCTACGAATTCCAATAACCTGTGATCCGTCACTTGTAGTTTCCTCGGTGAGCAGATCCATTGGCGGAATTTGCTCGCTGCCACCCATACTGCTATTATACCCTACGCTTGCCAGCTTCCACATATCATTAACTGACATATTGGTTTCAATATAAGGCGTAACCTGCGACAGGATATTTGGCAGCTTGACGATGGAGGTGGTGCTGATCAGCTTATCAGCCACAGCCTTGAGAAAACCGCGTTGGCGCTCGGTTCGAGTGAAATCGGAGGTAGCGTCATGCCGAAAGCGAACATATTGTAGCGCCATGTTGCCGTCAAGATGCTGGTATCCTTTTTTCAGATCAATATCATATTCCGGACCGTCTGCAACGGTTTTGTAGACCATATCTTTTTCGACTTCATAATCCACACCCCCAACGGCATCAACCAGCTTGATGAATCCTTGGAAGTCCGTGTAGACATAATATTGAATTGGGATACCGAGCAGATCGCTGACGGTCTGCATCGCAGTATTAGGTCCATAAATAATCGCTGTATTAATACGCTTCTCGCCATGATCCGGAATCGGAACGTACGTATCTCTCAGTATTGAAAATACACTGATTTTCTTCTTCACAGGGTCAAGAGAAGCGACGAGCATTGTATCTGAACGGGGGATTTCCCCTTTCTTCACACCTCGGGCATCCACACCCATTAATAGGATATTGACCGGCTCTGTACCTTCCCATTTAGGAGGCTCAGGGGTGTCAACATCAACGGTCTCTGCATTTTGAAAAGGTGAATCTTCAGTATTCGACATGCTACCAAGCTCATTGTAAATGGTTGTAATGTAGAAAATGGCCCCACCGATAATAAGGAGGAGTATAATGGCCAACGTCCAAAGCAGCGGTTTCTTTTTTGACTTACCAGTCTTTGCGTGCCTTTTCTTTCTAGGTGGCATTTCTCGTTCTTCCTTTCGCATTCACGTTGACTACATTATAATTTCTTTTGGGGATACGTGCAATTTAGGAATAATTCCCCAATCTTAAGAAGGAGTGGATCTATCTTGAACGAAGTAGCTATTGGACAAAAAGTACCCAATTTCACCCTTCCCTCTTCCAATGGGCATGAGGTTAGTTTGAGTGATTACTTGGGCCGAAAGGTCATCTTATATTTTTACCCTAAAAATATGACACCAGCCTGCACGCAGGAGGCCTGCGAATTCCGTGACGCTTTTGATCAAATCACGGCGGTGGGTGCGGTTGTTCTGGGCATTAGTCCGGACTCTTTGACATCGCACGCTAAATTTACAGAGAAGCATAGTCTGCCCTTTCCACTGCTGTCTGATGAGGATCATAAGGTAAGTGAAATGTTCGGCGTATGGCAGCTTAAGAAACTTTACGGCAAAGAGTTTATGGGGATTGTGCGATCTACTTTTCTGATTGATGAGCAGGGGATATTAGTGGAAGAATGGCGGAAGGTACGGGTAAAAGGGCATGTCGCAAACACGATAGCAGGAATAAGCGAATCATAAATTTTACTAATTACTTTTTATAGATGTCTATTACATTTTTAACAGCTTATATAAGGTGTTGTCATGATATAGTTTCCTCATAATTGCTTCAAATTTGGAGCAAGAAGAGGTGGTGGAGTGATAATGCTGCATATTGGGCTTGATATCGGATCAACTACTGCTAAATTAGTTGTCATAGAGCGGGACATCATTGTTTATCAAGACTATGTAAGACATTATAGCGATATTAAAAAAGCGGCCCTCTCTCTTCTGTCTGATGTACGCGACAGATTCCCAGAGAGGGGAGCTAGGATTACTGTAAGCGGTTCCTCGGGTTTGTCTTTATCCAAATTAGGTGGAGTTCCCTTTATTCAGGAGGTGATAGCCTGCACGAAGGCGATCAGTGCGCTGATCCCGGAATGTGACACGGCGATTGAACTGGGTGGAGAGGACGCTAAGATAATATATCTTCGGGGCGGCATTGAGCAGCGTATGAATACAGCCTGCGCGGGCGGAACGGGAGCGTTCATCGATCAGATGGCAGCGCTGCTGCAGACCGATCCGGCAGGCTTAAATGTTTTGGCAGAGAAGCATGAGCGAATCTATCCCATAGCTTCACGCTGTGGTGTATTTGCCAAAAGCGATGTGCAGCCGCTGCTTAATGAAGGAGCACGCCGGGAGGATGTGGCGGCCTCGATCTTCCAGAGTATCGTTAATCAGACGATTAGCGGTCTTGCTTGTGGACGTCCGATTCGAGGACGGGTGGCTTTTCTTGGCGGCCCGCTGACCTTCCTGCCTGCCTTGCGGCAGCGTTTTGCGGAAACGCTGGAGCTGGCGGAGGAGGATATCCTGTTCCCGGAACGCTCACAGTATTTCGTGGCGATTGGAGCTGCGCTCTCCGATGCTGATCCAGTCGTATTGCCACTTTCAAGCTGGATCACGCGAATTGCGGCAGTTGATTTTACTGCGGATCGAGCTGCGGATGCTGAATTGCCGCCGCTTTTTGAGAATGCCGCCGAGCTTGCAGAATTTCGGCTTCGTCACGGCAAAGCCTCTGCAGCGAGATCAGATTTAGCCTTATATCGTGGACCCTGTTATCTAGGGATTGATGCCGGCTCAACCACAACTAAACTCGTGTTAACCGGTTCGGCTGACGAAATTCTCTATACCTTTTATGGCAGCAACAAAGGTAACCCGCTGCATTCGGTCAGCGATGCACTGAAGGAGATCTACCGGGTTCTGCCTGAAGGCTGCCATATTGCAGGCTCATATGTGACAGGGTACGGTGAAGGGTTAATCAAGGCCGCTCTGCGGACGGATGGCGGAGAAGTAGAGACTGTTGCACACTACAAGGCAGCTTCCAAGTTCATGCCAAAGGTAGATTTCATACTGGATATCGGTGGTCAGGACATGAAGTGCATCAAGATCCGTGGCGGTGCTATCGACAGCCTTATGCTCAATGAAGCCTGTTCAGCCGGTTGTGGCTCTTTTCTGGAGAGCTTTGCCTCTGCACTCGGACTTGGAATCGAGGAATTTGCCAAAACTGCACTCGAAGCGACTCAGCCTGTTAATTTGGGCTCGCGCTGCACGGTGTTCATGAACTCTAAGGTCAAGCAGGTTCAGAAGGAAGGCGCATCATTAGCGGATTTATCGGCGGGTCTTGCCTACTCTGTGATCAAGAATGCTCTGCAAAAGGTAATTAAAATCCGCAATCCGGAGGACTTAGGGCGAAATATCATTGTTCAGGGCGGCACCTTCTATAATGAAGCTGTATTGCGCGCCTTTGAGTCCTTGACGGGGCGGACGGTGGTTAGACCGGATATAGCTGGCGTAATGGGGGCTTACGGCTGTGCACTGATTGCGCGTGAGCAAGCCGGGGTTAACGGATCCAGTACGCTGCTTGGACCAGAGGAGCTTGCCAGCTTTAAATATGAGGTCTCCTCAGGCCGCTGTGGCCGCTGTGGGAATAACTGTGCGCTGACGATCAGTCGTTTTCCGGATAAGAGCTTTTATGTGACCGGCAATCGCTGCGAACGTGGCGCAGGAGTCAAAAAAGAGAAAAATGTCCTGCCGAATCTGATGCAGTATAAATATGAACGGTTTTTTGAGTACGAGAGTTTACCGGAAACAGGGGCATGGCGGGGGACCGTCGGGATTCCGCGTACCATGAATATGTTTGAGAATTACCCGTTCTGGCACACTTTTTTCACCAAACTTGGCTATCGGGTGATTCTCTCCCCTAAATCCAGCAAGAAGCTTTTCGAAAGCGGAATGGATACAACTCCTTCAGAATCGATATGTTATCCTGCGAAGATGGCACATGGACATGTGCAAAGCCTGATCGGTAAAGGTGTCGATTTTATTTTTTATCCAGCGGTGGTGTATGAGAAAAAAGAAGATGAAGCCGCGGATAATCACTTCAATTGTCCAGTGGTCGCCTCGTACCCCGAAGTCATTCGCAACAATATGGATGGGTTAAAGGACAATGGAATCAAGCTTGTCAGTCCATTCCTGACCTTTGATGATATTTCTGCGCTGACCAAAGGACTGGTGAAGACATTTACCAGCATTCCGCGAGATGAGATTACGTCCGCGGTGCAGGCGGGACTTACAGAGGCTGATAACGCCAAAAGTGATGTGCGTACTAAAGGTGAGGAGACCCTTGTGTATCTAGCTGATACTGGAACCAAAGGAATCCTGCTCTGTGGGCACCCTTATCATGCCGATCCTGAGATTAATCACGGAATAGCGGATATGATAACCGGGATGGGACTCGCCGTGCTGACAGAAGATTCTGTCTGCCATCTGGACCACAGCGAAGGAGATGTGGCTGTTGTGAATCAGTGGACCTACCATGCCCGGATGTACCGTGCAGCCCGCCTTGCTGCAGTCCGCTCGGATCTGGAGCTTGTTCAATTGACTTCCTTCGGCTGTGGGATCGATGCGATCACTTGTGATGCCGTACAGGATATTATGGAAAGACATAACAAGGTATATACATTGATCAAAATCGATGAGATCAGCAATCTTGGTGCAGCGCGCATTCGGCTTCGTTCATTGCTGGCGGCAATGCGTGAGCGTGAAAAAGGTAAGGTAGTGCCGCAAAAGCCGCCAAAAGTGCAGGCTAATGTGTTATTTACGAAGGAAATGAAAGAGACCTATACCATCCTTGCACCACAGATGTCGCCTATTCATTTTGAATTGTTTGAGCAGGTTTTTCGCGATGCCGGGTACCGTCTGAAGATACTTGAAACTACCGGACCCGAAGAGACAGAAGAAGGTCTGAGATATGTTAATAATGATGCGTGTTATCCGGCAATTGTGACGATTGGCCAGATTCTGTCGGCGCTGAAGAGTGGGGAATATGATCCGGATCGTACTGCTGTGATTATGTCACAAACGGGTGGCGGCTGCCGGGCTACGAATTATATTTCTTTGCTCCGCAAAGCCTTAAAGGATTCAGACCTTGAACAAATTCCGGTGATTTCACTTAATGCTTCGGGGATGGAGAATCAGCCGGGTTTCCGCATCAGTCTTAAGCTGGCGAATCGGTTGATAGCTGCCGCTTGTTATGGTGATCTTATGATGCGGATGTTAAATCACTTTAGGCCGCATGAGGTTGTTCCAGGAAGTGCGGAAGTTCTATTCCGCAAAGGGATGGAGCGTTGCAAGGCAAGCTTATCCAACTTTTCATTCCGAGAATACAAACGCCTGATTCGTGAGATTGTTGCAGAGTTCTGCAAGCTGCCCGTTACGGGTATTGCTAAACCAAGAGTGGGCATTGTCGGTGAGATCCTGATCAAATTCCATCCGGATGCCAATAACCGCATTATAGAGATGATCGAGGCAGAGGGCGGGGAGGCGGTAATGCCGGACTTCCTGGATTTCATTTTCTATTGTGTATATAATCCGATCTACAAAGCTGAGCAATTCGGCAAAAGCAAACGGCTCGGCTATATCAATCCCATGCTGATCTCTTATCTGGAAATTTACCGTAAGCCGATTAAGGTTGCCCTTGAGGATGCGGGGTTAGCTAAAGGACGGGAGAATATTTATGGTCTTGCCGAGAAGGCCAGCCGACTGGTGTCCGTAGGAAATCAGATGGGTGAGGGCTGGTTTTTAACCGCAGAAATGATGGATTTGTTGGATAATGGTGTGAACAACATTGCCTGTATTCAACCGTTCGCGTGCCTGCCCAACCATATCACCGGGCGTGGGATGATTAAAGGTCTTAAGGAATTATATCCGGGTGCAAATATCGTGGCGATTGACTATGATGCTGGAGTCAGCGTCGTCAACCAAGCGAATCGGATCAAGCTGATGATGTCGATTGCCAGCAGCCAGGAAGAGACTAAGCCGTCTAATTTAAAACTGCCAGATAAGCCTCAACAGCAGACTTTACCTGAAAGTTCATACAGCTTAACCTGAGCATTGTTCAGACGAAAAAGCGGACCAAGGATCTACCTTGGTTCGCTTTTTTATGCTTTGTGCACTTATGTATGATTTTCATGTTTTTCCTGCAATATAAAATTACCTTTCAGAAAGTTACAGCAAAATATTGACCGAAATTTAGTTAAGGTGTAAAATAGTACGCATGCGAACTATTAGATGATCTAACTAATTAATTCTTTGGAGGTGAAGATTTGGAAGATAAGGAGCAGCAATTAGATGATATTTTCTCCTCTTTTCGCCGGATTAGCCATGCATTCCAGCAGTTGCTGTGGAAGGATGCCGAAGAGCTGGACATCACACCAACACAGTTAATGGTTCTCCGCAAAATATCTGCAAATCCCGATATTGGCATTACAGATCTTGCCGAGCTATTACATTTGGGGAACAGTGCAGCGAGCGGCGTAGTGGACCGGATGGTGAAAGCCGATTTGATCACAAGACAGCGCTCTGAGGTAGATCGGCGTATATACAACTTGGCGATTACTGAAAAGGGCAGAGAGATCAGGGAAAGAAGTAAGCAATCGCTCAGAAGACACTTACTTCCACTATCCAATATACCTGCCAAGGATGCAGGTGAATTACTTAGGATTCATAACGAAATCATTCAGATCTTAGAGCAGGGGAGAGACAAATAGAATTTATGAGTACAATTACAGGTAACGCTGCAGCGGCAACTAAGGGAATACGTAGAGGACCGATTATTGCAGCGCTCTTAATAGGTGCGTTTGTCGCACTTTTGAACCAAACACTTCTTAATGTGGCATTGCCGAGCATAATGGACGATCTAAAAATCGCTACGAATACGGCACAGTGGCTAACAACGGGATTTATGCTCGTGAACGGTGTGCTGATACCGATTAGTGCATTTCTGGTGGAAAAGTTTACGACCCGCCAGCTATTCATCACCGCGATGTCACTTTTTTCGTTAGGCACACTTGTCTGTGGAATCGGAACAGGCTTTGAAATGATCATGGTCGGCAGAGTCATACAGGCGGTTGGCGCAGGGATTTTGATGCCGTTAATGAATATTGTGTTTCTTCGTATCTTCCCAATTGAAGAGCGGGGGAAAGCGATGGGGCTAATGGCGGTAGCCATGATTTTTGCTCCAGCTGTAGGTCCAACGTTGTCAGGCTGGGTAGTTCAGAACTATTCTTGGCGCGTATTGTTCTTTATCGTTCTTCCGCTGGCCATTCTTTCTACCTTGCTAGGTATGAAAACAATGCAAAATGTAGGGCAAACAACCTCTCCGAAGCTTGATAAAACGGGTGTTATCCTGTCTACCATTGGTTTTGGGGGATTGTTGTACGGCTTCAGTGATGCTGGAACCGATGGTTGGGGAAGTGCAACAGTCATCACCTGCCTCATTGTGGGTGTGATTGCACTGGCTTTATTCGTATGGAGAGAGCTTAAGGCTGAGACACCACTGCTTGAGTTCCGGATTTTCAGATACAATATGTATTCACTCACGACATTAATCAATATCATCATTACGATGGCTTTATATTCGGGTATGATTTTGCTGCCGATTTATTTGCAGACGATCCGTGGTTTTACACCAATGGAGTCCGGTCTTATGCTGTTGCCGGGAGCCATTCTAATGGGAATTATGTCTCCAATCACGGGGATTATATTTGATAAAATCGGGGCAAGATGGCTGTCTGTGGTAGGCCTGATTATTACAGTAATTACGACTTGGCAATTCAGCCAGCTTACAGACAGTACGACGTATACGCATATGATTATTACTTACACGGTTCGGATGTTAGGCATGTCGATGTTATCGATGCCGATTGTAACGGCTGGACTTAACCAGCTGCCACAGCGTTTAAGCTCGCATGGTACAGCAATGTCGAATACGTTGCGGACGGTCGGGGGCGCGCTGGGAATGGCGTTGTTCGTCAGTCTAATGACCAATAAGACGAAGAGCACAATCACTGATACGCTTATGAGCGGAACGGTTTCGTTAAACGATAAAGCAGCCATGCTTAAGCTTACGCAAGAGGCTACAATTAGCGGGGTTACGCATGCCTTTAACATTGCTACCTGGATCACTGTAATTGCTTTGGTATTGGCTTTCTTTATTAAAAAGACTTCACCGCAGCCAGACTTCCTGAAGACGGAAGAGGTGCAGCCACAGCAGGACAATCAATAAAAAGCTGGGCAAAAAAAGAATGAAGAAAAAGAGCGTCCTACGAACCGTTATGGTTCCGTAGGGCGCTTCTTTTTGTTGTGATGCTATTAGTTAGCTGGAGACACAGCTGCAGGATCGCTCCAACGTTTCAGATGTGGCAGCTGCTCCGCGAGAAGTTTACGGGCAACATTCTCGTCCATTCCTTCTTCGACCATATAGCCTGTACAAATGTCAGCCATTTCTTGCAACGTGATGTTAGGCTGTTTGAATGCACCATTCTCATAGCAGTACACGCAGTAATCTTCGATCTTGTTGCCATCCTGGTCCGTTCCAAGCAATTCTGCCGTAGGCATTGGCATCCCACAGCTTTGACAAATTTTAAGATCTCCTTGCTCTACATGTTCATGTCCCATATTTAACACTCCTTTAAAGGTATGCAAGCTCTCGAGCGCCCGCTTTAAGTTCAGTATAGAACAATAAACCTGACGGCATTCCGTCAGGTTTATTGTTAGGTTGTATATTTTGCTGCTATGCCTGCTGCAAGCTGCCCCAGCTTTTGCCGAATATGCGGTGGCTCTAAGACCTCTACATGCATCCCGAAGCTTAGCAGGAAACCATATAGCCATCCATCCTCAGGATAGTTGATGGTAACCTTGTAACCTCCATTACCGTCGGGCAGTAGCTCGGTAGAATCAAACCGCTCTTCCGCTAGATGTTTGCTTTCAGCCTTAAACTGCAAAACGATGGGTGTTGCTGTTGTTACGGTTGATCTCTGATACTCGTTGCTCCAAGGCA
Organism: Paenibacillus sp. FSL R7-0189; assembly: GCF_037969925.1. Lineage (NCBI taxonomy): Bacteria > Bacillati > Bacillota > Bacilli > Caryophanales > Paenibacillaceae > Paenibacillus > Paenibacillus sp. FSL R7-0189. The sequence continues at coordinate 1,708,063 of NZ_CP150223.1, read as the reverse complement.
GCTCGCTTGCATCTACATCTTTTGCAATAAAAACTTGGGTATTCTTAACGAGCTCTTTCATGCGCAACAGCTTAAATAGACGGAAATCCTGACGATTCAGACAAAATCCATATAAGTACCAGGCTTGCCCCTTCAGCACTAAAGTATAGGGCTCTACCGAACGCTGGCTTGTCTGACCCGCAGCATCCACATAATCAAAGTTTACGGTCACGCTTTCCTCAAGTGCTTCTTTTAGAGTGGCAAGCTTCTCTTCCAGAATACGTTGAAGACCCCATGGGGAGAAGTCGATGATGAGCTGAGTCGTTTTGCTGCGGAAGGCAGCGGATTGGGAGGGCGGGATTACGCTGCTGATCTTTTCCATGAGCAGCGTATGTTCATTTCCTCCATAAGACGAGACGCTCTGCAGAGCCGTGAAAATATCCGCCAGCTCACGATCCGTCAAGACATTGCGGTCCAGCCGGTATCCTTCCATAAGCCCGATCCCACCGTTAGCTCCCTGATAGGTGACGATAGGAATTCCGGCTCCATTAATGCTTTCAATATCACGATAAATCGTGCGCACAGATACCTCGAACATATCGGCTAGCTCCTTCGCCTGAATTAGGCGGCGGTTCATTAGCAGGATAACGATAGAGAGCAATCGATCTATTTTCAAAAGACAATTCCTTCTTTCCCGGAGATTTCCGTGAAGTAATGCTGTATTTCATCTTAGCAAATCCTTGAAAATAAAGCATTGTCATAAATAAATGATTCGATTACTATCTAATTAGATATATGTATAAATAGATGAAATGAGGTTTATTTTATGAATAATCACTCAGCTGTTGCGATGTTTAGGAGTCATAAGGGATATTCACGATTGTTCACAGCCGGCTTGATCAATGGAATTGGTGATCGTTTTACTAGCGTTGCAGTACTGGCGCTGGTTCTGCAGTTGACGGGATCAGGCATGGCGGTGGGGATTTCGTTAGGTGTGAGACTGCTTCCTTATTTATTTCTGGCCCCGCTTGGAGGCATACTTGGCAGTAAAATTCCACTCAAATATATCATGATAGCTACAGATATGCTGAGGGTCCCAGTAGCCTTAGCCTTTTTATGGGTGGATGGGGAGGAGAACCTGTGGTTGTTATATATGGCAAGTTTTTTGCTGGCAGCGGGAGAAGCCATTTACAGCCCTGTTCGTAAGTCCACTATCCCTTTGCTCGTCACCAAAGATTCTCTGCTGACCGTCAACGGACTAGAGCAGTTAATGAGCGGCTGCGTGCTGATCCTTGGGGCGTTCAGTGGAGGGGTGGTGTCGATGTGGTTTGGTTCGGAGGCAGCGTTCATTATGAATGCAGTGTCTTTTTTAATCGCAGCGATGTTAATTTACGGTATCGAGTTTCCACAACATACGGAAATGGCGACGGTGGCTAAGAAGGCTACATATTCTCCTGAGGGGGACTTAGAAAAATCTGCTGAAGAAGCAAAATACGGTCGGCTGCGTGCTCTGGGAATGGTAATTGGCGGGAGCCTAACGCTGCAGGTCATTTTCGGTTATGAGCTGTTGGTGCCGTTGTTAAATGGTCTGGATAATGTACTGATCAGTGTATATGCGATACAGGTATTTCACACGGGCGATATTGGAGTAGGGGCATTTTATGCGGCGCTTGGCGTCGGTCTTAGCCTTAGTTTTTTTATCTCACGTTATTTAAAAAAGGGACTGCTGATTGTAGCCATCGGAGGGCTTTTGCTCGAAGGTGTATTATTGATGGGCATCAGTGTCAGCAATCATTTTGCGGCAGCATTAATGTTATACATTCTGCTGTCATTTGCCGGGGGGACGGGGAATGCCTGTCTGGATACGCTTGTTATGCGGAAAGCGCCATCTGCTATACAGCCCTTTGTGTTTGGACTTCTGTCTGCAGTAGGAAATACGCTGCTGGGGTTATCTATGCTGTTCGCCGGGTGGCTATTAGAATGGGTGGAGCCAAGAATGGTAGGGTTTGTTGGGGGAGCGGGATTTGCCGCAGTTGCGCTTTTGCTTGCAGGATATGCGGGGGTACGCAGCAAGAAAAAACGTACTTAAAAAGGGCGGTGGCTTCACCGTCCCTTGGAAGTTTTTTTGACCTGAGTCTGTAGCTTTATGGCAGCTTTGCGCGGGAACAGGCGGATGCTTATCTTTTTGCGGTAGCGATATAGGATTACAAGGGCAGCTATAGCTACACCGCCGGAGATAATCCATAGTGCATATAACTCGAATAAATGGAAAATACCCATCCACTGCGGACCAAATACCCGTCCTATGCCAAGAAACAGCACTACCCAGAATAATGCTCCACTATAAGCGTAGAGGGCGAATTTACGGAAGGGCAGCGCAACTATACCAGCAAAATAGCCGGTGAAGTGACGAACGCCTGGAATAAAATATCCGATGGAAATAAGGATGCTGCCGTATTTCTCGAACCATTTTTGCGTTTTATCCAGCTTGGCAGGGGAGAACAGCAACCACTTGCCGTATCGCTGGATGAAGGGCATTCCGGCTTTTAATCCGACAAAATAGGTGAGGGTCATCCCGGCGGTGGTCCCTGCAAACGCCACTAGAATCAGCGTTATGAAATCAAGTCTTCCCGTATAGGAAAGGAAACCTGCAAAAGCCATGGTAGTTTCTCCGGGAAACGGCAAGGCAACGAATTCGAGCAGCAATCCAAAAAACAATACGCTATATCCATATTTGCTGAATAATTCTTGTATAAAGTTCAGCATTTCCATAAGATTCTCACTCTCCAAGGGGCAGTTGCCTTATTCTATTTTGAAGCTTGTCTTCATACAATCTACCAAATGGCTTTTGAGCCAATAGAATGCTGGAGGTAGAGAAGATGAAAGGTAACAAAAACACTCACGGCCGCCGAAACTTGATAAGCGGATTGCTTGTTATGGTTGTAATCGTCATCGTAATGCTGGGATGGAACGCAGGGGAGAGTGTAGATTCTTGGATGAATCGTTCATTACAGTCCGCAAGCGCGGAGTCTGTCTCTGTTAAGAATAATCTCCCGTTAGTGGCGATGCAAGAATTGCCTCCTAAAGCAGAGTCCATTGTGACTGCTTCTCCAGAAGTTAAATTGAATTCCAGTACGGCACAAGTATCCAAGGTGTCAACAACATATTCGGCAATCACAGCCGCAAAGAAAGCTTCAAAAATAGTCTATATTACATTTGACGACGGACCGAGTGACAATACCTTCAACGTTCTTGAAATTTTACAGCAGCAAGGTGTGAAGGCGACCTTTTTTGTCCTTGGTAATCAAGCGAAAAGCCATCCAGAGCTAATTAATGCCATATGGGAACAAGGACATGCTATTGGCAATCATACCTATAATCATAATTACCATGATTTATATAGTGGATTCACTGAATTTTGGAGCCAGATTAAAAAGACCGAAGAAATTATTCGGGGCATTACAGGGGTTCGCCCACAACTTATCCGCGCCCCGGGCGGAACCTTTGATCACTTTGATAATACCTACTTCAATTTGTTGAAGCAAGCCGGTTATATCGTTACGGATTGGACGGTGGACAGCGGGGATTCCAAACGCAAAGGGGTACCGGCGTCAGAAATCTTAAAAGAGTCAACCGCGGATCTGAAGTCCTCTCGGGTTATTCTGCTGCTGCATGATGGCGGCGGCCATCAGGAGAGTGTTAAAGCACTGCCTGATATTATTGCGCGTTATAAGGCTGCTGGATACAGCTTTGGCCTTTTAGATGAGACGGTGGAGCCTGTACAATTCAGAGTCTCCTCAAAAGCCAATAGCTTGGGCAGAGTGAAACCTTCGGAAGCTTGGATCACCTCGAATATCCTACCGAATGCAGAGCTGTTTGCGCCCGGCAAACCTTTGGTGCTGGAGGTTGGAAAGCTGGAGACGAAGCTGGCGCCAGGTGAATATACTCTGCAAAAAGGAAAATATATGGTGCCACTTCGCGCTGTGATCGAACGGCTGGGAGGGCAGATTAGCTGGGATGCGGGCAGTCGCAGTGGAAGGATTGCCTGGAACGGCAAAGATATCATCGCGGATGTGGCGAACAAGGAACTCCTTTTAAATCTTCCTGATCATGTTCAAAAGATAAACGGTGCCAGTGTGGAGATGATTGGCGGTTCTATCTGGGTATCGCTGCGTGAGCTGCTGGAGACAGCCGATCATCCTCCTTTAAATATAAGCGTGACGGAAGGTGAGCGCCGGGTAATAGCCTTCTGAGATTTAGCGCTCAGGCAGTTTTTTTAAAAGAAAAAAACAATGTCTGGGCACCCTTTTTCATGGGAAGAATAGATAGTAATAAGTTCCTCAGCTGGGAACAAGTCTAGACCCAAAGGAAGGGTGTTCGTTCCATTGTCCTCTTCAAAAAAAGTAGAGCACAAATTAAATAACAAGACTGAAAGAGTTAGAAGCTTCTCCTATCCGCGTAGCCGTAGTGCATTGGCTGAATGGTTGCGGGTGCTGACTGTGGCTGGAATTATAGGTGTTTTATATGCATGGCGCGGAGGCGCATCACTCTTATTTCTGCTGATCGCTGTAGGCGTTATCATGGTTGGCGGACTTATCGTTCAACTTTCAGGTCCACGGGCGATAAAGATTGAACGTACAATCACTCCTGTAAGACCGATAGCTGGAAATACACTGCTTGTGAAGGTGCGGGTGAATTTCTCTGCCCGGCTTCCACTGCCATGGCTGACTATCGCTGATTTTTGGGGGGACAGAGGACATCACAAGCTACTGTTTCCGGGATTCAGACGCTCTTTTGAATACACCTACATTCTTGAGAATATGCCACGCGGACATCATCATTTGCAGGGCTGTAGAGTAACCTGGGGAGATTTGCCCGGCTGGTTCACAGGCCGATCTGAGCCTGCTGAAGAGCATAGCATTAAAGTGCTGCCAGCCCCCCTATATTATGGCGGAGCAGTACCGGACAGCGGCTTTATTAGCGGTGATTCGCTCTATTCCAGAAGGGGAAGAAACAGCAATGATGAGACCATGGAATCGCGGGAATATGAGCCCGGTGATCCACTTAGCCGAATCCATTGGAAGAACAGTGCCCGGCTAGGGAATCTGCAGAGCAAAGTTCCAGAGCGTGAAAAGGCAAAAATGAGCTGTATCGTGTTGGCTAATGATCCAAAAAGCTATGAGATTCCAGCCAATGCACTTACACCTCGTGGCAGTCGGGAAGAGCAGCCACCGGTATTTGAGAAGGCGGTGTCAACGGCGATGGGGCTGATGCTCTTTGCTGAGCAGTCAGGTGCTTATGTCCAGTTATTCAGCGGAGGCTGGCCGGAAGGAATGGCTAGGCATGAAGGACTGGGCAAAATCCCAGGGAGAGTGCTGGATATTCTAACTGATATTTCTCCGAATGGAACAAGAACCCTGTCCGAGCTGTTGGAGGATGCTTCTAGAGGCTGGATTCCGGGAATGACCGTTGCTATAGTGACCGGAAGATTAGAGGAACAATCCGCTAAGGTTATCGCTAAATTCTTAGTGCAAGGTGTAAAAGTTGAGCTCTATTATGCTTGGGATCAGCCAGCTCCGGTGCCTGCGGAGGTAACGCTGCAGGAGATCCGCCAGCCTGTGCGGGGAACGGTTGGGGATAGTCTGGGTCGTCTGGGAGCACGGATGTTTTGTCTGGATGATGCATTGCCAGCTTACAGGCTCAGGGAGGTAGAGTACCATGAATCATCCGGAAAACCAACGCTACGGTAAGCGGATACCGGGTGACACAAGCTTCTCTATGAATGGGCAAAGTGGGAAGGAACCAAAGCAGCTCCATTTGGAAAAACTAGAGAGCAGTCATGCCGGTAAACAGAGAAAGATACCTCTGTATTATCGCATGCTGTTCTCTTTGGCTATTTTGGGGCTGTTTTTAGAATGGCTGCTCCCTTTATATAGAACGACTTCATTGGAAGATACTGCTAGATTGCTGCAGATTCTGATGATTTCTGCTGCCGTGCTGTTGATGTGGGGAATCCTTCAGATTCCCGGATGGCTATTGCTAAGTATCCAATGTTTGATGATCGGCACGGCTTGGCTATATCTTTGCAGTGAGAGCGTAGGGACAGGATGGTTGGGCATTTATGCAGTAGAAATTCCAAATGATCTGATTTTGCTCTTTTCAGGGCATGTTTCTCAGCTTAGCGAGATCAGCAGACTTTTGATTTTGATTGTTGGCTGGGGGCTGCTGGTATCTTCGGTGCAGCAGCTTGCACTTTTCAGAGGAAGCACGCTGCTGTTTACAGCGGTGACTCTCATTTATCTATTGGTTCTGGATATTGGCTTTGGCGTTAATACGACAACGGATGTTGTAATATCAGTGGGGCTTATTGTATGGATGCAAGCAATGAGTGGTTTGCTCCGTCTGCGGGAACGGGTGGGCAGCATTCACCTGCCGTATGCCCGATGGGGAGTTTTGGCATTAGCGGCTGCCATATTCGTAATGATGACAGCATGGTTCGGTGGGCAGGTATATGAAGTACGACCGCCTAACCAAACTACACTCCAGTCAACCTTTGAAAAGCTGCAGGAATGGGCTTCGGGCCATATGCCGGAAGATAATGAGGCTATACCTGCAGGAACAACAGGGTATAGTACAAATGATGGAGAACTGGGTGCTCCATTGTCACGCAATACCGAGCCAGTCTTCACAGCATTGACCAGCCTGCGTACCTATTGGCGCGGGGAGAGCATTGCCTATTATGACGGACGCCGTTGGATCAGAGGTGGTGAGGAATTTACTCCGCTTAACTTGTCCAGCCTGCCTCAGATTCCGGCGACGGTAACTACTACTAATGGTGGACGGACTTTACAACAGCGGATACAATTTGCCAGCCCTTCTTCCGGAGGAATTCCTGTATTCAATGCGGGCACCATAACGGATGTTGAGACAGTTCAACTATCTAATGGCAGCCAGCTTGGTTATGTTCTGGCGAATAAGGACAGGGATACCTTTCGTCTGCCAGATTCGGCGGGTTCAACTCGGATCACTGAGTATATAGTTGATTCTATACTTCCCGAGAGTAATCCAGTACTGCTGCGCGGGTTGGGTGATGCTGATCCTCAAGAAATAAAGAACAAATATTTGCAGCTGCCTGATTTATTACCTGAGCGAGTGAAAGCTCTGGCAGAGAAGCTCACAGCTTCCTCGGATAACCGATATGACTCCGCAACCGCCATTCGGGATTATTTGCAAAACGGGTATTCTTACACGCTGGATACCATGGTTCCGCCAGCTGGCGCTGATTTTGTGGATCATTTCCTGTTTGAGACCAAGCAAGGTTATTGTGTGCATTTTGCAACAGCGATGACCGTATTGCTGCGAAGCACAGGCATTCCAGCGCGGTATGTTCAAGGGTACGGACCTGGAACCCAGCAGGAGGAAGCCATGCCGGCGAAGTATTTAGTCACCCAAGGGGATGCGCATGCTTGGGTAGAGGTTTATTTTGCCGGCGCAGGTTGGGTTCCTTTCGATCCGACGCCGGGGCCTGCGCTTGCGGCTGGCTTCCCCGCGCCGGCACGGCCTGCGGCAGCGGCGCTCGCGCCGCAAGCAACGCGCAGCGCGGAACTACCCGTCCTGCCGCTGGCGGGCGGACCCTTTTCAGCGCCGCTGACTGCCGCGGCGCTGCTTCCCGCCGCCGCTTGGCGCTGGCGGCGCAGTCTGGCTCTGCTGCTGGCCGCGCTTCGCGGCAGCAGCTTGAGCCGTGAGAGGCAGCTGCGCGCGGCCTCTCTGGCTTGGCACGGGCTGGCGGAGCGGTTTGGACCGCCGCCGCCCGGCGTTACTGGCAGGGAGTATGTGGACTCCCTGCGGATTTACGATGCCGGACTATACGTGGCCGTCCGGCAGTTCGTCCGCCAGTGGGAGACCTTGGCGTACGCGCCAGCTTTGGCATCCACAGCCGTGATCTCTGCCCGCGGCAATTCCTTAAAATCCGCTCCCGACCTTGGCGGCGAACCTGCGGCTTCTGATGCGAATGCGTTTATCCGCGAATGTCTGCTCATTACCTTCCGTTTAACATAAACGGCCAAGAACGCTTAGATCCGCTATCTAATTTATGCCATAGCAAGGAAGGTTCTGCATGAAGTTTTATCACTCTCTGATTATGAGAGGCGTGTCCTCCTTTCCTTGACGATGAGAATTAACCATGAGTATAATGAATCCAATAATCAAGGGAGGCACGTAATGAACAAGCCAAATGAAATTATCGTCGTTCTCGATTTTGGAGGACAATACAACCAACTTATCGCGCGCAGAATTCGGGACCTGGGAGTATACAGCGAACTTTTGCCGTACAATACGCCAGTTGACAAGATTAAAGCACTTTCGCCTAAAGGAATTGTCTTCTCCGGCGGACCTAGCAGTGTATACGCTGAAGATGCACCACACGTAGATCCGGCTATTTATGATCTAGGAGTGCCGATCTTCGGTATTTGTTATGGTATGCAGCTGATGGCTCATCAGCTTGATGGTAAAGTAGAACGTTCAGCTAAACGGGAATATGGTAAAGCTGATGTTGACTTTGCAGAAGGAACTGCTTTAGTTGCAGGATTGGAGAACCGCCAGACTGTATGGATGAGCCACGGTGACCATGTAGTTGAGCTTCCAACAGGCTTCAAGCTGGATGCAGGTACAGAAAGTGCTCCAATTGCAGCAATGAGCAATGCGGAGCGCAAATTGTTCGCTGTGCAATTCCACCCAGAAGTACGTCACTCCGTTCAAGGTAACGAGATGATCTCGAACTTCTTATACCAAGTTTGTGGTTGCGACGGCAAATGGACAATGGAATCGTTTATCGATGAAGCCGTTCAAGATATTCGCAATCAAGTCGGAGATAAAAAAGTACTCTGCGCTCTTAGTGGCGGAGTGGATTCTTCCGTTGTGGCTATGCTTATCCACCGTGCAATTGGAGATCAATTGACTTGTATGTTTATTGACCACGGTCTTCTGCGTAAAGGTGAAGCAGAAAGCGTTATGGAGACTTTCGTAGGCAAATTCGATATTCATGTAGTGAAAATCGATGCACGCGATCGCTTCATGAGCAAACTTGCAGGTGTTGAAGACCCTGAGCAAAAACGTAAAATCATTGGTAACGAGTTTATCTACTGCTTCGACGAAGAGTCAGCTAAGCTCGGAGATTTTTCATTCCTTGCACAAGGTACGCTTTATACGGATATCGTTGAGAGTGGAACAGCTACAGCGCAAACCATTAAATCCCACCACAATGTGGGCGGTCTGCCAGAAGATATGAAATTCAGCTTGATCGAGCCGCTAAACACCTTGTTTAAGGATGAAGTTCGTAAACTCGGTGAAGAGCTGGGCATGCCACGTGCGATCGTATGGCGTCAGCCTTTCCCAGGTCCAGGTCTTGCTATTCGTGTCTTGGGTGAAGTAACAGAGGACAAGCTTACCATCGTTCGTGATTCTGACTACATTCTGCAAGAAGAAATTGCTAAAGCAGGATTAGACCGTGAAATTTGGCAATACTTCACTGCACTTCCTAACATGAAGAGTGTCGGAGTTATGGGTGATGCTCGTACGTATTCCTACACAGTAGGTGTCCGCGCAGTAACTTCCATCGATGGCATGACCGCTGACTGGGCACGTATCCCATGGGATGTTCTTGAAAAAATCTCTGTACGTATTGTCAACGAAGTTGAGAACGTAAACCGTGTAGTGTATGACATTACTTCGAAACCACCTGCAACGATTGAGTGGGAATAGCATATAGCAATAAGAAACCTGCAGCTCCTTATTTATTAAGGGACTGCAGGTTTTTTTATTAACCGTGAAGCTTGTGACGGACCCTATATAGCAACTATAGAGAATGTGATAAACTGGAAAAAATAAACTTACAGGAGCCAGTAGAATGGGATTCTCACTTATTGGAACACTAATAGCTATGGTTATTCTTGCCCCAAGTTTGCTGATGATTAAGTTTCCGCCCGATCATGTTCCCAGCGGTTTAAAAGATGCCGGTATCGTCTATACCCTTTTGGAGAGAGTAGGGCAGTTGGGGTGTATAGCCATTCTTGTGATTTCAAAGGATAACTTCGAAAATGTAGAATTCGGGATCTGGGCTGGACTTATCTTTGTGTTTATCACGATTTATTACGGTTTATGGATTCGTTATATGGTTAAGGGACAGCAATTCAGATTATTATGGGCTCCATTATTGTTTCTTCCGATTCCCATGGCAGTTCTCCCTGTTTGTGCATTTGGATTTGCGGCTATATGGGGCAGATCTTTTTGGTTAGGTATTGCAGTGATTTGTTTAGCTATAGGGCATTTTGCTAATTCTTGGCATAGCTATCAGTATTCCAAAGACCAATAAGCTAGGGCATGTTGAAACTGTTTTATAGGGAAAAATAACCATTTAATAAGGCTTTTGATAGTTAATAAGCTGCATGATTTAATGGATTTTGGGGTTGGAGTTAAAGATAAAAATGTATGAATTACGAACAATAGAAAAAATAAAGTCGAAAATGTTCGCTTTTTTCATTGACAACTTATGTGATGTCCCCCTAAAATGATAAAGCACAACAACATAATTCTTTCGTATATTTCCGGGAATAGGCCTGGAAGTTTCTACGAGGTCACCGTAATGACCTGGCTACGATTAAGAAGAGCTGAGCAACCCGTATTAGCCTGAATCTAGGGCTATAGTCATGGGTGCTACTCTTTTTTTCGAGCCGGTGTCGATCAGATACCGGCTTTTTGTTGCTGTCAGCCACAACATACCTTAGGGGGAGAACAATTTGAATCGGTTTTTCAAGTTGAAAGAGAACGGCACTACAGTACGTACAGAGATAATGGCCGGCTTGACTACGTTCATGGCTATGGCTTACATCCTGTCGGTTAATCCGAGCACATTAACAGCATTTGGCCGCATCGATATGGGCTGGTACTCTGTATTTCTAGCGACTGCGCTGGCAGCAGGTATTTTCACCATTGCAATGGGCGTGTTTATAAACTTTCCAGTAGCATTGGCACCAGGTATGGGACTTAATGCATACTTTGCTTCCGTAATTTTGTCTTCTGCAACCTCAGAACATCCATTCACTTGGCAAATGGGTCTGACTGCAGTATTTATTTCCGGTTTGATCTTCATCCTGCTCACGGTTACCCGAGTGCGGCAGATCTTACTGACAGCCATTCCTGACAGCTTGAAGCATGCCATTACCGTAGGTATCGGGATGTTCATTACAATCCTTGGGCTTAAGAACAGTGGTTTGATGACGATTGGTGTCGAAGCTGGTAAAGATATTTCCGCCAATACATTCACAGACGTCCTATCCTTTGAAACAATCATTCATATGGGTAGTCTAGAGAACACTGATGTACAATTGGTAATTATCGGATTGCTTCTTATTTCCATCCTGATGGTACTGCAAGTTAAAGGTGCGATTTTATTCGGTATCTTGGGTACAACCCTCGCGGGTATACTGATGGGTGTAGTTGATTTTGGCTCATTGTCCAGTCCGACAACCCCTTGGGTGCCTGACCTGACGCAATTGAACTTTTTCGAATTTGACTGGGATGGTATCCTGCACACCGGTATTGTTTCAGCAATCGCAACATTCACTTTTGTAGAATTGTTCGATACATTTGGTACACTTGTAGGTACTGCTCAACGCGCTGGTATTATGGACAACCCTGAAGAAGGTAACAAACGTGTAGGTAATGCAATGTTTGTCGATGCTATCGCTGTAGCTGGTGGTGCGGCATTGGGTACTTCCACTACTACTGCTTTTGTAGAAAGCGCGGCAGGTGTTGCTGAAGGTGGACGTACAGGTCTTACAGCTGTAACAACGGGTGTGTGCTTCTTGCTTGCGTTATTCCTTGCACCAATAGTGGCTCTGATCCCTGGATCTGCTACAGCTGCAGCATTGATTGTCGTAGGCGTGCTCATGGCACAATCGATTCGCGAAATTGATTTTCAAGATATGGTTGTTGCGATTCCAGCGTTCCTTACTCTAGTAATCATGCCTTTCACTTATAATATTGCTAATGGTATTTCCTTTGGTATCGTAACTTATGTAATCCTTGCTTGTGTAGCTAACCTTGCTGGCAAGAAAAAATACGATATTCACTGGATGATGTGGGTACTTGCTATTCTGATTATTCTCCGTTATGTATTTCTTGGTAGTGCGGGCTAACTCATATATAGCATACAGATGTGCATTCAAAGGCTCCTTCATAACTGAGGGGGCCCTTTTTTTATATTTTTGTTGGCACTTAACCGTTCAGGTTAGTCTATGTTTCTAGCTTTTCATCATCTATGTTTTAGATTATATTGTTGAAGAGGTGATGTTCAGGACGAGGCAGCCTTGGTGTTAGAGTCCAATTTGTTCCCCACCTTGATCCTGATCTCTGTTTTTTTTGCTCCGGCATTTGCTTTAGCCACTGCGATTCTTCTATTCTATATAAGAGTCTATATAAGAGCCTTGAAGCTTAGGCGATCCTATGGAATGGAGTATTGTGGATGGAAGGGTTTGCGATCCAGATAAGGTAAACATGCCCTATATTTATATGCTCTTTTATGAGAAAATCAATCCAAATGATTTCTTAGCAACGGTGAAATACACTAATTCGGGAGCTGTTTTTCAGAAGGTATATGCTTTTGGCTGGACTAAGATGAATATAGGACGAGGTGAGGTTGGGACGATGATCAAGAGTACACGTGCGGCCGTAATGACTGTATTGATGCTGTTATTGTTTGTGCTTCCTGTAACAAGCATTTATGCAGAGGGGAATCTATTGCAGAACCCTGGCTTTGAGGAGGGGGGAGATGATGCGCCTTCTAACTGGACTAAGGATATGTGGATTTCAGGAGACAACTCAGGCCTACTTTCAATCCAATCGGAGGAAGTTCATTCCGGCAGCAAGGCGGCAGTCATTGAGAATATCGAACCCAATCATTTGAAATGGGTGCAGACGATTGAGGCTACGCCGAATAGTTATTATAGAATCTCTGGATGGATCAAAGTAGTAAGTACAGCAGGCGAGGGAATAGGCGCCAACATTCTTGCCGTTGGAGTAGGCGGGGGGTATCCCAGCGTAACTGATACGGCAGGTGAATGGCAGTATCTTGAATATATCGGCCAGACAGGACCGGAGCAGAAGTCATTTGGCATAGGTGCAAGTCTGGGCGGCTACTCTAGCTTAATTCAAGGTAAGGCTTATTTTGATGATTTTGCTGTAGAAAAATTAGACGCGGCTCCCGAAGGGGCTAACGTCATTTCGCTGGATAGTGCAGCGGTTAGTCCAGATGCAGGCGACAAAAAGGCAGACACTCCACATAAAGTATCTCCAACTAAGATGTTGCTGATCTCAGCGCTGTTTAGTGTGTTTTTTGCAGTGCTTTATACTAAAGCATTCCGTAGTGAGAAGCTTATGAAGCAGCCTGAGAATATTTATTCCAAATGGCTGAGTATTGCCATCGGAGTTGCTTTTATCCTGAGGGTGTGGATTGGTCTTACCGCGCAAGGATATCAGAATGATATGAATACCTTTATTTCTTGGGGACAGCGTATGGTGGATTTAGGTCCAGGCAAATTTTATGAAGAAGGTTATTTTGCCGATTATCCTCCAGGCTATTTGTACATATTGTACGTGCTTAGCGCCATACGTGGCGTTTTAGGATTCACTCAGGGCTCAGGTGGAGAGAATTTACTCTTCAAGCTCCCTGCGATTCTTTCTGATTTGGTGCTCGGCTACTTCATTTATCAAATGTCACGCAAAAAACTCGGCACAGGAATTGCTTTCGGCTTGATGTTGTTGTTTCTGTTTAATCCTGCGGTACTTATTAATTCAGCGGCTTGGGGACAAGCAGATTCGTTCTTTTTGATCTTCCTGCTGCTCAGTATCCACGGCGCTGCGAACAAAAAGTTTGTTCGCTCCGCAATTTTGTTTGCCTTAGCGACGCTAATTAAACCGCAAGCGTTGATATTCACGCCGGTATTGTTGTTTGCTTTTTATCATCACCGCGCTTGGAAGCAGCTTGGATTCGGAGCTTTGTATGGATTAGGGATCTTCGGATTGCTTGCGGCACCATTTTTCTGGAATAACGGAGGTCTGGTAGGGATTATTGATCTTTACAAGAGTACGTTATCTTCCTATCCGTATTCTTCAGTGAATGCATTTAATCTGTATGCACTGACTGATCCGATGTGGTCATCCCTTGATCTAACCTGGCTTGGCATTCCATACCGTGTATGGGGCTTCATATTTATTTTAGTGGCTGTAGCTGTTGCGGCATTTTATTCCTTTAAAAAGGATCGCTTGGACCTGACCAAATCCTATTTTATCGGCATGGTGCTTATAGTAGTGGTCTTTGTGCTTGGCACCAAAATGCATGAACGTTATATGTTCCCTGCTCTTATTCTTTGTTTGTTTACTTATATAGAAAGTCGGGACCGCCGCTTTTTATCGCTATTTCTCGGATTCAGCTTAACGCAATACATCAATGTGGCGTACACCTTATCCCACCTGAATGCAGATGTTAGCCCGGGTGCAGACGGAATCGTATTAGTGACTGCTATAGCTAATCTAGCATTACTGCTTTATATGCTGAATATCGGTTACGATGTGTATGTCCGCAAGGGTATAAAACCTCTTCCAGCGCCAATTACACTGGAAGAACAATATGAAGAAGATTTGAGAGTTGTCGGGCAAATTAAACCGCATCAGAAGGGAGGGCGATTTAACGATGAAGTTTAAGCGTATAGATTGGATATGCATAATAGCTATTACGGCCGTTTACGCAGCGCTTGCTTTATATAATCTTGGCTCTACTAAATCTCCAGAGACCTTATGGGAGCCTGCTGCCAGTGGTGAAAGCTTCTATGTAGATTTGGGGCAGAGTAAACCATTGGAACGGGTCAATATCTTTGGTGGCGTAGGCACGGGTAAGTTCAAGCTGGAATTCAGCGACAATCCTGAGGTCTGGAGCAGTCCGATGGACGTCAGTGAGGATGTCGGGAATGTCTTCATCTGGAAAAGCCAACCCCTGAACGTGACAGCGAGATATGTGAAGTTTACAGTTACCTCTCCAGGGTTCACTTTGAACGAAATGGCCTTTTATGAGCAGGGGGGAGAAAGAATACCCCTTCCTATTGCTGGTGTGACACCGGATGCTAACGCAGTTCCTAAAAGAGGAGCAGCGGCCAATCTTTTTGACGAGCAGTCGCTCATTCCGGAATATTCTAACTTTATGAATAGCACTTATTTTGACGAGATCTATCATGCGCGAACAGCTTATGAATATACACACGGGATTGTGCCTTACGAGAATACGCATCCACCGCTTGGTAAGTTGTTAATTGCCATAGGGATGGAGCTGTTCGGGGTCAATCCATTCGGCTGGCGTATTATCGGAACCTTGTTCGGAGTTGCCATGTTACCTCTCATATATGTAATGGCGCTGCGTTTGTTTAAGAAAAGCAAATACGCCGCCCTCGCGGCAGGATTGTTTGCACTGGATTTCATGCATTTCACACAGACAAGAATCTCCACGATTGACGTATACGGAGTATTCTTCATTATGTTGATGTTCTATTTCATGCAGCGGTATTACACAATGAATTTCTACAAGCAGCCTTTGAGAAAAACATTAATTCCGTTATTCTGGTCTGGCTTATTCTTCGGAATCGGCGTAGCTTCGAAATGGATTGTGCTCTATGGAGGAGCAGGGCTGGCCATTATGCTGGCTATCTCCCTTTTTGAACGCTACAGAGAATACCAAGCCTCCGGACGCCTGCTGGCCGAGGGGAAGATCAAAGACAAGGAATTGCTGGGCACCTGTCGTGATGCAGTAGATTCTTTTTGGAAAAAGACCATTATTACGTTGGCTAGTTGTATCGGGTTCTTTGTAATTATTCCAGTAATTATTTATAGCTTATCTTTTGTGCCGGGGTTATCTGCATCAGCAGAGGGCTTCACTATAAAAGGTTTGATTGATTCCCAAAAGAATATGTACAACTACCACAGCCAGCTTGTAGCTACACATCCTTTTGCTTCCTCATGGTGGCAATGGCCGTTTATGAAGAGACCGGTCTGGTTCTTTAGCGGCGGTGAAGGTTTGCCGGAAGGTCAGGTCAGCAGTATAGTGACTATGGGGAATCCTCTTATCTGGTGGACGGGTATTTTTGCGATGCTGGCAACGCTGTGGATTACGCTGAAACGTAAAGATAAGAACCTCTACATGATCTGGATCGCCTTCTTCTCGCAATATGTTCCATGGATGCTTGTCCCAAGAGAAACATTTATTTACCATTATTTTGCTATGGTACCATTTATGATTCTTGGTATTGTATATATAATGAAGTTGCTGGATAGTAAATTCCCTGAGGCCCGTTACGTACAGTATGTCTATGTAGCCGTTGCTTTGCTGCTCTTTATCGCTTTCTACCCGGTACTGTCAGGGATGCAGGTCAGTGGAGATTACGTGAAAGATATGCTGCGTTGGTTCCCTACTTGGGTTTTCTAGGATTTAATAAAAATCTATAAAATAAGTTTATGCATGCAGCGTTATTATGAAGTGTAGATGGATGTAACGCTCCAAAAAGCTTGTAGGAGGAATAAAGGTGAAAGCCAGATATAGTGTGATTGTACCCATGTTCAATGAGGAGCAAGTAATTAGCCATACTTATGAACGTTTGAAAAAAGTAATGGACGAGTGCGGCGATACTTATGAGCTGGTCTTCGTCAATGACGGCAGTCGTGATCGTTCCGCCCAGATGATTCGGGAGATCTGTGAACGAGACGAGCATGTCAAGCTGATTGACTTCTCGCGTAATTTCGGACATCAGGTAGCGATTACAGCTGGCATGGACTATGCCGAAGGTCAAGCGGTTGTTGTTATTGACGCTGATCTTCAGGATCCTCCGGAGGTCATTTTGCAAATGATCGAGAAGTGGAAAGAGGGCTATGATGTTGTATATGCGAAACGCCTGAAGCGCCACGGAGAAACGATGTTCAAAAAGGTCACCGCGAAGCTTTTTTACCGCCTGCTCAGCAGTATGACAAGTGTGGATATTCCTACGGATACAGGCGATTTCCGACTTATTGACCGTAAGGTATGTGATGTCCTGCGGGGACTTAAAGAAAAGAACCGCTATGTCCGAGGTTTGGTGAGCTGGGTTGGCTTCAAGCAGACTATGGTGGAATATGAACGGGAAGAACGTTTTGCCGGAGAAACCAAATATCCGCTGAAGAAAATGATTCGTTTTGCGTTAGATGGCATCACCTCTTTTTCACATAAGCCGCTTAAAATTGCTACGTATATTGGATTCTTTCTTTCATTCTCTAGTTTTCTTTATTTATTTTTCGTCTTGTTCCAAAGGATATTTTTCACCTCCTGGACGGTTCCGGGCTGGGCTTCCATTGTAGGCGTCAATCTGCTCTTTAACGGTATCGTTCTGATGCTGTTGGGTGTGATTGGGGAGTATATCGGACGGATTTATGACGAGTCTAAAGATAGACCGCTATATATTGTTAGTGAGACTAAAGGCTACCAGAACGAAGAACAACTGGACCGCCGGAAGGACCACAATGATGTCAGATAAGAACTTGCGCGCTGCATTCATACAGTTCCTCAAATTTAATGCCGTAGGTTTACTCAATACGCTGATTGATTTTGTGATTTTTACATTGTTGAATTCACTAGGGATGGTATACGCATTGGCGCAGGTGATCTCCTATAGTGCAGGTACGGCGAATAGCTTTATTTTGAATAAAAAAGTAACCTTTCGTGATCGCAACCGGGGGAATAAAGAAGGCTTCGACCGCGTGCAGCTGGTCAAGTTTATCGTGCTGAATCTGGTAGTGCTCGGAATATCACTGCTGCTAATGCATCTGTTGACAGACAGACTAGGTATTCAAGTCTTGATCTCCAAGGTGCTGGTTACCTTTATCACGGTGATCATCAATTTCTTTGGAAGTCGTAAATGGGTATTTTAAACATTAATTTCAGGCAGAAGGAGTTGCTATGCTTAAAGGCAAGTAGCTGTTTCTGCTTGATTTGTATATAACCATAGAAACAATATACGGAGGTGAATAACATTGCGTAAATTCTCCTATCTACTCATACTGGCTGGGATACTTATCATGTTATATCCGACAGCTAACGAATGGTACAACGACAGGCAGCAGGAGAAGTTATTAGAAACGGCTGAACTAAGCACTGCCGATAGTACTCCCCAGCCAGATTTGAAGAGCAGGTATGCTGAAGTTACTCAGCTGTTAGCAGAGGAATCGGTTCTGGATGCTCAGGCACAGCCCCAACCCCAAGAGACAGAAAAGCCTGAACCGGAGATTGAGGTCGGTGGCAAAGTAATCGCACTAATTGAAATCGGTAAGATTGATTTGAAGCTGCCTGTATTAGAAGGGGCTACAAAAGCTAATATGAAACATGCTGCAGCCCATATGAAAGAAACGGCACCCCTTGGAGAGATCGGAAATGCTGCAATCGCGGCGCATCGGGCTAGAACTACGGGTCGTTTGTTTAACAGATTGAATGAGGTTGTTGTGGGGGATGTTATCACGGTAAAGACTAGTGATCAGGTGTTTAACTATGAGGTATACGATATTTCTGTTGTAGATCCGAGTGATGTCTCCGTTCTTGACGGGAATGACAAGGATAAGATTCTTACTCTGATTACATGTGATCCGCTAGTGAATCCAACGCATCGGCTGATTGTTCATGCTAAATTAACAAAATGAGAATAGTGAATGACAAGAAAACACAAATACCGGGAGATATTTATAAAATAATGGGTAATCTAGTAAATTAGGTCTTGTTCACAACTATAAATATGATAGTATTATACTATAAAAGCTAAACACGATAACGGCAAACCTTCCGAAAGGTAGGGACGCAAAGCTAAAGGGCCTTTTCCCGAAAGGATGGCAGCCAGCTACCGAATGAAGAGGCTTTTTTTGTTTGTTTCAAATGGATTCTATCAATTATATCTAGTAAAGCTAGAACAGATAGAGCTTATACGATAACGGCAAACCTATCGAAAGGTAGGGACGCAAAGCTAAAGGGCCTTCCCGAAAGGATGGCAGCCAGCTACCGAAAGGAGTTTTATCCGTGAAAAAGGTTTATTTTATGCTGGTGGCGTTGTTCGTCCTCATGACTTCAGTTCCGGTAAGTTCAGCTCAAGCTGCAAGTGCAGATGCAAGCTGGTTGATTACATCCAAAGTGGCTCAAGGTGTTATTGGTATTAACTATGATATTCCGAAAGATAAAAGAATCAAACTCATGATCACCAAAGATAACAGCAGCTATACCTATAACCTGTATGCTTCTGGACAAGCTGAGGACTTCCCTTTGCAACAAGGAAATGGGACTTATAAGGTTTCTGTTCTGGAGAACACAACTGGTAATAAATACAAAGCGTTATATTCCGAAGTAGTAGACGTAACCATGAGTGACTCGAATTCCGTATATTTGGGCTCCGTACAGAATGTGAAATGGAGTTCTTCTGATAAAGCGATTGTCAAAGCTAAACAATTAGTACAAGGCAAAACAACAGACGAAGAGAAAGTTAAAGCGATCTATAACTATGTAGTTGCGAATGTACAATATGACTACTCTCTTGCTAATAGTGTAACTACTGATTATATTCCAAGCATCGATAAGACATTGACTACTAAAAAAGGGATTTGCTATGATTACGCTTCTCTTTTTGCCGCAATGCTGCGGAGTGTAGATGTTCCTGCTAAGTTGGTAATGGGGAATACAAGCTACGTTACGCAATATCATGCCTGGAACGAAGTATTGCTTAATGGGAAGTGGGTTACCATTGATACTACAGTGGATGCAGGACTTGCAAAGAGTGATAAGAAAACCGATTTAATTAAAGCCTCAAGCAAATATACTGCGGCAAAATACTATTAAATTCGCCGCTAGAAACATAACTCTATTAAATAAACAACTAGCTTAATTATTAAGCTAGTTGTTTATTTTTATATTAGGGGTTGCTTTTCTATTAATAGTTGGGGTATTATAGGTAAGCGTTGTTAGACAGCGTACAGGCGATACAGACGAGGCTGATAAAAAGCTTCGAAAAATAAAGCTTGCATTTCTGAAAACAACATGATATATTATAAGAGTTGCTGCTGAGACATTAAACGGCGCCAACGAGAACTTGATCTTTGAAAACTGAACAACGAGTGAGTAGGAAATCACGTAAGTGAAATCCAAATTAGAGAATTAATTTTCTCGTCAGATGTTTCAAAATGAGCATATCGCTCTTTTCAATACTAATTGGAGAGTTTGATCCTGGCTCAGGACGAACGCTGGCGGCGTGCCTAATACATGCAAGTCGAGCGGAGTTACTTTGAAAGCTTGCTTTCAAAGTAACTTAGCGGCGGACGGGTGAGTAACACGTAGGCAACCTGCCCTTCAGACTGGGATAACTACCGGAAACGGTAGCTAATACCGGATAATTTCTTTTTTCTCCTGAGAGAAGAATGAAAGACGGAGCAATCTGTCACTGAGGGATGGGCCTGCGGCGCATTAGCTAGTTGGTGGGGTAACGGCCCACCAAGGCGACGATGCGTAGCCGACCTGAGAGGGTGAACGGCCACACTGGGACTGAGACACGGCCCAGACTCCTACGGGAGGCAGCAGTAGGGAATCTTCCGCAATGGGCGAAAGCCTGACGGAGCAACGCCGCGTGAGTGATGAAGGTTTTCGGATCGTAAAGCTCTGTTGCCAGGGAAGAACGTCCGGTAGAGTAACTGCTACCGGAGTGACGGTACCTGAGAAGAAAGCCCCGGCTAACTACGTGCCAGCAGCCGCGGTAATACGTAGGGGGCAAGCGTTGTCCGGAATTATTGGGCGTAAAGCGCGCGCAGGCGGCTATTTAAGTCTGGTGTTTAAACCTTGGGCTCAACCTGAGGTCGCACTGGAAACTGGGTGGCTTGAGTACAGAAGAGGAAAGTGGAATTCCACGTGTAGCGGTGAAATGCGTAGATATGTGGAGGAACACCAGTGGCGAAGGCGACTTTCTGGGCTGTAACTGACGCTGAGGCGCGAAAGCGTGGGGAGCAAACAGGATTAGATACCCTGGTAGTCCACGCCGTAAACGATGAGTGCTAGGTGTTAGGGGTTTCGATACCCTTGGTGCCGAAGTTAACACAGTAAGCACTCCGCCTGGGGAGTACGGTCGCAAGACTGAAACTCAAAGGAATTGACGGGGACCCGCACAAGCAGTGGAGTATGTGGTTTAATTCGAAGCAACGCGAAGAACCTTACCAGGTCTTGACATCCCTCTGAATCCACTAGAGATAGTGGCGGCCTTCGGGACAGAGGAGACAGGTGGTGCATGGTTGTCGTCAGCTCGTGTCGTGAGATGTTGGGTTAAGTCCCGCAACGAGCGCAACCCTTAACTTTAGTTGCCAGCAGGTAATGCTGGGCACTCTAGAGTGACTGCCGGTGACAAACCGGAGGAAGGTGGGGATGACGTCAAATCATCATGCCCCTTATGACCTGGGCTACACACGTACTACAATGGCCGGTACAACGGGAAGCGAAGCCGCGAGGTGGAGCCAATCCCATCAAAGCCGGTCTCAGTTCGGATTGCAGGCTGCAACTCGCCTGCATGAAGTCGGAATTGCTAGTAATCGCGGATCAGCATGCCGCGGTGAATACGTTCCCGGGTCTTGTACACACCGCCCGTCACACCACGAGAGTTTACAACACCCGAAGTCGGTGGGGTAACCCGCAAGGGAGCCAGCCGCCGAAGGTGGGGTAGATGATTGGGGTGAAGTCGTAACAAGGTAGCCGTATCGGAAGGTGCGGCTGGATCACCTCCTTTCTATGGAGAATCGTTCTCTGCAATGAGAACATTCAAATCGGAAGTTTAACTTCCAAAACTCAGGTTTAGGCCTGTTACTCACTCGTTGCTCAGTTTTGAGAGTTTAAGCTCTCAGTAAGACTTGATCCTTGAAAACTGGATACCGAAACGAATTTGCGTTTTAGAACATCTTTTAGCAACTTGTGTAAACAAGTAAATGTTATTAGTGAGATTTTTCTTCGGAAGAATCAAGGTTAAGCTAATAAGAGCACACGGAGGATGCCTAGGCGCCAGGAGCCGACGAAGGACGTGGCGAACAACGAAACTGCCTCGGGGAGCTGTAAGCAAGCTTTGATCCGGGGGTGTCCGAATGGGGAAACCCAGCTGTGGTAATTCGCAGTTACTCATACCTGAATACATAGGGTGTGTAGAGGCAGACCAGGGGAACTGAAACATCTAAGTACCCTGAGGAAGAGAAAACAATAGTGATTCCGTCAGTAGCGGCGAGCGAACGCGGAACAGCCTAAACCTAAGAGCTTGCTCTTAGGGGTTGTGGGACGTCTCACATGGAGTTACAAAGGAATATGGTAGGTGAAGAGGTCTGGAAAGGCCCGCGATAGAGGTAAAAGCCCTGTAACCTAAACTGTGTTCTCTCCGAGACGGATCCCGAGTAGTGCGGGGCACGTGAAACCCCGTATGAATCCAGCAGGACCATCTGCTAAGGCTAAATACTACCTGGCGACCGATAGTGAAACAGTACCGTGAGGGAAAGGTGAAAAGCACCCCGGAAGGGGAGTGAAATAGAACCTGAAACCGTGTGCTTACAAAAAGTCAGAGCCCGATCTATGGGTGATGGCGTGCCTTTTGTAGAATGAACCGGCGAGTTACGTTTAACATGCAAGGTTAAGCCGAGAAGGTGGAGCCGCAGCGAAAGCGAGTCTGAATAGGGCGATTGAGTATGTGGACGTAGACCCGAAACCGTGTGATCTACCCCTGTCCAGGGTGAAGGTGCGGTAACACGCACTGGAGGCCCGAACCCACGTACGTTGAAAAGTGCGGGGATGAGGTGGGGGTAGCGGAGAAATTCCAATCGAACTCGGAGATAGCTGGTTCTCCCCGAAATAGCTTTAGGGCTAGCCTCGGTATAAGAGTAGTGGAGGTAGAGCACTGATTGGGTGCGGGGTCCGCAAGGATTACCAAGCTCAGTCAAACTCCGAATGCCATATACTTATTGCCGGGAGTCAGACAGTGAGTGCTAAGATCCATTGTCAAAAGGGAAACAGCCCAGACCATCAGCTAAGGTCCCCAAGTGTGTGTTAAGTGGGAAAGGATGTGGAGTTGCACAGACAACCAGGATGTTGGCTTAGAAGCAGCCACCATTGAAAGAGTGCGTAATAGCTCACTGGTCGAGTGACTCTGCGCCGAAAATGTAACGGGGCTAAACACACCACCGAAGCTATGGCTAGATACGTATGTATCTGGGGTAGGGGAGCGTTGTGTAGGGGTTGAAGGTGTACTGAAAAGAGCGCTGGACACTACACAAGTGAGAATGCCGGTATGAGTAACGAAAAGATCAGTGAGAATCTGATCCGCCGAAAGCCCAAGGTTTCCTGAGGAAGGCTCGTCCGCTCAGGGTAAGTCGGGACCTAAGGCGAGGCCGAAAGGCGTAGTCGAAGGACAACAGTTTGAAATTACTGTACCACCGTAATCCGCTATGAGCGATGGGGTGACGCAGGAGGGTAGTGACGCGGACTGATGGATGTCCGTCTAAGCAGTGAGGCTGATGTGTAGGCAAATCCGCACATCGATAAGGCTGGGCTGTGATGGGGAGCGAAAATTATAGTAGCGAAGGTCATGATCTCACACTGCCAAGAAAAGCCTCTAGCCAGGAGAAGGTGCCCGTACCGCAAACCGACACAGGTAGGCGAGAAGAGAATTCTAAGGCGCGCGGAAGAACTCTCGTTAAGGAACTCGGCAAAATGACCCCGTAACTTCGGGAGAAGGGGTGCCCCGGTAGTGTGAATAGCACGAGGGGGCCGCAGTGAAAAGGCCCAAGCGACTGTTTAGCAAAAACACAGGTCTGTGCGAAGCCGCAAGGCGAAGTATACGGGCTGACGCCTGCCCGGTGCTGGAAGGTTAAGGGGAGTGGTTAGGGGTAACCCGAAGCTATGAACCGAAGCCCCAGTAAACGGCGGCCGTAACTATAACGGTCCTAAGGTAGCGAAATTCCTTGTCAGGTAAATTCTGACCCGCACGAATGGCGTAACGACTTGGGCGCTGTCTCAACGAGAGATCCGGTGAAATTTTAATACCTGTGAAGATGCAGGTTACCCGCGACAAGACGGAAAGACCCCATGGAGCTTTACTGCAGCTTGATATTGAATTTGGGTACGATCTGTACAGGATAGGTGGGAGCCGTAGAAATCGGAGCGCAAGCTTCGGTGGAGGCGCCGTTGGGATACCACCCTGATCGTATCTAGGTTCTAACCTAGTACCCTTACCGGGTACGGGGACCGTGTCAGGCGGGCAGTTTGACTGGGGCGGTCGCCTCCTAAAGAGTAACGGAGGCGTTCCAAGGTTCCCTCAGAATGGTTGGAAATCATTCGCAGAGTGCAAAGGCATAAGGGAGCTTGACTGCGAGACCTACAAGTCGAGCAGGGACGAAAGTCGGACTTAGTGATCCGGTGGTACCGCATGGAAGGGCCATCGCTCAACGGATAAAAGCTACCCTGGGGATAACAGGCTTATCTCCCCCAAGAGTCCACATCGACGGGGAGGTTTGGCACCTCGATGTCGGCTCATCGCATCCTGGGGCTGAAGTAGGTCCCAAGGGTTGGGCTGTTCGCCCATTAAAGCGGTACGCGAGCTGGGTTCAGAACGTCGTGAGACAGTTCGGTCCCTATCTGTCGTGGGCGCAGGAAATTTGAGAGGAGCTGTCCTTAGTACGAGAGGACCGGGATGGACGTACCGCTGGTGCACCAGTTGTTCCGCCAGGAGCATGGCTGGGTAGCTACGTACGGACGGGATAAGCGCTGAAAGCATCTAAGCGTGAAGCCCCCCTCAAGATGAGATTTCCCAATTAGTAAGACCCCTTGAAGACGACGAGGTAGATAGGTTGGAGGTGGAAGTGCAGCAATGCATGGAGCTGACCAATACTAATCGGTCGAGGGCTTATCCTATACTTAGAATGCAAATTCGTTTCGGATTCAGTTTTCAGGCATCAAGCCTGAAATACGCTTAGAAATTCATTGTCACTTCTGGTGATGAACCGAATTTCACGCGGCAGCGTCTGTTTCACAGACGCATGTTTGGTGGCGATAGCGGAGGGGTTCCACGCGTACCCATCCCGAACACGACCGTTAAGCCCTCCAGCGCCGATGGTACTTGGACCGAAGGGTCCTGGGAGAGTAGGACGTTGCCAAGCACACGAAGCCATTGTTGATAAATCAACAATGGCTTTTTTGTTCCCTTTATCGCTTAATTTAAATAATGTGGATAAGTTATGGGGAATTAACGAAATTATAAAAGTTACTAACATGTGGATGAAATAATAAAATATATTCAAAAATGAAAGTAGTCCCCAATTTATGTGGATAGAGCAGTGGTATATGTGGATACTTCAAGTAAATGCAAGGATATTTTGCATGGCAGGAGGATAAACAATGAACAACAGTAGCAATCTTGTGTGGATAGAAGATTTTTCTGTACATGCGAGCGACACGGATTATCGTTCGCAGGGTAAGTTATCCTTTATTCTGGATATCATGCAATGTGCGGCAGACTTCGCAGTGGGTAATTTGGGGATAAGTGTGGAAGAGATTCTGAATGCAGGAATGGGCTGGATGATGATTACGTTAGATCTTGATTTTAAGCGTATTCCCCGCCCTAATGATGTGCTTAGCGTACATACCTGGAGTAAAGGCACTAAAGGGGCCCTGTGGCAACGGGATTATCGTATTTTCGATGCAGATCATATAGAAATCGCCACAGCACGATCCATATGGGCTTTAGTAGATATTGAGAAGAGAAAGATACTCAGACCGAATGCCCTTCCAGTTCAGGTTAAGCACTATAATGGCGATTCAGTAGGCGATATGCCTGTTAAGGTAACGATCCCTTCTGATATTACTATGGAAGAAGCTTATCGGTATCAGGTAAGATATAGTGGGCTGGATAGCAACGGACATTTGAATAATGCCCGATACGGGGATTTATGTTGTGATGCGCTCACTTTAGCGGAATGGGATAATGCAGAGTTCACACGCTTCCGGATTACTTATCTACAAGAAGCTAAGATTGGGGATGAACTGACTATTTTACGTTCAGCTGTAACGGATGATGGTATATATGTACGCGGTCAGAATAGTGATACTGTGTATTTTGAAGCATGTATAGCGTTAAAAGGTGTCCATTAGTACTAATAAGTAAGTAATTTATAAATATGGAATATTATTATATAAAGCGATTTCTCCGAACATCAATCGGGGCAGTCGCTTTTTTTATTGAAAAACGGATAATGTTTCTAACATATTTGGAAAAATTTTTTGAGCCTGTCACAATTAAAGGGATCACATTCGTTATATAGTTGTAGTCAATAACAAGGAGGTGATTCTTTGGAACGTCGCAGCCCCGGGGTCCAAGTGAATCAAACAATAATTGAAGAGGCTATCGATCAGGTTCTTGCGGGTAACCGCGAAGCCTATAGAACTATAATACAAGCCTATGAAAGAAAGATTTATACGTATTGCTATTATATTTTGAGAAGTCATGAAGAAGCAGAGGATGCTGTGCAAGATATATTTGTAAAAGTGTATCAGGAACTCAGACGTTATGAGAAACGAGTCTCTTTTAGTGCATGGCTGTATAAAGTGGCCTATCATCATTGTCTGGATCAGGTTCGCAAACGCAAGCGAAGAAAGCGTCTGTTGTCGCTATATAAAGAGCAGCAGCCCAAAGCCTATTATAATCCTAACGATGAGGAGCCATTGCAGAAGTTATTTATGGATGACCTGACAGCCGAAGAGAGCAATCTTTTGATTCTTAAGGTGGTTGAGCAATACAGTTTTGAAGAAATGGGTCAGATTATGGATTGTAATTCAGCTACATTACGTAAAAAATTTGAACGTCTACGCAAAAAGTTAGTCCGGCAAAGAATGAATGAAGGAGGCAGCCCTCATGGAGAAATGGCAAGATCCAACTGAAAGTCAGAAGATGGAGCACATTCGTCAAACATTCCTAAATCATGAAATGCCGGTAGACAGTTTCAGCGATTCAATTATGAAGCGAATAGGAGACGAGGGAATGGAAAAACGAGCGTCAAGAAAGAATGGAAATAAGTTCCTGAAAAAATCATTGGTGGCTGCCTCGGCAGCAGCAGTGTTGGGTGCGGGCATAATCGGTAGCGGATTTGTATCCCCGGTCATGGCTGAAACGTTGAAGCAGATTCCTGTTGTAGGTAGTATTTTTAAGGGAATTGACGATAAAGGTCTAAATGCTGCTGAGGAAAAAGGATTATCTACTGCCCCTAACCAAAGCGTTACCCATGATGGAGTGACCTTAAAGGTTACCGATGCCTATTATGACGGCTCGCGGTTGGCTTTTGCGATTGAACGGGAAGGCATTGATAATGATAAGATGATGGCTGAGATGATTATTGAACCCATTGAGTTCGATCCATCGCTAACAGAACAACATGGGAAAGTGACAATGAACCAGTCCGAAAAAGGGTTGTTGGGTTCAGCAGAAGTGAAATTGCCGAATGGGAAAAAACTGGAGAGCCAAATGTCGTCTTTTGGTGATGTTGAGGGCAAAAAGAATGCTATTTTATACGATTACAGAAATCTAAATAATATAGAGGCTTTGGGGGATGAATTTGAATTAAGCATCAGTGTGCCGGTGGCACAAATTGCAGAGCCTTTTGTAATCAAGGTGCCGGTGAGAAAAGTAACGGAAGGAATTATCAAGCTTGATCTGAACCAAACAAAAGAGGCAGAAGAATTCAGTTATACGATTACCAAGCTGGAATTAACTCCAGCCACAAGCAGATTACAGCTCAGCGAAGAAGGTAAAGCGCCAACTGTGAAAGAAAAGGATGGATACACAACCTCTGAAATGTTCTATGAAATTGTTGATGAACTAGGTAATGCGTTCTCATCGGGCGGGTCATTTAACTTGCCAGCTATAGTCTATCCTTTGGTAGACAAAGATTTCATTCCGTTCGCGCAAACACCAAAGACAATTACAGTTAAGCCGTTTACTTACTCCATTGATGAAAACCATAAAGCATTAAGGGATGAAGAGGGAAAACAAGTTAAACATTATTATCCGGAGCTTGAACAAACGATTCAGGTGGAGCTAAAGTAACTGTTAATCCCATAAGCAAAAAAAGTCCGTGTCTGCATAGCAGATACGGACTTTTTATTAAAAGAGAAGAATTTATAAGCTACACAACTATAACATCTTTATATATCTAAAAGAACCGGTTGTCATCTATAAAAGACGACAACGTGGTCTCTTCTTGTAAAAATTCTAATGGAATGTAAATTTCACTCACCGAGTTTTCGTTATCTGGTCCAAGGTACAATTCGCCATAATATTCCAATTCAAATGGAATGGACATCCTGTATTCTGTTTTCGGCAGCCAGATTCCGTAGATATATTTATAGGTAGAAGGGATATCACAAGACCGGCCTTTATGGATGAATTTCAGATAACGTATGGGTGGTAAGATCTGAAGGGGGAAAGTCTGATTGTGGTCTGCTTTTATAGGACTAATTTCGCAGGCACACATGATCGAAAACCCATTACTCTCATAGTCATCTGGCCAGAAGCCAAGCTGATAATATTTTTCAGGCTGTATTCTATCCGATATAGTGGCTACCTTATTGAAAAGCAAAGGCCAAGTATCAGAAATGACGGAGAAATCATGGTCTACTTTAACTACGGGTCCTTGAAGTATAATTTCTCCGAAATCAACGAGCTGGGGGGAGAGATCACTATCAGAAAGGACTTGAAGTAGATCTTGTTCATTTAGTCTAGGGAGCAAAGGGAGTTTCGTTTCAGTAAGTCTTTTTCGAACAAGAGAGGGAGTCGTGTGCAGCATTCTTTTGAAGGCACGGGTAAAGGTCTCATAGTTACTAAAGTTATAGTCTAATGAGATGTCCTGGAGTGAGCGCTCTGGCATTCTATGAATGTCCAAGGCTGCTTCAGAGATTTTGCGTCTGGCTATATAGTCGCCGGGTGCTATCCCAGTGACTGCTTGAAATAGACGGGTGAAATGATAAAGGGAGTATCCCATTTCTTTGGAGAGGACAGCTACAGGAAGAAACGTGGTTAAGCGATCCTCAATGAGATCTAAGGCTTGAATGATTAGTTGGCGATTGTTCAAGAGATGTCCTCCCATAACAGTTAATAGAAATGGTGTCTAGCACGATTACTTCAATTATTTGCTGTCCAGTCGCCCCAAGCAGCAGCCCAATCGGGAACAGTCACTTCCATTACGCGATCTGCACTAGGAAAATAGGCTTTGATGTCGAGAACCGGTGTACCCGGATAGGCATCAAGCCCGGCCACCTCTACTATTCCAGAGTCTACATCGACAGACAGGATTGCTGCTACACTTAGCCCAATTGGATTAGGGCGAATAGGGGAACGGGAAGCGAATACTCCAGTTAAGGTCGCATCATAAGGAGGCTGAATCTGTGTAGTCTGCCGGAAATGATCATCTGCAAACTCATGCAGCCACCAAAGTACTTGGCAATGACTAAACTGAGATAAACCTTTAAGCGCCGGCCTAAATTCTGGGTTGATTTCAAGCTGCAAATTTTGTGCTGTACCTCTAACCCATCCTATAGGTACTATATTATAGCTTTCTTGTTCATTCATTGACTATGACTCCTTTCGGGTATCAGATATGATCTAGTGTATAACAGAGGCATACGGTAAAGCCTGACGATATTTGCTAACATTCATTTAATGCTATAATGAAATTTGATGTGGAAAGGGGAGCATTATGAAGACACTAGTATTGGCGGAGAAGCCGTCTGTTGCACGCGAGATTGCACGGGTCATGGGATGTAATAATAAACAGAAGAGTTATATTGAAGGTCCAAAATATGTGGTTACCTGGGCGCTTGGTCATTTGGTCGGCCTGGCAGAGCCTGAGGATTATAATAAAAAGTTTGCAACTTGGGCCTTGGAGGATCTGCCGATTTTGCCGGAGAAGACCAAGCTGAAGGTGCTGCGGGAGACCAACCAGCAATACAAAGCTGTCCAGCATCTAATGAAGCGTCAGGACATTGAGGAGCTTATTGTTGCTACAGATGCTGCCCGTGAAGGGGAGCTGCTGGCTCGCTGGATTATGAATATGGCAGGATGGAAAAAGCCATTCCAGCGGTTATGGATATCCTCGCAGACTGATAAGGCAATTAAAGAGGGATTTGCAAAACTCCGTCCGGGTCGGGAATTTGATCGGTTGTATGAATCTGCACGTTGCCGCGCAGAGGCGGATTGGATGATTGGACTGAATGTCACGAGAGCTTTGACCTGTAAGTTCGGTTCGCCGCTCTCAGCGGGACGGGTACAAACGCCGACATTAGGGATGATCATGGATCGTGAACAGGAGATTACGGGTTTCCGTTCCGTCGATTTTGAGACGCTGACTGCTGATTTTGGGGATTTCCAAGCGGCATGGCGGGCCAGTAACGGTGATGGTCGGATATTCGAAAAGGATAAGACAGCCAGCTTAAAGGATAAGCTTACAGGACGCAGCGGCCGTATTATTAAGGTACAGAAGAGTGAGAAAAGTGAACCTCATCCACTGGCTTATGATCTGACTGAACTGCAGCGTGATGCGAACCGGAAGTTCGGCTTCTCCGCGAAGCAGACCTCCAGTGTGCTGCAGCGGTTATATGAGCAGCATAAACTTGTCACATACCCGCGTACGGACAGTCGTTACTTAACTTCAGATATGACGGGCACACTCAAGGAAAGACTGGATAGTGTTGCGGTCGGTCCATATGCAGCGTTAGCACGTCCATTGCTGCGCAAGCAGCTGCCGATTACGAAACGAATCGTGGATGATAGTAAAGTCAGTGATCACCATGCTATTATTCCTACAGAACAGACCGTATTGTTAAATGGTCTGAGTACTGAGGAACGTAAGTTGTATGATCTGATTGTGCGGCGTTTTATAAGCTTGTTCTATCCGCCAGCTCGTTATGATGCGGTAGCTGTAACCGTCAATGTAGAAGGCGAAAATTTTCATGTCAAAGGGACGACGGTTAAAGATGCCGGTTGGCGCGAAGTATACGGCGGAGATATGAGTAGTGATGACGAGGAGGAATCTGCGGACGAGCCGGCAGCGGGCAGTGTAAAGTTGCCTGAGCTGCGCGAAGGGGCTGCTGTCACGATTGGCCGCTGTATGGTGCGTGCTGGCCGAACGCAGCCACCGAAGCGTTATAATGAAGCTTCGCTGTTGACGCAAATGGAGAAACACGGCCTCGGAACCCCGGCTACCCGCGCGGATATTATTGAGAAGCTGGTAAGCTCCGATACGATTGAGCGGCAAGGTAATCTCCTGCATCCGACAGGAAAAGGTAAGCAGTTAATCGAGCTGGTATCCACTCAGCTACGTACCCCGGATCTAACCGCACGTTGGGAAGCTGAGCTGGAGAAAATAGCGCGTGGTCAAGGCAAACCGGAGCTCTTTTTACAAGGTATCCGCAGTATGGCACAGGAATTGGTAACAGGTGTGAAAACTAGCGGAGCAGAATATAAGCCGCATAATGTCTCTAACAGCCATTGTCCGGAATGCGGTACAAGACTACTCGAGAAGAAGAGCAAACGAGGGAAGCTGCTGGTATGTCCTGCAGATAACTGTGGTTACACCCGTGCAGGTGAGAAAAGACTATCGAATCGCCGCTGCCCACAGTGCCATAAGAAAATGGAGCTTAAAGAGGGTAAAGCAGGCATGTTCGTACAATGTCTAGGCTGTGGAATCACAGAGACCTTAGATAAGGATCACAAGCATGTTAATAAACGTGAACAGCAAAAGCTGGTGCAGCAATACAGTAAGCAGGAAAGCATTGGTTCTAACCTTGGGGAACTGCTGAAAGCAGCGCTTGAAGGACAAAAGAAGGATAAGTAGTAGGAATCATCGGATGGTTAGCTTCAATTAAAACGAATGATTAGAATAATGAAGGCTGCTGAGTGTGCTCAGTAGTCTTTTTTCTATCCTAGTAAGTTTATGTGGTCTACGGATAGGCTTTGAATTAGAATGGTAAGCAAATGAGTGGAGCAGGTGATTAGGTGGCAGCTGAGCAGCAGGCGAATCCGTTGAAAGCGGCAGATCGCCCACAGGGGCAGGGAAGCAGCAGGTTTTTCTTTTTGGTTATTGTATTTATGTTTTGGTTCTCTTCTTATATTTATGTGCCTGTGCTTTCACCATATGTTGAGCATTTGGGATCATCGTATTTTATGGTGGGTATGGTGCTTGGGATATATGGGTTAATGCAGATCCTATTCCGTATACCCATTGGCATCGGTTCAGATTATTTAAATAGGCGGCGGCCGTTTATCTATCTGGGATTAATTGCGAGTGGAGTCAGCTGTTTTCTTTTTATGTGGGGAGCACAGCCGGGTTGGGCGTTGGCAGCACGTGCGGTATCCGGGATAGCAGCATCGGCATGGGTTGTGTACTCTGTGATGTTCGCAGGATATTTTCCAAAAGAGGAAGCTGGAAAAGCAATGGGCATGCTGCAATTCACTACAGTAATCGCCCAATTGACCAGCATGATGATCAGCGGCTATATGGTAGAGCATTGGGGCTGGAATGCCCCCTTCCTGATTGGTGGAATTGTAGCTATTGCGGCACTAATTCTTGCGCTTCGGTTACCGGAACAAAAGCAGGAAAAACGGCAAAATGCCATACAGATCAAGGAGCTGGCTGGTGTCGTAAAGGAACCTTTGCTGGTAAAAGTCTCACTGTTGTCTGTGCTGGCACACTGTGTGCTATTTATAACGATGTTCGGATATACTCCGAATCAGGCGCTGAATATCGGAGCAAGCAAAGAAAGTTTGGGCTGGCTAACACTCGCTTTTATGATTCCGCATGCCATCGCAACACTCTACGGTTCACGTCTGTTTGGAGGGCTAATGGGTGATAGAGGGAAGCTTATGCTAGGCTTTGCGGGAAGCGCACTGTTTACGCTGCTCATTCCCTCTATGTCAACGTTAGCGGCACTTTGTCTGACTCAGGTGGGGAATGGTTTTATGCAGGGACTTATTTTTCCGCTGCTGTTGAGTAAATCGGTATCAGAAATAGATCCCTTTAAACGGGCTACAGCTATGGGTTTCTATCAGGCCGTTTATGCGATAGGGATGTCAGCAGGGCCATTTGTAGCAGGTTGGATGAGCTCTGTATATGGCTTGACCGGAGGATTCTGGTTAGGTGGGATTGCGGCGGCGTTGGCTACAATTTTATCCTGGGTATGGATGAAGGATACGAAGCAGAAGCAGCTAAAAGAAACTTAACAGACTTGGCAGAGCGTGTAAGGATGATTGGTTTTTTGTGCAAAAGGGGAATATAATAGAGATAGGAAGCAAGGAGGAGGAGCCCGGGAGAATGGTCAAGGTTGTAATGTTGTGGTTTGTGGTAATTAATATTATCGGGTATGTAGTGATGTCCGAGGACAAGAACAAAGCCCGCAAAAGGCGGGAACGTGTACCTGAGAAAACACTTTTTCTGCTGGCAGCCATGGGCGGCGCACTAGGTGTGCTGGTTGCCATGTACCGTAAGCGCCACAAGACGCGTCATACATCCTTCAGGATCGGAATTCCGCTTCTGCTGCTGCTGAATATCTTTTTGTACAGCTATTTTTTAAGATAATAGTCTTTAGGATTACAAACTAGAAAAAGAGGTGGCGTACATGTTATTCTCTAAAATTTTGCTAGCCTATGACGGTTCAAAGGCTTCTAATCAAGCATTGGAGCGCGCAATTGAACTCGCTAAAGTCACACCAGGTTCTATATTGCATGTCGTACACGCATTTGAATTCCCAAGATTTTTTATCGGAGAAGCTCTTGCACCTCTACCAGCTTCAGTAAATAAAGAATATTATGATTTGGCAGTGCAGACTACCGAAGAAGTGAAGGGACGCCTTGAGGCTGAAGGCCTGAATGCTGAGGTTGAGCTTTTACAAGGATCTCCTGCGGAAGTGATTTTGAAATATGCTAAGGAAAATGCTATAGACATCATAGTTATCGGCAGCCGCGGGCTTGGCGGTATACGTGAATTTGTTCTGGGCAGTGTCAGCCATAATGTAGTACAAAGCGCTCGTATTCCAGTGCTGGTTGTAAAATAATATAGAGTTCAAAGGGACGCTGATAGCGTTCCTTTTTTCAATTTAAGGAAGTATAGGTCGTATTCTGGAGCTTAAACAACATAGAGTGTTAAAGCTAGGAGTGTACGGAAAGAAGTCTTTCTTGACAAAATAAAAGGTTGTTGAGAATTTAAATTCGTCCAAAAGCGAACATTTATTATGGTGTTTTTACCAATGTTCGTGTTTGAGTTGACATCATGTGTAGGGGATTGTTAAACTGATGTCATGAAGAGCTCGTATAAAACCGGGAATATGGCCCGGAAGTTTCTACCCGGGAACCGTAAATTACCGGACTACGAGGAAATAGGATGCTAGAATGCGATAGTTCAGTCCAGATAATGGAGTGATGCATTGTGCAGCTTTCCGCGCTTAATGCCAGTTTGGTGAGAGGCAAGCGGGAGTGTTTTTTTCCTAATTCCTTTACTAGTCCGATCCTCCCGCAGCAAAATGCGTCTGGACATCGGGCTTTTTTAATATAAGGAATAAGTTACACGTAAGATATCAACCTTATATTATTAAGGAAAACGATAGTCATCCCTGAAGGACGAGAATGTAGTCTCTGCTTGTTCGGATTTACAAGATAAAGATATCTCATACTAGTGATTGGAAGGTAGGTCGAATCATGTCTGTGCAGGTAGCTGTCATCATGGGTAGTAAGTCGGATTGGGATACGATGGAGCACGCTTGTAGGGTGCTGGAAGAGCTGGGATTGTCTTATGAGAAGAAGGTAGTATCCGCGCACCGTACACCGGACTTGATGTTCCGCTATGCGGAGGAAGCCGCAGGCCGCGGCATTCGCGTGATTATTGCAGGAGCAGGCGGCGCCGCGCATTTGCCGGGTATGGTGGCTGCAAAGACAATCCTGCCAGTGATTGGAGTGCCAGTGCAGTCGAAAGCACTTAATGGGCTGGATTCGCTGCTCTCCATCGTGCAGATGCCTGGAGGCATACCGGTAGCAACGGTAGCTATTGGTAAAGCAGGCGCTGTAAATGCAGGCCTGCTGGCCGCACAGATCATCGGAGCGTTCGACCCTGAAGTGCAGCAGCGTGTGCAGCTGCGGCGGGATGCGATCCGTGATGAAGTATTGGAAAGCAGCGACAGCTTATGAGACCGGAGGAGCTGAAGCTGCAGGAGGCTGGCGGCGCAGCTTCGCCAGCCGCACAAGCGTCCGGTGCGGACACCGTCCGGACGCTGCTGCCCGGCTCGACCGTCGGCGTGCTCGGCGGCGGGCAGCTCGGGCGCATGATGGCGCTGGCCGGCAGCGCCATGGGGTACCGCTTCGTGGCGCTGGATCCTGCGCCGGATGCGCCTAGCGGTCAAGTTACGCCGCAGATCACGGCGGCGTATAACGACCGGGACGCGGCGCGGGAGCTGGCCCGCCGCGCGGACGTCATCACGTACGAGTTCGAGAACGTCGACGCGGGCGTAGCCGCGCTGCTGGCGGAGGAATCGTACGTGCCGCAGGGCAGCGCGCTGCTGTATACCACGCAGCATCGGCTGCGCGAAAAAGCCGCCATCGAGGCGGCGGGCGTTCCGGTCGCCCCGTACCGGAAGGTGGACAGCCTTGCGGAGCTAAAAGAGGCGGCGGCTGAACTTGGACTACCTTGTGTGCTCAAGACAGCCACAGGCGGTTATGACGGCAAGGGTCAAGCTGTGATTCGTCAGGAAGAAGAGCTGGAAGAAGCTTTCCGGCAGGTTGCACCCGGTGAGGTGATTCCGGAGCTGGTGCTTGAGAAGTTTGTAGCTTTTCAATGCGAAATATCCGTTGTTGCTGCACGCAGTGCATCTGGGGAGGTCAAAAGCTTCCCGCCTTCTGAGAACATTCATGTAAATAATATTTTGCATCTGTCCATTGTACCTGCAAGAGTGTCAGCAGACATTCAGCGCAGAGCTTGCGAGCTGGCTGAGACTTTAATCGCAGGGCTGAATGCGGTTGGACTGCTTGCCGTGGAAATGTTCGTCACAGCGGACGGTGAATTGTTCGTCAATGAGCTGGCACCAAGGCCGCATAATTCCGGCCATTACACCATGGATGCTTGCGTGACCTCACAGTTCGAGCAGCATGTCCGGGCGATTTGTAATCTGCCGCTGGGCGATACAACGCTTTTGACACCTGTAGTTATGGTAAATGTATTAGGTCAGCATTTGGATGGTGCTATTAAAGCGACCTGTACACATGAGGAAAAAGATAATAAGCTGGGTATTGTACCTAAGCTTCATATATATGGCAAGACTGAGAGTAAGACTGGTCGTAAGATGGGTCATATCAATCTGCTGTGCAAGGATACCGGAGACGGCCTATCCTGGGTGGAGCAATCTAAACTTTGGAGGAACTAAAGAATATGATCGAACGTTACAGCAGACCCGAGATGCGGGCCATTTGGACTGAGGAGAATAAATTCAAAGCGTGGCTGGAAGTGGAAATATGCGCTTGTGAAGCATGGGCGGAGCTGGGAGTCATCCCACATGAAGACGCTGCTAAGCTGCGTAAGGATGCTAAATTCGACATCGCACGTATTGATGAAATCGAACAGGAAACACGTCATGACGTAATTGCCTTTACACGTGCGGTTTCCGAAAGCCTTGGCGCAGAACGCAAATGGGTACACTACGGCCTTACTTCCACAGATGTGGTGGATACAGCACTGGGTTACTTGCTGCGTCAAGCGAATGAGATTCTAGAGAAGGATATCATCAACTTTATTGAGATCCTTAAAGATAAAGCTATTGCTTATAAAGATACACCGATGATGGGCCGTACTCATGGGGTTCATGCTGAGCCAACTACTTTTGGTCTGAAAATGGCATTGTGGTACGAAGAAATGAAACGTAACCTGGAGCGTTTCCGCCATGCTGCGAACGGTGTGCAATTTGGCAAAATCTCCGGAGCCGTTGGTACGTATGCCAACATTGATCCATTCGTAGAAGAATTTGTCTGCCGTAAGCTGGGTACAAGCCCTGCACCGATCTCGACACAAACTCTACAGCGCGACCGTCACGCTGAGTATATGGCAGCTCTTGCTCTGGTAGCAACCTCGCTAGACAAATTCGCTACCGAAATCCGCGCTCTGCAAAAGAGTGAGATTCGCGAAGTAGAAGAAGCTTTTGCCAAAGGTCAAAAGGGTTCATCTGCTATGCCGCATAAACGGAATCCTATTGGCTGCGAGAATATTTCCGGTCTGTCCCGCGTGATTCGCGGACATATGGTTACAGCTTATGAGAACGTGCCGCTCTGGCATGAACGCGATATCTCGCACTCTTCAGTGGAGCGTATCATCCTTCCGGATGCAACGATGCTGCTGAACTACATGCTGAACCGTTTCGGAAACATCGTGAAGAACCTGACTGTATTCCCAGAGAATATGAAGCGTAACATGAACCGTACCTTCGGCGTTCCTTTCTCTGGCCGGATCTTAACCAAGCTGATTGATAAAGGCTTCAGCCGCGAGCAAGCGTACGATACCGTTCAACCACGTGCGATGCAAGCTTGGGAAGAGCAAAAGCAGTTCCGTGATATCGTGGAAGCCACACCTGAAATCACTAATGTCCTCACCCCAGAAGAGATTGAAGATGCATTTAACCCTTCTTGGCACCTTAAGCATGTGGATACCATCTTCCGCAAGCTAGAACTTATCTAAAAAAGATAAGTTAGTGGTGAACTAAGG
Organism: Paenibacillus sp. FSL R7-0189; assembly: GCF_037969925.1. Lineage (NCBI taxonomy): Bacteria > Bacillati > Bacillota > Bacilli > Caryophanales > Paenibacillaceae > Paenibacillus > Paenibacillus sp. FSL R7-0189. The sequence goes on along the minus strand of NZ_CP150223.1, from coordinate 1,670,197 downwards.
AGCTAGGAATAGTACGAGCGGTTAATGTTGTGCAGAATTGAAATGCAACTGGTCGATAAGGAACGGAGAGAAATTTTGGAACTGTAGAAGCGTTAGCGTTCGCCTTTATCCTCGGATTTCTACCACGGGCAGTGGTTCAAATCAGGAAATCTGAGGATAACAGCGATCGGAAGTCCAAACATTTCTTGTAGTGGCCCGATTGACCCAACAGATATTTCCGATTTTGCAAGAGACGTTTTCGCTCAAGTAATAATTAATGATCATTAGTTCAAGGGAGGAAAGGTCATGACATCATCGGCCGTATCCACAGCCGTGGAACTCATCAATGCGCCGCTGCTCTACAAAGGGAAGGTTCGTGAGCTATACGATTTAGGGGGAAATGTACTGATCGTAGTTACGGATCGGATATCTGCTTTTGACTATGTGCTGGACCCGGCGGTCCCTGAAAAGGGAAATGTGCTTAACCGTCTGAGCGCGTTCTGGTTCGGACAGACTAAAGAGCTGATGGAGAATCATGTCGTTCATATCGATGTGGATCTGCTTGGCGACGTAGTTAAGGACAAAGAGGCCCTCAGAAACCGTGTCATGGTGGTACGCAAAGCGGAGCGCATTGATATCGAATGCGTAGTGCGTGGATGCATCACTGGCGGCGGCTGGAGACAGTATCAAGAAACCGGCAAGGTAAATGGTATTGAGCTTCCTGCTAACCTCCGCAAAAACGCGCTGCTGGCAGAGCCGATTTTTACCCCTGCGGCTAAAAATGATGTAGGTCACGATGAGGATATTCCATTTGAGAAAATGCAGGAATTAATCGGAACTGATCTGGCGCTTGAGCTGCAGGAAAAGAGCTTAAAGCTGTTCGCTTTTGCTAGAGAGTATTGTGCTGAGCGTGGGATCATTCTTGCGGACTGCAAATTCGAATTCGGCTTGTTGGACGGCAAGGTGATTCTGATCGATGAGATTTTTACACCGGATGCTTCCCGCTTCTGGGCTAAGGATAAATACGCGCTTGATATTGAAATTGATAGTATGGATAAAGAGCCTGTTCGTACGTATCTATCTGCATCTGCCTGGGATAAGAATAGTAAGCCTGATCCGCTCCCAACTGAAGTAGTAGAAGAAACTACACGGCGTTATCTGGACATTTATCATCGTCTTACTGGCAAGTCTTTATAGTTCAACATAGTGTGTGCACTCATGGGAATAAATTCAGTATATATTTTTGAAGCTAAATGTACTCATTGTAGAATTTCAGTTTCAGAGGGTATGCTCATTAAAATTTAGGAGGAACTACAAGCATATGTTAAAAGCGACGGTATATGTCACCATAAAGAAAAGCGTTCTTGATCCACAAGGGGTAGCAGTACAAGGAGCACTTCATTCGGTAGGTTTCCAAGAAGTTGAAAGCTTGCGTATCGGGAAATATATGGAGCTGACTTTGGATACGGATAACCGTGCTGAAGCGGAAGTGCGTCTTAAGGAAATGTGCGAAAAGCTACTTGCCAACACGGTGATCGAGGATTACCGCTACGAATTGGAGGACTAAACGACATGAAATTTGCTGTACTTGTCTTCCCAGGCTCCAACTGTGATATTGATTGCTACAAGGCGGTAGAGGACAGTCTCGGCGAACCAGTCGATTATGTGTGGCATACAGCGACAGATTTGTCGGCGTATGATTGCATTTTGGTTCCAGGCGGATTCTCATATGGTGATTACCTGCGCTGTGGCGCGATTTCGAGATTTGCTCCTGTTATGGCGGAAGTTGCTAAAGCAGCAGAGCAAGGGAAATACGTGCTGGGCATTTGCAATGGGTTCCAAATTCTTACTGAGGCTGGTTTGCTGCCAGGTGCGCTTCGCCGCAACATGTCGATGAAGTTCCGCTGTCACGATACAGTGCTTAAGGTTGTTAATAATGAAACCCCATTTACTATTGACTATGCTAAAGATGAAGAAATCATCATCCCAATCGCACACGGTGAAGGCAACTACTACTGTGATGACGAGACTTTAGCAGAGCTGAAAGCTAACAATCAGATCGTGTTTACCTATAGCGATAACCCTAACGGCTCCGTAGCCGATATTGCGGGTGTTAGTAACGTACAAGGGAATGTGGTTGGCATGATGCCTCACCCTGAGCGCGCGGCTAATAGTTTACTTGGTTCAGAAGACGGCAAAAGAATGTTTACATCCATACTGAAGACTTGGAGGGATCGTCATGACGCAGCAAGTATCCGTTAAGGAACCGACCGCAGAACAGATTGCGGAGCAGAAAATTTACAGCCAGTTCGGTGTGTCGGACAGCGAATATGAGCTGATCAAGTCTTTTATGGGACGTTTGCCGAACTACACTGAAATCGGCGTATTCAGCGTAATGTGGTCCGAGCACTGTGCCTATAAGAACTCCAAACCACTCCTGAAACGTTTCCCAATTTCCGGACCACGTGTCCTGATGGGACCTGGCGAGGGCGCAGGGATTGTAGATATCGGTGACAACCAAGCGGTTGTTTTCAAAATCGAAAGTCATAACCATCCTTCAGCGGTAGAACCTTTCCAAGGTGCGGCAACGGGTGTCGGCGGGATTATCCGTGATATTTTCTCCATGGGCTCCAGACCTATCGCAATCCTCAATTCACTACGTTTCGGGAAGCTGGAAAGTGATCGAGTAAAATATTTGTTCGAACATGTTGTGTCTGGTATTGCTGGTTATGGTAACTGTATCGGGATTCCCACTGTTGGCGGCGAAATCATGTTTGATGATAGCTATGATGGCAATCCGCTAGTTAACGCAATGTGTGTGGGTCTGATTGATCATGACAAAATCCAACGTGGTGTAGCTAAGGGTGTTGGCAACCCAGTCTTCTATGTAGGTCCTCCTACAGGTCGTGATGGAATTCATGGTGCTACTTTTGCATCGGTAGAGCTTAGTGAGGAATCAGAAGCTAAACGTACCGCTGTACAGGTCGGCGATCCATTTATGGAAAAGCTCGTAATGGAATCTTGTCTAGAACTGATCGACAGCGGCATCGTTATCGGGATTCAGGATATGGGTGCAGCTGGTCTTACATGCTCTAGTGCGGAGATGGCAAGTAAAGCAGGCAATGGTCTGGAGCTGTATCTTGATCAGGTGCCACAACGTGAAGAGGGCATGACGCCTTACGAAATGATGCTTTCAGAATCACAAGAACGGATGTTGTTCGTCGTTGAGCCGAAGGATGAGGCCCAGGCACAAGAGATTTTTGACCGCTGGGGTGTTATCTGCTGTAAAGTCGGTAAAGTTACGGATGATGGCCGCTTGAAATTGTATCATCACGGCGAGGTTGTTGGTGACATGCCAGTAACGGCGCTCGTGGATGAGTGCCCAGTATATAATAAACCCTCTGAGGTTCCTGCTTATTATATTGCGAATGAAAAGGTAGATACCCTTCGTTACGAGGAAGTTACAGATCTGGGCGGTGCATTGCGTACAGTACTTGGATCACCAACCGTAGCAAGTAAAGCATGGGTATACAATCAATACGATTACATGGTGCGGACGAGCACAGCTGTACGCCCTGGATCTGACGCGGCTGTAGTTACCATTCATGGTACTCGTAAAGGACTTGCGATGACTACAGACTGTAATGGCCGTTATGTTCATCTTGATCCTGAAGTGGGCGGACGTATTGCAGTCAGCGAAGCGGCACGCAACATCGTTTGTTCCGGTGCTGAACCGCTGGCTATTACGGATAATCTGAACTTCGGAAATCCTGAGAAGCCTGATGTGTTCTGGCAAATGGAGCGTGCGGTTGATGGTATGGCTGAAGCCTGTCGTGTGCTGGATACTCCGGTTATCGGTGGTAATGTCAGTCTTTATAACGAAAATACTACGGGTTCCATCTATCCAACGCCGGTTGTCGGCATGGTTGGTTTAGTAGCGGACACGGATCATATTACGACTCAAGGGTTCAAGCAAGAAGGCGATTCCATCCTTCTGCTGGGAGTGACCAAGGCTGAGCTGGGCGGCAGTGAATTCCAATATGCTGTTCATGGTGTGACCGAGGGTCGTCCTCCGGCTTTGGATTTGGCTACTGAGAAAAAACTGCTGAACGCTGTCCTTACCTCAATTCGTGGCGGTCTGGTGCGTTCCGCACATGACTTGTCCGAAGGTGGACTTGCCGTAGCGCTTGCAGAGAGCTGTATCAGCGGCGGAATCGGAGCGAACGTTGAGCTTTCAGCTAACGGTCTTAGATCTGATGTAGCATTGTTCAGCGAAAGCCAATCACGCATTGTGCTGACAGCCGCTCCTGAACGTGCGGAAGAGCTGAAAGCAGCGATTGCAGCCAGCGGTGTTCCCGTGGAAATCATCGGAACTGTAGGTGGAGACAGACTGCGCGTAAATCTGGACGGCGTGTCCGCACTAGATGAAGCTGTAGCAGAATTGAAATTCGTTTGGGAGGATGCTATTCCATGTCTTATGAAATAAAGACCGGGAAAGAGCAGGAGACTCCAATCCTGTGGACTGGTGACTTTTACAATGAAGGAACGGGCTCGGGAGATATTTTTGACACATTAAAAGAAGAATGCGGCGTTTTCGGGGTCTTCGGACACCCGGAAGCGGCGTCCATGTCTTATTACGGCTTACACGCCTTACAACACCGTGGAGAAGAAAGTGCGGGAATCTGCGTAGCAGACGGTCGCGATTTCAACTATCACCGCGGGATGGGGTTAGTAAAAGAAGTATTCGACAAGGACAAAATTGCCTCATTGGTTGGAGACATGTCCATTGGGCATGTACGTTATTCCACTAGTGGAGACAGCCGCTTAACCAATGCGCAGCCGCTGGTATTTAAATATCGTGACGGCGATTTGGCGATTGCTACGAACGGCAACATAGTAAATGAACCGTTGATCCGCAAACAGCTGGAGCAAAGCGGGTCGATCTTTCAAACTACGAGTGATACAGAAGTGCTGGCGCATCTGATTGCCCGTTCGCCAAAGGATTTTGTTGAAGCGGCAAAAGATGCGCTGCAGCAGCTCGTTGGCGGGTTTGCTTTTCTGCTTATGACAAATGACAAGTTAATTGTCGCTTCAGATTCCCATGGCTTGCGTCCGCTAGTGATGGGACGGATTGGTGAAGCTTATATTTTTGCTTCCGAGTCCTGCGCATTAGAGGTCATTGGGGCACAGCTGGTTCGTGATATTGAGCCGGGCGAGCTGCTAGTCCTCGACAAAAACGGCCTCTTGGAGGACCGTTTTACCGAACCCAAACGTAAAGCGCTGTGCGCGATGGAGTATATTTACTTCTCACGCCCAGACAGTGATATGAACGGCTCTAACCTGCACTCCGCCCGTAAGCGGATGGGTAGCCGCATGGCACTGGAAGCCTTTGTCGATGCTGATCTCGTAACCGGTGTGCCGGATTCCAGTATTTCAGCAGCCATCGGGTATGCCGAGCAAACGGGAATTCCTTATGAGCTTGGGCTCATTAAGAATAAATACACTGGACGGACCTTCATCCAGCCGAGCCAAGAACTGCGTGAGCAAGGTGTGAAGATGAAGCTGAGCGCCGTGCGCAGTGTTGTTGATGGCAAACGTGTCGTTATGATCGATGATTCTATCGTTCGTGGCACGACCTCACGCCGAATCGTCAATCTGCTTCGGGAAGCGGGAGCTGTTGAAGTGCATGTGCGGATTACTTCACCGCCGTTCAAGAATCCTTGCTTCTACGGCATTGATACACCAGACCGCCGCGACCTCATCGCGTCCTACAAGACCATTGAGGAAATGTGCGAAGAGATCAACGCCGATTCCTTGGCATTTTTGTCGCCGGAAGGCTTAATCTCTTCCATTGGTGGACACAACAAAGATGACTACAAAGGCGGACTTTGCCTTTCTTGCTTTGATAATGATTACCCGACGCAGGTTGATTTTGGCGGGGCAGAGAAAGATGGCTGCTCGTGTTGACATCCCCCTAAGTCCCCCTTTCAAAGGGGGATTCCGAAGGGCTCTGCCCTCCGGCCACCCGAAAGCTCGGCGGTAGGAGTTGGATTATAACTTGCTAAGAAGACTTGGGTACGAGTGCTCGCTTTGTCCCTGTGTGCTGCGCACGGACGGGACACGCTTTACGGCGCTTCGCCCCCCGGCTGCATCCGCCGCCGGGGCTGGCTCGCCAAGCTTCCCTCTGTTTGCTTCGCAAATACGAGGAACGCTTGTCTCGCTAAGGAGGCACTTGGCTGCGCTCTAAGCACCAAGATCAGCTCTCCAAGCTCGTCCCTGTTTGCTACGCAAATGCGGTACTCGCTTGTTTCGCTTAAGAAGGTGCATGGCGCAGCTCATGCACCGAGGTCTTGAGGTCCGTATGCAAGGCGCGCACTGCGGCTTGCAGTAGGGACAAACCGGTGGTTGGAGGGAGTTATGGAGAGGAAGTTTGGAACTGTAGAAGCGTTAGCGTTCGCCTTTATGCTCGAATTTCTACCGCTCAGCGGTAAAAAATTCAAAGGAATTCGAGCATAACAGCGATCGGAAGTCCAAACATTCCTCGCAGTAACTCCCCTACAACCACCCAAAAGCCGAATGCGCCCAAACGCGCTCTAAACTATTAAAAGATGAGGTGTCCAATAGTGTCGGAAGCTTATAAAAACGCCGGAGTGGATATTGCGGCTGGTAATGAAGCGGTAGAACGCATGAAAAAGCACGTAAAACGTACTTACCGTCCAGAAGTAATGACGGATCTTGGTGGGTTCGGAGCACTGTTTGGCCTCAATAAAGATAAATATGAAGAGCCAGTGCTTGTATCGGGAACTGATGGTGTAGGCACAAAGCTCAAAATCGCATTCGCGGCGGATCGCCATGACACGATTGGCATCGACGCTGTAGCTATGTGCGTGAACGATATTGTAGTGCAAGGCGCAGAGCCACTCTTTTTCCTCGACTATCTGGCTTGCGACAAAGTGGTGCCAGAGAAAATCGAGGCTATCGTAGCTGGAATCGCTGAAGGCTGTCACCAAGCGGGTTGTGCACTGATTGGCGGCGAAACGGCTGAGATGCCGGGTATGTATTCAGCAGGTGAATATGATATCGCTGGATTCACAGTGGGCGTAGCTGACAAAGCGAAGCTGGTAACAGGCGCTAACATCGCTGCTGGAGACACAGTGATTGGTCTGGCTTCCAGTGGTGTGCACAGCAATGGCTTCTCGCTGGTGCGTAAGCTTTTGCTTGAGCAAGAGGGTTATGGTCTGAATGACGTGCTTCCTGAGCTTGGCGCTCCGCTGGCGGATGTACTCCTTGCACCAACTAAGATTTATGTGAAGCCTTTGCTGGCACTGCTGGAGCAGCTTCCGGTAAAAGGTATGGCTCACATTACGGGTGGCGGATTCATCGAGAATATCCCACGCGTATTGCCTAATAATGTAGACGTGGAGATCAATTACGGATCATGGCCGATTCTGCCAATCTTCGGGTTGATGCAGGACAAAGGAAACGTAAGCAACCGTGATATGTTCACTACTTTTAATATGGGAATTGGTCTTGTTCTCGTAGTTAGCGCTGCTGATGGAGAACGCGCTCTTGAACTGCTTAAGGCTAGCGGAGAAGAGGCGTATATCATTGGGAAAGTAACAGAAGGGGAACGCAAAGTAACCTTTACTGGAGCTGAAGTGTGATGCAATCAAGTCGAATCGCTGTTTTTGCTTCGGGGCAGGGCAGCAATTTTGCAGCACTGATCGAGGCACAGAAAGCAGGTTTGCTTGGAGACGGCAGGATTGAATTGCTTGTCTCGGACAAGCCGGAAGCGCCTGTAGCACAACGTGCGGAGGATGCGGGAATTCCCGCCCTCCTGCTGCGGCCAAAAGACTTCGCCAGCCGTGAGCTCTACGAAGCAGAGATTGTAGCAGAGCTTCAGCGGCGGGATATCGGGCTGGTTGTGCTGGCAGGGTATATGCGCCTCATTACACCAGTGCTTTTAACGCCGTATGCGGGTCGGATTATTAACATTCACCCATCGCTGCTGCCTGCTTTTGCTGGAAAGGATGCGATCGGACAAGCGCTGAATTATGGCGTGAAGCTGACGGGTGTCACTGTGCATTTTGTCGATGGAGGTATGGATACCGGGCCAGTTATTGCTCAGCGTAGCGTAGTTGTGTTGGATAACGACACGGCGGATTCATTGGCGGAACGGATTCATAAGGTTGAGTATGAGTTATATCCTGAAGTGGTTGGCGCTTTTGCCAGCGGGAAAGTGGAACTGAGTGGAAGAAAGACGATTATCCGCGAAAAGTAAGCCACACTGTAGTCATTCAAAGTTTTGGATCGACATTTGGTGACAGGCGGAGAGATTTCAGGGTATTTCTCGGGAAATATTGCATAAGCGGCATTATGTGTCGTGTAGTAGGTAATAGAGTCAGATTCTTTCTTATAGTTTCCCAAGCTTTTAGATGTCATCACATTAAATCGCACGTACAACCCGAAGGAGGACTATTCAAAGTGAGTATCAAAAGAGCGCTAGTTAGCGTATCGGATAAACAAGGTATCGTGGATTTTTGCCGCGAGTTGTCTGCATTAGGCGTAGAGATTATTTCCACAGGTGGAACAAGCACGCTTTTGGCTAAGGAAGGTGTTCCAGTCATCGGTATTTCCGATGTTACAGGATTCCCGGAAATCATGGATGGACGTGTCAAAACCTTGCACCCGGCTGTACACAGCGGATTGCTAGCGGTTCGTGACAATGAGGAACACACGCGTCAAATGAAAGAGCTTGGTCTGGACTACATTGATCTGGTAGTAGTAAATCTGTATCCGTTCGCGGAAACCATTGCTAAACCGGATGTATCGTATGAAGAAGCCATCGAGAATATCGATATCGGCGGACCGACGATGCTGCGTTCTGCGGCGAAGAACCATGCTTTTGTAAGTGTAGTGGTAGATGCTAACGACTATGCTACAGTGCTTGAAGAGGTTCGCGCAGATGGAGATACAACGCTGGAAACACGCAAACGTCTTGCGGCAAAAGTGTTCCGCCATACGGCGGCTTACGATGCCTTAATTTCCGATTATTTGGCTAATGTTACTGGCGAACCGCTTCCTGAGCGCTACACCGTGACTTATGAGAAAATTCAGAATCTGCGCTACGGCGAGAATCCGCATCAAAAAGCGGCATTCTATCGCAAGCCTTTGGCTGCGGGGGATACTCTTACAGCAGCTGAGCAATTGCATGGCAAAGAATTATCCTACAACAATATCAACGATGCTAACGCAGCGCTGCAAATCGTGAAAGAATTTGAAGAACCTGCTGTCGTAGCCATTAAACATATGAATCCTTGTGGTGTAGGTGTCGGTGAAAGTGTATACGAAGCTTATCAAAAAGCTTACAATGCAGACCCAACCTCTATCTTTGGCGGAATTGTAGCCGCTAACCGGATTATCGACGCGGACACTGCTAATCTGCTGAAAGAGATTTTCCTCGAAATCGTATTGGCGCCAGGCTTTACGGAAGAAGCACTGGAAATCCTTACGAAGAAAAAGAACCTGCGTCTGCTCAAAATCGGCAATCTCAGCACGGCTAGTGCGCGTAAGAGCAGCTTCGTAGTTACCTCTATTGATGGAGGAATGGTTGTACAGGAGAGCGATGTGCATTCTGTGAACCCGGATGATCTACAAGTTGTTACGGACCGTAAGCCAACCGAAGAAGAATTGAAACAGCTGTTGTTCGGCTGGAAGGTAGTTAAGCATGTGAAATCTAATGCGATTGTATTAGCTGCTGATGATATGACAGTTGGCGTAGGTGCAGGGCAAATGAACCGCGTTGGCGCAGCTAAAATTGCGATTGAACAAGCTGGCGAGAAGTCCAAAGGATCAGTCCTTGCCTCTGACGCCTTCTTCCCAATGGGAGATACGCTTGAAATGGCAGCCAAAGCAGGCATTACCGCAGTTATTCAGCCAGGCGGCTCCATTAAAGACGAAGAATCGATCAAGGTCGCGAATGAGTATGGAATTGCTATGGTCTTCACAGGCGTCCGTCATTTCAAACACTAGAACGCTGGGAGGATTTTATTCTAATGGATATTTTAGTGGTTGGCGGCGGCGGCCGGGAGCATGCGATTATTTGGAGCCTGTCCCAAAGTCCCAAGGTTGGTAAAATCTATTGCGCACCCGGCAACGCCGGGATCGCGCAGCTAGCAGAATGTGTGCCTATCGGTGTGTTTGAGTTCGACCGTCTGACGGCTTTTGCAAAAGAGAAGGAAGTAGGTCTTGTTGTAATCGGACCGGATGATCCGTTAGCAGGGGGCATTGTGGATGCTTTTGAAGCACAGGCTATTCCTGTGTTTGGTCCACGTAAGAATGCAGCTGAGATCGAAGGCAGCAAAACCTTTATGAAGGATCTTTTGCACAAATATAATATTCCGACAGCAGCCTATGAAAAATTTGATGGCTATGAAGCTGCACTGGCTTACTTACGCGAGCAACCGCTGCCGATCGTAATCAAGGCAGATGGGCTTGCCGCAGGAAAAGGCGTGACCGTTGCCTATTCACGGGAAGAGGCAGAGCAGGCACTAGCTGATATTATGGTAACCAAAGTGTTTGGTGAAGCTGGCGCTCAGGTTGTCATTGAAGAGTTCCTAGCGGGTCAAGAAATGTCGATTTTGGCTTTTGTTGATGGAGAGACAGTTCGTCCGATGGCTGCCGCTCAGGATCATAAGCCTGCTTACGATGGAGATAAAGGTCCTAATACCGGTGGAATGGGCACCTATTCGCCTCTGCCGCATATCGACGAGGCGATTATCCAAGAAGCGATTGAGACCATCATTAAGCCAACAGCTAAGGCTATGGTAGCTGAAGGCCGTTCATTTAGCGGCGTTTTGTTCGCAGGGCTGATGATTTCTCCAGAAGGTAAACCAAAGACCATTGAATTTAATGCCCGGTTTGGGGATCCGGAGACACAGGTCGTGCTGCCTAGATTGAAGAGCGACTTGTTAGAAATCTTTTTGGCAGTAACCGAGGGCAAACTTGCGGATATCGACATTGAATGGAGCGACGAAGCAGCGGTGTGCGTGGTTCTCGCTTCTGGAGGATATCCAGGCTCTTATCCTAAGGGAGTGCCGATCGAAGGGCTTGAGGACAGCCAAGGAGGGCTGATCTTTCATGCCGGTACAGCACGGGGGGCAGATGGCAGCTGGGTAACGGACGGCGGACGGGTCTTAGGCGTGGTAGGCCTGGGTGCTACGATTGCCGAAGCTCGTTCAGCAGCCTATGCTAGGGCTGAAGGAATCTCTTTTTCCGGGAAACAGAATCGCAGCGACATCGCTATGAAGGCTCTGGTATAAGGATAAAGCACTGTATCTAGCAATTTTTTGCGCTTTAAGTCCTAAAAAAGGACTGACAAGTGATAGAAGAAGTGCTATAATACTACACGTACGGGGGAAAATGTGCGGATATATACAGATAAGGGCCTTTCCGATCATGGGAAGGCCCTTTTAAATCGGAGTCCTTCAGACTTTGTGCAGTAACCTTATAAAGGATGCCTCGTGCCTGAAAATGTTGATACTTATAGTGCATACTAGCGATACGCTTATGGCGAATGGCTACTCACAGATTTAAGGGGGAATTCGTTTTGAGTAAGATTGGAAGAAATGATATGTGTCCTTGCGGAAGCGGGAAAAAATATAAGAAATGCTGCCTAGGGAAAGAAACTTCTGCAGTGGAATCCATCATGCGACTGGTAACAACGGAAGAATCCGCTGCTACTGTGGCTGTGGCCGAGAAACCAGAAGCGGCAGCCATTTCTGAAGCTAAACTTACCCTAACCACGCTCAAAAAAAAGGTGTCACGTGATCTGAAATGGGAGCATCCAGCACATGAACAATTGGCTATGCACCTTATTGAGACCATGAGAGACAGCTATGACCGGGAGCTAATCTGGGAAGGTCTGGTTCTATGGAATGGTTATTCCCGTCACATCAAGCCTGCAGTGAAGAAAATGGGCTCCTTCTGCGCGGCTATCGAATTTATCTTGTCTGAGGAATATGGTTTCCTTCAAACTCAAGCTGATCTAGCGATCAAACATGAGGTTACTGCACCTACCATCTCCAGAAAAGTTAAAGAGATGCTTAATTATGTCGAACAGTACGGCATGGGCGGGGCAGAGGAAGAATTACTTTTGCTCAACGTTTCAGGTACTCCGAAGGATCAGGAACAGGCTTTGCTGCAAAAAGCAATGGAAACTAAAGCATCCAATCGTCGGATCCAGCTAGCAGAAGCGGCATTGGAAGTTTATCCGGACAGTCCGGACGCCTATCTCATTTTGGCTGAGGAAGCCGAGAATGAAGCAGATGCCCGTGCTTATCTGAAAGCAGGGATGGAAGCGGGTGCGCGTGAGCTTGGAGAAGCCTTTTTCACTGAGAACAAAGGACATTTCTGGGGTCTTTACGAGACACGTTCTTACATTCGAATCTGCAAAAGCTACGCTGACTCCTGCTGGTTTAGCGGAAATGCAGAAGAAGCACAAAAGACGTTGGAGCACATTCTAGAATTGAACCCAGAAGATAACACAGGTGCGCGTTACCTTCTAACGGCAACGTACCTTTACACTAATAAGCTTAAGAAGACCGAGAAGGTACTGGAGAAGTTCGGCAAGGATGCAGCAGCAACAGTAGCATATGACCGTATGGTTTTAGAATATAAGAAGAACGGAATTACTTCCCAGCTCAAAATGCTCTACCGCGTGGCGAAGAATGTGAACAAGCATGTGCCGGATTATCTGTTAGGTATCAAAAGATTGCCGCATAACCTGCCTGATTTTGTAGGCGTGGGTGACGCTAACGAGGCTATCGAATATGTTATTGTACATTCACGTTTGTGGACAAGCTTACCAGACCTGGTGAAGTGGATGCTGAAGCAACAGGACTAGTAGGTTTCATAGCGTAGGGATAGCAAATATTAGTAAGAGACTATAGGGTTCCTTTAGTCTCTTTTTCTTTATCACTGATTAGGATGCTTGAAAAAATGTCCTCGGGAGAGTATGTTACAAGAAGTAGAATAACAGATAGATAGTGAGGCGAGAGGGTTATGAGAGAAGAGGAAGACCGAATCGTAGGAATGGAAGATATTGTGCGGGCTCATCACGTACTGCGTGAAGTCATAATCCGGACACCTCTACAACGTGATGCTGTGCTGTCAGCCAAGTATGATTGTGATGTGTATTTGAAGCGCGAGGATTTGCAGATTGTACGTTCTTTCAAAATCCGCGGAGCTTATAATATGATTCGTAGTTTGTCAGCAGAAGATAGAGCAAAAGGGATTGTCTGTGCGAGTGCGGGCAACCATGCACAAGGCGTAGCCTATTCCTGTAAGGCGCTTGGAATTAAAGGCAAGGTCTATATGCCAAGCACTACGCCTAACCAGAAGGTTAAGCAGGTGCGGCGGTTTGGCGGTGAGTTTGTTGAAGTCATTCTGAAGGGCGATACCTTTGATGACGCTTATGATGAAGCACTGCAAGCTTGTATAGATCATGGGATGACGTTGATCCATCCCTTTGATGAGCCACGAATCATTGCGGGCAACGGCACCATTGCAATGGAAGTGATGGAGAGTCTGGACAACCCGGCAGATTTTATGTTCGTAACCATTGGTGGAGGCGGCCTAGCAGCGGGTATAGCCACCTATGTGAAGACAGTTAGTCCTTCTACCAAGTTGATTGGTGTGGAGCCACTCGGAGCAGCTTCTATGACGGAAGCGATCAAGCTTGGAGAAGTGGTGACTCTAAAGGAAATTAATAAGTTCGTGGACGGAGCGGCTGTAAAACGTGTTGGCGGCCTGACATATGATATTTGCTCCCGTCATCTGGATGACATCGTGATGGTGCCTGAAGGCAAAGCTTGTACCACGATTTTGGAATTATATAACGAGAATGCCATAGTGGTTGAGCCAGCAGGTTCGCTGCCTATCGCAGCGCTTGATCAATATCGTGATCAAATCCGCGGCAAAACAGTTGTCTGTATCATAAGCGGCGGGAACAACGATATTGACCGGATGCAGGAGATCAAGGAGCGTTCATTGATTTACGAAGGCTTAAAACACTATTTCATGGTGAACTTCCCGCAACGGGCAGGCGCGCTGCGTGAGTTCTTGGGTGAAATCCTTGGACCTCACGATGACATTACCCGTTTCGAGTATATTAAGAAGCATGATAAAGAAAATGGTCCCGCGCTTGTTGGCATTGAATTATTGTCAACGGATGCCTACGAACCTCTCATCGAACGGATGCAGCAGAAGGGCGTCGATTATGTAGAGATCAATAAGGATTCTAATCTCTTTAACATCCTTATTTAATGCTCGCATCCACTTAATAATCTCGTTAACGAATATAAAAAAGCCCGTCCCTATTCATTTCAGGGATGGGCTTTTGTGATTTCTTTATTAGAGAGGTAACGAAGTTTTACGATACTGCTCGACCTCATCGGTCAATTTGTAGCTATTGTCTTTCATTAATTTCATGAAGCTATCCAGCTTTTGTAGAAATGGGCTGCTGTCATTATTTTTGGTCAGAATACTGGAGTAAGCCTTTTGCGCCTCCAAATCCATTTCCAGATTGTCATAATGGAAGAGAGGAGTGTTATTCTGGCCGTAAAACGTATTATTCACATACATAGTGTACAAGGCTTTTACAGCAGAAATTCGGTTTGACTTCGGATGATTTTGAATGAATTGCTCTTGAGATAAAGCTCTGGCTGCAACCTCAGTCCAGGCGATAACTAGCCCGTTGTCCTTGGAAGAGGGCAGGTCCGATTCGGTTGCCATAATGGTAATATAAGCGCTGATATCATTGGTAACGTATAGCTTGTACTTGCGGTAAGCCCCATAATCGATCACCGGGAAAAAAGTACCCTCTGCTGTCTCCAGCTTATATCCGTTTTCGCTGGCACTTTTCAGCAGTGTACGCAGCTGGAGATCATCAGTAATAGCGGCAAGAGACGACATGCTGGCGCCTGCTTTATAAATGGCGGTGAGCTTCCGCTGGACAGTGCTGGTACTGAATTTACTTTCCCAGGCTTGCAGCGCAGCTTTATGCAGATTCTCAAGCTTCAGGGTCATCATTGTTGCACGATATGACCCTACCGCATACATATTGGAGTTCAAATATTTTATGGCTTCGGGTAACTTGTCAGAGGTAGATAACAGCGGTAATGCAGCTTTATAGACAGCCTCTGCATGATTATTACTAGCTGCTTGAGGAATTGCCTTAGCGCCTTCCCCAGGAGGGCTGGTAGCACCTTCGGCGTGAATAGCACTGGGTACTATGCCTAGCCCTAAGGCTATAGCTAGAACGGAGTAGAGAATATAATGTTTCTTAATCATGGAAGTTTCCCCCTATCTATCGGATGGAATAAAGTTTTCAGCCTAGATATTTATTTTTTGAAAAATATAAATTTCAGTCCCAACCCCCCAATGATGCACAGAATTAAGCTTACCCACGGGGATATTGTAATGACCGGAAATAACCGATCGAGGAACATGCCGATAAATACAGCAGCTACTGCGATGCCAATATAGATTCCAAGGCTTTTTATATCAAAAGGCTTGGCACTGGGTGCATCGCTCTCCGACAAGGAGGACATCCATTTCATAATGAGTTCAATCAAGATAATGGAGCCTACTCCCACAGCGAGCAGGGTGAAAAGGCTGATCTGTCCGAACATTCCAGGTGAATCGTCAGTCCATTGGAAGAAGAGTCCACCGATTGCCAATATCCCAAAAAGACAGGTCAGAGCTGCGCAGGGAATCATCAAGTAATAGTTCCATTTACTGCGCACCGGGCGCCCGGGAACACTGTCTATGATTTCTTTAAAATAATCGTGCGGATTCTCGCCGAATACTTGCTTGGCATTTTTCCCTTTACGTTGTTCCTTCAACAGCAGCTTGGCCGCATCCAGCAAAAGTTCTTCTCCGCGCAGGGTGTCAATTCGACTGGCCCGCATTGCAAGGATCATATCTTCTAAATAGGAGCGATTGAAGGGCGTCAACTGCTCACGCAGGGCGTTATTTTCCTTAATCATATCTTTCACTTTCATAATTTGGATGTAAACCTCCAGTGTTGTTAATCGGTATAGTCTTTAACCTAGAGTATACGTTTGCATGACAGGTCTACGCAAGGACAACCATTTCTATGGCGATATGCATAATCCTTTTAGAAGAGTGAACACTGATAATGTTGTTGCTTGATCAATATAGCATTGGGAAAGGTTGGGAGCTTTATGGAACATGAGAACAAGAAAGAACAGGGAAGATCCATGGGCAACGGTTTCGAGCCTACGCCCAATAATTCAATGGGGGATTGGGGCGGCTCCGATGGATTCAGCATGTGGGATTCCGCAGAAGATGCTCCCGAGGGCTTGCTTAAGGATTGGGAAGGCAGCCATGAAACCCATGAGATGTTTAACGACAGCTACGATTGATTAACAACCCTGGTCATTCATCTCGAAAAAACAACAGAGCAGCGATCCTCCGATACTGGGGATCGCTGCTCTGTGTTTTTTTGGTGGGGTTCTCAAACCCAAACCCAAACCCAAACCCAAACCCAAACCCAAACCCAAACCCAAACCCAAACCCAAACCCAAACCCAAACCCAAACCCAAACCCAAACCCAAACCCAAACCCAAACCCAAACCCAAACCCAAACCCAAACCCAAACCTCAAGCACCCCCGAACCCCAGACCCCCGGTTGTCGTAGCATCCACCATCTTTCGGACTCAGATGACGTTATTAGCCAAATTATCGCCTTTTCAGCACAGTTTCGGACTCCAGTGACGCTATTGCTCGAAAAGAAGCTCGTATTTGCTGTTTTTCAGGGTGATAGCGACTATGGGGTCCGATAGAATTCAAAAAGTGTGCTAAATCTGCGAATAGGGTTTTCTGAGTCCTATAGAGCTGCTGAATCCGATGGATTCAGCAGCGGGATTTCCGCGGAAGATACCCCCGAGGGCTTGCTTAAGGATTGGGAAGGCAGCCATGAAACCCATGAGATGTTTAACGACAGCTACGATTGATTAACAACCCTGGTCATTCATCTCGAAAAAACAACAGAGCAGCTATCCTCCGATCTGGGGATCGCTGCTCTTTGTTTTTTGGTGGGGTTCTCATACCCAAAGCCAAAGCCAAACCCAAGCACCCCCGGAACCCGGGAATCCCAGAGCTCCCAGAGCCCCCGGTTGTCTTAGATTCATCATCTTTCGGACTCAGATGACGTTATTAGCCAAATTATCGCCTTTTCAGCACAGTTTCGGACCCCAGTGACGCTATTGCTCGAAAAGTAGCTCGTATTTGCTGTTTTACAGGGTGATAGCGACTATGGGGTCCGATAGAATTCAAAAAGTGTGCTAAATCTGCGAATAGGGTCTTCTGAGTCCTATAGAGCTACTGAGTCCGCTGGAGCAGGTGAGTCCGATGAAGCTGCTGAGTCCGAAGGAGCTACTGAATCGCGATTATTAACTAATCCAACAAAGGTTGGCGTTTAGAGGTTTAAGAGGTAGGTTCCAATCCACTCGACGTGTGCGCCCCAGAGTCATGTTCATATCTTACAGGGCACCCTGTTTGTCGTGCAGACTCTAATGCCCAAATACTCCGTGCGTTTATTAAGAATTGTCCCCTTGCTGTTGACAATATGAACGAAATCTTTATAATTAGATTATAATTCATACTAAGTTAATCGGAATTCTAATAAATTAAAATAAATTAAATTATAAATATAAATATAATTATAGGAGGATGCGGCAATGGAACGGAATATTGTAATCCGGCATAACGGAGAAGAATTGACGGCGAGCATACATTACCCGAAAAAAGAGAAGGGAACCTCTTCGCGTTGCAAGGATAGACTGCCATTAGCCGTGATCTGCCACGGATTTGTGGGGAATCGGATTGGCGTAGACCGGATTTTTGTGAAGGCGGCTCGTGAGCTGGCACAAGAGGGATATATGGTTATTCGTTTTGATTATGTGGGCTGCGGCGAGAGCAGCGGGAATTATGGCGGCGAAGATATGGAATCGATGATCGCTCAGACTAGAGCGGTGCTTGATTACGGAATTAGCTCTGCTGATGTGGACCCACAGCGCGTGACGCTGATTGGCCATAGCCTGGGTGGCGCGGTGGCGCTGCTGACAAGTATTCGCGATCGCCGCGTGAAGAATCTCGTGTTATGGGCCTCTGTTGGTTATCCTTTCAATGATATTGTGAAAATTGTAGGGCGGGAGGCGTATGATCGTGCTGTGAAGAATGGATCAGCCGATTATGTGGGCTACTCGTTTACTCCGGTATATTTTAATTCTTTGGCGGCTTTTCAGCCCTTCCAAGAAGCGAGCAAATTTAGCGGCGATGTACTGGTCATTCATGGCACCTCTGATGATGTCATTCCGGTGGATTACGCTTTTCTTTACCAGAAGCTGTTCTGGACACGTCCCGAAGGACGTTGCGATAAAGAGATCATTTTTCAAGGGGATCACACCTTTTCTTCTGGACCGGCGCAGCAGCAGCTGCTTAAGCGGACTATAGAATGGATGAACGAACAAGAGCATCTGCAGACAGAGTGGCAGAATTGGATGATTTAGGAGAAGGTTTTTATTCGCATTAACTTGCAATAAGCGGTAAAATAAAGATGCACACCATATACTGGGTTATGGAGGTTGGCATCCTATGAAATTACCGTCATTTTTTATTGCGCACGGTTCTCCGCTCCTAGCACTGGAGGATAACGAGTATACCCGTTTTCTGGAGCGGCTTGGTCAAGAACTTGAAGCGCCACGCGGTATAGTAGTTTTCTCAGCGCATTGGGATAGCCCTGAACAGCTACTTACCGTTGATGAACTGCACGAGACACAGCATGACTTCTACGGATTCCCTGAAGAAGTTTACACGCTGACCTATCCGGCCCCGGGCGATCCGGCCCTAACAAGACGGATTTCTGAGCTCTTCAAGGATAACAATCTATCACATCAGCCCGTTCTGGGGCGAGGACTCGATCATGGAGTCTGGGTGATACTGAAAAAAATGTTCCCCAACGCCGACATTCCGGTAGTTGCTTTATCCGTCGATTCTCTGCGCTCTCCCAAGGAGCAGTACAATATCGGGCGGATGTTAGCACCGCTTCGTGACGAAGGCATACTGCTGATTGGAAGCGGTGGACTTGTTCACAATTTGCGGATGCTAAGTGAAAGTGAGCAGCCTGAGGATTGGGCACTTGAATTCGATGCCTGGATTGCCAAGGGACTAGAAGCCTGGGATTTGCCTTCACTTTTTGCGTATGAGAAAAAAGCTCCACATGTACGCGATGCGGTTCCTTCTTATGGAAGAGAGCATTTTGCACCTCTCTTTTACGCGATGGGAACAGCGGATGGCAGCAGGAAGGCAGAGCGGATTTTTCAGGCTTATCAGTATGGGACATTAAGTCTGAATTGCTGGAAGCTAGACTAACTGAATGAATAAGAGACCCGCAGGGTGCAGCCGCAATGGCTGTACCCTTTTTTTAATATAAGAATTTATCTATTCCATGCTATAAAATTTCCTTATGCTTGCTATGAAAAAAGGGAGAAGGTGATCAAGACAAATGGGACTGACTGTGATTAAATGGAAGGAATCAGTGAGTTTCATAAAACGTTTAGGAGGAACTACAAGCTGATGAAAGTAAATTGCTCTTCTTCCCGTCTGTTATCTGCCATTGTATTGACCACCCTATTGCTCTCCGCTTGCGGAACACAGAGTGCAAATAATGAGATCACCCCGACACAGCAGCCTACCGCAGAGCCCACGCCTATCGAAACGATTCAACCCTCACCTACCATTGATCCCGCTGCTGAGCTCGTATCCGGATTAACAGGTCTTCCAGTTTCTGAAGACAGTCTTCCACGTCCCTTGGCCGTAATGATAAATAATGCTCCTGCCGCCCGGCCGCAATCGGGGGTTAGTGAAGCAGATATTTTGTATGAGATTCTTGCCGAAGGTGGTATTACGCGTTTGATTGGTATTTTTCAGAGCCATACAGGTGTGGTGAAAATCGGACCGATTCGCAGCATCCGCCCCTATCTGCTGGATATTGGCGAGAGCTACGGTGGTGTGACGGTGCATGCAGGAGGAAGTCCGGCAGCTTACGCCATTTTGCAAAAAAGAAAAAAGAAGATATGGACGAGATCGGCCGTGCCGGAGCTTATTTTTGGCGGGATAAAGCGCGAAAAGCACCTCATAACCTGTACAGCAACGCAGCCAAACTGCGGGAAGGTGCCGAGAAGCTTGGGTTTGCGCAAAGTGTGAAGGTACCCGGGTATCTTTTTAACAATCCAGATTACATACCGGCGGACGGAGAGAAAGCCGCTGAATTTAGCATAAACTATCTGCTCAAAAGTTATAAAGTTGACTATAAATATGATCCTAAACGTCAGACCTATCAGCGTTATGTGAATGACAAACCTCATTTGGATCTAAATAACGATAATCCGGTGGAAGCGGCCAATGTGATGGTTATAGGAGCCGATCACAAAGTGCTTGATGATGTCGGAAGACTTCAGATTGATGTGGAGCTTGGCGGGGAAGCGTTGCTTTTTCAGCGGGGACAGGTCACCAAAGGCAGATGGTCGCGTGAACCAGGGGATGTGATCCGCTTTGTGAGGGATGGAAAAGAAGAGCTGATGTATCCAGGAATTACCCATATTTTGGTGGTCCCTAATGCGCCTTCATTTAGCAGTCATGTGGTATATGGCGGGGCGGATGGTACAACATAAGAAAGTCGGAATATCCAGTGTTATACAGATTTGTGTTCGGAATAATGGGTATGTGTTAATAGAGTGTAAAAAAGTTCATTTCTATAGCTTCTATACCTTGTACGGATATGATAAGATAACAAGGGTTGTCATTCATTTTCATGCTTTTTACATATGAGTGGCTCTGTATTCACGGTAATTTTATGTAAAGGGGTTTAAAACAATGAAGTTGAGAAAAAAGGACATATTCTTTGAGACGCTGGAAAATATGGCCGATACTATTGTCCAAGCTGCAGATTACTTTGCTCAGAATATCACTGATCTCCGGAATAATGTCGATAATTTCGCTGCAGAGATGAAAAAGTACGAATCCCAATGTGATACTTACACGCACACCGTCATCAAAGAATTGAACAAGACGTTTATTACGCCGCTTGAACGTGACGACATTATGGACTTGATCACAAGCATGGATGATGTCATCGATGGTCTGGAGGCATCCGCCTCACGTTTCTATATGTACAACCTTCTTGACCCGGATGAATACATTGTGCAATTCGCCGAAATTCTTCGCCAGTGTGCTTATGAAATCCAAAAAGCGGTTCATTTGCTCTCCCAGAAGAAATTGTTGGCGATCCGTGAATATACAATCCGTCTGAATGACCTTGAGAATCAAGGGGACGAAGTGCTGCGTATTTGTACTAAGGTCCTGTTCGAAACTGTAAAAGACCCGATTGAGCTGATTAAACGCAAGGAACTGTATGAGCGGCTCGAGACCACTACAGACAAATGTGAAGATGTAGCCAACATGTTGGAATCGATCATCATGCGCAACTCATAAGGGGTACTAGAATATGGAAACATCTATATGGATTCTTGGAATTGTTATATTTCTCGCGCTTGCGTTTGACTTTATCAATGGATTCCATGATACGGCCAACGCAATTGCTACCTCTGTCTCAACACGTGCCTTAAAACCGCGAACAGCAATTATTATGGCAGCACTGATGAACTTTGTTGGGGCCTTGATGTTTACAGGTGTGGCCAAAAAAATTGGCGGAAGTATCACCGACCCGACCTTGCTTGAAAATGGGTTGGATATCATAATAGCGACGCTGATTGCTTCGATTATTTGGAATTTGATTACTTGGTGGCTCGGAATTCCATCCTCATCGTCTCATGCACTGATCGGCGCTTTAGCGGGTGCAGTATACGTGGGGGCAGGCTCAGCACACATCAATTGGGGCGGGTTTGTGGAAATTGTCGAAGGACTGATTTTCTCCCCAATCATTGCGTTTGTTATTGGTTATATTATCATGACCATCCTGAAATGGATCTTTGCTAAGCGTAGTCCACATACGGTCAACAAGGGCTTCCGCTCTATGCAGGTCCTTACGGCAGCGTTACAGTCGTTCACACATGGTACGAATGATGCGCAAAAAGCGATGGGGATCATTACTTTTGCACTCGTTACCTCAGGACGTCAAGAAACTATGGATGTTATCCCTTTGTGGGTTAAGATAGCTGCAGCTACGGCTATGGCGCTCGGTACCTCCATTGGCGGTTGGAAGATTATTAAGACTATGGGTACGAAGATTTTCAAAATCGAACCTATTAACGGTTTCGCGGCTGATATTTCCGCGGCATCTGTTATTTTCTCAGCAACGCTGCTGCATTTGCCAGTAAGCTCAACACATGCGATCACATCAGCGATCCTTGGGGTTGGCTCTGCCAAACGTTTCTCTGCAGTGAAATGGGGAGTAGCCGGACGTATTGTGGTCACTTGGTTCATCACGATTCCAATCAGTGCGGTATTAGCAGGTTTGATTTTCAAAATCATTTTTTAAACACCCTTTAATAAAGATGTCAGTTAGCCATTGGGCTGCAGACATCTTTTTTTGTTGTTTGGACATGAGGAGAGTGAAGAATATACGGTATAAATCCCGTAGAAATGGCGGAAATCGGTGTTGGAGGGAGAATGTACGGTATAAATCCCGCAGAAATGACGGAGTTTGGCGTCGGAGGGAGAATGTACGGTATAAATCCCGTAGAAATGGCGGAGTTTGGCGATAGAGGGGGAATGTACGGTATAAATCCCGTAAGTGACGAAGTTTGGCGTTGGAGGGGGAATGTACGGTATAAATCCCGTAGAAATGATGGAGTTTGGCGATGGAGGGGGAATGTACGGTATAAATCCCGTAGAAGTGGCGAAGTTTGGCGTTGGAGGGAGAATGTAAGGTATAAATCCCGTAGAAATGATGGAGTTTGGCGATGGAGGGGGAATGTACGGTATAAATCCCGTAGAAATGACGAAGTCTGGCGTTGGAGGGGGAATGTACGGTATAAATCCCGTAGAAATGGCGGAGTTTGGCGATGGAGGGGGAATGTACGGTATAAATCCCGCTGAAATGATGGAGTTTGGCGATGGAGGGGGAATGTACGGTATAAATCCCGTAGAAATGGCGGAGTTTGGCGTTGGAGGGAGAATGTACGGTATAAATCCCGTAGAAATGATGGAGTTTGGCGATGGAGGGGGAATGTACGGTATAAATCCCGTAGAAATGATGGAGTTTGGCGATGGAGGGGGAATGTACGGTATAAATCCCGTAGAAATGGCGGAGTTTGGCGTTGGAGGGAGAATGTACGGTATAAATCCCGTAGAAATGATGGAGTTTGGCGATGGAGGGGGAATGTACGGTATAAATCCCGTAGAGATGACGAAGTCTGGAGTTGGAGGGGGAATGTACGGTATAAATCCCGCTGAATTTACGAAATTCGAGGGTGGTGACAAAAAGAAGAGCATAACTGCCCTAGAATTGGAGACACTTCGTCGAAGAAGCAGAAAGAAAGGCATAAATGCCTTAGAATGACGGCACCTGACTTGTATGAAGGTGGACCAGCCTAACTAAACACATTTCAAGGGAACCCAACGCACCTTAATCCAGCCCATCGTAACGTAACCTTGCACAAACTAACTCAGCCCAGTCCAACTTACCTCATTTCAGCAGAATCCAGCGCACCGAAGTCCAGCCCTGCACAAAGTAACCTAGCCAAAGTTAACTCAGTATAGTCCCACGTAACACATTTCAAGGGAACCCAGCGCACCTTAATCCAGTCCATCGTAACGCAACCTAACACAAATCAACTCAACGCAGACCCAACTTACCATATTTCAACGAAATCCAGTCACCTTAATCCAGTCCATCGCAAAGTAACCTAGCCCAGATTAACTCAGCCCAGTCACGCGTAACACATTTCAAGGGAACCCAGTGCACCTTAATCCAGTCCATCGTAAAGTAACCTAGATCCAACTAACTCAACGCAGCCCAACTTACCTCATTTCAGCAGAATCCAGCGCACCGAAGTCCAACCCTGCACAAAGTAACCTAGCCAAAGTTAACTCAGCATAGTCCCACGTAACACATTTCAAGGGAACCCAGCGCACCTTAATCCAGTCCATCGCAAAGTAACCTAGTACAAACTAACTCAGCCCAATCCATCGTAACGTAACCTGGCCAAATTAACCCAACCCAACCCAACCCAACCCAACCCAACCCAACCCAACCCAACCCAACCCAACCCTATTCTCTTTCTCCCTGCTTTTCTGCCGTCCATGAGCATCGCTATATTCACAGTATCCTGCCCGGAACTTTACATGTACGATGCAAGGATTGCATCCCAATCCCACAAATCACTACCAGCCCAAAGTAAAACATATGTTACTTACGTTAAATGAACGCTAGGCGATGGACTCAACCTTTTGCGAATTCAAGTCCAGCTTGCTTACGATCGAAGGGTTGTTTACCATCCCCAAAGGAGCACTTTTTCACCAACTAATTAGTAAAAATAGCGATAGTAATTCACAGCTGTGAATTCATCTCACTCATAAACCCGATACCGACAGCGAGAATAAAGATAGCTCGCCCCTGCGCAACCAACCAAGCACAGATGAATCGAGTATTAACGAACGACGAAGCACCAAATGTTTCTTAGTCTAGCTTAAGAGGTGCTGTTGGTTATGTTTTTTGCTTTTTGGAAGACTTGTCTTCTTGCTGTACAATAGAGGCGTGGAAGAAGATGAAGCGGAGGAACATTTATGATACGTACACTTGTTGTCACACATAAAGGTGAGGTGCTGACAGAGATCCCTCTGCAAAATATCCGGCTGGAGGATTATGCTTGGATATGGGCAGATTTTGCTACGCCTACGCCAGAAGAGACGCTTTTACTGGATCAATATTTTCATTTTCACCCCTTGGCGATAGAGGACTGTATGCATGTGTTGCAGCGGCCGAAGCTGGATCATTATGAGAATGTGCAGTTTTTTGTGCTGCATGCGCTGAATGAGCGGACGTTGGATGCTGAGGAGGTTGACCTATTTTTAAGCTCGAACTTTCTTGTCTCCTATCACC
Source organism: Paenibacillus sp. FSL R7-0189 (assembly GCF_037969925.1). Classification (NCBI taxonomy): domain Bacteria; kingdom Bacillati; phylum Bacillota; class Bacilli; order Caryophanales; family Paenibacillaceae; genus Paenibacillus; species Paenibacillus sp. FSL R7-0189. Next base: position 1,645,068 of record NZ_CP150223.1, on the reverse strand, counting down.
ATCAGGAAAAAGCAGAGATGAATGAAGCGTGGGAACAGGTGAAGAGCGAAATACATAGTCGAAAAGGCTGGTCGGGTGGGCCGATGGCAGCTGCATATACGGTGATGGACAAGCTGGTGGACAAGTATTTTCCATGTCTCTACAGTTTAGAGGACGAGCTTGCGGATCTGGAGAGCAGCGGCAGCAGTGAGTCGGTGGAGGAATTGATGAGCCAGGTGTTTGGCGTGCGCGGAAGACTCCTCAAAATGCGGCGGACGATTGTGCCGATGCGCGATTTGATGTACCGGATCGTGAATTCACAGCATGTCCAGAGCAATGGCGAGGAACGGATTTATTTTGGCGATATTTATGACCATCTGCTAAAGCTCTCCGATATGATTGAGGCTGATCGGGAAATGACAGCGGATTTGCGTGACAGCTACATTTCACTCAATTCCAACCGGATGAATTCGATTATGAAAACACTAACGGTAATCACGACGGTATTCATGCCGCTGACGCTTATCGCCGGGATCTACGGAATGAACTTTGTGAAGATGCCTGAACTAGAGTGGAAGTATGGTTATTTTGCCGTGTTGTTGTTTATGCTGGTGGTTGGTTTTGGGATGTTCCGATGGTTTCGACGGAGTGGCTGGTTTAAGTAAAAATAGAGCAGAAGCGCTAACAGCAAATCTCTTTCCTGCGAGAATTGCTGTTTTTCTGATACATAGCTAGAAAACGTCACCGCTATTTGCGGCGACGTTTTCCGGTGGAAGAAGTAGAGCGTCGGCGAGTAGTTGTAGTAGATTTGCGACGGGGTGAGGTGGAGCGCTTTTTTTTGCGGCGATTAGGACTGTACAGGGCAGCATCCTCTTCGGCGGCTAGTGCGCCTGCTGCGCCTTTGTTTTTACCGAAGCTACCCATGAACAGCTTAACCATTGGAGCCATCTGCTGGAAGCCGGACATCACCTTTTGTACTTTACCCATAGAGTTTACGATCCCGTCAATGCCGCCCATACGATCGATGATACCTTTGATTTGCTCCATATTCCCACCAATTCCGCCACCGCCGCCTAAGCCGCTGAGCAGTCCGGCAAGCCCGCCGCTTGCCTTTGTTGCAGCTTCAGCTGCAGGGAGCGCTAGTGCAGTTTCGGTGGCAGCTTCTGCTCCTAAAGCAGGAAGGATTCCGGTCTCACCTGGGAGAGCTGAGGGCGCATATGAACTGAGGCCGGGGTAGGCAGAGGCATTATACGAATCGCTCAGTGAACGCTGATTCCGGCGGGAATGATTATAGTAATGATCAGGCATAATATCACATTCCTTTGTTAGTGGTCTGCTATACTGTATGTCATGGGCGAACATACGGTATAGACGAATGCCCGGGTAATAGGGATAGGAGCGGAAAAGGGCGTATGCCTATAAACAGGTTAAAGTAGTGAAGAAACCGTGTACGAGCTTGATTTTCGGCGCTTTTGTAGTACTATAGTGTAGGCGATAATTCTTATGTAGAGAAAAATACTTGTATTGGGGTACATAAATGGTGTGCGCGTGGGGTGGACGTTTGTCCATCATTTTCGTTCTTTACAGCGTGAAATCGTTAATGCTTGAAAAATGCGCTCCAGTGCAATATAGTAAAGGCAGGATAGTGACATTAGGTTGATGTTTCCGGAGCTAGTTTTGTACGGAGCTTAATCAGAGAAACTAATGCTGATAGAACTTTTAGGGGATGAAAAATTGATGCAACTTAAGAAGTTAAATGATAAAAGTATAGACCAATTATTTGAAGCCATTTTAACATTAAAGAATATGGAAGAATGTTATGTTTTCTTTGATGATTTGTGCACCGTGAACGAGATTCAATCGCTGTCGCAACGACTGGAAGTAGCGCGTATGCTTGGCAAAGGTTCGACCTACAATCAGATCGAAGCAGAGACAGGAGCAAGTACAGCTACTATTTCCCGTGTAAAACGTTGCCTGAACTACGGAAATGATGGTTATAAATTAACGCTGGAACGTTTGGGACGCTAATTTATGGTACCGGGCGTACTTATTATCAGTCACGGCTCCCGCGACGAGGTTTGGGTGTCGATCGTGGAAGAGGCCGTAAGCGAATTATCGCTAGATGAAGAGATGCCAGTGGTGGTCTCTTTTTTAGAGCTGGTAGAGGGCCGTCTGATTCAAGATGGAATAAATGAACTGGAACATGCAGGGGTCACAGATATAATTGTGATCCCATTGTTCGTTTCCTCGGGAAGCACACATGTCGATGAAATAGAATATGCACTAGGGGCTAAACCTGCACCTGAACGTGAGACCGATTTAGAGCCGTTCCACGTGAAGGCTAAGGTTCACTATGGTTATCCTGTCGACGATGACCCGGACATCGCTGTGATGATCTGGGACAAGCTCCGTAAGCTGTCTACGGAACCTGAACGTGAGACGATTCTGTTGGTAGGTCACGGCAGCATTTATGATGGCTTCCGCCAGCGTTGGCAGCAGGGCATCTCTTCACTGGCAGGACGTGTACGTGAGGTGAGCGGCGTAGCAGCTGCCGATTACGGTCTGCTGAATCCGGACAGTGTAAGAAGCAAAGTGGAGTATTGGCAGGAGCAGGGTCACGAGGTTTTGGTGGCGCCGCTTTTTTTGAGTGAAGGTTATTTCACTAAACATGTGGTTCCGAACAGACTTAAAGGGTTAACCTATAAGTATTCTGGCCAGACGCTTTTGCCGCACCCGCTTCTTCCGCATTGGATTGAGAGACAGGTAGAGACACTCCTCGAACAGATTCGAAAAAAGAGTTAAAAAGCTTCCTTTTTAGCCCACTTAATCATGAAAAATAGTGCCCATTTCCGTGGATAATACGGGATTTTCTGCATAGACATATATATAGTTGTTTTTGCCTAATAAGGTGTCGTGAATTGTTGTATAATGGAATATTTACGATAAATGTCCTCTGACATTGATTGTAGTGGTCCGAATTAGGTATAATCAATTAGGTTATTCTATTATAAAAAACAGGTGGCGTTCCGGTAATGAAAACTGCGAGATTGATTTATAATCCCACTTCTGGACGGGAAGAAATGAAGAAGCGGCTCGCCGACATTTTGGACCGGCTGGATACGGGTGGCATTGAAGCCTCCTGCCATGCAACGACCGGAGAAGGCGATGCTATGTTAGCTGCTGCGGATGCAGTAGAGCGCGGTTATGATCTAATCATAGCAGCCGGTGGGGATGGCACTTTAAATGAGGTTATCAATGGTATGGCGGAGAAACCTAATCTCCCCCCGCTTGGCGTATTGCCACTTGGGACTACCAATGATTTTGCACGTGCGATGGGGATCCCGAAGAATTGGGAAGATTCCGTTGATTTAATCCTTCGTCAAGAGTCGCGTCCGATTGATATCGGTAAAGCCAATGATCGTTATTTCATTAATATAGCAGGCGGTGGCAGTCTAACCGAACTGACCTATGAAGTTCCAAGTAAGCTGAAGACCATGATAGGGCAGCTTGCGTACTATTTAAAAGGTATTGAAAAAATGGTCAGCCTATCTCCTCAGGAACTAATCATTCGTGCCAATGGGCAGGAGGTTATTCATGATGAGTTCATGCTGTTCCTGATTGCAAATACGAATTCTGTCGGCGGCTTTGAAAAACTTGCCCCCGGCGCTCGAATCGATGACGGTCTGTTAGATGTTATTGCGGTTAAAAAATGCAACCTGGCAGAGTTTGTCCGTTTGGTTAGATTGGCCCTTCGTGGCGAGCATTTGCAGGATAAAAAGGTTGTGTATTTCCGTACGGATGCAATGGATGTAATCTCTCCAGGGCATGTCCAATTGAACTTGGATGGAGAACTTGGCGGAGAGCTGCCGGGTCGTTTTCGGATTTTGCCGCAGCATCTGCGGATTTTTGCTCAGAATAATTAGGTTGATTGAAAGCAAGAGTGTGGGATTATACAGCGATGATAATGAAAGAAGTGAACTATAAATAATGAGTAAACACCGCAGTGGACGCAGCACCAGCCGCCCAGCCGGCAAGGCGCCTGTCGCCGGACTGCCTGTGAATAAAAATGATGAGGTTATGCTCGATATTATCGGCATGACCCATGAAGGTGAAGGGGTAGGCCGCGTAGAAGGCTTTACCCTTTTTGTGCAGGGAGCCCTTCCCGGAGAGAAAGTCCGGGCAAGGGTGCTCAAGACCAAAAAGCAGTATGGCTACGCCAAACTGCTGAATATAGTAGAAGCGAGCAGCGCCCGCATCGCGGCGCCTTGCGAGATCTATGACCAATGCGGCGGCTGCCAACTGCAGCATATGGACTACACTGCTCAGCTGGCGTGGAAACGGCAGCTGGTGGTGGACAACCTGGAGCGGATTGGGAAGCTCCGGGTGGATGGTGGCGGGAACAGCGGAAAGAGCAAAGAGAGTAATGCTGGTGGAAGTCAGACGGACAGTGCCAACGATGGTGGCATCGTGGATGGTGCGACTGATGGCGCTGGAGTAGCTCAGACAGATGGCATTCTTGTTCGCCCTACACTCGGCATGGACGAACCTTGGCGTTACCGCAATAAGGCACAGGTGCCAATTGGCGTAACCGAAGGTGGCCTTGTAGGCGGTTTTTACGCACGGGGAAGTCACCGTATCATCGATATGGAGACGTGCTTAATCCAGCACGAAGATAATGATGACGTTGTGCGCAAGGTGAAAGACATTGGCAGAGAACTTGGCATCTCTGCTTATAGTGAAGAAACCGGCCGTGGCCTGCTGCGTCATGTCGTCGTGAAGAAAGCTTTCCGCACTGGTGAAATGATGGTTGTCCTCGTAACCAACGGCCGCGACATCCCACACCTGGACGCCTGGCTCGGCAGCATCCGCGAACAGCTGCGGGATGTAGTCAGCATCTGCCAGAACGTCAACACTCAGCGTACGAATGTCATCTTCGGTGGCGAAACCCGCGTCCTGTGGGGCAGAGACGTCATCTATGACTACATCGGCGATGTACAGTTCGCTATCTCAGCGCGTTCGTTCTATCAAGTGAACCCGGCACAGACCGAAGTGCTGTACGGTAAAACCGTTGAATATGCCGGACTAACTGGCAACGAAACGGTTATCGATGCCTATTGCGGCATCGGTACGATCTCCCTCTTCCTGGCACAGCATGCGGCTAAGGTATACGGTGTCGAGATTGTACCGGAAGCTATTGAGGATGCCCGGGCGAATGCGAAGTTAAATGAGATGAAGAATGTAGTGTTCGAGGTTGGTGCCTCTGAGGATGTAATCCCTAACTGGAAAGAGCAAGGGATTACGGCGGATGTTATCGTGGTCGATCCTCCGCGTAAGGGCTGCGATCCGCGACTTTTGGAGACGATCCTGGCGATGAAGCCAGAGCGTGTGGTATATGTGTCGTGTAATCCATCGACACTGGCAAGAGACTTGCGGGTGCTCGAAGATGGAGGGTACAAGACAGTGGAGGTAACTCCGGTGGACATGTTCCCGCATACGGTGCATGTGGAGTCGGTAGTGTCAATACGCCGTGTTGACAAATGATTGGGAATACCTAAACTAAATAAATAATAATAAAAGTCAGTATTCTTGTAAGTAGGACAGAATACTGGCTTTTAGTTATAATTAGGGTGAACCTTATCATAACTAAATGAGATATAAATAATTTTAGCTTTATTATAGTGAAAATGTAGGTATCAAGTAGGTTCTGAGGGAGTGATAGCTTGAAGGATGTAAGTGATTGGAATTTTTATGGTTACGGAGTAGATAGCACATTAGAAAAAAATGAATTATTATCCCCCGAAAGATTTCCTGATGAACCTATAGGGCATCGTAGATATATAATAAAATTCCCAAGAAATTTTGAATTAGGAATTTCTTGGGAAGATATAACAGAATATATTGCTTCATTCGTAGGAAGAGTAATGAAGATGAAAATGATGGAAGTAGAAATTGTTCTTCGCAACGGAAGAAGAGGAGCTTTATTTAAAAACTTTGTTCCGTACAAGGGACAGTTTTTAGAAGGTGGAACAATATTATCTGAATATCCAGATTACGATGTTATAAATTCTTCAGAGAGTAAAGGAGAAGAACTAATCAATCTTGGATTTAATATGATTGAGAAACTTGATTTTTGGAATGAAATAAGTCAGGAATTCATAACGATGATTTACTTTGATATTCTTATTGGAAACCAAGATAGACATCCTTATAATTGGATGATGGTCTATTATGAAAACGGTGATCGAAAGTTTTCACCTATATATGATAATGGTGCCTCATTAGGATTTAGGTTTGATGACGATAAACTTGTTGATTATTTATCGAATATTACTCAGTTAGAGAAATATATTAAAAAGACCAAAGTGAAAGCTGGTTTGTTCGAGAAGAAACAAGTTAAATTAAATGATTTAATTAAAGTGATGAAGAAAAGATATAGGAATCAAAGTGATACAGTGATAGTCAAACTACAACAGTTTGATTTTGAGAAATATTATCATTTAATTAATAATCAATCTATTTTAACTGAAGTTCAAAAAGAATGGTTAAAGTTAATCATTATACATAGAAGAAATTATATATTAAAATTATATGAAGAGGAGGTGGAGACGTGAAAAAAACACTTTGGTTAGTATGGCAAAATGTAAATACACGGCTATTTTATCATGTAGGCACTTTATCTTATTATGAAAATCAATATCATTTTCAATACACATACGAAAGTAAGCATCAATATAAAATAAACTGTGCTTTAAAAAATGGGTATTTACTTCATCCTATGTTTCCAATTTTAAAGAAAGAATATACATCTCCTAGTTTATTTGGTGCCTTTAAACGTAGATTACCTTCGGAAAAAAGAGTTGATTTTAAAGAAATATTGGCTGACTTAAAGTTATCGAAAAGTTATACTGAAATGGATTTGCTTGAAAGAACACGGGGTAAGTTAGCTAGTGATGAATATTCATTTGAAAAACCATTGTTAATAAAAAATGGAGTGCTAACAACATCATTTTTTATTAGTGGGATGTATTACTTGGAATTACCAGATAATTGGGTGAATACCATAATTATAGGTGAGGATTTATTATTGAGACCAGAGCCACAAAATCCCGTCGATAAAGATGCAATTGGAATATATACAGAACGTGGTCTTCAGTTAGGATATGTTCCAAGATTTTATACTACAAGTCTAGGAATTCTAATGAAGAATCAACTCAAACCAAAAGTAATTGTAACTTATATAAACGCATTAAAAAGCTCAAGCTGGTGGATTCAGGTTAATTTTGAATGTGATATCTCTTTTTTAGATGAGGAAAATCTAAATAAGATAGATGTTATTTTTCAATGATGAAAAATAACAATTACATCTTTCACAGTAATGTGTATCAGACATAATGGTCAGCAAAAAGTAGAGTTACGAATAGCATCGGTGGACTTAAAATTAAACCAGAAAGTATTCTGAAGATAGCAATTTGAATGATATAAAAAGAGTTGTGACAGAATAATTCAAAAGTATGAAAATTACTAGGGACCAATCGTGTGGAGTCGGCAATATTGATGGTACGAAAAGAGAAGTGACAGATTCGCTTAAGAAAGTAGTAAGACAAGCAAGCCATACATGTGAGAGTTTAGCATGGATATCTAGGGTAAAAGAGTAAGGGCTTAAAAGTCTTATAGGTGAGGGGTTTTGAGGTTTACGGGTTAGAATCCGGTAGCTCTAAAATCCCTTTATTATTGCCGTAGAAACATGTCCAAGTTGCAGGATGAAGCGGCGTACAGAGCGAATTAGATGTCAGTTGTTAGTGAGAAAGCAGATATATGGAGAAGCGGGCATAATAAGCTAGATAGTTACCTATCATAGCTTTCATGGGTCCTCATGTCTGCAAAAGCTCCATGTTAAATCGCACTATTATCCTAATTATTGTTAATCCCTCTATTTTGTATTAGCGAAGAGCTACTACGAAGAAGAGTAAACCATTTGGTAAAGTATAGGCGACTTATGGATGAAATCTTACGTCTTAACTTCAATAGATGAGTCGTGTTATGGAAGTGCCTTATATTTCTTTTACAAGTGACAAGAAAGCCCTAAACAATTATGACTTTTGCCGCATCTCCAACATGAAGTAGATTTTAGCGCGGGAGGTTATACAGCATACTAGATTGCTAGAGTTAACATAAGAATTAGAACCCTTGAAATCGCCAAATGTGGTGTTTTCAAGGGTTTTTCTTTTTTAGAGACTGATGGATTTGAGAGTGATGGGCGCGATTCTCTGAAATTGAAGCCGTCTGTGGAGCAGAATTACATTAAAAGGGAGTTGAGTTTTACCTAGATTGTTTAGCAATTTGGTAGGAGGAGAACCCTTTTTCGGAAGAGTGAAATAAAAACATGGCTTGTAGAGTAGTTACTGTAAGTACTGTCAAACGATATTATGAAATATTAAAATATTACATAATATCGTTTGACAAAATGTAATTGAGGTGATTTAATATGTAATATAAAGATATTTCAAAAAATGACATCCGAATTTTGGGGGTGAGTTAGTTGGAGAAAAGAGAATTAAAAGAGTTCGTAACATTCGTTCCAGGTATAAATCCAACAAGGGCGAAAAAACAGTTTGAATATCAAACAATAAATTATTATGACCAGCCTTCTTTTGAAGCTGATTATAATCATGAGGATTTATATTTTGATAATGAGGAAGAAAGTGCATCTCAAAATAACTCATCATTATGTGAAGGTGATGTTGTTATCAGTAACTCGTTACAGCTTGCAACAATTGTCGGTAAAAATAATGTTGGTAAAGTGTTGTCTCTCAACTTCATAAAAATAGAGTTTGTTAAAGAACAACTTGATAAGAGATATTTTCTTTTCTTATTTAATGCTTATAAAGATGTCAGGCGACAAAAAGAAAGGGAGTTGCAGGGGAGTGGCCCTGTCCTAAGAATTCCACTTCGTTCTCTAGAGGAGATTATTATTCCCGTCGTTCCTCTTGAGGAGCAGCACAAAATAGGTGCTATTTACGTAGAAACATTGAAGCTACAAAGTAAGCTAAACAAATACGCAGAATTGATTGGTCAGTTTACGAGCTCAATCATAGAAGAAACCTTAGAGGGGAAATAATCAAATGAAAAGCCAATCGGAATTAGCATTTGAAAATGAAGTCATCGATTATTTGACCAAAATCGGTGGAGTGAAACAATGGGAATACAAAAAAGACATAAGAACAACCGAACAACTCTGGGATAACTTTAAAATGATCCTAGAACAAAACAATCGTGCCCGTTTAGATGAACCATTGTCTGTCACTGAATTTAACCAGGTAAAGAAAATCATCACTGGTATTGAATCACCTTACCAGGCTGGACAATTTTTGTATGGTGTTAACGGTGTTTCTGAAATTGAAGTTGACCTTGATAATGGTAAGCATGTGTTTTTAACAGTATTCGACCAAGCCCAAGTAGGTGGCGGGAACACTGTTTATCAAGTGGTAAATCAAATTAAACGGCCAAAAGTTATAGATGGAAAGCCTGACCGTCGATTTGATGTAACGTTGCTCATTAATGGTTTGCCAATTATTCAAATCGAATTAAAGAAGGCACTTCACAGCACTACAGAATCCTTGAACCAGATGGAACAGTATATTGCTGAAAAACAATACAGTGGTATCTTTTCAACTTTGCAGATTCTAATCGCAATGACGCAGTTTGATATTCGTTATATGGCAAATACGCCACTCAAAAGCTTTAACCGAGCTTTTGCTTTTAACTGGCAAGACGAAGATAATGCTCGCCCTATTCGTTCGTGGAAGACGTTTGCGGATAAAGCATTATCAATACCAATGGCTCATGATTTGGCCACACGCTACATGGTACTAGACGGTACTAAAAACAAAGAAAGTATTAAAGTCATGCGTCCATATCAAGTCTATGCCACAAAGCGTGTGCTTGATAAAGTTAGAAAATTCGACTTCAAATACGATGATGGTAAACTAGGATACATTTGGCATACTACAGGCTCAGGTAAGACAATCACAAGTTTTAAGACAGCGTGGCTTGCAAGTCGTCTATCTAATGTAGATAAAGTTGTCTTTTTGGTTGACCGAATTGCTCTTACCAACCAAACTGCAGATGCTTATAAAGCCTATGATCCTGTTGCAGGTTTTGAAGGGAAAACTGGTGTGGTAGGTGACACAGCCAATATCTCAGACCTTCATCGCAAATTAACGAAGAAGAGCGATAAGAACATCATTGTGACAAGTATTCAAAAGATGTCACGTTATGTAGAGCGAGATAGCTTCAAGCTACTTAATGAAAGTATTCTTTTTATCGTTGATGAGGCTCACCGTTCAACTGGTGACGGTACTGAAAATGAAGGTATGCTTGAAACGATCCGAAAAGCTATTCCAAATTCTGCTTGGGTTGGCTATACTGGTACGCCAAAATTTCCAGAAACTCGAGTAATCTTTGGTGATATTCTACATGCTTATACCATCAAAGAAGCAATTGCGGATAAAAACGTCTTAGGGTTTAACGTTGAATTCAAGGAAACGATTGAGGCTCCCGAAAATCCAACCGAAGATGATATCGACGATAATGTTCGTGGGAGTGTTTACGACTATAGTCCTGAACATGTAAATTTGGTAGTCAAGGAAATATTCGATAACTGGAAGAAACGTTCAAATGATCGCAAGTATAATGCCTTGTTTACAGTCCACGTTGGAGGTAACAAAGCAAGTACACCAAGAGCGATGGAGTACTTCGATAAGTTTGCTGAAAAAAATGCGAATCGTCCACCAGATGAACGATTAAAAGTTGCGGTGAGTTTCTCGGCAGATACATCCAATAGTATTCATCAACTTAAATCGAATGAAAACCTGCACAGAGCCATCAAAGCCTATAACGAAATGTTCGGCACAGCTTTTGATATGACGACAGTTAAGGCCTACACAGAAGACTTAGCAAGGCGTCTTAACAAGACAGCTGATGACGGTAAGTATTTAGATTTGGTCATCGTCGTTGACCAATTATTGACCGGTTTTGATGCTCCGGGGATGAATACGCTATATATTGACCGAACGCTTAAGGGAGGGAACTTGATTCAGGCATACTCACGTACAAACCGAATGCATAACCTTGTCGATAAGCCTTGGGGGAATGTTGTTAACTATCGTTGGCCAGAGCAAAACGAGTATGAAATGAATAAGGCTTTTGCTATCTATTCAAATCGTGCATCTGCTGATGAACAGCTTTCTCTTGAAGATTTGAAAGAAGGTAACGAAGAGTCTGGTATCATTTCTAAACCATTTAGCAAGGTTCAAGCTGAGATGCAAGAAGTCATCAAGAAGCTTTCAACGCTCACAGATGATTTTGTACAATTACCACCAAGTGAAAAAGCGCAGAATGAAGTCTTTGAAAATTTGAAAGAGTATAATCGCTTGCTTAGTCAGTTGAAACAATATACCGAAGATGATGACAAAAATCCTATTTCTGCCTATGATAATCTAGAAGAGTTCTATGAACGTTTAGGCATTACAGAAGAACAGGAAGTAATATTAACAACTGTAATCGCAGGTGAGTTGAAGGAACGACGTGCTAAACGAGAAAACATTGATATTTCGCAAGTCAATCTCTCTATGGTTCATATTCACGATGTTACCATCAACTATGATTATTTGATTGATTTGATCGCTCGAATGGCGGACGAAGTTCACGCGAACGATATGCCGAAAGCAGAAGGCACACGTGATGAAATCCATCTTGAAATTGCTAAGTCTGACAATGAAAAAGAAAAAACTAAGATGCGTACATTTGTATCTAAGATTTTCTCAAAAGAGTTTGAGTTTGATCATTATCCAGCGCCTCGAAGTGTTGAAAAAATGAACCAAGCTATGGATAAAGTACAAAAGGATACGAATATTCAACTTCTAACAAACTTCATTCGTACTTGGGGACTTGATAACAGTACAAAACCTAAGGAACTTGAAAGCTTGATTAAAAAACACCGTCTAGGTCAAGAGGATATGGATAAACAAGGTGAATTAACAGCAATCATGAATGACGCAAGAGCTGATTATAAAGAAATTGCAGCTGAAAAGATTGCAGAATTAACTTGGGTACGATATCGCATTGAATTCCGTAAAGCATTTTACGAAATGGCTGACGAAATTAAGAAGGGAGAATAGTCAAGTGAAAAAATTAAGCAGACTACAAAAAGGAGAACAGAATGAATTTATACACAGAACGCCATGGATTAAGAAAACCAATTGTAAGTACGAGTAAAATTTCAAAAGAAGTTTATACTTTGCTATTAAATACATGTCAAAAATATTATAAGAACCTAACACATATCTTCAAACTTCAGCAGCATTGTTCTTTTGTGGATCAGTATTATATTGAATTTGACCGTAGTCAATTTGAAAATAGAATGGCAATAAAAATTCCTAATATTCTCAGGGATGATTATGGTCATATAGCTGCTCCACAATATGATGATGATTATGACCAATATTCATTGATTGACCTTATAGAATATGTTGCTGAAAATATAAAGGATATTTCTGAAGGATGGAATAATGATCGTTACAAAAATTATTGGGATATACGTTGTTTGGATACAACAAAAGTTTTTGATGATTATCGAAATGAAATAAACGAAATATTTCAAGAGTCGGGGTTGTTGTTTACATTAACCCACGGAAAACTTATTGAGCGTATAGTAGAAAACAACCCTCTTTCACCTGCAATAGAGACACAGGTACAGCAAATTGCTGAATATGGGACAAGAGAACTGCTAAAAGATGCAATTGCACTATACAAAACACCAAATCCAGCAGCTCGCCAAGATTCAGTTGAAAAAATATGGGACGCCCTTGAGCGCCTGAAAACTTATTATACTAATTTTGACAAACGTGGCTCTGCAAACAAAGTGGTAAATGATATGAGTAACGGGAAGTCAGAATTTATCACAATTTTTGATGATGAATTTAGGGCACTAACGGACATTGGTAATAGATTTAGAATCCGTCATCATGAGACAAATAAAATTGATATTACAGATAATCGCCACTATGATTACTTTTTTAACCGCTGCTTGTCGTTAATTGCTCTAGCAATTCAATATTTAAAATAAAAGGAGATTAGAAATGAGTGATAAAATAACAACATCACCTCCAATCAGATTCGCAGGATTTATGGATGCTTGGGAACAGCGTAGGCTTGTTGATAATGTAGAAGAAGTGCTAGATTATCGTGGAAAAAGCCCTACTAAATTTGGGATGGAATGGGGCAACGAAGGGTATTTAGTTCTTTCTGCATTAAATGTTAAAGATGGTTATATTGATAAGTCTGTTGAAGCGAAATATGGTGACCAAGAGCTTTTCGAGATATGGATGGGAGAACACAGATTAGAAAAGGGTGATGTACTTTTTACTACTGAAGCTCCACTTGGAAACGTTGCGCAAGTACCAGATGATGAGGGGTATATACTTAATCAACGAGCAGTTGCATTTAAGGCTGATAGTAGTAAAACAAGTAATAATTTCTTAGCTCAACTATTGAGAAGCCCTCTTGTTCAAGAAAGTTTAAACGTAAATTCCTCAGGTGGAACTGCAAAGGGAATTGGTATGAAAGAGTTTGCCAAATTAACTGCTTATGTCTCTACCCAAGTTGAAGAACAGAATAAAATCGGAGCATTTTTTTCTAACCTCGACTACCTCATCACCCTTCATCAGCGTAAGTTGGAACTGATGAATGAGACGAAAAAGAGTCTACTTCAAAAAATGTTTCCGAAAGATGAAGCAGATGTTCCTGAAATTCGCTTTGCTGGATTTACTGATGCTTGGGAACAGCGTAAGTTTGGGGAAGAGTTCAAAAAAGTCAATGAGCGTAACGATGGAAGCTTTGGTAAAGAACATTGGATTTCCGTTGCAAAAATGTACTTCCAAGACCCTGAAAAGGTTCAGTCTAACAATATTGATACTCGAACATACGTTATGCGACAGGGTGACATTGCATTTGAAGGTCATCCTAATGCTGAGTTTAAGTTTGGTAGATTTGTAGCCAATGACATTGGCGAAGGGGTAGTTTCAGAGTTGTTTCCAATTTATCGTCATAAAAGAGAATACGACAACAACTATTGGAAACACGCAATCCAAATTGAACGTATCATGAGCCCGATTTTTAGCAAGTCAATTACTTCATCTGGAAATTCATCAAATAAGCTCGACGAGAAACATTTTCTTAGACAATCAATCTTTGTGCCGACTATTGAGGAGCAACTCAAAATTGGTGGTCTATTTAAGCACTTGGACAACCTTATTACCCTTCATCAGCATGAGTTAAATTCGCTCAAAAATTTGAAGAAATCACTGCTTCAACAAATGTTTATAAACAAAGGAGATTCCACAAATGAGTAATGCAACAGATATTACATCAAAGCTATGGGAAATGGCTAACAAATTGCGTGGGACAATGGATGCGAGCGAATACAAAAACTATATTTTGCCATTTATGTTCTATCGGTACTTATCAGAAAATCAAGATGAATACTTAATTGTCAATGAGTTGGAAGATTTCTACGAAGTGAAAGATGACACAGAAAAAGAAGATTACCTTGAAGAAATCAGTAAAGGTCTCGGATATGCGATTGACCCATCCTACACTTGGGACAAAATCGTATCTAAAATTGAAAATCATAAAATCAAAGCTAGTGACTTCCAAGACATGTTTGATTCATTCAATACAAATGCTAAACGTAACGCAGTCGCAGAAGAGGACTTTGCTAACGTATTCTCAGATGTTAACCTCGGCGACACACGTCTTGGCTCAAGTACAAATGAACGTGCGAAGGCTTTGAATGATATCGTTTTGATGATTAACGAGTTCACTTTCAAAGATGATTCAGGACGTGACATTTTGGGTGACGTGTACGAGTATTTGATTGGACAGTTTGCTGCCAATGCTGGGAAAAAAGGTGGAGAATTCTATACACCTCATGAAGTTAGTCAAATCCTAGCAAAAATTGTCACTATTAATGCAGATAGTACTGGAGATCAATTCCGCGTATATGATCCTACAATGGGATCAGGTTCACTTCTTTTGACAGTTCAAAAAGAATTGCCAAATGGTGATGAAGAAGGAAGCGTTGATTTTTACGGCCAAGAGTTGAATACTACGACTTATAACTTAGCTCGCATGAACTTGATGATGCATGGTGTTAACTATCGCAACATGGAGTTGAATCGTGCAGACACACTTGATGCTGACTGGCCATTTGCTGAAAAAGATGGCACACAAATTCCTTTGAAGTTCGACGCAGTCGTAGCTAACCCCCCATATTCTCAAAATTGGGATATAAAAGACGTTGACCGAGAAAAAGATACACGCTTCAAGGGTTATGGTGTAGCACCAGCATCTAAGGCTGATTATGCTTTTGTTCTTCATGGACTTTATCATTTAGACAAAGCAGGAACAATGGCTATCGTGTTGCCGCATGGTGTACTCTTCCGTGGTGGATCTGAAGGTAAAATTCGCAAGAATATTATCGATAATAATTTATTAGATACGGTTATTGGATTGCCAGCTAACTTGTTCTATGGGGCAAGCATAACAACATGTGTGCTAGTGTTCAAAGGGCGTGAAGCTCGCAAGAATAAAGATATTTTGTTTATCGATGCTTCAAATGAGTTTGAAAAGGGTAAGAACCAAAATAAACTCTCTCCTGAAAACATCAATAATATTATTGAAACTTACAGTAACCGTGAAGATGTTGAGAAATATGCTCATGTGGCATCTTTGGATGAAATCAAAGAAAATGATTACAATTTGAACATTCCACGTTATGTCGACACGTTTGAAAAAGAAGGGGTTATTCCACTTTCACAAGTGGCTCAAGAGTTGACCGAAGTTAAAGCAGAAATTGCGAATTCATATGATAACTTGTTTGGGTTATTGAATGAGTTGCAGGGGACAACTGATGAATCCAAAAAAGAACTGAGTAAATTTATCAGTCTTTTAGGTAATAGTATTAGAAAAGAGCTAAGGAGAGTTTAAACCTTGGCTCTTTTCACAAGTGCGTGGGAACAGTGTATGGAAATAAACATTGCTTCTTCACCGTAAATAGGTTGCAGATCAAGAAGAGGTAATTTATAAATTTGTCAGGTGTAATAGTAATTGGTAAGAGTTGCATTTCATAAAACATTGTGGTTACATAGTGTAACTACAGCATTAGGTTTGCTGCCAACATACACAAGACTTATGCCCATCTAAAACAATATTATGTAAAAATTTTGTGTTCTAGTTGAGCTCCACCGGTTAAACACCCGAATTTTTGAGTCTAACTCACTTAACATGCTGCTGTCTTAGTTTCGCTGCTTTTTCCTCAATTTTCTTAGCCTTCACTTGTTGCATCGCGACAGCTTGGCGGAACTGTTTTGGAGCTAAATCAAAGAGACTCCCGTGCATACGTCCTGGTAGGTGCCAAACTCATAACGCTGTAGGCACTCTGCTTCCAACAAACTGTGAAACGACTTAATATGCGCATTCTTGTTGGGTGTCTTTGGCGGGATTCTCTCGTGCATGATCTTAATAAAAGAAAAAGCCCGTAATGTCGGGCATTGAGTAACTATGATCTAACTTATCTCCGAGAAATATGTGACTTAAAATCCTGCGGTGGATGACCAATATATGGGTTAATTTCCGGTCCTCGGAATTCAAGGCTAAGTAGCATGAGTCTTGTGGTATCCAATAGACACACAGGACTCAGGTAAACCACCTTTTCGCAACTTGGATAAACAAGTCGGAGGAGGTATTTTTGTTGTGTATGAAACCTTACAAACTTGTTGACGGCTTGTTGACGAACGTCGTCAACAAGCAATCAAACTCAAACAAAATGAACAATACGAGTTGGTTAAAACCCTTATAAATCAAGGGTTTTAACCAACCCGCACATGTTCCCGCATACGGTTCATGTAGAATCGGTGGCGTTGTTGGTGAGGGATGTAACAGTGATTCAACCCCCTTTACTTAAATGAGTTTTCCAGTGTCTAGGAAATTTGAAGGGACCCTTGTCAAGTAGACACTAAATAATTGGGCAATTTTAATTCCACTAACGGAAAATGATAAAAGAGCAGCGAGTTAGACGAGCGTCCTAGGCTCCAACATAAAAAACCGCCCTGTTCGCAATGTTGCTGATGAACTGCACCCCAATTGTTAGACACAACTAACATTTGGAGGTGCAGTTTTTTTATGACCAGGTACAGTACAGACGAAAAAATCCAAGCTATTATGCGTTATAAAAAGGGATCCGAGAGCTTGAAAACCATTGCAAAATCAATCGGGATTCACCATTCTGTCTTTTCAAACTGGATTAGTCAATATGAGCATCATGGTGAAGAAGCTTTTAAAAAGGGCTATACATCATATCCTGCACAGATTAAACTAGACGTACTTAATTATATGAACGAATTCGGGACGTCTGTTAGAGAAACGGCTGCGATATTTAATATTGCGAGTCATAGTACCATTTTAAGCTGGCATAGAAGCTTAGAGTTACATGGAATGGACGCCCTACAACCAAAGAAGAAGGGGCGTCCATCCATGAAAAAAGAACCTAATAAACGAAAGATTCAAACGTTAAAAGAAGGGTCTGTTGAGGCATTACAAGCAGAGGTAGAGCGTTTGAGAATGGAAAATGCATATTTAAAAAAGTTGAATGCCTTAGTTCAAAACAAGGAAAAATCACCAAACAAGACAAAGCACGAGTAGTCTATGAACTAAGGAACGAATTTTCGGTGAAAGCACTCCTGCAGCTAGCAGATATCCCTCGTAGTACGTATTATTTCGTGGTAAAAACGTTTGGTATGCCCGATAGAGATAAGGAGCTAAAAGACGTTATTCAAGCGATTTACGAGGAGCATGAGGGGCGTTATGGTTATCGTCGTATTCGTGACGAGTTAGAGAATCGAGGACACCATGTGAATCATAAAAAGGTACAACGCTTGATGAAGGTATTGGGTTTAAAGTGTGTGGTACGTATGAAGAAATATCGTTCCTATAAAGGGACGATTGGCAAACTCGCACCGAACATATTAGAACGTAACTTCCACGCTGAGAATCCAAATGAGAAGTGGGTTACGGATATTACAGAGTTTAAATTATTTGGAGAAAAGCTGTACTTATCTCCAATTCTAGATCTATATAATGGTGAGATTATTACGTATACAATCGGTTCAAGGCCGGTCTACTCGCTTGTTTCAACGATGTTAGATCAGGCATTCCGACGATTAACCGATGAAGATAACCTCCTTATTCATTCTGACCAAGGCTGGCACTATCAGATGAAGCAGTATCGTCATGCCCTTGAAGAAAGAGATATCAAGCAAAGTATGTCCCGTAAAGGTAATTGCTACGACAACGCCATCATTGAGAACTTCTTTGGTATCATGAAATCTGAATTTCTATATTTAAAGGAATTCGAAAGTATCACACATTTCAAACAAGAGCTATCAAAATACATCGATTATTACAACAACAAGCGAATTAAGGCAAAACTAAAAGGCCTGAGTCCGGTACAGTACCGAACTCAGGCCCAACAAGTCGCTTAATTATATACCTGTCTAACTTTAAGGGGTCACTTCATTCGCAATGTTGCTAAACAGGGCGGTTTGCTATGTCATAGAGGGCAGCTTGAAAGTTTGCAGTCAACCAGCACTCTACAAGTTATCTTGCACGTTTTTAAGGCTAACTCTTAATAGAGCAGTTACACAAAAAATAAGATTACTCTGCTACAACTTGTTTGCCTGCAATCCGGCCGAATGTGAAGATATCAGCGATGGCATTACCGCCAAGACGGTTTGTACCATGAATGACCCCTGTTACTTCACCTGCAGCGAACAACCCAGGGATGACTTCGCCTTTTTCATTCAAAACGCGAGTCTTCTCGTCGATCACCAAGCCGCCCATTGTATGGTGAACGGAGGGTACAGCTTTTTCGATGTAGTAAGGGCCTTTTTCAAGAGATTTCAATCCACCGCGATGTTTGAAATCAAGGTCTTTACCTGTTTTCGCATAATCATTTACTTTATTAATCGTTTCTTTCAAAGTGTTCACGTCAATTTTAAAGAAATCAGCCGCCTCTTCAATCGTATCGGCTTTAAAGAGCAAGCCTTGTTTAACGAGTTGATCGTATTCGTCTTGATGAACTTCGATCGTTTTACCAATATCCTCAATGCCTTGATTCCATAATTGATACGTATATCCACCCGTTTGGGCAAGAATTGCTTTAGAAATAACGTCACGACGTTCTAATTCCTCAACGAAGCGCTTGCCTTCTTGGTTAATCAGGATCGCACCATCGAAGCGGGAGTCTGCAACCAGGGAAATAACACCTGTCTCAGGATTACAGATTGGATACGTTTGAATACTCTCCATGTTTGTCAGTTTGGCGCCAATCGTTTCTGCCATAACGATACCGTCACCTGTAGATCCTGGTGTATCGGTAGTCATATATTTTTCATCCATTGTAGGGTTATACTTCTTACGCATCTCTACATTGGATCCAAAACCACCGGTAGCGATGATGACGCCTTTGTTCGCATGGAATGTGATCTTGTCGCCAGTACCCGAAGTCGCAGTTACACCTGTTACTTTGCCGCTTTCGTCCTTCAGCAAGGTTTCGGCTTTCATATTCGTTTTGATCGTGATTTGATCAGCGTCTGTTTTGGCTTTTAACTTAGTAATCAATTCAACACCTGTATGACCTACAGGAATCAACGCACGTTTTCTGGAATGGCCACCAAATTGGAACAGATGATCAGGTAAGAACTCTACCTTGATATCATCGCGCAGCCATTCGGCAGATGCTAGAGCATTGTCGGCAAGAATACGAACCATCTTTGGATCCCCGAGGTTGTCTCCGCCTTTCATCGTATCATTATAGAACAAGTCAGCCGTGTCATCTGTGATGCCAAGAGCACGTTCAACCCAGTTGTCAGGCGCATTCATCTCACCACCGGAGATCAATGTGTTGCCGCCAACAGCTGGCATTTTCTCGAGCAGAACTACATTAGCTCCAGCGCTCTTCGCTTCGATAGCCGCACTAAAGCCAGCACCCCCGGCACCGATGACGACAACATCATAGGTTTGCTCGACTTCTTCTTTGTCTTTGCTTCCACTGACTGCAGCGCCAGCGACAAGGGTAAGTCCAGACTTCGTAATTGCATCTTGAATGGCTTCGAGATATCCTTTGCTTGTAACTGTAGATCCGCTAATGGCATCAACTTTTGCGCTGTTAGTTGCCATGACCTCTTGCTTGAGCTGCGTATAAACAGGTTCTGCAAGTACTTCATTTTCCTTATGCTCTGTCACTTTAATGTCAGTGATCTTGTTATCTAATAAGGAGACTTGTACTTTAATATCGCCATGTTTACCTTGCCCAACTCCTTCAAAGACTTGAACTCCGTTTGCATCTGCAGCGGGCTCTGCATCTTTACTGCCGCAAGCAGCAAGCGTGAACATAAGACTGAGGACTAGTAGAATAGATAACAGCTTTTTCGTGTGAGTTCGCATAATATCTCCTTCATTCTGTTGTGGATTGGTTACATACACTAGGGAGAGGAAGATTTGCTAGGCAAATCCTTTATCTCTAGCCTAGACATGAATGTTATTTCATGTGAAAATATGCACAAGACCTATTATAGATTTAGTACAGCATTATGTATTTGCACAGATTAGTGTTTTTTTGTCTTTTTCGGGCATGTAAGAAACGGATATTGTGAAGGGCTATGATTACAATGAAATCAATTCACTTAAAAATTACGTTAATCGCAGGAGGCTGCTTCTTGCTGCTGTTCGTTGCATTGCTTGTAACAATATATTTGGAGATGAACCATACGGTTGTCCCTTTGAATAAGAACTTAACGCAGCAAGTGGTTACTGCACGCAGCGACCAGATTGATTATTGGTTTAATCAGCGCATTGGAGAGATAGACATGCTTGCTTCTCTAGCTTCGGACCATCAGTGGACACGAGATGAATTGCTGCAAGAGTTCGATAAGTTCGAGGCGAAGAAGAAAGTAGAGTACGAATCCATACGCGTGGTGGATATTCACGGAAATTCCTGGTCAGCAAGGGACAAGCCTTTTTCGATACTAAACCGACCCTACTATCGAAAACTGCTGAATTCAGATTCCAATTATGTGGTAAGCAATCCGATCGTATCCAAAGCGAATGCAGCCGAAATCGTTGTCATTCTTTATCGCGTGAATCCATCGGTGAATGATGAGGTAGCTTATATTGCCGCAGCCGTCTCCGTCAAGAAGATGAGGGAGATTGCTCAAGATGTAATGCTATATGACCAGTCAGGCCAGCTTATCGTCGATTGCAGAGAGCTGGGTGAAGAAGATGGAGCGGAGGATACAGCAGATAAGAAGAACATGAGTGTATTTGAGGCTCCAATTCAAAATGTGGAAGGCTGGAAGTTAGTACTCAAAGTACCGAATTCAAGTCTATCGTTAGCGGTGATCAAAACCCAGCGGACTGCATTGCTGGTAGGCGTTCTTATCGGTAGTGCGTTTATCGTCTTTCTGGTGCTGCTTGCTTCTTCCATTATTCGTCCAATTCAGTTGCTTCGCCAGGTAATGGAAAATGTGCAGAACGGCAACCAAACCATACGAGCAGATGTTACGCGCTCGGATGAGATCGGTGATCTTGGACGAAGCTTCAATGACATGCTTGTTCAATTATACGCTGTGGAGCAGGACCGAAAGGAGATGGAACTCAGACTGATTCATGAGCAGATCAAGCCGCATTTTTTATACAACACATTGGATACGATCCAGTGGATGGCAACGGAACATGGAGCAGACAATGTGGTGGAGATGGTGGAAGCGCTTAGCGCGTATTTCCGATTAGGGCTTGGCACAGGCAGTCCCTACATTCTGCTTGATCAGGAGTTGTACCATGTCGAGAGTTATCTTCATATTCAAGGTGTGCGATATGAGGAGATTCTGGACTACGAGCTTCGATATGATGAAAAGCTTGCTCAGTGCCAAGTTGTTCGCTTCATACTGCAGCCTTTGGTGGAAAATGCGATTTATCACGGGATTAAGCCACTTGGGGATCAAAAGTGCAAAATTTCGATTACAGCATATAAACAGGCCGATTATTTGGTCATTAAGGTTGAAAATAATGGGGTTATGATTCCGGAAGAGAAGCTTGAGCAGATAAATCAAGCCCTTCTTGATGATACATATGATCGTTCTGCCACAGGCTTTGGGCTATACAGTGTAAACCATCGCATTCGACTAGCTTACGGAGTGCCATATGGCCTTGCAGTGAAGAGCGAAGATGGCATTACCGTTATGGTCATTCGAATACCTTTGGACGGGGAGTGGAATGAAGATGTGGAAGATTGTCATCGTCGATGATGAAACGATCATTCGCAAAGGCTTGCGACAATACATTGAGGAGAGTCCGTATCTTTTTGAGGTTGCAGGAGAAGCGAAAAGTGCAAACGAAGCATTGAATATGGTGGAGGAAGCCCCACCACATGTATGTCTTGTGGACATCAACATGCCGAATATGAATGGGCTCGATCTGATGAATATATTGCGCGAACGCTGCCCGTCGGTTCTGGTTGTCATCATCAGCGGGTACGATAACTTTGAATATGCGCGTCAAGCCGTGCAACTGCAAGCATTCGATTATGTATTGAAACCTGTGCCGAAGAGTGATCTGAACAAGCTGCTTCATCGGATCGATGAGCATCTTCAGGTAAAATATCCTTTGCATTCACATGAAGGCAGGGTGGATAAGGAGCGGGAGCTTCCCGGGTATACAGGGGATGGAACAGTGCTTATCCAAAAAGTGACCGAGTATATTGACAGTCATTATCAGGATCCGGAGCTGTCTATTACTCGAGTAGCAGCACTATTTCATATCAACCAAACCTATCTTAGCAAGCGTATGAAGCAAGAAATCGGTGCTTCATTCCTTGACTATGTCACTGAGCTTCGGATATCGAAGGCGAAGGAGATTCTGGATGACGTAATGCCGAATATCAAAATCGGGGATCTGGCCGTGAAGGTAGGGTATAAGAGCCAGTACTATTTTAGTCGTGTGTTCAAAAATAGAGTCGGCTCAAGCCCCTTAGAGTACAAAAAGCATCCGTTCGGTTATGGATAGGAGGGCCATTCTCGTCCCTCTGCAGCACGCCATAGATGTTATGCTCGGAGCCGCCTTCTATCAAAACGGTTGGATTTTAAACATGAGCGAGAAGATGAAGTTAAAGCATCCAATTGTGCAATATTTTTATGAACTAAGGCGTCAAGAGCAGATAAACTGTCTGGAATTGTCTTAGGGCTCCTCATATAAGTTTGTTCACATTGTCCACCCACGCATGTGGAGAGTGTCGCTCTACTGGTAAGGAAGGATACAGTGCTATGAAATCCTTATATTTATTGGACTTTACGGACAAGTATGAGAAAAAATGTTGTTAAAGAGATGGCATCATTGCCGTCTCTTTTTTGTTTCACTTTTTTAGCATTGCTCTGACTCTGGTTCCCGCTACCGCATCCTACGATCAAAAGCATGAACGACTGCACGAAAATTAGTGTTGATGCTTATGTTTAAGTCCTCTCTACTCTGCTGGGTGACGGGAATCATAGACGTACTTACGTGAGGTTGCTACGATGTTCCATGGAAATTAAGTGAAAGTGATCACAAGAAATTACAGAAGGAGTTATTTATCGTGAAAAGAATCGTAACACTGAGCACCCGCAAACTGATGGATACCGCAAAACACGGCGGATGCGGCGCATGCCAGACCTCTTGCCAGTCCGCTTGTAAAACTTCCTGCGGCGTTGCAAACCAGAAGTGTGAAAATGCAATGAACAGATAGGATTCGGAATTTTACCGCCCATTGCTCTGCTGATGGGCGGCTATTTTTAAGAAATGGATACTATCCCTAAAGGATGGCGAAGCCGTTTCTACTAGTGTGCAAAAGGAGCTTGATTAGTAAGTATGATTCATCAATATAAACTAAACGGATACAATATCGTGCTCGATACCTATAGTGGCTCGGTGCATGTTGTTGATGACCTAGCATATGAAATTATAGCGGATTATGAGAAAACTTCTGTCGATCAAATCGTGACAATGATGTTAGAGAAATATAAGCATGATTCCAGCATTTCTGAGAGTGAAATTCGAGAAACCATCGTGGATATCGAGGCGCTTATAAATGATGGACAGCTCTTTACAAAAGATGAGTATGAGAATCTCTCGCTTGATTTAAAAAAACGAAAAACTTATGTCAAGGCACTCTGCCTCAATGTTGCGCATACCTGTAATTTGTCATGTGACTATTGCTTCGCTAGTCAGGGGAAATACAACGGAGATCGAGCAATCATGAGCTATGAGGTTGGACAAAAAGCTATCGATTATCTGCTTGAAAACTCAGGTCATCATCGAAACCTGGACATTGACTTTTTCGGCGGGGAACCACTTTTAGCCTGGAAAGTGGTTAAACAGATCGTAGCTTATGCAAGAAGCAAAGAACAAGAATACAAAAAGAAGTTCCGCTTCACCTTCACGACGAACGGGATGCTGCTGAACGATGAGGTCACCGAGTTTTTAAATCAGGAAATGTACAATGTCGTATTAAGCCTGGATGGAAGAAAAGAGGTTCATGACCGGCTTCGCCAAACGGTTAACGGAAAAGGCAGCTATGATCATATTCTTCCGAAGTTCCAGGAATTCGTTCGTAAGCGCGGAGACCAAGAGTACTATGTACGAGGAACTTACACTCGTAACAATGTCGATTTCACCAACGATATATTTCATATCGCAGACCTTGGTTTTGACAAAATTTCGATGGAACCGGTCATCTGTGATCCAAAGGAGCCCTATGCACTTACCGAGGAGGACCTGCCGGAGATATACAACCAGTACGAAATTCTCGCGAAGGAAATGATCGGTCGCGGTGAACAAGGCAAGGGTTTTACCTTTTATCACTACATGCTAGACCTCTCGGAAGGACCTTGCATCCAGAAGAGAATCACTGGCTGTGGGTCAGGAACCGAATATCTTGCCGTCACCCCTTGGGGAGAGCTTTTTCCTTGCCACCAGTTCGTAGGGGATGAAGAGTATAGCATGGGGAACCTCTGGGATGGCATCACAAAACCTGAGCTGCAATGTCAATTCCAAGAGAGCAACTGCTACTCGAAGCCGGAATGCAAGGACTGCTGGGCTAAACTCTACTGCAGCGGTGGTTGTCCAGCCAATGCACTGCACGCGACGGGTTCCCTGGTCGGAACCTATGATTTCAGCTGTGACGTCTTCCGCAAAAGAGTCGAATGTTCCATGATGGTGAAGGTGGATGAATCTATTAGAGCGATGGAAGAGCAACCTAACTAATTAAAATAACGAATGAATACACGATAACCGAGAAATAGACACTTATAAATGAAGTGACTTTTCTCGGTTTTTGTATGAATTTAGAGAAGGAAAACCGTAAAACGAGCGAGACTACCGGTTTCTGCATTTGAGAACGAGATAAAAATGAACGGGTGTTTGGAGGATATGAATCATGAGGGTTAAAATATTTCTTATCGTGACTATATTGTCTGCCTGTTTGGTTGGATGTAGTAATGGAGCAGTATTTAAAGATCAAAATGATGGAATTGCAAAGAATATCCCTACGATTGAACCATCAATGGAGATGATCTTATTCCAAGTAATACATCTGAACCTTTTGTAGGAAGTAAGGATTTGGATAGTGAAACTGAGAAGTTCTTCTATGGAACTTGGAAAGTTGAAAACCTTTTAGGATTTGCAAATTCTTACAATGATGCTTCGGAATATCCAACAGGGCAAAACGTTATTGGTGATGAAATTATAATCAAAAAAGATTCCTTTTTATCAAAAGGGTTTGAACACTATCCTGTTTATCAATATCAGCTAGAAGCTCCACTCTATAACATTACAGAAGTACACTAAAATAATGACTCTTCTTATAGAGTTTATAAAATGGATATGCCGAGTTTAAGCATGAATGATGGAGTAAAAGTATTAAGTATCTCCGACTCTTCTACAGGACTTGCTATACCCCTAAGTTTTTTGGATCTGAATAATGACAGACTTATCTTGATATTAGAGGCAACACAATTTGAACTGAAAAGAGTCATGAAGTAAAGGTTATACCAATTGGTTAACGGTGAGCGACCCTCGACAGAACCATTCAGCATTGTTTCACCTGAGGCGTTAATTCTAATAGAGAATGTTCTGAATGATAAGTTTTTAGTGAAAAAATTGAACCATGGTTTTCTGATAATTAGAAGGACAATGGCGTGCAATTTGAATGAGGTGGATTAATGATCGATGAAATAGGCAATAAAAGATGTAGTTAGAGAAGTGAAGTGAGAGAGAAGGTTATTGCAGACTCCTAAGAGTCTGCATCGGGACGGCATGATAATAATCTTGCTCTTAGCTTTGGGTCGGTAGCATAAATATAGAGTCCATGGATGCCACGTTTCATTAAAACATTGAGCGAATTCAATATGATCTCTTCTTTAATCTGTTTTATTTTCTCATTGGCGAAATCAGTTCGTGAGGTAAAGGCACCTACGTCCTTGTACTTAGTGACGTCAATTAGAATTTGATCTGTTTTCTCATCGTATCTAATGGATGGGCCAAGGATTACACCAACATAATTCAAGTCAAAACCCTGGATCGTATAAATAGAACCTACTTCTTGAATAGTATGAACTTCTTCGGCCCAAGTAGTATTGTTTCTCGTTATATTCCACGGCATTTTCAGCCCATCAGCTTCTACGTAGTATATCTCCCCATCCTTTTTATGTTCATAATCAAAGGTAGATACCATTCTGGATAAACCGAATTCCTGATTCTTGTCTTCAATCGCTTTCTTTAATTTATGTATGTCACTGAAGATTTGTAGATCATATGCATTATTGCTTACTGTAGGAATCTTGACAAGCTTCTTAGAAAGAAAACTGTCGATCCAATTTATGATTTCTGGACCTGCATCCATTCGAAATTGGTCGGTTAACAGGAATTTTTTGGTGTGATATTTTTCTGTTATTTCATTTAGCATTTGTTTATTCCAATAACTTTTAATCTTGAGAACCTGCCTCGGATCAAAGATTACAATAGTTACAGCACTTCTTTTAATGATCTCCTCCAATTGATTCGCATACCGGAAGTTGTTATAAGAGTCTTCTTTAGTTAAGAGTAAGTGTGCTTCATCTACTAATACAATATTAGCTGGTTTGGTATTTGGATCAACTGTTTTGTTTATGAAAGATGTTGGTTTCAAAAAGTTTTTCTTTTTCAAATTAGGGAGACTCTTAGCTATACTTTGATAGGTTTTTAACATTTCGCTATGATTTACCAATAAGTAATTATTTGTACCATTCAAATTGGAGCTATCATCGTTAGCATAATCTTGAATAGTGTTAAATAGAGAACTTAATAATACACTTTTGCCTGTGCCTGCGTTGCCTTCAATTAATAGTACGTGAGGAGTAGTTTTTTTAGCGTGCTTTTTGCAAAACTCGATAACCGAATTTTTTACTTCTAGTTGCTGTTCCGAGAGCTCTCTATACGGAGAAAGCTTATACGTATCCTTATTTCTTAAGTTCTCAAGTGTCTGCTCTACAATATGTTCTTGCTTCAACCTTTCCCATATTTGCATGAATATTTCTTGGTTGTAATATTCCTTTTGGTAATAATTGTGCATCTGGGTTTTTACTGTTTGGCTTACATTTTGGAGTTTGAATTGATTTTCAGCAATAAAATAATTAATTAGATTGGTCTCGATGTTATAAGTAGCAGATTGATGAAACCTCTCGTCCCCAATAATTATTGTTTGATTATGCATTTTGCGTTGTGGATTTTTAAGGTGCTCATTTAGTCGTCTCTTCACGTGAACAGTTTGTCCAATATAAGCTTGGGACAACTTTTGATTATAAAGAATATAGATGACTGGATGGTTGATTAAATAATCTGCTTGGATGTGATCAGAATCCCATTTATTAAAGCCTATTTTCTCAAAAACAAGTTCTCTCGCCATTTTAGTCTCCTGCATGATTGGATTTTCATAGAGATTGAATACAAAGCTTCGATGTTCCAATATTTGCAATCAACTCCAAAATACTAAAGCCATTTTTAGACTTTTACAGAAAAAAACGTTTATGTATGAAGGGAAAATAACAAAGATAACCTAAAAGAGCTAGTGCACTATTTTAGGACCCCGCTTACCTCTTTTACAATCCTCATCATAGCCTCAATTTGCTTAATACTTAAGCCGCTCACAGCAACCATATACTCATCAACTGCCGCTTGTTGAGCAGCTTCAACCTCATTTTGTTTATCGTAATTCTGAAAAAACTCACTTGGCTGAACCTTTAAGGCTATCACAATTTTCTCAAGTGAATCTATGGAAAAGTTTCGTTCTCCTCGTTCTACTGACCCTATATAAGCATCATCCAGATTTGATAACTCCGCAAGTTTTTGTTGGGTTAAGCCCTTTGATTTCCGAATATCCCTTACTCTATCTCCAACCAAGTTGCGTAACTTTGTCATTATTATTCACCTCTCCTAAAGGGTAGGAGAGTAAAGGTATAAATAGGAGGGATTCATAGGCGGTAAAATTTATTGAAAAAACTGCTTATGAGTAGTATATTTTATTTATTCTACTACTTGCATATGAATCGAGAAAGAAGATTTTTCTGGAAAAACCCTTTATAAGGAGGTTATACTTATGCACCTCTCAATTCTTAAGTCCTTCAACCCAGATTTTCTTGTCGAAATGCTGGAAACTGCGCACTATTTCGAACAGTGGAACAAGTTGCTATACACTGCAGATATTTTGCATAGCTATGCCCAGCGTATTTATGAAGAGCGGTTGTACTGTAAAGCGATGGGGACAACGATCCCCTTAGTTAAGATGCAACGCCCTCTTGTTTATTATTTTGGTTTCAGTCAACAGATGCGGGGAGTTGCATATCAGCATCTGGGGGATTACGAGCAGGCCAGGGATAGTATTTATAGATATGTAGAACTTGGGTGGTTAGAGGACTTAGGAACGGAGGGGCAAGAAATTGCTTGTAAATTTCGACATTTGGCAAAAGTGAATTTATATGCTGTAGAGATTTTATCTGGAAAAATAGAACTCTTGGATGAGTATGTTCGCTTTCTTCATACCTATCCAAAGGGATTGCTTGATGGGTTGGTTGTGATTATGAAAACTGCAATTTGTTATGGATTGAACGTGGACGAGCATTTGAACAACTTAACTGATGATATAAGTGAAATCAAATCAGTACAGGATAATACCACGCAGTTGAAGTACAGAAGGTTTTGTTATCTAGTGAATCTATATAATATGCGGAAGGTTTAATAGAGTTGTCTACCTTATTTAGTTTGACTATTCCTGGTCTCCATAATATTCTTAATTAAGAAGCATATAACAAGGCCAAAGCGTGGCCATGAGTGACCATTCAGAGGCGAATCCTAGGTAAAGGGAGAACTGCCTCTTTTTGCGTTCTTTACTTATTTATCATGACAGGAGCACACAGATGAGAGAAGAGCTTTTAAAACAAATCTTGGCCTTTCGAGACAATAGGAACTGGGAACAGTTCCACAATCCGAAGGATTTGGCGATTTCGTTGAGTATTGAAGCGTCTGAATTGCTAGAAATCTTTCAGTGGAAGTCTTCCGAGGAAGCAGTTCAGTCCAAAAAGGAACAGATCGCCGATGAAATTGCAGATGTACTAGTGTACGCAGTGTACTTAGCACAGTCATTAGAGCTAGACCTTGAAGATATAATACTCGCTAAGCTGAAGAAGAATGAAGCCAAGTATCCAATTGAAAAGGCGTTTGGGAAGAAAGAAAAATATACTGATTTATAGGGAGCATACATGATCATTTGCAGCAGCTGTGCACTAGCTTTCCAGGAGAAAGTTGATAGCAACCAGCCAACAGTGGAAATTGAGAATGCATTTATCAAATGGGGATGCGGCTCAGTGCCGGGAAAGAAAAGCCTAAAATTGAGAGTACCTGGAAGGTCAACTCAAGCGAGTAATGGCATAGCCAACGTAATTATACTAATGAATCAGAGGAGTATTTAATGCCATCAATTATTGGATTTATAGTAGCTATCATCGTTTTATCCATCTTGTCCGGACTAATACAAGGAAATAAGAGAAAAAAACGTAGTTCAGTCAAACGGAAAACACCTGTAAAGAAAAGTACTGCCACTGCCTTTAACCGTTCCTCGACAACGTGTAGACCTGATGAATTGCTCTTAAAAGCGCCTCTAGATCAAATTAACGGTGCTGAGTTTGAAAGATTGCTGTCTTTATATTTTCGGGATCAAGGCTATATCGTCAAAGAAGTAGGAGTAGGTGGCAAAGATGGGGGTGTAGACTTGGTTATTATCGATAAGCGCGGAGAGAAAACCGCGGTGCAAGCCAAGTGTTATGCTGAACACAACAAAGTGCAGGTTATGACGGTTCGTGAATTGGTAGGTGCTAAAAGAAACCATGACTGCATCTTGTCTCTGCTTATCACCACTTCTGATCTTACGGTGGATGCAAAACGGGAGGCAGAGCAATTTAAAGTCGATTACTGGCATGGAGCTCTAATCGAGAACAAGCTTCGAGCCTGGGGAAAATGGCAGCCTACAAAAGGCAAATTAAAGCCTAAAAAAGCTAGTAGTAGCAAAGTCAAAGCCGCAACCTGCGCATGCGGGGCACAAATGGTTCAGCGTAAAAGTAAGGAGGGCACAACTTTCTGGGGCTGTAGTAATTATCCAAGCTGTCGTAAGACAAAGGCTATGTAAACCCAGTGAATCATATCTCAAACAATTGTATAAGTGAGAGAAAGCTAATTATATATTGTTGTCCGACCAAAGATTCGCAAACTTCATGTAAAAAAATATGACTACTAGAATCGTTAACTAGTCTTGGAGGTCAACATGCCATTACCGGAATCAGTCACGCAGATTTTCAAGCGTAAGCAAAAATCATACAAAATGGTCCTCATCCTATCCTTAATTGAAGAGCTGAGAGCAACCAATCTGGAGCGCGTTTCGTTCGATCACGTTAAGGATCGGTTTCTTGAATACTTTATAGCTGAACAGGAAAGAGGAAATCGGGTGGATCAGCCACCAGGACGGGAGCTATGGAAGGATGCACCTAAAAGCCAGCTTAAAGATATTATTAACAGTCCAGTTAATGCGCTCTCGCATATTTTGTTTGTGAACTCGGAAGATAACACCATAGGATTTCATAGCCAGCTTCGAAGCCAGCTAGGGGAAGAGGGGCTTTTGCAATTGGAAAGTCTGGCCTATAACGAACTGGGTTCTTATAACGGCGCTTTGCAGCATTTCTCTTTGCAAGGTTATCTGGAGAAGATCATGGCGGAGTACACTTCTGCCAAAAAAGAAACCTTTGCAAGTCATGCACTAGGTACGTTATTTCGTCAGACACTTCCTTCTGAGCTCAAAGCGTTACCATTCTTAGATGATCAATATAAAATTCAAGGTTCTGTTGGTCAAGGGAATTGGGCAACAGTTCCTTGGCTTGCAATACTGGATAAGCGGATCACGGAAACGACTCAGCGTGGGGAGTATGTTGTGTATCTGTTTGCTGAGGATATGAGTGCTGTCTATCTTACTTTTAACCAAGGAGTGACGGCGCCTATTCAAGAGAAGGGGCGTAGAGATGGCTATGCCTATCTGCGAACTCGAACACAAGAAATACAAGGGCTCCTTTCACTGAACCATATGAATAAGGATGATAATATTCACCTGGTAGACAGCGGTCTAGGTCAAGATTATCAGGTGTCTACTGTCGCTTACATCAAGTATGAAAGAGGAGCCGTTCCGAATGACGAGCAACTAATTCAAGATCTCGAGAATGTGATGGAAGATTACCGTCTATATGTGGACACTGTGACTTCTACAGGTAATGTAGCTGATAATGAGGAAGTGGAAGTAGTGACACAAGAAGCTGATCTGCTGAAGGACGAACAAGTAACAGGGATCCTCCACCAAATCCAATCCCACATCCGTCGCAAAGGTTTCTTCTTCCCTGAGCACCTTATCGAGAATTTTTACCTCTCGCTAAAGACTAAGCCTTTTGTCATTCTGGCAGGCATATCCGGAACAGGGAAGACTCGGTTGGTGAAGCTGTTTGCAGAAGCTCTTGGTGCAACGGGGACTAACGGACAGTTTACCTTGATCCCAGTGCGGCCGGATTGGAGTGATCCTGCGGATCTGCTGGGGTACAAGGATCTTTCGGGCAGGTTCAAACCAGGTCCGCTTACGGAAGTATTAGTAGAGGCGCGGAAGCCGGAGAATCAGCATAAGCCATATTTTATCTGCATGGATGAGATGAATCTGGCGCGGGTAGAGCATTACTTCAGTGACCTGTTAAGTGTGCTGGAAACACAGGACTGGCAGGAGGGGAAGATCCAGACACAGGATCTCATATCTTCTACCATGCTGGATACGTCTGAGGATCAAGTGAAGTTTGGCAGCCTAGGTGTCCCGGAGAATGTGTTCTTGATCGGGACTGTGAACATGGACGAAACGACACATCCTTTTAGCAAAAAGGTACTGGACCGAGCTAACACACTGGAGTTCAATTACATCAATCTGCAGCAGTATCCGGACATGAGTGAGCAGGAAGAGACGGAAGATCCCGCTGATCTTGCAGAACTGAACCACCTGTTTCTGCGCTCCGATTATTTGCAGCTAGTGGATGCCTATGATGCCAACAAGGAGCTAGTTGTACGGACGACAGAGAGATTGGTTAAGATCAATGCTCTGCTTGAGGATGTCCATGCTCATGTAGGTTTCCGGGTACGCGATGCGATTTGCTTCTATATGATCTATAACGAACGGTACAAGCTGATGAATGAGGAAGAAGCTTTTGACTGGCAACTGCTGCAAAAGATACTGCCGCGCATTCAAGGGAGCCATTCTTCGGTTCGCCGGGTATTGTTGAACTTGATGAAAGGGGCTCTTGGTACAGGATCTGGTGTGACGGTAAATATTGAAGATCTTATGGACAATGATGCTTCTCCACTCTACCTGAAATGGGCTGCTGGACAAACTCCACCTACGGCCAAACATCCACAAAGTGCTCGGAAATTGGCTTTTATGCTTAGGAGGCTAGAGGAAGATGGATTCACCTCATACTGGCTCTCTTAATCAGGCGGTAGAATTGCTCCGTGTAGAAACGGAGCTTTTTACGCTTTTTCTTCAAGGACGGCCTTATCATCCTACGGTGGAGACCTTGCGGCTTCATCGTTCATCTAGTCAGGAATGGGTGGGTGCGCAGCTAGGGATTTTTTGCTCCGAACGGCTTGGTAATGTTCAGATTAAAGTCTTTTCCCCTGAAGCCCATGGGATGGTGGACTGGCAGCAGAGGGAGTCTGTTTTTCCTTGTTTTTATGAGACACAGTCGTATGAGCTGGTGATTCAGAAGAAGACCGCTGCTAACCTATCTTTTTATCATGAAAATGTGCTGCTTCGGCAGGCAATTAAGCCTCTAGGTGAGACTATTCTTGCGGGTGTTCTGAACTTTGGGAATGAGGTAGGTTTGACGGAGTGGGAGATCCGTAGTTCAGGACAGGCTTTGCTGCGGGTAGAGATGGAGATCTTTCCCTCTAAAATGGATTACAAGCTGGATTACCAGAATATTTTAAATGAAGTGAATGAGCATATTTATAACTTGGCTTTTGATTTTTTGCGCAAAACCTACCAACTAACAGGCTTGCGGGAGACGCAGCATCAGAGCCTGACGGAGTTTTTCACCATACTTCAGCATGTGTTTAGACAGCTCTTGGATGCCGTTGAGCGGATTAACAAGAATCCCAATTACGCTCTGCTTCAGGACCGCCGACTAGTGGATGCCAATCGGGTCAAAAAGGCAGGAAGAGAGAACATCCGCGAGCTCGCGAAGCATCCCGAACGATTAAGAGAAGACATGAACCATGGATTCTTGACCATCGGCAGCCGAAATTACACAGCCACACATTTAATGGAGACACGAAGACGCCTCGCCTATGATACTAATGAGAACCGGTTCATCCGCTGGATGCTGGAACGCATTCATGGAAAGCTGAAAGAGCTCAAGGGTCGCTGGAAGATTAAAAACCGAACCCCAGATCCATTACTTATAAAAAGGTTAGACAACATGCTCACTCAACTAGAGCGGGTGCTCAAGATGGATTTTTTGCGTGAGGCTGGAGTAATGAGGCAGATGTCCGTTACACTGGTGCTGCAGATGGCCCATGGATACCGCGAGGTCTATCGCTGTTATCTAATGCTGCTCAAAGGCTTGTCGATCCAAGGTGATCTGCTGCGCCTGTCTATGAAGGATGTCGCGCAGCTCTATGAATACTGGTGCTTCCTCAAGTTGAATCAGCTTCTGGGTCAGAAGTATAAACTGGTGAAGCAGGATATTATTAAGGTGAATCGGAATGGTATTTTTGTTACCCTTGACCGCTCGCAGAGCGCTAAGATGGTGTACGAGAATCCAGTTAACGGAGAGCAGTTCATCCTGTATTATAATGCGATTCCTAGCTCGGATAAGGCACCGACGCTCAATCAGCGTCCGGATAATGTGCTGACACTGAAGAAGAAGGATGCTGGCAAAATCAAAGAGTATAAGTATGTTTTTGATGCGAAATACCGATTAAATCCGGCTTATGAAGGGACTTCCTATCACCGCACTTATAGGCAGCCTGGTCCTGAAGATGATGACATCAACACCATGCACCGTTATCGGGATGCCATTGTGTATCAGGAGAAGGGATCGGAAGAATATGAGCGAAGCATGTTTGGCGCCTATGTTTTATTCCCCTACCCGGATGAGGAGCGGTATAAGACCCACCGATTCTACAAAAGCATCGAGCTATTGAATATTGGCGCTTTGCCATTCCTACCGAATTCTACAAGCCTAGTGGAGCGATTCTTGGATGAGATTATTCAGGATAGTCCGGAAAAAGCTTACGAGCGTTCCACCCGTCCACGCGGCACGAAAGAATACTATACCAACCAACTCGCGGGCAAAAATGTGCTTGTTGGTTCTGTCCGGGGACCCGAACAAGTGGAGGTGGCGCTGCGGAAAGCTTTTTATCATATGCCGTTAAGGAATCTTGCAAACCAGAAGATCCTAACGCAAATTGAATACGTAGCGATGTGCCAATCCCGTAAAAAGTTCATTGATCCTGCAAAAACGGGGATTCACTGGGTAGGGAAAGTAGCGGATTGGAAGGTGCTGCGGCGTAATGAGATTAAAGAGGTTCCTTGTCGCCCGGGTACTGAAGAAGATCTGTATGTACGATTTACGGTTGAGGAATGGAAAGCAATTACGTCTCCTATCATGCTAGGTGGTCAAAGAATACAAACGGTGCTCTATACGAGTAAATATATTCTGGATCGTGCCTTGGAAATCGCGGAGCTTCGCTTAGAAACGGAGGGAGATCTTCGTGAATGGCGTGAGAAACGCCGAAGGGGCAGAGTGAAGGTGAAGTTGGATCATGAGCAGTATGTGGACTTGGGGAAGGTTGTTGAAGTTCGGAATATTTAAGGTTAGTGAACATGAAGTAAGGTTTGTCTAATGAATTCCATAATTATGAATTTATTGTTGACAACCCCAGCGGATTAAAATATAGTAATCCCATCAGATTAATACAAATTATTGATGTTTAAATTTTAGTGATTGTGAGTACGAAACGGAATATGCTGACTGGTTCAACCAGAGGCTCAGGGGACAAACGCTAGTCGTTGTCATCTGAGCCTTTTTGGCGAACGGTCACTTTGCCGTAATAATAACTAACAGAGGTGAAGTCAATGGCTGCTGCTGAAAAAATTAGATTTGAGAGTGTCACCAAAACGTTCAGTGTCCGAGATTCTAAGCAAAAGGAGGGGACGCAGCAATTCACAGCGGTAAAAGAGTTGGACTTTTCCGTAAGAAAAGGTGAATTCATAACGATAGTGGGGCCAAGCGGGTGCGGTAAGTCAACTTTGCTTGATTTGATTAGTGGTTTATCATCCCCCACACAGGGTCGCATTTTAATAGATGGTCACACAATAACAGGTCCAGGGCTTGATCGAGGTATTGTGTTTCAGCAGTATGCTTTATTTCCGTGGAAGACCGCGCGTGGCAATATTGAATTTGGGTTAGAAGCAAAGGGGATTCCGAAGCATGAACGTAGCGAACAGGTTGGGCATTTTCTTTCGTTAGTTGGGCTTAGTGATTTCGGAGACCGTTATCCACATGAGCTTTCCGGGGGGATGAAGCAGCGTGTAGCCATTGCCAGAAGTCTTGCCTTTAACCCGGATGTCTTGTTAATGGATGAGCCTTTTGCCGCACTGGACGCCCAAACACGTGAATCCCTGCAAAGTGAGCTTTTACGGATTTGGCAGAAGACCCAAAAAACCATCATATTTATTACGCATGGCATTGATGAGGCCGTTTATCTTGGGGAGCGGGTAGTCGTCCTGACACCAGGGCCCGGGACGGTGAGGAAGATTGTAGATATTCCGCTTCAATCACGATTGGAAGATGCGGATATTCGCTCACATCCTGATTTTGTGAAGGCTCGACATGAGGTATGGGGTTATTTGCATGAACCTGAATACAAAGGTGCATATATTTAATCTATAAAGGGGGGGATTCCCATCGAATCCGTTAAGTCTGTTCATTCAACATTACAGCTTAAAAAACGAAATCCTATTTCTTTTTCCGGCGTGCTTAAGGTGTTCAAACAGTCCATTGTCTTAGTCTTATTGTTCTTACTATGGGAAGTCGCACCACGGACGGGCTTAGTTGATGCAGCATTTTTCCCGCCTATTTCTGAGGTAATCACTGCTTTGTGGAATTTGATTGTCTCAGGTGAGCTTTTCACTCATTTCTTAGCAAGTATCATTCGTTCGTTCAGTGGATTTGCATTAGCTTTATTGATTGCGATCCCGTTAGGATTACTGATTGGCTGGTATCCATTGGCCCGAGAGCTGTTAAATCCAGTGTTGGAATTGTTCCGAAATACGGCTGCGCTCGCTTTACTTCCGGTATTTATGCTGCTGTTAGGGATTGGTGAAACCTCTAAGATTACAATCGTCTTATTTGCTTGCACATGGCCTATTCTTCTAAACACGATTGCTGCTGTAGGTAACGTCGATCCCTTACTTATTAAAGCGGCTAAATCCATGAATATTAAGTCGTTCAAATTATTTCTGAAGGTCATTTTGCCGGCATCCGTGCCAACTATTTTTACAGGGATTCGAATGGCAGGAACAGGGGCGATATTAGTATTGATTGCGGCAGAAATGGTAGGTGCAAAAGAAGGCTTAGGCTATTTAATCACTTATTCTCAATATAACTTTCAGATCCCTCAAATGTACGCCGGTATATTAACCATTGCTTTGTTGGGTTTGCTAATCAACCAAGGCTTGACCATGCTCGAGCGTAAATTTTCTAAATGGAAGCAACCGGTGAATGAATAGAATGGGGATTATGAAGTGATATTTTTTATGAATAATACCAACTAAACAAGTTGAATTAATTGTACTTAAAACAATCTAAAAAGGAAGAGTGGCGGAGGGAAGTTTGGAACTGTAGCTCAGAAAAATACAATTCATTTGGAAAAGGAGAAGCGAGATGAACAAAACAGTAGCACTGCTTATACTTGTAGGCTTGGTTAGTGGTATTTTATCTGGCTGCTCAGAGGGGAAGTCCTCCGCCAAAAGTGGAGAAGATCAGATCCTGCAATATCAGTCTGCACCTGGAAGTGTGTCTTTCCCAGAGCTGGCCGCCGATTTAGGTTACCTAGGAGATTTGAAGTTAGAGTCTATAGGTGACAGCGTGGGTGGTCCGGAAAGTATTCAATTAACCGCGACGAAACAAATTGACTTTGGTGCAGCATTCAATGGAGCCATTATTAAATCCTACGCCAAGAATGTAAAAATAAAGTCCGTCATTGGCTCCTACGGCAGTGATAAAAATACGTATGTAGGTGCATATGCCCTCGAGGGGGGAGCTATAAAGTCGGCTAAAGATTTTATTGGTAAAAAAGTAGGGGTGAATATTCTCGGTGCCCATTCGGAATTCGTCATTAAAGATTATTTACGCCAAGGCAACTTGACCGAAAAGGAAATTGAACAAGTAACCTTAGTGACAGTTCCAAGTTCTAGTGCAGAACAGATTCTGCGAAATCATCAGATCGATGTGGTTATGTTAAGCGGGATTGCCCGGGATCGGGCTTTAACAACAGGTGGGGTCGCAGAAATTTTTAAGGATATTGATGTGTTTGGCACAGAGTTTACTGCGGGTGATTATTTCTTTACAGATCAGTATATCAAGGAGAATCCGAATACCGTCAGGCAATTTGTAGATGGAGTTGCAAAAGCCATTGAATGGGCCCGAACGACACCTAGGGAGGAAGTAATTAAACGATTCGAGGAAATTATTAATAAGCGTGAACGCAAGGAAACCACAGATAATCTTAAGTTTTGGAAGAGTACGGGCATCTCTGAAAAAGGCGGTGTGATCACACCCTCGGAATACGATGTCTGGATTGATTGGCTTGTGGCAAATGGGGAGCTAAAGGAAGGCCAAGTGAAACCGGAAGAGTTATATACGAACGAATTTAATCCTTTTGTTAAATAATTTTATATATGAGTTGAATCTAAAACAATCTAAAAAGGGAGAGTGGCAGAGGGGAAGTTTGGAACTGTAGGAGCGTGAGCATCCGCCTTTGTGTACGGATTTCCTTAATAGAAAATCAAACAATAGGGAGTGGTTAACATGACAAAAAAACAAATGAAATTAGGGGCATTCATTAATCTACCTGGTCATCATGTAGCAAGCTGGCGTCATCCTGCTTCAGGGGCAAGTCGGGCATTTGATTTGGAGTATTTAACGGAGATTGCACAAACGGCTGAGCGCGGCAAGTTCGATATGATATTTTTTGCAGATGTATTAGGTCAAAAGCTGTCCGGAAATGCACAATCATCATTAAAGCTAGATCCCGTTATTATTATCTCCGCACTTGCAGCAGTGACTAAGAATATCGGGCTAACGGCCACGTTGACTACTACCTATAACGATCCATACCATGTAGCGCGTAAATTCGCAGCGATTGATCATTTGTCCAAGGGGCGTGCCGCCTGGAATGTAGTAACATCAGCCAATGAGGGTGAAGCTCTCCTGTTTGGTAAAGATAAACATTTGCAGCATGCGTCCCGCTATGAACGTGCTGAGGAATTTGTGGAGGTTGTCAAACAGCTCTGGTTGTCTATTGAGTCTGAGGCGCTTGTTATCGACAAGGAGCAAGGTCGGTATTTAGATGTAGAAAAGGTACATCCTGTTGATCATCAGGGAGCTTGGTTTAAGGTACAGGGTTCACTGGATTCATCAACCACACCACAAGGGCATCCCGTGATTGTTCAGGCCGGATCGTCTGAATCTGGAAAAGAGTTAGCCGCGAAGACCGCAGAGGTTATTTTTACAGCATGGCAGACGCTTGAAGAAGCGCAAACCTTTTATCGTGATGTGAAAGGGCGGTTGGCTAAATATGGACGTAAACCGGAGGACTTGAAGATTATGCCGGGTGTGTTTATTACTGTAGCGAAAACAGAGGAAGAAGCTTTGCTGAAGCAGCAGCAATTAAACAGCTATATTTTACCTGAAGTAGGACTATCGTATTTGTCGTCTTTCACTAACATTGATCTGTCAGGGTATGATGTCGAAGAACCACTTCCGGAATTCAGTTCAATTGAAGATGACACCAATCCGCGGATCCGCTACAACATTATTCGTGATATCGCCAAACGTGAGAATCTGCAATCTATTCGTGCAATCTATGAGCGTATCGCTGGAGCACGCGGACACCGGGAAATCGTTGGAACCCCTGAACAAATCGTAGATCAATTAGAAGAATGGTTCTTAAACGATGGTGCAGATGGATTTAATGTGATGCCTCCCCATTTCCCGGAGGGCTTTAACGATATTGTTGAATTAGTGATTCCTGAATTACAGCGTAGAGGCTTATTCCGTACTGAATATGAGAGTTATACGCTTCGAGGAAATTTAGGGCTATCTGTACCTGTTGTAACAACACTTGAAAAAGCACTAACCGGTGCGAGCACAGGAGGGAATGTGTAATGAGCAAAGCAGTCATTATTAATGGAGGAAATACTAGAAAATCTCGATTAACAGCTATTCATCAGCAGGTTGAAAGATTTCTAACGCAAGAGGGGATTTGGCATCATTCGATCTATGTACATGAGTTACCAGCGGACGATTTGCTTACGGCCAATTTCGCCAGTGAGGCGATTCTGCGGGCCAATGCGCTAGTGGAAGAAGCGGATATTGTCGCCGTATTAACGCCTATCTATAAAGCCTCCTATACGGGAATCTTGAAGACCTATTTAGATCTCCTTCCGCAAAAAGCGCTGGTTGGTAAGCGAATTGTACCTATTGCTATTGGGGGTTCGTTAGGCCATCTTCTAGCGATTGAATATGCATTAAAACCCGTCTTATCTGTACTGGGTGCTACTGAGATTTTAAATACGGTTTATTTCTTGGATCGGCAAATTGAACGTTTAGAAGCTGATGGGTATCGTATTGATGAGGAAGCGGAGCAGCGGCTAACCGTGGAATTACTAAAGCTTGCACCTGCAAAAATAACTAATTAGACTAGGGAGAACAGGAAGTTAGGGGTTAACATTAACGCAGCCTTTCGGGGTTGCGTTTTTTGTGTTGTGATTGTTAATCTCATGAACCAACGTTGAAAAAGGTCCCTAGTCTCCATTTGGTGAACTATAAGTTGTATGATGGTTTCTTGCCATTCCACGATTACATCAAAAGATTTGTTAATGGTTTGGGCGTTTCTCCGTATTAACATATGTAAGTTTCTTCACAACAAATTGCGCAATTTGTTTAGCTTTTCGATGAAGGTGAGTGGAAGGAGGGTGGAGATGGAGGTTATCCAGGGTAAAGTGGAGCGTTACATGAATACCGAAAGATCACGTGAAGCTATCATGTCCAAAGAGGAATTTACCCGGATGTATGATACGTACTACCAACGTGTTTACAAATATATCTGTTATCGGATTAATAACCACCACGCGGCAGAGGACATATGCAGTCAGGTGTTTGAGACTGTGATGTGTAAGTATTATAGTTTTTCACAAGAAAAATCGAATTTTGAGGTGTGGCTGTTTGCCATTGTAAGAAATGCTGTGACGGATTACTTTCGGGCGCAGAAGAAGAGAAGCTATACCTCACTGGATTCGTTGCTGGAGCTTATATTTCCCAAGCCGTCTCCTGAGGAGCTGGCGATCCGTGAGGATAATAATCAAGCACTGTTCAAGGCGCTCTCCAAGCTGCGTGAGAAGGAACGAAATATCATTGCAATGAAATATGGGGCTGGGCTGAAAAATTCCGAAATTGCACAGATCATGGGAGTTAGTGAGTCCAATATCGGTGTCGTAGTATATAGAAGCTTGAAAAAACTGCATATTTCCTTAAAGGCAGGAGGGTTCAAAAATGAATAAGAAAGATGATCTCACCAAATTCAGCAAAACCATAGAACTGCTTGAGAATGCCGAACAGGGCAGCACTACCGCCAAAGAAAGAATCTATAACCGCTTGATATACAAATTGGACCATGGGGCACTTAACCCCCAATCAGAGATAAAGGACGGGATAACGATGAAAAAAAGCAGCTGGAGAAATGCAATAGTGATTGGCAGTGCAGTAATTTGTCTGGGTGGAGCATTCTCTGCAACCTCCTACGCACAGGATATGTTCCAGTCGATCATGGCAAAGTTTGAAGTGGGAAATCTCGAAATCACACAATACGATAAGGAAATCCCATCGGCTGCACAGTCAATGACTCCATCTGAAGATGCCCAAGGCGGGGAGAATGCGGTCATTGAATTGCCGGTTGCAGCTAAGTTGAATCTGGATGAAGCACGTGCAGCACTTGGCATGAACTTCCCGGCACCCGATTGGATGGGAGATTATGAGTTTGTGAATTGTGTTCTTCAGGGGACCAGCATGATTGAAGTGCAGTATAATTCTGGAGAGAATGCTGTGAATTTTCTAATCTCCAAGGGCGGGGACAATGGGATCAGCACTACGGAAGAAGTGAAGACAGAAGTAATCAACGGGACTAAGGTTTATTATGCAAATGGAATTGTGATATGGGAACAGGATGGCTATACAGTAGAGTTGTATTCCCAAGTAGACTTTGACCAAGCTACACTAGGGAAAATCATTGATAGCTTTAACATTGGTGCGCCTGTTCAGCCTTTAGAGCAAGGTCAAGTGAAGGAGAACTTGCAAAAGAATGGAGCAGCGGTTGCAGCTCCGGCTCCGGCTGTAGATTCAAAATAAAAGACTTACTCTGGGCAGCAGCAGCAGCCTATAGTTACAGACAGAAGACGCGAGGGGATTAGTCCCCTGAGCGTCTTCTTTTTTGAGCACACTTTTATAGAACGTTCCCAACCATTGCCACCCCCCAAAAACAAAAGTATAATTGATAATGATTATCAATTAATGAATGAATAAAGAGTTAAGTGTATTTATATAAGCAGTAAAGAGGTGACAGCATGCAAAAACAATCGCAAAAGACGGATTTAAGCGAGGTTAGAAAATATATAGAAGAGAATTTCACGAAGCACCTGTCTTTAGCACATTTAGCTAATCTTTCTGGACTTAGCTCCAGTTATTTTTCCTCGGCGTTTAAACAGGAATATATTCAAAGTCCAATGGAGTTTGTTACCCAGCTGCGGATTCAAAAGGCTAAACAATTATTGCAAAAGGAAGACGTTCGCTTGAAGTTTATAGCAGAAGCGGTTGGATATAGTGATGAGTTTTATTTTAGCCGAGTGTTCAAAAAGGTCGAAGGGATATCCCCAACGATGTATTCCAGCCAGCAAAAATCTCATATCGGTGTTGTAACTGGGAACATGATGGGGTATTTACATGCGACAGGAGTCATTCCGTTTGCTGCACCCTTAAGTGCAAAATGGACACCGTACTACTATAATTTGTGGGCGCAAGAAATCGAGCATAAGGTAACCTTGACGCAAAACAAAAATTATTGCAGCCCCAATGAGCTATTGCATTTGCCAATTGATCTTCTAATTTCTCCCAAAGATTTGTCGTCAGAGCTGGTAAAACGGATAGAGGATCATTTTCCAATCTATTGGCTGGATGATAAGCAAGATTGTTTAGTAGCCTTAACTGAACTTGCTGCCCGACTAAATAAACAAGAAGAAGCGAAACAGTGGATTACACAGTATAGGGCAAGATTGGAAGACGTTCGGCGCAGGTTAGACTGGACCTCTACACCACCTA
Source organism: Paenibacillus sp. FSL R7-0189 (assembly GCF_037969925.1). NCBI lineage: Bacteria > Bacillati > Bacillota > Bacilli > Caryophanales > Paenibacillaceae > Paenibacillus > Paenibacillus sp. FSL R7-0189. The sequence goes on along the minus strand of NZ_CP150223.1, from coordinate 1,601,686 downwards.
AAATTCTAGTTATACGTATCTATCAGCAGCAAATTTTTGCTTATTGCAATACAGGCATCGAGCATCTTTTGTTTCAGGATTTGGGAGCGGAATCTAGTTATGAGCAGCCCGGTCTATATAATGCAGAGATTACTTTTGAAGAGTTAAGTAGATTGAAGGTGGATAAGCTGTTTACGATTATTTGCCCCGATGATGAGTCACGAGCAACTTGGCATCATTTGCAGAGAGAGGTTGGGTTCAGACAGTTAGAGGCTATTAAGCAGCAACAAATCTATGTTATTCACTCCGATCCTTGGTTTGAATATTCGCCTGTAGCTTTAAAGCGGATGCTAGAGGAAGTTGCAGTAATGATGATACCTTGAAAATGTACATGTCTAATCATAAGATGTTACATGGTCAATGCGTCCTATCTCTTATACACTCAATACTGAGAATGATTATTATTGAGAATATAGGAAAGAGGGAAGGTCTATCATGAAGGGGTTTAATACAAAAACAATAAGTTATGTTGTAATGGTTGCTTTATTATCCATTCTACTGACAGCTTGCGGCGGCAATAATACAGCTAATCAGCAAGCAACAGATACTCCAGTAACAACCAGTGAAGCGAGCGCAACTGCAACGGATGAACCAGCTGTACAAGAAACGGAAGTAGCGGCTAGAGAAGCGTTTGTAGTAACTGATCAAGTAGGCAATACAGTAAACATTCCGGGGACTGTACAAAAGGTGTATGCCCCTGGTTTAGAGGATTATTTAGTTACCCTTGGTGTAACCCCGGTAGCCCAATGGTCCACGGGTGAAAGACCACAGCAGTATCTACAGGATACGTTAAGTGTCGTACAAGAAATCAGCTTCGCTAATGGTGTTCCCTCCCCAGAATCTGTAGTGGATTTGGAGCCGGAATTAATTATATTCCCCACTGCTTTTTATGCACAAAATGGTGTTTATGAAAACTACTCGCAAATTGCTCCAACTTACGTGTTTAAGAATGCACTCGGCAATGTAGTGGAAGCCACAGAAACGATTGCGAAATTGCTAGGTTTAGAGGATAAAGCAACAGAAGCTATTGCTGCTTACAATACAAAGCTAGAAGCAACTAAAGCACAGTTAGCCAGCGTTTCTGCCGGTAAAAAAGCAATTTATATTAATGCGAATGCCCGTGCGATCTTTTTAGTGGGTAACTTCCATTACGGGGGTTATGTGCTGAGTGAGCTAGGCTTTGCTCAAAGTGCTCTTGTAGAAGGAGAAATGTCCGCTGATATTTCGCTGGAAATGTTGTCTGATTTAGACGCGGATTATATCTTTATTAACGATAATGATGGTCTGGGAGATGCTTTCCTGGCAGACATTAAAGCTAGTCCTTTATGGAAGGCGCTGCCTGCAGTTCAAGCAGGTAAAGTGTTCGAGGTGGATGGCGATCACTGGAGATCCAGTGGATTAATTGCTTATCAAAAAACGATGGACGATATTGTAGCGTTCCTGCTGCCATGATTATCAAACCGTACGTAAAACCAAACTATGAAACGATGCTGATCACGAGTAAAGCTAACAATAAGGACTATGAAATTTTTATTGCCAAACCTTTGGATGAGCCTGCAAAAGATGGCTACGGTGTCATTTATGTTCTTGACGGTAATGGACTTTTTGAAACCGCAGCAGAAATCACCCGATTGCTTACGCGTAAGCCTAAAGGCTATCCACCCGCGATTGTTGTTGGCATTGGTTATCCTGGGGGTGAGGCGTTTGATACCGTGCGTCGAACCTATGATTTAACCATGCCAGCCGAGCTCGCGAATTTACCGAAACGTCCCAACGGGGAGCCTTGGCCTGAATTTGGCGGGGCAGATGAGCTGCTAGCTTTTTTTGAAAAAGAGTTAATGCCAGCCATTGCCCAGCGGTTCGTTATCAATAAGCAGAAGCAAGCATTGTTTGGTCATTCCTTTGGCGGATTATTTGTTCTGCATGCGTTGTTTACACAACCCACCTTGTTCTCACATTATATTGCAAGTAGTGCTTCCATCTGGTGGAATGATTACGCACTTTTAAAGGAGTATGAGAATTTTAAAGCTGATTTACACAGCAATACGCTAAGTCAGTTACCTAAAACGCTTATGATTGCCGGTGGGGAAGAGCTGGATTATATGGTCAAGGATAGCTTGGATTTATGTAACAGCATGATGGCCTTACACCTTCCAAGCTTTGAAGTAAACTGGGCATTGCTTGAGCAAGAGGAGCATGTGAGCGTAATCTCGGGTGCGATTAGTCGGGCCGTCAAATTTTTGCTTACCACATCCTCTGACTTAAGTTAGATAGAAATCATATTCGTTTGCATCTGAGCTGGCCCTTGGCTGGCTCTTTTTGTAAAGTGAAGGGAAAGGGTTGGAAACATTGGCCGCAAATGTTCAGAAATCATCACTAGCAGGAGAAAAAAAGTTCTCCTTTTTATTATTGCTAATCCTCATGCTCCTCCTATTAATAGGCGTATTAGTGCTTGCTATGGCCCTTGGCGCGAAAAAAATACCCTTCGCAGATGTATTCATGTCGATCATCGCTTTTGATGATAAGGCGTCTACTCATCAGGTGATCCAGTCGATTCGTTTACCCCGGGTACTTGCCGCTATGGCAACAGGCGCTGGATTTGCAGTAAGTGGAGCGATTATTCAAGGGATTAGTCGCAATCCTTTAGCCGATTCGGGGATTCTTGGATTAAATGCTGGGGCAGGGGTCACGTTAGTTATTGCTATGGTTTTCCTGCCGACGATTTCATTCACAGGTACACTTTGGCTCTGTATTCTAGGTGCGGGATTGGGAGCGGGTTTAGTCTTTAGTGTTGGTTTATTAAGTAAACGAGGCATGACGCCTATTCGGCTTGTATTGGCGGGTGCTGCCATCTCTGCTATGCTAACTGCCCTAAGTGAAGGAATAAGTATCTTTTTTTCAGTGGCTCAGCAGGTGGCTTTTTGGTATGGAGGAGGTTTAAGTGGCATTAGCATGGCCCATCTACAGCAAATGTTGCCTTGGATGCTTCTTGCGCTATTACTTGCCATCGTAATTTCAAAGTCGATTACTATACTTTCTGTAGGGGATGAGACAGCGGAAGGGTTAGGCGTTAATATAAAACTTATCAAAAATCTTTCGCTTTTAGCTGCATTTATGTTAGCTGGGATTTCATGTGCTTTAGCCGGATCTATAAGCTTTGTGGGCTTAATTGCTCCGCATTTGGTACGTTACATAGTGGGTGTGGATTATCGTTATATTATTCCATTATCCGCAATTCTGGGAGCCACCCTTGTTGTGCTTGCTGATTTAGTGGCACGAATCGTAAATGCCCCTTATGAAATACCTGTAGGTGCTGTAATTGCGGTTATTGGTGTTCCGTTCTTTCTATATTTGGCTCGTAAAGAAAGGCGGGAGCTATAGTGAAGCTAAGATGGAAGTTTATAATTATAGCAATCATTTTACTGCTAGGCTTTATATATAGTGTATCTACTGGTCAAAGCAGCTTAAGCTTACAAGAGTTATGGCAAACCGTATTGGGAAATGGAACACCGAGGCAGGAGCTTGTACTTTTTCAGTTCCGTATTCCACGTATGATCTTGGGTTTTCTAGTAGGTGGCGCGTTGGCAATAGCAGGAATGCTGCTGCAAGCCATAAGCCGAAATGCTTTAGCAGACCCGGGCATATTGGGGATAAATGCTGGTGCCGGATTATCCATGATGTTATTTTTGCTGTTACAAAATAGCTCAACCGGCTTACATACTTATGTTCAGCCACTGTATGCTTTATTGGGCGGATTTATCGTTGTTGCTCTATTATTTATGCTTTCTTATGATCGCAATCAAGGCATTATTCCCATTCGATTAATTTATACTGGTATTGCTGTTGCGGCTGCGATTAGTGCATTTATGATTGTGTTAACCTTCGTACTAGATCCTTCGCAATATCAGATGATTAAGGTGTGGCTGGCAGGGAACATAGGGAATAGTAATTGGAGTCACGTGTATGCTATGCTGCCTTGGTTACTTCTTATTGTGCCTTTATTAATTCGGAATCATCTTATATTGGATGTACTAAGGCTTAACGATCCTGTAGTCATTAGTTTAGGGGTATCTCTAAATAAGTATCGTGTTTGGTTTTTAGTGTGTAGTGTATTATTGGCGGCACCAGCGGTTGCTGTCAGTGGGAGCATTGGATTTGTAGGACTAGTAGTTCCACATTTAGTTAGACGACTCTTTCGTGGCCATAAAATAATGATTCCCGCATGTTTATTAATCGGTGGCGGATTAGTTGTTATTGCAGATGCGCTTGGTAAAATGGTAGTAGCCAATACTGAAATACCAGCAGGAGTAATCGTGGCTTTAATCGGAGCTCCATACTTTTTATATTTATTGATTAAAAGTGAATAACTGAAAAAAGCTATTGTGTGATTGGTGCTGGAAATAAAAAAAGAATGCCTTGATTATGCTATAATCCAAGGCATTCTTTTTTATATCGTTTTCGTTTTCAGCTTTTCTAAAAGAACTTTCCACCAGTGTATAGATTGCTCAAGTTGAGAAGCGTAGTAGCTTTCCATGAAATCTACACTTTCACGAGTGGAGCTATCTACATCTATTTGCTGGTAGATTTGATTTAATTGATCTTTTTTTATAAGTGACTGTTCAATTTTCTTCTCGATAATCGGGATCACTTTATCAGTCTCTACAAAACGAAGATTCACAAGAGCGACAATCATATCTGAAATAGATTCTGCCTCTTCTATTACCTTATAAATTTTGAGCGGGAGCTGCTTGCGCCCTTTATCGGTAATGGAAAACACCTGTTTGTCTGGACGATGTTCTTCTTTGATAATCTCTACCTGTTCAACTAAGCCCTGTTTCGTAAGAGATTCAAAGTGATAATACAGTTTGCTTTCAGATAGATTGAGCAATTTATCAAAAGGAATAGGGGTGGATAGTTCTTTTTTTAATTTATAAGGATAATTATTTTCATCCATTAACTTACTTAAGATATAAATTTGAATTGACATCACAGAACCCACTCCTAATTGTTGGCTAAACTCTATCTTACCAAACCTAGGCGGTTATTTCAGCTGTATTTTTAACTTCAACGGGCAGTATAGTTTCTTTAGTCACAGGTACAGGTTTATGAACAAACCGGACGATTACAATGTTAATCATCATAGCCCCGGCAAATACGCCTGCTAATCCCCATAAGAAGGGGGCTGGACTAATGGAACCAAACATTTGTGCCAAATAAGCTTGCACAGAATAATACATCGGGGTGATGCGGCCGAACCAATCGTATGGTGTATACATCATATCACGAGGCATGGTAGCACCATTGGCGATGGTTTGCATGAGCAGGATTGGAATATTTAAGACCATACCGCCTTCGCCAACTAGGAAGACCATAATCGCACACACGTTAAATGCAGCCATATACATTAGAATTTGTTGAGCAGCAACTGGTAACAGTAAGGATAGGTCTACATCTGCAACAGAGAAGGCAATGGTTAAAGCAACGACTGTTGATAATACAGCGATTAATAAAGCTGTGAATTGAACGAACATAAACAGTTTTGTTTTGCTTGCTTTCCCGCGGTTCGCTTTAAAAGAAGCAACTAATTGCATGGAGGCAATCATTGCCCCAACATAACCAGCCATAGTTAAGAACATAGGTAACATGTTGTTGTGCATGCCGTCCGGAACATCATTGATGACAACATAATTCCCGACGTAGCTATTTTCAATTTGTGTAGCCATTGCGGTGGCTTGTTCTTCTGGTACGTTAAAGTTCATTAACACACCTTTTGCGGTTTGCTCTGAGAAGTTCGCGCTTAATTGTTTGTTAATTTCTCCTACAACGGAAGACATGGCTGAAGATACCATGGTGGCAGAAGCTTCGTTGACTGTGAAATCAATACTTGCGGATACCTTACCGCTTTGAACGTTGGCGGAAAATTCTTCTGGAATATGGACAACTAGAGCTAACTTATTATGTTCTAATTCATCCATCGCTTTTTTATTCGATACATCGGTTTTTATCGTTTTGAATGGTAAGCTCTCCGAGAACTGACTCGAAATCTGAGCCCCATATTGACCTGCATCATCATTGACAATAGCAATTTTTAAATCATCCATGTTCCCTGGAAGTGCTGTATACCCTGGTAAGAAAATACCAAGCATCGCAATGGCATAGAACACACCCATAAAAATAGAACCAATGGCCCCTTTGGACTTCAAAAACTGTGAAAACTTCAACTGTATTCCTTCTTTCTTCTGAATAACACTTTTATTTTAGTACTCCAATTAAAGTACTTTTAACTGAGTGAGATTTATAGTACGATAATTCATTATAAATGTCAAATTTAAGATACAATGGGTAAGTAGTGAATGATTAAAAAAATGAATAACTGAAGGGACTTCGAATATGAACAAGGTTATTGTAATTGGTGCAGGCATATTAGGGGCTTCAGCAGCTTATCAGCTAAGTAAGTTAGGTGCTGAGGTCATCATTATAGATCGTAAGGATGTTGGACAAGCAACGGATGCAGCAGCAGGGATTATTTGTCCATGGTTGTCTCAACGCAGAAACAAAGCATGGTATCGTCTTGCTAAATCGGGAGCAAGCTTTTATCCGGCACTTATTCAAGAGTTGGAAGAGGCTGGAGAAACCGAGACTGGATACGCAAAAGTTGGAGCGATATGTATCCATGAGGATTTGAAAAAGTTACTCGCGATGAAAGAAAGAGCGGAGCTGCGCAGAGAGGACGCCCCTGAAATAGGGGAACTTACGATGCTGACGGATCTTGAAGCGCAAGAGAAGTTTCCATTATTGTCGGAAGGTTACCATGCGCTTCATGTATCCGGCGCAGCAAGAGTGAACGGACGTGAATTACGTGATGCTTTGCTAAGGGCTGCTCAGCGTAATGGTGCGCAAATGATTGAGGGCGATGCTATTTTAGAACATGATGAACATGAAATTAAAGGGGTTAGTGTAGGAGAACAGACATTCACAGCGGATGAAGTGATTGTGTGCGCAGGGGCTTGGTCTAACGCTTTGCTTCATCCGCTTGGGATCATGCTTCAGGTGCGTTATCAAAAAGCTCAAATTATGCATTTGAAGCTTGCTCAACAAGCGAGTACAGAGCAATGGCCTGTGGTAATGCCGCCTACAGATCAATATATACTCGCATTTGCGGATCAAAATATCGTGGTAGGTGCTACTCACGAAAATGATGTCGTAGGTTATGATACTGCTGTAACCGCAGGAGGGATGCAAGAAATATTAAATAAAGGTCTGCAAACGGCTTCCGGTCTTGCGGATTGTAGCCTAAATGAGATAAGAGTAGGGTTCCGTCCATTTACAGCAGATTTTCTTCCCGTGTTGGGCAGGGTTCAAGGATGGAATAAACTAATTGTTGCTAATGGACTAGGATCATCCGGATTAACGATGGGACCCTTTCTTGGTGAGCAACTAGCCAAGCTGGCCATGAATCAACAGGTAGATATTCAGCTTGAAGACTATGCATTAGAGCATGCGATAAATGAGTAGTAAAAAAGGAGGTCAGCGATTCGATCCGCTAAAGTGCCACCATACGTATTCCTTAAAACGACAGAGATGTCGTTTTTTTTAACTAAACATTTATTCCTGCTTATTGTAAGACGCTCTTAATAAAGCTACTTCTCTGTAAACTCGTTGTCCTTCTGCTTGGCATTAGTCTACTTTAGATGCCTCTTCGAGAGAATGAATGAGAAATCTATGATCTATCGGTGAAGACATAACAATCAGGATCGTATAGGTTCCATACTTATCACATTGATTGCCAAACTCTTCAAGAGCATGTGTAGATTCGGTCACTACTTTTAATAAATAGCTGTGTTCTCCACTTATACGGTGGCACTCGGCAACTTGGGGAGAGGCATGGACAAAGTCAAGAAATGCCAGGCAGTCTCTAGTCCGAAACAACATATAGGCTGCCGTATTTTTCCCGATTTTTTCAGGGGAGATGATGGTGCGATATTCCTCAATGATTCCTTTCTCTTCCATTCTTCTAACTCGTTCCGTAACCGCAGGTTGAGACAGACCTACGGATTTCCCCAGTTCTGTCATTGAAATCCTCGCTTGATTTTGAAGATAGAAGAGAATTTGTTTGTCTACATGATCCACTTTGGATAGCCTCCTTTATATTTAAGGTAATTCATTAAAACTCCTTTAATTACTTTGTTAAATCATCATAATTGATTGATTATAATATGTAAAATGAATAATTTACATTATATAATATGACTCTCACCAAAATGATGATCTACACTTGGAAAGTTAGAGAGGATGGCTACCATTGAGAAAATTTGATTTAAATAAAGTAGGTACAGAAGATTTACAGGCACGTATTGATGAGTCTGGAGGAAACTCCCAATGAGACTCTCCCACTCCCGCAAAAATATAATCACATTAGCTGCTATATGTTTGTCCGCATTGATGTTTGGCCTCGAAATTTCCAGTGTGCCTGTGATACTGCCTACCCTGGAAAAGGTACTGCACGGTAGCCTCAAGGATATGCAATGGATTATGAACGCCTACACCATTGCCTGTGCGACAGTTCTGATGGCTGTTGGAACGCTGGCTGACCGGTATGGAAGGAGGCGTATTTTTATTATCAGCCTTATCTTGTTCGGTATTACATCTTTGATTTGTGGCTTGGCGCAAAGCACATCGGTTCTGATCGCCAGCCGGTTCCTTCAAGGCGTGGGTGCTGGCGCGATGCAGATTTGCCAGATAGCCATTCTTTCACATCGGTTTCAGAAAGGAGAAGAACGCAGCAAAGCCTTTAGCACATGGGGGATCGTGTTTGGTATCGGTCTCGGTTTTGGACCTATCATTGGCGGTATGATCGTGGCTGTATTGAACTGGCATTGGGTTTTTCTGGTCCATGTCCCGCTGACCCTTTTTACTTTGATCCTTGTCTTCAGCGGCGTGGAGGAGTCCAGCGATCCACAGGCAAAAAAGCTGGACATTATCGGCATCGTCACGCTTTCGTTGACGGTTTTTGGCCTGGTCTATTTTATCACACAAGGGTCGGAACTTGGTTTTAGAGGTACAGCATCCCTCAGCATCCTTGTTGCAGTGGCAATAAGTTTCATAGTATTTCTATTTGCGGAGAAGCACAGTGCTCATCCAATGTTCGACTTTTCCGTATTCAAGATACGTAATTTTTCTGGTGCTCTCCTTGGCTCCGTCGGGATGAATTTCAGTTTTTGGCCATTCATGATCTATCTTCCAATTTATTTCCAGAGTGGGCTTGATTACGACATCGTAAGTGCCGGGTTGTCTGTTCTGGCTTATGCACTGCCCACCCTGGTAATTCCGCCTCTGGCAGAGCGATTTTCGCTCCGCTACCAACCGCGCATAGTTATCCCATTGGGTCTATTCGTTATCGGCTTGGGCTTCATTTTGATGAAGTATGGCAGCAGCGGTGATCACGCCAGCTGGTTGACTATGCTCCCCGGCTCTCTGTTGGCTGGTATTGGGCTGGGATTAACCAACACGCCTGTCACCAACACGACTACCGGCTCGGTACCTAGTACTCGTGCAGGTATGGCTTCCGGCATAGACATGAGTGCCAGATTAATCAGTCTAGCCATCAACATTGCCGTAATGGGCTTCATTTTACAGGAAGGCATCTTTTCTTATTTGAAGAAAGCTTTTCCTGAGACTGTCGATGTTTTACAATTGCGATCTTTGGCCGAAAAAACAGCTGCCGGAAACACTTCGTCTCTCAATCAGGGTTTTCCAGAACTATCCTCACTGGATGCATCTGGAGCTATCGTCCATGCCTCGCTTGTACACGGCTTTGGTTTGGTGATGCTCTATGGCGGTATTGGTGTCTGGGTGTTGGCCGCGATGAGTTTTATAATTTTTGGACCCAAGAGAGCATTGTTGCAAAAGTAGAGAGTGAAGACTATCGCGCCCACAAGCGATTCGTGAGTCTCAACTGATTAATAAGCCGCCTAGTATTATCACGTAAAGTCGTTGTATTATTGCTTTGGAACAAAACTGAAATGAAGTAACGTTAAAAACCCCTTCTAGCGAAGCTTTTTTTTATCCTTTATACTGAAAAGACCAATTAATCTTCCTAGGAGTTGTCTAACGAATCATGATAAAGAAAGAAGTCGCGCATATACGCAAGCAATTTAAGCTGGATCACGATTTAATGAGTATTTACGATATTCTCAACGTGTATATTATGAAGGAAAGCAACGAGATCTATCATTGGGAGCGCCAGCCATTTGGAATGGTGGACAGAGAGAAGCAGGAGCTGTATATGGGCAATTTCAAAAAACTCCTGACCGGTGAACTAGATCAGAAATTGTTCGAGTTGAAGTTTCAAGCGGAAGCGGAGGAGCCAGCGCAGGTGATGCTTCATCAAGCTTTGGTGACAGGGGATCCAGATGAATGGCAGGACCTGATGCTACTGTTGGTGGACAGAATGATGGCGGATACTCATTATGAACGGGATACGGTGATCACTTTCGTTCGAGGACAGTATTTCCGCCCGACTAAAGATAGAAACGATGAAGCCGAGGAAAGTGAGAAAAACGAATTATTCGCGCATCCTTTTATCCTATGCAGCGTGAATTCCACGGAGAAACAACGGAAGGCTCTCTTGTTTGATTACGTGGAGCGGGAGTTCAAGTACAATGTCATTGTAGATCCGATCGTCAAGTTAAGCACACCGGAGCAAGGTTTCTTTTACCCAAGCGTGACGGACAATTATTCCGATGTGAACCGCATTCTGTATTGTACGGGGAAATCGAACTTTCCAGATCCGCATTTTGTCGGAGAGGTCTTGAATGCCGAAAGATCCATGACGGCCCTGGAAGAGAGAGCTATATTCGAAGACATCGTGAAGGAAGTGGCGGGCGAACAGCTTGATGCAACCACTCTCGCACAGGTGTACGAGGAGATCCATCAGGTCATCGAAACCAACGACGATAAGGAAGAACCTCCAAAGCTCGATTATAGAGATCTGGAACGTGTACTGACGGTAAGTGGCGTAGAGAACGTGACAATGGAAAAAGTGGAACGGGCGTTTGAAACGATCGTTGACGATAAGCATTATGAGATGAAGGCGAGCAGCGTGATGCCGAAATTCACTACTAAATCGATTAAGATCGATACAAAGGTAGCTACGATTTCGGTCAGCCCGCAGGATTTAAAATATGTGAAGCAAGTGAATTATCATGGGAGACGCTGCATTTTGATTGAGGTTGACGAAGATGCCGTGATCGAAGGCTTCACACTTACTACAGAGAATCTTTAGACCGCTTCAACAATGCTATGGGCTATCCTTAAAGTCTTTGAACAAGACTAAGGATAGCCCAATTTGTTTTGTATCAAATACGGTGATTAAAGATATATTCGATATATTCTTTTGCGCTAGTATTAATTTCTTCATCGCTGGCTTGAAATGAAGCTCCAAAAACAGCAAAGTACGGTAGGGCTTCTGCGCCTACATGTTTGGCACTGGCTTTAAAGGGTGCGATCACTGCGTCTACGGTAAAAGAAACAGAGCCCTCTGGCTGATAATTTTCTTTTTTATCACCGATGGACAGGGCCAGCCCTAACTTTTTCCCGTTAAGCTTGTTCCCGTTTGATCCATAAGCCCATCCGTAAGCCAACACATCGTCAAACCATTTTTTTAATAGCGGCGGATAACTGTACCAATACAACGGGAATTGAAAGATCACATGGTCATATGTTTCCATTAGATTCTGCTCTCTAGAAACATCAATATTCCAGTCAGGATACTCTTTATAAATCTCATGAAGGGTAATATCGTTGGGATATAACAGCAGTTCTTCTTTCCAGCGCTGGTTGACCCTCGAATTCTCAAGGTTTGGATGCGCCAAAATCACTAGTGTTTTCATGATGAATCTCCATTCTCAGGCCTATATTATTTATGAATATTATTATTATCTTGCAGGTTGTAAAAAAAGAAAATACACACAATAAAGTAAGATGGTTACTTCGAGGTGTGTACTGGACTCCGAAAAAAATATATGCAACAATGAAGTTTTGAGTAAGCTTAATTTGATCAGCATGAACGAGGTGTTATTCTATGAAACAATATCATTTAGGGATAGAGGCAACACTAGAAATCATCGGCGGAAAGTGGAAAGCTTTGATCATTTGCTTTTTGATGTCCGGTGCCAAAAGAACAAGTGAATTACAGCGTAATATTCAGGGCATCTCACAAAAGGTTCTGATCCAGCAGCTTCGTGAACTTGAGAGGGATGGGCTTGTCAAAAGATTCGTGTACCAGCAGATGCCGCCAAAAGTTGAATACAGCCTCACGGAATATGGCGTTACAGCCAATAAGATCGTGGATGTTATGTGTTCTTGGGGAAAAGAAAATATAAAAATAAGACAAAGACGAGGAGAAGAGATCGTCTTGTTGGAGGATACATGTCCTGGAGCAAATTAAAGCAACAACTGGAGAGTTTTCTCTGTCCTGCGTTATCCGGCAAGGTTGAATATCGCGCAAGCAGCTACCGTTATTTACCTGATAAATCAGGGAGCTGTTATATTTCGGTAGATAAAAAGAACGTACTCAATATGAATGATAGAACTAACTCAATCAGATGGTATCAGACGGAGCAGGAGATTAAGAATGATTCAGAACTCCAAATTCCAATCCACCCTGAAGACATTGAAGCGGTTAGAAAAGATAGTAAAGGGAACATCCCTGAGGATCGTCTAATAGTCATTGCAAGAAGCAGAAAGATATCAGAAGTTGCAAAGGAGCTTTTGTCAGCACAGACGTCATTAAGTAAATCGAATTTTATCGTTATAGCTAATAAGTTTTTATCTACTTCTATAGAGGAAAGCATAGAGAGCGATGATATCTTATTGAATATTCTGGCTTTAGTGGACAGACGGGTTGGGAAAAAGCGGATTTTAAACATGAGCGAGAAGATGCAGTTAAAGCATCCGATTGTGCAATATTTTTATGAACTACGTCGTAGTACATTGTGAATATAACTAAACTCTCCCTTGCTCAATGGCACCTGCTTCATCCATTATAAAAAGGTAATCATCTCCCCCATAGAGCGTATCTTTACCTGTATCCATAAAGGAGAGAAAATAGGATGGAACTCAAAAAAATAAATGACTCTATTTATTATTTGGAAAGTGTCCGAGAAACAGACAGACCTGTTTTGGGATATGTTGTAGGTGACAGCTTTTCAATTATGATTGATTGTGGTAATTCAAAATCGCATTTAGATGCCTTTATAAAGTGTTTAGATGATAACAATCTGCCACGTCCCAAATATGCTTTGATCACGCACTGGCATTGGGATCATACCTTTGGTATGCATGCTTTTGACGGGGAAACTATAGTCTCTTCAGCAACGAATGAGGCACTAAAGCGCCTGAAAGAATGGGAATGGGTTGAAGAAGCTGTGGTAAAACGCTTAGAGACCAAAGAAGAAATAGCATACGCCTATAACTGTATGAAAAAAGAATATGATACGTTTGATAAGATTAAGGTTAGCACAGGAAATATTATGTTCGAGAATGCTTTAACGCTGGATTTAGGGGGCACCACTTGCCAGATTATAAAGGTAGGAGGGCCACATGAAGACGATTCTTGTGTTGTATATATAAAAGAAGCGGGAGTATTATTCGCAGGCGATGCACATAGCGGGGATTATTATCATGGAGAAGGTAAAATTGATCCGATAAAAATGAAAGAATATATTGAGCTTTTATCGACTCTTTCATTTACTACGTATATCCCGGGGCACGACGCCCCTATGAGCAAGGAACAAATCATTCCCTTGTTAAATAGATTTTGTGAGGTCAAGTAAAGGGGGAACCGTATCATTAGGGCGGAATTTTGTAAACTGTTAATTAAGCAGGTTTAGCAACAGGGAGTATTTTTAACTCATCGATAGAATTAGGTAATACATGATATAATTGTCATAATGTTATCTAATAGGTGGTGAATATACTTTTGAAAAGAGCATCAACAGAGGAGTTATTGAAGTTTAAACAAACTTTAAGTCCACTTAAAAGAATAGAGGCTAAAGATGAAGTTGCAGCTACGGTAGAAAATTTACTGATTGTGAGCAAAGAACCTGGTTTTAATTTGGTAGAAAAGACGAAATTAAAAGAGAAGTTATCAGTAGAAGAGCAAATCGAGTATTTAAAATTTAAAGGCATTACTTTCAATTCCTATAATGAGTCATTAGCTAAAGAAATATTAACAGATCGAACTTACTATTATAAAGTTACTGCTTTCAGAAAGAATTTTAATAAAGATAAAGATAACAAATACACAAATGTTGAATTTTCAATTTTAAATGATTTAGCTACAATAGATATGCATTTTAGGTATTTATTTTTAAAGTTGTCTTTAGATATCGAACATAATATAAAATCTTTAATTATTCGCTTGATAACTGAGAGTGATGAAGATGGTTTTGAAATTATTGATGAGTATAAATTATTTGAATTAGAAAGTTATAGACAAAAACTTATAACAAAAGAACTAACGCTTGAAGTAATCGAAAATAAAATTAAAAAATATGAAACTATAGATAAAAAATTATTGGAGGCATTTAAGTCTCAAAGAGATTATAGCTATGATTTGATTGTTAAAAGGAAAAATAAACCTTCCATATGGGTACTCATTGAATTAATGTCTTATGGTCAATTATGTTTCTTTATTAAATTTTATGTTCAAAAAAAGAAATATAAATATAAAGAATTAAAACTGGCGGATAGCCTATTATTTGATTCGAAAAATATCAGAGATTCCTCTGCACATAGTAGACCTATTATTTTTAATATTGTAGGGCCTAATCAATTTTTAATATCTAATGAAAAGCGTATAAAATTGCAAGTTCGAAATTATTTAACTCAAAATTGTAATATGAGTGATTCAAATACTAATATTCTACTTAGAAATCTTAAAACACATGATATTACTGCCCTACTGTATTTACATGATTATTATGTTAAAGGAAGAATTTCAAGAGTTGAACGTAAAAAAGAATTAGTAAGTCTCATTAAAAGATGTAGATTGAAGAAATCTTTTTATGAAGAACATTCAGAGTTTGGAGAGATAATGTACATTTTAATCAAACTGGTCAGAAATTATAAAGTGAAACCTTAAGATGTTATTGACTTGACTATTTTACAGTGATAAAATTCAGTTTAGATGAAAGACCCTTCCGCAAGGTCGTCTGGAAAATAGGGTAACAGCTATTTCTAGATTAAAGGAATCAAAATCCTTGAAACAATTATTACTTGTGTAATTGTTTCAGGGATTTTTTAGTGTCTAAATTATTTATAGAACTTAACTTATCACTATCACAAAGAACCATATCATAAGTAAGTGAGGTTTTGATTTGAAGGTAAAGAAGCTTATTCAAAATAATTAAATCTTAGGTAGGCTTTCTTTTGAGTTACCAGTAATTCAACTTAGTCCTATTTTGCTTGTAAGGTCTGAGCTCGCCATGCGGACATACTTGCTGAAGTAAGGGTACTATCTGGGTACCTTTTAAACTTCGACTTGTGGATGATATGAGGATCCTTACCACATAACAGCTTATTTTATTAGGCGACTTGTTAGGTATGAATTCGGTAGTGTACCGGACGCATGCCTTTTTGTTGTGCTTGATGGGGCAGTTCAGAGGGGGGGCTTATTTGCGTTTATTGGGAAGCAGCGTTACGATTAACCATAAGCAGCCTTGCTTCAGACCCCTTCCGAGCTATTAGAAATCTTAGACGAATTATACATCGATGGCTGGGGACTTGTACAGAAAGGGAAACAGAAATGGATAAGAAAATAAGCGTAGAGAATCTAAAACTGACACCACAAAATGATACTTATTATATTGCTTGGAGTATCGGAGTCGATAAGAAGTATAAAAAGCATATGAAAAAAGAAATAAAGAGCCAACTCACAGACGTTCTAGGATCCATGACTCAAAATAATGCTGTGGAGGATATTTCAGTTTACAGTCATAACAAAACAGCCGAAAAACATGGAGAATTCATTATATGGGATTATCTTATCCTAATGCAGATCAAGGAAAAGGAAGATGCCGAAATCATTTTACCTAACTTAAAAAATGTGAATATACCTTTCGTGCTCGAAACAATCCGTATGGAGTTACTTGTAACCACACCAAACAGCACGTACCCTACACCAGGGGAAGGCGCGCGAAAACGGCATGTAAAGCCATTTTATGCAATTGAATATGTCGATGTTCAGCCTAATCATTTAGATGAATTCCGAGACATAATGATTAACAATAACGGACCGGCAATGAAGTACATAATGGAGGAAGCGAGATGGTGTCATAATTTTTATGCATTAGAAACGCTGACTGTCTTCTATCATAATTCAAGTTATCCTACTTGGAATCAGATTCATGTCATAGGTTTGTATTTGGAATCAATTTTTCTATATAAAAAAGATTTCTCAAAAGGGCTGGCACTGACCCACAGCATTTCATTTGAAGAAAACTTTGCGCAGTTAAAGAAGATAAGAACCATGTTATATAAAACGATCGGGAGAAAGATGATCTAGAATAGACCAATGGATAAATGGATCATACCCACCCCGTAAATTCCAATATAGACGCTTTAGCGGATTGTGCTTCGGATTGTGCGCCTTTACGCCATTGTTTAGGTGACTCACCCATAAGCTTGGAGAAACATCGGTTGAAGCTGGATATGGACTGAAAACCTACTTGCTCAGAGATGGAGAGAATGGAATCATCCGTACTTTTTAACTGCTTGCAGGCCTCTTCAATACGGGTACTGTTTAGGAAGTCGAGAGGTGCGGACCCCATAATCTCATGGAATTTCCTGCGAAAATGAGTAGTACTTAGGTGGCACAGATCAGCTAAAAAATCGATAGTAATTGGCATCATGTAGTTTGTAGTGATGTATTCCAGAACGGGTGAGATGACAAAATCGCCCTTCAGGCTATGCTCTGTTTCTTGATTAACCAAGGGTTCATACCGGGAATGAATTCTTAGGAGTTCTATATAAAGCGATAACAATAAGCCGTAGGCACTTTCTTGATAGTAAGGATTTTTTTGTTTCAATTCCTCCACGACCGATGTCGCAAGGGTATATACCTTGGGATGTTCCTCTTTATTCAAAATACAGTTTGTTCCCTTTATAGCCCACAGATTCGGCTCAAAGTTGCTGTAAGCGCTCTTGAAGGATTGCTGAAAAAGATCCTCAGGCGAAAAAAAGATATAAGACCACAGACTGGCTTCATTCGGCGAACTATAAGTTGTATGAGGGAGATACCTAGGGATGAAGGTCACATCTCCGGCTTTAAAAGGCACAGATTCTCCTTTGATCTCCATGATGCCGCTATCCGAATGGCAAATGCCAATCTCCAAATGATTATGGAAATGCAGATGTTCACTTTTAATATCAGAAATCTTCCAACGTTCACCGCTTAACAGCAAGATAGGAAAGTTTATCGGTAAGCTGTAGTGGCGGTATTCAATGACGGGCTTCTTTTTTCTGGGCATATTCTCAATACTCCCATTCTTATTACGTAGGTTGAGTAGATTATAGGTTAACGTTATATCAAATTCAACTATATAAAGAGAACTTGATATTATACAATTTGGGAAAAAAGTGGCGGAGGAGAAGTTTGGAACTGTAGGAGCGTTAGCGTCCGCCTTTGTCAGCAGATTTCCACCGCGAAGAGCGGTATAAAATCAAGAAATTCTTACGACAACAGCGGCCGGAAGTCCAAACATTCTCTGTAGTCACGGCCAATCTCGAAATATAAGAACTACTAGTTAATGGTTGAAATTGCACAGTTTAGTTATGAATATGCTTAGAATCAGACCATTTTACTACTTACAATAGAGTTAGTAAAGCGTTTACAATATGGACGGACAGCTCTCAAGCGCCTTTGGGGGCGTGTGCGAAAGAGAGGAGAAACAAGATGCTTCAATTAACTTATGACAGAGAAGAGATTTTAAGGGTCATCGACAAAGTGGTCAGAAAAACAATGGCGATGGATTTAACATGGGACTGGCCTTGTGGTGTGGCTTATTATGGGGTAACCAGAGCTTATGAAACTACAGGAAATAAAGAGTATTTGGATATGCTTGTCCAGTGGGCAGATGAATATATCGAGCTGGGTCTGCCGGATTGGACAGTTAACACCTGTGCCATGGGCCATATGCTGATCACTTTGTATGAGGAAACAGGCAATCAGAAATATTGGGATATTGTGATGAGCAAAGTAGATTATCTACAGAACAATGCGCTTAGATTCGGAGATCATGTGTTGCAGCATACCGTCTCTATTTCTAATGATTTTCCAGAACAGGCATGGGCGGATACCTTGTTTATGGCGGCATTTTTCCTGCTCCGTGTAGGAAGCAAATTAAAGGATCAGGAAATGATTCAAGATGCCTTGAACCAATATTATTGGCATATCAAATACCTGCAAGATCCTAGCAGCGGGTTTTGGTACCATGGCTACAATAATGTGAAGCAGGATCACATGTCTGGACTATTCTGGGGCAGAGCGAATGCTTGGGGCGCATACACCATGTCGCAAGTTAAAAAGCTTTTGAAAGAATGGTATCTGTATCCGCAGTGTATGGACGTGGAGTGTTCGCTGCGCGATCAGTTGGCCGCACTCAAGCTGGTGCAAACGGAGAACGGTCTGTGGCGGACAGTACTCGATGACGAGGAGTCTTATGAAGAAGTATCCGCGTCTTGCGGCATTGCGGCTGCTATGATCAATAACGGCAATCCGCTGCATACCAAATATGTGCAAAAAGCCCTGAAAGGTATTTTGAACAATATCAGCGAAGATGGACGGGTACTGAGTGTCTCTGGCGGAACAGCGGTTATGAAGGATCGGGAAGGATACCGCAATATTCCAAAAGACTGGATTCAAGGCTGGGGGCAAGGCTTAGCATTAGCTTTTCTATCCGATATGCTTAAATAGGAGGGATCCAAGTTGTCCAAACAAACAACGGGGGCCTTTACACTGCCGGGAGAATCCGGTTATGAGGCATTGACCCTGGAATTAGCTGAACGTTGGGGTGCCGATGTCATCCGTGACAGTGACGGCACACAGTTGTCCGATGAGATTATCAACGCAGGATACGGCATTTATTCTACAATCTGCATCATCAGAGATCATAACGAATGGGCGTCCCAGAATTCAGACAAGCTGCAGCAGAGCTTTTTAATAACAAATCCGAAGGTAGCGGTACAAGATTATTTATCCATCTATCTGATGGAGGATTTTTTTGCTGAACAATTCCGAGTGAATGATTCCAAAGAGGCGTTTAAGTACTGGCAGGTTTTTGACCGAACGACGGGCGAAGAGGTTCCAAGAGAACTGTGGAATTATGAGCGGGAATCGGGAAATGTAGTCATTACTGGAATAACGCCTTGGCATAAATACACAGTCAGCTTCATGGTCTACCGGATTTGGGAAGAGATCTCCATGTACAATCACACCACGAATCACTGGGAAAAAGAGCATCTGATGCAGATTGATCCCATCTATGTAGAAACGCAAAAATATTTACTCCATTGGATAGAAGATTGGTGTCATAAGCATAAGGAAACAACAGTGGTTCGGTTTACCTCCCTCTTTTTTAATTTCGCCTGGATATGGGGCAGTGATGAGCGCAATCGCCATTTGTTCTCGGACTGGGGTTCATATGATTTTACGGTAAGCTCAAGAGCGCTTGATCTGTTTGCTAAAAAATATGGGTATTCGCTCACGGCCGAGGATTTTGTGAATGGTGGGAAATATCGGGTCAGTCATATCCCGGCGCAGCAGCGGAAGCTGGACTATATGGCATTTATCAATGATTTTGTCATCGAATTTGGTAAGCAATTAATTGATATTGTGCATAAGCACGATAAGCTGGCGTATGTCTTCTATGATGATAGTTGGGTTGGCATGGAGCCTTACAATGACCGTTTTGAGGAGTTTGGTTTTGACGGGATGATTAAATGTGTGTTCTCAGGGTATGAGGCAAGGCTTTGCTCTGGTGTAAAAGTAGATACCCATGAGATTCGGCTGCATCCCTATTTATTTCCGGTTGGATTGGGAGGGCTTCCTACGTTTATGGAGGGAGGTAACCCTACGCACGATGCCAAAAAGTATTGGATTAATATCCGGCGCGCCTTGCTCAGAGAGCCTATAGATCGGATTGGACTGGGCGGATATTTGCATCTTGTAGAGCCTTATCCGGATTTTTGTGATTATATCGAAAAGATCGCGGATGAATTCAGAGAAATTAAAGAGCTGCATCATAAAGGCAAACCGTATCACATTAAGACGAAGGTAGCCATTTTGCACGCTTGGGGCAAATTGAGATCGTGGACCTTGTCCGGACATTTCCATGAAACGTATATGCATGATTTGATTCATATCAATGAGGCTTTGTCCGGGTTGCCGGTTGAGGTGCAGTTCATTGATTTTGAAGATATCCGTAAGGGAGTATTACAAGAGTGTGATGTAGTGATCAATGCCGGCTCGGCAGGTTCAGCATGGAGTGGTGGAGAATATTGGAGTGACCATAAGTGCGTGGACTTACTGACAGAATGGGTTTATGAGGGCGGTACTTTTATAGGTATCAATCAGCCTTCGGCGCTTGATGGTTATGACAGCTTTTTCAGAATGGCACATGTGCTTGGTCTGGATGAGGATACAGGCTCCAAGGTAGCTCATGGAAGATGGACATTTGAGGCTAGAGATGAGCAAGGTTTAGTGCCTGAAGGAGCCAGCATAACACCTAAAAATAACATCTATCTTACGGATGGCTCAGCGGCGGTATTGTGTGAAAAGAGTGGGATGATAACATTGTCCACCCATGCCTTTGGTAAAGGAATGGGGATCTACCTGCCTTCTTTCACCTTAAGCTTTGAAAATACAAGATTGCTGTTAAATGTGATTCGTTATGCCGGGAATGAGTTAAAGGAAACAAAGTATATTACGGATAATTTATATACAGAGTGTGCTTATTATCCAGAAAGTAAAATACTCGTCGTGATTAACAATAGCGACCAGCTTCAAAAAACTACGATTGATACGGAATATGGACAACAAACGTTGGAATTAGATCCGTTTGATACTATTATCCGAACTATTGGCGATTAATCCCATTAAAAAAGCTCAAGCCAGCGGCTAACTTGCCGATGCTTGAGCTTTTTGCTGTGAGGCCTATAGTATCTGTTATCTACTTATTTTGCTTTTATGAATTCAGCAGATTTGATCCCAGCTTGACGACCAAAAATAATGATTTCTGCAACAGAGTTGCCGCCAATCCGGTTTTGTCCGTGTAAGCCGCCTGTAACTTCGCCTGCCGCAAACAGACCAGGGATAGCTTCACCATCTTTATTTAGAACCTCTGTGTTCGTATTGATCTTCACGCCACCCATGGTGTAGTGAATCCCAGGAGCAATTTTAATAGCGTAGAAAGGACCAGTGGACAGGTCATTGTCCATTCCTGTAGTTCTGCCAAATTCGGCATCCTTTTTATTCTTAACGGCGCTGTTCCAAGTATCAAGCGTTGTTGCCAGCTTATCCTCTGGAACACCGATTTCTTTGGCCAAAGCTTCGATGGAATCCGCCTGAATCACGAAGCCCATTTTGTCATATTGTTCAATAGCCTTCACACGGGATTTAACACCGGAATCAAAGACCAGCGTAGCTGCTTTTTCAGGTAGTGTATTGATGGAAGCTGTTACTTTATCACGGGTATCCAATTCATTGGTGAACCGTGTACCTTCACTGGAAACAAGGATAGCGCCTTCCCCACGAACAGCTTCGCCGATGAGGTAGGATTTTTCTTGCTGCACAGTCGGGTGAACTTGGATTTGATCCATATCGACGGTTGTGCCGCCGAGTTTCTCAATCATCTTGATGCCGTCTCCGGTACTGCCGATTTGGTTAGTAGTAACGTAGCCTTCCAAGTCAGGTCTTACTTCGGAGATCAAATCCATATTGGCACCGAATCCGCCAGTGGTTACAACGACAGCATCTGCCGTAATTGTTTTTTCCTCTGTTTGGTTAAAGAGGACCTTGACGCCATTTACTTTGCCATCTTTTTCAGTGATTTCTTTGACATCAGCATTCACGAAAAGTGGGATTTCTTTCTCTTGTACGTTTTTTACTAAACCTTTGACAAGGTATTGACCCACAGCAGAGCCATCTTCAGGACGGTGTGTACGTTTTTCGTTCATGCCGCCTGTAATGGTGATATTGTTCAAGCGGATTCCGATGGAATCCAGCCAATCGATCGCACTCGCGGAATTATCAACGAAGAAACGAAGCATTTCTTTGTCGTTAGTGTCATGGCCACCTTTTAATGACTCTTCATAAAATAAATCATTGCTGTCTTCAATGTTTTGTTCTTTTTGGAATTTCGTTTCAGAAGCGTTCATCCCCGAAGAGGATTTGGTTGTGTTCCCGCCGGCAACCGGCATTTTTTCCAAAATAACAGGGTTCATGCCTTTCTCTTTGGCCTCAAGCGCCGCGGACATTCCCGCACCACCCGCACCGACAATGATGATATCATATTTATCTTTTAATTGATCGAATGGTGTGTAGCTTGCTTCAGATGCCCCGGAGACGGCTTCAACTTCTTTTTTCTCGTTGTTATTACTCTTGCTCTCGTTCACCTTGTCGTTTCCATTACCGCAACCTGCGATAACGAGCATGACAGAGAGGACGAGACTCAGAGCACCAGCTGCTTTCTTTTTCATTGTTAACCCTCCACTTTTATATTTCTCTATTAAGATGTACCAAAAGAACCCGACAAAAAAGAAAGGAAGTATCAGAGGGAGTTGGAAGTGGAGAAGCGCGCGCGTCGCTGTTATTCTCCTAACTTCAAATCTTCTACGGTTACGTCCACACTTTCCATCGTTATTCTCTTTAGTTCATCTTCTTATTAAGTATACCATCAATCATGACTATTAGTGAAAGTTTTCACAAATTATACAAGTCGTCTATTCTAACATAGGGTAACGAAATATTGAGCGGATTAGGCGGAAAATGGACCATAAACCATATAACTAGAAGATATGGCGTGAGATTTTCTCACTGTAGAAGTGGTAACTGTCATGGATTAGTAAAGCGGTTTTTGTTTTTCTGGATTTTTAAATGGTAAAATGAGAGTATTGCCTACTAGTCAATCCGGAAAGACTAACATGAGACATAGGAACAAATTCTAATTAATAGGTGAGAATATGGAATTTAATAACGTAATAAAAGAAAAAGTAAAAGAAGATAACTATAAAGTGTTTGCTTTACTTAGCCGCTATTTGAATAATACCCCCGACTTTATTAACAAAGAAGAAATTGAAGAAATCGTAAACTGTGGTGTATCTTATGAATACGCTTTTGGTTTAATGCTGGCTGCTGCTTTTGGGATGGATACGGTTGATAATGTTGATGATAAGGAATTGTTCAACCAATATTTTAGCAATATGCTTCATAAGCTAGATGCAAATGAATATTATGACAATCCATATTATAAAAATATCAAGATACCAACTATAAAGATTAATAATAGTGAATTAAAATATGAAAAATATAAACCTTTTGAAGGTTTTGTTTGCAATGATATCATCCGGACAGA
The DNA here is from genome assembly GCF_037969925.1 of Paenibacillus sp. FSL R7-0189. Classification (NCBI taxonomy): domain Bacteria; kingdom Bacillati; phylum Bacillota; class Bacilli; order Caryophanales; family Paenibacillaceae; genus Paenibacillus; species Paenibacillus sp. FSL R7-0189. The sequence goes on along the minus strand of NZ_CP150223.1, from coordinate 1,578,014 downwards.
AGTGGGAAGACAAATTCCTCAGGTTGGCTTTTTTCAAACTGAATTCATGTTCCCGGCCGTATTGGAGAATGATAGAATCTGGATGACGATCACGCCAAATGAAATAGAAACAATGAAAGAAGCTGTAGATAAAGCGTTTGGGAATGTTCTTACGTTTGGGCTTGGGCTTGGCTATTATGCTTATATGGTTTCTGAAAAAGTTAATGTTGAAAGCATAACGGTTGTTGAAAAAAATCAAGATGTCATTGATTTATTTAATAAATATGTACTGCCACAATTCAGTAATGCTCACAAGATCAGGCTTATCCAAGCAGATGCTTTCGAATATGCAGAACAACATATGTCTAAGGAAAAATATGATTTTGTATTTACGGATTTATGGCATGATGTTTCTGATGGAATGGACATGTATTTAAAAATGAAAAAGTTTGAAAAGAAAAGCCCGGATACTGTATTTATGTACTGGATAGAACAATCTATTTTATGTTATTTGTAATTTTGAGTTGCGTTAATCTGTTGTAGCTGACTCCGAAAGGAAGAACCCATTTTTGAAAACTCCTATATCTATCATAAATTGGCTAGAGCACAACGAAATCATGAACGACTTATTAAATCAGGAAGACAGCTTAACTGCGCATACAATGGATCAAGGATTTGAAGCTGAGGTCATGAAGATTAATTCTGATCAAGAGAGCTATGTACTGAAAACATGGAATAAGGAATCCAGACCGGATGTCCAGTTTCAATATCGTTTATTGGATGTTCTATCCGAACGAGGAGTAGCCGTCTCTAAACCAGTGGGCTGGGGAATCAATCCGGAGGGACATAAGGTGTTGTTAACAAGTTTTGACGGAACCCCTATTTATAAAATGAATACCAGGAAAATGAAGGAACTCGCAAGCCTATTAGCAAAAATACATAAAATTCGCGTTGAAGAGATTGGAAATATACAACTGCCAAAATACGATTTCATCGGCTACTTTTTCCCTGAAGCTAAAGAACAATCTGATATTTATAATGTATTGACTTCTCTGGTTGAGCAAACTCCAATGAAGCAAGACTGTATCATTCATGGGGATTTTCATATCGGAAATATAGTGGAGGATAAAGAGCGATATACCATAATCGATTGGACGAACGGCCAGTTGGGAGACTCTAGATATGATTTTGCCTGGTCACTTATTCTGCTGAAAATATATATCTCTGAGCGTTATGCTGATGTGTTCAGAACTGCTTATCTATTGGAAAATGATATGGATCAGGAAGAACTTGAGATCTTTGAAGCTTGGGCATGTCTACGGTGGATTTTGCTGAATAGAAGAGGTAGCACACCGAAAGGGCCTAATACAACGAAGAGAGTGAAAGGCTTAATCGCTAATAATCGGTTTTTAAAAAAGATGGATAGTAAATTGTTCTGATGTACGCAAGGATGGATGGATTTTCTGGGAGATTGGAAATGTAGTGTAACACCGTACATTATTACGTTATTAAATTATTTGTGGTATATTAAAGGTAGAAAAGACGTAAAATGCAAAGAGAGCCGTGCTGTAACACGACTCCCAAGGCAATAGCCGCTTTTAAGGGCGGTAGGCTTCAGCAAATAGGACACGACAGATAGACCGCATGCCTTTGTGAGTGGGCGGTCTATTTGCGTTTATTGGACAGCAGCGCTACGATAAGCGAACCAAAGGTTAGCATAAGCATCATTGCTTCAAACACTGTCACAAGGCATCCCTCCCTTCGGTGAGAGGTAGCCGACCGACCCTTTAAGCCTATTCTATTTGCTCCACCAGTATAGCATAATCGTTTGAAAGAGAATTAAGACTCTTGTCATAATACTCCCTAGGATTGGAGTAGTTTTCCATTTCCTCTCTTTGTCTCCGCAACTCTCTCCATTTTGAAACTTCCGTATCACATTTGCGATTTTTTGATTCCCAATTGTAGGACGTACCTCTCTTTCTAAATCTCTTCTTTGCGAATTCCCAAACATCCGATTTTCATTGGATTTTCAGTTTGGGTGTTTATAATGCTTTTTATGAATCGGGGCAGCGGATTGTAAAGGGCTTTCGATTGCGCAAAGGAGGTTTTCCATGATAAGAGGAATTAAAAAAACATTGTATCTCATACTTGCATTCTTTATCGGTCTTTTTATCGCATCCTCCTTTTTTATTAGGGCGAAATATAATTATTTCGTATATGGGGACACGCCAATTTTGGAGAGACAACAGCTGGGTCTTTTTATTCTAGTGATCGCAGTGGTGCTGGCATTAAGCGTTATTTTGTATAAAATGTGCCTGAAGCTTAATAAGTACAGTTGGAAAATAGTCATTCCAGCCATACTGCTGTTTTCTTTTGCAATCCAGATGGTGATTATCTTTCTGTTTCCACGCTTGCCGACGGATGATTCGCAGACAGTGCTTTCATTGGCACTCGACATGCTGTACAGGAATGATTATTCGTCGTTTGACACGAACGGCTATCTGCATATGTTTCCGTTTAATTTTTCGATCGTTTTATATTTAAAGACGTTGTTGTTGATCTTTCCGGATAATTATCTGGTAATCAAAATATTTAATATTCTGTTTACACTCTTAACCTCATTAATGATTTACATGCTGTATAAAGAGCTCAATTATAAGTCCAAGGATAAGGATTATGGCATCCTCGTGTTTGCTGCAACCTATATCCCTTCATTGTTTATGAGTAATTTTATCTATAACGATGTGATCGCTACCGCCTTTCTGACAAGTGCTTTATATTTTGCCATAAGATTTATTAAAAGAAGGTCCATTAAGGATATTCTCTTCGCAGCTCTCTTACTGGCAATAGGCAACTATTTCCGCAGTATCGGTGTTATTTTTCTGATTACCGTGGTGGCGGGTCTTTTATTCAACATACGTTCTATCGGGGTGAAAAAGGTTTTTAGCGCTTTGTTTATCACGGCCATATTGTTTAATGTTCCCGGCTGGACGCAAAATGCTGTGCTGCAGGCGACGAATGTTGTAGATGAACCGATGAACGAAAATTCCGCACCTGTCTACATGTGGCTGAATATGGGGATCAATCTGGAGACGTTTGGGTTCTGGGATAACCGGGAGAGCTACGCTATCTATCAGCAGGATGCAAATTATAATAAGGTAGAAAGTACGGAGTTATTTAAAGAAGAAATCAGTAATAAACTCTCCGAGGCGGGCCTAAGTGACTTAGTGAAGATGTATTATAAAAAAATCGTTTGGACCTGGACGGAAGGAACCTACCAGATGGAACGATATGGGCTCGGAAATGACGGATCATCCAGTAACGGGGGAAGAATGGGCTTTGTCATGGACCGTTATAGCTACACTAATGCTGCTACGGATTTGTTTAAGGCAGACTCCAATTATAGAAGTGGAATGTTGTGGCTGCTGTATGTTCTGAATTTTCTGATGTATGTATTTATACTCGTTCGCTTAATGGGTGGAATAAGAGCCAAAAGATTTGAAGAGACCTCTTTGATTCTTGTGGTGCTGGGCTTTATCGGATTCTATCTTTTATGGGAGATCAAGTCCCGGTATATTTACCCGGTGTATCCGCTGCTGATCGTATTATCCTACATGGGTTTTAAGGACGTATACGATTATATGTTAAAAAGATGTTTTCCACGTTAACTATGTTCGCTCGGAAAGAGGGGATTCAAAGATGCGGACCAAGCGGTATTTCGCTTTGCTCATAGCAGTGCTAAGTTGTTCCATGGTGCTCGTCTCCTGCGATGCTATTACCGCACAGAAGATAACGAGTACTGACTCCGGGTCAAGAGCGAACGGGGGACAGGGCTTCACCGGCGGGCGGGGGAAAGATGGGGGCGGATCTCCCAACATGAATGGTGGGACAAGGAGAAACGGCAACCCAGGTACAGATGGCGGTGGCGCACAAGGTGGGCGGCAGTGAACAAATTTCATGAACTTGCCCCAAGCCTACGAAGATTAAGTGTGATAGGATAAGGTTACATTTAAATTCCCCGCGGGGGTAAGAAAAGGGAGCACCATGAGAATCATTATATCGCCTGCCAAGAAGATGAAGATGGATACGGATTTCTTGGATTGCCGCCAGATGCCGCAATTCATAAGCGAGTCGCAGACTCTTCTGGCCTTATTACAAAAGTTGAATTATGAAGAAGCCAAATCGTTATGGAAATGCAATGATGCCATCGCCACGCTGAATGTGGAACGGATTCGGGATATGGATGTAACACGGGATCTTACACCGGCTATCTTTTCTTATGAGGGTATCCAGTACCAGTACATGGCACCAGGGGTACTTCAAATGGAGGAGCTGGAATATCTTCAGCAGCATTTACGGATATTATCAGGGTTCTATGGAATTGTCCGGCCATTTGACGGCGTTGTTCCGTACAGGCTGGAGATGCAGGCAAAGCTTAGCGGACCTGGTTTCAAGTCTATCTACGAGTTCTGGAACAGGAAGCTGGCAGATCAGCTGTTTTCGGAGACTGACATCATTCTGAATCTGGCCTCTAAGGAATACAGCAAGTGCATCTCCCCTTACATTGGCGGGAATGTTCGAATGGTTAGTTGTGTATTCGGGCAGGAGATCGGCGGTAAGGTAGTAGAGAGAGCGACCCTGGTCAAGATGGCCAGAGGTGAAATGGTACGCTTCATGGCTGAGCGGCAAATCAGCTGTGTGGAGGATATCAAAGGCTTCGACGGATTTGATTTCAGCTTTGCTGATGAGCTGTCGGATGAGAGTACGTATGTGTTTATTCAGAAAAAGAATGACTAGAGCAAGCAAAACATGATGGGTAATTCTGAAGGGGGTTGAATAACCAGCTTCAGGGTTACCTTTATTTTTTGATCAACGAAACCAGATGCTGAATTCTAGTTTTTTTAAAGGGGATAGATTAGGGTATAGAGAATAAAGTTCGGGTGGAATAAGATCAGGTTAACGAGGAGGACTTATGATTTTCAAAAGAGATCCATTGGATAAACAGAGCTTACTTAAAGAATTGGATTCGCTAGGCTATTCCGACAGAATCAAAAAAGTAGCAATCTTAGGCCGTGATCATCTCGGATCTGTCCAGTACTCCCAATTACTAGCCTCTTTGCTGGAGGATGGTGTTTATGAAGCACGACTTGCCTTAATCGGCGCCATTGCAACACAAGATGCTGCTATTATTCTATCAGCACTGCGGCATCCCAAGGCAAGTATCAGAAATACGGCTGCGGGTCTTTTGGCAAAGGTGGCTTCGGATGCTGATATTGAACGTGAGCTCCCCCATTTATCCCATGATTGCCGCCGCAAGCTGCTGCATAGTATTTCACAGATTAACCGTCAGGAATTAGCAGAACGCTTATTGCCTGTAGTGTATGCCCGATGGGGAGCGGAGGAAGCCGCGATTATATTGCAGGCCTGTTATTCGGCTACGGTAAGTAAATGGCTTGCTGATATCGGGTATGCCATAAAAGACTGGAAGAAATTATCCAGCCGGCATCTTAACGTAGTAGCAGAATACTTTGCAACAACACTGGAAAGCACACCACTCAGGGAAAAAGGCTATGTCTGGTGGAGATTCTCATCAGCTCTGGAGATCCTATGCAATCTGAAGGCAGACTTGGTGCTGGAGTGTGCGCTGAATCATGGACCTATGGGCATCATACATCCTGCGTTAAAAGAACAGCTTGGCACGCTTGTACGCCAAAATCCTAATAAGGTATATCAACTGTTAACACGAACGGAGTCGCGGAGCGATCTGATTTCTTATGGTATTCCTGAAGCTGTTCTTAAAAGGAAAAAATATTTATCCATGGATCAATGGATGGAGATAGCGAAACTACTCGCAGATCACCCTATGCAAATAGCAAAGCTGCTTCATAATATTGCACCTTCTAACCGCAAAGTCATTTTCGATGCTGTGTATGAAGAAGATAAACGTAATGAACGTATTTTTCCGGAAAGATTACTGTATGTATTACCGCATGTCTTGCGTGACAAGGAAGCCACCCGGATGCTTGGCCTTCGTGAAATTAATGATGACAGGGAGAGAACAATCAGATTTACAGCTTGCCGTTCTATTCTTCATTCAAGAGCGGGACTTGAACAAGCAACACAGGTATCCAGTGCAGACGAACGTGCCACGGCGCTTATGCAGCTGATCAGAAGTACCGTTCTGTCGAGACAGGGTATGAATGAAACTTTGGTGTACCTGGGCCGGATTAAAAATGATCAGGATCCTGTCCGGGGCGCTGTGTTTAAAGAGCTATCGGAAAGTCCTGCGTCTGTGTTCACGGATGCCCATGTACAAGAGCTTACTTTGCTTGTTGATAGTGTTATAGAGGCCAGAGATACTTCATATGGTACAAAATTTTCCGTTCAACAACTGGCGTTTGCTATTCTCCGGCATAACGCATTACATCCTCATGGTGAGCTGTTTAAGTTTTCTTTAAAAACGATTCAGAAATTGGCCAAGCAGAATGGGCAGCTTTCCCTTCCATCCTTGGAGAAGAATTTACCCCGGGGAGTAGAAGAGATTATCTTCGACGAAATTTATACATTAGCTGTACAGGCCAACAAAAGAGAAGATTACAATCTGGTGTTAAGCCTAGCTAGCTCATTCGGTAAAAGAGGTTACGGCATCATAAAACTTCAGAATCTGTTAAAGGAAGCAACGAGGGCAAAGGCGGATTCTACAGCCATACAAGCGGCCAGATACTGGCTTGCGCCTCGTACAACGCGTGATGCCAGAGTTAAGGAATTATTAGCTATAGATAAATCGTATATTACGATCCATGAAGTGTTCCAGCATCTGCATCTGAAGCGTCAGGAATGGCTCGATCCTTTTATTTCAGGGGCTGTCATTAAGGGCAAGTTCCTATCAGGCAAAACTATCTATCTTGTGCCGGCCGCGGATGGATTCCACAGATGGCTGCCACGTCAGCAACAAGCTTTAAGTGCCTTATTAGAAAAAATTGCATACGATGCCAAACGTAATCTTTGGGAGCGTGCAAACGTTATTAAGATCATGGCAAGCATGCCTGATCTCGGTTCGGATAGGTTACTTGGGCTTATGCAGGATAAGGAAGTAACTGTAGTAGAAGCTGCACTTCATGCCTTTTCGCTTATGGAAGAACCGGAGAAGGCACTTCCCGTTCTGCTGGAGAATCTGGATGGGGACCGGGCCCGTGTAGCCATGTACTCGATACCCAGATGCATCCGCAGGGTGAATCCGGTGTTACTGGTTACTATGCTGAAAGAGCTTCTGAATCGGGATAAGCTGAAGATCACTGTCAGAAAAGAAGCCATCCGCTTACTGGGCGCTTATAGAAGCGATGACAGCCTTCCGCTATTGATGAACGAGTTCCAGAAACCCAATGCACACAAGGATGTAATCATAGCCATAGGGCATGCTGCGAAACAGCTTTTAGATGATGAACGCGCTTGGGATATGTTAAGTACAATGGCTTCTTCATCAGAAAGTGACATTGCAGGAAGTTTATTATCTCAACAGCCTAATGCTCTTCCGCTAGACTTTAGACCACGTTATCTAGGATTAATCCTTGAAATCGCAAGGCACCAAGATGCGTATATTGGCAGATATGCTTTCATTTCTATGATGCGGTGGACAAATGGAAATGAAGGGATTGTTGCAGCTGCCACCGCTCAGTCTATTACGGATTTGGAAGACAGCACTAGATGGGAAACTGCTATGAACACGCTGGTAGAAACCTGTCGCGATGGTAAGATCAATGAGGTTGTAGTTGGTGTATGTCAGAGACTGGTTAGTGCAGCGATAAGGGATGAATGGAACGCCACTGCCAAAAGAGATTTGCCTCATCGGCAACGTCTACTGAAATTAGTCAACCAGCTGATAGCTTTGCCAAAAATCACCCGGATGCACCTTATCCCTTTGTATACGGATCTGATTGACTGTCTGGCATCTGATGAGACCTTACAGCAAGCTGTGATGAAATTGTATATAGCAGCAATAGATTGGAATAATGTGAAGGAATCCGCCAATTATCTCAATCGGATGGTTACCACTATTTCAAATCAGCCCCAGCTATTAAGCGATGTTTATAAGCAGGTCGCGTATAATTTAGAAGAGAGCACGGGATACTGGAGTCCGGAAACTTTATTGGGAATTGTAGATGTTCTAGGGTCTGAGAGTCGTTACGAATCTCAGTATATTGGACTTTCGTTGCTTGAAGTTGCCGGAAGTGCTCTATTGTGGAGTCCAGAGCCTGCAGAGCGTCTGCGGTTGTACAGAGATCACACGAACCTTGCGGTTCGCTCACTTGCGCTAAATATTTGGACGGCGATAGATTAGTTTTTGATATTTTTTGAAAATAATAAAACATCAAAAAAGCTCAGGCTGCAAATCGGCCTGAGCTCTTTTGGTGTTTATTCAATTAAGCTTCCATCTTCTGTGCTGTGTAGAGGCGGTAATAAAGGCCCCGTTGTGCGATAAGCTCATCATGTGAGCCGCTTTCCGCGATGCCTTTGTTAGATACGTACATAATACGATCGCAGTTTTTTACGGTGGAGAGGCGATGCGCGATAATGAACGAGGTGCGTCCCTTAAGCAGTTCATTCAGCCCTTTTTGCAATAAGCGCTCAGTCTTCGCATCAATGGAAGAAGTGGCTTCATCCAAGATGAGAATGCGCGGATCTGCTAAAAGTGTTCTTGCGAACGAAATGAGCTGCCGCTGTCCTTGAGACAGCTTGGAGCCACGTTCATTGACCTCTGTCATGTAGCCTTGATCGAATTCACGGATGAATTCGTCGGCGCAAACGGCCTTTGCAGCGGCGATTACTTCTTCTTCGGTCGCATCCAGTCGGCCGTACCGAATATTGTCCAGAATGGTACCGGAGAAGATGAAGCTATCCTGTAACATAATCCCCATCTGACTGCGAAGAGATTTTAACGTCACCTGCGAGATATCCTGGCCGTCGATCAGAATCTGACCACTGGAAATGTTATAAAAGCGTGAGATCAGATTGACGACGGTTGTTTTGCCCGCACCTGTGGGTCCTACCAGCGCGATGCTTTCTCCCGCTTTGACCTTGAAGGAGATATTCTCCAGAATATTAAGCCCCGGGTCATAGGCGAAAGTTACATCGTCGAAGGTGACATGGCCCTGTACAGATGGCAGTGTTTTTGCATCCGGGATATCACTGACGGTAACCGGTTCATCCAGCGTTTCGAAGATACGCTCAAGATAGGCAACGGCGTTGATGAAGTTATTGTACAGGTTCGAAAGATTCAGAATCGGCTGCCAGAAGCGGGCAGCGTAGCTGCTCATCGCCAGAATGACACCGAGGGTCATGTCTTGAGGACTCAGTGTTAGTAGGCCTACAAGGAAAATTAATGATGTAACGATCGTAGACAAGTTGTCTACAGAGAACGGAATAAGTAAGTTGTAACGTTGAGCCTTCATCCATTCTTTACGGAAATTACCCGCGAGACGTGTGAAGATTCCTTCGTTACGTTGTTCCCGGGAGAACATTTGTGTCACACCAATACCGCTAATGCTCTCTTGCAGATAGGCGTTCAGGTTGGAGCTTTTGTTGGACACTGCTTGCCATGCCCGGCGTTGCCGGGTTTTGATCAGCAGCATGATGCCAAGGAAGACTGGCAGTCCGGCAAGGATGACAAATGAGAGTCGTACATCGACAGCGAACATGAAGGCTGCGATAAAGAGCAAATTCACGATTTCTAGAATAAAGTTGATAATCCCGTTGGACAACACATCTGAAACGGCGTTGACGTAGTTTACGACCCGGATAAGGATCTTGCCCTGTGGACGGTCGTCATAATATTTGAAAGGCAATTCTTGCAGATGCTTAAACAAATCCGTTCGGATGTCAAAAATAATATCCTGCCCAACACTCGTCATGATGCGCGAGCGTATCGTAGCCAGATAAACGCTGACCACGATGGTCACAAGCATCAGTGCAGCCCAACCCAGCAGTGCAAGCTTCTCTTTTGCCGGAATGGTCACGTCGATGACATGTTGCATGATCAGCGGAGCCGACAGTGAAATGGCTGCTGAAAGTGCACTGAGCACGAACGCAACAATCATTGGGGTTTTCTTTCGTTTGATATATACCATCGCACGCCGGAAGTGTTTTATATTAAACGGCGATTCAAGATTTTCATCGACGTCAAATTTATTCCTTGCCACTTGCGGTCACCTGCCTTCCAATACCCTCGTTCTGCAGTTTAAACACTTCGTAATAGTAACCACGTTTCGCCAGCAGTTCAGTGTGTGTCCCTTCCTCAACTAGCTTCCCGCCATCCAGAATGAGAATACGGTCGGCTTGCGAGGTAGTAGATACACGCTGCGCAATAATAATTTTCGTACAAGGATAGTCCAGTTCACGTAGACTTTTTTGGATATGCTCCTCCGTCTCAAGGTCGACCGCAGAGGTCGTATCATCGAGAATCAGGATAGGACGGTGTACCGCCAAAGCACGCGCTAAGGCAATACGCTGCTTTTGCCCCCCCGACAGTCCGACTCCGCGTTCCCCGACAACGGTATCATAACCTTCAGGCATTTTGGTAATGAAGTCGTGTGCGGCTGCGAGCTCTGCATAACCCATTGCATCTTCTTCCGGAAGATCAGGATCGCCATAGGCGATGTTTCCATCAATGGTATCAGAGAACAAGAGTACATCTTGGGTCGCCATGCCGATATTTCCACGAAGTTCATCAAGCTCCAGCTGCCGAACATCAACACCGTCTACGAGTACGCGCCCTTCAGCTACATCGTAGAAGCGAGGGATGAGGTTGATGATTGTTGTTTTGCCTGATCCTGTCGCGCCCATGATTGCTACAGTTTCACCGGGTTCAACGGTAAAGCTAATATCGTCCAGTACGATAGCGCTATCATATTTGAAGCGGACATGATCGAATTCAATACGGCCTTCATAACGGCGTTTGTCAGTGACAGTATGCTCATTAACAATATTTGGCCGGGCATAATAGATATCTACGATTTTGGACAAGCTCGCAAAAAAGCGCTGAATGTCGTTGATAATGATACCGATGTTGCGCATAGGGTTGGATATAGCCCAAATAAGCGAAGAGAAGGCCATAAACTCACCGAAGGTGATCCGGCCGTTCATAAGGAACAAACCACCAACCAACATAAGGATTACGTTGAAGCCCTGAGCGAAGGATTCCAGATAAGGAAAATAATCAAGCCATACAAGGGCGGCCTTTTTGTTCGCTGTAGAATAGTTGACATTCTTCTCTGTGAATTTTTCGACCTCGAATTCCTCACGGGCAAAAGCCTTGACCACACGGTTGCCTGAGATATTCTCCTGTGTAGTCGTGTTAAGCTGGGACAGCCGTTCACGCAGGTCAATATACATAGGACGGACGCGTTTAGCGAATATGTAAGCCACGATAAAAATGGGCGGTGACAGGATAAGCATCCACAGCGTCAGTTCCGCATCTATGGTGAAAAAATAGATAACGGCGGCAAGGAAGATCGTTAGCGATTCAATGATCGTCTTAAAAATCCAGGCCATAGAGTGACGGACCATGTCCAGATCGCCTGTCATCTTGGTCATGAGATCGCCGGTGCGATTATGATCGTAGTATTTTCTGTCCTGTCCCTGAATTTTGTTGTACAAATAAATGCGGACATTGTACATCATATTTTGCGAGGATATCTCGTACTGCATGGTCGTGAAATATGCGAGACCTGTGCGCAGTAGAGAAAATCCGATCATGCCCAGACAGAGCATAATCAATAATTGCCGTTCTTGTGTAAGATTCTGCAGGGCGTTGTCACCGGCTATAAACGTATCGACAATGCGCTGACTGATGTACGGATTCACGATTGTAAGACTTGAGCCCACCACCGAAAGGCAGAGTGCCAGAATATATCGCGTCCGGTTTCCCTCTAGGTTCTGCCATAGCCATTTCAGTTCGAACATCTGATCACCTGTTTCTGATTGTTCTTGTTCTTTCACTCTTGCCTGAAAAGAGTAAATAAAACAAAGTGATTATAACATTATCAAATGACTAAGTATCGTTTACGGTAAAATTTCCTTGTTACATTATTGTTACAAAAAAAAGAACTTATTAATGATGTGAATTTCACCTTGTGTAATGAGGGTTTGCCATTCGGGCTTGGGCGTTCTAATTATGATAAACTGAGACAATGTAGAGTAATTAGACTTAGTTCGGATAGGGACAGGAGGAAGAGGAATGAGTTTTGTTGCTGTAAAAGGGGAGTACAAGCGTTACAAGATGGGCGAGAATGTAATTGTCGCGAATGACGGGATTGATTTTGAGATAAAAAAAGGTGAATTTGCCGTGATCGTCGGCCCAAGTGGTGCGGGTAAATCTACGGTGCTTAATATTCTGGGTGGCATGGATTCCGCCGATGAAGGTCAGGTCATTGTGGATGGCATTGATATCGCCAAGTTTAGTGCCAAGGAGCTGACAGGCTACCGCCGAAATGACGTAGGTTTTGTATTTCAGTTCTATAATCTAGTACCTAATCTGACCACACTGGAAAATGTTGAGCTTGCTTCGCAGATTTCCCCGCGTGCACTAGATGCACGTAAGGTGCTGGAGGATGTGGGTCTGGGCGCGCGGTTAGATAATTTCCCTGCTCAGTTGTCCGGTGGTGAGCAACAACGTGTCGCTATCGCCAGAGCGTTGGCTAAACAGCCGAAGCTGCTGCTCTGCGACGAGCCGACAGGGGCGCTTGATTATAACACCGGCAAGCAGGTGCTGAAGCTGCTGCAGGATACTTGTCGTAACACCGGGACAACGGTCATCGTAATTACACATAATCTGGCGATCGCTCCGATGGCTGACAGGGTTATAGAGATTAACAACGCTAAGGTACGGAAGATGGTGATCAATCCTTCGCCGGTATCCGTTGACGATATTGAATGGTAAGGAGAAGGCATCTATGAAAAAGCGAGCATTGTGGAAAGATATTTTTCGTGAAATTGGGCATACCAAAGCCCGGTTTATTTCGATTTTTGCAATTATTATGTTAGGCGTCAGCTTTTTTGCCGGAATCAAGGCTACTGGGCCAGATATGCTGAATACAGCTGGAACCTTTTACAAAGAGCAGCGCTTGATGGATCTGAAGGTGCAGACTAACTACGGCCTGACCGAAGACAACATTGGATTACTCAGAAATGTACAGGGGATCGATGAGATTCAACCGAGCTATAGTGCAGATGTATTCATAGGTGATAATGCCTTAATACTTAAAGTCAATTCTTACAACACGGATAAACCACTTAATCAATACCGTATAATTGAAGGCCATCTACCGGAGCATTCCGGTGAAATCGTGCTGGACGATAAGCTAGCGGAAGAATATGCGTTGGGTGACAAGGTATCTTTCAGTGGAAACGGTACGGATGCGGAGTTGTCGAACAGCTTCGAGACATTGGAGTATACCGTAGTTGGCTTTGTTAGAAGTCCACAGTTTATTGAGCAAAGTACCCGGGGCACCAGTGGGATCGGCAAAGGTACGGCGGATGCGTTCGCCGCGATCCCGGAGTCAGATTTCAAGCTTCCGGTGTATACGGAAGTCTATCTGTCCTTTAAGGATACAACCGGGGTGAAGGCTTATTCGCCGGAATATGAAGATCTGATCGAACAGCATACCCATGCTGTAGAGCAGGCGATGTCCGGCGTGCCGGAAGCACGGCTTGCTGAGCTGCGGGCGGAAGGCGAGAAAGAGCTTTCTGGTGGCCGCGCAAAGGTGGCCGCCGCCGAGCAGCAGCTTGCGGATTTGCAGCGCCAGCCGGAGGAAGTGCAGCAGGAACAGGCTGCAAGTATGAAGGCAATTGCTGCCGGACTTGCTTCTGCCAAGGAGGAATTGGCGGCAGGGGAGCAAAAGCTTGCAGAGCTGGAGCAGCTTAAGGTCTACGTTACTGACCGAAGCGCTAATCCGGGATATGCCGAATATAAAGATAACGCTGATCGGTTGTCGGCGATTGCCAGTGCGTTTCCTGTGTTCTTTTTCCTGATTGCTGCGCTGGTCAGCTTGACGACCATGACACGGATGGTTGAGGAGCATCGCCTGCAGATCGGGACACTGAAAGCACTTGGTTATGGCAACCGCGACATTATGGCCAAATTTCTGGTCTATGGTACGCTTGCCAGTCTGGCGGCTTCAATTGCGGGTCTTGCGGTTGGTTTTACCCTGTTTCCGGGTATTATCTACGATGCGTATAGTGCAATCTATAATTTACCGGATATCACGAAGAACTTCTATCTTTCGTATTCGATCATATCCGTTATCGTAGCGTTAATATGTACTACGTTGACGGCGTGGATTGCTTCACGGGTAGAATTACGCAGCAATGCTTCCGTATTGATGCGTCCGAAGGCACCAAAGAGTGGCCAGCGTATTTTACTGGAGCGGATCACTTTTGTATGGAAGCGATTGAGCTTTGTCCAAAAGGTTACCGCACGGAATCTATTCCGCTATAAGCAGCGGATGTTCATGACTGTTTTCGGCGTGGCTGGCTGTACAGCGCTGATCCTGACGGGATTTGGTCTCAAGGATTCAATTGGCAGCATCGCCGGGTCGCAATTCGGCACGATTATGAAATATGATGCACTTGTGGCACTGCATGAAGATGTGTCTGCCGATGTGCTAAAAGCCTACGAAAAACTAATTGCTGGTGAAACTGCAGTAACTGGGACGCTGAGTGTGGCGCAAGAACGGATGACCGCACATGCTAGTGGTGTAAATGATCAAGAGGTTCATCTGTTCGTTCCTACCTCCGTTGACTCTTTATCCGATTTCGTGGAGTTGCGTGATCGAAAAAGTGGAGAAGGGCGGATGCTTACGGATGAGGGGGCTATTATCTCAGAGAAGCTGGCTAAGCTGTATGGGCTGGAGTCTGGTGATAAATTGACCGTGGTGGACAAAGATAATGAGACGTTCGAGATTGAGGTCGCAGCGATTACAGAGAATTATGTAATGCACTATGTTTATATGACACCGGCGTATTATGCTTCTGTGTTCGGAGAAAAACCGCTATTCAACACAGAACTGCTGAACTACACCGCACATGATAAGACATGGGAAGATAAATTTGGTGAAAAGCTGACGGCTAATGAGGGCGTCGCTGCCATCAGCTTTTCCAGCAGTGTAGGCTCCGCCTTCGATGAGACTATGAAGAGTATGGACGTTGTAACCTTGGTGCTCATTGTTTCAGCGGCGGCGTTGGCTTTTGTCGTCCTCTACAATTTGACCAATATCAATGTGTCCGAGCGGATCCGGGAGCTGTCAACCATTAAGGTACTGGGTTTCTACGACAAGGAAGTAACCATGTATATTTACCGCGAGAATATGCTGCTTAGCCTACTCGGTATTGTGGCTGGATCGGGTCTCGGCATAGTGCTGCATAGCTTCGTCCTGAAGACGGCTGAGCTGGATGCGACGATGTTCGCTCCGATCATCAAGTGGCCAAGTTATATTTATGCGGCGCTCCTAACACTGTTGTTCTCCGGTATTGTCATGGCGTTCATGCATATTAAGCTCAAACGAATCCATATGATAGAGGCTTTGAAGTCGGTGGAATAGCATCTAAAAACGCCATAGCTGCGGCTTTTTCTATGGATAGCTTCACTGGAGTCCGAAACTATACCTCAAAGGCTATAAATGAGCAAATAGCGTCATCTGGGTCCGTAAGGAACAGGGGATGGTTAGGAATCGACGCTATCGTTCGCTATCGGATGCCATCCGACGATTTCTGACGATATAGTTTGCTATCTGAATCTATGCCCGACGCTATCGGACCCAGATGACCTTAAACGCCGGATTATCCGCCATTTGGGATGTTATCGGACTCCATAGCAGCTATTGGCATAAAAAACGTCAGAAATGCGGCTCTTTCTATGTAATAGCGACACTGGAGTCCGAAACTATGCCTCAAAGGCGACAAATGAGCAAATAGCGCCCCCTGAGTCCGTAAGCAACAGGGAACTATGATTCGGCGATGTGCATGAGGATATAGGCGTAGAAGTAAATGTAGAGGTAGATGTAGATGCGGAAGTAGAAGTAGAAGTAGTTGCAGATATTAGTTATAGGTGAACCGAATACTCGAAGCCGCTTCGCCTAGCTCCTCTTATCTACTCCTATCCGCTCCTAGCTTCGCCAACCTAAACTGCAGACAACTAAAACACAGAGCAGCGATTCTCTCGTTTGAGAATCGCTGCTCTGTTGTTTTTTTACGATAATAAAATGCATCGAACTGTCTCCTACATAGGAAAAGGCTACTTACGCGACATGTGCAGGATAGGAAAAGGATTACCTTGTTCGTCGAGTGCTGAACGCTCAAAAACCTGAAATCCCATATGCTCATAGAAACCTAAAGCTTGGGGATTTTGCTCATTCACATCTACGAGGTGTACGTCGAGTTCCTGTATGACATAAGCTACAAGTGCTTTTCCAACGCCTTTTCCCATTGCAGCAGGTTCTACAAACAGCATTTCTATCTTATTATTCTGAACCCCTATGAAGCCAAGCAACTGCTCCTGATCATCTGAAAAAGCC
Organism: Paenibacillus sp. FSL R7-0189; assembly: GCF_037969925.1. Taxonomy (NCBI): domain Bacteria; kingdom Bacillati; phylum Bacillota; class Bacilli; order Caryophanales; family Paenibacillaceae; genus Paenibacillus; species Paenibacillus sp. FSL R7-0189. Next base: position 1,561,470 of record NZ_CP150223.1, on the reverse strand, counting down.
AACAAATCACTTATGCCCTCAAGCGCCTGCGTGACCAGTGGCCGCAAAGCATCAATATCCTGCTCGGTTAGAAAAAGATGAGTATGCCGCACGGATGATTCCCAAATATTAAGTAGAAGGTTTAACAATTCTTCATTTCTAGTTGTGAATCTTTTTATGGAGTCCATGTCTCTCCCTCACGATTCAATCTAATTCGAAGAAGAAGCTGCAGCCGCAGCTGACGCAGCCGCTGCCCCGGCAAGAGCCGCCTGCTGAGCAATCACAATATTGGTAATGTTGGTGGAGAGCATCGTAGTTAATACGCCGTTTTGTACATCCTCCACAGATCTGAAGGCTACCAGTGCAGAAGACAAGAGCAGTAATTCCTGCTTGCCAATAGACCAGTTACCGAAGCCCTTTTTTGTACGCAAAAATTCGTAAGTCTCTGAGACATCAGTAACGATGTCCTCCTTGTTGCAAGGGAGCAGGGATAACACGCCCAGCGAGGAGAGGGTATATTCCTTGTCTAGCCGGATACCCTGTGCAAGAAATGCATCTCTTAATGCCAATACACGGTCCGCTGCTTGAGGGGCTTCTTCCCCAAGAACCAATACCTGGGTCAGGGCTTGCACACTGTTGCCTGACATAAATTCGGGCTTAAGTGTTACATAGAGCTGCTCCATGCGGTCCACGCCACTCTCAACATCGATATCGGAAAGACCAAGCATAGCGGAGAAGATATAATCGTCTTGTCCGGTAAGGAAACGATGTTTTGCTTTCATACTATCGTAAAATAGCTTTGCTCGTTCTACCGTACGCTGATATCGATCCGATGTTGCATTAGCAGCGATTTGATAGGCAGCAACGACGAGATAATCAGAGGCTCTGAATTTGGCTTCCTTCATTAAATCATACACGGCAAATGTGTTTGCAAGCAGAGTTTCCTTTTCGTCAGAAAGTGAAAGCAGGGCAGCAATGCTGATCACCGAAGCCCCTCTAAATTGAGAGAAAATCCCGGTACTCTCCTTAATTAGCTCGTAGCTAGCACGAATGGCTTCGTCATCTGCAACTTTGTCCTCTACAGCATACAATAGTGCCGCTAACCGATTAACCATTGCATTTTGCCATGGAAAAGCTTTTTTGATCCTCTGAGCGTTGTCTGCGAACAATTCAAGCCTAGCTGGATATTGCTCCTTCATTGGGTACACCTCTTATCTCTACTTTTAATTCATAACATTACGAAAATCCAGTGCTGTAGATTCATTTTACTATAAAAAATAAATCGGATGCCCACGAAAGCGGCATACCAATAAGCTAGAGGTTGTTCAGGTAACCCAATGATTGAGTTTACTATGAAGATGTTATAATAATTATAAGATGGATCGGCAGGGGCTTAAATGACAACAAAGGAGAAGTGCGACGATGACTGAGAGAATACCTGAAATCATATTGAACGATGGAGTTAAGGTGCCTGCTATTGGTTTTGGTACTTACGCGTTAAATGGTACTGAGGGAGCACAAAACATCACTAAGGCGATTGATGTTGGCTATCGTCTGATCGACACTGCGTTTAATTATGAGAACGAAGGTGCTGTAGGCCAGGCTGTTCGGCAAACTTCTGTGCCTAGGGAAGAACTGCTCATTACTTCCAAGCTGCCAGGTCGCCATCACTCTTATAAAGAAGCATTAGCCACCATACAGGAGTCTTTATTCAGAGCCGGATTGGATTATTATGATTTCTATCTCATCCACTGGCCTAACCCTAGAGTGAATTTATATGTTGAAGCCTGGCAGGCGATGATCGAGGCACGGAAGCAAGGTTTGATCCGCTCCATCGGTGTATGTAACTTTTTGCCGGAGCATATCGAGCGTTTGATACAAGAAACTGGCGTAGCGCCGAGCATGAATCAGATTGAGCTGCATCCTCATTTTAATCAGGAAGAGCAACGTGCATGGAACAAAGAGCATGGGGTAGTGATTGAATCGTGGAGTCCATTGGGACGAGCTAGCAGCGTACTGGAAAATGAGAAAATAGCGGAAATAGGTAAGGTTCATAATAAATCGATATCGCAAGTTATCTTACGTTGGCATATACAGCTTGGGGCTATTCCCATTCCAAAGGCTTCTTCTCTAGAGCATCAGCGCGATAATCTGAATATTTTTGATTTTCAATTATCGGAAGCTGAGATGACCGTTATTTCCGCATTAACCTCGCCAACAGGTCGCATAGCTGATCAAGATCCCGCATCGTATGAAGAATTTTAATAAATTTAACTAAAACACGCCAGTTATTGGCGTGTTTTTTTATATTAGGCTAGCCTCAGAATCAGTCAGCGCTTGAGTAATTTGATCTAGTCTAGTCTAGTTTAGTCCAGTCGTGCAAACCGTTGTTCAGTTTTATCAAGATGCTTCACCCGCTCTTCTAAGCTGCGATCTGACATCCCGGCATAATTATACCAACGGAGGTTTTTCCGTATTCCCATTTTGCGGAAGGTGCCTCTGAATAGAATTTTGGTGATGGGGTTGCCAAAAATCCAGCGATAAAAGAAGTCGGGTGTGTTCATTACGGTCAGCAGGGACACTCCTTTAATATACGGGAGCAAGCATTTGAAGGGCCGCCCAGGTTTAGTTTCTTCGTAGACAATGCCTTTTGCGAATACCTTATCAAGAAAACCTTTGGTAAGAGCGGGCATGGCTTCCCACCATATAGGAAAAATGAAGACGATATGATCCGCTGCTATAAGACGCTGCTGATAATTGGCGACTTGCGGGTCGGTGGTTTTCTTTTGTCGCCAAGCAGTGAGTTCTTCGCGTGACATGACCGGATCAAATCCATCGGTATGCAGGTCGATAAAATCAATCGTATGGCCTTTGGTGGTGAGACCTCGCATAACGGAGGCTAATAAAGCTGCGGAATAGCTTCGCTGATGGGGGATATTCTCGGACGCTGATGCACCGTAGGGATGATCAAAAATAATTAAGACATTCATATAAACACCTTCTTTATGATTTATTGTTTCCTAGAAATTAAATATTAACTGTGGAAACAATAATACGTTTTAAGTTTCCTTGTTGTCAATATTATTTCTAGGAAACTTTATTTATGAGCTGTATCTTGTTAAAATGAGCATAAGATGAATTTACGAGGAGACGTAACAGTGACGCATTCTTTCGAGAAATTACCTAATAAGGATATTTTGATAAAAAAATTAATAGAGAAGATTCCCCAATTACAAAAGCGATTTCAATCGGAGGATGACGAAGAGAAGGCATGGTTGATTCAGAACTGCAGTAATCCCCTTATCATTGATTTCCTCCAAGACTCCACAGTCATGATGCTGCATGTAATAGATGCAATTGGACAGCTTGAGCCGGTGAATGGCACTACTATTTCGAAGCAATTCGGAATTCCTAAAGGCAGCGTGTCCAAAATTACAAGAAGATTAGTGCAACAGGAAATTATTCGCACGGAGTTTCTCCCCGATAATAAAAAAGAAGTGCTTTTTCTTACAACATCTCTAGGGAAAGAAATATTCGATTTGCATTTAGCCCTACATAAGCAGATGAATAAAGGGATAAACCGGTTTCTACAGAGATATAACACAGATGAATTGTTATTTATAATCCAAGCCTTCGAGGATACTTTGGAAGCGTCATGGGTTCATTCGGAATCTGTTGCTGAAAAAGAACTATTAACTACCGGAGCATCTCTTGAGCCAGTGGAAAACGATGAAATGAGTCAAATCGTAGACATGCTTAACCAACTGGATACGCGCAACCTCAAAAAGGCTAAGGCAGTTCTCCAAGCTATGTTTTTTACCCCTTTTGATTAGCTTTATATTTTTTGATAGTGATTTACCAGTTGCTCTAACTTATCTTTGATTATTTGTTTTAAGGCTTCAGGTTTCACGGATGTAACAGCATGACCATATCGGATAAAATAATTAGCCAAGAAATCCTCTTCACCTGGATTATAGAATCCCTTAATGACTGTTTTCGGACCAACCTCTATTTCCATAGAAGGATAATGTTCTTTATAAAAAATATCCTTTGCTTGTTCCGCAATCTCAACTTCAAAGTCAATACTTTTCGCAGACTGATAGATTTCTAATGAACGACTAAGAAGTTCTTCTATAGAATAACGAGCCTTGCTTTCCTCTTCTTCAATGAAGGTTATTCGATCACATCTAAAAACTCTATATGTATTCGTCGCAAGCTCTATTCCAGTGGCATACCATTGACCAAACTTAGCGGAAATCCTAAAGAATTGAACAGGGTAGCTTTTTGTTTGGTTTTCTTTTGTATATTCAATGTTACAGGCACTCTCATTTAGAATACTTGCTAGGATTTTATCTAAAAAACGGCTGACATGCTTATGCTGATACATTTCGAATTGCAGGACCTTTTTCATTTTGTGAATCTGGTTGATTTGTGTACTCGATAGACAGTGCTCGAACTTTTCGTTTAGCTTGTTAACACTTAGATGAAAGGGTGTAGATTGATAAGATTCTAACGTCAGCATGGCAAAATACAGCGCATAGACTTCATCTATCGTGAAAATAATAGGGGATAACAATCTGTTTTTTAGAATACCATAACGTCCGTGTCTTCCATGTTCCGCGAATATAGGCATACCCAATTGTTCTAATGAAGTAACATCACGTAGCGCTGTGCTTTTTGAAATATTGTATTTCTCCATAAGGTTACTTAGATTAAAAAACTCTCGCCCGTTTAAGTATCTCATCATGTCATTTAATCGTTCTGATTTCTTCATATAAAAAGCTCCTTATTAAGGTGTCATGTTTTGATACCTTTATATATGATAATAAGTTTAAGATCACATATCAAATATACGAAGGAGATTTACACTATGAGTACAACACTAGAAGTAGCTATTTTCTTATCGATGAAGGGAAGAGCCAAGGAAGCTATAGAATTTTACAAAAAACATTTTAACGCAGAGGAATTGTTACGTGTCACCTATCAACAACTTGCAGAGCGTGACAGCTCCATACAGCTTACGGATGAAAATAAGGATTATATTACTCACTCTGTTCTGTTAATCGGAAAAACAAAAATAATGATAGCAGAAGATACAATGAATACGAATGAGAAATATACAGTGGGCAATAACACTTCATTATGTATTCAAAGTGCTGACTTAGAGGGGATTGAAGGTTTTTATAAAAGCTTAATCACAGACGAGCGCGTGAAAATTATTTCTCCGTTATCCAGCAATGTGTTTAGTAAAGCCTACGGTATCATTGAGGATCCCTTTGGTATTCAAATTCAACTCATGTTTGATGAAAGATTACATTAAAAAGGCTTCATGCTTCTAAAACAAACCAAGTTTAAGATCAGCCGACTAAATTTCAGGGGTATTGTCCTGAGTTTGGCCGGCTTTTTTCTTGAGAGACGGATTACCTGCAACCAAACGATAGAACGAAGATCGCGAGACTATGCAGATTGTGCTTTTTGACGTTCCTTTCTAAATTAAGGTGGCACAGCAAATTACCGATAAATATAATAGCTAATGAATATATCTAATGGAGGAAAGACGGATGAAGAGGATTTTTAGTATATTGCTGATGTTATTACTGGTTATACCAGCGCTCGGCACTACAACCTTTGCGGGCAATACGGTGAAGGCTAAGGTAACAGAGAGCAGTACATATTTTGATGGAGAACAGCGGAACCTGAATGGGTTCAACATATCGAATAACAATTATTTCAGACTACGCGATTTGGCAGAGTATTTCTCGGGAACGAGCAGCCAGTTTGATATCACTTGGAATAAAGCGAACAATGCGATTGAGATCATAACTGGACAAGCTTATACGCCCGAAAAGAAAACTACGAGCAACTATTATAGCCGCAATAAAAATTATGCAGCTACGCTTTCCAACTCTAAGGTGCTGGTCAATGGACAGTTGCAGTCTATTACGGCGTACAATATTGATGATAACAATTATTTTCAGTTGAGAGATTTGGCGGGTAAAATCCCGTTCGATATTGAATTTGACGTTCAGTCTGATCGCATATCGTTATTCTCCAAAATCCCAGATCATGCTTACCGGGTAAAGACGGCGGCTGTAGTTGAGAGTAACGGGGAATCTTCTTATTTTCCTAGATGGAAAAGTACGGCCTCTTCTTATCTTGTGAATAATAAGGATGGGACTGTAAGTGTTATTGAGGCGAACAAAGAGTTTACGATTGAAACGTACAATGAGAAGTACGAACTAACAGGCAATAAGAGCATTCCTTTTGAGCTTCCGGTGTTTGGTGGCTTCTTTAGTGGGGAGAAGTATAACTATATTGCTTTTGGCCAAGAGAACCGCGAAGAGAATGATAGCAAAGAAGTCATTCGTATTGTCCGTTATGATAAAAGCTTCAATAGAGTAGACAGTGTCTCCATAAAGGGTGGGGAGAGCTATACCGTTAGCCCGTTTGATTCAGGCTCCGGTAGTATGGCTGAGGCTGGAGATACGCTTGTATTTCACACCTCACGTACAAGATACACGACAGAAGATAAATTAAATCATCAATCCCAGCTTACTATTATCGTAAATACTAAATCCATGACTGTGACCAATGATCTGGGAAGATTCCAGAAGAATCATGTCAGTCACTCTTTTGACCAATATGTATTGTTTGATGGTGCAGCGCATGTTCTAGTCGATCATGGTGATGCTTATCCCCGTTCGATTGTTCTGAATAAAGGAGACGGAGCCAGTTATAACGAAGTAGACTTATTTAATATTCCCGGCAAAATCGGAGCGAACGCGACGGGTGTTTCTATAGGCGGATTTGAGCTGTCCTCGGCGAACTATATAGTCGCTATGAATTCGGTAGATCATTCACTAGTCAAAGAGTATACATCTTATGAGATGGTGGGTTTAGAAACGGACCAAAGGGATGTCATGCTTAGTGTGTTGCCCAAGTCCAACCTGAGCAGTACTTCGGTGAATCACATCACCTTGGCTAAATATGTAGGCACGAACCTGATCGCGTCCATCCCTAAACTAGTAAAAATTACAGACGACAAAATGATGGTGCTGTGGCAGGAGTTTGATAAAGAGAATCATCCGGTTGACCTGAAATATGTTCTTATAGATGGAGCGGGAAAAGCTACTAGCGACATCCAAACGATCAAGTATTTTGCCTTATCAGAGTGCAGTCCTATTATTAGTGGGGACAAAATCATTTGGTATACGAACAATAAGGGGTCCAGAGTGTTCTATTCGATCCCGTTAAATTAACGGATTCAATTAACAACAAAGTGGGTAAATTAGACTATAAGCTATAAATAGGACCTTCTAATTAGAAGGTCTATTTTTTCACGCAAAAATCACATCATCCATGGAGGTCGCTATGCATCGCGTAAATCTAAACCAGGAACAGTTCAACCAACAGGTGATTAATCACGCCTCCTTTGGGATTGCCCTTTTAGCGCCAAATGGTTTGATTCTGACCGTAAACCCAGCCTTTGAACAGACTTTTGGTTATTCCACTGAAGAGTTTGAGGGTATGCGGTTAGAAGACCTTTCTCACCCCGAAGATTTCGGCAACCTTCATGATTTAAAGGCACTCTTGGGTGAGAAAACAAGATTGCAGATGGAAAAGCAGTTTATCACAAAAAATGGAGATTATATTTGGGGACAGCTTACTCTCCACTTATTCAGCGACGAGTCGAATCAGCCAGCATATTTCATTTGCCAAATCGTTAACATTACAAAGCAAAAGGAATCCGAGCAACGCCTTCAGGAGTCTGTTGAACGGTATACGTCGCTTAAAAAATACAACCATGACGCCGTCATTTCCTTTGACCTTGATGGTCGAATCATTAACACCAATAGTATGGCTGAAAAGATAACGGGCTACGCCATCGAGTCCGAGTTGATCGGGATGAAGCTTGCAAGTCTGATTGGAGAAGAGAATGTCCAGCGCATTCTGGAAAGAGCCCTTTACGATAATACGGTTGAGCAGTATATCAATAAGCTTGTCACTAAGGAAAGCGAAGTAGTTGAAGTGCTCACCAGTATTGCACCCATTTATGTGAACAATCATAATATCGGATTTTACCTTATATGCAAGGACATTTCCGAGCAAAGGCAATTGTCGCTAGCTAAGGAAGCCGCAGAGTCCACGAATAGAGCTAAAAGTGAGTTCCTGGCTATGATGAGTCATGAAATTCGCACTCCCATGAACGGGGTGATCGGCATGACTGATATTCTGCTTGAAACAGAGCTTAATGAAGAACAACGTGAATATGTAGAAATCATTCGCAAAAGCGGAGGAATCCTGCTCAATATAATCAATGATATCCTTGATCTTTCAAAAATTGAGGCAGGCCGTAGCGAGCTGCAAGAGGATACATTCGATCTGCGAACTTGCCTCAAGGACAGCTTTTCTGTTATCGCAATAAAAGCTGAACAAAAAAATCTGGAGCTCACCAGCATCATAAATCATGACGTTCCGGAATTTATTTACGGTGACGAGGAACGCTTGAAGCAGGTGTTCTTGAACCTGCTAGGCAATGCTGTGAAATTCACACCGGCGGGCAGCATATCGGTAAAAGTTAGGCTTGTAAAGGAAGATCCCTCCCTGCTTGCCTTTACGGTAACCGATACTGGCATTGGAATTGATCCTGATCGACTTACTGATATTTTTGAACCGTTTGAGCAGGTGGATAGCTTTATGATGCGGAGACATGAAGGTACGGGGCTTGGCCTTGCCATCAGCCGCAGAATTGTCGAAATGATGGGTGGTGAGATCTATGCGGAGAGTGACGGCAAGAGCGGTACGTCGGTTACCTTCACAATCAAGCCCAAGAAATCAGTGGTAATCCCTCGCCAAGAGGCTAACATTAACAAGCTTCATACCGCACGTGAAGCAAGAATTTTACTTGCTGAAGACAACACTATCAATGCGCTAGTACTGACCAAAATACTCGAAAAAATGGGTCACAGCGTTATCGCCGTAACAAACGGCATAGATGCGGTTGAAGCAGCACGGAAAGAACCCTTTGATCTTATTTTATTGGATCTTCACATGCCCATTATGAACGGCATAGAGGCTATGAAGATGTTAAGAGATGAGCATCAAGAGAAATGTCCGCCCATCATCGCGGTCACGGCTAATGCTTTGAAGGGTGACCGCGAAAATTGTCTAGCTGCCGGGATGGACGAGTATATCAGCAAGCCTGTAAAGCGTGAAGTCATCGTAAAGATGTTAGATCAGTTTGTGATCTAATATAAACTGCATAACCTCTTAGTGATATTATCCCCTTCAGGTGAACAGTAAAAAGCCAGTCCATTACTGTTACACTTGGAGGGGATCGCTCTATCCATTGAATTACATAGCATTGCACGTTATACTTTGAAAAGAAATACGGACCCGCTTATCATATAACAGATCCGTCCTTCTATAAGGTATGGATCTTATTTTTTGTATGTATATATTCAGTCAGAGACGGAGGCGCAACATTGCAGCTAATCAATCAATCGGAAGTACAAGATAGGATCGACCTGCTTAAAGATCAGGATCTATATATCCATCTTGAGATGACAACGGGAGCCTACGCTGCCCATTTAGATAGTTCGAAGCATCCAGCCGCTACTTTTATTACCAATGCTATTATTCGATATTCCCATGGTTCGATTTCCGGCAACGGTCCTTATCGGGTCGGCTTAAAAATGTCGCAGGGCTGGGTTTATTCGGAAGGGCTAACTCACTATGAAGAGAGTGAGACAGGCAGATTGATTATGGCTGGACATGATGCTCAAGGCAAACTGATCGTATCGTTACAATTAAGCCGAGAGCCGTTCTAATGGAAGAGGAGATGAAGAGTTCTGTGGAAAAACATATTCTTGTTATTTTGCCACATCCGGATGATGAGGCCTTCGGTATATCAGGAACCCTTGCCAAACATATACAAAATGGGACCCAAGTTACCTACGCATGCCTAACGCTTGGAGAAATGGGCCGAAATATGGGCATCCCGCCCTTTGCGAATCGGGTAACCCTCCCGGAAATACGTAAGAAGGAGCTGGAGGAATCCTGCGAGGCTATTGGCATACAGGATTTAAGAATGCTTGGTTTTCACGACAAGACGATAGAATTCGAAGATCAAGTCTTGCTCGATGGGCAGATTGATGCGCTCTTGAAAGAGCTTAAACCTTCGCTAATCATCACTTTCTATCCAGGGTACAGCGTTCATCCTGATCACGATGCTACTGGAGCTGCAGTGATCCGAACCGTTGCAAGATTGCCGAAGGAAGAAAGACCTCCTGTTCACTGTATAGCTTTTGCTAATAATATTGTAGAGATTGGGGAGCCAAAGGTTATCAATGATGTGAGAGATTTCCTCAAGCACAAGATGGCGTCCATTCAGGCGCATCGTTCCCAATTCCAAGCTGCTGAGCTGTTGGGCAGCAAACCTTTAAATGATAAAGAGATCCAAGCTCGGTTTGGAACAGAGCATTTCTGGATTTATCCGTTTGAATGATAATGATCTAGTCAGAATTTTAGCGGTGATCTGTTGTCGGTGCTTAACCGGTGATAGATCGCCGTTTTAGTATGTGAATATTCAACTTTTCAGCGGGGGACGGTGGGAATTTAAGGCGAGGCCTTAAGACACGGGTAATTTGACCTAAAAAATTACTAAGGACTATCCGATATAGAAGATACTAACAATTGAAAGGTGATTAAATGCGAATCGGTCACAACATCACGTCTTTAAATAGTTTGAACAGATTAAATAAAAATAATAAATCTATTACAAGTTCACAAGAGAGGTTATCTTCTGGACTTCGGATAAATATAGCGGCAGATGATGCTGCAGGATTGGCAATTTCTGAGAAAATGAGAGCACAGATTCGTGGATTGTCTCAGGCAGCAAGGAATACACAGGATGGTATTTCACTAATTCAGACTGCTGAGAGTGGACTTGGAACTATACAAGATCCTAATCTGCTAAGACTACGGGAGCTTGCAATACAGGCTTCAAGTGATACCTTAACAAATTTTGACCGAACATTGATTCAAAAAGAAGTTGAGCAGATAAAGCTTGGGATAAATGATATTGCTAATAACACTCAATTTAATGGGATTCATTTATTGAATAATGACCTTGAAGTAAACACGAATATTACGCCAGTACAGGGCAATATAAGTACGAATTGGACAGCTAACATACCTGCCAGAGATTTATCTAAGACTTCGGATGGAGGTTATGTCGGAATAAGAATTCCCGGTAATAATCCTTTCAAATTAGATAGTATGGGTAATCTGGTTTGGTCACAAGCAATTCCTAATATGGATGTGTATAGTATTAAGGAATCTAGTGATGGTGGTTATATTTTATTAGGAAATGATTTCTCAGCAGGGGCAGTTTCCGATCAAAGAATAAATATAATCAAATGGGATGGGAATTTGAATGAGCAGTGGAGTACAGGGGTATCTGGCGTCTACTCCATTATGGGGAATGAAGTAATTGAGACTAGTGACGGTTCCTTTATTGTGGCAGGGACGGGTTCCGGTATTCAAAATTGGGATGGCCTTATGGCTAAATTTAATAGTAGTGGTGTGCAACAATCCACCTCGATAGCGGGTTCTTCACAATCCAATCCTGTTGGCTATGGAAGCGAAGAATTTAATTCTATTATTGAAACTGCTGACGGCGGTTATTTGGCTATTGGTTCATCAAGTCTCAAACTAAACAGTTCTTATACCGATAAGTCAAGCTGGGTTGTGAAATATGATAGTAACTTAAATCCGTTATGGGACACACGAGTCGGTGCTGCTGGGGATGATGAAGGTTACCGCGCCGTCGCAACCAGTGATGGAGGGGCCATAATTGTTGGTTCTTATAACGACTCTACTAAAACTAGTGGATTAATCTATAAACTAGACAGTAGTGGAAACGTATTGTGGGAGAAGAATATATCAAATGAAACTTCCAACTCCAGTCAACTTACTAGCATTACAGAAATGAAAGATGGGAATTACATCGTTGGAGGAATAGTAGATAATAATTATCGTCTTTCCATTTTTGATCCACAGGGAAATGAATTGGCTAATGTTAATCTAAATGGTGGGGGCTCTACGGATAGATTAAATAACATTATTAGTAATGATGACGGAAGTTACACTTTTTCAACTACAACTGGAATAACCAATTTCAATGTATCTTACGGATCAAACCCTGGTACCACATATGATTACAAAACAGTAAATCTTCAGGTGGGAGCAAACTCTGGGGATAACTTCGCTGTTAAATTAACAGATGCTAGAACTACTGCTCTGGGAATTGCGGATATAGATCTTTCAACTAGACAAGGTGCCGAATTAGCGATTTCGAAAATAGACAAAGCTATAAATACCGTTTCATCCAAGCGTTCAATGTACGGCGCGTATCAAAATGCATTAGAACATATCCATAATAACCTAACCAATTACGAAGTGAACTTAACAGCAGCTGAATCAAGAATAAGAGATGCAGATATGGCAAAGGAAATGATGAAGCTTACCAAATACAATGTCTTATCTCAAGCATCACAAGCCATGTTGGCTCAAGCTAATCAACAGCCTCAAGGCGTGTTAGAGTTGTTAAAATAGTGCTATACATACAGTCTATGCATTTCAGTGCATAGGCTTTTTTTAGAATCTATGATGATCTAAGAAATGATTTACAAAAAAATTTCCAGAGACTATTATATTTCTATGCGTAATATTTTCCTTTTTTAACTAGATTATTGTAAGAATTTATCTCTGGAGGTTCAAATGAAAAAGCACGACAAAATCATTTCCTTCATCTTCATGTTCATTATGATGGTGACGGCTATTTTCTGGGTAAACTCGACCACTAGTTGGACTATGATGGGTACCCTTGCTTCCGTGGCCTGTTTCGTACTTTTTATATTATTGGGACTCCGTACTATACCTGTTTTGACAGATTTTGTTCTGACAAATCCAGCGCCTGAAGTAACTTTGGAAAATAAAACACGGGACAGAAAGCAGGCTTGGCTATATATTATCGGCTGGGTAGTGGCTAGTAGGGTCTTGCTTATGATTATCGGGTATATATTTTTGATCATACAGAATGGCTATTCCGGTGGTTTGTTTAACAAAATAGCTGAGACCTGGCATATATCGGGGATCGACGCTTCACATTATTTGGGCATCGCGGAGAATTGGTATGTGACGGAGGGAGATCCGAAATACCATATTGTTTTTTTTCCTTTTTTTCCAAATCTAATTAAAGTAGTTCAAGTATTCGTAGGGAATTATCTCGTAGCTGGATTCATCGTTTCTAATATTTGCTCGCTTGTTGCTGCCTTGGTCGCCTATGAGCTTGCCGCACTAGACATGCATCGAAAGAGTGCTATGCGAGTAGTGAAGTATATTTTTATATTTCCGGCTGCGTTCTTTTTCTTCATCCCAATGACCGAATCTCTATTTCTGGCCTTATCGCTGTTGTGTTTATATTTTGTGAGAAAAAAAGAATGGCTCATCGGATGTTTATGCGGTGCACTCGCAGCGTATACGCGTTCTCCAGGGGTGCTGTTGATTGTACCGGTTGCGATTGAATTTGCACGGGAACTTATAGGGAATTATAAATTACTAGATAAAAAAGCGTTTATACATAAGCTGACCACCGCCATTGGTTGTCTTGCTATCATTTCGATGGGTTTGCTGGCTTATCTTTACATCAACTACTATGTTACGGGAAATGCTTTTCAGTTCAGTATTTACCAGAGGGAGCATTGGTCACAGAAGTTCTATCTCTTTTTCGATACCGTAAGATATCAGATGGAATATGCGGTGGGCACCTTTAAAAGTGGAGATAGCCGTTCTTTTCTCGGCATGTGGCTGCCCAATTTAATCGCTATATTCTCAGCACTAATTATCATGTTTATGGGAGCAAGAAAACTACGGCCATCCTATACTGCTTATTTTATCGTGTATTTTGCTTTCGTAGTGGGAGCTACCTGGCTGCTGTCAGCCCCGCGTTATTTGCTTGTTGCCTTTCCGCTAGCTTTTGCAGCCGTTGCGCTTACTAATGAAAAGCCGAAGGATGTTGCACTTACTGTTATATCTGTTGTGGGTAGTATACTTTACTTGGCAATGTTTGTAGCGGGATATCCGGTGTATTGAGGAATCGTGTTAAAATAGGAGAACGCCTAGGTGCGTTCTTCTTTTTTATTGCGAATAATCTTATAGAAACGATGGTGGGTATGAAGATTGATTACGACAATCAGGTGATCGAGTTTAATGTTCAATATGGAAACGGGAAAAAAATCTCCATTCATATAGATTCGTCAGGGCGCATAACACTCAAGGTACCTAAGAAAACATCTGAAGAGACGATTAAAAGTGTGGTTGAGCGTAATGGCAAAATGATTGTGGAGAAGCTGCAAAGTCTCGAAGCGGCTCGTGAAACGCCAAAGATGATCAGAGCGTACGAAGATGAAGGAAAGTTCCTGTATCTAGGCAAATATTATTCTCTGCATGAGCTTATAGAGACAGCGGAGCTAAGTGAAGAACAACTTCAGTTAAAGCTGAAAAAGTTCTATTTCTCTAGCTGCAAGAAGCTTATAGGAGAGCGGATCACTAGGTACCAGACGCAGCTTAGAGTAAAACCTAAGAGTATCGAAATTGTAGAGTCCAGGACCAAATGGGGAAGCTGCAGTTCCGATAAAAAGCTAACCTTTAACTATCGTCTGGCCATGGCTCCCGTGGAGGTTATCGATTATGTGATCATCCATGAGTTATGTCATTTGCTGCATATGAACCATGATCGCTCCTTTTGGCGACGGGTTGGAAGCCTAATGCCGGATTATAAGGAGAAGGAAGAATATTTAGCAAGATATGGACGGGCTATGACGTTATGAAAAAAAGGGTATTCCAGTGCAACTAGAGTAATGGTTGCCGGGAATACCCTTCGTTATTTTAACCCCTTTGCAGCAATCGATAGAGGTTAAGTGCCAGTTGAATCTCGAATAACTCATCAGAGTTTTTCAGATCTATATTTAGCAAATCTTTGATTTTATCAATCCGGTAAATAAAGGTGTTGCGGTGAATAAACATCGCTTTGGCGGCTTCGGTTACATTCTGATTGTACATAAAATAATACTCCAAGGTAGACATGAATCTCGTGTTCATCGTCTGGTCATGTTCATGAATGCCTCCCAGAACTTTGTTAAAGAATGTCTCCATTTCCGTAGGCTTAATATTGGAATCCAGAAAATGATAGACAGAATAATCCTCGAAGTGAGCAATGCTCCGGCTGTCTTTATTAAACCGCTGCATGAGCCGCATAGCTTCCTGGGCCTCGAAGAAGCTTCGATGGAGCGAAGCAAGTGTCTTATACTGACTGCCAATGCCGATGAGAAAATGATTTTTAGTCATTTCCTGAGCCAGCAACTGCAGCACCTCTTGAGCAAAGGCTTTCGTATCGCTTACGGAAATTGGCGGTTTATTTTCATTTTTGCCGATCAAGATGATGATTTGCTGATTGCGATAGTAACAGATTAGCTCTCCACCTGCATTACTGGACAAGCCATAGATCAAATTGACACATTTTTTGACCATATGCTCCATTTCATATTTTCTATAAACCATGTCCGTGTAGTTTTCCAGCTGTGTAGCTTCAACATGGATAACTGTACAGTAATACGCATAGTTAACTTTAAGCCCATGCATAGCAGATAGGGAATGCAGTGTTTCTGTTGAAGTAATATTGCCAGCTAATAAGTCGTCGAAGAAGTCCTGCCTAATTTTATGCTTTACCTCTTCGATTTCCTTGGCTTTGATCCGGTCCAGTGCAAGCATCGTGGATACATGCTCTAACGCGGTGTAGTCAAATTCAACCAGCTTGCGTACCGTTTGCAGAACGACGATATACGCGTAAGCATTACTGGATACAGAAACCGGCATAATGCAGCACTTGTACGGCTGTCCCTGAGAATAGTAGGTGCGTTTGATGGATTTTTTGATTTCAGTAATATACTTTGGGAAAGCTACCGTGAACTCTGTTGGAAAAACAGGCCTGTTCTTCACCAGTGGCAGGAATTCCTGAAGTGGAGATGGGTTATCCTTATGATCTGTATAGCAGAGTAGGTTCCAGTCTCTATCTAATATAAGAACAGGGTTATGGATCGTGTCGGACAATTCCGCCGATATTTGCTCAATACCGCCTCCTTCGAGCGCGATTTTGAACAGCGCATTATGAAGGTCGAGCGAACGTCGGTTCACTGCATCGTAATCCGCGTTGGTCTTTTCGTTAATGATCGCAATGACTCTGGACAAGGTGTATTCAAAAGGGAGCTCTAGTAGCGGAAGTCCATGCTTATCAGCAAGCTCGATCATGTTCTGCGGGATAGCATCGAAATATCGCTTCATTTTGATGCAGAGTCCTGCACAGTTATTCTCCACCAGCTCATGAATGAATTTATTCTGCAGCTCCGTGCTGTCTTTGAAGATATAGCCGGTGGATAAAAGCAGCTCGTTCGAGGTCAGCCAGTCAAATACGTCCGGATTCTCGATGATATTAACTACGGAGATTTGATTGTTTAGGCCAGAATGCCCCGCAACGATCTTTATGCCTTCGATGGATTTGATTTGTAAGATATCTTTTATCGTTAGCATCAATTCACACCTCTCATCATCACCCATTGTGCAATGTGCATAGTGATTACTTGTTGTTTTTAGTGTTCTTGTATGATGACCCCCAGTGTACGGAGGACTACAATAAGGGTGTCAGGTAACGTTTATCCGTTAAACTGTGATATATTTCACAAAAATATCCTTTTTCACACAGAAAGCAGCTCAATCTTCATCATTCTTGGAATTTTATGAACTGAGTGTAACATCTTCTATCATTCATCATCAACCGTTACGGTTTTTTTATGAGAACGCTTTCTATATAGGATAACCTGACAATAAGTGACCAAACCATTATCTACTTCCTTCTCAAGGGGGCGATCAAACGGAGTATTCTCAGAGCAAGTGTACCTCTTATTTAAAAGCTGGGATATCCAGTGATAGCGCGTTCTTTCATCGGATTCGAGAATCAAGATTTTTCGGAAATATACACAGCATATTTGAGCGGACGATAAATGTAAGGTGCAAGGCAACTGATGAATTATATACCATTGCGAGCAGTAGGGTAGATAATGCGCCTAATACTTTGATTACAGAGGTTAGTAGTTTTTCGGTTCTTGGACTGGTTGTGGGAGAAGAAGTTTTTGCGGAGAATGATCAATTATATATTGGCACTAAGCTTTCAATATCGATCAAGGAACTGACAGTTTGGCAGAGCTCTCTATCTATTTTTCCAAAAGAAGTAAAGACGCTAAGAGATAATTTGGCTGTGGCAAAAGCTTATATCAATAGCTATGGAAAACCAGGCGGTATGAAGCAGTTTGCGGGTTCTAGCTGCTTTGAGAGAGAAACGATGCGACTGCTGGAAGAGCGATCTTCAGGTCTTCTGAATGCCTTGGCGAATGACAGCATGGAAGATGCTGCTCATTATGCAATTCGACTAATTGGATTAGGCCCAGGTCTGACTCCGTCGGGAGATGATTTTTTAGTTGGATTGTTTGCTGTGATCCATCTGCCTCAGAGTCCTATTAGTAAATACCAGCCGTGGTGCAGGGAAGTCGTGAACGAAGCAGCTGAATTAACGAATGAAATAAGCTATATGGCTCTGAAAAAAGCGGCTTGGGGTCAGGTGAGAGAGTCAATGGGTCAGATGCTGCATTCGCTCATGTATGAGAGTAAGGAAAATATGCTTCTTGGCTTATCGGCAGTGCTGGATATAGGTTCTTCTTCCGGAACAGATATTGCCTTGGGGATCATTAGCGGTTTGGATCTTAATCTAGAACAACGTTGGAGGTAAGATATGTCGACTAAAATAGTAATTAAAAGAAACACATACTTTGATTCCGTCTCGCTCATGTCGTTGTCGACCAAAGCGAATCAAATAGAGGGTGTCGAACAAGCTTTTATCGCAATGGCTACTCAAATGAATAAAGAGGTATTAGCGAATGTAGGGCTGATAACCCCTGAGCTAGAGGAAGCTAAGAATAGTGACCTGATGATCGTAATCAAAGCAGCATCCCCTGAGCTGGCTGAAGTTGCCTTTGGAGCAATCGAAGAGCTGTTTATTAAAAAAGACAGTGCAGTTGGCGGTACAGAGCTTAAATATCCAACAATTGAGTCGGCAGTGAAGAATAGGACAGCAGCTAATCTTGCAGTGATTTCAGTCAACGGAGCGTTTGCAGCCAGAGAAGCAAGAAAAGCGCTGGAGAATAATCTCCATGTCATGATGTTCAGTGACAACGTAAGCGTAGAAGACGAAATTGAATTAAAAAAAATAGCACATGAGCGTGGATTACTGATGATGGGGCCGGATTGCGGAACCGCGATCATTGGAAATATGGCCTTATGTTTTGCCAATAAAGTTCGTAAAGGCAATATCGGCATCGTGGGTGCATCCGGCACAGGAAGTCAGGAAATCAGCGTGCGGATTCACGATTTTGGCGGAGGCATCTCACAGTTGATTGGCACAGGCGGCAGAGACCTAAGTGAACGTGTCGGCGGAGTAATGATGCTTGATGCTATGAAAGCGCTTAACGAAGACGAAGCCACTAAGGTCATTGTGTTGATTTCCAAGCCCCCAGCTAAAAGTGTGGAACAAAAAGTGCTGAATGAAATCAAAAATATGCATAAGCCTGTCGTAGTCTGCTTTATCGGAGGAACGGAGGAAGCTGTTCTGGAGGCAGGTGGGCATTTTGCCAAAACAACCAAAGAAGCCGCGCTAAAGGCGGTAATTCTATCCGGCATCGATGAGAGCCAAATTGACAAGCATCCGCTAAACCTTCCGCTGATTGAAGAGATTAAGGTCAAGCTGAAGCCAGAACAGAAGTATATTCGTGGGTTATTCTGCGGCGGTACTTTATGTGATGAAGCAATGTATCTAGCGATGGAGAAATACGACGATGTCTATAGCAACATTCCAAAAGATCCAGAATATCAGCTGGGTGATATCCATATCAGCCAAGCGCATACGTTTATTGACTTTGGGGATGATGGGTTCACTAACGGCAAACCACATCCGATGATTGATCCTTCTTCACGGATTGCCAGATTCAAGCAGGAAGCGAAGGACCCGGCGGTGGGCGTGATCATTATGGATTTTGTATTAGGCTATGGATCACATGAGGATCCAGTAGGTGTTATGGTGCCTGCAATTATTGAGGCTAAGCAAGCAGCGGAACAAGAAGGCAGACATTTGGAGATCGTCGGCTATGTACTTGGAACCGATCTGGATACACCTTCCGTCCAAGAACAGCTTGATAAGCTGGTATCCGCGGGCGTTACCTATGCAAGCAGTAATACGAATGCAGGACTTCTTGCCAGAGGTTTTGTAGAGAAGGGAGTATAACATGAGCAGAATTAATGAGTTATTTAAGAGTGAACTTCACGTTATCAATGTCGGCCTAGAAATGTTCAAGGGTGATATCCTGAAGCAAAAAGGCAACGTAACCCATCTGGAATGGAAGCCACCTGGTGGAGGTAAGCCCGAATTAATTGCCGCACTGGATGCGTTAGAGCAAGAGGGGATTGCTGCAAAGATTGAGGCTGCCAACAAGCTGGCTGTAGAGCGAATCGTGAATTCACAACCGGTATTGGTTGGTTTTGACCAAGCGATCAACGTCGTACCAGGGATGACTAAGACTACGATATTACATGCAGGACCTCCGATTACTTGGGATAAGATGAGTGGTCCCATGAAAGGTGCAGTTACCGGCGCTTTGGTCTTTGAGGGCTTGGCGAAGGATCTCGATGAAGCTGCCGAACTAGCGGCATCAGGTGAGATTACGTTCTCCCCTTGTCACGAGCATAATTGTGTGGGTTCCATGGCAGGAGTAACCTCAGCCTCTATGTTTATGCACATTGTAGAGAATAAAACGTATGGCAACATCGCTTATACGAACCTTAGTGAGCAACTGTCGAAAATCTTGCGGATGGGTGCAAACGATGAAACGGTCGTTGCCCGTTTGATCTGGATGAGAGATGTGCTTGGACCGATGCTGCGTGAGGCGATGAAGTTCTCTGAGAACGGCATTGATCTGCGGCTCATGTTATCACAGGCGCTCCATATGGGAGATGAATGCCATAACCGCAACAACGCTGGAACGACTCTTTTGATTCAGGCATTAACGCCGCTTATCCTGAGAACGGATTATACCAATGAGCAGAAAATCGAAGTGTTCGACTTTGTGGCAATGAGTGATTATTTCTCCGGACCAACTTGGATGGCTCTTTGTAAATGTGCACTTGATGCTGCCCATGGCATCGAGCATAGCACCATCGTAACAACGATGGCCCGCAATGGCGTGGAATTTGGTATTCGTGTCAGTGGAATGCCAGGCAATACCTGGTTTACCGGTCCTGCGCAAAAGGTTGTCGGACCGATGTTTGCAGGGTATAAGCCGGAAGACTCGGGACTCGATATCGGAGACAGTGCGATTACCGAAACGTATGGTATAGGTGGCTTCGCCATGGCAACCGCGCCGGCGATTGTAGCATTAGTTGGGGGAACCGTAGATGATGCCATGAACTATTCTGTGAAAATGAAGGAAATCACTACGACGGAGAATCCAAATGTGACGATTCCTTTATTGAACTTCCGCGGAATTCCTACTGGAATCGATATTCGTAAAGTGGGTCAAACCAGCATTATGCCAGTGATCAACACGGCTATTGCCCATAAGGATCCGGGCATCGGAATGATTGGAGCCGGAATCACTCATCCTCCAATCGAGTGTTTCGAGCAAGCCATTCTCGCTTTTAGCCAGAGCATGCATTCATAGAACCACCCGCCCTTCAGGCCTATTCAAGGGTCTGAGGGCTTCATAAGCCATTGGTATGTAAGCGCTAACGATCTAGGGGGAGATTTATTATGGATCAAGTATTTATGAAGATGTTCTGGAAAAAGGGAGATTGGGCCGCGTTTTTCGGGCTGCTTGCTAACAATTTAACCAATCTGCTTACGATGATTTCATTGTTAATTTTTGTAGTAGGATTTCCGGAAGGTATGGTTTACGGCAGAGTCGTTCCTGCGTTTGGACTCGCGATTTTTATCGCAAGTATTGCTTATGGCTGGTTTGGATATCAGCTAGCCAAAAAAACAGGTCGAACGGATATAACCGCATTACCTTCAGGACCTAGTGCTCCATCGATTTTTACGGTAACTTTTCTAGTGTTAATTCCCGTATTTAGAGAAACCAATGATGCATCATTTGCGCTGCAAATTGGTCTCGTATGGTGTCTGTTCGAAGCCTTGATCCTTATTGTCGGCTCATTTCTGGGAGATGTGCTGCGTAAGGTTATTCCAAGAACCGTACTTTTATCTTGTTTATCTGGACTTGGATTGTTATTGCTGGCCATGAACCCGATGCTACAATCCTTCGAAACACCAGTGGTTGCTTTTGTTGTACTTGTGATCATCTTTATTAACTGGTTTGGCAAATCGCCGATATTCAAAAAAATTCCTACAGGATTTCTGCTGCTGATTGCTGGAACCGCGCTGGCTTGGATATTCGGCTTGCAGAATCCAGAAGCGATCACAACGGCTCTTTCAACACTTGGGTTTAATCCACCTGAGGTGCATATTACCAGCTTAATTCAAGGGATTCCGCATGCCTTGCCATACCTGGCTTCTGCAATTCCATTGGGACTGGCGAATTATATTTTTGACCTTGAAAATATTGAGAGCGCACATGCTGCCGGAGACCCTTATAACACTCGTAACGTTATGCTAACGAATGGGGTTGCTTCAAGTATTGGTGCTTTCACAGGTAATCCGTTCCCGGTAACTGTGTATATTGGTCATGCAGGCTGGAAATCTATTGGGGCTGGACTTGGTTATACCATAGCTTCTGGTTTCTCCATGTTAATTATTTGTCTCTTTGGCATAGGAGCACTGCTGTTGTCTATCATACCTGTTGTGGCGATTGTTCCGATTCTGGTCTATGTCGGGGTCGTTACGGCGAATCAGGTGGTTCGAGAGACACCTAAAAATGAAGTGCCCGTTATCTTTATCACCTTGTTCCCATGGATCGCCAACTGGGCTTTAACGCTTGCGAACAACATTTTTAATGCGGCTGAAACTTCGGCTTCCAAGGTGGGGATTGATCTCTTATTAAGCAAAGGGGTTTATTACAACGGCCT
Organism: Paenibacillus sp. FSL R7-0189; assembly: GCF_037969925.1. NCBI lineage: Bacteria > Bacillati > Bacillota > Bacilli > Caryophanales > Paenibacillaceae > Paenibacillus > Paenibacillus sp. FSL R7-0189. Next base: position 1,539,249 of record NZ_CP150223.1, on the reverse strand, counting down.
GATGCATTTAGGAAATGGTGCACCGCTTAGCAGCTTGATTTGGGGCTCCATCACTATTTTCTCTATCCTGAATAAACCACTGCGGGCTGCTGTCTTTGCTGTAATCGCGTCTGGCCTATCTTTATTTGGAATCATTCACGCGCCGACTGTTGGATTTGCTCAAGCTTCACTTATGCCGTTCGTATACGCCTACTTGATGGTGGCAGGATTATTTGTTTATAAGCATTTTTCAGACCTTCGTGACCCAGCGAACAAGCTGCAATCCGAATAAATAATTGATAAAAAGAAATAGGAGAGCTAAGCCATGACTAATCAAACTCTGTCAGAAGATTTAATTCAAGCAGCGGATCGCGGGGATTTAGCTGCCGTAGAACAGCTTTTGGCTCGTGGTGCCGATGTTCATCATAAGGATGCCAGTGGCCGAACTGCGCTGATGGCGGCAACGCAAAAAAATCATATTCCTCTCGCTCAAAAGCTGATTGAAGCAGGCAGTGATGTGAATGCAAGAGATATCACTATGTTATCACCCTACCTGTGTGCCGGTGCCAATGGATTTCATGAGATTCTGTCTTTAACTCTTGCCGCAGGTGCGGATACAACCAGTGTAAATCGTTTTGGGGGAACTACACTGCTTCCCTCCAGCGAGAAGGGGTATCTAAGAACTGTTCAGAAATGCTTGGAAGCAGGTGTTGCAGTTAACCATATGAACAATCTGGGATGGTCTGCCTTGCTGGAGGCAGTAATTCTCGGGAATGGTGGCCGTTTATACTCCGATATTATTCAGTTGTTGGTGGATGCTGGAGCGGATGTTCATTTGCCGGATCGTGACGGGAAATCATCGTTGCAGCATGCAGAAGAGCTGGGTCAGGAGAGGGTCATCCGTATTCTCAATAAAGAAAAGCTAACGATTCATCCAAGTATTCAAAGCGCTCAAGAGCTAGCTCGGGCAGAGGATTTCCGGAAAGCAAGTTTGGTTATGGAACATGCAATGCAAGTGGACAGTAATAATTCAGATTTCTATTACTATAAAGGATACTTCTTAGGGGAACTCGGGAGATATGACGAAGCTCTGGCAGCCTATCAACAGGCACTTACTATTGATCCGGATGACCTTGATTTCTATTTCTATACCGCAAATGCCTACCGAATGATGAAGCGATCCGAGCAAGCATTAGCAGAGTATGACAAAGCGATAGAACGCGATCCTGGCGAAAGCTTCTTCCGCTATCATAAATCCAATTATTTAAGAGAGTTGGGCAGGCATGAGGAAGCGGTCAAAGTTATGGATCAGCTCCTGGAACAGCAGCCTGCCCGGTATGATTTCTCATTCCATAAGGCGAACAGCTTGAGATCACTTGGCCGGCATCAAGAGGCAGTTGAGGCGATTGAGAACGCAATTGCTAACGATCCGAGCAATCCTTTATATCATCATCATAAGGCTCAGTCACTTGGTTTACTTGGTGATCATGAAATGGCCATTCAAGAAATAGATATTGCTATCAGCTATAATCCTGCCAATCCGGATTTTCACTCCGCGAAGGAACAATTTCAGCTGGCCCTTAAACGCTAATCAATGAGGATCAACTGATCCGTCAGGAGGAATGGAATGAGTAAATTTATAGTTGTAGCCATTGGCGGTAATTCATTGGTGAAAGACAATGGCCGCGATTCTATAGAGGATCAATCTGAGGCAGTACGTGAAATTGCTGTCAATATCGCTGATCTGGTGCAAGCAGGCAACGATGTGGTGGTTACTCACGGCAACGGTCCACAGGTTGGATTCGAGCTGAGACGAAGCGAGGTGGCTTCGGAAGTTACTGGAATGGATGTTACTCCGCTGGTCAATTGCGTGGCGGGCACGCAAGGGGGCATAGGTTATTTAATTCAGCAGGCCTTAACAAATGAATTCATTCACCGCAGATTAGACAAGAAGGTTGCCACAGTTATTACTCAGGTCGAGGTTAGCAAAAATGATCCGAATTTTCAGTCTCCCTCGAAACCAGTGGGCTCCTTCTTCACGCTTGAGCAAGCAGAGGAGATGAAGCGTGCCAAGCCAGATTGGGTCATCATTGAGGATTCAGGTCGTGGTTACCGCCGTGTTGTTCCATCGCCTAAGCCGATTGATATCGTTGAAAAAGACGTCATTAAATCACTCATTGAGACGGGTTATGTGGTGATCGCTGTTGGCGGAGGCGGGATTCCTGTGATCAAAACCGAAAATAATACCTACGAAGGTATCGATGCGGTCATTGACAAAGATTTTGCTACAAGTCTGCTGGCCGAACAGATCGATGCAGAATCGCTGATTATTACAACAGGAGTTCCTCAGGTATGTGTAAATTTCGGTACGCCTGAGCAGAAGGCTCTTGAAGAAGTTACAGCGGCAGAAATGATGGTATATGCGGAGCAGGGTCATTTTCCTGCTGGAAGTATGCAGCCTAAAATTGAAGCAAGTCTTAGCTTTTTGAAAAAGGAGGGACGTAGAGTTATCATTACTAATCCGGAAAATATGAAAGCTGCGATGAGTCAACAGGCTGGCACACATATTGTAAATTAATATGATCTTATTTATCTCATCATTTCATGGAGACCGCCACTGATCTAAATCAGGGCGGTTTTTTGACATGTTCATGAATTGTTACTCAACTGCTGCTTTCAGATGGCCATATTCTGGTGAATAAAAGGAAGATAAGAGGTAAAACTATGTCCACTATATAAAAAAGAATACATTAAAATGCGGGGGTAAAAGATGAGATCGAATAAAGGAACAACACAACGTTTTACCAGGGCTACAATTCTTTGTTGTATTTGTGCATGTACGGTATTGTTAAGTGGATGCACTAAAGCAGCGGATGAGACTCAAGTGGCTACTCCAACGGCTCAAGTAGAAACCACAGCACCTTCTGCAGAAGCTACTACACCTGCGCCTACGAATAACGCAACAGAACAATCTGCGTCACCCGGTTCAAATACTGGGGAACTTCCAGAGGGAGTGAGCATTCAGAGAGTTATCAAGGATGTTTCGTTAAAAGATAGCTATCATAAAAAGGTTGAACTGTTAAGCGACGGTGGCAAGCGGGTTACCATTACAGATCAGAATCAAAAGATTGTTTTGCAGCAGATTGAATATGACGGAAGGATCACTGCGGTTAAGGATAAACAGATTACCGTTCAAGTGGAGGGCGGTAAAGAGCAAACCTTAACGATTCCTGATCATATAGTCATTGAAGATGAAGACAAGCTCGGATTAAATAATGGCGTTGAAATCGAGTGGACGGTAAATGCAGACGGACAAATCGAAAGCGTGGAACTGGACGATTAAAAATTTACCGAGGTGACTGGATGAAATTTCTAATCGTACTTGGTAGTATTATTGTTCCCATTGTCATGCTGATGTTACAAGGTAAATCGATAAAGTGGCGTATGGTATTCAATGTTGCTTCGGTCTTAAGTGCGATTATCTTTGGAAATATTTCCGCTTTGGCGATTTACGAAATATTAAGGGATCATGCTGTATTTATGACCTCGATCCATGCGATATTTTTAAATCCAATGTTTCTTATTACCGGAGCCTATCTTGGCGTTTATTTAATTTATCGGTTGATGATAATTTCGTATGACGAGGTTTATATGTGATGGGTACAATACAAATAGGGGTGTTCCCGCGTAGGGACACCCCTATTTGTGTTGTTAACAGGACGTATGCTTAAGAGGACTTTCCTACAACGTTTGCTCCGCTCTTCGTGATCTTGTAGGTGATGATATCACCATTCCAGAAGTGGAATTTTAGGATAACCTCGCCGTCTTTAACATCTTTAAAGAACGCGGGAAGCAGCTTGATTTCTTTAGTGTTATAAGAAGGTGAGAAGGTATTGCCGAATTCCTTAAATGGAGTCCAGTCCTGCGGACCTGCATTGCCACCAGCGGTATATACAGCTTCCATTGTGGCAAGCTGGTTACCATTAAAGGTGGTCGGAATGGCAAAGGATTCAGTCGTGCCTTTTGCATCGCTTAATTTAGCTGTGTCATACACAATCACCTTAAGCCTCCACGCAACACCCTTGTTGAATTTCAGAGTCAGCACGGCATTTTCACCGTATTTTTGGGAAGCTGTGAGCTTTTTGAGTTGGCTGGCTTTGAGGATGAGCTCCTCACCATTTAATGTGTAATCTTTACCTTTGGTCAGATATTTTCCGTTGGCACTAATGGTGGTTAGCTTATTGCCGTTCAGGTTTAGCTTAACCTTGGTATCTTTGATTTGTGCACCTTTTTTTAGGTAGACCAAATCGCTTTCGGTGCTGGAGGAACGCTCCTTCAGACCAGACATTAATACATTGTGGAGTTCAGGATCAGACCACTTATAAATTTTACGGTTGAAATGCTGCCCGTTATCCCAGAGCATGGAAGTCATTTTCTTTTCTTTCAAATAATAAGTCAGATACTCGAAGAATTTAAGCTTCTCGCCCTGTTCAATCACACCTGTGTCTTTATCGAAACCTAATAAACCAAATTCGCCGACGATGACAGGGATGCCTTTAGCTACAAATGTATTGTAAACGTTATCAAAAGTTTGAGTGATATCGTTTTTTGTATCTTTTTCAAATGTGGTGTAACCGGCAATGTTCACACTAAAAGGCCAGAAGCCATAGAAGTGAACGGTCGCAATAATATTCGGATCGTTTAGAGCCGTAATCGTCTTATAGAGATGATCCATTCTTGTTTGTGTAGGTGAAGACTCTAATGAAGGCAATACAAGTGGGCGGAGGTCGTTTTTCCCACCGGATTTCCGCACGATCTGATAGAAGGAGTTATTGAGTTCAGTAAGCATTTGCTCCATTTTTGCTTCGTCTGTGCTTCCACCATCGGTGAACCGAGGCTCATTTATGCTCTCGAACATCAGCTTATCTGATTTGTCCTTAAAGCGATCGGCAATTTGAGTCCAGGCTGCATTATAACGCGCCAGCGTTTCATCGTGTTTTTCTTCCATATGGCTTACCCATAGCCAGGAATCATGATGGACATTAATCATGACATAAAGCTTGGCGTCCAGTGCCCAGCCGACAACTTCTTCCACACGGTCGAGGTAGGCTTTTTCTAGGGTATAGTCTGGTGCCGCACCCATGTGAGTATCCCAGGTCACAGGAATCCGAATACTTTTATAGCCTTGAGCGGCGATCTTTTTAATAAGTTCTTGGGTCACACGAGGATTGCCCCAGGAGGTTTCGTCCTCACCTGTAGCATCTAAAGTATTACCGAGGTTCCATCCGGGCTGCATTTCGTCTACATAGGATTGGATCTTACTCTTTGGCGCTGCCTTAGCTTGTTGCTCATCCTTAGTTGCAGCTGCAGCCATGGATGAGAACAGAGAGAGCAGAAGAGCGGTGACAAGTGTCAATGATAAGAAGGATTTCTGGATTCGCGTAGTCATTGAATTCTCCTTTGTGAGATAAATTTAGGATGCTTGGACCTGGCTTTGACGCTGTACTTGGTGGTTAGATGAACACGAACACCTCCAATGTTATTTTTGTAAACGCTTTCTGAATATACCCTAACATAGAATTCACTCAGCGAGTACCTTACTAATTTGTGGCAAATTCATATAAGAATTAGTGATTTAAATTAATTTTCCCCACAGTTGGATAAAGAAATTATTTAAATATCCCTACTCGTAGAAATTGGTTATTCAATAGGATTATCTCTAGCTGCCCGTTATACAAAAAAGAAATATAACATGACAAAAGCATATATATTAGATATGATGAAGCATGAAAATTTAAAATTAGAAATAGGTGCCAACTATGAATGTTGCGGAAGTACAATCATAGATTGGTTAAATGGAAAGCGGGTGTGAATCCCGCGCGGTCCCGCCGCTGTGAAAGAGGAGCCCTTGCAAAATGCCACTGGGAAACTGGGAAGGCAGTAAGGGTGATGATACTTGAGCCAGAATATCTGCCTTTTTCTGTTACACCATCAAACTCTACGATCGATAGAGAGGTGCTTGAATAGTGTTGGCCATCTATTATTGTGGTTCACTATCTTAACCTCTTGACGTTTATGTTGAGTGGTTTTTTTGTGGTTATAAGAAAAGTTTATTCTGTTTTTTATCATAGGTATGAAGGGAAGGGTTATGGAAAAATGAAGAAAAATAAGTTTTTAGCGTGGTTACTCATTGTAGCTATATTTATCACGACATTCTCTACAAGTGTTATCCCGGCTCAAGCAAATGGAGCAAGCTCTACTCTTAAAGGGTACGTAACTGTAGCCGTAGAGAAATTCACCGTAGGCCAAGGGTATATTAAGGAACCTATTAAAGTTCCGATTTATGAAGGCGATAATGGCGCATCTTTAATAACACGTGCGCTAGGAGATGGGAATTATAGATATTTAGGAAATATAGATAGTGGTTTTTATTTATCAGAAGTTAAAGATAGTGGCAGAAGCGAAGTCAATATTCCACAATATATTTTAGATATGATTTCAGCTGATGGGAATACAGTCGGCACTAAAGCAGACCCAGAGTGGTTAAGTCAGTTTGACTATACTTCCATGTCGGGTTGGATGTATGCAGTAAATAATGTGTTTCCTCCGTTTGGGATGACCGATTATAAGCCTCAAGACGGTGATATCATTCGAACTCAGTTCACCACTTATGGCTATGGTTCTGATCTTGGCGGCTGGGGAGAAATCCCAGTTCAACTTGCCAATAAGGATGCTTTAACTGCGGAAATCGCCGAGATTAACAGTGACCCTAATAAAGAAACTATTTTGGACAGACCAGTAGTACAATCGGCAGTTTATCAAGCCTATTCCGTGCTCGAAAATATGGCAAGCTCTCAAATAAGTGTAGATCATGCACTTGTAGGGCTTAACCATGCATTAGACATAGAACCCCCTGTTATTACAGTAAGTGGCATACAAGATAAACAGGAAGTATCCAATAAAGAAATAAGCTTCAAAGTAGCTGTCACAGACAATGTATATAGTGACATCATTCCAGAAGTGAAGCTGAATGGTGTTACTTTATCACCTGCGAATGGGGAGTACAAAGCTTCTCTGAATTCAGGCAGTAATGCAATTACTGTAACGGCTCTTGACGGAGCTGGAAACAAAACAAATGTAACTTATCAAGTTACTTACAAACTGGAAACTACAGTTGCCGTCAAACAACAGTTAGATAAAAGCCTTGCCTATATTCTAAACACTGTAAAGAATCCGTCGTTTGGTACAGGTAGTGGAGAATGGTCGATCCTTTCTCTGGCACGGGCGAACTATACAGTACCTAACGGTTATTACGATCTTTATTACAACAATGTAGCGACGAAAATAGCATCGATCATTAAAGAGGATGGAAAACTCGACGCCAATAAAAGCACAGAGAATTCCAGAGCGATTCTAGGGCTTACCTCTATCGGAAAAGATATCACAAATGTTGCGGGATATGATCTGAGAAAAGCACTCGCTGATTATCAATATATCCAAAAGCAAGGCAATAATGGTCCGATTTTTGCTCTGATTGCGCTAGATAGCCATAACTATGAGATCCCTGTAGTTGATGGAGTTACAGAACAGACCACAAGAGAAAAACTAGTTCAGTATATTTTAGATAAAGAGGTTAAAAAAGGTACAGAAGAAGCTGGTGGCTGGGCATTAGGCGTAACCAAAGCCGATGTCGATATGACTGCGATGGCGATGCAAGCTCTTGCACCTTATTATGCAACCCGAGATGATGTAAAAGCCGCCGTGGATCGGGCCATCCAATGGCTGTCCGATAACCAAAACAATCAAGGCGGATTTACAAGCTGGGGAAGCACTAGCAGCGAAAGTATCTCACAGGTAATTGTAGCCTTAACTGGTGTGGGCGTAGATCCGCACACGGACGCTAGATTTGTTAAAAGTGGAAATTCGCTTATTGATGCACTGCTTAGCTTTGCTGCACCTGAGGGTGGATTTAAGCATATCCTCACAGGCAAAGTGGACAATATGGCAACGGACCAAGGTACGTATGCACTTGTGTCTTATGATCGTCTGATCAATCATAGCAACCGTCTCTTTGATATGAATGATGTGAAAGTGGAACAACCAGAAGAACCGGGGCCTGGGCAACCAGAGGGTCCGAAAGAATTTCCGTTACCTTCTGGGGAGAACCCGAAAGTTGAAATCCCAAATGACGCTAATGATTATATCGTTCCGATCAGCACTGGAGATAGCAACAAAGAAATCACAGTAGCTATTCCGGAGGGAAATCAATCGAAGGTTAGTGTCAATTTACCAAGTAACAGCGACCTTCCTCAGATAGAGGCCATAAAAGGTAACGTATCTGTAGTCATTCCTAAGGGTGCAAAAGTTACAAGTGGGGATGCCTCTGCAATTGAACTGATTTCAGCTTTAACCGGTGGAGAATCTGCACTAAAAGATAGTGTGAATCAGATTATTCCCGGGGACAAGAAGCTTGATAACATTCTTCAAACATTTTCCATGGGTGGTAGTGCAAGAGTAGAATTCAGTCAATTTATTACGTTAACCTTTAAGGACCTTAAAGGAAAAGATGCAGCTTATATTCAAAATGGCACTCCTCATGCCATTCAAAAATTTGCAAGTGATGACTTAGGTTTTGCAAGCGGTAAGTCTGAGTATGCCTATGATAGTGGAAATGATTTAATTGTAAAAACCAATCACTTCACTGACTACATTGCTTATGCTTCCAGTGCAGTACAAACACCTGGCGGCGACGGTGGTAACGGTAATGGCGGAGGTAATGGTAGTGGAAATGGTGAAGGAAATGGCGGCAACAATGGTGGCGGAACCACTCCATCGAAACCATATGTAATCCTGTCCGTGGATAAGCTTACGATTAATAAGGGATATGTTGTTCCATCTGTACAGGTAGAGCTACAATCTGGTGACACAGTGTGGTCTGTACTAAAAAGAGTGCTGGATAGCCGCGGTATCGACTATAGAGATTCCTGGAACAGTGACTTTGGAAGTGTATATGTTGAATCCATAGCTGGTGATGGGGAATTTGACCATGGCAGCGGCAGTGGATGGATGTATAATGTGAATGGGAAATATCCTAATTATGGTGCATCTTCATATGACCTAAGTGCCGGGGACAGAATTCAGTGGCGTTATACTACGAATTTGGGTGTGGATCTAAATGCACCGATACCAACGATGAGCCCAACCCCAACGCCTAAGCCTGGTGCTAGTCCGGCTCCTGGTGGGGGAGCTACTCCGGAAGGCAGTGGTGATCCAAATGTGAGTCCATCTCCAACAGTGACTCCTAAGGATCCTACCCAGAATACGAATGATATTAAACAACTGTATACAGATGCTGATAAGATCTCTTCCTGGGCCTATTCAGCGATTGAAACAGCTACAGTAAAAGGATATATCCAAGGGAACAATGGTCAGGTGAATCCGAAGGCTTATATCACAAGAGCGGAGTTCACTAAGATTCTCGTTTCTGCATTAGAACTTGATATTAAGAGTGATAAAGGCATTACCTATAAGGATGTCGCTCTAGGCGATTGGTTCTATCCATATGTGAATGCTGCGCATAAGGCAGGTCTAATCACAGGCTTTAATAATGAATTTAAGCCGAATGACAAGATTACTCGTGAGCAGATGGCCGCAATTATCGTCAGAGCATTGGCCATCCCGGCGACGAAGCCTGGAACAGCGATTAAAGATATCAACACAGTATCGGCATGGGCCAAAGCAGATGTAGAGACCGTTGTTGCGACTGGTTTGATGTTAGGTGATGATAATCAATTTAAGCCTAAAGAGCTAGTAACCAGAGAAATGGCGGCTGTTGTAGCTACTAGAACCCATGATTATAAGAGTGGGAACAAAGTGGTTAGTCCAACTATTCAGAATACAGCAGTTAGTTCTTACATTCAGAACACAGCTGCCTTTTTGCAAAAAACAGTAACAAACCCGGTCATCTCCTCGGTTGGCGGGGACTGGACAGTCTTCGGGCTGGCACGTTCAGGTGTGAAGGTTCCAGATAGTTATTACACTAAGTACTATGCAAATGTAGAAGCGACTCTTAAAGAAAAATCAGGGAAGCTGCATAGCGTAAAATATACGGAATATGATAGAGTTATTTTGGCATTAACTTCAATCAACAAAAATATTGATAAAGTGGCGGGTTATAACCTACTGGAACCGCTCGCGGATTTTGATACTGTAATTAAGCAAGGTATTAATGGACCTGTGTTTGCTCTCATTGCACTGGACAGTAATCATTACGACATTCCAGTGGTTAAGGATGTAAAGACGCAGACGACTAGAGAGATGCTCATTGATTATATTTTGGGCAGAGAGATCAGCGGCGGTGGATGGGCACTAGGCAGTAATGCTACAGCGGCTGATCCAGATATCACGGGGATGGTCATTCAAGGCTTAACGCCTTATTACAAAACCAACGCCAAAGTAACAGCTGCTGTGGACCGGGGGATTGCTTGGTTATCCAAAACACAGACAGCAGACGGTGGTTTTGCAAGCTGGGAATCTACAAATTCCGAAAGCATCGCTCAGGTGATTGTAGCTTTAACTGGCCTTGGTATTGACCCGCATAAGGATTCCAGATTTATTAAAAATGGACATTCCGCAGTAGACGCATTGCTTAGTTTTGCTGCACCTGAAGGTGGCTTTTATCACGTGAAGCAGGGTGGAGTAGGCAATGGAGGCGCGCAACCAGGAGAAGTAGATCTTATGGCTACGGATCAGGCGATGTATGCACTGGTTTCCTATGATCGGCTCGTTAATGGCCAGACACGTCTTTATGATATGACAGACGTCAAATAGAATTTTATTTAGAGAGATAAGCAAGGGTAGCGTGTATACCCTTGCTTATTATTTAAGGTGGGACTAGAGAAATGAACAAGAAGAAATGGTTAACAGCGATACTAATCATAGGTGTATTGGCTATCGCCTTCTTTTGGGGCGGGGATTACCAGAAGAGCCCAAACAAGGTCGCTAATAGTAGCGTTGAGACACAGGTTATAGAGCCAGAGAACACTGCTTCCGCAACAAATGTTGATGTTGAACCCACTGAGGCAATCGCTACTGAGACAACAGAGATAACACCGTCAGCTACGCCAAGTGAAACAGCTAAGCCCATTGAAACCCTAAAACCAAATGAATCGGCAACACCAACGGAAGCTGTAACACCAACAGGAACTGCAGCACCAACAGAAGTTGTAACACCGGTCGTAACAACAAAACCTGCTGCAACGAAGCAACCGACCGCAACGCCGAAAGCGGCTAAAACGCCCGTGCCGGAAACGAAAGCGACGGCAAAACCCGTAACAAAACCTGATTCAAAAGTAGCGACAACAGAAACCAAGCAGGAACCGAAAAAGGATAAATTTCTTACCGATCCAGTGCCGAGCGGGAAACCTAAACCAGTGGAATGGCAAGATGCAACAGTAGATAAGAAGAAGCAATTAACGGCTACCTTGTCCGTCTCAGCGGCAACAATTTTAGATAACATGGATATTTTTAATGAGGATAAGCTTGAAGTATTGCCGGCAGATGGTATCATTTATAAAGCGCAGAAGGTAACCTTTTATGAAGGTGAGTCTGTGTTTGATGTTCTACTAAGAGAAATGAAGAAGAATAAAATCCATATGGAATTTAGCATGACGCCGATCTATAACAGTAATTATATTGAAGGCATAAATAATCTGTATGAATTTGATGCTGGAGAGCTCAGTGGATGGATGTACAAAGTAAATGGCTGGTTCCCTAACTACGGCAGTAGCCGTTATGTTCTCAAAGATGGCGATGTCATTGATTGGGTATACACTTGTGATCTAGGTCGAGATGTAGGTGGGTATGTAGCCACAGGAGGAGCTCAGAAATAATGAAGGATAGCTTTTCTACCTTTCATCCGTTTGTGAATTTTCTATATTTTGTTGTTGTATTGCTGTTTAGCATGGTGTTTATGCATCCTATATTTCAGGTGATCGCCCTTAGTAGTGCTGTAGCCTACTCAATTATGTTAAAAGGAAAAAAGGGCATCCGATTTAATCTGCTTTACATGATTCCTTTTCTGCTATTTATGGCAGTGATGAATCCTGTTTTTAATCATCAAGGGGTAACGATCTTGTTCTATTTAAACAACGGGAACCCCATTACGAAGGAATCGATTCTTTATGGCGTGGCAGCGGCGTGTATGTTTGTGACGGTAATTATTTGGTTCTCCTGTTATAACGTCGTGATGACCTCGGATAAGTTTATTTATATATTCGGAAAAATACTGCCGGCACTGTCGTTGATTTTTTCGATGGTGCTTCGTTTTGTTCCTAGATATTTAGCGCAAATCAAGGTGATTTCTAATGCTCAAAAATGTATAGGCCGGGATGTCTCACAGGGAAATCTCCTCGCGCGTGCGCGGAATGGGATTACGATTCTCTCCATTATGACCACCTGGGCTTTGGAAAATGCGATTGAGACAGCGGATTCCATGAGATCGAGAGGGTATGGATTGCCGGGCCGTACAAGCTTTTCTATCTTTCGGTTAGATGCCCGAGACAAAGTAGTTCTCTTGATCATGACAGGCTTAATTGCGCTGGTAGCCGTAGGGGCAGTGTTGGGTGAGAACACCATGAGATTCTATCCGTCGATTAAAGCGAGCACAATTACACCTTTTAGTATTCTTATATATATCGCTTATTTTGCGTTATGTATGATCCCAGTGCTCATCAATATGGTGGAGGAAATGAAATGGAAATCTATCGAATCGAAGAACTAAGCTTTACTTTTCCTGAACAAGAGCAAGCGGCTCTTTCGAATATTAATCTTACGATTGAAAGTGGAGACTTCATTACCATTTGTGGAAAGTCAGGCTGTGGCAAAAGCACTCTGCTTAGACAACTGAAAACAATCCTAACCCCACATGGCAATCGCCAAGGGGCAATTTATTATAAGGGTCAACCTGTAGAGGAGATCGATCAACGCACACAGGCAGCGGAAATTGGTTATGTACTCCAAAGTCCGGACAATCAAATTGTGACAGATAAAGTATGGCATGAGCTTGCTTTTGGGCTTGAGAGCTTAGGGTACGATAATTCTACGATTCGCCTGCGTGTGGCGGAAATGGCTAGTTTTTTTGGGATCCAGACCTGGTTTCATAAAAGTGTGACCGAGCTATCAGGCGGCCAGAAGCAGCTGCTTAACTTAGCATCCATAATGGCTATGCATCCCTCGGTTCTAATCCTCGATGAGCCTACCTCCCAGCTAGATCCTATTGCGGCTTCCGATTTTCTGGAGACGGTCAAAAAAATAAATCGTGAGCTGGGAACAACCGTGATCATGACCGAGCATCGTCTAGAGGATGTTCTTCCGCTTACAGATCGGTTGATTGTGCTGAATGAGGGAGCTGTGATAGCTGATGATCCCCCGCAAAAGGTGGGCGAGGTTTTATGTAAGCTGAACCATCCGATGTTTCTGTCCATGCCCTCACCGATGCAGATTGTTGCAGGAGTAGATCATGACTTAGTGTGGCCTGTTACTGTAAAGGAAGGACGCCAATGGTTGGATGCTTTTCTAAAGGGTAAGACTCCTGCAACGATGGCAGAAACTCAGCCTAGCACGAAAGAAGCCGGCCCTGTAGTCATAAAGTTTAAGGACGTATGGTTTAAATATGATAAAAATGGGCCGAATGTCATTAAAGATTTGTCGTTTGAAGTGAAGCAAGGGCAATTTTATTGTATTGTTGGCGGGAATGGAACAGGGAAGACATCGACGCTGTCGCTGATGAGCGGAATCCTTCAGCCTTATAGAGGGAAAGTTCTTATCGGCGGGAGCAACCCTGCGAAGATGAATGCCAAAGCGTTGTTTACTAACAATCTGGGTATCCTCCCGCAAAATCCGCAAACCTTATTTGTGAAAAAAACAGTCGAGCTAGATTTATATGAAATGTTATCCCAGCTCTCTTTGACGAAGGAAGAAAAAAACGCCAGAGTTGAAGCTGTGGTTAAGTTCGCAGAACTGGAACATCTCCTCTCCATGCATCCGTATGATCTCAGCGGGGGAGAACAACAGCGTGCAGCGTTGGCGAAGGTCCTTTTGTTAGAACCAAAGATTCTGCTGTTGGATGAACCGACCAAAGGACTGGATGGACCCTTCAAAGAGAAGCTAGCCGTATTCCTGCAAAAGCTCAATGCCGAAGGCGTTACTATTGTAATGGTCTCGCATGACGTTGAATTTTGTGCTAAGTATGCTGAGGTCTGCGCCATGTTTTTTGATGGAAGTATCATCACTACGAATGAAGCACAGAAGTTTTTTGCGGGAAACAGCTTCTATACAACGGCCGCCAACCGTATGGCGCGTCATGTATGGAATGAGGGAGTAACGATAGAGGGTGTGATTGATTTATGTCAAAGAAGCAGATAACGGATCGTCGTTTGAGTCGTCGAACTTTATTAGCGGCACTACTAATCCTCATAGTCATTCCAGCTACGATTTTATTAGGCATCTTTGTGCTAAATGATCGGAAGTATTATTTTATCAGTCTATTAATAGTTATCTATACGATGATTCCTTTTGCGATGGTGTTCGAGAACCGGAAGCCGCAGGCGAGGGAGCTGATTGTTATAGCAGTGTTAGCAGCCATTGCCGTGGCGGGACGCGCAGCCTTTTTTATGTTGCCGCAGTTTAAGCCAGTGGTTGCTATTGTCATCATCGCAGGGGTAAGCTTGGGTGCGGAGGCAGGGTTTCTGGTTGGCGCTGTTGCAGGTTTTGTCTCGAATTTCTTCTTTGGGCAGGGTCCTTGGACGCCTTGGCAAATGTTTTGTTTTGGCATCATTGGCTTCCTGGCGGGCATTTTCTTCAAGAAGGGTCTGCTTAAAAAGAATAAGCTTTCGCTATGTATATTCGGAGGCTTAGCGACGTTTTTCGTATACGGAGGCATTATCAATATAGGCTCGTTGATGATGTTCACTTCAGAGTTCTCCTGGCCGGCTTTAATGACCACTTATATTTCAGGTTTTTGGTTTGATATGGTGCATGCGATCTCGACGGTGGTATTTTTGTTTTTTATTGCTAATCCTATGATTGAGAAGTTGGATCGGATAAAAACGAAATATGGGTTGATTGAGCCTTAGGTTCTTGGTGTTAGCTTTTGGACGTTGTGCGCTGTGGGCTTTTTACGCTGGCGGACGCTCCGAGAACGGACTATTGTTCCAATCGCTGTTGTGTCCAGATTTTTTTGAATTTTTAACCTCAACGGTAAAATCCGGACACAGCATATGCTTACGAAGTGAGCTTTCCTTCGGAAAGCTTTCGGGCGAACGCTCCGCTTTTCCACAATCAGTCCGTTCTCTCCGCTGCTATCAGCGCGAATTCCAAAACACCAACACACAAACACAAACACAAACTAAAGGCTCAACGCCTCCCGCTTCGGTTTTTACCGGAAGGGGGAGGGGAACTAGTGGCTACGAATCAAGCCACTGTGACAAACCACTGAAAAGAGAATATACCTAGTAGCGATGCTCCTAGGTGAAAACTTATAAAAACAGGCGATGTTCCGGTATACCGGTATCGCCTGTTTTTGTCGATTGTGTGGAGTATCTCATTCATTATGCCAAACGTCCTAGAAGTTCATATCCCTATTTTTTTATTTAATGTATAATTCAGAGTGGTTTTTTACATTTTCTTACGAAAAATGGAAGTAAACTAGGCGGCTTGCTCATTTAGAAAATTATAGAACCTTTAAATAAATAGATTAAAAATAATGGGGAGATTTATTTGAGCACACATGTTACCAAAACATTCAAATCTTTAGACCAACAAATTGACTTATTAAAAGAAAGAAAATTAATTATTAGGGATGAAGAAAAAGCTAAACGACACTTATTAGAAAAGAATTATTTTGACTTAATAAATGGATTTGAAACATTGTTATTAACTGATTCAAAAGCTACTAATAAAGAATACAATGGTCTTTTTTTTGAAGACTTTTTATTGTTGTATGATTTTGATAAAAAATTGAATTTAGAGATTTTGAAAATTTTAGATAAATTTGAAATTCGTTTGAAATCTTCCATGGCATATCGGTTTTGTGAAAAACATTATTTAAATGCTTCTGATTCTGCATGTTACATTGATATCAATAAGTATACCAATCCACGTTCAAATCATTTGAGTTTACCTAAAGATTTAGCTAAGAATATTACAGGACATAAAATATTTCAGACAAATATTTATTTCAATGGGGCTACGTATAGTAATTTCATTGAGCATTGCAGAGCTAAATATCCTTATATATCTACTTATGATCACCCACCGTTCTGGGTGACTATTAAAGTCCTTGAGTTTGGTTCTCTCTTTAGTTTATTATTAGGATTTGAAAGAGATATTTTTGAAAAGGTCATTGAAGATATGGGGATGAAGTACATTGATAAACAAAAGTTTATCAACTCAGTACGAATTTTTATTGAATTAAGAAATACTTGTGCACATTTTCAATTAGTTAATAGATTTCGGACATCGAATCGTTTAAGGATTGATTCGGGTTTAATAAATGATTTAGGTTTAAGAACTAAAATTAATACTGCAGGAGTTTCAACTTATTATGAAATAAGACTATATGACACTTTATTAGTACTTTCCCAGTTTGAAAGTCTAAAAGATATAGAAAAGCTATTTAAAGATTTTTATTTTAGACGTTGTAATTCAAAACGTGAAAAAAGCTTAATGGTAAAGATGTTCGAAAGAATGGGGCGGGGAAAGCATTCAGATTGGTTTAAACTAGGAATGAAATGATTTTTTCTTTATTAATTTTAGAATATATGTTATTATTTATACATAAAATAATCGTGCGTGACGGCGAGTTATCCGAGACAAAGGTTAACTGTTTAGTCAAAAAAAGAGATGCTTATAAGCATCTCTTTTTTTATTCATTTCATCATAAATAATTAAAATGAGTTTTTTTAAGCCTATTACCATCTATCGCTCAGTTACAACACTTTGCGATGAACCTTCCACCACGGGTTGCCGATGAGTGGCTTCAAGTGTAGAGAGGTCGCCGTCCAGTGTTTTGAGTCCGGGGAGCAGCAAGGCAGCGCTGGCACAGAGCAGTGGAAGCAATCCGGCGATGACAAAAAGCGCAGGCACGCCATAGAGTTCAGCAATCGCGGCGCCGGCAAAAGCACCAAAAGGCTGCAAGCCGCCACCGATTAAAAAACGGATGGAGTTGACTCTTCCTTGCAGATTACCCGGAACCAGCCGTCCATGGAGTGAAGAGCTTAAGGAACCGAAGAAGGGAGCTATCGTTCCGGTGGCGAATACGGCGGCGAGAGCAAAAGAAAAACTAGGAAATAACCCCCATAATGTTGTTACTAAACCGATGGTCCCCAGACTGCCGAGCATGACAAGCCGCCTCTTTTTAATTTCCCCTATCATGGAAATGATGCTTAGTCCGACTAAGGTTCCAAGTGCGAAAACTGTACTAAGTGTGCCCATCGTCGCCGCATCACGGTGGAGCACTTCGCGTACAAAAGGAACCATCATGGTCCAGACGGCAATGGAGCTTAGATTACTAATAGAGGCCATCATCATTATCGTAAGCATGGCGGGGAATTGTTTATAGAAGGTAAAACCCTCAGCTATTTCGCGAACGTAGACGGTAATGGAGAAACGGCCTGGAGCTGGAGAGGGCTTGGGTAGCCTTTGCAAGCACAGCAAGGTAGTGATGGCCGCAACGTAACATAACATGTTGATGCTAAGGGCTGGCAGCGCTCCACTGGCAGCGGTCAACGCCCCAGCCAGGGCGGGGCCCAGCAAGACTGCTGCACTTTTGCTGCCATCGATGATAGCAAAAGCCCGCACCAGCTTCCGGCTATCGGCAACGCCGGGAATAACAGCCATGGCTGTTGGCATGAACAGAGCGGCACAGGCCCCGCTGAGACCAGCGGCGACAAACAGATGCCACAGCTGCAGTTGGCCAGCCAGACCCATGCCTAGCGGCAGTGCTATAGCCAGCAGGCGAATGGCTGCCAAGCAGGCCATAAAGCGTACCCGGTGGAGTCGGTCGGACAGCGGCGAGCCCAGCAAGCGCAGCAGCAGCTCAGGTATGCCGGAGCTGAGCGCGAGTGCTCCCATCGCTAGTTTGGAACCCGTCAGCTCATAGACGAGCCATTCCATAGCCAACAAGCCAAAAGCATCCCCAAAAGCACTTAAAGTTATGGTTGAGAGTAAACCATAATAGCTGCGTTTTATCATAGCCTGTTCACTCCTTTCTTATATTTCTCGCATATACGCTTACCGTCCTTATAAGGACGCTTAAGGCGTTTATGCTTAATTCTCCAAATACGACCCAATCTGCTGCGGTAGCCCATTTAAGGCTTCCAATCGCAGGCTGTACGATGTGCTTTTAACGTTGGTATGGACAATGACCAGCCCTGCTGCGCGCAACGCGATCAGATGGTAGTGGATTGTACTTTTAGAAAGTCCGACTTCCCGCACGATTTCCGTGAAATTCAACTGCTTGCCTGTAAGCAGACGAAGGATATACAGCCGCGTCTCATCCGAGAGTGCCCGGGTAAGTCGAAGTAGTGCTGGAGCAGGCCGGCCAGCTTCGGGAGGGAGAACATCACAAGAGTAGCTAGTGAACACGAATTCATCAAACATAGAGGTGGTGACCAGTGGGCGGGCATGATATTGCGGAATGATAATGACCTGCTTCAGACGTTCGGTTGGATAGAGGCGCATTCCGTCGGTTGCTGCTTCAAAGACTTCCATATCATTGTTCCCATTCAGTGTCGTTCGTCTTGACTCGGCTTCCTGTTCAAGCCCTTTGAGGATATTAGGGTCGATTCCATTGAAGTAACCCGCGTTCCATTCGCGCAGGATGTCAGAGGCAGTGTCTCTTAGCTCGGAAAGATTAGAGGGGACCGATTGGCCGAAACGTCCAGATATTTCATACAGTTCACCCGAAGTTAACCCATCAAACCAATCCAGAAAGCTGCTAACCGAACGTTCTACTGGACAGCACCAAATATAGGGAGCCAAACTGAAATCATCAAGTTTCTTAACGACCTCTTGCATTTTACGAAGCAACATCGGGGCAAATCTTGCTTGGACTTCACGTACCCAGAGCTTACCGGAATCCATAGCAGTATGGTTCTGCTTGCTTAGAAAAGCAGTCATACTGTTCACACATTCATACATGGGGGCAAAATCGACTTCTACTTTATATTCCATGAGCTTCTCCATTCTTTGAGTAAGTTACTGAAACAATTATTTGTTCTATAATTATAGAACTTATTATTAGTTTTATTGTAAACGAACTAAAATTCGTTTTCAATAGCCATTCGACTGAAAAACAAAAGAAATTTTAATTACGAAAAAAAGACAGTTCCGGTAGGCACATTTTGTGCACTAGGAACTGTCTTTTGATGTCTACACAATTTATATACTTTTTAGGAGTTCCACTTTCTGTCTTCAGGCTCATAATGAAGAGACTAGGTTAAGAAGTAGCCCACAGCAAAGATCAGCGCAACAATAAAGTAATGAAGCCAGTTATTCCTACCGAAGACAAACTTACCGTTGAGCCATCGGGAGATAAGACAGGTGAGAAAACCGATAATAAACCAAATGAAGTTAAGCGGTTTACATAAGGCATAAAGGGTGATGACGACTAACGTAATATGAGAAAGCAAAAACAAATAAATATAACCCACAGCAGATTTAGCGGAGCCCTTAATTAGAATCCCCACTGCCCCAAGCACACTAACCATTCCATACAAGATTATAAGGCTTGAACCTATCATTTGATGCACCCCCATTAATAAAATTAAACGTTGCGGGGTTAACCCCGTGTCAATTTATATTTGTATGGAGGAGGTTGTACTTTTGCGAATCGGTGAATTTATAGCCCTAACAGGAACTACGAAAGACACCATCAGACATTATGAGGATCTGGACTTGATTATGTCCAAGGGACCAGATGGTAAACGGATGTATACAGAGCAGCATCTGGCAGATTATTTTGTCATTCAAGAGTTGAAAAGTTATGGAGTTATACTAAGGGATATCCAGTCTATTTTTAAATTGAAAAGGAGTTATGGGTGTGGCCATGCCGAGTTGATTAAGGAAGTAGGTGAATCTCTGAATCTTCAGCTGGACGGATTGAGACAAGAAGAATTGGAACTCCGTAATCGGATACGGATGCTTGAAAGGCTGGTCCAACAGATTGCTGAAATATAATCAATTGATTATATAAGTGTTTGGTTATATAATAAATCTGAAAATCAGATGAAGAAGGTGTTATTAGATTTGAAGGAATTGAAGGGCATGAATGATTTGACTCAGGGTCCTATTATGCCTACCTTAATGAAATTAACGCTTCCCATTATTGCGACGAATTTCATTTCCACAACTTATGGCCTCGTCGATATGATTTGGGTTGGAAGATTAGGAAGTGGTCCTGTTGCCGCGATTGGCACGGCGAGTTTTTTCATTAATCTAGCGATTGCATTGTCGACTATGATTACGATCGGTACAGGGATTAAGGTTGCGTTTTGTATGGGATCTGGCCAGATAGAGAAGGCTAAATCTTATATGAAAAACGGGTTTATGATGTCTATTTTATTAGGACTTCTCTATATGAGTTTAGTTCTGTTGACCAACAATCGGTTGATTGGTTTTTTTGATCTTGGAAGTGATGAAGTTGAACGGATGGCACAGCAATTTTTAATGATTTCGATCTTCGGGACGGTATTTTCCATCGTAAATACTTTGTTTGCCACACTCTTAAACTCGATGGGAAATAGTAAACAACCGTTTCAGATCTTCTCCATTGGTCTTATGGTTAATATTGTTCTTGATCCATTTTTAATTTTTGGCTGGGGCAGTTTTGAAGGTTGGGGAGTAGCGGGGGCAGCCACGGCAACATTGACAGCGAACATCTTAGTTACGGCTCTTTTTATCATAAAGACAAGAAAGTCAGAAATCATTTCGAACACATCAGCATGGGACAGTCGTCAAATGAAAGAAGTAATCCGTATGGGACTTCCGATCACAATCCAACGGGTCACCTTTACGCTCATATCGATCGTCATTGCTAAGATCATTGTACGTTTTGGGGCGGATGCGATTGCGGTGCAAAAAGTAGGGATTCAAATTGAATCTATTTCTTATATGACAATTGGAGGACTACAGGGAGCTATTGCTGCCTTTTTTGGTCAAAATTATGGAGCACGCCGATTGGACCGTATTGGGCAGGGCTATCGTAAGGCTTTGATCTTAACCACCATCTTTGGCGTGATCATATCGCTTATATTTATTGCGTTCCCGCAGCAGCTATTTTCCTTATTTTTATCAGATCAGACAAGCCTGGAATTAGGCACTAATTATATGCGCATCATTGGTTACTCACAATTATTCATGTGTATGGAATTGATGACAGTAGGTGCTTTTAACGGTATTGGCCAAACCCATATCCCGCCGATCTTTAGTATTACATTTACAGCACTGCGAATTCCACTAGCCTTGATCTTATCCGGACCTTTTGGCTTGAGTGGGGTGTGGATGTCGATTGCTCTAAGCAGTGTGTTTAAAGGAGTTATTCTTGTGTTCTGGTTTAGAAGATCTTTATTCAAAATGAACAAACAGCAGGTAAACTACTAAGCAAAGGATGATCGTTGAAATGGCTTTATTAAATCGTAAACTCATACAGCTTCTGAGGGATAACCATTTGAATAAGGAGCTTTTTCACGGCGAATTTGGACTGGAAAAAGAAAATGTCAGAGTGGATCCAGAGGGAAGACTTGCGCTGACACCACATCCTAAAGCTTTTGGCAACAAAATGGAGAACCCGTATATTCAAACCGACTTCTCAGAGAGTCAAATTGAAATGGTCACCCCTTCTTTTGATTCTATTGATGAAACTTATAACTTTCTGGAGGCGTTGCAGGATATTGTGTCGCTTGAGCTCAAGGAAGAATATCTGTGGCCAAGTAGTAATCCTCCGAGGTTACCGAATGATCAGGACATCCCCATTGCCAAGATGGGTAATCCGATTGAGGATGAATACAGACATCAGCTAGCAGACAAATACGGTCGCAAAAGACAATTGCTGAGCGGAATCCATTACAATTTCTCTTTTGATGAACAATTTCTGAGACAGCTTCATGACATAGCAGATCCGCAGGTGAGCTTTAAAGAATTCAAAGACGCTACCTACTTAAAAATAGCCCGCAACCTATTGCGGTACCGTTGGCTTCTTATCTATTTAACAGGCGCCAGCCCTGTTTTTGATAAGACTTATATGGAACAATGTGTAGCTCGCGGGGAATCAGATGACGACAAAAGCTTTTATTATCAGAATATGAATTCACTGCGAAATAGCGAATGTGGGTATCGAAATGAAAAACCTCTTTATGTATCTTTTGCTTCGTTAAAGGATTATGTTCATGATTTACAAGCTTTGATCGAATCGGAAGAATTATTAAGTGTAAAAGAGTTTTATAGTCCGGTTAGAGTGAAGACAGCAAGAGGCAAACATCCTTTAGAGGAACTGATGCAAGATGGGATAGCTTATTTGGAGCTTCGGTTTATTGATCTGAATCCACTCTACAAAATAGGAATCGGCAAAGAAACGATGATTTTCATTCATCTTTTTATCCTGTATATGCTGCTGAAGGAGGACGAACCGTTCGGAGTAGAGGATCAGAAGATGGCGAATCTTAATCATGATCAACTAATCATGGAAGGAATAAAGGGATGTTTGCATGATTACGGGGATTCATATACAACGATGGAGCAGCAGGCTTTAACTTGTATTCATGAGATGCAGGATATGATCCAACTGTTGAACCCGGAGAATGAAGTGTTTTTGAACGTTTTGCATGGAGCTAAGAATAAAATTGTAGAGCCAGACCGGAGTTTTGCAGCTATTGTGAAGTCGGAAGTTCAGCAATCCTCTTTTGTACAATACCATCTGAATAAAGCTAAACAATATGCTAAGGAAAGTCTTGCGAATGGATACCGTTTTGTGGGATATGAGGATCTGGAGCTATCTACACAGCTTCTTTTGAAGGCAGCGGTTAAACGTGGCATTAAGTTTCAATTGATCGATCGGGAAGAGAACTTTGTAGTTCTTACGCAAGGTGATCATAAAGAATATATTAAGCAAGCTACGAAGACCTCCCTTGATTCTTATAGTACGGTATTAATCATGGAGAATAAGATCGTTACGAAAGAAGTTCTTAAACAGCAAGGCATTCGTGTTCCTGCAGGAGAAGCTTTTCGAAATCTTGAAGAGGCAATGAATGCACATGGCACTTACCGTAACAAAGCTATTGTGATTAAGCCCAAATCAACCAATTTTGGACTCGGCATTACTATTTTTACAGACGATTTCTCTAAAGAAGATTATCAAAAAGCTTTCCAAATCGCCTTCGAGTTTGATCGAACTGTGCTACTAGAGGAGTTCATGACGGGTAAAGAATATCGTTTTCTTGTCATGGGTGATGAAGTAGTCGGAGTATTGCACCGGGTTCCTGCAAATGTGATTGGAGATGGTGTACATACGATTGAACAACTGGTGCACGAGAAGAATAAGGATCCGTTAAGAGGCCACGGGTACAAGACTCCACTTGAGAAAATTCAGATCGGTGAAGCAGAAGCGATGTTCTTGAACAACCACGCTCAGGCTTGGAGTGATATTCCTCCATTAAACGAAGTCATCTATCTTCGGGAGAACTCTAATATTAGCACGGGTGGTGACAGCCTGGATTTTACGGATGAGATCCCAGATAGTTATAAGGCTCTGGCGATTCAAGCGGCTAAAGCTGCGGGCGCCACTTTTTGTGGAGTGGATATGATGATTGATGACATCAAGGAAGAAGCCAATGCTACCAACTATAGCGTTATTGAGATTAACTTTAATCCAGCGATTCATATTCATTGTTATCCTTATAAAGGGAAGAACCGAAAGGCGGATGAACGGATTCTGGATCTATTATTTGGGGAATAAACAGAAGCTCAACCAGTACCTTTGGTTGAGCTTCTGTTTTTAAAGGGGAAATTCGCTTCCCACCCACTAGATGTTCATGTTAGGAGTTACCCGCAGCTGCAACGCCACTAAAGTTTCTGGCTTGGACATTATTAAAGGGATCTGTTGCAGCTGCATTTGTGAAGATCTCTGCTGTGTACTGAATTTGACCTGTTGCGACAGCCGCTGGTGGTGGAATATCTACTGCTGTAAAACCGAAAGCTTCATTTTCTCTGCTGATCGCAACCCCAAATGTCGTGGTGAAAATGATCGTTCCGTTTCTGCGAACATTAACGGTATTGGTATTGAAAAGAGGATTGTTTTCTACTTTTAGAAATCCGGTCAAAAGTACGCGGACATTGCCTTGATTCTCAGCCGACACGCCTGCGGTCTGAATACCAATATCCCCAAAAACAAGGGGAGTCGCTGCTAGTGGAATAACTGCTGGTGTAGCATCCGAAGCAGCTTGGTTGGATAGTCTTAAATCTACAAACTGAATGGTCATATTATATTCACCTCCTAGAAATAGAATATGATAGAAGGAGAGTTACCTCTTGGATTTGCTATATAATTCATCAGCTACCTACTTGCATGGCTTGATGATCAAGTGTTAAATGAAAGAAGGGTTAGAAGTTTAAGGAAAGGCGGAAGCTATTATCAAACATAGGAATAAGTCTAAAAGGATATTATTGATTTCATTGATGCTGTTGGCAGTAGTTATCATTGGTGCGGTGGTGCTTGGGGAACGCGGGGGAATAATGAGTAAATCCGAGAGCTCTTTCAAAAGTCCTGCTGAACCGTCGCCCCTTATCATTACACATGAGAATAGTACAGATGCTATAGAGAACTATGTCATTCTAAAGACGAGCTGGAATGGAGCTGACTATGATCGGGCTTCCTTTTACTATACGGCTTGGCATAGTGAACCTACGCTTCTAACGGGTCTGCGTCGCTTGAAACCAGGGGAGAAAATGCAGGTCGACTTTGGAGATTACGCACCGAGTGAAGTCACAATAAAGATGGCCTATCTAACTGAGAGCTTTGATGAATCGCAGCTTCCAATTGTAGAAGTTCCTGTAACACTCGTCGAAGGGAAATATGAATTTGTGAACCCTCCAGCATCCACCAGTGATATTCCCACTTCGGGTCGCGTCTTTAGTGTTATAGCTAGATGGGGTGAGAACATCTGTGAATATGTCTTCGCCTCAGATGGCAAGTTTGATAACTATGAATATGATTTGTGAGGTTAGTCGAAGATAAGAGATGTTCTAAAGCCGGTCCGGTTTTGGAATATCTCTTTTTTTGTCTCGTTTTCTCTTGTGACACTCTTGTAACAGAGTTTGGCTACGATAGGTTACGAGGTGAGAGAATGAAGAAGTTTAAAGGGTTTATCGTATTGATTTTGTTGGTAGTTGTAGGATGCAGTGCAGCAACACCACAAGCAAATCTTGAACCGGAGAAGGAGGTAAAGAAAGAGGTCAATGAGAAGATCGCTTTCTGGGATCAACAGCGAAAAGGAACAAATTTCATGAATTCCAAATCTATACCCGAAAATTATGATGCGGCGAAAGAAAATAATATAGAGTTCATTCGACTTGCGCCAGATAAATGGGCAAAAGATAGTGATTTCCTGTTTAACGATCAACCGGATGCTAATCCAGATAAAGACTTTTTAATAGGGAATGCAGATAAATACGAGGGGCTTGTTGAGGACGATTTCACAGCGTTAAAGGCAGACTTGGATGCAGCTGAGGCGCGGGGGTCAAAAGTAGTGCTGACAGTCCTTAGTTTGCCCGGCGATCGGTGGCGGCAGTTTAATAATTATACAAATGATGATCGAATCTGGAAGGATTTCAGTTATCATGAACAAGCGGCAACGTTTTGGAAGGATCTTGCGGAAAGATTAAAAGATCATCCTGCGGTGGTCGGCTATAATCTGATTAATGAGCCACATCCTGAACAAGCTACTGGATTTAATGATTTCTGGACAGAGGATTACAACGAATGGTATAGCTCAGTGGAGAATACTCCGGCGGATTTGAATCTTTTATATGAGACTATTGTGACAGCGATTCGAACCGTAGATACGGAAACCCCTATTATCGTCAATTCTGGTCTGTATGCTACACCATGGGCCTTTAAATATTTGAAACCCATCGATGATGCGAATGTATTATATGCTTTTCATATGTACGAACCCTACGAACTCACCAGCCAAAATAAGAAAAAAGGCTTAACCTATGAATATCCTGGAACAGTTAAAGTAGGTGAGGAGAAGACGGAAAAAGCATTCAATAAGAAAGCCTTAAAGGATTTTCTAGAACCTATCGCACAGTGGGCAGAAAAAAATAACATCCCTGCTAATCGTATTGTCGCTGAAGAATTTGGCACGAACCGGCTTGTAAAAGGTGCAGATCAATACTTGGCTGATTTAATCTCGATTTTTGATGATTACGGCTGGCACTGGGCGTTTTATGCGTTCCGGGAGGATACTTGGGATGGCATGGATTATGAACTTGGCACTGAGCCACCAACCTGGGAGTATTGGGAAGCGATAGAGAAGGGTGAACAGCCTGATCGAAAGACGGTCGATAACCCGATATGGAACGTACTGACGAAGGGATTAGGTGTAGAGAAGTTGCAATAACGTAGCATGAAAATATATGAAAAGGTGAAACCTGTAAAGGATTTCGCCTTTTTCTTCTGATAATTATAGGAAGGAGAATCTACTTTGAATATTTTAATTGCGGATGATGAGAAACATATGACCACTATATTGAAGACTTATTTTGAAAAAGAAGGCTATAACGTTTGGACAGCAGCGGATGGTGAAGAGGCGCTTGAGCTCTTTTTTTCGAATAGGATCGATCTGGTGGTGCTGGATTGGATGATGCCTAAGCGAAACGGGCTTGAGGTTTGTAATGAAATCAAGAAGGTTAGTTTGGCTAAAGTTGTAATGCTGACCGCAAGGTCTTCCCATGATGATGAATTCAGTGCCTTGGATATAGGGGCAGATGAATATATAAGAAAACCATTCGACCCAAGGATTTTGATGCTTAGAATTAAAAAAATGCTAGGCACTGAAAAAGTGGCTGCGATTAGGGATTTAGAAATCGATTTTGAGCGGAAGAAAGTGTACAAGAATGGGGCCGAACTGGCGTTATATAAAAAAGAATTTGAATTGCTAACCTTCCTGTATGAGCATAAAGGACGTATTTTATCCAGAGATGCCTTATTGTCTGCGGTTTGGGGAATGGATTATCTGGGCGAAGAAAGAACGGTAGATACGCATATTAAGAGGCTGCGCGATAAGATTGGGGCCGACCACGTGATCACGCATAGGGGAATGGGGTACAGCTTCCATGATAAAAATTCATAAAATAAGTACGAAGTTATTGATCATGGTGAGCATTATTTTGCTGATTGTTTTTGGTACGTCTTATTTCCTGCACAACTATTTCTCAGCAGATTATTACCTATACAAAATGAAAACCAAGATCAACACCATTTATGACGAAGTAAAGGATCTCCGTTTGGATCAACTCATGGAAAATGAAAGCAGGATCGAAAACAATAATAACGTAACGATTGTTAGGGTTGAAAACAGTGGAAGTACAGCAGAAATTAACGAAAATATTCAATTTGCGTTGTTTAAAGATAAGGTGGCACTTAATAAATTTTGGATCACAGATGAGGTATTACAAAAAGTAAAACAAGGCAACACGGTTAATCTTTTATTTAATCAGGGCAAATTGAAATCGAGTCTGTTAACGAAAATATACGAGCAGGATAGCAGTCTAATCCTCATAGGAACTGTGGTTGTGCACAATACAGATGCCTTGACCCTCGTAAATCAATTCAGCTTTTACTCCATTCTACTGGGGATTATTATCAGTTTGCTGTTAGTGGCTTATTTTTCAAAAAAGATCATTACACCGTTAGAACAATTGCAGGATGTCGCAAAGGATATATCCAATCTCGATTTTAAACAAGTGACGATTCAAACGGGGGATGAAATCGAAGAGCTCTCGAAAAGCATCAATCAGATGAGTCAGCGTCTAAAGAGCACCCATGCCAAATTGGAGGAGAAAAATCAAAGTTTAAATACCCTTATCTCAAGCATTTCGCATGAAGTGAAAACACCATTATCCTTAATCCAAGCCTATACGATTGGCATTCAGGACGGTCTGGATGATGGCACGTATACGGATATCATTTTGGAGCAAGTGAAGTATACGTCGGATATGGTGGATTATTTAATTAAATTGTCCAAGATCCAAAAGTCAGAAGTGCATAAAGAGCCTTTTGATCTTAAAGAGCTTCTGCTAAAAGTGATCTCACAATATAATATTACGTTAAAAAATAAAAACATAACCTTAATGACCGACTTTCATTCGCTTGAATCCTCTATCGTTGAAGAAGATATCAGCCAAATTGAGATAGTATTCAACAACTTAATTAGTAATGCCATTAAATATGGTGAAGAGGATTTTTTTGAAATAAAACTAGGGAGTGACACTACTCGTACATTAAAATTCACGATCTCCAATAAAACCAATCGCCTGAAAACGGAGCATTTAGCGTATATCTGGGACCCATTCTATGTAATTGAAGAGTCTCGAAATAAAGAAATCTCCGGTACTGGACTTGGCCTGTCCATCGTCGCGGAGATTCTTGGCAAAAATGATCTGAAATACGAGTCCAGATTAGAGGATTCATATATTAGTTTTAGTATTTGGTTTGAAGTTAAGAAGGGGATTTTGGAACTGTAGGAGCGTTAGCGTTCGCCTGAAAGCCTTCCGAAGGAAAGCTCGCATCGGAAGCATAAGCTGTCTCCGGATGTTATCCGCTGATAGCGGTAAAATCAAAAACATCTGGAGACAACAGCGACCGAAAGTCCAACATTCCCGCAGTTACGCACAACACCTTTTCCCTGAGTGCCTTTAATTTAACTTCAATAGCGCCGCATTATCAATAAAAGTAGCCGTATTAAAAAGCAGCAAGACATCCTTGATGTCATTTTGAGCCATATAATCACTGATGTTTCCAGTATAATAACGGATATCGATCACATGGATTTCAGGCACATGCTGAGTCAGGAATGGAATAACGCTATGTGCATAAGAGTCCTTGATGACGAGCAGCTTTTCCTGTTTGACCGTTGTTGGATCAAGCTGGCTGGTGATTTTCATGAGCGCATGTACGCCCCCTAGGAAATAAGAGTACTTATCCTTTTTCACCAGATAACTTGGGTCATACATACTTGTTAAAGTCTCACCGGTATCTTGAATGTACATTTGGGTGGATACCTCATGATTAGGTTTGTACATTTGAATGGAATCAGGTGAGACCCCGATAAATTGCCCCCGGGTATGATAGCTTCCGAGAAATGAATTACTCACAGTCTGAATCTGGTATTCGCTCTGGGACAGAGGCTGCCAGCCCATGCTTTGAGCATAGGCTACATAAGCTAAGTAGGCACCGTAGGTTGTCCAGTGATGGTCGGTCCGATAGTAAATGGGTTCTGCGGCATGTGGGCTAAGAACATCAAATCCATTTATAAAAGTAAGGCTATCTCCTACATCCTTAGCTATTGTTTGATTCACCTCAGCTTGCGAGTAGACAGGAGCTAACCAGGGCAGACGTTCCTTGTACAAGCCAACCGATGTAGGTGCCAATAAGAAAGTGGTGTTTGCATCAGGATTGTTATCGGCAAAGCGTTTCACAGCTGCTGCATATTGCTGAACTTTAGTGTAATCAGGTGCTGCGAATTTTTCGAAAAGATAGCCGTCTTTTCCTTTATAGATTCCGTTATTCTCTTGCTGCAGCCTCATCTGTTCCACCGCCGATTTCACCCATACCCATTTGGCCCGAAATGGAAAATGATCGGTTACAAAGCTTTCGGCCTCTTCCGCATAGGTATGGGATAATAAATTGTCCCATGTCAGATGGGGGGCCTTTTGCAAATACCGGTTCTCAAGCTCAGAGAAACGCTGAACAGGCAGTAAGAAAAAGAGGATAGCGATCAGAAATAACGTTGCAACAAATCCCCCAACCAGGATTCGATCCGTCTTCTGCTTCATAAACAATCACCCCCTAATGGTTAGAATCGGAAATATAAAAATGGATTAAAGGTTGCATCTACTAAGTAGGCAACAGATAGGAAAAATAACACGCCATACCAAACAAGAGCAGGAACCGATCTAGAATCCATCCGCTTGGAGAGCTTCACAGGTGTAGAGGCAAAGGTTAACACCACGAGTAGAATCGCGTTTGTGTAAGTGAAGTATAAAGTGGTGTTATTCCATAATGGCTGTCCATTAAAGCCAAACATCGCTTGGAAGTAGCCAATGACCAGAGGAAGTTCTTCAAAGGCGAATAAGACCCATCCGATGAGAATAAGTACTACGGCATATAAATGCCTTGTCCAACGGGGGAGACGGCTTAGCAGCTTTAATCCCCACCATTTTTCAAAGATAAGAATGACCCCGAAGTATAATCCCCAGAGCAGAAAATTCCAGCTGGCTCCGTGCCAGATACCCGTGAGCAGCCATACGATGAGGATGTTGCGCACTTGGACGCCTAACCCCCGGCGGTTGCCTCCAAGCGGGATATAGACGTAGTCACGAAACCAACTGCTAAGGGAAATATGCCATCTCCGCCAGAAGTCAGTAATACTCTGAGAGATATAAGGTTTGTTGAAGTTCTCGTTAAAGCGGAAGCCGAACATGAGACCGAGACCAATAGCCATATCCGAATACCCGCTGAAGTCAAAATAGATCTGAAAAGCAAACGCAATAATCCCAAGCCAAGCGGTAAAAGCAGGCAGGGAATCTAGGTTGGAGCTGGATATGGTGTGCCAGAGCAGACCGATGTTGTTGGCGAGCAGTACTTTTTTGGCTAATCCGATTATGAATCTCCGTACACCTTCTGCGAACATGGAGATATCGACCGAACGTTCACGTAGTTGCCCGGCAATGGTGTTATATTGAACAATCGGACCTGCTACTAACTGTGGAAACAGGGCTACGAATGTACCGAAATCAATCCAATTGCGTTGTGCTTTCGAAGTTCCTCTATAGACGTCAATAATGTAGGACATGGATTGAAAAGTATAAAATGAAATCCCAATAGGTAAAGGTAAATCCGTTAAAGGAATGTGTGTACCGAGGAGTCCATTTATATTTTGGATGAGAAAATCTGCGTATTTAAAATACGACAATAAGCCTAGATTAATAATGACGGAACTAACCACAATCCACTTGCGCTGCACCGCAGTCAGCTTTGGTCTGCTGAGCAGTAGACCAAAGCTGTAATCTGTAATGGTGGACAGCAACATGATTACAATGTAGACAGGTTCGCCCCAAGCATAAAAAACCAGGCTGCTTAAAAACAATATGAGGTTTTTGATTCGCCAGGGCGAAACATAGTAGAGCGCTAGGACAGCCGGCAGGAATAGGAATAGGAAAAGTAGGCTGCTGAATACCATGGTTATTTATTTTTCTGTGAAGTAAGTATCGAAGTCTGCTACGAGTTTATCTTGATCCGCAGGATCAGCAATAACGAACAGGAAATAGTTACCCTTTTTAATAAGTTTATAATTCTTGGCATTTTCGTATTGATCAGGCAGATAAGTTTCGAATTGTTTTTGAACATCTGTTGCACGCGCTTTAATGGCATCCTCAACAGTGGTCATATCTTTTACATCTTTAACTTTCAGAACCGCAATTTCGTTAGTTTTCACATTCATCATAGGCATTCTAATGCTATAATCTTCAAGTAATTCTGGGTTGAGATGATATAGCTGTTCAACTGTAGCCGCATCAAGCTCCATTAAAGATGGCTGCTCTACTTTGCTCAGCATTTGATCGACCATTTCTTTTGCAGTTAGATTCGTTTCAATGGCAGCTCCATTGTTACTGTTGTTGCTGGAACAGGCGCCAAGCACCACACTTAGTACAATGGTTAACGCTAGCATGAAGGTATGCTTTTTCAACTTAGGTCACTCTCCTTGATGTATTGTCTGAATTTCTCTAGTTACTAACGTATATAGTCGATAGAATGTTGCGCTGGATACTTACTTCGGATACTTTACCCATATTTTTGCGGAAATATGATATTCACATGAATTCATGCAAAGATCTTCCTCTCTTAGCTTGCGCAATGGTTGGTTATACTGTTACTGTAAGATAGATAGTTTTTAATAGAAGGGGATTGAACGGAATGATCGAAGAACTGAACAATGAACTACCGGAGAATTATGAGGAATTAAAGAAAGCTGCCAACCGCTCTGCGGATTGGAGAGCGCGTCTAGAAGCAGTTGAAGAGCTGGGACAGACCAACCACAAACAAATTATCGATATCCTGACGCGTTTAATGGAGAGCGATCCTGTATATACAGTTCAAGAAGCTGCTTACCTTAAGCTGAAGGCTTTTGGTGAAGACGTTAAGGTGCCATCGAAGAACAAGCCTGAACTAGTTAAAGGCGTATCCAAGATCCTGCTGAGAATTAAAAAGAGCCTGCCAAGAGATCATTCTTACGAGGACTTCAAAGAGAAGCTGAAGAAGATGAGAGTTGACGTGTACGACGCTTATGAAGGTGAAAAAGGCGCTGACTTCGATACGTGGCTGATGAAGATGTGGACTTCCGCAAATAAGTAAAGGATGACAATATGCACACCAATAAATTGACAGAACAATTTCAAGAATACCTTAAGCTGTCCGCAGAATTACGCCCTGATTATATTGCCAGCTTGGGCAAGGGTGGTAACGAAGCAAAGATTACGGCTGTTTTGCCGGAGACTCCTGAACTGCTGAAAGCTATTTATAGCACTGTCTCAGGGACAAGCAGTGAGGAAGAGGAGCCAAGCCTTATCGAATTTATTCCAGGGTACCGCCTGATTCATATGGATGAATATGAAGAGGAGATGAAGGTATTAGCTGGGATATTGGAGGAAAAAGGTCAACATCCTGATGGAGTTATCTTGCCTATCTTAACGAACTATGGCAGTGATTTCATTTGTTATTATAAGTCTGCTGAGGGTGTGGAACAGGTATGTGACCTGCTCCATGATTTCGGCGATTTAATTGTGATGTATGATTCGCCTGATAAATTCCTAGAGACCTTATGCGAGTTCTACAAGCAGGAGGTTTATTTCCTGGATGAAGAGGGCTACCTCGATTGCGATTTAGTATTAGAAGGCGAAGTTGGCGCGGCGCTGAACCCGGATGCGAAATATTGGTCCGAGTAACGACCTGATGCCAAATAAACAAGAGCAGCAGTCCATTTATGGACTAGCTGCTCTTTATTTTTTAATAAGGTGAATTTTATGGCTATGTTTATTCCTGCGCAGCTTGGTTCTCTTGCTCACGAAGCTCTACTCGCCGTATTTTACCGGAGGTCGTCTTCGGAAGATCCTGAATAAACTCGATTTTGCGCGGATATTTATAAGGGGCTGTCCACTCTTTAACATGGGATTGCAGCTCTTTTACAAGCTCTGGTGAACCAACAATCTCATCCTTGAGCACGATAAATGCTTTAACAATGTGCCCACGGATCTCGTCTGGACTGGCTACGACCGCACATTCCTTGACGGAGGCATGCTTCATCAATGCTTCTTCTACCTCGAAAGGACCGATAGTGTAACCTGAGCTAATGATGATGTCATCTCCACGACCCTCGAACCAGAAATAACCATCTTCATCCTTCTTTGCCCGGTCGCCGGTTATGAAGAATTCGCCGTGTGTGGAGCTTTCTTTTCTACCGGGATCTTTGTAATAAGTGTGGAACAGGGCTGGCATACTCAAATGTACGGCAATATCACCAACCACACCAGCAGGTAGTGGCTTACCGTCTTCGTCCACAACCTCGACTAAGCCGGATGCGATTGATTTACCCATAGAACCAATGCGTATTGGAGTATCTTTGAGTGTCCCGATAATCAGTGTGCTCTCCGTCTGGCCGTACCCATCACGGATTGTGATATCGAACTCACGCTGAAAGGTGTTAATGACCTCTTGATTTAATGGCTCTCCGGCAGATACTGCACAACGCAGGGTAGACAAGTCGTAACGACCTAAGTCTTCTGTTTTAGCCATTAGACGATATTCTGTTGGGGTGCAGCATAATACTTGAATTTTGTGATCCTGCAATAGCTGCAAATATTTTTTGGGATGAAAGGATCCACTATATACAAAACCTGTAGCTCCGTTGCCAAGAACGGTTAAGAAGGGACTCCAGATCCACTTTTGCCAGCCGGGAGCTGCTGTTGCCCAGACGGTGTCAGATCCTTGAATATCCAGCCATTGAGGTGAGGTGATCCGCAAGTGAGCATAACCCCAGCCGTGACTATGAACGACCGCTTTAGGGTTGCCGGTAGTACCTGAGGTGTAAGCGAGAATAGCCATATCATCCCGGCGGCTTGCGACTGCTGTGAAGGTATCTGGTTGTCCGACCATCAGACTTTCTAGATCCAGCCAGCCTTCACCGAGTTCGTCTGAGCTGCCAGATACGGAAAGACGGTAATCGAGAGCAGGAAGATGCTCTGAGATTTTATTAACTTCCCCGGTTACTTCGGACCAAGCGATAACCGCTCTGGCTTCAGAATGGCGCAGGCGGTAGGATAAATCTTTGGCACGCAGCATTTCTGAGGATGGAATGATGGCAAGTCCTTGTTTCAGACAAGCTAAATAGATGACATAAGCGATGATGCGGCGTGGAACCATAACAAGAACACGATCCCCTTGTTTCAGCCCAAGCTTCGCAAGTCCTCCGGCCAGCCGGTTAGCTTGTTTGCGTAATTCACCGTAAGTTATTTCCTCATAATCTCCTTGCTCATTTAACCACTTAAGCGCAATCTTCTCAGGAGCATGGCTTTCCATTTCCGAAGTGAGATTGTAGAACTCAGGTGCGATCCATTGCTGATTATCCAATATGAACCCCTCCTATATCAAACAAGATGTGTATAACTGTTCTATTTAGTATATCACGTTATCCTAGTACCAGGTACTAGTACCTTGAGTTCTTAATGAATTTCGGGTTAAGATAATATGTGTAAGGTAAACTTATAATAGACCACAAATCCAGAAAGTGAGAACTTATGTTATGAATCACACAACTTTTGATGAAATATTCGCTATTATGGAAGCCTCATTTCCTACTTCTGAGATCAGAACCTTTGAGGGACAACAGGAGCTATTGGATGTTCCAGATTATCGTCTCATTACCGAGATGAATTCTGAGGGTAAAATTGTTGCTTTTATGGCCTGCTGGGAGTTCCCCGGCTTTCGTTTTGTAGAACATATTGCAGTCGACCCGAGCATCAGAGGCGGAGGAATTGGCAAAAAGCTGATGACTGAATACATCAGTCTATCTAACAAGCCTGTCCTTTTGGAAGTTGAGCGGCCACTGGGTGAAATGGAGCAGCGGAGAATCGGCTTTTATGAGCGGCTGGGCTTTCATTTGAATCCTTACGATTATGTACAGCCTCCTTTGCGTGAAGGAAATGAAGACTTACCACTCTTAATTATGACTTACCCTAACCCTGTTGATGAAGAAGAATTCCAACTTTATAGAGAAATTTTATATTCAGATGTGTATAAGGTTACAACTCCGTATCAAGGTTAAAGCTCTCAGCAATCCGTTAAATCCTTATGGGATAAGCGGGTTGCTGTTTTTTTTATACAAACCAGAGCTCCAGATGAATAGTTTCTTTACAAATTGGGTACAAGTTAAATACAACTTAGAGACATATTCTTTTAAAACTTGAGCTAAAGTAAAAACCGAGATTGAACTTCTAAGGAGGCATAACATATGAAAAGTAAAAAGTTCATTATAGCAACGATGGTATTTGGGATGGCAATCACAGGTTCGGCTGGTGTGTACGCAGGAACCAAGCTGCAAAAAATCACCGCATACCTCAATCACAGCATTGGATTTAAAGTGAATGGTGCAGCTTATACACCTGTTGATAATAAAGGTAACACATTAGCTCCGATTACTTATAACAATACAACCTACCTTCCTGTACGTGCCTTGGCTGACGTGTTGAAGGTGCCAGTGACTTTTGATGCGGTGGCGAATCAGGTCATTCTGGGTACTGGAACTGCGGTGCCGGATAAAGATACATTAACACCAGTACAGTACAGCAACGCTCAAAAAGAACAAATTTCTAAAGCTTTTGCAAATTTCGATGGGTTTAAAACGGTATATGCACCAGCACAAATGGTGAGTGGAGACGCTTTTCAAAAAGCAGCTAGCTCTGAAGATGGAGTGTACTTTTTGTTCGACCATATGAGGGTGAACGTTTCTCCACGTGACTACTCCTATGATTACAAAGGCGATACCATAAAGCTTTCCAATGGTACAGAAGCTAAGTGGTACAGCCCTACCAGCGATTCATTGTTTTTGACCTATAAACTGGATGATCGTTTTGTGACGATTAGTTCTCCAGACAAGGCTTTGAGCAAGGCGCAATTAGAGAAGGTAGCCGTGAATGTGGTGAAATGGAGTAAATAACTCCTTTAAAAGCAAAGCTCAATTTACAAAAAGTAAAGCAGCAAGCCACTCCGATCCTGGAGGGCTTGCTGCTTTTTTTGTTTTCGTGTAGGGGTGTTCTATTTACTGTGCTGTTTATTAGGCAGCTTTTGGCTTGGTGTTCCTTTACCGTGATTCTGTTTGTTCTTTTCTGCTTTCTTCTGGGTGTCGTGTACTTTGTCTACAAAAGCCTGAGTATCGTCCATGTTTGTCCTCCTTGATCATAACCTTGCCGTTACTGTAACCACTTTTGCCTGATTAAATACACAAGCCGTTTTTACAAACTAGTGGATCAATCCGTACATTGTGAAAATATTTAGTAGTTACTATGAATGGATGCAAGCATTTCATAATAACAGTAAGGGAGACTGATTATGAACAGGTTATTAAAACAAGCAGTATCCATGACACTAGCCTTCGTTATGGTACTGGGACTTACATTTACAGGAATGCCAGCTTTTGCAGAAGACAGCAATGAGGATGCTGGATTACTGCAATTACAAACGCTAGAGCCAATTACACTACTGGCGGGCAATTCTACATGGAAATATCTAGATAACGGAACGGATCAAGGTTCGGTATGGCGGTCTGTTTACGAGGATTCTACATGGGCATCAGGCCAAGCGCCGCTTGGTTATAAAGATTCTGGGGCCGGAGTCAGCAGCAAGCAATTTGGTGCTCTGAATACAAATATAAGCTACGGCACGGATAAAAAGAAGAAATATCGTACTTCCTATTTCCGGACAAATGTAACTGTGAATAAGGAAGAAATTACGAAATCGGATAAAGTATTGGGTAATTTTGCATTTGATGACGGAGTTGTGCTGTATCTGAACGGTGCAGAAATCTACCGCGAGGCTATGCCAGCTGGTGAAATCGACTATCAGACACTTAGTACAACTAATGGCAGTGATCCAAATGAGTATACAAAGGTTGACCTAACGGAAATCGTAAAAGCCAATCTGAAGGATGGAAGTAATGAGCTTTCAGCTGAAGTTCACCAGACGGGCGACACTAGCTCTGACCTTTATTGGGATATGAGCCTGATTGCTTATCCTGTAGTGGAGACAGTAGAACCTGGAGTTGGGAAGCCTGATTCTATCGCAATTACTTTTAATGGCAACCCGCAGACTAGTATGGGATTCAACTGGTATGCACCTGAAAGTGTGACTGGCACCAAACTGGAAGTAGTAGAAGCTTCTAAATTGGAGAATGGCCAGTTTCCAGCGGCAGGCGCTCAATCTTATGAAGGGACATCCGTTACAACTAGTGTGTATATGACAAAAGCGGATAAATCAGCTAAAAAACCAGTTGTGCTAACCAGCCATAAGGTAATAGCGGATCATCTGCAGCCGGGAACGGAATATGCTTACCGTGCTGGGGATGGACAAGCTGATAACTGGAGTGACGTAGGAACTTTTAAAACAGAAAGCTCCAGTAATCAGGCTTATAAATTCTTATATACAACGGATTCCCAAGGAACAACTGAAGAAGATTTTGATATCTGGAATCATACCCTTCAAGAAGGATTAGCTAAATTCCCGGAAAGTGAGTTTATTCTGAATTCTGGTGATTTGGTGGATAACGGTGATATTGAGGAGCAATGGGGATGGTTTTTCAATAAGCCTAAGGATATTTTAGCGAATATTCCGTTGGTCCCTTTGGTAGGCAACCATGAAAGCAAAAATTATAGCAATTATAGCGCTCATTTTAATTTGCCGAATGTTTCGAATACAGGCGCGAAACCTGATGGTTCTGTATATTCTTTTGACTACGGTTCAGCGCACTTTATGGTAATTAATACAGAATATTATGGTGCAAGCTCAAATCTTGAGAATAACGAAATTTACAATAAACAAGTGGAGTGGCTTCGTAGCGAAGCGGCAAAAAGCAATCAGAAATGGAAGGTTGTGCTTCTGCATAAATCTCCTTATTCCGTTGCCAATCACACCAATGATACAGATGTACTCTTTTACAGAGCGCAATTAACGAAGGTGTTTGATGAGCTTGGTATCGACATGGTAATTGGCGGGCACGACCACACCTTTGCTAGAAGTTATCAGATGTACAACAACAAGCCATTGACGGATATTGTTCCGGACTCAAACGGAGTAGTAACTGATCCTAAGGGTACTTTATACCTGATTACAAATGCAGCGGGCAATAAGAAATACAACGTAGCTTCAGGAACATTCCCTTTTGCAGCTAAATACGGACAGCCTGGCAAGGAAATGTTCACGGGGATGACGGTAACGAATGATGAGCTATCTTACGAAGCCTACACCACAACAACTGGTGGTTCTACAGACTTGTATGATAACTACAGCATTCATAAATCGGAAGTAGCAGTTAAACCTGTACAAAATGCAAAGGCTACTGCAGCAGATGGTGGTAAAATAACGTTGACTTGGGATGCGCCAGCTTCCGGTGCACCAGTGTCTGGATATCGTATTTATGAGCAAAATGATCTGGTATCGGCAAATTGGACGGCCAGTGTTCCTAATGAAGAAGGTAAAGCTTCTTATACTTACACTGTAGAAAATACTAATCCAAACCAAACCTATCAATTTGTTATCAAAGCTGTAAGTGAAAGAACAAATTCAGAAGCTGCTATCGCTTCAACGGATTCGATAAAAAAAGTTACAGTTACCTTTAATGGCGACCCAGTGAGTGCAAAAGGCTTCACTTGGTACACAGCGTTGAAGTCTACTGGAAACGATCTGCAGGTTGTAGAAAATACGGGCGTTACTCCAGACTTTGCTAAGGCTGCTGCGTTTACAGGACGTTCGGCGGTTTCCAGAAATTCAAAAGATGAATTAGTCCATAAAGCGGAAGCTTCGGGCCTGAAAGCTGATACAAAATACTACTTCCGTGTAGGTGATAAAGCACTAGGCCTGTGGAGTGCAGTGGGAACTTTTGAAACTGCCGCTAAGACAGGAGCATTTACTTTCATCGATTTGGCTGATACACAGGCTAAGACCGAAGATGAGGCGATTCTTTCCGGTGAAACGATGGCAAAAGCACTTACGACGTTCCCGAATGCTGAGTTTGTGGCGATTAACGGAGATATCGTGGATACCGGAACTAATGAATCACAATGGAATTGGCTGCTTGGTCATTCGCAAGATACCCTGCTTAACACGACCATCGTGCCTGTTGCGGGGAATCATGAGGATAAGGCAAATGCCTTCTATGAGCACTACAATATTAAGGAAGCACCGGGCTCTGCAACAGAAACTGGAGCATATTATTCCTATGACTACAGCAATGCTCACTTTGTAGTCCTGAATACAAATGAGAATTCCGATGAATTTGCTAACTTCAGCCAAGCGCAGTTGGATTGGATGAAGGCTGACGTAAAAGCAGCGAAAGCTGCTGGTGCGAAATGGATTATCGTAGCTATGCATAAAGGTCCATACACAACCTCTAACCATGCTACTGACAAAGACATTATGGGTACAAATGGAGAAAGAGCGAAGGTTGCTCCAATGATGGCTGAACTGGGCATTGACTTAGTTCTTCAAGGCCACGACCATATTTATGCCCGGACCAAGCCAATTAAAGCTGATGGAACTGCGGCAGACACAGTGAAGATCAAGGAAAGCTTCAATGGTCAAACTGTAGAGTACACAGTAAATCCAGATGGAACGATCTATCTGATCCCAGCTACAGCGGGAGCGAAGGTTTACTACAAGAACATGAAACCAGAATTGGGAGATGCGTATTATAATCTCTTTGAAGTAGCAAATGAAAATACAGCAGCTAAATACGGACCGGACCCAAGTGATGCTACGCGTCCAAAACGCGGTCAAGTTCAGACCTTTGTAGGTATTACTGTAGATGCTGGCAAATTAACAGCTGTATCTTATGAGATCGATCAGAATATTAATGATGCTAAACCATATGTTCTGGAAGAGTTCGGTATTATTAAGGAGTCAGATCCTGAAGTAAACCCAACACCAGAACCTACAACAACGCCGACAACGGAACCGACGACAGCACCAACAACGGAACCGACAACAGCGCCAACGACAGCACCAACAACGGAACCGACAACAGCGCCAACGACAGCACCAACAGCAGCACCAACAACAGGATCATCAACAGGACCAGTGACAACAACAAAACCAACAGCAACGCCAACGCCAACGCCAACAGTAGCACCAACAGCTACACCAGCACCAACACCAACAACGGTGCCTACACCAACTGCAACACCAGTAGTCAAACCATCATTGACGGATACTGGCAGCCATTGGGCAGCAGCGGCTATTGAGAAAGCAGTAGCAGGGGGCTTCGTTAGCGGTTATCCGGATAATACTTTCCGTCCTAATCAGAAAGTAAATCGGGTTGAATTTATCACTATGCTGGCTCGTGCCCTGCAATTGCCGGACAGTGGTAGCACTTCAAGCTTTAAGGATTCAGCGAAGATTCCGGCATGGGCTAAGTCCTTTGTGGCTCAGGCAGTAGCTTTGCAAATTATCAGCGGCTATGACGATGGTACCTTCCGTCCTACGCAGGAGCTTACTCGTACTGAATTGGCAGTTATGGTTGTTAGGGCTCTGGGCATTACAGTAGATCCAAAAGCGACCTTAACCTTCAATGATGCTAAGGATGTACCCGCATGGGCAGTGCCATATATTGCGGCAGCAGTAGAAGCGGGCATTGTGAATGGCATAGGACAAAATCGTTTCGCACCTAACCAGGTAGCGTCCCGGGCCGAAGCAGTAACAATCATTCTGAACCTGCTGGAGAAGCAAGGAAAGTAACTAAATCGGATGGTTTGAAAAAAGATTGCCTCAAGGTCATCGTTGATGACGGAGAGGCAATCTTTTTTTCGTAGCTGGGTAGTGTGAGGGAGGCGGCGATACGGTGGTGTGGCGTAAAAGAGAGGCAAAAGTGCCTCTGAAATGAGCGAATACGGCGGAGTTGCAGTAAAGAGAGGCAAAAGTGCCTTTGATTGGAGTGAATGCGGCGGATTGGCGTGAAAGAGAGGCAAAAATGCCTCTGATTGGAGTGAATATGGCGGAGTGGTGTAAAAGAGAGGCAAAAATGCCTTTGATCTGAGTAAATGAGGCGGATTGGCGTGAAAGAGAGGCAAAAGTGCCTCTGATTGGAGTGAATGCGGCGGATGGGCGTGAAAGAGAGGCAAAAGTGCCTCTGAAATGAGCGAATGCGGCGATTGGGGGAAATGAGAGGCAAAAGTGCCTTTGATCTGAGTGAATACGGCGGAGTGGTGCGAAAGAGAGGCAAAAGTGCCTTTGAAGTGAGTGAATGCGGCGGTGCGGCGTAAAAGAGAGGCAAAAGTGCCTCAGAAATGAGCGAATGCGGCGGATTGGCGGAGATAAGAGGCAAAAGAGACCACGCTCCTTCATCCTCTTTATATTTTCAACCAACATATGTTTAACGACCCACTCATTGCCAGGATATCGAGCCCTGATAGCACGATAATCTTTAATTTATCCAGCATATCTTTAATTTTGCGGCTATTTGTAAGGAAAGATCTGGGTTAGATTAGGGTGGACTAATCAAAGTAAGGCAGGAGGGTTGCCGACAAAATTGAATGCGCTTGCACGATCGGGGTTGAATACAGAATGTGCTTGCACGAATGTGGTTGGATACAGAATCTGTAGGCAGAAGAGAGTAGAAGTAGAAGTAGAAGTAGAAGTAGAAGTAGAAGTAGAAGCAGAAGCAGAAGAGGGTAGGAGCAGCAGAGGGACGGGACAACAGAAGTAATCTACTTGCTGTTCGGCGACATAGTGAGACACATTACGCTTCATGGATGAGAGTAACCGAAACAACTACAGGACGAGGAGAGTGGAAAATGAACCTTCACACCGGTAAAAAGGCGCGTCGTAAGCTGACATCAGCTGTTCTGGCGGCAGCTTTGCTAGTTTCAGGACTTCCCCTAACGGCTTACGCCGGCGATACGTGGCCTTTTACAGGAGACAGTGCGCCGGGTGCCAATCAGCCTAATGTACATGGATATACGAGCAGCCATATTGCGAACTGGAGTCCGGCAACCGATCCGGATGCAGAGCTGTTGAGATCGCGGGTGCCGCTGCAGAAGCGGAATGCCCCATTTGCTGCAACCCAAGCTAACCCAGCGCTTAGCGCAGATACACAGATGATCAACGTTGCTGGCGACTACGGGAATGCTTTTATTGAGAACGCGCCGTATACGAACAAGTTTGCGCAGTATCATTTTAACTTTTGGCAATATATCGATTACTACTCTTATTGGCACGGTACAGCGACTGCGTACACCCCGCCGGAATATTATGATGAATTGGCCCAGAAGGACTGGCAGCAAAAATGGTTCGAATTCGGCATGCTGAATATCCCGAACCCTACCTATACCGATGCAGCGCATAAGAACGGCGTGCTGTCATTGGCAGGAATCTTTTTTTCCAATAATGACCGTGGACAGCAGACGTACAAACAAATGATAGTTAAAGATGAGAATGGTAATTTTCCGGTGGCGGATAAACTGATCGAGATGGCCGGATATTTCGGGTTTGACGGTTATTTTGTAAATCAGGAAGAGATGAATCCGAATGTAGCGACCCAGGATATCCCCGATTACATCGCGTTTATGAAGGTGCTGCAAGAGGGCGGCCTGTATGTACAGTGGTACGACTCGCTGAACACCAATACCGGTGCTAATACGTTCGCCCGGACGATTAATGATACCAATATCTCCTTTTTAGTGGATAAAAGCACCAAGGAACCCGTCTCCAATTCGTTTTTCTTCGACTACGGGGCTGGCAATACACAGATTACCAACGCGGCTAATTACTTAAGCAATCTGAATGCCAGTCTGGGAACAAGCTACAACTTGTTTGAAGTTGGCTTTGCAGGGCTGGAAGCAGGCCGCGACCGGTTCAAGTCCGTTAACGGAACAGCGTTGATGAGCAAGCTGGA
Source organism: Paenibacillus sp. FSL R7-0189 (assembly GCF_037969925.1). NCBI lineage: Bacteria > Bacillati > Bacillota > Bacilli > Caryophanales > Paenibacillaceae > Paenibacillus > Paenibacillus sp. FSL R7-0189. The sequence continues at coordinate 1,495,783 of NZ_CP150223.1, read as the reverse complement.
CAGCAATGGCTTGCCGCGGCTCAGCTTGGCTACACTCGGTGCGGACTTTGTTCATGCCGGTCTGGATGAGGACATGAACCTGTCTTACCCGGTCTCGCACAGATCCGAAAATGACTACCAATGGATGACAAAACTGCGTGAGCAGCTATGGTGGTCAGGCCCGAACGTGGACCCTAAGAATACGGTCAAATCGGCAACCAATACCGTGTCCGATGTTTATGCTGACAACCGTTACTGGCCGGGAATCTCGTCCGTCATTGCGGAGCGTTCGGTAATTAAGGACAAGAACTTTTACACCAATTTTAACACTGGACAGGGCTTGTCCTATTCCGTGAACGGTCAAGTATCGAACCCGGATGAGTGGTCTAATATGAGCCTGCAGGATATCCCAGTGACTTGGCAGTGGTGGCAGGATACTGCTGGCAATAAGCTTACTGTAGATTTTGATTATGGACCGGAGTACAACCTTGCGGGTACAAACCGTTACAACTATGAGCAGATCGGTGCGTATAACGGTGGCAGTTCACTGGTGGTGAACGGCAATCTGAATGCGAAGAACTTCTTGCGTCTGTACAAAACAGAGCTGGAGGTCAACGGCAACTCCAAGCTGTCGATCAGCTTCAATAAGCCATCTGCCACGGATGCTTCGGCGATGGCGGTAGGACTCATCCTGGCTGATGATCCGAATACCGTAGTAGAGGTCGCTGTTCCAAACAGTGGTCAGCACTCGGAAGGTTGGGTGACAAAGGAGTTGGACTTGAGTGCATACGCGGGTCATAATATTGCAGCCCTTGGACTGGTCTTCGATCCCGGGCAAGGAACAGCGTCCACCTACCAGATGAACGTCGGACAGCTGCGCGTTTATGACGGGTCTGCCGTAAAGCCCGCAGCTCCTGCGGAATTAGCAGTTGCGGAAGCTTTTACAGATTCAGGTGAGATGGTTGTGAAGTGGAAGCTAGATCCCGATTACACTAAGATCAAGCAATATAATGTGTACGTGAATGATGTATTTATGGGCGGCAAATACGATGAGGTGTTCTACCTGAAGCATCTCCCGGTGAAATCCGGAACCCTTAAAGTGGTTGCAGTGGGTGCGGATGGAGTGGAGGGTGAAGCGTCAACGCTGGCTTTTGATCTGGATGCGGCGGTTTCCGGAGTGAAGGTGGATTCAAGCGCGGACGGGGAGTTGACTGTGAACTGGACGAACTCCGCCCAAGCTTCCGGTGACATTACCGTTCGAGTGCAGTCTTTGAATTGGATTACGACATCCGAACCGGTGTCACAGCAAGTGGTTGTCCCGGCAGGTGCAAGCACTGCGCTGTTCACGGGGATGCCAGTAAACGGCGATGATTACATTGTCACCGTTACCGCAGGCAACACGGATCCAGTCTCGGTCAGCGGCCAGTTCATCGACACGGTTGCGGAACCTTACGCGGAAAAATGGTCCTGGACGGACGGCAAACTGAATCTGCCGATGCCGAATACCAGAGACTGGCGGTATATGTATGTGTATGAGGATGGGAATGCAAAATCTTTTGCCACAACGTATAGCTCTGGCAATAAGCCGATGATTATCCGTGGACGGACAACTAAGGCGAGCTTAAGCTTCACCTCGTCGGCAAAAGTTGTGCATGTGGTGATGGAGGATTATGCAGGCAACCGCTCCAAACCTGTCTATCTGAAAGGAAGCTATCCCGTTCTCTTTGATGCTAATGGGGGTGAACCAGCAAATACTGTGGCCGAGGCTGTGTATGGCACTTTGCTGATGGAGCCTACAGGCATTGCCAGAGAGGGTTATGACCTGGAAGGCTGGTATGTTGGAGAAGGAGAAGGTGCGCGAAGATGGAATTTTGCCGAAGATCTAATAACCGGTGAACTGAACTTGCAGGCGAAGTGGGTCTTGCAAGCTCCAAAGGTGCAGATCGTAGGGGAAGGTTCCTTCCGTGAAAATACGTCCGCGACACTAACGGCAGTTGCCACTGGCGCAGGGCAGCTGACTTATGCCTGGTATGCGGACACAGGCAGCGGTTATGGAGATGTGCTGGGAATGTCCGCCTTCTATACTATCCCGGCTTTGACTACCGGGATGAATGGCAATAAGTACAAGGTCATCGTCACCAATGAATCTGGTGACAGCAGTGAAGCAGAGTACACACTTAACGTAACTCCGGCTGAAGCACCATGGGAAGCGCCTGATTTCATAACCGATCTTCCTTCTGCACTTGATGCCATTACTGGTGAAGAAGTGAAGCTGTTCATTCAGATCCGCGGGGATGTGGAATCGATTCGCTGGGAGACGAAGGCAGCAACCGCAGAGGAATGGACTGTAGCGGAGAGCGTGACTTCGGCGGTATACGCATTTACTGCTTCTGAAGCAGACAGCGGTACGCAGTTCCGTGTGGTTCTGACTGGAAAAGAGGGAACGGAGCCATCAACAAGAACCGGTAATGAACTTACGGTGACAGTACATCCGGCACCCGATGCGCCAATTATCACCTCTAATAGTGTAGATAAGAATCCGGCAGTTGTAGGTGATAAGGTCTCTTTTGCCGTAGTAGCTTCTGCAGTTTATGGCGAGTTAAGCTACCAATGGTTGAAAGACGGGCAGGCCATTGAAGGTGCTGTGGAGCGTGATTATACCATTGCTTCTGCAAAAGAAACGGACAGCGGCGAGTACACGGCCGTAGTCACTAACACCAAAATACTGAATGGCCACCCTTATACGGCTGTTCAAAAGAGCGGAACTATTGATTTCAAGGTCTACAATACTCCTGTATCTACACCGCAGCCGACATCGGCTCCAGGGACAGGTACGGGAACTGGTGGGACGACTCCGGCAGCGACAGCAACGCCGCTTCCAAGTCCTACTAGCACAACTTTGACAGTTCCAGCAAGTGCACTCAGTACATCTACTGAGAACGGCAAAGTGACGGTAAATATGCCGGCAGGCGTTACAGCTATCGAGCTGCCTGTGAATGCAGGTGAATTGCTAGGGATCCATCAACTTGAATTGGCTGCCTCGGGAACCACACTTGGTATTGCGCCGGAATTGCTGGTGCAATTGAAGGCTCTGCTTAATGAAGCCCAAGCTTCAGGCGGCAAGATTCTGGTGAAGCTCAGCCCGGAGACTTTGAACATGAGCACACTGAAAGCAGAGCGTGGGGTGGTCTTGCGGGGTACAGGTATGACGTTTGATCTGAGTATCATCGCGGGGAATGGCACATCTAGCCGTCTTCCAAGCTTCAGCAAACCAGTAACCTTACAATGGAATGCAACAAATACGGATTATAATACTAATTTGCTTGGTTTATATACTATTGCTGAAGGGGGTTCGCTTACCTATCTCGGCGGAGTGTACGCGAATGGCTTCCTGCAAGGGGAGTTTAGCGGAACAGGCAGGCTGGCTGTGCTGGAGTACAATAAATCCTTCGCTGATGTTCCGTCTACTCACTGGGCTGCGGACACTATCCGCCAGCTGGCGGCTAAACATCTGGTACAAGGCACTTCCGAAAATGGATTTGAACCCGCCCGCAGTATTACAAGAGCGGAATTTGTGAAGCTGCTGGCTGGCGTGCTGGGACTGCAAGATCAGGCGGAATTGAAATTTAGTGATGTGCCTTCTGGTGTCTGGTATGAGCAGGACCTGGCGCGTCTGGTCCGGGCAGGTATTGTAGGCGGACGCACTGCTGAGCACTTCGATCCGAGTGCGAACATCAGCCGCCAGGAGATTGTCACTATGCTAATGCGTGCCTATGTACTGGAGCATGGAGCGCTTCAGTCATCAGCCCCGGCAACATTCACCGATTCCGGTGAGGTAGCAGCCTGGGCGGCAGACAGCGTGAATGCTGCGTCATCACTGGGTCTGGTGAATGGCCGCACGGACGGGAATTTTGTTCCCGGTGGCTTGGCGACCCGTGCCGAGGCTGCGCAGTTCATCTTGAATTACATCCGGTAGATTATATAGCCCCACCACGGTCTGCCCAAGGAGCCCTTTGCTCCATGGGCAGACTGTCTTTGCTTGGCGGAGGATTGCAAGCTTTTACCAGCCACAGGCAGGAAGCACCTCATGCTATACTTTATTCATAATGACAAGCAGCGAAGCTTAGTCTTCCCCCTGCTGTAGGAGGTTGCTGATGTTTCCGGGGAAATTGTACAGAAAGTATCTGAAGAATAATCTGTTTATGAAAATCATCCTGCTCTTCTCAGTCATTGCCGTGGTCACCATTATCACCTTCTCCTACCTGATGTTCTTGCTCATGTCTCAGGCTGTAGTGCAGCGGCAGATGGAGATTCAGAAACGTACCGTGGAGAGCATCAACAGCTATATTGAGCAGAAATATGACTCTGTACAGTCTATGATGCGTGACGTGTACCGGGACACGGAGCTGACTGCTAATACGTCGTATTTGCTGGAGCATCCGTATGAAGATTACGTGAGGTACCGGCTGGACCGCTATTTCAACGAAAGTAATGCTACGACGGATACCGTGCAGTTTTTTCGCAATCAAGTTGAAGATGATCCTGATATCCGCAGTTTAATGCTCTACAGTGCAGCTGAGCAGCAGCTGTATGTCTATAACGACCAAGGCAAATTTCAGATTATTTCCACTAATGCAGCCCACTCTTTTGTACCGGATGCGTTGTATCTGGAGGAGGAAGGCAGTGTCACCGCTCCAAACACTTGGGTCAGTCAGGCGATCTCATCTCCGGAGGGGCCGATGTTTACGGTTCGTACCCCGATCAATAACAAGATATCACTGCGCAACATTGGTCAGCTTCTAGTCTATTTTGATGCCAGCGAGGTCTGGGGGAGTATGGGCAATTATAAGGATGACTTCAAGGGAAAGATTCTGGTGCTGGCAGCGGATGGGGATGTGTTATTTGATACCTCGGGCACCTATTATGGAAAGCGCTATCCTTATCCCGAGCAGATGAATTCTGCTTATACAGATGGTGAAGAAGTTGGCGGAATGATCATTACTAAGCAGACTCATACCCAAGGCGGATTTACTGTGTTGAGTGCTGTACCTAAGCAGGAATTAGCCGCCACCTATAGGGGATTGCGGAACATGATCTTCATTATCTGCTTGATCTGCCTGTTGTTTGCGATTATTACGCCCACTTTATTTATCAATAATTTTGCCAGACGGACTCATAAAATTATCAAGTTCACCCGCAAAGTGAAAAACGGTGACCTGGATGCCCGGATTACCGATGTCAGAGAAGACGAGCTGGGGCAGATCTCCAAGAGCTTCAACGACATGCTGGATGAGCTGAATCTTCATATAGACCGTGTGTTCAAGGCTGAAATCAAGCAAAAACATACCGAAATCGCCGCGCTTGAAGCCAGGGTAAACCCACATTTTCTCTACAATACCTTGGAGGTGATCCGGATGAGGGCAATCTCTCAAGGGGCATCAGACGTCGGGGAGATGATCTACAGCTTGTCGGTGTTGTTCAAAAGCTATGTTCACCAGAAACCCAAGCATACGATGAAGGATGAACTAGAGGCCTGCCGTTTATATCTGGAGCTGTTCCGCATCCGTTATAAGGATAAATTCTCTTATACAATGGAATGCGGGAAAGAGCTTACCGGAAGAGTTGTACTCAAAATGTCGCTGCAGCCCATCATTGAAAACTACATTCTGCATGGGATGCGCGTGGACAAGAATGATAATCACATCAGTGTGGCTGTGGCCAAGGATGGCCAATATTTGCGTGCGGTAGTTACAGACAATGGGCGGGGGATTGTCCCGGACAGATTGGTCCAGCTCAAAGAAGGTCTTTTGCAGCCAGATGAACAATCGGAATCATTCGGCCTGCGCAGTATTCATGAACGTTTGAAGCTGCTTTATGGCAGTGAGTATGGCATTGAATTACAAAGCGAAGCGGGTACCGGCACAACCGTGACTGTGTATTTTCCCGATCTGGGAGAGGATGATCCAAACCATGTATAAAATATTCATTGTGGACGACGAGCCTTTTATTATCGAAGGATTATATGACATTGTGGATTGGGCAGCACTGGGGATGGAGATTGTCGGCCACGCCGAGAACGGCCAGGAAGCACTGGAGTCGTTGCGGTTTGTCCCAGCAGATATTCTGATTACGGATATTTCCATGCCGCTGATGAACGGGCTGGATCTGATCCGGGCCGTACGGGAGATTCAGCCGGAGATCAAAGTTGTTATCCTCAGCGGCTATGATGAGTTCGGTTATCTTAAGGAAGGAATGGCGCTCGGCATTGAAAATTATCTGCTCAAGCCTATTAATTTGCAAGAGTTCCGGGCAACATTGGTGACTGCCGCCGAGAAGCTGGGTGTCTCCCGTCAAGAGAGTCAATTCAATGCGCATAGTATTTCCATTCTTCGCGATAATGTGATGTACCGCTGGCTGCGTTGCCAGATTGGGCCGAAGGAATTCAGCGAACGGACTGATTTTCTGGGACTTAGACTAGATAAGCCGCTGGTGCAGGTGGCCCTGCTTCGCCCTGAACAGGACGCTGCCGAGCTATTCCAGGCGGTGGAAGAGGTTGTAGGCGGTAACCCGTCTTTGATTGCATTCCGGGATATGGATGGGGATACCGTGCTGCTGCATCTGCTTAGTGAGTATCAGCAGGGTAAAGAAGCGGTGGAGAGGCTTCATGCGCAGCTGCTGTTATCCCTAACTGGCGGTCCGCCAATGCGTCTGTCCGTAGGAACGGTGGAGGAGATGGAGGAGGCGGCGGCTCAGAGTTATGCCCATGCAAAGATGACTCAGGAATATTTCATGCTGTTTCCAGAGCGGAATCTGCTGCATTATGAGGAAGTTCAGGACAGGCATGAGGTTGCTGTCCAAGGTATGCCGCTGAATTGGGAAGATGATCTCAAGCTGATTATGGCGAAGGATAAGGAAGCGCTGCTGGTGCGGATCCAGGATCATTTTGAGCAGCTGCGGCAGATGGAGGGAATTACACCTGTGCTGCTGCAAGGCATTGCCATGGAATGGTTGATCCGCTTCAAGATGCAGCTGCAGGAGATCCGTCATGTGGAAGAACCGGAGCTTTTCGCAGACGGTTTTGGCCTCATTCGCTCCACAGTTTCCATAAATGAACTGACTCAGATTATTCAGGAAGCCGCTACCATTACGGTAGACGCCTTAGTTCGGGACGTAAAGAGTCCAGTCGTGCAGCAGGTGCTGAATTATATCCATGAGTCCTACAATGAAGATGTGTCACTGAAGACCCTTGGTGCTCAATACCATATTCACCCGGTGTATTTGGGACAGCTGTTCCATAAAGAGGTGAATGAGTCATTCACCGAATATATCAATAAATACCGGATTGAGAAGGCGAAGGAGCTGCTGCGGAATACCTCACTTAAAGTTCATGAAATCGCTCTCAAAGTAGGCTATTGGGAGACCGGCTATTTTTACAAACAATTTAAGAAGCATGTCGGGATATCTCCTACGGAGTACAAAGGGCTTGTCTAGCGGACCCCCGCTGCAAGCTTTTTCTTTATTTTCTACATGATTTATTTAGTTTATCTTCTGTTTGAAAATGCTTTCATAAATTACAGTAAAGATAGTCCTTGAAGGAGAAAGCTGCTGGTTTAATTCCGGATTAGGCCAGCGATCTTGAGGTAAACAAAGGGGAGGTTATACAGGAATGGGCAACAACAAAAGAAAAAGGTTTTCCCTGTTACTGACATCACTTATGGCATTCTCGCTTGCGCTCAGCGCATGTGGCGGCGATTCAAACAATGCAGCAACTAACAGTTCAGGAGCGGGCGGCGACGGTGCATCATCCGAGAAACCAGTCGAACTGATCTGGTACACGATCGGCGGACCGCAGAAGGATCTGGACCGTGTCGTGGAAGAAGTCAATAAGTACACTAAAGAGAAGATAAATGTCACCCTGAAGATGAATATGATTGATTTTGGTGATTATACACAAAAAATGCAGGTCAAAGTAGCCGCTGGTGAACCCATGGACATTCTCTTTACGTGCTCCTGGGCGTTCGATTATGTGCAAAATGCCCGCAAAGGCGCTTTTATGGAATTGGACAGCCTGCTTAATGAATATGGAAAAGGCATCGTAGACACGATTGATCCAGCGTTCCTGGAAGGCTCCAAGGTAGATGGACATAATTATGCCGTACCTGCCAACAAAGAACTTCCGGCGCAAGAAGTTTGGCGCTTTAATAAAGAGCTGCTCGACAAATATAACCTCGACATTTCCGGGGTGAACACAATGGAAAGCATTGAACCACTGCTGAAGACGATCAAAGAGAATGAACCGGGCATCACGCCTTACGCTATGGTGAAGGATTTCATGCCAGTGCTGCCGTTCGACTACATCATTGAAAAGATGCCAATGGCTGTTTATATGGACACGAAGGATTACAAGATCGTGAACATTCTGGAAACACCAGAACTCAAAAGCACTCTTGAAACCGTTCGCAAATATTACAAGGCAGGTTATATCTCGCCGGAAGTAGCAACTACAACTTCGGTGGATGATCTCTACAAATCTTCCAACTGGTTCATGGATCGTGCAGCTACCCAGCCGATGGCGGACAATCTGTGGTCGGCAAGCTACGGCTATCCTGTAGTTTCCACGCCAGCTGGCAAACCTTACATCTACAACTGGTCCGTTATGGGTTCGATGCAAGCTATCTCGGCTAACTCCGCATATCCGGAGAAAGCGATGGAGTTCCTGAACCTGCTCAACACCGATCCGGTGCTGCGCAATATGATTGACTCCGGAATCGAAGGCGTGCACTACGAGAAGACTGGTGAGAATTCCATGAAGAACCTGGATGAATCCAAGAACTATGACATGCCAACCTTCTCGCTGGGCAATATCATGATCAACTATTTGAACGAGGGTGACCCTGAGAACAAATGGGAAGAGTTCAAAAAGTTTAATGAATCCGGTGTAAATGCACCGCTGCTTGGTTTTAACTTCGACACTTCCAAGGTGACTACTGAAATCGCTGCGGTTCAGAACGTAAAAGAAGAATACTGGTCACCACTGATGACTGGAACCGTTGATCCTGACGAGTATCTACCGAAAGCTATTGAGAAATTCAAGGCAGCTGGTTTGGACAAAATTATCGCTGAAGCGCAATCGCAAATTGATGCCTGGAAAGCGTCCAACAACAAGTAAAACATCAACGTAAGAGAAGATCGGGGCAGGGGCGTGGCCTCTGACCCGGTCTTTTTTTGAAATATAAGGACATACAGGAGGGATCTAAGTGTGAAGACAATCAGCGGATTTATAAAAAATATTATGAATAACAAGATTATGCTGCTCATGGTTTTACCAGGTGCGCTTTGGTTTCTCTTTTTCTCTTACCTGCCGATGATAGGGACGATTATTGCTTTCAAGGAATACCGCTTTAGCCGCGACGGCTTCTGGGCGAGTATTATCAACAGCAAATGGGTGGGGCTAGACAACTTCAAGTTTTTGTTTACCACCAATGACGCGTACATCATTACCCGCAACACCTTACTCTACAATGGAGCGTTTATCCTGCTTGGCTTGATCTTGTCGGTTCTGATGGCGATTGTGCTGTCCGAGATTGTGAACAAGAAGCTGGCCAAAGTGTATCAGACCGGCATGTTCCTGCCCTACTTCCTGTCATGGGTCGTTGTCGGCTATTTTGCATTTAGTTTCCTGAGCTCCGAACGCGGGATGCTGAACCAGATCATGGGCTTTTTTGGCGCAGAGTCAATTCAGTGGTATTCGGAAAAAGCCTACTGGCCGTTCATACTGATCTTAGTCTATCTGTGGAAAGCGGTTGGTTATAACAGCGTAGTTTATCTTGCAGCTATTATGGGGATCGACAAGTCGCTGTATGAAGCGGCGATGATCGACGGAGCTAGTAAGTTCCAACAGATTCGCAATATTACACTGCCGTTGCTGAGTCCAATTATTACGATCATGACCCTGCTGGCCATCGGTAAAATCTTCTACGCCGACTTCGGTCTCTTTTACCAGGTGCCTCGTAATTCCGGTACGCTCTACAGTGTCACGAATGTTATTGATACCTATGTCTATCAAGGCCTCAAAACAACGGGTGAGATTGGTATGAGCACTGCCGCAGGTCTGTATCAATCGGTTGTCGGCTTTACGCTAGTCATGACCTCCAACTATATTGTCCGCAAATACAACAAGGATAGCGCTTTGTTCTAGAACCTCATGAAAGGAGTGGGCCATATGTCTTCCATTACTAAGACTAAAAAAGAACGTGATTTCCACCATCTCTCAACGCCCTGGAATATCACTTTTAATCTGATAGCCGGCATCTTTGCGTTTCTGTGCGTGTTTCCGTTTCTGTTCGTCGTGATCATCTCCTTCACCGATGAGGTGGCGCTGGCGCGGGATGGCTATAAGCTGATTCCGGCAAAATGGAGTCTCGGCGCATACCGTTATGTGTTTGAATCCGGAGATATGCTGCTGCGTTCCTATGGTGTGACGATTTTTGTAACGGTGATCGGGACGATCATCAGCCTTTTGTTTATCGCTTTTTATGCGTATGCCATTTCCCGGAAAAGCTTCCGTTACCGCAATTTTTTCTCGTTCTTCGCGTTTTTTACCATGTTGTTCAACGGTGGACTTGTGCCGACTTATATTATCGTTACGCAGTTTCTAAGCCTGAAGGATACGATCTGGGCGCTGATTTTGCCGCTGGCGGTGAATGCTTTTTACATTATGATTCTGCGCACCTTCTACAGCACGAGTGTGCCTGATGCCATAATCGAATCCGGCAAAATCGACGGGGCGGGCGAGTTCCGTATCTTCCTGAAATTGGTGCTGCCTTTATCACTGCCCGGTCTGGCTACGATTGCCTTGTTCAGCACCCTCGGCTATTGGAATGACTGGTTCAATGCGCTGCTGTACATCGACAACCCGAATTTAGTCCCGCTGCAATCGATGCTGATGCGGATCGAGACCAGTATGCAGTTTATTTTGCAGAACTCCCAGAACAGTTCGCTCAGTCTGGAAGCTCTTCGCTCCATGCCGCAGGATACATCGCGGATGGCGATGGTGGTGCTGGCGACAGGGCCGATTATTTTTGCTTATCCGTTCTTCCAGCGTTATTTCATTCAAGGTCTTACTGTAGGGGCTGTTAAAGAATGAGTTATACAAACCCGAATTTACCTGCTGAAGAACGGGCGGAGCATCTGCTCGGACTGATGACTTTGGAAGAGAAGGCCGGTCAGCTGATTCAGCCTTTTGGCTGGCAGGCCTATGAACATAGAGACGGTAAGATGACCTTGACAGAAAGCTTCAAGGAGAAGGTTGCGGGGGGCGGCGTGGGCTCACTTTACGGGATGTTGCGCGCTGACCCGTGGACCGGTGTGACGCTGGCCACTGGCCTGTCTCCGCGTGAAGGTGCGGAAGCGGTGAATACGCTCCAGCGTTATGTGCTGGAGCATTCGCGGCTGGGCATTCCGGTATTGATCGGCGAGGAATGCTCGCATGGCCACATGGCGATCGGGGCCACCGTATTCCCGGTGCCCCTGTCGCTCGGCAGCTCCTGGAATGTGGAGCTGTATCGTGAGGTCTGCCGCGCCGTAGCGCTGGAGACACGCAGTCAGGGCGGCGCGGTTACGTACTCGCCGGTGCTGGATGTGGTGCGCGATCCCCGCTGGGGCCGCACCGAGGAGTGCTTCGGCGAGGACGCTTACCTGATCAGCGAGATGGCGGTTGCGGCCGTTGAAGGTCTGCAGGGGGAATCCTTGCAGAGCGGCGGCAGCGTGGGGGCTACGCTGAAGCATTTTGTGGGATACGGCAGCTCAGAGGGCGGCCGGAATGCGGGACCTGTCCACATGGGCTGGCGTGAACTGCTGGAAGTGGATCTGCTGCCCTTCAAAAAAGCGGTCGAAGCGGGTGCAGTCTCCATTATGCCTGCTTATAACGAAATAGACGGTGTGCCTTGCACGACAAATACAGAACTACTAGAGGATATACTCCGCGAAGCATGGGGGTTTGAGGGTTTAATCATTACCGACTGCGGAGCTATCGAGATGCTGGCCTCTGGGCATGATGTGGCTGAAGATGGCATGGATGCAGCAGTGCAGTCACTGGAAGCCGGCATCGACATGGAGATGTCCGGGGAAATGTACGGCAAATACCTGGTGGATGCCGTTCGTGAAGGCAAGCTGGACCCGGCACTGCTGGATCGGGCGGTCCGCCGTGTGTTGACGCTCAAGTTCAGGCTGGGCCTGTTCGAGCGGCCATTCGCTGATCCCGATGCGGCTGAACGCGTCATCGGCAGCAAAGCTCATCAAGAGCTGGCCCGGCAAGTGGCGGGCGAGAGCATCATCCTGCTGAAAAATGAAGCAGGCGTGCTGCCATTGTCCAAGACCACCGGCACGATCGCCGTCATTGGCCCTAACGCCGATGCCGGGTATAACCAGCTCGGCGATTATACCTCACCGCAGCCTCCGGCTAAGGTAGCGACCGTGCTCAGCGGCATCCGCAGCAAGCTGGCTGCAGAGCCGGAGCGGGTGCTCTATGCACCGGGCTGCCGGATCAAAGGCGATTCGCGCGAAGGTTTTGAAGCCGCGCTCGCTTGTGCAGAGCAGGCCGATACCGTTGTTATGGTCGTCGGCGGCTCCAGTGCACGTGATTTCGGGGAAGGCAGTATTGATCTCAAGACAGGCGCGTCCAAAGTGACGGAGAATGCCTGGAATGATATGGACTGCGGCGAAGGCATTGACCGGGTGTCATTGACCTTGTCGGGAGTGCAGCTGGAACTGATCCAGCAGGTTCATCAGCTCGGCAAACCTGTGATCGTCGTTTATATTAACGGCCGTCCGGTGAGCGAGCCTTGGATTGACGAGCATGCACATGCCATTCTGGAAGCCTGGTATCCAGGCCAAGAAGGCGGGCACGCTGTTGCGGATATCCTGTTCGGTGATGTGAACCCGTCCGGGAAGCTGACTGTATCTGTGCCGAAGCATGTGGGCCAGCTCCCGGTCTATTACAACGGCAAACGTTCCCGAGGCAAAAGATATCTGGAGGCCGATTCCCAGCCTCAATATCCGTTCGGCTTCGGGCTTAGCTACACTGAATTTACGTACTCCGGGTTGAAGGTGGAACCGGAAATAATTGCGGCTGGGGAGACGGCTACAGTTTCCGTGGACGTTCAGAATACAGGAGACCGTGAGGGCGCAGAGGTGGTGCAACTGTACATTTCCGATGTCGCCAGTAAGGTCACGCGTCCCGCCAAGGAATTAAAGGCCTTTGACAAAATCAAATTAGCTCCGGGTGAGAAGCAAACCGTGTTGTTCACGGTAGGACCGGAGCAATTGCAATATATCGGACCGGATTTAAGACCAGTTGTAGAGCCAGGAGCGTTTAAAGTGCTGGTGGGTAAGCATGTAAATGATACACTGAGCACCGATTTGACGGTGAGGGGGTAAAGACATGGAACGCATTATACGCTTCATCCGCGAGCTCTCCGAGCAGCAATGGCTAGAGGTGCAGGAATTGCGCGATTGGGAGATTCTGTCCTCGGTGTATCAATTGCCGGGACAGTATGACAAGCTGCAGCCTTACAAGGACGGCAGCAATTATGATCTGTTCCCGAGTGTGCAAGGAACGACCTATTTCTTCCGCCGTACTTTGGAGATTCCGGCTAACTGGCTGCCGGGCCATACCGGGCTGATTTTTGCTTCAGGTGGGGAAGGGCTGCTGCGGGTGAACGGTGAATCGCGGCAAGGACTCGACCGCAATCATACCTTTGTGACCCTGACAGGTGATCCATCTGGCCGTCCGTTGGACCTGGAAATCGAACTCTTCGATCCGGTCCCCGAGCCGGTGGATCCATTAAATCAACAGGCGGTGATCCAGCCGCCGATTCGGATGATCCACAGCCAGCTGGTGCTGGTGAATAGACCTGTGCAGAGTCTAATGTACACGGCAGTAGTGATTCGCGATTCGGCAATTCTGCTGCCTGAGCAGGACCAGCGCCGTAACCGGATGCTGGAAGCTTTGTATGTGGCAATGGATGAATTCGTTGGCCTTACCACGCAGGAGATCCGCGAGGGTGGTGAGATTACGCGAATCGAGCAGAAGCTGCGGGGCAGAGTCGGGGAGATCGGCGGTCATGCCGAAGGAACAATCCACATGGTGGGCCAATCCCATATCGATATTGCCTGGCTGTGGCCTGCGCGCGAGACCGTGCGCAAGACGAGCCGGACGTTCTCGACGGTGAATGCCCTGATGGACGAATATCCTGACTATCAATATGCGCAGAGCCAGCCGCTGCTGTTCGAATATTTGAAAGACAATGACCCGGTACTCTATGAGAAGGTCAAGGCACGCATCCGTGAAGGACGCTGGGAACTGGTCGGTGGGATGTGGATCGAACCGGATCTGAACATTCCGAGCGGAGAATCGCTAATGCGGCAAATGCTGTATGGTCAACGCTTTTATCTCGAAGAGTTCGGGCGGACCTCGCAGATTGAGTGGCTGCCGGATACCTTCGGCTACTGCGCTTCTCTGCCGCAGATTCTGCAGCATGGTGGAATCAAATATTTTATGACCACCAAGCTGGGCTGGAATGACACAAATGTCTTCCCTTACGATTTGTTCCATTGGGTCGGCATTGACGGCACGCCGATGTTGTCTTACCTGAATCATGGGGTGAATGAGAATACGCTGCCCAAAGATGTTCATGAACACTATCAGTCCTTCCGCGAAAAAGATAAACATAATGAGCAGATGCTGCTCTATGGGCATGGTGACGGCGGCGGCGGGGTCACCCGCGAGATGCTGGAATATATCCAGCGTGCCGAGCTAATGGTCGGCCAGCCGGAGAGTAAATACAGTAATGCCGCGGATTTCTTCGCAGGTATTACGCGCAGTCAGCCGCAGCTGCCGCAGTGGCGGGGCGATCTGTATCTGGAGCTGCACCGCGGCACCTACACTACGCACGGCCGCAACAAGCGGAACAACCGCAAGGCGGAAGTGTTGTACCGTGAAGCGGAGCTGTGGCAGACATTAGCTTCGCCGCAGCTGGACACGGAGCAACATGCCGTAGTTGCCGGGCAGCTGCATCAGGGCTGGAAGCTGATTTTGTTGAACCAGTTCCATGATATTATTCCGGGCTCGGCGATTACCGAAGCTTACGAGACCTCGGAGAAGGAATACGCAGAGGTGTTTGAGCTTGGCCGTGTTGCGCTTCAGCCGGGGCTTGCGGCATTGGCCGGGAACATTAACACGTCAGGCGAGGGCAGACCCTACATTGTTTTTAATAGTTTGGGTTGGATGCGGGATGCCGTGGTCGAACTTGCCCTCAATGAAGAAGGAGTCGCCAGCGGAAACTTTGCGGTGTATGGAGAGGATAACTTACTGCTGGAAGCAGATGTCCTGACGGAGGAGGCAGCAGTTTCTGGTGTCTCGGTTCTCGTTCCGGAGATTCCAGCCTTTGGTTACAAAACGATCTGGATTCGTGATCTGTCTCAGAACACATCCGATGAAAGTAATGCAGAATCTGCCGCTGCTGAACATACTCAAACAGCTGTAGGAGCTGTTCCCTTCGGCGACCAGTGGGAGTCGGACTATTATCGTATTACCTTTAACGAGCGGGGAGAAATCACCAGTCTTTTTGATAAAAAAGGAAACCGGGAGATCGTAAAATCCGGTGAGCCGGCGAACCGCTTCCACTTTTTTCACGACCGTCCGACGCTTTGGGATGCCTGGGACATTGACAACCGTTATGAAGCCCAACCCGCCGGGGAGGCTGAACTTATAGAAAAGGCAGTGATCCGCACTGGTGCGGTGCAGGATATTTTGCGCTTCCGCTGGAAGCTGGGCCAATCCGAGATTACTCAGGATATGATTCTACATCACCATAATTCCCGGATTGATTTCCAGACGCATGTAAGCTGGAACGAAGCCCATAAGCTGCTTAAGGTAGGGTTTCCGATTGATGTTGTCGCGGATAAGGCGACTTACGAGATCCCATTTGGTGCGCTGGAACGTCCGACCCACCGCAACACCAGCTGGGAGCAGGCGCAGTATGAGGTTTGCGGGCATCGTTTTGCCGATGTATCCGAACGTGGATATGGCGTCAGTCTGCTGAATGATTGCAAATACGGCTATGACATCCAAGGCAGTACCATTCGCTTGTCGCTCCTGCGCGCGCCGAAATGGCCGGATGCTACTGCGGATCTCGGCGAGCACGACTTCACCTATTCGCTATATCCGCACCGTGGGGATTGGCGGGAGGCTCATACTGTTCGTCGTGCAGCAGAGCTAAATCATGAGCTGTATACTTTTGCCGCTTCATCAACACAGGGGCAGCTGCCGCCAACAGGCTCATTTATCGGATTCTCCGGTGAGCATGTGGTGCTGGATACGATTAAGCCATCCGAGGACGGGCAGGGGACTGTTCTCCGTTTCTACGAATCCTCGGGAGGCCGCGAGCGGGTTCAGCTCAAATGGCAGCATCCAGTTCAGAGCGTCTACCTGTCCAATGCTCTGGAAGAGCAGCTGGAACTGATCGAACACACGGCTGGCGGTGAATTGGAACTTCACTTTGCCCCTTACGAGATCAAAACAATCTACATCAGTAATTAAATAATCACATCACAGATGCAAAGGAGCATAACTCACTTGGAACAATTCCGATTACCCAAAATAGCAATGCCCCAGCTGCCGCTGCCGCAGGCTGTACAAGAAGTGCTTGTCGAAGCAGAGGAGAAGCTGGCACATCGCCCGAAGCTGTTGCAGCTGTTCAAGAACTGTTTTCCGAATACGCTGCAAACGACTACTAAACTGCTGGATGACGGAACCACCTTTGTGATTACCGGCGATATTCCGGCCTCCTGGCTGCGTGATTCAGTGGAGCAGGTAATTCAATACGTGCCTCTGGCCAAAAACGATCCCGATCTCCAGCGCATTATCGGCGGTCTTATCAAACGTCATATTCAGTATATTCATATCGATCCTTACGCCAATGCATTTAATGAGTCGGCCAATGACTGGCACTGGAACACTACGGATGTGACCGAGATGTCGCCATGGGTGTGGGAGCGTAAATTTGAGATTGATTCGTTATGTTTTGTCGTACGCCTCGCTTATACCTACTGGAAAGAGACGGGCCTGACGGATTTCTTCGACGCGGGGTTCAAGTCCGCCATGCGCCAGATCTTCGATTTGTTCAAAAGAGAGCAGCGGCATTTCGAGCAGTCTCCGTACCGTTTCAGCCGCAATAACGGCATTCCGGAAGATTCTCTGCGCAATAGCGGTCTCGGCATGCCGGTGAACTATACCGGAATGATCTGGTCGGGCTTCCGGTCCAGCGATGATGCCTGTGATTTCCACTACAACATTCCTGGCAATATGTTCGCTGTTGTCGCGCTGCGCCAGATGCAGGAATTCGCGGAGTGGGTCTTCCGCGATCTAGACTTCCTGGCTGAACTTAAAGAGCTGGAATTTGAAGTGGATCATGGCATCAAGCTCTACGGCATTTATCGCCATCCGGAGTTTGGTCCGATTTATGCTTATGAGACAGACGGCTTCGGCAATTACTGCCTGATGGACGATGCGGGAACGCCCGGACTGATCTCCATTCCGTATCTGGGTTACGCTTCGGCGGATGATCCCATCTACCAGAACACCCGACGTTTCGCATTGAGCAAAGAAAATCCGTTCTATTATGAAGGCACAGCTGCCAAAGGGATCGGCAGCCCGCACACTCCGGAGAACTATATCTGGCATATGGCGTTGTCCATGCAGGGCATTACGGCTCAGACTGCTGAAGAGAAGCTGGAACTGATTGCGATGCTGGAAAGTACGGATGCCGGAACCGGATATATGCATGAAGGTTTCCATGTGGATGATCCTAGTGTATTTACCCGCAGCTGGTTTGCATGGTCGAACAGCTTGTTCTCGCAGCTTGTCTATCGGGCGATGAAGGAAGGCATTCTGTGAGCGGGGGCCGTATCATCCTGTTCGCGGACCCGTCTTTTCCCGGTTATACCGCAGCGGGCGGACTGACAGCGGAACAGGCACAGTCTATAGGAATACATCATACTGCCCCTCCTGTTCATGCAGCACAGCTGGCCGAAACGCTGGACAGCGCCAAGGCCGGGGACTGCTTCGTTAGCTTCCATGCTCCATACTTCCCGAAGGAGGCATGGCCTTCCATCGTCGCTTATTTGAGCAGAGGCGGCAGCTTGATCAGCATTGGCGGTGCTCCGTTTAAGCATCCAGTCCGCCTAGTCGCTGAAGAGTGGCGGATCGAAGCTGAGCAGACTGCCTATCACCGCCAGCTGCATATCCATGAAGCGCTGCAGGTGAGCAGCGCAGATCGCATACAGCAGCATGTCGCGCTTAGAGATATTCCGCTCTTCGTAGGCGATGAGCAGCTGCTGGTCCTGTCGGATACCTGGAATCTGGTGCCGCATGTCACTAAAAGCAGTGACCTGCCGGAGCAGATGGGTTCCAGTGGACCCATGGACACGCGGATCTATCCGCTGCTTAAGGGCATTACCGCCGCCGGGCGGGAAGTTTCAGCTCCAGCTGTGCTGTGGGAGCATACCGGCGGGCCTTTTGCCGGTGGCCGCTGGATCTTCATCGGCCAGCCGCTTACGCCTGATTTCTGGAATCAAGGCGGAACGGAAGCATTAACCCGCTGGGCAACCTTTGCCGCTCGGGGTGTAACAGAGCTGTGGCTGAAGCCCAACTATGCTTCTTATGAAGAAGGCGAGCGGCCGTTGCTGTTTTTGCAGGGCCAGCGGCTAAGCCGTAGCCAATCTTCACCGACATCAGCGCAGTGGACCCTGAACATCACTCTGAGCAAAGACGGGGAGTCTATCCCATGTTTCACTCACGAGTGCAAGCTTGAGGTCAGTCGCGAGCTTAACTTCCTACGTGTACCGCTTGCTGTAGAAATTCAACCTGGCCTGTATCATCTTTCTTGCCATGCTGTATCGGAAGAAGGCGAAGTGCGGATGTTGCGTCAAGGTTTTTGGGGATATGACGTGGGCCTGTTATCGCAGGGGGAACCGATTAAGGCGGGAAGAGATTATTTTATCAAAGACGCTCAGCCTTTACCTGTTGTCGGCATGACTTATATGACCTCTGACGTAGCGCGGAAGTTTCTATTCCTGCCAAATGCTGATGTCTGGGATCGGGATATGGCACAGATGCGGAAGGCAGGCATCAACTGGATTCGTACCGGCATCTGGACAGCCTATCGCAATATTATGCAGGTAGACGGTCATGCTTCGGAAGAAGTACTGCGGGCGATTGATGCTTTTCTACTGACTGCGAAGCGGCATGGGCTGCAGGTTACCTTTACGTTCTTCTCCTTTACGCCGGAGACTTGGGAAGGGACGAATCCTTATCTCGACCCGCGCAGTGTAGAAGCGCAAAAACGGTTCATCCGCTCCATCATCGCACGGCATCGCACGACAACCCATGTCGATTGGGATTTGATCAATGAACCGTCAATGTTCGATCCGCCGCGGATTTTCTCGGACGGACCGAGCTCGGCGCGAGATAAATATGAACGCGCTGCTTTCTCTGCTTGGCTGGAAGAACGCCATGGTGATATAACTTCGCTGCAAGAGCGCTGGAATATGACGCCGCTGGAATTGCCGGATTTTGCGGCTGCACAACCTCCTGAGCAAGAAGAGATTAACTTTAGTGTGCAGGATATTCATTCCGGGAAGCGCGGCACACGTTGGCTCGACTACTGCCTGTTCTCCATGGACATGCACAACGTATGGGCAAGGGAGCTAAGCGGCACTATCAAGGAACTCTGCCCAGATCATTTAGTGACCGTAGGGCAGGATGAGGCTTTGGGTGCCCAACGGCCATCGCCGTTCTTTTATGAGCGCGATGTCGATTACACCACTGTTCACAGCTGGTGGTTGAATGACAATCTGCTCTGGGATGGGATTTTTGCCAAAACCCATCACAAACCGAACCTCATTCAGGAGACCGGCATCATGTACGTAGAGACGCCAGACGGACGGGCTAAACGCAGTGAGGAAGAATTGCGGGCCATGCTGGAGCGCAAATATGCCTATGCGTTTGCTTCTGGAGGTGCCGGGGCTGTGCAATGGATCTGGAACACGAACTTTTATATGGATAATGCCAATGAATCACAGATCGGTGCGCTGCGGGCCGATGGGACTGAGAAGCCGGAAGCGGATGTGTCTTATGATTTTGGGCGGTTCATCGGCGAAGCCGGGGGATTATTTGACGGGCGGAAGCTGGAAGAGATTGCCGTGGTTTTCCCTTACTCTAATGACTTCTCTAACCGGAAGCTCGCCTATGATGCGACTACCCGCCTGACACGGATCTTATCTTATCAGCTTCATTTGCCTTTCCGCGCCGTATCGGAATACGATCTGGCTCCGCTGGAGGCAGAGCCGGCTAAGTTGATTCTCCTGCCGAGTGTGCACAATCTGGATAATGACGCCCTTCAGCAATTGCTGGACATAGTGGAGCGTACAGGTGCCGTTCTACTCATTACTGGAGCATTGGGGGTTGATGCGTATTGGCAACCTTCGGATCGTATGGACGCAATAGTAGGAGCCCGTAAACTTGGCAACATGCGCCGTGAGGAGCAGCTTCTATTGAACGGACGCAAGTTTGCGGTGTCCTATGGACAGAAGCGAATCGCGGAGCTAGTCAAAGAAACGCCAGCAAATGCAGATGTTGATTCGTCTAGCTCAGGCGGTGTAGGTGATCACCTCATCGAACGCCAGATTGGCACAGGTCGCCTGATCTGGAGCCCGCTACCTTTAGAACTGAATGACCGCGACGAGCCGATCACCGCGCTCTACCAATATGCTGCACAAGCCGCAGGTATCGAAACCGAGCTGGAATGGATCAGCGGTGGAGACCTGCCAGGTGTGTACGGGCGAAAGCTTGCTTTTGCAGAAGGTTCATTGTATATCTTCGTATCTGAATACGCCTGGGATGCCGGACTTGAAATAAAAGATCCTGCAACTGGAGCTCATTACTCATTTTTACTGGAGAAAGAACGTTCGGTGTTGTTTGCAGCTGATTCAGCGGGCAAGCTGGTAGCTGTCTACAGACCTGAAGAGGTTAACATTACGCTTAATAAATGCTGAAGAACTGAGGTGTACACACAGATGACCCACACAACAACCAAAACAGCCCATATCGTGTCCCATACTCACTGGGACCGTGAATGGTATTTGCCCTATGAGAAACACCACGTCCGTCTGGTTCAGCTGGTGGATGCACTGCTTGCCAAGCTGGACGGAGATTCCGCCTTCCGCAGTTTTTACCTCGATGGGCAAACCATTATTCTGGAGGATTATCTTCAGGTTCGGCCAGAGAACAAAGAGAAGCTGGAGAAGTATATCCGGGATGGGCGAATCTTGATTGGACCTTGGTACATTTTGCAGGATGCGTTCCTGACGAGCGGCGAGGCAAATGTGCGGAATATGCAGATCGGCCATCAGGATGCCGAGAAATACGGCGAGCCTTCTAAAATCGGCTATTTTCCCGATACCTTTGGATTAGTCGGACAGACTCCGCAGCTGATGTTGCAGTCAGGGATTACGAATGCTTTTTTTGGACGCGGGGTGAAGCCTACGGGATTTAACAACACTGTATCGGATGCGGGTTATGAGTCCTCTTTCTCCGAGCTGATCTGGGAAGGGCCGGATGGATCCAAAATTCTCGGTATCCTATTTGCCAACTGGTATTCTAACGGCAATGAAGTTCCTGTTGAGGATGGTGCGGCTCGGGAATTCTGGGACCGTAAGCTTGCGGATGCAGAGAAGTATGCTTCAACGGGGGAGTTATTGTTTATGAACGGGTGCGACCACCAGCCTCTGCAATTGGATTTGCCGAAAGCTATCCGCACCGCCGAAAAGCTATACCCTGAAGTGAAGTTCGTGCATTCGAATTTCCCGGACTATCTGCAAGCCTTGGATCAGCAATTATCCTCGGGTCAGCGGGAGCTCTCCACCGTTACAGGGGAACTGCGCAGTCAGCGTACAGACGGATGGGGCACCTTAGTGAACACAGCCTCAGCTCGGGTTTATTTGAAGCAGATGAACCAGTTGGGCCAGACTCTTTTGGAAAAAGTAGCCGAGCCGCTGGCCTCCATCGCCCGCCTGTCCGGACAGGACTACCCGCATCATCTATTCACCTATGCCTGGAAGACGCTGATGCAGAACCACCCGCATGACAGTATCTGTGGTTGTAGTGTGGATGAAGTGCATCGTGAGATGGTAACTCGTTTTGATAAAAGCCGGCATGTTGCCGAAAGCATCATAGATGACAGTGCTAAGTTTATCGCAGATCAAGTGGAGACTTCGGGCTTTTCCGCCTACGGGGAAGATGCAGTTCCTTTTGTAGTGATGAATACCACAGGGTGGAAGCGTACGGGAACGGTGACTATAGAGCTGGATGCTGAACGGTTATATCTGCGCGAGGGTTATCCGTTGGATGAGACCGCCCGCAGAATGCTGGCAGTTGATTTGTCCGGCCGGATTCTCGTCGATCACACAGGGGAGGAATTAGCGTCTACAGTGGAAGACCTGGGTTTAAGCTTTGGTTACGATCTGCCTGATGACCAATTCCGCCAGCCGTATATGTGCCGCAAGGTGAGACTTACTTTTGAAGCACGCAATGTGCCTGCACTTGGGCTCTGTACTTACGCTTGGGTACAATCAACTACGGAATCCGCTCAGGGAAGCTCTTTAATAGAAGGAGAGCGCAGCTTGGAGAATGAATCTCTCAAGGTAGTTGTTGCTGAGGATGGTTCATTTACGTTATTGGATAAGCATAGCGGTACCACTTATCGTGAGTTGGGGATTTACGAGAATACCGGAGACGTAGGTAATGAATACATGTACAAGCAGCCAGAAGGTGAACAAGCGCTGACGACCAAAGGCCAGCCTGCAGTCATTAAGGTGATTGAAGACTCTCCCTTCCGTGCGGCCATTGAGATCCGAATAGACTGGGAGATTCCGGCTTCGGCGGATGACACCTTGGAGGCGGAACAGCGTGCACTTGTGTATTATCCTGAGCGTAAAGCGCAGCGGAGTGTAAATACGGTGGTTTTGAAGCTTCGTACCGTCGTTTCGCTGGAGCGGGAAGGCAAAGGTGTGCATATTGAATCCACAATTAATAACCAAGCCAAGGATCACCGGGTGCGAATGCTGTTCCCGACCGATCTGTCTACCGATGTGCATAGTGTGGATTCTATGTTTGAAGTGGCTACACGGGACAATAATCCGGCACCAGAATGGGCAAATCCGAGCAACACTCAACATCAGCAATCCTTTGTCGATGTCAGCAATGGCAATGTAGGACTTACGGTAGCCAACCAGGGATTGAACGAATATGAGGTTCTGCGGGATGGACGCAATACTATTGCCGTCACCTTGCTACGCAGCGTAGGGGAATTGGGGGATTGGGGCTGGTTCCCAACTCCGGAAGCTCAGTGCCTGGGCGAATACACAGCACAACTGGAGCTGATTCCTCATTCTGGTGAGGGAAGTGAACAACGGGCATTTACAGAGGCCTATCAATTCCAGACCCCTTGGACGGTATGTCAGACCGGCCTGCATAGCGGGAAGTTGAACTCTGGATATACCCCATTGGTTTGGGAGGGAGACAACATGGCCTTCTCATCCATGAAAATGAACGGAACTTCCGGCGACTTGTTTTTGCGTTGGTACAATATGTCCGCTCAGCAGACACAATTGCAACTGAAAGTGAACAGTCCTCAAGAGTATTTATTTAAAAGCAATATCTTAGAGCAGCCTAACCCTGCTTTACAAGGAGCAACGTCTTCGGTTGACCACTTAGAGGTCGGACCATCTGAGATTGTAACTGTAGGTGTTAAATTAAGCTTATAGGTAAAAAGATGCCCCGGCGCTTCCCTGCCGGGGCATCTTTTGATTTACTTTCTTCTATAAGACTTGTGCCAATCTTGAATGACCTCTTGGCGGGATGGGAATCTCATCTGGATCCAATTGTTTGTTTCCCATTCATGAATCGCCTGCTGTTTAGTTTGGTAAAAGCTGTAGTCGCAAATGTTCCAGCTGTTATACAGTTTCTGATACCATTTCCCTTTAGGGATGTCGTCAGGGGAGCGGCGGACGGCTTTATTGGCTTGCTTTTTAGCCCATGAGGAACCGTGTTTCTGTTGGTCGCTGCACACGGGTTGCTTTTTCACACTTCTGCTCATTGATTCTCCAACCTCCTTTTAGAGGGAAGCTAGAGATCATGCAAGGTCTTTATATGAATCACCTCTTTGCCAAAAAATAATGGAGTTGATACCTATGTATGAAGGGGACTTTGATGTTGAATAGATAGACGCGGAAAAGGGGAATGCGGTTGCGATACAATTGGGGAAAAGTATGTGTTTAGTTTTTTTAAAAAAAGCTTGCAATGAATCTCTATACATGATATATTCTAAGTCCGGCCAAGAAATACACATGCCGAGCTCGAAAAAGAAGTTAAAAAAAGAGCTTGACATTAAATAGCCGAACATGATATAGTATAAGAGTTGCTGCTGAGACATTAAACGGCGTCAACGAGAACTTGATCTTTGAAAACTGAACAACGAGTGAGTAGGAAATCACGTAAGTGAAATCCAAAATTAGAGAATTAATTTTCTCGTCAGATGTTTCAAAATGAGCATATCGCTCTTTTCAATACTAATTGGAGAGTTTGATCCTGGCTCAGGACGAACGCTGGCGGCGTGCCTAATACATGCAAGTCGAGCGGAGTTACTTTGAAAGCTTGCTTTCAAAGTAACTTAGCGGCGGACGGGTGAGTAACACGTAGGCAACCTGCCCTTCAGACTGGGATAACTACCGGAAACGGTAGCTAATACCGGATAATTTCTTTTTTCTCCTGAGAGAAGAATGAAAGACGGAGCAATCTGTCACTGAGGGATGGGCCTGCGGCGCATTAGCTAGTTGGTGGGGTAACGGCCCACCAAGGCGACGATGCGTAGCCGACCTGAGAGGGTGAACGGCCACACTGGGACTGAGACACGGCCCAGACTCCTACGGGAGGCAGCAGTAGGGAATCTTCCGCAATGGGCGAAAGCCTGACGGAGCAACGCCGCGTGAGTGATGAAGGTTTTCGGATCGTAAAGCTCTGTTGCCAGGGAAGAACGTCCGGTAGAGTAACTGCTACCGGAGTGACGGTACCTGAGAAGAAAGCCCCGGCTAACTACGTGCCAGCAGCCGCGGTAATACGTAGGGGGCAAGCGTTGTCCGGAATTATTGGGCGTAAAGCGCGCGCAGGCGGCTATTTAAGTCTGGTGTTTAAACCTTGGGCTCAACCTGAGGTCGCACTGGAAACTGGGTGGCTTGAGTACAGAAGAGGAAAGTGGAATTCCACGTGTAGCGGTGAAATGCGTAGATATGTGGAGGAACACCAGTGGCGAAGGCGACTTTCTGGGCTGTAACTGACGCTGAGGCGCGAAAGCGTGGGGAGCAAACAGGATTAGATACCCTGGTAGTCCACGCCGTAAACGATGAGTGCTAGGTGTTAGGGGTTTCGATACCCTTGGTGCCGAAGTTAACACAGTAAGCACTCCGCCTGGGGAGTACGGTCGCAAGACTGAAACTCAAAGGAATTGACGGGGACCCGCACAAGCAGTGGAGTATGTGGTTTAATTCGAAGCAACGCGAAGAACCTTACCAGGTCTTGACATCCCTCTGAATCTGCTAGAGATAGCAGCGGCCTTCGGGACAGAGGAGACAGGTGGTGCATGGTTGTCGTCAGCTCGTGTCGTGAGATGTTGGGTTAAGTCCCGCAACGAGCGCAACCCTTAACTTTAGTTGCCAGCAGGTAATGCTGGGCACTCTAGAGTGACTGCCGGTGACAAACCGGAGGAAGGTGGGGATGACGTCAAATCATCATGCCCCTTATGACCTGGGCTACACACGTACTACAATGGCCGGTACAACGGGAAGCGAAGCCGCGAGGTGGAGCCAATCCCATCAAAGCCGGTCTCAGTTCGGATTGCAGGCTGCAACTCGCCTGCATGAAGTCGGAATTGCTAGTAATCGCGGATCAGCATGCCGCGGTGAATACGTTCCCGGGTCTTGTACACACCGCCCGTCACACCACGAGAGTTTACAACACCCGAAGTCGGTGGGGTAACCCGCAAGGGAGCCAGCCGCCGAAGGTGGGGTAGATGATTGGGGTGAAGTCGTAACAAGGTAGCCGTATCGGAAGGTGCGGCTGGATCACCTCCTTTCTATGGAGAATCGTTCTCTGCAATGAGGACATTCAAATCGGAAGCTAAGCTTCCAAAACTCAGGTTTAGGCCTGTTACTCACTCGTTGCTCAGTTTTGAGAGTTTAAGCTCTCAGTAAGACTTGATCCTTGAAAACTGGATACCGAAACGAATTTGCGTTTTAGAACATCTTTTAGCAACTTGTGCAAACAAGTAAATGTTATTAGTGAGATGATTCCAAAGAGAATGTCATTGTATGATATTTTCCTGCGGAAAAATCAAGGTTAAGCTAATAAGAGCACACGGAGGATGCCTAGGCGCCAGGAGCCGATGAAGGACGTGGCGAACAACGAAACTGCCTCGGGGAGCTGTAAGCAAGCTTTGATCCGGGGGTGTCCGAATGGGGAAACCCAGCTGTGGTAATTCGCAGTTACTCATACCTGAATACATAGGGTGTGTAGAGGCAGACCAGGGGAACTGAAACATCTAAGTACCCTGAGGAAGAGAAAACAATAGTGATTCCGTCAGTAGCGGCGAGCGAACGCGGAACAGCCTAAACCTAAGAGCTTGCTCTTAGGGGTTGTGGGACGTCTCACATGGAGTTACAAAGGAATATGGTAGGTGAAGAGGTCTGGAAAGGCCCGCGATAGAGGTAAAAGCCCTGTAACCTAAACTGTGTTCTCTCCGAGACGGATCCCGAGTAGTGCGGGGCACGTGAAACCCCGTATGAATCCAGCAGGACCATCTGCTAAGGCTAAATACTACCTGGCGACCGATAGTGAAACAGTACCGTGAGGGAAAGGTGAAAAGCACCCCGGAAGGGGAGTGAAATAGAACCTGAAACCGTGTGCTTACAAAAAGTCAGAGCCCGATCTATGGGTGATGGCGTGCCTTTTGTAGAATGAACCGGCGAGTTACGTTTAACATGCAAGGTTAAGCCGAGAAGGTGGAGCCGCAGCGAAAGCGAGTCTGAATAGGGCGATTGAGTATGTGGACGTAGACCCGAAACCGTGTGATCTACCCCTGTCCAGGGTGAAGGTGCGGTAACACGCACTGGAGGCCCGAACCCACGTACGTTGAAAAGTGCGGGGATGAGGTGGGGGTAGCGGAGAAATTCCAATCGAACTCGGAGATAGCTGGTTCTCCCCGAAATAGCTTTAGGGCTAGCCTCGGTATAAGAGTAGTGGAGGTAGAGCACTGATTGGGTGCGGGGTCCGCAAGGATTACCAAGCTCAGTCAAACTCCGAATGCCATATACTTATTGCCGGGAGTCAGACAGTGAGTGCTAAGATCCATTGTCAAAAGGGAAACAGCCCAGACCATCAGCTAAGGTCCCCAAGTGTGTGTTAAGTGGGAAAGGATGTGGAGTTGCACAGACAACCAGGATGTTGGCTTAGAAGCAGCCACCATTGAAAGAGTGCGTAATAGCTCACTGGTCGAGTGACTCTGCGCCGAAAATGTAACGGGGCTAAACACACCACCGAAGCTATGGCTAGATACTATGTATCTGGGGTAGGGGAGCGTTGTGTAGGGGTTGAAGGTGTACTGAAAAGAGCGCTGGACACTACACAAGTGAGAATGCCGGTATGAGTAACGAAAAGATCAGTGAGAATCTGATCCGCCGAAAGCCCAAGGTTTCCTGAGGAAGGCTCGTCCGCTCAGGGTAAGTCGGGACCTAAGGCGAGGCCGAAAGGCGTAGTCGAAGGACAACAGTTTGAAATTACTGTACCACCGTAATCCGCTATGAGCGATGGGGTGACGCAGGAGGGTAGTGACGCGGACTGATGGATGTCCGTCTAAGCAGTGAGGCTGATGTGTAGGCAAATCCGCACATCATTAAGGCTGGGCTGTGATGGGGAGCGAAAATTATAGTAGCGAAGGTCATGATCTCACACTGCCAAGAAAAGCCTCTAGCCAGGAGAAGGTGCCCGTACCGCAAACCGACACAGGTAGGCGAGAAGAGAATTCTAAGGCGCGCGGAAGAACTCTCGTTAAGGAACTCGGCAAAATGACCCCGTAACTTCGGGAGAAGGGGTGCCCCGGTAGTGTGAATAGCACGAGGGGGCCGCAGTGAAAAGGCCCAAGCGACTGTTTAGCAAAAACACAGGTCTGTGCGAAGCCGCAAGGCGAAGTATACGGGCTGACGCCTGCCCGGTGCTGGAAGGTTAAGGGGAGTGGTTAGGGGTAACCCGAAGCTATGAACCGAAGCCCCAGTAAACGGCGGCCGTAACTATAACGGTCCTAAGGTAGCGAAATTCCTTGTCAGGTAAATTCTGACCCGCACGAATGGCGTAACGACTTGGGCGCTGTCTCAACGAGAGATCCGGTGAAATTTTAATACCTGTGAAGATGCAGGTTACCCGCGACAAGACGGAAAGACCCCATGGAGCTTTACTGCAGCTTGATATTGAATTTGGGTACGATCTGTACAGGATAGGTGGGAGCCGTAGAAATCGGAGCGCAAGCTTCGGTGGAGGCGCCGTTGGGATACCACCCTGATCGTATCTAGGTTCTAACCTAGTACCCTTACCGGGTACGGGGACCGTGTCAGGCGGGCAGTTTGACTGGGGCGGTCGCCTCCTAAAGAGTAACGGAGGCGTTCCAAGGTTCCCTCAGAATGGTTGGAAATCATTCGCAGAGTGCAAAGGCATAAGGGAGCTTGACTGCGAGACCTACAAGTCGAGCAGGGACGAAAGTCGGACTTAGTGATCCGGTGGTACCGCATGGAAGGGCCATCGCTCAACGGATAAAAGCTACCCTGGGGATAACAGGCTTATCTCCCCCAAGAGTCCACATCGACGGGGAGGTTTGGCACCTCGATGTCGGCTCATCGCATCCTGGGGCTGAAGTAGGTCCCAAGGGTTGGGCTGTTCGCCCATTAAAGCGGTACGCGAGCTGGGTTCAGAACGTCGTGAGACAGTTCGGTCCCTATCTGTCGTGGGCGCAGGAAATTTGAGAGGAGCTGTCCTTAGTACGAGAGGACCGGGATGGACGTACCGCTGGTGCACCAGTTGTTCCGCCAGGAGCATGGCTGGGTAGCTACGTACGGACGGGATAAGCGCTGAAAGCATCTAAGCGTGAAGCCCCCCTCAAGATGAGATTTCCCAATTAGTAAGACCCCTTGAAGACGACGAGGTAGATAGGTTGGAGGTGGAAGTGCAGCAATGCATGGAGCTGACCAATACTAATCGGTCGAGGGCTTATCCTATACTTAGAATGCAGATTCGTTTCGGATTCAGTTTTCAGGCGATTAAGCCTGAGCATTTACGCTGTAAATGCCCGTTTGGTGGCGATAGCGGAGGGGTTCCACACGTACCCATCCCGAACACGACCGTTAAGCCCTCCAGCGCCGATGGTACTTGGACCGAAGGGTCCTGGGAGAGTAGGACGCCGCCAAGCGGACAACCACATTACCCGTGGTATTTTTTTTGCCCTTAATATTAATATGTCTTAGAAGGGCCTTTAGCTCAGCTGGTTAGAGCGCACCCCTGATAAGGGTGAGGTCGGTGGTTCGAGTCCACTAAGGCCCACCATATTCCCTGATAGCTCAGTTGGTAGAGCACTCGACTGTTAATCGAGTTGTCACAGGTTCGAGTCCTGTTCGGGGAGCCATTTATGGAGAGGTGTCCGAGTTTGGCCGAAGGAGCACGATTGGAAATCGTGTAGGCGCCACAAGCGTCTCGAGGGTTCGAATCCCTCTCTCTCCGCCATAAAAATTATTAGCATGGCCCGTTGGTCAAGGGGTTAAGACACCTCCCTTTCACGGAGGTAACATGGGTTCGAATCCCATACGGGTCATATCATGGAGGCTTAGCTCAGCTGGGAGAGCATCTGCCTTACAAGCAGAGGGTCGGGGGTTCGATCCCCTCAGCCTCCACCATATTATTTTCACTGACGCGGGGTGGAGCAGCCCGGTAGCTCGTCGGGCTCATAACCCGAAGGTCGCAGGTTCAAGTCCTGCCCCCGCAACCAATTTACTCTTATACATTATGTTTAGGGATAAGCTGGTATGGTGAAAATGAATAGTATATACTTATTAATGACGCGGGGTGGAGCAGCCCGGTAGCTCGTCGGGCTCATAACCCGAAGGCCGCAGGTTCAAATCCTGCCCCCGCAACCAATTTACACTTATGCATTATGTCTATGGAACCGTGGTGTAGTTGGCCTAACATGCCTGCCTGTCACGCAGGAGATCGCGGGTTCGAATCCCGTCGGTTCCGCCATTTAGTTAATTATTATTGGGGATTAGCCAAGCGGTAAGGCAACGGACTTTGACTCCGTCATGCATAGGTTCAAATCCTATATCCCCAGCCATTTATGAGAGCCATTAGCTCAGTTGGTAGAGCACCTGACTTTTAATCAGGGTGTCGAAGGTTCGAGTCCTTCATGGCTCACCATTTTCTTTAAAGTGTGCGCGTGTGGCGGAATTGGCAGACGCACCAGACTTAGGATCTGGCGTTTCACGAC
Organism: Paenibacillus sp. FSL R7-0189; assembly: GCF_037969925.1. Classification (NCBI taxonomy): domain Bacteria; kingdom Bacillati; phylum Bacillota; class Bacilli; order Caryophanales; family Paenibacillaceae; genus Paenibacillus; species Paenibacillus sp. FSL R7-0189. The sequence continues at coordinate 1,465,112 of NZ_CP150223.1, read as the reverse complement.
GTGGGGGTTCGAGTCCCTTCACGCGCACCATGTTTTTGCGGACGTGGCTCAGCGGTAGAGCATCGCCTTGCCAAGGCGAGGGTCGCGGGTTCGATTCCCGTCGTCCGCTCCATATAGATTTTGCGCCCTTAGCTCAGCTGGATAGAGCGTTTGACTACGAATCAAAAGGCCGGGAGTTCGAATCTCTCAGGGCGCGCCATTTTATTACTAAGCAGTTATAGTATTGTTAACGGGATGTAGCTCAGCTTGGTAGAGCACCTGGTTTGGGACCAGGGGGTCGCATGTTCAAATCGTGTCATCCCGATTTTATACCTTTGCGGGTGTAGTTCAATGGTAGAACTTCAGCCTTCCAAGCTGATAGCGTGGGTTCGATTCCCATCACCCGCTTATAATGAGAAACACCTGCCGGTATTAGGCGGGTGTTTTTTTGATTGGACATATCTTACGGAGACTTAAATAATAGAAACGCCCCCCTCCTTAATATAGGAAAGGGACGCTGCTGTAGTGGGTTTATAAGGGATCGTCCTTATATAAGAACGCCTACCTCACCATTATTCACGAACTTAATACTTTCGATCTTCACCTCTAGTTGACCTGAAGGAATCGCTAGCTGACAAGTACTGCCGAGCTCAGCCAGCAGCAGCTGCATGCCTATAGGTGACAACATAGAAATCTTGTTATCGTTAGGTTCTGCTTGGTTAGGAAATACGATGGTATAGATATCTGTAGTATTATCGTCCAAGTAACGAAGCTGCAACTGGCTTCCGATAAAGACCTGAGAATTTAAATCTTCACCATTAAACTCAGTTAGTAATTGTTCCAGCTCAGAGCAATAACGGGACAACAGCGTTTCAGCATTGCTTCTATCCTTGCTTCGTACCGGAAAGTATTGATTTAGAAATGCGATTTTTTCTTCATCAAAATAGATAAGCTGCTGAAGCAGCTGTGTCCGTGAGCCTTCATAGATAAGACTATGGTTCATAGTAGATTTCACCCCCTCTAAGTAGCACATTCCTTGTAAACTTGTTATGGTGTGTTGCCATCTTAAAATCCCTCCTATACAAATAGAGGTCCCCCAATGGAGACCTTCTGATCAGTATACCAGCTTCTATTTGTAAATCCAATCCATTTTAAAAGGGGAATTAAAACCTTCTAAATATTGTAATGAAAACCTTTGACTATTACATACTTGGGTGCTATGATAGGCTGATGCATAGGCATTTCGTAGAAAACTGCGAAATGCCTATACTGTATTTTGAAGATATTTTTACATTAATTGTTACCTGGGGAGTGATACGCCATGTACATTTCGTTGAGTTCACATATAGATTCCAGAACTATAAAATAACAACTTAATTTATTAAAGGAGGAGATCAGGATGATTCAAGTTAAAGAGTTTGTAGATGCTGATAATTCTTATGCAGAGAATAAAGCTAATGAGTTCCTGGCAGGACTACGGGAGGAACAGATTGTGAATATCTGTTACGGTTCGGTAGTTAAATCATCACGTGATGGGGCAGAGCACCAAAGAACCACTATACTGGTCGTGTATAAGACAAATGAAAGGCAATAACTGGAACAAGTTTTTTTCATGTCTATCCATTGTCTCTACGCTGTGCGTTGTGATTGTCATCATTTATTATGTTTTCAGCTAATTAGTAAAAAGAGGACCTTTCCCATCTACGGGCAAAGGTCCTCTTTAGTTTATAAGTGCATTTACAGTCTTACATTCCGTCTGGTACGGATAGACCCAAACCGGATGCGATACGCTGTCCCAAGTCTGGATCAGCCTTAAAGAAATGTTCAATCTGGCGACGTTTGATATCGTTACTTTCAACAGGAGTCATAGCGCCAACGATGTTTTGAACTAGACGGGTACGTTCTTCTTCAGACATTAGACGGTACAAGTCACCTGGTTGTGTATAGTGATCGTCACTATTGTAGGAGACACTATCCGCATATCCGGAGACTTCGAACGGCGATGTTTTATGCTGCGGTGATTCTTTTGGTCCCCCTAAGCTGTTAGGCTCGTAATAGGCTCCGGAACCGCCATTGTTGCCCAAGGCCATGCCACCATCACGTTGATAGTTCTTCACTTCTACTTTTGGACGGTTGATAGGCAGGCTGTTGTGGTTAGGGCCAACCCGGTGGCGGTGTGCATCACCATACGCGAACAGACGGCCTTGTAGCAATTTATCCGGCGAAGCTTCAATACCAGGAACGAAAGAGCCGGGAGAGAATGTGACTTGTTCTACTTCAGCGAAGTAGTTCTCCGGATTGCGATCCAATACCATACGGCCAACCTCGATTAACGGATAATCTTTTTGTGACCAGACCTTTGTTACATCAAATGGATCAAAACGGTAAGTCTTCGCATCCTCGATCGGCATAATTTGCACGTAGAGCTTCCAAGCAGGGAAATCTCCTTTATCAATAGCATTGAACAAGTCTTCTGTATGATAATCCGGGTTTTCCCCAGCGATTTTGGAAGCAAGGTCTGCATCTAGATTCTTAATGCCTTGTTCTGTTTTGAAATGGTATTTCACCCAGACTGTATTACCCTCGGCATTTACCCACTTGAAGGTATGGCTACCAAACCCATGCATATGTCTCAGCGTAGCTGGAATTCCGCGATCCGACATCAAAATCGTTACCTGATGCAGAGATTCAGGCGATAAAGACCAGAAGTCCCATACAGCATTCGGGTTCTTCAGATGTGTCTGTGGATCACGTTTCTGTGTATGAATAAAGTCCGGGAATTTAATCGCATCACGAACGAAGAATACAGGCGTATTGTTACCTACGAGATCATAGTTTCCTTCTTCAGTATAGAACTTCACGGCAAAACCACGAGGGTCGCGTACGGTATCAGCAGAACCTAATTCACCAGCTACAGTAGAAAAACGAATGAACAACGGTGTACGTTTGCCTACTTCAGACAAAAAGTTAGCTTTTGTGTATTGGGTCAGATCTTTTGTAACTTCAAAATACCCGTGAGCGCCAGCACCTTTAGCATGAACGACACGTTCGGGAACACGTTCTCTGTTAAAGTGGGCTAATTTCTCAAGCAGATGGACATCTTGCAGCAAAGTGGGACCGCGGTCACCGGCTGTCATTGAATTCTGATTGTCGCCTACTGGAGCACCCCAGCTGGTTGTAAGATTATTATTATTGGAGCTCATTAATAGAATCACCTCATGAGATTTGATTTTAGATTTAGTATAAGTTCTATATTAATGTTTTTTAAAGAAATTGCAACACTTTTTAAATAATTGACACATTACAATATGTGGGAATCGTCATTACATCGTTGGCACATTCAGATATATATGATAGACAAAGTGATTAATTGCTTAGCAGAATTAAAAAAGAAACAGCGCATCCCTACCATCACTGGAGGGGTGCGCTGCATTTTTTGATATAGAAGATATTCGGTTCTTGTACTTAGGCTTTAATGTACATTCTGTTGTAATATTCATCTAGCATTCTTTTGGTGGCAAACTCCGTACGGGTGGTTTCGATACTCTTTTTCATCATTTGTACCCATTGTTTACGATTCTCGTAAAAGGTTGGGAGCACACGTTTCAATAAGGTGTCGTACAGTGCATCACTATCATGCTTATCCAGCACCTCAAAGTCTGTAGTTTCGAAGCCGTCTCCAATCTGCCAGCCATTCTCACCATCGATGCAGGCTTCCGGCCACCAGCCATCCAGAATAGAACAGTTCAATACACCGTTCATTGCTGCTTTCATCCCGGAGGTGCCGCTGGCTTCCAGTGGTCTGCGTGGATTGTTGAGCCAAATATCAGCACCGCGCGTCAGCTGGGCGCCAATCGTCATATCGTAATTCTCGAGGAACACCACACTCTTTGGATACTTTTTCATCATCGCTACTAGGTTGCTGACGATTTTTTTACCGTTATCATCGAGTGGGTGCGCTTTGCCGGAGAATACAATTTGTATCTTTCCAGACTCCAGATAAGGTTCGATAATTTCTGGCTGCGAGAAGATCAGGTCGCTTCGTTTATATGGAGCTGCTCTGCGTGAGAAGCCAATGAGTAGATTGTCAGCATTTAGGCTAATGCCGGAACGTTCTTTGATGAACTGGATCAGTTCGCCCTTGATCTCTTTATGCACTGCCCATAAGTCACCATCTTGTTCGTAGGCATGCGTCATTCTTTCATCTACCCAGGTAGGAGTATGGATGGCATTAGTAATGCCTATAATTTCTGATCTTCCGGCTACTTCCTTCCACATTTTATTAGCCGTATCGGCGTGTAGCTGGGCAACTGCGTTGGAGATACGTGACAGCCTTAGACCTGCAACCGTCATATTAAATGGCTCGCCGCCGATCCGCTCCATCTGGTCACGGGTTAAGCCGTTGAACGCACTCATATACTCAAGTCGGTCGAGAGGATGGGTTTCGTTGCCTTCTTTGATTGGTGTGTGGGTAGTGAATACTACTTCTTCGCGAGTCGCTTTCCAAGCTTCTTCGAAGGTATGGCCTCCGGACATTTTTTCACGGATTAGCTCGATAGCCGCTAGAGCCGCATGACCCTCATTGAAGTGATAGACATCAATAGGGATTTGCAGCGCACGCATAGCCTTGACTCCACCAATCCCAAGCACGATCTCTTGTGCGATCCGTTCTTCGCCGAACCAGCCATACAATTGGCCTGTGATCCAGGCATCATTATTCTCGGGGATATCCGTATCCAGTAAATACAATGTGCTGTTGCCAAAATAATCAGTTTTCCATACTTTGCATACCACATCGGTTTTTCGGACTTTAACAGTTACCTTAACCCCTGTATCTTCAAGAAACTCATAAACATAATTGTGATAGGAGTCGTACGGATTGCCGTTTGCATCAATCTTTTGGTCCGTGTAACCTTGTTTCCACTTCAGCCCAATAGGGATGATAGGGGCGTTGATATCTTTTGCACCCTTAATGTAGTCTCCGGCAAGAATGCCCAGACCTCCGGCATACATTTTGAAATCGGAATGCAGCCCGTACTCCATACTAAAATAAGCGACTGACGGTAATTTTTGTTCGTTCACTTGATAAGCCTCCTAATCACGGATTAGATTAAATTGCAGTGAAGCTGCGGGCATTATCTCAGGTGCAAACGTTTGCTCAAAATAGTGCAGCAATCATTGTGGAAGCGATTGCACCACTATTCTAGCACACTCGATGAATAAAAGCATAACGTCAATTTGGTGAAAACAACCATTTTGAATCCAATTGAGCGGAATTGATTGATAAAGTGGACAGAAGCCCCTAAGATAAAGAGATTGAAGAAATAATTAATGGTGGTGTCTAAGTTGGATATAGTTGTGATTGGAAGCTTGAATATGGACATGGTGGTACGTACAAACCGGTCACCGGATGCTGGAGAAACCCTAATTGGACAAGACTTTGCTCTATCTCCTGGCGGAAAAGGGGCAAATCAGGCCGTTGCCGCAGCACGTCTGGGTGCAGAGGTTAGTATGATCGGAAGAGTTGGAAAAGATACCTTTGGTAGCGAAATGCTGGAGATTATCAGGAATGAAGGCATTCATATAGAGCATATTTCTGTAAGTGAACATCAGGCAACAGGAGTCGCTTCGATCGTTATTGAAGAAGATGGAGAAAATCGGATTATCGTGGTACCTGGAGCGAATATTGAGCTTACGGTAGAGGATATTCAGGCATTGGAGGCTGTGATTAGCCAGGCTAAGATCATTGTGCTGCAGCTTGAAATGGATCTGGCGATGAGTGAGCAGGCGATTGCGATTGCCCATCGTAAGGGGATTCCGGTGATCCTTAATCCTGCACCAGCTAGAGTGCTAAAGGATGAGATGCTGGCTCAGGTATCTTACCTGACACCTAATGAGACAGAAGCCGGGATTTTGTCCGGAATGACTGTGGATAGCGCAGAGACTGCTGAGCAGGCAGCCCGTATTTTGCTGCAAAAAGGAGTACAGAACGTTATCGTAACCTTGGGCTCAAAAGGCGCTCTGATTGTGAATGCTGAAGGAGCCAAGGCTGTTCCAGGCTTCCCGGTAAAGGCGGTAGATACAGTTGCTGCCGGAGACTCATTTAATGGCGCATTAGCCCAGCAGTTAGTCTTAGGAAAGACCTTGGAGGAAGCCGTGAGCTTCGCTAATGCTGTAGGTGCATTGGCTGTAGGGAAAGAAGGGGCGATCCCTTCATTGCCGCAGTTGTCCGAGGTCGAGCAGTTTCTAAATCGTAAATCGCTGTAGAATAGACAGTACAGGATACTCAAGATCTATACTAGATGAGATAGGATAAGGAGCTTAAATAATGAGCAGAACAGTAACCGTTAAAAATGTGATCATCGGCGAAGGAATCCCTAAGATATGTGTTCCGCTAATTGGAGCGACCTTGTCTGAGCTGAAGCAGGAAGCTGAAGCGCTGAAAGTACTGCAACCTGATTTGGTGGAGTGGCGGACGGATTTTTTTGCTGAAGTGGAAGACGTTGCTTCTGTTAAACACGCACTAAGCGAAATCTGTTCTGTGATTCCAGATCTGCCGCTGATTTTTACTTTTCGAAGTGCAAAAGAAGGCGGAGAGAAGCAAGTCAGCACGGAATATTACACAGCACTGAATAAAGCTGCTGCCGAGAGCGGTCTAGTAGATATAATAGATGTTGAATTATTTAATGATGAGCAGGATGTAAAGCTATTGGTCGAAGCTGCTCATGCTCATAATGTGTCTGTCATTATTTCAAACCATGATTTTCATGGAACACCTCCTAAAGAGGAGATCATCTCGCGGTTATGCAAGGCGCAGGAGCTTGGCGGGGATTTGCCCAAAATTGCAGTTATGCCCCAAGATGCAGGCGATGTGCTAACTTTGCTGGAAGCTACACACATCATGAAGGAAAAATATGCAGACCGCCCAATTATAACGATGTCTATGGCGGGAGCCGGGGTGATCAGCCGTTTAGCTGGTGAAATTTTCGGTTCAGCGCTTACCTTCGGAGCTGCAGATAAACCTTCTGCACCTGGACAGGTAGCTGTGGTTGAGCTTCGGAATACATTGTCACTGCTGCACCGCAGTCTGTGATTTCTGCTGTTGATATTGCCGCAAAAAAAGGCGTCCGGAATATCCGGATGCCTTTTTCTATTTTAAAGTATTGTTCGTGCACTTACGCATTTTTTCCCGTATATACATGTACGGCATCTCTTAGGAACGCAGCGAGTCCAGAGCGGCGCTTGTCATAGTATTCGGTAAAACGTTCATCATCAACATACAATTGTGCAACACCAGCATGAGCTTCTTTGGAATAGGAATTCCAGTAGAAGGAGAGCCACTCACGGTGTAGGTCAGCACTTTTTTGCGCCAATACACTGGCAGGATCTCCATGCTCCATCGCTTGCAAGAGCGTTTCGAACATCTCTTCCTCAAGCTGTTGTATAGCTGCATATTGTTCTTCTGTCATCCCTTTAAGCTTTTGGTTGGATTGATTAATGGTGTCATCTCCGTATTTCTCCCGTATTTCTTGGCCATATTTCTTTTCGTTATCATCTACCAGCTTTTGCTTAAAGCCTTCAAATTTTTCAGTATCACTCATGGTAATTCTCCCTTCTTTTTGAGCCAGCGTCTTTTCGACGTTAGCGATTAATAGATCTAATTGCTGTCTTTTTTCCAGTAGCTTGTCATGATGCTCCCGCAGCGCTTTGGCTCCGTCGAATGAGGGCTCTGTCATAATAGCCTTGATACGTTCCAGACTTAAGCCAAGCTCCCGATAAAACAAAATTTGCTGTAGTAGATCTACTTCGGTACGGCCATAGATACGATACCCTGAAGAGTTGATTCTCGCCGGCTTAAGAATGCCAAACTCATCGTAGTAGCGCAGGGTCCGTGTGCTGATTCCAGCTAACTCTGCGAGCTTCTGCACTGTGTATTCCGTAGTATCACCTCCTACAATTCAAATGTACACCTTTACGTAACGTGAAGGTCAAATGGTTTTCTTAGCATATCCAAAACAGCGGCAGCTACCCTCTGAATGATCATGGGGAAGTCTGCCGCTGCTATGAATAAGTCTATAATGTTGAGCTTTGCTGCTGCCTGAATTTATTTATGGCCCATTTGTGCTGTGAAATAATTGTGCAATTCCTCCAGCTTGCGAGGGTCCGCAAGGGTTGCTTTGTCTGAGAAGTAGTGTTCAACGACAAGGTCCCAGGTAGGTACAATTTTTTGTGAGGTCATTGCCTTAATGGCTACCTTAACTGTTTTGCGTTCTTTGGCATTGGAGAAGGTATCTACGTAATGCTGTGAACGTTCAAAATCCAGATCCTTAAACACGGCGCGGAAGATCTCTGACGTCATCCGTGCATCATCCAGCGCCCGGTGTGCAGATCCAGTAGGCTCAAGCTCAAACAATGCCATCGCGCTTTCCACGCTGACATCATTGCTAAGACCACGCGCACGTAGAACTCCTTTGAGCAAATCGAAATACGTAGCGGACATCCAGTAGGATTCGTCCATCTTGTGCATGCGCACATCCTGAATGATTCGCTTCATATCTTCGCCACCCCAGGTAAGCAGCAGAACTCCATCTGTACTTAGATCAAGCCACTCTCTAAAAGCAGTGATGACTTTGGGGAAGCGGGCGGCAATGTCGATTTCCTCTTGAGGGATACCGGTTTTTTTCTTAATAAAGGAATTCAGGGTGGAGAAATATATAGGTTTGATCAAGGAAGAAAATTCATCCTTATACTGCAGTGAAGAGTCTAACCGGACGGCTCCAATCTCAATGACCTCCATAGGGTGCTCGCTGGCAAACTTACGGCCGTTGAATTCGATGTCCAGAATAATATAATCCACAGGTACTTGCCTCCGTTTCCATGACTGACGCTGTAGTGCTTAATACGTCGACTTCTCTATTTTAACAAAAAAAGTGATGTAATGGGGAATATGGAGACAAGCTAATATTTGCACAAAAAAATGAACCAGCACAACATTTGCACACTGGTTCATTTAATCAGTATTTAAATTTAATCCTATAAAAGATTAATGTCCTGAATCAGCAGCAGGTTCAGGCATATGAATCGGCTGTTCATTAATAACAGATCCGTCATCAAGACGAAGCCAGGTATTGAAGTCTTGGTTGCCTTTGACCAGTTCTATGACGCGTGCTCCCCGCATAAAGCCTTCTTTTCCATAAGTATTGTAGCCGGTAGCACGGCCATAAGAAAGACGTATGCCATACAGGTTGCCGCTAAAATCGTTGATATGGTCATGTCCGCAGAAGGTGCCAAGCACATCACCCATTTCCAGCAAAGCCGAGAATAAGCCCGAGTTCACCTCAGGTGAGCATACACGCTCAAACTTATGCCCATGACAGACTTGTGTAGACCAGACATCCCGATATTCAGGAATTGGGATATGGAAGAAAGCCAAGGCAGGCAGCCTGTTCTCAGCACTCTTCGGATTCAGCCGCGCAGATTCAGCCGTCAGCCAGTTGATCTGATTCCGCCCAATCCAATTGTAGCCTGGGATATCCTCATACTCGGAGTAGCCGCCAGAATCCAGAAAATACAAAATAGCGGCCGAGTGGTCTTCCTGATCTTTAATTTCAAGAGTGTAATTGCCCGAGCCTTCCAGCTCTTCTGGGCCGGCTTCGGTCAGGCAGTGGGGATGTTCCAGAGCAATTTGCATCAGTTCACTCTTTGAAATCAGAGTTTCTGTGTCATGGTTACCAAATACAAAGGTCCAAGGGATGCCGGATCTCTCCACGGCAGCGACAGTCTCACGAAAAGCTTGTGCGGGGTGCTCGCATGCTTTGTTTCCCGGCGATACAGGACCCGTGTAAATAAGATCTCCCGTGAAAACCACAAGATCAGGTTGTTCCGCATCCAGAATGCGTTCCATCAGTGCTTCGGTAAGCTGATCCTCAGCTCTTCCATCCATCCAGTGCAGATCGGTAAATTGTACGATTTTAAAAGTGCCATTTTGCTGAAATGATAAACTGTGTCTCATTAGAAGTATCTCCCTCACTATCGAATATTGAATAGCAAGCTGTGGAGGCGCCAACCACTCATAGCGCCAAGAGGGCGTTGAGGGCTGACGTCGTTAGAAGCATAGCTATACGCAGGTCAGCCGATCCAGATCCGCTGAGTGCAATGATCTCCAGAGTTTCTACCGATCATAATATCATATTCCCCAGGCTCGAAGACCAACTGATCATCTTTCCCGTAGAACATTAACATTTCTCTGGTGATTTCGAAGGAAACCACCTGTTTCTCATGCGGTGCGAGTGTAATCTGCTGGAAACCTTTCAGTTCCTTGACCGGGCGCACGACACTTGCGCTGACGTCGTGGATATAGAGCTGAACGGTTTCCTTGCCGGCGATGTCCGAAGTATTCTCTACTTCAATGGAGGCAACCACCCGATCCGCAGCTTCAACATTGAAGCTGTTGTAAGTAAACTTGGAATAGCTCAGGCCATAACCAAAACAGAACAACGGGTCATTCGGGCAGTCCAGATAACGGGTCACGTAACGCACATTAGGATACATAGGATCATAAGGGCGTCCCGTTTGATAAGCATTGTAATAAACAGGAATTTGCCCAACCGAGTAGGGGAAGCTCATCGATAAACGTCCGGAAGGATTATAATCTCCGAACAGCACATCGGCCAGCGAATTTCCTGACTCTGTACCCAGAAACCAAGCCTGCAGCAGAGCGTCGCTGGCATCAAGAACGGGTTTCAGCTCCAGTGGTCTGCCGCTGAATACAATGGTGACGATCTTTTTGCCGGTATCCTTCAGACGCCAGATCAGCTTCTCCTGATTGGCCGATAGGCGGAGATTGGCTTTACTTCCGCCTTCCCCGGTATCCTGCTGATTCTCACCGACAGCGGCGAGAATTACATCACAATCCTGCAGCTGCTGGTAGGCGTCCTCGATTTCATCCTCCACATCAAAAACACCCTCAAGCATGCTTCCCAGCTCACCAGTCATGGCCGTAAGTATATCTTCGGCAGATGTTTTTTGCAAAATGCCGGTGTAGAGTGATACAGCCGGATCTTTTTCTGTCCCGGCCCAACCGCCCAGCACATGAATGGAGGTGGCGAAAGGACCAGCCAGACCAATCTTCATGCCACGTTTAAGGGGCAGAGCTTCATTGTCGTTTTTGAGCAGCACAACTGAGCTAGCTCCAAGCTCCCGTGCGGCCTGCAGATGCTCCGCGCTAGGTTTCGGAGCCTCATCCACCAGCGGATCTGCATCCTTGAATGGATTATCGAACAGGCCGAGCGCATCCTTGAGCTCCAGCACCCGGATGACGGCTTCATCGATCAAGGCGATGTCAAGCTTGCCTTCCTCGACCAGAGCAGCGCCGTGGTTTAGATAGTGAGTGGACATCATCTCAATATCCAGCCCAGCAGCCAGACTTTTCTCCGCTGCCTCACGGCCATCTATCGCGGCGCCATGGGGAATCAGCTCATTAACGGAATTGAAATCGGCGATGGTAACGCCGTTGAAGCCCCATTCTTCCCGTAAAATCCCGCGAAGAAGCTCGGAATTACCACTTGCCGGGATACGGTCAATGGTATTAAATGCGGCCATCACCATGGCCACTCCAGCATCTACGGCAGCCTTATAGGCTGGCAGGTAGAACTCACGCAATACGCCGGAAGACATATCCACTGTGTTGTATTCCCGTCCGCCTTCGGGAGCACCGTAACCAGCGAAATGCTTCACACAGGCAGCGATGCGTCCTTTTTCTTTTAGGTCTTTGCCCTGATAACCCCGCACCATACTTTCGGTGACACGGGCATTCAGATAGGGATCCTCACCAGATGTCTCCATGACGCGTCCCCAGCGCGGGTCGCGTACGAGATCCGTCATGGGCGAGAAGGTAACGTGAATACCGGCAGCCGCACTTTCCTTGGCGGCGATTTCGGCAAACCTTTCACAGGCTTCAAGGTCAAAGCTGCTGCCCATGGCCAGCGGAATCGGGAGGATGGTCCGGTAGCCGTGAATGACATCCGCCATGAAGAGCAGAGGAATCTTTTGTCTGCTGGTTTGCAAATGTCGGGTCTGCTGCTCGATTACATTCCGGGCTCCAATACCGTTAAGAACACTTCCGATACTCTCCATTACCTGCGGCTTAATGTTCAGTTCCTTAAATGGTCCGGTTAAATCCACGGTATCGTCCAAACCCCAATAGTGAGGACCTAGCTGGGTTAATTGGGCCAGCTTTTCGTCCAGGGTCATATCGTTCACAAGATCTTGGATAAACGTTTTAGTCATGGTTAACTCCTTCCTCGTGAGCGCATCGAAAGTTAGTTTGTTAAATAGATGTGTAGTTCCCCGCCGGGCAGCGTAAGCATGATTTTTATTTGCAAAGCTTACGTTATATAGGCGATAAGGATGGGAGTGAACCGTTAACTCTCCTGGCACGCAGCTCCGAGATGCGGAATGGGCCTGAGCTATAATCAGGTTCAATTGTTGTGAAAATCATAGTATTTCTCTCTTCGGATACAGGGATGAGGCATGAATTAAATCAGAAGAGGATTGCATCATTAAGATGTTACATATGGAGACTGACATGTCTATGAAAGAAATGTATAAAAACGTTTCCACAAACGATACACCTCGATATTAGTCTGAACACCAAAAAAAGTCAATCGCCTTTGGAAAAACAGCTAATTTATATTTTTTTACGTGAAATATGTAACTTTAGTACTTGTAATTCAAAAATAAAATGAATTGACAGCGCATACATTTTGGGAGTATGCTTCTCACACAGAGAGTTTTACAGAAACACTGGAAACGTTTCTACAACGCTCGATACACTTTTTTATGAAGGTTGGGCAAACTGTTTTTATTCTGGCTGCTGGACAAGAAAGGAAGGTAATTTATGCATGTGACTGAATGCATCTTTCAAATTGGAGGTGGGCACTTTGGCGAGACTGAAGCTTGTGGGTGGAAACATTGTTCGGGAAGTCATTAAGAACAAAGTTCTTTTTCTAATGTTGCTGCCTGTAATCGTATATTTCGTTATCTTTCACTATGCTGTAATGCCTGGAGCTTACGTCGCATTTGTAGATTACAAGCTCAATAAGGGGATTTTTGGAAGTAACTTTATCGGCCTTAAGAACTTTGAGTTTCTCGTTCAAAATGGGGATCTATGGAATATTACCAAGAATACGCTGCTCTATAATATCGTCTTTCTAGCTTTAGGTAATATCATTCAAATAGTATTTGCCATTATGTTGTCTGAGATCTCAGGCAAGTGGTTCAAAAAAATATCACAATCCGTTATCCTGTTACCGAATTTCATCTCCATGGTTATCGTCGGTGTGTTTGCCTACAATATATTCAATTTCAATTCCGGGTTTATCAATACGATGTTAACTGGAATGGGGCTAGACCGTTACGAGTTCTATTCCGATCCGGGCATCTGGAAATATATTATTGTGGCTTTCAAGATCTGGGCGGGTACCGGATATGGAATGATTGTTTATCTGGCAACGATCACAGGAATTAATCATGATCTTTACGAGGCTGCTTATATGGATGGAGCGACTACCTGGCAGCGAATCCGTTATATGACCTTGCCGATTCTGAAGCCAACCTTTATTCTGCTTCTACTGTTCGGTATGGGTGGAATTCTCAAGGGATCCTTTGACCTTTTCTATAATCTGATCGGTACGAACTCCGTACTGTATCCGCAGACAGATATCATCGATACCTATGTCTTCCGTTCACTGGTGGGACAATTCAACTTCTCTATGGGTGCCGCAGTGGGCTTCTACCAATCCTTATTCGGCCTGATTCTGGTGCTTGTGGTTAACTTTATTGTACGTAAGGTAGAACCGGACAGCGCTTTGTTCTAAGACTAGACACGAAACAGGGGTGATAAATATGGAAAATACGACCATCAAACAGGATTCCGGAAGCATTCTCATAAAAGCAGTCAGTTATATCTGTATCGCAATCTTTGCGCTATTCTGTTTATTCCCCTTCGCGTTGATGATCTCCTCATCGTTCATGAACGAGCAGGAAATTGTTCGTGAAGGTTATAAGCTGCTGCCGAAGGCATTTTCCTTTAAAGCTTACGAGATGCTATTCAACAACTCTACTCAGCTGGTGAATGCTTATCAGGTAACTATCTTCATTACCGTAGTGGGTACGGTACTCGGACTGTTTATGATGTCGATGGCCGGATTCGTGCTCAACCGTAAGGATTTCAAGTATCGCAACTTCTTTTCCTTCTTGATTTACTTTACAACACTATTCAGTGGCGGCTTGATTCCGACATACATCCTGATGGTGAAGCACCTGCATATGAAGGACAGCTTATTCGCTATGATTCTGCCAGGTGTAGTTGGCGCATGGTCCATCTTCCTGATGCGTAATTTCATGAAGGCGATTCCGGATTCCTTATATGAATCCGCTACCATTGACGGTGCTGGCGACTTTCGCATCTATTGGCGGATATTTATTCCGCTGGCGGTTCCATCCTTGGCTACCATCGGGCTTTTCTCAGCACTAGGCTTCTGGAATGAGTGGTATAACGGGATGTTGTATATTGACAGTCCGACGAAATATCCGCTCCAATACTTTTTGCAGCGAATGGTCAATCAGACGAACTTAGGAGCGCTAATCAACTCGGGAGCGGTTATCAATACTGCTGATCTTCCGACGCAATCCATCAAGATGGCTACAGCTGTGCTGGCCACTGGACCGATTATTCTCCTGTATCCATTTGTACAGCGTTATTTCGTAACAGGCCTCACCATCGGGGCTGTAAAGGGTTAATGGACGCAATCTTCTTTTCGAAGAGCGTTTATTATAAATGAAAGTTTCATAAATAGAAGAGAAAAGGGAGGCTTACCTAAATGAAAGGTAAAAAGATCGCGTCTTCTTTAATTGCTGTCCTCATGCTTACTGGAGCACTGACAGCCTGCACATCCAAGAACAACAATGAGCCGAGTAATGATCCGGCAGCCACGAAAGCTCCAGAGGCTTCAGCCAATGCAGGCGGAGTGGATACTTCCAAGGAAGCTAAGCTGGTGTACTACCTGTGGGGCAGCGAAGGAGTTAAAAATAAAGAAATCCTCGCTGAGATTAACAAGAAGCTCAAAGCTGATCTAAACGCTACGATTGAAGTGAAGTATATTGACTGGCCGGATATCGCTACTAAGTACCCGCTGCTTTTTGCTTCAGGCGAAGAATTTGATATGTCGCATGCATCTCCCGGAGCTCCTGTGTCTTATTTCACATTGGCTAGTGAAGGCGCTCTAGTGGACCTTACAGATATGCTGGATAAAGTTGCTCCTAAGCTGAAAGCGGAAATCCCGGAAAGTGTGTGGGAAAATACAAAATACAAAGGCAAAATTTATGGTGTACCAAGTCTTTATAGCGAATACACACCTGCCGGTTATGCCTATCGTTCTGACTTGCTGAAGAAATACGGAATGGACAAAATCACTTCCATTGATGATATGGTTAAATACATGGATAATGTGGTTGCTAATGAGTCCTTCCCGCCAATTAACGGCAAGGCAGAAGATGCAGCCAATATGTTCAGAATGCTCGTAGATACTACAGGGATGTGGCTTAACGCTCCTGGTATATCTTTGAATGAGCTGAATCTTGTGACTAAAAGTCCAGAGGACTACAAGACCGTCTTCCATCCAGCCTTCACTCAGGAATTTGAAGATTGGGCTGTGAAGATGCGTGAATGGGCGGATAAGGGTTACTGGAGTAAAGATGTGCTGTCTGCAACCCTAGGCAGTAAGGATAACTTCAGAGCAGCTAACTCCGCAGGTTATTTGACTCATGCTCAGGACTGGATCGGCCAATACGGTGCGGATTTGAAGGCACAACCGGAATCTGATCCTTACTTCTTTACTTTTGCGGAAGCTAATAAGAAGATCAAACGTAAGATGGGCGTTGACAACTCGACTGTAATCAGCACGAACTCAGCTAATCCAGAGCGCGCTCTGATGGTGATCGAGAAGTTCATGACCGATGAAAGCTACTACAACCTCATCCAAAACGGTATTGAAGGCAAACAATATGTTATGGAAAATGGTGTTAAAAAGCAGCCTGCAGGCTTCAACGATAAAACGGACGGCGGAGGTTTCGCTGCTTGGTCACTTCGTAATGACAAATTCGTAGTTCCTACGGATACAGAAAACCCAATCCGTAACTCCTTATTCGCAGAATGGGATAAAGTGGCTATCGATGATCCTTACAATGGCTTCAGCTTTGATCCAACCAATGTTACAACTGAAATTGCTTCGATTTCCAACGTGAATTCACAGCTCGGTATTCAATTGATGCTTGGTAAAACAAGCAAAGATCCAAAAGCAGCAGTTGCAGAGTACCGCGATCAGCTGAAAAAAGCAGGAGTTGACAAGGTCATTGCCGAAGTAGAGAAGCAATTGGCTGCGTTTGTTCCTGTCAACTAAAGAAAGTTAAGGGGTGTAAGGGAGCTATAATTCGATATAGCTCCTTTACCCATAAATGGGGGAGTAAAGTGGATGTAAATATCAAGGATATCGCGCGGATTTCCGGTGTGGGCATCTCGACGGTCTCCAGGGTAATCAATAACAAGGGACCGGTGAGCAAGTCTACACGTGAGAAAGTGATGAGTGTGGTTAAGGAATACAATTATATTCCCAATTCCAACGCGCGGAATTTGAAAACTACACAATCTAAGAACATTGCACTTATGGTCAAGGGGATTACCAATCCTTTTTTCTCTAATATGATCAGAGAAATTGAACGGCAGGTCAATCTGCGGGGCTACCCGTTTCTTATCCAGCAAGTAGAGGATGGGACCGATGAAATCAATGCTGCAATTCAACTGGTGAAGGAGAAGAATCTGTGCGGGATTATCTTCATGGGTGGAACCTATGATCATTCTGAAGAGAAGTTCAAACAGCTGACGGTTCCGTTTGTGCTGACAACGATCACCTCAACGCAGGAGGTGAACCCGCTTATTTTTTCCAGCGTTATTATCAATGAAACGAAGGAAGCCTATAAGGCTACCAATTATTTGATCTCATTAGGTCATACGAATATCGGCTTTTTAGCCAAGTCTCCATTATTGGATGAAACCACGGGCAACCGGCGGTATTTGGGCTACAAAAAAGCACTCGAAGAGCAGGGTCTGCCCTATGATTCAGGGTTGGTTGAGGATTGTGAATACAGTCCCAGCTCGGGATTTAATGCTGCGCGAAGACTGCTCAACAAGAACAAGGGAATTACAGCTATATTTGCCGCTTCCGACACGATTGCCATTGGTGCTGCCAAAGCGGTGCTTACCGCGGGGTTATCTATCCCTGATGACATTTCGATCATTGGCTTTGACGGGATCGAGATGGCTGAATATTATCATCCTTCTCTTGATACAATCAGCCAGCCGGGTACGGAAATGGCCTTATCCAGTGTAGGTGTTCTGTTCGACCTCATTTCCGGACGTTCAAACCATCAGCATATTGTCTATGATGCGGTATTGCTCAAGCGTGGTTCCTGCAAGATGATTAAACCTCGTTAAGATCACACTATAAACCTTTATTGGAGTGGAACCGAAATGCAAGATACACTGAGAATAGGTACGATTGTACGTGGTGGAGAAGCCGTTAAGGTCATTCCACAAATTGTGGGGCATGGATTTGAATCATTTAATCTGAACTTTTGGCAGACCACCGGCGAAACCGATTTGATAGAAACGGCTGCACGACTGAGGGAGTTAGCTGCTGAACATGATTTTGTCATCTCTTCTGTGGGCATCTATGGCAATCCGCTCGCAGGCAGCGGCGACAATGCCGACACGTTGGCCAGCTGGGAGCGGCTGATTGATCATGCACATTTATTTGGCACAGATATTATAGGCGGCTTCACTGGCCGATTGCCAGGTTTGTCCATTGATGAGTCCATCCCGAAGTTTACAGAGGTGTTCGGAGAACTGGCGAAGAGAGCGGCAGATCGCGGCCTGCGGATTGCTTTTGAGAATTGCGCTATGGGCGGAAACTGGCAGAGCGGAGAGTGGAACATCGCTCACAATCCTTCGGCCTGGGAGAAGATGTTCAATGCTGTTCCGGCAGATAATCTGGGATTGGAATGGGAGCCTTGCCACCAGATGATCGCATTGATTGATCCGCTTCCGCAGCTGCGCAAATGGATGGATAAAGTATTCCATGTGCATGGCAAGGATGCGACCATCGCTTGGGACATCGTCAAGGAATACGGTATTCATGGCCCCAAACCTTATGTATGGGACCGGACCCCTGGCTTCGGGGATACCAATTGGGTAGATGTAATCACCATCCTGCGCCAAGCGGGTTATAAAGGTACGATTGATATCGAAGGCTGGCATGATCCAGTGTATCGTGATGAGCTGGAAATGACCGGCCAGGTGCATGCATTGAATTACTTGAAATATTGCCGTGGTGGCAGCTTTGTGCCTAATCCGGTTTAAATGGTGCCGTATGAAAACAACCCAAAAATGACCTCGAAATCCACAGTGAAGTGGAGGATGAGGTCATTTTTTATAGTTAATCCTGAATTAATCCTGAATCAGATATCCTTGTCCCAGCTGTATTTCTTTGAAGCCAGCCAAATGGCGGGCTTGAAAGCGGATAGGGGTGCTGCCGCCAAACATAATGATATTTTGGATATCGGCGGCCCCTTCTGAAGGCAGGGAAAAGGCTTTGATATAGGCGTACTCTTCGGCTAGCGTCGTATAAATCGCGTTGATAAGCGGGTCATTTTCACCTTTTCCCATTAGATTCATGAGAATATATCCGCTTGTGTTCAGCTTGGAACGGGTAATACTGAAAAATTCGCGGGAGATCAAATGCCTTGGTGTACCAGCGGCAGTAAAGGCATCCAAAATGATGTAATCATATACCTGCGGGTCTTCACCTTCAAGGATCTGACGTCCGTCACCGATCACTACGTTATCTTGACTATATCCGAAGCAGCGGCGGCTTAATTCGACTACTTCGTTGTCTAGCTCGGCTACTTTAAATCTTTTCTCCGGAAAATGCCCGGCAATTGTTCCAATTCCATGCCCAATAAGAAAAACATCCTCAAAAGAGGGGAGGTTGAACTCCATGAAGTGAATGATGGCCCGCGGATATTCAAAGAGAATTCGTTGCGGGTCATTAAGATCCATCGCACCTTGAGTGGCATGATTCGAGAACTGCATAACGCGGAAGGAGCCTTTTTCACCATATAGTTCTGTTGTGTCGTAGACGGTTATTTCATGATTTTCGCTATTTCTTTGAAGCTCTGAATGCAAGTGATCAATCTCCTTATACAATAGAAATTCGTTTATATTCATTGGGTGTAACCCCGACAACACGTTTAAAAAGCTTGTTGAAATAGGCAGGGTCGCCATATCCAACCTCTGCCCCAATCTCGTGAACCTTTAGGTCCGGAGCATTCTTGAGCAGATGTTTGGCTTTGCGCAGCCGAATTTCGGTGATGTAGTCCGTCAGTGTAAGTCCAGTCTCTTGCTTGAACAGCTTGCTTAAATAGCTTGGGGTCAAAAAAACCATATTCGCCAAAGTGTTCAGATCCGCATGCTGATTATAGTTAGCGGATATCCAGCGTTTGATGGTTTCTATGGCTGTACCGGACATTTCCAGACGATGGGTTCTGATTTCGGTCAGAATATTTGTAAAGTGAGCGGTAAACATCTCCTCAATGTCGCTAAAGCTTAAGCTGGACGCGATTCTGTCATCCAACCTGAGGTCGGGAGCACTTTTATTGCGGGCCTCGAATTCTTGCAGTTCCTTTTGTGCGGTTTCTTCAATCCATCGACAGACACGGAGAATTTGGTCAGGGCCGGCTTGTTGCGCTTTCAACACTGAGAACAGGTCATGAACCCATTCTAAGATGCCTGTCACATTCAGAATCTGCAGGTTATGGATCAGCGGTTCTCTAATTGTATTAAAGTGATCCAGGATGTTTATCTCCGGCTGTTGAATATCCTGAATATTCGCGTAATGCACAGGCTCCGGATTATATATGCCCAGGTTGCACGCTTGTTTAGCATCTAGGTATGCCTGTCTAAGCTTGGAAACCTCATTATAACAACCGCTGGTACCTACATGTAGGATCTTTCCGTGCGCAGATATCCGCATAATGTCACCGATATCTTTTAAATCGTTGTCTGACAGCGGCTCAGCAGAATATACAATCCAGACGTATAGTCCCTTTTGAAGCTCTAAGCTGTCAAAGCTCAACGCCTTCTCTTGCCGCAGACTGTCTGCACAGGAGCAGACGGTTTCTCTGGTGCTCCCTTTGAGGACAAAGACCGAGAAATAAGTCTGGGGCAAGGTAAGGCTGGATAATAGTAGAGGGGAAGAGGGCTCTTCGATATGTAAGAATGTCAATAAAAGCCCGGAACGGTGGCGTTCTTCCTTGTCGCGCGCGAGCTGCCGTTCTTTGTCTAGCCGATATAGCAGCTCGAACAGCTGCTCTTTATTGATTGGTTTTAATAAATAGTCTACAGCTGAGCTGCGGATGGCTTCTCGGGCATAATTAAATTCAACAAATCCACTCATTAGAATAGAGTAGATCTGCGGATGGGTGGCTTTTAACTGCTTAATCAGCTCCAAACCATTGATTTGCGGCATACGAATATCTGTAATCACGACATCAAGTTGAAGTGTGGTTAACTCATCTAATAGATGTTTTCCGTCGGAGTAGGTGCCGATGACCAGAAATTCGGCGCTTTCTTTACTGATCATTCGAGCCAGTCCTTCGCGGATTAAGATCTCATCGTCAACAATCGCAATACGCAGCAATCAGAGCAGCCCCTCTCCTAAATAAATTCATCTTCGCTATATTTAGCGTTAATATCCTCAATGCGCAGGGTAACACGAGTGCCGACTCCAAGCTCACTCTCTACAAGCAGTCCAAACGAGCTGCCGTAATGCAGGCGGATTCTCTCATTTACATTACGTAGTCCAATCCCGAACCTTTCATTGTCCGTTCCAGTTTGCAGACTATTGTTTAAGGAACGAAGAGTAGCTTCATCCATACCGATCCCATCATCTTCTACACAGAATACGGCATCTCCATGCTCACTCCATGCGGTGATGCTCAAGGTGCCCAGTCCTACTTTTTGATCCAAGCCGTGAAAGACTGCATTTTCTACGATCGGTTGAAAGACAAGTTTAATAACAGGAAGATGAAGGAGTTCGTCCGGCACGTCAATGTTAAGTCTGAATTTGTCTGGGAATCGGATTTCCAGCAGCTGATAATAATTCCGTACATGATCCAGCTCTTGTCTAATTGTAACAGCCTCTTCGTTTCGGACAATGCTGTAACGCATTTGAAGTCCTAGTAAATAGGTTAGCTTCGCCACACGTGGATCATCATTGCTCTCTGCAAGCATGCGGATGGATTCCAGCGTGTTATAAATAAAATGGGGATTGATCTGGTTCTGAAGTGCCCGCATATCAGCCTTCTGCTTCCGTTTCTCCGTGATGGATACTTCTTGTAACAGATCTTTGACCCTTATGATCATCCGATTAAAATGACTGCCCAGCATCCCAATCTCATCATTATATTTGGAATGCTGCCAGACATCCAGATTACCATGCTGCACCCGTTTCATTAGGCGGACCAAGGATTTAAGGGGTTTGGTCAGGGCATGGGAAATTATAGTCGCAACAAAAAGCGCAAAGGCAATGATGATCAGTGTGGTCAAGATAAGCGTATTCCGATTCTTTTGTACAGGGGACAGGATACGTGTTAAAGGAATCGTAACCATGGTGGTCCAACCGGTCTGTTTCGAGACGGTATACACTGCAAGATAAGACTGGCCATTCAAGTCTATTTGAAAATGATCCTGCTGCTGATTTACTTGCTGCAGCAACAGCTTTGTATTCAGAGTTTGTGTATCGGCAGCCAGATTCGGAACCGCTGAATCTTCACTGGCATAGATCAGTTCTCCATTGTTATCTACAATGAACGTATTTCCTTGCGTAACTGCATTTACGGGATCGATAATACCCTTAAACAGATTGATGTCTACATCGAAAACGAGAATTCCTATATTCTGCAAAGTACTTACAGAGTTAATCGTACGCAGAACACTAAAGACCTCTTTATGGACATTCGAGTTGGTACGGATTGTATGTCTGCCCTGAATGACAGGCGCCGCTCCGGCATCTTCACTCATGGCTCTCCATTTAGCTAATCGTTCCTCTGGATACAGCTCATTAATTCCGGCGTCCTTATCATAAAAGACCGAACCGTACTGGTCTACCAAATACACGGCAATGATCTCTTCCTTAGTATGATTCAAATAGCTAAGGAACATCGCCATGCCCGTATTTTTTTCCCAGTCGGTATTTTGCTGTGTCAGGTAGACTTGCACATCGGTGTTATACAGCGGCAGGGCTGTATATCTCTTGAGGTCGGCAATATACCGGTCAATGGTATCTGAAGCATTCGATGTCATTTGACCCGCACCGTCAGTCGCATTCACAAGAACCGAGTTGAACATGGAGCGGGATGATAGATAACTTACATAAGTGATCGGCAGAGAGATCAGAAAGACAAAGATAACGATCAGCTTGCGCTCCATCGGTAGATTGGCAAGGAACAACCACATTTTGCGTAAAGTTAACCGGATGTATGATAGCATTTGCGTTGTTCCTTTCCTGTAATAAGCTACCTTATTTGACCGCTCCGCTGGTTACGCCTTCAAAGATGTAACGCTGCAGGAAGAAATATAAAATTACTGTTGGCAGCAGAATAAGCAGAATAGCTGCACAGATTAAATTCCATTCCCCCGAATTGACCCCTTGAAAACGCATCAGGATCGTCGTAACTACACCAAGGCTTTGTTTAGGCATATAGAGATAAGGGATGTACATGTCATTATAGATACTAATGGTTTTTAAAATAATCAAAGTAGCCGTTGCTGGCGTAAGTAAAGGGAAAATAATCGACCGATAGATTCTGAACAGAGAGGCACCTTCTACCATCGCACTTTCATCGAGATCCACAGGAATATTACGGATAAATTGCAGATATAAAATGATTTGAATTACATCTGCTCCAATATAGAGCACGATCGGGGCGCCAAGCGTATTGTAAAGACCCATATTTTTGATGATACCAAAAGTCGCTACTTGTGTCGTGATACTAGGAATGATAGTGGCTACTAAATAAGCACCGAAAACAATGGGTTTCAATTTGAAAGAAAAGCGTCCTAATACAAATGCTACCATAGTCCCGAACAAAATGTTCAGAATTAAAGTGATAGCTATAATAATTAATACGTTGCCAAAGCCATTGAGTAGACCTCCACGCTGAAACACGGCAATGAAGTTATCGAAGTTTAAAAAGCTTTTTGGCAACGCGGTGGAGCTACTGCTGTTGAATTCTTCGGTCGATTTGAAGGCGTTAACGATGACCACATATGGAGGGAAGAGCACGACGAATACGCCGATAATTAGCGAAAAGTATTTAATGATATCTATAAAACGAAACTTAGAGTGTGTCATAGCTACTTATCTCCTCCCCGGCTAAGAACAAGTTGTTGTATGAGCAGTACGATGACGACAAAGAAGAGTAGGATTATACTCATTGCAGATGCAAGGCCGTAGTTGTTAAATGCAAATGCGGTATCGACAACCCGTTGTACATAAGTTTGGCTGGCCCCTGCAGGACCACCTTTGGTCAACACGAAGGGGAGATCGAATACTTCCAGTGCCCCTGTAACGGTAAGAAATAAATTGAGCTGAATAACAGCCTTCATATTGGGCAAAGTGATTCTCCACAGCGTTTGAAAGGAGCCGGCACCATCGATCTTAGAAGCTTCATAAATGTCACGTGGAATGGCCTGCAAGGATGCGATATAAATGACCATGTTGTAGCCCATGAAACGCCAAAATCCTGTGGATGCAAGGGAGTAGTTGACTAGTCCTTCTGTTCCAAGCCAACTGGTCTGTCCGAGGCCGGTCAGGCCAATGCTATTCAGGAGCATATTCAATGAACCGTTAGTAGTGTCAAAGACATAACCGAACATAAAGGCTACAGCGACTCCGTTCATGATATAAGGAAGGAAAAGTAAGATGCGGAATGCATTTTTCCCTTTTAGTCTACTATTCAGCACAACCGCAAAATAAATAGCAACGATATTCTGGAGAATTCCCATTGCAAAATAAGCAAAGTTATGTGTGAAAACCTTGAAGATATCAGGATTGGAGAAGACCTCGCGGTAGTTATCTAGGCCAACCCAAGGTTTTTCGGGACTATAGCCATCCCAATTTGTAAAGCTGTAATAGATCAGTTTAAGTGCCGGATAATACGTGAATGTTGCAAGCAGCAACAATGGAATCGTGAGGAAGGATACAATGATTATAGTCTTCTGTTTGTTATAGGAAAGTGTTCCGAACATCGCTAGCCCTTCTTTCATAAAAGCGTGGTATGGAAAGGCAAAATGGATTATCCGTAAAGGCAATAATCCATTTTGCGCCGTTCTGTACTTCTAATCACAAGCTCAAATTAATAGCCGAGGTCCTTCTTGGCTTTAGCCCAAGCTTTATTCCACTTGTCTAATACAGTTTGTGGATCCTTGGCAAGCACGAATTCCTGTACTACAGCAGGAAGATCCAGTTGTGCCTTGTTACCGATCTCTGTAACCTTCGCATCGTCAACAGTTCCTTCTACCAGTTCTACTCCGGTAGCTTGGAATTCTTTCAGCTGAGTCAGATTGGATTCCTTGCCTTTTAATGGAGAGATAAAGCCAGCGAAATCCTCATAGCCCGAATCCTCAATCATCCATTTTACGAAGGCTTTAGCTGCCTCTAAATTTTTGCTGTTTTTGGCAACGGCATAGAAGAAGTCAGGGCTTAGGGTAGCAGATGGTTTACCCGAATTGTCATAAGGGAATGGGAAGAAGCCGACATTGTCTGAAGCAGCGCCTGCTCCGATGACTTGGTTAATAACCCAGTTGCCAAGATAATACATGGCGAACTTGCCGGAAGCGATGTCCTTTTTCGATTGTTCCCAGTTGGTGGAGTTGATGTCTTTTTCCAGATAACCTTTTTCGTTGAGCTCACTAAGCAGGCTAAAGGCTTTACCGTAACCGTTGTCCATAGTGAATGGTGTTTCAGAGTTCAGCTTAGCATTAGGAAAGTCGGGATTGCCTTCAATTAGGCGTGGTGTATCATAAGCCCAAGTACCAAGTGGCCATTTGTCTTTGAAGTTGGAGGACAGTGGAATGACACCTTTTGCTTTCAGCTTCTCGCAGGCAGCCAGGAATTCATCCCAAGTCTTAGGCGTTTCGGTGATGCCGGCATCGGTGAATGCTTTTTTGTTATAAACAATTCCGGAAGTAGAGTTCCCTGTAGTAATTCCGTACAGCTTACCATCAAAGGATTTGAAGTCTTTAAAGGTGATTTGGTCATTCAAACCGAGATCATCCAGTGAAGCAAAGTATTTCGGCAAGTCAGAGTTAGGGATGGAAGGAATAAACATAACATCTGGAAGCTCGCCGCTGGCCATTCTGACTTTAGCCTGTTGGTTATAGTCGGTTTGGGAAGCTTCGAACTCGACTTTAATGTTCGGGTATTTTTCATTAAAGCGCTTTACATATTCGTCATATTCTTTACCGATCATGTCTGTTCTGTTAGTTAGGAAGGTGATTTTGCCGCTGATATCAGCTCCTGCTGCAGGTTCTGCAGTTGCATTCGTGTCACCGCCGGTATTCTCTGTGTTAGTCGCTGCGGGCTTATCAGTTGCGGCAGCACCGTTATTCGTGGTGTTGTCATTATTTGAACCACAGCCAGCAAGCGTTGAAGATAAGACCATAATCATAACAAAGGATAACGAAAATAACTTATTTCTCATAGCTTAATCCCCTTTTCGTTTTTATTGTTAGCGTTTACATGAACATTATAGCTTTATCGAAGCCGTTAATAAATGTATTGTATTATTATTTATTGTCTTTATTTGTTTTGTTTCTGCGTTTATAATTAGCATGTACCTAACAATAAGATAACAAAATACAAAGAATATCAAAAGGGTTCAATGAATTAATTTGAGTCTTATGCTATTTTTGAGAAGTCTATGCTTACCAAACTTTTAGGAGGTATTATGAAACATTTGCATATGAATCTTGCGAAGTGGGATTTTAGAGGCTGTGGTGATGAGGAATGGCTTCCGGCGACAGTGCCAGGTACAGTTCATACGGATTTACTAAAGAACGGAAAAATTTCAGACCCCTTTTATGGAACAAATGAACATGATCTACAGTGGATCGATAAGAAGGACTGGGAATATCAAACCTCGTTGCAGTTGGGGGAAGAGTGGCAGAAGTTTGCATGTACGGAGCTAGTTTTTGAGGGACTGGATACTTATGCAGATGTGTACGTGAATAATGTACATGTGCTCGCTGCTGATAATATGTTTCTGGAATGGAAAGTGGATGTCAAAGAGCAGCTGAAGACTGGAGAAAATAATATACGGGTGAAGTTCCGCTCTGTGGTTAAGGAAGATTTACCGAAATTAGCGAAGCTGGGTTATGCGCTGCCTGCCTCGAATGATCAATCCGAGCTTGGGGGATTAGATGAACAGCGGATTAGTATTTTTGCGCGCAAAGCACCTTATCATTACGGCTGGGATTGGGGCCCGCGTTTCTTGACCAGTGGAATCTGGCGTGCAGCATCTCTGGTGGGACGTGACACCGTTCAAATTACTGACCTCTATATCCGTCAAAATGTGATTGCTAAGGAAGAAGCTCGCCTGACCGCAATGGTAGAAGTGGATGCTCCTGCTGCTTGGCGGGGAATGCTGCGAATAAGTGCCGATGGTTTGGAGTGGATGCAAGCGGTTACTTTAGAGGAAGGCAAGCAGCAATTAGAGATGAATATTGTTATACCTGAACCAAAGCTCTGGTGGTGCAGGGGCCTTGGAGAGCCTCATTTATATACCTTCCAAGCGGAATTGCTGCATGGAACGGAAGTAGAGGTTAGCAAAAGTGTAAAAAACGGACTCCGCAGTATTGAATTGATTCGGGAGCGTGATGCCAAAGGAGCTTCGTTTTCTTTTGCGCTGAATGGAGTTTCCGTCTTCGCCAAAGGTGCCAATCATATTCCAAATGACAGCTTCACCACAGAAGTAACCGAGGAACGGTATCGGCATGAAATTGCCACAGCAGTAGAATCGAACATGAACATGCTGCGCGTTTGGGGCGGCGGTATATATGAAGAAGATATTTTTTATCAGCTCTGTGATGAATACGGACTGCTGGTCTGGCAGGACTTTATGTTCGCTTGCAGTATGTATCCCGGGGACCAGGCGTTCCTTGAGAATGTGAAAAAAGAAGCCGAATACAACGTCAAAAGATTGCGCAATCATCCCTGCATCGCCTTATGGTGTGGCAATAACGAGATTGATTCGGCCTGGTCACAGTTCGAGGAAAATATGGGCTGGGGCTGGAAAGAAAAACTCGGCGCTGAGCAAAGAGCGACAATGTGGGCCGATTATATTAAAATCTTCCACCGTATTCTGCCGGAGGCTGTAGCCGCATTCCATCCAGGTGTGGACTATTGGCCGTCCTCGCCGCTGCGGGAGCTGACTGGCGATATAAATCAGCATGCGACGCGGATTGTGGGCGAAGGGGATGTGCATTACTGGGGTGTGTGGCACGGGATCGAGCCTTTTGAGAACTATAATACAAAGGTTGGCCGCTTTATGAGTGAATACGGCTTCCAGTCGTTCCCGGAACTGAAAACCGTAATGAGCTATGCAGAAGAGCAGGATATGGAGCTTACCTCAGAGGTGATGCTGGCACATCAGAAGAATGGTCGCGGTAATCTGCTGATCAAAGAATATATGGATATGTATCTGCCGCAGCCGAAGGACTTCAAAGCCTTTTTATATATGAGTCAAATCCTGCAGGCCGAAGCGATCCGAATCGCGATTGAAAGCCACAGAAGAAATAAACCTTATTGTATGGGCACTTTATACTGGCAGATGAATGATTGCTGGCCGGTGGCTTCTTGGGCGGGGATGGATTATAACGGGCGCTGGAAAGCTCTGCAATATACCGTGCGTTCAAGCTTCCAAGATGTTTTGTTGTCTATCGACGGTACAGACCGTGAGAAGGTAGACGTTCATGTCGTATCTGATTTAAGAACAGCAGTGAGCGCTGAGCTGGTGCTTACTTTGTATCAGTTTAACGGTTCGGTGCTGCGAGAGTGGACACATCCCTTTGAGCTGGGAGCTGATTCTGCTGCTATCGTATTCTCTTCTCCTGTGGCAGAGCTGCTAGAAGGTCAAGGGGTGGGTGATGTATTGCTTGGAATTTGCTTGCAGGCGGATGGCCGGGTGATAGATCACAAGCTGCATTATTTTATTCCGGAAAAAGAAATTGCGTTACAGCGCTCAGTAATTACTGTGCTGGAAACTCCAGAGAGTGGCGGATTAAGCTTCACCGTGACCAGTGATGTATTAGCTAGAGGCGTATACCTGACTTCAGAAGACGAAGGAATATTCTCTGACAATTATTTTGACCTTCTCCCAGGTCAGACCAAGACGATAGAGTTCTCACAACGCGGGAACGATGGAAAAGACTGGATTCCTGCCGCACCTAAAGGGCTAAAGGTTCAATCGATGGTTGATTTTGTGAGCGAAGATTTGCTGTAAATCCTAAGGAGAGAAGGACTGGCGCATGGGGATTTTAGTTCAGGAAGATAAGGGATTATTCCATTTACAGAGTGCAGGGATGAGTTACATTCTTCAGCTTGTAAATGATTATCCGGCACATGCGTATTGGGGCAAGAAGCTGCGTAGTGACAGCAATTTGGAAGGGCTGTTGAATCTGGGAGGAAATACGGGTCTCGACCGGCTCCCGCAGGAATACCCACAATACGGGACGGGAGATTTCAGAACACCTGCTTATCAAGTTCGGCTCGAAGACGGCACTCGTATTACAGAGCTGAAATACAGCGGGTATCGGGTAGTTGAGGGTAAACCTTCACTGCCGGGTCTACCATCCGTATATGTTGAGTCTGCGCAAGAAGCACAGACGTTGGAGCTTACACTTAAAGATGATTACACCAAGCTGAATGTTATTTTGCGCTATACAGTTTTTGAACATACTAACGTAATCACCCGCTCTGTGGAGTTCACCAATGCGGGGAAAACGCAGCTGCAATTGCAGCGTGCACTGAGTACTAGTGTCGATTTCTCGTCTGGCGATATGGATATGATCTATTTGGCAGGAGCTTGGTCAAGGGAAAGTAATCTGACTCGTAGACGTCTGGTGCAAGGTGGTACGACCATTGGGAGCCGCAGAGGGATGAGCAGCCACCAGTTAAATCCATTTGCTGCGCTGGTGAAACCTGAAACGGATGAAAATCATGGAGAGGCCTACGGCTTCAGTCTTGTATATAGTGGAGGCTTTGAAGCTGAGGCAGAGGTCGATTCCTTCGGGATGACCCGGTTTACGATGGGACTGAACTCTTTTGATTTCTCCTGGCTGCTGGAGCCGGGCGAACAATTCCAGACCCCTGAGGTAGTGATGGTGTATTCTTCTGAGGGGATCGGGGAAATGTCGAGAACCTATCATCGTTTGTACCGGACCCGTTTATGCAGAGGATTATATAGAGATAAGGAACGGCCCATTCTGGTCAACAATTGGGAAGCTACCTATTTCAACTTCGATGCGGATAAATTGGAGTCGATTGCGGCGGAAGGAGCCAAGCTCGGGATAGAGCTATTCGTGCTGGACGATGGCTGGTTTGGCAAAAGAGACGCTGACAACTCCTCTCTCGGAGACTGGGTGGAGGATCTGCGCAAGCTTCCGGGCGGACTGTCTGATGTGGCGCAGCGCGTGAACAATCTAGGCTTGCAGTTCGGCCTTTGGTTCGAGCCGGAGATGATCTCGCCGGACAGCGAGCTCTATCGTAAGCATCCCGACTGGTGTCTGCATGTGCCGGGACGCCGCCGCAGCGAAGCTCGCTGGCAATTGGTGCTGGACTATACTCGGGAGGATGTGCGCCAGTACATTTATGATTCACTGTCCCGGATTTTCTCGACCGTGCCCATTAGTTATGTGAAATGGGATATGAACCGTTGTTTAACGGAGATTGGCTCTGCAGAGTTACCTTCTGAACGCCAAGGGGAAACCGCACATCGTTATGTGCTTGGTCTGTATGAGCTATTGGAGCAAATAACTTCAGAATTTCCACATATCCTGTTCGAGAGCTGCTGTAGTGGTGGTGGCCGCTTCGACCCAGGCATGCTGCATTACATGCCGCAGACCTGGACCAGTGATGATACCGATGCTGTGGAACGACTGAAGATTCAGTATGGAACAAGTCTGGTGTATCCGGTTAGTTCGATAGGCGCGCATGTGTCTGCCGTGCCGAATCATCAGGTAGGACGGATCACCCCGCTGTCCTTCCGTGGAGATGTAGCTATGTCCGGTAATTTCGGTTATGAGCTGGATCTTACGAAGTTTACAGACGAAGAGAAGGAAATTGTGAAGGAACAGGTTGCGAACTATAAGCAAATCCGCAGTCTTGTGCAGCAAGGGAATCTGTACCGGCTGCAAAGCCCGTTTGAGGGCAATGAGACAGCATGGATGTTCGTGTCCGATGATCAGCGTGAGGCATTAGTTTATTACTTCCGGGTAATGGCTGTGCCGCACCCGCCCCGCCGTAGCCTGAAGCTGAATGGTTTGAATCCGGAGCTGGATTATATTCTGGAGGTGAGTGGTGAGGTTTACGGTGGTGATCGGCTAATGCAGGCTGGACTGGCTCTGCCGGATATCCAGCAGGATTTTGTTAGCGGATGTTATAAATTGAAGGTGCAGGATTAGAATTCATTAGATAAACAGAAAGCAAACCCCGAGCAAACACGAGCAAGCTGCGAGCAAGCCATGAGCAAGCTACGAGTAAGACATGAGCAAGCTACGAGTAAGGCATGAGCAAGCTGCGAGCAAGCCATGAGCAAGCTACTAGCAAGCCATGAGCAAGCTACGAGTAAGACATGAGCAAGCTACGAGTAAGGCATGAGCAAGCTGCGAGCAAGCCATGAGCAAGCTACGAGCAAGCCATGAGCAAGCTACGAGCAAGCCATGAGCAAGCTACGAGCAAGCCATGAGTAAGCTACGAGCAAGCCGTGAGCAAGCTACGAGCAAGCCATGAGCAAGCTACGAGCAAGCCATGAGTAAGCTACGAGCAAGCCATGAGCAAACACGAGCAAGCCACCAGCAAGCCATGAGCCTAGCTCGTGGTTTGCTTTTTTTGTTGGCAATGACGAATTTGAACCAGCTGAAGCTGCGGATGGCAAGGCAGCCTTGACCGTCTCCGCCTATACACATATATTCCTTATGTTATGACATCCTGTGCAGCTACCTTGCGTAAGACGCTGTAGCTTTTTTACCTGTTCATATTCCGTTCATATTAAGGTCATAGAGAGTACATCTTTATTGGTTAATCTTAGATTAGCAGTTAGTTATGGCAGTCCAATACACAGGTGATGACAGGAGAAGATACGATTGAAAATAAAAGAAGTAATGAAAATGAAGGCGGGCACGAGAACAAGTAAAATACTAAACATACTACTTAAAGTAATAGGAGCAATAATTATCGCAATCCTGCTTTTTCTCGCCATTGTTTATACAGTTAATCTGATCAGCAACAAATCGGAACAGAGTAAAATAGAGCCCTATGGTCAGTTAGTACCTGTTGATGGGAAAAATATGAATGTTTATATTCAAGGAAAAGGTGAAGAAACAGTCGTTCTACTACCGGGTTATGGCACAGCAGCGCCAGCTCTTGATTTTAAATCATTAATAGATGAGCTGTCACCGTTTTACAAAGTCGTCATGATTGAGCCTTTTGGGTATGGATTAAGTGATCTGACCAAAAAGGAGCGCAGCACAGAGAATATTGTAAGTGAAATTCATGAGGCTTTACAGGCTCTTAATATTGACCGTTATATTCTAATGGGCCACTCCATTTCAGGCATTTATGGACTAGATTATGTTAACAAGTATGAAAATGAAGTGAGTGCATTTGTCGGGCTTGATAGTAGTGTTCCATCGATAAGCGAGAGGAAAATCGAAGCTTCGGAATTAAAAACTATAAATCTGCTCAAAAAATCAGGTCTAATCAGATTGCAAATGAAATTTAGTGCTGACCCAATTGCTGAACTACCATTTGATGATAAAACAAAAGAACAAATGAGATTGATCAATCGCAAAAACATATTTAATCCCACCCAATTAAATGAAGCTGGAATGATGTATTCTAATTTTAAATCAGCTGAAAGTTTAACATTTCCTAAAAATCTTCCTCTTATTTTCTTTATACAAGCGAATCAACCAGCAACGGATAGATGGATACCAGAGCATGAAAAGCAAATCAAGGACTCTGTACATGGAAAAATAGTGAAGTTTGAAGAGGGACATTATTTATATCGCACTAAAGCAAAAGAAATCGTAGAAGACTTTCAGGCATTTATGAAAGAAATAAAATAAGTTTGCCGTCGAGCCGACCGGATTTCAGGATTTCCTCTGATTTTCGTTCGGTTTTTTATTAGTCGGTAAGATATGGGGGAGTGCCACCAGTTAACAATGGTCTAATCTTTAGGGTTTGGTCTGGGTTAAGAATGAGAAGGCGTCGGCTACATTTAATGGAGAGTTCCCTTGGTTGCTGCTAGGTTCCTAGGTACCCTGCTTCGGATCGGACTGAGGAGTCCTTATTTGCTAAAAAAGAGGCAATTGAGGCTACTTTCGGACTCCTGGACCTCTGTCAAGAAAGTGGACAGTCACGCAACAGACATTCTAGTCAATTGCTCAGCAAAACGAACTGGAGAAAGATACCCCAGCGCGCCATGCATTCGCTTGCGGTTATAATAAAACTCAATATATTGAAAAAGTGTCTGGTAGGCTTGCTCCTTAGTTTTGAATCGTGGATTACAATAAATGAGCTCCTTTTTCAAAATGCTGTGCCACGACTCGATACAGGCGTTATCATAACAGTTACCTCTGCGGCTCATGCTGGACTCCATGCCATACGCTTTCAACTGCTTCGTGTATTCATGAGAAGTATATTGAGAACCTCTATCGGAGTGATGTAATAGACCCTTTTCCGGTTGTTTAGCTTCGTAAGCATCTTGTAAGGCGCCCGAAATTAAGCTAGTTTCCATATGGTCCTCCAAGCGCCACCCCACGATTTCACGCGTGCAAAGGTCCATCACACTAGCCAGGTACAAGCGCCCTCCCCGGCAAGGAATGTACGTAATGTCGGTAACCCATACTGAATTGGGTTTGAGTATTTTAAATTGCTGGTTCAGCGTATTCGGGGCAATCGGATGGTCATGATTGGAGTCGGTGGTCTGTACGCGATACGTTTTGGAGACAATGGAGCGAAGCTTCATATGTCGCATGTACACACTCACCGTGCGTTCGGTAACGGTATAACCTTCTTGATGCAACAGGCGGGTGATCTTCGGACTCCCATACCGCTTTTGATGGTCTGCAAAATGATACTGAATTCGCTTCATTATCGCAGCCTTACGAAGCATATGCGTACTGTTTTTTTCTGTCCGCCACTTGTAGTACCCGCTCCGTGACACATGTAGGGTCATGCACATCTTCTCCAAGAGAAACTCGGAGCGATGTTTTTCAATAAACTGGAATCTCAGTTCCTTGGTTTGCTGAAGATGTGCACTGCTTTTTTTACGATCGCTAATTCCTCTTCCACATCAGCAATCTTGTTATCTTTTTCTTGAAGTTGTCGGCTCATTTCTTTCAACTGTGCCTCGAGTTCCCGTACTCGATCCACGCTAGCTGCCGGTTCATTCTTTAGTTCTCGATACTGACTCATCCATTGATGCAGGGTACTTTTTGGGATGTTGAGCTCTTCCGCCAAGTCGCCCACTGTCTTTGTTTGCTCTTGAATGAACTGCACTGTCTGTTTTTTAAATTCTTCGTTATACCGTTGTCGATGTTCTCCCATGTGAACACACCTCCGTGGACTCATTATCGCCAGTCTGTTAACTACTGTCCACTTTTTATTCTAGCTTCACCAGCGACGCTATTGACTAATTATCGCAACCGCATGGGGTGTTTTGGAGTAAATAGCTGCACCTGAGTCCGATAGCTTCCCCAAAAAGCGTTTTTTTCGTAAATAGCGGCTATACGGTCCGTAAGTAGATGGGTGAGTCCGACCAGTAGCGCGTGACCAACTAATCGAATGGGTGAGTACGCCAGTGCACACTGACCAACTAATCGAATGGGGAGCCGCCAGTGCACACTGATCAACTAATCGAATGGTGCTTCCCAATGATTGCCGGCTGACTCGCTAATTATCCGTAGTTTCCAGTAATCTATGGTGAGCCCTATCTCCCACAACCTCCATAAATCCCACAATGAGCACCACGGTAGCCTTTTTTTAGCTAGAGCATGTCCTATTTCCCTATAATCCACATTGACTTGGGTTTGTCACACCCCTATGATGATTATTAATATAAAAATATATGACACGAAGAGGAGCGAAACATCATGGCTTTGGAGATCGAACGCAAGTTTCTGCTGCCGGAATTTCCGGAGCAGCTGATTCAAAAGGGAGAATTGAAGATTGTTACCCGTCATAATATCGATCAGACGTATCTGGCGATAGATGGAGGGCAAGAGCTTCGTGTGCGTAAAATTACGGATCTGGACTCAGGTGAGGTAACCTACACGCATACGTTTAAGGATGGCAAAGGGATCAAACGCGAAGAGATCGAATATTTTATCTCAGAGGGTTTATATAATCAGATGATTGAAGCGGTAAATGCGGTAGCTTTGGTCAAAGAGCGAATTACAGCGGTTTGGAATGGCACAACGGTTGAGATCGACGTATATTCCCAGCTGAAATTGTCCGTATTGGAGGTTGAATTTGAATCTCTGGAGGAAGCGGAAAGCTTTAAAGAGCCGGAATGGTTCGGTAAGGATGTTAGTACAGAACGGCAATACAGCAACAAAACAGTCTGGAGAGAGCTGCAAAATAAGACAAAGAATTAACGGACTTTAGCGCGTAAACGTGGTAGTATATAGGGAAAACAAGCAGAAATAGCTTTATCATCCCTAACTAGCTTAAGGATAACGTTTAGGGTGAAACTTATAGTTAATTATAAGAACTTATAAGTGGTGCAACTATAATAGCCTTATATTTCTGCGAGAAACAGTTGTCTTCTATATAGGACGACAACGTTGTTTCTTCTTATCATATATTCTTGTCATATATTAACGAGGGGTTCAGGAGGATGAGCATGAAGTTTATAAGCACAAGAGGTAATGTGGAACCTAAAGGTTTTATTGATACGGTGTTGATGGGACTTGCGGACGACGGTGGGCTGATGGTTCCATCCGAGATTCCAGTGGTTTCAGCAGCAACGTTGGAAGAGTGGAGAAGTCTTAGCTATCAGGAGTTGTTCCTGAAGATTGTTGCCTATTACACCAATGATGAGATTCCTTACGAGGATCTGCAGGAAATGGTCAACACCAGTTATGCCAATTTCCGCACACCTGAAGTAACGCCTATACACCAAGTAAATGATTCTTTATATGTACTTGAATTGTTCCATGGGCCTACTTTTGCTTTCAAGGATGTAGCGCTGCAGTTTATGGGTGAGCTGTATTCATATATTTCCAAAAAACAAAACAAAATCATCCACATCCTCGGTGCAACCTCTGGGGACACTGGAGCGGCGGCTATTCAAGGTGTACGCGGCAAAGAAGGCATCAAGATCTGTATTCTCCATCCACACGGCAAGGTAAGTAAAGTGCAGGAGCTGCAGATGACTACGGTGGACGACAGCAATGTACTGAATCTGTCTGTTCATGGTAACTTTGATGATTGCCAGAAGGTGATTAAGGATCTGTTCGCAGATCTGGACTTTAAAGGTCGGTATCATCTGCGTGCAATCAATTCCATTAACTTTGTACGGATTCTGGCGCAGACTGTTTATTATTTCTATGCATATCTGCATGTTGATGGCAGCAACGAGAAAAAGATTAATATCAGCGTGCCTTCCGGCAACTTCGGTAATATTTTCTCGGGCTATTTGGCTAAGCAAATGGGACTTCCTATTAACAAGCTAATCATTGCTACGAATGAAAATAATATTTTGGAGCGTTTCGTGAATACTGGCGAATACAAACCAGGTAATTTCACAAGCACTTACAGCCCTTCGATGGATATCCAAGTGGCAAGTAATTTCGAACGGTATCTGTATTATCTGGTAGGCGAGGATTCTGAGAAGTTATCCGCGTATATGTCCAAGCTGCAAACCGAAGGCAAGATTACGGTTGAAGGCGAGGCGCTTCAGCAGGTGCAGAAGGATTTTGCAGCGCTGGGTGTGAAGAATGATCAATGCTTGAATACGATCGCTAAGTATCAAAAAGAATATGGCTACCTGCTTGATCCACATACAGCATGTGGAATCGCGGCTTACGAAGCCTTTAATGGCCCGGATGAGATTGGCATTACCTTTGCGACTGCACATCCAGCTAAGTTCGATGAGGCAATTACTTTGATCGATATTAAGCAGGAATTCCCGGCACAGATTAAAGCATTGTTCGAGATGCCACAACATCAAACCGTAGTGGATCATGACAAGGATGAAATCGTGCGTCAGCTGCAAGCTTTTTACGGATTGTAATATCATATACAGTTCTACTTCACAGCACAGCCCCCGTTCTTGGGATAAGAACGGGGGCTGTTTGTGCGTTTATAGTAGCTTCTAACATTAACGTTGCGGCGTACGGGTCTGCTCCCTAGCTTTTTCACAAAAAGCAGCGACCTTGTAAGAGACATAGTACGCCAGCATTTTTTCAGAATCGGTAAAGTCGGTGTCCAGCAGTCTGCTAATAAGATCGAGCTTATATCTGAGTGTATTCCGGTGAATGTACAGCTCGTCTGAGGTAATCTGCATGTTCCGGTTATTTTTGAGATAAACGTAAAAGGTATGATACAGATTGGACTGGTGCACAGTATCGTATTCTTGAAGCTTGAGCAGCTCTGGATGGTAGTAGTTATTATCCTCGTTAAACACAACATCAGCAGAGAGCATCTCATAGAGCTGGATATCTGAGTAGTAAGTCAGCTGCTGCTGCGGGCTGAGAATGGAACCGATCCGAATAGCGTTTCGGGAGTGAAGATAGTGTCTCCTACACTGCGTAAGATTAGTGAATATATTGCTGATGCCAAGCGAGATGCCGGTTTGAGTTAGAAATTCCTGCAGTTGCTTATTTACAAGCTCTTTGGAGAGATTTCCGTCATGGATCATTACAATCTGCCCATCATAATAGGTGGAAGGACTGCCCGGAAAAAGCTGTTGCAAACGTTCTCTTAAATAATCATCATAACGGCCTGAATCCTCATACCAGGTAAGATCAAACAGCAGCACAAGCAGCTGATTCCCGAACTTTAATCCTGCACTCCGCATTCTGTCCTGAATGATCCGGTTGTCCTGAAGCTGTTCCTCTAGCAGTGCGCAGATAAAATCTTCAACTTTTATATTTTTGGCGTTGCGATAGTAGCTATTTTTGCCCATCTCTTCGGCAAGTATGGTAGCGGTGATGGACAGCAGCTCGTTATCTCTGGCGCGAAAAGGATTTTTGCATCCAAGAAGCAATACATTGCCGATTTGTTTGCCGGCTACTTTTATTTTGGAGATCAGTTTGGAGTTTGACGTTTCCTCGCAGGTTACTTCATAAGATTCATCGCTTTGTTTCCCACGCTGGACACTGTTCATTTTACTCACAGCCGCAATGAAGTCATAAGAGCAATAACCTTTGCGGATATTATCACTCCATATGTAATCGTCGATATCGGATAGGTCAGAGTGAGCTACAATTTTGAAGCTGCAATCAAATACAATGACGGGATTTTGCAGTAGCTCAGCAGCTGTCTGTACGATAGCTGAAAGGCCTGCACCTGAAATGTATGCAGTAAACAAAGATGCGGTATAATGCTCCATTTCGATTTTACCTGATATTTGCTCATTTAAGGAAACATCCATTCATATCGCCCCCTAGTTCAATAATAGTGCAATATGCACTATAAAGAAGTGATTTTTGGTGCTTGTAAATATATTCACAAAGTATTGGACGCCTTAAACTAAAGGTGGAGGTGCTAAGCAGATGAAATATGAAAAACTGTTTGCAGCAGGTAAAATTGGACGCCTTGAACTTAAGAATAGAATTGTATTGCCGGCTATGGGAACGTCACTGGCCGCGGCCAGTGGTGAAGCATCGGACGAAATGATTGCTTTTTATGAGGAACGTGCCGCGGGTGGCTGTGGTCTAATCATTACGGAAATTACGCGTGTGGATAATGAGACCGGAGTAGGTACACCGAACCAGCTGAATGCAAGTGACTTGCTGTTTGTGCCGCGTCTGGAGAAACTGGCAAGAGCTGTGCACCGTCATGACAGCAAAATATTCCTTCAGCTCCAGCATCCGGGCCGGCAAAATCACGGACGGCTTATTGGAGGCAAACAAATTGTTGCTCCTAGCGCAGTGATGTCTTCAGCGATTGGGGAAATGCCCCGGGAGCTGTCTACTGAAGAGGTAGAAGAGTTAGTTCGTAAATTTGTGTTCGGAGCTTATATAGCTAAAACAGCAGGTATTGATGGCGTGGAGATCCATGGTGCCCACGGCTATCTCGTAGGACAGTTTCTGAGCCCGCTTACCAATCTGAGAACTGATAAATATGGCGGTTCACTGGAAGGTAGGATGTCATTCCTGAACGAAATTGTGCTCGGCATCAAAAAGACCTGTGGCGCAGGATTCCCTGTATCGGTGCGAATCGATGGCGATGAATTTGTTTCAGGCGGGATTACACTGGATGAGGCTATCCAGACTGCGAAACATCTGGAAAGCATCGGAGTGGATTGCATAAATGTTAGCTCTGGCACTTATGAATCATCCAATACGATCATTGAGCCGATATCCTACCCGCAAGGCTGGAAAAAACATCTCTCCGCAGCCATTAAGCAAGCGGTGCAAATTCCAGTGATTGCTTGTGATGTGATCCGTAAGCCTGAATTTGCTGAGAGTCTGCTACAGGAAGGAAACACGGATTTTGTAGCCCTTGGAAGAGCCCAACTGGCCGATCCAGAGTGGGGTAACAAAGCGGCAGCAGGCAAAGAAGCAGAGATCAGAACCTGTATCTCTTGCCTGTACTGTATTCAGGAAGTGATGGAGTGCAAGGTAATCAAGTGTGCTGTCAATGCCAGAGTGGGCCGGGAGCTTGAATTTGCAGAACCAGCAAAAGATGGCGATGGCAAAGTAGTAGCTGTGATCGGCGGAGGTCCAGCAGGTATGGAAGCAGCACGGATTTTGGCGCTCAGAGATTTTAAACCTGTATTGTTCGAAGCCAGAGATGTGCTAGGCGGCAGTGTGGAGCTGGGAAGCCGGCCACCATTGAAGGAGAAGCTGAACTGGTTTATTGATAATATGCAGCATCAGTTAGAGGACCTGGATGTTGATGTCCGTCTCTCTACGAAACCTACGCTGGAACAACTGAAGCAACTGAACCCTTATGCGGTATTTGTTGCCGCTGGGGCACAGCCTATAGTGCCTGTTATTCCGGGAGTGAAAAAGGCAGCGGTCTGCACGGTTGTTGACGTACTTAGTGGGTCAGTTGTGATTAAGAACAAGCAGGCTGTGGTCATCGGCTCCGGCATGACAGGGCTGGAAACGGCTGAATATTTAGCCGATATGGGAAATCAGGTCACGGTGGTGGAAATGCAGCCGCGGGTTGGCCCAGACGCCTATCTGCCAAATCTGATCGACATTGTGACTAGGCTGAAAAAGAACGGCGTGGAGCTCTTAGCATCAACCAAGCTGGTAGAAGTGCAGGACGGCGCGATTGTGCTTGAGAATACGTCCACTGGGGAAACTTCGCTGAAAAAGACGGATGCTGTTGTATTATCCATTGGTGTTACACCCGATCGCTCATTCGTTGATGAGCTGAAGCAGGTACTGCCCAATGTGAAGGTAATCGGCGATGCAGGCAAGCCAGGACGAATCGGACAGGCCATTCAATCTGGATTCGAAACGGCTTTTGTGCTGAACTAAAGGGTTACTAATCTAAGGAGGGTTCATTCATGGTGAGTTTTGTGAAAAGTTTCGCAGATATGCAGAAATATGGAGGCAAGCCAACCACCTTTTATGATGCAGAGATGCTGACGGTGTATTGGGAGACCAAACCAGAGATTATCGAGCGTTTGTTGCCGAAGCCACTGAAACCAACAAGCCGGCCGCTGGTTAATGCATTTATCGCCAATTACCCAGCCACGAACTTTTGTCCACCTTATCGTGAAGCTGGATTGTTCGTTCTAGCAGACTATAACGGACAACTAGGCAACTACTGCCTGTCGATGCCTATTACAAGCGATATCGGGATGGCTATGGGCCGGGAAGTATGTGGGCTGCCTAAGAAAATGGCCGATGTGCGTATGAACACCTCAGAAGCTGGCATTGATGGGGCAATCGGTCGGCATGGCATTGACTTTTTCAACGTAAAAGCCACTATGGATGGACACTTCAATGACAATGGAGCCGAGAAGATTCTGGAGGAATATTACGGCAAAGATATCCCTTTGTATAACATCAAATATGCCAATGCAATTGACGGAAACGGCTTCGATCTGATGCCAACCTTGGTCACACAGCGTTTAGTAAGTGAGGTTAAAGTCTATAAAGCGGCAGAAGCCTCTATCACCTTCCAAGACTCCCCGCATGATCCTTGGAGTGAGCTTGAAGTTGTGAATATGCTGGGCGCGGTTTACACCGTCAGTACAAATGTGCTTGAAAAAGGTAAAATTCTGGAGCCTCTGAATCCAATGGAGTATCTTCCATACTGCTATCTCCGCTGGGACTGGTGGGAGAACAATTTGCAACCTGTTTCCTCAGTATAAGCCTATGTGTTTGAAGTGAGTTTGTACGAAATGAAACCGAAGAAGGATTGGCTAACCAAACATTAGGAGGAATTAGAATGACTAACCTTTTTGATTTGACGGGTAAGACAGCTATTATCGCAGGAGCATCCAGTGGGATCGGGGTACAATTCGCAGAGATGCTTGCTGAGCAAGGAGCAGACATTGCTATTTTGGCTAGAAGATATGACAAGCTTGTAGCAGTTGCCGAGGATATCCGGGCTAAATACCCTGAACGCAGAATAATTCCTATCGAGTGTGATGTAAGAAAAGAGGAGCAGATTATTGTGGCTGTTCAAAAGATTATGGAAGCTTTTGGAAAAATTGATATTCTGCTGAACAATGCTGGTGTGGTGGATGCAGTTCCGATTGAAGCGCTGGAAGAAGAAGCTTGGGATCGGGTATTGGATACTGATTTAAAGGGCGTTTTCCTGATGTCGAAACATGTGATCCGGCATATGAAAGAACGGAATTACGGTAAAATCGTCAATACAGCCTCAATGCTAGGCCTTACAGCTTCTGCTTCGGTTCCTACCCATTCTTACAATGCTGCTAAAGGTGGAGTGATCCATCTGACAAGAGGGGTGGCGGCAACTTATGCTAAGCATGGGATTACTGTTAATGCGATTGGACCAAGCTTGTTCAAAACTGAAATGACTGAGAATACGTTATTTGCAGAAAAAGCGCTAAAAATGTACAACGCAGTGTGTCCGATGGGGCGCCCTGGTAATCCGGGAGAATTAAACGGCGCTGTGCTCTACTTTGCTTCAGATGCTTCCAGCTACACTACAGGTCAGACTTTGTTTGTAGATGGCGGCTGGACGATTATATAGAGTTCATCTGGGTCCGTAAGTTCAGGCAATAGTTGTAACTCCAAAAAAAGGGTATCTCAAAAGCCATGAAAGGGTGGCTGGGATACGCCTTTTTTTTGCATTGCACGATGAAAGATGCTCAGCCAGTAACAAGGGAATTGCTGAATTTATCAGAAATTGTCGTTAATTTGCCTTAAAAAGTAGACATGACTACCTATGAGTGAGAAAATAGCATGTAGAGTTAGTAATAACTAAAAAGGACGGGATAACATCATGACAATTCGTTTCGGGGTCATTGGAACAAACTTTATTACAGACCGCTTCGTGCAAGCCGGCTTGGAGAATGAGGAGTTTATCCTGACAGCCGTGTACTCTCGCACAATGG
Source organism: Paenibacillus sp. FSL R7-0189 (assembly GCF_037969925.1). Classification (NCBI taxonomy): domain Bacteria; kingdom Bacillati; phylum Bacillota; class Bacilli; order Caryophanales; family Paenibacillaceae; genus Paenibacillus; species Paenibacillus sp. FSL R7-0189. The sequence continues at coordinate 1,422,959 of NZ_CP150223.1, read as the reverse complement.
AGAAAGGTCAGGCCTTTGCTGCTAAATATGCGGGAGCTACAATTTATACGAATCTGGAAGATATGGTGAAAAGCAAAGATGTAGATGCTATATATATTGCCAGCCCAAATTCTATGCATGCAGAGCAAGCGATTATGTGCTTAAATCACGGCAAGCATGTGCTCTGCGAGAAACCGGCTGCATCCAACAGTATAGAGCTTAAAGCTATGATTGAAGCTGCGCGCACAAATGATGTGCTGCTGGTAGAGGCGATGAAATCGACCTTTATGCCGAACTTTGGAGTGATTCGGGATAATTTGTATAAACTCGGCCAAGTTCGCCGTTATTTTGCAAGTTATTGTAAGTACTCCTCTAGATATGATGCTTATCGGCAGGGGACTGTGCTAAATGCGTTTAATCCCGCTTTTTCCAATGGCTCGTTAATGGATCTTGGTGTGTACTGTTTGTATCCAATGGTGGTGCTCTTTGGCAAGCCTCAATCAGTACAGGCAGTGGGTGTTATGCTCTCCTCAGGTGTGGATGGTGAAGGAAGTCTCATTATGAAGTATGACGATATGGATGCGGTAGTTATGCACTCCAAGATTTCCGACTCCTATCTGCCAGCTGAGATTCATGGAGAGAACGGTACGATGGTGATCGACAAGATCAATGAGCCTTATCAGGTGAAAATTTACTATCGTGATGGTACAGTTGAGGAGCTTACGTTGCCTCAGGTGTTTGAACCTATGTATTATGAGGTTGAGGAATTCATCAACTTAATTAAGAATGGTGAACGGGAGAGCAGAATTAATACTCATGAGAACTCCATGGCCGCAGCAGAGATTATGGAGGAAGCCAGAGCACAGATCGGTCTCCGCTATGCCTCAGATTTATAATAAATAGAATGGGGAGCAGGACTTGAAGACTTTTAAAAAGGTTTATATTGAGATAACAAGCGTCTGCAACCTCGCCTGCAGCTTTTGTCCACAAACCGCCCGGACGAAAAATTTCATGAAGTTGGATACGTTTAATACGATATTGGATGAAATTAAACCACACAGCAATCATATTTATCTTCACGTCAAAGGGGAGCCGTTGCTGCATCCCAAGATAGGTGAACTGCTGGATGCTGCTCATGCCAAAGGGTTCAAGGTTAATATTACAACTAATGGCACGTTAATTCATAAAGCCGGACCTAAAATTCTTGGTAAGCCCGCACTGCGTCAGATGAACTTTTCTCTGCACAGCTTTGATGGGCATGAAGGGTCAGAGAACCGTGAAGGTTATCTTTCAGAGATAATTTCTTTTGTACGGGAAGCCTCTGCGCAAGGGGTCATTATTTCTTTCCGCTTGTGGAATTTGACGGAGGATAATCTGACGAATCTGGAAAGAAACCGTAACCGTGAAACCCTTGCCCTGCTGGAAGAAGCCTTCAACTTGGATTTCAAGATCGAAGAAAAGGTTGTGCCTGGCAGTGGTGTCAAGATTGCCCCGCGCGTCTACCTTAATCAGGATCATGAGTTCCGTTGGCCAGCGCTAAATGAGCCGGAAGATGACGGAAAAGGGTTCTGTCATGCCCTGCGGAGCCAAGCGGCGATTCTTGTGGATGGCACTGTTGTGCCATGCTGTCTGGATGGTGAAGGAGTAATTAACCTAGGCAACATCCATGAGACTCCGTTCTCAGAGATTGTGGAGGGGGAGCGGGCGAACAATTTATTCTATGGCTTCTCACGTAGAGAAGCTGTGGAGGAGCTATGCCGCAAATGTGGGTATCGGCAGCGGTTCGGAACCTAATGATTGGAATGCAAACAGAACCGGGACATGGCTATTTCATGAATCCTGGTTCTGTTTTTTAATTAACGGGATTGTATATATATAATAATAGGTCTTTATAGTCTCCACTTTGGAGCGAAGGAGGAGCATATGCTGAAATCACTGGAAGCCATCGCCTTATACCGTGAAGGTGTGCAAGATCATTTGGAGGATCACCTTTGGCTGAAGCTTATTGTCCAAGCGGAGGAGCAGATTGTAAATTTGGAACGCGTGGAATCTCTGGAGGAGCTGGATCGCAGGAATCCCGTACTGGATTATGTGGAACGTAGCTTGCAGATTCTGGACCAACTCCCCCGTTCTATTTGGATAAAAGAGCTGGTGGAAGAAACGTTAATTTGGTCAGAAACGGCTAAGGGAGGTACAGCAAAGGAGCGGCTGGTTTGGCAGGAGGAAGGGATCAATTGTTTTGTACATAATTTAGGTTCCGCACAGTTATATGAGAGATATTTAGGGAGGGCTGTCTCCGAGAAAGGTACGATGATTCAGCGGCTAATTGAGACTCATGGACTCATAGGACAGCAAATTCGCGGAGAAGTGCCGCCGGAAGTCAATAAGCCACTCCATGATATAGTGGAAGATCAGTTGCTGACCACGGAGGAACTGGAACGCCTGCTGACCGTGCTCAATCATTGCATCATCGGAGCTGTGTCTCCCGAGTTATGGCAGAATGTGCAGCATGAAGTGAAGCAGCTTATTGAGCTGATTTCTTCAGGCAATCTTGCTAGTCCTATGCCGATGAAGGAACGACTGCGCAGAATGCGGCTGGGTCCGATCTCTAGAGGAGAGGATTTCACTACGGAATGGGCTAAGCTGACGCAGGAAGGTTTCCATGCTGAACGGTTGGAGTCATTAAGTAAGATTACCTTCTGGTATGTGGAATCTGCACTACAGACCTTTTCGCTGGAGCAATTTCTGAAGGTGATGGTGCTTGCTGCCCAGAAGGCGCAGAATGAATCCTTAAGCCATATCAGCTTCGAACATGTCATGAACAGCATTTACTACGATTACAAGGGTGTTAAGAAGACCAACATTTATAAGAAGCGGATTATCGAAAAATATTTAGCGGAGCTTACATGGAAGGATATCGAGCAAGGGACTTTGCCTGCTGAGAACCCTCACCTACTCTTGCGGCAATATTCTAAGGAACATCTGCCAGACACGGTATTTTTTCAATTCCAATTCTCGGCAGCGGCTGAGAAGCTGATCGAATTCTGTATGGAAGCAGAAAAATCACCCTTGTATGAACGTGCTGTATTGCTGTTATTCGACCTATTCGAGCTGCGCAGGGACGCTTTCGACCGTTTTCATAATGAAGATACCTACTTAAGCCAAATGAATAATACAGCAGATTATAAAGCCGTAATTCTGGATCATGTCACTGGACAAAAAGTGCTGGATATCGGTCCGGGCGGCGGTGTGTTGCTGGATTTACTGGAAGAGCGTATGCCTGAGGTTACTCCTATCGGCATTGATATCTCAAGCAATGTAGTGGAAGCCTTGCGGCAACGCAAGCAGCGGGAAGGTCGCCAGTGGGAGGTGCTGCAGGGAGATGCGTTGAACCTTAAAGATTTCGTGGAGGCTGGAACGGTGGACACGGTAATCTTCTCTTCGATTTTGCATGAGCTATATTCTTATGTGCCGCTAAATGGTAATAAGTTCAATCACGACACCGTCTCCGCAGCTCTGCGAAGTGCCTTTGCGGTATTGTCAGCTGGCGGGGTTATCATTATCCGCGATGGGATCATGACCGAACCTGCATCATTGCTGCGGAGAGTTCACTTTTTGGAAGAGGACGGTCTGATGTGGCTGGAGCGTTATGCGAAGGATTTTGCTGGACGTCAGATTCAGTTTCAAAGATTAGGGGAACAAGAAGTGCTCATGCCCGTTAATGATGCCATGGAATTTTTATATACGTATACCTGGGGGGAAGAGGCTTATATTCATGAAGTCCAAGAACAATTTGGTTATTTCACCCCTACGGAGTTTGCCTCATTTATTGAACAGATTTTAGGAAAGCAGGCGAAGCTTGAGATCTTCCGGCATTACCTGCAAGAAGGTTATACCGAAGCTTTGCGTGATAGAGTAAGGTTCATGGATGAGAGCGGACAGGAAGTGGCGCTGCCGGACAGCACCTGCTTTATTGTGATTCGGAAGGAATAGCCGAAGAATAACATTAGCTGCATCTAAAAAAGCAATCGGCAGACCCTCTGATGCAGAGGAGATCCGATTGCTTTTTTTATTTAGAGAATCATGCCCTTGTTAAATTAGTATTTCTAGCTGCGACTTGTCAGATTCTTCAGCTAAACGTTGAATTTCTTGATAGGTAGCTAATTGTTCCGTCCGCTCATTGGTGTTCTCTTCAGAAGGTTTAATTTCTGTTGAACCTGCTTTATCGATCTGATCTTTAATTTTATCTCCCGTGTCTTTCATGGCATCGCCTAACGTTTCGTTCATTTCCGATAGTTTATTTTCGATTTTGGATAACTGCTCCCGTTTGGCTGTTGCAGAATGAGTAGAACGAGCCTCATCCAGCTCTATTTCCTTGGTCAGAACTTTAGCCTCGCCACGCATCTTAGTGTGGGTAGAAGAAACTACCTCCATTTGGCTAACATCTTGGCTTACAGAAACAAGCGTATTTAATCTTTCGTTTTGTATCTCTTGCTCGGTTTTAGGTTCATCCGATTGATTTTCTTTTTGAGCATTTTCTAAGTTCTTTTGTTGCTCTTCGAAGCTGTATTTTGCAATTTGTTGGTCAATCGTTTGGAGCTGCTTGTCGAACTCCTTAAGTTGATCTTGAATAGATTCGAGATTATGCGAACTTTTGGTAGTTCTTTCAATCAGACTGTTCTTACTGTCGATGATACTTTGTTTTTGTTTAAGCAGGGAGTTAACCATTCCGTCCATTTTGGATTGATTTTGAAAAGCGGCCTTTGCAGATTTACTTATTGATAATTTGTCTCCATTGCCATTACCACTAGTATTGCTGTTTGATTTCATGGTTTTATCGTTAGTTTGGTGACTAACAGAGACATTAAACCTCGTTCCCATAGATGAGGTCATATTCGTTATGTGCATGGTTCTTTATCCTCCTACGACGATAAGATCTATCTATAATATATCGGCAAATCAGCAGTAATACTTAATAAGGAGAGCTGTTAGCCGCAGCGCTGGTTGATGGATACTTAACGGCTTCTTTGTCCTAATTATCCTGGAATGTTATTCGTTTGCAGCGTGTCTAAAGATTTGATTAGCCTATCTGAACAAAGCCCGGAAGAGGAAGCTGTTTTCGATTCCAGGCTTTTTCATGTCTATTTTCCAGTGAATTTTTGTCGGAAGTGAGAGGGAGAGATGCCTTCTTTTTTGGAGAAGCAGGAAGAGTAGTAAGTAATATGATGGAAGCCAACCTCTTCAGCAATGCGGGCGATGGACCAGGAAGTCTGAATTAACAGCCGCTTGGATTGTTCTAGACGATAGGACAGGAGATAGGCCATAGGGGTCACACCATATATTTTCAGCATGTTTTTGGCGAGATAGTTGGGATGATAGTTAAGTTCTTTTTGAAGTAAGGAGTTAGTTACATCACGAGTATAATTTTGCCGAATGAACAATTCAATCTTCTCGGCGAGATGAATGGCGGTTGCATCTGATGCCTCGGCGAGATCGCGGTCCAAGAATTGCAGAAACTGTTGAAAGGAGGCTTGGCGCTTCCAGTTGCGCATCGATTGGGGTTCTTGTTCCAGATGGAAAAAGAACTCTAATACCTCCATTGCCTTCTCTGAAATTTTCATATACTTCGGAATAAAAATCGAGCATACGTCGCAGTGATTTAAATAAGCTTTTTGTTTATGGCTCTCGATGAGCTCGCTCTGATTTTCCAGACATTCGTTCATATCCTGACACTCGATCCAGCTGCCGAAAGTCTGAAAATGAATCCAGATGATTTCTGTTTCGATAGGACAGGGGGCAAAGCCATAGTGATGGGCATCTGGTCGAAGGATGAGGAATTCTCCTTCCTTTAGCTCCCAGTGCACCTCGTTCTCGGCGATAGGCAACGTACCCTTTTTAACAATGATTAGATCAAATACGCCGATGCAATTACGACTGATATGATAGTCTCCAGCATTGTAGTGAGCACGGCCACAGTCTATGAAATAAGGAATAGGCGGTGTGATAAAGCTAAGAATCGGTGAGTTCATCGCGAGCCTCCAAAAGGTTGTAATTCCTAAAAATCAGGTTGGAATCCATCGTTTTTGCATGAAGTAGATGAGACTAGCCCGCACCTTTCCTAAACTCCGAAGGCGAGCATTTCATCGCTTTGCGGAAAACCTTTATAAAATAGCTTACATTATCAAATCCGACCTCGAATGCGATGTCGGATATTTTTCTTTCACTTTGCTGCAGCAGATCGGCAGCCTGGCGAATCCGGTAAGAGTTGATGTAATCGACTGGCGTTTTACGAGTCATCATTTTGAAGAAGCGGCAGAATTGCCCCTCGCTCATGGGAATAAGCTCTGATAGATCACGGGTACGGATCGGTTCCTGATAGTTATCTTGGATATAAAGGATCACCTTTTTAAGGCGGTTAATCTTGGTAGTATCTGCATCATCCGATTGGCTGCGGTTCTCAAATCGGCCCTCTGCGGTAATCTTGGAAAGCATGATTAGCAAAGTTCCTTTCATAAAGGTCTCAAATCCGGGCATTTTATTAGCGTATGCCTCCATCATTTGCTTCAGATGATGAAGCAGTTCCTGCTGCCAAGGGATAGCGGGTGTAATATGTCTCGGAAAGCTTTGGCGTTTCTCTTGCAGTGGCAAAATCGCGTTTTGCTGGATCGTATCGTACTGGGCGCTAGCCAAAAGATCAGGCAGAAATACAAGCGCACAGAATTTGCAGGGGGTGTCTTCGTTCAGCACATAGGCGGCGTGTATATCGCCAGATTCGATAAATACCGCTTCTCCAGCTCGGAGTGGAAAATATTCTGTGTCTACTTGGAACAGAATTTCTCCTTCTAGCAGCATAAAGAACTCCGCTTCTTCATGCCAATGTGTATCAAGTACATGCGTTCCGGATGGAAGCTCGATCCAATAAGCTGCGAGTGGAAACATACTATCTCCATGAACTCTGTTTTCTTTTAGCAAACTCTGAGTTGTACGGTCCATATAAACGCCTCTTTTCTTAAAAAACATCAAAATAGTGTTATAAATGAGCTATATAGTATTAGTTTTGTTCATTTTTTATCGGTATAATGCAACTATAAACACCAAATTGAAAGGTGGCAAGTACACAATGAAATTTACTGATGGTCTCTGGCTGGTTCGTGAAGGTATCACGATTAACGGCGCAGTTCAAAATTATGTTGTAGAAAAGACTCCCGAAGGATTAACAGCAATTACACAAACGACTCCAATCACAGGGCGCGCAGCAACGCTGAATTCAACCCTGCTTACTGTAAAATTCCATTCCCCGCTTCCAGGCGTGGTAGGCATTAAAATTATTCATCATGATGGTGTACAGGAACGTGGTCCGGTTTTCGAACTGACTAAAGGAACTGGCGATCATGTGAAGATTGAAGAAACGGATCTCGAAACCGTGCTGATCAGCGGCGGACTTCGTGTAGTGATTCGCAAAGGCGAACAATGGGCGGTTGACTTCTATCGCGGCGAAGAACGTATTACAGGCAGTGGCTTTAAATCCATGGCTTACATCACCGACCAAGACGGCAACACGTACATGCGTGATGAGCTGGATCTCGGCGTAGGCGAATTCGTATATGGTCTGGGCGAACGTTTTACAGCTTTCGTGAAAAATGGACAAACCGTAGATATCTGGAACAAAGACGGCGGTACTAGCTCCGAGCAAGCTTACAAAAACATTCCTTTCTATGTATCAAGCAAAGGTTATGGAGTATTCGTTAATCATCCGGAATTGGTTTCCTATGAAATCGCTTCAGAAAAAGTGAAAAAGGCCCAATTTAGCGTAGCTGGAGAAAGCTTGGAATACTTCGTAATCGATGGACCTACCATTAAAGACGTTATTAGCAACTATACTGCTCTTACAGGTAAACCAGCGCTTCCACCAGCATGGACTTTTGGATTGTGGCTGACAACTTCGTTTACTACCAACTATGATGAAGAAACTGTAAATTCCTTCGTAGAAGGTATGGCAGAACGTGATCTGCCGCTGCATGTATTCCACTTTGACTGCTTCTGGATGCGTGAGTATCAATGGACTGATTTTGAATGGGATAAACGTGTATTCCCAGATCCAGAGGGCATGCTGAAACGCCTGAAGGAAAAAGGCCTGAAGATCTGCGTATGGATCAACTCCTATATTGGCCAACGTTCACGCTTGTTTGAAGAAGGCAAGAAAAACGGGTACTTGATCAAAAAGCCTAACGGCGACGTTTATCAATGTGACCTGTGGCAAGCGGGTATGGGACTGGTGGATTTCACTAACCCTGCGGCTTGTGAATGGTATGCCGGCTACCTGCGTGATTTGGTAGATATGGGCGTAGACAGCTTTAAGACAGACTTCGGTGAGCGGATTCCTACAGATGTAGTTTATTTCGACGGATCTGATCCGATGAAAATGCACAATTACTACACTCAACTGTACAACAAAGTTGTATTTGAAGTATTGGAAGAGAAGCTTGGCAAGAATGAGGCAGCATTGTTCGCACGTTCTGCAACTGCTGGCGGCCAACAGTTCCCAGTTCACTGGGGCGGAGATTGCTACGCAGATTATGAATCCATGGCAGAAAGCCTTCGTGGCGGTTTGTCCCTAGGTTTGTCCGGTTTCGGTTTCTGGAGTCACGATATCGGTGGTTTCGAGAACACTGCTCCGGCACATGTATTCAAACGCTGGTTAGCTTTTGGACTGTTGTCCAGCCACAGCCGTCTGCACGGCAGCACTTCGTATCGTGTACCTTGGGCGTACGATGATGAAGCTTGTGATGTTACCCGCTTCTTCACGAAGCTTAAATGCAGCTTGATGCCTTACCTCTATGATGTGGCTGGCCAGGCTGCAGAGCATGGCTGGGCTTCTATGCGGGCGATGGTTATGGAATTCCCGGAAGATCCAACATGCGAAGTGCTCGATCGCCAATACATGCTGGGTGATTCCTTGCTCGTAGCGCCTATTTTCCAAGAAAACGGCGAAGTGAAATACTATCTGCCAGCGGGTCGCTGGACACACCTGCTATCTGGTGAAACTGTACAAGGCGGATCATGGCGCAAAGAGAAATATGATTTCTTCAGCTTGCCACTGTTCGTTCGTCAGAACTCCTTGCTGGCAATCGGCAGCATCGACAACAAACCGGATTATGACTTTGCGGATGGCGTGAAATTTGGCCTGTATTCACTTGAAGAGGGTACTACTACTTCTGCAACCGTACGTGATCTTAAAGGTGCTCCTGAATTGACTGTGAAGGCTGCCCGCAAAGGCAACAGCGTAACAGTTACTGCAGAAGGCAGCGGTAAAGAATTCTCGCTTTCCCTTAAAGATCTGGGAGCTATCGCTTCCGTAGAAGGTGCAGAGCAAGTAGATGAGACTACAGTGAAAGTAAACGCAGGTGCAAAATCCGTATCGTTTACCATTACACTGAAATAAGATGATTTCTTAAAGCATATTGATATAGCCATAACCTCTCTTGTAGACTGGGTGAACGATCTATTCCCTGGTCTATAGGAGAGGTTTTAGTGTTACAATCTTAACTAATAACGGGGGAAACGTTATGAATACTAATTTAATTAAGGGAAGTGGAGTTTTGAATCAGACGGACTATACCTCTGCTACGGTTCTTTCAACCGCCGCTAATTTTATTATGAATAGGCAAGAACCTTTTACACATACCTTCCGGACTTATATTCGGTTACGGGAAAACGGCCCGTTGCAGCTAAAATTTTGGCATAGCAATGCAGTGGATTCCACTTGGGACCAAGGGCTTGAAGCTTCGGGTAGTGAACCTGGGGGCAGTTGGGTGATCGAATCGGCTTTTATCGCTGATGGAGGAACTGAGCCAAACGGAGCTATTATTGAGCATACCCAACATGCTGTCACCTTTGAAGGCAATGTCTCCAAACCAGTAGCGGCCGGTGAATGCTTCTGGAGTGATGAGACAAGCATTAATCTACCCGATGGCCATTACTTAGCTTTTACATGGACGATTAAGACAACCGCTGCGGGCAAATCCATTCCTTTCAATGTAGAAGGCATGCTGGCAACCGCTTATGATGCGCCCGGAAATCTGGCTGCACAGGAATCAGCCGATGGATTTACAGAATCCGACAAGCTTCTGGTACTGCCAAGCTATATCGGGTATAAGAAAGCTGTGAATAAGAAGCTAGTATTTTTGGGAGATTCGATTACTCAAGGTGTGCGGACATTAAAGGACGGATACGAATATTGGGCAGCGAGAATTGCGGATGGTCTTGGTGCAGAGATTGGCGTATGGAATCTCGGCTCAGGCTGGGCTAGAGCGTATGATGTGGCTGCGGATGGCCCTTGGCTTCACAAAGCTAAACAGAGTGATGAACTGATGATTGTCCTCGGCGTAAATGATATTGATATTGGCTGCCGCTCTGCAGATGAGTTACTTGGTGATCTGACAACTATTATTGCTAAGATCAAAACAGCAAACGCTGATGCTAGTATTATTCTAAGTACGGTGCCGCCGTTTAATTTTCAGGAGGCAAGAGAAGAGACTTGGCGTAGAGTGAATCATGAAATCCTGACTAACCCACCTGCTGGAGTAGACCGTGTGTTTGATATAGCAAGCCTATTATCGTTGCCTGCACCAGACGATCACCGGATCAGACCGGAATATATGAGTGGACAAGACGACCCGCATCCGAACGGCATAGCCGGTAAGACAGTTGCGGACGCCTTTTTAAACTGGTATTGATCAACTCTTAAATGTGTCCCGGTAGTCCTTAGGTGAAGATCCAACCTGCTTCTTAAACACTTTGCTGAAATATTTGACATCATGAAAACCGACCATTTCGGAGATTTGGGCCAGCTTTAGACGAGGATTCTGCAATAGTAACTTAGCTTTATCTATTCGGATATTAACAATAAAGTCGGAGAAGTTAATACCGTATTCCTGTTTGAAACGGCGAGAAATATATTCACGGCTAACAAAAAACTTTCCGGCCACTTCCTGTAAGGACAGGTCGGAAGCGTAATTAAGCTCGATATATTTGACGATATCATGCATCGGATTACGTTCTTTAGCTTGTTTCAAGGCGATTACTTCGGCCAGCTCCTGCATTAGGGAATACGACCAGTCACGCCAAGCGAATAAGGAGAACGAGTAACCGTTCGTATAAGGAGCTGGGTGAAGCTGGTCGGCCTGTTCAAGCTCGGCCAGTGCACCTTCAGCTTCAGGGCCTAACATTTCCCGAACCAGCTGGGAACGAAATAATAGAGCATCATTTTTCCATGAGTTTAGGATTTCTGGTGTAACAATCCCGCCTCGGCTAAGCTCATCTACCCAGTGCTGCGCAGCTGTTGATAATATTTCTGAACTTCCGCTGATGACTGCCATTTTCCAATCTTCCTTGACGTCAGCAAAGTTCGTTGCTGATATATTACCGCGAACCTCTGCTTTGGCGATCTCTTTACGATCTCTGAACTCTTCGGAGGAGGAGGAGAAATGGCAGTAATCCTCATGAATTAATAAGTTTCGGCGTTGTAATGCCTCTGCCACCTCTGCACGCTGATAAGGTAACTGCTTAGGTAAGCTGCCGATGCTGCTGATTCCAAAATGCATTCGGACCTGCAAGGTAGAGTAGATGCCATAATTGATTCTGCCTATTAGCTCGACCACAGAGGTTTGAATATCCCACAGAATAATCGCAATCTCCGGAGGACCTCCCCAATAACGAAAAGCAACACCCTTATGCGGACTGTGCAAAAATTCATTACAAATATTGACGATGGCGTAGTTCATTAGCTCGGTGTCTCCACCAAAACGTTTAATCAAAGGATTGTTACCCGCATCTGTCTGCACCAATATTAAGCGAGCGGAATGGATGTTTTCCGGAATGATCCTATCACTGCATAACCTCCGCAAAGATAAATCAGAATTGATCGGATCATCAATTAGTGCGGATAATAGCTTTTCCCCATAAATGGGCTTGAACTCATTAAGCTGAATACTCTGTTTCTGCCGCTCGCTTCGGTCATCTTCTTCTGAGCGCCAGGCTGCAACTGCCTTAGCTACCGCTACATTGATTGCCTCGGCTTCGATGGGCTTCAGGATATAATCAATCCCCCCATGCCGCACAGTCTGACGTACGAACTCAAAATCATTATGTCCGCTGACTACAATAAACTTAGTGTTGCCGGCGAATTCGTTCACCCAGGTCATTAACTCTATCCCGTTACCTGATTCCATCATCATATCCATAATGACTAATGCTGGTTTAGCCTGCCGGATGATCTCGATGGCTTCATTTCCATTTCCGGCTTCCAGAATTTCATCGATTTGATGGGCTTCCCAGTCGACAAGCAGTCTGACTGCCTTTCTAACTCTTGCCTCGTCATCAACAATCAACGCCTTCATATCTTTTCACGCTCCGCTATAATTTCAATTTCCAATTTCACTACTACTCCGCCTGCTCTAAGGTTATCAACAGTTAAAGTGGCGCTATCTCCGCACACAAACTTGAGTCGAGCCAGAACGTTCGGCAGACCAATACCTGATCCTGAAGTCTCCTTGGTTTGCTCTGTGTTTCTTAATAAATCTATATCTGTTCTAGTAGGATGCTGTAGCTTCTGCTTTAAAAGATCTAACTTCGCTGAAGGAATCGCATTTCCGTTATTTTGGATACAAATTTCCATCCGGTTGTCATCCACTTTTGCTGCGGTGATTTCAATGAATCCGTCACTGCGGGAAAGATTAAAGCCGTGTTTGAAATAATTTTCAACAATAGGCTGTAAAATCATTTTCGGCATAAACGTCTCTAAAAGTGATTCCTCCATATCGTAGCGGAAACTGAACTTATTTTCAAAACGTTCCTTTTGCAGTTCAATGTAGGCTTTGACATGATCCAGCTCATCCTTAACAGTTACGATCTTCTCCTCATTGTACATGCTGTAGCGCATCATTTTGGCTAGAGCTGAAAGAAGTGAGTAAATTTGGGGCACTTTAAGTTCTAAGGCCAGCGTGCCAATGATCTGCAATGTGTTATTCAGAAAATGCGGGTTGATTTGTGCCTGCAGAGCCCGCAGCTCATTGGTCTTATTGGACAATTCCAGCTTGTACTCCCTTAGGATCAGGTTGTTGATCGTGTCCATCATACTGCGGAATCGCTCGGTAACCACGCCAATCTCATCTTTGCCCATAGGTTGAATATCAACATCAAGATTACCGGTCTGCACCTGATTCATGTAACGAGTCAATTGCTTGATCGGAGCTGTGATTCGAAAAGAAATCAGAGTCGTTAACGTGGCAATTGTAATCAAAAGTAGAACAAGGAGGATTATATTGATCGCTGCCGCCTCGTTGGCTTCCCGGAAGAGATAGGACGTAGGAATCTGCTTCACGAGGGTCCACTTTAAACCTTGGGTTTCGATTCTCTGGTAAATAAACACAGCATCTTCCTCTTCAAAATACCCTTGGGAGCTTTGATTGGTAGCGATTTGCTTGTTGTACCAGGAGGCATGTAGACGCTTGCCGTATTCCTCACTGTTGCTTCCGTATACAATCTTGCCATCGCCATCCAGCAGCCAAATGTTTTCCTGTTTCTGATCATATAACTGACTGACGATGTCGGTAAGAGCCGTTAGCTTAACATCGATCGACAGGAAGCCGATTGGAGTGGTAGTTGGAATCCTTTCAATTCGTCTATGCAATGTGAACACAGGTTCCGGTATGAGTTGCGGGATAGGTGAAGTTAGGCCGTAGCTGTGACTTATATGTGTACTTTGTATAACCACAGGAGAACTGCTAGTGATGTCTGAGTCGGCATAGGGAGGAATACCCTGCCAACGTTTGGGTGTATTTTGGGTGAGCAAAGTGGCTTTTCTATCCTTGGCACCGTACAGATATACCTGGGATATATCTGGCATGGATGAAGAAATGTAATTTAGAGAAGAATAAATTCGTGTATTTGCTGCCATATCCTCATATCCCGCTTCGAGCAGTCTGTAGAAATCTGAATCTGAATAAACGATAAGGGAGAGACGATTGATCTCCTGAATCAGACTTTCGATGTTTCTATTGCCTTGAAAGAGGAGGTTCGTATTCTCGTCTACTGCCCTTGTTCTTAGGGATTGAGTGCTATAGTGATAGCTAATAAACATGGTGGCCATAATACAAATTAACGTTGGCAGTAGGATAAAAACGATCAATTTTGTGCGAATCGTGTTCCATTTCATCGAAATTTGTCACATCCGATCAATATTTTACACCTGAAAGATCACTTTAGTAGGTGTGAGGTACCCTGAAAAAAACAGATAATATGTGTATAAAGCATAAACAAGTAAGTGAGCAAAAGAAAGGGGGGGGCAATAAATGCGCGGCACTAAGTTGTCCCAGTTAGGTCAACAGCTTTTTTTCGTTGGTCCGGCAGTTTTGTTTTTTACCTTAATAACGATTATCCCATTTTTGATGGGGATGTATTACTCTTTCACAGATTGGAACGGTGTATCCGGTAATGTAAGTTGGGTCGGATTTCAAAACTTTTCCACTATTTTCTCAAATGACCCTGACTTCTGGTCTTCCTTTTGGTTTACGGTAAGATTTACGGTGTTAGGTGTGATTTTGACTAACGTAGTAGGCTTCTTCTTGGCTTATCTGTTAACTAAACCTTTAAAGACACGTAACATGCTTCGGACCATTTTTTTTATGCCGAACGTTATCGGAGGGTTGTTGCTTGGTTTCATCTGGCAATTTATTTTCATCAAAGGGTTCGCCACTATGGGCGACCTGACGGGATGGTCCTTCTTTAATCTTCCTTGGCTTGGTGATGCCACAACAGGATTTTGGGCGATTGTAATGGTCTTTGTTTGGCAGTCTTCCGGTTATCTAATGGTTATCTACATTGCTTCGTTGAGTAACGTATCCAAAGAAGTCCTAGAAGCGGCTGATATTGATGGGGCTTCCCGTTGGCAGGTGCTACGCAATATCGTAGTTCCACTAATTATGCCTGCTGTAACTATCGGCTTGTTCTTGGCCATTTCCTGGTCATTCAAAATGTTTGACTTGAACTTGTCCTTGACAAAGGGCGGACCGTTCAAATCGACGGAATCCGTTGCTATGAATATTTACAATGAAGCCTTCCTGAACAATCGTTACGGGCTGGGTACTGCAAAAGCGCTGCTGTTCTTTGTAATTGTAGCCATCATTACTCTGATTCAGGTCCGTATCACGAAGAGCAAGGAGGTTGAAGCGTAATGAAACCTACAGAAAAAAAGAGATGGAATATTGGCACGGAAGTGATAATGATCCTTCTGGCCCTGCTCTTTCTCTCTCCATTCTATTTCTTGCTCGCAAACTCGGTGAAATCCTTCGGTGAAATTCTGAGTGATGCGGCAAGCTGGCCAAAAGTATTTATGTGGTCGAACTATTCAACCGCTTGGAAATTAGCCCGTTTCGGTGAAGCTTTCCGAAACTCGGTTATTATCACAGTGATCAGTGTTATTCTAATCTCTCTGTTCAGTGCGATGGCATCCTATCGTATGGTTCGGGCGAATACGAAATTCAATCAGTTCTTGCTGCTTATCTTTGTAGCGGCAATGGTAGTTCCGTTCCAAACGATCATGATTCCAATTTTGAAGGTCGTAAATGTTATTGGAGTAAACAACTCTTTCCTTGGTTTGATTATCACGAATCTAGGGATCAGTGTTCCGATGGCGATCTTCCTGTTCCACGGCTTTATCAAGTCCGTTCCTCTTGAAATTGAAGAGGCGGCTACAGTAGATGGATGTAATCCTATTACCGTGTTCTTCCGTATTGTGCTTCCTTTGCTGAAGCCAATGGTGATGACAACGATCGTGCTAAACGCACTTGGAATATGGAATGACTATCTGTTGCCATCCTTGATTCTTCAGGCACCAGAGCTTCGGACCATTCCACTGGCGACTTTCTCCTTCTTTGGTCAATACACCAAACAATGGGATATGGCACTTCCGGCTCTCGTAATCGGGGTCGCACCAATTATCATTTTCTACCTGTTTATGCAACGTTACATTGTTGAGGGAATAGCGGCTGGCTCGGTGAAAGGTTAACACCGAGCCCTTCGTTCCAAATATTTTTTAAGCAGTCCACTATTTTAAGGGGGAATATATAATGAAGAAGAAACACTCCGCAGTTGCTCTATCAGCAGTAATGGCAATGAGTTTAGCTCTAACAGCATGTGGTGGTAATAATAACGCTTCTAGTAACTCACAAAATGGAAGCGCTGGCACAAATTCAGGTGAAGTGAAGACCGTAAAGATCTTCCAATTCAAAACTGAAATCGTAGAAGGCCTCAATGAGCTTAAGGTTGAATTCGAAAAAGAATACCCTAACATCAAGCTGGATATCCAAACAGTTGGTGGTGGTGCGGACTACGCAGCAGCATTGAAAACTAAATTCGCTTCCGGCGATGCGCCTGATATTTTTTCCAATGGTGGATATGCAGAAATGGAACTTTGGGGAGACAAGATGGAAGATCTGTCCGACCAACCTTGGGTAAAAGATCTGATTCCTATGGCTGCAGAGCCTATGACTAAAGATGGCAAAGTATACGGTATGGCAATGAACCTTGAGGGTATCGGTATTGTGTATAACAAGGACTTGTTCGCTAAAGCGGGAATCACTGAAACTCCAAAAACATTGTCACAGCTTGAAGAAGCAGCTAAAAAGCTGCAAGCTATCGACGTAACTCCTTTTGGTAATGCATATCAGGAATGGTGGCTGCTAGGTAACCAAGGGATCAGCGTAGCCTTTGCACAACAAGATAATGTAGATGAATTCATCAAAGGTTTGAATGAAGGAACTGGTACAATTGTAGGCAATAAAACGTTTGAAGAGTGGAGCAAGTATCTCAAACTGACTTTACAATACGGACAAAAGAATCCTTTGACCACAGATGCTAACACTCACCTGGCAATGTTCGCTAAAGGCGAAACTGCAATGATGCAAGAAGGTAACTGGGCACAAACTCTTGTTGATAACATCACTCCTGATATGAACATTGGTATGTTCCCTATGCCAATCAATGAAGATGCTGAGAAGAATGACAAAATGACTGTAGGTATCCCTGCGAACCTAGTAGTCAACAAAGAATCCGGTTCTAAAGAAGAAGCAAAAACTTTCTTGAACTGGTTGGTAACTTCCGATATGGGTAAAGAGTATATCGTTAAAAAATGGAAATTCATCCCTGCTTTGTCCACAATCGAAGCAACACCTGAAGACATCGGTATGCTTGGAGCAGACGTATGGAACTATGTAAAAGAAAACAAAGTTTATGGCCTGCAATCCTCCAAATTCCCTGATGGTGTAACGCAAGAATTTGCCAGCGTGATCCAACAGTTCATCGCTGACAAGGTTGACGTTAACGGCTGGATGACTGGTATGCAAGCTGCATGGGACAAGCTTAAAAAATAAGTAAAGCACATTTATAGAGAAGATTTAATGGATATTAGTGGTTAACAGAAGCGCTCTCCGTATACCTCATCAATTTGAGACGGGGAGCGCTTTTTTTGGGAAACAGGGCTGAATATCAAGGGATGGGGAGAAGCGCCAATGAAACGATATGATCATGTTCAGATGGGTGTGGACTATTACCCGGAGCATTGGGATGAATCCATGTGGGAACCAGATATCAAGTTGATGAAAGAAACAGGTGTTAAAGTAGTCCGGGTTGCTGAGTTCGCATGGAGTCGACTGGAGCCTACTGAGGGGAATTACCAGTTCGAGTGGCTGGACCGTGCGCTGGACCTTTTTCATCAATATGATCTGCAGGTTGTGATGGGTACGCCAACAGCTACACCGCTAAGATGGTTAACGACGAAATTTCCGGATGTGCTTCCGGTGTTTGCTAATGGAGAGACCTTTCACCCGGGGGTACGTGGACACCGCTGCTATAACAGCACATCACTGCGTGAGTATGGCAGCCGTATTATTCTGCGTCTTGCCGAGCGTTACAGTGAACACCCGGCCGTCATAGGCTGGCAGACTGATAATGAATTTGGCATGTTGGATTGTCATTGTGACGCTTGTAATACTGCTTTTCGAGCATGGGTACAAGCTAAATACGGAACACTGGATGAGGTCAATGCAGAATGGGGAACCGTAGTTTGGAGCGGGGAGTACAGCGATTGGAATGAGCTTACCGTGCCGCTGGGCGGATCACCTCATCAGAATCCATCTTTTCTGCTGGATTTTCAGCGGTTTCAGTGGGATTCGGTGGTAGCGTTTCAGACGGCGCAGATCAATATTTTGCGTATGATTTGTCCAGAGCATTTCATAACCCATAACTTTCACAGCTATCCGCAGCGTCTCGATATGTACGCAGTGGGTGCAGATCTGGATGTGGCTGCGTTTGATTATTATCCGAATACTTCGCCAACCAAACAAGATACGACGCCTTATAGCGGAGCGCTTTCATTGGACGTAACCCGTGGCATCAAACGTCAAAACTTCTGGATTATGGAGCAGCTGAGTGGATCGCCGGGTTGTTGGATGCCGATGTGGCGAACCCCTTATCCAGGACTGATTCGTGCCTATGCATGGCAGGCGATTGCTAGAGGTGCGGATACGGTTGTTCATTTTCGCTGGAGAAGTGCAACTTCAGGAGCAGAACAATTCTGGCACGGGCTGATTGACCACAGCAATGTTCCGGGACGCAGATTAGCGGAGTTCACGCAGCTATGTCATGAGGTTAATAGGCTGAGCGACAAGCTTCAAGGAACGATGCTGAAAAACGAAGTGGCTATCCTCCATTCCCATGAAGAGAAGGCCGCACTGGATATTCAGCCGCAGGCAGAGGGCTTTGATTATTATGAGAACATTAAGCAGATTCACCGGGCGGTAACCAAGCTTGGCATCGGCTGCGATGTTATCGACCTCAGACAACCGCTTGATGGATATAAAGTAGTGATCGCTCCGAATTTATATTTGCTGGATGAGGAGATCGTACGTAATCTGGAGGATTTTGCCCTCGCTGGCGGGACCTTGCTGATCACCAACCGTAGTGGTGTCAAAAATATAAACAACATCGCAGTCATGCAACCGCTGCCCGGGCAGCTGAGCTACTGTACCGGCGTTGAAGTGCTGGAGTATGATCCGATTGGCGCTGAAACACATGCCATCATGGATGCGGAGGGTAACCAATATGAATGTACCCAGTGGTGCGACATTCTCCGACCGGTAGTGGCCCAGCCGATTGCTTGGTATGGTGATGATTTCTATCGCGGCACACCCGCTGTAACTGTTAATTCCTTCGGTAAAGGTCAGGTTTATTACTTCGGAACTCATGCGGAAGAGAAGTACTGGTCAGTTCTATTAGAGAACCTGGCTAAGGAAAAAGGGTTGTTACGCTTTGAAGGATTGCCAAACGGAGTACAAGCCTCCGTACGGACTGGAGATCAGGGAAGCTTCCTGTTCCTGCTTAACCTGAGCCGCGAGTCGGTGATCGTTCCGTTGCCACGAGAATACAGCAGCCTGCTGGATAATAAGATTCGATCGGGAGAGCTCCAGCTCGGGCCGTATGGCGTAGAGGTGCTGGAGATTTGAGTGGTTTTGAGTAAAGAGGTATTGAAGTGGGTTTGGGAGTGTGGCAGGAGAGAGGAAAGTGGAGTGGGGAATGTGTGGAGTAGGGTGAAGTGAAGGTTGGTGAAGATGGAGTGAGGGATGTGTGGAGTAGGGTGAAGTGAGGTTGGTGAAGATGGAGTGAGGGATGTGTGGAGTAGGGTGAAGTGAGGTTGGTGAAGATGGAGTGAGGGATGTGTGGAGTAAGGTGAAGTGAGGTTGGTGAAGATGAGTGAGGGATGTGTAGAGTAAGGGAAGAGCGGTGTAGGGGAATGTGTGGAGTAGGAATAGTGAAGTAAGTGGAAGTGTGGAGTAAAAAATGAGTGGAGTAGGGCATGCAGAAACTTTAACAGAAGCACAACAGAAAATAGTTGCACTTCGTACACTTATTTGAAATGTTGGAGTGTTTAATTGGTTTTAGTTGCACTTTGTGCAGCTAAAAATCGGCTTATCCCGCTGCAAGGCCATTTTCCGAGAATATAGTTGCACAGAATACACTTATATGGATAATTTCTGCCTTGCAGGCTATTTTAAGTGTACAAAGTGCAATTATTTCGTCTGACTTACTCATACTGAACTGAAGAGAGCTGCACAATGGACTCCATCATGATCAGATTTCCGCATGGACTCCAACATGAGCAGATTTCCACATGGAGTCCCAACATGATCAGATTTCCGCATGGACTCCATCATGATCAGATTTCCACATAGACTCCACCATCATGTGCAGATCTACACGATCCAGCTCAGAGGTGCCGCACACTCGCAGCCAAATGCACCCAGCCAACGTACCGCACCGCCCATTTCTACACAATAGTAGCGCATACCATACTCTTACTACGTTCTAGCCGCATATTCCCAGCGAGCAATTTTTCCACAGTGGGCGGGACATTTTTAATGCAGGCGTCTAAATTGCTCCGGCGTAGTCCCGGATTGCTTGCGAAATGTGGCTACATAGTGACTGACATCGCGGAAGCCGACTAGCTGGGAGATAGCTTTTACCGTAAGATCGGGTTGGCTTACGAGCATTTCTTTGCTTTTGCGGATGCGTAAACGTACGAAATAGGCATAAGGCGAGAGGCCGAAAGTTTGGACGAATAGGTTGTTAAGATAGCGCCCAGATACCCCTAGTTCATCGGCTAGATCGTTCAGTCCGAGATCAGGATCGCCATAATGGCTGTCCATCCATTTTAGCAGTGGCTGCAGCTTATCTACATTGCGGGAAATCGCCGTATTGTTATGAAGTTGGCCATATTTACTCAAAGTAAGCAAAAAACGATAAGCATCTGTGGAGGCGCCGAGACCAAACATATCCTGGTAGGCATCATGACGATCCAGCATTTCCTTCAGCAGATTGGGGAGAGGCGCTTCATTTTCCCAACGGTAAAAAGAATTACTATTCATCCCAAGCGTCTCCAAAATAGTTTGTACCGAATCGCCACCGAACGTTAGATAATAGGTGCCCCAGTTTTTGGTGGAAGCCTCATAACGATGGGGTGTATAAGGAAGTAGTAATACGCCGCTGCCTTCGGGCAGGGAAAAGGTTTTATTATCAAAATGGATGATCCCTTCACCTTCTGAGGTCTGAAGCCAATGATACGTGTCATAGCCATCGGGGCGGGATACTTTTTCCTGATCATGATTGTGCCCCATACTGTCTAAAGTGATTGGCAAGTGCTGTCCACCTTCATGGACGAATACGATCCTGCGATGCATGATTTCGGACAATGTTATCCTCTCCTGTTAGTTCTATATTCTTATATGTATGAGATATTATTTTATATTTAAAGGGCAACCTTAACCATTTACAATAGATATATAATTATACTATAAAGGGTGTGCGAAGTGTGATTAACGATAAATTACCTAAAATTTGGTACGGTGGAGATTACAATCCGGAGCAATGGGATGCGCCTGTATGGGCTGAGGATGAACGGATGTTCAAGCTGGCGGGAATTGATGTTGCCACAATTAATGTGTTTTCCTGGGCTTTAATTCAACCTTCCGAAGATACTTATGATTTCTCCTCATTGGATGAATTAATGGATAGACTATATAAAAATGGAACTTATGTATGTCTAGCTACAGGAACAGGAGCGCATCCAGCTTGGATGGCTCACCGATATCCTGAAGTGACACGTGTCGATGTCCAGGGCAGAAAACGTAAGTTCGGTGGACGTCATAACTCCAATCCGAACAGTTCAGTTTACCGCAAGTATGCAGCGAAGCTGGCTGGTAAGCTGGCAGAACGCTACAAAGATCATCCGGCACTGGTAGCTTGGCATATTTCTAATGAATATGGTGGCTATGATTATTCCGAACAGTCCGCTGCTGCCTTCCGTGTCTGGTTGAAGGAGCGTTATGGTTCGCTGGATGCTTTGAACAAGGCTTGGAATACACGCTTTTGGGGACATACGTTTTATGATTGGGAAGAAATTGTGGTACCAAATGAGCTGAGTGAAGAATGGAACGGTAACCGTACTAACTTCCAAGGGATCTCGTTGGACTATCGCCGTTTTATGTCTTATAGCTTGCTCGAATGTTACAAAATCGAATATGAAGCGATCAAAGAACACAGCACCAACGTACCAGTTACAACGAACTTGATGGGCTTTTATCCGGAGCTGGATTATTTTGAGTGGGCCAAGCATATGGATGTAATTTCTTGGGACAACTATCCTTCACTGGACACACCGGTCAGCTTTACAGCAATGACACATGATCTTATGCGTGGATTAAAAAATGGCCGACCGTTCATGCTGATGGAGCAAACACCGAGCCAGCAGAACTGGCAACCTTACAACTCTTTGAAACGTCCAGGCGTTATGCGCCTATGGAGTTACCAGGCTGTAGCACGTGGTGCAGATACTGTGTTGTTCTTCCAGCTGCGTCGTTCGATAGGGGCTTGTGAAAAGTATCATGGAGCGGTAATTGAGCATGTGGGTCATGAACACACACGGGTATTCCGTGAATGTGCTGAGCTGGGCAAAGAGCTGGAGCAGCTTGGAGATCAATTACTGGATGCGCGCAGTGCGGCTAAAGTAGGGATCATCTACGATTGGGAAAATCGTTGGGCACTTGATCTATCAAGCGGTCCGTCGGTTGCCTTGGATTACGTGAATGAAGTTCACAAATATTATGATGCGCTGTATCAGCAAAATATCGAAGCCGACATGATCGGGGTCGAAGAGAACCTGTCCAAGTATGAAATTGTTATCGCACCTGTAATGTACATGGTCAAGCCAGGTTTTGCAGAGAAGGTTGAAGCCTTTGTAAAAGCGGGCGGCACATTCATTACGACTTATTTCAGCGGTATTGTTAATGAGAACGACCTTGTAACGGTTGGAGGTTATCCAGGCGAATTGCGTAAGGTGCTTGGAATTTGGGCAGAGGAAATCGATGCATTACTGCCAGGTATGAGCAATGAGCTCGTGCTGGATAAAACGTGGGGTAGCTTGAGTGGTTCTTATAAATGTGATCTGCTCTGCGATCTGATCCATGCCGAAGGGGCAGAAGTTTTGGCAGAGTACGGTTCTGATTTCTATAAAGGAATGCCTGCACTGACTGTGAATAAATTTGGCGAAGGTAAAGCTTATTATGTGGCGACTAGCCCAGAAGCTGGATTCCTGCAAGGTTTCCTAGCGAATCTGTGTGCCGAAAAGAACATTCAGCCGCTGGTAACTGCACCGGAAGGTATCGAATCTGTTCAACGTGTGAAGGATGGCGTATCTTATCTGTTCTTGCTGAACCACACCGCTGGTGATTTAAGCGCCGATATTGGGGCGGCTGAGCGTACTGATCTACTGACAGGTAATGTAATTAGCGGTTCAGCTGTTGTGCCGGGTCGCGGAGTATTGATTTTGTCGGATAAAAAATAGTTGAGTCTCATCTAACCTATATAAATTTGAAATCCCCACTACAAAACGCTTTTATGAAGCTGATCGTAGGTGGGGATTTTTTCTGTTATCTTTTGGTGTTTCAGTCGCTGCTCATTTTGCCTTCAGCCGTACCCATTGGGTTTCCGCTGCTTAAAGTAATGCTCTCCGCCAAAGTGGAACCGGATTTCAGCGTATATTGGATAATGTCATCAGCTTTCAGGTCAGCTAAGCTGATCGTGTTCTCCTGACGCGTGCCATTGTCGGAGGTCACCGTTACAATTTTGGTATCAGCATCAATTGTAATATCTGTGGTTTCCTCGGAGAAGGTTTGCTGCATCCCACCCCCCTGTGGTCCACCATCTTGTCCACCGCCGTCAGGGCCACCTCCTTCCGGCATTCCCCCCTCTGGAGGTGTACCGTTTTCTGAGCCTTGATCACCTTCGGGTCTTTCCGGTGGAGTACCGGCCTGACCATTTTGCATATCGGCTCCAGTCGTACCTCCAGTGCCTTGTGCGGGCGGGGAAGGCATTTCTGACGTATAGATTGTAATCGTGTTGTCGCTAATACTCTTAATCTTGCCGAAATTCATGGACATGTCGGGTCTGCCGTTTTGTTGATTGCCGTTTCCATGAGATTGCTGTGCCTCAGTGTTATCTGCGGGTGCCGTGTTCGCTTGGTTATTAGCAACTGCTGTTCCTTCGGCCTCCGAGTTCGTGCTGCAGCCAGCCAATAGTAGAGAAGCGAGTAGACTTCCTGAGATCATAATCGGTATTAATTTCTTCATTTATTTTCTCTCCTTAATAGTTTTAGATTGATTAGGAGAAATATATCAGACGGTTCTGAAAGGTTGCTTAAGATCAGCTGAAAGTTTGCCTAAAGAAATAGATCATGTAAATGCTATATAATAATCATATAAGTGGGATAAAACTCTACAAAGGTAAGTCATGGTAAGACATAACCAACGTTCAGGAAAGAGGCAGTACATGAAGAATTTACTCGTAACAGGCTACCGTGCGCATGAGCTCGGTATTTTTGACAATAAACATCCGGGAATTCCTTATATCAAAAAGGCGCTGTCTAACAGATTAAAACCGCTAATTGAAGAAGGCGTCGAATGGATTATTACCCCCGGCCAGTATGGTGTCGATCTTTGGGCTTGTGAGGTGGTAAGTGAACTCAAGACTCAATATCCTGAATTGAAATTGGGGATCATTACGGCGCATACTGGACAGGAAGAGAAGTGGAAGGAAGAGAAGCAGGAGGAATACCGACGTATTATTGCGGGTGCGGACTTTTGCAGGGCGGTCAGTAATGCCCCTTATGACGGCAGCTGGCAGTTCCGGGCCAGAGACGACTTGTTGTTCCGCAAAAGTGACGGGATATTGCTCTTTTATGATGAGGATGCGGCGGAAGGCAGCCCGAAGTTTTTTAAAGAACGAGCGCTGAAGCTGCATGCAGAGGGGGACTACGAGCTGTTTCTTATTCATTCTGATGAGATTCAAAATATTGCCGATGAAGAAAATCAGCGAGATTATGAATGAAGCTACAGAGACATCGCGAAATAAAAAGGCCCGAATCGGCATTGGAAAATCACCGTTTACGGGCTTTAGTTTCTATTTGAACGAGAGGTGGAGAATAGGATGAGTGAGGTCAATCAAGCAGATATTTGTTATGTTATTTTGCTTAGCCCGACGAATCAAGACCGTAGAGACATGGAGATTATTCGTGGTCATGTTAAGCATTTACAAGAGCTGGACCGTAAAGGACAATTAGTGCTGTGTGGTCCCTTTAGTGATTGTCCTGGCGGTATGGTTATTGTAAGAGCGAACTCACGCGAAGTAGCCGTTCTCCTTGCCGAAAAAGATCCTTACGTGCTGTCTGGCATTCGTAGCTATGAAGTGCGTACATGGAGTCTGTCCCATGAGGGAAACAGGCATTTAGGTATTGTTCCACTCCAGGAATAGGTTTAATCAAATGAAGCTTTTTAGCGAAGGTGCTTTTCGCACCTTGTAATGCTGCTCATAAGCATAGGCTAGCTTGATAAGCGTGGGCTCCTGATAAGCTTTTGCTGAGAAGGTTACACCAAAGGGAGCACCGGCCGACGTGTACCCAGAAGGAACGACGAGGGACGGATATCCTGCTCTGGAAGTAATTCTGGCGCCAAAATCGGCAGGGAACAGCAGGGCATCCAGATTGTATTCTTTCATAGTGGCATCGATGCCTTCTTCCTTGCACAGCTTCAGGTCAGTCGCACGATGGCGTAAATATTGAGCTTCGCTTTGTGTGCCGGAGGAGGTATATTCCGCATCTATTAACGTAGCTTGACCAAATCTCAAAGTCTCCACAGGGTGTGCATGATTAAAATCAATAATATCCTTCAAGGTTCGCATAGGTGCTCCGGGGCCCAAATGAGATAAATAAGCATTCAGTGCTGTTTTGAATTCGTTTAATACCACCGAAGAGTAACTAATTTCGCGGGCGGTTTTAATATCCGCGGGATCAATGATGGTCGCTCCAAGCTCTCTCATCCTGTCGACGGAAGCGTTGAACAAGGCAAGCTGCTCATCTGTTAGCTCCTCAAAATAATAATCACGTGGTATCCCAATTCTAGCTCCCTGCAAACCATTCGGATCAAGGAATACAGTATAATCCCCGTGGACTTTACCTGTATTTGTTCCCATCGCTGCATCGTGCTGATCATTGCCCAGCATGGCGTTTAGTAGCAACACGGCATCATGAACGGTTCTAGCCATAGGCCCTGCGGTGTCTTGTGTATTGGAGAGCGGCAGAATTCCTGAACGGCTGAGCAGCCCCACGGTTGGCTTAATGCCGATGATGGAGCCCAAATTACCGGGATTAAGAATCGATCCTGAAGTTTCTGTGCCAACAGAGACCGTACAGAAATTACAAGCGACAGCTACTGCTGAACCAGCACTAGAGCCGCCGGTTGGCGTAGAAATATTGTAGGGGTTAAGGACTTGCCCGCCGCGGGAGCTGTAACCGGAGGGCATGCCGTTCGTCATAAAATTGGCGAATTCGGTCATATTGGCTTTACCCATAATAATGGCTCCGGCTTCACGCAGCTTGGTAACTATAAACGCATCTTCCCCGGCAAAAGAATTCGCCAAAGCCAGCGAACCCGCACTTGTATGCATTTTGTCCCCAGTATTGATGTTATCTTTCAACAACACAGGTATCCCGTGCAGCGGGCCGCGAGGGCCATTAATTGCCCGTTCCACATCCAGAGATTCTGCGATAAACAACGCATCAGGATTAATCTCCAGTACAGAGTTAATCGTCAGGCCGTTTTTGTCGTGATCAGCAATACGTTCATAATACATGAGAACTAGTTGTTTTGACGTAATTTCTCCGGCTTCTAATGCAGCTTGGATGTCCGGTATGGTGGCCTCTACGATTTCAAAACTCATATGCGTTCACGCTTCTTTCCCTCTAGGATATGGCTTCTCCTTCATCTAACCATAATTTGGGTGTGGTTGGTAGTTTTCTTTTTAGACTTACATTTTGATTGGCCATTTGATATATTCAGGTGTGCAATGTAATACTTTATTTTTCTAGATTAGGAGCTAAATTAAGAACATGAAAAACCACAACTTTGCTTCAAAAATTATCACTTTTTTTGTGGTGATGATAAGTTTTGCTATTTTATCTTCAAGTCAAGCCTTTGCGGACGACAGTGATCTCAAATGTTATTTGGACGGTAAGCAATTACATTTTAATGTAAGTCCTATCCTGAAAGATGGAGTTACATATGTACCCATGCGGTCGATATTTGAAGCTTTAGGCGCAACTATAAAATGGGATAATCATGCGAAGTCGGTCTCAGCGGTTAAAGGGGATATTAACATTTTTTATCTGGTCAAAGAAGGAAGAGTAATTGTAAACGCCAAAGAGAATGAGCAAGTCTTAAAGGGTATCAATTTTCAAAATAATACACTCGTCCCTCTAAGATTTATTAGCGAAGTGTTGGGTAGTAGTATCACTTGGGATGAAGGTGCAAAATCTATTTACATAACCTCACCAGTTGCCGAGGAGAAGCTTATTGCTCCGGTTAACAGAACAATTTCAGTAGGAAGTCAAGAGCAATCAAAATCGTTATCAGATGAGAGAAACAGGTTTGTTATAAACGTAAAGCACTACGGTATTAAACATAATCAGTTGTATAGCTTGCTCGAATTTTCTAACATGGATAATAAAGACATCTCAATAAATTTTAAGCCCGGTGATCAAAAAATCATAAAGACGTTCTCAAAGGAAAAGGATCCCATGCCGACTCTGAAAATTGAAAATTGTACGGAAGTAACCCATAAAGTAGTTATCGATAATATTGGCGGGAATATATATAAAATCCCGGAATTTTCAGTTAATCAGGCGTGTGTCAGTTCCAACCAATCCCAACAAGATGCGCTTGATGTATGGCGGAACAACAATTCCGGCCTCTCGGAATTAGGCAGTAACCTCGTGTCTGTCCGTAAATATATTCAGGATCAGACGGGTGGGCTGCAAAACTTTGTGATCCCAGCCAATAAAGCTGAACAGCTGATCTTGGTCGCCCCAGTTGGAGGGAAGGATAGGTTGGTTGTGGAGGGCAGTTATTTTGTAGGAGGTCTATCGAATAAGACTATAGAATTCCAACTAGATTATGAAGTGGTTTCCGAGCTCGATTTGGGTATTTATAGTTACATATATACGGAACCTGTATATTAAGGATCGTTTTATTAGAAAAGAGGTGTCCGAACGGCCAAAACAAATGGCTGCTCAGACACCTCTTTTATTGTTAGTGTGTAGATTAAAGTCTGACAATTACTCCTGTGCTGCTGTAAATCCCTCTTCCGCTAAATATTCTTTAGCTTCCTCAAGCGTTTCAAACGCCATCTCCAGATTGAGGTCGGCATAGACATACCATAAATCATCCTCAAGCTTTAGGGTTAGGGTTTGGCCCTCATCATTAGTCCAGAGTGTATCGGCAGTTGCCGCAGCCTTTTTCTTTCTTTTGCTGGCTACAGGAGCATCAGGAATGTAAATAGACAGTGAGGTGATGGAGGCATCCAGCAAACTACGCAGCTCGGATTCCGAGTAGTCGCGAATATTCACGAAGCCCTTATCGTCTGTCTCGTAGCCCCGCAGTAAGCCTGCGAACACATAGCCATTACCATTTGGATGCAGGTGAAAAGCCACGGTTTTCTTATCATGCTGGCTTTCCTCGTAGTGATAGTTCACGCGCCCAAGGGATACGTTTTTGCGTTCCAGCTGGGGGTAAGAGTCGAGAATCGCTAATTTTTGTTCAAAAGTAAGCATATACAGCCTCCGGTTTTCGGTGTGATTGTGCACATGATTATACCATGTCGATGGATCGTAGACTATTTTTTTAGTCATCAAGCGGCAGAGACAGCACGAAGGTGCAGCCTTTGTCTGAGTGCTCCTCAAGCACGAGGCTTCCATTCATAGATTCGGCCAACAGACGGCTGAAGGTTAGGCCGAGTCCTAGACCACGCAGTGTGCTCTGCTTGTCGCTGCCCCGGAAGAAGGCTTCGAAGACATGCTCACTATGATTGGATGAGATGCCAAGCCCATTATCTTGAACACGGATTTCGGCAAAGCCATGACCTTGCTGCTCCAGCAGTTCTATCGTAAGCTGAACCCTTCGATCAGGAGCTTTGGCTTGTACGCTGTTATTAAGTAGATTGACGATAATCTGCTGGATACGAAGGGAGTCCCCACGCAAAAACAAGGGATTGATCGGCATATGGAGCACGGGTTCAGCAACATCTTCCGCCTGTGTCAGTTTCCATTGATATACGATTTCTGATAGTAGTGGTACGGCATCGAGTCGGTCGTGACGAACGGAAACCATTCCTGCAGTCAGGGCATTGTAATCCAGAAGGTCGGCTACCATTCGCTGCAACCTCCCAGCCTCCAGCAGGGCAATATCCAGAAATTCCACAGCTTCATCACCTTCAACGACCCCTTCGCGGACGGCATGCACCAGGCCTTTAATAGAAGTTACGGGTGTTTTCAACTCATGGGAGACTCCGGCCAGCATTACGGCTCGAGACTGCTCAAATTGCTGTAACTTGCCTGCCATCTCTTCAAAAGACATCATCAGCTCATGAATTTCCCGCTCTTTAGCATCCTTATCTAGAACGATATCATAACGGCCATGGCTGATTTGAGCCGCTGCCTCGACTACCTTCTGAATGGGTTTTGCCAGTTTACGAGATAAGAGGTAAATGGTTAGCCAACTTAAGATGATTAGAAACAGCAGCAGTATGGAGAAAAATATGATCTCCTCCTGTGGAATATGCCGCAGCGATTTTTTGGATTGCAGAACAATAACCTGTCCCAGCGTTTCGTCATTCGAATTTATGGGAGCCACAGCAGCTTTAAACTCCGGACTGCGGGAGTCGTTCAGGCTATCATTAAGCTTATATCTCATTTCCTTGTCAGTTAGAGGTGGCAGGGAGAATAGCATTTGACCTTGTTGATCAGTAATGATCACGCACATCTCTATGGTTAACTTGAAAAACCGTTTCCGGTCTTCGATCAGCTTTTCGAGATTTTGGCTGATTTCAATGGAGCCCTCCATATTTAAGCTGCGATCTGCAATCTCCTGTGCCAAAAGCCCCGCAGTCTGCAGACGATTGCTCATAGCCTCCTGACGGATCCACCATAATGTAGCTAAAGCTGTGAGGAGCAGGCCTACACTAATAATGAGCAGATAACGTATCGTCCAGTAAGAAAGGATAGAGGTGCGTTTGGCGTTGTTTCTCTTTAAGTTGTCCATAATTGATATCCCGTCCCCCTTAGGGTACGGATTTCCCCCTCACTAGTAGGCCAGTGCGACAACGCTTGGCGTAGTCTTTTGATCGACAAATCTACCGCCCGGTCGCTTCCTTCATAATCCATTTCCCATACAAATTCTATTAATTGCTCACGCGTACAAATCTGATTAGGCCTTTCAGCGAGAAATAACAGCACTGACATATCCCGAGGACTAAGACTCAGCTCAGCCCCATTCAAAAAGACAGCACGTGCTGTGAAGTCGATAAACAAACTGCCATAATGCCGTTTACGGCTGCCATCTGACCACTGCGAGGGACGGCGTAAGACAGCGTTCACACGTGCCACCACTTCCTCGGGAATAAAAGGTTTAGACATATAATCATCCGCACCACCGTCGAGGCCGGCTAGCCGGTCATTGATCCCATCTCTTGCCGTCAGCATGATCACAGGGCAGCTGCTTTTTTCACGGATGAGCTTAAGCAGTTCAAAGCCGTCCATGTTTGGCAGCATGATGTCTAGTAATACTAATGAAGGAGGAGATATAGCAAAAGACTCCAGCGCAGCGCGTCCATCAGCTACACGGGTGACTTGAAAGCCTGCTTTTTTCAGATAAGCACTGAGGACCCTAGAGATGGCTTCTTCATCTTCTACAACAAGAATGGATTTCGTCAAATTGGAGTACCTCCAGTCCATAAAATTTACGACAAGTTTAACACATCATAGCCCGTTCTGCTCTGACTTCTTCCCGACATATTGCTTTGTTAGAATGAGGGACGAGCTTGAAAGCATACAGAAATTATGAATATTGGAGGGAACAGGATGAAGAGAAAAAGAATAGCCTTGATCGCTGCAGGAGTTATTATCGTAGGAGTAGTCACAGGTTATACATTACTGGATAAATCGCTGGGCAATAATGTAGAGATCGAGTCCGTGATTCCAAATCAAGCAACAACAGCAGGTGCTGGAAAGACAACAAATAACACTGGAGCATCAGCAGGGGTGGCGGTCACAGCCGAACAATTAAACGGGGATTGGACCCTTGCGGAAACCTCTAAAGTCTATTGGTCAGTGACGACCTCTAAAGAAACAGTAAACTTCGTAGACAACAAAGTTCAGGGTACCTGGAAGGTAAATATAGAGGATTATACTTCGATGGCCGGGGAAGGGACAGTAGATATGAGCGCTCTGGATTCTGGCAATAGCCAACGGGACGAGCATGTAAAAGGAGAGGATTTTCTATCCGTTACGGAATTTCCACAATCCACGTTTGTAGTGAAGTCATTTTCGGAGCTGCCGGCAGAATGGACTGAAGGAGCAACTGTGCCTGTTGAAATGCAGGGGACGCTTACCGTAAAAGGAGTAGAAAAGGACGTCACCTTTCAGTCGCAAGCGGCGTATAGCGGGGGACAGTTGATGTTGTCGGGAACGACAACAGTGGCCTTTTCTGACTTTGGTCTAAGCAATCCCCACACCGTTGTGCTGGATACAGAAAATAATCTTGAGGTTCGCTTGGAGCTTGTACTGACAAAATAGTAGCTCTTCCGTAAGGATAACGCTGCTGTGAAATGTATAGAGAGACTGTACTGAAGAGATTTTCCCAGGCCGTGTTGGCGTTTGGGAGAGTCTCTTTGGTTTGGAATGAATTGTATGTTTTAATAGTAGTATCTGTCGAATAACTAGCAATAGTGGAGGTGTTCTTTGTGATCAAGGTGGCGGCAGCAATTATACATAATGTAGAAGGGCAGATTCTTATTGCCCGGCGGCGGCAAGGTAAATCGCAGGCAGGTCTGTGGGAATTTCCTGGTGGCAAAATAGAGCAGGATGAGAGCATCGCAGAGTGCCTGCAAAGAGAGCTTCAGGAAGAGATGGGGATCACAATCCTTCCCTATGAGAGCTTTGGCATAAACGAGCATAACTATGGAGAGATAAAGATCCAATTGATTGCTTGGAAAGCGCGGTATCAGGGAGGTGTAATTGATCTGGTGGATCACGACGAACATAGGTGGGTGCTTCCGGCTGAGCTGGGTCAGTTCATGTTTGCTCCGGCAGATCTTCCTTTTGTAGAACGTCTACTGATGGAATCAAAGCCGGATTGAAGGGAGATAGAATATAATATAGAAGAAAGGAAGAGCTTAAATGCCTGTATATGAAAAGCTAGTGCGTGACGGCATCCCCGATTTGATAGCTTCTCAAGGTAAAGATTTTAACACAAGGATATTAGAGTCCAAAGAATACATAACTGAACTACGTAAAAAATTGCAAGAAGAGTCGGAGGAATATTTTCAGGCAGCAAGTGATGAAGAAGCTTTGGAGGAGCTTGCCGATATGCTGGAAGTGATTCAGGCTCTGGCGGAGACACATGGGAGCAATAGCGTGGAGCTGGAGAAGCAACGTGCAGAGAAAGCTAAACGTCGCGGTGGATTTAAGAAGGGGATATATCTGATTGAAGTGGAAGGAGAATAACGGGGAGATTATTTTTCCGCACAAGGAGGGTAAAACGTTGTTCAAAACCAAACTGACGATGATCTTAAGCAGTGTGGTGGCCTTGATTCCTGTAGCTATTTATTTATTCCTTTATTCCAAAATGCCGGATACCGTCCCGATTCATTATGATGGGAACATGGCTGATCGATTTGTAAGTAAAGCTAGTCTGGAGGTTATTTTGCAAAGCGGGCTGGGTTGTTTGGGATTCATAATCATGAAGCTTTTACAGTTCCTTTTGCATAAAGCGTTTATTCAAAGCTCTAACGAGCACTCAGCGGCCTTGAGCAAGATCTGGAATATTGCTATTTTGGTGGTGACGGTGGTGTTTGCTGGCATCAGTTCCTATACATTCATTAGAATGGTCTGATAGAATTAAAGAGACTTAGCAGAAGGATTAGGAGGAACATGCAAATGAAAATGGACAACGCTTACAAGGTGAGATGGGGAATTATTAGCACAGGCTGGATTGCTCATCAATTTGTTACTGATTTGGCGCATGCCAGTAATGGTGTGGCTTATGCCGTTGGGTCAAGATCTCAGGAAAGTGCCGATGAATTTGCTAAAAATCATGGAATTCCGCATGCCTATGCAACCTATGAGGAATTGCTGAATGACCCGAATGTAGACGCGGTATATATTGGAACGCCGCATCCTTTTCACAAAGAAAATGCTTTAATGGCGCTGCGTGCAGGCAAGGCTGTCCTGTGTGAGAAACCTTTTACCGTAAACAGCGGTGAATTGGAAGAAGTTGTGGCCTATGCTAGAACACATAAGCTATTCCTGATGGAGGCGATGTGGAGTCGCTACATCCCGGCGATTGTGAAGGTTAGAGAATGGATTGCTGAGGGCAAGATCGGTGATGTTCGTTTGGTGAAGGCAGACCTAGGGTTTCGTACCGACTGGAATCCGGAAGGCAGATTACTGAATCCGAAGCTGGGCGGGGGTGCGCTGCTGGATGTGGGGATTTATCCGGTTTCTTTTGCCTCCATGGTGTTTGGACCTCATCCTGAGTCTATTTCCAGCACAGTGCACATAGGTGAGACTGGAGTGGACGAGCATTTCTCGATGCTGTTGTCATATGGTAACGGGAAAACCGCTTCGTTGAACGGTGGTATTCGTCTTAACATGTTGGAGGAAGCGCATGTGTTTGGCACAGAAGGCCGTATTATTGTAGAGGGTACATTAGTGAACCCGAAATCGGCTGCGCTTTATATAGGAGATGAGAAGGTAGAGAGCTTTGTGGATGACCGTGCTTCTATTGGATATTGTTTTGAAGCGGAGGAAGTAGGACGGTGTCTTCAGGCAGGGCTTACAGAGAGTCCGGTGATGACATTGGATGAATCGTTAGCGATTCTGAAACTGCTGGATCAAGTGCGTGCACAGTGGGGGCTTAAATACCCTGGAGAGTAATTAAAATATAAATTAAACACCCCTCGGTGTAGTGCTGCACAAGTAGCTCCGAGGGGTGTTGTTATATTAACTAAGCTGCGCTAGTTCTGATTATTGGCGTTTTTGCCTGCCTGAACCCAGCCGGCCACTTCAACGGTACGCTTCGCTTGATGAAAAACAGCGTCACGGATCCGATCCTGATCTTCGATCATTTTACCGTCTCCATCTACGCTGACACTTGTTCCGTAAGGGTTGCCTCCCGCACCGAATGTGACTGGATCAGTATAACCGGGTGCTGCAACAATTGCTCCCCAGTGATACATCGACGTGTAGAGTGCCAAAATCGTAGCTTCTTGTCCACCATGCGGGTTCTGTGCTGAGCTCATGGCGCTGACGACTTTGTTTACTGTTAGTCCTTTGCCCCAAATGCCACCGGTTGTATCAATGAACTGCTTCATCTGGGAAGCAATGTTACCGTAACGGGTTGGGGAACTGAAAATAATCGCATCTGCTTCGACTATATCGTCGGGTGTGGCGACTGGGATATCTTTTGTTTCTTCAGCTAGGGCCTTCATGGCTGGATTTGCGGCGATTTTATCCTCGGGGACCAGTTCCTGCACCTTCAGCAGTTTTACCTCAGCTCCTGCTTCTTCTGCGCTTTCCGCGGCCCATTGTGCTAGCTGGTAGTTAGTTCCTGTGGCACTGTAGTAGATGACAGCTAATTTGATTTTTGACATGCTGTAGTCATTCCCTTCGAGTGTAGTTCCATACTATTAATTACCCTAATGGTGTCTTTATAACCCAGACTGAAATCAATCTATTCGAACTGGACAGACAGGTGTCCACTTTGCCTGTGTATACTAAGTTCAATCACAGGAAATGAGGGAGAATGATGAATACTTATTTTGTAGAGAAAGCAAAAATGACCTTGGCTGGGGTTAGCATACGCACAACTAATGAAGTGGAAATGGGACCTGATGGAGGTTTGCCGCAGCTGTGGGAAACTTATTTTCAGAGTAATATTGCGGGGCAGGTAGCTACGGTAAATTCTGAGTATATCTATGCGTTGTATACGGATTATGAGAGTGATGCGAGCGGAGCGTATACCGTTGTGATCGGGCATGAAGTAGCTGAGGAGAGACATTTAGAGGGAAACCAGCTAGAGGAAAACGGTCTAGAGGAAAGCGAGCTAGAGGAAAGCGAACTAGAGAAAAGCGAGCTAGAGGAAAACGAGCTAGAGAAAAGCGAGCTAGAGGAAAGCGAACTAGAGGAAAACGAGCTAGAGAAAAACGAGCTAGAGAAAAACGAGCTAGAGAAAAACCAACTAGAGGAAAGTCAACTAGTGGAAAACCAACTAGAGGAAAACCGACTGGAGGAAAGCCAGTTCACCTATGCGGTTGTACCGGAGAGCAAATACATGGTTTTTACGACGAAAAAAGGTCCGGTATTTGAAGTGGTAGCGCAAGCGTGGGGGGAGATTTGGGCGTACTTTAAGGAGTCTAGGGAGGCAAGAACTTACACGGGGGATTTTGAGATTTATGATTCGCGAAATTTTGATCCTGCTGACACGCAGGTTGAGATTTATATTGCGATTGAATAGATTAGGGGAAAGATGCTTTTGTGTGCTTAGTGGGTTAAGTGCTTGAAAAGTTTTATTTTATAGGAAATTGTTTAAAGGGAAGTATTTTAGAGGGAAAAAGGGGTTTAAGGGAGTTGCTTCTGATAGTAGTACCAAGCAACTTTCGAGAGAAAGGGGGCTGCCGAGAGGTAGTCCCTTTTTCCGTTGGCGTAGCGGATACCGCGATGAAGGGGTACTTGACGGTGGAAGAGAATATAAACAAATTAAAAGAATACATACCCCTGAAAAGAATATATACATCAGTAAAAATAATGGATAACGACTTTTCATCTCATCTGGGGATGTGTTGTTAATCCTTGATGAGGCTTGCATTTAGGCAGACGGGGGGAGACATAAGAGAAGCCCTAGAGTATATATACATAACTAATGTGTCTGCGGAAAATTGTACGGTAAAAATCCCGTAGAATCGCTGGATTAGGCAGAAATGGCGGGGATGTACGGTAGAAATCCCGCAGAATAGCTGGATTGAGACAAAGTGGCAGGGATGAACGGTATAAATCCCGTAGATTTTCTGGATTGGGCAGAAGTGGAGGGAATGAACGGGAAATATCCCGCAGAATAGCTGGATTGAGACAAAGTGGCAGGAATGAACGGTATAAATCCCGTAGATTTGCTGGATTGGGCAGAAGTGGAGGGAATGAACGGGAAATATCCCGCAGAATAGCTGGATTGAGATAAAGTGGCAGGAATGAACGGTATAAATCCCGTAGATTTGCTGGATTGGGCAGAAGTGGAGGGAATGAACGGGAAATATCCCGTAGATTTGCTGGGTTGAGCCAAAGTGGCGGAAATGTACGGTATAAATCCCGTAGATTTGCTGGATTGGGCAGAAGTAGAGGGAATGAACGGGAAATATCCCGTAGATTTGCTGGGTTGAGCCAAAATGGCAGGAATGAACGGTATAAATCCCGTAGATTTTCTGGATTGGGTAGAAGTGGAGGGAATGAACGGGAAATATCCCGTAGATTTGCTGGATTGAGACAAAGTGGCAGGAATGAACGGTATAAATCCCGTAGATTTTCTGGATTGGGCAGAAGTGGAGGGAATGAACGGGAAATATCCCGTAGATTTGCTGGGTTGAGCCAAAGTGGCGGAAATGTACGGTATAAATCCCGTAGATTTGCTGGGTTGAGCCAAAATGGCAGGGATGAACGGTAGAAATCCCGTAGAATCGCAGGGTTAGGCGTAGGTAGCAGAGATGAACGGTAAAAATGCTCTACATCAGCTGCATAGCGTCGAATTAGTTAGAAATAAGAGCAAAAATGCTCTACATTAGCCGCATCGAGCCAAAGTAGCAAGAAAGAGAGGCAAAAGTGCCTTACATTAGCCGCAAACGCCGCTCGGACCTAGTCAAAGTTAGTTTGGTAGGGGAGCTAGTGGTACTGGTATTGTTAATGGAGTTAATGCGCTTATGGAACTGATCTAGTTGGTGAAACTAACGAGTTGATAGAGCTTGTGTAACTTTGTAACAGCTGGAGTTGGTGAAGTTAGTTAGTTAAACTAATGTGGTTGATAGAGCTACTCTAGTGGGAGAAACTAACGAAGTTGTTAGAGCTGAAGTAACTGGTGGAGTTGATGGAGTTGATGTAGTTGGCAAAGCTAGTTAGTTAAGCTAATGTGGTTGATGGAGCTGAAGTGATTGGTGAAGCTGATGTAGTTCATGTAGTTCATGTAGTTCATGTAGTTCATGTAGTTCATGTAGTTCATGTAGTTCGTTGAGTCGGCGGATCTGATGGAGTTGAGTAGAGATGCCCGATTAGCCAGCACACCAATATACAGAAATGGAGAATGCCAAATGGGAAAACAATTTACCGCTATACTACCAATACATGAAGAGTTTATTCTTCGGCAGCACCTTTTTTTCGTAGGGTCGGCGCCGCTTTCAGAAGATGGGCATGTTAACCTTTCGCCGAAGGGGCATGATTGTTTTCGGATTTTGTCTCCTAATCAGGTGGCCTATCTAGACATGACTGGCAGCGGTAATGAGACGAGCGCGCATCTGCTGGAAAACGGAAGAGTGACGGTTATGTTTTGTGCGTTTGAGGGGACGCCTAACATTTTAAGACTGTATGGAACAGGGGCTGTGATTTTGCCTGAATCAGCAGAATGGGAAGCACTGTCCCCTATGTTTACATCTCTGCCTGGAGCCAGACAGATCATTTTGATAGATGTTCATAAAGTACAGACTTCCTGCGGATTTTCGGTTCCATTCATGAATTATGCGGGTGAGCGAGATACGTTGCAGCGTTGGTCTATTCAAAAGGGCGAGGCAGGTCTGAGAGAATATAGAGGAGAGAAGAACACTAAGAGTATAGACGGGCTACCCACACCTCTTGGACAAAAACTGACTAGACAGGATCTCCCATACTCATGACCAATAGAAGGAACATACAACCCATAGGATTATTCACCCAAGACGCTAGAAGCTTCCCGCGACTTTCAAGGTAGTTCACCCAAGTTGCTAAAGTTTCCCGCAACTCTCAAGGTAGTTCACCCAAGTTGCTAAAGTTTCCCGCAACTCTCAAGGTCGTTCACCCAAGTTGCTAGAAGCTTCCTGCGACTCTCAAGGTAGTTTCCCGCAACTCTCAGGGTCGTTCACCCAAGACGCTAGAAGCTTTCCGCGACTTTCAAGGTAGTTCACCCAAGTTGCTAAAGTTTTCCGCAACTCTCAAGGTCGTTCACCCAAGTCACTAGAAGCTTCCCGCGACTCTCAAGGTAGTTTTCCGCAACTCTCAGGGTCGTTCATCCAAGTCGCTAGAAGTTTATCGCGACTCTCAAGGACGTTCACCCAAGTTGCTAAAGTTTCCCGCAACTCTCAAGGTCCTTCATCCAAGTCGCTAGAAGGTTCTCACTACTCCCAGGGTCGTTCACCTAAGTCGTCAGAAGGTGACACCCTACACTCAGAGTTATTCACACAACCCGCTAAACTTATCTCACTACTCATCATGGTCGTTCACTTGTCGACATAGGTTATGCCACCGTCACTATATTGAATCTCACCCACCACACTACCAACTTCACATATTCATAATAAGTAATCCCGAAATCCCGAAATCCCGAATCCCGTAATCCCGTCTCCTGCATCCCATAATCTCTACCGCCCAAAGCTCATGCTACCCACGGATTCCACTATAAACACAGGAACATATTGCTCGCCTATGTCTGTTCCAACAAGCTCATATCCATTCTGATATTGGCCACTAACTAACGCGTTACCTGTAACGGAACCCACTTCTCCTTGGAGAAAAATATAAATCCCATCCGAGTAAGCAAGACTATTACCGAAGTTATCTACGACGATTTCACCATGAAAAGAGACCTTTTCAAAAGGATGAGTGGTCAGATCCGCAGCTGAGATTACAGCATACTCCTGAACAATCTCCGCGAATTGATAGATGCCATCTACTTTACGGTAAAGTGCCGTTTGCCCGTCAACACCGTCTCCAAGATCCGCATTAGGCACGAAAATAGAGTCATCGGACTGCAGTTCATAACTATCGCCAGCTATTGAAAATAACTGCGAAATACCATTCGATTTCATCTCATATGCTGTGAAAAGGGTGCGTCCACCTTCAACCTCAGATTGGGCTAAAATTACAGGTATACCTGAAGAGGTTGCCAACTGTTCATTAAAAGTAAGACTGCGCAGACTCTCGAAGCGTGGCAAGCTGTTTCCGGTTAATGTGACCACATTGTCGTCGTTATTCATCGCAGCATAATAGAGCACGCCACTGTTATCCGTCCCGGCGACGATCACTTTTGTGCCCGATAGTCCTTTGCGGGAGATGACGTTGTCGTATTTGTTTTGCTCTTCACCGCCAGGAAGGAGGCGAACAGGCTCAGCGATATTCCAGGCCAGCCTAGCAGCGGCAATGTTTGTCGAAGTATCCTCTAGCGGAGCAAGCTCTCCGTATAATTGTATCGCCTCAGCATATTGACCTTTAGTAGTCAGACGTTTGGCATTTTTTAGTAGCTTAGTCTTACTAGTATCGATCAAAGTCAGCACCTTGGATGAAGTGACACCTGCCGATCCTGCAAAATTACGATAAGCTACAGCATGCCCAGCAAAAGCTGTGATATTGTCACCTTCGAGATCTTTGTTCAAGATGATCTTCCCGCTGCTTTCTGCTTGTTGAAGTACCCAAGGAGCTTCGTAATTATGCTGGCTATAAGCACTCATCAGGGACAGGGTGCTTTCCAGCATGCCGGTAAAGTTTCCTGCTCCTGCTAAGGATTTTAATATAGCTGTATCATGGCTTATAAACTTTGAGGCTAGTAAATCCTCTTTGGAAGCTGCACTTCCATAATAAGCATCAGGAATCTGCAAAAGATTCCATTTGAAGTTCTCTTCATTACTCACCCCTCCGCTCTGGTTCTGGGCAAGCTCGGCAAGGAACTGCTCCTTAAACTGACGGAAATAAGAGGTGAACTGGTCTGAAATGCCTGAGGCCGACGATAACTGGCGATAATAGGATTCATAGGGGCCGTCTGGCTTCATATATGTAGCTTTTAAACTGAGCAGAGCTTGATAGCTCTTCATAAATCCGGCAAAATCCTTAGTCGCTGCTTCCTCCTTAGTAGAGGCTACCAAAACATTCAGAACTTTGCGGATATCTGTGATTGGAGCTAATTCATCCAGACGCTTTGCGACTCTTTCTTCCAGGTAATGAATAGAATGGTTGGCCGCTGCTTGGCGGTACTGATTCTCTGCATTAATCAGATCCCCAGCAGCGTAGAGACGGTCGGCTTCTTTGGTGATTTGTATTTTATCTGCGATGAGAAAAATCTTCTGTCCAAGCAGCACAAGCATGCATATACACAAAATGATCATAAAGTTTCGCAGGGTTATTAATTGTTTGAACGTCATATAGAGTAGCCTCTTTTTTCAAAATATAAGAAAGCCTAAGAAAGTATAAGTTTTACAGTATACATCATCCTTATATTTCTGTGAGAAACGGTTGGTTATCATCAATAAGGGTGATGTTTGCTTTATATTGGCTCATCTTAGCTTTCAGGTCTATTGGACCTCCGGGTCCCAGTGATATTTGGCTTCACGAATGTCAGCTACCCTGAGGTCTAAGCCGTTCCAAGGTTCATGGGGATTCGCAGCAATGAGTTTGGACAACCGCATAAAACGGTCTTTGGGCAGATCTTGCACGTATCGGCCAATCATATTGGAGTAGAGCAGGGCATAACGCTTCATTCTTACCGCCGCTCCCGCAACGCTCGTAAGGATGGTTAAGCCGTTAGCCATCTGGCGGATCTCCACTTCATAGTTCTTCACGTAGCGTAGTGTGCGATCCTTAATGAGATCGGGACGGACTTTAGCGATCTCGCCGATATATTCGGCTAGCAGTGGTTCGAAGTCTTTTAGAAGAAGCTGCTCCAGTTCTAGATCCATATCCTTGCGGAGTAAAAATCCATGCAGCAAAGCCACTCGCTGCCGCGCGATCCGGTCGCCGCGAAGCAGGATGGAGAGCTCGCGCAGCTTCTCATAGGCAAGAACATCATCCTCACGGAGTACGGAGACAGCTTCCTGACGGTTGACCTCCAGCCCTTCCTTGATGATGCCGATCCCACGACCAAGCAGCTCATTGAGAGAACGAAGATTCTCGTTCTGCCTTACTTTTCGCTGCGTATAGTACAATAGTCCAGCAAGCACAAGACCACCGGCACCAAACAATATCATTTGTTGGATGCTATTTCCAAAATAGACAGAGGCTAGTGTGAGCAGTAAGATGAATAGTAGACGGGTATGCATCTTCCGTCTGGCTAGTGATGCTGCGTGCTGCTCTACAGCAATAAGTGAGGCTCTGCCACATTTGCTACAGCGGTCTTCGCCAAGAGCGGTATACCGTCCGCAGTGGCGACAGATGCGCAGCTTGTCATAAGCGTAACGAGGGGCCTTAAAGGGCCGGAAGGTAACGGGTCTTTTCTTATTCACGGCCTTTATCGCCTCCGTTCAAAGCGGCTAGCAGTCGATCGTTAATATCATCACGTGTCAGTGGTTTGCGCTGATGTGCGGCATAAATGGAAATCTGAATTACGGCAATTAGGAACGTAATCCCAAGAATGACGTATGAAATCATGGAACAATCCTTTCTCATGGACGCTCTGCAGTCCAGATGGCTTTTAGAATGATAATCTTCTATGCATCAATGCACTGGGTCCGGCGGTCCTAAAGTTGAAGTTTACAAGGTTTAATTATATCATAATGGCATGCTATTTACAGATTTTAGCGATAGTGCTGAACCTGTCATATGTGCCTAATATAACACAAGAGGAGCCCTATTTATGCTTCGTAAATATCAAAGTATTAGAACAACCAAGACTCTCTTTCTACGTATCTTTCCGGTATTGCTCCTGGCTCTTTGTCTAGCTGCCTCGCCTTTTGCAGCTGTTAAAGCCTATGCAGCAACGTCGGCGCAATCTCACATTGATGCTGTGCTTCTTATTGATGTCAGCAACTCCATGAAGACTAGTGACAAGAACAAAATCGCCAACGAAGCGATGAAAATGTTCATAGATATGTTATCCACCCAAGGTGATAAAGTAGGTATTGTTGCCTATACCGACAAGGTGCAACGGGAAAAGGCTCTGCTGCAAATTAGCTCGGAGAGCGATAAGCAGGATTTGAAGGATTTTATTGATGGTTTGGACCGAGGAGCTTACACCGATATCGCTATTGGCGTAGAGGAAGCTGTGAAGGTTCTGCAGAATGGAAGTGACCCTTCCCATGAGCCTATCATTGTAATGCTCGCTGACGGCAATAATGATTTCAACAAAGCGACAGGCCGGACGCAAAGTGAATCAGATAAAGAGCTGAAGGCGGCCGTAGAGGTTGCCAAAAAGAATGGCTATCCCATCTATACCATTGGACTTAATGCAGATGGCAAGCTGAATAAACAAAGCCTCGCCGACCTGTCCAATGAGACAGGTGGTAAAGCATTTTCGACGGACTCAGCAGATGATCTGCCGCAAATCCTGAGTGAGATTTTTGCCAGCCATTTGAAGCTGAAGGTAGTGCCTGTGCAGTCGATTACTGCAAATGGCGATTATCAGGATGTGACCGTCAACGTGCCTAACGGCAGTGTTTTGGAAGCCAATATCTCAATTATGTCTTCACAGCCTGTGACAGCGAAATTAACGGACCCGTCAGGGAAAGAAGTTGCGATCCCCTCAAACAATGTCCTGCTGTCCAAGTCTTCTACTTATAGCTTGATTAAGCTACTGTCACCGCAGGAAGGAGATTGGAAACTTCAGGTTAAAGGTGTGCCAAAGGATAAGATTGATATTAATCTAGTCTTTAACTATGACTT
Organism: Paenibacillus sp. FSL R7-0189; assembly: GCF_037969925.1. Lineage (NCBI taxonomy): Bacteria > Bacillati > Bacillota > Bacilli > Caryophanales > Paenibacillaceae > Paenibacillus > Paenibacillus sp. FSL R7-0189. The sequence continues at coordinate 1,379,896 of NZ_CP150223.1, read as the reverse complement.
GGAGCTTAAGATCGATGCGCTGCCATCAGCAACCTATAAAAAGGGTGATAAAATCGACATCACCTCGCATCTGTTCAGCAACGGTACTCAGGTAACACTCAGTAATTTGTATCAAGATATGAAGGCGGTACTGCTTGCTACAGATATCGATACAGGTGATGTGCAAGAAATCGAACTGGATAACTCCGGAGCTGTCTTCAAGGGTACATTTGAGGTAAAAGAAAGCCATAACTACGAGTTGAAGGTACGGGCAGAGGAAAGCAGCTTTTATCGGGAAAGTGCACCTGTCCAAATCAGCGCGAAGACAGGCGGAGCAGCAACAACAGCACCTTCTACAGGGACTGGCAATGAAGAACCCCTGAAGGAAGCTTCATCCAAAACCCTGTATTACATTATAGGGGGCATTCTTTTAGTGCTGGCAGCTGGTGCAGCATGGTATGTGCTGAATAAGAAATCGGCACGTGGTTTTGTAGGACAGCTGGTAGTAGAGGTTAAAGACAGCAATACGGGTGAGAAGACCTACCCACAATATAAGAAGCTTGCAGGCTTCAAGGGCAAGTTCACCCTTCATCAGCTGCTGCAATTGGCGCCTGAACTGAAGGAGAGCGAAAGTGTTATTTTCACACCGGCTAAGAATGACCGATTGCTGTTACGCAGCGGAGAAGGTGTTACTGTGGAGAGATCCGGACGTGCTGCGGATGCTTCGCGTGGTCTTGAACTGAAGAGTGGGGACCGCGTTTCAGTATCTCTACAGACGGTAGATAAGACGATTTATCTGGAATATTTAGTATAGTAGGCAATGGCAATGTATGCCGCAGAAATAGTTTTGCTGCAAGATATCTGAAGTACAGCTTCCGCAAAACTTTTAGGAGGATAAGCATATGAAACCAGTAGTAAGAGAGCATATACAGCAGTTGGATGTATCACTAGGCGGCGGGATTGTCAGCGATAAAATCAGGGTGGATACGATTGATAATCCGATCCTGATCATTGGACTAGGCGGCACGGGCATTGATGCCCTGCTGCGTCTTAAATATCAGATTAACCGCCGCTTTAAGCTGCCGGAGGATCCGATATCCAAGAAGAAACGGGACAAGCCGGATAATGTGGAATTTCTAGCTTTTGAGACGAATGAACAGGATCGCGGAAAAAAATACAAAGGCATTGGGCTGGACCCGCAAAATGAATTTGTACTGTTGGCGAATGCTGAAATCGGCGGACTGCTACAGAACCGTAGTATTCTCGATTCTTATATTACAGATTGGCTGTCACCTGAGTTAAGTATCACAGATGGTATGAATGGTGCTGCTGGTGTGCGGCAGGCTGGACGTCTGCTTTTGTTCACCAAGATTAATCAGGTTGTAGGTGCGATTGATAAGAAGATCAAGACGTTATCCGTAGGCACTAACAAAAAGCTGATGGTCTTTCTGCTGACAGGTCTGTCGGGCGGTACAGGCAGTGGGGCTTTCTTGGATATTGCCTATATCGTGCGCGGTATTATTGAACGTGACTATGGATCAGCCGGCATTGACCGTGTGAACACACTGGGGTACCTATTTACACCGGACGTGAATCTGTCTAATAAAAGTCTAAGCGAGCACACGCGTGAATATATTCGCAAGAACGGTTATGCAGCGCTAAAAGAGCTGGATTACTGGATGAATGTGGACAGTCGTGGTGAGCGATTCCAGCAGCAATACGGTAATATTTTGACGGTAAATTCACCGCTGCCTCCATTTAATCTATGTCATTTGATCTCTGCAACGAATACCGAGGGTAAGCTGCTGGAGAATGCGTACGATTACTGTATGAACGTAACGGCGGAGAACATCACGAACTTTATGGCGAGTGAAGAAAAACAGTCTGGTGAAGAATTCGCCATCCATGACTATATCAGTAATATCCGCACCAACATTGCGCAGATGAACAAGACCTACCCAGCTAACTATGAATACAACATTATCGGTGCCTCGTCTGCTGTGCTTCCGATTGAGGAAATGACGACTTACCTGGCTTTCCGCTTGTTTGATAAAATGGAAAAAATGTTCCAGCAGGCCCCTGGTCAAGAGGATGTAGAGAAATTCGCACGTAAGCTGGGGATTGATCTCGACAGTATGATCAAGACGTTTGAATCCCGTGTGCCTGAGCCGTTGCCAGGCTACGAGAACAGCGAACGCTTGAGCCATGCCAATGTTGTTAAGAATCAAGTGGTAAGCATGGATACAGAGCTGGAGCAGAACTTCCTGGCTCGTGCCCGTGAAGAATATATCAAATCGAAAAAGCAGTTGCCTGGCGAAATTGTGGGACGTTTCAGTGAAGAGCTGGAGCGCATCTTCCTGCACCCAGAGCAAGGGCCATTCTACGTTTCCCGCCTGCTGTATACCGAGAAGGGCTTCTGTATTTTGAAGCTGATTCAGTCTTATATTGAGGCTTTACGTGAAAGCTTGTTGCGTTTGCCACGTGATATTGAGACGGCTCAGGACAGTGCGGATGAGAAGCTGAGCGATGCCCGCAGTGCTTTTGTCTCCAAAGAGAAGAAGAAAAATGCCTATATTGAGGCTAAAATCAATGAATATTGGCTGCACGCCGATGTAGAACGCACTGAGCAAATGATTCAATTTTACGAGGACTTATATGAGCTCTTAAACGATGAGAACAGCCGGATTTACGGTGTGTTTACAGAGATTCTTAGTGCGCTTAGCTCGATTTTTGCCAAAAACGGGGACATCCTTATCAATGGCGAAGAGCAGGCAGACTATAAAGGAAACAAAACTTATTATTGGAACATTGTGAACGTGCCGGATATTTCGGCGACCATCTCCAAGATCATGGATCAGAAGGACGGCGACGACCTGATTCGCGACTTCACCCGTGAAATGCTGAAGCATTCCGGACGTTGGGTCAAAGAGCAGGAGATTGATATCGTCCGCTCGATTTCGGAATTCCTTAGCGATAAGTTTGGGGATCTGATTACCCGTTCGATGGAGGATTTCCTTGTGATGAAATTCGGCCATGAAGAGCCGCTGGATAAATTCGTTGAGCGGATTATTGCCGGTAAATTGGACGAAGAGGCTGTGCCTACCTTCCACCTTAGCAATAGCTCGGGCAGCTTACATTTCCCATCATGGGGTTTCGTTTCCGTGCCTGTTAAAGCGCCGGGTATCCTAAAAGGGATTCGTAATTATCAGAATAATGCGCTTGGCAAATCGCAATTTACGATCAAGGAAAGCCAAGTGAAAAACCGTATTTTCTGGCTTAACACACGTAACGGTGTGCCACTTTTCGTATACACGCCGCTGCGGGTGTTTGAAGAGAACTATGAGCGGACCATTCTCGACAAGGAAGGGATTGGCCGCCATCTCGTGATGACGGATAAGAACAACTGGACGTATCTGCCTTCTCCGATTCCGGAAAAATCATGGGGCGACACTTACGTCAATTCTCGTGTACGGGATTATAACGCTAGAGTGCGTGCAGACTTTGCAAAAGCGCTGGCAAGTGGAGTCATTATTGAAAAAGGTGTAGATGAGAACACAAGTAACAGATATTCTGTTGTGTTCACCAACCCTTTTGATCTGGACGCCATTTTGAGTGGTTTCGATATGCAGCTGCAATCTACACGCCCGAATCTTGGTGAAGTGAAGAAGGCGGTTGATGAGCTGAAGAGCCTGCGTGAGAAGGGCTTGGAGCGTGAAGGCATTAAAGATATCTTTGGCAGCATCAACAAGGACATGGCGCAGGAGAATCTCATTCGTTCACCGCAGCTGATTTCACGTGTTCGTGTGGAGTTGGCTAAATATACTGAACTGACTGCTAAAGCCACTGAGCTTGAAGGTGTGCTCCATCAATATCTGGACGAAGATAAGTGGATGGATCAGTTCATTGAAGCTTTGTATACGGACAGTATTATCAAAAAAGGCGCACTCTACGTTTATGACCGTGATGAAGAAGAGGACGCTTGGGAGCCGTTTGCTAATTTGATGAAAGAGCGCAGCTACGTAGAGTATGCCGTGTATCGGCACTTCCGGGAGCTGGATGAGAAGAGCCGCAGCGTACTGCTGCGTAAGGCAGCACGTCGTGCAGGTGAAATGACTGCCGCTGAAGACGTTACCCCGCTGCTCTATAAGCTGGAAGGGCTGTATGTATCGTTCCTGGAAGCACGCGACAGCTTAGAGTATGAACGGGTAGAGTATGAGAGCGGTGATGAGATGTACGGATTCTACAAGAGCATGACTAGCAAGCTCGGCAGTATCCGCAGAAAGTTGAAATAGGCCTATGATCAAAACACAGGCATTATCTTATGGTGAACAATATGCGGTACAGGAAGAGGCACAGCGCAGCAAAGGGGATGGACGCAGCAGCATCCATTACCCTGCCCTGTTTCTGTTCGTAGGCGACAAGGTTGCTCCGGCCATCGGTCCGGTGCTGGATAGCTGCGAACGAAAATGGGATAACGCCGGCGGGGTTATGGCATTACATGCTGTGTCAGGTGCGGCAAAAGAGGGAATAGACGGAAGTATAAGTGGATCTGTTGCGGGAGGAAAAGACCGGGTGCTGGCCATGGCCTTGCCGGAAACGGCAGGGTTAGATCCACGCACTGTGCGTCATGAACTTTACCGCAAGTTTCATGAGGATACACGTTATCTTGCTGAAATGAATAAAGTTATCCGGCGGCTGAGCAACAGTATAGCGGATTATGGACGTCTATATTCATCTTTTGACGTCATCCATCTCTCTATCATTACGCGGGTTGATGATCCGCTTAATGTATTGCTGCCGGAAATTACACTGCTGGCTCGTGCTGTACTCGGCCAGTCCTTTAAGTCCGTACAGACAGATCTCTACGCTCTGATCAATGAGCGGGAGCAGGGGGATAATTTTGGATATTCCAGCTCAGTAGGGCTGGCTTTTCTGCGTGAATTGGACAAAATGCAAGTTACGGACTATAAGTTTAATGCGCCGTTACTTGTGACGGAAGATGGTCTGTCGATTCCAGTTGCCCATGGTCCTTCCGCATTATTTGACCTTGTGTATCTGCTCTCCGATAAGAATGAGCGCGGTATGATGTCTGCACACGGTATGGATGACAACTACGAGATTATTTCTCATATTAGTCTGCTCAAAAATCGGGTCCGCCCGGCTTCTGATCAGGCTACTGGTCATGGCGGATATAACAATATGACCTTCAAAAGCGGCATCAGAGGCAGCACTGGAAGACAAGGCTACGCGTCTGCTGGCTTTTCCGGGGTAAGAAGACCTAATGTTCAAATTGCTTTGGCAGTGCTGTATCATGCGTTCCGGCGGCTTGTCTCCGATATGCGTGAGGGCAGTTCGTGGACTATACGTGAACGGCAGGCGTTGTTAGGGCTGGACCCTGACAGCTTGCGGGAACACGCGGTACAGCTACTTCCGGAGAAAGACGGCCTGAATGAAATGACGGGGTTAATGAGTCACGGACGCCCTTCCTATAATGAACTGAAGCAGCTGTCACTTCGTGAAGCTGAACGGCAGTTGTTCGGTGACGGGGGCGAAGCTTATTTCCGCAATAACTTTGTGGCAGAGTCAAACCGGAGAGTGGAGGGAATGAATCCATTACGCCAATGGCGCACTATGCTGGCGGCACAGGAAACATCTACGCCAGCGGTAAGCTTTTATCAGCTTGCGGAGTGGACGGCAGATCGTGATGAAGCCGGAAGTGTGCTCCATCTTTTACGTCAGCATATGGCAGGCTTGCGTTCCGCGATTCTCTCCATGCAGGAGGAGCTTGAGGATCTTTATGCAGAAAGCGTGGAGCGCCAGCCGTTCCAGCGTGTGCCGCTTTTTGACAAAAGAACAGTACGTAACTTCATTCATTACTTATTCTCAGCCGTATATGGCAAAAAATATGAACTATTGGGCCTAGAAAGTGAGCTTGCCCTATGCAGTCGTTTGGAATCTGCACTTGAGCAGCTTCATATGGAAAGTATGGCTCGTGTGAAAGCTATGGAGACTTTGGAGGAAGAATTGCGTATTACTGTTATGGACAGCATTGGGCGAACAAACGAAACAACGGGCCAGAACGTAATGGAATACTACCGCGTAGTCACAGAAGAAGTGATGAAGGATATCGAAACCCGGCGTGGCCCTGGAATATTCTTCAGTGAGAAGTACATGGGCAGTATCTCCAAGCTCTTAGAACAAGGGAAAGAAGCTGTGATTGAGCGTTTGATTGATATTTGCCGCCGGGAGCTGCTGGCAGCAGAACCTTTCAATTTATCTTTTGAGGAAGAGCTTCTGCGTCGTGCAAATGTTGCGGCAGCCTATGAGAATCGTCAGGTTCTATCGAGGGAAGAGCTGTTCAAGCGCTTGTATCATAATTTAGAAGAGGGCGCGGCCATTAATGTTCGGTTATTCGAATATACGCAAGAGCATCGTCATGAGGAGAAATATTTCTTCGGAGACAGTTCATCAGAGTTTCTACGCTACGCCTTTGGAGTGGATGAGACAACCCGGATTTACCGGTTAGGATTCGTGCATGAGCAGCGGAGGAGCGGAGTGGAGAAGCTAAACCTGATGGGCGGCTTTCATTTAGAGGACCTGCTCTATTATCGCAACGGTAAGGTCTATTATGAGACTTATGCTCAGAATGGCTATCAGCTCCATGGACTGAGTGAAGATCAGCTTCCTGAGATGCGCTGATGGCGTAATAGATTGGGTCCCCTCACTTTGAGTCCCTTTATTGCCTTTGTGCAATAGAGTCATCGGATATAACCCTTAATTAGAGTTCTGGGATAGGGACATTTCTCCTTATTTTCAATGCACACTATGCAATAGAATAGAAATAGATGTTCCTCCTATTCCGTTCTATTGCACAAAGCGCAATCTGGGGGATGATAGCACATCCGGGTAGCCCGTTTATCAGGCAGCATAACCCCCGGAATGTTAAAGGATAAGAGTACAATTCAGATTTTACCCGGAAAGGAAGTATAACGATGCAGAGAAAAATCAATCTGCTGCTGCTCTTCTTCAGTCTGATCGGCGGCGGGGTCGCCTTTCTTTTTGGCGAATGGCTGCTAAGCTGGTATAACGATCTGCCTTCCATCCTGCTTGTGGGTATTTATTTTGCCATTGTGGCGCTGGGTGTCGGTGTAGGCTGCCTGCTTGCAGAGATGATCTCGCCACGACTGAACGGAGCTTCATGGAAGCAGCGCTACCTGGGGTTATCGTGGAAGCTGCTGCCTCTGATGATTGTCCTTGCACTTGGAGTTGGAGCCTTAATGGAGTTCGTTTATGAGCTGAATTTTGGCGGTGCGAGACCGGTTAAGAATGTAGTGATGGCTATCGATGACTCAGGCAGTATGACACAGAGTGATCCCGATAATAGCCGGTATTCCGCAGCAAAAGCGTTAATTACAAAAATGGACACTGACAATAAGGTAGCCGTGGTGACCTTTAACAACGAAGCGGTAGTTGTCCAACCTTTAACGCCACTTTCAAATTTGGAGAATCGTGAGAAGGTGCTGACTGCAATCGATAATCTGCAGCCAACCGAAGGCGGCACGAATATCAGCGGTGCGGTCTCAGAGGCACTGAAGGAGATTGACAGTGACGGCAAAAAAGACCAAGGGGCCATGGTCATCTTGTTGTCTGACGGAGTGAGTAATTTCGATACCACAAGAGAGCTGCAGGCTTATGTAGAGCGCGGTATTGCTGTGAATACCATTGGTCTGGGCTTGAATGATCCAGCAGGCACTCAGCTGTTGCAGGATATTGCGAGAGTGACAGGCGGACACTATTATGATGTCAAGGATTCAGCCCTACTGGGCGATGTGTTCCAGCAGATCTATGACCGTCTGGGAGACCGGACGCTGCTAACTGAGCGCAGTGATTCAACGGCAGACAGTCCTTATTATGCTGCGGTTCGTATTTTGTCACTGATGTTGATGGGGGCTACGCTTGGATTAGGTCTGGGAATTATGTTTGATAACCGTCATTTGGCTAAAAGCTTTGGGATTGGCGGCGTAATATCAGGCTTGTTCGCAGGACTGATTCTGGAATTTGGTCTTAGCGGTGACTCCTTTACAGATAGTCTTATTCGTCTTCTGGCTGTTCTTATATTAGCTGCTATTATTGCATTATTTACAGGCGTCATTCCGGTAGGTGAAGGACGTATTTATCGAAATAGAAGAAACAATAACGCAGCGCCTGCACCAGCATCGGATAACTTTCCGGGCCGGCGCAGAAGCCGGAACAGCAAAGGATTCTAGTGTAGCGGAAAGGGGTTTACAGTAATGAGGTACGCCGAGGTTAATGCTTCCGCTCCGGGAATAACGGATGTGACATCCCAAGTGGATGACCGATTCTGTACGCTGAGATGGCGCTGGCCGGACGGCGTGCAGGCGGTGTACATCCACAAAACCTCCGCAGAAGCGGCTGACATGGGAACCGGAGATGATCCGCCGATCGGTATGAAGCTCTACACTCGTGAGGAATACAAATCTAACAATGGTTATCGTGATCGATTGGATGAGATCGGTCTGATATCCTATACGATATTTGCTCGTCTTGCTGAGAACGGTGAGACTGCCCTGGTGAGGCAAAATGATGGTGTGAACCGGGTGATGGTCAGTGCAGGCAAAGCCCGGATCTATTATTCCATTCAACAAAAAAAGGCCTTATTCGGAAAACAAAAGACCGTACATATGGCGATTACGGCAGAAGTGCCCGTGGCACGGGATGTCCTCTGTTATGTCAAGAAACGTGGAGGGCATCCGTCAGGGAAAGAGGATGGTATTCTCTTTCCCTTCGTCCAGGATTTCGCTCCTGGACGCAATGTACTTCCACCGATTGAAATCGGTAAGGATGATTTTGTACGCATCTTTTTCACCGATGGCAAGAAATATGGGCTTTATTACGAATTGGTACCGGAGTGAGACTTGGTCTACGCGTACAAGCGGGTAATGAGCAGTGCGTTCATAGCAAGTACGTAGATACAACTTTTGGGAGGATGAGTAGATGTCTTTTTTTAGCCGTTTTATGAAAAAGAATCAGCCGGAGCCGCGGCCGCTTTTTTACGATATAGTGTGTCCGTATTGCTTCACCAAGTTCTCTCCGGAGGATGTCGTCTTTCGGGCTATGCACAGCCGGGAGGACGATGAAAATTACGCATTGGGTGAGGATGACGCCTTGAACAAATACCGTGAGCGCTTCGGGCTTGATACGGTAGATGACATAGAAGCGATTATCAACCCGGCAGATATTCCGGAAGAATATCATCATTACACAGATCATGTGTTAACTGGGCTTACGGATCGTTACGGTGTGCTTACGCGCAGACGGCTTTGCCCGTCCTGCCATAATGAGCTGCCGGTGACTGCCGGGAAGGTGCCAAGTAACATCATCTCGATTATCGGGGCATCCCAAGTCGGGAAATCGGTGTATATGACCTCGCTGATCCACACATTGCAGCATACTACAGCAGGTCATTTTGATGCCGCTTGTATGCCGCTTAATGCAGAAATTAGCCGTAAGTTCCGTACATTGTATGAGGAACCGCTTTTTGAGCGTGGGGATCTGCTGGCTTCTACACAGAAGGAAAAAATGCAGGAGCCTTTTATCTTTCAATTTGTCTTTAAGGATGAAAATAAACCGCCACTGACACTTGTATTCTTTGATGTAGCAGGTGAGGGTATGGTGGATCAGGATTATCTTGGACTTCATGGTCAGCATATCAAGAACTCAGCGGGTATTTTGTTTATGGTCGATCCGCTGCAAATCCGTTCTATCCGTGAAAAGATTCATATTAACATCGGTGACCGCCCGGGAGAATGGGTCTCACAATATGACGAGCCACGCGATGTGGTGCTGACGATGTTCGGTGATTTTATTGCCTATCAGGAAAAGAGCAAAACAGACATTCCAACAGCGGTTGTGCTTGCCAAAAGTGATATGCTGCATTCACTCAAGGATGAAGATGGCGATTACATCAAGTCTAACAGCAATGTGTTCAATAACTATGTTCACCGCAAAACATTAAACATGGACGAGTTTCATAATATCGACGGGGAAATTCGCAGATTTATTGGTAAGGTGGACAGACCCTTTAAAGATACAATGGATGTTTATTTCGCGAATACGGGTTATTTTGCAGTATCTGCGTTGGGCAGCAACCCTGTGAATCAAAAGATTGAGGGTGTAGTAAGCCCGATTCGTGTAGACGAGCCTTTTATTTGGCTGCTGCATAAGCTGAAGTATATTGAGGGGAGCGACGGCCCGTGAATGTTTTCTCAGGGTCAACAATCGCCCAACAGATGTACACCCGCGAACGTCGCGGAGTGTTTCGTTCCACAGAAGGCTTCGATACGGTAGCGAAATCAGATAGTCTAGACAATAATTTTGTGAAAAAAATCCTTCATCCCTTCTGCCTCTACGATGCTCCTGCGGAGTTAACCGCGCGTGGGGAGAAGGATGAGGCTGCATATCCTGGTGCGCTGCACCTATTTCATGCTGAGAACGGGGATACAGTTATTGGGCTTAGTCGTTATCAAGCGGCCGATTTCACAGGCCAACGAAGCGCTTTTTTTGCACATAACTATGTAGTACCTGCTTCACGTTCCGAAGAAATTGTGCAGAGCTATGGAGACTGGCTGCATGCTGATTTTGCAGAGCGTTATACTGGAGAGCTTGGTGGAACCTTGCCGGAGCTGCCCTCTATTCCAGTTGTTCGCACAGACCGCAGCCCGGATCCAATCGCAGGCTTACGCTTGCTAGGGATTGATGAAGGGATATTCAAGGCGTTATTGCAAGCGGTAATGCTCTCTGTAGCAGGTAAGAAAAAAATCTACGTGGCTCTAAACGTACCTATCACCGAGTTGTCCGCGCGGGCGGTGGAGCTTACAGAAATTCTGTATAGCGTGCTGCCGTATGAATTCCGCCGTAGATTAGGCGTGATTACGTATGCGAATGAACCGCAAAGCCGTAAATATATACATCTTAGCTTTGTGGAAAAAGGTTCACTTCGTCCCGGTGACCGCAGTATTGAGAAGGATTATACCTTTGATTTGGCTTCCGGACGGATGGGGAATGTCGATTTTGGCGAGTCCCGCCAGCCTTATGCTGATTTGGTATGGAAGCTGTTACTGCTGAATCCAGGAGATATTAACGACTTCGTAAGCTTCGCCGATCAGATTCTGCGTGGAGAGAGTCCTGAGCACAAGCTATCTCTTTCTTTCTATAATGAGCTGGCTATCTTTTATGAGATTGAGCAAGGGAACGAGCATTTATATACGGAAAACAAGAGTGCGGTGCTAAGTGGTTTGCTTTCATACCTAAAGCCAGACGGTGCAATTCATTCTAGAATCCGCTTGAATGATATTTTCTTAGAACGGTTTGACCGGGAATTTGATCTGATTCGGCAAAGAAATGTGCCAGATCCGGCGATTATGGAATGCTTTAAAGAGTATTTTGTACTTAAGGATCACAATTACAGGGTCAGAATCGTGGATTATTTCATCAATGGGATGCTTCATAGTGTGGAAGCGGGCCGCAAGGATATTTTGAGTGCTGCTTACGGGATCATTGAGAGTAATGATGAGTTAAGTGCAGCTTACTTCCAGCGCGTGATGTCTGAAACTTATTTCCGTAAGCAGCTACTTGAGCCTTATATGGAATCAAGACTAGCTGCGGCGTCCAGATCTGCGGATATTCTGAGCTTTGTGCTCCATTGGGGGCGGTTCCTGCCAGTGGCGTTAGAGCAGTCTTTTGCTCAAAATGCTGTGAAGGATTATTTGCTAGAAAAGCTTCAGCTGGAGCATGATCCGGTGGCTTCTGTGGCGGAAATTCATGAAATTGTAGATAAGGCAGAAAAAGATCGCCGCAAAGGAACAGGAGTTGCTCCTAAGGCACTCTCCCTAATGCAGGATCTTGCTGCTTCAGCAGATAGATTCTTACTGAACCGCTTATCGCTTTCTGATATGACGCAGGAGGAGCTTCTGGAGGTAGTTTTTTTACGGTATGGTAATGTTGTCGATTGGCAGCCGCCACTGGATAGGATTAGCAAGCAGAAAGAGAATGCGCTGCGTGCCGCTTACCGCTGGTTTGGTGAAGAGAAGCCAAATGAAGAGATTTTTACAGGATTGTCTCCGCAGGAACTAGATGATGTGCAGCTACTGGGTCGTCGTTTGCTAAAAGAGGCGCGTGTTCTAGAACCCTTTGAACGGCTTCCGCTAGCCTTTTACTATACAACTCAGCGTGAAGGGGGTCCGCTGGATTACGATGCGCTTCTGGAGCTGTTAAAGCGTAAAGCCGGTTCCGACAAAGAAATCATCTATCGGTTTTTTGCTTGGTCGCAAGGCAATCCTTTATTTACGGTTTCGAATAAAAAGCTGCAACCGGGTTACCGTAAGGCGATTCTGAAGTATTTCCTGAGCAGTGATCGTGAAGCGTTCAAGAATCGGGAATTCCGAAAGAACTATGTCGCGGCAGCTCGGCCTGCTCTGCAAAATGTGTACAATGAAGCCCGCTCCCAACTGGCTTCCCCGCTGGCGCGCTGGATCAGCCGCAGCCGATTTCGACTCTTAATCTCCGGCTCCATTACGGGTATTCTGGTGATTATTGCAATTATCGTATTCAGTATGCTGCGTCCGGATGATACGAAGACGGCTCTGCCGGGAACAAGCCCTGAGCCGACCCCTGTTCAGAGTGCAGGCAATGTGCTGCCTCCGGCTTCAGTATACTTGAAGGATCAGAGCGGCGAAGGAGATAAGGGGAGCAGCATATTGGTGTTCACCTTCGCAAGTGCAGATGACTGTGTGCAGTTTCAACCGACTGAGATTAGTTTAATGTCTTCGTCTACAGAGATAGATAAAAGCTTTAAGGTCGCTGCTACGAATGGGACTTGTCCAGTGCCGTCAACGGATGGGACGGATGAGAGAAACGCCGCTGACGAGTCAGATGCCGCTGGCACTACTGGAGGAACAGCAGAAGGTGCAGATGCTACTAATGCTGTAGCTGATGTATCTCCGTCTCCTACGCCTTCCTCTGATGCTGAGGACAGCACTGGGTTGCCTTCCGCAACAGCTGTGACTGAAGGGGAACAACCTTCCTATCAGGTTGAGGTTACATTGGAGCCTGGAGCGACAATTTTAGAGAAAAGTATGATCAAAGCCGGAAGATTTACATTGATCGTAGATCCCGATCCTAATATTCCACCAGCTTCTGATTCAAGTGCTGAACCTTCCCCAACTGCAAGTCCGGAAGGAACAGTCGAATAACAAGCTTTCTGAACAGCAATACCTACCGGCAGGTGGCGTATTGCTGTTCATTTTTTTGCTGCCCTTACTAAGCTTTTCTATAGACATGCTATGTATTAATAGATATGATTATGGATGTCAAAATAAGATACTACATACTGGAAAAGGTGCAGACTCTATCAATCTAGTCGTCTGCTTAAAAGGGAAGTCCGGTGCAAGAGTCCGGCGCGGTCCCGCCACTGTATGTGCGGAGTTTTTCTTCTATAAGCCACTGCCCCTAAGGTAGGGTGGGAAGGTGAAGAACAGCGATGAAGCATCAGCCAGGAGACCTGCCTTTTTCGTGAGCGTTTCTATTCTTCGTGGGGTAAGAATGTGGAACATATACAGATGGACTGTTGGCAGGAAGCAAGCGCCTCAGCCTCGATTTGTAATCTTCCCTGACCGCCCTCCAAAGGGGCGGTCTTTATGTTATGCGTCTTATTCCCAGCAGTACCCATTCTTATACAGAAAGAGGTTAAACAATGAAGAAAATCATGTCTTCCAAGTTTGTAGCACTTGGGCTGGCCTTATTCATGGTCATTTCAATTCTAGGAACATCTCTTGCTCCGGCAGGACAAATATTTGCAGAAGCGAGCGCTGGCTCCGGTCTGGAAGCAACTGCTGCGGAGCGGATTAATGTTGCGGATGCGACTTATGCGGCTGCAGAATATCTCTTGAAAGGTGGCGTGCAATCGGATTGGCAAGCTATTGGATTAGCGCAAGCAGGATATAAGCTGCCAGCCAGTTACCATTCAGAGCTTGAGAAAAAAGTAAAGGATGCAGCTGGCAATTTCGCCAATGTAACCGATTATGCTCGAATCGTGCTCGCAGTGAGAGCGATTGGTGCAGATCCTACTAGCTTTGCTGGTAACGGAACGACTCCTGGCTATAATCTGATTGAGAAAATTTATAATAACAGCAAGCTCAGTGAACAGACGCTAAATAATCCGGTATATGCTTTACTTGCGCTGGATTCTGGTAAATATAATATCCCAAGTGACGCGAAATGGACGGCGGATAAGCTCCTTACGGAGATTCTCTCCAAACAGAATCCGGATGGGGGCTTTGCATTAACCTCAGGCGCAAGTGAGCCTGATATGACAGCGATAACCTTGACGGCTCTGGCGGCACATAAAAATAATCCCGAAGCCTACTTAGCAGGGCTACAAGCCGTAGCTTGGTTATCTGCAGCTCAAGATAGCCATGGGGGTTACGGTGACAGTGCTGAAAGTAGCGCACAAGCAATCCTTGGACTCGCATCCTTCGGAGTTGATCCTAGTGGATTAGAATACACCAAAAACAAAGTGGATCTAATGGAGAACCTGCTTAGCTATCGTCTAGCTGATGGTAGCTTCACCCATAGCCGTGGTGGAAGCAGTAATGTTCTGGCGACAGAGCAAGGACTTCAGGCGCTGGTTGCGTATAATTTGCTGTATAAAGGAAGCAACAGTAAGCTATACGATTTTTCCAAATCCTCCGTTCAGAGCTCACTCATCTACGCTCCTGTAACGATTGAGGGACCACGGGCCACGTTGGCACAAGGGTACGCCTATGCTGGCAACGCACTTGGAGCGTTAGAGAAGCTGGCGCTTCAAACGAACTTGCCGATCACGAATCCTTCGGGCAGTTATGTGACTGGCATCGGAAGTATTGCTGCTGGAAGCTTTGGTGGTTATGACGGATGGATGTATGTTGTATCACGTGACGGAAAATGGATTAATCCCGATGTAGGCATGAGTGATTTTGTACTTAAAGATTCAGATCAGGTACTGGTTTATTATGCCGGAGATGACACTAAACTTGTGGATTCCGTTACCCTTTCCAAACAAAATCTTAAAGAGGGCGATTCTTTTACTGTCACTGTAACTAGTAAGACGTGGAAATGGGACGCTGCTACGAATACTACCTCTCCTGTAACGGCAAAAGCTGCGGGTGTTCAGGTCCAAATTGGAGCTCACACGGTAACGACGAATGCTAAAGGTGAGGCCGTATTCTCAGGAAATGTGCCCGCAGGTGACTATACACTGTCTGTAACTGGCTACCGCGAAGGTAAAGCGCCAACGGTTGCTAAATATACAAAAGCTATAAAGGTAACTTCTAAGAATGTAACAGCTTCTCTTACCGTTGAAGGCCCGGAAGGATTGATTAGTGAAGGGACTTTAAAAGCCTCCAATGCTCTTGAAGCGTTGCAGCAACTAGGATCTACCGATGATTTTAAAGTAGATATCACCAAATCGTCTTATGGCAACTTTGTATCAGGTATCCATGGAGTTTCGCAAGGTACTTACGACGGATGGTGGAGCTTCGTAGTATCACGCGGCGGGGAGTGGATATATCCAAGTGTGGGTATGGATGCGTTCGAACTACAGGAATCCGATCGTGTGCTTGTCTATTATGCAGGTGAAAATACACAGGTTATAGATTCTGTGGCGCTTTCCCCAACGCAGCCAAAAGCTAATGAAGCTTTTACCGTAAAGGTTTCCCAGAAAAAGTGGGTGTGGAATCAGGACAGCTTCACTTCTGATCCGGTTACCTCACCAGCTGCAGGTGTGCAGGTTTCGATTGGTGATAAGAAGGTAATCACGAATGAACAAGGTGTAGCTGTTGTTGAGGGGGGTCTCCCGGCAAATAGCTATACAATGACTGTTACCGGTTATGTTAAAGACAGCGTACCGAGCGTAGCGCGTTATACTCAGTCTCTGACTGTTGGATCGTCTGTTATTGCTCCAGCTAAAGCTACCGCTACCCTTTCAGTGATTGGAGATAGCCGGAAGGGAACCATCCTAGCCAGTACAACAGTAGCTCTAAAAGAGGGCGAAACGGCTTATAGCTTACTAGTCAGTCAATTAGGCACCAAGGTAGTATCATCCGGCAACGTTGGAAGCATCTACGTGAAATCTATTGACGGATTGGCTGAATTTGACGGAGGCCCAAGCAGCGGATGGAAGTATAAAACGAACCGGGATGCTGATCCAAGCATCAGTGCAGACAGTTATATTTTGCAGAACAGTGATACTTTGTACTGGTACTATACCTCTGGAGAATAAGGAAGAGGAATGATTAATTAGGCGGGCACAGGGATTCGGAGTAATAGCGGATCGGGTGCCCGCCCTTTTATTTTTTTGGAAAAGTCGTTTTATGACAATATATACTTTTATTCGACACAATATTTAAAAAATCATCAAACTCTTAGCCCTTCCGACCGATAAAAATAGATAGATCATAAGATAATGTGAAGGCGGAGTGTAGATGAAAAATTTGAAAGTGAAATACAAAATAGGGTTGCTTTTGGTATTCGCTGTAATCATGGTGAATGTTGTAGGGGGCATAGGCATCATCACGATGACCCGAATGGCCGAAAAAACAAATGAGACATATAATGAAAATTTATTGCCTGTTTCTTACGTAGGGCAGATGCGTACGAATAATCGGGCTATTGAATCCTATCTTTTGGAGCGTTTGATTAGCGTAAATGCCAGCAAAAACAAAGAACTTTCTGAGAGTATTCAAGTGAAGGTTCAGGATAATAATGAACTTATGAACAAGGTGAAAGCGATTCAGTATAATGATCCTGCTATTGTAAGTAAAATCAAAGAGTATGAGTCCTTTTTGCCAGATTATCGTGCACAGCGGGATAACATTATAAAGATTGCTGATAGTAATCATAATCAAGAGGCCTATAAAGTATTTTCAGGCGAATTTAACGAATCCCGTGAAAAAATGATCAACCTACTTAAAGGAATTAGTGATTCTTTGCTTAAAGATGCTGATGAACACAATTCAGATTCCATGGCAACCGCTAAAAGCATGCGGGTAAACAATACCATAATGATTACGTTCGCCTGGGTGATTTGTTTCGTAATTAGTATTGCAATTATTCGACTGATAACAAAACCCCTTAAAGAACTGCAAGGACTAATGAAGCGGGCAGAAGATGGAGATTTGACCGTAATAGCAACGTACACCGCCAAGGATGAGATTGGCCAAATTAACAGTTCATTTAACAATATGCTGCAGGGCTTGCGGAAGATGATGCAAGGAATTGCAGAGAGTGCAGAACTGCTGTCAGCTTCATCGGAAGAGATGAGCGCTAGTGCTGAGCAGACCTCATTGGCTTCACAAATGATCGCTGTATCTTCTGGAGAGATTGCGGCGGGTTTTGATGAACAGACAGAGAGCATTAACAATACAACACGTTCCATAAAAGCAATGACCAATGATATTGCAGCCGTAGAGGGCAGCAGCTATGAAATGTCAGACCTTATGGGGGTGGTCTCTGGTTCATCAGATCGTGGGGTAGAGGCTGTAGATCAAATCATTGTGCAGATGAAGGAAATTGACCTCAGTGTAACTCAGAGTCAGGAGATTGTTTCTAATCTGGGGACATTGTCACAAGAGATTAATACAATTATTACAACGATTAACGGTATTGCTACACAGACGAATCTGCTTGCACTCAATGCTTCTATAGAAGCGGCACGAGCTGGGGAGCATGGACGGGGATTTGCTGTAGTTGCTGGAGAAATACGAAATCTGGCGGAAGCAACTAGAAATAGTTCTTTGCGGGTTACAGATATTATTACACATATTCAAAAGCAAACCGAAAGCGCAGTAGAATCCATGGCTTTGGGGACTGAGCTAGTCACTAATGGCGTAGTTCAAAGTCATCTGGTATCTCAAGCCTTTCATGAGATTCAGACTTCCATTAAAGAAGCTACCCTGCAGACAGCGGAGATCAGAGAAGCGGTTGCTCATGTCGCCTTAGAATCACAAGGTGTGGCAGCAGCTATGGAACAGGTCAACGTTATATCTAGTAAAGGCGCAGAAGGTGTTCAGGACACAAGTGCAGCGAGTCAGGAGCAACTATCCGCAATGGAGGAAATGTCGGCTTCAGCTCAGTATTTAGCGGTGCTCGCAGAAGATCTGCAAAAGACATTGTCCAGCTTCAAACTATAGGCTTCATAATATTGTTAAAACCAGCAGAGCAGCGGTTCTCCAGTAACGGAGATCGCTGCTCTGCTGTTTGTGGTTATAGCAGATTGGGAGCAAGCGCGAGCCAGTTGGTCTCAGTTGGTCAAGGTGGGAGAGATGTAAGTTGGTTTCAGTAGGTTGCGGGCAAACATATGCTATGTGACCTCCAGCGACACTATTGGCAGGCAAGACAGAGGGATGGAAACAATAAAAACTTCGGCGATGATCGGTATGCTCGTACCCCGTAACCTGTAAACCGTACCCCGTACCCCGTACCCCGTACTCCGTACCCCGTACCCCGTACCCCGTACCCCGTACCCCGTACCCCGTACCCCGTACCCCGTACCCCGTACCCCGTACCCCGTACCCCGTACCCCGTACCCCGTACCCCGTACCCCGTACCCCGTACCCCTAGTGTCCCCGGCTGTTCTCTAGTTTTTTAAACACACTATCTACTTGATATTCCCCAGTTTAAGGTCATCTGGGTCCGATAATGTGGGCTTATGCTTACCCCCACAGGCTATCGGACACAGCCGCCGCTATTTGCCCATTTATCGCCATTGGGGCGAAGTTTCGGACACCAGCGCAGCTATTGGTGTGGAAAACGCTGAAAACTGGTTTATTTCGCATCAATAGCGGCTATGAGGTCCGATAGCGTCCGAAATATAGCTAAATCCAGCAATTAAGGTCATCTGGGTCCGATAACGTGGGCTTATACTCACCCCCACAGGCTATAGGACACAGTAGCCGCTAATTGCCCATTTAGTGGCATTGGGGTGAGTTCCGGACTACTCAGTTGACGCTATTTGCCCATTTATCGCCTTTGTAGCGAAGTTTCGGACACCAGCGCAGCTATTGGTGTGGAAAACGCTGAAAACTGGTGTTTTTTGCACCAATAGCGGCTATGGGGTCCGATAGCACCCGAAACAGTGGCAAATCCAGCAATTAAGGTCATCTGGGTCCGATAGAAAAACTCGGGAGCGCGAATGTGATCGGATTAAATAAAAATTAGTTTTTAGATCAAGACCTGAAAAAAAGAGGGCATCCCCACAGCTAGTTCACAGCTGTGGGGATGCCCTCTTGATTTTTAATAAAAACTCAGCGTGTATCCTTCCAAAAATTCAGAGGTTTCAGATCTGAGCTAATGACGTGGAATGTATATCCTTCTTTTTTCAATGACTCTAAGATACGCGGAAGTACTTTAAGTGTAGCTTTTTGATCATGCATCAGAATCACTGGATTGGTCTGCGATTTCTGCAGCTTATGAACCTGATTCATAACCGAATTATAGATCGTCGTACTAGCATCCTTGTATTTCCAATCCTCAGAGTCCACGTTCCAATCCCACAGATGATAACCTTGAGCCAACACTTTATCTCTAAAGGTTTTTGTGAAATAAGGCTTGCTTCCATAAGGAGGACGAATTAGTGTGGTGCTTTGACCTGTAATCTTTTTCAAAATGGCGTTATCGTTATCCATCTCACCCAGCGCAGCGGCAGGTGAAGCATAAAACTTCTCTTTCCGGTGCGTCATTCCATGCAATGCGAGACCATGCCCTTCATTCGCAATCCGTTTCACTTGCGCAGTATGCTGGTTCATATTCGGTCCGATCATGAAAAAAGTTGCCTTCGCATCATATTTTGCCAAAATATCAAGCAATGCAGAAGTAGTGGCCGTTGGCCCATCATCAAAGGTGAGGTATACGGTCTTACCTTGCTTCCCAACAGTTGGCGTAGAAGTTCCAGGAGTTGCGGTTGGCTTCAATTCCTTTTTAAACTTACTTACAAATGTTGCGTCATCTAATGTAGCCGAGCCATCTTTTACACGCAATAAATATTGATCTGCTTTAAAGGAAATTCCATAACCAAGATAAGAGGTCAATTTCAGTGGAACCATTGTTTTTCCGTTTTTCAAAAATGTACTCATGGATAGGGTCTTTCCATCGCCTAGAGTAGCTGTTGCATGATCATTCAGCAGTTTGATTGATCTGTTCTGACCTGTAACTTTTATCCCATCGCTCACTCCAGTTAGCGTTAACTTAAGTTCCTGTGATAGATCACGTAGAGGAACGTAATAGGTATCTTTTACCGAAACTGCTTCAATAGTTGTTAACTTATCGTTCACACCTAACCTAAGGGAGCCTGCACCTGCTGCATTCACTGAATCTATCGCTCGTATTGATCCGGAACCAATGAATAATACGATTAATAATAGCCATACTTTCTTTAAAGACATCGTCAAAAATCTCCTATCTATGTATATTTGTCTATTACCTTATCATACATTGATAGAATGAAATTTGAGAGATTGTAACCCCCAGCAGAATAATTTGTTACCTTTTAGAAGTTAACTGTGATTTCAACCACAATCATAAAAAGCACGCGACTCCGGCTAAATACTGACGCATCAACAAAAAATGGTTAAAATCACCCCGTTTTGCGCAAAATAGATGTGTCTAAATTAGCAACTTTAGTAAACTATTGAACAAAGTTTGAACGGAATTTTTCAACCCATAAACAGCGCCGTTACAGTGATCTTTATCATACTATTAGAAACTTGTAACAAATTGATCACACATATTTAACTTGTTCGCCATTATTAAGGTCTTTTTTAGGCTAAATGTAAAAATAAGTCTTTTGCTTTCTTCTCCATAAATTCTTACTATATATAAAGGTTAATGTTGAGGGTTAATAAAAGAAGTATTGAAGGAAGGAGCTTAAGCATGAACAAAAAGGGACCGTTATACGCTTTATTTCTCAGCCTAATTTTACTCTTGCCAGGATGCAGTTCGATTGCTGTTCTGAATCCGAAGGGGCCGGCTGCAAGAACTTTATCTGACACGATCATTCTCTCCATTGTTATGATGCTCGGCGTTCTGGCAGTTGTCTACATCTTATATGTCTTCGTGCTTTTGAAATACCGTGCTAAAAAAAGCAACGAAGATTATATTCCTCCTCACGAGGAAGGAAACAAATGGCTGGAGGCTATCTGGATTACCATTCCGATTATTATCGTGGCATTCCTCTCCGTAGTCACCGTCAAAACAACAGTAGATGTAGAAAATGTTGCAGCGGATTATAAAGATCAGAAACCGCTTGTAATCTATGCTTCCTCTTCTAACTGGAAATGGCATTTCAGCTATCCAGAGGAAGGTATCGAAACAGTAAACTACGTTAACATTCCAGTTCACCGCGCTGTAGAGTTCAGATTGTATTCATTCGGTACGATCTCAAGTCTTTGGATCCCACAATTGGGAGGACAAAAATACGCGATGAGCGACATGCTCACAACCTTGCATCTTTCAGCTGATACTGTAGGTTCTTATGTCGGAAGAAATGCGAACTTTAATGGTAAGGGCTTTGCCCACATGGAGTTTGAAACACTTGCGATGACAGATAAGGACTATCAGGAATGGGTGAAAGACGTTAAAGAAACGGCGGGTCCACTGACGGAAGATGAATTTAAAGGTCTTTTGGAAATGGAACATGTCGGACGTAAAACGTATACGAATACTCACTTATCCTTTAGCCCGCCTCCGGGAAGCCATGGTGACCATATGAGTAATGGTGGCACTGAAATGGATACGGATAACGGAAGTATGGAGCATCAGGATAATAAAGAAATTCACCCGACTCCAGCACCATCCAGCGAGACGGAATTCAACACCGAGCCTAATCCAGAACTGGATGAGCCGACACCTAGTTCTCCATTAGAAGAGAGCACAACACATGACGGACACTAGTCAATGTTAATTGAACAACTTGAAAGGAGCGATTCCTAATGGATTGGGATAAATTTAAGGTCCACGGCGAACCCCTGATATACGGAGCTATGGCAAGTATTGTTCTGGCTACAATCGGGATTATCGTCGGCCTGACCTATTTTAAAAAATGGGGATATTTATGGCGCGAATGGTTGACTACTGTTGACCACAAACGTATTGGGATTATGTATATCCTCGCTGCATTGCTTATGCTTTTCCGCGGCGGCGTTGACGCTATTATGATGAAGCTGCAAACAGCAGCCCCGGACATGAAATTTCTTGACGCACAGCATTACAACGAGGTATTTACAACACACGGCTTGATTATGATCCTATTTATGGCCATGCCGTTTATTATCGGTCTGATGAATGTTATCGTTCCGCTGCAAATCGGCGCTAGAGACGTTGCCTTCCCGCGTCTGAACGCTGTCAGCTTCTGGCTTTTCTTCTTTGGAGCTATGCTGCTTAACATTTCGTTTGTTATCGGGGGATCGCCAGATGCTGGTTGGTCCGCATATTTCCCGCTAGCAAGTCTAGAGTTCAGTCCAACGGTGGGTAATAACTATTACTCGCTCGCACTACAAATTTCAGGTATTGGTACGCTCCTCACAGGCGTTAACTTTATTGTAACGATTCTGAAAATGCGTGCACCAGGCATGAAGTTGATGAAAATGCCGATGTTTACTTGGTCCGTATTGATCACCAACGTAATTATCGTATTCGCATTCCCTGTGCTTACGGTTGCACTCGCGTTGATGATGTTCGACCGGTTGTTCGGCTCTCAATTCTTTACGATGGCCAATGGCGGTATGGATATGTTATGGGCCAACCTGTTCTGGGTATGGGGTCACCCTGAAGTATATATCGTTGTCTTACCGGCATTCGGTATTTATAGTGAAATTATCGCCACCTTCTCTAAAAAGAACCTGTATGGATATACATCCATGGTATTCAGTATGTTGATCATTTCCCTCTTGTCCTTCTTAGTATGGGCTCACCATTTCTATACAATGGGTCAAGGCGCTATGGTTAACAGCTTCTTCTCGATTACAACCATGGCCATTGCCGTACCAACAGGTGTGAAAATATTTAACTGGCTATTCACCTTACGAAAAGGGCGAATAACCTTTACGACACCTATGCTATACACCCTCGCCTTTATTCCGATCTTTACGATTGGTGGGGTAACAGGTGTCATGCTGGCTATGGCCAGTGCCGATTACCAGTACCATAATACGATGTTCCTGGTTGCCCATTTCCACTACGTTCTTATTCCAGGTGCGGTCTTCGCCGTTATCGCAGGGTTCCATTACTGGTTCCCTAAAGTATTCGGTTTCCGTCTGAATGAACGTCTTGGCAAGCATGCCTTCTGGTGGATTATCATTTCCTTTAACGTATCGTTCTTCCCGCTGTTTATTCTCGGACTTAAGGGCATGACCCGCCGACAATACACCTATTCTGCGGATACCGGATTTGGCCCGCTGAGTATGGTCTCATTCGTAGGTGCGATCGGTCTCGCTATTGGATTTGTAATCCTGGTTTATAACATTTACTGGAGTACTCGTTACGAACCAAGAGATACTGATGGAGATCCGTGGGATGCACGTACTTTGGAATGGGCAACGAAAAGCCCGATTCCAGCTTACAACTTCGCAGTGGTTCCAAATGTAAAAACACGCGATGCTTACTGGTCTGCTAAACAAGATAAAGTACCGCTTTTTGAAGATAAGATTACTAAGATTCATATGCCTAGCAACACAGGAAAACCATTTGTTCTGGGTGTTATCTTCTTCATTGCAGGGTTCTCTCTGGTCTTCAGTCTTTGGATTCCAGCGATCCTCTCTGGAGTAGGTATCCTCATTGTTCTAGCTGCTATGTCCTTTGATCGGGATCACGGATTCTACATCCCAGCAGAAGAAGTTATTGCTACTGAAAAGAAATTGCGGGGTGAGACAGTATGAAAATAGATGCGTCTAAGCCGCTTGAATACTCAACAGAAGAGAATAGTAATAAAATCTTTGGCTTCTGGGTTTTTCTAGGAGCGGAGATTGCACTGTTCGCTACGTTGTTCACTGTTTATTTTGTAATGGTAGACCGTTTTGCCAGCGGCCCTAGCGGGCCGGATCTTTTCGAAATTGGTCCAGTGATGATCGAAACATTGCTGCTGCTGACAAGTTCGTTCACGATTGGTCTTGCAGTTCATGCCATGCGGCATGGTTACCAAAAAGCCATGATGGTCTTTTTCGGACTAACCCTTCTAATGGGTCTCGGCTTCCTTGGTATTGAAATCACGGAGTTTGTCACTTATGTTCACGAAGGGGCTACACTTCAAACCAGTGGTTTCCTATCCAGTCTTTTTGTACTGCTGGGAACACACGGAGCTCACGTGTCGTTCGGGTTCCTGTGGGGTGCGGCTATTCTAATCCAGTTGAAGCGTCAAGGTATTAATCCGGCTACGGCCAATAAATCCTTTATCTTCTCGCTGTACTGGCATTTCTTGGACGTTGTCTGGATCTTTATTTTCAGCTTCGTCTATCTGAAAGGACTGATGTAGCATGATGAAGCAATTGTTTCCAATTCGCCATGTGATGGGTTTCTTAGCCTCTCTTGTCCTTTCTGTGGCTGCACTTGCTGTAATCTACCTTGATCTATCCAACACTGCGAACATGGCTATCCTGCTTGTTACAGCCCTCATTCAGGCTTCCTTGCAGCTCTTCCTGTTCATGCATATTGGTGAATCAGCAGATACCAAGAAAGAACTTTACATCAATATCGCCTATGCCTTATTCGTTGGTTTAGTTACGATATTCGGTACGCTCTTCATCTTCGTATGGGGCTGGTATGCTTAATTACAGTCACTAATACTCAAATGGGACGTCTCCAAAGCCAAAATGGCTTAGGGACGTCTCTTTTTTTGCGTTTATTTAGGAGGTTAGTTGTAGCGGATGCCCGGAAAAAAGTGCCTTACCAGGCAATAGCTGCACGGGAGTCCGAAACTTCGCTCAATAGGCGGAAAATGTGCGAATAGGGTCATCTGGGTCCGAAAGCCACTGGGACGAGGTTGGCTTGGCGCAATCGGACTCAGATGACCTTAAAAGCAGGAAACGGCGGCTTTTGGAGTTGTAACGGACCTCAAAGCCGCTATTGGCATGAAAAACGCCCCAAAAGAGCGTCTCTCTAGACAATAGCTGCAGTGGAGTCCGAAACTTCGCTCAAAAGGCGGAAAATGTGCGAATAGCGTCATCTGGGTCCGAAAGCCACGGGGACGAGGTTGGCTCGGTGCTGTCGGACTCAGATGACCTTAAAAGCGGAAATCAGCGGCTTTTGAGTCCGAAAGCCCCGTGAGACAAGGGTGGCTCTGTACTATCGGACTCAGATGACCTTAAAAGCAGGAATCAGCGGCTTTTGGAGTTGTAACGGACCTCAAAGCCGCTATTGGCATGAAAAACGCCCCAAAAGAGCGTCTCTCTAGACAATAGCTGCAGTGTGGACCTCTGTCAAGAAAGTGGACAGTCACGCAATAGACATTCTAGTCAATTGCTCAGCAAAACGAACTGGAGAAAGATACCCCAGCGCGCCATGCATTCGCTTGCGGTTATAATAAAACTCAATATATTGAAAAAGTGTCTGGTAGGCTTGCTCCTTAGTTTTGAATCGTGGATTACAATAAATGAGCTCCTTTTTCAAAATGCTGTGCCACGACTCGATACAGGCGTTATCATAACAGTTACCCTGCGGCTCATGCTGGACTCCATGCCATACGCTTTCAACTGCTTCGTATATTCATGAGAAGTATATTGAGAACCTCTATCGGAGTGATGTAATAGACCCTTTTCCGGTTGTTTAGCTTCGTAAGCATCTTGTAAGGCGCCCGAAATTAAGCTAGTTTCCATATGGTCCTCCAAGCGCCACCCCACGATTTCACGCGTGCAAAGGTCCATCACACTAGCCAGGTACAAGCGCCCTCCCCGGCAAGGAATGTACGTAATGTCGGTAACCCATACTGAATTGGGTTTGAGTATTTTAAATTGCTGGTTCAGCGTATTCGGGGCAATCGGATGGTCATGATTGGAGTCGGTGGTCTGTACGCGATACGTTTTGGAGACAATGGAGCGAAGCTTCATATGTCGCATGTACACACTCACCGTGCGTTCGGTAACGGTATAACCTTCTTGATGCAACAGGCGGGTGATCTTCGGACTCCCATACCGCTTTTGATGGTCTGCAAAATGATACTGAATTCGCTTCATTATCGCAGCCTTACGAAGCATATGCGTACTGGTTTTTTCTGTCCGCCACTTGTAGTACCCGCTCCGTGACACATGTAGGGTCATGCACATCTTCTCCAAGAGAAACTCGGAGCGATGTTTTTCAATAAACTGGAATCTCAGTTCCTTGGTTTGCTGAAGATGTGCACTGCTTTTTTTACGATCGCTAATTCCTCTTCCACATCAGCAATCTTGTTATCTTTTTCTTGAAGTTGTCGGCTCATTTCTTTCAACTGTGCCTCGAGTTCCCGTACTCGATCCACGCTAGCTGCCGGTTCATTCTTTAGTTCTCGATACTGACTCATCCATTGATGCAGGGTACTTTTTGGGATGTTGAGCTCTTCCGCCAAGTCGCCCACTGTCTTTGTTTGCTCTTGAATGAACTGCACTGTCTGTTTTTTAAATTCTTCGTTATACCGTTGTCGATGTTCTCCCATGTGAACACACCTCCGTGGACTCATTATCGCCAGTCTGTTAACTACTGTCCACTTTTTATTCTAGCTTCAGTGGAGTCCGAAACTTCGCTCAAAAGACGGAAAATGTGCGAATAGCGTCATCTGGGTCCGAAAGCCACGGGGGTGAGGTTGGATCGGCGCAATCGGACTCAGATGACCTTAAAAGCAGGAATCAGCGGCATTTGGAGTTCTAACGGACCCCAGAGTCGCTATTGGTGTGAAAAATGCCCAAAATGAGCACCTTTCTAGGCAATAGCTGCAGTGGAGTCCGAAACTTCGCTCAAAAGGCGGAAAATGTGCGAATAGCGTCATCTGGGTTCGAAAGCCCCGGGAGACAAGGCTAGCTTGGCGCAATCGGACTCAGATGACCTTATAAGCAGAAATCAGCGTCATCAGGGTCCTAAAACTACTGTGGACGAGATTGGCTCGGCGCGATCGGACGTAATTTTGATTAATAGCAAGGAATAGATAGATCCCCAAAGGATAATCTTGGGGATTTTTTGTTGACATATAAATCGAACTGTATTAATAATAGTAGTACAGTTAATACACGCCATAATGGATTTAATGCAAGATAGTGGAAGGAGGAAGGTTATGTTCGAACTGGACGTTCGTAGTCGGAAGCCGATTTATGAGCAGCTGACCGATAAGGTCAAGGAGATGATTCTGCATGGTATTTTGCAGACGGATGAACAACTGCCTTCTGTAAGGACGTTATCCCAGCAGCTAACCGTGAATCCCAATACGATTCAGAAGGCTTACCGTGAATTGGAACGTGAGGGGTATATCTACTCACTACAGGGGAAAGGAAGTTTTGTAGCCCCGATGAAAAAAGAACAAAATGCGATCAAAAAAGCGGAAGTCCGGAATGAGTTGCTGAGGCTGATGGCGGAGGCGGTATACCTTGGGTTCACCGCAGCTGAGATTAGTTCTTTGTACCAACAAGTGGAGAAGCAAAGAGAAGGAGGGAAGAGTGATGATTGAGATTCGAGGAGTCAGCAAGTTATTTCAAGGCGAGAAGGCAGTCGACGATATCTCTTTAACGGTACATAAAGGAACAATTTATGGGCTGCTCGGCTCTAATGGCGCGGGCAAAACTACGCTGCTCAAAACATTGGCGGGCATCTACTCTCCAGATAAGGGGACCGTGCGGGTGGATGGTGAAGCAGTATTCGAACACCCGACGACTAAGCAACGGGTTATTTTTATGCCGGATGCTCCTTACTTTTTCCCACAATCCACCATGCTGCAAATGGCGGCTTTCTATCGCTCGATTTATCCGAGCTGGAATCAGAAGCGTTTTGAAGATTTGGGAACCGTATTTCAGCTCGATAAAAAGCGCAAGCTCAGTCGTTTCTCCAAAGGGATGCAGCGGCAAGCGTCATTCTGGCTATGTTTAAGCTGTATGCCGGATGTGTTGATTATGGATGAACCGATTGACGGATTAGATCCGGTGATGCGGCGTCAGATCAAAAACCTGCTGTTTCAGGAGGTTGCTGAACGCGAGCTGACGGTAATCATATCTTCCCATAACCTTCGTGAGATTGAAGATCTGTGCGATCATGTCGGGATTATGCATGGTGGAAAGATGTTGATTGAGAAGGATCTGGATGATCTTAAGGCGGATACACATAAGATTCAAGTGGCGTTTCGGGATGAACGGCATGAGATTCCGTTAGCTGCCAAGTTACAAGTTTTGCATCAAGAGCGCCGGGGAAGTGTGAACCTATATATTGTAAAAGGGGATCGTGAACGGATCAAAGCGGCTTTTCAGGTGTACGAGCCATACGTATTCGATTTGCTTCCATTAACGTTAGAAGAGATCTTTATTTATGAAATGGGGGATGTCGGATATGATGCGCAGCCATTACTACTTTAATAGCAGTGTTTTTCGCCAGAACTTCCGCCAGCATGGCTGGATAGGGATTATATATGCACTTGGCTTATTATTCGCACTTCCATTGCAGCTCTTCATGAGCAACAATCCGGATGCAAAAACGCAGGAAATAGATCATTTATTTCGCATAGCTGGTAGTGTGCAAGCCTTATTTATCATTACGATCCCAGTTGCCGCAGGACTATTCTTATTCCGATACCTTCAGGCAAAATCACCCGCAGATCTTTGGCATAGCCTGCCTTTACGCAGAGAGCATTTATTTACAGCTCATCTGACGAGTGGACTTACCTTGCTGTTGCTGCCTGTTTGGTTAACTGCTGGGGTGGTTGCCGTTGTTAAGCCGTGGAGTGGTAATTTTTATATTTTTCAAGGCGCAGATATTTGGCAATGGTGTATTACAGTTAGTATTCTGACTTTGTTCCTCTTTTGCTTTAGTGTTTTTGTGGGAATATGTACGGGCCAATCTATTCTTCAGGGAATTATCATTTATATTTTGCTTATTCTTCCTGCTGTACTGATCTCATTAATCCACAGCCATTTAGCTATGTATCTTTATGGATATGCAAATGCAAACTCTAACTTGCGTGATTCTATTTCGCAGATATGGTCTCCTTTTGTTCATATCGTGTATTATTTTACCGGCAAACCCTTCACCAATACAGAATTATGGATTTATGGGGTATTGGCACTTCTATTTATCGGGTTGTCGTACCTGTTATACCGTAAACGTAATACGGAAAAAGCGGGTCAGGCTATTGCCTTTGGATATTTCAACCCACTGTTTAAAGCAGGGGTTATGTTATGTGCCATGCTTATTGCCGGTAATTATTTTGCGCAAATGAAGCAACAGCAAATGGGCTGGGTGATTGGTGGATATGCCATCGGAGCCATTATTGGTTATGTTGCCGCAGAAATGATTGTTCGGAAAACATGGCAGATTATGACGCGTAAAATGGTAGCTGAGTTTGCAGTTTATGCGGTAATGATAGGGTTACTTCTGTATATCCCGGTATCAAGTGTTACGGGGTATGAAGCCAGAGTGCCTTCCGGTGATAAGATTAGCAGTGTTTATATGGGAACTAACTACCAGATGTATACACGAATAGATGATTTGTACACTACCCCCTTTATGGGTCAGGACCCTTTTTCCAGTGATGAAGATTATATAGAGGCTGTCCGTAAACTTCATCAAGCGGTAGTTGCGGTACGTCCAGATCATACGTCAGAACAATATGTTTATGGATATTTTACTCTGGCTTATCAATTGGAGAATGGTCACAAATTAGTGAGGGAATACTGGATCCCTAATAAGGGGTTTGAATCAGAGCTCAAGGTGGTTAAGGATACCGAAGCTTACAAGTATGAAAAGTATAATTTAGCTCTCTTAGACAAAGACCTGGATTATATGTGGGTTACTAACAGGAATAAAAAAGT
This sequence comes from Paenibacillus sp. FSL R7-0189, assembly GCF_037969925.1. Taxonomy (NCBI): domain Bacteria; kingdom Bacillati; phylum Bacillota; class Bacilli; order Caryophanales; family Paenibacillaceae; genus Paenibacillus; species Paenibacillus sp. FSL R7-0189. The sequence continues at coordinate 1,349,840 of NZ_CP150223.1, read as the reverse complement.
AGCGATCTCTGATCCCGGGGAAATTTTAGAGCTAAAGGAGATTATCAAACGCGAAATTTTGAATATGTCCTACGAAGTACAGATAGATAAGGATGGAATACCTGATGTGGCTAATATCCAAACAGAGGTAAAGGCAAAAGAGGACAGCAATCAAGTTTCTTCAAGTTATGGTTATAATTATCCATGGAAATCTTCTTTCCATGAGCTTGAAAAGTGGATGAACGAAAAAGGTTATGCCGATAAAATACAAATAACAGCTGAAGATATCCAATCGGCAGAGATTATAAAAGATGATTATATGGACGAGCAAACACCTAAGAACCCTACTAGTCCTGAACAAAGAGTAGCGCTTGCACGCGAAAAGAATCGTACGGCTGTTACGAAGGATAAGACATTATTAACAGTTGTTTTGGACCATCATTTCCATTATGGTGTTGAGAATGGCAACTACATTGTGAAATTGATGTACAAAGAGGGTTATAGTGATTTTGTAATGTTAAAAGAATCGGATATGACGCCTGAATTGAAAGCATTGCTGAAATAAGTTAAGAATAAGTTTAGAATAAGTTTAGAATAAGGTAAGTAAAAGATTACAGATAAAAGACTACAGGTTGACATAAACTGGATAGTTGGATTGTGCCTTTGGAGATAGGTTAAGGATGAAATGGAACTTTCAGGACAGCCTCTGAACCAGTATATTCGTTCCGGTAAAATAACATCGCTGTATTAACTGGTAAGGAGTTTTGTATTTAGGTGAAGCCCGACCATGGACGATAGAGTCCATGGTCTTTTTTGCATAATAAGAGGTAATACATGGATGTGTGATTGCTGTAATGCCTCTGGAATCTGCTTCGAAGAGATCCTTTACTGTAGAATAATATAAATAGGAAAAATTGAGGTGAAAATATAATGTTAAGCAATACAGCGGAAGTGTCGTTAAGTAAATTTATGACTAAGCTGCTTCGGCATACCCCGGAGCAATATGGTCTTATTTTGGATCCAGAGGATGGTTCCTGTAGGTTGGATGATTTACTGTTTGTTATTGTAAGCACTCCTAGATGGTCAGAGGTGACTGTGGGAGATATTCGGCAAGTGGTCGCAGGTTGCGACAAGCAACGATTGGAAATCGTTGATGACCGGATCAAAGCCCGGTACGGGCATAGCCATACAAAAATCACTTATGAGCCGGGGACTCCGCCTGCTGTACTTTTTCACGGAACTCATGCTGGTGTGCTTTCTGTGATTTTGGAAGAGGGGCTTCAATCGATGGGACGGCAGTATGTTCATTTGTCTGAAGGGACTCATTTTGCCAGTTTAGCCGGAAGTCGCAGAGGGAAATTGATATTGTTAACTATTGATACGATTAGAGCGGGTCAAATGGGTGTAACCTTTTATAATGCGGGTAATAAGGTATGGTTGGCAGGTCATATACCGCCTTCCTGTCTTAAGGTGTATACACCTGTAAGTTGAACTAGATCGACGTTTGGTTAGGAGGCATAATAACATGGATGAAATTCCAGATCACTTAGATCACGGATTACAGATTGTATTTATTGGGTTCAATCCTAGTATCCGTTCTGGCGAGGTAGGACGTCATTACGCGAATCCGCGGAATAATTTTTGGAGAATATTACATCAGTCTGGACTTACTCCCCGGTTGTATGATGCGTCTGAGGACGGGGACTTGCTAAAGCTGGGCTATGGGTTTACAAATATTGTTGCCCGTCCCACACGGGGAATCGACGATATTACTCGTGAAGAATACCAGGAGGGTCGGGAATTGCTTCGCTCCAAGCTGGAGAAATATCGGCCTCAAGTCGCCTGTTTTGTAGGTAAGGGTGTGTATACAGAGTTTAGTCGCAGAACAAAAGCTAACTGGGGATTTCAAGGAGACGTGCCTCCAAAGGTAGATGGTGTCCGTGAATTTGTTGCACCCTCTTCTAGCGGATTAGTTAGAATGCCGATGGAAGAGATCGTTGGGATTTATCGCAGATTAGCCGAGTTTACGCAAGAGAACGATGGGTGATTGATGTATTTGGAGTTAGGGTGCTAAAGGACACAGGAGTCGCTAAAAGTAACAAATCACTCTAATTTGTGCGCTATCGGACTCCAATGCAGCTATTGGGTGGAAATAGACTGAATATGAGTCCATTTTGGGTAGATAGCGTCTCTGGAGTCCGAAAACACCACTAAATGGCCGAAAATCCACGAATAACGGCGCCTGAGTCCGTAAGAGTAAAAGCTGGGGAGTTGGCCATGGATCTACGTAGATCCCGTAGATCCGCAGATCCCGCAGATCCCGTAGATCCCGTAGATCCCGCAGATCCCGCAGATCCCGCAGATCCCGTAGATCCCGTAGATCCCGCAGATCCCGCAGATCCCGCAGATCCCGTAGATCCCGCAGATCCTCTAGATCCCGTAGATCCCGCAGATCCCGTAGATCCCGCAGATCCTCTAGATCCCGTAGATCCCGTAGATCCCGTAGATCGTAACTCTTCCAACCAGCAGCAGAGTGTAGGTTAGAAAGACTGAGCAGTAACGCTGCAAATGGAGCTAAAGGACACAGGAGTCGCTAAAAGTAACAAGTCACTCTAATTTGTGTGCTATCGGACTCCAATGCAGCTATTGGGTGGAAATTGACTGATTATGAGTCCATTTTGGGTAGATAGCGTCTTTGGAGTCCGAAAACACCACTAAATGGCCGCAAATCCACGAATAACGGCGCCTGAGTCCGTAAGGATAAAGGCTGGAGAGTTCGCTGTAGATCTCTGTAGATCTCTGTGGATCTCTGTAGATCCCGCAGATCCCGCAGATCCCGCAGATCCCGTAGCTCTCGCAAGGTCTGGCAAACTCTCGCATCTTAGCTATCTCTCGCTACTCTAGAATACCCTCAAACACAAAAGGAGCAAGATTCCATATCGGAATCTTGCTCCTTTTATAACTTCAAAGGGCAGTCTCAGTATATGAGACATGCCCTTAGTCCCTAATACATTAGGTCTCAATCAGCAGCAGAATGATAGAGGATAAGGATAGGCAAACACTAATCAGGCAAAGCACGGCAACGACCTGCTTCTGGTTCAGGCCTGCCCGAAGCAGGCGGTAATGAGCCTGGGTGGCATCGGCTTGATAAATGGACTTGCCTTGGATGAAACGTTTGACTACGACAAAAATGTTGTCGAAGATCGGTACGCCCAGCGCCAGAATCGGAATGAACAGCGACAGGACGGTGGCTTGCTTGAACGCTCCGTCGAGTGCAATTACCGCTAGGATGAAGCCGAGAAAGGTTGCCCCGGCGTCGCCCATAAAGATTTTGGCGGGCGGCTTATTGTAGCGCAGATAAGCAAGCGTAACGCCAATCAGTGAAATAGCCATAATGGCAGATGAGGATTGCCCCTTTGCCAGTGCGACAACAAATAACGTAATCGCCGAAATGGCCGTCAAGGCACCAGCCAGACCGTCCATGCCATCCGAGAAATTAATAACTGTGGTTACACCGAAGATCCAGATAATCGTCAACAGAAACGATAGAATGACAGGCAAAACGATATAATCGCCTGAGAATGGATTGTAGAATCCGGTAAAGGCATTGCCAGAAACATAAACCAGGATCGCTGCGCTAACTTGTACAATTAACTTGGGCAGAGCTGGGAAATCTTTGCCTTTCGTTTTGTACCAATCATCCACCGTGCCTATGGTCAGCAACAGTACGCCACCTACAAATAATGCGACAGTCTCCATGGAGAAATCACGCGCGAACACCAGATAAGTGATAAAAAATCCGATGAATATGGCGTAGCTGGCCGTTAGCGGAATGGGCTCTCTATGAATTTTACGCTCAACGTCCTGCCGAGGCTTGTCCACAAAATCAAGCCGAAAAGCAAGCTTGCCGAGCGGCGGAATTAGAAAGTAGACGATAAGAAATGACATTAGAAATGATAAAACGTATAAAATGACGCTCACCACCGTTTTCTTTTTAAAATACCACAGATCGATTAAATCTACCTTAAAAAAGTAAAATTTTGTCGTGAGGGGTGTGAAGTTGACTTGCCAGCAACGCTGTAGTACCTTGTTGAGAAAAGCCTTTGGGGGATATTTATGAAATACGATGTTATTTTATTTGATGCCGACGATACGTTGTTTGATTATGGAATGGCAGAAAGTCACGCATTGTCTAATGCCTTTCTACACTTTGGGATGCCCACAGGTGCAGCAGATTATGCTGCCAGTTATCAAGAGATTAACCACGCATTGTGGAGGGATCTAGAACAAGGAAGGATTTCATCTGCGGCGCTGCGGGTAGAGCGGTTTAATCGGTTGTTTGCTGCACATGCGCTTGAGCTTGATCCTGAAACATTCAGTGAGGCCTATCTACGTTTCTTAGGCGAAGGAACCTTTCTGATGCAGGGAGCAATCGAGCTATGCGGAGAGCTTGCAGATTGCCGCCTGGCGATTATCACGAATGGAATCAAGGATGTGCAAACTTCCAGAATCCAAGGCTCACTGCTGAGTGATACATTTGAGCAGATCATTATCTCAGAGGAGGCAGGATGTCAGAAGCCAGAGACGGGGATTTTTGATTATGCTTTTGCCAAATTGGGGATTGAAGATAAGGAAAAAGTATTGATTGTGGGTGACTCCTTAACCTCTGATATTCAAGGCGGAATTAATTATGGGATTGATACCTGCTGGTTTAACCCGCTAGGGAAGATTAATGAGTCCGGCGTTCAGCCAAAATACGAAATCCGAAACCTGTCGGAGCTACTAGATATTGTAGGGAAAGCTACTAACCTTCAATAAAAAAATAAGGTGTGAGCGTATAAGCGGCTCACACCTTTTATTTAGTAACCTGAAGAGGTTTATTGCCGAGTATCCAGCGGCTTCAGATAAGCCTCGATTTGCTGGCGTTTCGATTCCAGAAATGGCGGCAGCGCAAGCGATTCACCTAAGCTTTCCATAGGCTCATCTGTAGCAAAGCCTGGTCCGTCTGTAGCTAACTCAAAAAGGATGCCGTTAGGCTCGCGGAAATAGAGGGAACGGAAGTAGAAGCGGTCGACGAAACCGGAATTAGGAAGCTGCGCCTGGCGGATGTGTTCGATCCATTGCTTCAATTCGTCTTCATTATCTACGCGGAATGCGACGTGATGTACCCCGCCACGTCCCAAATGCTCTTGCTCCAGATCATTGCGTTCCTCCAGATGAACCTCAGCACCTGATCCGCCTTCACCAGTCTCGAATACGAGCACATCTGGCTGACCGGCAACTGTTGAAGGGTAGGTTCCTATACGGCGGAAGCCGAGCAACTGCTCCAGCACTACCGCTGTATGTTCTGCACTTTCTACTGTGAGATGTGCGGGTCCTAAGCCTACAATGCCATATTGGGCAGGTACTGGGCTTTTAGCCCAAGGAGTACCGCCGGCAACACCGTTATCATTTTCGTCGGATACGAGAATGAAACGTTGGCTCTCGTGATCGCGGAAGGATAAAGTCTGGCGTCCACCAAGTTCCTGTATCGTCCCATGCTCCACGTTAAGCTCGGTGAAGCGTTGCTCCCAGTAGGTAAGTGCGGCATCGCTTGGCACTCGAAGGGAGAGCGCGGAGATGCTGTTATTGCCCTCACGGTTGCGGCCTGCCATCGGAAGCTCGAAAAAGGTTAATTCGGTTCCGGGATTACCCTTCTCATCTCCATAGAATAAATGGTACACTGAAATATCATCCTGATTTACTGTTTTTTTAATGAGACGCAGTCCGAGTACCTCTGTATAGAACTTAAAGTTCTCCTGTGCTTTGCCTGTAATAGCTGAGACATGGTGAAGTCCTTTTAACGTTAAACTCATGGTAGTTACCTCCTTGTAAATGCTTTGGGTTTGTGGATTATTTTAATTTATTTTTAATATATCGATAGAATCTTTGGTGAATATTATTAAGTTACTATAATTTTAATAGTAATAAGAAACTTTTGCAAGTGGATATTAATGTTTCATGAAATTTAATTCATACATAAGGAGAGAGTATAGTGCACACAACAACAAGCTTGATGAAACAATTACAGGAGTTAGGGATTGATCCACGGGGGACCATTCTAGTTCATTCCTCGTTAAAAAGTGTTGGCGAAGTAGAAGGAGGCGCGAACACGGTGCTGGATGCACTCAGTGAATATATGAAGGATGGGTTGCTTGTTTTGCCAACGCATACATGGGCTTATATTAATGCGGATAATCCGCGCTTCTTTGTTCAAGATTCCCCATCTTGTGTAGGGATATTACCGGAGCTGTTCAGAAAACGTCCAAGTGTTGTCCGCTCTTGGCATCCGACTCACTCTGTAGCGGCTTTGGGTGTTGATGCTGAGGCGTTTACTGCAGGGGATGAACGTTGGGATACGCCATGCGCCCGTGGTTCAGTGTGGGGCAAGCTGCTTGATCGGAAGGCGGATATAGTACTGCTGGGCGTCGATCTGCGGCGGAATACGTTCATTCACGGTATTGAAGAGTGGGTGGATATTCCGGGCAGAATGACGGATAGTCATGAGGAATTATATACGGTGACGCCGGGTGGCGATGAAATCATGGTGCCTTCTCGCAGACATTGTGGTCTCTCTTGGTCGGAGCATTTTTGGAAAGTGGAACGCGAGCTTGAGGAAGGCGGTGCCATGCGTAAGGGGAACTTCGGGGATGCACTAGTTAGAGTGTGTGGAACAGTAGAAACGACGGATATTTTAAGCCTGATGCTAAAAGAGAATCCCGATCTTTTCTCCGATAATGAACCGCTGCATGGTGAGTCCAAACCAGATCCGCTTCCAAAGACCAGACGTGAACAACCGTAGGTGGGAGAGGCTAAAGCATTTTTTTCAGCACGCACAATCTGGAAGCCGCTATCAATGTATGGTATATTAATCTCACTAAAACATAGTAAGGAGATTGGAAATGGAAAAAACATTGGTCTTTGGACACAAAAATCCGGACACGGATACTATTTGTTCGGCAATTGCTTATGCAGCACTCAAAAAAGAATTAGGCTGGGATGCTGAGCCAGTTCGCCTGGGAGACGTTAGTGGTGAAACGCAATTTGCGCTTGATCATTTCGGAGTAGAGGCTCCTCGTCTGGTAGAGAACGTAGCTGGAGAAGCTAATCAGGTTATTCTTGTTGACCATAATGAACGCCAGCAAAGTGCGAATGACATTGATCGAGTGCGTGTAATTGAAGTTATCGACCATCACCGGATCGCTAATTTTGAGACTGCACATCCGTTATACTACCGTGCTGAGCCAGTAGGCTGTACTGCTACTATTCTTAATAAAATGTATAAAGAAAACGGTGTAGCTATCCCTAAAGACATCGCCGGATTGATGTTGTCTGCAATCATTTCTGATTCCTTACTGTTTAAATCTCCAACCTGCACCGCTGAAGATGTAGCTGCAGCACGCGAATTGGCTGAAATCGCTGGTGTAAATGCAGAAAGCTACGGCCTTGATATGCTGAAGGCTGGTGCTGATCTTAGCGACAAGAGTATCGCTCAACTGATCTCCTTGGATGCTAAGGAATTCAAAATGGGTGAATACAAAGTAGAAATCGCCCAAGTGAACGCGGTTGACGTTAATGATGTACTCTCCAAGCAGGCTGAACTGGAAACTGCACTGACTTCCATTATTGCTGAAAAAGAATTGGATCTGTTCCTGTTCGTAGTTACTGATATCCTCAACAACGATTCGGTGGGTCTGGCTCTGGGCCGTGTTGCAGGTGCAGTAGAACAGGCGTACAACGTGAAGCTTGATGACAATAAAGCGCTTCTTAAAGGTGTAGTATCCCGTAAATCACAAATCGTACCGGTACTTACAGAGACGATTGCTAAACTGTAAAGCATTTTGACAGTTGCGTTGTATTTTGTACAATAGAAATTATGTCTTGAGAGTAGATTGGATAAAAAGAGCTCATGCCCCATCAGTAGTTAAGATGGTGACATGAGTTCTTTTTGTTTTACGGCGTATTCTGCTACAATATTTTGGGAGGGGATCCAACAGATCCTCTTCTAATTGCATGAACTTTGAACCAGCATGAGGAATATGACAAAGGGATAGGGGATATTGGAAATGGAATTGTTTGCAGCATTGGAACGGGACGACTACGAGGAATTATTATTTTGTCAGGATAAGGCATCGGGATTAAAGGCGATCATCGCGATTCATGACACGACACTAGGACCAGCACTGGGTGGAACACGGATGTGGACCTATGCTACGGAAGAGGAAGCTATTGTTGATGCGCTTCGATTAGCAAAAGGGATGACCTATAAAAATGCAGTATCCGGCCTGAATTTGGGTGGTGGGAAAACAGTAATCATTGGAGATCCCAAGAAGGATAAAAATGAAGCCATGTTCCGTGCTTTCGGAAGATACATACAAGGTTTAAATGGACGGTACATAACTGCTGAAGATGTAGGGACTACGGAAGAGGACATGAACATTATTTATCAAGAGACAGATTATGTTACTGGCACCTCACCTACGTACGGTTCTTCGGGCAATCCGTCACCAGCAACGGCTTACGGTGTTTACCAAGGAATGAAGGCAGCCGCTAAAGCCGCCTTTGGCAGTGATTCGCTTGAAGGGAAGACAGTAGCTGTTCAAGGCGTGGGGAACGTGGCCTTTACACTGTGCAAACATCTTCATGAAGAAGGAGCACAGCTTATCGTAACGGACATCCATAAACCAGCCGTTCAACGTGCAGTAGAGGCCTATGGCGCCAAGGCTGTAGATCCAGGCGATATCATCAGTGTAGATTGTGATATTTATGCTCCTTGCGCTCTTGGAGCGACAATTAACAATGAATCCTTACGGGTAATCAAGGCGAAAGTGATTGCAGGAGCTGCTAATAATCAGCTGAAGGATTCCTCGCATGGTGATGCACTTCATGAGATGGGGATTGTATATGCTCCAGATTACGTGATTAATGCAGGTGGCGTCATTAATATTGCGGACGAGCTGAACGGCTATAATAAGGAACGTGCCTTTAAGCAGGTGGCGAAGATTTACGACAATATTACCCGCGTAATGGAAATTTCCCGTTTGAACGGAATACCTACTTATGCCGCTGCGAACCAGCTTGCAGAGGACCGGATAGCGCTATTAAGAAATAGCCGCAGCACCTTCCTGCGTAATGGTCAACATGCACTTAGCAGAAGATCGCTGCGGGGATAAGCTGTAAAAAAACTCGGCAAGCTCCATCCGATTACAACTTCGGAGGGACTGCCGAGTTTTTTATGTTCTTTTATTTCTACAAGAAACGTTTATTCTCTTTCGAGGACGGTAACGTGGTTTCTGCTTATTCCTAATTACTGAACCTTTTGCGGTTCTGGGTAAGTGACGCCGAAGGTGTCGACCGTCACCTTTTTCATGACTGGTGGCTCATCTGGACGATCAGAACCGTCACGAGGCAGGCTCACAATTCTTTTTACAGCTTCAATACCTTCAGTTACTTTACCAAAAGCGGCGTAGCTTCCATCTAGACTAGGGTAAGCTGCATCCATAATAAAGAACTGGGAACCGGCAGAGTCAGGAGCCTGTGATCTTGCCATGGATAGAACACCTTCTGTATGCAGAAGGTTATTGGTGAACCCGTTGCCAGAGAACTCTCCGGCGATACTGTAACCCGGGCCTCCCATACCTGTGCCATCAGGGTCGCCGCCTTGAATCATGAAGTCAGGAATTACTCTATGGAATATAGTGTTATCATAAAATCCTTTTTGAATAAGTGAGATGAAATTGTTTACGGTGTTAGGGGCAACCTCAGGGTATAGCTCAGCTTGGATGATATCCCCGTCTTCCATTTCAATGGTTACTAAGGGATGACTTGCCGTAGCTGAAGGAACGCCTTCAGTTGGGGCTGCACCTTCCCCAGGTGCTGATCCGCTGCTTCCATTATTACTGCTTGCATTGTTATTGTTTGGTTTGTTACCGCAACCTGCCGCAATAACCATGACCAGGCATAACATGATCAGAAGAATAGCGGATTTTGTTCGTGTAGACTTCACTAAATAATCTCTCCTTTTTATTGAATAATCTCGTAGGTACTTCCCATAATACCTCCTTTGTCCTATTACATGCAAAGGTCAGTTATGACTTCTGGGATTGGCACATCTTAAAAAGAAGTTTACAATGGTAGGATGTTTCCAAAGAGAACATCGAGAAAGGATGTGCATAGGATGCTCTTTTCGTGGAAGCGGAATTTGATCGTGCTTTGGATAGGGGTTTTCTTTTGTAGTACAGCTTATTCGATCTCGATTCCCTTCCTTTCCATTTTTTTGAGCGACGAACTTGGGGTTTCAAATCATTTGGAGATTTGGTCAGGGGTTAGTTTTGGAATAACCTTTCTTGCCAGCGCTTTAATCTCTCCCTATTGGGGTTCGCTAGCCGACAAGTATGGTCGGAAACCGATGCTTATTCGCTCGGGTTTTAGTCTGGCAGCTTTATACCTTATTAATTATTTTGTACATGATCCTTATGTTTTTTTGATTGTGCGTGTGCTGCAAGGACTGCTTGCCGGTTTTGTTCCAGCAGCTATTGCAATGGTAGCCACCAATACACCTGAGCATAAGACGGGGTACGCTTTAAGTATTATGTCTACAGCCGGAGCGACAGGTAGTATTATTGGACCATTAATTGGCGGTGTAGTGAGCTATTATACCAGCAACCGGATTGCTTTTTTATTCTCAGCGGGTATTGTACTTATCTCAGCGCTCATTGCTACTTTTTTTGCAAAAGAGGAGAACTTCGACCGTTCGGCTCCAAGGTCACATGTAAGTGATGATATCAGGGAAGCGAGAAGTAACCGAGCTTTTATTACTTTGCTCTCGCTGGCGGGAATCAGTACCTTCTCCGTTATGATTCTGGAACCTTTAATCCCAATTTATCTACTGGACATGGGGATCTCCAAAAATAGTGCCTCGCTAAGCTCGGGAATCGTATTCTCCGCTGTGGGGATTGCTACGGTGCTGATGGCTCCGCAGTGGGGCAGACTCGGCAGCCGAAAAGGCTTTGGGATGATCTTATTTATTGGACTGATCGGGGGCGGCATCGGTAATATTCTGCAGTTTTTTGTTTCGGGCTATGTAGAGTTCGCTATCCTTCGCTTTGCATACGGCTTGTTCTATGCAGGTGTGCTGCCGTCAGTCAATGCCATGATTGTACAAGTAATTGAGCCGGGATTCCGTGGACGGGCCTTTGGCCTGAATCAGGCGGCATCTCAGCTTGCGACGATGGCTGGACCGATTATCGGCGGCTTATTGGGCGCGTTTATTCCAATTCGTTGGGTGTTTGTAATCAATGGAGTGATGCTGCTCGTAGCAGCGATATTGGTTAAGACCCGCAAGCTGGAAGCACAAATCGCCGCTGCTCGTCCCGCAGAACAGCCAACAACGATGCAGGGCTAACTGCTACCTCAATGAGCATGTCGTTATTTAGAAATAACATAAAGCCGCCGGGCTCACAGCCCGGCGGCTTTATTCATATTAAGCTGCTATTCTCCCTGAGAACCGTTCAAAACGTCTGTTCCCGGCATAACATCCACTGGCGGGGAGGCAGGGTCAATAATGGAATTTGGATATACATCGTCTGCATCTGGAACATCCTCCAGCGGCTGATCTTCTTCTTCCATCTCCAAGAGTTCCTCATCCTTAGTATAATCCGTATCATCTAGGGTTAATCCTGCGGTTTCAGCGGCTAGATATGCATCGGATTCCACCAGCTCATCTCTTTCGATTACATCCTTAGGTGAGTTTAAACCAATATCTGCTGCCAAGTATTTATCGCCAACCAAGACAGGATCTGCGTCATCATCAACAATATCCTCTTCATCCATATCAGCTTGTATATAACGTTCATATTCAAAGTCAGCTTCAGTTTTATTTGGTGAACTATCCATAGCCGTTCACTCCTTTTTTATGATAAAATTTGAACTTCCTATGTTTATCTTTACCCGTTTGACCATGATCGAATCGCTGATCCAATAAATGGGTATGTCTATATTGGATTAGTAAAAAATGGGTGAAAGCAAAAGCCGATGAAAAACGTTCTTTTTCGAGAAAATTTACAAGAATAGGCAGGGATAGTGCGAAGCTTGTCGAAATTAAGAAGCATATATGAACGTTTAAACAACTAATGAATTACTGAGGTGCTACGATGAAGTTGCCAAAGCTCAATATAGCGGCTGCTTTTTTATTAATTCTACTGCTGACCGCTATGGTTCCTTTTGGTACGGCGATAGTGAGTGCTGAATCATCAGACTCTACGCTGCCCAATTGGGAGATTAAATTTGAACGTATAGAAATAGATCATATTGAAGAAGCTGTGGCAGCTCTTGATGAAGAATGGACTCGTGTTATGCCTCATGGGAAAAGCCCAGAGACTCCAAGTGGAGCAACCTCAGCCTGGCTGCGGTTTACTTTACCACAAATTAGTGATAAATCTGCGTTATTCATAGATAAAGTATATGGAAATAATGTTAAGGCTTATTTAAATAACGAATTAATATATGATTCCGGAAAAGATTTTAATTTCAATGGCAGTAAGGTTTTTATTCCTCTGTCCAAAAGTGTTGGAGGACAACAGCTATATTTATGGACCCATGGTGGCAGCAAAGACTTAGGGATCCACGGCGAAATAAGAGTAGGCCAATACGATGAGCTGTTATCTTTTTATGTAAAGCAGGGCTTAATGGATCTGATCATTGGAACGACGCTTATTTTTATTGCGATTGTACTGCTGATCTGCTCGCTATTCATGAGAAAAGGCTATTTTTCAGGCGGATATCTATTGGTGCTGATTATTTTATCCATTGGCGTCTTAGTGGTAACGTATTCATCGTTCCTGCCGACAATCCTCGGCGATTATGGAGAGATCGTACTTGTTTTCTTTGATGTAGCTTTATATACGCTTTTGCCATCCTTTACATTTTATTTTGAGAAAATATTTGGTCCAGGGAAAAAGAGAATCGTTACACGATTCCGTAAGTTTCAAATTGTCTATTCTGTATTTTGTTTTTCCCTAATGGTTATTAATATTCTTCTGTCCTATCAGGTGGATGACTTTTATCGATTGATGACTACGAGTGTGCTAGGTATCCTTATGATTGTACAAATTATACTTTTGATCAGCTTAGCGTTTATACACGCGAACCGTGGCAATGTAGATGCTGTTATTTTTACTTCAGGGTTCTCAATATTTGCTTTCATGTCTCTTAGTGAACTGGTCATGTTCTATGCATCGGGGCAATCCTATCAATTATATTGGTGGAAATGGGGAATGGTGATTTTCGTAATTGCCTTAATCGTCATTCTGGGAAGAAGGTTTACTCGAAACCATGAACAGCTTATTGAATATTCCCATCAGCTTGAGAAGTTCAATAATGATTTGCAGCGCTCGGAGAAGATGGAGATTATTAGTGAGCTGGCAGCGTCGGTTGCCCATGAAGTACGGAATCCATTGCAGGTTACCCGGGGGTTTCTGCAGATTCTTGGGGAGCGTTCAGATCAAAAGGAGCGGGAATATCTGCAAATGGCAGTGACAGAACTGGATCGAGCTACGCTCATTATTACAGACTTCCTAACCTTCGCTAAACCAGGACTTGAAACCGTAGAGCAGCTTGATGTGTCTGAAGAGTTGAGGCATGTGACGGGTATTCTTTCTCCGTTAGCGAATCTGCAAGGGGGCGTCATTGAACTTAATCTGCAGCCAGGACTTTACGTTACTGGATCATCTGCCAAGTTCAAGCAAGCGTTTATCAACATACTCAAAAATAGTATTGAAGCTTTAAAGGACAATGGGCTGATTAAAGTCACAGCCTGGAAGTCTGGAAAACATATAATAATCAGTGTTCATGATAATGGGGAAGGGATGAACCGGAATGAGCTGGCTCGGTTAGGGGAACCTTATTACTCCAATAAGACCAAAGGAACGGGGCTTGGACTGATGGTAACCTTTCGGATTATTGAGGCGATGGAGGGATGCACTGAGTTTCGCAGTGAGAAAGGGGAAGGGACTGAAATTATAGTAAAAATACCAGAACTTAGAAGAATTTAGAAGTAATTTATGATAATTCCGTTTTTTAGAAGGAAAGAGTGAGGGGCTGAGCGAAGTAGTACAGACAGAATATTGTTTCTGATACTTACTTCTGAGGTGCATATATGCGCTTGATGATTAAAGTCCTACATATAGCAATAGCTCTTACTCTCCTTCTGATAGGATATAGTTCAATTGTTGTATCAGCAGCGACCCCATATCCATCCCAAGAAATTACCAGTTGGCAGATGAGATGGGGCGATGGAACCGAAAACAGCGGCGTAGAGGTTCCACAGAATAATGACCAGCAGTATTGGATAAATGTGAATGCTACGAAGGAAATCCCACATCTGCCATCAGGCGTATCCACTTCTTGGACTCGTATTTCCATACCTAACTTTAGTTATATCTCCCCTTCAATCTACATTGATACTCTATATGCTCTTCATGTGAAGGTGTATGTGAACGACCGTTTGATCTTCGAGGAAGATCGTAATTATATTAAGGATAACTATTCTTTGTTGTTGCCTTTGAGTCAAAGCGATAGTGGGAAAACATTATACATTTGGACTGAAACGCTGCAGGATAGAATCGGAATTAAAAATGAAGTAGTGATCGGTGAACACAACCTGTTAATCAATGATTATATTAAAAATGGACTCAGCGATGTGATTTTGGGCTGTGCTTTTTTTCTTGTGGCTATCGTTCTATTTATAAGCTCTCTCTACATTAATAGGGACTATTTTTCCAGTGTGGCTTCACTAGCCGTTGTAATAGGTTCAACCGGAATTCTCTCGATAACCTATTCTCCTTTTATTTATACCTTTTACAGCGATTTAGGCGCGATTAGTAATGTATTTCTTGATTTGGCTTTATTCTCACTTTTACCGGCGCTTACTCTTTTATTTGAAAAAATATTTGGCAGTGGAAAATATGCGATCGTCCGTCGTTTTCGTCAATTTCAAGTCATTTACTCCTCATTTTGTTTGCTATGTCTTTTGATCAATTTTCTATCGAATAATAGCTATATAGAGTTTTATTATTTTGTATCCACCACTATTATCGGGTTCATCCTCATCCTTCAGTTCATCTTGCTGATCGTATGTGTGATTATATTTTCGCTTAAAGGGAATAGGGACGCTATCATTTTTGCCATTGGCTTTGGAACGGCTGCATTTACTGTAGTGTCAGAGTTACTGTGGTATTACATTCATAAGGGGAACTATGATTTATTCTTGTGGAAGTGGGGCATTGTTGCCTTCATAATCTCCTTGATCGTAATTCTGGAGCGAAGACTAGCCTATAGCCATCAACAGGTTGTTAACTATTCTAAAGAATTAGAGCGTTTTAACAACGAATTGCAGCGTTCAGAAAAAATGGAAATTATTAGCGAGCTTGCTGCATCTGTTGCTCATGAAGTGCGGAATCCACTCCAGGTAACTAGGGGGTTCCTTCAGCTGCTTAGCGAGAAATCCGTTGGTGAAGAGGAAATATTTATGTCGATGGCCCTTAGTGAGCTGGATCGTGCTTCCGGGATCATTACGGATTTCTTAACCTTCGCAAAACCGGAATTTGAGACGATTTCCAGTCTGAATTTGTATAATGAATTTAAGCATATTGAGAGTATTATGCAGCCGCTTTGTCATTTAAATGGAGGAAAAATGATTCTCGATGTATCGGGCGAATTATGGGTGAAGGGGAATTCCTCAAAGTTTAAGCAAGCCTTCATCAACATTATCAAAAATAGCATTGAATCTTTCCGTGACGAAGGGTTTATCTATATGTCGGTGTATGCGGAAGAGGAGAACGTAATCATTCATATCAAAGACAACGGGGAAGGGATGGACGCGGATGTCCTGCACCGATTGGGAGAGCCTTATTTCACTAAAAAGAATAAAGGGACAGGTCTTGGATTAATGGTCACTTTCCGTATCATCGAAGCTATGCAAGGTAAAGTGAAATTTACAAGCAAAAAAGGAGTGGGAACCGAATCCATCACCATACTGCCATTGGCAGAAGCTCCGGATGATTCTCACTCCTTAGGGGGTTAATCTTGTTGTCTTACCACGAACCGCGTGGTGCTGCGGTTGCCTTCAATACATCGGAAGTAGGACTTGGTGGAATTACAAGATAGAATTCGTTGGAGCCTTCTTCAACGGCTTTCAAGGTAACGCTGTCGGGAATGATTACGCCTAATGCTTCTTGGAGAGCCGCTTTTGGGTCTGAGAGTAGTCTTTTCTTGAAACTTGGATCTTCCCATGCCTTTTGAATGACTTGATTTCTAAGAATTGCTTCTGACATAATAATCACCCTTCCCAAATTGTATATATTTACCTTTAATAATATAACATAGCAAAACTACTAATACTATTCTTTTTATTACAAAATAATAGAATTAATGGACATTTTTTGACAACCAATGATATAATCCTCCGTTTAGCAAGAGCTGCTTGTCCGCTTCGATGGAATCAGAGATCTGCTGTAAGTTACTTACTAGCATGGAATGGAACGCAATAAGATGAGGGGCATCAAGGTCGGAAACTGTAACTTTGTTATGTGTGTCGTGTGCTAATTGCGTATAGGTATGTAGACCATTTGCAGTGAATAGATAAAATTCGACCTCTTGCGAAGTGAGTTTAGCTGCACTGCTGTTTGGCAGATGTTTGCGAGTTAGGGAGAGAAGACAATTATAGTTGCCTGCGGATAAATCTTCTTTCCAGTCCTCATAGTCATCCAGCATTTGCAGTGTAAGCAAAACCGAATGGATAAGCTCTTCAGCTTGCGGCACTAAATCACTCTTTCCAGACATCAGAAGGGCAGCAGTGCTGGATAGCTTGAGCGGACTGGCTTTATAGGCAATTTTGACCCGATCATTAAGAAAATAGTCACTGGTATTTTCGTTGCTAACACTATCTGCCCACTCCATGATATAACGATTAAATAAGATCCAGAAAGCGGATGGCTCCGGAAATAGTATCCGGTAGATATTTAAAAATTCGACATAAAGCAAATTTGCCAAGGGCAATTTTTCGTATGCGGAGGATTCTTGGCTGTCCATCAGGTCATCCTGTATGAAGAAATACAACATAAAAAAGACGTTGCCCATCGACATCTGGCGAGTAACCTCTGCAGAGATTCCGCATCCCTTCTGCAGCCAAAAGGGTAAAAGATAACATATGTAGTTTTTGTGGCTTTCAGCGTTAAATACGTTAAAATGCTCAAGATAGGACATACCTTGTTGATTTAGAGGCTCTGGAAATTTGGAAATAATCCGTCTGCTTTCTTGGAATACCAAGCGTAGTTCATCTTCGTAGTCATTTAGCCAATCCATAACAACCCTCCTATAAAATTTTTACGAAAATGGTTCTTTTGCCCTGATTATAGCTTTCTCTTTATTCCATTACAACTAAAATTTAGGAGGTATTAGCAAATATGGAATGGTATACTTTCGGCCAAATGCTTATGGCGATTCGAATGGGTCAAAAGGCGGAAACACCGGATGGCCGCATGGTTATGCGTACCTCCACAGGACTTTTTTGGATAAACGGAATCCTGCAGGGAAAAGTGGTAGAAATCAAAGACTATCTGTTCTCTGACCTATGGCGAATCTATGAGGATGAGGAAAGCCAGCAGGAGGGAATTGGCAGGGAACAACACGAGCAACGTGAGCGGGAGATGCTTGAGAATCAATATGAAGAGCTGCGCTGGGCGAACCGAAAACGTTAGTTCAACGTTCGATTACCCAACAGCAGCTATATAGAGAATCTTAATAAGAGGGATTAGGAACTTACGGATGCGGAGAGCTCTGATTTTAATGCTTCATATTGACTCCGCAGGCGTTGAAGTTTCGAGATACTTTGCTCCAAGCCGCCGAGCCGGTTGCGTTCCGTCCACAAGAGACGATATTGGTGAAGGAGTACATCAAGATCATTGATTTGCTTCGTAATCAGCGCAGGATCAAGCGAATCTGGTGCTGATGTCAACTGTAGCTTGATTCTGCCAAGCTGCACAGCATGCTTCACGAAATGGATGCCATTACTCAATTCTTTCAGCACAAGAGCAGCATCCTCGCATTGAAGATCTAGCCCCGATAGCCGCGCCTCAATGGAGAGCAGATATTCTTCGAGATGATTGAAGTGTTCCTCAGTAAGCTTCTCTATGATTAGAAAATTGTCCAGATGGGTACGCAGCAGCAGGGACATTTCTGCATCATTCGAACGGTTGATACTGGATTCAAGCTGATAGTAATTGCCGAGATCCAGGAGCAGCTGGCCAATTCCCTCAGAACGATCTGCAAAAATAAATCTATTTAAATACTGTGCAGTATCTGCTTCCAGATTATGATCTACACTCCAGGATAGGGCTGCGCCGTAGGCGAAGCCAGCATAGCTGAACGGCAGATGCTGCCAGTGTCCAAAATCTCCCCAATCCGTAATGAGATAACCGATAGCACCGTTGTTTTTGCCATGAATAGCTGCACTGCGCAGATTGGCTAACATATTGTCCGTGCGTCCTGTAATGGAGTTCCATGAGCTGGTGCCTGGGCAGACATAAAAAGGAATACCTGCTTCACGGAATTTGAGCGTATCGGACTCGAAGGGATGCTCCGCGCTATAACCCCATTCCATAGCAATAATATCCTTAGGAAGCTGAGGAATCAGTTCGGGATGCTGGATAATGATATCGCCCCAGAATTGCATCGTTTTGCCACGTTTTGTAACCAACTCATAAATCTTTTGCAGGAATGATAAATAGAGTTGACCTTTGCCTTGAGTTTCTGCCAGAGCTTTATTTTTACCAAGACCGAGTTCATAGGTCTCATCGCAGCCTACATTAAATTGATTGGAGCTAAAGTAAGGCAGCAGATCGTCAAACATTTTGTCTAGCAGAGGTAGTACAGCAGGATCTTCGGTATCAAAAGTACCAGGGTGCATAAATAAGCCTTCTGGATAAACGTCTTGCGCATACAAATTCTTCGGAAGCATAAAGCCTTCGGGAATTTCAGCTAAAGCGTTGAATTCTGGACGAGAGAGCCAGCCCTCCATATGCCCAAAGCTGTTCTGATTGGGAACAAGCTCTATATAACGTGCTTTGCAATAGGCATCCAGAAGCAGGATTTCCTCTCCGGTAATTGGGGTTCCAAGCTCCCAGACTTGAGGGAAGGATTCATAAGCGAACGGAGCACCTTCTATATATAGCTGAAGTTCATTCATCTTCAAATCAGCCATAAGGTCAATGATCCGGTACAAGGTTTCTTGCTTCGGGATTTTATTGCGGCTGATATCTATGAGCAGGCCTCTGGCTCCAAAATCAGGTTCATCGCGAATATGCAGCTGAGGTATAGATTTTCCACTTTGTTCTATGATTTGTTTCAGGGTTGCTGCTGCGTAGAAAGCGCCTAAAGGAGAGCTATAGGAGACAACGATACCCTTCTGTTCGACAACAATCTCATAGGCCTGTGCAGATAATAATGGCATATAGTTAAAGTTACAGACAGATACAACGGTTGGACGTAAGCCAATGGATAAAGTCAGCTGCAGATTCAATGCTTGTGCAATCACTTCCTGTAGTTTTCGTGCAGCTGGCATGGCAGATTGTTCTTCCATATTAGGAAGCACGATGCTTCCGCTTGTTGGGAAATGGAAGGAGCCTTGTGACAATGTGATTTCACGCGGATTAGGGAAAAGCAGTAGTGTAGAATGATTAAGCATAGCGTGGACACCTCTTATTCATGTAGAATATGATCATCTTCACAATAACCTTATCACTACTAAACAAGGGGAGGAATGCCTATAATGTCCAAGCACATGGATTATATGATCAGTCCATATCCAATAAGAATTATTGATCCCAAGGTTGAATCCTCCAAGCTGAAGCTCAAGAATATAAGGGTGGGACAGGCAGGACATCTGCCAGGAAGAACGTTATTCCGTTCAGGTGTAGTTTTTGAGCACTGGGCCATTGTTTACATAGTGTCAGGTAGTGGCTCCTACATGGAGATTGGGGGAAAAGAGCAGCAGGTGCGTGAAGGCAGCTTATACTTTTTCCGCCCAGGTTACAGTTATAACTTTGGTCCACCACCGGGAGGCAGCTGGGATGAGTATTATATTAACTTTAATGGCACGCGTGTATCGGAATGGCTGGAATCGGGCCTCATAGCCGGGGGAAATGTTTTTCAAGCCCAATCTATAGTAGGTCTTACTACCTTATTTGAAGAAGTGCTGGAACGGATGGAGAGCGGAGAACCTGTAGATGCGGATCGGGCAGCATTATTGCTCGAAAGAATGCTGCTGGAGTGTTCTTTTATAATAGAAGAAAAAAGTTGGAATTCTCAGGCTGATTATATGCGCCAGATTCGGGAAGACCTGAACTTATGCATTTATGGTGAAATGGACCTAGAACAAATAGCGGCAAAACATCATGTTTCGATGTCTACACTTCGTCGTCTTGTTCGGCGCAGCAGTGGATACCCGCTTCATGAATATATTCACCGTCTAAAAATGGCGGAAGCCAAAAAGTTGCTTTTCAACACCTCATTACAAATTAAGGAAATTTCTAGTATGCTTCATTATAATGATCCGTTCTATTTTTCTCGTTTATTTAAAAAATATATGGGGATCGCACCCCAGCTTTGCCGGAATAACATTTAAATCGAAATCATCCTACTAGAGTCCCAACAGCAATTGTTATAATTTGTATAATTGTTGTCGTTTTATAAGATATGTTGAAAATTATGGATTAATATTACATAAATACGTTAGTTCTTATTAACTATAGTGGATAAAATTCCAAATTTTAGTGATAAAACCTACTAAAAAAATAATAAATTTTTTGTAACTATTTTTCAAATGGAAGCGCAAACATGGGAAATGTCAACTTGTTATTGTGATTTTTCTCATGTATGATGCTTTTATCGAGCACAGTACAATCTCGCATTTTCCAAAAAACTGGAGAATAGGGTGGTGGGATGAAAATCAAACCAACTGCAGAAGACAAACTGATTGCGTATTACAGGTATTTTTCATTGTCCCTCACATCACTCATGTATCTTCTAGATCAGACGGGACCTTCCATAATTTATAAATCACTTATTATTGCTATACTTGTTATGTTTGCACAAACGTTCTCATTTTGTTATCGAAGGCTACGCAGCAGGCCGAAGACTCTCGTCCTGGCTGTTAGTATAGAGATGGTGGGAATTATCGCCTTGACCTTGTTTACGGGTGGGTACGAAAGCTCTTTTAGGCTTTATGTGCTAAATCCTGTATTGATTGCTGCAGGCTCATTGTCCATTTATTTTGGATGGTCGTTGCTCTTAAGCTACATCAGTATTTTTGCGGTGCTCTGTTATTTTTTTATCAATTCTGCGAACAGAAATTTTCTAGAAATTGTATTTATAAATGGGAATCTGTTTCTAACACTGGTACTTACGGTTATAATAATGCAGATCGTTAATCGGATGAAGCGGCAACGTGAAGAATCGAATGCCCGCACGAAAGAGACGATGGAGCATATCAAATCCCTGTACCATATCGTGGAAACCTCAAGCCAACATGATTTCATGAATATCGGTCAAGTGATCACCGATTATGTTGTTAAGCTAACGAAGCTGGATAAGGCTTTGTTTTGGTTCGCCAAGAAAAGCGGAGAACCAGCTCCGCAGAGCAGGCAGACCGGCTGGCAGCAGGAAGAGGAACAGTTCCTATTCTCAGAACTGGGAAAACATGAGCATGAATGGAGATTGCAGCGAGAGCCTATTTTTAGAAATCTGCCGGGATTAGGAGATTTCCTGCTGATGCCTGTACGGATGAGCACCCGTTTTGTAGGGATGATTGGACTCAAGCTGGAGTCTACAGAGGGGCTGGAAGGCCGCAGATGGTATATTCAACAATTGATATTCTTATCTGAGCTAAGTGCGAATATTCTTGAAAGACATGAGCTTGGTGTGATCGAGAACCGGTTGATCATCACGAACGAACAGAACCGGATTGCGGATGAAATGCACGACAGTGTATCGCAGAGTCTTTTTGGTATTGTGTATGCGACGCATTCGCTGAAGGAATCGTGGAAGAGAATGTCAGATCATGAGCTAGAAGAACAAATTGAGCTTATTCATGATTCTGCTACAAAGGTTGCTAAAGAACTGCGGATCACGATCTACAGTCTTAGCTCCAAGAAGAGTGGCGGTCCTACTTGGTTGGGCATGGTAAGATCACATTTGAAGAGCTTATCCAGGTTAAATGATGTTGATATTGATTTAAAAATAACGGGCGATGATTTCAGTCTCCCTTATCCTTACCACAAAGCGCTTTTTCGGATTATCTCCGAAGCCACTGGTAATGCCATCAGGCATGGCGCTGCCAGTCGAGTGGATGTAGAACTGTCTCTGAAGCCGACTTGGATTCGATTATTGATTTGTGATAATGGTGTTGGTTTTGATACTGATTTGTTATGGATTGAATCTGAAGATAGTGTAAGCGGACTTGGCATGAAGAATATGCAATATTTGACCCAGTCGCTCGGTGGCGACTTTCAGTTGTCCAGTAATGAGAGCACAGGAACAAGAATTATGATTTCAATTCCTGTCGGTGTAGCTGAATTAAAGAATGCATAAACTTTAGGCGGGAGGTCGTTTCTGTGAAAATCGTCATTGTAGATGATCATCCTTTAGTTAGAAGAGGACTGGCATCTGTCATTTCAATGCAGCCGAATGTGCAGTTTGCAGGTGAGGCAACGAATGGCCAAGAAGCGCTTCTTGTGATTGAGGAGACGCAGCCTGATCTCGTATTGATTGATCTTAAGCTAGCAGATGAATCGGGATTGGATGTCATTAAGACAGCACGTGCTCGTGGTATCGTTAGTAAGTTCATTCTGTTGACGTCATCTGCGAGCAGAGAGGATTTCCTGAAGGCTGAAGAAGTACTAGTAGATGGATATGTACTGAAAGAGGCGTTGCCTGAGGAGTTACTATTTGCTATCCAATTGGTGCACAAGGGAAGAAAGTATTACGATCCTGGTCTGATGGAAGATAAAATGCGCATGAGTGGAAGCAGCCCAACGGATGAATTGACACCCAAAGAAAAGGAAGTCCTGATCGAGCTGGGGCAGGGCGCATGCAACAGAGAAATTGCTTCACGTCTTTTCATTAGCGAATTTACGGTGAAAAAGCATGTCAGTCAGATTTTAGCTAAATTACAGGTGGCTGATCGTACACAGGCAGCGCTTTATGCAAATGCTGTCGGATTAACCAAATATGAAATGTCATACGAGTGAAAATTGAAATAATTCGTAAGCATTGTACATGAACACGGACAGGTTGTCCGTGTTTTTTTGTGCGTTAAAACTTAAATCAGCCCTATATATGGCACTAAAGTATACCTAATCCCCCTCTTAAGAGGTATAACATCTTACTCCAAAGTGAAGAGGAAAGTGATGGTATGAGCCATGTGGCGAATGGTGTGGATTGATAGAATTAAAGCAACAACTGAAACTTTCATGAATGCTTTCAGAATGTAATTTTAGCGGAAGGAGGGTTACTGTGGAAAAGACGATTCTGGATTACATTAACCTGATTAAAAAAAGGTTTTGGCTCATCATGGTGTTCGTTTTGATCTCCTGTGCTACGACTTACTATGTTAGTAAAAACTTCGTTGAACCCGTCTATTCCGCTTCCGGACAGCTGCTTGTCAACAACATTGCCAAAGCTCCCGAGAGCAACAATCTTAACGATTTGAGCTTTAGCCTGAATTTAATTGAGAGTTACAAGGAAATTATGAAATCACCAACCATCATGAAAAGCGTAATAGAAAATCACCCGGAGTTTGGTCTCACGGCCGATGAACTAAGTCAGAAGCTTGAGATTAAAACTTCAGAGAAGAGTCAGGTGATCAACCTCAATGTTCAGGATGAAAGCTACACCAAAGCTGCCGGGATCGTAAATGCGGTATCGCAGACATTCATTCGTGAATTGCCATCGCTGATGAGGGTAGACAATGTTACCTTGCTGACACCGGCCGATCCGACTGATGTTCCAGGGCCCTCGAACGGCGGGTTTGCGATGAATCTCATCATTAGCTTTGTTGTATCACTTATGGCTGCCCTAGGAATTATTTTGCTGATGGAAACACTTAACGGCACATTAAGGTCTGAAAAGGAAGCGGAATATGACCTTGGTCTACCGGTAATTGCTTCGATCGCAACCATTCGCAAACGTGATTTGGGTAAGACGGCAGGCGACACCAGAGTGAAGGAGGGTGCTTATGTTGCGGCTAAATAAGAGTCTGGTTACAGACGTTAATCCGTCCTCGCATATCTCCGAATCGTTCCGATCACTGCGCACATATATACGTCAGCTTGGACTAGCGCAGGGCGGTGGAGGAAAAGTGCTGCTCTTTACGTCAGCAGAAGCTGGAGCAGGCAAGACGACAATCTTGTCGAATCTCGCGGTTTCTTTCGTCCAGGACGGCAAAAAGGTAGCGGTGGTTGATTGCAATCTGAGACATCCCGGTCTTCATACCGTGTTTGAAGTAGAGGGGAGTGACGGGCTTGCGGCTTATTTAAGTGGGCAAGAGGAAGCAGATAACATCGCTGTCCTCGGAAACTTAGCCAATCTTTCAGTCATCCCGGCAGGAAAAACTCATGTTAGTCCGCCGGATTTGCTGGGGAACCCCAAAATGACCGCTTTGCTTGAGGAACTAAAAGAAAACTACGATCTGATCCTGCTGGATTCTCCTTCGGCAGTCGATTTCAGTGATGCTCGTATATTGGCACCTCAAGCGGACGGCGTGATCCTGGTGGCCAGATACGGAAAGTCCAAACGGGAATCGATTCGCAAAGCGAAGACGCTGCTTGAACAGACCGGCTCTAATCTAATCGGAATTGCCATGAACCAGGCGAAGTAAATGTTTATGCTTTCGAAGTAAGTTTTGCTCGAAGTCAAATTATTGAAGCTAATGCTCACAAAACTTAAGTTTATGCTTTCGAAGTGAGTTTTGTACGAAGTCAAATCATTGAAGCTAATGCTCACAAAACTTTTAGGAGGTAAAGTGCGATGAAAAAGGTAAAAAAAGTAATCATACCCGCGGCAGGACTAGGTACGCGCTTTCTTCCTGCAACGAAAGCCATGCCTAAAGAAATGCTTCCGATTATCAATAAACCAACCATTCAATACATTGTTGAGGAAGCTATTGCTTCCGGTATTGAAGATATCATCATTGTTACTGGTAAAGGTAAAAGAGCCATTGAGGATCATTTTGACAATGCGTTTGAGCTGGAGTCTAGGCTTCTGGAAGATGGAAAGCTGGATCTGCTTAAAGAGGTTCAGCGTTCAGCCAAGGTAGAAATTCACTATATCCGCCAGAAAGAACCGAAGGGTCTGGGGCATGCCGTATGGTGTGCAAGACGGTTTATCGGAGATGAGCCATTCGGTGTCATGTTAGGCGATGATATCGTCACAGGAGCCGTACCTTGCCTTAAGCAGCTGATCGATCAATATGAAGAAACACAAAACTCGGTTATCGGAGTTCAAGAGATTCCTGATGAATTCACGAATCGGTACGGTATTATTGAACCGGATTTGCAGGACGGTAAATTGTATCGGGTTAACAATTTTGTAGAGAAGCCGCCACTAGGTACGGCACCTTCCAATCTAGCGATCATGGGCCGGTATGTGTTTACTCCGAAGATCTTTAAGTATCTCGATTTGATGGAAGAAGGCGCTGGCGGAGAGATCCAGTTGACAGATGCCATTCAGAAGCTGAATCAGAGCGAACGGGTATATGCCTATAATTTTGACGGAACAAGATATGATGTCGGCGAGCGGCTTGGATATATTTTGACAACACTTGAATTTGCACTGCAAAGCGAAGATTTGCGCTATCCGGTGATGGATGCAATGGCGGAATGGCTGAATAAAATGGGACAAACCAGCTTGAGTAGTTAAGTTGAGTTCGCAAAATTTTAGATGAGGAGGATGAGCATGCAAAAACTGCCGGAAGACTACGAGGCGGTCCTGCCGAAACTTTACA
Organism: Paenibacillus sp. FSL R7-0189; assembly: GCF_037969925.1. Classification (NCBI taxonomy): domain Bacteria; kingdom Bacillati; phylum Bacillota; class Bacilli; order Caryophanales; family Paenibacillaceae; genus Paenibacillus; species Paenibacillus sp. FSL R7-0189. Next base: position 1,323,766 of record NZ_CP150223.1, on the reverse strand, counting down.
TGCTGCATACCGATGAGAGAAGGAAAGAAGCAGAGTCCTATTTGATAATGAAACGGATGATCGATATCTTTTTTTCCGCTCTTGGTCTTCTCGTGTTAATGCCATTATTTGTTGTCGTGGCGATTCTGATCAAGCTGGAGGATCCGAAAGGAAAGGTGTTCTTTCGGCAAAATCGGGTTGGGAAGAATGAAAAGCAATTCCCGATGTATAAGTTCAGATCCATGGTCAGTAACGCTGAGGAGTTAAAAGAAAACCTGATGGCCTATAACGAAGTGAGCGGTGCCATGTTCAAGATTAAGAGCGATCCGCGGATCACACAAATAGGGAGATTCCTGCGCAAGACGAGCATCGATGAGCTACCTCAGCTGTGGAATGTGCTGATAGGTCAAATGAGTCTGGTCGGTCCTCGTCCTCCGCTGCCAGAAGAGGTGGCTCAGTATACGGAATATGACAAACAGCGTTTGACGGTTACTCCAGGTTGTACCGGATATTGGCAAGTAAATGCCCGAAACAGTGTCGGCTTCGACGAAATGGTACAGCTGGACTTAACCTACATCCATATTCGGAGCACCATGCTGGATCTAAAAATCATTGCTAAAACCGGACTGATGTTACTCGGTTCAAAAGATGCTTATTAATAATGTGGAAATTAGGTGAATGCCGATGCGTGAATACGGAGACGTTCCTAAGCTTTCCATTATCATCTGTACCTACAACAGAGCACCTTTATTGATCAAGACGCTTCAGTCACTTTTAAAGCTGGATCACTTAGAGCAGGCGGAGATCATTGTTGTGGATAACTGTTCCAAGGATGATACTGAAGCTTGCGTCAAAAAGTTTATAGGAAAGCATGGAGCTGATGTGGATATCCGCTACATGATGGAGCCGATGCAGGGGCTTTCAGCGGCTAGGAATACAGGAATTCTGGCTTCCAAATCGCCGCTGATTGCCTTTCTCGATGATGATGCGATACCTTGCCAGCGTTGGATAACAACGATTGTCAGTACTTTCGAGAGTAAACCGGAGGTCATGGCTATGGGAGGCAAAATCGCTCCGATATTTGAAAGTAAACGTCCGGACTGGTTGATTAAACCCTTTGAGCTTCCGTACACGATTGTTGATTTAGGTAGCCGGATTAAGGAATATCCCAAGCAACTTCATCCTTGTGGGGCCAATATGGCGATGCGGAAGCTCGTATTCGACATCAGTCTTTTTCCCCTAGATCTCGGAAGAAAGGGTGATTCTCTGCTCTCCGGTGAAGAGACCTGGTTATTCGGACAGATTCAAAAAGAGGGGCATTCCATCCTCTACCATCCGGAAATGGCGGTTGACCATTTCGTTCCGGCGGCCCGTTTGACGGAAGACTGGATTATGAGGCGCTATTATAGCCAAGGTATCTCTAACGCTATGAAAAGCGAAGGACTAAAAGGCAAGCTGCTTCTAGTGGGAAAGACAGCCGCTAAGCTCGTGTATATCCTGGCTGATTCTATCCTCTCAAGAAGTAAAGGAAGAAGGCTTTTGAACAAATGCAGGCTGGAGAGTATTCGTGGAACGCTTCATATGATTCTCAATCGGGAGAGGCATTCCGCAGCGGGGTGAGGGATTAACATGACAAATTTTGAGTGGGGCTCCAAATTAAATGTTTTGCCATACGGGATGCTCTATCTCATGTCGGCCCTGTTCTTTGGAACGGCGGTCATCTACCAGCCGATGATTGCGATAGCTGCCGTGCTTCTGATTATTTTGCTGGGAATCTCGATTTCACGGCCTGAACTGATCAGTTATTTCGTTCTAATCACGACGGCAATATCGATTAACTTTTTATATGATGGCAGCATGTTCGGAATGGAGATACTGTCCCTTTATAAATTGGTTATCGTGATGCTGCTTGTTCCTTGTATTCTGGTCAATGGCTTGCGGTTTCGTCTGAGTCACCCCTTGTGGGCAATGGTAGCGCTGTTGGTGATTACCTTTGGATCTTCGATCTGGCTGCCGGAAATGACCTCATCCATTGCAGTTAAAGCTTTTATCGGTCTATCCATTCCATTCGTATTTTTATTAATCAACTGGAAAAAGAATGTAGCCGAGCTGCAAATCAAAATTATCTGTATGCTTCCCCTTGTTAGTGTAGTGGTTGGTTTGTTGCTGCAGCTTGCGCATGTTCATAATTTTCTCAACATCGAGTATACAGGCGCTGTACGGATTCAGGGGGCTAATATTCCTGCGCATCTAGCGATGCTGGCCTTTATGGGAGTAGCGATTCCATTTATAGAGGTGAAGCGGAATCCGCAGCAAGCACGCTTTTTCTATATCATGTTAATTCTAAATTTCTTTATATTGATTGGAACAGGAACAAGAGGGCCAATATTGGCACTTGGACTTACCGTTCTCTATTACTTTTATGATATTCTCCGCCAATATTTGAAGGGCAGAACCTATCTGCTAATTCCGTTGATGGGTGCATTTTTCCTGATTATGGTCGCCGTTTTCTGGCAGCTCGATAATTTTGAGAAACGTTCCTTTGAGAGACAGACAGATACGGCTGTTGATTTATCAGGAAGGTCAGAGGCATGGGAGTATTTCTTAAACAAGGCTGCGGACTCTCCTTGGTCTGGTAGAGGGCTTGGAGCAGTGACGGTAGCAAATGATGGAACATTGTATAAGGGTTTTGTAGTTCCGCACAACGAGTATATCCGCTTTTACTTCGATGGGGGATATATTGGCGCTATTCTGTTGATGTTCTCTTTATTGGCTGTATTTATTCTGGTGTACAGAGCATTGGCTCCGCCGATCAAACCTTATTATCTGTTATTTATTGCAGCGTTTTTAATCTACTCATTCTCCGATAACACGCTGTCGACGGTCCAATTTATTATTCCGTTCTGTTGGTACCTGAACTGCCTGTATCGATCTTCACAGCCAACCGATTCCCCACAAAAAGAAGTGATACGATGAGTCAAGTGAATATGTTCGATGTCAATTTTGATAATTATGATTTCATGGATTTGCTGGATTACATTGATAAAACCATTCAGGAGAGGAATCAGTCTTATATCCTCACTTGCAATGTAGATCATGTGATCAAGCTTCGTAAGGATAAAGAATTTCAAACGGTATATTCGAAGGCAGGCGCAGTTGTTGCTGACGGAATGCCACTGATCTGGGCATCCAAAATGCTAGGCAAGCCGCTTAAGCAGAAGGTATCCGGCGCGGATCTATTTAATCGATTGGGCAACGCCTTTGAGCAAAGGAAGTACCGGCTGTTCTTCTTAGGCTCAGCTGAAGGCGTGGCGGAACGGGCAGCGATGAATTTGAAAACAGCACATCCCGGAATAAATGTGGTTGGCTGTTATTCTCCATCCTATGGATTCGAGCACAATGAGGAGGAGAATGAACGCATTATAGAAATGCTGACAGAGTGCCAGCCAGATATCGTGTTTGTGGGTGTAGGAGCGCCTAAGCAGGAAAAGTGGATTTACCGCCACTATACCTCTTATCAAGCTCCGATATCGATCGGAGTGGGAGCGACCTTTGATTTTCTGTCAGGCTCAGTGAAACGAGCACCTAGCTTCATGCAAAAAACAGGGTTCGAATGGTTCTGGCGGCTTAGCCAGGAGCCGGGCCGGCTCTGGAAAAGATATCTTGTGGACGATGCACAATTTCTACTTTTATTACTTAAGGAACTGCGTAAGCGGGATAAGGTGAAGGAAGGAGGCTTGGAATGAGTGTATTTACGCCCCCATCACTTAGGTTCATCAAGACAGTTGGATTAATAGGGGGGACTGCTGCTATAGGTGTCTCTCTTCCGCTGATCATCGGCTTCTCCAGTGCGATGTTGAGTTCATCGAACAGTCTGCAGGGAGCCATTCTCTCAGCCATCCTATTCCCAGCTTTCTTGTTAGCCATACTTAGACCGAAAATGCTGGTTGCTTATACCTTGCTAATCTGGGCCGTAGCTCCAGAGCTGCGCCGCATTGCTGACTGGTCAGAAGGAGTGTATCACTCTGTATCCTTGCTGAGCTTAGCACCCTTGTTAACCGGTGTAACCTTGATTATTCCGCTGCTGAAGGAGATTCATAATATTCAAAAAGCCTCCACGCGGATCATGTTAATGTTCGCAGTAGCGCTGGGTTATGGTGCTTTAATCGGTTTGGCTAAGAATGGCATGGGCTCAGTTTATGACTTAGCGAATTATATTGTGCCACTGTTGTTATTGCCGTACTTCGCCGTCACGAAGTTCAAGCCGAAGGATATTGATCGATTGCTTACCGCTTTTGCCAATATTGCAGTCCTAGTTGCCATTTACGGGATTGTTCAGTATTTGACGGTGCCACCTTGGGATGTGTTCTGGATGAAACATGCGGATATGATGTCCATCGGAAATCCATATCCATTGGAAATCCGAGTGTTCTCTACACTGAATTCGCCCGGACCGGCTGCAACCTTCTTAGCGTTTGCTTTAGTTCCGATGATACTGGAGAAAAAATGGCGGGGGACATTGCGCTGGATCGGCGTTCTGCTAGTTGTAATCTGCCTGCTGACTACTTTAGTACGTGCGGCATGGCTGATACTTCTGGTGATGCTGCTCATGTACATTGGAACCTCTTCTTCTAAGGGAAAGTGGAAAACCTTGATCCAATTAGTTTTTGTGGCTGCTGCGTTGTTCTGGGTTGTGCCGAAATTGCCTGGTGCCGAAGGACTGGTTGCTCGGGTAGAGACACTTTCTTCTGTTCAAGAAGATCACTCTTATAATGAACGGCTAAGCTTATGGCAAAACATGCTGCCGATGGTCGCCGCCAATCCAGTAGGTCAGGGAATTGGTAGTGTAGGCCAAGGGACTAAGCTTGGTAATGACGGCGAGCTTGGAGAGTACGGAATTATGGATAACGGAGTTATCGCTTTACTGCTTACCTTTGGTGTTCTGGGTGCTGTTTTCTTCTTCGGAGCTTTAGGCGCAGTTGTCAAACAGATATTCGCTAGAGTAATCAGCAGGGACCAATTGCAGCCCTACGCCCGACTTGCGTTAGCTACTTGGACCGGTGCGATTGTCAGTCTAGTTTCAGATAATGGGTTTCCCGGACTCAAGGGATACTTAATCTGGATGCTGATCGGTCTTGGCCTCAGCGCAAGGGAGATTACTCAAAGTAGAAGGAAGGGAACACCGTATGCAGCAGTTGAATGCAAAATCTCTCCCCGCTAGAACAATCTGGTCATCTTTTAGATTGTTCGCCAAGAGCAAGGACAACAGCTCGGCAGCCGTAAAAACTATGTTTGTCAGTGTCATGATCCTATTGATTAACATGTTAACTGGTGTACTGACCGCCCGTTATCTTGGACCGACAGGTCGTGGGGAACAGACGGCAATGATTAACTGGTCACAGTTTCTGGCGTTTAGCATGAGCTTTGGCATTCCTTCAGCTCTCATCTATAACGCTAAGAAAAACCCGGAGGATGCCGGAGTGCTTTATCGTATGGCATTGCTGCTCGGTACCCTTTTTGGGGTCATAGCGATGATTATAGGTATCGTGGTCTTGCCTTATTGGCTGAAATCCTTCAGTCCGGAGGTCGTGACCTTTGCTCAGTGGTCTATGATTCTGTGTCCGATTATAGTGATCTCTCAAATTAACAATGCAGCTTTTCAATTCAGAGGTGAATACAAGAGGTTTAATTGGATTCGCTATCTAGTGCCGTTGCTTACACTGACGATGATCGGGATATTGATCGCGCTGGATCAGATGAATCCATTTACAACTGCAGTTGCCTATCTTCTTCCTGGAGCGCCGCTATTTATCGGAATGACGATTTCCTTGCTTCGTACCTATAAGGTGAAGATGAGAGGGGCCTATCAGAATTTAAAAAGATTGTTTACTTACGGACTTGGTTCCTACGGCAATGACTTGCTTGGCAATTTCTCTACCTATATCGATCAGATCGTAATTGCCGGTTTGTTAAGACCTGCTGATTTGGGGCTGTATGTAGTGGCTGTGAGTCTATCACGAATGGTTAATTTTTTCTCAAGCTCGATTACGATCGTGTTGTTTCCTAAGGCTTCTGAGCTGTCCAAAGAACAGGCAGTTGAATTAACATTCAAAGCCTTCCGAATAAGTACGACCTTCACCATGCTTGGCGGAGTATTCCTGATGCTCTTAGCCCCTTTAGTAATTCCGTTGATGTACGGCAAAGACTTCAATGCGGCATTAACCGTGTTTCGCTTATTGCTCCTTGAAGTGACCGTTAGCGGAGGGACGATCATTCTGGCGCAGGCCTTTATGGCGTTAGGCAAGCCAAAAGTGGTTTCGATGCTTCAAGGTTTCGGCTTACTTTTGGTTATCCCAATGTTGTTCCTGCTCATCCCTAAATTTGGCTTACTCGGAGCAGGGATAGCGATGTTGTCATCAGCAATCCTGCGATTTTTCTTCATTGTTCTCAATATAAAGTACACCTTAAAAGTTAAACTTCCGCGGTTGCTCATTACCCGGGAGGACATTCAGTGGATGAAGACGACGATGAATTCTTACATTCGCAAGAAACCTATGGATATGAATGGATAATGCGAAAGATAAAGGAGGAAACCTTCATGGATTCAGTAAAAAGCGTGGTAGGCGGCCAAGGCAATTATCCAATATCGGCTGTCATCATCGCTCAGGATGACGAAGTTCGAATATCTAAGGCCATACAATCCTGCAGGTTATTCGCCGACGAGGTGGTTGTGATTGACGGAGGCAGCAAAGACGGGACAGTACAGCTTTCTGAAAGCTTGAATTGTCGTGTATACGTCAACCCTTGGCCCGGATATGCGAAACAGAGGGAGTTCGGAGTAGAACGCGCGGTTCATGATTGGGTCTTCCTTATTGATACTGACGAAGTGGTCAGCGACGAGTTGGCCGCGAGTATTCTTGAACTGAAACCGGGGCTTATGGATCAATCGGTTGCCTATTCTATCTACCGGATCGGTGATTTTATGGGCAGATGGCTGGATCGTGGCGAATATCTTGTGCGCCTTTACAACCGCAAGGCGTATGGAATTCGAAATAGCTTGGTGCACGAGATGCCCGAGGTCTCTGAAGAGCGAACCATACGTTTGACAGGAACCCTCTGGCATTATGGTTACCGCAGTATTAACGATCATGTGGCACGTTTCAATAAGTACACTGACTTGGAAGCTGAAAGTGCGTATGCCAAGGGCAAACGATTTCGGGTCAGTCATCTGCTGTTAAGACCACCAGCCCGTTTCCTGCAAAAGTATTTCTTACACGGGTTGTTCAAGAAGGGAATGTCAGGTTTCGGAGTATCCGTATTCTGGGTCATGTATGAATTCATGGTCGGCTTCAAGCATTACGAATTAATTAGATCGGGAAAGCTGACTCAGCACAATGCGAAGACGAGTCAGACCGAGAAGGAGAATAAAGGAGAGAGAAGCTATGCCGTACAGTGACGGATTGAACATTATGACGACAGGCCTTAGCTGGCCGTCGCTACAGCCGGGTGGGCTTAACACGTATTTCAAATCCGTTTGCGAGCAACTCTCCTCACGTAATCGGGTGCATGCGCTGATTTGCAGTCAAGAGACGCCTGCTACCCCTGAGGAATTGATTATTCACAATGCCGGAGATCCAAAAGATGGGATCTGGAAACGTAAGGATGCTTTCCAGCGTAAGGCGGCCGATCTGATGGGAGAGGGCAGTGGCCGTATAGATATTTTATACACTCACTTTGCTCCTTATGGTATTGGTCCAGCCCTGGAAGCAAAGAAACGTGGGATTCCTGTAGTGATGACTTTTCATGGCCCATGGAATGAAGAAATGAAAATCGAAGGCCAAGGCATTAAGCACCGGGTCAAAACAACCATCGCCAAATCCATTGAACATAGAGCCTATAAGCTTGCGGATAAATTCATCGTGCTTAGTGAGACGTTCCGCGATATTCTCCATAAGCTGCACGGAGTGCCACTACACAAAATCATTGTGATTCCAGGCGCAGCTAATGTGGAACGTTTTATCCCCGCTACGAATCGATTGGCGATTCGCCGGACCTTGAATTTACCTGAGGGAGCAACAACCGTGCTGACTGTCCGGCGTTTGGTCAATCGGATGGGACTACTCCAGCTGCTTGAAGCCTGGAAGCAAGTTGCGGAGCGATTCCCGAATGCAATTCTGCTGATTGGTGGTAAAGGGCCGTTGCGGGGGGAACTGGAAGAAAAGATCGCCGACTATGGCTTAAGCAACAAGGTAAGGCTGCTAGGCTACATTCCTGATCATGAACTGGCCTCTTATTATCAGGCAGCGGACATGTTCGTGGTTCCCTCACAGGCATTGGAGGGCTTTGGTTTGATAACCGTTGAAGCCTTATCTTCAGGATTGCCAGTGATGGCTACACCGATTGGCGGCAATAAGGAAATTTTACAAGGCTTCCGGCCGGAGTTGCTATTTAAGAGTTCAAGTAGCGACCACATGGCTGAAGGCATGATCCATATGCTCAGCAATCGAAAGCTGCTTCCGAGCCGGGATGAATGTAGGGAGCATGTACTGGAGAGATACACCTGGGAGCATGTTACGGATCAAGTAGAATCCGTGTTCCTACAAGCTTTAGGAGAGGAGGTGACCACGTAATGCTTAGAGTGGCCTATATAGATCACACTGCTAAATGGAGTGGTGGAGAAGTTGCCCTGTTTAACATCCTTACCCATATTGGAGAACAGATCGATCCCCTGGTAATCCTGGCTGAGGATGGTGCCCTGGCTGAACGGCTACGAGAAAAAGGGATGGATGTCCGTATTATTCCGCTGGATGAGAGCATCAGAAGTCGTGGTAGAAATGCAGTTAACTTGGGAGCACCTGCTGCAGCCTTCAAGCTGTTGGCTTATGGCCGCAAGCTTGCGCCGCTTTTAAAAGCGGAGAAGGTAGATTGCGTGCACACCAATTCCCTGAAATCTGCATTATACGGAGCCATCGCTGCAAAAATAGCGGGCGTTCCATTGATCTGGCACATCCGGGATCATATTGGAGCTCCTTATTTAAAGCCAATCGTTGCCAAAGGAATTCGTTTGCTGTCGCGTCTGCTCCCAAATGGAGTCATCGCAAATTCACATTCTACGCTGAATGCTTTGGAGTTGCCGCGTTCGAAAAAAACGCTGGTCGTATACTCCGCTTTTGCTAAAGCGATTGGTAATGGGATCGGCATGCGGGACCAGAAGGATTTTAACGTACTGCTAGTTGGTCGATTGGCGCATTGGAAAGGTCAGCATATTGTGCTGGAAGCCGCAAAAAGCTTTAAGAACGAATCTCGTGTGAAATTTTGGCTGGCCGGAGACGCTCTGTTTGGAGAAGAGGCTTATAAGCAGGAATTGCTGCAAAAGATAAACAACGACGAGCTTACTAATGTAAGCATGCTAGGGCATGTGGATGATATTCAAGGCCTTATGAATACTGCTGATTTACTGATTCACACTTCGGTAACTCCTGAGCCTTTTGGCCAAGTTATCGTTGAAGGAATGGCAGCGGGATTGCCGGTGATCGCCTCTAATGAAGGCGGGCCGGTAGAAATTGTAGTTCAAGGTGAGACAGGGCTACTGATAGAGCCTGGTGACGCGGCGATACTGGCAGACTCCATTAAATGGATGCTGGATCACCCAGAGGAAAGACGGCGGATGGCGGACAATGGGATGAAACGAGTGAAAGAGCATTTTGTTATCGAGAATACGGTCAAGGACATCGTTGACTACTATAAAGGTTTGTTGGCGGGCACCTGACAGATGATGATATGACGCGGTAATTCTGAAGATGATGCTCCATAAAACTTTGAGGATGATTCACATGAAAATTGCGATAGCGCACGATTACTTAATCCAAATGGGCGGCGCGGAAAGAGTGGTGGAAGTCTTTCATCACATGTATCCCGAGGCTCCAATCTACACAACGGTTTTTAACGGAAGCCGCCTTACTGACAATCTCAAAGATGCGGATATCCGTGCCTCCTGGCTGCAAAAGATTCCGGGGGTAAAGACCAATTTTAAAGGGGTGCTGCCACTTTATCCAATGGCCATCCGTGATTTGGACTTTCGCGGTTTCGATATCGTCCTGAGTTCCAGCAGTGCTTTTATGAAAAGTATTCAAGTTCCTAAACATACGTTTCATCTTTGTTACTGCCATACGCCTATGCGCTTCGCATGGGATTATGACACCTACATGGAACGTCAGTCGAATTCCGGGCTGTTCAAAAAAATGCTTAAGGTATACATGCAGCAGCTCAAAACGTGGGACCAACGGACATCCAAAAATGTGAATCAGTTCGTAGCCAATTCTTCAGTAGTGAAGACGAGGATTCAGAATTATTATCACCGGGATGCAGATGTCATATTTCCACCGATTAATACAGCCCGGTTTACAAGCTCTTCTACCATTGGTGACTATTATCTAATTGTTTCCCGGCTTGTTTCCTACAAGCGGATTGATCTGGCAGTAGAGGCTTTCAATCGTAACGGTCTTAAGCTTTATATCGTAGGGGATGGACCGGATCGCAAGCGTCTCGAAGGCATGGCTAAGGATAATGTATCATTTCTGGGCCGGCTAGAAGATGAACAAGTGACTGGAATGATGGCACAGTGTAGAGCATTTATTTTTCCAGGAGAAGAGGACTTTGGAATTACACCGCTGGAAGCGAACGCTGCAGGAAGACCGGTAATTGCTTATGAAGCAGGTGGGGCACTAGATACTATTATTCCTTATGTAAATGGTGTCTTCTTTCAGCATCAAGAAGTGGAGGATCTACTTAAGGCTATTTATGAGGTAGAGTCCTACGCCTGGGATATCGATCAAATTATGGAGCATGCACGTAAATTCGATGAGCAGGCGTTTATGGTTAAGTTCAAGCAGTATGTTGAGCAGGCGTACGTCAATTTTCTAAAAGGAGGATGATTATATGAAGCTGACAGTAATCGGTACTGGGTATGTGGGTCTTGTATCTGGCGTGTGCTTTGCACTGGGCGGACATCATGTCATCTGTGTGGATAAGGACGAGGAAAAGATTGAGAAGCTGAAACAGATGGAATCGCCCATCTATGAGCCGGGAATCGAGGAACTGATTGAACTGAATCTTCGTGAGGAACGGTTATCTTTTTCTGCAGATCTCCAAGAGTCGGTGCGCCGTTCAGATATTATCATTCTTGCTGTAGGTACGCCATCATTGCCTAACGGTGAAGCAGACTTAACCTACATTGAGGGTGCAGCCGCTGAAATCGCCAAAGCGATGGAAGGGCACAAAATAATAATGACTAAATCTACAGTTCCAGTAGGAACAAATGAAAAAATCTCTCAAATGATCTCTAAGTATACCCAACATTCTTTTGATATCGTGTCTGCACCTGAGTTTTTACGTGAAGGGTCAGCGATTCGCGATACCCTCCATCCTGATAGAATTATCATTGGCCTTGATAATCCAGAGCTGGAACCAACTATGCGCGAGCTTCATAAGGGTTTCACAGAAAATGTATTTGTAACAGATATACGCAGTGCTGAAATGATCAAATATGCTTCGAATGCATTTTTGGCCACGAAGATCTCCTTTATTAATGAGATTGCTAATATTTGTGAAAAAGTGGGAGCTGATGTAACCGAGGTAGCACAAGGAATGGGTATGGACCAAAGAATCGGGTCATCCTTCCTGCAGGCTGGTATCGGTTATGGAGGCTCCTGTTTCCCGAAAGACACTAATGCGCTCATTCAAATTGCGGGCAACGTCGATTACGAATTCAAATTATTGAAATCTGTAGTCGAAGTGAACAAGGGACAACGGTTTATGATCATCTCCAAGCTGCATGAATCACTTGGCAGCCTGCGCGGTTCGACGATTGGGATATGGGGGCTTGCTTTTAAGCCTAATACTGATGATGTCCGCGAAGCTCCCGCCAGAGAGATTGTTGAGGCACTGGTGGCTGAAGGGGCAACAGTCAAACTATATGATCCAATCGCAGCTACAAATTTCAGGCAGCAATACGATCATCCGCAGCTTCGCTGGTGCAATCTGCCAGAGGAAGCGGCTGAGGGCAGCGATGCCGTCTGCCTCTTGACCGATTGGAGCCTACTCAAGGATATTGATCTGCATCAGCTGGCGAAAAGCATGCGTAATGGGGTGCTGATCGATGGACGCAATGTGTATTCCAAGGAGCAAATCGAGGGTACCGGCCTCGTTTATCATTCTGTCGGCCGCCCGCAGATGGGTGGATTGAGCGGTTATTCTGCTAGTGTGGCTGGAGCGGTTTAATCTAAGTTATATGGATTGAACTTGTGATTTTTCTATTTAGGGATGAGCCGTGACTCCAGAGAATGTTTGGAATTCCAGCCGCTGTTGTCTGCAGATTTCCTGATTTTAACCGCTGATAGCGGTAGAAATCCGCAGACAAAGGCGGACGCTATCGCTCCTCCAGTTCCAAAATTCTCTTCCGCCACTCCATTCCCTTAATCTTAAGTTTCTAAGCAATTTATAAAGTTAGGTACTCTGATTATATACCGCAGTAGCATTTGTAGTTGTCATTGTCATTGTCTCTGTGGTGGCAACTAGTCTTGTTCTTGTAGTTGCAGTTGTTCTTGCAGTTGCAGCTGCCTCCCCCGGAGCAGAAGCAAATCTTTAGAAAAACGTGCTCGCTTCCGGCTGGTACAGCCCGGTGCGCATGGATCATTGTTAAAAAGTAGTTGGTTAGGTTAAGAACGGAAAGGGAATTTGGAACTGTAGAAACGGAGTGTTCGCCTTTATCCTCGGATTTCTACCGCGAGAGACGGTCCAATCAGGAAATCTGAGGATAACAGCGATCGGAAGTCCAAAATCCCTTGGAGTGGATTCTACCTAACAAAGACATAGCTTTTAATACATTCCATTCAAGGAGGGTTCATTCTATGAAAATGGTACTTCTATCAGGCGGTTCAGGTAAACGGTTATGGCCGTTGTCCAACGACTCACGTTCAAAGCAATTTCTAAAGGTACTTGAAAGCCCTCAAGGTGAACCAGAATCCATGGTACAACGTGTCTGGAGACAGCTGGAGGAAGCAGGGATGGCAGAATCATCTTATCTGGCCACCGGCCGTGGCCAAGTAGAAATGATACAAAGCCAACTGGGAAGTCATGTGCCGATTATCGTTGAACCGGAGCGTCGGGATACTTTTCCGGCTATCGCCTTAACAGCTACCTATCTTTATTCAGTGGCAGGTGTTTCTCCAGCGGAGACGGTAGCAATATTGCCTGTTGACCCTTATGTAGAAGCATCTTTTTTCGATACCATAGCTATGCTTGAGGGGACCATGCTGGAAAGTGGAGCAAATCTGGCTCTAATGGGTGTTGTTCCTGAACATGCCTCAGAGAAATACGGATATATTATTCCTACCACCGAAGAGGCGGGGGAAAATGGTTTTATGAAGGTGAGTCACTTTCAAGAGAAACCTGACCGCATACAAGCAGAACAGCTCATCGAGCAAAATGCCTTGTGGAATTGCGGAGTGTTTGCCTTCCGCTTAGGGTACTTGTTAGATATTTTGCAGCGTAAAGGGTTGCCTTTAGGATATGAAGAATTGCAGAAGCAGTATAAGCTATTGTCTTCCATCAGTTTTGATTATGAAGTGGTGGAGAAAGAAGAACATATTGTGGTGCAGCCGTATGATGGATTCTGGAAGGATCTTGGAACGTGGAATACGCTGACAGAGGAAATGAGCAGCAAGCATGTAGGAAAAGGTTTTGTGACGGCGGATTCTGAGGGGACTTGCTTGATTAATGAGCTGGACATTCCGATTACGGTAATTGGTGCGAAGGATCTGATCATTGCGGCTAGCCCGGATGGGATTCTAGTTACCCATAAAGCTGAGAGCCCACGGATTAAAGAAGTGCTGAAGACCTTTGAACAAAGACCGATGTACGAGGAACGCCGTTGGGGTCATTACAAAGTTATTGATTATGTGAAATATGATGAAGGCAATGAAGTGCTGACCAAACGGATTTTTATATCCGAGGGGAATAATATCAGCTATCAATTACATCGCAAGCGTAGTGAAATTTGGACAATCGTCAGCGGCGAAGCAAGTATTGTGCTGAATGAGAAAAAACATAATGTGAAGGCTGGGGACGTGGTACGTATACCGGAAGGAACGAAGCACGCGATCCTTGCTTTGACGGATGTTGAGTTTATAGAGGTACAGACGGGGTCTGAATTAGTAGAAGAAGATAACATACGTATTACTTTAGACTGGAATGATATAGAACTACAACAATTCATTTCATAGGTCTAACCTATCTATTTAACCAATTCAAAATTTCTTGAAACAGGTAAATTGACTCAATTATCAAAAAAAGTCATAAAAACACTAAATATATCATTAATTGTCGTCGATACTTACGGTAAGAGAGATTATTTCTCTTAAATTGAAAAGGCAAACCTATCGAAAGGTAGGGACGCAAAGCTATAGGGCCTTCGAAAGAGTGGCAGCCTGGCTACCGAAAGGGAGATTATTTTGAAAGCTTACCGTACGTATCGATTGTTTGGTGCATTTCTGTCACTCGTCCTGTTTCTGACTGCACTTCCGCTTGCTGTTGGAATTTCGCCGTCTGTTGTCATAGCTGCTTCAAATTCTGGAACGCCAGTTACCCCAGGTGCCTCACCTGAAGCCGTAAAGCTGCTTAACTATTTTTACTCGATCTCAGGAAAAGGTATTATTGCCGGTCAACATGACTATTTAGAAAGTCCAGATGAAATTAACAATATGCTGAAGGGAACCAGCGGACAATATGCGGCTCTTCACGGTTATGAAATGGGTGCGATCAGTGGTCAGTCCGAAGCAACGATGGCTTGGCAACGTCAAAATGTGGTGAACAGCGCCATCAACTGGAATAAAGCGGGCGGGATCGTAGCTATGACTTTTCATGCTAACCTGCCGGGCACCTCTTATGACTGGGATAATGTGAAAAAAACACTTAGCCAGAGTGAGTTCGATAGTTACGTTACACCGGGTACCAAGCAATATAACAATCTGATCGCTGAGCTTGATAAGGTGGCCGTCTCTTTAAAAAGCTTGCGCGATGCCAACGTTCCGGTGCTTTGGAGACCCTATCATGAAATGAACGGGAACTGGTTCTGGTGGGGGAAGAAAAATAACTTTTCTAAACTATGGAATATTATGTATGACCGTTTTGTTAACGTTCATAAATTAAATAATTTGTTATGGGTATGGAGTCCGAATGCTCCCAATGTTTGGTCAGATCCTTATGCGCTAACTTATCCAGGTGCTGATAAAGTAGATATTCTGGCAGCAGATATATACGAAAATGATTACCAGCAAAAATACTATGACAGCTTATTGAGTCTAGCCGCAGGCAAACCGATTGCGATCGGGGAAAATGGTGAAATGCCTAATCTGGAGAAGCTTCAGCAATCGCAAAGTAAATGGACGTATATGATGAGCTGGGGAAAAATGCTTTACGAGAATAACAGTGCAGAAACAATTAAAACATTTATGAATAGCAACTATACCCTGACCAGAGATAAATTAAATACTGGTCTGGCACCGACACCTAGCGCCGCACCAGCGCCGGCACCTTCTGAAGAAGAGGGGGAGGCAGCAATTCCTCTCGCGAAGGGGCTTGCAGGAGAGTATTACAACAACATGCAATTGTCGGGAGCAGCAACTCTTAACAGAACTGATGCAATAATCGATTTCAATTGGCGGCAAGGCTCCCCGGATGCCGCCCTCGGGATTGATCGGTTCTCCATACGTTGGAGCGGTAAAATTAAGCCATTATATAATGAGCAATATACATTTTACACTACCTCAGATGATGGTATCCGTGTCTGGGTGAATGGGGAATCCGTGATTGATAGTTGGACTAAGCAAAGTGGTACTGAGCGTAAGGGCACTATAACGCTGAAGGCTGGCCAGCTATATGATATCAAGGTGGAGTATTACGAGAATGAAGGCGATGCGAGAGTCCGCTTGATGTGGGAAAGTGCTAGTCAAGCTAAAGAGACAGTTCCAGCAAGTGCACTTTTTCTTCCGGATGTCTCCTGATTGATGAAAATTAAAGGTCGATCCTTAGTGGCTCTGCGTTATTGCAGAGCTACTAAGCTATAGTCCTCATTAGGTCAGAAGACGATTGTCCGATAACAGGTATGTTTTTAACACCTGTGGAGGCAGTACAGCTACCGAAAGGAGGATTTATTTGCGTAAATATTATAAGAAAAACAGATTGTTGTTTACTATGTTACCGGTCTTTATTATTTTTTCCTTGCTGCCTTGGGGAGAGGTTAAAAGTCTTCCGAAGGCTATGAGTGTTTCTTCCTCCCTACCTCCGGCTATACCAAGTAATCCTTCGGCTTCTGAAGAAGCCAAGCAACTGCTAAGTAATTTGGTAAATCTACGTGGCAAAGGGATCTTGTCCGGCCAGCATGATTATCTAGAAAGTCCAGATGAACTGGTTCATAAGCTGAAGAATACTTCGGGACAAAATGCTGTTCTACATGGTTATGAATTAGGGGCGATTAATAATCAATCCGAAGAGACGATCGCAGAACAGCGGCAAGCTGTTATAGACAGTGCAATTGAATGGCATCAAGAGGGTGGCATTGTAGCGATGACCTTCCATCAGAGCTTACCGGGAACCTCTCCAGAGTGGTCCAATGTAAACAGAAGTCTCAGTCAAGAGAAATTTAATGCTTATGTTACACCTGGGACAGCTCAGTATAAGAGGCTAATCTCAGATCTAGACGAGGTTGCTGGATATTTGGGTCAGCTGCGTGATGCCGGAGTTCCGGTCTTATGGCGACCTTACCATGAAATGAATGGTGGTTGGTTTTGGTGGGGGAAAAAGGACAATTTTTCAGAGCTGTGGAGTATTGTCTATGATCGTTTTGTAAACACACACAAGCTAAATAATCTACTGTGGGTGTGGAATCCGAATGCGCCGAATGAATGGTCAGATCCATATGCTGCATATTATCCCGGTGGGGATAAACTCGATGTTCTGGCTGCGGATATCTACAATAACGATTATAAACAGTCCTACTATGAGGATCTGCTCGCATTGGCCGAGGGTAAACCTATCGGAATCGGGGAGAGTGGGCAACTGCCGAACCCGGATGTATTAACTGAGAAACAAAATAAATGGGTCTATATGATGACCTGGGGAAAATTACTGACAGAAAATAATACACTACAGTCAATTAAAAGCTTTATGAAAGACTCGTTTATAGTATCAAGAGAGGACTATGTTCTCACAACAGGAGATCCTTCGATAGCACCCGTAACTCCGGTAACCCTAACGGGTTTAACTGGAGAATACTATAACAATACTGATTTAGAGGGAGAAGCGGTACTTATCCGCAATGACCGTAAGATTGATTTTAATTGGCATGGTGGGTCTCCTGCCTCAGAGATAAATGAAGATCACTTTTCTGTACGCTGGAAAGGGAAACTCAAACCCAAATTCAGTGAAAAATATACGATTTCGGCATCCTCTGATGATGGAGTCCGTGTCTGGATTGACGGAAAGCTGATCATCGACAATTGGAAAAATCAAAGTGCAACCCTTCATAAAGGAAGTATCCCACTCACAGCCGGAACGCTTTATGATATCCAAATTGAATATTATGAGAATGAAGGAGATGCCAATCTTCGTTTGCTATGGGAGAGTTCCAGCCAGAAGCAGCAGGTAATTCCACAAGGGGCATTGTTCCTTCCTTAATCTAATGAAATGATAGGGTAAGACATTCCGGAAGAAAGAGAGGACCTATGGATGGGAATAACGAGGAGAATATCTAATAGAAAAAATAAGATATCTGCAAACAAACCATTACTGTTATTACTAAAATTCGCCGCATTAACCGTCTTGTTTCTGTTGTCTGTCTCTGTCTTCGGAACGAATAGGACAAACGATTATAAGGTAGGTGCCAATATACCGAGACTATCTGCAGGAACTGATGCTGCAGCAGAAATACCGGATGGTACTGTGATCTGGAATCTGGGACAACATGATGGCTCAGCAGCTGAATTCGCTGCGAGTGGCACTTCTGGCAGCAAGAAGGAATTTAATGTTACTTCTTCGGTGCTCAAATCATCGGCTCTTCAGAGCTTGCCTGCAGGCTTGAATGGAAAGACCCAGCCGGAATTAACGATCACCTATCAGCTAAATAAGATCCCGGAGAATGGGGTCTTATTTAGCGTAGGTATTCTGGATGCTTATAAATCCGTGCCGCAAATGAGTGTGTTCTCCAATCATCAATTGTCGGGGATCATTCAAATTGCGGGCGTTGCTGGCACAGAAAGCGAATATAACTTTCAAAAGACCTATGAATTATATATTCCCAAGGAGCAATTGAAGATAGGAACGAATGAATTGAAGCTGCAAACGGTTCGCTGTTTATATTGCAGTGACAAAGAAGACGAATATTCCTGGTGGACTTGGGATAATCTCCGTTTAGAATCTCTTAACGCTCCAATTTCTGAGCCTATCCATGGCAGCTATACACTGACGGGAACAGTAGTGAATAATAAACAATTTTATTTCGATGAAGGTGCAGTTACGCACTTGCCTTATGTTATCAAATGGCTAGGGATGGCTTATAGCGGGAATGTGATGCGTACTAGCTGTGCCAGTGATGTCGGGAGATCCTGCTCGGATATGATGGAATATTACAAGGTATTGCAGGATTACAACATGCAGGCGGTTGCTTTGTATTTGCATACTGGTGATATTAAGCTTAAGGCAGATGGATCGTTGCCTGTTGACGCGGAGAAAAAGCTGACAGATTATTTTGAGCAATATAGCCCCTATTTTCAATATTATGAGGTAGATAATGAGCCGGGATTATTCAATCGTTCTAAGGCAGTGAATCTGGCGATTGCGGACTGGCTGAATAAAAAGGGCAAGCAAATCGCGCCCCATTTACAAACTGTTGCTCCGGGTTGGGCATATTGGCCGAGCTACAGTGAGGATTCTTGCGGTAATCAGAAGGGAACTGGGAAGGAATGTGGAGATCCGGATGGCTGGGAACGTGATCCAGAGCAACGTATGGAGCTGGAGAAGGTTACGGATTTGACCAATGGACATTCCTACGGAGACTCTTATATTTTTAGTAATGGAGGAAGCTTTACTGAGAATTTGAAGACCTTCACTGGTGCAGACAATGGACTCGGCAAAAAAATGCTGACCACTGAATTTGGTACCTCGGACAGTCATGTGGATGCCTATCAATACGGGGCAACGGAGCGGACAGCGGCTGTATTCGACCGGATCATGCGTGCACATATTGGTTATGCGGATATGTTTGTGCAGCATGCTGCTTTTTTTAAGGATTTCAGTTTATTCAAATACGGGTTTAATTTAGAAGAGCATGATCCGGCGACCACAGAGATTTATTATACAAAAGAAAATGAGGATTCACGTGTCAGCATCATGAGAAGGCTCAGTCTTGCCTATGCTACACATGGAGCTCCGCTAACTTATCAAATTGCCAACAAAGATGTGTTAGCCGACAAGCTGGTATATGTTCGGGCCGTGGATACTTCTACATTGAAGCCTCTTGCGGGAAGCGGAGCGACCTCAAATAAGGTGCTGGTTAATTTCGTTAACTTTGAATCTACTCCACAAACTGTGAGTGTAAATGTGACTATGCCGAAAAACGGGGTGTATGAAGGGGAACGTTTTGGAAACGGGGATACGTATGAAAAAGCAAGAAGTTATGTAACAGGTAAAAAGGCTACTCCTACGTTAACCTTTACGGAGACCCTTGCTCCAGGAGAGGCTGTGCAGTATATTTTGCAGCCTTCCTCTGAAGTAAAGCCGTCGGCACCTAAAGGATTCAAAGCCGCAGCAACAAAAGGTTTAGCTGTAAAATTAAATTGGTTGGAGGCACCAGGAGCAAGCTATGAGCTGCTTCGCGCTGAAGGTAGCGGCGGGGAAATGAAGGTGGTGGCCACCGATGTGAAGCTTACAGAATATACGGATCATAATTTACGTGAAGGGACGTTATATACCTACGCGGTAAGGGTATCCGGCTCTAATTTACTGTCCGATAAAGTTCAGATTACAGCTACTGGACTGGTTCCTCTGGATCGTACTAAATGGAAGGTATCCTCAAATGTGAATACGGCAGCATCAGCTCCTAGTCTGGCTATCGATGGGGATCGGCGCACGCGCTGGGATACAGGGAAACATCAGGTTTCCGGTGAGTATTTTCAGATTGATTTGGGTGAAGCACATGAAATTGAAAGAATAGATTTGGATAGCACGTTATCACCGTTTGATTACCCAAGAGACTATGTAGTCTATATTTCTGACGATGCTCAAAACTGGAAAAAACTCACGTCTGGTAAAGGTACGAAAGAGCTTACTAAGATATCCTTTTCTAAAGTGAAGACGAGGTATGTCAAAATTGTACAGAACGGAGCCGGCGGGAATTATTGGTCTATTCAAGAGTTACAGGTGTACTCCAGAGAATAAGCAATTATTTGAATTTATATAACTGTTAATAGAGCATACTAAATAACCTCAGCGGGATCCTTCTCCCGCTGAGGTTATTTTTGTGCTTTAAATAAAATGGAGGCCTGACATATAAGGTAAAGGAATTGCCTCTGATTCCTCCAAGGAATCAGAGGTGCGAAGCGGGCTCGCTGGATCAAACAGCAGCGAGATCAGCTCCTTGTCGTCCACGGACGACAAGTCGAGGCTACGATTGCGGCATACTTCCGTCTGCCGCAAAAGCGCTTCCCGGTCTGCGATGCAGACCGTCCCGCTATTCGCGCCGGCGCTTAAGGAGGCGCCGGCGTCCCGCAGAAGCGCGAGCAGGCTGCGCTCCTGCCACGGCACAGGCACTTGCAGCGTGCCAACGCCGCTGCACAGAGCCGCCTTGGCCAGCAACGCCGCTACCGCTTGCGGCTGGCCGGCCCATTCCACCGCCGCCGCTGGGCTCGGCGCCGGCACATCCGCCGCAGGCACAGCCATCGCGGCGAACCCCTCGATGCTGCCGTCCCGCACGGCTACGAGTGTGCGCTGGGACAAGCCCAGCACACCCGCGTAAGCCTCGGCACCCAGCAGCAGCGCCAGCTCACCCGGACTGTACACCTGTCCGGCTTCGCGTTCATTCAGCAGCCGGTTGACGGCGAAGAAGTCGCCCGGCTGCATTGGCCGCAGCGTCCATTCTTCCCCTGCTGCGGCAGCAAGTGCGTGAGCCGAGCTTACGTTCAGCTCGGCCAATTGCGTACCGCCGAACGGTACGCATCCCGCTCGGGTATACAGCGAGCGGTCACCCGAGACAAAGATAAGCGATGCGCCGGCATTCGCAGCATGGGTCTGGCATAGCTGTAGAAGCTGACCGGCTAGTCCCTGTCCGCGATAAGCAGGATCTGTGCAAACCGCGCCGATGGAGAACACGTTCAGGAGAGCTTCTCCAGTGCGGATCGTGGAGGGCACTAATCCCATAAAAGCAGCGATGTTACCGTCCTCGGCAACGGCTGCATAAGAGTGAGTGTAACCAGGGCTAAAAATCAGCGGAAACAGCTCTTTCATAGAAGTGTCGCCAGCTTTACGAAAGATGGAATGGGCTAGAAGAGCGGCTTGCTCCAGCTCCGCAGGTTTAATTAATCTCAATTGCATATACAGTCAGCCTCCTTATATGTAAATACGAGTAGGGTAGAAAGGAATTATTTTAAGTATAAGCCCCAGCGGATGAAATCTTCAATCCTGCTTATATTATTCAATGTCTCAAAAGGAGGTGGATAAGGGTAATAACGTACATAAATAAGGAAGCTTATATTTTAAGCTAGAAGCGAAAGGGAAGTGAATAAACGGTGACCCAACTTGCAGATAATATCATATTATTGCTGGCAGCTCTCTTACTTGTAGGTGTGTTTTCCACCAAATTCTCCACTAAATTTGGAATGCCAGCTCTAGTGCTTTTCCTTGCTGCGGGGATGGTACTGAGTCAATTTATCTTTTTTAACAATGCTTCCTTAACACAAATGGCCGGGATTTTTGCGCTGGTTGTTATCTTGTTCGAAGGTGGGATGCAGACCAGTATTAAGGATATCAAGCCTATTATTCGGCCGGCATTATCCTTATCCACGGTAGGCGTATTGTTAACGACAGCTATCGTTGGGGTGTTCGCTAAGCTGATTCTTGAGGTGTCATGGGCAGAAAGTTTTCTGTTCGGAGCTATCGTGGGTTCGACTGATGCTGCTGCGGTCTTTTCGGTATTAGGCGGTAAGAATATTGACAAACGACTGACCTCGACACTCGAAGCGGAATCAGGCAGCAACGATCCTATGGCGGTATTTTTGACAGTATCGCTGATCGAATGGATTCAGCATCCGGATATGGCGATATGGGGACTTGTGCTGTCCTTTATATGGGAGATGGCAGTTGGTTTGGTGATAGGGATTGTACTTGGTAAAGTCGCAGTATATCTTATCAATCGAATTAACCTGGATTCTACGGGACTTTACCCGGTATTGGCAATTGGATTTGCTGTCCTAACCTACGGCTTATCTGCACTCGTTCATAGCAGCGGCTTGCTGGCTGTCTATGTAATGGGTCTTACCCTTGGCAATTCCGAGCTGATGTATCATCGAACCATTATGAATTTTAGTCATGGCTTTGCTTGGATGATGCAAATATTTATGTTTATATTGCTGGGTCTACTGGTATTTCCACAGGAGCTGGCAGAGGTGGCTTGGCAAGGTATATTGCTGTCCGTCATTCTGATGGTTGTGGCAAGGCCAATAGGAGTGTTTATAAGCTTGCTCTTTTCCAGATTCTCTATTCGTGAAAAAACACTAATTTCTTGGGCCGGCTTGCGCGGAGCCGTTCCAATTGTGCTGGCAACCTATCCGCTGCTAGCTAATCTTCCCCACGGCCGACTGTTCTTTAATGTAGTATTCTTCGTCGTGCTGACCTCAGCAGTGATTCAAGGAACAAGCATTTCACCGCTGGCTTCCCGGTTGAAGCTGGTGGGGCAAGAGGATTCAGCACAGCCATCACTGATGGAGCTGGTCGCCCTTGGCAAGACGGATTCCGAGTTCAACCACATAGGAATTGAACCTTACATGCCCATTGCCGGGCAGAAAATCTCCGATATCGGACTGCCAGATGATATCTTATTTACTGCTATTATCCGGAATAAAAGCATTGTCACCCCCCATGGCAGTACCGTCATTGAGCCAGGTGATACTGTATATGTCTTAAGTCCAAAGAGCAAACGCGATGAGATGAGGGCTTTTTTCCGGAGTCAGAAAGGGAAGACGGCGGAGGAAAATATATCTTTGATTTAAGTCTAGAAAGAGGACGTTATCCAGAGTGTGACAGAGATAATAGGCGTTATAACAAAAGTTATGCTAGAATCGGCAACATGCAAATCTTCAGAGTGGTTGCAAAAAGCAAAAGGATGTGTTAAATTGTATATAGATTTAGAACGAGTCTAAATACAATATAATAAATTAACCATAGGAGGTTTTATTAATGACTACACAACTAAAGAGCCAAACTGAACTGCACGCTGCTTTGAACCGCCAGACCGCGAACTGGTTCCTGCTTGGGGTAAAGCTTCATCATTATCACTGGTATGTTAGCGGATCCCAATTCTTCACGCTGCATGAGAAGTTTGAAGAACTCTACAATGAAGCTGCTGGTTATGCAGATGATTTGGCTGAGCGCCTGCTTGCTATTGGTGGACAACCTGCCTCCTCTATGAAACAATATCTGGAGCTTTCCGATTTACAGGAAGCTCGTGGCGGCGAAGATGCCAAGGGTATGGTAATGGAGCTGGTTAGAGACTTTACAACTGTTTCTAAAGAACTGCAGGCTGCGATTGCTACTGCAGAAGAACTGGCTGATCAACCCACTGCGGATCTGCTGATTGGTATTAGAAGCAGCATTGAGAAACATGCTTGGATGTTGAATGCTTTTATCGCCTAAGACAACATTCTTATAAAGGATAGAACCACAAAGAGCGCCTGCGTATAGGATACGCATGGCGCTCTTTGTTTTGTTGTTTTACTGCTGAACACAACTATTTAATAAACACACCCCCGAAGGGAACTACCTCGCGTAGAAATCGTTTAACAATTCCATCATCGTTGTTATCTCTTTCGAATCGGCGGTTCTGACGTCCTGCCTGAAACAGCACAGGCCCGTGACCTGTCATCTTCCAGTGATAGCTCATATGCTGGCTAGCCAAATGGTTGCCGTAAACGGTGAGCTCCAGCTTGGCATTCTCAGGGTAGGCAATAATGCTGCCTGCATCGACATAAAGGGGGTTGGTCGGGTGCAGTACAGCTTCACAGACCGTACCCTCCGTCAGTATGCCAATCATGCCATTGCCCGAGAATTTCACTTTTACAATGTCCCGTGTAACGAGCACATTCTTCATGCTTAGCACTCGGGTCTCCAGTGAAATACCTATACTGTAGAAGAAGAGATGCTTAAAGTCGTACAGCAGATCGCTTTTGCCATCGAGCTGCAGGATTTTTATGCGATAGCCTGGTGGAAGGGCGGCGACGAAATGGCAAGGACCTGCCATATCGGAACGAATCAACTTTCGCTTGCGGTATATGCCCTTCACATCCATAAATCTGTCCGCTCGTCCTGAGGAAGGACCTTGATAAGCGATAATTTGTTGTGGATGGAGTACATGAACCTCTTCCTTCTCCTCAAGGGAGAAGGCTACGGCTTGTCCGCTTCCACTGTCGCTTTCATCTTGGATATCGATGTTCATAGTTCATCTCCCTCATGCTGTGACTGTGATCTTCAATGAATACGTAAGACTAACGCAGACGGTCGCCTTTTCGCGAACGGTAAAGCATGCTGAAACGAATAAAACGGATCAGTATAAAATAACCTAGGATTAGTCCAATCCCTGTAAAAATAGTCACTTTGATTTTATGATAATATTCTTCGCGTGCCGTCCGGTCATTTTTTAATTCATCAACCATCTGCGTTAGTTGGCGATTCTGCTCTTGTAGGCTTTCGTTCTGTATCCGGTAAGCTTCTATCTCCTGCGTGGTATTCGCGAGCTTATCCTTTGCCTGCTGAAGCTCTTCAGCGGTTTGCTGAAAACCTTCCTTTAATTCATTCACTTCGTTTGGCAGCTCGGAGAAATTTTTAACTCCATTATAGATATCACTGAATATATTAGCTTTTGCTACAGGAGCTGGCAGGCATACAGTAAGCGTCAGCAAGAACAGGAGCGAATATAACAGCTGTAGATATGCTCGGGATTTATGTTGCTTCATCTATATAATCACCACCCAATTTAGGCTTGTAGTTCTTTTATTTTAACACAGCTTGACAGCTTCTGACAGCGTACGCCATGGGACTGGTAATGCTTATAATGAAAGTAATTTTTACCTCCTTAAGGTTTTCGTTTACTCATTATTAAACACGATCAGTCCGTGATTATCTCGATTGAGAAGAGGTACTATTTATCGTATACTTTGGACGAAAGGGGCTGCTGTCGATTGAACAAATGGCTTAAAACAATATTGCTTCTGATCGGATCTGCTTTTTTGACTAGATTGATCCCATTTTCATCTTTGTTTCGGAATTTAGACACGATGATTCATGAATTTGGTCATGCTCTGATGACCTTACTACTGTCGGGTAGTGTGCTGAGGATTGAATTATACGCAGATCATAGCGGTGTAACCTATTCAGCTATTCAAGAAGGGGGCAAGGCAATATTAGTTTCCCTCTCGGGTTATTTGCTAGCCTCCTTATTTGCACTTCTGCTCTTCTATTTATACAGTAAGGGACGCCATGATTGGGGCCTTATCTTAGCTACGGGTGTGGCGTTGATTATGCTCCTGCTATACGTGCGAGGAAGCTTTGGCATGATGTGGTTGGGCGGATTTATTGCGCTAAATATTCTAATGCTGGTGGTTTGGAAGAAGGCCAGCAAATATTATTATTTGTTATTGGCCTTTTTAACCTTGGAGGAGTCTGTAATGGGAAGTTTATTTCTGGTATACGCGGCTGCTGTATCACCGTCCCGTGCAGGAGATGCCAGCAATCTGGCAAGAATGACTCCCATACCCGCTATATTTTGGGCCACACTGTTTTTTATATTTTCTCTGTTGTGTGCCAAATGGGCACTGGGACTATTTTTCAAGCGAGAGCGAATGCAGACTAAATTAGGGAGTCGATGAGAAAAAAACATAAAATTTTCGTCATAAATAGACAAAAGGAGTTGTTTTTACAAGAGTCAGTCTACTAAGCATGTAGAATGACTCTTTTTTTGTCGATAATATAGAACCGAACATACATTCCATGACATGGAGTTGTCCGCCATTATTGGTACATTAATAGAAGACCCAAAAAAAGAAAGAGGTGGAAATAATGATAGAAAGTATTCATCCGGTATTCACATGGAGTCAAAATCGTATTTTTGCAGGCGGCAATCGTAATGTTATTTTGCTTGTCGAATGGAAAGGGAGTATACCTGCAGAGCACAGCCGACCCAGCAGTTATAAAGTGGTTGCGCGTGAAATTGAGCTGCGGGTTTGGCTTGAACCCCATGTAACTTTTAAGCGTTCGTATGGGTGTGAGTTTGAAGTCGGTGAAGGCAGATCGCTACTTCTTAAGCTTGGCAAAATAAAAACGGGGCAACGAAAGTTTATTGCTTTGGAATTCAATATCTCTACTACTATTGCAGGTAGATATGAAGCTCTTTCCTTACAGTGGAAATATAAAAAGCCAACCGTAGAGCGTGTTCAAGAGCTTCCAGTAAAGGTTCTTGAGCTAGAATACACCCATCATACTCAGGTTCTGAGTGAAACCTGCTGCTTTCACGTAGAGAAACATCTGGAATTGTTAAAAACAGCTGAAACGATTGAGGAGGCAACCACGTTGCAAAATGAAGGACAACATAGTCAAGCTCATGAAATGCTTTGCCGTCACGCAGATAAATTACTATTACTAGCCGTGCGTTCTGGAGATCCTTTACTACTTAAAGAGGCCGAAATGTTGTATAAACAGATTGGATTCGAGTATCAGAAGCGGGGGAAAACTGCTACTGGAAATTGATATAGGACATACAACTAGAAGATGCATATTGACGAAAAAAGACCTATACATAAATTTGTTTTGTCAGCGGGTTCGGCGGAAAATAATCAGAAGAATTGTAATATAAAATGTGGTAACATAGTAAAAAAGTTCTATCACACTATTACTTTTTTTCATAAAATAATGGGTCTATTTAACCATAAATCAAGGGGAACTGAATATGACAGACCGATTAATCCGACTGATGCGCATTATTACACTTGTTCAAGCCAAGCCAGGGATATTAGCCCGTGAATTGGCGGAACGCTGCGGCAACAGCGAGAGAACGATATACCGGGATATGGACGCGCTTAGCGCCATGCATATTCCTATAACCCACCTTGGACATGGAAAAGGCTATGCTTTTATTGGCAATTTTGCACTTTATCCTTTGGATTGGTCGGAAGAAGAGGCGTCTGCGTTTTCGCAACTACGCTATATTATGGAAGATATTAAACCCGTTCTGCCTATCGATTTTGAAGGCGCTTATGAAAAAGTAGTTGCAGCTGAATACAAGCGAAAGGCGGAGCGGGAAGAAACGATAGAACGTGCAAGAAGAGAAGCAGGTACAAGCTGGTTGGAAAGAAGCGGTGCACAGATGGAGCATCAATCTTTTTTAACACCTATATTGGAGGCTTTATTAAAGCAGAGGAGTATTCAAGCGAATTATTGTGAGAATGCAGTGGAGGAGAAAGAAATAACCATCGATCCTTATTGTTTAGTCCCACTGGAAAATCGTTATCATCTCATTGGATTTTGCCATCATCAGGGTGTTATTCGTACATATCATATCAACGATTTTTCAAACGTGAAGCCACTAAACCGCTGCTTCTCAAAGGAATCATTTGATTTGCAAGCTTTTATGAAGCAAAAATGGTCACTTGACCGCGACAGTTTGCAGGTAGAGTTTAAAGTGAAATTTTCGGAGCGAATCATGGAAGGGCTTAAGAGAGAGGATCTGCCCTATAAGCCGAATAAAGTAGACCGTCAAGCTCGGTGTTGTTATTTTAAAGTCGCGTTGGAACAAGATATTGCGTTTGTCCGCTGGATTAAGAGATTCGAAGAGGATGCTGAAATCATAGAGCCGTTATATTATCGTGAAGTGCTCAGGCAGCAGTTGGAGAAATGGATATCACAATATAAATAAGATGGATTCTCACCTTCAAATGAAATATTCGTTTACATATATTGTTACAAATCAAAAATTATAGAATATTTCTCTTGTTTGGTGAGTCTTTTTATAATATCATCATACATTAAATAACATAATTATAATTTATAGGGTTATTTTTATCCTCGAATTTGACCTTTGTTCAATTTTATATAGAAGAAAAGTATTCTCAAGATTCATTTGATTCTTAAAAATGAATATATTAATCCGGGTGAGGTTCCTGGGGGAGTGGATTATCCATTATGTTGACGGTACTGGGCTTTAACTTGATGGGTGACGGTCTGCGTGCTGTGCTTGACCCTCGTATGAAGAATTAACATCATTCGTGTGGTGTCTTTGCAGCCCTATTTAGGGCGTCAGAGGCATCTTTTTTGTGTGCAAAAAGCCAAAATCATCGTTATATATTGTCTAATTATAACAATATATAACTAAACATATCCAAACACTACTGTAGTTGTAGAAAAACGAAAAACTGTATGCTAGAATAGCATCTAAATATATACATACGAAATTGGGAGGAATGGAAATGTTAAAGAAATGGGCACTCTCCGTGATGGGGATATTGGCAATCCTTCTGGTTGTAAATTTATCTGCAGGTTCAGGTGTAGAGGTGCAAGCAGCCACCAAGAAGACCGAAATTATTGTTTCCGCAGCGGCTAGTTTGCAAGACAGCCTGGATAAGATTGCTCTCCTTTATGAAAAGAAACATCCCGATATTGATTTGGTTTTTAATTATGCGGCATCCGGCACTCTGCAAAAGCAGATTGAGCAAGGGGCGCCGGCGGATCTGTTCTTCTCTGCAGGTGATAAACAGATGAATGCACTGGTGGAAGGTGGACTTATCTCCGATCATAAGGTTCTGCTAAAGAATCAATTGGTTGTAGTTGTACCCGCAGATTCAAAGGTTAAATTAACTACGATTACTCAGCTTACGGATAAAGCTTTTAAGAAGGTGGCAGTGGGACAGCCTGAATCTGTGCCGGCGGGTCAATATGCGCAGCAATCACTGGCAGCGAAAAAGGTATGGGATCCGCTGCAAAGCAAACTCGTATTTGCCAAGGATGTGCGTCAGGTTCTCTCTTATGTAGAAACAGGAAATGCCGATGCTGGTTTTGTCTATAAGACAGATGCGCTTACTTCAAAGAAAACTAAAATCGCTTTGACGGTCGGTCCACATGTACACAAAGCTATTAATTATCCGGCAGGCATCGTGAAGAGCTCGAAGAATCAAAAGGCAGCTAAGGAGTTGTATAGTTACCTTCAGAGCAAGGAAGCTAATGATATCTTCGTAAGTTATGGCTTCCTGCTTCCTTAAATAGAAATTACGAGTAGAAGCGGGTGGAATAAGGTTGGAAATAAATTGGACTGATTTCTTCGCCCCGGTATGGCTTTCCGTAAAAATATCTGTGATTACCAGCATTATTGTATTCATTTTGGCAACAGCTGCTGCGAAGGCCATGGCAGGCCGGAAGTTTCCCGGCCACAGCTTGGTAGAGACTATAATGCTGCTTCCGCTCGTTTTGCCGCCGACGGTCGTAGGATTTGTGCTTTTAGTTATTTTAGGCCGACGAAGCTGGATCGGCAGATGGTATGAACAGATGACGGAGCAGACGATCCTGTTCACATGGGGGGCAGCTGTTATCGCCGCTGTAGTCGTAGCTTTTCCACTCGTATACCGCACAGTGAAGGCGGGTTTCGAAGGGATAGAAGCAGATCTTGAAGATGCAGCGCGGGCACAAGGGGCAAGTGAACTGCAAGTACTGCGTTATGTCACGCTGCCGCTTGCGGGCCGGTCGCTGGCAGCCGGTTATGTTCTTGGCTTTGCCCGCGGTCTTGGGGAGTTTGGAGCTACCATCATGGTAGCTGGCAATATTCCGGGCCGTACGCAAACCTTACCCACAGCGATCTATGTTGCGGTAGATGGAGGCAATATGACGCTCGCGTGGATGTGGGTATGCTCAATTATTGTTATTTCAGCCGCTATGCTGATGTTTGTGAATCGGCGTTCTTAAAAAAAACACCAGACAGCGATTCTCCGGTTATGGGAGAGTTGCTGCCTGGTGTTTTTGGTTTGAAGCGGGCGGTTGAGCAGTTGCTGGGCAAGTGGAAACCCGGCGACTTTGATGTCAGCTTTTAGAACTGCCAAATTTTGATGGAATCTGTGAGTTAACTGCATTCTATACAGTTATTCGGTCTGCATAAGGGGTCGTTCTAACTTTAAATGCATTCTATACAACTAAAACTCGAAAAGTCGCCTATGGGGTAGTAAATCAAGAGAAATAGGTGTACCAAATACAGTTATATCTAATTTGCTAGTTGTTCGAAGAAATATAGTTGTACAAAATACAGTTAAACGCTTCTGCAGATTGCATCCTTCTTCTGTCTGCGACCATTAAGTCTCATAAATAATCGTCCCAGTTTCCGTGAGATCATATCCATGAATGGATCCAAGCTCATTCTGGAAGGCTGGTGAACGCAAAATATCAATCACGGCAGCGATCCATTGCTCATGCTCCGGTTTTTTTATCATCACCAGGTCGTAGCACTCCTGAATCATAGGAATAAAATCAACGCCGTCGACAATCTTGGCGGCTTTCTCAGTGCCGATAGCTACATCAGCTTCTCCCCGGGCCACTTTACCGGCAACTGCCAAATGGCTGTTCTCCTCGTTCTTATAGCCTGATAGGCTGGCTGCTGGAATGCCATGCAATCGAAGCTGTTCATCCAATAATACGCGTGCACCTGAGCCTCGTTCTCTATTGATCAGTGTGAGTCCATTCTGCTCTAAGTGAGACCATTCCTGAATACCTCTGGGATTCCCTTTTTGTACATAAAAACCAGCACTTCGGGTTAGCAGGCGAACTACAACATAAGAGCATCCGACGAGTATTTTACGGATATAGGGTAGGTTGTATTCTCCAGTATCCCCGTCGAGTAAATGTGTGCTGACAATGTCCGATTCCCCTTTATACATGGCAATCAGGCTGTCTAGACTCCCGGCATAAGAACGAAGAGGACGTTCAGTAGGCAGAGCCCGTTCTAAATAGGTAGCTAGAATATCCAGTGACATATCCTGACCTGTAATCACCAAGCTGTGTCCTACAGCTTTAAGGTGAGGAGATTGTGCTGGCATTTGAGCTGGATTTGTACCGGAAAAGGCCAAGGGTATTGCTGGTGGAGTCTGGCCCATTATAGTAGTAGGGTTAGCGGTAGACGCCCCACTCCGTGTATTTTGTTTGTAGGCCTCCAAATCGGATTGATCCACGCGCATTTGTTTTCCTACACGGTAGGAGGGGAGCTCCCTTTTTTTAATTAGATCATATACTTTTAACTTTGATATTTTTAATAAGCGGGCAATTTCCTCTGTCGTATAGGATGTATTATCGGACATCACAAAAGCCTCCAGAACTTCATATTAGGACAAGACTACCCTATTTTGAAGTCCTGTGCAATTAGGCTATTGTTGTTTCCCAGCCTGCTGTGTACTGGATAATTTGATCAACTCAGAGACAGTGACAAATCGAAAGCCTTTCTTTTCTAATTCCGGCAAAATAATTTTAAGCGCTTCTCTAGTTTGTGACTGCCCGTGCACATGATCATGAAACAGAACGATGTCCCCATTACGTGCATTTCGAATGACCTTGTTCGAAATACTGTATACGCCTGGGCGATTCCAGTCACGTGTATCTTGATGCCAGGACCATAATATGGGCTTCAAGCCCATATTGTTAGACAGATCTACTAAGGTCTCGTCATACATGCCACCTGGTGGTCTGAACAGTGAACTATGTTTACCGGAGACTTTTATAATCTCTTCTTCGGTCAATTTTAGCTCCTGCTCAAATTGAGCTTCATTAATAGGTCTTTTAAAATAAACGTGATTGTAGGTATGGTTAGCTAATTCATGCCCCTCAGCAATAACTCGTTTCGCCACCTCTGGATAGGCTGCAATTCTTTTTCCTATCGCAAAAAAAGTGCATTTCGCATGGTATTGATTCAATACCTTTAAGATTTGATCGGTTTCAGTAGGGTCAGGACCGTCATCGAACGTCAATGCAATCACTTTTTGGTTAGTATGTACTTCCCAAATCATGTCTCCTCTTTTTTCGTAGTAGTCGCGGTTTTTGCTTGGACTGCCTAGAGCAGAGTTCGTGAAGCATAAAAAGAGTGTAAGGGTGATCATCATAATTTTGCTGCGAGTTTTCATCATTTCACCTGTTTTTTTATTTTAGAGTGCTCCTTTTGGGGGTCGGTATATTCATAGTTTAAGTTTTGTATAGACAACCAGTCTTTTTTCGTGCTCTTTCTTCTTTCTACTATACCTTCATGTACAGGTTATGAGATTCATTTTGGCTGCTGATGATTACATAGTTATCCACATACCCGTTTATAATTAAATTAGCTTTTGTATTTTGATGTGAAAATAGTTATGAAAATGCCTTATAATGAAGTACTATATACAGACATTTGGTTAGGGGTGGGAATATGACACTTATTGAAAAAAGAGAACACCGGCAATATCCGGAGATTACCCGCCTTGAAACGTCGAGAGCTGCTTATGAGCGTGATTATTCACGTCTGATTCATTCGCCTACTTTTCGTAGGTTACAAGGTAAATCACAAGTATTCGGAGCAGGGACGGGTGATTATTACCGTACGCGTCTGACTCACTCACTTGAAGTTGCGCAGATTGCCCGTGAGGCGGCGAAAAGTCTGCTGCGATCGTATCCAGAAGTGGAAACCACTAAGGCGGAGAATCCGGGTCTTGTTATCGATCCAGAGGTAGTGGAATGCGCAGCTATCGCTCATGATTTTGGCCATCCTCCCTTTGGACATAAAGGGGAAGAAGTGCTGGATAATATTTTGGAACAGCTTATTGAAAAGAAAACTAACGAGGCTGCGCTGCAATCAGGCGCAACGGGTGTGGATCGGCTGCTGATCCATGAGCAGATGAAGCAACGTTATGAGCATTTCGAAGGCAATGCCCACAACTATCGGCTGATTATGTTTCTGGAGAAGCGTGAAAATATTGATGGCCTAAATCTGTCGGATGCTGTGCTGCTAGGCATAAATAAGTATCCTTTTCCCGGCACCTCGCTGAAGAAGGGGATGTACCTGCACGAATGGGGATATATTTCGGAGATCCGCAAAGAATGGGGAATACCAGCAGGTAAGAAAACGTTGGAGGCTCAGCTTATGGACCTTTGTGACGATATCGCTTATTCTGCACATGATCTGGAGGATGGGATTAAAGCCGGAAAGATTGAAGTGCATGAACACTTTATGCATGATTCTTATATCCAGCGGTTAATCGTGGAGAAAATCACCACGCTCGAGGATTTCTTCTGGAAGGGCTGGGAAGAGGAAGGTATTCGCGCGAAGGTCGAGGAAGTGCTCAGTTCATTTCTTCGGGTTTGGAAGGAAAAAATGCCAACCTGTGAAAACGATTATTCCCGCACTCGACGTGAAGTTAAGGCTTATTGGGTAAGTACCTTTGTCGCAAGCTTGGGAGTGATCCAAGATGGAGACTGGAAGAAGGTCACCTTTATAAAGGAAGGAAAAGAAGATGAAGATATGCTGCGGACCGTCAGTGTGCTGAAAAGCTTCGCATGGGTCACTATGATCCGTGATTTGCGTGTGCAGCGGCTGCAGAAACGTAGTGAGTGGATTTTGCGCCGTCTATGGGGAGCATTTCTGGATCCACAGACCTCTAAAGCCATTATTCCATCGGATTGGCTGCAGCGCTTTGAGAAAGATCAGAAGCAGGCAAAGCCGATTTGGACCTGGGAGCATATGGTGATTGATTATATCGCAGGGATGACTGATGCTTTTGCAGAGAAAATATATAATGAGCTGTACGGACTGAAAGTCGGCTCGATTTATGATTTGGATTAGAGGCTCTTAGACAAGTAGTCCCTGCTGTTCATTTAGGATGATCTAAATGAACAGCAGGGGCTATTTTTATAAGGATTATTGATTTAAATACCACTCATATGCAGTTTTTTCAAGATTAACTACAAATTCTTCTTTCCCGTCTATATAAGCTCCAATATCCTCTGGGAATTGTTTGGCAAGAGTATCTTTTAAATCTCCGTACTGTTTAACCGCCTCCGGATGTGATCGGAGGTAGTCTCTTACAGCCAGATGACGACCGATATCTATCTTATTATCCATTTGGAAGACATGAACATGATGGGTTCTGCTATTTCCGCCTTTTCTGAAATATCTTCTGCCACTGATACCGAACTCACCCATACATTCATAACCAAGTGCTGTCATTTGCCGGTTGAACTCATCTACAGCTTCGATATTTCGTACTACAGGCATTATATCTATGATTGGTTTTGCTTTGAGTCCGGAAACAGAAGTGCTGCCAATATGGTGAATATCAACGAGGGCATCAGCAAAGATATCTTTAATCTTCTGAGCTTCTTGGTTGAACATTAGACCCCATTGTTCGTTATATTCTGTGACCGTGACCTTCATTGCACTAACCCTCTCTTTATGGATAACTTTGGATTTTCTTATTATAGAACAGATGTTCCTGTTTTGTAAAGCTTATTTTTAATATTGCCGGTCATAATCAACAAGATTTAGAGAAGGCGTGCCTGATGATAAGTAAGACTTCACATTTTCGGTAAAAATATTAACAATCCGGTCAGCGTATTGATCTGTAATTCCAGCGGAGTGTGGAGTGATGATAACCTGCTCCATAGACCAAAGCGGATGATCCTGCGGAAGGGGTTCGGTCTCAAAAACATCCAACCCAGCGCCACGGAGTTGTCCACGATTCAATGCATCGATCAGCGCCTCTGTATCGGTAGTTGCGCCCCGGCCAATGTTAATGTAATAGGAGCCTTCTTTAAACGCGGAGAAGCTGGTGGCATTAAATAAATGCTTGGTCTCATCGGTAATAGGAAGGGTGTTGATGATGAAATCGCCTTGACTTACAGCTTCGGATAAACGATCTGTTGTATAGATTTGATCAAAGTCTGCGACTGGTTTACCGGAACGGCTGACACCGATAGTCTTCATCCGGAAGGCTTTAGCAATTCTGGCGGTTTCACTGCCGATCGCTCCAGTTCCAGCTATTACGGCTGTTTTACCGAACAGCTCGCTTTCACTGCCATCAGATTTCCAAATCCGGTTCTGCTGATTACGTACAGCCGTATGCAAATTACGTGTGAAGAGAAGCATGAACCCGAAGATTACCGCAGAAATAGGTTCGGCATGAACTCCGCTCCCACTGGTAAGCAGGATTCCTTGTTCCTTAAGACGATCGAGAGGAAGCTTCTCAATACCAGCAGACCAGGACTGAACCCAGCGAAGGGAGGACTCGGGGCGAAGGAGTGTATCCGAAATACCTTTTGCCCAGCCAATTACAATTTCTGCTTCTGCAAGCAGCTGCAAATCCGGATTTTTTGCGTCTCCTTGTGTAAATGTATAGCCTGGGGCAGCCGCTTTGATCCTTTCCTGCTGCTGAGATGTAAGTGGTTGTAGACATACTATAGACTTAGTCATGATGTGTTCCTCCTACTTTGTGGTTTAATGGATATGGATCATGTTATAGGTTAAGAATACCAAATCTATTGGAGAAGGTGAAATTGACCATGGATGCTAAACCATCAGAGAACGAATCAGAACGGCTTTTTCTAGCTGTGAAATTACCTTCTGAGCTGCAAGAAATAGTGGCACAGGCATGTTCAAAGCTATCTGAAAATTTTGATTTTGCTAAATGGACAAATCCGCAAGATTATCATATTACCCTGCAATTTTTAGGAGATACCCCAAAGGCTGAAATTCCAGATTTAGTAAAATCCTTGAGGCGGACTGCTGGTCAAGGCAGACCCTTCAATCTGTCGTTGGACAAATGGGACACATTTGGTCTTCCAGCTTCCCCAAGAGTCCTGTGGATAGGGGTTTCCGGCGAAATAGAGGCATTAAATTCATTAGCTGCCAGAGTGCATTCAGCGACGTTTCCACTAGGTTTTTCAGGCGAATCCAGGGCCTATAAACCGCATCTTACCGTGGCTCGAAAGTACCGGGGAAAAAATTCATATGATGATAAATTGCTGGAAAACTTACTGAAATTGGATGATGATTGGAACCTAAAAAACTATCAGAGAGACTGGACGATTGATAGTTTTGTGTTGTATGCTACCAGAATGTATGCCATTCCTATGTATGAAATTATTGAAAAGTTTACAGTTTAAAATCGATAATAAAGTTTTCAAAGCTTCCGTTTTCGGTTACATACAATAGGAATGTGCCGTGAAATAGGAGGAATATCATGTTAATTTTTAAACAAAACCGCTATATTGCGTTGCTCGTTGGCGTTATACTAGTGTGTTTCTCTGCCATAAGCTTATTGCAACCCGAACAAGTTGCGGAAGGGAAGATGGACAGGGTGCAGATGGATAAGTTGCAATCCACCAGCCGTGCATCCGTACTTTCTCTTTTGCAAGATGAATCGAAGTCTAGTATAACGAGTAGCATTACGAGGGGCATTACTGAAGTTACACAAGCCAATAAGCTTAATAACACATTCAGTCTTTTAAGTTCCGCTTGGAAACCGGCGAAGGGTGTGGAATGGCTTAGTGTAAAAAAAATAAAACAAAAAAACACAAAAAACACATCGAACGTTTCCATTATTCGGGTGAAGGCTGATGTAGTACAATCCAAGCCAGCTGCGCAAAAAGCGTCGCAATTGGCGGAAACAGCAACAAAGAGTAGTCAGGCGACAGCGAAGACAGTCTCGGCTTCTCAGAAACATCCCCTCACAACATTGTACTTCTCTCGGACAGAGCTATTAAGCCAGGAGCAGCAAAGTAAAGCAACCCGGCGCTACGCTGTATCCGAAGAAGAACTGCTTCTGCTACAAAAAATTGTAATGGCAGAGGCGGAAGGTGAACCGTACAAGGGCAAGGTGGCAGTTGCCAACGTTGTTCTGAATAGGCTGCGGTCAGCCAATTTCCCCGACACGATATATAAGGTTATTTATCAGAAGAGCCAGTTCAGCCCTGTAGCTAACGGGCGTCTTAACCGTGTGAAGCCTAACGATGATAGTATTAAAGCGGTGAATGCTGCACTCTCCGGAGTAAAGGAAGTTCCCGATAATACTTACTTTTTCTTGTCGCTAAAACTTGCACAGGATCTGACCGTACATCATACACAGACTTATGTTAAAACCATTGGCAATCATACTTTTTATAAATAAATTTGGTGGATCTGTGAACCTCAGCGCTATATAGGGTAAACTAAACTATATGAATCTGGAGGTGGAAGATAACCATGAAAATCACTTATTATGGACATTCAGCTCTGCTGGTAGAGACGGGGAACGTGAAGGTTATTATTGACCCTTTTTTGTCAGGCAATCCGAACTCCGGTATTTCACCTGCCGATATTTCCGTTGATGCCGTTCTGCTTACTCACGGCCACTCTGACCATTTTGGAGATGCTGTCGAAATTGCCAAACAGAATGATTGTCCGATCTTTGCGGTGTTTGAGCTTGCCGAATATTGCCGGATGAAGGGTGCACAGGTAAAGCACATGAATATAGGTGGTAGTCATAGCTATGCCGGGATGACTGTGAAATTTACGCAGGCATTTCATTCCTCATCCATTCAGGAGGGCGACTCTTGGATTTATGCTGGACAACCCGCGGGGATTTTATTGACGATTGAGGGCAAGACGATTTTCCATGCGGGGGATACCGCGCTATTCAGTGATCTGCGCCTCATTGGAGAAACGAATGCGATTGCCCTGGCAGCTCTGCCTATAGGCGATATGCTTACCATGGGACCGGATGACGCCTTGCTGGCCGCACGCTGGCTGCGGGCGGATAAGGTGATCCCGCTACATTACAATACATTTCCGGATATTGCTCAGGATGGTGCTGATTTCTGCGATCGCCTGCACCAAGAGGGAGTGGAAGGTTTCCCGCTTAAAGCTGGTGAGAGTGTAGAAATTTAAACCAATCCGATTTATATTAAAAAAAGCAGGTAGCCGGGGGAAATTCCCTGACTACCTGCTTATTCTTTAAGGTGTAATACATACAGGTTCTTCATTACGTGCTTGCGCTCTAGAGCCTCTGATTTCAGTTGCCTCGCTTACGGGGTTACCTAACATCTTCAGAACAGTAGTCGCACAGCTTTGTGGTTGATGTTTATCTGGAGCGAGACGTCGTCTGCGTTGCTCTTCCAGAACTGAATATTCACGAAGCATCATAGTGAACCATTTGTTCACTACCTCCGAGTCGAGCACCTCTGCCAGCCCAAGCTCTACGAAATATTGGCAGTTTTTCTCTTCCTGACCTGGAATAGCTTTATAGAAAAGCATCGGAATTCCTTTGGCCTGACCTTCTGTGCAGGTCATCCCTCCAGGCTTCGTGATCAGCAGGTCTGAGGCATCCATCAATTTATTGATTTCACTGCTATATCCCAGAATTTTAACATTGGGATGATTGAGCAGTGGATTGGACTTCATTTTGGCGATTAGCTTCTCATTACTGCCCATACAGAAGACGAGCTGAATATCATCCATTCTGGCGGTGAGGGAATGCATAATCTCTTTGCCGAACATTAACCCCCAACCTCCACCCATAATGAGTACGGTTGGGATATCAGCCAATCCCAGTTCCTTGCGCAGCAGCGTCTTGTTGGAGCGTTCCCAGAACTTTGGATGCACTGGGATGCCAGTGACGGTTACTAGCTCTGGAGCGATCCCACGGCCTGTCAGAATGGATTTGACGCGTGGGGTAGATACGAGATAACGATTGACCTCGGA
Source organism: Paenibacillus sp. FSL R7-0189 (assembly GCF_037969925.1). NCBI lineage: Bacteria > Bacillati > Bacillota > Bacilli > Caryophanales > Paenibacillaceae > Paenibacillus > Paenibacillus sp. FSL R7-0189. Next base: position 1,284,747 of record NZ_CP150223.1, on the reverse strand, counting down.
ATTTACCCAGCTCCCATGTGCATCATAATCTGTAATTAATGTATACAGAGGTACATTTAATCCACGACGCTTTAGTCTGGAAATGACCGCAGCCGGAATGGGATGAGTGCAGATAATCAAATCAGGCTTTAGCTGTTCGATCACCTGTGAAGCATGTGTATAAAAAATCCGGTGAAGCGCCATTTTAGTCAACGGGTTCAATGATTTATGATATTGTGTCTTATACATCATGCCGACCAGCTTAGGCTGGCTGCTAACTGTTTTGCGGTAAGCGGAAAGAATCCAAGGGGCGACCGTCGGGTTAAGAAATTTCCCCAGCTCGATGACTCGGCACTGGACATCCGGATTCAGCAGCTTTATTCCTTCGGCCAGAGCATAGGCTGCTCCTGTGTGGCCCGTACCGAAGCCTTCCGAAAACAGCAGTACTCTTTTCTTTCGCATAAGTTCACCTGCTACTTTCCTTTTCTATAGAAATGCTTTCCTTCTTCTAATTATACTAGGAAATCTATACTATACTCACATTATACAAGTAAGACGTAAATAGAAAGTTAAAACCCTGCAATAAATAAAAAAATAAAAGGTTCGCCCAAAGTATTGCAAACTAGAAAACAACATGATAAAGTAGTGAATGACCAATTGACCGGATTAGTAAAGTGGTCAGAAGTCAGCGGGAACGATATTTTCTGGAGAAAGGAAGTGTGCACAGGTGGCAGTGGTGGATCGAAGACAGCAGGTGCTTCAGGCCGCAGCGAAATCTTTTTCATTATTTGGCTATAAGGCAACTACAATGGATCAGGTTGCTAAGATTGCAAATGTCGGTAAGGGAACCATCTACACCTTTTTTACAAACAAAGAGCAATTGTTTGACGAGATCCTGCGCGATATGATGATGGAAATGAAGACGATAGCTGAGCGGGAGATCAGGCGAGACAGACCTTTCTTTGATAACTTGCATCGTGTGCTGGATGCTCTGCTTGAGTTTCGAAGTGAGCAGGAGCTATTCATAAAACTTTCCCAGGAGAATCGCGAATTCGGTACGCCGCAGGCTGGAGAAGGACTCGAGAAGATCGAGAACGTAGTTTTAGAATATTTAGAACGGGAGGTGCAACAAGCGCTCCAACAGGGAGAAATCAAACCTTGCGATCCCAAAATCGTCTCGGTAGTCATGTTCAGATTATATATTGTATTGACTGCTGAACTGAATAAAACACATACTCCCTTGGACAAGGAACAGATCAAGATGTATTTTCATTTGTTTCTCGCCGAAGGATTGGCACAGTAAGGGTTGATTCAGGATAGGGATGGCGTTCTCAGCATCACTCGATTCGCTTTCCCTTAACAATTCTCAAGATGATTAGGCATTGAAGAAGAGCCGCAAGGCATTTTTTTATGCCCTAAATTGACCGAATGGGGAAAACAGTCACTTAGTGTTACGTAATATTTCGCAAACAAAGCATTTTAAAGAGAGCATAAGCTCATAAGGAGAGAACCAGAATGAAATCATTATCCGTATTTACCAAGGATCTTGGAGCAGCCCTTAGAAATCCGAAGGTGCTGATTCCGATGATTGCTATCCTATTTATTCCGGTGATGTACAGCGGATTCTTCCTGAAGGCATTCTGGGATCCGTATGGCAAGATGAATGAACTTCCGGTTGCTGTGGTCAACCAGGATGTCGGCGCTAATTATGAAGGCAAGCAACTACAAGCCGGTAATGATCTTATAGAAGAGTTGAAGGTAACCGACGGCTTCCAGTGGAACTTCGTTTCCCTTGAAGAAGCGGAAGCAGGAATGAAGGACAATACTTATTATATGTCGATCATTGTTCCGGAAGACTTTTCTGCTAAAGCTACTACTCTTATGGATGATGAACCACAGCCGGCAAAAATTATTTATGAGCCAAATGAAGGTTATAACTTCTTGGCTGGTCAGATCGGTGGTACGGCTGTAGCAGAAATTAAAAATAAAGTATCTGCTAAAGTAACAGAAGCTTATGTTGAGTCTGTATTCAATCAGATTACAGAAGTATCTGATGGATTGGGCGAAGCCGGAGATGGTGCTTCCAAGATCGCTGATGGCGCTGGTAAGCTAGATGACGGAGCCTTGAAGCTGAAAGATAATCTACTTGTACTGACAGATGGTACAGGTAAACTTCAAAATGGTGTAGAACCCCTTACACAAGGTGTGACTGATTTGAATGCAGGTGCTACGGCGCTTAAAACAGGATCAACCACGTTGGCAAGCGGATTGCAACAATTGTCTACTGCACATACGCAACTTCAAGACGGTGTTGCACAAAGTTCTGCCGGCAGTAAACAGCTTAGTGACGGCTTGAAACAAGCTGTAACAGGTGCTACACAGCTTCAGGCGGGAACACAGTCTGCTGTGGATGGTACTTCTAAACTACAAGCAGGAACACAATCTTTAGTTGATGGCAGCGCGAAGCTGGAAGCGGGCTTAACTTCTTCCGTAGATGGCAGCGCGAAACTGGAAGCGGGTTTGCAAGCTTCCGCCGCAGGCAGCACGAAGGTAACTGAGGGTGCTAAAGCGGTAGCTCAAGGATTGGAGCAATTGGCACAGGCTAGTCCTGAGCTGGCACAAAATCCAGCGGTACAGAAGCTGCTGGCAGCTAGTGCAGCCGTGGCACAAGGCAGTGAGCAACTACAACAAAGCCAAGAGCAGCTGGCACAGGGTGCTACTGCACTCCACAGTGGGCAAGAGCAACTGGCACAAGGTGCAACTCAACTGCACTCGGGTTCACAGCAGGTAGCTGCTGGTGTAACTCAGTTGCATGATGGAGCAAAGCAATTAAATGCTGGTAGCACACAGCTGTTGACAGGACAACAAAAACTGGCACAAGGCGCATCTGCACTTGTAACTGGTGGCGATAAGCTGAATGCAGGAATGCAACAATTTGGTGCGAAGCTTAAAGAAGCTGCAGCTGGAGGCAGCAAGCTGGCTGAAGGCGGTAAAGCACTTGGTGATGGTACCTCAAAACTGCTTAGCGGTGTAGGCGAACTAGGTTCCGGTATCAGTGCGGTTGCAGATGGTTCGAAAAAACTGGCTGATGGCGCAGGCGAGCTGAAAGATGGTATGGATGATCTGAAATCTGGATCAACAGAACTGGCAACTAAGCTTGGCGATGCTGCTGAAAAAACAGGCAGTGTGAACAAAACAGATGCAATGATGGAAATGTTCGCACAACCAGTTGTGGTTGAGGATAAAGTTGTGAATCATGTTCCGAACTATGGTACAGGTTTTGCTCCTTACTTCCTATCCCTTGGATTGTTTGTAGGTGCTTTGATTTCAACAATTGTTATTCCAATGCGTGATTCGGCTGTCCTTGGTGCTAGCCGTATGAACCGTTTCATCAGCCGTACGCTTACCTTCACAATCATGAGCTTTATCCAGTCTATGCTGGCTGCTGTGGTTGTATTGTACGGACTTGGACTGGAAGTACAAAGTAAACCGCTATTCTTCGTATTTACATTCTTAACAAGCTTAGTTTACACATGGGTAGTTCAAGCGATTGTTACTTGGATGGATCAACCGGGACGTTTCGTTGTTATCGTTATTCTTATCTTCCAATTAACAACTAGTGCCGGAACATTCCCACTTGAATTGATCCCTGACTGGATGAAATTCTTTAATCCACTGCTTCCAATGACTTACACAGTTAGTGGTCTCAAAGCAGTAATTTCTACAGGTGACTTCAGTGCAATGTGGGGAGATGTAGGTATCCTGGCAATCTTTGGTCTTGGATTCCTTGCTCTTACCTTCGCTTACTTCATGACTCGTAGCCGTGAGAATGAAGTTGGAGTGAATAGTGAACAAGTTTTGACTGTATAAACTGATAAATTTTTTGAAAAAAAAGTATAAAAAAGCGTCTCCTCCGGGAGACGCTTTTTTTGATTTAAAATCATAAAAACCCTTTTTCTTGCAAACATATTAGAAGGATTGAAAAATCTTGCAACGCTTTCATTGCATATGCACTTATGCGTTATTTATGTATAATTATGCAACATGAAGTTTTTTTAAACTTTTACTCGCTAAAGCTGTGATGCAAAAACAATTGTTAATCAGCATCATAAAAAAGTTTAAATTGCGCTGATGATACCTCGGTGATAAAATAATAGCACTAATCTGGATTGAATAATTATTAAGATTTTCATGTGAAAAATTTTCCTAAGACATTGCATACTTTATAATAGAAAGGTTGCGTTCGATGAAACACACTGAACTGCCCGTAAAACAGGGCCTGTATGATCCCCAGTTCGAAAAAGATGCTTGCGGCATGGGATTTGTAGCTCATATTAAAGGCACACCGTCTCACAATATCGTAAGTAATGCTTTGACAATGCTCTTTAATATGGAGCATCGGGGAGGCCAAGGTAGCGAACCCAACTCTGGTGACGGAGCAGGTATCATGCTTCAAATTCCGCACCGTTTCTTTGCAAGCGAAGCTCAGAAGCTAGGCTTTGCTTTGCCGGAACAAGGCCATTATGGCGTGGGCATGATCTTTTTATCTCATAACGATGAAGTTCGGGCACAGCATGAAGCTCTCTTAAGCAATATTATTGCTGAAGAAGGTCAAATAGTACTCGGCTATCGTGATGTGCCTACCTATGATGAAATGCTTGGCAAGACAGCGAAAGCTGCTAAGCCTTTTGTGCGTCAAGTATTTATCGGCCGCTCGGCTTCGGTCACGAATGAGTTGTCTTTTGAACGTAAGCTTTATGTAATCCGCAAACGTGCAGAGCTTGCCATTCGTTACGGTGGTGCAGAAGAGGATGAATCCTTCTATATTCCAAGCTTGTCGTGCCGTAAGATTGTATACAAAGGCATGCTGACTACAGAACAAGTCGGACAATTCTACCTGGATTTGCAGAACGAAGAGCTGGAATCAGCGATCGCGTTAGTTCACTCCCGTTTCAGCACGAACACCTTCCCAAGCTGGGAACGTGCGCATCCCTACCGCTTTATGATCCACAACGGTGAGATCAACACCTTGCGTGGTAATGTGAACTGGATGCATGCGCGCCAGTCATTGTTTAAGAGCGAAGTGTTTGGTGAAGATCTGAACAAGATCAAGCCTGTTATTAACCCGGATGGATCGGACACTGCAATGTTCGATAACACCTTTGAGTTTCTCTATTTGAGCGGACGCTCCCTGCCACAGGTAGCCATGATGATGGTTCCTGAACCATGGAGCAATCATGATAGTATGGATGCTGATAAAAAAGCATTTTATGAATATCACAGTACTCTAATGGAGCCATGGGACGGGCCTGCTGCAATGGGCTTTACCGATGGTATACAAATCGGCGCTATTCTGGACCGTAACGGCCTGCGTCCTGCTCGTTATTATGTAACGAAAGACGATATGATTATTTTATCCTCAGAAGCCGGTGTACTGGACATTCCAGCAGAGGACATCTTATATAAAGACCGCCTGAAACCTGGACGCATGCTGCTCGTGGATACGAAGGAAGGCCGCATTATCTCTGATGAGGAAGTTAAATCGGCTATCGCCTCTGAGAAGCCTTATCGCCAATGGCTGGATGAGCATTTGATCAGTCTTGATGAGCTTCCGGATGCACCTGAACTGCCAAATCCTAAGCATGACAATGTACAACAGCTACAGCAGGCTTTCGGCTATACTTTTGAAGACTTGCGCAAGGTGCTTGAGCCAATGGCATCTACTGGTGCTGAAGCTGTCGGTTCCATGGGTTATGATGCTCCACTCGCCGTATTTTCGGACCGCCCGCAACGTCTCTATAACTATTTCAAACAAATGTTTGCTCAGGTAACGAATCCACCCATCGATGCCATTCGTGAAGAGCTGGTTACATCCACAACGACTACGATTGGACCAGAGCGTAATTTGCTTAAACCGGAACCGGAAAGCTGCCGCCAGATCTCGCTGCAAACGCCAATTCTTTCGAACGAAGATTTTGCTAAGATTCGCCATGTTCGCCGTGCAGGCTTCAAATCGATGTCTATTCCAATTCTTTTTCCGGCTGAGCTTGGGGCAGAAGGATTACGCATCGCGCTTGAGCGCATGAACGAGGCTGCTGACCGTGTTATGGCTAAAGGGCATAACATTCTGATTCTGACTGACCGCGGTGTGGACAGTGAGAATGCTGCGATTCCAGCTCTGCTTGCGGTATCGAGTCTGCATCACCATTTGATCCGCCAAGGAACACGGACGAAAGTTAGTATTTTGCTGGAATCCGGTGAACCACGTGAAGTCCATCATTATGCGCTGTTGCTCGGTTATGGTGTGAGCGCAGTAAATCCTTATCTGGCTTTTGAAAGCTTGGATGACATGATCGGCCAAGGCTTATTGCGGGGAATCTCGCATGAAAAAGCAGTGAAGAACTATATTAAAGCTGCGACTAAGAGCGTAGTTAAGATTCTTTCCAAAATGGGAATTTCGACGATTCAATCTTACCGCGGTGCGCAGATTTTTGAAGCTGTGGGTCTGAACTCTGAGTTCGTGGATCGTTACTTTACTTGGACACCTTCCCGGATTGGCGGTATTGGCTTGGAGGAAGTGGCAACTGAGGCGCTTATCCATCATAACCGTGCTTTTACAGAAAAAGACGGAAATGATAAGGTGCTTGACTCCGGTGGCGATTATCAATGGCGTAATGATGGGGAAGAGCATCTATTCAATCCACAGACGATTCATCTGCTTCAGCACTCTGTGCGTAGCGGGAATTATGATATGTACAAGAAATATGCTGCCCTTGTTCAAGGGGAAAGCGAGAAGCAGTTGACGCTCCGTTCCTTGTTGCAATTCAAGTCAGCCTATGAACCGATTCCACTGGAAGAAGTAGAACCGGCATCATCCATTATGAAACGGTTTAAGACGGGTGCAATGTCCTTTGGTTCCATTAGTAAGGAAGCACATGAGACATTGGCCATTGCGATGAACCGGATCGGTGGCAAGAGTAATACAGGTGAAGGCGGCGAAGATCCAGCCCGCTATATTCCGGATAGCAATGGTGATTCACGTCGCAGTGCGATTAAACAAGTAGCTTCTGGACGTTTTGGTGTTACCTCGAACTATCTAGTTAACGCTGATGAGATCCAGATTAAAATGGCGCAGGGCGCTAAACCAGGGGAAGGTGGACAGCTTCCAGGACGTAAAGTTTATCCTTGGGTCGCTGAAGTACGTGGCTCAACAGCAGGTGTGGGTCTGATCTCACCTCCACCGCATCATGATATTTACTCTATCGAGGATTTGGCAGAGCTGATCTATGATCTGAAAAATGCAAATCCACGTGCAAATATTAATGTTAAGCTCGTATCGGAAGTTGGAGTGGGTACGATTGCTGCGGGTGTAGCCAAAGGGCGCGCTGATATTATCTTGGTTAGTGGCTATGATGGAGGTACCGGGGCATCGCCGATGAACTCCATTCGTCATGCGGGTCTTCCGTGGGAGCTTGGCTTGGCTGAAACCCATCAGACATTGATGCTCAACAATCTGCGTGACCGTGTAGTTCTGGAAACAGATGGTAAAATGCTAAGCGGTCGCGATTTGGCTGTAGCTGTATTGCTTGGGGCCGAAGAGTATGGTTTTGCCACTGCTCCACTAGTATCTGTTGGCTGTATTATGATGCGTGTCTGCCAAATGGATACTTGTCCGGTTGGTGTAGCTACACAGAATCCGGATCTTCGTAAGAACTTTACCGGTGATCCGCAGCATGTAGTTAACTTTATGACCTTCGTCGCACAGGATCTACGTGAAATTATGGCAAGTCTCGGCTTCCGTACAATTGAAGAGATGGTAGGCCGTACCGATTGTCTAGATGCAACTCAGGCGTCGAAGCATTGGAAGAAGAAAGGCATAGATTTGAGCAGCCTGCTGCATACACCGGAATTACCGGAAGGAAGCACACGCTTCCGCAGTAAATACCAGAATCACGGTCTGGAAGAGACACTGGATGTTTCGCAGCTGCTCGACCTGGCAGCACCTGCACTGGAATCAGGTACGGCTGTTGAGGCATCACTGCCAATCACGAACGTTAATCGTGCCGTCGGAACTATCCTTGGCAGCGAGCTGACCCGCAAGTATGGGGCCGCAGGTTTGCCGGACGATACGATTCGGCTTCATTTCACCGGTTCTGCTGGTCAAAGCTTGGGTGCATTCGTGCCTAAGGGAATCACGCTTACGGTGGAAGGAGATTCCAATGACTATGTAGGTAAAGGATTGTCGGGTGGTAAGATTATTATCAAGCCATCTCCGAAAGCTACCTTTGCTGCTGAGGACAATATCATTATCGGAAATACTGCATTCTACGGTGCAACAGGTGGAGAAGCTTATATCAACGGTATCGCTGGTGAACGTTTTGCCGTCCGTAACTCCGGAGCGAAGGTTGTTGTAGAAGGCGTGGGTGACCACGGCTGTGAATACATGACTGGAGGCCGAGTGGTTGTCCTTGGTGAAACTGGCCGTAACTTTGCGGCAGGGATGTCAGGCGGTATCGCTTATGTCTACGACCCAGATAGAACCTTCATCGGCCGCTGCAATCTCGAAATGGTACTGCTCGAGAGAGTGGAAGAGTCTGAGGAGATCGAAGAGCTGCGTGAGCTGATTATCCGCCATACCGAGCTTACAGGTAGTGCGGCTGGCGCACGGGTACTGGATCAGTGGGCAGATAGCTTGCCGAACTTCGTTCGTGTCATTCCGAAGGATTACAAACGGATGATGGAGCAAATTCGCAAGGTAGAACAAACCGGATTGACCGGAGAAGCTGCGTTGATGGCTGCATTTGAAGCGAATATGCGCGAGCTTGCCCGTGTTGGCGGTTAAACTGTTGTACTTGAATGAAATAGGAACTGATTGAATAAGGGGACCTGACTCTTCCTAATACCGGAGAAGTCAGGTTCCTTTTTTAACTGGCAGACTCTTATCCTCTAGTGATTTTCGGAAAAAAGGGTATATGTGGTAAACTAGGTTATAGATGAAAGGAAGTGAGACTATGTCGAATACAGAAATATTGATGGAGCCTGTTGCCCGCCTGCAGGGAGTCACCAAAAAAATCGGCTCGAAAACGCTGGTGAGCGATTTAACGCTGGACATCCCGCCTGGACAAATCTTCGGTTTTTTGGGACCCAACGGAGCAGGTAAGACTACTACAATACGGATGATGGTAGGATTGATTTCCATTAGTCGTGGAGACATCTTGATCTGTGGCCGTAGTATTAAAAACCATTTTGAAGAGGCTATCGCAAATATAGGGGCCATTGTAGAAAATCCAGAGATGTACAAGTTCCTCACAGGTTATCAGAATCTGCGCCAATATGCACGGATGGTACCAGGGGTAACGAAGCAACGGATAGATGAGGTTGTCGAGCTAGTCGGACTGGGTCAAAGAATTCATGATAAAGTTAAGACCTATTCGCTAGGTATGCGTCAGAGGCTGGGAGTGGCTCAAGCACTGCTGCACAGACCCAAGCTGCTGATTCTAGATGAGCCAACCAACGGGCTGGACCCACAAGGGATACGCGAGCTCCGAGACTATTTACGCCGTTTATGTCAGGAAGAAGGAACAACTGTATTCGTCTCCAGTCATTTACTTTCCGAGATGGAGCTCATGTGTGACAGCGTAGCGATTATCCAAAATGGACGACTGGTGGATGTGAAGCAGCTAAAAGGGGTAGGCAATACTGTAATGCCTCTGGGAGAAACCTTGTTCGAGGTTGATAATGCTGAAGCTGCGTTAGCCCTCATTGGACGTGGAGTATTTAAGAGTGGGGGACTTGTGCTTGAGGCAGAGCGTGAGGAGATTGCAGAATTAAATGCCAAGCTAGTGGCAGGTGGGATTAAGGTATATAACATCAGAACTCTTGCCCGTACGCTGGAGGATCAATTCTTAGAGGTTACAGGAGGTGAAGGAATTGGGTGAGTTTACAGCTCTCATACATAATGAGAATATCAAAATATACAGCCGTGTCCGCACATGGATTATGCTGCTTATTCTTGCAGTGATGAGCGTGCTGCTTCCTGCGCTTATTTATTTCACAAGCGAAGGCGATTCATCGCTTCTGGGGCTTTGGGACAATTTTCAGATGACGGTGAGTATTGCGTTCTTCTTGAATACAATCTTTACCGTTGTAGTGGCTTCTGACTCCGTAGCGGGCGAATTTACCTGGGGAACCATCAAGCTGCTGCTGATTCGCCCGTGGAGTCGCTCCAAGATCCTGCTCTCGAAATATATTTCCATGGTGTTATTCAGTTTGCTTAGCACCGCAGTATTGATTGCTTTTGGGTTTGGTGCTTCGTTAATCTTCTCCTCATCTTCGGGAGATACGATGTCATCCATTACGGCTTGGAGTCCAGCGGAATATTCCTTCCTAGATCTCCTATGTCGTTACATTGAGCTTTTCTTGACTGCTGCTCTGGCTTTCATGGTATCTAGCGTATTCCGCGCAAGTGGGCTGGCTATTGGATTATCCTTATTTATTATGTTTGCCAAGAGTATTTTTACGGTTATTTTTAGTCCAGAACGGTTTGAATGGGCCCAATACTTGATCTTCACACATATGGATCTAAGAGGCTACCTATTGTCGGATACGGGTCCGGGGGGCTCTACACTTGGCTTCTCCATAGCTGTATTAGCGGTGTACTATATCCTATTCCTGGCCATTTCCTGGATTGTCTTCCGTAAAAGGGACGTTGCTTCATAGAAATAAGTCTAGCCGGCTTCAAGTGTTCCTTGAGCTTTGGAGGAGCGCTTGGCTGCCTTGTCCTTTTTCATATTACTTTTGGGCTCACCTGCTTTTTCAGAGGTGGGCTGTTCTTGCATGGCAATGGAGCCATTCAGGAGGCTGCCTTCCATAATGCTAAGTGCTCCTGCTGAAATATTGCCATGCAACTCCCCGGTTCCGGTCATAATGAGTCTGCGATCAGCCGTAACATCCCCGTATACTTTGCCGGCGATCACGATTTCCTCCGCTTTAATACTGGAGCGCACTGTTCCTTCTTCTCCTACAGTTACGACACCACTGCAAATAATCTCACCGCTAAAGGTACCCTCAATCCGCAGGTTTGTATCACATTGGACCTTACCCTCCAGTGTTCCTCCATGCCCAATTAGGGAATCGGTAGATTTAAAGGGGACACGCTGCTGCCGTTTGTTCCACATTTATAAATTCCTCCTATTTTGAAATTAAATGCAACCCTTTAGGGTTTGACATACGCCAAAGGGTTGACAGTTTTATTCTGCTTCACAACCTGAAAATGAAGATGAGGACCTGTGCTTCGGCCAGTGCTTCCAAGCAAGCCGATTTTCTGCCCCTTGCTAACCTTGTCTCCCGCAGATACGATCATTCCGTTCAAATGCATGTACCAGGTTTCCAATCCATTTGAATGCTTAATCACGATGTATTTTCCGCGTGCGCCCATTTGTTCCGCAGTAATAACCTCGCCATCTAAGGCAGCATATACAGGATCACCGATGTTCCCAGCAATATCGACACCGGAATGGAACGCAGACAAACCTTTGAATGGATCTGAGCGGTAGCCGAAGCTTGAAGAAATGACTTTGGACTCGGTAGGCCAGAGCGGTACTGCGTTAAGTTTAGCCTTTTCTGCACGGGCCTTTTGAGCTTGCAGATTTGCCTGTACGTTATTCTCATGCTCTGCCTGTGTGATCGTCTGTGTGATACTTTCCACCATTTCATCAAGCATCCCGTGAATCTCCTCAAAGTCATCCTTAGTTTCTTCCACCAAGCTCGTTGCGTCGTTCTGATACACCGCGATGTATTCTCCACCAACCTGTGGGGTGAGTGTTTTTGGAAGGGCTGCGGTGATGGCCCCAAAGCGGAAACTTATGGCGGATAGAGAAGTGGAAGATGAGTCCTCTTCAGTACTCTGCTTAAAGGAGGTCTCTTTAGGAACAGGAGAAGAAAGACGGCTCGATAAACCTAATGTTGAATTTGAAGTGGCCGATCCAGCTTTTGATTTTTCTGTTGCGGATTTCTCCGGTTGGGATTCATTCGTGTCTGTAGCGGCAGCAGCACCTTTGCTTTTGTTAATCAATGCTTGCAGCTCCTGTTCCAGTGCATTTACACTCTTCAGCTTATCTTTAATGTTATCTGCCTCTTCCGAAAGTTCGCTGACCTGGCTACGAAGCTGCGTTAAATCTTTATCCTTGTCGGCGACCTTCATTTCCATGCGGAGATTGGTTAGCGATAGTGCGGCTGCCTCGGCTTCTAGCTGTGAGATGGACTGAGAGGCATGGAAATGCATAGAGGTGACCAGACTGGAGATAGACAGGGCTGCTGCTGCCGGCAAGGCGAACGCTAGCGGTTTGGAGATGTGGAGCTGTTTGACTGGACGTCCGGCATCCCTTACGACAAGCAGCGTAATCCGTTTATGATCTGGCTGACTCTTCATGGCTTCTCCTTTCTGCGGCTTATGGCAGCCGCTTGCGATACCTGAGGCTAACGACTTTTCTTCCATTAGGCTCATCCGAATTGTCCTACTACTCTATGTATTCCATATCTTTCAGGAACATGACAACGGTTTGTTTGAATAAAGAAGGAGAGTTACGGCAAAACCTGTACTAGAGTCATCGCAGAGAGTCTATTGCATCTGTTTTTATGAATTGAGGGGGTAGAGAATTGAAGATTTTCGCGATAATTCTAATTCTTTTTATCATACAGATTGCATTGATTGTATTTCTGGAGTACCGCCGCCCGCAAAGGGCTATAGCATGGTTGTTTATTTCCTTCTGTTGTCCACCGCTCGGTCTGGCATTCTATTATTTTCTAGGTCGTGACTACAGACAGAATAGAAAATTGAACAAAAGATGTACTTCACTCTTCCGGGAAATCCGTTCGTATGTCACTGGTAAGATTAAGGTAGTAAAACAAGCGTCGGATACTGGCAACGCTCAGTTTGAGAATAACGAAGGTTTATTGGTTTTGCTTGCAAAGCTCTCGGAAGGGCCTATTACAGGCCATAACAAAAGCAGAGTACTGTCAACTGCAAGAGAAGCTTACGACGCTATGCTGGAAGCCATGGAAGAGGCAAAAGAACATATCCACATGCAATTTTATATTTATCGTGATGATGAGATCGGAGAACAGTTTCAGGACGTTATGATTCGAAAGGCGCGGCAGGGAGTAAAGGTGCGTTTGCTTTGTGATGGACTGGGCAGCCATCGATTAAGCCGTAGGTTTATTCGAACCCTGAGAAATGCCGGGGTGGAGTTCCACTTTTTTTTACCTCCGATTAGTTCTTTACTAGACCGTCGGTTTAATTTCCGCAATCATCGGAAGATCCTAGTGGTGGACGGATTGATTGGTTTTACGGGTGGAATGAATATCGGGGATGATTACTTAGGAAAGGACGCCAAGATGGGTTACTGGCGCGATACCCATCTGCGTTTAGAAGGAGATTCTGTTTATTATATTCAGTATGTCTTCCTGAAGGATTGGAGACTGGCCTCTGGTGAAGGTATGAGTCATCCTCGTTTGTTCCCTGAGCACTCTTGTAAGGAGCAAGAAGCCGTGCAGATTGTAGGAAGTGGACCGGATGCTGCGATCGATGCTTCTCAAGAGATGTATTTTGCCGCTTTTTGCTCTGCTAGGGAACGAATTTGGATTACTTCACCGTATTTTATTCCGGACCCTGCGATTTGTCGTGCTTTGAAGAGTGCAGTCCTTCGTGGAGTGGATGTTAGAATCATCATTCCGGCGAAGCCTGATAATAAGCTTGTTTATCATGCTTCTTTGTCTTATCTGGAGAATTTACAAGATGCAGGCGTGAAGTTCTATCGCTACACCAAAGGATTTATGCATGCCAAAGTCATGATTGTAGATGATCTGCTGGGTACGGTGGGAAGTGCGAATCTGGATATGCGCAGCTTCTATTCTAATTTCGAAATGACAGCGGTTTTGCTGCATCCTGAGACGATAGCAGTGCTAGTCGCGGGATTTGAAAAGGATCAAAAGAACAGTGAATTCATTGATCCTGTAAAATTTAAGGAGAGAGGGAGAATTGTCAAACTCGGTGAAGGGCTATGTCAGTTGTTATCACCGCTGTTATGACCGGAAAGAGGACTAAATCTGAATTTTTCGAAGGATAGTACGTGTTCCATTCATTATTAGAGCATATTTTGTGATATAATAATTGTATAAGAAGAAATGTAAGAAAGTATAGATTGTAATTATACTTCCGAATGTTTCAAAACTATACTGTTAAATTGTAGGGGGAGTTCTATGAATGTGAGTCCACAAATGTTTACCAAAGAGGAGCAGAACAAACTGCAGAAGACCGGTGCCCATAAAATGGCTAAGTTCGCGCAGCGTATGATCATGTTATCCGTAGGGGCCGCCATGATGGCTGTTGCACTTGAGATATTCCTAGTACCTAATCAAATGATTGATGGCGGGATTACCGGTATCTCCATTATGTTATCACATTTATTCGACATTCCTCTGGGTATATTATTGACACTGCTCAACCTTCCGTTCCTGTTAATCGGTTATAAGCAAATCGGTAAGACATTTGCCTTATCTACCTTATATGCGATTTTACTTATGTCTATCGGCACTTCAATGCTGCATCATGTAGAGGCCTTTACAGTTGAACCGATGCTTGCTGCCGTATTTGGCGGTATTATTCTAGGTGTAGGTGTTGGGTTGGTTGTACGTTTCGGGGGATCTCTAGACGGTACAGAAATTGTTGCGATTTTAGTAGCCAAGAAGCTTCCCTTCTCTGTAGGTGAAGTAGTTATGTTCTTCAACCTGTTCATCTTGTCCGGAGCTGGATTTGTGTTCGGTTGGAATAACGCGATGTTCTCTCTAATTGCGTATTATATTGCATTTAAGGTTATTGACATCACCCTTGAAGGTCTGGATCAATCGAAATCAGTATGGATTATCAGTGATAAATTCCGCGATATCGGGGAAGCTCTGACAGAGCGTCTTGGACGTGGTGTTACTTATTTAGATGGAGAAGGCGGATTTTCCGGTGAGAACAAGAAAGTGATCTTTGTAGTTATCACCCGTCTGGAAGAAGCTAAGCTTAAAACCATTGTTGAAGATTGGGATTCTGATGCATTCATCGCAATAGGTAACATTCATGATGTTAAAGGTGGCCGCTTCAAGAAGAAATCCATCCACTAGCGTAGCTCTTAAGTATCATTAACTGAAAGAAGGTATTTTTACGGATAAAAAAGCAATAAATACGGTGAACAAAGCTCGGCATGCCGTATTCTTATATAGTATACCTTCTGTCCTTGAGTGGGACGCCAAATAAGCTCGTAGCATGTAGTTGATGCTGCGGGCTTATTGTTGTTTTTGGGGCTTTTTTCAATGGGATTGCTCTTTATGGGAGCTTAGCGATGAGCTGTTCAACGGGCTGTGGGGGCACTTTCTCTAAAAGATCTCCCATACGCTGAAGGCGTTCCTCGATATTAAGCAGATGAAAATTAGAGGGAGATACATTTTGCTGAACCTCCTCCCATAGCAAGGGTGTAGAAACTGTAGCAAGTGGTCTTGCACGTGGTGTGTAAGGTGCAGCTAATGTTTTGCCGCTATAATGCTGGAGGTAGTCAAAATAGATTTTATCTCCGCGATTCTTTTTTAGACGTTCCAGGGTAAACAGGTTGGGATGCTTTTCGGTGACATAACGACCCACAAAATGCCCGATTTTCCGCAATCCATCAAAAGTAACGCCAGTCTCGATAGGGACGATGATTTGCACCCCGGTAGCACCGGAGGTTTTGGGTACAGAGGAGAGGCCAAGGGAGGTTAAGACCGCCCCAACGATCGCAGTTGCTTCCATGATACGAGGTTCGATCTCAAGTGACGGATCAAGATCAATCATCCACTCACAGGGCAGCTCGCTGCCTACATAATGCAGGGAAGGGTGGAATTCCAAAGCGGCGAGATTTCCCAGCCAAATCAGCTCAGGTAAACCTTGCAGCTTGATATAGTTAATATTCTCGTGCACAGCGGTTTGGACAAAGGCCGGAAGCGGATCAGGTGCATTTTTTTGATAAAAGGACATTCCAGAGATGCCGTGCGGATAACGAATGACGGTAAGCAGCCGGTCTCGGCAATAACGCAGCAGATAGGGAGAGAGTGCAGCGAGCTTTTGCAGATAAATCCGTTTGGTAATGCCACATTCGGGCCACAGCAGCTTCTCTGGGTTAGTGATGATGATTTCTTCTCCGTCTATGGTAATTGTACCTTTGATCGCTGCCGGCATCGGGGAAACTCCTTTCTGTGATAGGAATGAAGGTATTATGTGTCAGTCTGCTCCTTTTCATGAAAAAAATATTCCCATAGTGTCCCTTTTGGATGATCATAAGACTTATAAGGATATACGTTTATGAGAAAGGGGAGTTTGCTGATTTTGGACGGGATCGAGCACACCGTTGTTCGGGTACAGGCAGGCGAGGTGGATTCCTATGCCTTGATCGTCGAGGCTTTTCAAAAGCCGATTTACCGCTATTGCTGTCGGCTGCTTGGGAGCCGTACTGAAGCGGAGGATGCAGTACAGGAAATTCTGGTAAAGGCATATCAGCATATAGGCACATACCGCCCTATCGCGAGCTTCTCTTCATGGCTATATAAAATTGCCTACCATCATTGCCTCAGTCTGATCCGCAAACGTCAAAGCCAAATAAAGTTTATGGCGCTTTTTCAACCAGATCCGCCTGCAGAAAGCCCGGAACAGTTGATGGACCGTTACATATTTAACGAACATCTGACTTTTGCCCTCGCGAAGCTGAAGACAGAGGAGCGAAACCTGTTAGTACTTAGAATCTTTGAGGAACAGAGCTTTCCGGAGATTGCGGAGATTCTGGATAAGAATACTGATGCTGTGAAGAAGAAATACAGGCGAACGATTACGAAACTTGGTAAAATGCTGAATGCTCAGAAAGGGGGAACGGAATGGTGCGGCAACGAAGCTTTGTTGAAGAGAAAATGATCAAGAAAATGGATGCGGTAGGGAGCTGCGAAGAGCTGGATGTAAAAGCAGCTGTTATGAAGCGGGTAAGAGCAATTCATGAACAACAGAATAGGATTGACGGTGAAAGGACGAGCATGGTTAGCGAGCTGAAGCCGTTCCCAGAACCGGAAGATCCTATAATGCAGAAGCAAAAGGAGATGCCCCAACACCCGTCTAGGTTTAGAAAAAGAGTGCTCACTGGAGTCTCCGCGGCTGTATTGCTGGGGATTATCGGGTTGGGTGCTCTGCAGCTGTCTGAACATGGAAAGTTATCGGAACAAGGTAGCCAGTTTACAATTGATATCACAAAATCCCAAGGTGGTATTATTACACTAGTGAACAGCGGAGGGAAGGCAGTTGTGAAGACGGTGCATAATAATACGCCTGATCCGACAACCTCGCCTGCGATAGAGAAGTATCAGAGCTTATCTATGACTTATAAAGAGCAAGTGCTTGCTCGTTTAAACACTGGGGAAATGGCTGCTTATTATGTGAAGGATGCTGAATTAAATAAGCTGGAGTTAGGGTTAGGCTATGGAAATCAATTGCAGTTTGCTTTTATTTCGCCGGTGTATTCGAAATATCAAGACTTCGTAAAAGAATTAAAAAATGTTGGCGATTTCTGGCCAGGGTTGCCTTCCTCGTTAGCTGATGGTTATGAATTCGAGCAAGGAACTTTTAATGCAGCTCCCCTATACAGGTCGCTAGACACAGAATATGAAGAAATCCTTGAACAATTTCAAAAAAAGGCTACAACCGATAAAACTGGCCAAAAGTTGTTTATGGAGAAGATAGCTGTAAATTCCATAGATAATGCTGAAGTTACCTACCACAAGGGACATGAAAGAATAACACTATCCTTAAGGCAGAGTGCCTTTAGGGGTTATACCATGCAAGTGTCTATCTTGGAAGGCCAGACTGCTGAAAAATGGTCTGTGACAGGCACGGGGAAAGAGGCAGTTTTTATCGCGGCGGGTACTGGAAAAGGGAAGAAAGCTTGGTCTTCTCAGAATCGATTGTATTGGTATGATGAAGCCACCCAGATGGTTCTTTCTCTAAGCGACAAGCAGGAGAGTAAATTGACCCGTGAGCAATGGCAAAAGATTGCCACCAGTTTTATTCGCTAGCTACTTTTGTTCTAACTGTACAATATGAGAAGCTGTCTCAAAAGTAGTGAATTCTACTTGGGAGGCAGCTTTTTTTATGGAATAGGAAAAGTAATGGATATTACTGTGCCATGTGACGATATGCCACGCGTAGTGTTCTATGCTACTGATTGGGGCGGTGGGCGATGTGCTATGTGTGATTTTCGTGCGGCTTGCAGTAGATGATTTTGTGGAATTAGTGGTATATGTGACGGTGGACTATGGGCGTTACGTTCTGTGTTTGTGCAATGTATAGAGTGCTTTAAACTAATTAGGGAAAAACTCCCTGAAAATAGCCGCTATTTGCTCTAAATGAACGAAATCAGGGAATTTCTCCCTAATAATCATGGGAATTTCTTTATTCGTTGCCGAATTGGCTGAATTTCAGGGAAGTTTTCCCTAATTATAAGTCCGATGAATAGAAATCTCTGAATTTTAGGGAGAAATTCCCCAATTATTCTATAAATGCTTTACTTATTGCATCACTTGGTGCGTCACTTGTAATGTTAAGAACAAAAAAGAGGCTGTCCCCAAAGTCGTGAACTAGTTGCTTGGGACGACCTCTTTTTTTGTGAGAAAATGTCCCTTTTTCTAATGATGGATTGTTATAGAAGTGTAGTTAAAAAAAGTGGTGAAAATACATTACCATTTTGAAGGAGAGGATGTTAGAAATTGAAGCTTCATTATGATTTCAAAAAAACACTGATCGCACTCTCTGCAGCAATCTTGCTGGGAACAGGAGTGGCCGGGGGTGTGGATGTACCTGGCTTGTCCCTTACAATTGCGGTGGCATCAGGACAGCAGGCTGCATCACAAACTGATCAGAAGACTCAAAAGGAATTGCAGGCACTCGTAGCTGGAGTGAAGGAAGGTTCGCTTTTGGCCTACTACGTACGGGATAAAGTCTCCAATCCACAGGATACGATCAGCTTCTCTGGTAAAGGGTTTGTTTTTAAAGACTATAAATCCTTTGCAGCTAAGTTTAAAGCGCTAAAGGGTCCGTCTTCTCCGCAGCCCGGAAATCTTCCCAAAGGCTTCACTCTGGCGACAGCCATCATCTATCCACCGGCTGTAGCTAATGATTCAGAGCTGTACTTGCAACTAGAGCAGGAATTGAAAGCAGCAGCAGCTGCTGGTAATTCTAATAAACAGTTGTTTAGTAAAATCATCAGCTGGAACCAGACGAATTTGTCTATGCAGCTGTATGCCAAAGGAAAAGCTAATTTTAGCATTGTAACTGGGTCGCCGCCCGCCAAACTTCCAGAAGGAGCGGTACCTTTTGTACGAGCTTCGGAAACTAAGAAAGAATTAACGGTCAACGGCAGGAAAGTAGTACTTACAACTGATTCCGCTAAAGACGCAAGCTTTAACACAAAGCTAGTGTGGCTGGATAACTCAGGCACGATACAATATACCCTTTCAGACAATCGGGCTAGTACGCTGACGACAAATGAAATGTTGGCGGTAGCTAAAACCATGATCAAATAACCAAGGGGCTAAAGGAGGATATTATAATGACGATTAAGAAAAGCGCGGCGATTACAGCCTTAAGCTTATTAGTATTGATGAGTGCGGTGAGTGGAACAGCAGGCGCAGTGCCTGCGGGGAGTAATAATAAAAGTAAAGCTACCGCACCCGTTGAGCAGAATACGCCCGTATCTTCAACGATTGAAGCTTTGATTGCCAAAGAAAATACGGTTCCCTTACAAGCAGGCGAACTTAAGGTTCTGTATGTAAATGATAAGAAATCTAATCCACATGAAACCTTGAGTATAAGCTATATGCCATATAGATTCAGTTCTATAAACGAAGCGGCGCAGAAGTTTTTTTCCTTAAGCGGGAAGTCACTCCTGATACCCACTTCTCTACCAGAGGATTATAAGTTACAGGATGTCGTTTTAAATCCAGTGATTCCAATGTTTTTTAGCTCAGAGTATAAGACCCTCAGGGATCAGTTAAAAGCTAAAGCCCAAGCTGGGGGTAAAAAGGTGATTTCGCAAAGCTTGAAGTGGAGCAATACAGAAACTTCTATCACCTATCTACGAAATGGAGAGAGGGTGAATTTAAGATCTGCACCTGCATACACGCTACCGGAAGGGGTGACTTTGGCCCAGCTGCCTGGCGACCAAGATGAGAATTTGAACATCAACGGAGTTGAGGCGGTTTACACAGTTTTTGGGCCTCATCACGGAGATCTTAAAGTCCAGCTGGTATGGTCCAGTGCTGATGGAAGTGTCGATTATACGCTTACGAGTACAAAAAATACTGCGCAGACAAAGGCAGAGCTGGAGGCCCATGTAACAAGACTTACAGTGCAATAAGAAACGTCCTCCCACTTCAGATTGGGAGGACGTTTCTTTATTAATTTATCCTTTTTGCTCCATTGTGCATGACTCCGGGGGAAGATCCACTTTAGCTTGAGTAACAGGCTGACGCAGAGTGCCTGAGGTGTTCCATTCCAGAAAATGAACTTTGAAGACGAGCTCCGGCTTTATCCAAAAAGCACCCTTGCCTCGCTGTGGAACATCAGCAAAGGGCATCCGATCCAGCTTAAGGCGGTGTGCCTCCGCAGTTAAGTCGCGTTTATCCTGTACAGTCAATTTGCCCGGACCGGCATGTCCGATATAATGCAAATTTCCTTTATCATCATAAAGACCAAGAAGTAGTGCGTTGACGATACCGTCACGGAACGTCACACCCCCGGCTACAGCTGTAATGTCAGAACTGATTTTGCGTTTCTGCCAACGTTTATCTTTTCCGCCCGGAGCATAAGTACTGTTGATGTCCTTGCAGACGATTCCTTCCAAACGCTGGTTCTGAGTGGCGGCGAACAGTTCTGTAGGATCGGTATAACTTGGCACAGCTTGAACATGGGGATGGGGCAGCAGAATATCACTTAACAGCTGCTGCCGCAAGAATAATGGTTGATCCATCGTCGATTGGCCATTATAAAACAGAATATCAAAAATCATATAAATGACAGGAACCTGATGCCTAACGACGGAAATCGTGGAACCATTTTTTAAACTGTCCCTCCGCATCACCTCGTGAAATGAGGGTTTGCCGTCCTTGAGTGCGATGATCTCACCATCAAGAATAACGGAGCCAGCCTTGCAGTAAGCAGATACATCAGTAAGCTCCGGGTATTGCATGGTACGGTAATTGCCACGTCTGTTAATAAGCTGAGTAGTGCTTCCATCGTAATAGGACAACATCCGCACACCGTCCCATTTAATTTGTGCGATCCACTGGTCACCTGCTGGAAGCTGCCCAGCCAGTATAGGTTCAAAAGGAATAATGGGCTGAAGCTTCATCCGCAGAGCCTCCTAAGATACGGTTGTTTTGCTTTTTGTGCTGCGGCGTTTCGGTTTCGGCGTAATAACAGGAGTCGGCCCGGAGACCTCGTTTTGCTGCTCCGCAGGTTCCGCGGCGGTTGTTTTGGTCTTGGTTGTTTTTCTTTTGGCAGCAGGAGCCGCTTTAGTTTTGGTTTTTGTGGTGCCTGTTAATGAAGGACCAGGGTCTGAAGGAATATGCTGCACAGCTTGAATACTGGCCTGCAAGGCAGCCATTAGATCAATCACATTGCTTTCCTGTTTAGCAGGAGCGATATGAAATTCCTCGCCTGCAATTTTATGTGAAATCAGATCAAGCATACGCTGGCGATAATCATCGGTATATTTTGCCGGATCAAAAGGAGTGGATAGCTGTGAGATCAGCAGCTTAGCCATTTCCAGCTCTTTATCGTTCACTGTCCCTGCTTCGGGCAGACCGGGCACTTGTGAGATCGGCCGCACCTCATCGGGATAAAAAATGGTCTCAATCGCAAGGCAATCCTCAAGCACACGGATCGCTGCCAGACTGCTTTTTGAGCGAATTGAAATTTTGGCGATGCCAATTTTACCTGTCTGCTTCATGGCCTCCATAAGAAGTCGATAAGCATTTGATCCTGCCTGATCCGGGGATAAATAATAGGTTTTTTGAAAATAAATCGGATCGATTTCCGTCAGGTCTACAAAGTCGAGAATGGAGATGCTTTTACTGGTCTCGTCGGATAGTTGATCCAATTCCTCTTTGTCGAAGAGCACAAACTTCCCTTTTTCATACTCATATCCTTTACCGATCTCTTCCCAAGCTACTTCTTTGTCACATACCGGGCATTTGCGTACATACGACAGTGGGCTGCCACATTCCTTATGGATATAACGCAGAGAAATGTCCTTGTCTTCCGTAGCGGAGAACATTTTAACCGGAACATGCACAAGCCCGAAGCTGATGGCTCCTTTCCAAACGGTATGCATGAGAAACACCTCCTGATCTAAGTTGATTTGCTTTGGGTTAGTATGAGGCAGGAAAGGCTTTTCTAGCCGGGTGCATTTTTTGAGAAGCTTGGGAAAAAATAAATTCGGACCTGTGAAGTTGAGGAGGAGAATCTAAGGTATGGAACCAAGAGATAACGAATGGAGCGATGCGCTGAGCGAGCAGGATATTCCGGCCACAGTTGTGGATTGGGAGAGCATTATTGCGCCCACGGAGGCCAGTCAGGTATCCGATTCGGAAAAGCTGGATGCAGAACGAACCCTCGAAGATACGTCACCCTTAGAATCGTAAACTTTAGGAAAGATAAAGGAGGAGAACAGTTGTGGACGTCAAACGGGCACAGGATATTTATGCTTCTAAAGAGACTGTAAGTGTACATTTGGATGGGGAGCCTGTCTGGATTGAACATGTGGATGAAGAGAACGGAATGGCTACGGTACAAGTTGGCTCTCGACCAACCAATACGCACACTGTGGGTGTTGAACGACTCGAAGAGCAAGAGCACTAACAAAGGTCTACTTAGAGCGTACGTTAAAGCTGAATTATAGTTTTTAAAAAAAGAGACTTTTTATGCTTAAGTTTGCGTAAAGGTCTCTTTTTTGATTTGGAGCATAACTGACATCAAGGTTGACGGTGTAAGATTTAAACCAATATATTGGGTCAGGCAGGAAAGTCCATTATTGTTGCGCTGAGTTCAGGAGTTATTGCGACAGTATTATTTTTTCAAGCTACGGATATGGTAAGGAGCAGTATGAGCGGATTAGCGGTAGTCGAAGCCACTCAATCTCTGGAGGTATTATTCGCATTATTAGGTAAAATGCTGATCCTGTCTTCGCCTTCACCCTCTTTATTGTCATGGTCGGAATCTTAGTGATTATCCCTGGAATGATTCTACATAGCCTTTTCTCGCAGTGTTCATTATCGAAATCCAGCTTAACCACGCAAGCGAAGAAGAGGGCTGTACCTCCTTCGGCTTAAACAATGGGCAGGGACAGTTGTTGCGGTGGATGGACCATACCGATATAATTGAATGTAATGGTTTTCGACAGGGATATTTTAAAAGGTGGTAGTTATAGTTGGACAAAACAGTCGAAACGGTGTTCACTTACCGTTCTTACAATCTGCAGGATACGGAGCAACTGGCAAGTGCAATAGCTGCTGCTTCAACGGCAGGCATGGTTATCGGTTTGGACGGTGATCTAGGCGCAGGAAAAACGGCCTTCTCGCAAGGTTACGCTCGCCATCTTGGAGTGAAAGGGATCGTAAACAGTCCTACTTTTACTATTATTAAAGAGTACGAAGGTCGTCTGCCGTTATATCACATGGATGTATATCGAATTTCACTTCAGGAAGCAGATGAGCTTGGATTGGATGAGTATTTCTATGGTCAGGGTGTTTGTTTGGTAGAATGGAGCAGTATTATTACGGAGTTAATGCCGCCGCGGCATATGCATATATACATGGAAACAGTTGGACCGGAGGAACGAATCATTACGGTGACCGGAATCGGGGCACCTTATGGTGAGCTTTGCCGGGAGCTGATCCAGAAGTGGGGTTAATAAAAATGACGAACGAGAATACAGAGCCGCGCAAGCGGCTTTTAGCGCTGGATACATCAACTGCCGTATTGGGGGTTGCAGTGACCGAGAATGGAGAATTATTGCATGAAATTAATGCTTCCGGTGAACGGAATCATTCGGTGCATTTGCTGCCGATTATAGAGCAGGCGCTGCAAGCTTCGGGAACAAACGTTGCTAATCTGGGCGGGATTGCGGTTGGTGTGGGCCCGGGATCTTATACGGGAACACGGATCGCGGTTACGGCTGCCAAAACACTGGCTTGGGCATGGAATGTCCCGGTAGTTGGTATTTCGAGCTTGCATGCTGTGGCATGGGGTGGGTATGAAACAGCCCTTAAGAATAAGACGACAGCAGAGTCAGGACAAGCCACTGCGAACAGTGGCTACGGTCCAGACTGGATCATTCCACTGATGGATGCGCGCCGGGGACAGGTCTACACAGGATTATTCGCAGCGGATGGGAATAGTTCTCTTAGCCGCCTTGAACCAGATGCCATCCGGTTGATGGCCGACTGGGTGGAGTACTTGGCAGAACGTTTACAACAGGCTTCAGCCGAAGGAACTAAACCAGCTATTCTATGGTTTGTTGGAGAAACCGCTGTACATGGCAGCGAAGAATCACTACATCCGCTGGCGGAACTCGGCACTTCTGTAGCTGTTCCATATGAGCTGGAGGGCCGCTGGACAGGCTTCCTTGGTGAAGCCCGGCTGCAAGTAGAGAATGATGATATTCATAGCTTGATCCCTAACTATACTCAGATTTCGGAAGCGGAGGCCAATCTGCGGTTAAGTAGTAAAGGAGGCTTAAAACGATGACGGAAGTGGAATCATTGAGAGCACAAGAGGCTGACCTTGTTTTTCGTCTGATGAAGCTGGAGGATATTCCGGACATTCTTATTATTGAGCGCGAAGCCTTTACCATGCCGTGGACGGAGGAAGCTTTCCGGAATGAGCTGACGCATAATCATTTTGCTAAATACATGGTCAT
The DNA here is from genome assembly GCF_037969925.1 of Paenibacillus sp. FSL R7-0189. Classification (NCBI taxonomy): domain Bacteria; kingdom Bacillati; phylum Bacillota; class Bacilli; order Caryophanales; family Paenibacillaceae; genus Paenibacillus; species Paenibacillus sp. FSL R7-0189. The sequence goes on along the minus strand of NZ_CP150223.1, from coordinate 1,259,737 downwards.
GGAGCTGGCAGGTCATATCATTGGCTATGCTGGAATGTGGGCTATCGTGGATGAGGCACATGTGACGAATATTGCCTTACTCGAAGCTTATCGTGGACGTAAATGGGGGGAGCGCCTGTTGGAGGAGTTAATGAATACTGCCTCTTACGTAGGCATGAAATCCATTACGCTTGAGGTGCGGGTATCCAACGAGGTAGCTCAGAATTTATATCGTAAAAAAGGCTTTCGTTCTGCCGGTACGCGCAAAGGATATTATTCCGATAATCGCGAGGATGCACTCATTATGTGGGCGGATCTACCGGAGTATAAGGAGCATGGCTATTTGGAAGGAAGCGTGGACTTGAAATGAAGACAGAAACGGGCGCAGCTCAACCTGTACTAATACTTGCTATAGAGACCAGTTGTGATGAAACCTCGGTGGCCGTGGTCAAAAACGGATCAGAAGTGTTATCCAACATCATCTCGAGTCAAATAGAGACACATCGTGCTTTTGGGGGCGTGGTGCCAGAAGTGGCTTCCCGTAAACATGTGGAGGTAATTACGCTCGTAATCGAGGAAGCGCTCGCCAAGGCAGGCGTTACACCCGAACAATTGACTGCGGTAGCGGTGACTCAAGGCCCGGGTTTGGTGGGAGCTTTACTGGTCGGGGTAGTAGCAGCTAAAAGCCTTGCTCTTGCATGGGGCAAGCCGTTAATTGGCACACATCATATTGCAGGTCACATCTATGCTAACCGCCTGGTTGCAGAGTTGCAGTATCCATGTATGACACTAGTGGTGTCAGGTGGACATACTGAACTGGTTCATATGGAGCGTGAGGGTGAGTTTCGAATTATCGGCCGCACGCGTGATGATGCTGTAGGTGAAGCATATGATAAAGTGGCTCGGGCGCTTGGGTTCCCTTATCCCGGTGGCCCCCATGTAGACCGCCTGGCACGCGAAGCGACGGAAGTTGTTGCATTGCCGCGGGTATGGCTGGAGCCGAACTCTTATGATTTCAGCTTCAGCGGTCTAAAATCGGCGGTGCTGAATGTGGTGAATCAGAGCAAAATGAAAGGTCTTGAACCCAATGTCGCAGGCATCGCCCGGGGGTTTCAAGAATCCGTAGTTGAAGTGCTGGTGGAAAAGGCGATACGCGCCGTTAAAGCCACTAACTCCAGACAGTTATTGCTCTGTGGGGGGGTCGCTGCTAATGGTGGACTCCGCTCGGCATTAATTTCGCGCTGTGAAACTGAGGGCATTGAACTTATTATTCCTCCACCGGTGTATTGCACGGATAATGCGGCGATGATTGGAGCGGCTGCATACGTGAAGTGGCAGCATGACGGTGGAATACCGCTGGATATGGTTGCTGACCCTGGATTCTCACTGGAACAATGGTCTGTATCTGCCTATTGACATCATTTGGAGCTAACGAGTATAATCAGTTCAATTAAACAAGCAAACGCGATGAGCGGAAGTAGTAAGGATACTCTGGGATAAGAGAACTGCGGGTGGGTGCAACGCAGTCGAAGGAGTCCTGAACTCGTCTGGGAGCGGAGCGGTGGAAGCATTACTGGCAATTGTCGCCGGAACGTTTGTACACCGTTTACGGGTAACCTCCGTGATAGGGTGGTCTAGTACTTAACATACTGGACCGTAGAGTGGATGTTCAATTGGAATCGGCAGTAACTTAGCCGATACAGAGCATCAACAAGAGTGGTACCGCGAAGGTTAACAGCCTGTCGTCTCTTGAATGAGATGGCAGGCTTTTTTGTATGGATTTAGAGTGGTGAATAATTTATATTACACACGCTAAGAACGGGAGTAGTAGAGTTTGACGGTGAACAGAGAGCTGCGGGTTGGTGCGACGCAGTCACCGGATTTCTTGAAGCTCGCCCGGGAGCGGAGCGGCGGAACAAGAGTACGCTGCCTACGGCTGTCCTCGTTATCGGACCTTTCCGGATTTAAGCTGGCACGCCAGATTGAACCGGGGAGAAGAGCTGGACGCAGCTTTAAGGCTTGTTATTAAGACAGCCCATGCGTCAAAAAGAGTGGTACCGCGGAGGGGTAACCCGCCGTCTCTTTATTAGAGACGGCGGGTTTTTGCGTTCTTGTAGAAGAAGTCCGGGGAATGGACTCATCGCTACATAAGACGCCAAAATTGAACGCTCTGCACATTGTGCAGAGATTCATTTGTATCAGCTGCCGGCAGCAGTGGGTGGGAAATGGGCAGAACCGCAAGTCGACGTGTGGTTCTGCGCTGAAGCATAGGATAGAGATAAGGCATCCAATTACATGAAAACAAACTAGGAGGAATTCAGATGATTATTCCAGTTAAGAAACGTATACAAATTTTCGATACGACTCTGCGCGATGGTGAGCAAGCCCCTGGGGCGAGTCTGACTCCTGAGCAAAAAATATTGCTGGCCTATAAGCTTGCTGATCTGGGTGTTGATGTAATGGAGCCGGGGTTCCCGGTATCGAGTCCTGGAGATTTTGCAGCGGTGCAGACGATTTCGCGCAAGGTGCGCAACGTGGAGATTTGTGGTTTCGCGCGGGCCGTAAAAGGAGACATCGATGCTGCAGTCCGGGCCACTCAAGACGCTGAACGTCGGCGGATTCACTTGTTTATTTCTTCTTCTGATATTCATTTGCAGCATCAACTGCGTATGAGCAGAGCTGAAGTCGTAGCTAAAGCGCGCGAGATGACGGCTTATGCGCGACAATTCTGTGATGTAGTTGAATTCACGGCCATGGACGCTGCACGGACAGGGATTGATGATCTGATTGAAATGGTTGAGGCAGTTATAGAGGAAGGGGCCTCCATTATTAACCTGCCGGATACAGTAGGATACGCATTGCCACATGAATATGGCGAGATGTTCCGGAGAGTGCGGCAGGGAGCAAGAGGTGGCGGCAAGGTCAGCTATAGTGCCCACTGTCATAATGACTTGGGGCTGGCTGTAGCTAACAGTCTGGCAGCGATTGATGGAGGGGCGACTCAGATAGAAGTCACCGTGAATGGTGTAGGCGAGCGCACAGGGAACTGCGCGCTGGAAGAGCTTGTTATGGCGCTCGAAACCCGCGGCGATGCAATCGGTGCAGAAACAGGTATCGTGCTTGATAAACTGTATGATACTTCCCGGCTGATTAGTGGAGCGATGCATTTCCCAATCGCCTATAATAAGCCGGTCGTCGGAAGAAATGCCTTCCAGCATGAATCCGGGATTCATCAGGATGGCCTGCTCAAGGATCGTAGTACCTATGAGATTATGGATCCCGAACGGCTGGGCATCCCCCGCAGCATGATCATTCTGGGCAAACATTCTGGCAGACATGCGCTGAAGGATCGGGCTGCGAAGTATGGAATAACGCTGGAGCCTGCGGAGCTGGATGCACTTTATGAGTCCTTTAAAGAGACCGCTGACCGTCAAAAGGTCGTAAGTGATGACCAGCTGCTGCAAATGGTAAGCAGTACAACCGGACAACAAGCTCAGGTCTATGAGCTGGGTGAGGTTCAGGTATTGGCGGGCAGTGCCCAGCGCCGTGTAGCCGCAGTTACGGTACGCCATCTGCAGACTGGCCGGGAAACGTCACATACCAGCACTGGCGAAGGCCCGCTTGAAGCGATTATCGCCGCTATTGGGCAAGGGATTGCTGAGGAGATAGACTTTGCAGGACTCGAGCTTCATTCGCTTGGAAGCGGAGAGAATGCTCAAGCAGAAGCAGCGGTGATGGTGGAGTGGGAGGGCCTAAAATTCAGAGGCACGGCCACTCACCAAGATATAATTATGGCGGCTGGCATCGCTTATATCGCAGCCTGTAATGCTGCCCTGCTCTCTACACAGATTGTCTAAAATACGACGTGCCCGCTGTCAGTTTAGGAGATAGCGGGTTCTTTTTTAGCATAAATTCGGTCTTGTAAAATGGGGTTACGTCTTTTGTCAAGTTGTGGACAACGTTATCCACATATTCTGCCTGAGTTGTGTAAAAAGTGCGTAAAATCAGCAATAACGGCTTTTTTCAAAATGCTCTAATAAACAATTTTGTTGGCAATGAAACACTGTGAGAATTGTGGATAATGTGGATAGATCCGTGGATAATAATTCCTTTTCCTTGAAAATACCGATTTAACGCATAAAAAAGACCCCGAAGGGTCTTTTAAAGTAGGGAGTTATACACGAAACCTGTGTATAGAGCTGTGGATAACTATTTATGAACAAATCTAGAACGATGAAAAAATATTTATAAGGAGGATTTACATTATTCGTCAGCAAGGATTTCCCATTCGCTAAAGAAATCTGCCAGCTGAGATTTTTTGTTCTTTAGGTCCTCTTCATAACCTTGAAGTGCTAAATAATCCTGATAAACTTCAGGTTTAGTCATTTCATGCTCTATAAATACGATCGATTCTTCGAGTGTGGCGATGTTCTCCTCAAGCTCTGCGATACGCCGTTTGCGGTTACGCTCTTCACGCTTAGCCTGCTTGTCTGCTTCAAAAGAGGTTACAGCGCTTTTTTCAGGTACAGCAGTGTCCTTATTGACGTTTTTAGTAGCTAGTTCAGCGGCATCTTTTGCAATCTCTTCTAATTCTCGTTTCTTCTCGACATAGTCATCGTAGTTGCCGAGGTATTGGTCGATCCCTTCGGGATGCAGCTCCAGTACGCGTTCAGCCATTTTGTTCAAAAAATAACGGTCATGGGAGATGAACAGCAGGGTGCCTTCGAAATCAATTAAAGCAGATTCCAGAACCTCACGGCTGACCAGATCCAAATGGTTGGTAGGTTCATCGAGAATTAGCATATTTGCACCGCGGAGCATTAGTTTAGATAACGAAACCCGAGCTTTTTCGCCGCCGCTGAGTGCGGAAATTTTCTTAAGAACATCCTCTCCGCTAAAAAGAAAATTGCCAAGGATCGTACGAATTCTGGCTTCCTCGATCATTGGATATTCACTCCACAGTTCTTCCATAACCGTATTTTGTGGATTAAGTCGGGTTTGTTCCTGATCATAATAAGCAATTTTTACTTTAGTGCCCCAATTCACCGTTCCGGCAGAAGGCTCACGGGTTCCGGTCATACACTGCAGCAGCGTGGATTTACCGATACCATTGGGACCAATCAGGGCAGCAGTCTCCCCGCGACGAAGCTCAAAAGAGGCGTCCTTGAATAAAGGTGAACCTTCATTAAAGGCAACCGCAACATTGCGCACTTGAAGCACCTCTTTTCCAGACATGAAGTCTGGCTCAAAGGAGAAGCTAGCTTTCTTCAGATCGCCCATTGGGCGATCTAGACGATCCATCTTTTCAAGCGCTTTGCGTCTGCTCTGTGCACGTTTTGTGGTGGATGCCCGGACAATATTTTTCTGAACGAAATCCTCCATCCGCGAAATTTCATCCTGTTGCTTCTCATATTGCTTCATCCGTGCTTCATATTCGGCAGCCTTCAAATCTACATACCGACTGTAGTTACCTGTATAACGCCGGGACTGGTGCCGCTCGATCTCTACAATAGTAGTCACGAGCCGGTCTAGGAAATAACGGTCATGGGATACAACCAGAATCCCGCCAGCATAGCTGCGGAGGTAATCCTCCAGCCACGTTAACGTTTCGATATCCAGATGGTTAGTAGGCTCATCCAGCATCAGAAGATCCGGAGCCTGAAGCAAAATACGGGCCAGCGCGAGCCGGGTCTTTTGGCCTCCACTAAGGGTAGAAATGGGTGTATCCGGTGGAAAATCACTGAAGCCCATGCCGTGTAGGACACTGCGAATCCGTGTATTCATTTCATAGCCGCCGTGGTCCTTGAACCAATCCGAACGCCGCGCATATCGTTCAAGCAGTTCTTCGTACCGCTTGGGATCTTCCGCGAGCTTAGGATCAGCAATACTTACTTCTAACTCTCTCAGCTCAGTTTCGGCTTCGATCAGCGGAGCGAAGACCGCCATCATTTCTTCATGAATGGTTTTGTCAGATTGCAGTCCGCTATTCTGAGCTAAATATCCGATTGTTGTTTCTTTTGATTTATGAATTTGACCGCTGTCATAAGACATCTCACCGGCCAGAATTTGTAGAAAAGTCGATTTGCCGGCACCATTCACACCCACTAGCCCGACACGTTCCTTTTCATTTACCTGTAGGCTTATGCCATCCAGTACGTTCTGTATACCATATGATTTAGTAATTCCTGTCGCTTGAAGAAGCATAACGATGAAACCTCCACCCTTGCATATTTCGCCTTGGTATTTATCCCTCAGCCGTATGAACAACTTATTCTATAGTTTACATGAAAAGCGTTTCCCAAGCGAGGGTTCGATCTAATGTAAGGAGGGAATAACGACCTAGTCCGATAACACAGTTCTATCCACCTTGGCGAACCGGGGAGAAGAGTGGTAAACTGGATTTACAAACAAGGATAAGCTAGGGATGAATAAGAGGGGGAAGCCGACAATGTCCAGCAAGGAGTCGGAGATCTCCAAAGTAAAGCAACAACTACGAGCGGAGAAGACCATCGCCCGAAACGAGCTGTCTTCGGACCAGAGAAGTAAACTATCATTTCAAGTCTGCCACTATGCATTGGAGTGGCTGGACACGAAGGATATAACTTCACTAATGGCCTATGTGTCTTTTCGTTCAGAGCTTGAAACCCGCCCACTTATCACACAGGCGTGGAAGGATCAGCGTAAGGTGCTGTTGCCGCGTGTAATTCCAGCAAGCGGTGAAATGAGTGTCCACGTGGTGAATGCATGGAGCGATTTAGAGCCGGGGACTTATGGTATCCATGAACCTATCGTCTCCAGCAGAGATTTATTAGAGGTTGAAGAGATTAAGCTACCTGCTGTTGTTTTCGTACCAGGGCTAGCATTTGATCTTCAAGGCGGCAGGATTGGCTACGGTCGAGGATACTATGACCGGCTACGTGCGTCTTGGGAGAACGCCGGGTACGTTAGCGCACAGCCTCCGATATGGATCGGGTTAGCTTACAGCATGCAGTTGGTTCCAAGAGTGCCGATGGATGAGCATGACGCTTTAATGGACATGCTGATTACTGAAAATGGTATAGTGCACTGCCGAAAAGGAGAGTGAGCCATGGAATTGACCCATTTCAACGAGCAGGGAAGAGCTCGTATGGTGGATGTGAGTGAGAAGGAGATCACGAAGCGGACAGCTGTCGCGCGGAGTATGATCAAGATGGCCGCTGGAACGCTGAGCGCCATTAAGAGTGGCAAGATCAGCAAAGGTGATGTCCTTGCTGTTGCACAGATTGCCGGAATTATGGCGGCTAAGAAGACGTCAGACTGGATTCCGATGTGCCACCCGCTGCCACTTACCGGTATTGATATCAGCTTCTCCGATAACAGCGAAGATGAACTTTATATAGAAGCAACAGTCCATACTACAGGAAAAACCGGAGTAGAGATGGAGGCTTTAACCGCTGTTTCTGCCTCAGCACTAACGGTGTACGACATGTGTAAGGCTATTCAGAAGGATATGATTATCGGACCGACGCTACTGGTATCTAAGAGCGGGGGCAAGAACGGAGATTACACGCTCGAATAAGTATCAGTTGCTTATGTTCGAAGCGCTGATGCGAGCAGGCTGAACTGTACAGCCAACTATACATATAGAGAGGAAGGACAAACCTATGGCGTGGAAGACAGCAATCCTAACGGCCAGTGATAAAGGGGCCAGGGGCGAACGGGAAGACACGAGCGCCCAGGTTATTCGGGAGCTGGTGGAAGAGGAACTAGGTGGCGAGATCATTGAATATCGAATCGTTCCCGATGAACAAGATGAGATTATCGCAGCATTGATTGAACTGACGGACTATTTTCAGGCAGATTTGGTACTGACCACCGGAGGCACAGATCTGGCAATTCGTGATGTGACCCCGGACGCTACTCGGCGAGTGGTAGAACGGGAAGTGCCTGGGCTCTCAGAAGCTATGCGCAGCACAGTGATGCAAAAAAACCGTGCAGCTATGCTTTTCCGTGGGATATGCGGCATTCGTGGACGCACGTTGATTGTCAATTTACCTGGAACGCCGAAGGGTGTTCATGAGAATTTGGCAGCTATTATGGATCAATTGCCGGAAGCGCTGCTCATGGTAACTGGCCAATACCGCCAATAACCCTTTGTCATCTTCTTGTCACGTCACAACGATAATCTATTTATAGAAGAAAGTGGATGTAACTGTGACATAAGTTATGGTATTATTAAATTAAAGTAAACGATACCATGAACGGACAGGTGGACAAGGAGGAATAATAATGTTTAGTGGAATTGGAACTCCTGGTATTATTTTGTTGGTCATACTGGCACTTCTGCTCTTTGGCCCAAATAAACTGCCAGAGCTAGGCCGTGCAGTTGGACGAACCTTCCGTGAATTTAAGGAAGGCGCGCGTGAAATCATCGGGGATAATGAACCGGTGAAGAAGAGCGAAGCTCCTGTGCCGACGGCCCCGCAAACGGTCGCTGCAGATATTCCTCAGGACAAACGCCTGCCGGAATAATAGAAGATCTTTCAATGGGGCAATCTCAGGAGTCTACTAGACTTGAGGAGACGCCCCTTTTTCTTTGCTTTCCGGAGCAACGGACACTGCTTTGAAGAAAGTTAGTGTTATCTTTTTTACTCTTGTCATGGGATGGTGTCTGGATGTCTCTGAAATCGGAAGAAATGTCGGTGGTGGATCATCTCACCGAGCTGCGCAAACGGATTATTTATGTGTTAATCGTATTTGTCCTTGGATTAATAGGCGGTTTATTTTGTGCAAAGCCCATTTACGATTATCTGATTAGCACGGAACTGGCGCAAGGTTTTGTTCTGCATGCATTCTCATTCTGGGATGGCATTGGGATGTACATGAAGATCGCGATGGCCGTTTCGCTAGTGATTTCTGTCCCGTTTATTGCCTACCAATTGTGGGCATTTATCAGTCCGGGCCTGCGGCCGGAGGAGCGAAGTGCGACACTGCGTTATGTTCCTTATGTGTTTGTTCTTTTTCTTATCGGTCTTTCTTTTGCTTATTATATTGTTTTTCCAATGGCACTTTCGTTCACAATCTCAATTACCCGGAGTATGGGACTGGAAGAGACCTACGGGATTGCACAGTATTTTAACTTCATGTTCAGCCTGGTATTGCCGCTGGCATTGCTGTTTGAACTTCCATTGCTGGTGATGTTTCTGACCAAACTAAGAGTTCTCAACCCGCTACGCTTGCGTAAAATGCGTCGGTATGCCTATTTCACGCTTGTATTTATCGCCGTGGTTATCACACCCCCGGATTTTATCTCAGATTTTCTGGTGACGATTCCACTGCTCATCCTGTATGAGTTCAGTGTATTTTTATCTGCATTTGTCTATCGCAAGCAACTTGCTGCGGACGCGGCACGGGATGAACGCTATGTTCAGAAGCAGGAGTGAGGAGAGAGGCTGCCGCTTAGTAGATTTTCTACGAATGTGGTAGCTTTTTTGCTATAAGTTGATTTCATTAGTTGGATTGAATACACTTAATAAGTAATTGTTATCGATCGATCAGGATCATTAGATGCAAAGGTCTAACCATTCTAGCAACGTTCATATCTATAAGGGGTGAGAGGAAAGCGCTGGAATCCTACGCATATTTTCAAAACCCGTGGATACAATGTAATAGAGTGTGTGCTTGGACAAGCATTGAAACGTATTTTTTTGCGAAAACTAATACGAATTTGTGTAAAAAGACTTGAAATCCGGGCTCAAGTTGAGTATCATAAAAATTGTTGTTAGCACTGCACGCTGTTGAGTGCTAACGCTCTTGAAAAATAGGAGATGGGCTGGAGATTAGCAGGGTTCCATTGATATTTTTCAAGAACATCACAGAATTCTAAGTTTGGCCCGTAAGTTCTAAACTATGTTTTGAAGCAAAATAACATAATTTTAAAGGAGGCTATTTTTTCATGATCAAACCATTAGGTGAACGCGTATTGGTGCTACCGAGCGAGCAGGAGGAAACAACTTCATTCGGGATTGTGCTTCCGGACTCCTCGAAAGAAAAGCCACAAGAAGGAACGATTATCGCAGTAGGCAGCGGAGCTTTGAAAGATGGAGTACGTGTAGCGCTTGAAGTTAAAGAAGGCGACCGTGTTCTTTTCTCTAAATATGCAGGAACAGAAATCAAATATGAAGGTAAAGAATATTTGATTATGAAAGAAAGCGACATTCACGCGATTCTTGACTAAGCAGGAGTCGATCATAAGCTAAATCTAAACTACTTAAAGTAATAGGATATACAAAAAATTCTAGGAGGTAATTACACAATGGCTAAAGAAATTAAATTCAGTGAAGAAGCTCGCCGCTCTATGCTTCGTGGTGTAGATGCTCTGGCAAACGCGGTAAAAGTTACACTTGGACCAAAAGGCCGCAACGTGGTGCTTGAGAAGAAATTTGGTAGCCCACTCATCACTAACGATGGTGTAACGATCGCTAAAGAAATCGAACTTGAAGATGCATTCGAGAACATGGGTGCTCAACTGGTTAAAGAAGTTGCTACTAAGACTAATGATGTAGCCGGTGACGGTACTACAACTGCAACGGTTCTGGCTCAAGCTATGATCCGCGAAGGTCTGAAGAACGTAACTGCTGGTGCTAACCCAATGGTTATCCGCAAAGGTATCGACAAAGCGGTTCGTGCAGCTGTTGAAGAATTGCAAAAAATCGCTAAGCCTATCGAAGATTCCCAAGCTATCGCTCAAGTAGCTGCTATCTCTGCTGCTGACGATGAAGTGGGTCAATTGATCGCTGAAGCTATGGAAAAAGTAGGTAAAGACGGTGTTATCACTGTTGAAGAATCCCGTGGATTCGCTACTGAGCTTGAAGTAGTAGAAGGTATGCAATTCGACCGTGGTTACATTTCCCCGTACATGATTACTGATACAGACAAAATGGAAGCTGTTCTGGAGAACCCATACATCTTGATTACTGATAAAAAAATCAGCAGCACTCAAGAAATCCTTCCATTGCTTGAAAAAATCGTTCAACAAGCTAGACCGCTTGTTATTATCGCTGAAGATATCGAAGGCGAAGCACAAGCTATGCTGATCGTGAACAAACTGCGTGGAACATTCAACGCTGTTGCTGTTAAAGCTCCTGGCTTTGGCGACCGCCGCGAAGCTATGCTGCAAGATATCGCTGCCCTGACTGGCGGCCAAGTGATCACTGAGAAGCTCGGTCTTGATCTGAAGAGCACTTCCATTGAACAACTGGGTAACGCACGTCAAGTACGCGTAACTAAAGAAAACACAACAATCGTAGACGGAAGCGGCGACAAAGCGGACATCAATGCACGCGTAAGCCAAATCCGTGCTCAACTGGAAGAAACAACTTCCGAGTTCGACAAAGAGAAATTGCAAGAGCGTCTGGCTAAATTGGCTGGCGGCGTAGCCGTTGTCAAAGTTGGCGCTGCAACTGAAACTGAACTTAAAGAGCGCAAACTTCGCATCGAAGATGCCCTGAACGCAACTCGCGCAGCGGTTGAAGAAGGTATCGTATCCGGTGGGGGTACAGCTCTTGTGAACGTATATAACGCTGTTGCTGCTGTAGACGTAACTGGCGACGAGAAAACAGGCGTTAACATCGTGCTTCGCGCGTTGGAAGAGCCAATTCGCACCATCGCAGCTAACGCTGGTCAAGAAGGTTCCGTAATCGTGGACCGCTTGAAAAAAGAAGAAGTAGGTATCGGCTACAACGCTGCTACTGGTGAATGGGTGAACATGTTCGAAGCGGGTATCGTTGACCCTGCTAAAGTAACTCGTTCCGCTCTGCAAAATGCTGCATCCGTAGCGGCTATGTTCTTGACTACTGAAGCTGTTATCGCTGACAAGCCTGAGCCTGAAAAAGGCGGCGGCATGCCAGATATGGGCGGCATGGGTGGAATGGGCGGCATGATGTAAGGAAATCATTATCGAAGCAATTCGATGATGAGTTTCCTTGAGAGGAAACACCATTTGACCACATAGTACAAAAATGAGAGACCTTTCATAAGTTCATTGAACTTTTGAGAGGTCTCTCATTTTTTTATGGGTATAATTTAATCTAAATCTTGCTCTAAAACAGTTTTTACTAAACGACGTACTTCATCAGTTGATCTTGTATCCATTAATTGGTTTCTTAGTTCACCTGCGCCTCTAAATCCACGAACATAGATTTTGAAAAAGCGAAGAAGTGGTTTAAATAAACGTGGCTCAAGTTCATTTGAATATTTATCGTGAAGATCCAGCTGTAAAAGAAGTAAATTGAGAAAATCCTTCGCGCTGTGTTCTTTAGGTTCTTTTTCAAAGGCAAATGGATTGGTGAAAATACCGCGGCCAATCATGACTCCATCAACGCCGTATTGTTCTACTAATTTTAATCCTGTTGCGCGGTCAGGAATATCTCCATTAATAGTTAACAACGTATTTGGAGCAATTTCATCGCGTAATTTTTTTATTTCAGGGATTAGTTCCCAGTGTGCCTCTACTTTACTCATCTCTTTTTTTGTACGAAGGTGAATGGAAAGGTTCGCAATATCTTGTTTCAATATATGTCCTAGCCAATCGCGCCACTCGTCAACATCAGAGTAACCCAATCTTGTTTTAACACTAACCGGCAATCCACCTGCTTTTGCTGCTTGAATAATTTCTGCTGCTACTTCAGGATGTTTTATTAATCCAGCACCTTTTCCATTCGAAGCGACGTTTTGTGCTGGGCATCCCATGTTTAAATCGATACCACGAAAACCAAGTTTTTTCATATCAATGCTCATCTGTTCAAAAAATACGGGTTTATCACCCCAAATATGAGCGACAATCGGTTGCTCATCTTCTGTGAACGTTAATCGACCACGTACGCTGTCTTTTCCTACAGGGTGACAATAGCTTTCTGTATTTGTGAATTCTGTGAAAAATACGTCGGGTTTCGCAGCTTCACTAACGACGTGACGAAATACAACATCTGTGACATCTTCCATGGGTGCTAATATAAAAAACGGCTTCGGTAAATCAAGCCAAAAGTTTTGTTCGTTACTCATATTATCTCCTCTTGTTGTAATATATAAAAACGATATAAGGATAGCAAAGTCCTATACCCATCATACATAGTATCATTTTTTCTCGTTTGATGCACAGAATCAATGATATGAGAATGTTCGTCCATGGCTATTTGTTTATAATCTGTTTATTGATACTTGTTATAATCCTGTAGATGAAAAGTTTGTAATATAAAGTCGAATCGTGTTAACGAATCGATTATAGACAAACGACATAACGCATCCAAAGAACAGGGGGATAAGCAAGTGAACAAAAAGCAATGGATAAGCTCTATATTGGCTGCTGCTGTATTATCAAGCCCTATCATTATGCCGACCAAAGGATCGGCAGCTGCTTCCTTTATTGATATTGATGGCTCATATGCAAAGAAAGCGATTGTTGAGCTATTCGATCAGGGGATAGTGACCGGTGTTGGAGAGAGTAAGTTCTATCCTACGTCGAATATTACAAGGCAGGATTTTGCAATTATTTTAGCAAAGACATTAAAGCTGGATGTTTCGAACCCTCCTGCACTGCCAACCTTTCTGGACGTTCCCACAAGTAACTACGCATACAGCTATGTGGAGGCAGCTGTCAAAGCCGGATTGATTAAGGGTACAGGCAGTAATCTTTTCGGTACGGGGCAAAATTTATCACGTCAGGATATGGTCGTCATGTTCGTGAGAGCATTGGGAGTCAATCCTACGGGTAAAGCTGGAACTTTGCAATTTGCTGATAGTAGCCAAATTGCTGATTATTCTAAGGATTTTATAGCTGCCGCTGTGGAATATGGATTGATTACCGGATATAATAATTTTTTTAATCCTGATGCCAAAGTAGATCGTCAGGCCGTAGCTCTAGTAGCTTCTAAGTTTCTGAAGTTTAAGGAGAACGGAAACACTGAGCAGCCCGCTTCCACCCCAACTGCTCAACCGAGTAAAGAGCCGGTAACAGTGCCTACTCCTGTTGTTGGAGGTTCTTCGTCTTCGCAAAGTGAGCATAGCAGTAATTCAGATACAAATGCACCTGTGGTTGAAAGTACCAAGTTCGAGGCGATCGACAACTACAACGGGACACAAGATCAGCTTCGCGGGTTAGCGGGAGCCATCGGCGAGCAAGGAGCAGCAATACAAGCCTACTTGTGGACGGATGCGAATGAGAACGGTGAAGTAGATGCCGATGAATTAGGAACAGCCATCGCATTAGGCACCAGTGCAGCAGACGGATCTGTAAGTGCGGCCAATATTGGGGATCTGAACGCAGGAACGTATCATTTCGTGATTACTGCTAAGGATTCATCCAATAATGAATCAACGAAGAACGCTGCACATGCGGTTACGGTGACCTTAAGCAAAAACGAAGTTCCGGATACGAGTGCACCGGTAGTGGACGCCGCCAAGTTCGAGGCGATCGACAACTACAACGGGACACAAGATCAGCTTCGCGGGTTAGCGGGAGCCATTGGCGAGCAAGAAGCAGCGGTACAAGCCTACCTGTGGACGGATGCGAATGAGAACGGTGAAGTAGATGCCGATGAGTTAGGAACAGCCATTGCATTAGGCACTAGTGGAGCAGAGGGATCTGTGAGTGCGGCCAATATTGGGGATCTGAACGCAGGAACGTATCGTTTCGTGATTACCGCTAAGGATTCATTCAATAATGAATCAGCGAAGAATGCTGCCCATGCGGTTACGGTGACCTTAAGCAAAAACGAAGTTCCGGATACGAGTGCACCGGTAGTGGACGCAACCAAGTTCGAGGCGATCGACAACTACAACGGGACACAAGATCAGCTTCGCGGGTTAGCGGGAGCCATTGGCGAGCAAGGAGCAGCAGTACAAGCCTACCTGTGGACGGATGCGAATGAGAACGGTGAAGTAGATGCCGATGAGTTAGGAACAGCCATCGCATTAGGCACCAGCGAAGCAGACGGATCTGTGAGTGCGGCCAATATTGGGGATCTGACCGTAGGAACGTATCGTTTCGTGATTACCGCTAAGGATTCATCCAATAATGAATCAGCGAAGAACGCTGCCCATGCGGTTACGGGAACCTTAAGCAAAAACGAAGTTCCGGATACGACTGCACCGGTAGTGGACGCAGCCAAGTTCGAGGCGATCGACAACTACAACGGGACACAAGATCAGCTTCGCGGGTTAGCGGGAGCCATTGGCGAGCAAGGAGCAGCGGTACAAGCCTACCTGTGGACGGATGCGAATGAGAATGGTGAAGTAGATGCCGACGAATTAGGAACAGCCATCGCTTTAGGCACTAGTGCAGCAGATGGATCTGTGAGTGCGGCCAATATTGGGGAACTGACCGCAGGAACGTATACTTTCGTGATTACCGCTAAGGATTCATCCAATAATGAATCGGCGAAGGACGCTGCACATGTGGTTACGATTGAGCTTGTTAATGGTGTTCTGACCACACCTACGGTTACTAGCTCTATATATGGCTTTGACGGAGGCGGCGGTTCAAAAACAAAACAACTGATAACGGGTTCTACACAATCGCGCATTCGCTTCGACTTTTTCTCCGGAGAAAGCTTTACGAATGCTGAAATTCAGGTAACGATGGAAGGCATTACCTTTACCACAAACGACTATTATACCATTAGTGGATGGACACATCCGACGAGTGATCAAATTAGCAATAATGGGCATACGTTAACTTTCACAGGAAGTAACATAGGTGTTTCGGATATTGCTTTTGAACTTCACAATAAAGTGATGCCGGCACCCGGGACCTATCTCATTAAGTTCAAAGCAGATGCGGATGGACCTGAAACAGCCAGATCTTATTCCGAGGAACAAGTCATTACCTTAATTATTTTGCCACCGGCTTAAACTAGAAGCTTCTCATGAGTTCTTTGAACTAGTGGGAAGCTTCTTTTTTATGAAAAATAGGATTGCTCAATATAGTCTAAATGAGTATTATGAGTAAGGTATGTTCATATAAAAATAGAGATAAACAGGATGGAGAGCACCATGAAAACAACACGTCAGAACGCATTGATTTTCTCGTTCACTTTTATGGCTTTTATTCTGGGTACGACGGAGTATATTATTGTTGGTTTACTCTCTGAAATATCCTCAAGCCTCGGAGTTACGCTTGCGACAGCCGGGGGATTGGTATCTGGCTTCGCGATTTCTTATGCCATTGGCACACCAATTATGATGTCCTTGTGCAGCCGTGTTCCAAAACGGATTACGATTCTTGTATCACTTGTATTGATTTTACTGCTAAATTTGTGGAGTGCTGTAACTGGAACTTACAGTATGCTGCTGGTGACTAGAATAGTTACTGCCATACTATGTGGCTTTGTTCTTTCTGTAGCCATTACTGTAGCGAATGAAGCGGTTGATCAGGAGAAGAGAGGCAAAGCGATTGCTACAATTTTGAGTGGTTTTGCTATTGCGAATGTTTTTGGTGTGCCGATCGGTACTTTTGTCGGGCAGTTTTTTAATTGGCCAGCAGCGTTTGTTCTGAATGGGATATTAGCTGGAGTTGCCATAGTCCTAAATTATATCTATATTCCACGCCAATTACCGAAACCTGTGCCTAGCTCACTCAAGGATCAGATCGGATTGCTCACAAACGGCCGCATTATTCTTGCATTTCTCATTCCGGTTACGGCAGTGGGAGCCGTATTTGTGATGTACACTTACATTACGCCTATTCTGGAGCAAGTCATGAACGTTCCTAAAAGCTCGGTTAGCGGTGTGCTGTTTGTATACGGAATTGCCACGAT
This sequence comes from Paenibacillus sp. FSL R7-0189, assembly GCF_037969925.1. NCBI lineage: Bacteria > Bacillati > Bacillota > Bacilli > Caryophanales > Paenibacillaceae > Paenibacillus > Paenibacillus sp. FSL R7-0189. The sequence goes on along the minus strand of NZ_CP150223.1, from coordinate 1,242,965 downwards.
TGTCAGCAACTGGATTGGTGGCAAGGTTGCGACCGGGAATGCGGTTAGTAAGCTGAGATTCGTGTTCCTTATCCAAGCTGTGGTCTATGTTATCTTTAGTATGACCGCATCTGTTTCCATTCTAGGAATGATTGTGCTAATGGCTCTAGCCATGATGTCGAGTATTGTGAGCGCCCCTGCGCAGCTCTATTTGATTGACTTAGCTAAGCAGTTCTCACCAAAAACGAAGGATCTTGCTGCCTCATTGAATCCAGTAGCCTCAAACCTGGGAATTGCAGGCGGGTCCGCGATCGGTGGAGTGGTTGCCGGGCATGGAGGATTAATCTCTCTTCCTGTAGCTGCTGCCATCCTGGCGATATTGGCCTGTGTGATTACGTTGATATGTTATAAGATGGATCATCAAAGCCAAGCAGCGGTCATCACTCAGCATCATAACTTAACCTAATGAGATGATATAAAATATCCCGGCTTCATACGAGTTCATTGAACTTGTGTGGAGCTTTTTTTATATGGAAAGCTTCAAAGTGTTGACTTCCTACAGATTCAGTGCTAAACTTATCTTAAGTTAAAGATATTTAAAGTGAAGATAAAAAATCTCGATACTATCTAACAAAGAGCTTGTACAGTAGAAAAAGATTTTTTTTGAGTGATATCTTAACATTAAGATAATTAAACTAAACCTTCTTGTTCTTGGGAATTATATTAGGAGTCAAAATCAACTAAACATTAGGAGTGTATAACAATGAGAAACTTAAAAGGGATTCACCACGTTACAGCCATCACAAGCAGCGCAGAGAAAAATTACGAGTTTTTTACTTACGTGTTAGGTATGCGTTTAGTGAAGAAAACAGTTAATCAAGATGATATTCAGACGTATCATTTGTTTTTTGCAGATGATAAGGGCAGCGCCGGAACAGATATGACCTTCTTTGATTTTCCTAACATCCCTAAAGGGGTTCATGGAACTAACGAGATTGCGAAGACATCCTTCCGGGTACCAACAGATGCTGCATTAGACTACTGGGTTAAGCGTTTTGATCGGCTTGCAGTGAAGCATACCGGCATTAAAGAGCAATTCGGCAAAAAGACATTATCCTTCGTAGATTTCGATGATCAACAGTATCAACTTATTTCAGATGAATTGAATAAAGGTGTCGTATCAGGTACACCGTGGCAAAAAGGACCTATCCCTTTGGAGTATGCAATAACTGGCTTGGGACCGATCTTTGTACGAATTGCTGATTTCAACTACTTCAAAGAAGTATTGGAGAAAGTGATGTTGTTTAGAGAAATTGCTCAGGAAGAGACGTATCATTTATTTGAAGTTGGCGAAGGCGGAAACGGTGCACAAATTATTGTAGAGCATAACGAGTTCTTACCGAATTCACGCCAAGGTTTTGGGACTGTTCACCATGCTGCTTTCCGAGTAGAGGATCGTGCGATGCTGGACGAGTGGACAGAGCGTTTTGAAGGCTTTGGATTCCAAACTTCAGGATATGTAGATCGTCACTTCTTCGAGTCGTTGTATACACGTGTTGCACCACAAATATTGTTTGAGCTTGCCACTGACGGGCCAGGATTTATGGGAGATGAGGAATATGAAACCGTTGGCGAGAAGCTTTCTTTGCCACCTTTCTTGGAACCTAAACGTGAGCAAATTGAGAAGTTAGTCCGTCCTATTGATACCGTTAGAAGTACGATCGACTTTGTGAAAGAGTGAAGAAGGGGCTGAGGAAATTGATTTCAATTGATCCAAAGCACAACAGTGAGCGGGAAAATTACAAATTATTAATTGGCACTATTATTCCTAGACCTATAGCCTTTGTCACAACACAATCAGAAGAGGGTCTCTTAAATGGTGCACCTTTTAGCTATTTTAATATCGTTTCGTCTAATCCTCCAATGGTTTCATTGGCTATTCAAAGACCGGCAGGCCGTTTAAAAGATACAGCCCGTAATATTTACGATAATCAACAGTTTGTTGTGCATATTGTAGATGAGGAGAATGTTGCGAAGATCAATCAGACTGCAGCCACATTACCTGCATCTGAAAGTGAAATTGAATTGGCGAATCTTACACCGATTCAAAGTACAAGTGTAGCTGTTCCTGGCGTTTTGGAAGCGAAGGTGCGGATGGAGTGCAAGCTTGTTCAAGCAATCCCTCTAGGGGGTGAAGAACCTGGGAGTGACTTGTTTATTGGCGAAATTGTTCAATTCCATATCGATGAATCGATCTATCAGGAGGGGCACATTGACCCGAGAGTTCTAAACGCTGTGAGCCGCTTGGCGGGAAATAATTACGCAACCCTTGGAGAGATTTTTACAATAGATAGGCCGGAATAAGCAACTATAGAATAGACCTGCTAGTAAGCAATGAAGCCTACTTAGCAGGTCTTTTTGTGTACCGAAGCTACAGCTCGTCCGCAACCCCCAACAAAGCAATCCCTAGAATCACAACGATAATAACGGCATATTGTGCCTTGCTTAGTTTTTCTTTGAGGAAGATTCGCGATAATATTACGGAAAAAATGCTGTATGAAGCAATAAGTGGTGCCGCGATAATCGCGTTGCTGGACATAGCAAATACGTAGAAGAATTGTCCGGTCGTTTCCAGAATGGCTGCGAAGCCCTTATCCCGTTCTTTAAATAGGTTGAACTTTACCTTTTTAAAAAATTTCAGGTATGTAAAAGACAAGATGGCACATATAAAGAAGGTGTATTCATACGCGAGCAGAGCTGCTTTTTCGCTAATCAGGCTAAGTTCATCCAAATAAATAGCATCGGCAAAGGTGCCAAGTCCATCGATTAGGCAGTATAGGATTGGAAAAATGATGGCGATCACGCCAATCTGATATTTTTTATCAATCTGTGCGGCACTTTTTTGAAGCGCTTGGTGTTCTGCTTTCTTTTCCAAGATGGCGATCCCGATAATGCCCAAGGTGATAACGGCAACACCAACGATTTCAAGCGCCCCTAGCTCATGGGTGAAAAAGATAAATAATAATATCGTCGTTACAGCGCCTGATGAATTTTGTACGGGGGAGGCAATGGATAACTCAATATATCTAAATCCAATATAACCGACTGCCATCGACAGGATATAGAGTGCAGACACAGGGAAATATCGGATTAAGTCTATAGGATCAAAGGTTAATCCTTGAATGAGCATATAAGCTGTTGCGTGAATACCCATGACTATCCCCACGATAATGACAATCTTAATATGGCTATACCGATCCTGACTATCGGTCCCCTTTTTATAAAATAAGTCAGCCCCTCCCCAAGCGAAGGCTGTTAATAATGCAAACATAAACCACATAATCATAGCTCCTTGCTGTAGATTGAAATCCCCGCCGATTATACCAGATTAGATTCTACACAGGGTGCTCAATTCGTCACACATAAAAAATACACCCTCTAGAAGCGACCGGACAAACCATAGGTTTATCGAAAGTCTATTCTAAAGGGTGTACTTCATAACATAACAGAGGGGGAAGGCGTTCTATCTTAACGTAGAGTTTTCAATGCGCCACTCCAAGCCAAGACTTGATCCAGCATCCCATTAAGATTGGTAAGATGAAGATCCGCTGGTTTGAACACAGTTCCGTTCTCGAAATCAGTGAACAGTGACAACGCAGGGTGTACACGAACGTCTGCTACCGATAGTTCTCCCAAGATTCCGCGTAGATGTTCAGCTGCCCGAGCGCCCCCTACGGAACCATAACTTACGATACCTGCTGCTTTATTATTCCAAGCTTCACGGGCATAATCGAGCGCATTTTTCAGTGATGCAGAAATACTGTGATTATATTCTTGTACGATAAATACGAAACCGTCTAGTGTAGCAAGTTTAGTGTTCCAAGCTGTTGCTTGTTCAGTTGCATCAGCCTCACCCAATAGTGGAAGCTTGAAGTCTGCAATATCTATGATCTCATAATTAGCATCCCCGCGTGCATCCGCAATCTTTTTAACCCATTCTCCTACTTGCGGGCTTAAACGACCTTGACGAGTACTTCCGAGAATAATACCGATGTTTAATTTTGACATTGTTTGTTCCTCCTCAATTTTTGTTCTACCAAATAGTTTGTCTAGGAATCCCATCAATTACACAACCTTTAAAAATTATTATCTCAAGAGTAGTAAACTCTGGTTGTCTTTAAGTTAAGTATCTTTAAGATGAGATAATAATACCGCACATAGTGTGCTTTGTCAAGCAACTTTATAATAGTTAGTGTATAGCTTTGCTTCACCTTTACAAAATTAGTTGTTAGGAATATAATTGTTTAAGCAACTATTAAAACAGTGTTAATTGAGAAGGGATACGATCATGACGACAAAGCATAACCAATCCGAGCTTACGTTAGGATTTATGATGGGCACGACTTATCGTAAATTAAGCATGTTATTTCAAAGTGGGCTGAAAGAACATGATATAACACCGGAGCAATGGTCAGTCCTTTTTCATATTGACAGAACGGAAGGTCTGATTCAGAAGGACATCGCTAAGCGCTCTGGTAAGGATAAGCCAACTACAACGCGAATTCTGGATCATTTGGAGGGAAAGGGACTGATCTACAAAAGAACCGGTGAGAACGATCGGCGTTCTTTTAAAGTCTATATTACGGAAAAAGGAAGGTCTCTGGTGAAGGAAACCGTTCCTATTGAAGATAAGGTGACAGAAGAGATTATGAACTGTATTTCTAGTAAGGAATATGAGTTGCTCATGGAACTGCTGCTAAGAATAAACAATCATGTAGATCAAATAACAGATGGAGAGTAGGAAGGCAAGTTATGTTAGAACAACAAGAACTACGTACGAAATTATGGACCAAATCTTTTATTGCTTTAACGATTAGTGCTTTATTTTTATTTATGAATTTACAGATGTTGTTATCTTCATTTCCGTCTTACGTAAAAAGCGAATTTCAGGCCGGAGATATTATGGTCAGCCTCGTTACCAGCGTCTTTGCATTAACTGCGATCGCTTCACGTTTTATGACCGCTTTTCTGATGCGGAAGGTTAGCCGCAATGTATTATTATATATTGGCTTAGCAATTGCCGCCGCTATAACCGGCCTTTATGTTGTAGCAGATTCCATTGGCTCGCTGCTGCTGATGCGTGTGGGCTATGGGATTGGATTCGGGATTGCCAGCACGATTATTCCAACGATTGTTTCGCAGATTATTCCGAGCAAAAGAATGGGGGAAGGGATAGGTTATTTCGGTTTATCTACCAGCCTGGCGATGTCGATCGGTCCAATGATTGGCTTGAATGTGATGAAACAATCAGGTTTTGGAACACTGGCTATGATCGGTATGGTAACCTTACTTCTTGCTTTTCCAGTACTTTTATTTTCTCGTTCACTTCCTGCACAACCGAAAAAACAGCCAACCCCAACTCAAAGCGAATCTACCAAACCTCTCAAGGTTCCGTTTAATACAAAGTTAGTATTGCCTGCCATTCTAAATGTCATGTTGGCAATTACCTACGGGGGATTGCTAAGCTTTATCGCTTTATTCGGCGAATCAGTTCATCTGGAGCAAGTGGGTTTGTTCTTTTTATTTAATGCGGTTACGATCATCATTATAAGACCTATCTCCGGCAGATTATTTGATAAAAGAGGACCAGCTTCTGTCCTAATCCCGGCGGCGGTTTGCGTTGTTGCAAGCTTAACTGTGCTTTCTTATACGACCTCTATGCCAATGCTCATCGTTTCCGCTTTGCTATATGGACTTGGTTTCGGCGCTATTCAGCCAACGATCCAGGCTTGGATGCTTCGCACCTCAACACCTGCACAATATGGTATGGCCAACAGTATGTTTTATAACTCAACGGATTTGGGTGTAGCCAGCGGAGCCATTATTCTGGGGGCAATCTCGGCAGCAACTGATTATGGGATAATGTATCGTTATTCGGCTGGGTTTATGGTGTTGTTCCTTATCGTGTATGTGGGGATTCAGATTAACAAGGCTAAAGTGAATCCTTCAACCTTAAGTCAATAGGGTTCGGAGATTAAGCCAATCTTTATCTACTATTCATATTATTTTAAGCTAAGAGGGTTATAGTAATCACATAACCCCCTTATAATATAGACTTTGACCCTGCCGGACGTTGGCAGGGTCCTTTTTTTGTGTATGAAGAGAAGAAGTACATTATGTCGATGCACTTTTCTGGCAGGATGGATTATGCTTAGAAGAATAGGAATCGAAGGGGGAGAGATTTGCGGATGAATATGACATGGAACTTAGATAGTTTATATCCTTCCTTTGAATCGGAGCAGTTAAAAAGGGATCGCAAGCTACTGGGCCAGCATGTACAAGATTTAAAGCGGTGGGCTGAGCACCATTTGAATGTAAAAGACGTTACAGCCATGCCTGTGGAGGGCTTTTTAAGAATTTATAATGATTATAAAAGCAAATATGTATGCTTGTTAGCTTATGCAGAGTTAACACTCAGCGCAGATCGTGGCTGCGAGGAAGCCATGAATCTTGCTGATGATATTGAGGAGGCCAATTCAGAAATCATTGGGGTAGTTGTGGCTTTTAAGCGCTGGTTTAGCACTTGTGATCATATGGATGAGCTTATCGTTAGCTCCCCTTATCTAATGGAGCATCAATTTTATTTGCGAGAACTCCTGTTACAATCCCGCTATGAGTTAAGCGAAGAACTTGAAATGGCTATAGCCAAAATGCAGAGTACAGGATCCAAAGCATGGAGCAGACTGTATATGGAGAGGACTTCAAGTACACTTGCAGATTTAGTGGTGGATGGGGAAACTAGACAAGTGACGCTTGCGGAGCTAAGAAGTATGGCTTATGAGAATAATGCCAGCTTAAGAAAAGCTGCTTATGAAGCAGAGGCAGAAGCCTGTAGTCTTATTGCTGAGGTCTGCGCAGCCAGCTTAAATGGCATTAGTGGTGAGGCGCTGACGATTTATGGCATGCGGGGTTATCAATCTTCGCTGGAAAAAGTGTTAATCGCTTCGAGAATGGACAGTGAGACTTTAGCCGCTATGCTCACTGCTCTTCGGGAGAGCCTGCCAGCCTTTCATACCTATTATCAAAAGAAAGCCGAGCTGCTGGGACATCCGGCAAAGCTGCCTTTTTACGATATTTTTGCACCAGTCGGTGTAGAAAACGGGAAAATTACATACGCTAACGCCAAAGATACAATCATCTCGAGCTTCGCAACCTTTAGTGAGGAACTGGCTTGTTTTGCTCAGAAGGCTTTTGATCAGCAATGGATTGATGCAGAACCTAGATCAGGCAAAGGGGGTTATGGACTTTGCATCGATATTTTTCCGATTGGCGAGAGCAGAATTATGACCCAGTTCACCGGAAATGCCATAGATATTAGTATCCTTGCCCATGAGCTCGGCCATGCCTATCATAGCTCCTGTCTGGCTAATGAAACGATGCTGAATACGGATTACCCGATTCCGATTGCTGAAACGGCTTCGATTTTTTGTGAGACGATAGTGAACCATGCCATAATTACAAATTCAACGGAGAAGGAAGCTCTGCTTATTCTGGAGAGAAGTATTTCTGATGCCGGTTATTATCTTGTAGACTTTTATGCCCGTTATTTATTTGAGATCAAATTATATGAGAGAAGAGCATTAGGCCCGCTGTCTGTTCAAGAGCTAAATGAATTGATGATTGCCTGTATGGTGGAAGCCTATGGTGAGGGCATTGACCCGGGTACAATCCATCCGTACATGTGGATGAACAAAGCTGGATATTTTATGGCTAGTAATGAATTTTTGAATTTCCCGTATTCCTTTGGTTTGTTATTCTCTAAAGGACTGTACGCGGAATATTTAAAGAGGGGCGAAGAGTTCGCCCCTAAGTATCGCCAGTTCCTTAGGGATACCAGCAAACATAATATTGTTGATGTAGCAAAAACAATGGATCTAGATGTTCACTCCGTCGACTTCTGGAGAAGTGCGTTGAAGCTGATAGAGAGCGACATTGAGGTGTTCATCGCTAAAGCCTAAACAACTCTCCAATTATGGTCACAGGTAGCTTCAATTTGGCCATGCTTTTCAATGTAGTCCGTGACAATTTCAGATATGTCGATCATAATTTCTTGAACAATCGGCTTACCCTTATACATCTCATAATCTCCGCCACCACTGGCTCTATAATTGTTCATAACAACCTCATATTCTTTAGAGTCCTCTATAGGCTGTCCTCGGTACAGCAGATGGAGGACTCTTTCGCCTGCAGGTCTAGCGGTATCAAGCTCGTATTGTATTCCTTCCCACATATCATAATTGTAATGCTGCGGTTTAGGCTCGATATAGGCGGGGTTAACGACTATTATTCCGTTCTCGTCTTGTTGGAAATAGTTAGCGGTTTGTTCTAAGGCCTCTCTAATATCTTGTCCTGTCAGTCTTAGGACGGTTAAGGTGTTGGGATATATGAAGTTGGATAAAATGTCTCTGCGTGTGATGGTATCGCTGAAACCCTTACAATCGTTACTGAGTAAGGCTGCTGTAGAAATATCTACGCCAGTAGCCTCCATTTGTACCTTATTCATAAATTCTATAAAAGGGTGGTCAGCTAAGCGGCATTCATCAGCACTGGAAATAGACAGATCCCCGATAACCGTTCCTATTCTCTCATCCAGCCAGGTTTGTGTTTCTGATTCAAGAGTACTGTTCAGCTCTAGGATTATATCATCTCCAGCTGTTGTCTCATTAACGTTAAGGAGCTCGGCATGTTTACGCTGAATCTTCCAGTGTGTATTTTCTTTTTGGAAAATAACCGAAATTTTACCGAGGGAAAGTCCATTACAACCAGGTTGTATGATTGTAACACCGTTCAACTCCCCAGCTATGGAGCGGTGCTGATGTCCGGTAATTAGCACATCTATGCCCTCTACCTCTGTACACATGGCGTAGGCTTGATTCTCCCCCGTTAGTCTCTCTACAGGTTCTCCACTGCTTAGATCGCGTTCGAATCCGCCGTGGTAAGCTACAACGAGCAGATCAGGCTGCTCTTCTGCCCGTATAATGGCACACCAATGCTTTACAGTCTCTAGCGAATCCTCAAATTGAAGCCCTTCAATATGGCTAGGGTTCTCCCAGTGGGGGATGTAATGCGTTGTAACCCCTAGAACGGCTACTTTGATTTTATCTACCCATTTGATGATATAGGGTTTACCAAAGGCGGGTTGATTTGTCGTGTTATCTATAATTCCAGCTGATAACCAAGGAAAGCGGGAATCCTGAACGGCTTTATTCAGCAGAGTTTTGCCAAAATTGAATTCATGGTTGCCAATAATTGCAGCGTCATATTTCAATTCATTTAGTGCAGCTATGCCCGGATTCAGCTCATTACTATAATGTGTAGCTGCATAATAAGTTAATGGTGTGCCTTGAATAAGATCGCCGTTATCTATAAGGATCAGCTCAGGAGTATGGGATCTTTCTTGTTTAATGAGGGTAGCAATTGTTGCTAAGCCTGCTGGTCGTTTCTCCCCCGTGCGGTAATCGACGGGCCCAAAATGTCCATGTAGATCACTTGTTACGAGGATTTCACAGGTTATTGAATTCTCTTTATTCATAGGTAGCCCCTCCTGATAATAAGTTCAGACCTCATTCTAGCAGATAATTGGCTAACTTTAAGAGATTGGAATAAATTTTACATATATTTGATGCTTGGTTGCTATTGATTTAATAAAACACATCTATAGTTTAGAAGTACTCAAAAATAAAAATAGAAAACAGTGGAGGTCTTTCGTTTGAGAAAAATCAGTAAATTCGTATTGCCGCTAATGATGTCTATTACATTGCTTAGTGGTTGTGGCGCTAACAACACTACAAATAATGCAAACCAAGGATCGACGGACGGGGCAAATGCACCGAAGGAAACGGCAGCTCCTGTAGCAGAGGGTTATGTTCCAGAGAAGCTTACTGTACAATTTGTTCCTTCTCAAAATGCAGATACGCTCGAAGCTAAAGCGAAACCTCTTGAAAAATTACTGGGTGACAAGCTCGGTATTCCTGTAGAAGTAAGTGTCTCTACTGATTACAACACCGTTATCGAAGCTATGGCCTCTAAAAAAGTGGATGTAGGTTTCCTTCCTCCAACTGCTTACGTGTTAGCTAAAGAAAAAGGAGCAGCTGAGGTTATTCTTCAGGCTCAACGTTTTGGTGTAAATGATGAAACCGGTGGTCCAACAGATGAATTAGCGGATTTCTATAAATCTATGATTATCGTCAAGAAAGATTCTGCGATCAAATCGGTTGCCGATTTGAAAGGTAAAAAAATTGCCTATCAAAACGTTACATCCTCTGCAGGATTTGTATGGCCGGCTGCAACGCTTATGGATGCGGGACTTGATCCGCTGAAGGATGTACAAGCCATTACGGTTAAAGGTCATGATCAAGGCGTGCTTGCTGTGCTGAATGGTGACGTAGATGCAGCAGCTATTTTCCAAGATGCCCGGAACACGGTCGTTAAGGATTATCCAAAAGTATTTGAAGATACTCAAGTTCTCGCCTTTACTGATAAAATTCCTAACGATACGATTTCGGTCCGTTCAGATATGAATAAAGAATGGATTGAAAAAATCCAGCAGGCATTCATTGATATCGCAGCTGACACAGAAGGCCATGAGATTATCAAAGACATTTATTCTCATGAAGGTTATGTGAAATCACAAGACAGCAACTTTGACATTGTTCGCGAATACAACAGTAAAGTAAAAACAGAGTAGAACAGGCCGTTCAAGGATACAACGATGTTGGTGTATAACAGGCATTAAGGATAGCCAGCTCCGGATTCCCCCCCGGATCTGGCTATCTCTTTTATACGAATATACGAAAACACATAAAGGGATGATTTCATGATAGAGCTTCGTAATGTATCCAAAACGTATCTAAACGGAACCAAAGGATTAAACAACATTAACCTGACCATTCCAGCCGGAGAATTTGTAGCTATTGTTGGTCTTTCGGGAGCAGGGAAGTCGACCTTGCTGCGTTCCATTAACCGGCTTCATGATATTTCCGAAGGTAATATTCTTATTAACGGACAGTCCATTACGAATGCAAAAGGAAGCCGGCTACGAATGATCCGTAGGAATATCGGAATGATCTTCCAAAGCTTCAACTTAGTGAAACGTACGACGGTGCTTCGTAATGTTTTGGCAGGACGGGTGGGCTATCATTCCACACTGCGGACGATACTTGGCAGATTCCCACAAAAGGATATCGATTTAGCCTTCGAATCGCTTGATCGGGTAAATATCGCCGAGAAGGCCTATACACGTGCAGATCAGCTATCTGGAGGTCAGCAGCAACGTGTAGCTATTGCCCGTGTTCTTGCGCAGGAGGCACAGATTATCCTCGCAGATGAACCTGTAGCTTCACTAGATCCGCTCACAACCAAGCAGGTTATGGATGATCTAAAGAAGATTAATATGGAACTCGGGATTACGACCATTGTGAATTTGCATTTTATTGATCTGGCTAGAGAATACGCTACCCGGATTATCGGGCTCCGGGCAGGAGAGGTTGTCTTCGATGGTCCTGTATCAGAGGCAACCGATGAGAGGTTTGCTGAGATTTACGGCAGACCGATTCATCAGGATGAGTTGTTGGGTGAGCCTGTACTCGGAGGCGTGTGAGATGAGTGTGAATGCAGAGAAGCTACATCCCAAACCGCCAAGAAAGATAAAACATTATTTTACAGCCATTATATTAGTAGTATTACTGTGGAGAAGTGCTGTCTTAACCGATTCATCCTTCGGAGAGCTGATTTCCGGTCTGCCGAATATGCTTGATTTGCTTAAGGAAATGTTTCCCCCGAACTGGGGGTATTTTGACAACATTATAGATGCGATGCTGGAGACGATCCGGATGGCGCTGGTTGGCACAACGTTTGGTGCCATTCTTGCGGTTCCGGTTGCGCTGTTGTGTGCAAGCAATATTACGCAAAGCCGTTGGCTTCATTATCCGGTCCGTATGCTGCTGAACCTGATCCGCACGATTCCCGATCTGCTGTTGGCTTCTATCTTTGTGGCCATTTTCGGCCTCGGTGCGCTTCCTGGGATATTTGCTTTGACGATATTTTCGTTGGGGCTGATCGCCAAGCTTACCTATGAAACGATGGAGACGATTGATCAAGGACCTTTGGAAGCAATGACTTCAGTGGGGGCTAATAAGATTCAACGCATTATGTTCGGAGTCATTCCACAGGTACAGGCTCATTTTATGTCTTATGTCCTATATGCCTTCGAGATTAATGTTCGTGCTGCGGCGGTTTTAGGTCTGGTAGGAGCGGGTGGGATCGGCCACTATTATGAAGTCACCCTAGGCTTTTTGGAATACGATAAGACTTGCACCATCATCTTGTTCACATTAGCAGTAGTACTGATTATTGATTATGTAAGCACTAAGCTGCGGGAGAAATTAATATGAGTAAATCATGGAATACCCTTGTCCCTAAACCCCGTAAAAATCGTTTTCGTTGGCTGATTTATGTAGCCCTAGCTGTGTTATATATTTGGGCTTTTTCGGGAGTGCCGTTTAATGGATTCAAAGAAACCGCCGGGATCATTACTAAAGCAATTTTTGCCGGGATATTCTCACCTGACTGGGCCTTCGTTTATTTACCAGATGGGGAGGATCTCCTGCGGGGATTGCTCGAGACGTTAGCTATTTCAATCCTAGGCACTTTTATCTCGACCTTTTTATGTATTCCTTTTGCATTTTGGGCTGCAGTTAACATGAGCAAGGGAAAGGTAATTTCAGGTTCCGGCAAGCTGATGTTGAGCTTTATACGAACCTTCCCTGAGATTATTATGGCTTTGTTATTCATCAAGGCTGTTGGACCGGGTTCTTTTGCAGGTGTGCTGGCTCTGGGACTACATTCGGTGGGCATGCTCGGCAAATTGTTCGCGGATGAGATTGAGAATATCGACAACGGTCCACTCGAAGCTTTAATTTCTTCTGGCGCCAGCCGCATGCAGGTATTGTGGTTTGCGGTGTTACCGCAGGTGCTGCCGGGATTCTTATCCTATACCTTATATAGATTCGAAATTAACGTTCGTTCGGCTACGATTTTAGGTGTGATTGGAGCAGGGGGGATCGGCACACCGTTAATCTTCGCGCTCAGTTCACGGAATTGGGACCGCGTGGGGATTATACTGCTAGGTATCATTGCGATGATCACAATTATTGATTTGATTTCCGGCAAGATCCGGAAGAAGCTGGTGTAATCGAGTTGCATAATGATATGTGAGACAAAGACCTCCTTAGGGTATGAACCGAACCTGAAGTGCACCCCTTAGAATAGACATTGGATAAACCCCCTGGTTTGTCCGATGAAATTCTAGGGGGTGCGTTTTTATGGCGATTAAAGGACAGTAGTACTACGCTCGGGCATCTTTAATACCACATACTGGCGTGTCTTCCATTCGATAAAGGTTGCGACACGCGCCTTGCTTTTCCCCACGACTAGATACACAGCAAATTCTTTACCTCGGTTAGTCGTCGCTGTTTGAAATGTGTCGTTCGGGTACTGACTAGCCACAACCTCAAACGCAATCTCCATCGAGTGTGCCGTTTGAGACGGTATCGAGTCCCCAATGGCCAAAGGTTGTACGTTTGCGAACTTCTTTCGGTCGCTTACTGATGGGAGTCCCGATGAGGAAGCGACCACGTGTTTCGACAGGATTTTGTCGCTTGCCTTTATGTCGCAGCGTTTAAACGTTACCTTCGGCAAGACGTCCTTTGTAGAGCCAACGATAGATTGTTACGAAGCACACAAAGGTTTAGCCGTCTGATCGGCGCTTCTCTGCAATTTGTTCAGGGGACCACGTTTCCTTTAGTTTTTGGTCGATCTCTTTGCCAAGAGCTGCAGTGTATTTACCGACAGGAACGCTCAACTCTCTTCTTTTGCAGTGCCGTTGCTGAGCGATTTGAGCGCACCGTCCTGCTCACAACCGCGACCTAGATCTCGAGCGATGGTTGAGGGATGTTGGCCTAGTTCACGCCCAATTTTCCGGCACGACCAAACTAATCGATGAAGTACTTCTAGTTTGTCCTCGTTCAATTATGTTAAGATAGGAATAGCTCATATTGGGTTCTCCTGTACAAAATGGTATGTTGTGGTGACTTCCATTTAACACGAAGCCTACATGGGCCTTATTTGTTTTTTCTAGGTGTCGCGTTTCATATTACAATTCGTCTAATAAAAATAAAATATTTTTTTTGTATATGGTTTAATATCCTAAGTTTCAACTTTATTCTAAAGGTAATTTAATAGGTCTATAGCTAATAAATTGCAGCGCACGTACCAGTCAGAAAATGCATAACATAATAATAAAAAGCCGCTTCACAGCGACTATTATTGTGTTTGAATTATAATAATGGTAAGTGGTTGTGTGTAGATCCTGTTTCGAATATTATTCCACCCTATTCTTCTTGTACTACAAACGGTACTGTTCAAGAGCGTAAGGTATATCGGTTACATGGTCCGCTTTTAAGAGATCATAATTTGACATAAGAACATCGTAATATTCGATGAGCCATTCATCTGGGCTATACCCTTGCAATATATAAATCTTGTCAAGCTTATCTCCATCTACAATACCTATCTGTTGGCCTTTTAATAATCCAACCCCTGAACCAAACAATGAATAAGTAATCGCACCTCGTTTAATTTTAGCAATAGATTGATCTGGATTAGTTATTCGGGAAAGACGTTCAAGAGGTTCCGAATGAGAGTCCGTTAAAAACAATGATTTAATTATAAAGAGTCCCATTACTATTCCAACAACTGAAAGAGCAATGATCATTTTTTTTATTTCATTTCCCCTTTATCTACAAGGTTTTGTTAGTATAGGGCTCTTCTAGCCCATTTACCATATCTTTAAAGGCAACTATCCGGTTATCCGGGCTAGTCAAATCCTGATGTGGATAGATACCACTGTCCAAAACTGCGACCGTAATAGGAGGATGTTTATTCTTTTGTTTTTCTTCTAAAATATTTTCAACTCCGATCATTTTCTTAACATCATCGAGTGTTGAAAAATCATTGTTATCCGAGGTGTATTTCGAATCAGCTTCTTTTTTAACCATTTCATTCCCTAACCTCAACGGAGTATGATTTCGGAAAAAAGATTTAATTTTAAAATGATTACAAAATTTAACAAATATGGCTTTTGGGATCATCATATTAGAATATTCTTAAATTAACAACCCACAATATTACATTTTTTATTTAGGTTTACGAAGGGGGGGCGAGGAATTCATCGAAATCTGAATTATATTACCATCAAACTAAGGATAACCTAATTAGTATTATCGTATATTTCAATATTTTTCTAATCAAAAAATCGGTAACCTTAAGAAAATAACGGTCTATAGTTACAGAAAAAAACCTGCACTCATAATGAAGTGCACCCCTTAGAATAGACATTGGATAAAACCCCTGGTTTGTCCGATGAAATTCTAGGGGGTGTATTTTTATGGCGATTAAAGGACAGAAGTTTAAATCATACTCGGATGAAATCAAAAAGGAGGCTATTCGATTACATGTCGAGGAAAAATGGACTTATCGTAAGATTACGGAGCATTTTCAGTTTCAAGACCAAGGGCGAGTAAAGAAATGGATAAGAGATACCGAGAGCTAGGGGAATTTGGGCTACTAGATCAACGAGGGCGTCGTGAAGAATATATCGATCAAGATAGATATGTTCAAAAGCTCAAACGAGACAATGAAATGCTAAAAAAGTGTTTGGAAATCTGGATGCAGGAGGTGAAACGTGCAAATATAGAGTCATTGAGAGCGCAGCAAAAGAATATGCCGTTAGCGACTTATGTAAACTCTTTAGGGTCTCCAGAAGTGGATACTACGCTTTCTTGAAATGTAAAGGAGTAGAACGGGATCAGGCGGCGAAAGAACTCATTCAGAAGGTGTATGAACGGTATAACGGCATCTACGGTTATTGCCAAATTCAATTGTTCCTGCTACAAGACCACGGAGTTTGGATGAATCATAAGAAGGTACTCAGAATCATGCAGGATCTAGGCATCCGTTCGAGGATCCGCCGAAAGCATCGTTGTAATTATGCTTCTTCCGAAGGAGATCGTGTGGCGAAAAATATATTGAAACGGGATTTCAAAACGGATGCTCCCAACCAAAAATGGGTGACAGACATTACGCAATATCGCGTAGGCGAAAAGTGGCTCTATCTCTCTGCTATTATAGATTTATTCAACAACGAAATTATTGCTTATCAAATGAGCGCTAGGAACGACAATGAACTGGTTCTCCGAACCTTTCAGCAAGCGTGGTCTCAGCAAAAAGACGTGACTGGACTGATCGTTCACAGCGATCAGGGACTCCAATACACATCTCATGCATACCACGACATGCTGCCAAAGGTTGGCGCCCGAATCAGCATGTCTCGCCGAGGCAATTGTTATGACAACGCCTCTATGGAGAGCTTCTTCTCACATCTCAAAACGGAAGGACTCTATCCTTATGATATCCGAAATATGGATGAGGCACAAAGAAAAATTGAAGATTACATTCGATTTTATAACCAACATCGGCCACAACGAAGGTTAAATAAGCTGCCCCCGGTAGAATACCGGAAGCAGCTTATAGTCTAGGGTCTTTTTTCAGTGTCTATAAAATGGGGTCTTGATCAACCTAGGGAATATGATCCATACTATATTGGACCATTCGAAAATGTATGAAAAAGTAATAATTATTTTTTCTGAAACATATGTTGGTCTATCCGACTTGTACCAAAGGAGTTGAAGGTTTGGAATCTGCGCTTATTGGCAGCTTTGTATCGGCAATGGCTACCGTTCTTGGAGCATTTCCGATCCTGTTCGTGAAGAGGTTATCCGAGAAGTGGAAAGATATCCTCGTAGCCTTCACTGCGGGGATTATGGTGTCCGCCTCCACGTTTGGACTCATGCCGCAATCGATCAAAGAATCGGGGATTATCGCTTTAACCTTGGGCTTGATTACCGGAGTGCTGCTGCTTGATTTAATTGAAAATAACATCCCGCATATCGATGTGGAGAATAAGCCCGGTTATACCAATATGGATTCAAAAGCGCTGCTTGTTATGATTGCGCTGTTCATCCACAACATACCAGAAGGCCTCAGTACAGGTTTCAGTTATGCCAGCGAACAGGCCAGTTTAGGTCCTACCGTGGCGATTGCCATTGGCGCACAGAATATGCCGGAAGGTTTGATTCTTGCAGTCTTTCTAATGAATTCGCGAACAAGCAAGCTAAAAGCCTTAGGAATCGTTACGCTTACCGGTTTGATGGAGATGGTATCTGCGGTGATCGGGTATTTTACTGCCAGTTACCTGCATAATGTTGTGGGTTATGGTCTCGCTTTTGCAGCCGGGGCTATGCTCTTTATCGTCTACAAGGAGCTGATTCCGGAGAGTCATGGCCATGGTTATGAGCGGCCTTCGACGTATTCGTTTATTTTTGGATTATTGATCATGGTGTACATCACGCAGATATTTGGGTGAGCAAATATAAGGATTTTCCTTGAGTCTTGTCGAACAAGATTAATTATGTGACGACACATAAACTTGAAAAACTACCATTTTACACTTTACTTATTTTTATCGTTGCTGGATCTATAGGAGCGGGGTGATTTTATCCTCGTTCCTTTTTGGCGTTGATGGCAGTGCTCCATGGAGTAACGGCTGCGCTGATCCTGATTGTGATTGGAACCATTGCTTTTGTGTTCATTAATAGAAGCAGTAAGTGCATTTTGTTGGTGGTGGTTTTTCGTTTCTATACCCTTCTGTATATGTAAAATACGTACATTACATAGTTTGCAGATTGCACTGGATGTCGGAGTGATCGGGGTGTTGGTGTTCATCGCAATGATGGGTATGTTGAATAAAGTGGATGATAGTCGAAAATAACACGGTGTATATTAAAAAATACATTGTGATTTGTTAGATTATGTCTTAATATAGGTAAGTATTTCCATAGAATACATATTTAATGAGGAGAAGATTATCTGCGGTTTTCTTTCTACTACAGGAGCTCCTATTTTTGAAGAAGGTTGTGGGAGGTATTCAGCGAAAGGTATGAAAAAGTTATTTGGTTCAGAAGAATCTTACTGAGATAATCCATTAGTAACCCAACGAGTAACCTAATGTTTTACATACTAAGGGATGCATCAATTACATCTAGGGGGGAATATGTTTATGCAAGTGAAGAAGTCTGTATTTATCAGTTCATTAGTAGTATGCAGCTTAGTGTTCGGGGTAGTTGGAGCAGGAGCAGCAAATGGTATCACAAAGATTCAAGCTGCTTTAAATTCAAATATCAAGTTTAAAGTTGATGGCAATTCATGGCAACCAAAAGATGGTAATGGAAAGAATCTCTCCGCGCTTGTCTACAACGGTACTACCTATCTACCATTACGTTCTACAGCAGAGGCTCTTGGTGTCAACTTGTCGTTGAACAGCGCAACACAAGTGATTTCACTGGATAGTGGTTCTGCAAACGGGATTCCTTATAATGATGCGACGACTTCAGTCGCAGCTCCGAGTACAAGCACATCATCGACTCCAGTCACATCTCCAAGTACAAGCACATCATCGACTTCTAGTGATATCAAGGTACTTTCTGGAACTACATCACAAATGACTAGCAAATTAAAGGAACAAGCTGTGATTCTTCTTAAAATGTACGGAGATTCCCTATTAAGTGGAGATACTTCCAACTACGCCGCTTATTTATCGAAAAATGTATCTACTTCTCGTGAAAATTCGGGAACTTCTTTGGGGGATGACTACTTTATAGATAATTATTCTGATTTGGTAACAGGCACAAAGAAAGCGAATTCGGCATCAACTCTCAAGTCTTTTGCAAAGGCTTTACAGGATGTTAAACTTTCTGATATTGAGGTTGGGCTTATCAGTGATAAAAATGAGTACTTCCAACGTTTCAGCTTCTCTTTTCAGCCGAAAGACTTTAATGCTCTCAGTACTGTTAACGTCTATTTTTCATATGATGTAGAGACCTATAACAGTAGCACTTATATATTGTCCGAAGCCTACGTAGACTAGGAACTCGAACAAAAATATCTTTCAATCAAGCCTATTCCTCAGAATAGGCTTTAAAGTTGACTTCATTCTAATGAGTGCAATTGATCTCCAAGCTTTAATCTAAAATGTTAAAAAAACGGCCAATGAAGTGCCAGAGCAGCATAAGCTGCCTGACCTCATTGGCCGTATTGCAGAAACGGCTTCCGCCTCTAAAAGTACGGTAATGCCGTTTCCTCTTGTTTAGTCCACAATTATCCCCGCAGAATTGCCTCAATTTGCTCTAACTCTTCAGCGCTAAGCTCTGGGGCATTTAAGGAAGCGACGGCATCTTCAATCTGGCTTACCTTACTTGCGCCGATCAATGCAGAAGTTACTTTGCCTCCACGGAGTACCCAAGATAACGCTAATTGAGACATTTTTTGTCCACGTGCAGCAGCAATCTCGTTCAGTTTGCGAACCTTGCCGATCGCCTCTTCGGTAATGGCATTCTCAGACAGGAATACACTTGGACCAGCGGCACGGGAATCAGGAGCGATTCCGTTTAGATAGCGATCGGTCAGTATGCCACCTTGTAACGGGGAAAACACAATGGAGCCGATGCCTTCTTCAGACAATACATCCTGCAAGCCATCTTCAATCCAGCGGGACATCATGGAATAGTTTGGCTGATGAATCAGGCATGGCGTGCCAAGTCGACGCAGAATTTGTGCCGCTTCGCGTGTTTGTTCAGGTCCGTAATTCGAAATCCCGACATACAGCGCTTTACCTTGGCGTACCACGAGGTCCAGCGCTGCCATGGTTTCTTCCAGCGGTGTATTTGGATCTGGGCGGTGGTGATAAAAAATATCAACATAATCCAGTCCCATACGTTTTAAGCTTTGATCTAGGCTGGAGACGAGATATTTTTTGGAGCCCCATTCACCATAAGGACCAGCCCACATATAATAACCAGCTTTAGTCGAGATAACCATCTCATCACGATAAGGGGTCAGATCCTTTTTAAGAATTTGGCCAAAGCTTTCTTCGGCGGAGCCTGCGGGTGGACCGTAATTATTGGCAAGGTCAAAATGAGTGATTCCAAGATCAAAAGCTCTTCTTACCATGGCGCGGCCATTCTCAAATAAGTCGTTGCCGCCAAAGTTATGCCATAGACCAAGCGAGATCGCTGGCAGGAGTAGACCGCTCTTTCCGGTGCGATTATATTTCATATTGTCATATCTGGTAGCGCTTGCGTTATACATGATTTATTCCTCCTATAAACACTTATTACTTAGTAAGTTACGTCCTTATTGTAGCGAAAGATCGCGGACAAACGTATGTCAGCAAGGAAGGAGTTTATAGTACAATGTCATTTTCGAGATGACGGCTACGGTATTCTTTTGGCGAACAACCTTTCACCTTCTTGAACATCCGCGAAAAGAGTAAGGGGTCCTGATAGCCTACAGAACGTGAGATTTCACCAATCGTGCATAGGGTCTCTGTCAGCAGCTCGCACGCCTTAGCGATGCGAAAATTTAATAAATACTGCTGTGGTGGCATACCTATTGTCCGTTTGAACAAGGAGGATAAATATTTGCGATCCAGCTTGAGCGAAGAGGACATCATCTCAACCGAAATATTTTCACAATAATGTGTATGCAAAAAGTGCAGGCATTGCTCGACGTAAATACTTTTTTGACGTGGTAAAGGAAGTACATCTGGAACTGCTGGCACCGCTCGAAGTAACAGAGAAAAGAACTCATACATAATTGCTTTTAGAGGTAGATCCAGGCTGTCCGAAGCTTCAGCTGCTTGTGTCAGGAGCTCGTATAGTTTCGGCATAAGCTGTTCATCCATTGGAAAGATCGGGTGCTCAGGTGACAAGGCGGTTTTGGCCAAAATATAATCAACCTGCTCCCCGGTAAAAGCTACCCAAGAATAGGTCCATGGATTTGCTATGTCTGCTGTGTAGGCAGTTACGATATGCGGATAGGTGAGAAAAGCTTGTCCTGGTTTAAGATAATGGGTCTGTTCACCCACAGTAACTTCACCTGTTCCTGCATGGATAAAATGTATCTTATATACGTCACGAACCCCAGGCCCAAAAAAATGCCCGGGAAGACACTGCTCCCGCCCCCAGTAATGGAGATGCAAGTCGGGATTGCCTCGGAAGGGACGCTCAGAATTATAGTTAAATATCGCCATGGATGATTCCTTCTCTTTCTTTTATAGAGTTGATCTAGGGTAGTTGTACCCGCTTACTTTTATTATACAGCATATTTTAGAAGGAATATGAACTCGGAATTGTTGCGAATTTAAATATCGTAGTTTATCCTTGTCCAGTTTGGTTAAGTAAGCTATGAAGCTGAACGTATGAGCTAACTACATCAATAGGAGGTAATGGAGATGAATAAGAGAATAGTGGGTGTCTTTGCTGCCGAATACGAAGCTTCGCGAGCTATTGAGGAGTTGAAGCGTCAGGGCTGTAGGACAGAGGATATTTCGATTATCGCGAGAAATAAAGCGGATGAGGAAACGCTTAGAGACGAGTCGGGAACCGTGGCCCCGGAAGGTATGGCTACAGGTGCAGCTACTGGTGGTCTGCTGGGTGGAGTAACGGGGCTGCTGATGGGAATTGGCGCTTTGGCTATTCCTGGTATTGGACCTATTATTGCAGCCGGACCTCTTGCGGCAACACTAGCCGGAGCGGCGATAGGCGCAGGCAGTGGCGGTTTAGTCGGCGGACTTATTGGCCTTGGTATCCCTGAAGAGGAAGCAGAAAGCTACGATAACTACGTGGATGAAGGTCATATTCTAGTAATGGTGGATGTGGAAGGCGAGCAGAAGGAGCAAGAAGTGAAACAAATCTTCACAAAGTATAACAGCCTGAACGCAGAACGCTTTGAGAAAGTTGCTAATATAGATCCATTAGCGAGTGAGCGTATTGGAAATAAATAAGAAGCAATTAGCATTCAGTGTAAAAAAAAAACAGGCTATCTCACTAGCAATGGATACTGTTAGTGAGATAGCCTGTTTTTTGTGGTTTTATAGAGAGACAGCATTTTGTCTAACGGTCAGCGCTTCTGGTATTTCTTTTCCTGGTAGGAAATGAATGCTGCGGATATAGCGGATCGTGCGGCTCTGTGCGCGCATGATTACCGAATGTGTCTCCGCGCGTTCTTTGCCGATGAAACGGACACCGTTCAGGAATTCACCTGACGTTACACCCGTGGCGGCAAAGAGGACGTCGCCCGTGCCAACCATATCTTCCATGTATAGCACTCGCGTAGGATTGGCAATTCCCATGCGTACACAGCGCTGCAGCTCTATGGGTCCATCCGGGAGCAATCTGCCCTGCATTTCACCACCAAGGCATTTCAGTGCAGCGGCAGCAAGAACACCTTCGGGTGCTCCACCGGAACCCATATACAAATCGACATCGCTGTCTGGCAGTGCAGCCGCAATAGCGCCAGCAACATCTCCGTGACCAAGCAGCTTAATTCGTACCCCGGCTTCACGCAGGCTATTAATCAGCTGCTCATGCCGTTTGCGATCCAGCACCATTACGGTTAACTCGGAGAGGGATTTGCCAGTGAAATGGCAGGCTTTTTGCAGAGTGATCTCTACAGGGTCCTCGAGTCTAAGCTTCCCGGCAAGTTCGGGCCCGCAGGCTAGCTTCTCCATATAAA
Source organism: Paenibacillus sp. FSL R7-0189 (assembly GCF_037969925.1). Classification (NCBI taxonomy): domain Bacteria; kingdom Bacillati; phylum Bacillota; class Bacilli; order Caryophanales; family Paenibacillaceae; genus Paenibacillus; species Paenibacillus sp. FSL R7-0189. The sequence continues at coordinate 1,220,237 of NZ_CP150223.1, read as the reverse complement.
TGTCCGGGGCATGCAGCAGGCTGCCTTTATCTGCTATAGCAATAACAGATTGCGCATTATGCAGGCCGCAGGCAACAACCTCAGTTCCTTCGAGTGGATCGACGGCTACATCGACAGAGGGACCTTTTTGGTTCCCGACTTTCTCACCAATATAGAGCATTGGAGCATCATCCATCTCTCCTTCACCAATCACAACAGTTCCGTCGATGGACACAGAATCGAACATGGAACGGATCGCAGTCGTGGCTGCATCATCTGCCGCATTTTTATCGCCCCGCCCAATCCAGCGAGCCGAGGATAAAGCACCTAGTTCAGTTACCCGTACAATCTCAAGGGCCAGTTCGCGCTCCATTCTAATTCCCTCCAGTGCATTCTATATATTTTGTAAACTGAAATTTAGATATAACCCATAATAATCCCAGCGGTTTCTTCTATAGCCTTGTCAGTAATATCAATTACAGGACAGCCCAGCTTGTTGAACAATGAAGCGGCGTATTCCATCTCTTCGGTGATCCGTTCCAGACTTGCATATTGGGAGCCTGTCGGTAATCCCAGAACCTTAAGCCGCTCAGAGCGGACCTTCAGCATGTACTCGGGTTTCATGGTTAATCCGATAAGCCGGTTCGGCGGCAAGCTTAATAGTTCTTGTGGAGGACCAATCTCCGGGATAATCGGATAGTTAACGACTTTTTTTCCTCTATGGGCCAAAAAGATGCTAAGCGGTGTCTTTGAAGTACGGGACATGCCCAGCAGAACGATATCGGCTTTGAGCATGGCACCCAGATCACGGCCGTCATCACAGGCGACGGTGAATTCTATAGCTTCTATGCGGCGGAAATAATTCTCGTCGAGCTGGTGGAGAAGACCTGGCCGCTGCTGAGGAGCATCGTCGAAGGTATCAATGAAGGCCTGCATCATAGGGCCCATGATATCAACGATCCGCAAATCAAGACGTACCGCTTCCTCGCGGATCATTTCTCTTAATTCTGGCTGCACTAATGTATAGGCGACAAAACCTTGATGCTGAGCTGCTTCTTCCATAAGCTTGCGTAGCTCGTCTTCATGCCTAATATTGCCGTATCTTTTAATGGTGACCTGCTGATTCTGAAATTGGTGAATAACGGCCTGCACGACAGCCTCTGCCGTATCTCCTATAGAATCCGAGCATATCGTTATTAAGTTGGAAGATTGCTCGATGCTCATGGGTTCCTCCTGTTATCCTTTGGCTTCAAGTTCGAGGAGAAGTTTGATGATGGAGGTTTTTGTTAAACGTCCTACCACATCCAGTTTTGTACCGCCGTCTTCAGCGGCGCTGGGAACAACCACCGGCAAACTGTCTACCTCGTGAAAAATCATCTTATGTGCAGCTTCAAGCACCGGCTCATCCGGTGAAGTTGTGACCACTTTGGGCTGGCGCGTCATAACCATGCTTACGGGCATGGAGACTGCACCGGGGTTGCCCAAGGTTACCTTTAGGAAATCCTTACGTGAAGCAACGCCCGTGAGTTTACCCTCTTCGTCACAGATAATAAGAGTGCCTACATCTTGTAGAAAAAGCGTAACTACGGCATCTTGAATAGTTGTGGTCTCACGGATAACTATAGGTACACTTTGAATTTCTTTGACCATCGTTTCCTGCAGCAGATAACCGCTTCCCTGACGACTGGATGATTTCAATCCTGGGAAGTACCCGACCTTCGGCTTGGCGTCGATATATTTGAGCATAACCAAAACAGACAGATCCGAGCGAATTGTTGGCCGGGTAAGGTTCAAACTTTCGGCAATCTGTTCGCCGGTAATCGGAGCTCTTTTGTTAACGATATCGATAATCTCTATTTGACGTGATGTCAGTTCGATCACAATTCCCTCCACTTCCGATAAAAAAGGCATTCCTCTTTAGAAAAGAAGAGCCGTTAAGCGAATCCTCCTTTCATATATGAGTCATATTTAGCTGTGTTTAATTTAACTTGTTTATATAATACGCAATAGTGGTCATAAATGCAATATATAGTACGTCATATATTTGATTTTTTTAACGCAACAGTGTTGATCTTCTTTTTTTGCAGTAATTGCTTTAAAGCATCAGCATTCACTAGGATTGTTCCGGCAATGATGGTGAACACTCCGAGAATCGTAATCCAAGATACGGACTCATTGTAAAAGAAAAAGCCTACACCCACGGCAATCGGTGGAGAAATATAAAGCCAGGTAGAAGGAAACACTGGGTTGGTCTTAGCTACGAGCCAGTAGAACAAGGTATGGCCGACCATGGAGCCGATAACTGTGAGATAGAGCAGTGAACCTGCTGTCTCGAATGAGAAGAGAAATGCAGGATGTACTTTTTCCGTGGCAAAAGAAAGAATGAATAACAGTGCACCGCCATACATCATTTGAGCCGCATTCAGTGCGATCGGTGAGACTTCAGGCATACTGTTAATTACTTTTTTGGAGTAAATCGCACCTACAGCATAGCAACACTCTCCAATTAGGACTACAGCGCAACCGATGAGCCACAGTGGTGAAATATCAACGGCGAGATTGGGGAGAACCAGCAGCAGTACGCCAGTGAAGCCGATGATGCAGCCATATAGGGAGATGGCGGGTGCTTTTTGCCGAAGAATAGAGGTTTGGAGCAGCAGGATCATGATCGGTCCAGTGGCAGAGAGTACAGCTGCAAGCCCTGAAGAAACATATTGTTCAGCCCAGTAGAGACCCGCGAAGGTGCCGAAGGTTAGTGCAGACCCGGTGAACAACATTTCTTTGCGCAACAGTAAGGAGAAGCTGGCTTTACGTTTCCAGACCATCCATAGGAATAGAACAGCGCCCGCGACAAAAAATCTTAAGCCCGCTGAAAAAAAAGGAGGCGCACCGGCATCTACGCCGATTTTGATAGCTAGAAAGGTCGTGCCGAAGATCAGACATACAAGTGCATAAGCAAATAAGATCATTTTGAAAGTCCCCTTTTGTGTGCTTTATAAAATATAAGAATTTATAAGCTGGCATTTTGTTAATCATATAGGGGAGTGGACAGAACAGATTACCTTGAGTAGAACAGATTAATTCAGAAATCGTGTACAATATGATTACTAGGTTGTTCGGAGAGGAGTTGGTCAGATGAAAAAAGTTGTAGGAGCGGAGCATAATCATCCCTTGTTTCGACAGGTCTATGAATTTCTATTAAATCGCATGGAGCGAGGGGAGTGGGTTGCATATGATAAGCTTCCTTCTATACGGCTGCTGGCGGAGGAGCTTAAGGTACATCGACTGACCGTATTCAAAGCGTACAGACGGTTGACGGAGGATGGAAAGGTTTATGTAAAAGATAAATCAGGATATTACGTGGCACCCATAATCTCGCTTCCTGCTATTGAAGTAGGAGCCGCAGTATCGGCTTATGCGCTCACTAACCCGCTGTCTGATATTCAGAGAGTGCCAGTTAAGTATCAGTTCTCGCAGGCACTGATTGATCCGGGGCTGCTGCCGAATCTTTTTCTATCTGACTATGTCAAAAAAGTGTTCGATCTATATCCCAAGGTAATGGGAACGTATGCCTCGGTCCAGGGGGATAACGAGCTGCGTGAGACGTTAAGCCACCACTTTCGGAAGCAACATCGGCTGCAGTTAACTTCGGAAGAGCTGCTTATTACCTCGGGTGCGCAGCAGGCGATCAATCTGATTGCCCGGATTGTGCTTGGTCCTCTGGATACGGTGCTTGTGGAGCGGCCTACTTATAGTGTTGCTATGGATATTTTTCGCCGGGAGGGGGCACGGTTGGTTCCGGTAGAGATCACTCCGGAGGGATATGATCTGGAGGAAGTAGAAGCTTTGATGAAAAAGCATAAGCCGCGTATGTTCTACATTAATCCAACGCATCACAATCCAACTGGATACACGGTGCCTGTGCAACAGCGCAAGCTGTTGGTAGAACTGGCCGAGCGTTATCGCTGTTTACTGGTGGAGGATGACCCGTTCCGTGATATGTATTTTGATGAGGAGCCACCGCCGCCCTTTTTTGCTTATGATACGGAGGGCTGGGTGATTTATATCAGCAGCTTCAGTAAATATGTAGCCCCTGGCTTACGAATCTGTGCGGTGGCCTGCCGATATCCATTTATGGAGCGTCTGATCACGGCCAAATCACTCGCGGACAATGGCACTCCGCTGCTGAATCAAAAAATATTTCTACATTACTACACCTCCCCACGCTTGCAACAGCATCTCGGTAAGCTGCGCATTGCGCTTCAAGTGCATAAGGAAATTGTAGAAGAGGAGCTGGAGGGGACTGGCTGGGAATGGACGACTCCGCAAGGAGGATTAAATCTATGGGTGAAACTACCGGAGCATCTTACGATGGATCGCCTGTTTACTTCAAGTATGGCGCAGTCGATCGCTTTTGTTCCTGGGGAGTTATTTGATCCACTGGGGGAAATGAAGTCAAGGCTTCGCCTAAGTTATTCCTTTGCGAGCGAAGGGGTGCTACGCGAAGGAATACAGCGTTTGATTGGGATCGCGCACAGTTTGTGAGTGGGTACAGCAGGTATGGGGGATTAATGAAGAGGATATGAGGAGTTAAAGAAGATCAGGGGAATTAAAGAAGAGGATTAGAGGAATTAAAAAGAGGATTAGAGGAATTGCTCCCGGATAAACTTGTATTGTATCACTTGTTTGGGAATTCTTGTAACACTTTCCACGTTTGCTCCGTCTGTAAGGTAAAGAAGGGGGTTATCAAAGTGCGAAAGATCAATTTCCGAAAGATCAATTTCCGAAGTCCAATGATGATATTTCTAGGTGTCCTATTAATATTTACGGCTTTGCTGACGGTGCGGCCCTCAGTCACTTACGCCTGTTCCTGTGTTATGCCTGCGGAGCCACTGGAAGCTCTTGAGAAAAGTACAGCTGTCTTTGTCGGGAAAGTAGTGGACATGAAGGAGCCGTCACAGGGGAACATAATTTCTTCTGCTGATCCAGTAAAGGTAACCTTTGAGGTGGATTCCAGCTGGAAAGGGGTCGAGGGGAATCAAGTTACATTGACTACGGCTTTATCTTCTGCAAGCTGCGGCTTTGAGTTTGTGGAAGGGGAAAGTTACATTGTCTATGCTTATGCTAGAGACGGTGGAGACTCTGGTAATCTGGAGGCTAGTTTATGCAGTCGAACTAAGCGGCTAACCGCTGACTCAGTGGATCTGAAAGAACTGGGGCCCGGTATTTCGGCAACGACACCTACCGCTTCTCCGGAGGTAACCCCGAATAATTCACCGGAGTCAGGAGCTGGGAGTAATGAGTCTGATTTAACGGGGAATTCTTCTGGGGACAGTGATTCCTTTCCTCTTGTTAATGTGGGGATTAGTGGAATAATTATCGTTCTAGTAGCTATCGCTGGGGCTGTTCTATACCGTCGTAGAAATGATGGAACGCGCAAAAAATGACTCTACCTGTAGAGTCACGTCATGTAATGGTGAGATCAAAGTAGGCAGTAAGAGTATATAAGGTGTTGTGCTGAAATAAGCGGTCGCTCGGGATAACATCCGAGCGACCGCTTATTTGTTTGAGATGACCTTGAGTAACTGGTGGGCTTGTTGGTGGCTGCTGGTGCTGGTGGTTGTGCTGGTGCTGGTGCTGGTGGTTGTGCTGATGCTGGTGCTGATGCTGATGCTGGTGCTGGTGCTGGTGCTGGTGCTGGTGCTAGTGCTCAATTGTAGCTCGGAACCATCTAGAATCAATAATTAGGGAAATCCTCCCTGATTTTATCGTGTTTTACTCAATATTAGCGATAATTGGGGAATTCCTCCCTAAAATTCTGCGGAAATTGCCCTTTTTTCCTAAAATCGGCTAATTATTAGGGAGAAATTCCGCAAAAAGTTCAATGTGTGCTTATAAAGTTCGATTATTAGGGAGAAATTCCGCAAAAAGTTCAACGTGCGCTTATGAAGTTCGATTTTTAGAGAGAAATTCCCTAAATATGAGTTCAAGGAGGGCAGAATTCTGTGAAGCAAGATGAACTCTAGATATTGTAGGGTGTTACAAAGTGTAGCAAGGTTAATTTGGGTGATGTGATTAAGGTGAATTTAATGAGTTAATGATGAATTTTTGCGATGTAAGTTGAAATCAGTTGAAGTTAGTTGTGAAGTTACTTGAAGCTAGTTGAAGTCAGATAAAGTTAGTTAAAGTTAGACGATGTCACTTGAGTTTAGATCGCAAACCTACCTCACCCTCGTCACACCCACCCAAATAACCGGGCAAGCTGAGCGACAGCAAAGGTTACTCCGATGGCGATACCCAGCGGAATGACTGCTGAGAGAACGGCCCATTTCATGCTTTTTGTTTCCTTGTAAATGTTCACGAGTGTCGTACCACAAGGATAGTGGAGCAGGGAGAACAGCATCATGTTGAGTGCGGTCAGCCAGGTCCAGCCATGTGAGAGAAAGACATCTTTGATACTGCCTAAACTGTCGATATCAACCATAGCGCCTGAGGACATATAGCCCATAAGCAAGATAGGCAATACGATTTCATTCGCAGGAAGTCCAAGAATAAAGGCCATGATGATAAAGCCGTCCATGCCGAGCATATGTGCAAACGGATCAAAGAATGCAGCCATATGATTCAGTACAGAATCGCCGCCAATAAACAGATTGCCTAGAATCCAAGTGATAATCCCGGCAGGGGCAGCAACGACGATAGCCCGAGTAAGTACGTTAAGGGACTTATCTTTGGAGGAAATAAGTATGGTCTTCCAGATTTGTGGACGGCGGTAGGGAGGAAGCTCCAATGTGTAATGTGTGGGAACCCCACGCAGCGCAGTTTTGGACATGACCCAGGAAACGGTTAAGGTAACAATGATGCCGATTAGAACCATTCCCATTAGGACGGAGGCAGTGGTGAATGTACGAAGCGCACCTGTCGTAGCGGCTCCTGCCATAAATAAGGAAGACAATAAAATCAGCGTGGGCCAGCGGCCGTTGCAAGGGACAAAATTGTTGGTCAGTATAGCCAGCATTCGTTCACGCGGCGATTCAATGATTCGTGTGGAGAGTATAGCAGCCGCATTACAACCGAAGCCCATGGACATGGTTAAAGCTTGCTTGCCATGACCACCTGATTTTTTGAACAGTCGGTCCATGTTAAAAGCAACGCGTGGCAGATACCCGAAATTCTCAAGCAGAGCGAATACGGGGAAAAAGATCATCATTGGTGGCAGCATGACACTGATTACCCATGAGGTGCCTCGATACAAGCCAAGCACAAGCACGCCGTGCAGCCAAGCCGGGGCATGGAGAGCCTTAAATCCCGCTGTCAGATATCCTTCGATGAAGCCAAAGAAGGAAGCGAGCCAGCTAGAAGGGTAGTTAGCCCCGGCAATCGTAATCCAGAATACGACACCGAGAATGGCGAGCATGATGGGAAAACCCCAGATTTTGGAGGTCACGATATTATCCAGCTTATAAGTGCTGTTCAGTTTCTTCTTATCCCGATAAGTAACTGCATCCCCGCAGATGCCTGCAGATACCCCGTAAATACCACTGACAATCTCATCCCGAATGGCTCCGCCGTCAGCGAGCTTTTTTGCGGTAGACAATAGGGAATCTAGAGCGTCAGATCCCTTAGTGATAGGCAGTGACTCCATGGCCGATGACCTCCTTTGCTTCGGGTAAATCCTTGCTTTTCATATGCTCTTTGAGTGAAGTAAGCAGGCTGTCATCACCGTCCAATAAGCGCAGTGCAATCCAGCGAGCGGGATATTTGGTGCCGATGGTTTGCTCTACCAATGGTGTAAGCTCGGCAATTCCCCGTTCGATCTCTTCGTTGTAACTAATGCGCAACGGCTGCGCTGTGAATGCGCCTGTAGCCACTCGCTCCACTTGATCCAATAAGGCATCGATCCCGATTTTATTGCGTGCCGATATCGCAACGACGGGTACGCCGAGACGTTTGGAGATACTCTTCAGGTTGATGTCGATGCCCAGCTTACGTGCTTCATCAATGAGGTTGATGCAGACAACCGCCCGTCCGGTAATCTCCAGCACTTGCAAGGCAAGATTGAGATTACGTTCCAGCGAAGTAGCGTCAAGCACTACAAGTGTCACGTCTGGCTGTTCAAAAATAATATAATCTCTAGCCGCTTCTTCATCCGCGGAATTTGAGTATAGGGAGTACGTTCCTGGTAAATCTACCGCGAGGTATGAATGGTTATTGTGTTTGAATTCGCCTTCGGCAGTAATGACGGTTTTACCTGCCCAGTTTCCAGTATGCTGTCGCATGCCGGTTAGCAGGTTGAATAGTGTGCTTTTTCCAGTGTTAGGATTGCCTGCAAAAGCGACGGTGAACTGACTCATGCTTCTACACCTCCAATTAATTCTCCGAATATTAAAGAACTTTCTTCTCTACGCAGTGCAATGGTCGTATTGCTTACCCGAAAAGCTATAGGATCTCCTAATGGACTACGCCGCAACACCTCTACGATATTCCCGACTACGAACCCGAGGTCCAGTAATCTTCTTCTAAGCACACCTTGGACTTCAATGTCGCTGATGCGCAGCGTGCTACCCTTTGCAGCTTCTGATAAAGGAATAGTTGTTCCAGTCATGAGATCCCTTCTTTCATTTATATTTTTACCGCCTATGGTTTTTATTTTGTGTATTAGAACATTTCTTGTGGTCTGGCACAACATTAGTATATGGCAACAACTTTGTCCCTGCAACAAGAATGTTTCCCTTAGGCAAAATAAAATTAAGCAAAAAAAAACCTGACGAAAGAGGGCTTGTACGCTCTTTTCCGCAGGGTTGAGCTTAATTCCTAATTAACATTAAAATTACGACCAGCTGCCAAAATCAAGTGTACGTCCGGTCTCGACCAAGGTTTTAATATTACTCAGAACCTGCCACCAGGCGCTGATACTGCCAGTATATGAAGGATCATCAGGATGCCATTCATCGTGGATAAGCGTAAGCTTAGTAGTTCCACCCACCGGTTCAAGCAGCCAAGATATACGCGATTCATATCTTTCTGTACCCTTATGATAGGAGGGGCCGACCTTATGCGTGAAACGAAACGCTTTTTGTGGAGTGAACTCCAGCAGAGTCCCATATACATGTATCGTTTCATCGCCATCTTCACCGGGACCAACATATTCCAGCAATTCGCCTTCTTTAAAGGTGGATTGGATTACGCTCCCGTAGTAAATCTGTTTAGTACCTTCCGGAGAGATCAAAGTCTCCCATACCTGCTCAGGTGTTCCGCCAATATAAAATTCATAGTGAAGTTCTTTCATTTGTTATTCCTCCTTGGTTTGTACAATCATTTATTCCCTTAGACTTATTTACACTATACAAAAGGATCACTGACAACTACGGTCAGTGATCCTAAAATAATCATTTTAAGTTTTATAATAAGCTGCCAGATCGGTAGCTATAGCGGACAGCTTTTGCTTCAGAGCTAAAGGCTCTAGGATTCGTAGTGTTGATCCATAAGGCAACAAGAAGTAAGGCGCATAAGTCAGTAAGGAGGTCTCATCGACTTGAAAGCGGGCTTGTCCGTCAATACGCTGCACCAGAGTATGTCCAAACAGCCAATGACTGCATAGATCGTTCAGGATTCCTTCATCAGCGGCGATGACTACTGCTATGAGTTTCTCTGGAGTATTTGGTGTTGGCAGCAAGCTTTTTAACAAAAAATCACGTGCAGAGAAGTCAGCAGGACGGGCAAACACAGCTTCTGTACGTTTCAGTTCAGTCATTCTATCGACTCGGAAAGACCGAATTCCTTGCCTCTGATGGCAATAAGCAACGGTGTACCACTGCCCTTTCCACAGTACAAGTCCATAAGGATCAATAGCGCGGGAAGAAATTGTCTCCCCGTTTCCCTTCCGATATTCCATCTGGAGGGTATGTCCGTTCGCCGTCGCTAATTCAAGCTCTTGCAGCAGGTGGGGAAGCGGCACAGCAGGGGAGTGGATGGTTTCTATCCCGCCCTCATGACGCTCCATCTTTTCTAATTGCTGCGCATTGCTGTATCGTTTCAGTTTGGCGATTGCTTGATCTAGAGCTTCTACATAAGGATATCCAGTTCCCCGCGCAAAGGAGGCGGCTTGCAGGAGGGAACGCTGTTCGTCGGAGTCAAAGAATAACGGGGCCTCGGAAAAATGCTCCGGAAGGCTATAGCCACCACCAGGTCCACTATCCGCGATAATGGGTACGCCACTGATGCATAACGCGTCGATGTAACGATAGACAGAGCGGACACTGATCTCTAGCGCTTCTGCTAGTTCCCCGGCGGTTCTTCCCCGTTGCTTGAGCATCCAGAGAATGGATAACATGTGATCAGCCTTGGACATAAATCAAGAACCTCCTTGCTTCATTAATTAATAGCTCACTAACTATAGCAAATTGCCTAATGATCAGCTAGAGAACCTTTTGGTGCTGACATAAGTTCCAAGCCGCGAAGTACATCCAGGGTTATGATTCTTTTCGACATGTCGTTACACCATTATTTTCTTGAGACTATGAATGTAACGTGATCTCGCAATAAGGAAATAGATAGTTTGCACAACCAGAAATACAGCTGATGTAGTAAGCACGGGCACAGTTACATTTGTGATATTAATCTGTTTCAGTATCGGACGAATCACGACAAGAGTCTGGATGGTGGCAATAATAATCGGAATATAGAAAAGTACCGAAATCTGTTTGGTAGCAGAAGCTGACATTTCTTTAGTGCTTAAACCGATTTTGGATAAAGCATTATACATTTGCTTATCTGTATTGAGCTCAGTATGAAGCTTAAAAAAGAGAAAGCTGGCCGATGAAAGCGAGAAGATCAGAGCGATAAAAATCCCTATAAAGCTAAGCATGGCAGCTCCCTGCTTGGTCGATAGATAGCTGTCTGCTCGCGATCCCAGTATAGAGCTGTATTGATGGTTAGCCTTGTTAGCGGCTTTATTCCATTGGATGAGGTCTCTGGTGACAACAGCTTCAGCTGAGCTGTCATTAGGTGTAGGACCGTCCCATGCAGGGATTTTGTATAGATATTTCACATAAGGTCTCGTGTACTTCTCTGTTGAAGTAGAAATCTTATGATATAAGTTGTCATCTACGATTAGAAGTGAGGTGGCCATTGGATCTACTGGATGCACCTTTGGTGTTCGTAATTCTTTTAGCATCAGCTCCTCATCTTTCTGAACCTTCAAATGAATCGCTCGATCAGCAGCAAAATTCTGTGAATCCATATGTGGGTTCAGCAGTAATACAGCTTCTTTTTCAGACAAGGGCCCAACCTCGGACACATCCATTTGTAAGCCCAGTTGATTGAACTGTGAGCGGGATATCAGATCAATTCCAAGTATTTTTTCCTTATCGATTCCTTGAATGGAAGCAGAGATTAGTTCTACTTTATTCTCTGTGTACTCGACTTTAGCATTCTTTAATTTAGTGTGAATGGGCTCTAAATCTGGTGCTTCATCCTTCGGATCATAAATCGTATAACTCACAGCGAATGGGGATTTTTTATAGAGGTCTGAGTTCGCTTGATTAATCGATAAAAGAATCCCCGATGCCATGCAGGCAAGCGAGGTAACTACAGTTACAAGGAAGAGCATTCTTGCATTGTCTTTAATCTTATAACTCATCTCAGAAATCCACAGCAGATTGGTTCCGCGCCACAGCCGCTTGCGTCTTAGTTTTAGTAAGCGAATGCCCAATACAGATAACTGAGAGTAGAAAAAGTAGGTTCCAGCGATACCTGTGACAGCGGCGACTAACAGTGAGGTCGGGGACAATTGCTTCCGAATCGCGAGAGCGCCGACGGTCAACAGTAGAAGCCCAAAGAATGAGAACAATAAGGAGACACGGGGTTCTTTTTTAGGTTTAACATTTCCCTTAAGCAGTTCAAGAACTTGATGCTTACGAATGAACAATAATGTGAAGATCGAAATGACCAGAAATAATGAAATGAAAGAGATAGAGGTAATCATTAACGCCTTCATTGGCCAATAAAAGGGCAGTGGCTCCATGCCCATAATTGTCGTGCTTAGCAGCAAAAATAACTTGGATAAAAGCATGCCGAAAGACACACCTGTTACAATAGAGAGCAGTCCGATAAGCATATTTTCTATAAGAATCAGCTTGTTGATCTGGCCAGGGCGTGCGCCTAAAATCATCAGTATGCCGAACTCCAGATTACGCATTTTCAGAAATGCGCTAATCGAATATAGAACGAAAAAGAACGCAAAGATAAACACGATGTAAGAAGCAATTTGCATGCCGGAGGCTGAATTCGCACCCAGCTCGATGTTGGTAATACTAGGGTGGTAAATAAAGACTGAATAAGAGAAAAAGATCATGACCATAAAAGCACTGCTTAAGAAAAAAGCAAAATAAGCGCGTGAATTACGGCGTACATTATTAAACGCGAATTGAGGAAAGTTCATGACTATTCCCTCCCCAGAACGAAAGTGTGTCGATAATCTTTTGGAAGAAGGCCTGACGGTTATCGCCCCGATGAATTTCCGCTGCTAGTTTGCCGTCTTTTATAAAAACAATTCGGTTGCAGTAGCTCGCTGCCAGTGGATCATGTGTTACGAGCATTAGCGTGGTGCCTTCTTTGTGATTAATATCCTCCAGCGATTCCATCACCATCCGCGAAGAATTGGAGTCAAGCGCACCCGTAGGTTCATCGGCCAAAATAATCGAAGGAGAGGTGATGATCGCCCGGGCAATTGCGGTCCGCTGACGTTGTCCCCCTGAAATTTCATAGGTGCGTTTGCTCAGAATATCGGTAATGTTTAAGCGTTCTGCGACTCTTTGAAGCAAGATCTCCATCTGGGAGAGCTTACGGTTATCCAAAGTCAGGGGCAGCACAATATTCTCGGCGACGGTTAATGTCTCAAGCAGGTTGAAGTCCTGAAACACAAAGCCTAGTTGTTTTCGGCGAAAGTGGGCGAGCTCTTTTTTATTCAAAAGATAAGGGTTGCTGCCGTTGATATTCACTTCGCCAGAGGACGGCTGGTCGATTGTGGATACCATATTGAGCAGTGTTGTTTTACCGCTACCAGACGGTCCCATAATTCCGACAAATTCACCTTTTTCAATATTTAGATGAATATCAGTGAGGGCTTGGGTCACTATTTTGCCGGGGTATACCTTATGAAGTCCTTTGACTTCCAATACGTTCATATCATTCATTCCTTCCAATACAAAAATGATTTCATCCGCCTTATTCGGGGAACGGGTTATGTATATAATTTATAAGATCGAGAGATTAGCTGCTATGGATTTACCTTAAGGTTTCCTTACAGAGAAGTTAAGGTTATGTTCGCCTTTCTCCTTGTGAAGAATGGGTTGAGAGATAAGTAACCTATAAAGAAGAAGGAGGCTTCAAAGCCATGAATAATGACGACGAAGTCCCCTCAATATTATTTCTGTAGATGATCACTGTTGCTAAAAATAAGCCGCACGCGGGTTCCTTCCCCGAGCCGGGACTGAATATCCACCTTGTGTTCGAGCCTGTTGCAAATCTCCCGGACGAGATACAGCCCCATCCCTGTCGATTCATGATAATGTCGTCCGCGGTCACCCGTAAAGTAGGGATTAAAGACCCGCTTCAGATCCTCAGGAGAAATGCCGATCCCTTGATCGGTAATATCCAGAATAGTGTCGGTGCCCACACGCTGAGCTGAGAGGGTAACGGTTTTGCCAGAACCGGAGGTATAGTTTACGGCATTAGTTAAGATTTGGGCCAGCATAAACATTAACCATTTGGCATCGCTATATACCGCTAGATTGGCATCCACCTGTATATCTACTTTTATGCCCCGGCGTATGAATAGTCTGCGATTTTCGGCTACCGCCTCACTAACGGTTTTGCGCAGAAGTAACGGTTCAACTTGAAAATCATTTTCAAATCGGTCAAGTCTTGAAGTGTAGATAACCATCTCCAGCCCTCCGCGCAGACGTTCCAGTTCCTCCTGAATACTTGCGGCAGCCTCCTCTTCAAGATCCTTTAGCGTAAGCTGAATTACAGAGAGCGGGGTCTTCATTTGATGAACCCAGCGATTCATGAATACGATATGCTGATCCATCTGGCGCGCATGCGCATTCACTTGCTCTTGATACTGGCGGTCAATAAGCTGCAATAACTCATGGATAGCTTCTGAAAGAGGAGTGTCTCCTAAGGAAACAAGATGTTTTTGGAGCATGTCCATAGGTTCGCTTAATGCTGCATACAATCTCCGGTGCTGAACGTATCGGTAGCCTAGATATAGCAGTAGAACTACGGTACTCAAGGCGATTCCATAAAGCATGATAGAGATAGGTCTGTTCTCACCAGACAGCCAATACAGCAAAGGGATAAGCAGCATCTGAAGCAGATAGAATAGGATCAGTGAGATCTGGTCTCTCCAAAAAAGCCTCATGGCGTATCCTTAGAGACATTAAGCCGATAGCCAGCGCCCCTTACGGTTTCCACAATGTCGCCAAGACCGAGATCCTTGAGCTTTTTGCGGACACGGGTTATGTAGACATTTAATGTATTGTCATCTATGAAATGCTGATCCTTCCACATGAGATCGAGCAGACGCTCCCGGTTAACCACTCGTCCTTCCTTAAGCAGTAAAGCTTCCAGTAGAACCGCTTCCTTCTGGGTTAGCTCACTCGTGTGCCCGTCGTATTGGATCACATATCGTTCAGGATAGAGGATTAAACCTCCAGACTGGAGTTTATGCTCTTCTTGAGTCTGTGAGTATGAACCGTATGCTCTACGTATGTGGCTGCGGATTTTGGCAAGCACAACCTCATAGTGAAAAGGCTTAGTGATATAATCGTCCCCGCCATTCTCAAGCGCCATCACCTGATCCATTCCACTATCCCGTGCAGAAATGAACAGAATCGGGCAGAGTGAGAGGGAACGAATCTGGCGGCACCAGTAGAACCCATCATATTTAGGCAGATTGACGTCCAGTAAGATAAGGTCAGCCGAGCTTTCATTAAAAGTCTCCAGCACCCTGTTGAAATCTTCTACAATAATTGTAAGGAACCCATATTTTGATAGATACGTGCTCAGCAAGCTTGCCAGCTTGGCATCGTCCTCTATGATTAGAATTGTCTCCATATTTTCACTCCTTTGTTCAGTAATACAGTAACATGGACAAGGAAAATTATGCAAAAAGAGTACTCTTATTCGTGGTCAACGTAAGAATCTAGCTAGATTTACCGAAGGAGAATTTAGCTGATCTAAGTCTAGCTGACCTAGCCTAGCTGACCTAGCCTAGCTGGCCTAGCTCTAGCTGATCTAGCTCTAGCTAACCTAGCCTAGCTGACCTAGCTGTAGCTGACCTAGCTCTAGCTGATCTAAGCCTAGCTGATCTAGCTCTATGCAATCCAAATTTAGCTCAAGCGGCTTATCCAGACTTAATTGCACTTTGTACACTTATTTCTGCGTAGATAGTCCATAGAAGCCATTTAATTGCACTTCGTGCAACTAAAAAGGGTGAATTCGGTGCAATTAAAGGAAAACCGGAAATTTAACTGCACGAAATACAACTAAACTAACTTTTGAATGAGCATTCTGAGGAATAGTTGCACTAAATGCAGTTAACGGATGCGTGGAGCTCATATATCGCTTGAAAATGCTTGATCAGTGACTATTTCCTCCAGAAGAAGATCGCCCACTCAACAAACTTACTCTAATTGCACTTTGTACACTTATTTCTGCGTAGTTGGTCATTAGAAGCCATTTAATTGCACTTCGTGCAACTAAAAAGGGTGAATTCGGTGCAATTAAAGGAAAACCAGAAATTTAACTGCACGAAATACAACTAAACTAACTTTTGAATGAGCATTCTGAGGAATAGTTGCACTAAATGCAGTTAACGGATGCGTGGAGCTCATATATCGCTTGAAAATGCTTGATCAGTGACTATTTCCTCCAGAAGAAGATCGCCCACTCAACAAACTTACTCTAATTGCACTTTGTACACTTATTTCTGCGTAGTTGGTCATTAGAAGCCATTTAATTGCACTTCGTGCAACTAAAAAGGGTGAATCTAGTGCAATTAAAGGAAAACCAGAAATTTAACTGCACGAAATACAACTAAACTAACTTTTGAAGGAGCATTCTGAGGAATAGTTGCACTAAATGCAGTTAACGGATGCGTGTAGCTCATAATTATCGCTTGAAAAAGCTTGATCAGTGACTTTTTCCTCCGGAAGAAGATCGCGCACTCCAGAACTTTCTCTAATTGCACTTTGTACACTTATTTCTGCGTTGTTGGTCATTAGAAGCCATTTAATTGCACTTCGTGCAACTAAAAAGGGTGAATTCGATGCAATTAAAGGAAAACTGGAAATTTAACTGCACGAAATACAACTAACTATCTTTTAAAGGAGCATTCTGAGGAAATAGTTGCACTAAATGCAGTTAACGGATGCGTGGAGCTCATAATTATCGCTTGAAAATACTTGATCAGTGACTATTTCCTCCGGAAGAAGATCGCGCACTCCAAAACTTTCTCTAATTGCACTTTGTACACTTATTTCTGCGTAGATACTCATTAGAAGCCATTTAATTGCACTTCGTGCAACTAAAAAGGGTGAATTCGGTACATTTAAAGAAAAACCAGAAATTTAACTGCACGAAATACAACTAACTATCTTTTAAAGGACCATTCTGAGGAAATAGTTGCACTAAATGCAGTTAACGGATGTGTGGAGCTCATAATTTCAACTCAAGAAATGTTTGTTTTGTGAACGTACGGATCATATTCGGTAGTATAAAATAATAATAACTAATTATGATATATGCTTCATTTTGCATCCCCCTTAATATGAAATTAAAGAGAGGGGCGCGGAAAATGAACATTAATTTTAGAAGCTACCGTTCAGAAGATCTGCTAAAGGTACGTCATTTTCTTATACAAAGTTATAGTAAGCTAAAGACTCCAAATACCTGGCTTATAGACCGCTGGGAATTCGTTGTTTTTTTTCAGGAGACGAGAAGTGGAACGCTGGAGCAATGGGAACAAAAAGTAGGCTTATGGGAGTATGAGAATGGAGAGCTTGCAGCTGTAGTGTGCAGGGACGATGGGTTCTATTTTCAGTGTGCTGAGATGAATCCTCCGGAAAAATTACTTGAAGAAATGTTCGCTTTTGCTGAACAAAAAGCTGAGGAAGAGAACGGTGGTTACGTAGAGCTGTATGTGCCAATACCGGAGAATATGACTTTTGCGGCGGAGGTTGCTCGTAAGAGGGGGTACCATTTAACGGGTGGTAAGGAAAGCGTAAACTCCTTGCGATTGGATAAGGAATTTCCTGTGGAGCTCCCCTCTGGATTCAGAATTTGCAGCGGAGATGAGATCGAGGTTACTGCAAAAGCGCTCGGACATATTATGGCCTTCGACTATGCAGAAACGGTGGAGGCAGAACTCACGCTGCTGCATTATGGGAATATGAGTAACGCTCCAAGTTATAATCCGCAGCTCGATCTTAGCGTTGTGAATGACGCGGGCGAAGTGGTTTCCTTTTGTAATATTTTTTGGGACAGCAGCAATAGAATTGGTATTCTGGAGCCTGTAGGCACATCCATTAATTATCGAAAGCTGGGACTGGGACGGGCGGTCCTACACGAAGGATTTAACCGTTTAAAACAACTCGGAGCTAGTAAAGTTTACGTAGGTTCTATGCAGCCTTTCTACGAGAAATTGGGCTTTACTACTGAAGTTTGGTTGCAGGTGTGGGAATATTCAGGTCACACAGATTAAGTTGCACCGGCTGCCCCCAACATTGGATCTGTCAGCAGTACCTAAACTGGCAACGTACTATGAAAAATCCCCTTGATGGGTAAGTCATCAAGGGGATTTTTGGGTTTGAGCTCGGCAATCATATGCTGCACAGTAGTTTCATACGTCGTACAGCAATCATACCGCCATAGCAATTATGCGCTGCAAACTGCCTCTGATTGCACTTTGTACAATAGAATCATATATTCTTAGTAGCCGTCTGGCCAAGAGATTTTATTGATATTTGACTACAATCGCATTGCTGATCTGACGCCCAGGGGACGTTAGATATTTGCCGTTGTAGTAGAGCCCGCTGGATGCACCACCATCCAGATTCATGGCTTGATACGCTCCAGCTTGCTTCATCATTTCTGCCAGCTGTGGGATGGTGGCTCCACCAGTGGTCAGCAGAATGAGCTTATGGTCGCGTGTTAATCCGAGCGCGCTGCGGGCTCCGCCGCCGGTCAAGATTTTCGGATCCTTGAAGCCTTCTGCCGCAACATTAAGGGATACCTTGCCGTTCACAAGAAGACGCGGGCCGGCTTGAAGAGCTCCTTCCATGGAGCCGGAAGCGAAGCGGCTTGTGAAATCCAACCCAGGAATCAGTGACGCTAGATGGTTGCTGTCATAGGTAAAAATCGTCCGGCGATCCCCGGAGCTATTTTTAAGCATTTTTCCACCGCTGACAATGTAACCGTATGGAGCTTTGTATGCCCCTTTTGTATAGGCATCAAAAAACGTTCCGTTAATCGCAACTACGGCATTATTACGTTTAGCCAGACTGCTTAGGTCCTCCACTTTTCCGACCGTATTTCCAGCCAGTACGACATCAAGTTTCACCTTAGGATGCAGCAGGGACACTGTAACCGTCTGGGCTTTGAAGGATCTGCCGCCAACCTTGAAGGTTTTACTAGCGCTGACAACTGGTGAAGAATCCGCTTTGATTAGTGCGCCGGACTGTACAGGAACAGTGGTTGCAATATCATTACTCTTAAGGGTTAACGAAGAGGCTTCCTTATCCCAAGTTAATTGAATGCCAAGTGTTGTGCTGATAAAAGACAACGGAATATATACCGTGCCGTTATCACTGAAAGCAAGATCAGTTAGTGTAACCGACTTTTCATTGACGAGCGCAGCGGTTTGACCTAATGTAAGCGTTATGGTTGTGTCTGCATTCGTAATGCTTATACGTTTTTCGTTAGGATTCCATACAGATTGTATACCAGTGAAGCTATTTAATAGACGCAGTGGTATGTATGAATGGTTATTCTTGTCCACATAGACGGTGTTTTTAGGAAGCGGTGTTGCACCAACAGTGGAAGGGCAAGTGGCGACAAGTGGAATGAGCAGTAAGAAGGTAAGAAACAAAGTGGACCCTAGCTTTTTCATCATAAACAATTACTCCTTATCTTGTAGCTGTTGTAAAAAACGACAAGGTTTATTATACCTCATGTTCAAAAACTTGGATAACCTTTATTTTTAAATGTTCATAGGGTGAATCTGATAGAATATAGATTATATTATTTATATTAGCACTGAAGTAGCACTGAAATTAGCATTATAACTAGCACTATAACTAGCACTACAACCAGTATCACAACTGCCACTAGACTCATTAGCTAAAAGGAGATTTTTATGACTACAATAGGTTTAATTCGCCATGGAAGTACCGCGTGGAATAAAGAAGGCAGAGTGCAAGGGCATACGGATAATTCATTGGATGCTGAAGGCCTGCAACAGGCACAACTACTGGCTGAACGACTTAGCACAGAACAATGGGATTACATATATTCAAGTGATTTACTCAGAGCGCGGCAAACGGCAGAGGTTATTGCAGAAAGATTAGGCCTTGAGATCACGGGTTTAGCGCCGGGCATTCGAGAGATGTATGCGGGACTTATTGAAGGAACTACGCAGCAAGAGCGGATTGAACGATGGGGAACCGATTTGAAGACGTTAGATTTGGGTTTGGAAACTCCAGAAGCCAGCGAGCTCAGAGGCAGCGAAGTGATTGAAGAGATTGCGGCGAGACATCCAGGCAGCCATATTCTGATCGTTAGCCATGGTGCAATTTTACGCAGTAGCCTTAGAAGACTACTTCCAGAACTGGACGGCACAGTATTATTGAACAATACGTCAATTACGCGAATAACAAAATCCGAATCGGATGGCTCCTGGAACTGCGAGTTATATAATTGTGCGCGGCATTTGGAGAAAGAGTAAGTGTTCAGATAATGTTCAGAGCTTTTTTATATATTGGTATCGCAGTACAGTAAGCTAATTATTTGTAGTTCAGAAGGATGTGCGAATTAAAGGTGGTAGAGGTTCAGATTTATTTACAAACGTTAATGTCCATTATCATCGCAGGGGTTGTAGGTTATTTAGTATTGAGATTTTACCGGGATGTTGCTAGTAAGGAACCAAAACAAAGAGCGGTTTATACGGGCCTTTCCATAATAACTATCGTCGTTGGATTGTGGGCAATGCATCAGCTAGGCAAAAAATCCTTAGAAGAAACTCTAGAGGTCAATGGGGGGATTTTCACTCCGTTATTGATATACGCGCTTACGATAGCTGTTTTAATGTTTTTGCTTACACGGCTGAACCTTGTTTTGGCGGAAAGAGAGCAGCTTAAGGAACTTGCCTATAAGGATGGCTTAACGGGGCTGTTAAACAAGAATGGAATGGATCACTTTTGGGATCGCTGCAAAGTAAATGAGCAACTAGCCGTATTGTTTATGGATTTGAACCGTTTCAAATCAATTAATGACAGCTTAGGACATCATGTGGGCGATTTACTGCTGCAAGAGGTGGGAGGAAGGTTAAGTCAATTCTCCAGCAAAAGAAAACGCCATATTTTCCGCATAGGCGGTGATGAATTTGTGATCGTAGCTAAAGGCTGCAATCAGAAGGAAGCGGAGCAGTTAGCGGTGCAGATTCTGGAGAAGACGACCAGACATTATCAGCTGGGAGAGCACAACCTCTTTGTATCTGCGAGCATAGGCATCAGCATTAGTCATGGCAAGGTGGATCATTTCAGGCTGCTGCATGAAGCAGATACAGCGATGTACACCGCCAAACAGCTCGGTACAGGTCGTTATTCAGTTTATAAAAATTAGTTTGTTAAGTGTAAAATATAAGCGTCAGCCATGGACATAAATAGATGTCTAAGGCTGACGCTTTTTTAGGCTCCCGGTGTGTGAAACTTGTGGGGCACTTGCTTGCGTCCCTTCATCAAGAAAAGGCAGAGCAGGGCAACCGCCATACTAATCGCTGCTACATAGAACAGGATGGAGTAATCAAAAATATCAATCATTAGCCCCAGCAAAGGTGGCGAGCTGATCGCTGCCAATGAAGAGACCAAATAATACATTCCTGTTCGAGTACCGATACTCTCCTCAGTTCCCGTAGCAACAACATAAGGATAAGAGTTGATGTTGATACAAGCCCAGAAGATTCCTCCTGTCAGGAGCAACGCTCGAAGCACCAGCAGGTCCTGTGCAAACCCAACAAGCGCAAAGACCGTCATCAGGCCACATACGCCGACGATAATGATCTTCTTTTTCCCGAATCGCCCACCCAGCCAACCGCTCGGAATAGCGAACAGCACAAAGGCAAGGGAGAAGAAGGTAAGGGAGAAGGAGGCTGCTTGTTCACTGAGGCCCAGATGGTTTTTGCCATACAATGTAAACAAGGTTTCGACCCCTTGATAAGCTACAAACCAGAAGAAAATCGCTGCCAGTAGAAAGACTGTAGTACGATCCAGCTGGCCGCGAAAGGAGACTCTGGAAGGCTTAACTATCGTCGCAGAAGGGCTCCCCGCTGTATCGGATAGAAGCGTAGGGCTTATATTCACACCATCCCGTTTTTCTTTGATGAAGCGCGATACGATAAATAGACATAACAGGGTAATTAGTCCAGCAACGAGAAACGGCAGCGCAGGATTTGATTTATAGAGGATCGAACCCACGCCGAAAGCCAGAATTGATCCGAATCCACCCATGAAATTAATTAATCCGTTAGCCTTTGTACGCTGCTCTTCAGGTGTTATGTCGGGCATGAGAGCGACGGTAGGGGAACGGTATAAACTCATGGCTAAATTCATCAGCATCATAAATAAAAGCAGTGTAAATAGTCCGGTATGAAACGGAATCAGCATAGTCAGCACGGCAGCGAAGGGCATACCGATCATAAGATAAGGCATTCTGCGTCCAAAACGCGAGGTCGTGCGGTCACTCCGATTGCCGATCCAAGGCTGCAAGAATAAGGCGAAGTAATTATCAATCGTCATCATGAAGCTGATTAGGGCTACACTATGTACATATTTTTCGAGGAAAAAAGGTACAAATGCGTTATACAGACTCCATGTAATGCTGATGCTGAAAAAGCCGAATCCGAGCAGCCAGACTTTTTTCACACCATCACACTCCCTTGTCAGCCAGAAGTCCAGCGAGTAGGTCTGGATGATCGGTAATAATGCCTGATACACCAGCTTCAATTAAATATTTCATCCGCTCGGGATCATTAACGGTCCAAGGATGGTAGACAACGCCATGCTTTGCAGCTTCTTCGACGAATTCAGGCAGTACCGCAAAATGATACGCATGCAACGCAGTCGCTCCAAGTGTAGCTGCATAATCCCAAGGACGATACAGGCCTTCCCCGTACAGAATTCCTGTTCTGATCTCCGGTGCCAGCGACTGACAGTAAGCTAGTGAATAATGGTTGAAGCTCGAAAAAATGACGCGATCGCTCATCTTGAAATCCCGTACGGCCGCGATCACTTTTTCCTCCATGCCCGGATATAAAAAAGTGCCATTTTTAAGCTCGATATTTAGTATGGTATCTCTACCTTGCAGCAGATCTAATAAATCTTCCAGCAATGGAAGGCGCTCATCTTTGAATTCAGGTCCGAACCATGAGCCTGCGTCCACCTCCAGCAGTTCTGCGAGTGTATGATCCTTCACATAGCCGGTTCCGCTTGTCGTGCGGTTTAGAGTTTCATCATGAATGAGGACTAGGCCGCCATCCTTGGTCATTTGTACATCAGTTTCTATTCCGGTTGCACCCAGCTCAAGACCTTTGCGAAATGCTGCCATAGTATTTTCTGGACACACTGCCGACGCTCCACGATGCGCAAAATTAATGATGTTGTTCATAAGTTATTGTCCCTCCAACTTTAGTGTTTGCTATGCCCCTATAGATGGGGGCTACTTGTCATATTCCACAGAGAGTAAAGAAACCCTGTCTGGAATTTTAAAATCAGTTGTTCATAGCGCCATAAGGGATTCGTTCCAAAAGTCCATCCTCATAGATGCTCCGCAGCTTCAGCTCGGGCATATGAATATAACCGATATAACAATCGCATACCTTCATTCGGCAGCTTCTAACCGCACAGAGACCTTCGAGCCCATCACGGTAAAGATTGCCTATGACCCCTCTGTCCTTATAGCAGCGTTTCACAAGCCCAGCGCCCTGTACATAAAAAACATCTTTACCTGCATTGCAGGCTTGGCCAAGGCTTTCATAATCCATAGCATTCACAGAAAAATGTGGATCAATCTCGCTAAGGAAGGCAAAATCCTCAGCTGTATAATACTCCGGTTTATCTTTGTAAGCATTGACCCATAAGTACACGTTCTCTGGTAATGCAGAGCGAAGTGAAGCTATCGCTGAAAAAGCGCTGCGTATTCCAACGCTTCCCACACTAAATGGAACGTCGTTCTCATATAAAGTCAAACATTGCGCCAGGAATTTATCCTCCCGCACTTGTCCGGGGTGGTAGGTGGCCCAAAAGGCCACTTTTTTACGATTCAGCTGAGAGATGAAATCCAGGTTGGCAGATAGGTTGGTCTGAATCGCTACCTTCTCTACATGGTCCATATTGGAGAGAGCAATCATTGCTTCTTTGTACCAGCGATGAATCAGCCCTTCGCCATAGGGATTAAAAAATATAGAAAGCCGATGACCTGCCGCACCTTGCTCAGAGACCCACGCTACAAAGGCTTCCAGCCCCTGGCGGTCCTTGGCGAGCGTAGCTGCGCTGTCTCTTGTTTTGCCAAAAGGACAATAGGGGCAATCATAGTTGCAGGACGTGAGGGAGCCGCGGTAGTAGAGGACCGCATTCATGGCAATACGAACCTTTCCATCTGCTCTCGGATCTCCCCAGAAATAAACCAATCCCCAATCGAATCAGAGTAACCCATCCCTTCGGTGGTAAGGCGCAGGATGCCATCTTCCTCCTGCCCAAGACCGGAATGAAGCAGGTTGGACAGCTCAGGATAATCGCTCCAGAGCAATTGATCGAAACGCTGGCTGTAATCTTCAAGCTTCAGCCCTTCGCTATGTAGAATCGCCTTCAGAATAAAGCGGCGTTTCTGTTCTTCAAGACTCAGTACAATTCCGTAATCCGCAGTATCGTAACGATCCGTCGCAACGTAATCAGCAATAATGCTCTCGGTTGCTTTACGGCTTACCCCATAGCGGGAAGCATAATGCACATGGCGGGTGTAGGATCTGGCTCCGCAGCCCAAGCCGACCATTCCTTCTTCTTGGCAACTATAATCGAGAATGGGTTTAGCTGTTCCTGCGTCTTCCTTGGCGAAACGACGCATGGAGTATTGGCGATATCCTCTCGCTCTAAGCAGCTGCCCAGCGGCTTTGTAGCAATCTAGGCGAATATCGTCCTGACGCTGGATATCACCAGGCTTCACAATCGTATGCTCTCGGGTGTAGAGCGGATAGATGAAAATTTCCTCTGGCTCAAAGCTGATCGCTTGATTGAGCGAATATAGCCAAGAGTCGACCGTCTGCCCCGGAAGCCCGTAGATCAGATCTAAATTTAGTATGGGAAAATCATATTTCCCCAGCAGCTCTAGTGCCCGATACACCTCATCCGGATTTTGTGGGCGATAGATGGCCGCCGATTCAGCAGCGACAAAACTTTGGATGCCCATGCTGACCCGATCCACCGTATACTCTTTTAGAATATTCAGCTTCTCTTCGGTAATCGTCTCCGGTGAAGTTTCCACTGAGATGGAGGCTGTATTTGTATCCAGTCCCATCGTATCAACGGCAATGTGGAACAAGCGGCGGAGCTGATCTGCTGCCAGCAGGGTGGGAGTTCCACCACCGATCGCAAAACGGGCATAAGGTTTATGTCTGGTGAATTCCGCCCATTGCTTTGCTTGGCGTTCCAGTGCATCCACGTATGTGGCATGAACATTTGCGCGTTTATCAGGCAGGGTAAATAGGTTGCAGAATCCGCAGCGTGCGCCACAAAACGGAATATGCATATATAGAAAGAAAGATTCCGCAGGCTCATCACGCCAGAGTGTTTCTAGCGGCATCGGAGGCTGCAAATCCCTGTAAGCCGTTTTGTGTGGATAGGAATACAGATAAGAACGGTAAGGGTGAGCAGTAATGCTGTCTTTCCACTTGTGAAGCTCTTCTAAAGAGAAGGACGATAACGTCATATCAGTTCTCCATCCTTTCCTTGGTATAAATATTATAAAATAAATTCCCGATAAGGGACGTTCCATACCGTCTCGTGGGCTAGGCGATGCCCCTGATAGCCATCTTCCCCATAAGCGGTTCCATGATCTGAAAAAGCCAGGCAGAAGACCGGATTGCCGCGTTCCCGGAACGCATCGAACAACCGGCCCAGTTCACCGTCCACATAACGAAGAGCGGCGCGCTGGCTGTCTACGGAGTCTTTTTTAGCACCAGGTACAAAATAATGATTTGGTCCGTGAATGGCAGAGACGTTGAGGAACATAAACAATCTTTGCTCGCTAGGAGTATCCTTTAGCAGCTTCAAGGCATGGTTCACCTGATGCTCTGTGGAACGCGGATTGGTCACACCGAAGGTCATCCGCCAGTAGCTTTGCTGGAAATAGCTTGGCAACACACGAGCGAGTGGATTTTTTTTGGTGAAAAAAATAACACCTCCAATACAAACCGTACGATAGCCCTCAGCAGCAAGTCCTGACACGATATCCGGCGTATCGAACAGCCATGTATGGGGATGCGTCTTCATTCCGGTGTTTCGGGAATGGAACATGCGGATATGCTCGGTTTTATCCGTTGTGGCTGGAGTTGGCAAGAAGCCGCCGAAAAAAGCGTGATGGGCCGCATAAGTAAAGCTGCCGGGAGTATGTCTTTTCTCCCAGGGTCCCGTTCCGCACAGGTTCGGGCAGTTCGCTTCCTCCATAGTAGCTGCATCGTATCGAAGGGTATCAAGCGTGATCATTAGAATGTCATGGGTGCCAACGATAGTGTTCATATCCATTAAGAGGATCCTTCCTTTATAAGCGGTGTTGAGGGATGAGTAATATAGTCTCTGGCGGTCAATACCTTCATTTCCCATTCGTAGGTGCTACAGCCACGGTATTTCACATCGTACAGCAAATCGCCAAAAGGATTAACATCGGCGACAAAACACTGCTGCGATCCTCCAGATATCAGCACGTCTATCCCGGCAACTCCAGAACGGGGAAATGCCGCCAGCGCTTGCAACGCGGTATTTCGTACCTGCTCCTGTATGAATTCTGATAAACCGGCTTCTGAAGGAGACATCCGCTGGCTGCGTAAATGCAGATTCGTAATTGGGGTGGAACTTACACGAGCAATTGCATGACAGGCCTCGCGGAGAACCACGAGCTGGCGGATATCGAAGGCTTTGCCGTTATGGCCGATCTTAGGGATCCATTGCTCGGCATAACCACCATGTCGATAAATCCAGTTAATAATGCCGGAGATCGTGGCGGTATCTGTGTACCGCCGCAGTTTACCGGAATTATAGTAAATGGGTGGTCGGGTGATATAATTCTCGACCCCCACTGTAGTTAAGGCAACTTCGGCACCTGTAACGGGATGGAGCTGATAGGCGATCACCCCGGAAGCGGCAGAGCCGAAGGCTAGCTTGATGAATACCCGGTGCATTCGCCGGGAGATCATCATCTCACGGAGAGAGGCATAGTCCGTAGGCTGCTGTTCCTCGCCTAATGGACGAGGAATAGTGATGCCTGCCTCACTCAGAATCTGTTGTGCCCGCCGTTTATCGGTCATGGCCGCAATGTCAGCGGGGTCATTTAACCATAGCGAACCTGGACAAACCTCTTTGGCTTCGCGCTGTAGTCTAGCCAGCATGCGGCAATAACCGCGGAACCATTGCGAAGGATGATGCAGGACACCCTGCATCTCCTTCAATTGATGAGCTACCTTCACACGGAGTGGGCGCGGATCAGGTCTTTCAGCGTAGGGATGCAGCGAATCGTCAACATCAACGGCATCAGGTGCGCCAAGAGCGATTAAGGCACGTTCTACTTCAAAGCTGCTTCCAGGCGATTCCAATCTCAGCAGCGGGGGAGCCGCACTGAGATCTATTCCGTTATAAACAGCCGGCTGGCTGGATAACTGCTGCTTCTGCACTTCCAGCAGATCACCTAACGATTGACCTTGCAGAAATTCAGCGTACGATAAAATGATGGCGGGTGGCATTCCGAGATCGGAACGCGCTTGCTGAATGCCGCTAGTCCGTTTATCCCCAGGAATACCGATAACGATCATCGGCCGCATAGGGGGGTCACTCTGTGATGGAAGGATAACGCCAGTCTTCCTCATCATCGCTTTCCTGTTTGTCGCTGACATCGACAGGCAATCCACTCTGCTGCCAGCGGCTGATCATCTCATCCGACATAAAATGGTGGCTTAGATTCAATGCTTTTAGTCCTTTAATTCTCTCGCTGGCAAGAAGCAATTCAGCACCTTCGTCGCTGAGGGTACCCAGAGATAGATCTAGCGTATCCAACTGATCCAGAATTGGAGCATTTGCTACTGCACCGGCGATTTCATCTTGTATTTCGCTATTTTTTAATCCCAGATAGGTAAGTTTAGGGAACTTTCCTACTTCTAAAAGAGGTAGAATATCTGCGAGGCTTCCGTCAAAGCCGTAGTTATCTACGCCAAGATATAGTTCCAGCTTACGCAAATTCGGCAATTGGCTGGCTGCAATATTTTCAAGCACGGTTTTACTCAAGCCACCAGTAATAATAATTAGCTTTTCTAACTTGTCATGCTTTAGCTCTGAGAGGCTTAGCTCATTTCCACCTTGAATGGTGAGTGATTGTAATTCTGGAAAAGCAGGCAACAGCGGTGATAGATCGCTTTGGGTAATCCAAGAAATCTCGCACTCCTCATAACCCATCTCACCAATAAAAAGCTTGCGTAAAGCAGGGAAGCTTGCACTATGCGTAACCAGCGCATCCACAACCTCATCGGAGCTATTCTCGTAGGCTTGCCCCCAATCACCAATAATTAGGCTGGTTAGTGACGCACTTTCAGCGCTGCTGCTTAACTTCTCAATTGCTTTGCCAATTCTTTGACCTTCTTCGAATTCGTCGTATCCGATGCTAAGCTTTACTTCCGTCATGGGTGTTCCCTCCCGGAAAAATTTAACTTCGAAAATACCCTATCATCTGTAGCCGAGGGAGTCAAATAGCTGAATATAACTATAGTTAAACTCTCCATATTATTGAGGTGAAATTTTGTGGTAGGTTTATACTAGAGGCATTTTTATTTTTTTGGAAGGAGTTATTCGTATGAAGAATAAACTTCAGGAATGGATTATTGAGACGGATATAATTAAAATGCAAGAGGCTCTGGAAGCAGGTTTAATCAACTCAGAGGATATAGTTCAAGTGTATTTGGAGCGGATCCATAAATACGATATAGACATAAACTCTATTTTAGAAATAAATCCAGAGGTTATACAAATCGCGCGAGCACTCGATAAAGAACGAGCGGAAAAAGGGAGCCGGGGGAGCCTGCACGGTATTCCTATTGTATTGAAGGATAATATAGACACCGCGGATAAGATGCATACAAGTGCCGGTTCTGTAGCTTTAGCTGGATCAATTGCGGCAAAAGATTCATTTGTAGCGGCCAAGCTTCGATTGGCGGGGGCTATTTTACTTGGAAAGGCGAATATGTCGGAATGGTCTAATTTTATGTCTAGTACAATGCCTGCGGGATATAGCTCGCGGGGAGGGCTTGTACTGAATCCGTATGGACCTGGGACGGTATTTGTCAGTGGTTCCAGCTCTGGGCCTGCGGCAGCCGTAGCAGCGAATCTGGCAGCAGCAGCGATCGGAACGGAAACCGCAGGATCTATTGTCGGTCCAGCCAGCCAACATGCTCTTGTCGGAATCAAACCTACGGTGGGATTAGTCAGCCGTACTGGAGTCATTCCCATTTCAGTAAGCCAGGATACCCCTGGGCCTATTGCTAGAACGGTTACAGATGCGGCAATTATTTTAGGGGCATTAACCGGAGTGGACGCCAACGATTCAGCAACATTTTCAAGCGAAAAATACGCTAATACAGACTATACTTCAAGTTTAGATAAAAGCTTTATACAACAAGCAAGAATAGGTATTCCACGGCATTATTATAAGCATTTAGACGCTGAGAGGCTTGCAATTATGGAAGCAGCTATCTTGACCTTGAAGAATGAAGGGGCTACCATTGTAGATCCTGTCACAGTACATGTTGAACAACAGAATTGGAATAATGATGTGATTTGTTATGAATTTAAAAAAGGGCTCAACCAGTATTTAGCACAAGTAGATGATTCCGTTCCGATTCACTCTTTGCAGGAATTGATAGCCTATAATGAAAGACATGCTGAGATTGCCTTGCAATATGGGCAAGACACCCTGACAAGATCACAAGAAGTAACATTAACTGAAGAGGCCTATGAAGAGAAGAGACAAGAATACAAGGAATTAGCGCTTGAGCAAGGAATAGATTATGTGTTGGAACAATATAGGTTAGACGCGTTATTGCTGCCTGGTGATGTAGATGGCATGTATATTGCCGCACGCTTAGGTTATCCATTAGTTACCGTTCCGGCGGGATATGTATCTCAAGGCATTATTGATGCGGATGGGGATTCGACCAGGGGGCCTTTTGGTGTTGTTTTTTCCGGAAAAGCTTATAGCGAGCCTACGCTCATAGCCTTAGCATACGGGTTTGAACAAGCTACGTATCACCGGATTCCTCCTCAATTGGAGTAGAATTAGGCTAACTTAGAATAGAAGGAAGCGATCAGTTTGAAGTATTGCCTGGAATGTGGGACTGCGTTAGTAATGAAAGAAGCCGATGGGGAAGGGCAGGTACCTTATTGTAATGCATGTGAAATGTTCCGATTCCCTATTTTCAGCACGGCGATTAGTACAGCAGTATTAAACAGGGAGAAAAACAAGATTTTATTAATTCAGCAATATAATCGACCAGACTACATATTACTCGCAGGATACGTGAACAAAGGTGAAGATGCGGAAACGACTCTCGTACGTGAGGTAAAAGAAGAGGTAGGACTTGATATTGTCGCTTATGAATATATGCGCAGCTTGTACTTCGCACCATCCAATACGCTAATGCTGAATTTTATAGGTGTTGCAGATTCGGAGGACTTGAGCCAGGTGAGTACTGAGGTTGATCATGCTGAATGGTTTACCTTGGAAGAAGCCGCCAGAGCGATTAAAAAGAACAGCCTAGCCGAAACCTTCTTACTGGCGATTATTGAGAAATTGAACGCGGGACAGGTACAGGTCAATCCGGTAGCTGTTGGAGGAAAGTAAAAAGGAGCCATGAGGCTCCTTTTTGTTGTTTCCATGCAAGGGGGTAATTATTTAAGCTTATACACACGAGCTTCATAAGGGCGAAGCTGAATTGTATTTAGTTCTTCTTCTGGATTTACCTCGTAGTTGGCAATAAGCAGTTCCTTCGTTTGAAATTTCACAGTGGGAGGAAGCTCGAAGGTCGCAGGCTCTCCGAAGAAATTCAATACAACCAGTAGCTGTTCTTCTCCAAGAGTACGCAGATAAGCATAGATTTGCTCGTTCTCTTCAGCCAATATCGTATAGCTACCATATACGATAATTTCATGCTGCTTGCGTAGCTCAATAAGTCTCTTATAATAGTAAAAAATAGAATCAGGATCAGCCAGCGCCTGCTCCACATTAATTTCCTTGTAATTAGGATTTACGGCTAGCCAAGGAGAGCCCGTCGTGAAGCCTGCCTGCGGCTCGGCGTTCCATTGCATTGGCGTACGGCCATTGTCCCGGCCTTTAATGTAAATGGAGTTCATGATAGCTTCTTCCGAATGTCCGGCAGCCAAGTATTCTTTATACATATTCAAGATTTCAATATCTTTGTAATCGTTGATGGAATCAAACTGTACATTCGTCATGCCGATTTCTTCGCCTTGATAGATGTAAGGTGTGCCTTGGAGCGTGTGCAGCAGTGTTGCGAGCATCTTGGCAGACTCTTTCGGATATAACTTATCATCTCCGAAGCGGGATAACATACGCGGCTGATCGTGGTTGTTCATATACAGACTGTTCCAACCTTTACCGTCCAGCGCGACTTGCCATTTGGAAATGATGGACTTGATGTCCGCCAGCTTCCAAGGCTGCACATTCCATTTGCCTCCAGGTCCGGAATCGACGTCCATGAGCTCGAAATGGAATACCATGTTAAGCTCGTTGCGATCCTCGGAAACATACAGTGAAGCTTCTTCTGGAGTGACATTAACGGCTTCGCCCACTGTCATGATATCGTACTTGGACAGGACCTCACGGTTCATTTCCTGCATATACTCATGTACGCGTGGTCCGTTAACGAAATAGTCTCCTCCGAAGTGGTACGTAGGCTGTTCTCCGTTATTTTCTGGGGCAACGCTAGGTAATTCTGGTACTTTGGAAATCAAGTTGATTACATCCATGCGGAATCCGTCAATACCCTTATCCAGCCACCAGGTCATCATATCGTAGACTTCCTGGCGCAGCTTAGGATTATCCCAATTCAGGTCGGGTTGCTTTCTCGAGAAGAGATGGAGGTAATATTCCTCCGACTTCTCATCGAATTCCCAAGCCGAACCGCTGAAGAAGGAGCCCCAGTCGTTAGGCGTCTGTCCGTCCTGGCCCGGCCGCCAGATATAATAATCACGATAAGGATTATCCTGCGATTTGCGGGACTCCACGAACCAAGCGTGCTCATCAGAGGAGTGGTTGACCACGAGATCCATAATCAGCTTCATGCCGCGGCTATGAAGTCCAGCTAGCAGTACCTCCCAATCAGAGAGTGTTCCGAAATCATCCATAATACTTTGATAGTTACTGATATCATAGCCGTTATCGTCGTTTGGCGACTCGTATACCGGGCATAACCAGACTACGTCGACGCCAAGCTGATTTAAATAATCGAGTTTCGAGATAATGCCCTGCAGATCACCGATGCCGTCCCCGTTACTGTCTTTGAAGCTGCGTGGGTAGATTTGATAAACTACGCTTTCTTTCCACCATTTCTTATCCATGTATAACTCTCCTATCTCTCTATATAAATCTTAGTTATTTAATGGACCCTGATGTTAGTCCACTTATAATCCATTTTTGCGCGAACAAATAGACCACGAGCATCGGGGATAAAGCGAGCAGATACGAAGCAAAGGCTAAGTTGAAATCTGTGCTGAATTGACCTTGGAAGACATACTGTACAAGCGGAAGTGTGTATGAATCCTGATCACCGAGCAGAATCAACGGCAGCATAAAGTCGTTCCAAGTCGACAGACAAGAGAGGATACCAATTGTTGCACTGACCGGAGCAAGAAGTGGGAAAATAATCTTCCAGAACGTTCCGAATGTCGTTGCACCATCTACTGTGGCAGCTTCCTCTAGCTCATAAGGAATAGAGCGGATATAGCCAGTGTATACAAACACGTTAAAAGCCAAGCCATAAACAATGTATAGAATAATAAGACCCAGAATGTTGTTCATATGCAGATCCGTTGTCACTTTGACCACAGGCAGCATAATAATCTGGAAAGGAATAAACATTGCGCTGATAAAATAAAAGTAGAGCGCTTTGAAGAATTTTCGGTTCATATTACGGGCAATCGCGTAGGCTACCATGGAGTTGGTAAGCAAGATGAACACTACTGAAGTTATTGTGATCGTGGCGCTATTTCCCAAGGCGTTGAAGAAATTAGTTGCCTTAATGGCATTGGCGAAATTCTCAAAATGCAGGCCAGTCGGCAGTGAAAAGATGGATTGAGCCATTTCCTCGGGATTCTTTAACGCGATAGCAATAGTCATGTACAGCGGAAAAAGGATCAGTAGTGAGCCTAGCGCGATAAGAATCGTTGCAGGCCAGTTGCTTGATTTTTTGATCATAAGTCCATCTCCCGTTTCTGCAGAAATTTAAGCTGAAGGGCGGAGATCACAACGATCACGATAAAATAAATCACGGCGTTCGCCGATTGATAGGCAAATTCTCCGCCTTGGAAGCCGCCTGTATAGATTAAGTGGGCAATGGATTGTGTTGAACGTCCAGGTCCCCCACCTGTCAAGGCTACGATTTGGTCGAATACCATTAAGCCGCCCTTCATCGCCAGCACCATGTTGATCGTGAAGAAGGAAGCAAGCATTGGAAAAGTAATGCTCCAGAATTCTCTCCAGCGGCTAGCGCCGTCCAGATTGGAGGCTTCGTAAAGATCTTGCGGAATCGTCTGTAGACCTGCCAGATAGAGAATCGTGTTATAAGCAATTCCCTGCCAGACGGCTACAATGACGATACCGATCCAGGCCCAATCGGAGTTGCCGAGAATGTTCTGCGAAAGGAATTCGCTGCCAAGCTTCTCGCCCCAGATAGGGAATACATTTGCGAACAAATAGTTGAAAATAAAGCCGACAATCAGCACGCTGAGGATATTAGGCAGGAAATATACACCGCGGAAAAAGTTTTTGGCTTTAATCTTGGCGTTAAGTCCAAGCGCAATCAACAAACTAATGATGTTGATGAGAATAGTTGTTAAGATGGCATATTTAAAAGTGAACACATATGAATTCAGCACATTTTCGTCTTGAAAAATGTTAATGAAGTTCTTAAATCCTACGTAATCAAAGCTGTCACTGAAGCCGTCCCAGTTAGTGAACGAATAGTAAAT
The DNA here is from genome assembly GCF_037969925.1 of Paenibacillus sp. FSL R7-0189. Taxonomy (NCBI): domain Bacteria; kingdom Bacillati; phylum Bacillota; class Bacilli; order Caryophanales; family Paenibacillaceae; genus Paenibacillus; species Paenibacillus sp. FSL R7-0189. The sequence continues at coordinate 1,186,464 of NZ_CP150223.1, read as the reverse complement.
ACCCTGCAGTGCAGGAAAGGTGTGAAAGGCAAAGAAAAGAAGCAATGCCGGTATAGTCATTAGATAAAAGGCGACTCGGCGTTTGGCCATCATGTAATCCTCCTTGGAAAAGAGAAAGAGAAGGGGGAGTCCCGTTCTCTTTCTCGGCTCTTATTTGTCAGGTCTCGTTATTTCCGGTCAGCTACCTTATCCCATTCTTTATCAAGCTGTTTCAGGTACGCATCAACATCTTTCTTTTGCAGGAAGGCTTGATTGATGGTATCCACTTTCATGGCACTTGGGATGTAGTGGTCCGCAAAGTCGGCCAAGTTACCTGAGGTAAATGCTGCTTTGAAGCCGTCCATTGTCGGATCATCTTGTGTTACACCTTGCACAGCTGGGAATGCTTTTTGCTCGTTAATGTAGAGGCTAACATTCTCAGGCTGGAGCAGGAATTCCACGAATTTTTTAGCTTCTTCTTTATGTTTAGTGCTCTTAGAGATAGTCAACAATGTGTCTACGCCAGAAATGACCTTATTGTTAGCAGCATCATTTGTCGCTGGGAAAGGGAATACACCAAGCTCAATGGATGGATTAGCCTTCACGATTTCTGGGATCGCCCATACCCCTTGCAGATACATTGCAGATTCACCTTTTGCGAAAGCTGTGTTGCCGTCATTGTAGCCTTTTCCAAAAATATCTTTCTGACCGAACTCCGTCAGCTTAAGCAGCTTTTCAGCAATTTCGTTGAAGCTGTCTGCGAAAGTCACAGTACCTTCAGTACGTTGCTTGAAGAAATCATTGCCTTTAATGATTGTAGAGAGGGAGTTGAACGGCGTAAGGGTTGTCCAGGAATCCTTAAGGGTCAGGTAAAAAGCATTTTTACCGCTGTCCTTGAACTTTTGAGCGACGGCAATGAACTCATCCCAAGTGGTTGGCACGGTAACGCCGGCTTCAGTGAACATCGCTTTATTGTAAATGACACCACTTGCGTTCGAAGAGAATGGAAGACCATTCAGCTCGCTCGAACCCGTCAGGTCTTTCAGCATTTGAACATAAGCAGGCTGGATATTTTCAGCAAGTGGATCACTGGAGAAGTCTTCAAACAGACCACTTCCGGATAATGTTTTGTAGGTGTCAGTGGCTCCGATACCCACTACGTCAGGGATGTCTTTTTTAGCTGCACGAGTCTTCAGCACGGTTTCGGCATCCGGTGGGTTCACTTGAGTGACTACGATGTTCGGATTGGCTTCATTAAATTTCGCAACCAGCTTGTCGAAGGTGGCTTTGGCTTCGGTCTTATTTTGGAAAAACTCGATTTTCACCTTGTCACCGGAGGAGTTCCCGCCGCTAGATGTGTTGTCAGCCGCATTGTTACCACTATTGCTACCGCAGGCGCTAAGCACGGACATAGCCAGTAGACTAACCATTACGGGTTTAATTGTTTTTTTCATGATAAATCCTCCTAATAATGTGTTGGTATTATGGTGAATTTGGTAAGAGTAAACGTTTACGTTGATTGCAAATTTAAATGATATTCATGTTCTTCTAAGCGACGGGTATGCCATAAAAGAAACAGTAAACGTTTACGTAATATTGATAAAAAGACTTAGGTAAGCGATCTTACCGTTTGTCTTTCCACAATTGTGTGATCGACAATCTGGCTGTTCACAGACTCGCCTGTTTCAATCATCTGAATGAGCTTCTCCACGGCGATCTTTCCAATATCGTACAGCGGTTGGCGTACTGTTGTTAAAGGCGGAATAACCATTTTGGCTAATCCAAGATCGTCATATCCCATAATGGAGATATCCTCGGGCACGCTTAGACCATTTTTGATAACGGTGGAGAGGGCACCAATCGCCATTTCATCACTAGCAGCAAAAACGGCAGTCACATCAGGCGCTTGCTCCAAAAGAGTCTCCATAGCTATACTTCCGCTCTCATACAAAAAATCTCCGTAAGCAAGATAGCGGCTGTCAAAAGGAATGCCATTTGCTTCAAGCGCATGCTTGTAACCTTCTGCTCTTGGCGCACCAGCGATAAGATCGCTAGGGTTCCCACTAATCATGGCTATTTTGCGGTGACCTTTTGAAATTAAGTAGAGGATAGCGTCAAAAGCTGCTCGATAATCATCTACTTTCACATAAGGGACCTTGGCGAATTCTGTTTGGGAAGAGACCAGTACAACGGGGATCCTCATGGTTTCTAGCACATCGTAATATTCTTTCTTAAGGACTTCACTAGAAAAAATAATGCCATCAACCTGTTTCTCTCTCAGGAGCTGCAAATACTTCAACGTTCTTTTACCGTCCTGATCGGTATTGCATACCATCACACTGTAGTTCCGGTCATTGGCCAATTCTTCAATACCTTTGAGCAGATCGGAAGAGAAGGCACCAGAAACACTAGGGAACATAACACCAATGGTCTGTGTACGCTTATTGATTAGACCCCGGGCAATCGCATTGGGTTGATAACCAATTTCTTTGATCGCCTCATTTACCTTTTGTTTCGTTTTGTCCGAATACCCACTTAAATTGTTTAGCACGCGAGAGACTGTGGCAATGGAAACGTTCGCTTTCTGTGCAACATCTTTAATCGTTGGGTTCATTCCTATGAGCTCCTTAAACTACGGTTATCCTTGAATTAAACGCTTACGCTGATGAGAGTAAGTTATGAAGGAAGAGAACGTAAACGCTTACCCCGAATATAAATGCTGGTAGGCGCTTTTGTCAACTGTACTTAAAAAATAAAAAAATGATCAAAACTACGCAAGAGCAGTAATTTTTTAATAGGAATGATACCGATGTATATACCAAAAATTTACTTAGAAATATCGGAATTGACAAAAGAATATTGGAGGTCTAACATTTAGAGAGTAAACGCTTACGTAAAATTTTAAAATATGGCATGCAAGCCCTGGTTTTAATGATTTACTCGGATAAGGAGTTGCATTTATGAATATTTATCTCGAGATTCCGGATGTAGATAAGCACTTTCCTTACCGCAGTTTACTCTGCAATGGTGATACGTTGTGTTATCCGCATTGGCATAAAGAAATTGAAATTATCTATGTTACCAAAGGAAGCCTGAATCTGGGAATTAACGATACCCCTATTCACATGGAGCAGGGCGAGGTTCAGTTTATCAATGGTGGGGATGTGCATTATTTTCTCTCTTCACCTGAGAGTGAACGGGTAGTGATTCAATTTGACCTGAATTTGTTCCAAGAAGTAGCCGCTTTGAACGGTAATGACTACTCACTTCGTGAGGTCTTTACGCTTATGGAGTATTCCAGTTCAAGATGGCCCGTGGCAACTGCCGCGAAGGTCAAAGGGCTGATTGAGAGTATTTACGAGGAAGATGTACAGCGAAGAGAAGGGTATGTTTTTCTAATCAAGGCTAGATTGTTTGAACTGCTGACCGTTATTTTACGGGAGGTGCCGAAGAGTCCGATCAAGAAACAGCCTAAGTTCTCGGAAGATACACTGAATCAATCCAGAGAAACACTGGAGAGACTAGAGCGGATTTTTATTTATGTGGAGCAGCATTATCAGGAGGCTATTTCGCTGAATGAGGTAGCTAATTATATGGGTTTTAGTCCTTATTATTTTACCAAATTGTTCAAGAAAAACACGGGCATGACCTTTATCGCGTTCTTAAATGAATACCGGCTTAACAAAGCCAAATGGATCTTGATCAATGAAGATCTGCCGATGTCTGCCGTGGCGGAAGCAGCCGGGTTTGGCAGCGTGAAGACCTTCCATCATTTTTTCAAGGAAGCAACGGGGATATCCCCGCTGAAATACCACAAGACAATATTCGGGAATAATACAGCAAGATTGCAGGAAGAAAGCCCTTCCTCAGCTTTGTATGATAGAGATATCAAAACAGGAATAAGTGGAGGTTAGACCAGAATGACTTTAACAGTAGGAATTATCGGCTGCGGAGGTATTGCGAACGGCAAGCACATGCCCGCGTTAAAAAAAGTAGAAGGTGCGCGAATGGTTGCTTTTTGTGATATCGTCGCTGAACGTGCCGAGAAGGCAAAAGCGGAGTTTGGAGATGAGCAGTCCGTAGTTTACACAGATTATAAAGAGCTTCTTAACGATGCAAGTATAGATGTGATTCATGTATGTACGCCGAACATTTCCCATGCGGAGATTTCCATTGCGGCTATGGAAGCAGGCAAACACGTAATGTGTGAGAAGCCGATGGCTAAAACCACGGCAGAAGCACAAGCGATGATCGAGGCCTCAGAGCGAACTGGGAAAAAGCTGACCATCGGTTATCAGAACCGTTTCAGACCAGATTCAGCTTATCTGCATGCGGTATGTGAGAATAATGAGCTTGGTGAGATCTATTACGCCAGAGCTAAGGCTATCCGTCGTCGCGCTGTCCCAACTTGGGGTGTGTTTTTGGATGAAGAAGCGCAAGGCGGCGGTCCGTTGATTGATATCGGCACCCATGCGCTCGATTTGACCCTGTGGATGATGGATAATTACAAACCTAAATATGTCGTGGGCAACGCTTATCATAAGCTGTCCGGTCGTAAAAATGCTGCAAATGCTTGGGGCCCGTGGGATCCTGAGAAGTTTACAGTTGAGGATTCCGCCATTGGATTCATCACTATGGAGAATGGGGCTACCATCGTCTTAGAAGCAAGCTGGGCACTGAATACACTCGATGTCGGTGAGGCCAAAACGGTACTTTGTGGGACTGAAGGCGGAGCAGATATGGAGAACGGTCTGCGCATTAACGGAGAAGCCTACGGTAAAACCTTTGAAAAGCATATCGGTCTGGATGCCGGTGGCGTCGACTTTTATGATGGTGCGGGAGATGATCCTGCGATGATAGAGGCAGCTCAGTGGATTGACAGCATTGTAAATGACACCGAACCTGTAGTGAAGCCGGAGCAGGCGTTGGTTGTGACTCGCATCTTGGAGGCTATTTATAAATCCTCTGAAACTGGAATGCCTGTGTTTTTTGAATAATTAAGCAAATTCGATGGTCATAGATAAATATGAACTAGGAGTGTGTCCCAAGTGACAAGAGTAACCGTATGGAATGAATTCCGTCATGAACGGCAGGAAGAAAGAATTCTTAAGGTCTATCCGCAAGGTATTCATGGACAACTGGCCAGCTTCCTTCAAGAAGCAGGACTGGACACTCAGACAGCTACGCTGGATGAACCAGAGCACGGACTGACGCAAGAGGTATTGGATAACACGGATGTACTGATCTGGTGGGGACATATCGCCCATCATGAAGTAAGTGATGAGATTGTAAACCGTGTACATGCGCGAGTGCTGCAAGGTATGGGACTTGTAGTGCTTCATTCGGGCCATATGTCCAAAATCTTTATGAAATTAATGGGCACCAGCTGCGATCTGAAATGGCGTGAAGCTGAGGAGAAGGAGCGCCTGTGGGTCATGGACCCAAGTCACCCGATTGCTGAGGGCATTGGTGAATACATCGACTTGGAGCAAGAGGAAATGTATGGTGCGCATTTTGATGTGCCAGCACCAGAGAGTCTTGTATTTGTCGGCTGGTTCGAAGGCGGCAACGTCTTCCCAAGCGGATCGACCTACCGTAGAGGCAGCGGGAAGATCTTTTATTTCCAGCCTGGTCATGAATCTTACCCAACCTATTACAACAAGGATATTCAAAAAGTTATCATCAATGGCGTGAACTGGTGTGCCCCAACGAAACGTGACTATCCGGTTTACGGACATTCTGAAGCCTTAGAGCCTATCAAAGAAAAGGTGGTCGTATAAATGAAATTAGGCGTATTTGATCCTGTATTTGGAAGCTTGAGTCTTGACGAGATGTTAGATAAAATCGCCGCCGCAGGTTTGAATGCGGTAGAAATCGGCTCGGGCGGTAATCCCGGTAATGCTCACTGTCCGACAGATGAGCTGCTTGCCAGCGAGTCAGCACGTCAAGAATATTTGGAAAAGTTCACGAAACGTGGCATTATGATCAGTGCCTTCAGTTGCCATAATAACCCGATTTCACCAGATAAAGAAGAAGCCCGCGCTGGGGATGAAATTCTCCGTAAATCGATCAAGCTGGCTTCACTCATGGGTGTTAAGGTCGTGAACACTTTTTCGGGAACGGCTGGGGACAGCGATGAGGCAAAAGCACCGAACTGGCCAGTCACGCCTTGGCCTACCGTGTACAGCGACATCAAAACCTGGCAGTGGGAACATAAGCTGATCCCTTACTGGAAGGAAATCGGCAAGCTGGCCGAGGAGCATGGCGTTAAGATCGGCATCGAGCTGCATGGCGGCTTCCTGTGCCATACCCCTTATACGATTTTGAAGCTTAGAGAAGCAACCTGCGATGCTATTGGAGCCAATCTGGATCCGAGCCATCTGTGGTGGCAAGGTATTGATCCTGTAGGTGCTATTAAGATTCTCGGTAAAGCTGGCGCGATTCACCATTTCCATGCCAAGGATACTTACTTGGATCAGGACAACATCAATATGTATGGTTTGACCGATATGCAACCTTATGGCGATGTGCAGACCCGCGCATGGACCTTCCGCTCCGTTGGTTGCGGGCACAGCATATCTGAGTGGTCAGATATCATGAGCGCGCTGCGCACTTACGGTTATGATTACGTGGTGAGCATCGAGCATGAAGACCCTCTTATGACGGTTGACGAAGGCTTCCAACGTGCAGTAACCAATTTGCAATCCATTCTTATTCATGACCAACCTCAGGGTATGTGGTGGGTGTAAGGTCAATTTAGAAAGCCATGATTCTCTATTAAGAGAATCATGGCTTTTTCTGTGTGTAGTGGGGGTGGAGGGGAGAACGGCAGAACGGAAGGGAGTAGAAATGAGCTGGCAAAGAGATAGGGAGGAGGTAGAGACGAGTAGGAGCTAATAAGAAACGAACTAGAAACTAACCAGAAATGTACTGGGAACGAACTAGTAACTAAACCAGAAATGAAACAAGAAACGAACGAAAAACCAACTAAAAACGAACTAAAAACGAACTAAAAACGAACTAAAAACGAACTAAAAACGAACGAACTAACTAACTAACTAACTAACTAACTACCAATCAAAAATGAACTAGTTTGCTAACGGACTCAAATGCAGCTATTCGCGTGTTTTAGGTCTTTTTGAGCGAGTTTTGGACCCGAGAGACCTTATTGGTCCTGAAAAGCAAGTAATTCGAGGTGATTTGAGCAAATAACTGCGCTGGAGTCCGATAGCATCTCAAAACAGCGGATTTGTTGCAAATAGGGTCTCTGGAGTCCGCAACTAATGTGCTTATGCGCTAGCTGATCTTCGATGGTAAAACCGTAGTTAGTTTGGGGGCTGGTGCGTTGAGCTTCGGTAGAATGGGATACGGGTAAATGTGCAGCGCAGTTAGTCTGGGACTGGAGCGGAGCGTGGTGGAGATGTGGTGGAGATGTGGTAGAGATGTGGTGGAGAAGTGGTGGAAAAATGGTGGAGTTTTGGTGCAGATGTGGTAGGTAACTGTGCTAACGGTAACGGGCAAATGAGCGGACGCAGTAATGTATGAGACGTAGGGCGGAAATGTATGAGACATAGGGCAGAAGTGTATGAGATGTAGGGCAGTAATGTATGAGACGTAGGGCAGTAATGTATGAGACATAGGGCAGAAATGATAGAGACATAGGAAAGAACAAGGTAGAACTGTGCTAAAGGACTCAGATGCAGCTATTCGCGTGTTTTAGGTCTTTTTGAGCGAGTTTCGGACCCGAGAGACACTATTGGTCGTGAAGAGCAAGGAATTCGAGGGTATTTGAGCAAATAACTGCGCTGGAGTCCGATAGGATCTCAAAACAGCGAAATAGATGCAAATAGGGTCTCTGGAGTCCGATAGCATCCCAAAACAGCGAAAAAGTTGCAAATAGGGGCTCTAGGGTCCGCAACTTATGTGTTTATGCGTTAGCTGATCTTTGCGTATCCAAAGGTCGGCTTTTTGTCGTGCATTCACTGGTTACAGTATTGCAATCTCTGCGTCAAGCGGGAGGGGACGAGTTGAAAAGAATAGGTACAGGCTGGTACGCAACATATTTGAAATGATTTCGTCTTTATATAACGGAGGTGGAGCAAGATGAATTTATGCTTTTCGGGAGGCCGGTTTCAAACTTTTTTACAGCGGAACATTAAACTGATGCTTGTATTTGGGCTTTTGTTCGCTGCTTGCTTTACAGGAGTTGGAAGGGTGGAAGCTGCTGGCTCAGATCTGATCATCGTGAACAAAAAAACAAACAAACTCGCGTATTTCAGTGACGGCAAGCTGGTGAAGACTTTTCCGGTTGCCACAGGGAAGTCGAAGGAACTGACGCCAGAAGGTAGCTTCAAAATGGTGGTTAAAGTAAAAAACAGACCCTACTACAAAGAGAAAATTCCCGGTGGGGATCCGGCCAATCCGCTTGGTGACCGCTGGCTGGGGCTGGAAGTGAACGGGACCTATGGCACGACGTATGCGATTCACGGCAATAATAATGAGTCATCGATAGGGAAGTATGTTAGCGCTGGTTGTATTCGAATGCATAATGATGATATTCATTGGCTGTATCCAAAAGTAGCCAAGAATACTCGAGTTATCATTACAACGAGCACACTGGCTATGGAGAATATTGCAACTAAAAACGGGTACTCTGTAGGAAGCAATAAGTTTGCGGGGACTTTTGAGATCAATGGGACGACAACAAAGCTGAAGGATCCTTTTATATTGGAAAATTCCCGTGTGTTTGTTCCGCTGAGAGAATCCGTGGCCTTACTGGGTGGAACTTTGCAGAGTGAAGCGGGGACAGGTGCACTGCTAATTACGATCGGCAATCGTACGGTGACACATAAGCCATTATCCAATAAGGCTATTGTGAATGGAAAATCCATTACGATTTTACCGTCACGCAATGAAAATAACCGATTACTAATTCCGCTGAGTATCTTGCCTGATTTATTTGCTGTTCAGGTGCAGTGGAATGCGCAGACTCAGGTGGTAAAGATTAAGTTATAATTGTTCTTGACCTTTTATTTCTGATTTAAATTGTTATATACTGTACTTATTCTAAAAATACGGACAATTACGGAGGGCCACCGACTGATGAATAACTAACACGTTTCCTGAAACAGACCATAAAGTTTGTGAAGTGCATATGCACAAGTCACGGAGCACCCGCGCAGGGTGATAACGGTCAGGGATACGTGTGTCGGTCGGGGGCCTTACGATGCTTTTATATGGATAGTTCTATCTATTGTGTTGGTTTACTCTGCATCCAGCAGGTGATCACGGCCGTAGTCTATCCATGTCTGGGCACATTCCCCCTTCATACGCTACTCGACCGCAGACCGCTGGCTGCGGTTTTTTATTTGCAATGAAATCGGAGGAATGAAAGATGACTGTAATTAAAGCGAAGAATTTACGTAAGGAATGGAACGGGATCCCTTTATTTAAGGAGGTATCCTTTGAGATAGCAGAAGGAGAGCGCGTGCTTTTATTTGGACGAAATGGGATTGGCAAAACCACACTGCTTAAGGGGCTGATCGGTCGGCTTACTTTTGAAGAGGGAAGTATCTATCATGGCCTGTCATCTGAAGAATGGGGTGTGCTCGATCAACAGCTTGAGGTACCAGGGGAAGTAACCGCATTGGACTACGTTCTTTCAGGGTCAGCGCAGCTGCCTGAATTAAAACGCCAGCTGGAAGCCCTCAGTCAGAGATTGCAGGAGCAGAAAGCTGATAACGAAGCTGAGTTGGCTGAATATGCAGAGGTGTACGATCGTTACTTGCAGCTTGATGGATATGGCTGGGAGGTCAAAGCGGAAAAAAGTCTAAAGCAGCTCAAGCTTGAACATGCAGTCTGGGAATTGCCATACGCCTCACTTAGTGGAGGGCAAAAGACACGGGTGCAATTAGCAGCATTATTAGCCCGGCAGCCCAAGCTATTGATTCTGGATGAACCGACCAATCACATAGATGGAGAAACGATGGAGTGGTTGGAGCATTGGGTGTGCAACTACCCTGGAACCGTGTTTTATGTATCACATGATCGAACATTTATTGATCGAACTGCGACGTCTGTGCTTGAGCTTAGTCCGGAGGGATGCCGGCGTTATTCGGGTGGATATACACAGTACCGGGAGCAGAAGACTATAGAGCTGAGAACATTGGAGGGACAATATAAAAAGCAGGAGCAGGAAAAGGAGAAGCTGCTGGAGAGCATTAGGCGGTATGCAGAATGGTTCCAGCAAGCGCATCGTGCTGCCGGACAAAACGATTTCCTGCGTTCGAAATCCAAGAAGAATGTGTCTCGTTTCCATGCCAAGGAAGCTGCGCTGGAACGGTTAAATAAGAACCGTGTAGAATTGCCCCGCGAGACTGGCAAGCTGAAGATGAAGCTGGAAAGCGAAGAGTTTCTGGCAGATTCTTTACTGACACTCCGTGAGATAGAGTTTGCGTATGAGGGGAGTGCGCCTTTTCTATGGGATTTCAACTTGTCGCTAAACCGGGGAGACCGATTGTCTATTCTGGGTCCTAATGGTGTTGGAAAGTCTACGCTGTTGAAATTAATTGCAGGGATCAATAAGCCTACAAAAGGTGAAGTACGGCTGCATCCACGGACGACAATCGGTTATTTTGCACAAGAGCTAGATAACTTAGAGATGAACTCTACGATTCTGGATAGCTTGCTTGAACTGCCGGGAATGACCCAGACGGAGGCGCGGACAATTTTGGGTTGCTTTTTATTTACGCGGGACGATGTATTTAAACGGATTGGGGATTTGAGTCTGGGGGAGAAATGCCGTGTGGCTTTCCTCAAGTTGTATTTTGGAAAAGCGAATTTATTGGTCTTAGATGAACCCTCTAATTATCTGGACATTGACACTAGGGAACGTGTAGAAGAGGCACTGATGGTGTATCCCGGTGGACTAGTGATGGTCTCGCATGACCGTTATCTTCACTCTAAAGTGGCTAATCGCTTGGTGATATTAGAGCCGTCTCAGGTACCAAAGTTTTTTCAAGGAACGTATGCTGAATATTTTGCAAAAGACAGAACCCGTCTGCTTACTGGTATAGAACAGGCTCGGGAGGATGACCTTGCCCTTCTGCAGCTGCGTCTGAATCAGTTGATTCAGAGTAGCAGTGTGGATTCTGAGGCGCAAAATGCAGCGCTAGTGGCGGAAATCGTTAATTTGCAGCGACAAATACAGGAACTAAGGGGCGAGGGGAAACCCGCATCCTCCTAAGCTGATAAAAAACACAACCTTGCTCAGGATGAATTTATCTTGAACAGGTTGTGTTTTTAGATAGGAGACGTAAGGTGTAAGGTGTATAATTTGGAGGAATGTGGATTTTTTGGCGATAAAGAAACCTTGAGAGGATGGTTGCAGAATTGCTGAAATTGGGCTCTTTTATATTGGAATTACTTCGATTATGTATATTGCTTGTGCTGACTTTATTAGTTTTGGGTTGGGCAGAAAGATTGATCTATCAATTGATATTTGGTCAGCCCGTGTATAACTGGAGTATGGGATTCGGGAATTTATTGTTATTTTTTATGCTGTACCGGAATCATTTTCAGTTTAAAGGCTGGTATAAATCAGAGAAGAACCAAAAGCTAACGCTCCTCACCACAAGAGTAATCACCGTAATTTCCATAGGACTAATAATCCTGCCGCTAGGGCTGGGCTGATCTTATGAAGATTAGAATCATTGGAGCTTGCGGCAGCGGCAAATCCTATATCGCCCGGGAGTTATCTAGAAAATATGATGTAGAGTATTACGAGACAGACAACTTGGTATGGGACAGAAGTGCCGAGAATTTGCGTTTTTCAGTTGAAGCAAGGGATGCTCAGTTGGAAGAAATCCTTGATAAACCCTCATGGATTCTGGAAGGTGCACATTACAAATGGGGACAAGAGAGTTTTAAAGCTGCTGACTTAATCGTTATTTTGAACCCTAATAAAGTGATCAGGGATTTGAGAGTGTTTACAAGGTTTATAAAAACAAGACTGGGTTTAGAGCAAGCGAATTACAAGCAGTCATTTAAGAATCTGTATGTGATGATTTTTGAATGGAACCGTGGATATGATCAGGAGGCCGCACATAGGATTATAGAGTTAACGGATACTCTGTCTGATAAACGGGTAATTGTTAAAAATAACAAAGAGCTGGAGCCCATTATCCAAGAGCATCTGAGGAAGGGATTGTTAAATAGGGATTGAGCGACAAAGTAAACGATAGAGAGAGGAGTGCTTGCATGGATAACATTCTACCCGAGCATTTGGATCAGGAGAATTTCATAGGGTTTTGGAAAAGAGTGCTGGCTTCCATTCTTGATTTCTTGGTCATTGGAATACCTGGAGTTATCGTATACTGGATACTCAATTCATTAGCTGTTTCATTACACTCGGAGATACCTATTATCCTGGAGTACATTTTGTTTATCGCATTTGATATCTTTATGATCGTTAGATTTGGCGGAACTCCAGGGAAGCTGATTTTAAAATTAAAAATTGTCAATGAGCAAGGGAATTACCCTACAGTGAAGGAAGCTCTGATTCGAAATGTTTTCCGAATGATTAGTATGATTCTTTCAATGGTAATTGCGGTCAGCAGCTATGACTTTACCGTTATTTCCGCCAAATTATCCTTATGGTCGGATTTGGCTTTTGACCTCACTCAAATCCTGGGTCCAATCATGCTGGTGGATTACTTGTTGGTTGGATTCCATCCCCGTAAACGTGCGATTCACGATTTGCTGGCTGGCACTTATGTTGTTGATAAATCCGCAATTTGAAGAATGCTTTTCACCAAGCATTCTTTTTTTAAATATTAGGTATTTTACTATTAAATATTTTAGTGTTAAAATACTTCTATAAGCAGCCGATCATCATGAATGCCAAAGGAGAACCTCTTGGAAAATCCAGATATTTTTAAGCTAATACATGTAGTTGAATTATTTACGAATGAAGTTATTGTCCGATGGATGAACGCATTTGATCACAATATTGGGATATCTCCAGTTCTAGTCTTGGGCGAATTGAATAAAAAAGGCCCCTTGAAGCAGACTATTTTGGCTAAGAGACTAGGATATACGCCGGGAGCAATGACTAACATTGCTAATCGCCTGATTAAGCAGGGGATGGCCGAGCGAAAATATAACGAAGATGATCGACGGAATGTACTTCTATCTATCACGGACAAAGGAAAAGACGTTCTGAAAGAAGCACAGCTTAAGGGACAGGAGCTAAGAGCTGAAATGTTCCAAAAGCTCAATGAGGAGGAACTGCAGCAATTCTTGAAAATCTATGAGAAGTTGTTAACGAGCTTTGATAGCTCTGAAACATAAACCAAGTCATCTTAGAAGCACAATAACATTATAAAGGGGTATGAACATGGGAAGAGTTCAAGGTAAAGTTGCATTAGTAACTGGAGGCGCTTCAGGTATTGGCTTATCAGCTGCCACTCTATTAGCTAGAGAAGGAGCAAAGGTTGTTATTGCCGATTTTAATGTGGAAGCAGCCAAAGAAGCAGCATCTAAGATTAAAAATGAAGGCGGAGAAGCTGAAGGTCTTTTCTTAGATGCCTCCCAAGCGGATTCGATCAAGGAAGCTGTTGACTTCACAGTTGCTCAGTATGGCACCATCACAGTATTGTTCAATAATGTAGGTCTAACTAATCTGCAAAAAGACCTTGATGTAGTCAATATAGATTTGGAAGAGTGGGATCGCCTGATGAACGTAAATACCAAAAGTGTTCTGTTAGGCAGCCGGTTTGCTATTCCTCATATGATTAAAGCAGGCGGAGGCTCGATCATTAACACAGCTTCGATGTCAGCATTCGCAGGGGATTCATTGCGTACTGCTTATGGCTCCTCTAAGGCAGCTGTTGTGAACCTTACTCGTTACATCGCTACACAATATGGTAAAGACAAAATCCGTTGTAACGGGGTGGCACCAGGGCTGATCCTAACACCTGCCGCTGCAAGAAATATGCCGCCAGCGGTATTGGATATTTTCCAAAAATTCAACGCGCTTCCTTATCACGGTGAAGCTGATGATATCGGCAATACGGTTTTGTTCCTGGCATCGGATGAATCCAAATTCATCACAGGCCAAACGATTGAAGTAGAGGGTGGCCACTATATGTCTAACCCAAGTATCACGGATTTCCAGAATTACATGATGGAAGCTAAATCTAAATAAAAGATTATGTGTAATTAAAAATCCGGTCCATGCTCGAATTTGTCGAGCGGGACCGGATTTTTGTTTATTTTAATGAATTAGCTTACCTCTAAAACTGCCTGCATAAAGGTCTTCAAAGCGGAGGGTTTGGCATTTGCGATCCATTGCTTTAACTCATCAGTTTGACCATTCACATACCATCCAAGCTTCTCTTTTAACTCTTGGTCAAAGACTTTAGGTTGATTTTTTCGTTCCGCTAACAGTTGTTTAATCATTTGTGGCCAGCGATACCCACTATGACCAAAGCTGAGTTCAGGATAACGCTCAGCAAGTGTCATTACCGAAGAGAGTGATTCACCAGCGTATAATTCTGCCGCCAAAAAGCTGCCAATAAAACGATGGCTATCATCATACTTTAGGGCGATCGCGAATTGTTTACGAGCTTCTTCAAGCTTCCCTTGTTGCATGAGGGCTGTGGCGTTAATAGAAAGTACATAACCGTTAGTATTGGGTCCGTTTAGTTCGTTGTAGTAGGAATAATATTCGTTATACGACTTCCAGTCCGCATGGTCAAAATAGTACTGCGATAATGTGAAGGCGTAATTAGTAGAAGGCTGTAGTTGTATTAGCTTTTCGAGTAAGGGAATCGCCTTATCTTCTAATGTTGTATCCTTTGTGAGGGATGATTTTGCCAGCATCAACTTTACTAGCATGTGCATGGCATGAACATCCTGTGGGTCATCGGCAATATTTTTTTGGTACATTTCTAGTGCCTGATCCGTTTTTTTATCCAGTAGTAGTTGGTCAGCCGTAGTAAGCTCTCTTTCCTTGAGATAAAAGAACGGCAGATTGCCGACGGTGTCTTCGTTCAATCTGTAGCCATTACTGCGGGTAATCAGGCGTCCATCTGCATCTAAGGCTTCAATATTCCAAGAAAAGCGCACTTCGGGATTCATAAATCCGAGAAGGGAGAGGGGATCAATAGATTCCCAGCCATCTCCACTGCTGCCATAGGAAAAACCGCCGCCATCGTAAAGTTCTTCTACAGGAATGGAGATATGGTTATCTACAATACGATCCCGAATTTGTACGCCCAACACGGCCCCCTCCCCGCCACCGCTTAAACGATAGTAAGCTGCTCCTTCAACAGCTTTCCAGCGGAAATCTATGGTCTTGCCTGTTAGGGTTTCCTGATTAATGGGAGACTGCAGCTCAAGCAGAGGTTGTAGAACTATGCTCTCATTCAACCTGTCATCTGGTTTAACTTCAATCCAATCGTCATATTGTACAGGCCAAGTCCAGCCGTCGATCTGATCATAGCCAAGTCCAAGCTGTAACTGATAAAAGCCCGGAATCACACCGTGAAATTCGAAACGTCCTTCAGTATCTGTGACGATTCGGTAGGGTTCAGCAGAAGTGATGCTATGGTTAACTTCGCTTTCAGCGCGGAGAAAAATACCAGCCCGCGGAACTGGGGTGCCATCGCTTCTTGTAAGGGTACCGGAGACGACAGCAGTTGAAGTATTTCCCATATCTATAGCAGACTGAATTGCGGTTCGAAGCGATTCCAGCTGTCTTTCAGTATCCGAAGTCCCAGCTTCTGGTGCTGCTGCTGATCCTGTATTGTCTCTGGAGCCTTCGTTCGAACTGCTGGTGGCAGCGTTCATTTGTTTATGAATATCCTGCCAGAATTTTTTGTAGCTCTCCAAGCCATCGTTTACTACGGCAAGTGCTTCCTGCGCTTCGCCTTTTGTAAAGAGTAAACGCCCGGTAAGCCATGCCTTTTGTGCGTTTAGCTCTTCCTGAGACTCGGATGGAAAGGGGGTTTGTTCAAGAATTGTTTCAGCGGTTGTTATATCGCCACTATTTAGGGCTCGCTCCGCTCGAAGGAGCTCCAGCTGTTTAGCTACAGAGGAGCTGCTGTTTAACTGTTTCGCTGCGGTGATTAGCGCTTGATCTCCATCTTCCTTTCGGCCAAGAGCATCATATTCATAAGCTAACTGCTTAGCCGCAAATATACGTGTATTATCCGAAGGCCCCTCAAGGATATATTCCTCAAGTAAAGGTACTATGTCCTCCGGTAACAGACCGGAACGCTGGGTTTCATCATTACTCCACTGGCTCATCGAAGGGCTAACATTAACGTCATATCTGTAGGGATCATAGCTGTGATCCTTATCAAGGATGTTTGTACGGATTAGCTCGATACGTTTACTCCCGGTTGTGGAAGCCAGCTTTTGCAGAAGATCAGTCCTAGCTATGTTAGATTGAATAGCTGTGCTCTGATCTATCTGCGCCTGTGAAGGTAAGAAGTTAAACAGAAGAATAAGCAGGGAGGCAGGGAGTAACACGAATAACACCAGATGTTTGATTTTTATCTTAATTCTCATGTTTTTTCACCGCCTGCTCGTAGATATCCTTCCAATACGTATTTCCTCCAGCTTCGATTAGTTCTCGGTTCGCACGCTGCGGGGTGTTTTGTTGTGGCTGTTGTTTAATCTCTGGCTGATGCAGGGTCAGCGAAACGATTAGAATAATGGCACCGATCGCACCTATAGGTTTGACAGGGATCTCAATTTCCTTATTCCACAGCGCCAATAAACGAGCTCCAAAGGTTGGAGGGTGAGTCTGCTTAATGACCCGGTCGTGTCCAGTGAACTGGAGGTTCTTTAATTCTTCATCCAGCTGCTTTTTGACCACATCGCGTTCTGTATTCATAAGAAATGTCCCTCCTTCACCAAAATCTTTTTTAAGAGCGTCCGGCCTCTGGCGAGTCTGGATTTGATCGTATTTTCAGATGTATTTAATTGCTCGGAAATTTCCCGGATGCTCATCTCATGAAAGTAATATAAAGTCAGACATTCCCGGTATAGATAATCGAGATTTTTCAGGGACTCGGTGAGCCTGACATTATGCCATTCCACCATAAAAAGCTCTTCTGCTCCGGCTGTGAAGTCAGCATCCCCGTTGGTTTGCAGCTCTGACCCTCCCGCCGGGAAAATATTACGCCAGCTCCAAGTCCGTTGCCTCATGCGGCAGCGATTGACCACTATCCGTATCAGCCATGCCTTCAGCCGATCCGGCTCCTGTAACTGACTCATTTTGGTATAAGCTTGAATAAAAGTATCTTGTACCGCTTCTTCGGCACTTTGTCTATCTTTAAGCAGTAAAGAAGCGGTTCGCAGCAGCATATCTCCATATTCGTCCATTAACAGGCGGAGAGCTGACTCATCTTTTGCCACAATTCTCTCTATAATATTCAGATGCAGCTCCCCTCCCTTTACTAATAAGATGCGGCTTGGAGGATTAAGGTTGCGTTTGGATGGGAAATTCTTCAACAAATGTCGCGATTACAGTTCGTGTACTCAGAAGGACGCAGGAACGCCGGATATGGGTTTACTGTTGGAATCTATTGCACAGAATGCAATGGATTGCTTTTTAAGCAGGATTAGCTCCTTTCTATTGTACGTTCTGCAATGAAACCTTCGAGGCAGGGAATGACGTCTAAGGTCATATGGTTCATTAGTTTATGAGCTTATGAGTTCACGAGTTTATAGTTAAATGGAGTTATGTGGAGATTTTAAAAGAGAAACTTACTTGAGTTAGGTGTCGGAAAAAAGGGTTTTATGTAGAAAAATAGAGTGTGTATGAATTTATATTTGTAGATATGGGTAAAAGAGGGTTAGCCAGAAAAATTGCCGCTATCCTGCAACTATTTGATTTTCACCTCGTCTGTATGTTCAGTTTCATTTTTTTGCAAGACGACTTTAAGGTAATCTACTAAGGAGATGACATCATGTCAGTACAGATAAAATTAATTGCTTGCTCAATCCTGCTCACAGGAATGATTGGGCTTGCTGGATGCAGTTCGAACAATGAGGCGGGGAATTCAGAATCCCAGGCAACGGCGCCAACAGAAACGGCTGTAACAGCAACCTCTGAGCCGGAAGTGAGCCCAGCAAGCACCCCAGCAGCAACTGCACCAGAAACTGCACCAGCAGCGACTTCCTCCCCTACGGAGACTGATAAAGATTCAACCAGCTCAAATTCACAAAATAGCGACAAACAGCTTAAAGAGTTATTCGAGCTTGCCAAAAAGGGGAAGGTACCCGGTGTGAAATATGCCGCTCATACCGGACTTATTGATGAGGTCGAAGCGGATTGGGGCAAACCTGATCAACAAGAGTCAGCGGGAAAAGGTATTTATGCAACCTATACTGACAAACATGTCGTGTTTGGATTTAATAAAGGAAGTTTAATCTTCGATGTTCGTTCAAGTGATTCCGCGCTGCAAAAGCTGACGCTGAAGCAAATTGAGGCAACACTCGGCAAGCCAGACGATACCAAAGTGAACGGAGAGGATAAGATTTACACCTATCAAGCCAATGACCAATACCAGCTGAAATTTATTATTCCAAGCTCGACCGGTACAGTAGATCATATATCCGTATTTAGTGAACAGGATTCTTTTAACAATATGGCTGGGTAAGTGGCATGGGTTAGAAGAGGAGAGAGCAATCATGCAGAGGAATCTGGGGTTGCTCTTTTTGTATATTCTTTTTTGAGGTGGAGTAGGCCTTGGACGGACTGTTATAATGTAACCAATGAGCGGGTTCGGGGAAAGTGAGGTTCTATCATGCAGCTGGAATTAAATGAAAGTGAATATAAAGTGACCGCAGAAGGGATAACGATAGAATTATTCCCAAAAGAATTTACGCTTTTTCAGTTCTTGTACAAAAATAGAGGGCGTACATTCAGTCGAGAACAACTATTGGATAAAGTATGGCCGCTTGAATATCCGGTAGAGCGAACGGTAGATGATCATATTTATCGGCTTCGTAAAAAGCTAGGCAAGCTTCAAGACTTAGATATTAAGACTGTTCGGGGATTTGGTTATAGTCTGACTATGCAGGAGCCCTCAGCTGCTATGGCCAATCCGACTACATATGACTTAGAGATGCAAAAGACGATGCGGGAAGTATTCAAGAAATATCACCTATATGGCCAAGGTCGCTCGATGTTAATCCTCGCACGCCAACAGGATGTTTTGGGGTATGCGATGGATCCGTTTTATTCGATCTATATTCATTTTGTACAGGGAGATTTGGATTGGCTGCTGAACACAACCGAGGTGGGGATAGAGGAACGGTTTTATTCCTTATTAATCTGTTATGTTCTATTGGGTGATCCTAAGAAAAAACTAGAGTTCTGCGAGTTAGTCCTTGAGAAAAAGATTCTTTTGCCGCCTCAGCATCGAGAAGTGGAGATTCTAAATATTCTGGATTTGTACACGCTGGCAGGGGAACCGGAAAAAGCACTGGAACGACTAAAGCTAACATATGAAGTGATTAAAGAGCCGGGGTATGAGAGTTTCATTCCTATAACGGCGACCTCAGAAATGCTTACACACTTGTGGATGGGAACAGAAGATCACGTAATAGAACGGATGGCAACAGACATTGAAGCACTTTTGCTGGAGAAACCTTATTTGCGTGAGATCGGTAGTTATAAAGTTACAAGGGGCTTGTGGTTTCTACGGCGTAAGTCTTGGCGTGAAGCCGAGCAACTGTTGGATGAGGCACTTCAGGTGCTTGAGATGTCAGGGTTCGTGCCGATGCGGATATATGCATTGTATCGAATAGTTCATTTTTGTAACGAGTTTCCACCCAAGCCAGCTTTGTATCGCAAATATGTGAATTTATTTGAACGAGAGAAGGAAGAGCGGGGGTTCCATCGGTTAGAACAATCCTTGGATACCGTGCTTACGAACCTTGTGACTGCCCCCTGATAATTCTCTGACAATTCTCCATTACATTAAGGTCATGCTAATAAGTTCTTAATTGTAATTTGGAGGAATGTTTAATGAATGCTTCAACACAAGCAGGCACGAGCCTGCTTAAGAACAAGGTGTATATGCGTGTGTACAGCGCATATGCGACGGCTACCTTTGGGGATTGGTTCGATGCCTTAGCGATTCAGGTACTCGTAGGGTACCGCTGGCAGGCCAGCCCGCTAATGCTGGCTTTGATTCCGGTCTCCATAGCTTTGCCGGGGATTTTGCTGGGCTCGTTCGCAGGGGTAGTGGCTGACCGACTGAACAAGCTGAAGCTGATGCGAATGTGTGATCTGCTTACGGCACTGTTAACCGTATTCGTATTATTTGCACCCAGTATGGTGTGGTTGCTCCCATTACTGATGTTGCGTGCTGCCATTTCTACGTTAAACGTGCCTGCTCAGCAGTCGATGACCCGTAGTATGGTTAGAGAAGATCAGCTGCTCCAAGCCACCTCGCTTAATGGGCTTGTGAATCAAGGCTCGAAAATCGCGGGACCTTTACTGGGCGGCTTCGCGTTGTCTGTTCTTACGCCACAGTGGTGTATATTAATCAATGCTTGTCTCAGAGGCTGTTCCTATTTGCTCCTACTTACAGTTAAGAAAAGTGATGTAGAACAAGTTCGCACAGAAGGTAAGGGGGATCAAGAGGAGCGTGTCCCCCTCCGTACGATGTGGAAGGAAGGCTGGAGCTTTATGCTGCATAGTAGGTTGCTGTTAAATACCATGCTGTTTGGCATAGTCTGTTCAATGGCTATTCAGATGATTGATTTTCAATTCACCAGTCTATTCAGGGTACTTGCACCTTCTAATGAATCTTTACTGGGCTGGCTCGTGGCGGCATCCGGAGGCGGTGCTGTATTCATCATTATGGTCATGAACAAAATGAATCGCGGAACAGGTTATGGCTGGAAGCTTGGAACGGGTTATGTGCTGATGGGTTTATCGGTCGGGGGACTTGGACTGCTTCAGCCAGGAGCTTCCAGTATTTCTGTATTGCTATTAGGGTTCTTACTAGGTATTGGGAACGGAATTTTTATTATCACGTTCAATTATTGTCTGCAAAAAGAAACCCCCCCGCACATGACAGGGCGTGTATTCGGTATTCAGAGTACCATTCTTAGCGGAGTTATGATTGGCGCTCCACTCCTTGGCGGAATGATGGTTCAGGCCGCTGGGCCTAGCCGTATCTTTTTGAATTTTGGCATCGTAATCGCTCTGATTGGTGTGCTGGGCATCGCATTCGGGCGCGTGCTGTGGCCCGCGCAGAAAGAGAAGAGCGATAGCTCTGCGGAGCAATCTAGGACGGTTGAGGTGATGGAGGGGGGCTAGGAGGTAGCACACTAGTCTAGCTAGCTGGACTTCCTAGCTGGACTAGAAAGTTTGAGTGGTAAAGATAATCTAGCGTGGCAAACTAGCTAAAACTTAGCTAGACTGGGAAGGTTGAGTGGCAAAGACAATCTGGCGTGACTCCCTAGCAGATACTTAGCTAGACTAGACAGGTTGAGTGGCAAAGATAATCTAGCGTGACAAACTAGCCGTTTTCTAGCGTGACTAGAAAACTTGAGTGCCAAAGAGAACCTAGCCTGACAACCTAGCCGATACTTAGCTAGACTAGACAGGTTGAGTAGCAAAGATAATCTAGCGTGACAAACTAGCAGATACTTAGCTAGACTGGAAAGGTTGAGTGGCAAAGATAATCTAGCGTGACTTCCTAGCATTTAGTTGCAGAATGTGCAGTTAAATTCCCCTCCATCGATCAAACTGGGATTTAGTTGTATTTTGTGCAGTTATTATTTGATATTCTCCCTTTTAGTCTAGGAATGATGATTTTTAGTTGCACAAAGTGCACTTATTTGCTCAGGATGTCTCTTTTTACGCTTAATAGCTGTATATAGTGCAATTAAGAGTCTCCTTAGTCATAGTCGCCTTAATATGTGACTTCTCAGTAAGTGACTTCTCAATATGTGACTTCTCAATAAGTATCTCCTTAATAAGTGACCTCTCAATAAGTTATTACTTTGTGATCTAAAGCAACTGCTGCACGAAACGTTATAAGTTACAATATTACCTAGCCCGATAGGACAGTTTCTCGTCCGTAAGGGCTTTTTTAGTGTGTAGAGGAGATTGGCTAGAACATTAGAATTTGTAGAGGTAAAGGAGGGAAAGGATGGCTACTTTTATTTATATGGTGAGGCACGGTGAGTCGCCCAAACTGCCCGGAGAAACTGAAAGGACTCGCGGACTAACCGCGAAGGGGGAGGAGGATGCCCGCAAGATAACGGAAAAACTACGTCTGGAAGGAATTCAAGTCTTCTATTCAAGTCCATACCTTCGGGCTATACATACGATTTCTGGATTGGCGCAGGACTTAGGAGCAGAGATTCAGAGTGTTGAAGACCTCCGGGAAATCCATTTCTCGGACGGAAATAAGATTATGACTGATCAGGAGCTGTATCCATTACTGACAAAAATGTTTGAAGATCCGGATTTTGTCCCAGTTGGTGGGGAATCCATTCATGCGTGTCAGAAGCGTTCAGTTAGTGTGCTGGCAGAAATACTGAGCAATCACAGCGGTCAAAAGGTTGCTATTGGAACTCATGGGGCAGTCATGACGCTTATGATGAACTATTTTGATGCCAAATATGATCTGAGCTTTCTTCTTCAAACCACAAAGCCGGATATTTATAAAATGAAGTTCGCAGGCGGAACGTTAGTGGGTGTGGAGAGGTTATGATTATTGGGGACTGCTTACAAGCGTCCCGAGTCATCATCAACCTGAGGCTTACGGACCCAGATGACATTATTCGCAGATTATTAGCCTTTGGAGCATGGTTTCGGACTCCATGAAGCTAGAATAAAAAGTGGACAGTAGTTAACAGACTGGCGATAATGAGTCCACGGAGGTGTGTTCACATGGGAGAACATCGACAACGGTATAACGAAGAATTTAAAAAACAGACAGTGCAGTTCATTCAAGAGCAAACAAAGACAGTGGGCGACTTGGCGGAAGAGCTCAACATCCCAAAAAGTACCCTGCATCAATGGATGAGTCAGTATCGAGAACTAAAGAATGAACCGGCAGCTAGCGTGGATCGAGTACGGGAACTCGAGGCACAGTTGAAAGAAATGAGCCGACAACTTCAAGAAAAAGATAACAAGATTGCTGATGTGGAAGAGGAATTAGCGATCGTAAAAAAAGCAGTGCACATCTTCAGCAAACCAAGGAACTGAGATTCCAGTTTATTGAAAAACATCGCTCCGAGTTTCTCTTGGAGAAGATGTGCATGACCCTACATGTGTCACGGAGCGGGTACTACAAGTGGCGGACAGAAAAAACCAGTACGCATATGCTTCGTAAGGCTGCGATAATGAAGCGAATTCAGTATCATTTTGCAGACCATCAAAAGCGGTATGGGAGTCCGAAGATCACCCGCCTGTTGCATCAAGAAGGTTATACCGTTACCGAACGCACGGTGAGTGTGTACATGCGACATATGAAGCTTCGCTCCATTGTCTCCAAAACGTATCGCGTACAGACCACCGACTCCAATCATGACCATCCGATTGCCCCGAATACGCTGAACCAGCAATTTAAAATACTCAAACCCAATTCAGTATGGGTTACCGACATTACGTACATTCCTTGCCGGGGAGGGCGCTTGTACCTGGCTAGTGTGATGGACCTTTGCACGCGTGAAATCGTGGGGTGGCGCTTGGAGGACCATATGGAAACTAGCTTAATTTCGGGCGCCTTACAAGATGCTTACGAAGCTAAACAACCGGAAAAGGGTCTATTACATCACTCCGATAGAGGTTCTCAATATACTTCTCATGAATATACGAAGCAGTTGAAAGCGTATGGCATGGAGTCCAGCATGAGCCGCAGAGGTAACTGTTATGATAACGCCTGTATCGAGTCGTGGCACAGCATTTTGAAAAAGGAGCTCATTTATTGTAATCCACGATTCAAAACTAAGGAGCAAGCCTACCAGACACTTTTTCAATATATTGAGTTTTATTATAACCGCAAGCGAATGCATGGCGCGCTGGGGTATCTTTCTCCAGTTCGTTTTGCTGAGCAATTGACTAGAATGTCTATTGCGTGACTGTCCACTTTCTTGACAGAGGTCCACCAGCGTCGTTATTCCTTAAAAAGAGCACCTTATTGGGTGTTTTTTATGCCAATAGCGACTCTGGGGTCCTTTCTCATCCCAAAAGTGGGGAATTGCTGCATATAAGGTCAGCTGTGTCCGATAGCGGCTTCACACACGTAAATACGTACGAGTGAATACGCACGAGTAAATACGTACGCGTAATTACGTACAGGTAATACGTACACGTAATTAGATACACGTAAATGGGTACGCGTAAAATACATACGCATAAATAAGTACACATAAACACGTACGCATAAATGCGTACAGGTATAAGTACGCGTAAACTACGTCCACGTAAATACATACGCGTAAATTACGTACGCATAAATACGTACGAGTAAATACGTACGCATAAATACGCACGAGTAAATACGTACGCATAAATACGTACGCATAAATACGTCCACGTAAATACATACGCAAAAATATGTACGCAAAAATATTACCGAAACGAAAATGGGTAAGGGGATTTGGATTAAGTAAGGTTGGCTTGTGAACAGTACTTCCACTATGAAAAATACGGCTTCACAAGCCAAGCTGTGTTTAATCATAACGTTAGTCTGACTTTAGGCTATTCTAGCTAAGGCACTGACTTTCTTCTACTCTAACAATAGAACTATCTACAAGCAATAGATCTATCTATAGTCTATAGAGCTATCTACAAGCTATGAAACTATCTACAAGCTATAAAATCGCTTAGTATTCGCAGTCACTAACTCTTCCGCTTCGCCGGGGGTGTAACCATGGAGCACTCCCCAAGCAGCGGCGACTTCGCGAATCATAGACGGATGGGTTATATTCCCAGCAAAAGGTCCTTCGAACGGCCAAGGACCATCGGTTTCAGCCATGACTAGCTCTGGGGGATAACGGCGGGCAAGCGCCTGTATCTCCGGCTCATACAGGATATCCGGGGTGAAGGAGATATAGTAGCCGTTCTTAATCATGCGGGCAATGGCTTCTTCTGGACCTTTGAACCAGTGAAAGTGGGCATGCTGTATGTTATGTTTTTCCAGGAGATCACAAGCAATAAGCGCATCTTCATAGACAGCATGCAGCACCACAGGTTTATCGAGACGGGCAGCTAACCCAAGCAACTGATCCAGCAGCTCAATATAGGGCTCCATATCAAAGGTTTCGCCACGTTCTAAAGCTTCAGCACGCGTATAGTAAGGCAGCCCGATTTCCCCCACAGCAATATAATCCTCACTAGATTGACTCTCGATCCATTTCAGCAGAGCAGCCAGCTCAGCATCCTGCGGCAGGGGTTGCTCTGGATGAAAGCCATAAGCTGGACGGACCACGCCGGGATTTATGGCTGCAAGTCTTTGGGTGCGTATACAAGAGTCCAAGTTCATAGAGACAGCGATAAGGGCTTTAATTCCCATGTCAGGCAGTTCACTCAGTATCTGTTCGGCAACTTCAGGTTCATATTGCTCTAAATGTATATGGGCATCAATCATAACTGTTCACCCTCCACGTAAGAAGCTAATTCCTCATGAACCTCAAAGCGAATAGAGTCGGGTTCCATTCCATCTTTTCCCGGTTTGTAGGCAAAGGTTAGTGTGCCAATACTCTCCAGAAATCCAATATAAACATTTGTTTCCGCCTTTAGCTTGCCCTCTTCCACTATGTAGTGAGTAACAGCACCAATGCCGGCTTGTTCGCCTAGATTGCCATCCTCAGCACGATCTGGATATCGCAAAGTCACCATGGATGGAGTTGAGCCTTTAACTTGAATTTGAATCAGGGCGTCCCCTTTTTCATTAGAAATTTTTGACGTAACCAATGCGGAGGCGGCTTTATCTGCAGAAGGGACAGTGACTTCTTCCCACGGGTTAGGCTTAATCACGTGAAGTTCCTGCATGGACATGCCCGTACCTGTTCCGAGCCACAGAATGACAACGACTTCTTCCTGTCCATCCTGATCGATGTCGGCATAATGAATCTCAGGAGGGTAACTTAGGAGTCTGGGTGTTTCCCAATCAAATGTATGCTTGTTACCGTTCACCTCTACAACAAATCCTTCGTAGGTACCGCCATCTTTAAGGGCAGTATACAGCTTCACTTGGTCATTTTCTGTAGCAATAGCGAGAGGTTCGCTGGGTGTTCTGACGGTAGTACTAACATCCCCTGATGTTATTAATACTTCAGTTCCAGCTGCATTCAGCTGCGCAGTGGCACCAGACAGAGAGTTTAAGGAATCGGCAGGAATATATAAAATACCATTTCGTAGAATAGCTGGTCCTTCAAGCGAGGTTTGATATCCATCAGCTTGCATATACTCATTGTCCGGCGTCAGAACATAACTACTGCTTCCATCAGAGATGGTCAAGGTCTTTAAGTTATTATCCCATTTTTGTTCTGAGGTGTAGTATTCCATTAGTACTTTTGCAGGTACATAGACCTTATCATCTAGGAAAAAAGGGGAGAGAGTAGGAAGAACGGCTTCGCCGTCCACGATTAGTTTCAGTGGTGCTGAAGTAGCTTGTGTTTGGTTAATAGCCATTGTTGTATCCATATCTATGGTTGCCGATGCTCCGCATCCGGCCAAAAAGAGCGTGATAGCTCCTATAGCGATGATTTTATTCATAATTACCTCCAGGATAAAGTCCAGTCCCCTTAAGTATAGAATAAAACAGCGCGTTGTAGGTCACTTTCTATTAACAAAGAGAATACAAGCTTGTTACAGTTCGCTAGTTTTTTATAAAATGCAGGCATCCACGCAATAAACGACGAGTGTAATAGAAAGAAATGAACAAAAGTAAGGAGAGGCACAGACCAATTGGAAGGCTGAGAATGTTCGGGAAATCATAATCTGGGAAGGCATTTAGTCCTATCCCTTTGATGCCAACAATACCTAGCACACCACCGATAGGTGCAATGATTGCACAGACAACACTCCCCACGGCCCAGACACTAAGGATCGGTACACAGAACAAGATGGTGGCACCTTTGGCGATATTTTTGAGTACAGTGGCTCCTGACAAATGAGTGATTTTTTCCATGTAGACTCTCCTTTATGGGTTTAAAAATACAGTTCGGTCAACTTGCGACTTAAGATCCACCGTTAGACTTTTGCTATAGCGGATTTCCCCAATGGTACAACCCGGTCCGACGATGATTTCTTCACCGCACACAAGGTCAGCTGTCGTCCGGTATAACGTTATGCTAGTTCCTTCAATCGTTGTGCAGGTAAGTTTTCGAAAAGGGTGCATCAGCGCATTAATCAACTTGGAGGAGGGTTTAACGATAATGTCACCGCCAGCTCTCATAACCTCGACTGTGCTTCTATTGCCTAAACGGATCTCAATCGATGAATCTGCATTTAGTCTCTTTATGTTCACAGCACCTTCAGCATAAAAAGTCCCGGCTGCAGCATTTTCTGCTACGGACATGTATCCAGAAGAGCGGAGATTATCTGCTTGGATATTTTGAACGCGCAGACTCCCTAGATTGTTTACCTGATTGGCCTTACAATTCCCCCCAATTGTACAGTCGCCAGATACTTTGAGTTTTGATGTCGAGACACTACTTTTAGTACTTAAGTGGCCAAACACATCAACAGTAACCGCACGAATATTCTCTCGGACAAACAGCGAACCTCTTACCTTCAACGGTGGATCGATCATGTCAGTACGTTCATAAGTATTGTTATTATTGGACATTTACAGTACCGTCCTTCAAAATATATTTTAATGATTAAAATATATATTCATTATAATATATAGTCAATATAATAATTTGGGAGTTTAACATAAAAAACACTGCCGTCAGTTTCCTGACAGACAGTGTTTATAGAAAAGAGTATAGCTGATAAGGAGCAAAATGAAGGCTGTTAGTGCATCATTTGTTCCATCAATTTATTTATTTGTTCTAAAGTTCCGGAGATTTTATTCAGATCTGAGGTAGGAAATGCTTCAAATATTGTATGGATACGCTGATCGCCTTGTTCTGTAAGGACAATATTGACAACTCTGCGGTCTTCTTTAGTCCGCACCCGTTCAATAAGTCCGGCTTCCTCAAGTTTATCGCACATGGAGGAAGCGGCTCCGGGTGTGACCACGAAGCGTTCAGAGATGTCAGTAATGTTCAAGCTTCCGGTAAGCCGGAGTTGAAACAGCAGCATGATCTGATTGTGAGTCAGGGTTTCCTTTTTAGTGATCATATCAATGAAAAACTGGGATTTCTGCTGCACATTTGCCATAGATTCCATGACCTTATGGATAGCATTTTGTTTCTCTTCCTTTGTGCTCATAACATTGCCTCGCTCCAATTTACTTTAGTTACTAAAATATATAGAAGCTATAATAAGCTTGTCAAGTTGACGGGTTACTATAGCTTGGTTAGAAAGACTGAATTTAGCGCTGGAACCCTTCTTTTTTTATATCTTGTAATGAAATTGGAAATATATCGTATTAACTGATGATTTTACTTAGCTAAGTGAAAATTTGGTGGGAAAGGAGAGTTAGATTGATGCATGAGCGCGCATTGCTTCATCCTTTTGTTAAAGAGAATATACAGGAAAATACTGACATAGATGTTTTGTTCACAACGATTTTTGAAACCTACTATAAAAGAATATTCAACTACATCGCTTACCGGGTTAGTTCTCTCCATACGGCTGAGGATCTGACAAGCCTTGTTTTTGAGAAAATGTTGGCGAAACTATCGACCTATTCTCAGGAAAAAGCTCCTTTAGAGGTATGGTTATTCGCCATTGCCAGAAATGTGGTCAATGATCATTACCGGAGTTTTAAAAGGAAAAGTTTCTTTTCGCTGGATGCCGTCAAGGAACTGGTTTCTAGCAGAAAAGATCCGGAAAGCTTGATCCTCCAGGGAGAACGTAGTGGAAGGCTTAACGAAGCCTTGAATACATTGAGCTCAAAGGAGCGGAATATTGTGGCTCTTAAATTTGGTGCTAATCTGAGAAACAGAGAGATTGCCCAGGTTACGGGAATTTCGGAGAGCAATATCGGTGTGATACTCTACCGGACTATGAAAAAGCTGAAGACTGAAATAGGGAGCGTGGAGCAGCTATGAACAGTAAAGACATACAGCAGAAGTTCTCAGCAGATTTAGATGAAAGTATACATGGAGCGGCAAATGATTTAAAGGGTGCTGGGGAGTACAAGGAGCTGCTGGAGCTAGGCAGGGTTCTGGCCCATAAAGATTTCAGCGAGGGCTCTGACAAAACAGCCATTCTGAATAAGGCTCGGAGAAAGTATGCCGGCCAAAAGGAGGAGAAAGGATTGCATACAAAACATAGATTAAGACGTCCTGCTGTTATGCTGGCAACTTTGCTAGTGGTTAGCGTATTAAGTGTAACTTTTGTGCAGCCGTCATTTGCACAGGAGCTGTTAATGAAAGTATTGCAAACGATAAACTTAGGCCATATTGTAGCCCATGAAGTAGAATTTTCCGCGGATTCCAACGTGATTCCGGATGACTTTAAGGGGAAGATTTTTGATAGCAAAGGGAATGCGCTTGTGACCCTCGACGCTGCTCAAAAGGCAGGTGATATCTACAATGCTGATGGGGAAAAAATCGTCGGAGTTGAAGACGGCAGACTGGTTACGCAATCTGAGAGGGATCAAGAGAAAGCGGAATTGCTGATCGAGAGGGATTCTAGCAAGCTAAATGAATATACGATTTTTAATGTGGGATTGCCGGAGTATTTGCCAGACGGTTATACCTTTGATCGTGCAGAGTTTTATAAGGATAGCAATGGTGAAGTAATCAACAGCAAATATATTAATTTATATTTTGTTAATGAAGCTACCGATGAGATCATCTCGATGCAGCAGCGGCACGCTGATTCCGAAACGGCTTATGAGATGTCGACGGATGGCACCATCGAAAAAGTGAAGATTAACGGAGCTGATGCTGTATTGGTTAATGGAAAAGGGTTGGACTGGGAAGCCAATGGAGTCTTATACGGTGTAACATCAGCTAGCTTGGACAAGAATGATTTGATCAAAGTTGCTGAGTCTATCCGCTGACTGATTTTTTAGAGAGATAGGCGGTTACTGTTCGAGTATATATAGGCAAGGGGATGATCCATATGGATCTCCCCTTTTTCGCTTTATTGAGGGCACATGCAAACAATGAGTGGGAGAATATAGCTGTACTTCGTACAACTATATTTCTGCGAAATAACGCTTGGATGGATATAATTGTATTTCGTACACTTATTTTCACGATTTATCCCACTATAGGAAGTTTCTCCGCTTTTTAATTGTATAGAATACACTTAAAATCAGAGTAAACCTTTTTGCATATGGAATAAGTGTACAGAATGCAGTTATCTCATAGATTTCTGCGGGATCCGGCCAAAGCTGGCGTGTAAAGCCGAACATCAGCTTCCACCTGCCCATAATCTGTTCAAGCAAAGCTGAAGACTAGCTTCCACCGCCCATAATCTGTTCAAGCAAAGCCGAACATCAGCTTCCACCTGCCCTTAATCTGTTCAAGCAAAGCTGAAGACTAGCTTCCACCGCCCATAATCTGCTCAAGCAAAGCTGAAGACTAGCTTCTACCGCCCATAATCTGCTCAAGCAAAGCCGAAGATCAGCTTCCACCTGTCCATAATCTGTTCAGCTGGCGGTCAGCCTCGGCTTACTTCATCTACTCCATTAAGCCGCTGCAGAGTAAAAAATAAATCGAACGATTTATTCTCTATGTACCAATACATAGTGTAAGACCGAAGGAGGGATTGAGAGGGATGAAACATCCAAATGAATATTCTCAGCTCATTGCGCTTACGCTAGACGGCAGCCGTGAAGCGTACAGTGAACTATATGAAGCAACGATTCGGGATGTGTATCAGACCGTTCATTTTCTCGTTCGCGAAACCTCCGATGTGGATGATGTTGTTCAGGAGATTTATATTCAGGTGCACCGGTCGCTTGAGCAATTTGACGTCAATCGTCCTTTTAGGCCTTGGCTTATGGGGCTGGTTATGCGGCAAATTCATGCCTATCGAAGAAAGAGATGGACGCATCTCCGAATGGTTAAAAAAGTAGAGCAGACTGATTTAAGGATGGAACCTGATTTCACTAGTGATGTTGTGGACAGGTTAGCTAACCGCCGTCTACTAGCAAGTGTAGATCGTCTTCCATTTAAGCTGAAGCAGGTGATTATTCTGCACTATTTAAATGAATATTCACAGGAAGAAAGTGCCGCGATACTGGGTATCCCTCTGGGTACGGTGAAATCCCGTATTCATGCTGCACTGCACAAGCTTCGTCAGAAGCCGGAGAATCATACTCTTTTTAAGGGAAAGGTGGAGGACCTGCATGAATTTCAATGAAGAGTTACGGACAGTTCTGCAGGAAGAGGCGAGAAATCTAAGTGCCCCACCGGAACTGAAGAAGCAAATACTAAATCAGACCGAGACGAGATCAGGGGGAAGACGAATGAAAAAATGGCTTGTAGCAAGCATTTTGGCGGCTGCATTATTAATTCCTACTGGAGCATATGCCGGATATAATTATTTGGCGGATACCCTGTATGGCTCACAAGCAACTGCTGCTACGATTGGAGTAACCCAGCAACAATATGACAGGCTTGAAGCCAAGCTGCAGAACGCGAAACAAAGCTTTAATGAAGAGGAATTTACAAGATTGATGTCTTTACTAGAGGAATTGGGAGCTTACAATCTGCAAATGGCCGATGCTGACGGAGTCTTTCACCTAGAACAGTTAAGTGCGAAAGATCAAAAGGCATATAATGATTTACAGGTTGAGCTTAAACCTTATTTCGAGAAAATGAATGAAAATGAAATCCCTCAGGCAAAGGCGGCTGTCGTTGATCGTGATACTTTCTGGAATGGCGTGCTGGAAAAAGCTGAACAGAGGTTTACTAAAGAAGAGTTTGAGGAGATCGAACAATTAATAAATGAGTTGCAAAGCTATGATGCCAAGGTATTTGATGCAGATGGAAGTGTTCATATGGATCGGCTTTCGAAAGAGGAGATACAAAACCAAGAGAAGTTAATTGAAGCGCTCGGTCCTTATATAAATAAGCTGGACATGATGATTAAACCTAGTTCTTAGTTGAATTTAAATGCATGTATTGAATAACTATGGATAGAAGTAGCATTAGAAAAGCCACCAGAAAAGGTCTAATACACCTTGTGTTCTGGTGGTTTTTTACATTCGGCTAATTTGTATTTTATACATCACTAATTGAATAAATGTATAATCAATTAAGCCAAAAAAAAGTATTTGACCACTGGAATAATTAGACATATTATTATTTAAATACTATTGATCTATATATGAATCATGATGGCGAAAGGTGGCTTTGATCATGAAGCAGATGACCATTCGTGCAGAACTGGCGGACTACCTCAAGAAGAATGGAATAACAATTAATCAATTCGCAGAGGTATCTAAAGTGAATTCGGGCACAATTAGCAACATTATCAATGGGAATCGGCCTATAGCCATGCAGCAATTAGACCGTATTACAAAAGGAATGGGATTAGAAGAAGGCGGCTTTTATGATATGTATGTGGAGGAGTGTTTCATACATTCCAATCCCAATTGGAGACGACTTCGACCTTTTCTATATCGCTGTGCTGAACTAGATAAGCTGGAATGTATAAGTCGGGTGATTGGAATCATGATGGACAGCCTATCTTATACACCCTCGTTGTTTGATACAGCAGAAGATTTTTTTGTACAAGGAAAATATGATGCTGCAGCGTTGTTATACCGGAGTGTCGCGGAGAGTGAGAAGTATCAGCATTCAGAGCGGCTGGCTTTTTGCCAATACAGACTGTTCACGATTGCTCTAGGGGGTGATCAGGATCTGAATTTGCGAGCAGCTGTGCAGTTTGAGGGTTTTGTAAATCGGCTTGATGAAGTCGATCAACTTGACGCGCTGAAGGCTCTGGCGAATACATATAGCGCATTGAGGTATTGGGATAAGGTAATGCTCATAGCTATTGAAATTGAAAAAAAAGCATCCATTCAATATAAGTATAATAATGAGCGAGCCAGAAAAAACGGGTTACAGAAGGAACCTGCAATGCCCTTATTTTCATATATTCTATTTTCTTATGTGTTACGTTCAGTAGTTTACAGAGAGCTGGGAGATTATGATAGAGCATTGCAGTATGTTAACCTTTACATGGATATGAGCTGGATCCGTGAGGATACGGAGGAAGCTTTGCAACTTATGAATCGATGTATGGGTTGGGCACAGGGCAATATATATTTACTGAGAATTTTAAAAGGTGATGTGACAGCGCTTCCGGAATATGTGACCTATATTGAAAAAAGAGAGGAAGACATTCTTCCAGGTCTGTTCAAAATCCTTCAGGCAGCCAATCACTATGATTTTAATGTGGATGATATTCTTCAGCGGTTTGAGCAAGAAATATCAGATTATAGAGATCAGCAGAGAAATCTTAAATGTTATAATCGACAAATTATCGAAGACAGATACACTTTTTTTATGGCTGAAATAGCATTGTATTATATAAGAAGAGGAAAATATGAGCTTAGTATAAAGTATATAATGGATAGTTTGGAGACTTCTGTAAGGATTAATAACGAATCCTGTATAATAAAGTGTGTCAGAATGTTTGAGCAGCTTCGGCATACTGCATCTTTAGAAACGCAGAAGCAATACCAAAATCTGATTAGAATCAATGAAAAGAAAAATGGTTTTGTTATTGGAAGTGCCTAGTATTGATAGTTTTATAGAAGAAACAAAAAAGAGTTTTCAGATTAAATCTGAGATCGCTATCTATTGAATTGTAGTAATGCACTTTAATGTAAAATATAGAATTTGACATATACCTCTAATATATTAAATTAGGGAGGTAGTGTTAATGAATGATCAGGAAATTATCCAAAAGAGAATAGAGGGTGCTAGAAAAAAACTTTATTTAATGGAGAGGCAACACGGAGGGCTTTTGCATCCGAATGTGATCAGACAGTCCATGAGATTAGATGAATTAATTAATCAGTACAATAAAGCAGTACATAGCGATAATGAGGATTGAAGAGAATGGTTAAACACCCTACATAATGATATTGCAACTTCTGATGAAGTATAGAGCCAGCGCTGTGCGCGGGCTTTTTGGCTTGTTGGATCTCATAAAATAAATCAATGCTGCACGCTTGTCATGCCCGTCTGCATATTGCGGCCAAGTCCCTCATAGACATGTACTAATCAATGCATTCAAAACAGGTTAAGGGGATGATGTCATGCGCCGGATAACATGGGTACTCGCGATCATTATGAGCGTGGCCCTGGTGATGACGGGGTGCGGGAAGAAGGATGCCGCTTCCGTAGTCAAGGATTTGAACAATGTGGCTGACAAGTTGGAAAGTAAGCAGGGAACGTACCAAGGTTCTGGCACAATGACCCTGTATACCGGGGAACAGCCGCAGGAGTATAAGGTAGAAGTATGGTACAAGAATCCTTCCTACTACCGGATCAGCTTGGCAAATGTTCAGAAGGATATTACGCAGATCGTACTTCGTAATGATGAGGGAGTGTTCGTACTCACACCAAGTATGAATAAGAGCTTCCGTTTCCAAAGCGATTGGCCGGATGATCAAGGTCAGGTCTATCTGTATCAGACGTTGGTTCGTGGCATAGTTTCGGATAATAACCGCCAATTTGTGGAAGATGGAGATAACTATGTGTTCGAGGTAGCCGCGAATTATCAAAGCAATGCCCTTGTGCGGCAAAAGATTTGGCTTGATAAAAAGACTTATGAGCCTAAACAGGTTCAAGTCTCTGATTCTGAGGCGAAGGTAGTTGTAAACGTGAAGTTTGACACCTTCAAATTCGATACGGATTTCACCAAGGATTCCTTTGATATGGAAAAGAACATGGCCTCGGGTAAGTCCGCAGAGAGCACAGTAGCTGAGGTTGATGAGAATGGTAATCCGGTTACAGCTCCTGAGGGCCAAGAACAGGCTGAACAACCAGTGGCAGCAGAGCTTGGAGACTTTGGGATCATTGAACCTGATTATATTCCAGCTGGTGTAGAGTTCAAGGACTCGCATAAATTGGAGGGCAACAAAGACCATGCTGTTCTCATCCGATATGATGGGATTTATCAGTACACTATTATGGAATCCCGTCCACTGGACCGTGCGGTAGCACTGGCGCCTGGAACCCTGAAAGACCTTGGTTTTACGTGGGGAGTTCTGAGTGGGGATGAGCAGCAGACATTGACTTGGATGTCTGAGGGTGTAGAGTACCGAATTACAAGTGCCAATCTTCCTGCTAATGAAATGATGCAAATTGCCGCTTCTATGGAGGCACAATCGGGTAAATAATAAAAAGTAGGCGGATACTGCGTTTTGTGGGATTCTTTCCTCTACAACGTAGTATCCGCTTTTCTTTATTTGCCGGGGCTCCAGCACACATTGACAGCCACCTTCTGTAGCATTACCATTGGTACTAAGACAATGATTAATGCAATGCAGCAATGACGTTTTACTACAACGTAAGAAGGTGACTTGAAGTGCAAGCAAGCTATCGACCGACAGTAGCCGAAATTAATCTGGATGATTTGCGTGCCAATTACGAAGCCTTTCGCCGCTACTTGCCGGCAGAGACAAAGTTTATGGGATGCGTCAAAGGAAATGCGTACGGCCATGGAGCAGTGGAAGTGACACGGGAGCTGGAAAGACTCGGAGCAGATTATGTTAGTGTGGCTTTTTTGGATGAAGCATTGGAGCTGCGTCAGGCGGGAATACTGATTCCTATACTGGTGCTTGGCTACACTTCCCCAGAAGGAATAGCCGTTGCCTGGGAGAACCATGTAACTGTAACACTGTTCACACCGGAGGTACTGGAGGCTATAAGACAGCTTCCTATAGATCCGGAACATCGGCTGAAGGTGCATATCAAGATTGATAGCGGGATGGGACGACTGGGTCTTTTACCAGCTGACGCACCTGCATTTATCTCTGAAGTGCAGTCTGTTGCGCAGGCGGAGCTGGAGGGTATGTTTACCCATTTTGCCAAGGCAGACGAACAAGACAAAAGCTATACACTGGAACAGCATCGACGGTTCATGAGCGTGGCGGAAACGCTGCGGGAGCAGAACATTCAGATCCCGATCATACATACGGGCAATAGCGCTACGGCCATTGATTCACCTTATTTATCCAGCAACATGGTGCGTGTAGGCATCAGCTTGTACGGATTTTATCCCTCCACAGAGGTGAACCGTCAACTGGTAGAACTACGTCCGGTATTGACGCTGAAGACGCAGGTTGTATATGTCAAAAGCCTGCCTGCCGATTGGGGCGTCAGTTACGGCACTAGGTACATCACAGAGAGCGAGGAGATTATTGCAACGCTACCTGTGGGGTACGCAGATGGATATTCCCGCATGCTAACTGGCAAAGCGGAGGTGCTAATACGTGGACGCCGCGTTCCTGTCGTCGGAACAATCTGCATGGATCAGTGTATGGTATCACTCAAATCTTTCGCTGCAGAAGCGGAACAAATTAAAGCAGGCGAAGAAGTTGTTCTCATCGGCCGTCAAGCTGACGTGATGATCACGGCAGACGAGTTGGCTCTCCAGCTTGGAACAATTCACTACGAGGTTATCTGCATGTTGGCTCATCGGGTGCCACGCGTTTATATAAGTGAAGGCACACTTCCTAAATTAGTAAATGCTCTACTCACAAACTGAAAGTTCTTGACAGTGATGTTATACAAGGGAGAAAATAGAAGGAATTGTATCGTATTAGGAGATGTGACTAAAAGCCTATACGAACCACCATTTCTAGTTTATAATGGGATGCAGCATACTTGATATACTGGCGGCATATATTCCTTGTATAAAATTCCTTGTATATTGTAACACTGGAACACAAGGGCAGAAGGTTTGTGGGGGTGGAAGAGAAGGTGGCTAATTTGCAGAACACCAAAAGAATCATGATCAGCTTGCCCGATCATCTCTTGCAGGAAGTGGACGGAATTGTTCAATTGGAGAATTCCAACCGGAGTGAATTGATTAGGCAGGCCATGAAGCTGTACTTGAGCGAACGGAGGAAACGTTCCATCCGGGAGTCCATGCAGCGCGGCTACATGGAAATGGCTAAGATCAACTTGACCATGGCATGCGAGGCTTTCCTCGCGGAGGAAGATGCAGACAGCACTCTTGGCCGCTTAGTAAGCGGGGTGTAGACATTGATCGTTAAACGTGGCGATGTTTTTTTTGCTGATCTTTCGCCGGTTGTAGGTTCTGAACAAGGCGGAGTAAGGCCAGTTCTGGTCATCCAGAACGATATTGGCAATCGCTTTAGCCCGACGGTAATTGTGGCTGCAATCACAGCCCAAATCCAGAAGGCTAAGTTACCTACACATGTGGAAATTGACGCAGCTGCTCATGGCTTTGACAGAGATTCTGTTATTTTGCTGGAACAGGTTAGGACGATTGACAAACAACGCTTAACTGACAAGATCACCCACCTTGATGATGAAACGATGAAAAAGGTGGATGAATCGCTGCAAATCAGCCTTGGTCTGATTGATTTTTAATCACCCTAGGTTATAGATAACTCATGAGATTGGCGCTCGGGTACGAATCCGGGCGTCTTTTAATATGCGTTTTTGCGTATAGTAAATAAAGAATCGTTAGGTCTTCACTTTTTGAAAATGATCTGATATTATTAGACCGTACGGTCGGTTTAGGAGGTGCTTAGAATCAAAGGACGCTCAGACGGAGAAGAAACTAAAAAAAGAATTGTGCGTAAGGCCACGCAGCTGTTTGTACAGAAGGGTTATGCTGCCGTAACTATGAATGAAGTTTGTGTAGCCTCGAATGTCAGTAAGGGCAGTCTGTATCACCATTTTCCGAGCAAGGATGAGCTTTTTCTATTTGTAGTGGAAGTGGATACGTTAGAGTGGCTGCAAGCGTGGAATGATAAGAAACAGGAAATTGCAGGGATCGAAGAACGATTTTATGCGTTAGCCGAGCATTACGCAAATGATTTTCAAAATCCACTGATTCATGCGCTCGAGGAATTCTCCAGAAGCAGATGCCACCCGGAAGAGATTAGCAAGCGGCTTTCACTTCTTTATGAAGCAGCCTCACATGCTTGTCGTGATCTTTTGAAGGAAGGGATTGAAACAGGATATTTGGTAAAGGGCGACTTAGAGAACTATGTAATCATCGTGAGTGGCATGCTTGAAGGGATTGGAAGAGTTTCTGAATTCTCGATTCATGAGAAGACCCAGGAGGATATAAAAAAATATTACCGGGAAGCAGTAAATTTATTATTACAAGGGATCCGTACGGGGTAAGATAACGAGGGGCATGAAAAGAAGCTTTACATTCAGGAACATGAAGGCTGAAGCTTCTCAAAGGCACCGGAATAGGAAGGGGTATTTTTTTACTATTATTTAGACCGGATGGTCGGTCTTAACATGCATAATATTCGAAGTTTTGGCTTTAAACACACGGAGGGTTAATACAATGTCATTGTTACTTAGAAACAGAGGCGCTATGCTGCTTGTTATGCTTAATATTTTTCTGGCTTTTACTGGAATTGGGCTAGTAGTCCCAATAATGCCAACCTACATGAATGAGCTTGGGATCAGCGGAAGTACTGTCGGGCTCTTGGTCGCCTCCTTCTCGCTTGCCCAATTATTAATATCGCCATTTGCCGGCAGATTATCCGACAGAATCGGTAGAAAAAAGGTGATTGTAGCAGGTTTGATCGTGTTTGCGATATCGGAGCTGATTTTTGGTCTGGCCAATGTACCCTGGCTCTTGTTCGTTTCGAGATTGCTTGGTGGTGCAGGAGCTGCTTTAATTATGCCGGCAGTTATGGCTTATGTAGCAGACACGACTTCTTTTGAAGAGAGAGCTAAAGGAATGGGGCTAATTAATGCAGCCATTACCACCGGCTTTATTATTGGTCCTGGGATTGGCGGTTATCTTGCTGAGCTTGGAATGCGGGTACCCTTTTTCTGTGCGGCTGGGGCAGCTGGAGTTGCAGCTCTAATTACAGTTTTAATTTTGCCTGAGTCTCTATCTGAAGAGAAACGTAAGGAAGCGACGTTATCAAAAAATAATCAGGAAAGCTTCTTGACGCAGCTGATGCGTTCTTATCGCGAACCGTATTTTTTCGGCTTAATTATTGTATTTGTTATGGCTTTTGGGCTGGCTAATTATGAAACGGTGTTCGGATTGTTCGTGGACCATAAATTTGGCTTTACGCCTAAGGATATCGCTTTTGTAATTACCTTTGGTTCTATTGCAGGTGCGGTGGTGCAGGTGTCCGCGTTTGGCTGGATCTTGAATAAATTCGGGGAGAACAAGGTGATCTCCACTTGTCTTATAGTCTCATCATTGTTTATTCTGCTGACCTTGTTTGTAAGCGGCTTTTGGGCGATTATTACGGTTACCTTTATTGTGTTCTTTGCAATGGATATTCTGCGTCCAGCAGTAGGCACACAGCTTTCCAAGATGGCCGGAGAATCGCAGCAAGGTTTCGTAGCGGGAATGAACTCAGCTTATACAAGTCTCGGAAATATTGCTGGGCCTATCGTCGCAGGGTATTTGTTTGATCTTAGTATTAACTTCCCATATGGGGCAGCCGCGCTCGTTCTGGCTTTGTGTTTTGTATTGTCACTGAGTTCCGGAAAACGGGGAATGGGACAGCGGGCGTAATCGCCGAATCCGGGCTCTGACCACTCTACCATGCCTCGCTTTATCGCACAGCGGTTCAGTACAAAGCGCGCTATTCGGGCTGGTCTTTTGTGCAGAGCCGAATCTGTGATACTATTTTAATTATGAGATCAAGATATGTATAAGCAGATTGTGTACGGGAAGAGGGATACTAATGGCGGTAGATAACAGCAATACGGAAGTCATTACGGATGAGGCAAACGTACAGCGGGAGCAGGAATTGATAACCGTAGCGATTGCCAAGGAATTGAACATTAGTCTGAAACAGGTACGCACTACGGTAGGACTGCTGGATGAGGGAAATACCATTCCGTTCATCGCCAGATATCGGAAGGAAATGACGGGTGAGCTGGACGAAAATGCGCTTCGTGATATTGAAGAACGGCTGGGTTATCTTCGCAATCTAGGCGAACGTAAAAAAGACGTTATACGCAATATTGAAGAGCAGGGTAAGCTGACCAA
Organism: Paenibacillus sp. FSL R7-0189; assembly: GCF_037969925.1. Classification (NCBI taxonomy): domain Bacteria; kingdom Bacillati; phylum Bacillota; class Bacilli; order Caryophanales; family Paenibacillaceae; genus Paenibacillus; species Paenibacillus sp. FSL R7-0189. The sequence continues at coordinate 1,146,164 of NZ_CP150223.1, read as the reverse complement.
AGAGCTTCATGAGCAAATTATCAATGCGGTCAAGCTTCAGGAAGTAGAGGACTTGTATCGTCCCTTCAAGCAAAAGCGTAAGACGCGGGCTAGTGTTGCGAAGGAAAAAGGACTTGAGCCGCTTGCTAACTGGATCTTGGAGCAGCAAAGACAAGGGGATCCACAGACTGAAGCATCGAAATATATTGATGTGGAAAAGGGAGTAGAGAGCGCAGAACAAGCGCTGCAAGGCGCACTGGACATCATTGCCGAGAACATAGCAGATGATCCTGCGATCCGCTCTTGGGTTCGCCAGTATACAGCAAGTCAAGGTATTCTTGTGTCTGAAGCAAAGGATGCAGAACAAGAATCTGTATACGAAAATTACTATAGTTACCGTGAACCTGTACACAAAATGCCACCTCACCGCATCTTAGCAATTAACCGTGGTGAGCGTGAAAATATATTGAAGGTAGGCATTGAGGTCGTGACTGATAAAATTCATGCCTATATTGCACGGAAAATTATTAAAGGGCCATCCCCGGTGAAGGAACTGCTGGAAGCAGTGACTGAGGATGCCTACAAACGTTTGATTGCTCCTTCTGTAGAACGTGAAGTTCGTGGAGAGATGACCGAACGTGGGGAGAACCAGGCGATTTCGATCTTCTCTGGCAATCTACGTAGCCTGCTGCTGCAACCGCCAGTAAAGGGACGTTGTGTGCTGGGTGTTGACCCTGCATACCGTACTGGCTGTAAGCTGGCTGTTGTAGACGATACAGGTAAGCTGCTAGAGGTAGCTGTGACCTATCCGACGCCGCCGAACAACAAGAAGCTCGAAGCTGCTGCTAAGTTCAAAGAGTTGATTGCTAAGTACGGCATTCAGCTCATCGTAATCGGCAATGGTACAGGCTCGCGTGAAACGGAGCAGTTTACAGCAGAAGTGATTGCCGAGATTGGCAATCCAGAGCTGGCGTACCTGATCGTTAATGAAGCGGGAGCGAGTGTCTATTCGGCTTCCAAGCTGGCGCAGGAGGAATTCCCGGATCTGGATGTAGCGGAGCGCAGCGCGGCTTCTATCGCCCGTCGTGTGCAAGACCCGCTGGCGGAGCTGGTGAAAATCGATCCGAAAGCTATTGGTGTGGGACAGTACCAGCATGACGTCTCCCAAAAGCATCTGGAGGAGAGTCTTAAAGCCGTCGTGGAATCAGCGGTAAACCATGTTGGCGTGGATGTGAACACGGCATCTCCTGCCTTGCTCTCTTATGTAGCAGGGGTTAATGGAACAATTGCTAAGAATATCGTTAAATTCCGGGAAGAGAACGGCAAGTTCACGACTCGGAAGCAGCTGCAAAAGGTACCTCGTCTAGGTGCCAAGTCCTATGAGCAATGTATCGGCTTTCTCCGGATTCCGGGTGGAGACAACACCTTGGACCGCACGCCTATTCACCCCGAGTCCTATCCGGTGGTGGATCGTTTGTTCCGTGAGCTAAGCCTCGATGTGAATAAGCTTGGCAGCAAAGAAGTGGCCTCACAGCTTGAGGTGCAAAATGCCGAGGAGCTGGCTGTGAAGCTGGATGTCGGCGTGCCTACGCTGCGCGACATCCTGGAGAGCTTGCAGCGTCCGGGCCGCGATCCGCGCGAGGAGCTGCCGTTGCCGATCTTCCGCACCGATGTGCTGAAGATCGAGGACCTGGTTCCTGGCATGGAAATGCAGGGAACCGTCCGCAACGTTATCGATTTCGGCGCATTTGTCGATATCGGCATCAAAAACGATGGGCTGGTGCATATTTCCCAGCTCAGCGGCAGCTTTGTGAAGCACCCGATGGACGTTGTCTCCGTAGGAGACAATGTCACCGTCTGGGTGATGGGGGTTGACCTGAAGAAGGGCCGGGTCAGCTTGACGATGCGTCCGCCGCGTGTTGAGGCGGGAAGCGTAAAGTAGACAGATCGAAGTGATCCTCAAAGAACGACAACAAGAAGCCAGTCTCCATTATTGGGGACTGGCTTCTTGTTGATTATTTTCAGCTGGAACCCTTTTTGTCATTATAGGAGTGAAGGACGTGCACTCTTTGGGTAAGTTTAGAGTAACAGTTGAACTAATGGCTTATTACTAGGAGGAGATAGATGTGGGAAATCCATTGAAAGAATTAAAAAATAGTGTGAATGGCCTGAAGCAATCCCTTGACGGAGTTAAGCAATCAGTAGAGGGGTTGAAAGAACCTATAGATGAGATGAAGGGAAACATTCAGATCACGTTGGAGCAGGCGAAGGACAGATCTGAGGGATTCAAATCGGAGATCAATCGTATGAAGGAATGTGTGGAGGAAACTAAGCTGGTTGTTAATGAGGCGAAGGAAACGGTAATGGAGGCGGGTGAGGTGCTTTACACTCAAAAACGCTATAAAAGATTGTTGAAGAAGCAAAACCGAAAAATGCAGCCTGCAAAGGCAGGCCGCCGTTTACTATAATCAGCCGGAAGTCCAAACATTCACCGCAGTTACAACCCGTACCTTTTAATTATAGGAATGAGAGGGAAGCGCATTTAAAAAAATCTGCAACAGCTCATTTACCGAAGTCTCCATATTGGAACGTTGCTCAGCTGCAAGCCAATCCTCTTGAATGATGATGTAGCTGCAGGAGCTGCTTTTTAAATAGCTGTATATTATTTGTGCTTCGTCAATTTCATGGCGGCCGATCGCTGCCGGGGTCTGATTGGGTTCACTGTGAAAAGTGGTCATAATCGCTGACTTTATTGCCGCTTGCAGGTGGGTGATATCCGGTTGATCATATTGTAGCTTGGTATGGGACAGGATACGGTTGCCCTTGAGCAGAATGAGTTTAAGCGTCTGTTCATTCATGGCCTCAAGAACTGCAATATTCTGATTCTCTTGAGCGAATTCGATGACCTTCTCTTTGTGAATCAGGAAGCTGACAGCTCCAATATAATCCCTGTATTTGGCGGCGGTTTCGAAGTCATAGTGCTCCGCGGCCACTGCCATCCGCTGCTCCATTTCCTCGAGGATGCTGGAATCTGAGCCGTTTAGTAAGCCAATGACCCGATCAATAATTTTATTATATTGAACAGCGGCATCTCCGCCTGCACACATCCCTATGCATAGGCCAAGCGAATGGTTTAGGCATAGGGAATTTTTAAAGCTAGGGTTGCTGCAAAGGATTTTTGAGCTTTCTTTAATGCCTTGCACTGCCCGTTCCACCGTGCTTCTGCTTGTATAGGGACCCAAAACCTGAGTGCCTTCTTTGACCGCAGGATCATAGGTGATCTCTAACGAACGTATTTTTTCATTCGCTCCTATTACGATATAGGTATAAGCCTGCGGATTTTTCATTTTTTTATTGTACATGGGTTTGATCTCTTTAATTAATTTGCATTCCAGCATAAAGGCTTCGAATTCTGTATCCGTAAGGATGATTTCCAGATCTTTAATATTTCTTACAAGTTGCTTAACCTTTGGGGAATGAGATTTTGAGTTTTGAAAATAGGATTGGACTCTCCGTTTTAACTGTTTTGCCTTGCCAACATATATAATATGACCGAGATTATCCTTCATGAGATAAACACCGGGAGTTAGGGGAAGGCTTTTAAGTTTTTCTGTTAAATGAATGATAACCCCGCCCTCTCATAAGAGTTGTATGATTGATAGTTTTAGTATAAGCTTGCAACCTTCATTTGTTCAAATCAGTCTAAAGAGTGAAGGATCGAAGCTAAGGAGGGATCTTATGTACTTCGCAAAAAAAATCGGTGGGCTGGCGCTGATAGCAGCAATGTTATGGCTTACAGCATGTAGCGGAACGCCAGAAGCAGGGACGGAGCCGAAGCAGACGCCAGAGCATTCACAAGAGCAGACGCCAGTGCAGACGCCAAAGCAGACACCAGAGCACACACAAACTGCACAGCCAGCGGCTACTACACAACCACCACAGGAGACGGAACTACCACAGGAGACGAAGACATCAAGTACGGGACAGCCGCAGGATCTAGAGGGATTGCCGCCATTAGTTGAGGAAGCGGCGTCTACGGTAATGAACTCCATTAAGAATAAGGATATGAAGCAATTAGCGGCGTGGGTACATCGGGATAAAGGGCTACGCTTCTCTCCATATGCATACGTGGATACAAAAAATGATCTTGTATTCACCCAGGAGGAAGTAGAAGGATTAATGAATGACTCTACCAAAAGAGTCTGGCGAACATTTGCTGGCTCCGGTGATTTAATCGAGCTTACATTCGCAGATTACTACAAGCGGTTTGTCTACGATGCGGACTTCATTCAGAAGGCCGAAATTGCTGTGAACAAGGGGCTTGGACAAGGGACGACAATCAACAACTTAAACGAAGTGTATCCAAAGGAGCAATATGATTTCGTTGAATATCATATTGCTGGTATCGATCCTTCTGTCGAGGGAATGGATTGGCGCAGCCTGCGTCTAGTTTTTGAGAAGATCGGAGAAGACCATGCATTAGTCGGCATTATTCATGATCAATGGACGCCTTAGCTTACGGACTCAGATGACGCTAATATGGACGCCTTAGCTTACGGACTCAGATGGCGCTATTATGGACGCTGTTTGCCTGCTTCAACTGATTATTCACATCCGTTGGCATACGCTGATCCTTACGGACCTAGATGACGCTATTCGCGTTTTTTTAGCGATTAGAGTACAGTTTCGGACTCCAGTGCAGCTATTCATCAGAAAAAGGCATATCTATGGTGCTTTTTGAGCCAATAGCGACGATGGAGTCCTTTAGTAGTCCAAATGTGCGATTATGCAACGAATAAGGTCAACTGGGTCCGATAGTAGCTGCATTCCTATCCGCTGTAGACCCATCTGTTGCACACCTAACTGCTGCATACCTAACTGGTGCACACCTAACTGGTGCACACCTAACTGCTGGACACCTAACTGCTGCATACCTAACTGGTGCACACCTAACTGGTGCACACCTAACTGCTGCATACCTAACTGCTGCATACCTAACTGGTGCACACCTAACTGCTGTGCACCTAACTGCTGTGCACCTAACTGCTGTGCACCTAACTGCTGTGCACCTAACTGCTGTGCACCTATCTACTACACACCTATCTGCTGCGTTCGCATAACGCAAACATTGGAGCATCGCTGATTTGTATATTGTTTTTGGCTACCTGCTTCAGCGGATTTTCATATCCGTTGATACACGCTGATCCTTACGGACCCAGATGACGCTATTCGCGTTTTTTTAGCGATTAGAGCACAGTTTCGGACTCCAGTGCAGCTATTCATCAGAAAAAGGCATATCTATGGTGCTTTTTGAGCCAATAGCGACGATGGAGTCCGATAGCATCGTAAAAGTGGCATATTTTTGCGTATAAGGTCATCTGAGTCCGATAGCTGCTGCGTCTGTGTAAATATGATCTAATCGCTCGAAGTTTGATGTTCATCACCATCAAATAGCCTCATGCACTCAAATATGATCTAATCGCTCGAAGTTTGATGTTCATTACCGTCAAATAGCTTCATGCACACAAATATGATCTAATCGCTCGTAGTTTGATAATCCTCACTGCCAAGTAATCAGCATTTCTGAGCCTGAGTTAGCTTGAGGACCCAGATGACGCTATTCATATGTTTTTAGCGATTGGAGCACAGTTCGGACCCCAGTGCAGCTATTCGTTAGAAATAGGTTCATATTGGGTGTTTTTTAAGACAATAGCGACGATGGAGTCCGATAGCTAACAACAAGTTGGATTATGAGACGATCTATGGGGAATTACCAAAGACGTCCCACCTCTGCTTAAATATGTGTCAGACCCTGGTGGGGCCTCCTCTGTAAAAGTGGGGGCAAAAATTATAATCAGTACAGCTTTTTTTCGGGAAATATGCTTTAAGCATGGAGTCTCAAGTGCGCTTCAGGAATTTCCCCCTGCACCGGAAGCCACACCAAAAAAACCGGCAGAGGATTCTGCCGGGTAATACAGGATAGATTAAGAATTTAAATATTAGCAGGTTTAAGCTTTCTCGCTTCTTGCAGATGAAAAGACAAGTATAATCCTAATCCGGCAAGAGCCGTCAACGTCCAGAATGCAATGTGGACCCCTTTGAGCATATCCAATGGAAAGGATAAGGAACTGGCACTCGCAGTAGAAGTCATTATCGTTACAAGCAAGGCGCCTCCTATTGAACCGCTGAGCGAGCGCAGCGTGATTGTCATTGGAGAAGCATGTGCAACCATGGTGTTGGGGATACTTGCCATGGCATAGGCCGTAATTGGAGCCATAACTGCCCCTACTCCAAACATAAGCAGGGCATACATTATAACCAGTAGATTAAAGGACGTCTCTGTTGATAACGTGAGGGCAAGAGCCACTGCCATGATCAGAATGAGCAGAAATCCTCCCTGGGTTACGCGGCTAACCCCAAACCGGTCATATAGTCTGCCTGAGATCAGACCGGAGACACCAATCAGCAGTGCACCTGGCAACAACATAAGCCCGGACTCCCTTGGTGTTAAGCCTCTTATCGTCTGTGCATACAGAGGAAGAAGGAGTTCAACTCCCACCATCACCGCAAATAAGATCACCCCCACAATAGAAGAACTGGTAAAGGAGCGGTGCCGAAACAGCTTGAAATCGAGCAAAGGTGCCGTGAGCTTGAGCTGTCTTTTAATAAACAGCGCCACGATCAGGAATCCGGCCAGAAGGATGATCCCTGCGACAACAGGATTTCCCTTTTCTTCCCCGACAATGCTAAAACCATATAATATACCAGCGAATCCGAGTGAAGAGTAGATAATGGACCTGGTGTCGAGCTTGGTCTGATGAGTCTCTCCCACGTTCCGCAGCGTGAAATGCGCTAAGAATAAATTGGCGGCTGCGAGCGGAGCCACAGCATAAAACAACAGTCTCCATGAATGATTCTGAACCACGAACCCAGACAGAGTAGGCCCAAGTGCAGGAGCCAACCCCAGAACCAAACCGACTACTCCCATCGCTGCACCGATTTTCTCCTTCGGGAAGACTCTGAGTATCGTCGTCTGAAACAGAGGGAACAGCAGACCCGCACCGATGCCTTGAACCAAACGCCCCGTCAGGACTAGGGGGAAACTCCAGGCGATCCCGGCAATCAGTGTTCCTGCTGTGAACGCTCCGACAGAGGCCATGAACAAGGCCCTCGTAGTAAACTTTCCGATCAAAAATCCAGCAACAGGAACAGTTATACCTATCATCAGGTAGTACACCGTAATCAGCCACTGCGCTTGATTCTCATGAATGGCAAGATCCTGCATGACACGCGGCAACGCCGTATTTAACATCGTTTGCATTAATTGGGCTAGAAAATTGGCAACCACCAGAGAGGCTACAATAATGCTGGGTTTATTAGTCAAGCTGTCTTCACCGCTTTCAGAGGTATTATTGGGATGCAACGAGCTGCTGCAAGGCATGTATGGATAACATCCCCACCTCTTGTTGCCGTAGTTGTCCATCCTTGAATATGAGTGTGGCCGGTATACTCATCACGTGGTATTTTCCAGTCGTCTCTGGGTTGTCATCCACATTGACCTTCACTACAGTTATTGTAGCATCCGACTCCCGCTCAAACTCTTCCAGCACAGGTGCAAACATCCGGCACGGTCCGCACCAGGGCGCCCAGAAGTTGACTACAGTTATTCCTTTCGATTGAATGAGTTGTGCAAAAGTAGCATCTTCCGCATGGAGAACTGCCATTATGAATCATCCTTTCAAGATTAATAAAATATATTATAGATCCATTATATCTATAATTAGGATAAATAATAGACTTAGTGTATCCACAATATATCTAAATCAGTATTTTGTCAAACCGATTTTCACTTACTCCTGTGCTTGTACATATAAAACAAAAAGATCCGTTAATTGCGCTTGAAGCAGTTGATAGATCTATGATTGTAAATGATGCGGTCGAGAGGACTCGAACCTCCACGATATTGCTGCCACACGAACCTGAATCGGGCATGTAATTCGGTCACTAGCGGGTTGTAAAATCCTTGTATAATCAAGGGTTTTTGCGGTTTTTCTGTTTTTCTCAAGCACAACAAGGGGATGCCGGGTTCACCCAAAACGCAGTCAATTTTGTAAGTTTGAAAGAACTCAGAGAGAACTCAGAGAGAACTAGACAAGAAACAGCTGTGTTAAGGTCATCTGAGTCCGATAGCGGCGTTACTTAATCAATCAGAGTTCGGAGTTGGGATAAAGGGGGAAGGAACAACAAACAACAAATAAGGGATGCTTCAGCAGCCATATGATGGCTTTTGAGGCATCCCTTCTCCGTATCTCAGCCGTCATAAACGGCAGCTGGAAGTCCAAATATACACCGCAGCTGCGTCGGACTCCTAACTCTAAAACCTTCAAGTTGAATTTATATTATTGTGCCGCGCTAGAAGACGAATAAGAAGCAGAGCCAGTTACAGGTTGAGCGACAGCTTTGTATCCATCTGGCAGATAAGTGGCAACAGATGCTTTTGTGATCACCTGCGCGTACATTTTCCCTGGTTCAGGAGCAGTCACGTTAAAGTAAATCACAGCCGTATTGTCTTTACCAAATTCGATTCGCTCAATCACCAGCCCATACCCGGGGTTAGGCAGATTATTAACGGTAAGTGTGGCTTTATTTACGCCTTCACCCGCTTTGGTCAACGTAACCTCTGTTTCGTAGGTGGGAGTAGTGGGACTGCCATTAGATACAATTACACGTTTAGCAAAAGCGGCTGCATCATAGATGAGAGCGGCAGCTTCAGAGCGGGTAATAGCATCATTTGGCCGGAAATTACCGTTCTTATCGAGTGTGGCAATATTTGTATTCAGCAGGATCTGGAGACTATTTATAACCTCCGTAGAGAGTTTATCGCCATCCTTAATGTCTACATACATCAGCGTAACAGGGAAGTTACCTTTACTTTGCAGCGCTTGCGTCAATAAGTGAGCGAACTGAGCACGGGTGATGGTTCCGTTAGGATCCACTGTCCGGTCGAGTGAAAGACCATTTTGCTTGGCAGTCAGGAAAGCCGAAGCATACCAGGCTTTGTCGTTCACTTTATCGAAATAATCACTGGCTTTGGAAGAATTACTACCTACCGCTGGTTGCGGAGTAAGATTCAGACCCCCAACGATGAATTGTATCCCTTGCGCAAAGCTTACCTTAGATTTAGGGGCAAACTTATCTTTGTCTACTCCGTTTATAATCCCCTCTTTATGCAAAGAGTTGATTTTTGCTTCCGCAGGATCACCTTTCAAATCTGAAAAAGCAAAAGCGGATGCCCCAAAAGACACACTCGCTGCCAAAATGCCGCAGGCTATAGTCATTTTTTTAGCATTATTTATGAATAATGGTTTTTTCATTTGCGTCACCTCCATACTCTTAGATGGTAGATTAGACCAAAATGTTGCATAGATTTTAAAATATTATAACGATTCGAGTAAAAACTTATCCGCGCAGGAGTGACTCGGCACCATCTACATAAATCTCAGTTCCCGTAACATGAAAAGATTCATCCGATGCGAGAAATAATACCAGATTGGCAACCTGCTCAGGCTTACCCGGTGCATTTTCCAGCGGATGATTACCTTCCGGAAATTTCACAGGAATCTTCACTTCTTGAAGATCATCGCTTTTATACGTATTATCTCCAATTTGTGTATCGATTGATCCAGGACAGATGGCATTTACTCGGATGCCGTATTGCGCCAGCTCTAGTGCAGCCATTTTCATAAAAGCAACTTGTCCTGCCTTGGAAGATGAGTAAGCGGAAGCGCCAATGTTCGAGAATACTCGGTTGCCGTTAATGGAGCTGGTGATAATGATGCTGCCGCCATTTTCTTTCATATGGGGGATGGCATATTTTACTGTGGCAAAGGTGCTGCGTAGGTTGGTATCCAGTGTCTGGTCCCAATCTTCGATTTCTAGTGTTTCGATTGGAGACCATGTACCATTAATGCCAGCATTGGCAAAAACAATATCAATCTTCTCGGCCACCTCCCCAACCTTACGAATACTTTCTTCGACCAGACCTGGATTGGAGACATCGCATTCAATTACTGTTGCTGTACCGCCAATAGATTCAATCTCACGTTTAGTTTCATAGGAATCCTCGGGAGTGCGGTCAAGCATATATACCTTAGCTCCGTGTTGGGCAAACCTTATGGCTGTAGCTTTTCCAATACCGGAACCAGCACCTGTAACCACTGCAACTTTATCCTGCAAACGTTTATCTGTCATGATGAATTTCCTCCTCGGCGTTAGATTTCTTATTAGTAATTACATACCCGGCATAGCTGAATCTAACCAATTGAACTGGAGGGTGGAACAACGTGGGTGGATATATTACTATGGAATATAAGGATGTAAATAATATAAATTCAGATAAATCTAGCTCATGATAGGGGAACTATAGATGATTCAGCAGCAGGGAGCAGAACGGATTAATGTGGGGATATTTGCCCATGTGGACGCCGGGAAGACGACAACAACGGAGCATATTTTGTATGAAAGCGGTCGCATTCGCGCGCTTGGTAGCGTAGACACTGGGACGGCATTGACGGATTCAATGGATGTGGAGCGGCAGCGGGGGATATCCGTACGGGCGGCATTGGCTTCTTTTGCTTGGAAAGGTGTGCATATTAATCTGGTCGATACCCCGGGGCACGTCGATTTTCTGTCCGAAGTTGAGCGGTCTTTGCGGGTGATGGATTGTGCGGTGCTTATTCTTTCAGCCGTGGAGGGTGTGCAGGCCCAAAGTGAGATGATCTGGAACGCGCTGCGGAAGCTGGGAATCCCCACGCTTATTTTTGTGAACAAAATGGATCGCGTAGGCGCTAACCCTGAAGCTGTGCTGGCAGAAGCGCGAAATTATTTGTCTAGTGATATCATTCCAGTTCAGCAACCCATCGGCAAAGAGAAGGGGTACATAGGAGCAAGAGATTTATGGGAGAACGAAGCTGATGCTAGCGCACGAACAGAATTATTAGAGGCGTTAGCGGAACGGGACGAAGAGCTGTTGGAGAAGTATATGTCAGGTAGCACTATTGATTTGGCTGAATGGAAAAAATATATGAAAAAAGCCGCCTCATCAGGCCGCTTTTTTCCGATGGTTTATGGCGTCGCCGCCAAGGGGCTTGGGGTTACTGCCTTACTGGATGCGATGGTTGAGTATTTTCCGCGCGCTGGTGGGAATGTGGAGGGGGCGGTGTCAGGCATCGTATACAATATTCAGCGTGATAAAAGTATGGGACGGATGGCGTTTGTCCGCCTTTATGAAGGGACGATCCGTAACCGCGATACGCTGATGAATTATACGCAGGATATTCAGGGGAAAGTGACCCAGATCCGCAAGGTCGAAGGTGGTCGGACCGAGGATGTCGGAGCGCTTGAAGCCGGAGATATTGCTGTTATCTATGGCCTTTCAGGGGTGCGCATCGGAGATGTGCTCGGCCATCCGGGGGCCATTCCGGAGGAGGCGAAGCTGGCTGTGCCGCTGCTAACGGTGCGTGTATTCTGGGAACCAGATGTGGATGACCATAAGGTTATCGGAGCGCTGCAGGAACTGGCGGATGAAGATCCGCTTTTGGATGCGCAGTGGCTGCAGGATGAGCGGGAGCTGCATATCAAAGTAATGGGACCGATTCAGCTGGAGATTCTGAACAGTGTTCTGGAGGAGCGATATGCGCTGAAGGTTACTTTCGGTCAGCCTTCTGTCATATATAAAGAAACGCCAGCCCGTGCCGGGGAGGGTTTTATCGCTTACACGATGCCGAAACCGTGCTGGGCGATTCTGCGCTTTCAGATTGAGCCGGGATCTCCGGGCAGTGGTTTAGTCTACGATTCGGTAGTGCGGAGTTCCGACCTGCTGCCGCAATATCAGAGCGAAACCGCACGCCGAGTACCAGAAGCCTTACAACAGGGTTTGTATGGCTGGGAGGTTACCGATCTTAAAGTGACCTTGATCGAGGGACAACATCATGTATGGCATACCCATCCGCTGGATTTTGCTGTGGCGACTCCGATGGGAATTATGGACGGACTCGCTCGGGTAGGCACTAAGCTTTTGGAGCCGATTCTGCAGGTTCGCATCGTGGTTCCTGAGGAGAATGGCGGACGGGTGATGAACGACCTTGTGCAGATGCGTGGCACGTTCGAGCCTCCCGTGCTGCAAGGCGAACGGATGATCATCGAAGGACGTCTGCCGTTGGCAACGTCGCTCGATTATCCCGTCAGCTTAAGCTCCTACACGAAGGGGCGCAGCACGTTTACTTCTTTTTTTGCCGGCTATGAAGAATGTCCACCAGACGTATCCGCTGAGCGTACCCGCCGGGGCGTGAATCCACTTGATCAGGCAAAATATATATTAAGCGTGCGAAAGGCACTGCAAGGTTAAATTGAGCTAGAGTACTAAATGGGCTGACGGGGAATAAAAAACTAGAGAGTGTGCGAGGATGTTGGTACTAAGATATACTCAGAAAACTATTAGAAGATATGAAAGTAGCTCCAGTAGAAGTAGAAGTAGAAGTAGAAGTAGAAGTAGAAGTAGAAGTAGAAGTAGAAGTAGAAGTAGAAGACATCTCCTCGTTTTTTAGTTGGCATGTGAATATTATACAGCTCAGAAAAACATATCAATTCGGTAGCCAAAAGTGATTTCAATAGTTTGTTTGAGAGGAATAAGTGGTTGAACACTAGTCAATGTTGGACTAGCTGAAGCTTTTATCGGAAATCTAAGGGGGAATTAAATTGATGATTAGAGAAGCAACAGCTAGTGATATAGACGGGATCGCTTTTGTCCACGCTACGAGTTGGAAAACCACATACAGAGGGCTAATATCAGATGAGTTTCTCGATAAAATTACAGTGGAAGCTAGAAGGAAGCTCTGGATTCGGAATTTTGAAACGCCCAATAAAGACGAGGTTATGTATGTGGCTGAAGATGAGGCTGGGACTGGGACGATTATTGGTTTTGCAAATGGAGGAGCGCGAAGAGGGCCAGATCTCTCAGATCTCTATGATGCGGAGCTATATGCACTCTATTTGCTTAAGGAACAGCAAGGAAAGGGTCTTGGAAGGCAACTCATAAGAAGCGTAGCACAGAATTTATTGGAGGAAAAATATAGCTCGTTCATGACTTGGGTGGTAACAGGAAATCCCGCGATTCATTTCTACCACAAAGTGGGTGGGCAATCTGTTGCGACAAAAGAAGTGAAGATTGGGAATGAGGTTGTCGAAGAGATCATGATCGGGTGGAGGGATATTGGTGTTGTTGGGGGTTAAGAGCCAAGGGGAGCGATGTACAGAAGCTTTTAACTGTATTTTGTACAACTATAATCCTGCGAATAACCCGTCAAAAAATATAACTGTATTTCGTACACCTATTTTCGTGATTTATTACTCTATGGGCACATTTTCTAGTTTTTAAGTGTACAGAATACAATTAAAGTCTTGATGATCCCATTTGGATGCGGAATAAGTGTATGAAATGCAGCTATTTCATGAGTTCATAAAGCTCCGTGCACAAAACTATCTAGAGAAGGCCAGGTTTTTTTCACTAAAAAATAGGATGAGTTAAAGGTTGTGAGAAAGTGAGTGATAAACAAGCACGGCTATTTCGTATGGAGCAACTGAAAAAAAGAGTGAAAATAGAGAACCCATCAGGTTCTCTGTACAGTGAGTGTATCGAAGCTTTAGGTCCCAACACAAGAATATATAGTTTAGAAAAGTCGTCCGAGATTGTAGCTATGATGGAGAGTATAGTTAATTTCACACAGTGGGCGCGGATTGACTGGGAATCTATTGATCAAAAGAAATCCTTTAAGACACCGGAAGAACTGAAAGACATAGAGTCTATTTTATTGCGTGATAACTATTTTATTGTGTGGAATGAGTTCAATCTTCCGGTAGTGGAGACTAATTTAAAAAATATTATAAACAATTTCAATGATGTTATTGCTGTTGGATTTGATACATGGATTGTAAATTTGGATAAAGGAATTATTATTGAAAGTCATCACGAGGGGGATTTAACAGTGGGTTGGATCTCGCCTCCTCCATTACCAGCTTAACCGTAGGCTCTAATGGATGCATAGAGAGTAAAAAATGTACGTAATTCACACTGCGCTAATAACCTCAAGTTTATCCTTCATACACATAACAAGCTTATATTAAGTATAAGAGTTTTAATATGATCTATTAGCCTATAGACTTTATTCCCCCTCAGACTCAGCCTTCTTCCGCGCCCGGAAACGCCGCACCTTCATAAGGTTGCCACAGGCTTTGTCATCGCAGTACCGCTTGGAGCGGTTGCGTGTATCATCGTAATAGACCCAGAGGCAATCGGGATTCTCGCAGATACGGAATCTTGTGGGTTCTTTTTCAAGTAATGCCTCGGCAAAAGACGCTGCAATCTCCGCCATTACCTGCTCCCAGCCACTATGGAGTGGCAATAGCTTTATTTCCGCTTGCTCGTCGCTTTTCCACACAATTCGCCGTATAACAGGACCCTTGTCCATATAGACATTGAGCTGTTCCAGTATTTCTCCATACACCGAGTTTCCTTGCACAATGGCCTGTACCCAGTTCCATAGTAGTGAGCGAAGCTTTTTAAGCTGCGCCATTTCTATCGTGTTCGGCATCTGTGTTTCTAATAGAGCATACTCCTTCAGCCATTTAAAAACCCACTCTTCTTCATCGAGTCTGTCCCGGTCTTTATTCTTATCTCCTGTTCGCCAATCCCGCCAGTAACTGTTAATGAAATCCTCCCACAACACGGTCTGTTCATCCTTTCCGATTCAACGCTCATTACAAATCATTGTAACAGTTAAAAATAAGTTTAGCTAGTTACTTGAATACAATCTGGAAATATGCTACATTTCTTTTGTAACCACTATATTATGGTTTAAGTCGTTACATATTAGTTCGCTTTGAAGTAGTTCTTTTTGAAGCTACACCATGAAGTTTATGTTTACACAAATTTTTAGGAGGTTGAACATGCAAAATAAAATCAGTGAGGTCTTGCTCCAAAATTGGGATTATTGCATGGATATCGAGGATTGGGCTCCGCCGCTTAGCGATGCGCTGGAAGGTGTGGATAGCAAACAGGCTCTCTGGAAGCCAGAGGGTGGGGCGGCCAATTCTATCTGGGAAACGGTTAACCATCTAACTTATTATAAGGTGCGTTTGCTGCGAAAGCTAAAAGGGTTGCCCAAACAACCCGATGCTGAAAGCAACGATGATACCTTTACTGTAACAGCTGAAGGAGAAGAAGCATGGGCGAAAGCCGTTGCAGACCTGAAAGACGTGCATGCTGCTCTTAGAGAAATCATTGAAGCGCTGGAAGAAGGCGCGTATGATTGGGGCGGTTCGGGTCATGCGCCAGGGGAAGAGGTAATGAGCCTTATCCTACACGATTCGTACCATACTGGACAAATTATTATGCTGCGTAAATTGCAGGGTTCGTGGGTGTCCAACCGTAGTTTTAATTAGAACCTCCATATTTAAAAATACAAGCCGTACACTGCTATTCCGGTATACCCGGGTCAGCGGAGGTACGGCTTTTTTTTGTGCAACTCTGGGAGGCACGAGTATATATTCTATATTGTTTTTTTGGTTGATTTGGATAAATTAAAACGCGATATGGATATGGGCTCAGAAACTAATCACTGATATCATATAATCCAAAGGCTGAATTAACAAATAACTAGAGCTGTAGATGATTCCTGAAGATTCAAGGGTCATCTTTTTTGATGAGGAATCAAGTCTATCAGGCGGAAGGGAGTGTAAAGATTGACGAGGTTTGGACAGTTAAACACATTGCGTAATCAAATTTTCCTGGGTTTCATGTTTGTCATGGTCATCGTACTCGCCACGGTTGGTTTTTTTATGTACGGGCAAGTTTCGGTTCTATTACGCAATAGTGCGGAGAAGCACATTGAACAGACTGCAGTTCAGGCAACGGGCAAATTGGATGTACTGATCCGGCAGATTAACACGTTGACGGCGCAAGTGGCAACCAACGCCTCCATTCAGCGATTGCTCGCTCAAGAGGCCGAAGGAAAGCCGATCAGCTTCGCCGAACGTCAAACCATCCAGCAGGAAGTACGTAAATATGAGGCGTATGCGACAGGGATTCGTTCCATTGAGCTGTATGCAGGTGATTATCAGAAATTACTTTCTGTTGATGACGCCAGCCTGAACAATCGAGTATCAGAAGAATGGATCAGCCGGGTAGACGAGGGCAAAGGACGTCTCGTATGGTTTGGACTTGACCCGCGGAATTCGGATATCGTCATCGCGATTCGTAATATTAGACTGATTGATCATTCATTCACGAAAGCTGGCTATATTATGGTTCAAATTGAGAAAAGTTACTTCCAGCTTACGGATGAGGTGGACAGCTCACAGGCGGAAACGCGTGAATTAATGAGATTATTTGATGAAGCGGGACGGCAAATTTCTTCCGATTTTTCCGTAAATGTCAATGCGAATAAGATACTGGATCATGGAGGAGAAAAGGTTGAGGTTGGCGGAGAAGACTACATTGTGATTCAGAAGCAGTCCAAGGCAACAGGTTGGAGGCTAGTAATCCTCACTCCAGTTGACTATACGACAGAGGGGATATCTGTCCTTCGTACAGCGATCATCGTATCCGGTGTTGTTGGCAGTTTATTGTTTCTCATTTTTACTTTTATTTTATCCACGATGATTACACGTCCTATACTGAATTTGATAAAAGTGATGCGCGGTTCGCGATTTGGAACCTTGAAACCGATTTCAGTCACTTCTACCACCATGGAGATCAATGAACTCAATAATACTTATAACCAGATGGTTCACTCTCTGAATGAACTAATTGAAGTCGTCTATCAGAAGGAGATCGTCCAGAGTCGCACAGAATTAAAGGCACTTCAGGCTCAAATCAATCCGCATTTCTTATTTAACACATTAGAAGCATTCTATTGGGCCCTCGATGAAAAGGGTGAGGAGGAATTAGCTCAAATTGTGGTTGATATGTCGGGGCTTTTTCGTTATGTCATTAATCGAACTGATGATGATGAATGGGTGACTATCGGCGATGAGCTCGACCATGCCGAAAGATATTTGAAGATTATGGAGATGCGTATGCTCGACAGGTTATCCTGGCGGATTGAGTCAGATGAAGCTTGCCGAAGTGTCCCGCTACCGAAGCTGTTAATCCAGCCTCTTGTCGAAAATGCGATTCTTCATGGTGTAGAGCAAAGGGTTGGACCGGGGACAGTCATGCTAATTGTCAGACCCTCAAGTCGTCCGGGATATACATTGGTTACGGTAACTGACGATGGTCCAGGGATGGATGCAGCAAAGATATCGTCTATCTATCACACCATGGAGAAGGGGAGCATGAGGTCTTCCAAAGGGACTGGGATTGGTATTGCTAATATAGAGCGGAGACTGAAACTCAGTTACGTAGACAATACGGACGGGCTTGAAATACGAAGTGAAGAAGGTTATGGAACTAGCATTTCTTTTGAAATACCGAATGAACCTGGAGAGGGGAAAAACACGTGAAAACTATACTCATCGTAGATGATGAACCTAGAACAAGAGAAGGGGTTCGTAAAACATTAGAAGCCTGGTCATCCGGTCAATATCGCATCGAAACCGCAGCAAGCGGTGTTGAAGCACTGGCATGGCTGCAAAATAACGAAGTTAATCTGCTTATTACCGATGTGCGCATGCCTGAGATTGGAGGGCTAGAATTAGTTGAAAAGCTGAACGAAATGCCTCATCCTCCAGTGGTTATTGTGATCTCCGGCCATCCTGAATTTGACTATGCACAGAAAGCCTTGCAGTTTGGTGTGGTTGAATATTTACTGAAGCCACTCGACAAAACGAAGCTGGTCCGAGCAGTGGAACTGGCATTGAAACGCAAGGAGGATATTTATCGAATCGAACGAATGGAGAAGCTGATCGATCCCAAGCTTATGGAAACGGTACAGCAGGAGAAAGTGTATAGCACTCAAGTGCGTGAGGCACTCCAATACTTAGACGAACATCTTCACGAATCGATATCCATGCGTGATATAGCGGATCAATTACACATGAATGCCAGCTATTTCAGCGTCCTTTTCAAAGAGCAGACGGGACTGACTTACAGTGAATATGTAACGAGAAGGAGAGTACAACGAGCCAAAGAACTACTGGTGAGCACACGGCTGTCCATTGCTGAAATCGCGGAACAAGTAGGCTATCAGACGGCCAAATATTTTGTGAAGGTATTTCGTGCACTCGAAAATGTTAGTCCAGGGCAATACCGGCAGAACGTCATGACCACGGAGGAAAGAATCCAATAATAGTGGTATTAGTCCCAATCCTTATGACCTTACGACATCATGGGATCCAAGCTACAATTTAGTTAAGCGGTTACAAGGCCGCTAGACAACAATAGAAAAGGGGTTGTAAGCGTGCGCAATAAAAAATGGACAATATTGTTCTTAACGATGTGCCTCGTTCTTGTCACAGCTGGTTGTGGTCAAAAAGATAACAATGCAGGTGAATCTAAAGGTAGTGCAAATGGGGGAAGCGACAAAGTCACCGTTAACTTCATGCATTTATGGCCAGAAGGTGTTTCTGCCGGACAAAATAAAATTGTTAATCAAATTATTAAAGAATATCAAACAGAGCATCCCAATGTTGTGATCAAGCAAGAGGTTCTGGACAACGAGCAATACAAAAATAAGCTGAAGGTATTGTCTGCTTCTAACGAATTGCCAGACGTTGGGGTAACTTGGGCCGCTGGCTTTTTGCAGCCTTACGTTGAAGGAAATCTCTTCGCTCCTGTAGATGACTTGTTGAATGGTGAATTAAAAGACAAGTTCGTCGCAGGAACTACAGAAGCTTATGCTATTAACGATAAAACGTATGCGCTTCCACTTGAGTTTAACATCGCACCTATCTACTACAATAAAGCTATTTTTGAAAAATATAATCTTGAGGTCCCACAAACCTACGATCAGTTTAAGCAAGTTGTAAAAACACTATCTGAAGGGGGCATTGCACCGATTGCTCTCGGCAATAAGGATCGCTGGACAGGATCGCTTTGGTATATGTATCTGGCTGATCGGATCGCAGGCCAACAGGCACTTGCAGGTGCGATCAGTGGATCAGGCTCATTTATGGATGAAGGATTAGTAAAGGCGGCTTCTGAGGTTCAATCACTTGTTGACAGCAATGCATTTGTTAAGGGTTTCAACGGTTTATCAAATGAAGAGGCAAAATCAGAGTTCGTAAATGGCAAGGCAGCAATGTACATGATGGGATCATGGGATCTGCCAAACTTCACAACGAATGAAGAAATTCCACTGGAATTCCGTAATAGCGTTGGTTTCTTCAAATTCCCGACAGTGGAAGGCGGGAAGGGAGACATTAACAGCTGGGTAGGTGGACCAGGTGTAGGATTATTTGTTGCTGAGAACTCTGAGGTAAAAGAAGAAGCAAAATTATTCGTCGAGTATTTCGTGTCCAAATGGGGAGAGCAATCCGTAACTGGAGCAGGCGTTATTCCAGCTACGAAGGTGGACACCGCCACACTGGACCTACCACAGCTATACATCGATTTGTTTAACGAAATGAACAAAGCTAGCAGCATCACTTTATTCGCAGATGTTCAAATGCGTGCCAATGCAGCAGAAACGCATCTGAATATGATCCAGGCTCTTTTTGGCAAAGCGGTAACGCCGGAGAAGTATTCCGAGGAGCATGACGCAGCCATCTCCAAAGGCAACTAAAGCTTCGACAACTAGGTGAAGGGGACAATTAGCTTATCCGGCAGCATGATGCCGGATAAGCCTTTCCTCAAACGGTTTATGAAGGAAAGGAGTCGGACACTTTGGATAAAGTGATGTCTAACAAAAAAATAATCGCGTTATACGTATTTCCCGCCTTGCTTCTCATTCTGGCTATTGTATATATTCCGATTGTTCTAACGGGTTATTACGGACTGAATAAATGGAATGGTATAGGCGCTCTGACTTTTATCGGATTTGATAACTATAAAGCTTTGCTAACAGACCAAACCTTCTGGAATAGTGCTTGGCATTCTCTGCAGTTAGCGTTGTTTTCTACCCTAAGTCTCATTATTTATTTGGCAATTGCTATGGTATTAGCCGCCCGGATCAAGGGAGCTAACTTGTTTCGCAAAATATATCTGATTCCGATGCTGTTATCGTCCGTTGCGATTGCGCAGCTTTGGCTAAGAATTTATCATCCGACGAACGGAATTGTGAACAGCTTATTAGTTTCCATTGGTTTTGCTAATCCTCCTGCATGGCTTGCAGAGCCTACATTAGTTTTGTTTGCTTTATTTATTCCCATTCTGTGGCAATATGCTGGTTTCTATATTCTGATCTATTACGCAGCACTCAAGAATATCCCGACCTCTCTGGAAGAGGCAGCAAAGATTGACGGAGCCTCTGCCTTACAAATCGCTTGGAAAATTAAGCTTCCACTCGCAATGGAAGTCATCAAAGTTACGATTGTTCTAGCCGTTGTAGGTTCTCTGAA
The DNA here is from genome assembly GCF_037969925.1 of Paenibacillus sp. FSL R7-0189. Taxonomy (NCBI): domain Bacteria; kingdom Bacillati; phylum Bacillota; class Bacilli; order Caryophanales; family Paenibacillaceae; genus Paenibacillus; species Paenibacillus sp. FSL R7-0189. The sequence continues at coordinate 1,125,632 of NZ_CP150223.1, read as the reverse complement.
GTATTTTGACTTAATCTTTGTTATGACGGATGGAGGTCCTAATGGCTCTAGTGAAGTGATGGCGTCTTATATGTATCATCAGGCTTTTCGGGCTTATGATTTTGGCTACGGGAGTGCAATTGGATTCTTCCTGCTCGTCATCTGTCTCGTCATTACTTGGGTCATTCGCAAATTAACTGCTACGAAAGATTCGATCCAATACTCATAAGGAGGGGCGCTTCATGATGTCTGGAACTGCAGGAAGGCTAGAAATCGGGCCAAAGACAGGCGGCGCAGGTGCGGAGATCACACGTAAATTCGGCTACTCATTGCTATATATCGTGTTGATTGCCGTTGCTGCTCTGCAATTGTTTCCGCTTGTATGGCTGCTGTTTTTCTCATTAAAAAATAATCAGGAAGTGTTCAACCTTCCTGCTCTATCGTTGCCGATGAATCCTCACTGGGAGAATTACGCGAAGGTCTGGAATGTAGGGAACATCAACGTGTATTTCTTCAACAGCGTATGGATTACCATCGTGGCTACGGTGTTAACGGTTATCTTCGGGAGCTTGGTTACGTATGCAGTTACCAGGATGAAATGGAAGGGAAGCTCTTTCGTACTGGGATTGTTTATGGTAGCGATGATGATTCCTGTTCACTCCACGCTTATTCCGTTATTTAGTATATTCAATAAGATTGGCTTAACGGATCACCCTTTGTCACTTATTTTGTCTTATGTCGCTTTTAACATGCCGATAACGATTATGATTTTGCTGGGTTTCTATTACGCACTGCCACGCGAAGTGGAAGAGGCTGCAGTAATTGATGGTTGTTCCGTGAACAGAATGTTTTTTAGAATTATACTTCCTATGACAAGCTCGGTGATCGCGACTACAGCCATTATTAATATGATCTATAACTGGAACGAATTTATTTTTGTAAACACATTTATTAGTTCTGATTCTTACAAGACGCTGACCGTGGGGGTGCAAAACTTCATTGGTCAATATACGACGGATTGGGGTGCGATCGGGGCAACGCTTATGATCAGTATTTTGCCTATCCTGATTACATTCCTGTTCCTCAGTAACCGTATCGTTGAGGGAATTGCGGCGGGTTCGGTTAAAGGGTAAGTAGAAAGAAGACCTGAATTTCTCAGCTCGAAAAGCTGAAGAGAATTCCGGTCTTTTTTTTTAATCCAATCTAGAATTTTGATTCAATCCTGAAAGCCCCGGGTTAATGGAGGCTATCAAAGATGAACATTCGAAAGGAGAGATTGCTGATGGAACCGGGCTATAAGGATAGAAGTGTTGAAGTGGAGCATAGGGAGGTACAACGGAAATCGGATTCCAGCGTTGTCGCATCTACCTTTATTAAATATGCTGCTTACATTATTATATTTTTTGGTTTTCTGTTCTTTTTGGTTAAATATGTATTTCCTAAGTTTTAATAAGAATTGATTCTTAAGGCGGAGTTTTATTGTTTCTCTACGATGATCTTTTTTATTACTGCTATAGTTTCTGGTGCAGCATTCTCCAGCATAAACTCAATTGCAGCGAACTGCCGCATAACGTACCTGTCCTCAAGCTTCTCTAAAGGGTTGAAAAAGCCTTTCGGATAATCGATAATCTTCAGATCCCGCTCCGTGACCTGTCCTATGTATTCAAAGGCGTATTCGAATGTACCTTCTGAAATATATAAATCGACGACTTCTTCAATTCGCTTGCGATCAATATGATCCACGACAGTTAGATAATTAGGTGCACTCCAGTAGGCCCCATTTAGACAAGCACCACTTTGGATGTAGTCTTGTCGGATCGCTTCGATGTTCTTGAAGGTGTAGAAATCCGATGCCCAGCGGGAGCGGTCAGGGAATGTGACTATGACATAGAGATTATAATTGTCCTCTTCCTCAGTCCCACTTTCCGGAGACAGCTGTATATGTCTTGTTCTACTGATCATGATTATAAGTCCCCTTTCTTAACAAAAACGGATACCGTCTTCTTAAAAGACGATATCCGCTGCTTTAAAGATGTCCTAGATCTTAATCATCCGAGGCTATAACTTCATCTCATTACTCGATTCCGCAGAATTACGATAAAAGAACCAGCACTCATTCAGCAGCTTGATCTGACGGCGGTCTTTTTTGTAATAAGCTTTCATTAGCTGATGGCAGAGCCACTGTGGCAAGCGAATCCCTCCTCTAACAACTTACGTAAGTTAGAATATGGAGAAATAAGCCTAAAGGTGCGGATTACAGTAGGCTTTCTGCTTCCTCTTCGTACCACTGCTCCAATTGAGCCTGTAGCGCTCGTATCTCAGTAAGCAGGGAGATCAGTGGGTAGTTCTTCTGCTCTTGAACAGAGGCGAAGGCCTGTTCCAATCTATTGATATAATCCAGACCGGAATCCAGGGAGTAGTCCTCGCGTAACAGATCCAGCGAATCACACTCGGCGATGGCTAAGGGCAGATCCGGAACATTATCGGCTGTCAGCTTGTCGATTTCTTTGTTCAGGCGTAAATTGAGCGCACTTAGTTGATACGCATATTCCTCAGGCATTTCCACGAATTGTAATTCTTGATTTTGCTGCAAAATTACATACCGCATTTTCGGCATTGTTCATTCTCCCTCCGTACTTGTCTTCCTTCTTGACAGTTTAGCCTATGCACAAGTTACAATTCAAGTAGAGATCTTATTTCCCGTGGAAAGGACTTGTGATAGAACGCTATGGAAACTATGAGCAACGAAGAGCTGCAGCTGTGGATTGAGCAGGTATCACGGGACAGCTTTGGCGTGCCGTTTAGACACAAGGCGAGCTTTAACAGCCGGTTGTCCTCAACGGGCGGCCGATATTTCACCAAAAGCCATAATATAGAGATTAATCCCCATCAGCTTGCCATGTTTGGCAGAGAAGAGACGGAGCGGATTATCAAGCATGAGCTCTGCCATTATCATTTGCATTTGGCTAAGCGAGGGTATATGCATCGTGACGCTGATTTCAAAAGCCTGCTGGCGCAAGTCGGCGGAAGCCGCTACTGTCAGACACTGCCGGGTGCAAAAGCTCGGAAGTCGCTGCCCTATCGATATAAGCTTGTATGCAGTGCCTGTGCCATGGAGTATCCGCGTAAGCGAAAAGTAGACCCTAAGCGTTATCGCTGCGGTAAATGTTCGGGCAAGTTGAAGTTATTTATTTTATAACCAAACCTAATAATCCGACAAAAGAAACAGCTTGCTGAGGCGAAATGATGCATCCTTCTAAATCTTTGATATCCACGATCAAGCCACTGAACTCGCAGTCACTAAGATCGATCCCATTAAGCTTTGATCCTGACAATGTGGCTTGATCAATATTACACTCGCTGAAGCTGATTTTTTGGAAACTTGACTGATAGTAGTCGGAACTCATTAATGAACTGCTCTCAAAAGCAACCTGCTTCAGATTAGCGAATCGAAACGTAGCAAAATCCCCGATACAATCTACTACACGAACATTTTGGAATCTGCCTCTTGTAAAGTCTGTGCCAATAAGCTTGCAGTTTCTAAATTCAGTTCGATGAATAATGCCATTCGTAAAATCCACATTAGATAGATCACAGCGATCAAAAATCACGTCCATAAGCTCGATCCCAGTTAGGGAGCACTCCGTAATCGTTACATTTTTAAAAATCACGCGATCAAAGCTGACCTTATTAGCCTCTTGATTATCAATAACCGTATCGCTGATGCTGCAACAGCTGAATTCGTCCTTGGTTTGCAGCGAATATATTTGCTCAGGAAGAAGAGAGTCTGGATCTGCTATTTTTGGCGAATCAATTTTGAAATTCATATGTACCTCCGTTTGTTTACTCTTTGCGGGTAGCTAAAACTAACTATCATCGCGTTAAACCGATTTGTCAATCTTCATGAAGGTTGTAGGGATTGGATATCCGTACAAATACACCTTTTTCTGGATAAAATCGCACATCGTTTTGTAAGCGTTCCCAAACTAATATGAAAAGGAAGTCCATATTAATTAGAGGGGGCACATGTATGAAACGAATCAGGTCCGCAATGGCGGGTCTGCTCGCGCTGCTGCTGATTTTTTCAAGCTTGCCTGTAATGGGAACCGGTAAAGGTTCCGTAGGAGCAGAAGGGGTTGGAGGAACAGGCGCTGAGCAAATTCCATCAGGTACGGTACTCATCAAGAATAAGTGGAAAAACAACTTTTTATATGAGACATCCGCAGGAATCGTGCGTTATGGCATGACCAATCCAGCCGATACTTCAGCGCATTGGACGGTTGAGACGGTGAATGGGCTGTCACGAATCAAGAATGTGAAGACAGGCCATTACATTACAATGGATGGTAACAACGGCAAAGAGGATTCACTTAAGGCGGCAGAACGCCAAGGTTCAGGAAGTGTTGCGGATCAGTGGCTGATCGATACTTCCAATCGCAATGGATACATGATCATCCGAAGTGCGACTGTGCCAGAGGGGAAGTTGGTTATCCACGAGGAGAATCAGCTTGGTTATGCGCAAGTAAGCTCGGATATCAATGTTACGTTTGAGAGTCCGCAGTGGGCTTTTATAGATCCAAATGCAGCACCTGTACGGCTAGAGAGCCGTCTCCGCCCCGGTCAGGTAATGTATGAAAGTGAAGGGAACGTTCTTTACGGTAAACAGCCTGTCAGCAATGAAGCAGCACAGTGGTATCTTGAATCAGGGACGGATGACGGAACAGTAATGATTCGCAACCGTGCGACAGGCCATTATATTAAGCAAAATGAAGTGACCTGGGCTGGGGTTTTTTCGCAGGAAGTCGATATGGATCACGTGAAGCTAAGTGAGTGGACCCAAGAGCATGCACCAGGCCCTGATGGAACGGGCTTCATTACCCTTCGTAACAGTGGTTTAACTGAAGAGGGTAGTCCATTATGGCTAAATCCGCAATTCAGCGATGACAATAATGTGCGATCTAACAGCTGGCCGGGTTCAGCCTCTAATCCAAGTGCACAGTGGAGAATCGTGCCAATTTCCGAATTACAGCCTGTACGACTGGCAACTTATACGGATGCACAAGTGGCTACAGATTTTTTATATGAATCCGTAAACGGCGAGCTTAAGCATGGAATTATTGCGCCAGATGCCGCCAACACCTCTGACTATCTATGGTATATAGAGGATTATGACGGCAATAAGCGTATCCGTAATGCGGCAACCGATCATTATGTTTCTTATAGTGAAGGTACTGCCAAGGCCTTGCAGATTAGCGGAAGTCAGCCGTCGGATCAATGGATTTTTAATGATTCCGATGATTATGATGATTACCAGACGCTTCAGAATCTCGAAAGCACAGGCATTTATTTGTCTACATTGGGTGGAGAACAGGCTGGTGCGATTGGGGATGCGACTTCTTTGAGCGCTCAGTGGCAGCTTTTAGATCCTAACACACCGACTGACGGCACAATGCCATATTACCGGATTCAGAATGGCTGGAAGTCATTTTATTGGTATGAGAGTGTTGATGGTCTTTTAAAATATGGAAATATGCAAAAGGACGGCTCCGATCAATGGCTCGTGGAGAAATATAACGGCCGCAAGCTGTTCAAAAACAAGAAAACGGGCCATTACATGAACACGATGAACATGCCAAATGGCCACCTTCAGGTCACAGAGCTTCCAGACAGAAATCATGTGGAACGAGAATACATCTGGACAGGCAAAAATGTTGGGAACAACACCTACGTAATCAGTAGCGTTCTAGACAAGGAACCTAATAAAATCCCAGAGAAGTATATTTCACTTCAGAACCTCACTAAATATGCTGAGTACGGAGTGATCAATCCAGGTTGGGGCAGTCCGCAGTGGAGATTTGTACCGGTTACCGAGAAAAAACAAGACTTGTTCCGTTTTCAGCTAGATGCTGTAAATGGAGAGGATCAATATCTTAAGGACGGTCCTTTGCTGACTTCTCCAGCTGCACTAGAGGAATTGCCAGAATCCAAGACGGTTACTGAAGCTGTCTATGCTGACCAGGACTCTGCTCACTCTAACCAAAATCTTGCACCTCTAGCAGCTGCCAACGAGGATGTAACAGTAGGCCAGGCTACTTATGGTCCACTTGATTTGAATGACGATTCCTTTGTCTGGCAGTTGCAAGAAATAGCCGGCAGCAATGGATCGGTGAAGATAAAAAATAAAGGCACTGGACGTTATCTCTCCCTTGAGCATATAGGTGGGGGTGTAGATGAGATTGATCCTAAAGTTAGCGTTCAAACTTTGCAAACAGTGTACGATGTATGGGCCAGCATTAAGTGGAAGGTTGATATGCAGGCGTCCGGTGTGACTACCATTATGAGCTCATGGGCTGGTCACTATATCTATGGTGCGTCGGATGATAACGGCAACCCAATTCTCCGAATCAGTAAAGCTGCAGATACAGCGGAAAAAAGCAGTGCGCATTTTACTGCTGAAGCGGTTGATGCGATTGCTCCGCCACTGCCTGATTACCCTGTAAGATTCAAGAATGCAAGCAGTGGGGAGTATTTATACGAAAATGAGCATGGGGTTGTTCTGTACGGACAGCCGTCAGCAGACAATGGATTTTCGCACTGGAATGTAACTGTGCAGGAGGGTAAACAGACGATCACCAACCGGGCAACAGGTCATTTTTTAACGCTGAATGGTGATTATTCATATTTGGAGAGCAGTAGTACAGAACCTGCTGTAGACGGAGCCTCTGCCTGGGAAGTAAGCTTGGCTTCCGATTATACACATTACACCATTCGTAGTCTCTTTGGAGAATACGACGATGAATTAATAAACATTGCCAATAAGACAGGATATGCTGAACGTGCGCTTTTGCTAGAGAGTGAGGGTACGGCACTATGGACACTTGAGGCGGCTACACAGGAATTTACTACTCCATCTGGAGAACTGCGCAATAACAATACAACAACTCCAGTTCAAAATGATACCAACATCATAACCATTGTACCGAAAGGCATGGCTGGTAAAGTATTGGCCGAAAAAGAGGGGGCTGTCCTATATGCAGATGCCTCCGATATGGCGGCTCAATCCCAGTGGCTGGTTCAGGAGATAAACGGACGCAAACGGATTATGAATGTTCAGACACAACATTATCTTTCGCTCAATGAATCGGGCCAAGTGGTCTTGTTAGCTGCTGGAGATACAGAAAGATCCCAATGGAAGCTGGAAGAAAAGTTAGGTTATACTCTTCTGCTAAATGCGAATGGAACAGGTCTTCTTACTCACAGCGCATCGGCTGTTCAGCTTGGTTCTGCTGCAAATGGAACTGATAGTGAGCTCTGGAGCTTCTTACCTATCCCTACTGATGCAATTTATGCAGGAGGAGAAGCATTCAAAGGGGATCGTGTTATACGGTTTGCAGTCAACGCCCAGCAGGCCGGGGAATATGACGCTGTTATTCGATACAAAAATACCGCTGCTGCTGCAACGGATCTGGCGCTAGAGGTGAATGGTTTAAACGAAGGGGGCAAGGTTAGTCTTGGTAAGTCTGCCTCTTGGAAGAATGCACAGGTAATACTGCAGCTTCGTGCAGGCATCAACACGGTTTCTCTAAGTAGTGACAACGTGGATTGGAGTAAAGTAACCCTTGATAGCCTGACCGTAAAAAACAGCGTTAACAAAACATACCGTGGAGCAACGGTTCCATATATCAGCTATGAAGCTGAGGATGCGGCAACAAACGGAACGCTGATTGGCTCGTCGCGGAAATATCTCAGCATGGCTTCCGAGGCTTCTGGACGACAAGCGGTGGCCTTGAAGAATACGGGAGATTATCTAGAGTTCAAGCTTGCGAAGTCGGCTAACTCCATTGTTCTTCGATATTCCATTCCTGATAGTCCAGATGGGGCTGGTGCGGAAGAAACCCTGACTCTATATGTGGATGGAGTTAAGAAGCAGCTTAAGCTGACATCCAAATATGCTTGGGAATATGGCAGCTACCCATGGTCAAATGATCCTCGCCAAGGCAGTGGACACCGCTTCTTTGACGAAATCCATGCTCTGATCGGCGATACTCCTGCCGGAGCAACTATTCGCTTAGAGAAGGGAACAGGAGATAAGGCAGCTTCTTACGTCATTGACCTGGTGGATATGGAGCAGGTTGCCCCTGAGTTGGCTCGCCCGGACGAATTTATTTCCGTAACGGATTTTGGAGCGGCAGCAAATGATGAGGGAGATGATACCGCAGCCTTCAAGGCAGCTCTTGCCGAAGCGAATGCGACAGGTAAAGGAGTGTGGTTCCCGGCGGGTACCTTTAATGTCGGTGAGGGTCTGCTGGATCTGGATACCGCTGAAATACGTGGTGCCGGCATGTGGTATACGGTTCTGAATGGAGCTAAGTTTTATGGTCACGGCGGTAAGGTTGGTGTTTACGATCTGATGATTGAAGGCGGCATTAACGAACGGGATGATGAAGCGATCACCAACGCTTTCCATGGTGCTTTTGGCCAAGGTTCGATTATACAGAACGTTTGGATAGAACATACCAAAGCAGGCTTGTGGTTAACTCAGCCGATGGGTGAAAAGGCGCGTACGAATGGTCTGTACATGGCAGGTCTGCGGATCCGCAATCTTATGGCAGACGGGATTAACTTTGCCGTAGGGACTGGCAACAGCATGATGGAACAAAGTGACATCCGCTATCCAGGGGATGATGGAATTGCAATGTGGTCGTTTACAGACGGCAAGTTGACGGATATGAATGGTACGGAACGTACACCGAGCTATAATAACACGGCACGTTTTAATACGGTATCCTTGCCTTGGTTAGCGGATAACATTGTAGTCTTTGGGGGGAAAGATAACAAAGTCCAGGACAACGTGGTAAAAGACACTGTGACTAATGGAGCCGGGATTGCAGTGTCCACCCGTTTCACCGCCGAGCCCTTCCAAGGAACAACGATTGTGGAGCGAAATACCTTGCTTAGAACTGGCAGTTATGATTCCGGTTACGGCGTGAATCTGGGTGCGTTATGGCTTTATGCTGGTGAGAGTGATCTGAAAGGAAGAGTACTCATTCGCAACAATACGGCACTGGACAGCACTTATTCGGGGTTGATTGCTCAAGGTGATCTAGAAGGAGATACTCTCACTTCCATTGATGGAGTAGTGCTGACGAATAATGTATTAGATGGCGCAGGTACAAGCGGTATAGAAGTTACGAAAAATCTGAAAGGGAGTCTGCTGGTCGACAACATGATTATTCGTGGCGAACGGATGAATCTTCTGACCAATGCCTCTCCTGACCTAAGCATTAAAGAACAAAATCAAGGAATAGCCACAGCCATTAAACCGTTCTCTATCAAACTAGCAGATGGACAGAGCGGTCCTGTGGTATTAGAGCAGGGTAAGTCAGCTACGCTTAAGGTGCTAGATAAAGAAGGCAGAGATATTACCGCACAAGCTACTCTAAATATTATGAGCAGTGAGATTGCTACATTTACCAACGACAGTCTTAATGGAATTAAAGCGGGAATCACAGATTTCACGGTAACTGTGGGCAACGATAAGAGGGTATATACAATTGAGGTGCTATCACCTGGTGGGACAGATCCTGTAGACCCGATCGATCCTGTGGATCCAACAAGTACTCCTAGTCCGACGAGTACTCCTAGTCCAACGAATACTCCAGAACCAACAAGTACTCCTGGTCCAACAGACCCTACAGGGTCAGTGAACCCTGTTCAAACCGGCACACCGACCGCTACACCAGCACCTACACCAGCAGCTAATCATGATGCGCAGCTAAAAGCTAAGGCGACTGCAGGGCAGGCTGTTATCGAGATTTCAGCTAATGGAGACGGCACAGCCCGGTTTAGTGCAGATGCTTTACGTAAGGCGGCGGCACTTAGCCCCAAAGCTGTGCTTGTTATTGAAAGTGGAGGTATGAGCTACCGCTTCCCGTTAGAGCTTGTGGAGAGTGTGCTCAAATCCGCACAAATGCCGGCAGGCACACTGGAGTTTAATTTAAATTCGCTAAGCGGAAAAGGATTAGAACAACTGCTTGCCAAGGCTAAGCAGCAAGGCTTTACTGTGCAAGGAACACCGGCTATTGTCACTCTAAAGGTAACGGATGGCAAAACCTCTGTAGCAGCAAGTGGGTTCGGCACCACTTATGTAGATCGTACATTTATGCTTAAGGAGGCGCTGGATGCGAAGACAGGTGTAGTCTTTATTTACGATGAACAGACGGGTTCCTTCCGTTATGTACCTGCATTGTTTGAGCTAGTTAATGGGATGACCAAGGTTACTGTTAAGAGCAGTATTGCGAGCGGTGTATTTTTCGCTGCGCTGCACCCTGTGACTTTTGGGGATATTGCTACACATTGGGCGAAAAATGAGATTGAGGGACTTGCTAGCCGACTGATCTTGACCGGACAATCCACAGATACCTTTGCACCTCAGAAATCTGTCAGTCGTGCCGAGTTCGCAGCTATGTTGATTCGATCGTTAGGTCTTGTAGCTGCGAACACGACGAAGACCTTCAATGATGTGTCCGATTTATCTTGGTATGCAGCGGATGCCAGAGCTGCTGCAGCCTTAGGACTGGTTCAAGGCTATGAGGATGGAACCTTCCGTCCGAACGCCCCTATTACACGGGAGCAAATGGCTGTTATGGCAGCCAGAGCAATGAAGCTGCTGAACCTAGAAGCTGAAGGATATGGAGCAAACGTTGCTGCAGATGTTTTCACAGACGCTTCAACTATTTCCTCATGGGCTAAAGAAGCAGTGTCTGACCTGGCTGCAAAAGGTATTATGAAAGGTCAATCATCAGGCAGCTTTGCACCTAGCAGTGATACTAGCCGTACAGAAGCCGCTGTAATTCTTGTCCGGCTGCTTAGAGCAGCTAAATTATTGAATTAGCTACCGTGGTAGAAGCTACAATATGGCATAAGTAAAAAGACAGCAGAGCAGCGATCTCCTCCGGTTATTGGAGAATCGCTGCTCTGCGTTTTTAACGTTGGCTGGCCTGCTATAAAAGCTTATGGGCAAGCAAAAGCTCATTGACTTTGAGTAACCCATTCACTTGCACCAACACCAACATCGCCGAGCTATCATTGGCTGAGGCTTACGGACCCCAATGACGCTATTGGCAAGTTTTTAGCCTTTTGGGCAGGGTTTCGGACTCAAGTGACGCTATTAGTTCGAAAGAGGCTCATATTTGGTGTTTTTCGTGCCAATAGAGGCAATGGGGTCCGATAGTATGCCAAATATGCGATTATGCTGAGTATAAGGTCAACTGGGTCCGATAGTAGCTTCATATCCGATTCCGATGCAGCCTTACTTCAGTTTTCCCATCGATAGATTGACTCTGTAATTTCCGAACTTCAGCAGTTCGTCGAGAAAGCTATTCAACTCCTCTTGGTTTCCGGTACGAACACGTATCCAGTAGCAGCCTTCTCCGCTGACCCTATGTATTTCTTTTACACTATCATGCTGCTTTGCGAATGTCTGAAAGGCTGGGTGAACCGTATTCGAACCCAAAAAAACAGTAATAAAGGCATGAATAGTCTCCCCAACCTTATCCGGATTCCAGCGGACCGTGTAGCCTTCAATCACTCCGGTGTCCTGCATTTTGCGAATACGTGCGCCCACAGCCTGACCGGTCATATGCACTTGCTGCCCAATATCTCTGTGACTGATCGTGGAATTTTCAATTAGAAGCTGCAGGATGCGAAAATCCACATCATCTATAAAATAGGAGCTCATTATTATCTAAAATCCTTTCTGCGTGAAAGTAGAAAGGACCAATCTCTTTCCAATCTCAATGTATTCTGTTTCAAGGTCCAACTATAATTAATTGTAGCAGAAGATATCTGAAAGAAAGAAGGGCTTCCGATGAAAATACAGCATATCCGCAACGCGACCCTATGGCTAGAGTATGGTGGCAGTACATTTTTAATTGATCCTATGTTGAGTGAACAGGGTGCTAATCCACCTATTTTTAATACTGAAAATGATCGCCGCAATCCGCTCGTTTCTTTGCCGGGAGCCGTAGAACAATGGCTGAGTCCTAATGCAATTCTTGTCACACATCTTCATCAGGATCATTGGGATGCTGCTGCCATTTCTTTGTTGCCGCATGATCTACCACTATTATGTCAGGAAGGAGATGGAGATAAATTAGCGAAGCAGGGGTTTGAGCATACCACGGAAATTAGCGATTCACTGACGTTTAATGGAATAACTATAACACGTACGGATGGACGGCATGGCACTGGAGTGACTGGTAAACTTATGGGTAAGGTATCCGGGTTTGTGTTTCAGGCGGAAGGCGAACCTGTTCTATATGTGGCTGGGGATACGATTTGGTGTGATAAGGTGAAAATGGCATTGGACGTTTTTAAACCTGAGGTGACAGTTGTGAATGCTGGTGGTGCGCAGTTTTTAAGCGGATGCCATATTACAATGAATGAGCACGATGTCGTAGACCTATGTGAATATGCTCCTTCTACTAAAGTGATTGCTGTGCACATGGACGCCATTAACCATTGTTTGGTTACCCGAGATAAGCTAAAAGCTCATTTAGAGAAGGAATCGTTGGGGGATCGGGTACAGCTTCCGCAGGATGGAGAATGGTGTAATCTATAGTCGGAGAGGGATGGAAATCTCTTTAAAAAATCTAGCAAGCGGCCGAATCATAGCATAAATTTGAAAACGATCACAAAAATTATTTTGCCCGCTTGACTAGACCTTGAAATCATGATAAATTAATTCATGTTCACTTGTAATGTTCCCTGATAGCTCAGTTGGTAGAGCACTCGACTGTTAATCGAGTTGTCACAGGTTCGAGTCCTGTTCGGGGAGCCATTTTCATGGAGAGATACCCAAGTGGCTATAAGGGGACCCTCTGCTAAGGGGTTAGACTGCGTAAGCGGTGCGTGGGTTCGAATCCCACTCTCTCCGTTCTGAATTACATAAGAAGAGCTTCCATTCTGGGAGCTCTTTTTTGTTGTGTGAATTTATTTTTCGGTTGCTATATGCGATTCTGAGAAACGGTGAATTCAATATTTTGGAAGGGGAATGGTGTGGAGGGATCGAATGTTTATTTGATAAGTGTGAAGAGTTTAAAGGAGGAGCATGAAAACTATAAATCAAATACAAACAAAACCGTCAAGCCGATATGATAGTTTTGATCCGGATCAAGAGGGAAATAAAAATACTATTTTTGCCGACGTAATAATTGATGGTAGATCTCTTTACCAAATGTTAAAAAAATATGATAGGGTTCCTTCCCTCGGGTGGGGTAGTGAAGAGCATCAAAGGAAAATGATTAACTATTTTTTGTTAAACGAAATGCATGAATATTTGTACTGCAGGTACCCAATATTAGTCTGTCCCTGGTGTGGCGATGAAGAATGTGGCTTTATATCAGTGTTTATTGAGAGAGAAGGGGATCTTATTATATGGAGAGATTTCAAATTAGAATCCGGTAATAAGGCTATTGATATAGGCCCTTTTTGCTTTAAATGGGATGAATACGAAAAAGTTATTAGAGAGACATTTGGAACTGCGGGGATTCAATAAGATGTGCTCAAATAATTTATATGGGAAAGATCTATGAGTAAATTCAATTACTACATGATCAAAGGAGTGGAACCAACATGGAACTGTTTAAGCAGATCCCCTTGTACAGATTTTTGGCATTATGCAATGAAAGTGGTATGGAAAAAAACATATTAGACTGCGGAGCGGGAGGGGATTCACCTCCACTAAGTTTGTTTGCGAACTATGGATACAGTACAAACGGAATTGAGATGAATGACGAACAAATTAAAAGAGCTAATCAGTTCGCAACTGAAAGGGGACAGATTCTAAATATACAACAAGGCGACATGAGACAGTTGGCGCTAAGTGATGAGTCAATGAGTTTTGTGTATTCGTATAACTCTATTTTTCATATGAGAAAACAAGATGTAAAAAAAGCGATAAATGAAATGAAACGAGTTCTAAAACCTAATGGATTATTATTTGTAAATTTTTTAACCCTAAAGGATTTTCGAGTCGGCGATGGAGTTGATTTGGGGGATAATCAGTTTGAACAGATGGAAGATGATGAATTCGTAATACACTCTTATTATGATTATCATGAGGCGGATTCTATGTTTGATGATTTGCAGTTAATATACAAAGAAGATCGAGTACTGGAAAGAAAGTTTGAAGGTGAATGGATACGACAAGGATTTATCGATTACATATATAAAAAATAGCTGGATGCTGAAGAACATATTAGTAGCTCCGAAAAAGCTAGATATCTGCGAACAATACGTTCACGCTGTGGACCACGAGGTGTTGGTTCGATAGAAGGTAAAGGTTTGAAGAAGAGTTAGCCAGGTGGACAACCCCACGAGTCTAATGCTAACGACTGTTTCCTAGGGTGATTTAAGCCGCTTGAATGTCAATCAGCACTTGATACTTGTTCGCAACCAATATACTTCGGGGGGGATTTCAGATGGATATAATTATAAATAACTCAATGATTCATAATAAGTCGGAAATAAATAAGATTGTTTTTATATGTTTCGATGAAGCGAACTATGAACTATATAGGAATGAATTAAAGAGATTTTGTTAGAATTTTGGTGTTTATCAAAAAAAGGAGATGTGCCAATGAATAACAGATCAGATTTGCTAAATCAGTTTAAGGAATGGAATGGATTTGTTCTAGAAATTATTGATTTAGATTGGAAAACACCCATCGCTGAAGGAAAATGGACCATTCATGATGTTGTTAGTCATATTTTGTTATGGGATAAATACTTCTATGAATCGACGATAGAACCGATAGCATGCGATAAAGCGATAACACTTCAACTTATTGATTTCGATCAATTCAATAATGATGCTGTTACATATGGTCAAACAAAAACCAAAGACGAATTAATAGAATTGACTGTGAAGTATCGTAACTTAATATTAGATTGTATAAGTAGTCTTGAAGAGGGGAAATACTCAGACAAATATGTGGACGGAAGGTTTTCCTTTGAGTCCTATTTAAAGGATTTTATATCGCATGACCTACATCATATGACGCAGATTAAAGAATTAAAAAAGATAATGATGAGTAATTGACTCGTGACGGAAGTGCAAAGAATGGAGCTGACCACCATAATTAGCTTTCTCTCACTCGATTATTGTGTGGGACTGAGCTTTTTTTTGCGCGAAAATAGAGAAACAACTTGACCGGTAACTCATAATAAACTCGAAAAACACATATCCAAAGAGACAAATGTTATATTATTTATCATTAAATGCAATCTGTAGATAAAATCAAAGACTCCCCCTCTGAAAATCAAACTTTAAAAATCTCCATAATTCTCCTGTTTTCTTCTCTTTACCCACTTTCTATCTTTATACATCTCAAAGGATTAACTCGAAATGTTATGTAATATAACATAAAATATTGAATATTATAGTAAAAACCACAAATTTTACTGACGCATGTATATTACTGTGTTAATATAAGTGACATAAAATGATGAAAATGAATGTAAGCTAAAGAAAGGTGTTTTTAAAAATAAATATGGGGATTGGGGGACGGCGATGGAGTATTTCATTCAACAGTTAATTAACGGGATTTCTGTAGGGAGTATCTATGCTCTGATCGCACTTGGGTACACCATGGTTTACGGGATTATTAAATTGATCAATTTCGCCCATGGGGATGTGTTTATGGTTGGGTCGTTTATTGGATTGTTCAGTGCCAGGTACTTGGCTTCAGCAGGGCTTCCTCCGATCCTGGTCTTACTTATCTCATTGGTGGTCTCTATGACAATCAGTGCGTTGCTGGGGATGTCAATCGAACGGCTAGCATACAAACCTCTACGAAAAGCTTCGCGAATCGCTGTGTTGATTACTGCAATTGGCGTTTCTTTTTTGCTGGAATACAGCGGTGTGTTTGTGCTTGGTCCTCAGGCTAAAGGATTTCCGGAGATTCTTAATAAGCAGCAATACAACTTGTTTGGTTCCTCGATTCAGGTGGACTCCAATCAAATCATGATCTTGGGGACGACGGTTATTTTGATGATCATCCTTCAGTATATTGTGCACCGAACAAAGATTGGTAAAGCGATGCGGGCCGTTTCTTTTGATATGGAAGCAGCACGGTTGATGGGGATTAATGTAGATCGGACCATTTCAGCCACCTTCGCGATAGGATCTGCACTTGCGGCAGCAGCAGGCGTTATTTTCGGAATGACTTACAATTCAGTGGATCCGATGATGGGGGTACTTCCGGGGCTTAAAGCTTTTGTGGCTGCGGTTTTAGGTGGCATTGGCAGTATTCCTGGTGCTCTGGTAGGGGGACTTCTGCTGGGCACAGTCGAGACAGAGGTTTCTTCTCTGGGATACTCTTCGTGGCGTGATGGTGTGGCATTTGCTGTACTCATCCTAATCCTTATCTTTAAACCATCCGGGCTATTTGGTAAAAATGTCCGCGAGAAAGTGTAGGGTGATGCCGTATGAAGAAGATAAACAAGTCATTTTGGATAGGCATTGTCTTTTCTATCATGCTATATATCGTCATTCAAGTTCTTCTAACAACGGGAATATTTGATGATGTCATGGAGTCTACGCTAATTCTAATTTGTATAAATGTCATGCTGGCGGTGTCTTTGAATCTGATTAATGGGATAACGGGGCAATTTTCAATCGGGCATGCTGGATTTATGTCCATTGGTGCTTATATTTCTTCCATTTTAACTTTGAACTTTGATATGCCATTCGTGCTGGCGCTAGTGATCTCTGGACTGGTTGCTGCATTTTTCGGTGTGCTTATCGGGATTCCGACCTTGCGGCTGAATGGAGACTATCTGGCGATTGCTACGCTGGGATTTGGTGAGATTATCCGGATTGTCCTGCTCAATACAGAATATGTGGGCGGAGCTTCAGGCCTAAGCGGCATCCCTAATCAAACGACTTGGACGATTATGTTTCTGTTCACATTGGTCACGATTGTTGTGATTAATAACTTTATACGTTCCACTCACGGCCGGGCTTGTATAGCGATTCGTGAGAATGAAATTGCTGCTGAAGCGATGGGGATTAATACAACTTTGTACAAAGTCATTGCTTTTTCACTTGGAGCATTATTTGCGGGGATAGCTGGTGGTCTCTCTGCTCATAAGTTCTACGTCATCAATCCTGGAAGCTTTAATTTTCTAAAATCATTCGAAATTCTAGTCATGGTTGTGTTAGGTGGACTAGGAAGTACAAGCGGGGCCATCGTGGGTGCGATTGTACTGACGGTGCTCTTCACGGTGCTTCAGGAATATCCGGAGCTGCGGATGATTATTTACTCGGCGATTCTAATTCTGATGATGATTTTTCGGCCTAAGGGGCTGCTTGGCAGCACGGGTTTTTCTTTCTTGAAATGGTCTAAAAAGGAGGTCAAACCAAGTGACAGCATCAACAGTGGAAGTGCTTCTTGATGTTCAACAAGCAAGTCGTGCATTTGGCGGACTTAAGGCGCTTAACGAGGTATCCCTCCATATTAATAAAGGCGAGTTGATTGGGCTCATCGGACCTAATGGCGCAGGAAAAACAACCCTTTTTAACTTGCTGACAGGTGTATACCCGCCTTCCAGTGGCGATATTATCCTCAGCAATCAGGCAGTAGGCGGGATGAAGCCTTATCGGATTAACCGAAAAGGGGCAGCACGGACATTTCAGAATATCCGTCTATTTACCTCTATGACGGTGCTGGATAACGTTAAGGTCGCATTTCACCAGCATGCCAGACATTCGATGTTCACTTCCATGCTCCGCCTGCCT
This sequence comes from Paenibacillus sp. FSL R7-0189, assembly GCF_037969925.1. Lineage (NCBI taxonomy): Bacteria > Bacillati > Bacillota > Bacilli > Caryophanales > Paenibacillaceae > Paenibacillus > Paenibacillus sp. FSL R7-0189. The sequence continues at coordinate 1,107,850 of NZ_CP150223.1, read as the reverse complement.
AAGCATTTTGCAGAAGAAAACGAAATTACGCAAAAGGCTATGGATATTCTCAAAATATTTAATCTTGCCGATCAATGTGATGAATGTGCCGGGAATCTTAGCTACGGAAATCAAAGGCGTTTGGAAATTGCGCGCGCGCTTGCAGCAGGACCTAAGCTTTTGCTATTGGATGAACCAGCCGCAGGGATGAACCCGAATGAAACTCGGGATCTAATGAATCTTATTGCCTGGATCCGTGAAGAGTTTGAGCTGACGATCCTGCTTATCGAGCACGATATGTCCCTGGTTATGGGGGTGTGTGACCGGATTTATGTGCTGGATCGCGGAATGTTGATTGCTGAAGGTACGCCCGTTGAAATACGGAATCATCCCAAAGTCATAGAAGCCTATTTGGGACAGGAGGCGTAGTGGACCATGCTTAGCGTACAGGGGATCAATGTATATTATGGGGCTATTCATGCCTTGAAGGATTTAAGTATGGATGTAAAAGAAGGCGAGATTGTAACTCTAATCGGCGCAAATGGAGCAGGCAAGTCCACATTGCTTAAGACGCTTTCGGGACTGCTGAAACCCAAAACAGGCAGTATAGATTTCATGGATAAATCTATTACGAATCAGAGTGTTCAAGCCATCGTAAAACAGGGGCTTATTCATTGTCCGGAAGGCAGGCGTGTATTTGCTAATATGTCTGTGGAAGAAAATCTGGAGCTAGGAGCTTTTTTACAAGATTCGGGCAGCTTAGCTGCTGATTTTGCCAAGGTCTACTCCACCTTCCCGCGTCTTTTAGAAAGAAAAAAACAGCTTGCCGGCACATTATCCGGCGGGGAGCAGCAGATGCTTGCTATGGGGCGTGCGATGATGGGGCATCCCAAGCTTTTATTATTAGATGAACCCTCGATGGGGCTTGCTCCATTACTCGTTCAGGATATTTTTCGGATCATCCAGGAAGTAAATGCCTCTGGAACAACAGTGCTTCTTGTAGAACAAAATGCCCATCAGGCGCTTAAAATTGCTCATCGGGCTTACGTTCTTGAGACGGGCAGAATGGTGCTTGAGGGAGATGCCAAGGAATTTGCAGATTCGGAAGAGATCAGAATGGCTTATCTGGGACATTAATTCATCGGCTAGTTCATAACAGCATCACAGAAAGAACCTATAAATTATTTATTTTGGGAGGCTGGAAGAGGATGAAGAAAATCGGGGCCATATTGCTGACTGCGTTACTGGCTGGTGGATTGCTGGCAGGCTGTGGGAACAAGACAGACAACACTACTGCTGAAGGTGGGAATGCTGGCGGAGGGACCATCAAGATTGGAGCAGACCTTGAGCTTACAGGCGGCCAGGCTTCCTTCGGTGATTCTGCACTCAAAGGGGCAAAGCTGGCGGTAAAAGAAATTAATGACGCAGGTGGAATACTAGGCAAAAAACTTGAACTGATTGAAGCGGATAATGCCTCCAAGTCGGAAGAGGCGACACGCGCAGCGCAAAAGCTGATTACTACCCATAAAGTTGTAGCTATTATCGGTGCAACTACATCTACGAATACACTCGGGATTGTTCCCGTTGCTCAAGAAAAAGGCATCCCGCTGGTTAGCTCCTCAGCCACCAATCCCAAAGTGACAGTTGATGAACGTACTGGAGATTTGAACGAATGGGTATTCCGGGCCTCTTTTATTGATCCTTTCCAAGGTGAAGTAATGGCTAACTTTGCTAAGGATACACTTAAAGCGAAGACGGCTGTTATTTATACGGATGCTTCAAGCGATTATTCCAAAGGGCTGCAGACCTTCTTTAAAGCAACGTTTACTAAGAACGGTGGCTCTATCTTAAGTGAAGAATCCTATCAACAAAAAGATTCTGATTTTAAAGCTGTATTAACACGTATTAAAGAAGCTAATCCCGATGTTATTTATCTTCCAGGCTATTATGAGGAGGTCGGCAAAATCGTAAAGCAAGCTCGCGAAATGGGGATCACCGTTCCGTTTATGGGCGGGGATGGCTGGGATTCACCTCAACTGGCTGAGATTGCCGGAGCGGATGCCCTAAACAATACGTTTATGTCCAATCACTATTCACCTGAAGATAGCTCGCCAGAAGTAAAATCGTTCGTAGATGCCTTCAAGGCTGCTAACGGTGATCTTGTTCCAGATGGGATGGCTGCGCTTGGATATGATGCTGTGAAACTAGTGGCAGACGCGATTACACGTGCAGACTCCACAGAACCTGAGAAGCTGAAGGCTGCACTGGCGGGGACGAAGGATTTACTACTGGCCACGGGTAAAATCACAATGAATGAAACGCATGACCCGGTAAAAGCAGCTGTGGTGCTAAAATTTGTAGATGGAGTACAAACCTTTGAGGCAAAAGTAAATCCATAAGCGTTGTGATTAGAGGCGCGTACCTTTATTGGTGCGCGTTTCTTTTAGTTTAAACTTTTTTTTGAAAAAAGGCTTGTCAAAATTCTTATGGTTTGATATACTCATTTTTGTTGTGACAAGAAAATAACTTGTAAAGCATGGCCCGTTGGTCAAGGGGTTAAGACACCTCCCTTTCACGGAGGTAACATGGGTTCGAATCCCATACGGGTCATATTATGCGGTAGTGGTGGAATGGCAGACACGCTATCTTGAGGGGGTAGTGGGTGTATACCCGTGGAGGTTCGAGTCCTCTCTACCGCATACAAATAAAAAGTAAGAAACCCTTTGTTCGCAGAGGATTTCTTACTTTTTTTTATAAGATCAGAAGTGAAATTCAGTGGCCTCAGGTCATCTCTTAAAAGCCCCAGCATACTGGGGATAGAGCTGTCTTATGCAGTCTGGGCAGATATCATGGGTGAATTGCAAAGAAAGCTGATGCTTTAAGAAATGTTCAATGGTGATCCATTCATCCTTGGGATTACGAATACATTTACAGGAAGCACAGATTGGGATTAGCTCAAAAGATGATGGTAAGGTTGAACGGAGGTTTATGATCTCCGGATGAAGAGGTTCTTCTTTATAGGGGCCCACATCATATAGTGAAATTATAAAAGTGGCTTCTGGGTGCGGATCTGAGAGAAATGGATAGATCTCCAAACGGAAGATTCGTTTCCCTTTATTAGCGGTTTGTATGGAGAATTCGGAAGTATAAACCTGATGCTCTCTGCGGAGTATATATTTCACTGATTCATAAAGCTTGGCCCATTGATCGGGATCGATAATCACATCTTGCATGAGCTCTGAGTAATACGCACCAATCCATTTCTTATTAGTAGAAAGACCATATTCATGACTAAAGGCCTTCCACCTACTGTTGGTGAACTGGATAATCCCATGACTGTTGATCACCACCGCATTGTGCGGTAAAGCTTCAAGTGAATGGATAATGGAAGATGATAAGCATTTTGACAAAAGTCACCGCTCCCTCCTAGAGATCATTCAGGATGATAAGTTAACAAAGGGGGCCAGACGGTATTCTAACAGATACTTGTCACCTGAGTCGCCTCTTATCGTCACTCCAGCCATATGATATAATCGGATAATACATAACAATACTAATTATATACTTTTTTACGTTATTTTGCAATAGGAAATTACGTAAATAAGTAATTTATTTTTAGATGGAGGGCGATTCACCGATGCAGACCATATACGAACGTATAGAATACCTGATTAAGCAGAAAGGTTTGACCAAAAAATCATTCTGTGAGCAGTTAAATATCAGCACAGGTAATATGGGAGATTGGAAGCGGGGGAAGACTACTCCAGGAACACATAAGCTGATTGAGATCGGTGATTTTTTTCATGTTAGTCTGGACTGGCTTATTCTCGGCAAAGATACACCGGATACTGTACGAGAGAGCGGCGTAGACTATGATTTGAGTGATGTTCAGCTATCGGAAAGCCGAGTAGATGAATTACTTCCAGCAGAAAAGAATTTTATCAAGGAATATATAGCTTTTGCTGAATATCGTAAACAGAAAATGGTCGACGAAGAATCTTAAAATCTGCATCTTTACTTTTGAGAAAAGTACATTTATAATAATGAATGTTGACCTCAAACAAATTTATGTTCTATGTTTAACACACCGCGCGGTAGTGGTGGAATGGCAGACACGCTATCTTGAGGGGGTAGTGGGTGTATACCCGTGGAGGTTCGAGTCCTCTCTACCGCATACAGAATGAAGAAAGAGGCCTTGCGATGCAAGGCTTCTTTTTTTGTACATTCCTCAATCACATAACCTACTTCTTTACAAGCGGCACGCATAGATTGGCTTCGAATCCTTCATCATCCGGACCGGACTTTTCCGTGTATTGGATGTAAAAGACTCCATCTGGGTTGAACTTATAACCGGAATCCGGCAGCCATTCATTATGTATATAATTCCAGGTGTGTTGAAAAGCCAACTGAGGGAAACCGTTTGCAGTAAATATAGCATAGGTAGACGCAGAAATTTTCTTATGAACAAGGCCTTCAGGGATACAATCTAACTGCTCGACTTCAACACCAAGGAAAAAATCAGTATCCCATGCGGTATGCTCCCACAATTTAGGCACGGACGTACGATTCTGAAATAGACCGAGATAACAACCGCTGCTTTGAACTTTTGTGGGTATAGCATCAAATTTTGCATCAATATCCAGCTCGCCAAAAACATATTCCCAAAGATTCGCGTATGGCTCCCCGGATGAGTTTACATTTGCCCAGCCAATAACATTTAGTTCGGGTATATCAAGCAGTTGAACAGTCACCGATTATCCCTCCCAGAAAAAATATTCCAACAATATTATAAAATATTCCAAGAGATTAAAGGGTGCTGATATATAGCGATATTATGACGTTCTTTCAAGTTGAAAAGGATACTTTACCGCATAACAACAGGGGGGGGCTGTGTGATGTGGTGAGTATCCTTTTACTAAAGAATTATTTTAAAAGCTTGGAAATATCGGATTCGATCTGCTGTGGAGTGGTTTTAGGAGCAAACCGTTTTAGAACACGGCCATCTTGGTCAACTAGAAACTTCGTAAAGTTCCATTTCACGTTTTTTGAGCCTAAGACACCAGGGGCTTCCTTAGATAAGTATTTGAATAATGGATGTGCTTCATCACCTTTTACATCAATCTTCTCGAACATAGGAAAGGTTACCCCATAATTAATCTCGCAGTATTCCGCAATTTCATCACTTTCGCCAGGCTCTTGTCCAGCAAATTGATTGCTTGGAAATCCTAATACTTCGAACCCGCGGTCCTTAAACTTCTCGTACACTTCCTGAAGACCTTTATACTGGGGAGTAAATCCACATTTGCTGGCAGTATTCACAACCAGGAGTACTTTACCTTTGTACTTTGACAATGATTCCTCTTCACCCTTAAGAGTGTTGACCTCAAAATCATAAATACTCATGGATGACACCTCCATAGTTAATTTAAGTTTTTAACAATTTAATTGTACACTATTTATGGTCTGGAGCCAAATAAGAAAGTATTATGAATCATTCCTCATCTTCGTTTCAAATCATACCTGTTGTTTAAAGTATAAAGTATGAGCATGACCAATACAGCTTGATGAAGGAGAAGATGACTCATGAAAGCATTATACACAGCAACTACAACAGTCCATGGCGGTCGTGAAGGCTCCATTGAATCCTCGGATGGCGTGTTAAAGCATAATCTAAGCATGCCTAAAGAGCTTGGAGGACCGGGAGGTTCTGGTACCAATCCAGAGCAATTATTCTCGGCTGGTTATGGAGCGTGTTACGAGAGTGCACTAGCGAATATCGCTCGTAAAGAGGGCGTGAAACTCCATGACGTGGAGGTAACTTGTAATGTGTCCATTGGGAAGGATGACAGTGATGGAGGCTTTAGACTAGCTGTGAGAATGGATGTGAAGCTGCCAGGGATTGAGCATGACAAAGCAGAGGAACTGGCGAAGAAGGCTCACGAATTCTGTCCTTACTCCAAAGCAACCAGAGGTAATATCGAGGTTGAATTAAAGATTGTTGATTAAATGTATCTGTATATATTTTATGGAAATAATGGCTAAATAGAGACGTAAATCATAAAAGAGTAATAAATAGCTGCCGTGTTAGGCGTCTTTGGTTGACATCACCCTTAAAATTCTTTAATATGTCTAAGTATCTGAGAATGTGCCTGCGTGTGCAATTTACAACCAAAAATTTAAATAATGGGTGATGAAGATGTCTTACAGACCGAATATTACGAATGTGACCAAAGCCAGCAGCAACGATAAGGAAGGATTGTACGAGTTCATTATCAAGCTTGCTGATGGAACGGAGTGCCGCGCGTTTTATCATCGGTTTCCGGAATGGAAAATGACGAACATCAGCCGCCTGCTTAAAACTCCATGTCCAATTTGCCGCAAAGATTTCATCTGCAAATGCATGGAGGCATTCACTGCTGATTTCGAAGGGCAAATGATCGGGGATCAATGGATTGAGAAAGCAATCGCAGAATAATTAAAGAACGGCACTTGATGGCGCGGGAGGATATCCCGCGTTTTTGTTTACCCAAAAAAGCAGAAATTTACGCCTTTAAGACGGAGGGGGAGCCATGAACGAAGAACTGAACCTTATGAAAGATAAGTCCATTGTATTGATAGACGGAGTGTGTCATCTTTGCCAGGGGGTAGTTCGTTTCATTATCCCGCGTGACCCCGAGGCTAAATTTCTATTCGCACCTTTACAGAATGAGATTGCGGCAAATCTAATGAAAGAGTCCGGACTTCAGCCTGGACAATTAAACACGGTGATTTTACTGGAGAACGGAGTGTATTATACAGAGTCGGCCGCTGTGCTAAGAATTGCCCGTAAATTGAGATTTCCTTGGCCTGCCGCATACGTGTTCATCTTAGTACCACGCCCATTGCGCAATGCCCTTTATCGGTATGTAGCTAAGAACCGCTATCGTTGGTTCGGACGTGATGAGCAGTGTATGCTCCCTACCCCAGAGATCAAACGGAGATTTTTGTAAACCATAATCTGGGAGAATGTTATAATGAAACTATAAATTGGTATAGTTTTTTCATATTATGACTAGGGGTGAACGAATAGTGAAACGGAAAGGGCTTCTGCTTTTTATAGTCATGTTGTTATCTTTAAGTATGATCGGTACGGCCTCAGCTGCCCCCAAGCTTCGTATTATGGTGAACAATTCAAGTGTGGATGTTGGTGTGCAAATCGTGTCGGGGAAGACGCTGGTTCCGCTGAAAGCTTTTGAAAGATTCAAGAATACTTCTATTCAATGGGATGCCAATACCAAGCAAGCTACGATTGCTAGAGATTCTATGAAGATTAAGCTTACGGTTGGTTCACGGACGGCTTGGAAGAACTCGGAAGCTGTACAATTGGATGTATCGGCCAAAATAGTGGATGGAAGAGTAGCGGTACCCCTGCGATTTATTGCGGAGGCTCTTGGAGCGAGAGTAACAGTAGATGCTGCTACGAATACAGTCTGGGTTCAGGAACGGGCCAATGCTAAACTTGTGCAGAATTATAATAGTAATGACTTAGTTGTTTCCCGCATAGCTGCTTTGCAATTCCCGGTTGAAGAAAGAGAACCCTCCAAATTGACGGGTGATAATGAAGCATTGTCCATGACGTATTATTTTCCTGAAGGCAGATCTGATGGTTATTTTATAATGTATGGACATTTCGTAAAGTATTATGAGATCAAGGATAATATTGTAAAAGTAGTTTGGGAAGCTGATCTGGATATGTCCAAAGAGGCTACAAATAAAGATTTTACCGCGATATTCGGTTACCCAGTTGCGAAGGAATATGGTAAAGCACCTGTTCTAGCTCCATCTTATGCCTCTTTTTATACGAGTGTTTGGGGAAGTCAGATTATTTATGGAATGGTTCATGCGGATGGAACTACTAAAGTTTCAGGACAGTCTCTGACTTGGGACGATACTAGAAAACCATTTGTCGTGGCTATACCTGGAGAGACCAAGCTTCAGTAATATATAAGTCAAATAAATATGGAGATGAATTATGAATAAGGGGAAACCTAAAGGTTTTATGCGTTTTGATTGGCCTTATCATTTTGTAACTATGCCGCTTGCGCTGATTATATTTGTATGGTCGGGAATTTATGTCGTTCAGGTGTTACGTGATGATGGTGCTTTAACAGTGCCCTTGCTATTATTTGGTTTATCTCTATGCCTGTTATTTGCGATTACTCGAATTCGAATTTATGCGACAAAAAATCAGGATCGAGTAGTGAGGGTGGAGGAGCAGTTTCGGTATTTCCGATTGACAGGTGAAGCATTAAATCCAGAGCTTGAATTAGCTCAGATTATTGCGCTTCGGTATGCAGGAGATGAAGAGTTTCCGGCACTATGTCAGCGGGCGGTGAAGGAAAAGCTTAGTCCTGCCGATATCCGGTCTGCCATCAAGAATTGGCGCGAAGATACGATGAGAGTCTAAAAACCACTTGATGTGCGAAAAAACTTATTGCTGCCTTCTTATATATATGCTACTATAGCTGTAAATTAAAGGGATAGTAACGGAAGCACCGTTCAATGTACCGTATCCACGGTTATTGTCGGTGCTTTTTTGCTGTCTTTTTTTTGATAATATTTATAAATTTCTTACGAAAGGAGAGAGGTTTTATGGCGGCAAGGATTGTACTCGCAGTGCGTGAAAGCCAATATATCGAACCATTGCTACACTATCTTCATCATAGTGAGTATGGAGAAATGCTGCGAATTACGGCTTTTAGCCGGCTGGATGCTTTTATCGAATTTATGAGGGGAGAGGATATGCCGGATGCTGTTGTAGGTGACGTTACTTTTATCGAGGCTTGGCTTGTGGAGGGAAGAAATAAGGTGCCTTGGGCAGTTTTGAGTGAGGAGGGTGCTTATCTTAGCAGGAGTTCTAAGAGCTTGGCTGGAGGCATTATGATTGCGAAGTATCAGGCGCTGCCTTCTCTGCTGGGAGCATTTCTTCAGCTATGTGAAGTGAAACGAGCTAGAGGTTCCTCTGTATTAGATGAAACGCTGCTGCTCGGTATCGTCTCCTCAAGCGGGAACACGGGCAAAACCACAGTAGCTATGAATATGGCTAAGCAGCTAGGTGAAATGGGGCTTTCGGTATTTTATTTGAATCTTGAAAGTGTGGACAGCAGTGGATTATTTTTGCGCCCCCCTGCAGGGGATACGCCTGGACTAGAGCGGCTCCTTTATGAAATCAAAGCTAGTCGAGATAAGGGCGGAGCCGATACGATTGATTTGGGACAATACGTCATCAGGTATGATCACCTTCGAAGCGCTGCATTTAGGCCAATTATTAATGTAAAAGAAATGCTGCAGATGACTACGCAGGATACGCTAGATTTATTGGGGCTGTTGGTTGCCGAAAGGAATTTTGACGTAGTGATTGTAGATACCGGCAGTATTGAAGAAGAACGTGCCAAAGCTGTGTTACATAAATGCGGAATTCTATTGTGGGTAGTTAGAAATGATGAGGTAAGCATTCATAAGACCATGAGATGGCTATCCCATTGTAATGCTCCTAATTCTGGTATGCCCTCCCAAGTGATGGATAAAAGTAGATTTGCAGTGAATTTTGCTGCAGATGGTTTGGAGGTGTGGGCACCTCCCGAAGGGATAACCGTTGAAGGTGTACTTCCATATATCCCATCTTGGACACTGCAGCATCGTGAGGAGCTTTTTCTGAACTCACCACAATTCCAAAGGGAGATCTTACAGCTGTGCAAGCAGATTATAGAACCGTCGCTTCCGCAAGTATTCACTGGTAAGGGTTTACATGAATGAGGAAATGTTTAAGGCACTTCGTAGTGACATCCGGGCAGGATTAGATGTTACTTCTGCAGTTGGAAATCGTGAACTCACCCAATATATTGAAAGGACAATTTTGGACAGCGAAAATCTGCGTTATTTAACAGCACAGGAGAAACATGAGCTCGTGAAGAGATTGTTCGATTCTTTTCGAGGGTTGGATGTGCTTCAGCCCTTAGTGGATAATCCGTCGATCACTGAGATTATGATTAACAGCCATACTGAGATTTTTGTAGAAGAGGAGGGTCAGATTCGTCGCCTTCATTTGGAATTTGAGTCCAGCAGCAGGTTAGAGGATATTATCCAGACGGTTGTATCCGGTGTGAACAGGGTTGTAAATGACTCTTCTCCTATCGTTGACGCTCGGCTAAAAGACGGATCGCGTGTAAATATCGTGCTTCCGCCAGTAGCTCTGAAGGGCCCGGCGATGACCATTCGTAAATTCCCTGAAACACCGATGACGATGCAGGATTTAGTCCGTCGTGAAGCCTTAAGCTTGGAAGCCGCAGAGCTGCTGCAAATCTTAGTGGCTGCTAAATACAATATTTTTATTAGTGGCGGGACCGGCTCTGGGAAGACCACATTTCTTAATGCGTTATCTCAGTATATCCCCCCACAGGAGAGGGTCATTACGATAGAGGATTCCGCTGAACTCCAGATTGTTACGGTGCCGAACCTTGTTTCACTGGAGACCAGAAATGCCAACACGGAGGGTAGAGGGGAGATTTCCATCCGGGATTTGATTCGTACTTCCCTGCGAATGCGCCCAAACCGGATTGTTGTGGGGGAGGTACGGGGAGCGGAATGTCTCGATATGCTACAGGCGATGAACACCGGACACGATGGAAGCTTGTCTTCGGGCCATAGTAACAGCGCACACGATATGGTCAGTCGACTGGAGACGATGGTGCTGAGTGCTGCGGAGCTTCCGGTAGCTGTTGTTCGCCAGCAAATTTCATCGGCAATTGATATCTTTGTACACTTATCCCGTCTCCGTGATCGTTCCAGGCGGGTGATGGAGATCAGTGAGGTTGCGGGGTTGAAAGACGGGGAAGTGATCTTGAATCCCTTATATGAATTTCAAGAAGCTGGTGAACGAGAGGGAAGGGTGCAAGGGGGGCTGCTTCCCTGTGGTAACCCATTGTTGCATACAACGAAGCTTAGGATGGCTGGTGTAACCTCCTATCCATTGGCTCAATAGAGATTCAAAATTCCAGAAGGGGGGAGGTCATGCTTAAGTTTAAATTTGTTGCTGCAAAGCCTGTAGAAGCGGATCCTGACGGTCCTTCGTTATTACCAGATTATAAGGTATACGAATTGACCTTGCTGCAGAGGATTCTGACCCTTATTGCAGGTGGACTGCTGATGTATGGAATTGGATATCTTTTTTATCATCATTGGCTGTTGTCGTTGCTGCTTATGCCGGGCGGAGCTTATGCCCCGCATATACTGCGTAACTATCTACTGAAAAGACGTCGAAATGCACTGAATTTACAATTTAAGCAGACGTTATTTTCGCTGTCTTCCTCCCTTTCAGCTGGGCGTTCGGTGGAGAATGCATTCCGAGAGGCGGTTCAGGATTTACGTATGCTCGACCCGGAGGGAAGCAGTGATATGATCTCCGAGTTAAACATTATCTGTGCACGCATGGAATATGGACAGCCTGTGGAAGAAGCGCTGCGGAACTTTAGTGTAAGAGCGGGAATGGAGGACATCGAGCGATTCGCGGATGTGTTCTCGGTCTGTAAACGTACTGGCGGTGATCTTGTAGAAGTGGTGCGCCGTACATCAACGATTATCGGTGAGAAGCTGGATATTCAGCAGGATATTGCTGTAAGTATTGCTCAGAAGAAATTTGAGGCTAAGGCACTGCTGATATCTCCGCTGATCATGGTGATGTTTATGAGTTTGACGGCTGGAGATTATATGGAGCCAATGTATACAGGAGCGGGTATAGCCATATCGACATTAGCTCTTGTTGCTTTATTCCTATGTTATCTCTGGACTACTAAAATAATGGACATTCCACTGTGAAGGGGGTGAAAACATGCGCTGGCTATGTGCGGTGGTTACTGTTATTTTGCTGATAGTCTGGGTTTTACTGCGAATTCAATGCGGCAACAGATATGTCGCGTTACGCAGTCTTCCTATGGAAGGATTACGGCTTCGGAAGTTAGGCGAACCGTTATTACTGCTTATTGAGAAGAGTGGTATCGCCAGTCGGTTTCCCTCACTGCTGTTCAGAATTCAGCGTTCTCTACAGCGCAGTTATGGGATGCGTTATAGCGCAGAGCGGACCCTGCTGTTCATGGGTGAGATGATAAGTTACAGCTGGCTGTTGCTTGTAGGTGGAAGTTTGATTACAGCATTTAGTGGCGAACAGGCAGGTATGACATTGGGTGTATTTTTGGCAATTGCTCTACCAACCGCTATGGTCAGTGATCTGCACAAAAAGGTGAGAGTTAGGGAGCAGAATATTATGCTCGAATTGCCAGAGCTGCTGAACAGTATTGTGTTGTTGGTTGGCGCAGGAGAGACCGTGCAACGAGCTATTATTCGTTGTGTGGAAAGCCACCGGGGGGATACGAATCATCCTCTGTATAAGGAGCTAATGACTATGACTAGTGAATGGGAGGGCGGATATTCCTTCCAGCAGGCGTTTGAAAATTTCAGCAAGAGATGCGCTGTGCAGGAGGTATCGGTATTCACAACGACAGTTCTGCTGAATTATCGCAGAGGTGGAGCGGATTTTGTGCTATCGCTACGTGATCTGTCGCGGATGCTGTGGGATAAACGAAAGGCACTTAGCCGGACGCGCGGAGAGCAGGCATCCTCCAAATTAGTTTTTCCGATGGTAGTTATCTTTTTAATAGTAATTGTACTGGTGGGAACGCCAGCATTTTTGATGTTAAAAATGTAGGAGGCTGAAGCTGATGGTATCAACAATGTTGGACAGTATGAAGAACTTTTGGGAAGACGAGGAAGGGTTAGGAACTTTGGAGATGATTTTGATTATTGCTGTCTTGATTGCGGTTGTTCTTTTGTTTAAGGACAAAATTCAAGAGGTAGTAGAAGCCTTAATTAAAACGGCGGGTGAAAAGAGCCAGGAAGTATTCGATTGAACAAGCTTAAGGGTGATCAAGGCAGCTTTACCATTGAAGCTTCACTTCTGTTGCCGATCGTCATGTTTATTACGATGCTTCTTTTGTTTTTTTGCTTGTATAGCTATCAGAAGTCCATGCTGTTGCAAGTGGCCTCAGGAGCTACTGAGCGGGCGGCTTACAACTGGGACAACAGTCACAAGGAGGTCTCTGGTTCTTACATGGCTGGTGAGTATGACTCCCTTTATTGGAGAATTGGGGATGATGCCTTGCTAGCCTCATTATTCGGTGCAGAAGCTGGCAGTGCTGGCGTGACAATAGAGTTGCCCGGTGAAGTATCAGATAAGGGTGATTTGCCAGTGCTTAAACTGGGCCATTCGTCTACCATGATTCCGGACAATATGCCAGGAACTATGCGTTATACTCACAGCCTTACAGGACGGAGAGTAAGTGCTGAGTTAAACCGTCTGCTGAGCTTACCTGTGCTTGATAAGGTTCTATCGGATGAGGCTAAACCAACTGTTGAAGCCCAGTCTATCATTGTTGAGCCTGTTGAGTTTATTCGTACGGTCGACCTGATGCGTTATTTCGGAGCTAAATTTAAAGGGGGCCCTGAGGGCAGTGGATCAGCAGTTTACATGGATAAGAAGGATGCTTCTGCTATGCTGACCAAGCTTCAGGATAAGTAAAATCTCTGCTCAAGGGAGGGGGTTTTAATGAAAAGTAAATTTACCGGTTGTCCTGCTAAGGGCAAAACAGAAGGCTCAGTTACAATTTTTCTAATCATGGTGCTGGCTTTCGTCTTTCTTTTTACTGCTGTGCTGATTGATTATGCGCGAATTGCTGCGTTCAACGTTCAGGAGGAACGATTAGCGAGAGCCAGTGTCCGCTCTGTTATGTCTTCATATCATGTTGAATTACGAGAGAAGTACGGTTTGTTTGCATTTGGTGATAGCAATGGAGATATGCTGCTGTCCAAAGTGCTCAACGAAAATTTGCATAAAAGTGGGCGGGGGGATACGTTCAATCTCTTACCCTTTGCACTGGAATCCTCCTCCTTGGAATGGAGCCGGCCGCTGGGAAGTTATGATGTTTTTCGTCATCAAATACTGGAAGAGATGAAGTATAAGGCTCCGGTAGATTTCGCCTTGGAGCTGGCAGGTAAATTCAAACCGCTGTCAGGCGTAATGGCAGAGGCCTCAAGAGCTACCGAATTACTTAGTAAGCTGCAACCTTTATATGATGAACGTGAAGAGAATTTGGATCTAATGTTAGAGAGGAGAAGCCAAGCGGCGGAGAGTGGAAGAAGAATACTGCTATGGATTATGAATCCGCCCGGGGATTCTATCTCGGCCCATTCGCTCGGAAGCATGCAAGCAGCCGCGGATATACCAGCACAGTATAGTGACTATCTCGGGAAATATTACGACGATCTGTATCATGATAGTAAAAAGCCTGCAAAGTACACTTATCAGTTAGCACTTTATCAGAGCCGAACTTCAGAAATGTTATCGCGGCTCCCAGCCTTATTAACAACCTTTCGTGAAGAACATGGACAATCAATGGTGGAAGCGAAGGATGCGTTAAACAAGGCGCAGCAATTGAATGACGAGATGAGAGATGTTTTGGCAGCTTCCCGAATAAGTGGCGTAAATCTGGCGGACGATCCTGCTAAAGACTGGGATATTCCGGGAAGTTCAGGGGAAATAAGTGCTGAGCCACTTAAAAAGCTGCATGAACAGGAAGATGCCTTGATCCTCTCTTCGGCTGACATTAGTAGTATGGAGAATAGTTTATTTATGCAACAAAGTGTGTACGAATCCATTGAACCGACGGTAACAGGATTGTCAGCAGAGCTGCATGAAGCTTTGGGAGTCAACGGCGATTCCTACCAAATGATTTCCTCTGTTCTAGGGGCTTCGCATGTAGTGGACAACTATTATAAAAAATACGGTAAGAAGGGAAGTGTTATCGCTAGTGATTTGGCTTTTCTTGAACAGCATCGCAGCTCGGATAAAGCACGTAAGCAAGTAGAGTGGGAAGCCAAATCCAAGCTGGGCGAGATTAGAGCACTGCTGGACAAAATTAGAATGCTAGGTAGCGGAGCGGCAGCTTCGATGGAACGTTATCAAATCCTTCATCAATTTTATGAGGACAATGTTTCATTTAACAACGGATTGGAGTCTCAATCCTCTGATAAATCTGAAGTATCCTCAGATCCCTATGCTGCTGGAAGTTCGGCGATGAAGGATATTGACGGGATTTATGCAGCAATGAGTGGCATTATGGGGGGCGCTAGAGACAGGCTTTTTCAAACGGAGTATTCCGCGCTTTATTTTCAGCATTTTGATGTTTCAAAGTTAGCTAGTCTGGCACTGAATTCTCTGGAAGACACTAGTGAGCTCACAGATCAGCTTGATCCTCGCGCTCAGGAGCTGGAATACATTTTATACGGATTTCATAATCCCGCGGGGAATGTGGCCGCAGCCTATGCCGAAATATTCGCGATGAGGTTGTCCATTCGCACTATGGAAGGTTTTATAGAGAAGGCAACCTTGGGAAATCCACTGGCTGTTCTAGCGGCGGCACTGTTGTATGGAATCCAGCATGCCATTCAGGATATGTTGCAGCTTTGTGAGAAGGATGCGATTCCTTTATCTAAATATATGCCGGCGCAGCTGACTTACCGTGATCATCTGCGACTGTTCATGATAATGCATGGAGGCGGGGAATTGCAGCTATCGCGGATGCTGGCTCTGATTCAACTGAACACAGGAATAAATCCAGAGGAAAGAAACACCTATGTATCATCGGACATTAAGCTCCAAATGCAGTTATGGTTTCTGCCAGGTGTAGTTAAAATGTTGAATTATACTGCTGGTTTTCCGGGAGGGGTACAAGGGAATAAGTATCTGAGGGCAGTAAAAGCTGATTATTCTTATTAGCGGGAGGTTGGTAAGGAGATGGGGGATGGGTATGGAATCAGAGAGGAGGACAAGGAAGAAGGTAGCATGGTAGTAGAAGCGGCGATGATTCTTCCGTTCTTCCTGCTATTCGTCCTGTTCCTGATTTCTATCGTACAGATGACCTTGTATTCGACAGCTTTGCAAAGTACAGCATCAGACACTGTAAAGTCTATTTCAACTCATATGTATCCTGCGGCTTTGGCGGTGCAGAAATGGGGAACATCCAGCGAAGTAAGTGATGATTCAGGGTGGGATGACAGTGATCATTCTGCTGGCCTGAATTGGACTATTCCTCGCTTGTCACTTACTGATTGGGGCAATAGTTATGCTGAGTCTTTACCCAATCCGTTAAATGAGTGGGTTATGTCCGCTTTAGAAAGTGGTGAGGGACCGTTGCAGAAGCTTCAGGCAGAGACCAGTGAAAGTGTACTTGATCTTGCGATCAAACCTTTATTGAAACCATACCTGACATCAGATTTACTGGATTATGAGCGAATTCATGTATCCAATGTTATAGTGCCGGAGCTAAATGAGGGTACTTGTCCATACCTTGGGCTAGTGGTTAGTTATAAGCTGCCGATGAAAGTCCCTTTTCTAAACCAAATTATTGTATTAGAAGCAAGTGCTGTTGAACGTCTCTGGATCGGGGATACAGGAGAAGGCACAACCAAGGAGGGGAACGGTACTGGCCAACCAGAAGAATTCATTGAAATCTTAGAAAAGCCGAACCCGGCTGTAGCGAATAAGCAAGGCAAGGTTCGTGCCAGAATACCGCCGGATGCTTCTGCCAGCTTGTCAGTCTTTTATAAGAGCGGAGGCAGTACTGCCAAATATTTAGGCTGGAAACAAGCGGATGCAGATGGATATATCGAGTGGGAATGGAAAATTGGCGTAAATACCACACCGGGCTCGTGGCCGTTTGTTATACAACTGGATGACGGTAGATCTGTTGAGGTTATGTTCACAGTAGTGAAGTGAAAGGGTGGAAAAAGGAGTGTAATAAATGGCAGAGTGGGCATTTTGGGGATGTCTACCGTTTTTAGCAGCGGCACTAATTACAGATTTAAAGTCGATGAGAATACCAAACTGGATCACCTTGTCAGGCTTTTTCACTGGTCTGCTTGCACAAGGGGTGATAAATAGCTGGCATGGACTGCTGAGGGCTTTCGGGGGAGCTGCTGTAGGATTTACAGTCCTTCTGATCATGCATTTAATAGGGGCGGTTGGCGCGGGGGATGTTAAGCTTTTTGCTGGAATCGGCGCGTGGACAGGGATGTTTTTTACGCTGCAAGTCGTGATGTACTCCGTACTATTTGGAGCTTTAATAGGCTGGCTAATTGTTTTAAAGAGACGGGAGGCGATCAGTCGTTCGCGTAAGATCATCAGCAGAATTTCTGGATTCATTTTATGGAAGAGCCCGTTACTATTAAAAAATAACGATAGTGAACTGTTGAAATTCCCTTTCATGCTGGCTGTTATCCCTGGTTCCATATGCGCTTATCTATACTTTTAGTTCGGGAGCTGATGTTTGTTGTTCGGATTAACCCATGATTTTATACAACAGGATGGTATATATATGATCCTTGGTGAACCCGAAGGAATACCTGCGGAGAAGCTTAATTTGATTCAGGCACGCATGCTGATGAACACCGACATTCCTCATCATTTGAGGCTGTTACTTAGAGAAATAGATATGAAGGTTACTATGGAATACGCTGTTTTACGCAAAAAAATGCTTAGTCATCTACTCAAAGGAGAGAAGCTAAGTATGAACTCGTTTTACGGGTTATTGCTGCAAATTGCCCAAGGCATGGAAGATGGCAGGTTATATATGCTGCGGGCGGAACAGTATGCTTTGCATGCAGATTACATTTTTATTGAAGGGTCGTTACAGAGCGGTAAAGTATACCTAACCTACATACCCATTCAGGAGAGTAAGTCTGTTTCAAAGCTTGGAGAGTCACTCAAGACACTGATTATGGTGTTAATGGCATCTATCACAGAGCTTACTGGCAGTGGTGTGCAAAGACTATTGCAATATTGCAGTGAAGAGGGATTTACTCCAGCTGGCTTAAAGATTCTTTTATCAGAGTTGCTGACAGAAAGAGAGCCCGTTACACCTGAAAGACAGCTTCATGAAGGCGTAAAAGAATATCTAGTGAAAGAGGCAGCAGCTCCACCATTAAGAAAAATATATGAGCATCGCGAAGATAAGGAATTGGAGCTGCAGCCGACTGCTACTCCTTGGATCAGCAGCTATCCTAATCTTAAGATAAAAGAGGAGGAGAGCCTGTCTCTAAGCTTGGAGGATGAGCAGGTAACGAATCCACAAGCCTCAAGCTCAAGAACCTATATAGTGCTAGGGTTTCTATTAGGCGATGCACTACTGTGGAAGTTTCTATATTTGGATAGTCCCAAGCCGTTATGGCTTGCCGTCTGTGGAGTTGTGACGATTGTATTGGCTGTTTTAAGCTGGATGGTTTGGAGCGGAAGGCTAAAGGTTGGTAAAGAAGATGTTGATGGCCTGGGTGAGGATTCTGAAGATACTAACTGTAATCCGAGTCGAAAAGAATTGGAGTGGAATTTTGGCAGGAACCCTGTGACTTCTACGCGTTCTCCAGCAACAATTCCAAAGATAACTCCGCAATCCTCGGATTCAGCAGCTAGCGTTCCGGCAACCCGTTATGAATCACTAGCAGAGGAACAAAGTTCTGTTAAAGCACCAGAAGCAATAGCTCCAACAACCTTATTATCACAGGAGAAGCCGCCTGAGCAAGGACGACAAATCGAAAAGCTGGATCGGAGTATTCCTTATCTCCAAAGAAGCGGTGAGGAGGGCGAAGAGGCAGAGATGATCGAGTTAAATCGAACTAGCTTCATTATCGGCCGATCGGCAGAGGTGGCTCAATATGTGGAAAGATCAGAAGGCGCCTCTAGAGTACACGCTGAGATATCTAGAAGCACCAGCGGATATATTCTGAAGGATCTTGACTCCAGAAATGGAACGCTTTTTCAAGGTGAAGCCATGGTCCCATATAAAGAGTATCCACTAACAGAGGGGACCACATTTAAAATTGTAAAAGGAAGCTACACATTCCATACAGTATGAAGGTGAGTTCTCCGGATGAATGTGGCTCTATAATTTTTGTTTTTTCAAATCATCTAAAGCGACTTGAAGTGTAGGGAAGGTAAAGTCAAAGCCATGATTTAATGAAGCTGCGGGCAGGACGCGCTGACCTTTGAGTAAGATTTCGGATAATTCTCCGGCTGCTGTTTTTAACAGGAAGGCTGGCAAAGGGAACCAGTGCGGCCGTTTGTAGACTTTGCCAATCGTTCTGCCGAACTCTTCGTTCGTTACCGGATGTGGAGCAGTCGCATTAACAGGTCCGTTAATCGTTGGATTTTGCGTACAGAAATCAATTAGACGGACGATATCCGTCAGATGGATCCAAGAGAGCCACTGCTTTCCAGAGCCAATGTTTCCGCCAAAACCTAATAAATAAGGCAGCTTCATTTTGGGGAATGCTCCGCTCTCATTGCCGAGCACAACTCCGGTACGCAGCTTGACCACGCGGATATCATGGTAGGTTTCATCTGAAGCTTCTTCCCATGTCTTAACTACTTCTGAAGGGAAATCCATGACCTGGGCTGGTGAGGACTCATTAAAAGTATCCTCTAAAGAGGTACCGTAAATCGCCACGGCGGAAGCCTGAATGATTACGGAAGGCTTTTGCTTCATTTGATCTACTAACTTAGCTGCTGCGGAAACGGTTGCAAGTCGGGACTGCATAATCGCTTTTTTGCGACTTGGACTCCAGCGCTGGCTAAGGGAAGCTCCGGAGAGATTAATTAGGGCAGCTGCATTTTCCACTGGAGCGGGATTAGAACTTAGACTGTCCCAGGTGTGGTAACTCAGCTTAGGATGAATTGTTGTTGCGTCTTTTGGTAAATTCCGACCTACAATAGCAACTTCATTACCTGCTTGCAGCCAGTATTTTGCTAGTTCGCTACCTATAAAACCGGTGCCGCCACATATCACATATTTCAAAGGAGGGCCTCCGTTCTAAATCGTACAATTCATTAAAATTTTACTTAAACAAATGCTGGTAAGCAGAGTAGTCGATTTTATTCTTTTCGAGAAAATTGACAAGAAAACGGTTATCGCGCCGCGGTGTGGCAACTATGTAACCTTTAATGCAGTGATCGCGAGTAACTTCTTTTGCATTGCTCTCGACTGCGATTTTTCCGATCTCGGCAGCAATAGAATGCTTCGCAATATCACGAAATGGCCCAGGTACAGGTTGAACAAGCTGGTCCAAAAAGGCCTTTGTTTCGTCACTCCAGAGCGGGCGGCTACGTTCCACCCAGTAATTTTGCCAGTCTAGCTTTGACTTTCCATCAGCTTTGGGCAGGACCTTTAGGAATTTGCGGAACATAAAAAAACCGCCGATACACATGGAACCAAGCAGCATAAATGTCCAGAAAGCGATAGAGTTCATAAACCAATTGCTCGGTGTGGATAATAAACCAAGTCCTGATTGGATAAACATGCATACACCACCTTTTGGCAATGAGGATTCTCACACGAATTATTCTCATATTAAAGTATAGCTTATTTCCAAAGTTTTGCGAAGCAGAACCCGGCATATTGGCCTCGTCTAGATTTATTTTTCCGATCACGGTAGAATAGGGGTTAATTCGTGAAGGAAAGAGGGAAGAAGTATGCTGAAAATAGGTTCACACGTGTCTTGCTCGGACAAGGGTCTTTTGACCGCAGCAAATGAAGCAAATGAGTATGGTTCCAGCTCGTTTATGATATATACAGGAGCGCCGCAGAATACGCGCCGCAAGCCGATTGATGCCATGTATCCCAACGAAGGGAAGCAAGTTATGAAAGAAAATGGTGTAGAGGAGATTGTTGTCCATGCACCTTACATTATTAATCTCGCTTCCTATAAAGAGAATACGTATCAACTGGCTGTTGATTTCCTGCAAGAGGAAATTCGCCGTACCCATGCACTTGAGGTCAAGCATATTGTATTACATCCAGGTGCGTTCACTGATAAAGATGCTGAATATGGTATTCAGCGGATTGCAGATGGCTTGAATGAGGTGCTTGGAGGCACGAACGAAACGGAAGTGCATATCGCTCTAGAAACTATGGCTGGCAAAGGAACAGAGATCGGCCGCAGCTTCGAAGAGATAGCTTCTATTATTGCTAAGGTCGAACATAACGAACGTCTGTCGGTCTGTCTTGATACTTGCCACATTCATGATGCTGGCTATGATATCGTTAATGATTTGGACGGTGTTCTCAACAAATTTGATGAGACTATCGGATTGAACCGTCTTGGTGTAATCCACATTAATGACAGTAAAAATCCATGTGGCGCTCGCAAAGACCGTCACACTCCAATTGGCTCGGGTTGGATTGGCTTTGATACGATTAACAAAATCGTACACCATGAAAAGCTGGAAGGTCTGCCTTTCATTCTGGAGACCCCATGGATTGGTAAAGATGCTAAGACACAACGTCCGATGTATGAGGTGGAGATCGCTTTGCTGCGTGGTAATGTAGCTGAACGATTTGGAGCGGAATTCGTGCAGGATGTTGAAACATTACGTGAATTTTTTGCCAAGCAGGAGATCGATTCCCGTCAATATGTACTTAATGTCTGGGAGCTGCTGAAGAACGATGCCAAAGCTAAAAAAGCTGATCCACGTGAACCACTGGAGCGTCTATACGATGAAGTTGTCGCTGCCCAGCTGTTCCCGCAGCTAAGCGAGGAAGCTATTAATCATCGCTTAATTGCTTGGTTAGCAGGCAAATAAGTGCTCGTGAACGCTTAAGCTATACTTCAGATTGCGTATGTAGATGAGAGGATGGGAAGAGGGTCATGGAATTACACGTAAAAAGAAACAATTCGTCAGGTGTCGAGCATTATTCCAACCGGGCACGTATGCTCATTTCCTGTCCTGACGGACCGGGAATTGTGGCGGCTGTATCACACTTTCTGTATCAGCATGGCGCAAATATTGTGCAGTCGGATCAGTATACGATGGATCCAGATGGTGGAATGTTCTTTATGAGAGTCGAGTTTGACCTACCTGAATTAGGCGATCGTCTGGAAGAGATTCGCTCTCAATTTGGCGGAGTGGCGGAGCGTTTTAAGATGGACTGGAAGATCTTTAATGTTCGTCATAAGAAGAAACTTGCCATATTCGTCTCTAAAGAAGACCATTGTCTTGTTGAACTGCTCTGGCAGTGGCAAGCGGGCGATCTCGATGCCGATATTGCCCTCGTCGTTAGTAACCATTTGGATATGAAATCTTATGTCGAGTCGTTTGGCATTCCATTTCATCATATTCCAGTCACAGCGGATACTAAGGCTGAAGCAGAAAAACGCCAGTTAGAGGTCATCGGAGACGATATCGATGTTATTATATTGGCACGGTATATGCAGATTATTTCGCCGTCCTTTATTGAGCATTATCGCCATCAGATTATTAATATTCATCACTCTTTCCTGCCTGCCTTTATTGGCGGCAATCCATACGCCCAAGCGTATCAACGTGGGGTGAAAATTATCGGGGCAACTGCTCACTATGTTACTGAAGAACTAGACGGTGGACCGATTATTGAACAGGATGTACAGCGGGTAAGCCACAGTGATGATGTTATTGAGCTGAAACGGATTGGACGTACCATTGAACGTGTTGTTCTGGCTCGTGCGGTGAAATGGCATATCGAGGACCGAATTCTCGTCCATCAGAATAAAACTGTAGTATTTAAATAAAGGTATTCTCCGGTGAAAGCAACGATTATGCCCGAGGGCTTTCACCGGAACCCTTTAATTTAATAGTTCTCTAAATCTCTATGAGGTAAAAAAGCATTTTACCAGCAGCTTGGCATTTATGCCAAGGTGCTTTTTGTCGTTCTCAAAAATCATGTAGTTAAGGAGGTGGAAGGTTTGTCGTTACAGCGGGGACGTTTGTTAAAACGTAATTATTTCTTCGCAAGTCTCATTTTGATTACTGGATTCGGGGGATTGCTAGGTTATGATCTCTATTTCAAGCCCTACGTGCTTTCCCAAACCGTGGTCAAAGTTAAGGTGGGAGCTGGGGAATCTCTACCTAAAAATTATGAGCTGAAAGCAAGTGATTTGTATCTGGATTCTGTTCAGACCAAGGATATACCCTCTGGTGTAATTACGGAAATCGCACAAGTGGAGCACAAAATTACGAATGTGAATCTGACTAACGGTAGTATTTTGACAGCATCACTGGTGGATGTTAGTGATTTAGAGCCTTTGCGGGATGAAGGTATATTTCCTATTCCGAAGGAAGCCATCTATGCCATTAATGGTTCGTTGCGAAGCCGGGATAAGGTAGACATTTATCTTGTAGAAGGTGATCGAGAGAAGCAGCGAGAGGCGCTCGTTTCAAATACAGGGGAAAAAGAAAACGAGGAGCAGGTGAAAGAACAAAGCTGGCTTAGCGATCCTACTAAAGAGATCTTCTTATCTGGAGTTACCGTGAACTATGTGCGAACAGAAGACAATAATGATGTGCAGGATTCTGAGAAAGGTAACAACAATAACCGATTCACTTCTACTGGCAAGGTGGCGACACCAGAATTGAAGCTGAAGAAAAATGAGGGTCAAAGGCTAGGGCAATTTTTGGAGCAGGGCAAAAAGCTGTGGATCGTACGGGTAGAGTAGGGGGAGATTGCCTTGAAAATATTTAGTCTGGGCATAGATCAGTTAACGATTAATGATATCAAAAACGCGGGATTTAATGTAGTTACACAAAACGTGTATCCCGATCCGGCGCATACCGAAGGTCATATGTTAATGGTTACTAGTGACCAGGTACCTGTTCAAGCGCTTAGCGAGCTGCGATACAAATATCCAAGCTCTATGATCCTGTATTTATATCTGCAAAAGGGAATTCGGGGCTATCAAGCTGTGCATATGTTATGTGAAAGCTTAGGTCTATATTTTATTCCTCCTCGTTCTACCTCGTCAGCAGTGCTAGAGAAGATTCGTTTTATCCTGGAAGAGGATGGCGAGGAACGGAGCAATTTGGTTGGCTTTTTTGGCTCAGGTCCAGGCATTGGTTGCACAAGTGTGGCGAAGCTGTTCGCAAGACGAATTGCTGCGGCAGGTCTACGTGTTCTTGTACTTGGTTTGGATTTATATGACCCCGGGTATGACCGCAAAGCGACGATCAGTCTAGACAAACTGCGCCCCAAGCTTACAGGGAAGATGATTCATGATGAAGATTTCGAGCAATTGATTAGGCAGGATGGCTATTTGTATCTACCGGGGAATTACGACTACTTGAGTGTCCAGGATTATCTGGAGGAGGAGATCGAATATTTCTTGGCTAGAGCTGGAGCAAATGCGGATGTGGTTATTGCTGATTTCGGTTCAATTCCCGAGAGTGCTGCGTGGTATGTCGGTATGCAAAAGTCGTTGTTACGCATGATTGTCACTCATCCTAAACATGAATATAGACTTGAACCTCTACTCGAGCTTGCGGGGCATATAGATCTGCGTCCGCATGATTTCCAGCTGATCATTAACCGCAGTAATGTGGAGGAAATATCTTCGTCCAAAAATATGGCCCTTAGATTTGGCACTGAAATCTTGCTGGAGTTACCGTATTACCAGCCCTTGCAGGAAAGCTTGCCTCTAGGCAAAAAAGAGCTACAGCATGTGGATGATAAGGTACATTCTCTATTGGTGTCGATGGGATTAGCGCCAGAGGCCAAAAAGAAAGGGATATTTCTATGATTGAAACTCTCGCGAGTCGTCCACTCTTTTCTCTAAAACAAAGCGTGTTACGCACTAGCAAACCGGGCAAGGAAGAATTTTATGCTTTTTTACAAAAAATGAAGACCGAGATGAACGAAGGATTAGAACGTGAGGATGACGCTTACTTCGAGCTAAATGCAAAGGCTTTGATTGGCGATCCGCAGGCAGTTAGCTTTTTTATGAATGAGATTGAGAAGTACTTACGAAAAACACCTTTTACTGGAAAGGTTCCAGAAGCGTACCGAACGGCGGCAGAGGCGCTGTATCACGAGTGGAAGGGCTTTGGACCAGCGTATCGTTGGTTTACTGATCGTGCATACAGCGAGTCAACCGGATTACAAATGATTGGGAAGCAAATTTTTTATAACCATAAAGGTGAGTTTATAGCTTATCCGTATGAGATGCCTTCACTGGATCGGGTGGAGCAGCTGAAGCGTTCCTTACTAAAAAGTGATCCCAATAAAAAGCTGAACAAGGATAATCCTTCGGTGGAGTTCAAAATGGATGATCCGCTCTGGCCAGGTCGATTTATTCGGCTTGCGATTTGGGTATCACCTAGGGTCTGGGAGGGTTTTACTACGATATCACTGCGGCGACAAGTTGTAGAATTTCTGGATTTGGAGGATCAAGCGGGTACGGAATGTATTCCTGCGGAGGCGGTTGAGTTCATTCGGGCGTTATCGTCCACGTTTCGCAATACCATTATTGCAGGTGCTGTAGGGTCAGGAAAAACAACCTTTGCCAATACGATTGTTGGTGAGCAGCTGCTTGGCTCTTCATCCTGCATGGGAGTGGTGATGATAGAGAAACATCCGGAATCCATTTTACCGTATCAGATTAAAGGCCATCGGATTATCCCAATTCAAGCTGCGAATGAGGAACTGATGGAGGTGGGAGTAGAGTCGCTGCGGCATGACCCAAATATTTTGTATATGACAGAGATGCGTTATAACGAGTGGGAATTTTATTTGTGGAGTGGGGAAAAAGGATACGACGGGATTACCGGAACCTTCCACACCGTGGATTCGGAGGACATTCCTTATCAAGGTGCGTTTGCTGTGTCGACAAGAATTGGCGGGAGTCTTAAGGGGCATTTGATCTCTGCGCTGAAATCATGCGAGCTAGTGTTTATTTTGGAGAGTGTTCCGAACGGGAAGAAGCGGCTGGCGCGAATATCAGAAATCTTTTACGAAGAGGATAGAAATTCAGTGTTTGCTAATGATCTTATGCGCTGGGAGCCGCAGGAAATGTGTTGGTCTTACAATGACAAGCTGACGAAAAATCTGATGCTGAAAATGACTAAGAAAAATGCGCAGGCTACGCAGATTGTCCAAAAAGAGCTGGGACGACTTGCTTCAACAAAGCCGATGGATCAGCCGCTTAAAGAAAGCTTGAAATCTAAGATAGTACTTAATGAGTGAGGAGGTGCAGCTATGGATTTACTATTGTATATTTTTCGTTTTGTCCTTCATTTATGGATTGCGTGGGGACTGTGGTTACTCACCAAACTGCTCATCGAAAGGCATTTACGGCAGGTATTCCAGAAAGTCGATTTTCGAATTAAACATAAGATGAGTATTTTTGGCAAAAGAGTTAGTTCGGTTAAAAAAAGGCTGTGGCTCTACCGCCATCTGGACAAGCTTCTCTATTTCGTACACCGGAAGTATGAACCGGACATTAGCGTTATGCGTTTTGTTATGCGTACAGCCATTTTGTTTATTGCGGTTTTCTTATCAGGACTACTGACACTTAGTGAGCTCCCTGGAAGGTTGCGTTTTAACAATCCTTTTTTGGAGGGGATTACTTTTAATGAGGGACAGCCGATTCAGGGGGCGTGGAGATTTCCGCTTTTTATAGCTGTAATATCTGCGACGATTCCTTATTTTCGTATGAGATACATCTATGCACAGCGGAAGGTACATGGAAGCTACGATCTTCTCGATGTAGTCAAAATCTCCACCAAATTCACACATTTGTCGGTAGATTCGATCCTTGATCGGACAGCGGATTTTCTAACAGATAAAAATGTACTAAAGAGTCCTCTGAAGCTGCTTGGTGCCGCATTTTCTAATTATAGTAATGAGAAGGAGCTTGTTGAGGAGGCAGGGAGATTCTCCAGCGCGATTGGCACCACCTTTGCTTTAGAGTTTATATCAGATTTGCTCTATGCCGAGAAGGAGGGAACCCGTTATTTAAAAAGCTCGCTAATGCTGTTGAATCGTTCTATGGAGCAGCAGAGAGAGACGATTTTGACTGTAAAAGCAGGAAGTAGAGATGCGATCAGCCTTGGCTTATATGGGAATCTTCTGGTGCTGGTATCTACGGTTGGAACCTTTATGTATATGCTGAAGCCCGATGTCTATTTTCAACTGCAGTTCGAAACTACGGCAGGTCTTTCCTTTTTGATGGTGATCGTCTCCGGCCTTTTTATCTCTTTTGTGATCAGTACTATTCTTGCCAGACCCAAACTGGACTACCACTAAGGTGATGAACTATGGATAGATTATTACTACTAATTACAGTGATCGGGATCGTGTATATCGCATTACTTGTGTTTGTGAGCAGCAGCAGTAAGCAGGAACGATATCTTGTCCGACTGGGCATACGGTGGAATGCGCTGGGTGAACGCGTGCAGAGTGATAGATTTCAGCAATTATTGAATGAATGTGGTTTATCAATTTCAGCTCGAAAAGTTACGCTATTTCGTTATTCAGCGGCAATCATCTATTTATTTAGCCAAGTCGTCAGCAATTTCATCCGATCTGTTCCTTTTTCATTCTATGACCCTCTAATTGCTCTACTTATTCTCGTAATCAGCAGTCCGATGCGTTATCTTCCGCTTGGTTGGGTGTTGGCGTGGCTTCACCAAAAGACGAATATTCAAAAAGATGGCGAGTTGATCTCCTTCATTCGCCTCTATGAGAATAATCGCCTACGTAAGCGCGGATATGTGCAGTTTGGTGCTTTTTGTGGGAGTACAGCGGGACATTTTCAATATATACGTCAGGACTTGTATGAGCTGTCAGAACGGGCAGTAGATGAGGGTGTGGAGGGGGCGATTGAATGGTTTTGTGCCAAATTTCCGGATAACCATCACTTTATTAATGACATCCGGTCCATTTTACTGGCTACAGAAGGTATGGATGATGACACGGAAGCTGCAAACTATTTGCGTGAACAAGGCAAGATTATCTCCAAAATCTCCAGCGATCAGTATTTAAAAAAATGGTCATTCATCGGTGATATATCGACGATTATTAATGTTATTCCATCGATTGCTACTTTTTTGATGATCGTTGCGATGGCGATGCAGTACATTTTGCTAATCAAAGGAAATTTTAATGGAGTCGGCATGTTCCAGTGAAAAATTGTATATTCAACCTTATTTTTAAAACCTAAAATAAAAAGGGAGAAATTAACAATGAAAAAAGACGCTATTTCTACAGGTTTGTTTATCGCTATCGGTTTTTTGTGTGTGGCCATCGTAATTGCCATTTTGATTCCTCTGGTGCGTGACGTGATTAATGCTGCCGATGATAATAGACCGACGATCCCGGGGGTATCTCTAACTCAACCGCTGGTTCCTAGCCAAACTGCTGTAACTATGTCCATGACTCACGTTTCGGTATAAATCAGATGAAAAAAGACTCTATTTCCGTCGCTATGTTTTTGGCCATTGGATTTATAATTGCGGGGATGTTTGTCACGGTAGCTACGCATATGATCGGCAGCAGTCAGGACGACATCATCTCACATACTAAGCAAGTGGAACAGTATTAGAAGGAGGCGTATCTAATGAAGGAGACCGTCCTCCGGGCATTGTTCATGTGGCTAGTCCTGTTTATTATCCTGCAGCCTATCTTCTCCTACATAGATTATCTGCTAGATTTACAGGTCAAAGCTAATACGTCCTATATCACACAAAAAGCAGCAACAGAGGGGATGGTTACAGCTTCTATGCGGAATGAAGTAATTTCAAATCTGAAGGCGATTGGATTTGCTGAAGCTTCGATAGAAATTACTAGCAGTACAGACACCGTTCAAGAGCGAAAGCAACGAATTGATGTGTATGTAACCGCGCCGCGGATAAATCTGTTTCCTTATAATTTTTCTACGGTTTCGCAGCCGACTCGATATTATGGGCATGGATCAATTATGAGTGAGTATCTCGATTGACTAAGGGATGAGCGTAATTTATGGATTACATTATTAAGCTGGCATTTGTCCTACTGATCTTTATCTACTCCTGGTTCTTTCAGATCCAGAATCAGGAGTGGGACCAGCTGCGCAGCATGTTAAAAGACGCAAATAATATCGCTGTTCACGATGCCGCACAGGAATTAGATGAGACCGAATTGACTCGTGGTCATCTGATTATAGATCCTACAGAAGCGTACGATACTTTTCAGCAAACCCTGCAGAACAATCTAGGCCTTGATAGCGGTCTTTCCCCCCAAGGGGGCAGTCGTTTTAAGACACAAGTGAAAATTGTGAAATTCGATATTATTGACGATTCCGATGGAGTGACTTTTCCACTTTTATACGAGGATAGCGAATATGGCATAACCAAATACATCGCAGGTCCTTCGGTTATTGCCGTCATTGAGACGGAGCACCCGGTTCTGATCTCCAGATCCAAAACACAACAGCCCATCAGGGTACCAGCAGTTCAGGAGTATAAGTTCAATAAGTAATAAAAATCCAATTAAAGAAAAGGGAGAGATTCAGTGATGAAGAAGACCATTGTAAGGGCAGCTTTGACTACGACAATGTTATTTAGCATGGTATTGGGGCAGAACGTGATTACTAACGCAGCAGCGGTTACACCAATAGCCGCAGCTACACCAACAACTACAACTACAGTAAAATCTACTGCTACACCAGTACCTATTATGAGGGATAACTTAAGTAAATATGGTTTGAAAAAGGATTTGGAGTTACCGATTACGGTTACGGCGGGTGGGCTTAGTTATACGCTGGAGAAGTTTATGATTTATGATTTCAAGTCAAAAGATGCACAAAATCTAGTGAAGAAATATGATTATGATTCATTCAGTGCTATGGTTAGTAATCCTAAGTACCTCATTTGGACTAAGATCACAATTATAAATAACAGTAACAAAATAGTAAAAAGAACATTGGATGATCGTAAAGAAAAATGGACTTTAACTCTGCAGAGATTTGGGCAAATAGATGAAATTTGGCCAAAAGCAAACGTGAAAAAATTAAATAATAAAGAAGCTTATTATTATTATAACCTTAAGCCAGGAGAGCAATTATCTACTTACCAAGCTTATTTATATGATAAAGACATTAATTATTTTGTTATTCGGTTATACCATGACGGTGGATTTGATGAAAAATTTGTAGTCAAATCACCGGAGTAAGTAAAAATGAAAAAAATAATCATCTCATGTCTATGTTTTTTATTGCTCTTTCAGCTTATGACACTTACTTCAGTACAAGCAGCTGAGACGAAATTGACCTCGATTGCTGTTCCTATTACCACAGGTTTGCAAGGGTCAAACAATGCAGCTAAAGATTTTTATTTAGAATTTCCTAGTGGAGTGTCTAGTTCATCAGTCAAGACAGGTACTTTAAAATACAGTGGATCTAACGAAAAAACAAGCCTATCTTTGGAGAACGGGAAGATTAAAGTTACGTTAAAGGGAGTCTCTAATCAAAAATATATTAAAGGTGTGCAGGGGTATAGAGCTTCGTATGAAGCACTGTATAAGACTATAATCTACAATTCAATTTGGTTATACTCAGACGGTAGAAGATGGCAAATTAATGAGTACAGTGAAAAAAAAGATAGTATGTCGACATATGATAAGCATGCAGAGGATGGATATCCCTCCAAGAATCCACCTGTAACCTCAGTAACTGCAGGTCCCTATCAAGAAAAAGAATATCTAAAATGGTATAACGGATCTAAAACTGAGATTATTGAATCTCAAGACATTATTCAATCTACTATAGAACCTAAATACACGGGTAAACCCTCATATGCCCAAGATCCAAAATTTAAAAATGGAAGAGTAATTATAAACTATTCGATTCCTAAGGGCGTCCCATGGGATCCTGAAAATAATGATGGTTTAACTGGAAAGGCAGAAGGACGAAGATATCTAGCATTCGCAGAATATTATTACACCGCAGACGCCAAAGTAACCACCTACAGCTACGGGGGAACAGTCAGCTTTGAATACGGTCTCCCAGATGAAGCTACACTCACAGGTTCCGCAATTATAGAACAACCTAATCCAAACCCAATTAAGTTTGATAATAAGAACGTGCCAGTTAAAATCGCTTTGAAGGGCGAATTGCTATCCTATAAAGATACTTCGAACATTTCAGAATGGATTTTTTATGCCAAAGAAAAAGGGAATGACAGTTCACTCCAGACAAAAAAGGTGTATACCAAAACCCTAACGGCAAACGAAACTTTCAAATTTGAAATTCCAAAGGAGAAAGTGGCAGGTAAAAGTAACTACAGTCAAGAGTACGAACTAAGTATAGTAGTGAGATTTAAGAATGAAGTCGTGACCAAAAGAAGTAAGTTCGACTCGTTAAAAGAATCTTTTACAGTCAAAGCAGGAGTGTATACAACCTCAGATCCTCCGGGAGGAGGGTTTCCAGGTCCTACATCACCGCCAGAACTACCGAGAGAGTTAAAACCTCCAGTAGCTCTTATAAATGCACCGAAAACTGTAAAAGCAGGACAAGAGTTTGTAGCCAGTGCAGCAGGGTCGTATGACCCCGATGGTTATATTACGGATTACTTTTGGGATACCCCTAATGCTAAGGGAGAATTGAGCACTTTGCCAAGGGGAACGCTTTGGTATGATAAAGACCATTTGGGGGAACAAACACTTGCTTTGACTGTAATGGACGATGACAAAATGACTGGAAGTACTAGCACTGAGATTAATATCATCGAGCCAAAACCAGATGCATCTATCAGGGTAGATGGTACATTAAAGCAAAATCGAAAGGTTATCATACAAAGTTACGTTAGTAGCCCGACTCACTATCCATTAGTAGATGCTAAGACTAAAATCACCATCACAGCCGTATCAGGTGGAACGAATTCTGATATTAAATATAGCGGATCGCTGAACGGGGTATATAGCAAAGATGTGCTATTCAAGAAGCCAGGGAAATATGAAGCAACCATTTATGTGGAGAATACATTAGGGCTAACTGCGAGAAACGAAACAACTTTTGATATAGCACCAGACCAGAAACCTTTTGCGTACTTTACGATGGCTGGAACAGCGTATCGCAATCCTTCAGATGGTAATCAAGCGACCCTATCAATAGATGATATGTCTTACTCTCCAGATCAAGATATTGTGGCTCGTAGGCTTTGGGAATACCGTTACGATTCAGATAACAACGGTAGTTTTACAGGTGAGCCATGGGCTATTTTTAGCAATGAGAATTTAGATCGTTTGAATCTCAAGGTAAAGGAAGTCGGGAAATACGAAGTAAGACTAACTGTATTTGAAGAGTTTGGTCAGCCTACTATTGCTGAGTTTGTGACGCAGGCTGATCGGCAATCCATAGATTCGGAAGCTACACAAAATGTAATCGAACGAATCTTTACGGTTAAAAATCAAGCACCTGATGTCGATTGGTCATGGTAGAGAGGATTAGAGATGCGGAAATTTAAAAAAACAATTTCAACGTTTATGGCCCTTGTATTACTACTTCTTTCATTCCCTGAATTTTATTCGGGGAGTGTTAAGGTAGAGGCGGCAGGTGACCCAAATATCGTCAATTTTATGGATATTCGTCTTGAAGGATTTAATAAAACAACTCCTTGGGAGCCTGCTATGGGGAATATAGGATCTTTGAATTTGAATATGCCTGCTATGACCCTAACCAATATTACTTTTAATCTAACAACAAGAATACTGCGCTACGATTATGTACCTGATGCGCCTGTAGTTTTAACATCAGGGGATATTAATTGGTACTATGATACGCAGCGTACTAGATTTCTTAATATTTACAGTTATATGTACAGGACAGATGGAAGTGGTAATACTGATTATGCTACTGATGCCTCATGGAGAATTGAAGAAATGCCACCTGTGAAAAGTTCGGATAGTCTTCAGTTTAACCTTGACAGAAATACAACCGCTTTTTATGAAAGTTATGCTTATCCAGCGAAGTATGGCATTCCAAAAGCCCTTAGAGTCGCGCTAAGAGCAAGTGATGCGCAACACCAACCTAACGAATGGATGAATGGTTGGCATAACAACGTATATTATGATTGGGAGAACATACCTCTAGTAATAAATTCGGCACCTACTCTTACAGTGACTACACCAAGCGAGCAGCAGCTATTAAATGAGCCAGGATTCAGTGGAATGAACATCGAGGGATATGTTCGAGATGTGGACAATAATGATCTAGTCGTTAGTGCTGAAATCCCTAATGTGTTCTATAAACAAGTCAATGTCCAACAGGCACTAAATAATAAATGGTTTTCCATCCCAATAGATGTTTTGGCAGACGGAATTCCTCCCGGACGACACAATATCATTATCAAGGTTGTGGATCCCTATAATTATAAGGATGAGAAATCGTTGGTTGTTAATGTATCTTATAGGCTTAGGAATAAATCCTTTATATTGATTAACACTCCTATAGACGTATCAACCACATACAAGGACTATGAAGGAGATTCTAAATATCAAGAACGCTATAGATACGATCATAACCCGTATTTCTTCGATAATTCAATGGGTATCGTTTCGGATAGTGGGTTATGGCGTTCAGAAAGGTATACCTCCTTTCCATATAGCGGACTCTATAACGCAACCTTTCAAGCACGAGATAATCCTAAAAACGATGACAGATTCGATGTCTATCGTTTATGGAGCCGAGATAATTTATCTTCAATGACCTATCATGTTCATCGGAAGCCCATTGCATTGTTTGCTGCCAAACTGGCGTGGGGATCTCTTCTGCTAACAGATAGTTCCTACGATTTGGACCACATCACGGCTGTTAATAAGGGACTTATAGCTTGGCAATGGCAGTATAAAAAAACTGATTCTGAAATATGGACAGATGGTCAACCGCCAGCTCAATTACCGAGTTCTGGACAATATGACATACGTCTTAGAGTACGTGATGTCGATGGTGAAAATGGGTTAGGAGTCTGGAGCGACTGGTGTGTAAGGACGGTGGGGGCTGCAGGTAATCTACCTCCCGTAGCGTTATTTACTGTTGATCCTAATATTGTTTCCTATCGCAAAGCTACTACCATAACAGACAAATCGTTTGATCCGGATAATGATCCATTAGATATGTATTACTGGACGGTTATCAAAGATGGTTGGAACAAAGTTTGGGAGCATTGGGGTGGAGCTACAACGCCACCTAATATCGCAGCTTTTGGAATCGGTAATTATCAAATTAGTTTACAAGTGCATGACAACCGAGGTTTATGGTCAGATTGGTATCGCCAAAATGTCCAGGTGATTAATCACCCACCCGCAGCAGCATTTAACATGCCAGCTGAAGTATATCGAGATACTGTAATTACAATGGATAATCTAACACCAGATCCTGATGAAGATGGAGATTCGCTTGCTTATTTATGGTACGCCAAACTCAACAATAGTCCTTATTATTATGCTGGCAGCAACCGCAACCAATCTTTGACGATACGAGATCTTATTGCTGGAAACGGAATTTCACCGCAACAGGCTATATCAGAAGGATGGGAAATGCGCCTTAAAGCAACAGACGTACCTAATCCCTCAAGTATTGGAGCTTTAAGTTCCAATGCAACACGTGTATTTACTGTTAAAAATCATGTTCCAACAGCTGCTATTAATGGTCCATCGGCAGTATTCCAATATGATACCCGACAATATACATCTTTTGATGAGGATGGAGATCCCTCAGATCTCGCTAGTCTGCAATACTTCTGGAAAGTAACAGATAGTGATGGCATTACGCAATGGTTTCGAACTCCTAATATTGATGTTAATTTTCCTGAGTCCGGTATCTATACATTGGAACACTGGGTTATCGATCAGATCGGTGATAAGTCTAATATAGCTACGTTGAAGGTGAATGTTACTAAGAATCTAGCGCCCTCGATGACATTGATAACCCCGTCGGGAACCGTAACCAATCCATCCGTAATAGATGCCGAAATACAAGGAGATCCATTAATTAAATGGAATTATACAGACCCAGAGAGTGATCGGCAGGAGAAGTACCGTTTAGAATTTTTTTCAAAAGACGGACTCTTAGTTAAGACAGTTGAGAACCTTGACACCACAGGTCAGCTGCGGCAATATCAACTCCCTAACCATACATTCAATCGATTTGAATACTTCACTGTATATGGGCGGGCTTATTCCAAGTTATCCTGGTCAGAAATATCTAACGAAAAAACGTTTATCATCGACAATCCGCCGCAGCCTGGATTCACACTAATCACGGATACAGGTAGAGATGCTGCCAAAGAGCCGATTTATCGGACGGATCTTCTTAATATCAAGAGCAAAGCGACGGATCCAGACATTCCAAAAGGAGATACGATCAGCTATAAGTATGATTTGAAATCATCCAACGGGACGTACGGATTGGCTAGTACTCAAGCTGAATTTACGAAGAAATTCACCTCAAATGGCGTCTTTACCTTGAAACAAACCGTTACGGATTCTCTAGGACTGTATCGAGAGCTATCTCTGATTATCACCGTAGCCAACCGTAAACCGACCGTAACGATAACGTACCCAACAAGTACTGACTCAAGTAAGCCTATGATCGCAAGTACGCTTACACCAATCATCAAGTGGGATTATCAAGATGAGGATGGAGATGAACAACAGCGGTATAAGGTACAAATTATCAACATGGCGACAGGGATGGTTAAGGTTCAATCTGGCGAACAAAATTCAAGTGCCAAACAGTGGCAAGTGCCCGCGGGAATATTGGTTGAGAACGAAAAATATGCCGTGGAAGTGGAAGCTTTTGATGGTTATAACTGGAGTAATATCTCAGCGCGTAAATATTTCATGGTTAATCTGCTGAATATTAAAGGTAGGGTCCAGCACACAGAGGAATGGAATAACAACCGTAAAGGCTACAATTTGAACAAGAGCGGTAATGAGGAGAGTCCAAGAGGCTACAATGTGTTTTGGGCAGGTGAGCGATTTATATTGCAAGGGATAGCAACCGGTCTACCTGATACTGTTGAGGTAACGATGACGGGAGGTTATTTTACGCAACTAAATCCAACGAACAGTGACAAAACCTTGTGGACAGGCGAATTATATGATCCAGCATTTGTGAAACTTCCCGATGGTCCAGTGAAATTTACCTTCACAGCTAAGAATGAGTACAATACCAAAATAGATACAGTTACTGTTGTGATCGCTGGCGATTGGTCCGAATATTTTCGGAACCATCGTGTGAAGTAATGATACATCTACGACTTTATCCTTTTTCCATCTAAAAAGGGCTACGCGGAAATACGATCCGCATAGCCCTTTTTTACGAGCAACAACTTATATAACTCCTTCAGTCCGTTCTTCATTCATTCTCATCATTCTTGTCGCAACGGAAGGTGTATGTAAAGGTATATTCGTCGAACGCGCAGAGGCTCTTTGAGCTCTACGCACATAATAGGATAACTTGCCGCTGAATATTTTATGGGAACAGAGTGAAAGAGCGAAATCCTCCGGGGTAACAAAGCAGGAAGGCTTATTCACAGGCTGAACTGCGGTATTTTCAAATAAGGAAGCAACAAAATGAGAGCAGAAATAAGCGTTCTCTCGATCTATTTTAACATTTAGAAGTACGCCGATCAGGCCTAAAAGATGGTATTTATAACGTTCCTGATTTTTCATCATCCCTTGGACATGATTGTACATGGCATCGTATTCCGTGGCACTAACACGTAACTGATAAATAGAGCAATTTGCGCTGCTATAAAAAGGGTGAATGAAATTTTCTTGAATCAGACCCGCGACGAATGGATTGTGCATTTTTTTTCTTCCGAAGCTGTACACCTCACGTAGTTCACTATCAAAGGCGATCGAAGCATGGTTCAGATCAGCTTTTGTAAACCACTTAATGAAACCACTGAAGGCTGTACCTGTACCGGTAAGCACAATATAAACATCCTTTTTCGAAGTCATGTTCAGAATTCCTTTCCACTTGGAGATATTGGATAATGAATGAAAATTTTACTTGAGTAACTCCATCTTACTTTATATTCGAGCATTGTAAAACAAACTTTAGTCGCAATAGAAAACTAGACCATAGGCTAAGTAAAAACCCGTCTCATGACATAGTTACTTTTGCGTATATAAATGCGTAGATATTGCAAAACATAAGCTGTCAAACAAAGAGTTTTTAAAAACAATTGGAATTGCTTCCACACTAGTGATACAATAAGAGTCAAAATGACATTCTTGAGATTTCAGAGGAGGAACTATTAAATGAGTGAACAAGAACAAGCGATCCAGAAGGAAGAAAACTCAACAGTAGATAACCTGTCTATCACAACAATTCGTACGTTGGCTATTGATGCTATCGAAAAAGCGAATTCCGGCCATCCAGGTATGCCAATGGGTTCTGCACCAATGGGCTACCAACTGTTTGCAAAAACAATGAATCATAACCCTGATCATCCAACATGGGTAAACCGCGATCGTTTTGTATTGTCCGCTGGACATGGTTCCATGCTTCTGTACAGCTTGCTGCACCTTAGCGGCTATGATCTTCCTATGGAAGAATTGAAACAATTCCGTCAATGGGGTAGCTTGACTCCTGGTCACCCGGAAGTTGGTCACACAGCTGGTGTTGATGCAACTACAGGTCCGCTTGGACAAGGTATTGGTATGGCCGTTGGTATGGCTATGGCCGAAGCTCAATTGGGCGCAACCTACAACAAAGAAGGACATAATGTAGTTGACCACTATACTTATGCTATTTGTGGTGATGGTGACCTTATGGAAGGGATCTCTTCTGAGTCCGCTTCTCTTGCTGGTCATTTGAAACTCGGAAAATTGGTTGTATTGTATGATTCAAATGATATTTCCCTTGATGGTAAATTGAATCTTTCTTTCTCCGAAAATGTAGCTCAACGTTTTGATGCTTATGGTTGGCAAGTTCTGCGTGTAGAAGACGGAAATGACCTTCCGGCTATTGAAAAAGCTATTGCTGAGGCGCAAGCTGAGACTAGCAAACCGACTTTGATCGAAGTGAAAACAGTTATTGGTTATGGTAGCCCTAACAAACAAGGTAAAGGCGGCCATGGCGGTACTCACGGTTCTCCACTTGGAGCAGAAGAAGCTAAGCTGACCAAAGATTTCTACAAATGGGTATACGAAGAAGATTTCTATGTGCCTGACGAAGTTCGTGCACATTTTGCAGAAGTGAAGAAAAACGGAATCGCAGCTAACAAAGCTTGGGACGATAAATTTGCAGCTTACAAAAAAGCATATCCAGAGCTGGCTGCACAATTCGAAACAGTAATCAATGGCGATCTTCCAGAAGGCTGGGATGCTAACCTTCCAACTTACACTACTGAAGATAAAGCAGTATCGACTCGTGTCGCTTCCGGTAGTGCGCTTAACGGTCTGACTGCTGGCGTTCCTCAGCTAGTGGGTGGTTCCGCTGACTTGGAAAGCTCCACTATGACGCATTTGAATGGTTTGACATCCTTCACACCAGAATCTTATGATGGCCGCAACATTTATTTCGGCGTACGTGAGTTTGGTATGGCTGCTGCAATGAACGGTATTGCTCTGCACACTGGTCTTAAAGTATTCGGAGGAACATTCTTCGTATTCACAGACTACCTGCGTCCAGCAATTCGTTTGGCATCGATCATGAAATTGCCAGTAACCTATGTACTGACGCATGACAGTATTGCAGTTGGTGAAGATGGTCCTACGCATGAACCAATCGAACAATTGGCTTCCCTGCGTATCATCCCAGGTCTGACTGTTATTCGTCCGGCTGATGCTAACGAAACTTCTGCAGCATGGGCTTATGCTATGGAAAACAAAGAGAATCCGGTTGCTTTGGTTCTGACTCGTCAAAACTTGCCAATTCTTGCTGGAACCGTAGATGGCGTTCGTGAAAACATCAAACGTGGTGGTTATGTTGTCTCTGATTCCAAAAATGGCACTCCACAAGCACAACTTATCGCAACTGGTTCTGAAGTACAGTTGGCAGTTAAAGCGCAAGCTGCTTTGGCAGAAGAAGGCATCGATGTTCGTGTAATCAGCTTGCCAAGCTGGAATCTGTTCGAAAAACAAGACAAAGAATATCGTGATTCCGTAATTCTTCCAGGAGTCAAAGCCCGTCTTGCTATCGAAATGGCACAAACCTTCGGATGGGAACGTTACACTGGTGACCAAGGCGATATCCTAGGCATCACTACTTTCGGAGCTTCCGCACCTGGCGATAGAGTTATGAAAGAATACGGCTTTACTGTAGAGAACGTAGTTAGCCGTGTGAAAGCACTTCTGTAATTAACTGAATAATCATTAGGGGGAGAACAAGTAATGAGTCAGTTTAACAACGCAACGATCGAAAAAGCAGCCAATGTATATTATGGCGGACAAGTAACCAGCCGTACGGTAATTTTGCAAGATGGATCTAAAGTAACATTGGGCATCATGCTGCCGGGTGTGTATGAATTTGGTACAGATGGTCCTGAAATTATGGAGATTCTGTCCGGCGATCTTAAAGTGCTGCTTCCCGGCACTGAGGTATGGCAGGAGATTAAGGGAGCATCAACGTTCAATGTTCCTGGCAACTCTAAATTTGCGTTGGAAGTATTTGAAGTAACTGATTATTGCTGTTCTTACCCGGTTCTATAGAAAACAGACTTTTCTAAGGGCTGTCCTATAAGTAGCTTTTTTCTATGAGTGAGACGACCCGAATTCAATTTAAAAATCTTAAAAGTCAGCAAGGCAGCGGTTCTCCTGTTATTGGAGGATCGCTGCTTTTTGTGTTGTTGGTTGGTGATATTGCTTGATGTTCAATTATGTATTCATCATTCTATTTTGAGGCTTAAGGACTCAAATGACGTTAGGGCTGAATCGGATCATCACCAAATTAGCACTGAGTCATAACCATCCCCACCGCGTACGGTCCCAGATGACGTTAGCGCTGGAGCAACACCAACTTAGTACCGGGTCAACACCAATCCTACCGCTTAAGGACCCAGATGACGCTATTAGCAAATTTATAGCCTTTTGAGCAAGTTTTCGGACACCAGTGCAGCTATTCCATAGAAACAGGCTCATAATTGGCGCTTTTTATGCCAATAGCGACTATGGAGTCCGATAGCATACCAAATGTGAGATTATGCTGCAAATAAGGTCAGCTGAGTCCGATGGCGCTGTGTCATCACCAACTTGGGCACCTGGTTAGCGCCAACCCACTGCGTACGGACCCAGATGGCGTTAACACTAGATCAACACCAATGTAGTACCGGGTCACCACCAATCGTACCGCTTAAGGACCCAGATAACGCTATTAGCAAATTTATAGCCTTTTGAGCAAGTTTTCGGACTCCAGTGCAGCTATTTCATAGAAACAGGCTCATAATTGGCGCTTTTTATGCCAATAGCGACTTTGGAGTCCGATAGCATGCCAAATGTGGGATTATGCTGCAAATAAGGTCAGCTGAGTCCGATGGCGCTGTGTCATCACCAACTTAGCACCGGATCCGCACCACCCCACTGCGTACGGACCCAGATGACGTTAACACTAGATCAACACCAATGTAGTACCGGGTCAACACCAATCCTGCCGCTAAGGACACAGATGACGCTCTTAGCAAATTTATAGCCTTTTGAGCAAGTTTTCGGACACCAGTGCAACTATTCCATAGAAATAGGCTCATTATTGACGCTTTTTATGCCAATAGCGAATATAGAGTCCGATAGCATGCCAAATGTGGGATTATGCTGCAAATAAGGTCAGCTGTCCGATAGAGATAGCTGTGTACCGCAGAGGTTACTTAGTTAAAGGAGCTTGAGGTTGCTGCGAGGGAGAGGTTCCAGAAAATACGGGATATACCGTAGTCATCAAGCAATCATCTTGGTAACCAATTTGCAACAAACCAGCAGCTCACCCAGTGACTCCTCCAGTAACTAAACAGCAACTAACCAGCAGCTAATCCAGTGACTATCCAACAACTTCTCCAGTATCTATCCAACAATTCAGCGCTCCTTCAGTAACTCTTCTGAAATTATCTAACAACTCATCGAGTAACTTCTCCAGTATCTACCCAACATTTCGGCACTCCCTCAGTAACTTTTTTGTGACTATTTAGCAACTCATCAGTAACTCATCAGTAACTCATCAGTAACTCCACCAGCACCAATCCACCGTTTCATCACTAATACAGTAACTTTTGCGACAAACCAGTACTTCGCGACCTTCTTAGTAACTATCCCACCAACACCACCACAACGTTCTGAATAACTCCACAGCAACCAATATTTTCTTGCACTACAACTGTTAATTTGGTATTATAAATACACAAACAAACGTTCGTATAATTGGTTTGACAATGGGATTGTCCATAAAGAAAAGACCGCATCGCAATATCATGTGCGAGGCGGTCGTAAATGTTCTTATGAAGTAGGTTTTGAGCTCTTGGATTTATTTATTGGATACATTTGCACCCATCTTTTGGCCGATCCACTCTTCGTAACATTTTACTACGGCAGAGAGATCTTCTTCACCATAACCTTGGGTGAATCCAGCTTGGAACATGCTTTTAGCCAAGCCCAGCATAGGAGAAGGAACGCCTGTTGCATCGCTGTGGGCAGAGGCAAGCTTCAAATCCTTAAGCATTAGAGCGAGGGAGAATTGATTGCTGAAATCATCTTCTATGATTTTACGGCCTTTAAGCTCAGCTTGTTTGCTGCCCGCAGAACCAAGTTGTACCAGTTCCAGGAACTTGTCTGCTGGTACGCCTGATTTAACAGCAATGGCGAATCCTTCGGCTAGGGCAACATTATGAATACCAACCATAGCATTGTGAGCCAGCTTGGCCACAGCGCCGCTGCCGTTCTCACCCATATGTAGCAGCTTCTTACCCAAAGTATCAAAGATATCACGATGTTGTTCTATGACCTCAGCACTACCGCCGACCATGAACACTAAGGTTCCTTCAATCGCTGCTGGTTTGCTTCCAGTTACTGGCGCGTCTAGGAAATGTCCACCGCGTGCTTCTACAGCAGCGGCAATCTCACGAACTAGTCCGGGTGAAATTGTGCTGGAATCAATAATTAGTCCACCAGGCTTCACAGCATCAAGAATACCATCTTGACCATAAAACACTTCACGAACCGAATCATCATTGCTGATCATGGTAATAATAACATCCTTACCCTCAGCCGCTTCGCGGGGCGTGAGAGCAGTCTGGGCACCTTCTGCTTCAAGAGGTTTACACTTGGCTGCCGTTCGGTTGTATACCGTAACCTGAAAGCCGCCACGTAGCAAATTGGAGGCCATAGGCGCACCCATTGTTCCGAGTCCGATAAAACCGATTTGTTTCATTTATATAGCCACCTTCCGTTTTCTTTATTCTATCACGGCACTTTGTCCAGCACCACAGCACACCTATGTCTTTTGATACAGGAAACGCTTCCAAGGAACTTTGGAAAACTTGGTTCTAATGCCCTCTATGTGCCCTAAGACCTTGCCAGTCAAGGCAAATTAAAGTATCCTAATTATAAAGTTGTAACAAACGGTTTTAAATTTAAAGAGATAAAACAGGAGGTTACCATTACCGATGTCTAAGAAGATTAATTTTGACTACACAAAAGCTCTTTCGTTTTTTAACCAACAAGAAATCGACAACCTTGCCGCCCCAGTTAAGCTAGCACACGAACAGTTGCATAACAAAACTGGTGTAGGCTCTGACTACCTTGGATGGATCGATCTGCCGACAGCTTACGATAAGGAAGAATTCGCTCGCATTCAACAAGCTGCTAAGAAGATCCAAAGCGATTCCGAGGTACTGATTGTAATTGGTATCGGAGGTTCTTATCTGGGAGCACGCGCAGCTATTGAGGCGCTATCGCATTCTTTCTACAATAACCTTTCTAAAGATAAACGCAAAACTCCAGAAGTTTATTTCGCTGGTAATAACATTAGCTCTACATACATCACGCATCTGCTTGATCTAGTAGAAGGTAAAGACTTCTCCGTGAACGTAATCTCCAAATCTGGAACTACTACTGAGCCAGCGATTGCTTTCCGCATTTTCCGCGCTGCTCTGGAGAAGAAATACGGCAAGGAAGAAGCTCGTAAACGCATTTACGCTACTACAGACAAGGAAAAAGGTGCCCTTAAGAAATTGGCAACTGAAGAAGGTTATGAATCCTTCATCATTCCAGATGATGTAGGCGGACGTTACTCCGTATTGACACCTGTAGGCTTGCTGCCGATTGCTGTAGCTGGCATTAACATTGAAGAAATGATGCAAGGTGCTGCTGCCGCTGCGGATGAGTTCAACAATCCAGATGTAGCTACTAACCAAGCTTATCAATATGCTGCAGTTCGTAACGCTCTATACCGTAAAGGTAAAACAACTGAAATCCTCGTCAACTATGAACCTTCCTTACACTTTGTATCTGAGTGGTGGAAACAATTGTTTGGCGAAAGTGAAGGTAAGGACTTCAAAGGAATTTATCCTTCTTCCGTTGATTTCTCCACAGATCTACACTCCATGGGTCAATTTATCCAAGAAGGTAACCGCAACATTTTTGAAACGGTTATCCAAGTAGATCAAGTAGCTCATCATGTTACGATTGAGAATGATCCGGATGATCTGGACGGCTTGAACTTCTTAACAGGAAAGACTATGGATTTCGTGAATAAGAAAGCTTTCCAAGGTACAATGCTTGCACATACAGATGGTCAAGTACCTAACCTTATCGTTACTATTCCTGATCAAACACCATACACCTTTGGATATTTGGTGTACTTCTTTGAAAAAGCCTGCGGTATCAGCGGATACTTGCTCGGTGTTAACCCATTTGACCAACCAGGCGTAGAAGCATACAAGAAAAATATGTTCGCATTACTTGGCAAACCAGGTTACGAAAAAGAAAAAGCAGAGCTGGAAGCAAGACTTACTGAATAGTATTGCAGTAGGTTTTACAATAGCTATTAATCACAGAACATTCATACTAATGTAAGTCACCAGGAGCAGTCCATAGGTAATCCAATACCGGGACTGCTCCTGACATTATATGAAGACATCATATGTAAATAAGGACTGGAATAATTATGTTAGAACAATATCAAACGGTCCGCTCTTCCGGCTCAAAGGAAGTTGTGATCCGTAAATCTCGTTTCATTGGTCATGTTATGCCAGTGGAGAATGAAGAAGAAGCTTTGTTGTTTATCGAGGACATCAAGAAGAAACATTGGAACGCAACGCATAACTGTTCTGCTTATGTGATTGGGGAGAGAGACGAAATCCAGAGGCAATCGGACGACGGGGAGCCGAGTGGTACAGCCGGCAAACCGATTTTGGAAGTAATCCGCAATCAGGGAGTTAAAAATGTCGCAATCGTAGTGACCCGTTATTTCGGAGGCATTATGCTGGGTGCCGGTGGGCTGATTAGAGCTTATACGGATGGAGCAGTGCTTGCGCTTGAAGCAGGAGAAGTAATCACCCGTGTACTGAGACGAGAGGTATTCGTAGAGATCGAGTACACTTGGCTGGGCAAGGTTGAGAACGAACTTCGAGGAAGAGGGATTCAGACTGGCGAGACTTTGTTCACCGACAAAGTAACGTTGTTATGTTTGCCGCGAA
The DNA here is from genome assembly GCF_037969925.1 of Paenibacillus sp. FSL R7-0189. Classification (NCBI taxonomy): domain Bacteria; kingdom Bacillati; phylum Bacillota; class Bacilli; order Caryophanales; family Paenibacillaceae; genus Paenibacillus; species Paenibacillus sp. FSL R7-0189. The sequence goes on along the minus strand of NZ_CP150223.1, from coordinate 1,063,323 downwards.
ATGATGAGGGTGAGACTTTTATGGCATGGATAACAGATCTAACCCAAGGGCAAGCCCTGATAACAGAAGGGCGGCGGATTTACTACAGCGAAGGGGATTAGTATATGGCAAGGAGAGCAGTGGAGCAGGAGTTGTCGAGGGAAAGGATTCTAGAGGCCGCTAGGCATCTGTTTATAACCAAAGGGTATCGGGCAATTTCAATGCGAAGTATTGGTCAGCATTTGGGATATAGCCACGGCTCTCTCTATTATCATTTCAAGGAAAAGGCGGAGTTGTTCTACGCTATTGTTGTAGAGGATTTTAATCATGTGGCTGCTTTACTCAGTCAAGTGATGAATAAACCGCCTGAAGAAGGAATGACAAGGGTAGAACAGCTGATTATGGAATTTATTAGATTTGGAATAGATCATCCCTATCAATATGAAATTATGTTCATGATTCGCGATGAGGAATTGCTAGCTTATTGTAGAGCAGAACAGGGACGATGTTTTGATTTATTCTCCAGTATTGTGCGCCGTCATATGAAGGAAGAGGGATATGTGTCTGAGGACTGGCAGAATGTGCCGTTAACAATGTTCTTGTCTGCACACGGATTTATTTCTTATTATATCCAGGACAAAGTATCGTTTGACGATGTGAAAGAGGCAGCGTTAGCTCATATAAAGGTTTTATGTCGCAGCCTTTAACATGCTGTTTTTTTTATAGATCTTCACTTTAAAGCTGTGCATTGGTATAACACTGCTTCTCTGCTTGATGAAAGTATTGCTAGACTCTAGTTATAGTCTAAATGGCCGCTCCGCAGCGATAACGGAAGCGGCCATTTGTATGTTTATTATCCCTCTACTATTTTTAAGAAACATTGCCGGCGTCTAGGTCCATCGAACTCACAGAAATAAATACCTTGCCAACGACCGAGAATTAATTCACCTTCGTGGATGATCAGGGTCTGGGAAGGCCCGGTAGTAATAGATTTAAGATGAGAGGCAGTATTGCCTTCCGCATGCCGATACTTCGGATGCTCCCAAGGGTAGACCTCATCCAAACGCATCAGAACATAATGCTTCACATCAGGATCCGCATTATCATTAATAGCAATACCAGCAGTGGTATGAGGACAATAAACTACAATCAATCCGTCTTGAACTCCACTTTTTTACATAAGAAATGACTTCCCGAGTAATATCACGTAATTCATCCCGCTTTGTAGTAGTGATCTCCAGAGTATGCAACATAATCAATCCCCTTCCTGTGAGGTGCCATTTTTTAGTGTACCTTTGATACATATATTTTAACCCAAATTCACTTGAAAGTAATTGACGGCGGTGAGAAGGATTTGGTAAAGTAGTAATAATATAAAACCAAGTATATAAATAGGAATAATTAATGAGGATTTTGGTTAGTATACCGACCGGTTATCCGGAGGTGGGAGGGCAAAAATCATTGAATTCGCTACTTAGACACAAAGGCTGGACTTGGGGTTTCCGAACTACAATTTTGCTCTATTTTGTAGTATTGATCGTGTTGCCCATACTCGGGGTCTATTACAACTCTTTTTCTCTTGGTTTTGGCAATTTTGTGGAAAGCGTCAGCGATCCAATTGCTTGGAAGTCGGTGCTGCTAACCTTAAAGCTGGCGATTTTCGCCACTTTAATTAATGTTTTGTTAGGAACTATGATTGCTTGGGTCCTTATTCGTTATCAATTTGCTGGTAAAGCGCTGCTAAACAGTCTGGTCGATTTACCTTTTGCACTGCCAACAGCTGTCGGAGGTTTGATGATTCTACTGCTGCTTGGACCAGGGAGCCTTATCGGCAAAGCAGCTGAGGCACTTGGATTTGAAATTGTTTTTCATCAACCGGCTATCGTAATTGCTATGGTGTTCGTGACGTTTCCATTCGTGATTCGAGCGGTTCAGCCCTTGCTGGAGGAGTTGGATCCATCCGAAGAGGAAGCAGCTTATACAATGGGTGCCAAGGGGGCAAGGGTATTCTGGCAAGTTATTCTTCCATCAATGGCGCCTGGGATGATCAGTGGTGGGATGCTCGCATTTTCAAGAGCACTTGCGGAATTTGGTGCAGTGGTACTCGTCGCAGGTAATATTCCGGGCCGTACGCTTGTATCTTCTGTTTTTATTTTTGGTGAAGTTGAAAGTGATAATCCGGTCTCCGCCGCTGCGGTTTCTGTTATTCTCTTGACCTTATCCTTTCTCATTCTTTGGCTGATTAATATGCTGCAGATGCGGGGGAGACGCTCATGAGGAAATTATGGATTGCTCTTACTTATTTAGTGTTTTTTCTGCTCATTGCTGCTCCATTAGGAAAAATGGCTATGGGTGCTTTTAGTGAAGGATTTGGTGGTTTCTGGAATGCTCTGACTAGGCCTGAAGCGCTGCATGCGCTTATGATGACTGGGCTTGTTGTGATAGTAGTTACGTTATTAAATACATTGTTCGGTATTATGATGGCTCTGTATCTTGTTCGGGCGAACTGGATCGGCAAGCGTCTAAAAGGATTATTGAACAGTATTGTAGATTTGCCTTACGCGGTATCCCCTGTAATCGGAGGATTGATGATTGTCCTGTTGCTGGGGCCCGATAGTACCTTGGGAGCGATTTTTGAGGGGATTGGACTAAAGATCGTTTATGCGATTCCCGGGATGATCATTGCCACTTTATTTGTTACCTTTCCTTTAATGGTGCGTGAGGTTATGCCGGTGCTTCAGGAGATTGGTTCACAGCAGGAGGAAGCGGCTTCGACATTGGGCGCTCGTAGCTGGACTATTTTTTGGAAGGTAACTTGGCCTTCGATTCGTTGGGCGGTTGTGTATGGTGTCATTCTTACGGTGGCACGTTCACTTGGAGAGTTCGGCGCGGTGCTCGTGGTTTCGGGGAATATTATGAACAAAACCCAGACAGCGACAACTTTAGTCTATCAGGATGTTGAGAATTTTAATGTGACGGCTGCTGGAGGAATAGCGCTAGTTCTGGCTGCATTTTCCGCAGGTCTGCTGCTGTTGATGGAATGGACCAAGAGAAGAAAGGAAGTGCAGTAATATGCATGTAGAAGTGCGGGGGTTAAACAAGCATTTTGGAGATTTTCATGCGGTCAAGGACGTCAATTTCACCATTACAAAAGGTCACCTGATTGGATTGCTCGGCCCAAGTGGAGGCGGGAAAACCTCAATTCTACGTATGCTGGCGGGACTGGAGTCACCGGATACCGGAGAGATTATCTTTCATGGTCAAACGGTGAACAATCTTCCTCCTCAAGAACGTGGGATTGGCTTCGTCTTCCAGAACTATGCACTCTTCAAACATATGACTGTATTTGATAATATCGCTTTTGGCCTAAAGGTTAAAAAGGCAAACAAAACAGCTATCCGCGATCGTGTTATGGAACTTGTGGAGCTTACAGGGTTAAAAGGGTTCGAGAAACGTTATCCGCATCAGCTATCAGGGGGACAACGTCAGCGTGTGGCTTTTGCACGTGCGCTTGCGCCTGAACCACAGCTGCTGCTTTTAGATGAACCTTTTGCCGCTATTGATGCGAAGATCCGCCAGGAGCTGCGCGCTTGGCTGCGTGAACTGATTGAGCGTGTAGGTATCACCTCTATTTTCGTAACCCATGACCAAGATGAAGCGATTGAAGTAGCGGATGAAATTATGATCATTAATCAAGGACGTTTGGAACAAAAGGGTACCCCGTGGGATATTTACAAGGAACCCAAAACACCGTTCGTGGCAACATTTATCGGCGAATCTACGCTGATTGAGAACGCTTCTGAGGTTAAAGGCTTTACAGGTGCGGGGGACGGAAAACCTACCAAAGCGCTGATTCGTCCTGAATATATTGAAGTGGGTAACCTGCATGAGTTCAAGATGGCTTCTGCCACGGAAAAAGGTGTTGTGAAACATCTGCATTTCCGCGGCAGCGAATGGCTCGTTGAGGTTGAAGTAAATGGCCACAAGCTGGTCACCTACCGTTCGTTGGAGAAAGAAACCTTGCAGCCGGGTCAGGAAATCTCAGTACTGGTACATCGGGCTTATCTGTTTAATGATGAGCGCAGCTGGATCCAGGAGAACAACCTGAAAGAAGATCCAATGCCGATTTTTATTTAAAAATAAATAAAATGATTTTCAATTTTTTTTGATAGTAGCGAAATGTGAGGAGCTAGGATTAGAGGAACTGATGTGAAGGTAAGAAGTAATGAAGTGGAAGTTTGGAACTGTAGGAGCGGAGCGACCGCCTTTGTTTCCGGATTTAATCCGCTGAGAATATAAAATCAATAAATCTGGGAACAACAGCGGCCGAAAGTCCAAACATTCCACGTAATTACGGCAAATAACGAACGTTGGTTACTTGAATTTTAAGTTTCAGCCATAGAGCTACTTTCAAGGAAATATTAAAAATCATTACCTCGAAGGATGTGGGCCGCAATGAATTTCAAAAGGAGCAGACAACTGCACGGATGTTTTGCTGCCCTAATGCTGGCCATACTCACGCTGACAGCAGTCGGTTGCGGGGATGAGAAGGCAGTTACGACGATGGCAGAGCCTTCGAAGCAAGGGGATGTTACGCTGGTAATTGGCGCATACAGTGTGGCTAAGGATGCAATGCAGGATATTTTGCCGTTATTTGCTGCGAAGTGGAAAGCGGATACGGGTCAGGATATTAGTTTTCAGGAGTCTTATGAGGCTTCAGGGACACAGGCACGAGCGATTGTAGGTGGATTTGAAGCGGATGTGACGCTGCTAGCCATGGAAGGTGATGTCGAGAAGCTAGTTAAGGCTGGACTCGTAGCGTCAACATGGAAAGAGCAGGGTGAACAAGGTATGGTGACACGTTCAGTAGTTGCTCTTGGTACCCGCGAGGGAAATCCCAAAGGCATTCGCGATTTTGCGGACTTAGCCAAGCCGGGGATTAAAGTGTTATATCCCAACCCTAAGACCTCTGGTGGTGCGCAATGGGATATCAACGCGATCTATGGGGCTGGTCTTAAGCTGTCAGAGGAGCAGGAGGGCGCAAAGGATCCAGCAGCAGCCAAAGCTTTTTTGGAAAGTATCCATGCCAATGTAGAGTCTTTGGATAAAAGTGGCCGCGCTTCTATGGCAGCCTTCGAGTATGGAGTGGGGGATGTAATTGTCACCTATGAAAACGAACTGCTGGCGCGGATTGCTCAGGGAGTCAAATACGAAGTTATTATTCCTAAAAATACAATTCTGATTGAGAATCCGGCGGCTGTTGTAGAGAAATATGCGGATGAGCATGGGACACGCATAGCATCAGAAGCACTGGTTGATTTTTTGATAACCCCACAGGCACAAGAGATCTTTGCAAAATATGGCTTTCGTCCCGTGGATAAAAAAGTCTATGCTGAGCACAAAAGCGATTACCCTGATCCGGCGGGCCTCTTTGATATTAACTATTTAGGAGGCTGGGATGAGGTGCGAAGCTCACTTTATTCCAAGCGTGGAATTTGGTATCAGGTACTTGCCGGAATATAAGGTAGAGGTATAACAAAAGAGTCATCCCAGCAGTTCTTCTGTGGTGGGGATGGCTTTTTTTGGTGGGTCTCTTTAAGATAGAGAAAGGGTAATTTAGATTTAAGACTTCGTTGAAGAGAACCTGAAGGAGAGATAACAGATGGATACGTTGGTGTTTTTGGGTACAGGGGATGCCATGGGGGTTCCTCGGGTATATTGCAGCTGTGAGACCTGTACAGAGGCAAGGGAACAGGGGGAAAATATTCGCCTGCGCTCTTCTGTACTTATAGATAATGGCAGTGACTTTTTAGTGATCGATTGTGGGCCTGACTGGCGGCGTCAGATGGAAGCGCAGGGAGTGCGAAATATGCGCAGACTGCTGGTGACGCACGCTCATTTTGACCATATTGGTGGGCTGCCGGAATGGGCGGATGCCTGCCGCTGGATGGGATATAAAGGCCAGCTCTATGCCCCAGCAGAAGTGATTCCGATTATTGAGCGGCAATATCCATGGCTGCGCAATCAGATCGAGATGATTCCTTGTGATGAAGGCATAGAGCTAGACGGCTGGACAATAGATACCTGGAAAGTTAACCATGGCAAAAATGGATACTCGTATGCTTTTCGTCTGGAGAAGGAGGGCTATGTATGGGTGTATTGTCCAGATTCCATTTCTCTAGGAGCTGAAGAGACACGCCTGATGCATGGAGCTGACTTGCTGGTCTTAGGTACAAGCTTTTATTACGAAGCAGCGGAGTTATCCACTCGTTCTGTATATGATATGACGGAAGCTGCGGAGCTGCTGCAAACTGTGAAGCCTCAAAAGGCAATCTATACCCATATGTCGCATGATGTGGATATGAGAAAATCATATATTTTACCGGAAAATGTTACGCTGGCCGAGACGGGGATGAGAATACCCTTAGGATCTTCGGAGATCAGCTGAAATTTAGATAAAAAGAAAACTCCCTTTTGCTGGAAGGAAGTTTTCATGATCCTATTTAAACCTGTTATATTCCGCCTTGTTGAATATGTTTAATGAACTCTTCAAGCCAATAAATGGAGTGGTCCGCTTTAGTTGAGATATTCACTAAATCAAAAAGGGACATCATTCGGGCAACTTCAGCCTGTTGATGTTCCTTTTGTGATTTCTATTGCATTCAGTATTCAGATCCCGATATATACTATATAATCAAAAAGCATATCGTATTATTTTTACATATTTAGAATAATTATCATCGCCAAAGGAGGAGTATGAAGTGGCTGACTCCAAGGATCCAATCCTGCTTGATTTTCCCGAGAGTTTTGAAACAGAGAGGCTGCTCATTCGTGCCCCTTTATGGGGAGATGGAGTTAGCATGAATGAGGCTATCCGTGAAAGTATAGATGAATTGAGACCTTGGATGGCTTTTGCTCAAGTAATACCCACATTAGAAGAATCAGAGAAAGTTACTAGAGAAGGCAGACTGGAGTTTCTAAAAAGGGATAAGCTACATATGCGTATTTTTAGAAGGGATACGGAGGGTTTTATCGGCTGCATTAGCCTGCATCATCTAAACTGGGAACTCCGCAATTTTGAGATTGGTTATTGGATCCGGAGTGCCTGTGCAGGCAAAGGATATATGACAGAAGCCGTAAATGGAATCACCAATTTTGCCATACAGGAACTAGGGGCGAATCGTCTCGAAATCTTTTGTAGTGCACGAAATACCAAAAGTGCCGCGGTAGCCGAACGTGCGGGTTTTATACTGGAAGGGATCCTGCGCAGTGCGAGTCTTGGGTATGACGGGGAACGGCATGATAATAAGGTGTTCGCTAAGGTTAGAGGTATAGAATTTTAAGTGAGAGGGCTGGTTCTTTGAAGCAGAAAGGCGTATTTTCAAGATTAAGTACATATATGTTAAGGCACAAGCTTTTGTATACGATTTTATTATTTACGACTTTATTTGGGATTGTTCTGGATTTAACGATTGCTTGGCTGCTCTCAGTAATTACGGATGCTGCGGTTAGACTCGATGTGAAAGCTTTTAAAGGGCTGGTTATTTTTGGATTAATCTACTTATTAGTGAGTGCAATTAACGGTTTCATCGATCGATATTTCAAAAATAAAATCTCTGTCAAGATCAGAAATGAGCTGCGGTTGGATATGATGCGGCATGCCTTAGCTCTTCCTCAGTCTTATTTTGACCGTAATCATTCCGGGGATTTATTGTCCCGCTTTACTAATGATAATCAATCTGTTGGTAATGCTGCAGGCGAGGTAATGATTGATCTAATCCGTAACCCTTTACTAGCCCTCGCGGCTTTTGGTTATTTGCTCTATATTAACTGGTTACTGGCATTGATCTGTTTTGCAATGGGGCCTTTGATGTTCCTTACGGGAAAAATCTTCGGTTCAGCGATGCGTGAGAACAGTGTGAAGATTCAGACTAATATGAGTAAGATTACTTCCTTTTTACATGACATTCTAGGCAGTAGTATGGTGTTTAAATCCTTTAGCATTGAACGCAGACTAATGAAGCAGTATCAGGAGCATAGTGAGAATATTACTTCTGAAGAATTAAAGCGGGGAAGAATTGAGGGAGCTACTGGCTCATTCTCTTCTTTTCTGGGAAACTTTACGTTTCTTCTGGCGCTGGTCGTGGCTGGTTATTTTGTGGCAAAAGGATCACTTGAGGTCGGTGCGATGATTGCTTTCATCCAGCTCATGAATTATTTAGTGATGCCGTTCTCGTCATTGCCGGGACTGATCAATTCGATGCAGCAATCACTTGGGGCGGCGGGACGGATCTTTGAGGTGTTGGATAGCCCGGTGGAGGTTGAGACCCTTCCAGAAGTGGAGACAAAGCAACCAGAATTTGAGAGTATGGTAATGTCGTCGATCTCTTTCTCGTATCCGGGAGCAGAGAGACAAAGTATAAACAAGATCAGCTTAGAGCTTCAAAAAGGAACACAGATGGCGGTTGTGGGACCGAGTGGTGGAGGTAAATCTACGCTTTTCAAACTATTGCTGGGATTGTATGAACCCGATGAAGGCGAAGTAATAATCAATGGGCATCGGATCAACGAGATGAGTCTGGCTAAGCTTAGAAGTTATTTTTCCTATGTGCCGCAAGAGGCAGGTCTTTATACGGGAAGCATTCGTGATAATATCCGGAATGGAAATCCAGAGGCGGATGAGCAAGAAATTCTGGAAGCTTTGCGAAAAGCGAATGCCTATGATTTTGTAATGGAATTGCCTGAGGGACTGGATACTGATATTGGTGAGGAAGGCTCACGACTGTCCGGGGGACAACGTCAGCGGCTTTCCATTGCAAGAGCAATTCTGAGAAACGCTCCTATTCTGCTGTTGGATGAAGCTACTGCTGCACTTGACAATGAATCAGAAAAACTGGTGCAGCAGGCCATTCGTAAACTAATGGGAGACAAAACTACACTCGTTATCGCGCACCGTTTATCTACGATTCAGAACGCTGATATCATTCTCGTGATGGAGAATGGTGAAATTGTGGAGAGTGGAACGCATGATGTACTGCTTGCTGCTGAAGGAAGATATAATGATCTGTACTATTCTCAGCTAGAGCAGGAAGAAGAGAGTGGAATGGGACCCGAGAAAGTGGAATTAGCTTCTACAGGTGTTTGAGTGTTGGAATAAAAAAGGGTGCAGCAACGTCATGAAATATGGCGTTGCTGCACCCTTTTGCTTAAGGAAGTTTAGTTCACTTTATTAAGAATGAATTTATCAATCGCATATTTCACGCCATCGTCATTGTTGCTTAAGGTCACAAAATCAGCAATTTCTTTCAGAGCAGGAATAGCATTCTCCATAGCGACGCCAAGTCCGGCAGCTTCCAGCATCTCATGGTCGTTCCAAGAATCACCTACAGCGATAGTCTCGGAAAGCTCACAGCCGTAATGTTTGGCTAGGAATTCAAGTGCAATGCCCTTGGTTCCTTCATGATGCATGATTTCCAGGAAGTGTGGTTTGGATTTGGTAATATGCACGGAATCACCAAGCAATTCATGCAGGATTGGAGCCAGTTCATCCAAGAAATCAGGATCATCGATAATTAGCATTTTTGGTGTTTTTTGCGGGACAAGCTTTTCCCAGTCAGGCTCAATAAAATATTGCGTTTTATTCAAGTCCGTATAGTCTTTGATCTTTTGGTTGTCTTCACGGGCATATAGCTTGTCGTCAATGTAAGTTTGCAGATGCAGATTATGCTCCACGCAGTAAGTGAACAGCTTGCGGACTGCATCTTGCGGGACGTAACGCTCATACAGTACTTTTTCATCGAGCAAGTTCTTAACGAGTGCACCCTGGTAAGTAATGATAGGTACGTTTAGTCCAGTTTGACGGGCAATGGCTTGAGCGGAAGCGTAAGCACGGCCTGTAGCAAGGGTTACAACAACACCTGCGGCAACAGCCTCTTCAAGCGCAGTTTGGGTAGCAGGTGTTACTTCCTTGTCATCATTAATCAGAGTGTCATCAATATCAATCGCGATCAATTTGTACATTTGTCTCTCTCCTTATCTCTTTCTAAATAGATGTAATTTGGAAAAATAACTCTTCTTATGTTGATTCTGACCCGGTTCCGGGCTCAGCTCTGCCATAAGCATAGCCCCCAGAATACAACCACAACCGAGCAGAGCGGACAACCCGAGTGTTTCCCCGCCAAAGGCTAAACCCGTCAGAACGGCAAATACCGGTTCTGTGGCATAAATAATGGCTACCCGTGATGGGGTAGTATATTTCTGACAGGCGGTTTGAATCCAGAAGGCAAAAGCGCTGGTTGGCCCGATGGAGATCAGCAGAGCCCAAAGCACATCTGGGTCCTTAATCAGCTCCCCGCTGTGGGCGAGCGGTGTTGCCCCTTCAAAAATAAGCGAGGCAGCAATACTGAACAGCCCAACAAAAGCAAGCTGCAGAGTAGCTAGCGGCAACGCCGGATAATGAGGTGCATAAACGCCAGTATAGGCTACCTGTAACGCAAAAGCTATGGCACACAGAAGAATCAAGGCATCGCCTTTATTCAAGGATAATGCAGAGCCCGTGAAGGTCAACAGATAAAGCCCGATTGCGGCGAGTGCCGCACTGAACCAAGTGTATCGTGAAATCGCATGCTTCAATAGGGCAAGAGACAGAAAGGGAACTAGGACAACCGATAGCCCGGTAATAAAGCCGGTATTAGAGGTTGTTGTATATAGAAGTCCCATCGTCTGAAAGCCATAGCCCATAAACAAAAAAAGGCCAAGCAGCAGAGAATCGCGTACCATGCGGAAACTTAGCTGTTTCCAATCCTTGCGGTAAAAAATAACTGTGATTAGAGCCAGCAACAGGGCAGCGCCCATAAAGCGGATACTATTAAACGCGAGCGGTGGCAATACCTTGACAGCATTTTGTACAATCAGAAAGGTACATCCCCACATCATCGCCACCAATAGCAGGCTGGAATCGGCTATACGGGAACGCTTCACTACTTAGGTCATCCTTTCTTCAGCAGCTGCCGTCTCTATGTAGACGACAAGGACAAGTTGTCCAAATTGTATCGTATATTCATGGGGAGGACAAGATAGAAATCGCGCAAAGGCTTATATACTAAGCGATTTCAGCGTTTTATGTAGACAAAAAAACCGGGTCTTGATATACTTCGATAACCGCACATTTGTTCTTGTTTTTGCATCTTAGAAAGGAGCGGTTTCACTATGATGGGCAGATCCCATTTAATTATCAGCACCGGGGTTACCCTATCTGTTATGAGTTTGATGGCCCATGAGATTACAATCCCGGTTATTGCCGTCGCCGCATTAAGCTCGCTCCTGCCAGACATTGATGAACCGAATTCGTTACTGGTACGCAAGGCGATTCCTGACTTTCTGCTCAGGGTACTACAGGTTGCTTTGATAGGAGCAGCGATTTATCTTTATTTTGCAGGAATCGTTGAAAGCCCTTGGAATATTGTACTGGCCCTACTTGTGGGGAGTGTGACTTTCCTGCCGGGAAGAAAGCTGCGGCATCTGGTGATGGTACTAATCGCTACTGCGGTATTTGCATACGGAGGGGCATATGATCCTTGGAACTACATAGTAGCTTGTATACTCGTAGTTACATCACTTGTCCCGCATCGTGGATTGACTCATACCTTATATGCTGTTGCAGGCTGGAGCACTTTATTGTATTTTGCTTCATCGGGTATACAGGATGGTGGCAGTCTATGGATAGCAGGCGGCATGTCTTATGCGCTTCATCTATTGGCCGACTCTCTCACCCAAAGGGGAATTACGCCCCTGCCGCCCATTCCATTTAAGCTGCGTCTAAAGCTAATGAGTACAGGCACGAAAAAAGGTGGAGCTGTAGAGAATGTTTTTATCCTGCTGACACTAGCCCTAGTTGTATATGTATTTATACTTTCTCCTTGAGATTTACGGATATGAAGCACATAATGAATTACCGCTAGAACACACAGGAGGCGGCTGTTATGCGGGGGGATTCCTTAGTGAAGTGGTTTGGAAGATTGCAGATTCGTAATAAAATTATCCTTATTTTTATACCGTTGATCATTTTTCCATTGCTTGCTTTAGGCTTGCTCTCAGGACAGATGTTCAGCCGTTCGATGATCGAAAAGGCTAAGTACAATTTTAAAGATGAATCCAAGCTCATCATGCAGCAAATAGATACGATTGTAAAAAATACGGAGAGTAGTGCTAACATTATAACTACCGACATCCATCGGATGTATGCTGAACGTCCGTTGTTATCCTCGACAGTGGAGCAGACGCGGTTTCGCAATTTAATGCAGAGCCAGCTTTCTATCGATCTGATTATTTTTCCGGATGTCGACTCTGCTGTATTTGTGGATACGGAAGGGCAGATATATTCCTCTTACGCCTACGGTAATCCTAACGAACAGAAGGTATTCACCAGCGATATGCTGGAGAAGGCTAAAGAAAAAGGCAGCTACGGGGTTAACCGTTGGCTTCCCATGGAACAGAGAGATTATCTGGTTAGTGATCCGGCAGTTCCGGTGCTCACACTAAGTAAAGTCGTGTACAATCTTAAAACGGGCAACCTAATAGGTACATTATTTGTGAACGTAAAAGAAGATGCTCTCTCTGCTTTTCTGGAAACCGCTAGAGAAACCTCTTCGGACAAGAAATATTTTGTAGTAGACGGAACGCAAAGGACCGTGTCTACACCTGATAAATCAAAGCTCTTACTGAAGCCTGAGGACAGACTGAACGATAGTCTTAGGAAGACGGGAAGCTCTGTCTCGGAAATTATCGGCAGGGGGAGCGGGCGAGAGCTGGTCACTGTGACGTATTATGATAAGCTGAATTGGAAGCTTGTGAATACCATTTCGCTGCAAAAGTTAACCGCTGATATTCACCGTAATATAACGTTAACTATATTCGTGGGAATTGGATGCCTGTTACTGTCTCTGCTGCTTGCAGGAAAGCTGTCACAGATTATCGTAAATCCGCTTCTTCAGGTGACGAAGGCGATGCGTAAAGTAAGGGAAGGCGATCTGAATGTCACCTCACCAGTGACTACAGAGGATGAGACGGGGTTGATCTCCACCGTATTCAATTCCATGGTTGGTCGTATCCAGGAGCTGATGCGGACGATTACGAACGAACAAGTCCGGAAACGTGAATATGAACTAGCTCTGATTCATGCCCAGATCAAACCACATTTTCTGTACAACACACTGGATACGATTTATGTACTCAACGATTTGGAGCTTAATGAAGCAGCTCGGGATACGACCAAGGCACTGGCAGACTTCTATCGGGTTGTTCTTAGCAAAGGAAACGAGGTTATTCCACTGTCCGAGGAAGTATCAAATGCAGCTGATTATTTGGCTATTATGCAGGTTCGCAACCCCGACGTATTACGTTACGAGATTAATATCCCGAAATCTCTCGAAGAAGTTAAGGTACCCAAATTGTCCCTACAGCCACTCATAGAGAATGCAATCTACCATGGATTAAAAACAAAGGGTAGTCAGGGGCTTATCTCAATAGAGGCTTATACACACGGAAGAGAAGTTATCATTACCGTGGAGGATAACGGTGTTGGCATGTCCGAGGAGCAGGTGTCCCGGATTGTAGAATACCGCTCACGAGAAGGAAAACCGGCATCCATTGGTATATACAGCGTTCATGAACGGATTAAGCTTTATTTTGGAGAACAATATGGCCTATCGGTGGAAAGTAAACTGGGAAAGGGTACTGTTATGAAAATGACGATTCCCGGAACGGAAGCGCAGGGGGGCAGCATAGATGTATAAAGTGATGGTTGTAGATGACGAGCCGCTGTTTCGTTATTATATGCGGACCAAGCTGGATTGGAGTAAATATGATTTCAGTGTCTGTGGTGAAGCGTCAAATGGCAGAGAAGCGCTGGAAGAAGCGGAACGGACGAAACCTGATTTGGCTTTAGTGGATATTAGCATGCCCTATATGGACGGTATGGAGCTGGTTACCCGGTTACAGGCCAATGCTCCTGATATGCTGATTGTTTTTGTAACAGGGCACAATGAATTTGATTATGCGCAAAAAGCGATTCGCTTAGGTGTACAAGATTATTTATTGAAACCGTTTAACCAGCAAGAGTTTAACGAGATGATGATCAAGGTGAAGCAACGCCTTCAGTCACATAAAATAGGTGCACGCAAAGCTGGGAAGCCGGAAATAATTGCAGAAGGAACGGCTTCCAATAAGCTCTTTCCACTCCAAATGGACGAGCAGAATTCCTCTGAAGGGATAGAGGAGTTCTCCTTTCCATCCAAAGAAATCACTCATCTTGGAATTCAGGATGCCATGCTGATGGCGTTAAAGATGGGGGATGGCGATGCAGCGGCGAAGGACATAAGCAAATTAATTGAGATTCTACGACGCCAGAGAGGGGGAGGCAGCTATTCCTTTACTCTATTAATGAGTATAGTATCCCTTTGCCTTGCCTATGCTGGAGAAAGAGGGATCAATCCGGAAAGTCTCTGGAAACCAGCAGGTTCATCAGAGCAGCGGCTACGGGAGATGGATAACTGGGATGAGACCGAAAGCTGGATAAAAGGCTTGTACAGTAAAGTCATTGATCAAGGTCGTGAGCACCGCCCCTCTAAGTCGTACAATTTATTCATTGCCGCCAAAGAGTACATCCGGGAGCATTATTCCGATTGTGAGCTGACAGTTGACCAGGTGGCGAATGGCGTGTATGTAGATACCAGCTATTTACGGAAGGTTTTTCGAAAAGAAGGTGGAATCTCTGTACTTGATTTCATTACCTATACTCGTATGAAGCAGGCCAAGGAACTGCTTGCTGGAGGAAATGTGAGACTGTCCGAAATCGCCGGTAAAGTTGGCTATAATGATCCGAATTATTTCAGTAAATGCTTTAAAAAACACTATGGCATGCCGCCGTCTGAATTTGAGCAGCTGGCTGCCCGTTCCCGCCATATTGGCGTTAATAATGAAATTTAATAAACAAATTTGGTGGCGGCTCTCTGGTGAGGCCGCTTTCATTTTGTCCTGTTTATTACCGATTGTGCCCGATATGGCTCTTTTTGGGTCTTCAAGGCTCAAATATAATAGAAACAGGACGATGAAAACGCTAACAAATAGCGGTTTCAACTAGCTCCACTAAATAGAGCATCAGAAAGGGGATTCATTATGAGCAACAAGTTATTCAGAACACTGGGGGTTGCAACCGTTTTATCCTTAGCTTTCTCACTTACAGCCTGTGGTGGTAACAATGCCGGAAACGGTGGTTCAACCTCTGAAGGTTCCAATACGACCGCTGGGAATACCGATAAGAAAATTCAAATAAAAATTTATGCACAGCATTTTGACGAAGATACTTCAAAGCCATTTGATTATGCCGTAGAGGAATTAAAAAAGGAAATGCCGGAGGTGGAGATTGTACTGGATGAGGCTGTTCAAGATGGCTACCAGAAGCTGAAAACATATGCCGCGACTGGGAACATGCCGGATATTTATGAAACAGACTGGCCTACGCTGCAAACCTTCGCCAAATCTAAAAATGTCGAGCTGCTTGATGAATACCAAGCCACCAAAGATTTCAAAGCGAATCTAAACACAGGGAATGAGTCCCGTCTGATTGCCCCAGACGGTCATGTATACGCATTCCCGTATACGGGAATTGAATTCCAAATGTTGTTTTACAACAAGGATATCTTTAAAGAGGTAGGCATCGAGATGCCGATCAAGACGATCGATCAGCTGGCTGAAGCGGCTAAGAAGCTTTCTACAGCAGGGTATACACCGCTCTCAATTTTCGCGAAGGAGAAATGGATCACTACTTCTTTTTATAGCGGACTTGTGACTCGTGAGGAGACGAAAGGGTTTGGCCCACTCGAAACGAAGGGAACGACAACATTGCCTTCGCCTTATGTAACAGCAGCAGAACAAATGAAGAAGCTGGAAGAAGCGGGCCTGTTCGACGTCAATGCTACGAATACCAATTATGATCAAGCTTCATCTTTGTTCTACCAAGGAAAAGCTGGCATGTTCGTCAACGGTCAGTGGGAAATCTACAGCAGTGCTGAGAAGCTTGGGGATAAAGTGGATTGGATGTACTGGCCAGCTAAGGACGAAGCGACTTATGAGAACAACAAAATGTACATTAACGGTGCAGGAGGTCCTGGTGGCTTTGCAGTTTCTCCAAGCAGCAAGAATGTAGAGACTGCAGTGAAAGTAGCTAGTTTTATCGCACAAAAATATAGCGAATACAAATATACACAGCTGGGTAGCCCGATCGTAGCGACTAAAGTGGATAAAGAAATGACCGGTGAAGTGCCTGCCATGATGAAAAGAATCGCTGAAGAAGTGCTGCCAAACGTGAAAGGTTACGCTAATGCGGTAAGCAGTGTTCAAATTAAAAATGCACTGGACGACAATACACAAAATATGTTGATCGAAGGATTCTCGGCTAAGCAGTTCACGGATAACATGAACCGTGTGCTGAACAAAGAAAATAAATAATTAGAGAAATAAAAATAAATAAAAATTGGTCCATGCCCTGCAGCTTACCCGGATCGAGCCCTTATATCGGGTGAGCAGCTTGGCAAGGAAGGAGTGGAATCTTACCGCATGCATAAATACTTAGGTAATAAGAAAGCCATAATGCTGTTTCTGCTTCCCGCTCTGTTGATTTATAGCGTAGTGATTATCTATCCAGTGCTTCAATCGTTTTATCGTAGCTTTTTCGAGTGGGACGGGCTCAGTACGGCTACTTTTAACGGTTTGTCCAATTATGTAGAGATGTTTGATGATCCATTGCTTTTGACATCACTTCGTAACGGCCTTATTTTTGCACTGGTACTCGCTGTATTTCAGATCGGATTGGGAACCATTCTTGCGCTTGCCTGTGCCGATCCGCGAATCAAAGGGCGTAAGTTGTTGAAAACAGCTTATTTTATCCCCGTAGTTCTGTCGGTTACGGTTGTTTGTCAGCTATGGATTGCCATCTATGATCCGAATAACGGATTGATCAATAGGCTTTTTGAAATTTTGCATATTCCTTATCAACAAAACTGGCTCACTTCTCCAACCACATCCATAATTGCGATTGCCTTTGTTAATGCCTGGCAGTTCATGGGTTACCAGTTCAGTCTTTTATATGCGGGGGTTAAATCTGTCCCTGAGCAGTACATGGAAGCTGCCACGATTGACGGTTGCTCCAAATGGATGGCGCATCGTAAGGTGACGATTCCAATGATGAAGGAGACGTTCAAATTCTGTCTGATCATTGCCATTACTTCAGGAATCGGTGCTTTTGTACAAATGTTGATTATGACTAACGGCGGACCGGGAACGAGTAACTATACGCTTACCTTTATGATTTATCGTTATGCATTCTTGGAAAGCAACTACGGCTATGCCTGTGCGGTATCGGTTGTGCTTGTCCTTCTGTCGCTTCTGGCCACCATTATTATCAACAAGACATTTGACCGAAATGAAGCATAAGGCAGTACGCCGGAAAGGAAAAGGAACGTTATGAAAAAAGTGAGAGCATTGCTCATACAGCTTCCCTTATGGATTTATTTTATCATTTCCATCTATCCGCTATTATGGATGATTTCTTATTCTCTGAAAAATAACGACGAGATTTTTGTCACCAACCCTTTCGGATTTCCGACTAATTTCCGGATTGAAAACTATGTGGCCGCTTGGTCACAGTTCAATATACCACGATATTTTACGAATAGCTTGGTAGTCTCTACGATTTCAACGCTACTTATTATCATATTATCGCTGATGTTCTCATTCGCAATTTCCCGGCTGCGGTGGAGATTCCGTGAAGGGATCAGATTGTATATGACGATCGGAATGTTCATGCCGCTGCAGGTAATTATGATTCCACTTGCCATACTCGTACGGGATTTACATCTGACTAATACCTACGGTGGGCTGATTGTTCCTTATGTCGCCATTGGATTGCCGTTCTCTTGTCTGGTATTCTACGGCTTTATGAAGGGTATCCCTGGGGAGCTGGAGGAATCCGCTTGTATGGACGGCGCGAATGTATACCGGATGTTTCTGCAGATTATTGTGCCGGTTGTAACGCCAGCTGTCGCAACAGTAGCCATTTTTCAATTTCTGAACAACTGGAATGAATTTTTGCTGGCTTATATTCTGATCTCTGATGAGGGGATGAAAACACTGCCGCTGGGTCTATTGTTCTTCCAAGGCCAATACAGCACAGACTGGGGTGGCATGGGGGCGGTTATGACGATGGCGAGTCTGCCAATGGTTATTGTCTATTTGTTCTTTAGTGAGCAGGTGGAACGGGCAATGACAGTTGGATCTGCTGTAAAAGGATAAAGCGAAGAGTATTAATTCATGCAAAAGAGGACTTCTGGCGAATGCGCAGGAGTCCTCTTTTTGATTCAAATCATGACCAGTGAATTCATCCTATTCCTCTAGGAAGACCAATCCGATAAAATCCTCCGGCTCAATACGACCGAAATAATGCTTCAAATCGAGATCAGCTAATGCTTCTCTAACCTCAGCCTCGTCATAACGTTTGCCACGAAGTGCATTTTCAACATCTACTACGTCACCGACTCCGAAGAAGTCACCATAGATTTTGATGTCTTTAATGAGGGAATCTTCAATATCCATCCGAATATCAATAATTCCGGCAGGGAATTTGCGCGTGTGCTTAACGTTGCTTTTTGGTGACAGACCGTAGTTCCAGTCCCAGTTCTGGTAGTGCTCCTTGGAGATCTCGCTAATTTTGTCCCAGTCGGCTTGTTGCAGCTTGTACTGAGGAACCTCAGAAGAATCCATGCCAAAGATCGAACGCAGCAGGCCGGCGCGGAACTCCTCGATCGTCATATCTGTACCCAGCAGCTCTTTGATATTCGCTACACGACTGCGTACGGATTTGGTGCTCTTTGATTTAAACTTCTCTGGATTCACTTTTAGAGAGGCTTGTACATCATCTAAATTAAGATTGAACATCAAGGTACCATGGCTGAACATACGTCCGCGTGTGGAGAACTGAGCGTTACCGGAAATCTTTTGCTCACCAACTTGCAGATCATTCCTTCCGCTTAGCTCGGCGTTAACGCCCATGCTTTGCAGGTAATCGATGACCGGTTGGGTGAATTTCAAAAAGTTATGAAAGGATTGGCCGTCATCCTTGGTAATAAAGCTGAAGTTCAAATTTCCAAGATCGTGATAAACAGCTCCACCGCCGGATAGACGACGTACGACCTGAATATTATTATCTTTTACATACTCTTGGTTAATTTCTTCGATAGTATTCTGATGTTTCCCGATGATGATGGATGGGCTGTTGATATAAAAAAGCAGGTAACTCTCGTCCATCGGCAAGTGCTTCAGCGCATATTCCTCAATCGCCAAATTGATGGATGCGTCAGTAATCCCTGTGTTATCAATAAAAAGCATAGTGAATTCCTCCGTCGCAGCAAAATTGATTACAACCTTCATTTTAAACCAAAAGCGGTTTTTTAACAAAAGAGATCACATCTTTGAGATTCATGTCGGTTTGGGGGAAGCAGGGGATTTAGCTGGTTCCTTCTGCGAAAGCATTGACGTTCTTCCGGCAAAGAGTCAATAATGGTGGCAATGACATACATATCGTGCTAGAGAAAGTAGATAGAGGGAGTGTAATTATGCTTGAAAAATATGGACATGGCGGTGATTTGCTGACGGCAGCGGAGCTCTATGGAGAAGCTGGGGGCACATTTCTCGACTATAGTGCCAACATCAATCCACTCGGTCCTCCACCGGAAGTTTTGGAGCTGCTCAGAACAGCACTGTCAACGGTGGTTACATATCCGGACCCTGGACACCGACGCTTTAAACAACTACTGGCGGAAAATCTTGGCGTAGATAGTGGCTGGTTAACCGTGGGTAACGGAGCAGCGGAATCTATGGCTTTGCTGCTGTTGGCGATAGCTCCGCAAAAGGTTGGCATCGTGGAACCTTGTTTCTCTGAGTATAGGCAGCTTTCCGGGCAATTTGGTGCTGAAGTATTGTCGGTCCAGGGGACTAGGGAACAGCATTTTCGCGCTGGAGTGGAGGAGATTGCCGGGTTGCTGGAACAGGTGGAGCTGTTATTTCTCGGACAGCCGAATAATCCCAATGGAGTTCAGTATGCTGTGGATGAACTGCGCTTGTTAGCACAGAAGGCTGAAAGCTGCGGGACTTATTTGGCTGTGGATGAAGCTTTTATTGACTTTATCCCGGAGTCAGAGCGAAATACACTCCTGCCGGAGCTGGAGCAGTTTCCGCATACGGTTCTGGTGCGGTCGATGACGAAGTTTTATGCGATTCCCGGACTGCGTCTCGGGTTTGCGATTTCGCATCCGAAGCTGGCGAAGGCGATGAGCGGAAAGCAGGTCACCTGGAGTGTGAACGGCTTGGCGCTGCTGGCAGGGGAAGCCTGCCTTACAAGCGGACGTGACTATGAACAGCGCACGCGTGAGCTTATTGCAGCAGAACGCGAAACGCTGCGGCAGGGTCTAGTGCAGTTGGGCTGCGATGTCCCACCGGGAGAAGCCAATTTTCTGCTCTGTGGCTTGCCGTCACCGTGGAGTGCGGCTGAGCTGCAGACTAGGCTTGGCCGCGTAGGTATACTTGTGCGCAGCTGCGCTATGTATGCAGGGTTAGCTTCAGGGCATATTCGAGTTGCTGTTAAGGGACATGAGGATAATGCCCGCCTTTTGCTGCAGATGGCGGAGATTCTAGTGACTAAGTGACAGGTGCACGTATTCCTTAATGATGTGCGGAGGGAGCTGACAGCGCTATTGGCGGGGCATCCTTTCGAGGATGGTTGTAAGTATTCAATGAAAGAAATGAGCGGTGAAAGGAGCGGGATCGGCTATGGTGGAAGTGGAGATTCCATTTAATCTTGCAGGGGGAATCAGGGAGTATCGTCCGGCCGTCTGGCCAGGGCTTGCTCTGCAGTGGAAGGATAAGCATCTGCTGCTGGAGCTGCCAGCAGCAGCGGATGGTTTATCGAGCGCGTTCTACGGCGGAGGAATGAACCGGCTGCAGCGGGCGGTTAATTTATATGTAGATCGCAATTACGAATGTAGTGATCCTGTCCAGGATATGGAGAATAAGCTGCGCGATTGGGGTTATCCTTTATCCGGCTGTGCCGGTCTGATGACGGCTGTACCGCTAGAGCATGCAGCGGTAGCTGAAGAGGACACGGGTTCAGCGGGGATTTTTGTTTGCGTTACAGCCGCCGCAGGAAATGCTGCGCGCTCAGGCGTGGAACGCAATGTATTGGCTGTGTATCGGCCGGGTACGATTAACATCATGCTCTGCATTGATGGCCGCCTGACACCGGCGGCCATGGTCAATGCTGTGCAGACAGCTGTCGAAGCCAAAGCTGCTGCGCTGGCAGATCTCGGGATTACCGATCCGGAGAATGGCCTAATCGCAACCGGCACAACTACGGATGCTATTGTACTCGCTGTGAGCCAAAGCGGGAGATACAGCGCCGAGCATGTCTACGCCGGAACAGCAACCGATCTCGGAGGCGCTATCGGCCGGCTTATATATAGCGCTGTGACGGGCAGCCTGCTGTCGGTGCAGGCAAGGAAGGACAGCTAATGACAATGGATAGCTGGAGAAGTAGAAGATTGTTCAGAGGTGATTGCCTGTGACAATCGCTTTGGTGTTGCTTGCGGCTTATGTGATTGACCGGATCGTAGGTGATCCGCGTAACCTGCCTCATCCCGTAATTGGTATGGGCAAAGCAATTACGGCTCTGGAGTGGGCGATCCGTCGTTTATGGTCCCGCCCGCAAAGCCTGCGCAGAGCTGGGGTGTTACTTCCGCTATGTGTGGCGGGCGGTGCTTGGGCACTGACAGCCATCCTGCTATGGCTGCTGTCATATATCTCACCTTGGCTCGTCTGGATAGCCGAGGTTTGGTTGATTTCAACCACGATTGCCTCCAAGGGACTAAAAGATGCAGGAATGGCGGTGTACGTGGAATTGCAGAAGGGCGATCTCCCTGCTGCCCGCAAGGCTTTGGGGATGATCGTGGGACGTGATACGACTTCGCTAGACGCCCCTGAAATTGTCCGTGGAACGGTGGAGACCGTAGCAGAGAATATTGTCGATGCGATTATTTCTCCACTTTTCTACGCGCTGATTGGCGGTGCGCCGCTTGCTATGGCTTATCGGGCGGTCAATACACTCGATTCAATGGTTGGTTATAAGAACGATAAATACCGTGATCTCGGCTGGGCATCTGCCCGGCTCGATGATGTTGCTAACTTCATCCCGGCACGGATTACGGCATTACTTTTGGCTCTATGTGCAGGGATGCTTCGTCTGGATTGGCGTAGTTGCCTGCAAATGGTGAAGCGGGATGCACATCTACATCCAAGCCCTAACAGCGGTTATCCAGAATCAGCTGTGGCTGGCGCACTTGGCATCCGACTCGGAGGCGAAAATGTGTATCATGGCGTCGCTTCTTTTCGGGCTTATATGGGTGATCCGGTACGTACGATGGAACCAAATGATATTATCCAGACCTCGCGGATGATGATGCTCTGCTCTTCAATATTTGTAGGTCTATGCGCGGTTGCGGCATGGATATGGATTGGAGGCTGAGCGTCGGTATGGCAATTCCCTCTATAGAGCTTGAGCTAGTGCTTATCCGACACGGGCAGACGAAATGGAATGTTGAGCATCGTTACCTGGGACATACGGATCTTCCATTGCTTCCTGACGCAAGTGAGCGGCTATCCCAACTTCAGCAGCAGATCTGCATGCAGGCTGAGTTATCAGGTGGTTTTTGGCGTGTGTTCTGTAGCGATTTGCTAAGATGTCAGGAGACCTTGGCTTTCGTAGCACCTTCACTAGAGCAGGACGCTATTTACGATCAGCGGCTTCGTGAAATGAACTTCGGAGCTTGGGAAGGCTGCACCTATGAGCAGTTGAAAGATAACTCTCTATATAGACATTGGATTGATGATCCTTCAAAGGTTACACCGCCAGAAGGAGAATCGTGGACAGAATTCGATGCACGGTTGCGTAGTTTCCTGTTAGATCTAGGTCAAGCTGCTATGGCTGCATTTGGATGCTGTGCTATCAAGGAGAAAAAAAGTGAGGTTACATCGAATAGAGTAATGGTAGTGACGCATGGGGGGGTAATCAGGAATTTACTTGCACAGTTAGTTCCTGACCTCACATTCTACAGTGCAGTGGCTCCTTCTCCAGGGAATGTAATGGTACTAAAAATACTCTGGCAGCATGGACAATGGTCAGCTGATAAAGCTGATATTGTGGAAAAAGGATGATTACATGAAAAAAGGGTTCCACATCATTAGGAAAACCTAATAGGTGGAACCCTTTATGTTTGAACTATCGTTTGCTGTCAGCAGAATAACGTGGTTAATTAGAGGTTAGGTAACCATTCCGTATAGGTATCTGCACGTGATTGTAATTCATTATACAGCATGCTGGCATGGTAACCGTCGCACACAGCATGGTGGAATTGCCCCGAGATGGGTAATAGTATTTTTTTGTCTTGCTGAAAATATTTCCCTATCGTAAAGATGGGAAGTAGGTAGGTTCCCTCGTTATACACGTTCAGGTTAAAGCTCGTGAAGCTGACCCACGGAATGCTGGAAATAGGGAAGGTGTTCGATGGTTCGTTTGCTTTAGCGATAAATTGTTTCACACTTCCGTACATTTTCATATCATCGAGATAACGGTTATAGAAATCATTAAACTGTTCACCGTACGAAGTCCAGATGCTTGAGAAAGTTTTATCATCATCATGGAAAATTGTAAAACTAGGTGACAAGCTATCCCAATAACCTAATCTACCTTCAGAATCAAAACATGTGCGGAATTCACTATGACGGTTCACCACCGTAGTTATCATGTGGATTAGTGCTGGGTACAGCTTAATTCCCTTATGCTTAAGCTCTGACAGTAGAAGGGTGATATCAATATTTACGGTCATGCTATAGGTGCATCTGACATTGTTTAAATAATGTTCAAAATAGGGTTTTCTACTCCAGTTATCAATGACAATCGGGTTAAAAATCATTTATTATGACCTCCTAAAATTATTTCGTTTTTCATTTTAGGAGGTCTGCTGGACTGATTTCACCATATCCTTATCACTATCCCTTGAGAAAGTATTTTGTAACGATGAGTATACCATCAATTGGAAGGGAGATGCATTTATAATGCTGAGCGAAAAGTTAGTTATTGAAAAATTGCTTCAGCAAAAGCGTACGAGTGTTGCTTCCATCGTAGTGATGATGTGCGGTGTAGCGGGGTCGGGTAAAACAACTTTTGCTAAAAAGCTGGAGAAAGAGGGATTCGCCAGACTTTCGATAGATGAAGATATTTGGGCCACGCACGGCCGTTTCGGGGTGGATTATCCAGAGCAGAATTATGAGTTCTATAAAGAAGAGTCGGAGATAAAACTGCGGGGGGAGCTGGTGAATCTGCTTCAGGCAAAACATCATGTTGTCATCGATTTCAGCTTCTGGCAACGTCAGAGACGGAACGATTACAAGCAACTTATTGAGGATTATGCTGGCGTGTGGGAACTGATTCACTTAAAGGTTCAGCCGGATGAATTACGTCAGAGACTGCTTATCCGGAGTGAACGTTTTGACGCCAATGCCGCATTTCCGATTACTGAGGACATATTAACCCGGTTTTTAAATGGTTTTGAGATCCCTGCTGGAGAAGGGGAGCTTGTGATCGAAGCATAGATCTGTAACTTGATTTTTGGGCATTTGTCCCCTCATAGAACCACAGCCGGATTAAAATCCCATGGCTGTGGTTCTTTTTTTAAGCGAGTGATTGTGCCATGATAGTCATGGGGGCGATTGAGAGATGTTTAAGGATTTTAAGCTCATAGCCGGACGGCCGGTGTATATACAAATTAAAGACTATATGAAGCACTTAATCATAAAAGGCGGTCTGCAAGGCAATCAAAAGCTGCCCTCCACACGAGAGCTCAGCACATTGCTTAAGGTTAGCCGCAACTCCGTAATCTCTGCTTATGCAGGGCTTGAGGATGATGGCTTTGCTTATGCCGTGCAAGGGCAAGGAAGTTATGTTGCAGCTACGCCGCCCGGCAGTGAAACGATCTCTTCCTGGACGATGGACTGGAAGTCACGTCTCAATGATCGCGCGGTGCTGGCGGAGGAACTGGATATCATGAAGCGCGGGATTCGAGCGGAGAAGGGGACGATCTCCTTCACCAGCATAGCGCCTGATGAGAGTCTTTTTGATCTGGATAATGTGAAGCGGTCCTTTATGGATCGGATGTCGGTAGAAGGCAACGTTCTGCTAAATTACGGCTATGCCAAAGGGTATAAGCCTTTAATAGACTATTTGAAGCAGTATATGGAGCACAAGGGCGTTGAAATGAGGGGCAAGGATATATTGATCACCAATGGTTTTACAGAGGGGTTCGATATTGTATTGTCTGCTCTGAGTAAAAAAAATGGTTCGGTCATTTGTGAGAATCCGACGCATCATACAGCGATCAAAAATTTGAAGCTGAACGGTTTTGAGATCACCGGGATTTCGATGGAGCGTGATGGGATTGATTTGGCGGAGCTGGAGAAAGCATTGCAACAGCAAGCTTTTGACTGTGCATACTTCGTCCCTTCTTACCATAATCCGACCGGAATTGTAATGTCTCCAGAGAAAAGACAGCGGCTAATGAAGCTGATGAATCGCTACCAAGTCCCGGTGATTGAGGATGGTTTTAACGAGGAATTACGATATTCGGGCTCACATGTGGCTCCACTTATCGCAGCAGCAGGCAGCGGCAACAGCGTGATTTATCTCGGCAGCTTCTCCAAGGTATTATTTCCGGGACTACGTGTAGGTTGGGTGCTGGCGGATCAGGAGTTGATTAATTCCCTCGAAAGCGTCAAGCGCGCCCGTACCATTCATACCTCGACGCTGGATCAATCCATTTTATATCAGTATTTATTGGGTGGCCATTTAGAGAAATATTTGAAAAAAGCCAGAGCGGAATACAAACGAAAGTATGAATTAACCCTGCAATGCTGCAAGGATTTTATTCCTTATACGGCGCTGTCAGGGGACGGTGGCCTGCATCTTTTTGTATCCTTCGCGGAGGGCTTTAATACAAGGACGCTGTTGGCGGCCTGTCATGAGCAAGGGGTTATTTTTACAGCAGGAGATATATTCTTCACGGACGGTAAGGGTCAAAATACGATACGGATCGGTTTCTCCAGAGTGACGGATGAGGATATCCGCAAGGGGATCGAGATTATTGGCAGAACAGCTCGACAACTAATGGGATAAAGAGGTGCTTGAGATGAAGGTAGGCGTAATTATGGGCGGGGTATCCTCAGAGTATGAGGTATCCATGAATAGCGGTAGAGAAATATTGAAGAATCTAGACCCCAATAAATATGAAATTATTCCAATTGTGATCACCAAGCGTGAGGAGCTTATTGAGCAGGCAAAAGGGATCGATATCGCACTGCTTGCACTTCATGGAGCTTACGGCGAGGATGGTACGGTTCAGGGGACGCTGGAGACGATGGGGATTCCGTATACGGGCAGCGGGGTTTTGTCTAGCAGCATTTGCATGGATAAAGATCTCTCCAAAAAGCTTATGCGCTGCGCAGGCGTCAATACAGCAGATTGGCTATGCTGGGACAGTATGAAGGATTATTCGGCTGAAGTGGTGGAACGGCTCGGATATCCGGTTATGGTGAAGCCATGTTCAGGCGGCTCGAGTATCGGAATGGAAAAAGTGAGCAGCAGCGAGGAGCTGTTGTGCGCAGTGCAGAAGGCTTTTGCCTGTGATCAGTCGATTTTGATTGAAAGCTACATTCAAGGCCAAGAAATTACCTGTTCTATTCTAAACGGAGAGCTGCTGCCTATTCTGGGAATTACCTCAGCAAATGCCGAGTGGTTCGATTACAGTGCTAAGTATGAAGAAGGCGGAGCAGATGAACGGGTCATTGAATTGCCTACTGAAGTGCATGAGCGGGTACGCGAGGCTGCCTTGAGCTGTTATAAAGCACTAAAATGTAGCGTGTATGCACGGGTTGATATGCTGCTTAAAGAGGGTATTCCTTATGTGCTGGAGGTGAATACGTTACCAGGCATGACGAAGGCCAGTCTTTTACCCAAAAGCGCGCAAGCGGCAGGCTACACCTTCAGCGGACTACTGGACGAAATCATCTCCCTTTCCCTAACGGAAAAGAGTGCAAAAGAAGAGGTGTACAGCCATGCATAATGAATGGATTGCTCCACGAGTGCGGGAGATTGCGCCATCGGGGATTCGGGCTTTTTTTGACCTAAGTACGGGGAATCAGGATATTATATCGCTGGGTGTAGGGGAACCAGATTTCGTTACACCGGAGCATGTAAGAGCTGCCTGTATTCGTGCCTTGAACAATGGGGAAACGATGTATACGCCAAATTCCGGTTTACTGGAGCTTAGAGATGAGATCGCTTCTTATCTGCACACAAGTTTCAAGCTTCGCTATGAGCCAAACGATGAGATTATGGTTACGGTGGGAAGCAGCGAGGCTGTGGACTTGGCATTACGAGCTTTCATTACACCTGGGGATGAGATTATCGTCCCTTCTCCGAGCTATATCGCATATTCGCCGATTACCCATTTGAACGGGGGGGTTACGGTGGAGGTAGAATCATCGGCCGAGCAGGGGTTTAAGCTTACTGCTGAAGCGTTACGGAAGGTGATTACCCCGCGTTCGAAGCTTCTTATGGTGAATTTTCCGACTAATCCTACAGGTGCAGTAATGACTTATGAGGATTGGCTGCCTATTGCACAGATTGTAAAAGAGAATAACCTACTGGTCATTTCAGATGAAATTTATGCCGAGCTTACGTATGACAGTCAGCATGTCAGCATCGCCTCTCTTCCCGGGATGCTGGAAAGGACGATTGTGATTAGCGGCTTCTCCAAAGCTTTTGCAATGACTGGCTGGAGAGTTGGTTATGCTTGTGGCGATCGAGAATTAATTGCTGCGATGCTAAAAATCCATCAATACACTGCGATGTGTGCCCCCGTGCTCGGTCAAATTGCTGCGATTGAATCATTGCGCAACGGAATGCAGCATAAGGAACACATGAAGCAATGCTTCGATGAGCGGAGAAAGCTGCTGGTTAGTGGATTTCGATCCATCGGACTACCTTGCCACGAACCGGCGGGCGCTTTTTATGCCTTTCCTTCCATCGCTCATACCGGAATGAAATCAGAAGACTTCGCTTTGCAGCTGCTCAGGGAGGTCGGTGTCGCTGCGGTTCCGGGTCATGTTTTTGGAGCAGGCGGAGAGGGTTATATTCGCTGCTCCTATGCCGCTTCCTTACAAAAATTGACAGAGGCGCTGGAGAGAATCGAAGATTTTATGAAAGTGAAGTTGTAATTCTAGAAGTCCCCCTCTATCATAGATGGGGGCTTTTCTGCGAATATGAGATAGAATAGGTTATACGGATACATTTAATAGGAGGTCGTAATTATATGCTTTCAGATATTCAAGACGTAATTAAACAAATCATTCCGGCTGATGATCAGTCCATCCTCAAGGCGGAGCATCGGCTGAACATTCTGACCAAACCTCCGGGCAGTTTGGGACAATTGGAACCTCTAGCTGTTAAGCTCGCTGGAATTTCGGGTACGGAGCAGCCTAGTTTCACCAAACGAACAGTTGTTGTGATGGCTGCTGACCACGGGGTATGCTGCGAAGGGGTTAGCGCATTTCCACAGGAAGTCACGCTGCAGATGGCCCATAACTTTCTCAGCGGTGGAGCGGCTGTAAATGTATTGGCACGTCAAGCTGGGGCAGAGGTACAGTTTGTTGATATCGGCATAAACGGCGATCTCGGTCATGTTGATCTGATTGATCGTAAAGTGCGCCGGGGAACGGATAACATGGCTGTGGGACCTGCGATGAGTCGTGAGGATGCCATGAATGCTCTTCTTGTTGGGATAAGAGTTGCGCAGGAAGCGATTAAAGACGGAACGGAGATTTTTATAACAGGCGAAATGGGCATTGGGAATACTACGGCTAGTGCTGCCATTCTATGTGCTCTCAAAGGAATAGCCCCTGAAGTAGCTGTGGGACGAGGAACGGGAATTGATGATGAACGTTTACTACATAAAATTGCAGTAGTGGAACGCGCCTTAAAGGTAAATCAGCCGAATTCAGCAGATCCGTTGGATGTATTATCTAAAGTTGGCGGACTGGAAATCGCTGGCTTGGCGGGACTGATTCTTGGTGCGGCTGCTAATCGGACACCTATCATTTTGGATGGTTTTATTTCGGGGGCGGCAGCGCTTGTGGCAAAAGCCCTTGCACCTGAATCCATCGCTTATATGATAGCCTCTCATGTATCAGGAGAACGGGGTCATAAGCTAATGCTAGAGCAGCTTGGACTTGAACCGCTGCTTAATCTCGGTCTGCGATTGGGTGAGGGAACAGGGGGAGTATTATGCCTTCATTTAATCGAGGCGATCTGCCGCATTTTGAGCGAAATGGCAACCTTTGAAAGTGCAGGCATCTCTGGAGCTGGTCAACGATGAGCATTCTTGTAACGGGAGGCGCACGTAGCGGTAAAAGTGGTTTTGCAGAAAAATTGATGCATTCACTGGCAGATCAGGCCTTCTATGTAGCAACCGGACAGGCTTTTGACGACGAAATGAAGGAACGGATTGCTCTGCATCAGCATCAACGAATGGAAAGTGGTTACGCTTGGGAGACGCTTGAGGAACCGTATGATTTACCAGATCTGCTAAAGCGATTATCGGGTGAAAAAGCGGTGCTCGTAGATTGTTTAACCTTATGGTTATCCAATGCATTATTGGCCGTGGAAGGTTTTGAAAATAGGCAAGAGCTTGTTGAGAGTGAGATAACAAGACTTGAAGACAGTGTGCGTTCTTTCCAAGGGACGCTTATTCTGGTCACTAATGAGGTTGGCGACGGGATTGTTCCAGAGTATGCGCTTGGCCGATTGTATCGTGATCTGGCGGGACGAATGAACGCGCTGATCGCTCGGCAATGCGAACAGGTCTTTCTAGTAACTGTTGGGATTCCGATTGAGCTGAAGAGCAGGGAGTATCGTTTATGAGGGAGCGTAGGGATGCGGCCGTAGCTGCCTTTCAGTTCTTATCCCGATTTCCTGTAAAAGGTGATCCGGGGTTCTCTCCTGAACTGCTGCGCCGCAGTGTGATCTTCTATCCCATTGTAGGCGCAGCAATTGGGCTGTGCGTAGCTGCTGGAGCAGCCCTGACGGGATTGCTTTTACCTGCTTGGCCAGCAGCAGTGATCACTCTGATTCTGTGGGTAAGCCTCACAGGCGGGTTGCATCTTGATGGCTGGATGGACAGCGCAGATGGTCTGCTCAGCTATCGGCCACGGGAGCGTGCCCTGGAGATTATGAAGGACAGCCGTGTGGGTGCGATGGGCGTACTCGCCTGCGTGCTGCTCCTGCTGTTTAAAGCTTCTTTGCTGGCAGCTCTAATCGAAGGCTACGCCTACTACGAGCTGCCGCTGCTCTTGGTACCAGCGGTCTGGAGCCGCTGGTATATGGTGCGGGCAATGGTGCGTTATCCCATTGCCCGTGGAGACGAGGGGCTGGCCGCGAACTTCGCCGGCCTAGCTTCCTCGCATGAGCGGCGCGCGCTGGCAGTCGCCGCGCTGCTCTCGCTGGCCGCCGCCGCTGCGCCTCTGGCGCTCGGCGCTGGCTTAGCCGCGTGGCCGCTGCATCTGGCGGCAGCTCTGCTGCTGCCGGTCGCGGCCTTGGCCTGCGGCACCGCAGCTGCGCGGCGGATCAGCAGCCGGCTCGGCGGGCTCACCGGTGACGTGTACGGCGCGCTGAACGAGCTGCTGGAGGTTGTGCTGCTGCTAGTGTTATTGCTGCTCCAGTACAATTTAATGTAAGCTCCACGGATGAACCTTGAGTAGTTTGCTGTAGGTAGCTCTACGGGTGAACCTTGAGTAATTTGCTGTAGGTAGCACCACGGATGAACCTTGAGTAGTTTGCTGTAGGTAGCTCTACGGGTGAACCTTGAGTAATTTGCTGTAGGTAGCACCACGGATGAACCTTGAGTACAATTTGTTATGAGTAACCTTTGCGTTTTTAGGAGATTGACAGGGAAGAGGGATGACATGTTATTTGCCATTCTGCTATTTATAATTGCTGGCCTTGCTGAGATCGGTGGCGGATATTTAGTGTGGTTATGGTTGAGAGAATCAAGGCCACTTTGGTACGGCTTAGTGGGGTCCTTGATTCTGATAGCGTATGGGATTATCCCTACGTTGCAGAAATTCCCTTCCTTCGGCAGAGTGTATGCGGCTTACGGCGGGGTGTTTATCGTGCTCGCGGTCTTATGGGGATGGCTTGTAGACAAGAAGACACCAGACGTATATGACTGGGTCGGAGCAGGTATTTGTGTGATCGGTGTATCGGTCATCCTCTGGGCACCGCGACACTAAGTTGAGTGATGTTTGCTTAGCCATAAAAGCTGAATGAAAGCTGAGTAACCTAGTTTTTACTGAGTGAGTAACTTGGCTTCGGACTCAGGGGACCTTATTTGCGAAAAAAGGGTTATTTTGGAGCGTTTTCGGACACCAGAGGCGCTATTTGAACAAAAAAGGCTGAGTCTGGGTTGATTATGAGGCCATAGCGTCTCTCGAGTCCGAAAAAGCCTCCAAATGGTAGTTTTTCGAGTAATAGCGGCATCTGAGTCCGCAAGCCAGCAGCAAATAGCGTGCTGAGGTCTAAGTGAGAGCTTCGCGCAAGCTAGTGCATGTAGCTGATTCTATTGCTGTAGGTAGCATCCACGGAGGAACTTTGAGTAATTTGCTGTAGGTAGCATCCACTGATGAACATTGAGTAATTTGCAGTAGGTAACATCCACGGATGAACTTTGAGCAATTTGCTGTAGGTACATCCACGGAGGAACTTTAAGTAATTTGCTGTAGGTAGCATCCACGGATGAACTTTGAGTAATTTGCTGTAGGTAGCGCCACGGATGAACTTTAAGTAATTCGCTGTGAGTAACTTGGCTCCGGACTCAGGAGACCTTATTTGCGATAAAAGGGTTACTTTGGGGCGTTTTCGGACACCAGAGACGCTATTTGAACAAAATAGGCTGAGTCTGGGTTGATTATGAGGCAATAGCGTCTTTCGAGTCCGAAAAAGTTTCCAAATGGCAGTTTTTCGAGTAATAGCGGCATCTGAGTCCGCAAGTCAGCAGCAAATGGCGTGCTGAGTCTAAACGAGAGTATCGCGCAAGCCAGCGGCAAATGGCGTGCTGAGTCTAAGCGAGAGCTTCGCGCAAGCCTAGCGCATGCAGCCGAGTCTAATCGAGGTTCCGCGCAAGCCTAGCGCATGCACCCGAGTCTAAACGAGAGCTCCGAGCAAGCCTAGCGTATGCCCCCAAGTCTAAGCGAGACCTCCGCAAGCGCTAGCGAGCCATCGCAAACTAAAAACCCCCGTTCAACACTTTCGTGTGAACGGGGGTTTTGGTTTACTAGCGTTAGATCTTAAATTGCTGCACAGCTTCTTGGAGTTTCTTGGCTTGCTCATACAGATGTTTAACGGTTTCTGCATGGCCTTCCAGTTCGACGCGCTGCCGCTCTGAGTTAGCAGCGAGTGTGTCCGCACTTTCTTGCGATCTTGATGTAATTTGTGCAGTTTCTTCGACGGAAGCGCTGACTTCTTCTGTACTTGCCGAGATTTGCTGTGTAGCCGCAGATACGGATTGGATGCTGTGATTGATGCTTTGGATAAGAATCAGGAGGTGATTAAAGGCATCACCTGCTTCTGCTACTTTGCCGACTCCAGAGGCAACCTCAGAATTCACGTGGTTCATCTCGGTAACGGAGCGGCTCATATCTTCCTGAAGCCCAAGTAGGAAGTCACGGATCTGTTCGTTTGCGTTACGGGATTGTTCAGACAGCTTGCGTACTTCTCCCGCAACAACAGCAAAGCCGCGTCCATGCTCTCCTGCGCGTGCAGCTTCGATTGAAGCATTCAGCGACAGCATTTGGATCTGTTTCGTAATTTCAGTAATGCTGTGAACGACTTCTCCGATCATTACTGAACGCTCATTCATGATTTGTAATTGATCCAGCGACTGTAGGGAAGCACGTTCAACCTGGCGCATTTGCAGCACAGCGCTTTGAGCAATTTCATTACCGCCACTTGCTTCAGCGGAAGCCTCACTGATTTGCTCCGTGACTTCATTCGCTGCTGAGGCAATACTTTGAATGCCTAAATTGATTTCTTCCATTGCTCTCGAGTTATCTGATGCACTGCTAGCGATAGTCGTACTACCTTTGCCGATTTCTATTACCGATGAGCTGGAGTGTTCCGCCATATCATTGAGAACCTCAACACGTTCTTTTAAAGAGTTGGAATCCGCAACGACAGTATTAGAGGTTACCAGTACATGTCCAATCATTTCTTTCAGGCGTTGGGTCATCGCTTGGAAGCTTACGGACAACTGTGCAACTTCGTCATTTCCTTTAACTGATAATTCTTCGGTGAAATCTCCCTCTGCGAGCCGGGCACTATAAGCTGCCAGTTTTGAGATTGGACGTGTTATACGCACACTCATGAACCATGCACCAGTTAGGCCGATGATCAACGTCAGAAGTGTGATTCCGGCACTTGTCCATAGAATACTGTCTGTTTTTTCTTGAATGAAGCTTACGTCACTGCTTACACCGATAACCATCGTACTTCCGGGAATACCGATATAAGCCGTTTTATGTATACCATGTGCGTCGCTATATGTATCGCTTAGTCCAGTTTTTCCTTTAGAGGCTTGTTGCATTGCAGAGGATACGGTGACACTTTCTGCCCGTTGCAATTTTGCATCGTGATCTGCGGATAGAATCTCAGCTTCTTTCCCTTTCAGATTGACCAGAAAAATGGTTTCCACTCCATGTTGTTTCCTCTTTTCCTGAAAATAGAACTCGAGATTGGTGGCAGACTGATCGTTCTTATTTAGGGTTTGCTGGGCGTGCATTACGTTGAGATTCTTATATACGTCCTGAGCAGCGGCAGTAAGGATTTTGTTAATCTGCGGCATAACATAGCTGTTGAAGATACTGATAGAGATAAAATAGAAGCTGGTGCTTAACAAAAGAGACGTGAGCAACAGAACAACAAATAATAAACGCGTAAATTTGCGACTGATCGAATGCTTGATACGAAACATATCGTTCTCTCCTTTTTTTATGGACGGTGAGGTCATTTCTTTTTTGGTCTTCACTAGATACTCCATGCCAACTGCTGGAAATTGGCGACCCGAGATATATTCCATAGTTATGTCATATTTCTACTAAATGGATCGGGAATAAGGTGTTTGATACTATTCTATAGAATTAACCTCTGGATGAATAGTGAAAGTTTTGTCCTATAGAGCATTTTTTTCTGAAAAAAATGAATTATTGCTGACTATTTTAGATAATTGTCGAAAAAAAAGAACTGGAACTACCAATTTCATATAAAAATATTATTTTTATGGATTGTTAAGCGCTATTGTGATAGAGTATTAATGTTTTGTTCCGAAAATTTAATATTGTAAGCCGCGGTTCGTAACCATCCCGCGTAAACAAAACTAGGAGGAATTTCAGTAATATGTTTAATTTGCTGTGGGGAGTTTTATTTGTTATTGTCAATTTTGCTTTTTTTCTACTCTGTTACCGCTTGTTCGGGAAAAGTGGAATGTACGCCTGGGTAGGTATTGCTACTGTAATTGCTAACATTCAGGTAGCTAAGACGATTGCTATGCCATTTGATATTGTGATGACACTCGGAAATACGATGTATGTCACTTTATATATGACCAGCGATTTACTTAATGAGAAGTACGGAAGAGCGGAAGCACGTAAAGCGGTCTGGTTTGGTTTCTTCACCTTGCTTATGACTACAGTCATTATGCAGATGGTACTAGTATTTAAGCCGCAGGAGACCGATATCGCTCAGTCTTCTTTGGAGACGATTTTTGGGCTGATGCCTCGACTAGCTTTGGGTAGTCTTACTGCTTACTTCATTAGTCAGTTCCTAGATGTTCGGTTGTACTCTTGGATTCGTAAATATTACAGCACCTCAAGTCAGCTGTGGATTCGTTCCAACGGTAGTACGATGATTAGCTCCTTTGTGGATACACTTATTTTCTGTACCATTGCGTTTGCGGGCTTGTATGACTGGAATGTATGGCTTGAAATTTTGCTTACGACTTATCTAGCGAAGTTCTTACTAACCGCAGTAAGCACACCTATCTTATATATCGCCCGAACCTTTACTTTTGCTGAAGAGGGTTCACCATCATCCGTTCAAAAGAAGGACTAAACAACAATACAGCCAGCGCGTACCGATCATAATCGATGCGTGCTGGCTGTTTTTTCGTTGTAAGATGGACTTAATAGTTACATGAAAGATGTGTACATAAAAATAATATAAAGCTAAAATAAGCTATCGTAGCAATTGTAGCGGGTTAGTTTAACAGGAGCGCCGGCGATGGCGCTTATCACATATCCTTTAGTTTGGGCTGGACTTGCGGGGCAGTCCGATTGAAGAGAATGTATATAATCGGTAGTCACAGAAAATACGAACAGGTGTGATCTAGGATGAATCTAGTAGTTCCTATACTGCGTCATGCAGCACAGCAGCCCGACAGCATTGCCTTAACCCATGACCAAGCAAGTCATACCTATGCCACATTAGTAAAAACGATGCGGAGAATCGCGAATGGCTTACAGCAAAAGGGTCTGAGGCATGACAAAATCGCGATTTTATCTACGAATCGTATTGAATTTGTTGAGGTTTTTTTGGGGGCGATTTATGCGGGCTGTGTTCCCATTCCCTTAGATCCCAAGTGGAGTGCTAATGAACTGCAGGTTATTATAGAGCAGTGCCAGCCGACAATGATTTTTGCCGAGCCGGAAGCCGCAAAGAATCTGGTTTTCAAGGATCAAGTAATCCAAACATTGACCTTCTCAAATGAACGAACAGGTTCCTATGATCAGTGGTTGGCTGCCCTGAAGCCGGAGGCTGAGTTGGATGAGACGAATGAATTATTATTTATTGGCTTTACGTCAGGCACAACCGGATTGCCCAAAGGTTATATGCGTACCCATTTATCATGGTTAAAAAGCTTTGAGGTCTCGAATATTGCTTTTGAATTGGACGCTATGAAGGATGTTTTGGCACCAGGTCCATTTGTGCATTCCCTATCCTTATTCGCCGTAATGCAGAGTCTATATAGTGGAGCAACCTTTCATATCACACAAAAATTTAGTGCCACGCAGGTGTTAGAGCTGTGCCGGCAAATTCCGGGCGTGGTGCTGTTCGTCGTACCAACAATGATCGAATCCATGATGCAGCAGGCTGTACCTGGGCAGATACAGATGGATGCGATTATTAGCTCAGGTGCAAAGTGGTCGGAGTTGTCCAAGAAAAGGGGCATGGAAGTGTTTGGTGGAGCGCGTCTTTATGAATCCTACGGTTCTTCAGAAGCGAGCTATATTAGTTATTTGAATGTTCTGACCGAGCATAATCCGACCTCTGTAGGCAAACCTTATCCCGGGGTGCAAATTTCCATTCGTGATGAACAGTTCCGGGAAGTCCCTACTGGGGAGATTGGGCAGCTATATGTGCGTAGTGATATGATATTTTTAGGCTACCATCAATTGCCGAATGAGACAGCAGCAGCTTTTAGAGAGGGATGGCTTGTTTTAGAAGACTATGTTTATCAGGATGAAGCTGGTTATTTATATATGGCGGGACGGTTGAAGAATAAAATCATATCCGGAGGGCTGAACGTTTATCCGGAAGAAATAGAGAGGGTGCTGGAGTTTCTTCCGGAAATAGATGAAGTGATGGTGCTTGGCGTGCCTGACGATTACTGGGGAGAACAGCTGATAGCCCTCGTGAAGTGGAGCGGAGAACAGCATTTATCTGTCGACGAAATTAAGAATTATTGCCGCCAGTATTTAGCGAGCTACAAAGCGCCGAAGCAGCTGCTAACCCTGGATGAATTTATCTATACAAGCAGTGGCAAAATTGCCCGGCAAGCGATGAAAGACTATGTGAAAAGAGCGATGGTATGATAGAAGCAGTAATTGTCATGGCAAAACGTACACCGATTGGCAGAATGGGTGGCTTATTAAGTACACTTGAGCCGGAGGCATTACTGGCGCCGCTTATTCAGCATATTGTAGCCGAAACCAACTTGCCTAAAGAACTGATCGATGATGTCATTATTGGGAATGTTGTGGGCCCAGGAGGTAATATTGCCCGCGTAGCTGCGCTTGAAGCGGGGCTGCCTGTTTCGGTTCCGGGCGTCACCGTGGATCGTCAGTGCGGATCTGGGCTAGAGGCAATTAATATAGCAGCAAGACTGATTCAAAGCGGCGCTGGTGAGATTTATTTAGCGGGTGGTGTCGAAAGTACGAGCCGTGCTCCATGGAAAATGGCTAAACCACAGACGTTAATGGGGGTTCCACAGCTGTATACCCGTGCACATTTTACGCCTAGCTCTTACGGTGATCCGGATATGGGAATTGCTGCAGAGAATGTAGCTAGGAAATACGGGATTTCTCGAGAAGAGCAGGATCAATATGCCTTAAAAAGCCATCAAAAGGCGGTTCATGCTCAGCAAAGTGACCGGTTTCAGCAGGAGATAGTACCTCTTCAGGTAGAGGGGCAGTGGGTGAACACCGACGAATGTCCTCGGGCAAATACGAGTCTGGACAAGCTGCAAAAGCTGCCGCCAATTTTTGAAGAAAAGGGTACCGTCACTGCTGGAAATGCCTGTCCTATTAATGATGGCGCAGCGCTTCTATTAATGATGTCTCGTGAGAAATGCCAGCAGCTTAAGCTTACCCCTATTTTGCGGGTCGTGGATGCGCAAGCTGCGGGTGTAGATCCGAACTATTTAGGTATGGGGCCTGTACCAGCTGTGCAAAAGGTGTTAAAACGCCAAAAGCTTACCGTTGCCGATTTAGATATCGTAGAGTTTAACGAAGCTTTTGCTTCACAAGTATTGGCATCACTGAACGAGCTTCAAATTCCACAGGAAAAGGTCAATCTTGGCGGGGGGGCATTAGCAATAGGCCATCCATACGGAGCTTCCGGGGCTATTTTAATGACTCGGTTATGTGCTGAAATGCAAAAAGCTCCTTACCAACGAGGGCTTGCTACTCTGGGAATCGGCGGCGGGATAGGTCTGGCAACACTCGTGGAGGTTATAGAATGAACAGTGTCCGACATCAGATCCATATGACGGCTGAATGGATTTCGGACTACGCACAGAGTATTGAAGCACCCTTGCAGACGATAAATGGAAAGCTGATCGCTCCTGCGACGATGCCTATTATTTTCTGGCAAGACTTCGATATTCCTTGGTTAATCATCGGTGAACCCTTGCTTCACGGCACTCAGAAATTTTCATATCAGGCTCCGATTACGGCGGGGATGATTTTGGATTGTGAATTAGCGTTTACGGGCGAGGTGCAAAAAGAAGGCAGACAGGGTAAACTGACTTTTTACACACATACGCTGGTTTGTAGGTGTGAGGGTGAGCTTATAGTCACCGCAGAAACGGTGTTAATTCGGGTAGGTGATGATCATGATAAAAAAGTGCATAACAGCTGAGGCTATCCGGCAATATGCAGCTGCTTCCCAAGATTTGGCGCCTATACATCTAGATGCAGATGCCGCAGCCAAGGCTGGTTTGGAGCGACCCATCGCACATGGGATGTATCTTATGGGATTAGCCCAATCTTTGTATATTGCTGAGCACCCTACACAGTGGATCACTCAATATGATATGAAATTTCATAAGCCAATAGAGGTCGATAGTGTCGTGATTTTTGATTTTGCAGAGGACGATTGCTTTGTGAAAGTGATCCTTACAACAGAAGCTGGCGATGTTATTGCTGCGGGAGCTTTTGCAGTGAAAGAGGTGTAGTGATGAATAAAGTGGCCTTAATTACTGGAGCAACAAGAGGGATCGGACGTAGTATCGCCATGCAGCTTGGCAAGTCAGGTTATATAGTGGTTGTAAATGGTACGAAACAAGTCTTAATTGATGAGGTTATGCGCGAGATCCGCCAGGCAGGCGGAGAGGCACTAGGGTACGCTGCTAATGTAGCCGATCCAGTCGCAGTCACTGCCATGGTAGGTGAGGTCATTGCCCGATACGGTCGTATCGAGGTATTGATAGCTAACGCGGGGATTGTGCAGGATCAGAAATGTCAACGTATGACGGATGAACAGTGGAAGACGGTTCTGGATGTGCATTTAAATGGCACTTATTACTGCATTCAACGAGTATTACCACATATGCGTGAAACAGGTGGGGATATCCTGTTGATGACCTCTGCTGCTGGACTAGCAGGTTCCGTGGGTCAGGTGAATTACAGTGCAGCCAAGGCTGGAATACTCGGCATGATGTGGACACTTGCAGCAGAGCTGAAACGTGACCAGATTAGGGTCAATGCGATTTCTCCAGCGGCATTAACGGATATGACCAGACCTATAATTGACCATTTGAAGGAAAAACATGCCAGTCGTAATGAACCTTTGCCTGACTTTTGGAGAATAGGTGACCCGGAGGCTATCGCTTCCTTCGTGACTGCATTATTGAATGAGTCCGACGCGGATTTAACCGGTGAAATCTTTGCTGTGAATGGATCAAAAGTGACAAAATGGGAGAAGCCTGCACCTGCATTTTCCGAGAATAGCATTGAGGCATTTTTTTCTGCTTGGCACCGTCAAAAGGGGACTGAATAAATGCTTACCTTCGATCAAGTTTGTTTTTATTATAAAAAAGGACAACCTCTTCTGGAGGATATTAGCTTTACGATAGAAGTAGGAGAGTTTGTGGCGATAGTCGGGGCAAATGGTTCTGGCAAATCCACTATTGCAAAGCTCATGGACGGACTGCTGCTGCCGCGAAAAGGGACTGTACAATTTAAGAGCTTGGACACAGCAAAACCAACGGATCTTGCGGAGATTCATCAGCAAATCGGTTTTGTTTTTCAGAATCCAGAGGATCAATTTATCACCACAACCGTTATGGATGAGGTGCTTTTTGGTTTGGAGAATATCCGTGTGCCTAGGGAGGAAATGCGCAGCCGATTGGATCATGCCTTACAGGCCGTTCATATGGAGGATTATCTGGAGGCTATGCCACATCAGCTATCTGGAGGTCAAAAGCAACGTGTCGCTATCGCAGCTATATTGGCGATGCGCCCGCAAGTCATTATTTTTGACGAGGCTACCTCAATGCTTGATCCTCAGGGAAGACAGCAGGTTCTTTCCATCATGCAAGAGCTGCATCGTCAAGGCCTGACGCTTATTCATATCACCCACCATATGGAGGAAGTGCTTGCAGCAGAACGCGTATTACTCCTGCACCAAGGGCGACTTGAGTTTGACGGCGATCCACTGACTTTTTTTGAAACCATGCCTGTTGCGGACTATCAATTACAACTGCCCTTCGCAGTGCGTGTACATACATTGCTCCATTCAGCAGCACCGCTAACAGCCGATTGGAAGGGGATAATTCGATCACAATGGTCTACCAATTAAAAAATCTAAGTGTGAACTATGCCGATCATGTGGCTTTGCGCAATATAAACTGCACTATTCCTGAAGGCAAATGGATTTCTATTATCGGTCCAACAGGCGCAGGAAAGTCTACCTTTGTCAAAGTGCTGAAGGGCCTGATTCCCACCGTAAAAGGAGACTATTGGATTAATCAGCAGCCTGCCAGCAGAGATGCTAAAGGGCGCTTAAAGGTTGTCCCCGAGTTGGGTTTCGTTTTTCAATATCCGGAGCATCAGCTATTCGAAACAACGGTGCATAAGGAGCTTGCTTTTGCTCTGAATCAGCAGGGTGCTTCACGTCAGCAAATTACAGAGGCGATTGAAATGATTTTGCCGCAAGTGGGTTTGCCAGAGGGGATTCTCCCCTTAAATCCATTCCAGCTAAGCGGTGGTGAAAAGCGCCGTGTAGCTATTGCCTCTGTACTGATGACAAATCCGAAGCTGCTGATATTGGATGAGCCGACAGCGGGTCTCGATCCAGCTAGCCAAGTGTCTTTGCTGAGGCTACTAAAGGAATGGCAGCAACAAGACAATCGCACCATCCTCTTCGTTTCGCATCAGATGGGTGATGTTGCCGAATTCTCAGATGAGGTCATGGTTTTTCATGAAGGTCAGTTAAAAGGGCATCATGATACCAGTACATTGTTTCTGGAAAAGGAAGAATTACTGCTGGAACTTGGACTATCCTTGCCTGAACCCGTACAACTCTTGAAGCTAGTGGAGGAATTATCTGATCAGAAGATTGAAGTTGCCAGCTGTAAAGAGCAGGATATCTTCGAAGCGATTTTGCCGATTTGGCATTCGAGGGGGCAAGGGCATGGCTGATTCCGTATTAGTCGGTCAATATGTGGAGACGCATTCGATTTTTCATCGTTTAGATCCTCGTACAAAGCTTGTAAGTATCGTGATGCTCATGCTTAGCTTTATGATGCTTGGAACGGGGATTAGTTATGTTGTTGCAACCTTTTTTGTACTGGGAATGTTGTTACTGTCGAAAGTTCCTGTGCATTTTTTTTGGCGAGGGCTGCGGCCGGTATTATTTATTTTATTGTTTACTTTTGTTTACAATGCCGTGTTCACCAAAGGGACGGTTCTCTGGTCATGGTTTTTTATCGGGGTGACTGAAGAGGGACTGCAAACAGGATTACGTTTTGTATGGCGTATTATATTGCTCATCTTGTTAGCCTCAGTTCTAACCTTAACTACTAAGCCGCTGGACTTAGCTTATGGTCTGGAAAAGCTGCTTGCCCCTCTATCCAAATTGGGGGTACCCGTAGAACAGTTCTCTTTAATGATAGTGATTGCGATCCGTTTTATCCCTACCATCAAGGAGGAGCTTGATCGTATCCTTCTCGCACAAAAGGCTAGAGGTTATGATCTTACAGTATTATCACTGCCTAAAAGGATATATGCGTACATTCCGATTGTTATCCCTTTGCTCTTCACAACGATTCAACGTGCCGAACAGCTGAGCTATGCAATTGATGCGCGTGCTTATGGGAATGGTAAAGGAAGGACTTCTTTTAAAAGACTGCAATTTCAGCAAATAGATTATCTGGCAGGGGGAGCTGCCCTTTTAATTGCCGTGATTCTGCTTTGCTTAAAGATAGGAAAGGTGTAGATGAAGATGAAATGGAACACCCGTATTACGGAGTTATTGCACATAGAATATCCTATTATTCAAGGAGGACTTGCTTATTTAGGTTATGCAGACCTCGCGGCTGCGGTTTCAAATATCGGTGGACTGGGTCAGGTTACAGCAATGAGTCTTCCGGATGCGGAGGCCTTACGTGCAGAAATACGTCGGGTACGAACACTAACGGACAAGCCATTTGGGGTTAATTTTGCTATCGGCATGCATGGGATTGGTTATGAAGACCGGGTGCAGGTCGCCATCGACGAGCAGGTTCCCGTGGTGAGCCTCACTGGAGGGAATCCAGCCCCTATACTGGAAATGTTACAGCCCACCGATATTATAACACTCGTGCTTGTCTCCTCACGCAGACAAGCCCAAAAGGCTGAACAATTAGGGGCTTCTGCGGTTATTGTTGTTGGGCATGAGGGAGGGGGCCACTTAGGGCGTGACGATGTTGGAACCATGGTGCTCGTTCCGCAAGTGGTTGATGCGGTTAATATTCCTGTGATTGCTTCCGGAGGGATCGGAGATGGCCGTGGATGGATGGCTGCTCATGCACTTGGGGCTGAAGGAATCGAAATGGGCACTCGTTTCGTTGCTACAGTGGAATGTGTGCATGCGGCCGCTTCTTATAAAAAAGCTTTAGTAGAAGGCGCAGAGTCGGATACGGTTGTAATCAAACGTTCTATTGGAGCACCCGCACGAGTGTTACGTAGTGACTACATTGATCAAATTCTTGAAATCGAACGCGTGACACCGACCTATGAAGCATTAAAAGAATATATCAGTGGTGCAGCCAACCAGCGCTGGATCTATGATGATATCAAAGAAGAGGGCATCGGCTGGGCAGGTCAAGTGACAGGAATGATCCAAGATATTCCTACAGTCGCGGAGCTGATCGGCAGGATGGTGAAAGAGGCTAAGTTGGTTCGCGGGATGTGGGGAACACAGGTTTGAATTTAAAAAAACACAGAGCGGTGATTCTCTCATTATTGGAGGGATCGCTGCTCTGTGTTTTTGGCTGTGGCTTGTAATTCTTTTCTACAAATGAAGAATAGTCAGTTCCTTAGGGAAGCTTGTTAAGGTCTCTGCACCTTCAGCTGTAATAATCAGATCATCTTCGATACGCACACCCGCTAGTCCAGGTACATAAATACCTGGCTCAACGGTGAACACATTGCCGATCTCGATAATGTCATCGTTCTGTCCGTGAAGTGATGGATATTCATGAACATCCATGCCCAGTCCGTGTCCGACACGGTGTAAGAAATATTCTCCGAATCCAGCTTCTTCAATCACATCACGTGCAGCTTTGTCGACTGAGCCGAAAGGTGCTCCAGGATTGGAGGCAGCGATCCCAGCTTCGTTGGCAGCCAGCACAGTGTTATAGATAGTGACTAGCTTGTCGTCCACGGATTCAATAGCAAAGGTACGTGTAATATCAGAAGCATAACCATCGGCATACACCCCGATATCAAACATCAGGAAGTCGCCGGGTTGAATGACCCGGT
This sequence comes from Paenibacillus sp. FSL R7-0189, assembly GCF_037969925.1. NCBI lineage: Bacteria > Bacillati > Bacillota > Bacilli > Caryophanales > Paenibacillaceae > Paenibacillus > Paenibacillus sp. FSL R7-0189. The sequence goes on along the minus strand of NZ_CP150223.1, from coordinate 1,019,562 downwards.
TGCCCGGAACACCGTGAGGCAAGGCAGTTTTCGGACCAGAAAGCACCATAGTGTCGAAGGAAGGGCCGGAAGCGCCAACCTTTTTCATTAGATATTCTAGCTCCGCCACTAGATCGTTTTCTGTAACGCCTGTTTTTACGTGGGTAAGAACGCGGCGCAAGGCTTCCTCAACTAGCTCAGCGGCATGTTTCATGCGCTTAACTTCATCCGGGGTCTTTTTGGAGCGCATGCTGCGCAGCAATGGACCGATATCACTAAACCGTTCAGCTGGAACAGCAGCGGTTAGGTGCTCAAAACGGGCTACTGAGAAATGTTCCTTTTCTATGCCAAGAGTACCTAGCTTACTGCTGCCGAAACAATCTTTTAGCAGGTTATAGGGATTATCCGTATCAGTATGAGTTAGGATTTTGGTGACCGAAGAAGCCGCTTGAGCTGCTTCAGCATCCAATGCAGGAAGAATGAGCATAGGCTCTTCTCCGCGTATCAGCAGCAGACCCAGAAAACGTTCATGCGGATCGCTGGCGAAGCCGGTTAAGTAGTAGACATGCTTGGGATCTGTTACGAGCAGGGCATCCAGACCTTCGCCCGCCATTTGCTGCTCCAGGCTTGTCAGAGCATTATTCATAGTTGGTGTTCCCCTTTCAACTTCACGATTAGAACTGCAATATTCCTATTATAGATCAAAAATAGACCAGACGCACCTGACGAACTATAACTATCGTTGGCTAATCATGACATGAAGCTTTTCTTAACCCTACTAGTTGGTGTAACATATCTTTAAATATACTTCTCCTAAGGTTAGGCTGAAGCTTATTCGGGTACGGTTGTTGAGAGAGGAGTGATTCTTGGAATGAGAGGAACAATCGCACTTGTTACCGGAGCGAATTCCGGTATGGGGCTGGCCACAACAGTTGAACTGGCTCGCAAGGGAGCTAAAGTTATTATGGTTTGCCGTAATCGCCAGCGGGGAGAAGAAGCACTTGCTGCCGCCAAACAAAAGAGCCACTCCGAGGATATCGAGCTCATGTTGTGTGATCTGGCTTCACTTGAGAGCATTCGCAGCTTTGCTGAGGAATTCACTATGAAATATCCGATGCTAGACATACTTATCAATAACGCCGGGGTAGTCACGATTAAGCGTCAGCTTACGAAGGACGGCTTTGAGATGGATCTTGGCGTAAATCATTTGGGGCATTTTCTACTTACCAATCTGTTACTTGGGTCGCTGCAGGCAGCAGAGCAAGGCCGTATCGTTGTGGTTGCCTCCGGTGCTTACAAGATAGGTGCGCTCCATTATGAAGATCCAACCCTCGCTCGCCGTTTTAATCCTGCAAAAGCCTATGCCCGATCCAAGCTAGCCAATATTCTGTTCACGCGGGAGCTGGCTTCGCGTCTTCACGGAACAAGGGTGACGGTGAATTGCCTGCATCCAGGAGCAGTGGGGACGAATATAGGTGTAAACCGGGAGACCGGTTTCGGCAAGTCGGTACTTAAGTTACTCTCATACTTTTTCTTAACACCTGAACAAGGTGCCGATACAGCGATTTATTTGGCTACAGATCCCGATCTTGGAGAGGTAACCGGTCAATATTATTATCGAAGAAAGATTAAACAACTGTCTCCCAGAGGGCAGAATACAATAGAGGCCGAACGGCTGTGGCAATGGAGCCAGGAGCAGGTCGGCCTGAGTTAATTAACATATTTGGAGGAATTAAGGGATGAATTGGGAGAACAGCAGAATTGAAGATGCAACATCTGCAGACTTAGCAGCTATTGTAGATATTTATAACTCTACGATTGCTGGGAGGATGGTAACTGCAGATCTGGAACCCATTACTGTTGCAGACCGGGAGAAATGGTTTCTTGAGCATAATAGCCATCACCGTCCCTTATGGGTACTGAAGCAAGGAGATGAAATTGCTGCATGGTTCAGTTTTCAATCCTTCTATGGCCGTCCAGCGTATAATGCAACAGCAGAAATCAGTGTATACGTGAATGAAAAGTTCCGTGGTGGTGGTGCTGGCAGAATTCTTCTGACAGAGGCCATTGAGAAAGCCCCTAGTCTCGGAATTAAGAATCTAGTCGGCTTTGTGTTTGGACATAATGATCCAAGCCTTGGTTTACTGAAAAAGTTTGGTTTTGAAGAGTGGGGAATGCTGCCTGGTGTGGCTGAACTTGACGGTATAGAGCGTGATTTAGTCATTGTAGGCCTTAAAATCTAATGTCTCAGATAAAACGCTTACATTTCGAGAGTTGAATTTAGGTTTTCGGTGTCGCAATCGACCCATTCTTTGGACCAACTCTGTAAGTCTCGGATGACTGATTCCAGGGCAAGACCTTTATTCGTCAAAGAATATTGGATCCGCACGGGGGTCTCTGGGAACACTTCTCGAAGAACGATCCCTTCCTGTTCCAGCTCTTTGAGCCGTTCGGAGAGCAGTCTTCCACTGATGGGCAATGCCGCTTCAATTACATTGAAACGTTGGGGTCCTTGAAGGAGCTGGTAGATAATTAAACCAGTCCAACGCCTGCCGATAATATCCATACTTTTTTGTAGCCGGGGACATAAATCATTGGACTTCATAGGGCTCACCTCTTAGTAAACATTATAAACGAAAAGACCAATAACTTAAACAAATTCCAATTTAATTCAGTACTAGAAAGGATGATGGACAGTGGCTAAAAAAAAGAAAATGCCTACCACACCAAGAGCCGCTACGAATGATGGCCCTACTACGTTAAAAGACCTGCTAAGCAGTGATGTTCTAGGAAAGCTGAAGGCGCAATCTGATGCGTTGAAAGCGGAGGAAAATGACCGTAAAGAAGCTGCCCGTAAGGCAGTGGAAGATCAGCGCAAGGCTGAGCAGAAGCGGTTGGATAATGATTTTGCACATCTGCTGGAGAACAGTAATCAGGATTGGAAGAAATATAAATAAATCCTATAGCTTAGCGCTAAAAATATGCAGAGATTAAAAAGACACCCTTTAGGGTGTCTTTTTTTATGTAACTTAAGCAGATAAGCCTAAGTCTTAATTATTTTAAATTTAAGTATATGAAAGGGTTGACCCTCAAAGTGGGCTTAGGTATAATTTAAAACATTGCGAATGAAAATCATTATCATAAAAGCGTATTTGTAAACTATTAAACAGATAAGGAACAACTCATGAAACTAAAATATTTGTCCCTACTTCTAATAGTATTTTCATTTATATCTTTGTTTATAGGCGTTAAAGATATATCCCCATTAGATCTCTTTCATCTTACGGAATCTCAAGCACAGACCTTGCTAGTAAGCCGGATTCCCCGGTTAGCCGCATTGATTATCGCTGGAGTCAGCATGAGTATTGCCGGATTAATTATGCAACAGCTGTCACGCAATAAATTCGTCTCACCGACTACGGCCGGGACGATGGATTCCGCAAAATTTGGTATTCTCGTATCCCTCATGTTATTCACAGGCGCAACGCCAATGCAGAAATTGCTTGTTGCTTTTGTTTTTGCACTATTGGGCACCTTTATTTTTATGAGAATCCTGGATCGGATCAAGTTCAAGGATAGTATTTTTATCCCGCTGGTCGGACTCATGTTCGGAAACATTGTAGGTTCGATTACAACATTTTTTGCGTATAAAAATGATTTGATTCAGAATATCTCGTCTTGGATGCTTGGAGATTTCTCAACGATTATCAAAGGCCAATACGAATTAATTTATATCAGCATTCCACTTGTCATTCTGGCGTATCTCTTCGCTAATAAATTTACGGTAGCTGGTATGGGCGAGGATTTCTCCGTCAATCTTGGCATGAATTACAAAGCGGTTGTCAACGTGGGATTGGTAATTGTAGCGTTAATCTCTTCTGTTGTCATTTTAACCGTAGGTACGATTCCATTTCTGGGTCTAGTAGTACCTAACATTGTAACGTTGTACATAGGAGATAACCTCAAAAAAAGTCTGGCGCATACAGCCATTCTCGGAGCGGTGTTCCTCCTGTTCTGCGATATTCTGGGCAGGCTCATTATCTATCCATATGAAATATCAATCAGTCTCACGGTAGGCGTCATCGGTAGTGGTCTGTTTATCTATTTGCTGATGAGAAGAAAGGCGAACTAGAGATGAAGACAAAACTAACTATATTATCTATAAGTGCTGTCGCCCTCATCGTCTTGTTTATGACGTATCATGCTTTGGGAAATTGGGACTACGTTCTGCCCAGCCGGGGAAGAAAGCTGGCGGCCATTCTGATTACCGGAGCTGTGATAGCTGTCTCTACCGTAGTTTTTCAGAGCATCACGAACAATCGTATTTTGACACCAAGTATTCTCGGGCTCGATTCCCTGTACATGTTAATCCAGACGTTCGGTGTTTATGCCTTAGGTTCATCGAATATGACCTTTATGAATAAAAACATCAACTTCTTGTTCTCTGCGTGCCTCATGGTCCTGTTTTCAGGCGTATTGTATAAGCTAATGTTCCGTAGGGAAGGACAAAATATTTATTTCCTGCTGCTGGTAGGGCTGATCATGGGGACGATGTTCCAGAGCGCGTCTTCTTTTATGGAAGTGCTTATTGATCCGAACGAATTCCTGATTCTACAGGGGAAAATGTTCGCCAGCTTCAACAATGTCAGCAGTGACCTATTGATTCTTTCCACCATTGTCCTGACGCTAACTACGTTGTACTTCCTGCGATTTGTTAAGTATTTGGATGTTATTTCGCTTGGAAAAGATGAAGCCATTAATCTGGGCATCAATTATGACTATGTGGTCAAAAGGCTGCTAGTTATTGTATCTATCTACGTTTCGATCTCGACGGCTTTAGTGGGGCCAATCACTTTCTTAGGTTTGTTGGTAGCTAATGTGGGACACCAGCTGTTCCGTACCTATAAGCATGCCTATCTGATTCCTGGAACGATTCTGCTGAGCATTGTTGCGCTTGTCGGCGGGCAGTTCCTGGTCGAACGTGTTTTTGGATTCAATACTACGGTTAGTGTGATTATCAATTTTGCAGGCGGCGTCTACTTCGTCTATCTGCTGTTAAAGGAGAATAAGTCGTGGTAGAAGTTAAAAATTTAACCAAACGTTATGGCGGAGTAACCGTCGTTGATGATGTGTCCTTGTCCATTAAAAAGAGCGCAATTACCTCGTTTATCGGACCAAATGGTGCGGGTAAAAGTACACTGCTCTCCATGATCAGCAGACTTATCTCTAAAGACGCGGGAGAGGTGCTGATCGAAGGTAAGGAAATCGGTACCTGCAAAAGTAATGAGCTTGCTCGTAAAATATCAGTGTTAAAGCAGTCCAATCATATTAGCGTACGCCTCACTGTGAAGGAGCTCGTTTCTTTTGGGAGATTCCCGTATTCACAGGGGAAGCTGAGTCCGGAGGATCGGGCGTTCGTTGACGAAGCGATTGCTTACATGGATCTCCAAGAGATGCAGGATAAATATATTGATCAGCTCAGTGGAGGGCAACGCCAGCGGGCATATATTGCCATGGTCATGGCTCAGGATACAGAGTACATTCTGCTCGACGAACCGCTGAACAACCTTGATATGAAGCATTCCGTCCAAATTATGAAGGTGCTTCGCCGCTTGGTAGACGAGAAGGGGAAGACGATTGTGCTCGTTATCCACGATATTAACTTTGCTTCTTGTTACTCTGACTACATTGTTGCGCTTAAAAATGGAAGAGTAGCTTCCTCGGGTACAGCGGATGAAATTATAGATTCTGCAGTTCTTAAAGAGGTATATGACATGGACATTCCTATTGAAACTATAGGAGGCCGAAAAATCGGTGTCTATTTCTAAAAAGGTAACTATTACAATGCGGATATTATTATGACGTAACGTAAGAAGTGAAAGGCGCCAGCTTCTTAACGCATACGCGAATAATTCAAATAGCTTCACTATAAAAATTAGGGGTGAATACGTTGAAGAAGAACTTATCTTTACTGATTATGACAGTATTTCTTGCGGTAATCTTGGCGGCTTGTGGCTCCAATAATGCAGCAACTTCAAATAACAACACAGCAGCGGCAGGCAATTCGGAAGCTACTACTGCACCAACAACGGAAGCTACTACAGCACCGACAGAGCTTACTTTCAAGCATGCGCTTGGCGAAACAACTATCAAAAGCAATCCGCAAAAAGTGGTTGTTTTTGACTTCGGTACACTGGATACGCTGGATAAACTGGGTGTAGAGGTGACTGGAGTGCCTCAAAGTAATGTACCGGCTTATCTCTCTAAATATAACGATGCTAAATATGAGAATGTTGGGGGTTTGAAAGAGCCTGACTTCGAAAAAATAAACAGTCTTTCTCCGGACCTGATCATCATTTCCGGCAGACAACAGGATTCTTACGAAGAATTCAGCAAAATTGCACCTACTCTGTATGTGGCTGTAGATAATGCAAACTACATGGAATCTTTTACGAATAACGTGAAAATGCTGGGTCAAATTTTTGGAAAAGAAGCAGAAGTAGAAACTGAGCTTGCGACTATCAATGATTCCATCAAAGCTTTGAATACGAAGGCAACAGCTGATGGCAAAAAAGCACTTGTTATTCTTGCGAATGAAGGAAAAATCAGTGCTTACGGTGCAGGTTCCCGTTTTGGGATTATCCATGATGTGTTCGGATTTGCACAGGCTGATGATAAAATTGAAGTATCCACTCACGGACAAAGCGTATCCTACGAATATGTAGCGGATAAGAATCCGGATTATCTGTTTGTAGTGGACAGAGATGCGGCTGTGAAGAGTGATGGCGGCGAAGCCGGCTCAGCTAAAAAAGCAGTTGAAAACGATCTAGTGAAGAACACAAATGCCTTTAAAAACGGTAAAATCATTTACTTGGATCCTAACTACTGGTATTTGTCCGGTGGCGGTTTAATATCCGTTAGCGAAATGCTCAAAGAAGTTGAAGTTGTTCTGTAAGCAGAGTAGCTTGGTGAATTAAAAAGCCTGTTGGCAGGAGTAATACTCCTTGCCAGCAGGCTTTTTTTCGCTTTTTTCCATGGAATTACTGGTATATTCATACTAGTTGCTAAATTTATCTGTAACTTTTCAGGCTGGGATACGTGGTTAGGTTAAGGGGGGAGTGCATGAAGCGAAAGTCATTGGATGAAATATATCAGATGTATGTGATGGATATTTACCGCTATTTGCGCTCCCTTTGTGGTGATCATTATGCGGCTGAAGATTTGATGCAAGAAACCTTTTATCGCGCTTATCTACATTTGGAGGATTGTAAAGAAGAGAAGATTAAGCCATGGTTGTTCCGTGTCGCTTATAACGCCTTCGTAGATTACAAGCGAAAGGAAGGCCGCAGTACAGTTCAGAGTGAGGATTATTTCAAAAAGCTTGCTCATCCAGATACCACAGAAAGCACACTGCTTCATCAGGAACGTTGGGAAGAGATGAGGATAGCAGTAGGTGAGCTACCGGACAATCAGAGAAATGCACTGCTGCTGCATGATTTTCATGGGCTGAGTTATCGGGAAGCATCGGACATTATGGATGTGGGCTTGTCCCAATATAAGATATTGATCTTTCGGGCCAGACAGAAGCTGCGTGAGGCAGAGCGGAGGAGAAATGAACATGAGTGAAGAGTTTAAGGAGAAGTTAAGAAGGTATGGTGAAGGCACTCTTGCTGATAAGGATAGGGATGAGGTTGAACGTGAGCTAGAGAAGATGGAAGCTTACCAGGCTTATCTGGATGAACTCATGAGTGAAGAAAAGCCGGCTTCAGATGAGGAGAAGAGCATAAAATTCGGAAAGGGTAAAAGAAACAGACCCGGCAAAGAAAAAAAGATCATCCGCCGTGGCAAGTGGAAAGCACGCATATCAAATACTTTGACGGTGATTTCTGCATTTTTGATTTTTTTGATTGTCAGCAGTATCATCACAGCGGTATTTTATGGCACTGGAGAAAGAGGAGAGACTTACCGTGATGTCGTTTCTTCCGCAATTGCTGTTTCACAGCCGAACACGATCGTCCATTTGAGTAGCGATTCCGGACCGTTTTTTAGTATGAATCTGCAGGGTGAAATAATAAAACAAATTGGTGATGCGCGGATTAATGTTGGAGATTATTCGATGAAGTTTCTATTAGGCTGGCCCAGAATTTATAGTTATTCATGGACATATGAACGCAGTGGGACAGGTAATTACTTTATCTATCCCACTGCGAACCAGTCTGCAGAAAATAGGATGGATGACAGCAGTGAGTGGGAAAAACTAGAAAAGCTCCCTGAAGGTACGGTAGGAGAAGCCTATTTGTCTTTTGAGCAATTTTTTACGACAGATGAGCTATTGAAGAAGTTTCAGCATAAAAATCTTGAGCTTTTATGGTTCGCAGCAGATACAGGTCCAAGGATACAAGAGCCAGTAATAAATGATCCCTTAGGATTTCCAAGTACGCCCATCTGGCATGCCGATGATATGAAGGTGACACAAGAGTCAAAGAAAAAGTGGGGTTGGTTTGGAGGGGGGACTAGCCGCACGAGTGTTTCTCCATCTGTAGACTCATATGGGGATGGTGAACTTCGTAATGCGAACTTCCTTAAGACACTGCACTTAATGCAGGAGCATAAATCGATCGCCAACAAGGTAATTCCGTTTATTGATCTGGATGACTCCATTAGTTATCTGGAGAAGAACGGAGTTAGGCTGTATGGAGCTGTCGTAACCGGTCCGGTTAAAGAGCTGCTCAAGTTAAAGGAAGAAAAATGGATCAGTAATATTCATGTTGAAGAAGTAAGATTATGGAATTGGCAGGATAGAGAGAACTGAGTTGGGATGCTAAATACTGTAGAAGGTAGTAAGCATAAATGATTTCTTTGGAATTACTTAATGGCAGCCGGATATGCCCTGTGTTAGTGGGGTGTACCCGGCTTTTCTGTGTGGGAGAAGTCACAGAACTTGCTTCTCGTTTAAGCAAATCGTACAATTATTTGAATATGAGATGAGTATGATAGATTAGGAGCTGAGTTATATGAAAGTAGGCGTGGTATCAGATACACATATGACAAGAATGGCTAAGTCTTTGCCCAAAGCACTTGTTGCTGAATTCCGGAATGTAGACTTGATTCTGCATCTTGGAGATTGGGTGAGTATGGGAATCTACGATTTGTTGGCTGAATTGGCTCCAGTGGAAGGGATTGCTGGGAATAACGATGGAATAGAGATCATCGAGCGTTTCGGGGAGCGTAAGCTGCTAACGCTTGAGGGAGTCCGGATCGGAATGGTCCATGGTCATACGCCACACTCCCGCAAAGGAACGGACGGGAATGCGCTGCTTGCTTTTGCGAACGATAAGGTGGATTGTATTCTTTTTGGTCATTCGCATCAGCCTTTATTGCGGGAAGAGAATGGGATTCTGCTCTTTAATCCAGGATCGCCAACGGATAAACGACGTGAGAAACAGTATTCCTTCGGAATTTTGGATATCGAAGAGGGTAAAGTCAGTGCCCGGCATGTGTTCTACGATTCCAAAGAATAAGAATAATTGTCCAAATGATCTGGCGTTCGCTCCATGGTGCACGGTACGGCTGAAATATACAATAACGTTAAAACGGCCCAAGCCGGAAAGTGAGCGTTGAGGATGAATAACTATCGTATTGAACGTGTGATCTATGATGATTTGGAACGGCTTATCCCATTGTTTGATGAGTATCGGGTATTTTATGGGGCAGTCTCTGATCTGGATGGTGCGCGCGCTTTTTTATCAGATCGATTGAAGCTGAACGATTCGGTAATCTTTATTGCGGTGGAGGGAGAAGGCGAGGAGAAACGAGCGTGGGGCTTCACCCAGCTCTATCCCTCTTTTTCATCGGTCTCTATGGAGCGTCTCTGGATATTGAATGATCTATATGTAACTACGGAACTGCGAGGTCATGGGCTCGGCTCCAAGCTGCTGGAAAGTGCCAGAGCTCATGCGCTCGCAACGAATACGAAGGGCTTGTCCCTGACAACAATGACGGCGAATGTGGGGGCACAGCGCTTATATGAAGCGCATGGCTACATTCGGGATGATGATTTTTATACCTATAACCTTTTTTTCTAAAGCTAGAGAGAAAGACGAGTAAGGGGCGTTAAAGTGGATACAAGTAATAAGTTGGCAATCTTTTTTGACCTTGATGATACCTTATATGATCATTTGGTTCCATTTAAAGAAGCGGTGCGTCAAGTACTTAAACCGGATGAGAGCAGTCTGGACTTTGCGGAATTATTTTATAAAGTAAGACATCATAGTGATGTATTATGGCCTATGTATTTACGTGGAGAAATTCCGCTGGAGGAGACAAGGGTACGCCGATTGGAGCTTGCTTTTGCAGAGTATGGTTTACAGCTTGATCGTGACCAAGCCACGGCGGTACAAGCGGCATACATTGGCCGTCAGTACACCATTCAAATGATAGATGGAGTTCGGGAGCAATTGGAAAGGTTCATTGCTGCTGGTCATAAAGTAGGCATCATTACGAATGGACCCAAAGATCATCAAATGAAAAAGATTCGCGGATTAGGTCTGGATCAGATGATCCCCGAGGAGATGATTTTTATTTCTGACGCTGTAGGTCTGGCCAAACCAGATCCGCAACTCTTTTTGCATGTAAATCAGAAGTCTGGCACTTCACCAGACCATTCGCTTTATATAGGTGATACTTGGGCTAATGATGTAGTAGGAGCGCTTGCGGCTGGCTGGAAGGTCTGCTGGTATAATCCGAGAGGCAGACAGCCGGCTACGGATCATAAGCCTAGTTATATTTTCACGAATTATAAGGAATTTAGCGAGTTGCCTTTGGTGCTGCAAAAATCTTGATCAGGAATTAATTAGGGAGGAATTCCCTAATTATCAGGCTGCTGGGCTATGAATGGGCGATGAATATCCCTCAGCCACGCCAAAGAACCTTTATCCACAACAAAAGAGCTTGCCTCCCAAAGCCAATAATGGCTTTATGGGGGCAAGCTCTATTTCATTTAATCAGCGAAGCTGTACGTAGGGTCAGTCAGATTCATTCTTTCTTTAATGCCTGGTGTGGCGTAGATTTTGTTGTCATCGGTAATAAAGAAAGCTTCTACATCTTCAGGTAACGACTCCAGATATTTCATGCCTTCTTCGATCCCCATCAAGAATACCCCAGTGGACAAAGCGTCCGCATCTGTTGCATTAGGGCTCATAATGGTCAAGCTTTTGAGACCGTTCTGAGAAGGGTAACCTGTGCGAGGATCAAGAATATGGTGGTAACGAACATTGTCTTGCATAAAATAACGTTCGTAAACACCAGAAGCATCGATGACCTCATCTGCGATTTTAATCGTTCCTAGCTGTGTGCCGCGGCTTTGGTCAGGGTCTTGCAGACCAATATTCCAATCCGTTCCGTTTGGTTTCGTACCTAACGCAATAATACTGCTGCCGCCGAGGTTGATCATTGCACTGTTAAGGCCTTGCTCTTTTAAATAATCAGCGATACGGTCAGCAGCATACCCTTTGCCGATACCTCCAAGATCCAGTACCATATTTTCCTTCAGTAGCTTCACGGTCTTAGCAGCTTCGTCAATTTCAACGTCCCTGTAATTGGTTAGGCTCTTGGCTGCATCGATAGCTGCTGGATCAGGGACTTTATCCCCGCCACTACCGATGTTCCAGAGGTCGATCAGCGGACCAATCGTGGGATCGAATAGCCCGTCCATTTCTTTTGCATATTGCACGGATTGTTTTACAACATCTAAGGTCTCGTCCGAAACGACAACCGCTTCTTTTCCTGCTGCTTGATTGACTGCGTAAACCTCGCCGCCTTCTTTTGTACGGCTAAGCTCCATATCCATTCGCTCCAGCATTTGCTGGATATCATCCATATTTTTTTGGGCTACATTTTCTCCGAACACTTTGATATTCACGACCGTGTCATAGATATAAAAGGTCTGTGAGAGTGACTTGGCTTCGCCTTTTCCTGAAGCTGTTGCGCCACCCGGTGTTTCCGTCGCTTTGTCATCCTTATTTTTAGTAATTAGCCAAGCGCCGACAGCTATGACGACGATGACGATAACAACGAGGATCAACGTCGTTTTTTTGTTCTTGAACATATTCCACCATCCATAAAGTTAGTTTCTAAAACACATTATTACTATCATACCCTAGATCAGAAGTTGATGGAAATTAATTTCATGGCGTATTTACGTACAACTCCGTCTGCACGAAAAAAAAGCCCCGCAATCTGATTCGGAGCAACGCTGTGGATATAGAGGTAGCTATTAAGCTAATCTAGCATGTATTCACGGTATTTGTTTTTACGAGGATTCATTACGAAAAGGATTCCTTTGGCATAACCGCTAACGGCTTTAAAATTTCGTTTGAGAGTTTCTTTACCTGTAAGACAGGTTAACGTCCAGATCAATGCGGCATAATTCATAGGGGGTGCTTTACGTAAGTTGAGCAGATAATAATGATTGATGGCAGTAGCTCTTGCAACAACGCCCGCCTTATCCCGAGAACCCGGCGACTCATGATGAATGATTTTCATAGCCGGGTTAATGACAAGCTTGCCATAACGGCTAGCCAAATGGGACAAGTAAATATCCTCGGCAATGGAGTAACTTGTCATCCAGGGATAGGGTTTCATATCTTGTAATGCTGAGCGCCGGAATGACATATTACAGCCGTGAAAAAAATCGGTCTCAAAAACCTGCTCCTTCTCTCCCCAGAGGAATAGGGAGCCTGCAAACATGCTTGGGGATAATCTGCCCGGGGATCCGGACATTTGTCCGGTCAGCATGCCAAACAGCCGGCCCGGTTTGCTGCTGCGCATGCCTTTTGCCACACCGCCTACACCGACAATTGAATCGTCCGCTGCATAAGTATCAAGTAATCGTCGAATATATAAGGAATCATCTAATTCTGCATCATCGTCTAAATGAAGCACAATTTCAGCATTTACTAGTCCAAGTGACTCATAACGGGAAAGCCAGAGTCCCGGATTAGTCTTACGATGATATCGAAACTCAGCCTGTGGCAATTTGTTCAGTATGTTACGATAATAGGTTAATCTCTCTACAGGAATCTCACCGTCATCTACAATCCAGAGCTCGATGGAGACATTCTCTAGCTCTGTCTGCTTGCTTATAGACTCTATGCACACTGTAAGGTCGTTTATACGGTTACGGGTAGGTATCACTATAGATACATCATGCATATGGGGATCTCCCTTCGGAATTCTGGTGTTAACTTTATTCTATCTGCCCAGAAGGGGAGCGTATATACCACTTTCGTTTACTTTTTGCTTTAACATTCACGTCTATAAATGTCATTTTATTAAAAGTTAAGTTTGTAATTTTGAGTTTTTAACTATATAATAGTAAGCGACGTATATTTAGTTATTACTCTTATATGACAGCTACAAATTATCAATAATATTAGGAGGTTTTTTCGTGAGAATAGATATCTGGTCCGATTATGCATGTCCTTTTTGTTATATTGGCAAAAGACGTTTGGAGAATGCGCTAAGCCAATTCCCGAACCGTGATCAAGTAGAGGTAGTATTCCGTAGCTTTCAACTGGATCCACATGCAGAGGTAAGTACAGACAAGAGTATTCATGAGCTGCTGGCTGCCAAATACGGGATGACCGTCGAAAAAGCAAAAGCAATGAACGCACAACTAGCGGAGCAAGCTAAAGATGTGGGTTTGGAATTTAATTTTGATACAGTAAAGCATACCAACACTTTCGACAGTCACAGACTGAGTCATTTTGCAAGCACAAAGGGAAAAGGTGCAGAAATGTCCGAACGTCTGCTGCGCGCCTACTTTACGGATTCATTAAATCTTGGAGATCGCAGTGTACTGGCTTCACTCGCTGCTGAAGTTGGTTTAGATCAAGTGGAAGCTGCGGCAATGCTGGAAACGGATGCTTTTGCGAATGAGGTTAATGGCGATATTGAAGAAGGAAGCCGTCTTAATATTACCGGTGTACCTTTCTTTGTATTCAACAATAAATATGCTTTATCTGGTGCACAACCAGGTCCTGTATTTACAGAGGTACTGGATACTGTGTGGGCGGAGGAACAAGCAGGACCAACATTACAAGTGGTTGGTAAGGGGAATTCTGAAGTATCTACCGATGATGGCTGCGCAGATGGATCTTGCAATATTTAAAGTTTGGATTCGAGTAAAACAAAAGAGCTGAGGGAGCCCTCAGCTCTTTTTTGTGTGCGCCCAGCATGGGCGCTATCTATAGGGTTGAAGTCCCGAATGGCGAAGGCAGTAGTAGCCATTAGCTTAAGGCAAGGGTGTCCACCGCGAGGTGGAATCTGAAGGAAGCCAGCGGCAAATCTCCGGTCTGAGGAATACGAACTTCATACAAGGCTAACGTAGGCTGGATGAGGTTGCACAACAAACCAAAGTCCATACTGCCAAAGGCGTACGAGAGTAAATGAAGCAGATAGATGGAGAGGAAGATAGCGTTCTTACCTGGGGAGATCTGTGTGATAGGCGAGTATACTTCGTAACCCTACTTGTGAGAGTAGGCTGAGTGCACAGAAGTCAGCAGACGCCATAGTACGCAAGCTGTTGCAACAGCTGCGGAAGGGCTGAACATGGAATAGGATTTATACATCCAGGCGTTCAAGATGAGCGATGAATGCAGAAAAAAAATCCGAAAGGACCTGACTGAAGAAGGAAACGGTGAATCCCGTGGGGGTCTTCAGCAGGGCGGAGTTCATCTTTGGCACAAATGGAAGGTATAAATCACGTAAAGAGAGGTTAAAAAAAAAATGTTGGAGCAACTGCTATCACGGGAAAATCTTCTGCAAGCCTTAAAGCGTGTTGAAGCGAATAAAGGAAGTCATGGCGTAGATGGGATGTCCGTAAAATCCTTACGAGAACACATCGTACAAAACTGGCAGACCTTGCGGCATGCCATAGAAGAAGGAACCTATGAACCGAGCCCCGTGCGCCGAGTCGAAATCCCGAAACCCGGTGGCGGAGGTGTTAGGTTACTAGGAATACCTACCGTGACAGATCGAATGATTCAACAAGCAATCGCGCAGGTGTTAACTCCATTGTTTGATCCAGAGTTTTCCGACCATAGCTATGGATTCCGTCCGAAAAGACGAGGGCATGATGCGGTGAGGAAAGCTCGAACCTTTATGAAAGAAGGCTATCGATTCGTAGTCGACCTAGACTTGGAGAAATTCTTTGATCGCGTCAACCATGACCGACTGATGATGAAGATTTCGGAGAAAGTGGAGGACAAGAAAGTTCTCCTGCTTATCCGCAAATATCTTCAGTCAGGTGTGATGGAGAACGGGTTAGTAACCCCGACAACGGAAGGTGCCCCGCAAGGCGGTCCACTGAGTCCGTTATTATCTAACATTGTCCTAGATGAGCTCGACAAAGAACTCGAGAAACGTGGGCACCGCTTCGTTCGTTATGCGGATGATTGCAATATTTACGTGAAAACGCTAAGAGCAGGAGAGAGAGTCAAGACAACGGTCACCCGATTCATCGAGACGAGGCTAAAGCTGAAGGTGAACCAAGTAAAGAGCGCGGTAGACCGTCCCTGGAAACGAAAGTTTCTAGGATTTAGTTTTAGTGTGGACAAAGAACCAAAGGTGAGAATTGCGAAGCAGTCCTTACAGAGAGTCAAGTTCGAATACAGGAGATATCCTCTCGAAAGAGATCGATGAAGATGGAAGAGCGAATCAAGGAACTAAACCACTACCTCATGGGATGGTGCGGTTATTTCTCGCTGGCGGATACCCCAAGTACCTTTCGAGATATGGATAAATGGATACGAAGAAGGCTACGAATGTGCCTCTGGAAGCAGTGGAAGACCCCTAGAACCAAAGTCAAAAGACTTATATCCTTAGGGGTACCTAAGGATAAAGCCTATGAGTGGGGAAATACCCGAAAAGGGTATTGGCGAATTGCAGGGAGTCCAATTCTACAACATGCATTGAATAACCAATATTGGGAAGCCAATGGATTAAAGAGTGTATTGGACAGATACAACTCCTTACGGAATATTTCATGAACCGCCGTATATCGAACGGTACGTACGGTGGTGTGAGAGGTCGGGGGCTAGCCGCCCCCTCCTACTCGATTTTGATAAACCTGTTCTTTTGTTGCTTCCCACACTCAAAAACAAGCGCTCCCGATATCCGGAAGCGCTCGCCGCTGATTGTGGTTTTATCTGAAAGATGTAACAAAGCTTGAGAATAGTGTGCGTACATCGTATTGATATTGGTTGATTGGCTCGATAGGCCGTTCGATACCAAGTAGAGTATATACCGCAATTCTCGCTGCTCTCACGGAGTATTCTTCAGTGAATACAACGTCATCTGGAATTTCACAGAATTGTCCAATAAAGGCCAGGTTCGTGGAACCCTCAGGGACAACTTTTGGTCGGTCACTATTGAGTCTAGGCATGAACTGAGAAGTGATATAAGGCATCATGCAAGGAATACAATTGGCGGTAGCCATGATCTCGTCCTTATGTTCTTCAAAGTGAAGATGACCGATCAATTCTTGCATAATTTCTTCGCCGGTACAATCACACATTCTCTTTTTCACGAAATCTCCAACTTTGTCTGGATACAGTCCGTAACCCCAGAACACTTTAACATGCTCAGGCTGATTGCGGAAATGCGGTTGGAAGGCCAGTACAACGGACATAAACCAGCTCGAATCCTTAAATGTGACCAAAGCGCCTGTGCCGGCACGGTTACGTGTGAATTTTTCCATCAGATCGAAGAATTTGGAGTCATGGAAAGTTACAGTAAAGGACTCCCATTTCGAACCGTCTACATGATCATCGAACGAAGAAGGATTGCCAAGACTTGGTTTCTTGGAAGCGATGTTTTCCCATAATTTCCACGAGCTTCCCTTGCCGTTAAGGCGTGGAGCAGAAGTCATAGAGCCAAGGCTGGAGCCTTCGGTCATAGAACCGTTTGTGATAATTACGAGATCATCTTCTTTTACATCAATCACATCTTTGACACCTTCGCGCACTACATTCATTTGGGTTACGGTAATTCCGTCACCTTTTTTGAACTGCAGATCAGTAACTGTACATTTCAGTGTGAAATCGACACCGAATGGTTCAAGATATTTGTGCAAAGGCAGAATGATGGAATCATATTGGTTATAAGGAGTGCGAGTTACACCTTCCAGTGTTTGAATTCTTGGGAATTCATGGAAGAAACGAAGCATATATCTTTTAAACTCTACAGCGCTGTGCCAAGGTTGGAATGCAAAAGTAGTAGCCCACATATACCAGAAGTTTGTTGTGAAAAAGTGAGGGGCGAACCAGTCGTTGATACGCGCTTTACCCATTTTATCTTCTTGTGTAATAATCAGCTTGCCCATAGCGAGACGATCAGCCATATCAAAACCCATGGACAATACATCTTCTACTTTGCCGTCTTTGTTTACAAGTCTGGCGTTTGAGTGTGTTGGGTTTGCGGTATCAAAAGCAATAATTTCATCCCGCACAGACAACCCCGGACGGTCGACAGAAGGAATCGTTGTTAATAGCTCCCAGAGATTCTCATAAGCTTCATCGTTGAGCATACGGCCGCCGCGGACAACGTAACCATGTTCAGCGTCACCTGCGCCGTCATTGCTACCACCAAGAATCTTCATCTCTTCAATAATGTGAATGTTTTGTCCCGGAAAATCACAGTCTCTGACCAGGTAAGCAGCGCCCGCTAAGGATGCAATTCCGCCACCGACAAAATAAACCTGTCTATTACCGTACTCTTTTTTCACAATGGTCGCCTCCAAGTAGTTGTTTAAATAATCACACTCTTAATGTAAACCAACTCCTATTTTGAAGGTATAATCAAACTCTTTAGAGTGTCTGGATTTTTGTCATTATGGGTGATCTGTCTAGTTTTTAGACAAAAAAAACCGCTGCAACCAAAGGTTACAACGGATGGTTCTCATATTTGTGTAAAGCTTTCAGAAAATTTCCTTCAATTAGATCACTTAGCTTCTCAATCATATGGTGCGGCTGTTCCTTCATGCCTTCTCTCATCCACTGAATGATTAGGCCTGTGAAGGCTAGCGTATAAAAATTGGCTATAAAGTGCTTGTCTTCTTCGCAAACCTCCATCCCGGAGGACAGCTCGTTTATAACCCCCATGATGAGATCGTTTGTCACCTCGTACAGATATGCATCCAGATGATTTCTGCCTAATGAATTTAGCGTGTTACAGCAAAAGGATTTATTCCGCTCAATGTAGCAGAAGATTCTATAAAACCCGTCTGTCCAAGTGCTGTAGCTGCGATACTGGGCGAGGCTTTCGACAGCCTCAGTCTTATAAATCCAACCTAGCAAATCAAATATATCCTGGAAATGATAATAAAACGTTTGTCTGTTTAGTCCGCAATGGTCCACTAGTTGTTTAACAGTAATTTTATTGAGCGGTGTATGCTCCATTAGCTCTTTTAAAGAATGCGACAATGCATTTTTGGTTAGAAAAGAATTGGACAACAGCGTTCACCTCTTCCATTCAAGACTTCGATGCTCGCTTATACAGCAGACGAATACCTTCGGCTAATAAACCCAGTGCAAATCCGGCGCATGAAAATAAGGAAAACGCGAGGAAGCCTGCGAGATCCTCCCAACCGGACATCTCTTGGTAGGTGTAGCCCAGCATAAATGCCGCACCTATGATTATTCCCGCCGTGCTAAATACCCAGAGCAGACGCGCTCCGAGCCAGCCTAATGTGTTGACGATCCCAGCCACTACAACGGAAAAAAGAGCAAAGCGCAGTAAGAGTGTGGCATCCATTTCCTGGGCCAGCATCACGAATCGGTGTAGAGGGAAGAGAAGCCATAGAAGAATGGCATAAACGGTCATCCAGAGAAACCAACTTTTACTTTTGGCAGCAGGCAGGAATTTCATTTCATGCACACCTCTTTTCCCATAGTACGAACGTTAAAAAGTAGGGATTATACCGTGAAGGATTCCAGTTCTTCCGCACTTTGCAGCAGGTGGCTTAGCAGGTTTGGAATGTCCTCCATTTGCTCTTCTGTGAGTTGTCTTTTGAATTGCAGCTCGATGCAGTTATTGTAAGTTTCACTTTCCTGGCCATATATGAAGCTTAAAGATTGCACAGGCTGGAAATCAGGTCCCCAGATCGCTTTTAGAATACTGTCTATCGCCTGACATTCGCTAGGAATATCTTCGACTTCCATATAAAAACGAAGTGAAAGATTACAGCCGGGATCCGTATTAGGAACCTCCAAGATTTCATCGCTGAGATCTTTCGTGGACGAAGTGAGCAGGATTTCGGCGGTTACTTTCCTGCCTGCAGTTAATTGGAAGGAGAGACTGAACTCTCTGGACATCAGCGCCATATTCAGAAGGTCGGAGCGATCCGTAACCACCAATATTCCGTCTAAATTATCGTAGTCATAAATCTGGTTCTCAAAGGCGATCTTAATATTATCGAAAACTGTAGGGTGGAACAATAAGAGCACCTTCTTTGTTTATTTATATTGTAACATGATGTGATAGGAAGTTAAAAAAAGACGCCCAGGACCAAATGGACCGGGCATCTTGTGTAGAAGTTACGGCTTCCCATAAGAGGGAATACTCCTCGGTTGTGGGTATACGTTCACTTCTTAGTTTGTAGGCGCAGGCGCAGTATATTTCAGGAACGTCTTCGGAATCGGGCTCTCAAAGGTCATCAGTTCTCCAGTGGTTGGATGAATAAAAGAGAGCACTCGAGCATGTAGGCCAAGTCTTCCTACCGTTTTGGTCTCTGCACCATATTTCTTGTCACCTGCGATAGGGTGGCCGATATCTGCCATGTGCACCCGAATCTGATTTTTTCGTCCGGTTTCGAGCTTAACCTCTAGCAAGGAAAAATGGCGGTTAGCCTGAATGAGTTTATAATGTGTAATTGCATGTAGTCCATCGCCTTCATGAGGACTGGAATACATTTTAAGGGTTGAGGTTTCTTTGAGCCACGAGCTTATCTTGCCTTCAGGTCTTTTAACCGCGCCTTCCACGAGCGCTACGTAAGAACGTTCCTTCACGGTATCTTTCCAAGTAGTTTGTAGTGCTTGCTGAATCCTTTCGCTTTTGGCAAACATCATTACGCCTGATGTATCTCTGTCCAAACGATGTACGACAAAAATCCGATTTTGTGGATTGCTAACACGGACATGCTCCATGAGCTGGCGGTAAGCCGTCAATTCATTTTCTTCCGCAGTGGCGATAGATAGCAGTCCAGCATCCTTTTGAACAATAATCAGGTCTTCATCCTCATGAACGATTTTAAGTCCGATCATCTCTGCTGTTTGTACAGGCTTCTCTTGATCAATAGTAACGTTTTGACCCGGATGCAGTTGGAAATTATGCTGTGTAACTACCTTATTATTCACCGACACTTGTCCACGCGATAGGATGGATTTAATCGCATTTCGTCCGCGACCCGTGACGTGGGTGAGTAAGAAGGGCAATAGTTCAGAAGGTTCGTTTACAGTAAATGTTTTGGGTGCTGCGGGTGCTTTAGTTTTATGATTAAGCTTGCCAGTAGGCTTGCTGTGAGAACGAGTACCTCTTTTGGCTGTTTCTTTAGGATTTCTTCTTGAGTTCATGGATGCATTCTCCGTCCTTTAATATTGTACTCCTCAATATACCATGGGCTGTTAAGAAATACTATGGAGAGGCAGGCGTACTGGTTTGCTGCTGCTCAAAGATAGAACAGCTGTGCTAATCCAAGAAGCAGGAATAAACCGAGATATACCCAGCCTAACCTGCGGGCATATTTCTTTTCCCGGGGCATGGCGCTTACAGCATAGATCTTGGTATCCACAGTAAGCAGGAATAGTCCGGAGAGCAGGAGCACGAGAGTTAAATAAGTTAGTTGATGATAGATCATTTGAACACATCCCCATATCTAGTCTTCTTTAAGACCGACTCTTTCAATATTCGTCTTCACATTAAGTTCTATAGAGAGATCAGAATACTGTTGCTCCCAGTCATGTTTGTCACGAACATTAGCTTTCCAGTAGGAAGGAGCATATGCACGAACATATTCACCCATGCCAAAGATATCCGAGTGAGCCTGTTGCGTCTGTTTAATCAGATGGTCGAAGATGGTGAGGACTCCTTTTTGAAAGTTGGCCTCAAGTTTTTTTAAATCCTGGCTGGAATCAATACGAATATTATTACCTAGGTGCTCATCTAGCGCTGCTTCTAAAAAAATATTTATAGTGATATGGGGTTTGCCGTCTTTGATTTTAACTTTAGACCTTGTAAATCGGTCGTTAACTTTAAGAGTCAGTGGGCCAAAGTCCTCTGAATTGAACATGACGGAATAGCCCCCAGGATCAAGACCTTTCATGGACATATATGCGCCAATCTCAATGGGAGTAGTCGAACCAACCATAACGCCTCCGCTAAAGTAAGCAAGACCTTTTATCAACATATTGTCTTTTTGATGTAAAGACACATAAGGCAGATAACCGCTCTCTCCCCATTTAGATTCAGCTGACCAGAATACGCCTATATAGTTAGCTGGGAACTTTCCGGATCTCACGGCTTTTTCCATGGTGGATAGGATATAGAGGGTTGGAACTCGCTGAAGTGGTGGATTAATATTCATAAATTTAGAAGCCTCGCCTTCGGACACTAATAACCAGGTACGGCGACGGACTTCAGGGTTGCGGCGTAAATAATCATTTAAATCCGACAGGTTTTTGCGTGCAAAATCCTCGCTGATGATAATCACCCGAAGATGGATGAGGTAACGTGGGTCAGAGATCTGTTGTTGCAAATTGTTTAAGGCATCATCTAGTGAGTAACCGTAAACTTGTACAACCCAAACCGGATTTTGATTCCCCCCGCTACCTTCTCCCCCGCTGCTAGGACCTAACGGAACTCTCCCTGGAACTGCAATTTGGGCGGTCACACGGATTTTGGGCAAATTAATATTTGCGCTTTTTAGATGTGTCGTTTGATCATCTTCGGTTTTACTATTTGCCGGCACTGAATCTATAGACAATCCCAGCACTAATGCACGATCTTCAATTTCGAGCTGGTCCCAGCAGCCCGTAAGGAATACAAATACCAGAGAGAGAAGGAGGAGAAGACTAATACGCTTGTTAATTACTTTATTCATTCGA
Organism: Paenibacillus sp. FSL R7-0189; assembly: GCF_037969925.1. Taxonomy (NCBI): domain Bacteria; kingdom Bacillati; phylum Bacillota; class Bacilli; order Caryophanales; family Paenibacillaceae; genus Paenibacillus; species Paenibacillus sp. FSL R7-0189. The sequence goes on along the minus strand of NZ_CP150223.1, from coordinate 997,423 downwards.
TAGCCCTCCTTTTTGCCGAATCAGAGCTATTAACCATAAAAGAAGAGGGTAGAGAGTCAAAAAAATCAACCCGATAATCGCTGTGACGGAAGAAAAGGTATAAACCTGGTAAATATTTCTTGGCAAAAGTGAAAAGACGAAGATAAGTGGAAGTGAGAAGCTTGATACAAGGCGGTGATCTTTGTACCGAAATACTTGCTGAAGTGAATATGCTGCTAAGTAGTAGTTCGTAAAAATGGTAGTAAATATAGATATTACCCAAACAGTAATAAACAGCGCATCGAATCGTTCTAGTAGTCCTGCACCAATAGAAATGGAGCGGGCGGTTTCTAAGGTTGGATAAGCGAGTAATTTGGTTTCTTGCGCTCCGAACATTCCTAAAGTGGCCGCAACAATCATTACATAGATGAAGCCAATAATAAAAAGGGCAGCAGCTCCTGCTTTAAGCACTTGCTGAGGTTTTTTCATTAAAGGAACCAGCAGTGTGATGACAAATGTGCCCTGATAAAGGGCAGCTGAAGTGACAGTCCCTTTGGAAAAGCTTGAAAAGGTGATGTAATTTCCAGTGAGTGGAAGTAAGTTTAAAGCATCTACATTTTTCATGGCTACTAATATAATGCTGAGAACGGTTAACAAGATGAAAGGCAAATAAAAAATATGTACATAGGTGAATTTCACAATGTTTCTGCGGATAGATAAAGCAGCCAAAATAAGCATTAATAGAATGACCGCTTCGATAGGTGTTTTTTTAAACACGACCGCAACACATACCTCTCCGAATTGACGCATGGTAATCCCGGCAGAGAAAGCAAAAAACAAAGAGATAAGTACATTGAAAATATCCGCGATGCTTCTCCCGACTAACCGGCGGCTGAATACAAACAGAGTTTCATTGGGGAATTTCCGACATACAGCGGCTGTAAACCAGCAGCCTAGAAATGCAACAGGGATGCCTGAAGCCGAAACCAGCGGCGCCCCACTGTCTCCGGCTTCAGCCATATAACGGGGAATACTCAAGATACCTATTCCAATAATCGTACTAACGACTACTGCGACGACTTGGATCGTTGTTATGGGGCGGTTGTTGTTCATCGAGTTCACCCTTCTCCTTAAAAATCTGATCTGAATACGTCGTTGGTAACTCATGAGCGAGACGAGTAGGGTCTTGAGTGTTCAAGAAGCTCGGACGTCTTCTCATCCACCATAAGGGGACACGAATCAGACTGTCCTTCAGATCTCTCCATTTCGTGGGCACATATGGTGTCATGTAAGGAACGCCAAAGGATTCCAAGAATAATAAGTGATTCACGATAACGATGGTACCTAACATGACTCCGTAAAGACCAAAACAACCGGCTAGAATAATCAGTGGAAATCTTAGCATTCTGGATGAGATAGCGGCATTATAGGCAGGGGTGGCAAAAGAACCGATAGTGGTTATAGCGACAATAACAACGGTTGTCGGACTTGCTAGACCTGCTGAAACAGCAGCCTGACCAATAACAAGAACACCTACAATAGAAAGGGCGCCCCCAATCATTTGTGGTAGACGAATAGTTGCTTCGCGGAGCACCTCCATGAAGACCTCCATAATCAGAACTTCCAAGACCGCTGGAAAAGGAACTCCTGCTCTACCCCCTGAAATCGCTACGGCAAATTCGGTAGGCATAAGCTCCGGGTTGAAGGAGATAACGGATACATATAGAGCAGGGAAAAAAAGAGAGAACAACAGGGCAATTAGTCGAATCCCCCGGATTAGGCTGCCTACAATAAAACGTTCCGAATAGTCGTCTATGGTCTGAAAAAATTGATTGAACAATGCAGGGACGATGAGCGAGAATGGGGAGCCATCTACCAGAATGATGACTCTTCCTTCCAATAAGGCTGCCGCTGATTTATCCGGACGTTCTGTTGGTTGAACCTGAGGAAAAGGAGATAATGGGTTATCCTCAATGAATTGCTCGATGTACCCTGCATCAAGGATGCTATCTGTGTTTATCATGGATAATCTCTTCATCACTTTTTCAACCAATTCAGGATCTACTATCCCTTCTATATAGCACACAGCAACCTGTGAGCGTGTCCGCACACCAAGCGGAGCAGTAATAACCCGGAAATCTGGCGTTTGCAGCCGATAACGGAGTAAGGAAAGGTTTGCCTCCAAGTTCTCTATAAAACCTTCGCGTGAGCCACGAATTACCTGCTCGGTCTGTGGCTGTTCAATGCTGCGATGTTCGATTTTACGCAAATTGAAGTGAAGTGCTTGATCCATACCATCTATAAGGAGTACAACGCTCCCTTCTAATAGAGCGAGTGGCAGAGAATTTAAGTCCTTCGTTCGGTTCCCAGCCGCTATTTGTATGGTCGTATTCCAGATGAAATCAGGCAGATCCTTGCGCTCTTCAGGAATTGTCGAGAGATCAGAGGGAGGGCTCATTAACGGTTTAAGCACATGCTCATGAATTTGATTTTGGTCCACCAAAGATGAAAAAAAGATAATTACCGCATCATATAAACCGTATACCCGAAAATTACGCACAACGAGATCTGCATCTTCTCCAAAAATTTGGCTAATGGCTTTAATATTATTTTTTAGGTCGGGATCTAGTGGCTTTTCCGAACGCTGATCAGGAATGGTGGGATCTTCGTGCGTTTTTTTTTGCTTAAAAGAACTATAGTTTTGCTTCCAGTTTTGCACGGCTATTCCCCTTTCCTAAAGAATGATGATTTTTAAAGCTTGGCTCAAAAGCGCTCCTTTTATGTAATTTTTCCAAAAGGAGAAACGAAAGAAGGACTTCTAGAGTGTTGCTCATTACACCATTGACCGCTAAACTAAAGATAGAAACGCCTAAGGAGTCATGATAGATATGAAGATGCAAGCACCTACTATTGAACAGGCGCAGGCTGAGCTGCAAAAATATTACGGTTATCCAGACTTTCGGGATGGCCAGAAAAAGATTGTTCAGAACTTGCTGGAAGGACGCGACACATTGGGAATCCTCCCTACGGGTGGCGGGAAATCAATCTGTTATCAGGTTCCTGCATTGCTCCTGCCAGGGCTGACACTGGTGATATCACCACTGATCTCGCTGATGAAAGACCAGGTGGATGCGTTAACTACCGCGGGTATTCCGGCAGCCTTTATTAATAGCACGTTAAGCGGAAAAGAAGTGAATGAGCGGATTCGGGCTGCCCGGCGGGGTGATTTGAAGCTGCTCTATGTTGCGCCCGAAAGGCTTGAGCTGGACTGGTTCCGTCTGGAAATGGCTGAGCTGTCAATTTCCTGCGTGGCTGTTGATGAAGCGCACTGTGTATCCCAGTGGGGGCATGATTTTCGGACAAGTTATCTGTCTGTGTCTCCATTTGTAGATGAGCTGCCTGACCGGCCGATCTTGGCTGCATTTACTGCCACGGCGACGCCGGAGGTTATGGAGGATATGGTCCGGCTGCTGCGTTTGCGCGAGCCGGGTATTTTCATGACGGGACTAGGAAGAGACAATCTGGCAATGTCCGTACTGCGGGGAGAGAACAAGCGGGAGTTCGTTATGGATTATGCGGCTACGCATTCCCACCAGCCGGGGATTGTATATGCGGCAACCCGCAAAGAAGTGGATGATCTGTATCAGAGGCTGCAGGCCTCTGGCATAGCAGCAGGTCGCTATCATGCGGGTATGAATGATCAGGAGCGGGCAGATAGCCAGGAAGGGTTCCTCTATGACGATATCCGGGTTATGGTGGCTACGAATGCCTTTGGGATGGGGATTGATAAATCCAATGTCCGATACGTAATTCACTACAATATGCCCAAAAATATGGAAGCTTATGTTCAGGAAGCGGGTCGTGCTGGACGTGACGGGGAGCCGAGTGAATGTATTTTGCTGTTTAGTGCGCAGGATATTATGACGCAAAAGTTCCTGATCGAGCAGAATCCACAGGATACTGACCGTAAAGCTAACGAATATCGCAAGCTTCAGCAAATGATTGATTATTGCTATACTACTCGCTGCTTGCGCAGTGCCCAGCTGGATTATTTCGGGGAAGAACATGGGGACAAGCCATGTGGTATCTGCAGCTCATGTACGGATGAACGAGAGCTAGTGGATATGACCGTCGATGCGCAAAAGATCTTCTCCTGCATTCACCGCATGCGGGAGCGTTATGGTGTAGCGTTGGTAGCATCTGTGCTGAAAGGCTCTCGCAATCAAAAGGTGATGCAGTACGGCTTCGATAAGCTGCCCACACATGGGGCGATGTCGAGCCGGACGGAGAAGGAAATCTCAGAGAGTATCAATGTGCTTATCTCAGAAGGGTATCTTGCCTTGTCGGAAGGCCAGTACCCTGTAGTACGGCTACAGCCTCTGGCTGCCGAGGTCCTGCGCGGACAGCGTGAGGTGATGCAGCGTGTGGCGCGGCCTTCGCGGGCAGGCACAACATCCGGTACGAGAGTTCGTAGTCGGGGACATGACCTGTCGCCATCAGCCGTCAATGAGACTGTCTTTGAGCAGCTGCGTCTTATCCGGCGTGAATTGGCAGGACGCGAGCATGTGCCATCGTACATTATTTTTAATGATGCCACGCTGCGTGAGATGAGTGTGGTTTGCCCGCAGACCGAAGCGGAAATGCTGAGGGTAAAGGGTGTTGGGGAAGTGAAATACCGGAAGTACGGTAAGGCATTCTTAGAGTTTTTTCAAAATGAAATGTAGAAAAGGTCGTGTAACATGAAAATCGTCCTGACCACGTTAAACGCCAAATATATTCATACCTCACTCGCAATCCGCTTGCTAAAAGCGTACAGTGAGCATGAATTTAAGGATATTCATTTGGCAGAGTACACCATCAAAGATCCCGTGATGAATATCGTGTCCGACTTGTTTCAGAAACGGCCAGATGTGATTGGCTTCTCCTGTTATATCTGGAACATCGAAGAGACGCTGAAGCTGATCGGTATTCTTAAGCAAGTGATGCCTGAAGTTACGATTGTTCTCGGGGGACCGGAAGTTTCGTATGAGCCGCTTCATTGGATGAAAAGAGAAGCTGGCATTGATTTTATAGTCAATGGAGATGGGGAAGAGACGTTCCACCATTTGCTGCAGGAGCTAAGGGATGATCGTAAGTTTCACTTTGTGTATGGAGCCGCTTATCGCAAGGGAGAAGAGATCATCGTCAATCCTCCACGTCCCAAAAGCGATCTGAATACGCTGCCTACGCCGCATCGTTTTCCTGAGGATATTCCAGATTTGAGTAAACGTATTGTTTATTTTGAGACGAGCCGCGGATGCCCATTTAACTGCCAGTTCTGTTTATCCAGTATTGAAGTAGGCGTACGTTATTATGATATTGAACGAGTGAAATCTGATCTGCTTTATTTAATACAGAATGGCGCCAAAATCATTAAATTTCTGGACCGTACCTTCAATATCAACCGCAACTATGCGATGGAAATGTTTCAATTCCTGATCGATAATCATCAAGGCTGCGTGTTTCAGTTCGAAATTACCGCAGATATCATGCGGCCGGAAGTTCTGGATTTCCTATCTAAGAATGCACCTCCGGGTATTTTTAGATTTGAAATTGGGGTGCAATCTACCAACGATGAGACAAATGAGCTTGTTAAACGCCGCCAGAATTTCAAAAAGCTGTCCCGTACCGTAATGAAGATTAAGGCAAGCGGCAATATCGATCAGCATCTGGATTTGATTGCCGGACTACCTATGGAGGATTACAGTACCTTCCGTAAAACGTTTAATGATGTATTCGTTATGGAGCCGGAAGAGCTACAGCTAGGATTCCTCAAAATGCTGCGGGGAACGGGGCTGCGGGCGCAGGCGGCTAAATATGATTACACGTATATGGAACACGCACCTTATGAAATCCTTAGCAGTCATATGATGCCTTTCTCAGACATTATCCGTTTGAAGCGGCTTGAGGATGTGCTGGAGAAATACTGGAACAGCCACCGGATGGACCATACGGCCAAGTACTTGATCCGTCATGTATTTGATTCGCCATTCGATTTCTTTCAGGAGTTCGGTGACTACTGGGAGGAGAGAGGCTGGCAAAAGATCGGCCATCAGCTGGAAGATCTCTTCACCCGCTTGCAGTCCTTCCTGATAGATCGCGGGACGCCATCTATGGATGTTATAACTGGCTTGATGAAGCTCGATTATTTCCTTGGACACAAGTACAAGCCGCGCAAAATCTGGTGGGATTTCGTGCTGGATAAATCGGATTGGTCGAGCTATTTGAAGGATATCGCGGCTAATCCGGGTCAAATTTCTGCCCAATTGGCTGAAGCAGGACTTAACGAAAGAGAACTGCAAAAGTATACTGTGCTGGAAGTGTTGCCATTCTCGCTGGAAGCGGTGTTGGATTCCATCAGCGGCATGCGTGCCGATGAGGGCCTTGAGGATGGTGAAGCTGATATGGCTAATCTGGAGGCGTTGCCTTCGGCAGACTCGCCATTACAGGAAGCAGCAGATAGTAGTTTAGAAGAGACTGCCCAACCATCAAGCTCGGCTGTAGCTGTAGCGGAGCCCGCTTCCATTAGGGAAGGGCGCACGCTACTAATCGTAATGTATCAGCAGAACGAGAGCCAACGCGCTCAGTACTACACACTGCCTTTGTGATAGGCGGGTGGAAGGATAGACCGTTCCTTAATGGGACGGTCTATTTCTTTTGCCTTGTGCGCTAGCGCATCTGAGTCCGGAAGCGGCGTGGGAAGTGATGATGTGTAGTTAGCGTCATCTGGGTCCGGAAGTAGCGGGGAGAGTAATGATGTGTAGTTAGTGTCAACTGAGTCCGGAAGTGGCGGTAGAAAGTGATGTGTAGTTAGCGTTAGCTGAGTCTGAAAGTAGCGGAGAATGTAATTAGTGTAATGACTCGGCGCAGGCGGACCCAGCGGACCTTATACGTGGAATTATCCTGTTTTTTGGATGCTAACGGACCGCATAGTCGCTATTGGCATGAAAAACACCCAATATGGACCTGTTTCGCATGAATAGCTGCACTGGAGTCCGAAACCTAGCTCGAAAGGCTATAAATTAGCAAATAGCGTCAACTGAGTCCGGAAGTAGCAGGGGAGAGTAATGATGTGTAGTTAGTGTCAACTGAGTCCGGAAGCGGTGAGTAACCCGTCGCAGGCGGACCCAGCGGACCTTATACGTGGAATTATCCTGTTTTTTGGATGCTAACGGACCGCATAGTCGCTATTGGCATGAAAAACACCCAATATGGACCTGTTTCGCATGAATAGCTGCACTGGAGTCCGAAACCTAGCTCAAATGTCTGGAAATTAGCAAATAGCGTCCACTGAGTCCGAAAGTAGCTGGGGAGAGTAAAGATGTGTGGTTAGTGTCAACTGAGTCTGGAAGTAGCGGGGAGAGTGATGATATGTAGTTAGTGTCAACTGAGTCCGAAAGTAGCGGAGAATGTAATTAGTGTAATGACTCGTCGCAGGCGGACCCAGCGGACCTTATACGTGGAATTATCCTGTTTTTTGGATGCTAACGGACCGCATAGTCGCTATTGGCATGAAAAACACCCAATATGGACCTGTTTCGCTTGAATAGCTGCACTGGAGTCCGAAACCCAACTCGAAAGGCTATAAATTAGCAAATAGCGTCATCTGGGTCCGGAAGTAGCGGGAGAAAGTGATGTGTAGTTAGCGTTAGCTGAGTCTGAAAGTAGCGGGGAGAGTAATGATGTGTGGTTAGTGTCAACTGAGTCCGGAAGTAGCGGGGAGAGTAATGATGTGTGGTTAGTGTCAACTGAGTCCGGAAGTAGCGGGGAGAGTAATGATATGTAGTTAGTGTCAACTGAGTCCGCAAGCGGCGTGGGAAAGTAATGATGTGTAGCTAGTGACAACCGAGTTTGTACGTGGTGTGGGAGAGCGATGAGCTGAAGACAGCGTCAACTGAGTCCATTAGCGGTGGCGGAAGTTTATTTACTAAAGTTCAGATGCGCGGAGGAACTGGAGATTGTTAGATTGAGAAGTCTGCTGAGATAAGCTACCCAAACCGCAAACCGCAAACCGCAAACCGCAAAGAAGCGACCCCCCAAATAACGGGGGCATCGCTTCTATATTGTCTCATAAATTCACTAACAACCGCGTTTTTTTCTTAACTTATCGTTGTAACCTCTGAAGGAAGGTGGCTCTCTAACCAGTTGAGTACATCGGCTGTGACTTGATCTCGATTTACTTCATTTAGCATTTCGTGTCTGCCTTCTGGATAGAGTCGGTACTCAACGTCTGATACTCCTCGTTTCTTATACAACTCCGCAAGACGGGGAATGCCTTGACCGTTCATCCCGACAGGGTCCTTATCCCCACCAAATATATAAATGGGCTTACCTGTACATAATGTGCTAAGTGATTCCTCAGTATGAATCTCTCTTAGGAGGTGGAAGAAACCACGGAAAAAGCGGGTTGTACAAATAGCTCCGCAGAATGGATCGGAAATGTACTTATCTACTTCCGCAGTATCGCTGCTCAGCCAGTCAAATGTTGTTCTGACCGGGGAAAAAGCACGGTTATAGCTGCCGAATACCAGACTGTTCAGCAGTACACTGCGATGATGCTCACCCTTTAGCTTAAGCTGCGCGCTAGCCAAAGATTCTCCAATACGCAGCATACTGCGTGGACCGTTTGTCCCGCTTAGGATAAACCCTGAATAGATTTCGTTGCCTTCTTCGCACATGAGTTTTTGACCCAGAAAGGAACCCATACTATGTGCGAATAAAATGATGGGCATTCCTTCATGCTTGGAGAGTGCTGCGGCACCTACCTGCAGAAGATTGCGCCGCATCCAATAAAATCCGTCCTCCCCAACATCACCAAGCAGATTGACTTGACCAGCGGTTCTACCATGTCCCCGGTGGTCATTGGCATATACTGCATAACCAACCCCGGTTAAAGCTTCCGCAAAACGAGCGTAGCGGGCAGCAGTTTCACACATCCCGTGTGAAATTTGCACGATTCCTCTAACTGGCACATCGGACTCAGGTAACCATTCATAGACATGGATGGTTACACCTATGGGATCCGTTAGAGTAAAGCTGTTTTCCTTCATGGTCCATTCCTCCTAAAGGTTCTCGACTTATGGTAAATAAGAGCGAAGCACAGTAGAATGACCCTCGATAGTATAACGGCCTAGGTTGGAAGGAATCAGATAACATTCCCCTGCGGCATAAGGCTGGGAGCCGCCTTCCCAAGTCAGATGTCCGCTGCCTTCGCAGATAACCAGAATAGTGAAGCTGTCTTCTGAAGTGGTGAGATCCCATGAACCATTTACGATCCCTTTTTCGACAATAAAATAAGGTGAAGCGGCAAGCTGCAGCCACTCTCCAGCCACTGCATGATCGGTCTTCATCGAAGTAGCGCCGGCGCCTTCATAAGCTGTAACATTCAGAGAATCCTCGATATGAAGCTCGCGTGGTTTTCCATCTAGACCTGGACGGTCGTAGTCGTAAATACGGTATGTAGTGTCGGAATTCTGTTGAATTTCCGCTACAACGACACCAGCGCATAAAGCATGTACCGTTCCGGCAGGGATGTAGAAGGAATCGCCAGCGGAGACAGATACCTCTTGAAGGCTATCCATAACCGTGCCGTTTTCCAGTGCTTCACGTAATGTTTCACGGTCTACGCCTTCTTTAAGGCCGTAGATGATTTTTGCATCTGGCTTAGCGTCTAATACGTACCACATCTCTGTTTTGCCCAGTTCACCTTTAGGCAATCCTACATAATCATCCGTAGGGTGGACTTGAACGGAAAGGTTGTCGTTGCAATCCAACAATTTGATCAAGAGTGGAAATCTTCCGCCAGCTTCTGATATTCCCTTGCTTCCGAACCACTCATGACCAAATTGCTCACGAATTTGATCCAGACCTTGTCCAGCTAATTCTCCATTAACCACCGAAGATGTTCCATTCGCATGATCGGCAATCATCCAGCCTTCACCAATATGACCTTCTGGTAGATTCAGGCCGAATTTCTCCAGCGCGCGGCCACCCCAGACACGTTCTTTAAACTCCGGTTGAAATTTTAAAGGATATGGTTGTGTCATTCGTAATCTTCCTTCCCAATTACAAGATTGTTTGATTGTTTACAAAGCTTAAGATGGGGAACCTTTTTTCTTCTCGAGGGCAATTACATAAGGTGCGTCCGTGCGCTGCAGCTGACGGTATACAATGCTCTGCGCTACCTTAGGGGAAACAGTCGTTGCCCAAGCTTCAACAGCGGCGGCTTCGAGATCTCCGCCTGCATGGCCAGGATACAGTACAGCCGTAATAATTCCCCCCGGACGCAGCAGCTGGAGTGAAGCTTCCAGGGCTGCAATAGAGCTATCCGGCTCAGTAATGATATTCTTGTCGGCATCGCCTGAAGGCAGATAGCCAAGATTGAACATTACAGCACCAACGGTGCCTGGCCAGTTAGCCGGGACGGCTTCTGCCATTTCGGCATGGCTGCGTTCCAGTAAGGTAACGCCAGAGAGTGAAGAAGTTTCCTCCCGCGCAAGCCGGAGACGTTCTTCTGCCAGCTTCAGCGCCGCAGCTTGAATGTCAAAGCCGTAGACTTCGCCACGAGCTCCGGTTGTTTTGGCTAGAAAAAGCGTGTCAGCACCAGTACCTACAGTTGCATCAATCGCACGGTCACCTAAAGTCAGCCGCTCAGAGATTAATTTATGAGCAAAGCTTAGAACGGACATAAAGCCCATTAGCCCTTCCTCCAATACTTACCCTGCCAAGTATCACGAGCAACAAGCTCATCGTCAATGGCATTTAGCACTTCCCATTTCTTGAGACTCCACATCGGTCCAACTAAGAGATCCCGTGGGGCATCTCCAGTCAAGCGATGAACAATCATCTCAGGGGGCAGAATTTCAAGTGAATCAGCAATCAGCTTCACATACTCTTCCTGTTCCATGAATCGGAGCAATCCTGCTTCATACTGCTTCACCATTGGTGTTTTGCGCATGAGATGCAGAAGGTGAATCTTAATTCCCTGCACATCCATGCGAGCTACAGCAGATACCGTTTCAAGCATCATTTCGTGCGTCTCCTGTGGGAGACCGTGAATGATATGGGTACAGATTCGAATATTGTGACGGCGCAGCTTCTCTACAGCCTCCACATAACACTGCGTATCATGCGCCCGATTAATAAGCTCAGAAGTGGAGTCATGTATAGTCTGAAGACCCATCTCTACCCAAAGATACGTACGCTTGTTGAGCTCTGCTAAATATTCGACTACATCATCGGGCAGACAGTCAGGGCGGGTAGCAATAGACAATCCAACGACACCAGGCTGCTGCAAAATAACTTCGAAATATTCTTTCAGTTCTTCGACCGGAGCGTACGTATTAGTATAGGCTTGGAAGTAACCGATATATTTAGCATTTGGCCATTTCAAATGCTGTCTGTCACGGACGTTATTGAATTGTGTGACTAGGTCATCTCGGCGGCTTCCGGCAAAATCACCAGAACCTCTGGCACTGCAAAATGTGCAGCCTCCCTTAGCGATGGAGCCGTCACGATTGGGACAGGTAAAGCCTGCATCAAGCATAACTTTGAATACCTTGGTGTTCATGTGTTCACGCATTTCGTAATTCCAAGTATGAAAACGTTTATCTCCCCAAAGTTGCGGAGGAGAAGTGTATTGAAGATTAGACACGAGAAGCCCCTTTCTGAAAATATAATTATGGATAAGTTCCCTTATCCTTATATTTTTCTGAGACAGATGGCGTCCTTATCCCAGAGAACGCACAGCCGTTTCTTATAATCCAATACATTGTATCAAAAAACCGAGCTCGGCGTAACATTGACTCCCCATAACGGCATGAAAAATAGGCAGGAAATAAGGCGCTTTCGGCTTGAAAATGCTTACATAGTATGTTATATTCAGAGTGTGAAAAGCTGCTGTGGCATAAAGAAATTCATCCAGGAGTTCATAATTTCGTGTCGTCCGATCCATAATAATAACCGTGAGGTGATAGCAATGAATTCTCAAACGGTATATGCTGAGGGTAAAGATTCGATTGAAGTCCATTTAACGCCAGATGAAGCCCTTGCACTAACGGGCGTGGAATTTAACGGCAACCCTAAGATCAAGACAGATGCGCAGCGTAAAATTCGTAGCGCATTCGAAAAAAAGACATTTGCCACAAACACAAAGTAAATCCTGATCTGCCAGACAAGAACGAAATTTATTTCCAATATACAACAACGAAGGAATTCCTCTGAACAGCTCATTTAAGAGCTGAACCAGAGAATTCCTTTTTCTTTTTTACACCAATCCCTTTACTTTTTGGGACAATTTCGGCACAATATTGCAAGTGACAGTTATCGTATAAGAGATAATCGGAGGAATACCTATGCGTTTACGCGGAAGAAAAGGAATACGTGAAAGATTGGAAGAACAGACGGATTTAGTCATTCTAGATCCTCGGAGTTATAAAGGTGAGTGGTCCAAGCTGTTCGGTAACGATCATCCGATCCATGTGGAGTTCGGAATGGGCAAAGGACAGTTTATCAGCCAAATGAGCTTTAAATATCCTGATATTAACTTTATCGGAGTGGATATGTATGATGAGCTGATCCGCCGTGCTGGAGATAAGGCTAGAGCAGTATGGGAGCCGGCAGGACATGAAACACCGCCTAACCTGAAATTGGCACTTGCAAATATCGATTATGCTGAGGAAGTATTTGCTCCGGGAGAGCTTGAACGGATTTATCTTAATTTCAGCGATCCATGGCCTAAAAGCAAGCATGCCCGGCGTCGTTTGACACATCCGCGTTTTCTTGACAAATATCGCGGTTTGCTTAGCGATCTAGGTGAAATTCATCTGAAAACAGATTCCCGCAGTCTTTTTGAGTTCTCATTAAATGCCTTTGCGGACTTTGGCTTGCAGATGAAAAATATTTCTTTGGACCTACATGCAGATGGCATCATCAACGAGGATCATATCATGACAGAATATGAGACGAAATTTGTCGGACGTGGCGTGAATATCCATCGTTGCGAGGCAATTGTAGGCGCAGAAGCACTCAAACAGTATCAGGCTACCCGATTGGATAAATATCGGTTGTAGTTACAAAGCACTGCTCCATAAGGCATGCTTCAATAAAAAAGCGGCAAGTCTCCATGTGGTTTGGAGGCTGCCGCTTTTTTTATTAACTATTCCAATAATTCGATGATACTCTGAGCACATTGTAACGGGTGATAGCGAGCGATTTCTTCAAGGTGGAGTTTGCGCTTGTTTTGCACATCCTCATAGTTGTTCAAGAGGCGCTCCATCCACATTTCGACAACCTCTAAAGATTCGATGGGTTCTCCGAAGCCGGCTGCAGTAAAGTAGCGGCAATTCTCCTCCTCCTGACCGGGAAGAGGGTGATGGAAGAGCATGGGAATACCCTTTGCCAGCCCTTCACTGCAAGTCATTCCACCCGGTTTTGTAACCAGCAGATCGGAGACCTCCATCAGCTTGTGGATTTCACGCGTAAAGCCGATTAAGGAAATATTAGGATGATTATAATGCGGGTCTTCTTTCATTTCCTTTAGCAGCTGCTCATTTTTGCCGAGACAGAAAACAATTTGAATCTTGTCACGCCATTCCGCCAGACAAGCATTTACCACTTGGTCGTTCATGATTCCCCAGCCGCCGCCCATGACTAGAACGGTTGGCATCTCCCGCAGATTGAATTGCTCTCGAATCTCCTGCTTTCCGGGATGCTTCCAAAAATTAGGGTGTATCGGTATGCCTGTTACCTGAATTTTCGTGGAAGGAATATTTCGGCTGCGCAATTTGGATTTAACCTCAGGTGTTGAAACCAGATAAAGGTCTACCTCTGGGCTAATCCAGGTAGCATGCGCATCATAATCTGTTATAACGGTGACGAGCGGCACTTTTAAGGTAGGATCTAGTCTCTTTAGGCGGGATACTACAGCACCTGGAATAAAATGAGTGCAGACAATTACGTCAGGTTTCAGTTGTCTCACAATATTTTTGGCATGCGTATAAAATATACGATGCAAGGCAAGCGTGGTAAGACGATTAAATGATTTCTGGTGACGGTAGACATAACCCATTAATTTTGGCTGTGTCGTTACCGTCTTTCGGTAAGCAGACAGAATAATAGGTGCCATCTTGGGGTTTAGAAAATTTCCAAGTTCTAGCACCTTCGTTTGTAAATTAGGCGATAATTGGCGCAGACTGCTCGACAACGCATAAGCTGCTTGTGTATGTCCGGCGCCAAAACCTTCCGAGAGTATTAAGATTCTTTTTTTACGCAATGTTGATTCACCTATTCTCAAGGGTTTTCCCGGTTATTAACAATAAATGCTTCACATCCATAAGGCTATAGTACCAGCTGCTACGCAGGAACCGATCACTGCGCCAGCTATAACATCTGATGGATAATGCAATCCAAGATAAATACGAGAAAATCCGACAATACAAGCTAGCGGCAGCAGAATAACGGTCATAGCAGGAAACGCCAGCATATAAGGGACCGTAGAAGCAAAGATAGCTGTAGTATGACCAGATGGAAAAGAATGATCCTTTAATGGATTACGAAAAGTATTGGTTTCCGGTAACGCCAGATATGGACGCATTCGCGGGTACAGCTTTTTGGCGATAGCTACGGGTATATGGCTGACAGCTAGTGCTGTCAAGGCTTGTAAACCTGTAGTTCTCCAAGGCTCAGGAGCTAATACCCATATCAGTATATTGATAACAATCGTGCTTGTAGCTCCACCCAAATGAGTAAGGTAAAAGAGCCAAAAGTTCAAAAAACGATTATGCATTCGTCCGTTGATCCACTTAAAAAGATGCCGCTCCCAGAGATGTAGTTTCATGAATAAATGTCTCATATCTAATTCCCTCCGCTAGTCCGGTTACCGTTAACAGATGTTAATGCAGTAATCCGTTCTATAGCTTAGATCTGTCTTAATCATACTTTTTAAAGGTAGTTCATTTCAAGGAAAAGCTCAGGTTTACTCGAAATTTGCCAGTTTTGACTTAGAGCACTATTACGCTTTACAATGATTCAAGCAGACTAAACCTGTTTAAAAGGGTAAGAGATAAATAAGGATTCAAAAAAAGGAATCCATAGAATTCTTTTAAACAGCATATATAAAAATTGTGAAGTCTGCCGAGAATAAGAATACTCTTGGTCTATTGTTAAGGGATGCAACAAAAGGGTCAGAAAGAACGTCAAGCAAGCTAGAGAGAAAAAAAAGAACACCAAGAGTGAAAAAAGGGGGCATCAAAAGGTCATGACAGACGCACTGTTTGTTACGCTCCAAGTGATCTTGGCAGCAATCGCAGTCTATCAGTTTACGTTTTCATTATTCGGGCTGCACAGGAAAAAGAAAAAGACGCAGTATAAGCCGGAAAAATCTTTTGCCGTACTTGTTGCCGCACATAACGAGGAAGAAGTTGTCGGCGCATTAATGGAGAATCTGAAGCAGCTTAATTATCCATCAGAACTGTACGATGTATTTGTAATTTGTGACAATTGTACAGATGGTACAGCTCGCATCGTTAGAGAACACGGCATGAACGCTTGTGTCCGCACCAATGCAAATCTGAGAGGTAAAGGCTACGCAATAGAATGGATGCTTAAAGAGCTGTGGGCTATGCCGCGGCAATATGATGCTGTTGTCATGTTCGATGCCGATAACTTGGCGCATACTGAGTTCCTGATGGAGATGAATAATGATCTTTGTTCAGGTGCACGGGTAATCCAAGGTTATATCGATACCAAGAATCCAGAGGATTCCTGGATTACAGCTGCTTATGGTATTTCGTACTGGTATATTAACCGTTTGTGGCAACTTTCACGCCATAATTTAAATATGGCTAACTTCCTTGGCGGAACCGGAATGTGTTTTGAGACCACACTTCTTAAAGAAATGGGCTGGGGAGCTACAAGTTTGGTCGAGGACTTGGAGTTTACGATGCGTAGTGCAGCACATGGTGTATATCCTAAGTTCAATTATGATGCAAAGGTATTTGATGAGAAGCCGTTAACCTTCAAGGCCTCCTCAAGACAGCGTCTGCGTTGGATGCAGGGGCACTTCACTGTTGCTCGCCGTTATTTTTTTCCATTGCTTTGGCAAAGTATTAAAGAACGCAGCTTAACGAAGTTTGACCTCGCGCTTTATGGAGCGAATGTATATATTGTATTGCTCACTTTTTTAATGACGGCGGTAATGTGGGTGGATATGGCGTTCTTTAACGGACCGAATATCGCTAACATTTACGGCAGCTTGCCGATCTGGCTCAGCTTCCTAGCTATTGGCGCCAATCTGGTGACTTTTGGTATTGCGATGGCATTAGAGAAGGTTACGTTTAAGAAAGTGTATGCTTATCTTGTATTCTTCCCGATCTACTTGATCTCGTGGTATCCGATTACGTTCTATGCGTTCTTCACGCAGAACAATAAGCAATGGAGCCATACCAAGCATACTCGCGTAGTACGACTTGAAGAGGTACAAAGTAAGCAGGTATAAAGTTCACGAAATTTCTGCATAAAAGGATTGACACCCCAAATAGTGTGGTGTATAGTATTCAAGTACGCAAATCATAGGGATTGCAAGAAGAAGCACCTGCTTCTCACCTGACTGGCATATTCGCCGGCTGGTTTTGATCTCAATGCTTTATGAATGTTAATGTTCATGAACGTTGATCAAACACGGGGTGTCGGGTGTTACCGGCACCCCTTTTTTATGGAGTTACGTGAGAATAGTTGTTAAAAAGATCCGGAGGTGGAGAGTTATCAGTAAGGAACATATGATCAATGATGAAATTCGGGCCAAAGAGGTACGGTTGGTTGGTGCGGAAGGTGAGCAAATCGGAATTAAACCGATCCGCGAAGCGCTGCAAATGGCGATCGATCTTAATCTGGATCTAGTCAATGTAGCACCACAGGCTAAGCCGCCGGTATGCCGCATCATGGATTACGGCAAGTTCCGTTATGAAACGCAGAAGAAAGAGAAGGAAGCGCGTAAAAACCAGAAGGTCGTTGATATCAAGGAAGTCTGGTTCCGTGCTAACATTGAGGAACATGATTATCAAACTAAGTTCCGCAATGTGATCAAGTTCTTGGGTGAGGGCGATAAAGTGAAGTGCTCCGTACGTTTCCGCGGACGTGAGATTACACACGCGAATATCGGCCAAAAAATCCTCGAACGAGTGAAGAACGAAGTGGCTGATATATCTGTTGTTGAGCGCCAGCCAAAGCTGGAAGGCCGCAGCATGATTATGATTTTGGCTCCTAAAGCTCAATAAATCTGGAGTCACTTGCTTATCTGCAATTTGGCGCCGCATAATATTCAAGGAGGAAACACCATGCCTAAGATGAAAACACACAGCAGCCTGAAAGGCCGCTTCAAAATTACCGGAACTGGTAAAGTAACACGTTACAAAGCTCACAAAAACCACTTGCTGTCCCACAAATCTAAACGCGCTAAGCGCGTTCTGAACGGAAATCCAGTAATGGCCCCTGGGGATGTAAGACGTTTGAAACAAGGATTGGCTAACTTGAAATAGTTTATTACACATTTTTGGGAGGTTTATTAATATGGCAAGAGTTAAGGGCGGATTTGTAGTTCGTCGTAAACATAAAAAAGTGTTGAAATTGGCAAAAGGTTATTTCGGTTCTAAACACCGTATTTTTAAAACAGCTAAAGAACAAGTAATGAAATCGATGGTTTACGCTTACCGCGACCGTCGTCAAACTAAACGTAACTTCCGCAGACTGTGGATCGTTCGTATTAATGCAGCAGCTCGTTTGAACGGTCTTTCTTACAGCAAGCTTGTATACGGCCTGAAATTGGCTGGTGTAGAAGTTAACCGTAAGATGCTGGCTGATCTGGCTGTGAATGATCTTAACGCATTCAACTCCTTGGCTGGTATTGCTAAAGAGAAAATCAACGCGTAAGTGTTGTAATATAACCGAAAAGCACCGCCTGCGGGTTGCCCATGCAGCGGTGCTTTTTTGTGCGGTAAGATAGGTAGGAAGCAGCATTGGGTTTCCCTACATAAAAGAAAAAGCTCTGCGGATGCAGAACTATTCCCAATACTTTATGGTATTTAATTGAGCAGCGAGCTTTTTGCTGATGTTGCGGCGTACTTTTCGCAGCTCGGAACGTTCATTAGCGGATTCATTGATCAGCTTCTCTTCGTCTGTCTCTGGGATAATAGCTGGAACCGGAGTAGGTGTGCCATCCTCTTCGACTGCGACAAAGGTTAGAAATGAAGTGGCAGCGACAGCGCGCTCTCCAGTATATAGATTTTCTGAAATGATCTTTACAAACACCTCTATGCTTGTCCGTCCAGTCCAGGAGACGAAGGATTCAAAACATACGGAGTCAGTAGGCCGAATGGGTCTCAAGAAGTCTACAGAGTCTGTAGAGGCTGTGACGACGTTAGTCCGACAATGGCGCATAGCTGAAATGGAGGCTACTTCATCGATGCCGCTCATAAGCTTGCCGCCGAATAATGTTTTGTGATTATTGACATCATTAGGGAAAACGCGTCCGGTTTTGAAGACACGGGATTCACGGCAATATTTGAAGGCCGGTGTTGTTTGTGGATTTATTTCTTCGGTCATGATCTGATAACTTCCTTTCAGTGCAATTACTAAGGAATCATAATAATAGAAAACACTTAAGTGTGCAATAATATTTGTAATGTGTTGGAATACTATACAGAGTAAAATCAGGGTTTCTGACATTAACCAGACATAACTATAACATGCTATGTCATGGAAAGCGGTTACTTGCTAAAAAGTGCAAATTATTATTGACCTGAGGTCATTTATGCACTGGATTTTAGATTTTATTGCAGTTATAATTTGAACTAATGGAATGTCCAAGCAGAACACAGAAGACATCCAATATTTTAAGGGGGATTACATTCAATGAAAAAAGGTTTAAAGCTATCTCTTGCAATGTTGCTGTCTCTTACAGTCGTTTTGACAGGCTGTGGAAACAACAATAACAACGCCGCTAAAGGTGAAACTAATGCAGGAACCAATGCAGGAACAAACGCACCTAAATCCGATTTCAAATTTGGTATGGTTACTGACATTGGTGGCGTAAACGATAAATCGTTTAACCAATCCGCATGGGAAGCATTGCAAGCTCTTGAAAAAGAAACAGGTAGTGGCGTTAAGTACTTGCAAAGTAAATCAAATGCTGACTATGAGCCAAACCTTAACTCCTTCGTTAAAGATGGATACAACTTGACTTGGGGTATTGGTTTTGATCTTGGCGACGCAATTAAAAAAGTAGCTACTGAGAACCCAAATGCTAACTTGGCTATCATTGATAGCGTAGTTGAAGCTCCTAACGTAGCTTCCGTTACTTTCTCCGAAAATGAAGGTTCTTTCTTGGTTGGGGTGGTTGCTGGTCTGACTACAAAAACTAACAAAGTTGCATTCATCGGTGGTCTGGAAAGCCCTGTAATCAAACGTTTTGAAGCTGGCTTTAAAGCTGGTGTAGCAGCAGTTAACCCTTCAGCTAAAGTAACACCTACTTATGCTGGTGGTTATGACAAACCAGACGTTGGTAAATCTCTTGCAGCTACATTGTATAACGACGGAAACGACATTATCTTCCCTGCTGCTGGACAAACAGGAAATGGCGTATTCAACGAAGCTAAAGCTCGTAACAAAGCAGGCGGTTCTAAAGTATGGGTTATTGGTGTAGATAAAGACCAATCCATCGAGTTTGGTACTGACGTTACTTTGACTTCCATGATCAAACGTGTAGACGAAGCTGTTCTTAAAGTTTCTAAAGAAGTAATTGACGGTACGTTCAAGGGTGGTACTACAACCGTTCTTGGTCTGAAAGATAATGGTGTAGGTATTTCTGATACTAAGGACAACGTTTCTGAAGAGATCCTGGCTAAAGTTGAAGAATACAAAAAACAAATCATTGATGGAACAATCACTGTTCCTTCCGAGTAATAGTTAGTCTCCATTTATTGCATTACAATAAGGATCAAAGAATAAGGCCGGTGTTGTGCTGGCCTTATTCCTTGTTAAAGCACTGGTTATGATATGAGGAACATAGATATACCGCCTTACAAAGGGCGGTACATCCGTGTCTATAAGGTAGTTATATATTCTGTGATGAGGGTGATTCCATGAGTGCTGCGGCTCCTGTCGTAGAGTTGAAGCAAATCACAAAACGCTTTCCCGGTATTGTTGCTAACGATTCCATTAGCTTGACGCTTAAAAAGGGTGAAATTCTTGCATTGCTTGGTGAGAATGGTGCAGGCAAGTCCACTTTAATGAATATTGTATTTGGATTGTATCAACCGGATGAAGGCAGTATTGAAATCGACGGGAAACCGGTTATTATTGATAACCCCAATAAAGCTATTGAGCTTGGTATTGGTATGGTTCATCAGCATTTCAAGCTTGTGGAGCCTTTTACGGTGACCGAGAATATTGTTCTTGGGATGGAGCCGAAAAAAGGTCTTAAAATTGACTATAAATCCGCTGCGGAACAGGTTCGGAAGCTATCGGAGCAATATGGCCTGCAAGTGAATCCAAATGCCGTTATTCATGACATTTCGGTAGGTATGCAGCAAAGGGTAGAGATTATGAAGACCCTGTACCGTGGAGCGGATATTCTCATATTTGATGAGCCGACCGCAGTACTTACGCCTCAAGAAATTACGGAACTCATGGCGATTATGAAGCGGCTTGTTGCAGAGGGAAAATCCATTATTTTGATCACGCATAAGCTTAAAGAAATCATGCAAATATCTGATCGGGTCACCATTATTAGACGTGGGAAAGTAATTGATACTGTGAATACCGCAGAGACTAATCCTAATGAGCTAGCTGAAAAAATGGTTGGGCGTGGCGTAACTTTCAAAGTGGACAAGAAAGCTCCTGAGGTTGGCCAATCTGTACTCAAACTGAAGGATGTCAGCAGTAAGAGTAAAGACGGGGTTTCCGTACTGGATGGTCTTAGCTTTGAAGTTAAAGCAGGGGAAATTCTCGGGATTGCTGGCGTAGATGGCAATGGACAAAGTGAGTTGATCCAGGCCATTACAGGTCTGCGCAAAATTGATTCGGGTTCGATTACCGTGTCTGGCAATGAAATTGCTAATTTATCACCGCGGAAGGTTTCAGAGATGAATGTCTCTCATATTCCTGAGGACCGCCACAAGCATGGGTTAGTGCTTGATTTCACCATGAGTGAGAATATGGTTTTGGAAACCTATTATAAGAGTCCTTACAACAAAAATGGCTTTTTGCAAAATGATGTCATTGATAAGTACGCAGCGAAGCTTATAGAGCAATTTGATGTACGTACACCTTCAATAGAGACCAAAGCCCGTTCTTTATCCGGCGGAAATCAACAGAAAGCGATTATTGCGCGGGAAATAGATAAAAATCCGACATTGTTAATTGCCGCACAACCTACACGCGGTCTAGATGTTGGGGCTATCGAATTTGTTCAGAAGCAACTCATAGCTCAGCGTGATCAAGGAAAGGCTGTTCTACTTATTTCCTTTGAATTGGACGAGATTATGAACGTCTCTGACAGAATCGCTGTTATCTATGAAGGGAAAATTGTCGGTGAAGTGTTCCCGCAAGATACGAATGATCAGGAACTGGGTCTTATGATGGCAGGCAGCTTGCAGCGGGGAGGTAAGGCAGTTGAATAAGTTCAAAAAAATCTTCACAACTGACAGCTACATCGTTCCTCTGGTTGCCATCGTGCTTGGTTTTCTTGTGGGAGCAATAGTTATGCTTCTGGGCGGTTATGATCCGATAACTGCTTACTCCGCACTGTTCAAACGGGTGTTTGGTAATTTGTATAACTTTGGTGAAGCTGTGCGCGAAATGACACCATTAATGCTTACAGGGCTAGCCGTAGCTTTCGCATTCCGTTCAGGGATGTTTAATATCGGGGCAGATGGCCAAGTAATGATTGGTATGACAGCGGCAACAGTGGTGGGTATTAAGATGGCAGGTCTGCCATCCTTCCTGCTTGTCCCGCTTGCTGTAATTATTGCGGGTGTCTGCGGTGGTTTATGGGCAGGGATTGCCGGTTATTTGAAAGCAAAACGCGGGATTAACGAAGTTATTACCACAATCATGTTAAACTGGATCGCTCTTTACCTGTCGAATTATATCGTTAGAAACTTTTTGTTGCTTCCAGGACAAAATCGTTCCGAGGATATTCCGGCCTCACTTTCCATGACCTTTTTGAATTCGATATTTGATAATGCACGTCTACACTGGGGTACAGCTATTGCTCTTGCTGCAGCGGTATTCTTCTATGTGTACTTATGGAAGACCAAGCAGGGCTACGAAATGCGTGCAGTTGGTTACAATCCACATGCTGCCGAATATGCAGGGATGAATGTTGGACGTAACGTTATGAAGGCAATGTTCATAAGTGGTGTATTCGCCGGTCTGGCCGGAGCAGGAGAGGTGCTTGGTGTATTCCATTATCAAGCTATTTTCGCGGCATCGCCAGGATATGGATTTGATGGTATCGCCGTTGCTCTTCTTGGTTTAACACATCCACTTGGTGTTATTCTGGCTGCGATTCTCTACGGTACGCTGACTTATGGTTCTGCGGGTATGAGTTTTGCTGCAGATGTTCCACCGGAGCTTATTCGTATCGTTATTGGTTCAATCATATTCTTTATTGCGGCACAAGGGATTGTGCGCTGGGTGCTTAAGCCCTTTTACTTCAAGCGCAAGAAAGAGAAGGTGTTATAGATGGATCTGCAGACGTTAGGTCAACTGCTTAATACAACGCTTGTTTTTTCCACAGCGCTCATTTTTGCCTCACTTGGCGGCATCTTCTCTGAACGTTCCGGTGTCGTAAACATTGGACTTGAAGGTTTGATGATGTTTGGTGCCTTTGCGGCAGCAGTAGGCGGTTATTATGCTCAGGACGCTGGAATGGGCGAATGGGCTCCTTGGGTTGGTGTACTCTGTGCTATAGCTGTTGGTGTGCTAGGCTCACTAATTCATGCGGTTGCATCTATAACCTTTAAATCTGATCAGACGATTAGTGGTACGGTTATTAACTTTTTAGCTGCAGGCAGCACGCTCTACATGGTAAAGCTCCTGTTTGATGGATCTGCTGAAACTCCGATCATTGACGGATTCAGCAAGGTTGCAATTCCTGGGCTCTCCAAAATCCCAGTGATTGGTGAAGGGATTTTTAATTCCTATCCTACAACTTATCTGGCCATAATACTGGTCATCGTTATTTATTTGGTTCTGTTTAAGACGCCATTTGGATTGCGTTTGCGTGCTGTAGGTGAGCATCCAAGTGCTGCAGATACACTAGGTGTAAAAGTTAATCGGATGAGATATATCGGTGTAATGTTGAGTGGATTGATGGCGGGTATTGGTGGGGCTACAATCACTTTAACAACGACCGGAACCTTTGGACATAATACAATCTCTGGTCAAGGTTTTATCGCCATTGCAGCGATGATCTTTGGGAAATGGAATCCACTTGGTGCCTTTGGTGCAGCGGTATTCTTCGGATTCTCCCAAGCGATTCGCAACTATGTTCAATTGTATGAGTGGTCACAAAATATTCCTCAAGAGTTTATCTTTATGATCCCTTATGTACTGACTATCATCGTACTGGTAGGGGCTGTAGGCCGTTCCTCTGCTCCTAAGGCATTAGGACAGCCATACGATCCTGGTAAGCGATAGAAATGTAACTTTTCAAAGCCGTATTTCCGGTCTTTTCCCGGAAATACGGCTTTTTTATTAGGATCAGCAAGGATAAACATTGAGGTAGGAGGGCAAGTGTACAGGCGAAGGTCCTTTCCAACGAATAGACTGTTTTGTAGATGATGCGAATGAGAGGCGTACAAAACATTTAGGAGGGGATCATATGACTAAGCCAGTTACGAAGAAGCAAGTTATGAGACTCGTAGGTAAGCAGATCATTGCAGTAAAAAAAGACGGTACTCAGGTGACAGGTAAACTGCTGCGTGTATCCGGAAATCGTCTGATATTACAACGCGTAAGTGGTAAAAAAGTACAAACCAAAGCAATCATTCCTTTAGTGTTGTTTGATTTGCTTGCCATTGGTACAGCACCTTATGCTTTTGGTGGTGGCTATGGCGGTGGAGTGCCTTATGGTGGAGGTCCTGGCTATGGCAATCCTTATGGAGGCTATGGGTACGGAGGCACACCCTATCCACCTTTCGGATTCTTTTAAGTTCAGTTGAGTTTGATTTAATTAGATGAACCTTTTTTCCAGTTCGTAACAGAAGCTTAGGGATTGATAACGGGCTACGCTGTAGCCCAATTTTTGATAAAAGGCAAGAGCTGCTGTATTTCCTAAATCGACGGATACCTTAGCCCGATGACATCCGCGTGATAGTGCAAATCGTTCTGCTCGATCCATGAGCATATTCCCCAAGTGTTTGCGCCGTGCTGCGGGTGCTATGGCTAACATATCGATATAAAGTAAATCACCATGCAGCAGGAAATGGACAAACCCCATTGGATCACTCTCATAGTCGGGACAGGCGACTAAGGTGATACCGTGTCCCAGACGACGGGGGATATCTTTTTTGATTTTGGCAATTTCAGTCTTTGGCAAATGAGATAATGGTACAAGCTGTCGCTCGATTAAATCAAGGATGATGACGTCATCCTGCTTGGGCCGACGATAACGGATCATAGAGCGCCCCCTTTCTACGCATTGTCGTACATCATATGTCGGGAGCGGGGTGGGGGTTCCCAGCACGTAGAAGTAGGAGTTGTGACAATATTAAAAATAAGGGTATTGACTTATCCATGTTAGGAATCATATAATGTGTCTAAACATTTTATCGAACATACATGTATCGGCAATGATGAGGACGAAGTTTTAAGGGCTCTTTTGCTCAGAGAGTGTGAGGATCTGCTGCAACCTCCACCGAAATCCCTTATATACGAGCTCACCTCGGAGCTGTTTTCCTGAAAGGTCCACTGGCTAGAGTTGTGGAATTATTAGGGGAAATCGTTTAGTCCGCGTTAGGGACTTCAGGTTACAGAGATTAGGGCCCTTGCCTACATCGATGGATTTTTGTATACCTGATAAGGCGTTGCATCGCGAGATGTAATGCAAACATGGGTGGTACCACGGAAGATCAACCTTTCGTCCCTCACGCGCTAATACTGTGCGTGGGAGGCGAAAGGTTTTTTTGTTTTATAAGGAACCATTTGCTGATGTATAAAGGACGGTCCGTCATTTGCATAATGAATGTTAAATATCGGAGGAGGAATACTGATGAGCGCGCAAATACCGGAATTACGGTCTACTGAGCAGTTAAAAGAAAAATGGATGGAGCCGGAGGTCATTTCCGGTTCCGAGATATTACTCCGCAGCCTTGTATTAGAAGGTGTAGACACTGTATTCGGATATCCGGGTGGAGCTGTATTGTACATCTATGATGCATTGTACGGTTTTACGGATTTCAATCACGTGTTAACACGTCATGAGCAAGGCGCTATTCATGCAGCTGACGGTTACGCTAGAGCAAGTGGCAAACCAGGGGTATGTATAGCTACCTCGGGTCCCGGAGCAACGAATCTTGTAACAGGTATTGCTACAGCATATATGGACTCCACTCCATTGGTTGTAATCACAGGTAACGTATTCTCCAGCCTGATCGGTACAGATGCTTTCCAGGAAGCAGACATTACCGGGATAACGATGCCAATCACTAAGCATAGCTACTTTGTAAGAGATGTTGAGGATCTCCCGCGTGTTATACATGAAGCTTTCCATGTGGCGAATACCGGTCGTAAAGGTCCAGTGTTGATCGATATTCCGAAAGACGTGTCAGCAGCGAAGACGTTGTTCACACCAGTGAAAACAGTGAATCTTCGAGGCTACAATCCTTGTACAGTTCCAAACAAACTGCAGCTTGATAAATTGGTTCGTGCGATTGCGGTTGCTGAACGTCCGATTATCATTGCAGGTGGTGGAGTTATTTACTCCGGAGCACATGAAGCTATGTTCGAATTCGTGAAACGGACAGAGATTCCAATTACTACAACCTTGCTGGGTCTCGGAGCTTTCCCTAGTGCAGAAGAACTTTGGATGGGAATGCCGGGTATGCATGGTACGTATACCGCGAATAATGCAATTCAACAGTGCGATTTGCTCATTAATATCGGTGCACGTTTTGATGATCGTGTTACTGGCAGACTGGACGGCTTCGCGCCAAAAGCCAAAATCGTGCATATCGATATAGACCCTGCAGAAATCGGGAAAAATGTATCGCCTGATATTCCGATTGTAGGCGATGTGAAAACTGTATTGGAAATGCTGAATCCTGAGGTTGGCCGCGCATCTAATGCTGATGCTTGGAGAACACAGATTGCTCAGTGGAAGCTAGATCAGCCGCTTCGGTATAAGGATTCAGAAACAGAGCTTAAACCACAATGGGTGATTGAAATGATCAATGACACCACTAAAGGTGAAGCGATTGTCACAACGGATGTTGGTCAGCATCAAATGTGGGCTGCACAATACTATAAGTTCAATCATCCGCGTTCATGGATTACTTCAGGCGGTCTTGGAACGATGGGCTTCGGATTCCCGTCAGCTATCGGTGCACAGATGGCACATCCTGAACGGTTGGTAGTATCGATTAATGGTGATGGCGGCATGCAAATGTGTTCCCAAGAGCTAGCAATATGTGCGATTAACAATATACCAGTCAAAATTGTAGTAATTAACAATCAGGTGCTTGGCATGGTTCGCCAATGGCAGAATCTTATCTATGATAAACGTTACAGCTTTACAGATCTCGCAGGCAGTCCTGACTTCGTTAAGCTGGCTGAGGCCTATGGCGTAAAAGGTCTACGGGCGACGAATAAGGAAGAAGCACGTGATGCATGGCAGAAGGCACTGGAAACACCGGGTCCAGTATTGGTAGAATTCGTTGTTCCAAAAGACGAGAATGTCTACCCGATGGTAACTCAAGGTTCAACCATCGATCATATGCTGATGGGGGATGAATAACAGTGACAAGACATACGATTTCTGTACTCGTAAATGACCAGCCGGGTGTGCTTCAACGGGTGTCGGGTTTGTTCGGTCGCCGCGGATTTAATATTGAGAGTATTACGGTTGGCCAGTCTGAAGAGGTTGGATTGTCCCGGATGGTTATCGTTACTCTTGGAGACCAGCATACGCTTGAACAAATCGAGAAGCAGCTCTACAAGTTAATTGATGTAATTAAAGTCGTTGATCTTGGATCTAAGCCAATGGTTGCTCGTGAGCTGGCTCTGATTAAAGTGAATGCTGATCCAAGTGAGCGTCCGGAAATTATGGGCGTTGTAGAAACCTTCCGGGCTTCAGTTGTTGATATTGGCAGCACTACATTGTTAGTACAGGTAGTTGGAGATACAGTGAAGATTGATGCGATGATCGAGCTTTTGAAACCTTATGGAATCAGAGAGCTGTCTCGCACAGGTATTACGGCTATGGTACGCGGTAACTCTTAAATATTTTATTTTGCGACTTTAACGGATTACTGCTTAATTGCATTAATCTGATATGATATGAATGAACTTCCCGCTAAAGGGCGGGAGCTTGAGGAGCAGCTAGATCTTCTATGAATCCAGTTCTCTTGAAGCACCCGCTCTTTATGATGGGTCTCAAATTAAAGGAGGATATTGACAATGGCAGTTACAACGTACTATGAACAGGATGCAGAACTTAGTGTATTAAAAGGAAAGACAATTGCGGTAATCGGGTACGGTAGCCAAGGACATGCCCAAGCACAAAACCTGCGTGACAGTGGTCTTCAAGTTGTCATCGGTCTTCGTGAAGGTAAATCTTTTGAAACTGCGAAAAATGACGGTTTTGAAGTATTGCCAGTTGCTGAAGCAGTATCCCGTGCAGATGTTGTGCAAATCCTAATGCCAGATGAAACACAGGCTTCGGTATATAAAAATGAAGTAGAACCAAACCTCAAAAAAGGCGCAGCTTTGATGTTCTCCCACGGATTTAACGTACACTTTGGACAAATCGTTGCTCCTAAAGATGCAGACGTGC
Source organism: Paenibacillus sp. FSL R7-0189 (assembly GCF_037969925.1). Taxonomy (NCBI): domain Bacteria; kingdom Bacillati; phylum Bacillota; class Bacilli; order Caryophanales; family Paenibacillaceae; genus Paenibacillus; species Paenibacillus sp. FSL R7-0189. Next base: position 969,354 of record NZ_CP150223.1, on the reverse strand, counting down.
TGCTTGTAGCACCAAAATCTCCAGGTCACATGGTTCGTCGTACTTATGTTGAGGGCTTTGGCGTTCCTGGCTTGATTGCTATCGAACAAGATGCAACTGGAAAAGCTAAAGAAATCGGTCTTGCTTATGCAAAAGGTATCGGCTGTACACGTGCAGGGGTTATCGAAACTTCTTTCCGTGAAGAAACCGAAACTGACTTGTTCGGTGAACAAGCTGTACTTTGCGGTGGTGTATCCGCACTGATCAAAGCTGGCTTCGAAACATTGACTGAAGCAGGATATGCTCCTGAAATGGCTTACTTCGAATGTCTGCACGAATTGAAGCTGATCGTTGACATGGTATACGAAGGCGGATTGTCCAGCATGCGCGATTCCATCAGTAACACTGCTGAGTACGGTGACTATGTAACTGGACCACGCATTGTAACTGAAGATACTAAAAAAGCTATGAAAGCTGTTCTGACAGATATTCAAGAAGGTAAATTCGCTCGTGACTTTATCCTTGAAAACCAATCCGGACGTGCTTTCCTTACCGCTACTCGTCGCAACGAAGCTGCTCACCCAGTAGAAGTTGTAGGTAGCCAATTGCGTGAAATGATGCACTGGATTAAGAAATAATCATAATCATAATCATACTTATGATTAAATAGTATTACCTTCAAATGCGGCCGTGACTTTGCGAGCCGCATTTGAGAGTTTCAGCACAATTTTTGGGAGGTGCTTAGCATGCGGAAAATTTATGTGTTCGATACGACACTGCGAGATGGAGAGCAGTCACCAGGTGTGAACCTCAACACGCGTGAGAAAATGGAGATCGCTTACCAGTTAGAGAAGCTGGGAATTGATCGCATGGAAGCGGGTTTTCCTGCAGCTTCTCCAGGTGATCTAGCTTCTGTTAATGCGGTGGCAAGAGCTGTGAAGAACGTCACGGTAATCGGCCTTTCTCGTTCTAGAGAGACAGATATTGATGCTGTAAAAGAAGCACTACAGGGAGCGCAGGACCCTTGTATTCATATTTTTCTAGCTACATCTCCTATTCACCGCCAGCATAAGCTACGGATGGATAAGGCTCAGGTGTTGGAAACTGCACAGTCTGCTATCCGATACGCTAAAAAATATTTCCCTAAGCTCGAGTTTTCATTAGAAGACGCGGGCCGTACGGAGTATGATTTCATGGCTGAAATGGTCGGCATGGCTATCCGGGAAGGCGCTAATGTTGTAAATATCCCGGATACTGTAGGTTATTTGAATCCTTCGGAGTACGGAGCTATCTTTAAATATCTAAAAGAGAATGTGCCTGATATCGAACGCGTACAGCTTAGTGCCCATTGTCATAACGATCTTGGTATGGCTACAGCAAATACGCTGGCTGCGATTCAGAATGGTGCAGATCAGATCGAAGGAACGATCAACGGTATCGGTGAACGTGCCGGGAACACAGCGATTGAAGAAGTTGCGCTAGCGCTTGAGACACGGGCTGAATTTTTTGGAGCAAAAACATCGCTTACGTTATCCGAGATCTCTCGCACAAGCCGTCTGGTCAGCAAGCTGACAGGTATGGTGGTTCCAGGGAATAAAGCGATTGTAGGAGCTAACGCATTTGCTCATGAATCGGGTATTCACCAGGACGGGATGCTGAAAGAGAAAACTACCTACGAGATCATGACACCGGAGACTATTGGACTTAAAGAGAGCAAGCTGGTACTCGGCAAACACTCTGGACGTCACGCTTTCCGCGATAAGTTGAGTGATCTAGGGTATGATGTGTCCGAAGAAGAGCTGAACACCGCTTTTTCTAGATTTAAGGATTTGGCAGATAAGAAAAAAGAAGTATCAGATGAAGACATTTTGGCTTTGATTGAAGAGAAATTAATTGATACGCCAGAAGTCTTTAAGCTGCAAACGATGTTCGTTACTTATGGTAATGAAGCTGTTCCAACCGCCAAGGTTATTATTGCGGGTCCGGAAGACCAGCCGATTGTAGCTGAGGCAGAAGGTAATGGTTCAGTAGATGCCATCTACAATGCTATTGATAAAGCCACGAATGAGGAAGTTACCCTTGGAGATTATTCGATTAAATCGGTCTCCCGTGGTAAAGATGCGCAAGGTGAGGTTCATGTAGTACTGTCGCAGGGAGAAGTAGCTGCACAAGGCCGTGGACTTAGCACCGATATTCTGGAAGCAAGTGCCCGCGCTTATATTGATGCGCTTAACAAGCTTCTGGAGAAACGCAAGACTTACACCAAACGTGATCACGCTAGTCTATAAGATGTACAATGTTGTTATTTTTATTTTCCACTAAGTAGTAAATACGACAGGGATATGCGAGTTATTGCGCATATCCCTGTTTTTTTTGCAATAAAAAGATCTCCAAGACTGTAATAGGATGCTGTTCAGATTATGTATAGATGGACTATTTACAATAGTTGTTAGGTTGCAAATTTATATCATGAAAAAGAGTCAAGGAGGTTAATGCGGGGGAGTAGAGTACGGGATTCAAAGGATAAAGCTTAGGAAAGCACGATAAACGGAGTGACAAAGGAGGCATTTTTAATAATGTTATCAAAAAAGAAAATTAGCGCATTGCTCGTAGTATTCTTGCTTGTGACGCAATGGGCTTACAGCTTTGGCTTTGGAGTCAATTCGCAGGCATATGCGAGTGGCAACGGTACTGTAATTGGAGATGACCTCATTACTAGTGTTACGCTTGCTGTATACACCGATGATAAATACACAAATACGGTTACAGAAAGCGTATATGAACTTGATTCCTATTCGGAATTGAACTATACATGGTCACTTCCAGATGGGCATGGATATAAGGATGGGTCCACCTATACCTTTGATCTTCCAACACAGTTTGAACTTTATAACGATCTGAATGGTGATCTTATTTTTGACGATGAACCTGTAGGGACTTATACCGTCGACAAAAATACTAACCGCGTTGTATTTACATTTAATGCTTATATCGAAACCCACGATAAGGTGGGAGGGACTTTCTCCGTAAGGTCACTTTTGAGCTCCAAGAAGATTACTGGCTCCACGAAGCAAACCCTGATTTTCCCGATACAAGGCGGTACTCAGACCATTGAGCTTAATTTTAAGCCGAAGGTTAGCTCTACTATAGAAAAAGACGGTTCGCCTAAGCCGCAGTATTATAACCCAACAAGCATCGCTTGGACGGTTGATGTGAATAAGGCACTGGAAAGCGTAAAAAATGCAGTTGTCACAGACACACTCCCTGCGGGATTATCACTGAATACGGTATCTATTGCTGTTTATGAGCTTGATGTGAAGGTCGATGGGACTGTGAGTCTTGGCAATATAGTGGACAGCAGCAAGTATGATGTGACAGGATCCACTTTGGGAGAGTTAAAGCTGAAATTTGCGGATAACCCGCTTACTAAGGCCTACCGGATTGGCTTTTCTACGGATATTACTGGTACTGGTGTAGATGCGAAAACCTTTTTGAATGAGGCAGTCTTAACAGGAGATAACGGATTTTCTAAAAAGGCTAGCACTACAGTTACAGTAGGACGTGGCAAACCACTATCGAAAGAGTCCACTAAATACGATGCAGCGAATCAGGTGATTTCCTGGGCTGTTAATTTCAATTACAATGAAAAAACAATTTTAGCGGCAAATGCTATTTTGAAGGATACATTCAATAACACCCAAGATCTGATTCTCAGCTCGGTTAAAGTTTATCCTGTAACGATCGACAGTAATGGCAACGGGGTTAAAAGCGCGGAAATCGCTTCAAGCGAATATACAATAACTCCAACAACTGCAACGGGATTAAATGGTTTTGATCTGAAATTTAACAATGATATTAATTCTGCCTACCGTATTGAATATCAGACAAAGGCAAATGGCAGAGTATTTGATGATGGCAAGATTACGAACAAGATTACTTATGATGGAAAAACAGAAACGGGTTACAGTGATATCAAGCAGCAAATTCTCCATAAAAATTATAGCAACGTTAATTATGCGACTAAGACCCTCGATTGGACTATCCAAATTAACGATGACAGCAAGACTATGGAAAATTTAGTGGTGACAGATACTTTTGGCAATGCCGGATTAAAGCTTGTCCCGGGTACATTAAAGGTTCAACCAACTAAAGGTGGAACTGCTACCGTCCATAGTGTTGTTTACAATGCGCATGATCCGGTTGCAGTAAACGATGGATTTGTGATTACTTTTAATGCGCCGATAAATGAGCCTTACACAATTACTTATACAACAAGCTTTAACTATGATTGGCTGGCTCCGGGCAAAACTCAATTCACTAATACAGGTGCACTCGATTGGAAAGAAACGGTTAATGGGGTGAAGGAGTCTAAGCATAAAGAAGCGACCGCAACCTTTAATCCAAGAGATGAGGTTAAAAACAATGGGAAGAAGAGTGGTTCCTACAATGCTGTAACTAAGGAGATCACTTGGAACATTGGGGCTAATTATAATCAGAAAACGTTAAGCCAAGCTCAACTGGTTGATACCATTTCAGCTGGCCAAGTTGTAAATATGGATTCTGTGAAAGTGAATAAATGGGAGTATGGAAAGGATGGAAATCCTTCTCCTCAAGCTAGTGTGAATTCCGCTGATTATAAAGTGGAGCTGGATGGCAGTGAGCTGAAGGTGACATTTAATAAAACGATTAATTATGCGTTCTACGTCACTTTCAAAACAACGTTCGCGGATCAAGCGATTGATTCAAATGAAATTAAAAATACAGCTACGTTATATGATGGTACGAAAGTAGAGTCCGCTAAACTGCAAGCTTCTGTTAATATCCCTCAGGGCGGGGAATATGTTAACAAAGAAGGTGCGCAGGATGGCAATAAAATACATTGGACGGTTTACATCAACCGTAACCAATCTTTTGTAAAAGAAGCGGTAATTACGGATATTCCAAGCGACAATCAAATCCTGCTGTCCAATACATTCCATGTCTACAAAACGAAAGTTGCAAGCAATGGGGATGTAACATCCACCAACCAAGAATTGGTGAGTGGTACAGATTATAAGCTGGAAATCACTACGGATAATGACGGAAAAGAAAGCTTTAAGCTTAGTTTCCTCAAGGATATTTCCGAAGCTTATATTTTAAAATATGATTCCCTGATCACAGCACAAAACAATGATAAAGTAACCAATCAGGTTAGTTTCGATGGTAAAAACATCAAGGTAGTTCCAGGTGTAAGTACCGAAGAAATTATCGTTAAGCTCTCTAGCGGCTCCGGTACAGGAAGCGGCGTAAGAGGACCGTTAACGATTACCAAAGTAGAAGACGGGAATACGAGTAAGGTGTTAAGTGGGGCCGTTTTTGATCTGTATCGCGTAGTTGATGCCGATAAGATCTGGATTAAGGAAGGCACTACGGATACCAACGGGATACTTGAATTTACTAAACTGACAGGTGGGAAATATGTATTAATTGAGAAAACAGCGCCTGCTGGTTATGTTCTTGATCAAACACCACATGAAGTGACTATTTCTTCGACGACAGGGATAAGCCTTCAGGTTAAAAACAAAGTTCCGGCACCAACAGCAACGCCTATACCGACCGTAACGCCAGCACCAACGGTAACACCAACGCCAGCGCCAACAGTAACACCAACGCCGACAGCAACACCAACGTCGACGCCGACAGCAACACCAACGTCGACACCAACAGCAACACCAACGTCGACGCCAGAGGAACCGACAGGTCCTATCTGGACACCATCACCGACTCCGGAAGTAGTCGTTACTTCTACGCCAACACCAACACCAGTTGTGGTGGCAACACCTTCACCAACACCGATGGTAACGCCAGTGTCGACAGCAACGCCAACAGCTACTCCAAGCCAGCCTGTGGCAACTAGTACGCCTGTTGTTCCGCAGGTAACTCCACCTGTGCAGAAAGAGATTACCAATGAAGATGTTCCTATTGAAGGTGAAATTCCACTTGGGGGAGTGCCAAGCCTGGGAGATGAGCCGGGACATGGTAAAGTAATTATTACTAAGGATGGCAAATGGGTCTACACACCTGATCCGGGCTATATTGGTAAAGATAAGTTCACCATTATTGTTACAGATGAGAATGGAAATGAAGAAGAAATCCTCATAGAAATTGATGTGGAGGAAGTACCAAAGGGTACAGTTACTAAGCCAGGAAATAACAGCAATAAACCGACTCAGCTTCCGAAAACGGGAGAAGACAGCGCATTTCCGATCTACTTGGTAGGTGGAAGTCTGGTACTACTAGGGTTTGTATTAACAAGACGATTCAAACGTAATAACTAGGAAGGTAATAATAAAGACACCCGGTTTTATCCGGGTGTCTTTATTATGTCTTGATAGGGTATTTAGCTCATCGCACTCTATGGTTAAACTGTTCCCATTGCTCGTACCAGTGCTCAACGCTGGCTGGAAGGCCAAGGTTAAGTTCCTTTTGGAACAAATCCTTGAGCAGCTTGTACTGCTCTTCCACAGCGGAACGTTCTCCAATACTGTCGTAGACCTTCATTAATCCTAAATGCCCTTGTTCAAAATAAGGCTGCAGCTGCACTACTCGTTGATAGACAGTAACGGCCTCGGCAATTCTGTTGCTTTCTATATAAAATTGGGCAATGCCCATTGCATGGTGCAGCCAAATGGTACGAAGGCGTTGCCGCTCACTTTCGGCCCATAAATAATCATAATCGTCAAAGTAATCTCCAGAATAAAGCTCGAATAAAACTTGATGCTCCGCACAATTAACTTCACTAATGGTTTCCAGAGCCAGAATCCCCTGTTCCCACTTATCTACATCGATCAACATTGATCCGGTTTCAAGGGTATAGCCTTCCCCCCCGCTAAGGTTGCTGATATGCAGGTCGACTTCATTCTGCTTTAAGCATTGCCGGACTTGATAAATTGTTGTATAGAGATGGGTAGAAGCCTTTTTCAGATTAAAGTCAGGCCACAGCAGTTCAATCAGCATGTCTTTACTTACAAAGCGGTTGCGATTATGGAGCAAAAAAGCAAATAACTCTTGGGCCTTAGAGGTTCTCCAACGCAGATTATTCAGAGATTGTCCACCTCGTTCAAAACGAAGCGATTGAAGACAACGAATGGTTACCTCTTCTGTTGCAATGATGAGTTTTGGGGCAAGTGACAATCTTTCTTCTAACCGTTGGACGGCCTTCAGTAGTCGGTCATTTCGCACAGGCTTCAAAATATAATCGAGCGCATTGATCTCAAAGGCTTCCACAGCATAATGGTTATACGCGGTAACAAAGATAATATTTGCGTTTGGACAGGTCTCTTGGAGCATCTCCGCAGCTTGAAGACCATTAATTTCAGGCATTTCAATATCAATAAAAATAACGTCAGGATGATAAGACGGAGCCTCTTGAATGGCCTGCGAGGGGTCCGTATAGGAAGCGGCTATATGTATGGATGGTATTTTTTTTAACATAAACTCTAATTTCACAAGGGCAAGCCGTTCATCGTCAACTAATATTGCCTGAATCATTATTAATCACCACTCAGATATAGTATTTTAGCCAAAAATACGTCGAATCCTTACTTGATATTTGGGTTCACAATAGTTTGTCTGTTAATCAGAAAGTTTTCGAATCGGATTTTTTTTGTCAGAAGGAATAATAAAACTCACAGAAGTTCCTTTCCCTTCGGAGCTTTTAATCTGCAGCCCTTTTCCGTAGACCCGCAACAGCCGTTTATGTGTATTTAAAAATCCGATTCCTCGTACATCATTAGACGGATTGCTGAGCAACTGCTGGAGTTGTTCGTTTTTCATGCCTTGGCCATTGTCTGATATCGTGATTTCAATATCGCCAGCTTGTTCCTTAATGGTTATGGACACCGTTCCTCCTTGGGAGCGACTCAAAATACCGTGCCGGACAGCATTTTCAACCAGTGGCTGTATAGTCAGAGGCGGCAGCTGAAAATGCAAGCTTTCCTCATAATCCCAATGAATGGTCATCCTATCTTCAAAGCGCTCCTTCTCTATGTAGAGGTAGGCATGAACAAGCTCAAGCTCTCGTTCAATCGGTATCATAGGCTCAGCATTCAGGAAATTGAAGCTTAAACGCAAATAAGAGCTGAAGGCATCCACAAGGTGACTCATTCTATTAATATCAAAAGAGGCCAGCGCGGATATTGAATTTAATGTGTTGAACAAGAAATGTGGTTGTATTTGCGCTTGAAGATAGGCAGCTTCCACACGAAGCCGTTCGTTTACGGACTGTTTTAGATCTGTTAAGGAGCGTACACGGGCCTTCAGCTCTATTGCATTCATAGGCTTCATTACATAGTCATTTGCACCTGAAATGAATCCGGTATAAATATCTTCTGGTTGGTTTCGTGCCGTCAGAAGCAAAATGGGAAGCTCAGCAATGGTGTAACGTTCACGAATTCTATGCGCCAGTTCATACCCGGACATTTGTGGCATCATTACATCTGTAATAATTAAATCCCACTGAGCGGTATCCAGCAATAGTAAAGCATCGTTTCCGCTGGTCACCGTAACGATTTCATAGTCCTTGATGGAAAGTACGTTGGTAAGTATTTTTAGATTAACCGGATCATCATCTACAGCCAGAAGCTTGGGTCTCCTTCCATGGGCTGATGAAACGATACCCGGCGCGGTTAATTTGGATAAAGTGATCATAGATGGCGTGTCCGAGAATTCAGTCATAGAGGGCAGTTCTGAATTCAATACCCGGCTGGTTGAATCGTATAACGGCATTGTGAATGTGAAGGTAGTACCTTCTCCAAGTGTAGAGACTACACTTATTTTCCCGCCGTGAAGTTCAACTAACTGCTTGCTGGTGCTTAATCCAAGCCCGATGCCACCGCTAACTTCGTTCATGCTGGAGTCGCCCTGTTCATAGGGCTGGAAAGCTCTGAGCAACGTCTCCTCGTTCATGCCAAGACCAGTATCCGTAATATGAATCTGCGCCGATTTTTTATGAATATCTGCATGGATTCTTATCGTGCCTACAGTCGTATATTTAACAGCATTTTGAAGCAGATTGAACAAGATCTGAATGAGTCTTTTTTCATCAGCCACAATAGAAGGGAATGAATCTGGTATTTCTGAGATTAAGGTTAAAGATTTCCCTTCAATTAAGAATTTGAACATATCAAGCACACCCACTGCGAAGGATTGAATCTTAAGTTCTCTGAGCTGCAATTGTATATTGCTTTCACGGAGCTGGGATTGATCCAGCAGATCGTCTACCAGAAGGGACATACGTCTTCCAACGGTAATGAGCAGTTTTAAATTCTCAGCATTTTGATGCGTTACAGTGTCACGCTCGCTGTCCAGAACAGTTTCGGCAATGTTAATGATACTGTACAGCGGATTTTTTAATTCATGTGAGGTGTTAGCCAAAAAAACATCCTTTTGCGTAACACTTCTCTGCAGGCTGTGCGCCAGTTTTTCTGTCTCCTTAGTATTCCAGTGATATCGCTTAAATCCAAAAGTCGCAAAGCACAAAAAGGCGATAATTAGATCAAAAGGATAATAGGTAACGTTGACCCAGTTATAATTCTTGAACATTCCCCAAAGTGTGCTGTTAACGATGGCAAGCATGGATAACAACAGGAAAATAGAGCCTTCGTAATTTTTAACAATAGATCTCAGAAAAAGAATTACGACACCTAATGCTAAAACTAATAAATTTATGCCGAAAATCAGTGTGTGAAATTCATAATAGTGAACAACGGGTCCAAATAATATGAACAGGATGTCTACTATGGACAGGATGGTTAGGATACGAATACTTTTTATTTTTAAATCCGCGAACAAAAGATGTTTGCTTGTCTGCAGGATAAAAATAAATACAGCAATATAAGAGATAAAAAATAGTTTGAAATTCCATTGATAGTTCAAGGGAAATACGTGCAATAAAAGCCTGTCATCATCTATGAGTACGGTAGTTATAGCGGATATTACCAGCAGAAAAAAATAGATCAACATCTTTTGCCGCAGCCCAATTATATATAAAATAACAGCATATACAGCGTGAAGCAGTAGAACAACACATAATAGCAACTGTAGGCTAATAGAGATCAGTCTTTCCTGTGTTAAAGCTTTTTCGCTGCCAAATACAATCGTTTTAGAAATTCCTCCCGTTTGGGAAAAGGAATAGTTGGCTACATGGATCACAATTTCAAGTTCACTTTTATCGGTTGTATATGATACTGAATAAGGCAGTATGTACGGCATATAGTGTTCTTTACTCTCAGCAGGAGTGCCAGAGCTGCCCAGCCGTTCACCATTGATATACACTTCTGAAGAAGAGCGAGCTCCGGAAATGAGAAGACTATAAGATTGCTTCTTATTATTATCTGTAAGCACACGTAGTCGATAGGAGCCGTAGCCAAAAGCAGATTTATCACTATCGCTATCGCTAAGTGCATCTTTCCAGTTCCCCGGGACTTGTATATATTTTGTAGGAGCAGAAGTTAGAGATTGTTCGTTGAATGAAGGAAGCAGCATACCCGGGTAGAACTCCCACTGCCCATTTAAAATAAGAAGTTTGTCCGGATTCAAATTTTGATCCCGTAAATCCAACACCCCATTGATCAATGGTGGTTGTGTGGTGTGTGGAGAAATCATTACCCATAGGATACGAAATCCAGTGAGTATAATAAGAAACAATGCGATAATTAAGAAGAGTTTTCTTTTAGTCATAGTAGTTAAACATTATTCGACAACAAACTATATATTCCTCTCTTCGGCCTATTTCAAAAAATTCAAAAAAATTTATGCATAGGTTGCAGGGGGGAAGGATTGTCTGGCGTCTAACGTTATGAAGGTGAAGGAGGGGAGAAAGCTGGAAGAGGCAGAATGGATTGCTGCTGTGCTGAACGGTCAACATCAAGCCTTTGGGCATTTGGTGACACGTTACCAAGGCATGGTATACAGAGTATGCGTCAAAATCACAGGGGAAGCCGAATCGGCCAAAGATATGGCCCAGGAGGTTTTTATAAAAGCATATAAAGCGCTCCCCTCTTTCAGAGGACAGTCCTCCTTCTCGACATGGCTGTATCGGATTGCCTACCGCACCTGTCTGGACTGGAAACGGGCCAACGATAGGGAGTGGAAGTACCGAAGTGCAGCTGATTACACAGAAAATGATTGGGTAACGTCTCAAACTCCGGAGCATGAGGTACTTGAGCAGGAAACATCAGCTGAATTAGGAGAGAATGTGAACAGTCTGGCGGAACCGTACCGGTCGGTCGTCCAGCTGTACTATTTTCAGCGGAATTCCTACCAAGAGATTGCAGAGCAAAAGGGAGTTTCCGTGAAAACAATCGAATCGCAGCTTTATCGAGCCAGACAGATGATGCGTAAACAAAGGGAGGAATGGCGATGAATTGTGCAATAGTGAAGGAATGGATGCCACATTATATAGACGGCCTACTGTCTCCAGAGATGGAGCTGAGTATCCGATTGCACATAGAGTCATGTCCTGATTGCGCAGAGTGGCTGGAGGAAGCCAAAGCAATGTCGGAGCTGTGGTCGGAAATGGATGCTGACAGAGAACAGCTGCAGGCGCAGATGGACTTCCCGGATCTCGCAGCAGATGTTATGACACATATTGAGCAGCTCGAAACAGGGCGCAGATCACGAGCGACTAAGGCGACAAATGTAAGACGTCGTTCTGCCCCAAAAACCTCATGGATTCATTATGGAGTGGCTGCTTGCCTCAGTTTGTTATTGTTGCAGTTTGGGGTATTTGAGAATTTGGCCTATGGCATTACCGAAATAAACGGCCATATGTCGAATTCAGTAACCCAGTGGTTTGGTGGCTTTGGGAGATAGAAATAAAATAATTGATCATTAATAGATGTTTAAATTGGCTAAAGTTTTGCTACCCAAATTTTAGGAGGATGTATTATGATTAAGAAGAGACGTTGGCTCACTTTTATGCTGGCTATGGTACCTGGAGTAGGTCATTTGTACTTAGGCTTTAAAAAGCAGGGTTTACAGTTTATGATCGGGGCGTCCTTATGTATAATGTTTATTCCGTCCGAGCCCTTGATCTTCCCGTTTGCCCTGGCGGCGCTGTGGTTTTATCAATTGTTTGATGCCCTGCAGAAGGCGGCTTGGATGAAAATAACTGCTGCTGAACACGAACGAATGATGTTTCATCCAGACAGCTTCGGAGCCCCTTGGACCATGGGGATGTCCTCTATGCCTGGATATCCGCATGAAGAGATCAATCCAGCTTGGGTGGGAATCGGCTGTGTTGTTGCTGGATTCCTCATGTTGGTAATCACAGCTTTCCCTACCCTTTGGGATATGCTGACTGAGATCAACATCGGCACGATCCTATTATCAGTGGGTCTGATTGCGTACGGACTGAAGATGTTAAGGAACAATACGAGAGCATAAGAAACGGGGATTTAACTATGGGGAGATGGAAAATAGGAAGTTTCACAGCAGCCTTGGGCTGCATTGCCCTTGGTGTCATTATCGTGATGGCTCAGTATGATATGATCAGCTATGAGGTGCTTGGTTTTTTATGGCCGGCGTTGTTGGTCTTATTCGGACTTGAGATGTTGATTAGACTTTTTATCAAATCCGATGTCAAAAGCCGTGTAAGCGGCTGGGCCATCCTGTTAATTATTGTGCTGATCGGAGCAAGTGGTGCTCAGACAGTAATGGCCGGAGGTTCACTCAGCAATCTGATCGGTAATACACATCTAACTCCGCTTAGTGGGAATGTGGAAGTGAAAGAGAATATTACGACGCTCAAAATTGTACTTCCAAGTGGAAAAGTAAAGGTTGAGGGTGTAGCTGGAAGCTCTTTGGATTATGAGGGAAGTTTACTGCTGCCTGGAAAATCGCAAAGTGATGCTGAAAGTGCACTGGAAAAGAAATGGAAGGTTAGTACTGAAGGAGATACACTGATTATGGAGCTTGATTCCGATCATAATTGGTTCTCTAACATTCAGTTTGGATTCAATACCAAAAGTCCTTATCTAAATGTAAGTGCACCCAATAACCTTGCTGTTGAGGTTGAGACAAGTGATGGCTCTATAGAAGCCTGGAATCTAAAGTCAGGTATAGAGGTTGAGACAAGTAATGGTGCATTAAATATTCATGATATAGTCGGCGAAGTGGATGCGCATACCAGCAATGGGTCACTATCCGTACAGAATATCCAAGGTGAAGTTGAACTCGTGAGCTCTAATGGAGCCATAGTATTGGATAACATTGATGGGGCGTTGTCAGCCAAGAGCAGCAACGGCAAAATTACTATAAACTCAGCAGTGACCGGAAACTGGAAATGTACATCCAGTAATGGAAAGATTATAGTGGGCTTGCCGGCCGTGTCGGATGCGAAGATTATTGCAGATACAAGCAATGGCTCGCTGAAGGGGAATGTACCCTGGGATCGGGACGGCGATAGCTATGGTACCGCTGTGCTTGGTAAAGCCACTTATACTGTGGACTTAAGCACGAGTAATGGAAGTGTGACCGTGGACACAGCTGAATAAGTATGAATAAAAGGGAGCTGGGGCTTCAGCGTATTGATTCTGCTGAGGCCTCAGCTCCTTTGTGATAGAACTTACCTACCAAGCATACGCTTTAGGGGCTTCACCGCCGGGTCCAGGGAATATTTCATCTAGTCGTTTAAGCACAGCTTCATCTAGCACAATCTCAAGACTGCGCAGCGCACTCTCAAATTGCTCCAGGGTGCGGGGGCCGATAATTGGAGCAGTTACAGCAGGATTAGCCAGTAGCCAAGCAAGAGCGACATTATCCTGTGGTTCTCCCAGCTCCATACATAAGCTGGCAAAAGCCTCAAGCTGGCTCTTGTGCTGCTCTACACGATCTGCATTTCCGCCACTTCGGCTGCCCTCTATTTTTTTGAGTGCATTTCTTCCGAGAAGACCTCCATCGAGTGGGCTCCAAGGAATAATACCTAGTCCCAGATGGCGAGCGGCTGGCAAAACTTCAAGTTCAGGAAGCCGACAGGTCAGACTGTATTTATGCTGCTCTGAGACTAGTCCAAGAAAACCACGAGCCTTAGCTTCTTGTTGAGCTACGGCGATATCCCAGCCTGCAAAGTTACTGGAACCGACATAACCAATCTTGCCTTGATTCACAGCCAGCTCGAAAGCCCCCCAGAGCTCTTCCCAGGACGTACTGCGGTCTATATGATGCATCTGGTACAATTCTATATGATCGGTCTGAAGACGCTGCAGGGACCCTTCAAGATGGCGGCGAATGATATATGAGGATAATCCTTCTTCATCATTAGGACCATCAAGCTTATCATTCATGGCTCCATAAACTTTGGTGGCTAGTACAACCTTTTCCCGCCGCCCGCCGCCTTGCTTAAACCAGCGTCCAATAATGGTTTCAGTCAGGCCAGAATTTTCACCCCAACCGTAAATGTTAGCGGTATCAAAAAAATTAACACCTGCATCCAGTGCAGCGTCCATGATGCGGAAGGCTTCTTTTTCATCCGTCTGCGGGCCAAAATTCATCGTTCCTAGACATAGGCGACTGACCTTCATGCCGGATTTGCCAAGCTTTGTATAATGCACTTCGCATTCACTCCTTTGATAGATGACTTCATATTAATTGTAAACATCTTCAGAACTAAGAGCAAATGTGCTCAGCATTGAGGGTGGTGGTCTGATCCTGATTGTTTATAGGCTATACCTATCAGCTCAATAGAATCTATATCTTTGTCCTTTACGACTGGGTATGATACAACAATATAAAGAAGAACTATGTCTGTTAGAGCAGAAAACTTGAGGAGTGACTGAGATGAGTGAAGTTAAAAAAATCGCCGTTATCGCAGGGGACGGTATTGGACCAGAAGTTGTAGCAGAAGCGGAAAAAGTATTAAAAGTAACAGAAGAAGTATTCGGTTATGCATTTGAAACAGAGCATGCATTATTTGGCGGTATCGCTATAGACGAGAAGGGCACTCCGCTGCCGGAAGATACACTTGAAATCTGTCGTAGCGCAGATGCTGTGTTATTGGGTGCTGTTGGTGGACCGAAATGGGATAATAATCCAAAGGAGCTTCGTCCCGAAACCGGACTGCTCGGAATTCGCAAAGCACTGGGGTTGTTCTCCAACCTGCGTCCAGCTGTCGTATTTGACTGTCTTAAGGATGCTTCGACTTTGAAGCCTGAAGTCCTGGAAGGCACAGATCTTATGGTAGTTCGCGAACTGACTGGCGGGATTTACTTCGGAGATAAATTGCGCCGTCAAGGAGAACATGGTGAAGAAGCTGTGGACACCTGTGTGTATAACGTAATGGAAGTAGAACGAATTGTCCGCCAAGCTTTTGAGATTGCCGGCAAGCGCCGTAATAAACTGGCGAGTGTTGATAAAGCGAATGTACTTGAAACTTCACGTTTGTGGCGTGAGGTTGTGAATAAGATCGCTCCAGAATATCCGGAGGTAGAGGTAGAGCATGTACTGGTTGATAACTGCGCAATGCAGCTGCTGCGCCGTCCATCTAGCTTTGACGTTATCGTTACTGAGAACATGTTTGGTGATATCTTGAGCGACGAGGCTGCTATGCTGACAGGTTCTATCGGTATGCTTGCTTCAGCTTCGATGGGTGACGGCAACTATGGTCTCTACGAGCCCGTTCACGGCTCTGCTCCTGATATTGCCGGACAAGGGCTTGCGAACCCGATCGCAACAATCTTGTCGCTGGCCCTGATGTTCCGCTTAACCTTTGGTTATGAGGATGCTGCTGCTGCAATCGAAGCGGCAGTTGCTGCAGTATTGGATGCAGGACACCGTACAAGTGATATCGCCGTGGATAAGAGCAAAGCGATCAGTACAACTGAAATGGGCGACCTGATTGTTGCAGCAATCCGCAAAGCCTAATCTTCTATTTATAATAATTATAAATAAATAATTGATCTAATCTTGACTTTGATTTTGTGCGATGATACCATTTGTTAAGTAGACAAGATATTATCTATTTCAGCATTTTTCAGTATATTGAGAGATACAAATGGTATTTTTTCTTACATAATCAGAGGGAGGATTCTAGCAATGGCGGAACGTTTAGTAGGTAGACCGGCTCCCGATTTTACTATGGAAACCGTATCAGGTGATGGTAAGGATTTTGGTAAAGTAAGCTTGTCTGATTATCGTGGCAAATGGCTTGTATTCTTCTTCTATCCGCTTGATTTCACATTTGTATGTCCAACTGAAATCACAGCTCTCAGTGACGCAGCAGCGCAGTTTGAAGCACTTGATACAGCGATTCTCGGCGCAAGCATCGATTCGATCCACAGCCACAAAGCTTGGATTAATACCCCTAAGGATTCCAACGGCCTGGGTCGTTTGAATTTCCCGCTTGCAGCTGATATTACGAAACAAGTCTCTAAAGACTATGGCATTCTGATTGAAGAAGAAGGTATCGCATTGCGTGGCTTGTTCATTATCGATCCTGAAGGCGAATTGAAATATCAAGTCGTTAACCACAATGATGTAGGCCGCAGTGTGGAAGAAACTCTTCGTGTTCTGCAAGCCTTGCAATCTGGTGGTTTATGCCCAATGAACTGGAAGCCGGGCGATAAGAATCTGTAAATTTTAGACCGTTATCATAGTGATCTTTGATATTCTGATTTCTACCTCCTTGCAGAAAATTTTCTGTAAGGGGGTTTTTTGCACCAAAAGATCTTGTATATCTAAATAGATTTGAAAATAGGCGCGAAAAGTTATATTATGTCCTCGAGTGGAGGAATCTCCATTGGGGTAATGTAATACAATAATAAACAATCAAAGGGTTATTTCTAAGGAGGGCGAACAAATATGAGCTTTTGCTGTGGAGCGAGTATGGTAGGAACAAAGGGGACCCTAAAACATTATCGCACGCAAGTCCATAATGTTCCCCTGCTTTTTTGTCCGGTATGTCATCGTGTGGAGGTTCACTACAAGGTCGAGAATGAATATGAGATCTTAGCGGAATATGCACATGGAGATGGTGTTACCGACGTGGACTTTCAGGACTATGTCATGGAAGACGAAACTGCAATTTTCGAGAACGTCATTAACGTCGAGAGTGAAGATCCTCTAGCCGTTGTACGCAATCAAATCGATATGGCGCTTGATCTGCTAGCTGTAGCCAAACAGATCGAGGATACCAAGTGGGAACGGGAATTGAAAAAAAGGTTAGCTGTGATGAGTCAGCGCCGTCTACGCCTGCAACAAAAGGCATAAGTTTATTACTAATTTTTTGGGCATGCCCCATTTTTCCATGTAAGCCTCCGCAATTGCGGGGGCTTTTTAGCTTTTTATAATCCTTTTTAGCTTTTCGTAATCCTTTTTAGATTGTTTTAAATCATTTAGGCGAATAAATAGCGATAAATATAATTTGATGTGATGTTTCATATGTCTTTGGAATCATTTTATGAATTTTTTTACCATTCGACAGTTTCTCCGATTGCGTTGTCTAGTTCTCTTGGATATGATTGGAATATAATTGAACCGGTTGGAAAAAGTGCAACGATTACCGAATGTTCTGGCGGCTTCGTCATACACTCAAATACATAGTAATTTGATGTCGCTTAAGCGTCTTCGTCAAATGCAGTAAAAGGGGGAACTTCGTATCGTGATTAGCCAATATCAAGAAAGTCTTCTATTACCGGGAAGAACCTATCAAACTGGACCTGTGGATACTACATACGAGGATGTTCTAGAGAATATTGACAGCGGAATCATGCTTTTTGATGAAGAGGGAGTTATAAGTTTTGTAAATAAGCAAATGTACGGGATGCTCGAGCTTACCCGTCACTCTCTTGTGGGCTGCACATTTTCCCATCTGCTGTCTAATGTTCGACTGAGCCGTTCCAAGAAAAAACAAGTACTGCAGAGCTACAGAGAGATGGTATACAAAGGAAAATCAAATTATGAGTTTCTAGACGAGTATGGCCGTTACTGGAAGGTTACTTTATGCTGCGGAGAGCAAATGAAAGGCTGTTATTTGTTCACTGTCAAGGAAATCTCGGATTATAAGTTAATCGAACAAACGGCTTACCAGAACGATAGCTTAGCTATGCTAGGCAAATTATCCGCATCTATTGCCCATGAAATCCGGAATCCGTTGACCGCGATCCGGGGATTTATTCAACTGCTTCATCCATACTTGCATCAGCTGGGGAAAGAGGAATATGCCAAAATTATATTGGCCGAGATCGATCGTGCGAACGATATTATCCATGAATTTCTGTCCTCCTCTAAGCCGTCAGTTCCGCAGGTGGGGATGATACCCGTGTCCGCATTGCTCAAGGAGGTTGTTCTCCTTACAGAGAGCGAAGCTTTAATGAAAGGCTGCCAGATCAATCTTCATCCTCTTCAAGAGGACATGGTGATTTCTGGCGATGTCAAACAGATGAAGCAAGTCGTGCTTAATATGATTAGAAATGCAATGGAGGCTGTAGCGGATCGAGAAGATGATTCCATGGGGAAAATCGAGGTTGGTGCCCGCAGAGAAGGCTCTGAGGTCCGTATGTTCATATCTGACAACGGTAAAGGAATGGATATTCGTACACTGGACAGGTTATTTAATCCTTTCTTTACTACCAAAGAGAATGGTACAGGATTGGGTCTTTCCGTAAGTGACCGCATCATCAAAAATCATGGCGGATGCATTTCTGTTAGCAGCAGAGTTAACGAGGGTACTCATTTTGTGATCTCTTTGCCATTAATCCATTAGAATAAGTAATAAGAGGCTGATCCCTGCGGATAATACAGATGCGGAGATCAGCCTTTGTTATGTTACAATGGGTGTTGGTTTTGGGAAACAAATGGAGGTAATCACAATGAATATAGAATACAACAGTGGTGTTGCCAACAATGTGCAGGGTGATGCCCTTATCCTTATTATTTCTGAGTCTGAGGTCGAGAATGGAGGCTTTTCCGAAGGATGGGATGACAGAATTCGCCTATTGGGAAAGACGGGTTTATTTAAAGGCAAGCTTAATCAGACTTATGTACTACCTGCTGAGAATTCATCTGGTTGTCCTGTTGTTATTTTGGTTGGCAGGGGGGACCAACTTCTCACGACTGAGGATCTAAGGCAAATGGGGGCTCAGACAGCTCGTGCAGCGCTTCGTTTGAAGGCGCTCAAGCTTGTATTTGAAGTACCGGACACCTTACAGGAGCTTACCGTAGAGAAGGATGTGACTTCTACTGCTTATGCGCTGACGGAAGGGTTATTGCTTGGTTCTTATCGTCGGACTACCTATAAGCAGGTGCAGTCTTTTTATACAGGCCCAACATCAGTTGTTTTCACTATAAAAGAGAAATTAGAGGGTGCTGCCGGACGGGATTGGACTCAAGGCATTCAGAAGGGGCTAGCTTTCGGTGAGGCCACGAATTTGGCGCGGAGCTTGACCAATATGCCTGGTAATCTATTTACCCCCTCAGACCTTGCTGTGGCCGCTATAGAGGTTGCAGAGCGATATGGCTTTCCTTCTGAGGTGCTGGATGAACGGGAAATTGAGCAAAAAGGAATGGGCGGATTGCTCGCAGTTGGAAAAGGAAGTGTAAACCCTCCACGAATGATCGTCATCCGTTATCAGGGGACAGGAAATTGGGATAACGTAGTGGGGCTTGTAGGGAAGGGAGTTACCTTTGACACCGGCGGGATCTCCTTAAAAAGGGCACCAGGTATGGAAGAGCTGATTAGTGATATGGGCGGGGCAGCGGCTGTACTCGGAGTAATGGAGGCGCTTGGCCGCTTACGTCCACGAATTAATGTCGTTATGGTTATTCCATCTGCGGAGAATATGCCATCGGCCAATGCTTTTAAGCCTGGAGATGTTATTACCTCCATGAGCGGACGAACGATAGAAGTGTTGAATACCGACGCTGAAGGCAGAATTGTACTGGGAGATGCGCTGACTTATGCTCGGGAATGGGGAGCGAAACGTATTATCGATGTAGCTACACTGACAGGCGCTGTGTTGTCCACTTTGGGAGATATAGCAACAGGTGCTGTAACTAATGATGAAGCGTTTCTGGAGCGATTTCTGGCCGCTTCAAGCTATTCAGGGGAAAAGGTCTGGCAGCTTCCGGCATACCCGGAATTTCGTGAGATGCTAAAGAGCGAGGTTGCCGATATCCGTAACACTGCTGGAAGATATGGTGGAGCCACTACAGGCGGATTATTTGTAGGTGAGTTTGCTGAGGGCTTGCCATGGATTCATCTAGATATTGCTGGCACTGCATATGTATCTAAAGAACGTGGAGTTAATCCTAAGGGAGCAACAGGTGTCATGGTTCGTTCTATCATTCAGTGGCTGCTGAGCGAAAGCGAGATCTAAACATCCGGGGAGCTGTCCGATCTAAACAACACGGGGTGTTCCCTAAACCAGAGTCTGGTTTAGGGAACACCCCTTTATTGAAATCCAAGAGCAGAAGCTTAAACAGTACGACTGGATTTTTTGGCCTTCGATTGGGAAGTGTAAGATTGAATGCCGTTCATAATTTTATCGCGAGTTCCCTTATTCTTCAGTAAATATGCTGCTCCCAATGCGACCGTTGTAAATAATGTCTTTTTGGTATTCATAGGAATTACCTCCTTGGTATTGTCTGTAGTTGCTTATAACAAACATACCCGTTAGTTAAGGAGGCTAAACGATAAATCACTATTTATTGCCCATTTTACAAGCCTACTTCTTGTTGTTAACCGGTGTTGAACAACAAGAAAGCGGGGAATCCATCGATGCTGCCGAGCAGCTTTTTCCTTTATCACAGCCTGCACAAGCGCCCTGCTTTCCCTTTTGCACATGTCGATAGATGGTCCAGCCAGAATAACCGAAAATTAAGGCGACAATCACAACATTTATCATAATGGTACCCCACTTTCATCATGAGAATCTTATAATTTACAAGTCTACGACCATCCTAATAACCGTCCGCCTTGAAAAATAATTAAAGATACGATATACGCCAGAACGAGAGAATACCCCATGGAGAAGAAGGTCCATTTCCAAGACGCTGTTTCTTTTTTGATAACCCCTACAGTAGCCAAACAAGGAATATAAAGCAGGATAAAGGCCATGAAGCTGATCGAACTTAGCGGTGTGAAGACTTGAGAGATTTGATTTTCTAAACCAGCAGCATCTGGTGCATGATAGATGATATTCATGGTAGAGACTACGACCTCTTTTGCCAAAAATCCCGGAACCAACGTAGAGCCAGCCTGCCATGTTCCGAAACCAAGCGGTGCCAGTAGCGGTGCGATCATACCCCCAAACTTAGCCAGGAAGCTGTGATCCATGTCCACATCAAACCCGCCAGGACCGGCATAAGACATAAACCAAATAATTGCTGAGCCTGCAAGAATAATAGTTCCAGCTTTTCGCAGGAAACCCTTGCCCTTTTCCCAAGTGCTGCGCGATAAGGTCTTGATCTGCGGCATACGATAAGGTGGAAGCTCGATCATGAAAACTGAGGATTCATTTTTGAATAAATATTTAGAGAATACCTTACAAAGAATCAGAGCAAACACAATACCCATCACATACATGGACAGAACTGCTACGGCCTCTTGCGCCGGAAAAAACACAGCTGCGAATAAAGCGTAAACAGGCAGTCTCGCAGAACAGGACATCAGCGGCATTAGCAAGGTGGTCAGCATGCGGTCTTTGGGCTGTTCGATGCTGCGCGCCGCCATTATGGCAGGTACATTGCAGCCGAAGCCAATGATGAATGGAATAAATGCTTTTCCGTTTAGTCCCATACGTTCCATGGTGCTGTCCATTAATAAGCAAACCCGAGCCATGTATCCTGAATCCTCCAAGAAGGAAATGATCAGGAAGAGAATGAAGATTTGCGGGACAAAGACGAGGACGCCCCCTACACCGCTAATTAATCCATCGACAATCAGGGCATGCGTGAAGCTGGATGCTCCAAGCGTCTGAAGCAGGGAATTGGCTCCATCACTAATCGGTCCGGAGATCAGGCCATCGAGGAGATCTGATAGAGGTCCGCCGACCCAGTCAAATGTGGTCTTAAAGAGAGCATACATAAAGAAGATAAATAAGGGCAGTCCTAGAAAACGATGCGTCAATATGGAATCTAATCTTTCTGTTAAGTTATGAGGTTTCTGCGTTGTTGTATCAAGTACAACCTCACAAATGGAGTGGATATAATCCATCCGCTGTGAGCGAATCCATTGGGGGAGCGTCAGGGCCAGCTTTTTGATCTGTAGCTCACTCTGACAGGATTCACAGATGTTTAGCAGGCGAGTGGTGTCCATACGTGTCTTCAGAAAATGAAGAATAACCGGATTCTGCTCCATAAGCTGTAGAGCAATCCAGCGGTGATTTGGTAAGTCCTTGATAGGAAGTAATTCCTTTTCTATAGAAGATATCGCATGCTCTACAATCTCACCGTAGTTCAACTTGAACTTTACAGCGGGAATCGCAGAGGATTTCTCTAAAATACTGAGGACTTGTGCGCAGCCTTTTCCCGTTCTTGCAACAAGCGGGAGGACAGTTATACCCAGTCGTGATTGTAAGACTTCATGATTGATGCGAATTCCACGTGCATTGGCGACGTCAATCATATTCAGTCCGAGTAAGGTAGGTTTGCCATACTCAAGTAATTGAAGCGTGAGCAGCAGATTTCGTTCCAGCTGTGAAGCATCCACGATATTAATTAAGGCTTCTGGAGATTCTTCTATTAGATACTGGGCAGCAACCCCCTCATCGCGTGAGAGTGGATGCAAGGAATAGATGCCCGGCAAATCAATGAGCTTGCCAGCGCCGTTCTTCAGGCTGCCGATCTTCTTTTCTACAGTTACCCCTGACCAGTTACCAACATATTCGTATGAGGAGGTTAACGTATTGAAAAGAGAGGTTTTACCTGTATTGGGGTTACCTACAAGAGCTATTGAACTCAAGACACGTTCACCTCAATCAATGAAGCTTCCTTCCGGCGGATGGCGAACAGTTGTCCATTGCACTCTAAGGTAATAGGTCCTAAAAAAGGTCCTTTTCCTTTCAGGCGAATGCTCACACCCTCGGACACTCCAAGATCAGCCAGACGACGGCGTAGGATAGGATTGATTCCTTCTATTTTATGAATATATCCGGTCGAACCCGGTTGTAGTCGCAGCAATGAGCAAGAGGTAGAAGCCATTTTTATCCCTCCAAAAGAGACTGATAATCAATCTCAATGATTTTCTTGTAATGTAGCATTTTTAGGGCTTATTTACTGTGATCATTGTCGCTGACACGATGTGGTAATAGCATTAAAGAGAAGAAGATGAAATTCCTTTACATTTTATTCTTCATTAAAGTATGATTATACGATATAAATTGCATAGTAAAGCTATATTCGCGGTTATAATGATTGCAATAGTTGAAGGGAGATAATTATGAAGACTAATCAATGTAAGATTGTTGACTGCACCATCCGAGATGGGGGCCTAGTGAACAACTGGGATTTTAGTGTGGAATTTGTACAAAACTTATATGCCGGCTTGAATGAAGCTGGTGTTGATTATATGGAAATCGGTTATAAAAATTCACCAAAATTGCTCAAAGGAGCAGAGGGTGCCGGACCATGGCGTTTTCTGGACGATGATTTCCTGCGTAAAGTGATTCCGCAAAAAGGTCACACCAAGCTATCTGCTTTGGTTGATATCGGCCGCGTGGATGAGAATGATATTTTGCCCCGCAGCGAAAGTATGCTGGATTTGATTCGTGTGGCATGCTACAGCAAAGATGTAGAGAAAGCCCTCCAATTGGTACAAACTTTCCATGATCTAGGCTATGAGACAACGATCAACATTATGGCTTTGTCTAATGTTATGGAGAATGAATTGTTGGAAGCTTTTGAAATGATCCGTGAGAGCGTTGTTGATGTGGTATATATTGTAGATTCATACGGCAGCTTGGATCACAATGACATGAATTATCTGGTTGAGAAGTTCAAGACACATCTGCCAAACAAACGTCTAGGCGTACATACTCACAATAATCTTCAGTTGGCGTTCTCCAACACGTTGATTGCTGCTGAGAATGGTGTAGAGTTACTGGATGCTTCTTGTTATGGGATGGGACGAGCTGCAGGAAATTGCCCTACAGAGCTGTTAGTAACTCATTTGAAGAATACACGTTACTCCTTGCGCCCTGTGCTTGATATTATTGAACGCCTGATGATTCCTTTGCGTGAGAAAGAGGAGTGGGGCTATATCATTCCTTATATGATCACAGGTACACTTGATGAGCATCCACGTTCAGCAATGGCACTTCGTGCATCTGCAGACAAGGATAAATCCGTTGATTTTTTTGATAAGCTTACAACACCAGAAGTAACCTTTGGTGACAAATAAACCTGAGTTTCTTAGAAGCACTGAACCCTTTCGTAGGGGGAAGTGCTTTTTTGGTTGCCTGCTAGCAGAAAATGGTTTATATTTATGCAAGATTTATGAATATATAACTTATAAACGCGCCTTCCATTTGAATGCCGATAAAAGAAATGTAACTTAAAAGTCCTATCCCGCCGATATTTATACGTAGGACATAACTATACTTGAATGTTAATTAATAGATATTATTTTCAGACGCGAGGGACTTATGAGACAAGAAGAGAAAAAGACAATTCAAGCAGCTGCTGTAGGCGCCTTGCTGTTCCTTTTAATTCAAATTTTCCATACATCGCTTAACCGATTGGACGATTGGGATATTATTTCTTCTCTCTATCTCATTGTCGGCTGCTGTAATGTTGCTTTTGGATTTGCAATATTTGCACAGGGCTGGTTATTCTTCTCTAGCAGATTATCTAAAGGAAGATTATATGCCGCTGCTCTTTTTGGTGGAATATGTATTATTGATTTTTTGCATACACTGGGTTTTGTGGGCATCCCGTTGATTTCATCATTCATAACTTTTGAAGAATCGTTGTGGCTGCGAACCCTCTCACGACTAATCAGCGGTTTAGGAATGTTGTTTATTTTTAGCAGGGAAGATAAGCCCGTGTCTGTCTCTGAAAAAAGAAAGTTGTTTAGAATAGCCTTCATGCTGATTGTGCTTTCCATTGTTTTGTTTATATTCAGCCACTCGGCGTTACCTCAGTTTTTAACTAAACCTTGGATGAATCCTTTGAAGCAGATTGCTGATTTGGCAGTTCTTTTTGTTTACTTGGCAGGTGTTGCAGTTATTGTATTTCCTGAAAAAAGTGAAAAGTCAGCCTCCCTGCTTATTATTATTCGAGCACTTATCTTTTTCTCTTTGGGCCAAGCCTTTTTTATGAGTCCATTCAGTAGTGGCAATATAGATGATCTTTTTGGAATGGTGTGTAGCGGTGTTGCATACTATTTGCTTCTTACTGGAGTATATCGTCTGACGATTGAAGAACCCTTTTACGAAAAGCAGTTGGCTGAGGAACGGATCAATTATTTAGCCTATCATGATGATTTAACGGGACTTCCCAATAGACGTCGTCTGACGCAGCGTGTAGAAGAGATGATTATTGCTGGAGAGAAGAAAACGAGCGATAAATTCTCAGCGTTAGCTATTATGAATATTAATCATTTCAAGAATATAAATGACTCCCTGGGCCATTTTGCCGGAGACCATTTATTGAAGCTGGTGTCTGAGCGGCTTGTGAATGAGGCCAAATCTACTGAAGAGCTTTATAGTATGGGGGCAGATGAGTTCGCTTTTCTTATGATGGAGAGAGCAAGTCTTGGAGAATGTTTGGTTCGAGCTACGGAGCTGCATCGATTGTTTGAGGTACCTATTGCCTTAGAGTCGGGGGAGTACCATATTTCGCTTAGTATGGGGTTAAGTATTTATCCCGGTGACGGTGAAACTGCGGAACATCTAATTCAGAATGCTGATACGGCTGTACATAATGCCAAGGAACAGGGAGTAGAGATTCGCAGGTATATCCCAGCCATGCAGATGAAAGCAAAGGAACGTCTAAAGCTGGAAAATGACCTCCGCAGAGCGCTTGAACGCAATGAATTCTTTCTGGTGTATCAGCCAAAGGTTTTGCTGGAGACGGAAGAGATCGTAGGAATGGAAGCTCTGCTCCGCTGGAATCATCCGAAGCGTGGTCTGGTCTCTCCTGCGGAATTTATCCCGTTAGCTGAAGAGAGTGGACTCATTGTTCCGATTGGGGAATGGGTACTCAAAACAGCTTGTCTGCAGAATAAAAAATGGCAGCTGGCCGGCTATGTGCCGATTTGCGTCTCCATCAACCTATCTATGCGGCAATTCCTTCAGCCCAATCTAGCGGGGAGGATTCATACCATCTTAACCGACATTGGATTAGATCCGTGTTATGTCGACCTTGAGATTACTGAGAGTATGACCTTGGATAAAGAAACAGCCTTTGATCAGCTGAAACGTCTGAAAGAGCTTGGTGTCTTCATCAGTATTGATGATTTTGGTACAGGCTACAGCTCCCTGCATTATCTAAAGAACATGCCGATCGACAGATTGAAAATCGACAGGTCGTTCGTATCAGAGGTTATGGAGGACAGCAACAATGCTGCTATAGTCTCTACAATCACTTCTATGGCGCATCATTTGAAGCTGAAGGTTACGGCTGAGGGTGTGGAGAACAAGGAGCAGCTGCAATTTCTGCGGGAGCAGCATTGTCATGAAGCTCAAGGATTTCTGTTCAGCAAACCTATTCAACCAGCAGAGTTTGAGGCGATATTTTTAAAAAAGGCACCCCTCGGCGCTTCCCTGTAAACTAAAAAAATGTTGATTTTTACTTGTAGAGATGATACAATAACTCTTGTATTCACTTTCTAGTGCGGGTGTAGTTCAATGGTAGAACTTCAGCCTTCCAAGCTGATAGCGTGGGTTCGATTCCCATCACCCGCTCCATAATTCAAACTTCCAAATCCTTGCGATGCAAGGGTTTTTTTATATCCCATCAGCCTATATTGGTTGGTGGGATTTTTTTTGTTTATACTATTTGCCTAATGGAAAAACTTTAATATAGCGTACTTTTAAGAAAAGGTTGTGAAAATTTTGAATGGTGCAAAGATTGCGTTCCTATCTGTACTTAGCAATACATTTATCGTTTCTTTAAAGCTTATAGTCGGAGTACTTACAGGTTCAGTAGCAATTATCTCGGAAGCGATCCACTCCTCCTTAGATTTAGTTGCTTCGTTGATTGCTTTTTTCTCGGTCCGATGGTCAAGTCGTTCTGCGGATAAAACTCATCCTTATGGTCATGGCAAAGTGGAGAATATCTCAGGGACGATTGAAACGTTGCTTATTTTTGTAGCTGGATTCTGGATTATAGATGAGTGTGTTCATAAAATAATGAATCCAACCGCGATCGAACTTCCCTTTTTGGGCATTATTGTGATGGTGGTCGGAGCGGGGATCAATTATATGGTTTCACGCAAGGTTAAAAAGAAGGCAGACGAACTTCACTCTGTGGCTATGAAATCGAATGCTCTGCATTTGCTTACGGATGTTTTCACCTCTTTGGGTGTTGCATTCAGTTTATTATTGGTTACCCTCACTGGATGGACGATACTCGACCCTGTCATTGGGATTGTGTTGGCTCTGTATATTATGGGTGAAGCCTATAAGCTTCTAAAGGAGTCATTTCCTCCGCTGTTGGATGCACGATTAACTGAGGCAGAAGAAAATGAAATATTACATGTCATAAAGTTATTTCAAGGGCGATATATTGAATTTCATGATTTTCGTACCCGCCGATCTGGTCCAGAAGAGTATGTCGACTTTCACCTTGTGATTCCTTCTAAAATGAGTGTTGCTACTGCGCATCAATTATGCGACGAAATTGAACTAGCCATTCAAGGCATATTTGAACGTGCCCAGGTGTTGATTCACATTGAACCCGAACATGAACAGTTGGCTAACAAACCGGTATTACATGAAGGGTAATAATGGTGATTACTCACAGAGTTTCTCTGCTATTTCAATATTTTGTATTAAGTGATATGGTGATTATATCTCTTTTATATTCATTCTATATGGGGGACGGATAATGATCGCTTATTTAAGACCTTTAATAATAAGTAGCTCAGTTAAAAGCCTGATTTTTCTTTTAATAATAATGGTGATAGCAATGGTATGGTGGTTTTATAAATGGACTAAGCAATGATGCTCTTTTGTTTGGCCGCATACTAAAAAGCCAGGCTCCCAACTTAGGGAACCTGGCTTTATTTGTTTGTAGCTTGTGTATCTTAAACAGTCTTTAGGAACTCAACAATGGTGAGTAATCCCTTGTCGAAGTTCTCCAGGTTGAAATGCTCATCCGGTGCATGCAGGTTCTCATCATCGAGACCAAAGCCCATCAGAACGACAGGTGCTTCCAGCACACGGGAGAAGCTCTCCATGATCGGAATGGAGCCGCCGTCTTTGGTGAAGAGGGCACGGGTTCCATATACTTTGCCATATGCGTCTGCTGCAGTTTGCAGAATAGGATTCGACGGATCGATGTTAAAGGCACGTGCCTTCTCCATTTGCTTAACATGCACTTTCGCTCCGGTCTGAATATTAGCCTTCAGATGTGCTTCAACGGCATCGAGGATATGCTGTGGATCCTGATCGCCAACTAAGCGGCAGGTAATCTTCGCATGTGCTTCTTTAGGGATAACCGTCTTACTGCCTTCCCCTTGGAAACCGCCGTATACGCCGTTAAGCTCAAGCGTAGGACGAGCGCCAATCCGTTCTACAAAGGAATAACCTTCTTCGCCGTATAACGATTCCAATCCAAGACCTTCACGGATTTTATCTTCATTCACACCTTGCTTCACGAATTCCTCCCGCAGCATTGGGGAAAGTTCAGGAACGCCATCATAGAATCCGTCTACAGATACGCGTCCTTTGTCGTCATGAAGCGAGCTTAGCAAAGATACTAGGGCATGCAATGCATTCGGAACGCCACCGCCGTAAGAACCAGAGTGCAGGTCTGTCAAAGCGGTAGTTACATCAACTTCAAGGGAAGCTAGACCACGTAGCCCAGTGCAGATGGCAGGACGACCGCGTTCCAATAGGGATGTATCGGAGACTAACACCGCATCCGCAGCGAGCTTTTCTTTATTGGCTTCAAGGAACGGAGGCAGATTCACACTGCCGATTTCTTCTTCACCTTCGATGCAAAGCTTGAGATTCACAGGAAGAGTACCTTCTTGTTTCAGGATCGCCTCAATGGCTTTGAGGTGAACGAATACTTGTCCTTTGTCATCTGTTGCTCCGCGTGCATAAAGCTTGCCATCACGAATCTCTGGTTCAAATGGAGGTGTGGTCCATAGGTTTAATGGATCTACTGGTTGTACATCGTAGTGACCATACACGAGAATAGTTGGTTTGCCTGGAGCATGAAGATAATCGGCATATATAACGGGATGTCCCGCTGTCGGATGCAACTCAATGTTCTCAAGTCCGGCTTTTTTCAGGGTGTCTGTCAGCCAATGGGCTGCCTTCAGTACATCGTCCTTATGTTCAGATAAGGCAGAAATACTTGGAATTCTGAGCCATTGTTTTAGTTCTTCGAGATGTTCATCCCGGTGGGTTGAAAAATACGTTTCGTATGACATAGTGAGTATGTACCTCCTTAAGTTTTGCTGCGCAAAACCGGCTTTGTAAACGCCTGGGCATAAGCTTATTGGCCATGCGTGACCGTCTTGTTTAGCATTCTATAGGAACCATTATACTGGAGAACTCACTATGGATCAAAAGCGATGGGGCAAACCTCTCACCAGATGATTGTAGCCGGTGTCACACCTTGGGGAAAAGTATCCTCAGCTTTGCTTTTGTTCATATACATCTCATACCAAACATTAGCGATGAGTTCTGGATCTGTAGCGGTGCCGGGTTTAATGAATACACCAAGTGCTAAATGACCTACATAGATTCCTTGTGGAGTCAAATCTGCATGCAGGTTAAGTGCGTAGTTTCTTAATCCGCTAAGCGCAATGCCTACATTACCCATCATCTGCATGGGATAGATGGAGGACAATCCGGTTGTGAACAGCAGTGCGCCGCTGCGTTTCTCCAGCATCTCAGGCAAGACCTGTGCTACGCTGCGGATAGCGGCTACAACCAGTGCCTGAAAGGCATCCTGTGCATTTTCTTCTGTTACTTGTGAAGCAGGAGTAGGAGGGTAATTTCCACTTGTCGGGCTGAATTCGAGCACATCGATAAAGCCGTATTTTTTCTTGATATTATCGAAGGCTGTGGCTACTTGTTCTTTATTGTATACGTCGGCAGGAAAAGCAGCAGCCTCGATATTCAGTGCTTGCAGTTCCTGAACAAGGGTGTTCAGCTTCTCTTCATTTCGAGAGATTAATGCCACTTGAAATCCGTTGGCTCCGAATTTTTTGGCGATTGAGAGTCCTAAGCCGGGTCCAGCACCTATGATGGCAATGGTCTTTTTCATGATTTATTAGTTCCTTTCCGGTTGTTGATTACTAACAGTAACCATGATAAGCTGAATAGGCTTGAGGGACAAGAAGGCACTATTACATGCTTAAGTTACATGGAGGTAACCACAGTTGGAACATTCAAAGGAAGAACCCACCCGGTTCATGCCGATGCTGGAGGATTGCTCCATTACCCGCCAGATTCTGGACAGGGTCGGAGATAAATGGAGTGTACTGATCATAGTCAATTTAGGTGCTGATGCTTTGCGGTTCAAAGAGTTGCAAAGGCGCTCTGGAGGGATATCACAACGGATGCTGACCCAGACCCTGCGCCATTTGGAACGGGATGGATTAGTTTGGCGTAAAGCGACGCCTACAGTCCCATTGACTGTGGAATACGGTCTGACGAGCATAGGAGAATCATTGTTGGGACCTTTAACCTCGCTTGTGGACTGGGTCAACAAAAACAATGGGAAGATCGCCAAAGCGCGTATAGATTATGACCACCAGCACGACACACAGGAGTAACAAGACAGCAGAACAATTCACTGGGATAGAGGATGGATTATATTGCATAAGGAAAGTGGAACAAACACATTTATTTATACTTACACCTGTTCAGAGGACGAGTTATCGCTGTGTCAGATGGAGCTGCGATGTCTTTTTGGTGAGCAGGTGCCGACTGTTCTTTTTAAGAGTGAGGTTGAGGTGGATGTCAGCCGCAGTCCCTTCATTAAAGAGCGGATAGATGTAATGTATGAAGGGGACAGTCTGCCTGAGATTTATGATCAAACGGAGCAGGTGGAGCTTGGCGGCAAGACGTTTAAGGTTATTTTTGTGAAGACCAACGATCTGGGCCCTGCAGACAAAATAGAGTATGATGAGCGCAGAGTGATCGAGCGGGAAATTGGGTTGCGGATTGAAGGAGAAGCGGATGTTAACCATCCGGAGCTGGTATACGGCATTGTTACGCTGGGTGGACGCTGGTACTTCGGATCTTATCATAAAAACAAGGCAACTTGGTTCCGCCAAATGAAGAAGCCACGCAGCTATTCTATCGCGCTTAGTACACGTGTTGCCCGTGCCGCGGTTAATATGGCTATTCCGAATCCTGAAGGTATACGTGCTATAGATCCTTGCTGCGGTATTGGAACTGTAATGGTAGAAGCCTTGTCAATGGGAATCGATATGGTTGGACGTGATATTAACCCTATGATTGCTATCGGTGCGAGAACAAATATTGCCCATTTTGGATTCACCAGTGAGGTTACGCTCGGGGATATTGCGGATATCACTGATCATTACGATGTAGCCATTGTAGATATGCCATATAATCTATATTCTAGTATTACACCTGAGGAGCAGTTCGCGATTCTAGTGAATGCGCGCCGGATTGCAGATCGGGTGGTTATCGTTGCGATTGAACCGATGGACGAGATGATCACTGAAGCTGGATTTACAATCATAGACCGTTGTGAAGCTAAAAAAGGAGCCTTCTCGCGTCATTTAATGCTTTGCCAGTAATCCTAATCAAGGTACCGAAAAAGGGGTGCAGCAATGGAGCAGAAATGGTTAACGTGGGCCAAAGAAATTCAGGCCATCGCACAGACTGGATTAACTTATGCTAAGGATGTTTATGATATAGAACGGTATCAAGCTTTGCGTGAGCTCAGTGTAGATATCCTCGCTAATTATACCTTCGAAAGCAAGGAGAGAATTAGACTCTCCTTTGCGGGTGAAGGGGGTTATGCTACCCCAAAAGTTGATGTCCGTGGTGTTGTATTCCGGGAGGATAAAATTCTACTTGTTCGCGAGAAGTTGGACGGGAATTGGGCGCTTCCTGGTGGCTGGGGGGACATTGGACTGTCGCCGAGCGAAGTTGTTGTGAAAGAAATCAAAGAGGAATCGGGTTTTGAGGCAGAAGCAGTTCGCTTACTGGCTGTACTGGATAAGAAATTTCATAGCCATCCGCCGGAGCCTTATCACGTGTACAAGTTCTTTATTTTATGCCGCATCGTGGGCGGAGAGGCAATGGAAGGGGTAGAGACAAGCGAAGTTTCGTTTTTTGCTGAAGATAAGCTGCCTGAGCTTTCAGCGGAGCGGAATACAGAGGCACAGATTCGGACGATGTTTGAATATTTACGAAATCCGGAAAAAGTAGTAATATTGGACTAAGAATCTGCATATACTGTATGACTTCCGCAAATTTAAGTTTTTAATTATTCAAAATTTGGTTAATAACTAATATGTAAGCACTTACAACGGTTTGGCCGCTGAGCCTTTATATCTACCAAAATTCAAAATTTTAATTTTTTGGGTCGAGCGGTCTACATTTTTTCCTCTACTGTGACGATAAGATATTTTAGGAGGGGATCGCATGGAACAAGAAGAATTGAGCATTCCATTGAAACAGGAAAATGTGGTGCGTCCTGCAGAAGGCAATATTGCCACTGGGCTGGTTTGGGGTATTTTAATCAGCATTCCGTTATGGATCTCTGTTATTGGCTGGATTTTGGGATTTTGGCACTAAACCATAAATTAATGAGGATCTAATTCTGTTGATTTTATAGTATACACAAAAGGCTGTCCCTTCCTTGTGGAAGAGACAGCCTTTTGCGTTTTCTGAAGATCTTAGTCTTTTGTATATACCACTCTAAAG
Organism: Paenibacillus sp. FSL R7-0189; assembly: GCF_037969925.1. Lineage (NCBI taxonomy): Bacteria > Bacillati > Bacillota > Bacilli > Caryophanales > Paenibacillaceae > Paenibacillus > Paenibacillus sp. FSL R7-0189. The sequence continues at coordinate 936,313 of NZ_CP150223.1, read as the reverse complement.
TTCTCACAAACAACTTTCATCTTTGGATCAAAGGGTTTGTTTAAGAATTTTAAGGATTCTCTGGTGAAGAACTGCTCATGATCATGACGCCATGACTTAAGCGTCCGGTCACCTTCTCCTTCAGTATAGGCAAACTCAGCGCTAACCTCATCAAAAGGTATAATTTGTACATCTGTAGTAACAATTATTGCCCGCGGATCACCAGATCCATCCAGCACGATACTGTGACCGCCAACTTGCGGAAACGTCTCGTCACAAGTTTCAAATATATCATAATTCGAAGCAGTTCCTGTCTTGATCCCACGAATCACCAGATCGAGCAGTTCATCGGCCATCTGGGGACTGTCACCAAAGGCCCAGGCGTCATAGTTATCCGCTGTTTGTGGATGAAGCTGGGTGTATTCTTTCCACAATAACTTAATCTTCTCTTTGTTGCTCATATGCTCATCTCCTTATAGATCAATCTATTCTATAGACCAGTTGTCTCCATCCATCCTGTATAGAGCTCATCCAACTGCTCCTGTATCGCATCACGTTCTTGTTGCAGCTCAGCAAGTTCAGCTGCATCGCTGCTGATCAGGGGATCTAACATCTTAGCATCGATCACGCCAAGGCGTTCCTCTACCTCTGCAATGGCCGTTTCCCAGTCGAAGGTGGTGTTTTTCCTACGGGAACTGGTGGATTTAGCGTTGGTTTCTTTCCCTGAATCGTTAGATTGAGGCTTATCAGGGCGTGAACTTGTTCGTTCTGCAGAGACAGGTTTAGCTTGATCCGCAAAAGAGGGAGCTAGTAATGCCTTTTCAGCTTGTTTTTCCTTGTAATATTCATAGTTTCCGTTGAACACTCCAAACCGCCCGTCTTCAATGGACCATAGTTTGTGAAATAGGCGATTGATGAAATAACGGTCATGAGATACCGCCAGAACCGTGCCTGGAAATTCCTCTAATGCTTCTTCGAGTGCTTCACGAGAATCAATGTCCAGATGATTGGTCGGCTCATCCAGAATCAGCAGATTTGGCTTGCGATGCATTAGTACAGCGAAACGCAGGCGGGTCCATTCACCACCGGACAGATTCGTAATGTCTTTGAATACATCGGGACCATAAAATAGGAAACGTGCAAGCTGCCCGCGTGCTTCACCTTCTTCAAGTCCAGCTTCTTCGCGGAAGTAGCGGAGTACAGACTGTTTGTTATTTTCAGGAACAGCCTCTTGTGCGAGGTAGCCGACCACAGTTCTTGAGCCGAGTGTACAGCTTCCGCTGTCCGGGGTTTCCTGCCCTAAAATAATTCTTAAAAGTGTACTTTTACCTGCCCCGTTACCGCCGATGAGTGCCGTAGTCTCTCCGTAGCGAAGCACTTCGTTTGCCTCTGCGAAAAGGCTTCGCTGACCATATGCTTTTCCGATATCCTCCAAAATGACAACCTGATTACCGGAACGGTCATTTTGCTGTAGCTGCAAATCCATCGATTTTCGCTCCAGTATAGGACGTTTAACCTTCACCATACGATCCAGTGCTTTTTGCATGGATGCTGCTCTCCGGTAAAAGGAAGGGTTAGGAGGTGTCCCGCGATTGCCAAATTCAATGAGACGTTTGATGCTTTCCTGCATTTGTTTTATTTTTTTCTGCTGCTCTTGATAATCGGCAAATTGTTGAAGAAGTCGCGTTTCCTTCTCCACTTGGTAGCCGCTGTAGTTGGTATGGAAGGTAAAGGCCTCGCCATCCTCAATCTCGATCACTTTCTTGACTACAGCGTCCAGAAAGTAACGGTCATGGGAGATCGCAAGCACTGTTCCATCATAACTCTGTAAAAATTGCTCCAACCATTCAATGGCGTTCATATCGAGATGATTGGTTGGTTCATCCAATAGAAGGATGTCTGGACGGCGCAGCAGCAGCTCCGCTAGTCCGACTTTTGTTTTTTCTCCTCCTGAAAGAGAGGCGAACAATCGGCTGTATTGTCCGGTTCCAATCCCGAGACCCGAGGCTACGCGCTGAATAGAGGATTCGATCTCGTAACCTCCAGCATCCTCGAACTTATCCTGCAAGCTGCCATATTCTTTCAGCAGCCGATTCCAGAGGGTTTCATCCGTTCCGCTGTTAAAGCTGGACATTTCCAGCTCAAGCTCCCGCAGGCGGTGCTGCCATTGCAAAGGTTCGGCAAAGCTGCGCTGCAGAACATCATATACGGTTTCTTTTTCGTTAACTTCTTGAATTTGAGCTAACAGACCTACTACGCTGCCTTTGCGTATTGAGATTTGCCCTTCATCGGGGCGTTCCTCCCCGTTCAGCAGGTGGAATAGTGTCGTTTTGCCACAGCCGTTACGGCCGATCAGGCCAATTTTTTCCCCTTGGCGGATATCGAAGGTAATGCTATTCAGCACGAGTTGTGCCCCGTGGTATTTTTGAACATTTTGGCATTGGATGATCATATATATTCTCCTTTAAGAATGCCCTTCGCACCGCCAGTACCCTAAATGGCTCCGAAATCCTGTAAAAAACCATAAAAAAAGACCGTAGGGAAATTTCCCCACGGCCTTATCATTCTCCGGTTAACTGATCCGTCCGGGTGATGGCAGGAAAGGCATTTCACAATTGTGTAGTGTTATTAAATTCATACAAATGGACAGACTTCTCCCGTTATCGCCATTTACATGAGCAATGCCAGCTATCGCTTTAGGTAGCCGACTCATAACACTGTTGGTCCAATTGTGATCCATTCCTTCCACACCCCTCTCTTAGTAAATTTAATGACAGTGTAATCAAAAATCAGAAAATAAGCAAGTAAAAAGATGTCAGAGAGTATTTTTACACAGCATAGAATATGAAAAATAGAATAATATGGTTCTGTAGTGGGGGGCAAGTGGCTAAATTTAACGGATGAAAAGAGGAAGAGATATGGCACTTTTTGACGGATTAATGGGCAATGCATCACAAGTAAATCTTACGGAGGTCCAGCGGGAATACGCACAAATTCTTGCTCCTCAGGAGAAAATCGAACGCGCCTATAAGCTGATTAGAGATATGTTCATTTTTACGGACAAGCGGCTTATTCTGGTGGATAAACAAGGTCTGACGGGCAAGAAAACAGAATATCATTCGATCCCTTACAAAAGCATCTCGCATTATTCCGTGGAGACGGCAGGGCATTTTGACCTGGATGCGGAGCTATGTATCTACATTTCCAGCAGCACGCTTCCGGTGAAGAAGACCTTCAATAAATCCGTAAATATTTACGAGGTGCAGGCCGTGTTATCGCAATATATTTTAAAATAAATTGTTTATTCGGTGTTTCAAAGCACAAGCCCCCCTCTAAAAGTGGCTAAGATTACTAAGGTTAGATGCAGCTAGATATATTTGAGATAGGTAGCCACAAGACATAACCGAGATAGACAGCTATATGGCGGCAAAAGGTGACTAGACATATCCGAGATAGGTAGCCATTTGGTGGCAAAAGGTCACGGTAGTACGCCATGGCAGTATGCGGCTCCCTGTAATTAAAATGATTTTATAATATTCGTAGGTGTGAATCTACAAGATTAAACAAAGATGACCTCTTATTTGTGCATAGCTCACAAAAAGAAGAGGTTTATTTTGCGTTTCAGCGTAACCGATTGACAAAGGATTTTCGTGTAATGTTAAATGACACTAATTAAGTCAGAAGTTATAGGGAGCTCGCAGCTGAACCCGCCGCAGAATATAGGAGATTGAATATGTTGAAGAAACCCGCCGCAAAAAATAAGGAGTTGGGACATGGCGGAAAAACCCGTAAAACATAGGGGGATGGGCATGGTGGAGGGGAGAAACCCGTAAAACGTAGAGGAATGGCATGGGGAAGAAACCCGAAAAACATAGAGGGAAGGGCATGGCGGAGCGGAGAAACCCGTAAAAGATAGGGGGACGGAACATGGCGGAGAAACCCGTAATAGGCACAAAAACTATGGTAGTTAGCCCCCATTATTTAGCCTCGGCTGCTGGTGCACGTATGTTGGAAAAAGGGGGGAATGCCTTTGATGCAGCGGTGGCGATCAGTGCGACACTAGCTGTTGTATATCCGCATATGACGGGGCTAGGCGGAGATTCCTTTTGGTTGACCTATAACACGCAAGAGGCGCGTGTTCGGGCCTATAACGGAAGCGGGCGCTCCGGGTACGGAGTCCGCAGAAGCAGCTATGCCGGGGAAGCTTTCATCCCGCGGCGGGGGATTCGCAGCGCCATTACGGTGCCGGGGATGGCGGACAGTTGGGATGCCGTACTGAGTAAGTATGGCCGCTTTATGCTGGCGGAGGTACTGGAACCTGCCATTGGTTATGCTTTGGAGGGATTTCCGCTGTCGCCGGATCAGCGGAATAACACGGCTGTTGCGGGCTCTGCGCTGTCGCCGGAGGCGGCAGCGATTTACACGCCAGGCGGCGTGATTCCTTGTGCTGGATCGCGATTCCAGCAAAAACAGCTGGCGGCCACCCTGCGGACATTGGCGGCGGGTGGGCGGGATGCTTTTTATAAGGGGAAGATTGCGGAGGACATCTGTGACTATATGCTGGCAACTGGCGGGTATTTGACTCGGGATGACTTTGCGGATCATCAGGGGGATTGGGTCGAGCCGATTCATACGGATTATCACGGGCATACGGTATATCAAGTGCCGCCTAATTCTCAAGGTTTCACTGGACTAATGAGTCTTAATTTATTGGAACATTACAATTTTGAAGCAATCGGGCATGGTTCGTATGAATATTATCACCTGCTTGTTGAAGCGTTGAAGCTAAGCTTCCGCGATCGGGATAGGGTGCTTACAGATCCGGATTTTAGTGCTATTCCTTTGGAGCAGCTGCTGGATAAACGTTATGCAGGACAATTAGCGTCTACTATCTCGATGCAAAAAGCTGCGCAACTGACAAGTCAGCCTATCGGCAGTGATACAGCTTATGCTGCGGTTGTGGATGAGGACGGGAATGCGGTCTCTTTTATTCAGAGTCTGTATTTTGAATTTGGTTCGGGCGTGGCCGCTGGGGATACTGGGATTCTGCTGCAGAATCGAGGTTCGTTTTTTTCGCTGGACCCCGGGCACATCAATACGCTTGAGCCGCATAAGCGCAGCTTCCACACACTGATGCCAGCGATGGCCTGCCGCGAGGGCAAACCTGCGATTCTGTACGGGACGCAAGGTGGCGAAGGTCAACCACAGACTCAAACCCTGCTGCTCACACGGATGCTGCATTATGGCATGAATCCACAAATGGCTGTGAATGAGCCGCGTTTTGTGTGGGGGAGAACGTGGGGAGAGCCTACGCAAGAACTGAAGGTGGAGAGCAGGGTAGCTGATGAGGTGCTGGCAGATTTGGCCGCAGCCGGTCATATTGTCCGGAAAGTAGATGACTATGATGGGATTATGGGTCACGCTCACATGATTTCGATAGATGACAATGGATACCGCAGTGGGGGAACGGACCGACGCTGCGATGGTGCGGCGATTGGATGGTAGGTATAGTTGTGATGGAAGGATTGGAAGGACTCTGAAGGAATCATAGGTGGAATGATGGATGGAAAAGCTGCTGATGGGGTCGTAGGAGGAAAAATGGAGAATTGGAAGGACTGCTGGAGGAATCGAAGGCGGTATGGTGTGGGATCCGAAAGGCTGATGGAAGAATCGTAGGTGGAATGATGGATGGAAAAGCTGCTGATGGGTCGTAGGAGGAAAGATGAGGAATTGGAAGGAACGCTGGAGGAATCGTAGGAGAAGCGTGGGATCCGAAAGGCTGATGGAAGGGTAAAAGTAATGGTCTAGGGAGGAGGGGGAATTATGGTTTTGGATAATCGGTATGGTGCGTTTATAGATCCTGAGCTTACGGTTGAGAGTTTAGGAAGCGGGATATTGGATGGACTGACCTTTGCAGTAAAAGATGTATTTGCTGTAACTGGACACAGCTCTTCTGCAGGTAATCCTGATTGGCTGCGTAGCCACCATCCGTCCACGGAGCATGCGGTGGCTGTACATCGTTTACTGTTGTCGGGTGCTACACTTCGTGGTGCTGCCTATACGGATGAGCTGATGTATAGTCTGGGCGGCGAGAACCATCATTATGGAACGCCGATTAATCCGCGTGCTGTAGGTCGTATCCCAGGCGGATCTTCAAGTGGTTCGGCAGTAGCGGTAGCTTCTGGTAGTGTTGATTTTGCGCTCGGAACAGATACCGGTGGCTCAATTCGAGTACCTTCCTCTTATTGCGGAGTATATGGCTTCCGGCCAACGCATGGAGCTGTGGATTTTCAAGGTGTTATTCCATTATCTCCGGCTTTTGATACAGTTGGCTGGGTGTCGGATCGCTTGGATGTGCTCCAGAAGGTAGGGGAAGTGTTACTTGTGGATGGGAGTACATCTGTAAAGACGTCGAAGAAAATAGGAAGTAGTCTAGAAGAAACTGTAGGGAAGAGCATAGAGAAGAATGTATTGGAAAATTTGAAGAACAACTTAGAGGGAGACATGGTGAAGACTGATAAAAATAATTTAGAAAAGAGCCAGAAGGAAAGTTTAGAAACGATTTTGGAGAAACGTATTGAGAAGAGTGCTGAGAAGAGTACGGAGAAAATTTTAGAGATTGGCCCGGAAAACAAGGTAAAAAAGAATATGGAAGACAAAAATAAAATGGGTACTTTATTTGTTGCTACTGACTGCTGGGCTTTGGTTAATCTGGAGAATGCAGCTATTTTATCGGAGGGATTAAGTTGTTTGCGATCCGGGGCAGATCATCTCATGGAGATAGAAATTGCTTTGGAGGGGTTAAGGGTCTGGATGGATGTTTTTAGAGAATTGCAGGGGAATGAAATTTGGGAAACTCATGGCGTTTGGATTGAGAACGAGAAACCAGTCTTTGGGCCTGATATTGCAGCGCGATTCTCGTGGGCTGCCAGTTTGGCGGAAGAGGATCATAGCGTTGCACAATGTAAGCAAAAAGAGATTTCTAATCATTTGCGCTTGCTGCTAGGAGAGGACAATTGTCTTGTGATTCCGACAGTTCCGGGACCAGCGCCGCTGCGTGGAGGGGATTTGCGCCAATTGGAGGTGAATCGTAGTGGTGCGATGATGTTGAGTTGCATAGCTGGGTTGGCAGGTTTGCCTCAGGTAACATTACCTATGCTCTCCACAAGTGGATTGCCACTGGGATTATCCGTTATTGCCGGACATGGTCAGGATCTCCGGTTACTCTCTTGGGCGAATGAAGTGTGGCAGCAGTCTTGAGAGGCTGAGTGCAGTGGTCTTGAAAAAGCAGCGATACTAAACAGACCGTAGCTACTGAACAACATATCTTGATACTTTTCTAGTTACATTTCTAGTTAATTTTCTAGTTACTGTTAACCGATACTCCCCCATTACCCTCTTGGAATACACTCTAGGATTACACTCTAGAAATACATTCTAGGAAGACGCTTTAGGATTACACTCTAGAAATACACTCTGGGAATACACTATAGGAATACACTATAGGATTACACTCTAGGATTACATTCTAGCAATACACTCTAACGCCACACTCACTTATTCATTCACAAATTAACGAAATACACATGTCATTCCCTCCTACTCTTAGTTTTATTTACACCGGGGAGCCCAGTGGAGTTGATTTAAAAACTAAGGTAGCTTAAGTTGGCTCAATAGTGGAGTGGTAGAGTGAAAAAGATAAATTCAGCGCTCGATTATGTGGTATAAGACCAGTAGATTTAAGTGAATACGTCGCTGGAGAGAAAAGAACGGTATAAATCCCGCAGAATCTGGGGAAATGGCTCAAGTAACTAAAAAGTACAGTATAAATCCCGCAGAATCCGGGGAAATGGCTCAAGCAGCTAAAAAGTACAGTATAAATCCCGTAGAAATCTGGGAAAGTGGCCCAAGTAGCTAAAAAGAAGAACGTTATAACTCCCGCAGAATCCGGGGAAATGGCTCAAGTAACTAAAAAGTACAGTATAAATCCCGTAGAATCCAGGAAAGTGGCACAAGTAGCTAAAAAGGACGGTATAAATCCCGCAGAAATCGGGGGAAGTGCTTAAGTAGTTAAAAAGAACGGTATAAATCCCGCAGAATCTGGGAAAGTGGCATAAGTAACTAAAAAGAACGGTATAAATCCCGCAGAATCCGGGGAAATGGCTCAAGTAGCTGAAAAGAACGATATAAATCCCGCAGAATCTGGGAAAGTGGCCCAAGTAGCTAAAAAGAACAGTATAAATCCCGTAGAAATCTGGGAAAGTGGCCCAAGTAGCTAAAAAGAACGGTATAAATCCCGCAGAATCTGGGAAAGTGGCACAAGTAGCTAAAAAGAACGGTATAAATCCGCAGAATCTGGGAAAGTGGCCCAAGTAGCTAAAATGAAGCTAGAATAAAAAGTGGACAGTAGTTAACAGACTGGCGATAATGAGTCCACGGAGGTGTGTTCACATGGGAGAACATCGACAACGGTATAACGAAGAATTTAAAAAACAGACAGTGCAGTTCATCCAAGAGCAAACAAAGACAGTGGGCGACTTGGCGGAAGAGCTCAACATCCCAAAAAGTACCCTGCATCAATGGATGAGCCAGTATCGAGAACTAAAGAATGAACCGGCAGCTAGCGTGGATCGAGTACGGGAACTCGAGGCACTGTTGAAAGAAATGAGCCGTCAACTTCAAGAAAAAGATAACAAGATTGCTGATGTGGAAGAGGAATTAGCGATCGTAAAAAAAGCAGTGCACATCTTCAGCAAACCAAGGAACTGAGATTCCAGTTTATTGAAAAACATCGCTCCGAGTTTCTCTTGGAGAAGATGTGCATGACCCTACATGTGTCACGGAGCGGGTACTACAAGTGGCGGACAGAAAAAAACAGTACGCATATGCTTCGTAAGGCTGCGATAATGAAGCGAATTCAGTATCATTTTGCAGACCATCAAAAGCGGTATGGGAGTCCGAAGATCACCCGCCTGTTACATCAAGAAGGTTATACCGTTACCGAACGCACGGTGAGTGTGTACATGCGACATATGAAGCTTCGCTCCATTGTCTCCAAAACGTATCGCGTACAGACCACTGACTCCAATCATGACCATCCGATTGCCCCGAATACGCTGAACCAGCAATTTAAAATACTCAAACCCAATTCAGTATGGGTTACCGACATTACGTACATTCCTTGCCGGGGAGGGCGCTTGTACCTGGCTAGTGTAATGGACCTTTGCACGCGCGAAATCGTGGGGTGGCGCTTGGAGAACCATATGGAAACTAGCTTAATTTCGGGCGCCTTACAAGATGCTTACGAAGCTAAACAACCGGAAAAGGGTCTATTACATCACTCCGATAGAGGTTCTCAATATACTTCTCATGAATACAGGCAGCAGTTGAAAGCGTATGGCATGGAGTCCAGCATGAGCCGCAGAGGTAACTGTTATGATAACGCCTGTATCGAGTCGTGGCACAGCATTTTGAAAAAGGAGCTCATTTATTGTAATCCACGATTCAAAACTAAGGAGCAAGCCTACCAGACACTTTTTCAATATATTGAGTTTTACTATAACCGCAAGCGAATGCATGGCGCGCTGGGGTATCTTTCTCCAGTTCGTTTTGCTGAGCAATTGACTAGAATGTCTGTTGCGTGACTGTCCACTTTCTTGACAGAGGTCCAAAAAGAACGGTATAAATCCCGCAGAATCTGGGAAAGTGGCCCAAGTAGCTAAAAAGAACGGTATAAATCCCGCAGAATCTGGGAAAGTGGCCCAAGTCCAAAAAGAACGGTATAAATCCCGCAGAATCTGGGAAAGTGGCCCAAGTAGCTAAAAAGAACGGTATAAATCCCGCAGAATCTGGGAAAGTGGCCCAAGTAGCTAAAAAGAACGGTATAAATCCCGCAGAATGTGGCGAAGACGCCTATGTAGTCAAAAAGAAGGGCAAAAAGGCCCTTCATCCCGGCAATTCCGGCCGAATAGCCAAAAAGAAGTGCAAAAGTGCCCTCCACCTCTACCGGCAGCAGTGGATCTATAAGAGCTTGTACCTCCGCCACAGCTACAGTGGGGTGGTATTATCTCTACTTGTACGGATCTTCTACACTGCTCAATTCCCCGTCTTGCAGCGCTGGTGTGCCTGCGACTTCGATCTTGATGGCCAATTCGAATAGCCTGAGAATACCCTGCCACCTATTCCGACTCCCTATTCCGACTCCCGCGTGAACCCGTAAAAACTTGTTTTTACTCGAAAGCCCTCCCTCAACTCCACCTACTATTTTCCAATCCCCTTATACAGTTCACATGAACGATATGAGCTAAAGTTCAATAATTCATCATTCATCATTCATCATTCATCATTCATCATTAATAATTAATAATTAATAATTAATAATTAATGATCCATGTTCATTTTGTGTTAAGTTTATTAACATATAAATCATGAAAATTTAACTTCCCTCTATTCAACACGGTTCATTTTAATTATAATGTTACATAAAATAACATTATAAATCAGAAATGGTTCTATTGATCCTAATAAGGAGGGGTGGCATGCATCTTACGGTTGAAGAAGCGTTGTCCATTTATCCTTTGTCCGAGGCGAAGCTTATCGCTGGGTCTAAAGGGAAACATCGAATTGTGAAGTCAATTAATGTGATGGATGCTCCCGATATCTCGGATTGGATCAAAGAAGGCGAGATGCTGCTAACGACAGCCTATTTGATAAAGGACAATATGGAGGAAGCCTCTGCCTTGCTGCAGACTTTGAATCGCCGGGGATCTTCGGCCTTGGGCATTAAGCTGGGGCGATTTTGGGATGAAGTACCAGAGCAACTGGTTGCAGAAGCGGAGAGTCTTAACTTCCCGCTTATCCAGCTGCCTTTCGAGTTTACTTTTTCGGATCAGATGAATGGTCTGTTTCGCGCCGAGCTTAGCCGCAGCACTCACGTTCTGCAGAGCATTATGGAAAAGCAGAAAAAGCTGATGCAATTTGCCCTAAGATCTGTCCGCAGCCGTCCGTTGTTTGATTCGGTGTCTGAAGTGATTGGCCATTCACTTGTGGTGGTTAGCGCAAGGGGGGATGTGATCTACAACAACTCTGAATACCATCCTTCACAGCTGCTGGAGGGGTGGCCGTGGCAGAAACGGAATCAGCGCTTTCGTGTTGGAGATCATGTGGGCTACCGTACACCACTTTTGCAAGGAGAGAAGTGCTCCGGATATCTATTGTTTTGTGCCATCGACCCTTTATTGCTCCCAATGGAAGAAAGTTTGTTCGTTCAGGGAGCTGAACTTATTTCATATCATATTCATTCAGGATACGAAGATTATTTTGAACAGGCAGAACACAGGGAGTTTAGCGGATTGCTGAGACGTTGTTTGAGCGGTAATTTATCTTACACAGATTTGGCGAAGGCTGCTCTCGACTTGGAGATTGAGCTGCTTCAATCACCATTTTGTCTCCTATTGACCGATACAGCTGCGACTGGGGAAGAACGCCAAGGTGAGCTGCTCAGACTAAAAGAAGAATATCTTGAACATCCCGGGCTGCGGGAAGTAAAGGAAATTCATGTGATCATAGATCAAGGACTTTTGTCTATATATCCGGGAGATCGTCAGCGTCCTGAACAATTCCGGGATCTAATTCAGGCTTGTTTTAACAACATGAAGTTTGATAGGGGATATTATCCGCGAGCTGCGATAAGCAGTTGTAAAGCGAAGCCGGAGGGGCTGAAGGAGGCTTTTGCGGAGGTAAAGGATTGTATGGGAATGCTTCAGGGCGGGGGAGTAAAAGGGAATGTTGTGCATTACCGGCAGCTTGAGCTTAACCTGCTACTCGGGCAAATTCCGGCAGAGGTTATGGAGAAATATTGTAATGGAAGTCTTAGAGGGTTGCTTAACCGAGAACCGGAGTATGTCAGGGAAATGCTGCGGACGCTGGAAGTTTATCTAGAGAACGATGGTCATGTTAATGAGACGGCTAAGAAACTGTTTATTCATCGAAACACGGCTACCTACCGGATCGAGAAGCTTAGTGAGCTGCTGGACGTCGATTTTAAAAAAATAAATGATCTAATGAGGTTGAAGTTAGTATTCATGTTTCGGAGGATGCTCGGAAGGGACTAAGGTCTAAGGTCTAAGGTCTAAGGTCTAAGATCTAAGATCTTAGTTCTAAGATCTGGGTTGAAATGCAAACACGGAGGAGGGGAACCTCGTGAATACACATGAAATCGCAATGCATATTCAAACCCATCAGGCGCCTGCGGTGCTGGCAACGCTGATAGAGGTGGAGGGACACTCGTATCGTAAAGCCGGAGCGGTGATGTTGTTTTTTGAAGAAGGTACGATTGGGAGCCTGAGTCCAGGTTGTCTGGAAAACGATCTGCAGCTGCGAACTTCTGAGATCTGGGAACGAGGGCTGCCCGAAATTGTGGAATACAACATGCTGTCTCCGGATGATCTGTCCTGGGGTGAGGTTGTCGGCTGTGGAGGCAAAATCAAAGTAGTGCTAGAACCCGTGCGGGGTCAGCTCTACAAGCTTTTAGTGCAGGCGAGTGACAGATTGGCTAGGGGAGAGAAGCTAATTTTGTTCCGCGAAGCAGTGGAGAAAGGTTTTATCTATAAGCTGGAGCTGGATCCAGACATTGTACTGCCGCAGAGCAAGAAACATCCGAAATTATCCCACTCGGCAAAAGAAAGCCTGGCGGCAGGTCGCTTTATGGCCGCTCCAGCAGAATTGACAGCATTCCATACGTATTTCGTGCCCAAACCGCGGCTTGTGATTTTTGGCGGGGGACGTGATGTGGTTCCTATTGCGGAACTTGCTGACAGAGTTGGCTTTCGGGTAGCGGTTGCGGATTGGCGTGAAGGAAGCTTGCACAATAAGTTTCCTCGAGCTGAACAAGTAATTTGTTCCCCTATGGAGGTTGTTGAGCGATTGGGCGTAGCCCGGGAGGATTATGTATTGATTTGCAGTCATCAACTTGGGCGGGATAGACAGTTCCTGGAGAGTGTGATTCCGCTTGCTCCTCTATATATAGGGATTATCGGTTCGAAGGCGCGGATATCTCTTTTACTGGAAGGGCTTGAGGCTCCTGCATCTTTGCATGCACCTGTAGGGTTGCCGATTGGAGGAGAAGGTCCGGAGGAGATTGCGGTCAGTATTATAGCGGAAATTATTCAAATTAGAAGGGTGGGCTCACGAGAGCTGCCCAAAGGAGCGGATAGTATTGAAGGTAGCAGGAATATATTTGGCAGCGGGGCAGAGCAGGCGGATGGGCGTGTCCAAGGTTTCACTGAAATTGTCGCAGGAGGTCTCACTCGGGAGCGTCGCGCTTAGTGAATTGGATCGTTGCAATCTAGAACCGCTAATCGTGGTAGTGCGTGCGGATGACAACTTGGAATGGCTGCCACCCGCGATTGAACCGCAAGCATCCAGACGTACCGAAACTTGCTTAACCGCACATCTAGGATTGTCTTTTTCACTGCGCTGTGGCCTTAATGCGGTATTACCTTTACAGCCCGATGCAGTAGTTGTGGCGCTTGCGGATCAGCCATTTATTACTACAGCATTAGTGAACCGTCTAATACAAACGTTTGAACAATCTCCGGAGATGGATTATGTCGCTAGCGTCAGCAATGGGTCGGCTATGCCCCCGGCTTTGTTCTCGAAGACGTTGTTTCCAGCACTACAGGGATTAGATGGAGATCGAGGAGCGGCGGGGATATTGCGTTCACCTGATTATAAGGGGATTGTTCTGGAATCTGAGTCTGCCCATTATTTCATGGACGCAGATACAAAAGCGGATTTTGGTGAGATTCAGGAGCAATGGATTCTGAGAAATGGAAAGTGAAGTAAAGAATAGTCTGAAAAGTAATCTGAAACAGTGTTCCTTTCCCACCTTTGGTCATATAATATGACATGTAACTCACCTTCCAAAAACCAATTAGTGCATTACACACAAAAAAAGTTCTGATTCTTATATTCATATACAAACGTATGTTATATAAATTTACGCCAAGGCCACCTCTAAGTATAGTAGAAGTACATTAATGGTTGCAGCCATGATGAGAGATGATTTGGAGGAGGAGAATTATGAAAAAAAGGGGTCAGTTCATAACATCTTGTCTTGCATTAATGGTTCTAATGACGGTGGCTTTGGTGGGGTGTGGCAGTAATAATAATACTTCTACAAATGCAACTGAGGCACCAGCGACAACTACAGCGGCAACAGAGGCAACTGCAACAACAGAACCGGCTGCAAAGAAACCGACGGTTGCTTTTGTTTATATCGGACCTCCAGGGGATGGCGGCTACACATACCAACATGATCAAGGACGGCTGTATATGGAGAAGGAGCTTGGGATTAAAGCTGACTTTGTAGAAAATGTCCCTGAAAGTGCTGACGCCGAACGAATCATCACCGAGCTTGCACAATCACACGACATCGTGTTTACAACGAGCTTCGGATATATGGATTTCACATTAAATGTAGCGGGCAAATTCCCCAACGTGAAGTTCCTGCATGCTTCGGGTTACAAAACCGCAGAGAACATGGGGACCTACTTCGGGAAGAACTATCAAGCCAGCTATTTGAGCGGCATAGCGGCAGGGAAAATGACCAAAAATAATCAGTTGGGTTATGTAGGGGCTTTTCCGATCAGCGAAGTGATCTATAACTTGAATGCTTTTACCCTTGGAGCACAAAGTGTCAATCCTGATGTAAAGGTGAATGTGGTATGGACGAATACATGGTATGACCCGACGACTGAACGTCAAGCGGCAATCAGCTTGCTGGATAAGGGTGCGGATGTGCTTTTGGCCTATCAGGATTCACCTGCAACACTGCAGGCTGCTGCTGAACGAGGGGCTTTTGCCGGGGGGAATGACTCGGATATGAGCAAATACGCTCCGGACAATTATTTGACGAACCCGGTATGGAATTGGGGGCCGTATTACGTAAAAGCTGTGCAGGCAGTTATGGATGGAACCTGGAAGAGCGAGCAATATTCCGGTGATATGGCTGACGGTATGGTGGAGCTGGCTCCTTTCGGGAACAAGATCCCAGATGATGTGAAAAAGCTTGTCGAAGACGCCAAAGCCAAAATTATCAGTGGTGAGCTGGAGGTTTTCACAGGTCCGATCTCAGATAATCAAGGGAATGTGAAGGTTCAGGAGGGTCAGAAGCTGACCTTGGAGGAAGTGCTGGGCATGAACTGGCTCGTAAAGGGTGTGGAAGGAACTATCCCGCAATAATGTTTAAAAATAGGGAATAAGATGTGCACAATCTATGGGTGGGGCGGGTTCCGTTAAGCGGAAACTTCCCCACCCGTACTACAACTTGAAGGAAGGAGGGGTTCAGGCCATGCGGGGAACTTCAGTTGAAATGCGGGGGATTGTGAAAAAATTCGGCTCGGTAACCGCCAGTGATCAAGTCGACTTTTCGGCAAATGCGGGTGAGATTCATGCGTTGCTTGGGGAGAATGGGGCCGGGAAGAGCACGGTGATGAGCATGCTGTCAGGGGTGTATAGAGCAGATGAAGGAGAAATCTCCATTCATGGGAAAGGTGCTCTGATCCGTTCTCCTAAAGATGCTGCACAGCTGGGTGTAGGTATGGTGTTTCAGAACTTTAGGCTGGTGCAAAGCCTTACAGCAGCGGAAAATATCGTGCTTGGCGAAAAGTCGTCTTTCTGGCGCGGCCGTAAATGGATGAAGAACAAACGCAAGGAGATAAAGGCATTAGCAGAACGGTTTGGACTGAATTTCCCGGTGGATCGCCCGATCTGGCAGTTATCCGTGGGTGAACAGCAGCGTGTTGAAATTGTTAAGACGCTGTATCGCGGGGCTGACATTATTATTCTGGATGAACCAACCTCTGTACTGACCCCGGGAGAGGTGGAACAGCTATTTGAAACGCTGCGGGTCATGAAGCAGGCAGGAAAAACGGTCATTATAACTACTCATAAAATGAAAGAGGTTATGGCGTCCTCCGATCGGATTTCCGTCATGCGCAAAGGAAAAATGATCGCCACGCTGACCACAGCAGATACAGATGAACTGGAGCTGGCTCGTCTGATGGTGGGCAAGGAAGTAACCATCACCCGTCAAGAACGGGAAGCCACTGAAGGGGATTCTTTATTAGAAGTGAAAGATGTGGACGTATATGCCGATCACGGGCGAAAAGCACTGGATCACTTCTCTCTGAACGTATGTAAAGGAGAGATTGTAGGCGTAGCTGGGGTAGCTGGCAATGGGCAAAAGGAACTGGCTGAAGTGTTAACTGGTCTTAGAGGCTGGAAAAGTGGTGAAATCACGTTTGATGGAAAGACGGTGAAATCCGCTTCGGTTAGAGGGGCAATTGATTCAGGAATCTCCCACGTGCCGGAGAACCGGATGAAGAGCGGTTTAGCTGGACGCCTCGGATCGGTGGATAATCTTTTGTTTAAGTCTTACCGCTCAGAGGAGCACTCCAAATTTGGTTTCTTGAAGTCCGCGAAGAACCGTTTGTGGTCACAGGAGCTGGTCCAGCGCTTTAATGTCAAAACACCTGAGCTGGAGACGCCAATACAACAGTTGTCAGGTGGTAATCAGCAGAAGCTGCTCTTTGCACGTGAGATCAGTCATCGGCCGAAGCTGATGGTCGCCGTTCATCCGACACAAGGGCTGGATGTAGGTGCCACGGCTGGTGTTCACGACCTTCTTATGGAGCTGCGTGGTTCAGGTAGTGGCGTGTTGTTAATTTCGGAGGATTTAGATGAATTGCTTCAGTTGTCCGACCGGATTCTAGTGATCTATAACGGCTCAATTATT
Organism: Paenibacillus sp. FSL R7-0189; assembly: GCF_037969925.1. Lineage (NCBI taxonomy): Bacteria > Bacillati > Bacillota > Bacilli > Caryophanales > Paenibacillaceae > Paenibacillus > Paenibacillus sp. FSL R7-0189. Next base: position 919,536 of record NZ_CP150223.1, on the reverse strand, counting down.
GGTGAGAGTACACATGAGGAAGCGAATCGAGAGAGCATCGGACTACTAATGGCTGGTATTGATAATAGAGAGGAGAGCGCCGTATGAGTCTGGAGAATGGAAGAAATACCGCAGCAGCTGTACTGGAACCCCTCCCCTCCCACTCCGGAAAACGATTCTCTCTACGTTTCGAATACGATGCCAGCCGCATCCGTTCTCCTTGGTGGACACCTATTGTATCTATAATTTTAGCGCTATTGTTGTGTGCCCTATTTATTGCGGCGAATGGCATGAATCCGGTGCTGGTCTATGAAAAAATGTTTCGTGGCGCATTTGGCACTGCGTATGGGCTCACGGAAACGATGGTTAAAGCGATCCCGCTTCTTCTATGTGGGCTTGGGATTGCTGTGGCTTACCGCATTTCGGTATGGAATATTGGAGCAGAAGGTCAGCTAACTGTTGGGGCTATGGCGGCCACAGCGGTCACGATTTATTTTCCTGACTTACCTTCATTCTGGTCCCTGAGCTTAATGCTGCTGTTCGGGATTGCCGCGGGTGCGCTTTGGGGATTGCTGACTGCTATTCCGCGGACACATTTTGGAGTGAATGAGCTAATCACTTCATTAATGCTGAATTATGTTGCCCTATTGGCGCTCGATTACGTGGTATTCGGACCTTGGAAAGATCCTAAAGGATTTAATTTCCCGGGATCACCTATGTTTACTGCGGCTCAATCGCTGCCTGTTCTCGGAAGTACAAGATTGCATATTGGATTGTTATTTGGACTTATCGCCGTTGTGATTTATTACTTAATGATTCGTTTTACCAAGTGGGGTTACGAGCTCCGGCTGATTGGGGCCAATCCTGTTGCAGCCAGATACGCGGGGGTTCCTATCAAGCGCCATATTATTATCGTCATGCTGATCAGTGGGGGGCTTGCCGGGATCGCTGGCATGGCGGAGGTCTCCGGTGTTACACACAAGCTGATGCAGGGCATTTCACCGGGGTATGGATACACCGCCATTATTGTGACTTGGCTGGCCAAATTGAATCCACTCGGTCTAATCGTTACTTCTATTTTATTCGGTGGCTTAATTGTTGGCGGATATAGTGTTCAAACCATCGGGCTGCCCTCATCGATATCAGAAATGCTGCAGGGCTCCATCCTGTTTTTCTTGATTGCTGGCGATATGATCTATCGTTTCCGCATTCGCCGTAGCCGGGTTCAGCTGAAAGGGGGGAGATAGGCAATGGATTTTACAACACAGCTACTTATTGCCGCTATTTCCGCAGGGACCCCGCTGCTGCTGGCTACGCTGGGAGGCATTCTAAATGAACGAGCCGGCATTATACAGCTTGGGGCTGAAGGTCTGATGCTGATGGGAGCGGTCATCACTTGTATCGTGTATATTCGCTCCGGAAACCTGCTGCTGGCTCTGTTGGCTACCGTAGCTATAACGGCTGTACTTGGTTTGCTGCATTCTTTTCTCTGTGTGACCTTGCGGGCGAATCAAACGATGTCCGGTCTTGCGATGACCCTGTTTGGCAGTGGGTTGAGCGCTTATCTTGGTAAACCGATCAGCGGCATTCCTTTGCCGGGAACCTCCCCTAAGCTGCATCTGGCTTGGCTGGAAAATGTACCGTTCATCGGAAAAATATTCGGCAACATGGACTACCTAACCTGGTTTAGCCTGCTGCTAGTGCTTGCTCTGCATCTGCTAATTCACCGCACTTCATGGGGCCTGCATTTGCGGGCAGTCGGAGACAGTCCGGCTACCGCAGATGTGATGGGGATCCGTGTACAGCTTATCCGCTACAGCTATGTGATCACCGGTGCTGCTCTCATCGGCCTGGCCGGAGCGGATATGGTATTGGCCTACGCGCCAACCTGGAATGAAGGGCTGACAGCCGGCCGGGGCTGGATTGCGGTAGGGCTGGTGATTTTCGCCAGATGGAATCCGCTGCGTGCCTTGTTCTGCGCCTACTTTTTTGGGGCATTGGATTCACTTGGCTTCCGTATTCAATTGCTGGGCAGTGCAGTTCCGCCCTATTTTCTCAAAATGATTCCGTACCTTGTGACCATTCTGGTCCTGATGTACCTGGGGTACCGCAATCGCAACAAACCATCCGGCACACCGGAGGCGCTTGGAGTTCCTTATATTCGGGAACAAAGGTTTTAAGGCAGGCTATACGAGAAGGGAAGTGGCAATCTGGTACTCAAAAAGGGAGGCGGAGTGTATGGGAGCTATACGGGAAGAGGAAGGAAGGCTACCTGAAGTAATTCAACCCCGCAGCCTGCACGAAGCTTGGGAGAGAAAAACGGCGTTTGGAGACAGTGCCCGATATGTTGCAGGGGGAACACTGCTGAGAACAGGGTGGGAAAATGGAACGACTCATATGCCCAAACAGCTGATTGATCTTCGGCAAATTACAAATCTCGGCGACATTACCTTAACGGAATTTCACTTATCTCTGGGCGCTCTTGTTCCACTCTCCCAGTGCCGCAGTAATGAGCATTTGCAGGCCGTAGCTCCTGCGCTGCAAGAGGCTGCACGTTGCATAGCGGCTCCGTCGGTGCGTAATCTTGCCACGCTCGGGGGCAATATCGCTTCTGGCTTCGGAGATATTCTACCTGCGTTACTGGTCTATGACGCGGAGTTAATCTCCTTTGACGGCAAATTTATGACGGCACTACCTTTGATAGAGTGGCTAAACAATCACTGGAGCGGGATAAAACCTGCGGCGGATCTTGTGGCTGAGATTCGCATCTCACCTACTCGCTTAGAGAGTCCGTTAACGGATAGGCTAGAAATTTTTCGTAAGGTTGGCCGCAGGGAAGCATTCACCCCTTCACTTGTAACGGTAGCAATCTCAGCATCAATCGATGAGGAACACCGTTTCCGTGAGGTGCGTATCGCCGCAGGTGGGGGCTCTGGGCGGCCACAGCGACTAAGTAGGGCTGAAGTTATGCTTGAAGGTGTGAGGTATACAGATGAGCTGTTGGCTTCTTTATATGAAGGGGTTGAGAACAGCTTTGAGACGTATAGTGATCCCTTTGCAACAGAACTTTACAAGAAAAAGACTGCTGGGAATTTGGTTGTATCTGAGCTGTGGAAGGCTATGAATATACGGAGTTTAGAGGTGAATAACCCGACGAAAGGAGAGAGGGAAAATGCTGCTGAATAAGGAATCCAGCGGTAGCCGCTGGCGTACACGACCTGATGGAGAGGGCAAGGTATCCGGTAAGCTGCAGTATTTGACCGACATGAGGGCAGAAGGAATGTTGATCGGCCGCGTGCTCCGCAGTGAGCAGGCACATGCTCGTATTTTGTCCATACGCATTGAGAAGGCCGTTGAAGTCCCTGGTATACACGCTGTAATCACTCATGAGGATGTGCCCGGACTTAACGGCTTTGGCATAGCTTTGCCGCATCAACCGGTATTTTGCAGTGATCGTGTGCGTTACACTGGCGATGCGATTGCGGCAGTCGCGGCTGAGACGGACGAAATTGCGGAATACGCCTTATCTCTTATCGAAGTGGATTATGAGCTTCTACCCTTGCTGGAGAATCCGGAAGAGGCGATGAAAAAGGACGCAATTTTGCTGCATGCCGAGGGAAACGTGCTTCATCATACGGAATATCGGAAAGGGGAGCCGGAAACGGTATTTACGGATTGCTGTCATGTGGTAGAGGAGACTTACTATACACCACGCCAAATGCACACCTATATGGAGACTGAAGGTGGACTGTTTATCCCAGAGGATAACGGACGGCTTATCGTATATTCAGCTACACAACATGGGTTGATGGATCGCCTGCAGCTATCCAGAATTCTGGCTATTCCTCAAGAAGATATTCGCGTCATCTCGAGTCCTATCGGCGGGTCCTTTGGAGGAAAAGACGAGCTGAATGTACAGCCGTATGGAGCGCTGCTTGCCTTGCGGACACTCCGTCCGGTAAGACTGCATAATTCGAGAGCTGAATCGGTACGTGCAGGACTAAAACGCCATCCCATGAAAATCACCATGAAGACTGGCTGCGACCCCGAAGGAATCATCAGGGCACACCAGGTCAGAATTATTTCGGATACGGGAGCTTACGCAACACTGGGGGCGGAGGTGCTCAACTTTGCGACAGAACATGTGATGGGCCCCTATATCATCGATCATGTGGATGTGAAGGGTTTTGCTGTATATACCAATAACGGTGTATCTGGTGAGTTTCGCGGTTTTGGCGGCAATCAGGCGATTTTCGCTTTGGAGGGACAAATCGATCGGTTGGCTGAGCGATTGCAGATCGATCCGTGGGAAATGCGCCGCCGCAATTTGCGTAAATATGGAGATCTGGGGCCACTGGGTCAGGAAATTGCTCAGACCGATGGTGCCTTTCAGGTGTGGGAAGCGCTGGCGGGTTCGCCTCTTATGACTGAGGCCGCATCTACAGACAGTGATTCAGGTGTTGTGGAACCTTGGATCGTAACTGGAACGGGTGCTGCTATAGCTATGCATGGTGCAGGACTTGGTTATGGTATTCCCGATCCGGCGGGTGGCAGGCTCTCTTTGACGCTAGAGGGCAAGATTGAGGCGGTGTTTGGTTACGAGGAGTTTGGTCAGGGGTTAATCGCAACAATGGAACAAATGCTGATTGAACAGTTTGGCTTGGCGGCAGAGGATCTAAGCATCGTCATTGGCGATACGGATGTTGTGCCTGATAGCGGATCTAGTACGGCTTCCCGATCAACCAGCATGATGTGGATGGCCTTGAAACGGCTCCGTCCAGACTTCACCACTCAAGTACTGCAGGCAGCTGCGATGTTAAAGCCGGAGCTGGATAACTATGAAATGAAGCTCGGCCCTGGCGGCATTTGGCTAAAAGACGGCGGTCTGCTTCTGACTTACAAGGACTTGGCACAGCGTATTTCAGAACCCATTGTCTGTAATACAAAGTTTACTTATCCAACCACACCCTTTAAAAGAGTGGGGGCACATTTCCTATACACCTATTCTGCAATCGCAGTCCGCGTGGAAGTTAATCTGCTTACTGGACGTGTCCGTGTACTGGACCAATATCATGCGGTAGCGGCGGGACCGGTGGCTAATCCGCAAGGTTATCTCGGGCAGATCGAAGGTGGCAGCAGTATGGCGGTAGGCTTCACTTTGTCAGAGGATGCTGTGATGTCAGGCGGCAGCTATGTCACCAAAAATTTAGACACCTATTTGGTGCCGACCATTGCCGACATGAATGGCAGCATTCAGGTGCAGCCGATAGAGGATTTGCCGGATCATGACACGTACGGTCCTCGCGGCATTGGAGAGGTGGGTTCCGTCAATTTAGCTCCGGCAGTCGTGTCCGCCATATTTCAGGCTGTAGGGAAGCGGGTAACCAAGCTGCCCATTGATCCCGAATGGCTGCAGTCTACACCGTTTATTCCACAAAAGGTGGTGAACATCCATGCCGAGTCATAATTCAGATCACAATCTAGATGAAGAGAACCCAATCCCAGCTTCGTCTGAGGAAGCCTTCACAGAAGAGAGGTTCACCTTTAATTGCAATCTTAATGGGAAAGCGATATCCATGGAGATTCCACCCTCCCGCCGGCTTTTAAATGTCATACGTGAAGATTTGGAGCTGACCGGCACAAAACGTTCTTGTGAGATTGGCCGCTGCGGGGCATGTATGGTGCTGGTGGATGGACGTCCAGTGAATTCATGTCTGGTTATGGCCTATCAATGCTCAGGTGCGGAAATTACAACGATTGAGGGTCTTAGTGAAGTAGGCCTGCATCCCGTTCAACGGGCTTTTTTAGAAGAGGGGGGGTTCCAATGCGGTTATTGTACACCAGGGATGGTTATCTCGGTGGTTGCTCTGCTGGAAGAGAACCCGCATCCTACTCAGGGTGAAGTGGAAGAAGCTTTATCGGGTAACATTTGTCGCTGTACAGGGTACGGAGGCATTTTACGAGCTGTTAACAAAGCTATTGGAGGTTGAGTGGATGGTCGTTTCTGAAGGCATGTTTACGTTGGAAGAGATAAATGCCATGAGTATAACGGATTTTGTGAAGCATCTAGGCGGCATTTTTGAACATTCATCGTGGGTAGCAGAGGAGGCATATAAGCAGATTCCGTTCCATTCTTTAGAGCATTTGCATAGCACAATGATGCAGACCGTACTGAGTGCTGACCGGAGCCGAATGGAGGGACTATTAAAAGCTCACCCAGATTTGGCGACTAGGCTTCAAGTTACGGCTTTGTCTGCCTCAGAGCAGCAGGGAGCTGGACTGGATCGGCTAACAACGGAAGAGTTCAATCTATTAAATGATCTGAATCGAAAGTATACGGACAAATTTCATTTCCCTTTTATTCTAGCTGTTCGTGGCAAAAACAAAGATGACATTATCAGCGCCATTGGAGTGCGAGTAGAGCGTTCCCCTCAGGAGGAATGGGTTCAAGCCTTTTCTGAAGTCGGTACAATTACGAGATTTCGCCTAAGTGATTTAATTATTTAATTATTCATTCATTCATCATAAACGGGGAGGGTGTCAGCCATGCTGGAACCAATTAACGGACGTACAATGTTTTATGGAAAAAGTGATGTGCTAACTTATCGTACCTACGCTAAACCGCTGGCCGTTACCCCCGTTCCCGAATCTTCCTTCACGGGCTGCGACAACATTATATTCGCACATAATATTACATTCGCAGTCACGGGCGAAGCGTTTCTTCCTTCTTTTTCAGAGGGGGATAATTCCATGGTCGTTGCTACCGATTCTATGAAAAATTTCATCCTGCGCAATACCGCGGACTACACTGGAAGCACAACGGAGGGGCTACTGCAGCTTCTAAGCAGCCGTTTTCTCGATAAATACGATCATGTCACCGCAGTTTCAGTTTCCGCAGACCGGTTACCTTTTGAACAGGTGATGGTGCCCGGGGTTGACGGGCTTAAACAGAGTCATTTAGTACTGCGTCACTCCAATAATGAATCTTATTCGGCTTCGTTAACTATAAAACGTGGAGAGAATGGGACTGAGGTTATCGCTCATGAATGCCGATTGAAGGATTTACAGCTGATAAAAGTAAGTGGAAGCTCGTTTTATGGATTCGTCCGTGATGAGTATACAACATTGCCGGAGAGCTTTGACCGTCCGCTTTATATTTTTCTGAATATTAACTGGACCTACAGTGATGTTGAACATGCTCTGGATGGAGATTTAGGCCAATATGTGGCTACGGAGCAGGTTCGCGATATCGCCCATAGTGCTTTTCATGAGCTGAACAGTCCTTCAATCCAATCGTTGATTTATCAAATTGGGCTGCGCGTATTGTCCCGTTTTCCACAGCTGGCTACCGTTTCATTTGAGTCCAATAACCGGACTTGGGAAACCATTGTTGAGCCTGAAGAAACTAAAGGTGGAGTCTTCACCGAACCTCGTCCACCCTATGGTTTTCAGGGCTTTTCTGTCAGCCGTGCAGATCTGGCCGGAGAGACAGCGTAATGAGCGGGCGTCTTACCACCCATGTGCTGGATCTGTCGCGGGGGATTCCTGCTACAGGTCTGACGCTTCAGCTCTGGAAGCTTACGGATGGGATGAGCAAGCTTCTGTGTGAAGAAGTCACGAACAGTGACGGGAGGCTGGATGCTCCGCTGCTGGAGGGAAACGAAATGGAGGCTGGATGTTACGAACTGCTGTTTATGGTTGGCGATTACTACCGTAGAGCTGATGCCAAAGCGTCAGCAGCTGGCATAGAAGTAACAGAAAGCTCAGTAGACACTCAACGTGAGATGTCTTTTTTTCTAGAACAGATACCTATTCGCTTTCATATAGAGAGCTCCATGCAACACTACCATGTACCTTTGCTAGTAGCTCCTGGTGGATATAGTACGTATCGGGGAAGTTAGGAGAAAGTTGACGACCGGAGGAGGTGGCAGCTCATGAAGGAATCCTATGAACTTGTGATTAAGAACGGGAATGTAGTGCTGCCCGATCAGGTACTCAAGCTGGATATTGCAGTATCAGAGGGTAAGATTGTCGCACTTGGAGAGGAACTTTCGCTTGCGCCGCTAACCAAAGTCATCGACGCAGATGGGTTCTATGTCCTCCCCGGTATGATTGATATGCATGTCCACTTTAATGAACCAACGTTTGGACATTGGGAAGGTTTTCGCAGCGGTTCTGCGGCGTTGGCAGCTGGCGGCTGCACAACCTATGCAGATATGCCGCTTAACGGCAATCCACCGACTGTGAACGAGGCTGCACTTCGTCAAAAGGTAGATGCTGCGGCTGGAAACTCTGCCGTTGATTATGTGCTGTGGGGTGGGCTCGTTCCCGGCAATCTGGATGATTTAGAAGTTTTGGCAGCCTCTGGTGTCACTGGGTTTAAAGCCTTTCTCTCCAATCCTGGAGGGGAGGGCGAAGGCAGATTCCGTGAAGTGGATGAGGATACACTCTATCAAGGGATGCAGCGAATCGCTTCTCTGGGCGGGATTTTGGCGCTTCATGCAGAAAGTGAGGATATCACGGCGGTGTTGACCGCAGATGCAGTGCGAAATGGCAGAACCAGCGCAAGTGATTTTGCGGCTTGCCGCCCAGCTGAAGCGGAGCTGGAGGCAGTGTCTAGGGCGCTGCTGTACAGTGAACGAACGGGCTGCCGGTTGCATTTTGTTCATATCAGCACGGCTGCTGCTATTGAGAAAATCTATGAAGCTAAGCTTCGAGGTCTGGACGTTTCGGCCGAAACCTGTCCACATTATCTGGTCCTCACTGAAAATGATATGGAGGCGTTAGGACCTGTGGCGAAGTGTGCGCCTCCGCTGCGAAGTGCGGTGGAGCAGGAGAAGTTATGGGAGATGCTAGCCCACGGCAAAATCGATCTGATCGCTTCGGATCATTCCCCCTGTCCAACGGAATTGAAGGTGAAGCCGGACTTGTCTTTTTTTGCAGCTTGGGGTGGGATCTCGGGTGCGCAGAGCAGTCTGGAGCTTATGTTCCATGAAGGCGTGAATGTGCGGGGATTGCCTGTGACGTTAATTTCTCGTCTGCTCGCAGGGCAACCCGCAAAACGGTTTGGAATAGAGCATCGCAAAGGCGCTATAGCTCTAGGTCTAGATGCCGATCTAGTTCTGCTGAATCCAAATACAACCTATACGCTGACTGCGGAGGATTTATTGTATCGCCACAAGCACAGCCCCTACATCGGAAGAACTTTGTCCTGCAAAGTAGTTGCTACGATCTGTCGCGGGAATGTGATCTATACCTCTGAAGAAGGAGTGATCAGTGAGGGGGGTGGACAGTGGCTGCGAATTAGGAAGGAGCAGTACAGCCTATGAATGATTCCAGAGTTCAAGCGTTGACTCAGAAACTGCTGGAGCTGCTGGAGGAGCTGGCGGCATTCAGCACACCTGGGCCAGGAGTTACTAGACTGCTATATACGGAGGAATGGAGCCGGGCGCAGATTTTTTTGCAGGAAAAAATGGCTGGGCTCGGCTTAGAAGTTTCCGTAGACAAGGTTGGCAATGTATATGGACGATTGAGTGGACGCGATCCGCAGCAAAAGGTTATTTTAACCGGATCGCATATCGATACTGTAGTCAATGGCGGAAAATATGATGGTGCCTATGGGATCGCTGCGGCTATGATTGCGTTTCAAGATTTGCAGAGGAACTTTGGCCAGCCGCAGCGGACGCTTGAGGTCGTATCTTTTTGTGAAGAAGAGGGGAGCCGATTTCCGCTTGCTTATTGGGGCTCGGGCCATGTCACGGAAAGGTATGACGGAAGCGAGGCCGAGACCTGTACGGATGCAGAGGGCGTGACGTTAAAAGCAGCAATGGCACAATCCAGCTTCTTACAGGACATAACGGAGGAGAAAGCTTCTAAGCGGACTGGAGTCAGAAATGATATTGGTGCTTTTGTAGAACTGCACATCGAGCAGGGGATTATTCTGGAGAAAACAGACACTCAGATAGGCGTAGTTCAGGGGATTGTTGGCCAGAGACGATATGTGGTCAAGGTCAGGGGTATTGCTAATCATGCGGGCACGACACCGATGTTTATGCGGCAGGATGCACTGGCTAGTGCGGTTGAAATGCTGTACGTGCTTGAAAGTTCTGCTAAAACGGCTGGTGAACCTCTTGTAGCAACCTCGGGTAAGCTTGAGGTGAATCCGAATACGCCAAATGTAATCCCGGGTGAGGTTCTTTTTACATTAGATATCCGCCATAGTGAAGAGGACGAATTGGAACGTTTCTGTGAGAAGCTTCTTGCGGAATGTAATGAAATTGCCGTTAAACGTGGGGTAACTCTGGAGGCTACATCCGTGCTCCACACAGTCCCTGCGCCTATGGATATGAAGCTATCTGCAATGCTGGAAAATATCTGCCGCCAACAGGGGAAAACGTACCGCACGATGGTAAGTGGAGCGGGACATGATGCCCAGCTATTGGCGCCGCGTTGCCCTACTGCGATGATATTTGTGCCAAGCCGAGCTGGCATCAGCCATTCTCCGGAAGAGTATACCTCCCCTGAGCAGCTCGCGGCTGGGCTTGAGGTTCTGACTGCGATGTTATATGAGTTAGCTTATTAAAAAGAGTTCGCCGAACTTTTAAGGGAGGATCATCATGAAGCGTTACGAAGATTTGTCGCCGTCCCAACGCTGTATTATGACTCCGGGTCCGGTCGAGGTAGATCCGCGTGTACTGCGGGCGATGTCTTTTCCGGTGCTGGGTCAGTTTGATCCAGAGTTCACCTCTATTATGAATGAAACGATGGAAATGCTGCGGGAGCTGTTCGCTACTCGTAATTCATGGGCTTACCCTATCGATGGTACTTCTCGTTCTGGAATTGAAGCCGTGATGGTTAGTTTGATCCTGCCGGGTGAGCGTGTGCTGATTCCGATCTTTGGCCGCTTCGGACATCTATTGCATGAGATTGCTGAAAGATGTGGCGCTGAGGTGTTCGTGCTGGAAAAGCCATGGGGGAGTGTGTTTGAGCCGGATGAAGTGATAGCAGCTATGGAGACTTTTAAGCCACATGTGGTGGCAATGGTTCATGGGGAGACCTCTACAGGACGTGTGCAGCCACTCGCGGAAATCGGTAGAGCTTGCCGCCGGATGGATGCTTTATTCATAGTTGATGCAGTTGCAACCATTGGGGGCCTTCCTGTCGAGACAGATGCTTGGATGTTGGATGCCGTCGTTGGCGGTACACAGAAATGTCTGTCCGTCCCTTCCGGAATGGCACCGATAACGTATAATGATCGTGCTGAAGCTAAGCTCATGACCCGAAAACGAGTAGAACGAGGGATTAGAACAAGTGATGTCCAGCCAGGTGACTTATCTTTTGTCCGCAGCAATTATTTCGATCTCGGCATGCTTCAGGATTACTGGAGTCCACAACGTCTCAATCATCATACAGAGATGACCTCAATGCTTTATGCACTGCGGGAGGGCTTGCGGCTTACCCTTGAAGAAGGGCTGGATGCCAGATTCGCCAGACATATCCTCCATGAAAAAGCACTTGTAGCTGGATTAAAAGCTATGGGTTTAGAACTATACGGGGATCCTTCCTGCAAGCTTACTGTTGTTACCTGTGTGCTGATCCCTGAGGGGATAGATGGGGAAGCTGTCCGTTCGCTGCTGCTGGGGCGGTTCGGAATTGAAATTGCCAGTTCTTTTGGACCGTTAAAGGGAAGGATCTGGCGCATCGGTACGATGGGTTTTAGCTGTCGTGAGAATAACGTGTTGCGGCTGCTTGGAGCGCTGGAAGCCGCATTACAGCGTCATGGATTTAAGGGGCCTTGCGGGTTTGGGGTTCAGGCAGCGCTTGACGTATATGAGGCAAAAGTAAGATAATCGTTGGAATAGAGCGGATGGCGGGAGAGTAAAAACAGGGGCATGTCCGGATGGTTTGGACAATCTTTGGGAATAAGTAAACGGCTATCACCTACAGGGATGATTGAGCCGTTTTTTCTTACAAATACAGACCTGCGCAACTATATTATCCTAGGCTTAATAGTTAGGCAATCCTCTATGATTACGGATCTATTCACTACATCAAGACAACACTTGGATACTAACGGGGGAGAGATGAAGATGACAACTTTTACAAGAAAGCCTATAGCAGATTGTGTACCTGAGCTTGTGGCTACGGCAAGAGGCGATAAACCGGCAACACTGGTAATTACAGGTGGAAAGCTGGTCAACGTATGCTCTGGTGAAATTCTAGAAGGAATGTCTGTTGGTGTTCAAGGTGGACGAATTGCTTATGTTGGTAAAGATGTGACACATATGATTGGCGAAGGAACGCAAGTTATTGATGCGAACGGCAAGTATATAGCTCCGGGATTGCTCGATGGCCACTGCCATATTGAGAGCACCCAACTAACCGTTACTGAATTTTCCCGCGCTGTTTTGCCGCTTGGCACAACAGGTGGTTTCTTTGATGCGCATGAGATTGCTAATGTATTCGGGCTGAAGGGTATTCAATTGATGCTGGATGAGATGCGGGGTACGCCGTTAGCTGCTTACATGCAGGTGGCTTCTTGTGTGCCTGCGGCAGGTGCGGAATTCGAGACAACGGGTGCCTCAATGGGTCCTGAAGAAGTTGCCGAAGCTTTTACTTGGGGCAAAGATGTGATTGCTCTGGGCGAAGTGATGAATTTCCCTGGCGTTGTTTACGGCGATGAGAAAATGCTTGGAGAGATTCAAGCTACGCTGCGGGCAGGCAGATTTGTTGACGGTCATTTCACATGGCCTTCCAGCGACTGGAGACTGCCAGTGTATGCTGCGGCAGGGGTAACTGGTGATCATGAGTGTGTTACAGCAGACGATGTGATTGAGCGCGTTCGACTGGGGATGTATGCCAAAATGCGCCGGGGCTCGGCTTGGCATGATGTTGCCAAGACCATCACCGCTCATACAGAGCGTGGACTTGATCCGCGTCGCATGATGCTGGTAACTGACGACCGCAGCTCGGAATCTTTACGCGATGAAGGTCATATGGATTTCGTTGTTCGCCATGCGATTGCTCAAGGCGTGAAACCAGTAACAGCCTTCCAAATGGCAACTATTAATACAGCAGAGCGTTTTGGGTTGTCTCAGGATATCGGATCTATTACTCCAGGTTCTTTTGCGGATATTATTCTGCTGGACGGGAATTTGGCCGATGTTCGTGTGGTACTTACGATTGCCGCGGGTGTGGTAGTTGCCGAAAATGGTGTGATGACGGCAGAGCTTGCTAAATTCACTTATCCAGAGGAAGTTTTGGCTTCGGTTCATTTGCCACAGCGTCCTACCGCCGAAGATTTCATAATCGCGGCTCCAATTGAAACAGGTGAACTTACTGCAAGAGTTATTAAAGTAAGAGAAAATCATGTAGAGACCATTGAACGTATAGTTTCGGTACCTGTAGTGGCAGGGCAGCTGGATGTAAATGCTGTGGAGGGTCTGTGTAAAATCGCTGTGCTAGAACGGCATAAAGAAACAGGAAATAAATCAGTGGCTGTTGTGGAAGGCATCGGTTTTAAAGAGCCGGCTGCTATCGCAATGACTGTTGCTCATGATAGTCATAATGTACTCGTCATCGGCAATGATAATGAGTTAATGGCCAAAGCTGCGAATGCGGTGGCGGACGCTCAAGGTGGGGTTGCCGTAATTACTTCTAGTGGAGAAACGTTATTCCCGTTGGCCATTGCAGGCCTAATGTCTACAGAGCCATTTGAAATTGCTGCTGAGAAATCAGCTGCGATCAGCAAAGCGTTGTATGATGCCGGCTGTACTTTGAATTACGCGTTTATGACTTTATCGCTGCTTGCTCTGGCGGTTATCCCAACGTTACGTATCACCGATAAAGGACTCGTGCGGATTTCACCTGAGGGAATACAGTTAGTGCCACTGTTTGTTTAAGTAAATTAACCGAAGTATAATCCTAATGCGAAAAACTGTTCTGAGGTCGTAATGACCATTCAGAACAGTTTTTTTTGTTTAAATATAAGAAAGCAAAAGCTTCACATGATGCGTAATCTTTATACATCTTATTGTAATGAACAATAATATTAAACGGATTTTTAGAGAATGAAACATTTTTCTGAGCGAAATCCTAAAAAAATATAAATAAAGCATAGTCAGGTGACGATAATAATGTTAAATTAGATAAAATTAAAGTGAATTAATGGAGTTAATTTTACAATAATGGCATATAAAGAATTATAGATAATGGCAGGTTTCGAATAACCCAACTAAGAGGGACGAGGTGCATGGAGAGATGATCAGACTAGAAACGCAAGATATTTTGAATATTAGCATGAAGCAAATTGCTACTATTTTTAAGATGAAGCCGCTTGAACTGAGATTTGTCACCGATTTTCAGGGTGAGAAATATCTCTTAACTAATGATAAGTTACACCTCAACAACCAGCAATATTGGGCAAAGGTTATGGAATGTGTCTTTGATGATCATGTTAGACCTGTGTTAATGTGTGAGGTATTATATTTCCTTCGTAATGAATTTCTGGAAAGTGACATTAAGTTATGTTTTTCTTATGATTACGCAGAGGATGGGAATGGCGCAGCTACAGCTATGGCTGAAGTATCCTTTAATGACTCAGCAGATTTACAGCCGAGTGAGATTGCCGAGCTGATTGATTTTGCGTTGACCTTACAGGACAAGCAGTGGTTCCATGAACTGACTACGAAATATAAGCAGCTTACAGCATAAGTATCTTTTCGATTCTTCATGCTTAACAATTGATATAGCTAACCGTCTTGTCTGCAACAGAGATGATCTGTGGACAAGACGGTTTTTTGTTTTACCACCCTTGGGCATTTTTTTCTACAAGTTCAGCCAAAAAATCAAGCCAATCCTCATGGTTATTCAAACAGGGAATTGCCATAAATTCCTCTGCTTGTCCTCCACCAGCCTCGAATTGTTCTCGTCCTTCTATGGCTAGCTCATGCAGCGTTTCCAGACAATCGGTCACAAGACCCGGTGAAAAAATCAGAGGTCTACGTATTCCTCGTCCGGCAAGCTCTCCCAGAACATCCGCTGTAGACGGTCCTACCCATTCTTCTCGCCCGAAACGTGATTGAAAACTAAGCTGCCAGCGTTCGGGCTCCCAATTCATAGCAGAAGCAAGAAGACGTGCGGTTTCCATACATTGCTGCGGATAAGGATCACCGGTATCCGCATACCGTTTGGGAATCCCATGGAAGGTCAGTACAAAATAATCAGGTTCTATGCTCAGATTCTCCATTTGACGCAGCAGGTGTGACTTCAAGGCTGAAATATAACCGGGCTCATTATAGTAGGCATCAATAAATCTTAGAGCCGGAATTAGACGTTTAGTTACAGGTCCAGTGGAGCTTTGGCGACCTAAGGCTGCAAAGCTGGCCTGATCGAATACGGATGCGGTAGTCGTGGACGAATATTGCGGAAACAGCGGCACAATGATAATTCGGGTAACTCCGGCCGTGTCGAATTTCGCCATCGCTTGCTCCATGCTGGGTTCGCTATAAGCCAATCCAAGCTCTACCTGATACCTTGGACCCAGCAGTTCTTGCAATCCAGATTGCTGAGCTGAAGAATGAAGGAGCAGTGGTGATCCTTCGGTTGTCCATATTTGACTGTACAGCTCAGCGGACCGGCGTGGACGTGAACGCAGAATCACGCCTCGCAGCAAAGGCTGCCACAGCAGAGGAGAATAATCTATGATTCGGCGATCTGATAAAAAACGTTTCAGATAAGGCCGTACAGCTTTTGCAGTTGGTGCAGTAGGGGTGCCGATTTGGGCGAGTATAACTCCAATAGGTGGCTGTTTGCTCAAAGCACAGAACTCCTTTCCCATATAAGAGATCGTTCTAAAATAGCATAGCTAACCTTGAATGCACAGTTATTGAGATCACTTTGCGTGTATAAATTAATTTTAATCGCAAATAGTGATGTTTCTTATAGGGTGTGTGATTTTCGATACAGAAGAACCGCAGAAAGGTCTGGTAGTATCAAACCAGAAATTGATGGAAAACGGGTGTAAGTGTTTTTATAATAACTTATGTGAATTATTTCACCTTTTATGCAGCTTTGTGTTAAAAGGAAGAAATGAAATAGATTCAAGATATTTTTTTTATTGAAAATCGAGCGTGCAAAAGCATGAGAGGGGGGATGAGTTCTTATGAAGAGAGAAGTTATGCTTCATAAGAAGAGAAGGGGCGCATCGTACGAAAAAGGTTTGGTTAACAAAAAGCTACATATCACTGGGGTTTGGTAAAGGAGAATTTTCATTGAAAAAACTAATTTCTTTAACGGTTAGCGCGGCTATATTGTTAGCGCCGTTTGCTTACACACTTAATGTGCCTGCTGTAAACTTGAAGGTGGATGCAGTATCGGCAGCCTCCGAAGAAGCGGATGCACCGGCAGCAAAACCAACAGCAAAACCAACGGCAAAACCAGCAGCAACACCAAAAGCAACGGCAAAACCAGTAGCAACACCAAAGCCAACAGCAAAACCAACAGCAACGCCAAAGCCAACGGCAAAACCAACAGCAACGCCAAAGGCAACAGCCAAACCAGCAGCAACCCCAAAAGCTACAGCAGCACCAGTAGCAACCCCAAAAGCAACCGCTGCACCGGCAGCGACAGTAGTACCAGCGGAAACTGTTAAGCCTGTGGCTACAGCAAAGCCTGTTACAGTTAATGAAAACGTATACCAAGATGGAGTTTACGTAGCTTATGGCGATGCATACTCCAAAGGCACGGAAGGTGCCAAGATCGAAATTAAAGATGGCAAAATTACTAGCATTGAGCTTTTGAGAACCAGTCCTAAGCTGATTGATAGAGATGCCCGTAACAATTATAGTGCTTTATGGCAAGCTTATGGATTGATGAAGGATAGATTGCTTGGCAAAACAAGAGATGGAGCAGCGGCAGTTGATGCTGTTTCGGGAGCTACCCGCTCCAGTAATGGCTGGAAATTGTCTGTAGATAGAGCGTTTGAAAGAGCTCTAACAGTGAAAGATACAAATGCCGTTTACTTTGATGGAGTTCATATGGGCGTAGATCCTACAGGTAAATATTCTGTATTTGCGACCTACGAATCCAACAAGCTCACAGATGTTAAAGTGTATCCTATGAACAGCGCTGGTGATTTCATTGAGGAGAAAGCTTACACAGCTGAGCAAGCGGCAGCGGTTGCAGCTATAGCTCCAGCCTTGCTGGCCAAAGGAACAGAGGCACAACCTGTTGCAGGTCTTGAAGCCGACTTTAAAGCAGCGATTAACGCTTTCTGGGATGCTGAGCAGAATGCAATAATCAACAATACATCTGCTTATGTAGACGGATTCTATTCCTCTTATGGTACGGCAAGAAGTGTTGGCGTTGAAAGAGCTGACATCGTGATTCGCAACGGTAAGTTGGTTGATGTGAAGCTGTTTAGACTTGGCAACAACCTGATTGACAGAGGGGCAACAGCTTATGCGGAAGTAGTAAAAGCAAATGCTCCTATGACAGCTAAGCTGCTAGCGAATGGTTCATATATCGCTAACTATGATGAAAAGGTTGACGGAATTTCCGGAGCTACGGAAAGTAGTCACAGCTGGAACCAAGCTGTAGAAAGAGCATTTGAGAAGGCGCTGAAGGTTCCTGCTGAAGGTCAATATTTTGACGGCAAATTTGCCGGAGTAGATAACCAATCTAAAGTGCTGCTGCTAGTTGATGTTGATGCAGATGCGGTAACAGGCATTAAAGTAAGTCTGTTTGGAGCTGACGGCAAGTTGATTGCTGACGATAAACTGAGTGCAGAACAAAAAGGATGGGTAGCTACACTCACATCCGGGCTGTTAGAAAAAGGTGTGCAAATGGCCGATATTACAGGCCAAGAAGCATTGTCGGCAGCAGCTAAAGCAGCACTGACAGATGCTTTGACCAATGCATCCAAAGTCCAAGGAACCTATAAAGACGGAACCTTTACTGCATTTGGTGATGCTTATGATAAAGGAACGAACAGAGCGGACGTTACCCTGCGTAACGACAAAATCGTAAATGTAGCATTGTATCGTGTAGGAATGATCCTTGTAGATAGAGGGAACGCTGCTTACCCTGAGGTGGTAAAAGCAATTCCTCAGTTGACGGCTAGCTTCCTCGCAGCAGGTACTAGAGAAGGCGTGCAGGAAGTAGATGCTGTGTCCGGTGCAACTAGCAGCAGCGTGGCTTTAAAGACTGCGGTGGATAGAGCATACGGAAAAGCTGAGGTTGTAGAAGCTAATAAAGCGGCTTATTTCGATGGAATCTTCATTGGTGTAAGTGCCGATAAGCTTGTAAATGTTATGGTGAATGTAGAGTACGGTGTTCCTGTCAAAATGCTTGTTTATTATTTGGATAAAAACGGAAGTGTAAGAACAATCAATCAGTTAACGGACGCGGAGCTGGCAGTGAAAGGTGAAATCGAGTCGACATCGACCGGATATAGCCTGCACAAATATGGTTACCGTCCAGCAGTCTTCGGAAAAAATGATGCAGAGAAAGAAATATCCGCTAAAGCGGTAGAAGCTATTAAATCAGCACTTGAATCGGCTGGTAAATAATTATCGTTTTATAATAAAAGGAGGATATTCCAGTGCCAGAATATGGCCGGGGAGTAGCCTCCTTTTTCAAATATTCTTGGCTTGTACATAAATATGAAAATAGATCGTATAGTGATTTAAAGGGATTTTGGAGGTGAGTGTCTAAAGTTTAATATAGAGAGCAGGCCGAAAGCCTGTTATTAATAGGAGGCTCCAAAATGACACAAATTAAACAGCTCGCTCCACAAGATGAATTTGTTGGCTTTTATCTTTTAAGAGAGCTGGCAATTAAACAAACGAACGGCACTCCTCCAAAAGATTATTTTGACATCGTCCTGGGGGATTCCACTGGACAATTATCCGCGAAATATTGGGATGCCAGCACAAATGATAAAGAAACTTTTTTTCCTATGGCGCTTGTGAAGGTACGCGGGATTGCTCATACTTATCGTGAGAAATTACAAATAAAAATTACTAAAATCAGGTTGGTTAACGATGAGGATGGCGTTGCACTTACGGATTTCATCCGTTCTGCCCCAATTCGTCCAGTAGACCTTATTCATACGATTAAAGGGGTTATGGCAAGTATTTCGGATCCGGAAATTGCTTCAATTGTCTCTTTTTGTGTGGGTAAAGTGGAAGAGAAATTGATGCATTATCCGGCAGCCAAAACACATCATCATGCTTATTTTGCCGGACTTGCTTATCATATGGTGCGTATGCTGGAAATCGGTGATTTTCTGTGCAAGCAGCGTCCGTTCTTGAATCCAGATCTAATGAAGGCCGGGATCATTCTGCATGATATCGCGAAGCCGGAGGAGATGGTCTCCCAGCTTGGGATTGTCTCGGAATATAGCGTTCAGGGCAAATTAATTGGCCATATCTCGATGGCGTCTAATTGGATCACGGAAGCGGCTATCCGCTTAGATATTGATTTGAATTCGGAAAAGGTTATGGCGTTACAGCATCTCGTATTGTCACATCATAATCTGGGCGAATGGGGGAGTCCTGTTCAGCCACAGACAGCTGAGGCAGTCGCTCTGCATCATATCGATGCGATGGATGCGAAGCTGCAAATGGTGGAGGATGCTTTGGATACCACACCGGAGACCGAGGAATGGACACCGTTCATCAGAGGTCTAGAGAATAAGGCTGTGTATCGTTTGAAGATTTAAGTGATGTTCTGTAAAACCAAACCCCCAATCAGCAGAAAAGAGCTGGTTGGGGGTTTTTAATGTTCTTGATTATTTCGACAAAGTGGCGCGGCTGCTATAAATGGAGGGTTTATGTTTAGTGCCTTGTTTCTTAGCAGGCTTTTTCGCGCGAGTCGAAAATGGGGTATACCCACCGGCAAACATCGTTCCGCTAGTATATCCTTGACTGGCAGAGAGCAATAGAGGATCATAGTGCTCCTCCTGCTCCATAAGTTTTACTAGAATTGCAGCGGCTGCGCGTGCGTCATCCAAGGCATCATGGTGCTTTAGCGTAATGCCGAAAAAATCGGAGACTACATTAAGTTTATGGGAGGGCAGGTCGGGCAGCATTTTTTTGCCTAATAAATAGGTACATAAGTATTGAAAGCTTGGGTAGCTCAGGGACATTCCATCGAGACAATAACGCAGGACGCTCATATCAAAAGCAGCATTATGCGCCACGACGATTTGTCCGTGTAGTAAAGGTTCAACGGTGGGCCATAGCTCTTGAAAAGTAGGTTGGCCGATTACCATTGATGGTGTGATGCCGTGTATCGAAATGTTCATGCCATCAAACCGCTGCTGCGGGTCAATTAGCCAAGAATGCTCTGCGGTTATATTTCCAGCTTTAACTTCCACAAGTCCCAAGGCACATGCGCTGGATCGACTGGAGTTCGCGGTCTCAAAGTCAATTGCTATAAAGTCCATTCGTAAAGCTCCTTATCTATCATATATACGTTTCATATTAAAGTAGTAAAATGATAAATACAATCTAGTGAATCACAATGAGCTGTTCAGTAAAAATAAGGAGATGATAGAGTGCGGCTTATAAAGGGGCAAAAGGTGGATATTACGAAAGGTAGAAACGTGAACAAGCTTTTGCTGAAATTTGGGTGGATGACTGCTGATATTAGAATTGGCATAGACTCTGCTGCTTTTTTACTGTCAGAACAGAACCGTTGCGAACGCGATGAGAACTTTATCTTTTATGGCAATCCGTTGTCTATAGACGAAGCTGTAACTCATTCTGTCTTACAACTAGGGGATAAAGAAGCTATCGCCATTACGCTTTCTCGACTTCCTAAGGATATTACTAGAATAGCTTTAACTTTAACGATCTATGAAGGAGAAAAATTAGGACACTCTATGAAGCAAGTAACCTCTCCTTATCTACGCTTAGTGGATGCTGCTAGCGGTGAGGAATTATTCGTTTTCGAGTATGGCTCTGACCTGTCGACGGAGACAGCTATTGTGGTTGGAGAGCTATATCGCTATGGTTCAGAGTGGAAATTCAGTGCAATTGGTAGTGGCTTTGAGGGAGGATTGGCTGCGTTATGTACAAACTATGGGCTCGTTATTGAAGAAGACGAAGGGAACCCTGAGGTAGCGGCCACAGCTGAGTTAACCCTGCCTTTAGAGACGATCCGCTATGAAGCGAAGAATGTACTGTCCTCTATTGATTTACGTAAAAAAATTGTTCAGATCACCTTAGAAAAAAAGAATCTGACAGGAGTCATTGCAAGGGTAGGCGTTGTCCTGGATATTACAGGATCTATGAGAAATCTCTATAATAATGGAACCGTTCAAGAAGTAGTTGAGCGTATATTAGCCGTTGCCTGTAAATTTGATGATAACCAATCGTTAGATGTGTGGGTGTACGATACGGAGTTTAGCCGGCTGCCACCTGTGACAGAGCAGGATTTAGGAAGATATGTGTTTACACATATTTTAAATAATCGTACCATTCATAAGTTTGGCCGCAATAATGAACCGCCAGTAATGGAGGATATCATTAAAAAATATACGGAGGAAGAACCCGATTCTACACCGGTATTTATCATATTTATTAACGATGGTGGTGTAGTGAAATCCACTAAAAATGTGATTATGGCTGCTTCGGTCCAACCAATTTTTTGGCAGTTTGTCGGAATCGGTAACTCGGATTTTGAAGTATTGAAGCAACTTGATACGATGAAGGGACGTTTGGTGGATAACGCCAATTTTATTCATCTGGACCAAATTGAAAAGGTGACTGATGAAGATCTGTATGATCAGCTACTGAATGAATTCCCCATGTGGCTAAGGGCAGCGAAAGAAAAAAGAATCCTGCGAGCATAAAAATACATTATTCAGAATGAATAAGCCTATGCGCTACAATAAGCCATAACCACCTATCTTAGGGATGTTATGGCTTTTTCCAGTTTCGCTATCTTGCTATTCTATTCAACAATCCGTACACTGCCAAATAGGTATTGTATATTAGGATTAGGGTTATCACTATCAGATACGGGAGGAAACACTTTGAGCAGCGTAATTACTAAGTTTTTTGATTATGGGCAAGAAGACATAGATTATCTCCGAAGTGTGGATCCAATACTTGGCGCAGCTATGGCACGGATGGGCAGAGTGGAACGTGTAATTATACCGGATCTTTTTACTGCGCTTATCTATGCTATAGTAGGACAGCTTATTTCAGTAAAAGCGGTTCGGACCATTTGGAACAGAATGTTGGCTCAGTTCGGAGACATCACTCCGCAGCAGTTAGCGTTACATACGGCGGATGAGATTCAAAGCTGTGGGATGACGATGAAAAAGGCACTATGTATCCATGAGATTTCCAATTTGGTCGCTCAGGGTGATTTTAAGCTGGAGGAATTGCCTGGGTTATCAGATCAAGAGGTTATACAAAAACTTATGACGTTAAAGGGCATTGGCAAATGGACGGCAGAAATGATGTTAATCCATTCTATGGAACGACGGGATGTGGTCAGTTGGGGAGATATTGCGATTCGTCGGGGGATGATGAAGCTGTATGGACTTGATAAGCTTACCAAAGATCAATTTGAACAATACCGGCTAAACTATTCTCCTTTGGGTTCTGTGGCTTCTATATATTTATGGGAAATTTCATTTGAATAATGGACGGGTAAGGAGTACTACTATGGAAAAAACAATAAGAGAACAGCTATTGAATTTGGCAGAGGTGGACTACCAGAAGTTTTCTGCGGCCTTAATTCCGACGATAGATAATGTTATAGGCGTCAGGCTACCGGAACTGCGCAAGCTTGCCAAAATCATTGCAAAGGGTGATTGGAGAGCCTATTTGGAGCATGCCGAGACAGATTATTTTGAAGAAGTGATGCTGCAAGGTATGGTGCTTGGCTACGTGAAGACAGATCTTGAAGAAATCCTACGTTATATCGCAGACTTTATTCCCAGAATTGATAACTGGTCCGTATGCGATAGCTTTTGCACAGGCCTGAAGTTTACCGTAAAGAATAAAGAACGGGTGTGGGAGTTTATAATGCCTTACCTATTGTCAGATCAAGAATATGAAATCCGTTTTGCTGTGGTAATGATGCTTAATTTCTTTATTGAAGAGGCGTATATCAGCCGGATTTTACAATTGCTCGATAAGGTCAGTCATGAAGGCTATTATGTAAAAATGGCGGTTTCTTGGGCGCTTTCGATTTGTTATGTGAAATTGCCAGAGCCTACGATGAGTTATTTGAGAAACAACAGCTTAGATGATTTCACTTACAACAAAGCTTTGCAGAAAATCACTGAGTCTTATCGTGTGGATCCAGAAACGAAAAAATGGATTCGCGGGATGAAAAGAAGTAAAAAACAAGCCCCTTATTCAGCACAATAGCTGAGTAGTAAGAGGCTTGTTGTCCTATTTATTTTTTCTCAGTGTTTACTTCAGTGTTGGTTTTACGGTTGCGGATTCGCTCGATTTCGATGTCAACGGCGCTACGCAGGTTAGGATCGATGGAAGGACTTATTCCTGTGCCTGTATTGAATTTATTTTTGGAGTTTTCCGCCAATGCTTCCCACTCGAAAATCTTTTCTTCCATTCGTTCGAAACCTTGTGAAGCTGATCCTACATTTAGACCTTTCGTAGAAGAACGTGGAGCAGAGTTGAGTGTTTCTGTCGCTTGTTGAGCGCGAGCGATAAGTTCAGTTCTTTTCGCTTTGAGATGTTCACGCTCTTCTTTTGCTCTAGCGATATTGATCTCAAGCTCTGCAAGGGATTGCTTAGTTTGTACTTGGCTATTTATGGACTCTTCCAACTGTTCTACGTACCGTAACTTGGCTATGAGTGCCAGACGAGCTCTTTCTTCATTTCCTTGTTCAACTGCTTGAACGGCTTCGGCTTCACTTTGCTCTACTAACTGAGTATATTCTTGCTTACGGCGTTCCAACACACTTGCTGTAACTTGCAGATCACGCTCATTGCGTTCCGCCTTAGCGATATCATTTTCAAGATCACGTAAATACTGACCTGTCAGCAACACCGGGTTTTCTAATTTGTTTAAACCTTCGTGTAGGGCTGCTTTAGTAATTGTGGAAATTCTTTTTAATAGACTCATGTTCTATCTCTCCTTTTTTATGGTTGGATTAGGGTTAGTTTGTATTAAACGACGATTTATTAATAGAAATCATGTCCATCTGAAAAGCTGTTAAAAGGTTCCTTAGGAACGATGATACTAGCGATGACGTAGAAGATAAGTACTGTTCCGAAGCTGAACAATGCTGCGGCAACAGCAACGAGACGGATTACTGTAGCATCAATACCAGACCAACGAGCAAGACCTCCGCACAAACCACTTATCTTCTGATCACTTTGGGAACGATATAATTTTTTCATTTATTGTTTTCTTCCTCTCGTATGGGTGTGATTGTTATTGAATCCTGCAACCCGTTTGCTTATGTACTCATTCTAATGTCTTTTTGCATGCGAAAAAACGGCCTGAAGGCGGTTTTGTATACCAGACCTGAGTCGAGGTTCGTTCCCGCAGGAAGGCGGGGAAAGGGGTGGTAAATCGGTTATAGGCTACAAACCATGGACGAAGTTAGGTACAATAAAGAAAGGAATACTTCTGGCGGTGTCGAAATATGCTTATATATGACTACTACGGAATTGGGGGCTGAATATGAGTTTTTTTAACAAAGTTAAAGCAGGGGTAAGCGAGGCTGGGAATAAAGCAAAAACAGTGGTGGAGATTAACCGGTTGAAGCTGCAAAATAACGGTAAGCAAAATGATATTGACCAGCAGTATCAGGTTATGGGCAAACTGTTATTTGAAGCCGTAACTCAAGGTGCAGGGCCACTGCCAAGTGAGCAAATCGAGACTAATATCAATCGTATTCTCGAATTGAAGGCTGAGATTGAGACGAACCTTCAGCAAATTGCTGAGTTGTCCGATGTAAAGCATTGCAAAGCATGCGGTGGGAATGTGGCGATCGAGGCACGCTTTTGTCCGGCCTGCGGATCCACTTTTGAAGTGGCAAAAGAACCTGTCAGTGATGTAACTCCGTCCTCGATTTCTTTGGATAAGAAGGAATAGATTTACTTCATACAAGAAACTTATGAATAAAGAGGCTGTCTCAAAAGTAGTGAATACTACTTATGAGGCAGCTTCTTTTTAGTAAAAAGGCTATAAGCGGATTCTTGCTGTAGCCAATAGACTATGGGCTACGCACACAAAGTATTCTATGCCATTAGGTTGGGCGGCGGAATATTCATTTTGTGTGATACCTGTTGGGGACGATATCTATTGGACGGTGCGATAAGCAGTATGCGGGGGCCGTTTGTGTTGTCTGCGTTTATGAGTGTGCGAAGCCGGCCTAAAACTAATTAGGGAAAAACTCCCTGAAAATAACCAATATTCGCTCTAAATGAACGAATTTAGGGAATTCCTCCCTAATAATAAGGGGAATTTCTTTAATTGCTAACGAATCAGCTGAAATTTAGGGAGGTTTTCCCTGATTATTAGTCTAATGAACGAAAATCCCAGAATTTCAGGGAGAAATTCCCCAATTATTTTAGCGGAGCTTAATTAGATCTTTAAGCGGGATTGTATCTACAATCTTAATTTCACTTGTCTATAATCTAGTGTCGTTTAAACCTTAGAAGCACGGCGTTTCTTAAATTGATACACAATTAGCAACATAAGCGGCAGAACAAATGCACAGGTGAAATCCCAATCTACCCAGTAGGCGGGGATCTCCTTTACATAGAAAATGATGTCTTTGGCAATCAGTTGTGACATACCGAATAACAAAAATCCAGTAGGTATGATCAGAGGACGGTGGCTTTTGAGTTTAAATAATTGGGCTGTACCTAAGGTTAAAGCATAGTAATAAACTGCTGTTTTGAAGTACGTGCTGATAATCCATGCTGTAGCCATAAGCGCTTCAATACGTTGCAGAGAATTAGCAATATTAATTTTTTGAGCAAGAATATAAGCGGCATAAAATTGATGTTCAGAAGCGTAAACACCTAGAACGGTAAGGGAAAACAATAAGATGAGGTTAAGGCCCAGAGCTCCGATGATCAAGGCTATGAAAATATCCCGGCTTGTTTTGCTATTTTTCTGAGCATAAGGATATATCATTAGAAACACGCACAATTCGCCAAAAGGATAAAAAACACCATACATCAAAGTATGAAGCATGTCCGGTACTGGTGTGTTTAAGATGGGGTATAAACGTTCCATTTTGACATCGGGGGTCAGCAGGAGCAGCAGACCGATCAAAAAAACTGCAAATAAAGGGAAAAAAAGCTGAGCTGCCCGGCCCAATGTTTCTAAGCCAAGTCGTACCCCATATACCAGCAGGAAAATGGCCATGAAACGAATAACCCCACCGGGTGTTTTCTCGTAAATCTGTGTACACATGAAATCTTCAATTTCTCTTATGTAGGTGGAGGCAGCAATCAGGAAGAACCCTAAATAGAATAAGGCCACAGCAGTTCCGACCCATTTTCCTAAAATTTGTAGGCTAAGCTCGATAATATTCTTGTTGGGTTCAAGGTCTGCTAAGCAGAGTAACAGTTTTATGGTCACTAGACCCAAGGGAATACTAATCAAAGCAGCAATCCATGCATCTTGTTTCGCTCCTGATATCATTAACGCCGGATACACAAGCGCCATATCCCCAATAAATGTGAATAGCCCGAGTATAATCATTTGATTGGTACTAATTCGATCTTTCTCCAAACTCATATACCCCCTCAAATTTATTGGACTAGTTTTAGTATGGTTGTAGTTACCAGAATTATGCCATCCCGATTTTTTAATCCGAAGGAATAATTATCATAATAAACATCAAACTATACTCATCTATCTATGGAGAAGTGGAGGCTGCATCATGAAAGATACGGAGATTGGTACATTATCAAGCCGGTTGGAAGTTAATATTGCTAATTTGTACCAATTGATGGGTGAAAGCTCTGATGTAGTGATAAAAGAGTTGCAGATAGAAGAGAACACTCATATTTCTTTGATTTACATAGATGGTCTTGTGGATACTCAGGTGCTGCATAATTCAATTTTGTATTCCTTGCAGGAACACATTCCTTACGAACAGCTGAGGGGGCTTTCTCCCGAGCAGAAGTTTGAGATCATTAAGAAACAGATATTAATAGCCGGCGATATAGCCGTCATTGACGATTACAGCCAATTTATTCATCATTTATTGTCCGGTAATATAATGCTGCTGCTTGACGGGTTATCCAGCGCTCTGCGGATCGGCTTACCAGGCTGGGAAGATCGTAATGTAGGGGAGCCTAGCTCACAGTCGGTTGTTCGGGGTCCAATGGAAGGATTCACTGAGAATTTACGGACGAATACGGCACTGGTTCGGCGAAAAATCAAAGATAGCCATTTATGGCTGGAAACCGTTCAGATCGGAAGGGTGACTCAAACCAGCGTATCCATTATGTATCTAAGTAACATCGCGAATAAGGAACTGGTGCAAGAGGTAAAGCGCCGTCTGAATAAAATAGATACGGACAGTATTCTCGAGAGTGGATATATTGAGGAGTTTATTCAAGAGACGGCAGTTACACCTTTTCCTACCGTATACAACAGTGATCGTCCGGATACGATTGCAGCGGGTATTTTGGAAGGAAAAGTGGCCATTCTTGTTGATGGAACTCCTTTTGTACTGCTGGTGCCCACATTTTTTGTGGCATTTTTCCAGTCAGCTGAGGATTATTACCAAAGGGCTGATATTGGAACATTGCTGAGATTAGTTCGTTTTATTTCATTTTTTATTACTTTGCTTGCCCCTTCATTGTATGTTGCGATTACTACCTATCACCAGGAGATGATACCGACCAATCTTGTAATCAGTTTAGCTGCCCAGCGGGAGAGTGTTCCTTTTCCTGCTTTTGTTGAGGCGCTGATCATGGAAATGACTTATGAGATTTTGCGGGAAGCCGGGGTGCGGATACCCAAAAATATTGGTCAGGCGATTTCCATTGTCGGAACGTTGGTGATTGGACAAGCCGCGGTAGCAGCGGGTTTTATTTCATCCGCAATGGTCATTATTGTATCGCTAACAGCCATTTCTAGTTTTGTTATTCCGGAGACAGGAATGTCTATAGCTGCGCGGATGATTCGTTTTGTGCTTATAGCTTTGGCCGGATTTATCGGATTATATGGAATTCTCTTCGGTATTTTCATCATCGTATTGCATTTGTCGAGTCTGCGTTCTTTCGGAATGCCTTATATGAGTCCGCTCGGACCGTATAATTCCAAAGATTTAAAAGACTCTATTTTTCGCTTTCCGTGGCCGTTTTTAAAGACAAGGCCTGCTGAGAATAAGACGCAGAACCTGTTTCGTCAAAGCACATCCAGTGATAAGGAACCAACCAAATGAATAAAAAATTAGTTAGAGGCGTTCTTCGATTAATGATAGCTCTCCAATTTACGTTAGTGCTAAGCGGCTGTTGGGAAAGAAATGAGCTGAATGAGATAGCTTTTGTCTTGGGGATAGGGATTGACAAGGCAGAAAAAGGTTACACCGTTTCGATGCAGGTCGTTATTCCATCTGCGATTTCCTCCCAAACGAATGGAGGAGGGGGAGGAAGTGGAGTCCCAGTGGTTGTATATAAATTTACTGTACCTACGTTTTATGATGCGCTGCGTAAGCTGAATCTGGATAGCTCTAGGTCAAGTTATCTCGGTCATATCCGGGTGTTGGTGATTGGGGAGGAGCTTGCCCGCACCGGAGTGGGTGAGATACTCGATGTATTTAAAAGAAGTCGGGAACCCCGGATGGATTTCTACGTTATGGTTGCCAGAGATACAACCGCCAGCAATGTCTTGAATGTCCTTACACCTATGGATAAATTACCAGCGAACAAATTATTTAGCTCTTTGGATAATTCTTATAAAGATTCAGCAAAAACAGTCGCTGTCACGCTGGATGATTTTATTGAGAATTTATTGTCTGAAGGTGAGAATCCTGTGCTAACCGGAGTGAAAATTATAGGAGATCCCAAAGATGGAGAAGACAAAAGCAATGTAGAGCGAACAATGCCTAAGGCAAGATTGGAATACCATACTGTAGCTGTGTTCAAAAAAGACAAGTTGATCGGTTGGCTAAACGAGGGAGAAACGATTGGTTACAATTATATCAACGATAAGGTAACCGCACATTCTGGCTCGATCGCAGGGGAAGACGGAAAGCCCATAGTAATCGAAGCGATCCAGGCTACAACTAAACGCAAAGTGAAAATAATTAATGGGGAGCCGCATATTTACCTTAGTGTTAAGACGCTTTGCAATATTGAAGAAGTGCAAAGTGTAGAAAATTTGGAATCGGAAAGCACTATAAAACGTTTGGAAAAGGAAACAGAGGAGCGGATTATAGAGCGGATGCAAAAAACTGTGGAGCATGTAAATGATCGTTTCAATGTTGATATTATGGGATTCGGACAATCGATCTACCATGCCAGCCCTAAAGCTTGGGCAAAGCTGCAGCAACAAAAGGGTGACGATTACCTTAAATCATTGCGCATCCATTACAAAGCCTCAGCAGTTATTAACCGCGTGGGTCTCACAGATAATTCTTTTCTTGAAAAAATCAAGGAGTGAAGTCAAATGCTAGTACTGTTATTCTTGGTGATTGCTGTAGGTTGTATGGCACTTGATTTGCCTAAATTAATGCGAAAGCGCCGAGTGCGTGATCTTAGCGTATATTTTATTTTTTGGATTTTGGGTCTTGGCGCGACCTTCTGCTCGTTGTTAAAATTGAACATCCCCAGTCCGCTGTTTCTTATTATCTTTATCTATAAGCCAATAAATAATTTATTTGGCTTATTGTTTCATTAACAATGAAGCTGCAATTATCGCGGCTTTTTTTGTTTTATCATGTAGAAGTTCTTGTCCTTAACTTAAGAATATTTCATAGAATGAAAATGAGAGGTTGACCATATTTGTCGGTGGGGCATATTATTTGGAATGAACAATTTTTAAGTAAGCTTACGGCTTTACTTGTATAGGAGCTTGCTCCTTGTTGGATGTATTGTATACTAACGAATAAAAAGAAAACGGTTACAAAGAGATTTTCAATTCAAGGAAAAAGGCATAATCATTCTCAGGGCTGCAAGGGGGAAGAAATGAAACCAATATTCAAAATTATGATTGTTGATGATGAGATGCTTGTAAGACAAGGAATCAAACATCTTTTGGATTGGGAAAATGAAGGGTATCGAATTGTTGGTGAGGCTGCTAACGGTCTTGAAGCACTAAATATGATGGATGAGGTTAATCCTCATGTGATCATTACAGATATTGTTATGCCAATAATGGGCGGGGAGAAACTGGTCAAGATCGTTAAGGAGAAATACCCTCATATTGAAGTAATCGTCTTAAGTAGTTTCAGTGAATATGATTATGTCCGATCCACATTTCAAAGTGGTGTAGCGGACTACATTCTGAAGCCAAAGTTGGAAGCTGATTATCTGTTAACCATCCTAAATAAAACCACTGCTAAATTGGTAGGGATGGAGATGACCGATCAAGGAAAGGATCCTGGGGAAAAGCAAGTTTTGCTAGTTATCGAGAAGCTTATGACCGGATATGAGTCTGGGCTTGAGTCTGCTTTGCTTCATGCAAAGTTTCCACACACACTATTCGCGTTTTTCGGAGCGGATATGAAACATATTAAAGATTCTGGGGATAGGTTAACTTTCACACAAAAAATAGAAAAAGGGCTTAGTAAGCTCCCTTTGGGCGATACAGTGTTTATTCGGCTGAAGTTTGTCAATGATTCGGTTATATATTTGCTTAATGCAAAGCCGGAACAGTGGGACGAGCTTGTTATAGAGCTCCGATATCTAGTCTCGGAGATGGACCATTGGGCGAGAGAAACACATTTCGTTATCAGTCAAAGCTTTACGGATTTTAATAAGCTGGGGGAGATTTATCGAGACAATTATTTAAAGCTTACACGATACAGTTTCTACTTGCCGGATCGAAGCTTAATTGAAAATGATCATTTGCCCAGCCTTCCGAGTGCATATCAGGAATATGATATGGGCGAATTAATGGAACAACTGAAACGTAAGCAATACCAGAAGGCATTCACTGGATTTCTGGAATATGTTCATCTCCGTTCGATGGATTATCGGACCGATATTTTCGAATTCAAATCGTTATTGGGGAATTTTATATTTAACGTAGCGACCACACTTGGAAAAATGAAGTATGAGACCGGAGGCTTGGAGGAATCCAAATACGACTTCTTTCGAAAAATAGATGAAGCGATGTATGCCGGAGATGCAATCGCTGTTGCTGAAGCTTTTATTCGCGAAGCTGAACGTGCGATTGGTGAGACGAACCTAACGATCAATCCAAATATGACCCGCTTGCTTGAATACATTCAGGATCATTACGCTGATCCCATCACGTTGACTGGGGTTGCGCGGCAGTTTCATTTCAACGCTTCTTATTTATCGAGCCATTTCACAGCCCAGAATGGTGAAGGATTTAATGAATATCTGAACAAAGTCCGTTTGGAGAAAGCCATGGAGTTACTCGTGACAACGGAAAAAACAATTTCTGATATTAGCGCTAGTGTGGGCTATTCGGATCAGAGTTATTTCACTAAAGTGTTTAAGAAGCAGGCGGGCATTTCTCCGAGCCAGTACCGAAGACGGGACGTAGAGCGACCATGATTGGAACAATCATCAACAAGATTAGGAAACAGGGCTTATTTCTCAAGCTTTTTCTTGTGACCCTCATAAGCATTGTTGCCGTATCCCTTCTGACTTTGTCTATTACCATCCGTATGTCAGAAAATTTATTCTTAAAGACCTTCAGCATAACGAATGGCAAACTACTGAATCAGATGAAGACAAACTTGGAGTCCTACAACAACGTTGTAGCTACGGGTGCTACAATGACAGCTCAGAATGGTGCCATCCGCAGCTATTTGTCCGGGGGAGAGACGGATTCATTGACGCTTGCTATCAAAACCTACCAGATGACAGAAAGCATGCGTGCAGTCCGCTCCAACCTGAGTGCCTTTGATGTGGGGATTATGATTGTAGGTGCGAATGGCAGAAGTTATTCAACCGATCCTTGGTATTGGTCTGCTACTGCTGATGAACTGAAGAACCACCCGATTACGAAAGCGACAGTGGCCCATCCACAGCAAATTCTGTACCAACTTTATCAAAAAGAGGATGGTCAAACCAAAAAGAAAGAGATCCTGTTAGTGGCTTCTAAAGCTCTATTTGATCATTCGACCGGCCGTATCTATGGCACTATGTACATTGCAATTCGTGATAGCGATTTTAAGGCCTTCTATGCCAATTTTACGAGTGAAGGTAATGATGTTGTTTTGCTGAATGCAAAAGGGCAAATTGTATCCAGCAACAGGACAGAGCTGATTGGGCTGACCGATCAACAGCTGCTTCAAGAAGTAGTTGATGAACAGAGCACAGGAGACAATGGAGAATCTGTCTATGTGATGGGGAATGAACGGGTAGTATTCTCGGAATACTTGCCTGAATTTGATGTTTATTTGGTGAATCTGATCGATAAGAAAGCTGTAACGGGTCAGATGGTAAATGCTAAAGCAGTGTCGTTGACGATCATGGCTATCGTAGCCATTTCGCTTATTATTGTATTTTTAATTACCAGGAAAATGACGAAGTCCCTGCGTGTACTCGTTGAACAGATGTCGAGTATTCCTAAGGGGGGATTTGATAATCATGTGGATGTCGCCACTAGTAGTTATGAAGTTAAGGAGCTAGGAAATGCCTTTAATTTTATGCTTGATTCCCTACATGATTATGTTGATCGGTTGATGGAGACCCAGAAGCAGCAGCGTAATGCGGAGCTGGCCGCCCTTCAAATGCAGATCAATCCCCATTTTTTATACAATACACTGGCTTCTATCAAATTTCTGGTGCAACAGGGCAACAAGGAAAAAGCAGCTGGCACGATAAATTCGCTAATCTCACTCCTGCAAAATACTGTCAGTGATATTCAATCCACTATACCTGTTAGTCAGGAATTAGAATCGCTGAAGCATTATGTGTATATCAATCATGTAAGGTACGGTGAAAAGATTCGCGTGAATTATTTTGTGGAGCCTGAAAGCTTGGATTATCATATGCCAAAGCTAATTCTGCAGCCTTTTATCGAAAACGCGTTCTTTCATGCATTCAATCTTAAAGATGAGGGAAGAATTCTGATCATGATCGCCGTTCAGGAAGATCAGCTTGTATGCGAAGTTGTAGATAATGGTGATGGGATGGACCTTGATCCGAATTTGATGAAAGAAGAACAGCTGCCAGCCTCGAAGCACAAACGACAATTATTCTCCGGGATCGGTATACGGAATGTTGATGACAGAATCAAATTGTTGTACGGAGAGCGCTATGGTATTAACATTACAAGCAAACGAAATGAAGGTACGAAGATCATAATTACGCTTCCATTGTTAAAAAGCTAAAATTTTTACAAGAACCTAAAAATAGTACCAGAGTCGATCTTAGAGTAAAAATAGAATCCAATAATAACACCAAAGCTAACAAAGATACTGCCAAAGAAAGCGAATACAAAATGATAAGATGGAAGCGTAGCAGAGAAAACGCTTCCATCTTTATTATTTTACAGATTATCAAGGGGGTTACGAAGTGAAAAAATTATTATCCGTAATGCTGGCTAGTGTGGTTCTACTTTCGGCATGTTCCTCAGGTGGAACGAAAAACGAAACGAGCAACTCCGGAAGCGAAGGTAGCAGCAAGCCACAAGAGATCACAGTTTGGGCTTGGGACCCAGCGTTTAACATTGCAGCCATGAATGTTGCTAAAGAAGCTTATGCGAAAGTCAATCCAGACGTAACGGTAAACGTCGTTGAGAACGCGCAGGCTGATATCGTGCAAAAGCTGAACACAGGACTGAACTCTGGATCTACGAAGGGTCTTCCTAACATTGTATTGATTGAGGATTACCGTGCGCAAAGCTTTTTGCAAGCGTATCCGGATTCCTTTTATGAATTGACGGATGTTGTAAAAGCTGCTGATTTTGCGGATTACAAAATTGGCCCGACCAGTGTTGACGGCAAGCAATATGGTGTTCCGTTTGATTCTGGTGTAACTGGAATGTATGTACGTACAGACTATCTTGAGCAAGCAGGCTATAGCCTGGATGCACTACAGGATATCGACTGGAAGCAATATATCGAGATCGGTAAAGCTGTAAAAGAAAAAACCGGCAAAAGCATGATCACACTGGATCCCAATGATCTTGGACTTATCCGGGTCATGATTCAATCGGCGGGTGCATGGTATACGGGTGAAGACGGTCAAACTCCGACCATTGCAGACAACGCTGCTTTGAAAGAGGCGCTTGTATTGTACAAAGAAATGATGGATTCCGGCATCGTGAAAGTTAACTCAGACTGGAGTCAATTTGTAGGCGCATTCAATAGTGGTGAAGTGGCTACTGTGCCAACGGGTAACTGGATTACACCTTCAATTAAAGCCGAAGCTTCCCAATCCGGTAAGTGGGCAGTAGCTCCACTTCCTAAGCTGGCAGCCACAGCAGGCTCCGTCCATGCATCCAACCTTGGGGGCAGCTCCTGGTATGTAATGAATGTAGATGGTAAAGAAGCTGCTGCGGAGTTCCTTGCAAAAACATTTGCTTCTGATGCGGAATTGTATCAGACGTTAAATACAAAAGTTGGTGTTATCGGCACTTTAAAAGCTGCGGCAAGCGGAGAAGCTTATTCAGCTGCGGATGAATTTTTCAAAGGTCAAAAGGTCGTATCCGATTTTGCGGCTTGGACCGAACAAATTCCTAACGTCAACTATGGCATGAACACTTACGCAATAGAGGACATTATGGTTGTAGCAGTGCAATCTTATCTTGGTGGAAAAGATGTAGATACTGTTCTGAAGGATGCCCAGAAGCAAGCAGATACCCAAGTTCGCTAATCACACTTAGGCTGTACAATCTAGGCCCTTGCTTCTTCTTCTCCTGTAAATTGGATTTCTACAGAAGGATGGGTAGCAGGGGCTTTCATCTCTAATTTATCAGACAGAAGGGTGTGGAGTGGAGTGGAAACTGTAAAGCCAGGGCTAAGCCCTCAAAGACATAAGAGCACTAAAGGTCAACGGCAAATCCATCTGACAGGCTGGTTATTCGTTCTTGTGCCGGTCATTATGATCAGTATTTTCTATTTTTATCCAATGATTCAAGCCTTAATTCTATCCTTCAAGACAGGCAGAGGCAACAATCTTCAGTTTACCGGCCTTGATAACTATATTCGTCTGTTTAGCGACACCACTTTCCTTACAGCCGTCAAAAACACTTTTATTTACTTGATTATTCAGGTCCCA
Source organism: Paenibacillus sp. FSL R7-0189 (assembly GCF_037969925.1). Lineage (NCBI taxonomy): Bacteria > Bacillati > Bacillota > Bacilli > Caryophanales > Paenibacillaceae > Paenibacillus > Paenibacillus sp. FSL R7-0189. The sequence continues at coordinate 884,164 of NZ_CP150223.1, read as the reverse complement.
GTTATGCTGGTGCTGGCGCTCTTTATCGCTGTGCTGCTAAATGACGAAAGACTGAAATTTAAAGGATTTTTCAGAACGGCGATATTTCTGCCAACGGTAACTTCACTTGTAGCGTACTCCGTTGTTTTCAAGTACATGTTTGGAGCCGAAGGTATCGTCAATAAATTTCTGGTGAATCTGCATCTAATCAGCGAACCGATTCAATGGATTACCGATCCCTTCTGGGCCAAAGTTACTATCATTATCGCTATCACTTGGCGCTTTACTGGCTATAATATGATTTTCTATTTGTCCTCACTGCAAAATGTCGACAAATCAATATATGAGGCTGCTCATATAGATGGAGCGAGTGCATTTACACAATTTTTCAAAATTACAATTCCCCTATTGAAGCCGATTATCTTGTTCACGACGATAACATCGACCATTGGAACACTTCAGTTGTTTGACGAGGTGGTTAACATCACGAAAGGTGGACCCGGCAATGCAACCATGTCGATTTCCCAATATATTTATAACCTTTCCTTTGAATACACACCTAACTTTGGATACGCTGCAACCGTCTCCTATTCGATTGTTGTAATGGTGCTCATTCTGACGCTTATTCAGAACAAACTAGGAGGGGATAAGAGATAATGAAAACCAAACGCATGTTTACTTACGTATTTCTAATCATCTCTGCGCTGATCTCTATCTTTCCATTTATCTGGATGGTTATAAGCGCCACGAACCAGTCGGTTGATGTAACCAAAGGGACATTGTTGCCAGGTGCACATTTAGTGGAAAATATAAACAATCTATTTAGTTCAGTGGATATGTGGCAGGCTCTCTGGAACTCTGCAAAAATCTCTGTGGTGACTACTGTGCTTTCACTGCTAGTGGCATCGGCGGCTGGATATGGTTTTGAAATGTACCGCAGCCGGAGTAAAGATATCGTATTCAATATTTTGCTGGCTTCAATGATGATTCCATTTGCGGCGATTATGGTACCTCTATTTCAAATGTTCGCCAAAGTATCTAGTGTAGTGCCGTTTCTCGGTATCGATACAGCATCGGCAGTCATTCTTCCGACATTTACAACAGCATTCCTAATTTTTTTCTTTCGTCAAAGTACAAAAATGTTTCCTAAGGATATGATGGAGGCTGGGCGCATCGATGGGCTTTCGGAATTTGGTCTGTTCTTCCGCATTTATATGCCAACGATGAAATCAACTTACGCCGCCGCTGCGATAATCACATTTTTAAACAGCTGGAACAATTATCTGTGGCCTTTGATCGTATTGCAATCACCAGAAAATATGACTGTGCCCCTTCTTATCTCGAATCTAGGCTCAGGTTATGCCCCTGACTATGGTCTGATCATGTCAGCGATTGTCATTACGACCTTGCCGACAGCATTAGTGTTTTTCATGATGCAAAAGCAATTTGTGGCTGGGATGACGGGTTCGGTTAAATAAGTTAGCGTTCATGTGAAGAATAGAGGAGGAAGTATAGATGAAGCAGCAGGTTGAACGAAACCTCACTCCAAGTCTGGAATGGTTATCAGACCCGTCCATTTATGCAATAGGCAGAGTGCACGCGCATTCTGACCATCGATATTACCAAACGAAAAATGAAGCCGAAGCGCTTGGAGAAATGCCCTGGCGCCATAGCCTGAACGGCAGCTGGAAATTTAGTTATGCCCAAAATGCCATGGAACGACAGGTTCATTTTTATAAGGAGGACGTGTCTTGCAGAGGCTGGAAGGATATTAAAGTTCCCGGTCATATCCAACTTCAGGGTTATGGGCAGCCTCAGTACGTGAATACGATGTATCCATGGGACGGTCATGAGCATCTTAGACCTCCGATGATCTCTGAGGACCACAATCCTGTAGGCAGCTATGTCAAATATTTTGAAGTTCCTGCGGGCTGGGAGCAACGTCCGGTGTATATATCTTTTCAAGGAGTTGAATCGGCTTTTTATATATGGCTAAACGGGGAGTTTGTTGGCTATAGCGAAGATAGCTTTACACCGAGTGAATTTGATTTAACATCGTACTTGACGGAAGGCGAAAATAAGCTGGCGGTTGAAGTCTATCAGCGCAGCACGGGGAGTTGGTTGGAGGATCAGGACTTCTGGCGTTTTTCGGGAATCTTTCGTGAGGTGTATCTATACACCGTGCCGGATGTTCATGTGCGGGATCTCCACGTTCAAACCGATTTGGATGAAAAGTTTGAGCAAGGAACGCTGACGGCTGAATTGCAGTTGCTGGGTAAACCTGCCTCAAAAGTGCTCCTTGAGCTTAAGGATAGAGCAGGAAATCTTGTGGCTAGTACTGAAAGTGAAGTTTCAGGAGATTCCCTTTCGCTTACGCTTGCGGCAACAAAGGTGCAGCTGTGGAGCGCAGAAGCTCCTAATCTGTATACCCTTTACGTATCAGTTTACAACGCATCCGGGGATCTTGTAGAAGTTGTGCCGCAAAAAATTGGTTTTCGGAAATTCGAAATGATAGATAAGATTATGCACTTGAACGGCAAGCGTATTGTATTTAAAGGCGTTAACCGGCATGAGTTTAATCCGCGCTTTGGACGCAGTATTACAAAAGAAGATATGCTGTGGGACATAAAAACCTTAAAGCAGGCGAACATCAACGCTGTGCGGACCTCGCACTATCCGAATATGACACTGTGGTATGAGTTGTGTGATGAATACGGAGTCTATGTCATTGACGAGATGAATTTAGAGTCGCATGGATCATGGCAGAAAATGGGGGCAGTTGAGCCGTCTTGGAACATCCCCGGCAATAAGCCTGAATGGCAGGATATCGTGATGGATCGTGCGATTTCCATGGTGGAGAGAGACAAAAATCATCCCTCCATTCTAATTTGGTCCTGTGGGAACGAATCTTTTGCAGGAGAAGTAATTCTGAACGTAGCCAATTATTTTCGAGAGAAGGATCCTACTCGGTTGGTTCATTATGAAGGGGTGTTCCATAACCGTGAATATGATGATTCGAGCGATATGGAGAGCCGGATGTATGCGAAAGCAGCAGATATCGAAAGGTATTTAACAGAAGATCCGTTAAAGCCATATATTAGTTGTGAATACATGCATGCGATGGGCAATTCCGTCGGGGGGTTGCATAAATACACAGAGCTAGAGCAGAAGTATCCAATGTATCAGGGTGGATTTATCTGGGATTATATGGATCAGGTGATTGTGAAAAATGATCGATACGGTAAGCCCTTCATGGCTTATGGAGGAGACTTCGATGACCGTTCAACCGATTACAACTTCTCTGGTAACGGAATTGTGTATGCGGATCGGAGATGGTCGCCAAAAATGCAGGAAGTGAAATTTCTGTATCAGAACTTCAAGCTGCTCCCGGACAGTCAGGGTTTTACAATCAGAAATGAAAACTTATTTGTGGGCTTGGATGCTTATGAATTACAATACGCTCTGAACTATGAGGGTAGGGTCATCCAGCGTGGAACTGTCTTCGCTCAGGTTAATCCGGGCGAGGAAAAATATGTAGAAGTTGATCTACCCGATATTAAGAATCAGCCTGGCGAGTATAGCTTGGATGTTTCACTTGTCCTGAAGGAAGATTCTTTATGGGCGAATAGCGGTTATGAAATCGCTTTTGGCCAGCATGTTTTTCAAGTGGCAAATACGTCCGAGGAGTCTTTAACAGATGCTAAGATAACATCTGTCGTGAATGATTTTCGCGTGGTTGAAGGAGATGTGAATATTGGCGTACATGGCCGTGACTTCTCCGTAATGTTCTCAAAGCAGGCGGGTACATTAATTTCTGTTAAATATTCAGGGCAGGAAATGATCTCTTCACCGCCGGCACCGCTCTTCTGGAGAGCAATGACAGACAATGACAAGGGGGCGGGAATGCATTTTGACTCTTCCCCTTGGTATGCAGCAAGCTTGACCCGTAGAACGTTAAGCTTCGAGCTCGTGGAGGAGAAGGACCGTGCGACGGTGACTTACGTGTATAAGCTTAGTGTATCAGAGGGAGTACGGGTAAGTGTAACTTACACAGTGTTCTCCGATGGAAGCATAAAGGTGAAATCAAGCTACCATGGAGCAGCGGGTTTACCAAAGCTTCCGCTCTTCGCTTTAAGCTTTAAGGTGCCAGCGGATTATCATCAGCTGAATTGGTATGCAAATGGGCCGGAAGAAAATTATATCGACCGTGCGTGTGGGGCGAGATTGTGTCGCTTCCAGAATCATGCGATGGATAATGTGTCGTCCTATTTGGTGCCGCAGGAATCGGGTAACCGCACAGGTGTGCGCGAAGTATCCATAATGAATGATTATGGCCAAGGCATTATAATATCTGCATCAGCTGCAGCCCCTGTTGAAGCCAATATCTCGCCTTACTCGGCAATGGAGCTGGAGAATGCGACACATCATTATGAGCTGCCGAACGTTCACTATACCGTTGTTACCATTGCTGGACGTCAAATGGGCGTAGGCGGGGATGACAGCTGGGGAGCTCCAGTTCTTGATGAATATCAAATCAATCCATCCTTAGATATGGATTTTGAATTTACAATTCGCAGAGCATGATTTTTTTGCAATATTTGAAGTTCATGTATTAGATGATAAATATTCCAGGCTCGGTTCAACGTTAAATTTGAACCGAGCTTTTTTATGCTCGTTATAATCCCGTATAATTTGAGCTCAGTAAAACCTTATAAAGTCCTTAGATTTGCTATATATGATCAACGTATAGCAAATGAGAGGATGATAAAGGATGGGAGAGTATATTTTACAAACTAATAATTTATGCAAGAATTTCAGGGGGCAGCATGCGGTTAACGATATCAGCATAACCGTAAAAACTAATTCGATTTATGGACTGTTAGGCCCAAACGGCGCAGGTAAATCGACGACTCTAAAAATGATAACAGGAATACTTCGAGCGACGTCAGGACAAATTTTATTTGACGGTCATCCATGGACACGTAAGGATTTACTACACATTGGAGCGCTGATTGAGTCCCCGCCACTTTATGGGAATCTGACTGCTGTCCAAAATTTGAGGGTACACACGACAATATTAAACTTACCGGATTCTCGGATTCGGGAAGTTCTTGAAATTGTTGATTTAACAACAACAGGCAAAAAAAGAGCGGGACAATTCTCTATGGGCATGAAGCAACGTCTCGGGATTGCGATCGCCTTGTTAAATCAACCTAGACTCTTGATTCTGGATGAACCGACAAATGGGCTTGACCCGATTGGAATTCAGGAATTACGTAAGCTTATACGCTCATTTCCTGCACAAGGGATTACAGTTATTTTATCGAGTCATATTCTTCATGAGGTGGAGCAAATTGCCGATCATATTGGAATCATTAGTAATGGTGTTCTAGGGTATCAGAATGCAATATTTCCTGGTGATGATTTGGAGAAATTGTTCATGGAAGTCGTGAGTCGGAACAGACAGGAGGTAACCAGATGATCCACTATCTTTTATCCGAAAATATTAAATTCAAACGAACATTTTCGCGAAAATTGATTGTCGTGGTGCCACTGTTTTTTCTTCTATTTTCATTTTTCACACAACAGAACCTGCAAACTGAAGACCACTATTTTATGGAAATGGTCTTTAATTGGTGGCCGCTGTTATTCATGACCATAGGATCTGCTTTGTTGTCTACACTATCGAATAACAAGGATCGTAAGGCTGGAGGATACCGCAGCTTAAGCAGTCACGGAATTAGCATCGCTAAACTTTGGCTCAGTAAAATTATTGTGGTGTCATATTATTTGCTGTTGTCTTCGCTGCTCCTTATTGCAGTAATGTACCTATCTGGTCTTTTGTTTCCTTTGGGTGCAGCACCCTTATCTGAAATTACAACAGCCGCTATGGTTGTTTGGTTGACCTCTTTGGGGATGATTCCAATCTATCTATTCTTAGCTGAACAATTTGGGTCTGTAGTATCTATTCTTGCAGGTCTGTTTGGGATGATTGTGAGTGTACTAGCAGCGGATCAACCTTCATGGATTTATGTTCCGTGGAGTTGGGCTTTAAGGTTAATGTGTCCCATTGTTGGTGTACGTCCAAATGGTGTGGCTCTTTCAGCACAGGATGCTCTAAGAGACTCTTCGGTTATTTTACCTGGAATTGTGGTGTCGCTTGTATTCTTTTTGGTAACCCTCACCTTAACTAGCTGCTGGTTTAGTAGAAGAGAGGTGCGATAGAGATGGTGATACTCCGGCTATTACAAGCTGAATGGTTGATGACTAAGCACACTGCAATTCGTTGGTTGATATTCCTTGTTCCTGTTCTATATCCGATGATGGTACTTTGGTATTTTTCACAGCGTGCGGATCAGTTTCACATCTATGATGGTTATTTTTCATTAATAGCCTTTGGGTTGCCTGTTGGGATAGGATTATTCTCTGCTTTAATGAGTGGTTTAGAGGAGGGGGCAGGGGGATTCTATAATCTATTAAGTGCTCTTTCACGTCCGAAGTGTTATATAAGAAAACTCGGGTTCATAATCTTGGCGATGATATGGATCGTATTCGGTTCAACATCAATTCTAATACTGGGCATGAAACAAATTTTGCATATAGAGCAGATACAATATCTAATATTCTGGCAAGGAGCTTGTTGGGTAGTAGGCACTGCTCTAATCTTAATGATCTTTCATCTCATCTTAAGTTATGCTGGAGGTTTGGGACTTTCTCTAACGGTGGGTAGTGCAGGTACGCTAATTGCAGCCATCGTAGGTGGAACCATTGTAGGAGATAAAGTGTGGTTATACATACCGTGGGCCTGGTCGATGCGGATGATTCAACTTCCCTTGTTTTATGCACAACCCAACGGGTTCATTGAAACGGAAGTATTGAAGCTGCAACTTCTTCATTCCGTACCTGCTATACTTATTAGTACAATGATAATGACAATGTTAGGCTTGACATGGTTTCATTACTTTCAGGGTAGGAAATCATATGAATAAATAGGAGTGAGGTCACTGGCTAGTATTTTAATAATAGATGATGAACCTGATATTTTGGCGCTAGTAAATAATATTCTTAGCAAAGATCACCATAGGGTTACGGTAAAAACAAGTGCACGACATATGCCTTTGAACGAGTACTCGACATTTGATTTAATCCTGTTGGACGTGATGATGCCAGATATCGATGGTTTTGAGCTCTGTACTCAAATCAGGGATATCGTAGACTGTCCGATTCTGTTTCTTACAGCTAAATCAATGGAGACAGATATTATGTTTGGACTTAGTGTAGGGGCAGATGACTATATCGTGAAGCCTTTTCGCGCAGGCGAGTTGAAGGCTCGGGTTAACGCTCATTTGCGGCGTGAGGATCGAGGGAAAAATCATATGTTAAGCGCATCTGGAGTGAAATTCAATCTCTCGGCAAAGGAGATTTATATTGATAAAGAGAAAATAAATCTCACTAAAAGTGAATATCAGATATGTGAATTTCTTGCTAGAAATAAAGGTCAGGTTTTTTCCAAAGAACAAATTTATGAATCGGTTTATGGCTATGACAGAGAAAGCGATAGCTCAACTATTACAGAACATGTAAAAAATATCCGCAGTAAGCTGAGTGCGAGGGAGGTTTCACCGATTGAAACCGTTTGGGGGATAGGTTACAAATGGGTGTGAAACGAATACGGCTCCGTACAGTCTTCATTCAATATTTATTATCATTAGGTGCGTGTACTCTATTATTGGCATTTCTGTGTTTAGGGGTATTTACTCTCTTAATGCAGTATGGAATGATTGTTCCAGCAAACCATACTGAGCAATCCATTGCAAAGTCTTGGGATGTTTTGCAGCGTGCGCCAGAAATTACGCAAGAAATGATCCCTTGGGGAGCGGAACATGCGGTATTGGATCAGCAAAAGAACTATATTTCAGGAAATATTCCTAAAGAACGCGCTCTAGATATATTGCAGAAGAATCAAAGCAGTTGTAATCTCATGGGTACAAACTGCACCGATGTGATTGAGCGGGAGCATGAGGTTATCGTACTGCAATATGCAATCGTACCGCAGTTCACCTCGAATTTTCTGCATAACACGCTGCCTAATCCGCAATTAACGTTATTGCTGTTTTTTGTAGTTCTGATGTTACTGGAAGTTATTCTGATTTCTGGATTTTTCGCTCGAAGACTGAGTCAAAAAATGGCTTCCTTGCAAGAAGCTGCACATCACATTGAAGCTAAGAATTTGGATTTTACTGTCGTGTATTCTGGGGTCAGTGAAATTGATGAGGTGCTATCATCCCTGGAACAGCTGAGAGAGGAATTGAAAAAGTCGCTAGAACAGCAATGGAATTTGGAACAAATGAAAAAAGAGCAGATTTCTGCGCTTGCCCACGACATTAAGACTCCTCTTACGATTATTCAAGGAAATGCAGATTTGCTGATAGACTCAGATTTAGCGGAGAATCAGCAAGAATATATAGGGTATATTTCCAAAAATGCGGATCAAATCGAACAATACATGGCAACACTTATTGAGATTTCTAATACGAGGAAACAAATTTCTCCCCGCTCTAAATGGGTTAGAACGGAAGCTTTTATCCAGCAAATTCGTACGCAGTTAGATGCGTTGGTTGTCCCTAAGCATCTTCGGATAGAATTCCACCAGGACAATAATCTGCCCCCTGAGGTGTTGATAGACAATGAACTACTTCATCGGGCTGTGATGAATGTACTCGCTAATGCGGTAGAGTATTCCCCGTATGAGAGTGTGATTTATTTGCAGGTTGAGGCAAAACAAGATTGGTGGAGTATAACGGTAGCAGACAGTGGATCAGGATTTACGAGTGAAGGACTCCAATCTGCAGTTAAGCAGTTTTATCGAGGGGACAGTAGCCGTACCTCCAAAAGTCACTATGGATTGGGACTTTATATTGCCGACACCATTGTCAGGCAGCATCAGGGCAGTCTGCATATTAGCAATTCTCCCCTGACGGGTGGAGGTCAAGTTCGAATCGACGTCCCAGTTCGTGGAGTTAGGTAGAGGTTTATTACACCTCTTAGATTAACATTGGATAAAACTTCTAGTTTATCTGATGAAATTCTAAGGGGTGTATTTTTTATGACGATCAAAACCAAATTCTCAATTGTTGGAAAAGTAGATTAAAATATTGATTGCTATATACAATTAAATACAATAAAGTTGTCATATAGAGGATAATTTTGTCGATTTTTCTGCAAAAATGTTCCAATCCACATTGTATCAGGTGACATTAGGGTCTATGAGGTTCAAATCCTCTTCCTGAAAAAGACATAAGAAAGTGGTGCGCATAATGAGTAGCAACAGATTTGAAAACAAAGTAGTTATTATTACGGGTGCTGGTACCGGAATCGGAAAAGCTACAGCATTGAGAGTAGCAAGAGAGGGTGGTACTGTAGTAGTTGCCAATCGATCAGATGCTGGCGCTAACACAGTCGAAGAAATCAAAGCTTTAGGTGGAGAAGCACTGTTTGTGCGGTCAGACGTTTCAGTTGAAGCAGACTGCAAAAATATCGTAGATCAAACCTTAGCAGCTTATGGAAAGATTGATTGCCTTTATAATAACTCAGCAATTACAGGAGATAATGCGGATGTTACAGAATATGATCCGATATTGTTTCAAAAGGTGATTCAGACAAATCTTAATGGCCAATTCTACATGTTGCATTATGCATTACCACATATGAAATCCGGTGCTTCCGTTCTAAACTGTTCCTCCTTGCATGGTATTTTTATTGGGATGGCAAATGATGCAGCTTATTCAGCAAGTAAACACGCCATTGTGGGCATGACTAAATCGGTTGCTAAAGAAGTGGGTCACCGTAATATCAGAGTAAATGCTATTTGCCCTGGTCCTATCCCTACACCAACCATGAACAGATACGAAAAGCTGTTGTCTGATGATGTAGAGATGCTTCAATCTCTTATCGCTTCTGGAACGGCTTTGGGCAGATATGGTACGCCTGAGGAAGTAGCTGCTTTTGCATGTTTCCTTCTAAGTGATGAGGCTTCATTTATTACAGGTACAGCACATGTGATTGACGGGGGTTACTCCGCAACTAAGTAATTAGACGGATTAATTTACTTATATAAGCATCTAGTATCGAAGGCTTTGCGGCGTATTCCTGTTCGGAAATCCTGTAGGATGAATGGACTGGAGTTGGAAGGCGCACGCAGAGCCTTTTTTAGTTGTTTCTAAATGATAACGGAATTACACAAGTGTGAATGAAATTAAGGCAAATATAACCATGGATATGTTGGAATTTGTAGAAATTTGTATTTTAATATAAATAAAAAAAGAAATTTGTCGATAATAATATAGGTAATAGGTATGAGTTAAAATATATTAGAAAGGATGTTGCAATAAAACGATACAGGAAATAGATGTCATTTACTATTGATTGTAACGATATGGCATCATTTAAACAAGGCAGTTTGTTCCAAACCCAGTTGCCAAAAGTAGAAGTTACTGAAAAGCCTGGGCAGAAATTTTTTTGTCTGTTGGAGTTACATACATTTCTTTCTATTATTAAAAAATAACTATTAAAACTTGGAGGAATACAATTATGTCATACACAATTAAATACAACAAAAGTGAAAACCACATCGATGTAGTATCTATCGATTTTTCTGCTGAGGATGTTCCAGGATACTTGAAAGATTTTGAGAATATCATGAAGCTTGTTAGTCCTAAATTTACGGGTACAACTGATGTAACTGAATCTGCAAGTGTACTTTCTCCTGAAGTTGCAGCAATGTTGGCTCCAACAGGTGAGATGGCGAAAGCAGCTGGTCAAGCAGGATGGGCTTATGTAACTAAAAACCCAATTTGGAAAATGCAATTGAAACGTATTTTTGGCAGAGATTTTGCTGATGCTTACGATACCTATGAAGAAGCTAGAACAGTACTGAAAAAATTGCAATAATCTAATAAATAGATAAAACAAAAAGTGCGGAGAGCTTTCTCCGCACTTTTTGTTTTATCTATATTTAAAATTGAAAATCTTCATCCTTCAGTGGCTCCACATTAAGCGCCCGGACATATCCGTTGCCTTTCTTCGAGAAGAAGTCATGCTGCTTGGTGTGGGTGCTGATCCCGTTCTGAACAATCGGGTTGATCTCTTCCTCGTCAAATAGCGGATCATGGCCCAGATTCATCATCGCTTTATTGGCATTGTATCTTAGGAAAGTCTTAACCTCGTCCACCAATCCGATAGGGGCATAGATCTGCTCGGTATAACGCTCTTCATTCTCATGCAGCAGTCGAAGCAATTCTACCAGCGTATGGTGAAGTTCGCGTTGCTCGTCTTCTGGGAGCCCGTCAAAGATCTCTTGTGCCAGCACGCCGACATATACCCCATGGATGCTCTCATCCCGTAGAATAAGGTCGATGATCTCACCGCTGCAAGTCATTTTGCCCTGCCCAGCCAGATATAGGGGATAGAAGAAACCACTGTAGAACAAGTAGCTCTCGAGCAGGACGGAGGCTGCCATGGCAAGGTACAGGTCTTTAGGTGAGTCTATGTTTTTGTAATATTGTGATATGGTCTCCGCTTTGAACTGGAGGAAGGGGTTCTCTTCTACCCAGCGGAATACACTGTCGATCTCCTCTGTAGAGGACAAAGTGGTGAAAATACTGCTGTACGATTTGGCGTGAATTTGTTCCATCATGCCCATGAAGCCCAGTACGGCTTTACGTTGAAGGCCTTCGACATGCTCCATAATCTGCGGCATTCCGACTCCGCCTTGAATCGTATCCAGCAGTGTCAGACCGCCCAGCACCTTCATATAGGAGTCCTTTTCTTGCTCACTGAGCGTGAGCCAGGACATTTTATCATCGGATAATGGAATTTCATCGTCCGTCCAGAATTGCATAATGTTCTGATTCCAGAACATCAATGAGAAATCGTCGTCGGGACGGTTCCAGTTAACGGCTTGGATAGCGGTCATAATATTGCAATCTCCTTTTCTGCGGCTATAGCCTTCCTTTTAGATCGAGCAGGTGAGGCATTCCTCGACAGACAGCTTTTTGGTCCGGGTGTAATACAGCGACTTCAAGCCTTTATGCGCCGCATACAGGTAGGAGCGGGCCAGTTCTCTGGTGGAAACATCACTGTTAACATGCAGAACGGTCGAGATACCTTGGTCGATATGGGGCTGAATTTCCGCGATCAGATCGATTACCTTGAACTGGTCCATCTGGTAAGCCGATTTATAGAAAAATACATTGTCCGGCCGCAGGTACGGCATCGGATAATAAGTAGTCGAATTAGCATAAGTCCGAGTCTCAATCTGCTCAACAATCGGCATAACGCTTGAAGTGGCGTTTTGGATATAGGAAATGCTGGCCGTTGGCGCAATCGCCAAACGGTAAGCATGGTATAGGCCATTTGCTTTTACCGCATCCCGCAATTGTTCCCAGTCAGCTGGGGATGGGATATAAATATCTCCGAATAACTCTTGTACCCTTGGGGTAACCGGACGGTAATCGGTAGTCAGGTAACGCTCAAAATAAGCTCCCGTAGCATAATCAGAAGCCTCAAATCCATGGAAAGATCGGCCCGTCGCGGCAGCGATTTCCATGCTTTTCTCCAGCGAGTGGAAATTCATGGTCATAAAGAAGGTCCGGGCAAAATCGCGGGCCTGCTCGCTTTCATAAGCAATGTTGTTCTTAGCCAGATAGCCGTGCAGATTCATGACGCCAAGACCGACAGAGTGCATTTCCTTGTTTGCTTTGGCTACGCCTGGGGCATTGGAAATACTGGTCATATCGCTAACAGCGGTCAGGGCGATCATGCCCTCATGTACGGATTCACGGATTTTGCCATGTTCCATCACGTTAACAATGTTCAAGGAAGCCAGATTGCAGCTTACATCGCGGCGGATTGTACTCTCCTGTCCGTAGTCGGCAATCTCTGAGGTCTCCTGCAGCTGGAAGATTTCAGTACAAAGGTTGGACATTTTGATCTGTCCGACGTTTTTCAGGGCATGGGCCGCATTGGCATTGCTCTTGTTCATGATATATGGATAGCCAGATTCCAGCTGGATCATGGCAATTTTGGTCAGCATATCCCGTGCGCTCATAGCTTTCTTCTTTTTGACACGTGGATCGGCCAGCAGCTTATCATACATGTCATCCAGATCCATATCGTCGAGATGCGTTCCGTAGGCTTTGTACACACTGTAAGGAGCAAATACATGCAGCGCTTCATTGTCCTTCGCCAGCTTATAAAAGCGGTTCGGAATAATCAGGCCGATGGACAGGGTTTTGAGTCTTGTTTTTTCGTCGGCGTTGATCTTCTTGCTGTCGAGGAATTCCAGAACGTCCCAGCCAAAAATGTTGTAATAGGCTGCTCCTGATCCTTTACGCTGACCCATCTGATCTGCATAGGAGAAGCCGTCTTCCATCAGCTTGAGTACAGGTATAATTCCCTTCGCAGCATCCTCAACACCCTTGATAGTTTCACCACGGGAGCGTAGCTTGGATAGGTTGACGGCCACACCGCCACCGATCTTCGACAACTGCATGCAGGTATTCAGCACATAGTTGATGGAATTGAGCGAGTCGTCCATTTCGATTAGGAAGCAGGAGACGAGCTCACCACGCCGGCTCTTACCGGCATTTAAGAAGGTTGGGGTCGCAGGTTGTAGGCGCTGTTCCATCATCGAACGGGCAAGTACCCCGGCAGTATCGGCGTTGCCGCGTCCCAGGTGAAGGGCGACTGCCGCCACACGGTCCGGGTAATGCTCCAGATATTGTTTGCGGTCATTGGTTTTTACAGCGTAATCCGTGTAGAACTTCGAAGCTGCCATATAAGATGGAAAACTGAAGTTGTAGGCGTGGGTAATCTGGTAGACTTCTTCAATCTCCGCCGTGCTGTACTGTTCGTAAAAATTCTCGTAGAAATCCTGTTCAATCATATAATCAACCTTGGCTTTTGTATTCGCAAAAGCCAGACTCCGGCGCTCTACATCCCGCATAAATTCGGCTACTGCCTCAAGATCTTTGTCTAACTGAAAGAAGCCACTTTCGTCTCTCTTCATCAACATGTTGTTTAATTCAATATGCCGCAACCCGGCTCACCTCCTGTTTAATCCGTTCTACATCGCCAAATGTACCCGATAACTCAAATTTACCGATAACGGGCACGTTATACCGATCTGCAATCAAGTCCGCGCTGTGCGCGAACAGCTCGCCCCAGTTCTTATTGCCGCTGGCGGCGATGCCTTTCAGATTGGCATTATTGTTCTTCAAGAAAGTAGACACCTTTTCTGGAATCTGTCCAAAGCCGGTGGTATATGTAATAAGCACATAGGGCTCGTCAATCGTCATATGCTCCTCAATCTGCACAGCCGGCAACTTAAGTTTGCTGATGAAGCGTCTGACATTTCCTGTTTTTGAATCATACGCGACTAGCATGGTGTCTGTCCCCCTGTAAATATTAAAAACTATTGAAAATAGTATGAAAACTGAATGGATAAGCTTTAAATACTGAAAAATCGTATCTATACTATATTTAGTGTGCGTTGTTTATTTTAATTACTATATGTTGAAAAGTCAATATGGGAACAGCCGTCTTAATAGCTGGGAAAGTGTCTCGTAAGCGGTTTTTTGGTAGACTTTTAGGGCAGAAAGACCGGAGTATTAGCATTTTGCTAGTTTAAAAATAAAAATAAAAAAATTGCAGGAGAAAGGGTGATACTTAGGGTTGCTGTCTGAGGGTGATGGCAAGCCAATAAATCTGCAAGGAACAGAGCCTGCTCCCTGCAGATTTATTGGCTTTATTTTTGCGAAGTGGGATTATTCTTAATAATCTCTTGATCTCAAGAACGGTTGTTTACTCCGAGGCTTCGGTCAGGCGGTGAATCTGCTTTAAGTTGCTGCATGTATTCTCTGGGGGAAATTCCGGTTACCTTTTTGAAGACCTTGCTGAAATAGAAGGCACTCTCATATCCCAGCTTCTGTGAGATTTCGTAGATGCGACCTTCCCCGCGTGCCATCATTTCTTTGGCTGTCGTGATTTTGATCTCCGTGATATATTCCACATAGTTGACCTTGGCAACCTTGGAGAAAAGGTGGCTCAGATAGTTGGGACTGAAATTGAAGACATCCGCCACTTGATTGAGCGAGAGCTTAGTTCCGAGATTTCGTTTAATATACTCTTGGACATTTTTGACGAGCTGCTCCTTGTAGCTTTGTCTGCGGGTAGAGAGGATGTCCGAGCAACCGTCCCTGAACTGGATCAGCCAGCCGGCGATCTCTTCAATCGTATGCATCTGGTAGATAGCCCGGTAGCCCTCCGGTTCATTTTCGAAAATTTGCTCCACAATATTCTCACCGTCTGCAAGTAGTGAAGTGGCCATATACAGAATGTTGCAGGCGGCATCAGTGGCGGGAACCAGCAGGTCGGCCCGGCCGTCGAAGATTTCGATCATTTTGGAGATAATGGCGTATAAA
The DNA here is from genome assembly GCF_037969925.1 of Paenibacillus sp. FSL R7-0189. Taxonomy (NCBI): domain Bacteria; kingdom Bacillati; phylum Bacillota; class Bacilli; order Caryophanales; family Paenibacillaceae; genus Paenibacillus; species Paenibacillus sp. FSL R7-0189. The sequence continues at coordinate 868,703 of NZ_CP150223.1, read as the reverse complement.
GCTTGGGTATCCATTTCTTCAAAAGCACGGCGGATCTCTGTACGCAATTCGGAGAAATCAAACAACAGATGATCCTGCTCCAGCGACTCTCCTTCGGCAAAAAACACAAACGACTGTGCTTTAACCGCAGCAGGAAGCGCTTTTCGCGCAGCGAGGTAGCTTTCCCGCAGCAAATAAGGATCCTCGACCGCAAAGCCGATCGCGCCGATGATCCTTACATTGAAGTAGTTATGGAGTATGGAGGCCATATGGGTCAATAGCATTTCAATCTCAGGCATCCATTGCCGTGAATCCGTCCCGTTGACGGGCAGGGTTACAGCAAAATTGCGCAAGTCCAGACTGGTCACATAACAAGGTCTTATGGAAGTAAGCGTATCTTTGGCCATTTGGACGGTACTTGAGCACAGAGCAACCATTTTATCGCCGCGGGGCGGGACACTGTCTGGTCCCAAAATACGGCAAGTGCAGACTAGATAAGCAGGTTCCTTGAGCTCAAGGTTTAAATCATCTCTCTGCAGAAGGTACTGGTTTTTATTTGCGAATAAGTTATTGAACAGGCGGATGAAAAATTTATCGCGTTGGGCTTGTAGATTGCCTCTATGAGCAAGCATGGGATAGCTGTCTAGGGTTTGAAAAGCCTCCAATTGGGAAATTGCTTTCCGAATGGAGGCATCAAGTGCCTCTGGTGTCAGTTCCAGCTTCACTAGATAATCTGTGGCTTGCACTTCAATCGCTCCACGTGCGTATTCGAATTCCTCGTAGCTTGTTAAGATGATAAACAGCGGAAGCCGGCCGTGTTTTTTGCGTACCGCATTGGCAACTTCTAAGCCGCTTTTAATTGGCATTTTTATATCGCTGATTACAATGTCAGGACGGAGGGTGTCAATCATTTCTTCCTCTTGAGCCCCGTTGTGTGCAATGCCGACAATTTCTATATTATATTGCTCCCACTTCAGCATGGACTGCAAGCCGATACAGACCAGCGCCTCGTCATCAGCGATTAACAACTTGATCAATTCCATCACATCCTTGCTTGGTATGCTACTCTATTCCTTTTGCAGGAACGGCAGAAGAATCTTCATCCGGGTATATTGGCCCGACTCACTCTCAATCGAAAGACCGTAATTATCCCCAAATGCCAGGCGCAAACGTTCATTTACGCTGCGGAGTCCAATATTCTCGGGCATTTCTTTGCTTCCGTCACCTGGATTCGACAGAATCGTGGAGATTTCTTCTTCCTTCATCCCTACACCGTTGTCTTCAATCGTAACTAGAATATCGGCGAATCCACTTTTGGCCACCTTAATGAGAATTTCTCCTCTGCCTTTGGGCTCAATGCCATGGAAGATGGCGTTCTCGACCAGGGGCTGGAGCGTGAATCGTGGAATTAGGCCGGTTAGCAGTTCCTCGTTGTCAATCTCCTTTACCATAGAGACCGTACTGCCATAGCGGTATTTCTGAATCAGAAAATAATCATCCAGCAGGCTCAGCTCATCCTTCAGCGGCATCAGTCTACGGTTGTCTTTGGCGATGCTGCGCAGCAGTCTAGATAGTGAAGTGGTCATTTCTGCGATGCCGGTAGCATTCTGAATTGTAGCCATCCATTTGATCGAATTCAGTGTGTTGTACAGGAAATGGGGATTGATCTGACTCTGCAGCATCCGGTATTCCAGCTCCTGTTTCTGTTTCTCGTCAGCGAGCCGGCTGTCCATAAGCGCTACGATATCTTGGGACAGGCGGTTAATACCCCGTCCGACATCGCCAAGCTCGCTGTTCCATTCGATATTGCGGTCCAGCAGGAAATTGCCCTGGGCGATCTTATCAATCCGCTTCTTCAGTTTTTCCACCGGAAGACTGATGGTACGGGTCAGATACAGCGTAATGATAGCGCTTAAGACAATAACCAGGAGACAGACGCCGAGCATAACCAGAATCCATATATTTGTCTTGGGAGCGAACAGGTCATTGGATAAAGTCTGTGACAGAATGACTCCGCTGCGTACGGGATAAGATACCACGATATGGCTCTCTTTCTCGTCCGCCAGCTTGACCATGGACAGCTCGGTTTGCGGACCGACAGGTTTATCATTGGTATAGGCCACCGGTTCATACGGCTCTGCAATGGCGATGACCTGATCGCCGATGAGCTGATAATGATGATTGCCGAGCGTCAGCAGCAGCCGGGAATTCTTCGGCAGGGAGTACCCTTTCAGCTTGTCGGTAATAACAGTTGTATTCGCTAACAGGTACACCGTTCCAACCCGGGAAGCTCCTTTGCCGTAAATAGGAAAAACAAAAGGAATTCCGTTCGTGTTGGAGAGCGGGTCCTTGATCACCCGGTCCCATTTCTCCTCGGCATCATTGCTAAGGCCGGTAATTTGACCGATATTGTGTATGGTAAGCGGAACAGAGGTGCCGGTTTTATCCACCTGCAGAAACTTGCCGTTGCTATCCGTAACAATCAGACGGCGGGCATAGCTGTTGGAGCGGTTGTTCAGGAAGTCCTGCTGCATCGAGTTGAATACATTAACTGCTTCCTTAGAGCTAGCCTTAGGTGAGCTGAAGTAGTCTGTGATCAGGGTATTAGTAGAAGAGTTAGTGCTGCAGGTCATCGCCAGGGATGACAGATCAATCAAATCCTGTTCAATAATATGAGATACCAGCTGCAGATTGAACTCGGTCGCCTGGATGGTTGTTTTACGCTGATAATAAGTAATTAATTCATAGCTGAAAAAAGAAAGCAGCGACGCTATCAGCAGTGCGAATACGGCCATGAGCAGAATAATGCGACTTTTAATGGTGGATTTTCTTACCGTATTTAACACTCCTCTACAAAATGTGAAAACATATAAAGCGTTTTCATATACCATAGCATATTCCTGCGTTCCGATACAGGGGGAGGTACATAAGCTGAATATTTTACATGTTTTAGATAGAAAATTACAGGTTTGAACCGGAGCAGGGAAGAAGAACACAGAAAAGTGAATGAACTTTGTTTGATAATGCATGCCATTCTTGCGGAAAAAGCTATAAACTTTGAACTAAGCTCAGAAGAGCCGATCGTAGTTACACAATCAGAAGAAAAGGGGATATTTAAATGAAACTGAAAAGATTCTATGGCATAACCCTCGCCACAGTATTCTCCATGAGTCTGCTGGCTGGATGTTCTGGTAATAACAACAAAGAAGGTGCTGCTGCAACGACAGCTCCAGCAACGGGGAATTCTGCAAACGCTTCCGCTGAACCGAGCCAGGAGCCTGTGACTTTGAAATGGGCCTTGTGGGATTGGGAAGCTACCGCTTACTACAAGCCGCTAATCGATGCCTATAAAGCTGAGCATCCGAATGTAACGATCGAATATGTCGATCTGGGGTCGACGGACTATATGACCATGTTAAGCACACAACTGTCCGGTGGCGCAGATCTGGACGTACTTACAATTAAAGATATTCCGGGCTACTCGAACCTTGTGAAACAGAATCACCTAGAGCCGCTTAAAAGCTTTATGAGTGGCAACGCTATTGATCCTTCGGTATATGGAGGTACTGTAGAACAAATCGAAGTGAACGATGAGGTGTATGCGCTTCCTTTCCGCAGCGATTTCTGGATTCTCTACTACAATAAAGATTTGTTCGACAAAGCAGGAGTGGAATATCCAAGCAATGATATGACATTCGAGCAATATGATGAGTTGGCCAGAAAAATGACTTCTGGCAGCGGTTCTGAAAAAGTGTACGGAGCTCACTACCATACTTGGCGTAGTGCGGTTCAACTGTTCGGTATTCTGGACGGCAAGAACACTGTTGTTGACGGAAACTACGATTTCTTGAAGCCAACCTATGAGCGGATCCTGAAAGAACAGGAAGACGGCATCGTAATGGATTACGCCACACTGAAGACTTCAAGCACGCACTATTCTGGCGTATTCTACAATAATTCCGTTGCTACTATGAACATGGGCAGCTGGTTTATTGCTACACAGATTGAGAAAGTGAAGAGCGGCGAGTCCCAATCGGCTAACTGGGGCATTGCGAAATACCCTCATCCGGATGGTGTGGAAGCCGGTACAACCCTAGGTACAATTACTTCTCTGGCTGTAAATCAGAAATCCAAACATAAAGAAGCAGCACTTGATTTCATGAAATTCGTGACTGGTGAAGAAGGCGCTAAAGTTATTGCTTCCACCGGAACCATTCCAGCGATTAAGAATGATGAAGTTATCAATTCCATTACTTCCATCGAGGGCTTCCCTACGGATGAGAACAGCAAAGCGGCACTGACTACTGTTAAGACTTATCTGGAAATGCCTATGCATGAAAAGAGCGCGGACATCGAAGTTATTTTGAATGAAGCGCATGACAATATTATGACTAAAAATGCTTCGATTGACGAAGGTTTGGATGATATGAATGCTCGCGTACAGCAGCTCTTGAATAATTAACCGTAAGAGAGCTGGTGAATTATAGGGCGGGTGAAAGCCCGCCTTTTATATTAAAGCGTATAGATTTGTGGGGAAGTTTTAGAAGGTTTGGAGGAGAAAGAATGCAGAACGAAACCATATTGGGTACAAAAAAGATCCCTAAACGTCATTTGTCAAAAGGTGTCCGGGAAAACCTGGTAGCTTACAGCTTCATTGCGCCGAACTTTATCGGATTTGCCCTGTTTACGCTGGTACCTATGTTTTTTGCCTTTATCCTTGCTTTTGTGAAATGGGACGGGGCCAATCCAATGAAGTTTATCGGGCTGGACAATTTCACCCGGCTGATCAGAGATACAACATTTCACAAAGCATTATGGAATACCATTGTTTACACTATTGGCGTAGTACCGTTCACCATGATTGTCGCGCTGGCGCTGGCGATTCTGCTTAATCAGAAGATAATGGCCCGCAATTTCATGAGAACCGTATTCTTTTTCCCTTATGTAGCATCCCTGGTAGCCGTTGCTGCCGTATGGAACTTTATCTTCAGTCCTACGATGGGTCCGATCAACAATATCCTGCATACCCTTACCGGTATCCCGCTGGAGGATCTTCCCCGCTGGGCGGCGGATAAACACTGGGCGATGTTCACAGTAATACTGTTCACAGTGTGGAAAAACATGGGTTATTACATGGTTATTTACTTGGCAGGTCTTCAGGGCATCAACCCTGAATTGTATGAGGCTGCTGAACTTGATGGTGCGGGCGCTTGGAGAAGATTCCGCAATGTGACGGTCCCTCAACTGGCGCCTACCTCTTTCTTTGTTCTGATGATTCTAGTCATCAATTCGTTCAAAGTCTACGATATCTTTATCAACCTATTTGCCGGCGCCGATAACCAGTTGAATGATTCTACAAGGGTTATGGTGTATCAAATCTACAATACGGCGTTCCGCTCGCTTGATTACGGATATGCCAGCGCCATGGCCATTGTATTGTTTCTGCTGGTACTTGGCATCACCATCGTCCAGTTCCGCGGCGAGAAGAAATACGGACAATAGGAGGATTCAAAAGATATGGTTGGTAAAAGTAAAGGACTTAGAATCAGCCTTATGGTTCTTGTGTATATTTTGTTGTTTGCGACAGTACTGGCGATGCTGGTTCCGTATATATGGATGTTGTCTTCTTCACTCAAGATGAACAAAGATGTGTTTTCCTTCCCAATGCAGTGGATTCCACAGAATCCGCGCTGGGAGAATTTCGCGGATATCTGGACACGCATTCCGCTGGGCCGTTTTATTTACAATACGGCGAAATTATCGATTATCGTAACGATTCTACAACTACTGACTTCCAGCTTTGCTGCGTATGCGTTTTCCAAACTGCATTTCCGGGGAAAAAACATTCTATTCCTTGGATATATTGCAACAATTGCGATCCCTTGGCAGGCTTACATGGTGCCGCAATTTATCCTGATGCGTTACATGGGGCTTAACAACACGCATTTGGCAATCATACTGCTGCAGGCATTCTCGGCATTTGGAGTATTTCTGATGCGCCAGTTCTATCAAGGTGTTCCGGATGAATTATGCGAGGCTGCCCGTATTGACGGCTTGAGCGAATATGGAATTTGGGCGCGAATCATGCTGCCGTTGTCCAAGCCAGCATTGTCTACATTGACGATCTTCACCTTTGTCGCCACCTGGAATGACTTCCTGGGGCCAATGATTTATCTGACGGATACGAAACTCAAGACCATCCAAATTGGACTAAGAATGTTCATCTCGCAATATTCCGCCGAATATGGCCTGATTATGGCCGCAAGTGTGGTTTCCATTATTCCGGTTGTAATTGTTTTTCTGGCTCTGCAAAAGTACTTTGTACAAGGTGTTGCAGCATCGGGCATTAAGGGCTAGAACCGTATTTCACCTGGCAGTTGCATTTTTTATAGGCTGCCAGGTTTTTTATAAGTCAAAGGGGTCTGTATAAATCTAGTGATTATTCGTTTAACAACGAAATGAATACGCTTTCTTTTATTGATTACAATCAAAGGAGGAGAAGAGAATGAACAGAAGGCACTTTCGTAAAAGGTTTTTCTCAATAACGATGACTACTGCGCTCGTAGTTGGGATGTTTCCGGCATTCACTCTGTCTGCAGCCTCTGCTGCTACCGTAAATTCTATCTACGCTGCCGCCCATATGGGGGCGACAACAATTGCAGATACTACTCTGCCATCCAGCATTGATATCGGAGGCCAGAGCACAGCAGTGAACTGGAATATTGGTGCAGATACCTTTGCCGTGCCATACGATGCCGTGACCGTCAGCGGTACAGCGAACGGGGGGCCGGTCGTTGCCAGTGTGGAAGTTATTCCGCCCGCAAGTAATCCGTTGGTTTACTTTGTGGATAGCGGCAGAGGGGGCGATTCCGTAGGCAACGGGCCTACTTCCTCGCCGCTGTACGAAGCGATTCGCACGCTGAGCGGCAGCGATTTGCTCAACCAGTCCCCCGACCAGAAGTATATCAGCGGTACGGCGGACTGGGGATTTGATGATTCCGTAAACAAGGTTAAGAATTCCAAAGACGGGGGACTTACCGATCCAGCTACTGATCCGTCCCTATGGACTGTCGGACTTCGTGCCGACCCTGCCAGCAATCATATCGTGTATAAATTAAAAGCGCTTGAAGCTGGAACCTATACGCTCAGCAGCGGTTTCCATGATTGGTATGGCAGCCGCTCCCGTGTAATACGTCCTCAGATCGAGTATAAGGATGCTAGCGGGGCAACCAAGACGATCTTGTTTGACCAGTTCAACACTAATGTGACTAAGCTAATTTCAGGCGAATTCACCATTCCTGGAGACATTGACGTTAGTAGTCCAATGACGTTGACTTACGCCTATGTTGCTGACGAAAAACCTATTTTGAGCTGGTTCGCCGTTGCCAAGGGCGGAATCAAGAAACAGATCGAAGAAGCTACACAGAGCGCAGCTTCTATGGTCAAGGTTCTGCTTGACGGCAACGATATCCAAGCTGACAATGTCAACGGCCTTACGTTCAAGGGATTTGGCGTACTAAGCGCTAACAGCACCAGTGCGCTTTTGCTGGATTATAAGTCAGAGCATCCAGAGGCTTATGCAGAAATGCTTCAGATCTTATTTGGTGGAGAACATCGGCTCATGACGCATGTGAAAATCGAGATGGGCAATGACCGCAATAACTCCACCGGACCTGACCCGGCGACTATGCGTACGGCCGATGAAGAGGCAAATGTTACCCGGCATCCCGGCTTCCAGCTTGCCGCAGATGCCAAGGCAGTGAACCCTGATCTTAAGGTGAGCATCCTGAGATGGAGTGCTCCGGCCTGGGCGAATAACAACGACAAAATCTATACCTGGTACAAAAAAACCATTCTGGCCGCTTATCGTGAATACGGTTATATGGCCGATTACGTTAATCCTTATATCAACGAGCACGCTCCAGATTTGGCGTGGACCAAACAGTACGCTGAGAGAGTCAAGACTGACAGCGAAGGCTTCAACAGCACCGAAGAGCGGGAACTGTACAACCGGATCAAGTCTGTGATTTCCGATGAAGTCGGGATTGGCAGCTTCGGTGCCAGTATGGTGAGTGATCCTTCTCTGCGGGAAGCTGTACCGATTGCTGGATACCACTACAACACGGACGACGACAGCGCAGGCAATTTCAAAAAACTCGCAGAACAATATGATATTGAGGTCTGGAACAGTGAGGCGCAGTCTACCTTCAGTAATTCCTCTTTCCGTCCTAACAACAATATGAAAGATCCTACAGTGGCAGGAACCGGCATTGGTGGTGTCGGCAGTCCGCTGGAGATGAGTAACACGATTATTAAAGGATTCGTTAACTCCCGCCGGACGCACTTTATTTACCAGCCAGCCATTGGCTCCTTCTATGAAGGCGGACAATATTCCTTCAAGGAATTGGTCAGCATGCGCGATCCGTGGTCAGGCTGGATTCATTATGATGCGGGTCTTGTTACTCTGCAGCATTACAGCTGGTTTGCGAATGTAGGCTGGGAGAACGAGGATAATACTGCTGGGATCTGGCGAGCGGTTCCTCAAGCCAGCTCCACAGGTGCGACAGGCACCAATCCGGTCAGCGGCCGCAACGGTTCCCCTAGCTATATAACCCTTGCAGCACCTGATAAAAAAGATTTCTCGACGGTTATCGTGAACGACAGCGAGTATTCCAAAATCTACAAGCTGCAGACAGTCAATATGGCTTATACGGGTAATCCATCCATGGAAGTATGGGAAACCCGTGCTGCTGATGCAGGAGAAGCGTTCAACAGCAATTATATGCAGTATCTCGGTGATATCACTGCTGATGGCAGCGGGGTGTATACCGTTAAGGTTAAACCGTATTCGACCGTGACCGTGTCTACTTTGAAGAACAAGGACAAAGAAGAATATAATACACCGCTGCCTGTAGAAGGCGAGCGTACCGTACTGGATACCGATACTACAGGAGCGGGACACAGTACTGGGGACAACATTCTGTATGCTGATGATTTTGACTATTCTAAGCAAACTGTCGTGAAGATTGGTGCAGGCGGCCAATATGAGGGTACCCAGAGCTATATTGAATCCCGCGGAGGTTCCCAAAGCGTTACCCCGCGTTATACCCATGACCGCAATGGGGCATTTGAGGCCTATCTTCCGGACGGGTCTGACAATTATGTCCTGCGGCAGCAGCTGGACACGGGAACCATGGGGCTTGGCGGCACATGGAACAGCGGAGATCCAGTAACGGCCATCGGCGACAACCGGTGGATGAACTACAAGGCCAGTGTTGATGTTTCGTTCGAAACAAACAATACTCAGGGCGGAGCCAATTATGCTGCGATAGGTGCCCGTTATCAGGGAGGTGGCAGTTCCCACTCCATAACCGGTACACCGTATGTGCTGAAATTCTGGTTCGACGGCGGCTGGCAGCTGCTGGTCAACAATAGCGCAGTTGCGAGCGGAAATGCCGCGAACGGTTCCGGCGGCGTGAAGATCGACGGATTCGATACCGCATATGACGCATGGCATAATATTGCCGTTCAGGTTGCGGGCGATAAAGTGACCGCCTATCTGGATGGGGTGAAGCTGGCTTCCTATACCGATCCTACTCCTGAATTGTCCGGCCGGGTAGATCTGGCCAGCGGCTACTATCACGTCCGCTTCGATAATTTGAAGGTGGAGAAGGTTGAGGGCTACACGCCGTATTATTCAGAGCTTCTAGACAATCTTGAAATGTATGACCTGGCTGCTGCTCCGAACCCTAAATTGATATATACCGGGTCGTGGAGCCATATAAACGGAGCGGGCATGTACATTTACCAGCGTTCTCTTTCTACCAGCCAGGCTGTAGACGCTGCAATGGAATACACGTTTGAAGGTACCGGACTGGATATTCTAGGAGCGAATAACGGATCGGCGAAGCTTGAGGTAACGGTGGACGGAAAAGTTATTACTCTATCGGCTGATACATTAGCTTCCAAGGAGCTGTACCAGACGTACACACTCCGCGGGCTTAAATATGGCCAGCACCATGTGCAAATAAAGGTGGTAAGCGGCACCTTGGTTGTCGATGCGGTGGCGGTTGTTTCCGGGGAAGTAACCGGCACTGTAGATACTGCTGCTCTTCAGGCGGCGGTAACAGCCGCGAAAGAAATGAACAAACAGGATGAATATTCGGACAGAGACTGGCAGCTCTTCGTAGATGCACAGAGCGCTGCACAGGAAGCGCTGGATAATCCTATTTTATACAAATTGGATCAGGAAGGAGTTACTCAGCTTGAAGCACGCCTGATCTCCGCCCAGAACCAGTTGACTACGGGAGATATACGGGAGCTTGTCGCTCCTCAGGATTTGGCTACTTATGCCGGAAAACTGCCGAATCTTCCAGACAAGGTGGAAGCCACTCGGGCAGACGGATCCAAATTGCTGGTATCAGTAAAGTGGAATGTAAATGCGGCCAGCTTCAATAATCCGTATGAACGGGTAGCTGTAACCGGCACTTATGGAAATCTGAAAACAACTTGTTATGTGGAAGTGGTGCCGGAGGGGCTCTTATACTTCCTCGATGCTGGTGTATCGGTGGACGGTATCACGCCGCCGTATACGTTAATCAAGGATTTTGTAGGTGACAGCTTGCTTAATAACAAGGCGGATCAGCCTTCGACAGGCAATAGCGTATGGGGGCATACCAGTACTAAGTACCTCCTCAAGGGGCTTGGTGGCGCTGTAGTTCCTTCTGATAAAAGTCAGACAGGTGTTTATGGTTCGGATACAAAAAATAATCCACTTGTATACCTGCTCCCTTTGAACGCAGGCAAATATACGATTACGTCATTCCATCGGGACTGGTGGAACAACACCAACCGCACGATGGATATTACGCTCAGCTATATTGACGCTGAAGGGAAAGAAGTGACCAAACCGGTCCGAACCGGCCTCGTCGCAGGTCCTAATGGCGCTATGATTAACTATGACTTCACGCTTCCGTTGAGCGGTACTGTGAAATACTCAATAAACAATACGTATTCAGGCAATCAGGCTGCATTGATCAGCTATGTGGCTGTAGCTAGAGATAAAGCCAGTGTTGCTAATGAGCAGGCTGTAAATGAGGCTAAGAGTATCATAGAAGGTGCGGTATACAGCGTGCAGAAGGAAGCGGCAAACAGCGAAGAAGCTGTCCAGACTTGGCTGCTGCAGACGATACGCGCTCTGCCCGGTCTCAATGATACTGGAGTTGCGATCGGTGAGATTACCTTGTCTTCCTTCCAAGAAGCAACCGATGAGACTAACGGCAGCTTCAGCTTTACGGTATCACTGAGTAAGGGAGAGGCTACAGCGGACAGTTCAGCGAGCGGAACAATCAAGCTGCCGGAGCCGGATACTGTTCAGCCTTTGATTACTCTGTTAGGTGATGCGACAGTGAATTTGCACATCGGTTCTGAATATACAGATGCAGGAGCGACTGCTTATGATGACAAGGATGGTGATATTACAGACCGTATAACTACAACAGTTAGCAGTGAAGTATACGGCTTGACTGCTCTCGATACGGCGAAAGCTGATATTTATACCTTCCATTATAATGTCAGCGATACTGCAGGCAATGCGGCTGCGGAAGTGACAAGAAAAGTAGTCGTTGCACTTGATCCGGATGTAATGAAGCCGGTGATTACACTGCTTGGTGAACCATCCATTCAACTGGAAAATGGCGCAAGCTATACGGATGCCGGAGCCACAGCGGTAGATGACCGTGACGGCGACATTACGGAGCACATTGTAGCAACGATTACGAAGAATGAGGAGAATGTGCTGGCACTGGACACTAAGGCGGCAGGCATCTACACCTATCATTATAATGTGAGTGATGCGGCGGGCAACGCGGCTATCGAAGTGACTAGAACCGTGACAGTGGGCGAAGCAGAGCAACCTCCGGTAGTGACACCAACACCAACACCAACACCAACACCAACGCCAACGCCGGAACCGGAGCCAACAACAGCACCAACATCTCCGCCGGCGCCAACGGAAGCACCAGTGTGGACGGCAGCACCAACGCCAGCAGTCACCCCGTCCCCGGCGCCAACACCGCTGCCGCAGGCCGAAAAGGTTCTTGATCGAAAGGATTTCACGGCACCGGTTGGAGGAGTAATAACGGTTCAGCTTACTGAAGCTACAGAATCCATACTGCTTCCAGCAGGACTATCAGGAATCATCGGAGAGAACACTCTACGTCTGGCTTGGAGTAAGGTTGCTATCGATCTGACCCCAGAAGTGCTGAAGAGCATTCAAGAAAAAGCTATTGGAGGTCAAACGGAGGGGGCGCGAATTAAGCTCTCAGCAGTGAAGGTATCCAGAGATGCTGTGGAACAGTTAATCAATAATCGGGCTGCTAATGGTTCCGTACATTTATCTGCGGCAAGTGATGTGATCAACTTCAGCTTGGAGGTTGTTGCTGCGAACGGCACTGCTGTAACGGTAACTGCTTTTGATAAACCGTTGACACTTACGTTCAACGTAGATCCGGATGCCAATATAAGCTTGCTAGGCAGCTACTATATTTCTGCAAATGGTGCGCTTGATTTCATGGGCGGAACGTTGACTAATGGTAAGTGGACTGCTGAAATACGGCATTTCAGCCAGTATGCGGTCCTGGAATACGATAAGCTGTTCACGGATGTCAGCAGTGACAGCTGGGCCACTAATGTGATTAAGACCATGGCCGCGAAGCATATTATCGAAGGCATTTCCAGTACGGAATTTAATCCGCAAGGGGATGTAACTAGGGCACAATTCGCTGCTATGATTGCACGCGCGCTTGGGCTTAAGGCAGGAAGCCATGCAACATTTGGTGATGTGGATTCCAAGGCCTGGTATGCCGAAGCCGTTGCAGCTGTTAGCGGAGCTGGCATCGTGCTCGGACGAAGTGCAGATTCGTTCGCACCGGATCAGAGCATTACCCGCGAGGAAATGGCTGTGATGATCGTTCGTGCTTATGAATATTTGCAGGGAAGCGGGACCAATGAACCTGCTGCAGGATCGTTCAGTGATTATTCCCGGATTCATGACTGGGCGAAGAGCGCAGCAAATATCGCCGAACAGGCGGGACTGATCAAGGGACGCGGCAATAAGCAATTCGCGCCACAAGAGACGATGACCCGTGCCGAAGGTGCGCAAGTTATCTCCAATCTGCTGGATATTTGTAAGTAGCATTTCAAAGAACCTGGCAGGCTGCATTAAGCGGGCTGCCAGGTTCTTTATAGATTTGGAGAGGCAGGGAGTGCTTAGGAAAACAGCGGCCGGAAGTCCAACTATTCACCGCAGTTGCGAGTGCATCTTTTTTTGAAAAATCCTTGAATTTGAGTTTTATAGCTCAGCTCTTTTACCATATTTCCCAGGTGGAATGCCCGTGATGTTCTTGAAGGTACGGATGAAATTGGCATAATCGTTAAAGCCGGACAGATAGCAGGTATCGGATACGGAGTTCCCGGCGGACAAGAGCTGCTTGGATAACGCTATTTTTTTGAGCAAGACGTAACGGTAGATGGTTCCGCCTGTCTGCTGTTTGAACAGATGGCTGAGATAATATTTATCGACGTTCAGTTCTCCAGCGATTTGCTCCAGTGACAGATTTAGATGCAAGTGGTTGTCGATATAGCTCATGGCTGATTGAATATGTGAGGAAATAATGCTGGGCACGGTGGATCGGGTACGGCTGTACAGCTCATTGATGAGGACGAGGATTTGAACCAGGTAGGTCAGAGCCAGAACTTCGCTCCCGTACTGCTGATTCTCTAATGTCTCAATCAGGCGGGAAGCAAGGGTTGTATACTCTGCAATCAGCGGTTCATCCATTTGCGCGAGATTATGTTCTCCGGGCTGGCGGTTCTGGAAACAAGCGAGCAGATTTGTAGATGCGGTACAGAAGGGATAGACAAGTGGAGCTTTGAAATGGATTGTCAACCGTTCATAAGGCTCTGGAGATAAATTGATGATTTTATGAATCTCGTGATTGTTGAACAACAGAACATTGCCCCGCTGCAGGGGATAGCTGAACTGATCTACAAAACCGTTCACCTTGCCGCCCAAGAACAGGAAAATCTCATAGTGATCATGGATGTGAAAATCCCTGGTAGGTGAGATGGGCGAGTTTCCGATACCTGCCAGAATATCTCCATCGAACGGCTCATAATACTGGGCATGCTTCATTGGAATTGCCCCTTTCAGATTGATCACAATATACGCAATAAAACATCATTATTCGCAAAGACATTGCAATAATACAACACTAAACTATAGTAGAAGATTACGCAATATAACAAGATTCAGGCGGTAGGCAAGAGAAATAGCTGTAGCTGATTAGACGCAATTGAAAGGGTGGAATTGTGCATGAATGGGAAGGAACAGCGTAAATACTGGCTGGATACAATGCTGCTGATCGGGGGGCCTGTGCTGAATGCTTTGGCTGAGCGGAAATTAAAGGAACAGCTGCCTACAGAGTTTCATAGGGATCGGAGCCAGTTTGCCCATTTGGAGGCTTTTGCGAGATTGGCTTGCGGAATGGCCCCTTGGCTTGAACTAGAGGGACTTGAGAGTGCGGAAGAACAGCTTAGAGCACGTTATGCAGGGCTAATGCTGGAAGCCATTGATGCCGCTGTTGATCCGAATTCACCTGATTATATGGAATTCAAGACCGAAGGCCAACCGCTGGTTGATGCGGCATTCCTGGCACACGCGCTGGTTCGTGCACCAAAGCAGCTTGCCGCCAAGCTGAGTGCGCGGGTCAAAGGGAACTTAATAACAGCGTTGAAGCAGACACGCCGGACAGCGCCAAGCGGAAGCAACTGGCTGCTGTTCAGTGCAATGGTGGAAGCCGCTTTGTATATACTCGGCGATCCTGAATATGACCGGATGCGCGTTGGTTATGCGGTCCATATGTTCATGGATTGGTATAAGGGCGACGGAGTTTACGGGGATGGCAAGGACTTTCACTGGGATTATTACAACAGCTTTGTTATTCAGCCGATGCTGGTGGATGTGGTAGCACTTTTTGAACAGGAGTCGGAGCAATATTCCGCATTGAAACCGCTGATTCTGGAACGGGCACAGCGATACGCTACTGTTCTCGAACGGATCATTGCACCGGATGGAACCTATCCCTTTATCGGGCGTTCGATCGTTTACCGTTTTGGGGCGTTTCAACTGCTGTCGCAGGCGGCGCTGCAGCATTTTTTGGAGGAAGCATTGCCCCCTGCACAGGTACGCTGCGCTTTGACAGCTGTGATTACGCGAATTATGGAATATCCGGATACGCTGGATGAGTCCGGATGGCTACGTCCGGGGGTATACGGTTATCAGCCGGAGCTTGCGGAGAGCTATATCAATACAGGCAGTCTTTATTTATGCGCCTCCGTATTCCTCCCGCTGGGGCTGCTCCCTTCTGATCCTTTCTGGTCAGGGGAAGAGATGAAATGGACTTCATTAAAAATTACAGCCGGTGAGGATGTTATGAGAGATCATGCCTTGGAATAAAAAGTATTCAGCCATATTAGTGAAGAATAAGATGCTTCGCGGATCTGACTGATCTATAAGGAGGAAAAAAGGCATGAATAAACAGATGCTTTTGGAAATAGTGCATAAAATGAAGCCAGTCGATCTGAGCTTGTATTATCCAAAGGGGGAGGCGGCTGCTTTTTGGAAACAGGCGTTATCATCGGGAGTACTACAGGCAGATAGCAGCGAGATCCGCGCGGAGGCGGTAAGACTGGACGGGCAGTCTATACCTGAACTGTCGTATACGTTATTTTCCACTTATTCGCGTACGGGTTCGAGGCTGGAATATGAACGGGTCTATTTTGAACGGAGAAGAAGGCTGAATACTTATGTATTTCTGGCTTTGCTGGAGCCGGATCATCCGGAAGTACTGGAGAAGCTGGAGGACATCCTCTGGGCTATATGCGATGAGTACACCTGGTGTCTTCCGGCCCACCTCCCAGCGGATCATAATGCAGCTGATATCAACCGGTATATTGATCTGTTTTCTTCCGAGACCGGATTTACTTTAAGTGAAGTTTTACTTTTGCTCGGGGAACGACTTTCGCAGCTTCTGAGATCCCGAATCCACCATGAAGTAGAGCGGAGACTGTTTCGTCCATTTCTTGAAAATGGCCCTTATGATTGGGAGACAGCGCGGCATAATTGGGCAGCGGTCTGTGCGGGATCAATCGGGGCTGCTGCCTTGCTGTCTGTGGAGGACCCGGCCATGCTTGCGGATATTCTGCTGAGGACAGAGCGCGCCATGTTGTATTACCTGGAAGGGTTCGGTGAGGATGGTGCCTGTCTGGAAGGCCTTGGGTACTGGAATTATGGGTTTGGTTATTTCACTTATTATAGCGATCTGCTCTGTTCCAGAAGCGCAGGCAGACTGGACTGGTTCAAGCAAGAGAAGGTAGCGCAAATCGCGCGCTTCCAACAAAAATGTTTCATTGACGGAAGTCATGTAGCCAATTTCTCTGATTCAGTGCCTCAGGTGCTAGTACATATGGGATTGTCCCATTATCTGGCGGAAGTCTGTACGGATGTCGAACGCCCCCCATCCGCTTTGCGTGCTCCTTACACTGAAGATCATTGCAGCCGCTTTGCACCGGCTTTCCGCAATCTGATCTGGACCAGGGCTGGCAAGGAGGACGAAGCTTGGCGAGCCGCCAGCTATTTTCTCCCTGATGCCGCTTGGCTTGTCTCGCGTCATGTGTCGGAGGCGGGTTCATTCGGATTCGCCACTAAGGGCGGGCACAATGCTGAACCGCATAACCATAATGATCTGGGACATTTCATTCTGAGCGGCCGGGGAGAAATCTATGCATCCGATCTTGGGAGCGGAGAGTATACTGCTGATTATTTTGGGGCTGGCCGTTACCAGTATGACTGCAATGGATCACAGGGTCATTCGCTGCCGATCATTGATGGCCAGTATCAGCTGGCCGGTCGGGAGTTCAGCTCCACAGTGCTGTATGCATCGGCGGAGGAGAATGATGAGCTGACACTGGATCTGACACAGGCGTATCAGGTAACAGGACTACAGTCCTTAATCCGTTCGTTCGTCTGGCATAAAGAGGAATGTCCACGGCTGGAGCTTACAGACACTTACCGGTATGCGGGAATTCCAGCGAGCTGGACGGAGCGGTTTGTCACCTGGCGTGAGCCTAAGCTTTTTCATCCGGGTACCTTGCTGCTGCCGGGGACTATGACTCGCGGCGTTGAAGTGACTTACGATTCACTGAAAGTTGAGCCGGAGATTACTGTGCATATGTACCGGGATCATTTTGGCATGGAGAAGCTCTGGTATAGTCTGGACTTCCATGTGCTTCAGCTTGGCGCGGTGGGCAAACTGGTATTCACTTTTCAATTTCTATAAAAGATGGGCCTGAGCTTATAAAAAGTCCTCTATCAGAGGGTAGAGGCTAATTCGAATAAAGGCGGGATTTAGATGAGTAGATTAGTAAAGCAAGCTTGGGTAGACGAGGCTTGGGGCAAAGCCTTGGAGAAGACTAGAACGAACAACCGGAGAATCGGTGCAGAATTCCCCCATGCGAGTCAAGGCGGCAAATACGTGCTTGAAGCACCAAACTGGTGGACAGCCGGCTTTTGGCCGGGAATGCTCTGGCAGCTCTATGCTGAGAGTGGTGATGAGGATTTGAAAGCGGTTGCTGAGCAGTGTGAGGAACGGCTTGACGAGGTGCTGGATGGTTATGTGAAGCTGGACCATGACCTAGGCTTTATGTGGCTGTTGACCAGTGTTGCGAACTACAAGCTCACGGGCAGAGAGGCATCACGAGTCCGGGCGTTGAAGGCAGCTAACTATCTGGCGGCCCGCTTCAATCTGAAAGGAAGCTACATCCGGGCCTGGAATCCATGGAGTGAAGGCGAGGATAACAGTGGGGTAGCCATTATCGATTGCTGCATGAATACCAGCCTGCTCTTCTGGGCTTCCGAAGTAACAGGGGATCCACGTTATCGACATATCGCTGAGGCGCATATGGATACGGTGCTGGAGCATTTCATCCGGCCGGATGGTTCGGTTTATCACATCGTCAACTTCAACCCGGAATCGGGCGAAGTGGTTGAGAAGCTTGGCGGGCAAGGTTATGCGCCTGAGTCGGCTTGGTCGCGCGGGGCGGCCTGGGCACTCTACGGACTGTCATTGGCCTATCATCATACGGGCAAGCAGAGTTATCTCAATACAGCCAAGCAGGTTGCGCATTTTTTCTTGACCCGTCTGCCCGAAGATCATGTTCCACATTGGGATTTTCGTGCTCCCGGTGAAGTTGGGGAGATTCGGGATAGCTCTGCTGGTGCCTGTGCAGCGAGTGGCTTGCTGTTGTTAGCTAGCCAAGTAGATGACTCGGAGGCGCATGTATATCAGAACGGGGCTATAAGAATTACAGAATCCCTTTATAGGAATTATGGAACTTGGGACAATGCAGAAGAAGAAGGATTGCTGCTTCATGGTACGAGTAACTATCCTGAGAATCGGAATATAGATGTTCCGCTTATCTACGGAGATTTCTTCTATGTCGAAGCACTAGCCCGGCTAAAAGAAGCCGGACCGTTCTACTGGGAATAGGGGGCATATAATGCAGACTGAGAAGACATTTACGACTATTGCTAAAAATCCGCTAAAGACCCGGGAGGATCTGATCTCTGCTCTTGAACAGCTTACAGATCCGCTTCG
This sequence comes from Paenibacillus sp. FSL R7-0189, assembly GCF_037969925.1. Lineage (NCBI taxonomy): Bacteria > Bacillati > Bacillota > Bacilli > Caryophanales > Paenibacillaceae > Paenibacillus > Paenibacillus sp. FSL R7-0189. Next base: position 850,008 of record NZ_CP150223.1, on the reverse strand, counting down.
ACCGCTCTACAGCAGAGGTAGTGCACGGCTGGCAATCGGTAGAACAGGAGCCAGCTATCCGGCTGCAACTGCAGAAATGGAAGGTTTCTCCCGGGTATTATGGGGCTTAGTGCCCCTGCTCATAGGAGGGGGAGAAAGCGGGCTTTGGGATACTGTGCTGGATGGCATACGCCACGGCACGGATCCTGCCCATGAAGAATACTGGGGTGAAGTTCAAGATTATGACCAGCGTCTGGTAGAGATGGCGGTCTTCGGTTTCGCCTTAGCCGCCATTCCTGAACAGATCTGGTCACCACTTACCCAGAAGGAACAGGAGCAATTGTACAGTTGGCTGAATCAGATTAATTCCCATCCTTGCTATGACTGCAACTGGCTGTTCTTCAACGTGCTGGTTAATGTCGGATTCCGCAGAGTCGGCTGTCCCTACGACGCGGAGCAGCTGGAGAACAATCTGAAGCGAATGGATGATTTTTATCTGGGTGATGGCTGGTACAGTGATGGAATTAACGGGCATAGCGATTATTATGTTCCTTTTGCCATCCATTACTATGCGCTACTGTACGCGAAGCTGATGGAACAGGAGGACCCGGAACGTTCACAGGTGTTCAAAGAACGGGCCCGGCTTTTTGCCACCGAATTCTTGGGCTGGTTCGCTCCGGACGGATCTGCCCTTCCTTATGGAAGGAGCTTAACCTACCGCTTTGCCCAGTCTGCTTTCTGGAGCGCACTCGTCTATGCAGGCGTTGAAGGATTCCCTGTAGGTGTGGTCAAAGGATTAGTACTGCGCAATTTGCGCTGGTGGTTCAGCCAGCCGATCTTTGATGCCGGAGGCGTTCTGACGATTGGTTATACCTACCCCAACTTGGTCATGGCGGAGAATTATAATGCTCCCGGTTCCCCCTATTGGGCGTTAAAGACATTCCTGCCATTGGCTCTCAGCGCGGAGCATCCATTCTGGAAGGAAGAAGAACTGCCGCTGCCGGATATTCCTGCAGTTATAGTCCAGAAGCCTGCGCATCTTGTCATTGTCCGCGAACCTGCTTCCGGCCATGTGGCTGCCTTCAACAGCGGTCATCTATATACGAATGAACATACCCACACGTCTGCCAAGTATGAGAAATTTGTATACTCAACAGGCTTCGGATTCAGTGTGTCCCGCTCCGAATGGGGATTGTCTCAAGGGGCATTTGATTCCATGCTCGCTCTGAGTGAGAGCGGGGACAACTTGTATCGGGTCAGACGGCGGAATATGGAGACAACAATTGTGGACAATGTGCTGCACTCCGTCTGGAAGCCATGGACTAATGTGGAGGTTCGGACCTGGATCGTTGCTGGGCTGCCCTGGCATATTCGGATACACCGGATCGAGACCGGACGACCGTTGGACGCCGCAGAGGGCGGCTTCGCGCTTGGTCAGGAAGCGGGGGTGGAACAGCAGATCGGCCTTACAACCGCCGCAGTATCTACAGCATGGGGAACAAGCGGAGTCAAGGGTTTGATCGGCTATGAAAAGGCGGAGCTAATTTGGCCTAATGCCAACACAAACCTGCTTCATCCCCGGACTGTTTTGCCTACACTGACGACTTTCCTTGAACCTGGAATCCACTGGCTGGCTTCGGCTGTGTACGGTGATCCGTCGGGAGATTCTTGCGGGGGTATTCTTGAACAATTACCAGAGTCTATTTTGAAGGTTACTTTTGATAAGGACATCATTAAGGTTCTTACGTCTAGAGAAGAGGAGTTTATTATCAGAAGAGAGTGAGAATTACCGCTAACAACATCGTGTTAAAAGACAAGTGAATGAGTAGAGTATGACTGATTTCTCGTATAAAAAATAAATTTCTGTGGTTGTACAATTTCCCCCGTACAGGCACTTCTAGGCGCACGCCCACATACAATAAGGATGACCATGAACCCGTAAGGCAAACAGATCGGTTTCATTGTACAAGTGCGGGAGGTGTCGCCAAGTTGCCTGGATTCTTAAGCACGATTGCGTTGCTGATCAAAGAACTGACGCTGCTGGTATCATACGTAAGGAATAATGCATTTCCACAACCGCTCTCGGAGCAGGAGGAAAGCCGATACTTAGGGATGATGGCTGAGGGAGATGCCAAGGCCCGCAATTTGTTGATTGAGCATAATTTGCGGCTCGTTGCCCATATAGTGAAAAAATTCGATAATACCGGAGAAGACATGGAGGATCTCATCTCCATCGGCACGATCGGCCTGATTAAAGCCATCGAGAGCTACCGTCCGAACAAAGGGACGAAACTGGCTACATTTGCGGCTCGTTGTATTGAAAATGAAATCCTAATGCACCTTAGATCATTGAAGAAGACTCGTAAAGATGTATCTCTGCACGATCCAATTGGGACAGACAAGGAAGGTAATGAAATTACTCTCATCGATATCCTTGGCTCCGAAGCTGATGATGTCATTAAAGAAGTAGATCTGAAGATCGAGAAGAGTAAGATATATCGCAACCTAGATATTCTGGATGACCGGGAGAAAGAAGTTGTGGTGGGTAGGTTTGGGCTGGATACAGGTGGAGAAGAGAGGACACAGCGGGAGATTGCTAAGGAACTTGGTATAAGTCGCAGCTATGTGTCACGGATTGAGAAGCGAGCGCTGATGAAGCTGTATCATGAGTTTTATAAGGCGAAGCGGTGAGACTGATGACAATTACACAGTAATAATCCATTAATAATAAAACTTGAAAGCGACTTGTCTACGGATGAGTCGTTTTTTGTGTGGATAGGGTTCGCCCTACTTATGATACGGTTCATCGCACTATCTGTAACGGCAAGTTATAAGGCCATCCCTTTCGGGATGGCCCTTCCTGTAAACGTGGTTACTCGAGTACTCTGTCATTTTTAATTGAATTTCTTTTAATTAGTAGTTTCTAGTAATCTGGAAACAATTGCTGCAAACTCTGCTCTAGTAATATCTTTTTCAGGCTTAAATGTACTGTCTGCGTATCCTGTAATAATATTATTGGATGCGAGTGCATCAATGGAATCATAATACCATGCATTTCTTGTAACATCTTTGAATGATGTGTTTCCAGTACCTGTTAGCTTAAAGGCTCGAGTGATTAGTGCCGCTAATTCACCACGACTAATCTTCTCATCTGGACGGAAGCTTCCGTCACTATATCCGTTCATCAAGCCTGATCCGGCAGCTGCACCGATAAACTTATTCGCCCAATGAGTTGGAGATACATCTATAAAGTTACTTTCTTGTCCTTCAAGTCCCATGTAAGTTGCAATTACTTTAATTGCTTCGGCACGAGTCAAACCTGAATTTGGGCGGAATGTTCCATCGGAATACCCCGTCAATAATCCCTTAGCAATTAGTGCGTCAATGCTTGTTTTTGCCCAATGATTCATTGTATCTACAAAACTAACAACTTTCGGCTTATCTGCTGGTGTTATTGTTTCTGCAGGTGCCGGTGTTTCTATAGGCGTTGTTATTGCTGGAGGTGTCACTGTACCTCCTCCAGTATTTGGATGGGTTGGTCCATTATCTGTGTTTGGATCAGGATTAGTAGAGTTTGAAACGTATTGAAGTGCTGGAGCAAATGTTGTAAGTAGTCTAGCTTGACTTTGTTGCTCAAGAGCGTAGCTCATGCCTAAAACTTTTGCATCGTCCCATGCTCTACCAACCAGTTGCATAGAGATAGAATATCCGCTGTCATTCGTTCCTACAGGAACAACTACCGTAGGTAGTCCCATAGTAGAGGTTAATACGCCTGTGTTACGGTCTGAACTTAATTGAGAAGCTGCTGCGTCATTGTTATATACGTCGCTAATAAAACCTGCATAAACAACAGCATCAACACCATTCGCGTCCATCCAGCCTTTGATAACTTCCTTATAGTCAGTTCTATACTTAATGTAATCTTGTACAGCCTGTTCAGTCATACGAGTTGGGGTACTATATCCTCTTTGGTTATAGATAAGCACTTTATCTGAAGCTAATACACTTGCTCCATCAATATAAGGGAAGTCCTTATGAAGCTCAATATAACGTGCCCAACCTTCAGTAGATCCATTAATACCTGAAGGACGACTAGGGCCTGATGGTACAGCTGACATTTCAACCATTGTCGCCCCCGCTGCTTGAAGCTCTGAGAACTTATCCATCACTGCCTGTCCAGTATCATCATCAGCATATGCAGATACAAAGGATGCAGGAATGTATCCAATTTTCTTTCCTTTCAATGCATTAGCATCCAGAGATTCCTTCCAATCCACTGGACGCTTATGATCTGCATCAGCAGTGACTGTGAAAATATCCTGTGGGTCCGTACCCGTTGTAGCATTCAATATAATGGCTAGGTCAGTTACTGTTTTGGCAATGGGACCTGCATAATCTTGTCCCCAAGTGAGTGGCAGTACACCTGTAGTACTTGCCATACCGTCTGTACCCCGGAAGCTTTTTAAGCTAGCGCCTGTAGTTGGTGCATATAGAGATACCCCTGTTTGCGATCCCATTGCTGCTGCTGCAAAATCAGCTGCAACAGATACTGCAGACCCGCCGCTTGAGCCAAAAGATGTTTTCGATGGATAGAGTGCATTCCATGTTTGCTGCCAGCCGCTTTCACTAAAGCTTCCGCTGTTAGCAAACTCAGAAGTGTTTACTTTACCAATAATTACAGCTCCAGCTTCCCGCAGTTTTTTCACTTGGAATGCATCAGAATCAGGCTGCCAGCCTTCAAGAGCTTTACTGCCACCGGTAGTAGGCATATCCTTTGTATCATAAATATCTTTTATCGCAATTGGAATACCCAATAAATCACCTTTTACACCTTGTGCACGGGCATCGTCAGCAGCTTTTGCTTGGTTAAGCGCAGTTTCAGATACATGCAGGAATGCATGGAATCCCAATTGTCCCTCATCGTATACCTTGATTCTATCTAAATAGGCTTGAGTAATTTGTACAGAAGTAGTTTTGCCATTAATCATATCCTGCTGCATTTCTGCAATGGATTTATTCTTAACATCATACGGCGATGAAGTTACTAATTCTTTAGGTGCAGGAGCAGTTGGAATAACCAGATGATCTCCAGTATCAAGTCCCTCTATAGCAGATATATCCCAGTTGCTAATTGAACGAATTTGTGCGTTTGTTAATCCGGTTACGTCTAGCAGACTATTAAGTCCATCTAGACTAGCAACCAGATTTTTTAATCCTTCTTCACCAGCTTCTCCAACTTGTACATAATTTACTAGGGACTTCGACTCACCCGGCCTAATATTTAATGTGTTAATGAACCCATAGAAATTCGCTTCATTTCCATGCTCAGCTAAGGGTATTGTGAATGGATCCTGTTGCTGATTACCTAGACCGGTTAATCCATTATCAAACGGCTTTGGAGATCCCACTGCAACGCCTAGCGGCTTATTGTTTTTGGCGCTACTATCTACAACAATCCATGAATCATCTGTAGTTACCTTTAGATCGCCTGAATAGGTTGCCTTAACTACTGAAGCATTTGTTGTTGTACCATATCCTAAAGAGCCACCGAATGATACATCAACTTTTATTGCCACATCATTTTTATTAGTGAAAGTATCAAAGAATCTCGTTCGATTATGAATAGTATCCACATACACCTCACGTGTTACAGTTACATTTCCTAGATTTACAGATTGAGCCGAAGTAAACTTATTAACGCCGTCATATTTCAAGTCAAACCCACGCATCATTTGACCATTCATCAGTGGAGCTGAAGGCGAGGACACTTTAACAAAGATATTGCCGAAACCTTGTACTTGTGTAGCACCAACTGTACGTAAACTTCCTGTGTCTAAGCTAGGAGCAAAGACATCGTGAATCTCCCATACTGTGCCACTTTCTGAAGTAACTCTAGTTAAAGCGTCAGCTGTTTGGAACGGAATTACACTCGTAGCAATAACAGATAACACAATTGAAGTAGCTATAAATTGCTTTTTACTCCAATTTTTTTTTGCTGGTGAATATTCAGATCGGGTGGAACCAGAATGCTCTCTTTTAGTTTCACGTAGACGTTTGAACTTATTCATGTGCGTAATCTCCTTTTCCTGTATGTATTTTATTATTTAATGTTAGGAAATATAACACTAGTATTTGTTTCAGTCAATGAATATTATGAATTTAATATATTTTAAGTTTGTAAAAAGAAAAAAATAGCTCTTTTAATTATATAATGTAATGTATATGTAAACTATTGCGCTAAATATATTACAATTTATGATAGTTTTTGGAGAATCCATAGGATATTGAGTATCATCATCCAGCTGCATCACCAAAAACCTTGAATTTTACTTAACTTTATGTGAATTTGACGAAATGAAAAAGAAAAGGAATAGCTAAAAATTAACGGAGAATATTATGTTTTTCATTTCATGAAAGTGGAAGATTGAAGATTCTATATCGGAGCATGGCATAAGGCAGAATCACTGATGATTCCAGATGCATAGCCGCAAGATCACTAATGGGCATCCTGAAAAGAGTAAAGTATCTGTTGGGAAAGAAGCCATAAGAATAGCCAGGTAGTGTATCTGGAATAAGTGAGATTTCATTGTGGAAACCCTTTAGCGGGTGGTAACGTTATAAGGCAGATGAGGATGCAAAGGAACAAGGCTTTGAAATTATTGTGTTTTATATGGGACTAGCAGATGTTCGGCTAAATATTGAATGTATTGCTCTACGTGTGAAAAACGGTGGCTATCATATTGAAACCGAGGATATTGTTAGATGCAATTTAACAAGTATGAATATTCTGATATCTCACTTAGAGTTGATTGATCAAGTAAAGCGTTATTTAAATGGATTACCAGGATGTACACAAGAAATCAATCGGAAACTACAAATTAAATATAATATGCAAAAGGAAACCAATTCGAATCAGAATCGATCGTAATTGGTTTATTTTTTTGACCTCACATCGTTGTCCATAACCTTAAGAAATCGATAATACTGTGGAAGACATGGAGGATTTGATCTCCATCGGCACTATCTGTCAAATTAAAGCTATTGAGAGCTATCGTCCAAACAAAGGAAGCAAACTAGCCACATTTGCAGCACGTTGTATTGAAAACGAAATTCTGATGCACCTGCGTTCGCTCAAGAAAACACGTAAAGACGTATCCCTGCATGATCCAATTGGGACGGACAAAGAAGGTAATGAAATTACACTTATCGATATCCTTGGCTCCGAAGCTGATGATGTCATTAAAGAAGTCGATCTGAAGATCGAAAAGAGTAAGATATATCGTAACCTTGATATTCTGGATGACCTGGAAAAAGAAGTTGTGGTTGGGCGGTTGGATTGGATACAGGTGGAGAAGAGCGGGCGCAGCGGGAGATTGCCAAAGAGCTGGGGATCTCGCGGAGTTATGTTTCGAGGATAGAGAAGAGGGCGCTCATGAAGCTTTATCATGAGTTTTATAGGCTAAGCGGTAAACTCATAATCACAAGGTAGTATCCGTTAACCGGCATACATAGAAAGCTTCAAGGACCATATTAGAATTTTTTAGAGAAGATATAGTTCAGCGAATTTTTGTATTAAACCAACTCATAAAAATACATGAGAAAGGGAGAGGGCAAATTGTTAAGTGGTGCTCTGAAGAGTACATATATCCAGTCATCTTTTGCGATTATCCTGGGTATTGGGCATATTGCATTTTGGCTGTGAAGATATTTAGCTGTTGTTGCAATTAAAAAGAAAGGTACGGAAATCTTTAGTTAAATACAACACAAAAGCTTATTAAATATAACTAAATTTGAGTATCAAGCGAAATGAAAAACCACTTATGCTCGGAAATCCCAAGCTTGCTTAAGTGGTTAATCGTGCTTTTGAATCTTATAACAACCTTAAGTTGTCGGGTTCAATGCCCCTTGATACTCATCCATTAAATTGTCGATAATCTGCTGTACGGACAAAATCTCTTTAATCTCATGAACTCTGGACCCAGCAAAAACCAATCCGTTCTTAACATCTCCTCTAAGGGAAGTGAGCAGGGATTCCATTGTACAGAAGCGATGTGAACAAACCTTTAGACAATTATAGCATTTGACTATCTTTAATTTGGCATCATCACTGATCCGGTCCGTAAATTCATTCCGGATCGCTCTACCTTCTAGACCCACAGTAGACTTGATTAGGACAGTATCTCCTTGCTGAGCATCTACATACTTTTGCTTGAAGGCTAAGGGAGCATCACACTCAAGGCTAGCCACAAAACGGGTACCCATTTGAACACCAGATGCGCCGATCCGAAGGGCTTTTGCGATATCATCCCCTGTTAGAATTCCACCCGCAGCAATAACAGGAATCGAAACGGCCTCTAAGACTTCAGGAAGGATATCAAACATGGATCTGTCTGTACCTAAATGCCCTCCAGCTTCGAACCCTTCCACAACGACTGCGGAGGCACCAAGTCTTTCGGAAATTCGGGCTAATTTGGCGGATGAAACAATAGTTACGACAGGAGTACCATATTCTTTACCCCAAGCATAAATATCTCTAGAAATTCCGGCTCCGGAAATAATAAAGTCAACCTTTTCCTCCAAAGCAATCTTCATTTTTTCGGCAAAGTCCTTCACTGCGAATAGTACATTCACACCGATGTAGCCATTCCCTTTAGAGAGTTCTCTTGTTTTGCGAATATGCATTCTCAGCTCATCAGGAGTGATCCCTGTACCAGAGATGGTGCCGATCCCGCCTGCATTGGCTACAGCAGCGGCTAGTCCACTTAAGGATATGCCTACACCCATTCCACCTTGAATAACAGGAACTCTCGATTTAATATGTCCGAATTGGATTGTTGGAAGTTTCAATTACACACCTCTTTTGCAAGTTGTTGACATTATTAATACTCCTCTAGAGTAATAAGATATATCGTAACACAGCTAATTCTTTCCCGGATGTGACTGTAAACATGCTCAAACTATGTTAAATATCATGTCTTTCAACTGTTTTCTTTAAGTTGTTGATATCAAGTGAAAATTTAAGAAAACGAAGTGACTATTAAAAAAAGGACAATGAATAACAAAAAAAAGAGCCATCCATCCGGTAAAACCTTCATACTTCTATCAACGCTTTTCTATCAAGAAAGTGGATTTTGACATCGTATCGTGACCACAACCTCAAAAATTCGATAATGCCGGAGAAGACATGGAGGACTTAATCTCCATCGGAACCATTGGCTTGATTAAAGCCATCGAGAGCTATCGTCCGAACAAAGGAACCAAACTGGCCACATTTGCAGCACGTTGTATTGAAAACGAAATCCTAATGCACCTTAGATCCTTAAAGAAAACGCGGAAAGACGTATCCCGCGGCTGTCCTCGCAGTGGGCGTCATCCAGTTTTCCGCTGGCGAGAGGCTTGGCGTATTTCAACTGTTCAGCGAATACGGGTCAGAACACTGGCTTGCAAGCAAGCTTGTTGCTGTTAGTCTGGCAATAGTGCTTTGTGTTATTACAAGTATTTTGCTGTGCCATCGGCATTATTACAAGCAATATGGATAGGAGGGAAGAGTGGTGCGAGGAGCTGAGCTAAAACTTACCGCGGTTGAACTTCTTGCAGATAATGGTCACCTGCTGCTAGGGAATGTGAATCTGGCTTTGCCGCCAGGCTGGTATGGTCTGGAGGGAGCCAATGGCAGCGGAAAAATAGCATTGCTCAAAGCGATAGCTGGCCTCGGCCTCTAACTGGCGGGCAATGGAGACTTTTCTACCCTTATTATTTGCAAAATAATGTATAGGGCGGTTTTTAAATGAGGATACGTATGAAGGGCAGATTGATAATCCGCTGACACTGAATTTGTATACGTATGTGGAGAAATCCGTTAACTCATGTCGATCTAACAGGACACTATACTGAGAACCAAGTGGATTTGATGCTTACAACAGCTTGAATTGCTGGGAGTAAATCACAACTCTATTGGGATATTTGTAGCGATCTTGGTTCATCAAAACCTATTCAATATTTAGATGAAAAGGGCAGAAAGCAATGGCTGAATCTCTTTAATATGGCTACATCAGCTGAAAGTAGCAAGGAACAGGTTACATCGGCAAAGAATCAATTAATGAGAGATTATGGAAGAGTCCAAGCTATGGACGATGCTATGCTTGGCGCTGCTTTAAGTCTATTTGCCGGTGGAAGTAAAGATAAAGTTCTAAAAACTCAAGTAAGCGGTAAAGCCTTAAGAGTAATAAATAAAGAAACAGATATGTTAGCGGAATATTTGGGTTTTACAAAGACGAAATTAAAAATTAAGGATAAACCAGTGTATAAAAATGGTAAACTCTATATTGTCCAAGATCTTGATTCGCATATCGAAGGTATATGGAAAATGGCTACAAAACCAGAATATTTAGCTAGTAAAGATACTCGTTTGGGTACTTATGATGCGTTATTAAATAGGATTGGAGATTGAAATGTACAAATTCTTTTGGAGGATTACTAAATTTGACCCAACTAATCGTATAAAAGGAGTGTATAAAAATGAAGAATGGACTTCAATAAGTGAAGTGGGAAGAGTATTTTCAGCTGAGAAATTCCTGTTAGAACATTATTTGGAAACTGAATCATTATATATAACGGCTATAAATTTAATAATGAATGAGAATAACTTAAACACAATTCAAGTAGTAGATCTAGAAAAATATTATTTTGACGTGGAGAAAGCTGAATTCCGTGACATCTACACTGACGAGATGAAAAGTGTTTATAACAGTGTGAAAAACGGCGACTATATCTCTATGTATGAATTGAAATTACTTTCTCAATTAATTTTAAGAGAAAAGATTTGGTGTAAATTTCAAAGTAGGGAGATGTTTGTTCACTTTGGTTTTGATTATTACATGTATATTGGGAGTGTGAAGGAATGTAAAGATTCTTTAATAAAGATCAGTAGTTCAGGTTTATTTGTTGAGAGTTTTGAATCACCTTATTTGGAAGAATAGTAGTGCTTTAGCCACATACGAGTGTAATAACTCTATGTGGCTTATTTTTTGTAATTTAGCATTTGACATTCTGAGTATGGCGGTGGTTGAGATCATAGTTATGATGCTCTAAATCGTCTAACCTCCGTCTACGATGCATTAAAGCACACACGCTTTACGTACGATGGGAATGGTCAACTTGCGAAAGTCACAGTGCAAGATAAAGGTGGAACGGAGTTTTGGAAATACAGTTAATAAAATTATTAGAGAGACAGCAAAAGCGCAGCGTGCAGCTGAAAGATCAAGGAATGTAGCAATTCGTGAGCAATAAAGGAATTTAAGGCTGCAACGTCAATATGAATGTGAGAATGAGAGCATGCCATTAAACAGTCGATACGTGAATAAAAGGCATATGAAAAAGAAGAAAAAGCGCTATACATAGAAGGACGTAAAGAAGAAACTAAAGATAATAATGAAGAAGTTCATTACCGATTAAATGAATTTAAATCCATTATTAGTGAAACGCTCAGCCTTGATGACAAAATTTCTTTCGAATCACTGTACAAGAAGGATGATTATCCCGAGTTTGTTGAACCTTACGTTAAGCCACTTCCGGCTAATCCCTTACCAGTGAGAGAAGGCTTCTTTGCAGGAGTTGCTATGGAAGCCTCTTATGTGGAAAAGGTACTTGGCCTCGGGAAAAGAAGCGCTTCTAAGATCTATTGAAACAGCGAAGAATGCATACCACTATGCCCTTAATAATCATGAGTCTATTCAAAATAAAATAAATGATTTAATTACGGGAAATACCTTATTTCCGCAAAATATCCATATAAAAACAAATGCTAATAAAGTCCATACTATTTAACAGAAATACTTATGAAAATATCAGTTCCAGTCCAAGTTCAAAAATAGTTTTAAATTTGATTGAAAAATGAATTTTTTACCAAAAAGGGAGGGAATCAATTATGGGGAATTTACCTCTAAGTAAAATGGATTATGAGAGTATTAAAAAATTAAAGCAATTAAATAAAAATGATCTTTTAGATCTGATTGAAGGGTTATCGATATATTTAAAGGATAGGAATTTTCCTATATTTGAAGATGTTGTGGATTTATTACTTAATTTTAATAAGGAACTTATTCCACTCATCAATAGAATATTCGAAGGGGAGGAAAGTGATTGGAAATTAAATGTTTTAGAATATTTATTGCCTCAGTTTCCTATTGGAGTTCTTATTGAACTAGAAGTCAGTTTAATCAAGCTTGTTGAAACCCCAACTACATTAGATAGGGAATTAGAAGTTGATATGGCTGCTAAGGAAGTGTTAAAAAAACTCAGGCTTAAGGATGGAGCCGACCCTATCAATATGATTTTAGGTAGGAGGATAAAGATGGAGATCAAAAGATTAATCCCGAAAGATAAAATGGATATCGAGTCAGTAAATAAATTAAAAGCATTGGATATAAATTTAATTAAACCGATTATTCCTGATTTATTAGAGTGGACCGCAGATGCAAATTGGCCTACTTCAAAAGAAATTGGGAAGTTGCTGCTTCCGTTAGGCAAGGAATTAATTCCTCATCTCAGGAAAATTCTCGCTTCTGATGACGACTGTTGGAAATATTCAATACTTGTAAAGTTGGTTATAAATCTACCGAAAACTGTATTATCGGAGATGGAAGCTGACCTTAAAAGATTAGCCTTTAACCCAACTGAACGTGAAAAACAAGAATTAGTCGACGAAGAAGCAGCCGATATTTTATCACTTCTATATCAAATATGAAGAGTACTGAGGAGTGTTTTCCTATATTTCAATATGCAAGGGCACGTTTATTGTTTTATCAATAAATGATACTCTTGTATTTTGAAAATATTCTAGATAATATTGTCTTTGGCCAATTTGGATTGGATACAGGTGGGGAAGAGCGGACGCAGCGGGAGATTGCTAAGGAGTTGGGGATCTCGCGGAGTTATGTTTCGAGGATAGAAAAAAGGGCGCTGATGAAGCTGTATCATGAGTTTTATAAGGCTAAGCGGTAGGGTCTTAGATAATAACTAAATAATCACTATTGAGTGTTTTAGAAGCGACTTGCCAATAAGGGAGTTGCTTTTTTGTTAAGAAAAGTAAAGAGCAGTGAAAGTGATGATATTTCAATGTAGAGACGGACTAATGGGTTTAATAATCAAAGTTTAACAGTCGAACCGAAGGAGATATTAAAGCTCAAAAAGAATGGGGATTAGGCAACTTGTTGATGAGATCTCTAAGAGGATTGTTTAACATAAAAATGGACAGCATGTACTTGCTTTATCAATAATGTGGAATTAACTAGATATATATGTAAAAATAATTAATTTCTTTTATAATGTTCATTTGAGGTAAGAGGTTCGCTTGAGAAGAAATTCAGAAGACCGGTAAGAACAAAGACCAAAAGTATTAATAAAGAATTTATTAGTATTGGAGTTCCCGGAAAAACAACACAAGTCCGGAGAATGAATCCGGATTGTGTCGATTATAAAGGGCTGGATGAATGGAAGCCGCTATAGCTGGTGGAAGACTCACGTATAATCAGCTGAGGCGGAATAATAATTCTGGTAGGTTCTGACTGATCGCCGTTGATTCGTTTGAGCAGCAGCTTGGCAGCCTCGCTTCCCCATTTATCCTGGAATACGGAAACGCTGCTTAGACCAGGCTTGGCAGTCTCCGTTTCCTGTACATTGTCAAAGCCAACGATGGCCATATGTTTCCCGGGCGTACGTCCTTGCAACTGCAGGCCGATCATGGCGCCCAGGGCAATGACATCATTGTTGCAAAAGCAGGCGGTTGGCGGATTGTTTAACTGCATCGCCTCTTGCACAGCGCGGGTGCCGCCGTCACGGTTGATCGGGCTTGTAATGATTAGAGCGGGATCGATCTCCAATCCAAATTGCTGCAGGGCTTGGCAGTAACCGGCAAAACGCTCCTTGTAGGATGTGTTTCCCTGAGGGCTGCCGCCCAGATAAGCGATGCGCCGGTGCCCTTGCTCGATGAGATGGCGCACGGCCATTTCGGCTCCCAGCCGATAATCCGTCCCGACATAGTCGGTATTCACGGTATCAACCTCACGTCCAATCAGCAGCGTGGGGATGTTTAGATTTTGCAATTTGGTGAACAGGGCGGGCGATGTAGAGGCGACAGGAGTCATAATAATGCCGCACACACGGTGCTCAAGCATTGTTTCCAGCACACGCTCCTGCTTTTCGGTTGATTCAAAGCTCATGCCCAGCAGCACATTGAACCGCTGTTCGTATAGAACATGCTCAATATGCGTCAATATATGTGGATAAAACGGATTTTCGATATCAGTGACAATAACGCCTATCGTTGAGGAACGCTGTAATCGAAAGCTGGCGGCTACGCGATCATATACATAGCCGAGCTTTTCCATGGAGTCCAGCACCTTTTTGTGTGTACTAGGTTTAATGGATTTGCTGCCGCGAACGACAAGAGAGGCGGTTGCTCTCGAAACGCCGGCATCATCGGCAACATCTTGTAGTGTAACTCTTTTTTCTCTAGAAACCACAAACTTATCCTCCTCTCAACTACCTTCCAGTATATCATAATTCATTTGACAGAAAGGTTTAAAAAATAGTGTTGACAGGCTACTGTAGAGCTGATAACATAAATCAAAGTAAACTGATAGGAATTGTTTTAGGTTGAAATTAGATCGATCTAATTTATTTAAAAAAAGCATTTTCTGGGTGCATGAAAGGAGTGGATAGGATGGTCGGACAACTGGAGGGCAAACCTACGGAGCTTGTCGGTTCAGGCATAGAAATTCGTGATTTATTTAAATCATTTGGAGGTAGGGAGGTTTTGTCTGGTATTAATGTCAACATTACGGACGGGGATATTTTCGGACTTGTTGGGGTGAGCGGCGCGGGCAAGTCAACGCTTTTGCGCTGTATCAACGGTCTGGAGACCTTTGACCGCGGCAGCTTGCATGTCAACGGAGTTGAAATCCGCAGCATGCGGGGAGCAACACTACGCAAGTTTCGCAGCAATATCGGCATGATCTTTCAGCATTTCTCTCTGCTGGAGCGAAAAAATGTGTATGACAACATTATGTTTCCAATGAAATGCTTTGGCTACAATAAAGCGGTGGCTGATGCGCGCGTGAAAGAGCTGCTGCAGCTCGTGGAATTGACAGACAAGGAAAAGGCACTGCCGCGCGAGCTTTCCGGCGGACAGAAGCAGCGGGTTGCCATCGCCCGGGCGCTTGCTATGAACCCACGCATTCTGCTTTGTGATGAAGCGACAAGCGCACTTGATCCCAACATCACCAAATCCATTCTGGGTCTGCTCAAAAAAATTAACAAAGAGCTTGGCATCACCATTGTCATTGTGACGCATCAAATGGAAGTGGTAAAAGAAACTTGCAACAACATCGCGGTGCTTAGCAAGGGTCAGTTGCAGGCTGCCGGAGCGGTGCAAGATATCTTCCTGGAAAACTCCGGTCATCTGAATGATTTCCTGGGCGCACATGAAGTGAAAACTGGCGAGGATAACATTCTGTTTGAGCTTATTCAGCGACCAGGTCAGGAAGACATGCTTTCCCGCTTCGCCTTGTCAACAGGGGTGCCGTTTGAAGTTGTATGGGGCGGACTGGACCGTTATGTGGACAGTATCGCGGGGTCGTTCACCTTATCGGTCAGCAGGCAAGATTTTGACAAGGTCAGGGCCTATCTGGAGCAGAGCGGCATGGAATGGAGGAATTTGTAATGTATCAGTACGATTACCAGACTCTGCTCGATAAAATCATTTTTCCGGGGCTGCGCGATACGCTGATTATGTTGGGCGGCACCGTTGTGACCTGTACCCTGTTCGGTTTCATCTTGGCACTCATTCTCATTACTACAGATGCCAAAGGACTCAGGCCCAACCGAGCAGTCTACGAGACCTTCAGCGCAATCATTAATGTGCTGCGTTCTGTACCCTTTATTATTCTCATTATTACAATAATTCCGTTAACTCGCTTTGTTGTGGGGACGACCATTGGTACAACAGCTGCCATTTTCTCCATTACCATTGTAGGCTCTCCGTTACTGGCGAGATTGCTGGAGGGCTGCTTTAAGGAGGTGAATCCGAGTCTGATCGAGGCTGCTAGGTCATTTGGCGCATCCGATTGGCAAATAACATTTAACGTTATTGTCAGTGAGGCGATTCCATCCATCATTTCAAACTTAACGATTGGTTTTATTTCGTTGCTGGGCTTTACAGCTATGGCAGGGACCGTTGGAGCCGGCGGGCTGGGGGCAGTTGCGCTTTCCTATGGCTACCAGAATTTCAATGACACGATTATGTACACAACCGTTGTTATTTTAATTGTTATTGTTCAATTTATACAACTGGGCGGGAATATGTTGTACCGCAAGTTGAAATAAAACATCAGAAATGAGGGGTTTTACATGAAAAAACAGGCAACTGCCAAGCTGATTCTGATCATGACCACTGTCATTGTGCTGCTGGTCGGATGCTCTCAGTCATCCAGCTCATCCTCCGACGCACAATCGGATGCAAAGTCCCAAAAAATTGTGATTGGCGTGATTGCCAGGGAGCAGCCGGATATTGATTATGTGGCCGAAAAGCTGAAGCCGGAAGGCTATCAAATTGAGACGCAAGTCTTCAATGACAATATTGCCTTGAACAATGCGACTGCAGACGGCAGTATCGATGCCAATTATTTTCAGAATGAAAAATATATGAACAGCTTCAATGAAAGCAACGGTACAGAGTTGGTCGCTTATGGCCCGAATATTTATACAACACCGGTGCTGTTCGTATCCAAGAAATACAAAACTGTGGATGAGCTGCCGCAAGGAGCGAAGATCGGCATTGCCAACGATTCCGCCAACAGGGCGCGAGAACTGCAACTATTGGCGGACAATGGGCTAATCCAATTGCGCGAGGGTATTGACCTGCCAACAGTACTCGATGTTGTCGAGAACAGCAAGAAGCTCGAATTCGTTGAAATTGATCCGCGCAGCCGCGTAGGGGCTTTTGCTGATCTGGACGCCATGACTGCGCCGGCTATTACGGTAGCTCAAATGAATGATCCCCAGGTGACGATTGATACGGCGCTGCTACAGGAAACACCTGAGGTGTACAAACAATATGGCGGTATTTTGCTGGCTATTAAGAAAGGAACTGAAGAGAAGAATAAGGAATGGCTGGATGCTATCGTATCGGTGATGACTTCGAAAGAATATTCGCAATGGCTGCTGGATACGTACAAGGGAGTCAAGAAACCGTATAACGAATAATGCATCCTGAGTAATGGGAATGCGGAAATAAGCAAAGCGTTTGTCTGAAAAAACTAACTATAATGATAAAGGAGTGCTGAACCATGGCAACTGTATTGGCATACGCAACGACATCTCTGAAGGAAGAACAAAAGACAAAATTGGTAAGTGAGTTGGGCACGGCAGTAACAACGGGTCTTCGCCTGCCTCCGGAGCTAAGAACTATCTCCTGGATCGAACTTCCACAGGCATCGACAACACCTAAGGACTTTTATGAAATTACATTTTTTGTATACACCGCACCAGGAAAACCAGTTGAGGCGAAGCGGGACTTGGTTCGTAATCTGCAGGAGACTACGGATCGGGTGCTTTCCGGCTTGCAGGTAAAAACGATTGTCATCATTAAAGAACACGCCGATGAAAATGTGGGTGTAGGTGGGCAGCTCCGGCTGGATATTGTTGCTGCACAGGCGAATCAATAAAGTGGGAGGATACAGTCACGATGAGATATAAGGAGATTGGACAGAGCGGCATACAAGCCTCTGTCGTTACTTTCGGCGCTTTCGGTATTGGTGGAGGATTCCAGTTCCCAGATACCAATGATACGCAATCGATTCGCGCCATTCATGCCGCGCTGGATCTGGGCATCAATATAATTGATACTGCCCCGGTTTACGGCTTTGGGCACAGTGAGGAAATCGTTGGGCAAGCGATCAAAGGCCGGCGGGATAAGGTCATTATTTCGACAAAATGCGGCTTGTGGTGGGGTGACGAGGAAGGCAGTTATCGTTTTACCTGGGACGGGCATCGCGTGAAGCGGAATTTGAGCCCGCGAACGATTCGCATGGAGGTGGAGCAAAGCCTGAAGCGGTTAGGGACGGATTATATCGATATTTACTATACACATAATCCGGCGATGGAGCCTTTTCTAACACCAATTGAAGAAACGATCGAGGTGCTGATGCAACTGAAGCAGGAAGGCAAGATTCGCGCCATAGGCGCGTCCAATTGCGAGCCGCATCACGTGCAGAGCTACATCGATTATGGTGAAATCTCAATCGTGCAAAAAAAATTCAATATGCTGTCCAGAGAACCCGAGCAGGCGATCCTGCCTCTGTGCAACGAGCACCAGATTAGCTTCCATGCGTATTCGCCGCTGGCGCAAGGGTTACTGACAGGACATATTCGGCCTGATCATGTGCTGGAGCCGAACGATCCCCGCCAGAACGATGCCTGGTGGCATGGACGCAACCTGAAGCTGGCCACTGAGTTTGCCGGCGGTCTGGTTGAGATCGGAAGTGAATATGGGGTTAGCGCCAGTTCTATTGCCGTAGCCTATTTGTTGAACAAGCATGCCAATGTCAATGTGATTTGCGGCATTCGCAAGGAAAAGCACCTTCATGAGAATATTGCCGGTGCCGAGGTAGTACTGCCGCCAAATGTCATAGCTGAGCTGGATTTCCGTCTACAAAAGCTGGAACTTGTAGCCGAGCTGTAAACCTGAAAGGGGTGAGCGATTATGACCAGTATGGAGCTGGACAAGCAGGTTGAACAGTTTCTAGCCGATCATCAAGCGGCGATTCTCGAAGATATCAAACGTCTGATTCGTGTGCCGAGCGTGGGCACCACCTTTCATCCGGATAGCCCGGAGCCTTTTGGTGCCGAATGCGCTGCTGTATTGCGTGAGGCGGAGCAGTTGGCCGCGCGGGAAGACTTGTCGGTAACGGCTTTTGCTGGCTATGGCATTAAGGTGCAGCTGGGAGACAGTGAGGAAGGCATCGGCTTGTTCGCCCATCTGGACGTGGTGCCCGCAGGGCGGGGCTGGAGCTTTCCGCCCTTCTCCCCGTTCGAGAAAGATGGGTTTCTATTTGGCCGAGGTGCGATGGATAATAAATCGGCTGCTGTGCTTGCGCTTTATGTACTGAAGTTTTTCAAAGAGACCAACGTGCGGCTGGATCATAATGCTTATGTATTTCTGGGCGTCAACGAAGAGAGCGGCATGCGGGATATCCGCTATTTCCTGTCCCAGCATCAGTCGCCGTCCTTCGGGATTGTTGCTGACGCTTATTATCCGGTATGCTATGCGGAAAAAGGGATTGTGCGAGCCGATGTGACTGGAAGCGCGTCCGACGACAGGTTGCTGTCCTTTCAAGCTGGCGAGGATTACAATATGGTGCCCGCCGTTGCGGAGGCCCGGTTGCGCGGATTAACCTCATACGAAGTGCAAAAGCTGCGGTCGGAGGGGTTTGAAGTCGCGGAGCTAGAGGGGATAGCGGTTGTTCGCGCGCAGGGTAAGGCCGGGCATGCGGCGTTTCCTGCTGGGACGCAAAACGCGGCAAGAAAGCTGGCCGGGGCGGTCCTTGCGCATGAGCTGGTTGAGGATGCTGCGGCGCGTGCTGTGCTCACTTTTTTGTCACAAGCGCTGGGTGACCCTTACGGGGAGGGGCTTGGTATCACCCACAGGGATGAAACGGGTCCTACCACCAGCAATGCCGGCATCGTAGCGTGGGATGAGGGAACCGTTCGGATCGGAATCGATGTCCGTTACGGTCTGTCGCAATCCGCGGATGCGCTGCGGGAGCAGTTGGCAGCCTACTCGCGGCAGCATGGACTGTCACTGACTGAGTGGACGGACAGTCCGCCACACTACATGGACAAGGATGACCTGATCATAGCGGCCTTATGCAGGCTTGCCAACAGTGAGCTGGGCTTGTCGCAAGCGCCCTATGCAATGGGTGGGGCAACGTATGCCAGATGGCTGCCGCGCACAGTAGCCTTCGGCCCGCTTCGCACCGATGTACAGACTCCTTTTCCCGAAGGAAAAGGGAGCAGCCATCAGCCGGACGAGGCCATGCGCATCAGCCAGATCTGGGACGCATTCAAGATTTATATTAAGGCAATTGTGGAAATTGACCAGCTGCTGAGTGACCAAGAAGAGACTGGGTGAGGTGAGCAGCGCGGCGGGTTTCAGATAAGAAAATAAATATACACTTTTTATGCCCACGCAACTTGGCTGCCAAGGTTTTTAGCAGACATTAGAAGCTGGGCCTATTTTCATTTTCTGTGATAATAAAAAGACTTGGCTTCGAACTGGACAACTCTTTCTGTTGGGGTGTGGATTTCCATTGGCACAATCGGCCTGATTAAATCTATTGAGTGCTATCGTCCAATCAAAGGAACAAGGTTAGCCACATTTGCTGCTCGTTGTATTGAAAACGAGATCCTAATGTCATTAGTGTTACAAAAATTATAATAAGGAAGTCACACGGTATATGCTGGCTTTTCATTTGGCTTATTTTAAAATCCATCATTTTGAGTAATTATATACTATTTAAACGTAAGAAGAGCAACCGGGTTTTAACCGATTGCTTTTTCGATGATTTTCATAAAAGAAGGTAAACCGCCCCATTGGGGGAGATTGAAGAAAGCATTTCTATTGGGTCCTAGGCCCCTACAAGAAACTGCTCCCTTGTAGATCATAAATAACAAAACGAAGACGTCCAAGAGAAGGTTTGCGGTTTGGTGAAGGATCTCTCGGTCCAATTCCCATTGTATCCGGGATAGTTACTGAGAAGGTTTGACGATTGAATACAATATAAGATTTGCCCGAACCAGTTATGAAGATTGGTTCTTTTTTTGCGAACAAACCAAACGAATGTTCCGTGACAGACCACAGACTTCTACCTGTGATAAAATAGGTTGGGTCTAAAGATTCATTAAAGAGTATAGGCTTATATTCTTGTATGTTATTATACTATATTGATGATGTTAATGATTTGAAATACTGGAGGACGAATGGTTTGAACGAATTGGAACTCGTAGATCAATTAATCCATTATTGTAGGCTGACTTCTGCAGCATCGAACTACTTCCAGTCCGATATTCGCTGGCTGGAGGAGAGGAAAGTTTTTTGGAGCAGGTCGCACATTCAACTAGGCTTGATCGGCGTAACCAGCAGCGGCAAATCTACCTTCATCAACGCCTTATTAGGCAAAGCGCTGCTGCCTGCCGCTGTGAGACCGAGCTCGGGCATTCTAATTACCTGTGTGCGTGGAGACCAAGAGAAAGCGATAGTCCACTTTGAGGGGAAGCCATCGCAGCGGCTGACAGGGAAACGGCTAACGATGGACTTGGAAGGGTACGCCGATGAGAAATTTAACCCCGAGAACCGAAAGCTGGTGTCCTCGATCGAGCTTCAATCGCCTCATTTTGCTATAGACAGCTCCATTAAGATTATCGACAGCCCGGGCCTCGAAGCCTACGGATTGGAGCGGCATGAGGCGCTGACCATGGAGACGCTGCTTCCTCATGTCGACGGCTGCTTGTACATGACAACCTTAAAGACCAACTCCGATGAATCCACCTATAAGATTGTCAAATCGATTCACGAGCATAGCAAGCCCCTCATCATTATTCAGAATATGCTGGACTCGGTCGTGTCCAAGAAGGGCGTTCGGGGGGAAACTCTGAAGCGAGCTGAAGATGTGGCGGATGATCTTCGACAGCGGGTTCAGCGAATCGTCAGCAAAGTCAGTCCGAGTCTGGCTAATCAAGTGCAGATCGTTCAGGTATCGGCGAGGCAAGCCTTGGACGGTAAGGTGCAGAAGAAGGAATCGCTGTATAAGCAATCCCGTTTTGATACACTGATCCGCTCCGTACAGGAGCAGGTTGATGTGTTAAAGCCCGTGTTCCGTGCGAACCGTCTTCGCCAGATCAAGCATCATTTCGATGAGCTATTCCAGATGGAAGGCATGAACTCCGGAGCCTCGAATGGAACAGGAACGAAAGCAGACAATCAATTCGATTCTATGTTCCAAGAAATTCAAGCGGATAAAGCTCAGGAAGCTGCTCTGAATGACAAGTACTATCAGACCATGAGCAAGATGCAGCAAATGATCAAAGAAATAGCAGCTATGTATAGCACCACCATCAATGAAATCGAGCAACTGGATAAGAAGAATGTGAGTCAAGCGCAGCGGGTTCTGGATCAGCTCAGGGGCCAGACCGAGGCTTGTGAGCGCAGCATCATTGAAGCCATGCGCCAGCTGGATCGATTGCTGATCGAACGCTGCCGTAAGCTGAACTTGAATCTTGACGATTACAAGTCGGAAATGTTGCCTGTTAAGAAGCGAGAGAATGCCTTCAAACTGAAGAAACGGTTCACGCAGGAGCGCAGGCGGGAGAAGTCGGATGAGTTTCTAGGCGGAGCGAAGCGGTGGTTCGGCAGTCTCTTTGATACGAACTGGGGGTATGTCTACCGTATCTATGACGTTGAAATTATTGACTTCGATGCCTTACGCGAGCACTTAATGAATCATCTTCGACTCGTGACCGAACCTCTGCAGCACTTCACGAAGACCAGTGAAACCCGGGTTCTGCAGTTTCTTACTTTGTTCGAAGAGGAGCTGCAGCGCCGAGAAGATGATCTGATCGCAAAGAAGAATGCGGTGACGGAAAGAAAAGATATCGATCAGATCTTGATGTTAATCTATCAAGCGTTGAAGCAGTCCGGGCTGTCGGAGACTCTTGAGAACGTTCGATCCGATTCTAATGCGACGAAGAGGGCTGCGCGCCGTCCGAAGAGTCCCTCGTCCGCATCGTTTAATAACCGCTCAGAAGCCGAAAGATCCTTTATCGAAGTGAAGCCGTCGGTGCTGTCTCTTTTCTATTTGAGCGAGTTTATTGTAAAGTCTTATTTCGCCACGATCTTCTCCTTCGTACAAGTTCAGAATGCGGAGCGTATGAAGTTCGACACGACAGTCATATGGGGTTGGGACAATCAAGCCGTTACGGACTTCTGTCATCGATTCCTGCATCCGCATGTATCGGATAAGGATTTGGAAGGGTTCTCCAAGTCGGGCTGGATCTTCAAGTCCATTGCCGGGCACAAATATGTGATGGTGAATGAAGTAGAATTAGACCCGACTCTACAGAAGCAGCTAGAGCAGACGATGAATCATAGTCCATATAACGTATACCTTCTCGTCAACTCGATGCAGCAAGGCGCCGCCATACGCCAAGTGAAAGAGAGCCTGCTCCTTAGCTACACAAGATCAGACCGAGCGATCGTGAACTGGGTCAGTCAATCGTTCAGAGAGTTCATCCATGCAAAGAACACGGAGGAAGGGATTCGCAGTCTGATGGACATATCCAATCATTTTGCCCAGCCACGGGGTACCTATCTCATTAACGAGTTCAATCCGATCTATTCCTTGTTCTTGACGGAGGTTGCGGGTTTATCCAAAGTCACGCTTCCGGATGTGATGAAGATCAGCCAGAAGCTGAAGAGCATTTGCCCTCAGCTGGCCGGTCATGAGGAATTGGAAGTATGCGCAAGTTTAGCTAGACCTTACATTCGATAGAGGAGTGGGACTATGAAAAAATCCAAATCCATCATGATTGAAGTGGATGAAGTTACTAAATCGATCATGCATTCCGTCCAACAGGAAATGTACGAAGGGACTCGCAGCGCATTAGTGGAGTTGAAAGATGACTTGCTCAGCGCGGTCGCTTCGGTGAACAAGCTGCAGAAGGTTACGGAAAGCACCGTACAACTGCAAGTTGCGGCTGTACAGGATCAAATGTCCGAGCTGAGAAGCGAGCTGAACGTCCTCCAGCGGAAAATGAGTTCCAGCGCCAGCGGGGCGGACGAGCAAATCAAGCAGCTTCATGAGGCTATGGAGCATACCAATAAGAGCATGCTCGACGGAATTCAGCGGCTGGGTCAGCAGATTGAGGGCTGCTTCGTGCAGCTGGACGAGCGAATGAACCAGCTGGAAGCGCGCCTGGAGCGGCTAGAACCGCCACAAACACTCCCTGCGAAGAGGGGAAACCGATAAGCAATGAGTCATCTCGAATTGGAACAAATCGTACAGAACCCTGATTTTATACGTATGGCGGATTCGTATATTCCTTACATTACCAAGGAAGGTCCGGTTTCCTATAAAACCGTCCTGGCCGACAAACTGCGGAATATTACGCAATCGGAATTTCTGGTTCCCGTCTTAGGAATTCAAGGGACGGGCAAGAGTAGCCTGCTGAATGCGCTCTTAATGGAAGACCTGGTGCTGCCGGTCGATGCGGATGAAACCACCTGTATTCCGGTTGAAATTCGGTATAGTACGGAGCTTGACGGACAGGTGCACGTGATTTTCGAAAACGGACGGAAGACCGAGGTTTTCACCGATAAGAGCCGGTTAGAGCAGTACGTCCATAACCAGCACAATCTGGGCAATGAGAAGCTGGTATCTCACATTGTCATTTATAAGAACGACGATTTGCTGAAAAATAATGTGGTGCTCGTAGACCTGCCTGGTGTCGGAAGTATGACGGCGCGGAACGTGGAAACGACGATGAAATATATCGATCGGCTGAACGCGGCGATGTTCCTTCTTCGCACGGTGCCTCCGATTACCAAGCCTGAGCGAATTTTCTTGACTCATGCTTGGCCGAAGCTAACGACGGCCTGGTTTATTCAGAACCAATGGAACGACGAGAGCAAGCAGGAAGTGCAAGAAGGCATGGAGCTTAATCTGAAAATACTTAGCGACATCGCGGCTCAATATCAAACCTCTGCCCCTAAGAACGTACACGTTATTAATGTCTATCAGGGCCTTAACGGACGGCTGCAGAAGGATTGGAACGCCTATGAGAAATCCGGCATGAAGCAGTTCCGGAGCCTGCTGGAGGAGATAGCCGGTTCCTGGCGAACGCTGCTGTCCAGTGGTCTAGTGATGCATCTGAAAGAGCTGTCAGCCGGAATCCGTCACCAGATCGACGCCCGGAAACGAGAGCTCTCCATGACCAGTGAGGAGCTGAAGAAGCTTTTCCAGGAACAGGAAGCACGGTTCGAGCAGATGTACCGCAGCAACAGTATGAAGATTTCACAAATTCAAGGCAAGCTGTCCGACTATAAGATTGGATTGATGGATTATGCGGCAGAAGCCAGCAAGGTACATAGCGAGAATTTGCGGAGCGAAATGCGCCGCATCATCGGCTCCGGCGTCGTAGACGGTGAGCTGCTGGATTCCGCATACCGGGATACACGGGATTCCATTATGATCGATGCGCTCGAGGAGCTGTCGCTCAAGCTGTTCGAGATGCAGAAGGAAATGACCATATGGATGGACAGCTTAGAGATAAGAGATTTGAACGGCGAGTACGACAAGTCCGGGAATTTCAATAAAGAGGAAGCGCTTAAATTTGAGAAGGCACTTCCGTATGGGTTCGGTATTGCCGGGGGGATTGGCGGCATCGCTGCCGGGGGTTGGGTTGGCACGAAGGTTGGAGCACTCGTAGGAACGAGCCTCGGTCCAGCCGGGACCATTATCGGTGGAGCGGCCGGTTTTGTCGTAGGCGCTGGCATCGCTTTCGTATCCTCTTGGCTCGGAGGCAAAGCAAAGGGGCTTATTAATGAGGAGCGGCAGAAGGCCACTATGCGCGACATCGAGGAGCCGATTCGCCAGTTCCGTCAAATGCTGAATGCCAAGATTGAAGATAGTGCAAATGGGAGTATACAATACCTGACTCAAGCGTTATCCGCCTTTAAGCAAACACAGTTCGAGCAATTGCAAAATGAGAAAGCCGAACACGAAGAGGTGATGCGGCTGCGAAGACAGGGCAGGGATGAAGCTGTGAATCTGCTTGCAAAGGATGAAGCCCTCATCAAATCCATCGAAGGGAGACTGGCATGATGACTAGTACAACGATGCAGAAGACGATGGATCAGCTCTACTCACTGACTGAGACTGTTGGAGATCCCACGATGATCGCGCTCGCACGTTTTTTGAACGAGAGAATTGCGAAGCCGGAGAGCTTCGTTGTTATGCTGGGGGAGACGAGCAGTGGGAAAACGACAATAATCAATGGACTGCTCGGCAGCGAATGGATTAAGACAGGTGCTGCTCCCACAACCGGAACGATCATCGAGGTAATGGATGATACACAGAGGGAGCAAGAGGTTGAATTCTACGCGGTGAATCGTGACGCCACGCTCGAAGAGCTCTCGTATCCGATGTTCCAGCAGCTCGCCGCCCGCCCGGATCCGGAGCTGCAGCGGCTTAGGTTAGTGACCCGTAAACTCCCAAGGCAATTAACCAACCTGCGTCTGTTCGATACGCCGGGATATGGCAGTATTGTCGAGCAGCACGAGGAGCTGCTGAAGGAATTCGTTCCGAACAGCGATATTCTTATCTATGTTGTCTCCTACCGCGTAGGCTTTAAGGAAAACGATCATCATTTTATGCAATATATTAGCGAGTTGATCAACAAGGATACGGAGGTTGTTCTTGTAATCAACCGTGCCCCACAGGGGGTTGCTTCCGCCGATAAGCGGGTAGAGGAAATTAAAGGCTACGCTGAGGATTGCCTTCATAGAAAGCTATCACCCTTCATTGTACATAGCTTAGTGACGGAAGATGGGCCGAGACTTCCAGAAGCCCCTGCGCTGTGGGATCATGTTCGTCGGCTGCTTGAAGCCGATCACCGTCAGGCGAACCTATTGAGAGCGTTCAAGGTTTATCAGAGAGGTCTGCTCCTGGACCTTAAGCAGCTGGCGGAGAAGGAGCTGATTCAAGCTCAAGTGACGGAAAGCGATATCACATCCCTCCAGGAAGCACTGGATGAGCTGTTCACCGTTGAACAGCAAATTAACGAGATGATGGAAACCGAGTTCAGCAAGCTCGATGGCACATTGGGTAAGTGGTTTGAGCATGCGAAGAAAGAAACGGCAAAGAGGTTAGAGACGGAAATTCGAGCCACGAACAAATGGGTCAGTAAGGACGAGTGTGTCGGCTTCGTTCAAGCCCATCTGTTGCCACTGCATATTAAGAATGAGACGAAAATGATTGCCGGCCATATTCAAGATACACTGGAACGGCTGGATCAACAGATCCAATCAATGCTTAATACAGCGGTGACACGCTTCGAAACGCAAGTGGAGATGAAAGCTTCGATCTATACGCCGCTGCTGATCAATCTGAGCAATCGGGTTGCACAGAAGGCGGCGGGGGCCGGCCTGCAGGCTTTTTTCAGACAGTTCGGCGGGGCAGGCGGCGCCGGAGCGGGTGTAGCCAACGCAGCGAAGGTAGGCTTGAAGAAGCTGGGCAATGTATTTGGCAAAACCTTTTCCAGGGAAACTCATAATGCCTTGGCTCAGCTATTGAAACGGATCGGAGCTACCTCCACAAGAGCAATTGCTTCGGCTGCTGCGGTTATTGTGGAAGGATTGTTTTATCTCTTCGACTCGTTAACCTGGCAGAATGATCTCTTGAAGATGACCCATAAGGCGCTAGAGCAATGGCAGCAGGATACGCTGAAGCTCGTCCGCCAAGATCTCTCCGAGCTGAAAGCACTGAATGATTCCAATCTTGAGCAGTATTTTACGGAGTATAAGGAAGCTTGCCGATTCGAAGAACCGACAGAGTCTCACCGCTCCTATGATCCGAAGGAAGTAATAGCCCAAATAGATGAGCTGCTCAGACAGCTTCAAATCGAGGAGGAATCCGCTCATGACTGATCAACGTCATTTATTGCCCAAATCCACTAGAAGAAGACGCGAGCCTGAGGTGGTGTACGAAGTGGTTCCTAATGGCGTGGTGCCCGAAGACACCTTCAAGCGAGATGTGACTATGAAAGCGATGGATTCGCTCCCGGAGCTGCTGAAGCTCGCGCAAACCTTCGTTGACATGAAGAGGGATCAAGCTAACGTCCAGGGCCAAATCGATCATCTGCGGGAGCAAGGGGATTACTTGCAGAAGCAGGCGGTTGCGTTCGTTAAGATGGAAATTGCGCGCAGAGACTCTCGGCGGACCGAATATGAGGGAGTGGAGCAGCTTCTGAAGGACTTGTACCAGCATCTCAGTCACGGCGGCGCCAGCAGCGAAGTTCAGAAGGAGATCATCCGGCTGGTAGACCACTCCATTCAAGAGCTGATCAAGCGAGATCAGTTGCAGCCGACTGAGCGTGAGAGCAATGAATGAGATGGCGCGCGGAGCCGTTCATGATCTCCTAGAGCTACTTAGGAATCTCAAGCTGCAGGAAGCCCGTGAAGTGTTGAAGCAGGAACGCGAAAAATTGAATCGCCGTGAAGTTACTTCGCTGCGCGAAACGGTCAATGAGATAGTTCGGAGTATCATCGTATTAGATGCACAGATCAACAAGATTACTATAAGTTATAATGATATCTCCCGCCACTGCCCTGAGGACTTGATCTCCGGTATCTCGGAGTATATTGAAGAGCTGAAGCGGGAGAAGGTCAGGCTGGAGATCGCGAAGCACTCTGCTGTCAGGCGTAGGTAATCGATGAGAGGGGCTGTTCCCAAAAGTCTTTTTAGCTATGACCAACTTATCGTCAACGTGAAAAAATGCTTTCATCCTGAGCTCAAACATCTTGTTTGCCGTTATTAAATTCAATTTTATGGTATAGACGGCAAGCCAAACTCCATACGGACTTGAATTGCTGGCTACAACCGATTGGATTATTAAGCATCATCCGGATGCTAGGATCGATATAAAACGTGCATTTGACCATTTTAGATCATGGAACGAACGCAAAAAGAAAGTGTTTAAAGTGTCTTATATTGAGATGGCGTGGCGACATATAACTGCAATAAATTGATTCTAATCAACGATACGAATGCCCTGTCCAATTAACTTGGAAGGGCATTTGTTTTTCAATCCTAGGGCAAAATCAAACATGCGTCATTGCGAATATGCCTTAGTAATCAAACCCTTCGCAAAATTGAGAAAGATAATGTAATGTAGTTTTGGGGTCACGATGTCTTAGTTGTTTTTGAATTATAGGAATATCAATACCTCTCTGCTGCATTAGATATGCCATTGTATACCTTAACCAATGGCAGGTAATTGGCCGAATTCCTGCTTCTTTGCTGATTTTTAATAAAATCTTGTTTAGTCCAATTTTAGTAAGTTTCTTATTTCTTGCGAAAAAAACATATTCATTCCCTGTCATCTGCCACTCTTCATGGAATGAACGAGTCACAAAGGATTTAAGCTCTTCACATAATTTTTGACTTACTGTGACTGTATTCGCCTTGGTTTTTGTACCGCGTTCAACATAAATAATTTGCCTTTCGAAATCGATCTGTGAAATGGTTAACTCCCTCAATTCGCTATTTCGCAGGCCTGTATTAAGAAGCAATAGCACTATTAGGTAATACTGCCTGTAAAAAGGATCCAACTTTAAAGCTGCCTCGAGAAGTAATGAACATTCCTCTTCAGATAGAGACTTATCCCGGTATTTAACTTTATGATAGGGATTCTTGTAATACACAACTGGATTGCGTGTAATCATTTTTAAGCTTTTAAGAATTTTAAAAAAGTTTTTTAGCGCTGAAACATTTGAGGAAAGGACACTATTCGTGTAACCTTTATTCTTCAAACAATCAAAATATGAATCAATAAATTTTTGGTTTATCGGTGAATATTGATCTGTATCCTTATAATGAAAAAATTTATCAAAATCGAGAACACCTGTAAATCCTTCATTTAATAAAAATGCTTCGAATTTTTGCAACTCATACATGTAGTTCTCTTTTGATTTAGCTCTAAGGTTGCAATGGTTTTCCCACAATTGATAATAATGAGAATCAAGCAAAACTCTCATTTGAATCCCCCTTATTCAATCCATTAGCGAAAGGATGTTTTTCAACGGCTTTTTTAAGCTGATCTTCAAAAAGTTTTAAATATATTGTCGTCGTCTCGATACTTTCGTGTCCAAGTAATTTAGATAAGGTATAAATGTCAATTCCAGATTCTAGACCATACACCGCATAGCAATGCCTAAAAGTATGTACCGAGTATTGGGACTTCATATTTTTAGGTATTGAGGTCGCCATTTTTATTAAATTTTTTACAATATATTGTATAGTTCTAGCACTCATCGCACTAATACCCCCGTCAGTAGAGAATACATGCAATCCATCCAACTGTTCTTCTGTAAAAGTTGCAATCTGAGCTTGGAACGTAAATCTAATGTAATTTCTTAGTATGCTCAAACCTAATAAATTTATTGTGCGTCGCGTTTTTGCCCCTTTTCTTCCTTTCCCGACTACATGAATAATTTGGCGCTCTGTATCAATATCACCAATTTTCAACTGCAGAAGTTCATTCAATCGAATACCGGAACTAAGGAAAGTCATAATTATTGTAAAGTTTCTGAACCCGTTTCCTTTAGCAGCTGCCAAGTGTACAACTTCACGAAGCTGGTCAACTTTTAATGCTTTTGGAATATCACTTTCATCAGTTTTTAATTCAAGTAATGGTTTTATATCTTCAATTTTTTCGTTGAAGAAATGCTTTAAGGTAGTACGAAAAAATGTTCGTAAGAATGACGCCTTTTTTGCTCTTGTATATGAGCGCGGCTCATATTTGTCAAGATATGCTAAGATATTCTTTGGTTCTGCTAATTGCCTCAATGTTGCGGTTGAGGTTGGGGTTGGCATTGAAAACTTAATAAACTGGGAAAGTTCAGATTTATAGGTAGTTCTAGTACTTGGGCTTAAACTATTAAAACGCGGACATTTTATAAAATATTCTTCTACTTCTTTTCCAGAAATATCTTCAATATTATTCTGCGTCTTAGTTGGGTCAACACTTAACCCAAGTTCTCCGAGAATTTCCTGTAATTCGTCAACTCCATATGTAGCTACAAGTTGTTGAATATTATTTCGAAGATTTTGCATCGGTGATGTGGGAAACTCGATAGGCATAATTAGAAAACTCCTTTTTGCTTTATTTTCGTCGCTTGTATTGAAACCCCGTGAAGCTCATTGTATAGTGATAGAGTACAATTAATTTTTTTGATCTCTTAACTCCTGCCACGCGGCTAAGGGAGTATTACAATGAATGAATAACCGACAACGGGATAAATCTATCTACATTCGCCTTCGGAAAGGTGCTTGAGCTTTAGTGTATCTACTAAAGTAATCATCACCTGTCACGAAGGCTTTTTTGCATGTCTAGAATAGGATGTTGATTTTATTTGCTGATTTGCGAAGTTCTTCCTGACTTCGGTGAACATACAGGGCAGAAGTTGCAGCATTTTTCTGCCTGCCTAATACTCTCAGAACTTGCGGCGGGCAGTCTGGCCTATACGAAAGCTTGGTAAGCATCGTATGCCTAAGTAAATGTAACCCAGTCTGAATATTCCAACCTGCTATCAAAGAAAACATCTTTACATATTGATAGAGACTCTGAGCAATTTTATCTGGCATAGGTGAAAAAATATAGCCTGAAGGTAAGGCCGATAGTTTGTTGAGACTTTGAAGTATCTTGGTTGGAATTGGAAGAGAATGCGTTCTGTCACCTTTTCCTGTTATCGTGATGATGTTAGTATGTAAATTTATATTTTCCCAACGGATTTGGGATACTTCAGTCTTCCTGAGTCCTAGATACAGCATCATTTCGAATGCTAAAGTGTACTTATCCGGATCGGGTGAGTAAATTTGGATTACTTTAAAGAGATGTTCGATTTGTTCGTCGGACGGAATTTCACGATAGTGATAACGCTCATACGAAATGCTAGGAATATCATCTGTAATATCAGTTAAGAGGCGTCCAAGCTGAAATAAACTTTGAAAGAGCGACTTAACGTAATTCAAAATAGAGCTTGTATAACTTGGCTCCATTTCCGCATCCTCAATTTTGCGTACAAGATGGAGTCGGAAATCAGTTAAATGGTCGTGAGTTACAAGCCAAAGAGGGACATCATTAAGATTAAATGAGTTGAATGCAGTATATGTATCACACAGCCATGTAAGGAACTGATAAAAAGCCCTTTTACGAAATTGTAAAGATGCTTTTTTTAATCCTTTGAAATTACCAAGATGTAGCTCAATCAATGGATGTTCTAGGTCCCAATTATGAGGTGTATTTCTTCTCTTCTTAAAGAAGACTATATCCAACCCTGGATGATAAAGATTAACGAGTTTTGAAAGATACTTAACATCGGGATCGCCTAATTTTTCAGATTGAATTACTTTAAGAAAGCGCTCCTGGTTCAATAGTTCCGTATCGTCTATTTTAGAAACAGGAATATTGAATGTTACAGAAAAGCATTCCAAAAAGTTATTGAAGCATTTATACGTTCTATAAAACTCAAAAGGCGTTTTTGATGATTGTAGTGAACCAAAATATTCGGTGATCTTTTCACTTTGAAAATTTGATTTTATTCGGTTTTCAAAAATCCAAAAGTTTATTTGATTCGGCCCTAGATAGGAGACTGAATTTATGAGGGGATTTCCGTTCGTGTATAGAGCATCAAGCATATTTATCACACCTGCCTTCGTTATTTTTTTCACATCGAACTGCATGGTAACAGTGTGAACTTGATTTCGTGGATTTAAACTTTCTTCGGAAAATATTTTCGTAGATGCGCTATTCCATGAAACTTCTTTCGCATATTCATTCCAGAAGAAGTTTGGAAAGTGTTGTGTTGCTGGGGCTATAGGGTACTTGTTTTGATTGTCATTTGAATGATCAAACATTTGCTCAGCTCCTTGATAATTTGATACAAACGGAAGCTTTTCTCTGACAACTAGACCAAAAACCATTGCGAAGGGGGTGGGGGTTATCGGCGTATATTTAAGTTTCTATATAACCATTATTTCTAGTAAATACCAACATTATATGCTGCTCCACAAATGGTGTAGTTATCGACCTGATATTAGTTGTAACAGAGGAAAAATCAAAAATAGCATACAAATCTGCACCATTTAGGGTTTTCAAATGATGCATCAGCACAGTCATAGTATCTTTGAGTCAGGTGATTGTTTTGGACATACTCAAAGACCTAACTGATTATGCTGAGAAATTTATTAAAGATCATGTAGATGTAACTGAAGAAAAATTTATAAATAAACATGATTCTGCCAAAGGCAAAGAAGACGCATATTATGAAATAAAACCGTTTTCTAAGAATAAAGGAAATTGGAGTAAGTTAGTTCAGAAAACCCATCATCCGGGAAATCGCAGGAAATTTTTGGCTGAGTCTGTTGGCTTAACATACAATGATTTGAGGAGAATTACGGGGTGGGGTAACTCAACTGTGGGTGATCTGCTTCGCACTTCAAATTTAAAACAAAATACAAGGCAAATCGGAACTGATATTTTAGCGGAATTTGGTATTATGGTACGGGGAACGTATCAATTAGTTAGAAATGAGGATGTGGATCTCGAGTATGATGATATGCTTTTCAAACTGATTAAGCACAATACCATAGACGAAGAAAAGTTCATACAAATCATATTGAGTTCATTAGGGGAAAAACGGCATATAAAAGGATATGTTGTGAATATTCCTAAAAAGCAGCTTCACATCCGTCTTGAGATTATAGATGGTGTCGTGATAATCGATCTTGCGAATGCAGATTTAGATTTGTTCAGGGTTCTTTCAGATCTCTTAACAGAAAATACTCCGTTTAACTGGAGTTATTTACATCTTCCCACTATTTATCATAATAAAGAGTCTTTTCTGATATTTGTTGGGAATGCTAACGATAATCAGATGAACAAACTCCTTAATGAAGATTTTAGCTGGGCTGATAAGTGGTATTCAATTAATCAAGCAATGAAGAAATCTGATTTATCAAAAAGTCTAAAGGACCTAAAATGAGTTATAAAAAACGAAAAAGGAAGCCTCCGTTTGAAAGTGAGGCTTCCTTTTTCGTTTTTTTGTTTTTTCTTATAAAACATCTATTAACAATAGTATTATTACTACCAGGAGGACGCCTCTATGCAAGTTAAATTAATTGTTAGTACAGATAGAAACACAAAGGCTGCCTGCTACAATTATCTTATAGAAAAGTATAAAAAAGAGAAGGACCGGCAAATAGAAAATCATGATAAACTGAAAAGTGTTGATAAGAAATAAACCCTATTTATATACTTGTAAAAAAGGAGAGATCTCTTGCGCAAGTTAACTAAAAATGCCATACCCATACGTTGCTTAACATGTGAAGGGGAAAGAAGCCATTCGTTTAGCTCGTGAGTGCATACACAATCACCGGTTTTTTTCAGTTGAAAGGACGTTGTACGGTGGATAGGTAATTCACCTCATGAAGGAAGCCAAACTTAAGCAATTTTAGATTACAATATTTTATGTTGGTCTTGGAGAACCGAAATTTGAATATTGAACGTATCGCCAGCCGGGTTCGTAATGGAGGACATTATATTACTAACAAGGACATATTGCATCGGCATCAATCCTCAATACAGAACTTGCTTACTCATTTAGATCTGCTCGATAACTTAATTGTTGTTGATAACAGTTCTTTAGATGGACAGATCGTTCTTGAATCCCATAATGGCAGATTGAAGTGGCAGCATTCCAACTTGCCGAATTGGGTCATCCCTATTCATAATCAGTTGAACCTTACATAACCTGATTCCATTCTGCGTTCATAGCGCTGAGGAATCAGGTTTTTTTATAGACAAAGGCACTTGCTATAGAATTATCGATAGATCATCCATGTAAATTCATAGATTAAAGTAATGAGCTTGAATCTTGGCACATAAAAAATTCCGGCTTAATCAAGTATTCCACTGGATAGATGTCTTCACGGGCAGACAGTAATCCTTTGAATAAGGCAATAGGCTGAATATCCTCCTCGTGAAAATAGCGAATTCCGAGATCCTCAGGCTTTTTTAGTTGAATGATCACAAAAGCATCTTCTTTGTCGATCAATTTATAAAGGATATTCTCAGGATGGAGAACATTCTCTAAATGATCAAAAGTAATCAAATGGAACTCCTGACCGCTCCAATCTGTTCGAATTACTTTGAAGGCCTGGTTGCTGACTAGATCAACAAAGTTATTTTTAGCCAAGGTTAATTCAATTCCTATAATATAGCCTAGTTTATCCATATCGTTACCATACTCTGTATCATAAGATTTACCATGATCCGCTTTGAAGGTATTCTCGCTAACAGGCATTTGAATGAGTGTTGGGGTTACATCTAAGTCGGTTACATAAGGAATAGATAGTTTTTCCTCACTGACATATTGGCTTATTTCGTTTCTGCTCCAATAGGCGGTTTTATCCTCATGTATCGGTGGAGTAAGATAAATATATCCCATATCAGAGTGGTCCCCGTAGAAGCAAGTAATTCTCATGATTTTCCGCTCCTTTTAGCTTGATGGTTATTAGACGCAATGATTGTAGGAAGGTTTCTATTTATTGGATGCGAATGAAGGAATATATTAACAAACGTACGTTCCCTGACAAGTAGTGGCGTTTGTGATTAGGTATAATGTGTAAAAAGAGCTTTACAATAGGCCGAAAATGAACGCTGTGGTAAGAAGTGGGTATCATTAGATCATTATTGTGAGGAGACTAACCATGGTCGAAAAGTTTATACGTCTATTCAATATCATTAATGCGATCCAGGCGAACCCTGGCATTTCTGCAACGGATTTAGCCTTTAAATGCGATGTAGATGTAAGGACAATATATCGGGATCTGCGCTTACTGGATGCCATAACTCCCATAACAAATACAAGCAAGGGTGCTGGCTACCGATTTATGGGCAACTTTTTTATGTACCCTCTTAATTTTTCAGAACAAGAAGCGTTAGTATTCTCTCTGTTACCTTCAATGGTAGACGAGGACAAGCTCCCTCCGGGATTCCATACAGCATACGATAAAGTCATGTCCACACATCATAAAGAAAAATCCAAGCAAAACAGTATCATTGAGGACATTACCAATATTATTCAGATGGGTACACCAGCCTACCGTAAAGAAAGCCCTAATTATCTGCAGCCGATTATTCAAGCGATTTTAGAGCAGAAGACGATTGAAACCACTTATCATACCCAGTATCGAAATGAGACAACGGAGCGAAAAATTGATCCATACTACCTTGTGCCTCGTGATCAGCGCTTCTATTTAATCGGTTTCTGCCATACTAAGCAGGACATTCGGACGTTTCGAATCAGTCGCTTCCTCAAAGTGGATTCTACGGCTGAAACGTTCGACAAGAGTGATTTTAATATCAAAAAGTATCTCAAGAACACGTGGTCAATTGAACAAGGTGAGAAAAATATAACCTTTAAAGTACGGTTTAATGCTGAGGTTGCCAGGTACATAAGGGAGGAAGAACTGTTCGTTCATCCTCGAATGACAGACAACAAAGATGGGAGTATGATTTTTGAGGTGACTGTAAATAACGAAAAAGAGTTTATCCGCTGGATCCTGCAGTATGGGCCAGCCGCTGAAATATTAGAGCCTCAATCTGTGCGTGAATCAATAAAGAGTCAATTGGCTGAGTGGACCGAGATGTATAAATAAGACAAGCAGGAACTGATCATAATTACTCGAAATATACAAGGTAGGAAGGATGTGGGTCTATTGAACCATAATTGGTTTGCGGATTTGTATGAGATATGCAATAACGATCCCTTTCGTAGAAAAGTCCTCCTTGTGGATCATTATGATCAAGGTGAGCAGTGGCTGAATCGGATAACCAAGGAACACGGCCCTCTTTTAGGTGTGGAAACAGAAACGTTAAGGTCACTCGTTGTGAAGCGGACAAAACCGGAACTGGTGAAACGTGGGCTTCATCTTTTAAATCAAAAACAGACGTTCTGGGTTGTCCAGAATCTTATGGTTGATATGGCAGCGCGTCATGAAAAATATATACCAGCCGAGATGATTACCCCAGGTATCGTTCAAAGCTTTCACCACGCGATTGTGGAACTCCGAGGGGCGGGTATTTGCTCTTCAGAGCTTTCTATTTCTGTTTTTGAATATGAGCAAAAAGGTCTCTATATTACTGAGCTACTCGCTTTATATGAACATTGGCTGGAGCACAATCACTTTACTGATTTTGCAGGACTGCTTGATTACATACCAGAAGTTGATAGATCAGCGGATAACCATCTCTTCATCCATAGAGATATGGAGCGGTTCTCCTCTGTGGAGAAAGAAATGCTGAAGCGTATTGCGGGGGATAGACTGCTCATTCTTCCGCAAACTGAAGCTTTCCCGTCATCCCTACAGAATTTCGAACATGTTGCTGTTCAGTTATACCATGCCACAGGAATCTTAGCTGAGGTTCGGGAAGCATTCCGACGTATCTGCAATACGGATTCTTCCTTCGATCACGCGGAGATCGTTGTTTCTAATTATGAGGTTTATAGTTCAACTATATATACGCTCAGCCAAGCTCTCGATATTCCTTGTACCTTTTCCCAAGGGCTACCCGTTACTTATACAAAGGTCGGAAAGGCTGCGCTGGTTTATCTCGAATGGATGGAATGCAACTACGATATAGAGTGCTTACTTAAGGCTCTTCGGCACGATTATATATCATTTCATCAACTTGGAGAACCCGTTGATCAGGCTGATCTCATCTTTGCTTTGGAGCAAAGCGGAATTGGTTGGGGAAGACAACGGTATTCCATGTTAGAGGCCGCAGATAATGCTGAGTTAAAGGGACGACACGCTGAAGCGATCAGGTTGTTAAACCGGGCGTTTAAAGGAATGTTTCAAAAAGTGCCTGATTCGCATCAAGTGACGTGGACTCCTATGGTGATTTTGCACGCATTGATAGATTTTCTTGAAAAGCACACCGTTCCGTCCAGTGAGGCTGACTTATTCGTTATCACTGAACTAATTGACCAAGTGAAGCTGCTGGAGGTTGTCTCTCCTCGTACGTTGTCCAGCGAGAGAGCGCTGCGCTATGTAAAAGACATGGTAAAGGGTATTCATATCTTTGGAAGTGGACCATGTTGCGGAAAGCTGCATATCTCTTCGCTTCAAGATGGCGGCATATCGGGAAGAACTCAGACGTACATCCTGGGCATGAGTAATGAGGCTTGGTCCTTACAGCTCCGGCAGGATCCTGTATTACTGGATATGGAACGCAGGAGTCTGGAGGGGTTACTCTTATCTACTGAGCGGACTGAGCATATTATTCGTGAACGTGAGACCCGATTAGGATTGTTGTCAGGACAAGTTACGCTGGGCTATTCCAGCTATGATCCAGCAGAGCAGAAGGAAATCATTCCGGCTTTTGCGTTATTACAGGCTGCTAGAATCGTAACGGGCGATTCTCAGATGGATCTGACTGGACTAGGACAGGTACTGGGTAGACCGTTTGGATATATGTCGATTGACCCGAATGGAGAGCATTTGTTGGATGGGACGGATCGCTGGCTTGGACGGTTCCACACTGAGGGGAAACTGAAAGATGGCTTTTCATCACTTCGTCAATCCTTTCCATTCGCCGCTAAGTTGGAACAAGCAGAGATGCGTATTAACGAAGGAACCCTGTCAGAATATGAGGGAGTGCTCTCTACGGATACCTTTACGGTTAGTTATCTAAACAATCCTGAGGCGTACCTGAGTGTGACGCAACTCGAAAGATATGCGGAATGCCCAAAGAGGTTTTTCTTTTCTCAGATTCTGAAGCTCAGGGCAAAGGAGACTGCTGAATTCGATCGTTCCAAATGGCTGGATGCAGCTAGCAGAGGCAGCTTGCTTCACAGTATCTTTTACCACTATCTGAAAGAAATGTCCGCAGGTTCTATAAATGAGAATAGGCCTAAACATGATGAACACAGGCTTCAGGAAATCACAGAGCAGGTCATCCGTGAGTATGAAGCGATGGTGCCGCCGCCAACTCCACATATCTTTCATAAAGAATGCGATTCGCTGCGACGTGATGTCGCCATTTTTTATCAGATGGAGCAGAAAGCTCAGGGACGGCCACGTTTTTTTGAGCTCGAATTGACATTAGGCGGACAACCCATGAGCGTCAGGCTGGATAATGGTATGGTGATCAGAATGAAGGGATTTGTGGACAGGGTTGATGAGATCGAGCCACACTTGTACAAAATTTATGATTACAAAACAGGCAGTCCGGCGAAGTATGACGAGAATGAGTATTTCTCACAGGGGACGCAACTGCAGCATGCGTTGTATGCTGTTGCGGTTGAACAGTGGCTTAAGCATACCGGTATGGATACGGAGGCGCGTGTTGTAGAGTCAGCCTATTACTTCCCAACGGAACGAGGCAAAGGCGATGAGGTATCCCGGGTTCAAACTAAGACGGCTGAGCTTTCGGAGTTAGTGGGACATTTATTAGCTTCGATGGAGTCAGGAACATTTACCGCAACTACAGAGTTGAAACGATGTTCCTATTGTGATTATGGAGTAGTGTGCAAGAATGAATCAGAACGTACGAAGGCAAAATGGAATTTAGAATCTAATATTCCATTGCTTCACCATATCAAGGAGGTCGAGCGTTTTGGTTGATGATCAGACGGCCAGAGAGCGAATTGCAGAGATACTAGACCGGACATTGATGGTGGAAGCAGGGGCAGGATCTGGAAAGACGACATCACTCGTTGGCCGAATGATTGCTCTGATTGAGTCAGGGAGCGCCGTGGCCGAGCAGATTGCAGCCATTACGTTCACGCGGAAAGCAGCAGATGAGCTGAAAAGCAGGTTCAGACTGGAGCTGGAGCGGCAGATCCGTAAGGCGAACGAGCCGCAGAAGGCTCTGCTGCAGCGGGCTTTACAGGAGATCGATCGGTGCTATATTGGCACGATTCATTCTTTTTGCGGCAGACTGCTTAGGGAGAGACCGATTGAGGCGAGACTGGATCCCATGTTCCGTGAGATTGAAGAAGATGAAGCTAGCTTATTGCAGGACCAATGCTGGGATGAGTATCTGGTGAGCTTGATCGAGAACGGTCAGGAAGGTGGGATGGTGGACCTTGCGTCCCTGCAAGTAAACGTGGAGGATCTGCGCCAGGTATATAAACGGGTATGCGGCTATACCGATGTACACATTGAGACGGTTGCCTCTCCTAGACCTGACTTTGACCTTATACGCTTATCTCTGCCACAGATGATAGAAGATGCAGGTCGATATATTCCTACACAGAAACCAGCACAAGGCTGGGATGCGCTACAGACAATGGTTCGAGATGGAAAGAGAATGCTTATACTACACGGACTTGATAATGATATTCGTATTTTGCAGCTTGCCCTAATGTTTGAGCGAAAAATCAATGTTACCTTAAATCGATGGACAGATAGTGCTATGGCCAAGGAATATAAAGTTATGTTCCTGGAATGGCAAAGCCGCGTCTTGTGTCCCTTCCTTGGTGCTTGGCGCGAGCATCTATATCCGCAGTTGATTGATTTTGTCAGTCCGGCTGTTGATTATGGAGCACGCAAGCGAAACGAACTAGGCGTTCTGGACTTTCAGGATCTGCTGATGCGGGCAACAGCGTTACTCCGTGAGTATGAGCATGTACGGCGTTTTTTTACTGCTCGTTATACACGTCTATTCGTAGATGAATTCCAGGACACCGACCCTATTCAGGCAGAACTTATGTTTCTGCTAACAGGGGATGACCCAACGGAATCAAATTGGAGACGGATTACACCTAAACCGGGCTCCTTATTTATTGTTGGAGATCCTAAACAGTCGATCTATCGGTTCCGGCGCGCGGATATTTCTACCTATAATTGGGTCAAGAACAAGATCAGTTCCTGTGGTGAGGTCCTGCAGCTAAGTGCGAACTTTCGCTCAATCCACCATCTTGGTCAATTCACAAATGATGAATTTAATGCCCGGTTTCCAGAGGCTGAATCTGAACATCAAGCGGCTTTTGTACATATGGATACACGAACGGCTAATCCGGAGAATGGTGTACAGCATGGGGTCTACACAATGACTCATGCGAAAATGGCTGGAGGCCAGGCGGCGATTGCCGAAGCAGATGCAGACCGGGCCGCTCGTTATATTGCCTGGGCTTGCAGCGGCAAATTGAAGATTCAGGAGAAGCAGCCGGGAAGTGACGGTAGTTTTCTTGTAAGGGATGCAACTCCGAGTGATTTCCTGATACTGCTGAAACGAAAAGATTTCCTGCATCTCTACGCCGCAAAGCTGGAGCAGTATGGAGTTCCCTCTGTTACGGCTGGAAGTTCGGCGATTTACGAAGAAATCGATGCTCTTGCTGTGCTGGCAATTTGTCTTAACGACCCTAGAGATCACGTTTCCCTGCTAGCTGTGCTGAAGGGAATGTTATTCAGTGTCAGCGATAATGCACTCTTCCATTATAAAATGGAGGGATTCCCGATCACTTATACTATTCTACCTAATCAGGCAGAAGTCGGGACAATAGCGCTGCCGATATATGAAGCGCTGGTACGACTTGCTGAATATGCGGATATGATTCGTAAGATGCCGGCATTATCTGCACTGTTATATATCATAGAGGATCTGGGGATGATTCCCCTCGCAGCCCTTCGTCAGACCGGCCGGGCGCGTGCCGGCACATTGATCAAGCTCCTGCATCTGCTGCACAAGGAAAGTTCGGTCGCAGCAAGCTGGCCGGAACTGAGTTCGTATCTAATGCGGGTCGTAAAAGAAGCGAAGCTGGAGTGCGGAGATCTGTTCGCAGGTGAGCAGGATGCTGTTCGCATCATGAACCTTCATAAGGCCAAAGGGCTTGAAGCACCTGTGGTTATCCTGGCTTGTCCATGCGGAGAGTCCGATCATGATGCCGCAGAGCACGTGGATCGGACGGGGGATTCCGCACGCGGATATTTCAGCATTACGCGGCGAAGAGGATATCAAGAGGATGTGATTGCTCATCCTCCAGGTTGGGAAGAACTCGCTGAGCGGGAACGATTGTACATGAATGCGGAGAAGGAAAGGCTGTTATATGTCGCCGCTACCCGCGCCAAGCAGCTTATGATCATTAGCCGATATCCTGACAAACCGGCGATTGATCCGTGGAGCAGCTTCGATAGCGGGATTCAGGAAGATAGAGAGCTGGAGGATCCTGAGGTTATGTCTGAAGTGCCTTCACGTTATGAAGTTCTGCACGACGAAGTGCAAGATGAAGTGACGGGCCGTGAGTGGCGAAGTCGGCTGACACAGCCGACGTATCAGACGACTTCGGTAACGAAACTGGCGAAGTCCGGAGCCGATCAGCCACCTCGTCCGCTTGCGGGCAGAGGCATGGCGTTCGGCAGCGTGGTTCATCGCTGCATTGAACTACTTGGGACTGGCACGAAATCCGAGCAGATGGAGCTGCACATCAGGATGATCGCTGAAGAAGAGGGTATGGATGAAGCGCTGATTCCAGATGTTCATAAGATGCTGGATGATGTTGTAAATCATCCGTTATGGATACGTGCGTTAGCGGCGAAGCGGCGGATTCATGAGTTGCCGCTGCGTACGGTTAGGACAGATATGGATCTGGAGAGTGAAGCTTCGACAGCAGGTTCCACAGCAACGACGCTGTATTTGAAAGGCGTTATTGACTTCCTCTTTGAAGAAGAGGACGGCTGGATAGTTGTCGATTTTAAAACGGATGTGTATGAAGAAGGGCAGCAGACGACGTTTCTGGAGTTCTATAAGCCGCAGATTATGGCTTATCGGAAAGAGTTGGAGAGGTTTGGGTTAAGGGTGAAAGAAATGGGGCTTTATTTCTTGCATGGGAATGAGTACGTCCTACTAGAGAAATAGTATAATAATAATGGTGTGGGAATTTTTTGTGAGTAACTTTAAGAGTTATCTCTCTATTGGAGGTTATAGAATATGTCATTCGAAAGTAAGGTTGCTAAGACTGCTGCTCGATGTTGGTTTGATTCTCAAAGTAAGGAAGTAGTATCTGAAGGATCGCGATATATTCTTGGTGAGGATTATGCTATCTTTGTCTCAGGGAGAGAACATAGTAGCTTGAAGAAACACGAGCCTAAAACATCTGCAAATTATAAACCGAGTGAGTTCATGAATTTCGAAGATAAAGTTTTAATGCCGAAAGGCATACATCAATATCATTTTATTATCGCCAGGACATACGGAACCCCAACACGGGATCCAGATTGGTGTTATCTTATTTCTGTTCCCTATTCTATAGTTACTAAACGGGCACAATTGGCAAGAGACGGCATTGAAAGACCTGAGGATAATTTGTACTTTTATTTTGATCAAGAGGGTGGAAGAGGAGGGAAATATGGAATTCGCTACTGGCAGAACCATTCTACCCCTGTTAAATATCAACGGTTCAATCCTAATAATGAAGAGAGTTGGAATCTAGGAGAAACTATTTAAATAGGAGAATGCTAGCTGAAAAAATCGATGTAAAGACTTAAGTATAAAATGATTTGGAGACGGATCTCAGGATGGTTATCGAAGTCGGATTTTTAAGATTTTCACTATTCAGTATTAAGGTTCAGTAAGAAAAAAAAGGAGAGTTTAGAATGGCTACAAATAAGCAAATAAAAGAAAATAGTATCGAAGAAACCCTATGGGATTCTGCTAATAAATTACGTGGCTCAGTTGAGTCATCTGAATACAAACACGTTGTATTAGGTCTTATATTTCTTAAATTCGCAAGTGATAAATTTGAAGAACGTAGAGAAGAATTGATATCGGAAGGAAAAGAAAAATACATAGATATGGTAGAGTTCTACACAATGAATAATGTATTTTACTTACCTGAAATATCTCGGTGGAGTTTTCTAGTAGAAAATGCGAAGCAAGAAGATATTGCTTTGAAAATTGACACTGCACTTTTCACTGTTGAAAAAAACAATCCCTCACTAAAAGGTGCTTTGCCTGATAACTACTATTCACGCTTGGCTCTTGAAGTAAGTAAACTTGCTTCCTTAATTGACACAATAAATAATATTGACACTCTTAAAGACAAGCAGCAAGATATTGTTGGGCGTGTTTATGAATATTTCCTTAGTAAGTTTGCATTGGCAGAAGGAAAAGGTAAGGGTGAATTCTACACTCCTAAAAGTATAGTCAATCTTATTGCTGAG
This sequence comes from Paenibacillus sp. FSL R7-0189, assembly GCF_037969925.1. Classification (NCBI taxonomy): domain Bacteria; kingdom Bacillati; phylum Bacillota; class Bacilli; order Caryophanales; family Paenibacillaceae; genus Paenibacillus; species Paenibacillus sp. FSL R7-0189. Next base: position 805,969 of record NZ_CP150223.1, on the reverse strand, counting down.
CTACTTGAGCCATACAAGGGTAAAATCTATGATCCAGCTTGTGGATCGGGTGGTATGTTTGTTCAATCCGTGAAATTTATTGAAGCGCACCACGGAAATAAAAAAGACATTTCTATTTACGGACAAGAATACACTGCAACCACTTATAAACTGGCTAAAATGAACCTTGCTATAAGGGGGATATCTGCTAACCTGGGCGATATGGCTGAGAATACTTTTTTTAAAGACCAACATAAGGATCTGAAAGCTGATTTTATAATGGCAAATCCTCCGTTCAACCAAAAGCAATGGAGAGCAGATGATGAACTAACAGATGACCCACGTTGGGCTGGTTATGATTTGCCTCCCACAGGAAATGCAAACTATGCATGGATTTTAAATATGGCTTCTAAATTATCTGAGAATGGTGTAGCTGGTTTTTTGTTGGCGAATGGTGCGCTGAGTGGAGGCGGAGCTGAGTATAAAATACGTAGGAAGCTGATCGAAAATAATTTGGTGGAGGCCATCATGGTATTGCCACAAAATATGTTTTATACAACCAATATAAGCGTTACTCTTTGGATATTAAACAGAAACAAAAAAAATCGAACCATTGAACAAAACGGAATTCTTAAAAAATATCGCAATCGTATCGATGAAATTTTGTTTATGGATTTGAGAGAACTGGGTATTCCGTTTGAGAAAAAGTTCGTTCAATTTTCCGAAGATGATATTAATAAAATTAGTAATACTTATCATATATGGCAACAAGTTGATTATGAAAAAAAGTATCAAAATATCGCAGAGTTTTGTTATAGTGCGACGCTTGAAGAGGTTGCTAAAAAAGACTTTTCGTTAGTACCAAGTAAATATATTGAGTTTATAAATCGTGATGAGAATATTGAGTTTGATGAGAGAATGGCATCATTACAAATCGAATTCTTCGACTTGCTGAAAGCCGAGGAGAGTTCAAAAAAAGATTTACTAACTGTGTTTAAGGAGTTAGGCTATGAAATCAAATTATAAACGACTTGGGGATTACATTAAAGAAGTAAATGTCCGGAATACTGAACTTAATGTGAATAAATTGTTAGGTATAAACATTGATAAGTTTTTTATGCCATCAGTAGCCAATGTTGTAGGTACAGATATGACTGCATATAAGATAGTTAAGAACGGACAATTTGCTTGTAATAGAATGCACGTAGGCAGAGATAAACGATTGCCTGTCGCTCTTTCAGAACAGGCTGAGGATGTAATTGTTTCACCAGCATATAATGTATTTGGAATTATAGATAAAGAAGTCCTTGACCCAGAGTATTTAATGATGTGGTTTTTACGCAAAGAATTTGATAGAAATACTTGGTTTTATACAGATGCTGATGTTAGAGGAGGGTTGAATTGGAAAGATTTTTGCAACATGCAACTCCCCGTTCTCTCTATCACCAAGCAAAAAGAAATTGTAAAGGAATACAATGTTCTGGTGGAGAGAATAAACCTAAATAAAAAGCTTATTCAAAAATTAGAAGAAACCGCACAGGCTATTTACAAGCAATGGTTTGTTGATTTTGAATTTCCAGATGAAAATGGAAAGCCCTACAAATCTAACGGTGGGGAAATGGAGCATAATCTGGAATTGGATACGGATATTCCGAAAGGTTGGAGAGTAGGAATTCTGGAAGAAATAGTTGAATTAATTATTTCTCATCGGGGAAAAAGTAAATCCTTAATGGAGTTGAATTTAAAAGATGACTTATTTGTCCATCCTGTAATTTCGGCAATGAACGTTAATGGTGGGATGATTGTTAAACATGACACTATTAGATATGCGGATAAAACCACATTTAAAGAATGGATGAAAGATCCCCTTGAAATTGGTGATGTGATTATGACCTCAGAAGCGCCAATGGGGGAATTGTTATATATCGCCAAAAGAAGAGATTATATTATAAGTCAGCGTCTATTTGCGATTCGTGCTGATAAAACAAAATCAAGTGGTGTTTTTTTGTACTTTTGGCTACAAACTCCCACAGCTAAAAGAGAAATGGAAGGACGTTCAACAGGCACAACAGTATTAGGTATAAAACTATCTGAGTTAAAGAAATTATTAATTTTACAGCCTAAAGAAAACACTGTTACTTATTTTGAGTCTAAAGTTCAGTCAATTATGGATCTTCTGGAAGAGAAGAAAAAGGAAAACGAATTTTTAAATGAGTTAAGGAATTTACTTTTATCTAAACTTGCAACACTGGAGGATAGCCTATGAAATTCACAGAAGAATCTCTAGAACGTGCAGTAATAGAGCTATTCGAAACTGAAGACTACAATCACCAAAATGGTATGTACATTCATAAGGAAATAAGTGACGTGCTCCTTCGTGAAGATATAAGAACATTTTTACGTGATCGCTATTCTGATGATGAAATTACGATTAATGAAATCGAAAGTATCATCCGTGAAATGGAAGTATTACCTTCTTCAGCATTATATGATAGTAACAAAGCCATAATAAAAAAAATCTCCGATGGTTTTGTTTTCAAACGGGATAACCGTAGCAAAAAGGATTTGTTTATTCAATTGATTGATTTTGAAACTAAAGAAAATAATTTATTTAAAATAGTCAATCAATTAGAAATACAGGGTTATGAAAAGCGCATTCCTGATGCTATTGTCTACGTAAATGGCTTGCCTTTAGTAGTGTTAGAATTTAAGAGTGCTATTAAAGAAAACACTACTATTAAAAATGCCTATACCCAGCTTACAGTGAGATATCGAAGAGATATTCCAGAGCTATTCAAATATAACGTTCTTTGTGTTATTAGCGATGGCGTAAATAACAAAGCTGGATCATTATTTGCTCCATATGATTTCTTTTATGCTTGGCGTAAAACTGAAGGTAACGAATCCTTGGATAAGGATGGTATTGATTCACTTTTTACAATGGTAAAAGGTTTGTTTAACCAAAAACGTTTGCTCGATATAGTTCGTAATTTTATATATTTTCCTGATACGAGCACTAAAGACGAGAAAATTATTCCTCGCTATCCGCAATATTATGCTGCCAACAAATTGTTTGATAGTATTAAGCGAAATATGAAACCAGAAGGAACGGGGAAAGGCGGTACGTATTTTGGAGCGACAGGGTGCGGAAAGAGTTTCACTATGCTTTACCTCACAAGAATATTAATGCGAAGTGTACACTTTCATAGTCCCACAATTGTTCTTATAACGGACAGAACTGATTTGGATGACCAGCTTTCAGGGCAGTTCACTAACGCGAAGGGCTTTATTGGTGATGATCAAGTAATAAGTGTCGAGAGTCGTGCTGAATTAAAAACTTATTTACAAAGCAGAAAAAGTGGTGGGGTCTTCTTAACTACAATTCATAAGTTTAATGAAGACATCGACTTGCTTACCGATAGAACAAATGTGATTTGTATTTCAGACGAGGCACATCGTTCGCAGATTAATCTTGACCAAAAAATTAAAATTACTAAAAATGGCGTGGAAAAGAAATATGGATTTGCTAAGCATTTACATGATTCGTTACCCAATGCCACTTATGTAGGTTTCACAGGAACCCCAATAGATGCAACTATGGATGTTTTTGGAGATGTAGAAGATTCCTATACAATGAAGGAATCGGTTTATGACGAAATTACCGTAAGGATCGTGTATGAAGGAAGAGCTGCCAAGGTGAATTTGAACGAGGCTAAACTAAAAGAAATTGAAGAATATTATAAGAAATGTGAAGCGGATGGGGCAAACGAACTTCAAATAGAAGAAAGTAAAAAAGCGGTAACACAAATGGATGTTATTCTTGGAGATCCTAAACGCTTGGAATTAGTGGCAGAAGATTTTGTGGAGCATTATGAGAAGCGAATTGAAGAAGGTGCAACTGTAAAAGGTAAAGTAATGTTCGTGGCTTCTAGCAGGACGATTGCTTACGATTTATATAAACAGATAGTTGCCTTACGTCCACAATGGGCAGAGATTAGAGAAAGTGATGCGGGCGTAGTGCTTACTGAAAAAGAGAGACAGGAAATAAAACCCATTGAGAAGATTAAAATGGTAATGACACGGGATAAGGATGACGAAGAAAAGTTATATAAATTGTTGGGCACAAAAGATTACCGCAAAGAACTAGATAGACAGTATAAAGCCGAAAAATCAAACTTCAAAATAGCCATTGTTGTTGATATGTGGCTTACTGGTTTTGACGTACCATTTTTAGACACCATTTATATAGATAAACCTATTCAACAACATTCCTTAATTCAAACAATATCCCGAGTAAACCGTGTTTATGAAGGCAAGGAAATGGGATTGGTAGTTGATTACATTGGTATTAAAAGTAATATGAATATGGCTTTGAGAAAGTATGGTGTGGTAGATGGTGATAATTTTGATGGTACTGACAAAGCTGTAGTAATTGTAAAAGACCAGTTAGACTTGCTGTCTAGGCTTTTTCACAAATTTGATAGTACTACTTATTTTAAGGGAACACCATTACAACAACTTCAATGCTTAAACCTTGCAGCTGAATTTGCTCAACAAACCAATGAACTAGAAAAACGTTTCATAGCGATTGTAAAAAAACTTCGATCTGCGTACAATTTATGTTGTTCCAGCGAAGACATCACCCAAATCGAAAGAGATTACATACACTTTTATTTTGCTATCAAATCTATCATTCATAAACTAACTGTAGGAGGAGCACCTGACAGTTCGCAGATGAATGAGAAAGTAAGACAGATGATTCAGGAAGCATTGATAAGTGAAGGTATTGAAGAAATATTTACACTTGATAAAAATGACCCTAAGAATAATGTGGATTTATTCAGCGACGAGTATATGGCGAAGATTGATAAGATTAAGTTACCAAATACTAAAATTAAGCTGTTGCAAAAATTATTGGCGAAAGCAATCGAAGAGTTTAAGAAAACTAATAGAGTACAAGGTGTGGATTTTTCGAAGAGATTAAAGAAATTAATTGATCTATATAATGAAAGAAAAGACTTTCAAGCAATGCAAAGCGATGTATTGGACGATGTTGCAGACCAATTCGCAAATTTGTTTGCAGAACTTGTGAAGGAGCGGAATTCTTTTAAAGATCTAGGAATTGATTTCGAAGAAAAAGCGTTCTACGATATTCTGAAAGCAATTGCGGAGAAATATAAATTTGATTACGCACACGATAAACTTATAAAGCTCTCGCAGGAGATTAAGAAGATCATTGACGACAAAGCTAGATATACAGATTGGGCGCACCGTGATGACATCAAAGCAGAGTTGAAGGTTGACTTGATTTTAACACTTGCCGAAAATGGATACCCCCCTGTTCCAAAAGATGAGATATTCAAGGAGATTTTTGAGCAGGCGGAGAATTTTAAAAAGTATAGAGTTGATTAAATAGGAACAAAGGTTCGCTGACAACCTCCTGTCAGCGAACTTTTGTTTAATAAAGATACATAATAACAAGGCAATTTAGAAACAAGACAATCCGAAAGGACGAAAAACCATGAAAATATTCCACACAGCAGACTGGCATCTCGGCAAGTTGGTACAAGGCGTGTATATGACAGAGGATCAGCAATATATCCTTGAACAGTTTATCATGGATATTGAGGCAGAGCAGCCTGATGCTATCATTATCGCAGGCGATCTATACGATCGTGCGGTTCCACCGACGGAAGCAGTGCAGTTGCTTGATAAGGTGCTCGAGAAGATTATACTGCAGTTGAAAATTCCAGTTCTGGCGGTCGCGGGTAATCATGATAGCCCAAGCCGCCTTGATTTCGGCAGCAGCATTATGAGAGCCTCGGGGCTACATATCGCTGGAGAACTTACTACCTCCATGGAGTCCGTAGTATTGAATGATGAGTATGGTGAAATTCACTTCCATCTCATTCCTTATGCTGAGCCTGGGAAAGTACGTTATTTACTTGGTGATGAGAGTATTAGAACACATAATGATGCCATACAGAAGATTACGGAGAATATTAAAAGAACGATGGACCCAAACGCCCGCCATATTTTTGTGGGACATGCTTTTGTAACACCTGGTGGTGTAGCACAGGATAATACTAGCGACTCCGAGCGTCCGTTGTCTATCGGTGGAGCAGAGCATGTGAGCTCCGAATACTTTGATAGATTCCATTACACGGCATTAGGTCACTTGCACCAGGCACATCATGTTGGAAACGAAACAGTCCGGTATGCCGGCTCACCGCTTAAGTATTCGATTTCGGAAGAACATCATAACAAGGGATATTTAATTGTCCACCTAGATCAGCATGGAAACACAACGATTGAACGAAAATTGCTGACCCCACGACGTGATATGCGTACAGTCGAAGGTTTTATCGCAGATATTGAGCGTCATGTCATCAATGAGGATTATGTTTTCGTCCGTTTGCTGGATGAAGCGTTGGTGTCATCGCCAATGGAACGGGTACGCTCGGTCTATCCAAACGCTATGCATGTAGAACGAAAGATGACGATCCCAGGATTGATTGGGGAACCCCAAGTGGTTGAAGGACGAGCAAAGATGGATGGGCTGTCGCTGTTCAAAGCCTTTTATAAAGACGTAAGAGGAACAGAGCTATCGCCAGATACAGAGAAGTTGTTTATCGAAACGCTGCAGGAGATCCTGGAGAAAGAAGGTGAGCGTTATGAGACCGTTGAAGCTGACAATGACGGCGTTCGGGCCGTATAAGGATACAGAGGTTATTGATTTCTCCGAGCTTAAAGAGCACCGGTTATTTGTCGTATCAGGGAATACGGGGGCCGGAAAGACATCGATTTTTGACGCGATCTGTTTCGCTTTGTACGGAGATGCAAGTGGTGAAGACAGAAATGATAACAAGATGCTCCGGAGCCATTTCGCCGATGACCAGTTCCACACTTCTGTTGATTTGGAATTTGAGCTGAAAGGTCGGACGTATCGTGTATTTCGGCAGTTGGCCCATAAGAAGGCAAAGAACATTAGCGCCACAGGAGACAGCTATGAACTTTACGAAATCAGCAGCGGACAGGCTGTCCCCATTGTCGATCGTTTTATCGTGTCTCAGGTAGATGAGAAAATTCGCGGACTTATTGGACTCACTAAGGAGCAGTTTAGTCAGATCGTTATGCTGCCACAGGGTGAATTCCGCAAGCTGCTCACCTCAGAGACAGAGAACAAGGAAGAGATCTTGCGCCGGATTTTTAAGACTGGGTTATATAAACAGGTAACGGACCATTTGAATGAACAACGCAAGGACATGCAGCAAATTTGCTCGGAGCAAGCGAAGATGCTGGAATATCATATCGGTAATGTGAAAGGTGCTCTAGGCGGGCGTGAAGTCTCTGACTTATACAAGGTTTTTGAGCAGGAGAACTACAATACTTATCAAGTGCTTGAAGCATTGGATAAAGAGATTGAATATTATACTGTGCAACTAAAAGAAAAGAAGCTGCTGCTGCAAGCTGAAATGGCTAAATCCCAAGAACATACGGCTGTTTATCATCAAGCACTAGCGGTGAATGTACAATTTGATCTGTTAGATCAGAAATCTGAAGTAAAGCAACAGCTAGTAGCACAAGAGGATGTTATCAAACAGCAGATAGTGCAGCTGTCTCTGGCAGAGCAAGCGGTTCACCTTCAGGTCTATGAACAACATAATATTGAAATGACGGATGAACTAATTCGTAAAAGCGAGTTGCTCGAAGCTGCGCTTACAGAATGCCTGCAGGCTGAAACTGCCCTCAATACGGCTATTGCTCTCTATAAGCAGGAGGAAGGAAAGGAAGAATTACGGAATCAATCTTTACGTGAACTGGATCGGCTTCAAGGATATCTCCCGGCAGTAAAAGAGATTGACCAGAGACAGCAACGAGTCACGAAGCTTACGATAGAAGTGGATACCTTGTCTAAGCAGCTGAACGGCTCAATTGTTGAGCTGGAGAAGAAGCAGAGCGATCGACTCTCTAAAGCAGCGCAAGTTAAGGAACTGGAAGATAAGGTTCTTCATTTGCCGGCAAAGACTGAGAAGCTTAGCCAGTTAAGACAGCAGGCTGTAACTATGAAAGAATATCTCGGCCTTTTAGACAAACTTACAATAGAACAAGCAGAAGAAAGAGAGAATAAAGGGTCATTTGAACAAGCGAATCAGGCGTATTCTGCAATTGAGGAACGCTGGATTGAAGGACAAGCAGGATTGCTTGCAAGTCATCTTCATGATGGTGAGTTATGTCCGGTCTGCGGAAGTCTTGACCATCCCCAAAAAGCTGCTGCCACCGGTGACATTCCTACCAAAGAAGAGCTTGAACGGATGCGTAAGGAGAAATCTTTATTTGAAAAAAAACACCTAGAAGTAAAGGCGAAGCTCACAACTACTGAACAGCAGATTAAAGAGAAACAGCAACAGTTGCTTGAACTGGGATATCCGTTAGAACGGATTCAGAGTGTTTATGCTGATCTGCAAATAGAGGGAAAGGCACTGGTTGAAGAGGAGAAGCAACTGAAAGAAGATAATTCGATGTTGGCTCCACTCAAGCAATCACTAGATACACTGGACAGCAAATTGGAGGAGAAACGTAAACAAAAGGAACATACGCTGTATTTGTTCAATAGCAAAAATACAGAATATGTAACTGAGAAAGCATTATTTGATCAATCTTTATCCAGCTTGCCAGAAGAAGTACGTAGTCTCGGAAAATTAGAACAGCATATCAAGAGTGCAGAGGTTAACAATAGACAACTTGAGAGCGCGTGGAAGCAAGCACAGGGTCAATACCAGGAAGCGAACGAACGGAATATCAAGGCATCTGCAAGCCGAATCAATGCTGAGAATGGGAAAAGTGAAGCGACTACCAATAAAGGCAAGGCTCTTCAAAGCTACCTCGGAGCGTTAGAACAGGCTGGGTTCGCTTCAGAAGAAAGCTATAAAGCAGCGAAGATGAGCAATAGTGCTCAAGCTGAGCTGAAGAATCAGATTGAAATGCACAATGCCTCATTGGCATCGGTAACCAAGCAAATTGAGGAATTAAGTTTCACGCTGACAGGTAAAGAACGTCAAGATCTTGCCACCATGCAGAAGCTTCTAGATGATCTGGAACAATCTATTGATATCGTTCGCGCGGAGTCTATCCAAGCCGGGAATAACTTTGATAAAGGCTTGGAATTTAAGGCGAATATTCTTGAGGCTGAGCGTTGCTGCCAAGAGGCTGAACGTGAGTACCAAGTCGTGAAAGATTTGTATGATGTTGTGCGTGGAGAAAATAGTAGTAAGATCTCCTTCGAACGCTATCTGCAAATTGAGTTTTTAGATAAAATTATTCACAATGCAAACCATCGGCTACAAAAAATGTCCGGAGGACAATACTACCTTGTCCGCAGCGACCGTATGGAGAAACGCGGCAGGCAAAGTGGCCTTGGATTTGATGTGTATGACAATTATACCGGTCAACTGAGGGATGTGAAGACATTATCCGGTGGAGAAAAGTTTAATGCTTCGCTGTGTCTAGCGCTCGGAATGGCAGATGTTATTCAAGCCTATGATGGTGGGGTTTCACTAGAAACCATGTTCATCGACGAGGGTTTTGGTTCACTGGACGAAGAGTCTCTGAACAAGGCTATTGATACTCTGATTGACCTGCAACAGTCCGGTCGAATGATTGGTGTGATCTCACATGTCCAGGAGCTGAAGAGCGCAATACCGGCAATCCTGGAGGTGAAGAAAACGAGGGAAGGGTATAGTTATACTGAGTTTTTTGTGAGTTAATTGCGATATTACGAATGATAATATCTAGGGATAAATACACACCCGAAGGCTGAACATGAACACTCTGCTCAAAGTTTGTATGTACCCTTTAGCGAATATATTATAGAAGATATCAAGTTCTAAGATAAATTAACGGATCAATCCAACTGCCAATTCAGTAGTGAAAAAGAGCTTTTTCAAAATCATTTGAAACTCCCTAACCCGACTTCATCTGCGACTTCACGCGGTTGAATCGGGTTTTCTTGAATTATATGTAAGATTAAAACCGTAATGAGAAAATACTGGTATTTTAATACAGGCCGTTATATTATAATAGTTTCAAAAACAGGACTTTTGTCGCAAAAGGAAGAAGGAAGGACTTTTTATGGAAACCAGCGAGGATCAGCGCAGCACCGCTAAACAAAAGCTTATTCAAGTGTTTTCCTATCTGCAGGCTATGCATCAACTGAAACAGCCGGTAATCAAGCGAATTTCTGGTCATTTATGGTCGCAATCCTTTTCGGATGTACCAGCCCATTCCAATATAATCTGTGAATTTTTGGCCGGAATAAGCCCTTCTGAACGTATAGAGGATCTGATTCCTGATGTCCTGCTAACAGTTAAGAGACCAGATCCAACCCCTTGCCCGAAACCACCACTGCTGCTCAAGCGCTGGTTGAAGCCGGATTGGGAGAAAATTCAGACGCAGCCGGATAGAATTGAAAGTTTGGAAAGCTACCGTGAGCAAGAGGATTTAGAGGAGTATGGAGCGTATCAGGAACGTTTCGATCAGGATAAAGAAAGAGTGCAGATCTGGGAGGAATGGATTCAGGAACGTGAGGAGTGGAAAACAAACGAATGGCCTGTACGCAGAACTATTAAGCTGTTCGAGGATTTGTACATGCTCTCTTCATGGATTGATCGTGAAAGGGATTCTGTGGAACTAATGATTGGTGATGGGATATTACACTGGGAGTTGCAGCCGGAGATTATACACCATCCGGTGCTCTTACAGAAAGTACAGCTGGTTTTTAATCCGGATGTGCCGGAGTTTATGCTGATTGCTTCTGAAGATGAGCCCGAGTTCCATAGTACTTTATTCAGGGATACGCTTGAAGTTAGTGCACAATCTCTTAAGAAATGCGCTGATGATTTGTTGGAGGTTCCTTGTTCGCCCCTGGGATATGAGGGTACGGATAATTATCTGAAAAAAGTATCGAGCTACTTGTCTGCTAAAGCGCTGTTTATGCCTTATGGTAGCGAAACAGCAGCTTTAACTCAGGAGAATAAGGTAGTGTACATTCGGAGAGAGCCTGTTATTTTTTTACGCAAGCGTTCCGTTGGTTTCGATCATGCGATTGAAGAAATCATTAAGGATTTGAATGAAAGAGAAGATTTTCCACAGGCGATAGCCAGAATTACTGGAATTGACACAGGAACGGCACCTCAGGGTGAAAGTGCTTTTTCATATTCCAATTTGAATGTTAATGGAGAGAACGAAGAGATTCTTTTCACCAAAGAGGCAAATTCGGAGCAGTTGGATATTGCCCTGAAGCTGGGCCGGTTTGGCTCGGTTCTGGTACAGGGGCCACCGGGCACAGGGAAGACGCATACCATTGCCAATCTGCTCGGTCATTTTTTGGCGGAGGGAAAAAGTGTGCTGGTAACTAGCCATACCTCTAGAGCACTGGCCGTTCTACGTGATAAAGTGGCTGGACCACTTCAAAATCTTTGCGTCAGCATATTGGACGATGTCAGCGGACAGAAACAACTGGAGAACTCCATTGATACAATTACATCGACTTTGAGTTCGATATCATTGGAACAGACGGAGCAGGAAATAGCCGTTCTCTCAGCCAAACGCCAATCTATTCTAGAGCAGATCACAGAAATTAACAGCAATCTTCGAATCTCTAGAGAGAGTGACTATCGACCAATTGTACTCTGGGGTTCTGAATTTGACCCTTCCAGAGCGGCGAAGATGATCTCTGCCGGGCAGGAAACGATGGACTTAATCCCTGGGAAGATTGTCGCAGGACAGGCTTTTCCACTTACTCCTTCTGAACTGGATAGCCTATATTTAAGCTCTGTAGAGATTACACAGGAAGATGAGAATGAATTCAAATATCTATCCATTCGAGCAGAAATGTTCTTCACTCCTGATAAATTTAATGAACTTGTCCAAGAACATCAGGAGCTGCTAAGTGCGGATAAGAATAAGCATATACCTTATTGGGCAACTAACATGGAAGTACCATCGGATAAACTCTTCACTGCCTTAATTCAATTGCGTCAAACGATGGCTATAAGTAACCTAGAGGATTGGAAGCTTGATCTGATCTTTACCAAGGAGCATGAAAAGAATGACTGGCTTGAATTGCTGGAAGAAGTAGAGGAGTGGCTTAAGTTATACCGTACAGCGAGAACAGCCAGATACAAATATGGATTTGAACATTTAACTGAAAGCGATTTGCAGCCTTTGCCTGCTATCCTGAATGAAATAAAGAGGCATCTGGAAAATGGAGGGAAACTGACTTCGCTACAGTTGCTGCTTAAGCGGCAGTGGAAGAAGGTATGTGAACTTATTGTTCCGTCTGGCAAGGAGATCGATGAGCTGGATGTCTCCTATCTTGATGCCCTGCTGACGGTCATTGATTATCAAACTCAGCGTTCTAAGTCGATGACTCGTTGGAAACGGCAGGTAACCGACCGAGGAGGTTATGATCTTGCCGAATTTGGGTCGGAGCCCGAAGAGTATATGGAGAATATTCAGAAGGAAATCTGTGGCCTGTTGGACTGGAGACAATCAAGCTTCAATCCTTCGCTTGAGGTCCTGGAGAACGAAGGACTTCTGTGGAGTGAACTGGTTAACTCTAAGCCGCTCCCATTAGGCAAGCATGCAGATTGGTTTCATCTGCAGGAATTGGTAGAGCAAGAGCTTCCTGACATCATAAATTCATATGTTCATGCAGAGAGATGGAAGATAGTCAACCGCCGTATCCAGGAACTGGAGCAGACCGCTCAGTCTCTGGCAGATTCCCGCTCATGGATATCAAGTCGCCTGCAGGAAAGCATTGTGCAGCTGGATCAGCAGATGTATGGAGAATCTTATCGCGCGTTGCAGCAATTATGGGAGAAAAGCACACTGATCCGTCAAAGACAAGAATGGCTACAGCAGTTACAAGAAGGCGCTCCCGACTGGGCACAGGCGGTTAGGAACAGGAGTGGAGTTCACGGAGAACTTCATGCTCCAAGTGAAACTCAAGCGATCTGGCTGCTTAAACAATTGGATATGGAATTAGATCAAAGAGCGGCTATCTCTACCCAGCTGCTCCAGGAAGAACTGGTGGAAATTCGTAAACAATTTAAATCGGTCACTCTGCAGCTGGTCGAGAAAAAGGCTTGGCTCGCGCTCGCGGGGAAAACTACGCTTAAGCAGCAGAATGCTCTCCACGGCTGGAAGCTGTTAATGAAAAAAGCAGGCAAACGGACCGGGAAATCGGCACCGCATCTTCTTGCTGAGGCTCGAAAGCTTATGCCGATCTGTCAGACTGCTGTTCCCGTCTGGATTATGCCCACTTATAGAGTGGTTGACAGTTTCAACCCTTCAGAGAACCATTTTGATGTAGTTATAGTGGATGAAGCCAGTCAGGCAGATATTATGGCACTGACGGCGCTCTATTTGGGTACGCAAATTGTTGTTGTGGGTGATGATGAACAGGTGAGTCCAGAAGCAATCGGGCAGCGGTTAGAAGAGACGAGAAGGCTGATGGATGCCCACCTGGAAGGTATCCCTAACTCTGCTCTTTATGATGGGAGCACTTCGATTTATGATCTGGCCAAAACGTCCTTCGCGGGTATGACGCAACTCAGGGAACATTTCCGCTGTGTAGAACCGATTATTCAGTTCAGCAACAGCTTATCCTATAATGGTTCCATTCTTCCTCTTAGAGATGCAAGCGGGGTGTCGACCAAGCCTTACACTGTTGAGTACCGTGTAGAGAACGGAAGCAGAAATAATAAACGGAATGAGGTGGAAGCGCAGGCTGTTGCTTCGCTCATTCTTTCCGCCATTGAGCAGGAAGAGTATAAGGACGCCACCTTTGGGGTGATTACCCTGCTTGGGGAAGAGCAAGCTATTCTGATTGACCAGTATCTGCAAAAGCATATACCAGCCACGGAATATAAGCGGCGAAAGATACGCTGCGGCAATTCTGCTCAGTTTCAGGGCGATGAGCGCAATGTTATTTTCTTATCCATGGTCGACGCATCAGAAGAATTTGTACCCCTGCGTCTAATCTCAGATCCTGGAAATCGAACTAAAAAGCGCTATAACGTAGCAGTTAGCCGAGCCCGTGACCAATTATGGCTGATTCATTCGCTCGATACCTCAACTCAGCTTAAAGAAGGGGATCTGCGGAAACGATTAATTGAGTATGTCCGGAATCCGTATGCCGCGGATGAAGCCTTGAAGCAGCATGAGCCTGCATTGGAGTCCGAGTTCGAGCGGCAGGTTATGCGTCGTTTACTTCAGGAAGGATATAGAGTACTACCCCAATGGAAGGTGGGAGCCTACCGGATTGATATGGTTATTGAAGGGGGCGGCAAACGCCTGGCTGTGGAATGCGATGGGGACAAATGGCATCCGGTGGAGAAGCTTAGGGAGGATCTGGACAGGCAATCCATACTGGAGCGACTCGGTTGGACCTTCGTACGGATCAGAGGCGGGGAATTCTTCCGGCATCCCGAGAGAGCACTGCTGCCGTTGTTCCGAAAGTTGGAGGAACTGAACATTCCTCGTGAACTTCACAAGCAGGAGAAGGATATGAAGGCGGGAGAGTCCGAGCCGACTGTGCTTAAAGATGCAATAGTAAATAGGGCGGCGCGAATTAGACAGGAATGGCAGGAGTTCGATAAGGAGCCGGCTCCGGCTGCTTCAGTTTCAGCGGACTTCGCAGAAGAACTATCAAATGTCATTCAGTCCGAAGATGAGGATGCTGAAGAATTTTTCTTTAGAGAAATCAGTCAGCAGCCTAATTTGACCTACTATTGGACAGAAGAAATGCGGAATGCAGAAGAAGAAAGACAAGCGGCATTTGAGCAGGAGCTTCTGGTGCTGGAGACGGCAGCAGGGATGGAAGTGCATTACTGGAGCGATTCCCAGAGTGTTGTTGAAGGGCAGAAGACTCTGTCGAATTCCAGTTTCAGCTTCAGCTTGACGGAATATTTGAAATCTCAAGGCCTCAAATTTCTGGATTTAAGAGACCAAGGCGGTATGTTCTGGGTGATAGAAGACTTAAAGATGGTCAAGCATTTGTCATCGATGAGACAAAGAGGCATAAAGTTTACCTATTTGAAAGAGGGTACCTATGACACTCGCTGGAGGGCTGCTTGGTATAGCAGATATCGGGAGGGTAGTTCAGAAGAATGAGTTGCATGAGAGCTAGACGACTATTACGGTCGTCTTTTTTTTGATTTCACAAGGACTTCAGACCCAGGTTGTCGAATGGAGACGAATAAGGAAGAAATTACAAATGAACATACGTTCGCTGACATACTATTGCCTTAGTACTATGGTCTAATAAGAGAAGAAAGATTAATGGAAGCGGCATAGAAATCGTACCCGAGGGGTGGGTTACATGATAACAGAATACGTAAATATCAAACAGATCACAGCTTCTATTGGGGGATATTTTGGTTCGAGCTATATAGTTGAAGTCGAGTTTGTAAATGGCAAGATCACATATGAGGTAAGAGAAGACGGGGGCTTGGAACCAAGTTTGGCTGTACAAAGGGACAATGAAGGTATTGCTATTTTCAGAGAAGAGCTGACTAAATGCCGTATTCTGGGCTGGGAGCATGAGTATATCGATCCTAATGCGCTGGATGGAACACATTGGAGTCTAGACATCGTGTTTGAAGATAAAGTCCTACACATAAATGGTAGTAATGCTTATCCAAAAGAATGGAAGAGGTTCTGTAAATCTATTCGGAAATTGACGGGTAGGCCATTTGAGTAATATCAACAAAACTAAGGAAAAGAATTCGAAGAATCAAAGGAGCCCATTATGATCAACTTAACCCAATACCAGCAAATCTTCGATATTGATAACACTACGGAACGGTGCAAGAAAGTTAACGATACCATGGACCAGTTTTGGAAATCGGAACTAGATCAGTTAGCCACGGAGTTAGTTGGTCAGGATTATAGAATTGCTACCTATGGTCAGACATTAGTGACCACCTACCATGACTCATTAAATCCTAAATATGCGGAACAGAAGAAAGATACGAGTATAGGCAAAAAGTACTTTGCTCAAATCGTTCGTAAAATAGAGGACAAAGAGTTCAATCTGCTGACACTTGAGTTTAATGGTGTTGAGCAAAGAATGTATGTGTATATAGAACTTAGTTTCTATCTGGTCAATGAGTTGATAAAGAATGAGCGTCTGAATGCGATGCTGAGCGAACTGAATCCCGAGATCAGAACGTTCACCAGAACTGGATCCTTTACAAGAAACGAAATTGAGCGGACTGTTCTAGATCAAACAATCGTTGATATGATCAAGCCGAGAATTAGACCGTGGATTTACATGGGGCTGGAGCTTCCCTTGAAGGGGGAGTATGATCCAAAAGTAATTATTGATATATTAAGGCAAATTTGGGAGCAGACGTCTGCATTTCGAAAGTATTTGTTGGAGTACAGAGAGCAATGTGCAAGAGCTGCAAATATTATGAATCTGCTCGGTTCCGTTGAATCGACTTATCCAGCAACACTGTTCGGTAGACCCTATCAGATTCAATATGGCGTTATGGGGAATGAGAAGTCAGGTCAACGGGAACAAGAGTTTTCTCTAAAACGGGATGGACAAACCATTGTACAAGGCTGTTTGTATTATAGAGAGTATGAGACAAGAACTGGCTCATCTAGGCCGATGCTTGCTATTGATATAGAGAAACATAATCACATCTATACGAATGTTGAGATGTTACTTGGTAGTGGTCTAAATGAATGGTGGTTAGTGAAAGCGTTTCGTACAACTAACCAAAATAATGAAGATTTGAAGCAAGAAGCCATGAACTTGCTTGGTCAGCATGATATTGAAGTACGTCACAATGAGTATCGGATCGGAACGTATAACAATACTGAGCGGCAATTTGAAGAAGAAATAGGGGAAGTTAAAGGGAGATTGGTGTGTGCTGCATTGTTGTTTGCCCATGTAGCAGGTCGTGGTAAATTCAAATTGCTCGAAACGGATGCTCCAAGTGTTGAACCGATGGATGACACTTCCCCAGACGATGATCCTTCAACGGACGCCGTTGAATACAACAGCAATTTTAATTTCACAGTCATTTATGAGGCGATTCAGAACTGCTCCCTGACGTTTGATAAAGATTTAATCCGTGATCTGCATCTGAATTTAACAGCTTTGGACGATAAACATTTCGTTATACTAAGCGGTATCTCGGGAACGGGTAAAACACAGTTGGCCAAACTCTACGCAAATGCGGTATATGGTTTGTCCTATGAAGCTGACAATCCGTATTTGTCTATTATACCTGTCCGTCCTGATTGGACGGATGCGACTGCTCTGTTTGGGTATTACAGTTCCTTTGAGCAGCGTTACATCATGACAGAGTTTCTAAAGGTAATCTTGCACGCTCATGAGGAGCGAGAGAAACCGCATTTTATTGTGCTGGACGAAATGAACCTCGCTCGGGTCGAATATTATTTAAGCGATTACTTAAGCGGAGTGGAGTCGCACAAAGAAATTCCTTTGCATAACCGGGATGATTTGGATCTGATTCCTTCCAAGATCAGCATACCGCCTAACGTATACCTCTTGGGTACGATTAATGTAGATGAAACGACCCATAGCATTTCGGACAAGGTATTAGATCGTGCATTCGTTATGACGTTAAGTGAGGTGGATTTGGAAACATTTTGGAGTCGTGTAGACGATGGTGTAAGAGCGGGATTGCAGAACGAATTTAAAATTTTGATGCAGTTGCACAGTTTGCTGGCTCCATTTCACCTGCATTTTGGATATCGGACGATGAATGAGATGATTCAGAAGATGAACGGCCATCTATTGTTGGACATTGAGCATCAAGCATCAAGTAACGCCATGCTGGATCGTGTTATTGCGGAAAAGGTGCTACCTAAGCTTAGAGGCGACGATCGGATAGCAGAATTACTTGGAGATCTAAAAAGAGCTTTTTTTGAACATTTGAGTGAAGATTCTGTGAGCTACGGTCATATTATTCGTATGGAGAAGGAGCTTGTACGCTATGGAGCAACACAGTTCTGGCGATAATTTTCTGCTCCGCATAAACGGTGAAGCGTGGGTTACCTTGGATGAGGCCTACTTGACCGAGGCTACTACCTACGACTGGAAGTACGTAATGAATGATCTTGAGCAGCAGCCTTCGATTCAATTTTGCGGCCTGCAGCACTTTCCGCTGCGGATGAGTGAAGGTGAAGCTTATGGACAATTGTCGACACCATTTTATAGCGGACAGGTCACTTTTGAAATCAATGGGGTAAAGCTCGATTCTTATATTTATCCGGATACCCGGAAAATGACTCAGGACCAATATCACCTCATGTTAAGTGAGATTTTGCAGGAAGCATCCCTTTGTTTCGAACATTCGGATATCAAAACGGGAATTGAAGCGGATCAGCATTCACGGGAGCTTTCTTTAGCACAATGGAGCTACATAGAAGCGTCGTTCGCTTCACTTTCAACGATGATCCGTCACGTGATTGAGCAGCCGACGAGGGTGCTTCAAACCCGCGAACGGCATATGAGACGGGATCGTGTCAAGACGGTGGATGCCCAAACACTGGCCTGGCTGGAGCGAAATAGTGGGCGCAGCGCAGTTGGAATCATACCGGAAACAGTGAAATCTTCAGCCCGTGAGGATAGCTACAACAGCTATGAGAATAGATTGTTAAAGCAGCAACTGGTAGAGCTGAGACATCTGTTGAAACTATACGGTAAAGCAAGTCCGGTAGAATATGCAATAAGGGTAGAGGCCTATGCGGATAAAGTAGGGTATTGGCTAAGAGATCCTTTTTTCAAGCAAGTTACTCCCTACCAAGGGCTGAGAAGAATATCCCAAGTGTTTCGAAAACATCCCGTATACCGACAGTGCTATCAATGGTTTGATCGCTTATACAAGCATGGGAAAGAACGAATTGGCATGAGTTACAATTATCCTCTGAGAGAAACTTTTGCGCTATATGAGATATGGTGTTATATGCAGCTTGTAAAGCTTTTTCGGGAAAAGGGCCTATTAAAAGACAGCAGTGGGTTATTTCGAACCAGAAGGGAAGGGGTTTTTCTTCATTTTGCAGAGCACAACGAGAGTGTTGTCCAGTTAAAGAATGGTATGCGACTATCTTATCAACGGGTATTCCAAAATAATTCCCCGCACTTTTACACCGTTACACAGAGGATGGTTCCTGACATTGTTATTGATGCAGAAGATCGCTTATATATTCTCGATCCTAAATATAGAGTCGCAAATAATTTAGGAACAGCACTAGGCGAAATGCATAAGTACAAGGATGGTATCTTGTTACGCCGTAACGACGAACGTGCAGTTCAGAGCGTTTATATTTTGACTCCAGTTCAGAGCGATGAGCTTCGTTATTTCACGGCAGATTTTCACGACAAATATAATATGGGGGCTGTATCGCTTATGCCGGGAGGTGGCATGAGCTCTCTAAGAGATTTGATAGATAAGCTGTTGGTATAAGAAGATGATTACCTTGATTGTTTAAAAATTCATACACAAACTCTTTATATAAGAAAAGGAAATGGAGGACAGAATATGTCGATTCCATAAAAGGATCAAATAATTGAATTGCTGAGTAATAAATACCATTGTAAATTAACAACCATCGCAAGAAAACAAATCATGTTCGAAGGTAGGACCAATGGGAAGTGCTTTGTTGCATGTACTCCGGGCTCTAAATTACATAAAAAAGGCAGTGGTTGGTTTGATTTGAACATGGCCCAAGTTGGAATTTTAGATGATGCCGACATTTCAGTTTTAGCAGTAAGACTCGAAGGAAGTAAAGTATATTATATCGATTTCAAAGAATTCAGAAAAATGATAACTCCTGAATTCATTGTGTTTTCACCAGGTATAGGTGAACATTGGAAATTTTTTGTTTGGGAGTCTCATATCGAGATTCAAGGAAATCGAAATAAATATTTTACTGAGCCAGAATTGGTTTCTTGAAATAGTGACTTCACAAGAGTTCGAAAATTCCATTTAGGAACATACATTCGCTGACAACTCTTAGTCACAACCATAGTTTATCCTATATCTATCAATCTTCTAATAGGATGGTGCTCTATGGCTAAAACGCATGACACTCTTTTGTCCCTGATAACAGGGATTAACAAATGGCAAGGCAACTACGGCAAGATTCCGGACGAGCTTTATAAGGGAATGCTGTTATTCATAGAACAGACAGCTGCTTCTACAGATCAACCTCCGGTTGATCTGTATCATCTACTGAAAATTCTTCATCGCCCATCCAAAGAGTGGGGTATCCCTGACCTCCAAGACTATTACCCCGAAGATGCTCCTTTATTAGAAGAATTTATTGGCTTAACGCCGGATGCTGATGAGTTCCTGAACAGATATGTCTCCCCACAGGATGCGGAGCAACAGACTATGTATGAGATCCTGATGTACTGCCGAGAAGAAGGCCGGCAGCTTCAGCAGGAGTATGCTCTTATCCGCACGTTTCTATCTAATCCACAAAATGCCGTAGTTACTTCCTTTCAATTGTCTGAGTTTGCCGATACTTTCCTTGATATTCAACTAACGAATCTGATCAAACAATGTTATGAAGAAATAACACCTATAATGGCTAACTTTCGGAAATGCCCCCACTGTGGCTGGACCCTGGAATATAAGAATGACCGGTGGCGTTGTAATAAAGAAGATATCTGCCATTTGCTTGCTGATTTTGAGTTCATAAGTTCTTTTGATTTCGGGAAGGAAAGGGTATTGAGACTTGTGCCCGGAATTCAAAGGTTTGTATTGCTGCCTGGAATATCTGAACTTAGAATCGCAGAACGATTGATTCGTAAGGGATATCTGGTTGAGCTCTATCCCAATGTGGATGAATATGATCTCTTGGTATCAGAAGATGGCAAAACGATCTTTCTTGATGTTAAGGATTTCAGAGATCCACGGACGCTTGCTAATTTCTTCAATCATCAGAGTCCTGCCTACCTGGAAAAGTACAAGAATAAATGCCTTATTGTAGTTCCGAATTATCGCAGCCAGCTCTTCGCATCTTATCGTGAACGAAGTATGAATCTGCTAAACGAAACTGCTCGGGAGTATATCGAAATGATCATGGAGAACGAAATTGAATCCACGCTGAAGAAGGTGTTTCTGTGAGGCAGACTTATTGGGAGCTTTCAGAAGGTATCATCAAGGCGTTTGAATCACTTCAACTGCGTAAATCCGAAATTAACCTTCTGGTGAGCATGGAGTTATTTATTACAGGCTGCACTTTGATCGATCCTAAGCTATCCATCCATCAGGCGTGGTCAGTTCTGGTTGGTTACAATGAACCCATTCTGAAACATACAACTCGCCCCGATATCACCACCCGGCTGAGAATTCTATTTCCTGAACTGCGAACCAAGAAGAATCTCCTGAAACGAATCAATGCCTATGGGGAAATTGGGAGTGAGTATCGGTTATACGAAATCAAAGAAGATGAAGGAGCTATTCGTATTGCTCCGCGTTATTTAATTGACCGTTCTTCTATTTATAGCAGTATCCTTGAACACCCCATCCCACGCCAGTTGAATACTAAACCCTTTGCTAATGAAAAAGAGTTTACATACTCTCGAAGGATTCGAGGTGGGCAATGGATCACCTTCCACGGGAAAATCCCTGAATCTATGCTCTCCAATGAAATCAAACCTCTGCCAGCTTATCGGCCTAAAAGAATATTTAAGCTTTCGGTCCCATATAACGGAGCTAGATTAGCAACGGAGATGGATCAACTCCTGGGAGCATCGGCCATGTGGGTAAGTAGAGCCAAGTCTGTGCTTTTGGAATCGCTTGATGGTATGGATCTAGAATTTGTGTATCAAGGGAATCAGCACATTGGTGGGGGGCTTGGAGCAGGGAAGTCTACTTTTATGATGATGGAAGCCTACCGGCTGGTAAAACAAGAGGGTGCGAGGGTAGGCTTCATTGAAGGTAGCGTTATGCAAGCCCTTGAACGTGTCAGAGAACTACGTAAGCTTGGAATACTTGCTGTTCCTGTTATTGGGAGAACCTCCAGAGAAGATCATCTTAATAACTATTTGTTTGCGAATAGCAGTGGCATTCAAGAGGTTAGTGATTGGCAGAGCCAGCAGTATGAGTCACTTATTCATTTATCTGATGTCTGTATCATTAAAGCGTTGGCTGAAGATTATGATCGGAGCAGCAGATATCCTTGTATCCAGTTGCAGCAAGACGATACATCTGTGAAATGCCCGCTTGCACATGTCTGTGGTGTATATAAAGATCTATCTTCCTTGCAGAATGCTGAGGTATGGGTTGCAACTGCGCCAAGTGTGCTGAAGACACGTATATCAGCAGTGATTGATCCCTTGGAGAGAACGATTTACGAAGCCATGTATGACCTGCTTGATGTTGTTTTTGTAGATGAAGCGGATCAGGTGCAGAAGCAGTTCGATGAGACCTTTTTGACACAATACAATGTGTTCGGGGCAGCTGACGACATCTTTGAACAGTTGAGATATGAGTCTAATGAGCTTACCAGTGGCTATTATGGTCAGTATGCTGGTGATCCTGCCTTTATTGAATGGAACGATAGGCTTCGTATGCTGGATCAGATGATCTGGCGAATTTATAACAAACTGGAACTGTCTCAGACGCTTAGGAAGGATATTAGGAATAATCTCATTCGGGTGGCAGCACTGGCGGGCACACTAAGTGAAAAACTCTCTGGCAATCCTCAATTACAGTCAAGGTTATTCAAACGTTTCAGCGAATACGCCTCAGATCCATACAAGGATCCAATACTCTCAAGAATCGTTGATGAGATTGTAGAGGCAGAAAGCTCCGAACAGAAACAGAGACTCCTAGAGCAGATTGTATCCAAAGTGAGCGGTGTCCTTAAACCCAGGGTGAAAAAAGAACTGCTCTTTGCGCAGCTTGAATTCTTCCTGTACTTATGTAGGGCAGAGGAGAGTATCAAGTACATTTTAACTACGTTTCCTATGATTCAAGCTAAACTTGGCCTAACGATTAATTTCTCCCCGTTGTTTACTATGCAGAGGGATTATCAGGCATTTATGAAAGAAGCGATGACCGGGATTACCTTGGGATATAAATATGAATTGCCTGACAATGAAAAGACAGGAGAGTTCAAGCTGATTGAATACACTGCAGTGGGCCGTCTGCTGCTTCATGATTGGCATAATCTTTATCAAGAATGTGACGAGAAAGCAGGTCCTGCGGTTGTATTTCTCTCTGGAACCAGTCATGCTCCGAAGTCGGCTCATTACGACTTGAAGACACCTTCAGAATGGTTACTACGAGCAAACCGCCAAGGCTCAGTTATTCAGATGAATTATAAGCCCGTGCTTGATGAGGTTCGTGGAGAATTTTATTCGGTGTCAGGTATTCGTGATCCAGAACAAAGAAATCAATATTTAAGTGGGATAGTGCAGCATCTAAAGCCAGATATAGAATATGAACTGAAACACTGGAGAACAGAAGGTAACAACAGGAGAGTATTGCTGGTTGTGAACTCATATGATGATGTTGAAACAGTCTGCAGTGTTTTTCGGAATGATCGAACTTGGGCGGGCAGATATAAGGCGCTCTCCAGGGATGATCGCCACCAAGAAGATCAGTATTCCAGAGTATTGATCGAATCCTTTTATCGGGAAGGGGCTGAGGTATTGATTGTACCCCTATTGTCCGTTGGTCGGGGATATAACATATTAGATAGGCAGGGACAGGCCCTCTTCGGTTCAGTATTCTTTCTGGTTCGACCTTACCCCATACCCAATGATCTGAATTATCTTGTTCAGGTCCTGCATGCGTATTTGCCAGAATATTTGCGTCGGATAGAAGGAAAGAACTTTGTTTACGATAAGGCGGTTACCAAGCTACGGCAAATTAGCAGCGGTAAGTTGGGGCATATGTATATGAAACCGGATTTCTGGTCGATCTTAAGTCCCAATGAAAGAGAGATTATGGGGTGGTACACTTTTGTTCCGGTATGGCAGATGATCGGCCGTTTGCTGCGTGGAGGGTTAGAGGCACGTGTCTACTTCTGTGATGCTAAGTTCAACGCTAAACCAGCTGGTACCCCTGAAGGATATTCGATGCTTGAAGTATGGGCAGCAGTTATGCGCAAGAACAAGAAGGATACTATTTTCCAAAGTTTATATGGGCCCTTTAGCGAAGCGATTAATAATATGAATATGGGAGGCAGTATATGAACAGAATGGAGCTCTTTGCACTGGAAGTAAATGAAGCGGTATTTTATCATGAAACGATTCATGTCATGCATATGCCGGACAGTTGGCGCAATTTTTTCATTACACAAGCGACACCCCAAAACCACAAGCTTGCTTATAAGGTTGAACCTCTCTGCAAGAAGCTAAAGAGCATATTTCCGGAGATTGTTCATGTGGATTTAAATAATAAAGTATTGCAAAAAGACTTGCCATGGATTGTTTCTACTGTTGAAATTCCAGAGTCTCATATTAAAAAGCTCACTCTAGGCTGGTTTGCATATTTGAAAGGATATTCAGAAGCGAATCTCCCGGAAGAGATTAAAGAGGCTGGACTGGTATGGCAAACCTCTAATTTTGGCGAACTTCATGAATCTATTGATAAATACCAATGGCTTCCTGGCTTGGCAGCTCATAGGTTCTGTGAAGAACTTCGAACGGTAGAGTTAGGGCAAGGTATAGTGGAGGAGCTCCAGTTTCATCATACGATCTTTAATAATCAGCATGAATGTGTCTCCACTCCGATCAGGAAATCACCGAAACACGATCCTTTTTCATATGTACTGAAGGTTGAACTGAAGAATCGTGGCGGGGATGCTGAGAGATCACTTATTCTTGTAACTGTAGGTACAAGGCGGTATTTGAAGAACGCACAAATTAAGGAAGGTTCCTGTTATTTAAAAGCGGACCATGCCTGTTCTGTTCTTGTGTCAGTCCGTAATCCGTATACTTTGCAAGAGAAGCTTTCTTTCTCACAGCTTCAGTTTGAGCGTCGTGCTGGCAGTGGAGGGGGGACACCGCCTTTTGCAGTCTGGAGAACAGCCCTGGATGGCTTGTATTGGGATGTTTTGTACGGAGAATCCTTCGAACCGGATATGTTGCTCTCTAATCCTGCTGCATTCCTGGACGGAAATGGTGAAGTCACTGCCTATGTAGTCAATCATCATTCGTTCAATGGCAAAGGTAATTATGTGAAGTCAGGACTAGGGCTGTCGGAGAAAAGTGGTCTGTTTAATAAGTTTAAAGAAGTACTTGCTATGTATCATTTAACGCCGTTATTTCATATCCCAGAGATTCCTCGAAAGAGAATGAATGATATTCGGTTTCCTATTGTTGCACATCAAGCTGAAAAGCTAATTATTGAGGTATATGGCAGTGAAGCAATGTTTAACACAATGAAAGAAGTGTACACGACTGAACAAAAATCACTGGGAAATAAATCAATAATCTTTAATCGTCAAATTTCAGAGAATGTTTATGGGCTCAATTGCGATAAGGATGTAACCGTAGAATTCGTACACTGCAATCCTGTTGAAATTGTAAGTGAACTGGAAGCTGGAACATATAAAGCTGATGTTGCCTTTATCAAGCGAGTGAATCAAATTAACAAGCTGCTTAATGAAGAACGCTCTTCCGGGGATCAGCGGACATTGGCATTAATGGAGATTGCGCCTAAAGAAAACTGGAGCAAAGACGGTGATCCTAAGAGAGCTATAAGGGAAGGGATGAAAAAGGCAAGACGTCTTACTCAGTTCATACATCCTCTTACTGGAGATGAGAAGGGGGATACTGCTCGCATAATCAATGCATTATTTGATTTGCTTAATGATGCAGGCTTCCTAAGCAACAATGTGACCAAGCTAGATTCATGTGGTCCGGTCCTGTCCTTTAATATTTTAAAAGCAGACAAGAAACATTTACCTGTCATATCGAAAATGGACGGAACTGAGATGATGTTAAAGATATTCGGAATTGAGTCATGGTTACCTTTAGGAGAGGCACCTTTTTATCTGGAACAGGCCAAAACGTTGGAAAATCCGGGCAAATGGAATCAAAGCAAACAGCTTTTTCTGGATTTTATGGTCAGAGCTATTGAGAGTGAGCTTGGTCAAGATGTAAAGCAGCTAACAGTAATAATCAATGCGACACTGAGAAAGGACTGGCTTCCAGTCATTCGAAATACTGACCTTCAATACGATAAAGTTCCTTATCTGAGCGAACGACTAGTAAATGATGCCCGTCTTAAGTTTATACGTGTCAATATGACGGATGATGTGCCACAATATAGGATTATTGAAGATGATGCTGAAGAGAAATTCAACAAAGCTTCGGGGATTTTCAAAGATCCACTAGGGATTTATTATGGTGTTGGTGGAAGGCCAAGAGCATGGTCTGGTGTGAGAAACGAAGATATCAAGTTCCTGTCTCCTAGCAAACTATTGCTTCAGCAGAAAGCGGTTGAGTACATTCCTCTGGGAGAGCTGGATGAGATGGAACGTGATGATCTGGCTAATTTAGTTGATCAGCTACGAAGAGTAGGTCTGAATTACGATAAACACACAATATATCCGTATGGTATTCGGATCACAAAAATTCTGTCGAAATATTTAACTGGGGAAGAGAAAAATTATGATCCGGAGTTTGATGAGGGAGTGGAGTTTTGGGAGGAGGCTGAGGAGTTGGTGTAGTGTGTATTCTTATAGGAACAGGCAATATAAAGCTGAGATTAATCAAGACGACATACTTGTCGTCTTTTTTAGTTAGCAAGGACTTCCGACCTGTTTTGTCGAATTAATTCGAATAAGGGAATATTTTCAAATGAACATACGTTCGCTGACAGGTGGATGTCTAGGTAATATGGTCTAATGGAAACAGGCGGTAAGATGAATGGATGGAGGCGGAGTAGAAATGGCGTTTCTGAAATGTTCAGTATGTTCAAGTATGCTTAAGGCTGTTCAAATATCTCATAGAATTAGTCAGGTTGGAGAGCAGCGGAGATTAGAGTATACCCCCACTGGAATCCAATGTTCAGATTGGTCACCCATAATGGAAATCTATAAAAATCATCTGGAAGGAGTCTACTGCCCGGAATGTCAGGCCGTTGTCCATCTGGAAAAAGCTGAAATTCCGTTGTGTGAAGATTCTCGGATTCCGGGTGTGAGCAGTAGTGAGTTCTCCGCTCATGAAGTTCTGGAGAAGCTAAAAGCATTAGCCGATGTTGAGGATGCAGAGATCTACGTACATACGTTACCGGCAAAAGAAGCTATTTATGCAGAAATTCCAGATTTCACACCGCAGCCGATACGGGAAGCTTTGAGCCGAATGGGCATAAATCAACTTTATGATCATCAGAGGGAAGCAGCAGAAGCGGTCCATGCAAAATCTAATGTGGTGTTAGTTACTTCTACTTCTTCCGGAAAGACCTTGTCATACAACTTACCTATTCTTAGTTATCTTTATGAACACCCGGAAGATAAAGCTTTGTACCTGTTCCCAACCAAAGCCTTAGCTAATGATCAGTTGGATCAGCTCAAACGGTTTGGCGAAATAAACCCATCTGCTCAACCATCCTTGGATGATTGGTTTGAGACCCCATTGAAGTTGGGCGAACGTATCATTCATGTAGGTCGACTGGATGGGGATACCGAAAATGGGCCAAGGCAGCGGATCATGGAACAAGCACAGATATGGATGAGCAACCCGGATATGATTCATCATTCTATCCTTGGTCAGGTGCAAGTGTTGAAATATACTTCTGGTCAGCATATCCGAAATTATCTCAGAAATCTCAAATTCATAGTGTTGGACGAGATGCATTTGTATCGCGGTACGTTTGGGTCCCATGTTGCACTTGTACTACGCCGATTGCTTAAGGTTTGCCGTGAGCTAGGAAATACCCGAAACATTCAGATCATAACCAGTTCGGCTACTATAGATAATCCGGTGAAATTGGCTCAGGATCTAACAGGTCTTAAAGAGTTTGTACTCATTGATACGGATGGTTCAGCTCATCAGCGCAAAGAGATCGTTCTATGGAATCCAGGGATATCAGCTGGTGAGCAGGTTAGACGTGCACCCTCAACGGATGCAATTACGATTGCTAAGCAAGCTATGACAGTCAATCAGAAAGTAATTAAGAGTATTATCTTTCAGCCCTCCCGGAGTCAGACGATGGTGTTTACCAAATATATTAAAGACGTTTTAAGACAGCCTCTTCGCTTGCCAAAGGAACGTGTCGAAGGAGAAAAACTAGCTGCCTTTTACACGGGAATATTGCCTAATGAGACTCGGAAACGAATTATCGAACGTCTGAAATCCCACGACATCCACGTCGTTATTACTACGAATGCACTTGAAGTAGGGATTGATATTGGTGATTTGAGTCTGGCTGTCTTGGTTGGATATCCTGGTTCGAAGGCGGCATTCTCACAGCAGATCGGACGTGTAGGTCGGAAAGGTGAGGGTGTTGCCATACTCATCTGGCAGGATGATCCGCTTCAGCAATATTACATGCGTAATCCGCATGAATTTCTGCATAAAGCGCCTGAAGTTGTAAGAATTAATCCGACTAATTATAAGCTATTGGCGCTTCATTTACCTTTACTCCAAGAAGAACTTGGGCGGGATTTAACGGAAATAGATCTGAAAAGTATGTTTCCGAACCTACATGAGGAATTTATTCAATCCGTCTTGCAGACCGCAGTTGCAGCAGAAGGAACAGAAGAAGCGGTTGTAGATAAGAAGTTTAGTCTCCGTTCAATCTCAGGTCAGAGTTATAGTGTTTCTATTCGTGGGCAGAATTATGCAGTTGTGGATGGGTTGGATGAATGGAGCGCTATGCGAGATTTTCATGAAGGAGCCATCTACTGGACACCAGGGGATCGAGCATACCGAGTGGATTCTATTAATCGCCGGAAAGGTGAGATTATTCTTTTGCCTATCCAGGAGCTAACTTATCATACTCAATCTTCTTATAGAGATACTATCGATATTATACAGACGTACCAGAGACATGATTTTGAAGAGCTTCATATGGCTTATGGTGAGTTAGAGATTAAGAGAAGTGTATTTGGCTATAGAAAACTGTTCTTTGGGCAAAAGAGTGATTCAGAACAAGTGGCTCTAACTCATCCATCTGTAACGAAATTTGCTCCAGAAGGAACGTGGCTAACCATTACAGATTCAGATTGGCTGCTGCTAAAAGAGAATATCCAGGAATGGGCAAGTGAACATCGAACTACCGAGATGTTGAAAGAAGCTTCACTTCATGCCGCCCAGCATGCTATGACGTCGGTAATTCCGGATATGATCATTTGTGATGCTAATGATTTTACAGGTTTCTCTGCAAGCGGAATGTCTGCTTTTGCTAATCGACCGGTTATCGGGTTCTATGGAGAAAATGGATCTGGGCTTGGAACGATCGAGGCAATATATGAGAACACGCCTAAGGTAATGCGTAAGGCACTTGAGCTTATGGAGAGCTGCCCTTGTAGTGAAGGATGTCCAAGTTGTGTTCAGCTCCCCGGTAAGTACAATGTTGAACTATTTAAACCTGGAGCAAAGATACTCCTGAAATCTTTAATCGAGAGGAACGATTAAGAAATGCCTCTGATATGTTCATCTTGTGGAGCAGTTAAACCCTATGGCGATTTTGTACAGATCAGCTATAAAGCTGACCCTAGAGGCTATCGTCGGGGAATTCAGCAACGAGCGAATGGTGTCCACATCACCGATTGGCAATCCCTTGAAGCTGAATATGAGAGCGATAGCGAACAAGAAGAAGGCATTTTTTGCATTGAAGATGGAAGTCCCATAATGAGCAGTTTGCTTATGACGGAAGAAATGGATTTGCTTCTAGATAGAAGGCTACCACTTCAAGAGACATTTCATAGCAGTCTCCTTGCCGGACAATTAGTAGAACTGAGCAAACGCCTTCGAGCGGATGTATTTGTCCATGAAACTGATGAGATACAAGGCATGTACGATGAGCATATACCAATGGAGAGTTGGATGCGTAGTAAGCTTGAAACAATGGGAATTAATAAGCTCTATAAGCATCAGGGTGAAGCAGTCGAAGCGATAAGACAAGGACGGAATGTAGTTATTTGCACAAAGACGGCATCTGGTAAATCGTTGTCATATAACATTCCAATTATGGAAAAACTCGTAGCTGATCTAAATGCTTGCGCGCTCTATTTATCGCCATTTAAGGCCTTGGTCGAGGATCAATTTGCTCATTTACAACAGTGGGCAGATTTGGAAGAAGAAAATGTAAGCAACTTCAAAATGGCTGGTTTCTCTAAGCTTAAGGTCCATGGAACAGAAGTGCCTGCTGGCCTTCTTTTCGGTCAACGTAATATTCCTCAGCATATGAGGAAGGACCAGGCCTCCAATTTGGTATTTGAACAGGGACGCTATTGGCTAACCAATGTTCATTATTTGCATCCCATTCTTCAAAGCATAGGAGCACAGACAGGAAAGGCTTCGCAGTTAATTAGATTCTTAACGAATCTCCGTTATATCGTAATAGATGAGCTGCATCATTACTCCGGTATGATTGGTTCAAAAGTGGCTATGGTCATTCGCCGCTTAAGAATGTTATGTGAAAGATTAGGCAATCGGGAGATTCAATTCATTGCATGTTCTGCTACTATAGCCAATCCTAAATATTTGGTTGAGGAATTAACAGGTAAGAGGGGGATACAAGGGTTCCATGAAGTTATGGAAAGCAACGCACCGATTAATAAAAAGGATATTGTTCTATGGAACCCTGGTCTTATAGATATAGAGCATAAAAGAAGAGCAGTTGCATCCGATCTTTATGAGATCCTAAAAACGGTTTACAGAAATGGGCAATGGCCGAGAAGTATTATTTTCTCTAGTAATCGTCAAAAATCTCAGCTTTTAAGTAGAGAACTCAATATGATTCTAAGAACACACCTTAATGAGTCCGGATCAATAGAATTGAAAGAAGGTCAGGACTTATTTCTTCCGTATCATGCTAATTTACCTCAAGAAATCAAGGAACAAACTATAAAGAAGCTACAACAAGGTGAAATATTAGGCGTTGTCGCTACTAAGGCCTTGGAGGTAGGGATTGATGTGGATTGTCTGGATCTATGCATCATGCTTGGTTACCCTGGATCTCATGCCTCCTTCTGGCAACAAGCAGGTCGAGTAGGCAGAGGCGGAGATGGTTTAGTTGTGATGATGTTACAGGAGGAGCCATTACAACAATATTATGCCCGTAATCCGCTAGAATTCTTCCAGCAGATACCGGAATCTGCTGCTATTAACATTAACAATCCAAAAATATTAAGGGAACATCTTGTTTATGCAGCGCATGAGCAAGGAGGGACGATCTACAATGCAATTAATTACGTTCGTGCCAGCGTCCTTCGGAAGGTATTAGCTGAGGTTGACGAGCAATGGCAACAGGCTGAAGGAAAACTTATGTATATGGGTGAGTCTCCAAAGTATCTGCCATTGATTGCGATGGGTGAAACATACACCGTCGTGAGTAAGAGTGGATGGAACGAAACAATATTGTTTCAGAATGTAGATACTCGTTCCTTGATAAGGGATTATCATGTAGATGCGATCTTTTTGGGATCAGATAACCGAAGTTATTACAAGGTAAAGTGGATCGATAAGAGGCAGCGGAAGGTTCTAGTGGAACAGGTGAGATCGGACTATCTTACACGAGGTATTGTACGGGATAGTATCGAAGTGAGTGATATTACTAAGCTCATATTAGTTGGTAATGAGTTGAAAGCGAACATTGGGAATATAATTGTAAAACGAAACACATTCGGCTACAAGAAAATATACACACACAATGAAAAACCATCAGAAACGGTACAGCTAACCAATACCTACCCTGTTTCGTTTCAAACAGATGCACTGTGGTTGCTGTGGGATGAACAAGGTAAAAGTCAGCTTAGAAATCTTTTAGCGGGCATACAAACAGTATCAGATCTTACATTCGAGGAGCTTCTCGATGGAAGTATACATGCAGCTGAACATGCTCTAGCCGCAGCAATTCCAGCTATTGTGAAATGCAGCGCTGCTGACTTTCAACATGTCTCATTTCACTCGAGTTCAACTTTGTTCGGGATGCCAGGTTTATTTATATATGATAGCCAAGTCGGAGGGGGATCAGGGATCGTAGAGGTTGTTGCTGAAAAGTTTAATGTGCTGTTGAAAAAGGCTGAACTAATGATGACAAGCTGTAGATGTTCTAATGGCTGCCCGTCTTGTGTCCAGCTCTTCCAATGTGAGCGTCAGAATGAACCATTGCATAAGGCCGGTGGGGTGGTTGTTATTCAGTCACTTCAGAGACATTTTAAGGAAATTATATAAGAGTTATTTAGAGATCGAGAATTAAGGCATTTGTGTGATTGAAATGAATGGTTTGAATTAATGAAATTACAAAATTTGAGAGGATTAAAAATCATGGCAAGATTTAAAGAATGGGATACTTCAGATGTCTATCGCTACGCGAATGAATGGAAAGAAAAAAGTCTTATGGATGGGTCATCTTTGCTCTGGCCATCGGAAAAGATATGGACTACTGATAATTTGAACGCATTTAGAGCTTGTTTCATTGATAATACCGATGAATCAACAGAAGCATTCGAAACGAAATTGAAGGGACAACTTAGTGGCCAGAAATCAGAGGTTGTGCAGCTCGCTTGTGAACTGGTCTACCTGTATCTGCTTTTCCCATCCAGCATAAGCTATCGCAGGAAGAAAGAACTGCTTAAGACAATAGCCTCTTTTGCGAACCTATTACTTGATGATCAGAATAATGCTCTAACTGCTCTTGAACATGGTATCGGTGGACCGGGAATAGCCTACAATACAAGACGCTATAATGAGATACGATACATAGCAATATTTGCTGATACTATGCTGCAAATGTCAGAAGAAGAGAGGAAAGAGCTTGCAGCAGATCATCTAAAAGTTCGCGGTTTGTTAGATAAACTTAAGGAAGAAGGGAATCCACTCTCCCGCCATATTCTTTTGCATCTGTTTTATCCTGACCTGTATGAGCGAATGGCGAGTGCTAGTCATAAACAACAAATAGTCGAGGCTTTCTTGGATATGCTGGATGAGGATTCTATCCCTGTAGATGTAGATGAGCGTATCCTAGCAATTAGAAAACAATTAAGTGAAATTCTCTGTGAACCGGATCTTGATTTTTATCGAAGTCCTCTCATGGAGTGTTGGGATTATGGTGATCATGAAACAGATGTGCTTCCGATTCAAGGTTTAGAAATCAAAAAGCAAATTGTTATATATGGGCC
Source organism: Paenibacillus sp. FSL R7-0189 (assembly GCF_037969925.1). Classification (NCBI taxonomy): domain Bacteria; kingdom Bacillati; phylum Bacillota; class Bacilli; order Caryophanales; family Paenibacillaceae; genus Paenibacillus; species Paenibacillus sp. FSL R7-0189. The sequence goes on along the minus strand of NZ_CP150223.1, from coordinate 772,627 downwards.
TCCAGGAACCGGGAAAACCCATGAAGCGAAAGAATTAGCAGAGCGTTTTATTCGGCAGGAGACATTGCGTCAGTGGGGAGCGGGTAAGTTTTTTAAGAATCAGAATAACATAGATGAACTGTTGCAGCAGAGGGTTCGGCGTGTACAATTCCATCCCGGTTATGGTTATGAAGATTTCATTCGAGGAATGCAGCTTGAACAGAATCGGACCGTTTACAAAAATGGTGTATTCATGCAAGTCCTTGAAGATGTGAAGGCAGCGGAAAACGGAATAGGTAAAGGCCTGCCTTTTGTCTTCATTCTGGATGAGATGAACCGTGCGGATTTAAGTAGGGTGCTGGGGGAGTGTTTCTCCTTGCTGGAAGATCGGGAAAGTGAAGTGCTGCTAGCTGGACAGGATGGGAACTCATTTTCGCTTGCCGTACCTGACAATCTTTATATAATTGGGACCATGAATCTGATTGACCAATCGTTGGAACAAGTTGATTTTGCACTTCGCCGCAGATTTTTATGGTTTTTCCGGGGGTTTGAACGTGAAGACTTAATATCCTTGGTGAAAACTAAATGGGAACGATGGCCGCAAAAGTATGGTAAACCCCGACAATGGAGCCGAGTAGAGGAGGAGTTTGAAGAACTCGCAGATCGGTGTGTCCGGATAAATACATTAATAGCTAATCATGAACTCATGGGACCACTCTACGTCATTGGTCATACTTATTTCAGCGATGTTGTTTCTTTTGCACAGAAGTACATTTATTCTCAACCCGGAGTTCAGCAGGTTTTATGGAATCGAAAAGGGCAGGGTCGTGGACCAATTTCTGGGTTGTGGAATTATTCGCTAGCTCCATTATTGGAGCAATATCTGTCTGGAGCAGATGCATACGAAAGAAAGTTGTTAATGCAACAGGCGAAAGACATATTCTTAAAAGGGCAAGTATGAGAACTTCACAGGGAAATATAGAGATTATTGCGAAAGATTTATCTGAGATCAAGCTGAGACATAACGATGAGAAGCTATGGATACAGGATTTATGCTGTAATCTGGACAAAGAACGTTTCACCTTTCGTCTTACTGGGAAAATAGCAGATGAAGAGCCAATTATCGAATTCCGCAATGGACAATGGTATGCGGGACGTTATGTGGGGGAGATCAGCTACAAGGGGAGAACGCTGCGAATCATACCTCGTTATGAAAGCTCATTCCATCGCTGGATCAGTAAGATTTGGGGAGTGCGTATGATTCAGAGCAATGGATCTTATCGTGGATCTAACATGTGGTTGTGGGAGCTGATTGCTCGAATTTGGGGTGATCAGCTTATGCTTGGAAGCAAGCACGGTCTACCTTATACCCGCATAGAGGAAACTTTGAAACTGCCTTCACTGCGCGGTCGTATGAAAGTAATGGAAACCGCACTTGAGGTAGGGAAAGGGACAAATCGTCTCGTGAGTTTATCTAGAACCAAAGTCATTCATCCTACTATTTCCAATGTTCTCAGCAAAGCTTACCGCCAAATTAAGAAAGAGCTGGGTCATGGTGATGACCGCACTTGGCTTTCTGATAAAGGAAGGGAGATTATCGGGCTTCTACTTCAAACATCAGCAAGCAGCTTATCGAACTTCACTGCGGCAAATAAACTACCTCAGATAAAATATACTGCGATCCTGGAGTCATATCGTTCAGTCGTAGAATTATCGTTGAAGATATTACATCAGAAATCGATCGGTGCTACTTCGACAGGAACCCAAGAGATAACAGGAACCTTGCTAGATATGGCTGAGATTTGGGAATTATATGTGTACCATTTGTTAAAAACTACTGTAGCAGGAGTTGAAGTTGTCCATACAGGGCGGGAGAGAGAGGCATCTGGGCACCTGTTTCAAAACATGGATGGGCACAAATTAGCAGCCTTGAAGCCGGATATTTTATTGAGGAATCCCTTATCAAAACAAGTACTTGCCGTCGTGGACGCTAAATATAAGCATACGTTTGCAAGTCTATCCAAGCCAACCGGTTTGGAGCGAAATGACCTTTATCAAATTCATGCGTATATGGATGCCTTTTCTAGTCCGGGCAATACTGTTCCAGGAGTTCTAGTGTATCCTGATGAAAGTGAAGCTAAAATTCGTCAATATCAGATGGGGAATCCTTGGAGTTCTTTTCAACAGAAAAGCGATCTGTATTTTTATGGGGTGAACGGAGAACTAAGCGAGGGAGAGCCGACTAAAGGATTGACCCTGTCTGAAGAAAAATTTTGTGCGGGAATACGTGAATTAATTGGAGTGAAAATAACTAAGATACCAGAGTTTCAGTAAAAGTGGTGGAAGACCTTTTAAATGAGTGACTAAGCTTCCACCACGTAAATGAACTCGAAATTATCTGCGTAGGAGGAACTTATGCGAACTGGAAGTACACTTATGCCCTTATCAGAAATTGAATTAATGCCTCTGCAATATGCCGTAATAACAAGATTGGAGAGAAACGGCTTTGCATATATATTTGATGAGGTTGGTTCAGGGAAAACAATTCAAACTGGACTAGCTATTTGGAACATCATTAAAGATAACCCTAAAGCAAGAATATTGATAATTTGTCCTAAAAGCATTACATACAATTGGTACAGTGAACTTTTACAAAAATTTGGATTTGATTTTAAGATTGTTGAGGGAATCAAGGGTTCTCTTTTTAGCTGTGACCCTCGTATAGCTAATCTACTTATTACAGGTTCAGATGCAAGTACGAAAGCGTCTAGGCCGAATGAAGGGTTAAATAGATTAGCACAGGAAAATGAGGTGACTGAACAATCAAGTGATTCATGGTGGGATCTAATTGTTATTGATGAGGCTCACGAATTTAAAGGAACCTCATCTTCTCGTTTCCAGACTATCAGGAAAAACTATTCTGCAAAAAAGGTTCTTTTTTTAAGTGCGACACCTATAAAAAATGCAATAGATGAATTAGAAACTGAGTTAGAGCTTGTTGCCACTCTATTGAAAAAGGAAAAAGAGAAAGGAAGGGTTTTGCCAACGCTTGATAATTCCAAGGAATATCTTGGCTTAAAGTTATTATCTCTCGATCCCCAAAATCCGTTTTCTCGAAATTTCAAAGAAATAATTCGTCTATGTAAAGCAAATGTTGTAGGAGAACAAATTGACTCTGATGCCCGTTATTTTAAAAACAGGGTCATTCATAGACTGACATACAATATTAATCATGAAAATTGGAAAGCCATTACGGAACACTTAAAAGGATATTATGGGTTTGGTTATTACCAAGCTATCGGGAATATTCATCAATTGGTTTTCCGTAATAGTATAGATATTGACCCTAAGTTGAGTGAATGTCTTATATACCTAAAAGATAAAGTGAAAAGTAATGAGAAGGCAGTTATATTCTGTACCCGAAAGGCTACAGTGGAATATATTTGTGCTGCCCTTCGAAAGGAATTTGGTAAAGACGGAGTACTTGGCATGACAGGGGATACACATGAGATTGGAGAACGAAAGCAAGTTCTCGCCAGAATTGGCACGATGAAAACCAATCTTGGTGAATATGAATATGTCAGGTTTCTTGTAATCATAGATAAGTTAGCGACGGTGGGCCTAAACTTACCCACTTTTAATCACATTGTTAACTATGAATTACCGTTTACGCCCGCTGATATAGAACAACGATTTGGTAGAATTGATCGTATTACTGGTCAAGATCATTATGACTTGCATATGGTTTACTTTTGTGAAGAGCAGCCTAATAATGTGGAATATGCTGCGCTTGACAGTGCATTTATTAATCTTTGTGTGACAAAATTAGTTTGGAGTATTTTGGACACCATTCCATCCAAGAATACAATTATTGATATCATTAGCAATGACATTAATGTAGTCGCTTTGCGATTTGCTTTCGTTAAAACATTTCTTGATATTGAGAAGAAATGTAATGTGGATTGGGATATTTCACTAGAAGCGATGTACGCTTACATTGAAGAAGTTCTTGGAGTCAATGAAGATTATACTTTTCAATGCCAACTTTTTTATCAAGAAATTATTAAAACAAGGGATTCCGATTCACAAGTAACCTTTGTTGAAATAATGAGTCACATGCAAAATCAGTACTTAAAATCATTAGCTGTGGTGTTAGGTAACGATAACTTATGTCAAATGTTTTTAGATAATGAAATGACAATATCAGAGTTTGTTGAAGCCGTTGGGCTTCAAAGAAAAATTAAGACTGATAATGCGATTTTTTATAAAGACGAACTAGAAAACATAGTACCCATTACTCTTAAGGATCTGGCAAAAAAAATTGTTCCTAATCCAAATGAAGAAATGACCAAACTTTATTCAGAAGTGAAGCAAATTCAAGATGAACTTAAAAGCTTTCAACTGGAATGTGGAAAAATTTGCGAGAACAATAATGTGAATTTCAAAAAATTAGGTGAGCTTCTAGTTAACATAGAGGATAATAGCATATTTCTTTCAGCAACTCTGATTAATATCTATAAACATTTACTCAAAAATCGATATATTAGCATGAATCTTTCCGAGTTTATTACTGGTTGGAATGAAAGGCGGAATGAGTAATATGACATGGCAAGAAGAATTAAAAGGTTTGTATAAACAATATATAAGCCCTGATCCTGGAAGTCTAAGTTGGGTGCTTCTAATGGATTTATTTGAGATGAATACATTGGATTTAAACAAGAAAGAATCGCCGGAACTTGATGAAAAATTGAGTAGTTATACCCAAAGTCTCTTGCTAGATGGGGATACATTCAGTAAAGAGTTTTTGGATGTCTATTCCGTTATTGATTCGACGAAGCAAGCTGTACGCGGCGAATACAGTCAGCGTTCTATAATAAAAGAACTATTGCAAAATGCGTTTGACTGCAAGTATGGAAATGAAACAATAGAAATAGAAGTAGCGTTCTCCAAAGAAACCCAGTATAACATCATATCTTTATCCTATAACGAACTAGGTTTTGACAATTATAGTTTACTGAAATACTTGTATTTAGGTAAGAGTCAAAAAGAGAAGGGGCTACATGAAGGACGATTTGGCATCGGAGCTAAGTTTGGTGTATTTTATCATACCGATGAAATTGTATTACAAAGCACTAACGGAACCAATAAGTACGATATTTGCATTGAACGAAAAACCAATTCTCTAAAAGAAACATATCTCGCAATTAATCCCGAAAGATTTAAAGTGGAGTCTACAAATGAGAATAAAACTTCGACTACAATACAACTTAAATTACTAGAAGATACTTTATTTAATGCAATTCATACTGATTTCGAGATGTTATTAATCAAGAAAGGTGATTATGTAAATATAATCGAATTCTTCTTTGCTTTGAGAAAAGCTGCGAATCGAGGCATAAAGAAAATTTCTTTAACGGTACAATTGAATACAGGTATTAAACAAAATTATTTATTCTCGTATTCCAAAGATAGTTGTTCTCTCCAAGTAGATGGAAAAGAATACTTAGTGTTTACCTCATTTGATTCACTAGATAGTGGTATTTCATATCTTGTTCCACAAAGAATTAATAAAGACTCAAGTAAATACTTGGAAAGTGAAAAATTTCGTTACTTTTCTACATATGAATTAACAGAAGGTGAGTCGCACTCTGCATTTTTCATAAGCGTCCCTAACAAATACGTGGGTGTGGATAGAAAAGGTTTGCGTGATCCAAGTTTGATTGAGTCTTTTATTGTACGAGACTTATCAGAAATGATTCAGAATGAGTCTGTTTTTAATGAAAATACACTGTATCATATATTGGAAAATCCTTACTCATATTCATACCTGATTCAATTTATGTTTAATTTTATGTATAAATTTAACACTGATAAAAATGCTAAGTCAATTAATTACCTATTGAGTAAAAGTGAAATTAGAGTTGGTAACCAATCATTTCCTATCGTTAAGACTCAGACTAGAATGATAAGAACAATTAAGTCTTTCGACGAAAAAAGTATTTTTGATAGAAATTGGGAAATATTGAACTGGGAGTATGCATTTTTAGTTTATTGTCGGGCACCAGTAGATAACCCGTATGATGGGCAACGTTGTGTAACATATGAGTATACGATATATTTTTATGAGCGTGGAATTAAGGAACCTAAGGCTTTTAAATATAATTTTGAAATTAATTATAATTCTAAAAAAGCTAATAACCATGAAGATTATTACATTAGACAACAAACTTATAAGGAAAAAATAACTGCATTTTATTACTTGTTTGAACATTATGCCCAACCTGTTTCAGAGTTGTCAGAATATAAAAAATGGATTGCATTAGAGTCGCTTGGTGAGTTAAATAAGAAAGATACGATAAACACAACACAAGAACTCAGCACTTTACTGCAGATCATTGGTAACCTTAGAATGGGTCTCGAATTTAAGGAACCTAATAAATGTATAGTTGATAGTAAAGAGTATAGTCTGCATAATTTCAACTTTCAAAATGGGATTTCTGATTTAATTGAGGTCATGAAGTTAATCCCAAAGTGGAGCGAACCACATTACCTTATTTCGCAATTCTTTATTAAGCAATATTTCAACAGCATTGTACCATTTGATCGCAGACTAAATGAATTGATTCAACATGCAAATTCATTTGAAGTTGAAAAAGGATACTATCTTTCATTGAAAATCAAAGAGTTGAATTATAGTTATTATTCATCTTTAAGAAAGCATGAGTTATTCCAGGACTGGGATCATGTAGTTGATTTATCGTTACTATATGGTCAAGAAAATACTAAAGATGTACTGAGTTCTTTATCGAAATTACATCCGAAACTACTTGAAAAGCTGGATATTAATTCACTTTGTAGCGAACTCAACATGCGTCCAGATTCATTGGAAACTTTTGAATTATTTATGCCGGAAGATCTTGCTAAAATACTCCCAATTGAACCAGAAAATTTATACGCTAAAGTTAGCAATATATATTTTGTGGATGTTAAGAAAGAATCATCCTGTCTTATTGGACTTACAAAACATAACATTTCACAGTTAGTATCACTGAATAGTATCGAGAAATTGATGGGGAATGATATTACGGAACTCTATGTTCTTTGCTCAAAACGAGATAAAAAAAGCATATGTTCGATTCTCGAATACTGGGTTACTGGAAAAAATGCCGGAAAATTGACTTTATTATCGGAACAAAAAGCAAGGGTGTCGCTTCTAGATCAATATCCCTATCACTATAAGCCATTCCCTCGGATCAAACAAGATGAGTGGAGTTTCTTATGTGAGCAAGCGTCCAATCTTGCTTCTTTGAGTGAGGACGAATTAAACCACCAGATACTCCGATTTATTAAGGACTTTAATACCACATTGTTTGGTTATGGTTATAAATGCAGCTTTTCTGCAGAATGTGGATATGAGGGGCTTAATGCGTTACCATTTCGTATAAAATTAGTGGAATACAATGGGTTGAGATTACCTATATTTGTATGTTGCAATGATTACTATGATATAGATGGTTGGAATGCTAAGGAAATTGAATTTAATGGAATTGAGTTATTTGATGTGATGAAAAGAATTCATAAAACAGCTGTTATTGACCCGGATTGTTATGCGGTTCACATAAATTATAATTACAAGGTCAAATACGAATCGCTAGAGATTGATACAGAGGAAAAAGAAATTATCGAAGATAGCAGCAATCCCGATTGTTTCAGGCAAGAAGTTAGACATCTTCGGCTGACACCATTTATGTTAGCGGTTTGGTATAACATATATTTGGGTTTTCAATAACCTTAAGCTGGTTATCTGGAAATATTAAATGCGAAGTATACTTGAACGATGCATGCAGCAAATCTACATTCTTATATGGGAATATGTGATTAGGAGGGAGTGTAAAGGAACAAATCAAATACAGTATCGACAGATTTCTAAAAAAAGTAAAAGATGAATAGAAGCTTGGAAATGTCGAAAGATTCATATTATTTCTTTAAGTGAATGAGTTGAAGATCGGTTTAAAAGTAGTTGTGACCTTGAGCATCAAGCATATGTTCAAGGTCATTTTTATTTAACAAGTGTCCAAGCAGTACACGCATATCCTTCTACAAGGAGGGGATGCCGGGTGAATGTGAAACTTGTGGTAGGCGATTCCAATGACAGAGCACGTATTGCCTGTTATGATTACCTTCTAGAAAAGTTCAGGAGGGAGAAAAGTGATAGCTGTATATGCCAGAGTGAGTACGGAGGAGCAGGCGAAGCACGGGTTCAGCCTGAACGATCAAATTCGTCAATGCCGTCAGAAAGCGGGAACGAATAAGGTAAAGGAATATGTGGACGATGGGGTATCAGGTGAATTTTTGGATAGACCGGCATTAACCAAATTACGGGATGATATTCGAGAAGGAATTATTAATAAGATTATTTGTCTTGACCCGGATAGATTGTCTCGAAAGTTAATGAACCAACTGATCATAACTGATGAATTTGACCGGCGAGGTATAGAACTTGTTTTTGTTAATGGTGAATATGCTAAAACTCCTGAAGGAAATTTGTTTTATTCTATGCGTGGAGCTATAGCGGAGTTTGAGAAGTCAAAGATAACAGAACGTATGAGCCGAGGGAGAAAAGAAAAAGCAAGGCAAGGAAGAGTACTGCGTGATTTTCAAGTTTACGGTTACAGTTTTGATAAGGAATCAGAACAGTTTCTTGTTGATGAAGATGAGGCTGCTATAGTCAGACTAATATTTGATTTGTTTACACAACCCAATACAATTGTTCAAGGACTGAATGGTATAGCGTTATACTTAACCAGTAAAGGAGTACCCACAAAAAGAGGGGCTTCGATGTGGCATCGCCAAGTAGTAAGACAAATCATTATGAACCGAGCCTATATCGGTGAATTTTATCAAAATCGCTGGAATACAGAAGGTATGTTAGGGAATAAGCACAGGAACGATGAAGAAAAGATCCCTATGAAAGAGAGACCTAAAGACGAATGGATTCTTCTTCCTTGTCCTCCACTTATAGACGAGGCTCAATTCGAACATGCACAAATATTATTATCGGAGTCTAGAAGGAGATGGGCTCAAAAAAGCAAACACCCATATTTATTGAGCGGTTTGTTAAGATGTGGGGACTGCGGTAATACCATGACGGGACGATTATCAAACAATTGGGGAAAGAAAGTACCGGAATATACAGACATTAAGAACACTGCGGGAGCCAAATCAAAGGGATGTGGACGAAGAATTAAGGCTCACCTGATTGAAGAACAGGTTTGGAACCAAGTGACAACCTGGTTAAATAATCCCGATGAAATCGCTGCAGCTTTGCAGGAAGAGAAGACCAAGGAGCCTTTTGAAACTGCTGAGATTATAAGGATTGAAAAGGAAATTGAGAAAACCAAAAACGCACGAAAGAAGCTAATTAAACTTTTTGCTATTAGTGAAGATGGTATTGCCGAAGAAGATATTCGTCATGAATTGAAGGAGCTTACTCAGAAAGAAGAAGGTCTAAATGCCCAATTGATTGAATTGAGCCATATGTTGAATTCTGCTCAAAATACAGAGTACAACATTCATGTCTTGATGGAAGCTGTTCAACATTACTTATCTAAAGGTCAGGCAGAACTCACTTTTGAAGAGAAGCGTGATTTGATTCGTCAGGTCGTTAGAGAAATCAGGGTCTACGAAGATTCGGTTGAGATATTTACCTTTTAAAATATGCGCACTAATGACATTAAGATGGAAATCCTGATGCACCTGCGTTCGCTCAAGAAAACACGTAAAGACGTATCCCTACATGATCCAATTGGGACGGACAAAGAAGGTAATGAAATTACACTTATAGATATCCTTGGCTCCGAGGCTGATGATGTCATTAGAGAAGTAGATCTGAAGATCGAAAAAGCAGTGTTCCCTTCAAAATAATGCTCAGTGCTGACCGATCTGCTTATCCAAATCATTGAATACTATCAATAAAGATAACCGTCAAACAATAGAATATATGATATAATGACGTGGTTGTTGCAAGGTGCAATTTTAATATGAAAAATAGGATGGGCAATATGAAGGGTTATCTTTATAACGTTGATAAAAAACGATTGATTATTATGGTTATCGGCAATGTATTTCTGGGCATGGGAATCAGTATTTTTAAGCTGTCCGGCATGGGGAATGATCCCTTTAGCGGCATGGTAATGGCACTTGCAGAGTGCGTCGGTATAACATATGCAAATTTTCTGATCTTGCTGAACCTGGTATTGTTTGTAATCGAATTCATAACCGGACGAAGGTTTATTGGAGCCGGGACTTTTGTAAACGCAATCTTTTTGGGATATATCGCTACGTTCTTTCATAGTACTTGGCTATCTCTGTTGGGCGAACCTCAGCTGTTATGGCAGAGGGTGGTCGTCGTAGCGATTGGCGTGGTGGTATGCAGTTTTGGGGTATCCTTGTATCAGACATCGGCTGTGGGAGTAGCTCCTTACGACAGCCTGTCCCTGATTATGAGGGATAACTTCCCGAAAATATCTTATTTTTGGCACCGGATGTTTACGGATGCGCTTTGTGCTTTGATTTGCTTCCTGGCAGGAGGCGTTATAGGCTTAGGAACTCTAGTGTCCGCACTTGGTCTGGGACCCATTATTCATTTTTTTGATGTGAATTTTACGGAGAAGCTGCTGGCAAAAAAGCGTCCAAATTAAGAAAGGCGGGGCAGATCAATCTGCCCCGCCTTTACTGTAATTTGAAGGTTCATTTCTAATGAGTAAATGCACTCTTAATGTTATTTTTTTTATGAACATCTTCCGTGCCGCTATCCAAGGCGGTCTTGTAGTAGAAGCATTTATGTTCTATGACTTCCATCGTTTTTCTTAATTCTTCCATCTGTGCTTCTACGGAAGCTTTTCGCTCCAGGAACATGTCATATCTCTGCTGCAAGGTGGAGTCCCCCTCAGAGCACCACTCAATGAAATGTTTTATTTCCTTAATCGGCATCCCGGATGACTTCAGGCATTCAATTACTTTTAAAGCGTCCATATCCGTTTCTTTGAAAACGCGTTTCCCGCTGGGGGTTCTTTCTATAAAAGGCAAAAGCCCCTCCTTGTCATAGTAACGCAGGGTATGTGATGTCATATTAAAGTATTCTGCAACTTCACTTATGGAGTATGTCTTCATCATCTATCTCCAGTCTTAATTATATTTTGTGCTTGACTTAGAGTTAACTTTAAGTAATAACATAGGTTTTGTAAAGTCGGCATTACAGTTTTTTATATTAACTAGAAGAGAGGTTTCACTATGATAAAAGTTAATGCACGCGCTACATTCAGTCAGGAAGGCCCGTTCAAGCTAACTACAATCGAACGCCGGAATCTGCAGCCGCACGATGTTCTTATAGAGATTAAATACGCGGGCATTTGCCACTCGGATATTCATACAGCCCGCGGGGAGTGGGGACCGGTTAAGTATCCACTTGTTCCAGGGCATGAGATCGCCGGTATTGTCAGCCAGGTCGGTTCCGAAGTTACAAAGTACACAGTTGGCGATCGTGTAGGGGTAGGTTGTATGGTTGACTCCTGTGGAGAGTGCAGTAATTGCCAGAAAGGTGAGGAGCAGTATTGCCTGAGTGGAAATACGGGCACCTATGGAGCTATCGACCGGCACGGTCACTATACACAGGGCGGATATTCCACGCACATCGTTGTAACAGAAGACTTCGTGGTCCGGATTCCTGACGCTATTCCGCTTGACGCGGCTGCACCGCTTTTGTGTGCAGGAATCACCACCTATTCACCGCTGCGCCATGGGGAGCCGCTCCCGGCAAAAAAGTAGCTGTAGTGGGTCTTGGCGGGCTTGGACACATGGCTGTGAAGATTGCTCATGCTATGGGAGCTGAGGTTACTGTGTTATCACAGTCACTGAAGAAGAAGGAAGACGGATTGCAATTAGGAGCGGATCATTATTATGCCACAAGCGATCCGGAGACATTTAAGCAGCTTGCCGGTTCATTCGATCTTATTGTGAATACAGTAAGCGCACAGATTGATATCGATGCCTATCTTTCACTTCTGGCATTGGATGGTACATTAGTCAATGTCGGTGCGCCCGCTGATCCATTGGCAGTTAACGTATTTTCGCTGATCGGCCACCGCCGTTCGTTTGCCGGATCGATGATTGGCGGAATCCGTGAAACGCAGGAAATGCTTAATTTCTGCGCTGAACATAATATTGCATCTGAAATCGAGGTCATTTCTGCTGACCGGATTGATGAAGCCTGGGAGCGTGTGCTTGCTTCAGATGTCCGTTACCGGTTTGTCATCGACATCAGCACGATGGGGAATGAATAAGAGACGCCTTCTTTCTTGACGTCGGTTCGTGTCCACAACCTCAAGAAATTCGATAAAATAGCGGGAAATCGCTAAGGAGCTGGAGATCTCACGCAGTTGTGTTTCTAGAATAGAAAAACGGCGTTGCTTCATACAGCAGCGTAGTGTATAAATGCTAAATAGGCAGAGCAGTGCTTCTACCATTGGGGTAGGAGGGCGGCTCTGCTTATTGTCGTTACTGCAAGTGAATATTTTGGATCAGCTGATTCTGCTGTTTTATGAAAAAGATGATTCTTTAAAGGTTGGAATTTTTAAAAATCAGGTTGAAAAATGCTATTTTCCCTAATAGAAAATCATGACACAATAACAATAAAGCGCTTACTTCATTAAAACATCCCAAGTTCATGAAGACTCTATACCACTTTTTGAAAATATTTACGATATTAAAAGTCGTATCGGCTGGCCGAAATTTCGGATTCCAAGCAAAGGTTGGAATTATTAAAAAAAGTTGGTACTAAACGTTTAACTCAATAACTTAGGGGGTCAAACGGTTGGACATATCTATGTGATTATGAAGGGGGAGAGGGAAATGAAGGTAGGTAAAGCATTCGGGGTAGGTATTCTTTCAACTGCACTAGCATTAAGTGTCATTGGCTGCGCGAAAGATGAGACAAACACAGCAACCAAGGCAACTGATGGACCCAAAGCATCTGAGAACGCCACCTCCAAGCCTGAGGAGAAGGTCAAAATTATCTATTCGATGTGGGGAAGTGCGGAAGAGGGAAATGTAACCCAGGGAGTGGCGGATAAGTTTAATGCTTCTCAAGACAGAATTGAAGTAGAAGTACAAGCAATTCCTTGGGAAAACTACATGACCAAGCTGAATACAATGGCTACGGCAGAGCAATTGCCTGATACAGGGATGCTCAGAGAAGATGGTGTCGTTCAGTGGTCTACCCAAGGCATGCTGAATGATGTAAATACAATGTACGAAGGAAGCGACAGCAAACCACTGGATAGCCTAGCCTACAAATATCAAGGGAAAACCGTAGCCTACGCGGCTGCCAATGAAATCTTACTCCTCTATTACAACAAAGATATGTTCGACAAAGCCAATGTACCCTATCCCCCAGCCGCTCTGGATAAAGCGTGGACATGGGAGGAATTTGTAACAACAGCAAAGAAGCTGACCCTTGATAAAAATGGTAAACATCCTGATGAGAGTGGCTTTAATGAGCAGAGTATCGTTCAGTTTGGCGCATCCGTTGAAAACTTACCATGGCAGCTTGAGACCTGGGCGCTTGGTAATGGTGGGGGGTTCTATTCGGGTGATGGGACTGAGGTGAGAATTGGAGAAGACGCCAGTATAGAGGGAATTCAGAAGGTTGCAGATCTTTACTTGAAGGATCATGTTGCTCCGTTGTCTGTCGGACAGACTGATGATGGCATTCAACGAACCATTATCGCAGGGACTGTTGCCATGGCTACTAACGGTGCGTGGAACGTGGGAACTAGTCTCAATACGGCTAAGAATGAAGGCCTGAACTATGGCGTTGCAGTATTGCCTTACATGAAGGATAAGGTTACCCTCAACACGGGTGGCGCCAATGTCGTGTTCTCCCAGACTAAGCATCCAAAAGAAGCGATAGAATGGCTGAAATGGTACAACTCAGAAGAAAATAACTGGGGCCTCATTAGCTCGGGAATCTGGATGCCGACACTGGAGAAGTGGTACACGGATGAGACCCTTACCCGTAAATGGGTCGAAAATCCTAACTTCCCTGTTTATGACGAATATAAATCTGCAGTAGTCGATTATGCGCAATCACCTGCTGTGAAGCCCGCAGCGTGGTTCTATACGAATCATACGACGGAGTTTAACACCTTACTCGGGTCGGTTCTAGGGGATGTATGGACGGGAAAGACGACCGCTAAGGATGCTATTTCTAAGAATCTCGATGCGTTGAAAGCAGCTCATTCAGGCAATAAGTAAAGTCCGTAAAAGAATGGCCGCTGCCAAGCTCACACCCGCGGCGGCCATATTATGATCTTCAGGTGGGGATATAGAGATGGAAATAATTAATAGATCTCCGAAACGTCGTTCACGTATTCATGCAGGTGAGGCACGAGCCGCGTATATATTATTGATCCCTGCCTTCATTGGGCTGATCTTTCTAACGTATTTACCTCTTATTGGGGTGCTCGGGATCAGCTTAACGAATTGGACGGGACTTTCAGACCCCAAATTTATTGGCTTCGAGAATTATATTAATCTATTTACCACTGATCCTTATATTAAAGATTCTATTATAGCTACGGTCTACTTTGCCGTTTTATCGGTAGTTGGAGGCATGATTTATTCACTTTTTATCGCGATGCTACTGAATCGTAAAATTCCGGCAAGAGGGTTTTTCCGAGCTGTTTTCTATGTACCGTACGTTTTGCCGGCAGCCGCGATATATGTAGGATGGTCTTGGTTATACGAAGCTAATTTTGGATTTTTTAACTTTATTCTCTCTGAGATTGGTTTGAACAAAGTTTCTTTTATCGCGGATTCCAGCTATGTTGTTCCATCTCTATCCTTGATTTCAGTTTGGCTGTCAGGTAACTTAATTGTTATTTTCTTAGCGGGGCTGCAAAATGTTCCGGTCGTCTACCATGAAGCGGCTGAAATGGATGGTGCGAATGGATGGAAACGATTCTTGCATATCACTTTACCGTGCATGTCGCCCATTATCTTTTATAATTTGCTAATGAGCTTGATTGCCAATCTCCAAATTGTTACGCCGGCTCTTTCATTAACGAATGGCGGCCCGGGTAATTCTTCACGATTTTTAACTTATCTGATGTATGATCAAGCTTTTGTAAATTATAAATTAGGGTATGCTTGTGCAACAACGGCCGTTATTTTTGTTATTCTTGCAGGCTTTACTGGTGTATTATTCAAAACCTCCAATCTATGGATCTTTAATGAAGGAGGCGATGACAAATGAGTGTAGCCACATACGGAAGATTAAAGAGTAAAAAACGTAATAATCAATGGATGAACCTGATCTCGTTTGTCGTTGTCATTTTTTTTACTATACTCGTGCTCTTTCCAATCTGGTGGATATTTCGCACGTCGCTCATGTCGAATGCCGAGATATACAAATATCCGCCTTCACTGCTTCCAGGAAATTGGTTGTTTTCAAACTATGCAGAAACACTAGAGATATTTAAGTTTTGGAAATATTTATGGAACACCATGATTATTATTGTACCCGCTTGTTTGGCAGGAACCTTTACAGCGACCTTATGCGGTTATGCCTTTGCAAGACTGCGTTTTCGGGGCAAAAAATTGATTTGGGCGCTTTGTGTCGGTTCGATGCTTCTACCTGCCATGGTTACTCTTATTCCGCTATATATTGGGTGGACGAGAGGCTTAGGAATCCATGACAGCTATCTGCCGTTGATTTTGCCTTATTTCTGTGGTGGTGGCGCTTTTAATATCTTTTTGATTAGGCAGTTTATCATGTCTATTCCAAGAGAGCTTGATCAAGCAGCAACGATCGATGGTGCTGGATATTACCGCATTTTGTTCAGCATTATTATGCCGGCCATTAAATCTGCAATGATCGTTGTGGCATTATTTATCTTTATCGGTTTATGGAATGATCTACTTCAACAGATGATTTACATAAACTCAAGCGATAAGTATACGATAGCCTTGGGACTAACCGCTTTTAGAGGCCAACTAAAGCAGGACTGGTCGCTGACGATGGCGGCTACGTGTATGTCCTTTGCGCCGGGCGTCATTTTTTATCTGATTGGTCAAAAATATTTCGTAGAAGGAATCACGTTGACAGGACTGAAAAATTAGCTCCAATGGCTAAAGATAGCGCACTGTAATCTGCTCTGAAGTGTTAATGGGGGCACCTTTCTGCTAAGGCTTAAGTTCCGAGCCTGGCGGTATAAGGTGCCCTTTATTTGTGCTGTGAAAATATAAATTTAAAGATAAAATCCTTTATGAGATAGAAACAATCCCTTTTGCGGTAGTTGCTAGCCATCCTGTCTTATAGACTTGTTAATGTAAGGAGTCCCGTAAATCTTTGAACGAGGACTTCGCATATTCAGTCAAAAGAAGGAGAGAAAATCCACATTATGAACACTGTAACACAGATAAACAACAGCAAAGACAAGCAGACGCATTTTATTCTCAACGGTAATCTATGGAATATTATGGTCCAGTTATCATGGCCCGCTATCATCGCAATGGTTCTCTATGGCTTAAATGCGGTTATTGCCGCTGTATTTGTGGGAAGGTTTGTCGGAGAGGAAGCACTGGCTGGGGTTTCGGTAGCTTATCCTTTAACCCAGATCAGCTTGGGACTGGGCTCCTTGATCGGGGTGGGTGCCGGTTCTGCTTTAAGTTTAGCCCTCGGCAGGCAGGACAAAGAAATGCAGAAACGTTTGATGGGGAATGTTAATTATCTGTCCATCCTTGTAACGCTTGTCTATATGGTGTTAGGTTTACTTTTCTCCACACAGCTGGTGCGAATTATGGGAGGAGAAGGGGAAACTCTGGCTCTTGGAGACAGCTATTTTAGAATTACGGTGATCGGTTCATTTTTCTGGATTTATGGACTGGCTGCCAATATGATTGTGCGTGCCGAAGGGAAAATGAAATCGGCAGCCGTGGTAATGGGCATTGGACTGGCAGTTGATGTATTGTCCAATTATATTCTGGTAGCCTGGCTGGATTTTGGAGTAGAGGGTGCTGCCTGGGCTACAAATATCGGGATGCTGGTCTACACCTTGCTGGGATGGATTTATTTTGGCAAAGGATTTGCCTCATTCCGAACGAATGTCTTTGCAATCTATCGGGATGCTGCCACAATCAAATCCATAGTTGGACTGGGAATGTCCTCTTTCATTATGAACTTTATGAATCTGGTACAGGCTGTTGTAGTATTTAATGCACTGTCGAGATACGGGACTACAGCAGATATTGCATTTTATGGTGTGGTTTTCCGTGTATTCACCTTCCTGTTGACGCCGATATTCGGATTAATGCGCGCCTTGCAGCCAGTCATCGGCATTAATTTTGGAGCAGAACAGTATGAGCGCGCCATCAAAGCCTATAAAATATTCACACTCGTCTCCATGCTGCTGACTTTGCCTTTCTGGATAATTTCCATGATCTCGCCGGCTTCCATTCTGGGACTAATGCTGCCGGATCAAATCTTTAAAACCAGCGAAATGTTATATTTCCGGTTGAACATGGCGGTTCTGCCGTTATTGTCGCTCATTTTTATGGCCATGACCTTTTTCCCTGCGATTAATAAAGGGAAGCCGGCGGCCGTTATCGGCATCACCAGACAACTTGTTTTTTATGTGCCAGTGATGCTTGTTTTGCCAAGATGGTTAGGCGTCTCCGGAGTATATTGGGGTTCGCTTGTGATTGATACTGTGGTTGTAGTGTGGACGGTAATCCTGGTAACTAAGGAATTCACCCGGCTCAGAGCTAAGTCCAAGCTAGCCAGGACTTACAATATGTGAAGGTAAGATGCTGGAACTTCTGCTTTGCCTGGATGGACAATTTAATAGATATACCCCAAAAGAGCCTTGGAACTATAAGGCTCTTTTTTGTGCTACTGGTTGACATTATAAACAAAAAGAAAGTATGATATTTTAAATCGTAATAATTACGAATAAATATAATTTGGAAGTTGAATTGATTTGTGGATAATGAATGGTCAAAAGCGGACTCTATCGTTCCTCACGAGGACTTCGAGCGGCAATTAGCGCAGGTTGAACTGGATTCAGAAAGGATCTTTTGGATTTCTTGAAAATAACCATTTTAAAGGAGCTTTAATAAATAATGAACAAAAGCAGCAACAATCAACGTCTACCCAGAGCAAAAGGGATTGATATGGGTACCTATTATACACCCAAAGAATGTGCCAAAAAGGTTAGACATCTCGTCCTACCCGATATGAATCGAAAGATTGTCGAAGAATTCATTACGATCTTAGGTATGAGGGGAAGCTTTGAAGAACATCGAGTTCCCATTCCCAATAAAGTGGTTATGTATGGTCCACCGGGCACAGGGAAAACACTTACTGCATTTTATATGGCGCAAATGCTGGAGCTTCCACTTATCCTAGTTAGACTTGATGCAATTATTCACAGCCATTTGGGTGAGACAGGAAGTAATATCCGGAAAATATTTGAGTATGCCAAAGCATCTCCTTGTGTTCTTTTCCTGGATGAGTTTGATGCCATTGCAAGAACACGGGAGAGTAATGACGAGGTTAAAGAAATGGCCCGTGCGGTGAATACACTGCTGCAATGTCTCGATGATTTTGGTGACAATAGCATTTTTGTAGCAGCGACGAACCTAGAAAATGAACTGGATAGAGCTATTTGGCGAAGGTTTGATACAAAAATGATTTATTCCAACCCGGATGAATCAAGTAGGCGTCAATATGTTGAACTGTTAATTAATGACTTTGAAAGTGAAGCTGGGTTGATGGAGGAGGCATGCGAACGTCTTTCCGGTTGCAGTTTTGCTGATATTGAACAAATTGTCCTGAAAGCGAAACGTAAGGCGATCATAGAGCATTGTCTGCTAAAACGAGAGCATATTGTTCTATCCTATGAAGAATACAATCCTTCCATAAACTAATTGTGGGCGATTATATATACAGGATATTGTAATTGGAACAATTCAACGAAAAAAAAGAACCCCAGCGACGGAATTATTAATCGCTTGGGTTCTTTTTAAATTCATCAACTGATATTAGGTGTAGAGTCTCTTATGATGAGTTTGGTATAAATATGAGAAACCTGATAGGGTTGCTTCGGATCATGAATTCGGGAAAGTAGCATTTCGGCTGCTTTGACACCCATCTGATTACTATAAATATGAACAGTAGTGAGATGGGGTTCAACAATGTTTGATTCAGGACCATTATCAAAACCACAAATGACGATGTCATTAGGAATGGAAAGCATGTTTTTGAGTGACTTCATAAAGGTAACCGCAATATAATCGTTAGCACACACGAAAGCAGAAGGAAGCTCATTGATTTGACTCAGCCTAGTATCTGCCCACTCCGGATTCGAAAAAAATAGTCGATCGTCATCGAGAATACATTGTGAGAGATCAAGCTGGATGCCAGATTCTATCAATGCGCGATTAAAGCCCACCCATCTTTCATTAAAGCTCCTACAGTGATTATAGTCCCCGATGAACCCCAGTGATGTGTAACCGCCATCAATTAACTTTTTTGTAAGTTGATATGTGCTATGTTCGTTTTCCATGAGAAGTACATCCGCTTGGAATTCAGGGTAGCAGATATCTGCAGAACAGTCGATGAAAATAGTTGGAATGCCAAGACTTGTAATCAGCTTACTATATTCCGAATTGAACAACTCAATACAAATAATTCCGTCTACATTGGCGACATCAAAATTATTTGGAAGAGACAGGGACGCCTGATCAATGTCTCTTATAATGTGCATGGATAAATTATATCCTTCTGCACTGATTCGTTTCTCCATGCCACTGATCAGTTTCGATCCAAAGTGGGAAGTGTTAGGTAAGTTTTCTGTTAATAAAGCGATATTTCCAGAGTTTCTTGGTTGAACACTCTCGGTGTCCATAAAAGCAAATTGTTTATATTTTAACTCTATCGCTTTCTTTATAACCTTGTTTCTAGTTTCATCAGGTATACCATTCGTTCCATTTAAGGCTTTGGAAGCTGTATTTCTGGAGATTCCTAAAGCATCCGCGATGTCTTGTATGGTTACTTTTTCCCTGGCCATCTATGTAATTCACCTCTATATTCTTGTTCTTAACCTTCGCCACAAATAGTGTACTATTTGGCATGATTCCAACTCTCTTTAATGTATATTAGTTTACTCAAAATAGCAATATGATATTTACAAATGCACAATTTAGTTTACATTTTATCGGCGTATAAGTGTGCGAAAAAGGTATTATTCTTTTCATATTCATGAGAATATGTTGACTTTAAAGTATATAATCCTATTTAAATTGGCTGTATTTGTAATTATGTAAAATTATATGCATCATTTATGAACATAATGCTTTGTCATATGCACATAAATATTTTTACAAAATGTATTGACGAACGATTAAGTGTTTGGTAAATTGTAAAAGCAGCAGGACATAAGCCAATTGAAAGCCCTTACTGCATCAAGATATAAACATTGATAAGAACGGAGGTAAAGGCATTGCAAAACCTAATAGAAGCTGAACACAGAACAATGGTGACCAAACATAAGAGCTCCTTACTAGACTATCTAAAGAAGTACTACTTTCTTTATATTTTGCTCGCACCAGCTGTGATCCTGACCCTGATTTTTAAATACGGTCCTATGTATGGTGCGATTATCGCCTTTAAAGATTTCAGCCCAATCAAAGGGATTATGGGAAGTGAATGGGTAGGTTTGTACAACTTCGAGAAATTCCTGTCATCCCCCAACTTCGAAGTTATCTTTATGAATACGCTTAAATTAAGTTTCTTCGGATTAATTCTGAGTTTTCCAATTCCTATCCTGCTTGCGTTGATGTTAAATCAAATTCGCCGTGCAGGCGTCAAAAAGAACATTCAGTTGTTCTTGTATGCACCTAACTTTATTTCTGTTGTCGTTGTGGTCGGGATGTTGTTTATCTTCTTGTCCCCAACGGGACCGATTAACCAGTTTTTTACCTGGCTTACAGGTGAACCAATCATGTTCATGTCTCGTCCGGAGTACTTCCGTTCGATCTACATTCTGTCCGATATTTGGACCGGAGCCGGTTGGGCATCCATTATTTATGTAGCAGCGCTTGCTAATGTCGATCCTGAGTTACATAATGCAGCCAATCTTGACGGCGCTAATCTTCTACAAAGAATCCGCCATATCGATTTGCCAACCATTCGTCCAATTATGGCTATTGTATTTATCCTTGCAGCTGGTGGGATTATGTCCATTGGCTTCGAAAAAGCCTATCTCATGCAAACGGCGATGAACTTGCCAACCTCAGAAATCATTCCGACTTACGTTTATAAAATTGGTTTGCAGTCGGGCGATTATGCCTATTCAGCCGCAGTAGGATTGTTTAACTCTATCATCAACATCGTCCTGCTCATCACCGTTAACTTCACCGTGAAGAAACTGAATGAGGGCGAAGGTCTTTACTAAGAAAGGAGCAACAAGCTATGCCCATTAAACATTCCGGATTAGATCGCTTTATCGTCGTGCTTAACGCGATCTTCCTGACACTGGCCGTACTTATCATTGTACTTCCTTTGATTTATGTAGTGATTGCATCTTTTATGGATCCATCAGTTCTGCTCAGTAAAGGATTATCATTCAACCTTTCGGATTGGTCATTAGAAGGGTATATAAAAATTCTTTCTAATCCGGCCATGATCCGAGGTTTTGGAAACTCTGTTTTATACTCTGTTTCATTTGCTATGCTTACCGTTCTCGTCTCTATCTGTGCAGGGTACGCACTGTCTGATGACAGGCTCAAAGGAAAAGGATTCTTCATGACCTTGTTTATTATCACCATGTTCTTTGGGGGTGGGCTTATACCAACCTATCTGCTCGTTAAGAATCTTGGTCTGCTTGATACAGTCTGGGCGGTGATTATTCCAGGGGCAGTTAATGTATGGAACATCATTCTCTCTAGAACTTTCTTCAAAGGAGTACCGAATGAAATGAAGGAAGCCGCTAATGTAGACGGAGCTTCGGAGATGCGGATTTTCTTCAGTGTCGTATTACCGCTCTCCAAACCGATTGTTTTCGTGCTCGCTCTTTATGCCTTTGTGGGCCAATGGAATTCCTATTTTGACGCGATGATCTATTTAGATAATCCGAATCTTCATCCACTGCAGCTCGTGTTGCGTTCCATCTTGATCCAGAATCAGGTAGATCCGGGCATGATCAGCGATCAACTCGCCATGGCGGAAATGAAACGATTGTCTGAAATCATCAAGTACGCTGCCATCGTTGTTTCCAGTTTGCCACTTATTGTTATGTATCCGTTCTTCCAGAAGTACTTTGAAAAAGGTGTTATGGTCGGTTCCCTTAAGTAGGAAACAGGCTGCACATAGATAAAGATTAATTCATTCATATCTAATAATTTGGAGGTCATACCCTATGAAAAGAATTAAGAAATCAAGAGTATCAACGAAAGTAGCTTCTGCATCTGTACTTGCTTCGTTTATGTTCCTTACTGCATGCGGTGGCGGAGGAGGAGGGGGAAGTGCGGCTAGTAAAGAACAGGACGCCAGCGGTAAAGTAACTTTGAACTTTATTACGCAAAGCTCTCCACTTGCACCAGTTGATCCAAATGAAAAACTGATTAATAAGCGTCTTGAAGAAAAGACGAATGTTCATATTAATTGGAAGAATTTCACGAAAGACGTATTTGTTGAAAAAAGAAACTTGGCTGTGGCAAGCGGTGATCTTCCTGATGCGATTTTTAATGCGGACTATAGCGACTATGAGCTGCTCAAACTTGCTAAAGACGGTGCCATTATTCCGCTGAATGATCTCATCGAGAACAATATGCCCAACTTCAAAAAGGTGCTGGAAGAAGCCCCGGAATACAAGAGTATGATTACGGCACCAGACGGTAATATTTATGCCTTTCCGTGGATCGAAGAGCTGGGCAATGGCAAGGAAAGAATCCAGGCGGTAGACAGTATGCCTTGGATCAATGTGGAATGGCTTGAGAAGCTGGGCCTTGATATGCCTACAACAACAGAAGAATTAAAAGAAGTATTAATTGCATTCAAGACAAAAGATCCAAATGGCAACGGTAAGGCTGACGAAATTCCTCTGTCCTTTATTAACAAGCCTGGAGCAGAAGATCTGGTTTTCCTATTTGCTTCGTTCGGATTGGGTGAGAACCCTGACCATGCGGTTGTGAGCAATGATGGAAAGGTAATATTTACGGCGTCACAAGATGACTACAAAGAAGCCGTTTCTTTTATTAACGAGCTGTATAAAGAAGGACTCATTGATATTGAAGCCTATACACAGGACTGGAGTACTTACCTTGCAAAAGGGAAGGATCAGAGATACGGACTTTACTTCTCATGGGATAAAGCCAATATCACTGGAGCAAATGACACTTACGAGGTTATGCCTCCGCTTGCTGGACCAGATGGTGAAGTTAACGTAACAAGAACGAACGCGCTTGGTTTGGGCAGAGGCAAGATGGTTGTTACTAGCGCCAATAAGAACTTAGAAACGACAGCGAAATGGGTTGATCAACTCTACGATCCGATTCAATCTGTACAGAACAACTGGGGAACGTATGGAGACGATAAACAGCAAAATATCTTCGAATTTGATAAAGAAAAAGAAATGCTGAAGCATTTGCCGCTGGAGGGTGCAGCTCCTGTAGAACTACGTGAGAAAACAAGTGTCGGTGGACCATTAGCTATCCTTGATTCCTATTATGGCAAATTCACAACCATGCCGGATGATGCTAAAGGCAGAATGGATATTATCAAGAACATCATGGCGCCAAAAATGAAAGCAGAAAACGTAATGCCGAGTGTATTCCACTCCATTCAAGAGCTTGATCGCCTAACGACAATTGAGACGGATCTTTTTGCCTACGTGCTTAGAATGCGTACTGAATGGTACCAAAATGGTAAAGTTGAAGCGCAGTGGGATGAATACCTGAAAGAATTGGACCGTCTGGGCTTGCAAGAATGGCTTGAAATTAAACAAGGCGGCTATGACAGAGCAAGCAAATAATAAACTATAAATAATATACGGTAAAGACCGTGTTCGGGAGTAAAGGAGAAAACAATAATGTCTACGATTGCGAAACAAAATTACCGCGGAGTGTATCATTTTTCCCCTAAGGAAAAGTGGATGAATGATCCAAACGGAATGGTTTATTTTGAGGATGAATATCATTTGTTTTTTCAGCACCATCCAGGTGGAATGACTATGGGCGCTATGCACTGGGGCCATGCGGTCAGTAAGGATCTTGTTACATGGGAGGAGCTGCCTATCGCTCTTGCTCCAGATGAATTAGGTATGATTTTTTCCGGCAGTGCCGTAGTCGACTGGAACAATACGACTGGATTTTTTGAAGATAAACCAGGTCTAGTAGCAATTTTTACACACCATTTGGATATGCCGGAAGGCAAGCCAGCAATTCAGCGTCAAAGCTTGGCCTATAGTAAAGATAACGGAAGAACCTGGACGAAATATGATGGGAATCCGGTACTTGAACATGATACATTCATTGATTTCCGTGACCCGAAAGTATTTTGGAATAAAGATACTAATAAATGGGTGATGATTGTAGCTTGTGGTCAAACGGTGTGTCTATATCATTCTCCTGATCTGATGAACTGGACATTTGCCAGTGAATTCGGAGAAGGAATCGGTTCTCATGACGGGGTATGGGAATGCCCGGACTTGTTCCCGCTGGCCATTGATGGCGATCCTTCGAACACGAAATGGGTGATGCTAGTGAGCATCGGTGCGGATCCCGCTTTTGTGGAAGGATCAAGAACACAGTATTTTACAGGGGATTTTGATGGAGAAGTGTTCACGCCAGATGAAGATTCGATAAAAGTTCGCTGGCTTGATTATGGAAGAGATAACTATGCAGGTGTAAGCTGGTCCGATATACCGGCTGAGGATGGAAGAAGACTATTTATCGGCTGGATGAGCAACTGGATGTATGCTAACAAGACGCCAGCAGAAGAATTCCGTGGTGCGATGACAATTGCAAGAGAACTTCAGCTCGAATCAAGACAAGGGGGAACTTTTCTTGTGCAGAAGCCGGTACAAGAGTTGGAATCAGCTCGTGTACAAGTCCTTTCTATAAAAAATGCAACGGTGCAAGAAATCAATACTCTTCTTAAAGAGATTCGCTTGGAATCTTATGAGATTATAGCTGAGTTCACTCGGGGTAAATCTGTAGGTTTCAAAGTAAGAATTGGTGCGGATGAACAAACAGTGATCGGTATCAACGGTGACACAGAGGAACTTTATGTAGACCGGAAGGCTTCGGGCCAGCATGATTTCCATGAACATTTCGTAGGACATCATTCAGCCAAACTCGCAGCGCTTGATGAGTCAAATGATCTCCGTATTTATGTGGATCGCTCTTCCGTTGAGGTGTTTAGTAATGGAGGTCAGGCAGTGATTACGGATCTTATATTCCCTGGACTAGAATCTAAAGGTATTGCTGTGTTTGCAGAAAATGAGAATGACTTGCTGATTTCCCTGGATATCTATGAGCTTACTCTCTCTGCTGAGCAAGACAAGAATTAGTCACCGAGAGGAGTCTTGTATATGCGTATAGGAGCGATAGAAGCTGGCGGGACGAAGTTTATATGTGGCATCGGGAATGAAAATGGGATCATTGAAGATCAGATCAGTTTCCCGACAGAACATCCTGAGTTGACGTTGCCCAAAGTTATTCAATATTTTCAAGACAAACCAGTAGAAGCTATCGGAATTGGATCGTTTGGTCCAATCGATATACGCCCAGATAGCCCGACGTATGGTTACGTTACAACAACACCAAAACCAGGTTGGGGAAATTACGATATGCTGGGCACTTTGAAAAGATACTTTTCGGTTCCCTTTGGCTGGGACACGGACGTCAATGCAGCGGCATTTGGTGAAGCCAAATGGGGCGCTGCCCAAGGGTTATCCAGCTGTTTATACTATACAGTTGGCACGGGTGTTGGTGTGGGAGTGTATTCAGAGGGCAAACTTATTCATGGTCTTGTGCATCCTGAAGGGGGTCACGTTCTTACAAGACGCCATCCTGAAGATGAATTCCCAGGGGGATGTCCCTATCATGGGGACTGCCTAGAAGGGATGGCGGCAGGTCCTGCTATTGAAGCAAGGTGGGGGAAGAAGGGACATGAACTTCCTATAGATCACCTTGCATGGGAAATGGAAGCATTTTATATTGCGCAGTCGATTACGGGTGCTATATTGCTTAACTCTCCTCAGAAAATCATTCTGGGTGGTGGTGTTATGCAGCAATCACAATTGTTTCCACTTATTCGGCAGGCCGTGCTTCAGAACCTGAACGGTTATGTTAGCTCAAGTACTATTTTAGAACACATAGATGAGTATATCGTTCCACCAGGTCTAGGCCAACAGGCGGGATTATGTGGTGCTCTGGCTCTTGGACTCACAGCACTGGAAATTCAGATTTCTGCTCAATTGTAAAAGAATATAGAGAGGAGGTCAGTGCAGTAATGAATTGGCCTCCTTCTTGTTTTTCAATATTAATGATAGAAAAGAGGCTGAAGAAGATGAAAAATAAAGGAAAATTAGTTTTGCCCTTTCTCATGGCAACAGGATTTGTTATGACTTCAGCAGGCATTTATGTAGCAAATCCCGGTACTGGGTGGGCTGCGCCCGCTGATCAGGAGGTAAGTAAACAAGCTAAGGAGGGGCTTTCTATTTTTGAAAGCGTAACCAAAACAAACACAAACTTGACAGGTTGGCAAATAAAAGGAAAAGGTAAGTTGGCGGATACTGTTGAAGGGATTTTACTGACTTCTGATCCACAAGAAAATGTAATGGCAATCTCCGAAACGGTATCAGAGGATTTTATCTATGAAGCTGATGTCATGATCAAGGATATGCAAGTGGACGCGACCTTATTGTTCCGTTCTAATGAAGATGGCTGGGGTTCCTACATGCTACAAATTGTTCCGAATGCAGGTATGATCCGCTTACGAGACGCAAGTGATGGTGAAGGGAAATTAAAAGAGGAGCGGAAGGTTACTGTTAAGGCAGGAGAGATCTATCATCTCAAGGTAAAAGCAGAGGGTTCATCACTGAAAGTATATTGGGACAACGAATATAAATCTGTGATTGAGGTTCAGGATCATGCGTATCGTACTGGTAAGCTAGGGCTCAATGTATGGAATGGTTCTGTTTTGTTCCAAAATATTATCGTAAGCGACCTGAAAGGAAATCTGGGTGCTGTGGTTACAAATAAAGGACAATGGCAGCCTAATATCAACGGCAAAAAAGGAATGGCAGTAAACCAGATGAAGTCACAGCAAATTTATAATAAACAAGCTGCTGATTTTGTATATGAAGGAAATATATCTCTTCGTCCTGATTCTGTTGCAGCGCTCGCATTTCGTTCATCGGCTGATGGAACAAAGGGATATGAAGCATCCCTGACAAAGGAAGGAAATCAGGTTCGTGTAAGTTTGACGAAAGCTAACGGAGCAACAATTGCAAGTTCACAGCAAACCTATCCAAGTCAGACCGGAGCAAAACATCATGTAGAGATAAAGGCGAAGGGAAACAGAATTCAGGTCTTCCTAGACGGATACACCCCGGCTGCGATCGATCTAACAGATAAAACCTATACCGATGGATATGCAGGAATCGTCGTTAAACAGGGAACGGCTTACTTCCAGGATACCTATGTGACGGATGCCAGCAGTTATTATAATGAAAAATATCGTCCTCAATACCACTATACGCCAATTCGTGGTTCTGCCAGTGATCCTAACGGACTTGTCTACTTCGATGGAGAATATCATCTATTCCATCAGGACGGAGGCACATGGGCACATTCTGTCAGTAAAGATATGCTGAACTGGAAGCGCCTTCCGATTGCGCTGCCGTGGAATGATCATGGGCATGTCTGGTCTGGATCAGCTGTGGCAGATTTGACGAATGCATCAGGTTTGTTCGGGGATTCAGGAGGCAAGGGGCTGATTGCCTACTACACTTCCTATAATCCCGATGGCCCGAATGGGAATCAGCGTATCGGTCTTGCATACAGCAAGGACCAAGGTCGTACTTGGGAATATTCCAAGACGCGTCCTATGGTTATCGGAAATCCAGGCGATAATGGAGGGGAGCCCGGAGGTTGGAATTTCCGTGATCCGAAAGTGATTCGTGATAACGACAATAACAGATGGGTAATGGTTGTATCCGGTGGAGATCATATTCGTTTCTTTACTTCAACAAATCTACTTGATTGGACCCTAACAGATAGCTGGGGATACGGGGAATATGTTCGCGGCGGTGTATGGGAATGTCCGGATTTGCTTCAGCTTTCGGTAGACGGAACATCACAGAAAAAATGGGTTCTGATGATTAGTACAGGAGCGAATTCAAAAACAGGCGGATCAGATGCTGAATATTTTGTGGGTCATTTAACAGCGGAAGGTAAATTCGTTAATGATAATCCGGCAGGGAAAGTTTTGCGAACAGATTTTGGAAAAGAATTCTACGCTTCAATGTCTTTTTCGAACATGCCAGATCATCGCAGCGTAATGATGGCGTGGATGACAAACTGGGACTATCCGTTTGCTTTTCCAACAACCCATTGGAAAGGCGTACTGTCAATCCCAAGAGAAGTCTCATTAGTAACGACAAAAGATGGGATTCAGCTCGCTCAAAGTCCGATCAAGGAGTTGGAATCGCTGCGTAATCAGCTGTATTCTACTGCTAACAAAGA
The DNA here is from genome assembly GCF_037969925.1 of Paenibacillus sp. FSL R7-0189. NCBI lineage: Bacteria > Bacillati > Bacillota > Bacilli > Caryophanales > Paenibacillaceae > Paenibacillus > Paenibacillus sp. FSL R7-0189. Next base: position 743,836 of record NZ_CP150223.1, on the reverse strand, counting down.
GGTGAGTCCTTCTTCTCAGAATCTATTGAAAGGGGTTACCTCTGGTGCATACGAAATTGAAGCTGAAGTAGAAATTCCAGCAGGTAGTCAGGTTAGTGAATTTGGCTTTAACGTTCGTGTAGGGGGAAGTCAGCAAACGGTTGTTGGATATAAACCTAGTGAGGGTCGGATTTTCGTGGATCGGTCTGCATCTGGTTTGACGGATTTTTCGAATCTATTTAGTACAAGACATGAAGCGGCAATGCAAACGGAGAACAAGCGAGTTAAGCTGCGTATCCTTGTAGATGAGTCTTCTGTTGAGGTTTTTGGCAACAACGGTAAAGTTGTTTTCTCTGACGTCATTTTTCCGGATCCAGCCAGCAGAGCTTTGAGTTTTTACACCAAAGGAGGCAACGTAAAAGTCGTATCTCTGAAGGTGAATCAGTTAGGCTCTGTATGGAATCAGGAGACGGGCTCAGCTACCAAGATAATGATGGATACAAGTGATCGCGAACTGAGCAAGGGGCAAAGCGACATACTTTTGGCGATGGTAGAGAATGGTACCGGTAATGGGGCACAGCCGCTTAAATGGAATTCCAGTAACAAGGATGTAGTTGAACTAAACGTGGTGGATAAATCCCAGGCAACCCTTGTAGCTAAAAAAGAAGGCGAGTCTATCATTACCGTCTCTACTCCAAATGGGAAGACATCAGCTAGCTTATTAGTTAAGGTATCTGGGGGTGAATTTCATACGAACTTAAGTGGGTGGACTAAAGATCTATCTGCAGCCTCCTGGGTCATTGGTGAAAATGGGATTCGTGGAAATTACTTGAGTGACGCGAATTATATCGCAGAGAAGCAGGCAGGAGATTTTACTTATGAAGCAGATATGATGTTAGGGAAATCCGGAGGAGCAGGCTCTATGTTGTTCCGTGCCAGCGAAGATGGACGCAGCGGATACTACTTAAATCTGGATCCGAATATGAAGTCCATCCGTCTGTTTTATAAAATCGACGGCCGTATTGAAGAGCGTCAGATTCTAGCAAAAGTTCCGACGTTCATTCAGCCGGGTCAAACCTACAAAGTGAAAATCGAAGCGAAGGGCCCGCATATCGTGGTTTATGTGGATGGGCAGAAAGTGATCGACCTCCAGGACGGCACATTTGCCGAAGGCCGCTTTGGACTACATGTATTTGGCGGAAATGCTTCATATCAAAACGTTAACGTGAGCGGAGCAACACCTGCCAATTTAACCACTTCCAGTCTAGTAAATGCAGAACTACAGAAATCCCTTTATACAGCAAATCTCGCAAATGGTGAAGCTGTTACACTGAAGGATGCGAATGATTCTACGGATCAGAAGTGGGTATTCGTGCCGACGGGGGACGATGCAGGTTCTTATTCTATTCGTACAACAGCCGGTCAGGCGCTTGATCTAGACACAGGGCAAAATAAAATCCAGTTATACCCTTATCTCGGATATAACAATCAGCGTTGGATTTTTCACAAAAATGATGATGGTACCGTAAGTATTATTTCTGCTCATCATAAGAAAGCGCTGGAAGTATCAGCGGATGGGTCGACACTGTCCCTAAGCGAGCTTGATCCTACTCTTGATCGACAAAAATGGGTAATTACCAATTAACCTGAGGATGATAGAAGCAATGGAAGAGGGGAATAGCGTGTCTAAAAAGCAACTTGTCTGCGGATGAGTTGCTTTTTGTTTTGGCTGCATTTTATGTATTGACGGATATTGGAAATGTAAGTAGAATGTAAATTAGTTAAAACCTTAAAACTTTTGTAAAGAATTTTGGTGTTCTTGATAGAGGCAAAGCTGACATTCAGTGTGCAATTTTCAATCAGAACATAGAAATATCACGAAAGGTAAGGTTTTTTTATTTACCTAAAAAGTTTAATCGTTTAAACTTTCGGGTGACGGAGGTATGGAAGCTAAGATGAATATACATGATGTAGCCAAAAAGTCGGGACTCTCTGTAGTGACCGTATCCAGGGTGCTTAACAATTTACCCTCTGTACGGGAAGCTAATAGACAGAAAGTGCTGAAAGCTATGGAGGAATTGAATTATCAGCCCAATTCAGCAGCGCGGAGTCTTGTGAGGGGCAAAACGGGAGTCATCGGGATGTCGATTACCAACTTTAACGACTCTTTCTATGACCGGGTTATTCGCGTGGTGAACCGGAAGCTGGCAGCGCAAGGGTATTTTTTAGCCCTATCGATCGCCGAGAATGAGGATGAGGGCGATAATTTCCTGTTTCAGAAGGATCGCGTTGACGGAATTATCCTGTTGTCCCCACTTGAAGAAAAGGCATATGTAGAGGAACTGAAAAGAAAAAACATTCCGTTTGTATTGCTGGATAACCAGTTTCAGCATGAGGATGTGCCTAGCGTCGTGGTCGATAACTATCAAGGCGGGTATGAGGCTACAAAGCACTTGATCGATCTTGGGCACACTCAAATTGCCTATATTGGCGGCCCTTCGGTATTTCTAAGTGTAGCGGAGCGAAAGCGAGGTTATGTCCAAGCGCTCGAGGATGCCGGGTTAACGCCATTCGGAACGGAATACTGCAGCTTTACAGTAAGCGGCGGCTATGAGGTGGCCAAGAGATGGATCCGCGAAGATAAGCTGCCGACAGCTTTTTTTTCGGGGGACGATTTTATTGCTCTTGGAATGGTTCAGGCTCTCCGGGAAGAGGGAATTCGAGTACCCCACGATATCTCAATTGTTGGATTTGATGATCAGCAGTTCGTAGGTGAATTTTACCCGCGGTTGACGACGGTCAGACAACCTGAGGCACAAATGGGCAATATAGGCGTTGATTTACTACTAAAAATGATCAATGGGGAGGTGATGCCGCCCGCTGTAACGAAGCTCGCTCCGCAGCTACTCATTCGTGAATCCACCGCATCTGTTAGATTACCTTGAATTTAGGAGTGAAATCATCCGTGAAGTATTTTTTGGGAGTTGATGCAGGAGGCAGTAAAACCCACGCAATGATTGCAGATGAACAAGGGAAGGTCATCGGAGTTGGCAAGGGTGGGATCGGAAATCATCAAATAAACCGTGAGCAGGCGGTGAACAGTTTGCAGCAGGCCCTATCGGAAGCAATTATGGCGTCAGGGCTGACCAAGGATCAGCTGGATTACTCCTGGTTCGGCTTAGCGGGAGCGGACAGAGAGGCTGATTTCCGGATTTTGCGACCGATCATCAGCAGCTTTGATCTTCCCCAAACTGAGATTTCCTGCGATACATGGATAGCCTTGCGGTCAGGTACAGAGAAGAACTACGGGATCGTGCTGATTTGCGGATCGGGCGTGAACTGTAGTGGTAAAAATCCGTTGGGTGCTACATACCAATGTGGTGGATTCGGCTACCGGTTCGGGGATTATGGCGGTGGCTATGATTTAAGTATTGAGGTATTCCGTAGCGTCCTTCGGGCGGATGAGGGAAGAGAGAAGGAGACGGTCCTAACCGAACGCTTAACGCAATTGTTGGGCTATTCCAATGTGTCGGAATTAAGAGAGGATTACCTGGATCATTTCAGAGACCTGCCTCCCCATATTGCTGAACTATTATTTCAAGCGGCAGAGGAAGGGGACCAGGTTGCCACCGAGCTGCTGGTCAAGCAAGGGGATGAGCTGGGTTTGGCCGCGGTATCGGCCATCCGTCGCTTGGGCATGGAGGAGGACTTCTTCGACATCGTACTTGCAGGCAGCCTGCTGACAAAGGGAGACCGCTCAGGCATCATCCGGCGGGCCATTGAGAGAAGAGTGAAGTTGTCGGCTCCGAATGGCACTTTAAGGATTTTGACCCGGGAGCCGGTTGTAGGATCGGTCGTTCTGGCTATGGAAAGCAGCGGTATGCGTGTAGATCAGAAGGTTCTAGATAATCTATCACAGGGGAAAGTACCGAACACAATAGGCTAGTTTTTATAAGACCAAAATGAAAAAGATGAAGGAAGGGTCTATCATGGAGGAAACATTGAAGCTGGTTGTCATCGGAGCGGGATCATCGTATACGCCTGAGCTTATTGAAGGCATCATCCTGCATCACCAAGAGCTTCCCATCCGCGAAGTATGGCTGGTGGATATTGAGGAGGGAAGGGAGAAGCTGCATACGATTGCAGAACTGAGCAAACGCATGATCGCTGAGTCCGGACTGCCGATTACCGTGGTCCAGACGTTTGAACGCAGGGAAGCCATTGCCGGAGCGGACTTTGTATGCACGCAAATCCGGGTAGGCATGCTGGAAGCGCGCAAATGGGACGAATTAATTCCGCTTCAATACAATGTCATCGGCCAGGAGACGACAGGTCCCGGAGGGATGATGAAAGGCCTACGGACCATCCCGGTCATTCTGGATATTTGCAAAGACATTGAGGAGCTGGCTCCGGATGCCTGGTTGCTGAATTTTACGAATCCGGCCGGTATGGTGACAGAAGCTGTTCACAAATACTCATCGGTAAAAAGCGTAGGATTGTGCAACTCACCGATCGGTTTTCAAAAGTGGCTCTCCGAGTTCTTCGGACTTCCTATGGAGAAGATCTACGCGGAGTTTGTCGGCATCAACCATCTGCACTGGGTATCCGATATCGTGATTGACGGTAAAAGCAAGCTGCAGGAGCTCATTGATTACCCGCAGAGTTACAAGGCGAGCAATGTGCCGTTTGATTCCTGGGACTACCGGTTTCTGAATGCTTTGAAAGCGATTCCCTCTTATTACCTGAGCTATTACTATATGACGGACGCGATGCTTGCGGAACAGAAGGAAGCAGCAGCAACGACTGGATCGCGCGCTGAGGTAGTGAAGAAGGTGGAGGAAGAGCTGTTTGAACTGTACCGGAACGTAGAGCTGAAGGAAAAGCCCAAGCAGTTGGAACAGCGCGGCGGAGCCTACTACTCGGAGGCGGCAGTGCTGCTGATGCGCTCCATTTATAATGATTCCCGCGATATCCAGACGTTGAATGTAAGGAATAACGGAATTATTGACTTCTTGCCGGACGATGCCTCCATTGAGGTGAATTGTATGGTCACCAAGCAAGGTCCGCTGCCGATTCCGCTGCGCATAATTCCTCAGCCCGTAAAAGGCTTGCTGGCTGCAGTCAAACAATACGAGAGCCTCACCATCGAAGCGGCTGTGCACGGAGACCGGGATATAGCCCTGCAGGCTATGGTTCATCATCCGCTCGTGCCTTCGGTCACCGTAGCTGAACAACTGCTGGATGAAATGCTGGAGAAGAACAAATCGTTGTTGCCGTTGTTTCACTAGAATCGTCCAGAGGAGGAAAAGCGGATGAACACGGCCGAGAAACCGCGTAGATGGAAGAAATTTATCAGTCAATTGGATTTGCAGTCCATGGTTTGGCCGGGAATTATCTTTGTATTCATTTTTAGCTACATTCCGATGTATGGCGTGGTTATGGCATTCCAGCAATACGATATTTTTGGCGGCATTATGAAGAGCCCATGGGTTGGATTTATGCATTTCAGAATGTTCTTCGAGGCGCCGGAGTTCTGGAATGTGATGCGAAATACCCTTGTGATCAGCTTGCTTAAATTGATTATCTCTTTTCCTGCCCCGATTCTTCTTGCGCTGATGCTGAATGAAATAGGGAATATGGGCTTTAAACGCATTATCCAGACCGTCAGTTATTTACCTTATTTCCTGTCCTGGGTTATAGTATCCGGTTTTGTATTTTCGCTGTTATCCGTTGACAACGGGACGGTGAACTATGTGCTGGAGCGATTCAATCTGGTTGGGGAACCAGTTAACTTCCTGGCGTTACCCAAATACTTCTGGTCGATTCTAGTAAGCGTAAATGTGTGGAAAGAGGTCGGATTCGGGAGCATTGTCTACCTGGCCGCGATTGCAGGCATTGATCCAACCCTATATGAGGCCGCTTCTATAGATGGAGCAAGCCGGTTTAAGCAAATTCACTTGATTACACTCCCCAGCATTACCCCCATTATCATCATCTTTATGATTCTTGCCATCGGCAGTCTGCTCAGTGCGGGCTTCGAGGACATTTTGCTGCTGGCAACCAATCCAATTCTGCGACCCTACTCCGATGTTATCGACACCTATGTGTACCGTGTTGGGATTTTAAATGCCAGATTCTCTTATGCGACAGCGGTAGGGCTATTCAAGGCGGTGATCAGTGTCATTCTGCTAGTGACGGCCAACAAAATCGCTCGCCGGGCAGATGTTAGTCTCTGGTAGTACTACTACTCATAGCGAATGCTTCCGATGCTCCATAAACCTTTTAGGAGGGGTGAACAATGAGACTAAGCCTAGGCGACAAAATCATGCAGCGGAGTATGTATATCCTTTTGACGCTGCTGGCGTTACTCATGCTATACCCGTTTTGGAATGCGCTGGTCATTTCCTTTAATCTAGGGAGCGATACGGCGCTCGGTGGTGTAACCTTGTTACCGAGAGCTTTTACTCTGGAAAATTATTATATTGTGTTTCAGGATCAACGCCTGCTGAATTCTTTTCTGATCACCATTCTTAGAACGTTATGCGGCACGGCATTGTCTGTCTTTTTCACGGCACTGTTAGCCTACGGAATGTCCAAGAAGACATTGCTATTTCGAAAACAATATATGGTGTTCTTCATGATTACGATGTTCTTCAGTGGAGGGCTCATCCCTAGTTATTTACTAGTTCGCTCTTTGGGTATGCTGGACACCTTTTGGGTGCTGATTATCCCCGGCATCATAAGTGTCTGGAACATGATTGTCATCCGCACCTTCTTCCACGCTCTGCCGGAGGGGTTGGAGGAATCGGCCAAAATCGACGGCAGCAGCAACTACGGCATTTTTTTCCGAATCGTCATTCCCGTCTCCGGCCCGGTGCTGGCCACGATTGCCTTATTCACCGCAGTAGGTTACTGGAATGACTGGTTTACGGGAGCGATCTATATTACAAAGGATCACTTGCTTCCTATACAGACCCTTCTGCGCCAGATTATGAACTCCAACATCATGACCCAAATAGGCTCATCGAATGCTATCGCGCTGGATCATATGAACCGAAATCGGACGATTACCACGAAGTCACTGACTATGGCTACGATGATGATCGCTACCATTCCAATTATCCTGACGTATCCTTTTCTCCAAAAGTACTTTGTTAAGGGCGTAATGATCGGTTCGATGAAAGAATAGCAGTCTCCATATTATGTAGAAAGAAGGGAAAAGATGCGCAATCGTATGAAATGGGTATCTCTTTTGCTGACTTCACTGGTGCTTCTTCTCGCTGCCTGTAGCGGAGGAGGAAATTCTAACACTTCACCAACCACAAGCGAGAAAAATCTGAATACTGAGGCCGCCACAGATGACGGCAGCGGGATCAAGCCCGTCACCTTCAGCTTCTATGGAAACTATGACTGGCTTACGACATCACCATGGGGGGATAATGAGGCGACAAAATGGATTCAGGAGAACCGTAAGGTTTCTGTTGAACCGATACAATCCGGAGGAGCGGCCGGAGAAAAGCTCAACACGATGATCGTCGGCGGTGATTTACCGGATGTTATTTTTACTGACCGGGGATCCTCAGTGGAACGGCTGGTGCAGGCAGGACAACTCGTTGCGCTGGATGATTACTATGAGAAGTATCCGAACTTCAAGAAATATGTGAAGGAATCCACCCTGAATTTGCTCCGTTCAGAAGACGGGAAAATCTATCAAATTCCGAACTGGTATACATCCGGGCAATTCGGCAACGGCGGATGGATGGTGAATAAAGATATTTATAACGAACTCGGCAGACCGTTGCTGGAGACCTTTGATGATTTGTATCAATATTTGCTTAAGGTGCAAGAAAAGTATCCGGATGTAGTACCTCTGGAGGTTGGGGAGAAGGGGGCAGGTCTGGAAATTATGTATGGTGGTTTTAAGGAGAACTCCACCAGTAAGTTCATTTCACTCATGGGATATCCGGATGGCGACAAGCTGTCATCTATCTTGGACGATCCCGCTTACGAGGAGATGGTGCTGTATATTAATAAGCTGTATCGTGAACGGCTGATTACGCAGGATGCTCTGCAGCAAACCCAGGATGCGGTCAAAGAAAAGGTCAATACCAACCGGGTAGCAGTCATGGTCGAATCCAATATCACTACGTATGGAGCCGAGGGACACCGGGCACTGACAGCGAATAATCCGGACAGCGGTTATGAGATTATATGGCCGATTCATAAAGCCGGTCTAGACAAAACACAAGTGTTTGTAAGCGGCTTTGAGACGCTGGGTTGGAACGTTAATGTCATTACGAAAAAGGCCAAGGATCCAGAGGCCATCTTCGCTTATTTTGACTGGATTACGGGTCCGGAGGGACAGAAGGTGCTTTTCTTCGGTCCTAAAGGCTTGTACTGGGATGAAGAGGATGCGGACGGAGCGCCAATCCCGAACGAGAAATACAAGACGACTCCTGCTAACGAGCGCACGGAAACGATGCGGAAATTCGAGGACTTTAACTGGGCGGGAAATACAACCTTTATTGATACGGCGAAAATGAGCCTCGAGGCGCTGCTTTCCGCGAACCAGAAATCCTGGGAGACCGTGGCGCAGTCCACGGTGACCTGGAAAACCGCGTTGGATATCACGGAGTTTGTAAATACCGATCCGATTCCGGATACGGAGATCGGCATCATCGCACAGAATATCGGGGATATTTATACCCTTGCTTACGCCCAGATAGTACAGGCGAAGTCGGATGAAGCGGTGCTGTCGGCGCTGGAGACAGCTAAAAAGAACACCGAAAAAGCGGGGCTGGCTAAGCTGCTTGAATTCAGAACCGAAAAATGGCAGGAAAATGTTAAGAAAATCAACGCGACGAAATAAGACTATTATAAAATTTTATACTTGTGGAGGCGAGATTATGGCATTTGCGTTGAGATCGAGGTTCATAGCACTGTTAAGCATCGTGTTGGTTTCTTCGATAGCCGGTGGTTCCGTTCCTGTTATGGCCGAGGAGGAGAGTAACCCCCCTTTCGAAACGGAAGTTATTGTACGGACCGTAAACCAGTTTAAGAACATGACGGATGTTCAGAATTTCATCGCGCTGTCTACAAGCTATGGCGTCGATGTTATTAGCATGAACGTGAAGCAGGATGAAGATGATGAGGTTCCGTCTGGAAGTGTATTTTATCAGAGTGATATCGCACCAATTGCCCAAGGCTACCAGAATTTCGACGCCCTGCAGGCTGTCATTACGGCAGCCCATGCTGCAGGAATCAAGGTTCATGCCTGGATTCCGCAGTTCCATGATCAGCAGGCTTTCCTGGAGCACGATGAATGGCAGATGCAGGCGCTGGTTGATGGGGTTCAGACTCCGTTTACAGGTTCTAACGGCAACGAATACTTCGTCAATCCGATTCACCATGAAGTGCAGCAGTATGAGCGTTCCATTATTCAGGAAGTGATCGAGAATTATGATGTGGATGGCGTTGTGCTGGATTGGATCCGCTTCGACAATTACAACATGGACGTCAGTGATTATACGGTTGCGAAGTATCAGGCGCAGTTCGGGTATTCACCGCTCAGCATTGACTTCGAGACAGATTCGCCTCAGCGTGAGCAGTGGAATGAATGGAGGACCGATCAAATCGGACAGTATGTGGGCGATATCCGTCAGGATATCACCCAGTCCTCGAAGCCGGATGTGCAGCTCGGTGTGTATATTTTGCCGCCAGAATTCATTGAAGTTGGGCAGAATGTAGCGAAATTCAAGGATGATATCGACTTTGTTGCACCAATGGCGTACTTTGATGACTGGGAGTTCAACAGTGATTGGGTATACAGCACTTCCTACGGCATCCTGAAGGATACGAGCGACCGGATTAACGGCAGTGACGTGGAAATTGTTGCGACGCTGGATAATGACTGGACAGATGATCAATATCAGGAGATTTACAAGGGAATCCGCGAGAATTATCCAGGTGTGAAGCGTCTGTCGTTCTTTGCTTACGGGGCCTGGCCAGAAGATGAGCTGGCCAATATCAAAGAACGTGAAACCTGGCCTACGCCAGGCTGGACGCCTCCGGTAGAACAAGACTATCCGGCTCAATTACCAGCAGGATGGAAGGCTCGGAATATTGGTTCCATGCCGGGGAACGTTACCTACAATTCTTCCAATAAGCAATTTACACTCAGCAGCAGCTCTACGGATATTTGGGGAAATGGAGATCAACTGAATTATATATACCAATCCGTGCGAGGCAATGCGGAGATTATTGTTAAAGTGCAGTCCACTAGCCGATTGGACGGCTGGGCCAAGGCCGGCATTATGATTCGGGAGTCGCTGGGTCATAATTCGAAGCATGCAGATATGATGCTTACCCCCGAGAATGGGGCAACCTTCCAGTATCGTGCAGAGACTGCGGGCAATATGGTTGATCAGACTGCGGCTGCCTCGGCTCCAAGATGGCTAAAGCTGACCCGAAGTGGAAATACCTTCAAAGGGGCTATTTCGACGAACGGGAATAACTGGCAAACGGTCGGAACTGTTCAGATTCCGATGAACCGCAAGGTGTATATTGGCATAGCACTTAGCAATCCCGGGGATGACTCGAGGAATAAGGCTGTGTTTGGAAATGTGAAGATTACGGATTAAGCTTAATACAAGGGCACCGGTTCTTATTTATCCGGGGGAGTTTTCGTTTATCAGGTTAACCAGAAATATCTGGTTAACCTTTTTTATTTCGGTATAAGGTGATGGTGGGGGATATATCCAATTGAAATCTGAAATGAATTTAAAGCTGCTAAATCCGGTGGTATATTTAATGCAGCTAATTCTATAATATAGCTAATTCTATAATGCAGTTTAGCTTATTAATAATAGTCTTTGAGAATAACTTATACAGAATAGGAGAGATACGATGAGCGAGCGTATACCCTGCCAAACCTCAGGCTGCAAGGGAAGCATACTTCCTGCAACTGCTTTAAAGACAGGTGGAATCTGCATGCCCTGTCATCAGAGGAAGCTTGCGCTGGAGCAAAAGGCTTATATTGAACAAAATCGAAAAGACATTGATTTGTACGCAGGTGTGAATGATCCGGTTGAAATTCTTAAAATCATGCACAAACCGCGGAGATTGAGCCCGCTTGAATACGAAATCCCCTATCACAAAACCGCGCAGGAGTTGTATCGTCAACTGACTGAAAGCGAAAGGGAGCGATTGGAATCCTACGCCATTGAATTGATGGAAGAAGATGATTTTGACCAGGCTGAGACTATTTTACTGTCGCTTATATGTTTTTCAAGTGCTTGCATTGAACGGGGGCTGGAGGTTTTTTTTCACAAAGGGAAGTATTATCCCGGTATTCTCTATAAAGAAGCGGGTCAGGAGATCCGTGATAAGATCATTCATCAGTTAGAGCATGACTCGGAAAACCGTAATCATTTGCTGCTTGCAATGGCCTGGATTGGTGATGAAGAGGTTGTTCGGCAGTTCGAGACATGGCGGCAGCATCCACCTCGATGGACATCGGAGTTAAATGTGTCTCCGGAAAGCTATGCTCACGAAGCAGGATGGGAATTAGATCCCGACGGTGGGAAAAGGCTGCTTTTTTACCCCGAGAGTTATCATTTTGAAGTAAACAGGGACGGAAAAAATGGGATGGATCGGGATCATACGGCGGTAGCGGCGCTACAGGCGGGTGAGCATTCCTGCCCTTGGTGTGGCGGTAAGTTGACAGTGCTGTTTGATTACGATTTGCAGAATCCACTGGTTCAATTTATGAAGCTTTCCGGCCAGCGGTTAAGGATTGCAGCTTGCATGCATTGTAATTGTTATGGCACCGTGTTTATGAAAGCGGAGCTGGACGGCCAATATTCGTGGAGTGAATATAATACCGTTCCTGATTTTTTGCCTGCAAATGAAGACAGGGAAGAAATATCATGGCATGCCATGCAGCTATCGGAACGACAGATGGGAACCTATGAAAATTCATATTGGATGCTTGAGGCGCCTGCGTCGCAGATTGGAGGACATCCGGCTTGGATTCAGGATGCGGAATATCCTGTGTGCCCTTGCTGTTCGAAGACGATGAAGTTTATTGCCCAAATGGACATGGAACAGGCCGAGGACAGCGAGGGGATTTATTATGCATTTTTGTGTGAGGGTTGCCTGCAGGTAGCTGTGAATTACCAGCAGACGTAAATCAACTTATTTCTGGTTAGCGTAGATTGGAACTTCAGACTTGCAAGAGAAAAATGCTGCCTTAGACAACTAAGGACGGCATTTTTTTATTTTGTATAAACATGATGATCAAAGTACCTTGACTGTCACAGTAGTATGATATACAATGCGATTATGAGGTGATGAAATGAGTGAGAACAAAATCACATCCGATCTGCTGCGAGGACATACCGATACGATGGTATTACGGCTCTTGTCCGAAGCCGATCGTTATGGATATGAAATCGTCAAATTGATTGCTGAGCGTTCCGGAGGCGAGTATGAATTAAAAGAAGCTACGATGTACTCCAGCGTCCGGCGGCTTGAGGCAGACGGTGATATTGAATGGTATTGGGGGGATGAGTCTCAGGGGGGACGACGGAAGTATTTTCGGATTACCGAGAAGGGGAAAGCTGTTTACGCCAATAACAAGACTAATTGGGAGTACGCAAAGCGTGTGCTTGAAAACTTATTATAAGGAGACTTGATAATATGAATGAGAAATTAAACATGTATTTAAATGGCGTATTCGCACCCTATGACGGGATAAAAAGCGTTGCTGAATTAAAGAGTGACCTCCTTTCCGATTTGCAGGAGCGGTTCAGTGAACTCAAGGCTGAAGGCAAGGATGATGAAACGGCGTTTAAGATGACGATAGACAGCATCGGCGACATTGAACAGACGGTGCAGGAGGTTGCCAATCTCTCCCGTTCACTTGAGCGTCAGGTGGTGACGAGCTTTAGGGCGAGCAACTTATCGAAGAGTGATTTTGCAGGCGTTACCGCCCATAAAGGGGATTTTAAAGTGAGCGCGTTGCGGGGTTCGGATTTTACAGGCGCTGACTTGACTGGCAGTTCTTTCGCGGGCAGTGACGTAGGCGAGGCCAAGTTCGACAGCGCTAATCTCACCGACTGCAATCTGTCCGGCATTGAACTGGCAAATGCGAGCTTTCACAAATCTATTCTTGTTCGTACCAACTTTAGCTCATCAGGACTTACAGGGGCGAAATTTATCAATACAAGACTGACTGACGTCAAGCTGTGTACGACTGATCTTACGAAAACAATCTTTGAGAGCTGTATCTTTGACGGTGTGGAATTTAAAACCTCAGATCTGCGGGGATTATGTTTTGACGGCCAGACCTTTATCGGGGTCAAGTTTGAAAAGTCGGCGCTGAACGATATTTCGTTTAGAGGTGCGACGTTAAAAAATGTGTCATTCCTCTCCGGGTTTTCGTTATCCAAGAAGTTTTATCGTGCAATTAAAACGACCAACTTTGACGGTGCAATGATGGATAAGTTGACCTTCGCTGCGCTCAAAGGCATGGAAGCTGATTTGACAAAGGTTACAGTCCTATAAGCCTGAGCTTCCGAAGTGAGTTTTGCGGGGAAAATTCCATGAAGATATGCTAACAAAACCTTAGGGAGGGAATGCAATGAACAAGTCCATTAAAGTGGTTGGGTTGGAAAAGTCCTACAGACAGCTTCAAGTTTTAAAGGGGGTGGATTTTGAAGTGGAGCAGGGCAGCGTTTTTGCCCTGCTTGGCTCCAATGGCGCAGGCAAGACCACCATTGTCAAAATCCTCACCACTTTGCTAAATCAAGATGGTGGGACTGCTGCAGTGAACGGATTCGATGTCGCCACAAAGCCTGATTATGTACGCCAGTCCATCAGCCTGACGGGTCAATTTGCCGCCGTGGATGAGATTCTGACCGGCCGGGAAAATCTGATCATGATTGCGAGGCTCCGCCATGAGAAGCATCCGCGTCAAGTTGCGGACGATCTGCTGGAACGCTTCACTTTGACCGATGCCGCGGATCGCAAGGTATCCACTTATTCAGGCGGGATGCGCCGGAGATTAGATCTCGCGATGAGCCTTGTTGGAAAACCGCAGATTATTTTCCTCGACGAACCAACCACTGGACTTGATCCTGAGGCAAGGATTGATGTATGGAAGATGGTTAAGGAGCTTGCCGACGGCGGTACGACTGTCTTTTTGACGACGCAGTATTTGGAAGAAGCAGAGCAGCTTGCTGATCAAATCGCCATTCTACATGAAGGTAAAATTATTGCGAGCGGTACACTCGAAGAACTAAAAAAGCGTTTCCCGCCCGCAAAAGTTGAGTACATTGAAAAGCAGCCGACGCTGGAGGAAATATTCCTCGCAATCATCGGCAAAAAGGAGGGGAAGTAAATGGAAATGATTAAGAAGCACTTTTTCAGTGACATGAGTGTAATGCTTGGACGCTCTATGCGCCATATTCTCCGCAGTATGGATACCATCATCACGGTAACTATCATGCCAATTGCATTTATGCTGTTGTTTGTTTACGTGTTCGGTGGGGCCATCCAGGCGGGTACGGATAACTATGTGAATTATTTGTTGCCCGGGATCATACTGATCGCTATTGCAAGTGGTGTAACTTATACGGCTTACCGCCTGTTTAACGATGTGCAAAAAGGGATTTTTCAGAGATTCCATTCTATGCCGATTGCACGTTCTACCATGCTGTGGGGACATGTGCTGACCTCCCTGATATCCAATGCGATTTCAGTTAGCGTCATCATTCTTGTTGCATTGATTATGGGGTTTCGTTCATCGGCAGGAGTGCTCTCATGGCTGGCGGTTGCTGGCATCCTCATATTGTTTACGCTGGCTCTAACTTGGGTCGCGGCAATTGCTGGACTATCCGCAAAATCGGTGGACGGCGCGACTGCTTTTTCCTATCCGATTATTTTCCTTCCTTTCATCAGCTCGGCCTTTGTGCCTACCGAATCGATGCCGCCAGTCGTTCGCGCCTTTGCTGAAAACCAGCCCGTTACATCTATAGTAGAGGCGGTTCGCTCCCTCCTGATGGGGCAGCCTGTCGGCAATGATATTTGGGGAGCCATCATATGGTGCATAGCCATTCTAGTAGTTGCTTATTTAATAGCAATGCGGGTATACAAACACAAAGTAGTTTAATTTCCAGATAACATTACAGGGTTTAGAAGCGACTTGTCTGCGGATGGGTTGCTTTTTTTCATCTCTCTACGTATCACTAAGCTGAATCCCATTTTCTTTCACAAACTTCTCCAGAACCTTGAAATCCTCAGTAACCTTTTTAAAAGGTAAAGCTTCCAGTACCTGATCCCGGTAATCCTTTTTGGCGGCAATGGACAGGCGGGAATCAAGTATGCTGAGCACACCAAGGTCAGTTTCACTGCGGATCAGGCGCCCGGTTCCTTGTCTTAACCGAAGCAGCATGTCCGGTACAAAAACCTCCTTCAAGGGATTCTTTGCCATCGAAGTCTTATATTCATAGACAGGATCGGCAGGAACAGGGAAAGGCAGACGGAAAATGATTAACTGCGACAAATCGGAACCCTCGATATTCACACCTTCCCAGAATACACCGGTACTAAGTAGAACGCCTTTACTGCCCCGAAAGTCAGCGATCACCCCGTCCTGGGACGAACCTTCCCTTTGAACATGTAATGCCCATGCAAGCTTCTCAGAGTTTAATTTCTTATGAATATACTTCATATCCTCTTTAGCTGAAAAAAGAACCAATGTCCGCCCGTCTGTTAAATTACAGAGCCTCATCATTTCCTTGTATGCCGCTTCAAGATAATCTTCCCGCCGCTGATGGTTATAGTAGGGGATGTCCTTGGCAATATACAGCATGGTGTGGTTGTCATAATCAAACGGTGAAGCTTGGCGCTCCATATAATCTCCCCTGTAACCGAGGGACTCAGTGAGATAAGCGTATTGTTCCTCCAGCGTTTCTCCGCTTTGACACATGGTTGCTGACGTTAAAATAACTGAGGTTTTCCCGTTAAATAAGGTATATTTCAGAAACTGGCTTATCCCTTTAGGGCAGATACTAAGGGTACTCTCCCGCTGGGTATTACTTGCCCAGATCAGATAGTTATCCTCTACTCCGGCGAGTACATCAAAGAGGTCGATAAGTCCGTTCATGGCTTCAAAAATATTGTCAATCTCCCGTTCATGCCGTGAAGTTAAGACGGAAAGGCTGAGATTAAAATCTTTTAAAACCTGTGCCGCTCGTCTTAAGGGGATTCCTGTGATCTGCGATATTTTTATACGGTCATTGTCCTGCTTGGCTGTTTGCAGTAAGTCTGCCTCTACTTGTTTAAAAATATGGCCAACGCATCTTTTTATAAATTTAAATTGCGGCATAAGCTCCGTATCGGCAGATTGCTTGAAGAGAATCTGTAAGGCGTCATCCAGAATACGGCAGGTTCCCCGGTAAGTAAATTCGAGCGTTCTTGCATCTCTAACCTTTGCTTCCAGATTATGCGCTTCATCAATTACGATCAGAGCCGGCCGTTCGGTGATTAACCCCTTCGTTCCTTCCTTTTTCTTGATTAAATCACGGATGAGCAGATCCTGGTTTACGATAATAAAATCCATGTCGCTCGCGTTGGCATTAATTTTAGCTCTCATCTCATAAAACGTACATGTACTTTTATAATGGCAACGTTCAAATTTGCAATCATTCACACAAACGTTAGACCATACAGCATCACTAACCCCGCCCTTAATATCTGCCCGCTCATCAATTTCATAATTCACAATCTGTTGAGAAAGCGCAGACAGAGGAGTGTTTGAATCATCCGCTTGGAACAGATCTGCTGCCCTATACCGGCAAGCATACTGCCCCATGCCTTTTCCAACTACCGAACGTACCCTTGTAAATCCGAGACGACTTCCGATGAATCTCAGATCTTTATGTATTTGTTCTGAAAGTTGTATGGAGGATGTCGCAATAATAACCGGTTGCCTTGAGATTTGGTTAATAAGCAGGCTGGGAATGAGGTAGGCAAAGGACTTGCCGATACCGACTCCAGCTTCAATCATCGCGTTACGACCATTTATATAGGCATCAGCGATATCTAGAGACATATCCTGCTGGCCGATCCGCTCTTTAAGTCCAATCCTGGGGAATTTATCATACATTCGAAAGATAGCATTGACTAAAGAGGGCTCGATGTCCTTCTTTAGCTCCTGCTTCTGTAATTTATAGAGATCACTTAACCAGCTAATGACGACCGCCCCTTTTCAAAATCAATGATCTTCCTAATTATAGTTTTTTTGGTGAGGTTGTAATTATCTTCGATGCTACTCTAACAGTCAAGTGTCAGAATATAATATAGTGATTAAAACAAAGTGAATTACTGTGTTTTTGAAGCAGGAAAATATACACATATCTTGAATACAAACTACAAAGAAGGAGGATGAAAATGTCATACAAAGAAAATGAATTGCGTTCGTCATTAACCTTAGCAGTTCCAATCATTTTAAACAGGCATTATCATTCTATGACTATGAAAAACATCGAATTCTCCTGGTTTGTAGAGGCGCATAAGGAATTGTTAGATTCATCATTCAGTACGATATTAATGAGTATGGTAGAAGCCTTGTTTTTTGATTCTTTTGGTTACGATCAATACTTAAACCTGCTAGAAAAAGAGGGGGCTGAGCAAGGGGTTTATACTGCAGAAATATTCGGTGATCATTTTGATATCTTACTTGATATGAGCAAGGATTTAAATTTAACCGCTCAGAATATTATGTTTAAGATCATTGAAGAGTTTGTAGATGATTCCGCGATCCGATTGTTTTTTTATAATCGTTTAATGGAATGCAACTGGACCCGTTTTACTGGCTTTGCACAAGGTTATTTGTCTAATAAAAATCAACAGATTGACAATTTACATGAACAAAAAATTGCTGTTATGGGACAAATGGCAGCAGGAATGGCGCATGAAATAAGAAATCCGCTAGCTTCGATTAAAGGTTTTGCTCAGCTTGTAAATATCAGGCTAAATGAGCCGGAGATCAAAGCGGATGAATTGCGTGCATATCTGGATATCACCATCAAAGAGATTGATGCTCTGAATGGATTAGTAACGGACTTTCTAATACTGGCTCGAAAAGGTGACAGTACAAAAAATAACGGCGTAGTATTTAACGTTATGGAGGTTATACATAGAGTTAATAACATTGTGAATCAACTCATACTTAGTGATGATATTATACTTTCAGTAGAGTGCTCTTTAGAAAAAGTACTAACGTTTGGAAGCGCCTCTCAGCTAGAGCAGGTAATTCTTAATATTTTGAAAAATAGTATCGATTCCTTCACAGCTTTTAGAGGCAGAATAGATATTTCTGTTACCACAGCTGCTGAGACAAACGAAATTATTCTACTCTTTAAAGACAATGGAGAAGGAATTCCACAGGATAAATTAAAACGGATATTTGACCCTTTCTTTACTACCAAGCAAAAAGGGACAGGGATTGGATTATCGATTTGTAAACAACTAATCGAAATGTATGGGGGGCATATTAAGGTAGATTCAGAGGTTCAGGTTGGAACTAGCGTGAGGGTTATTTTGCCTTGGGTTTATGATTATCATATTTGAGATGCTGCTGCATCTAATGAATGAAGGAGCGACTTGCCAATAGGGAAGTTGCTTTTTTTGTTATAGTTCTACAAAAAATCAGGATGTGCGTAAGATCACAAAGCAATTATTGGATATGTTTATACTCAATATATCAATTAAATTTGAAATATAAATTACATAAGCAATTGGAGGCTACTGGCATGGATCAATTTACTTTTACAGATATGAAAAAAATAAAGAGAAAAAATTTAGGTAATGTCGTACCTTTAGAGCTTTTCAGAACGATTAGACTTATTGGTTTATATCAAGCGTTACCCATGAATGGTAAGGGTACAACGTTGACTATAGGAAGAAAAATTGGGGAAGAATTTGGTGTTACCTCGGTTAATGAACTATTCGAGTTATTCGAAGAATTGAAGATAGGGATTCCTATAATAACCCATGAAGATGACAAGGGGATGACGATTGCAGTACACGATTGTTTCTGCGAAGGGTTACCTATTATGGAAGGGAAAATGGTTTGTGACCTGGAGGGGGCCATTATCGAAGGAGCACTTACTAAAATTCGTGGGAAACGAGTTTCCGTCCGGGAAATAAAATGTAATGTTAATGGGGATGAATATTGCGAATATATCGTCAAATATTAAATCATATATAAAAGCGAGTAAGCGACCTTTCAATTTTAAAAGGTCGTTTTTTTATGAAGAAGTTGTGATGGAATTAACATTCATTTAACATGGCTCTTATGCTGAAATGATATAACAGTTACAAATAGGTGAAAAGGTGGCTGTTAGATGAAACTTAGCAAAGAGGAAAAATCATGGATTTTATATGACTGTGGGAATTCAGCCTATTCGATGGCGGTTACAACTGCATTATTGCCTATTGTATTTGGCATGTTTTCAAATGTTAACAGCAGCATGGATTTAGGGTACTTTAACTCCATTGCTAGTATTCTTGTGGCTATCCTTAGTCCGATTTTGGGCACGATCGCAGATTACAAGGATAAGAAAAAGCGCTTTTTCTTATTTTTCTCTTTGATAGGTGTGATGGCTACGGCTTCGTTGGCATTCGTTGCACCTGCGAGCGGGCAGTGGCAGTTATTGATTGTGTTTTATATCCTGTCTGTTATAGGTTTTGCCGGAGCCAATATTTTTTATGACTCTTTTCTTGTGGATATAACCACTGATGAAAGGATGGATAAGGTATCCACAAAAGGTTTTGCTTATGGATATATCGCCAGCGTCATTCCATTTGGCATCAGCCTGCTATTGATTCTGTTTATGGGGATGGATAAGTCGATCGGTTATCAGATTGGGTTTATCATTACTGCCCTTTGGTGGGGGCTGTTGACCATACCCATGATCAGAGATGTGAAGCAGAGATATTATATTGAGCCTGAACCAAGACCTGTAATCAACAGTTTTAAAAGACTGGGAGACACCTTTAGGAATGTTAGACAGCATAAAGTTGTATTTGTTTTCTTAATTGCGTACTTTCTTTATATTGATGGGGTAGATACGATTATTAAAATGGTGGTGCCCTATGCCACATCGGTTCTGGGTGCGGATGCTTTTGACACCTTTACCTTACTGGGGATATTATTAGTTATCCAGATCATCGCTTTTCCTTGTGCAATCCTGTATGGTAATCTCGCCAAAAAATACTCCGCCAGGACTTTGATAATCGTGGGGATTGTTACATATATCATTTCCTGCATCGCGGCTTTTTTTATCACTTCAGTGTGGCATATATTTATTTTAGGTGCGCTAATTGGTTCCGCTCAGGGAGGCATTCAGGCGCTCAGCAGGTCTTATTATGCGAAGATCATTCCAAAGGAGAATTCCAATGAATTCTTTGGTTTTTACAATATTTTTGGCAAGTTCGCGGCCATTGTTGGTCCTGCTGTAATGTCTTTAACAACAACCTTAACAGGTAATGCTAAATTTAGTATTTTAGCGATTATCCCACTTTTTATTATTGGATTATTCGTATTTATAACTTTACCTAAAGAGCAGCCTGAACATGACGAACCTAAGGGGCTTATTCTATGAAGTCAATTAAAGCACAAACGGCTATGGCCAAGCATTTGATCGTCATCTCTTACGATGCCTTTTCAGAAGACCACTGGGCATTGGCCAGCCGGCTTCCAAACTTAAGTAAGTTAATTAAAAACGGAGCTCATAGCCATAAATTGAAAAGTGTGTATCCGACACTCACATATGTAGTGCACACGACCATAGCAACCGGTGTATATCCGGATAAGCATGGCATCCACCACAACAATCCGTTTCAGCCCTTTATTAAGGAAGAGGAGCAAAATTGGTTCTGGTTTAGAAATGCGATCAAGGTGCCAACGATTTACGATGTTGTGCGCGAGCATAAGATGAGCACAGCCGGAATCCTATGGCCAGTATCGGGTAAATCCTCCATCCAATACAATATACCTGAAATCAGAGCCATCAAAAACGAAAATCAGGCACTGAAGATATTAAAAAGCGGAAGCCCCTTATACTGTGTGGATATGGAGCTGAAATATGGCCGGATCCGCAAGGGGATTGAGCAGCCTTATCTGGATGACTTCACGACCAAATGTGCTATAGACACGATTAAGCGCAAAAAACCTAATCTTCTAATGATGCATCTGATCGATCTGGATGATGCCAAACATGCTTATGGAACTGACAGTGACGAAGTGATGCAGGTAATCACACGTATGGATAATAGGTTAGGCGATATTATGCAGGCAGTGGATGAAGCGGGGATAAAGGATGATACGATTTTTTTAATTTTGGGGGACCATGGCCAGTTTAATGTTAGGTACAAAGTGCATTTGAACAACCTTTTGCAGGAAAAGGGCCTGATCTATGAAGAGAACGGCGAAATGAAGTGGAGAGCTTACTTTCAGTGTGGGGGTGGAGCGGCCTACTTGCATATCCGGCAGGGCGATGAAGAAGCTGAGCAAATAGCATTAGCTGTTATTGGAGATAATATGAGAGATGAATCTTCAGGTATAGAGAAATTGTATGCTAGAGATGAACTGGATTATTTTCATGTGGGCCAAACCACAAAGTATATGCTTGAGGCTAAGAGAGGTTATTGTTTCGACGAAAGTATGGATGAACCAACGATTGTTGATTTGGACAAACAAGGCGTTAAATTTGCCACGCATGGCTATTCTCCTGATAAAGACGGCTATAGATGCAACTTGGTTGTCTCCGGGGAAAAGATTAGAAATGGGCATCCTATAGGGGACATCGAAATGGTAGATATAGCCCCCACGATGGCAAAGATTTTAGGGATTGATTTTAATCCAGGTGACGGAAGACCTTTAGAGGAAATTTTTATGGACTAAATTAAGCAATGTGAAACGGAGAAATTCAATGATTGAAACGCGAAAACAGAAATCAAATAAACTCAAGATATTCTCAAAAGTATTCATGATTATTATTGGGGCGCTAATAGCTGCCTATGGTCTAGAATCTGTATTGATACCCAACAATGTCTCAGATGGAGGTGTCACAGGTCTAAGCATCGTTGGCTCTGAACTGTTTGGCTTACCGCTAGGGCTGCTAATTGGCATAATTAATATCCCTTTTGTGTGGCTAGGATATAAGCAAATTGGTAAAAGCTTTGCTCTTTATTCCGTTATCGGTATTGCTTCACTGGCTATTGGCACTAGTCTTATGCATCATGTACCGACGATTATAGAAGGTGATACCTTATTAATTACCGTTGTTGGCGGGATTATTATCGGTTTTGGTATGGGGTTAGCCTTACGTAATGGTGGAGCATTAGATGGGATAGATATGTTAGCTGTCTTACTTTCACGAAAATTACCTTTTGGGACCAGTGATTTAATCTTATTTCTAAACATGTTTGTCTTTATTGTTGTTTCAACAGTATTTGGCCTACAAGGGGCTATTCTATCAGCACTTGCTTATTTTATTGCTTCTAAGGTCATTCATATTATTGAAGAAGGTTTGAGTGGCTCTAAAACGTTTAAAATCATCACTATTCAACCGGAAATCATGGTCGAGACTATTCGTGACCGATTGGGTCGTGGAGCAACTTATACAGATGCTTATGGCGGCTACTCAAATGAACAATTCAAAGAAATCACTTGTGTCATTAACCGTCTGGAAGAAAGTAAAATAAAAGATATTATTCGTGAAATTGACCCGAATGCTTTTGTAGTAGTCTACGATGTTGCAGAAGTTAAGGGCGGCAGTTTTAAAAAGAAAAATATTCACTAATGACTATAAATCGCGTTGGAGAGAAGCTAATTATGCTCTTGCCAGCGCGTTTTTTTGTTTTCTTTGAAGGAGAGGAAAGGCTTGGTATAGATTTAATATAATTAAAGTTGGAATACCTACTCTAACAATATGCTTATACAATAGAATTAATAAGGTTGGAGAGGGGACATGGATATGGATGCTGTTCATAAAGAAAAGATCTTAATCAAAAATGAAAAGCTTATTAGCATGGTCATTGAACGGGCTAAGAGAGATTTTTCTGATGATATTGCAATTATAGGGCTTACAGGTTCTTTTAGTACTGGGGATTTTCATGAAAAAAGCGATCTTGATCTAATCATAATTAATAACACAGAGCAAGGCTGGGGAATATCTTCGTGTTTTATCTTGGATGATATTGGATACGATCTATATTGTACGCCATGGGAAACAAGGATAGAAGATCAAGCCAATCTCGAGAGTCCAATGATTTCATGTCTGGTGGATTTACAGGTGTTATACTGTGCAAAACCCGAATATTTGGAAAAGCTAAATTTATATAAACAGAGAGCACTCGATGCTCTGGCAATGCCTATAGGGAGAGAATGTATCAGTAGAGCGAAAAAGTGTATAGACATAGCAAAACAGGAATATGCGAATACGTTACTTTCTGAACATATAGGAGCAGTAAGGTATGCTTCAAGCGAAGTTTTATACAATTTGTTAAATGCGCTAACTCATTTGAACAATACTTATTTCAAACGGGGAATTAAGAGATATTTAGAGGAAATAGCTACGTACCGTTATGTTCCTGATGATTTTGAAAAGACATATATGGCTGTGATAGAGGCGAAGACTATCGATGAAATCAGAAGTGCAGCATATAAGGCCCTTAAAAACATCAATGATTTATATAATAAAATGTATAAGGATTTTGTAGTGCAGCCTGTCCCAAGTTATGATAATCTTGGCGGAACTTATGAGGAATTATGGTGCAACTACCGCAATAAGATTATAGCAAGTGTAGAATCGGGTGATAGATCGTATGCGTATCTTGCAGCAATGGGCATACAAGGTTTTCTTGATGAAATGACAGAATGGAAGGGAACTAAAAAGTTTGATCTCATGCAGTATTTTGATTCTGACCATCTTCAAGTCTTTAAAAATGAGTTTCTGAAGGTCATGGATGAATATCTGGAGGAATACAACAAGGTAGGCAGGAAAGTCGAACGATACAATACTTTCGAGCAATTATATAACCAATATATGAAGGTATAGAAAATAGCCCACTACCAATCTTTGGATTGGAGTGAGCTATTTTTTATTTGACAAGAAAACTTGGCGTATTATAATAATGATGACAAGAAAACTTGTCATCATCTTTTCAATTTGAAAGGAGAAATTTTTATGAAAAAGGAAGAAATATTAGAAAAAAGCAGAAATGAAAAAGGAGACGAAGGAAAAGAATTTGTATTTGCTAAAGGCAGAAAAAGCGGATTCATTGGAATGTTGATTGTATTTTGCATTCTGAGTGTCTTCAGTTTATATAATCATAGTCAGGAAACAAATCTTGCATTAAAAGCCTTGATAGCCATGTTTTTTGGATATTTGAGCTGTGAAGGTCTTGGGATGTATTCTGTAACTAAGAAAAAGATGCATTTACTCAATTTCATTTTAGGATTAATTATAAGTGTTTCGTTTTTGTTTATTTACTTTTATGGGATGAGTGATTAGTATGAGTGAACCTTTGGTTTTAAAAAATAAACTGCGCGAAGCAAGAACGGAACAAAAATTATCGCAAGCACAATTGGCAGAAATGGTGGGTGTCTCAAGAAATACTATAAGCTCGATTGAAACCGGACAGTTTAACCCTACTGCAAAATTAGCTTTGATTTTATGTATTGCGTTGGATAAAAAATTCGAAGAATTATTTTATTTTGATTAAAATCAACAGAAGCTTTTCTGGGTTTAACTCTAGATGTCAGAAAAACAGCGATACTCCATCATTGGAGATCGCTGTTTTTTTTTTAGTCAATTATAGCTTACTCAGGAATTTACAGGGTTCTGTTCAACAGATTTGGGTGTAAAAGCTCTTCGAACAACCTTCGTTAATTCCATTAGGATGAGGGAGCCGAGGGCTAAGCCTGCTGCAATCAGCCACTCTGACATTCCAAATGAAGCCGGAATCGAGAAGATTTCTCTAACTCCTGGCAGAACCGCAATGCCGTAAAAGGCAAAGCAGACCAGAACGGCTCCGATGACGTATTTGTTGCTGAAAAGGCCAGCTTCAATAGCAGTTTGACTGTTCGAACGGGCGGCAAAGGTCTGCAATGTACGAGACAAGATCAGGGTTGTGAATGCCATAGCTACGCCCATATCAGGTGAATCCTGAAGTCCGATATACAGGGATATGATAACAGCTATACCTATGAGTAGACCACGAGTGACAATGGCCTGCATCATTCCTCCTGCGAATATTCCTTCCTTGAGCTCTCTTGGTTTTCTATTCATCACATTAGGTTCAGGTTTTTCCATCCCGAGAGCAATGGCGGGCAGAGAATCATTCGCCAGATTGATGAATAGAAGCTGAATCGCTGTGAAAGGATTAATCCAGTTGAAAATAAGGGCAAATAGGATGGCGATAATTGCACCCAGGTTACCTGAGAACAAATAGGCGATCGCTTTTTTAATATTGTCAAATACCGTTCTGCCCACAGATACAGCATTGACAATGGATACAAAATTATCATCGGTCAAAATCATGGCAGCCGCATCTTTGGCAACATCGGTTCCACTGCCCATGGCAACTCCGATATCTGCTTGTTTCAAAGCAGGCGCGTCATTTACACCATCACCGGTCATGGCTGTTATTTTGCCTTTCCGCTGCCACGCGCGGACAATTCTGATCTTGTTCTCCGGAGAGACACGGGCGTAGACACCGATCTGTTCAAGTTTTTGATCAAGTTCCTCGTCAGACATGGCATCGAGTTCTTGGCCGGTTACGGCAATTTCATTCTCAGTCATCAGACCGATATCGCGGCCGATCGCTTGTGCGGTTGTCTTATGATCACCGGTAATCATGATGGTTCGGATTCCAGCCTTCTGAGACTCTGCGATCGCGCCGTAGACAGCTTCCCGAGGTGGATCAATCATAGCTGTCAAACCTACGAGCACTAGATTTTGTTCATCCTCCAATCCGACTTCAGTAACTGTATTTGGTACGGTTTTGTAGGCATAGGCAAGTACACGGAGTGCTCTGCTGGAGAACTCCTCATTGGCTTCGAAGAAGCGTTCAAGAACTTCTGGTGTCATCGGCACTTCTTTTCCACTTAACAGTACATGCGAGCATAGACCAAAGAGCACATCGGGTCCACCTTTAGTAATCATTGCTTTTTGTCCGTTAAAAGTATGCAAGGTCGTCATCAGCTTGCGATCCGAGTCAAAAGGTAGTTCGGCTTCGCGAGGGAAATTATCGCGTATTTCCTTATAATCTTTATTCTTGCTGTTGCTGAAGGCAATAAGTGCTACCTCTGTAGGATCACCCAGCTCTTTACCATCCTCATTAATGTTAGAGTCGTTGCAGAGCACGGCAATATGCAGGAGCCGCCGGGCTTCTTCAGACCATTCTTCAGGCGCTTGATTGAATTGATCACGGTCACCTTCTGGTAGAAAGTAATCTACAACAGTCATTTTATTCTGGGTGAGGGTACCGGTTTTATCTGTACAGATGACACTGGTTGACCCAAGGGCTTCGACAGCGGGTAGCTTACGAATAATCGCATGTTGCTTAGCCATCTTATTAGTACCTACGGATAGGACAATAGTTACTATTGAGGAAAGAGCTTCGGGAATCGCAGCAACCGCCACAGCGACTGCAAACATTAACGCATTCAGGATAGCTTCTGTTGTATCCACAGTCTCATTCGATAACCAAACACGTCCGGCCTGGATGGCAAAGATTACAATGGACAGGAGTATAATTGCTACCCCCAGCTGCTTGCTGAATGTTTCGAGCTTGCGCTGCAGCGGCGTTTGCTTGGCTTCGGCGCTTTCAATGAGTTCAGCAATTTTTCCGATTTCGGTAGTGAGTGCAGTTCCCGTTACTACTAGCGTTCCGCGGCCATATACAACTAGTGAACCGCTGAACGCCATATTACGCCGGTCTCCAAGCGGAGATTCTTTCGCGATGATATTTGTATGCTTTTCCACAGCTTCGGATTCTCCGGTTAGCATACCCTCATTTATTTTTAAGCTTTCCGATTCTATAATCCGGCCATCGGCGGGTACAAAATCGCCGGCTTCCAGCCAGACGATATCACCGCGTACAAGTTCCCTTGCCGGGACGGTTTTTAATTCTCCATCACGCAGCACTTTGGCCTCGGGGGCTGACATCTGCTGCAAGGCATCCAGTGAACTCTCCGCTTTACGGGTCTGGATGACACTTATAACTGCATTGAGAATCAACACGAGGAAAATAATAAGCGACTCCATAACTTGTCCCATAACAATCTGGACAATGGCGGCTATAAGCAGTACGACTACCATAGGGTCTTTGAAGTTTTCAAGAAAAAGCTTCCAAACAGGATCTTTTTTCTTTCCTTTTAATTCGTTAAAACCATAATCTTTTAGACGATTGTCGACTTCTGCCGAAGTAAGCCCGTTAGCTGAACTCTGAACATCCTGTAAACTGTCGGCTACATTGTTGCGGTAATATTCCACTAATGATAGCTCCTCTCTGCTGTGCTGTGTCTTTGTTCTTAAAAATTACGGTTCAAGCCGGGACAAGTTTCAAAATATCGAGCTGCATAAACTGTTTTTACATTATAAATGTGTCTTTTGAGCTTGAAATTGGACTGAGCATTGAGCTTGACGTATAGTATTAATACTGTTGAACCTTGTAATAAATTGAGTTCTGAACTAGATAGAAATTTGGAGGAACCTCGTGAAGTTTACATTCAAGGAAGAAAAAATATATGTAAATCTGGTTCGTTTCGTTGGGTCATTGCTCTTAGCAATTTCCTATTACAAAGATTATAGCGGTCAAGGATTCATTAACCTTCTAGGTGGTCTGATCGTGTTGTTGCTATATATGGTGTTGATTTGGGCAAAAAACGCTTGGTGGACTGAAGTGAAATATTATGCTGTTACTTTTATAATGATTTTGATTATATTAGTGCTTCATTATGTTTTTGGCTCACCGAATACAAGTTTACTATGGCCGCTTTATTTTATTATCCTATTTATGAATCGAGTTTATCCCCGTGTTTCTTTTATTGTTGGAATCACTACACTTACTGCTGTTTTTCTGATTTATTCATTGTCCTTAAGCAGTTTTTTAGGGCTGCTTTGTGTAATCCTCGTAGCGCGAAGTATAAAAATCAGAAGAGATGCTCACTACTTAACAACGCTCCACCTTGAAGAGTTAAATAAAACTCATAAAGAGCTGGAGGCTACGCATAACGAACTTCAAGAAGCTATGGTTCATTCGGTACGTTATGCAGCTTTAGAAGAAAGAACCCGGCTTGCCAGCGAAATTCATGATGGACTGGGTCATCAATTGACTTCACTGATAGTACAATTGCAAGCCCTTCAGATTATGCAAGTAAATGATCCTAAAAGAGCAGCTGAGTCCACCAGCCAGTTAATTACTATTGCTCGTCAAGCTATGGCGGAAGTTCGAGTTGCGGTAAAGGAATGGTCAAATGACGAAATGGGTTTAGGGCTAGTTGCTTTAAAAGGCCTCGTAGCCCAAACTCAAAGCAGATCTTCTATACAGTTCAAACTTAATCAAAAATCGGAAGTCACAGAGTGGCCTATTGAAACAAGTATCGTGTTATATCGAGTTCTGCAGGAGTCATTAACCAATGTGCTTCGTCATTCAAATGCGACTATTGCCAGCATTGATATTGAAGAAGTAAACGATACGATTTACCTTACGGTCACAGACAATGGAGTAACTGCTAAAGAAGAACCTTTAAATTTAGGGTATGGTCTAAATGGCGTAACAAAGCGGTGTAAAGCATCGGGGGGCTACTGTTTTTTTTCGTCTATAGAACCTCATGGCTTTCGCCTGCAGGCAGTCGTTCCCGTTGCATGTAGACCTATTGTGGAAGAGAAGGAGTAGTTCACTTGGAAAAAATAATTAGGATTGTACTTGCTGACGATCAGCCTTTCGTCCGGCAAGGATTAAGGTACATTATAGATTCACAACCTGATATGGAATGCGTAGGAGAAGCCTGTGATGGGGAGGAAGCTTACCTTGTTTCACTTGAAACTAAACCCGATATTGTGTTAATGGATATTCAAATGCCTAATTCCTCGGGGCTTGAAGCAACTCGCAAAGTTCTCCGTGTAAGTCCAGAAATTAAGATTGTACTTCTAACCACTTTTGATGTTCAAGCCTATGTTATTGAAGGGATACGTGCAGGCGCAGTAGGGTACTTGTTGAAGGATACGGATATGCAAGAAGTTCTTGCGGGAATACGCTGGGCGAATCAAGGTAATGCAATTTACAGGACACCTACTGCAAGTAAGGCGCTTATAGCAGCCATTTCGAGTGATGCTAAACTAAACAAAACAGAGCAAGCATCAGATGATTTTTCTGAATCTCTGACCGAACGTGAACTTGATGTACTCCAACAAATGGCATACGGGCGCAGGAACTCTGAAATTGCGGAAATTCTGAATATTTCACAGGGCACGGTTAAGACTCATATTCATCGTATTCTCCAAAAGCTTGAGGTCGAAGATCGTACACAAGCTGTTGTATTGGCTATACGGACAGGGATGGTAGAGTAACAGAGGGAGAAGTTGTTCTATAAAAAAAATAGCCATGTAGTTAGAAAGACCGGCCACAACCGGTCTTTTTTTGTTTTGTTTGTGGGGTCTGCTCAAACATTGTATATCTCTAGATAGAGGTATCGTTGCTTATAAATCAATCGCTGTGTAGATGTGTTAGTCCCTATGATTTTTTATTATTAGTAAGGCAACACAGTGGAACTGCAACGCTCTATACAAGGAGGAAATATAATGCACATTACAGTCACACAAGTAATTTCAAGCACACCATCATGGGTGTGGATATTATTCATTCTTTTGTTCATAATGGGGATTAAAAATTCTCAGGAACGGCCTGTTATTTTTTCACGGATGTTTATTGCCCCGCTTATTTTTATGGCATGGGGATTACGGACAATAACAACTACTTTTCCTCAATTAGGTCTAACGTTGACGAGTTATATGATCTTTATCATTCCAGGTTTCCTGATTGGCTATCTTTTAAATAAGAGGTACCAATCCTTTGTTAGAAAAGAATCAGTAGTGTTCAAAAAGAAAAGTTATCTTCCATTATTTATTGTCCTACTGAATTTTATTGTTAAATATATTCTGAATGTGATGTTGATTTTTTACCATAGCAGCGTATTTCATATCATTTATTCTTCAGCAAATGGGCTAACTGTTGGATTGTTTTTTGGAAGTATCGTATATACCTTTTATATGCAATGTAAGCTTAAAAACTCTATAAGTGGCAGAAGGGGGATCAATTGATCTCGTTAAAAGAACAAAACAAGACCTGTCTGATGACAGGTCTTGTTTGTCTGCCCTTTCCTATTTGCTAGCGCCCGAATTAGCCGACTCCTGCAATTGCCCTGATTCACGGTGCTTCCGACTCATGAATACCAAAGACAATGCAATTATCGTGAGGATAACCCCAAGGACTTGAAATCCCGCGAAGCTAAACTTACCTCCCATTATGATACCTATTAACAATGAAGAGAGAATGGTTCCCAGGTATCTCGATGTATTAAATAATCCGGAGGCTACACCGATGATTTCTTTTGGAGAACTTTGGAACAAGGCTGCTTGCAGGCCGACATTGTTCAATCCGTTGCTGATACCAAATGCAGCTAAAGCCACACATACACTGATCACCGGTGAAGTCTGATTTAAGGTCACAAGCCACACTGATCCCAATGTCATCAGGACCCCGGACACCAGCAATGCTGGCCGGGGTCCTGATCTATCGATCCAGCGTCCTGCTATTGGAGCAGTAACCAGCGAGCATAATCCCAGCGTTAGCATGAGAATCCCAGTTTGGAATTCACTGACATGACGTACCATTTGCAAGTAGGATGGAATCCCGAAAAAGAGTGAGTAAAAAAGTACATTAACGAGCATGAATTCAACATTAACCCAAGTCATTGCCGGATATTTGGCAAATGTACGTAAAGGAATAAAGGGTGACGCCGCTTTTAGCTCATGCCGGACGAATGCCCCCAGCAGAATGAGTCCTGTTAGCAAGGTAATGACATGTATTAATGAGATATGTCCGGATGATTTTGCTGAAAGCAATCCAAGGAGCACGCCAACCAGCCCCACAGTGAAGAGCAGGATTCCTGACGCATCAATCAAATCAAACCATTTGCGCAGGGACATTCCCCGGGTAATGGTTGTTGACGGTTCGTCCTTGGGGATATGCCTCCAAGATAATAGAAAGCTCGCCACCACGAATGGAATATTGACGAAAAAGATAGCTGGCCAGTCCCACCAGTGAATAATAACCCCGCCAATAAAGGGTCCAATTGCTGCCGCGCCGGATAGGAAGATGGATAAAACAGACAGTGCGGTCGCTTGTTTCTCCGTAATATGAATCCGCACAATGGCCATTCCAACGGCAACCATCATGCTAGTTCCAATGGCTTGCACAATACGGAACACGATGAGACAGCCAAAGTTTGGGGAGAGAGGAGCTAATAAACCTGCAATGAAGGATACGACAAGCCCGGTAAGAAATATTTTCCTCCGGCCGAATAAATCGCTGGCCTTTCCCATGACAGGTTGAGCGATGCTGCTTGCAATGTAAAAAGAAAAAATAATCCAGGAAACACCTGTATAGTCAAGCTGGAATACATTTTGCAGCCTTGGAATAGCCACAGACACCATCGAAGAATTTAAAGGGTTCAATAAAATCCCCAGACCTACTGAAATCATTAACCACCTGTTGCGAACACTCATTTTAAATCCCCCTAAAGCTTATTAATGTCATCGTACTTGAAATCGATTATTCATTCCAACGCATTTTATGTTATGATCTCATTGACTTGAGGGAATGAATGGAGGTGCGAAATGGAACTTCTGCAACTGCAATATTTTCTCGCGGTAGCTCGGTTGGAACATATGACTGAAGCTGCACGAAATCTACACGTTACTCAATCTTCACTAAGCAAAACGATTCAGCGTTTGGAGGAGGATCTGGGGGTACCTTTATTCGATCGGGTAGGAAGAAAGCTGCGACTGAATGAGTCCGGAAGCCGGTTCCTTCGCCGAGCTGAAAGGGCATTATTTGAATTGGAGCAGGGAAAACAGGAGCTTAGCGATTTATCCAGTCCTGAACATGGCACACTCGAATTAGCGGTGACGACCGCAAGCACATTACCCAATATCCTGCGAGAGTTTCGGAAAAAGCGGCCTGATATTCAATACCATGTGCAAATGTTGACCATGCAGGAAATGGTTACACTTCTTAATAGAGGAGAGGTTGATTATTGCTTATCCTCACCTCCAATAAAAGGGGATGACATCGAATGTCAAATCGTCTTTATCGATCCGATTCTTGTGGCTGTTCCAAAGGGGCATCGGCTGGCTAATCGAAGCAGCGTATCTTTGACAGAGCTAAGGGATGAATGGTTTGTTGGTGTAAAGAGTGGCTATGGTACTCGCGATTTAATAGACTCTGTATGCAAATCGGTAGGATTTGTGCCTAAATATGTGTATGAGGGGGATGAACCTGCAAGGCTTAGCACTCTTGTGGAAGCTGAAATTGGCTTAGCTTTCATACCAAGCACGGCACGGAATTCACGGGAAGATATCCAATACCTCCAAGTAGAGAATCACGAATTGGAAAGGGAGATAGCTCTATTGTGGCACAGGAGCCGGTACATTTCTCAGGCTGCTTTGGAATTTCGGGAGGTAGTTGTAGAATATTTTGGAGCGTTATCCAAACAGACAATTTAATTACGCCGCAGAACAAATAACAAACCAAGTCCCCGTTACCTTCCGTTACGTTCAACGGTCCGCAAGTGGGGTTTTCTTTTGGGTTAAATACGTAGAATCTTTAATCATACATACGTTTTCCTATAATTATGGGGGGTAACACCTTTAATATTAGCGTAGTAGTGCGTAGCAGCGAGGCTGTAAAATAGTGTGAGTACACATGAAAGCGTTTACATAAAAGGAGGGGGTCTGTAAGTAAAAAGATTCATTTGTGATGATGTTCTACTGCTCTTCGGAATGATTGTGCCACTGTTGAAATTGAGGATTTAGCAGGTAAAGAAATTAGCGTGGGAATATAGGGCTGGTGCTAATAAGGTAGGTCATTAACTGATTTGTATGAAAATCACTAGAGGAGGAATGCATTAAATGAGTAGAATGCTTAAACAAGTAATCTCGATTTTACTCGCAGCTGCCTTGCTTATTCCGACAAGCTGGATCGCTCCGGTTACTGAAGCTGCGGCGCAGGATACGACAGTATCATCAGATACGGTAACGGTATATCACGAAACTTTTGCGAGTGGCAAGGGTATTGCAGCTCAAGCAGGCAGTGCTAGCCTTACACCTGTGACCGATAAAGTTTTTG
The DNA here is from genome assembly GCF_037969925.1 of Paenibacillus sp. FSL R7-0189. NCBI lineage: Bacteria > Bacillati > Bacillota > Bacilli > Caryophanales > Paenibacillaceae > Paenibacillus > Paenibacillus sp. FSL R7-0189. The sequence continues at coordinate 710,368 of NZ_CP150223.1, read as the reverse complement.
CGGGCAATGCTGACGGGGCAGCTTTATATGTAAGCAACCGAGCGAATAACTGGGACGCGGCTGATTTTAAATTCAGCGATATGGGCCTAGAAAACGGCAAAACCTACACGGTAACTGCATCCGTGTATGTAGACGCTGATGTGATTGTACCTAGCGGTGCCCAAGCTTATCTTCAAGCGATAGGCAGCTACGCTCTTTTGGCAAATGTGAATTATGAAGCAGGCCAAGCGGTCACCTTGACGAAAGAATTTACCGTGGATACGGACAAAGATACAACGCTGCGTGTTCAATCCAACGATGACGGGAAAACGGTTCCGTTCTACATTGGGGAGCTCCTCATTACAGCAAAAAAAGCAGTGACGGAAACGGATAAAGAAATCTATCACGAAACTTTTGCGAGTGGCAAAGGTTTAGCCTCACAATCAGGTAGCGCTAACCTAACCCCTGTCACCGGAAAAGTTTTTGCGGGCAATGCTGACGGGGCAGCTTTATATGTAAGCAACCGAGCGAATAACTGGGACGCGGTTGATTTTAAATTCAGGGATATGGGCCTAGAAAACGGCAAAACCTACACGGTAACTGCATCCGTGTATGTAGACGCTGATGTGACTGTACCTAGTGGTGCCCAAGCTTATCTTCAAGCGATAGGCAGCTACGCTCTTTTGGCAAATGTGAGTTATGAAGCAGGCCAAGCGGTCACCTTGACGAAAGAATTTACCGTGGATACGGACAAAGATACAACACTGCGTGTTCAATCCAACGATGAAGGGAAAACGGTTCCGTTCTACATTGGGGATGTATTGGTCACAGAAAAGGTGGCTACAGTAGAGCCAACTCCAACACCAGAAACACCTAGAGACCCAGCTTTACCTTTTACCACTGTTACTTTTGAGGATCAAACGGCAGGTGGTTTTGAAGGCAGAGCAGGTACTGAAACGCTTACGGTTACTAATGAAGCGAATCATACAGATGGTGGCTCATACGCTTTGAAGGTTGAGGGCAGAACCAGTACATGGCATGGGCCGACATTACGTGTGGAGAAGTTTGTGGACAAAGGCTACGAATATAAAATTTCGTTATGGGTCAAGCTGATCCAGCCAGCAAGCTCGCAGCTTCAGCTGTCCACGCAGGTTGGCGATGGAAGCAGCGCCAATTATGTGCAGCTCGCACCTAAAACCATCAGCGCAAGCGATGGCTGGATTCAGTTCGAGGGAACTTACCGTTATAACAATGTAAGCAGTGAGTATTTGACCATTTATGTGGAAAGCTCCAGTAATAGCGCGGCCTCATTTTATATCGATGATATTAATTTTGAAAAGGTAGGCTCTGGCCCGGTTGATATCGAAAAAGATCTTGTGCCGATTAAGGATGCTTACCAGAGTGATTTTCTGATCGGAAATGCGATAACCGCTGAGGATCTGGAAGGTGTCAGACTTGAGCTTCTGAAAATGCATCACAATGTTGCTACGGCAGGTAATGCCATGAAGCCGGACGCGTTGCAGCCTACGAAGGGCAACTTCACGTTTACCGCGGCAGATACAATTGTAGATAAAGTACTGGCTGAGGGCATGCAGATGCATGGACATGTGTTGGTATGGCATCAACAATCGCCTGCATGGCTGAATACAACAACAGACGCAGCTAACAACACGATCCCCTTGGGACGGGATGAAGCTCTTATGAATTTGCAGACCCATATCCAAACCGTTATGGAGCATTTTGGTGACAAGGTGATCTCCTGGGATGTTGTAAATGAGGCGATGAGCGATAACCCATCCAACCCAACAGATTGGAAAACTGCGCTGCGTTCCGCCCCATGGAAAAGTGCTATTGGAGCAGATTACGTAGAGCAAGCCTTCCTGGCGGCAAGAGAAGTGCTGGACACGCATCCAGATTGGGATATTAAGCTCTATTACAACGATTATAACGAAGACAATCAGAATAAAGCGCAGGCCATCTACAGTATGGTCAAAGAAATCAATGATAGGTACGCGCTGACTCACCCTGGCAAATTGCTTATCGACGGGGTTGGCATGCAGGGGCACTACAGCATCAATACGAACCCAGAGAATGTGAAGCTATCCTTGGAAAAGTTCATTTCCTTGGGTGTCGAAGTAAGCATAACTGAGCTGGACATTCAGGCCGGAAGCAACTATCAGCTTTCTGAAAAGCTTGCTAATGCGCAGGGTTATCTGTATGCACAGTTGTTAAATATCTTCAGGGATCACGCTGATTCTATCAAACGTGTTACCTTCTGGGGAATGGATGATAATACAAGCTGGAGAGCTTCATCCAATCCGTTGTTATTCGATAAAAATCTGCAAGCTAAGCCGGCTTACTATGGCGTTATCGATCCTGATACCTTCATTGAAGAGCATGAGCCTGAATCAGTAGAAGCCAATCAATCTACTGCCAAATTCGCTGCACCTGTTATAGACGGAACAGTTGACGAGATCTGGAGCCAGACCGCTGAGATTCCGGTCAATCGGTATCAAACCGCTTGGCAAGGAGCGAGCGGAGTAGCAAAAGCACTCTGGGATGATCAATATTTATATGTCCTAGTCCAGGTGAGTGATACGCAGCTTGATAAGAGCAGCGTGAATGCACATGAACAGGATTCGGTCGAAATCTTCGTAGACCAAAATAATGGGAAAACGACGTTTTATCAAGATGATGATGGCCAGTACAGAGTCAATTTTGACAACGAGACTTCATTTAATCCTTCAAGTATCGCAGCCGGCTTCGAATCGGCAACCCAGATTTCCGGAACAAACTATACGGTTGAAGTGAAGATTCCACTTCAAGGGATCACTCCGGACAACGATAAAAAGCTTGGTTTCGATGTACAGATCAACGATGCTAAAGAGGGCTCACGTCAAAGTGTCGCGGCTTGGAACGATACGAGTGGAACTGGGTATATGGACACATCCGTTTATGGTGTGCTTACTTTAAAGGGGAAATCTGCCGGTCCGGAACCAACCCCAACGCCGACAACAGCACCGACACCGACACCAACGAGCCCAACCGATCCAACAGACCCAACTGACCCAACAGATCCAACAAACCCAACGGAACCATCGGCAACCCCGACACCTGTTCAAACAGCGACGCCAGCGCCAACAAATGCACCAACGGGTAGCAGCACCGGTAATGTTGTATCAACTCCACAACCTGGAGCCATTACAAACAAAGATGGTATTGTTACGATTAAACTGGAGGTAAAGTCCGATAATGGGTATGTCATAGGTACGATCTCCAGCGACAACATGAAAAAAGCGCTTGAACTGGCTAGTGTAGCGGCAAACGGCAAGAAACAAATTATCATTGAAGTGCCAAAGCAAACGGACACGAAAGGGTATGATATACAATTACCGACCCAAAGTCTAATGGGGAAAGAAAACTATGAACTATTGCTTAAGACGGAAAAAACCACAATTCAAATTCCAAGCAATATGTTGTCCAATGTAACAGACAGTGCTGAACAAGTATCCATACGAATAAATAAAGTCACCACGGACAGCTTGGAAGCAGCTACCCGCAATATGATTGGCAACCATCCAATTATCGGTCTAAGCTTAGTAGCAGGTGACAAAGTTATTCCTTGGAATAACCCTAACGCACCTGTAACGATAGCCATTCCTTACGTGCCGACAGCGGAGGAGCTTAACCATCCAGAGCTTATCGTCGTTTGGTACATCGATGGCAAAGGCAACGTAATGCCGGTTCCGAACGGTCGATATGATGCTGCAACCCAAACGGTTGTCTTTCAAACAACCCACTTCAGCACTTATGCAGTAACCTTCGTAAAGAAAGACTTCGGAGATCTGCAGAATCTGTCATGGGCTAAACAAGCTATAGGCGTTATGGCGGCTCGCGATATCATCAAAGGAACGTCGGTGAACAGCTTTTCACCTGCAGATTCAATCAAACGAGCGGATTTCATTGCTCTCCTCGTAAGAGCGCTTGAACTGAAGGGAACGGGCAAAAGTGCAATAATGTTCAACGATGTCCAAAAGACGGACTATTATTATGATGAACTGGTCATCGCGAAGGAACTGGGAATTGCTACAGGTTTTAAAGATGATACGTTCAGACCCAATAGCAATATCTCCAGACAAGATATGATGGTGCTGACAGCACGCGCGCTGGCGGCAGCCGGCAAGCAAGTTAAGGCGAGCGGTACTGTAGCTGCTTATCTAGATGAAGCAAGTATATCCAGCTACGCAAAAGACAGCGCATCATTGTTGATCAAATCCGGAGTCGTAAACGGAAAGAATAATAGAATTGCGCCGAACGATACGCTTACCCGTGCTGAAGCGGCAGTCATCCTGTACCGTATCTGGAAGCTGTAGTCCCGGCAGCAGAGAAAAAAACTCTGAATTAGCTCATGTTCATTTTTAATCTGAAGAGCGGAAATACGTGTATAACCATCCCTTGCGTTCTTCTGTTTTAAGCATCGCTGCTCACCTCCCTGCGGAGAGGAGCAGCGATTTTTTTGTGTATGTTCCGTTAAATCGGAGCTAAAACGGAAAAAAATGTCACGAAACAGACCGCTCAAGTGTTATAACTGTACTGATAGTAGAAAGGAGACAGTCGTGGACTCTATTGAAGAAAAGATAAAGCGGGTACAAGCGGGGGAAGTCTACCTTTTTTCAGATATTATCAGACTCTACCAACAACGGATCTACCTCTACTGCTTTCGCTTGTTGAACAATAAGGAAGAAGCCGAGGATGCGGTTCAGGACATATTTATTAAGGCTTATCAGAACATCGGCCATTTTGAGTCTCAGGTGAGTTTTAACTCATGGCTCTACAGGGTTTCCTATAATCATTGCCTGAATCAACTGCGCCGGAAGAAATTTCAAAATCAGCTGCGAAAGTTACTCAGACAGGATGTAACCACTAAAAGTGCTGAACAAATGGTAGAAAATCAGTTGTTCAGTGAATCCGTGGCCTCTGCCCTGGAAAAGCTTAGCGTGGAGGAACGCAATCTGTTGATTTTGCGCATTTTTGAAGATAAATCATTTGAAGAAATTAGTGAAATTCTGGGTAAAAGTACGGTCACAGTTAGGAAACGGTACGAGCGGACAAGGTGCAAGCTCAGAGAAGTCATTGAAAGAAAGGAGAAACAACTATGCGCAAGGACGAATTGACTTCCGAAGAGTTGTTTCTGAAGGAGGGGGATAATTCTGCCAAACTTCCGCTGGTTGATGTTCATGATTCTGTAATGCAAGCCATCGGGCTAGGTAATGGTCACCTTGCTGTTAAGCCTGTACCTCACCAGCAGGAGGGGGACATCCCAGATATTATGCATAGAGTGGAGCCAGAAACCTATGCCAAACGATACCGTAAGCGCATGTGGAGCAGGCCTGTAAGGAGATGGGCAGCGGTGCTGATCCTGGTTGTCTTGGTAGGAGGCAGCTATTCCTTGTTTAAGGAGAGTCCCTGGCAAGCTGCCAAATTTCAATATGAGGTGCTGCCATACGAGCCGCTTCTTGCAACGAAGGAAGGGGGGACGATTGAAGTATCTAAGAATCCGTTAGTTCCTTCAAAGGTAAAAATTCCTCAGAGAGTGGCGACCAAAGAAGAAGAGCTGCTGAGTGAAAAAAATTTAGAGGCATATAGAGTTGTAGAGAAATTATTACTACCGGGAGAGGGCGCTTCTTACGTGTTAAAAAAGGAAGGTGCTGGAGATGAACGTCCTCAGCTTGGCAGAGTTATTCCTGCGATGCTATTTAATGATTATTCCAGTTATTTAGCCAAAGCAGAAGAGTATAAGGTGCCATATTTGCCACGTCCGGAGTATCTGCCAGAAGGGTATGTTTTTGATCAAGCATGGATACAACCTGATTTTGAGGTCAACGAGAATGAACTGCTTGCCCTGACTGATGGTATAAAGCTGGAAGGCGGTTACCGGGTTATGTGGAAAAAAGAAGCTACGGCCAGTATTAATTATGACTATTCGTCGATGAGATACAAAAAAGGGGAGAGTATGGTAAGAATTAATGCCAAACACATCAAGGCAAAGTCCGGAACGGTGGAAAGCTTACTAAGGACGAACACCACAATCGTACAGAATATTCTTGTTAACGGAACCCAACTGATCTATACGGAAACTACAAACAATGAAATAAAGTTGGGGTATAGATACAGACTTGTCTGGACGGATCCAGAACAAAATGTAGTATACGATATGACTGCTGCACCGGAGTCTTCTTCTTTAACCAAAGAGGAGGTTATCCGAATTGCTGCCGACATGATGAAATAAGTATAGAAATTTGATGTCACAAATCCGGTAACGTAAGTGTTATGTAAGAGTACTACATATACAGGAAGGTGAGGTATTTTAATGAATAATAGAAAAACACTCATTGCCATGACCAGTATGACCCTAATGTTCGGTTTAGGTTATGGCTTCAAAGGAGAAGCTTACGCCGAGAAGTCTGTTGCTCAGTCTGTGGAAGAAACCGCCATTAAGGCGGAAGTCAAATATATAGCTCAGGGCATCGATGAAGCTGCCAAAGCGAAAACAGATCAGGAACAAAAAAAATTCAAAAATCTCAAAGATCTGCAGCAGAAAGCATTAAGTGAAGAGCTTAAACCTGGAGAAATCAGATATGTGTATATTAATGACAAGGAATATCAAGCCTATGCTAAGGGATCACCCACTGCGGGTGCATATTATTCCCTTTCGTTTAATACGTATAATGAATATGTGGAAAAGTATGCTGCCGGCAATACCTCCATGCCACTGCAATTGCAAGAGCCTCCGGAAGGCTACAATTTTTTCAGGGCAATTGTTTCTCCATATATGACGAAAAAAGAACAGGATAAGATATACTATCAAGTGATCGCCGAGGGTAAGGCGTCCGATAAGAAAATATATGTAAAGAAATTGCAGGAGAAGCGTACAGCTATCAACATCATCTATAATATGACCACAGAGAAAAATGGTAAAAGAGGAGTTCTTGCCATCGCTGCCGAACCTGCAGGACCTAAGGATACGACTGTTGAATCCGAACCAGCAAATGCACAGTCGCAGAAGCTAAAAGTGAGTGGCCAAGAGGTGGTATACACACCTATTGATAAGATGGAGTACAAGTCAGTTGCATGGATGAATCCAAAGACCCGTGTCAATTATATTATTCGGGAAACCGGTGGACACCTGACCAAGGAGGATTTGATTGCTTTGGCAGGACAGATCATTGAAGCTTCGGCGTAGAATGATTCTAAGACACTTACTAATTAATTTGATTAAGGCAGCCCCCAGGGCTGCTTTTTGGTTTGAGTATAAAGATCTATAGTATTCACGCTATTTAGGAGATTAAAAGCGAAATGTGGCGTTGGCAATGGAAATGTGTCTTTTTTAAGTATTCACAAATAAAGAACGAATATCCTATCATTCCAATATTTACAATATTCGATATAAAGTGATATAATTTTCGAGATTCATATACATAAACATGAAAGAAGAGTGTAAGATGCTAAAGGTAACAAGTAAAAAAGTCATGTCAATTATTACAGTTAGCTCAATGCTGTTGGCTGTGGGTGCAGTCGCTTACGCAGACACGACATTGAAGAAGATTTCTGCATATCAGAATGCGGCCATCAGCATTGAAGTGGATAATCAGAAAGTGAACCTGTCAAGTAGTGAAGGAACAATGTACCCAATTATCTATGAGGGACATAGCTATGTATCCGCCAAGGCTGTATCTGAAGCACTGGGGGCAACCGTGAAATGGGATAACAGTCGTCAAGCTGTTGTGATCACATCGGCGAACGGCGGAACATCTACATCCGTTGTCCCGGATAAGGACAATACCGTTGCACAAGCTACTGCGAAGCCAGCAACCGTATCTACTCCGCCTGCAACCGAGTCCACACCGCAGGCAACACCAAAGCCTGCTGCCTCATCTTCCGCTACGACTTCCAGTAACAGCGGCGCTTCGTTTGCAGATGCAGTGAAGTTAGGTACTTCTTTTACTTATACGGACCTTGATAACAATTATAGCCCTAAAGGTGATTCAACATCTGTTCAATATACTTTCACTATCAATAAGGTTACGTCGACTACTCTCGGACAATTACATGCTCTTGGGTTTGAGGAACATGTCACTGATCCCGATGTAGCTGTAGATTATGTCCTGCTTGATGTAACGCTTAAGGTGAAGAACGCCACTCTTGTAAAAGGTAGTCAGGACCAAGGGCGGAAGTTCCTTTCAAGTTTTACACCTACCATTTGGGGGGTAGAAACATCCAGTGGACAGTACTATATTGGTGGCTCTAGTGATTATTTTGAGGGATCTCTCGGAGAAAATATCGAAAAGTTGTTAGCTGATTTTCCTGAAGTCACCCCAAGTAAACCGGGTTCTTTTGAAGCTTCGGGTAAAGTTATTCTGCCAATAATCAAAGGCAAGGAGAACAACCTTGTTCTTTATAGAAACGATAGCAAGCTTGAGTCCGACAAAAGGTCCATCTATTTTAAACTGAAATAGTTATGCAAGTTAGCAGATGGTTTGGTCGCTAATTGTTGTAATAAAGATCAAACTAAAAAGAGATCAACGATGTCATTCATCGTTGATCTCTTTTTTATGATTCTTAAACAGTGCTGATAACTTCTATATATCAAGCTTCTTTGGCAATGACTTTTTTTAGCTTCACTTTGGGTTCTTGCTCAGGATCAGGCGCTTGCCCAACACGTTTAATAAAGAAAGATAGCAGCAGACCGAGGATGCCAATTCCCACAATCACTAGATAGGAATCATTGATCCCTTGAATGGATGCTTCCATAATCATATGTTCCTGTGTTCCGTTCTGTGTGCTGCCAGAGGCCAGCATATCCTTCATATGCGTTGTAGTACGGCTCGTCATTACGGTGACGAGCAGGGAAGTCCCGACGGCGCCAGCTACTTGTCGAATGGTATTTGAAATCGCTGTACCATGCGCACTAAGCTTGGCGGGTAGTTGATTTAGACCCAAGGTTTGTATAGGCATGAGAAGGAGAGCCATCCCGATCCGGCGGCCTGTTGACATGTATACCAGATACATGTAGCTGGTTGAGTCGGTTAAGTTCACAAAGCTTAGAGTCGTTGCAATTGTAATTAATAATCCGATGATGGCGAGCCATTTCGCTCCGAACCGGTCGAACAGCTTTCCGGTTACCGGCATCAACAATCCCATTACGAGTGCACCGGGAAGCAGCAGCAAACCGGACTCCATCGCTGTAAAACCGCGGGCATTCTGCAGGTACAGAGGCAGCAGCATCATATCCGCATACATCACGATTGTAACTGCGATACTGATGACAGTCGTTAAGGAGAACATATTGTATTTAAAGGCCCGGAGATCAAGCAGTGGATTTTGGGAAGCCAGCTGTCTCCAAGTAAATAAGCCAAGGGAAAGCACACCTGCTGCTAAAGACAATAACACTTCTGCGCTCGACCAGCCTGCACTGGCAGCGCGGCTGAAGCCATACAGCAAGGTTCCAAAACCAATGGTAGAAAGAGTTACGCTAACAATGTCCAACTTGGGAAAGATGCGTTCTGATACATTTTTTAAATAAATAAATCCGCATATGATTACAATGACGGTCAAAGGAATCATGCCATAAAACATAGTCTCCCAAGAATAATGTTCCAAAATATATCCAGCCAGAGTAGGTCCAATCGCAGGTGCGAAAATAATGGCTAGCCCTACCATCCCCATGGCAGCCCCTCTCTTTTCAGGAGGGAACAGGGTCAAGATGACATTCGTGAGCAGTGGCATGATAATCCCGGCACCAGCTGCCTGAATCATACGCCCGGTCAACAGAACAGGGAAGTTTGTCGCGAGGGCCGATACGATCGTTCCAGCCAAAAATATAAACATAGAAGCTTGAAAAAGCTCTCGCGTCGTAAATCGTTGCATTAGATAAGCTGTAATTGGAATTAGAACACCATTAACCAGCATATACCCCGTTGTCAGCCACTGAGCTGTAGCCGCCGAGATATTAAAATCATGCATTAACTCCGGAACGGCAACGCTCATTACCGTTTGATTCAGTGTCGCAAGAAAGGCGCCCAAAATCATAATGAATAAGATGGGGCCCTTTTTCACGGAACTGCTTGTTACTTCTGTCTTTGTACTCACTCCACTCCATCCTTTCAACTCGTCGATCATGGACTAAATTTACAGTGTGTTGTATAGTTTACAATGCATGAATTAGATTATAAATGAAATTTTCATGTAATCAAGCAACAATTTGCGAAAAAATGTAAAGTAGTTTACATTCGTTCTAAAAATGTAGTTTTTTCTTTTTAAAAAACAACAATTATCTAAAATATGTAGCTTACAATATGAAAGTAAAAGATTGGAGAGTACAAGATGAATAACACAACGCAACGTACAGATCCCCGGGTACTTCGAACACGTCAATTGCTTAGAGATGCTGTGATTGAATTGCTTGAGGAAATGGATATTGAGAAAATATCAGTAAATCGTATTGCAGAGCGGGCTAAAATCAATCGGGTTACTTTTTATCTGCACTATCGGGATCTCCCGGATATGCTGGAAAAGATGGCGGATGAGATGGTGGAGGACATTCTACAAGTGGTGAACAACGATGACAACCATCACCAGTCGGTTGATGAAGAGAATTTGAGGATATTAGAAAGTCTGCTTAAGCATATTGCGGAAAATGCAAAATTCTACAAGGTCATACTCACATCCAAACGAAGCCCGATTTTTACAGATCGCCTGTTTAATTTGATGGCGGAAATCATTTCTGCGCACCAGGAGAAAAAGGAGGGGACTGCTGATCATTCAAAGACGCCGATACAGAAGGACATTGCCGTTTGGTACGGTTCAGCAGCTCTAATCGGCACGGTTATTTCTTGGCTCCGAGATGACATGCCCTATACGCCTGTGTATCTTGCCAGACAAATTAGTATGCTGCGTGCGAACTAGCAACGGGTTCCGACTAATGAACGGAGAGGAATTAAATGAACACGAACAAACAGCCATGCATCGTTGCGCGGCTGTTTGTCGTATTTAGAGCAGGTAAATCACTGCACACTGAGATTATCCCAGTTGACTTGGAATTCCTTCAACATCCCTTCTTTGGTCAGCTTGCCGCCGAGATACCCTTGTATGCTGCTGGATAATTCCTGTGGCATCCCGTTCGGCAGACGGGTCCAGTTCCAGGTCAGCGCTTGATCTTTATCGGTATAGGCCAGCACCTCAGCACCTAGTGCTCCAAGATCTTCTTCGGTTCCCTTAATGTTGTCGAGCGCAGGGATGAATTGGAATTCCTTGGTGATATATTTTTTTCCGGTCTCGGAGGTGACGAGCCAATTCAGGAAGACCTTGGCCTCCTCCTTAACGGGAGAGTTTTTATTGATAACCCAATTGCTGGGTACGCCTACATAAAGCTTGTCGTTGTCTTCGGGAGTGTCGTCAATGGGCATGGGCAGGAGGCCCAGATTAAGATTGGGATCGATGCCGTCGATCTGTCCTTGTGTCCAGTTACCCTGCTGCATCATCGCAGCTTCGCCGCTCGCTAGCATAGTGACTTGAGTATTATAGTCGGTCGAGAGCGGGTTCTTATTGCCGTACTCTACAGTAAGGTCAAGTAGATCGATCCACTTGGAGAAAATAGGGTCTCCGGCGAAGGTTTTGGAACCGTCTGTAAGTCCGGCGATGAATGCCTCCGGATCAGGCTGCTGGGCGAAAGGTACGTTTACATTATGATTGCCAAGCACGAACCATTCTTGGTAACCATTCGCAAAAGGTGTGATGCCTGCCGCTTTTAACTTCTCGGAGGCTTCGCGCAGAGCGGTTAGCGTTAATGGCTTCTCGGTGATTCCGGCTTTCTTAAATAGATCCTTATTATAGATGAAGCCGTATCCTTCCAGATTCATCGGCATCCCATAGAGTTTGCCATCGATGGTCATTTGTTCTGCTGCGAGTGGCTTTACATCCTTGGCCCAAGCTTCGCCGCTCAGGTCCTCCAGATATTCCAGCCACATATCACGTTCATTGTTGCCGCCGATGGTGAAGATATCCGGCTCATCTCCGGAAGAGAATTTGGCACGCAGCGAGGCGCCATAATCGGTCCCGCCACCCACGCTTTGTACCTCAAGCTTAATCTCGGGATGTTCTTTCTCAAATTCAGTCTTGAGCGAAGCCAGCGCTTCAGATATTTCAACCTTGAACTGGTAGATGTGTACGGTTTTGACTCCATCTGCATTGTCGCTGCTGCGTCCGCAACCGGCTGTCAGGGCAGCCAGCAGCAGGGAGCATGCGAGGAGAATTCCACGTTTTGTTCTCATATTCATTCATCCTCTCTGGCTGAAAGCAACATGTATCGTTAGCCCTTCACGGAGCCTTGGGCAATGCCTTCAATAATATATTTTTGCATCACTAGGAAAAAGATGACCACCGGCGTAATCCCTAGTACAAGTCCTGGAAGCGCCAAATCCCACTGCTTCGTATATTGTCCGAAAAAGCTATAAGTGGCGATAGGAATGGTGCGAAGCACCGGATCCTGCAAAATTAGCGATGGCATCAAGTAATCATTCCAGATCCACAGGGTATTCAGTATGATGACAGTGACGATAATCGGCTGCATAAGCGGAAGTACAATCCGGAAAAAGGTACCATAAGGACTGCTGCCATCTACTCTTGAGGCCTCCTCGATATCGAGAGGTACCGATTTGACGAAGCCGTGGAATAGAAAAACAGTCATTGGGGCGCCAAACCCAAGATAGGCTAAAATCAAACCGGCGGTTGAATCCATGACGCCCAAACCGCTGACGACCTGCACCAGCGGGATCATAATAGATTGAAATGGGATAACCATGGCGGCTACTAGTGCAATATAAAGCACACGGTTATACAAGCTGTTGTTGCGGACCATTTTGTAAGCGCACATGGAGCAAAGGAATGCTAGCAGAATATTACTAATCACCGTGATGATAAAAGAGTTCAGGAAAGCGCGAGGGAAATTGGTAGCTTTCCAAGCTTCCGCGTAGTTGCTCCACTGGAGTGCTGAAGGCAGCGCAGCAGAGTCTGATAGTATTTCACTATAGCTTTTCACTGAGTTAGCCAGCAAAAAGTAAAATGGCACTAAAAATAGAAGTCCCAGCAGGATTACAATCACTTCGATGAGAAGCAGGGGAACATTAAATTTCTTGGCGGTAGTCTCCATTACAGCTCCACCTCTCTTTTCTTGGTTGCTCTAACCTGTAATAGGGAAATCAAAGCCACGATGACGAAGAAAACCATCGCTTTGGCCGAGCCCATTCCGAACCGACTGATGGTATAGGCTTCATTGTAAATATTCAAGGCTACAGATTCGGTAGCTTTAAAGGGTCCACCCTTGGTCAGCGACAGGTTGAGGTCAAACAGCTTAAAGGACCAAGAGATAGATAGAAATAGACAAACAGTTACAGCGGGCATGACCAGTGGAAGAGTGACATGGCGCAAGGCCTGAAAACGTCCGGCTCCATCCACTTTGGACGCTTCAATTAGGCTTTGGGGAACATTGTTGATAGCAGAGATGTAGATCACCATCAGATATCCCGCATTTTGCCAGACAAATACGATAACAATCGCCCAGAATGCTGTCCCTCCGGTGCCTAACCATGGAAGATTAAAGAAGGACCAGCCGGTGGCCTGCCCAATAGAGGAGAATCCTCTGACAAAAATAAACTGCCAAATAAACCCGAGCAAAAGTCCGCCAATGACATGCGGTACAAAAAATACCGTTCTCAGGACATTACGTGTGAACAGTTTACGCGTCAGCACATAAGCGAGTGCGAAGCCAAGCAGATTGGTCAGCACTAGACCGAAGAAAGTGAACTTCGCCGTGAACCAGAATGAATTAAGAAAGGAAGGATCCTTGGTGAAAATATGTAGATAGTTCCGCAGTCCGGTCCACTCGACATGCCGCGAGATTCCGTTCCAGCTGGTAAATGAATAATAGAGTCCCAAAAAGAAAGGAATCAGCACAATAATAAAGAAAAACAAGGAAGTTGGCCCGACAAAAATAAACTGCTGCATCAGGCGTGATCTTTTTCTATGGTCCATCGTTCCTCACCCCTTTTGTTAATTTAAACTTTTCATTCTATAACCGAATTGGTCATTAACCGAAACAAAAAGTAACATCACGCACCAAATATTCTTAACCAGTTGCGGCATCTGGAGAGGTATAAATGCCTATGATAGCGCCGAAGTCGGCTGGACTTTCTCTGGATAATTTTCACTGGCCCGGAGCGATTTATTTTCAGGCTTGACAGCCTTTTCAAAGAATCGGTATGGTGGACTTGTCAGACAAATGGGAGGTAGAGTACATGTCAGGATGGCTTGGGAATCATTTTGTTACGCAGATTGGAATTTTGGTGAATGATGTTGAAAAGGTAAGCACGGCTTATGCGGAGTTTTTTGGACTGGAGAAGCCGGAAATTATCGTTACAGATACAGAAGATAAGGCGCAGACTCGGTATAATGGCGAGGCGACGGTGGCGCGGGCTAAGCTGGCTTTTTTTGATATGGGCTCCCTGCAGCTTGAGCTGATTGAGCCAGATCAGCAGCCCAGTACGTGGCGTGATTATTTGAATGAGCATGGTGAGGGACCTCATCATATTGCTTTTGTGGTTGAAGGAATGAAGGAGAAGATTACGCTGCTCGAAGGCAAAGGGTTCCCACTCCAGCAAAAGGGTGAGTATACCGGGGGGCGTTATGCTTATCTGGACACGTTCAAGGAGTTAAAGATGATTGTGGAACTGCTGGAGAACGATAAGGATAAAGGAGAGGATTTATAGTGAATATACTAATTACTGGTGCCGGACGTGGATTGGGTTATGAGCTGGCGGCTGAGGCATTGAAGCGGGGGCATGGAGTCATTGCCGGGGTTCGCCGTCCTGATCAGGAACAAACAGCACTATCCCAGCTTGCTGCGACCTATGGCGAGAAGCTGACTGTGGCCGCGCTGGACGTGACGGATGAAGAAGGAATCGCGGCGCTTGCTGCGAATCTGCAAGGACAAGGCCGGACACTTGGTGCCATTATTAATAATGCGGCGGTGTTGACCGCCAGGGACACACAGATTGAAGAGCTGGATTTCCAAGATATGCTTACCACGATGGATATTAATCTTTACGGACCGATGCGGGTGGTTAAGCATTTCTTGCCGCTGCTCACTGAACCCAAACTTTCGATTATCAATATATCGTCGGAAGCAGGCAGCATTACTAATGCTTATTCGGGAGACTATCCATATTCCATCTCCAAAACGGCACTTAATATGTTCTCACAGCAGCTGCATGTGTATTTAAAAGAACGCGGGGTACAAGTACTCGGCGTACATCCTGGCTGGATGCATACGGAGATGGGCGGGGCAGAGGCGCCAACGAATCCGACCCAAAGTGCTGAGGGCATCATGGACTTGATCGAGAAGCGGACAACACCGGAAGGTCATTTCATGTTTGTAGATTATACTGGTAAGGATATGAAGATTTAAGTAGAGTGTTCTAACTAAAAGAGGTAACTCAATAGCCATTCGTGGCTTCTGAGTTACCTCTTTTTGATTTTTCTATATGCTTATTTATTTCTTAATCAATAAATAAGTCTATGAATGGTATTATATTATTCATTTCTATGGGACTAATTATAACATCTCCCGTTTGGGACAAGCCGCATAAATGACCACAAAGTATAAGAGAAACTAATCTCCTAGATGAATCCATTGGTCCAAGAGTCCCTAAGGTAAAGCGAATATAAATACTACTATGATCCTTCATCCATTTTAAAAGAGGTGAATCTAAGATGAAAAGACAGGTGAAACCTAGTAGGAGAAGAAGACCTGCCTCCAGACTGCAGCCTAAACGTAGTTTAATTCTTAAGGCAAAAGCACAAATCATTAACTTTGCGGTTATTGGTGATAGTCATGTGGGGTATGGAAACAGCGCAAGCATTTTTAGGAATCTTTTGCCTAAAGCTGTGAATAGCGGGAATAAGAGATTTGTTATTTTTGGAGGAGATAATACGCAAGCGGGAGCTAATCATGGAAATAATGCGAATGCTTACTACAAGGACTTCAAGGATACGGTAACAAGCACGCTCGGGAGTATTCCTTATAAAGCATCTATAGGAAATTGGGAGGCAAGTACACAGTCCTTATTCAGACAATATTTAGGTGCTGTTGAAGGGCAAATGAATTTCCCGGGTACTCAGGGGAAGGTCAAGTATGTATGGCTTAATTGTGCGCTTGGACGGTTCACTCCGGGTAGTATAAATTTGTTGAAAAATTTAGATGATAGTTTTTATTATATTATAGATTTTCATTGGCCCCTCAAAGTGAGCGGGATTACGGTGGACCCAACCCATGTATTAAGCGCATCGGAGACGAATAAGTTTTTTTCATCCATTCCTACAAAAGTGAGAGATAAGGTGCTAGCTATTTTTACGCATCATGGACATCTGTTTTACCAAAAACTTAGTAATATATATCCCGGTTACAACAAAACTAAATTTTTTGTATGCGGATGTTCCGGGGAATATAAATGCAAAACAAATGGCGATCGGGGTTATTACAATGCCACATTATCCATCAACGGGACAACATTTAATGTGGATGCTTTTAAGGTAGCGGTCAATTAGTAAAACAAAGCTAAGCTGATTTTCGGGAGAAGCCGGGGTCAGCTTTAGCAACAATTCAGGCACAGGATAATAGTAAGCTAGCAGGATTATTTAATATATTTGTATAATAGTTTATATATATATTAAATGAATCATATTGGAGGGCTACCGATGAGAGGGTTAGTATTTAATTCTTTAGAACAGGCGGGTGTCTCGGCCTTTGGTGTGGAGCGCATTCGTACAGCCGCCGCGCAAATGGTTGAAGACAATATCACACCTGCGCAAGTTATTGTTGCTGCGAGAAAGGGGACGCTGCTGGTCCATCAAGCGAATGGAAAAACAGGCCCTGAAGCAGACGCAGCGGAATTAACCGCGGATGCTATATTTCCACTCTGTTCCATAACAAAACTATTTACTGCAACCGCTATTATGATGTTAGTGGAACAAGGGAAAGTGGGTCTAAATAGGCCGGTTTCTGATTACATCCCCGAATTTACAGGGGAAAACAAAACAAAGGTATGCGTACATCATTTGTTGACACATACCTCTGGAATTGAGGTTGATGTGATTCGTTCTAATGGAATTGCCAAACAGGCGCAAGAGGAATATCCTCCACACGAACCTAATCAAGATCCAGAACTGCATAGTTACTTATATGGCGGTTATGATGCACCACTTAGCCATGAGCCAGGTACTGTGATGTCTTACTGTGGATATGGTTATGAGCTGTTGGGTGAAATCATACGGCGTGTTAGTGGACAAGCTTATGATGTATTCGTAAAGGAAACCATTTTTAAACCGCTGGGAATGGAAAATACATATTATCATGTGCCAATGGAAGTGCGGAACAGAGTAGTTAGACGTGCTCCTGAGGCAGCATGCGCGGAATGGGTAGACAGCGAATACAATTTGAATTCTGTATCTGCGGGGGGCGGCGCTTACTCAACGGCTATGGATTTGGCTGTTTTTGGCCAGATGTTCCTTAACGGTGGAATTTATAACGGAGTACGATTCCTTAGTCCGGTAACAGTAAAAGAAATGACCCGCAATCAAATTCCGGGCGTATCCTCACAATATAGAGATGAAGTTTTTCCTGAAGCGTACTGGGGATACGGATGGGCGATTAATGGCACGAAGCGTGACGGCGGAGATCTGCTCTCTCCTGATGCCTATTCACACTGGGGGGCGGCAGGTCCATTCCTCTGTGTGGATCCGATTTATCAGACGGTGACGGTTCATTTATCCGTAGAGCTGGATCACCAGAAGCCATTTAAAAATATGTATGTTGATTATTTCAATAATACCGTTCTGGCAGCGATCACAGATCTGTAATTCGGCCAAGGATCTGCAAGAATTTATCAAGGGTTGAATTTATAAAATCTAATATAAGAAAGCCAGTGGCATATATTAGTCCTATCTAATATGCACCACTGGCTTATTTTTTAAAAAATCTCTTGTTCAGCTACTGTTATCTGTAAACTCGATGATTGTGGCAGGATTTCTTATGTGTGTGCTTAACGCTTCCTTGAAGGAAATCCGTAATCTTTAGCATGCCACGCTACTAGCAGCGCAAGAATCAATAGTATAAACATTACCCACGGGAAGGAGCGGACACCAAGTGTTTCAATAAGAATCCCGCCCATCACGCCGCCACCGCCAATAGCTAGGTTCCATGCCGTCACCAACATCGATTGGGCCACATCTGCACTTTCGCCAGCGGTTTCGGCAACGGCTGTCTGTAGCAAAGTAGCCGCTCCTCCAAACGTCAACCCCCATACACCAACCACTAAATAGATCACTACGGGCTGGCTGCTACTAATGCCTAGTACAATGGATGACAAGGCGAAAGCAGCGAGGCTGATCAGAACCAATGGACGCAGCTTGCGGTCGATCAAAATACCGATGACCCAGATGCCAACAAGCGCTGTAATGCCGAAAATAAGCAGTACCAAGTCAACGCGCTGGGTTAGCCCGGCCTGAGTAAGATAAGGGGCAATGTAGGTATACAAGATGTTGTGTGCCAGTACCCATGCCAGAACAACAAACAGTACCGGCCGTACCCCCGGAATAACAAAAACCTTGTAGAGAGGGAGTCGCTTATCAGGGGCCTCTCCTGGATAGTCCGGTAGCTTCCAAAACACCCAAGCGATTAGCATCAGAGCCAATAGCGACATGATCCCGAAGATAGAGCGCCAGCCTACAAGGGTGCCAAGAAGTGTTCCCGCAGGGACACCGAGTGCCAGAGCGAGAGGCGTGCCAACCATGGCTACCGCCATTGCTCGTCCCTTGAGTGACTCCGGCACCATGCGCCGGGCGTAACCTGCTATCATCCCCCATAAGACTCCAGCGGATACGCCTGCGAAGAACCGAGCTGTCAGCGTAAGTATATAATTGGAAGAAAAAGTGGTGACGGTGTTGAATATGAGAAAACCAAGGATGCACATTAGTAGCAGTGGTCGCCGCCGCCATCCACGCGTCACGGTAGTTAAGGGGATCGCCGCCAACAGTGAACCCAGGGCGTACAAAGTGACAAGTTGACCTGCAAGGGCCTCGGAGACTCCAAGCCCGTCACCTATTTGGAGCAACAAGCCGGCCGGAATCGTTTCGGTAAGAATACAGATAAACCCCGTCATAGCTAGGGCGAGTAATCCAGCCCATGGCAGACGTTCAGAAGAGGGAGTGCTGGAGGCACTTTGTGTGGCAGAAGATGTGTTTTGGCTCATAGAGAAGCCCCTCTCTTATATAATTTTAGCAAACTCAATGATACACACGACGAATAGGTCTACTAGACAGAGCGCCTAGGCCGGTTTATTCCGGACCCAGGCACCTTGTGTTCTTGCTCTATTTATTACGTCTGTCATAAATGGCATCACAAAGGTCAACAGTAAACTGACCCGACATGCCTTCCAGTGCAGTATTAGTGAAAGCCACGACACTGAGGCGTTGCTTCGGATCGACGAACCACGAATGACCATAAGTGCCACCCATGCGCCAAGTACCCGGGGATTCCGGAGTGTCTGCGGCGACAGGATCCTTTAGTACCGTAATGCCTAGGCCAAAGCCTCGTCCTGGCCAGAAGGCCATTGGCAGATCACCGATCTGGTTGGTCGTCATATCGTGAACCAGTGACTCTGGTAGCAGCGGCGCTCCGCCCTTACGTAATGTTTCCAGCAGTTGCAAAAAGTCTCCGGCGCTGCCGACCATGCCAGATCCTCCAGAAGGATAGGCAGTAGTGTCAAATGCTCGGCTAGGGGCAAGCAGGAACCCAGCCGTTCCCTCCACAAAGGCAATACTGTCGGGCTCAAGTAAGGGCCGTGGCTCTGGAGTATCATTGGCATAGGAAGTGGCCAGCCGTTCTCGGTCAACTGCAATAAAACCCGTGTCGCTCATGCCAAGCGGCTTTGTCACGAGTGAATGTACAGCTTCACTAAGCGGTGTTTCTGTGACCTTTGCAATTACTGCTCCCAGTACATCTGTCGCGATGGAATATTTCCACTCGGTACCTGGCGTATAAAGGAGGGGGACAGAGGCAAGACGACGCAGGTTCTCTTCCAACGTGATGCCGGGCTGATCCATACCATCTGATACCCCTGCTGACTGATAGGAACCCTTCTCTTCTTGAAAAAATCGGTAAGACAGGCCTGCGGTGTGCGTCATCAAATGACGAATCGTCAAGGTCGCGAACTCGCCATTCTGCAAACGCGGCTGAAACTCTGGAAGCCAACGATCAACGCGGTCGTCCAGCTGTAGACGACCTTGCGCAACTAATACTAGGGCTGCCGTTGAAACGATAGGTTTAGTAACTGAAGCTAGCCGGAATAAGGCATCTTCTCGCATAAGTCGGCCTATCTCGCGGTCGGCAAAACCGGCAGCACGGCTATAAACCAGTTCCCCATCTATCATTACTTTAATGACAGCACCGACCAAACGCTTGTCAGCGAGGGTTCGATCGATTACTCTATCGATGCGACCTGATAAACATTCTGTATTTATTTTGTTTGAATCCAATATACTCATCTGTCTTCATCCCTTCGGAATAGTTAAAGCCAGGAACACTTTACTATGTAGGGTTATTATATATAACGAGTTATCTTGATTACATAAGGCAACTAAGTTAAATTAGCCTTATAACGGTTAATTACAGGCTAGTTAATATAGAACACCTTAAATTTAAAGGAGGCGATTTTGATGGACCATGTTGATAAGCAAATTCTTTTCCATCTTCAAAATCAAGCAAGAATTTCTATGACAGAGCTGGGGAAATGTGTCGGTTTATCGCAACCTGCGGTTACGGAGAGAGTTAGGCGTATGGAGGAAAAAGGCATCATCAGCGAATATCGCACCATAATTTCTCCTGAAAAGATTGGGAAACATGCTGCTGCCTACATGTTATTTCATTCTAGGGATTGTAATGCATTCCTTGATTTCTGCCGCTCAAGTCCTGATGTCGTCGAATGTTACCGTATAAGTGGGGAACACAACTACTTATTGAAAGTAGTAACCGACTCTACACGAGCCCTCGAGGAGTTCGGAAATCAATGTGATAAATACGGTACCTACACGATTCTAATCGTGATGTCATCGCCAATCGATCATAAATTTCTTATACCATCGCTTGAAGAAGCAAGCCTAAACTTACTGAGTTAGATTTTAAACATAATCCGTTAGCCTGTCGCAACAAAAAAAGACTCTTCTATATAAATAGAGGAGTCTTTTTGGTGTGGATATTGTAATAAAAATGATTGCAGCTGCTCCTTTTTCGTAGATACATCATGGACTCTCTATTTTATAAGTCTGGCGGTATTTTAATGGAGAAAGCCCGGTGATTTCCTTAAATACCCGACCAAAGTGAGTCATATTATCAAATCCAACATTTTCAGCTATCTTGGCTACTTTAAAGGCAGTATTAATTAACAAGGCACGAGCTTCCTTTATCCGCACATTATTCAAATATTCTGTAAAGGTGAAGCCTGTACTATCACGAAAAGTTTTGCAGAAGTAGGAAGGACTGATATAGAATCTGTTGGCAATATCGCGTATGGAATGACGTTGGTCGTAATAACGGTTGAGATAGTCAACAATTTCAAATATTTTTTTGTTCACTACACTGATTTCTTCAGTGATTGCAGGAGGCATCGCTTCCTGGTGGCGATAAATATAAATAAGCAGCTCAAACATAAGTGTTTTTAGATAGAATTCATAGCCGGGAGGTTGCTTCGTAAATTCAGAGACCATTTTATTGAATAATTTCTCGATAAAGTTTTGTTCAGAGCCATTAAATCGCAGCAGATGACAATCTCGTGTAAAAGTGGACAGCAAATCAAGCGTCTTATTGTTCGGAAACAGATCTTCGAGGAACTCGCGTTTAAATACAAGTGTTATTCGTTCAAAGGTCTCCCCACTCGAATTGACAAGCTTATGAATTTTATTGATGTCAATCAGCAATAGAGAACCCCCGACAACCTGATAAGCCTTATCCTCTATGAAATAGCAAATATCCCCCGAAACCATGTAAAAAACCTCATAACCGTTATGGTAATGTCGTGTAGGCATGCTGGATTGACTTTTTTTCTCTCGACTGATGTCGAATTTTTGTACTTCATAAAAATTGGTTTCCATTTGCTATCCCTCCCAATTCAGTTGTATGTCAACTATATTAACAAGAATATATGCAGAAAAACAATATATTTAGTGAATATATGTGCTGAAAATCATATTTTTAGACGCTATGATGAAGTTGTTCCGAATGGTTTAGCAAAGGGGGTGTGAAGAGAAAATTAGAATGTTATCTAAATTATCGAATTGTGTAATCTATATGTAAACTTATGCTGAAATTAGAGATACTTTGAACGATTTTAAACGAAAAATGAAAAAAGGTGGGACATAAAAATGAAATCTCAATTCTTAAAAAAGAACCTTCTTTCTACATTTCTACCCGTTGCAGTTCTCGGAATGTCATTGTCGGCATGTGCCGGATCTGGTGATAAGGAATCTACTATCGACCCTTCAGGTGTGCAGAGTAATAAGGGAGAGACAGTAGAGATTAATTGGGTGATGGCTGCAGATCCGGATAAAAAAGCTTGGCAAGACGAGACGATCGCTTCGTTCGAAGCCACTCATCCTAATATTAAAGTTCATCTTGAGAATATTCCGTATGATCAGTTCGATCAGAAGTTGACCACTATGATCTCAAGCGGCAACGCTCCTGATGTGTGGAATCCGAACCAGGCGGACAGCGGTTTTGCTACTTATATGAAGATGGGTGCCCTGAAGGACTTAACGCCTTACATTGAAAAAGGGGCTCCAGAGCTGGATACGATGGATAAGGATTTGCTGGATGTATATAAAATTGATGATAAATTTTTCGGAATTCCGCTTGTCAGCAATGCGACGTATCTGTTTTACAATAAGGATTTATTCGATCAGCAGGGTATTCCTTATCCAACAACGGACTGGGATGACACTTCATGGAACTACGATAAAATGTTAGAAATTGCTCAAAAGCTTTCTCATGATGTAGGTAATGTACGCAAGCAGGTATTCGGATTTGCAAGCGGCCTTAGTCCGAATGCTATGGCTTGGTCATTTGGCGGTGATTTTTTTAAGCCAGAAGCGTATACCTCAGGGGTTATGGGGGAGCCGGATCTACTTAATGACAAAAATATTGAAGCGTTACAATTTAACCTCGATTTAATTAACAAGTATAAGGTTGCACCGGACCAACAGACTGTGTCTGCCGCGGCTCAGCTTGGAGATGTGTTCATGACGGGGAAAGTTGCCATGTACATTAATGGAGGTTGGGGATTGGGTTCTTATGAAAAAGCGGACTTTCGCTGGGGTGTCGCAGCTGTTCCCTACCATGATGGCCGCAAAGTGACACTTTTTGTGGACCCATGGAGCATCTCAAACTCAAGTAAACATCCGGATGAAGCCTGGGAATTTGTCAGATATCTGGCCGATCCCAAAACCGATGGAGGCGCCTATCGCTATATGAATGATGTCGGTAGAACGCCAGCGGACAGCAGCTTGTTTGAACTGTGGTACGAAAAAATATCCTCGCAGATTGGGATGGATAAAGCGGAATTCAAACAAGTCCATGAGGGTGCTATTAAGTATGGACGTGAAGCTGAAAATCATCTGATCGTAAAGTTCAATACGATTCTAGAAACCATGAACCAGACCATGTCTTCTGTATGGAATGGAAGTAAAGATTTGAAAGATGGACTGAAGGAAGTGGATCAGAACCTCCGTTCACTCAAACTGGATTAACTAGAACTGGAAGGATAAGCGGCCGCTAATCGCAGACTAGCCGGCCGCGTAAGGAGGATGATTCATGAAGCGAATGGCAACTGAGAGTAAGCGGGAGGAACGCGCCTTCTGGATGTTTATTATGCCGTGGTTTATCGGTTTCATATTGTTTACTGGCGGACCGATCATCGTGTCGCTAATGTTAAGTTTCTCCGAATACAATGTAATTTCGTCTCCTGAATTTATAGGGTTTGATAATTTCAGGCTGTTATTTCAGGATAGGCTGTTCTACAAATCGTTATCTGTCACCATCTATTATTCCTTATTGTCCGTACCCTTTACCATTGTATCTTCGTTGGTGATTGCCCTGCTGCTGAATCAGAAGGTTCGAGGACAGTCATTACTTCGTACGCTGTATTATGCGCCAAGTGTTATTTCCGGGGTGGCTGTGTCTTTCCTGTGGTCTTGGCTGCTTAACCCGACCTTCGGGGTAGTCAATTCCTTACTCTATGACTGGTTTGGTGTGGAAGGTCCAGGCTGGTTCACGAGCCCGGGGACGGTCGTCCCATCTATGGTTCTGATGCAATTAACGGCGTCAGGTTCAACCATGGTGATATTCCTAGCTTCCTTGCAATCTCTTCCGAGTGATCTATATGAAGCGGCGTCAATCGAAGGAGCAGGTGTGTGGAAAAAGTTCTACAAAATTACACTTCCGCTCATTTCGCCGGTGGTTTTGTTCAATACGATTATTGCAATGATCGCTTCCCTGCAAGTATTTACTGAATCCTACGTCATTACGAAAGGCGGACCGGACTGGAGTTCATATTTCTATGTATACTACTTGTTTGATACAGCCTTTAAACAATTTCGGATGGGTTATGCCTCTGCTCAGGCCTGGATTCTATTTATCATCCTTTTTACACTGACTCTTGTATTCATGTGGAGTTCGAAGCGGTTTGTCCACTATGAATATGACTCTAAAAGATAGGAGGGATTCACATCATGAGACAGCGAAGTTTTTTACACGGCAAGCTGAAGCCCATTCAGAAGATACTGTTATATCTAATCCTTTATGGCGGCGTTATTCTTTTCGCATTCCCGTTATTCTGGATGTTGGTCACCTCGCTAAAAACCATGGGCGACATTCATAAAGTCCCGATGATATGGCTGCCATCCTCTATTCAATGGAGTAATTATAAGCAAATTTTCATAGATGCTCCAATGGGGCGATATTTATTGAATTCGGTAGGCTACACATGTATCTCAGTATTTGGGACTGTGCTTGCCTCCTCTATGGCTGCGTTTGCGTTCGCTCGTCTTCGTGCCCGTGGAAATATGCTTCTGTTTGTGCTTGTACTCAGCACAATGATGATCCCGTCACAAGTGACTTTGATTCCTCAATATTTGTTATTTAATCAAATTCATTGGACAAATTCTTATTTGCCGCTTATCGTTCCGGCATTTACAGGCAGTGCATTTGTTATCTTTTTGTTACGCCAATTCTATCTTGGGATCTCTAGGGAAATGGATGAGGCAGTTAAGATAGATGGTGGAGGACATCTAGTCATGTATTGGAGAATTCTCCTGCCCTTGTCGGCACCGGCGCTCGCTACATCGGCTGTTCTAGAAATCATGTCCCGTTGGAATGATTTATTTGGTCCACTTATTTATTTAAGTGAAAGCAGTCAATATCCTCTTTCACTAGGATTAGCAAATTTCACAGCCGCATATGGACAAACACCATGGAATCTGTTGATGGCAGCATCTGTGGTAACCGTCTTTCCGTTGCTGTTATTGTTCTTTTTTGCTCAAAAAGTATTTATTCAAGGAATTGTTATTTCTGGATCGAAAGGTTAACGCGAATCATAAAAAAGTTTATTACCTGGAGGGAACTTATGAAGTTTGATTATCATACACATCATAATCGTTGCGGGCACGCAACAGGAACAGTAAGAGATTATGTAATTGCAGCCATTGAAAAGGGATTACAGGTTATTGGAATCTCAGATCATACTCCTGCATTTGCGCTGGAGGAAGACCTGCCCTGGCCCGGAGGAGCTATGGCGAAGAGTGAATTTCCTGCATACGTGGATGAGGTTCTAGCTTTAAAAAAAGAATTTGCGGGACAGATTGATGTAATGCTGGGGATTGAAGCGGACTTTTTGCCTGATTCCCTGGATATATATCGTAGTGTCATCGCCAGTTATCCCTTTGATTATGTGATTGGTTCGATTCATAATTTCGGCGGAATCAGCATTTACGATGGAGAATACTGGGACGGATTGGATCAGGCGGGGAAACTTGCGACCAAAAATCTGTATTATGACTATGTCTCTCAATCGGCTAAAAGTGGCTTATACGACATACTAGGCCATGTGGATGCTTTAAAGCGGTATTTTCCCGGTTATTCCGGCTTGTGGACAGAAGCGCTGGATTTCACCCTGCAAACCGTTGCAGCAAGTGACGTAGTTCTCGAAATTAATACTTCTGACGATAACTGTGTCCCAGATACGGCTTTTCTAGAAAGAGCTCTGTTTCATGGTGTGAAGGTCACGATTGGATCAGATGCACATGAACCCGAACGGGTGGGAGATCAGTTCGAAGAAGTCCGGAAAAACCTGCAGGCCATTGGCTATCGGGAATGGGCTACATTCCATAAACGGGTTAGAACAATGGTTAGTCTAGACCAAATATAAAATGAATTAAGTAGCCAAGCTAATGCCGGCATCACCTAGTTTCCAACGGCAGGTCATTATCAGCTGCTCATCCTCCAGTTCGGCTGTCAGCGTGCCACCCATTTTATTCATCAGACTTTTGGCGATGGAGAGACCCAGCCCGGAGGCTTGAGAAGATCGGGTACGGTCTGCGGTATAGAATCGGTCAAATAAGAGGTTAACGTCGCTTCCGGCTAGTTCCTTCGCATCGTTTACTATCGTTAAATCAGCTGTTTCCTGCCGTCGTTCGAAACGGATTTCCACATACCCGGTCGCGTGTTTGACCGTATTGACAAGTAAATTCTCGACAACTCTCCGCACAGCGGATTCATCGGCGTATACGGATACATTTTCCTCAGGTAGCCGTATATCCGGTGTAATATTGCGTTCGTTGAAGGAATCGTAAAATCCGACCAGAATTTCCGAGAGCAGGGCCGTCATCCCAAGCTTTTCGGTATGTAGAGGATAATCTAGCGATTCGATCAAGGAAAGCTCAAAAAAATCATTCAGCAGCGCCTGCAGCCGTTTCGTCCGATTTTTAACGATGGCAACATATTCAAGCTTTTCATCAGGGGTAATAGACTCATCCTCCAACAGTTGAATATAACCGAAGATGGAGGTGAGGGGTGTACGGATATCATGTGAAATATTCGCAACAGCCTGACGGAATTCTTGTTCGACACGTTTTCGCTGGGCATCCGCTTCGACGATTAAATCAGATTGACGATTGATTTGTCCCGCAAGCGCCTCAAGCTTCTGGTCGAATAGAGCCACATCAATTTTTTTACCGGTTGCTCGCTCATTGTAGGTATGCAATTGCTCTGTTATCCGCCCTAGCTCTCGCCTTAAAATCAACAAACGGAAAAGCAGGAGAGCTCCTGCCGCAAACAATATGATTGTCAGAATAAACAACACTCTCCTGCACCTCCTATTTGTTATTTGATTTCTTTTCGGTGGAATACGAGAATACCGAGTACCCCGGAAACGGCTATTGTCAACAACGGTACAAGTAAAAGCGCTGGCCAATCTCCACTGTCGATACTGGGCTTACCGATATCGCTCACCAGTTTGAAGATGGAATAATCATACAAATTACTAAAGAAAGAGATCTTTGCACCTATACTAGCCAAAACCGTATCAATCATAAGGAAGAAAATCATTGAGAAGCCGATAGTTTTGCCGCTGTCGGTTAGGATTACGGTGAACAGCGCCCCGATGGCTGCGTAACCAGCTGTGTACAACAGGGTTAGCCCGAGGGCTCGCGGTATAAAAAGTGTAGTGCTTCCTTCTGGCAGATGACCGAAGCCCGAAAGCAGCGTGACTTCGACTGTGCTGACAATAGGAAAGACGAGCGAAATCGCCATGGCCCCAACTGCGAATACGATTAGTTTTGCCGCGAACAGCCGGCCTCTGGTGTTGCCCGAAGATGCGATCGTCTTCATGACCCCTGTGGAATATTCGTTAGAGATAAAGAATCCAGCCAGAATGGCTACGCCGAATTTAATAATGTAGGCATTGCTTGAAATAAAGGTAGTCAGAAATTCAGCACCGGTGATCTGAGGTTCCCCATTGGACCGATGATCAAAATAATATAGCAATGGGTAAGCAAGTGAGAGGACGGAAAGTGCCAATAGAAAAGTCCAAAATGATCTATTCTTACGGAGCTTGAAAAACTCAACTCTGATCAGATTATACATTTGGATTCCCCCCAATTCGCTTCGTAAAATAACTTTCCAAGTCTTCACCCATAGGCATAAACTTCTCGATCTCGAGGCCGGCAGAGAATAACGCTGTTGATACTTTGCCTGGCTGCTCAATGCGGCTATACAACTTGATGGTTCCATCCTGCATCACTTCGAAATCGGCCGTACCCAGCTCGTTCTGAATGACGGCTGTTGCCTTGCCCGGATCATCCACTTTGATAAACAAATACTGCTGACATTTCTCGTTTAATTCCTCCGCAGTGAGTTGTTCAAGCAACTGACCGCGATGAATAATGCCATAATGACTTGCCATTAAATGCAGCTCACTTAGAATATGACTTGAGATCATTATCGTAATGCCAAGCTCACGGTTTAGTCGCTTGAGCAGTTCGCGCATTTCGACGACACCCATTGGATCCAACCCATTGGTCGGCTCGTCCAGAATCAGAAATTCTGGATCTCCCAGCAAGGCGATGGCAAGACCTAACCGCTGCTTCATTCCAAGTGAGAAATTTTTGGCTTTCTTCTTGCCAGCGCCCTGCAGTCCAACTTGTTCTAGCATTCTAGGAACGCAATCTTTGCCGGGAATACCGCGTAGAATCCGGTTTGCTTCTAAATTTTCGCTTGCAGTCATATGGGGGAACAAAGCGGGGCTCTCGATAATCGAGCCGATTCGCTTACGAGCCTGGATCAAGGCCTGCTCTTCACTGGCTCCGAACAGCTCGATCGTCCCCTGAGTCGGAAAAGCAAGTCCGGTCACAATCCGGATTAATGTTGATTTTCCAGCTCCGTTTTGCCCAATAAAACCATAAATAGAGCCTTTACGGATTGACAAATTGACTTTGTCCAGCGCCGTATGGCCCTTGAACTTTTTGGATAGTTGATTTGTTTTTAATACATACTCGTACATCTCGTCTTGGCCTCCTTTTCGTGATAGACCAAGTATAGAATTGAAAACATAAGAAGAGCTAAAGCCAAATCTTAAGAATGTCTTAAGGCTTGAGCCGATAACCTATGCCCCATACCGTCTCGATAAATTCGCTTCCTGGTGCGGCCTTGGTTAGCTTGCTGCGCAAATTGCTCATGTGGACATTGACCGTATTGTCGTCCCCGAAATATGGCTCTTGCCAGACTCTTTCATACAAATTCGCTTTCGTAAACACCTTTTTTGGGGCCGACAAAAGTAACGAGAGAATCTCAAACTCTAGAGCTGTGAGCGTCAGTTCCGCACCATTTGCCGTAACCGACATCGCATCTCGATGAAGTACAAGGCCCTGATGCTGGAGCACGTTAGGCAAAGCCGATTGCGCAATCCGCGAATACAAACGTAGATGAGAATCGATCCGTGCAGAGACTTCTTCAACATCGAAGGGTTTTGTAATGAAATCATCCGCCCCCGCCCGTAGGGCAGACACCTTGGTCTGGGGCTCACCCTTGGCGGAAATGATAATTACCGACATATCGTCCCGCCCGGCAATCCTCTCAAGTAGTTCCTCTCCCGACATGCCAGGCAGCATCAGATCCAGTAGCAGCATGCTCCATTGACGTTGCTCCAGATAGAGAAGTGCCTCCGTTCCCGAGTAAGCGGGTTGGGGAATGTAGCCGCTTTTCTTAATAATGTTGCACAGCAATCGGTTGATGTCGCTGTCGTCCTCAGCAACAAGAATATGTATCGGGTTATTCATTTAATCTCCTTTTTCCACCTAAAATAGGTCGTTATTCGGATGAATGCCTATTAAATAGGATAGCAGGTTTTAGATTCTGTATCCAGATCCAGCCAATTTCTGCATTTTGGTTATTCAAATCTATATCACCGATTCTTGTGAGTTCATTTTTATATAAAAAAGAGACTCTTCTATTTAAATAGAGGAGTCTCTTTGCTATGTTAAGGTATTTAGATAAATAGATTATGACCGGACTGATCGGCTTGGCCGAGGTAATAACCAACGCCGCCGATTCCGACACCGTCAATCAGTTCTTCACGAGTGATGCCCATAAGATCCATGGACATTTGGCAGGCGACGATTTCCACACCTTGGTCGATAGCCATCTGAATCAATTCTTCCAAGGAAGAGATATTTTTGCTCTTCATTAGAGAGCGGATCATCTTCGAACCCATGCCCATCATGTTCATATTTGAAAGCGTCAGCTTCCGGCTGCCGCGTGGCATCATGGCACCGAACATTTTACCGATGAAGTTCTTGTTCACATGCACCTTCTCATCCTTGCGGATAATATTGAGGCCCCAGAAGGTAAAGAACATCGTGACTTTTTTGCCGCTGGATGCTGCTCCGTTGGCAATGATGAAGGAAGCGATCGCTTTATCCAAATCCCCGCTAAAAACAACCATTGTGCTTGCGTTGCTAGTTTGAATTACTTGTTCGCCTGCTCCGGTTGGTGCTGATGCTGAAGCCTCGATAACTCCTTTGCGCAGATAAGCTTCGATCATACCAGTAGGCAGCTTTGTTAGCTGCAAAAGCGTATGGTTGGACATACGAGCCCAAGCCTTGATATCCTCATAAAATCCGGGATCGGAAGCAGTTACCTTCAGGACTTGGCCGTCCAAGAGCGGGTCCATGCTCATTTTAACTTGGATCAGCGGCCCTGGGCAGCACAGTCCGCAGGCATCAAGCACGGAATCAGGTGCTAGTTCCGTTTCTATTTTGGATGAAGGGGCACCTATTGTGCTGGAGTTAGCAGTGAAAGCTGTAGCATTGACGGTTGGTGTAACTGTGCCAGTCCCAGTCTCAGGCTCCGTCATTGCTCCCGTTGCTGCGATTTCTTTAATGGCTACGGCTGTATCAACGTTTGGCGTCAAGTTATCTTTTTTTTTAGGCGTAAATTGGCTCATCTGATAGGTTTTATAACCGCCGGTCAGATTCTTCACACGGTAACCTTTTTGCTGCAAAATCCGGGAAGCGGTGTAGCCTCTGAGTCCAACTTGGCAATACACCCAAATTTCTTTACTAGGGTCAAGCTCGTTTAGCCGACCACGCAGATCATCCACAGGGATATTAATGGACCCTTCAATATGACCGTTGGCATGTTCGATTTCCGAACGTACGTCAACTAAAATGGTGTTGTTTTTGTCACGACCCTCTAAATCCTTAGGGACGAATACCGTAGTCAAACCTTGCAAAATATTTTCAGCGGCAAAGCCGGCCATGTTCACCGGATCTTTTGCGGAAGAATAAGGAGGGGCATAAGATAGCTCCAACTCCGTCAAATCAGTGACCGTACCTCTAAAACGAATAACTGTAGCGATATCGTCGATACGTTTATCTACACCGCTGTAACCCACAGCTTGTGCTCCTAGCACCGTACCTTTTGGATCAAAAATCAGCTTCATAGATATCGGAGTTGCCCCCGGATAATAGGTTGCGTGTGAGCTTGGATGTATATAAATCACGTGATACGGCAGACCCAAACGTTGTAGTGTTTTTTCGTTATTTCCAGTAGAAGCACCTGTGACTCCAAAAACCTTAATAATAGAAGTCCCTTGTGATCCTTTGTAAGTTGTGCCGAGACCACTGACGTTGTCCGCAGCAATGCGCCCTTGCTTATTGGCAGGACCAGCTAGTGGAATGGCAGTTTTTGTTCCGTTTACGAAATCAACCACCTCAACCGCGTCACCTACAGCGTACACTTGATCCAGATTTGTCTCCATCCGCTCATTGACTACAATATGGCCACGGGGACCGAATTCTAAGCCACTGTCCTTCAGGAAAGAGGTATCCGGAGAAACGCCGATAGCCAGCAGAACCAGATCACTTTGCAGTACAGTGCCACTTGCTAATTGCACCTGTATTTGTTCTCCCACCTCAGCAAACCCTTGGACCATATCGGAAAAAATAAGATTAACACCATGCTCGTCAAGTTCTTTTGCCAAAATAGAAGACATTTCAGTATCGAATGGAGCTAATATTTGTGGTCCTGCTTCAATTAAGGAAACTTCCAGACCAGCTTCTCTAAGGTTCTCAGCCATTTCCACACCGATAAATCCACCACCGATCACCACGGCCGAACGTGTGCCTTCCGCAGCGACTTTAGCTTTGACTTTGTCAGTGTCGGGAATGTTACGCAACATGTGTATTTTGGAACTCTCGATACCAGGCAAATTCGGACGAATCGGTTTAGCACCTGGCGATAAAATAAGCGCATCATAACTCTCTTCATAGGAGCCTTTTTCTATACTTTCTACTCGCACTTTTTTGTTCACGGGGTCGATAGACACTACTTCACTTTGAATCCGAACATCGATGTTAAAACGTTTATGCATCGCCTCCGGTGTCTGCACTAGCAGCTTGGAGCGGTCCTGAATGGAACCCCCGATATAATAAGGAAGTCCGCAATTGGCAAAAGAAATGTACGGATCACGCTCAAACATTACAATATGCACATCTTCATCTAATCTCCGAAGTCGGGCTGCTGCTGATGCGCCTCCTGCAACTCCACCAACAATCAATACTTTTTTACTCATGATGACTTATTCCTCCCCTAAAAATAACTGAATCAGATGTTTGATTTTTTCGTCTTTAACAGAATAGTTAATTTCCAGCCCATTACGTTCGGTTTCAACGATGCCTAGTGATCTAAGCTTCTGTAAATGCTGGGACACCGTAGATTGGGGAAGGTCGAGACAGTCCTGCATGAAGCTCACGTTGCAGCTGCCCTTTTCCAGAAGTCCTTTGATGATGCATAAGCGCACGGGATGAGCTATAGCCTTTAAGGTTTCGGCGGTTTGGTTATAAGCTTTAAAATTTTTGTCCATGGTAACGAACACCTCGCTTTACAATATCCTTATATCGTAATATTATGATATAGTGATATGAAAATCAAGTTATTTTTATAAAGGTGAAGGAGAGATGCTCAATGTCTTTTAAAATTTCAAAGGAAATTACCCCACAGCAAGTGGCGGAACGCTTGAAGAATGGCGAGACTCTTACCATGTTGGATATACGCGAACCAGCCGAATGGGTGGAGGGACATGTAATGGGTGCTAAGCATATTCCGCTTGGACAGCTATTGATGCGCATAGATGAATTGGATTCTCATGGCGAGATAATTGTGATGTGCTTAAGTGGTGGCCGTAGTGGACTGGCTTGTGAGCTGCTGAGTGAAAAGGGGTATAACGTTGTGAACATGACGGGTGGATTAGGGGCTTGGACGGATGATTTTTTGGTACGGGAGTAATGGCATGAGCATGATGGTACGGATCCTACTGAGTATCTTAATTGTCTTTAGTATTTTGAGGTTTTTACGTTATGCATGGCCTGTTCGTTCACTTTCTTATATAGAAGTCCGTGAGGTTCGCGAATTAGCAGATCAATCACTGGCTATGAAAATGCTCGATGTCAGGGATGCCGTTGATTACCAGAAGGACAGTATCCGTGGTTCGATAAATATATCGCTTGGGCGGTTACCCTATGTCTGGCAGCACTGTCTATCTCCAGGCGATTCGGTCTTAATTCTTGCAGGAAGCTACTACAATAGAAATAAAGCTGCGCGAATTCTTTATAAGCAGGGATTTCGTAAGTTATATGCGGTAAACGGTGATTTGTTAGGGAACAAAAGAACGCTCTCCGACATTTCTGTGAAAGGTTGTTGTGAAGGATAATGGATTTATGATCATTGATTTCCCGTCTCGGATTGAAGCTAGGGTGTCGAAGTCAGGGTGTCGATGGAATGATCTCTTATGATGCCTATGGGCGAGGCGCTCGGCATGCACATTTGCTAGGTGAGGGAGAGCAGTGAAGAGGAGCAATATGTCACTCTAGTTGAGCCGCTATATTAATGGTGCTAAGTTGTGATGTTGTGGCTAGGTCGCTATATTAATGATGCTAAGTCGCGATGTTGTGGTAGGTCGCAATATTAATGTTGCTAAGTCGCAATGTTGTAGGTAGGTTGCTACATTAATGTTGCTAAGTCGCGATGTTGTGGCTAGGCCGCTAAGTCAATGTTGCTAAGTCGCGATGTTGTGGCTAGATCGCTAAATCAATGTAGCCAAGTCGATGTTGTAGCTAGGGCGCTAAGTGATGTAACTAAGACGCAATCCAGCCAGCCTCACTCGAACTCAGTTTTAATTGCATTTTGTGCAGCTAAACTTCAGTAGTTTTAGGAAAAGTAACAATTAACTGCACTTTGTACATCTAAATTTGATCATTTACGCTTAACTACCTAATATCTCCTTTTTTAGTTGTAGAAAGTACAACTAAATGGACTTTTAGGGGGATAAGGGTTAAATAGTTGCATGAAATACAATTAAATAGAAAAATCACAGGTCGATAGCCAGTGAATAGTGGAGAATGGGAGACGATTTTAGACAATTTCAAAAAGGTAGGTCGAATAATATTATTCTAGGGGAACTTAGTCAAACCGAGATTACTTTAACTGAACCTACTATACAAAACATACTATATTGAGCTAAGTCTAGTCGTCTAACTCAAAAGTAGTTTACTTAACCGAGATTGTTCTTGCTGAGCTAATACTAACTGAACTGTAGTGATCTAACTGTAGCTAAATTTAGCTGAACTCACTGTAGTGATCCAATTCTAGCTGAACTCACTGTAGTGATCTAACTGTAGCTGAAATTACTTTAATGCAACATACTCTAACCAATGTGATTTTTTAATAGGCAAGTATATTTAGCTCGATGCTAACGTTGAATGTAGAGTGTCATTGACAGCATAAGAAGGCGAATACTATACTTTTGAGTAATAGGACGAAGCACGTCCCGCATCCATAATTGGGTGCGGGATTTTTTTATGCCAAGGAGGAGGGGAACGTTATGGGATTTACGGAAGAACATCGTAAGTGGGTGGAAGATCATATTAGTCGAAGAACGGGAGAAAGACGGGGGAGATTGGAGCGGGGACATGGGCATGGTGAGCGAATGTTTGCGGAGAAGGTTTGGTGGCCGATGATGGGTCATTTTGATGATCTCCATCCTGAATATGAAGTGTTGGATTGGCGGGGATGGCCTTATTTTGTTGATTTTGCGTGGAAGCCTGGGCAGGTTAAGTTTGCTTTTGAGGTAAAAGGTTACGGCCCACATGTGCAAAACACAGATCGGACGCGTTATCGGCAGGAATTGAATCGAGAGACTTATCTACAAATCGCGGGTTATCGGGTAGTGGCGATACCATATGATGATCTGGAAGCCAATCCTGAGAATACTATTTTTTTGTTGAGATCATTGCTGATGCCGTACCTCGCTTTGAGGACAGAAGAGAAGGAGGCGTTTAGTCGACTGGAGCGTGATATTTTGCAAATTGCGGTGCGTTCGAACGGGGACATTCGGCCTGTTGATTTGGTGAGGGAGCTTGGCATTGATCTGCGTACAGTTAGGAAATGTATGAGGTCGCTTTGTGAGAAAGGTAAGTTTAAGCCGATAGTTTCCCAGGTGAGTGGGAGGGTTTGTCGCTATGAATATGTACATTCACTTAACGATATTCAGCTGTGGTGAATAAACGGTATAAATCCCGTAGATTGTGGGCGTGGAGCGAGAAGTGAGCAAATGAACGGTATAAATCCCGTAGATTGCGGAGATGGAGCGAGAAGTGAGCAAATAAACGGTATAAATCCCGTAGATTGTGGGCGTGGAGCGAGAAGTGAGCAAATAAACGGTATAAATCCCGTAGATTGTGGGCGTGGAGCGGGAATTGGGCAAATGAACGGTATAAATCCCGTAGATTGGAGGCGTACAGCGGGAATTGGGCAAATGAACGGTATAAATCCCGTAGATTGGGGGCGTGGAGCGAGAAGTGAGCAAATGAACGGTATAAATCCCGTAGATTGCGGAGATGGAGCGGGAATTAGGCAAATGAACGGTATAAATCCCGTAGATTGCGGAGATGGAGCGGGAATTAGGCAAATGAACGGTATAAATCCCGTAGATTGCGGAGATGGAGCGAGAAGTGAGCAAATGAACGGTATAAATCCCGTAGATTGCGGAGATGGAGCGAGAAGTGAGCAAATGAACGGTATAAATCCCGTAGATTGGAGGCGTGGAGCGAGAAGTGAGCAAATGAACGGTATAAATCCCGTAGGTTGTGGGCGTGCAGCGAGAATAGGGCAAATGTGCGGTATAAATCCCGCAGATTGGGGGCGTGGAGCGGGAAGTGGCCAAATGTACGGTATAAATCCCGTAGATTGTGGGCCTACAGCGGGAAGTGGGCAAATGAACGGTATAAATCCCGTAGATTGTGGGCGTGGAGCGAGAAGTGAGCAAATGAACGGTATAAATCCCGTAGATTGTGGGCGTACAGCGAGAAGTGAGCAAATAAACGGTATAAATCCCGTAGATTGTGGAGATGGAGCGAATAACGAGCAAACCTACGTACTCACATCATCCCCCTAAATCTCTAATTATGACCTGATTTCTATTTAGATTGTTAAGGTGTTGCGGAGGAGGGGAATCTTCTATGATTAGATGGATAGGACGTATAGGAGTTTTTTTGAAGGATTGTCCTCGGGAATGAATGAAACCGCTATCAACAAGAGACGAAGGAGCGATTTTGATGGGAACAGATATAGCTAAATATCCATTTCAACAGATTGATTTACCTTTAAATGAGCGAGTGCAGGATCTGATCTCCAGACTAACACTTGATGAAAAAGTAAGCCTGATGCCTCAGTATCAAGCTGCCATAGAGCGTTTGGGTGTTGGGGCCTACAAGCATGGTACGGAAGCGGCGCACGGGATTTCTTGGCTTGGAAAAGCGACTTCTTTTCCTCAGCCAAGCGGACTGGCTTGTACTTGGAATCCAGAGCTGCTGAAGGAAATTGGTTCGGCCATCGGAGATGAAGCTAGAGCCTTTTATAAAAAGAATCCAACGGTGAACGGTCTGACGTTATGGGCGCCAACGGTGGATATGGAACGTGATCCACGTTGGGGAAGAACTGAGGAAGCTTACGGTGAAGATCCAGAGTTGACCGGCCGACTCAGCACATCACTAGTGCAGGGAATCCAAGGTGATCACCCGGTCTATTTGAAAGCGGTAGCAACGCTGAAGCATTTCCTCGGCAACAATAATGAGATTGAACGCGGGAACTGCTCCGCGAGCATCGATCCGAGAAATATGCGGGAGTATTATCTGGAAGCGTTTAAGCCTGCTTTTCAAGAAGGTGGCGCACAGTCCATGATGACCGCTTATAACTCGGTGAATGGCGTGCCTGTTATTCTTCATCCGGCAGTAATGGATGTGGTTAAAGGCGAATGGGAAATGGATGGCTTTATTGTAAGCGATGCCGGCGATCTTTTTGGGATCGTGAAGGACCACAAGTATTATGAATCTTTTGCACAATCGATGGCTGAATCTATCAAAAATGGAATTGACAGCGTAACAGAAGAAACCGCAGAGACAATCAAGGTTCTTCACGAAGCGCTAGACCAAGGCCTCTTAGCAGAGGAAGATTTGGATCGTGCACTTGCCAATACTTTCAGAGTTCGTTTCCGTTTGGGAGAGTTCGATCCGGTTGAAGGTAACCCGTACGCAGCAATCGACGATTCCGTTATTCTTAGCAAAAAACATACGGCACTCTCTTTGGAAGCTGCGAAACAATCTATAGTATTGTTGAAGAATGAACAAGGCACATTGCCATTGAACAAAAGCAGTCTGAGCAAATTGGCGATTATTGGTCCGCTTGGTGATGAAGCCTTTAGAGATTGGTATTCTGGCACATTACCTTATGGAGTGACTCCTTTGCAGGGTGTTAGCAAAAAGCTGCCTGGTAAACACATTACTTTTGAGAGTGGCGCAGATCAGATCATTCTTACTTCAGCTGCAAACGGCCAAGCCATTGGAATCACAGGTGAGGACGGAAGACTGGCTGTACAGCATGACATAGCAGAGCACGGAGAATTGTTCCAACATACAGCCTGGGGTTGGACTAGCAATACTCTGAAGGCGACAAGTCGCGGTCAGTATGTAACTTTAAGCGAAGCAGAGACTCTCACAGCATCTGCTGATGAAATTTACGGCTGGTTTGTAAAAGAATCGATTAACATCGTTCCGGAAAGCGAAGATACGGTATCTTTGCGGACCTGGAATGATAAAATGATCTCGGTGAATCCGGAAGATGGAACACTGCAGGTGGCAGATCAGGATGCTAATGCGGAAGCACGTCTTTTCAAAAAGAACATCGTAACTAACGGCATAGAGGCTGCAGTAGAAGCTGCCAAGGCTGCGGAAATCGCTGTGGTTTTTGTGGGCAACCATCCACTCCTTAACGGAAAAGAAGAAATCGATAGACCGGATATTGTGCTTCCAGAGGAGCAAGAGCGACTGGTCAAAGCTGTCTATGAAGCGAACCCGAATACAGTTGTAGTCATTGTCGGCAGTTACCCGATAACTTCCACTTGGATTGACGAGAACATCCCGGCTGTATTGTATACCTCCCACAGTGGACAAGAGCTGGGCAATGCGGTGGCAGAAGTTCTTTTCGGCGATTACAGTCCTTCCGGCAAGCTGAACATGACTTGGTTCCGTTCTGTAGAACAGCTGCCTGAGCTGATGGATTATGATATTATCAAAGGCAAAAGAACATATATGTACTTTGACGGAGAGCCACTGTATGCGTTTGGACACGGCTTAAGTTATACCCAAGTTTCCTACAGCAACCTAAGCCTAAGTGCTAAGGAACTGCAAGCGGATGACACGCTTAAAATTTCCGTTCAAGTAGAGAATACAGGCGTTGTTGATGGGGACGAAGTGGTGCAGCTATATGTGCAAGCTCTGAATTCCCGGGTCAAACGTCCGATTAAACAGTTGAAGGGTTTTGAAAAAGTAAACCTAACCGCAGGTCAATCGCAAACCATAGAGTTTACGTTGCCGGTTGCCGAGCTGGCATTCTGGGATGTTACCCGTGAGCAATATTGCGTGGAAAATGGAGAGTACATGGTTCTGATCGGCCGTTCATCTGCGAATATCCAATTATCCGCTCAACTATCGGTTCAAGGGGACGTTATTCCGTCGCGTAATCTGTATATCAATACCAAAGCAGAGAATTACGATGACTACGAAGGCGTATATCTGGACGAGTGCAAAGCAGGCGGTGCTTCCATACATCCGGTAAAAGATGGCGCTTGGATCGCTTTTAAAGATGTATTGTTCGAGCAAGGGGCAGGAGCTTTTGAAGCCTTGGTATCCTCTGCAAAAGGTGGCACCCTCGAGATTAGAACGGGCAGCCCAGCAGGGACAATGGTTGGATCTGTGACTGTACCATCGGGTGGCGTGTTGCAGCAGTGGAACACACTTACTGGTGAAGTATCCGTGGAATCTGGAACTACCGATGTTTATCTCATCTTTAATGGTGAGGTACTGCTTAGCCGTTTTCAATTTAATCAATAAGATAAGCTAGAGCGCTCTTAATTTCTTTGGA
Organism: Paenibacillus sp. FSL R7-0189; assembly: GCF_037969925.1. Lineage (NCBI taxonomy): Bacteria > Bacillati > Bacillota > Bacilli > Caryophanales > Paenibacillaceae > Paenibacillus > Paenibacillus sp. FSL R7-0189. The sequence continues at coordinate 670,704 of NZ_CP150223.1, read as the reverse complement.
TGGAGAGGTGCCTGTATGGATTGTTTGGGATGTCGGATCGCTAACGGGATTGAGCCTAACGTAAACGTAGTATACGAGAATGAAATTGTAACTTGTGTGCTCGACATTGCTCCATTTAACGAAGGACATCTCTTAATTCTCCCTAAAAAGCATTATTGGGATCTCGAAGATATCGATTCAGAAACATCGTATGCGATTATGGACGCTTCAAAGAAGCTATCAGTTGTCCTGAAGGTTTTGTTTGCACCTGATGGCATCAGCATTTGCCAAAATGGTGGGAAGTTTAACGACCTGACTCACTATCATATGCATCTTATTCCTAGATACGAAGGAGATGGCTTCGCTTGGAGTGAACCAATCCATCCGCACGGTGCCGAAAAGTTATTAAGCCAAACTCAAGCTGAAATTCTCAGTATCATAAATGAGTATTAAAAAAAGGACATTCCTGAAAGATCAGGGATGTCCTTTTCGTTTCTTTTCATCTAATCACAACCGCCCCCGCCAGCATCTCCACCACCACCGAAGTCTCCACCGCCACTATGTCCGCCGTCTCCACCCCAGCTATGCCCCCCGCTGTCAGGTCCAGAGTGGTGATGCGAGTGATCTCCAGGGTGATGATGATGGTTAGAGTGGTTTGGATCCAGCAGATCCGGATGACTGGCAGCCATAAAAGACATGTTGGCGGCATCATTTTGCCTATTTCTATCAAAGGTACTTCTGTTCGAGCTCGAGCCATTCCGTATAACGGCTTGTATAATAATAAATACAGCGACACCTACAAATAGTATCCCAAAAACCATAACGAACCTCTCCCTTCAACTCCAAAAATTAGTTATTAGCTGCTTTCGTCAAAAACTCAAGATTTCTGTAAAAAATACTCCCATAATTCCAGCCCAGATAAGGCTCAGGAATTTCTATATGGTTCACATTCACATTCATGTCTTCGTGTATTAATGATTCGCTAATATGGATTATATCATTTATATATCGTTTTATTTGCTGTAGATAATGTTTTTGAGTAACGGGCCCGTGACCGGGAACAATTATGTTCACATCTAAGCGCTCGACATAAGTAAGTGCCTCCAACCAGGATAAGGGATTACCGTCTACTAATAATGGATGATTATCAACAGCGACAATATCTCCAACAAAAGCTAAAGAATCGGAAGGAGAAAATAGAATAGAATCGCATTCCGTATGGGCAGCACCCACCGATAAGAGCTCAACGGATCTAGCCGAGCCATGTATGGTCATTTTGCGGTCATAAGTTAGTTGGGGAAGCGTTACTTCAAGCGTTAGTATAGACTCTTTGATTTCTTGTAAATAACCTATTTGCGAAAGGAGCTCTCGTTGTTTGGAAGCGTTCAGTTCGAGCTCGAGAGAGGTATTAAGCTTATTAAGATCCTCATCAAGATTAGGAAGCAGTTTCTTCATTCGGGCTAGCCAGTCGGGTTGAGTTTTTATCATGAGCTCTCTAGTTCTACTGGAGGATATGATTACTTCTTCCGAGAAGAATTGGTTCCCTCTAACGTGGTCTCCATGCCAATGGCTGTTGATGACGTATTTGATAGGTTTATTAAAATAATACAGAGCGGCATCCCTAAGATCTTTGCCAGCTTGTGGAGTGTTGAATGTATCAAAGATTAATGTGTAATCACCCATATCTATCAAACCGGCATTGCTCATGGCTCCGCCTTGCTCCTTCGCTTCAAGGCAATAAATGCCTTCCACTAGAGGGACGCAGTTAAAATGTCTGGAATGAAACATAAATTAACCTCTTTTCCTAGATAATCGAATGAAATTTATATCTATTTTATAATTTTATGGAAGTTTATACTATGATTTAATTACTCTCGGAATAGAAAAGGTTGCTTTTATACGCCCGATTTGCTACCATACGATGTAACTTAATCATTTATTTGTTTTCTAGGGTTCCGCAGCGAGTGCATAGCTGGTCTGGTCCGAGGGAAAACGCACGAACATTAAGTTTGTGTCTACACGGAGGGATAAAAGCCCGGGAGGTATCGCCATTTGGCGATGACCTTCCGGGCTTATTTGTTTGTCCGTGGGCAATCATAAGATATGGTGAATTGAAGGAGGGCTTGAAATGAAAAAGAATTCAGAGTGGCTGAAGGTAGTTGGCGCTGCGATTTTCGAAGTCATGTGGGTCATAGGTTTAAAGCATGCTTCAAGCGTGTGGGAGTGGCTGATCACAGTTGTAGCCATAATAATAAGTTTCTATGTCATTATTTCAGCAAGCAGTAAATTACCGGTGGGTACCGTATATTCTGTATTTGTTGGGCTGGGGACAGCAGGTACAGTCATTGCGGACATGGTTTTATTCGGTGAACCCTTCAAGCTAATGAAGCTGGTACTGGTGGTTATTTTGCTGGCAGGAGTAATAGGTCTGAAAATGGTAACTAACGAAACCAAAGATATCAAAGAAACTGAAATAAAGGGGGAGTCTTAAATGGCATGGGCATTTTTGGTTGTTGCTGGATTGTTTGAAATGTTCGGAGTGGCTATGATCAACAGGTTGAATAAACACCGGAATCTGCAGTCGTTTTTGCTGCTCTTCCTTGGTTTTGGGGGGAGTTTTCTTTTTCTATCATTTGCAATGAAAAGTTTGCCTATGGGTACAGCTTATGCGGTATGGACGGGGATCGGTGCATCTGGTGGGGCGATTTTGGGGATGCTTTTATATGGAGAGGCCAAAGATTGGCGGCGGGTTATCTGTATTTTTATGATACTGGGAGCCGCAGTGGGGCTGAAGTTGATAGCGTAGTTAGCAATCAATTTGTTGCTTTTTCTCTCCTAAAGGAAAGATAAGTTATAAATTAGACACGATTCAGATGTTTCGAAAGGGTCATAAAGGTCGTATAAAGTAAGTATACAATTTATCGGTAAGGAGATTTTTACAATGACTAAGGATTCAATCGAGCATTTGGCTGAAATTGTGAAAGTGAACCGAGCTAACCGCATGCTTCTTCCAGATGGTACCTCTCTGCCTAGAATAGGACAGGGAACTTGGAATATGGGTGATGATGTTTCCCGTAGAGAGGAAGAAATTGCTGCTCTTAGATTAGGCGTGGAACTAGGCATGGATTTGATAGATACGGCTGAGATGTATGGGGAAGGAAACTCAGAGCTTTTAGTAGGTGACGCTATTAAAGGAATTCGGGATGACGTTTTCCTGGTGTCCAAAGTATACCCACATAATGCCGGCAACGAGAATCTTATTCGTAGCTGTGAAGAAAGCTTGCAACGACTGAATACGGATCATCTGGATCTCTATTTACTGCACTGGCGGGGAGATATTCCGCTTGAAGTGACTGTGGAAGGCATGGAGAAACTGGTCTCTCAAGGTAAAATAGCAAGATGGGGTGTATCGAACCTTGATGTTGACGATATGAAAGAGCTGCTTAGTATAGCTGGGGGAACTCACTGTGCTATGAATCAGGTGCTGTATCATTTAGGGTCGAGAGGCATTGAAGCTGGATTGCTGCCATGGCAGAAAAGTCACCGCATGCCCGTAATGGCGTACTCTCCGCTTGCACAAGCAGGCGCGCTCCGCAAAGGGGTTATTGAGAGTGAGGCGGTTCAGGAAATTGCCCGTGTTCATAACGCAACACCACTGCAAATAATGTTAGCTTGGACGATCCGCGAGGAGGACATTATTACGATTCCGAAAGCTTCTTCACGTGAGCATGTAATTGAGAATGCTGCTGCAGGTTTAATTACGCTGAGTGAAGAAGAAAGATGGAAGCTGGATGAGGCTTTCCCGATACCTTCGTGGAAAGTGCCACTGGATATGAGTTGATATAGCTGTCTGAGAATGGTCAAGGAGCTCGCCGTGAGGCGGGCTTTTTTTATATGGGACGGGGGATAGGGGAGTATCTATAGGACACAGATGATCTTAAACGCAGAAATATGCCACTTTTGGAGGAGTATCGGACACCATAGTCGCTATTAGCATGAATGACACCAATTATGAGCCCATTTCTATGGAATAGTGTCACTGGGTTCGGAAGCAACATTGGGGGCGTAAATAGTAAACAACATGGGTGCGTTAGCAAGCAACTTGGGGAGCGTAAACAATAAACAACGTGTCGCCGTAAGCAAGCAACTTGGGAGCGTAAACAATAAACAACGTGGGTTCGTAAGCATCATGGGTCCGTCGTAGTACCTATAGCGGGATCAGCGAGCAATGGGATTGATAAGCATAAGCACAATTGGTTTTTAAAAGTAATATCGGGGTTTGTAAACACCACTGGGGCGCAAGTGACACAGGTCCGTAAGCCACGACCCCCAAAAAAAAGCAGCAATCCTTCAAAAAGGATTGCTGCTCTTTTAAAAATAAGAACCTAGCTGTTCTCGATAATCGTTTGCAGTGTAGTGCGGTCGAGGCCTTCTACGAGTTTAACTAACAGCTCTTTAGCAGCTTCGTAGTCATCGCTATGAATAACTGATGAAGCGGTATGAATGTAGCGGGAGCATATTCCGATGACTGCGGAAGGAACGCCGATTCCACTTACATGAACCTGACCTGCATCTGTTCCACCTTGGGAGACAAAATACTGGTATTTGATCTTGTGAGTATCCGCTGTGTCTTGTACATATTCGATCAGGCCGCGATGTGTAACCATCGTTGGATCAAAAATGCGCAGGAGAGCGCCTTTACCCAAATGGCCAAAGGCTTGGCTATCACCGGTCATATCAGCAGCAGCGCTCGCATCCAAGCCAAAGAAGATGTCTGGGGACAGAAGATTAGCGGCTGTACGTGCTCCACGAAGTCCAACTTCCTCTTGTACGGTAGCTCCAGCATAAACAGTATTAGGCAGCTTTTTGCCGTGTAATGATTTAACCAGCTCAATGGCGAGACCTACGCCGTAACGGTTATCCCACGCTTTAGCCATGATTTTTTTAGGGTTGGCAAGCGGGGTGAACGGACAGATTGGCAGTACTTGTTGACCTGGTCTGACGCCAAAGCTTTCTGCCTCTTCACGGCTGTCTGCACCGATATCAATATACATTTTGCTGATTTCGCCCGTCTTGCCGCGTTCTTCAGCGCTTAGTAGATGGATAGGGGTGCTGCCAACAACACCAGTCAATGTGCCTTTTGGGGTAATGATTTGGAGACGCTGGGAAGCAACAGCAGAAGCAAGCCAGCCGCCTAGCGGTTGAAAACGAATCATCCCGGTGTTAGTAATTCCGGTGACCATAAAGCCCACTTCGTCAAAATGTCCAGCGACCATAATTTTTGGCCCGTTTTCCTCACCGCGCAATACGCCGAACAGACTTCCGAGACGATCCTGCACGAACTCTTCGGTATAAGGTGTCATAGCATCCTTGACGTAAGCGCGGAGTTCGCGCTCAAAGCCCGGGGCTGCAGGGAATTCGGTAAGTGTTTTGAATAGATCCAATGTTTCTTGATTCATTTGAAATCACTCCTTTATTAAAATATAAGGACGTATAAGCTTTGCGTTATACATCATCCTTATAGTTCTACGAGAAACGGTTGCCATCCAAAATGGACGACAACGTTATTTCTTCCTGCCACTTAGTATGAACATTGTGAGCTCACTTGTCCATGCTAAAGAGACAAATGAACACCCGGTGAACGCTCCGCGAATACAATGCAATAGGGGCTCTGGTGGCAGGAGCTTTAGAAAGGATGCGAAGGAAATGAGGGTAGCAGGTAGTGTACCCAAAAGAAGGGTGCAGGGAGGATACTCCAAAAGAAACCTAAAGGTTAGCGGAGCGCGCAGACGTTACTGGCGCCACAACTCTCTGGAAAAGGAAGCGGTGCTTATTCTTGTGCTGTTCCTGCTGCTGATAGTTGTGTTACTGTATTTTTCCTGAATTGGAGGGACATAACGAAGCGGGGTATGGCAAACAATAAGGAAAACTTCTAAGCGAAGAAACAACTTGAGGGGCTCAAAGTGAGTACTACTATGATGCTTGTCAGCCCCCTTCGCCTAACTTTCAGGAGGTGCTCTCAATGCCGGCGAAAACGAAAAAATCGGGTGTCAAGCTGAAGCTTGATACCCTGACCCCGCAAGATTACGAGAAATTGTCCAAGCCCTTTGTACCCGCTAGGCCCGTATTCAAAAACTGTGTGCGAGCATTTCTTGCTGGCGGCCTAATCTGTGTAATTGGACAAGGGATTCAGGAGGCTTATATGGCCATATTCGATATGACCTCCAAAGAAGCTGCAAGTCCAACTGTAGCGACGATGATTCTACTCTCTGTAATTCTGACCAGCTTTGGCGTTTATGACAAAATGGCCCAATGGGCCGGTGCAGGAACTGCGGTTCCGGTTACTGGTTTTGCGAACAGTATGTGTTCAGCAGCTCTGGAACACCGTGCGGAAGGACTTGTGCTCGGTGTGGGTGGCAATATGTTCAAGCTGGCGGGTTCAGTCATCGTATTTGGTGCTGTCGCTGCTTTCATAATTGGTATCGTCTATCTCTTTTTAGGCGTAGGTGGAGGTGCACATACATGAAACAGCTTGGCAGTCAGACTTGGGAGTTCACGAGCCGTCCCGTTATTTTAGGCTCTTCCGCTGTAGTGGGGCCTGAAGAGGGAGAGGGTCCATTAACGTCAGATTTTGATTTTATATTTGACTCCCTGGAAATGGGAGAAAAAACATGGGAAAAGGCCGAGCGGGCTCTTTTCGAAAAAGCTTCCCTACTGGCACTGATTAATGCAAACCTCGATAAGGAGAAGCTGGAGTTTTTTGTTGGCGGAGATTTGATGAACCAGATTATCAGCAGCTCCTTCGCGGCAAGAAAATTAGGTGTGCCTTATCTTGGAGTCTTTGGTGCTTGCTCCACTTCCATGGAGAGCCTGGCGATTGCCTCTATGATCGTTGATTCCGGAGGGAGCAAATACGTGCTCGCGGGAACATCCAGCCATAACTGTACGGTGGAAAAGCAATTCCGTTATCCTACCGAATACGGTTCACAGAAGCCGCCAACAGCGCAATATACGGTCACAGGCTCTGGCTGTGCTGTAGTAGGTCAGAATGATGGGACTGGCAACAATCCGGTAGTGGTCTCGGCTACCCTTGGACGAATAATGGATCTCGGTTTGACAGATCCTTTTAATATGGGAACAGCGATGGCACCGGCGGCAGCGGATACGATTACTGCGCATTTTCGGGATACCGGACTATCCCCCGGGCATTATGACTTAATTGTAACAGGCGATCTTGCATCTGTAGGCTTGCCCATTGCGAAAACCTTATTAGCTAAAGAAGGGATTCCAATGGAGCAAACAACCTTTGATGATTGCGGTTTGCTTATCTACGATTTGGAGAAACAGAAGTATGTGATCGCCGGAGGAAGTGGTTGTGGATGTTCCGCGGTAGTGACTTATGGTCATATACTCAAGCGTATTAAAAAAGGTGAGCTTAAACGGGTGCTGATTGTGGCAACTGGAGCCTTATTATCCCCATTGTCATACCAGCAGGGAGAGAGCATTCCGTGTGTGGCTCATGCTGTTGCTATAGAAAGTGGAGGTGGAGTTTAATGATGATTTACTTATGGGCTTTTCTGATTGGAGGAGCCATTTGCGTTATAGGCCAGCTGATGTTTGATGTATTGAAGCTGACACCTGCACATACGATGAGTACATTAGTTGTAGCCGGAGCGATTGCTGATGCTTTTGGCATCTACGATCCACTTGTGAAATTTGCGGGTGCAGGCGCAACCATTCCAATCACAAGCTTCGGTAACTCTTTGGTCCATGGGGCATTGACAGAGCTGGAACGGGATGGCTGGATCGGTGTAGTTACAGGGATTTTTGATATCACGAGCGCAGGGATTTCGTCAGCGATTGTGTTCTCTTTCCTGGCTGCATTGGTTGTCCGGCCTAAAGGATAATGGGATTCTAGCGCTTTAGATTAGAACCTGCGGGACATTGTGTCCTGCGGGTTTTTGGTTTGTTTACACTTCGTAAGCTTCAACAATGTACTTTGGGTCCCCTAATCATGTAAAATATAAATATTACTGCTTATTCTGACCTAGGAGGATCATATATGCCCGTTCGTCAAGAATCAATGCACATCATGAATGCTGTCCGTAATAATCTAGAATCCTGCATACTTGGAAAATCATTTGAAATACAATTGCTGCTAACAGCGCTGCTTGCCGGTGGTCATGTTCTGATCGAGGATGTACCGGGAACAGGAAAGACCCAGCTTATTCGCGCACTTTCCAGATCAATGTCCGGGGAGTATCGCCGGATACAATGTAATCCGGATATTCTTCCGAGTGATATTACCGGTGTATCTGTGTATCATCCGAGGGACGAGATGTTTCATTTCCGCCCAGGTCCGGTGATGACGAATATCCTGCTGGCTGATGAAATTAACCGAGCCACGACAAAGACACAATCCGCCCTTCTGGAAGTGATGGAGGAACGTAATGTAACCGTAGATGGGGAGACCTATCCGCTTCCGCATCCATTTATGTTGTGCGCCACCCAGAATCCGATAGATTTTGAGGGAACCTACACGCTGCCGGAAGCTCAGTTGGATCGTTTTATGCTAAGAATTAGTCTTGGTTATCCTGATGCAGCAACCGAAAAAAATCTATTGTTGAGCCATCAAGAAGGTCAACCAGTGGACAGGCTTACAGCTGTCACTAGTATGGAGCAGATCGCTAGTATTCAAGAGGAGATTCGTGAGATTTATATGAGTGATCCTGTACTGAATTACTTGTTAGATATTGTACGCCAGACAAGAGAGCATCCGCTTGTATTGCTAGGTGCAAGTCCACGTGCTTCGTTATCGTTTATGCTGGCTTGTAAAGCTTATGCTTTCCTACAGGGAAGGGATTATGTTCTTCCGGATGACGTAAAGGTGCTTACTCCATTTGCCTTGGGTCATCGTATATTGCTGCGTCCAGAGTCGCGCCTAGATAATATTAGCGTAGATTCTCTGCTTCAAAAGCTTCTGCAGAGCATTCATGTGCCTGTTACGATGAGGCAATAATATGAGACGTTATTTGTCTACGGTGGCAGCTCACATTCAGCATACCAAATTCGCCAGCATCCTTGTAATTTGGAGTATTACTCTCTTATATGTACTATTTCAGGGCGGCAAAACTGCATTTATGTTGTTTATTATGGTCTCTGTACTTATTGCATATCTGATTGCTGGAGGTTTAGGAGGCGTTCGGCGGGCTAAGGGTGTTCGCAGTTTTTATACCGAACAGGATAAGGGAGATTTGCTCTCTGCCGGTGGGTATCTTCGTGTAGGTCTGAAGGTCACAATCCCGGGGATTTTGCCTTTACCTTATGTGGTTGTAAGGGAAGTTCTGAAACGGCATAATGGCGAATCATGGGTATTTGAGGAAAGCCTGATTCCCAGCCTCAGAGGGCATGGGGAACTGCGGTTTCAGACACCGGTTCTGGAACGGGGCACTTATACATTTTCAGATACGGATATCATCAGCCAAGATATTTTTGGCCTTGTCGAGCATAAAGGTACTTTTCTGGCTGAAGGACAGTTTCAGGTGTTGCCTCGTGCAATCTATGTTCCGCGCTGGCAGTTATATGAAAGAAAATCCCGTCTTTCTGGACCACAGACCTCTGTTGTTCAATCACGTCGTGAGACCACCCAAATTAACGGTGTACGCGACTACGTATACGGCGACCGCCTAACACGCATACATTGGAATGCAACGGCAAAGACAGGCTCGTGGAAGTCCAAAGAGTTCGAGCATGAGTCGATTCCCAAAACCATTCTAGTTCTGGACGGCTCTGCTTCTGCTTATATGAATTCGAATCAATTTGAACTCGCAGTCTCTGTAGCAGCTTCACTTCTTGGATTCGGTATTCGAGAGCGGATAGGGATCGGTCTTTGCTGCTTGGATAAGACCACGAAGGTATTTGCACCAGTTGAAGGTGCTGCTGAACGTCAGAAAATGATTCAATATTTGATCGATCTTAACGCCGAAGGGCATGGTCCACTCATTTCCCGTTTGGAAAAAGGATATCGTATGTTCCCTAAAGGCTCATACTTCGTGCTAATTAGTCCTCAAAGTGGCCAACCTGTACTGGATGCATTACGTTGGGCTGACAGCAGAGGGATGACTCCGTCTCACATTCATATAGGGAATTTATCAGAAACGAACAGCAGCACAGATTGGACAGACGTTCTAAGATCTCGGGGGATTACAGGCTACAGCATTAATTCACTGCAAGAGCTTCCCATAGTATTAGGAGGGGAAGTCTGATATGAAAAACTGGTGGAATCAGATGAAATTCTCCTGGCACCGTTCTTTAGGTCTATTGTGGCTTTTGATTATAGCCCACCAGTGGGTCTCTTATACGGAGCCTATCTGGTTAAGACAGACAACTGCTGTTGTGTGGGCTGCATTAATAACGATCACTGTTATTGAAATCATAATTCCTGTTAAAGTTCAAATAAGACTCTTTATTGAAGCGGCAGCTATTATTTATATCGTTTATCGTATACTTATCAATTATGGTATATACGTCGCTGATCCTTGGGCAACAACCCTCCCGGACAGACTGCAGGATATTGCAGTTCATATGGTGCCCTATATCTGGTTTGCTCTCGGGGCCTCAGCCCTGCTGCTGTTGTCGTCTTGGTGGGCATCCTCAAAAAGACGTATTTTATGGTTTATAGGAATGAACATAGTGGCTTTTGCTGCCTTGGATTCCTTTACATCTATCGTTTTGTGGCAGGAAGTAGCCTGGACGGTATTTGCGGGGATGGGCTGGCTGGTCAGCCATCATCTGAGAAGCTTCCAGCTACATTATCCGCGTGGTTGGGTGCATCTGCTGAAATATCCCACGAAAATTGTCATTAATATTGCCATCGTCTTCTCTTTGGTCATCCTAATTGGAGTGAATATGCCTGGGGTAAGGCCTACCCTAACCGATCCTTATACCGCTTGGCAAGAATGGAATGGGATTGGGAAGTCTTCTGGGAAGGGCACAGTTGGGACCACGAAATCTGAGATGGGTTCTGTCTCCCCTACTAACAATACTTCGTCAGGTTACAGTCTGAATGATGATCAACTAGGCGGCGGCTTTACCTTCGATTATACACCGGTGATGACAGTGGTTTCTGATTTGCGTATTTATATGCGGGGAGAAACGCGCAGATTATATTCCGGAAGAGGCTGGGTCGATAGAGATCGGTTAAATCGGGGACCTCTAGAAGCGGTGGATGTAGGTGAATCTTTAGAGAGCAGTGCGGGTTCTAAAGTGAATACACGAACACTGAAACAAACAGTAACCGTGCTTAATAATAATGAATTTCCTGTGCTGTTTGGCACTTATTCAGTATCTTCGGTGGATTCTTTAAATGGGGAAAAAGCTGGAAATGGACTCTCCTGGAGAAGCCGGGACAGCGAGCTGATCTGGGATGTGGATGGGAAGAAACTCGCTTATCCGTCTACCTTTGAGGTGACGTCTGAGGTTCCTGTAATTCCTGTTCAAGAATTGACAACAAAGACGTATGAGGAGCTATATAAAGGGAACGATTTGGAGAAAATGTTTCTTCAACTGCCTAACGATTTTCCTAAAAGAGTCAGGGAGCTGGCTGAGGAAATCACGGCTGAAGGAAAAACGCCGTATGAAAAAACAGCGCTTTTGCAACAATACTTACAACAAACCTTTCCATATACCAATAATCCAGATATATCACGTGTCACAAGCAACGATTTTGTAGAAGGGTTTTTGTTTGAGTTAAAGGAAGGTTACTGTGATTATTATTCTACTGCACTGGTTACTATGGCGCGCTCTCTGAACATCCCTGCACGATGGGTTAAGGGGTACGCACCTGGGGAACAGCCAGAAATCCCAATGAATCCGGCACAACAGCAATCAGGCACAGTGAATAATAACTATACAATTACCAATGCGGATTCCCACTCTTGGGCTGAGGTTTACTTTGGTGATTATGGTTGGATCCCAGTTGAAGCTACACCTGGATTTAATATTCCGCTTTTAACTCAGAATGAGCAAACCCCTGAGGTCGAGTCAGAAGATCAAGAAGAACAGGCAGAACCTACACCAGCGCCTGTGAGTAACGCACAAGAAGATCAAGGGTTTCATGTAGGTCTTTGGGTTGTTGTGGCAGCTGTAGTGGTGTTGCTGTCCTGGACGATTTTTATAATTTGGTATAGACGCTTTAAGCTTCGCTTCTTCATGCAGCAGCTGCGCAATGGCCGGCCTTTAACGCCAGATCAGAAAGTAGTGGCGGAAACTGAGCGTTGGGTAAGGTATTTGCATCGCAAGGGAATGCTAAAAGAAGAGCACGAAACTTTGCGTGAAGCCGTAAATCGCTGGAGTGGAGAACGGCCGGCAGTGGCTGATCATCTATCCTCACTATTAGCAATGTTCGAAAAGGCGAAATATAGCCCTGAGGTTATTGAAGACAAAGACTGGCAGAGCGTGTATACTGAAGCTTTGTGGGTGCGGAGAAAAATGAGATCCAAGAAATAACACTTTGCGTGAAAGCATAGATACAGATTTATTTGCGATGCGCAAGGAGTATGTTATAGTTTTTTGTATGAAATCGAGGTGAACGTATTGTTTGAAATGTTAGTTCCCAAACTCCGGGTGAATACGGTATTCGATATTGCTCTGGACGAGCTGTATAGACAGGGATATCGCGGAATCATCACGGATCTGGATAACACACTGGTCGGTGCCAAAGCGCCTGTGGCTACTCCGGAGCTGTTGTTATGGTTCGAAAAGGTGAAGGAACTGGGCTTTAAGCTCATCATCGTATCTAACAATAACATGGAACGGGTGTCACGCTTTGCAACACCGCTTAATATTGAATTTGTGCACCAGGCTCGTAAACCGAGTAATGCTCCTTTTCTCAAAGCGATGAAGCAGATGGAGCTGCCACCTGAACAAACGATTGTGGTGGGAGATCAAATGCTTACAGATGTATACGGCGGCAATCGCCTTGGCCTGTATACTGTTTTGGTACTGCCAATCTCCGTCAAGGATGAGGGGTTCGGCACAAGGTTTAATCGCCGGGTAGAGCGGGTTGCTCTGACACGGCTTCGCAAAAAAGGATTGTGGCACGAGGAGGAAAAATAGTAATGAACGAACAAAGCGAAACACAGCGTCCTGAGAAGTGCAGCGGTTGCGGCATCAAGCTTCAGACGGAGCATAAGGATCAACCAGGATACCTTCCGGAGGTTGCACTTGAACGGGACCCGGTGATTTGCCAACGCTGTTTCCGGATTAAAAATTATAATGAGGCTTCATCTGTTTCGGTGAATCAGGATGAATTTCTTCGCCTGCTGAGTGGAGTAGGAGAGAAGAATGCGCTTGTTATTCATATTGTCGATATCTTCGATTTTGAAGGCAGTCTGATTTCCGGCCTGCAGCGCTTTGTTGGCAATAACCCTGTTATTCTTGCAGTGAATAAATGTGACTTGCTGCCGAAAGTTACAAACTGGAACAAGTTGCGTAACTGGATGCAGCAGCGCTGTAAAGAGGAAGGCTTGCGGACGGCTGAAATCGTACTTTGCAGTGCGAAACGCAATCAAGGTTTTGACCGTTTGCTGGAAGCCGTAACGGAGTTGCGCGGCCAACGTGACGTATATGTCGTGGGTGCTACCAATGTGGGCAAATCCACACTTATTAATCGTCTGATTTCGGACTATAGCGATTTGGAGCAGGAGTTAACGACTTCACGTTACCCTGGCACAACACTCGATACGGTCAAAATTCCATTGGATGATGGCCACTACATTATAGATACTCCAGGGATTGTGTATCCTTGGCGTTATAGTGAATTAGTAGAGCGTCAGGATCTGGATGCAGTTATGCCTGCCAATCCTTTGAAGCCAACAGTCTATCAGTTGAACGAAGGACAGACTCTTTTCTTCGGTGGACTGGGACGTTTTGATTTCGTACAAGGCCCGCATCAATCCTTCACTTGCTTTATTAGTGGTACTTTAAAAATCCATCGCACGAAGCTGGAACGCGCAGATTCCCTCTATCAGGATCATCGCGGTGAAATGCTGTCTCCACCGGGAAGTGACCGGATGGACAAGCTGCCACCTTGGCAGCGGCATGAGTTCCGGATTAATCGGGGCAGCCGAACCGATCTGTACATTTCGGGTCTGGGCTGGATTAAGGTTAATGGAACTGAAGGTGCAGTTGTGGCCATTCACGTTCCCCGTGGTGTGAAGGTGCTTACCCGCCCTTCGATGATTTAACGAGGGAGGATAATCTATTGTCTACAACAGCAGTCGAAGGCTACAATAGCGGTAATATTCTACTCGGTGTAATGGGAGATCCTATTATACAATCCAAATCTCCAATTATGCATGAAGCAGCGCTGCAAGCGCTGGGAATTCCGGGTGCTTATGTACCGCTTCATATCCTCCCGGAGAAGCTGGGGGATGCGGTGCAAGCGATCCGTACGCTTGGTTTCCGTGGAGTGAATGTGACGATTCCGCATAAGGTTGCGGTGATGGAGTATTTGGATGTATTAGATGAGAGTGCAGTAGCCGTTGGTGCAGTCAATACGATTGTTAATGATAACGGAGTGCTCACCGGATATAATACGGATGGAATCGGTTATGTGCGTTCGCTCAAAGCGGAAGCTATTTCTGATTTGTCTGGTGCGAAGATTATGGTTATCGGGGCCGGTGGAGCAGCAAGAGGAATTGTTGCCGCACTACTTCAAGAGAAACCTTCTTCAATCATTATTGCTAATCGCAGCGCTGAGAAGGCAGAGGACTTGGCGACACAGTGCCGGAGCAAAGGGAATGTCATCGGGATTAGCATGAACGAAGTAGCAGAAATGCTAAGTGGTGTAGACGTGCTGATCAATACTACCTCCGTAGGTATGTATCCTCATATGGATGAGACACCGATAGATCCTGGACTGCTTCGTGAAGGAATGGTCGTAAGCGATCTGATTTATAATCCGCTGCGCACGCGGCTATTGTTGGAAGGACTCGAACGGGGCTGCACGATTCATGGAGGTCTTGGTATGTTTGTCTATCAGGGAGCTTATGCTCTGGAGTATTGGACAGGGCAGCCTGCTCCTACGGAAATCATGCGGCAGACCATTCTGGATTGTTTGGGTGGAAATGAGTAAGAAATGGATTCATTAAGTTAGGGTAATAATAGGTAATAATATATGTTAATTAAGGAGTTATTCATTTATGTTAACTGGTAAACAAACACGGTATCTTCGTTCATTGGCGCACCATCTCGATCCTATTTTTCAAGTGGGCAAAGGTGGAGTAAACGATCACCTCGTACGCCATATTGAAGAAGCTATTGAGAAGCGCGAGCTTATGAAGATTAGTATACTGAGCAATAATATTGAGAATCCCAAGGAAATCGGTGCTGCTCTGGCTGAACAATCGGGTTCTGAGCTTGTGCAAGTGATCGGTAAGACTGTCGTTCTATACAAAGAATCACGTGATAATAAAACCATTGAGCTGCCGCGTTAATAGCTGTAAGTATACCTTACCGAGGAGGTCGTCCTCTTGAAAGTTGGAATTATGGGAGGTACCTTTGATCCTCTTCATATCGGTCATATGATGGCAGCGGAAGCCGCAAGAGATACTTATGGTCTGCAAGAGGTATGGTTTATGCCTTCACATATCCCGCCTCATAAACATGAGGCAGGTGTATCTGGAGAAGACCGGCTAGCAATGGTGCAGGAAGCGGTGAAGAATCACGAAGCTTTTTGCACATTAGATTGGGAAGTTGTCAGAGGTGGCGTCTCCTATACCTATGAGACCATAAGACGTCTGCAAGAGGAGTATCCGCATTTCGATCTTTATTTCATCATTGGAGCGGATATGGTCCAGTATTTGCCGAAATGGAACGAGATTGAAGAACTGGTGCAGCGGCTTACATTTATTGGTGTGGGTCGTCCGGGAACACCTCTTGATCTAGATGCATTGCCAGACTTTATAGCAAAAAAGGTATTGCTTGCAGATATGCCACTGGTTGATATTTCGTCAACGATGTTAAGAGAACGGGCGGCAGCAGGTAAATCTATTCGTTATATGGTTCCAGAGGCAGTGTTCGATTATGTTCAAAGGAGTGGATTGTATGGCATACGGCCGCGAAGCGCTGATTGAGGCGGTCTCCACACAGATGCCTGATAAGCGCTGGAAGCATACACTCGGCGTGATGGAGACATCTATTCAACTGGCGAAGCAATATGGTGCTGACCCTGAACGTGCAGAGACAGCAGCGATTCTGCATGATGTGGCCAAGTATTGGCCGGTTGAGCGAATGAAGGAGATTATTGAACAAAATCAATTGAATTTGGATCTTCTGGTGTATGACAAGCAGATGTGGCATTCGGAAGTAGGCGCCTTTGTAGCTGAGAAAGACTATGGGATTACGGATCCTGATATTATCAATGCGATTCGTTTCCATACCTCAGGCCGTGAAGACATGAGTTTACTTGAAAAAATCGTCTGCCTAGCTGACTACATCGAGCCTGGGCGTGATTTTCCCGGGGTTGATAAGATACGCGAGAAGGCACAAGTAAGTTTGGAAGAAGGATTAGTCGCTGGGTTCGATTCTACGATTAGTTTGTTACTGGAGAAACGCCGGGTGATTTTCCCCTTAACGGTACTGGCG
Source organism: Paenibacillus sp. FSL R7-0189 (assembly GCF_037969925.1). Taxonomy (NCBI): domain Bacteria; kingdom Bacillati; phylum Bacillota; class Bacilli; order Caryophanales; family Paenibacillaceae; genus Paenibacillus; species Paenibacillus sp. FSL R7-0189. The sequence continues at coordinate 654,078 of NZ_CP150223.1, read as the reverse complement.
CGTAATGATTTAGTTAGAATATTGGAGGATAAAATATGAGTGTACAACCAAGCAAGCTGTTAGAACTGGCCCTTAAGGCTGTTGAAGATAAAAAAGCAATGAACGTCGTGGCACTAGATCTACGTAATGTTTCACCAATCAGTGATTACTTTATCGTATGTCACGGTAACTCGGATATTCAGGTACAGGCGATCGCTACCGAAGTCCGTAAAGTAGTTCATGAAGCAGGCGGAGTCATCAAAGGGATTGAAGGCATGGATTCAGCACGCTGGGTGCTGATGGATCTTGGCGATGTTATCGTTCATATATTCCACCGCGATGAGCGTGAATATTACAATATCGAGCGTCTGTGGTCCGATGCCAAGGTTGTGGAGACTGTATGAGCCTGATTGCAGGAACTACGGTTACACTTCATGTAGAGCGGGAAGTTTCCCCATACGGATTCTTTTTAAATGCTGGAGACCAAGATGTTATGCTGCATTATACGGAGCTGACAGAGAAGGTAAAAGCAGGCGATAAAGTTGAAGTTTTCATTTTCTTTGATACCGAGGACCGTCTTGCGGCAACGATGAAAAAACCATTTCTGATGCTGGGCGAGATGGCGTTATTGGAAGTGGCTGATATTCATCCGCGTCTGGGCTGCTTTTTGGAGATGGGCCTTGGACGCCAGCTGCTGCTGCCTATTCGTGAGCTTCCAGAACTTCCAGAGCTGCGTCCGCAGGTTGGAGACTATGTGTTTGCGATCATGGAGCATGATAAACAGGGGCGTCTGCGTGCCAAGCTGGCCGGAGAACAGGAGCTTGCTCCACTAGCTCTGCCTGCACCTGAATCTTGGATGGGACAGACTGTAACAGCCCGAGTGTATAAGCCGCTGCAAATGGGTACTTTTGTACTTGTGGATGCGGGTGTTCTAGGCTTTGGGATTATCGGTATGGTCCATTCATCTGAGCGGAGCCGTCTGCTGCGTCTTGGTGAGCAGTTTGAAGCACGTGTCTCTCATATCCGTGAGGATGGACGTGTTAACCTTTCTATGGGTCTCCGTAAAGAAGTGGGGATGGATGTAGATTCTGCCGCACTTTTGGAGTTCTTAAATGCTCGTCCAGGGGGAGCGATGCCTTATTCGGATGCTACGCCGCCAGATATTATCAAACAACGGTTCGGAATCAGTAAATCCGCCTTCAAGCGTGCACTTGGGAAGCTGATGAAGGAAGGCCATATTACTCAAAAAGAGAATTGGACTTATCTTGTTGCTAAGGATAATGAAGAAGGAACAACCGAAGGGCAAGAAGAAACGACGGATTAAGCTTACGATTCAATAGACGTAATTTATAAAATGTTGTTATAGAAAGCGGTGTAATTGTGTCTTCCTATGGGAAATTTGCTTATGTATACGATGAGCTTATGGCAGATATGCCGTATCCAGATTGGATATCCTTTGCTGAAGCCGCATGGAGTAAATACGGCAAGCCGTTAACTGTAGCCGAGCTTGGCTGTGGTACAGGGAGTATTACAATTCCTTTGGCGGGTTCAGGATATCATATGACCGGAATCGATTTATCTTCTGACATGCTCTCAGTGGCACAGCGCAAAATGGAGGAGCATCCCCAGGGACGGCGCTTTTTGCGTGAAGGCAGTGTTCGTTGGATTAGACAAAACATGAAGGAATGGGAGCTTCCCGAGCTGGTGGATTCTGTGATTTCCTTTTGTGATTGTCTGAATTATGTGTTGGAAGAGGATGACATCAGCGCTGTTTTTGCCAGTACCTATGCAGGGTTAAAGCAAGGCGGAACCTTTCTGTTCGATGTGCATCATCCAAACACACTAATTCGTTATGAAGAAGAACAGCCCTTTATTCTGGACGAGCCATCTGTGTCTTATATTTGGACTTGTGAGATGGATGTTCCACGCCGCGAAATTGAACATCATCTGTCCATTTTTGCCCGTGAAGACGGACACAGCGATCGCTATCGCCGATTCGAAGAGACCCATATTCAGCGTGCCTACGATCCTAACTGGATGAAGGAAGAGCTGCTTAAGGCTGGGTTTAGTGATGTGAAGATCTATGCCGATTTCGAGTGGGTAGAGGCAGAAGATGATGCTGAACGATTATTTTATGTAGCTATAAAATAAATATTCAAAATGCTAAGAGGGGCTGTCCCATAAGCTATGAAAATAGCTGCTGGGACAGCCCCTTTTTTGACCTTAGCTGATTGCTGGCGGAAGCGAGTGGAATGCTGCTGTTGGAAGCACCTAGGTTGACGCTGCCGGAAACAAGTGTGTTTCCGCTATCGAATGCTCATGCATTACCGCTGGCGTGAGCGTGTGGGTTCTCGCTCTCGAAAGCTCATATATTGCCGCTTTGCGGAAGCGTGTAGGTTCTCGCTCTCGAATGCTCATGCATCGCCCTTTACGGATGCGTGTAGGTTTTCACTATCCAACAACATGCATGCACAACTACCATCAGATATCCGTATTAGTACTAGCTATCGGACCCAGCGGACCTTATACGCAGCATTTGCTAATATTTTGGGTGCTATCGGACTCCATTGCAGCTATTGGCTTGAAAAACGTCCAATATTGGTCATTTTCCAAGGGATAGCGTCACTGGAGTCCGAAAACATGCTCCAAGGGCTAAAAATATGCAAATAACGTCATCTGGGTCCGTGAGCCACGTGAGATACGTAAGCCACGTGAGATACACGTGAGATGATGGAGACAAGGTTGGAGTAACCAGCCAGCGACCCAAACATAAACAGCGATTCTCCGATATCAGGAGAATCGCTGTTTTTATGACTTCATTCGTTGGAGCAGCTTGTAATTGCGCCAACATAATAAATACAAAATAAACCGGGCAGTGTTCATACCACCCGGCATCTTCCAATCCTTACCGATGCTCAAACAGATCAATGGCACCCAATACGACATGAGCCAGACCAAATCCAAGTACGCCTGTTGCTGCCATCTTATACTTGCTTCCAAGAAAAGCGGCGCTAGAAGCGGTTACGACGGTTCCAAGAACAGCGGGAATTAGACCTTCACGCATTCGAAACACTCCTTCTCGGTGGTTTGGGAGACAAAGTTATTATGGTTCAATATCGAAAAAATATACGAAGCTCAAAAAGACCCCTAAATCAGCGTTAGCTGAATTTAGGGTCTTTTTATTTAAATCAGGGTTGGTTACTCTGCTATTATAACAGCGTTACGAGGGAGGCCCTCTCCAACTTCATGTACATCATACAACACACGTGCCAGTAGGTCCTGGCTATAATTGCCGAAATGTTTTCCGTAAATCGTGAGTCCACGTTTGTTTGTAGGCTTGTCGGTTACTGCGATACGGAATGTGAGTTCACTTTTGTAATCCAATTGAATATCATCAAGGGTCACATCAGAAATCCGACAGCCATCAATGAAGCTGCCTTCATTATTGATACGGATCAGCTTCAGCATGCCGTATTGGTTTAGGTGCGGAGGCCACCAATCGGGGTTAAAAGTTCCCCGGGTATCTCCGAAATCGCCAGGGCTAGTCCAGAATCCGATTTCAATTCCATTTAAATAGAAATAAAGGTCGGACGGATAGTTATCGTTAGACCCAGGAGCTTCAGAGCCGATCTCCATCGAGAACTGAATTTCGCGGAACGTTTGGTTGGCTTTAAGGTAGTTTGGAATTCTATATTCGAGGAACCCTTCAGCCATCCAAATAATTTCGGATTCAATTCGCTGCGGATCTGCAAAATAACGCGGCTCGTCGAAATCCCCGATGATGCTATCTTTGGTAGCCAATCCACAAGTTGGAACAGCCTGATAGTTGCTGTAATGACCTACTTGAATTTCTACTTCGTAAAGATTATCAACATCCTTGCTGCGAAGGTCAACAATAAGCTTGTCCTTATTTAAATAGCAGACCTTTTGAATACCGTGTTTGCCCACTGATGTGTTTATCTCAATGAGACCGCTTTCTTCTAACTTTTTAATATGCATGGTAATGGCGCCGTTGCTGAGGTTCAGTTTTTTGGCAATTTCATTCAGGTTCAAGGCTTGATTGGTGGCAAGGAGCTCTAAAATGAGGATTCTGATTTCTGAGCTTAGTGCCTTGAAAATTTCTAATCCACTCATTAAATCTTTAATATAGATCATTTTATCAATACCTTCTTCCGATTACGTCATAAATTATACTATTTTATAAAATTATAAACTAATAAGGCATATAAATAAAGTATACTTCCTTATTTTGTAGAATGGTCAAATATAAGAGGGATTTTTGGCATGATTTTCTTTTAATTTAGTAAAATTTAAACAAACAAAGGATTAAACTAAAGAAAAAGACGATTATTTCGCCATAATTCATTTATTTCGAGTTTAATTTCATATAAACATAAAAAGGTTTATAGAAATATATTTACAAGGCTTTTTATATATGTTATTTTATATTGTAAGCGAATACATATTTTTTCATTTTAAATTTAATATTTATTGCTGCTCAATCTGTTGCTATTTCTGAGGTGATAATTTAATGGTAAAAAAGACAACAGATCTTGTCTTTCCATGTTCCCCAGGGAACATGCCAATGTATGATCTATCAGTGATTGATATTGAGTCTTTATGGACGCTTCACAACACACATGATCCAGGCATTATTAAAACAGATGAGGGTTACTATGTTTTTTCTACCGATATAAGAGTCGGAGGAGAATTACGTCCAGGCGTAATGGTTCGAAAATCACAGGATCTTATCCATTGGGAATGGGTTCATTATGCGCTGCCGGGAATTCCCCGAGTTGCGAAGGAATGGGCAGGGGCTACTAATTTATGGGCACCCGATGTGGTGAAATACGGTGATCAGTATCGAATGTATTACTCGGCCTCATCTTTTGGAAGTAGACAATCGCTAATCGGACTTCAAACTTCATCTTCTATTGAGGGACCTTGGACCGATGAAGGTGTGGTGATTCAGACGCGTGCTGAAGATTCACTGAATGCGATTGATGCAAATGTGCTTACGGATGCAGATGGACGGATGTGGATGGTGTATGGTTCTTTTTTTGGTGGAATTCATATCATTGAGCTGAATGCGGAAACGGGCAAACCGAAGCAAGAAGGTTTTGGTACGCTGATCGCTAAACGGGATAACACCATTAAAGATGGAGCAGTTGAAGGACCGTACATAGTGTATAACGAGCAATTCAAAAAATACTATTTGTTCGTCTCCTATGACTCCCTGTTTGAGGATTATAACGTTCGTGTCGCTCGTGCAGATACTATTACCGGCCCATATGTGGATTATAACGGACGAGATATGAGTGATAGTGCGCATCAACCCCGATATGAGGTCGGCAATAAAATACTGGGTGGCTATCGCTTTGGACAAGATCCAGGTTGGATTGCTCCCGGCCATAACTCAGTTCTTCATGAGGATGGCAGCTATTATATAGTTCATCATGCACGTGGTGAAATCGATAAACATTGGTCCTATTTACAGGTTCGTCGAATTCTGTGGACAGAGGATGGTTGGCCTGTTGTATCTCCAGAACGGTATGCGGGTGAAGTGGAACAGGATATTCCAGAACAGCTAATCGCAGGACAGTGGGAATGGATTGTAATGGACCCCTCAGTGGATGGCCAGATTCAGTCTACCCTCATAAGTCTATCGTCTGACTTTAAGCTGGAAGGTGCGAATGGAAAGGGAAGCTGGTCTTTTGATGGACGCAGAGTCCTGACCTTGGTCTGGAATGACGTTATCGAGGGTAAAGGCCGGATAGAGAAGGTGCAATTGCTTCCGTCATGGGATTGGGAGAAAGAAACTCAGACCCTTGTATTTACTGGATTAAATGAAAATGGAATTTCCATCTGGGGTAAGCAAAAGAATGGAGAAGAGAATAGATGACTACTATCAAGCTACATGCAGGTAAAGGAATTAATAAGATTAGCAAGTATCTATATGGTCATTTTGCCGAGCATTTGGGCAGATGTATCTATGATGGGATCTATGTGGGGGAAGATTCGCCGATTCCGAACACCAAGGGCTTTCGCAACGACATCCTAGCAGCACTCAAAAAAGTTAATATTCCTGTCCTTCGTTGGCCGGGGGGCTGTTTTGCCGATGAGTATCATTGGAAGGATGGCGTCGGTCCAAAAGAAACCCGTAAGCGGATGGTGAATACGCACTGGGGCGGTGTCGTCGAGAATAATCATTTTGGGACTCATGAATTTTTTGAATTATGTGAGTTGCTGGATTGTGAACCATATATCTGCGGGAATGTTGGCAGTGGCACTGTTCAGGAGATGTCGGAGTGGGTTGAATATATGACCTTTGAAGGCGAATCACCGATGGCGGATTGGCGTCGTGAAAATGGGCGTGAAGAGCCGTGGAAGTTGAAGTATTTTGGTGTAGGTAATGAGAACTGGGGCTGCGGCGGCAATATGCGTCCAGAATATTATGCAGATTTGTACAGACGTTACCAGACATATGTGCGTAATTATGGTGAAAATCAGATCTATAGAATCGCTGGTGGCGCCAACGTTGATGATTATAATTGGACAGAAGTGCTAATGCGCGAAGCTGGACGGTTTATGGATGGTCTCAGTCTTCATTCGTATACGATTCCTGGAAGCTGGGAAGAGAAACGTTACGCTTTAGGTTTTGACGAAGCCGAATGGTTTGAGACTATGCAAAAAACCTTGCATATGGATGAACTGATTACCAAACATTCAGCGGTAATGGATAAATATGATCCGGATAAGCGGGTTGGAATGATTATAGATGAGTGGGGAACCTGGTTCTTAAATGAACCTGGTACGAATCCGGGGTTCCTGTATCAGCAGAATACACTCAGAGATGCATTGGTAGCAGGGGTAACGCTGAATATTTTCCAAAAGCATAGCAGTCGTGTGCAAATGGCGAATTTGGCTCAAGTGGTCAATGTACTGCAGGCTCTTATCCTGACGGAGGGCGACAAGATGATTCTAACGCCTACCTATCATGTATTTGAAATGTACAAAGAGCATCAGGATAATGAACTGCTTGAAGTAACTGTTGAGAGCCCTGATTATACGTTTGGGGAGCTAACAATTCCACAGATTAGCGTTTCTGCTTCTCGCGATACGAATGGCAAAGTATATGTTTCTCTCTGTAACTTGAGCCATAATGACAGCGCATCGCTAAGTATTGGTATTGAAGAGGTTACCTTTAGCAAAGTGACAGGTCAGATCTTAACGCATTCCGTGCTGGGTGCGCACAATACGTTTGAGGCACCGGATACAGTTACTCCAGTAGCTTTTGAGGGTGCATCTTTATCGGGTGAAAAGCTGAGCTGCGAGCTTCCACCTGCTTCTGTAGTAGTCTTGACTCTGGAATAATATCATGTCAGAGAATCAAGAAAAAAACCGTCGCTGCAAAAGCTGTGATGAGAACATGAGAATAAGCCCAGAAAAACTGGAGCGTTTAATAGAAATAGCCACTAGAGAAAGACCCTTAGCGCCGGAGGAGCAATATTTGCAGCGTATTGAACATTGCCGAGATTGCTCTGGCCTGCAATTTGGTAGCACTTGCCGTTATTGTGGCTGCCTCGTAGAGGTGAGAACAAGATTACAGGACTCTACTTGCCCTTATCCCTCGGCACCTCGCTGGGATTGAATACTAAGTTTTTGAAAAGGACGTGAAAATCATCAAACAAAATTTGTTAGCTGCTACGCCCCCGATGGGCTGGAATAGTTGGGACTGTTACGGAGCCAGTGTAAATGAAGAAGAAGTAAGAGGCAACGCAGAATATATGGCTACCCATTTGAAGGACTTTGGTTGGGAATATGTAGTTGTGGATATTCAGTGGTATGAGCCTGGAGCGAATTCTTCGCAGTATCGCAACTTTGTACCGCTGGTTATGGATGAGTACTCCAGACTTCAACCTGCTGAGAACCGGTTTCCTTCCGCAGCGGGAGGCAAAGGGTTTGCGCCACTCGCTGAATATGTGCATGGATTGGGTTTGAAATTCGGCATACACATTATGCGCGGAATTCCGCGTCAGGCTGCTCATGCGGCCAGTGCCATACTAGGATCTGAGCAAACCGCACGCGATGTGGCTCACCCAAATTCTATTTGTCCATGGAATACGGACATGTATGGAGTAGATGCTTCAAAAGAAGGCAGTCAGGCGTATTATGACTCGCTGTTCCAGTTGTATGCCAGTTGGGGTGTGGATTATGTGAAAGTGGATGATATTGCCGCTTCTCGCATTTATGGATACCACAAAGAAGAAGTTGCTATGATCCGTAAGGCTATTGACCGCAGTGGTCGCGAGATGGTGCTCAGTCTTTCGCCTGGACCTGCTCCAGTGGAAGAGGCTGAACACTTAGCCGGACACGCTAACCTTTGGAGAATGACCGATGATTACTGGGATCATTGGCATTTGCTGCGCGGGATGTTTGAGCGCTGTGAGAAATGGGCTCCTTATGTGCAGCCGGGCCATTGGCCGGATTGTGACATGCTGCCGTTAGGTCATCTGGGCATTCGTTCTGTAGATGGCGGGGGAGACCGGTTCACGCGGTTTACTCATGACGAGCAGGTCACCATGATGACACTGTGGAGTATTTTCCGCTCCCCGTTAATGTTTGGAGGAGAACTTCGGGACAATGATGATTGGACATTATCTTTATTGACCAATAAGGAAGTGCTTCATCTGCATCGTTATGGTAAAGGCGGCAGACAGGTAGCGCTAAATGAGGAGCATGCGATCTGGACATCTGAGGATGAACAAGGTAACCATTATGTAGCTTTGTTTAATCTTAGCGATGAAACATTAACGCTTCAGGTATCATTCGAGCAGCTTAATGTTTCAATTCCTAGTACTATACGTGATCTATGGCAGAGCCGCGATTTGGAAGTAGTTAACGAAGGTATTTCTCAAACTCTTCCACAGCATGGTTCTGTATTGTTAAAGTTTAAATAGAGGAGAGAGATTATGAATACGAGTGTAGAATATAAAAATCCATTGGTGGAGCAGCGTGCTGATCCATGGGTATATAAACATACAGATGGTTATTACTACTTTATTGCTTCTGTCCCAGAATACGACCGGATCGAAGTGCGGAGAGCAACAACAATCGAGGGATTGGCTGCTGCAGAACCGGCTGTAGCTTGGCGTAAATATGAGACGGGTCCGCTTAGTGCAAACATTTGGGCACCAGAGCTCCATTATATTGACGGGAAATGGTACATTTATTTCGCAGCGGCGCGTACTACGGAGACAAAGGATGGATTATTTGATCACCGTATGTTTGCTCTTGAGAATGAATCTGCCAATCCTTTAGAAGGAACATGGGTAGAAAAAGGCCAGGTGAAAACCGCTTGGGAATCCTTCGCTTTGGATGCAACCACCTTCCAGCACAAAGGAAAATTGTATTATGTATGGGCACAGAAGGACCTGAATATTGAGGGGAATTCTAATCTGTATATTTCTGAAATGAATAATCCATGGACGCTAACGGGTCCTCAGACGATGATTGCTACTCCTGAATATGACTGGGAAATTATTGGGTACAAGGTAAACGAAGGAGCTGCAGTGCTTAAACGTAACGGCCGTATCTTTATCAGCTTCTCGGCTAGCGCTACGGATTTCAATTACTGCATGGGACTTTTGGTTGCGGATGAAGACAGCGATCTGCTGGACGCCGCTTCATGGACCAAACTGCCGGAACCGGTATTCCAGACCCACGAAGAGAATGGACAATATGGTCCGGGTCATAACAGTTTTACTGTAAATGAAAATGGGGAAGATGTACTCATCTACCACTGCCGCAATTATAAAGAAATTACTGGCGATCCGCTGTATGATCCGAACCGTCATACTCGTGCTCAAGTCTTCCATTGGAATGAAGATGGTACGCCGAATTTTGGGGTTCCCGTTAAGGATGCTGCTAAACAATAATTCGTTGAGTATATAAAAAAGAGGGTTACTCATAAGCCATGTAGATGGCTGCTGAGTAACCCTCTTTCTTATGTTGCACCTTAAGGTATATATTGTTGAACGATCGAAGTAATTACGCCGTCCTGAATGGTGATGTGATACGGGAACTGGCTCAAGTCGATGACATCCGTATTATTAAATTGATCCATAAATTGCTGTAAGGTGATGGACTCATTCCAGTTGATATCCAAGTCTTCCATGTTGCCAGTGTGATCAAAAATTTGCATCGTCACTGTGGCGTTATCCGCTATCGGATAAGTTGTTAGAGTATCAACATCATTTACAATATAATAACTGTCTGGAGCTCCGCCGATTTCTGCTGCAGCTTCTGGATCTCTTTCAGCAAAGATTCGATCGGCATCAGCACCCTGATACCAGTTTATTTCATCGGTCGTACCGGAGAGCTTGCCATGGTCGGATTCAATAGTATGAAAGTAAACTGTTTGATGCTGGGTCTTGTCACTATCTTGCGCATCTACCCGTGTTCCAACGGTACTTGCAGAAGTAATGAGGGAAAGAAACAACAGAACAACAACCGGTAACACATACGCTGACTTTTTCTTAAACATTATTAATCTCCCCCTTGAGATATGTAAGACGTTGTATAAAACTTATTACCCGCTCCGTTTTTTCTTAAACGGGTTATATATTACTCTTTACGTGAAATGAGCAGTTTTTGTTGCATTTTTTTAAAAGTTTTTTTAAAAAGCAATGAGAAGTCACGAGTTCCCTAAAATGAATAGTAAAAGCTTATCTCCTCGGGCATATTAAAATATCAAAACATGCAGATTAGGGGGAGCAGCGAATGGGCGGAATACTACGGATTTATAGGAACGATTGGCGTAACTTATTCAGAGTTCCTGTGGCCGTATTGCTGGTTGCCGCTTTGGTGGTATTGCCCTCCGTGTATGATTGGGTGAACGTTGCGTCAGTATGGGATCCTTATAGCAATACTTCTGGCATTAAAATTGCAGTTACCAGCTTAGATGAAGGTACTAAGGTACAGGAGAAGGATTTTAATATCGGGAATGAGGTCATGGAAAGTCTTCGGAGCAATAAAAACCTGGGCTGGACCTTTGTAGATGCAGAGACTGCACATAATGGTGTCAAACGCGGAGACTACTATGCCAGTATTGTTATCCCTGCTAATTTCTCCAAACGAATGACTGGAATTCTTGAAGGAACGATTGTGAAACCAGAGATCGAATATACCGTCAATGAGAAAATAAATGCGATTGCTCCTAAAATCACGGATAAGGGCGCCACTTCAATCACCACACAGATCAGTGAGAATTTCACGGAAACGATTAGTGAGACGGTATTTACTGTTTTAAGTCAAATCGATAAGGAATTTCAATCTGAATTGCCCATTATACGCAAGGTAGAAAAAGGATTGTTTAAATTAGAGGCGAGCCTGCCAGAAATTGAAACCGCAGGTAAACGTGTATTGAAAATTCAGGAAAATTGGCCGCAGATTCATGCTTCAGCAGAGCGTATTTCCACATTGGAGAATAAGCTGCCAGAGGTGGAAAAAGCGGGTGAGGCTTTAGAGAAAATTGCTGAGCATTGGCCGCAAATCGCGAGTACCTTAAATCATTTAGGGGGGCTACAGGACAAGCTGCCCAAGATTGAAGAAGCAGCACAGCTAATCGTTCAACTTGATAACCATTATGGTGAAGTTGAACAGATCATGGCTCAGGCCTCGCAAGGTCTTACGGAAGCGCATAAAATCGTTAATGCTGCCTTAACAGCACTGCCTGAGGCAGAAAAGATTGCCACTGCCGGAAATGATTTTGTTCTGGAACTTCAACAATTTTTGGAGAAGAGCAGTGCTGCATTTGAAGCTGTTCCAGCAGCTATCAAACAGAATCTTAATCTCCTACAGCAAACGGAGAACTCAGTGGTCAAGCTTGCTGAACAGTTAAAGGGAGAGGATAACGAGCCGCAAGCTGTACGTGAGCAGCTGGAGGTACTCTCAGCACAGTTGGCTGCAGGAAGCAGCGTGATTGAACACACACTTTCTATGTTAAATGCATTGAACACATTTTCACCTGAAACAGTGTCTATTGCTGATCTTGCAGCATTGAAAGGTGTAGACAGTGTTTTGAACAGTCAGAAGTCCTTGGTAAATGCTATGGCGGCTGACGTTCAGAATAAGGATAACGCTGATTCCAGTGCAATTAACCAATTGTTCCTAAAGTCTGGTCTTGGGAAGCTGGCGATTGCGAAGCTTATCTCAGGGTATGATTCGTCGACAATCCCTGCCATAAAAAATACACTGGAGCAAATAACTTCGGCGGCAGATGTCACAGCCACCGCATTGCAGCAGGTGCCAGATCGCTTACCCGCGCTGGGTACCCTGCTGGAAGAGACAGTGTCGGCGATTGAGTTTGGGCAGACAAGCTTAGCTAGTCTGCAGCAGGATTTGCCAGCTATACGCGAAGCGGTCCACACAGCAGCCAGTGGGGTTGCCGATCAGACCCAGGGCTTTGGTGCCTTCATCCGAGATACACTTCCGCTATTGGAGAGTAGCTTGCCTACTGCAGGGGAAAAGATACAGCAAGCTGCGAACTTCGTGCGTCAGGATCTGCCTACTGTAGAAGAGCGGGTTCATCAGGTCTCGGAGTTGATTCGTACAGGACTCCCCCGTGCGGATAAAGGAGTGGCGCTTGCCGCAGATTTGGTGAGAAATGATCTTCCAGTACTGGAAGACTCGATTCGAAAAGCCGCTTCCACGATCCGCCAAATTAAAGAGGAGATTGATCTGGGGGAGATTGCACAACTGCTCGGAGGAGATATTAAGAGCAAAAGTGATTTTTTGGCCAATCCGGTAGTGTTAAAAGAGAATAAGTTATATCCCATTCCGAATTATGGCTCGGCAATGACTCCTTTTTATGTCGTACTTTCCTTATGGGTCGGAGGCACACTGCTTGTCTCCCTTCTCCGCACAGGTGTGGATACGGGTGGGCTAACGTACAAAAGATATCAATTGTATTTTGGCCGCCTGCTGACCTTCCTTACGGTGGGAATTCTTCAGGGGCTGGTGGCTGTCCTTGGCAACATTTTTATTCTGCATTGTTATGTGGTGAATAAGGTGTGGTTTGTAGTTTTTGGAGTGTTAATCAGCATCGTGTTCGTAACCATTGTATTTACGCTTGTCGCTGTATTTGGCAACCTGGGAAAAGGAATAGCGATCGTGTTCATGGTGCTTCAATTCTCTAGCTCCGGCGGTACATTTCCGATTAGTACGACAGGGCGTTTTTTTCAAATATTAAATCCGTATATGCCGTTTACCTATGCAATTAGTCTGATGCGGGAGGCGGTTGGGGGAATTCTGCCAGAAGTGGCGATTCGTGATGTGATCTATCTGATTATCTTCGGTGTGCTGGCACTCTTGCTGGCATTACTCCTCAAGAAACCACTGGAGCCTTTTATCCATAAGGCTTCTGAACAAGCCGAAGAGTCTAAATTGATTTCTTAAAGAAAAAGAGGATGTGCCTAAGCCATGGTGATGGCTTTTGGCACAACCTCTTTTGTGTACTATATGGCAAGTTTGCAATAGGTTATCTTGCAGGAGCAAAATCAGCTACTGGCTTAAGAATCTCCTCGATCTGCTGTAAAGTATCAGCGGAGAGTACCGCATCTACAGCTTTGGCGTTTTCTGCAACTTGTTCTGGCTTACTGGCACCAATTAATGCTGAACTTACACCAGGCTGGCGCAGGATCCAAGCCAATGCCAATTGCGACAGCTTCAGGTCTAAACTGTGAGCGAGTTCAACCAGCTGTCCAACCACGGACAACACATCATCACGGAGGTAGCTGGAGATTACACCATTAACTGAATTATCCGCTGCACGGGTTCCTGCTGGAGGTTGTTGCCCCGGTTTATATTTGCCAGTCAGAATTCCTTGCGCTAGTGGAGAGAAGACCACTTGGCCCAGCCCCTCACGCTGGGATACTTCAAGGACCTCGTCTTCAATATAACGTTCGAACATATTATAGATAGGTTGATTCGAGATCAGTGGACGCAGATTCAGTCTGCGGCTGATACCAGCAGCATTGGAGATTTGGGCTGCGCTCCATTCGCTAACAGCGGAGTAGAGAATCTTACCTTGAGCAGTCAGATCATCCAGTGCGCGTAGAGTCTCCTCTACAGGGGTCTCTGTATCGAAGCGATGACAATAATATACATCAATATAATCAGTGCCTAAGCGGCGGAGGCTGGCCTCACATTGCTCCATAATGTGCTTGCGGGACAAGCCACGGTTATTAACATCGTCTCCCATGGGGAAAAAGACCTTTGTGCTTAGCACATAAGATGATCTTTCATAGGAACGTAGAGCAGCACCCATCGCTTTTTCGCCTTCGCCACGGTTATATGCATTAGCCGTATCAAAGAAATTGATACCGCATTCAAAAGCTTTGCTTATACAAGCATCGGCTGCCTTTTGCTCTGCTGCGGTTCCATATGTAAGCCAACTGCCTAGTCCGATCTCACTGATTTTGAGCCCTGAATTGCCTAGTCTTCTATATTTCATTTTTCTCTTTCCTCCTTGTATTCTATATGATAACTTTACTTGTATTATAGGAGACATTCAAGTTGAATGATTAATATACTAGTAATCAAGGAGATGAAAGATTCAATGACTAATCCAGCTACTAAAAAATCAAAAGTGATCTTATTTCAGGGTGACTCCATTACGGATGGGAATCGAGGTCGTGATGAAGACCCGAATCATATTCTTGGACATAGCTATGCGTATATCATCGGAGGCAAGCTAGGGAATGAGCGGGCAGAAGAAAATCTGGTATTCTATAACCGCGGAGTGAGTGGAGATCGAATCTCCGATTTATATGCACGCTGGAATGAAGATGCAATTAGCTTGCAGCCTGACATCATTAGTATATTGATTGGGGTAAACGATATTTGGAGAATGATGAAAGGGGAACCAAGTGGAGTTACGGACCGTTTTGAACGCGCTTACCGTCACGTACTTGAAGAAACACGTGAAGTTCTGCCACATACGAAGCTGGTTTTATGTGAGCCTTTTATTTTAAATACCGGAGCTCCAGCTGAACAGTGGACAGAATGGGAAGCGAAGATTAGACATTATCAGGGAGTGGTTAAGCAGCTGTCTGAGCAATTTGATACAGTTTATGTACCTCTACAGGATGCTTTTAACGCAGCTGCAGAGAGAGCAGAGGCAGCCTATTGGCTGTGGGACGGCGTTCACCCGACGACTGCCGGGCATGATCTGATTGCTGGGGAATGGCTGAAGGTCGTTTTGGAAAGTGGTCTTTTAAACAATTAAGTTATAAAGTCATTATCTCTCTTTATCTATGCACCTACTGATCACTCAGCGGGCGCATAGATAAGAGATACATGGTAATTATTTAAGAAATCGATCCATTCCTCAGAAGGCTTCTGATCTGTAACGATATAATCCACTCTATCAAAGCTGAACAACTTAATGAACGCGGTCCGGTCAAATTTGGAGTGATCTACGAGCAGAACCACTTTATTCGCCTGCTGCTGCATAAGCACCTTCAGTTCGCTTTCTTCTTCATTTGAATCACTTAGACCGCCTGTCATGGACAATGCTTTACAGCTGAATATGGCTACATCCACATTATATTTTCGAATTGTCTGTGAAGCGGTATTTCCAACAAAGGAGCTGGTCTCGGGGCCTAAAATTCCACCTGTGGAAATCAGCTTTTGACCGGAGTGTTGAAATTCAGATAATACCACCAGAGAGTTCGTAATAATTGTCAGATTGTTTTTCTCCTCAATAATTCTACGCAAGGCTTCAAACACCGTTGAGCTCGTATCCGTCACCAAGCTGTCTCCATCATTGATTAATTGCAGTACATTATCGGCTATGATTCGCTTCGCTTCAATATTGACCTGATGCCTGCTGGTATAGGAAGGATCTTCATTGGTATGGGCGTTGAGAATGGCTCCACCATAATTTTTTTTGGCAAGACCTTCTTTGTCCAGTTTATCTAGATCCCGCCGAATGGTCTCTTCCGAGACGTTGAATTTTTGCGCTAGCTCTGCGACATGGACCTTCTTCTGTCTGTAAAGCTCTTTAATAATTAGATCCCGTCGTTCAAATGCTTTCATTCGTTCACTCACCTTTATATATAAATCGTCTGCTTTCTAGTGTACTACATTGTTGTTTAAATCTAAAAATAATTACATATTCACATAAAACCACAATATATAATAATTATATCACATAAAACCACACTTTTGTTTAGGTAATATGTTGTTTTGTGTTGACTAAAGCGCTTGCAGATTTTATGATGAAGGAGAAATAGATCTATTAACGATGACTCTAAGATGATCTTGAGGAGGAACGGCATTGATAGAAAACTATCCGAAAATTGGTATCCGCCCAACCATTGATGGCAGAAGAAGAGGCGTTCGTGAATCACTGGAAGAGCAAACGATGGGCATGGCTCAGCGGGTGGCTAAGTTTATTGAAGCGAATTTAAGGTATCCGAATGGAAGTCCTGTAGAGTGCATCATCGCCGATTCTACGATCGGTGGTGTTAAAGAAGCTGCTGCTGCGGCTCAGAAATTCTCCGGGGCTAACGTAGGGGTGTCGATCACCGTGACGCCTTGCTGGTGTTATGGCTCAGAGACAATGGATATGGATTCATCCATTCCGCATGCCGTGTGGGGATTTAACGGAACGGAACGGCCGGGTGCTGTGTATCTAGCTGCTGTTCTCTCTGCGTATGCTCAAAAGGGAATTCCTGCGTTTGGTATCTATGGTGAAGAGGTTCAAGAGTCTAGCAGTGAAGAGATTCCAGCGGATGTGCAGTCTAAATTGCTACAGTTTGCTAGAGCAGGCTTAGCAGTTGCTCAAATGAAGGGAAAATCATATTTATCTATGGGTTCTGTTTCGATGGGGATTGCGGGTTCCATTGTGAATGAACAATTTTTCCAAGAGTATCTGGGCATGCGCAATGAATATATCGATATGTCTGAATATGTCCGGCGCTTTGAAGAAGAGATTTATGATAAAGAGGAATTTAAGCGGGCGCTTGCGTGGACTAAAGAAAACTGCCAAGTTGGCGCCGATAATAATCCGCAGCATCTGCAAATCAGTGCAGAAGAGAAAGAGAAGCAGTGGGAGACCTGTGTGAAAATGACATTGATCGCCCGCGACCTGATGATCGGCAATCCGGTTCTCGCTGAGCTTGGTTTTGCGGAGGAAGCTAACGGCCACAATGCGATTGTTGGCGGTTTCCAAGGCCAGCGACAATGGACGGACCATTTCCCTAACGGCGATTTCATGGAGACGATGTTGAATTCTTCTTTTGACTGGAACGGCAAACGTGCTCCTTATCTCGTAGCGACAGAGAATGACAGCCTGAATGGGGTAACGATGCTGTTCAATTATTTGCTTACGAATACGGCACAAATCTTTGCTGATGTCCGGACCTTCTGGAGTCCTGATGCTGTGAAGCGAGTGACGGGTCATCAATTGGAGGGAGAAGCAGCTCACGGAATACTGCATCTGATCAACTCTGGTTCGGCTGCGCTTGATGGCACAGGTGAGCAAAGGATAGAGGGTAAGCCTGCAATCAAACCTTTTTGGGAGATTACAGACGAAGAGGCTAAGGCTTGTCTAAGCAATACACAATTCCGGCCTGCTTCTCAAGAATATTTCCGGGGAGGCGGCTTCTCTACCGATTATTTAACCCAAGGCGGAATGCCGGTTACTATGGCTCGTTTGAACCTGGTGAAGGGGCTTGGACCTGTTCTTCAGCTTGTTGAAGGTCACACCGTAGAGCTGCCTGAAGAGGTTCATCATACTTTGGATCAGAGAACAGATCCGACATGGCCGACGACCTGGTTCGCTCCTAAGCTAACTAACAGTGGTTCATTCCAATCGGTATATGATGTCATGAATAATTGGGGCGCCAATCATGGGGCGATCAGTTATGGCCATATCGGGGCGGATCTGATTACGCTGGCGTCGATTTTGCGTATTCCAGTAAGTATGCATAACGTTGAGGAATCACGTATTTTCAGGCCACGGGTGTGGTCGTTATTTGGGACGGAGAATCTGGAAGGAGCAGATTACAGAGCCTGTCAGAATTTCGGACCGCTATATTAAAATCTTCTTGTGGAGCAGGTGTGCTTGAAATGGGTGATACGATTAAGCTTCTGGCTATGGATCTTGGCGCCAGTTCCGGAAGAGTGATGTTGGGATTGTATGACGGTAACACCCTTCGCATGGAAGAAATTCATCGGTTTGCTAATACGCCGGTGTATGTTGGCGGGCATTTGTATTGGGATGTTTTGAAGCTCTTCCACGAAATGAAAAAAGGAATCCAGAGAGCTTATAGGGCGCATGGAAAATTGAGGTCTCTAAGCGTGGATACTTGGGGAGTCGATTACGGTTTTATTGATAAAAGAGGGATGTTGCTCTATTCCTCCCATCATTATAGGGATAGGAGAATGGGAAGCCATCGTCTAGGGTTGGAGGCGCTGCTTCCACCAAGGGAGCAATTTAGCATTACAGGTATTCAACCGAGCTTGATTAATACGGTTTATCAGCTGTTTGCTGATTTTCAGGATAATGATTCTCTGCTAGAGGTCGCAGATACTATTTTAATGATGCCAGACCTGTTCCACTATTTATTCTCTGGTATCGCGGCAGCAGAAAGCACGATTTGGAGTACAAGTGGCTTAATGGATGCTGTATCTGGTGAAGTCTCCACTGAAGTATTCAGCAGGCTTAATATTCCGGTTGGTCTAGTGCCACAACGGGTTCAAGCGGGAACGGTTATTGGTTCTATCCTTCCGGTAATTCAAGAGGAGCTTAGCGTAGGTTCAATGGAGGTAATTGCGGGTGCTTCTCATGATACGGCTTCAGCAGTAGCGTCTATTCCTTATTCTCTAAAGGATGATGCAGCATTTATTAGCTGTGGTACATGGTCGTTAGTGGGCATGGAGACGCCTAAAGCTGTCATTACAGAGAAAAGCTATGAATACGGATTCACAAATGAGCAGTGTTACGGCCAATCTAATCGTTTGCTCAAAAATATAACGGGACTATGGATTTTGCAGGAGCTGCAAAGGAATTGGGCAGAAGCGGGAAAATACGTCAGCCAAGGCCAAATGGTTGAGCTAGCTGAAACCATAAATCATGCCCCAGCAATTATTGATCCGAATGATGAACTGTTTAGTACACCCGGTGTGATGACCCAACGGATTAGAGAATATTGCGAACGAACAGGCCAGCAAGCCCCCTACACGAAAGCTGAGATTATTCGCGTCATACTTGAGAGCTTAGCAGAGTCCTATCGCCATACGATTAACGAAATGGAAGAGATCACCGGCAAAAAAATCAATATCATTCATATGGTCGGTGGTGGGATTCAGAATGAACTGCTCTGTCAGCTTACCGCTAATATTACGGGGAGAAAAGTTGTAGCAGGGCCTGTGGAAGCTAGTGCAATTGGCAATATAATTATTCAACTGGCTGCCCTAGGGGAATTGGAAATCTCCGAGGGCAAGCAGGTAGTGGAAAGATCTTTTGCCTTTAAGACATATCAGCCTTCTTTGGTGAAGGTTTGTGAAAAATAGGATACGAGGAGAGAAACCCTATGGATACATTGGAACAAAAATTACGTTTGCAGATTTGTGATATCGGGAGAAACCTGTTTAATAAAGATTTTATCGCGGCTAATGATGGGAATATTTCTGCTCGCTTATCAGAGAATGTAATTCTGACTACCCCCAGAGCGGTGAGTAAGGGATATTTAGAGCCTCATATGCTTGTGAAAGTGAATTTGCAAGGTGAAGTCCTTGAAGCAGCTGAAGGCTACAGACCCTCAACGGAAGCGAAAATGCATCTAAGAATTTATAATGAGCTGCCAGAGATGAAGGGTGTGGTCCATGCACATCCCCCGTATGCTACTGCATTTGCCATAAAAGGTGAGGCGCTCGACAAGATGATGATGCCAGAGTCGGTGATCATGATCGGAGATATTCCATTGGCGGAATATGGAACACCATCGACGGAAGAAATTCCAGATTCACTGATGCCTTTCCTGGGCAAAAAAACTGCGGTCCTGCTCGAGAATCATGGAGCCCTTACTTGGGGAGAAGATGTTATGGAAGCATATCTGAACATGGAGCGGCTTGAGTATACCGCCAAGCTCACCTTCATTACCCGGATGATTGGCGGGGAGAGAGAATTGCCGCAGCATCGGATTGATGAGCTGGTAGCGTTGCGATCATTTTATGGGAAGTAAAGAGGTGCCTTATGTTAAAAGGAATTCCTAAGCTGCTGTCTCCGGAGCTGGTGCGCATTCTGATGGAAATGGGTCATGGGGATGAGCTTGTATTGGCTGATGCGAATTATCCCGGACATTCGTTGAATCCGAGGGTACTGAGATATGATGGCATCGGTATTCCTGACCTGCTGGATGCCATCTTAGAGTTGTTACCTCTGGATCATTATGCAGAGCAACAGGTGGCTTTTATGGCAGTGGTGGCTGGAGATCCAACTGTACCGGTCATCTGGTCCACATACGAGACTATCATTGCCAAACATGATGCTGAAGCGACGATTAAACATGAGGAACGTTTTGATTTCTATAACCGTTCTAAGCAAAGTTATGCGGTTATAGTTACTGGTGAAGAAGCATTGTATGGGAATGTTATTCTTAAAAAAGGCGTTATTAAAAGTTAAAATAACGGAAATGAAGCCGCTAACCGCTTGGGTGACCAAGGAGTTAGCGGCTTTTTATGCTGTAAGGATAAGTATTTATAACCGGATTACTCTGTACTCATATGCACCAAGGGAGAGGGGGCCGCAGGCCACGGATTTGCCTGAGAGAACATCATGTCCGTCCCGCGGGAGTGTGAGACTTCCCCCGTGTCCATCCATATTTACAATGGTCCACACTTCGGCACCTTGGTCATTGCTTCTAGGGCAGACAAGGGTTCCCTTAGTGACATCACTGCGTACGGTAACACCAGTACGTTCTGCATAATGATCAATAAGTTTACATAACATTAGGTCACCTTCTTCACCGGCAGGCATTGAACCCAGCATAACAATAGTACCTTGTCCGTAAGGCTGCTCCGTCAGGAAGGACAAACCCGGCGTCACCCCCTCCGTAATCATTCCGAGACTGGAAGCGGACTCTGAAACGGGTTCAAAAACAGAACTCCACATGGACAAGGGAGCAGATACCCCAAAAGCGTGTCCAATCGTGCCTGTTAATTCCAGCGGATAGATAAACTTAGTTTTGACTCCTGCTAATCGCTCCAATTCCCCAAGTCCGGCATTCCTATGAAGGGTATGCTCCTTCGTTCGTCCTCCGGTAAGAGGACCGACAATCCAAATCCCGCCAGCTGCTGTGAAGGCCAGCGCACTTTCCACATACTCGGGGGACAAATAATGTACGAATGGAGTGAATAACAGCTTGTATCCGGTTAAGTCACCGCCTTCGGGCAGCAGATCCCGGTGAATACCCATATGTAGAATTCTTTTGTAGAAATCGCCCAGCAGACTACGATAATTTAGCTTTCGATGAGGTTCAGTTGCGAGATAAGCTTTGGTTCTGTCCGAATAGGTAATCGCAACATCTGCCCGAAGGGGCCGGGTGGAGAGCATAATTTGTTCAATTTCTTGCCGTGCTTGATTGGCCTCCAGCACATTATCGTACCCTAGAGCGGGTTCTCCCCAGGCACTAAGGATCGAGCTATGTGTTTGTTCACTTCCGGAAGTATGCTGGCGCCAGAGCCAATAGCAAAATGCACCTGCACCCAGCGCATAGGCGGCAACCGCTTCTGCCTTCAGATATCCGTTCGGATGTGGCACACCAAAACTTACTAGAGATGCGGCAAACGAGGGTCCTGTCTCCATTATCCAGAAATCTTTTCCCGGCTTGAAATTTCGCCATAGATCACAGTTAAGCAGATAAGCATGCATATTTTCCTGTGAGGCATAAGTGTCGTAGGCGGCAAAGTCGAGATTCTGAAATAGCCGCTTATTATCTAGATGAAAAGCGACACTGCTGTTGTGGGTAATTGGTGCAGAGGAGTGGCGGCGGATAATATCAGCCTGCTCATCGGCGAATTCAGCGATTTTTTCCATTGAAAATAAGCGGTACATCGTCCGCAGAGATGAATTGTGGAGGAAAGGTGCGGGTCCTGGCTGTGGCACCTGATCAAAACGTTGATAAGTTTGGCTCCAGACAGCTGTTCCCCATGCCTCATTCAACTTTTCAATGGAGCTGTAGCGCTGCTGCAACCAGATATGCCATAAGCCTTTACAGGTCTCACACATGCACTCCGCCACATGCGCTTTGAATTCGTTATCGAGCTGCCAGGCGGTTAACCCCGGAAGTGCTCCGGTCTCCTTGGCAATATGCTCCGTAATGATGGCAGCCCGCTCACGAAAATAAGGATTGTTCGTACAGATATGCTGCCGTGCTCCATGTCCCATTACCGTTCCGCTCTCATCCACATAACAGCGCTCAGGATGTCCATGGGTAAGCCAAATGGGGGGTGTAGGTGTCGGCGTACACATTACTGTGTCAATTCCGTTTCTATGTAACCTTTCGATATATTTCACGACGGGACGGATATCAATCTTATCTTCTTCTGGCTCCAAGGCAGACCAAATGAATTCTCCGATTCGTACGATATTAATCCCCGTTTCTTTCATTAGAAGGATGTCCTGCTCAAGCACCTCTTCACTCCATAGCTCGGGATACCAAGCAGCACCATAGTATAACTTGTTCTTCAATTCAGCTCCCCCTTTAAGGCAAACATTTGCTGGAAATCATCACTTGGAATCATAGGTTGTTAGGGTCTTGCGGGCAATAGTAAACTTTTGCGCGGTTTGGACTTTTTAGATAAAATGGGATTTTTAGCTTATATAGAGCGTTCAAAAAAGTCCGATTGCTGGAAAAAATCACTAGCAGCATAATAGGAGTCGCAGTAAGGGTGATTGCAGTAATCCATGGCTACAGTAATCGCGAGCTGTACATGACAAATGGAGGTGAACAGGATGAAGCACGTAACAGTTCCGGGAACTGCAGAACAACAGCCAAAGCCGCAGACCTATCGAAATATCCGGGTAAGAAGATGGAAACGTTTTAAACGTGATAAATGGTTATATATTCTGCTGCTCCCTGGAGTCCTTTATTTTCTTGTTTTCAAATATGTTCCGATGTGGGGCGTACTGTTGGCTTTTAAGAATTACCAGCCGTTTCTTGGTTTTCAGAAAAGTGAATGGGTAGGTTTTGAGCATTTTCGTGTTTTTTTCCAGAATCCCGATTTCTTTATGCTGCTGCGCAATACGTTATTGTTATCTTTTTATAATTTGATTTTCTTTTTTCCGGCGCCGATTATTCTGGCACTGCTTCTAAACGAAATACGGCTTTCCTTCTATAAAAAGACGATACAAACGATGATTTATGTTCCGCACTTTATATCCATGGTCATTGTGGCCAGTATGAGCTATGTATTTCTAACTACGGAAGGCGGGACTGTAAATGAGTTTTTGTATACGTTTACAGGCAGGAAAATAGACTTTCTAGCTAATCCCGACTGGTTCCGTCCATTGATTATTCTCCAGACGATCTGGAAGGAGTGCGGTTGGGGGACAATTATATTCCTGGCAGCGCTGGCCGGTGTAGATGTGGAGCAATATGAGGCTGCGGTAGTAGACGGTGCGAACAGGTGGCGGCAGATTTGGCATATTACGTTGCCTGCTATTCGCAGTACAATCGTTATTTTACTTATTCTTCGGATGGGAACGATTTTGGATAACGGTTTTGAACAAATTTATTTAATGATGAATGCTCTTAATCGTGAAGTAGGGGAGGTGTTCGATACCTATGTATACGCACTGGGAATCACCCAGGGAGCTTTTAGTTACAGTACGGCTGTTGGATTATTCAAATCAATAATCGGTGTGACGCTTGTGCTCGGGACGAATTGGATCGCCAAAAAATTTGGTGAATCCGGACTTTATTGAGAAGGGAGAAGCTTGCTGTGGCCAAACAATACAAGAGTACGGGTGGAACTGCATTTGATATATTCAATTATATATTTTTAGGGATTATTGGAATCGTAGCGATTCTCCCTTTCCTCTTTGTGGTTTCGGGCTCCTTCGCTACAGATGCGGAAATTACTAAACGTGCCGTATTCCTGATCCCAACCACGATTTCATTTGACGCCTACCGATTTATCTTTTCAACAGATACGATTATGCGCAGTATAGGGGTTTCTATTTATGTTACGGTAATCGGAACTGTCGTTAATTTATTCTTCACGGTAACTATGGCTTATCCGATGGCAAAACGATATCTGATGGGCCGTAATTTGGTACTCAACCTTGTTATTTTTACGATGCTTTTCGGTGGAGGAATGATTCCAACCTATCTCGTCATTCGGGAACTGCATTTGCTGGATACGCTCAATTCTCTCATTTTACCGGGAGCAATTAGCGCCTTTAACCTGATTATTGTCAAAAACTTTTTTCAGGAGCTGCCTATAGAAATGGAAGAAGCGGCGCGTATTGATGGTTGTTCTGAGCTGGGCTTGTTGTGGAAGATAGTCCTTCCTTTATCCAAACCGGTTCTCGCTACATTTACGTTGTTCTATGCTGTGGGACATTGGAACAATTTCTTCTCGGCACTGCTCTACATTACGGATCCGACAAAATGGCCTTTGCAGGTGATGCTGCGACAGATCGTAATGTTGTCCCAATCTGCGGCTGGCGATATGAGTTCTATGGATCCGAGCTTTGTGCAGCCACCGGAGCAGTCGATTAAAATGGCGGTCATTGTAGTAGGTACTCTACCAATTTTATGTGTGTACCCATTCCTGCAAAAACATTTCGCTAAAGGGGTGATGCTGGGTTCTGTTAAAGGATAGCAAACTTAACTTATTCCAATTTGGAGGTATAATAATGGAAGCTAATCGTTCGGTAAAAAAGAAGCGCTGGTTGTTATCTTTACTTGTGGCTATGATGGTTACAACTGTTGTTGCAGGTTGCTCAGGTGATGAATCTGCAGGTTCTAACAGCAAAAGTGAGGGGAGTAGTAATACTGGAGAAGAGAAAAGCGAGTCCCCGCTGGATCTGACCCTCATGCTGCCGATATTCAAAACAAATTATCCGAAGGATGGCAGTCCGGTTGCTGCTGAACTGGAGAAACAGACCCACACAAAAATCCACTTTGAGTGGGTCCCGAACGCATCTTATGCAGATAAATTTAATATTACGCTAGCTTCTGGGAAACTGCCGACTATTATCTACGTGGGGGATGTTAAGGCTTCTAGTTTTGTGAACGCTGCCAAATCGGGCGCATTCTGGGAAGTAGGGCCTTATCTTAAGGATTATCCGAATTTAAGCCAAGCGAACCCGGTTATTCTGAAAAACTCGGCTATTGATGGGAAGAATTACGGAATCTATCGGGGGCGTGTACTCGGCCGTAACGGTATGGTTTTCCGTAAGGATTGGCTGGAGAAGGTGGGGCTGCAAACACCGCAGACGGTAGATGATTTCTACAATATGCTGAAAGCGTTCAAGGAAAAAGATCCAGACGGCAATGGTAAAGAGGATACTTATGGCATGGTGCTGGTCAAATGGAGCGGCCAGTGGGCCAGCGGTTTTGATACCATTAAGTTATGGTTTGGAACACCGAATAAATGGGGCGTGCAAGATGGCAAGCTGGTGCCTGAGCATGAATATCCAGAATATTTGGAAGCGCTTAAGTTCATGAAGAAGCTGTATGATGAGAAATTGATCAACTCCGACTTCGCAGTTATGGATAGTGCCAAATGGACAGATCCGATCGTGAACAATAAGGCAGGAGTAATCGTCGATGTGGTCGATACAGGTGCCCGGGTGGATGATAAAATTCACGCTGCGCTAGAAAAAGAAGGCAAAGACGAACCGGATAAACATTATGTAGATGTAAGCGGGGGCGTAACAGGTACGGATGGCAAGCTACATACATTGCCGACCTCTGGTTTCTCGGGCATGCTGGCTATTCCAAAATCATCTGTGAAGAGCGAAGAAGAATTGAAACGGGTACTGGCTTTTCTAGATCAAATCAATAATCCGGAATTACAAACGATGTTAGGTTTTGGTTTGGAAGGTACTCACTACACTATGGTGGATGGTTTTATTGAACGCTCCAAAGACACTGTCCTTCTGGAGTCAGAAGTGGAAGGGTTAAACCAAATTCTGGCCTTTATACCTGAGGACAAATCCAAGACTGTAGCTCAGACACCGCTGCGGCTTAAACAAATCGAAGTTCAGAAAGCAAATGAAGCTTCGATCGTGGTTAATCCGGCAGAGGCCTTTATTTCCACAGTATATTCGCAAAAGGGCGCTCAACTTGACAATGTAATTAATGATGCACGCATAAAGTATATTGTAGGACAAATTGATGAAGCTGAATTGAAATCAGCATTTGATGTATGGAGAAAAACAGGTGGAGATGATTTAGTTAAGGAAATGAACGAGTTATACGCTAAGGCTGACCACTAGATCCTTCCTAGTGCTTTTATCCGGCTGGAAAGGATCTGAGGAGCAAAACGAATGTGGTTCGATTGCACTTCAAATTTATCTGATTCGGCTGGTGAGGGCATAGTGATGAGAAATGTGGCGAAATGGAAGCGTTATACAAAAGGCTGGTCAGGCTGTAAGGGCCGATATTATCGTAAAAACCTGATCATTATGCTGGTGGTGTCATCCATTCCGGGGTTTATTATTGGTGCGCTTGTCTACTGGATGGCAGGGGGACGCCTGGAGAGCGAGCTGCTGCAGATGCATAACAGGCAGATTGAACAGCGGGCGGCTAATATTGATGATCAACTGTCCAATCTGGAGCTGATGCTGGCACATTGGGCCTTTGATCCCAAGTTTGATTACAGCTTGAATGGCCTTGATTTTATTCAGGATCATGAGCGGGCTTGGGATATTACGAAGACACTCGTAGTGATGCAGGGCTCGAACACGATGACGAGTAACGTTGAACTCTATCTATCAGGAGATCATCCATTACTATTTAATCCCGAATATGGCACGATTGACTCCAGCGCGATATCGGGTCAATATGACAGATTAATTGAAACTGAACAAAGCACTTATTGGACGCAGTGGGCATTCGATCCCAATAAACCAAATGTCAAAGAATTAACGCTTGTCCATCATATTCCGGGCGGAAGCTTGAAGCCCTTCGGGGCTCTTTTGCTCCGCATGGATACGGAGAAAGTAGCTGCGATGCTACGAACTATGACACCTTATAATAGCGGCGAGACATTTTTGCTGCAGACGACGGGGGATTTGTACGTATCTGCTGGAGACAGTGCCGAGGATTCTCCCTTACTTACCGCATTGCATAATGAGCTTGTGGAACGGGGCGCGAACCATGAGTCAAATCTTGAGTCAAATCTTGAGTCCTCTTTTCTCTTCGACTGGGGTAAGGCTACATATGCAGTGACTTATGGTGAGTTTTCCCGACTCTCCGCAGATTGGCTCTATGTGTCCGCTTCACCGATAACCAGCATAACTTCACCTGTCGTCTTCATTTCGAGACTGATATTTTTAGTTAGCTTTAGTGCTTTGCTGCTGGCGGCGATTCTGTCTTGGTTTGCTTCCCGCAAAATCTATTCACCGATAGGACGGTTGCTGCAGACTTTGTTGCCTGACCAAGCGGCGGCTGCGAGTAGGGAGGATGAGTTCATTCTGATTGAACGGCATTGGCAGAACTTGCACGGGGAGAGCCATGCCCTGAAGTACACTCTTTCCGAGCAGCTTCCACATGTGAAGGAAAGCTTCCTGCATCAGCTGTTTCAGGGGTATTTATATTCTTATTCTGAGCAGGATCTGCAAAGCCGGATGCGGCGTTTTAAGTGGGAAGTAGAGGATTGTCATTATATTATTCTTTATATTCAGCTTACAGGCATCTCCAGCCAGGAGGGGAAGTTCCGCAACGGTGATGAAAGTCTTGTATCATTCGCCGCCGTCAATATTATCGGAGAATTGTCTGCCGAGCACTTTAAGCAGGCTGATATTATCAATTTCCATGATCTCACGGCAGGATTACTTCTTATCGAACCCGTTGCGAATCCATCGCTGGAAGCGGTGCAAGCCTTTAGCGAAGAACTGACAGGAACGATTAATCGCATGTTAAAAATGAGGGTAACAGTGGCGTTTAGTGCACCGGTTGGAAGGATATCCGGTATTCCGCTAGCGTTCGAGGCTGCGAAGCAAGCCGCTAGTTATCGCCAGTTTGGTGGTGAGAACCAGATTATTAATATGGAGCTACTGGATCGTGAGGGGCAAAGTACGCCAGAACCGCAATATTCGTTCACTTTGGAGCGCGGAATGATTCAGGCCCTGCGCACAGGAGAAGCGGAAGAGGCTTACCGGCTGTTGGAGGAATTTCTGGAGGCACTGTGTGCCAATGGGGCAAAAGTGATTGATGTGCAGCAGGGCATGCTTCATTTGTTAGGCAGTATTCAGCACGCCATTATGGTCTCAGGCATTCATCCAAACCAACTGTTCAAAGGGGCTAATCTGTACGCGGCACTGTCGCAAATTCATGAGCCGAAGCTTATCCTTGCCTGGTTTCAGGAAAAGGTAGTCGCACCGTATCTGACGGAGCTGAGCGAGCGTTCTGATGCCGGAATCAAACGGACGATTGAGCATGCCATGATGTATATCAATGAGCATTATATGGATAATATTTCGCTGGATGGATGTGCGGATTATACAGGGATCAGCCCATTTTTACTGAGTAAATCATTCAAACGGGTCACCGGGAAAAATTTCATCGATTATCTGACCGAATTACGGCTTGATAAAGCCAAGGAGCTGCTGCGTGATACCTCGCTGCGAATTAACGATGTAGCTGAACAGGTGGGTTATCAGCATAGCTATTTTAACCGGATTTTTAAGAAACAAGAGGGAATAACCCCAAGCCGCTATAGAGAGCTAAGCCATAATAATGAAGCTCTTTAAAAGTAAGAGGACGTGCGGCGAAGAAGGTATAAAGGAGATGGTTGTTGTGCCTACGGCTCTGCCGATTAGCCTGCATTGGCTAAAAAAGCCCGCTATTGATGTGGGTGTTACCTGGGGGGTTCCTTGGAAAAAAGGAGCGCTCAACAGGGAATCGTTAAAGAATCTCTGCTTAAGTATGCCGAAGAACGAAAAGCATGTGCCGCTGCAAAGCTGGCCGGCAGCTTTTTGGCCAGACGGGAGCATCAAATGGTCCACGCACTCGGCAGTAAACAAAAATTCGGATATTCAGCAGGATTCCATAGCGACAATGACAATAAATCAAGCGACTCCAGCTACGGAAGTGACTGAGCGACTAACTGTGCAGGAAACAGAGGAAGCTTTCATTATAGATACAGGTGTTATTATTTGCACGGTTAACAAGCAGGGGAAGGGTCTTATCCGCAGTATTGTGCGCAGAAATCCGGCGGACACGGAAGGAACCGAAGTATGCAGTAATGGCGAGCTTGTATGTATACGTGAACAGAGAGATGAGGGTGCTGGCACCCTGAGCATACGTGAGGAGCGATTCGCAGGACGAACGTTAAGTGCCATCCTTGAACAAGACGGACCCGTTCGCGCAGTGGTGAAGCTAGAGGGACTCCACCAAGCTTCGCACAGTGCTCGTGAGTGGCTTCCCTATACGTTACGTTTATATTTTTATGCTGGGCTGGAGTCTATTCGATTAGTTCATACGTTTCATTATGACGGTAATCCACAGGAGGATTTTATTAAAGGATTAGGAATAGAATTCACAGTGCTGCTGCGTGGACCGCTTTACAACCGCCATGTTCGTTTTGCCGGAGATAGCGGCTTGTTTAGCGAGTCTCCTAAGACGTTGCATACACGGCGAACCAAAGGTAAGTACCGTGATTTATTCGTCGATCAGGTAGCAGGATGTGCTGTGAAATTTGATCCAGAAGAGGATGCCTATTTCCTTAGTTTATTGGATGACTCCGCGACTTGGGGCAGCTTTCGGCTGGTTCAAGATTCTTCCGAGCATTATGGGATCTGGAAGCGGACAGAGGATGGGTGCGCTTGGATCAAGGCAGCAGAAGGCCGCCGGGCAGGTGGGCTTGGTTATGTTGGAGCAGAGGGTGGAGGGCTAGCCGTCGGGATGAAGAATTTCTGGCGTAAGCATCCGGCAGGAATGGAGATTGGTTCCACTGCCACAGACGCGGCAGCTCTTACTGTCTGGTTCTGGTCACCTGATGTGGCAGCTATGGACTTGCGGCATTATGATACAAAAACACATGTGGAATCCTCGTATGAAGGTGCAGAAGAATTACGGGCCACTCCATTTGGTATCGCTAATACTAGCGAGCTAACATTCTGGTGTACGGCGCAGACTCCCGGGCCTGAATTGTTGCAGCGGATGCAGGCAGAAGCTGAAGAACCTTCATTGCTGGTTTGTGAACCAACTTATTATCATGAAGCGGGTGCTTTTGGTTTCTGGAGTTTGCCTGATCGGAGCACGCCAGCCAAAGCGTATCTGGAAGAGCGGCTGGACGGGATCATCTCCTTTTACAAGGAGGAGATCGAGCAGCGCAAATGGTACGGTTTTTGGGACTACGGAGATTTCATGCACAGCTACGATCTGGTCAGACATGTATGGAACTATGATCTCGGTGGCTGTGCCTGGCAGAATTCTGAGCTGGTGCCAAATATGTGGTTGTGGGTAACGTTTCTCCGGTCCGGGAGAGCGGATGTGTTCCGAATGGCCGAAGCTATGACCAGGCATACGAGTGAGGTAGATATATATCATTTTGGCGAATACGCCGGACTAGGCTCGCGGCATAACGTCATCCACTGGGGCTGCGGCTGCAAAGAGGCTCGTATCGCCATGGCGGGTCTGCATCGCTACTATTATTATCTGACCGGAGACGAGCGGGTCGGCGATATTATGGACAGTGTAAAGGATGCTGATTATTCAACAGTTACTCTGGACCCGATGCGGGCGTATTTTCCGAAGGATGAATTCCCGACTCATGTTAGGGTTGGTCCGGACTGGGCGGCCTTTAGCTCTAATTGGATGACCCGCTGGGAGCGATTCGAGGATACCGCTTATCGTGACAAGATTATAACAGGCATGGATTGCATCAAAAGGGCAAATTTACGGCTATTATCTGGTCCCACATATGGGTATGATCCGGCAACTGGCCTATTGTCGGGAATGGGCGACGATAACTGGGGGCGTCATCTAGCGATTAGCATGGGAGGTCCACAGGTGTGGTTCGAGCTGGCGGCAATGCTGGAGGACCCGGACTGGGAAGATATGCTGGCTGAGTTCGGCGTATTTTATAATTTGCCACAAGAAGAGAAGGACACATTTACAGGAGGGTTGATTTCAGGAAAACTCCGTTTTGAGCATCCTGTACTCAGCGTAGCCATTGCGGCATATGGAGCATATTACCGCAAGGATCCAGCGACGGCAGAGCGGTGCTGGTCGATTTTGCTGGAGAATCCGTTTGGTTGTGTGAATCTACAGGAGGAAGCTGATCGGGTCACTTATATGACTGAGTTAAATGAGATCGATTGGATAAATACAAATGAAGCCTCGCAGTGGTCTTTAAATACGATCATTGCCTTGGAATTAATCGGTAGTGCTATACCGGAACTCGCGAATTGAAGGCTTCATTGTGGGGAGGAATGATTTATGGCTAGGCCGATGCAGGACACGGGTATAGGTGGTTTGATCCCTGAAGCATGGAAACCAATCTACCATAATCCCCTCGCTTCAACTAGTGATATCGCTGGATTCCAGATGGAAGGAGAGGGAACGGTTTCCTTCCCTTTGCAACGAATGAGATTAGAGAGCACTATCCATGCCGAGGCCGGACAACAAGCAAATGTCGTTCTCTGGTGTCCAGAGGAGTTCCCGGCAGACCTCGCGGTATCGTGGAATTTCCGCCCATTGTGTGAGCCGGGTTTGGCGATTTTGTTTATAGCGGCCAAAGGAGAGGGTGGGAAGGATTTATTTGATTCCACGCTTGCTCGCCGTACGGGTGAATATGATCAATACCATCACGGGCAGATAGACACGTATCATATCTCGTATTTTCGCAGGCGTTGGGTGGAAGAACGTGAATTTCACACCTGTAATTTGCGCAAAAGTTATGGTTTTCATCTCGTTGCGCAGGCAGCCGATCCGCTTCCGGACGTCAGCGACATGACTGAGCCCTACCGGATGTTAGTGGTGAAACGTGGCCCTATGCTGTCTTTTGCAATCAATGAACTGCCGATTTTTACATGGATAGATGATGGTGAAACCTATGGGCCGCTACTGACAGGTGGGAAAATTGGGTTCCGACAGATGGCACCCCTGATTGCTGAATACTCGAACCTCACGGTTTATGGACAGTAATGCGAAGGAGGCTTCAGATTGATGTCTATTATTTATTATTGTTACCCTGAGGGCAGACATAAGGCGCTTACAATGAGCTATGATGACGGCAGACGGGCTGACGAAAGATTGGTAGGACTATTTAACCGCCATGGGATTAGAGGAACATTTCATCTCAATTCTGGCCTGCTGGGTAAAGGTGATCGTATTACGGCAGATGAAGTAACTGAGCTGTACCAGGGACATGAAGTATCTGTCCATACGCAACACCATCCGACGATGGCCCGTTGTCCGCAGGAGCAAATCATCCATGAGATTATGGAGGATCGAAAATATTTTGAGACGCTGCTCCAGGTGCCGATACGGGGAATGTCTTATCCTAACGGTTCATTTAACAAGGAGATAAAGAAGCTTTTGCCTCATTTAGGCATGGAATATGCCCGTGTGGTACAGACCACTGGCGGCGGCTTTGGGCTGCCGGAGGATTGGCTGGAATGGCGGGGGACTTGCCATCATAATGATCGTTTGCTGGAGCATGCGGAGCAGTTCGTGAAGCTGCATAAACGGCAGTATTTATATCTGATGTATGTGTGGGGCCATAGTTATGAATTTGATAACGATAATAACTGGGAGCTGATGGAAAGCTTCTGTGAAGCAGTGGGAGGACTGGAGGAAATCTGGTACGCCACAAATATTGAACTCGTTCATTATATGAAGGCTTGTGAAGCCCTTATTTTCTCCGCTGCTAGGGATTTTGTATATAATCCGGGAGCGGTATCTGTCTGGCTGGAAATCGACGGTGTGATTATAGAAGTAGCAGGCGGACAAACCGTCCGTTTCCCTGAGATCTAATCGAAGAGAGAAGACAGGAGGATTCTAATGAGAACGAAGGACACACAATCAGTCTATCAGCTGGCAAAAGTAGATATTTCCGCTGCTGGTCCACGCTGTAAAATGCTTATTGGCGATCTGAATGGGGATGGACGTGCAGAAATGCTGCTGGTCCAGCCGGATAATCGCCAGGATGTTCGTTATATTCCCCATCAGGTGCAATGCCTGACCGCTTTTGATATGGATGGCAAGCTGCTGTGGCAGGTGGGCACACCCGATCCTGACGCTGGCAGCCAAGGCTCGGACTATCCAGCGCAAGTTTATGATATAGATGGTGATGGGTCGCTGGAAGTATTATGTGTAATGGATGGACGTTTTCATATTTTTGAAGGTTCAACAGGAACGGTTAAGTCCATATACGACTTACCTGCTGAACATGCACATGATTGTATTATCATTGCCAATCTAACAGGGCAAGAACATGCTTCCGACATCATTCTGAAGGACCGTTATCATCAACTGTGGGCCTTGGATAAGGATTTCAATTTATTATGGACGCATACAGGCAATGTAGGACATTATCCGTGGGTTCACGATCTTTATGGAAATGGACAGGATCAAGTGATGGCAGGTTATGATCTGCTTGATTCTAAAGGTAATTTATTATGGAGCTGCCACGATCTGGATGACCACGCGGACTGTATTTGGGTTGGCGATGTGAATGGAGATGGTTATCCTGAACTGGTTGTCGGTGGAAGCGTAACGGTGATGTATGACCGGGACGGACAAGAGCTTTGGCGTTATGACGGCTCCATCGAGTCACAGCATTTGGCGTTAGGCCGATTCCGGCCTGAACTGCCTGGCCTTCAGGTTGCCGGGCTGGACCGAATGATCCGCGAAGATGACGGCAAAGGGCTAAAAGGTAAGGATGCGTTGTTCCTTTTAGACTGTAATGGCAAGGAACTGTGGAAAGAAGAACGTACAACCGACGGTTGGCTGACTATCGTTGAAGCCGTTAGTAACTGGCAAGTGGGTTCTCCAGATTATATTCTCGCGTACCGCCGGGGAGGCGGGGTATATCCTGCTTTGTACGATGGACATATGAGGGTTGTAGCTGAATTCAAGGAGGAAGGTTATGCCGTTCACGGCGATCTTCTGGGATGTGGCAGGGAACAGGTTGTAATTTATAATGATGAGTCAGCAACGGTATATTCAAGCGAGTGGATAGATATTAGTACATGTGCCTCTGAGAAATCGTTACCTCAGCCTAAAAGATTGTACAGCTCGACGCTGTATCCGGGTGGAGAAATAACTGTGTGAAGGAGGATACGTTTAGTGAGTACTTATATTCCAGAATACTTTCCTGATCCTGATTGTATTGCCAAATATAATGGGGGCAAAATCGAAAATGTACTGGCCGCTGTGGCCAGCCGTTTTATCGGTGCCTATCCCCCGCAGCCTCCGGTTTACCGGGTACATTCGCAGAGTGGTTTCAAACGGCTCCGCGACTGCCGTTATGATATGAATCTGGAAGAACGACTGCCGGAGCTAGAGGCAGGACAATTCGTATATGTGTGGGGAAAGCTGTGGAGCGACAATGAGGTAGAAGCCCCTTTCTCAGTTAGTTGCTACAGTCCAGTTAAGGTTTACATAAATGGACGGCTGGTGTTTAGCTCCAATCTAAATGATGATGTGTTTCCGGACCGGAGGACGTTTTTTCGGGCGAGCATGGATAAAGGCTGGAACCATCTTGTGCTGGAGTATGTAGCAACAGGTACAGGTTGCGGAGGGGTTTTTGGAACGGGCAGCGTCAAAGGTGCACCGGTACACTTTCTTACTCCAACGGCGCAGTTAAGCGGTTGTGAAGGTTGGATTTATAGTGGACCCCAACAGACGTCTTGGGCAGCTTGGCTGGAAGCTGAATTCACTGAAGAGCAGATGACAGCTCGCTGCGCTTGGTTTCCGACGCCGCAATGGTCGCCACAGGAACAGGCAACTGGCAACTGTTCGCGTATATTTGGGGAATTACTAGGAGCCAAGGCGTTTGCTTGGTGTAAGCTGGAAGTTAAGAGCCTACAGAAAGATGACATACGCCTGCAAGGTAGCTATCGTGGAATGGCTGAAATCTCTATCTATGTGAATGGGGAACTTGTAGCTGAGCACCAGAACGTGAACGGCACGCTGGATATCCAACTGGAGCTTGGTTATGGACTACATGATCTCGTCGTGGAGTCCGTCTGCGGAGAGGGGAATTGGGGATTTGAACTGGACGTACGGTCTGGTGGTGTTCAGAGTAGTCTCGTGCAACCTTATTCAGTTGAAGGATTAACTGATCCTTGGCTGTACCTTGGACTATTCACCTCGGGGACAGCGCCGAAAGTCTTAGAACTGACCTCTATGGATACTTTATTTGGGGAAGCGGATGAAGTAACCTTTTGGCGGGTGGACCAACCGAATAGCTGGGTTAGGCCTTATTTGGAGAGTGTTATGTTTGGGCGCTGGAATTACCCTCTAGGCGTAACCCTGTACGGATTGCTGAGAACAGGAGTAGAGCTTAAGGCCCCCCATTATGTCGAATATGCACAACACCATATTGAGCAATGTACAGGGCTGCACGAATATGCCTTATGGGACCTTGAACGTTATGGCGCTCCGGGCATCAATCATCAGCTGGCGCTGATGGATTCGCTGGACGACTGCGGATCCTTCGGGGCAACGATGCTGGAAGCAAATAAGCTTCGTCCACTACAGGGCGCACCGGAAGCTGCTGCTGAAATTGCCAATTACATTACTAAAGTGCAGAGCAGGCTGCCTGACGGAGCTCTGTATCGGACCAGTGGCACAGTTGATTTCATGCAGCAGACGATGTGGTGTGATGATCTGTATATGAGCACGCCTTTTCTAAGCAAATATTATAAATTGACCGGAAATGCGGCTTATCTTGATGATGCGGCGGCGCAGTTTTTACATTACAAGGAGCGGCTGTTCCAGCCGGAGCTTGGCATTATGCATCATGTATATGATTATAAGTTTAATAAACCCAATGGCGTGCCTTGGGGCAGAGGTAATGGTTGGGTGATTTTCTCACTGACTGAGCTGCTTGAAGTTATGCCTGAGCAACATCCGTTGCGGGCTGATTTGCTTGATTATTTCCGCGAGCTTAGTAAAGGCTATCTTAAGCTGCAAGATGAGCGTGGCTTATGGCATCAAGTGTTGACAGATCCTGAGTCCTACGCGGAGGCCTCTTGTACCTCTATGTTTATTTATGCTTTTGCTAGAGGCGTCCGCTGCGGTTGGCTGCTGGAACCAGAGTCATACGTAACCTCTGCACTCCACGGCTGGAGCGGCTTAACCCGTCATTGTATTGACAAACAAGGCAATGTTTACGGTGTCTGCCGCGGTTCGGGTTATTCGTTTAACAAACTGTATTATAAAGATGAATTGACCTGGCAATTAAACGATACACATGGGATTGGCATCGTGCTGCTGGCCGGAATTGAAGTTCACAGGCTCGTACGAGATTTGGAAATGAAATCACATAACGAAGCAAAATGAATGAAATGTTGAGGAATGAGACGACCGTATTAATCACAAAGTGACAGTTGAGCAACGATACTCCATTAGTGGGGATCGCTGCTCTTTGTTATGCGTTACAGTGCTACCTAAACCCCCGAAACCCCGAAACCCCGAAACCCCGAAACCCCCCGGCCCCCCCCCCCCCGAAACCGCCGATTACTCCTGCGAGACAAAGTTATGCGGACCCAGATGACGTTATTTGCAGATTTATTGCTTATTCGGCAGGGGTTCGGACTCCAGTGACGTTATTCCTTCGGAAACGCTCAATATAGGTAGCTTTTTATACCAATAGCGACTATGGGGTCCGATAAAATCCCAAAATAGCGATTATGCTGCGAATAAGGTCCACTGGGTCCGATAGCCTCATGAACTTTGTTCGCGCGAAAAGGTAATCTAGGGACGGGGTATTGTTGTTGCCTCAATGCTCCGGATGCCCCCGATGCCAGATGCCAGATGCCAGATGCTCCCGATGCCCCCGTCCCCGATGCCCCCATATGCCGACAACATTTCACATGTATACTTTCGGGCGACGGAGCGGCTACATAGAGAATCGGTTGTGATTTCTAACTGTGGATCAGCGGTTTTGCTTGCGATATTGCAAAGGCGAACATTTAACGATTTGCTTAAACACACGCCCGAAGTGGGCGATGCTGTCAAAGCCGGTATCCTCGGCGATGTTCGTAACTTTAGCGTTGGTGCTCTGCAAGAGACGTTGGGCTTCCTTGATCCGAATGTAGTTTAGATATTCTACGATGGTGAAGCCAGTTGTCTGCTTGAACACACGGCAGAGATAGGTGCTGCTGATGAAAAAGGTCTCAGATAGCCGCTCCAATGTAAGCTTTTCAGCATAATGTGCTTGTAAAAAATCGATAATTTCGTAGACTTTTAGCTGCTTCTCACTGCTCTCAGGGGCAATGGGCTCACGGCTTATTTCCTGTATTCTGTTCATTTCAATAAATAGTTGGATGAGCAGCGTCTGAAGATAGGAGATTTGCTGTGTCCGTGGTTCTGTTTGTTCTTTTAGCATGCTGAAAAGTAGATATTCAATGGCCCCCTGTTCATGTACTCCGGGCCGCAAAAGCAAGCTTTGTGAAGCCATAAATGGAAAATGCAGCTCGAAGTGCGCCAATGTTTTTTGCAGAAAGCTTTCCTCAAAGTTAATTAAGATCCGTTCATGGCTTGCAGAGCCTTTAGAGGTGGTACGATGGAGCTCGTTCTTGTTAATAAAAATCAGATCACCTTTTCGCAAGGTGTAGATCAGATTGTTAATGTAATAACTGCGTTCCCCGGCGAGTAAATAATAAATTTCATAAGTATCGTGATAATGGTCGGAATCCATGCTGAATGGACCGGCTCTTTTTATTTGCTCAATCATAAAAGGAGGCTGAGGCTCCTGTTCCATGCTAAATCTGCTCCTTTCAGATAATGAAGATAATATATGCAAAGTTTTTATTGTTTCTGCTAAGAATCGCTTAGATTCAGATGTATTTTATACTATACACTATAAGAAGAAAACGCTTTTAAATCAATAAGTGATGGAGTGATCCTGATGTCCAACAAGAAATATGCTTTCGTAGGAACTGGCGGCCGAGCGGAGTTTTTTTATGGGGAGATCACGACGAATTATCGTGAAACTTCTGAAATTGTAGGCTTTTGTGATGTGAATGGAGCAAGAATGGATTATGCGAACCGTTTGCTGGAGGAAAAATATAAATATCAAGCGGTTCCTACCTATAAAGCTCATGAGTTTGACCGTATGATTGAGGAAACCAAACCTGACACGGTTATTGTCACGAGTATTGACCGCACGCATCATCGTTACATTATCCGGGCGATGGAGCTTGGCTGCGATGTTATTTCGGAGAAACCGATGACAGTGGATGAAGAGAAATGTCAGGAAATTCTTGAAGCGATTGAGCGGACTGGGAAAAAGCTGCGTGTGACCTTCAATTACCGCTATGCACCACACAACACCAAAATCCGTGAACTTATTATTGACGGCGCGATTGGAGAAGTGCTTTCCGTCAACTTCGAGTGGCTGCTAAATACGCAGCATGGGGCGGATTACTTCCGCAGATGGCATCGTGATAAACGGAACAGCGGTGGTCTGTTGGTTCATAAATCCACACATCATTTCGATTTGATGAATTTCTGGCTGGGTTCGCGCCCAGATACGGTTTATGCGATGGGTGATCTAAGATTTTATGGCAGAGAAAACGCGGAGAAGCGCGGGGTGACTGAGTTTTATCAGCGTGCTCATGGTAGCAGTGCGGCGAAAAATGATCCGTTTGCCCTGCATCTTAAAGATAATGAGCAGTTAAAGCAGATGTATCTGGATACGGAGCATGAGGATGGTTACCTGCGAGACCAAAGTGTGTTCGGTGATAATATCAGTATTGAGGATACGATGGCGGTTATGGTCAAATACAAAAATAAGACGATTATGAATTATTCACTTAATGCTTATTTGCCTTGGGAGGGCTTCATTGTAGTATTTAATGGAACGAAGGGGCGGATGGAAGTAAAGGTCGTCGAACAGTCTTATGTAAATGCCGGAGGAAACAAGGAAGATGAAGGGGCGTTAAAAGACAAGCGGATCACGGTCTTCCCTCATTTCGGAGCACCTTATGAAGTGGAGATTGAAGAAGGAGTTGGGGGGCACGGGGGCGGAGATCCTGTGATGCTGCGTGATATTTTTGAATGTCCGCTAGAGGATCGCTTTAATCGTGCGGCTTCCCATGTGGACGGGGCGTTGTCTATTATGACCGGGATTGCGGCAAATCGTTCAATAGCTACTGGACTTCCAGTTAAGGTAGATCAGTTAATAAAATTGAAGTAGCCCGTTTATGAACAAGCGGCTATGGGTTCGGAGGGTGCGTTTCTCCAGAATCCCGGAGGGCCCTCCGCGCTGTCCGCACGTTAAGTCAACTTCTACTTTTAGATTAAGCTAAAAAAAGTAAAATACAAGGCTGTCTCTTAGTCATCTACGATGACTAAGAGACAGCCTTGTTTATTTTAGCTAAAACAATTATTGTTTGACGACGTTAAAGCCATCTTTTTGCAATTGGGTCACGATACCATCGTCACCGAGCATATGCAGCGCGCCAACGACGACAAGGTAAGTCGCTTTTTTATCACTATTCAAATATTCTTTTACATGCTTCACCATGTTGACGTTCCGATCGGAAACGAGGCCTTTATAATACTCTGGCTCTTGCGCGACCGCTTTTGTCATCGCTACGAGCGACTGCTCATCACCTTGCATCCACATTTGGGATAGTGCATCCAGTGAAGCTGCTGTGGAAGTATTGTCCGTTTGATTGAGGCTGCCGAGTGTGTCGACAAGAAGCTTTTCTTGCAATCCATCTGAGAACTGGTCGAACATATTCAGCTGCAATTGTGTGTTTTCCAGCTCAATAATAGGTTTGTTCAGCTTGCCTGCTTTTTGTAAAAAATATAAATCAATGCCGGTATCCGCCGTATAACTTGTAACTTGCATCTGTAGACTTGAGACACCTTGGGTAACGACCCACGGTTTGAAGGAATCGAATGCATTTTCCGCCAGACCATTTGCTTTTAGCAGTTGAGTCACTTTGTTATAGGTATCTGCGGATACATGATCCTTGAGCTTGGTTCCATCTGTATAAGAGCCTTTTTCCAAAATAAACTTTTGGATCTCAGCTTGATCAATCTTAGAGATATCTACTTCGACACCTAAATATTGCGAGGCTTCAAAGGCAGCTTCAATCTCCGGACGCAGCGGGTACATTTTGTCGTTAGCCACATGGATAGAACCAAGCAGATAGACGGTGTTGCCGTTGTTCTCCACTTTCCATAAGAATCCGGTGCTACCGGCAGCTTGAGTATTGGCCACAAAAGTGATGGTGCGCAGCGCTGGACTCCACTCCACCTTATAGCCGATCGTTTCTCCTATAAAGCGGACAGGAACATAGGTGACATTGTTGATGGTTTTAGGAGCCACCTCTAGTTTTTTCTTCTCCCCGTTTACCGTTGCGGTTGTGCTGCCAATGGTCAGTGAGAGGGCCAGTCCATTTTTGGTCCCTGTTACGGTTTGGGTTTTTTTATTCCAATTAATATTAACATTAAGCTTCTCTAGCAGGGGACGCATAGGAACTAGGGTCGTTCCTTTTTCTACAACAGGGTTAGAATTGCCTAACTTTATTTCGGTTCCATCAATCCATACACCGACAGGCTTTTCAGCAGCATGCGCAGTGGTAAAGACAGACATAACCATGAAAATGGATAAAAATAATGCACCTAGCTTTTTCATTAATAGGACACTCCGTTTCTAAAAAAGAATGAAAGATGTAAGTCACTCTCTGATTTTAACGTATTTTCCCATAAACAGTTATACCTTTTGTTACTATATTGATTTGATGCCTATGATTGGAAAGTAAACTTACAGTGCTTCACGTCATTCA
Source organism: Paenibacillus sp. FSL R7-0189 (assembly GCF_037969925.1). Classification (NCBI taxonomy): domain Bacteria; kingdom Bacillati; phylum Bacillota; class Bacilli; order Caryophanales; family Paenibacillaceae; genus Paenibacillus; species Paenibacillus sp. FSL R7-0189. The sequence continues at coordinate 612,872 of NZ_CP150223.1, read as the reverse complement.
GAAGTCAAAATAATGCACATCAAAGCAAAAATCGCCCCTATTAGATCCTGTTCACTCTCCTTATCATGAAACGTAAGAAACGGAGACCTGAAGGGAGCAAGGAACTTATGTGGAGCAGTGCGATTGAAGATGCGATAGAGAAGGTACGTAAGAACATAGACCGGTTCGGGGGCAGTTTCCCTCATGTCAGCAGGAATGGAACTTATCAGCTTAATAACAACGACGACTGGACTAACGGATTTTGGAGCGGCATGTTGTGGTTGTGTTATGAATATACGCGGGATGACAGCTTCCGTATTGCGGCATCCCATACCGTAGAAGATTTCCGCCGCCGTTTCGCGGCAAAGACCGTGCTTGATCATCACGACATTGGCTTCCTGTATTCGTTATCCTCTAAAGCCCAGTGGATTATAGATAAAGACGAATCTGCGCGTCAACTGACATTGCAGGCGGCAGACCTGCTGCTGAAGCGCTGGCGTACAGCTGGCGGTTATATTCAGGCATGGGGACCGGAGGGGGATGCTCAGGAAGGCGGGCGCATCATTATTGATTGTCTGTTAAATCTTCCCCTTTTGTATTGGGCAGAAGAACAGACCGGTGATTCCGTATACAGGGAGGTGGCGGTCATGCAGGCGGAGAAAACGAGACGGTATCTGGTACGGGGAGATGACAGCTCTTACCATACGTTTTTCTTCGACCCGAAGACCGGAGAGCCGATTGGCGGCGCCACACACCAGGGTTTTACTAACGGATCGACCTGGACGCGCGGGCAGGCTTGGGGTGTTTACGGTTTTGCGTTATCTTACCGCTATACCAAAGATCCGTTGTATTTGGAAACGTCCAAGCGGATGGCCCGCTATTTTCTGGAGCATTTGCCGCAGGATCATGTCGCTTACTGGGATTTTAATGCTCCGGTATCTCCGGATACTTACCGGGATAGCTCGGCCTCAGCAATAGTAGCAGCCGGACTACAGGAACTGCTGGAGCTAATGGATGGGGAGGATTCTGAGCGGGCTTATTTTCAGCAGGGATTAGTGCAGTCGATGACTTCGCTTGTGCAGAACTATTCCACGCTCGGCGAAGAGGCGGAGGGGCTGCTGAAGCATGGTTCTTACCATGTGCGCGGCGATCTGTCTCCAGATGACTTCATGATCTGGGGAGATTATTTCTATCTCGAAGCATTGATACGGCTGCAAAATGGCAACAAGGGGTACTGGTATGAACGCTGATGTCAGACAAATCTCCCCCTATGCCGTCTTTGCGCTGCTCGATCTTGAGTTGCCCGCTTTAGCTCTAGTGAAGAATGCGCTCAGCCAAGCTCGGCAGGACGATGCGCTGACTGAATTGCATCGGTATTTGACCCGCCGGACCACGCCGGGCTGGCGGATAGAGGATAACCGGAAGCAGCAGCTTATTGACTATGTACAGCGCTATTGTGCAGACGAGCGGGAAGCTGTAATGAAGACAGCGGATGAAGTTGTGGAGCAGACGTTTCTCTTTCGTTTTCCCTGGGATATGGAGCGCAGCCGCATTCCGGTTACCTTTGAGGAAGAAATTGACTGGCGTCATGTTCCAGACAAGGATGTAGAATGGGCTTATATGCTGAATCGCCACCGCTACTGGGTGGCATTAGGACAAGCGTATACGATAACAGGTAAAGAGGATTATGCGAGAGCATTTTGCTGCCAGCTTGAAGATTGGATAGACCGTAACCCCGTTCCAGACAAGCCTACGAATGATACGCTGACATGGCGTACAATTGAAGCGGGCCTTCGTTGTGCTAACTGGATTAAAGCGCTGTCTTATATACAGGATAGTCCGCTGCTCACACCGACGCTGCTGGCCAAAGTGATGATATCTCTCCATGAACACGGCCAATATTTAGCTTTATCGTTTACGGGCTGGAAGAAGATCAGCAACTGGGGGGTGCTGGAGACTTGTGGTTTGTTCCAAACTGCGCTCTACTTCCCTGAGTTCACTAGTGCCAATAACTGGCGACAGCTCAGTGAGGAGAGATTGGGAGAGACGGCGCGAATTCAGATTATGGCGGACGGCATCCACTGGGAGCAATCGCCCACCTATCACCATGAGGTTTTGGTATGTTTTCTCGACTTCATCCGCTTAGCCCGATTGAACGGACTGGAGCTTCAGGAAGAATTTCAGCAAAAGGTTCAGCAAATGGCTGTCGCTTCATTATATTGGGCCAAGCCGAATCACCGGCAGCCGATGCTTGGCGATAGTGATGACAGCGATATCCGTTCGCTTTTGACTTATGCGGGCTGGTTATTTCAGGATGCTGTACTCCGCTTTGGCGGATACGATCAAATGGATTATGACAATGCCTGGTTGTTTGGGATAAATGGAGTTGAGGGCTACGAGCGGCTGAATGCGGAGTTACCGCCAAACTTGTCACACGCCTATGCACATTCCGGACATTATGTGATGCGAACGGGCTGGGACGAGCAGGATTTGTACCTATATTTTCACTGCGGACCGCTTGGGGGTGGACATGGGCACGCGGATCTGCTACATTTCGATCTGTATGCCTATGGGCGGGATCTGCTTACCGATCTTGGCAGATACAACTATAGTGATCATACACCACTTAGAAAAGCGCTAAAAGAAAGCGCTGCCCATAATACGACCACTGTCGACGGAATTGGATTTACCGAAGTCACGGATACATGGTCCTTCTCTCAGATTGGGAAGCCAACGGGCTGCCAATGGATCAGCCATCCGGACTTTGATTATGTAGAGGGCAGCCATGACGGCTACCGTCATTTGGATGATCCGGTCTACCCGTTAAGGAGGATCCTATTTATTAAGCCTTTTTACTGGCTTCTGGTGGACAGCTTCAGTTCCCGGCAGGAGCATACATTTTCCCAGCATTTTCATTTTGCACCCGGAACGGTTCAGATGGAAGATGGAACGCTAATATGCCGTACCAAAAATGAGCGGGAAGCCAATCTTTGTATCCTTCCTGTTCATGTTGATGGTCTTCAGGGCAGGGTTGATGCTGGGGTAATCTCCCGCGAATATAATCTGCTGGAACCCAATCAGTATGCTGTGTACTCCCGAAAGGGGAAAGGAACGGTCTCGATCATGCAGGTGCTGTACCCGCAGTCTGCGGGCGAGTTGTTCTGTCCGCTCGTCGAACAGGTGCCGATTTACCGCCATACGGGTGAACCGGTGGCTGCTGCACAGGCGGAGGCCTGCCGTATCATCCTCCCCGAAAGGAATGAGGAGCATATTATCGTGATCAGCCACGAGATTCCATCCAGTCATTTAGATTCCTATGTAGTGGAAGGCGTACAAATTTTTGGAGAAGTAGTGCTTATTGTTTCTGCAGACGGTCAAAAGAAAGTCACGGTAATCAGATAATGTATGAATACTGGACAACGGGCTGATAGAATAAAAGAAAAGAGCATGAGAGAGGCGCGGAGAAAACATGTTCAAATTCACTTACTATAGACGTATCCAGGTTTCATTTCTTTTGCTGATTTTTATCCCGCTGATTGCAGTATCGATCATCTCCTTCGTGCTCATCCGGGATACGATGGTAGAGAAGCTGCAGCTCAGCAACGATAACTTCCTGAACGTTATGATTGACGAACTAAATAAAACTATTGATGATGTGACGTTCGCTTCCCATTTTATTGTAAACGATACCAATTTCCGCGCTAATCTGAAGTCATTTGCGGATACTGAGCGGCTAAATAGCTATCAGGATTATGTACATTTTACGCAAATTCAAGATGTGTTTTCGCTCATCAACTCTAAGCCGTTGAATAATAATATCCGCATGTATTTGGTCAACCGGAAACACTTTGTGATCTCCTCTGGGACGGAGAATTTATCTGTAATCAATGCTAACCTGGACAAGTTGATGAGCCGTGTCAATATCCACGAACCGGAGACCTTGCAATGGCTTGGGATGGCTGACAGCGGTTCCGGTAAAAGCAGCAGCTATTATATTGCCAGAGTAATCTATGACAGCCGGGAGAAACAGCAGGTGTCCGTGCTGCTTATCTCAATTCCTGAATCCTATTTCAATAAATTGCTCGGACCCGTCGAATTTGGCAAGGTTGCGTTATTTGATTCTGGAGGAGGCTTGATCGCTGGGAACTCAGAATTGGCTTCAGAAGGCAAGGAAGCGAGAGGAAGCGTTCGTACAGCCAGAGCTATCGACAAATCCAATTGGCAGCTGATCTATGAAGCTTCGGAGAAAGAATGGTCGGGCCAGATCTCGCGGACGTTTTATAGTGGCATTGGCTTGGTACTCCTCTTATTTATTGTCTTTTCGGCTACCTCCATGCTGATTGCCAAAAGATTGCATAGTCCGATCATGAAGCTGCAGCGCGTTGTGCGCCAGTTCGGGATGGGGAATCTTGATGTCAGGCTGGAGGTCAAGGGCAAGGATGAAATCGCTGAGCTGGGGCAGACGTTGAATACTATGCTGGACCAGCTGCAAGGACTGATTCACGACATCGAGCTGGAGCAGGAACAGAAGCGGGTGATGGAGCTGGAGGCGCTGTTTATGCAGATTCGCCCCCATTTTTTGATCAATACGTTGAATTCGATTAAATGTAGCCTTATTTTGGCCAAAGATAAGCTGCATAGCGGGATCATCGATTCATTAATGAGTCTGCTCCGGGCTTATTTGAAGGTCAATGAACCGGCTACCTTGCGGGAAGAATGCAAACTGCTTGGCCATTATATCGATATTATGAAGATCCGTAACGAAATCCCTCTTGAACTGGAGGTCGATCTGGAAAAGGATACAGAGAAGCTCATCGTCCCTAAGCTAATTTTGCAGCCCCTTGTAGAAAATGCAATCGTCCACGGATTGGTTGACCACCCGGCACCGCGTATTGTCGTTCGCTCGCGAACGGTCCCTGATGGGATCATGATTGAAGTTGAAGATAATGGCTGCGGTGCAGGGGCTGAAGTTCTGGCGGGCCTGAACCGCAGGTTACTGTATAAGGACGATGAACAGGATGAAGCTTATCAAAGGGTCGGTTTAATGAACGTGGTTCAAAGGCTGAGGCTGACCTATGGTCAGGATACCCGCTTGTCGCTGCATAATCTGCCGCAGGGAGGGGTTTCCGTTTCTCTGTATTTGCCGCAAGGCAATCATCAGGTTAATCTGTCAGAGAGAGAGGGATATTGATGTATAAAGTGATGCTCATAGACGATGATGTTCCTATGCTCAAAGTGCTTCAGCAGATGATTGACTGGGAGGCACATAGCTTGCAGATTGTCGGCAGCACCTATTCCAGTGCCAAGGCGTTATTAATGTTTGAGGAAGTGCAGCCTGACATTGTGATCACGGATATTGGTTTGCCGCAAAAGAACGGGATTGAGCTAGCCGATTGCTTCACCCGCATGAAGCCGGAGGTCAGAATTATTTTCCTGACCTGTCATGAGGATTTCCATTATGCTCAGCAAGCGGTAAAGCTGAAAGTGGATGATTATTTAATCAAGGACCAGCTTACAGAAGAGCAACTGGAGAAAAGCCTTGCCAAGTCCGTACACTTGCTTAAGTCGAAGATCGGGTTGATCAGCCATGGGGAGACAGGCTACAACAGCCAGCTCTTCCGGCAGAACCTGCTCCAAAGGGTGATTGGCGGTGCTCCGCCTGAAACCACACTGGCCTATGCGGCGCAAATCGGCATATCCTGGACGTATCCGTGGTTTATGCTGGGCACGGTCAGTATTCATTTTTCCAGCTTCGACAAGCGATACAAGCAGAGTGAGTATCCACTTATTTTATATGCTATTTACAATATAGCCTTGGAATTGTCCGAAACGTGTGAAGGGATTACGCCTTTCTTGGAGCAAAAGAATATTGTGATTTTATATAATTACCGTGTGAATCTGGCGCAGAATGCCAGTCTTCATTTTCATGATTATTTACAGCGGCTGTGTTCTGAATGCTCCCATCTTCTTAAGATTCAACCGGGCATTATTGCCGTCACAGAGAAAATGGAGCTACAGGCGATTGGTCAGATCCATCGGCAGATAGTTCAGGACAAATGCGAGTTCTATGCAAGTGCGGATTACACGGTTCTGGATACTTTGCAAATCGCTTCTCCACGTTTCCAGCCTGCTCCCCAAGGATTTCTGGACAGCTATATCCCGCAGATGGAACGGGCCGTGATTAAAAAAGACCTTGAAGCCATCCGTAGCACTCTACAGGAAATCGCTAGGACTGCAAAAGCAATGTCTATTCATCCTGGCGATTTCGCCCGGGATTTATCCTTTATGCTCCGCGGCATCGAGTTAATGTTTACGAGCCTGATGTTCGATGAGGATCTGTTCGTCTATCTCGTGCAGACCCGCACACTTGAAGATACGATGGAACTGGTGGAAAGAAAGCTTGTACAGATTACAGGCAGCAAGCAGCAGGTGACAGGAGCTTCTCCGCAGGAGCCCAAGCTGCAGCTTATCCAGCAGTATATCGACCAGCATCTTGGCGATAATATCACCTCAATTGATATGGCACGTTATCTGTTTCTGGATCCAAGCTATTTTTCGCGTTATTTCAAGCGCATGACTGGCCTGACCTTTACGGACTATGTACATCAGCACAAGATGAAGGTCGCTACCAAAATGCTGAAAATCTCCAGCCAGAACCTGGAGTCGCTGGCCGTCGGCCTGGGATATTCGGACAGAACCTATTTTTCAAAAGTGTTCAAAAAATATGTAGGAACAACGCCAAGCGAATATAAATCCAAACATTCGGTACGCTGAGAAGCACAATTGTTAATGATATGAACAGACGCGCCGCCCCTCTAGGGCGGTTTTTTGTTGTCGGCGGACAAAGGTCAAAATCTTGCACATTCCGGGTCATAATCACTCCTTCTTGCGGAAGGCGGATGTATTACTATAATGACAAATCAAATTGTCGAGGTGATACAACGTGGAGGCTGCAAAACAACCTGTGCCAAAAATTCTGCAAGAGAAGCGGAAATTCTGGACTCCGCAACGGAAAGAGGCTTTAACCGGGTGGCTGTTTTTGGCACCGGAAATTGTCGGGATGCTTTTTCTTAATGTATTTGCGCTTGGATTCTCACTTTATTTGAGCTTCTCGAAATGGGATCTATTGTCGGGAGTCAAAGGAATCGAGTTCATCGGATTGGATAACTATATCAAAATGTTCCATGATCCGAGTATCATTCAAGCTTTGAAGAACAATGCTTTTTATATGATTATGACCGTGCCGATACCGATTGCGATTGCGCTGGTGCTCGCGGCATTGATTCAAAACAGTGTGTTCCTCAAAAATTATTTTAAAGTAGCTTTCTTTATTCCTTATATTTCTTCGATTATTGCGATAGCTGCCGTATGGAGTGCATTGTTCCATCCGTCTCTTGGACCGATCAATCAGTTGCTGATGGAGTTTGGAATTTCCAGCCCTCCGAAATGGCTAGTTGATCCAAAGACGTCACTGTTATCCATTGCTATTATCAGTTCTTGGGCGAGTCTTGGCTACACCATTATTATCTATATGGCTGGCTTGACGAATATTTCCGATGAAATCTACGAAGCCGCCGAAATAGATGGCGCCAGCGCGCTGAAAAAATTCTTTGCCATCACAGTTCCGATGCTGCGTCCGACCACATTTTTCCTGCTTATTACCATGCTGATTGGCTCGTTTAAGGTGTTCGACATCATCGCCTTTTTGACCGAAGGCGGCCCGAATAATTCTTCTACCGTGCTTGTGTTCAGGATCTATGAGGAAGGGTTCAAATACTACAACATGGGCTACGCTTCTGCAATTTCCTGGCTGCTATTCGCTGTTATCGGCTTGATTACCGCAGCCACTTGGAAAATGAGAAATGAAGAATAAAGGGGGGAGATTAACATGCAACTGATTAGAAAAAATATGTCCAGAGTGATCACTACCTGCATCATGGGGGCTTTGTCCATTGTATTTCTTATTCCGCTGATCTGGATGATTACCGCAGCCTTCAAATATGAAAAAGATGTAATGCGCTTCCCGATCCAATGGATTCCCGAGAAGATCAATGTAGCGTATAATTTCAAGATGGTTTGGATGGGACGGGTACCTTTCTCCCATTTCTATTTAAACTCCTTTAAAGTTGCGATTATTACAACCTGCATCACACTGATCATTTCATCTATGTCGGCGTATGCCTTGACCAAAATCAAGTTTAAAGGACGGAATATGGTCTTTCTGGCGCTGCTGTCATTCATGATTATTCCTGACCAGGCCACGCTGATTCCGCGTTTTCTGCTGATTCGTTGGTTCGGCCTCTATGATACTCATGCTGCTATCGTATTAATGAGTATGTTCTCCATTTACTTCACGTTCTTGCTGCGGCAATTTATGATTGGTATCAGCGACGAATATATTGAAGCGGCGCGAATTGATGGTGCAGGCCATTTGCGGATATTCTGGTCTATCATTGTTCCGCTCTGCAAGCCGGTGCTCGCTACCGTGGCGATCATTAAATTTATCTGGACCTGGAATGACTACCAGAATCCGCTGATCTTCTTGCTAAACAAGAATCTGTACACTATCCCACTCGGTATGACACTGTTCCGAGATGATTATTCGAACAACTATGCGATTATGATGACGGCAGCCGTTTCGGCGATCATCCCATTGGTCATCGTGTTCATTGCCCTGCAAAAGCAAGTCATTAACGGAATCTCCTTGGGAGGCGTAAAGGGCTGACTTGCGAGTCTGCAAAAGAGGGTAAAAGTCAAAAATGTGATCCTACTACAGCAAAATTGTGCACTTGGCCTGTACAGCGGGTGCCTATAATAAGAAATGAACAAGGCACTATACTTAAATTTCAGTGCGGGGGGAAGTAAAATGAAAACAAAGGGCAAAAAAAGATTATCCGTTGTACTAGGCTCCATGCTGGCGGTTTCCTTAACGTTAAGCGCCTGTGGAAATTCCGGAAATTCAGAGAAGAATGGCGGTGCTGAAGCCAGTACGAATACCGGGAACACCAAGGTGGACAAGCAAGTCGCCATCAAATATTACAACTGGGACAATGAAGCCCAATCAGCAGGCACGGATGCCATGCTGCAGGAATTTATGGATCAGAACCCAAATATCAAGGTAGAGCATGTGACACTCGTTCCCGGTGATTCTGTGGAGATGCTGAAGAAACTCGACTTCCTGATTTCATCCGGCGAAGCGATTGACGTTGTTCAGGTACCAAGCCTTGGAGGCGTACTTGAACGGGCGACCCGGGGAGCACTTGCCCCGCTGAATGAATTCTATGAGAAGGATAACCTCGTTCCTGAGGATGAATATTATGTGAATGCTAAGGTAGACAACAACTATTATGGGATGCAATATACCAAGAGCAGCAACTATGTAATGCTGAACAAAGATGCACTGGATGAAGCTGGGCTGCCTGTACCTACTTTTGGCTGGACATGGGATGACTATCGCGACTATGCCAAAAAACTGACCAAAGGTGAAGGCGTAGACAAACGTTACGGCACATACTTCCACACCTGGGAGTTGTATATGAACGCTCCGGCCCAAACGATGATGAAAGATCCATTCGTGTATGATGACGGGACGACCATTTTCGCGGATCCAACCTATAAATACTTCTTCCAGCTGCGCAAAGATATGGAGTCTGCTGATAAATCTGCGAAAACTTATGCAGACGCTTTAGCGGCTAAGCTCAATTACCGCACGGAATTCTTTAATGAAGAAGCCGCTATGATTCTGGCTGGTAACTGGACGATTGCTGATCCGGGCAATACTGAGCAGTATCCGCATGATTTCAAGACAGCTTTTGCTCCGGTACCGGTGCCTCCGGCAGGATCGGAACCGAAAGAATACGAGGGCAAATACTTCACCAGCGGCAATATGCTGGCGATGGGCGCTACTTCGAAGAACAAAGAGGCGTCTTTCCAACTGATGAGATTTATGTCAACGGCTGTTAGTGATAACAGACTGGAATTCTCCGGTTATAAAAAAGCGGATAATGAAGCCTTGCTGACCAAACTGGTAGCTGGCAAAGAGGATATGTATGATATGGATTCACTCAAATATACACTCTTTGACAGTGCAATCCAGTTCCTTGATGGTGCGCAGGTGATGACGACGGCAACGTCCGAATTGACCAAAATAATCGATGACGGCTTCAGCAGATTTATGCTTGGAAATGAATCGATTGATAAGGTGCAGCAATGGATGGTTGATGAAGCAACAAAAATTATCAACGAAAAAGGTGTCATCAAATAAACAGGGAATAAGCAAGTATCACAAGTTGTGGACGAGGCTTTGGAAGGTCATCAACTGGCTTTCCAAAGCCTTATTTATATATTGGGTCTACACAAACATATGGGAGAGTGTAGAAATGATGGAAAGCAGATTTTCACAGAACAAGCCGGAAGAGAAATTGGCGCTGCCTTCTAGGGAACAGCTGGAGTGGCAGGACCTGGAGCTGGGGATGTTTTGCCATTTTGGCATCAATACGTTTTGCGATCAGGAGTGGGGAGAAGGCAATGATTCACCTGCGGTCTTCAATCCGCTTCATTTGGATGCCCACCAATGGGTTAGTACAGCCAAAGAAGCTGGATTCCGTTATTTTATACTGACAGCTAAACATCATGATGGCTTCTGCTTGTGGCCGACTGCGACAAGTACTTATTCTGTGGCTTCTAGCCCATGGAAAGAAGGGCGCGGCGATGTCGTCAAGGAATGCGCGGAGGCTTGCCGTGAACTTGGAGTTGGCTTCGGCATTTATTTGTCTCCGTGGGACAGACATGAGCCCTGTTATGCAGATCCGCAAGCGTACGATGATTTCTATGCCCTGCAATTGCAGGAATTGCTTACGGGCTATGGTCCGCTTACGGAAATTTGGTTCGACGGCGCAGGGTCGGAGGGCCGCAATTACGATTGGCAGCGGATTATGGATCTGATCAAGCGCCATCAGCCAGGCGCCATGGTGTTTAATATGGGGGCACCAACGATCCGCTGGGTTGGCAATGAGGATGGCGTTGCTCCTTATCCATGCTGGAACACTGCGAATTCTGCGCGGGGTAGCATGTTCAGTGAAGCTTCATTGAACTGGCTTCCCGGAACGCCGAGCTGGGTGCCTGCGGAATGCGATGTGCCCATCCGTAAAGACCGCTGGTTCTGGCATCCTGAGGAGGAGCATCTGCTGCTGTCTCTGGAGCAGCTAATGGATATTTATTATCGTTCGGTTGGACATGGGGCAACTTTGCTGCTCAATGTAGCTCCTGACAACCGCGGGCTGTTTCCGGAGGCTGATGTGCAGCGGCTTCTGGAATTCGGCAAGGAGATAAGACGCAGATTTGACAAGGCTCTGGCGGTAACAGCAGGTACTGGAGATATTGTTGAACTGGAATTGCCAGCAGCTACTGTGATTGATCATGTCGAGATTATGGAGGATATCGCTTACGGCGAAAGAGTAGAAGGATATATGCTGGAAGCGTACAGCAACGGAGCGTGGCTGGAGTTGAAGCGTGGCAGTTCGATTGGCCATAAGAAAATCGACGCCTTCCCTCCGGTTGTCGCAGAGAAAATCCGCTTACGGGTGTCAGAAGCTGCCGCAAGCCCCAAGATCAGACGGCTTGCCGTCTACCACTGCGGGGAATCGTTAGAATAAATATTAATAAAGGAGGTTGTCGATAATGAGCCTGCTCACCTGGAACGACGGACACTATTTGCTGGACGGACAGCCTTATCGTATCGTATCGGGAGCCATTCATTATTTTCGGGTTGTGCCTGAATATTGGAAAGACCGGCTGCTGAAATTGAAAGCCTGCGGATTCAATACCGTGGAGACCTACATCGCCTGGAATATACATGAACCTAAAGAAGGGGAGTTCGTATTTGATGGCATGGCCGATGTGGTATCTTTTATCGAGCTGGCTGGGGAGCTTGGGCTTCATGTTATTGTCAGACCGAGTCCATTCATCTGTGCGGAGTGGGAGTTCGGAGGCCTGCCGGGCTGGTTGCTAGCTTACGGGGAACTCCAGCTTCGCTGCTGTGACCCTCTTTATTTAAGCAAGGTAGACCGTTATTACGATGAGCTAATTCCTCTGCTGGTTCCGCTGCTCTCCACACATGGCGGACCAATTCTGGCCGTTCAGGTAGAAAATGAATATGGCAGCTATGGTAATGACAGTGGCTACCTGGGCTATATGCGTGATGGACTGGTCAGCAGAGGGATCGATGTGCTGCTCTTTACTTCCGACGGGCCAACTGATGAGATGTTGCTCGGCGGAACACTGGAGGATGTGCATGCGACAGTCAATTTCGGCTCCAGTACAGAGGAATCCTTCCGCAAATATCGGGAATACCGCTCTGAAGAGCCGCTTATGGTGATGGAATACTGGAACGGCTGGTTTGATCACTGGATGGAGGATCATCATGTACGCGATGCCGGGGATGTAGCAGGTGTTCTGGATGAGATTCTGACCCAGGGCTCCTCATTTAATATGTACATGTTCCATGGTGGAACCAATTTTGGTTTCTATAATGGTGCGAATCATATCGTCACCTACGAGCCAACGACTACAAGCTATGACTATGATGCCCCGCTCACGGAATGGGGAGATACGACGGCGAAATTTGAAGCTGTCCGGTCGGTACTCAGCAACCATGGATTTGCCCCGACTTGTCCACTCCCTGAGCCGATTCCGAAGATTTCTTACGGGAAAGTCGCTTTGACGGAAAGAGCGGAACTATTCACGGCTTCCAATCTGGAGAAGTTATTAGAGACGGTGAACAGCGTGTGTATACAGCCGATGGAGAAGCTCGGACAATCCTATGGTTTTATATTGTACAGCACTTTTGTGCAGGGACCGCGGTCCAGACAGAAGCTTTACATCGAGGGCGTGCGCGATCGGGCGCAGGTCTTCCTGGATGGACAGGTGCTTGGGGTGATTGAGCGCTGGAATCCGCTGCCACTGGAACTTTCCATCCCCGCTGGGGGAGCGCAGCTGGATATCCTCGTCGAGAACATGGGACGAATCAATTACGGGCCGCTCATTCGCGATCCGAAAGGGATTCTGGACGGGGTTCGGATTGATAACCAGCTGCAATATAACTGGACGATTCGTACTTTGCCGTTGGAACAGGAACAGCTGGCTTCACTAGCGTACAAGAAGCATCCGGTGGAGAAGCAGCAAGCTGCGCCCCTTTCGGGTCTGCCCGGATTCTACCGGGGGAGCTTCGAGGCGGAGGAGATTGGCGATACCTTTCTACGATTCGATGGATGGAATAAAGGGGTCGCCTGGATTAACGGATTTAATCTGGGCCGTTACTGGAACGTTGGACCGCAGCGGGCGCTATATATCCCTGGTCCACTCTTGCGCAAGGGGTGCAATGAGCTGGTTCTTTTGGAGCTGCATGGCCGTGCGGAGACTTGCGAGATTGAGCTTGTGAACCTTCCTGATCTGGGAAGAACTTCGGCCGTCGATGACGCCGTGTTGAATTTTGTGCAGGATGATAACTTGTAGATGCCTTTAGCTTTAACCAATTCTAAGATTGGGGTGAACAAATGCGTAAACCAAGTCTATTTTTAGTATTAGTTCTCATTGTTGATCTTTTTTCTTCCTGTGGGGGAGTTCTTTATCCCTCGCATAGCAGGGCATCTGCGGCTGCATCAAATCTTATGCTTAACGGAAGCTTTGAGAATACAACGACAGCCCTTGACTCAACCTGGACAGGGGTTACAGACGCTGCTCCGGTGGGCTGGAGCTTATGGGTCCCTACAGGTAGTGGGAAAGGCACGAATAAAACAGCGAATATCAAGATAGACGCTGGCACTGCGCATGAAGGAACCCGGTCCATGCTGTTCGATGCCTTTGCCACAAGCAGGATTTCCATCAATCAGGGGGTAACTTCGGTTATCCCCGGTAAATCCTACAGACTTAAAGTCTGGTTAAAGACGGACAACGTCACTGGACAGGGAGCCTACTTTAGAACACAGTATTACAATACTGCCAAAGTGGGAGATGGACCTTCCTCTCCCAAAATAACAGGCACACAGGACTGGAGTATGCAGCAAGTACTTCTAACTATGCCGGCTAACGCGACGAAGCTAGTCATCGAGCCTTTTTTGGAGACTGGAAAAGGAAAGCTATGGATAGATGATATCGCATTGGAGGAATATGCGGGTCTTACAGGAATTGCGCTAGACCGTACGGCCTTTTCTATGGTCAAAGGGGACACGGTTGCACTTCTGCCGACTTTATCCCCTATAACGGCGGTGGATAAAACGGTAGTGTGGACTTCGAGCAATCCAGAAGCTGCGACTGTGGACGCACTTGGTAATGTAATGGGTACGGGGATCGGTTCTTCGACCATCAAGATCGCCACACCGGATGGTAGCCTTGCAGCTGAATGTCTGGTTACTGTCGAAGCTCCCGACACGATACAGGCCTACAATAAACTGAGGCTGAAATGGTACGACCGATTAAGTGGTGGTCAATACGATGGGAGTGATCCTGATATAGCTGCTAGTATTAGCGCTCAGGCTGCATCGGCTGCTGCACTTTGGGAGAGTATGGATAAATCCTCCGGCCGCACTTCCTTGTGGAGTGATACCGCGAGCACTACAGATTCGCAGTTTATTACAAGCGCTTACAATCGCTTGAAGACTATGGCATTGGCCTATTCTGTGGAGGGATCGGAGCTTTACGGCAACAGCGCTTTGGCGAACGATATTGTAAGCGCAATCAATTGGATGTATACAAACCGCTATAATCCGAGCAAAAGCGCTTATGGGAACTGGTGGGACTGGGAGATTGGCACGCCGCAGATTGTGAATGATCTTATGGTGCTCATGTATGACTATCTAACACCGCAGCAAATCAATCAGTATCTTGCGGCTATTGATGCCTTCTGTCCAGACCCCAAAGTAGGGTCGGTTCTTGGCGTTAAGGGCACGAAGATGACGGGAGCAAATCTACTAGATAAAGCGCTTGTGGTCACGGTAAGAGGCGTGATTGGCAACAACAGTGCAAAGATCATTCAGGGCCGTGATTCCATTGGCTCCGAGTATGTGTACACGACTCATGGTGACGGTGTGTATAAGGATGGTTCCCTCGTTCAGCATAATAATATTGCCTATACGGGTGGATATGGTTCGGTCTGGCTCAAAGGGACGGCGGACATGTCTTATCTGCTGACCGATTCTCCATGGCCAATAACGGACCCGAATGTTCTGAACATTTACGAATGGGTGGCTCAGACTTACGAGCCGGTGATCTACAACGGTCATTTTATGGATTCGGTAAATGGCAGAGGTATATCTAGAAAAGGAAGCGGCAGCGCAAGAGGGTTAATTGTCACCTTGCTGCGGATGGCTGAAACTGCTCCGGAGAATATTGCAGTATCTATTAAGCAAGCGGCGAAAGAATGGATTTCAGCGAATATGACATCCGGCAATTATTATGAAGGGTTGTCGCTTGCCGATATAACGATTGTGAAAAAGCTGATGAATGACGGGAAGATCAATCCAAGAGGAGCTCTCATTAAGAATCAGGTATTCGCCGGCATGGACCGGGTGGTTCATCTACGCGAAGGTTACGGCTTCAGCTTGAGTCTGTTCTCGAATCGCATCTCGGCGTTTGAGAAAGGGAACAACGAGAACCTGAAAGGATGGTATACGGGGATTGGGATGACCTATTTATACAATCAGGATCTGACCCAATACCGCAATGACTTCTGGCCTACCGTCAATTCCTACCGCTTGTCTGGCACGACAACGGATGGATCGGGGCAGGGAATGGTGCCTGTGGAATGGAAAAGTTACATGAATCCGAAAACCTGGGTGGGTGGATCGTCGCTGGAAGGCCTATACGGTGCAGCAGGTATGGATTTCTCACTCTCCCAAGTGACCGGTAGCGATTTGCAAGGCAAGAAATCCTGGTTTATGTTCGATGATGAGATTGTGGCGCTTGGTTCGGGAATTTCCAAATCAACTGCCGGCCCGCAGTCTGTTGAGACGATTATCGATAACCGGATGCTTAACGAAGTGGGAAACAACAAACTTCTAATCAACGGAGCTGTAGAACCGTCACAGTCCGGATGGTCAGCGACGTTAAAGAACGTTCAATGGGCCCATCTGGAGGGTAATGTGTCAGGTGCCGACGTGGGCTACTATTTCCCTGAAGCTCCAAGTATACTGGCGCAACGTGAAGCCAGAACCGGCAGTTGGAAAGAGATTAATGCCACTCAATCCGATGTTCCCATTACGCGCAACTATTTAAGCCTGGCAGTTGAGCATGGAGATACGCCTACGAATGGCTCATACTCCTATGTTCTGTTGCCTAATCGTGACATTTCAGGTACTGAGGATTACAGTGGCAACCCGGATATCGAAGTGCTGCGCAATACAGAGGATGTGCATGCGGTCAGAGAGAAGAAGCTGGGCATAACCGCCGCTAATTTCTGGAATCCAGGAACGGTAGATTCCATCAAGGCACTCAATCCAGCTTCCGTGATGATTCGGCAGATCGATCAGGAGCTTGTCGTTTCGGTGTCTGATCCTACTCAGTCGCAAAACCTATTGTCCCTGGAACTGGATATACCGGGGTTGACACTGCTCAGCAAAGATAGCAAGACGGATGTAGTGCAAGCTTCGGGAAATACAGTTATAACGGTGGATGTGAAGAATTCTATAGGGGCAACGCATGTATTGAAATTTAATATTACTGAAGGAGAGACTCCAAAAGACGAATATGACGAGCTTCGTGGAAGATGGGTGGAGTATTTGACCGGAGGGCAATCCTTCGACCCGAATAACCCGGACATTGCCAAGTCTATAAAGACTTTATCCGATAAGATCAGTAATCAGGAGCGAACTGGATTCTGGGATACGATGAACAAGCAAATGAACCGTACTTATTTATGGAGCGATAAGCCGGGCAGCACAGCGGATGCTTTTGATACGGCAGCCTCTTATAACCGGTTGAAGGATATGGCTATTGCCTTTTCGACATCCGGCTCACCATTGTACGAGAATATGCAGTTGAAATCAGATATTCTGGATGGTTTAGATTTCTTATACGCGAATTGGTATAACGAAACTAAACTGGAGAAAGGCAATTGGTTCGAATGGGAGATCGGCATTCCGCTTGCATTGGGAGATACGATGACCTTAATGTTCGAGTATTTGTCAGCCGATCAGATTACCAAATATACCAAAGCCATTGATAAATTCTGCCCGGACCCAACCAAACGGACCAATCAACCCTCGTTGATGGAAACCGGCGCGAATCGGCTGGATAAAGCACTGGCAGTGGTCTTGAGGGGCATTTATAATCGTGACAGCGCGAAGATCAAACAAGGGCGGGATGCAGTTAGCCAAGTATTACCCTATGTGACCCGCGGAGACGGATTTTATGAGGACGGCTCCTTTATCCAGCATAATAATATTGCTTATACCGGCAGTTATGGGGCTGTATTGCTTGGCGATATGATGAAAATGATGACTTTGCTGACAGGGTCCTCTTGGCCGCTGACTGATACCAATATGAAGAATGTATACAACTGGGTAACGGATTCTTATGAACCTCTCGTCTACAGAAAATTAATGATGGATATGGTGTTCGGTAGATCGATAGCCCGGGGAAACCGGCAGCTCGTGCCTTGGTCGCATATTTTGCGGCTGGCTTCTTCCGCGCCACCGGAGCAAGCGGCCCGATTTAAATCGATGGTGAAGTATTGGTTCGAAGCCGATACGGTAGTAGAAAGTTATTACGACGGTCTAAGAGTAGCCGATATTGTTCTGCTCCAGACGCTTATGGACGATCCAGAGGTGCAGCCATCAGGAGACCTTACTGTGCATAAGCAGTTTTCGGCTATGGACCGGATTGTCCACCATCGGCCTGGATATGCCTTTGGGATCAGCATGTCTTCGGCCCGAATTGCCAACTATGAAGCGGGCACAGAGAATCTGAAGGGCTGGTATACAGGCGAAGGCATGACCTATCTGTATAATCAGGATCTGGATCAATATGCAGATGCATTCTGGCCGACCGTGAACGCTTATCGTCTGCCTGGGGTTACATCGGATGGGGCAAGTCGCGGTGCAGCCAAGACTACATCTAAAACATGGGTGGGAGGATCATCCATAGACGGCCTTTATGGAGCGGCCGGCATGGATCTGGATCCGGATAACAGCACATTGTCCGGTAAAAAGTCCTGGTTCATGTTCGATGATGAAATCGTAGCACTTGGGGCAGGCATTACAAGCACGGATAACCGCAAGGTGGAGACCATCGTAGATAACCGTAAGCTCAAGGCGAGCGGAGACAATGTACTTACGGTCAACGGAGAGGCCAAGCCATCCGCGCTGGGTTGGTCTGAGTCAATGAATCAGGTGCATTGGGCACATCTGGAAGGCAATGTTCCCGGCTCGGGAATCGGTTATTATTTCCCTGATGCCCCAACGATAGACGGTCTGCGTGAGTCTCGGACTGGCGCATGGAAGGATATTAATCAAGGGGGATCAACGGAGCCGATTACGAGAAATTATGCCAGCCTGTCGATTGCTCAAGGAACGAATCCGGTGAATCAATCGTATTCGTATGTGCTTCTGCCGAATCAGGATGAAACGGCGACAGCGCGCTACAGCAGTAGTCCTGACATCGAAATTATAGCCAACACGGATAGTGTGCAAGCCGTCAAGGAACAGAAGCTGGGACTTACGGCTATGAACTTCTGGGTACCGGGAATGATCGAATCCGTGCGCGCCAATCATCCAGCCTCCATTATTATCAAGGAGTCTGGAGATGAACTGACGATAGCCATTTCGGATCCGACACAGTCTCAATCTGTGGTGAATGTGGATGTCGGCAGAACCGCGCTGGAAGAGCTGATGAAAGATCCAACCGTAACGGTACTGCAGACCTCACCGAGGATTGAACTCGCAATTCATACCAGCGGGTCCAAAGGAAAAAGCCATGTTGTCAAGTTCAGAATTGATCCGAATGCCGAGCCTTCTGAGCCTTCCGATTCGGAACCAGACGAAGCGGCAATAACGAAGCTGTATGTTTCTGAAGATGCGTATGTCAATGGAGGATCGAAAGCTGCAGTCAATTATAGTTCGGTCAATTACTTGCAGATCAGAAATGGCAGCGGGGACACAGACAGAAGGGTTTATCTAAAATTCGATCTGAGTCCATTTCTCGGTGAAGTTGGTTCTGTGAAGCTGAATGTGTTCGGAAAGACAAATGACGGGGCAGGCACTTTGTCCGATATCGGTGTATTTGGAGTCCAAGATGATGATTGGACGGAGGCAACGCTAAATTACAATAATGCTCCAAAAATCGGTACTCAAGCTGCGCTGCAGACTTTTTCCGGACCGGAGCAGTGGCGGCAGTTCGATATTACCTCATGGGTTGGCACGGAGTTCCCTTCCGATCCGGTGATAAGTCTGGCTCTTAGGCAGGTAGGCTATAATCTCGCCACAGACATAAGAAGCCGTAAGAATGAGAATGGCAAATATGCCGCGTATCTGGAAATTTTGCCGGAAGATACAACACCTCCAGTCACGAAGGCTACCATACTTGGAGAAACAGGAGAAGGGGGCGCATATAAGGGCAAAGTCAATATCACTTTTGATGTCACCGACCAATCCAATGGGGGAGCTGTCGGCTGGGGAGTCAAGCGGACAGAATACCGGCTCAATGGTGGTGCATGGAATACGGTTACTCAGAGCGTATATATCGAGAACCCCGGAACCTTCGGGATCGATTATCGTTCGGTGGATAAGGCTGGAAATGTAGAGCCTTTCCGACAGCTTCAGGTGACAGTCATGGAGCCTACAGAAAGAGTCTCAACGGCAATTAGCGGCCCGGAAAGCCTGGCTGTCGGGGAGACCGGAACGGCGGTTACTTCGGTAGTGTACAGCGATGGCAGCCGTTATATAGTAACCGAAGGTATAGTCTATGAGAGCAGCGATCCTAACGTCGCAAGTATAGGCAAAGATGGCCATATTGAAGCTAAAGGACCGGGCGTTTCGGTTATTTCATCCGTATATGACAACATGACCGCTTCCTATTTATTAAAGGTGTATGGACAACTGCCGGAGCTCGTCTCTATTTCGTTAAGCGGTCCGACATCCTTGGAAATAGGGCAGAGCGGTAAGGTGGTCACAACGGCGGTATATAGTGATGATAGCCACCTTACGGTAACCGAGGGTGTGATCTACGAGAGCAGTAACAGGAAGGTAGCCACAGTAACGGCAACGGGGCAGCTGCAAGCACTTGATCCGGGCATGACTGTGATTACTGCAAGTTACGGAGGACGGCAGAGCAGTCTGAGGCTTCAGATTCTACAAGCGGAAGAGACTACTTCAACTGTTCCGAGTCCGCAACCACAAGTGCCTTCCGTACCGGAGGTAACGGCGGGGCGGCTGCAACTAAACGCAGCTTCGTTGAACGATCTTTCGGAAGCCATTGTCTACGAGGGTAAATTGAGAATGCTAGTATTGCCGGGGATGGCAGCAGACATGCTCAAACAGAAGCCGCTTCGGGTAGAGGCTTCTAACTTTAATGTGACCCTTCCGGCAGCGGTGCTTCAACAATTGCGGGGTTTGATTCCTGCGGAGCAATTGGCCGGCAGCCAGATCTTTCTGGAGGCTTCTGAGGTGAATGGGGAAGCGGCGCAGAGAATACTAGCTAGCGCAGAGAAGAAATCTGGTGCAGTGCTAAACCAGGCAGGAGAGTTCCTTCTCTTTAACCTGTATATTGTTGCTGGTGACGGTACAAGAAGCATACTTCCCAAATTTGTTGAGCCCGTTACATTAGAGCTTAACGCCTACCCTGAGGCCAAAAGGAATTTGCTCGGCGGCTATTATTTTCCGGATTCCGGAAATATAGAGTATGCGGGCGGTTCCTGGCTGAAGGGCAAGGTGGCTCTGCGCACCGAACACTTAGGCACATATGCCGTGCTGGAATACAACAAATCGTATGACGATGTTCCTTCTGGACATTGGGCGGCGGCGGTTGTACAAGAGCTAACGGCCAAACATCTGATTCAAGGAGTCAGACTTCGGAATTTCGAGCCGAACCGGTCAGTGACCCGTGCAGAATTTACAGCTATGCTGATCCGCTTGCTGGGACTTGAAGGGAAATCATCTACAGCATTTGCGGATGTATCTGCGGATGAGTGGTATGCGGAGGAAGTGGCGCAGGCTGTAGAGGCGGGGATAGTCCATGGGGTGAGTGAGACTCTCTTCGCTCCAGAAGCCCCTATTTCCCGCCAAGAGATGGCGGTCATGGTGATGCGAGCCTACGAATATGTCAGCGGGAAAAAGGTGGAACCGAAGCCTGTAATCCAATTCGGTGACTTGCGTGCGGCTGCCTCATGGGCCCGTGAATCGATCATTGCTGCCCAAGCCCTTGGACTTATCCAGGGTCGAAGTGACCAGCAATTCGCTCCGGGAGGCTCAGCAACTCGAGCTGAGAGCGCAATGGTTCTATACAATCTTTTAGCAATTAAGACTGAAAAGTAAGAATTTGAAGCCAGGGCTTTGGGTAGGTTCAGTAGAACCATTCCAGAGCCCTTTTGGCGTTTAGAGAAATCGGCAGATTTGGATGGGCAGAGCTTTCGTTGAGGTTTCATTTCTACTCGGTTTGTGAATAATGGAGGATTGAATAGGAAGGGAGCATTAGAGATGCAGGTATATATGGACATTGTGCTTAGGGCCTTTGTTGCTATGATCATGCTTTTGCTGATCGCCAAAATATTGGGAAAACAAACGTTATCTAACTTGACCTTCCACGATTTCGTGACGGGTATTATATTGGGCTCAATAGCCGCGAACTTGGCGTTTAATAAACAGCTGCATTCTTCCTACATGATCCTGGCGCTTATAGTCGTTACCGTTACATCTTTTTTACTATCTATCATCGCTTTAAAAAGTCGTAAAATGAGAAGCTGGATTTCAGGTTCACCCACTGTACTTATTGAGGATGGGAAAATTCTTGAGCAAAATATGAAAAAGGTAAGATATTCGTTGGATTCTTTGGATCAGGCCTTGAGAGAAAAGGAAATTTTTAATCTAGAGGTAGTAGAATACGCTGTGCTGGAAGATAACGGAATGGTGTCTGTATTAAAGAAACAAGAGTACCAATATGTTACCCGAAAAGATCTAAAGCTGTTGTCCGTTCCTCAGAGCTTTCCCGTTGAATTGATTATGGATGGAATAATGCTCGCAGATAATCTTAAGGATAATGGCCTGACCCAAGAGTGGCTGGAGAACGAGTTAAGACGTAAGGGGAAAAAAATTTCTGATGTGTTTTACGGGGTAAGAGGAACGCAGCAGCAGCTGATTTTTGACTATTATGAAGACGGGATAAAGAAACCTATTGATAAAGAATAGCTTTTGTTCATATTGGAGATTGACGGATACCTAAGCAGCGTCTTATAATGTTTATATAATTATTAATTAGTTAATAAAAATATAAACGTTGAGAGGCGGTATTTAACCATGGCAGAACGTGCGATCCTTAATACTGACATTCGCAAAGGGACGATTAACAGAAATATTTACGGACATTTTTCTGAGCATCTTGGCCGTTGCATTTATGAAGGGATTTGGGTTGGAGAAGATTCAACTATTCCTAACACCAACGGTATTCGTAATGATGTCGTGAAAGCGCTTAAGGAAATTAAAATTCCTGTACTACGCTGGCCAGGTGGCTGTTTCGCGGATGAATATCACTGGAAAGATGGTATCGGAGCCCGTGAAGGTCGTAAACGTATGATTAACACTCACTGGGGCGGAACGGTTGAGAACAACCATTTTGGTACGCATGAATTCATGGAATTATGTGAGATGCTGGAATGTGAGCCTTACGTTAACGGTAATGTGGGCAGTGGTACCGTTCAAGAGATGTCCGAATGGGTGGAGTATTTAACCTTTGGAGGCGTATCTCCAATGTCCGAGCTTCGCCAGCAGAATGGCCATCAAGAGCCTTGGGCTGTGACTTATTTTGGCGTGGGGAATGAGAACTGGGGCTGCGGCGGGAATATGCGTCCAGAATATTATGCAGATCTTTATCGCCAATATCAGACGTATGTACGAAATTACGGGGACAATCGTATTCACCGGATTGCTTGTGGTCCTAACGTGGATGATTATCACTGGATGGAGGTTCTGATGCGTGAGGCAACACGCTTTATGGACTCGATTACCCTGCATTATTATACAATTCCTGGTCCAGCATGGGAGAATAAAGGTGCAGCTACAGGCTTTGAAACGAGTGAATGGTTTAGTACATTAGAGAAAGCCCTTCGCATGGATGAGCTGATCACCAGACATGGCGTTATTATGGATAAATATGATCCGGATAAAAGAGTAGGTCTTATCGTAGATGAGTGGGGAACTTGGTATGATGTAGAGCCGGGGACGAATCCAGGATTCCTGTATCAACAAAATTCAATTCGGGATGCTCTTGTAGCAGGCGTGACCTTGAATATTTTCCATAAACATAGTGACCGGGTACGGATGGCAAATATTGCGCAGACGATTAACGTACTTCAGGCAGTTATATTGACCGAAGGGGAAAAGATGGTGCTGACCCCAACGTATCATGTATTCAATATGTTTAAAGTCCATCAGGATGCGGAGTTGCTGGATTTAGCACTGGAAAGTGGCACTTACAGCTTTGAAGGCCGTGAGATTCCTGAAGTATCTGCTTCGGCTTCCGTAACTGCTTCTGGAATCATCCATGTCAGTCTTTGCAACTTGAACCATGCTGCTTCTGCTGCTGTTCCACTTGAGCTTCGTGGTCTTTCCGGGAAGAAGGTTGAAGTGACAGGCACAACACTTGCCGGTGATAAAATTGATGCTCACAATACCTTCAGCCAACCGGAGGCGGTAGTGCCGCAAGCCTTCACTGCCTTCACTCTGGAGGGCGATCTTCTTAATGTTGAACTGCCTCCAATGTCAGTAACTGTGCTGGAGATTACGCCGAAGGCTTAAGGTGGTGTTACCATGTCAACAACATCAACATGCAAGGGATGCAGAGAGGATTATAAAGTTACGCCAACGCAGATTAATCGGATCTTCTCTTCTTCCATGTTTAAGCCAGAGTTTTGTGTTCCGGATGAAGTTTACGCTGAACGGGTTGCCCTTTGTGGGACTTGCCCTAAGCTGCACGAAGGGGTAACTTGCGTCGCTTGCGGCTGCATCATCCCCGTAGTAGCCAAGCTTAAGGAACGTAGTTGTCCATTGCCGGGGGGTGGCTTGTGGGGTCCCTTTATCGAAAAGAATTAAGCTAAAATAAGAGCCGCATTCGACTCTCCAATGGGAGGTGAATGCGGCTTTATTCTTGGTTATCCGTATAGAACAACTCAACGATTAGATCTTCATTATAATTTCCAAAACCTTTGCCAAAAAGAGTAATCCCGCCAATATGCTCGGCATCTTCATCTACGGAAAGCTTGAAAGACCACTGTTTGTCACGGATATTCACTTGATCAAGGGTAACTTCTGAGAGCTTCAAACCATCCATAAATGTACCTTTTGCTGTAATGCGCAGCTGCTTGAGCAAGCCGTATTGGTTCGTGAGTGCTGGCCACCAGGCCGGTGTATATTTACCACGGCTATCCCCGTAGTCACCTGGACTTGTCCAGAATCCAAGCTTCACTCCGTTCAGAGTGAATGTGATATCCGAAGGCCAATTATTATTAATGGAAGGTGCTTCGGAAGCAATTTCCATGGTTATAATCAGTTCCTCAGGATGCTGGCTGGAGAGGAGGAAATTAGGGATTTTATATTCGATAAATCCTTTGCCGAACCAAAGAATCCCCGCATTCATACGCTCAAGATCCCAGAAATAGCGGGGATCATCAAAACTGCCGATCACTTTCTCAGTAGTTGCAAGACCACAGGTTGGCTCGATCAGGAAGTCGGAGTAATGTCCAACCGGAATTTCCTTGCGATAACTTTTGCGCTCATTGATCTGTCTGCCTGGGAAGGTGATTTCTGCTCCTTCAGCAGCTAGAGTACAGATCTTTTGCAGACCACTTCGACCAGGTGCCATATGCGTCTGGATCAGTCCGGCAGCTTCCAGCTTACGCACATGCATAGTCATAATGGCGCTGCTCAAATTTACTGCTGCGGCCAATTCCTTAACATTCATAGGATTTTCGGCAAGCAAACGCAACATATGCAGGCGTACTGAGCTGGCTAAAGCTTCATAGACGGGAAGGGATTCTTCCGACAGGTCAAGTTTCATAAATGGCCTCCAATTAAAATTTATGGGCTAATCGCCGATGATTAAGAAATTTATTAATAACAATATAAAAATCGACGTTTATTTCGGATGTATAGTTAATGATTATATTAGTTAAATACTTTTTTTACAATATGGGACTTTAAAAAAGAACGGAGCCTGTGGCTCCGCTCTCTTTTCAAATCAAATCTTGCTTAATCTACGTTCGAGCTATACTCTTCCTGTACTTCATCTGACTTGAGCGCTCGGCTGTAAATCTTCAGTTCATCAATCATACCCTTAAATGGTGCATCCCAATAGTTGACGCCTAGAGCGAAAACGCCGTTTTTGTTCTTAAAGACATTCGGGAAGCCCTCACCAGAGAACTGCTCTACTCCGTTGAGGTAAACTTTTACGGTACCATTGCTGACCGTAAACGCAACATGTGTCCATGTATTTACTGGAATCTTCATGGCAGAAATAGCATCATACCAAGCTTCTCCGGACCATAACAACGTTTTACCGCCACCGTTCTGAGGAACGAAGCTAATCCAGCTATTTTTAGTGGCAGCGCCGAAGAAAGTGGTTGTTGCATCTGTAAGTTGTTCAGGATTTAGCCACATAGATACGGTGTAGGTATTGCTGTCAATTAATCCATCAGGCAAACGGATACCGGAGGTACCGTTGAATATTGCAGCTTGACCGAGGACACCGTTACCGTATGTGATATTGCCTACAGTTGGGCTATCTACTTTTGCTCCTGTAACTTCGCCTTTTCCGTTCAATTGGAAGGAGTCGTCCAGGTCGCCATCAAAAGCATAATGAGCTACTTTTCCATCAGTTACATTTACTGTGTAGCTGGCTGAAACTTCGCTTCCATCAGTCGCTGTTGCAGTAATTACAGCTTGGCCACCGACAGTTAGTGCTGTTACTATTCCGCTCGCTGCGTCAACAGCCACTACGCTGGAATCGCTAGAGCTCCAAGTTAGCGCCTTGTTTCCGGCATTGGTTGGAAGCACACTTACTTGAGGGGTGAATGTATTTCCTACAGCTACTGATTTAACAGCTTCACTGAATGAAATATTACTTACTTTAATGTTCGTATCAGGCTCACCGTTTACAAGCCAGCCCACAGCTTCCGCAGACAATGCTCTATCATACACGCGGAATTTATCAACCAAACCTTTGTATGGTGCATCCCAGTAGTTCACACCAAGAGCAAATACACCGTTTTCTGTATCAAAAATATCTGTGAATCCTTTTCCGGAGGATTTCAATATACCATTTACGTACATATTGACTGTTCCAGCATTGTAAGTGAAGGCAATATGCGTCCACTGGTTAACTGGAATTTGTAAGCCTGTATCAGCATCTAGCCAAGTATCGCTACCGAACCAGAGTCTGGTGGTTGTTCCACCGTTTCCATATGGCAGGAGACTGAACCAGTTCGTTTCGGTTTTAGCACCGAAGAATACAGGAGTAAAAGCTTTTAATTCGGATGGGTTCAGCCACATCCCTACCGAATATGCGCTACTTTGAATTAATCCGTCAGGTAGACGAACACCGGATTTACCATCAAACTTGGCTGCCTGACCGTCTTTACCAGCCTCAAAAGTGATGTCTCCATCCTCAGTGTTGTTGATCAGATTTCCGGTGACTATGCCGTCAGCTGTGCGATCCCCATTTTCTGCAAGGTCGCCATCAAAGTCAAAGGCAGCTACTAAGCCGTCTTCCAATTGCGTGCTCTTTTTTTCCATAACAACGGCGGTGAAGGTCTTAGTTACTGCGACTTCACCTAGCTTAATTGTAGCAGTCAGTTCAACTGTAGCGTTTCCAAGTCCAAGTTCAGGACGAGTAACCTTACCATTGTTAGCAATTACAGCCTCATTGGAAGAGGACCATGAAATTTCTGCTCCGCGCAAGCCTTCCGTAGGAAGGGTGATGTCATCGTATATTTTTCTTGTGTCACCAATACTCAAGCCTGCAGCAATATTGTTCAAAATCTGCTCAACGCTCATCGATTCCATCTGGCTGCCCCAGATAGTGATCCCTTGATCTGACATTGCGGTGAACGTCATAACATGCTGTTGGCGTGAGGAATCCCATTGCTTCACAAATACACCTTTGTAGAGATGTTGTACGGTGCTTCCATTTTCCGTTTCGTTAATGAGCAAATGAGCGAAGTACTCATCCTTCAATTCCCAAGTTCCGGTTAACGATCCAACGATCGTTCCGTCACTTTTTAGCTCGATATCTACTGTAGGTTTGATAATGCCTGAAACATCCTTGCCGTGGTTAACGAACTGATAAGAGCCGACAACATTATCCCGTGCTACAACCCCAATAGTTTCACCCGTGTAACGATGTACGGCAGTTACTGGCCAGCCATCTTCGTTAGTGAACATTTGATGCACACGAAGTTCATGGGTTTCACCACGGAGTGGGAAACGAGTGTGGAAGAAGTTAAATATTTTACCCGTTTCATCATCATATTGTACCGAGTTATGTCCTGAGGACACATAACCATACGTTTGGAAATTCGGGTCTGCATTTTGATTTGTAAACATGAAGTTTCCTAACAGCTTATTACCATATGGTGTGTTGTCACCATCGGTAGTTAGAACAGCATTCTGTCCTGCTGCATCCGTATAAGGGCCGTCCGGATTTGTTGAACGGAACTGCCGCATGCTGTAACCGCCTTTGGAGTCCAATCCACCGTAAGTTACATACAAGAAGTAGTAACCAGTCTCCTTGTCGTAAACGATATACGGACCTTCACCCGATTTGGTCATTCCGCCAGAAATATGGGTTCCGAAATAGCGGTCGATAAGACGTCCATCAGCGGTCTTTCCATCTTTGCCTGGATATTTAGGTTCTCCGGTAGCTGGATCAATCTCCAGAATGAATATACCACCTGACCATGAACCATAAGTCATCCAAAGCTTGTTGTCTTTGTCGTAGAAAATAGTTGGGTCAATTGCATTTGTATAGGTTTTGTTTTGATACAAACCACCTGCATTAAACCAATCTGGATTGACACCTTCCAACGTTCCATTGTCGATAAGGTCCTTGATATTTGTATTGTCCCATTTCTTATTTACTTTACTGTCACTGTCATAAGCCTCTTCCTTGGTGAAACCGGAATAAATTACGGTATTTCCATAAGTATAAGGCCCTTCGATATTTTGCGAAGTGGCGTAGCCAATCGCCGAACGGATATAAGTAGAAGAAGCGCTGTAATACATCATATAAGCGCCAGTTGTTCCATCAGCGTTCTTATAATCGTTATTCCAGAATACGTCCGGTGCCCAGATGGAGAATCCGCCTTTACTGTCCGAATCGTTCTCGCCAGCCCATTTAAAGGATTCTGCCAGATTCTTGGACAGATCACCAAAAATCACGTTGCCCGGTGTTGTATAACCATTAGTGAACTGTGTCCAGTTCATCAGATCATCTGATTTGGCCGCATCGATATGGGAGCCAAATACATAATAAGTTCCATTATCCACTACCACCGATGGATCATGTACCGAGACATTGGTGAGTGCTGGTGCAGTTGCTCCCGGACTAGGTGTAGCCGTCGGATTTGGTGTAGCCGTCGGATTTGGTGTAGCCGTCGGATTTGGTGTAGCCGTCGGATTTGGTGTAGCCGTCGGATTTGGTGTAGCTGTCGGATCTGGTGTAGCCGTCGGATTTGGTGTAGCCGTTGGATCTGGTGTAGCCGTTGGGGCCGGAGTAGCTGTAACTTCCGGAGCCGAAGTAGCAACAGAACCGCCGTTAGATCCACCGGTGCCAGTGGTTGCCGTAGCCGTTGGAGTTGGTGTTTCAAAATGGATTAACTGACTGTACTTGCTATCAAAGATAACCTTACCCGTGCCTTGGATGGTTAGGATATCGTTGAAACCAAGGATTAGATTCTTGATTTCTGTACCTGCCTCTACACGCAGCTTGGCTTTTTGCTTCAGTGTAACTTCAGCAATACTGCCTGCTGTCAGATGTAGTGTAGGCTCTCCCAACGCTTGAAGCTCAACGGAATCAAAGCTTCCTTTCAGCTTGAGGATGGAATCCTTAGGCAGCGTATTCTCAACAATAACCCGGCTGAAACCTGCCCCCGTTAGTGCATCTTCCTCTAGTATTGCACTGGAATGTACGCGTACGTTTGGTACGGCACTTGTGCCTCTAGTAACGACTCGCAGCTTGCCGTTATGCTTATCTACTACCATTTCAGCAGCATTGGAGTCGCTTAGTACGACACTGTTCTCACCGCCACCAGAAACGAATACTTTTCCCTTAACAGTGACATTATTCAGTGTGACATCGCCCTCAGCAATACCTTCGGTAAGGTAGAGATTCCCTGAGATTGTGGAGTTTTTCAACTCTACGCCTGGGCTGCTGATAACCATATTCCGAGTGTTAATCCCCGAATAGCTTCCGCTCTTAGGCGTGATTTCTCCGCCAAGCTTCTCAATCATGCGCAGTGCTTCCGCTCTTGTTACAGCCTGAGTTCCTTTAAAGCTGCCGTCAGTGTAACCTTGCAGATAACCTTCACCAAGTAAAGACAATACTGCTTCTTGGCTCCATTCTGGCAAATCAGCAGCATCCTTTGGTGCAGAAGTGCCAACAGATGAGTTGAGTTGGAACAGTCTGTATAACATTACTGCAGCTTCTTGCCGACTTACTTGCTGTGCGGGTCGGAAGGTGCCATCGCTGTATCCTGTTACATATCCTGCAGCGGTTGCTTTTTGGATATCGCTGTAGTAAGCACCTGTCGTGGAAACATCCGTGAAGCCTATATCGGCTTTTTCCTGCAAATTAAAGACCCGATTAACCAGAGTAACCCACTCTGCACGGTTGATTTCTTGATTTGGCTTATATATTCCGTTTCCGTAACCGAGAATCAAGCCCTTATCTACCCAGGTTTGAAAATCTTTTTGTGCCCAGTGGCCGGAATAATCGGCAGTTTGTTGCTGAGTGGATAATGCGACTGCTTTGGAATCGCTTGCAGAAGCAGCAGAAATTAATGGAGCAGGCACTAATAGAGTGAGGGCAAGCAGGGAAGCGGTTAGTTTACCAGTAGTTTTTCTCAAATGTATGTTCCTCCGATTCTAGTGATGTAGAGCTTGTACACGCGTATTTTTCCAATTCCTCCCTTCTTTACTGAAAAAAATGTAAAACGCTTACATAAATAGCTACTAAAAAAACGCTTTCGAATATGAAAATGGTTTTAATTTATGTATTACTAAACCATAACACGGAAAACGTTTTATAATGCTCTCATTTTAAGCATGATATCAGCAAATAGTCAAACAGAAATTTAATGATTTATGAATCTTTTTATATTTTTATAAATTATAAATTCAAAATAGAGGCAAATGATTTAACTACTGGTGATTACTGCTGAAGTGGATAAGAGTGAAATGTGGTGAATGGATGACTAGGCGGGATATATCAGCAAGATAAAGAGAGGGGATAGGGCATAACAGGTGGGGGGGAGCTAAAGAAGAATAGCTAATTAGTTGTTCACCCCCGCAAAAAAACCAGTTTTGCTTAGATCAGAAATGAAAAATTTACAGATAGTACAATTTGAAAATGATATCTTGATCATGGTTTCCGAATTTTTTTCCGAAAATCGTTGCTCCTCCTACGTGTTTTGCATCTTCCTTCACTTCGATCCGAAAGGTCCAACGATCACAATTGGTATCTAAATCCTCAATTGAAACCTGAGACAGCGGGTCACCGTCAATGTAAGTTCCATTGTGGTTTGTAATTCTAATCGTTTTTAGCAATCCGTATTGATTGATATTGTGTGGCCACCATTCCGGTGTGAATTTACCTCTAGCATCAGCGAAGTCTCCGGGGCTCGTCCAAGTCCCTAATTCCAAGCCATTCAAAGAAAAGGTGATGTCTGAAGGCCATACGTCATTAGCAAAGGGGAATTCGGAAGAAAGCTCTAAGCTAATTTCAAATTGCTGTAAGGTTTCCTCTTTTTTTAGGAAATTAGCAATATTATATTGCACATAACCTTGCGTGAACCAGAGAATCTCTGCGTCCACTCTTTTAGAATCCATGAAATACTTAGGTTCGTCTACTCTGCCGATAAACTCCTTATCCGTAGCAAGTCCGCAAGTAGGTTTCAGATCATAATCGGTATAATGACCAATCGGCACTGATGTCTCGTAGGAGGCAAAGGAGTGAAAGATTTTTTTCGGGAAGTTAATCTCAATATGATCCACCCTAAGGATTGAGATTTTTTGCATTCCTGATTTACCAGGCACCTTTTCAGTTTTTATGAGCCCTGCATCTTCTAGTTTTTTAATGTGTTTGGTAACGATAGGACTGCTTATTTTAAGTTCTTCTGCCAAATCTTTGATGTTCATCTTATTTTTGGAGAGCAACTGAATAATTTTGATGCGTACTTCACTCGCTAAAGCTTCGTAAACAACAAGAGAGGATTTGTCGATTTCCAACTGCATTTTACCCACTTCTTTCAAAGTTATTTCATATACTGTAAAGTTTATTAATCTATATATAAAGTAACATGAAAGGTAACCGAAGTAAATATAATATCGCTTTCATCTCCGAGAGATGAATCAAAAGGTTAATTAAACGAAAAAAAATTCTGTTAAGTTTATTTAAATGTTATTGACTACGCTTTCACAATGAATGTATACTAATCTCAAGTTAATCGTTTTCAAAGAAAGTGAACATGAATGGTTATCTTAACATTACAGCTGCAGGGGGAGAGAGTAATGAAAAAGAAATTTGGAGTTTTATTAGCAACGGTTCTAACATTATCGACAGTTTTGGCAGGATGCGGTGGTAAAGATGATAGTAAGACGATTACGTTCTGGACACCGCTGACCGGTGATGACGGTGCTTATATGGATCAAATTGTTAAAAACTACAATGCAACGAATCCCGAAATCAAAGTAAAACATGTTATTACGGCTGATATGTACACAAAAGTTTCTACAGTTTTGGCATCTAGCAAAGGTGTTCCTGATTTAGCAATTATCCACGCTGACCGTGTTCCTGGGTTTGTTAAACAAGGTGTACTGGAATCCATGCAAGATACCGTATTGCCAGCACAACCTGAACTGAAAGCTGAAAATTACTTACCACAAGCTTGGAACACTGGTAATATCGATGGAACTCAATACACAGTTCCTCTTGATATTCATAGTAACGTAATGTATTACAATAAAGATTTGCTGAAAAAATATAACGCTGAATCATTCTTGGATGATAACGTTGTTACTATTGATGAAATGCTTTCCTTACAAGGTAAATTGGATGAAGGCGATTACGTAGTTAATGATGCCTTGCTGGGCTGGGTTATCTTGGCTCAAATTCAAGATTTGGGCGGGGATATCCAAGTCGATGGAAAACCGGCTGTTAATACCCCTGTATTTAAACAAGCGTTTGAAAATGTTAAGAAAATCGCCGATGCTGGCCTGATGACTCCATTTGGTGAAGACGGTTACTTGATGTTCCAATCTCAAAATGTACTTTTCTCGACAGACGGAACTTGGAGTTCTACAGCACATGCTGGGGTTGAAGGCTTGAACTTTGGCGTGACCAATGTTTATTCTCCTACTCCTGATAAATTCACCAACAGATCTTCTTCTCACTTGTTCGCTATGTTGAAAAATGATAAGAGAACAGACGAAAAAGAAGTGGGTATTGCTAACTTCTTGGAATATGTTCGTACGAATTCGATGGAATGGGCAAAAGCTGGACAAAACGTAGCAAGTAACGTAGTTAACCAAAGCCCTGAGTACAAAGACTATATGCAATCCTTCTTTACATCTGATGAAAAAGAAATCGAATCCCTTTACATTTACACCTATGAATACTACCCATACATTGCGGAAGCTGTAGATACTTACTGTGCGGATATCGTGCGTGGCAACGTTGATATTGATGAGACCTTGGCAACGATGCAAAAATTTGTTGAAGATAAAATTGCGGAAAGCAGCAGTGCAGCAAAATAAAGCAAAATAGAATAGATTGTACGAAGTAATGTGCCATGTTATGGTGCATTACTTTGTGCAAAAGGAGAAATGAATTCCTATGAAAAAGAAAATCAATTGGGCACCTGCTTTCTTTGTAGGTCCGCATGTCATTTTGTTTGCTGTCTTCATTTTATTGCCAACGATTTATGGGATTTATGCTTCATTTACAAAATGGAATTTAATGAGTGATCCGGTATGGGTAGGCTTTGATAACTATAAAGCTATTCTTTTTGACGGCGGATCAACCTTTCATACTCAATTTTTCAGAGGCCTAAAAAACACATTGATTTTCGTTGCTATGTCTGTTCCGTTGCTGATTATTATTCCATTAATGGTCGCGGTGGCGTTGGAACATAAAAAAGTTAAAATGAAGAGCTTAATTCAATCTATTCTTTATATTCCTGGCTTGATTTCAATTTCTGCGGCAGCACTGATTTGGCTGTTGATCTTTAATAAGCAACTAGGGATCACTGGTAATCTGTTTGGATCACAAATTGCTTGGCCTGCAAATCAACCCTATGCGTGGATTATTATCATTGTAATTACTTTATGGGGTGGTATTGGGGGCAACATGATTATCTATCGTGCTTCCTTAAGTGGCGTGGCTCAAGAGTTATATGAATCAGCGGAGCTCGATGGTGCGGGTTCAATTAAAAGATTCACCAGTATTACCTTGCCATCTATTCGTTTTCCATTAATTTATACCTTTGTTATGACAACTGCGGGTGCCTTTAATGTATTCGGCCAACCGTTAATGATGACCGATGGTGGACCTCGACAAAGTACACACGTTCTAATGATGTATATTCGTCAATTAGCTTTCGGTAACGGTGAATCCATCGCCGGGATGGCATCAGCTATGGCAGTTTTACTGGGATTAGTTATTTTGGTGATCTCAGCACTGCAATATTATGTAATGAACCGAAATGCTTCATAGGGTTCGCAGAAACTAATTGACTAACAAGGAAATGGAAAAGGTAGGTGTACTAAAATGTCAAACCAGGCAGTAAATCCAGTTGTAAATACAACAGGCAAAATAAAAGGCTCCTCCAGTGTAAGTATTTCAAAATATATATCCTATATATTTCTAGGTATCCTATGTGTGATTTGGATCATTCCTGTTATATTCGGGATTTCCACCTCATTTAGATCACAAACGGAAGTAGTATCCTCGGGCTTTAGACTATTTCCTAAAGAGTGGGTCTTTGAGAACTACGTTACGATCCTAAACAATACTTCTACAGCTCCAATTCTACGTTGGTTAGGTAACTCATTGTTTATTGCTACATCTCACACCATTCTGGTTGTTATTGTTATTTCGATTACAGGTTTTGGTTACACCCGTATTAAGTTTAAAGGAAGAGACACATTGTTCTTTACTTTGCTGGGGATCTCCTTCTTCCCGGGTGTTGTTAACTTGATTCCTTCGTATAAAATCATTGACTCCTTTGGTTGGGTGAACACTTCCTGGGCTATGATTATCCCTGGTCTTGCGGGTATGGGTAATATCTTCTTGGTCAGACAGTTTATGAACGGTATCCCAAAAGAATTAGATGAATCGGCTAAAGTTGATGGTGCAAGTGACTTTAGAATTTTCGCGCAAATTATATTGCCGTTAGTTAAACCAATACTAATTGTTTGCGGATTGTTCTCCTTTACTGGATCTTGGAATGACTTCCTCTGGCCGGTTATCGTGTACACAGACGTAGACAAAATGCCAATTACCGCTGGTTTGCTCTTATTGCAAGACATCTACGGAAACTATCGTATGATCGGACAATTAATGGGCTCGGCAATCATGGCGATTATTCCAACATTGCTGCTATTCGTTTTTGCACAAAAATACTTCGTTCAATCCATCAACCTGAATTCGGGTATCAAAGGTTAGATCGAATGAACTTAAACTTAAATACACCTTGACTTCTTATAAGGAAGGGTGTGTTTTGGTGACCTGCAAATATAAAAAAAGAGATAAATATAGGAGTTGTCATTGTGAGAGAATTTAATGTAAAAAATCCACTAGTTGAGCAACGAGCAGATCCTTGGATCTATAAACATACTGACGGGTACTACTATTTCATAGCTTCAGTTCCAGAGTTCGATAGAATTGAGCTTCGCCGTTCTGAATCCATTCAAGGATTAGCTGAGGCTGAAGGGAAGACCATTTGGGTTAAGCATGAAACGGGCTTGATGAGTGCTAATATCTGGGCGCCAGAGATTCATTATATTGATGGGAAATGGTACGTGTATTATGCAGCTGCACATACCTCTGATACGAAAGATGGTTTATTTGATCATCGCATGTTTGCACTAGAAAACTCATCCGCAAATCCTTTAGAGGGTGAATGGGTCGAAAAGGGTCAAATAAAAACAAAATGGGAATCTTTTGCCTTGGATGCAACAACTTTTGAGCATAAAGGAGTTAGATATTACGTTTGGGCACAAAAAGATCCTGCTATCCCTGGCAATTCAAATATTTATATTTCCGAAATGGAGAACCCTTGGACACTAAAAGGCGAGCAGGTGTGCATCACCACTCCTGAATACGATTGGGAAAAAATCGGATTTTTGGTGAATGAAGGCGCAGCAATCCTTAAGCGTAATGGACGCATTTTCATGACTTTCTCAGCTAGTGCAACAGATCACAACTATTGTATGGGATTGTTGACTGCTGATGAGAATAGTGATTTGATGGATCCAAAATCATGGGTCAAGACACCTGAACCTGTGTTTACGACTTCTGAGGAAAACGGCCAATATGGTCCGGGACATAATAGTTTTACTGTCTCTGAGGATGGCACACAGGATATCCTTGTTTTCCATGCTAGAAGCTATAAGGAAATTGTCGGTGATCCGCTTTACGATCCGAATCGTCACGCACGTGTGCAAGTAATCCAGTGGAATGAAGACGGAACGCCAAACTTTGGTGTACCTAGACCGGATACGAAATAAAAAGGGATTTGTCGCATAAAACAACAGAGCAATGATTCTCCCAGAGGTGGAGAAACACTGCTCTGTTGTTTTTTATAAGAGTCATAGTTATAACCCTCCTGAGGCTTAAGGACTCAGCTGACGCTATTTGCAAATTTTTGGACATTTGAGCAAGGTTGCGGACCCCAGTGCAGCTATTCCTTTAGAAAAGGTTCATTTTTGCTGTTCTTCAAGCCAATAACGACTTTAGGGTCCGTTAGGTACGCAAATTTGTGATAAAGTTGCATTTAAGGTCAACGGTGTCCGATAGTTGCTTTGGGAATGCGTAAAAGCGAGTTGATCAAATGAGGTACTCTTATAATGGAAGATCCCGTCTTCTGAACAGCTCTACTCCCAAGGAAAAGGTGAACACTCCGATCAACAGCAGCCAACTGGAGACCTGAATAATCTCCACGTTGCCCTGAACGATTTCCCCGGGTTGATAGAAGGAGAATAAGGTTAGGAAACGCAGTCCTTCCAGTTTGTCGCTTATTTTACCGAGTAGATCCAGAGTGAAAAATCCGAAGGCGATGGCGCCGGAAATTCCGAGTGCTTTTTTCTCGTCATTACATACAGAGGACACGAGAAAGGTAAGGCCGCCTACCGCAAAAAACAATAAAAACGCCACGGTATTCAGCTGAGCGAAGCGACCACTGTTAAAGTCATATTCACTGCCAAGGAACCATGCTTTACCTAATAATCCGGCGAGGGTGGTTACACCCATAATTAAGAGTAATGCTGTAGTGAGAACAAGTGCCTGCGTGGTAGCGACTTTTCTCCGTGTAGTTGGGGCTATGAGCAGATAGGCCATGGAGCCGTGATCCACGAGTCGAGCCATAAGCTGCGTTGACATTTGCACACAAACTATGGATAGAATCAGAACTAGTATAAGTCCATAATATTCTCCGGAGATAAAAGCTTCTGCACTAGTAAAACCGCTATTTAGCCCAAAGGCTTTACCCACACCCTCTGGCATCGCCTTAATAAGGTCATCAATTGCTTGTGTACTCCCCGCAATCCCAGGATAAAGCCAGATCATAAACAGAATATAGAAGGCAGAACCAAAGGCGTAATTCAATATTCCTTTCAGGTTCACTCGCATCATTTCCTTATAGAGCGGAAGATTCATTACACTACCCCCTCGCGGTCATAATAGTCCATGAAGATGTCCTCCAGATTTTGCGTGAATACGTCGATGCTGCGGATATTGTATTTTCCAGTTTCCCGGATGAATCGGTCATAATTGCCCTGCACAGCTATGCGGACCTTATTTCCCTCATGAGCTTCCACTTGTAGGCCGGAGGCGGCAAAATCCACTGCATCTTCACTATTCGCAAAAATGACCTCAAACAGCTTCCGTTGCATCGATTGCAGTTCATGAATATTTTTTACGGTGATAATCCGTCCGTCTTTGATAATTGCGGCGCGGTCACAGGTGCGTTCAATTTCTTGAAAGCTGTGTGAGGACATGAGAAAGGTGGTTCCGGCTGATTTTTCCTCCAGTACCAGATCAATAAATACCTTTTGCATGAGCGGGTCGAGACCCGAGGTAGGTTCATCCAGAATAATAACGTCAGGACTGTGCATAAAAGCAGCGACGATTCCGACCTTTTGCTTCATTCCCTTTGACATTTTTCGGATCGGAGTGGTGGCATCAAATTGCAAACGTTCAATCAGCTGCTCGCGTTTGGTAGTATTTTTGATTCCCTGCATGGCTGAGATAAATTTAAGGAAAGAAAGACCCGTCATCCCATCAAAAAAGTTGATTTCACCGGGTAAGTAGCCGATATGCTTCTGGACTGTCCCTTGTGCCTTCCATACATCAAGCCCATGGATACTCGCATGCCCTTGATCTGGTTTCATAAAACCCATGATATGCCGTATGGTCGTCGATTTACCCGCACCGTTAGGACCCAGAAATCCAAAAACCTCGCCTTTATTTACGGTAAATGTTACATCTTCGATTCCTTTGCCATTCGAAAATCGTTTAGTTAAGCCTTCTACTACCAGCATGCTGCCACCCCCGCCGCAAAATAATGAACTATTATGAATCAGATATTTCATATGTTATATTATTCCTAGTGGTTAATGAAGTCAATATAATTATGAAATAATTGAAATGGAATATTTCATTAAATTTGAATATGCATACTTAATAACGAAGTTAGGGTGGAAGCTATGAATGGATTTGAGAAGAGAGCAGCACAGATTAAACTCAAAATTATGAAAACTACCATGGAGATGCTCAAGAACTGGGAACCGAAACGTCTACGGATCGCTGATATTGCGAAAGAAGCAGGGGTCTCTCAGGTGACGATTTATAATTATTTTGGCAGTAAGGAAGCGCTGCTTAGTGAGTCTTTTAAAGACTTTGTTCAGAAGGAAATTCAGGAATTTGAAGATTACATTTATCAAGAGCATTCTCTAAAGGAGATTATTGGTTACATTCTAACCATGGAGAGGGAAACTTACAGCGGTTTATCTCCCGCAACTGTGAAGGAGCTTATGGTTGAGGATCAAGAAATGTTCCATTATATTGAGGAACGATATGCGAATGACATTTTGCCGGTGCTGGTGAAGATGGTCGAGGATGGGAAAGCGCGGGGAGAAATCTCAAATAAAGTATCCACCAAAGGGATACTTTCACTAATGGGGATGTATATGCGTAATGCAGGTGAACTTCTAGACGAAGCTAGCAAACAGGAAGATATGGATGCCTTCATCGAGGAAGCCATCCATATTTTCTTCTATGGCATTTGCGGGAAAGAGTAAGGGGAACTTGAGCTGCGAGAGCATCACCCTTAATTGATCAGGTGAACAGCGGATTTCCATTCATGCCGACCCAAAGAGCGGATTGTTCAAGCTGGGCAGCAAGCTGAAGCAACAAATCTTCACGGCCTTTGTTCGCTATGACTTGAACGCCTAGCGGCAGGCCATTTGCTGACTTATGGACGGGCACACTCATTGCAGGCTGGCCTGTCAGATTTGCGAGCTGGGTGAACGGTGTATAGGTTAGGCTTGGCTCAAACATCTCGTAAATTAAGCGGCTCTGTTCTTCTTTTGGCAATTCATTTACGTGCAGCAGCTTTGCTATCTCTGCAGGTTTATGCGTTAATTCACCAATTTTGGGAGCAGAGTTTGCATTCGTAGGTGTTATATATAAGTCGTAATGATTAAACAGTTCCGCCATTTGGGCGGCTGCAACGTCCCATTCATCCAGACTATGTACGAATTCGGCCGCTGAAACATTTTTTCCGGTCTCACCAAGGACCCACGTAATGATATCGACATCGTCAGCAGTTATGGAACGTCCCATATTTCTCTCCAGGGAGACGAACATCGCTGCTACCTCTCCGGCATTCATCGTATAGTAGTTCTCCATCAGTCTTGTGCCATTCACAGGACTTTCTGTTTCTTCAACCGCATGTCCTTCAGCTTCGAGCCATTTCACGGTTTTGAGAACAGCATTTACGGCCTCTTCAGAGACAGGCGTACCTACTGGGGAAGCAGTCGTAAATCCAATTCGTAGTTTACGTTGCGTAGGCTTAAACAGGTCATCCAGATATACGCCCGGGTATAACGGGGTCTGGAAGGCGGCTTCCGGCTGCACAACCTGCAGCAGATCTAACATAGCAGCGCTATCGCGAACGGACCGGGTTAAGGCAAAATCAATAGAAGCCCCTTGCCATTGACGGCCGACTCCGGGTCCTACTGGTGTGCGCCCGCGCGTGGGTTTAAGTCCGAATAGGCCTGTGAATGAGGCGGGAATACGGATGGAGCCACCACCATCACTGGCTCCTGCTACTGGAACGATACCAGAAGCTACAGCCGCCGCGGCTCCGCCACTTGAACCTCCAGGAGAATATTCGAGATTCCAAGGATTACGAGCAGGGCCGTGGAGGACATTCTCTGTAATGTTTTTTAAGCCGAACTCGGGTGTATTCGTATGGCCAAGTGGAATAAAGCCGGCTTTCCTAATCCGTGCAACATAATTTGAATCCCACCGTGCGACATTGTTCTTCATCAGCATAGCCCCGCAAGTGATGGGCTCGCCAGCGATAGATTGGGAAATATCTTTTAATAGAAACGGAACGCCAGCAAACGGCCGAGTGTTATCCTGAACAGGCATCTCGTCGGCTTCTCTAAGAGCAGCTTCACGACGGGTGCGCACCACCGCATTTATGACCGGATTGATCTCATCTAACCGAGCAAAGGCGGCTTCGACCAGCTCACCAGGTGAAATTTCACGTGCTTTGACAAGTGAAGCAAGTCCTAGAGCGTCATAGGTAGAGTAAGAAAAGGACAAATTAGATACCCACTTTCAATTTAGGATGATTATTATATTATACATCCCATTAGTTATTTTTTGAAAATGGGTAATCTGACATCTATCAATTCTTTTTTACGTCATATTAGGCTATACTTAGTGTTAAATGATTTTATGGGGTGTACTGATGAACGAAGAGAAATATCAGAATGTGGATGGATTAATGGAGGCTTTCCAACAATTCGCTAGAATGAACTGGCGTAAAACCACGATTTGGGGCTTGAAGCCAAG
Organism: Paenibacillus sp. FSL R7-0189; assembly: GCF_037969925.1. Lineage (NCBI taxonomy): Bacteria > Bacillati > Bacillota > Bacilli > Caryophanales > Paenibacillaceae > Paenibacillus > Paenibacillus sp. FSL R7-0189. The sequence goes on along the minus strand of NZ_CP150223.1, from coordinate 572,120 downwards.
TGAGGTCCGGATGTTGGTTTCTTTAAAGCTTGGTAAAGAACGGGAAGGGAAGAAGGGACAGACGGTTTCGGAGATTAGCAAGTTTCTGAAAGTCACCTCTCCTACGGTTACCCAAATGCTCAATAGTCTGATTGCACAAGGATATGTGGTGCGTACTTCTGATGCACAGGATCGCCGAGTTAGTGAGATCACGCTTACGGAAAAAGGGGAGCATCTGGCTGAGATGGCTGTAACGAAATCCCGGAATACCTTTAAAGGTATGATCGATTACATGGGCAAAGAACAGACGGATACGTTAATGGAGCTGTTAAACGGAGTCTATGTTTACTTCGAAGAATTGAACGATCAACCAAACGAATCCTAGCCCTTCATATAAAAAAAGAGATGCCGCACAGCCTAAGCTGTTTACGGACATCTCTAATGTAAGGTTATTTGTGATTAATGTGCAGCAGGCACAGATTTTTCGAGTTTTTTACTCCCGTTTTTATCCTCTGCGTGTGTCTCCATTTTTTTCTCTCCACTACGTAATGGAATCTCTTTAAGGAACAGAACGAGCAGTGCTGCGATAACTAACAGCGCCGTACCACTTAAGAACACAACTGTCAGGGAATCGCTTAGTGCGTTCCGCAGCATCTCAATCAATTGATTGAAGAGCGGCTGAATTTGCTCTGGCAGTGTTGCATGCAATTCTTTAAGCTTAGGCTGATCTAGCAGCATTTGAGGATTCATAAAGGCAGAAAGCTGTTTAGCGGATTCAGGATCAAGTTTGGATAAATCCGGACCTTTGCCAGAGGACACCGCTGCCTCTAATTTTTTCGTTAATGAGGAGTTCATAATGGTACCCATGATGGCAATACCTATGGTTCCACCTAAATTACGGAATAAAGTATTTGTAGCAGTAGCAACACCTAGCATTGAAGGCGCTACAGCATTTTGTACGGTTAGTGTAAATACAGGCATCGATAGTCCTAACCCAACCCCGAAGATAATCATGCTGACTACAGCCGTAGCAATGTTACTCATAAAGGCCATTAATATCATGGCTACAACCATGAATGGCATCCCCATTAGAGCATAACGTTTATATTTTCCTGTTTTGGAGATCCATCTTCCCACTAAAGTACTTAGTACAATCATAGTAAGTGACATTGGCATATTGATGAAACCAGATTTAGTTGGGGAGACGCCCTCTACCCCTTGCACGAAGAAAGGCAGGTAGATCATTGCGCCCATCATACCGGCATTCATCAGGAAGCCGACAATCATTGAGATGGATACGATGGAATTCTTAAATAAGGATAATGGCAATACTGGGCTTTTAGCTTTACGTTCAATCAGAATCAGGATAATCAGACCCAGAATGGAAGCCCCAAAAAAGCCGAGAATCTCCGGAGAACCCCAGTCATATTTTGTTCCTGCCCATGAAAAGCCGAGCAAGAGCGCAACAATGGTCAGGGAAAGGAAAATGGAGCCTAAGTAGTCGATGGACTCAGATGTAGAACGCGTGGTTTTAGGGAACATTTTCAAAATCATAAAGAAGGCCACGATCCCGAAAGGTAAGAAGATCCAGAAGATCCATTTCCAAGCCATGTGATCTACCATGAATCCGCCAAGGGTAGGACCAATTACGCTGGAGAAACCAAATATCGCCATCATAATTCCAGTCCACTTGGCTCTCTCTCTTGGAGCGAACAAATCACCTACAGCGGTTACGGTGGCCGACATTAGAATCCCGCCGCCTAGACCTTGAATCCCGCGATAAGTGATCATTTGAAAAATGTTGGTCGACAATCCGGATAGGAAAGCACCTATAATAAAAATGACAATCCCTGATAACAGGAAGGGTTTTCTTCCGTAAATATCGGATAACTTACCGACAAGTACGGTAGCAATGGTTGAGGTGAGCATATAGATGGTAATTACCCAGGTATAATGTTCAATACCTCCAAGCATCGCAATAATTCGGGGCATTGCTGTGCCCACAATCGTCTGGTTGATTGCTGCGAAAAACATAGCCGCCATTAAAGCAATCATAATTGTAACTTTCTTTTTCTGAGTGAGATGCTCCAGAGCAGTTCCTCTCCTTTAACTTCTATATATTGTAGTTTGGGAATTCATGTCGTAATAATTAGGTAGCCAAACTATCATTTATGTATAATACACAAATTCATCAATTAGCACAACAGGTTAATTATTAAATTTTAATTTAAAGAGAATTTGAATTTGACTTGATTTTTTGGGAATAGGTAAGTAATCTAATTAGATTGAGGTATATTGGAGGTGCCCTATGGATACCCATGACAATCAAGAGCAGAAGCTGATCATAGCCCTTGAAAATATAAAGCGTCTGACTGCTCGCCCCTACTCGATTGATGTAGTATCGTATAGAGAGTTTGTTATGATGTACGTCATTCACACTGTTATGAAGCAAAAGAAAGCCACTGAAGGTGACAAACAGCACCGGGGAGTTATGATTTCTAAATTAAGTGACCTGCTCCAGATAAGTAGACCTACTGCCACGCAAATGGCAAATACTTTGGAGGAAAAAGGTTACGTAGTGCGTACAACATCCGATACAGATCGTCGGGTCGTATATATCTGTCTGAGTGAGCTTGGAGAGCAGATTTATAGCAGGCAGATGGCATCCTATTCCGGCATTTTGAGTGAAATCACGCAAAAGGTCGGTAAGGAAGAGATCGACCAGCTGATCTTTTTGTGCGATCGTTTTCAAGAAGCGGTGCATGAGGTCAGAAGCCGTCATTTTTTTCCACAGTCGGATGAGGAGCCATTAGTTATAGATTCAGTATAGAAAGCCCAACATCAAAAGATATTCCTGCAGACCTGCGGGAACATCTTTTTTTGCATCTTAGAGCAAGGAGTGATTATCATCAGAATATTAGCAATTAGTGACATTCACGGAAGTTATGTAGAATTCAATGCCCTATTATCAAAAGTGAATTATCGCCCGGCGGAGGATAAGCTTATTTTAATGGGAGATTATGTGGATAGAGGTCTGGACAGTAAAGGAATTGTGGAGCAAGTGATGACTCTGCAGCAAGAATGTGGAGTGATAGTTCTCAAAGGAAATCACGATAAAATGGCTTGCGATGCGCTCACCAGCGATGATGATAAATTGGATACCCATTGGCTAACTAACGGCGGATTTCATACACTGATGAGTTATTGCGAGGCGGGCTACGAAGGTTTGCAGAAGGATTTTGGCTGGAAGGATTATATGCAGCTAAAAGAAAAAATTAGGCGGGACTATAGACATCATATAGACTTTCTGAGCACATTGCCGCTTTATCATGAGACGGAAGAACATATTTTTGTTCATGCAGGCATTAATCCATTAATAGAGGATTGGAAACAGCAGGACCCTTATGATTTTATCTGGATTAGAGAACCCTTTTATAAGAATCCGGTAGTTAGCACTAACAAAACGGTTGTTTTCGGTCATACTTCGACGATGGATCTGCATGATTCAGAAGAAATCTGGTTTAGTCCACTGGGAGATAAAATTGGCATAGATGGTGGCTGTGCATATGGCCAACGACTAAATTGCTTGGAGATTTCCGCAGGGAAATACATAACGCATTTTGTTCGGAATGGTGAGACGCTTTGAGCGTTCTCCCATTTTTTTTAGAATAGTAATGAATTAAACGTTAACTATGTATAAAATAAAGATAGGAGGGGTGCAAATAGGTGAATGCGAACAACAAATATCATATCCTCATGCAAGGGGCCGTCAGCAAGAATGTGAGCGAAACCTGTAAGGAGTTTGGCATTTCCCGGACGATCTATTATAAGTGGTCTAAAGCTTATCAACAACATGGAATGGATGGACTTGGGGAGAAGAAAAAAAAGCCGGTAATGCCTAATAAAGTAGATAAGAAAACGGAAAGATTGATCTTGGAGTACGTCGCCAGATTTCCTGAGGATGGGCCTAAACGCATCTTTTATGAACTGCAAGATGAAGGTATGCAAATAGGGGAATCCGGTATTTATAATGTACTACGTCGAAACGGACTAAATAAACGAATAGAACGTGAAGCTTACGCCAATCAAATCAAAGCAAAGAAGAGGAATCGCGCACAATCCACTCACACTAAAGGATTTAAAGAGAAACGGAAAATACTAGATTATAAGATGAAGAATCCGATAAATGCTCATCCCGGGTATATGTGTCAGCAGAGTATTAGCTATTTGGGAGTTTTACCGAGGGTCGGAAAGGTATATCAATATGTAATTTATGATGCCTACTCCAGACTAGGTCTAGTTAAGCTATACAATCGGAAATCTACCATTCATTTTATAGATTTTATGCATTTGAAAGTTCTCCCATTGATGAAGACATTAGATTTTCATATCGATAATCTGGTTACGAACAAAAGCCGTGAATTCATTACGAACTGGGACAGAGGAAAACATAAATATAGTGAATTTTTACATAAGAACAATATTAATCAAGTCGCTATAACGGTAGACCAAACAGAGATATTTCAGCCCTTGCAGCAATTTGCGGCGGTGTTGACCAAAGAATTCTACCAGCAGGCTTGGGTAGATGATACGATAGATTCTTTTGAAATTTTAGAAAAGCGCTTACATGAATACTTGAAAACCTACAACTTCAACAGGCAAATTACAGACGGACCTAATCAAGGTAAAATACCATCGGATGTCGCACTTTCCTATACGGGACAACGAGAAACTTTGCCATTATGGTTATTTACAAGGAGATAACGGATGATGACAAACACGAAGAATAAAGACCGAATTGGAATCATCGGTGCAGGGATTTCTGGGGTTACGGCTGCTTATGAATTAGCGAAAAAAGGATATACCAACATTACCCTCATGGAGAAGTCGGATAGAGTAGGAGGAAAGTGTCATTCTATTGAGTACAAAGGAAAAAGTTATGAAATGGGGACGCTAATCGGCCTGCCTACCTATAAACATACGATGGATTTTATGAGAGATTTTGATCTTATGGATAGGGGACCATTGTTAGAACGTGGATTTTTTGATAATAATGGGAGAAAAACTTCACAAATTCCCATGGAGCAGATAGAGGCGTTTACACAAGAATTCAAACGATTGCCGGATATTCTAAAACGCTATGAGTCTCTCCAAGAACCGGGTTTTCTCCACTTACCGCCAGATTTATGTCAGCCATTTTCGCAGTGGTGTGTAGAGAATAAGCTGTCTGTCCTTGAGCAGGTCTACATGCATTATTTTAATACTTTTGGATTCGGTGGTATCCATAATGTGCCCGCTGCATATGTGCTGAAATTTCTAAGCTATGATAATCTGTTGTCGTTTATTGAAATTACTCATATGATAACCTGGCCTAAGGGTGTTACTGAGCTGATTAGACGAATGGCCGACCAAGTAAACGATCTACGCCTGACTTGTGAAGTGCTTTTTATGGAGCAAGAACAAGATGGGCAGGTTCGAGTAGAGACGAGTCAGGACATCTTTTATTTTGACAAGGTCATTTATACAGCAGCTTTAGAGCAAATGGGCGATACAGTTAGCCTGTCAAGTGAGGACAAAACTTTATTAGCGAATATAACCTATGAATGGTTTAGGGTATATGCGTATAGAGTGAAGGGGTTGCCGGAGCTTTCTGGCTATATCCCCCGGAATATGTACCCTGAACGTAAAGGGCATATGATGGCATGGTACTATCGGTGGGCAGATATGGGAACTACGGATCTAGTTACGGTTTATGTAGCAGAGAATGAAGCTATGACTGATCTGGAAATGCGAGAGACGGTAGAAAATAAACTTCGCGAGCTGGGCGGAGAGAGCATTCGACTATATATGATGAAGCGTTGGAGGCATTTCCCACATGTGGATTCTAATGCGCTACATGAGGGATTTTATGAACGGGTTGATCAGATGCAGGGGAAAAACAATATCTATTTAGCTGGAGAAATCATGAACTTCCCTACACTTGAGAATTGTATTATATACGCGAAACACTTGGTTGAACGATTCTTTTGAATAACATTAATGAGGAACCTTGTCCACAAAGAAATTTGTCGACAAGGTTTTTTTACATTCAAGTTAGGTTTGCAGTATATAGTTCTATAGACATGTATTCTAATAGATTTCTCAGAAGAAAGGTAGAAAGTTTGGCGAATTCTAGTGCTAGGGTTGTGTAAACTCAACTTGAAATGAAACTAAAAAAACACTGATAAATCAACGTTTTAAGCGATTTGATCGTTTAAAGAGGGATGGGCTATATTGGACCTGAGACACAGATTACATACACCAACCTACAAGGAGGAGTAAAACATGTTTTTATTCGAATCGATTCCCTGGTACTCTGCGCTAATGTGGTTAGTAGTACTAGCAGGATTAATGTTTGTAAATGAAATCGCACGGAAGAGCAAGTGGTTCTCAATCATTCTGTTTATAGTTGTCCCTATTGTTCTTACCATAGCGGTTTGGCCAAATACGGCAGGAGAAGGTTCCAGTACTGGAACATGGTTTCACTGGGTAAAAGTATATTCTGCTTTGGCAGGATGTATAGGGTTTATGGCTATCCGTTATGTTAAAGGATGGGACAAAAATAAATATATATTAATGTTCCCGGCTATTATCCTTGCAGTTAACATTCTTGAAGCAGTTATTCGTGATTTCCAAGTGTACAGCTTGCAAGGTATGGTGGATGGCGTAATGATGGTAGGTGGTCCTTGGAACATTATGAACGGGATCGCAGGTATTCTGAACATTATTACGATTTCTGGTTGGATGGGTATTGTGATCAGTAAAGATAAGAGTAAAGATATGTTGTGGCCTGACCAGCTTTGGTTCTGGATCATTGCTTATGACATTTGGAACTTTGCCTATGTATATAATGCAGTTTCTGACCATTCCTTCTATGCAGGTGCAGCATTGTTGATCTCTTGTACCATCCCGGCGTTCTTCTTTAAAAAAGGGGCATGGCTGCAGCATCGTGCACAGACTTTGGCGATTTGGATGATGTTTACGATGTCGTTCCCGGCGTTTGTTGGCGAGTCAAAGTTCTCTGTACAATCCTCTCATAGTGAAACCGCTCTGTGGATAGTAAGTGCATTATCTTTAGCTGCTAATATTGCAGTGTTTGGTTATCATTTCTATAAAATCATCAAGCATAAACGCAATCCGCTTAAAGAGGAAGTTTATACGGATTTAGCTGCTTATAAAGCTATTGCAGAGGGTGCGAATTAATAGAGACATTATAGTAATAGTGATAGAAGTTCCTCCTGCTTAAAGGGGGGAACTTCTTTTTGTGAATAATTAAAGTTCTAATTATCAGAGCCCCATATCCGCCCGTTGCTGCGCACGAAATGTTTTCCTTTTTATACAAAGCAAAAGACAGGTCAGTAATAAGACACATAATAAAGTTGCCGTATATGTGAAATTGCTGTTCCAAAACACTATCTGAATATTCATTAATGAGTGAACGCCGATCACGAAAAATAAATTTCGGGTTAAGATATAGAGTAGAGCGAATATAATTCCTAGAATTAGAAGCATGATAAAATCATAAACAAACTCCATTCCAACTAATCCTGAGTAAATCCGGTTTGGGATATGTATGGCGGCAAAGATCGATTGTGAAATTAGCATTGCAGAGATCATCCGTGTAGTTTTGTTGTTGATTTTTTTTAAGTATAGATAGATATGAACGAGCAGGAAGCCGCGAAATAAGATTTCTTCCAATAAAGCATTTCCCAAGACTTGACCTAGAATTTCACCGAAAACTAAATTTGAATGGCTGAAGATAGCATTGTTAAGTGTTAGCTCTGAGTGATTCAAGTGTACCATACACAAATCTACTATATTTATAGCGAGCCAAAACAGAAAGGTACCCAGCAGTCCGGCTCGTAATTTTTCTATTTTTAACCCAAAATCCCGGGGCGAAACTTTAGCTATCAGAATCAAAAAAATAATTACTTCTAAGAGAAGCCCAACTAGATTGGCGGCTAACGTTTCATTGATCCAGTGGTTTGTGTTTTTGGCAATAAAACTTAAATATCCATGCTCAAAAAGGATGAGATTAACCGCAAGAGTAAAGATAATATGAATAAAAATGAGGCTCGCTATAAAAAGGTAGTGTGTAGGCTTTGCTTCAAAAATCGATGATGGATTGAACTCCTTGGCGTGAAGCATCAATGGCAGCTCTCCTGAATACAAAATATTCCAAATTAACCTTAGATTTCACTATATCCTTTTTGAGTCCAAGTTTACTGTTACAAAAATCATGTGTTATTCTTCACATTCGCCCATCCCCAGATTGACAGAAGCAAGGGCACTGGCTATACTTGAAATGTTAAAATGCAAATCGGACAAATCGTTGATGAAAATGAAGTACACCGGAGGATGGCTTGATCAGAGAAAAGGTTCCTTTACGAAACGTTTCGTAATGGCTGTGAGAACCTTGAAGACAGGCCGGTGGAAAGCTAATTTCGGAGTGTGAGCAATGCTCACCGGGGGCGCCCGTTATCAGCCGCGACAAGGCGATCGTCTGCAATTGTCCCATTAGTGGGGTCAAGGCGATAACCAGGGTGGTACCGCGATATTAATCGTCCCTGAATTATTCAGGGGCGTTTTTTTGTTTTTATTTTTTAGGTATTTTGTAATTTCCGGTGTAAATGCCGAAGTAAAAAGATGAGACGGGAGCTGTAAATGATGAAAGCAAGTGAAATTCGTTCCAAATGGCTTAAATTTTTTGAAAGTAAAGGTCACAAGATTGAACCAAGTGCGTCCCTCGTTCCTCACAACGATCCTTCGCTTCTGTGGATCAATGCGGGTATGGCACCTTTGAAAGTGTACTTCGATGGCCGGGAGGTTCCAGAAAATCCGCGCCTGACTAACTCACAAAAATGTATTCGTACCAATGATATCGAGAATGTGGGTAAGACACGCCGTCACCATACATTTTTCGAGATGCTGGGTAACTTCTCCATCGGCGATTATTTCAAAGAAGAAGCTATCACATGGGCTTGGGAGTTCCTAACCGGCAAAGAGTGGATCGGCTTTGACCCGGAACGTATTTCCGTAACGGTGTACGCAGAGGATGAAGAGGCATTTAAGCTGTGGAATGAAAAGGTTGGCCTGCCTGCTGAACGCATCATTAAGCTGGGCGACGATAATTTCTGGGATATTGGCGAAGGCCCATGCGGTCCTTGCTCGGAAATCTTTTATGACCGTGGTGAAGCTTACGGCAGTGATATGAGCGATCCGGAAATGTATCCAGGTGGAGAAAATGAACGCTGGTTAGAAGTATGGAACCTGGTGTTCTCACAATTCAACCATAACAAGGATGGCAGCTATACGCCGCTTCCGAATAAAAACATTGATACAGGGGCTGGCTTGGAGCGTTTTGCATCCATTCTACAGGATGTAGATTCCAACTTCGACACTGATTTGTTCCAACCTATTATTCAAAAGACAGCACAGCTCGCGGGTGTAACTTATAAAGATAACGTTGAGCAGGATATCGCGCTTAAAGTAATCGCTGACCATGTGCGTACCGTTACTTTTGCAGTAGGGGATGGAGTACTTCCTTCTAATGAAGGACGCGGTTATATTATCCGCCGTTTGCTTCGCCGTGCTGTTCGGTACGGAAAGACCTTGGGTCTGGATCGTCCATTCCTGTATGAGCTGACTGAAACCGTTGGCGAAATTATGGGTGTCTACTATCCATCCGTTGTGGACAACCGCGAATATATCGCAAAGATTATTCGTACTGAAGAAGAACGTTTCCACGAAACATTGTCTGACGGATTGGCTATTTTGGGTGAGATCAGTGCTAAAGCAAAAGCAGAGGGTCTCAGCAATATTGCTGGAGCCGATGCATTTAAGTTATATGATACTTATGGATTCCCATTTGACTTGACCGAAGATTTCGCAGCGGAGCAAGGATTAACTGTAGACCGTGAAGGTTTTGATGCGGCTATGCAGGAGCAACGTGACCGTGCAAGAGCTGCACGTCATGATGGCGGCAGCATGAAGATTCAGGGAGGCGCACTAGCAGACCTGACGGTTAAAAGTGAATTTGTTGGATATAATGACTCGGTAACAGAGTCGAAAATCCTGGCTATTGTTGTGGGTGATGAATTGGTAGATGTCGCCGGCGAAGGCGCAGAATGCCAAGTTATTCTTGAAGCAACACCGTTCTATGCTGAGAGCGGCGGACAAGTAAGTGACACCGGTGTGCTTACTGGGAGTTCAGTTACGGCTAAGGTAAAAGGACTCTTTAAAGCGCCGCACGGCCAACACGTACATTTGGTAACTGTGGAAGCGGGAGAATTGAAAGTGGGCGAATCTGTTCGCGCGGAAGTGGATCGTGCAGAGCGTGAAGATATCGTGAAGAACCACACAGCTACCCATTTATTGCACAAAGCGCTTAAAGAAGTTCTTGGCGGGCATGTTAATCAAGCGGGATCTTTAGTGGAAGGTGCTCGTTTGCGGTTTGACTTCTCCCATTTTGGAGCGATTACTCCAGAAGAACTGAGCGATATCGAACATCGCGTAAATGCACAAATCTGGCGCGGTCTAGATGTAGTGATTGAGAACAAGCCGATTGATGAAGCTAAAGCAATGGGAGCAATGGCGCTCTTTGGTGAAAAATACGGTAATATCGTCCGTGTCGTTCAAGTGGGCGATTACAGTCTTGAGCTTTGCGGTGGTTGTCATGTATCCAACACGTCGCAAATCGGAATTTTCAAGCTGCTTAGCGAAAGTGGCATTGGATCCGGAGTGCGCCGCATCGAGGCAGTTACCGGACGTTACGCTTACCAGTTCACTGAAAGCCAGCTAGATTTGCTCAAACAATCAGCAGGCCTTCTCAAGTCTTCTCTGAATGACGTTCCGAAACGGATCGAAGCGCTGCATAACCAGGTGCGTGAGCTTTCACGTGAGAATGAATCTCTGCAATCCAAGCTGAGCGCTACTTTTGCTGCTGAACTTACAAGCAGTGTGAAGACAGTTGGTGCAGGTACGCAGCTCCTGGCTGTTGCTGTTCAAGCAGGCAATATGGATGCTTTGCGTTCTACAGCGGATGAATTGAAATCCAAGCTTCCGGATGCAGTGCTTGTATTAGGTGCGGCGATGGATGATAAGGTGAACTTTGTAGTATCTGTACCGCAAGACCTTGTGAAGAAAGGTTTCCATGCTGGTAAACTCGTTAAAGAAATCGCAGCGGTTTGCGGCGGCGGCGGTGGCGGGCGTCCAGATATGGCGCAAGCCGGCGGTAAAGATGCTTCTAAGCTAAACGAAGCATTGGCAAAGGCTGAAGAATTGGTAGCTTCCTTAGCCTAAGTTAAAATTACGAAACCATTTCTCTAACTAAACGTATTACGAGAAAACATAGCGGTACTGAGAGTTTGATATCAGTACCGCTACTCTTTATTAGCAGGATGTTAGATTATTCATGAAGAATTGTGCTTGACAATAGCTTAAAAGCTAAAAATATCATAATTTTTGTAGAGAAAATGCCAAAAAAAGCGTTAATAACGGGCAGGATTTCCTCGTTGGGGCATGAATATGTTATGATAAAGGAAGCAAGCGAGCTGCACAGTAGCAACTTTGCGAAGCCGTCCCAAAAGGCGATTTTGCAGAAGGAAGGTGTCACAAATGGACTCCATGGACAAAACGGTCAAATTCAATGTGAAGGGCGACGAAAAGGAAGCTTCTCCCCAGGAAATATTGCTAGCAGTATACGATGCACTGGTGGAGAAAGAGTATCATCCGATCAATCAGATCGTAGGGTATCTTCTTTCCGGAGATCCGGCTTACATTCCGCGCCATAACAATGCGAGAAGTTTGGTCCGGAGAAAAGAACGTGATGAGCTGATTGAAGAGCTGGTTAGATTCTATCTCGTCAATCACAGGGTGGACAATCCGAAATGAAGAAAAAGTTAGGTTTAGATTACGGCGACCGTAGAATCGGTGTAGCCACAAGCGATGTTTTTGGCTGGACGGCACAAGCTCTTGAAACGATTGAGCGCCGAGGTACGGGTAATGAGTTCGAACGCATTCGTGAACTTGTTGCAGAGCACGAAATTGGAGAGATTGTAGTTGGTCTGCCGAAGAATATGAACGGCTCAGTAGGACCCCGGGGCGAAATTTGTATTGAATTCGCTGATAAGCTACGGGAAGAGTTAGAAATGCCCGTACACCTTTGGGATGAGCGTCTGACGACGGTATCCGCAGAGCGGGTGCTGATTGAAGGGGACGTCAGCCGGAAGAAACGCAAGGGGATTGTGGATAAAATGGCTGCAGCCCTGATTTTGCAAAATTTTTTGGATGCTAACAGTAAAAGGTGAGGGGTGCGAGGATATGACAAACGAACAGATTGGCCAAGAGGAAGAACCGGAAATTATCTATATTCCCGATGAGGAAGGTAATGAAGAGGAATTCGAGGTCATTATGAAGTTTGAGGTTGATGGCTCGGACGCTAAGTATATGATGGTGGTTCCGCTAGACTCCGAGGACGAGGAAACCGATGAGGTATACGCGTTCCGTTATGTGGAAGAAGGCGACGATCTTCAATTGTTCATGATCGATAATGATGAGGAGTGGGCGATTGTCGAAGAGACTTTCAACACACTGGTCGACGAGTTGGACGGAGGATCGGAGAATGACTGAGATATCCGCTGATCAAGCGGTGTGGACTTCACGGCTTAAAGAAGCATACGGAGAAACTGTAGAACTGGAAGATGAGCAAGGCAAATCTTCCATTTACGATATTATCGCCGAATTTGAAGTCGGTGATCGCGGATATGCGGTGCTGAAAGGCTCTGGCAAAGACGTGGAGTATGAAATCCTGCGTATCGTTGTCTCTTCTGACGGACTTCCGGAATTGGAGAGCATTATGGACGATGAAGAGTGGGAAGACATCTCTGAGCTATACGATGAGATGACTTTTCCAGCAGATGGCGCTGAATAAATCTTAAACATGTACGTTACATTTATGATGGGCACGGAAGAGGGCGGAGAATTCCGCGCTCTTTTTGCTTGAAATGCGAGCAATATCCTGTATAAACATCAATTTAAGGAAATATATATTGAATTTTAAGCAATACACTTTTATACTTTATAGTCGGAAAGTGAGGAACCAGACTTGAAATCCGCAATCCGTACTGTGTTAATCATTATTCTTTTGCTGGCAGCAGCAGGAGGTGGGGGAGCATGGTACATTTGGAACGGGATGCAGCCGGTAGAGCCTGCAGGTCCTGCTGTAACATTTACGATAGAGAAGGGCATGGGAAGTGCGGAGATTGCTGATCTGCTTGAGCAGAATGGCATTATCCGTAAGAGTCTTTTTTTTAAGGGATATTTGAAATGGACTAAAGAAGGCTCTAGCTTCAAAGCAGGTACTTATATCGCTAAGCCGGGTGACAGCTATGATGAACTCATTGCGAGATTAAATGCAGGTGATGTAGTTAAGGAAGAAACTGTGGTCTTTACCATCCCCGAAGGATATACTGCTGAGCAGATCGCTAAGAAGCTCGCTGAAGCTTGGAATCAGGATGCGGCTACTTTTCTTGAAATTATGGATACTGGTGCAGGTTTGAAGGGGATTGATATTCTGGGTATCCCGCAGGATAAGAATCTTCGCCACCGTCTTGAAGGATATTTATTTCCCGAAACCTATGAACTGACCAAGGATAGCACGCCCCAGGAAGTTGTAGAAGCACTTTTGGATCAGTTCCAGAAGAAGCTGGATACGATTCCCGACTGGCAGCAAAAGCTAGAAACGCGAGGATTGTCTCTGCATGAACTGTTAACCGTAGCCTCGCTGGTAGAGCGGGAAGTTGTGGTGGATAGTGAACGTCCGCTTGTGGCTGGGGTTATTTATAACCGCCTAAAGAAAGAACAGAAGCTGGAGATTGACGCTACCGTTCAATATTTACTCAATAAGCAGAAGGAAAGACTTTTGTATAAAGATTTAGAAGTTGATAATCCATATAATACGTATAAGAATATTGGACTTCCTCCGGGACCTATTAGTAATCCGGGGCTGGAGTCCATTCAGGCGGCTCTCGAACCAGAAGTTTCTGAATATTATTTCTATGTGACCAAAAAAGATGGTACACAGGGCCATTTGTTTGCTAAGACCTACAAGGAACATTTAGCCAATATCGAAAAAAGCAAGCAAGAATCGAAATAAACTATTAAAATGAAGAGTGGTGCGGTTGAAATAACTGTACAAGTAGGAGGTACAACATGACTAACAAACCGGAATTGCTGGTGACGGCAGCGTCCTTAGAGGAAGCTGCTGCTCTGCTGGATGCCGGAGCAGATGCGCTGCTCATTGGGGATGACCGTTTCGGGATGCGGCTTGCTGGACATTTCTCTCTGGAGGATACAGCGACTGTCGTAGAAATGGCGCATTCGCGAGGCTGCAAAGTGTATGCAAGCTTGGGTGGGCTGATGTCTAACCGTCTGCTGGATGAGCTTCCTGACTATGTGAAGGCTTTAGGTGAGCTTGGCATTGATGGTGTTGAATTCGGGGATCCAGCTGTGTTAACCACAGTGAAGAAAGAAGCGCCAGCAATGAAGCTGCACTGGAATGCGGAAATGACTTCCACCAACTATGCGACCGCGAATTATTGGGGACGCAAGGGGGCTTCTCGTGTCGTGCTGGCCCGTGAGCTGAATATGGATGAAATGACGGAAATGGTTCCGCTTTTGGAGATTGAGGCACAGGTGCAGGTTCATGGAATGACCAATATATACCATTCCAAGCGGAAGCTTGTTGAAAGCTATATGTCACATCAAGGCCGTCCTAGTGATGGAGGAAGTCTGGGGAAGGAACGCGGACTATTTCTGATTGAGGAAGAACGAGATGACCAGAAATTCCCGATTTATGAAGACGAGAACGGCACTCATATTATGAGCTCGGATGATATTTGTATTTTGGAGGATCTGCATATTCTGATGGCTGCAGGTATACACAGCCTTAAGATTGAGGGACTCTTGAAATCGATAGCGTATAATGTGACGGTTGTGAAGACTTATCGTAAAGCTATAGATCTTTATGCGGCTGATCCGGAAGGTTATGCCTTCGATGAGGAATGGATGGATGTAATCAGAACGGTGCAGGACCCTGAACGGGAGTTAAGCTTCGGATTTTTCTATAAAGAGCAAGTATATTAAGTTTGACAAAAATAAAGAGGTTATAGGTCCCCACGAAGATTAGGACAGCATTTATAGCATGTGACTTAGCTTTGTGGGGCGATGGAGGGGAGAACAGGAATGGGAACCATGACAAAGCCGCAATATAAGGGCAAACGTTACCGTCTGGACAAACCGGAGCTCCTCGCTCCGGCTGGTAATTTGGAAAAATTGAAGTTCGCAGTACACTATGGTGCGGATGCTGTTTATATCGGAGGACAACAATACGGCTTGCGTTCCGGCGCAGATAATTTCAGCTTCGAGGAAATGCGCGAAGGTGTTGAATTCGCCAAGAAATATGGCGCTAAGGTATTTGTTGCAACAAACATTTATGCTCACAATGAAGATGTCGCGGGAATTGAAGAATACCTGCGTAACTTATATGAAGCTGGCATTGCTGCTATTATCGTAGCTGATCCAATCATTGTAGATACAGCACGCCGGTTAGTGCCTGGACTTGAAGTGCATTTGAGTACACAGCAGTCTACATTGAACTGGCAAGCGGTGTCCTTCTGGAAAGAAGAGGGGCTTCCGCGTGTTGTTTTGGGCCGTGAGACAAGCCTGGAAGAGATTGCTGAGATTAAAAAACATGTCGACATTGAAATCGAAAGCTTCATCCATGGTGCCATGTGCTCCTCATATTCGGGTCGTTGTGTATTGTCCAACCATTTCACCGACCGTGATTCCAATCGCGGGGGCTGTTGCCAGTCTTGCCGCTGGAAATATGATTTGTTTGAGGATGCACGTCCGGAAGGGACTTGGGTGTCTGAGGAAGAGCAGGCTGAAGCGAAATCTCCAGCTCCTCTGCTTCCAGGTGTAACTCAGATTCCACTGCATCAGCAAGGAGATAATCCCTTCTCCATGGGCTCTAAGGATCTGTGTATGCTGGAAAGTATACCTGAACTGATTGAAGTGGGCATCGACAGCTTCAAGATCGAAGGGCGAATGAAGTCAATCCACTATGTGGCTACTGTCGTAAATGCATATCGTAAAGCCATTGATGCTTATATGGCAGATCCGGAAGGGTATGAATTGAAGCAGGAATGGCTGGATGAGCTTAACAAAGCGGCTAACCGTCCGCTAAACACAGGATTCTTCTATGATACTCCGGATCATGAAGATCATATCTATGAGCCTGAAGAAAAAGTAGCTCCGTATGATTTTGCCGGACTTGTAATTGAATACGATGCTGAAAGTGGTACGGCACTAGTTCAACAGCGCAATCACTTTAAGCCAGGTCAGGAAGTAGAATTCTTTGGACCTAACGATACGTTCTTCAAGCAAACGGTTGGCGAAATATGGGATGAGAAAGGCAATTCGCTTGATGCCGCCCGTCATCCACTGCAACCTATTCGCATGAAGGTAGATCAACCAGTTGCATACTTTGATATGATGCGTAAGAAGAAGTTTTAATAAAAAACAGGGAAGCTTTTGGTCATCCAAGAGCCTCCCTGTTTTTCTTTTTGACAAAGCGAACAATAAGTTATATATATTAGGGATTAACAAATATATCCAAGGGAGGAGGTCCAACAAGCTATTTATTATGATTAAACATACATAGGTTAAAAGTTGTAAAAAAAGTCTCGTAAAGCTAAGGAAAAAGACCTAATACGCCGATATATATATTGGTTAACGCTTTCATGCGTATTCTAATATTAGCGGGTAGGTGATCAAGATGGGGGATCCTGATCAAGATAGTATTAGTGAAAAGCATAATGAGAGAAGGTTTAGCATGAATAAAAAGAATAAGAAATCGGCGATTACAGGAAACAAGGAAACAAGCAAGATTGAAGGGGCAGGCAAGACACCTAAGTTTAATTTGAAGAATGGAATAGATTTACGGGGACAGATCAAAAGAGTTAATCCTATGGAATCTGTTGGCGTGAAGATATTCCTGATATTTTTGTGTGCAATTGTAATTGTGGTAATGGCACTTGGACTGCTATCTTATTCAAAAGCCAAGAAGACAATTAAGAACAACGTATCGGAAGCCTACCGTCAGACTATTATTCAGACCTCAGAGAAGTTAGATATTACTTTGAAGCAGTACGAGAACTTGGCTTTACAGCTTTATTTTGATGCGCAGATGCAAGAAGATTTGAAGTCTTTAGTGACTGCACAATCTTCCTATGAGAAATTTGAAGCTACAAGCGCAGTAACTAAAAAGTTGTCCAGTCAGATTACAACGGATTCTAATATTCTTAGTGTTTCTTTGATCCCGGAGTCACCTGATCAAGACATTGTTACAAGTGGCAGTGGCGGCATTAAGTTAGATAACATTAGAGAACAAGAATGGTATAAGAAGATTGTCGACAACACTGCATCTTATGAATCCTACTATTCTAAAGGTGATGGTGATGCGGCCAAGAACATATGGTTCTCTACAGCTGTTCAAGGTGATGGAGACAAAAATATTGCTATGGCAAGATCTCTCAAAACCCTGGGCTCAGGTACAGGATACATAGTCATCCTTGTGTTGAAGAATACATTGCTGGAGGAATCATTCGCAAGTGTCCAGCTGGGAGATGGCTCTCGAATTCAACTTGTCACTCCTGATGGAACCGTAGTAGCTTCTTCGGATTCAAAAGACGATGGTAAACCTTCAGAGTTTGCTTTTATTCAGGCAAGTAAAAAAGATAACAAGAGTTTGGATGAAAAAGATACAAACGGGGAAGAAATCCTTGCTGTCTTTAATCCAATGATCCGGGCGGATTGGAAGTTGGCAGGGGTAGTCCCAACAGATGAGCTAGTGAAAGAAGCACGTCCGATTCTGTTGACTACTTTTATTGCGGCTGCTGGCGCGGCTCTTCTAGCCATAGTAATCGGGATTTGGATGGTGCGTATGATTGCTCGTCCTCTAGCTCGCTTGAAGGATCTTATGGTACAAGGTGCAGGTGGTGATCTTAGTGTACGTACAGAATATGTATCTAAGGATGAAATTGGCCAGCTGTCAGCTTCCTTTAACGTGATGATGGAGCGTATTACTGAGCTTGTATCGCAAACGACAGAAACCGCTCGGGATGTGCTGGAGACCGCTGGTGAGCTTGGTGAAGCCTCACGTAAGACAGCTATTTCTGCGAAGGAAATCGCAGCCGCTACGGAAGAAATTGCCGGTGGGGCAGGCAGCCTGGCGCTCGAAGCTGAACGTGGTAATGAGCTTACAGATGTGATAGCTACGCAAATGCAGACTGTGATTTATGCCAACACTGAGATGGATGAAGCAGCACGTGGGGTTGGTGAAGCTAGTGCTCAAGGTGCTAAGCAATTAACGGACCTGCTGGATCAGACCAGCCGCACTGGAGAAAAAACAAGTGCACTTGTCGAACGTGTCAACCACCTGAAGGAGACCGTATTCTCCGTAATTAAGGTGTTGGATGTGATGAAGAGTATCACGCAGCAGACGAATATTTTATCATTAAATGCGACAATAGAAGCCGCTCGTGCAGGAGAAGCTGGTAAGGGCTTTATGGTAGTTGCGGGTGAAGTGCGGCAGCTTGCTGACCAATCGAAGCAATCTATTGCCCTTGTTGCTGGAATTACGGATAAGATCATGGCGGAAATGAACGAAACGGAAGCTGTATTATCCGAAGTAGCACCACTGTTTAAAGAACAAGTAAGCTCTGTGAAGAGTACAAGTGATATCTTCTTGTCCGTAAAAGGACAGATGGATGAATTCATAACAAGCTTAGAATCGGTAACAACAGCGATTAGCAGTCTGAATCATTCACAAGGTGTGTTGTCAGAGGCTATGGGGAATGTTAGCGCCGTAGCAGAACAGTCTTCAGCAACTTCCGAAGAAGTAGCTTCCCTCAGTAATGAACAGCAAAATGTAAGTGATCAACTCGTTTCATTATCTGGCAAACTGGAAAGTGCTTCAGGTCAATTGAAGGACAAGCTGTCATTATTCACTATAAAATGAGTAGATTCATCACTAATCTCTAAATTGTTTACCTAACAAAACCGCTTCTTCAACATGAAGAGGCGGTTTGTTGTTGTGTAATGAAGAACTACACCGTATAATAACTTTGTTAGGTATTTGTTATAATTTAATAACAAGTTAGGTAAAAAGTATTAAGGAGAAGGACCAAATGAAAGGTAGACGCATCTCTGGCTGGTGGTCCGTTATCGGGGACATGAGCATGGAACGCAAGCTGCTCCTCGTCTTTTTAATTATCATTACCCTCCCGCTATCCTTCATCAGTGTATTTACCTTCAAGAGCTACTCAGAATCTATTCAGGGGAACACTATTGCTTATTCTGAGAAATTAATCGATCAAATGATGGATGGAGTAGACGATTATATCGAAGATATGAAGCGTATTTCATCTATGCCCGCCTATGTGAATGATATCAAACTTAATTTAATACGTTCAAACCGCTACCATGAGCAGAAAAAGATTATGGGAGGCGCAACTGGGAGTGCTACTTTATCACCCGGTGATTTTGATCTACTGTTGTCCATTCAACGGGGGATAGAGGGCAACATTTCGTTTATTAACAATATTAAGCGAGGCGCGAACTCGGTTTATATTTTTGACGCTTACGGAAATGGTTATTATTCTGCGAAGGATGGTGGCGTACGGCTCGATCTCGAGCAAAGCTATAAATACTGGAGCCAGCAGACTAAGGATTCCAGCGGAGAAGCATTATTGTTCGGTACTCAGGCGTATACAAGTAATCTGCAGAGCACCCGATATGCTTTTACCGTTGTTCGCAAAATCGTGGATGGCTTGTTAAATCCAATCGGGCTGATTGCGGTTGAAGCGAATATCAGCAATTTGGAGAATCAAGTTACGGAGCTGGATAAAGTCACCCATGGGAAGTCGTTGATTGTGGATGAGAAGGGAATGGTCATCTACGACAGCGACAAGAAGCTGCTGGCCACAGATATTTCTGATTCAGACTTGTTCAAAAGAGTTGGGGGAATTTCTGGAAGCTTCTATGATACAGTCAACGGAAAAGAGCGCTTAAATATATACTCTGGTTCTGCCAAAACCAATTGGAAGGTAATTATCTCTATACCTGTTGATGTACTGATGCGTGATGTGAAGGTGACCCGTAATACAACACTTGCTGCTACATTAAGTATCATTGTACTGGCGTTAATTATTTCGATTATTCTTTCCGTTGCCCTTACTAAATCGCTGACTCAAATGATTCAATTGATGAAAAAAGTTCAGGGCGGCGATCTGGATGTGATGTTCAGAGTTAAACGGCGTGACGAAATTGGTCTGCTGGGGCATCAATTCAATCGTATGTTAGCCCGAATCAGGCAGCTAATTCAGGATATCTACCGCATAGAAGAACAGAAAAAGGAAGCAGAGCTTCATGCGCTGCAGAGTCAAATCAATCCTCATTTTATCTATAACACACTGGAGTCGATCCGAATGACCGCTGAGCTGAATGATGATGTCGAAGCTGCGGATATGATCTCTATTCTGGGCAAACTGCTACGGTATAGTACAAGTGATCTGAGCGGTAATACGACATTGAAGCAAGAGCTTGGATATGTGCGTAATTATGTTGAGCTGCTTAACTATCGTTATCCTAACCGGTTTTTGCTGGATATTGATGTGCCGAAGGCGTTAGATAATTACTCTATTATCAAGCTGGTCTTCCAGCCCATCATTGAGAATGCTGCTTATCATGGCTTAGATGATAATAAGCCGCAAATGCATTTAAGCATCCACTGTGAGATTACAGAGCAAATGCTGTTGTTTCATATCAAAGACGACGGTATCGGAATGGATGAGAAGACTTTGGAGAAATTGAATGATGGGCTGCAGAACGAAAGTCCTCCTAAGAAAAGCATTAACGGGGGCATAGGCATGAAAAATGTACAGCAGCGAGTGCGTCTTCATTATGGAGCGGCATTTGGGATCCAGGTATATAGTGAGCTTGGACGAGGGACCGATGTTATTTTGTCGCTGCCATTACTGGAGCCGGAAATGATTGGCTTACCTGAGTAACGAAATAAGAGGGGGCTGTCCGTTGAAGGGGTTGAAATTAGAATGGACTATGCGAACCATACTGTTACTTCTCTTGGTGTTATTGAGTAGTAGCTGTGCCAATAACAATAAGCAGGCGCAATCCACTCCGCCTCCAGTTGGAGACGAGGTGATGTCTGACTTGTCCGGCACCATAGTCATGATGACCAATCGAATAGATCTGATTGAGAACGGAACTTTTCAAGGATACGCGGACCAGTTTAAACAGAGATACCCCGAAGCCAATGTGGAATTTGAAGGTTTGTCCAATTATGCAACGGATATTCTGGTACGGCTGTCCACGAAAGATGCCGGTGATGTACTGCTGCTTCCGGTGAATCTTCCGGCAAAGGAGCTGGATTATTTTTTCGAACCGCTGGATGAAGAAACCGCTGCTAGTGAGCGTTTCACTTCTTTTGCTACGTATAACGGGAAACGTTATGGGCTGTCCACTGGGACTACTACGGTTGGGATTGTCTATAATAAAAGGGCATTCGAAAAAGCAGGGATAACTACTGTTCCGAAGACACTGGATGAATTCTACGAAGCTTGTGCGAAATTAAAACAAGCGGGTATTATCCCCCTATATATGAATTATGGGGCCGTCTGGCCTTTACGTGAATGGGGGAACAGTCTGGTTAACTATATGACAGGCAATCCAGAGTATCTAAATAATATGGTAAATGAGGATAGCCCATGGCAGCTTGATAATGAGTGGGGGAAATCAATTTCCATTGCTCGAACTTTAATTGGTAAAGGCTACGTAGAAGATGAACTATTCTCGAACAATTGGGAGATATCAAAGACTAGGCTAGCTAAAGGTCAAGCAGGAATGTATTTACTGGGGAATTGGACGATTGGACAAGTCCTTGATGTGGGGGCTGACCCGGATGATATAGGATTCTTCCCGTTTCCTTATGATAATGGCAGCACTCATTATGCACCGATCAATCCAGATTGGTTCATGGGGGTTAGTAAATACACCAAGAACAAAGAGCTTGCTATGGCGTGGTTGAATTTTTTTGTAAAGGAGACTTCCTATCGGGATGACTGGGGATTCCTTCCGGCTGATGGAAGCTTGAATTCCTCTATGTCGCAGTACCGTGAGTTTTTATCTTATAAGCCTAAGCTACTTGATGCTACCGTACAAAGTGATGCGTTCATCGATCTGGCGAATAGAGCCAAGCTGTCCTTTTGGTCCGGGGATTACATTCAGGAGTTACTGGCTGCGCCTGATTTACAAAAGGCTTTTGACGAATTGAATGCAAAATGGAAGGAAGCGCGGGCAGGAACATCAGAAACTTCTCAGCCTTAAAGTTAGTACTACATAAATTTGATGACATTCTCTGGAGGGTTATATATGGCTAAAAAGGTCACTATGCAAAAAATCGCTGATCATCTCGGCGTATCCAAATTCGTTGTTTCCAAGTCACTTTCGGGTAAAGGCGGCGTTAATGAGACGACAAGAGAACGAGTGATTCAAGCGGCATCGCAGCTGGGTTATTTTACGCAAAAAAATGCTTTTGTCCAAGGCATAAAACGCACCCCTCCGATAGGTGGCGGTGATCGGAATAAGCAATCCGTGCTGGTGTTAATGCCGAATATTCGTTCTCAGACGCAGGATTCCTTGTATTGGGGGAAAATTGTGGATGGTATTGCTATTGCGCTGGATCAGGAAGGGCTTGGGATGGTCATTATCTCTGAGAATCGTGCGGATAATTTCGTCAATATTTTGAATCCAAATGGAATCCTTGGCTTAGTAGGTGTGGGACAAATCTCTACTTCCTTACTGCTTGAGGTGCATCGTATTGGTCTGCCGATGGTGTTGATTGACCATGAAGATCCGCTAATTCCAAGTGATACCGTGTTTGCAAATAATGTGGATTCCATGGCTCGACTTACGAATCATTTGATGGGAACAGGCCATACCCAAATGCATTTTATCGGCAATATTGGATTCTCACGCAGTTTCCGCGACCGGTGGATTGGCTTCCGGAGTGCGCTGGAGGAGAGCGGAATAAGACTGCCTTTGGAAGATGATGCGAATCTTTTTCTGGAAGGGGTGGAGGAAGACTTATTTCAGGAGGATTTTAAAAGCTGGGTGAATAAGCGTAAAAAAGCCAAAACACTCCCGACAGCCTTGGTCTGCGCTAACGACTCCACAGCCCTTTCGGTCAGTGACATTCTTAAGGAAGAAGGGTTTAATATTCCGAAGGATATCTCAGTTACAGGCTTTGATAATATTGAGGATGCCTTAAGAGGAGTTCCCCCGCTTACAACTGTTCATGTTCCTAAAGAAGCGATGGGCCGAGCCGCAGTGGAGAAACTTCTGAGCCGTATTCATAATCCTTCTGCGCCGCTTGAGAAAATACTTATCGCAGCGGACATTGTTCATCGTGATTCTGTGGATAAGCCGCGAGACTAGAACTATGTTGTGATTTGCTTGAGTAAGGGGGAGTTTAGCTATGACAGAACCAGTTGTCATGCCAAGGATTGAAGGCGAACAGATTCAACTACGAGGTGTACAAGTATCCGATCTGGAGGCTTATTATAATTTTTTGCTTGATGTTGAGATGGGGCAATTAACAGGATCACAAGGAGATTTCTCCCGTGAGCAAACAGCAGCTTGGATTCGTAAGATTAGTGTTCCAGCCGAGGATCGTGTAGATCTTATGATTATAGTAAAGGACACGGGTGAGCTCATTGGAGAAGTGGTACTAAATGAAATAGATCCGGACAATCGTAGTGCAAATATCCGAATCGGCATTTGTGGACATGAACATCGGGGTAAGGGTTACGGTACTGAAGCTATGACTCAAATGCTACGATATGGCTTTGAAACTTTGAAGCTGCACCGCATCCATCTCGGCGTATATACTTTTAACCCCAGAGCCGTTCATGTCTATGAGAAGCTTGGTTTTCAACGCGATGGTGTGGAGCGGGATGCTCTTTATGTAGACGGAGAGTTTCATAACATGATTCTGATGTCCATGCTTGAGGAGGAGTTCCGCAGTTTGTACAATTAAAAAAAGTGAATCTACGGTAAGGAAGATTGTAAGTAACTTCCTCACCAGATTCACTATGAATATTAGTCTGTAATATTTCCAGCCATTTTGAGGCGTTTGGCAATTTCTTTAAAGTCTTCGGGGGAGATTCCTGGAGCGAATTCCTCTTCGACTGCCGGAGCAACGGGGATCGGAAAACCTTTAGGGGCTCCCTGAATGACTTCAAGCGGAAGATTATCCTCCGGGTGGGTTCCCTTCCAAATCTGATCGATGGCGCCGAAGTCACTTTCACTCCAGGTGTATAGCTTGGTGTGCACGCCTTTTTCTTCATATTTTTTTGCTTCACTGAATGATTTATTATTTAACGAAGGAATCGGCACGAGCTTAGTTACATTAACACCTGTTGCCACTTCGATTGCTTTGGCATAAGCGACCACGTGGACACCACCACGGACTAAAAGGAATCCGACTACAGCGCGTGCAGCTGGATGGTCTGTCATTTCGTAGACCTTCATTTTATGTGTTCTGGCTCCGCATTCGAGGAAGAAGTTATGTAGCAGATCTTCCACTAGGTTGCCGCTATTAAATACGTTTGCTCCGGTCCACGGGTTCCCCGTTGAATCAAAAGGCATAGCCCCTTGTGCACCAGCCAGAAAGTGATAGGATAGACGCGCATCTTTTGCGGACCCTAGAGGGGTGGAATCGGGCTCTTTATAACTTGTTGACCCTCGAAGACATTTGTTGATGGCATGAGAAACCAGCTCGACGTGGCCAAGCTCTTCCGCTGTTATGCTCATCACCAAATCATAAAAGGGCTTCAGTTTGTCTTTTGAACGGAAATTAAAGGATTGAAAGAGGTAATTGTTAAGGGTCGACATTTCTCCGAACTTTCCGCCAAGCAATTCCTGAACAGCGGCAGCAGCATTGGGATCGGGCTTCTCAACTTCAGGAATCTCGATCATGATTTCATCCATACGTTTGAACATTAATATCTCAGCCTCCTTGAGGTTAGGGGTTACTGAGCTATTTTGAGCTTAATCTATAGGAATTACTCATGAATGGGTTGAAAAGTATGGATGTGCGTCATGTAAATGGCTTTTTGTGTCGAAAAGGCAAACTGCAAATACTATCAAATACGCAATCAAATACGCAATCAAATACGCATAGTAACCCGCTAACGGACACAGCTGACCCTATATGCAGTATTATCCGATATTTGCAATACTAACGGACTCCACAGCAGCTATCGTCCTAGAAAAAGCCCCAAATGGACCTCTTTTCAGGGAATAGCTTCATTGGAGTCCGAAAACTTACAATAAAGGCTAAATACATATGAATAACGTCAACTGAGTCCGTAAGCCATGTTGGATAATAGATATACGGTTAAGCAGACAAAGAATGATCAAAAAACGCAGAGCAGCGATCCTCCAATAATAGGAGAATCGCTGCTCTGTTGATTTCTAGGGTTTATGAAACCTTATTTACAATGCTAAATTACGGTCAATAAGAGCAATACGTTGCTGTACACAAGCATAAGAGCGAAGTGGATCCTCTGGAGTGTTCAGCACATAATCTAACATTTGGTCAACGGTAGTTGTAGCCACGTGGATACGAGTGTCGGAGGAAGCGTAGTAAATATAGATTTCACCGTTATCACGTGCAATCACGCCATTACAGAACACGACATTGGAGACATCGCCGACACGTTCTTCACCATCTGGTGCGATGAAATGACCGCCAGGTGAATGAGTGACTTTGTTTGGCTCATCCAGATCAGACAAGAAAGCATATAGCACGTATCGGAGTCCAGCAGCTGTGTTGCGTACACCATGAGCAATATGCAGCCAGCCTTTTGCAGTTTTGATTGGAGCCGGACCTTGGCCGTTTTTAACTTCCTTGATGGTATGGTAGTGGCGTTCATCCATGATGGTCTCACTAGTAATTACGGCATCTTCAATTGTATCCGAGAGTCCCCAGCCGATACCGCCACCTGAACCTGCATCGATAAAGCCATCTTGTGGGCGAGTGTAGAAAGCGTATTTTCCATCTACAAATTCAGGGTGGAGCACGACATTACGCTGCTGAGCAGAGCCTGTTTTGAGATCCGCCAGACGTTCCCAGGTTTTCAGATCTTTGGTGCGAACAATACCACACTGTGCTACTGCGCTAGAAAGGTCACCATGTGGAGCTTCTGGATCTTTGCGTTCTGTACAGAAGAGGCCGTAGATCCAGCCATCTTCATGGCTTACGAGGCGCATGTCGTAGACGTTGATATCAGGAACTTCTGTCTCAGGCAGCACAACTGGATGATCCCAGAAGCGGAAGCCGTCTACGCCATTGTCGCTTTCTGCTACAGCGAAAAAAGATTTGCGGTCATTGCCTTCAACCCGAGCAACAAGATAGAATTTGCCGTTCAGTGCAATAGCACCCGGGTTGAAGACGCCGTTGACGCCAATTCTTTCGGCAAAATTAGGGTTGGTGTCTGGGTTAAAATCATAACGCCAGATTAAGGGCGCATGCTCAGCAGTTAGCAGTGGATGAGTATAACGGTCATAAATGCCGTTTCCATAAGGAAGCTTTTCGTTCTTGCGGGCGATCAGGGCTTCATAACGTTCTGTTAATTGTTGTTTGCGTTCTTGGAATAATGATGACATTAGATAGTCTCCTTTATAGTTGATTTCAGTCGTGCGATCATTTCGAAGCAGGCTCTGCTGTTATGATAAGGACATTTCCAGGCGCTAACCTTTGATCCGTGAGGCAGGGGCTGAAGGTTCTCGTCCACGCCCCAGTACCATTCACCGAGCTTGTGATCCACCATGTATTTATCGATAAAAGTCCAGGAGGCTTGGGCAGCCTCATTAAATTTGCTGTCACCAGTCAGCTGATAAGCATTATAGAATCCAACAACCGCCTCAGCTTGCGGCCACCAATCTTTATCTTTGCTCAGCAGCCCGCTTGGGTCAGCTTCATTCCATATCCCACCATCGCTATCTATACCTTCCGCAAGAACGGCTTCTGCCATGGAGACAGCGACTGTTCGCACACGCTGCAGCAGCAGCTCTTCTCCAAGGGTTTCAGCAGCTTCCACCAGCAGCCAGCTTCCTTCGATGTCATGTCCGTAGGAGATAATATCTGATTTCACATTCCATGCCTCATCTAAGAAAAGATGAAAATGCTGGCCTTCCTGATCAATGATATGATCCAGCATCGTTTCGATTAGCTCGGTTAGCGTGCTCTTTAGCTCCTCCGACTTCCATACTCGATAGAGACCGGTATACGCTTCCAGAACATGCAGATGGGTATTCATAGATTTTTTTTCATTCATATCCTTGCTGCTGAGACTGAGGTTATCAGTGATTTGCCATTCCCGTGATAAAGCTTCGACATAACCTTTATAAATAGAATCATAGCCGTATTTCTCAACTAGCTGGAATAATTGAATCGCATCCTCTAAGACTTCTGGACGTCCGGTCGCATGGTAGAATTCAGCCAGTGCGTAGATAGCAAAGGATTGGCCATAGATCTGCTTTTTCTCTTGAGAAGGTCTGCCCTCAGCATCCACCATCCAGTATAATCCGCCATACTCTTTATCAATGAAGTGTTCCATCAGATAGGTATAAGCACGTTCTGCCATCGCCAGATATTCCGGTTTACCGTAGATCCGGTAAGCGCTCGCAAAGGACCAAAGGATCCGGGCATTAAGCACAAGGCTTTTCTCTGCGTTAGGAGTAATGTTCAGCTGATTGTCGATCTCACCTACAAAACCGCCGTTTACTTCGTCCTTCGTCTGTTTCATCCAAAAACTAAGAATATTATCCTGCAGCTCATCCTCAAGTTGGGTCAACCATAATTCTGGTGAATTAATCATTGTAATCAGTCACTCCTCACATTATTTGGTGATTTTTGAGGTGAAATATTCGTTGATGATCCCAGCGGCTTGCTTACCGTACATACAGTAATCATCATTCTGTGCTGCTTCTTCAATTGGATAAAGATGAGTAGGCCAATCCCAGAGCATAAAGCCCTGAACCCAATCTCTGTGCTCACAGCCTTGAAACATTGCCTGATAGAATTTACTTTGTTCTTCTTGACTTGGTTCGCCCTTTAAGGTCCAATCATTGGGAATCGCAGCGCTCCCGCTCCGGCTTGGGCAACCCGCTTCCATGAAAAAGAACGGCTTATTCTGTGAGCTCACCACTTGCTCAATCCGGTCGAGCTGAGCCTCCCAATCACTAGCTGGATAATACCCACTTGAAGAAATCACATCGAGCGCATCCCACCAGGTTACGTTATCCTCCTGATACTTATCGCAATTATAAGTAAGAATACCTGAGTAGACCTTCCGCACCTCGGCAATAAGCGAACGCCATTCGGCTTCGCGTCTATCCGTCTGTACAAGCTCACAGCCAATACAGAACATTTCACAGCCTGTTTCCTCAGCGATAGCGGCATAGTGCAGAATAAATTTAGTATAAGAGCTGAACCACTCAGACCATTTAGGCTCGCAAGGGACATCCTTATCAAAAAAGTTAATATGGGCACGCCAAGTTCCGTCAGCACAATTAACAATCGGCTTCAGGCATACTTTTAGCTGGAGTGACTTCGCTTTGCTGATAGCCCATTTCACTTCTTCGTCGCTAACGGTTGGAGCCTCCCAGTAGGGAATTTCCGTAGAATGAGCGGTAGCTTGAAGCGCACTGAGCGCAATGGCCGTCCAGTTCGCTCCGGTGACAGAGGACATTAATTCCAGCGAACACTCAGCTTCTTTTGTTGTCCATGAACCACGTCTACCTGAGAAACCCCAGGTTACGCCTGCAATGTATTCGTTGTTTAACATCATCGAGGATCCTCACTTTACAAATGGAAATAGATAAATTAGCAAACTTAATTTTGTTAGATAGTTATTATTGTTTTGTTAGTTTATAATAACAACTTAATTTAGTTATATACTTTTTCGTAGATGATTTCAAGGACAATTTGTAGTTGGAGCTGGGAAATTTGAATAACTTTAGTTATAGTAAATATAAGACTATAAAAGGGCGCAATCGTACATTGACGTAATGCATGGGGAGATACTATTCGTGATGATAGCGCAATCATAATAACTGGCGGATACAACTGGAGGGAATTACTTAAATGATAAATGTTATGATTGCGGACGACGAGGAAGTCATTCGCAGGGGGCTCGAAAAAATCACATCCAGAATGGAAATAGACGTACATGTAATTGGATCTTACGGAAACGGGTTGGAAGCCTGGGAACATTTAGAAAAGTTATCCCGAGAGGATATAGATCTGCTTATTACAGATATCAAAATGCCTAGGATGGATGGTTTTAAGCTGATTGAACAGGTTAGAGACCATATGGAGGATATACCTATTGCTGTCCTTAGCGGTTTTAGTGAATTTGAATATGCCCGTCGAGCGATCCGCCATGGGGTGATGGATTATTTGCTTAAACCGATTGATAAGACTCAGCTATATGAGCTGCTTAAGAGAGTAGAGGATGTAAAGAAAAAGAACGTGACGGAGCATGAGGAGATTTTCTCACAAGCTGCGGATGGTGGGGAACATTATGTAGTTGAGCAGACAAAAAGCATTCTGGAGAGAGAGTATGATCAGAACTTCGAGCTAGAACGCTTAGCGGAGATGGTGGGCATGAATGCGAGTTATCTCAGCCGTTTGTTCAAATTAAAGACGGGGCAGACGATCACAGACTATCTGATTCGGATTAGAATTTCTAAAGCTAAGGAACTGCTAATGGAGCATCCTGACCTGAAGAATTATGAAATTGCCGAGAAGGTGGGTTATAGCGATCCGGTATATTTTAATAAATTGTTCAAGAAAATGTGTGGTATGACACCTAAGGATTATAAAAGCGGCTGTAAATTCCCGAAAATTGAACGAGAGTTTTAGGCATATATAGGAAGCTATTTATTAGGAGGGCGAAAAGCTCTCTTTTTTTGTAGATATTTTTATAAATTAGATAACAAAATTATTATAAGTAAAACAAAAATAACAAATACAAGACCAGAAAAAGCAATTGAAACCATCGTTTTGCGTCAAAAATAGATTTATAATGGGTTTGTAAGCGATATCATCACTTGTTTTCAAGAGTAATTCAGATAATCCGGTATTAATGACTACTCTTTCAAGTTATGAGTGATGATAAAAGTTATTATATTTGTTATTTACCTAAAACTAGAGTTGAATTGAAGAGAGGGGTCGTAACAGCATGAAAAAAGGCAAAACAATGATGGGCTTGATGGCACTAACACTTGTGGCGGGATTGTTTAGCGGTTGTTCCTCAAACAACAACACTAACAATGAAGCTGCTAAAAACACAGGAAACAATGGTTCTTCAGCAGAGGCAACTGCTCCAGCTGATGGTACAGCAGCCAAGGATATCAAAGGGGATATCACAGTCATAACGCAAAGAACAGATATTGTTGATACCGTATTCAAAGAGTATGCGGCTAAATTCAATGAGAAATATCCTGATGTAAAGGTGAACTTTGAAGCGCTAGCTACTTACGAAGACCAAATTAAAATTCGTATGAGCACTAGTGATTATGGCGACGTTCTTTTGTTACCTACTAGCATAGCTGTAAAAGATATTCCTGATTTCTTCGAACCTCTTGGCAAGCTCGAAGAAATGAGCAAACAATACACAGGGCTGGAAGAACGTGCAGTAGACGGAGTTGCCTATGGTATTCCGATGACCATCAACTTTAACGGGATTATTTATAACAAACAAGTCTTCAAAGATGCCGGAATTACAGAGGTTCCCAAAACCCCTGAACAATTCTTGACTGCCCTGCAGACTATTAAAGACAAAACACAAGCTGTTCCTCTTTACACAAATTACGCAGCAGGCTGGACATTGACGCAATGGGAAGCGGATCTGGCTACAGTAGCTGGTGACCGTGATTATGTAAACATTGCTCAAGTGGCTAGCGACGACAACTATGTAGCGGGTCAACCACACTATGAATTGTACAAAATTCTGTACGATGCAGCACAAAAAGGTTTGATTGAAGAAGATCCAACTACAACAGACTGGGAATCTTCCAAAGCTGATCTAGCCAACGGAAAAATTGGGACTATGGTGCTTGGATCTTGGGCGATTGGCCAAATCAAAGGCCTGGCTACAAATCCAGACGATGTTGGATTTATGCCTTTCCCAACCAATGCGGATAAAATCCTTGTGCCGCTTGCTGGTGACTACAATCTGGGTGTCAGCATTCACAGTAAGAACAAAGAAGCTGCTAGAGCTTGGGTGGATTGGTTCATCAACGAATCTAATTACCCTACAACTGAAGGCGGCGGTATGAGCCCGGCTATCGGTGCAGAGCTTCCAGAAATCCTGAAACAATATGAAGGTACAGATGTAACCTTTGATACTCTTGCTCCTGCTAAAGCTGGTGAAGAAGGCTGGTCTGATGAAATCGACAAACAAGCTGAGATCGGTGCTTGGCAGCCAGACTTCAAGAAACGGATTATTGAAGCAGCGATTGGCAACAGAAAAGAATCCTATGATGACATCATGAAAGACCTGAACGACAAGTGGAAAGCCGCTCGCGCTAAAGTCACAGCACAGTAACAACTATAAGCTTCTTAGATGCTATAGGCGGTAGTGAATGTGGGAGGGGATATGCTAACAAGCATTTCCCCCTTCACATTTAAACGAGTCTTAAATAAATGAGGATGCTTTTTCTGGAGGTGTATCGGGTGTTTAAGTTTTCAAATTTGAGCTATAAAAATCAAAGAATCGCTATCATCATCTTATTCTCATTAGTGCCGATATTATTGCTGCTCACATTCGCTTATTATCCAGTCATCAGTATGTTTCGGTACAGCTTCACCAGTTGGAATGGATTGAGCAAAAATATGGAATATGTCGGTTTAGAAAACTACAAGACCATTTTTACAAAACCTGAGTATTTTTCTGTGTTTAAGGTCAGCTTGTATTATTTCTTTACCACTTTTATCCAGATGGCACTTGCTTTGTATTTTGCAACCATCTTAAGCTTTAGTGTTCGCATGAAAAACTTGTTTAAAGGGATTTTGTTCTTCCCGACCTTGCTAAACGGTGTAGCGATCGGTTTTATCTTTCTCTTCTTCTTCAAACCAGATGGAACGCTAGATACGATTCTTAATCTGATTGGGCTTGGCAGTCTGCAGCAGAAGTGGCTTCTGAATCCTAATTTGATTAACTTCTCGCTCGCAGGTGCATCACTGTGGAGATACATGGGAATGAACTTCCTGATTTTCCTTGGAGCTATTTCTTCTATCGGTAAGGATATCTATGAGGCCGCTGAAATTGACGGTGCAAACAGATGGCATCAGTTTATGCATATTATTTTGCCAAGCATTAAACGTATTCTGCAATTGAACTTGATTCTTGCGGTTAGTGGCGCCATTGGGGTATTCGAAATTCCATACGTCATGACAGGCGGATCAAACGGAAGTAGTACATTCGTTATTCAGACGGTCGATGTAGCTTTCAAATACAGCAAGGTTGGTTTGGCATCGGCGATGGCCGTGGTATTGCTGGGTATTGTTATCATAGTTACTATTTTGCAGCGCGTTCTGATCAAGGAGGAGAAATAAACTATGCATTCTGTAAAATATACCACTGCTAGTATATTCAAATATCTCACCTTGATTTTGGGAGCACTTGTAGCTTTGATACCTATCGTGGTCGTGTTTTTCGCTTCATTAAAGACCGGAACGGAATATGCTTCTACCGGACCGTTAACGCTGCCAGAGAATTGGTTGAATTTCTCCAACTACACAAAGGCTTTTGTAGACGGGAAAATGCTGCTCGGTTTTAAAAATACTGTCATTATCGTTGTGATTTCTATTGCGGGTGCCACGTTGACGGGTTCGATGATGGCTTATATTTTATCGCGCTTCAAATTTAAAGGCAGTAAGATCCTAATTAGTATGTTCCTGATTGCTACTCTGATTCCAGGCGTAACTACACAAGTGGCTACTTTCCAAATCATCAATCACTTGGGATTATTTAATACCAGATGGGCGCCAATCGTTATGTACTTGGGCACGGATATTATCGCTGTTTATATCTTCATGCAGTTTTTGGATTCGATCTCCGAGTCACTGGATGAATCCGCGATGCTGGACGGAGCTTCGTATTGGACGATTTATTGGAGAATTATTTTGCCATTGTTGAAGCCGGCGATTGTAACTGTAGTGATCGTGAAGGGTGTTAATATTTATAACGATTTTTACACCCCTTTCCTTTATATGCCGAAAACAGATCTGCAAACGATCTCCACAGCACTCTTTAAGTTTAAAGGTCCATATGGATCGCAGTGGGAAGTAATATGTGCGGCGATTATGATCGCAATTATACCTACATTGGTTGTGTTTACCGCCTTGCAAAAATATATCTACAATGGTTTTTCGCAAGGTTCTGTAAAGTGAGCTCAACAGTAAATTTAATAACAGTACTAGATAAAATAGCATACTGAAAAGTTGCATACATTTGGAGGGAATACTAATGAGTGAAGTAAAATTGGTTGGAGCAAGTGCAATTAACATCCCGAACATGCCTTGGCAAGAAAAGCCTGCTGGCTACGAGAATCCGATTTGGAGACATAATGATAACCCGGTTATCAAAAGAAATCCTGCAAAAGGTGTAGCCCGTATTTTCAATAGTGCGGTTGCTGCGTATGAAGGCAGTTTTATTGGTGTATTTCGTGTAGAAGATAACACGACTCGTCCGCATCTGCGTATGGGACATAGTGTGGATGGTTTGGATTGGAAAATCGATGATGAGCCGATCCGATTTATAGATGAAGAAGGTAATCCTTATCAGCCGCGTTATGCTTACGATCCACGTCTGGTGAAGGTTGAAGATACATTTTATATTATCTGGTGTACAGATTTCTACGGCGCAGCTATTGGTGTAGCTAAAACACAAGATTTCAAAACATTTATCAGCTTGGAAAACCCATTCCTGCCATTCAACCGGAACGGCGTACTGTTCCCTAGAAAAATCAACAATAACTTCGTGATGTTGTCCCGTCCAAGTGACAGTGGCCATACGCCATTTGGTGATGTGTTCCTTAGTGAGAGCCCTGACTTCGTATATTGGGGAAAACACCGCCATGTAATGACCAAGGGTGGTCAAGGCTGGTGGCAAAGTGTCAAAATTGGTGGCGGACCAGCGCCGATTGAAACTACTGAAGGCTGGTTGATGTTCTACCATGGCGTAACTGGAACCTGCAACGGTCTTGTGTATAGCATGGGGGCGGTTATTTTGGATATCAATGAGCCCTCAAAAGTAAAATATCGCTCGAAAAACTTTGTATTAACGCCAGAAGAATGGTATGAGGAAAGAGGTTTTGTGAATAACGTCCTGTTCCCATGTGCCACACTGCATGATGCAGAAACCGGCCATATCGCCATTTATTATGGCGCTGCTGATACTTATGTAGGCGTTGCTTATACAACGGTTAATGAAATCGTCAACTATGTCATCGAAACTCATGAAGAGGTTGGCGATGATGCAGGTTTAGGCAAAATCTAGTTGGACTTAATAACCTATATTTGCAGAGAGCTTGCTTGTCCGGAGAATTGCGTAGCGTAGAGTTCGAAAGAAGTGTTGGGATTGGTGTTGTTAAGTGTGCTCAGTGCGGAGGTTGCCATGTGCGGCCTCCGTTCTGTTGCAGAATGTGCAACAGAACAACTCAATATTGCTTGTAATAGATAAGTAGCAGGTGAGGGGGAATTCGTCTCTGTTGGCGGCTTTGTCAGTCTGTTGCTTAGTTACTCTGTGGCTTGGTTACTCCATGGCTTTGCTACTCAATGGCTCTAACGTAAATAGTTGCACTCTGTGCACTTAAACTAACATTTCTTTGGTTACTAGGTGATATAGTTGCACTTTGTGCAACTGTATCAGCCAAGTAACCTTCAAAAGCTCCTTTTAATGTTTTTTAGTTGTACAAAGTGCAACTAAAAGGGGAAAAAGACATATTCCGCTGTAATAGCTGCACAAAGTGCAACTCTATGGCTCTGACGTAAATAGTTGCACTTTGTGCACTTAAACTAACATTTCTTTGGTTACTAGGCGATATAATTGCACTTCGTGCAACTATATCAGCCAAGTAACCTCCAAAAGCTCCTTTTGCCGTTTTTTAGCTGTACAAAGTGCAACTAAGAGAGAAAACACACATATTCAGCTGTAATAGCTGCACAAAGTGCAACTATCCAGCCAGAAGCTGTTACTGTGCCGATTATAAAGAAGTTAATGGGCAAGGTGGAAAATGTGGGTGTTGTGGAGGTAAGAGGAAGATAGCGGATAAGTGGAATGTGAGTGGTTGTAGAGGTAATAAGAAGGTAGTAGGTACGTGGAGTGTGATTAGTTGTGGAGGTAATAAGAAGATAGCGGATAAGTGGAATGTGAGTAGTTGTAGAGGTAATAAGAAGGTAGTTGGTACGTGGAATATGATTAGTTGTAGAAGTAATAAGAAGATAGCGGATAAGTGGAATGTGAGGGGTTGTAGAGGTAAAAAGAAGGTTATAGGCACGTAGAATATGATTAGTTGTGAAGGTAATAGGCAAGCAGCGAGTGAGTGGTGAATGTGGATCTGTTGGTGATTCTGCTACTCTGTTGCTTAGTTACTCTAGGACTTCGACGTAAATAGTTGCACTCTGTGCACTTAAACTAACATTTCTTTGGTTACTAGGCGATATAATTGCACTTCGTGCAACTATATCAGCCAAGTAACCTCCAAAAGCTCCTTTTACTGTTTTTTAGTTGTACAAAGTGCAACTAAGAGGAAAACACACATATTCAGCTGAAATATAGCTGCACAAAGTGCAACTATCCAGCCTCGGAGCTGCAATTAAACTATTCAGTCGCAGAAAACGCAACTAACCCATCCCACTATCCCGTCCCACTATCCCATCGCAAATATCCATACACCAACGGAAAACCCATATTGGGTTTTCCGTTTCTATCTAGCATAGTAACTGTAACGATGCTTCGCGGTTACGAACAGTAAGCGAACAATATCGTTACATAACTTAAGGAGGAACAATATTTTGGGAAGCGACATGAATTTGTCACAGTTAAAGGAATATAACGGAAGTAGTCCAAAGCCGGGTGATTTCGAGCAGTTTTGGGAGCGGGCATTACGTGATCTGGATGCACAGCCGCTGGATTATGAGCTGGAGCCGGCGGAGTTTGTCAGTGAGCTTGCGGAGTGTTTCCATTTGTATTTTACCGGAGTTGGCGGTGCAAGAATCCATTGCAAATATGTAAGACCGAAGAAAAACGTACATAAAAAAGGCCCCGGTCTAGTGATGTTCCATGGGTACTCCTGTGACAGCGGGGATTGGATGGAGAAGGTGGCTTATGCTGCCCACGGGATTAGCGTCCTGGCGATGGATTGTCGCGGACAGGGCGGCCTCTCCGAAGATAATCTTACCGTAAAGGGCACCACGATACGTGGACATATCATTCGAGGGATTGATGATCCTAATCCAGATAACCTTTATTATCGCAATGTGTTTTTGGATACGGCACAGACTGCCCGAGTTCTGATGTCTATGGATGAAGTTGATCCTGAGCGTGTAGGTGCCTTTGGACTATCTCAAGGTGGAGCGCTGACTGTCGCTTGTGCAGCATTAGAGCCTCGCTTAAAAATAGCCTTGCCTGTGTATCCCTTCCTTTCAGATTATAAACGTGCTTGGGAACTGGATATTACCACCTCAGCTTATGAGGAGATCAACTATTATTTCCGGTTTTTTGATCCCCATCATTTGCGTGAGGATGAGATTTTTAATAGGCTCGGCTATATCGATATTCAGAATCTTGCGGAAAGAATTCAGGCTAAAGTACTGTGGGTTACCGGGTTATCCGATACGATTTGTCCACCTTCAACTCAATTTGCCGCATACAATAAAATACTAGCGTCCAAAGAGCTTATGGTTTATTATGAGTACGGTCATGAGTATTTACCATATCTTGCCGATCGGGCGTTGGAATTGTTCATGACCTTGTAAGAGATAAGCCAGCAGGCATAACTGAAGACAACGGTGGTGAACAATTGATGAAGTCGCAAGCAAAAAAAGAAAAGGCGCATTTCCAGCTGCACCCTGCCAAATCGATTGGGGTGCGGCTTTTTCTCATCTTCTTCATCTCAACAATGGTGCTCGTTCTCTCACTTGGCTACATTTCCTATTCCGTAGCTGAGCAAACGATCGAGAATAACGCGCTGTCAGCCAATCAACAGACAGTCGTCCAAGCTGCAGAGAAGTTTGATGTTGAATTATTGCGTTATGAGGACGGCCTAGGAAGAATTCTTTACAACAATGAGATTCAGGATGCACTCAAACAAGGGAATAATCCCACTACAAGTAATGAGGAACGTAATTTGCAGTCTAACCAGATTAGCGCCGAGCTGAATGCCTGGCTGACCGCATCAAAGGGGGTAGAAGCTGTATACCTCATCCCGATGAATCAGGAAGTCCCCACTTCTTCAGCGGGATCAAAAGACAACGCTTTTATCAAGGAATTCAGAGAATCATCATGGTTCAAGCAGCTTGAAGAGGAACCACAAACACTGTGGATTCCCCGGACAGTACAAGAACAAGAAGGAAATACTTCGGGTATGTTTCATTTGGCACAATCGATAGCTGGGGATACACAAAGCCCGGGATACATAATTATCTGTGATATTAGAATTAGTGAATTAGAAAATCAGCTTCGTAAAGTTGATCTCGGACCCAGCTCTTACATGCAATTGCTGACGGATAAGGATGAATTGATCGCATCGTCCCAGCAAGTAGGAACAGATACTTATCTCAGTCTGGGAGGGACCCTTCTTCATGGTTTGGAGCATGAGGCGGGGTCATTGCCAACGAAGGATGAGAAAGGGAAATCCATACTAGCTGTGTATGGGACGATGGAAAGCTCCAGCTGGAGATTGCTTGGTGTTGTTCCGGCTGAGAATCTTACGAAAGACGCACTTCGTATTCTAAAAACTACATATATTATTGTTGCGGTGGCTGCTATTGTCGCCATTCTAATTGGTTACTGGATGTACAGAATGGTATCCAAGCCCTTGACCCGGCTTAAAGATTTAATGTCTAAGGGGGCAGATGGGAATCTTGGAGTACGCACGGAGATTACCTCACGAGATGAAATAGGTCAGTTATCGGGTTCCTTTAATAGGATGATGGAACGGATCACAGAACTGGTTATCCATACTAATGAAACGGCTCGAAAGGTAATGGAAACGGCCAATGAACTTAGTGGGGTATCGCGTAAGACAGCGATGGCCGCCAAAGAGATTGCCGCTGCAACAGAAGAAATTGCCGGAGGTTCAGGCAGCCTGGCTTTGGAGGCGGACCAGGGCAACGAGCTTACGGGGCAAATTTCGGTGCAAATGAACAAAGTGAACTCAGCTACGCATGAGATGGATCATACCGCACATAGTATCGGCGTGCTTAGTGAAGAAGGTTTTAATGAGTTAAAAGAGCTGCTTGGCAAAACCAATAAGACGGGCGATATGACGAATAAGCTCGTGTTGAAAGTGAATGAGCTGCAAGACACCACATCATCAGTGATGAAGGTGCTTGATGTTATGCAGAATATTACACAGCAGACGAATATTTTGTCTCTAAATGCAACGATAGAAGCGGCAAGGGCAGGGGAGTCCGGCCGGGGATTTATGGTAGTGGCCGATGAAATACGCCAGCTTGCAGATCAGTCCAAAGATTCCATTGCTGTGGTGGCTAATATAACAGACACCATTATGAAGGATATGAACGAGACCGTAGGTGTTCTCTCGGAAGTAGCCCCTCTTTTTAATCAGCAGGTGACTTCAGTGGAGAGCACTAGCGATATCTTCGTATCTGTACAGGATCAGATGCGTCATTTTATTACACGTTTGGAATCTGTTGCTTTATCGATGGATAGCTTGAGCCAATCCCAAAAGGTGCTGTCAAATTCCATGGGCAATATCAGCTCCATTGCAGAGGAATCATCAGCAGCTTCGCAAGAAGTGGCTTCGCTTAGCGGAGAGCAACAAAGTGTGAGTGATCATTTAGTGGAGCTGTCTGAGCAGCTTGAGCATGCGTCCCGGCAGTTGCAAGAAAAACTGTCCAAGTTTAATTTGTAACCTTGCATAACCTCAGTAATTATTTTCAATACAAAGACCAGTCTCCAATTATTTGGGACTGGTCTTTGTGCTATTCAAAAGGTTATAAAATAGCTAACTAAGCATGAGTGTAAATAATCCAGCGGGTGGGACATAATAAAGGCTATGAACGTCAGTCAGGAGGAATGGGATTGCACAATAATGTCCACAGACGCATACTCGGCGGACTGATTATTTTAAGTTCAGTGGTAGCCGTGTTGGTCCTTAGGCTGGCGTGGATTCAACTGTTTATGAAGGAACAGACGGTCCCTGGAACGAAATATACACTTGCAAAGATGGCGGAAATTCAAAGCGAACGGGAGACTGTATTGGATACTGGGCGGGGGCGCCTGTATGACCGAAAGAGTGAACCCCTTGCCGGGGAAACCATTTGGACGGCTGCTTTTTTTCCTCAAGAGGCGAAGGCTAGGAATACCGTGACGAAGGTTGTATACGAAGAAGCTGAGTCCATGCACCGATTGGCAGCTATCCTTGGAGTGAGTTATGAGCAATTGCTAAACAAGCGCTCTTCCCTTAAAGAACCTCTGCTTTGGCCATCCTCAGTGGGAAAAGGACCGCTCGCACTTACATCCGCACAAGCAAAAGAAGTGAGTGCGCTGGGGATCGACGGAGTAGGCGTGCTTCCCTTTGCTCGCAGATATGATGGAAATTCAACTGGACGGCAGTGGCTTGGATATTTATCGGAAGCGGTCCCAAACACTGATGGGAAGGCATCGCCATCGGGGCTGAGAATTCCGATGACAGGAACGGACGGGTTAGAAAAGACCCTGGAGCCGTTGCTTCGAGGCGTCGGGCATACTGAGGCATACGCTCAGGTTGATGCGCGCGGGCAACGTGTCCCGGGCAGTCCCATTCAAGTGCGGGCCCCGGGCAATCCGTATTATCCGCTGTCTTTATATACAACGATTGATAAAAAGCTTCAGGAACAAATAGAGGAGTTAGCTGTCAAAGCTGGAATGGAGGAAGGAGCCGTGGTGGTGTTAGACACCGGAACGGGAGATATTGAAGCCATGGTATCTTTACCTTTTTACGACCCAGAGAAGATATCCCCTGAAGGGGGAGAGTGGAATAACCGGGCGCTGCAGGCTGCTGTACCTGGATCAATCTTCAAAATCGTCACAGCAGCCGCGGCACTAGAAGCCGGGGTCACCTCAGCGGATGAGCTCTTCTATTGTTCAGGGCAATATGAGAAATATGGATTATCTTGTCTAAAAGGAAAAGGACACGGCGCCCTCACGCTGGCGCAAGGGTTCGCCGTGTCCTGTAATACAGTATTTGCTGCGCTGGCAGAGCGCTTAAGTGGGGCGCAGCTTCAAGCGACAGCACTCGCGCTGGGGCTCGGAAGAGATATTAGCTGGCAAGCGGAGAATACGCTTGGTTTTCCAGTTCTTAAGCCACTATCCGGTGAGCAGAAGGGGACGATCTTCACTTCTTTGCTGCCGGATGATCCAGGCGCCAGAGTGCAGACGGCCATTGGGCAGCGAGATGTGCAAGTGACACCACTTCAGGCAGCCAACCTGGTAGTGACGTTACTGCATGGAGGGGAAGTGAGAGCGCCAAGAATTCTCCAGCGTGTGACCTTTGCAAATGGTCAAAAGCTAGAGGATCTGCCGGGTCATCTTTCCCCTTCAACTGCAGGGAGGATCTCAGAATCTACAGCCCGCCAGCTGCTGTCCTGGATGCGTAAAGTTGTTACGGATGGAACCGGCACAAGTCTGCAGAGTACGAAATGGCCGGTTGCCGGGAAATCAGGTACGGCACAAACCCTTGTTAAGGGTGTGCCGCGTAACAATCAATGGTTTATCGGCTATGGGCCGGTGGATCATCCCAGATATGCTGTGTCGGTAGCGGTTGAGAACGTTGCTCCGGACAGTTCACATCTAGCGGTTAAGCTGTTTGGTCAAGTGTTGGATTTACTATCATCGGTTCCCTCTGGAGCTTGAGGTTCAGGTGGTGGCGCAGAGCTGGTATGATTGGAAGCTGGACCGTTAGCAGCAAAGGGCGAAACGATAAATTCCTCTTGCGGAAGATAGATCCAGCTCTGAAGATACCCTTGTTGAATCAGTTCTTTTATCAGAATAAGCAGAATCGGCGACAGGATCAGACCGGCCATACCGAAAGCAGATGTGGACAGAATGACGAACGACAGCATAAGGAAAGCTGAGGATACGCCAATCGAATTCCCGGTAATCTTCGGCTCAAGCAGCTGTCTAACAATTAGTACAATGGCAAGGAGGATAATTAATCCGATAGCCAGTGAAGTATTGCCCACGATGAACAAATAGATGATCCAAGGGACTAAAATTGTCGTCACGCCAAGAAGCGGCAAAACATCAAATACAGCGCAGACTAACGCCATTGTGATTTCGTTGCCGGTTCGCAGAATAAATAAGCCAACCAGAACTATGGCAAAAGTAATGCTGATCAGAATAAGTTGTGCTTTTAAATAGGACCCGATGGCTTTAAAAACATTGCCTTGTAAAAAGGCAAAGGCGTTCTTAAAAGTTTTTGGCATTTTGTCATGCGCGATTTTACGCCAATCTTTGATCTCCATGCTAAGGAAAAATGCCAAAATGATGGCTATCCCGAAATTGGCCATGAAGGTGGAGAAGGAGCCAAGAATACCGGCCATATATTTTAGAAAAGTAATCAGCCATCCTGTTAGGACATCCGTGGCATCTTTAAAGTAGCCGTTGACCTTGTTCGTAATATCGGGTGGCAAGTTATCTATTTTTTGCTGCAGGTAGGTCGTGGTCTCCACAAAATGCTGCTGCACCACATATGTATATTTAGGGAGGTTCTCTTGGAAGTGAAGGGCCTGGATCGTAATCAGTAGACCGGCACCAAATAATGTACCTAACAGCACAATCAGAAAGAGCAACACTGAAATAGCGGAGGCGAAAGGTTTACCAAGACCACGGCGGTTCAAGAAGCGGGCCAAGGGTTCGATAAGCAAAAATACAAAAAAAGACAGGAATACAGGTGCAGCTAACTGGTACAGTTTACTAAAGGAGAACATAATTAAATAAACCGTGAGGACAATTAATCCGATGTCAAAAAATGTGCGCCAATATTTTTTGTATAACGGCAGCATAGATATAAACAACTCCCTTTTTTTTATAAGTGGATATGCCAGGTTGATTACATTGTACATGATTTTACTTTAAAAGCGTCTATTTCTTTGATACATGTGTTAAAATAGGGGGTAACGTTTTTTTTATTCTACTTCACTTGGCCGTTTCACAGGTTCTGCTTGCAGACATTAGGCGAGCCAAAGTCAACTCTGGAAAAGCGGGGAATTAATATGCAGACTTTGCTGCTCTGGTTATTTTACATCTCATCATTTTATGCTTTTATCCCTGGTATGATCAGCCGGATTTTTGGTTACCGTGTCTTTCGTAAAGGAACTGGGCGAAATGAATTCGCTCTGACCTTCGATGATGGACCTGATCCTCGATTTACACCATTACTGCTGGAATTACTGAAGAGGTATGATGCAAAAGCGACCTTTTTTGTAGTAGGCTCTAATGCTGAACGTTATCCTGATCTTATTC
Source organism: Paenibacillus sp. FSL R7-0189 (assembly GCF_037969925.1). Classification (NCBI taxonomy): domain Bacteria; kingdom Bacillati; phylum Bacillota; class Bacilli; order Caryophanales; family Paenibacillaceae; genus Paenibacillus; species Paenibacillus sp. FSL R7-0189. Next base: position 529,197 of record NZ_CP150223.1, on the reverse strand, counting down.
AGCGTATCCATGATGAGGGACATCTCATCGGGATTCATAATTATGTTCACAAGACGAACTGGCTCATGCGGCCAGCAACCGTCCGCCGGCAGATTCAACGTACGAATGATATTATTTATAATATTATTGGCGAACGCAGTACGTATTACCGTCCACCTTGGGGCATTGTCAATTTATTTGATATTTCCAAACGACGCCAAGTTGAAATTGTGCTTTGGTCGGCAATGTTTGGCGATTGGCGTGAGAAGCTCGGCGCCGAAAAACTTACTGAGAAGATGCTGGCCCGTCTAAATCCCGGGGAAGTGATGTTGTTGCATGATAGCGGCACAACGCTGGGTGCAGATGCGGATGCTCCAGGGAATATGCTTGTGGCTCTTGAGCAGACACTGGAGGAAGCCCGTAAACGGGGACTCCGCAGCATTCGGATTGACGAAATGATTAAGATGGCTGAGACGTCACCTATCCGGCGCTTATCTTTTGGTAAACGGGTGCTTGTAGGACTTTGGTTAGCTTGGGAACAGGTATTTCAAGCTCTTTTTCATCTCCAAACGATTACTCCGTCAGATCCTTTCCTGCATTATCGGATGCGGAAATATCAGGGCGAACCGGTTGAACTCGAGGGTGGAGCACTGCTCCGTAAAGGTGACAAAGTCATTGAGCTGCACATCGATAATAAACAGCTGTTCGAATTAGGAATTCATTCACGTTCTTCCGCTCAACTTGCGATTCGAATGATCCGCAGAATGGAAAAGGATCTGCCCATTCTTGCTGAGATCATTGCCAAAGATGTGGATCTTGCAGAAGCCAAAGCGCTTTACGGGGTCAGCATGATTAACCGGGGACCGGAGAAATTCGGCTTTACCGTACGCGATTTGCCGGATGGCTTATTCGCACGTTCCTCTAAATTTTACTTAAGGATCCTGTTAAGTGTGATTCATCCAGCAGGTGGGGCAAGGCTTAAAGAACGGAGCGAGGTCCTTGTGCCGAAGCTTATCCTGATGCCTGTCTCAGAGCTGCTCAAAAAGATGAATCAACAGCTGCCTCATCATCCGAAAACTGCAAAAAAACGCAAATCGCAACAGGAAGAATCGTTGTCACTTAATGATTCGGTTGCGGAAGTAGAAATGCCAGGTGCGACAGTAACAAATTGATTCATGATCTTATTGATAAATATTATACAGTGGACGTGTAAAGAGATGTTCTACAATCCAACGTTGGGTTGTGGAACATTTTTTTGTTGGGATAATTAAAAAAAGAGCAGCCCGCCAGTAAAAATACTAAGGTGGGACTGCTCTTGCTTGTTTTAATATTCTTTTCTGCTAAAGGGATTAGATCTTCAGCACAGCGCCGTTACTTGCGTTGGTAACCATTTTGGAGTAACGAGCCAGGTAACCAGTTTTAACTTTAGGTTCGAATTCTTTCCAACCTGTACGACGAACTGCTAATACTTCTTCTTCAACCAGCAATTCAATCTTCCGGTTGTTGAGATCCAGTTCAATGATGTCTCCATCCTCAACAAAAGCGATCGGACCGCCTTCAGCTGCTTCTGGAGAGATATGACCGATACTGATTCCGCGGGAAGCCCCCGAGAAACGACCGTCTGTAATCAGACCGACCTTAGCACCCAGCCCCATACCCACGATTTGTGAAGTAGGCGCCAGCATTTCCGGCATTCCAGGTCCGCCCTTAGGACCTTCATAGCGGATAACGACTACATGGCCTTCTTTAACTTTACCGTTGGCGATACCTTCCAGTGCAGCTTCTTGGGAATCAAAGCAGATCGCAGGACCTTTATGATATCCGCCTACTGAAGCATCAACTGCACCAACCTTGATGATAGAACCCTCAGGAGCCAAGTTTCCGTAAAGTACGGCCAGACCGCCTCTTTCGGAGTAAGGGTTGTCGATAGTATGAATTACGGAAGTATCTTGGATCTCGTGTCCGATTACGTTCTCGGCTAATGTTTTGCCGGTAACGGTCATACATTCCCCGAACAGAGCACCTGGTTTCTTCAGCAGTTCATTCAATACAGCACTAACGCCGCCCGCACGGTCCACATCTTCGATAAAGATATCAGAAGCTGGAGCCAGCTTAGCCAGATATGGAACACGGTTTGCAACTTCGTTAATGCGTTCAAGCGGATAATCGATACCTGCTTCTTGAGCTAATGCAAGGGTGTGCAGCACTGTGTTAGTAGAACCACCCATTGCCATATCCAGTGCAAATGCGTTATCAAGGGATTCTTTAGTTACGATATCTCTTGGTTTAAGATCCAGCTTAATCAATTCCATCAGTTGTGTTGCGGATCTGCGAACAAATTCTCTACGCTCATCAGCAACAGCCAAAATTGTACCGTTACCTGGCAATGCCAGTCCAAGTGCTTCTGCAAGGCAGTTCATGGAGTTGGCAGTGAACATTCCGGAACAAGATCCACAGGTTGGACAACCGAATTGTTCTAATTCAAGCAACTCTGCATCGTTGATTTTGCCGACTTGGTGAGCACCAACGCCTTCAAATACCGAGGTCAGAGAGAGCTTGTTACCTTTACTATCTACGCCGGCTTTCATTGGGCCGCCGCTTACGAACATGGTTGGGATGTTAACACGCAGTGCGCCCATCATCATGCCCGGTGTAATTTTATCACAGTTAGGGATGCAGACCATGCCATCGAACCAATGCGCGGAAACTACGGTTTCCAAGGCGTCAGCGATGATCTCGCGGCTTGGCAGTGAATAACGCATGCCGATATGTCCCATAGCAATTCCGTCATCTACGCCGATCGTATTGAATTCAAAAGGAACGCCACCAGCTTCGCGAATCGCTTCCTTAACGATTTTACCGAACTCTTGCAAATGCACATGCCCTGGAACAATATCAATATAGGAATTGCAGACCGCAATAAACGGCTTTCCGAAATCTTCTTCTTTTACTCCGGCTGCTCTCAGGAGACTACGGTGTGGAGCACGGTCAAAGCCTTTTTTAATCATGTCTGAACGCATTTTCTTGGCTGCCATAATGACATTCCCCCCTAAATGAATTTCAATCAAATATAGTGTCGCATTAACGCAATGAACTCCAAAGACCTGCGTATATACGGTTTATAGAAAGAACGGGGACCTGCTTCCTGAATAAGAAAAGCGATGCCGTTTCTATAAAAAAAGCCGCTGTTTTGGTATAAACAGTTACCGCCTAAAATGAACGGAGAAGTCATTGTTATTAGTGAGTCTATCACAAAGAGCACGTTTTTTCTACCGGACAATGTGAAGTTTGTCGATTGACGCAAAGCGTGGGAAGTGGAGGAAAAGCTCATTTTCGAAAGGAAAGTGCTTTATTTGGAAAATGGATCAGGGTTCGGATGTATCTATTTACCACTCTAGACAACTTTAGGAGAGCTGAGTATGATGGGAGTTATTATTTTATGGGAGGTGCTGGAAAATCGGGATTTGTGTATTATTATCGCCGCGGTGGATCGTTTTTACGGGGATGAAAAGCTAAGGAGGGAAAGGGAATGTCACAGCGTACAACTTATTTAAATCCAATTGTAGCAAGCTCAGGAGACCCATGGGTATTCAAACATACCGATGGATATTATTACTTTATGGCCACAAAAGCTAAATGTCTGGAGCTGACGAGATCTAGAACCTTGACCGGCCTTGCGGAGGGCGACAAGAAAGTGATCTGGTCTCCCGAACCGGGGGGCAGCTACAGTTACAATCTGTGGGCGCCGGAAATTCATCATTTGGACAACAAATGGTACATTTACTACACTGCGAATGACGGAGGAGGCGACGATTCACGACGGATTTGCGTGCTGGAGAATGAAGAGGCAAACCCGCTGGAAGGGCAGTGGGTATGGAGAGGTGCTTTGCAGACACCTGTCCCAGGGTTGGATGGAACAGTAATGTCATTGCGGGATCAGCTGTACTTTCTGTATGCGGGATATGGTCATTTCCCTGATTATGGGTCGGCTATTTACATTATGCGAATGAGTAATCCTTGGACCTTGGAAGGGGAACATCACCTGCTTACCGCTCCAACTCTGTCATGGGAGAAGCAAGGTGGCATGGCGATTAACGAAGGTCCGGTAATTTTGCGGCGCAACAATCGTATTTTCATGGTTTATTCGGCAAGTACGACTTGGTCTGAGGATTATGCACTAGGGATGCTCACCATGAGCGAAGCGGCAGATCCTTTGCAACCGCTGTCATGGGAAAAATCAATGTCGCCTGTATTTTGCAAAAGTGTAGAGAACGGGATTTTTGCCACGGGGCACAATAGCTTCACACGATCTCCTGATGGCAAGGAAGATTGGATAGTCTATCATGCGCTTCCTTCCGCTGGAGCGGATGTGTCTTTGCGAGCAACCCGTATCCAGAAATTTGGGTGGAAGGTGGATGGGACACCGGATTTTGGGGTTCCTTGTAGGGATACGCTTGCTCAGACCGTACCGTCGGGAGAATAAGAATAAAACAGAAAAACAAGATTGAAAAGGCCATTCATTACAGAAAAACTGTAATGAATGGCCTTTTCATGTAATGCAGATATTTTTATTCGCTGTCGATAATAATTGACGAAAAACGCCTGTGTTATAAGGGTTTTTTCGCCAAAATACAGGGTGTTTAGTACGTTTTTTTAATAGGTTTGTAGTTGGTGTAGCCATATATTTGTTTGAGAAAAGTTCGTAAGATTACAAAATTATTGTATGAAAGCGTTGACATATGGATTTTGGATGCTTATAATTCGATCTGAGATACAGAAAAACTGTATTAATCAAGGGGAGTTATCTACAGGGCAAAAAGGAGCGTGGTTCCAAGCTTTGGATTTGCTTAAGGCGTTGTGGCAAATATTTTATAGTGGGAGGTTAAGTATGAAGAACAATGCAAAGCGTTTTTTTAGTCTTTTATTTGTGTTAATACTGATCATTTCGACTGTAACAGCATGTAGTGGCAACAGTGCAAACAATGGGGCTGATAACGGTGGCTCCAACAACAAAGAGAACGAGAGCACAGCCAAAGACCCGGTTGAGTTTACAGATATCAGCGCAGACATACGCGGCAATACAGCCCCAACGCAAGAGCAAATCGACGAAGTGAATCATTCCTTGAATGATACATACCTCGGCGACGTTTTCGATGAAGTCATTCCAAATGATTACTCAGCTTATCCTGTTAAAGGTGATGTGGTTCTGGATGTATGGATGCCTGCGAATTCCAATATTCCGGATATGAACAATCATGCTGTCCAGAAGCAGGTGGAGCAATTAACGGGAATCAAAGTAAACTTCATCACGCCGCCAATCGGCCAGGAAGCGGATGCCTTCACGCTGATGATCTCCTCCGGTGAACTGCCTGACATTATCATTGAGCCGGGACGTTATCCGGGAGGTTTTGAAGCGGGCGTAAATGACGGCGCTTATATCGATCTGACAGATCTGATGGAGAAAAATGCTCCGAACTATACGAAGTGGCGCAATTCGGATGAATCAAGAAGAAAAACCACGGTCACGGATGACGGCAAGCTGCTTGGCTTTTATGGCATCGCCCCATATTCAGAGTGGACTTGGTTTGGAACGTTGATTAAGCAAGAGGCGCTGGATAAAACAGGGCTTGAAGTTCCAAATACGATTGATGAATGGCATACCTTCCTGACAAAAGCAAAGGAAGTCGGATACAAAGCACCACTTAATTACGGCTCTACTTACGGCCAGATTTTTACCGGCATCATAAATGGCGCATATGGAGTATGGGATTGGACGTTCCTTGATGAGAATGGCAAAGTGGCCTGGGGGCCAGCACAGCCGAAAGCTAAGGAATATTTGACCACCATGCAGCAATGGAACAAAGAAGGATTACTGAACCCGGACTGGGCAACGGCAGACTTTAACCAGAGAATGGCGAGTGCCATTTCGGGAGATACCGCGATGATGATGGACTCTCCGGATACGATGTGGAGTTATTGGAAAGAGCAAAGCGGTATCGACTTTGTGGGGGCACTGAACCCGGTTCTAAACAAAGGAGATAAGTCCGCAACCACGTACAAAAATTTCAAAAGAGCGGGGATCGAAGCTGCGATCACAACGCAAAGCAAAAATGTAGAAGCGGCAATGGCTTGGCTTGATTTTAATTACAGTAAAAAGGGCTGGGAATTGATTAACTTTGGTGAATACGGCACGGTCCACCTGATTGATGACACGGGAATGCCTTATTATCCAGAGAACAGTTATATCTTTAAAGACCCTGAAGGTCAGCCCGTATCGACAACCTTATGGAAATACCGGATGCACAACTGGCCGGATATCCGGGATGAGCATCATTCCAACCCGCTGATCGCTGCCAAAGGAAGTTATTCGGGAGACATTCGCAAGAATTGGACAGAAAATATGGACACCAGTATGGCTATGCCACCTATTTCCTTTACCAAGGATGAAGCTTCGCGGGAAGCCGAGCTTGGAAACCAGCTGTCGACACTGCGCGGAGAGTATTTTGCAAAAATCATAATGGGAGACCTGCCGGTAGATGCCTATGATAAATTTTTGAAAGAAGCTCAGAGCATGGGACTGGAAGAGTTTTTGAGTATCCATCAGGCAGCCTTAGATCGATATAACAAACGATAGGTGGTTGTTTTATGGAAATATTACGAAAAAACAGAGCGATAAAGCCCATTCCTCAGGACGCCAAACCTAAAAATACCAAGCTAGTGATTAAGAAGGATTTGAAAAAGAACTGGTTTGTCTATCTGTTGGCCGTCCCTGTTGTAGCATGGTTCCTGATTTTCTGCTACGGGCCGATGTGGGGGGTTATGATCGCCTTCAAGGATTTTAAACCCCTGCTGGGGTTTGGCCAGAGCGAGTGGGTAGGGTTTAAGCACTTTATTGATTTTTTCCAAGGGCCTTATTTCTGGCGGGTCGTTAAAAACACCCTTCTCCTCAATGTTTGGGGGATTGCCTTTGGATTTACAGCCCCGATTATTCTGTCCTTGATGCTGAACGAAATCCGTGGGGTTAAGTTTAAAAAAGTGGTCCAAACGATCACCTATATGCCGCACTTTATTTCCCTGGTGGTGGTATGCGGGATCATTCATATCTTTGCCGCAGATGAAGGGATTATCACGCAAATCCTGCAATTTATTACCGGAAAAGAGTACTCTTCACTGCTCGGCTACTCTTCGTTCTTCCGGCCGATTTATACCTTCTCCGGCATTTGGCAGAGCATCGGCTGGGATAGCATCATCTACCTTGCGGCGATGAGTTCCATCGATACTTCATTATATGAAGCTGCTGAAATTGACGGAGTGGGACGGATTAAAAAAATGTGGCATATTACGCTGCCGCAGATCAGCCCAGTTATCATCATTCTGTTTATTTTTGCCATCGGCGGGTTGATGTCATCCGGGTACGAGAAGATTATCCTGCTGTACAATCCTCTGATCTATGATACGGCGGATGTTATTGCCTCTTATGTTTATCGTCGCGGTTTAAGAGAAGCCAGTCTTAGTTATTCTACGGCTGTGGGCTTGGTCAGCTCAATCGTTAACTTCGGGCTGCTCTGGATGACCAATACAATAGCCAAACGCAGGTCCGAGGTCAGCTTATGGTAAGAAAGAGGGACAGCTATGAAAGATAATTTGCAGCGTAAAACGAAAAAAAGACGAAAACATAAATCCATCGGCGACAGAGTGTTTGACGGCACGCTTTATACTCTGCTGACCGCATTAACCTTGGTGTGTTTTTATCCGATCCTGCATATCCTGTTTGCTTCCGTCAGCGACCCCGGCATGTTGATTGCTCATAAAGGGATTTTGCTGAAACCGCTGGGGTTCACTTTGGATGGCTATAAGCTGGTGTTTAAAGATAACAGTCTGATCAACGGCTATAAAAACACGATTATATATGTAGGGTTAGGCACATTAGTCAACATGATCATGACCATTCTGGGAGCTTATGTATTGTCCAGACGAGGTTTGTATTTCAAAAACTTTATCATGATCCTGATTACAATCACCATGTTCTTTGGTGGCGGGTTGATTCCTTGGTTCTTATTAATGAAGGATATTGGTTTGTACAATAATTTGTGGGCCATGATTTTGCCAAGTGCTTTAAGCACATGGAACATTATTATTTTACGAACTAGCTTTCAAGCCATTCCGCAGGAATTGGAAGAGGCGGCTACTATTGACGGGGCAAGTCAGGCCCATATTTTAACGAATGTGATTCTACCGCTGTCCAAAGCTACGCTGGCCGTAATCTTTTTATACTATTTAGTTGGGAACTGGAACTCATGGTTTAATGCGATGGTGTTGTTGAAGGACAGACAGCTGTTCCCGCTGCAGCTATTAATGAAGGAAATATTAGTAGCTAATGATGCAACCGCAACCTCGATCGGCAGTGCAGGCGGGGTAGTCATCGATAGCGCCCAGAGCCAGACGGCTTTCCGCGAGCTGGTTAAGTATTGCGCGATTGTCGTTTCTACGCTTCCTATATTAATGGTATATCCTTTCTTGCAAAAATATTTTGTTAAAGGTGTTTACGTAGGTTCGATTAAAGGATAGCGGGCAAAAAAACAAGTTCATCTTATATAGAAATTATTTAATAGGAGTGAAGTACACCATGTTGACAGAAGCAAGCAGCACATCCGTTCCACGTCCAGAATATCCAAGACCCCAATTTGCCCGTAAGGATTGGCTTAGCCTAAATGGAGAATGGGATTTTACGTTTGATGATGAAGATGTCGGTGAGGAAGAACAATGGTATCGGGCGGACACAAAGGGTTTATTTTCACAGGTTATTCAAGTGCCCTTTGCGTTTCAGAGCAAGCTGAGCGGAATTGAAGATCCTTCATTTCATGATGTTGTGTGGTATAGAAGAACTTTCGAAGTTCCTGAGGGTTGGAACGGGAAGCGGATTGTCCTCCATTTCGGCGCCGTTGATTATTTGGCAAAAGTCTGGGTGAATGGTCAGCTGGTGGCCGTGCATGAAGGTGGACATACGCCATTTCAGGCCGATATCACTCCTTCGCTGATCAAAGGAAATAATACCATTATACTGCGCGCAGAGGATTTCAGCCGCGATGTCACCTTGCCGCGGGGCAAGCAATATTGGCTGGAACAGTCTGCTGCCATCTTTTATACCCGCACAACCGGAATCTGGCAGAGTGTCTGGCTTGAACCGCTGTCTGCAGTGCATCTGAATAAAACCATGATGACACCAGATATTGACCGCAATGAAATCCGGCTTCGGACCTTTCTGCAAGGATTTAAGTCTGCTGATCCGCTCAAGCTGCGCATAACGGTATCGTATGACGGTGAAGTGATCGCAGAGGATCAATATATGATCAAGAATGCAGAGCAGCTGCGGACTATCGGCTTGGGGGATTTTGCGGATCATGGTCTTGGACGTTTATGGAGCCCTGAGCATCCGAATTTGTATGATATTCAATTCCAATTGCTTCGGAATGAGGAAGTAATTGATGAAGCGGCGAGTTATTTCGGCATGCGCAAGGTGTCGATTGAAAATGGCAAGCTATGCTTGAATAACCGCCCATATTTCCAGAGACTGGTGCTGGATCAGGGGTACTTCCCTGACGGGATACTAACCGCACCTACAGACGAAGAGCTGAAACGTGATGCCCAGCTGACGAAGGAAATGGGCTTTAACGGGGTGAGGAAACATCAGAAGACAGAAGATCCCCGGTTCCTGTATTGGTGTGATAAGCTCGGCCTGCTGGTATGGAGTGAGGCAGCCAATGCTTACGAATATTCCGAGGAGTATGTCCGCCGCTTCACGAAGGAATGGCAGGAGATCATCGAGCGCGACTATAACCATCCTTGTATCGTGACCTGGGTTCCGCTTAATGAGAGTTGGGGGGTTCCCAATGTCCAGATTGATACACGCCAGCAGCAGCACGGATTGGCAATGTATCATTTAACGAAATCCTTGGATGAGATGAGACCTGTTGTGTATAACGATGGGTGGGAGCATATGACTACAGATTTGGTGACTATTCATGACTATGAGAGCCATCAGGAAGTGCTGGAGGATAGATACGCCACGGTTGAATCTTCTGTAAATGCGATGCCGGCCAACCGCAAAATATTTGTCGGTGGAGCTTCGTATCAAGGCCAGCCGATTCTCGTATCCGAGTTTGGTGGAATTGCCTTCAAGAAAAGTGAGTGGGAGGGCTGGGGTTATTCTGGGGCAGAGAACGAAGAGGATTTCCTGATGAAGCTCAAGGCTGTGGTTGACCCGATGTTCACTTCCCCGGTGATCCAAGGTTATTGCTATACCCAGCTGACGGATGTCGAGCAGGAAATCAACGGACTGCTCACCTATGATAGACAGCCCAAAGCTCCGCTTGAAGCGATCCGCAACATCATGATGCATATCAAATAAATAACATTTATTAAAAGGAGTTACACCATGACACAACAAGCAACGCTTCCGCGTCCTGAATATCCCCGCCCTGACTTTGTTCGACCAGAGTGGATCAATCTGAACGGCCAGTGGCAATTCGAAATTGATCATGGCAAAAGTGGGAAGGAACGCGGATACCCTGTTAACGAACATAATCTCTCAGGGACAATTACTGTGCCCTTCTGTCCGGAAAGCAGGCTGTCCAGCGTAGAATACAAAGATTTTATGGCTGCTGTATGGTATAAAAGGGAGTTTACCGTGCCGGAGAACTGGACAAATGGCAGAGTTATCCTTCATTTTGGCGCCGTTGATTATATGGCGGAGGTCTGGGTGAACGGCGTATCCGTAGGTACGCATCGCGGAGGATATACTCCGTTTAGCTTTGATATTACTTCTAATCTTTTAGCGGGCGGTAATGTGATTACTGTATATGCTGAAGACGACGTTCGATCGGGGCGACAGCCGCGGGGCAAGCAGAGTGAACAGTTCCATTCGCACGGCTGCGACTATACACGCACTACAGGAATCTGGCAGACGGTATGGCTTGAGCAAGTGCCTGAGACCTATCTGTCTAATCTGAAAGTTGTCGCTGATCCCGACAATGGCTGTGTGCACCTCGAAATGAAGGTACAAGGGAACGTTGCGGGGGACACGCTTAGCGCTACTGCTCTTTATGGCGGCAAACCCGTCGGGGACAGCAGTGTGATTGTTTCCGGGCTCTCTATAAAACTTACGATTCCACTGTCAGAGATTCACTTATGGGAAGTTGGAAACGCCAGATTGTATGACCTGAAGTTATCCTTGCATTGTCAGGGACGGGAGAGTGATGTGGTCCATTCTTATTTTGGACTCCGCACGGTACGACTGGATGGGATGGCATTCCGGATCAATGGGAAATCCTTATTTCAGCGGTTAGTACTGGATCAAGGTTTTTATCCGGAGGGAATCTATACCGCTCCTACTGATGAAGATCTGCGCAGAGACATCGAAATCTCAATGGGGCTTGGCTTCAATGGCGCAAGACTTCACGAGAAGATCTTTGAGCCGCGTTATCTTTATTGGGCTGACCAATTAGGTTATCTTGTCTGGGGAGAACATGCCAATTGGGGGCTGAATATTACTGGAGCGGATAGCCTGTCTCACTTCCTGCCGGAATGGCTCGAAGGTATGCAGCGTGATTTCAATCATCCCGCGCTGATCGGCTGGTGCCCTTTTAATGAGACCTGGGATCGGGACGGTGTGAAGCAGCATAACGCCGTGCTACAGATTGTTTACGACGTAACAAAACGTATGGATCCAACACGTCCCGTAATTGATACAAGCGGTAACTTCCATGTGGCTACAGATATCTTCGATCTTCATGACTATGACCAGAATCCGCAGACGTTCCGGGACAGATATGAACCTATGAAGCATGGCGGTCAAGTATTCAATACCTTCCCGGATCGCCAAACGTATGAAGGTCAACCTTACTTCATCAGCGAGTATGGCGGAATTTGGTGGAACCCACAGCAGAAAGATGAAAAATCATGGGGGTATGGGGACAGACCGACCTCAGAGCAAATGTTTATCGAACGCTACGAGGGGTTGACGAATGTTCTATTAGATCATCCGCTGATGTTTGGATTCTGCTATACCCAGCTGTACGATGTGGAGCAGGAAGTTAATGGACTGTATACTTATGACAGACAGCCGAAGTTCGATCCTGAGCGTATCCGCCGCATCAATGCGCGTAAGGCTGCAATTGAAGATTAGAGGCGCTACGTAACTATTCATTCGAAAGGAATGTGATAGATTATGAAAGTGAATTTCCGGCAAAAATGTCTGGTAGCCTTAAGTGTTCTTCTTATTCTTCCAATGGGGAAGGTGACCTTAGCTGTCTCTGATCATAATGACTTTTACAACGTGGTTATGCAGGACGGGGCGGACCCATGGGTGTATAAACATACAGATGGCTTCTATTATTTCACCAAAACAACAGGTGGCAATGTTACTCTCTGGAAGTCAGCCCAGTTGACCACTATTGATGCAGCGCCTACTAAAGTTGTCAACACGGGCGGTAGCGGCATCTGGGCGCCTGAGCTACATTATATAAACGGAGCTTGGTATATCTACTATGCGATGGACGACGGAGATAACGTAAACCACCGCATGCATGTAATGGAGAACACAGCGGCAGACCCGATGCAGGGAACTTGGCAGTACAAAGGCCAGATCACAGATTCAAGCAATAAGTGGGCTATAGACGGTACTGTGCTGCAAGTGAACGGCGAGCTGTATTTTATCTGGTCCGGCTGGGAGGGGAATGTTAATGTGCGGCAGAATCTCTATATCGCGCATATGAGTAATCCCTGGACCATTGATTCCGAACGCGTAGAGATTTCAAGACCAACGTATAGCTGGGAAACGATTCATTCCCCAAATGTGAATGAAGGACCGCAGGTGATTATAAATGGAGAAGTCATTAGTTTGGTCTACTCGGCAAGTGGAAGCTGGACCAATGATTATTGTCTGGGACTGATCACCGCAGACATCTCCAGTGATCTGTTAGATCCGGCATCATGGAATAAACGCAATCAGCCTATCTTTTCCTCGGGCAATGGACTTTACGGACCTGGACACCATTCGTTTACTAAGTCTCCTGACGGCCAAGAGGATTGGATCATGTACCATGTCGCCAAATACAATAACGCTGGCTGGAACCGCGAGGTGCGGATGCAGAAATTCAGCTGGAATGCTGATCATACACCTAATCTGGGCATTCCCGTTGACCCTAATCTTCCGATAACTTTGCCTTCAGGTGAAACCATGCATACCCGCTACGAAGCGGAAAAAGGGACATTTGGCGGCGATGCCTATGCCTCTTCGAGTCCCAAGGGATCGGGTGGGCTTAAGGCGGGTCATATTGATACGCCGGACAGTTACGTGGAATTTTCAGTTGATACGGTTGCCGCAGGCGAATATATTCTTTTGGCTCGAACGGCGAATGGAACGGCTGGCGGGAATTGGTCGAATTTTCAGCTTAGTGTCAATGCAGGACCTTCCGGACCATTCTATATCACCAATAAAGGGTGGGAGAATTGGGGGCTGTCCACAGCTCGGATTCAACTGAAAGCAGGCATGAACAAGCTTCGTTTTACCAAAGGCGAAGGTTACGGAGAAATTGATTTCATTGATATTAAGCCATTGTGAATCGAACAAACCTAAGAGACCTACGAGATGGCTTCCGGTTTTCCGGAGGTCATTTCTAGGTGAATGGGCCTGTAGTTGTAATTGTTTTTCATCTCATTAAGAAGTAAGATTAGGATAATTATTAGGATACAAGGAGAGCTGATTTGTGCTGGAACTTAGCTTAAACGACCCGGAAAAATTAGTCACAGTAACGCATGCTTTATCAACCCGTTCTAGGGTTGATATACTTCGGCTCTTAAACTCCAAAAACTTAAATATTATTGAAATCGCTGAGAGGCTGAAGCTTCCAGTGTCGACGGTAGCAAGCAATATTAAAGTATTAGAAGCAGCAGAGTTAATTCATACAGAATTGCTTCCGGCTTCACGCGGGGCGATGAAAGTTTGCAGCCGGAATTATGATGATCTTCATATTGCCTTGAATTTAAAAGAGCCAATGCCAAAGGGATTAACTCATGTCTATGAAGTAGAGATGCCGATCGGTCATTATAGCGACTGTGAGGTATCTCCTACTTGCGGAATGGCTAATAGCGAGGGTCTTATTATCAAAGAAGATGAACCGTCGAGCTTTTATCACCCTAAACATGTCAACGCTCAGCTGATCTGGCTCCGCAAAGGATTCCTGGAATATTTGCTGCCTATGGATATCCCCTCCGGAGCACAAATTGAATCGCTGGAATTATCCATGGAGATCTGTTCGGAAGCTCCGAATTATGACCAGAACTGGCCTTCGAACATTTCCGTGTGGGTGAATGGATCGGAGATCGGCATGTGGACCAGTCCCGGTGATTTCGGTGACCGGCGGGGCAAGCTGAATCCGAACTGGTGGTGGGATGGATCCACACAATACGGGTTTCTCAAGACCTGGCGTGTTGACCATGAAAAGACGACGCTTGATATGGAGAAGGTGTCGAATGTTTCCTTAAATGATCTTCTGATTAACCGGAGCCCCAAATTGCGGCTGCGCATTGGAATCAATCCCGATGCAGTTCATCAAGGTGGACTTAACCTGTTCGGGCGCCAGTTTGGCGATTATGAACAACATATTATGATGAAGGTAAAATATACAATGGATCAGGATGAAGTAGAACTTTAGCTTAGGAGATGGATAAAGCAAGGCGGTGCCTCGGAAACGAATCTTCGTATCCAGGGAACCGCCTTGCTTTGTTTGTTCTGGATGTAAAATCAGAGTGTGCGGCGTAGGGCGGCACGCTGAAGGGTGATCATCCAGTCAACGGACGGCTCAACCAGCGGGTGAAAGAGCCGTTTAACTGACGGCTGAGCCAGCAATACGGTGAATAATACGGCGGTGAGCAGCAGGACTACTGCCCCAGCAGCATTGCCAATATAGGTGTAAATCCCAGAAACGGCAGCCAGACGAACGATAAAACCATGAAGCAGGAAGACATACAACGTGCGGCGTCCCCAGTCGGTCATGCGGCTCGCTCCGTAAGGTACAAGACCGAGGAAAGCGAGTGAAGCGACAATTTGTAGTCCGTACAGTCCCAGGCGGTATACGCCTGCATACCATACATTGGCATCAAGCTGCATATAGGTCATGTTGCCATATAACCAGCCAAAGGGAAATCCTGCTCCCCATGTAGCCATGATGGCAAGGAGTAGAACGGAGGCTGCTGCTGCAAAGATTTTGATATATTTCTGATAGAGCTTGACGAAGGTTTCGAAGGAGAAATGATAGCCGATAATGAAAAAAGGCAAATATACAAAGGTACGGCTGATGCTAAACCATACACCGTCCAGCTGGAGATATCCCACAGCCACCCCCGCTGTTACAGCGAAGAGGAGCTTAGCGGTTATTGACCATCTGCTCATTCCGAGCATCAGGAGGCGCCAGCAGGCATGACTGGCCAGAAACCATAGAAGCAGATAGGGTGCGAAAATGGAATGCTGGATGTTGCTTACATGAAAGAGGGAAACGTCGAGTGCGGAATATAAGCTTTGAAAAATGAGGTATTGCAATCCAATTTGCAGCAGCATTTTGCGGCCGGTAGTTCCGGCAAGGCTTTTTCTGGCGAAATAGCCGGTCACCAGTACGAACAGCGGCATGTGAAAGCTGAAAATCCACATATATAATCCGTGTATTCCGCTCATTTTGTTAATCAGAGGTTCAATTGCATTACCGGCAAAAACAGTGATAATAAGCATAAAACGCAGGTTGAGAAAAAAGGTTTCTCCGCGCGTTTCCAGCGAGTTTTCCCCTACCATGATTTAGCCTCCAAATTATGCTGTATGCAAATTAATTTAATTTTAAAATACTAGATTTTCTTTGATTTAATTGTGAATTAAGTCACAATAGAAAGCGTTATCATGTGTGCGAAATGTGGCGATGTGTTGAAGGTTGTTAGATTAGAGGGATTCCACTATAATTTTTATATGCATTAACATCTGGGAGTGGAACATGTTGAAGAGAAGAATAACTAAGCGTCGCGTCGCTATTTTTGTATTGATTATTTTAGTTGTAGCTGGGTTGCTGATATGGAAGTATTTAACGCCATATGCACCGGCTCAAGAAGCCGAAACCGCACTGATTTCAAGTGGCGGAGTTACCGTCGAACAGAATGATAATTGGATCTCGTTCGAACCTTCCATTACTAAAGGCGCCTCGATTATATTTTATCCCGGGGCTTTGGTTAAACCGGAAGCTTATTCCCCTCTTGCGAAGAGCGTCGCTGCTGCAGGGCATCCCTTCTACATCGCCAAAATGCCGTTTAATTTAGCTGTAACGAAGGGGGATGCTGCAGAAGAGATTATTCGTGTGCATCCGAAGCAATCTTTTGTGCTGGGTGGACATTCACTTGGGGGTGTCATGGCCTCACGTTACGCAATTGAGCATACGGACCAGCTGGAAGGTGTATTTTTCTTAGCCTCTTATCCAGATGAAAAGGGCAGTCTACGAGAGACTACTTTGTCAGTGTTATCAGTTGTGGGTACTGAGGATCAAGTGATTGACAGAGACAGCTACAACAAAGGGCGCTCCTATCTGCCAGATAATACAGTTTATAGTTCAATTGTAGGTGGGAATCATGCGCAATTTGGCAGCTACGGGCCTCAGAAGGGGGACGGCGAAGCCGCAATATCCGAGCAAGAGCAGCAGAGTCGCACAGTAAGTGCCCTGTTGGATTGGCTGGGAAATCTGAGGTAGTTACGGGTCATTCAACAGAGGGAGGAAACAATTCATGCCAGTATTACACATTAACGATGAATGCGTTCCCTGCTCTGGAATATTGTTTGATAAAGACGGGACATTACTCGATCTATTAGCCACCTGGGGGAATTGGGCGGAGCTTGTGCTGCGCGGACTGGAAGATCAACTAGCGATCATGGGAGCGGGATTTATTGTAGAGCGCAGCAAGGTGCTGGGTACGCAACATGATCCGCAAGGGAAGTTAATAGGGTACGACCCGGCGGGGCCGCTTACTATGGCTACAGAGGAAGAAAGTTACGGTGTACTCGCGTGGCAGCTATATGCAGCAGGAGTTCCTTGGAATGAAGCGCTGACCCGTGTGAAAAGCATAACTAAAAACGCAATGTACGAATTACGCCGACGCCGTATGGCACAGCCTTTAGCGGGACTTTATTCTTTTTTGGAGCAATGCTCTGCGGCATCCCTTAAGCTTGGCGTGGTTACCTCCGATGGGGCAAAGACCACCGGTGAGCATTTGGAATGGCTTAATGTGGCAGGCTATTTTGATTCGGTAGTTACTAGGGACAGGGTGAAAAACGGAAAACCCGCTCCTGAAATGGCTGAATTGGCCTGCCGGGAGCTAGGGCTTTCGCCTGAAGAGACGATTATTATTGGGGACAGTAATGCCGATATGCAATTAGGTAAAGGTGCAGGGCTTCGCCTCGCAATTGGGATTTCCGCCAGTGGTGATGGGGAGCACCTTATAGACGCAGATGTAATCATTTCCGGTTTTAATGAGCTTCGGATCACTTACTGATCAGCTAATAAAAGGAAAGGATGTGCTACTTAGCATGGATCAATTGCAGACACTTGCTTCTTGGATCAAAGAAAGTGACAACATCGTTTTTTTCGGAGGGGCGGGTACGTCGACAGAGAGTGGAATTCCCGATTTCCGCTCCGCAGCTGGATTATATCAAACTCAGCACAATTCACCTTATCCACCTGAAGTGATGCTGAGCCGCACTTTTTTCATGTCCTCACCGGACATTTTTTTTGATTTTTACCGCAGTAAAATGATTCATCCAGAGGCCCGTCCGAATGGTGCGCACCAGCTACTAGCGGAATTGGAACAGCAGGGGAAGCTGAAGGCGGTGATTACGCAAAATATTGACGGCCTGCACCAGCAGGCGGGTAGCCGTAGTGTACTTGAGCTGCATGGTTCGATCCATCGCAACTATTGTATGGACTGCTCACGGTATTACGGGCTGGATCAACTGCTGGAAATGACTGAGATCGTTCCTCGCTGCCCGGAATGTGGCGGAATTATCAAGCCGGATGTGGTTTTATATGAAGAAGAATTGGATCATTCCGTGCTTATGGGCTCTGTCGCTGCGATTGCCTCTGCAGATATGCTTATTATTGGCGGAACCTCGCTAACGGTTCAGCCTGCGGCCAGTCTGGTGACTTATTTCCGGGGCAAACGTACGGTGCTGCTGAACGGAGATCCCACACCTTATGATGACCGGGCGGATCTGCTGATTACAGATCGAATTGGAAAAGTAATGGGCAGTGTCAAGGATCTATTAAGCTAGATGGAAAAAGCTGTCCTTTGGTTTCTCTTGCCAGATTATTATTACGCTCAGAAGTTTAAAGATAAGGTAGGCTCACAACAGCGTGTAATGAGAGGCAGGGATAAGCAATGGTATATGTAGCAGACGATAAACGGTATGACAACATGCGTTATAATCGTTGCGGGAACTCAGGTCTCAAGCTCCCAGCAATCTCATTAGGATTATGGCAGAATTTTGGTGGGATCGATAATTACGAGAACGGCAGAGAAATGATCACTCGTGCTTTTGATCTTGGAATTACCCATTTTGATCTGGCCAACAACTATGGTCCACCAGCTGGTTCAGCAGAAGAGCTATTCGGTAAAGTTCTCGCCAATGATATGTTTCCTTATCGTGATGAAATAGTGATCTCTACAAAAGCAGGGTATAACATGTGGCCCGGCCCTTATGGCGAATGGGGTTCACGTAAATATATGCTGGCTAGTCTGGATCAGAGCCTGAAACGGCTAGGCCTAGATTATGTTGATATTTATTACTCTCATCGTCCAGACCCGGAAACACCGCTTGAAGAAACCATGCAGGCGCTGGATTATGCGGTACGTTCTGGCAAAGCTTTATATATAGGACTATCCAACTATAATGCGGAGCAGACGGCTGAAGCCCTCAGCATTCTAAAAAGCCTGGGCACACCGCTCTTAATCCATCAGCCTAGTTATTCTATGCTCGATCGTTGGATTGAGGGCGGCTTACAGGATGTACTGGAACAAAGTGGTGTAGGGAGCATCGCTTTTACACCCCTGGCTGAAGGTTTGTTAACCAACAAATACTTGAATGGTATTCCAGAGGGATCAAGGGCTGCCAAGCCGTCTGCCGCCTTGAATGAGAGCCGGATTACACCGGAGGTGCAGCGGAGGATTCGTGCACTTAATCAGCTTGCGGTTTCGCGAGGACAGAGTCTGGCTCAGTTTGCACTGGCTTGGACACTCCGGGGGGGCAAGGTTACTTCCGCCCTAATTGGAGCAAGCAGAGTGGATCAGATTGAAGAGAATATAGCTGCTTTAGCTAAGCCTGATTTCAGTCCAGAGGAGTTAGAGCGGATTGAAACGATTCTAAAGACAGAACTATAGCGTATTGAACACAGTAACAGCCCGGTTCCTTAAGTTAAGGAAGACGGGCTGTTGTTGTAAGGTGGATTTATGAATTAAAGGTCAAACTAACGTTCAGGTTTCTCTGCTTGTCTCGTTGTAGTCATCCGGTAAGCCGTCGGTGACTGGGCACAAAACCGTTTGAATTGGCGAGAGAAGTATAAAGCATCGGTGAGCCCCACGGATGCTGCTACCTGTTCCACAGACAGCTCCGGTCGTTCACGCAGCAGCTGTCTGGACTTTTCAATACGCAGCTTCAGCAAGTAGGTCACCGGAGATAATCCGGTCTCTTGCTTAAATACACGGGACAGGTAGGCTCGATTATAACCCAGCGTATCACACATTTGTTCAATAGAGACCGGGTGCGCATATTGAGAAGCCATATAGTGGATCATTTGCTTCACAGTACGCTTAACCTGTGATTCTGTTCCGGGAAGACGGGAGAAGGAAGAGAGCAAATCAGCTGCCTCGCCGACAATGAGATAGAGATACCCAAGCGAAGTCAGATGGGCACTTTCTTTGTTGGCGTTGAAGGCTTGCATGATGCTGGACAGGGCACCTGGAATGAGGCTTTCACCTGTTGTGGTCACCACGGGTTGTTGTGGTGTGAACCCCGTCTGCAGCACCAGATCGTCAGCTTCGCTGCCAGTAAATGCTGCCCAGCGATAGCACCAGGGCTGATCTTTATCAGAGACGTAACTGACTAATTGTCCCGGATGGATCAAGAAGCAGTCTCCTTTACCCAACTCATATTTATGATGTTCTGTACGGAAAACACCCGAGCCAGATTCTATGAAATGCAGCAAATAATAATCATAGATCTTGGGTCCAGCTTGATGCATGGGCAGTGTCTGACTCTGGCCGGCAAACAGTACATGAAGGTTCTGTTTATCGTAATACACGGGATTGGATCCTACGGAATAAGTATGCTCCATTTGGGACAGCCTTTCTTGTGTTAATGTCATTTAATGGCTTATAGTTTAGAGAGTAACAGTAATATATGTAATTATTATATTATGGGAAGTCACATTTATCCATACATTACACACATGATTGCATTATCAGAGGATGAGTGAATCTATTATAATGAGTACATAAAGAACGCTTTACTAATTCCCACTGGCTGAAGCAGCGAAAGGATGGAGTGGTATTAATGAGCATGCAGGAACTTAACAACAAATTTATTGAAAAATATGGGGTGAGCGAGGAAGAGGCTAAGGTGTTTTATGCACCAGGTCGTGTCAATCTCATCGGAGAGCACTTGGATTATAACGGCGGATATGTACTTCCCGCAGCTTTGGAATTCGGTACAACGCTGATTGTGCGTCCACGTAGTGACAGCAAAGTGAATTTTGCATCGACTAATTTTCCTTACGAAGCTTCTATTGATTATAGCGAAATTGGCAAGTCCAAAACTGGTGAATGGATTGACTATCCGATTGGGGTAATGGTTGAGCTGGATAAGAAAAGCACCCCGGTATCCAAAGGGTACGATCTGCTGTTCCATGGCGATATTCCGAATGGAGCAGGCTTGTCCTCCTCGGCATCTCTTGAAGTCGTTACTGCTTATGCGTTCCTGACTCTCGAAGGCGGCGATACAGACACTGTTGAGATTGCACTTTTGTCCCAGCGTGCGGAGAATCAGTACGTAGGTGTAAACTCCGGAATTATGGATCAGTTCGCAGTTGCTAACGGCAAACGCGATCATGCAATCCTGCTGATGTGCGACACACTTGAGTACAATTTGGTACCATTCATCACAGGTTCATATAAATTGGTTATCGGCAACACGAACAAACGCAGAGGGCTTGTAGATTCCAAGTACAATGAACGTCGTCAGCAGTGTGATGAGGCATTGGCTATTTTGCAAAAAGAAGTGCCTTCGCTAGCTTATCTGGCACAGCTCAATCGTGAACAGTTCGAAGCACATCAAGATAAAATCACAGACGAAATTGTAAGACGCCGCGCTCGCCATGTCGTGGCAGAGAATCAACGCGTGCTGGATTCCGTTGAGGTATTAAAAAACAATGATCTGAAGCAGTTTGGACAGTTCATGAATGATTCGCATGCGTCCTTGCGCGATTTGTATGAAGTTAGCTGTGCAGAGCTTGATATTATGGTTGAAGAAGCTGGACGTATCCCAGGTACACTCGGTTCCCGTATGACTGGCGCGGGTTTCGGAGGTTGTACAGTATCTTTGGTACATGAAGATGATATAGAACGTTTCATTCGTGAAGTTGGTGAAGCCTATACCACAAGATCTGGTTTGGTTGGCGAGTTCTACGTTTGCGGCATCGGTAATGGTGTCCAAGAATTGAAGGGAGTGTAATCAGATGGCGATTTTAGTAACAGGTGGAGCAGGGTATATTGGGTCTCATACTGTAGCGGAGCTGCTGGATCGTGGCGAAGAAGTGGTGGTCATCGACAATCTGCTAACAGGGCATCGTGAGGCGTTGCTGGGTGGCAAGCTGTACGAAGGTGATCTGCGTGATAAAGAACTGCTGGGTAAGCTGTTCGCTGAAAATGAGATTGAAGCGGTTATCCATTTTGCCGCAAGCTCGCTGGTCGGAGAAAGCATGAAGGACCCTGTAAAATATTACGACAACAATGTATATGGTACACAGTGTCTTTTGGAAGCTATGCAAAAAGCTGGCGTAAACAAGATCGTATTCTCGTCCACAGCTGCAACCTACGGCGAACCGGAAAAGGTGCCGATTGAAGAAACAGATCGCACTGAACCGGCCAATGTGTATGGAGAAACTAAGCTGACCATGGAACGGATGATGGCTTGGTTTGATAAAGTACTGGGCATCAAATATGTAGCATTGCGTTACTTCAATGCAGCTGGCGCACATGCCAGTGGCAAAATCGGTGAAGACCATCGTCCAGAAAGTCATTTGGTGCCGCTGGTATTGCAAACGGCTTTGAAGCAACGTGACAGTATCGCTGTTTTCGGAGATGACTATCCTACAGAAGACGGTACTTGTGTGCGCGACTACATCCATGTCAGCGATCTGGCTGACGCCCATGTCCGTGCGGTAACTTACCTGCGCAGCGGAAGCAGCAGCAATATTTTCAACCTGGGCAATGGACTTGGATTCTCGGTAAAACAGGTGATTGAAACGGCGAAGAAGGTTACTGGACTTGAAATTCCTGTAGTCATTCAAGAACGCCGTGCCGGCGATCCTGCTGTGCTGGTAGCTTCCTCCGACAAAGCGCGTAGCGTCCTTGGATGGAACCCGCAGCATGCAGATTTGGAAGATATCATTCAAAGTGCATGGAACTGGCACTCTGCCAATCCGCAAGGATACGGAGAATAAGGGACTTTAGGTTAGCTTATCTTGAACTTGAGACCCTACTTAAGGAGAATTAAAATGCACAACGAGAATAAGATTACGCCTGCTGGCCAGATAGCATTACATGCGATTGAGCAGCTTGTTCTGTTCGCACTGCGCCAGCAGCTTATAGCTCCATCCGATGAAGATTATAGCCGTAATGTGCTGCTCGAACAGTTTGGTTTCAGTGAGCCGCTTGTAGGTGACATCGATCAAAGTGCATTGGAAGGGCCGCAGGCTCCACTCGATGCACTGATTGATTATGGTTTTGAAATCGGATTGATCCCAGAGAATAGTGACACTTACCGTGACTTGCTGGACGCCAAGATTATGGGACTTCTCATGGCCCGTCCTTCGGATGTAAATGCTGAATTCTATAGTCTGACTGCTGAAAAAGGCATCTCCGCGGCTACAGACCGTTTTTATAAATTGAGCATTGATTCGAACTATATTCGGATGGATCGGATCTCCAAGAATGTCTACTGGCTGCAGGATTCGCCGTACGGAGACATTGAAATGACGATCAATTTGTCCAAGCCTGAGAAAAATCCGAAGGAAATTGCGATGGCTCGGCTGCTCCCGCCGCCAGTCTATCCGAAATGTCTGCTGTGCCGTGAGAATGTAGGTTATGCCGGACGGATCAATCATCCGCCGCGCCAGAACCTGCGTATCATTCCGCTTAACCTGAATAATGAAAAATGGTTCTTCCAATACTCGCCATATGTTTATTACAATGAGCACTGCATTGTATTCCATCATGATCATGTGCCAATGAAGCTTACCAAGGATACCTTGAAGCGGCTGCTTAGCTTCGTGGAATCATTTCCGCATTATTTTATTGGCTCAAATGCAGACTTGCCGATTGTTGGCGGCTCTATTCTGACGCATGACCATTTTCAGGGCGGACGCCACACGTTCCCGATTCAAAAAGCGCCTAAGGAAGATACATTTACACATGCTTCTTATCCGGGTGTCAGCATTAATATCGTAAAATGGCCGATGTCCGTATTGCGCTTAAATGGTGAAGATCCTGCGGTTCTACTGGAATGCGGAAATGCGCTTTATGAAGCTTGGAAAGCCTACAGCGATCCAGAGGCGGAAGTGCTAGCCTTTAGTGAGGTTGACGGTGAAGTACAACCTCATAATACCGTTACTCCTATCGTCCGCCGGGCCGAGGACGGCAGCTTCGAGATGGATCTTGTGCTGCGGAATAACCGGACTAATGAGCAATATCCTGAAGGGATTTTTCATCCACACCGGGAAATGCATCATATCAAAAAAGAAAACATCGGCTTGATTGAAGTTATGGGACTGGCGATTCTGCCGGGCCGTTTGAAGGAAGAACTTGATTCCATCGCAGGTATTCTTGCAGGAGATCAAGCGCTGTTAGAAGCGGTGAAGAATGACCCTAGTCATTCTCTTGCGCAGCATGCGGCTTGGATTCAGGAGCTGGTGGAGAGATTCGGAACTGCACTGCAACACGAGGAAGCGCTCAAGATTGTGCAGAACGAAGTTGGCATCAAGTTTACGCATATTCTTGAACACGCTGGCGTTTACAAACGGACTCCAGAAGGTCAAGCGGCTTTCCGCCGTTTTGTAACTAGCTTCGGTGCTTTGTAGTAAGTGAATTTAGATTTAAGGATGTCCTCAAGCCTATGGGCTTGGGGCATCTTTTTTTATTCGGAATGACGAAATCCAGCCACCTAATTTGAATGCGGGTAATCAGAGGTTTATAATACGAAGGAGTAAGACATTATGAATTAACTACTGGAGGTTTACACATATGCGTAAATTTGAATTTTATAATCCTACCAAGCTGATTTTTGGACAGGGTACCCTTGAAGCCTTGAAGACGGAGGTTCCTAAGTACGGTAAAAATGTGCTTTTGATGTACGGTGGTGGCAGTATCAAGCGCAGTGGTTTGTACGATAAAGTAGTTGCTGAGCTGAGTTCAATAGGCGCTACAGTGACTGAACTCTCTGGAGTAGAACCCAATCCACGTCTTTCCACAGTACATAAAGGCGTAGAGCTGTGCCGGGAGCATAATATTGACCTTGTTCTCGCAGTAGGGGGCGGAAGCGTATTGGACTGTGCAAAAGCTGTTGCTGTTGGAGCGAAATATGATGGTGATATGTGGGACTTTGTAGAGCGTAAAGCAGCGGCCCAAGACGCGCTTCCACTGGGCACAGTGCTGACAATGGCTGCTACGGGATCTGAAATGAATAACGGCTCTGTAATCACAAACGAGGTTACTAAGGAAAAAATGGGCTGGGGCAGCGTGCATGCCTACCCGGCATTTTCGATTCTTGATCCAGAGAACACTTTTTCTCTGCCACGTGATCAGACCGTTTATGGCATGGTGGATATCATGTCACATGTTCTGGAGCACTATTTCCATACAGACGGCAATACACCGGTACAAGACGGTTTCTGTGAAACTTTGCTGCGCACTGTAATTGAAACCGCGCCGAAGCTTATCAAAGATCTGAATAACTACGAGCTGCGTGAGACCATCATGTACTGCGGTACGATGGCGCTTAACGGAATGGTCAGCATGGGTTTTGCCGGAGATTGGGCGACTCATAATATCGAGCATGCAGTATCGGCTGTATACGATATTCCGCATGGCGGAGGTTTGGCGATTTTGTTCCCGCAATGGATGAAATATAACCTCAGCACAAACCCTGCACGTTTCCGCAAGCTTGCGGTAAATGTGTTCGGAGTTGATCCTGCTGGCAAGACTGATGAAGAAATCGGGTTGGAGGGTATCGAGGCTCTGCGTAATTTCTGGGATTCCATCGGTGCGCCGAAGACACTTGGTGATTATGATATTGATGACAGCGAGATCGGCAGTATGGCTGACAAGGCTGTTCGTTTCGGAGCGTTTGGTAATTTCCGCAAGCTTGAGCGTGAAGATGTAGTTGAGATTTATAAAATGGCTTTGTAAGTAACTCTTCTACGGAAAGAGACCATTTGTCTTTATTCAAGAAGCCGCAATAGAATGTCAAAGAAGCGGATCCTCCGTTAATGGAGGATCCGCTTTTTTGTGTTTATGGTCTAGTGTGACTTGCTCCTCTTGCACAACTTCACTCGCCCACGTCCCAAGTTCCGCTACCGCCGACTGCACCTCCTATGCTTCTGACCGTAAACTCCGCTGCCGCTGACCGTACCTCCGCTGTCGCTGGCCGCGCCTCCGCTGCTGCTGTCCGAACCTCCGCTGCCGCTGACCGCGCCTCCGCTGCCGCTGTCCGAACCTCCGCTGCCGCTGACCGCGCCTCATCAATCACTGTTCGCACCCGTAATCTAATCCGTCGACCGTCCTCGGGAGTCTTACGGACCCAGCTGACGTTATTTGCGAATTTTCAGCCTTTTGAGCAAGTTTTCGGACACCAGAGACACTATTGCTTCGAAATGGTCTTTTATTTGCTGGTTTTTATGCCAATAGGGGCTATGCGGTCCGATAGCATACCAAATGTCGGATAAATCGGCGAATAGGGTCTGCTGAGTCCGATAGGCCGAGGCGTAAGCAGCATAGCCTCTTCATACGCGCGAGAGTGTTACCTAACCAACTAGGGTTTGTATGATCCCCACACGACTGATTCCTCTACCAATACACGCCTACCCTACGGACCCAGCTGACGTTATCTGCGAATTTCCAGCGTTTTGAGCAAGTTTTCGGACACCAGAGACACTATTGCTTCGAAATGGTCTTATATTTGTTGTTTTTCATGCCAATAGAGACTATGCGGTCCGATAGCATAACAAATGTCGGAAAAATCGGCGAATAGGGTCTGTTGAGTCCGATGGGCCGAGGCGCGTAAGCAGCATAGCCTCTTCATACGCGCGAGAGTGTTACCTAACAAACTAGGGTTTGTAAGATCCCCTCACGACTGATTCCTCTTCCAATATACGGCCTACCTTAGGACCCAGCTGATGTTATATGCGAATTTTCAGCCTTTTGAGCAAGTTTTCGGACACCAGAGACACTATTGCTTCGAAATGGTCTTTTATTTGCTGGTTTTTATGCCAATAGAGACTATGCGGTCCGATAGCATAACAAATGTCGGAAAAATCGGCGAATAGGGTCTGCTGAGTCCGATGGGCCGAGGCGCGTAAGCAGCATAGTATCTTCATACGCGCGAGAGTGTTACCTAACAAACTAGGGTTTGTTAGATCCCCTCACGACTGATTCCTCTACCAATACACGCCTACCCCACGGTCCCAGCTGATGTTATTTGCAAATTTTCAGCCTTTTGAGCAAGTTTTCGGACACCAGAGACACTACAAATTTTGCTGTTTAGATTAAGTAACTTTCCAACAAAAATCAGCGCCTCAGCAACTATTGGACGGCTTTGGGACAACCCCATCGTATGTAATAAAACAGTGTCAATGTGCGTATGCTTATCCTCTGAATGGAACTTATTTGGGTGAATATCCAAAGATTGTGAAACCAAGGACCTACTTTGTACGTTTAATGTAATATGACAGTCCTGATTGAAGACAGGAGGAAATAAAAATGCAAACGCTGTATTTAGGCTGCTTGGCGCTAGGCGTCATATTTGCCATAGTCAGCGTCCTGGTGGGCGATGTGATCGGAGATGCCTTGCATGGGGCCTTTGATTTCGTATCTGTAGATTTTCTGAATCCCACCGTGCTGGCAGGAGGAATAACCGTGTTCGGCGGAGCGGGCATTCTTCTAACCCGGTACAGCGCTCTGGAGGCTGGGGCGATCATTGCTTTGTCTTTGTTAGCCGCCGCTTTTTTGGGAGTACTTATGTATCTAGGGGTGGTTAAGCCCATGGAAAAAAGCGAAATGTCCAATGGTTTCTCAATGAGTGATCTGCCTGGTAAGATCGGGGAAATCACAATTCCTGTTCCCGCCACTGGTTATGGTGAGATTATGGTAAAGTTTGGCGCCGGCAATAGCCTGCATACGGCAGCAAGCTTTGATCATGAGCTGCTTCCGGCAGGGATTAAAGTTGTTGTAGTGGAGGTTAGAGAAGGCGTTGCATTGGTGTCAGAATTCGAAAAGAGAAGAGGAGTGGATCTTTAATGTTCGGTATTCCTGAGTATTTGTTAGTCCCTGCTGTTGTCGTTGCTGTTTTGTTTGTGCTAGGTATCGCATTCTGGGCACGTTACAAAACGGTTGGACCCGATGAAGGGATGATCGTAACGGGGTCGTTCTTAGGGAAAAATCATATTTCAGACGATGGTTCTGGTCGTAAAATAAAGATTGTACGCGGGGGCGGGGCCTTTATACTCCCAGTCTTTCAGAAGGCTGAATTTATGTCGCTTCTTTCTCATAAACTCGATGTGACGACCCCGGAAGTATACACCGAACAAGGGGTTCCGGTTATTGCCGACGGCGTAGCGATCATTAAAGTGGGTAGCTCAACGGAAGATGTGGCGACAGCTGCTGAGCAATTTATGGGCAAACCGATTGAAGCACTGAAGAGCGAAGCACAAGAAGTTCTTGAAGGTCATCTGCGGGCCATTCTCGGTTCGATGACCGTTGAGGAAGTATATCGTAACCGTGACCGCTTTGCGCAAGAGGTTCAAGGCGTGGCGGCACGTGATCTTAAGAAAATGGGTCTACAAATTGTTTCCTTTACCATCAAGGATGTGCGAGACAAACATGGATATCTAGAGGCACTGGGTAAACCGCGGATAGCTGCTGTGAAGCGGGATGCAGAGATCGCTGAAGCAGAAGCAGTGCGGGATGCGAGAATTCAAAAGGCAAACGCAGAAGAGCAAGGGCAAAAAGCTGAGCTGCTGCGGGATACGAATATTGCCGAAGCCTCTAAGGAAAACCAGCTTAAGGTGGCTGCGTTTAAACGGGATCAGGATACAGCGAAAGCGGAAGCCGACCAGGCTTATCATATTCAAGAGGCACGTGCAAAGCAGACCGTTGTTGAAGAACAGATGAAGGTTGAGCTGGTACGTAAGGAACGTGAAATCGATTTGCAAGCCAAAGAAATTCAAGTTCGCGAGAAGCAGTATGATGCTGAAGTGAAGAAAAAAGCAGAAGCGGATCGTTATGCAGTAGAGCAAGCGGCGGAAGCCGATAAGGCGAAGAGAATGCGTGAGGCAGATGCCTTGCAATATAGTATTGAAACGCAAGCAAAAGCGACATCTGAGCAGAAGCGTCTTGAAGGTCAAGCGATGGCGGATGCAGAGCTGGCTAAAGGTACAGCGGATGCTGAGGTTATCCGGTTGCGCGGTCTAGCGGAAGCAGAAGCCAAAGAGAAACTGGCGGAAGCTTTCCAGAAATTCGGCGAAGCAGCGGTGCTCGACATCATCGTCAAAATGCTGCCTGATTTGGCTGGCCAAATTGCGAAGCCGCTGGCATCTATTGATAAACTTACCGTTGTAGATACCGGTAACGGGGAAGGTGCAGCCCGGGTCAGCAATTATGTGACTCAGCTAATGTCCACCGCTCCAGAGATGTTGAAGAGCGTCTCAGGGATTGATGTAGAGGCACTGATCAAGGGGTTGACCACTAAAGCTTCCGGAAGCAAAGGAGCATCAGTTACACCAGTCGCACCTGTTGCACCAGCTACACCTGCAACTTATATTCAGCCATCAGTAAAATCTAGTACAGCCGGCGAGACTTTAACTTCTGTGCCTGAACAAAAGGAAAAATAGTTTATTGCAATTTATATTGATTTAGTTTACTTAAGGTATGACTGGCAAAGCTGCTGGTCATACCTTAATCTTTATGTTTGATCTAAATTAGACAACATGATAAAAAGCTCCTGCGTTGACAGGTGATTTTTGATGAAGCTTATAGCTTATCGGCATCCCGTGGGAATTATTGTATATACAGACATCGACGCTTTCACTGGTGTTTAAAGATTTTTTCAGGTAAAATAAAAGCCTTTAAGGCTGTTCACTCTGATCTACTAGCTTAGTAAGGACACAGAGTGTTCTTCTAATATGCAATTCTTGGTGTTATGATGGTAGCAAAGCTTGTGTTCATCGTACGATTTCTTATTGCGTATGCTGCTGGAAGTTAGGTGTTTAGAAATAAAAGAGGTGTCAAAAATGAGTAGCATAACAGTGGCGAAGGTGTTGAATAACAACGTTATCATTGCCCAGCATCCTCAATATTCCGAGGTTGTAGTTATCGGTAAAGGGATAGGGTTTAACCGCAAGCTGCGTGATCAGATTAATCTATCCTCCGTGGAGAAGATGTTTATTCTTCGTAGCCAGGAGGAACAGGAACAATATAAACAGCTTCTTCCCCAAGTGGATGAGAAGTTGATTGAGGTCGTTCAAGAAATAGTATTACATATTATGCATTGTAGCCGTCAGCCGCTTAATGAGCATATTCACATTGCACTTACCGACCATATTTCCTTTGCTATCCGTCGTTTTGAACAAGATATCCCAATTCATAATCCATTTTTGTATGAAACTAAGGAGATTTATCCTGAGGAATATAAGATGGCAGAATATGCGATTGGACGGATCAATGAGGCTATGGGCGTGGAATTGCCGGTGGATGAGATAGGTTTTGTGGCTCTTCATATTGTCAGCGCACTTAGTAATAGGCAAATTTCCGAGGTTAGACAACATTCTCTCTTGATTGGAGAGCTGGTTGGATTAGTCGAGAATTATCTGGACTATCGAATCCCACGTGATTCACTTGATTACTCAAGACTGGTAACCCATCTGCGATTTGTTCTAGAAAGATTACGCCGTGGAGAGGCGGTACAAGAGACCTCAACCCTGGATGGACTCATGAAACGGGAGTATCCTGAGATGTATTCGTTGGCTTGGAAATTAACAAAAATTATCGAACAGCGTGTGCGAATTCCCGTGTATCAAGCTGAGGTGAGTTATTTGACGATTCACCTGCAGCGTATTGCCCAGAAAAAAGTGGACGAACAAGATATGGACAAGAATGGTGAAGCTCCTTAAAGTGCAAAAGTTGTAACAAATCATGGTTTCAAAAAAAACGCTTGCCACTTAAAAAAAACGATGCTACAATGTTCACTGTCATCAACAAAACAGAATATCGAGCGTGTAACTGATTCGATCAGGCATGAGTGAATTACAGTATTTTGGTTGTTAACCCCCTTCTTGGGGCAATCTAACGATAGCGTT
Source organism: Paenibacillus sp. FSL R7-0189 (assembly GCF_037969925.1). Classification (NCBI taxonomy): domain Bacteria; kingdom Bacillati; phylum Bacillota; class Bacilli; order Caryophanales; family Paenibacillaceae; genus Paenibacillus; species Paenibacillus sp. FSL R7-0189. The sequence goes on along the minus strand of NZ_CP150223.1, from coordinate 498,295 downwards.
AGATTACAACTTCTATATTGTGTTGCTCATGCCTTTTTTGGCATCTGTTTTAGTGAAATTAATGAAAGGAGTAACCTAAATGTTTAAAAAGTTGTTTGGTGTTTTACAAAGAGTTGGTAAAGCTCTGATGCTTCCAGTAGCTATTCTGCCTGCGGCAGGTTTGCTTCTTGGAATAGGAAACATGCTGGTAAACCCAGACTTCCTGCAATATGTTCCAGCACTGGAGAACCATGTTGTTCAGGCTGTTGCCAACGTATTGATGAACTCAGGACAAATTGTATTTGATAATCTAGCCTTACTCTTCGCGGTGGGGGTTGCGATAGGTTTAGCCGGCGGTGAAGGTGTTGCGGGTCTAGCTGCCATTATCGGTTTCCTCGTAATGAACATTACGATGGGTACAGTTATTGGTGTTAATGATTACGTCCTGAGCCAAGGCGACTTCTCGTATGCCAGCGTATTAGGGATTCCAACACTGCAAACAGGGGTGTTTGGAGGTATACTCGTCGGGATATTGGCTTCGGCCATGTACAAGCGATTCTTCAAAATTGAGCTTCCTTCTTACCTAGGTTTCTTCGCAGGTAAACGTTTCGTACCGATCATGACGGCGGTAACAGCTCTAATCTTGGGTTTGTTACTGACAATAGTATGGCCACCTATTCAACATGGTCTGAACTATGTGTCACAAAGTATGATTGATACGAACAAAACGCTTGCAGCGTTTATCTTCGGAACGATCGAACGTTCGCTCATTCCTTTTGGACTGCATCACATTTTCTACTCTCCATTCTGGTATGAATTTGGTACCTACGTTGATAAAGCTGGAGAATTGGTACGTGGTGACCAACGGATCTTCATGCAGCAGCTTCGCGATGGAGTAGACTTCACAGCAGGGACATTTACTACAGGTAAATATCCATTCATGATGTTTGGTCTTCCAGCAGCGGCTTTGGCTATCTATCATGAAGCTAAACCTCAGAATAAAAAGATCGTCGGAAGTTTGATGATTTCCGCGGCATTGACATCGTTCTTGACAGGGATTACTGAGCCGCTCGAATTCTCGTTCCTATTCGTGGCTCCGTTGCTGTTCGCTGTACATGCTGTGTTTGCAGGTCTGTCCTTTATGACTATGCATATTCTGGATGTTAAAATCGGCATGACATTCTCGGGTGGCTTTATCGATTTTGTGCTCTTCGGTATTATCCCGAACCGTACAGCTTGGTGGCTGGTCATTCCGGTAGGTCTGGTCCTTGCCTTAATTTATTACTTCGGCTTCCGGTTTGTAATTCGGAAATTCAATCTTATGACACCGGGTCGTGAAGAAGATACCAATGAAGAAGAAGAAGTGAATACGGAGTCTGTCTCCAGAGCCGGTGATGATCTACCGCGGAACATTTTGTCCGCTCTAGGTGGTAAAGAAAACATCACTCATCTAGATGCTTGTATTACCCGCCTTCGTGTTGAAGTTAAAGATAAGGCAGGTGTAGACAAGAACCGTCTTAAGAAACTTGGTGCATCAGGTGTGCTGGAAGTGGGTAATAACGTTCAAGCGATTTTTGGCACACGTTCAGATACGATTAAATCGCAGATTCAAGATGTGATTAACGGAAAGACACCTGCGGCTTCAGCAGCTCCAGTAGTGGTTGCTCCAGAGCCAGAAGAAGAACAACAGGCAGGTGAAGCTGGTGAAGCGATTATCAAGGAAGATATCGTATCTCCAGTAAACGGTGAGTTGTTGGATATCACAGAGGTGCCAGATCCAGTATTCTCCCAAAAAATGACGGGCGACGGCTTCGCGTTCCTATCCGAAGATGGGAAGATTGCTTCACCGGTTTACGGTAAGGTATTTAACGTGTTCCCGAGCAAACATGCCATCGGTATTATGTCTGACGGAGGCAAGGAAGTGCTCGTTCATATTGGGGTTAATACGGTTAAGCTTAAAGGTCAAGGCTTCACGGTATTAGTTGAAGAGGGCGATCTTGTAGCGGCTGGACAACCGATTATGGAAGTGGATTTAGAGTATGTAAAAGCACATGCACCTTCTGTAATCTCACCTGTTATTTTCTCTAATTTACCAGAAGGCTCTTCTGTAACATTGAAGAAGCCGGGTAAGGTTTCTATAGGAGACCAAGACATTATTACGATTCAGTAAAAGTGCAAGGGCCGATGCTTCCTTGTTCATACAAGGAAGCGAAGCTTTCACTATAAATTTAAAATACTTTAATAACAGAAAGCGAGTTGGATAATATTATGCAAAAAACATTCAGAATTGTCGATGAAGATGGAATTCACGCACGTCCAGCAACTGCCTTGGTAAATACAGCAACAAAATTCAAAGGTACAGAAGCATATGCAGAAGCTAAAGGTAAAAAAGTAACTTTGAAATCCATTCTTGGCGTATTGTCATTGGGTCTTGAAGCTGGAGATACTTTGTCTTTGATTACTGAAGGAAGCGAAGAAGCAGAAGCTTTGAACGCTCTTCAAGAAGTAATGATTAAAGAAGGGCTAGGGGAAATCCATGAATAAGATTTCAGGAATCGCGGCTTCAGCAGGGATTGCAGTAGCCCGTGCTTTTATCCTGAAACATCCGGATTATACGATTACGAAGACAAGTATCAGTGATACTGAAGCAGAAGTCGCTAAGTTAAATGATGCACTCGCCAAATCAAGAGTGGAGCTGCAAACGATTAAAGAGCGTACTTTGGCAGAGCTGGGGGAGAAAAAGGCTGAGATTTTCGAATCACATCTGCTTATTCTTGATGACCCAGAACTGATCAATCCTGTAATTGATAAAATCCGTGAGGAATCGGTTAACGCGGACTATGCGCTAAACGAAGTGGCTACGCAATTCATTGAGATGTTTGAAAATATGAAGAGTGCCTATCTGCAGGAACGTGCAGCTGATATGCGTGATGTTACCAAGCGCTTGCTGAACCACCTGCTGGGCATTCATTATGTAAGTCCTGCAGAAATCAGTGAAGAAGTAATCGTGATTGCTCAAGATCTAACACCATCGGATACAGCACAGCTTAATCGTAAGTTCGTTAAAGGCTTCACAACGAACATCGGTGGACGGACTTCTCACTCTGCAATTATGGCTCGTTCTTTGGAAATTCCAGCGGTTGTTGGAACTAAAACGGTTCTGTCAGAAGTGAATTCTGGCGATTTGGTGATTGTCGATGGTCTGAACGGAGACGTTCTGATCAATCCTAGCGAAGCTGAAGTGGCAGAGTACACTCGCAAGCAGGAAGCTTACGACTTGCAAATCGCAGAATGGAAGAAACTTCGCGACGAACCTACAGTATCAGCAGACGGTAAACATGTTGAACTAGCTGCCAATATTGGTACACCAAATGATGTGAATGGTGTCATTGAGAATGGTGGCGAAGGTGTAGGTCTGTACCGCACTGAGTTCCTTTACATGGGTCGCGATAAGCTGCCTTCTGAGGAAATTCAATATAACGCCTACCGTACTGTACTTGAGAACATGAAGGGTAAGCCGGTAGTCGTACGTACCCTGGATATCGGTGGCGATAAAGAGCTGCCTTATCTTGACCTTCCGAAGGAAATGAATCCTTTCCTTGGTTTCCGTGCGATCCGTCTTTGCCTGGATCGTCAGGATATTTTCCGTACTCAATTACGCGCATTACTAAGAGCAAGTGTTCACGGGGATCTTCGCATTATGTTCCCTATGATAGCTACGCTTGGTGAATTCCGTGCTGCACGTGATCTTTTGCTCGAAGAGAAAGCTAAGCTTCGGGAAGAAGGTAAGGAAGTATCAGACAACATTCAGCTTGGCATAATGGTTGAGATTCCATCAACTGCTGTACTGGCTGACCAGTTTGCTAAGGAAGTTGATTTCTTCAGTATCGGTACGAATGATCTTATTCAATATACAATGGCTGCGGACCGTATGAATGAACAGGTATCTTACCTGTATCAGCCTTACAATCCAGCCATCCTGCGTTTGGTCAAAAATGTAATTGATGCAGCCCATGCAGAAGGTAAATGGACGGGGATGTGTGGTGAAATGGCTGGTGACGCAACAGCTATTCCGCTGCTACTGGGTCTTGGTCTCGACGAATTCAGCATGAGTGCAACTTCCATTTTGCCAGCGCGTAGTCAAATATCTAAATTGTCGGCTGCCGACATGAAGGATTTGGCTGCAAAAGCGTTGCAGCTTGGCACGGCTGAAGAAGTCGCTGCGCTTGTTCAAAGTATCGCTAAGTAACTTTTTACGCATGCATTAATCCGTTTTAGCGTTCTACTGTTTTTCCAACTACTATTGCCGACTTCCGATGGCTGGAGGTCGGCTTTTTTATGTTTTTTAACCTATAATTTTCTGTAATTCGACCTCATTTACTGTTCACTGTTTATTTTCTTTATTGCGCAGATGTCTATACCGATAGTATTAGTAATGAGCATAAAGTCGATAAGGAACCCAAACCTATAAATATGTCGTACATATAATAGTAAGGATCCATAGAAAGTTTATACTCCATTTGCCGACTTGCAGCGCTGTGCAAGTATTAATATGTAATTAATTGGTAATATATGGACTTATAAGCAACCCCACAGGTTAGGTGGGGAGCCATAGGATGGTGTTAATTCATGAGTAAAAATTATATAAATGCAGAATTGATGATGGAAGTCTATGAGGGTAAGGATTTAGGCTTGACGTATTCAACGGAGTACAGTGTCTTTAAAGTCTGGGCACCTACGGCTCTTGCTGTGTCCCTTGTCCTGTACGAAACAGGTGGTTATCGACTGAATGCTGAGTCACATAAGAGTGTTGTGGACAGTGGTCGAATTGTATATATGCAGCGTAGTAATGGCGGAGTCTGGCAGACCAAGTTATCAGGTGATCTAAAAGGGAAATATTATATGTACCGTGCTGTTTTTGCAGATGGTAATGTGACAGAAGCAGTAGATCCTTATGCAACAGCCGTATCAGCTAATGGTTTAAGATCGGCAATCGTTAATTTGCAGGATACGAATCCAGAACATTGGGATCAGGATGTAGCGCCTCCGTTACAGCATCCTGCCGACGCAGTGATTTATGAACTGCATGTTCGTGACTTTTCCTCACATGAGAGCTCTGGTATGTATTATAAGGGTAAATTCAAAGCATTTACCGAATTTGGATTAAAGGATCCGGCAGGAAATACAGTGGGGATTGATCATCTGGCTGAATTAGGGATTACCCATGTTCATCTGATGCCGGTATTTGATTTTCAGACCGTGGATGAGCTGAAGGTGGTTAATCGGGGTTCCTCCATAGCTAATGTGGACTACAATTGGGGGTATGATCCCCAGCATTATAATGTACCTGAAGGATCTTACAGCACCGATCCTGCCAATCCTGGCTTGCGGATCCGTGAATTTAAAGAGATGGTGCAGGCCTTGCACAGCCGCGGGATCGCGGTAATTATGGATGTCGTTTACAACCACACTTATGCTGTGGAGAATGGACCTTTTGAGCCGCTTGTCCCAGATTATTTCTATCGCCGCGATTTTATGGGACGTTTGTCGAATGGCTCCGGGGTTGGCAATGAGCTGGCTACAGAACGTCCGATGGTCCGAAAATTTATTAAGGACTCCCTATCTTATTGGGCTGCGGAATATCATATTGATGGTTTCCGGTTTGATCTGATGGGTCTGATGGACAGTGTTACCATGCGGGAGATTACGGAAGAGCTCCGTCTAGAAGTGAATCCGAATCTGTTGCTTTACGGTGAACCTTGGACGGGTGGAGATTCTCCGCTGGCCACTAAAACGCTAAAAGGTGTACAACGGGGCAAGGGTTATGCTGTCTTCAACGATAACTTTCGTTCAGCGATCAAAGGGGATAGTGATGGCTTCGGAAGAGGGTTCGTGACAGGCGAATACGGCAAAGAAGGTGCTATTGCAGCCGGAATTAAAGGAGCAATTCATGAGTTTACGGACTCGCCTGTGGAATCTGTGAACTATGTAACTGCCCATGATAATTTGAATTTATGGGATAAGTTGCTTATCGTTCAAGGGGGGAGCCAGAAAGCTGATTTTCCGGTAATCGCCAACATGGATAACGAGGATCTGGAAGATGCAGTGGCCCTTGCCAATCCATACGTGAATGTAGATCCGGAGAACATTCTCGGTAATGAAACTGTACGTCGTTCCTTGCTTGCTAACGGAATTATTCTGACATCGCAAGGGATACCTTTCCTGCATGCTGGAGATGAGCTCCTGCGCAGTAAATTTGGGGATCATAACAGCTACCGCAGCGGTGACGCGATCAACTCGATCCGCTGGAATATGAAAAGCGTATTTAAGCCCGTATTTCAATATTATAAAGGCCTGATCGAGCTGCGGCGCACACATCCGGCATTTCGTCTGCATGGCCGCCAGGAAATTGAACGTTCGTTGGAATTTCTGCGATGTGATGGCGGAATAGTATCGTATCTTCTTAGAGGCCATGCAGGAGGCGATCTTTGGAACAATATAACCGTTATCTTCAATGCTAATAATGATCGAATGACGGTGGCTCTTCCTGAGATTTCTAACGGGTGGAGTATAGTAGTAGACCATACCCGTGCCGGGATAGAAGCCATCCGCAGAATCGAAGGCAATGAGGTAGAAGTGGAAGGGTTGTCGATGATGGTCCTTTATGATGAATGTGGTGAGCCAGCCCCACGCTCTAAAATCATCGAAATACACTATGAACGCCCTGATCAGAATTACCAAGGCTGGAATCTTTGGGTTTGGGATACAGGAATCCAGGATGGACAATGCGATTTCCGATATATGGAGAACGGGCGTGCAGTAGCCCGCATCGAAGTGCTGCCAGATACCCAATCCATCGGATATATTTTGCGGCTTAATGATTGGGAAGAAAAAGATGGGGACGGAGACCGTTTCATTGATTGTTCTACGAATGGAGAGTTAACCAAGGTCTTAGTTCGGGATCGTGATCAGGAGATTGACGAAATTTCAGAAGATCATCTTCGGTTAAGCAGTTAGAGGCCATACAAAAAAAGCTGTTTCAGGGTTGATTTTTCCTGAGACAGCTTTTTATTTGCTCTTATGGTTTTACAATGGTCTGGTTAGCTAACCCTTCGTCCACAAGCTCGTAGTAGAGATTGGCTTTATTGCCACCATGGTCTTTGGAGCGATACATCGCCAAATCGGCGGCACGCAGCAGTTCATTAATACTGCTTCCGTGTTCAGGAAATAAAGCGACTCCGATACTCGCGGAGGTGTGGAAGCTGGACCCGTTATCAACAGACCAAGACTTATTGAACAGTTTAAGTAACCGCTGCAGCGTTTCATCAAGCATCTCTGGAGAAGTGAATCGATGCAGTACAACTGCGAATTCATCTCCGCCGATCCGGAAGGCCTGACCTATTCCTTTGACTGTATGCTGAAGTTCACGGGAGAGCAGCTGAAGAAATTCGTCTCCAGCCAGATGGCCTAAGGTATCATTTAGCTGCTTGAATCTGTCACAATCCAGCAGGGCCAGTGCAATTTTTTGCTTCCGTTCTTCGGGTTGTGTGATAAGGTTCTCCATATACATTTTGAAATGAGCCCTGTTGGGAATCGCTGTTAAATGATCATAGAAGGCTAGCTTATGTAGTCGTTCTTCGTATTGTTTTCGCTGGGTAATTTCTCGAGATAACAGCATGAATTGTGCTGGGAATTTACGGCTGCCGAGAACAGGTGACACCTTAGTTTCAAGCCATACCCATTGGCCTTCTGCTCCGCGCATGCGCAGTTCTGAAATGCGCGGGGTTCCCTGAACCACGCTCTTTAATTTAGCCCAGGCAATCTCCGGTTCACGTATGTAGTTGGATAACGGATCTCCTTTTTTAGGCACATAGCCTAGAATACTGGAGTGTGAGGGGGAAGCGTATAGAATCAACCCGTTAGGATCCGTCAAAATAATGAAATCAGACATGGTTTCACCGATTAGCTGATAAAGTGTTTGTTCTTCCAGCATTTCATTCTGGAGCCAGATGATTTTGCGTCCAAGGTAAATAATGACCAGGAGAAACACAAGTAAGAGGAGCGAATATAGGGAGAACAAAGCGCTTTTTTCATCCTTAAAACCGTCCGTTACTTGCAAGGCGTAGTTGCCAATCAAGTCCTCTGCTTGATCGAGATGTGCTCTAGCTTCATTGAATTGCGAGTTTAGGGTGAGCGCAGAATATGAATCCGGATTCCAGCTACTCTTCGTCCGTTCCGTTATTAGCGTATGCCCTGAATTTTTCCACATGACAATGGTAGTTTCGAAGGAGTGCAGCTCGTTTTTTAATTCGAAAAGGATAATTACACTTTGTTTCATATCACTGTAAGGTTTTTTTATAGCGTTGATATTTGCTCTTGCTAGACTTATTCGTTCCTGCGCTTGAAGATTATTATCTATAAACTCCTTAGTGAACTGTTCACCTTCTGCGGCTGTTAGGTTTGGACCCATTGCGATTTGCAAGGCTACAGCAGCTTGATGCAGATCACGATCGGCGCTTAGTATGAGCTTAGAGTTCTGATATATATCATCATAAAGAGAATCTGACAATCTATTAATAGTGTGATTTAAATAGAGTAGCGAGGACACGCTGATCCCGACCAGAAGGACGGAGATTGCAGCGAAGACATAGAATAGTTTGCGTGTTACCTTAAATTCGAAGAACCCTGCCACAGTCATCTTCTCCCTGTATAAGATGATTAAGTAAATCTATTGCTGCTTAAGTAGAACCTGCAGAAGTCAATCTATGGTCAGGCGTAATTTAAATCAGTCACTGATGTTTGAAGGTGCTTTTGGGAATAAAAGAGGTGTTGTATACATAGTGGGAAAACATAGGAAAGTGTACGTGTGAGTAAATGGTAGTTTCTAGTATATCAAGTATATAGGACGTGCTGCTTATAGAGCAATCTTTACTCATAATAATCCAAAAGACAAAATTTAAAGTTTAATGTATGGGCCTATTGAATTATCTATATTCAAACCGATGGATCCTATTACCCCACTCGACCATAAATGATACGGCTTACAGCTGCTGAAAAAAACTGCCCTTAGTCATAATGACTACAGGAAAGCTAATCATTCATTATTCGTTACGCAGTGCGTGAATGGGGTGAAGTCGTGCGGCTTTGTTCGCAGGCATCATTCCAAAAATCACGCCTGCCCGCCCCGATGCCAATCCAGCTTGTCAAAACGACAGATTTTGCATATAATAAAGAGACATATCTCTTGTAGTAAGAGATACCTGACAATTAGCATGAATTGTGAAATGCAGTGATGGAGAAGAGTACACAGTGCCTGACTTACAGGGAGGAGACGCCGCGGATTGAGAGCGTTTCTAAGAAGCAGAGCTGTCGAAGTTCACTCCGGAGCAGTTCCCTGAATTCCTTAAGCTGTCTAATAGGGAAGGGTAGGGGATACCGGTCACAGACCGTTATTTCTGTATAAAGTGAGATAGGTATCTGTCCAGCCAAAAGAGGGAATGAAGCTCTTAAGGGGAACAGATCAGCTTGTCTAACAAGGGTGGTACCACGGTCTTTTCGTCCCTTACCGGGAGGAAAGGCCTTTTTTTGTTGAACTAGACAATGATTGAAGGGGGCTGTACACGGCCATGAAAGAGAAGTTGGAAGCATTGAAGGTTGAAGCGCTGGCTAAGCTGCAGGAGGTTATGGATCCGCAGGTACTAAATGATTTAAGAGTGAAGTATCTCGGTAAAAAAGGTGAGCTTACAGAGGTTCTGCGCGGTATGGGAGGACTTAGTGCTGAGGAGCGTCCGGTAATCGGGCAAGTGGCGAATCAGGTTCGCAGTGCTATTGAGGAGATTATCGGCGCGAAGCAGGAGGCTTTTCAAGAGCAGGAAACCCAGCAACGTCTGCAGGCTGAAAAAGTAGACGTAACCTTACCGGGTCGCCGTTTACAGCAAGGGGGCATTCACCCGCTTAGCAGAGTCGTACAGGAGATTGAGGATATTTTTACCGGCATGGGCTACCGTGTAGCTGAAGGTCCGGAAGTGGAGACCGATTATTATAACTTTGAAGCTCTAAATCTGCCTAAGAATCACCCGGCACGTGATATGCAGGATTCTTTCTATTTAACAGATGACCTGCTAATGCGCACTCAAACCTCGCCAGTACAGATTCGTACTATGCAGGCTATGAACGGTGAAGCTCCTGTTAAAATCATCTGTCCGGGTAAAGTATTCCGCCGTGATGATGATGATGCAACGCATTCCTTCCAGTTCCACCAAATCGAAGGTTTGGTCATTGGAAGTAACATTCGAATGAGTGATCTGAAGGGCACCCTGCAACAATTTGTGCAGGAGATGTTTGGACCGAATACAGGCATTCGTCTTCGTCCGAGCTTTTTCCCATTCACGGAGCCAAGTGTTGAAGTAGACGTAAGCTGCTTCAAATGTGGTGGCGATGGCTGCAGACTATGCAAGCAAAGTGGATGGTTAGAAATCCTTGGCGCAGGTATGGTACACCCGAATGTACTGAAAATGGGTGGCTATGATCCTGCTGAATACAGCGGCTTCGCCTTCGGAATGGGTGTAGAGCGGATTGCAATGCTTAAATACGGCATCGATGACATCCGTCATTTCTATAGTAATGATATGTGTTTTGTGAAGCAGTTCAAGGGCGTTTAGTTATTGTGGTGCGCTAGCTGATAGTGGCTGGAGAATGGGTTTTGGAGCATTTGATTTCCTTGTAGGGACCGTCCTTAATAGTGTGTAGCTGAAATTGAGTGCACTTCATCCGTTCTCCCACAGGAAGCAGCACGAACGACAGTGAAATAAATACATCTGAAACATAAAGGAAGTGAGCGGATATGAAAGTATCAACCGGATGGTTGGCTGATTATACATCGATTGAAGGAGTAACCGCCGAACAGCTAGCGGAGAAGATTACCGCTGCCGGCATTGAGATTGACGGCGTAGAGCGCCGCAATAAAGGCATTTCCGGCATCGTAACCGGCTATGTGAAATCAAAGGAAAAACATCCTGATGCCGACAAGCTGAACGTATGTATCGTGGATGCGGGCCAAGATGAGGATCTACAAATCGTCTGCGGCGCAAAAAATGTAGCTGCAGGTCAAACTGTACCTGTAGCACTGGTCGGTGCTAAGCTGCCAGGACTGGATATCAAAAAAGCCAAGCTGCGCGGCGTCCTATCGCAAGGGATGATCTGCTCGGCCAAAGAATTGGGACTGAATGATAAATTGCTTCCAAAAGAGCAACAAGAAGGTATTCTTGTGCTGCCTGAAGGGACAGAGATTGGTCAGGATATTTCCAAGGTCCTCGGCTTAGATGACGAGATTCTGGAATTCGATCTGACTCCGAACCGTTCGGATTGCCTCAGTATGATTGGTGCTGCTTATGAAGTAAGTGCGATTCTTGGGCGTGAAGTTAAATTGCCTGATCCAAAAAGCGAAATTATTGAGATCAGTGGTCCTGCTGCGGATTCCATTTCCGTCAAGATTGAAGATGAAGAATACTGCAGCCATTATGCAGTTCGTTATATTGCAGGTGTTAAACCTGCACCATCACCGCTGTGGATTCAGAATCGTCTGATGGCTGCTGGGGTTCGTCCAATTAATAATATCGTGGACATTACCAATTACGTGATGCTGGAATATGGACAGCCGCTGCATGCTTTTGATGCAGATAAAGTGCAAGGTGGAGAACTCGGCGTTCGTCTTGCCCATGAAGGTGAAGTTTTGGTTACACTTGACGGTCAAGAGCGTAAGCTAGAGCCGCAAATGCTCGTTATCGCTGATGGAGTTAAAGCTGTAGGTCTGGCCGGAGTAATGGGTGGACGGGATACAGAGGTTACTGCTGAGACGGTAAACCTTGTTCTGGAATCTGCTAAGTTTGATGGTGGTACGATTCGTAAAACCTCGCGTCAATTGGGACTTCGCTCTGAAGCCTCCCTTCGTTTCGAGAAGGAAGTGGATCCAAGTGCAGTTATTCCTGCATTGAACCGTGCAGCAGTGCTGATTGCACGTTATGCTGGCGGATCGGTCCATGAAGGCATCGTGCAAGCAGGAACTGACGCTGTTCAAGAGAAGGTTCTCACCTTGTCCTTAGAGAAACTGAATCGTTATCTGGGAACGGATTTGTCCTTGCTGGAAGTGAAGACATTGTTTGGCCGTCTACACTTCAAATGCGGAGATACCGCACAAGGGCTGATTGAAGTTCAAGTCCCAACCAGACGTGGCGATATCAGCTATGATGTTGATCTTATTGAAGAAATTGCCCGCCTGTACGGATATGACAATATTCCAACGACTCTAATTGAAGGAATTACAACGCCAGGAGCACTAACTCACAAGCAAGCGCTCCGTCGTGAACTGCGCCGCTTATTGTCACATGGCGGTTACCAAGAGGTGATGGGTTACTCCTTCATCCAGCCGCAACAAAGCACAATGTTCCCTGCGTTATCAGAAGGAGCAGTAGCGGTGAAGCTGGCTATGCCGATGAGTGAAGAACGCAGCGTACTGCGTACCAGCCTTCTTCCGCAACTATTGGATATTGCCAGCTACAATACCAATCGTCGTCAAAGCGACTTGGCATTGTTTGAAATCGGCAACGTCTTCTTCACGGATGAAGAACAGCTGACTCGCCAACCACGCGAACTGCCAGTGCTGGGGCTGTTGCTTAGCGGAAGCTTAACAGTGAAGCAATGGAATGTTTCGGCACAACCTGTGGACTTCTTTGATTTGAAGGGTGCGCTGGAAACGGTATTTGCTCATTTAGGGCTGACTGATAAAATCGTCTATGTGGGAGACAGTCCAGAAGGATTTCATCCTGGGCGTTCCGCATCGATATATTTACTCGGGAACGAGGGCCATGTGAAGATCGGAACGATGGGACAGATTCATCCGGATCTGCAAAGACAGCTGGATCTGGTGGATACTTATGCGGCAGAAATTTTATTGCAGCCGTTATATGAAAGTGCGCAAAGCCGTTTGCAATATAATGAGCTTCCGCGTTTCCCGGGAATGGAACGGGATATTGCTGTGGTCGTGGATTCCGCTGTACCAGCGGGCGATCTGCTGGCTTCCATCCGTGATAACGGAGGTACTTTGCTCCAGTCCGTACAGGTATTTGACGTGTACACTGGCGGTAAGCTGGAGAGTGGAAAGAAGAGCATCGCGATCTCACTGCTGTATCGTCATAGTGAACATACATTGACTGATGAAGAAGTAGGAGAGGTGCATGAGAAGGTATTAGCATCTCTTCAACAAACTTTTGGTGCAGAATTAAGAAAGTAGCAGGAATTGTGTAAAGCCGCAGCGAATCCATTTAGAAACTGAGATTCGCTGCGGTTTTTTCTAGGTAGAGTGCAAAGCGGAGAATATCAGCCATAATCTATTGAATATTAGGGATTTTGCCAAATGCTTACCAAAAAAGCTACAATAGAAGAAGTGAAACTAGCTTAGAATCCGCACACATACAAAGGAGGGCACAACTGTGGCTATGGACCGGACACGTGTCGCCGTGGAGATATACGGAACTTCCTATAAACTCGTCGGAAGCAGTACTGAATATATGAAACAAGTGGCCCGTTATGTTGATGAACATATGCGCACGATTTCTAAATCACACACCAGACTGGACACACCGCGTATAGCGGTGCTTGCAGCTGTACATATGGCGGAGCAGGCTATTCAGGTTCAGGACTTCAAAAATGAACTAAACATGATGACAGGTGAACGCAGTGAACTGCGATTGGAAGTATCTCGCCTGCTGGAGGTACAGCGGGAGCGGCAAGAAGAAATTGAGCGACTTGAAGCTGCGGCCAAAGAAGAGGCTGGGCGACTGATTGCTGCTGCTGAGGAAGAACGTAAGCGGCATTTGGAGATTCAGGAGAATGAACGCAAGGTACATGCGGAGCAGCTTCAGGAGGCAGTGCAAGCTGTGGAAGTTGCACGCAAGAAGCTGGAAGAAGAATTGCTTGAGCGCGAGATAGAGCTGCAAGAACTGCGGACAAGCTACGAAGAAGAGCGGGCAGCTAGTCGTGAACAACAGCGGCAGGAACTGGCGAAGGCGGAAGCCATCCGCTTGCAGCAGCTGGAGGAGCAGAAGGCTGCTCATCTGCAAGAGCTGGAGAACATCCGAGAGACGCTGACCAAGGAGAAGACAGACACGCTGTCTGCTCTGCAGCTTGAGCTGACCGAGACCAAGTCAACACTGGAGGAAGAGCTTGAGGTTACCAAGTCTACATTAGGTAAAGAACTCGAAGATACCAGATTGACGCTGGGTAAGGAGCTTGAGGATACCAAGTTGACCTTAGGTAAAGAGCTTGAGAGTACCAAAGCGAAGTTGGGCAAAGAGCTGGCGGAAGAACGTGAAGCACTGCAGCGGGAGCAAACCAAGAATAAGGAACTGCGGCAGTCACAAGGCACTCAAGAGCATAGACATAAGCAAAGCATTCAAGAGCTGGAGAAACAGCTGGCGGAGCTTCGTGGTGGGACCGGGCAACTTCAGTCCAGATTACGGGCGGCTGAAGCCAGTCTTAAGAGTGAGCGAGATGCAAGACAGACGCTGCTTGGACAATATGAAGCGATTGTTAAACGTGAAGAACAGCTCAGTGAAGAGCTGCGCACGGCTACTGAGCTGGGCACACTGTTGAATGAGGAGCTGGAAGAGTTACGCCAGCGTTATCAACAGTCACAGAATGAAGCGACAGAGCTAAGAGCGTCTCTACAGGAGACGAGTGAGAATCTGCACCGTGTTCAGGAAGAACTTGCGGGATCAGCAGCAGAGGCGGCTAACTGGCAGGAGCTTTCGGATAAACGTATGGAAGATATTGGTGAACTGGAAATGAATCTGCTGGAGTCTGAGGAGAAATCCGTGTTGCTTCAGAAAGAGATCGACACGCTACGTGGGCAAGCCGATGGATTAGTACAGCAGCTGGATCAGGAGGTTCAGCTTCGTACAGATGCAGAACGCGAAACAGCGGCACTTCGGGAGCAAGGTGTGCAGGTTCAGAAGGAGCTGTCTGCGCTTCGTGTGCGTTATGAGGAATTGATTGCTCAATACGATGATGTACTGCAAGAAGGAGAACGCCTGCAGGAAAGATATCAACTGCTGCAGGAAGAAGGAGAAGAGGCAACACGACGCTTAGAAGAGCTGTCTGAAGCTAGTCGTGAAGCCGCTGCTACTGTTGCTGAGCAACAGGAAGTGCTGAAGGAAGCAGAGGCGTACGGAGCTTCTTGGAAGCACAAGTACGAGGAGCTATCCGATCGGCAGCTGCAGTGGACGGATCTCGAAGCGAAGCTGCGCGAGGAGATCGACATTTGGCAGCAGGAAGCCGGCGAGGCTGAGATGAAGCAGGAAGCTATTGATCGTGAACGTAGCGAGGTGCTTCAGCAGTTAGGTGAAGTTGGTGAAAGCTATGAAATGGTTCAAGGACAGCTTCGTTTGTTGCAGGTCCAGTTTGAAATGCGTCAGGAAGAGCTTGACAAGCTTTCGGACGAGCATCGTAACCTTAAAGAGGAATATGCCAAGCTGCAAAATGAATATAATGAATGGATTCAACTGATCGAGCAGGACAGTTGAATGCCGGATGCAAGTAAGAGGGCTGACCTGATGAGTAGAGAGATCTATTTCGGGTCAGCACTCTTTATTAATGAGCTCAGATTAAAAAAAACAGCCGATATCAGGGAGAATCCCTAATAATCGGCTGTTTATGTGTAATCTATTCCACGATGATAGTAGCTCTCATTCCGCTATGTCCGGAGCCACACATTATGGAACAGGTCATTTCGAAAGTTCCAGCTTCCTCTGGTACGATCACCTTTGAGGATTTTTTTTCATTAAGCTGCAGCTCGAACTCAGGAATAAGGATACCGTGATTGCCGTCATCATTTTTAAAAATGATTTTGACGGGCACACCCTTTTTTAGATGATATTCTTCCTGATCAAAGCTGTAATTCGTAGCTGTAATTATGAGTTCTGTTTCTGCCTCGATCTCCGGCTCCGATGTGTTAGCATTGCCAGCAGCACTATCATTGCTGTTCCCACAGGCTGTAAGTGCTATAACGAACACCATTGAAAGTAGAATTGCAAATTTTTTAATGATCTAAATCCCCCCCCAAGAAGTCCAAGCATAGTGAAAATGTGACAATTATGTAGACATCATAACTTAAAATTTAAGAAAGCGCTTTGATTAAATGTGAAAAATCTGTGAACAGGCAGACTGTTCAAACTTTGTCGTAAATTGCAAAAAAATGATGAAAATATAACTAAAATTTATTATAATGAAAGCTATTACATTAACGTCTAAAAGTAGGGGATACATATTACAAGTATTAACGATGCGCTAAGTACGGAGGTTTGGCACCGTAGAATCTTAAAAGGCTATTGGATGGTAGTCATTCTTTTATTAATCTCACAGTTGCTGTTTTTGTCGAATATTGACCGACTCCAAATAAAAACAACAATGGACACGAACCTATGGCATTTATTTATAGCCTGTAATTTACTAATTGTGGTCCTTATGATTACTGCGGAGCTGTGGCTGCGTTATAGTAAACAGTCCCCTAAATATGGGGTGGTTAGCTGTGGGTTTTTAGTGTCCTACCTTATGTATTTTGTATTAGAGCCTTTTGTTGACGGTGCTCAGATGACACTTATGATGCCGATTATGGTTGCTCTTATTTATTTTGATCGTAAGCTCCTGTACATAATGGGGTTATTTAGTATTGTGTTTTATGCTGGGGTATATTTTGGGTTGGAACGGCCATTCCTACATAAACCGCTGCTTGAATTCTTGATGGTAGAGTGTGTATTTTTGGTATTTGTGCTGATGGCTATTGCAGTAATTATTCGTGCTCGTGAAGCGCGTATAAATTTAGAGAGATTAACGAAGGCGGGCCAAGATCTAATGGTGGAGAGGGCTATTTCGGATAAGCTGCTGAAGATAGACGCACTTACTGGACTCTATAATCATAAAACCTTTCATGAATATTTGGATTCATTATTGGAGCAATGTGAAAGCAACAACCTTCAACTGCAGCTGGCTCTTTTCGATATTGATAACTTCAAGCAAGTGAATGATACCTACGGACACAGGGTTGGAGACCTTGTGCTTAAGGTGATAGCGGACAAGGTAGGCGGTATGATTGAATTAAATGATTTTGCGGCTAGGTATGGCGGGGAAGAGTTCGCTGTGATTTTTACAGATAAAAGTTTCTCGGAGTCCTATGAAGCAGTAGAAAAATTACGGAAAAATATTGCTCAAATTGAACATTTGCAGGCTGGGAACAAGCCGATCACCGTTAGCATTGGAATTTGTGATTATCAGCTTGGGGATGGGAAAGAGCTTCTCTTCCGTAAAACAGACAAGGCGCTTTATACCGCTAAAAAGCAAGGCAAGAACAGAGTGGTCAACTGTGCTGAAAGTCATAAAGAGGAGATTGTGTCTTTTGCATAAAAACAACACAGAACCCCTTATTGCCGGAGAAGAACCGGGAATAAGGGGTTCTGTGTTGTGAAGAGCTTTTGTTACTTAGCGGCCTCAAATGGAGTGGATACCGGCAGGAACAAGTCGATAATCCCAATGACCAGAGCTGCTAAAATGGCACCCAGAATGGATACGCTGACTCCGCTGACTACGAATTGAGCGACCCAGATAACTACCGCACTGACAATAAAGCCGACGATACCGCGACCGAAAGGCGTTGCTTTTTTGCCGAAGATTCCTTCGACTACCCAGCCGAGTAGCGCAATCACCAGTGCAAGGATTAGAGCGCTCCAGAACCCACCAACCGTGAACTGTGGAACAATCCAGCCAACAACCATCAGAACAAGCGCTGCGACCACAAAACGACCAACATGACTTAAGAAATTCACTGTACTAACCTCCTTTGGCCCATGCTAAGGATATGTGCAGTTCTTATTGTGACCTTATTACGTGATTCTATGCTTAAAAATAAGACCCAAATAGCGAAATTGACCTGAATTCTGTATAATGGAAACATCTATGAAGGGAGCTGTGACTGTAATTGGACGACAAAATTTTGCATACGCTTGAATATCGCAAGATTTTAAATAAATTAATGCAATATACGCAAACCCCCATGGGGAGATTGGCTGCTGAGCAGCTAAGACCCTCCGGCGATTTCGAAGGCGTGAAGAAGCTGCTTCAAGCCACGGATGAAGCGGCTAATGTGGACCGCCTGAAGGGTATTCCTTCGTTCGGCGGGGTAAGCGATATTCGAGCTGCACTAAAACGTGCGTCTATAGGCGGAATGCTGGGAACAACTGAGCTGCTGGCCGTTGGAAATACCATTGGCGGCGCACGCAGAGTCAAACGTTTCCTGGCAGCTATGCATGAGGAAGAAAAGATTGAGCTCCTGTTCTCACTGAGCGACGTTTTATCGGAGCAAAAACATGTGGAAGATGCCATCCGCTTATGTATAGACGAGAATGCTGATGTACTTGATACAGCTAGTTCTGAGCTGGCTAACATTCGCCGTGAATTGCGCGGAGGAGAGACCAGAATTCGTGAGAAGCTGGATTCGATGATTCGTTCGTCTTCTGTAGCGAAAATGCTGCAGGATCAGCTGGTAACCATTCGTGGTGATCGGTTTGTTATTCCTGTAAAAGCGGAGTACCGTGCCCATTTCGGCGGTATCGTACATGATCAGTCTGGATCAGGAGCGACTTTATTTATCGAGCCAGAGTCTATTGTGGCGATGAATAATAAACTTCGTGAAACACGGCTGCGCGAGGAACGGGAAATTGAGATCATTTTACACAGGCTGACGGCACTTGTAGCCGACATTGCGGAAGAAATGACCTACGATATTGATATTCTGGGAGAACTGGACTTCATCTTCTCCAAGGCGCGTCTTGCTCGTGATATGAAGGCTACTCAGCCGCGCATGAATGACCGCGGTTATCTTAAGCTGCGCAAAGGGCGGCATCCGCTTATTCCAGCGGAGCATGTGGTTCCTTTGGACGTGGAGCTGGGCAATCAATACAGCTCAATTATCGTAACCGGACCGAATACCGGTGGTAAGACCGTTACCCTCAAAACCATCGGCTTGTTAAGCTTAATGTCGATGTCCGGCTTGTTTATTCCAGCAGAGGAAGGCAGCCAGATGTGTGTATTTGATGCCATTTATGCTGATATTGGCGATGAACAGAGCATTGAGCAAAGTCTGAGTACCTTCTCTAGTCATATGACTAATATTATCTCCATTCTGCGTAGAATGACTCCTAAGAGCCTTATTCTGCTTGATGAAGTGGGTGCTGGAACCGACCCGGCAGAAGGCTCTGCGCTGGCAATTGCCATTCTGGAGCATATTCACCGGATCGAATGCCGGATGGTCGCAACAACACATTATAGCGAATTGAAAGCTTACGCTTATGAGCGTAAGGGAGTCATCAATGCCAGTATGGAATTTGATGTCCAGACCCTTAGCCCAACCTATCGCTTATTGATCGGCGTACCGGGACGAAGCAACGCCTTTGCGATTGCTGAGCGTCTAGGCCTGCCTTATGCGATTCTGGAGCATGCCCGCGGCGAAGTGAAGGAAGAAGATCTGCGCGTGGAGCATATGATTGCTTCTCTCGAAGAGAATCGGCTGGGAGCGGAACAGGAGCATGAACGTGCAGAGGGCATCCGCCGTGAAGTGGAGGAGCTACGCAGCAGACAACAGCAAGAGCTTGAGAAGCTGGAAAGCCAGCGCGAGAAACGCCTCGAGAAGGCAGAGAAGGACGCCAGCGCGATCCTGGACAAAGCGCGTAAGGAAGCTGAGGAAATTATCAGTGATTTGCGCCGCTTGGCTATGGAAGAAGGAGCTTCAGTTAAAGAGCATAAGCTGATTGAAGCGCGGCGACGTCTGGATGAAGCTGAGCCATCACCGCGCAAGAAGGCTGCTACCCGCAAGACTGCCAAGGCCCCACGGACAATTGGTCCTGGAGATGAAGTGAAAGTCGACAGCTTGAACCAAAAGGGCTTTGTGGTGGAGCTAAGCGGTACTAAAGAGGCGCTGGTGCAGTTTGGCATTATGAAGATGAAGGTAAGGCTGGATGATTTGGAATTGCTCTCCTCGAAGGCAACAGCTGCGCCAACGGCCCTTCGCCATGCGACAACCGTCAAACGTTCCCGTGATGAGAACATTCGCAGTGAACTGGATTTGCGCGGCACTAACCTGGAGGAAGCTATCATGGAGACAGATCGTTTTATCGATGAAGCCTTTTTAGGTAATCTGGGCCAAATCGCCATCATTCATGGTAAAGGAACGGGTGTGCTGCGCACAGGAATTCAGGAATATTTGCGTAAGCACAAGCATGTGAAGAGTTATCGGCTCGGGAATTATAACGAAGGCGGCGCGGGCGTAACTGTGGCTGAGCTGCAATAGCGGGATTTCCCGGCAGAAAGAAGGGGAAAGCGTGCAAGAAGATATTGATCTTTTGCTGGGTCATCCGCTAGGTGCCTTGCTTGGCTACTTCGCAGTGGCGATTCTTGGGCTAGTTGTATTTCTGTCTTTTTTTGAAATGGTAACGAAATATAATTGCTGGGAAGAAATACGTAAGGGAAACCTGGCAGTGGCAATGGCCACAGGCGGTAAAATCTTCGGGATTTGCAACGTACTGCGTTTCAGCATTGAAGCTGGTGTTTCAATTTATGAGACAATGAAGTGGTCCGTCGTCGGTTTTTTGCTGCTGCTGCTTGCCTATTTTTTATTTGAATTTCTGACCCCTGTATTCTCTATTGACGAGGAGATCGCTGCGGATAACCGTGCTGTTGGACTTATTGCCATGCTGATCTCGGTATCGTTGTCTTATGTAATTGGTGCGGCTATTTTTTAAATCCGTCCTTATAAGGACACCCTGCAAAGGATTATGAAACTGGACAAGCTTTGAAATGAGCAGTCCCACTCTTTGTGGGGTATCTTAGGAGGAAATCATGAAGATTCTCACCCGAGTTCTGTTTCTGTCAGCGATTGCTTTTATAGCAGCCGGTATTATTTATTTAATGATGAATTAAATTTAAAAGTGAAAGTATGAAGGAGATTAAAAAGATGGAAACAACTGTATGCCCTTGGTGTCATACTGAAATTGTATGGGATGAGGAATTTGGACCTGAGGAGAATTGTCCTCACTGTAACAATGAGCTTAGCGGATACCGCACGGTCACTGTTGGGATTGACGGCATCGAAGAAGAAGAAGTAGAGGAAGTCGTAGAAGAACCCAAACAAGAGGTTGTTAATGACGATGATCTTTGGGGAGAGCCTGATAAAGACAGCGTAGTTCCAATTTATAATACGCTTAATCAATTCGGCGATGATTATGATTTGAACAAGTACGAAGAGAGTGTTTCAGCTATTCTAGCCATTCAGGAGGAGGCTCCGGAATGTACTCAATGCCATGAGCTTACGATCCTTGCGGGTAAGCAGCCTGTGGGCAGCTTTGAGCCGTCTGCTCCAGCAACATTAGGTAAATCGGTATTAACCGCTCCATTCTCACTCAATGTTTACGTGTGTCCTTCATGCTTCCATGTTCAGCACAGTCTGGCACAGGAAGATCGTATTCAGCTCGTACGCAATTTGAGCAACGCTCAGGCGTAAGGTTAAGCATATAAAAAAAAGGGGCTGTCCCATAAGCTTATAGCTGCTGGGGCGTGCTCCTTTTTTTGGACCTTACTTGACCGTTGTCGAAAGTGTGCGTATATGTAACCACTGACGGATGCGCATAGTAACCCGCAAACGGACACAGCCGACCTTAAGCGCAACATTATTCGATATTTGGAATGCTATCGGACTCCAGTGCAGCTATTGGTCTGAAAAACGCCTAAATATGGGCCTCTTTCCAAGGATAGTATCACTGGAGTCCGAAACCTTGTTTTAAAGGCTAAAAACATGTAAATAACGTCAACTGAGTCCGCAAGCTCCATGGAATGATGGATTTACGATTAAAGCAGGCAAAATTAAAAGCAGGATTGTCCCAAAAGCCGTGAGCGGCTACGTGGGAGAGTCCCTTTTTTATTTTCTATGCTAATCAGCTTTGTTTCATCACGTCCAAATTCTTAGAAGGAGAGGGTTTGGCTGACCGGGTGAGTGAGAATAAATCTAACTCAGGCCGATGTTTGCCGGCAATCGTATCCGTTAACAACTCCGCAGCGATCATACTGTACACAGTCCCATTGCCTCCGTAGCCCTCGATGAAATAACAGTGAGGGAACTTTGGATGGGGGCCGATATATGGGAGTCCATCACGAGTAGAACCGAACACAGCACCCC
This sequence comes from Paenibacillus sp. FSL R7-0189, assembly GCF_037969925.1. Lineage (NCBI taxonomy): Bacteria > Bacillati > Bacillota > Bacilli > Caryophanales > Paenibacillaceae > Paenibacillus > Paenibacillus sp. FSL R7-0189. Next base: position 476,043 of record NZ_CP150223.1, on the reverse strand, counting down.
AGGAGTACTCCAGCTCAATGCCTTTGATTTCTGGAAATAAGGCCTCAAGCTCCTCAAGCAATTTTTGACCTTGAGAGATTACCCGGACCTCACGACGTTCAGGGTCTGTCAGCTGCTCATCCTTGCCTCCCGCAATAATCCTGCCTTCAGGAGTTGTCCGAAAATATAAATAAGGGCGGGCTGTCTCCCACAGCAGGCTACGCTCATGCCATTTTGGAAGATCCTTTAAAGGTTTGGTCATCACTGCATACGTGTTGATCAGCTCAGCGCCCCGGTCTTTTTTGAACTCTTGTGTTTCATAACCCATTGCAAAAATAACATCCTTGGCAATAATCCGGCCATTTTCTGTGTGGCAAATCACGCCATCCTTAGTAAACTCATAATGTTTCGCTTCGCTCTGTTCAAAGACGCGTACACCATTCGACGCTGCCTTGGCGATTAAGCTGTGCACCGTTCGATAAGGATTCGCTTCGGCATCCCCACGTGAATAAAGTCCTGCTGGTTTTGAAAAAGAGTATAGAGCTGCAATCTTTTCCTCATCCCAGAATTCAGAATCGAAACCGTTAGCTGCGAGATTCTCATATTCTTCCCGCAATGCAGGTACATCCTCTGATGTGCTGGCATATAAAAGACTGCTGCGTGGAATGATCTGTGGATCGATATCGAGCTTGTCCGGCAGGTCCAGAATGTTCCTAACCCCAGCTTGGCATAACTGATAAAAGAGCAAACCGTTCTTTTGCCCAAAAGTGTTCATACATGAGGTTAATGATTTATCGTTGGAAATTTGCAGGAGCCCTGTGTTAGCATGCGAGCTGCCGCTACCGACCCGTTTTTTTTCAATCAGAACAGTATCCGCTCCACTTAAGGACAAACGATAGGAAGCCATTGCTCCACCCATTCCCGCGCCTACAACCAGACAATCACAATGAATAGTACCTTCTAGAGTGGGGTAAGTCGGAGGGTTCTGTAAAGTGCTAGACCAAGGTGTGTTTCCACTATTTAAATTCATGAATTGTTCGCTCCTTCATTCGTGCCGTGATTAGTATTGGCGGCAATTTATCGACTCATTCGCAGTGTGTTCTTATTTCTGTCATAACTCTCTAGTGCTTTTCGGCAAATAAATAGCGCGCTTAAGCGGCATACTAATGCCTGTTTGAATCAACTACAAGGAGGGACTACAACAAATGCAATCAACGCAAATGCAAGCGCTAAGTGGTAAAGAATTGGAATATATCGCTGACTCCATCTCCAATGAGGACTTGCTTCTTAAGCAATGTGCAGCAACGGCTGCGACAACACAGAATCAACAGGTTCGTCAAATTTGTATGCAGCATATGCAAAATCACACCAAGCACATGACTGAGCTCACTCAGTTAATCCAACAACATCAACAATACGCGCCAACAAGCCCACAATAATTGCAATATTAATTCTAAGGAGGTTATTTAATGAACGCGCAAAATACTGGAGCATTTATGCCGGATGAGGATTTACTAAACACCATTTTGTGTGATTTGAAGCGGACCGTACGCGAATATGCTACAGCTGCTACAGAATCAGCATGTCCAGCGGTTCGTAGGGTTTTTAATACTATGACCATGGACACACTGCAACTCCAAGGTGATTTATACACGCATATGTCTCAATTGAATATGTATCCTGCACCTGCAAAAGCATTGCGCCAAGATGTGGACAAGCAGCTTCAAACCGCACAGCAAATGCAACAGCAAACAGGGCAATTCGTTCAACAAAAAACAGGGCAATTTGGCGCATACGCTCAGAATGCTCATATTCCGGCTAACGGACAACATCAGCCTTCTCATTTAATGTAACCATGATGGTTGGCGAATGAAGCAAATCGCTTCATGTGTGTGGAGCTAACGCCCGTTTTTACTGGTTAAATCCGGTAGAACGGGCGTTTTTTCTATATTTGTGAGTATGCTCTATATAAACTCAGCCTTTCATGGGAGCTCCTATAGGGTTATTTTGTTTGCAGAGATGCACATTTCATGTCATATTAGTATTAAACTCTTTTCGCGGGGCGACGCATTAATAGCGTACCGTCATTAGCGAACTATCCGGAGGGAAGGCATGAAAGAAATGAACGAGCTTAAGAGGAAAGTGCTGGAACTGCTTAAGGAAGACGCGAGAAGATCTACTGCACTCTTGGCAACGCTGCTTGGCGCGGAGGAAGAAGATGTGAAGACTGCGATTGAGCAGTTGGAGAAAGATCATGTCATTGTAAAATATGCTGCCGTTGTAAACTGGGATAAAGTGGACGATGAGAAGGTAACCGCACTGATTGAGGTGCAGATTACGCCTGAACGAGGGCGTGGTTTTGAAGGAATTGCCGAGCGAATCTACCTGTATCCACAGGTCAAATCAGTTTATCTGATGTCTGGTGCTTATGATCTTCTGGTGGAAGTGGAAGGCCGGAATTTACGTGAAGTGGCCAATTTCGTATCTGAGAAGCTGTCTCCAATCGATTCAGTACTTTCAACCAAAACGAATTTTACCCTTAAAAAATACAAACAGGACGGGATCATCTTCGAAGAGCATGAAGAAGACAACCGTCTGATGATCTCTCCATAAAGGAAGTAATCATATGATCAAGAATAAATCGCAGCTAACTGGAGAAGACAGCAAATCAATGGATTCTTATTTGGCCCCGTTGGTACAGCAAATTCAACCTTCGGGTATCCGCAAGTTTTTTGATCTGGCTGCAGGTAGCAAGGATATCATCTCTCTGGGAGTCGGAGAGCCTGACTTTAAGACCCCCTGGCATGTCAGAGAGGCTTGTGTCTATTCGCTGGAAAGAGGGTTTACAGGGTATACATCCAATGCAGGGATGCCTGAACTGCGGGAAGGGATCGCAAATTACTTACACAGCCGTTTTGCTGTGGAATATGATCCTGCCAATCAAATTATTGCAACCGTTGGCGGAAGTGAGGCCATCGACTTGGCGCTACGTGCGCTGATTTCACCGGGGGATGAAATTCTGATTCCGGAGCCTTGTTATATCTCTTATTCGCCGATTACCGCGATTGGTGGAGGGATACCTGTAGGTATTGAAACGGTTGGTGAGAATAACTTTAAACTTACTGCGGAAAGCCTGGAAGCCAAAATCACTCCGCGCTCCAAGGTTCTGATTTTGTGTTACCCAAGTAACCCTACGGGAAGTGTAATGACCCGAGAAGATTGGGAGCCGATTGCTAAGGTAGTAGAGAAACATGATCTTATAGTGATTTCAGATGAGATTTATGCAGAGTTGTCTTATGGCATTAATCACGTCAGCTTTGCCTCTTTACCAGGCATGATAGACCGTACGATTCTGGTTAGCGGCTTCTCCAAAGCTTTTGCAATGACCGGATGGCGGATGGGTTATGCTTGTGGTCACCCGGATCTTATCGCTGCAATGCTTAAGATTCACCAGTACACTGTCATGTGTGCTCCTTCTATGGGACAGGTGGCTGCACTTGAAGCGCTGACCAATGGTATGGAAGAGAAGGACCGGATGGTAGATTCCTATAATCAACGGCGGAGGTTGATCGTCAAAGGCCTACGCGATGCGGGGCTGGAGTGCCATGAGCCGCAGGGCGCCTTCTACGCTTTCCCAAGCGTGCGCAAGACAGGGCTGACTTCTGATCAATTTGCTCAGCGGCTTTTGCTTGAATACAAGGTTGCGGCTGTGCCTGGAAGTGTCTTTGGATTAGGTGGAGAAGGTTACTTGCGCTGTTCCTACGCCACATCAGTATCTCAACTGAACGAAGCAGTAGAACGCATTGGTGCTTTTGTCACAAAGCTTACACGTGAGAGAACGGATTAGTGAAAATTGAACTATAGCCGATCATACAATCCTATGGTATTATTTTACTTTGAGAGTAATTAGCCCCTATAATAGAACTTACAAGGATCCATTTACTCTGGAACTAAGCGTTGCTTTGAAGTTGCTTTATTTAACTTTTATGCTATTTTGCAGCACGCGCTCAATAATACTTTTGGGAGGGATGATTGTGCTTAGCGCCGATTATTACTTACCTTCCTATGGTGGGAAATGTTTCTCTGGAAATGGGAAAATACCCCCCAAGGGTGATGCTTCTGCTCGCATACTCTCTCTGGAAGATGAAATTAGAATACTCCGCAGCAAGATGGAGCAGCTTTTCCTGCAGGAAAAATCATTCACTTCGGATAATGTGATTGAAATTAGCAGTTTATTGGACCTCAAAATAAATGAGTACATGAAGGGGCGTCCGGCTGGAAAATAGTGCTGCTGAATGCTCTTGAGAGGACCCTAGGGTCCTCTTTTTGTTGTTCACTCTTACTAATGACGGTGTTATTGTGTATACTCTTAATTTGCTATCTTTATTGCCTTCCTTATAGCAGAAAGCTTAAACTATCAGTATGTGATTTCAAGAATGGATAGGAGGCTTAAACCATGGCGATTTATACACGTACGGGTGATGCAGGTCAGACTTCAGTGATTGGCGGCCGGGTCGGCAAGGATGATGTCCGCGTCGAGGCCTACGGAACGATCGATGAGCTGAATTGTTTTGTAGGGCAAGCACGAAGCCTGATGGAAAGTGATAATTTCGACGATGTCCGCGAGCAATTGCTCGAAATACAGCATGAGCTGTTTGATTGCGGCACGGATTTAGCATTTGTTAAACTTGCTGACGGTGGTCAATATATGGTGACAAGTGAGATGGCTCAGCGGCTGGAAGGCTGGATAGATTCTCTACAAGAGGAGAATCCACCACTAGAGAAATTTATCCTGCCAGGAGGTAGTCAGCTGGCTTCGGTTCTACATGTATGCCGCACGGTTTGCCGTCGTGCGGAACGCCGGGCAGTTACCTTAGGGCGAAATGCGGACATAAACCCAGAAGCGGTGATTTATCTCAATCGATTGTCGGATTATTTTTTCGCGTTGGCTAGAACGGCTAATACACGGTCAGGGATTACTGATGTAGAATACATCCGTAGTAAAAAGGTGTTTCGAGACTAATATGACAAGCTATTATTCACCCATTACTTATATCATACCGCCAGAAGAGGATGACTTCCTGCTGAAGACAATCCTGCACAAACGGATGGATGTCTCACGCAAGCTACTCTCCCGGCTGAAGCAGACGGAACAAGGCATTACATTAAACGGTGAACGTGTATACATTAGTGTGCATGTTAAGGCAGGAGATACCGTGCAGATCCGCATGGAAACGGAGACTTCGGATGATATTTTACCGCAGCCGATTCCATTCGAGATTCTATTTGAAGATGAACATCTGCTAGTGGTTAACAAGGCAGCGGGAATTATAGTTCATCCAACACATGGACATTACACTGACACGCTTGCCAATGGCGTGGTTTATTATTGGGCGCAGAAGAATGAATGCTTCCGTTTCCGGCCTGTTCACCGCCTGGATCAGGAAACCTCCGGTGTGTTAGTGATCGCCAAAAATCCATACAGCCATCAGCATATTTCCGAGCAGATGATCGCCGGTACTGTGGATAAGCGTTACGCTGCATTTGTTCATGGGGTTCCTGCGGAGCTATCCGGTGATATCGACGGCCCTATCGACCGTGATCCTGAGGAGCCACATCGGCGTATCGTGACACCGGATGGATATCCTTCCCTAACCCGCTATGAGGTTAAGCAGGTGTATTCGGCCGGCTCCAGAGTTGAACTAAAGCTGGAGAGTGGACGTACGCATCAGATTCGGGTCCATATGACCTCTATCGGCTGTCCACTGATTGGAGACAGCATGTATCGTCATGAGCTGTACAATCTACCAGAATTTACTTCAACGCAAAGCGAGCAGTTGGAGTCCGTTGCAGCACTCGATGCTTCCATACCGCGTCAGGCACTGCACGCAGTGCGTCTGACGTTCAAGCACCCGGTACTTCTGCAAGAAATGATATTCGAAGCCCCGTTGCCACCTGACATGGCAGTCTTGGAGAAAATATTGGAGCAAGGTCTGACAGCGAATTTGTGATAAAATTATGATTCAGGCGATAGAGTGGCGAAGGGGAAGTTTGGAACTGTAGGAGCGATAGCGACCGCCTTTGTCTGCGGATTTCAACCGTGTTTAACGGTAAAATTGATGAAATCTGTAGACAACAGCGGCCGGAAGTCCAAACATTCCTTGTAGTTACGGTATTATTAGCCGATTATTAAAGGAGCACAGCATGAGCAAATTAAAAGTATATCAATATCCCAAATGCAGCACCTGCCGCAGCGCAGTGAAATGGTTGCAGGGACAAGGTCATGAGCTGGAGCTTCAGCACATCGCAGAGCAGCCACCTACGGTGGACGAGCTGCGTGAGCTGCTCGCGAACAGCGGCCTTGAGCTGAAGAAGTTTTTTAATACAAGCGGTGAAGTATACAAATCATTAGGTCTGAAGGACAAGCTGCCCCAGCTTACGGAACAGGAGAAGTTAGAGCTGCTCTCAAGCCACGGGATGCTGATCAAACGTCCGATTGTCACCGATGGAGTTAAAGTTACGGTGGGATTCAAAGAAGACCAATATGCCGATACTTGGACTAATGTTTAATATCAATACAACGATCAAGGGAGAGGTTTATAAGTGAGAACAGAAACAATGGGCCGGGTAATGCTTGTAGATGGAATGGCTCTGCTGTTCCGGGCCTTTTATGCGACCTCTTATGGAGGATATATTCGCAAGACAAAAGATGGATTGCCAACGAATGCAGTATATGGATTTTTGCAGTATTTTTTTGATGCAGTAAGTACGTTTGAGCCTTCTCACGTCGTATGCTGCTGGGATATGGGCAAAGGAACGTTCCGCACCGAGAAATATGATGGATACAAATCCAACCGGATCGAAGCTCCGCTGGAATTAATTCCGCAGTTTGACCTAGTAAAAGAAGTGGTGGCTGAGCTAGGTGTGCCAAACATTGGTCTTGCCGGCTATGAAGCAGATGATTGCATAGGTACGCTGGCATCCTGTTACAGCGATAATTCTGAGGTTTACATTCTGACGGGTGACCATGATATGCTGCAGCTTATTGATGAGAATGTTAAAGTCGTCATTATGAAAAAAGGACGCTCCAACTATAAAGTTTATGACCTTGCAGAATTGCTTGAGGATAAAGGTCTAACCCCTAGACAGGTTATTGACCTGAAGGGCTTTATGGGCGATACAAGTGATAATTACCCTGGTGTAAAAGGGATTGGTGAGAAAACCGCGCTGAAGCTGTTAACAGAGTACGGTACAGTTGAAGGTGTAATTGAGAATCTTCACTTGCTTCCTAAAGGTGTACGGTCCAAAATTGAAGCCGACCTAGATATGCTGCATCTATCAAGGGAGCTGGCTGAAATCCGTTGTGATGTGCCTGTGGTCTGTGAGCTGGCAGAAGCTTTATGGCAATTACAGCGGGAAACAGCCGCGCGTAAATTTCAAGAACTGGAATTCGGCAGCCTGATGCATTTGATCGCTGAGGTGCAGGACGAACGGGGAATTGTACAGATTGAGTTAGGTGATCTGGGTTAAGGAGAGTGGTTCTCTTCTGATGAAAATGTGAAAAAACATAATGGCAGGTCAAGGTTACTATCCTTGACCTGCTTTTTTTTGTTGTCGAATTCATGTGGAAATTTATCAATATATGTCTTTTTTTGACTGAATTACAAATTAAGGTTTCTAATCATGGATATTGGTTTAATGAAATTTCAAAGGAAATACATAGGGATTATTTTCCATAGTAGGTGATGATGAGATGAAGATACTTTTGGTCACGCACAAGTTTCAGAAGATAGTAGGTAATTATTGCAGTCGGACCATGGACGTAGTGAACGAGTCTGAATTAGTCCTTGGAGGTGTTTTGGAGTTTTTGCAAAACATCAATCCTTCTATAGATAGCATATTAATAACAGATGATGCATTATCTCTGAGGATGGAACAGAACAGGAGTGATTTAAATAACCTAATCAATTGGCTCGTAGCTAATCAAAAGTCAAATGTAAAGATTTTAATCCTCACCAGGTACATAAGGAAAGATACAGAATGGGAGAATCTCAGCTATAGATATCCGAATCTCCAAATTAAGAATTACGAATACATACGCATTACACCAGTACTATTTCAGGAAGCTCTTGAGCGTTTATCCGATACCAAACCTCAATTGAAACAACATTCCAGACCTCACGACGATAAGAGTAATCACCAAAAGAGTACAGACAGAAAAGGGTCGTTTCTGGATCGCTTTAAACCGAAACCGAAAGCCCCAACTGAATTACAGGCTACGGATACCCTTACTAGGGAGCTTGATAAGATTAGCCGAGGGATTAGTCGTATTGTAGCGATAACCGGGCATAGTGGATGCGGAATTACCAGCACAACTATCAATGTTGCAAGTGAAGCGAGTAAACGGGGGCTGAATGTATTAATCGTGGATATGGATATCGAATATCGAAGTACGAATATGTATTTTAGCAGCTTTCATGAACGAACCAAGCGGGATGAAGATATAAATGCATCTCTCATCCGAACGTTAGCAAGACCTCAGGATTATTTGACTACGGCTTTTCATTTGAAAGAAAACCTATGGCTGGCTGGACTGGGTTACAGCTTTTCCGATCCCAAGTTAATCCAGCAATTTTACACCAGCTCTAAACTTGTCGGTCTGTTGTCCTTACTCCGAAACAAATTTAATTTGATCCTATTGGATCTACCACTGAACGTATTAGACAGATTTCGAGAAGCATTAATCCATATCGACAGCTTTGGCCTCTGTATTCCCAATAATCTATATGCTGTTTTAAGCACTCTGAGGAATGTGGAAGAGACACTGAATAAGGAAAATACGGCCTATTTGAATGCTAAATCAAAAGTAATTGTCACCAAATATAATGACCGTTCCAGATTTCAAGGTGAAATTTTCGTACCAGACAAGGTAAGTGCAGTTGCTACATCCGGTCTTTTAGAAAGCTTTACATACGGAATGAAAGTGGCAGGTCATATCTCTTATGACACGGACTTTGATACTCAGATTGAAACCGATGTGCCGCTTGTATATTCAAACAAAGACCATGAGCGGGCATATGGAAATATACTTCTTAGATTACTGGAGGGGAGTAGTTAATGGATTTAAGTGGGCTTAAAAACGCGACACCCAATAAGCAAATGTTCAAGCGGGTTGCAGCATTGCTCTTTAGTCTATTGATCATCGTGGTTTCTTATATGTTCATTACGAAAGCCAGCAAAGATGCCAGCGATGTGGTAGAGGTGTTGCGGGTCAAGCAGAGTGATGGTATTCCGGCTTACGTAGTCATTACGGAGCCTATGATTGAGAAATACAATATTATCAAAAAAGAATACACCGAGGACATGGTGTTGTCTGAAGATATAGATTCGGTGAAGGATAAACTGTCCGCATATTATCTTCGAGAAAACAGCGTGCTCTACAAAGATCAGTTGCTGGATGAAAAACCGCAAAAAAATGAATGGCTGTATCAAGTGAATGAGGAAAATGAGGTCTTGACGCTTCCTTATAATTTTCTGGAGGTTGGTGGAGATATTCTAATGCCAGGAGACCGTGTTCGTATCCGTGTGTCCTATGAGGTAGAGGAGAAGGATGCCCCGGGTGGCAATCCAAACGCTATTTATTCCGAGTCCACGAATACGATCAAAAAAACTGAAGTATTGTTTGAAAGCATTGTTGTGAAGGATATGCTCAACGCAAGTAGTCATTCCATCTACGAAGTATATAAAGAGGTGCAGAAACTGGATGAGGATAAGAAACAAAATGTTATGAAGAGTAAGGATTTCTTAAAGAACATTCAACCTAAAGCATTACTCCTCGAGGGGACGAGTGCACAAATTAACAATTATGCCAAATACAAAGGACTTAATGGAAATTCATTTCTGATTACCATACTGAGCAGAAAAAGTAGTGATGTCATCATTGACCAACTGCCCACTTTGGAGAAAGAGGTGGAATCGTGGATCGGAAAAGAGGATTAGGAATCGACAGCATTTTTCAGAAAATATCATCTAAGGATCTCGTCGGTGCCGAACTTCAAGAGAATAATCTGATTTATAGTGTAGTAGGTTTTATACCTGCTTGTGATGGTGTAGATAATGCCATGCTCATAAGCAACTTAGGATATTTATTATCTCAAAAGGGTCTAAATACTTGTGTGGTTGACCTTAAGGTGTTTTATCCGAACTTATATCAATTTCTAGATGTCCCTGCACATAAGAAGGGGCAAGGATTAATTAAGGTGTTAAAAAGCGACAAGGTAGATTTCCGAGATGAATTGCAGCGGACCAAATACGAGAAGCTGTTCCTGTTATCAGCTAGTCCACAGGATCTAATGGAGGAGTATTTTGATTTTGAGTTTGGAAATTTAGAGCGTGTAATTACTACACTTAAGCAGATGTTTGATATTGTGCTGATCGACATTCCCAACAACCCTCCATTGGAATTTTGTCTGGGTGCCATGAAGTATTGTCACATAGGATTCTTTACGGCAACAGAGAGGATGGAAGCTACCATAAATATGGTGAAGCTGCTGGATTATGCTAAATCGGTGGGGATAAGTACGGCTAAGTTCACCAGTGTGGTGATGATGAATATTCAGCATATTGAATTTGATTATAAGGTTATGAAGGACATGGGTTTTAACATAGTTTCTGTACTGCCACTTGTGAAGGATGCCGTAGTTCGTGCACATGAGGGCAGGCTGTACATAAAAGATAACCCCCTAATTAATAAATATTTTAAAAAAGAGATCCAAAAGCTGGCCGATCGGTTGGCGGATCAGTAAAGGGGAGAGCGACTTGCTGACACGTGCGAAAATTAGCGATATGCAGCAAAAAGTACTGCATCAGGTAGGGCCGAAGGAGAACATGGAGGATCTGGCTAGTAAATATACGACCATAAGCTTTGATGAGGCTTTGGAGTTATGCCAAAAATATATTACGAAAATAACGACACATGCCTATAGGCGAGAAAACGACCCTGCTCGAAAACGCGAAATGACTAAGGCATACATAAATGAATTTGTAGACGCGCAGAAACCTTCTGTCGAGGGATTTTATGATCTAGCAGAGTTGAAAAACGCACTCACCAATGAAATCACTCACTATGGTCCCATTACTAAGGCTATGGAGGACCCTAGTATAGATGAAATCAGAGCCAACGGGCCTGATCAAATCTTTGTGGAAAGCGGCGGAAGAAGCCTGCAGTGGGATCAAAATTTTACAGATCGTGATCATATGGAACGGATTATCGCCAAGCTTATAGGTATCTCCAAGGTTCGGCTGATTCCAAAGATACCCATGGTAAATGCCAGAACGATTGAGGGGTATCGTGTGAATGCCACTCATGCTGAGATCTCACCGTATGACCAACCGGCGTTTGTGATCCGAAAGTTCAGCAAGAAGAGTATTGTTCCGAAAATGCTCATTGAGAATAAATCCTTCTCCTCAAACATGTATAAATTATTGTCTTTGATCCCGAAATCAGACTTATCCTGGATTACAGTGGGACCGACAGGAAGCGGAAAGACAACGCTAAATGAAATTCTTGTGAAGGAGATCAATCCTCTATCAAGGATCATTACCATTGAAAATCCTTCAGAGATGAGATTGATTCAAAGAGAAGATAACAGCGAACACGGTAGAGTGCTGAATGATGTGTTGCAATACGAGTCGGTCCCTGATGATGATGACTCAAGCCCAGCGACTATGGAAAATTTGCTTATTAATGCGATGAGACAATCACCTCACTGGATTGGACCAGGGGAGCTTCGAACACCCGGTGAATTCGCCACAGCGCTTCGAGCAGCACAGACGGGACACTATTTCTTTTCCACACTTCATGCAGAGGGGGATAAGGAAGCGATCTTTAGATTTCTAACGGCCTATCTAATGGCCTCTAATGAGCCAGCGGAACTTGCTCTACGAAATATCTGCAGTGCTGTGAAATTTGTAATCTTTCAAGAGAAACTGGCAGATGGTACTCGTAAAGTGACTTCAATTTCAGAGATTTTGGGCTCAGATGGCTTGAATCCACTGATTAATCAAATCTATAGATTTGATTGTGATGATGTGATTGAAGAGATGATTGAAGGCAAGAAGATGATCAAAATTGTTGGCAGACATTTACGTGTAGGAAAGATCTCGGAGAATGTACAGCAGCTAATGCTCAAGGCCGGAATTAAGAAAAGCAGGTTTGAGTTCTTTACCAAGGATCCGTTGGAGGGCGAAACAGAGGTGTACGAATTCGATGAATACAACTTTAATCATTAGTCTACTTCTTGGTATGGCTGCATTTGTACTATTTAACGCCATCTTTGAGGTCAAGTTTTTTCAGGGTTCTGTAAGATATGTTCTCGACGTTATGGATACCCTCGCAGAGTACCTAGGCAAGTATAACACGAAGCGTTATGTTGACCGGATCAAGAAGGAGCGAATCGTCAGGCAGAAGGAAAATATTTATGCGAAATACAATCGAATGGTAGAGGGTTTGATTTTAGACTTTAATATGCCGTTTACGCTGGAGAGCTTTACCTCAATGCTGTGCATTTGCTTTGCGATTATAGCTCTGCTAGTGGTTCTGCTTATGAAAAGCGTTACGCTTTCGCTTGTGATTACGATTTCAATTTTTGTAGGATTGTTTACTTTTTTCGTGATGCAGTCTAGAGCCATCCAAGCAGAACGGCTTGAAAATATAATGGATGCCGAAGATGTGATTTGTCCGTTAGCCCGTGAAGGTGTACTAGTAGCCATTAAAAAGGTGATGGAGAGCGATGAATATATCAGTCCTAATCTTAGGCCATATTTTCAGCAATTTATAGATAATTGCGACAACAACGGCTATTCCTTTAAGCAAGCTATTACGCTATTAAATAGACAGCTTGGTCCCAAATTTGATAATTTCACAAAAAAAGCAGTGGTCTTCGAATATAACGAAAGAAAAGGTATGGCAGACATTTTCCTCGATATTGTAGATGAAAATGCCGTGCTGCGCGAGATTAACTCTAAAAAGGAACGGATTTTTAGAAAGATGAATCGAGATTTTATGTTTAAAACCGGAATCATTGTGCTTTTTTTCTTGTACGCATTAACTGTAAAGGATTTTAGAGAATTTATGCTTGAAAGCAATGTTGGGAAATTGATCAACACGATATTGATTAGTGTCATTTGTTTAAGCTTTGCACGCAGTCAGGTACTCCAAGGGAACGTCGGCATGGGTGGTGAGCGCAAATGATATTCCTAGTTAAGCTGATAGCCATGCTCTCCATCCTTTATTTGATCAAGATATTGTTATACCCCTTCTTCAAGCCTGTGAGCAGAAAACAGAAAAAACGTGCACGTCAATATATCAAGCAGCGTAAAAATGCGGCGCTAAAAGAGAAGTTCAACCAATATAAACGAAGAATTGCAATGAAATATGTTAAAGGGTTATTGGGAAGTGCTGAAAGATTAAGATTCAAGAAAATCATTGACCGACTTGATCTACAAAAGACTCCAGAGGAAATACGGACCGAGCAATTCATGTACACGCTAAGTGCTATTGTGATTATGTTGTTGCTATGGAAGGTGAACATCCTGCTTGGCTGTATCTCTGCCATCTTCATCATGCTGGGCTGGCTCTATCCGGTGGTCGAGTTGGAGAAGATTATCGATAAGAAGAACAAAAATATATCCCTGGATTTCCCAGCCTTTTATAGTATGGTCTATTACCAGTATATAAAGTCGGTTAACATTCATTTCTCAGATGTGCTTAAGGACTACATTCCTAGTGCAAATCCTGATATAGCCGAGGAGCTCGGTGTGATGCTGGACAATATTGATTACGGAGAAGAATTCGCTTTTAAGCAGCTGAAGAAACGGATTCCGATGCATTACGTGATCAAGTTCTGCGACATTATGGAGACGAGGCTTAAAGGATACGATAATGTGTCTCAGATGGCATATCTCAAGAATGAATTAGATGGCTTCAGAATCAGGGCTTTGGAAGAAGAGCTGGAGAGTAGGCAGCGCAGCAGCGCAAGGATCCAGTTTCTACTTATTATAGTGTTGGCTATTTATATCGTTATGTACTATTTGTTTACCATTCTGAGTTCAATGAAGATGTTTCAATAAGCCAAATTTATTTATAGGGGGATAAACGAATGAAGACAGATCTTAAGGAATTGCTAGTGGAGGAAAAAGGAGAAGTAGGGATCAAGCAAATTGCCATCACGGTTGGCGTTATTATTTTAATTGGAGTGGTAGTGACCTATCTAAAGGGTGGAGTACTGACAGGATGGGTCGATGATGTTTGGGAATTCTTATTCGATGATTTGATTGGAAAGATGGTTAGCTAATTTGGGGTGAAAACACAATGCAAGGGATAGCAAAGGCAGTATTACTTACCATTCTGACCTCGGTTACGATTTTGCTGTTTGTAAATTTGGCTTTCTTTTTCCCATGGTATTTAACGCTGGTCACAGAGACGTATAGTGTTTCGCAGATTGTAGCTGGTGATAACTACTTGAAGGAATCATATTATGAGGATGTTATGGAGAGATTACAGGAGCGCCCTATTTACCGAGATAAAGCCGATGATATTGTCATTACGGTCACTAATGCAGATCATGATAATGCGATTGGAAATGATGATGAAACCTCATATTACGATGAAGGGAACGAATGGAATAAACCTTATCGGCAAAGAGGCGAACCGCTTACGGTTGAGATTAAAGCTGTATATCCTTTCTCTATCACTTTATGGGGAAAGAAGCTGGAGCGTGAAATTCCGGTCCACTTCTCCATGTCAACGACAGGCCTGAAACATTATAAGGATCTGGACTACTATATAGATTGATAGGATGACTTTGTGTGAAAAATATTGCAGTAGGAGTATTGTTGATTATTCTAGTGTCAATTGTTGTGGAGCCTTTGGTGGAGATGGGCATTGTATTTAGAGAGAAGGTAGTGCTGAGCACTGCGATCTCTAATGCTTGCCGGGCAGCCAAGGATCGGAGTTTAGAGTATGAACTGCTACGTGGACTGGATGCGGTGATTAACGAGGAGAGGTTCAAAGAATACTTTTCAGATGCGTTCGAAAGTGCTCTAAATGTATCGGAACAGACCGATAATGGCAACGTGCTTACATTTACCTCCAATGATGATAGATACAATGATTTTACGGTAAATTTAGATTTTTCTAACATAGAGAACACCCAAACCAGCCAATGGGTATCAGAAGTTAATGTGAAAGCACAGGCAACATACAAATTTAAAACCAGATACTTAAAGCTCGCTGAAGAAGCAGACAAAGAAGTAGATTATCAGTTAATTAGCGAGAGGAAATATATTCTCTCCGTTAAGAATTGATGAAAGGAATAATCAGAATGGACTATATCATGGTTACTTTTCAAACGGATACAGGTCTAAGAATGGACCTAAAAGTTCCGGTGTTTGTGACTATAGAAGAACTGTTAGACATGTTAACGGAGTCCTTGAGCTTAAAGGAGAGAAGCGGGGCTAAGCTTCAGGCTGAGCCATTAGGCAGAATATTAAGTAATAGTAAAACCTTGGATCAAGAAGGTGTAGCCCAAGGCGCACTGCTCACACTTATCTGAGAAGGGGCAATGAAATGAATGGCAACCTGCAAAGTGGCGGATTAATCCTAAAGGCTGATGAATCTCTTTTTATTACGGATATTAAAAACTATTCAGGAACCTATTCTTTGGACAGAGCGAATGATCAAGCTGTGCCTATTCATTATGAGGGTTTGTTCTGGTTCATGAATGAGGCTGGCAATTTCCTTTATTACAGTGATCAGTTAAAGGGAAATGTGCTCTGTAAGCTTGATATTGTAAAGCAACATTCAGAAGTATTGTTAGACAAACCTTGTTATCAGCTTCAGCGACATGAAGATTGGATCTACTATATTCACGAGGAGGACCATCGATTATATCGCTGTTCTACTAGTGGTAAACGTGATATGAGGCTGATTGATGAGCATGTGGAGAGTTTTCTCTTGTACGAAGGACAAATCTACTATGCTACACCAAATGGGATTAAGAGGAGCACAGAATCCGGTGAGGCAAGTGAAAAGATTAGTGAATTGGTTACAAGTTTACTGATTCGGATAGGAAATAAGCTGTGTTTTTCAGATGCCGAGAATGGACATCGCTTGACGCTACTTGATGTGGAGCGTCATACGGTAACTATGGTAGACAATATAGTTGCCCTTAGTATAAGCACGGATGACAAATATATTTATTGTGCTAACCGATTAAATGACAACAGTATATATCGCGTAGATCCATTGCATGGAGGGAGTATTCGAATATCTGGGGAAAGCGCGGACTATTTACATGTTCTGGACAATGATCTTTATTTTTGCAGTGGTCGTGAATGGCATCGAATCTCTCTATTTGGTGGAGAGGCGGAGACAATAACCTTTATAGGAAGGTAGATCTAATGAGCTATGAATTCAGTCGTCAGCCCCGTTTTCTACCGGATATGCCCCGGGGAGAAATTGATGTTCCTAATCCACCTATGATTAACGAGAAACCAGAGATCTCTTGGTTCGGAATATTGCTTCCACCTATCGTAATGTTGATTATTACCGTATTAATCGCAATGACTTCACAGTCCATCTATTTACTGATCTCAGTTGCGACCACAGTAATGACACTGATTGGCTCATTGACAGGAGCAACTTCTCAGATTCGGAAATATAAGCTAAAGAAGAAGGAACGGGAAGAAAAATATCTTCAATTTATAACCGATGTCCGCAGCGATTTGTCGATAGCTCGCGAACAACAGGTGAAAGCCATGAATGAAATGAGCCCGGATCCTGCGGAATGTGTGCAACGAATCTCGCGCAGGGATAACAAGCTATGGGAAAAAACGCCTTCACATAATGATTTTCTGGCTCTGCGGATCGGGGTGGGAAGTGTACCCCTGGAACTGCACATCAAATACACCAAACAGGCGATCATCCTTGAAACAGACCCGCTGCTGATGGAGCCGCAGAGATTGGCCATGGAATTTGAGAAGGTCCCGAACGTTCCTATAACGGTTAATCTGTTGACTACCGAAATATGCGGGATTGCCGGTGAAAGCGATAAAACAGCTGTGCTAATAAAACTGATGCTGCTACAGCTTGTGACTCATCATGGTTATGACGATGTCAGGGTTATTGTTCTTGCCGCAGAGGATGAATTGGAGAAATGGGATTGGCTGAAATTTGTACCCCACCTATGGGATGACGGTTTTAATATCAGATTTCTTTTATGTGGTAAAGCCATTGCCCATCAGACCTTGTCCGAGATTTATGGCTCTTTGAAGGAGCGGGAGATGAGGTCTTTGAGCGGTGGTGTATTGCCCCATTATCTCTTTATTGTAGAGGACGCTTCCTTACTTGAGAATGAGCTAATCAGTAAATATTTGTACAACGGCAGTGTAAAGCTTGGAGTATCAACCCTTTTTATCGCCAAGAATTCCGCTTATTTGCCCATGAACTGTAAAACGGTTATTCATTTAAACGGAAAAAACGGTGAAATGGCCAATCGATTAACCGGGGAGAAGATCGTATTTACTCCGGATCAGGCAGATATAAAAGATTTAGATCTAGTCGCCAGAAAGCTCGCACCGCTACGAATCAAAAATTCAAGTGCTAATTTCTCACTTCCATCCTCCATCACACTGATGGAAATGCTACAGAACGAAAAGGTATCTGAAGTAAATGTAATGTTGAACTGGACCCGCAACAAAACCTATATGGGCATGAGTGTACCTATAGGGGTGAGGGCTGGTGGAGAAGCTTTATATTTAGACATGCATGAGACGGGGTTCGGGCCCCATGGTCTTGTAGCCGGGACAACAGGTTCTGGCAAAAGTGAATTATTACAAAGTATCATCGTATCCCAAGCCATTCATTACCATCCGCATGATATTGCTTTTGTTCTTATTGATTATAAAGGGGGCGGCATGGCAGATGTATTCAAGGGAATGCCTCATCTGGTCGGTACCATTACGAATTTGGATGGGAATCAAACGACGAGAGCACTGCTATCTATCAAAAGTGAGCTCATGCGGCGGCAACGTGTCTTCTCGGAATATGGCGTGAACAATATTGATAAATACCAGAAATTATTTTATAGCAAAAATGTAAAAGGTGACATGCCAGCCATTCCCCATCTGATTATGATTGCGGATGAGTTCGCGGAGCTTAAGCAGGATCAACCGGATTTCATGAAAGAGCTTGTAAGTACGGCCCGGGTAGGTCGAAGCCTTGGCGTCCATTTGATCCTTGCCACCCAGAAGCCTGCCGGCGTAGTGGATGACCAGATATGGAGTAACTCGAAATTTAAAATATGTCTTAAAGTGCAGGATGAGGCTGACAGTCGGGATGTTATTAAACGTCCTGATGCGGCCATGATTAAGGAACCGGGAAGGGCGTATATACAGGTCGGAAATGATGAGATCTTTGAGTTGTTCCAATCTGCGTATTCTGGTGCTGATTATGATCCGAAAGGCGAACTGCAGAAACAGGAGAACAAGACCAAACGAATCTATAAGGTAGCTCTGAATGGTAGAAGCGAGCAGATCTTTCCGCTTGAGGAAGAGAAATTCTCCCAAAATGAGTCTGCTTCCCAACTGCATGCCATGGTTGAATACATTACAGAAACTGCCAAGCAATATGGGATTTCTCCAATGAAAGGGCCTTGGCTACCGCCACTGCCTGAAGTAGTCTACCTCGATTTATTGCTGCCGAATAGCTTAGCAGATGGTAGATGGCCGCAGCAGCAGAAACTGCTCAGTGTGCCAGTGGGGATCATGGATGATCCAAGAGGACAGAGACAGGAAGCGCTGGAGATAGATTTTGCATCTGAGGGGAATCTGTTTGTCTATGGAACGCCGGGTACAGGTAAAACCGTGTTCCTCAAAACGTTATGTTTATCGCTGGCTCTAATGTATCCGCCGGATGACGTCAATATCTATATTATGGATTTTGGCGGAAGCTCACTCAAAGCTATGGAGAAACTCCCTCATGTCGGTGGGGTAATGACACTGGAGCAAGAAGATAAAATTGACCAATTTATGCGCTTTATGTTCAGGGTTATGGAGGATCGAAGAACGCTGTTTCAAAATAATGGAAGTGAAGGGTTCAATGATTACCGTAGAAGTGGACGAAAACTGCCCGCATTTATAGTCATAGTCGACAACTACTTTGCTTTATCGGAGACCTACGAAGATTTTGACGCTCAAATGGTGCTGCTGGCTCGTGAAGGTTTTAAATACGGTATTTATATGGTCGCTACAGCAACCAATAGTGCTTTGGTCAGATATAAATTTTCGGTTAACTTCAAAATGGCGATCAGCTTCCAGATGACTGAGAAGAGTGAATATGATGGTATTGTAGGACGAACGGAAGGCTTGGAACCCGCTAAGGTTGCAGGCAGAGGATTGGTAAGAGGCAAGCCGCCTTTGGAATTTCAGACTTCGCTTCCTGAATATCAACATACCGCTACCGAGCTCATCTTGAAGAGAATGGAGGCTTTGAATCTAACTGGAGCCGCACCAATTCCGGTGATGCCTTCTACGATTGATCTGCGGCAGCTCAATAATAATACAGAGCAACTGGCAATAGGCTTGGGCAACAATGATTTACAGCCTGTGTTTATAGACCTTGTTGCAACACCAGTGCTGATGATAGCTGGAGAGGCTATGTCAGGAAAGAGCACTTTACTTGTATCGTGGATGAAGCTGCTGAGCGAAAAGGAGGATCTAGAGGTATATGCGCTGGATTCATCTGCTATGGGCATTTATGAACTGATACAACAGTCTTACGTAACGGATTTATCGAACGTGGATGATTTGGACAATTTCATTGATGGGATCAAAGAACAATTGGAAACTAGACGCAGTGAGCTTCTCTCATGCAGAATGTCCGGTGGTGACGTTGGCGCTCTGATGAAACAGTGGAAGCAGATAATCTTCGTTATTGATCGTCTAAGTGAATTTACGAGCGGAGACAAGTATATGCTGCATGAGCTGATTGAACGAATTGTGAAGCAAGAACGCGGCATGAAGGTAGCTGTTCTAGCGGCAGATAACACAAATGATCTTACCTCTAATTGGGATTCCTTGGGCAAGACTATCCGAGAAGAACAGACCGGGATCCTGCTAGGTAGAATGAAAGAACAAAATCTTTACAATGTGTCCTTACCTTACGGAATCCAGGAGAAAGATGGGGAGCAAGGTGATGGCTATCTCATTGTAAAGAATAAATATACCGGATTAAGATGTGCCGTATGGAGTAAGGAGAATCGAGTTAATGCGGGAGTAGGAGTTTAGGATGGAGGTGCAGCTAGTGTCAGTTAGTCCATCAGAAATCAGGGGAAACGCTTCACAAATCCATAGTCTAATCAATGAAGTGAACAGTACTTCAAAAAAACTGCAAAGTGATTATACACAATCGGCCAGCTATTGGACCGGTACGGCTTCTAAAGCATTTCAAAGTGAATACAACGAGCTGGATAGCGAAATGAAGACCCTGCTTACAATGCTGGATAGGCTCGAAAGTGGGGTCCAAAGAGTGGCTTCAGAAGTGATCCGTGCTGAACAGGAAAGAGAAGAAAAGCGAAGACTAGCAGAGAAGGCGGCGCAAGAGGCACTGAAACAAAAGCAATTAGAAAAGCAAAAGCAAAGCCAGAAGTAATGACAGGGGTGTTGAGATAGAAATGCTTTGAAAGGAGGTGAATAATGTGGCGGGAAACAATCTTACATTTAATCCGGATCAGGCACTAGGTGTAGCTAAGTCTATTAAAACCAAAGCAAACAATGCAGATACTCTTATCAAACAATTGCAATCTGAAATTCATGCTGTTAGCGGTTGGTGGCAAGGAGAATCACAAACTGCTTTTATACAACAATTCGATGGACTTATGCCTAGTTTTAAGGAAATGGTTCTCTGTGTAGAGAACATCAGTAAGAACCTAACGCAAATTGCTAACATCAAGCAACAAGCCGAGCAAGAAATGGCAAGTAAACTGCGTGGAAAATAATGCTGGCATACATAACAAGGCAGATTTTGAGCTATCTGCCTTGTTAGTATGATTTTAAGTAAGTATGAAGTGAATTTATTTGGGGGGATCTGTAAGTGAAGCTGACCGAACAACAATACATAACACTGGCATCAGTTGTAGAAGCAGCAGACGGTCTCGAACTGACGGATAGTCTGACTTTTGCTGGTGCAGCAGCCTATGCCTATAGAGATGAGCATGATGATAGATTAATTATCTTTACATATAAAGGAAAAGATTGGCTTGCGGATCTGCAGTCTCTGTTAAGCGGTCAGAGCAGCATGCCGGAGGAAGCATCAAGATTTTTATTAAAAAACAAAGGGGAGAAGGATTGCCAGGTTACTGGTTATTCCATGGGCGGTGCCTTAGCTCTTTATGCAGCAGCGGTTAATGAGGGGATTGGTGGTGTGGTATTCGACGCACCAGGTATAGTAAACATTCTGACTGCGGAGCAAAGGGGGAAGCTTCAGGTTAAAAATATTGTGGCTTATAACAGTCTTGTATCCGCGTTAGGCAAACACAACGAAGAGATTGTATTTGCTAAATCGGGTATAGAAGAAACGGAATTTCTAATTCCTGATTCGCTTTGGCAGCGCTATACCTTTGACTCTGAGGGGAATGTGATTATAGGTGAAAAAGGGAATGCCTATGCTTTGCTATCCAAGATTAATATCCTAACGGAAGAGCATACGCCTGTTTTTGATGCTGTTATGAGTGGATTTGGGGATACCGTCGGACTAACAGAATCTGCATCGGATCATTTGGGTTACGTGATATTTACCTTAATAGATCAGTTAGATGTAGGAAAAGTGCGAGGTGCACTGATTGAAATTGCCCACAAATATGAACGAATGTTGGATGCGAAGTTCAGCGAGTGGAGAACCGAAATGAATAATATTCCGGAATCCTTCTTATTCGATGACATCCGTGCGAAATTTGAACAACTATCTGAAGCAGCCATGCTAGAGGCAGCGGGAATAGCAGAAGAGCTTAATGAAATCACGCAAGCTGTCTTATCCATCTTGCTGATTTGCAGTCCGGTAGGGGATAAGCTGATGGACCATGTAGAGGAATGGTTGAATAAACTGACAAATGCCCTCATGGAACGTATGGAGAAACTAACGAACCAAATGACATTACATCTCGATAAAGTGGTTGAAACAACCATGAATCAAATGCTCAAATTTCCAGAATTGAAGCTGGATTTTGAGTTCTGATTACTAACTGGAATCGCGATCAAAAAGGAGTGAAGCCAGCATGAAAAAGATTTATACAAGGAAGGTGTTGACTCTGATGTTGATATTATCAATGTTCAGCTTTATGGGATGTGGCTCTAGAGAGGAGAAAAGTGAAAAGAAAATTTTGAGCTCCTTGCAGGAAAAGTATGGCGAGGAATTCATCCTTGATGGCATAGGCGGCGGTTGGGGAACGATGAACAACAATACTTTGAAGGCGACTGTGCATCCTAAGAAGGATGACACGATTAATGTACGGGTGGAAATCACGAAGGATTTGGAAAAGGTGTATGACAACTATTTAAACCAGGTGGTAGCAAAAAAAGACGAACCAATGATTCAAGCAATCGCTGCTAGCATTTGGCCTGACAGTAAAATTATCGTTGCCAACGAAACGGGGTTGGTTTACCCCAAGCATAACGATACAAAGATTTCCTACGAGCAATTTCTGAAGTTATATCCAACGAATACGCTGGTGATTTCAGTCTATTTAAATAGTGATAACTATGTTGATGGTAATGGAGATATGGACCAAGAGGCAGAAATGAGAAAATATATGGATTTTGCAAAAATACTAGCAGAAAATAAATATGTGAGTAGTCTGATAGGGATAGGATACCTCACTCCAGAGGCCTATGGTCGATTAGAAGAGGTCAAAAAGGCAGAGGAAAGTGTTGACATATATTTTAGTGACGAAACTAAAAAAACAGGAATTATTAATATAGTTACAATGGCTGGATTCAAATTAGGAGTTGATGGAAAGATTGTAGAATCTCAAGACAAGATTAGAGAATTCTTTGATATATGGAAAGAGGACAGAATAAAAAGAATGGAACAAAGAGGGGGATTGTAATGGACGATACGCTTACAGAGGTAGAGTTAAAGCAGATCTCACAACTTGTTTATTTAGATATACTCAACATTAAGGATTTGGAAAAAACATATGCATTATATAAAAAAATCACTCTCGGCGAAGTTCTCAACTTCTACGCTTCTCCCGCAGGTCAGCAACAATTAAAAGAACGCTTTCCTGACGATCTTAACGGAGTCAAAGAATACAAGCAGTGGAATGATCTCATAGAGCAGATGAATATATCTGATTATCAGAATTGGGAAATCTCCAATATCGTCTCTCATAATAAAAAAGAGGAATCAGGTTTTGTTGCATTTACAGTAGATACCAAGAACGGGGCAAAGGTAGCGGCGTTCCGGGGTAGTGAACCAATGGATAACCCGCTTTACCATAATGACTGGAAAAACAACGGAACAACTGCATATGCCCTTGAATCTTTACAACAGGCGGAAGCTAAAGAATATATGGATAATTTCAAAATAGATGCGGGTTATGAATTGTTTCTGACTGGGCACTCGCTAGGAGGTAATCTAGCCCTATATTCCTCTTTTATATTACCTGAGAATTTACGGAATCAGCTAACTTCCGCATCAACGTTTAATGCACCGGGATTTAATGGAACCTTGCTTGATAAACACAGGGCCACTATAGATGAATTGAATGAGAATGACAAAATTAAAGAGTTCAGAAATAAAAATGACATCGTTCCGGCCTTATTTCAAAATCCATCAGCAGGTATTTACATTGACACTGAATCTGAAAGGAATACCGTGCTGCCACATCATTCCTTATTCTCACTGAAGATCGACGGGAACAATGAGTCCTTTCAACGTTCAGAGTCACAGACTCGGGCTTTGGTTCCTAACCTTGTGCATAATATTACAGTTGGTTTAGAAATTGTGCCGGGGCCACTAAAGGAAGCATTGGTTGAAGGGATTTTTAAAGTATTGGATGGGGAAGTAGATCTGCGGCCATTAGCGTTTGCGGGAATAGCCGTAGTTGGGCTTTTAATGGTGACTGTTGGGCCCGTTGCAGTTGTTACTGCGGCGATTACTGCAGCGTTAGCTGCGCTCGTTGTCACTATAAAAGCTCTGGTTGCGCTTTATGTGATTGGTTTTGTAATTGACAGTGTGATTCCCTGGATTGAGCAAAAGGTGGAGGATATCAAGGAGAGAGTGGTCTCCTTTTATAATCAAAGTGTTGAATTTGTAACGAATATGGTGACAGAAGCTGTCCGAGTGACTAATTTGATCGGTGATAAAATTGAGGAGTTTTCACAAAAGGTAAAGCACGCAGTCTCTGATTTTATGACGAAATTAAAAGAGGGCTTTAATCGTTTTGTAGAGAATGCCATTCAGTATATTGAAGCTCAGAAGGAATATTGGATTAGTGTAAAAGACAAAGCAATGAAGAAAATGGGGGATATATTCCAAAGTGTAAAATCTAAAATTAAGAAAACTAAGGAAGAATTTATCGCTGGCGTACGCACGATTAAAGATTCAGCGATCAGCAAAGTCAAATCGACCGTAACGAAAACCATAACGAAGATTGCAGTTGCATCTGCTAGTGTCATTCAAGGAGCCAAGATTTTGGCGAATATGGATAAACTGGAGAGTCTGCAGAAAAGTCTGGTGCGTAAGGAAGAGAGCATTGCTGAAGCCGTCGAGAGGATATTATCTATAGCTTCAGGAGTCAGTTCTAACGTGGGCAGGACTTACAGTGAATCTTATGTTCAAGCTCAATTAAGAGAAGTTCAACGTTTAAGCAATGAAGTCCGGACACAGAAAAATCGTGTAACAACAGCGATTAACGGAAAAACTGCAGGTTTAAGATACACAGTTACAAAATATCGAGAGATTGAATCCAAAATTGTTGCAGCTGCCCGTGCAAGTACTACCTCAATACATCTTAACTAATTATATCAGGAAATAGAAAGATAAATTGAGAGGAGTAATTATATGAAAAAATTAATCAGTTCTCTACTTTTATTACTAATGGTATCCCTGATGACTTCTGCATTTTCAGGTTTTGCAGCAAGTCTTCCATTGAGGGTAGTAGTAAATGGAGAAAAAGTTATTTTTCCAGACGCCCAGCCTTTTATCGATGCGCAGCAAAGAGTACAGCTACCCGTGCGTTTTATAAGTGAAGCGCTTGGAGCTAAGGTGTTATGGGACAGTAAGGCCAAAAAGGCAACAATCTCGCTTGAAGGCAAAACAATGGGTGTCTATATCGGGAAAAAGAGTTATGAGCTCAATGGAAAAACAAAACAAATGGACACGGCAGCATTGTTCAAACAGTCAAGAACCTTTGTCCCACTTCGATTTGTATATGAAGGACTCGGTGTAAACGTGAAATGGGATGATGCTGTGAAGACGGTCTACATCACTACTCCTTCAGGTGAAATAGCTACCTCTGATAAGCCTGCTACGGGAGAATCAACGAATGGAGCGAAGACGGTAACGATTCATGGGTTTGAAATCCCGTATACTCAATTGGGGGCCAATCTAGAGTCGACTTATATTACCGATTCACAGCTGACAGTATACAACAATGATGATCGGAAAGCAGGTCAGTATCTTTTTCAAATCACAATTACATTTACTAATATAGGCTCTGACCCTGCACTGGAAGCGAAGGAAGCGGAGAATATTCTTAGACAAAACATTGAGGGCGATGTCGTAGATTCGATTATGAAGTATGTTAGAACAAAAACAAAAAGAATGGATGAGCTAGATTATAAAGTCTTCCAAAGCAAAGATTATAAAATTGATGTAGACTCTCCTGGTATGGGGGATATAGGAATCGCAGTATGGCCGAAGTAGGAGAGGTGAAGGTATGAAAAAATCGATATGGCTTAGTATAGTGACAATATTCTTATTCCAATCTATAGCTTCTTCAGTTTTCTCTGAAGAGTCAGTGAATGATACATCTAACAATCTTCCAAAAACAGCGACAGCTGTTATCGAGAAGATCAATAAAGATATGGCGGAGCTCTATAAAAAATCTAATTATTACACAATGGAGACTAATAAAGGAAAGTTAAGAGAGGATTTGTTGCAAAACCAGATAAAATCTAACAATAGTAATTTTGAGATTGTTTATGGTGGAAATCATGAATGGCTGGAGCATAGCAATATGTTTGCTTTTTCCGGGTATTCGATTGATGGGGACTCGGTCTCAACTGAGGGAGCTCCATGGTATGCTGGATGGAGCGGGATTCAAATTCAGAATTTTAATATGATTAAGGAACCTTGGAAGGACTCTGGCGTAAAATCAAGCTACAAAATTAGAAAAAATGATTTTGATGCATTTGTAGGTCGGGATATTGAGTATCTAGCAAATTCCGGCGGGACTTTTGAGCAGGCGATTCTTACTGGACTAAACCTGAGCTATGCCGGTAAGAAATATGAACGGTTCATCTATAACAATCAAGACAAGGAGTATAAAGACAGGGTTGTATACACTCAGAATACTACACCGTCTAAGGGAGGGCGATGGATAGATTATGTTCACGTCTTGCAACCGCCTACCTATCTGTCTTGGGGATCAGGCAGGATTTACATCCAAGGTTCCAACGGAAATATTACTTACTTAGGCATTCCTATCGCACCGTTTATTTTGCAGGTAAATGATTTATCCCCTCATTTCGAAACTTTGCCAACCGGCGCGGTAGCTGGACAAGAGGTAACCGTTGGAATCAGACTCAGATCCAGCTTCGCCACGCAGAAAACAACAGATTACGCTTGGAAGATCACGAGTAACGGAAAGGAAATCCCTGTAAGATACCATGGTCATGCGTCAACGTTAGCAGGTGAAATTATGCTTGCGGCTAATACGGCTGACAATATTCTTTTCGCGACATTTACAATGCCTGATGAGGACGTATACATCCAGTTTAATCTGAACAGGTTGAAGTCACCTAATGAAGTCTTTTACGGAAATAATGAGATTTACGGATGGATTAAGAAGGTCAACTCGATGCCAACAACTAAAGGCTCCTTCGATCTGGATTATAATGTGTTATCGAAAAAAGTGAAATTCGGGTTAGCCGATGGTGCTGCTATAAAGGCTGTTCTACAACCGCAATATTCTGATTTTACTTGGAGTGGGAATGCTACAGGCGCTTTGGAAGTAATCAATAATTCGGATACTATCTATCGTTATTTCCGTGTGGAGAATAATCCGCTGGTTAACGATGCCGCCAGTACTATAGTTAGGCAACCTGACATCATAGCTAGTCTACAGCGTCCTGATTTTGGTGATGATCCTGTTAACGGTAAGTGGTACATTAATCCGGCTCCGTATACACCTAATCAAAAGTCAGGTAATATCAGTTTCCAGGGTACTGTGAGCAGAAATTTCACTCGTAATTATCAGGTGTGCAGCACAACTAAGAACGGGCAAGGTAAAGATGTTGAATCTTGTCAAACGTATACGGAGAGCGGCAGCACTTCAGCTCCGTTTACACCAGGTGAGGATGTCAAAACCATTCGGACCTATATTTATAACGGGGCCAAACAAATAGCACCTAAGCTGTACAAGAATTCAATAGACAAGAATAAAGCGGATTCTTTGATTCGAAAGCTCCTCTGGACAAGTGAGCCTTACAATTATAATGTAATCCGCTGGATGGCTCATGAAGATGAGAATAAGAACTTACAGGATTGGACGAAAGTAAAGGGGCAATTCGAACGAATCTTCACACAACAGGCAAGCGGAGACATCGGTTGGAAGGTAGAGAATAGCATGGCTCAAGCTTATAAGAAAGCCAGAGCTACCGCTAAAAAAATGCTTAACGACAAATCTAATTATGATACCGCCGTGTTTGCGACGGATAAGCAACTTCAAGGGTATGATTATCCGATTAAATCCGGATATTATTTTAATCCTGTTGGAACGTATACCTTTACACTGGAGACAGTTACGTTTAAAGATACGGATAAAGACACGAAGGACCATAAGGATCTTGTTGAGGAACTTACGAATTCTTTCCGATATGAAACTGATCTTATGTATATCAATAATGATAAAGTTGCGGTCAATCTGCGGAATGAACCACTGAGCAAAAACGGGAATAACTTTGCAAGAAAGCCAGCAGCTTTATCCGTAGAGGATAACACCGGAGTGAATGATGCGAAATTGTTGACGGTGGAGAACAGCTTTACTAAAGATGTGGAAGAGATCCCATATTCACAAGAAAGAGAAAGTGATAATGGCACCCATGAATTCTGGAAGAATATATTAGAGGGTTACTCACAGTCTAGTACACTGGGAAGCTTCGACAATTTCAAATACCGTGAATATGTGGGCTTGAATCAGAATATGTACAAGATCACGGAAAAGTCTACGGTGACGATTACGATTAATAAGGACCATATTCCTGTCTATACTACAGCTGAAATGCCAGATGGGAAGTACTATGTTAAGGCTTGGTTGGCAGATGTGGAGCTCTCCAAGAGTACCAACGCATACAAATCACTGGGCAAGCTTGTCGGCATTAAGCCGCTGGATCAAATTGAGGTTACGGTAAAAGGCTCTATGTTTGATGACTTAAATAATTAAACAATAATAAAACTCCCTTCATGCAAAATTGCATGAAGGGAGTTTTATTATTGTGATAGCGCTTCATCCAACGTATAATAAGGGCTGTTGATTGTTTTATTTTATATTGTTTTTTTATTTTCACACTGGATGGCGGATTATTGCTTATTGGAGAAGGGAGATAGTTGCTATGAAGTTATTGGGAGCGATTGAAGCAGGCGGAACGAAGTTTGTATGCGGGATTGGTTATGAGGACGGTACCATTCTGGACCGAGTTAGCTTTCCGACAACAACACCGGAAGAAACGATGGGACTCGTAATCGACTATTTTAATGGGAAGAATGTAGAAGCTTTTGGTATTGGATCGTTTGGACCGATTGATCCCGTGCTGGACAGCCCTACTTATGGTTACATAACAACGACACCAAAACCTCACTGGGGACAATATAATCTGGTAGGTACAATGGCTGAGCAATTTAACGTGCCGATCGGTTTTGATACGGATGTGAATGGTGCAGCGCTTGCGGAAAGTAAATGGGGAGCGGCTAAAGGTCTGGACAGCTGCCTTTATATTACGGTTGGGACAGGTATTGGAGCGGGAGCAGTTGTTGGAGGTCAGATGGTGCATGGATTGTCTCATCCTGAGATGGGACATATTCTAGTTCGCAGACATCCAGAGGACACGTTTGAGGGCTACTGCCCTTATCATGGCGATTGCCTTGAAGGGTTAGCCGCAGGTCCGGGGATTGGCAAACGCTGGGGACAACCAGCAGGCGAGCTGCCTGTTGACCATCCAGCTTGGGATATGGAAGCTCATTATCTTGCACATGCACTTATGAATTACGTGCTGATTCTGTCTCCCGAAAAAATCGTAATGGGCGGTGGGGTCATGAAGCAAAGCCACTTGTTCCCGCTAATCCGTACCAAGCTGCAGGAGCTGCTTAAAGGTTATGTTCAGCATCCAGCGCTCAATACCGATATTGATAATTACGTTGTGCCACCGCAGCTTGGAGATAATGCAGGACTTGCAGGTGCGATTGGACTGGCAACCTTAGCTTTGGCAAGAAACTAGTATAAAAAGATATTGACTGTTAGGAAATATATGGTATTGTAGGATCTAACAGTATAGCATTTAATGAGGGAGCACCTCTTTCACGTTTATCGTGAGAGTGGTGCTTTTTTGCGTTTTCCGAGTCTGACAGTGTGGGATTCACACCAGCGAAGAGTAGTTCAGACCCGGTAGGTATAGTGCTTGCTGAAGACTAGAAAGGCAGGGATGAATATGCAAATTGTATTTATGAATCGCTTATCCAGAATATCTGGGGTGGATCAAGAGGTGTTCGCTCAGCTATGGATTGGAGAGGAAGAAGGAGTGTGGAGCCTGGGCTGGCGTGATTTTTCAGACGGTGAGGAGACGCAGGAGCATTTGTGGTATGCGGGTGGTTCTTGGAATGAAATGCTCTGTGTTTACAGGCATGAGCTGGCGGTGAAGATGGGGGATGGCTATCGGCCGTTGATTGATGGCGTATTTCATGAAGAAGACGGCCTTACTGGGCGTAATCAGGAGCAGCTAAGGCTGCAATATTACAGTGAATATAATGGGAACGAAGCTATTTATGAGGAGTTATGTGCTTGGCGCCGCAGCCGAGCTTCTAGTGAACGGAAAGCCCCTTACATTCTTGCCAGCAATCGTTTGTTACGTTTGATAAGCACTTTCTTGCCGCATACACCAGAGGAGCTGCTGCAGATCCCTGGTGTAGGGGAAGGAAAGGTAGCCCAATATGGCACGGATTGGTTGGCTATAACCTCTACGGCTGCAAGGGAACATTCCTTTCCTTTGAATTGGGTTCACCAAGAAATTGAGGAGGACTCTTTTGTATCCTGGCTCTATAAACAGAAAGAGGTCAAATATAAGAAACAGCTAGAAAGACTGCGATTACGGCGAATTCTGCTGCAAGGGATCGAGAATGGGTTAGGGTTAGAACAGCTTAAGGTGAACAGTGGAGTGAACCGTCGCGAACTGATTGAAGCGGTAGAGGAGCTGGAAAGAGAAGGTTATTGCGTGGAGAAACTGATCGAGGTAGAACTGGAAAATATGCCGCAGAATGAACAGGAAGCGATATGGAATGCCTATCTAGAGGCAGGAGATCTTTTTCTAAAGCCAGTGCTGCATATGGTGTATGGGGAGGATTTTTCAGCAGCAGAAGGGCTGGACAGCTATTATGAACGTCTGCGGCTGATCCGCATTCGTTTCCGGCGGGAGCAAGCTCCTAAAGTGGGCGTGGCGACCAGTTTCTAGTAGCTTTTCCTCATATCAAAAAGACGAAGGCTTCCTTACACCATAGGGTTAAAGGGCCTTCGTCTTGCCTATTCGTCCGTTTATTTTCATAGCCATTCTTTCTTGCGGAATACATACAGCATCCCACAGCCTAACGTCAACATTAGACCTATAACGGCAAAATAGCCGTATTTCGTATGCAACTCAGGCATATGATCAAAGTTCATCCCATAGATTCCGGTAATTACGGTCAAAGGCATGAATATCGTTGTAATCGCGGTAAATACTCTCATAATTTCATTGGCGCGGTTGGCGATACTGGATTGGTAGGCCTCACGTAAGTTGCCCATGAGATCGCGGTACGTCTCAAAGGTTTCGGATATTTTAACTGCATTTTCATAAATGTCGCTAAAATACTTCTGCAGCTGATCATCAATCAGACGGAGGTCTTTTTTGTTCAGGGTATTGATAACCTCTTTCTGTGGTCCCAGCATCTTCTTTAACCATAAGATCTCACTTCGCAGACCGATAATCTCACTCAGATGAGATTTCTTGGTATGCATTAAAATATCCTCTTCAAGCTTCTCAATCCGGGCTTCAATTCGGTCACCTACGGAGAAATAATTATCTACGACAAGGTCGATAAGCAGGTAAAGGAATTGGTCGGGTTCGCTAACCTCTTGCTCCCATAACATGGGCTTCAGGATGCGCAGCTCGTGGATCTTTTGTTTCGTTACAGTAATAATATAATGTCTGCCCAAGAATATATTGAGTGCCCGCAGGAAAATTTCCTCATCATCAAAGCGGATGCTGTTTACAACAATAAAGTAATGACTTTCGTATATTTCGATCTTTGGACGTTGATCCTCTTCACTAAGGCAATCCTCAACAGCGAGATCATGCAGGTTGAACAGGGGCTGAAGCAGCTCCAAATCCTCCACATCTGCATCAATCCAATAGAACCCTTCTGTTGGGGGTGTCAATGTTTCATCAATTTCATCAATAGGTGTAAAAACCCCTGCATTCACCAGCCGGATTTTCATCTGATTCCACTCCTTCTATCCCCGGGTCTTCACCAGGGACTGCTAATTAAGCACAGAGAAAAAAATCAGCTTGGCCGGCGTTACAATCAATACAAGAGGCCGAATGACGATTCGAGGGCATGAAGAAGAACTGCTCCCGCCGCCGGCAAGCTGATGATTATCCTGTGTGGTTGCTCATTTTGTACACTTAATTGCGAGCTCGGGTCGCCTTCCATTCTTCTTCTCACCTCTTCTTTTCGTTCAGGTATGAAATACTTGTCTAGTATAACAACGGAGTATGCCTCTTTCAAGCAAATTTATTGTTACTTTAAGGCTACTTCAGCATTGTATGGACTTGACGAAAAGGAGGTTCATGATTTAAAGTAAATTTTAAAGAAATTTAATTGAATACAGCTAAATCTTATCAAGAGCAGGTGGAGGGACTAGCCCTATGAAACCCGGCAACCGGCGTGTGAACGCACGGTGCTAATTCTTGCGGAACTTTGCTGACGACTAAACCCCGTCCAAAAGTTTCTGGCAGATGAGAGAGGCGCATATGACTGTAGATATGACCTTTCTCGTTTTCCGAGAAAGGTCTTTTTATTGTTCAGAAAGCCGCGATGTGACAACATAACCTAAATACAGTTAAGGAGTGGAAAGACAATGCCAATTAAAATTCCCGACAGTTTACCAGCAAAAGAAGTACTATCCGGAGAAAATATTTTTGTGATGGATGAAAGTTTGGCTTTCCATCAGGATATCCGTCCACTAAGGATTGCTATTCTGAATCTCATGCCGACTAAAGAAACGACGGAGACTCAATTGCTGCGTTTAATAGGAAATTCACCGCTGCAAGTTGATGTTACCTTGCTGCATCCACGCTCACATACTTCTAAGAATACTTCTGCTGAGCATTTGAGAAGCTTTTACAAAACTTTTGACGAGATCAGCCACCGCCGTTTGGATGGCCTTATTGTTACAGGAGCACCCGTAGAGCAAATGGAGTTTGAGGAAGTATCCTATTGGGAAGAGCTAAAAGAGATTTTTGAATGGAGCAAGGATAATGTGACCTCGACCATGCATATCTGTTGGGCGGCACAGGCAGGGTTGTATCATCATTTTGGTGTTCGTAAAGTGGCATTGCCTGAAAAATGTTTTGGTGTATTCTCCCATACGATTAATCAAAATAACATTAAATTGCTGCGCGGTTTTGACGAGGTATTCCATGTACCGCATTCCCGTCATACCGATGTCTCCCGCGAAGATATTGAGAGCAATCCAGATCTGCAGATTCTGGCAGAATCCGAAGAAGCTGGTATGTATCTAGTAGCTACGACCGACGGCAAACAAATATTTGTGACCGGACATTCCGAGTACGATCCTCTATCCCTGAAATGGGAATATGATCGTGATTTGGAGAGGGGCATGGAGATGGCCTTGCCGAAACACTATTTCCCTAAAGATGATCCAGAACGGACACCTCCTGCAGTGTGGCGTGCACATGCCAACTTATTATTCTCTAATTGGCTCAATTACTATGTATATCAAGAGACACCTTACGATATCGACCCGATTGTTTATTAAGATCAGCGCTACATTATAATTTAGGAGGCATTTATCATGGACGACAAACTTAGGATTGAAAGCAGACTGGCACAAATAGGTTCACAAGAAGATCCGGCTACCGGAGCCATTAATTTTCCTATCTATAATGCTACGGCATTCCGTCACCCGAAGCTTGGGCAGAGCACAGGTTTCGATTATAGCCGTACCAAAAGTCCGACCCGTTCCGTACTGGAGAATGCGGCTGCGGAATTGGAGTCTGGTGATGCAGGTTTTGCCTGTAGCTCTGGGATGGCGGCTATTCAAACCATATTTACCCTGTTTGGGCAAGGCGATCACTTGATCGTTTCGCTGGATCTTTACGGCGGGACCTATCGTTTGTTGGAACGAATTATGTCCAAGTTTGGAATCACTGCTTCCTATGTAGATACGAATGATTTGGATGCGCTTGGGGCTTCCCGTCTTCCAAATACAAAGGCGATATTTATTGAAACGCCAACGAATCCTTTGATGATGGTTACGGATATTGCAGCCGTTGCTACTTGGGCTCGTCATCATGGGCTGCTCACAATTGTAGACAATACACTGCTGACTCCATTTTTCCAGCGTCCTCTGGAATTAGGTGCGGATATTGTAGTCCATAGTGCTACCAAATATTTGGGCGGACACAATGATGTACTTGCTGGTCTTATTGTATCTAAAGGGGCTGAATTATCCGCTGAAATAGCGATTCTACATAACTCTATTGGCGCTGTGCTTGGGCCAACAGACAGTTATCAGCTGATGAGAGGCATGAAGACACTGGCTCTGCGTATGGAACGGCACGAGAGTAATGCACTAGCAATTGCCCGCTATCTACAAGAGCACCCGGCGATTGCGGAAGTGTTCCATCCAGGCCTGCCGGATCATCCGGGATATGAAATTCAGAATCGCCAGTCCTCGGGCAATACCGGAATTTTTTCTTTCAAATTAAAAGATGCCAGATACGTAGAACCTCTGCTTCGTCATATTCGGCTTATAGCCTTCGCGGAGAGCCTCGGCGGGGTTGAATCGTTAATGACCTATCCTGCAGTACAGACGCATGCGGACATTCCTGTGGAAATTCGGAATGCGGTGGGTGTAGATGATCGGTTGCTGCGCTTCTCGGTGGGCATTGAACATGCGGAGGATCTAATTGCTGATCTGGGTCATGCTTTGGAGGCTGCGCGGGCGGAAATCGAAACGAAGTAAAAGTAACGGCAACCCAGATCGGCACCGAATTGCTGGAAAATATCGAGGATCTAACTCACCGTTGATTTAGAGCTGGTGTTAGACTGAGGATGAAATAGAGCTGTCTCATAAGCCGGGAATTGGCTGCTGGGATAGCTCTTCTTTTTGGACTTTTTGCTATTGGACACAGCTGACCTTAGATACAGCATTATTACACATTTGGAATGTTAACGGCCTCCACAGCAGCTATAGCGCTAAAAAACAGCTTTCATGAGGCTCTTTTCATGGAATAGCATCACTGGAGTCCATAACTATGCTCTAAAGGCTAAAAACTTGCAAATAACGTCATCTGTGTCCGACAGCCTCAGGGAATTTTGATTCAACGGGTGCAGGCAGCAATGTAAGGACTCTTTCTGCTGGATGGTATCTTGCTGAGAAAGTAAAAAGTTTTTCAAGCTGTTCAGATTGTGATACGATGAGGAAATGAACTGTTCATTTATTAAAATATAAGGTATAAGTTACATACTATACTTTATCCTTATGTTACTACGAGAAACGGTTGTTATCTCTAAAGGACGACAACGTTATTTTTTCTTGTGATTTTGTGAATCTACCATATCCCTAAGGGTTTAAAAGGAGGATGCGAACGATGAGTGCGATAGATCTTATTTTGGATAAAGCCCTGCGGGGCGACCGTCTCCAATTGGAAGATACCATCCGACTATTCGAGAGCAACGAAATTGAGAAAATGGGTGCTGCTGCAAACACTATTATGGAACGCTGGCACCCGGACCCGTTAGCCACTTTTGTAATTGGCCGTAATATTAACTATACGAATGTATGTGATGTGTACTGCCGTTTTTGCGCTTTTTACCGCAGACCAGGCTCGGATGAAGGCTATGTGCTGCCAGATGAGGCGATTTATCAAAAAATTGCTGAAACAATTGCTGTTAATGGTACAGAAATTCTTATGCAAGGTGGAACTAATCCTAACCTTCCATTTAGCTACTATACAGATATACTGCGCGGAATTAAGCAACGGTTCCCTGAGATTACAATGCACTCCTTCTCTCCTGCGGAGATTATGAAGATGAAAGAAGTATCAGGATTACCACTGGAACAAGTGGTTCGTGAAATTCATGCTGCGGGTCTGGATTCATTGCCAGGTGGAGGCGCAGAAATTCTTGATGACCGTACACGCCGCAAAATCAGCCGACTAAAAGGCTCGTGGCGCGAGTGGATGGATGTAATGCAGACGGCACATAAAGTGGGTATGAATACCACAGCGACAATGGTGATTGGGCTTGGGGAAAGTATGGAGGAACGTGCTTTGCACTTACTACGTGTGCGTGAGGCTCAGGATGAGTGTATTGCCAACAAATATGATTCTGAAGGTTTCTTGGCCTTTATCTCATGGACATTCCAGCCGGACAATACCAACCTGAAGCTGGACAGACAAACGCCTGAGGAGTATCTGAAGACGGTGGCGATCAGCCGCCTTGTGCTGGATAATATTAAGAACTTCCAATCTTCTTGGGTCACTATGGGGCCAGAGGTCGGCAAGCTCTCCCTGCAATATGGCTGCAACGATTTCGGCAGCACAATGATTGAAGAGAACGTAGTATCTTCGGCGGGTGCGACTTACAAGGTAAACATCGAGTCGATTACTCAGCTGATTCGCGAAGCAGGCAAAGTTCCAGCGCAGCGGAATACACGTTATGATATTCTGCGGGTGTTCGATGATCCTAATGCGAAGATTGATAATGATTTTGTAATGCAGAACTAATATATATTAATTAATCAACGCTTGATGCTTGTTAATCCTTCAGTGGATTAATGAGCATCAAGCGTTTTTTTGTAAGATTAGGATTACGATCATTTGCAAGCCTCATTGCAGAACACAACTGAATCTTCGCTTGTTATATCATCCGCTATGCGTACGGACCCAGTGGATCTTATTCGCAGACTCAGCGCCTTTTGAGTCGGGATTCGGACCCCAGCGACGCTATTCCTTGAAAAAAGCCTCATGTAGGCTGGTTTTTAGTGCAATAGCGACTGTGGGGTCCGATAGGATGGGGAAATCAGAAAATGATACGTATAAGAGCATCAGTGTCCGATAGAGCTGCAGTATATGAAATATGAACAGAAAAGCATTTTTAATTTCTTTTTACCTATTCACATTATTATCCAAAAGTGATATCATAATCATATCAAAAGAATATCTAGTGGGGGTGCTTTTATGAAAGAGAAAACGCTTCGTCCTGTCAGTGGATTTTGGGTTCTCGCATTGATTGCAGTTTGTTTAGCTGGAGGAATTTATGGTGCTGTTCAGGAGTATGTCGCAGTGCCAGTCATTCTGTTCGTTGTAGCTGGGGTATTATGTACAAGTGTTACGGTTGTGCAGCCCAATAAGTCGGTCGTAGTTACCTTTTTCGGGCAATATGTAGGGACTATCGTGACAAGTGGCTTGTTTGCAGTCATTCCGTTCAGTTTGCGCAAGACGGTTTCCCTCCGCGTACGTAACTTTAACAGTGTCAAGCTGAAGGTTAATGATGTGGAAGGGAATCCGATTGAAATTGCTGCAGTTATCGTATTTAAGGTAATTAACTCTGCAAAAGCGCTTTTTGATGTAGATAAATATATGGCGTTTGTGGAAATCCAAAGTGAAACAGCGCTGCGTCATGTAGCCAGTAAATACCCGTATGATAACTTCAATGAATCGGGCATGTCCCTGCGGGCTAATGCAGATGAGATTGCTAAAGAATTGGCAACCGAGCTGCAAGAACGTTTGTCGATATCTGGTGTCGAGGTCATTGAAGCGCGGCTTACACACTTGGCTTATTCCACAGAAATTGCCAGTACAATGTTGCAACGTCAGCAAGCATCTGCAATTCTGTCCGCTCGTCAAATCATTGTTGAAGGCGCCGTAGGCATGGTCGATATGGCGATTAAACAGCTTAAAGAAAGCGGCGTAGTTGAGCTTGATGAGGAACGCAAAGCGGCGATGATCAATAATCTGATGGTTGCGATCGTGTCGGAGCGCGGAGCGAGTCCGGTCATTAACGCCGGCTCGTTGTACTAAGGCGGTGCATCATGGCGGCCAAGAAAAGCTTTCCACTGCGGATCGATCCGGATCTGCATGAGGCGCTGGAACGATGGGCGGGAGAGGAATTTCGCAGCGTAAACGGACATATCGAATACTTGTTGCGTGAGTCTTTGAAACGTGCAGGCCGCTTACCTGAAAAAAAACGGCGAGAGGAATAACCACAAAAGGATTGTTTCGGTATCCATGTATTGGCTGCCAGAACAGTCCTTATGTGTGTCTTCTGCCTGAGTTTCTATCATTTTGGACCCTTTTCTGACTTGACTGTCAGAGAGGACAGATTTATAATTACTCCATAATTCACGTTAACAGCATTGACGAAGATATGAGTTGATTGTTCTGGACCGTTCAGAGAGAGGAAACTTAGGCTGAAATTTCCTCCGGCATCCTGCTTTCGATTTACCCCTTTGTAGCTGCCTTTTTGAACTCCCTGCAATGGGATAGTAAGAACTGCCGGTTCATGGTCGTTACTCCATGCTTACGAAGGATTCTATCTTCACTCCGCTTGAGGTTTCAAGGGAGGCTAGAGAGAATCGAATTTGGGTGGAACCACGGGTGTAATCGCTCGTCCCTTTGCGGGACGGGCGTTTTTTTGTGTGCGTGGATATTATTGTTCCGCAAAGGTTAAAGGGCCGTTAGGCTTAATTATATGAAGGAGGAATTAGCAATGTCAGTAAGTATTAAGCTTCCGGACGGTTCTGTCCGTGAATACGCAGAGGGTAGCAGTATTGATGATGTAGCAGCTTCTATTAGCAGTGGCCTGCGCAAAAATGCAGCAGCGGGGAAAATGAACGGTATCGTTGTAGATTTATCTACTCCCCTTGAAGAGGGCGCACTGGTAGAGATCGTAACTTTGGATTCACCTGAAGGTCTGGAGGTTATGCGTCACAGTACAGCTCACTTGATGGCTCAAGCGGTCAGACGTTTGTTCGGAACAAAAGAAGTTAAGCTTGGTGTAGGTCCGGTCATTGAAGATGGCTTCTACTACGATATGGATCTGGAACATCCTCTAAATCCTGAAGATTTGCTCAAAATCGAAAAGGAAATGGACCGCATAATTTCGGAGAACCTGCCGATCGTGCGCAAAGAAGTTAGCCGCAAGGAAGCACTTGAAATTTTCGGTGAGCTAGGTGATCCTTACAAGCTGGAATTGATCGAGGCATTGCCTGAAGATAGCGTGATTTCTATCTATGAACAAGGTGAATTCTTCGATCTATGCCGCGGACCGCATGTGCCGTCGACTGCCAAGATCAAAGTCTTTAAATTGATGAATGTAGCTGGTGCTTACTGGCGAGGCGACAGCAAGAATAAGATGCTTCAACGCGTATACGGCACAGCTTGGATTAAAAAAGCTCAGCTTGATGAGCATCTTCGCCTGCTTGAAGAAGCGAAGAAACGCGACCACCGGAAGCTTGGTAAAGAGCTTGAAATCTTTACATTTAATCAATTGGTAGGACAAGGCTTGCCAATCTGGTTGCCTAAGGGTGCCAAATTGCGCAGTATTCTGGAGCGTTATATCGTAGATCTGGAAGCAAGTCTTGGCTATCAGCATGTATACACACCAGTTCTGGGTAATGTTGAACTGTACAAAACTTCAGGACACTGGGAGCACTATCAAGAGGATATGTTCCCTAAGATGACTATCGACAATGAAGAATTTGTTCTTCGTCCAATGAACTGCCCGCATCACATGATGATTTATAAGAGCTCGATGCACAGCTACCGTGATCTGCCGATCCGTATTGCTGAGCTTGGTATCCAGCACCGTTATGAAATGTCAGGCGCATTGACTGGCTTACACCGTGTACGTTCGATGACTCTTAATGACTCCCATATTTTCTGCCGTCTGGATCAAATTAAAGGCGAGTTCATTCGTGTAATCGAATTGATTAAACAGGTATACAGTGACTTTGGTATTAATGACTACCGTTTCCGGTTGTCCTATCGTGATCCTA
This sequence comes from Paenibacillus sp. FSL R7-0189, assembly GCF_037969925.1. NCBI lineage: Bacteria > Bacillati > Bacillota > Bacilli > Caryophanales > Paenibacillaceae > Paenibacillus > Paenibacillus sp. FSL R7-0189. The sequence goes on along the minus strand of NZ_CP150223.1, from coordinate 436,231 downwards.
AGGATACAGAGAAATATTATGCGAATGACGAAATGTGGGAAACTGCACAGCGGATGTTGCGTGAGGTAGTAGAGGAAGCAGGACTGCCGTTCTACGAAGCAGAAGGCGAAGCTGCATTCTATGGTCCTAAACTTGATGTGCAAATTAAAACTGTATTAGGTAAAGAAGAGACTCTGTCTACTGTACAAATCGACTTCTTGCTGCCTGAACGTTTTGAACTGGAATATATCGGTGATGATGGTCAAAAACACCGTCCAGTCGTTCTGCACCGCGGAATCTTGGGTACTATGGAACGTTTCGTTGCCTTCCTGTTAGAGAACTTTGCGGGCTCGCTGCCGCTTTGGTTATCTCCACAGCAGGTTAAAGTAATTCCTGTATCGACAGCGTTCGACGATTATGCCAAGGAAGTTACAGACAAGCTGCGTCGCCGTGGTATCTCTGCTGAGGCAGATCTTCGCAATGAGAAGCTGGGTTATAAGATCCGCGAAGCTCAGCTTGAGAAACTGCCATACATGTTCGTAGTTGGCGAGAATGAGATGAACGCTCAGACGGTCTCCATCCGTAAACGCGGGGAAGGCGACATTGGAGCTAAGCCGCTTCAAGAAGTGATTGAGCTCTTGTCTCAGGAAATTGCTGATCGTGTGATTTCCTAATTTCTTGTAATTAACAACACCAAAATTACGTCTAAATAAGACCTCTGTTATATGCCCATGAGGATCAACTTCTGATCTTCATGTATAAAATTTTGTGAATCGGGAAACCTTCGCTAATAAGGGGGAGGTTTATCACATGAACAAAATGGGCATATTTCAGAGGTTTTGGTGTCTTTTTGTCACCATCGTTTTGCTATTGACCGCTGCTGGAATCATTCCAGAATCTAAGCAACAGGCAGTAGGGGCCATTGGGACAGGAGACACTTTACAGCACACGGGTATTAACAAAACGCTATCGAACGAGTTGCAATATACCAAGGCTAATTCTGTGTTTATGAGAACCACAGATGATAAGGTCGTTCTTGCGACTGGCCGCGCCACACTAATGTCAAACGAGGCGCATTCCGTCGCACCTGTATTACCTGCAACAACAAAAAATAAACCAGCAGCGACAAAGGCACCGCAGAGCACCAAAGCTCCAACCACTAAAACAAATGGTGGCAGCGGATCTTCAAAACAGTTACCAAATTCTATTCCTGTAGCCGCTCCCGCGGAAGACCAGATTATTACTTCAATGAAAGTAATGGCGACTGGCTATACTGCGGGTTATGAATCTACAGGTAAGACATCTAAGCATCCCGAATATGGAATCACTTATTCAGGTGTAAAAGTGCGCAGAGATAAGAATACAGTCTCAACCATTGCTGCTGACCCTAAGGTTTTGCCGCTGGGTAGTATTCTTTATATACCGGGCTATGGATACGCCATAGTTGCTGATACGGGCTCGGCTATTAAAGGGCGGAAGATTGATCTGTATTTTGCTACTACGAAACAGGTGTATAAGGAATGGGGCAAAAAATCGGTTGTAGTTCAACTCATTAAGCGTGGTAACGGGACTTGCACGGAAGTCATGCTGAAGAAGCTGAGCCAAGCGATTGAGACTTACAAAGCAGTGCCGCAATCCCTACTCGAAGAATCCATTTAATGGGATTGAACTTATTTTCACTTGGTCATGCATAATAGTGACATCACCTTGCCATAATACGGACTGGGGCAAAGCAATTGCCTCTTCCGAGATGTTCTCTTAGTAAGCATATTCTATGCTGCATAAGAGAAAAGGAGGTGAATTCCGTGGCCAATAACAAGAAATCTAAAGTACAAGAAAATTACAAAACACCAAATGAAAAATACAATGCTGAGTTTGCTGTTGAGAATGACGGCGCTACTAAGCAAAGTGGAAATACTTCTAAACCAGCTCAGAAACCGCAACAATAATGCGCTAACTGAAGCAGAAGACTGCTGAAAAAAAGAGACTGTCCAAATCAGTTAATTACTGAGGGACAGTCTTTTTTCATATATAATGAAGTAAATAGAATTTTATCCCATTCATCTCAGTCTAGAGACTGAGGGGAAGTTCCTTCTCTCGCCGCTGTTTCTCAGCACTTCATTCCTGTAGACTAAGGCTATAAGATTGAAGAAGAGAGCGTTCCACTACTTTAAAGGGGAAATGAGTCATGAAAAGAAGGTTCACCAGCCAGGTTTTAGGCGGCCTGATCCTGATAGGGATTGGAGCTATGTTTCTACTGAGACAATTGGGTTACACTGATTTCAGCTTAGGTTACCTGATTTCGAATTATTGGCCGGTTATCTTGATCCTAATGGGAATGAAACGGCTTTTAGGTACAGGGGAGGAGCAATCAAAAGGTTCTTCACCTATCGGCGGCTTTTTCTTTCTGGCGATCGGAGTGTTTTTCCTTGGACGGAATTTAGATTGGTTTGATATTTCGGCCGGGGATTTTTTCAAAATGTTCATTCCAGTCATGTTGATTGGCGGCGGACTTTATGTGATTTTTAAACCACGCGGTTCAGTACCACCTGTGCCACCAGCTCCACCGTCACCACCAGATCACTTTCCTTCAGGAAAAAGCTCACTAGATGTGGAGCCGCCCAAACCGCTGGATTCCACACTTGATGAACAATTTGAGCAAAAATTCGGCAAGGCTTCTGGTCAACGCGACTGGAAGGACTATCTTCAAAAAGATGAAGAAGACGATGAGGACGAAACAGGATCTTATAAGTCCGGCGCTGAAGCACGTTGGCAAGAGAAGCAGGAACGACACGAGCGCAGACGTCAGGAACGTCATGAGCGTCATGCTCGTAGACATGGTGAATGGCATGAGGAATTCCATGAATCAAATAATCAAAAGGAATCGACCAATCGCTCTGCTTTTATCGGAGATGTCCACATGGGGCGCGAGCATTTCCAACTGAAGAACACGAATATCTCGCAGTTTATCGGCGATACCGTACTGGATCTGACGAATGCACAAATTGCTTATGGCGAAACGAGGATTAATATTTCCGCTTTTATAGGCGACATTAAAGTGTACATTCCGAATGATATGGATCTTGGCATCTCGGTGAACAGCAGTTCTTTTATCGGGGATATGGAAGTTCTGGATCAGTCTCGCAGTGGGTTTATGAGCAGTGTACAGTGCAAGACTCCTTATTATAAAGAAGCAGGCAAAAAAGTCCGTATAAATGTAAGTGCATTTATAGGTGACATTAAAGTTAAAACGGTGGGTTAGATGGGGACAATCTTCAGTAATACCAAATGGTTGCTGTTGTTTTACTTTTTGCTCACTGGAGCGGTAAGCGCTGGATTGATGTATGCAGGCACTTGCCTTGGTTATATCGAAGTGAAGGATTATAGGATGTGGCTGTACTTATGTCTCGGGATTGTGTTGTTCACTGTAGTTATCGGCTACATGGCAGGCCAGCGGATTCAGCGCCGGATTGATCATCTGGATCTGAATATGCTGCAGGTAGCCAAAGGAAATCTGTCCGTACGGATGCCAGAAAGTGACGATCAGTCTTTTGCCCGAGTGTATCACGAGTTTAATGTCATGATGGATACGGTTGAGAATAAGATGCAGCTTCTACAGCGATTGGGTGAACAAGAGGTTATTGAGAAGGAACAGGCAGCGGAGAGTGCGGTGTTGGAGGAAAGAAGGCGTATGGCCCGGGATCTGCATGATACGGTGAGCCAACAGCTTTTTGCCATCCATATGTCCGCTTCTTCGCTGCCTAAAGTTCTGAAGGTCAATGAAGCTCAAGGTCAAATGGTCATGGACCAGTTGATTACAATGTCTCAGATGGCACAAAAACAAATGAGAGCATTAATTGCACAACTGCGTCCAGTGGAGCTGGAAGGTCGAAATCTGTTCGAGGCGCTGGAAAAATGGTTTCCCGATTATTGTCGCCAGAATGGCTTAAAAGGAATGAAGGAGCTCGAACTTCAGGGCGAGTTATCGGAAGCGATCGAACATCAGCTGTTCCTAATTATTCAAGAGGCGATGGCGAATATTGTGAAGCATGCTGAAGCTAGACTGGTCAGCCTATCACTGCGTGAAGGATCAAGACAAGTTGTGCTGAGTATTAGTGATGACGGTCAAGGTTTTGAACATGTGCAGCAAAAACAAGGCTCCTACGGTCTCACCACCATGCGCGAACGCGCGGAGAAACTGGGTGGGCAAGTGGAGATTATTAGCCGCAAGGGTGCGGGAACGACGATCCGTGTACATATTCCTAAGTTTGTTCAAGGGAACCCAGAATTAGAGCAGAATAGATCGTTAGGAACAGATACACAGGACGAGGAGGAGTAGAGCATGAGTGTCATAAAAGTGTTGCTCGTAGATGATCATGATATGGTACGGATGGGCCTCAAAACTTATCTAATGCTGGAGCCTACATTCGAGGTCATCGGTGAGGCGGCGAATGGACAAGAGGCGCTGGAGATGCTGCGTGCTGGTGGACATGAAGGTCTGCCTGACCTCGTGCTGATGGATTTGATGATGCCTGTGATGAATGGTGCCGAGACCACAAGAGCAGTGCTGGCTGAATTTCCTGGCCTCAAAATCGTGATCCTCACCAGCTTTCTGGAGGATGATCTTGTTGTAGATGCTATAGAGGCTGGTGCTGTCAGCTACGTGCTCAAAACAGTGTCGGCAGAAGAGTTAATCTACGCACTGCAAGGGGCTTACCGCGGCATGCCCGTCATGACGGGTGATGTGTCACAGGCGCTGACCCGTGGTATACGCCAGCGCACCGTGCAAGGTGATTCCTCCGGTTTAACAGAGCGTGAGAAGGAAGTCCTGCTGCTTATAGCTGAGGGCAAGACCAATAAGGATATCGGTGAGGAGCTGCATATCAGCATCAAGACAGTGAAGACGCATGTCAGCAATCTGTTGATGAAATGCGAGCTTGATGACCGTACCCAGTTGGCTATTTACGCTCATCGAAAGGGCTGGGCTCAGGGGTAGGACTTGTAGACTAAGGTGCATTACTATTTGAAATGGTTTTAGAAGCTCGGGCCGCGACCTTTTTCGCGCCCGAGCTTCTTTTTTCTGCTTCCCTGTATAATCTCCTCCCATTTGCCTATATCTTTTATCTGCGCTTAAATTGTTTTTAATGTGACCTTAAGGTTTAAAGTACAAAATAAGAATATGAAAACAAATTAATCCTTGTCACGGCGACAGGAAGCAGGAGGAAAGATAAACATGGACGATAACAAAAACAACTTCAATCGCGACAATGGACCAGCACCAGATCGGGAATGGGACAATAATAACAATAGCAGCAATAATAATACTTCATCTGAAACAGGATCATCATCCTACTACTATTCTTACGGACCTTTTAAATCTTTGAACAAAGATGAGAATAACGCTGACGGAGGCGCGCAGCACTACAATCGGATGGAGCCAGAACGGGTCGAGGTTACACCTCCACAGCCTGTAAAGCCCTTACCATATAACACATCACTTCGTACCACTGGCTATGATGGCAATGGTGGTGGCCGCGGAGGAAATGGCGGTGGCGGTTCTGAAGGTGGCGGCGGCTGGCAATATAATAAAAAACCAAAAAGCTCGTTAAAAACAGTGCTGGTATCATTCCTAGCCGGTATGGTCGTTCTCTCGGGCTCAATGTATATGGCAGACAGAGGTAACTGGTTTACGGGAGATACAGCTACAACGGTTGCTACTAGCTCCGGAACGAATGGAACGGCGAAGACAACGGGCGAGAGTGCAGGTGTTGCGCCTTCTACTTCTACTACATCCTTGGTGACTGGATCTCGTGATGTGACAGGTGTTGTTGATGCAGTGGGACCAGCAGTCGTTAAGATTGAGACATTAGTGAAAACTAATTCGCGTAATGGAAGCTCATCCAGCCCGAATCTGAGTGATCCCTTCTCACAATTTTTCTTCGGGGATCAATACAGTGGAAATGGTTCTTCACAAAATGAACAGGATTCCAAATCAGGATCGGATTCTTCATCACAGCTTATCCCTTATGGAATTGGAACAGGCTTCATTTATGAGAAATCCGGCTATATTTTGACCAACCAGCACGTAATTGACAATGCTGATGTAATCCAAGTAACCGTCGATGGCGTAACCAAGCCTTATGAAGCGAAGCTGCTAGGTTCTAGCAAAGATCTGGATTTGGCTGTGCTTAAAATTGAAGGAGATAGTGATTTCCCTACCGTAGCACTTGGAGATTCGGATAGCATAAAGGTAGGTTCAGAAGTGGTTGCTATCGGTAACCCACAAGGCTTCGACCATACTGTAACTTCCGGTGTTCTTAGTGCAAAAGGACGCAGTATTGATATTAACGAAGAAGATGGCAGTGGAACTCGTAATTACAAAAATCTGCTGCAAACCGATGCTTCTATCAACCCGGGTAACTCAGGTGGGCCGTTGCTCAACATGAATGGACAGGTAATCGGGATGAACGTAGCCGTCAGCACGGATTCTCAAGGTATTGGTTTCGCAATCGCTGTGAATACGATTAAAGAAGTCGTAGATAAACTGGAAGCCAACCAAGCCATTCCGAAAGAGCCGGTACCTTTCATTGGTGCAACTCTTATGACGATTACAGATGAGGTTGCTAAGCAAATGGGTACGGATATTAAAGAAGGTTCTGTGGTTGCAGATATCATCTATAAATCCCCAGCGTATACCGCTGATCTGCGCCCTTACGATATCATTACCGGTGCGAATGGAACGAAGTATTCAACCAACCAAGATCTGATTACCTTCATTCAAACGTTAAAAGTTGGTGATAAAGTAACATTAAATGTTGTGCGCGACGGTAAAACCATGGATCTTTCAGTTACCATCGGTAACAAAAATGATTTTGATACAACGACTACACAACAAAGTCAGCAGCAATAATACCGGACGGTAAGTCACACGGAAGGGGCGACCCTTCCGTTTTTGTCTAATTGTGATGTAAACTGCTACAATATATAAAAAGAACTGAACAATGGGGGCTGCTTGATGCGACCGAATATTCTAATTATTGATGATGACGAAAAGATTATTTCTATGCTGCGTAGAGGTTTAGCTTTTGAAGGTTACGATGTGAAAACAGCGGTGAATGGAGCGGATGGATTACGGGCAATCTTGAGCAGTGATCCGGATGTGGTAATTTTGGATGTAATGATGCCTCAGGTGGATGGCTTTGAAGTATGTCGCCGCCTGCGGGAAGGGGGCAGTAATGTTCCTGTTCTCATGCTTACCGCGAAGGATGAAATTGAGCACCGTGTAAAAGGGCTTGATCTGGGTGCGGACGATTATCTGGTTAAACCTTTTGCCTTGGAAGAACTGCTTGCACGTGTACGTGCGCTGCTTCGGCGTAAGAGTGAGCAAAGTGAAGGTGGAGAGCAAGCGGTTTCTTATGAAGATATTACGCTGGATGTGGATTCACGTGAGGTTACCCGTGCCGGTAAAAGACTGGAGCTAACAGCGAAGGAGTTTGAGCTGCTTCATCTTTTTATGCAAAATCCGAAACGTGTGCTTTCACGGGATCTGATCATGGATAAAATATGGGGTTATGATTATAGCGGTGAATCTAATGTGCTTGAGGTATACATAGCTATGCTACGTCAAAAGACGGAGGAGCATGGCGGTAAACGCCTCATTCAAACGATCCGGGGTGCCGGTTACATTCTAAGAGGTGACAACTAACATGTCTATAAGATTGCGGCTGACTGCTTGGTATTCAGGGATTTTGGCCGTTATGCTGCTGGCCTTATCAGCCGCAATTTACGGTTTTGTTTATTTTAATACTTATGGGGACTTGAAGAATCGCCTCCAGGTGCAAGCTGAGCAGACCATTCCATTTTTCAGTATCAATTTATACAGCGGTGAACTAATGATGGATGGGGTCAGAACTCCTGAGAATTCTAATACGTATACACAGATCTATGTTTATGATACTAAGGTTATGCAGCGAACGACAAACATGAGAAATGGTAATCTTGCATTTGATTATCCCGAGCGGGATAAAATTGTACAGGGATTTCGTAATGTTGTAATTGAAGGCAATCAATTTCTGATTTATGAACGGCCAATTCTATTGGAAAATTATAAAAATAATCCTGCTGCTGTGTTACAAGTGGCTACCTATGTAGGTGAACAGAATAAGCTCTTGGAGCGTTTAAAAACTATCCTGCTCGTAGGTTCTTTTGCTACCCTGATCGCGGCATTTACCTTCGGCTTGTTCCTAGCGCGCAAATCCATGAGTCCAATCGGCAAAGTAATTGAAGCTGCGAATGGGATTCAGACGGGGAATGATTTAAGCTCGCGTATTGAATACGATGGGCCGCCAGACGAGATAGGAAGACTTATTGAGACCGTTAACAGTATGCTTGGGCGTATGGAAGGATTCTACACAGAGCTGGAGGATTCGTATGCGGCTCAGCGCCGTTTCGTTTCAGATGCTTCACACGAGCTTCGGACACCGCTCACTACGATTCGCGGAAATATTGATCTGCTGCAAAAGGTTTGGGAGATGGAACCCGGAGAAGGGAAGATGAGTGAAGCTGAGATTCGCCAGCTATCGCTTGAATCGGTGCAGGATATCGCAGACGAGTCTAAGCGTATGAGCCGCTTGGTAGCGGATATGCTCTCGCTCGCGCGTGCGGATACTGGACGTACTTTTGATATAGAGCCCGTGGCACTGGAACCGATGATGAATGAGATTGCGCGCCGCGCCTCTTTCCTGCCGCGTCAAGCCGAGTGGGTTACAGGTGATATGTCAGTCTTAAACGGCAAATATATAGTTGGGAATAAAGATTATCTACAGCAAATGCTCTTTATTTTTATTGATAATGCCTTTAAGTACACGCCTTCTGGCATCGTGAGTTTGGATACCCTTTTCTATCAGAATCAGGTTGGTATTCGGATCACTGATACAGGTATTGGTATGGATAAAGATGAGGTTCCATATATCTTCGATCGTTTCTATCGTGCGGATGAATCGCGTGGAATTACGGAAGGGATTGGGCTTGGTCTATCCATTGCTAAGTGGATTATTGACGAGCATGGTGGGTCTGTGGAGGTTGTTACACGCCAAGGTGAGGGTACTACTTTTGTCATCTGGTTGCCGCTTCTCTTTGCTCCGCCGCTGGAATAGGGTATAATTTAGAAGTGTCCTATTACAGAGGTCAATGAAAGCAGAAAGCTGGTGAACTCATGGAAGTCATTAAAATCTCTCCCCGGGGATATTGTTACGGAGTTGTCGATGCAATGGTTATGGCACGGCAGGCTGCGCAAAATCTCGATCTTCCCCGGCCGATTTATATACTGGGTATGATTGTTCATAACAGTCATGTCACGAATTCGTTCGAAGATGATGGCATTATTACTTTGGACGGACATAATCGTCTGGATATTCTGGATAAAGTGGATAGTGGGACTGTTATATTCACTGCACACGGGGTTTCTCCTGAGGTGCGCAAGATGGCAAGGGACAAGGGTCTGACTACGGTCGACGCCACCTGTCCTGATGTCACGAAGACCCACGATCTTATTCAGGAAAAAGTAGATGATGGTTATGAGGTCATTTATATCGGCAAAAAAGGCCATCCGGAACCAGAGGGTGCTGTGGGTATTGCCCCTGAGCATGTGCATCTGATTGAAAAAGAAGATGAGATTGCTACGTTATCCATCCCTTCTTCACGTATCGTCATTACGAATCAGACTACTATGAGCCAGTGGGATATTAAACATATCATGAAAAAGCTTCTGGAGACCTTCCCAGGTGCTGAAGTGCATAATGAGATATGTATGGCTACCCAGGTACGTCAAGAGGCTGTAGCGGAACAAGCAGGGCAATGTGATCTGGTGATTGTTGTCGGTGATCCGCGAAGCAACAACTCTAATCGTCTGGCACAGGTGTCGGAAGAAATCGCTGGGGTTCCTGCCCATCGTATTTCTGATGTGTCTGAACTCCAAACAGAATGGTTAGAGGGTGTGAATATCGTCGGGGTCACTTCTGGCGCATCCACACCTACACCTATCACCAAAGAAGTGATTAACTACTTAGATCAGTATGATTCGGCTAATCCGGAGACGTGGGAGATTAAACGTACTGTGAATATGGCGAAGCTGCTGCCACCGGTTAAGAATAAGAGTGCAAGTACTACTTAATGTAATGGGCTAGGCTCGAACTTATATATTATGAACGCTGCAACAAGAGCGCTTAACTTCGTCAGTCGAGGTTAAGTGCTCTTTTTTATCGAAAGAACGCTTCCAGCATAGGAATCTAGAATATAGATTGACTATAATCGCTTTTTGAGGTAGAATTGCTTTAGTGATTAAAAGCATAAAAGCTTAAAAGCGAACACGCGTCGTAGCGCGATAGTATCTAGCGGAATTATTATAAATTTTAAGTGTAGAGAGGGAGTTATAAATATGATCGTCATTACATCAAATCAAACACCGGAAGAGCAGGTTAAAGATATAATTGCCGTAATCGAAAAAGAAGGTTTGCAGGTGCATCTCTCCAGAGGAGCAGATCACACGGTGATAGGTTTAGTGGGAGGCGTCACTCCTAAGCTCGCCGAGCATTTGCGGCAAATGAAGGGTGTAGAGAACGTCGTGAAGATCTCCAAATCCTACAAGCTGGCCAGCCGGGATTTCCATCCTGAGGATACGATTATTGATATCAAGGGTGTGAAGATTGGTGGAGAAAACCTGGTGATCATGGGCGGACCTTGCGCCGTTGAGTCTCCAGAGCAGATTGATGAGATCGCCCGGCTTGTTAAAGCGTCTGGTGCTCAGGTACTTCGTGGAGGCGCGTTTAAGCCCCGCACAGGACCGTACAGCTTCCAAGGCGTAGGTGTGGAAGGTTTGACTATGATGGCTGAAGCAGGAAAGCGTCATGGCCTGTTGACGATTACAGAGGTTATGACACCGGAGTATGTTGATATCTGTGCGGAGCATGCGGATATTCTGCAGGTGGGTACACGGAATATGCAGAACTTTGATTTGCTGCGCAAGCTGGGTACCTGTGGCAGACCTGTTCTTCTAAAACGTGGCTTCAGTGCGACCTATGATGAGTTGCTCAATGCAGCGGAGTACATTTTGGCAGGCGGTAATAAGGATGTAATGCTCTGTGAGCGCGGTATTCGCACATTTGAGACCTACACTCGTAACACACTGGATCTATCGGCTATTCCAGTTCTACAAAGCTTAAGCCATCTTCCAGTAATCTCTGACCCAAGTCACGGAACCGGTCGTCGTGAGTTAGTTGAGCCTATGGCCAAAGCTTCTGTTGCTGCTGGTGCAAACGGGCTAATTATCGAAATGCACACAGATCCGGACAATTCCATGACAGGTGATGGTGTTCAATCGTTATTCCCTGATCAGTTTGATAACCTGCTTAAAGATCTGGAAAAGCTGGCTCCAATTGTTGGACGTAAGTTTTCTACTTCGCCAGAAACGGTTTCGGCGCTATAAAATTCAATCTAAGAGCTTCCTCGGAAGCCCTCTTAACCCGCGACCTAGTGGGAAAAGAGGGTTTTTTTGGAGTTGAATAAAATAAATGTGACATGAAAATATGCGAAAATAACAGATTTCACGAAAGCGTTAGAATATCTTACATTGCTGAAAGAAATACCTGACATAAGCATTGACGATGTTAGGTATGAGATTTATAATTACGACAGCAAAAAAAATTAAAACAAGAACATTTGCATACTGTGAGCGGCCTAATGTTCGGAACTTGGGGGAGGAAAAATTCATGTCGGTTGAAAAAGTGTTGCAAACAATTAAAGAGAACAATATCGAGTGGGTAGATTTTCGATTCGTAGATTTAGGTGGTCGTGCCCACCACATCTCTCTGCCAGCTTCTGAAGTGGAAGATGAAACTTTTGTAAATGGGGTAGCATTCGACGGTTCTTCCATCAAAGGTTTCCGTGGTATTGAAGAATCAGACATGGTTATGATGCCTGATCCGAATAGTGTGTTCATAGATCCGTTTACAGCTCATCCAACGCTGAACGTGATGTGCGACATTTTCACTCCTGATGGCGAACGTTATGAGCGCGATCCTCGCGGTATTGCTGTGAAAGCAGAAGAATTCCTGCAAAAAAGCGGAGTAGGTACATCTGCATTCTTCGCACCTGAATCAGAATTCTTTATCTTTGACGATGTTCGTTACGAAAGTGGCATGAACAGATCCTCATTCTTCGTAGATTCTGAAGAAGCGGCTTGGAATACGGGTCGTAAAGAAGAGGGCGGCAACTTGGCATTTAAAGTTGGCGTTAAAGGTGGATATGTTCCTGTAGCGCCAGTTGACTCCCAACAGGATATCCGTAGTGAGATGTGCCGTCTGCTTGCTGAAGTTGGACTACGCATTGAACGTCATCACCATGAAGTAGCCACTGCAGGTCAAGCGGAAATTAACTTCCGTTTTGATACCTTGAAGAAAACTGCTGATAATCTCATGACTTATAAATATATTGTACAAAACACTGCACGTCAGTATGGCAAGGTAGCAACCTTCATGCCAAAACCGCTGTTTGGTGATAACGGTAGCGGAATGCACGTGCATCAATCGATCTTTGACGGAGATACTCCTTTGTTCTATGAAAAAGGCGCTTATGCTAACCTGAGCGAAATGGCTCTTCATTATATCGGTGGTATTTTGTACCATGCACCAGCATTGATCGCTTTGACTAACCCAAGCACCAACTCCTTTAAGCGTCTGGTTCCTGGCTACGAAGCACCGGTTAACTTGGTTTACTCCAAAGGAAATCGTTCTGCAGCAGTTCGTATCCCAGTAGCAGCTGTGACACCAAAAGGCTGTCGTATCGAATTCCGTACACCGGATTCCACGGCTAACCCTTACTTGGCATTCTCCGCAATGCTGATGGCAGGTCTGGACGGAATCAAGAACAAGATCAACCCGCAAGAACTGGGTTATGGTCCTCTTGATAAGAACATCTATGAATTGTCTGATGCAGATAAAGAAAAAATCCGCAGCGTTCCAGGCAGCCTGAGCGAAGCGCTTGATTCTTTGGAAGCTGATTACGAGTTCCTAACAGAAGGCGACGTATTTACTAAGGACTTCATCGATAACTATATTGCTCTGAAACGTTCTGAAGCACAAGAGGTAGCGATTCGTGTTCATCCACATGAATATGCCCTGTACTTCGATCTATAAGATTCCTGCTATTATAATCTTTATAATAAAAGAAGCTGTCTCAAAAGTAGTGATTCTACTTGGAGGCAGCTTCTTTTTTTGAATTGGGAAAGTAATGGATTTTATTGTACTTTATGAATGTGTGCCACGCATAGTGTTCTAAGCCATGAGTAGTGTTCTATGTTATTGGGGTGGGCGGTAGGTGACTGTTAGGTGTGATTTCCGTTCGGCTTGCAGTATATGATTTGTGGTATCTGTGACGCTGGACTATGTACGGTGAGCGATATGCGTTCTGTGTTTATGTGATGTACAAAGTGGATTTAAACTAATTAGGGAAAAACTCCCTAAAAATAGCCGATATTTGCTCTAAATGAACGAAATCAGGGAATTCCTCCCTAATAATCAGGGTGATTTCTTTATTAGTTACTGAATAGGCCAAAATTCAGGGAAGTTTTCCCTAATTATAAGTCCGATGAACAGAAATCTCTGATTTTTAGGGAGAAATTCCCCAATTATTTTATAAGTACTTCACTTATTGCATCATTTGGAGTGCACTAGGTACGCCCTTGAATCCATTTGGGCATCAAGTAGTGTTAAGAAACATAAAAAGGCTGTCACCAAGCCATAAAATGGCTGCTTGGGACAGCCCCTTTTTGCTATTCGTGTATTCTCCGAGAAAGGCTACACTAGCCCCCGTTCAGGAGCGCCGCAGGACTCTCTAATGATAAGCTCTGGTTCTACGCTGAAAGAACTCGTACCTGATTGGTTGTTTATTAGATCATACAGCATTAGTGCTGCTAGGCGACCGATCTTATCTTTATTTTGGCGGATGGTAGTCAATAGGGGTGTTGTATAATTGCAGGCCTCAATATCATCACAGCCAATAATTGCAACAGTTTCAGGAACAGCGATAGAAGCCTCTTTAAGGGCACGCATCGCCCCTATAGCAAGCTGATCGGACGCTGCGAAGATCGCTCTAGGTAAATTTCCATTCTCAATCATTCTACGCATCGTCTCATACCCACTGGCCTCAAAGAAGTTACTTCCGTTTAAGAACCAATTCTCGTTAATAGGCAGCCCCAAATCTTCAAGAGCTTTGCGATAACCACTTTCGCGCATATTGGAGATGTCTGAATCTGAGGAGCTGCCGATGTAGCCAAGCTCTCGATAGCCCAGTAAATAAAAGTGTTCTACCACTTTGGAGGACATTTTGAAATTATCCGACATGATAAAGCCAGAGTTGTCACCCGTTAGTTTTAAATCTACGCCGATACATGGAATTGCACTGTTGTCTAATTCGCTGATAGAGGTTTCTAGCTCCTGTCCGGATAGAAGCACACACCCATCTACATTAAAATGCTGACAACGGGCAAGATAATCGTTAGTATCGCCACTTTGGAATTTTTCATTGGAAAAAAAGATAAGGTCGTAACCTAGTAGTCCCATTTGTTTTTTAAATGAATTTAGCACCTCGATGAAAAAAGGGTGGGTAAAGTCGACATTCAGCATTCCGGCAAAAATCACTCCGATTAGATTGGACGATTTCGTAGCCAATGTTTTAGCTGAATTGGAGGGGGTATATCCAGTTTCTTTTATAATTTGTTGAACCCTTGTCTTGGTATCTTCCGAAATATCACTGTAGTTATTAATGATTTTGGATACTGTCGAAACAGAAACTCCAGCAATTTTCGCTATATCTTTGATGCTGTAGGCCAAATTAAGTCCCCCTTATAGTGAAAAATGTTCCGTAATATATGTTTAAAATCTACTCAAGGCTATTTTTTTATGACTTGAATTTATGATTTACGAAATAGTTTCGTTACTTATTTTATAGTTCAATAAGATTATAGTCAATGGAATGTTTACTCTTAAACTAGGATTATGCTTGATATTAAAGGTTTTTTTGAATGATTGGTTCAAAAAACGTTCAAAAATGAACAATGAAAAAAGACTTTACAAAGACAAATAACGATGCAATAATGAAAATACCGAAACCGCTTTCTGTGATATCATCCTTACTGTTTCGTGATTTTCAGAAATTAGCATGTGGTTTCGTTAAAGGGTCATAACAAATTATCTGGGGGGTAACAAAATGGTAAAGAAGCTTTCTGCGGTATTGTTGAGCTCAGCGCTAGTGCTCTCATTAGCAGCATGTGGAAGCGGCAATAACAACGCGAATGGTGAGGCTACTCCGGGCAGCGGAACAAACAAGCCTGCATCTGGTGATAAGAAAGTGATTAAGATCTTACACTGGAAACAAGAGAATATTAACAAGGTCATTACAGAAATTAATAAAAAGTTTGAAGAAAAATATCCGGAATACAAAGTGGAGTACACAACCACTGGTCCGGATGATGAATTCAAACAAGCACAAAGAGCAAGAATTACAGCTGGTGACGTAGATGTACTTGCCGATCTATCCGGTATGAGATTGTCTCCGAAAGATTGGACACCAGGTGCGAAAGTGCCAGACTGGCAACAATGGATTGATTCCGGACTGATTGCTGATCTGAGCGGCGAAGCTTTCGTTAAAAACTACAATGCGAATGATATTGCTAAAGCCGGCACTTATAAAGATAAAGTGTATGCAATCCCAACCGGTAAAGTAGCGATGTCAGGATTCTTCTATAATAAAGAAATTTTTGAACAAAACGGGCTGACTGTACCTACAACTTGGACAGAGTTCATTAGTGTTCTAGATACATTGAAAGCAAAGAGTATTGTTCCAATCGTAGTGGCTGGTAAGGATGTATGGCCTTTGAAATTGCCAGTGTTCGGTTTGCAAGCCAAGATTCTGGGTGGCGGCAACCAACAACAATGGATTGAAGGGGTTTGGAAGGGAACTTCGGCGTTTAACGATGCTGAGGCTGTAGAAGTATTGGAGAAAATGAAGACGCTTCAAGATAACTACATCATCGACGGTTTCTTGGGTATCGACTATGCAACAGCACCTTCGTTTTTCGCAACAGGAAAAGCAGCTATGATTGCTGACGGAACTTGGGATGCTCCTACGATCGCGGCAGCAAATCCAGATGTGAAATTTGGTTACTTCCCAATCCCAGCTACAGAAGATGCTGCTAAGAATAATTCTCTTGTCGGTAAATACGATGTAACTTGGTATGCAGCAGAAAAAGGCCCGAACAAAGAAGGCGCTTTGAAATGGCTGGAATTCTTCTCTGAACCAGAAAACTACACAGAATATGTTAAAGCAGCTGGATTCTTGCCTACACAAGACAATATTGCCACTGAAAGTGACTTTATTGACAAAGAACTTGCTCCATACATGACTGGAGATTTCGAACTTGCTTATGAAATTATGATGATTAACCGTGATAACGTTGGTGAGCACATTGCAGCTGAAGGCGTTCACACTGAATATTTGGCACCAGGCGGCGAGTTTAAAACCGCTAAAGAGCTTGCAGATGTACAACAAAAAGAATGGGAAGCAGCAGCACCTAAATAAGTAGCTATCCCGATAAATAAAAAGAATCTACAACATACTGTACACCAAACATGTTTTACAACTTCGGGGTCTGTTTTGTGCAGGCCCCGATCATTTTATTGAATTAGGATTGGGTAGGTGAGAGAAATGTATCCGTTCGGGAAAGGTATTAAACGATATATACCGCTTCTGCTGCTAATGATTCCATTATCATTGTATGTAATTTTCTATTTTGGCCCATCTATGATGACGGTTATCTATTCATTTACAGATATCACTAACGTTCCTGGAAGCAAGATGAGTTTTGTAGGCCTTGACAATTATTATGATGTATTTTACTCAGGAAATTCAGGCGAGCGTTGGGATTCCATTATACGTACTATTTATTTCATGGTCATTGTAACCATTGTACAGAACGGTGTCGGTCTGCTTATGGCCGTAGTTATCAATCAGAAGCTGAAAGGCGATTATTTCTATCGCGCGGTATTCTTTTTACCGGTTGTGCTTGGTGTAGCGGTAGTTGCACTGGTATGGGGCATGATGTTCGATCCGCTGAGTGGTCCGGTTAACCAACTGTATGATTCTTTGTTCGGTTATAAAGATATGTTCTTTGGAAGCTTCACTCATGCGTTCGGTTATATTATATTTACGCAAATTTGGATGTATATGGGTTATTCGATGCTGATTTTCCTTGCGGGACTACAATCCGTACCGAAAGATTTGTATGAGGCTGGATATATAGACGGAACTACGAAGTGGCAATCTTTTAAAAATATCACATTCCCACTTATCGCTCCATCCTTTACGATTAACATTATTTTGTCTATTATCGGTGCGATGTCCACCTTTGATATTATTCTCGCAACTACGGACGGTCGCTTTAACACAAGAACGATGGCATATGACGTTTATAAAGAGACGTTCCGTGGTTCTCTACAGATGGGACTTCCTTCCGCGCTTTCCGTGGTTCAGTTCCTTATGATTCTGGTGTTTGTAGTATTTGCAGTGAAACAAATGCGTAAGAGAGAGGTGGAATATTAATGAAGGATTCCAAAACCGCCAAAACTCTCTCTTATATTCTGATTGCAGTGTTGCTTGTTTTGTATATCATGCCGTTGTTATTTGTAATCAATATTTCATTCAAGTCCTTTACAGAATATCTGTTAGATCCTATCGGTCTCGTAAAAAGTATTCAATGGGATAATTATAAAGAAGCTTGGCTACAGGGTAATTTCTCTAATTATTTCTTAAACAGTCTGCTGTATACAGCTGTGGCAACAGTGCTGACCCTAATTGTTTCGTTATTCGGGGCCTTCCCGGTGGCGAGAAATTATGTGAAGTGGAGCGGATTTATTTATTTGTTCTTCTTGATGTCTCAGTTCCTGCCGAATCCAATGGTCGCACAGTTCAAGCTGATGCTTACCATGAAACAGGAGCTAGGATTTGTAGGTTATGACACGAAGCTGGGTTACATTCTCCTTAAAACAGGCGGAACGGGTATCGTGTTCATGATGTTTGTAGGTTACATCAAAGGAATTAGCCGGGAGATGGATGAAGCAGCAGGTATGGATGGCGCTGGATATATGCGTTATTTGTTCCAGATCATCATGCCACTTATGAAACCAGTAATTGCTACAGGTGTTATTCTAACAGCAATTAGTATCTGGAATGACTTCGTGGGGCCGGTCATGTATTTACCGAGTCCAGAAAACTATCCAATCACCTTCGGGCTTAAAGAATTCCGCGGTCAATACGGGAACAACTGGCCTATGTTGGCGTGCGGGATCATGATCGTATCTGCACCGCTTATCATCCTATACACCTTCATTCAAAAGTATATCGTTGACGGTGCATTGGCAGGTGCGGTTAAAGCTTAAGTAGTTGTGTAAATGAGAGGATGGAGAGAATGGATCGTAATAAAATTCATGGCTTCGAATTCACCGGAAATGATGGGGAATTCAGGCTTCAGCAACCGGATCGCAGCAGTTTTCTATATTTCCCTCTAGTGAATGAAGGGGGAATGATGTCGACGGTAACTCCAAAACTTCATGGTCAGGTTACCACAGGTCATAATACATTTTTGACACCGCCATTATCTGTTGAAGATTTGCATAATTCGCGGGCTTCCCGTAACTTCTGGGTATACGTAGAAGGCAAGGGAGCTTGGTCGGCAGTGGGGAACTCCGCTAAGCAAAATGCCGATTTCTATACATCGTCTACTGATGAAGCAGTACTAGAGGCTGGTTTCCTGTGGCAACGCGTAACGCGTTGTAACGCAGAGATGGGTGTTAAAGCTGAAATCACCAGCTTTGTGCCAAGCGGTAATGATAAGGTCGAACTAATGAAGGTTACGTTGACGAATACAATAGCAGAGGTTATTACGCTGACACCGACAGCGGTAGTTCCGATCTACGCGCGTTCGGCAGATGATCTGCGCGATCATAGACATGTAACCTCTTTGCTTAACCGGATCTATACTTCACCTTATGGTGTTGAGGTTCAGCCTGCGCTCTCCTTTGATGAGCGGGGACACCGCATCAATCACACTTCTTATGGAGTATTTGGTGCAGAGGGTGACGGCAGTCAACCTGCTGGTTTCTTTCCAGTGCAGGAGGAGTTCATTGGAGAAGGTGGAAGTCTGGATTGGCCAGAAGCTGTTATCCTGAACAACACGCCGGAGATTGGCACGGGTGGAGGTGTACAAAGAGAGGGATATGAGGCTATCGGGGGTCTTCGTTACGAGGCGCTTAATCTGTCTCCTGGTGACAGCCATTCTTATATAGTAGTTATGGCGATCCATAATGAGAGAATTGACGTGGATGCCTTGATGAACAAATATGGTACATCTGAAGCTTTTGATCATTTGCTTGAGGAAACTAAAGCCTTCTGGGCAGATAAAGTGAATATGGTAGAATTTCATACCGGTGATTCAGATGCTGACCAATGGATGAAATGGGTTACGATTCAACCCGTGCTGAGAAGACTTTATGGTAACTCCTTCTTGCCTTATCATGATTATGGAAGGGGCGGACGTGGCTGGCGGGATCTTTGGCAGGATTGTCTAGCACTCCTTATTATGGAACCGGCTGAAGTACGCAGCTTACTGCTGAACAACTACGCCGGGGTAAGAATAGATGGTAGTAATGCCACTATTATCGGTCAACAGCCTGGTGAATTTATTGCCGACCGTAACAACATCCCGCGGGTGTGGATGGATCATGGAGCTTGGCCGTTCTTAACGACTATGTTATATCTGGATCAGAGTGGTGATCTTGATTTCTTATTGCAGGAACAGACGTATTTCCGCGATACCTTTATGAGTCGCTGTAAGGAACGCGATAATTCATGGGATACCTCGCTGGGAAGTGATCTCAGAACTACTTCTGGTGAGGTTTATAAAGGTACGATTCTGGAGCATATCCTACTGCAAAATCTGGTTCCGTTCTTTAATGTTGGAGAGCACAATAATATCCTGCTGGAGGGCGCAGACTGGAATGATGGTCTTGATATGGGCGCAGACCGGGGTGAGAGTGTAGCTTTCACAGCATTCTACGCAAGTAACTTATTGGATATTTCTCGTGTGCTGCGTACGCTAAAGACTTCTAAAGGGCAAGAGACAGTTGAATTGGCAGAAGAAATGAAACTATTGCTAGATTCGCTTGGTGATCAAGTGGATTATGAATCTGTATCAGGCAAGCATGAAAGACTTAATCAATATTATGCTGCCGCTCCGAACAAAGTCAGCGGTATTCGTGCAGCACTCGACATAGAGACAGTAGCGGACGATCTGGAACAAAAAGCAGAGTGGATCTTTAATCACTTGCGCCGCAATGAGTGGGTGGAAAGTGAACACGGTGGAGGCTGGTTTAACGGTTATTATAATAATGATGGAGAACAAGTGGAAGGGGAATTCGCAGAAGGCGTTCGAATGACGCTTACGGGTCAAGTATTCCCGCTGATGGGCCATGCAGCTGCACCAGAGCAAATTCCGCATATCATTGCCGCCGTGGATCGTAATCTACTGGATGACAAAATTGGGTACAGACTTAATTCCCGTTTCGGAGGGATCCAGCAGAATCTGGGTCGTGCCTTTGGCTTTGCCTTTGGACATAAAGAGAACGGTGCTATGTTCAGTCACATGACCATCATGTATGGCAATGCATTGTATAAACGCGGATATGTGAAAGAAGGACATAAAGTATTAGAATCTCTGTATAGCTTAAGTACTGACTTTGCAAAAGCCCGCATATACCCAGGAATTCCTGAGTATATTAACGAGCAAGGCAGAGGGATGTATACGTATTTAACAGGATCAGCAAGCTGGCTGCTGTTAACTATGGTTACTGAAGTATTTGGTGTAAAAGGTAAGCTAGGTGATCTTTTGTTGCAACCGAAGCTTGTTAAAGAGCAGTTTGATTCCGAGGGAAAAGCCTCTATTAAGACAATCTTCGCGGATCGCGAGTTTGAAGTGGTCTATAAAGCCACAGGAAGCTTAAACTACGGGGAGTACCAAATACACTCTGTTACCCTGAATGGCAGCGAGGTGACGCTGCAGCGCGGCTCAGGAAGTGCGATTATTCCGCGTGAAGAGTTGCTCTCTCTGCAGACAGAGAAATGCCACTTGATTGAAGTGACATTGGCGTAGCTTTATACGATATTTTAAGACGTCTGCACCGTTATTCATAGCGGCTGCAGACGTTTTTTTCAATAATGAATATTTATTCATTGTAACAATGAACGAAAGGGCGCGTTAGGTATGGGTTGCAGACTGTCAAATGGCATATTAACTGTCGATATCGCTGATATCGGAGAGTATAAGGGCACTCGTTTTGACTGGACAGGATTTATTACACAGGTGACATTAGAAGAGGGGAAACATACGTTTTGTGTGCCGGAAAGCTTGAAGCCAGGCGAAGGAACTGGAGGCAAGGGGCTTTGTAATGAGTTTGGCATTTCCCGGGCAATTGGATATGATGAAGCGCCAATCGGAGGCTGGTTTCCAAAAATCGGAGTCGGATTGTTACAAAAAGGAAATTCCCCATTATACAGCTTCAATGAGGAGTTCCCTTTAACCTCTTTTAGTAAGGATGTCGAAGCAGGGAATGATGCGGTCACATATACGATCCACCCAATGGAAAGCAACGGATATGCTGTGCAGCTAACCAAAACGATTTCTTTACAGGGGGATCAATTAACAATTGCATATGAATTGCATAACAAAGGTCAAAAGCCTTTCCATACGGAGGAATATATTCACAATTTCATCGGAATCGATGGGTTGAATATTGGGCAGGATTTTGAACTGCGTCTTCCGAGGGAACTCAAGGTAGTAGAACCAGAATCCTCCTATACGAAAGAATTGCTAGAGGTATCCGGGAATACTCTTACTTGGTCAAAGGAACCGGATAAACCCTTTTATTGCAAGTTGAGCGGTTGGGAAGGTCAGGAAAATGAGTTCACCTGGGAGTTGGTTCATAAGCCTAGTGGAACGGGCGTGCGAGAGAGTGGGGACTTTCCAGTAGAACGTATGGCCCTGTGGGGAGAAGGTCATGTAGTCTCTCCTGAAGTATTTGTGAACATTAGTCTTTTACCGCGTCAAAGCAAGAGCTGGCGCCGATCTTACCGGTTTTTCACTGCGAAATGAGTACCGTCTTAACCTTTTATGTGAATAATTATACTTGCTGGTGCGGGAGAATATTGCTATCATAACCATATCCATATTGATAGGAGAGAAAGGGTGGGGAGCAGTTTTGAATAAGAGAGCATACAATTTTAATGCCGGACCGGCAGCATTGCCGCTTACGGTACTGGAACGCGCACAAGCGGAGTTTGTTGATTTCCGGGAAAGTGGAATGTCTATCATGGAGATGTCGCACCGTGGTGCAATTTACGAATCCGTGCATAATGAAGCGCAGGAACGTCTGCTTTCGCTCCTCGGCAATCCGAAGGGCTATAAGGTATTGTTCGTACAAGGCGGAGCAAGCACACAGTTTGCAATGATCCCTATGAACTTGATTTCCGAAGGCCAAGTAGGTAGCTATGTAATGACAGGTAGCTGGGCGGATAAAGCTTATAAAGAAGCCAAATTGGTAGGAGGCGCTCATGTTGCTGCTTCTTCCGAAGATAAGAAATTCTTGGCTATACCTGAATTAAGTTCGATCAAAGCTGCGGAGAATGCTGCTTACCTTCATGTTACTTCCAACGAGACCATTGAAGGAACGCAATATGCAGAATTTCCGGATGCAGGCTCGATTCCGTTAATCGCGGATATGTCTAGTGATATACTTTGCCGTCCAATCGATGTGAACCAATTCGGAATGATCTATGCCGGAGCACAAAAGAACCTTGGACCTTCAGGCGTGACTGTAGTTATCGCGAAAGAAGAATTGCTTGCAGAATCACCTTCTAACATTCCTACTATCATGCGTTACAGCACTCATTATAAGAATAACTCTCTTTACAATACACCTCCATCTTTCTCTGTATATATGGTGAACGAAGTATTAAAATGGATTGAGGAGCAAGGCGGCTTAGCTGGCATCCATTCCAAGAACCTTGAAAAATCGGGTCTGTTATATGATCACATCGATGGAAGTGACGGTTTCTACCGTGGCGTTGCAGAACAAGGCAGCCGCTCTATTATGAACGTTACTTTCCGGATGCAATCAGAAGAACTCGAAAAGCAGTTTGTCAAAGCTGCTGAACTGGAAGGTTTTGTCGGCTTAAAGGGTCACCGCAGTGTTGGGGGCTTGCGTGCTTCCATCTACAATGCAGTTCCTTACGAAAGTGTAAAAGCACTGTCCGATTTCATGAACCATTTCCGGCAAACTCAAGGTTAATGAATTCTATCTATAACCTTCCGCCTTCTTGGTGGAAGGTTTTCAGTTTGTTTGGAGAAGCTATGGTTAGGCACTAGAGTAAAACATCTGGCTATTAAGCCTTTAGAGAGGAAGGAACCATATAATGGCACTCCATATCGTATTAGTCGAGCCGGAAATTCCGGCCAATACTGGCAACATTGCGCGTACTTGCGCCGCTACAGGCACTCATCTTCACTTGGTTCGTCCACTCGGATTCCGTACAGACGATGCTACATTAAAAAGAGCAGGATTAGACTATTGGCATGCTGTTACTATTGAATATCACGACTCCTTTGCTGAGGTTTTGGAGAAATATAACGAGGGGCGTTTCTTTTACGCAACGACGAAAGCAGAGAAAAGATACAGTGACTTTGAGTTCCAAGATGGCGATTTTTTTGTTTTTGGCAAGGAAACGAAGGGGCTTTCTGCAGAGATTCTAGAAGCAGGTAAAGAAACAAAAATGCGCATGCCAATGAGTGATGCTGTGAGATCTCTGAATTTATCCAATTCGGCAGCTATTATTGTGTACGAGGCGCTTCGACAATTGGATTTTCCTAATCTTATTTAAAAAAAGACAAATTTTTTATTTTTTTCAGCAGGATTCGACAATTAGGTAACGAAATATATTGAAAGAGCCGAAATAAGTAGTAGCTACTAAATAATTTTTCTTGAACAGGAGAGGTGTACGTTAGTTATGAAACCTGCTGGTGTAGTTCGCAAAGTGGATCAGTTGGGTAGAATTGTTCTGCCTAAGTCCCTGCGTAAAAGGTATCAGATGAATGAAGGCGACCCGGTTGAAATTTTGGTACAGGGTGACCATATCATCTTGGAGCGTTACCGTCCAAAATGTGTTTTCTGTGGATCAATGGATGGTGTAAGCGAATATAAAGATCGTTATATTTGTTCTGCATGCCTTTCGGAAATGACTCAATTGCCAAGACATGCCTAAGAAGTACATATTTTGAATTTTGACAGCCAAGAGCTTATAAAAAAACTGTCCTCTTCGTAGAACTCTTCTACTTGGGGGCAGTTTTTTTATGTATACGAAAAATGCCCCCGCACCAAGTGGCTGCAGGGACATATCGGCTTTATAGGCCTTTTGTTTTGTCGTCGTTGTAAGATGAGGTAAGGATGCCGACCGTAAATAACACAAATACGAACATTACGATCCAAAAGGTTAATGAGAACGACATACTGGCACCTCCAATAGCGAATGTATTCGTTATCAAGATTATAACCTGCAATTTAATAAAAATAAACGCAAATGTGATATGTTACATAGAGAATTTACTATATTATTTAAAAAACAGGAAATTCGTTGGCACAGCTCTTAGATTTCCATCGGATGGTTTATTGATAACTCTTCCGTTAAAGATCAATGAGGAAGAGCCACCACCATCTAAATTATAAGCATCTACGAGGCCCATATTCGATAATTTGTTCTGAATCTCCTCCAGCTGTGCACCAGAGCTGCCATACTCATTATATCCATCTGCTACAAAAAGCAGGATCTGATCATCTTTATATTTGCCGATCACGGTACGTGGTGCCCGATTAGGGGATGTTTTCCACTTTTCGGGTATGGGTGTTTTAATGTTGTTTTTAAGGAGGACAGGCACAAAGGTGGCGCCGAATACCGGATCTAGCTGATCTAATTGTGCGCGACTGTAGAATTTCCCGCCGATTAATTGCCCGGATTTGTTCAGCCCAACAAAACTTAGGTCCTTGTACGTTGGCTCAAAACCGTATAAATACTTTCCATCCACTACAGTTGTGCTTAAGGGATAACGTTTTCCGGATTGATCTGCAAAGCCGCCCGCATTAATACCAGCAATGGCACCATTACGCTGTACGGCATGCATAGTAGTTTCCGCACCGGAGGCTGTCTCCGCCAAGCTCATCTTCATAGCGGTCGGGTCCTTCAATTTGATTTTCAACGCATAAGCTTTGTAGTTTCCTGGATTCAATCGATATAACTCAACTCTTATACGGTCGCTGGTAACAATCTCTGAAGGTATACCAAGCTTGGCTGAAATCCTGCGGTTATAGATCAGTTCAGGCCGGTTCGCCTGAGTCTTTGCTGTTTCGACCAGCTTATTCATCGTAGTGGTAGTCTCTTTATATAGCTTGGCACTAGCGCTGACAGCATCAATGGTGTAAGCTGCGGAGGCCTCTGCCAGAGTCAGCTCTTTTTTTAAGGAAGCTGTTTCATTCACTGGCCCAGCGCTTGGTGTGAATTGTCCTACATCAAGGTCTAGCTGTAGCGGTGGTCGATACCACGACATACATATAAACAAGCCTATGAACGGTGCAGTTAGAAGCATGAAGAAGCGATTTACTCTTTTGACTGGCGTCATCATTTGATCAGATCCATTTCTTTCTTCAAAGCTTCTAACTGTTTGCTTACCTCACTCAATTGCGTATATAGCTTGTTGCTGTTATCTGTCTTGGCACTAGCATTATCTTTAGTGAAGGTTAATAGTTCGTTAAAGCTTTGCACTGTATTCTGCAATTCCTTCACTTCTTCAGAGAGAACGGCAATTTTTGCTTCATAGTCGGTCTTTAAAACGGTAAGCTGCTGCTGGCTCTGAGTACTAAGTTCGGTTAGCACTTGTTGCTTCAGATGGTTCGTGTAGCTGTATACAGCATATACGCCGAGTCCGATCATCATAATCCAGAACAGTAAAAACCATTTTACGGAAGGGCCGTTTCTCGCAGTAGTAGAGCGCGAGCGTACCGGGGACGTTTCCGCTAGCGGTTGCATTTTATCACCTCGGGTTGGTCTTTTTTTCAAGTCCCCATTCTATCAGACTTTGACAAGATTCGCAAAAATGTAAGAGAGTATGAAAACTAGAAAAAGTAATTGCATCCTATTAAACTACTGCGATACAATTTCTATAGATTGGAATTCTGATAGACGTACACAAGGTAACCAGCTAGAGATTATACAGACAAGTCATCATACAGCCTTGCTTGCGTTTTAACCGGAAACGCTGCGGCGCTTTCCTTTCTAGATGATTATATATAGAGCAGGGGGTCAGGGCATTAATGATGAAGGTTTGGCAGGTGGTCATTGTGGGGTGTCATCCTACAAGTATGCTGGGGACAAAATTGATTTTGGAAGAGGAAGAGGGGCTTAAGGTTCTGGGAATGTATTCCACTTGGGACGAAGGCGCTACCATCGTAAGGGAAAAAAATCCCGAGCTAGTGCTAGTAGATTATCATATGCCTGAGGGGAATATTGAGAGTGTGCTGTTAAATATGAAAAAAAGCTCACCAAACTCACATTTTGTCGTGATGACAGACGAAGACGGGCGAGAACTGCTTCAGCCCCTCGTAGAACTAGGAGCCAGCGGGATATTCTCGAAGGGAGCTTCTCCCCGTCAGCTTTTACAGCTGATCCTGGGTTTACGGGAGGGTTTTCTTTCAATGCCGTTGGAATGGATTGAAAAAGGAGCTTGGCCGATTTCGACATTTAAAGGATTAGATGATGTTCTGCAACTGACGGAGACAGAGATGTTTATCATGGAGCGAATCGTTCAAGGGATTACCTACGATAAAATTGCGCTTGAAATTGCGGTAAGCCGTCGGTCCATTGATAATTATTTGCGCAAAATCTATGTAAAGCTCGATGTTTCGACCCGGGCACAAGCGATTGAGAAATTCGCGCTCTTCTCAAGACAAAACAGGCAAATCTACGCCTAACCCACGCTTTACGACATAATGACGTATGGGGTGGAATATTCTTGGAGTAGAAGTAAGAATATCATGTTGAATGGGTAACCATCCCGTCCTTGGATGAGGATGACGAAGCCGTTTCTACTTGGTAACAGGGAAGGGGGATTTCGCATGATTTACGAATTTTCTGCTCGCGCACACACATTGTTGTCGTCATCGCTTCTTAGTATCCGCACCCAAACACGGAGAAGCTCCATGATATCGCTAGCTGAAGAATTACCAGCGGAAGAACTATTCCCATTGTCACTGCTTGCTGAAGCAGCATCTACGGTGATTTCAGCAGATGCGGGAGCACTGCAATATGGTGATCCTGCCGGGTACGGACCGCTTCGGGAGTGGCTTGCTGGGGATTGGCTTAAAGAAAAAGGGGTAAATGTTGTTGAGGGTGGAGTTCTGCTAACAACGGGTAGCCAGCAAGCCATTGATTTGTTGTCGCGGGTATATATTGATCCAGGAGATCGTGTATTAGTAGAAAATCCGACCTCTCCAGGATTTTTGCAGACTCTTCGGATGCAGGGGGCCGTTATTATTCCCGTACAGGGTGATTTGGACGGGCTTGATCCGGAGCATTTGCGGAGCCAGATCGAGCTGCATAAGCCGAAAATGCTGTTCGCAACCCCTAGCTTTACCAATCCAAGCGGCATTTTATGGAGTTTGGAGAGACGCCGCGCAGTATTGGATTTATGTATCGCATATAACATCTTGATTGTGGAAGATGATTCTTATGGGGATTTGCACTTCCAGAAGCAGGGTGAACACAAGGCCAAAAGATATCCGTCTTTGTATGCATTGGAAAATATCAGCGATGGCGGACATGTGCTTTATATCGGTTCGTTCAGCAAGACCGTTGCGCCCGCGCTGCGGACGGGCTGGGCGGCAGGCAGCCGAGTCTTGATCAGAATGATGTCTGCGGCTAAGCAGATGGCCGATTGGCAGTCGAGCGCATTAAATCAGCGGCTGCTGCATCATTTATTGGATGTGTCTGCGTTTGATCTGCGTGAGCATATCGCGCAGCTGAATCGAGAGTATAACACCCGTCTGAAGCTTATGGTGGAACTGCTCAAGCGGCCTGCTTGGAAGGGCAGCTCCTATGATCTTCCATCAGGAGGCATGTTCCTGTGGGTCGCACCACCAGAGGGAATGGATGTTATGGCATTGCTCAAATGTGCGCTAGGTAAGGGAGTGGCTTTTTTGCCGGGTCCGTTATGTAGTGTAGATGGAGTCAGCAATCACCTTCGCCTTAACTTCAGCCATCCCGGCCGGGATGAGCTGCTGCTTGGCATGAACCTGATGAGCGAAGCGGTTAAGGAGTTCACGGCACGGAGTTAGGTAGTGGAATGAAAGTTGGGAATGAAATGATTGAAATGATGAAAACACAAGACACTCTTAGAGCTAAAACACGGACAGAATTACAAGTCGGGCAAGACGAAGTGCGTGATGTGAGATTAATTAGGGAAATCCTCCCTAAAACTGGTCGATTTGAACTCTAAAATGGACTGTTTAGGGAATTTCTCCCTAAAAAATCAAGGGATACCCCGTTTTAGGGGGTAATCTGGCGAAAATCAGGGAGTAATTCCCTAAAATGCGGTTTTTAGCGTGTGAATCGAAGAATATTAGGGAGGATTTCCCTAATAACTTAGTGTGCCTTTTTCGGAATGGTGTTTTTAAAGCTTATTTTGCTTTGAATGATTTAGTATTAGTGGATGTTGAATGTAGCATAGGGGTTCTAATGTGAATAAATCAGCAAGAGTAGCATGTTTAAGCAAGAGTAGAGAAAATAGTAATTAGTAAATAGCGCTCGTGTTCGAGAGTGTAAATAAGTTAAATAAGTTAAAAAGTACAGTCACTTAGTGCCGGGTGAGGTACGCAGAGATATGAACGTGGTAAGAGTGAGATACGAACGCGAATGAAATCTGAATGTGGACGAATGAGTTACTAATGTGATGAGAATGATTTGCGAACGTGGGAAAAGCGAGTTACGCACGCGGTAAGAATGAAATAGAAATGTGGTATGTATGAGATAGAGCGTGGTACGAACGAGATTCTAGTGTGTTAAGAATGCAATCTGAATGTGATGAGCAAGATACTAATGTGTTAAGAATGCAATCTGAATGTGGTACGTATGAGATACTCATGAGATATGTGTGAAATAAGACATGATACGTATGAGATACTAGTGTATTAAAAATGTAATCTAAATGTGATATGAGTATAGTAAGAACGTGGTACGCACCAGATACTAATGTGTTATGTGTAAGATAAGAACATGGAATGTACAGAGATAAGATTCAAATAAGATTAGACATACGAAAAAGCATCCCGTAGTTGGGATGCTTTTTGGCGTTATTTAATATGTTATGTGTGCATCAGAATAATAAGTTTAAAGTCTGAGTAAATGATTAGAACCGAGGTAAAAGATTAGAACCCGACTAAAAGAGGTGCTCGATTGATGTACTGTCCAGGTTAGGTTAGCTAATTACTGGGATGATTGCTGTTATTGGGTACGCCGCTTGTTATCGCGGCATATTCAACCAGCGCCGCATGACCGGCTGGGGTTAGGGTATAACGCCCACGGCTTACCCGGTGAAACCAGCCGTAGTAGTTGTTCTGAAGCATAGCGGCGGCGGTGGGTACGCCGCTACGCTTCCGCAGCTCGGCCGGAGTGATGCCGGCTGAGCGGGGAGCGCTTCCTGCGGCCAATACGGCCGCTGGAAGCGTGCTTGAGGCAGCGCTAGGGGCACCGCTTCGCGTGCCTGCCGCCGCTGCCTCCCGTGCTGCCGCGTCCCCGGCAGCACGGCTCTCCGGCGCTGAGCTCAGCGCCGGAACCTGTTCAGCGGTGCCCGCCGCTGAACGTTTGGCAGCTGCGAGCGAAGCCTTCGCAGCTGCCTTCTCTGCAGCGGCGGCGGCGTCCGCCTCCGCTGCTTGCAGAGAAAGCGCGACACGCAGCGCTTTCTCACGGTAGGCCGTCACGAGCTTGACGCGCGTGCTGCCGCCGGTGTTGTAGTCTCCGCTGCGCTCGCGGAACTCATAGAGCAGGCGCTCGCGCCGCCGCTTGTTGCTGCGCTGCGCAGGCGGCTTCTCGTCTGGCTCTACAAGCACCTCGACCAGCGGTGCTTTGGTCTTATAAAAGATAACGGTGATCAACCCAAGACCGAGCCGGCGGCATAACCCGCTAAGCTCGCCCCAGCGCTGGTTCACCGCACCTTTTTTATCACGGACACGTTCCACTGCGAGATAGACGATGGGACT
This sequence comes from Paenibacillus sp. FSL R7-0189, assembly GCF_037969925.1. Taxonomy (NCBI): domain Bacteria; kingdom Bacillati; phylum Bacillota; class Bacilli; order Caryophanales; family Paenibacillaceae; genus Paenibacillus; species Paenibacillus sp. FSL R7-0189. Next base: position 405,794 of record NZ_CP150223.1, on the reverse strand, counting down.
GAGCTTCAACCGTTCTACCCCTTGCAGCAGCAAGGCGAGATTGAATGATTTTTTCATCTCCACGATCAGAGGATGCTCAACGTCCTCCCGAATCCCCACCAAATCGCAGGTCCGGACCTCACCTTTGATGCTGTAACCCTGCTTTTCAAAAAAAATCTTCAAAGGAGCGTACAGCTCCGTTTCATGTCGTACCGCCATCTTGTCACTCCCGTAGGCCTTTATTTTCGGGTTTCTCAATAAGGTTTTACAGCCATTTTCTGATTCTCTATTATAGCACAGTAAAAAAGAGGTCAACTATTCCGCGCTTGCCGCATAGGTATGTAATACACTTTTTAACGCTATAGGAGAGCAAGTAGAAGAGCAAGTAGGAGCGCAAGAGGAGGCAGCGAGCAATGGACATTTTTGAGCGTATAGCTTCGTATCGGGCTGAGAACGACCGGTTGGCGTGGAGCGGCACCTTCAAGCAGTATATAGAACTGTTGAGAAAAGACCCCTCTCCCGCAAAAACCGCTCACTCCCGCGTTTATGACATGATTAAGTCGCACGGCGTAGAGGACATAAACGGACGCAAACGGTATAAGTTTTTTGAACAGGAGATTTTTGGACTTGATCGTGCAGTCGAAAAGTTGGTCGAGGAATATTTTCACTCTGCAGCACGTCGGCTTGATGTTCGCAAACGGATTTTGTTATTGATGGGACCTGTCAGTGGGGGGAAATCGACCCTGGTCACGCTGCTTAAACGTGGTTTGGAACAGTACTCGCGGACAGATGCGGGTGCGGTATACGCAATAGAAGGCTGCCCGATGCATGAGGACCCGCTGCATTTGATCCCGCTGGAGCTCCGTCCGGAGATTGAGAAGGAACTTGGTGTACGTATTGAGGGCAACTTGTGCCCATCCTGCCAGATGCGTCTGAGAAATGATTATGCTGGTGACATTGAGCAGGTTAAGGTGACGCGTGTTATTCTGTCAGAAGAAGAGCGGGTAGGGATTGGTACCTTTAGTCCATCTGATCCGAAGTCTCAGGATATCGCTGATTTGACAGGAAGTATTGATTTTTCGACCATTACTGAATTTGGTTCGGAATCTGATCCGCGTGCCTACCGTTTTGATGGTGAGTTGAACAAGGCTAACCGTGGGCTGATGGAATTTCAGGAAATGCTCAAATGCGACGAAAAGTTTTTATGGAACCTGCTGTCACTGACGCAAGAAGGCAATTTCAAGGCTGGCCGCTTCGCGTTGATAAGTGCGGACGAAATGATAATTGCTCATACAAATGAAACCGAGTATAAGTCGTTTATTTCTAATAAAAAGAATGAAGCGCTCCAGTCCCGTATGATTGTTATGCCTGTTCCGTATAACCTCAGAGTTTCGGAAGAGGAAAAAATCTACGCGAAGCTGATCGCCCAGAGTGATATGAGTCATGTGCATATTGCGCCACATGCGCTGCGTGCCGCCGCTATTTTTTCCATCCTAACCCGTCTTAAAGAAAGCAAAAAACAAGGTATGGATCTGATCAAAAAGCTGCGGATGTACGATGGTGAAGAGGTCGAGGGCTATAAAGAGGCCGATCTTAAGGAGATGCAAACGGAGTATTTAGATGAGGGCATGTCCGGAATTGATCCGCGTTATGTTATCAACCGCATTTCCAGCGCTCTGATCAAAGGAGATCTGCAGTGCATGAACGCACTGGATGTCCTGCGGGCGATAAAGGATGGCCTGGATCAGCATCCATCGATTACAAAAGAGGAGCGGGAGCGTTATCTGAACTTCATCTCCATTGCCCGCAAGGAATATGATATTTTAGCGAAAAGCGAAGTACAAAAGGCATTTGTCTACTCCTTTGAGGAATCTGCGAAGACACTTTTTGAGAATTATCTAGATAATATCGAAGCCTTCTGCAATTGGTCGAAAATTCGTGATCCGCTGACGGATGAGGAAATGGAGCCGGATGAGCGGTTAATGCGTTCGATTGAAGAGCAAATTGGTATCTCTGAGAATGCAAAAAAAGCGTTCCGTGAAGAGATCCTGATCCGGATTTCCGCGTATTCACGCAAAGGGAAGAAATTCGAGTACAACAACCACGACCGCCTGCGGGAAGCGATTGAGAAAAAGCTGTTCACAGACCTCAAAGATATCGTCAAAATCACCACCTCGTCCAAAACACCTGATGAAAGTCAGCTCAAACGAATCAATGAGGTATGCGCCAGACTTATTGATGGACATCACTACTGCCCAATCTGCGCCAACGAGCTGCTGAAATACGTGGGAAGTCTGCTAAACCGTTAAAAAGAGTTCATTTATGCGGGGTGTTCCAAAAGCCATGAAAATGGCTGTGGAGCACTCTTTTTTTGTCCTTCCATGTTTTACTGCCTCCTTTTACCCTCCTAATGTTGATCTAAACGCCGCCACCCATCTGACTAATTTGGCTGTTGTGCGTAGGAAGTTGCTAAAGGACACAGGAGACCCTAAACGTAGATTTTGAGCATCTTTAGCAGGCTATTGGACCCTATGGTCGCTATTAGCAGGAAAAACCTAAATATGAGCCGTTTTTTGAGTAATAGCTGCACTGGAGTCCGAAACTCCGCTCAAAAGGCGATATTTTGGAAAATAACGTCATCTGGGTCCTTTAGTCAGTCGTAGGGAGCAACTGAAGTGTAAGTAGGTTACGTGAATCCAGCGTTGTCTACTTCGAGGCTTACCCAAAATGATGGCGGCCAAGAATACGCAGAGTTGTGATCCTTCTGTAAATGGAGGGGCTCGCTGCTCTGTTTTTTTATACAGGCAATAATGCAGCTCAGCAAAACAGGAACAGTCCATCTCATGCGCAGTTGATATAATGAAATCACCGTACGGGGGAAGGCTGGTGCTGCACTTGAATTACAGTAAAGATATAGAAAAATGTGTTGAATATATAGAAGCTCATATCAAAGAAAATATAACGGTGGAAGAAATAGCGACTGAGGTCGGATATTCGGTGTATCATTTTTGCCGAGTGTTCAGCTTGTGCAAGGAAATGTCTGTGATGGAATATGTTCGGAGCCGAAAATTATCCTTAGCCTCAATTGAATTATTTGCTGGAAAAAAGATCATTGATATTGCGCTGGACTATGGTTTTGAAACACAAAGTGGCTTTACTAAAGCTTTTCGCAAAACCTTTGGTTATAGTCCGACACAATATGCGGCGCGGATGGATGGGTTTAGTAAAGGAAATTCAATATTTGATATCGGAGGTTATATTATGAATCCTGTTTTTGTTCGTAAGCCTGCTTTTAAGGTGGCTGGTTATGGTATCCAAACTAATGTTGCGGGTAGTATGTACACTAAGGATATTGCTTCTTTTTGGAGCCATTATGAGGGTGAAAACCTGGAGTCCAAAATGTATAAAATACTAAACCCGCCTAAACACGGAGAAGTTGGTTTATGTATTCCGTCTTCAGATAACGGCAATGCCACCTATCTTTTGGGTGTTATTGTTGAGGACTACTCCAAGGTAGAAGCTGATATGTTGACGATGGATGTGCCAGAAGCCGAATATGCCGTGTTTACAACACCTCCAGTGGATACTTCAACAGATACAGAGCAAATACAGTTTGCCCAAGTCATAAAAAGCAGCTGGAAGTACATCTTCGAAGAATGGTTTAAGGATAGTGGTTACGTTTATGACGAGACTAAACTGGATTTTGAGTTTTACGATGAACGCTGCCATTCGCGGCCAGATACAGTGATGGAGATTTACGTTCCTGTGAAAAAGTTGACTGAATAGTCGATAAGGGCAAATACCGCTCGGTGATAATTGTAATTTCTGAAATGTTTGGACTTTATGTCGCTGACAAAGGCGAACGCTACGCGCCTACATTTTTAAACTTCCTTACGTTACGTTCACCTGGGCATTTGCCATGTGCAGTTATTAAGTCGATATGAGGGTGTCGATGAAGGTCCGCAGCGTGTTACCGCTGCGGGCCTTCTTTTTTAGGAATTCCCATATGGGAAACGTAGATACCTTGGAGGAGTTATACATCGAAATTAATACGTTTGACGAGTATGATCTTCCGTAGTTTAATAGAGTCAATTAATAAGGTAATTCGAAAATAACGGAGAGTGAAGCAGATGATTAGAGAAGCGAGAGCTGATGACTGGAAAGACATAGCGGAATTATTAGAACAGTTGGGATATCCGGATACAGAAATGTTCATGCAAGAAAAAATAGAAAAGCTAATCCTACATCCGGATGAGGAATTATTGGTTTTTGAGGAAGATGATAAAGTGGTAGCTTGTATTTCCATGCATTACATACCCCAATTAGGTCTGGTAGGAGAGACTGCAATTATAAGTTATCTTGTGGTGAGTAATGCCATTAGGAGCAAAGGAATTGGACGAAAGCTTGAGGAGTATTGCGCTGATTTAGCTAGAAAAAGAAACTGTGATAAAATTCAGGTTCATTGTCATTCCAGAAGAACTGATGCGCATAGATTTTATGCTCGACAAGGGTTTGTTGAGGCTCCAAAATATTTCTCGAAGTCGTTAAAAGAATCTGAATCCACATTTTAGTCATAGCAAAAAGCGGCAGACCAGGGTGTTAATACCCGTTTAGGTCTGCCGCTTTTTTTAGTTTAAATAAATTTCCGCTGCACCTTTTTACCATCGTATGAAAAACGCGCCTTTTTGTCTTCCACAACTGTTTGTAGATGAACTGTGCGCCCCCATAAAGAGTAGATGTGAGGGAGTGTGCGCTCCAGGTACTTCAGATCCAGCTCGATGCTTTCATAGCGATGAGTTATAAATAATTCACCATTCTTCTCGAAGTCTGCATCCTCAATGACCAAGTAAGGAGACCCGCCATTGACCCGGGCGAGCACCAGTTGATCGCGTACATTTTCCCATGCTTTATCGGTGATTTTCCATTCGGGGCCTTTTTTCTCAAAAACATAAAGATCGAGGTCGTTCACCAATTCCTTAGATAGATAGCTGCGGATAAAAGAGGTATCGGATTCCAGCTCACGTACTTCAAAGATTTTCTCGCGGTCCCAGCGGCGTTCGATGTCTTCAAAGATTTTCAGCCCCAGATAGTAAGGATTCAGGCTTTGCCGTGAGGGCTGCACGACGGATGAATTCAGTTTTGCGTATTCCACTGTTTCCTCTTCGGTCAGATCTAGTTCGCGAACGATGCGCTGATGCCAGTAGGAAGCCCAGCCTTCGTTCATGATCTTTGTTTCCATCTGTGGCCAGAAGTAGAGCATTTCGTCATGTAGCATCGTCATAATGTCACGTTGCCAATCCTCCAAAACAGTGGAATATTGCTGAATGAACCAGACCATATCTTTTTCTGGCTCTGGGGGGAAAGCACGATTTCCAGAGGGTGCTTCCTGCGGACCGGTAGTGCTTTTATCTAGATTCCATAATTCGTCATAAGGATTGGATGATTTCGAGCCACCTGGAGGGGCATCTTTGAGCTCCTTCATCTTAGCTTCCAGCAGGTGAGTTTTGCCCAGCTTGCGTGGTTGGATCAGACTGGGGTCTATATGCTCCTGGATAGCCAGCACTGAATCGATGAAGCTCTCCACAGCATCAGTTCCGTAGGTTACAGAATAACCGGCAATCCGATCTGCTGTAGCTGACATACTCTCGACCATATCTCGGTTGGACATGGAGAAACGCATATTATTTTTGAAAAAATCACAGTGCGCTAGCACGTGGGCAACAATCAGCTTATTCTGAATCAGTGAATTTCCATCCAGCAGGAAGGCATAACAAGGGTTGGAGTTAATAACGAGCTCGTATATTTTGCTCAGTCCGAAATCGTATTGGGATTTCATTTTATGAAAGGTTTTTCCAAAACTCCAGTGTCCAAATCGTGTAGGCATTCCATAAGCGCCGAATGTATAAATGATATCTGCGGGGCATATTTCATAACGCATGGGATAAAAATCTAAACCGAAGCCAGTGGCTATTTCCGTAATCTCGGCAATTGCCCGCTCTAGCGCATTAATTTCTTCGCTTGGCATGAATCTTTCTCTCCCTCCAGCTTGGGCTTATGCTGCAACCTATTCTGACAAGGCTGCAAAGGTTCCGCGACAACGTCCGGGACTGTTCCATTTATATATATGGGAGAGTAGATGAGTGTATGACGTTCTGAATTTCTGAGCAAAGATAATGTGATTTTGCATACATTATTGGAAGGACGCACTAGCTTTTTTTGTATGCGATTCTATCAACGGTACCCTTCTCGGTGAATTCGGACTCAGATGACGTTATTTGCAAATTTCCAGCCTTTTGAACAGGGTTTCGGACCCCACAGACGCTATCCCACAGAAAGAGGCTCATATGTGGTGTCTTTCTTACCAATAGCGGCTATGGGGTCCGTTAGCATACCAAAAGTGGAATAATACTGCGATTAGTGTCATCTGTGTCCGATAGGCGCCCAATAGGTGCCCAATAGATGCTCCATATGTGTTCGAGAAACAGTTCCATAGATGCCCGATAGAAGCTCCATATGAGTTCGAGGAGCAGTTCCATAGGTACCCGATAGAAGCTCCATATGTGTTCGAAAAGTATTCCATAGGTACCCATAGTACTCCACAAGTATCCGATTAGTACTCCATAAGTGTTCGAAAAGTACTCCATAAGTGTCCAATTAGTGCTTCACAAATTCCAGATTGCTCACCACACGAGCATAAGCAGTTCAGAGTTCCCAACCCTCAGTACACAAACCTCCGTTGCGCCCAATAGCTGAATAAGAAGATTGAAGCCTCGGTCAGTAGCTTGGCGGCGACAAGCGGAATAATCAGCTTTTCATTATAGAAATAGAGTAGCCCATAGTTGAACAACAACACGAGGATCACCAGCGCAAAATATTTGGGAAGCGACGCCTGAATCTTGGAGCGTTTGCCGCCCGTGAAGACATATTTTCGATTCATAGAATAGTTGAAGACAGAACTGCACAATCTCGCGGCCGCGACGGACAGGAATAGGTTATGGCTGAGACTCTGGAACAGGAATAAGAGTGTGAAGTCGAGCAGGGCAGACAGCAGCGAAGAAGTGCTGAACATTAGTATCGGCAGGTATATCCGGAAGGAGTCCATCAGAGGCCGGAAATGGGAGGATTTATTATCGTCCAGATAGACGGTATCGATGTACTCTTCCGTAATGGTGTACCCCTCTTTATGGGCAGTCAGCAGCATGTTCATTTCATATTCAAACCGTTCGCCGGGAATCTGGCATAGCCAATCAAGCATTGGTAGAGGGTAGCCGCGCAGACCAGTCTGTGTATCATAAATCTTAGTGCCTGTAGTTAAGGAAAAGACCGTCCGGGTTACCGAGTTGCCGAAGCGGCTGCGCAGAGGAATGGTTCCGGTGAACCTGCGGCTGCCGAGTACGATTCCCGGGGGAGTCTGGTTCCGCAGAGATTCAACGATTCGGTTAATATCATAAGGCAGATGTTGGCCGTCGCTATCCGCGCAGACTACATAATCCGGCAGACCAGCCTCCTGAATATACTGGAACCCTGTCTTCAGAGCACGTCCTTTTCCGAGGTTGACTTCATGGGTTAGGACAGTGCAGCCGAATGCTTCTGCCATATCGAAGATTCCACGGTAGTGCGGGCCGCTGCCGTCATCTACAAGAACAATAGGTTCAAGCTGGAAATTATGCAGCTGTAAAATCAAATCGAGCAGTCGTTCATCTGGCTCATAGGCTGGGATCAGTATAGTCATGATGTTGCACCCTCCTTGATATAAAGAATGTCGCTGACGCCCCGCTCCTTGTTTTTGCCCTGCGGATTATTTACGACCCGTCCCATGAAGTACATAGTGGATGAACCACCGCCGTCCAGATTGTAGGCTTCTGTGGCGCCAAGGTCGGACATTACATCGGCTAGCTCAGTAAGGGTCATCCCACGGCTGTACCCTTCATTGCGCCCGTCAACTACGACAAAAACATAATGGTTTGGTTCGATCATACCAACTGCGGTGCGGGGATTCGCATTCTGGATGGAATGGTTGCCGAAGTTGGTATCGATTTTGACATTGCTGAAATCACTGGCAATCTCCCCGTCCTGAATCAGAATCGGGCCAAAGGAAAGGGTATCGGTGGCCCCTTGCGCCAGCAGTTCAGAGGAAGAAATCTCTTCCTCGTTATAGGTTTGCATCGTTCCGTCATCGAACAGCGCCATTGCATCCCGCACAGGATCATCACGATACACCGTGCCGTTACGGATAATCACTCCGTCATTGCGGAAGCCATAGTAATCCCCGTTGATGGCAAATATCGCATTGTTCGCGGAAGCAATGTCCGAGGTATCCTCAGTGATGTTTGTTCCAAAGCTGTTGTCGGCAAAGGCAGTGCGCAGGCTGCTCGCTTCCTTGAGGACGACATCAGCGACAAAATAGGTGATCTGGTCTGAACCGGACCCTGTCTGCACTTGATCGATCTGGATCTGAATATCATCGCTGGAGTAATTCCAGTCATCAGAGGTTGCATTAACTTTGGCAGCTGTAACGGCTGTAGCTCCTGAGCTGCTAGTTGTAGCTGCATCATCCGCAACCACGACTTCGACATGTTCGATTAAGTAACGATCTGCCAGACTATATATCACTGTGCCGAGAAGCAGGAGGACAATGATCATGACGATCAGCAGTTTTCGTTTGAAGCTCCAGGCTTGTTTACTTCTCTTGTTCAACATTGAAGCATCACCTCTTTTTGTAAGTTGTTAAGGCCATCATACCTGGGCTACCTTTAATGAAACTGAAATAAAAACTGAAATAGTAAGCGCTCCGGGAAATTGGTATAATTTAACGAAGAGGTTTTCGACTACGGGGAGGTTTGGACATGCCACAGCGTGTGCTGCTGATTGAGGACGACGAAGCAATCAGTGAAATGGTCAGGTCTTATTTGGTAAAAGAAGGTTATGAGATTGAAGCTGTATTTGACGGTGAAGTAGCGGAGAGAACATTTCGGACCGGGGGTCCATTTGATCTTGTACTGTTAGACCTTATGCTGCCGAAGCGTAGCGGGACTGACATTCTTCAGACTATCCGTGCGGGGAGTCTGGTTCCAGTGTTGATCATGTCCGCCAAAGACAGTGATGTAGATAAAGCGCTTGGGTTAGGCTTTGGGGCAGATGATTATATTACGAAGCCCTTTTCTATGATTGAGCTAGCGGCTAGGGTGAAGGCAGCGATCCGTCGTGCAGGTTATGCATCTCCCAGTATCCAAGTGGAAGATCAAGCTCCGGTGAAGCAAATGATCTCCATTGGCCGATTGACTGTAGATTTAGATAACTTCTCTGCGTTGAAGAATGGGGAAGAAGTAAAGCTAACGTCGAAGGAATTTCATATTCTTAAGCTGTTTGTGACGCATCCGGGCCGAGTATTTACCAAAGCGCAGATTTATGCGAGCGTATGGGAGGATGATTATTTCGGGGATGAGAACGTCATTAATGTACATATGAGAAGATTGCGTGAAAAAATAGAAGACGACCCCTCCCATCCCGAATACATTAAGACGTTATGGGGCATCGGGTATAAGCTGGGAGAACAGCTATAATGATTGCGGGGCTAGGTGTTGTCATTGTGCTCTTACTGGCCGTCATTGTCTGGCAATATCAGAATTCGCGTAAAGCTTCTAATGATTTGCGATATATGCATGACAAGTTAAGCAGCATTATGGAAGAAGGCTCACATGAAAGATTGCTGCTGTTCAGCGGTAATTTGGAGCTGCAAAACGTGCTGATTGACCTGAACCGGCTGCTGGATATCAATCATAAAGGAAGCATTGAGCGTGTGAGGCTGGAGAAATCCATGCGTAATATGCTGTCTAATATTTCTCATGATCTTAAGACTCCGCTAACGGTTGTGCTTGGTTATATTGAGACCATTCAGCAGGATGAGCATTTGCCGGCTGAGGAACGGGAACGGATGATGAAGATGATTCATCAAAAAGCCAATGAAGTGATCCAGCTGATGAACAAGTTTTTTGATTTGTCCAAGCTGGAATCAGGAGATCGGGAAGTTGCTCTTTCACGAGTTGAGGCAGGTGAAGTATGCAGACGCAACATCCTTTCTTTCTATGATATCCTCAGTGCTAAGGGCAGTGAGGTGGAGATTGAGATTCCGGATGGGGCTGTTTACTTCATGGGAAATGAAGAGGCTCTTGATCGAATATTGTCCAATCTGTTGTCGAACGCAATTTCTTATGGCGACGCGGGGGGCGTATTAGGATTAAAGCTCTATAGTGATGAGAACAAAGTATACATAGAGGTGTGGGACCGGGGAAAGGGCATTAGTGAAGTACACCAAGATAAAGTATTTGAGCGTCTGTATACGCTGGAGGATTCAAGAAACCGGGCTTATCAAGGCAGCGGTCTAGGTCTGACGATCACCAAAAGATTAACGGAGCAAATGAATGGAACGATTACACTGGTTAGTCAGCCGTATGTGAGAACGGTGTTTACCCTTACTTTTCGCAGATTACGCTTCTAAGGAATAGAATTGTGCGCAGCTTAAGATTTTCGTAAGAAACGAGTAATAAAAAAGAAAATTCTGCTGTGTACAATAAGAACTAAGGAAGACGAGACGAAAACAAAGGGGAGCGCGGAATTGACTACAATACTTCGGACAAGAAATTTAACGAAAACCTATCAAGGTAAAGAAGTCGTAAGCAATGTGAATATGAATATTAAGCAAGGTGAAATTTACGGGTTTCTTGGACCCAATGGTGCTGGCAAAACTACCGTGATGAAAATGGTCACGAACCTCGTTAAACCTACGAGTGGAGAAATTGAATTTTTTAATGAAAAAATGACAGAGCATTCTTACGAAATGCTGAAGCGGATGGGCTGCATCATTGAATATCCCGTGTTTTATGATAAATTGACAGCCAAGGAAAATCTGATTTTGCACGGAGAGTACATGGGCTATTATGATCCGCAAGCGATTGGTGAAGCGCTGGAGCTCGTAAAGCTCACAGGTGTCGATAAAAAGCCGGTGAAGCAATTTTCACTTGGGATGAAGCAACGACTGGGTATTGCCAGAGCCTTCATGACGAAACCTGAGCTGCTCATTTTGGATGAGCCGATTAACGGGTTAGATCCTGTGGGAATCAAGGAGATGCGTGAAGTGTTCCGGATGCTTAGCCGTGAATATGGAATGACGTTACTTGTATCTAGTCATATTCTGGGGGAAATAGAGCAGATTGCTGATACGATCGGTGTGATCCGGCAGGGTGCTCTGGTAGAAGAAGTGGCGATGGATTCCATTCGTGGCCAAAATACTGAATATATCGAAGTGGTTACGAATGAGATTAATAAAGCAGTGTATGTGTTGGAGCATAAGCTTGGGCTTAATAATTTCAAAGTGCTGGACCATATTACAGTAAGAATATATGACGATGGAATCTCACAGCGTGATCTGAATAAGGCGTTAGTGCTAGCAGATGTGGAAATTGAGAGTATCAGCAAAAAACAACATACGCTGGAAGATCATTTTCTGCAATTGATTGGGGGTGAAAGCATTGCTTAAATTAATATCTTTGGAGATTCGGAAGAATAAGCTAAAAACGCTTCTTACAGGTGCTGCAATCGTTAATCTTGCGATTCTTGCTTTTATGATTATGGTTTTATTCGTTGATCAAAATGAGAGCGAACCGTCGTTTGCTTCTTATGCAGAGTTGTTTGAGGGTGTGTTCGTTTTTGTAAAGGCTGCTTATATTATTTTCGCTTCGGTTATTATTAGCAAGCTGGTGATTGATGAGTATAAGAACAACACCATTACTCTTCTCTTCATGTATCCTATCTCACGTAAAAAGCTAATGACTGCGAAAATATTGATAGTGTTCGCCTTCACATTTGTTGCCATTATCGTGGCAGACATTGTAGTCGGCGCTATCCTAATAGGATTCAATTCCTTTGCAGGGCTAATTCCGGGTGAACTGACCCTTCATGTAATCACATCAGAGCTGATTAAGTTAGGCGCAAACGCATTTTATGCCGCGGGTATCGCTCTAATTCCATTGTACTTTGGGATGAAGAAAAAATCAGTCCCAGCCACCATCGTCTCAGCTGTGTTAGTTACCTCCCTAATTTCTGGGGGATTTGATCAAGCGCGTTTAGGTAATTTAGCGGCGGTGTCGATCTCACTTGGTTTGCTAGGAGCAGCCATTGCCTATATGGCCATTCGCAACATTGAACATAAAGATATCGCCTAATAGATTCGGAATTCCCCCCTTTTATAACCCTTTTGTAACGATGAAAAAGCATCGTGATTGGGGTTATAAAGGGGGGATTTGACGTTTATCTACGACTGATTTCCGTAATTTTGATATAATAGATATGAAATATATTTTAAATTTTAGATGAACATTGCCCGTTTAGGGGTAATGATAATGGATGAGAGAGCCTGAGGGGATGTGAACTGTGGATAAAGACTGGACGTCCATTCTGAGACGGTTGCTTTCGGAAGAGAGCGCTTATAAATCGTTATATGACCATCATCCTGATTTGATATTCGTTCTGGATAGACAAGGTCGCTGCGTAGGAACCAACCTAACGTTCCATCTAGGCTCCGGCGCAGAAGCGCAGTTTCAAAATACAAGTCCGATATCAGCAAAGAGAAAAAAACTTGGCAATATTGCTAGTTTTGAGGCTGCTCTGCAGGGGAACTCCTCAAGCTTTGAGCTACAAGATTTAGAGAATCCCAAAAAAGGCTCGAATTGCGTAGGCGTTAAACTTTTACCGATCAGAACGGAAGAAGGGATCGCCGGGGTATTCGCGATTACCAAAGTAGCTAACGGAAGCGCTCTTTTACATGCGGAATTGTTACAAGACTGGTTGGATGAATTGGCAGACACCTTGGACACTGAAATACCTGCCAAGGGAGAAGCGGAGGTAAGCTCCAAAGATACCTCAATAGTAGCTGTGAAGGATCAACAATCGAGTCTCATTCTGAATTCTGTCTCTGCGGGAATCTTTGTGCTCGATACAACGGGGCGAACTCTTTTTATTAACCGTGAGGCAGCAGATATGCTAGGCTATCAACCTACAGAATTGATGGGTCTGAAGCTTATGGATTATATCCATCATATCCAAGGTGACGGTTCGCGCTATTCGACGCCTGATTGCCAGATTAGTCTTACGATAGAGGATGGAATCATCCGTAAAAAAGATGATGAGATCTTCTGGCGTAAGGATGGCACCAGTTTTTTTGTTAATTACCGGGTGGCACCTCTTATTGATGAAGGGCTGATCGCAGGTGCGGTTATTGCCTTCAGTGATATTACGAATGAGCGAGAAATCATTCGTGCCAAAGAATCAGCAGAGCAGGCAGCGCAAGCCAAATCTGATTTCTTAATGATGATGAGCCATGAAATTCGGACGCCGATGAACGGGATGATCGGAATGGCTGATCTATTGTTGGATACTGAGCTTGGAGAAGAGCAGCGAGGTTATGCCGAGATTTTACGCAGCAGTAGTTATACGTTATTGCAGATCTTGAATGACATTCTTGATTTCAGCAAAATGGAAGCAGGTAAAATGTCACTGCAATCCGAGAAGTTTGATCTCCGCGAAATGATCTCAGACGTCATTGATTTATTTGCACCGAAAGCGGAAGAGAAGAAGCTGGCATTACGGTGGTGGATGGATACTAGCGTTCCAACCATAATCATTGCTGATCCGATCCGCTTGCGGCAGATTGTCGTGAATCTGGTAGGCAATGCGCTGAAATTCACTGAACGTGGGAGCGTGACCCTATCGGTGAAGAACATTCCACTATCTGATGAACAAGAATTTTTGTTGGAATTTTCAGTGCGGGATACAGGTGTAGGAATTGCCGGTAACAAACTCAATCTGTTGTTTCAATCTTTCTCACAGCTGCATCCGTCCATAAACCGTAAATATGGAGGCACAGGCTTGGGACTGGCGATTTGCAAGCAGCTCGTTGAGCTGATGGGTGGGACGATCTTTGTAGAAAGTGAAGAGAATCAAGGTTCTACGTTTCGTTTTATGCTGCCTTGCAGAGCAGAAGATATAGAGCTGGAAGTAACTTCAAACTAGGGGGGGTTACACACAAATCTCCGGTCCATTTGCTTAAGAAGCAATGGCCGGAGATTTGTGTGTTATTAGTCCTGAAGCATATACATGAGACCTACAGTATGCGGCCCACAATGGCTGCCAATTACACAACCAGCATGGAGAATTGCTATTTCATTAACTTGAGTTTTCTCTCGTAGTGCTGACTCCAGATAGAGTGCATCTTCTTCCGCCAAGGTATGGACAACGATGAGCAACTCTTTATCCATTCGATCGATGTGAACCAAAGCGTTCTGGAGCATTTGTTCCACAGCTTTTTCCTTTTTGCCACGGATTTTGCTAGTAGGTATGATGCTTCCATCTACCAGTCTAAGAACAGGACGGATTTTGAGTAGACTACCGATGAAGTTCTGCATGCCTGAACAGCGTCCACCCATATATAAGTAATCTAGCGTATCCACAACGAATTCAGTTTCCACAAGGTTGCGGCTGTGCTCCAGCAGGGCTGCAATCTCCACCGCAGTGTGGCCTTTTTTAGCAGCTCTGACAGCCTTCATAACAAGGAGGGCAATGCCTCCGCACAAGGTTTGCGAATCTATGACCTGTACGCGTCCCTCAGGAAATTCCCCGGCAGCCAAAAGTGCATTCTGATATGTAGAGGATAGTGAGGAGGAGAGACTGATATATACAATATCTTGTCCGCTACTAATCACGGGTTGAAATGCAGCAATGAAATCTGCTGGCGAAGGTGCTGCCGTTTTCGGCAATACTCCACTAGCGGCTACACGGCGATACACTTCCTCGGGTGTAATATCTTCACCATCTTTGTAGGTACCTTCTTCAAATACTACATAAAGAGGAACGATGCCGATGTCATAAGTATCCTTCCAGTTTTGAGGTAAATCGGAAGTGCTGTCTGAAAATATTTTTACAGTAGACATGAAATTCTCCTTCACCGATAATTCGGATGACAATAATCAATAATCATTATAGAACTATATAATCTATTTATTATACCAAGACTATGCCAATTCTCAAAATGAAATAGTAGGCAATCACAAGAAAAAAGACTATCGAGGTTTCGATAGTCTTTCTAGTTCTATTCTTTTTTCGTAACAGGGATCCATATCTCACAGCGATAGTCCTCTGCGTCTGGTCTCCCCGGAAGATATAGCTCAAACTCAGGCCCGCCTGTATGCTCGTAGCCTGTGGAAGGGAACCACTCCTGGAAAATGCGTGCCCATACCTGCTGGATAGCATCAGGCATCGGCCCTACTGAGGTGAACACAGCCCAACTTGCAGCTGGGATTGTTGTAGAAGCAAAGCCCTGTGCATCAGTCTCTGGAGTAGCTTCGACAGCGATCCAATAGGAGAAGGTTTCTTTATCATGGTTCATGTCAGAGCAGATGCCTAATAAATCCTTATCTCCACCGAGCTCAATCAGCTTATCCGACGTACCATTTTCATTAGCTTCTATCCACAACTGAGGGATGCGGCGCAGATTCTCCCCATCTTTCGTTGTCATTTCCTCTACTAGTCCGATAACATTAAAGGCGTCTCTTTTCTCAATTCTGTAGTCCATTTCTTTATCTCCCTTCAGTGATAGATGGAAGGAGAGTCTAGGGAAAGCCTTGAGCTGTACCCCTGACTCCCGCGCAGCAGAAGGAGTAATTCCATGTGCCTTGCGGAATGCTTTGGCAAACGACTCGGGCGAGTCATATCCGTATTTCAGTGCAACATCCAGCACTTTAACTTTAGAAATAGCAAGCTCCTGTGCAGCCAGAGTTAATCTGCGCTTACGGATATAGTCTTTAATAGATACTCCGGTAAGCATATTGAACATGCGCTGGAAATGAAAGGGGGAGGAGTAAGCAACCTTGGCGATTTCTTCAATCGTCACAGATTCCTCCATCTTGCTCTCCATATAGTCTAAAGCTTCTTTCATGCGGATAAGCCATTCCAAGTCCGTCATCTCCCTTTAAGTTCATACTATCAGGCTGCATTTGCAAAATCCTGTTATTCCGTGCTCTCTAATGACAGGTAGCGGGCAGAAGGATAATCTCATAAAAAATCATCCTAAATAGTATAACTCAGGAAGATAGACAAAGTTAGTCTTTCAATCGATACACTCTTGCTTCATAAGGTCGTAATAATTCCCGTGTGGGTGCATCATCAGGGTAATTTCCAATAATAAGTTCCGTAGCCTTACTTAGCTCTGCGGAAAGATCAACAGTCTGTGGAACCTCATTGAAATTGAGCAGCACCAGCCACTTCTCGTCATCCAGAGTACGCGTATAGGCATATATGTCCTCATGCTCTGGCAAAAGTAGCTTGTATTCGCCATAAGCCATGATCGGATTTTTTTTGCGCAAAGCAAGCAGCCTTTGGTAATAATAAAAGATAGAATCCGAATCAGCCAGCGCCTGCTCCACGTTAATTTCCTTGTAGTTCGGATTAACTTTGAGCCACGGCTCCCCTTCAGTAAAGCCGGCATTCGCAGAATCATCCCATTGCATCGGAGTGCGCGCATTATCACGGCCTTTGATATGAATAGCGTTTAGAACGCTGTTAGGATCAGCGCCGCCTTCGGTAACCTTTTCGCGATACATATTGAGGATTTCTATGTCTTTATAATGTTCAATGGCAGTGAACTTTACATTGGTCATCCCGATTTCTTCGCCTTGATAAATATAGGGCGTCCCTTTCAGCGTGTGCAGTAAGGTAGCGAGCATTTTGGCAGAGATCACGCGATACTTACCGTCATCCCCGAATCTTGAGACCATACGTGGCTGGTCATGATTGTTAAGATAAAGACTATTCCAACCCTTATCCGCCAGACCCACTTGCCATTTATGAAGAATATCGCGCAGCTTCGACAACGTCCACGGGGCTACGTCCCATTTGCCGTCAGGACCCGAGTCCACATCCATATGCTCGAACTGGAATACCATTTGCAGCTCTTTGCGTTCCTCGTCCGTGTAAAGGATGGCATCTTCAACTGTAGCGCCAGGAGTTTCACCGACAGTCATAATGTTATAGTTGGATAACACTTTGTCATTCATTTCATGTAAAAACTCATGAACACGTGGTCCATTCATATAATATTCGCCACCCCAGGCAAGTTCCCCGGGAGCGAGGCCGTCTCTATGGGAGGAAGGGAGACCTTCCACTTTGGAAATCATATTGATTACATCCATTCGTAGACCATCCACACCCTTGTCGAGCCAGAAGGTGATCATCTTGTATAACTCCTCACGCAGCTGCGGATTCTCCCAGTTGAGATCCGGTTGCTTGCGCGAAAACAGATGCAGATAGTATTCACCAGTAGTTTCATCCAGTTCCCAAGCCGGGCCGCTGAATACAGAACTCCAATTGTTGGGGCGCTCACCATCTGGTCCACCCGGACGCCAAATGTAGTAATCACGATATGGATTATCTTTTGAAGAACGGGATTCTACGAACCAAGGATGCTCATCTGAGGAATGATTGATTACAAGGTCCATCATCAGTTTTATGCCACGGGCGTGCAATCCAGTCAGTAATTCTTCCCAATCCTGCAATGTGCCGAACTCATCCATAATATCTTGATAATCGCTGATGTCATAACCGTTATCGTCATTTGGCGATTTATAGACAGGTGACAGCCAAACTACGTCGACACCTAGCTTTTGCAAATAATCCAGACGTGAAATGATTCCTTGCAGATCTCCAATCCCGTCACCATTGCTATCTTGAAAGCTGCGGGGATAGATTTGGTAGACAACGGCTTCTTTCCAAAAGGTTCTGTTCATTCATAATCACTCCTTTTATAAGTTAGCTTCCTAAAAAATAAAGAGACCCCAAAAGCTTTAAGCTTCAAGGGTCTCTTGGGTGTAAGTTTTATACTGTGACGGAATTGCTATCAGCAGTGATGCTGCTTAGTCCGTTTACGGTATATTCTTTGTCGTAGATAGTAATAGAAGCAGGGATATCAGTTTCATTCGTAACAGTAACTTGTGCATCCGTAACGCTTACTTTCAGACGGGAGCCGCGGAACATAATTTTAAAAGAGTAAGCAGTCCAGTGACCTGGGTTAGATGGGCTCAGTGTCAGTCTGCCGTCATGTACGCGGAGTCCGCCGAAACCATGTACGATCGACATCCAAGTACCAGCCATGCTAGTGCTGTGCAACCCGTCTTCTGTATCATTGTTATAGTTGTCAAGATCCAGTCTTGAAGTACGCAAGTACATTTCATAGGCCTTATCCTTATATCCCAGCTCACTGGCTAGAATGGAGTGGATACAAGGGGAAAGGGAGGACTCATGAACAGTGATCGGTTCATAAAAGTCGAAGTTGCGTTTTTTTGTATCCAGATCGTAACGGTCACCCAGGAAATATAATCCCTGCAGAACGTCTGCTTGTTTAATGAAGCAAGAACGCAGGATACGGTCCCATGACCATTTTTGGTTAAGTGGCAGATGCTCACGTTCCAGATCTTTGACTTGAATGATCTCTTTGTCCAGGAAGCCATCTTGTTGTAAGAAGATACCCAGCTCTTCATCCGCAGGATAATACATCTTAGCAATGATGTCTTTCCATTTTGTAGTTTCGCTCTCTTGCAGCCCTAGTTTGTCAACTAGCTCTGCATAACGAGCAGGCTCATTTTCTTGCAAGTATGCCAGTGCTTCCATGGTGTATTCCATAGTCCACGAAGCCATACGGTTTGTATACCAGTTATTATTAACGTTATTCTCGTATTCATTCGGGCCCGTTACGCCGAGCATTACGTATTTGTCTTTGCGTGATGCGTAGTGAACACGTTCTTCCCAGAAGCGGGAGATTTCCACGAGAACCTCTAGGCCATATTGTCCCAGATAAGCTTTGTCTCCGGTGTAGTTCACATAGTTGTAAATGGCGTAGGCAATGGCACCGTTCCGGTGAATTTCTTCAAATGTAATTTCCCACTCGTTGTGGCATTCTTCACCGTTCATAGTAACCATTGGGTACAGCGCACCTTTTTTGAATCCAAGCTTACGGGCATTTTCTTTAGCTTTCTCTAAGTGCTTGTAACGGTAGATCAACAAATTGCGGGCAATGGAGGAGTCCGCCGTACTGAGATAGAAGGGAACGCAATACGCCTCTGTATCCCAGTAGGTGCTGCCGCCGTATTTTTCACCGGTAAAGCCTTTAGGCCCAATGTTCAGGCGGTCATCTTCACCATTATAGGTTTGATTGAGTTGGAAAATATTAAAGCGAATCGCTTGCTGAGCCGAAACGTCACCTTCAATAATGATGTCGCTTTCTTTCCATTTTTCTCTCCAAGCTTCAATTTGTTCAGTCAAAAGGGTTACGAACCCAGCTTCCTTAGCAGCTTGCAGAGCAGTTTGGGCGGCGTCGACCAATTGTCCCAGACCGTGATTCCGAGAAGTAACATTGGCTACATATTTATAAATGACGATTTGATTGCCCGCTTGTGCGGTTACGTCCAGTTTGCTGGCTACATATTTCTCTTGTTCGATGACTTCTGCTTCGGCAGTTACCTTTTCACCATTGACAAGGATATCAAAAGCCATAGCAGAGGTGACATGGAAGTCGAGTTTCTTAGTCTTTAGGGTGAGATGTCCATGATCAGGTCCCGCTTGTTTCTCAACTTCATTCCAGAATTTCTCGTCATAGTTGGAATCCTTGTTCTTCACATCACCATCAAGATAAGGAGTAATCGTAATCTTGCCTGAGAAATTGACAGGAATGATGGAGTAGCGAATCGCGCCGATTTCTTGACGAGTCATGCTTACGAACCGGATACTTTCTACTTTAACTTCCTTACCATCTTCGAGTGTGGCAGTGAAGCTACGGGAGAGCGTTCCTTCTTTCATATTAAGTACCCGGCGGAATTCGGAAACGGTGCACTTTGCCAGATCAAGGGGGGTACCCTCGATATCAATGTTAATACCGATCCAGTTCGTGCTGTTAAGTACTTTGGCAAAATATTCAGGATAGCCGTTTTTCCACCAGCCAACACGTGTTTTGTCAGGGTAGTAGACGCCAGCCATGTAGCTGCCTTGCAGGCTGTTACCGCTATATTGCTCTTCGAAATTGGCCCGGCCACCCATAAATCCGTTACCAAGACTAAATACGCTTTCAGAAATTTCTTGCGTCTGTGGATCAAAGGATTCCTCAATAATGGACCATTCATCAATTGTTAAATATTGTTTCACGATAACCGCTCCTTTAAATATGTTAGGGGGATATATAAAATGAACAAATCCCTTGTTAAACTTCCGGTGATATAAAAGTGACTGCGCGGAATCTTTGGACTTTCGATCACATTTTGCGGATGAAATCTGATTATAAAGGCGAAAGTTATGCTTCTATAGTTCCAAAATTCCTCTCCGTCACTTCATCACCAGAAGGCTAACGATTAATTATTAGTTCATTTAATCTTTGGTTGGAATGTCCACAACAACTCAAATCAGTACTATTTGAGTTAATTATGTTCAATAAACTTATGCAAAAGATTCTTTGAGCAGGGACACACTCATATGAGCAAGCGATGGGACAACAATATTCGCTGCACTCAGGGTTTCCGGCGAACCAATGCCAACACTGAACATACCGGCCCGGGTAGCGGCCTCAATTCCCGCTTCTGCATCTTCGAAGACTACACAATGTTCAGGTGCGGCATCCAGTGCTTTGGCTCCTAATAGGAACACTTCCGGATCTGGTTTAGCAGCACTAGTGTGTGTGCCGTCGATGATTGCATCAAAGTAAGGGGTTAATCCGGTATTATTCAAGATCGTCATAGCGTTTTTGCTGGCAGAACCGAGAGCAACTTTGATGCCATTCGCACGGCACTCTTTTAGGAAATCAAGCGCACCTGGCAGAATCTCAGAACTGTCCATTTTCGCAATATATTCGACATAACGATTATTTTTCTGTTCCGCAAGCTTAGCTTTCTCTTCTTCGTCAATCGTTAGTCCGCCGATTTCCAGCAAAATATTTAGTGAAGCCGTTCTGCTGACTCCCTTAAGGCGTTCGTTATCTTGTTCTGTGAAAAGAAACCCCAGTCCATCTGCAAGCTCTTTCCAAGCAATATAATGGTATTTTGCTGTATCGACGATTACTCCGTCCAAGTCGAACAAGCAGGCTTTAATTTCCGACATTGTAGTACCTCCTAAAAGTTTTGACAGCGTCGTGATCCAGCGGATGCCGTATTAGAATCTTATTAAACCGTTTAAACTTTGATTAAGATGTGTAAGTTTATCCTAACCTAAGATCCTAGAAATCACCCATAAAGAACTGGATCAATAAGTATTGTATGATTTAGCGCAAACGTTTGTACAGATTTTCAAAAAATAAATGAAGCGGTTAAACGCTTCACTTATTCATTCGGTTTTATGCTTTGCCAGAGAGTGCATGGATGACTCTCTCACGATCAGACGATGGGGAATGACAAATCGGTTGGTATGACCTGAACCGTTATCCGGACTCTTGATATTTTGGATAAGTACTTGTGATGCGGTGTAGCCAAGATGATAAATTCCTATATCAATACTGCTGATCGGAGGACTAGATAATTCAGATAATGGAATATTGTTAAAGCTTACAATGGCGAGATCGTCTGGAACCTTGTATTTCAGTTCATTCAACCCGCGCAAAATTCCGAACGATACCATGTCATCCACCGCTACCAGCGCAGTGGGGCGATTCGGCAAATTCATGAAAAAGGACATCGCTCTATAGCCGCTATCCTGTAGAAATTCACCTTCTACAATCCATTCATCCCGCATTTCTAAACCGCTATTCTGCAATGCTTTACGATATCCGGCGAGACGGTCACGAGAAACGATTAGATTAGGTGGTCCACTTACGAAGCCAATACGTTTATGCCCCATGGAAATGAGGTGGTTCGTAGCATCGTATGCTGCCATCACATTATCATTATCGACTGATAAAATATTCTCATATTTATCACTTCGGCCAACAAGCACGAATGGATAATCGTTGCTCTCTAGAAAATCAATAACGGCATCATCCGTACGAGAGTAAAGCAGAATAACGCCGTCAACACGGCGACCCTTCAGAAGTCGTGAAACGGCTTCCAGTTCTTCTTTCTCGTTCGCTCCGGAGCTTATTAACACATCGTAACCGGAACGGCTGGCTTGTGTAACGATCCCGCGAATTAATTCCATAAAAAATAGATTAGAGAACAGCTCTTCAGCAGGTTTAGGAAGACTGAAGCAGATGCTGTTAGTAGTTTTCGACACCAAGCTCTTAGCCATCATGTTAGGGGTATAGCCCATATCCTCCATAATAGCTTTAACTTTGCGGGAAGTTTCCAGGCTGATTCTGGGATGGTTGGACAATACCCGGGATACCGTGGAGGGAGATACTCCCGCTTTCTTGGCCACATCCTTAATGGTAACTGTCATTGAAACCTCCTTATGGAACCGTTTGCTTTACACAGTAATATTAATCTAAGAGTTCTAAATTGTAAATAGATAAAGTCATTCAAAAGGGGGAAATTGCTACTTTTGGAAGGAACACAAGAAATTTCAATGTAATATTGTTGCTTTTCACCAAAAAAGTATGAATGATTCGGGAATTTTGATCTTAATATGTATAAATGCGGTCTGGATTTTGCGAAAAGAGTATTCGCTGAATGCAAACGTATGGCTTAAAGGATGCAAGAACTTAGCTGAAGGGAAGGGAAGAACAAGTTTCGTTTTTATTGCGGCTTTAAATTGAGCTTTTATTTTAGAAAATACTGGTTGACAATACCGCAAATTCGGCATTAGTATGTAAATCAAAATACAGCAAGCGTTTTCATTGGGTGTTTTTAGGTTGAACCAGTTGCACTAACGAATGGGTTTTATGGACTAGTGTTTGTGCATAGCTTTTTGCAAACGATTGCACTAATTTCGACATGATGTATCAAGTTTTTACTTTGATAAAAGGATGGTGACAGCGTTGAATTGGCTTGACGAGCCATACATATAGACCTTCTCCAACTTTAGAAGGAATAGCATGATTTATAATCTCATAAATTGGTGGGGTTTGTGAAATCATGTATCCGCTTGCAAAAAGGGAATTCATAATTATGGGAGGTTTTGCAAAAATGAAAATAACTTTATGGGGGAAGAGGGCATTTGCGATCTTTATGATTATTGCTCTCGTGTTCTCTGGTCTTGGACTACATCCTGTTAATGTTACAGCAGCAACGACGAAGGTTGTATTGGTTGGGGATCTGCAGTCTAAATTTACATCGACAGGTGCGGAAACGCCGGGTAAGGATTGGGATGAGACATCAGTAGTTACCCAAATGACCTATTCAGATAATGGCCTATATTCTTTTACAGGCACTCTGCCGGCAGGAGAATATAACTACAAGGTTACTCTTAATGATTTATGGGACGAGAACTATGGATTCACAAGTTACACCAATCCTCAGGGAACAAATGATGGGGAGAATATCCATATCAAGCTGGAAACAGAGACTGCCGTAACCTTTTATTATAATGACTTAACTCATAAAATAGCTGATTCCACGTATTACACACCGATTGCTTCCGCTAAACTACCAAGATTGACAGGAAACCTGCCGGCAGAAGCACTTACCGTATTATCTGATCCTGATTTTGATGATGTTTACAGTACGGTGGCTACCCTTCCTAAGGGAGATTACACCTACCAAGTTTCTGTTCCAGGAGACGGTGAAGCCGGGGATCAATTGTATCCCGAAACTGCTAATAATCTGAGTCTTCCTTCAGATCTGCCGGTTACCTTTAAATTTAATCCACTGGATGGCAGTGTGACAGCAGAATATAAAATTCCTTCTGAACCTGTTGAGGTTACTCCTGTTCCGGCTGGACACATCCGTATTCACTACAATCGGACAGCTGGTGACTATGAAAATCAGGGATTATGGACATGGGATGATGTTCAATCCCCTTCCGCAAATTGGCCAACAGGTGCAACTCCATTTCCTGAAGGGCAAATCGATTCTTATGGTGCTTATGTTGACGTGCCAGTGAAGGATGGAGCTAAGAAAATTTCGTTCCTTGTGGTAAACCGAGTCACTCAGGCCAAGGATGAAGGCGATAAGCTCTTTACTATCAACACGCCTGAGGCGAATGAAATTTGGATCAAGCAAGTTTCAAATGATGTAACACCGTATGAACCAGTTGCACTTGCTCCTAATACAGTGCGAATTCACTATACCAGAGCTGATACAAATCATGATCAATATGGACTGTGGCTGTGGGATGACGTCGTAGCCCCATCCGAAAATTGGCCGTCTGGAGCTACTCCTTTTGTAGCAGATCAAACAGATCGTTATGGTGCATATGTTGATGTTCCGCTTATTGAGAATGCGAAGAAAATCGGCTTTATTGTGATGAAACCTTCGAACGGTGATAAGGACGGTGACAATAAAACCTTTAGCCTGCTGGATCGATACAATCAGCTATGGGTTAAAGAAGGAGACAACAATGTTTATGTTTCTCCGTTTGGTGAGACACCTATTGGCTTAGTATCCGCAGAGGTGCTGTCGACGAGCAAAATCCTTCTCGGCTTCACACTGACTGACGGTTTGGATCCAGCAGCCTTAAAGACAGCAATTACAGTTAAGGATAAAGAGGGTGCTGCAATCCCGATTACTGCTGTAACCCTTACAAGCAAAACTTCAATCGAAGTGGATACAGAAGCATTTGATCTGGAAAAAGTTCCGCTTAGCGTTACCTATTCAGGTAAAACGGTCTCGGCCGCAAGTGGCTGGAGAATGCTTGATGAAATGTACAATTATACAGGAGACGATCTTGGAGCTACGTATAATGCTGACAAAACAGCCACATTGAAATTATGGGCACCTAAAGCAAGCTCGGTCGTTGTGAATCTTTACGATAAGAATGACTCTAACGTGCAAGTGGGCAGTGTTGCTTTAACGCTCGGCGAGCAAGGGGTTTGGTCAGTCCAGCTGAAGCCAGCTGATTTGACAGGCACAACGGCAACAGATGTAAGGGGCTTCTTTTATCAATACGAAGTAACGAATGACGGTGTAACCCATAAGGTTCTTGATCCTTATGCTAAATCAATGGCGGTATTTACTGTGGATACCACAGGTGCTGCTGGTGCTGGCGGGGATACAGTGGGCAAAGCGGCTATTGTTGATTTAAGCCAGACGAACCCAGATACCTTTGGGTATGCTGATATAAAAGGCTACGAAAAACGTGAGGACGCCATCATCTACGAAGTCCACGTGAGAGATTTTACATCGGATGTATCGATCGAGGATAGTCTGAGTGGGGAAAGATGGGGTTCTTATAGCGCTTTTGAAAAGAAACTTGATTATATTAAATCTCTTGGTGTAACGCATGTTCAGTTGCTTCCTGTGATGGCTTGGTATTACGGGGATGAGACGAAGATGGGGACTCGAGAGCCGGATTATTCCGCAAAAAACAATGAATACAACTGGGGTTATGATCCTCACAGCTATTTTTCACCGGACGGGGCCTATTCACAGAACCCTGCCGATCCAGAAGAGCGGATTAAAGAATTAAAAGGTTTGATTGATGCCGTGCATGAAGCTGGAATGGGTGTCATTCTGGACGTAGTGTATACTCATATGGCTAAAAAAGAATTTTTAAACGACATCGTACCTAATTACTATGCCTTCCAAGATGCAAACGGTAACTTTATCGGGGGGTTCGGCAACAATTTAGCCACCAACCATAAAATGGCTGAGAAGCTGATGGTTGATTCGGTAAAATACTGGTTTGAAGAGTACAAGATTGATGGAATGCGCTGGGATATGATGGGCGATGCGACAGCTGATGCTGTTCAGCATGCTTATGATGCCGCAGCAGCAGTGAATCCGAAGGCACTCTTTATTGGTGAAGGCTGGAGAACATTCGGCGGCGCCGCGGCTGATCCTTCTCTCGCTGGGCAAGGTGCAGATCAGGATTGGATGGACAAAACGGATAGTGTCGGTGTTTTCTCCGATGAATTCCGTAATGAATTGAAGTCTGGTTATGGTTCCGAAGGCCAGCCTAGATTTATTACAGGTGGAGCACGTCCGATCGCTACAATCCTGGACAATATCAAAGCTCAACCTTCGAATACACCAGCAGATGATCCGGGTGATATCGTCCCATATATCGAAGCTCATGATAATCTGACACTTCATGATGTCATAGCACAATCGATCAAGAAGGATCCGGATATCGCTGAGAATGAGCTTGAAATTCAGCAGCGGATCAGATTAGGAAATATGCTCGTATTAACTTCTCAAGGTACAGCCTTTATCCATGCCGGTCAGGAATATGGGCGGACTAAGCAGTGGAAGGGCACAACGATTCCTGAGGATAAATTCACAGAGATGTTCGACAATAACAACCAATCGTTCGGCTATTTCATTCATGATTCTTACGATTCATCGGATGCAGTCAACATGTTTGATTGGACCAAAGCAACAGATGAATCTAAGTTCCCAGTACAGAACACGACAAGAAAATATACGTCGGGTCTGATGGAGCTGAGAAAATCAACGGATGCCTTCCGATTGGGCGATAAGGATTTGGTTGACTCTAACATTAACCTGATCCCTGCTCCAGAAATGAAGGATAACGATCTTGTCATCGGCTATTCCAACAAAGCAACAGATGGAACTGGCATCTATTATGTCTTCATGAATGGTGACAGCACAACTAGAAAACTGACCTTATCTGAGGATTTGACGGGCGGTCAGGTGCTTGTGGACAACGATGAAGCTGGTGTTACAGCGATACCGGCTGCACAGCAGTCAGGTTTTATTTTGACAGCAAATTCAATTACACTAGAGCCTTTGACGGCCGTGATTATTCAAAAGGAAGCTGCACCAGTTACGCTGAACTCTTTGGAAACAGATAGTGCAAGCTACACGCTGGCAGCAGGAAATACGCATCAAACCGCTGTTTTTGCGAAATATGATGACAATAGCAGAAGTAATGTTACTAAGAAGGCTACTTACCTCTCCAATAAACCTGAAGTAGCTACAGTAACTGATAAAGGTCTAGTCAAAGCGGTTGGGCTAGGAACGGCAACCCTTACTATCTCTTATGAGGGTATTTCTACAACCGTCACCGTTAAAGTTACTGACAAACGATATGTTCAATTCACTTATACCCGTAGCGATAAGGACTATAAGGATTGGAATATCTGGGTTTGGAACACTGGAGCTAAAAATGACCAGATTGATTTCACAACCTTTAAGAATGGCACAGCGAGCGTTCTGATTGAGGTTGCTGAGAATGCAACAAGCGTTGGATTTGTCCTGCGCAAAGGTACGGATTGGAACACGGGGAAACTAGACTACCCAGACGATCGTGTTATTCCGTTGACCCCTGGTGAACCGTTCACTAAGGTGTATGTAACCAGTATGGTTAAAGAGCTTGATATCAAACCAAGTATTAGCGGCCCTATTTTAAAAGATGGAACGATTACTTTCAGATACCGCGACGACGCTTTGTTCCGTAATGGAAATATGGACGCAATAACAGCTGCTAAAGTAAAAGTGAACGGCACTTCGTATCCAATGATCTATGATCCGGCTAACGAGTGGTTCACTTACACACTGGCTGATTTAAAAGAAGGTATGTATAAATATACTTTCTTGATTACAAAAGACGGCGTCACTACCGAAATTACAGATCCAAAGAATACGGTGAATGATGAATCTGTTATTGATTATCATCAACCTGTCGTTAAGATTGCGACATCCGTAAGTCCAGAGGCAGTCACATCCAATCAGAATGCTGTTGTAACCATCCACGCTTCCTCTTCGGAAGAAGTAACTTACTCTGAAGCATATATGGATTTAACTAATCTTGGGGGCCCTAGCAAAGTTAAGCTGGATACGGAACTCTTGAAACAAACGGTTGCTGTGGAAGACACGGTGTCAGCGGGCATCAAGGATATTCCGATTACGCTCGTAGACCAATACGGAAATGCACATAAGGAAAAGGCTACACTTGAGGTAAAAGCAAGAACCTATACAGGGGATAAGCTGGATTTTGATTGGGATGAGGCTCGAATTTATTTCGCGCTTACAGACCGATTTAAAGACGGTGACCCAACGAATAATGAGAATGTGAATAAAAATCATCTGGAAGCTTATCATGGTGGAGATTTCCGGGGGATGATCGACAATCTCGATTATTTGCAAGAGCTAGGAATTAACACGTTATGGATCACGCCAATCGTAGATAATATTGATTTTAACAAAGGCGTTGACTTTGGCAGCGAACAATATGGATACCATGGGTATTGGGCAAAAGATTTCACCAAGCTCGACGAGCATCTTGGCGATATGGCCACCTTCAAGGAGCTGATCGAAAAGGCGCATGACAAAGGGATCAAGATCATGGTTGACGTTGTACTCAATCATACGGGTTACGGTCTGAAAGCTGAGGATACCTATCCGACAATTACAGCTGAGGATAAAGCACGTTTCGAAGGGATGCTGCGCACGGATGGTGTATCCGCAGATACAGATCCAATTAAGGGTGAACTTGCCTTCCTGCCAGATTTCAAAACGGAAGATCCAGCCGTTCGTGAAAAAATTATCGCTTGGCAAACAGGCTGGTTAGACAACGCACGTACGGAACGTGGAGACACGATTGATTATTTCCGTGTGGATACGGTCAAACACGTGGACGATACGACTTGGAAAGCCTTTAAAAATGCACTGACAGCGATGGATCCAAACTTCAAAATGACCGGCGAATACTTCGGTGGAACCATTGATAACAATGGTGGAATGCTCGAAACTAGCCAGATGGATGGGCTGCTTGATTTTGGATTTAAAGATGCAGCCAGAGATTTTGCAAATGGTAAGGTAAACAGTGTGGATGCTTATCTGCAGGAACGTGAATTGAAGATCGACAATACGAAGATGATGGCTCAATTCCTGAGCAGTCATGATGAGAATGGTTTCTTGTCTGATTATGTGGGAGGCGATAAAGGCAAGCTGAAGATTGCTGCAGCTCTGCAAATTACCGCCAAAGGACAGCCAGTAATATACTACGGAGAAGAACTGGGTAATTCAGGCAGCAATGCTGGAAATATGTCTGAAGGTCAATTCAGTGAGAACCGTAAGGATATGCCTTGGGATCAATTGACGGCAGAGAAGCCACTACATGACCATTATCAAAAGCTGTTGAATATCCGTGCGAAGTACTCCAAAGTGTATTCCAAAGGTGCGCGCACGAAGCTCGCAGGTTCAGATGATTCAGGTTATTTGGCTTTCAACAAATCTTATGAAGATGAGAACGTAGTGACGGTAATCAATACTAAAACTAGTGAGAGTTCTGTAACGATTCCAGTACCGTTTGCTGCTAATTCATCGGTAACCGATGAATACAGCGGTAAAACATACATGGTTTCCGAGGATCAAAAGGTAAATATTGATCTGCCAGGTAGAGATGATGGAGGTACGGTTATTTTGGCTGAGGTATCGGATGTTATACCGACACCAACGCCAACGTCGACACCAACACCAACGTCGACACCAACATCAACGCCGACACCAACACCAACACCGACACCAACGCCAACGCCGACACCAACATCGACGCCAACACCGACGCCAACGCCGACACCAACATCGACGCCAACGCCGACACCAACATCGACGCCAACGCCGACACCAACGTCGACGCCAACACCGACACCAACGTCGACGCCAACATCGACGCCAACGCCGACACCAACGTCGACGCCAACATCGACGCCAACATCGGCACCAGAAGTAACACCGTCGCCTGAGGTGACACCAACGCCAGAAGCCACAGCGGCACCAACCTCTGGAGTTGTTGTTAACCCTAGCCCTACACCGCCAGCGGATACTCAGGTTGTGAATGAGGATAGCTTGAAGAATGGTAAAGAAGGCAAGGTGCAAATTGATGTTGCTGCCGGTAAGACAGCGGTACGCTTACCTTTACAAGCTGCACAAATACTAGGAACTGATGATCTTGTATTTAAAATGGGAGATCTGTTAGTTACTATCCCTAGCCAGCTTTTAAGTACAATGCCAAGTTTAGCTTCAGGTATTGATGGGGTAGGTGCCCAAATCTTGTTTGAACTGAACCCACTGGCGCAGTCTGCTGCGAAAACCATAGTAGACGGTTTAAACAATGATAGTGCTCATGTTAGCTCTCTTTCCGATGTATTTGAATTCAGACTTAGCGTGCTGATGAAAGACGGTACTCGGATTGTAATTAAGCAGTTCGATGAGCCGATTACGATCTCATTCAAGATTAAAGGGCAATTCAACAAAGACTTAATCGGAATCTATTATTTAAGTGATAATGGCGGGTTAGAGTACGTGGGAGGACAGCTGAATGGAGAGGTGATCACGGCACAAGTCACACACTTCAGTAAGTATGCTGTGCTTGAAATCGATAAGTCGTTCAAAGATGTTCCTGCAACCTATTGGGCATTTAAGGCGATTCAATCACTTGCCGCCAAACAAATCGTGTCAGGGGTCACTACCTCTGAGTTTGATCCGAAAAGTAATGTTAGCCGTGCGGAATTTACAGCACTACTAGTACGTGCACTTGGCTTAAAAGCGGAAGGGCAGGTCCTGTTTACTGACATCAGGTCAGATGCATGGTATGCCTCATATGTAGCCACAGCTGCTAAGCTGGGTATTGTTAGTGGACGGAGTAATAATATTTTTGCGCCGAATGCATCAATTACCCGTGAGGAAATGGCTGTTATGGCGATCCGCGCACTTGAAGTGAAGTCTGGTAAGAAGCTTGAACCTGTAGCAGCCTCTACGGCATTTACTGACGCTTCAAGTATTAGCAAGTGGGCGGAATCTTATGTGAAGACTGCAGCAGACTTAGGACTCCTGCAAGGCCGAGAGAACAATCGATTCGCTCCAAAAGCATGGATGACCCGCGCAGAAAGCGCACAGGTTATTTATACGCTGCTGAGCAAGTAGGCTAAACTAAGGTGTGCTGAACTCTGGCACCCTTTAGTTAGAGCAGCGGTTAGCATTTTAGTATTCTCCAAAAGAAAACAGGGTATCCCGAAGCGATTATCGCTTGCGAGATACCCTGTTTTGTTATGCTATATGGCTGAGCAGTGGGAAGAAAAGAAGTCTTTTAGATGATTGCCTTTAGGATTGCGAATCCATAGGCTGGCATCTTCACGTTCAGCTTGCTGCGTTCTGTGCGCAGTGTTTCGCCTGTAAACAAGTTCTCCCAATCCCGCTCGTCTACGTCAATACGGAAGGTCTGAGCGGTCTCTTCACTGTTGATTAGTACGACAATTGTCTGCAGATCCAGCCGGCGCTCATAGGCTAGCTTGCTGCCTTGTTGTCCTGCCTCAAGGAAGGTAAATGTACCTGTGCGGAGAGCAGGGTGATCGTTGCGTATTTGAATAAGCTGACGATAGAACTCGAAGAGCTCACGATCCTGCTTTTCAGGGTTCCACTCCATGCATTTGCGGCAACCAGGGTCACCTTCACCGTCCATGCCGATCTCGTCACCGTAATAGATGCAGGGAGTACCCATAAAGGTGAATTGGAACAGTGCCGCTAATCGCATCTTGTTTTTGTCTCCAGCAGCCAGCGTAAGCAGTCGTGGAGTATCGTGGCTGTCCAGCAGATTAAAAGCAACTTCACTAGCCTGCAGCGGGTAGCGTGATAACTGTTTACCAATGGAATTAGCGAATTCTTCAGCATCAAGAGTGCCATTCACAAAGAAGTCAAGGACGGCGTCAGTGAAAGGATAGTTCATAACGGCATCAAATTTATCGCCTTCTAGCCAAGGTGCAGATTCATGCCAGATTTCCCCCAATATGTAAGCCTCAGGATTAGCGCGTTTAACCACCTTGCGGAATTCCCGCCAGAAATCATGATCCACTTCATTGGCAACGTCCAGACGCCAGCCATCGATCCCGACTTCTTTGATCCAGTATTCTGCGACTTTCAGTAAGTATTGTTTAACTTCAGGATGTTCTGTGTTTAGCTTTGGCATTAGCGGTTCAAAAGCAAAGGTGTCATAAGTAGGGACACCGTTTTCAATTTGAAGCGGAAACTTGCGAATATGGAACCAATCTTTAAAGGCGGAAGCCTCTCCTTTTTCTTGAACATCCACAAAAGGGGCAAAGGTTCTGCCAGAATGATTGAATACGGCATCTAGCAGGACACGAATCCCACGTTTATGGCAGCTATCGACGAGCTTTTTTAAAGTCTCAATATCTCCAAAATGCGGATCGACTTTCATATAGTCTTCTGTATCGTATTTGTGATTAGTAGTTGCATCAAAGATAGGTGTGAAATAAATAGCAGTGATCCCAAGCTCGTTAAGATGATCTAAATGATCAATAACCCCTTGCAGGTCGCCGCCAAAAAAATTGGTTGGTGTTGGTTCGGAGCCCCATGGCTGAACATTTTCCGGATCAAGGCTCGGGTCACCATTTG
Organism: Paenibacillus sp. FSL R7-0189; assembly: GCF_037969925.1. Classification (NCBI taxonomy): domain Bacteria; kingdom Bacillati; phylum Bacillota; class Bacilli; order Caryophanales; family Paenibacillaceae; genus Paenibacillus; species Paenibacillus sp. FSL R7-0189. The sequence goes on along the minus strand of NZ_CP150223.1, from coordinate 373,326 downwards.
CAAAGCGTTCTGGGAAGATCTGATAAAAAACAGCGTCCTTTACCCAGGCAGGTGGAGCGAATACATCAACGCGGTTAATGAAGGGGAATTCGAACAGCTTGTTTGGGTTTTCCGGCCGCACCGTTTGAAAGTCACTTTCGGTCATCCAAATTCGTTCGTTATCTTTTTGAAGTAAGAAGCCGTATTTCAAGCGGCGGTAGAGAGGTACTGAAGCACATTCCCAATAGTCAAACATAGCATCGGAGGTGAAGAGGGTCATGGGAATTAGTTCTTTTGTGGTATCCCAAGCGTATTTATCTCCAGCAAAGGCGAACACTTCGGTTAAATCCCCTTTTTTAGCGCGCAGACGCAGGTGAATCGTACTTTCATTATAGGCATAAGACCAATTTAACCGCGGACGATGATACACTGCTTCCAGTAACATGATAAATCCTCCTAAAGTTTTGTTAGCGTTACTTCCTCGAACACTTCGGCAAAACCACATCGAAAGCATAGGCTAAGTTTTGTTAGCGCTACTTCCTCGGACACTTCGGCAAAACCGCATCGAAAGCATAAACTATTCCCGGACGATACTCCACAGAGCGCGTGGAATGTAGAATGTCGCTATTGTTATTGGTTGCACAGTTTTTTATGCAACATGCACTAAATCAGTAGCAGAGTAGCACATAACAAAGAGGCACAGCCACCGCGAAATAGCTTGCCCGAGGTTGTACCTTTGATAAGTAACATTGCCTTTTAATTGTATAGAACAGGAGGCAGACAAGAGATGTTGTGCTTCATGCTGGACAGCCTCTTAACGTTTTGGATTATAGCATGGAATAAAAGGGCTTTCAATACTCTTGTTCAAACCATTGCACTAAATTTCACTAAAGTAAACGAGCATTGTGAACGTTAATTTATGAGAAATCTCTTGAAATAGAGAAAATGTGGCATATTAGGGGCAAATAAAATAGATATTCCAATATTAAACACATGAATTATCGACTAATTAAAAGATATCATGTGAAAAATGGAGATATATGCCTATAATGTATATCAATTAATGGAAAATGACCCAATACAGTATATGCAAACGTTTTTAAAAACAATCGTTACTGTTGTATGATGTACTCATGAATGAAGCGCTTTCGTACCTGTGAAATGCAGATACAGAAGGAGCAAGCTAAAAGAAGAACTTTTTTTTTAGCCTTTCTGAAATCGTTTGCGCAGATTGCAGCACTACTATTTTCCATCTTACGTTTTTAAAAATTGGGAGGGGTTAAAGTAATGAAATTGAAAAAAATGATGGTTATCACCGCAGCTTTCTCAATGGCTCTGTCCGTTACAGCATGCGGTTCGAACAACAACAGTACGAATAACGGGGGCAACAACGCAGCAAAAGCTACTAACAACGCTACTACAGAGACTGCAGCGCCAGAGAGCACAGATGCAGCAGTAACAGATGAAATCGTACCTGAAGATGGCGCAACTCTAGTGGTATGGGAAAGTAAAGAAGAAAGACCTTTTGCAGATGAGATTGCTAAACAGTTCACAGCAAAATATAACGTTCCAGTCAAGGTTGAAGAATTGGCACCCCCGGATCAAGTAACTAAGCTTACTCAAGATGGTCCTTCAGGATTAGCGGCAGACGTTATTCTTATCCCTCACGATAACTTAGGTAAAGCGGCAAGCGCGAGCTTGGTTCTTCCTAACGATGTCTTCGGTGAAGAAACAAAAGCTAACAATACTGAAGCTTCGATTATCGGATCTTCGTACGAAGGCGAATTGTATGGTTACCCAAGAGCAGCAGAAACTTATGCATTGTTCTACAATAAATCGCTTGTTAAAGAAGCACCTAAATCATTCGATGATGTTCTTGCATTCAGCAAAACATTCACGGATAAATCGAAAAATAGATATGGAATTATGTGGGAAGTAGGAAACGTGTACTTCAACTACATGTTTATCGCATCCGATGGCGGATACCTCTTCGGTAAGGATGGTACGGATAAAGATGATATCGGTCTTGCTAACGATGGCGCAATTGCAGGACTTAAAGAATTTGTGAAATTGAAGGAAGCATTGCCAATTAAGAGTGGTGATATCAACAGTGATATCAAACGCAGCTTGTTCAACTCTGGTGATGTAGCTATGGATATCACAGGTCCATGGGAGCTTGGAGGATACAAAGAAGCTCTTGGTGACAACCTTGGTATTGCTCCAATCCCTACAGTGAATGGCAAAACAGCAATTACATTCTCTGGTATTAAAATTTTCGCAGTTAACTCGTTTACTCAATATCCGAATGCTGCTAAATTGTATGCGAATTTTGCTTCAAGCAAAGACGCTCAGCTGTTACTGAACAAAACGATTGGTTCGGTTCCTACAAACAACGAGGCGCTTCTTGATCCACAGATCTCTAGCGATCCTTATGTGTCCGTTTTTGCAGAACAAGCTAAGAACTCCCAACCGATGCCTTCTATCCCTGAAATGGGTAACGTATGGAGTCCAGTAAATGCTGCCCTTCCAGAAATTTGGGATAAAAATGGGGATCCAAAAGCAGCAATGGACAAAGCTGTACAACAAATCAAAGATTTGAATAACAGTGCATCTCAATAAGGATCATAATTCACTGTCTTAACAGCATACAGTGAATCAAGCTGCCCGCCGCATGTTTAGCGGCTGGCAGCTTCTTATTTTCACTCGGAGAGGAGAACGGAAGCGAAATGCAACGACATCGCACGAGGGCCGCAATACTGTCGACGATTTTTATGGGATTGGGACAAATATATAACCGCCAATTCGTTAAAGGAATATTATATTTAGCCGTAGAAGCTGTAGCCGTTTTTTATTTTATTGAGAATCTTGCCAACTCCTTATGGGGCATTGTAACACTAGGAGAGAATCCGAGTCGTCTGGTTAAAGTGAAGGGGATCGCCAAGATGGTTACCGGTGATCACTCGATTTATATTATGATCCAAAGCTTGATCACCATCCTTATTCTTATTCTATTGATTATCGCGTGGTATTTGAATATCAGAGATGCTTACAAGATTGGAGAAAAACGTGATAACGGTCTTCAGGCAAACACTTTTAAACAAAGTGTTCGTTATATCCTGGATTACAAGTTTGCTCAAGCGTTTCTAGTCTTGCCGGGTATCGGTGTTCTATTCTTTACTATTATGCCTATTATCTTCATGATCCTGTTGGCCTTTACGAACTATTCCGCACCTGATCATCTTCCACCCGCCAAATTGGTGGACTGGGTTGGATTTCAGACCTTTCGTAATTTATTGGTCCTTAAGACATGGAGCCACACTTTTTATGGTGTATTAACATGGACAATTATATGGGCAGTTCTTTCAACCATTACTACATACTTCGGAGGACTGTTGGTCGCTTTGCTGGTGAGTCAGAAGGGCATTCGCTTCAAAGGAATGTGGAGAGTAATTCTGATTGTGCCTTACGCGGTGCCACAGTTAATCTCGCTTCTGCTCATGCGCAACTTATTTAACGGTCAATTCGGGCCTATCAATCAATACATGGGGTATTTTGGATTGGATGGATTACCGTGGCTGACTGACCCATTCTGGGCTAAGGTTACCGTAATTATCGTTAATATGTGGGTAGGTATTCCTGTTTCTATGCTGCTTATCATGGGCGTTCTGACTACTATCCCACGGGATATGTATGAAGCTGCTGAGGTGGATGGAGCATCGGGTTATCAGAAGTTCCGTATCGTAACGTTGCCGATGGTATTATTCTCCACAGCACCAACCTTGATTACGCAGTTTGCAGGTAACATCAACAACTTTAACGCAATCTTCCTATTAACTGGGGGTAGTCCGGTAAATGGTGACTATCAATATGCCGGTTCTACGGACTTGCTAGTAACCTGGTTATACAAATTAACGCTTGATCAGAATAAAAACAACATGGCTTCGGCAATAGGGATTATTATCTTTATCATTGTCGCTTCATTCTCCCTGTACAATTACCGCCGGACGAAGTCATTTAAAGAGGAGGATATGATCCAATGAGCAGAAAAGTCGCGAACATTATTCGCTTAGCAGGTAGTTATATTATCTTGATTGCTTTGTCGATAGCTGCACTCTATCCTGCCCTTTGGATTCTCTTAGCTTCCTTCCGACCTGGTAAATCATTGTACAGCAAAACGTTTATTCCCGAGCAATTCACTTTATCACATTACAGAGAATTGTTCACATCACCCAGCTATATGTTTGGGACTTGGTATGCCAATACCTTGAAAATAGCTGTGTTCTCGATGCTTATCGGGGTAGTTCTTACTTTGTTAACCAGTTATGCCGTATCCAGATTCCGGTTTAAAGCGCGTAAAACAGCGTTATCCACCGTATTGATTCTTGGTATGTTCCCTGGTTTTATGAGTATGATCGCTATTTATATGCTGCTTAAAGAGTTTAATTTGCTGGATACACATATTGCGTTAATTATCGTTTATGCGGCGGGGGCACCGCTGGGTGGGACCTTTATCGCTAAAGGGTTCCTGGATACGATTCCTCGTTCTTTGGATGAGGCGGCTCGAATAGATGGGGCGAGTAATTTCGGGATATTTATGCGGATCATCTTACCCTTGTCACGTCCTATGATCACTTACATGGCGCTGACTCAGTTTGTTGGTCCTTGGGTGGATTTCATTTTCGCCAGACTTATTTTGCGGACGAAGGAGAACTGGACGGTCGCAGTCGGAATGTGGGATATGGTTAACACGAACCAAAACACGAACTTTACCTTGTTCTCTGCGGGTGCGGTTTTGATCTCCATTCCAATTATGATTTTGTTTGTATTCTTGCAACGTCTGCTAGTAGATGGCTTGACAGCAGGAGCTAGTAAGGGGTAAACCCATTCGCTCGCTTCATGCTAATAAATGATCAGGGTACAGCCTTTATACAGAAATGGAGGGCTGTACCCTTATTTCGTCACGGGGAGTGAACTTAATGAAAAAGTCCTGGACTCTATATTTTAAATCTGTTGGAGTTAAACTGTTCGTTATTTTATTTAGTTCTATAGTTCTCTTATCCTCCGTGCTAGGATTGACTTCCTATTTTGCCGCTAAAAATATCATTACGAATGAGGTTGCTGCAGCCTCCACACAATCTGTAGTTCAGGCAGCGGACAAGCTGGATTTTGTGCTGGCAGAGTATGAGGCACTATCAAGGCAGTTTGCACTCGACTCTGTGTTAAAGGGTGATTTAGAAAAAATAAATAGTGGCGAGCTTACAACTGTGGACAAAGCCGGTGCTGAAGATCGGATTCGCAGAAAGCTGGACTTGGTAAAAGGGTCTGATGAGCGGATGTATGGCGTCAGGCTGGTATCCAAGAGCTTGGTAGACTCAGAATCTTATAAGTCTGCTGGCATAAGTGGGATTCGTAGTGATGAAGGCATTTCCGCAAGATTAGAGCAAATTGCCGCAGCTAAAGGAGAGCCAGTCTGGTTTCCCGTTCGTGAGAAAGGCTTTTTTGATGCTTATACTGAGCCATCCTTAACTATGGGGAGATTGCTACGTAATCTTTTACATCCCGAAGCGGAGTATTACATGCTAATCGAAGTGAAAGGGAAGGCCATGACTGAAATGCTGTCTAACCTTCAGATTGGGATGACCGGTGAAATTCGTATCTTGAGTGCGGATGGCAGCATTGTGTATGGTGCGGATCATGCCAAGCTGGGTCAATCCTCTTACATAAAAGTTTCAGAAGAACAAGGGAAAGAGCAAAATCATTCATTTACAGCGGAGGATGAGAACGGAAGTTCTCAGCTTGTTGTATACCAGCCCCTGGCGACTGCCAAGTGGATGCTTATGGGGTATGCTCCTGTCAGTGATTTTACTAAGTCTGCGGACAAGCTTTTATATATCACATTTTCTGTGGTGCTGGCGGCAGCCTTAATAGCACTGCTAATTGGTTATATTCTTGTTCGATTGGTAGGGCGCCCGCTGGGTAAGCTGGCAATCTTGATGGAGGAAGGAGAGCGTGGGAACCTACAGGTACGAACCAATTTCAAGGGCAAAGATGAGATTGGCCGCTTGGGTCAAAGCTTCAACAAAATGATGGAGCAGATCTCCTTACTTGCAAGGCAGAGCGGGAATTCGGCAGATGAGGTCCTCCTTACTTCGGAACAATTAGTACAAGCATCAAGTACAATCTCCCTCCATGCCAGAGAGGTTGCGACCGCTACCGGTGAGATTGCAGCGGGGTCAGCCAGCCTCGCTGTTGAAGCCGAACGCAGTTATCACAATGTTGAGATTATCGGCAACAAAATGAGTGAAGTGACGGAAATAAATACAGTGATGGACCATTCAGCAGAACGGGTCATTGAGGTTAGCAATCAAGGTACAGAGCTGATGAAGCTGCTGGTAGAGCAGAGTGAGTCTACGGTAGAGGTGATCAATCGAATTCAAGATAATTCTACTAAGCTCAGAGAAAGCACTCATTTAATTCGCAGTATACTCAGCCCTATGATTGCTGTGAATAAGCAGACCAATATTTTGGCACTAAATGCTACCATAGAAGCAGTTAGAGCAGGTGCGGCAGGTAGAGGGTTCATAGTGATTGCTGATGAAATCAGGCAGCTCGCTAACCAGTCGAATGAATCGATTCAATCGGTCTCCAAGATCACGGAAGAGATTGGTCTACATATCGAGAACACCGTTAAGGATATCAATGAAGCCGCTCCTAAGTTCCGTGAACAAATCTCTTCTGTAAGAGAGTCGTCAACGATATTCGCGAGTGTCAAAGAGGAAATGGAACATTTCATGAAACATATTAGTGAATCTTCTGCTTCTGTCCTCGAACTGATTGAGTTCCAGCGTCAACTCGGTGAATCCATGGCCAGCGTAAGCTCCATCGTCCAGCAAACCACTGCTTCGACGGAGGAGGTAGCTTCTATGTCATCTCAGCAATTCACGGTTAGTGAGGAATTGGTTGCCCTATCGGAAAAGCTGGAGGGCTTGGCAGCCGATCTTAAGCACTCTTTGGTTTCTTTTCAAGTATGACAATATTATTCTAATAGAGACGGGCAATTTTCCAATATAATGGAGAGTTGCTCGTTTTTGTTGATTTGATTGCTATCGGACGTTATCTTGTCTTCGAAGTGGCTAAAGAGATACACTTGTATTAAGTAATAAATGAAGAAAGTAGTGATCCATTGACGAACTTAAATCTGAGCCCCAGCGGGAGTCTTTTTCAGCAGGTTTTAATCGAGGGAGATTATAGTCCTCATTTTTTTGCTTACTATTATAAACAGTGGAATAACTACAATATGTCTTACCATCAGCATAATTCAACGGAAATCATGTATTTGATCTCAGGAAGTTGTATCGTAGATGTCCGTCCAAGCTCAGGAGGAGAAGAGAGAGTTCGGCTGAAGCGGGGAGAATTGATCATCCTAGACGCGAATGTTCCGCATAGGCTGATTGTTGAAGAGGGGGCACCTTGTCGGATGCTAAATGTGGAATTTGGCTTCATGGAATATAGAGGGGTTGCACCCTCTGTCGGCAAGCTAGCCCGTGAAGAAACGGCGCTCGCAGAAATGCTGCAGCTTCCTTTTTCCAGTTTAGTAATGCCTGATCCGGAGGAAATCTATCATGTTCTAAAGGGACTTGTGTTAGAGCTTGATCAGAGCGGCGGGAAGGGGGGAAGTATGGTTGATTTATTATTTTGTGAGCTTCTGTTGCGATTATCCAGACTTCGGCAAGAGCAGCTTCATACCAGCCAACAGCCCTCGCAGCTTTATGTGCGCCGGAGCATCGAATTTCTGCATCAGAACTATGACCAGAACATTCAGGTTAAGGACATCGCTGCCGCAGTAAATCTGCATCCCGGATATTTGCATCGAATTTTTAAGAGCCATACGGGTCGGACACTCAGCGATTACTTGAATATGCTGCGAATGGAGAAGGCGAAGATGCTGCTTGGGCAGAGCGACATCCCGATTGCTGAAATTGCAGATTACGTAGGAATTAGCAGCAGGCAATATTTTCACCTTCTTTTTAAAAAATACGCCGATTGCACGCCTGTAGAATTCCGCAATTCCATTGAGCGTCACGCCTGGAGTTATGAAGAGCATGATTTTTAGTAGATAGGTTAGGATTTTTGACACCTTCTTTCAAAAGAGGTCATGATATTGGTTACGCTTTCCTCAGGTCCCTTGCTACAATGGACAGGAACAACCAATTCATTACCGGAGGATGATAACCATGTCATTTAAAGTGTCTTTTATAGGGGCAGGCAGCATTGGATTTACCCGTGGATTGTTGCGGGACTTACTAACTGTACCGGAATTTAAAAATATCGAAGTCTCATTTATGGATATTAACAGCCACAATCTGGAGATGGTCACGGAGCTATGCCAGCGTGATATTAAGGAGAATGGTTTAAATATACAAATTCAGGCGACAACGGATCGCAGAGAAGCACTGAAGGATGCTAAGTACGTATTTTGTACTATTCGGATGGGTGGGCTTGAAGCCTTTGCTACGGATGTGGACATTCCCTTAAAATACGGAGTCGATCAGTGTGTGGGAGATACTCTGTGTGCGGGAGGTATCATGTACGGGCAACGCGGAATTGCGGAGATGCTGAATATTTGCCGTGATATTAGGGAGATGGCAGCACCGGATGTGCTTTTGCTTAACTATTCGAACCCGATGGCTATGCTGACCTGGGCCTGCAATAAATATGGTGGTGTTCGGACCATCGGTCTATGTCATGGTGTACAGCATGGGCACCAACAAATTGCGGATGTGTATGGGCTTAAGAAATCCGAAGTTGATATTATCTGTGCGGGCATCAATCACCAGACCTGGTATATTTCAGCAAGTCATGAGGGGAAGGATCTGACCGAAGGTCTTTTAGAGGCTTTTGAGAAACATCCGGAATTCAGCCGTACGGAAAAAGTGCGCATCGATATGCTTCGTCGCTTTGGATACTATAGTACAGAATCCAATGGACACTTAAGTGAGTACGTGCCATGGTATCGTAAACGCAGTGATGAAATTATGGATTGGATCGATCTGGGGAGCTGGATTAACGGAGAAACAGGCGGTTATCTGCGTGTCTGCACGGAAGGTCGGAATTGGTTCGAGACCGATTTTCCAAACTGGATGAAAGACCCGGCATTGGAGTATACGAAGGAGAATCGCGGGGAAGAGCACGGCTCTTATATTATAGAAGGATTGGAAACGGGACGAGTGTACCGGGGGCACTTTAATACAGTGAACAATGGCGTAATCTCTAATTTACCAGAGGACGCCATTATCGAAGCACCGGGATATGTAGACCGGAACGGGATCTCCATGCCATTGGTAGGTGAATTGCCGCTTGGGCCTGCCGCCGTATGTAACGTGAGCATTTCAGTGCAACGTCTGGCGGTTGAAGCAGCTGTACACGGCGATGATAAGCTGTTGCGTCAGGCATTTATGATGGACCCACTCGTTGGTGCTGTATGTAATCCAAAAGAAATCTGGCAGATGGTCGATGAGATGCTCGTCGCAGGGGAACAGTGGCTGCCTCAATACAGCGAAGCTATTGCTAGGGCCAAGGAACGTTTGGCTTCAGGAGAGCTTATCCCAACGAACGCTAACAACGAGGGCGCTGCTCGCCTGAAGGTGAAGACGGTGGATGAGATGATGCAGGACCGGGAAGCAGCGAACAAAAATGCTGGTGAGTCTGATAAAGGCAAGGATAGAGAGAAGGTTCATTAGGCTGTAGCGTTGAAAGCTTTTTAACTATAAATAACCTCCGCATTCCAGAGTTTGAGATTGGAGGTTATTTGCATGGTGGAAATCTAAGCGGGGAAAAACAAAACAGCAGTCATAGCTTACGATAACAAGCTGACATGGGTGGGGAGTACAAGTTTATCGGTGCCGATCCAAATTGTGAAATTAGGTGTATAGTAGGAGTTATTATGTAACTGAAAAAAGAAAGTTAGTTTAATTTCACTGGCTTATTTTTTAATCTATACCGTAGCGCCGAGCGCTACAGTAATCCCACACAGTTGCCCTACATACTATTCTGACGCATTCTTTGATATTTACGGACTCAGATGAGCAATTTGCCCATCCCCGATACTTACGGACCCAGATGACACTATTTAGCAATTTATCGCCTTTGGAGCATGATTTCGGACCCCAGTGCAGCTATTGCTCAGAATGAAGCTCGTTTTTGGTGTTTTTCATGCTAATAGTAGCTATGGGGTCCGATAGCAATCCAAATGTGCGCTAAAGCTACTTATAAGGTCATCTGTGTCCGAATGCGCCGATCCCCCAGTAATCCCAAAGTTGCCCTACATACTATTCTGCGTATCCCCTGATCTTGCGGACCCAGATGACGCTATTTGCCCATCCCCGATGCCTACGGACCCAGATGACGCAATTTACGAAGTTTGTTGTTTTGTTCAAGAAGGAGCAACGCCAAAAACGCGGATGTCCCATCAGCCATTCTTGGCTTTTGGGACACCCGCGTTTTGGAGTGGGGCATTAAGAATTAACCGTACCCTTTGGACTAAAGAAGGTCTTCAGCGCCTGATACACTTCTTTTTTGTCTTTAATGACATAATGCATGAATTGTTCATGTTTCAGGTGGCGATAAGCTGACATTAAGGTACTGCTACGATTGTATTGATTCACCTCACCGTAGCCGAACATATTGCTTCGTTTCAGCAGTTCTCCGATCAGCTTCACACAACGTTCGTTGTCGGAGGTGAGATTATCACCATCGGAGAAGTGAAATGGATAAATATTGTACTGTGCTGGCGGGTAGCGGCTATCGATAATTTCAATCGCTCGCTGATATGCTGAGGAACAAATCGTTCCCCCGCTTTCGCCACGGGTGAAGAAATCATGCTCACTGACTTCCTTAGCCTCCGTATGGTGGGCGAGAAAGACAATCTCTACCTTCTCATACTGGCGGCGCAGAAAACGGGTCATCCAGAAGAAGAAGCTGCGGGCGCAGTATTTTTCAAAAGAACCCATCGAACCTGACGTATCCATCATGGCAATAATGACCGCATTGGAATGAGGGGTTCTAATATCATCCCATGTTTTGTAGCGCAGATCATCTGGGCTGATACTGTGGATGCCGGGATTGCCGCTGCTTGCATTGCGCCGAAGATTCTCCAGCAGCGTACGTTTTTTATCGATGTTGGACATCATCCCTTTTTTACGAATATCGTTAAAAATAATGGATTTGACCTCGATCTCTTCCTTATTCTTAGGCTTCAAATGTGGTAATTCCATATCCTGAAATAGAATGTCCTCCAGGTCTTCCAGATTGACCTCTGCTTCCACGGTGTCTTGACCGGGCTGATCGCCTGCTTTTTCTCCTTTGCCTGGCTGTGCCGATTGTGAATCGCGCCCAAGCACATCTCCGACCTGGCTTTCTCCGTCCCCCTGTCCTACATGCTTCTGTTTACGGAAGTTATAAATAATCCGGTATTCATCCAGACTGCGAATCGGAACCTTCACAATCTGCTTACCGCCTGACAAAATAATATTCTCTTCGGTAACGAGGTCAGGCAAATTATCCTTGATGGCTTCTCTGACCTTTTGCTGATGGCGTTCCTGATCCTGATGACCTTTACGATGAAGGGACCAATCTTCTTTTGAGACTACGAAGGAAAAGGGACCGGATGATTGCGACAGGATGACCACCTCCCATGGAATATGAATGTTGATTGAAGGAATCTTTTGCAAAGTATATATTTGGATCCCCCGCAAAGTACCTGAGTACGCATAGAGAGCAAAGCCTCACCTTGTGGGGATGTTTTGGGGTTGTAACTAAAGTATATTCATGGGGATGAGGGATATGTGATTTCTTATTCACTGATCTCATCTACGGTCAGCACATAACTGTTAGATTGACTTTCGCCAGAGTAGTCACGTCCATCCATATTGAAAGAGTATTGAGCATTCACGGAGCCCTTAAGGAAACGACCCATTACCTGTTCACTCACCTGGATAAAATAATGAATGTTAACCATAGATGCAGCATTAACTATTCCCAGCGGCAAGGTGCCGGTAAATGAAGATTGTGGATTCGGAACTCCATCAATTACAATGCTGTTGGGATCAAGAAAACATTTTTCCGGGGTTAGACGATTCAGAGATATTTCCGCAGGCCAATTTCCGTTATTGGTTAGTGAGATCCAGCATTGGACTCGCTCACCTGCTTCTACAATAGTTGGTTTTGCATGGACTACCAGTGAAATGACAGGTGTGACTACTAGGGTGGTAACTGTATTGGAACGAGAGGTTTGTCGTACGGTCCGTCCGTCTGGAAGCACAAAGGTATACTGAACGCTAGCATGGTTTTGTACGGCTGCGATTTCATGTATGTTAATGGCTGCAGGTATACTCACTTGAAAAACTACAACTGCTGTAGTTCCGCCTCTTAAAGAACCTAACTGGATGCCTTCCGCTGGTCGTGCACCTTTTTGCAACACTCCATTTAAGAGAACACTATCCCATACGAAAAGAGCACCTGAAGGTATAGCATCTGTTAGGACTGCATTTACAGCCAGATTCCCGTTGTTGGTTACCGTAAGCTCATATCTCAAATTGTCGCCCGGAGCTGCTGTAACATGATCCACTTTTTTACTAATGGTGACCCCCGCTTGGACAAGTGAGACAACCGCAGTGTTACTTTCGGTCGTAATTGTATGCTCATCAACTGAATAGGTGACAATTGCACTATTGGTCAAGGCTAACGAGGGAGAAAACTCTGTTACCCGGACACGAAAAGTAATATCAACGCTTAGGTCTGTGTCCAGCGAACCGAGTAATATTCCTTTCGCCGGGTCTGCTTCTGGGTAATAAATCCCACCTGCAATGACACTGCCTGGAATAAACACTGTCCCGTCCGGAATAGAAATTGTTGCACTGATTTGAGTTAAGAGGCTGTTGCCTTCATTTGTAAGTCGCAAGGTGTAAGTTACTACATCCCCAATAAAAGAAGTCGGAGTACTTGCAGACAAAGAGGTCGAGAGCTGGTAGGAGCGTAAAGAAACCAGTACAGAGTTAGACGCAAGCTCACCCTTAACGGTTCTTCCCTCCGGAGTGGAAAAAGAAAAACGGCCTAGCGCTTTATTTTGCAGCACTAGGGAAGACGACAGCGAAATGATGACGACTTGAAAGGCGATGCTCACTTGACTCTGCGGTGCAATAGAACCAAGGGGGATGCCTGAAGACGGTGTAGCCCCCGGAAGAGGCACACCGTCTCTGAGTACACTGTTGGAAATAAAGGATACACCTTCTGGAAGAATGTCAAACACCGTCAAAAAAGCATCTGTATTTCCATTATTACTGGCTTTAATGGTATACACCAAAGTGTCGCCTAAAGAGGCGTGGAGTTTATCTGTACTCTTCAGCAATGAAAGCACGGGGCCCACGACCGGGGTGTTAACGGTATTGGAATAGACAATTCCATCAACACCCGCTGCCGAATTGAAGAGTACCATGGATTGATTGGTTACGACAGGTTGGGTACGTGAGCCGGGAATCATAACGCTACTACCTGAACCTGGAAGGTAATGGTTGAAGAAGCACCTGCAGCAATTGTACCAATTGCGATTCCCGAAGCCGGACTGCCACTAGGACGAGGGGCTCCATCTACGGTAATGCTTCCCGTTACGAACTGGCTGCCAGCTGGAATAGGGTCAACCATGATGACGTTATTGACTGGTGAAATCCCTAAGTTGGTGACAACTATCGTATAGGTAATGATATCGCCAACAACCGCATCAATAGAAGTAGTGCTCTTAACAACACTTACGTCCGGAGAAGATACAGGGATAATGAGGACGTTTGAGACAGAGGAGCCCGTGAGTGAACGTCCATCTGGCGGTGTGAATGTGAAATTTGCTGTAGCTTGATTGACCAACTGCTGCGGTGAAGGCAGGGACGCAATAGTAACCTGTAAGGTAATCGTTACTGTTACTGTACTTCCCGGAGCTACCGACCCAATACTTAAGCCTGTAGACGGATCTGATCCTGGTTGTGGTACCCCATTCACGAGCACGCTGTTTGGAACAAAGACAGCTCCGTTAGGGATGGTATCGGTGATAACTACATTTGCGATGAGGTTACCAGTATTCGTCACATTCAAGGAGTAAGTAATCGTATCTCCGACAGTTGCGGCGGTTCTGTCCGCCCCTTTGACAACTACAATAATAGGTTGATATACCGGAATTACTAGTGTATTTGAGAATGAGGAGCCTGAAAATGCGCCAGAGGTGAAACTGACAGAAGCCTGATTACTAAGCGTTGCAGGATTAGGGAGCACATTGACAATTGTGTTGAATGAGACTTGGAAAGATGCGCCTGGCGCAAGCGTGCCGAGCGAGATGCCGCTCGCTGGATTGGCGCTAGGGCGTGGAGTGCCATCTACGGTCACACTGCCAGCGACAAAGGTAGAGCCCGCAGGTATTGGATCACTGAGGTTAACGTTACTGATATTTGCTATTCCACTGTTGGTAACAGTGAGATTATAAGTGATGGTATCGCCAACAACGGCATCGGTAGCTGTCGAAGATTTAGTGATGACAACGTTCGGTGAGGATACTGATATTGTTGTCGTATTGGAATTGATCGAACTGTTAAATGTCCGTCCATCCGGAAGCGTATATGCAAACGCGACCGAAGCTTGATTGAGCAGCTGTTGGCTTGCCGGCAATGTTGTGATAAGAACTGAGAAGATCACAGACAGGCTTCCGTTCGCGGAGATTACACCCAGTGGTATGCCAGCAGCCGGGTCTGCTCCTGGAGCAGGAGCGCCTTGAATGAGTACACTGTTTGGAATAAACGTTGTACCCGCAGGAATGGTATCACTCAGGGTTGCTAAAGCACCGTAGTTACCTGTGTTGGTCACATTGATAGTATAAGTAATCGTATCCCCAACGGTAGCATTGACTGAATTGGAGCTTTTTACTGCTGCAAGGATAGGCAGATAGACAGGTGTGGAGACGATATTTGAGAAAGCTACATTCGAGACAACACCTGAGGTGAAACTGACCGTTGACTGATTGTTTAACAATCCGGTAGCCGGCAGTGAAACTACATTTACGGTAAAAGCAACAGTTACGGTTACACCAGGTGCTATGCTGCCTAAGGTTACTCCAGTAGATGGGCTAACTCCTGTACGAGGCACACCGTCCACAAGCACGCTGCCTGTCACAAATGTAGTACCAGCAGGAAGTGCGTCTGTGAAGACCACATTATTTACAGTGGCAATACCGTTATTAGTTAAAGCTATGGAATAGGTGATAGTGTCACCGACCGTAGTTGATGTTGTGGTTGTAGTTTTAACTACAGCAATATTAGGTGAGGAGACAGGAATAGTGACGGTGTTAGAGAGTGCAGACCCATTAAGTGTACGTCCGTCGGGTAAGGTGAAGCTGAATGCTGCGGTTCCTTGATTGACCAGTTGCTGAGGACTAGGCAATGAAGTGATGTCAACCGTGAAAATGACTACGGTGGTTCCTCCAGGTTGTATTATTCCAGCTGCAATTCCGGTGGAAGGATCCGCTTGCGCTAAAGGGAGGCCGTTGATGAGCACACTATTCGGAACGAAAGCCGTACCTGCGGGAATATTATCCGTCAGTGTTAAATTAGCAGCATAGTTTCCTGTGTTACTCACTGTCAGTGTGTAGCTAACTGAATCGCCAACCGTGGCATTGGCTGTACTAGCACTCTTGACTACGGCAATGTTCGGCTGGAACACAGGGACTGTAACAGTATTAGAAAAAGTGGAGCTTGAAATAACGCCTGAAGTGAAGGTAACGGATGCCTGATTGATGAGTGAAGCTGTAGGAGGGACAGGGGTAACAGTAACACTGTAAGTAACCAGCGCTGAAGCACCGGCTGCTAGAGTGCCGATAGATATCCCCGAAGCAGGACTCAAGTTCGGGAATGGAACTCCGTTGACCGATACGCTGCCTGTTACAAAAGTACTCCCTGCCGGTGTAGGATCACTCAGTAAGACGCTAGTAACAGATTCTATACCATTATTAGTTATATTGACGTTGTAAGTGACCGTTTCACCAACAGCAACTGATGTTGAAGTGGTGCTCTTGGTAACGACAATGTTAGGAGCAGAGACTTGTAATGTGACAGTGTTAGACACAGCAGTCCCAGATAACGGTCTACCGTCAGGCGGAGTAAAGGTAAAGCTTGCGGAAGCTTGATTACTAATTTGCTGAGGTGTAGGTAAGGAGATGATATCAACGGTGAAGCTGACAGCAATACTGGCACCAGGAGCGACATTTCCTACAGCTATCCCTGTATCTGGGGTTGAACCAGGTTGAGGCATACCACCCACTATGACACTATTAGGAACGAAGACAGTACCTGCTGGGATGTTATCAGTTAGTGTTAAATTTGCAGCCAAATTACCTGCGTTGCTAACAATCACTGTGTAGATGACAGAATCACCGACGACTAGAGCATCGAAATCGCCGTCTCCATCAGCGGCACTTTTTACTAAGGAGATTTGGGGCTGAATAACTGGTGTAGTTGTGATATTAGATGAAGAAGAACCGGAGAATACACCGGATGTAAAACTGACAGACGACTGATTGTTAATCTGTGATGGTATCGGCATTGTTATCCTCACCTCGAATGTTACGGTAGCTGTGGCGCCAGGGCTCAAACTACCGATTGGAATGCCGGCGGACGGAACTGCTAGCGGCAGGGGAGTGCCACTTACAATTACGGTTCCGGGAATGAAAGCTACATTCTCAGGCAGAGGATCGCTGAGAATGATATTGCTTACTGTTGCAATACTGTTGTTGGTCAATACAGAGGTAAAGGTAAGGATATCACCAGTAACAGCAGTAGCAGCGTTTACGCTTTTTACAACACTGACGTTAGGGGCAGACACTGGGACAGAGAGCGTATTGGACACTACATTTCCACCGAGCTGACGCCCGTCTGGAAGGGTGAAATTATATGTCGCTGAAGCAGAGTTCAGCAATACTTGTGATGGAGGCAGGGCTGTGATTGTGACCAGAAAACTTACGGTGACACTGTCACCAGGAGCGAGCGGTCCAACTGGAATGCCAGTTGCCGGATTATATCCGGGCAAAGGTGTTCCGCCAATAATTACACTATTCGTGTCAAACACAGCTTGGGGTGGCAGGATATCAGTTACTAATAGAGTAGCTGCAATATTCCCGGTGTTGCTGATCAGGATGGAGTATGAGAGAGATCCCCCTACAGATGCCTGTGCTGCATTGGCGCTTTTGACCATACTAAGGATGGGCTGAAATACAGGTGTTACTATCGTGTTTGAGAGCGAAGAACCGGTGAACGCCCCAGAGGTGAAGGAGGCGCTGGCTCTGTTTGTAAACTGTGCTGGACTTGGCAAGGTAGCGACATTCACTCTAAAAGACACCGTGACAGAGCTGCCCGCGGCGATACTTCCGATTGCTATACCTGTACTTGGGTTAGCAGCTGCTACCGTCGAACCGTTGACAGTCACACTGCCCGCTACAAAAGCTCCCCCCGTAGGAATAGGGTCAGAGACAACGACGTTGGTGACAGCGACGCTGCTTGGGTTGGACACTACGACTGAATAAGTCAGATTTTCTCCAACCGCTACATTAGTCAGGTTTGCAGTTTTGGTTAGTGTAATGTTAGGAGCGGAGACCGGAATGGTTAGGGTATTGGACAGACTGGTCCCGGATAATGATCTTCCACTTGGCAATTGGTAGGTGTAACTGCTGCTTCCTTGATTATTCAAAACAGGTGGAGTAGGCAGAGATTGCACAGAGACAAGAAAGGTCACAGGAACAGCTGCCCCTGAAGCTAAAGTACCTAAGTTAATTCCTGTAAGTGGAGAGTCAGCAGGTCTAGCAACACCGTTAACAGTTACACTTCCCGAGACAAAGGTGCTTCCTGAAGGAATATTGTCGCTCAGGGTTACAGCCGCCCCGATATTTCCAGAATTCTGAACATTTAACGTATAAAGAATATTGCCGCCTACAGTTGCACTGGAAACGTTCGAGCTTTTTGCAATTTGGATTACAGGCTGATACACGGGAGTTGTCGTCGTGTTTGAGACTGAAATGCCAGTAAAAGCACCCGAGCTAAAAGAGGCGCTAGATTTATTCAATAGCTGAGCGGGGCTGGGTAATGAGATAACGTTGACCTGAAAAGTGACGGCGACGGAGCTTCCTGGAGCGATGGTACCGACAGAAATCCCTGTTCCAGGATTAGCTGAGGGTTGTGACACACCGGCGACGGTAACACTTCCGGGGACCAGCGATGTACCCGCAGGGATGGTATCTGAGAGTGACACGTTGGTAATTGCTGCAATTCCGTTGTTGCTGATTACAGAGGTGTAGAGTAGTATATCTCCGACAGTTACGTCGGCGAATCCAGCGCTTTTGACTACGGTAACATTAGGTGTTCTAACTGGAATAGACAAAATGTTGGACGAGGCAGATCCAGCTACTGTTCGCCCATCTGGAACTTGAAACGTATAAGCGGCGCTTGCTTGGTCGACCAGCTGTGGCGGAGAAGGTAGGCTATTCACGATGACCCGAAATTGAACAGTAGAACTGCCACCGGCGGCAATCGTACCGATAGCAATCCCTGTGGCAGGG
Organism: Paenibacillus sp. FSL R7-0189; assembly: GCF_037969925.1. Lineage (NCBI taxonomy): Bacteria > Bacillati > Bacillota > Bacilli > Caryophanales > Paenibacillaceae > Paenibacillus > Paenibacillus sp. FSL R7-0189. The sequence continues at coordinate 354,710 of NZ_CP150223.1, read as the reverse complement.
TTACCGGCGATAGGATTTCCATTGACGGTGAAGCTACCTGCGACATAAGAGCTGCCTGAAGGAATATTATCAGTAAGTGTTGTTACCGCGCCGATATTTCCTGTGTTAGTGATTTGAAGGGTATAGGTGATCTGATCTCCAACCGTAGCATTGGTAGTACTGGCTGATTTCACAATGTTAAGGACGGGTGAATATACAGGTAAGGTTACTGTATTAGATGGAATGACCCCAGTCATGATAGGGCCTCCGGCTACACTTTGAAATGTAAAGGCAGCATTAGCGGTATTAGCGATATTTTGCGGACTTGGTGGTAATGAAGTGACTTTGGCTTGATATGTAACAGTTATTGAACTGCTTAAAGCTAATGAGCCTAGTGAGATTCCTGCTGTAATATCAAAAGTAGGTCTGGAGACACCAGCAACAACTACGCTTCCAGTTACAAAAGTGGATCCTGCCGGCAGCGCATCTGATAAAACGACACTTGCTGCTCCCGCTGTTCCTGTATTATTGACAGTCACCGTATAAGTTACCGTATCACCGACTATGGGGCCGGCTACATTAGCGCTTTTAGTGAGGTTTATTTTTGGAGCATTGATATCAACCTGTATGGCATTACCGTTGAGTACATAAGCATCGCCTGAGGTGGTTAATTGTAATACGGCTGAAGATTGATTGTTTATCAGCCGTGCGGAGACGTCAACATTGGTAATATCCCAGCCTTGGCGACCACCGATAATGTTGGTTCCTGGATTTCCGTTTATTTGGTTGCGGTTTCCAAAGGTACCCGTTGTGTTTAGGTTACCTGCATCATTGTTAATCTGCGATGCAAAAAAGTTGTTGGCAAAGTTATTAGGTCCCGATAAAGCAACAAGTGTAGCAGAGGTTGGACCAAATAATGCCTGATCCCCCGAACGGTTGGCATCCCCCTCCTGCGCGCTGAATAACGCTCTGCCGCCAAGCGCACCAGTAATGGGTGTGGCAAATCCAGTTATTGTAGTGGATACCGGAGCTGAGTTTGCCTGTACAAGTATTGCACCTGCCCGAAGGGACATATTGCGAAAAGGTAAGGCTGTATTTTGGTAGATTACTCCTAATGTCCAGCCTGCATGGTTGGCCGTGGAATCACTAGGAATAACAATCGTACCCACTACACCGCCAGTGGTGTAGGTGCCGGCACCGCCTTGTTGGATAATGCTGGTCACGTTGGCGGAACGAACATATGCCGATGCACCACCTCCCAAATCGACTACGTTGCTCGTTGCTGAATCAGGAGTAACACTGAATGTAGTGCCGGCAGGGGTTATGAAGGAGACAGGGTTGTTAATGGCCGAACTAAGGTTTACATTTCCGTTAATATAGGTACCGCCCCAGATTAGCTCCGCATACAGTACGGTACTGCCTGAGGGTAGGACCAGTATGGCTGCTGAACTGTTGCTTGTATAAAGACTAGTAGTTCCGCTAGGATAGGTACCAAATGTTGATGAAGTATTAACAGTAGTAAAGCCACCGATGCTGTCTAGTGTTCCTGGCACTCCGATCGTATCGGAGCGGCTAAGTCCAAGCGTGTTGCCGGTAAATGTGATAGCACCGGTCGCATTGATCGTTGCCCGTACGACTAGTGGAATGATTCTCACCTCCTTCGAGGTTGGTTTTGATCAAAAGTGTGCCGTCCTATAACTAGGACGGCACAGTTAATACCTGTATGTTAGCCTATGACACAAAATGGGTATTAGTGTATGTCCCATCTTAAAATTATAGAAAAAAATGTCTGTTTTGTGATTTAAGTCTTCGTTCGACAAGAACATGAGGTTCAGGATAATGGCTTCTGCTCATCAGCTCTAACTCCTGATCGTTGATATTGTGCTTGACTACGACAAAATGGTACATGATTTCATGCACTACATTTGCTTGAAGGGTCTTTAGTATTTCTAGTTCTTCAGTTTCGTAAAGCGGATCTTCATAAGGATGCTGATAGAATAACTCCATCCGCAGCAACCGATAATCGAAGGGTGGTGCGGGTACAGGGTAGTCTGGAATAGCTGGGCAAACTGGACCGGATGGAGGCTGGAAGAAGGATCCTGTAAAATGCCGGGGGGTATATTCGTCAAACTTCTGCTTGAAGGCAGGGTTGGACATATGGGCAAAGCTGTGGGCATAGGGTGCTAGGATGCAAACAACTGCTTTATGGATGCTAATTCTGTGAATTTCCGACAGGGCTGCGAATAAATTGTCCACATAAGGCAGTACACGGCTAGCCATAACAAACTCAGCACTATTGTCAGGGAGAGGAATCTCTTGGCAAATGTCACAGACAATATCTACATCAGGACCCGCGATCCGATCGATCCCGAGATAACCTGCTTCCTTATTAGATCCACAGCCGATATCGATTCTCAAGGGGCTCACTCCTTTGGGATAAATCAGGCTCACACTATTGTATTAATACCGCTGTAGCCTGCATCCGACGGATGCCTAATAGAAGCTGGAAGTTATCTAAAATTACTTCATATGAAACTTTCATAGAGTGGTTAACGTTATAGGAGTATACTTATGAAGATGACTTTGAAAATAATCGCCACATAGAGGAGGCACTCAACATGAAAAAACAACGTTCATTACCCGCCATAGCAGCGATTGCTGCCTTAACATTTGCCTTAACCGCTTGCGGTGGGAATAATTCGGCACAGACTTCAGGAGAACCGACTGCAACACCTTCTCCAACACCAACCGAGAGCGCAAGCACTGCTGAGCCTACAGAAGCTCCAAGCACTCCCGTACCCACTGAGAACCCAAGTACAGCCACACCAACCGAAAATCCGAGCACAGCTAAACCTAGTTCTACTCCAAAAGCTGAAGGTAAAACAATAAAAATGACGGCCGTTTATATCGGACAAATTGATAGTCATTCCGTTGAGATTGCGACAAAAGAAGGTCCAACCGCTTTTGAGATTTCAGCTGGAATGGAGAGCATACTTGACACTTTGAATTCGGATGATTCCGTAGTTATTGAATATGTGGAAAAAGCAGTGGAGGGCGATCCGTCCGTCAAGCAGCGTGTGCTGACAAAGCTGGCTCTAGCAAAATAATTGAATGTATTGATTTGCAAATTAATAGAGGGTGTCTCAGCAATCATATAGTGGTTGCTGGGACGCCCTCGTATTTGTTAAGCATAGTTCTTGCTCAAAACACTAAACTTTGTTTGGTCGATCACAGTACGCATACCTAGCAGCACCGCTATGGATCTAGCAGCACCACTATGGATCTAGCAGCCCCACTAACGGATCTAGCAGCCCCACTAACGGATCTAGTAGCACCACTAACGGAACTAGTAGCCCCACTAACGGAACTAGTAGCCCCACTAACGGATCTAGCAGCCCCACTAACGGATCTAGTAGCACACTAACGGAACTGGTAGCCCCTATATTGGACTCAGCATCATCGGACCCAGCGGCCCTTATACGCAGCTTTTTCCGATATTTGAATTACTATCGGACCCCATCGCAGCTATTGCCATGAAAAGCGCCCAATAGGATCCTTTTTCGATGCAATAGCGTCACTGGGGTCCGAAACTGTGCTCCAAAGGCGAAAAAAACGTGAATAACGTCATCTGAGTCCGTGAGCCGCGGATGAGGGATAGGATCCAGCATTATCGGAATTAGCATCATCGGACCCAGCGGCCCTTATACGCAGCTTTTTCCGATATTTGAATTACTATCGGACCCTATCGCAGCTATTGCCATGAAAAGCGCCCAATAGGATCCTTTTTCGATGCAATAGCGTCACTGGGGTCCGAAACTCTGCTCCAAAGGGCGAAAATCCGTAAATAGCGTCATCTGAGTCCGCAAGCCGCGGATGACGATGAGGACTCCCCGATGCAGATTTTAGCTTCATACATAAAATGAGGGTATCCCCACAACAGCTCAAAGTTGTTGGGATACCCTTTTTAATGAAGTTAACATGTTTAAAATAAGCTTAAAGCGTTCCAGCATTGACTAGGAAGGTTGTAATAAGCAGCATAAAGAGTAAGATAATAACACCATTAACAATCGTACCAATAATGCCAAACACCTTGCGACGTTTCCGAATGGAAAGCCCAATGATGCCGATGACTACTCCGATTACATTAAGAGCAGCTAAAATAATAACCGTTAATCCTAGAAGCATTATGAATTGCGAGGACTGGCTTAATAGTTCAGAATTCTCATTAACCAGTGAAGAAGACTTCATTATAATAGAGATAAAGATGGCTGCGTAGCCGATGATCGACACGAGACAGATAATGAATGAAGCAATACCAGGTCCAGAATGTTGAAGATCATGTTCTACTTTTTGATGCGTAGACGATAAATCAGCGCTTGGGTAATCCGGATGAGGGCTGGGATTTCCTACCTCTGCCGCAGGTACGTCTGATTTTGACAGAGAATTTAAGTCCATGGTTTGCACTCCTTGAGAGATTAGAATGAAAATGTTGTTAATATCCACTTTTTCATATTGATGCTAAAAAAGCAACCCCTGAATGAGGCAAATTAAAAAATGACTGCTGGAAATAGGAGCTGGCATTACGTTATGATAGAATGAGTCTAAAATTAAGGGGGTGTAATCATTTGCAACGGAAATTTATGGCCTGGGGGGCTGTGCTAGCAATGCTGGCAGTAGGAATTGGTGCTTTCGGTGCCCATCTACTAAAACCAGTTATCAGTGAAGACTATATGAAGGTATATGAGACTGGCGTGCAGTATCACTTGGTACATGCGCTGGGGGTAATTCTCATCGCACTGGCTGTGGGCCAATGGGGCGAAAGTGCCCGATTACGTTGGGCTGGTCGGTTGTTAATTGCAGGTACCGTTTTCTTCTCTGGCAGTCTGTATGTTCTAAGTATCTCCGGAATTAAGGTGCTAGGAGCGATTACACCTATCGGTGGGGTATGCTTTATAATTGGCTGGTTATGCCTTGCGATAGAAGGATTTTCACGTAAAACGTCGTCTTAGTTGTTAGGAAAAGAAAGACCAATAAGCACCTGTTCCCCCAAAGAGGGAGGGTGCTTATTTGCTTGTAACGCATGCGCTTACAGAAACTCGTCGATTTCATTTAGATTAAAGCTGTACACCTGCTTCTCATCCACATGGTAGACACTTATAGAGTTGGCTGCTTCATCAAAGTTTAAAATACGACAGGGCATGGACACTTGTTTCCCGTACCGGTTCGCTCGTAAACGTACCAATTGATTATTCTGAATATACTGACGAATCTTCCCGTATGCATCAGCTGGCGTTTCAATTGCCGTTTGCTGTGCAGGCGTTTCTGCCTGTTTTTTTATCGGTGTATCCAGCTGCTTCTTCGTGGATTTTGGAGGCAGCTTTAATGAAATGGGAGGAGCAGAGTTTTGATTCAAAGCTAGTTTAGCGGAGCGTAGCAAGCTGTCAATGGTTCTCCCTAATTCAAGACCGGAGTTAATGTTGAAATCTGTGATATGGTCATTATTGTTCAACATTTCGAGCAGAAATTGCAGTGCAAGCGGGTTGGTACGGGCATTAATCAGGATGTCGACGTTAAATAAATAATTGCCGTCTGTGCGTTGTAGTTTCTCGTCCATAAATCCCCCAGCTTTTCGTTTAGAACATCTCTGAATGGTTACAGGAATGTAATTAACTATAACATTAAACATGCAATATTCATATACCCAGGACTACTGGAATAGGGACTATTATACTGCATTTTATACTAGGCATAGGACTACCGTCAGCACACCCACAGGAAAATTAGCATACATATACAACGTGGATAGTGAAAAAAAGGAGGTGCTGCTATTGGTTACTATGGAGCCTATTACAGTAGGTGAACATACGCTGATCGGGGTAGAGGTTAAGCTTCCCAAAACTACACTGCTCTCCATCAGCACGAACCGAGGTTATATTATGTGCGGTGCACTGGATGTCGGTCTCCTTAATGAAACACTTAGTGATCGGCATATCATCGCGGCTCGTGCGGTGGGTGTACGGACACTTGCCCAGCTTTTAGCTGCCCCGTTGGAGTCTGTAACGATAGAAGCAGAGAGTCTTGGCATCGTACCAGGTATGACGGGTGCGGAAGCGTTACTTCTTATGGTCTGACCGGAAAATTTAACAATTCCAAACAAACGGGGCTTAGGCCCTTTTTGTTTGTGTGCAAGTATTCACATTTAAGCATAATCGGGTGTGTCTTTGCTCATGCTAGTACAAATAAAGGGGTTATGGAAGGCTTCTCCTTGTTTCGTATTACAGGTAAAAGGGTAAATTAAGAATAGACAAGTTACTACCGGACGAAGGAAATAGTAACCGGTAAATATAATGGATAAGGTAGGGATCATCTCATGGCTAAAGCATCGAATAAAGTAAATACAACTTCACTGGAACAGATCATGAATCGTCAGGTTGCTAACTTAAATGTCCTGTACGTAAAAATTCATAACTTTCATTGGTACGTCAAAGGAGAACAGTTTTTCTCCCTTCATGTGAAATTTGAGGAATTATATAATGAAGTAACCCTTCACATGGATGAAGTAGCAGAACGCTTGCTAACCATCAAAGGTAGTCCGGCAGCAACATTGAAAGAATATTTGGAATTAGCTACAATTCAAGAAGCTACAGGTAAGGAAGATACACGGGGAATGGTTCAGTCTCTGATTGAAGACTTCGCCACCATCTCTGAAGAGCTGACAGAAGGCATCGAGCTTGCCGAAGAAACCAAGGATCAGCCAACCTCAGATATGTTCATTAAAATCCGTAGTGATCTGGAGAAACACCAATGGATGCTACGTTCATTTCTTAGCTAATCATTAAGCAGTTTGAATAAGACTTCCTGCGGGAAGTCTTATTTTTGCGTTAGTCTTATACTTAATGAAAATCTTCTCTGAGTCACAAGTGATTAGCTAAAGAGAAATTTGTAAAAAAACAAGGTTTGATATAAAATTAGTGAGAATCATTGATAATCATTGTGATTCAATTTATAATAATTATAATGTGATAGAAAATCTAATTGTGCTGGGAATCAGGATTATCCTGTTTCAATACAACTTTTGATTTCGCAAATCGATCAATGGAGGGAATAATATTATGGCAGCAGAATTTGTCATTGAGGGTCTTAAAGCGACGATTGAGGGAAAAGAAATTTTGAAGGGGATTAACCTTCAAATGAAAGGTGGCGAAATTCACGCCATCATGGGACCAAACGGTACAGGTAAAAGTACTTTGGCTTCGGCGCTAATGGGTCATCCTAAATACGAAGTAACTGATGGAACTGCAACTCTTGATGGTGAAGATCTTCTGGAGATGGCTGTTGATGAACGCGCACGTGCAGGTCTTTTCCTTGCAATGCAATATCCAAGCGAAATCTCTGGAGTAACTAACTCCGACTTCTTGCGTTCTGCCATTAATTCCCGTCGTGAAGAGGGAAGCGAAATCTCGTTGATTCGTTTTATTCGCCAAATGGAAGCAAAGATGAAAGAACTAGATATGAACCCTGAGTTTTTACACCGTTACTTGAACGAAGGCTTCTCCGGTGGTGAGAAGAAACGTAATGAAATTCTACAAATGATGATGCTGGATCCAAAAATCGTGATCTTGGACGAAATTGACTCCGGTCTTGATATTGATGCTTTGAAAATTGTAGCTGAAGGCGTAAACTCCATGCGGAGCGAAGAACGCGGCTTCTTAGTTATTACCCACTATCAACGTCTTTTGAACTACATCAAACCTGATTATGTTCACGTTATGATGCAAGGTAGAATCGTGAAATCCGGTGGTCCAGAGCTTGCACAGCGTCTGGAAGCAGAGGGTTATGAATGGATTAAAGAAGAACTTGGAATTGAAGATGAAACTGTAGGGCAAGAAGCGTAAGAAACGCCAGGAAGGAGGAGACCACTATGACGACACAGACCATTCTTCCGGTGGATGCCGAACGCTTGAGCGAATTATCGCACAGCAGCGGCGAACCGGGTTGGCTGAAAGAAAGCCGCTTGAAGGCACTAGAATTGGCAGCTACTCTGACACTGCCTAAATTAGAGAAGACACGGATTGATCGTTGGAATGTCAATAATTATGGTAGCTATAAAGCAAGTGAACCTTTTGCTTCGCTAAGTGATGCACCTGCATCTATTTCTTCCTTGATCAAGGATCAGGAGGAAGGCAGCCTGATTATTCAACGCAACTCTGGTGCAGTATATACACGTATCGCTCCTGAGCTTGCAGAACAGGGTGTTATTTTTACAGATCTACAGACAGCTGTTAAAGAACACGGAGATTTGGTTCAACGTTACCTGCATAAAGCCATTCAGCCAGACGAGCATTCTATCGCAGCGCTGCATGCTGCATTGTGGAATGGTGGAGTATTCCTCTATGTTCCTAAGAATGTTGTTATTGAAACTCCGCTTCAAGCAGTGCTGTTAACGGATGATGCGGAAGCTACTTTTGTTCCACACATTCTGGTCGTAGCTGATACTAACAGTTCCGTAACCTATGTAGACAACTACGTATCGGATAAAGAAGAAGCTGGACTACACAATGGTGCGGTAGAGGTATTCGTGGGCGCAGGCGCTAAAGTTCGTTATGCTACAGTGCATCAGCTTGGTGTAGATACTACAGATGTAACTTATCGCCGGGCTGTTGTTGAGAATGACGGAGTCATTGAATGGATTGTTGGTGAGATGAACTACGGAGATACTGCGAGTGATACCAAGTCTGTGCTTAAAGGCAACGGTTCTAGCTCCGACGCTAAAGTAATTGCAGTAGGTACGGGATCACAGAAACTGAATTACACCACTCAAGCTCAGCATTTTGGCAAAAGCACACCAAGTGATATGATCACTCGTGCAGTTATGCGTGATTCTGCTACTTCTATCATCAACGGAATCACCAAGATTGAGAAAGGTGCTACTAGAGCGGATGGCCAGCAAACGGAAAAAGTATTGATGCTGAGTCCAAAAGCCCGTGGTGACGCCAATCCGATCCTGCTTATTGATGAAGATGATGTTACAGCCGGCCATGCCGCTTCCGTAGGACAGGTCAATCACGAGCAAGTCTTTTACCTAATGTCCCGCGGAATTACACGGCATGATGCAGAGACTCTGATCATCTACGGCTTCTTGGCTCCTGTTGTGTCACAAATTCCACTGGAGGGACTGCGCAATCAGCTCCAATCTCTTGTGGAAAGGAAGTTAGTTCAATGATTAGCAACGCCATCCGGGAGCAATTTCCCATACTGAACCAAAATGTGAACGGACATCCACTAGTCTATCTGGACAGTGCTGCTACTTCACAGAAGCCTCGGAAAGTGATTGAGGCGGTCAAGTCGTATTATGAGTGGGACAACGCCAACGTACACCGTGGCGTCCATACTTTAGGCAGCCGAGCAACCGATGCCTACGAGGGAGCCCGGGAGAAGCTAGCTAAGTTTATTAACGCCCGCAGCACTAAAGAAATTATCTTTACACGCGGAACGACTACAGCATTAAATATTGTGGCCTCTTCTTACGGACCCTCTGCTGTGGGTGAAGGCGACGAAATCGTCATCACCTTAATGGAGCATCATAGTAATCTGATTCCATGGCAGCAGCTCGCTAAGAAGACAGGTGCTACATTAAAATATATACCGTTGCAACCTGATGGAACGGTTACGTTGGAAGCTGCCGAGCAGACGATTACGGATAAAACCAAGATCGTTGCTATCGCTTATGTATCCAACGTTATGGGAGTAACTCATCCTATTAAAGAGCTTGCGGCTATTGCTCATCGTCATGGTGCAGTAATTGTCGTAGATGGTGCACAAAGCACACCACATATGAAGGTCGATGTGCAGGATCTGGATTGTGATTTCTATGCACTATCTGGTCATAAAATGCTTGCACCAACCGGAATTGGCGCTTTGTATGGCAAGAGAGCACTTCTCGAAGCCATGGAGCCCGTCGAATTCGGTGGCGAGATGATTGATGATGTGGGTCTTTATGAATCCACATGGAAAGAACTGCCTTGGAAGTTTGAAGGCGGTACGCCGATCATAGCTGGTGCTGTTGGTTTAGGTGCAGCCATTGATTTCTTACAAGAAATCGGATTGGATGAGATACACCGCCATGAGAAAGCTCTTGCAGCGTATGCAGAGCAACGTCTGTCAGAGATCGAGGGTCTGAACATTTATGGTCCTCGGAATCGTGAAGTCGGCGTTGTCACCTTTAATCTGGGTGACGTTCACCCGCATGATGTCGCTACAGTGCTAGATGCGGAAGGTATTGCCATCCGCGCTGGTCATCACTGCTGTCAGCCGCTGATGCGCTGGCTGGAAGCCAGCTCTACAGCACGTGCAAGCTTTTATCTGTATAATACTGAGCAGGATGTAGATCGACTGGTGGACGCTTTAATCAAGACAAAGGAGTACTTCAGCTATGAACTTGGATGACTTATACAGACGCGTAATTATGGATCATTATAAAAGTCCTCGGAATCGCGGTTCATTTGAAGATGATGCTCTAAAAATCGAACTGAATAATCCAACCTGTGGTGACCGTATTACTCTTCAGCTTAAGGTAGAGGATGGAATTGTAAAGGATGCCCGTTATAATGGTGAAGGCTGTTCGATCAGTATGTCATCGGCTTCGATGATGACTGAGGCGATCAAAGGACAAACGGTTGAACGTGCGCTTGAACTGGCCGATAACTTCTCCTTACTGATGAAGGGTGAAGACGTGGATTTTGGAGATTACGAAGACATTGAAGCCCTTTCGGGTGTGAATAAATTCCCTGCGCGGATCAAATGCGCAACACTGGCTTGGAACGCACTTCGTAAAGGAATTGACGAAGAAGAGCAACATAAATAACAGTAGAACAAGGAGGCTGACACCATGGCTAAGAAAGCGCCTGATATGGAAGAATACCAGTACGGGTTCCGTGATGAGCATAAGTCGATATTCCAGTCTGGTAAAGGTTTGACGGCCGAAATTGTTAAAGAAATTTCAGCAATCAAAAACGAACCACAGTGGATGCTTGACTTCCGCTTGAAATCTTTGGAGCAGTTCCGTAAAATGCCAATGCCTACATGGGGCGGCAATATGGATGATTTGGACTTCGAGGATATTCAATACTATGTAAGACCTTCAGAGAAGCAAGGGAAGACTTGGGAAGAAGTTCCTTCCGAAATCAAAGAAACCTTTGATAAACTGGGAATTCCGGAAGCGGAACAGAAGTTCCTCGCCGGCGTATCGGCACAATATGAATCTGAGGTAGTCTATCACAGCATGCAGAAGAGCCTTGAAGATCAAGGGGTTATTTTTACAGATACCGACACTGCATTGCGTGAGCACCCAGAGCTTCTGAAAAAATATTTCGGGACGATCATCCCTCCAACCGATAATAAGTTTGCCGCACTTAACAGTGCAGTTTGGTCAGGCGGCAGCTTCATCTATGTTCCTAAAGGTGTGAAATGTGAAGTTCCTTTGCAGGCTTACTTCCGTATTAACTCCGAGAACATGGGACAATTCGAACGTACTTTGATCCTTGCTGATGAAGACAGCTTCGTGCACTACGTAGAAGGATGTACTGCTCCAATCTATAGCACGAACTCTCTGCACAGTGCGGTTGTTGAAATCTTGTGTATGAAGAACGCCCGCGTTCGTTATACCACAATCCAGAACTGGGCTCCAAACATCTACAACCTCGTTACCAAACGTGCGGTTGCAGAAGAGAATGCTACCATGGAATGGGTCGATGGTAACATCGGTTCCAAGCTGACCATGAAATATCCTGCGGTTGTTCTTAAAGGCCGTGGTGCTAAAGGTTCAGTACTATCCATCGCGGTAGCAGGTAAAGACCAGCATCAGGATGCGGGTGCCAAAATGATCCATTTGGCTCCAGATACAACATCCACCATTGTATCGAAATCCATCAGTAAACATGGCGGTAAAGTAACTTACCGTGGTCTAGCTTCCTTCGGCCGTCAAGCAGAAGGTGCGAAATCGAACATTAAATGTGATACGCTGATTTTGGATAATGAGTCCACTTCGGATACTATTCCTTACAATGAAATCATGAACGATAACATCGTTCTTGAACATGAAGCAACCGTGTCTAAAGTTTCTGAGGAGCAACTGTTCTACCTGATGAGCCGTGGCCTCACAGAAGCTGAAGCGACTCAAATGATCATCATGGGCTTCATCGAGCCGTTCACAAAAGAACTGCCGATGGAATATGCGGTCGAAATGAACCGTCTGATCAAGTTTGAGATGGAAGGTTCAATCGGTTAATAAGAGCGCTTATGAATGGAGGCCCGTCCTCCTAACGTTTATATTTCTTCAAAGCATCCGTAGATATTTTTCTACGGATGCTTTTTTTATGGGCACAATTGAAAAAATCCCCGAATGCTCCGGGGACTTACCTTTAATATTTTCAACTATCCATTTCCGGCAACGGCAATTCCACTGAAGGATCTGGCTCCCAGAGATGCCGTTCTAATCGCTGATGCTACAATGGTGTATTGGATCTGGCCAGTAAGCACATCGGTCGAAGGCGGATAGTCGACAGCGGTGATTCCAACCATTTCATATTGGGTCGTTGTATTATTAATGTTTCCGGGGTAGGTTGTACTGAAAATTAATACATTATTGCGGTAAATACTAAAAGTAACATCATTCTGAACTATAATGCTGACATCAACACTAAGTCTGGCAAAAGCATTCAATGTGACTCTCACTAAGCCTGCATTGGCAGGGGTAACATTTACTGTCTGAAGTCCAATGTCACCGAAAACTGCACCTGAACGAACCAAATTAAGACTTTGTGCATCCATAGTGCTGCCCTGTGAAATCCGCATATCAAGAAACTGTATACTCATCCTATTCACCTAACCTCTCATTGTTGATTTTATATTTTATGAGAGAAAGAATAGAATGGCACCAAATCATTGGCGGGGTTTTTTATATAGTAAAGGCTACTGTTTTGCCAGATCATTCACTTCTTTATTAAAAGCCTCTGAATATTGATTAAATTTACCTGCATCAAGTGTTAAGCTGTCATCGTTTGCTTTTGGAGGTGTCTCCTGGATCTGCTTATATAAAAGATCAATTTCTGGTGAAAGCTTGGCCCATATTTTCTTAATAGAATCATACTTAGTATCTAACTTGTTCATATATGTATCGTATTCTTTTTTCTCTTCCATGGCTTTGCCAAGCTGTTCGACCGTAAAGTCTATGTCCATGCTCGCTCCTGTACTGCTTGTACCACTTCTAGTGTATGAGATAACATCTACAAACCCTACATTCCAAATGTCGGCAATAACAAAATTGCTTATTTCTCTTAGCGTTTTTTCAGGTGAGGGTGCTGCTGTATCTGCTTTTGAGGAAATTTCCCCGAAATTAAACAAGTTTTTAGATTCGTTGATCGCTGTGTTTGCGTCCGTAGGGTTATTGTTATTTGTATTGCTACACCCTGAGAGAAGAATAATGGCGGTAATACAATATAAAATAAGCTGCTTTTTCAATATAGTTCCCCTCCATAATATAAGTAAAAAGTGTTGTATTACTATATTACGGTAAATTGTGGTAAAAGTTTTACATCTGAGGCAAATTTAAGACGGCGAAAAAGTGAACTCTTCGAAACCCGGAATAAATTCCAATAATTATGCAAAAAACCGAATAAAGGTCCTCCTAATATTACACGATGATTACAATATTCATGTAGATTCTTCATTCATCAGGATTAAGGAGGAAACACGAGCATTTTAAGATAACGAGGGTCCTTTATATCATGTAGATGCTGCTTTTTTCCGAAATAACCGCAAAAACGCGCAATTCTCCCCTTTGCCGCATTAAATTATGGATGATACACTGCATAAAGTCACTAAATTGTAAGCGCTAAAAAAAGCTAGCTTACGATGTAACATTTGCTTTATACAAAAAAACGCTTACTAGGTAAGCCTTAAGGAGGAGAGATATGGATGTTCTCAGGCAACTGCGCGGTTATTATCGAGAGAAGCTGCATTTTCTGATTCTTTCGATTATATGTTTGGCCGCTGCAACTGCAGTGGGGCTGATTACCCCCAATTTGTTAAGAAAGCTGATCGATGATGTTATTGTGCCACTTAAGTTTACAGAGGTGCCAGTGCTCGCATTGAGCGTGTTAGCTGTAGTAATAGTAAAAGCATGCCTGCAGTTTGCACATGGTTTTTTTGGAGGACGGCTAGGTAACTTTCTTGCATACCGGCTGCGTAATGCTTGTTATGAGAAGCTGCAATTCCTATCTTTCCGTTATTATGATACCGCGAAAACTGGGGATTTGATGTCCCGACTAACCGGAGATTTGGAAGCGATTCGTAACTTTATCGGTTTCGGTTTTGCTCAGTTGCTAAATGTCTTTTTTATGGTCATTTTTGGTTCGATTATGATGTTCTCACTCAATTGGCAGCTTACTCTAGTAACTTTGATTACGATGCCAATCCTGGCGTTTATTGCGCTAAAATTTGAGTCTAAGATTCACCCGGCCTTTCAAGAGATGCGCCTTGCGCTCAGTTCTCTGACTACGGCTGTACAGGAGAATATCACGGGTGTGCGCACCGTCAAATCGTTTGCGAGAGAGGCTCATGAAGTAGAGAAATTCTCGCACCGTAACGAACGTTATAAGAATAACCAGATTTTTGCTGCTGAGCTCTGGAGTAAGTTTTTTCCAGCGATGGAGTTTTTAGCATCGATCAGTGCAGCTATTCTGCTTGGAGTAGGCGGAACGTTAGTTATTAAGGGGAAAATGTCACTGGGCGAACTGGTTGCTTTTTTCAGCTTAATTTGGTACATCATTGGACCGATTTGGGGTCTTGGATTCCATATTAATAACTATACACAGTCCAAAGCATCGGGAGAACGTGTATTGGAAGTACTTAATCAGAATATTGATGTGAAGGATAAAGAGAACGCCCGTGAACTGGTACCTTCTGAGGTTAAGGGAGATGTAGCGTTTAATCACGTCACATTTGCTTATGGAAACAAAATGCCTGCGGTTACAGACATTGATTTTGAGGCTAAATCTGGTGCGGTTATAGGGTTCCTTGGAGGAACGGGCTCTGGTAAATCGACCATTACACAGCTGATGATGCGTGCTTATGACGTTAATGAAGGCAGCATCACACTGGATGGGATGGACATCAGAGAATACAATGTTCGCAGCTTGCGTTCACAGATCGCGACGGTCTTTCAGGAGACCTTCCTGTTCTCCTCCTCAATTCGCAACAACATCTCCTATGGGTTGAAAAATGTAAGCATGGAAGAAATTATCCGAGCTGCACAACTTGCCAAAGCCCATGATTTCATCATGGAGATGGAAGATGGTTATGACACTGTGGTGGGTGAGCGCGGAATGGGTCTTTCCGGTGGACAAAAGCAACGGATTGCCATCGCTAGAGCCCTGCTTAAGAATCCGCGGATTCTTATCCTCGATGATGCGACCAGCGCTGTCGATATGGAGACGGAGCACGAGATTCAAGCCGGATTCCAAGAGGTCATGAAGGGGCGCACTACACTTATTATTGCCCATCGGATCTCCTCCTTGCGCCATGCGGATCAGATTATCGTCATGAACGAAGGTCATGTACAGCAGCGTGGTACCCATAAAGAGCTAATTGAAGTGCCGGGTCCTTATCAGGATGTATACCGGATACAGTATGCTGATTATCTGGCCAGAGCGACCGGAAGAGGGGAGGAGTGAGGCATATGAAACTTGAAGCCAAACCAATGACCGCTACGGGAGCAAAAAATAAAGCAGCCGAGCAGCAAGAGCTGGATGAACGTTTTGTATATAAAGATGATGATGTCATCGATAAGGCTTTTGACTGGAAGCAATTCACCAGACTGTTCGGGTACATGAAGCCTTATGCAAAGCAGATGCTTCCATTGGTGTCCATCATGATGATTCTGGGAACTATCACGAAGTTGACCGTCCCGTTCCTAACAAGTTTAGCCATTGACCGTGCGATTGCACCAAAGGTGGGGAATCCCAGCTTATCTCTGCTATATTCGCTTACAGCAGGGGTAATCGTCTTATATCTGATTCAATGGATTGCGGGAGTATACCGGATTAAATACACGAACATCATCGGCCAAAGAGTGATTTATGATTTGCGCTCAGATTTGTTCAAGCATATTCAGAAGCTCTCCTTTAACTTCTTTGATAAACGTCCGGCAGGTTCGGTATTAGTGCGGGTAACCAATGATATCAACTCTTTGCAGGATTTGTTCACAAACGGGGTTGTCAATCTGATGATCGACTGCGTGCAGCTTATGGGGATTACCATTATTCTGCTAGTGATCAACTGGAAGCTAGGTCTTGCAGTAATGGTTACGGTTCCGATTATGTTCTTTGTTTCAACTAAGCTGCGCCAAAAGATTCGGATCGCTTGGCAGGATGTGCGGATGAAGAACTCCAGAATTAATTCTCATTTAAATGAATCGATTCAGGGAATCAGAGTCACACAAGCCTACACCCAAGAACAAGAAAATATGAATTATTTCGATGTTATGAATACCGACAGCAAAAAATCCTGGAACAAAGCCTCTGCGATGAACCAGGCGTTCGGTCCGATTATTGAGGTCACAGGTGGTTTTGGAACAATGATCCTCTTTTGGCTGGGGGCTTATCTGATCCAATCTGGAGAACTCACAGTAGGTATGCTGGTAGCATTCAGTTCTTATGTCAGCAACTTCTGGGACCCGATTAATCGCCTTGGGCAGATGTACAATCAGCTGCTTGTGGCAATGGCTTCCTCGGAACGGATCTTTGAATATTTGGATGAGCAACCTGCGGTTCAAGATAATCCTGGTGCTAAGCCAATGGGAACGATTCGTGGGGATATTAACTTTGAGAAGGTCATTTTTGAATATGAAAAAGGCCGGGCTGCATTAAAAGGTATTGATCTGGATGTAAAAGCAGGACAGTCGATCGCGCTCGTAGGTCATACAGGTTCTGGTAAAAGTACGATCATTAACCTGATTGGCCGGTTTTATGATATCAAAAGCGGCCGAATCACGATAGACGGTGAAGATATCCGCGGGGTTACGTTAGACAGCCTGCGAAGGCAGATCGGAATCGTGCTGCAAGATACCTTTATTTTCTCGGGAACGATTCGGGATAATATCCGTTTTGGCCGTCTGGAGGCTACAGATGAAGAAGTGGAAAATGCTGCAAAAGCCGTGGATGCCCACGACTTCATCATGAAGCTGCCCGGTGGGTATGAGACAGAGGTGGAAGAGCGCGGCAGCGCGTTGTCGATGGGACAACGTCAGCTTCTCTCCTTCGCCCGGGCGCTCTTGGCAAATCCGCGTATTCTAATCCTGGATGAGGCAACTGCCAGCATTGATACGGAGACAGAGCTGAAGATCCAGGAGGCACTCAAAATCCTGCTTCAAGGCCGAACCTCCTTTATCGTAGCGCACAGACTTTCTACCATCCGCCATGCGGATAAAATAGTCGTCCTCGATCACGGAGAGATTAAAGAAGAAGGAAACCATCATGAGTTGACATCCCGTGATGGGGTATACAACGGTCTGATCGAAGCGCAATTCCGCTTCCTATAGACCGACAGAACAGAACAGAACACAACAACAGCTCATTCCCGTTGCTTAGGCAACTGCGGTGTGGGCTGTTTTTTATAGGGATATAGGATGTAGAGATTAATGGGTCCGGGGTTAGAACAGGCAGACCAGAGTAGAGTGGAATATGGCATATAGGTATTACGGGACAAGGCAAAGGAAGAACGGCAGAATGGAAGAACAGCAGAACAGCAGAACAGCAGAACAGGGGAACGGCAGAACGGCAGAATGGAAGAACGGCAGAACGGAAGAACGGAAGAACGGAAGAACGGCAGAATGGAAGAACGGAAGAACGGAAGCACGGAAGCACGGAAGCACGGAAGAACGGCAGAACGGCAGAATGGAAGATTGGAAGAACGGCAGAACGGCAGAACGGCAGAACGGCAGAACGGCAGAACGGCAGAACGGCAGAACGGAAGAACGGAAGAATGCAAGAACAGCAGAGCAGCAGAACATAATACAGCAGGGTTAGATTTCTATTCAGTTACTTAGGACGTTTGGATACCCTGCCCGTCACACGCAGCTCAAACATTTGTGCACAAATATCTTGATGCCATTGTAGATCAGCTGTCTGTTCCGCTAATTGGATTTCATTTTGCAATCGGGCCAACTCATAGCAGTAGGTAGCGTTTATTTGCAGGCACTGCTGTTGTTCCGTTTCCTCAGCAGCAGTAAGCTGCCGTCTACGGCTCAGGGTGAACAACTCGGCAAGGCGTTCATGGACAGGAAGCATGCTTTTTTCCTCCTACAGCAATTTAAAACCACATATTAGTTTCGCCATGAGAAGAGAAATTCAAACGTTACGTCAGATAATTAAATTGAGGGGCCTTACTATGTTGAGGGTAGGAGGAACTATCTTCGAAGTCAGAAGGAAACAAGTAGAGGTGAAAATCGAGGGAAGTTTAGGAGTAATCAGGAAACGAATCGTTTAGTTGCAGTTTGTACAATAGTAACCGCCATTCTTGTTATAAAAATACTGTTAATTGCACTTTGTGCAGCTATTTTCGAGAAATGTGCTTATTAAGGGCATTTTCCTTAATTCTAGTTGCACAAAGTACAACTAAATCAGAAATCGGCTCGCTAGACGTGGATTTAGTTGCACAAAGTACAACTAAATCAGAAATCGGCTCGCTAGACGTGGATTTAGTTGCAAAAGTACAACTAAATCACAATTCAGCTCGCTAGACGTGGATACTGTTGCACAAAGTACAACAAAATCAGAAATCGGCTCGCTAGAAGTGGATTTAGTTGCACAAAGTACAACTAAATCACAATTCAGCTCGTTAGACGTGGATACTGTTGCACAAAGTACAACTAAATCACAATTCAGCTCGTTAGATGTGGATTCTAGTTGCACAAAGTACAACTAAATCAGAAGTCAGCCTGGTAGACATGAATTTTGTTGCACAAAGTACAACTAAAAAATCCCCCGTAGTCAAACCGGGGGATTTAGTGTACAAACAGCAGCTGTGAACCTTTTGCTAAACAACGCAGGACCTCAAGAAACGCCCTAGTCCATGTAGATTTCCACAATCGTAACGTTACGTTCGCGGGCTAGATCGACAAATAATCCATCGATCTTTACCAGCGGACGGAAAATATCAACTGGATTGTTCATGATAATCACACCTGTGTCCCCCGTGTTCAGTAATACTCGCTTGCCGATAAAGTTAGGCATTAAATGCTGTATAAAGGCTTGAACCGTTCTGCCGTTCAGCTTACCAAAGCTGAGGTCATTTAGTTCACGTAGGACAGAAATAAGCTCTTGCTTGGACTGATAGACGCGTTTAGAAGTCATCGCACTATAGATGTCAGCTACAGCAGCAATTTGCGCATAAGGATGAATATCGGATTTGGTTAGCTTATTAGGATAGCCAGAGCCGTCCTCACGTTCATGATGCTGCAAGGCTGCCAAGGCTGTATGTGAGTCATCCATAGAATTGCGGATAATTTCGTAGCCGTACTTAGTATGTAGTTTAACTTCTTCGAATTCTTCCGCGGTTAATTTCCCAGGCTTATTTAATAGTGCAGGTGAGATTCTACATTTTCCAATATCAATTAAATATCCAGCTCGTCCAATCTCATAGCATTCTTGTTTGGAATACCCAAGCCAGATTGCAATATAATAAGAGAGCATACCTACCTGCAAAGAGTGATTGTAGGTATAATTATCTTCGCGATCGAGCAGAAGCAGCAGGGAGACTACATCCTTTTGCTTGTCCAACGATTGAAGCGAAGGCTGAAGAATGTCGTTAACCACGGATTGGTTAAAGCTTCCTTTTAATAGTGCTTCCATATAAAGATTCTCAAAGCCGTCAATCATGGTATCAAAACTAGTGGTCACCGTCTGAATAATTGAAGGTCTGCTTAATGGGGCAGGTTCTTCCACTAACGTCTGGATATCAACATAATCAACTCCATGCTGCATCAGCTTGGCGATATCATCTATCTGGAGCAGCGATCCCTTTGGTAATACATGCAGACCTCTTGAACTATAAGCGTCTGAGTTGAGGTGATTACCAGGTTTTAGATCCGAGACGTGTACTCTCAATGCCTATGCCACCTTTTATCCGATTTTATCCAGAATATCAACAAAGTGCAGATTTTTCAATGAAAAAGGAGTGAAGATTAATTGTGGAGGGAATCGGCAGCCTTTTGTTCAGAGCCTACCCAGTGCTGGCCTGATTCATTGATGTCTTTTTTCCAGATAGGGACGGTCTGTTTCAGCAGTTCAATGGCCAGACGACTAGCCTCGTAACAGGTATCGCGATGAGGGGTAGAGACGGCAATGATAACGCTTGCTTCCTTCAGGCCTACAAGCCCAATGCGGTGGGAAATCGCGCAGCGTGCATTCCAGCGATTCTGCACCTCGTCACCAATTTCTTTCAGCTTGCTTAAGGCCATAGGAATATAGGCTTCATAGTCTAATGCTGTTGTACGTAGTTCTCCGGTCATTTCGCGTGTAGTTCCTACAAATAATAGGGATGCTCCATGATTGGCGTCGAGGACGGCATCCAGAAGCTTCTCAGCATTTAAAGGCAGATCCGTTATGCTATAGAGGCCGTCAGAAGTGCTCTCATATAAAGAACCATTCTCTCCACCGGAAACGGGAGGGATTAATGCAACTTCGGCAGACTCGGTGATGAGGGCTTCATCAGGTGCATATTCCCGGTCAATGGCGACCAAAGAAGTTCCAATTAGGGATGCTGCATCCGGATAAGAGGTTGAAAGGAGTTCTTTTAACTTCCCAGCGGTTAAGGGATTCTCTGTCGCATGAAAGGTCAGAGAAGATGAGCCGATAATCTCAGCCAAACCCGCGAACAGACGGATTGTGATATGCATACTTATTCACCTCTGAAATATGTTGTAATGTCTACAATATACCATAATGAGCCTGAAAATGTTATGCTAGGCTCTATAAGATCATGCATCGGCTGCTTCATTAAAGAGCGGCTCAACAGGTAGGAGGAATGTTGCTAATGGGGCATGTGCCGCAAAGACTGACCATACTTCATACCAATGATATACATAGCCATTTCGAAATGGTGAGTCCATTGGCAGCAGAAATCGAGAGACAAAGAGCTGCAGCGGGGGAAGAGCCTGTGCTGTTGCTGGATATTGGCGATCATATGGATCGTGCAGCCGTCGAGACAGAAGGAACTATGGGTCAGGCTAACATCGATGTACTTAACTTAACAGGATATGATACTGTAACCATCGGTAATAATGAGGGGTTAACATTCTCACAGGAGATGTTATCCTCTATTTTCTCCGGCTTACAGTGCCCAGTGGTATGCTGTAATTTTGTGGAGACTGCAACAGGGGAACCTCCCCACTGGATGAAGCGTCATGCCATCTTGGAGAAGGATGGAATCAGAATAGGAATAACTGGAGCGACAGCGGCATTTAGTTCGTTCTATTCCTTGCTGGGCTGGGATGCCCTGGATCCCGAGACAACCCTTCGGGAACAATGCCTTCTTTTAGCTCCCCAGGTGGATATTCTAATCATCCTTTCTCATTTGGGGCTTCCCGCAGATCGAATTCTGGCAGAGCGGCTGGAAGGTGTGCATGCTATTCTTGGTGGACATACGCATCATATGCTGGAAGAGCCGCTCATGATTAACGGAACAGCTGTATGTGGAGCGGGGAAATTCGGGCGTTACCTCGGGCGGCTTCAATTTGAGCGGAGAGAGGGACAAACTGGATTCAGTCTGGTGGCAGGTGAATGTATTCCGATTGACCCAGAACTGAAGGAAGAGGTTGTAGGTCCTGCCGCTACTATTCATTTGGAGCGTGGTCGTGAGGCTCTTCAGCAGACCGTTGCGATCACAGATCGTGAGCTTCCTTTGAATTTGCAGGGAGAATCCCCTTTTGGCAATCTTTTAGCCCAAGCTGTACGTAGATTTACAGGCGCCAGTTTGTCGATAGTTAACACAGGTCAGCTTCTAGGACCTTTGCCTGAAGGGGAGGTTACAACGGGAATGCTGCACGCCCTATGTCCTTCTCCCATTAATACCTGCGTAATCAAGCTGAAAGGCCTAGATATTCGCATAGCTTTGGAGCAGAGTCTTACGGAAGAATTTTATAATAAGGTGATTTTTGGGTATGGCTTTCGCGGGAATTATCTGGGCAGCTTAGCAGTAGATGGGATAAAAATCTTGTACGATCCGCAGCAGATACCGTATGATAACAATATTGCAGTTTTTGTCGAAGGAAATCCGCTGGAGGATGATAAAGAGTATAATGTTGGTACGCTGGACATGTTTACTTTCCGTGCAGGCTATGAGACGATCGCCAATGGGAAGGATCCTTTATTTTTGCTGCCTCATTTTTTACGCGACCTGCTTGGGATGGAATTGCAGCGCCCGGACAGTCTTGATGAATGCATGCTCACTCGCTGGCAGATCAAGTCTGAGTAAACCTGCAGCTTACAAGATTTACTTTTTGATTCCATTTAGACAGTGCTAGATTCCCAAAAAAATAGGAGGAAATTATGGACACGATTACAGCTATTATTTTAGCAATTGTCGAAGGGATCACTGAATTTATTCCTGTTTCTTCTACAGGACACATGATCTTGACCTCGAAGCTTCTGGGCTTTGATGAGCAGGATTCGATTATGAAGACTTATGAAATCGTTATTCAGCTAGGGGCAATATTGGCGATTGCGCTTGTTTACCGCGAGCGTGTGCTTAATTTGCTGGGCATTGGGCGTAAGAACTCAGGAAGAGGCGGTGTGATGCCGGCGTCTCGTTTGAACTTAATCCATGTAATACTTGGGATTGCCCCAGCACTAGCTGTGGCATTTTTTGCCCGCGATTTTATAAAAAGTCTCTTTGGGGCCACGACTGTTCTTTGGGCGCTTGTCGCCGGAGGGATTCTAATGATTATCGCAGAATGGGTAAATAGACGCAAAATTAGAGTTACAGCGCATGAGCTAGACGATCTTTCTTACGGACAGGCGCTGGCTATCGGGATGTATCAGATTATTTCAGTGCTGTGGCCAGGATTTTCCCGTTCGGGATCTACGATTTCCGGAGGGATGTTAAGTGGAGTTAGTTATAAAGCTTCTGCGGATTTCTCCTTCCTTATAGCCATTCCTATTATGTGTGCGGCTTCCGGATATGAACTGTTGGATTCTTATAAGAACTTCACTAGTGAGACGATTGGCTATTTTGTAATTGGATTTCTGATTTCTTTTGTAGTGGCTTATGTAGTGGTCATTTTGTTTATGAAATTGATTCAAAAGATTAGATTGACGCATTTCGCGATCTACAGATTTATTCTTGCTGCTATATTCTGGTTGTTTATTATGCGTTAATGCCCATAGGCAAAGACCTAGACACACCCGATGTTCTTCATGGTGCACCTGTCTGATCTCTACATAAACGGTATAGACAAAGCGTGTGACCCAAGGATTTCAAAACAGAATAGCATTTTACCGTTAAAGGCAGGAGTGAGCTAAGTGCGTTTAGTATCCGTGAATCAGCTTCAAGCAGGCATGAAATTAGGTAAAAAAATATATAATGATGAAGGTCTAACTCTCCTCGCGGATGGGGTGGAGCTTACTGATGCGTTGATCAAGAGGCTTGCAAGAATTGACATCGGTTATATTTACATAGAGGACTCTGTCACGGACGATGTTGAGATTATAGGTATGCTTCAAGATGAGACGCGCAATCAGGCACTGAAGGTGATTCGTAATCAGTTTCAGCAAATGACAGGCGCTTCAGGAATAAGTAAGGGATTCTACCATCTGGATAAAAAATTCTCAAAAATCATGGATAGCATCCTGGATGATTTGTCTTTACAAGAAGATCCGATGATCATGCTGCTTGATATGCACACTGCTGATAACTACTTGTACGTCCATTCCCTGAACGTCTGCTTGTACACTTTGGTGCTTGGCATTGCGCATGGGTACAGCAAAGAGGAGCTTCGAGTGATTGGTCTGGGTGCGCTGCTGCATGATATTGGCAAGACCCAAGTCCCGATAAAAATCATTCAAAAACCCGGCAAGCTCAGTGAAGATGAATTTCGGCATATGCAGGCACACACCGAGATCGGGTATCAGATTCTCAAGGAAGAACCGAATATCCCGCTGCTCGCGGCTCATTGTGCGCTTCAGCATCATGAACGCATTGACGGATCCGGATATCCGCGGGGATTAAAAGGACCTCAAATTCATGAATATGCCAAATGGTTGGGCGTGGCTGATTCCTACGATGCCATGACCTCCAACCGGGTCTACAAAAAGGCTATGCTGCCACATCAAGCCGTTGAGGCGCTTTATGTAGGTTCCGGTACATTGTATGAGCAGAAGCAGCTAGAGTTATTTAGAGATCGTGTGGCTATCTATCCACTTGGTCTTACGGTGAAGCTCAGTACGGGTGAAAGTGGAGTTGTTGTCAAAATAGATCCAAGTACGCCTCACAGACCGATCGTACGTGTGCTTACAGGGCCTGAAGGAGAGAAAGTCGTACCGTTCGAAAGGGATCTAGGAAAAGCCCTCTCCGTTGTTATCGTTGACGTCGCAGATCAAGGCGATTCTGTGGGAACGCCAAAATATTTATCATAGCAGCGAAGAGAGAAGAATAGGCTTGTCCGCATAACTCGCGGAAGCCTCTTCTTCGTCTCGCTGCTATTATTTTTTACAGTGAGAAAGCTTGTGAGGACAGTCCGAAAGACATCCGAAGTGCAGTTTTTCTGACTAACGTGGTATGATATAGGATAAGACACCGTTCAATCTTCATGATTATGGGTTAATAATAGGAATAAGATTTAAAGGAGCTAGTACAAATGAATGTTTTAAGACCATTAACATCTTCACCGAAGGAGCTGTCGCCAAGCTACGATCCATGGGATCCCATTACTTCTTTACGCAAGCATGGACGCCATGTGCTAACGAGTGTGGAATTTACAGTAACCAATTTATGTAATATGCGGTGTGAACACTGTGCGGTAGGTGATAGTTTAACCTCTAGAGAAGGGGATATGCTGCCGCTTAAAAATATGTTGGACCGTTTAGATGAAGTAGAGCATCTGGAGACTATTAGTATTACCGGCGGAGAGCCTATGTTTTTGGCCGGAACGGTGGATAATATCATAGTGCCGCTCTTAAAGTATGCCAAAGAGCGAGGGATTAGATCGCAAATTAATTCTAATCTGACGATGCCGTATGCTCGATATGAAAAGCTGCTTCCGTATTTGGACGTTATGCATATTTCTTTTAATTATGTGAACGGAGACGATTTTCATGAAGTTGGTTTTGCCAACAGCGGGCATGCTGTTTCAAAGGAAAGTGCATATCGGTTATATAATGCAATGATTGAGAATTCTCGACGGCTAAGTGAGGATGGTATGCTAATTTCTGCGGAAACTATGATTAATTACCGTACACATACTAAGCTGCCTGAAATTCATAAGTTGATTCTCGATATGGGCGCCAAACGGCATGAGGTACATCCTATGTACAACTCCAGCTTTGCTTCGGCGTTGCCAGTGTTGTCCTTGAATGAGATGCGGACGGCAATCCATAAACTACTGGATACCCGTGATCCGGAGATTTGGATGCTGTTTGGGACCCTTCCGTTTTTTGCTTGCAGCTTCCTGGAAGAAGACCAGAAGCTGATAAGCAGAATGCGCGCCGAGAAGAATGTTACCCTTCGCAATGATCCGGATGGCCGGAATCGAGTGAACGTAAACATGTTTACGGGTGATGTTTTTGTTACAGATTTCGCTGATATCGCAGCCTTTGGCAACATCGAGAACCAAAAGCTGGATGATATATTTATCGATTGGCAGACTAAACACCCGCTGAACCAAAAGGTGAACTGCCACTGCGATGCAGCAGGCTGCTGCGGACCTAATCTGTTAGTGGCGGATATGTATTATCCGGAAGTTGACTTCAAAACTAGAAAAGCGATCAATCTGTAGAAATGAGGCGTTGTTAAGTGGTGCATACGGAATTTGAAGTAGGGAGATTATTGCTTAATCTTTTGCTGGTTCTGGTGCTCGTATTATTGAACGGTATTTTTGTAGCAGCGGAATTTTCATTAGTTAAGGTCAGGCAGTCCCGCCTGACCCAACTTGTCAGTGAAGGTAATAAAATGGCTGGATATGCTCTGAAAGTAAATAAGAGACTGGACTCCTATTTATCCGCCACTCAGTTTGGGATAACACTTGCATCGCTGGGCTTAGGTTGGGTTGGAGAGCCCGCGATTTCTGAGCTGTTGGTCGAACCTTTAATGTACCAGATGGGGATCACCGATCATACCCTGATTTCTACTGTATCTGTGATTATTGGATTTTCGATCATTACATTTTTACATATTGTACTTGGGGAGCTTGCTCCTAAATCGCTCGCGATTCAAAGAACAGAAGGTTCGGCACTGTTGTTATCTGCACCCCTGATGTTCTTCTATAATGTGTTCATGCCTTTTATCTGGGTGCTGAATGCTTCAGCCAACGCGTTACTTCGGTTAGTCGGTGTGGAGCCTGCAAATGAAAGTGAAGCAGCACACTCGGAAGAGGAAATACGTATTCTGATGAATCAGAGCGCCAAGAGTGGCGTCATTGACAAAGATGAAATGAAACTAATGGATAATATCTTTGAATTCTCAGATCTGCTTGCACGTGAAGTCATGCTGCCTCGTACAGATATGGATGTGCTTTACAGCAATCTTTCGTTAGAAGAAAATATGAAGATTATTACCGAAACGAGACATTCACGTTATCCGGTTGCTCTGGAAGATAAGGACCGTATTATCGGATTTATTCATATTACCGACCTGTTGTTTGCTCCACCGGAGCAGCAGAATGATCTTACAACTCTGGTTCGGCCTATCCTTAACGTTCCGGAATCGATGGAGATCAGTCATACTCTTCGTTTTATGCAGAAGAATAAGGCGCAGCTAACGTTGGTTGTCGATGAATATGGCGGCACAGCAGGTTTGCTGACAGCAGAAGAGATTCTGGAAGAAATCGTAGGAGATCTGCATGACGAGTTCGAAGATGAGCGTCCAAGTGTGGAACATAACGGGGAGTATATCTCTGTTGAGGGCCGGATGCTGATTGAGGATGTCAACGATCTTACGGGTGTTGTGATTGAAGATGATGAGGTGGATTCCATCGGCGGCTGGTTGTTTAAGGAGCTGGAGGGTAATCCAACCAAAGGAAAACGTGTCAAAGTTGAAGATGTTATTTTTGAAGTCGAGGAATCAACAAGATTGCGTATCACTAGAATTAATATCCACCGGGAACCCCGTGTTGAGGATGAAGAAACCTCATCAAAATTGGACGAGGATAAAGAATAACCTATTAAAGATTGTAACGTATTGTTCCGGTTGATCAGGGATATAATGAACTCCTCCTGTAAGAGCTTTATGGCTCACGACAGGGGGAGTTTTTTGTGGACACATAAAGGACATAACGCTCGTCTATGCTAATGTTTATAAATTGTTTGAAAGCGGGGTCTAGATTGAAAAAGAAACTTCTTCTCGTTGAGGATGAAATTCGTATTCGTGAACTGGTATCTGATTATTTCTTACAGAATGATTGGGAAGTACTTGAAGCGGATAATGGAAGAGATGCATTGGTTTGGTTTGATTCACTGTTGCCGGATCTGCTGATTCTGGATATCATGATGCCTGCTATGAATGGCTTTGAAGTGTGCCGTGAAGTTCGTGAGAAATCAGCGGTACCCATCATTTTGTTAACCGCCAAGTCTACAGATGACGACAAAATCTATGGATTTGAATTAGGAGCCGATGATTATGTTACAAAACCATTTAGTCCAAAGGTGCTGGTAGCCCGGGCAAATGCACTCATGAAGCGGGTTGAAGGCACCCATCAGCCTGAATCTGGCATAATAAAATTTGGTTCCGGGATGTTTAATACCTTAGCTCATCGGTTGGAGGTAGAAGATGCGGAAGTGGAGCTTACCCCTAAGGAATATGATCTTTTATGGCTTTTAATACGAAATAAAGGGATTGTCATTTCAAGGGATACGATCCTCAGTCGGATCTGGGGAATTGAATTTGAAGGAGATTCCAGAGTTGTGGACAGTCATATTAAAAAGCTGCGAAGTAAATTGGGTTATGAATCACGTTTTATTCGTACGGTAATTGGCACAGGATACATGTTCGAGGAAGAGGCATGAGAAGACGGGGAATTACTTTTAAACTGTTTGTGATGACCGTTATCTTTTTCCTTTGCTTCTATGGCATGGTGATTCTAAGCCAATTGCTGTTGTTTGACAATTTCTATCAGAAGCAAAAAGAGCACCGCGTGGAGAAACACCTTAAGAGCTTTGCGGCAAGATATATAAGTGAGCCATGGGGAAGCACTCGAACCTCTCAGGAGCTTGTCCGGTTTATGCTGCGGAATAAAACACAAATGGTTATTTTGAAGCTGGATGGAAAGATGAATTCAGAAGATCCATTTCATATAAAGCTAATCGATGATGACGGGAAGAGTATGGTTGTTTCTTTATCCCTATTCATGAATCAGTACGGAGATTCACTGAGAGCAGCAAACATTAAAGTAGATGATCAGTTGAGCGTGGAAGGCGAACTTTTGGACGAAGACAGTGCTTCACCCGTTATACTCTACCCCATAAGCATTACAAAAAAAGGGGGCGGAACAATAGGGGAGACGGGAGAGACTGGGACGATTCATGCATCTGGTACTGTTGCCGAAGTTGTACTGCCTGATTTGAAAATATGGAATCCACGCCAGGGAATACTGTTTGAGGCTCTAGAGGAATGGTTTCCTTTGACACCGGCGCAGGCAGAAGACTTCAAAAATTTGAAAATACAGAAGCAAGACTGGATTGCTCCCTGGAGTGGGAGTCGCAATTCTGTGGTTATTCTGCCCCTGAAGCAAAGTAACGGAGAAATTGAATTACTATTCACAGTCACTTCATTACAGGAAGTTAAGGATTCGAACGATGCGTTGCGTTGGTTCTTTTTATATCTGGGAATGGGTGGTTTTGTCCTGATTCTGGTGCTTTCTCTCTTTTTCTCGAAAATGGTAACGCGTCCGCTAATTAAATTAAATAACATAGCCAAACGTATGGTTTCTCTGGATTTTACAGGGGACACATCGATTCGGCAGAAGGATGAGTTAGGCAGCCTTTCTAACAGCATGTTCACCTTATCACTAAGTCTGGATTCTGCTTTACGAGAGTTAAGAGAGGCCAATCAGCAGCTAGTTGAGGATATGGAGCAGAAACAAAGAATGGAGATCATGCAGCAGGACTTTTTTGCCAACGCCTCCCATGAATTGAAGACACCACTCAGTATTATCAAAGGTTTTGCTGAAGGCTTGGAAGATGGCGTTAGCGCCGGCAAGCAGGATCACTACATTAAGGTAATTATTGAGGAAGCCGATAAAATGGAGTTTCTTGTTAAAAATATGCTAGATCTAGCGCGGTTGGAGTCGGGCACGATTAGACTTCGGAAAACTTCCTTTATGTTAAGTGAACTGACGGAAAAGGTGACGGACAAGCTGGTCCACTTGCTGAGTGAAAAACATTTGGAAGTCATCATTATTCCTGCAAATGAATTACCGGTCTATGCGGATGTGAACTGGATCGAACAAGTTATGCTAAATTTTATGACCAATGCTATCAGGCATGCGGAAGAAAGAAGTTCTATCACCGTCAATATTGAGAGTCATGCCCAGACTATTGTATTCACTATTCAAAATATAGGAGAATCAATCCCTGAAGATCAGCTGGAGCAGATCTGGGAACGGTTCTATCGGTTGGAGCCATCCCGCAGTCGAATGACAGGCGGTACGGGTCTGGGGCTTTCCATTGCGAAGCGAATACTAGATATGCACGCTTGTCTTTATACAGTAAAAAATACGGAGAACGGTGTCAGCTTTACTGTGACCTTTGAAGGTTAAATCGGATCAACAGAAATACTGCTATGAAAGGGGTGAAATTGTATGAAATTGAACTGGTTGCCTTCAACGTGCACACTAGGAAACTTGGGACTAGGATCACTATCCTTGTATTTTACGATTCAAGAACGATATAGCCTAGCTCTATTAATGATATTACTCGCGGCAATATGCGATGTACTGGATGGATTACTGGCAAGAATATTGCAATGTACTAGTGAATTCGGTAAACAATTGGACTCATTGGCGGACATTATATCATTTGGTTTAGCGCCTACCTTCCTTATCTTGTTGTATAGGTTAGAAGATGCCCACTGGATTGGACCTGCAGCTGCAGTTTTCTTTTTGATCTGTGGCGCACTTCGTTTGGCCAGATTTAATCTGTCGGCGCCTTCCAAAGGGTTCGTGGGGATGCCGATTACTGCTGCTGGAGTCATTCTGTCGATGATTTCTTTACTAGATGAACGTATGAAACCAGGACTGGTCATCGGATTAATGGCATTGCTGTCCGTAATGATGATTAGCCGTATCCCATTTCCGTCCCTTAAAAAATCCTTCAACAGGAAGTGATACACCCATGCCTTGGATTATAGAGTTTATTTCACAGTACGGATATTTAGCCATATTTGGCCTTATGGCACTTGGGATTATCGGACTTCCTGTGCCTGATGAGGTGTTAATGCTGTTTGTAGGCTATTTATCCTCCGTTATGGTTTTGGATTTTTCACTTTCTGTATTGGTTTGTTTCATGGGATCCATCACAGGAATGCTTATCAGCTATACCATTGGTCTAAGGCTAGGGCAACCTGTGGTAGCAAAATTCGGCAAATGGGTTGGCCTTACACCCAAGCGTTTTGCGAGTATGAAAAAATGGTTTTTGCGGTTCGGAAACTGGGCGATTTTTATTGCTTATTTTATTCCCGGTCTGAGGCATGTATCGAGCTATATCTCTGGAATCAGTGCTATGTCTTTCAAAAAATATATACTCATAACGACTGCAGGAGCGCTAACCTGGTCACTTCTTTTTGTTTCCATCGGCTTTTTTGTGGGGGCTAAGTTTTCCTTTTTATAGCCATTGAAGTTTAACATTATTAATCGCAATTGAATGGAGCAAGATCAATGAATGTATTCAAGCGATTCTACGCGAATAGGACTACCAGACGCTTTTTTATTCTCGCACTTATTGGGTTGCTGCTGTACATGGTTCGAGGAATGCTTAATCTGGTACTGCTGACGTTTCTGATTGCTTTTGTCATGAACAGCTTTCAGATTGTGCTCAGCAAACGAATTGGTAAATTCATGAAGGTTAACAGTAAGGTGATTATTGTCATTTTATACCTTGCTTTAATCGCATTGATTGTACTGGCCCTTGCAAAATATCTTCCTAAAGTATTGGAGCAGATTAAGCAATTAGCCATCTTCCTCACCAATCTCAAGTCAGAGGATCTTCCGCAGAACAAGATTACATTATATTTGTATGATATGCTCAGGGACCTTAACTATCAGTCCTATATCAAAAGAGGCATCGATTATGTGCTGCAGGTTAGCAACTGGGGTGCAACTTTCGTTCTATCAACCATTTTAAGCTTTGTGTTTATTCTGGAGAAGAACCGGGTCGTCAGTTTCACTTCTAGGATGAGAGAGAGCAGGATTGCCTGGTTTTATATAGATCTGGAATATTTCAGCCGAAAATTCATCGTTTCCTTTGGGAAAGTAATAGAAGCGCAAATTCTCATTGCCATGTTCAATACCTGTCTTACTGTTATTGGCTTGTGGCTGCTTAACTTCCCGTATTTATTTGCCCTGGCGATTTTGATTTTTTTGCTCAGTCTCATTCCGGTGGTTGGTTTTTTGATTTCGCTCATTCCGCTTTTAATAATTGGTTACAACATCGGCGGTCTGATAACAGTTACTTATGTGCTGGCGATTATTGCGGTGTTGCATTTTATCGAAGGCTATTTCTTGAATCCTAAGCTGATGTCCACAAAAATGAATTTGCCTATGTTCTTCACCTTTAGCGTGTTGTTGTTCTCTGAGCATTATATAGGTGTCTGGGGACTTATTCTTGGTATTCCTATCTTTGTATTTATGTTGGATATCCTTGAGATTACCCACGAAGATTCGTTCAAAAGAGCGAACCCCTAAGCTGAATACTAAAAGACTCAAGTTATAAGCTGTTTCCGGTACTTTTCCGGAGACAGCTTATTTGTCGTGCACATTGCTCAAAAAAATTGCTAATGGGCTTTTTTTGTAAATAACGTTTTATATTGTGTCCTGCTGTCATAAGTTAGCTAAGGGAGTAATGTTCAGAGTCTTTAAAGAAGGAACAGGAACAAAGGAGGTACAAAAAAGATGGAATCACAGCTGCGGAGGTATACCCCCTTTAGGGGCCCGTTTGATCCTTGCCCACCGGTGCCGTTCAAGACGTATGTAGTTCCACCCAATCAATTTATCACCTTTCAGCCACCCGATTTGCCACAGTTTAGTTTGCAGGAGGCTCTGAAGTATGGAACGCTCTGGCCAGCACTATTTAGTCCGTATGAATCCAAGTGCAAAGGAGGAGGAAAATAGACTATGGAGGCAAATCCTTGCGACCAACGTTATTATGAATTGCTTGAACAGTTGCAGACCCTTGATTTTGCCTTAGTGGAGTTGAACTTATATCTAAATACGCATCCTGACGATCTGAGAAGTATTGAACAATTTAATCAGCTTACGCTGGAACGAACCAAGCTAGCGAATCATTTTCAGGAGTTATATGGTCCGCTGCAGAATTTTGGCCGCGCTTATTCTAAATGTCCATGGGAATGGAATCAACCCCCTTGGCCTTGGCAGGTGTAAGAGGAGTATAACCGTAAGGAACTATTTTTCTAGAGGAGGGAAGTTCCCGAATGTGGATATACGAAAAAAAACTGCAATATCCGGTACGGGTGGGTAAATGTGATGTCCGGATGGCGCGTTATTTGAGTGAGCAATACGGAGGAGCAGATGGCGAGCTCGCCGCTGCACTACGCTATATGAATCAAAGATACACGATTCCAGATAAAGTTATTGGCGTGTTGAACGATATTTCGACTGAGGAATTCGCTCACCTTGAGATGATTGCCACGATGATCTACAAGCTGACGAAGGATGCTTCGGTATGTGAATTAGAGGAAGCGGGATTAGGGCCACATTTTGTAGCGCATGATCATGCCCTGTTCTACACGGATGCTAGCGGAGTTCCATTCACCGCAGCCTATATTCAAGCTAAGGGAGACCCTTTGGCAGACCTTTATGAAGACATTGCGGCTGAGGAAAAAGCCCGGGCTACATATCAGTGGCTGATTGACATGACGGATGACGTGGATCTGCAGGATAGCCTCAAGTTCCTGCGGGAGCGGGAGATTGTGCATGCATTACGGTTTAAGGAAGCGGTGCAGATTATTATTGATGATCGGAATCAGAAGCGGGTGTTCTAAGGATTTCTGTGAAAATAACATTTAAAGCCGTTCTCTTTTAAAAGAGAACGGCTTTTTTACGTTAGAAAATATGGAGCGGCCAACAATCCAGCCATGCATAAAGCCATTTTTCAAGCCTTGTTTGGTCATTTCAATGGTAATGGTGAAAGCAGTAAAGCTCTTGCAGCCATTGGAGATGAGACACGTTAATCCATCAACATTGCTTTGATTGAAGGTGAAAGTGATTGCGAAAAAGAAACAGATATAATCGAATATTTGAAAAAAATAGCCATGTCAGCTTCGGCTAACAAGGCTATTAATAATGTCACGAGTTCTGGTTTCCATTATTTAATTGTTATCTTTATCGGTTTGTTTGATCAGTTCATAAGCGATATACCCCATCATTCCCAAGAACAACCCTGTGCCTGCAATAATGTAAACGATCGTAAATATTTTTCCGAGTGCTGTCTGGGGAACAAATGTTGGATGACCTAATGTACTAAGCGTTGCAACACAGAAATAAATAGCATCCAGGACAGACAAACCTTCCTGTTTGACATAAAAAATGGTTCCGGACAACAGCGTCATCAAAACTAATAAGAATAATGCTTGGAAATTTTTACGTTTGAGCGCTTTCCATAAGCCCGAAAATAAACGTTTTAAAGTTAGTAAAAATGATAACATGCAGCTCCACCCTTCATTTATATTAGAGCATACATAACAAATTAACGTCAAATTTAAAATAGATTTGCAGGAAGAAACCGAGGAGGATGTGGGGAGCTTGAATTTCTAACACTCAGAGCAGAAACTGGTCGCAATCCATTCAAAGCAAGTCTAAGCTATGTTATTATTACCTTATATTTTCCTATAAATAACAATATATAGAGTTTGGAGGTTTATGAATGAGAAGTAAGCGTAGCTTGATAATGCTGTTATTGTTTGCTTTGACGATTATACTTTCAGCCTGTAATGATAAAAAAACTGCAATATTATCCATGGATGAAATACAGGATCTAGCTCATCAAGGCGAGGCGTTGTCGTGGAAGGATTTTGAAGGTTATCCCTTTGAAGATGTCGGTTCAGGCTTGTACATCCGTAAATATGAAATCAATGAAAACTACCATGTGCTGGTGGGTGGCGGAAGTGTTGATGCAGCTCCTCTGTATATAAATCTTGTCAAAAGAAACGGAGAAAAGATCGATATCCGTTATGATGACATCGATCATTTTATCCTCAATTAAATGAGGGGCATTTAGGTCTATGGTTGGCGGGAATGGTGCGGAGAAATGTAGATCCAGAACAACGCGCCAAAAATGTAACTCCATCGGAGCTGGATGAGATTGTGAAGGTAGTTATTTTGAGCAGTCTGAATGGGGAACAACTTATTCATAAGCTGCAAAATCTGCCGATTGAGATCTACCAGCATGGACAAGAAGATATTATGGATATAAGTCCCCAAGGTGTAAACAAATGGACAGGACTAAAAAATTTAGGCATAGAACCGCAGCAATTTATTGCTTTTGGTAACGATGCTAATGATATAGAAATGTTCAGACATTCCGCACACTCGGTTTGTGTTGGCGATCATATAACCTTGGGAGAAGTTGCAACGGAAAAGGTTAGTAGCGGTGAAGAGCAGATTGTTAGAAAAATAATGGAGCTGGCGGGAGGGCTGCGATAATTGTTGGGATGGTGATCACCAGCTCAGAGGTCATTGTTGCGGACTGTATAGTCGCTATTTCAGGATTTAGCTTCATTAGGCGGAGTGTTCGGACTCAGGAGGCGTTATCAAGTCAGAAGACAGCGGTTTTTGCACAAAAACAACTCAATAACGACTCTGGGGTCCGAAAAACCTCGTTTCTGCCTATTTCGAAGCCAATAAGGTCATTTGAGTCCGATGGTGGGAGGTTGGTCGCTATTTGCAACAAAACAACCTGCCATGAAATCAGCAGGTTGTTGCAGGGATGAGCAGAAGTAAGTGCGATAACTATTCTATATAAGTTCTTGGCGGCGATTTAAATAACGATATAAAACACAACCGGATATCGCGCATATAGCTGCACATAAACCGATAAAACCATACCCAGCTTGAAGTCCACGTAGCAAGCCAGTTTGTGTTTCTGCTCCGTAAAGCCGCTTCACACCTTCGATCACTGCACCTATGGCATAGTTGCCAATCACGCTACCGACTCCCATTAGTGTAACTGTAAAGGTGATGGCAGTGTCACTGCCATGCGGATACCTTTTTGCGATAAACGCCATGACGGTCGGATAAATCATAGCGATACCTATGCCTGCTGCTGCAAATAGAAACGCGAGCTGTTCCCCACCCAAAATAGCAGCAAACGTACATAAGGCAGAGAAGGCTGAAAAGATGATAAGCGATAGATTGAAACCAATCTTATCTGTAACCGGCCCCAGCAGGAGCCTTGCTAGCGAGAAGCAGAGAAAAAAGGTGGACAACATACCAGAAGCTGTAACTGTATCCCACAAGTATGCTTTTTCTAGGAAATTCACTAGCCATCCACCTACTGCAAGTTCTGACACTACACCGAAAGAAAGAATAAGCACCATCAGCCATAAAGCGGGATCGCGCACCAGCGTTTTTAATGGGATCCGGTCCTCTTGTGGAAGATCGTCACCCGGAAATGTACTGCGCAAGGCAGATAGAATAGGCAGTAAAGATAAGCTTAGCATAATCAAATACATTCCGCGCCAGTCGAGTGGATGGCCAAATATACTTACCGACATGAGTCCTGTTGCCAGCAGTGGAGCTAAGGTTGAACTAAATCCGTAGAAAAAATGGGATAAGTTCATCATCGTCCCGGTATTTTTTACGAAGATGCGTGCTCCCAAAATGGCAAGACCAATCTCCAGCATTCCGTTTCCGATGTACATCAGGAAATAAGAAGCTGAGAAAAAGGGGTAGCTGTGGGAGATATAGATTAACACTCCTGAAAATATCATGGATGCAAAAGCAATGATACTGACAGCCTTGATCCCCCACTTCCGAACCAATACAGCTGTAAAGGAGCAGGCGATCAAATAACCTAATGCATTTAGGGATAAAAGGGTGCCAAGCTGTTTCTCGTCCAGATTAAAGTCGAATTGGATTCGCGGAATGGCGGGTCCTTTAATATTTTCCGATATGCCAAACACTATAAATCCCAAAAAGATGGTCGCCAATTGCATGGCATAAATCTTGTTAAATCCCCCGAAGCGCTTTTTCAAATTAAGATCCTCCCAGAGCGGGTTACTTTATTGCTCAATGTCTCTGTAATACTCTTCCTTAAGTTTTTCCCAGTGTTGCTTATCGTCTTCGGTGATTGCTCTTAATACCTTGCATGGGTTACCCACCGCAATTACATTGTCAGGGATATCCTTAGTTACGACTGAACCTGCACCGATGATTACATTGTTGCCGATTTTTACCCCAGGATTAATTACCGCGTTTCCACCAACCCACACATTGTTTCCAATGGTAATTGGTGTACCGAATTCAAGCATACTAATACGCACGTCCGCATCTATAGGGTGACCAGCAGTATATACGCCTACTCTAGGTCCAAAGAGAACATTGTTACCAATCGTTACTTTAGCTACATCAAGGATAATGCAGTCAAAATTAGCGTAGAAGTTATTGCCAACGGTAATATTACTGCCGTAATCACAACGGAAGGGAGGTTCAACATATAATGATTCTCCTGTAGACTCAAATAATTGCTTGAGTAGTTCTACTCTATATTCACCTTGTTCTTCCGTCGTATTGTTAAATAAACGAGTGAGCATTCTGGATCTTTTGTTATCCTTTGCTAATTCTTCACCGCCTGCCATATATAGCTTTCCTGCGATCATGTTTTCTTTGTTTGTTGCCATTCGTAGTTCCTCCTGAAGTGTATGTTAGTTTTATGTTTTTAACGGCGCTTCTCAACCAACTGCAATGAGTAGGTTAAGCTTTCAAGTGTGATCGCAATTAATCCGTTCATGTAATGATCATCAGGTTGATCCAGCACAATTAAGTGAGGCATATGCTCCTCTGGAATCACTTCCAGACAACGTTGATAAATCGGCCGCACATTCTCTTGTTTGACTTGTTCTCCTGTGAGAGCTATGGTCTCTGGATTAATAATTGCAATCAGGGACGATATAGTGTGAGCCGCCAAAGGGATGAAGGTATCCGTGTGGTCCAAGCTACTCAATTGCTGTTCACGCGAGATTCCAAACGGTAAAAAAGAGACTTCACCAGCAAATCTAGTATTACCTTTGTGGATATGCCCGTCGATCATCATCCCGGCGCCTGGAAAAGCTCCTTTGATAAAGGTCACCACGACAATGGTTTTATCCTCTTCATAATCCTGCTGTTTATAGAACCCGTAAACGGTCAGATTCATATCATTTTCAATCGTGACTTCAAGCTCGTATTTTTCTCTGAGCAGTGATTCTAAGGGAGCATTAATTAACTCTTTAATGTCACAGATATTAATGACACCTTGGTGAGCAAGGCCGGGAATTCCAATCCCGACTGCCTTGATGTTGTTATATTGTTGGATAAGCGTATCCAGCAGATGGTCGATGGCTGCAGCATCTATGTACTCTAATTCCATCCATCCATGATCCACACGATCACCAACTGAATTGGTCACCGCATAGGTTATGGATTTCTGGCCATCCTCAATTTTGGCATAGATACATGCAATATAGGAAAAATCAGCGTTATAGATAAATCGTCTGGCCGGTCGACCTCCATTTGATGCCTCCAGTTCAGTCTCAATGACTTCACCAGTCTCCAGAAGTTCATTCAGGATATTTCCGCAGGTAGCAATACTTAATCCGGTGGCACTTGCAATCGTGGATTTGGTTCCTTCTTTCATCGATTTCAAGGCCTGCTTGATAAGCTCCTGATTTATCTTTTTAACACGAATAGAATTGTTTGCGATTTGGGTTATTTTATTCACCTCTAGACTTTTAAAAATGGTTATTAAAAGTATTATCAATACTATAACTTGGCTCTATATAATTGTCTAGCAATCGACAGTTTTTTATTATGGATTTTTTTGAAATGACATGTGGCTTTTAATCAACCTGCGGTGTCTAATTAAATGTAAGGTCAAGAGGAGGTTCTTACAATGTCTGGAGCTCATGACAAATCCACTGTTTATCCGGATGCACAGGGAGACAAGCAAAGCTTTGAAATCACTTATAATCAATATCGCGAAAGAATCCATAAATATCTTTTGTTGAAAGTAAACTCGGGTCAGAGCAAATTCATAATCTTGTTATTCCTACTTTTCAATAATTAAATTCCGAGGGCTGGGATCTTTAAACGATCCGAACTAGAGTTGCATGAACAATTTGTTGTATATTTAAAAAATAGATAGTTAGATTTCTATTCAAGGGAACCCAGAAGCCATCTGGATGACTTCTGGGCCCTGAATATTTCGATGGAATGCCTAATATGATTAGCGGGTTTAAATCAGAATGTTAGCTTTAATTGGCATCCGCTTGTATAACAAAAGCATATCTATATTCTTTTTCTCCCCAGCTTGCCGTTATGCTAAAGCCTCTATAGTCTTTTTTGTTCTCTTCGTAAAACGAACTCAATGAAGAAGCCATATGCTTTTCGATCGTAAAGGAATATTTACCGTCTTCTTTTGTAATTGGAACTTCTAGTGTTTCTCTGGATGAAAATTGATAAGCTCCACTCTTATTTAGTACGCTATCTTCGAGCGATACATTATTTGGCTCAGAATCTCCAAAGTCTAGAGTAATGATTTCTCCATTTTTTAAATATTGAATATTCTTTACTGCATCCTGCTCAAAGGCGAATTCAAATCCACTTGCTTCAGCGTTTGAGGATAAGTCACTCTTCGCGTTAGCTAATTTAGTGTTAGATAATGTTGTACTTTTAATTTCTTGATCTCCTGCGCTTATCTTAAGATCTCCTATATTACTCTCTGCACATCCACTTATACCTATTAAAGAAACTATTAAAAGAATAGACAGCATCATTTTTTTCATCGAACAATAATCCACCTTTTCCGAAGAGTTTCACAAAAAGACCACTTGTAATGAGTGTACACTATGGAAATTAATAGAATCAATGTTATATAATTCACTAAGATACAAGCTGAGAATGTTCACTCATAATTTGAACCGGGGACATAATCTAGGGAAAATTTATATTCGGCCAGCCAGAACCTTCTGGTTGGTCTTTTTAATGTGATGCGTCTACTTTGTAGGCGATTTCGTTATATTTAGTAGATTGGTAGATTGGAGGGGAATTAAATCGGAGAGGACAAATGGGTCACAGAAGCGCAGCAGGGCAATGAGGCAGCGGTGGAATTATTAATTCGGTATACCTATAGCGATATTTATCGATTCATCAGATGGAAAATACATAATGACGAATTAGCCTGGGATCTTGCACAGACGGTGTATGAAAAAGCATGGGCCAAGCTTGGCAGCTATCAAAATAAACAGGGGAGTTTTCGAGCTTGGTTGATGGCGATCGCGCAAAATGTCTGCATTGACTATTTTCGCAGCAAAAGTGCTCGGCAAGCAGAGTTGAATCAAAGCTTATCTGATGAAATCACAGTCGAAGGAGACTTTCTTGAAGGAAT
This sequence comes from Paenibacillus sp. FSL R7-0189, assembly GCF_037969925.1. Taxonomy (NCBI): domain Bacteria; kingdom Bacillati; phylum Bacillota; class Bacilli; order Caryophanales; family Paenibacillaceae; genus Paenibacillus; species Paenibacillus sp. FSL R7-0189. The sequence continues at coordinate 314,652 of NZ_CP150223.1, read as the reverse complement.
ATTACTTCGTGAAGAGGTTAAGCAGGTATACGCCGCGATTTGCTCACTGCCAGAGGAACAGAGGGATGCGCTCTTGTTAAGGTATAAATATGAATTTACGTTTACAGAAATAGCTGCCGTAACTCATGAACCTGAATCAACTGTGAAGTCAAGGGTAAGTCGATCACTGATAAAATTACGCGATTTACTAAGGTATTCCAAGCAAGAGGATATATCCCAACCCCTAAAGAAAGGAGCAGGGAAATGAGGGTTAAACGTAACCATCAAGATTACCTCAATCTAAATTTACAGGATGAGATGACAGCAGAGTCTGTAGAGGAGATCGTGAATTCCATCAAGTGCATTCCTGAACCGCCACTCCTTGACGGTTTTGCAGAAGAAGCCATGAGCAGGTGGAGAAGATCCAAGCGGGCTTTACCTGCGCCAGTCCCACCAGTTCCTCTATTTGTACGGGAACAGATGAGGATTCTTTTTTCACAGGGATGGTGGAGAGAAGTTGTGCTTGGTGTGATCTTGTTTGTAGTAGGATATTTGGTTCTGAGTGTTACGGAGATTGTTAGCCCTATGTTTATTCTGTCCATCGTGGGTTGTATTCCTTTACTGGTGGTCGTCTCTCATACGGCTCGGAATACGCTCTGTGGAATGGGAGAACTCGCACGTAGTTTTAGAATCCCGTTGCATCGGTATGTGCAAGCTCGGTTCCTTATGGCAGGGCTGATCTCACTAATGATTAACTTTAGTGTTACTGCTATGGTAACCCCTTTAGGGGGAAAGGAGTTTATGCTGCGTATGACCTTGCTATGGTGCATCCCAATCCTAATGAATGCGGCGGTAGCGTCAGTATTATCTACGCTGATACGTAATTTTAGACAATTAACGACCGTACTCTTCAGTTTGCCTCTCTTTTGGATGATTTTATTTTCCGGAGAATTTGCAGTGAGCTGGACGACGTCGGTTGAGTTATTTTGGTTAATGGGATTGGGTGTTCTGTCGGCAGTGTTATTTGTCTTAGCCATGAGGTTTCAATCCAGAGTATTGAGCAAGGGAGGGTTTCTGATTGGAGCTTAAACTATGTAATATCGTACATGATTTCGGCAAAAAGCGAATTTTGAATACTATTAACCTTTCTATGTCACCTGGTGTGTATGGTCTTCTAGGACCTAACGGAACAGGAAAAACGACATTGATGCGTATTGTCGCAGATGTTCTGTATCCGACTCGTGGAAATGTACTTTTAGATGGACAAAACAAGGATGACATGGGGGATCAGTACCGGGCTCAGATTGGTTATTTACCACAGGAACTGGGGATGTACAATCATTTTTCAGCTCGTGATTTCTTGTATTATGTTGCTGCCCTAAAGGGGTTGACCAAGAAGGAGGCGAGTGATCGTATAGAGGTTCTGGCTCAAACGGTTAATCTATCCGGTGAAATGGATAAAAAATGCGGAAAGTACTCCGGCGGGATGAAGCGTAGACTCGGTATCGCACAAGCATTGCTTAATAATCCGAGCATCCTCATATTGGATGAGCCCACAGTAGGACTTGATCCCTCGGAACGCGTAAGATTTCGAAATTTAATTTCTGAAATATCAAATGAGCGCATCGTTATTTTGTCTACTCATATCGTTTCTGATGTTGATCATATAGCTAAACAGGTGCTACTGATGGGGCGAGGAGAGTTACTTCGTCAAGGAACAATTAAGGAGTTGACCGATGAATTGCAAGGAGAGGTTTGGGAGGTTCATATCCCTGCACGGTTGCTGGCTCAAATCGAAGAGAAGGGAACTGTATTGAATGTGCAGCAGTCAGATACTGGACTAGTGGTTCGGATAGTCAGCAAGAATTCGCCAGTTGAGAATGCGGTGATGGTGAATCCTTCATTAGAAGATGTATATATGCATTATTTTCGGAGGGGATGATACACATGAACCGTCTGGTGATGTTTGAATTACGCAAAATTATGATTCCCAGAGTCTGGATTTCTATAGCTGGAAGTACTGCATTAGCCATTTTTTGTTTTGTTAGTTTCTACCCATCCGGTACGGATAGTCTATTGGTTGTAAACAAGGAAAAGCCTGAAGCTATCGCCGCTCATCTAGGACCGATTCAAGCAGATTTAGTTTTGAAATACGCTCCTAGACTCAAAGAAGAATATGCCGAAGACAGCGCTTGGCCCAAAGAGGAGAAGATGAAACGAATTCTGGAGCAACACTATGCTGGTACAACTTATATGGTAGATCAATTCAACAGAAATTTAACAGAGCTGAGAGAGCGGAAGGTTTTATTGGAGAAGCAAGAACCAGGATCATATGCACTAAGAGATGTTACTAAAAAACTCTCCATGCTGGAGGAGGGAAAACCACGGGGGTTTTATGTAACGGAGGACTGGGACTTATTACATATATTTTTTTCAAGCTCGCCTGGCGTCGGCGATCTTCTGATCGGTCTTATTCTAGTATTTGCGCTGGCACCCTTGTTCTCTGGTGAGGAAAACTATAGAATGGATGCACTTATTCTATCTAGTAGATACGGAAGATTGAAGATTGTTGCGGCAAAACTATTAGCTGGATTTATAGTTACGCTTAGCTGGGTAACTCTTTTTTACGGAATTTGCACATTGCTGGCCTGTTTACCGTTCGGCTTCGTGGGCTGGAATGCCCCGCTGAATAGTTACTTTTATTTTGATGAGACTCCATATGCCTTAACCCAGCTGCAGGGATTTGCCCTGAAATATGCTGTAACCTTGCTGGCTGCATGTGGTCTATTGTTATTGACGGCGCTGATATCCGCTTTGTGTCGGAGTAGCTTAAGCAGTCTTGGACTGGCAGCATTCGTAGTTATTCTTCCCCTTTTCTCTTTGCCTGGAATGTTGGGCAAAATAATCTCTTTTTTACCGTCAGGTGTAATGGTTAGCAGATCCTTAATCGAAAAATATGTATCCTATAACATTTTTGGCATCCCTATATTACATCTACCCTTGTCAATCCTTTCGGTGATAATCATAGGTATACTTGCTATAATGCTTATCCCCAAAGCTTTCGAACGTCGATTAAAGGTCTAAGTAGTAGGTAGGTTAAGATCGTTCCCGCTATGAAGGGGAGCGATCTTTTTGGCTTTTCTTGTGAAAAAGGAGAGCAGTATATTTACGAATCAGACTTTTTACCCGATAGTTAAGATAAAGGGTTAATCACGATAAACCTGACAAAGAGAGCAGGAACCCCTTACCGATAAGAACGAAAGGGATTATTAAATTGAAGATAATGAAGCTATTGGTACTAGGTCTTATCTCAGGGACAATTGTGACATGCGGCAACGTGAGTTATAGAGTTCATGCTGAAACGACAACGTACGAGAATACAGGGACATATGAAGAAGTGGAAGAGGACGGTGAGGAGGATCCGGCATCTTCACTGTTCACTGACATTCAAGGTCACTGGTCTGAACCTTGGGTGCGCTGGGCGTTAGGCAACCAATTGATGGTTGGTTATGATGATGGGAGCTTTCGACCGGATCAGCCGATTACGGAAGCGGAATTTTTGAAATTATTTTTTCTTTCTTTCGGCTATCCAAAGGCTACTAGCATAGGCGAAGAATGGACAGCAGCACCGTATAGAATGGCTAAGTGGTGGAATCATCCAGTTACTGGACTACAATATCCAGTGGCAAGATCGACTCCAATCACCAGAATGGCCGCCGCAAGGTTAGTTGTATCTGGTCTAGGGATGAATTACAACGACACGGATTCCGTCGTTTATTTGCTGGGTAACTCTCTACTTCCACTTCCCGGGGAGCCAACTTTAGTCGGTTTTAAAGGAAATCTCCCGCTTACAAGAGCAGAGGCTATACAATGGATGAGAATGCTCAAGCTTAAGGGAATATATACTGTAAATTCTCGTCCAGAAGAACGATCGGATCGGAGTCTATTACCGTCATTACCGGAACAGGGTACAGGCTTGAAGGACTTTATAGCGGCTCCGGTAACTGATAGTGATTTCGGAATAGCGGATAGTGTACGTAATCTTTTTATTGATTTTGGGAGTTCAAGAATGTTAGTAGAGGAACATTACGGGGATTCAACAGGTCAAGATGTATTCAATAATGAAATGTATAAAGAAGTATCTGTACATTATGATACCGAAGGTCGGCTGAACGCTTGGAAAATAGACAAAGATAATGAGCGCATTGATCCAATCCACATAGGTACATTGAACAATATTCGACCTGGGGTAAGTACATTGGAAGATGTGCTAAAGGCATACGGTACATACGTTGCAGTGGATAACGAATACGGGATTATAGTGAGTTACTGGTTTGAGAACAAGGGTGGAGTGTATGAGCCCCGATTGTCACCTTTTGAAATGGATAATATGGAGGGTGGGTTCTATATAGGCTTCATTATTGACAAACAATCTCTGAAAGTTCAAACCATACTCATATCTACAGCTCAGCAGGCAATGAATCCTACGGATATATAGGAATTGTACTGGAACCTTATTCATTCTTTAAAATGTGACGGCATGTCTTTCTGAGGCAGCCGTCTTTTGTTTTATAATTTTTTTCACCTCATAAGCTAACATTCCGAGAACTTTATCGTTATACATACGAAGGGAGGTGCAGGATGAAGCCCGGGCAGCTACATCAGATACTTCAACCTAAAATGTTAGAAATTCAAAAATACTTGATTCGTCTCGGGGCACCTGCAGCCGACGCTGAAGATATCGTACAGGATACGGTGTATAAGGCTCTTTTGTATATTGATTCCATTGATGAGAACAAATTCAGTGCATGGTTATATAAAGTAGCGATCAACCGCTACTATGATCTGTGCCGCCGACGCAAGCGGATAGTCATTCCTATTGACTATGTAGATGTGCCGGATATGGAATTGCCAGAGGATCATGTGCTGTTAAAAGAGAAACGGGAAGACATCGAAAGAGTGTTGGATGAGCTTCTACCGCTCCATAAACAACTCATTATTATGAAATATGAGCTGGAGCTGTCCTATCAGGAGATAGCTGAGCTTCTGGGAATTACGACAGATACAGTGAAATCGGCATTGTTTCGTGCCCGCAAGCAATTTCAAAAAAAGTATAGAGGTGAAGCGGAATGACAGCTCCATGGGAACAAAAGGATGATCAGAACCTTTCAAAAGTAATTAAGAAGGCAAAACGAAAAACAATGATTCGAAACACAATCATTTCTCTAGTGGTGACGGTTATAGTATTATTCGGCGGGATGCTGGGTAACGCCCATCTGACAAGCTGGTTGGCGATGCGTGGTTTGGATGAAGAGAGGATCATGATGAAGATTAGCAGTCCTAACCTTCAGGAGTTGAGAACTGAACTTGATTTAGGGTTTCTATCGGGTAAAGTTGAACTGAGCACTTACAAAGTTGTTGAGGGTGTGCCCATCGTATGGGATACTAAAAAACTGTATTTCGATATGGGCAGCCGGTTTTCTCTGCTTAATAGGGGATACTCTAGTATAAATGTTCCTGACCCGGTAATGACACAGCAAAATTATGAATACTACCGAGGATATAACAGTCAAAATGCTCAGCGGGAAATGATGTTTTATGTGCCTGGAGTGAATTATAACGAAAAAGTGCTGAATGACCTGCCTGCACTCGAACAAATGGAACCTGGTAAGCTCGTAGAAATGGCAGTTTCTTTTGATAAAGGCTACACTCAGGCAGAGGTAGAGAAGATGCTGCCGGCGGGTTTGACACAGACATGGTATTGGGTGGATACGTATGACGATAAAAGGAACCTTGAGTTTATTAGGAATGACAGCGGTCCGAATAAATATGCCTTACCGGAATCAGCTAGACAAGTATATGGCTACGGTGGGGAATGGGAGGGGTTATTTAAGCCGAAACCAGAGGATTTTTTACAATCCTTAACCTATGGGCTTCAGATGAAGGGCAAGCATTACGGAGAGTTTGAGCGAATCTCGAATTACTTGAAAAAGGATAAAGCGGCGCCGGACGCCAGTGATGTACAGCTATTGGGAGTTGTCGTTACTGGAACAGCGAAAGAGCTGCAAAGCCTCAAAGGAAAACCCTATGTAAATACGGCAGTTCTCGGCGCGATTGTGGATAAATATTAGATCAATATAGTAAAAATGTTGGAGGGGTTGTTCTACAGGTGGATTTTCTACGAAAGAAGACAGCCTCTGCTGACCTCAAGCGGCAATTTGTCTATGACGTGATCACAGAAATCGCTGGTATCTCCGGTTGTTTTCAGTTAACCAAATACGCATTCCGACTCTATAATTAGGGGATTTTTCCCTATAATTCTTAGATATTGGGTCATCTAACTTATAATTAGGGAAAACCTCCCTGTAATTTACCTGATTTGGTGAAAAAGAAAGGAATCAACCCGATTTTTAGGGAGAAATTCCCTCATTATGCTCTTTTTTAGCGAATATCGGCTATTTTTAGGGAGTTTTTCCCCAATTACACTAAAGCGCACATCACACATCGCACACCGCGGCGCATCACACACAGCACACCGCACACCGCACACCGCACACCGCACACCGCACACCGCACATATCCCCTGGGTTAAAGTAAGAATCCATCCATTGTATAGCCAATTTATAAAAAAGAAGCTGCCCTATAAGTAGAATTCTCTACTTTTTGGACAGCTTCTTATTTCATCAGTCACAACCAGCTCAAGCTAAGTCCATTTCGCGGACCACAGCTTCATTTCCTTCAAAATTTGATGTAAATCCTCGCCTTTGGGAGTAAGCGAATATTCTACCGTAACAGGAACAGTCGGAAATACGTGACGTTCAAGCACACCATGCTCCTCCAGATGGCGCAACGTAGTGGTCAGTGCGCGGGGAGACACATTAGTGATTTTTCGTTGCAGTGCCCCAAAACGCTGCGTGCCGTCGAATAGCTCTCTGAGGACAAGAAAGGCCCATTTTCCACCTAATACTTCAAGTGTTTTTTCAACATTACATTCAATAGTAACAGGGGTTTTGGGGATATAATTATTAGTAGATTTAGCTGTCTTCAAGGTATCTCCTCCTGTTTGTGAAGCTACTATACTCTAGTATAGTAACTACACTAGAGATCACATAATAAACTAATTTTCACTTCTTTCTATTATATACAAACTATTCTAGAATGAATATGAGTGCTAAGCAACCTGCCAAAATCAAACACGGAACTATGGAGAGGAGCAGTTATTATGAAATATCGCAGATTAGGTGGAACCGGTTTAAAAGTCAGTGAGATTAGTTTGGGAAGCTGGCTGACATACGGAGGCTATGTGGAAAGAGATAATGCTGTTAATGCCATTGAAACCGCTTACGACTTAGGCGTGAATTTTTTTGATACTGCAAATGTTTATGAAAAAGGTGCTGCCGAGAAAGTACTAGGTGAGACTTTACGTAACTACTCTCGTGAGTCCTATGTATTAGCTACTAAAGTATACGGGGAAATGGGCTCGGGACCTAACGACCGTGGACTATCCCGCAAACATATTACGGAACAGTGTCATGCTAGCTTGAAACGTCTCGGAGTAGAATACGTGGATATTATGTATTGCCACCGTTTTGATCCGGAAACTCCAATTGAAGAAACCTTACGTGCGCTGGATGATCTGGTTCGGCAAGGCAAGGTATATTATGTCGGTGTTAGTGAGTGGACGGCGGCGCAAATGACCGATGCGTTAGCTGTAGCAGACCGCTATTTGCTAGATCATATTGTTGTTAATCAGCCGATTTATAATATGTTTAACCGTTATATTGAGAAAGAGATTATTCCGCTCGGTGAGCGCCGTGGGATTGGACAGGTGGTATTTTCTCCACTGGCTCAAGGGCTGTTAACTGGAAAGTATAACACGGACATCCCTGAGGATAGCCGTGCTGCTAAGCTGGATCGATTAAAAGATTCGATTACAGAAGAAAAGATTGAAAAAGTCCGCCAATTGAGTGGGATCGCCACGGAACTGAATATTTCTGTTGGGAATTTGGCTTTGGCTTGGATTTTGCGTCAACCTAATGTAGCTAGTGCACTGGTGGGTGCCAGCCGTCCGCAGCAGGTCGAAGAGAATGTTAAGGCTTCGGGTATGGAGCTTTCGGAAGAGATTTTGAAGCAGATTGAGGAGATTCTGGAGTAGTTGTTAGCTTCATAAAAAAGGAGACACGCTCATGGCGAAAGTAGTTGTTACAGGCGGCAGTGGGATGTTGGGCAGATGGGTGGTCCGGCATTTTGTAGAGCAAGGGTATGAGGTTGTGAATGTAGATACGCAAAAATCCGCAGATTCTTTGTGCCCAACGATGATTGCTGATTTGAATAATTTGGGTGAAGTATATGGTGTACTTGCTGGCGCTGATGCAGTTGTACATTTGGCTGCGATCCCAGCTGCAAATATAAAGACGAGTGAGGTCACCTTTCAAAATAATGTAGTATCTACCTATAACATTTTGGAGGCTGCAGCGGGTCTCGGGATTCGAAAAGCAGTGATTGCTTCCAGTGAATCCTCCTACGGAATCTGTTTTGCGGTTAATCCTTTGGGGCCGAAGTATGTGCCTATGGATGAGGAGCATCCACAGTTGCCTGAAGACAGCTACGGTCTGTCTAAGGTTGTGAATGAGCAAACCGCTGAGATGTTCTATCGCAGAAAGGGTATACAGGTCGTTTCCCTAAGAATCGGAAATGTTATTGATCCATCGGCGTATGAACGTTTCCCTTCCTTCATTCATGATCCAGCGCAGCGCGATCGGATTCTATGGAGTTATATTGATACACGGGATGTAGCAACAGCTTGCCAATTGGCAATCGAAACGGATGGATTGGGCGCGGTTGCTCTTAATATATGTGCAGATGAGACCAGCATGGCTGTTCCTAGCAGAGAGCTAATGGCCGCACGTTATCCAGAGGTGACGGATTTCCGCCAGCCGCTGGAGGGTCACGAGTCGCTACTCAGTAATGAGAAGGCCAAAAAGCTGCTGAATTGGCAGCCGAAGCACGTATGGCGAGATTATGTTAACCAGTAAATAACGAGCCGGATTCACTATAAGGAGCGTGCAAAATGAAGGTCTTATTTATTGGAGGTACGGGATTAATTAGTCAGGCTGTATCCCCGTTGGCTGTAGCTCAAGGAATCGAGCTGTATTTGTTCAACAGAGGACAGCGGGATGAATTCGTTCCAGAAGGTGCAAAAGTAATTAAAGGAGACATTCGTAATCCGGCAGAAGCCGCATTAGTATTACGAGATTACGAATTTGACGTAGTGGTAGACTGGATTGCTTTTACACCGGAACATGTGCAGGCAGACATTGACCTGTTCACTGGTAAAACGACGCAGTACATTTTCATCAGCTCAGCCTCTGCTTATCAGAAGCCGCAGCGTAATTATGTAATTACAGAAGAGACACCGCTGGAGAACCCTTATTGGGAGTATTCGAGGAATAAAATTGCGTGTGAGCAGCTGTTGATGGAAGCTTACAAGGCGAACGGATTCCCGGTTACGATTGTTCGTCCTTCCCATACCTATGGAAATACAGCCATCCCTGCGGCACTTACGAGTGGCCAGCATCCTTGGTCACTGATCGATCGTATCCGCCGCGGCTTACCTTTAGTCATACATGGAGATGGAACCTCTTTGTGGACACTGACGCATAATTCGGATTTTGCCAAAGGTTTCGTTGGATTGCTTGGACATCCGGAAGCGATAGGTGAGGCCATTCATATAACTTCCGACGAGGTATTAAATTGGAATCAGATTTACGCGGCCATCGGACAAGCGGCAGGTGTGGAACCTAAAGTTGTGCATATCTCCACAGACTTTATCGCAGCCTTTTCCCCTCCAGGGACAGCGGATGGCTTGATCGGTGATCAAGCGGTAAGCAGTGTTTTTGATAATAGCAAAATCAAACGTTTCGTGCCTGACTTTCAGGCTACTGTGCCTTTCTCCGAAGGGATCAAGCAGTCGGTTGCTTGGTTCGAGGCTCATCCTGAGCAATGTACGGTCGATGCGGAATGGTCTGCGTTACTTGATAAGTTGATCGAGAGACATGGTATTGAGGCCAAACCTCTTTCATTCTACGCATAAGGTTTATACAGTTATATTTAAAGACGGTCTGTTCCTAAGGGAGCAGCCGTTTTTTTGGGTTTGTCTCGTTCAATGTAAGGTTATGGAATGAATCAGCAAATCATGAATATACTCTCACTACCTAAAATTCCGTTGAAAAAGGAGTCCTGGCCATGCCAACCCATCCCTTTGTCTCGCGTTTTTTCGTAAATTCAGATGCACGTCGTGAGAAGTTGATTTATGATCTGCCGGAATCATGGTGGAGCCGTCCCTTTGAATATGAGTGGTGTATTAACTTTATTTCTCCGCATGGTGTTGTGCTGGATGCCGCCTGTGGGATTCCTCATCCCTTGAAGTTTTATTTGGCAGGGGTTTGTGCAGAGGTCTATGCCTGCGATAAGGACAGTAGGGTTATTTACCCGAAAGCTATCCAAGAATGTATTGAGAATGAGATTGGGGAAAAAGCGGCGAAGCAGGTTATCGCTAGAAGAACAAACAACCTGCATTTCGCTCAAGCTAATCTGACGGATCTGCCTTATGAGGATGAGAGCTTTGACACTGTCTTTTGCATATCAGTATTAGAGCATTTGAGCTTTGAGGATACAGTGGGTACTTTACGGGAATTTCACCGGACGTTGAACGAAGAAGGATTATTGGTATTGACATTTGATTACCCGACGGTAAATCTGAGTCTTATGAATGACCTGCTGCTGCAAACTGGATTTCAGTATTGGGGGGAGACGGATTTTGAGTTGCCTGCGGATGCTGTGCATACGGATGCGTGGGGCGGATTAAATTGCTTCAGAGCCGTTCTGAAAAAAGCAAAGGAATAACAGGTCTTTCTACTCTTAATTTAGTAACCTCTTTCCAGTATGCTAGGATCATAGCTAATAAAAAGATGAGAGGAGGCTGTGTTTTTTGAGATTAGGATCGAAGGTTTTGCGTAGAATAGCACTTATTACACTTATGTTATCACTAATAGTTCCTGTTACATCTGCTTCCAGTGCAGCTTCACTATCTTCAGATCCTATAAAGCTTGCTTTTGCGGGTGATATCCTTTTGGATGGTTTTGTTGGCGATCAGATTGCTAAATATGGGGTGAACTTTCCGTTTGTAAAGGTCGCACCTACGCTGCAAAAGGCTGACATCGCCTTCGCCAATCTGGAGACGCCTGTGTCTATCCGAGGGAAAGCGGCAGAGAAAACCTTTGCCTTCAGATCCAAACCAGCAACGTTAGGTGGCTTAACCTATGCCGGGATTGATGGAGTGTCCTTGGCGAATAATCATATTTTGGATTATGGAAAAGACGCTATGCTCGACACGCTGATCCATTTGGATCGAAACAAGATTGGCCATACAGGAGCTGGCAAAGATGAAGATGAAGCGTTCAAGCCTTATACTAAGACAGTAAAAGGGAAAAAGATCGCCATCCTTGGCGTTAGCCGTGTGCTTTCAGATCCTTCGTGGTATGCCGGCAAAAACAAACCGGGAGCCGCTTCAGCTTACACCTCGCAGCCTATGCTTAGCGCCATTCAGAAGATGTCCAAGGAGAATGATTTCACGATCGTATATATTCACTGGAATGAAGAGTTTAAGGATTTCCCTGAAAAGTACGCTCGCACACTAGCTAAACAGATGATTGATAGCGGGGCAGATTTAATTCTTGGCGCACACAGTCACTGCCTTATGGGCATCGAATACTATAAGCACAAGCCCATTTATTATTCACTTGGGAACTTTGTATTTAATCGTTCCACACGTGGTGGGGAAAAGACACTTAATTCTATGCTGTTGAATGTTGAGATTAAGGAATCCAAGATGACCAGCAAGATTACACCTGTCAAAATTATTGGCGGACAGCCTAATTTCATGGATGATTCCTACAATAGGAAAACGATTAAGCTCCTGAACACCCTATCTTTTAATGCCAACATAGATGCTAACGGCAGGGTCACGGAGAAGTAGCTCTATTAATACAAACTCTGATTAACTATTCACGGATTGCGCTCGATCTCGTTAGAATGCGAAATGTGTGGAGTACTTATGGAGTACGTATGAAGATGCGTATGGAGTACCTATGGATTACGTATAGAGTACGTATGATGTGGGGTATGGAATACCTATGGAGTGCCCATGAAGTATCATTGTTGTAATTGTGAAATAACTGCATTCTATACACCTATTTTATATGTAAAACGGACCATTCTGCTTTTAAGTGTATTCTATACAACTAAAAACTAGAAAATCGGCCTAGAGGGCATTAAATCAAGAGAATAGTTGTACGAAATACAGCTATATCCATCGGCCGAGCGAGTTGCAGAGTTATAGTTGTACAAAATACAGTTAAACTACTAATTAGTATTGGAACGTCTGTATAAAAAGCTGACTGTAGCAGTATGCAAAGTATTGGAACGTCTGCATCAAAAGCAGACTGCAGCAGTATGCAGAGTATTGGATTGGAATGCCTGCAATAAGGGGGAGATCCATATGGATCTCCCCCTTTTTATGCAGAAGCTAGGTTTGGATCAGTTAATCAGCCCTTCACCGCCCCCGCAACAACACCCTTAACGATGTACTTTTGCAAGAAGATGAATACTACGATTGATGGCAGCACCGCCATGACCATAGCTGTCATCGCATATTGCCAATCTGAGGTATATTGGCCCACGAAGGTGTAGGCAGCCAGTGTCAGCGTTTTGGTATCTGGGGAGCCGTTGACCATAAGCAGCGGGAGCAGGAAGTCATTCCAAATCCACATTACGTCGATAATGACAATGGTTGTTGTGACCGATTTCAGCAGTGGGAAGATGACACTGAAGAACAGGCGGAAGCCGGAAGCTCCATCAATCGTGGCACTCTCATCAATTTCAACCGGAATACCCTTGACGAATCCATGGTAGATAAACACGGCGAGTGGAGCACCGAAACCCCAATATAACAACCCAAGTCCCCAAGTACTCTCAGAGAGATTTAAGGTCTTAGCGGTTTGCAGAACGGTCAGCATGATCGATTGGAACGGAATCAGCATCGGCATAATGCAGAGGAAATAAATCACCCCGCTCAGTCTGGATTTCGTCCGTGCCAGCTTGTAGGCTGCTATGGATGAAATGAACACAATACCCAGAAGACCTACACCGGTAATGACAAAGTTGTTCAGAAACAGCTTCGGATAGTTGATAAACTTCCACACGTAGGAATAGTTGCCGAATACCAGATGTTTTGGCAGGGCGATGACATCCGTCATGACTTCGCTAAAGCTTTTTAACGAGTTGATAATCGTCAGAAATAGCGGATATAGAAACAGAAGAGAGAGGATGACCATAACAACTTCTAGAATGATTCGGCCTGCTTTGCGGTTTGTATTCATTATGCCTCAACCTCTCTTCGTTTGAAGAATGCTAACTGGAGAATGGTTACCACCAAGACGGCCAGGAACAGGATAAGCGCTTTCGCTGTACCGTATCCATACAGATTGTTCTGGAAGGTATCCCGGTAGATATCGTAAGCGATACTGTAGGTAGTTCCGCCAGGTCCGCCCCCGGTTAATGACAGGATGACATCGAACACCTTGATCGAATTGGTCAGTGCCATGAACACAGAAATCGTAATGGATGGAGCGAGCAGCGGCAGTGTAATACTGAAGAATTTTCTCATGGGACCAGCGCCATCAACTGTGGCTGCTTCTTTGAGATCCTCAGGTACAGATTGCAGACCGGCAATATAAATGACCAGATAAAATCCAATCGACTGCCAAATGGAGACGGCCAATATGGAGACGAAAGCAAGTCCCGGCGTCCCTAGCCAGCTTAGACCAAATATGGACCAGCCGGTACTTTCTCCGAGTGAGTTGAAACCTTGCATAAAGATAAATTTCCAGATAAAACCGACAATGACAAGACTGAGGATATAAGGAATAAAGAAAGCGGCTCTCAGCCAAGGGGTGCTCTTCAGCTTCATGTCCAGAACTAGTGCGAGCAGAATGGCCAGCACGTTAACGAGAACAATGTACAGAATCGCATACTTTATGGTGAACCAGGCTGAATTGGCGAAGTTGGTGTCGCCCATAAAGATTTGTTTGAAATTATCAAGTCCGACAAACTTAGGGTGTTTCGAAATTCCGTTCCATTTGGTCATCGAATAGCGGATAGTCATGGCAAACGGAATGTAGAATGCTACAGCGATACAGATGAGGACTGGGAGAGTGAATAATCCGAATTCTGTTTTCTCGCGCCATCTTTTGCCGAGTGATTTTAACATGGATGCACCTCTTCTTGATTTGTTGGGTGGTAATATCGACTAGGCTTGCCACACATAACCATTCCGGTTAGTCTATATTGTGTATTATAGAGCAGTACCCTATACTCAAAAATGGATTTAAGAGTACAGTTAGGGGTAAAAAGGTGAACTGAAATATTTATAATTAAGCCTGTAAATCGTGGGGGAGGTTGCCGGTCATTATTAAAAAATGGATCATAAAGCGGTTTGAACCCGTGCTGGAGCTTGTCTCACGCAGGTTGGCGAACAAGCTTATTTTGCTGTTTACAATCATCATTGTTTTGGTGGTGACCTCACTGACGTTCATTTCATACGGCATGCTGCGAAAAGAATCGGTGGATAACAGCATCGCCAGTACGAGCAACAATCTGTTGCTTGTCGGCCGGAATCTGGAGAGTTATTTGGACGGCATCGAGCAATTATCCCTGCCGCAAATATCGTATGACGAGATCACCTATGCGATTTTGCATGAATCGGAGGATTATGCCTCGAAGATGTATGTGGAGGACTACTTGAAGAACCTGTACTTCTCCCGCAATGATCTGGAAGCTATCTACCTGTATGTGATCAAAGAGCACAAGTATTATTATGTCACCAAAGAGAACTACAATATTACCGTGCGGGTCGCCGAGCATCCGTCGATTGAGAATCTTTCCTGGTATAAAAAAGCGCTGGCCAGCCCGTTTAACCGTTCTTACCAGTCTTTTGTAAAAAACCAATCCTCGATGATCAATAGCTCCGACTACCCTATAAATAAGGATAAAAGCTTCATGGGCTACCATCGATTGCTGCGCTCCATAGTCTCCAGGGAGCCGCAGGCGGTACTCTCCCTTTATTTCAACTCCTCGGTTACGGACGAGATTATGAAGGATATTCCCTTCAGTAAAGGGCAGCACCTAATGTACGTCAGTCCCGATAATGAACCTTTTGTGGTGGATGACCCCGGGTTTTATCAACAGAGCGAACAAGCGGGACTGCTTAAGGAGCTGACACCAGCCTCAGGAGGACGCGTGACGTGGTCGGATAAAGAAGAGAAGTATCTAGTGATTTATGACATCAGCAAAAAAGAAGGCTGGAAGCTGATTAAGCCGATTCCCTACAAAGAAATTTATGAAGCGGCCACAACAACACGCAAATTGAACTATTTCATAGGACTGTTATTTTTAATCGTTTCGGTCATCTTGGTCAGCTTTATTTCGAACAAAATAACGAGCCCGCTAAAGAATCTGTCGCTGCAGATGAAGCGGTTCAGTACAGGCAGCTTTGACGCTGAAGCACAGGTTGAAGGAAAGGATGAAATTGCCTATCTGTCTCGCCACTTCAATAAGATGGTGGAAAAGACGAATGAGCTGATCAATGAACGGTACAAAATGAAAATTGTCGAGAAAAATGCTGTACTCAAAGCACTGGAAGCTGAGATCAATCCACATTTCTTATATAATGCCCTGCAAGCCATTTCCACCAAGGCGCTGAAAAACAACAATGATGATATTGTCGATATGGTCGATAATCTTGCTATGACGCTGAGATACTGCATTAGTGGCAAAGATGTGGTCCATGCCAGAGAGGAATTAAAGCATATTGAACGTTATTTAGCGCTGCAGAAGGCCCGTTTCGGAAACAGAATGCAGGTGGCCTACCAGTGGGAAGACCCTTTGCTGGAGCTGGAGATTCCGAAGCTGTCCATTCAGACCTTGGTAGAAAACTGCATCAAGCATGCGCTGGAAAAAGTATCCACAACGATCACAATTACCATTGAAGCGCATGTGACGCCTAGCCATACTGTTATTTCAGTGACGGATGATGGACCGGGGTTTAGCGGGGAGCGGCTGGAGCAAGTGAGAAATTCTCTTCAAATCCAGTGGGAGGATCAGGGCGGAGAAAACGCTGCAGAAAGTGACACGGAAAGCATCGGACTGAAAAATTTGAACACGCGGCTGAAGCTTTTGTATGGTGAGGCTGCGGGTTTGGCCATTACCAGTGATGCTGGCGGAACAAAGATGGACATGCGGTTACCGCGGGGAGGGATTAACCATGTATAAAGTACTGATTATAGATGATGAGGAACCGTTGCGTGAGGCGATCAACATCCTGGGAGACTGGAAAGGACTAGGTGTCGATCAGGTACTGGAGGCTACGGATGGAAGTATGGGCCTAGCCATGCTGCGTGAGCAAAAGATCGATCTCGTATTGGTCGACATGAAGATGCCGGAGCTGAACGGAAGTGAGCTGCTGCAGATCGTGGAGAAGGAGTTCCCGGAACTGCTGACGATTGTAATCAGCGGCTACAATGATTTTGAATATACCCGCCAGGCTATCCGTTCTAAGGTAGTTGATTATTTGCTGAAGCCGGTCAACCGGGCGGATTTGAATGCGGCCTTGCGTAAAGCTATAGATGTGCTGGAGGCCAAACGCAAGAAAGAAAGTGAGTTCATCAACAGGAACATTACGCTCAACATGTCTCTGCCGAAGCTAAAGGAGAAAATCTATCTGTCGATCATTGAGCGCAGCTTCAAAAATCAGTCCAACGAGGCTTTTCTGCCGTTGATCGGCGCCGATACGACCGGAAACTATTTTGCTGCGGGTGTACTGCGGGTGCTCAATTTGGAACAAGTGCGTCGTAATCGCTTCCATGAGGACCGGGATTTGCTGCATTTTGCCGTCACAAATGTGATTAATGAGAATAGCGATGAGCATTTTCAGGCTTTCAGCTTCGCCAGCCATAAGGGAGAACGCGAGTTTATCGCCATCTTCACGATGAAAGGCGGCTATGAGGAGGACGCAACTTTCCGCTCTTTACATCATATGAAGAAGTTAGTCTCGACGCTGAAAGAGCTGTTCGGAATTGTTGTTGCCGGAGGAATCGGACAGCCCTATGGTGACATTATGGCGCTTGCTCAATCCTATGAGACTGCCAAAGCCTCTCTCGACGGGATTGATCTCCTGACGCTGAAGGGAGCGATTGTCACAAATAGCAGCAACGATACTTCCCAGGGGAAAGATAATCCTTCCTTGACGGGACGTATGCCCTTGATTCGCAACGCACTGGAGAGCGGGAACATCAATCATGCCAAAAGTATTTTAAGCGAATTCACGAAGAAATGGGAGGCTTCCGGACGTTTTAATCTGGGCGAGGCTGACCGGCAGATAGAGGAGTTTATTATTTTGCTGAACGATATTGCCACGGAGCTGGATGCGATCCCCGAACGTATTCGCGGCGGTAAAGATAAAGGATTGCGCGGGCTAGGCATCGGGAGCGATTTTGCTTCCTTTGGCGAATTTGAGCGGGTGCTGAGCGGAATTCTAGATTGCTATGGCAATGAAATCAGCAAAAGCCTTGCTGGCAATCGCCCCAGCGTATTGGAAAATATTAAAGCATACATTGATAATCACTATTTTGAGAATATTAAAATATCGATGTTCACGGATAAATATTTCCTGAGCAGAGAATACTTGATGAAACTTTTTAAAGGGCAATATGGTTATGGCATACATGAGTATGTACAAAAGGTAAGAATGGACAAGGCAAAGGAGCTGCTATCCACCCCCGATTTGAAAATCCAAGACATTTCCGAGATGTTGGGGTACAAGGACAAAAATTATTTCAGCAAGGCGTTCCGTAATTATTATGACTGTTCACCTTCTGAATATCGGGTTCTGCTATTGAACGGGGAGGAGTGAAGCGGTTACATGAACACACTTTTTTACCCTAATAAGTTCACTTATGTACATTCTTATCCTTTTTCTTTTTCTTTAGAATTGTCTCAAGACCACTAGATGCATGAGGAAAAGGGGGCAACATCATGTTAAAAAGATTTATGGCTTTATCTGCGAGTCTGCTGCTCGTCGGCGGATTATTGGCGGGTTGCGGCGGAAACAACAATGCCGCTAACAATAGCGGAACAGGGAATACTCCTGCCACAGATTCTGGCAAGCCGGTCACGATTAATATGTTCACCGCATCACCCGAGTACACTGATGCTTTTAACGCTTATATTGCCGAGTACAAGAAAGTTAAACCGAATGTGACGATTAATCTGGAGATTATGCAGGCTGACTACAATACGGTGCTCAAATCGAAGATTGCTGCGGGAAGTACACCTGACGTATTCCAGACCACAGCGGGCGGAGATATTGATACTTTTGCGGAGTATAGTGCTGACCTAACTAATGAGCCACTGGCTGCGGCGATGACCGATGCAGTGCGTTCTAACATGAGTTCTTCGGACGGTAAAGTGCTCGGTCTTCCGGTAAAAGGAAATCTATTTGTCCTGATGTACAATAAGAAACTGTTGGCTGATGCTGGGATTACAGAAGTTCCTAAGACAACAGCCCAAATGGACGATGCGATTACTAAGCTTGAAGCTAAAGGCATTACTCCTTTTGCCAACGCTTATAAAGAGTGGTGGGTATGGAAACACATCTTCCAACACTTCGTAGATGCGGCAGCCCAAGATGCGGGTACGGATGCTAAGACACTAGTAAACGATTTTATTGCCGGAAAAACCACGATCAAGGATCACCCGGTGCTGTACAATAACTTCTTCAGCTTCGTTGATACTACTGTTAAACATGGCACAGACAAACCGCTTGAACGGGACAGCAATGCTGAAGTCAGCGACTTTGCATCCGGCAAAACAGCGTTCATGACGGGTAAAGGCGCATGGGATGAAGAAGCCATTAAGAAAATTACACCGGACTTCGACCTGGGTATTATGGGTTACCCAGTCAGCGACAAGGCTGAACAGTCCCAGATTATTACTGGTGCGGATCAGGCCCTGCGTATCAATAAGGATTCTGCTGTAGCTGGTGAGACTATTGAATTCTTCAACTGGCTGTATACTTCTGAATACGGTAAGAACTGGTTCTCTACAGTAGCTAAGGTTATTCCTCCAATTAAGGATGCTCCTATGCCTGACCTGCAAATGCCAAAAGAAATGGAAGAAATCCTCAAAACAGAGAAATCCGGCGACCTGTCCGTGAACTATTCTCTGGATACCTTCCACCAAAAATTTGGTGAGCTCATGCAGGCTTACATCGGCGGCAGCAAAACTAAGGATCAAGCCATCGATGAAATTCAAAAAGCTTGGATTCAATTCGGATCGGCAGAATAACTAGGTTGAGATCAGGGGGCGGGCTCCAAGGTAAGATTCACTTACTGGAGAACCGTCCCTTTTTTATATGTTATATAATCATAAGAAGATACTGAGACAAAGTCAGGAGGTACATTATTGTGAATAGCAAAATGATTGAAATCATTGAAAATGGACTATATCTTACGATTGAAGTTACGGAAGATCAAGATGTTCGGCTATTGCATTTTGGCGCGGCACCTTTGGAAGCAGCCATAGCGGATAAGAACAAGCAAGGCTTCCGGCTGCTGGAGCTGCAATTATCGGGCGAAGACCGCGCCGAATATCACGGGCGCACACACCGAGCATCCTATCCGGGTCTTCGGATGGTATATGCGGGACACAGCGATACAGTGAATGCGCTCGGGCGTAAATTGGAGCTTAGCTTGGCTGATCCGATTACAGGAATCCAGGCAGTGCAGCATTTTCAATTCTATAAGGGTGTGCAAATCGTTCGAAGCTGGTCAGTGTTAAATAATGCTGGAGAAGCTGAGGTGGCAGTGGAATACATCTCCTCCTTTGCTCTTACAGGTGTAGACAAAGAGGGGGGCAGGGAGCGCAATGATAAGATTGAAGTAACCCTTGCCCACAGCGGATGGCAGAGTGAACTTCAGTGGCGGACCTACCGGCTGCCTGAGCTCGGGATGTATCATTTGGCAGACCGTGGCTCCAAACGAATTGCCGCAAGCAATACAGGCTCTTGGTCAGCAGCGGAACTTCTGCCGATGGCGGTTTTGCATAATAAGGAGAGCGGGACAAGCCTGTTCTGGCAGATTGAGCATAACGGCTCTTGGCATTGGGAGCTGACGGATCAATACGATCAGCTTACACTACTGGTCAGCGGACCTACAGAACATGACAACCATTGGTGGCTGAAGCTAGCTCCCGGTGAAGAGTTTACTTCGGTGCCAGCAGCTGTGGGTGCTGTGCAGGGAGGATTTCAGAGCGCGGCAGAACAGCTTACGGTATATCGCCGGATGATCCGCAGACCTAATGAGGATAATGAGCTGCTGCGGATTATTTTTAATGACTATATGAATTGCCTATGGGGGAGCCCAACGACTAAGAAGCTACTGCCTTTAATTGATGCTGCCGCGGAAGTAGGTTGTGAATATTTCTGCATTGATGCTGGCTGGTATGCACCCGGAGAGTGGTGGGATGGTGTAGGCCAGTGGGAGCCTTCCAGCGATCGGTTTCCGGAAGGGATTAAATATGTGCTCGACTATATCCGCAGCAAAGGGATGATTCCCGGACTATGGCTTGAGCTGGAGGTTATGGGCATCAACAGCCCGAAGCTTGCGGAGACTGATGACAGCTGGTTTTTCATGCGGCATGGTAAAAGGGTTAAGGACCGTAGCCGCTATCAGCTAGATTACCGCAACCCGAAAGTCATTGATCATGCAAACGGTGTTATTGCGCGTCTGGTTGAGCAGTACGGTGTAGGATACATTAAAATGGATTACAACATCAATGCAGGCATTGGGACAGAAACGGATGCGGACAGCTTCGGAGACGGGCTGCTACAGCATAACCGCGCTTATCTGGCTTGGTTGGACAGCATCTTTGTTCGTTATCCGAACCTTGTCATCGAGAACTGTTCCAGTGGGGGAATGCGCATGGATTATGCGATGCTTAGCCGACACAGCATCCAGTCTACCAGCGACCAGGAGGATTATGTACAGTATGCGGCGATTGCCGCAGGTTCTCCGGCAGCACTGACACCGGAGCAGTCCGCAGTTTGGTCTTATCCGCTGCGCGAGGGGGACGATGAGGAAGTCATCTTCAATATGGTTAATGCGCTGTTGCTTCGTGTACACCAGAGCGGTCATTTGGCGGAGCTTGAACCCCACCGCAGGAAATTAGTTAAAGAAGCGCTGGATTATTACAAAACCATTCGCAGTGATATCCCACACGCCACGCCCTTCTGGCCGCTCGGCCTGCCTGACAGTGAGGGCGAATGGGTCAGCCTTGGCCTGCGGCGCGGCGAACGACGGTATGTTGCAGTATGGCGGATTGCCGGAGAAGCTGCAAATGTCCAATTGTCGATAGAAGAGCTGAAGGGATTTGAACCAGTGATCGCCTGTGCCTATCCTCAGCAGCATAGTTCAACTTGGAATTGGGATCAATCGGCAGGGGTTTTGACGGTGGCACTCCCACCAGGAAAAACAGCGAGATTGTTTGAGATTACTTCGTAAAGCTTGCGGCGGGCCTGCTCCCCTTCAGTCTGCTGTTGGGGAGCGGCCGCTGTACTTGCTAGGGAAATAGTTTTTTTCACTGCCTTTCTAATTCGGTCAGGTTTGGCTTAGCTGCTGAAAGTATGTTTAGAAAAGGTAGTACAATGATTGTTTCGAATTCATTATTTTGAGCGTTAGTAACTAGATGACCTCCGTATTTTTCGGTGACACTTTGAATATTTGTTAAGCCGAATCCGTGAAAAGCGGGATTCTCTTTAAAATTATGCTGCACTATAGTGCTAGAATTGTTCCGTGAGTTGGTGACTTGGATAAACAATGAAGTATCGGTAGTGAAAATTAGCAGCTGAATAAATCTATCTTCTTTTTTTGGAACTCTTGCAGCGGCGTTTAGAGCATTATCCAGCACATTCCCGATCACGGTACATAAGTCAAACCGATCAATATCAATAGCTTCGGCGTGTATATGAATATCATACTTAATAGCAATTTTGTGTTCACAAGCAATATTTAGCGCGTTGCCAATTAAAGAATCAATTACCAAATTACCTGTTGATAGTTTGAGAGAAGGCTGATGAATTTGACCGAGCATTGAATTGATATGATGGATAGATTCCTGAATCTCATTGTTCTGAATACAATTCCGGACATATACCAAATGCTTGTTCGTATCATGGATAACTTGTTTGATGCTTGTAAGGGAATGTGTGGTTTTTTCATAGCTGATGTGTTGATAATCCATCTGTTTATGTAATTGCAGATTTTCTTTAGTCAGTTTGGTGTTTTCATTAATTTTACCGAATAAAAGGATGGTTTCTCTGATTAGCAGAATAAGCAACATCATGATGACCATTGATAGATAAAGAGTCATCCTCGTTCTTTGAATTGTGCAATCATATAATAGGCGTAGGCTTCTTTAACCTCTTTTGCCTGAGTACGGCCAATAGGAAACTGCTCTTGATTGTGCATGACTACGGAAGTAGCTGTAAACTTATGGACATGTTCCAGATTAACAATAACGGAACGATGAATAAGCATAAATGGACGGTTTAGTTTACTTATATATTCTGAAATTGTACCTGGAATTATGTAATGCTGCGTAGAGGTAATGATCTTTAGTCGGTTTTTAGCCAAGGAATGTTTGATTTTAACAATCGCAATAATGTCAGAATTTTTGATCACCATATGTCCATCTTCAGTTTTAATCATTAGAAACCTATTTACAGAAGAAATGATATAGCTACATAGCTTTATTATCTTTGCCTCAAAACACTCATAGTTTACTGGTTTAATCAAATAATGGTAGGGTTGCACATCAAAGCTGCTCATTACGTACTGCGGATAGTTTGTCAAGAATATAATTTGAACCTCCCGATCCGGAAGTGCACGGATTTTTTTTGCAACCTCGATTCCATTTAATCCTCTCAGTTCAATATCCATTAGAAGTATATGAAAAGGATAACTACTCTGTTGATTATAATAGTGAAGCAATTCCTCACCGGAGGTAAAATATTGAGTCTCGAAAGAGTAAGCCGTGCTTTTCATAAGTCTTGGGAGATATTCCTTTAGCAAATCGTGTTCCTTTTTCTCGTCATCGCATACGGCTATGCGTAACAAAGCCATCCCCCCCATAATTAAATTTGTTAATCTTCAGAGATACCAAAACCTGACACGAAACGTCATTCAGCCTCCTATTCCAACCATTAGCTACCAAATTACCCCAAATATTCTTTTATATGATATATTGATAGCGTTATCAATGTCAAACCGAAGCTTGAAAGTAGAAGAGGATATATTCTATGAATGATAAGGATACCCTTGAAAAACTTATCGGATTATTTAAAGCGCATAAAAAGAATTTATGTATTATTTTTCTGCTCTTAATATTTTCTACTTTGATTAGTTCCATTTTGCCGATGTTCAACAAAATTATTATTGATGAAGGATTTATGAAATCAGATGTTAGAACCATTATTTTAACGGCAATCTACATCTTTCTTTTGTCTATGTTCAGTAGCTTTTTAGATTTGCTCAAAGAAAAACGAAGAATAAAAATAGCTTCAAATATTATCTACTCCTTGCATAAAGCTGCATTTGATCGACTTATGAAAGTGAAAGTGAAATATTTCACTGATAAAAACTGCAGTGAAATTTTAAATCGCGTTAGCACCGATATATCGAATATTTCGCAAATAACGGATGGTAGCATGCTTTTTATTGTTAGTCAGTGTTTTAGTTTGGTAGGAGGAGTTATTGGACTTTTTATCATAAGTTGGGAACTTACACTTATTGTGCTTATTTTAATTCCTATAGAATATTTAATTTTGAAATCGTTTGCTAAAAAAAGAAAGTCTCTTGCGGAAAAATACATCACGAAGGATGGAGAATATTCGCATTGGTTTGAGGATAGTTTGAATGGTGTGAAGGAAACAAGGCTTTTTAATTTATTCATTTTCAAAGAAAAAGAATTTGCAGACAAGCAGAATCAAGTAATAACCTCCCATATGGGAATCAGTTTATTGGATAATTGGCGGATTACTGTGGAGAGATTTCTAATTGGAGGACTAGTTCTTCTAATATATGCTTCTGGATCGACGATGATATTAGATTCAAAGCTTTCGGTAGGAAGTATATTTGCATTTATTACCTATAGCGCTTATGTGACCACTCCTATCTCATCGATGTTGAATATTGGATACTTATTGTCGGGAATAATGCCTTCTGCCCGAAGGTATTATTCATTGCTCGAGGAAGAAATCGAAGCTTGTGATGTAGAATCCGCCAACATTGGTATGAAGCGACTCAACCCTTTTGGGAGCATTCAGTTTGAAAATGTAAGCTTTGCTTATGATACTGAACTGATCTTGTCAAATGTGAATTTCACGATTGGCAGCCATGAGAAAGTGGCCATTGTAGGAATGAATGGTTCGGGGAAGTCTACAATCCTAAATTTAATCCAGAGGTTTTACGAACCACTTGCAGGAAAAATTTTATTTGACGGAGTGGATATTAAGGCTATTAATTTGAATGAATATCGCGAATTAATTTCGACTGTTAGTCAAGAGATATATCTTTTTGACACAACCATCGAAAATAACATAAAACTTTACAGTGAAAACCATGAGGAGCAGTATAGACAGGCTATTGAGGCTACCCAATTATTAGAGAAGGATACAAGCCGGTTTGAGGATTATGTCGTAGGTTCTAATGGGAACAAGTTGTCCGGTGGACAAAAACAAAAAATCGCGATAGCCAGAGCATTAGTAAAAAGCAGGCCTATGGTGATTTTTGATGAAGCGACCTCCAACCTTGATCTTCACTCTGAACAAGCCATCAACCATCTATTAGATACAGCACTCAGTAACAATACAGTGATTATAGTCAGTCATAGGCCGGAAATTCTGAAGCATGTGGATAGAGTAATCTTTTTAGAAAAAGGCCAGGTCTCCGCTATTGGACTTCATGAGAAGTTGTCTTATACAAATGAAAGGTATCGGCTCATCACACAACAGCATCAATTCGTTTAATGGGTTTACCCTTCGAGTGATTTAAATATCAAATATTGATATTTAGATAAATACGATTTGAAAGGAGGAATAGGCATATGAAACAACTTGTAAAAAGAACAAATGCAAATTATGAAACGTTGGAGGCATATGCAGCTTGCAGTGCATGTCCTTGTTATGCATGTACATGCAATGCCAGCGGATCAAACAAAGCAGCCATGAAACAAGTAACCTATACTGGTAACTCCATGAAGATGACTGCTATTGGAATCGGGTAGTAAGTGCAATCTTAAGTATAGCTAAGAGCAGGATGGCTAAATGGCTTTATTAAAAAAGCTGTCCTGCTTCACTTTTAGAGTGGGGGGAGTTCAGGTGCCAGTATTTCATTTATTTGAAACGGTAACGGGAAAATATATGTTCGATGCGAATGCAAATACATTTCTTAAATTAAATGAAAGATCTTATCAGGCTTTGTTGAACTATAGAAATTCAAACTTTGAACAAGTGGAACCGGAGATTCAAAACTTATTTGATTCCGGTTTTTTGGCGGAGAAACAGGATTTTGAGATGATTCATCCCATGAGCGACTCTTTGCAGCACAATTTAAGCAGAAGCGTTGGCTCGATAACTTTGCAGGTCACGCAAAACTGTAATTTAAGATGCAGCTATTGCGCGTATTCAGGGAGCTACTTACACAGAGTACATACCAATAAGAGAATGAAAAAAGAGGTTGCTTTGAAAGCAATTAAGTTTTTGATTGAGCACTCCGTAGATTCTCCAATTATTAATATTGGATTTTATGGAGGAGAGCCCTTACTGGAAATGGACTTAATAAAAGCTTGTGTTGCTTATGCCAGAGAACAAAGTGCGGGCAAAGAACTAACGTTTAACCTTACTACAAACGCAACTTTAATTACCGACGAAACCTTAGAGTTCTTATCTTCTAATGATTTTAATTTAACGATCAGCCTGGACGGCGATGAAGTCGCGCATGATAGAAACCGAGTTTTTGCGGTAAATAATAAAGGCAGTTTTCAGACTATTATGGATAATATTGAAAATATCAAAAACAAAACACCAGACTATGTTGATAAAGTGATGTTCAATGCAGTAATTGATCCAAATTCAGATTTTAGCTGTTCCACAAACTTTTTTTCAAACTATGAGACCGTAAAAGACTTTGCTGTTATGGCAAGTGATATAGCAAGTAGCTACAAAAAAAGTGAGTCCTTAATCAATGACAGTTTTATCAAGATGTATAATTACGAAGTTTTCAAATTATTTCTTTATAAATTTGATAGGCTTAAGAAAAATGATGTATCCAAGCTGGTGATGGAAAGCTTTGATCAAATCCAGGAGAATGTCCATAACAGGCTTAGAATCTCTTTCTATGATGTAAAAAAAGACCATCATTCCGGACCGTGTGTTCCAGGAGTACAACGATTGTTTGTGAATGCTGACGGTGCTCTGTATCCCTGTGAAAGAGTTAGTGAAGCATCTAGTGTAATGAGGATTGGGCATATAGATACAGGCTTTGAATTGGATAATATCCGGAACATACTAAACATTGGAACAATAACGGAGAAAGAATGCAAAGAGTGCTGGGCCTTTAGATATTGCACTTCTTGTGCAATGGCCGCCGATGATATCAGTGAGTTTTCTGCTGCCAAAAAATTAAGTATCTGCAATAAAGTTAAAGAAAACACTGAGAGTTTGTTTAAAGATTATTGCGTACTAAGAGAGTTAGGCTACGACTTTGATAAAGAAAAAGTGTAATGGGGGAGACAATGGTGAAAAAAAGAGCAATTGTTTATCCATATCATGCAGATTTCGGTCCGGTCGTCAGATTCTCCAATTTACTGGGCAACTATGAGCTTGTTTCATTAATGGCACCTTTAGGTTTTGGACTGAATGAAAAAGATGCAGCGTACAGCTATTATGGTGAGGATGTGGGTATAAAAGTTAAAGATTCTTTTTCAGATGATGAATTTGATGTGTTAATGATTTGTGAATTTGAATGCAGTTTTGAAAAAGTGGTGTTCCCGACAATTATCAAAGCCGCAGAGATGGGGAAAGATATTGTTCTGCTTAACAGATGTGCTGATCATGAAGTTGAAATGGTAAAGAAGGTATGCCTGAAAAATAATGTGGAACTCACAAGTTTTTTTGGAATTGACATTGACAGAACGAAAGTAGAACTCGTTGAGAAAATACTGCTGGATATTAATGTTCCGATAATCTGCGTGGCGAGTCTTATGGAAAAATCCAATAAATTTGATGTTCAGCTTAGCCTAAGGGATTATTTCTTGAAAGAAGGGTACAAAGTAAGTCAAATTGGGACAAAATCTTATTGTGAGATTATGGGATTTCATTCTTTTCCTGATTTTATGTTTAATCATAAAGAAGCGGAGATAGATAAAATATTTCTTTTTAATCACTTCTGTAAATATATTGAATTGAACGAACGACCTGATGTAATGATTATCGGAATTCCAGGCGGGACAATGGTATATAATAATCTGTTTACCAATAGATTTGGTATTACTGCATTCGAGGCGGCTAGTGCAATCCATCCGGATGTCGGTATTATGAACTTGACCTATGATGATTTTAATGGAGAGTTTCTCGATAAGATATGTGTGTCAACAAAGCATAAATTAGGTTTTGATATTGATTGTTTTAATATGTCAAATCATAAATTTGATACGGGCAGAAGCAAACAGGATAAAGAATTGAAGTTTTTTACGGTTGATTCTAAGTTGGTTGATGAAAAAATTGCACAAATATCGCTAGAGTCAAAGGTTCCTCTGTTTAATTCGTTAAATGGGACAGACACTTTGAAATTAGCAGAATGCTGTGAAGCTCTATTGTTACAGGAAAATATGCAAATCGTATAAAAGAAGGGTGATATTTATGGATCTGGATCAAGTGCGTGAACAGATAAACGAAATATTATTCGACGTAATGGGAATGGACAAGATCAAGCTTAATGAAAACTACTTCTATGAAGATTTATTGGGCGAGGCGATGCAGTTCTCACCACGGGATTTGTTGGTTCTATTTGTACATATTGAGGAAAAACTAAAAATACAAATTCCGGAAACCGATATATTAAATGGATGCTTCAACAGCCTAGATCGAATTAATAATACAGTTTGCCGCATTCTACAGGAAAAAAGAATAAGGGAGTTGGTTTAAGTTGTTGAATGTAGCTTCACTCAGTAGCCTGAATCGTGCGGGGGCTGCAATGGTAATCCAGAAAAATAAGAGTTCAGAGATTTCATTTCAAGACGCGCTATCGACATCGAGTTCGGAAGCGGTTTTGACGGAATTGGAAAAAAAATTCGACATTAAAATCAACGTTCAAGCCATACCAAAGAACAATGAAGCAGTGAAAAGTGTATACTCTGGTAGTGTTGGCAAAGGGAATGTAACCATTGCTCCAAATATACTGAATCAGTCGGCAACAGATCCACAAATGCAAAAAAGGGTAGAAGCAATTATTCAGGATCATTTTGCTTCCAGCGCTAATGATAAACCCGGTGATGCCAGTGGCGTCATTATACATCCGGATGGAACAGCTACTTTTTGGGTGATTGGTGATTATTTAACACCTGCCGAGCGGGAGAAGATTAATAAAGAAGTAGAGGCAGAAAAAAAAAGAAAGGCGGAGCAGTTAGACTCGTTGAGTAAATTAAGTAGCAGCTCTAGCCTATCACAATTCGGGTTATTTATTGACAACTCCAATAATGGTGAAGAAGATAGCATGTATTTAAATAGTGTGCTACAAGCTAGTCTGGATTCGATGCTGCGGAAAAAGAACCTGTTTAATTAAATGATTAATCACTTTTTTAATCATGACTACCGCCTGGGTCAATGGATTTGTGACCAATGAGGCGGTTTTATTTTTGTCGATCTGTAAAAGGAGATGATGAACATCGAAGCTAAAGTGAAAATTGCCGTGATTGATGATGGTATCAACGAATATTTGCTAGGTGAACCGGTTGTTCAACAGTTGATCTTCAATGAAGATTTCACAATAGACGCTTATACAATAGACAGTCCCGAAAGAATAACTCACGGCACCATCTGCGCAGGCATAATTAAGCACTATTATCCGGAAATCTATATGTATAGCTTGAAGATATTGTCTGATACCTTAAGGGGAAATATCCAGAAGTTGTATAGTGCACTAGAATGGTGCGTTCAAAATGATATCCAAGTTGTAAATATCAGCTTGGGAAGCCATTGCTCAGCGGATTTATTAGAAACGCAGAGAGTTATAAACAAGGTTGCTGGTCAAGGCTTAGTTATTGTAAGTGCCGCAAGTAATCATGATTATATTACATATCCAGCTTCTTTTTCAAACGTTATAGGCGTTAAGAGAGAGGTAAGCAACACGCTGCACGAAGGGGAGTTTTATCTCAATGATAATATCATCGACGGTATAGAATTTACGGCTTTTGCTAGACATCATTTGAATGGTAAAGAGTGCAGCAACTCGAACAGCTTTGCCGCGCCCATGATTACAGCCAAAGTATGTGAACTCATTGGTAAATCTCACCTAACTAACTTGCAGCAAATAAAACTCATGTTGTCGAAAATGGCAAATAACTATAGGGACGATAAACACTTGTTTATTTGCTATGCTGACCCTGATTGGATAAGTGATATATTAGTATGCTATGTGAACGGAAAATGCAAATTGGACAATCGGAATCTTTGCGTTAACATACACGGTGAAATTGTCGTTCCCGCTGAGTCGGCTTATGATGCTGTTGATGCAGCCCTATTGGCTTACAATGAAAATATTGAGACTCTCGTTGTGATCAGCAGAGATCTTTACCCTGATGCTTATGTTGAATTACAGTGGATTGCTTCGAAATACAATAAAAATGTAGTGTTTATTGACAATTACCAAGGAAAAGATATGAACAAGATAGTTAACAATCAGTGTACTAACATTAAGTTATGGCATAGCTTATTCAAAATACACAACATTTACACACTTAACAGCACCCCGTTGCTGATCGAAGAGCCAATGGTTTCTATTTACATCCCTGCTGACACTGACTTTGAAGTTATTCTCTGGTTAAAAGGGCAATTTAAAAATAATAACTATAACAGTTATTTTGCATCGAATCACCCTATCGGAGTTTTATACGGAATAGACTATGTTCCTGAGACAAACTCAGCGCAGACATCTTCCTATTTTTCCTTAATTCTGAATAAGAAATCTTACGATATCGCGATATATGTCTTATATGGCTATGATATTTCGGATAAAATAGAAACGGATATTGAAATAGACATTGAACCATTAAACGGTTACTTTCAAGCAACTTTTGCTGTAAATGGCTTATGCCAGGAACGTATTATCAATATTAAACAGATTGATGAAACCTTTATCGGAGAACTTTATAATTCTATAGTTTATTTACTCTCTTAATGGGGGACAAAAATCATCAAACACTTAGAATACCCTGCATTAATAACTTCTTTGCTAGCCCCTCGTTAGTCGACTTCCGGATTCATCGTATTTACACTACAGTGATATCATCAGCCTTGTATTTACATGAGGATTCGATACACACACTACTCATAGCGAAATTATTATTCCAATGATAGATCCTATTTAAGTTTGACTTACTAAACATCTGGGTAAATGACGGAGTAGCGTTCTTGCTAGTTTTCGACAATTTCCTACTTGTGATTGCGGATAAGCGGAGTGACAAGATTTACAAATAGATTAACGAAGGTATTTTAGGGTAGAATTGTCATCAAGTAGGGTTACATTCTGGGTGGATTTCGACATTCCAGAGAAGCCCCTATTTTTTTGTGTTCTGACACGGCTTCATATCTTGGTGCTCAACAGATATCATACATTGTCGAAATTTTGTCGAATAATATCATATAATGTAGAAAAATAATTGACAGGAAATGAATAGAACTTTAGAATTAGGTAGTAGCGTAATCATTACTATCATATAGAAGCGTACATAGCTTTTAGCAAGAATGATTATAAATGTGACTTCAAGGGAGGATGTACGATGATGAAAGCAACAGGCATAGTAAGAAAAGTGGATGAATTGGGACGTATCGTAATTCCTATTGAACTGCGTAGAACAATGGGAATCGACATAAAAGACCCGCTCGAAATTTTTGTAGACGCTGAAAAGATTATCCTTAGAAAATATGAGCCAACTTGTATCTTCTCCGGAAGCTCAGAAAACCTGATCAATTTCAAAGGTAAAATGGTAAGCAAAGATGTTCTTGATGAACTTATTGCAAGCTTTGATAGAGCATAATCCATATACCACATATGATTCCAAAAAAAAGAACCGGTATTACAAGCACAAGATGTGCCTGTAATACCGGTTCTTTTTTTTATGGTGTACTTTCGAAAGCGGGTTTTATTTAGACTCTAGCACACTTTGGATTTTTTTGATAAAAGCATCATATTGTACGAGGCCTAGCTCCATGCACAACTTCTGGTAGGAAGATAACTTGTAATCTAGCTGGTTCAACTTCTGTTCCAGATCGTCGTACATTGCCTGCTTTTCTATCAATGCTTGCCGAAGCAGATTATCTATGTTCTCTTTGTCCGTCTTTTCCCCAAAATACAGGTGCATAAAAAAGTCAGAACGCAGAACATCTTTTTCGGCTGGTGATTGTAGATAAGCGTGGAACTGATCCAAGCCGGCAGAGGTAATGGTGAATACATTTTTGTCGGGTTTGCCTTCCTGTCGCACAGATTCTTTAGTGATCAGATTCAGCTTTTCCAACTTGCTTAGGGTAGGATAGATCGTGCCATAGCTGGCATCGAAGAAAAATGAGAAGTATTCCTCGAAATGTCGTTTTATCTCGTAACCAGAATGAGGTTTTTCGCTTAAAATCCCCAGAATAACATCTTGTATGTTCATAAATCATTGCCGCTCCTTTCTTTCACTTCCTACCATATCACAACTGCATATCGCTCTCAATTTGAAATGGCATAGCCGGAGTGGCAAACTGTATAATTACGCATTTACTGACACGGGCTCTTGTTCTCGTGAGATCCGAGTTTCTTTACGAAGGAAAGTGACAAGTACGCTTAATACAGCAATTGTTGCCCCAATACAGAGTAAATAGAACATATCTTTCCATACCCCGTTACCCCCGATAACCAGGTCGAGCATACCATTAACTGCATAGTAAGCGGGCGAAAAGGGACCGATCCAGTTATAAAAAGGTGAAAGCACATCGCGTGGAATAGTTGCTCCGGACGCTAACATTTGCATGGAGAGAAGGGCAATATTTAGCCAGCCGCCAGCATCCCCGAGGAGCAGCAGACTAAACTGAGCAAGGATCATACAGGAGAGAATTACCGTGAACTCGAACAGCCACATAAGCAGAAAGCCACGATTAGAGTGGATACCGAGTGAGTTAACCATGATAGTTCCCACTAGTGAGATAAGCACAGCCGTTCCACCCATTATGACAAATCGGGCTGCAAAGCGATTCCATTTACTAAATTGTCCAGACAAGTTGGAGGAAGCTTTATGGAGATTCATCGCGAGTAACATAGCACCGGTAAATGAGGCGGTAACGATCATTAAGGGAACCATAGTTTGTGCAAAATTAGTTGTAGGGTTAATGATTTCGACGTTGGCGGAAATGCGGCTGCTTGCAGCACTTTTGATGATCTCCGCTTGTGCCTGCGGCAGATTCATAGCATCCAAGGTGTGGCTTAGTGCTGAATTACTGCTTTGAGTGTTCATTGCAGCCGTGACTTTAAGTGCTACCGTCTGCATGACATTGCTGACCATCTGCGGATTAGATTCATTTAAGAAGTAGTGGAGTTCAGTCTTTGCAGATGGATTACTGATCTGTCCAGTGAACCCTTGGGGAATATTGATAATCATGCGGATTTCTCTATGCTCAAGTGCTTCTTTTGCATTTTCTAGTTGGAGATCCTGTCTGGTTACGAACTGAAGTGATCCTGCAATCCCATCGACTATAGGCTGGGCATTTGTACCATCCTCATTAACAATAGCAATGGGCAACTGATCTACCCGATCCGTTACATGATCGTACCCTGTAATCCAAATTAAGCTGAAAAAAACTTGGAACAACAGTGCAGTTATAATTCCAATGATGGTAGCAGGCTGCTTGAGGAAGCGTATGATTAATGGATTTGACATGGTTATTTCTCCTTTATATTTCAAGTTGTAATATTACAGATTGAAATATAGCACAACGAAATATAAACTGCAACAGAAAAAGTTAAGAGCATGGACATTACAAAGCGATTTCATATATCATAGGGCTTGTACTGGAAATATCGCACAGATGAATGTCTTACCTGAAGTAGAACAGAATGGGGAGGAACAACAGATGAGTAACGAAGTACAAGGAACGGAACAAAACGTGGTTCATGCGAAACTGAACAAGCCAGAAGCGATTGTATTTGATATGGATGGAACATTGTTCCAGACTGAAAGTCTTTTATTGCCTGCATATCATAAAATGTTCGATATTTTGCGGGAAGAGGGACTATACGTAGGACCTACACCACCAGAAGAACGTATTCTAGGCTGCTTAGGAATGTTGCTGGCAGACATTTGGAAGAATGTTATGCCTGAAGCAGATGAAGCCGTGCACCGCCGGGCGGATGAATTGCTCCTGCAGCTGGAGATTGAAGGGCTTGAAGCCGGAGGCACACTACTGTATCCACAGGTGGTTGAGACACTGACAGCGCTTAAAGAGCGCGGAGTGAAGCTGTTTGTGGCTAGCAACGGGCTGGAGGATTATATTCACAGCATCGTTGTGGTGCATGAGCTTAAGGCGTTGTTCGAAGGCTTGTATAGTGCGGGAGGTCAAGGCACTGCGACTAAGACCGAGCTGCTACGTATTCTTTTGGATAATCATGGTATCAGCAGTGCCTGGATGGTTGGGGATCGTTCTTCTGATGTTCAGGCAGGTAAAGGAAATGGCCAGACCGTAATCGGCTGCGCCTATGCAGGCTTCGGACGTCAGGATGAGCTGAAGGGCTCTGATGTCATTATTACCTCCTTCGACGAATTGGTTGACTTATACGATAACGCAACGATTAGTGAATAAGAACTTACGATGGGGAGTTTGCTTAGCTTACAAGCAAGCGCTTGATCACATAAAAGACAACCTTCTTGAAGAAGGTTGTCTTTTTATTGAAGTCAAAAAGATGGTGCTTCAGTTGAAAGAAATCGGTATCGTCGTCAGGCAGTAAAGATATATACATAAATAAAGGAAGTAATCCGATAAAAAATGGAGAGGGTCTATATATGTTTTGCATGCCTAATATGTAAACCCTTTATGTTAAACTATCGTTCTCTGTGGGTTAAATTACCAATCGGATTCATTTACTTTAAAAGAAGTGACTCAATAAATGGCTCTATGTCAAAAGGTTTAGTCGTTGTTTCGTATCTACCGTATACATGACCGTTTCTATCGATTAAAAACTTCGAAAAATTCCACTTAACCCCATCGCCGGCATATATGTCCGGATACTTTTCCTGCAGAAAATCCTGCATCCATTTACCGCCTGATGTCTCAGTATCGAATCCTTGAAATGGTGCTTGCTGTGTTAGATATTGAAATAAAGGATGGGCAGACGGTCCCCTAACCTCAACTTTCTCAAATAAAGGAAACTTAACTCCAAAGTTGCTCTCACAATATTCATGTACTTCCGAGTTGCTTTCTGGCTCCTTCTCGTTGAATTGGTTACAAGGAAAACCAAGTATTTCAAACCCTTGCTCATGGTGAATTTCGTAAATTTTTTGGAGATCAGGTAATTGGCGAGAATAGCTGCACCTACTGGCAGTGTTCAGAATAAGCAGAACTTTTCCTCGATAAATGGACAATTCAACAGGCTCACCATGAATTGACTTTGCTTGAAAATCATAAATAGACATCAGACTATCCCTCCACGTTATTATTATAAATAACATAATAGCGCTATAGGCGTTTATTGGTCTAATATATAATAGAAATAATATTTATAGTATTAACCTATAACGGGCAACACTCGATCATTAATTACAATAAAAGTATTCCTCCAATATTCCCTTAGTTGTTACCGGTTAGTTTAATAGAAAAGAAGAGCTACCTTATAGGAAGCTCCCCCACTATCGTTTTCCGTTAGTGTAGTCTCTAAAATACAAATTCTTTCTCGTTGTTTTCCCCATCAAGATATCTAACCCTACAGTAATCTTTCCAATTATCCCAATTTGTTATACTGTCAACTTCCACGCGAAATAATTCATTATATGGCATATTCATCGGATTAGAAAAATCATAAAAAACAAGTTCATAAGGACATGCCCAATAGCATCCATCAATCACTATTAATTTTTTTTGTTGAAAATATATTATTTCCCCCCAGCAAAATCCATGACCTTTATATGCCTCTTCAGGAACATAATGTTTGGTTTGTTTATTTGATAAATTAACAATTGAATACCCTTGATAATCTAACCCACCTAAAAGATATTCTATGCCATTTATCTCTAACCAACTGAATAGAAATGTGCCGAAGTTTCTATATATTATGTCGATGGTTTTATGCTCACTATCCGTAATAATTCCTTTTGTATAATTATATCTAATAATACCTTCTACATGGTTATAGTGATGGATTTCAAGTTTAAACTTCCCTGATGGTGAATAAAAAATTTCAGTTTTCTCAGGATTGTAAAATTCATCTTGAAAATAGTACATCATCGTAGCTCTTTCACTGAGAAACTGAGTATCATTAACAATATTCCTCAAAGTTTTTCACCCCGCCTTAGTATTACAAATTGTACCATAATATCGGACATGCTATTACGCTTTTCTGCCTGTTAGCTACGTCGTTCGGTGACGCCAAAAGAAGCGTGTCTCCATTAAGGAGCACGCTTCTTTGTTGACCGGTATGATAATTGCCGCGGCGGTGCTTACTGCTGCTTAGCGTACCATTCGGAAAATTGTTTCTGGTATTCAGCGATATATTTGTCTATTCCCGCTGCTTTTAGTCTGTCCAGCGCTTTGGGGAAGGCGGTGTCATAATCGCTGAAGCCGCTGCCGATCGGAGCGAGGTATTCAGTGAATACGCCGTTCAGCTTCGTTTCTTCATTCTTGACGGGTGTATTGTCAAAGTTGAAGCCGGCACCTTTGGAAATGATAGCTCCATCGTCCCAAGCTTTATATTCTGCAATGAATTCGTCCGGTACCGTGTTATCGAAACGCATGAAGTTTTTGTTCATCAGCAGCCAGTCAGGGATCAGCGAATCAGTGGTTATTTTGGTCAAACGCCCGTTTTCATCCAGCGTATAGTCTGTTCCTTCTATCCCGTAGGCGAACAAGTCGTACAGCTCCTGGTTTTTTTGCAGCAGATTGAAGAACATGACGTAACGTTCAGGGTCTTTAGCTGCGGTGGAGACGAAAAAGGCGGTGCTGTAAGTGCCGCGGCTGATTTTTGGACGGCCGCTGCCGAGGAAATAGTTGACCAGTTTGGCATCAGGCACTGCTTGTGAGATGGTTGCCGCACCTTCGAATGGGCGTGCCGCTGTGCCGGCCCAGAACATCGCTTTACCGGAGTTCCAGTCAGACTGCAGCTGCGGAACATTGGTGGCGGCATATTTCGGAATGATTCCTTTTTCATACCAGCCGTGCATAAGGTTCGCATAACTCTTGAACTCTTCGGTTTCAAACCAGCTAATAATTTTATCATCCTTCACAGACTCATCCAGGGCAATAAAATCATTTTGCCAATAGAGGTTTTTGTCCGTGTAATCATATTGTAGGAGTCTGCGTGCATCGGTGTTGGCGTACCCGATCAGTTCGGGATGAATGGCATGGACCTTATCATAGAACTGCTCTAGTTCCCCCAGTGAAGTGACCTGTGTCATCCCGGCTTCTTCAAGCAAATCCTGTCTGACTAGCGCACTGTAGAATTCCGCAGAATTCGGTTTGTTGCCGACGGGGATCGCATACTGCTTGCCTTCCAGCTGAAAGGCTTTGAAGGAGGCCTCGTCCACATTTTTACTCAAATCAGCTGCTGCATCGGCATACGGAGTGAGGTCGGCATAAAGCCCCTTTGCCACAGATTTTACCATGTAATTGGCATCTGTATAGGTTGCGAAGTCTTCTCCCGTAGACAGCATTAAGTCAGTTTTGCCGCCGCCATATTCGGTCCAAGGAAGAAACTGAAATTCAACCTCAGCATTGATTTCTTTCTTAATAGTGTCGTAGAACGATGTCTTCGCTAGTTCCTTCATCCGGTTGGACTCATCCCCGTACAGCACAATTTTCAATTTGGCAGGAGTCAAGGCGCTGCCGTCATTACTACCGCTATCCGTAGAGGAAGAGGTACCTTCATTTCCAGTCCCAGAACTAGGGGGAGCGCTTTCATTGTTGCCCTGAGCACAGCCACTTACCAAGAACACCGCAGCTAGGAGCAAACTTAACCAACCTTTTTTCTTTTTCATGATGAACCCTCCTGTAATAGAATCATAATGTTTGAGGCATCTATTGCAAAGGCCGTGCTCCCTTAAGTCCCATTGTACATCAAGAAGTAGGGGAGCATAAACCCGGTGCAACCGAACATAATTTGGTATCTTTGCTGGAATTATCCTTTGACCGAACCTACAATAATACCTTTGACAAAAAAACGCTGGAGAAAAGGATATAATATGGCGATTGGCAAAACGGTCAGACAGGTCATTGCCATTTTGGCTGTCTCCAGTGGCGGTGCGATGATAGCTCCACCAACTTGAGCAGCATTGCCGGAAGCCAGGAACTGAATGTTCGCCATCATGTTATACATCAAATATTGGATCGTATAGAGATCCTGATCGGATACCAGCATTAGTGGCAAATAGAAGTCATTCCAGAATTGCAGTGCGTAAAAGAGCGAGATGGTGACCAGTCCGACGCGGCCCAGCGGAATCATAATGCTGAAGAAGATGCGCAGATGTCCGGCACCATCGATTTGCGCAGATTCCACGATTTCATGCGGGATGCTACGGAAATAGTTAGCCATGAGAAACATCAGAAAGACGCTTAGCACATAAGGGATGAACAGACCGATGAGCGTATCGCCCAAATGATAATATTTGGTGCTAAGCAGATACCATGGCAGCGTTCCTCCGCTGAACAGCATTGTAAAATAGGCGAAGAAGGCGAAGAAATTTTTGAGCCGGAAGCTTTTAACGGAAATAACATAAGCGTAAGCGGTGGTCACCAATACGGCCGACACGGTACCCAGCACCGTAACGATCACCGACATGGAATACGCCCGCAGAATCTGCTGTGCCTTCGAGCCAAACAGGAATTCATAGGTTTCAAAGGTAAAGCCTCTGGGCCAGAACGAATAGCCTTCCGCGGCGATTCTGGATTCGGTAGATAATGAGCCGGATACTGCCAGAATAAACGGCGCTAGACAGATTACTGAAAATACGGCAATACAGATGTAAAAGAAAATGAGCAGGCCTTTGTTTTCGGTAGTTTGCATCTTATCAGTCTCCTAAAATAGTTTGCTGTCTTTGTCATACCAGCCGGCTAATTTGTTGGCCACCAGCACCAGGATGAAACCAAAGACGGATTGATAGAGCGTGATGGCTGAAGCAAAGCCGAATTCTCCGGAACGGATGGCTGTGCGGTATACATACACATCGATAATGTCGGTAGTCGGCAGAAGCAACGGATTCAGGAACGTTACCCCCATAATCATACTGAGATCGCCTTTTAGCATGCCCCCGATGCCCAGCAGCGTCATCAGAATGATCGACGGAATCAGCATTGGCACCGTAATTTTGGTGATAATCTGCCATCTGGAGGCACCATCGATTCTTGCAGCTTCATAATAGGAAGTGTCGATGCCTTGCAGCACCGCATAATAGATAATGGCGCCGTAACCAGCGCTTTTCCAGATATTCGCTAGCACGAGAATGATTACGAACAGCCAAGGGCTGGAATACCAGTCAACCTGAGAGAAGCCGAATGTCTGGAGCAACTGGTTCATAATGCCTTTGTCGTAATCCAGCAGGGAGAACAGAATGGCTCCGATAATAATCCAGGAAATAAAATACGGGAAAAACATGACGCTCTGCGTGATTTTGATAAACCATTTGCTGCGCAGCTCATTTAGAATAATGGCGATGGCCACTGAAAAAAACGTGCCGGTTAGCATATACAGCGCATTTAACATCACCGTGTTGCGTGTAGCCCTAAGAGAATCTTCCATACTAGAGAAGAAAAACTCGAAATTAGAGAAGCCGGCCCACGGGCTGCCGAAGATTCCGTCGTTGAAGTTGTAATTTTTAAAGACGAGAATCAGACCACTCATCGGCAGATAAGCAAAAAGAATTAGAATGACGATTCCCGGAAGAGCGAGCAAATAAAGCGAGCTGTCCTTCCTTAGGGATTTACGGAAGCTCTTGGCTTTAGCCGTCCTGATTCCCGGACTTGGCATTCCTTGTGTCTCCGATGTAGCCTCTTGCATCATTAACAGTCCACTCCTTTATACTAGCGTTGTCATTTCCGTCCCTTGTTTAGGAGAACGCTTTACATGAAAATCATAAATCCACCCGGAATGTAAACGCTATCATAATAAACGGAAAAAAGTTAAAAAAAGCGGAAAAGGACGGCTTAAAAAAACGAAAAAAACAGAACTTTTTTGTTTTTTAGGTGCTAAAAAGCCTGATTTAAAGGGAAATCTCATAGTATATGCGACGCGAGGGATTATTCATAGAAAGTCAAAAAGGGGATGTCTCCGGCTATGAAAATGCTGCCGGGACATCCCCTAGTTTCTTACTTTTAGCGGGTCAATCAGGAAGATTCTGTTTCTGCAGAATATGATTCATTCTCCATTTGGAAGGTGTAACCCCATAACGCTTTTTGAACTGGGTTGTAAAATAGGTGCTGCTGTTGTAGCCCACTTTCTCGGCAATTTCCCGGATATCCAAGCCAAGCTCAGTGACTAATAACATCTGCGCCTGCTCCAGACGCAGCAGGTTAACGAAATCGGGAAAGCTGCAGTTTACTTCGTCGGCAATAAGTCTACTGAGATAAGCGGGACTTAGCGATAGCTTGTCAGCAAGGGCATTAAGGGAGAGCCTGGAGTCATCATAATGATCTCTGATATAACAAATGGCTTCACCAGCAATGCTCTTGGTCTGTACAGCACTCATGCTGGCAATGCGCTCGTGGGCGGTATAACAGCTGTCTACAATCCAATTCCATAGCTTGTCATAGCTTTGGATCTGCCAGATATGCTGGTAATTATCTAGAAAGCCGGAATGCTGGACGTCTGCATTAAGCTCAGCCGTGCGACTGAGCTCAAAGACCAGTCTCGATAAAGCGATGGTGGCAGGCTCGACGCGGTAACTGCAGGCTACTGCCAGCAATCTCTCCACTGCCTGCGGAATATGGTTCGAGAGTTCCGTCTGCTTAACGGCTTGCAGTACCGGTTCAAGGGCACTGTCGGGCATTGGGCTGCTGTTCAGATGGATCGTATCATCGGCAAAGATGATATTCTGCTGCACATGAAATTTAATATATTGCAGACTGTCTGCAGCCTCATTGTATTTAGCCCTTAGTAGGTTTAAATCATCCGTCAGCCCGCTGATTCCGAGGACGCAGCAGGATCCGGAAAGCTGCAGCTGAGCCGCGAATTCTTCCCATTTACCGCGGTACAAAGCGTAATCGCCGAAGCTGCCGCTGTGAAGCTCGCTCAGAATCAGCACAGCAGTGCCCTGATGCGGGCGGAAGGATTGAATGGCTGCAAGTTCACAGAAGGCATGTTCAATCTGCTGTATGTTTTCTTCAAAGGTATGCCGGAAGTCGGAGTCTTCAGGTTGATCGGGCTCCAGAGCGGTCAGCACGCATACACAATATGCTCCCCCAGCAGCGGCTATACTCATCAGGGGTGTCCTGCTGTTCTCCGGTGTTCTCTGCGGGGAAAGCAGCCACCGCATCAAGGCGCTATCATCGCTTTCTTTTTTTAGCTGCTCCAGCTTAACGCCAATCTGTTCGAGCTCCTGGCTTACGGTATCGAAATCGCCACCGGTTTTCAGCGCTTCTTCATTGCCAGATAGATGAGCGATATTGCCGAACAGCCGGCCGATTGGCTTATACATCCGCCGCGAGATCAGGTTGGCGGTTATAGATGCGGCGGCAATCAAGGCCAAGCATAGGCCAGTCATCAGATTGCGGGCATTGGAGATATCACGGATGCTATCCTTGTAGGAAGTCTCCGACACAAACCACAGCTTGTCCGCTGCAGAATATACATAGGTAATCAGCTGTGGCTCTGCACCTCCCCTATAGACAAAAGAGCCTCTTTCAGAGGTGGATGACACCACCTGCTTTAACATGCCCTCTTCCAGAGGGATGTCAGATAATGCACTGTGCATGAGCACCGATGCTTTTCCGTCAAGCACAGCGTAACGGGTGGTTTCGCCTTCTTTTTGCGTAAACAGATTATTCTGCAGCTTTCCCAGATTGACGGTCAGCGCTACCGCACCATTATATTCGCTATCCGCAAATGCCCGGTCATTATAGAACACGGTGAGCAGGGTAATGGGGGCACCGTTATTCAAGGTTGCTTCCCACAGAAACGGTGATTCAACAATAATGTTATCCCGCATTCTCGAGAACAGCTCCAGCTTGGATTCAGGGCTTAGCGGAAGGTTTTCGAACATGGCAACAGGCTCATCCACTCCCATGATGTAGGCATTCTCCATATATTGGTTCACAACCAATGCTCCGCGGATTTGGCTTAGGGCACTGTACAACTGGTCGCTCCAGCTGGTATCGCCATTCATCATGAGCGCGTTGATGTTTGGATTCATATAGAAGTCCATAGCGTAATTCTGGACGATCTCTTCATAGTTTGTAAAAACGGTTTCAGTATTCACCAGTACATTTTGGTTCGCCTTGTTGACATTATCTATCGTAATATTCCGGTACCAATAAAAGATCACTACAGCCAGTACTAGAATACAGCAAACTGAAATCGCGGTTAGGCTCATAAAAAAGCGGGAGTACAATTTCTTTCTTTTTCCCAAGCTGCTCACCCCTTCAGGTAAATCCTATTACACCCATTCTAGAGGGAAAGGCTATTCGCTGACAAGGAGTGAAATATGGGCAATATAGCATGAAAGTATAAAAATGAAGAAATAGAACATAGAAAATACAAGAAAGTTAAACTTATACGAACTATAATTGGTGGTGCTTACATTTGAATTGTTTTGAGGAGGATTACTTTTAATGAGAACATTCCGCAATCCAGTGCTGCCGGGATTTTATCCTGACCCTTCCGCTATCCGTGTTGGTGAAGATTATTATCTTGTGACTTCAAGCTTTGAATTTTTCCCAGGCGTTCCTATCTTCCACAGCAAGGATCTGGTCAATTGGCGCCAGCTTGGCCATGTACTGGACCGCCCGTCCCAGCTCAATCTGGATCACTCGATTCCCTCCATGGGCATTTGGGCACCGACGCTCCGCTATCATGAGGGAGTTTTCTATATGATTACTACTTTTATTGACAATGACAAGAACCAGCATAATTTCTATGTAACAACAACCGATCCGGCCGGAGACTGGTCTGACCCTGTATGGCTGGAGGATGCACCCGGCATTGACTCCTCTTTGTTCTTCGATGAAGACGGCAAGGTGTATTATACCGGCAATCGTGTTCCGCCGGAAGGGCAGGATTATCCAAAGCATATGGATATCTGGCTGCAGGAGATTGATCTCAGCCAAGGGAAGCTAATCGGTCCGAAGCATAGTATTTGGCAAGGCGCACTCAAGGTAGCTCATGCGCAAGAGGGACCGCATATTTATAAGATCGGCGCTTGGTATTACGTGCTGATTGCCGAGGGCGGCACCGGGCATACTCATGCGATTACGATTGCCAGAAGCAAGAGTGTGACCGGTCCTTATGAGGGCCATAAAGCCAATCCGATTCTGACGCATCGCCATCTTGGCAGAGCGTATCCTATTGTTAATGTGGGTCATGGAGAGCTAGTGGAGACTCAACATGGTGACTGGTGGATGTTCTGCTTGGCTTCACGAACCAGCGGTGGTTATTACCGCAATCTGGGACGTGAAACCTTCCTGACACCGGTAATCTGGGAGAATGAATGGCCTGTGGTCAATCCCGGCAAAGGAGTGCTGGAATTTGAGACGGAGGCTCCGGATTTGCCGGAGACAAAGTGGCCGGAATTGCCTGCACGCGATGAGTTTATAGGTTATGAGCTGGCACCGATCTGGAATTTCCTGCGGACACCGCGGGGTGAATTCTGGAGTCTCA
The DNA here is from genome assembly GCF_037969925.1 of Paenibacillus sp. FSL R7-0189. Lineage (NCBI taxonomy): Bacteria > Bacillati > Bacillota > Bacilli > Caryophanales > Paenibacillaceae > Paenibacillus > Paenibacillus sp. FSL R7-0189. Next base: position 271,183 of record NZ_CP150223.1, on the reverse strand, counting down.
CCGACAAGCCTGGAGTTCTGCGGCTTCGCCTGAAGCCAGAACGGCTCTCGGAGATTGCCAATCCATCTTATATCGGTAGACGCCAGCAGCATTTGAGCTTCAGGGCGGCGACTGATATGACGTTTAGTCCCGCTGCAGAAGGGGAAGTGGCTGGTCTTGTTCTCCTCCAAAATGCGGATCACCACTTCCGTTATGAACTGGGGCTGGAGGCAGGCGAACGTGTATTACAGCTGATTCAGCGGATGGGTGGCAGCGAGCAGCTGCTGGCGTCAGTGCCATATCCACAGGATCAGATACAGCTTAAGGTGGAAGCCAGAGGACAAGAGTATAGCTTCTATTACAGACCTTCTGAAGCCGCCAAGTGGACAGCCTTCTGCGAACGGACGGATGGCAGAGTGCTCAGCACCGATCTGGCCGGAGGATTCACAGGAGCATACCTCGGGATGTACACAAGCTCTCAAGGCGCAAAGAGCGAAAGCTATGCTGATTTCGACTGGTTTAGCTATGAAGGACTTGAGTAATAGGAGGAGGTGAAATTCAATGAGCAGCAATCTTGTAACTAACACGTATCCGATTCCCGAGCTTCCTCAGATTCCCGAACGGACTTTTGCAATCACGGATTATGGGGCAGAAGAGGGGGGATTAACGCTATGTACCTCTGCTATTCAGGCTGCACTGGATGCCTGCGCTGCGGCGGGAGGCGGAAAAGTTGTTATTCCAGCTGGCATCTGGCGCACGGGACCCCTTACTTTGCATAGTCGAATTAATCTGTATGTAGACAAGGGAGCATTGGTGCAGTTTGACCCTGATCATACCTTGTATCCGTTACTTTCTTCCCATTATGAGGGGAATGCCGGCTGGCGCTGTCAGGCTCCGCTCGATGGAGAAGGTTTAAGCGATGTGGCAATAACCGGTGAGGGGATATTCGACGGCAGTGGCGAAGGCTGGCGCCCAGTGAAGCGGTTTAAGATGACCGAGAAGCAATGGGAGCGTTTGATCGAATCTGGAGGAGTGCTTGATCCGCAAGGCGAAGTATGGTGGCCTTCACGGGAAGCTATGGAAGGTGAGGACTTCTGCCGGAAGCTGTGGGACAAGGGAGAAACTAGTATGGAGGCTTATCTGCCTGCTCGTACGTATCTGCGTCCGACGTTGCTAAGCCTGCGCAATTGCCGGCGGGTGCTGCTGGAAGGGCCGACCTTCCAGAATTCACCTGCTTGGTGTCTTCATCCCATTGGTTGCGAACAGATTACCGTACGAAATGTTCAGGTACGTAATCCTTGGTATTCGCAGAACGGGGATGGCCTTGATTTGGAATCCTGCACGCATGCTCTAGTTGAGCACAGCAGCTTTGATGTGGGTGATGACGCCATCTGTCTCAAGTCAGGCAAGGATGAGGAAGGCCGTAGGTTGGGAATGCCCTGCCAATATATTACCATCCGGAATTGCACGGTATATCACGGACATGGAGGCGTTGTAATCGGCAGCGAGATGTCCGGAGGTGTACATGCAGTTCGAGTTAGTGACTGCTTGTTCATCGGCACGGACATCGGCCTGCGGTTCAAAAGCACCCGGGGAAGAGGCGGTGTGGTGGAGGATATTGTAATGGAGAATATCAACATGACCGGCATCATCCACGAGGCTGTATCCTTTCATATGTTCTATGCAGGGGTTGAAGGATCGGAAGGGTATGACGAGCAGTTATTTTCGGTTACAGAGGAAACTCCGCAATTTCGGAAGATTACCCTGAAGAACATTGTGTGCCATGGTGCGGCAACCGCTCTACTGGTTAACGGGCTGCCGGAGATGCCGCTTGCTGATCTAACCATTGAAAAATTCCACGCAGTGAGTGACCGGGGAATTGTGCTGCGGCATGCTACGGGGCTTAAGCTGGATCGTATCCGGTTGCAGACTTCGGAAATGCCGAAGATAACAGCGCATAGATGCAGTCACGTCACGCTCACTAATTCCGAAGATTTGACGATCACAGAGAGATAAAAAAATTCTATGGATGATGGAAATCCGTCTTGAACTTCCGTGGGTGTGACCTTGCTTCTTTTCGGTATTGGAGCGGGGTCAGACCGGTTGATTTTTTGAATGTTTTATTGAAATGGGAAAGATGTTCAAATCCGACAGCGGAGGCGATCTCCTGGATTTTGCCTGTAGATCCGACAAGCAGGCGTTCGGCTTCCCTTACACGGACATGAACGATGTATTCCCGAAAGTGAAAACCCGTCAATCGGTGAAATACCCGGCTCAAGTATGAAGGACTAATGTAAAAATTACTTGCAGTCTCTTCCAGAGTAAGGGTCTCACGGTAGTGATCGCGGATATAGGTGGCTACATCAGTTACTAGATGATGGAGCGGATGTTTCGTCCCTCCAGCTTGTGAGATACTCTCTGAACGCTGAAGGAGAATCATCAGCTCGGCGAATAAAGCGATTACGCTGGTTTCGTAATACGGCCGCTGCAACCGGCATTCTTCCAGCATCCGGTTCATTAGGATTTCCGCTTCGTCCTGCTCGCGCAGGGTCAGCTTGAACAAGCGGTACCCGCGGTCATGAAACCAGATGGCTTCATTCTGCAGGGAAGGCGGTAGAAGAGCAGGATCATAGTTGATCAGAATCCGCTCGAACTCGGCTACTTCCGAGCTTGCTGTGGAATGAAGCTCCCGGCCGGAGATAAGAATAAGCTCACCCTTATGAACCGTAATGACTCGGTCGTCCACAAAGTATACCCGCTCCCCTTGTATCAGATAGTACAGCTCGGCTAAGTCATGGCTGTGGGGACGTGGCATAGCAGTGATGCCTTTACGTTTCATATGTTGGATGCTGTAGCGGTCTTCTTCAATATGATATTTGTGATTGGGGCTAATCAGGCTAGTCATAATTCTCCTCTTCTCTTACGAAGCGTTACGGTTATTATAGAATAAACTCAGGTTGATAGGAAAGGAGCCGCAGATGTTAATTACAGTCTCTAAGAGTGTCGACGAAGGATTCAGTAGTCTACAGGCAGCGTTGGATTCAATTCCACAGGAACACAAGGAAGAAGTGACGATTCGTATCAAACCCGGCATTTACGAGGAAAAAATTACAGTGAAACAGGGAACGCCTCCGGTTCTGCTATTGGGGGAAGACACGAATTCCACCATCATTACCTGGTCAGACAACGCCCATACTTTAGGACCGGACGGAGAGCCGCTTGGCACGTTCAAATCCGGCACCTTGAATGTATTCGCTGAGCATTTCACGGCTGAAAATCTGACCATTCGAAATGCATCAGGTCCCGGCACTGGCCAGGCGGTGGCTGCTTTTGTTGATGCTGGTCATGCTGTATTCCGGCGTGTACGCCTGCTGGGTGATCAGGATACTTTGTATACAGGGCAAGGGAAGCAATATTATAACGAATGCTACATTGAAGGCGATGTGGATTATATTTTTGGCGCGGCTACGGCTTTGTTTGAACGTTGCCGGCTGCATAACAAACGTTCCAGAGGATATATTACAGCCGCATCAACGCCTGAAGACGCATCGTTTGGTTATGTATTCCTCGATTGTGAAATTACTGGCGGTCAAGGTGTAAGTGAAGTGTATCTTGGCAGACCTTGGCGCCCTTATGCACATGTTGCTTTTATCCGCACGGTCATGGACAGTTCGATTATCGGCGAAGGCTGGCATAATTGGGGGCAGCCGGACAGGGAGGAAACTAGCCGCTATGAAGAATATGGCAGCAGTGGACCGGGAGCTAATCCCGAAGCCAGAGCTGCATGGTCGCGGCAGCTGATTCCACAGGAAGCTGCGGAGTATAGGGTGCTGTCCGTGCTTGATGGCTGGCATCCTGAAGGATATTAAGGGAAGGAGCACTTCGGATGGAGCCTCTGGAACAATACATGAAAGAACTATCTGGTTCAGCTCAACGCAACTCGGCTTTCAGCAAAGATATACCCTTTCAGCAATGGCGCGATGAGCTTACCGCAGCATTTACGGAGCGATTAGGTGGCTTTCCAGAAATAGCTGAGGAGCTGCAACCGGTTCTGCTGGAACGTACCGTCTGCTCCGGGTATACCCGTGAACGTATAGAGATAACTACCTATGAAGGGTTGCGCATGCCGCTGTATCTTTTGATCCCGGATCAGCCGTTCTCTACCCCTGCCCCTGCCGTTCTTGCCATTCATGGACATGGCTATGGAAGCCGGGAGATCGTAGGCTTGAATCCGGACGGATCGGATCGGCAGGGAGATCCCGGGCTGCACAAGGACTTCGCTGTTTCACTGGTAAAACAGGGTTTTGTAGTGGCGGCTCCGGAGCTGTTCGGCTTTGGCGACAGACGACTGGAAGAAGACCTAACAAGCGGGGAGCCTGGACGTAATTCCTGCTTCCGCCTGTCATCAGCATTGTTGATGGTTGGGAAGACGATGGCCGGCTACCGTATCTACGAAACCATGCGGGCACTGGATTATTTGCAGACAAGAAAAGAGGTTGAAAGCGAACGGATTGGAATTATGGGTATTTCCGGTGGAGGACTGGTAGCTGGCTTCACAGCTGCACTTGACGAACGAATCGCTTGTGCGGTCGTAAGCGGGTATGCCAATACTTTCGTGGACAGTATTCTGACACGCAATCATTGCCTTGACAATTATATTCCAGGGATTTTGCTGGAAGCGGAGATGCCTGATCTACTGGGCCTCATTGCCCCACGTGGCCTGTTCCTCGAATCGGGAGATGCCGATCATCTGTTTGGCCCGCGCGGAACAAAATCTGCTTTAACCCAGTTGCAGACGATTTACAGGTCGGCGAATCATATCGGACAGGTAGAAGCGGACTTCTTCACCGGAGGTCATGAGATTCATGGTGAACCAGCCTTTGCCTGGCTGCGCAAGCAGCTCACCTGAGCATAAGATTAGACTTCATATGGATGACAAACGAAGGAGGAATAAGGATGTCTATAACTGAAGCAACAACCGTTCGCTTGTCCAGTAAAATTGCGAATACGATTCTTGGAGGGTGCAACAAGCAGGGAGAGCATGAATATGTGCTGGAAAGATGGGCGTATGTTCCGGGCATGTTGCTGATGGCAATGGCCCGGGCGGGTGTTCAGCTCGACCAGCCTGAGTATATCTCCTTTATGGAGCGGCATATGGACACATTTATTGGAGAAGATGGTTCCATCCGTACCTACAGGCTGGAAGAATATAATCTGGACCAGATTAACGAGGGGAAAAACCTGTTCCTGCTATACCAGAAAACCGGAGAAAAACGGTATGCTGAAGCAGCCCATTTGCTGGCCGCACAGCTTATTGGACATCCCCGCACCTCCGAAGGGGGATTCTGGCATAAGAAGGTATACCCTTTCCAGATGTGGCTGGACGGGCTGTACATGGCATCGCCATTCTTAGCGGAATATGGCAAGGTCTTTCAACGACCTGAACTGATTGACGAAGCGGCGCATCAGCTGCTGCTGGTTGAGCGACGGACCCGTGATCCACGGACCGGCCTGCTCTATCATGGCTGGGATGAATCCAAAGAGCAGGAATGGGCTGACTCGTCTACCGGATTGTCCTCTCATTTCTGGAGCCGGGCGATGGGATGGTATGCGATGGCTGTGGTTGATTGCCTGGAGCATTTTCCGCTCACTCATCCGCAGCGGGGGACGATCATTGGCATTTTCCAGCGGATGTGCGGCGCGCTTCTGGAGGTTCAAGACAAGGAGACTGGCCTCTGGTACCAGGTGTTAGATCAAGCGGGGAGAAAAGGCAATTATCTTGAAGCTTCCGGCTCGTGCATGTTTGTTTATGCGATGGCTAAGGGACTAAGATTAGGTTATCTGGAACCCTCTTTTATAGAGGCGATGTTGCAAGGATATGAAGGCATTCTGACGCATTTGACTGAAGAGGATGAACAAGGTGTTCACTTGCACCAGATTTGTCATGGAGCGGGTCTGAGCAAAGACCGTAATGGCTCATACGATTACTATATCTCTGAGGACGTACTGTCGGATGTGCCTATGGGCGTCGCTCCATTGTTATTAGCATCACTTGAAGTGGAACGGTACCAAGCTGAAAAATAACAGAAGCCCAATCATTCCCTAAGAAATGGAATGATTGGGCCTTTTTTTGCTGCCAGATATATATTTATTAGCGTTTCAGCAGATCCTCGCGGATTGGTGTAAAGACATCGAGCAGCGCGGAGTCTGCTTCCAATGCGGTTACACCGTGCTTTGCATCTGGCGGTATGGCAATACTTTGCCCCGCGGTTACCTTATGCTTCTCGCCGTCAATACGAAATTCAAAGCTTCCACGCAGACAGTAGCTCATCTGCTCGTGAGGATGGCTATGCTCATAGCCCTCGGCTCCCTTTTCGAAATGAACCTCCATCATCATCAGACTGGCTGCAGCATTCAAGATACAGCGTTTAACTCCCGGTTCTGCTGGTTCCCATACTCCAAGATTGCTCATGTTCTAATCTTCCTCCTTCTATATAGTTATCGGGGCATGGCGATGTGAATTTTGCCTGCCTCAATTCTTAATTGGGTTGGTTCAGGTTGCCCGGACGTTGACTCAGGTTCTCCGAGAAGCCTAAGCGGTCCGAGACCCGGAACAGTAACAAGGCGTTCCTCCTTGGTGCCGTTGATGGCGGCGATAAACCATTTTCCATCCGTACGGGATATCCTGTACAAGCGTACTCCTTCGACAGCCTCTTCATAATCAAGCTGTTCAAGCTGTAGTGAAGGAGCATCTTCTGTCCGGGGATGAAGCAGAATGACGTAGTCGCTTGTACCACCATAAACACGGAAATGTTGCTGCTCTGCCAGCGGATAATTCCCGGCTACAGCGCCTTCTCCCATTGTAATCACTGGAAGTTCTGGCTCGGCGATATAAGCGCTTAGGTGCTTGCCGTTCAGGCAAGCTGCATCAATGGATTGCTCCATTATACTTGCATCAGTACTGAGTGTATGCAGATTCCAGACGCTGTTCGATGCTCCCTCGATTCGATCCCATATCAAGTAGACGTTAAAGCCTGCTTTAATGAATAAGAAATTCCGCTCATATTCCCTGGCGTTAGCATCTGGAATAAGACTGCTGGCATGATCTAACTCTTCTGAGAAGCGTACTTCCTTGCAAGTGCTTTGCAGTGGCCCATTGGCAAAATTTCCGAATGAATCGGTAAATTGGACAACATTATGAGCTGCGCTGGATACATACCAATGCCGATCCCCGTTATAATAACCTCCCGTTCCAGAATCAAGGGTTACTGGAACACCATCTGCCCAGATGGAGAAGTGCCCTTCATCGTGATGAGCGTGATAAGTCAGCGGTGAAGCCTCGTAGATTGCATAATGCTGAAGGTTCTGTTCTCCGTTGCGGAAGATGACATAACCGATATCGGGATAATGTACGGAGTCGAGTGCAGGCCTTTGTTCTGCTAAATCGGGCTGTGGATATAACAGCGCGACCAGAGGCAGAGGAAATGCGCCACTATCCTCAATCGGTTCTCCGCCGTGCTTCCACGTCCAGAGCATTTCCCCGGCAAGCTGGGGGTCTTCGTCCATATAGAATGGGGCAGCGTATCCAAGCAGGCGAAACCATTGTTCCTGCACATTGGCATCGCCGACCGCTGGTGTAAGCAGGATGGGGGAGCCAGAAGAGCCTCCTTGAATAATATCGGGTACAGTCACTGTGCCGATTAGGAAACGGTACATGCCCTTAACCTTTTTATGCTTGAAATAATCAATGCCCTTCAAACGCTTTAATAGGACGAAGAAGAGAAAATAGCGATGCAATACTGCGCCATGGTAGCGAATATTTTCTGGCCATGCGCCGTCTGAATCCACCACTTCTGCCAGCTGCCAGTTGATGACAGAGAGGGCATGATCAAGATATGCCTCACTTTGTTTTTCATTGGGAAAGAGGAGGGCATATACACCCAGTCCGGTTGCCCGGTCGGCATTCCAATTACTGCGTTTTCCTCCCTTTTCATCTGGGAAGGTCTCCAGATCAAACCGGTAGTAGTGGGTATCCATCATCATGTCTGCGATATACCGGAAATGAGCGAGAAGTTCGGTTTCTTCTCCAGTGAGGAATACACTGCTGCCAGCAATCTGATCGTAGATTACCGAAGCAGCAGCGAGCCCCCTCCCGATATGCACCGCGCCGTAAGTATCATCGTCATGCCAGCCGTCTCTACGGAAAATATCCATGCCTACCCGCATATCGGCAAGCATGTACTGGAGCTTTTGCTTGGCTCGAACCGCAAATTCACTTTCACCCGTGATCATATACATATTGGCGTCCGTTCCCGTAGCCTCCAGCAGGTAGGCCCAATTGGTAAGCGTCGGCCGATTAAAAAGCGGGGAGAGCTGCTCGGTTCCCAACGGCTGCCCCGCAGCATTTAGAAAATGGACCCCGATGCAGATTCCTTCGTCTAGAGGAGCTTCCAGACTGAGTGCTGTCTGCACGCTGTAATGATCACCTTCGTATACAGGTATGGTCTCTCCATAATGAAGGATTGTCAATCCCTTCACTTCCTCATTACTGATGCAGATACATTGCAAATCGTCTGCCAGACTAGCGCCAGATGGAGTCACACCAGATGGCTGAAGACCCTGCTGCCAGCTGGCCAATTTCTCTAGATATACTTTGCTTCCGTTTTCTCGGTCCTGACTCCACCCCAGCATCCCAGATTCTAGACCGCCATTCGCTAGTTCAACCGGCAAGCCAAGCTGCGAATGAGTCAGACGCAAGCCCCCGATGCGTGCCGTGCCCTTTCCCCGAATCTGTACAGAAAGCTTCAGGAAGGCCGTACTGGGAGGGGTTTTAAAAACAAAGGGTTCTACCCGGAACACGCCGAGTTTATGGAGTGGCGCAGCAGCTTCTCGGCTGGCAAATTGTTCAGATAGCTGCCGTTGTCTTTCGTACTCTTGCCGGACCTTGGGAAGCTGTTCGATTCTAAGGCGTATGCCCTCCAGCTCTCCTTCGGTATAACATCCGAAGGGGCGTGTACCGCCACCATATGCTGAAATCATCGGTAGTTCTAACCTCCTTGTAAAGTAGTCATGGTTCGTTTGTGAGCTTTCTCTTAATTTAGTATAAATGTGGCTTTACGAAGGACGGGATAGATAAACAAATGAAGGAAAGGGGACAAAGCAACTGAAAAAGTGAAATTCTCCCCCAAGCGCAGTCGCTTTCTCCCTAACCGTTACGAACGGATAGAATTATCATTAAGGACATAAGCTTAGTCCAATGGACAGGAGGAACAATAAATGAATTTATCAAAACGTCAAATTAACGCCTGGACCTTCGTTGCTCCCAGTTTGATTCTGACGCTGGTTTTTGGAGTATATCCGATCTTTTGGGCTCTGAAGTACATGTTCTATGATTACCAGGGCTTCGGCGAACCCCTGTTTATCGGACTGGAGAATTTCGAGCGCTTATTAAGGGATAAGGAATTCTGGAAGTCAGTGGTCAACACCTTTATCTACGCTGGAGGCAAGCTGCTCATCACCTTGCCATTATCATTTTTACTGGCGGTTGTCCTTAACCGTGCACTAAAAGGGCGGCAGCTGCTAAGAGCGATTTACTTTATGCCGACCGTAATCAGTGCTTCGGTTATGGCCATCGTATTCTACGTTATCTTTAATTCATACAATGGGATGGTTAACCAGCTATTGGTCGGCTCTGGAATTATTTCCGCTCCGATAGATTGGCTAGGGCCGAAATATGCCTTACTAACAGCTATTATGATTGCGATATGGGGGGCTATCGGTAACTATATGCTGCTCTTTATCGCTGGTTTACAGAACATTCCTGAGGATCTCTATGAGGCGGCATCTATAGATGGAGCTGGACCCTTCAGAAAAATGTGGAACATCACCGTTCCCATGCTCGGACCTGTATTGCAAATGATCATTATGCTCGCTATTACCGCCTCCCTAAAAGGCTATGAGAGTATTATGGTGCTTACCGAAGGCGGTCCTTATGGCAAGACGGAAGTTATGTACCTGTACCTGTATAAGCTGTTCTTCCCTGTATCCAGTGGAGGTACAAGCATTCAGCAATTTGGCTACGGTAGTGCGGTTGGTTTTGCCACAGCAGTTATTGTAGGTCTGATTACCTTGGTCTACTTTTATGTATCTAAAAAGCTAAATGATATCTATTAAAAGAGAGGAGAATGAACAGTGAGTACATTACATGCGGAGACGAAGAACACTTCGGTCCAGCCTGTCCGATCCTTCAAGACCCGAGCGGTGCTGTCCCGGACCTTGCTGTGGATTTTTCTACTTATAGTGGCGGCTTTTGCGTTGTTTCCGATTATTCTGGCTTTTTTCGGATCCCTTAAGACCAATCTGGAGTTGACGACAGGAACCACCTTGCTGCCTAAGTCATGGCAGATTGGAAACTACGCGCAGGCTTGGAATTCGGCTAACTTTGCCCGCTTTACATGGAACAGTGTGTTTATCAGTATCTTTACCACCTTAGGCACTCTATTAATTGGAACGATGGCCGCATATGCGGTAGCGAGAGTCGATTTTTATGGGAAACGCATATATGTTGTAATTCAGTCCTGCACGCTGTTCATCTCGATCGGTGCTGTGGTGCTTCGGCCACAATTTGACCTTATGGTAGCGCTTAATCTACAGAAATCGTTATGGGGTGTCATTATTATTCTGATTAGTGCGCATGCCACGGCATTTTTTATGTTGATTGGTTTTGTACGAGCGATTCCGAAGGATCTGGATGAGGCTGCTTTTATTGACGGCTGTAATTTCTATAGCGTATACTTTCGAGTTATCTTACCTCTTCTGACGCCCGCCCTTGGAGTCACGGCGCTCTGGACCTTCCGCGGAGCATGGAACGAATATATTCTGCCGCTGGTTTTTACTATGACACAGCCAAAATTACAGACACTCACCGTAGGATTGGCGGGGCTAAAATATGGTATCGGCGATGCGGCGCAACCTCAATTGATGCTCGCGGGTGCATGTCTGTCCATGTTGCCAATGATTGTTGTCTATATTTTCGCTAATAAATCGTTCATGCAGATGACAGCTGGCTCTGTAAAGGGCTAAATTCGGGGCGGGCTTCGGACAGCTATTCAAGAAGGATGTGAATACATGCTGAAGGCCTGGGTTTATCGTACCTCTTTGAAGAAAAGAATATGGCTATCTTTTACCGCACTGACGGTATTCTGTATTTCAGTCACCGGTTTATTGGCTTACTCCATTGCTTCTCGGGCGATGGAGCGTAACTCTGTCGAGTTAAATCAAAATGTGCTGAATCAGTCAATCAATGTCCTAGACCAGAAGTTAAAGCAAATCATTGTGGCTTCCTCCACGATGATGTTGAGCGAAGCTTATCAGCAGACCATCCGGGATATTAAAGCTCATAATATGGAACGTTTTTTTGCCAATTTTTCTATGCTGCAAGCGCCCTTCACGCAGGTAGAGTTGACGGAAAACTCTATTGAATCTATCTTGATCAGTACGCCAGACGGGGATTTCTACTCTACCAGCAATCAGCGCAGAACCTTGACCCCATTTCTAGAATCTTCGCTGTACCAACGGGTTAAGGAGAAACCTGAATCCAATTGGGTGGAGAGCCATCGGGACGAGCTATTTGCCGGGAAACATCATGTTATTTCTCTAGTCTTGCAGCCGCTTACAGACAATTATGTCCCTGATCTATTTTTGATCGTTAATGTAAAAGAGGACATTCTTGAAGATACTGTAAGTGGAGGCGGGAGTCTTGGCTCCGCGCGTTTTTTACTGATCAATAAAGAGGGAACAAGCGTCTTCGGAGACGGGGAACGCCCGGAATGGTCTCGGGACTCTGTGTTTTTAGACAAACTGAGGGAGGCGGACCGGGGTAATTTTGAATATTCCGCTGGTGACGGGACAATGCTGCTCAGCTATGCCAGTTCAGGGTATGCAAAAGACTGGGTGTTGGTCAGCTACCTGTCCAAAAAGGAACTGCTGCAACCTGTTCGGAGTATTCAATGGCTGGTGTTGATGATCATGGCGGCATGTATCGTCATCGCGCTTTTTCTTGCAAGGTATCTGTCCGCTTTGCTACTGGGACCGCTGCTGAAACTGCAACGGACGATGTCTCGTGTAGAGCAGGAGGATCTCAGTGCTCGCTTCCAGAGTCCTTTCCAGGATGAGATTGGGGAGGCAGGACGCAAATTTAACCAGATGTTAGACCGGATCGGCGAGTTGATTGTTGAAGTCAAGGATACAGAAAAAGAAAAGAGAAAAGCGGAGATCAAGGCGCTTCAGGCGCAGATCGAGCCTCATTTTTTATATAACACATTAAACACGATTTTCTGGAAATGTGAGATGGATGAATATGAGGACGTGAAACAGATGGTCATTTCGCTGTCTGCGCTGTTTCAGCTGGGACTGAACAACGGGCAGGAAATTACGACCTTAGGCAAGGAACTGGAACATGTCCGCCAGTATCTAAACCTTCAGCAGCAATGTTATGAAGGGTTGTTTGACTATACAATTGATGCCGGAGTGGAACTGCTGGAGCTTCCTGTGTTGAAAATTATTATTCAGCCCTTGGTAGAGAACTCTATCCTGCACGGTCTTAAGGAATTAAGGGGAGGGGGAGTGATCCGGATCTCCGTAGAAGTAGCCAAAAATACACTGCTCATCCGGGTTACCGATAACGGAACCGGCATGAATGCGGAGAAACTCAATGCCTGGCTGAAGGAGCCGAACGGCAGTGGAGGGTACGCTCTGTCTAATATATGTAGCCGACTGCAGCTGTACTACGGCAAAGAAGCCGGATTGGTCTTTCGAAGCAGTCCGCGTGTTGAAACCGAAGCTGTTCTATCCATTCCTGTGGAAGGGGGAATAAATCCTGAGCGCCCATTCAATTAAAATATGTATTGTTGATGATATTCCTGCAGTGGTCCGCGGATTGTCGCAGCGGATTCCTTGGGAGGAACATGGGATTGTGATCGCGGCCACCGCGGCAGACGGGGAAGAAGGTCTGGAGCAGATCCGCAAGCATCGTCCTGACATCGTATTGACGGATATCCGAATGCCTTTTAAGGATGGTTTAGAGATGATGCGGAGCCTTCAAGCGGAGCAGCCAGGCATCAAACTGATTTTTTTGACGGGTTATTCTGATTTCACTTATGCCCAGGAAGCTGTTAAGCTGGGTGCCTTTGATCTGATTGTAAAACCGTACACCAAGGTTCAAGTGCTTGAATCCGTGTTGAAGGCCAAGGAAGTGTTGGAACGGGAACGCAGTCAAGCTGAGCAGATGATGGGCATGGAACAAAAGCTGCGCGAGAGCTTACCCTATTTGCGTCAGGAATATATGCGTCTGCTCATCCGTTACGGAACTAGACAGCAGCATTTGAGCCAGCAGTGGGATTTTTACAATATCGAGATGAATAACCATAACTTTTGCGTGATGGTAGCGGAAGTGGATTTTTTTGTGGAACGTACATCAGAACTTACGGTTTCCGAGGTGGAGTTAATCCGCTTTGCCGTACAGAATATTTTGGAAAATACAATATCTGAATACACTCGGGGAATTGTGTTCCGGGAAAATGTGAATCAATTCGTTATTGTGATGAACCCTCTGGCGGAGCCGAATATGGAGCAACTTGCAGAGAAATGCCGGGAAAATGTACATCGGTATACGTACCAGACGGTGTCCATTGGACTGGGTGGAGAGGTAGAAGAGGTAGGGCAGCTTTCTGCTTCCTATGCGCAGGCACTGTCTGCACTTGCAAACACCTTTCTAAATGGTGGGAACAGCGTGTACACCTATGTTGAAGATGCAGTCGTGAATGCCGTGCTACCCAGATACTCATATGACAAGGAGAAAGAATTGCTTTATTGTCTGCGTTCGGCAAATTTGTCCAAAGCAGAGGAGCAGCTGGATAACATTTGGCATGATTGGATTACTGCACCGGCAACGCCTAACCCGTCCATCGTTAAGACACTCTGTCTTGAACTGGCTCATTCTATCCATCGGATTTTTTCGGAAAAAGCAACAGATTCGGAAGTTAAAACTCTGGAAAACAAACTTGCAGACATGAGCAGTGCAGTCTCTTTTGAAGATCTTAGCCGCCAGATTCGGGAATTTTGCCGTTTGGGCTGTACGTATTTGCAACAACGCCAATGCAGTGACGCGCGTATGCTTGTGGATCGGGCCATCACTCATATCAATGGCAATCTGCATCGAAATCTATCCGTCGCCGACTGTGCACGGGAGGTGCATCTTAGTCCTAGCTACTTCTCCAATCTTTTTAAAAAGGAGACGGGGATGACACTCGCCCAATATATTATCGGGAGACGAATGGACAAAGCCAAGGAGCTAGTGCTGGAAGGCATACAGGTTCAGGATATTGCCATCTCTTTGGGCTATGAGGATCGTCCCTATTTTACAGAGCAGTTCAAAAAATACACCGGAATGACGCCGACGGACTTTCGTGCAAAATATACCTTGCCCAAAGTAGAGGGAAACAGTGATTTCGTCTCCCATTGACAGTTGTTTTCTCCTTCACTGATAAAAGGGCAGCGGAATTATAATTTTCTTAAGAAATGAATGCGATTTCAAAAGAAAAGGGAGGCATTTTAGATGAAAAGAAACAAATGGATATTAGCTGGAGTTTCGCTGATGCTGGCTGGCTCGTTGGCCGCCTGTTCATCATCCGAATCTAATACGGAGGTAAGCAGCAGCAATACAAACTCCGAAAAAACAAAATTGGTCTACTGGACCATTGATCGTCACGATTCTGATTTTATTGAACAAAAAATCAGCGAGTATGAAGGTCTTAATCCCAATATTGAGATTGAAATGAAGGTTATGGCAGAGAACTATACCCAGTCGGTGGATATTGCCTTCTCCAGCATGCAGGCGCCTGATATTCTCCGGGTGGATACTTATAACGTGCCAACGTGGGTCAAAAGAGGGTATCTGGAATCTTTTGATAGCTACATTTCACCAGAGATGAAGAGCCGGTTCGAGAACGTACTTATCAACGAGAAAAATACCGTTGACGGCAAAATATATAGCCTTCCCAATATCGGTCAGTTCTGGCGCCTCATCTATAACGTAGATTTGTTCGAGAAGGCTGGCATTACAGAGCCGCCTACCACACTCGCAGAGATGGTCGAGGATGCCAAGAAAATTACGGAAGCGGGAAAAGATATAGGCGCTTACGGCTTCGCGGGTAATTTCAAAAGTACCAGCGGATTTGAGCGTATCGCTTATCCAATAACAACACTTAGCAAGACTAAGGGCACAGAGGGCTTCGACTTCCAGACCGGGCAATTTGATTTTAGCGTATATAAAGAGGTTGCTGAGGCGCTGCGGCAGATTAAAGTGGATGGAAGCATGATGCCAGGATCGGAATCGCTTGATATCGACCCGCTGCGTGCGCAATTTGCTCAAGGCAAGATCGGTATGTATTTCAACCATTCCGTTGAGCCGACGGTCTACAAAACCCAATTCCCAACTGAAATTCGCTGGGCAGCTGCGATTCCTCCAACCATTGACGGGGAGCAGAAGGGTGTCAGCCAAGTTATTGCAGGAAGTTATTTGGCTATGAGCAAGGATTCGAAGCATAAGGAAGAAGCTTGGAAGTTTATTGAATGGATGTACAGTGATGATGTACAGATTGCTTACCAGGAAGCAGGGTATGGGGTTTCGGTTATTCCATCGGTCGCTACTGTTGCTAAGGCACCAGACATTGCAGGGATTGAAGATTTTCTGCCTACAAAGTTAGACGGGATTTATCCAGCGACTCCGATGGTCATTAGTGAAGGACGTCTGGAAGGACTAAAGAAGGTTGATGTCTTCAATAGATATATTTTTGGTGGTGGAGATTTAGATAAAGAGCTTCAGGACTTGAATACTCGCTATAATGCGGCACTTGAAAAAGCCAAAGCCGCAGGTGACACCGATATCGAAGCACAGCCGGACTTCGATGCAGGTTCCCTGCAGGGATCACTGGCCAAATAAATCAAAAAGACGCCCCTTCGGCTTCGTATTAATACGAGCTAGGGGCGTCTTTTTTTGATGACTATTAAGATAACTTTTATTCCTCAGTCGTTTTAGCTGTGCTGGGGGTTCCTTTGTTATTGTAGAGCCACAGCGCGTATTCCAGAGGGCGAATAAGGGCTTTGCGGTATGTGGTTCCGTCACCTGATCTTGCGAACACTTCACGGGCGGGCTTTGGATTAACCTCCAGCACGTAAATTTTCCCTTCGCGATCAATGGCGAGGTCCAATGCAAGCTCACATAAGGCTCCGTAACTTTCTTCCAGGAAGGCTGCGGCATCAAGACCTAACCTCTCGGCAGTCTTCATGACCTTATCGGTTTTATCCTGACTACCCAGCCATTCCTTCAGCAGCGTTTCTGCTCGAACGGCATGACCACCGCCATGAAGATTGGAGGTTACACTCCGCGCTGCACCAACCCGTGCTGCCATACCTGTGAGTTCCCAGACACCTTGCCCATTCTTTTGAACGAGCATCCGGTAATCATGGAAACGTCCGCCCGGCAGACGTAATGGAATCCCCTGTTGGATAAGGAAACGTCCGCCGATGCACCATTGCCGTACGATGGAATCCAGCCGAGTAGAAGAGACTTTACGTGTGGGAATGATTCGGCGATCCTGGCGACGGCCTTGAATATCATATACCCCACGCCCATTCTTCATTCTCTCAATTCTGAGGATGCCACGTCCACCTGTGCCGTTTGCCGGCTTGATATAGACTACTGAATTGGTTTTCAGCATCCGGCGCAGGTCGGCAGAGGACTGATAGAGTAAAGTTTCTGGCATATGTTGCCGGAAACGGCTTTTTTGTGAGAAGGTTTGGTGAATGGTCCATTTGTTGCGCAGTGGACGATTCAGAAATAACAGATGATTGTAGCGTTCTCGGAAACGAAGCAGTTGCTGAAAGCGTGAGCTGCGCTGAATACGGCAACGGTCATAAATCATGTTCGGAAAAGAACGCCATTTGCGTGACCATTTTCCGCTCTTGGGATCAAAGACAAGGGCATGGATCTGCTCTTTACTGGGATGAACATCCATGGGAGTGAATACAAAGACATCCAAGCCAATTCGTTTGCCCTCGACGATCATTCTCCGGTACACGGCCTTTTCTTCAAGCTGCTTGGCTTCGTTAATATATAAAGTAAGAATGCCTAAGACGGGCTCTGGCACAGGAGTTCACCTTCTTGTGGAGAATTAGTAGTGCTGCCGGTATGATGGGGTGACCGGAGCAGTAATGTTGGCTTGCCGGTAGGACCAGTGGTAAGTGTGTCGGCAGCAAGGCCGATATTGAAGCACATCTTTAGGCTAGCTGTATTGTCACAGGCAACACTGCATTGAAGATGCCCGAGGCGTTTCAGCTGGGCAGCCATTAAGGCAGTGCCGGTATGTCTATTCCGGTAGAAGGGGTGCACAGCGACAAGACAGGCTTCTGCACCGAAACCGGATACGAAGCTGACTCCTGCGAGCTGGCGCCCATTCTGACCGCGTACGGTGGCGACAAGCAGCGAGATACCCGGCTCTGACAACTGATCCGGTGTTAAACGGGCCAGTACTTTGCAAGCTTGGTTTGTGATTCGCTTCTCCCCATGCGCTCTTATAAACTCAAGCAGTCCAGCCAGCCGTGATTTCCACTGTTTGGCATTTGTGTCATAGATGGAGGATATCTGCATGCTGTGTCACATCCTTTTAATGATTTCTATTTAAACTGGCGCGCTAAGTGCTGGCCGTAGTGAAAGATTCGCTCTAGGGACAGCTTGCGGATCGCGGGTTCATCAAATTTCATCGGCCGGGAGTTGGCCTCAAAGAACCAGAGTCCCCCGTTCTCATCTACACCCAGATCCATCGACATCTCTCCGAGCATAGAGTCAGAAGCTCTTTCGATTTGTCTAGCGATAAGAAGGGCGGTTGTAGGCACGCTCTTCAGGATCATGGCTGCTCTTTCGGTTCCAAATGTACTTTCCAGCATGCTGGCAGGCTCTTCAATACTACCGCCGCGTGGTACATGTGTCGTTATACTTCGGGCACCGGCGAGGCGTGCGCCTATGCCGGTCACTCCCCAGCCGCCTCTGCTGTTTTTTTGCAGCAGCACCCGCAGATCAAACGGTCTTCCCCGATGAGTCGCCAGTTCAATAGCCTGCTGCACAATATAACGAGAGATTCCTTTTTCTTTTCCGATTCTTGCCCAGAGCCGGTCCATGGAAGCTGCTTTGTACGTCACATTTTTTTTGCCGCTTTGAATTTGAAGCCGGTAAGGCAAAGCGGTATCTGCACGATATTTCAGGCGCATAATTCCTTTTCCTGCTTTGCCGTTCTCTGGTTTAAGGTAGAGGCTGGTATGCTGGTTCAGCATGGCAGTAAGGGTGTTTGCACTGCGTAATCGTCTCGTTTTTGGAACATGCTTTGAGGTGGAGTGCGAACCCCTTAACCATTCGAATAGACTCCATTTATTGAAAAAATATGGATTATATAGCTTAATGCCTGGATGTTCCAGGCATTGAGCTATTTTACGTACCACAGCAGGTTTTTCCTCATCCTCACGGGTGGGAATTCGGTTATAAATGATTTGTGGAAGAGGTACAGGAATGCTGTACCAGATTTTACCGCTGGACGATGGGACATATCCGTTCACCATCCGTTCCTCAAGCTTGAGGTCACGGACAGTGACGACGTAGACAAGAAATCCCATTTCTTTGCCTGTGCGAATAATGTCCCGGAAGTTGCTGCGGTTGCCATTAAATTGCCGTACTTTATCGCTGGTTGTCAGTATGGCAATAACAGGTTTTGTATCTTCCGGATTATGGGTGCTCACATCTCATCCCTCCTGCGGAATTTGCTGAGGTATAGACAATGCTCCAGAATGTGCTCGATGGAAGCTTTGCCCTCAGCGCGCAGGGAAGGGTGACGGAAGATGGAACGACCTGGTTTGGCGTTGGCCTCGAACATCCAGATGTCTTCATCCTGATCAATTCCGAGATCAAAGCCAATTTCACCGAGCAAATGACGATGCTGGACTTCTAGTGATTCTGCCAGCTTGATGGCTGTAGTCTTTGCACGCTGCAGTACTTCGTCAGCTCTTGCGCCGAATACACGTCCGAGTGCTTGCTGAGGTGTAAGCAATGCTCCTCCATTTTTAAGGTGAGTGGTGACACTGCCACGGCCGGCTTTTTTAGCGCCTATGCCGACTACAATCCACTGATTACTGCCGTTTTTATGCATATGGAACCGGAAATCAATCGGGCAGCCATCTATTTCAATGAGACGTATTCCCTGCTGAACTATATAATTTTGCAGATTTTGACCGTGACGCGAACGAAGCATACGCATAAGGGCTTCAAAGGTGGTAAAGCGTAAAAGAACGTTTTTTCCACCGCGGCGGTAGCGGGCAAAATACCCCTTTTTCGGGAGATAGGTAAGCCGATAAATGCCGTGCCCCAGACTTCCCGCAGAAGGTTTATAGTATACAAAATGATGGTGATCCAGCATTTCTCTCATTTTTTCCGTGGACGGATTGCTGTGGGTTTCAGGAACATAACGATTTGCCGCCCCATCATTTTCTAAAAGCTTATAGATATCGGATTTATTGAAAAAGCTCCAGTTAAAGTATGGAATTCTTTTCCGCATAAATCGTTCGCGAAGTTGGTTGATATAGGGTGAGGTCTCAGCTCTCCGACTGGGCAAGCGATTATAGACAACATCAGGCAGAGGGACCATTTTTCGTTCAAACTTACCGCTTGAAGTCAAAAAATATCCATAGACCTGTTCCTGTTGCCAGTTGATGTCACGCGGCATAAAGGCAAATATATAACATTTGTTGCTGCCTTCCCGCAGTAATTGCTTGATGAACCCTGTGCGAGAACCGAAAGGCTGAGACGAGGAAGCAGGACCATCGGACAATATGCCAACTAAAGGTCCTAGCTGCACCTCGTCATTCTGTAGATTGCGTAAATAGACACCGCCTGATTTCGGAACCTTGATAGCGCTTTTTACGCCTGAGGCGAGATATAGGTGATTTCCGGCGCGCTTGATGGGCTTGATCATGGTCGGGGTGGCATCTTTACCGAGCCTTAAGCGTATATTTTTTTTCCCGGTTAACTTCAAGCTTTTCATCAGTGCACCTGATACATATACAACTCTTTGGGGCTGCTTAGTGAAATGCACATTGCAAAAAGTGAGACTCATTTATGAATCCTCCTTAGGAACCATTGTTATCATTCTCCCGTTTGTAACGGAGCTGTCCGTAGATAGGGATGGTATCCGTCGTTGTGTGAGCAGTAGATGGCGCGCATAAGACAGTGGATTCTCGGCGGCGAGCTTAGCAGCCCGGCGGTCGCCCGTCAGCCGGAATACCGTGCGCCCTGGCTTGGAATTTGCTTCTAGTAAATGAATCCGACCGCTCGAATCAATACCGAAATCAAGGCCGAGTTCTCCAAGCCTGCCGCATGCAGCCTCCAGTAGGGGAGGCAAGTATGCAGCTTCTGCAGCAAGCTCACGCATGATGTCTTTTCCACCCTGACCATATTCTGCAAGCAAAAAAGGCAGGGGAGAAACAGCTGTTCCGCCGCCATGCAGGTTCGAAGTCAGCGAACCTTGGTTACCCAGCCGTACGGCCATGCCGGTAAGAGTCCAGCGGCCAAGGCCATTCTTTTGCATCAATACACGCACATCGAACGGTTGCCCCTTACTATTAGTTAGGTGCAGGAAAGGCTGTATAATATAGCGGCGTGAGCCGATAAATTCATGAATCCAGTTCAGTCCTTCAGCCTGTGAGTCGAAAACATATTGAAAGGGTGTATTTGTTCCGTCACGCCCTCGTACTCTCATGCCTCTGTTCTGCAGTATGGCATGTAATGTACGTTTGCCATGGGTGCCGGCCTTGGGCTTTAGAAAGACTCCATATTCTCTTTCAGCAAGCATTGTACTTAACCTGCGGTTACCGGTATAGAGTACAGTTTCCGGCAGTATTGCCGCTGCTCTCCGGTCGCGCTTCAATATCTCATGTACACCCCATTTATCTGGTAAACCTCGAGACCAAGGCAGGGAACGATGAAGAGTAGAGAGAGCAGCGGAAGCTTCTTTTCTTTCTTTCGGACCTTCGTAAAAGCAGCGATTATAGATAATATCTGGCGGAGAAGAAGTGGTATTCCGCCAGCTTCCATCTTTCCAGGTATAACCGGTAATGGAGGACCCGTCTGCCGCTACTCCGTCTGGATGAAATACGAGGACTTTTAGGCTGTATAGAGGAGCTGCCCGGCATAAATGACTGCAAAACTCTGGCTCGGCGATCGGTGGATTCCCGTTGCGGCGGCCTGTCATAATGCCGAGGAACCCCACTTCTGTTTCAGTCATCGTGTCCTCCTTATAAACCGGCCAAGTAGCGGCAATATAAAATCATTTGCTTGACGGACGGTCTTATTTTTTGATCGTTTAACGGTGTATTATCGTTCTTGGAGGGCTTGGAGTTAACCTCTAAGAGCCATATTCGTCCTGATTGATCCAGTGCCAGATCGATTCCGAGCTCTCCGAAATGAGCGGGGATAAAGGTTTCGACCCCTCTTGCAATGGCAAGTGCTGCTCTGGGCAGCTGAAGCTGAACGTTTTCTTTTGCGCCCGGAGGAAGACTGCTCTTGCTAACTGCTTCTTTTACAGTGCTGAGACTGCCACCTCTAGCTAAATTAGACACGAAGTGATTGCTGCCGGCGGTGCGGGCGACAATGGAGGTAACCCCCCATTTTCCGCTGCCATTCTTCTGAACAAGTGCCCGGAAATCTACAGGTCGCCTTCCTAGCTCCATCAAAGGCAATCCCTGCTGAATCTGGTATCGAGTGGTCTTCATTTTGGGAGCGATGGACTGGTACAATTTAGCGAGAGTGGTGTAGCTTTGCTTGCGTGTACCTATGGAGGTAGTAGACAATAGACGGTAACCTCCGCCTTCTTCTTTAGAGATACGAAGTATGCCTTTGCCGAGACTGCCTCGTACAGGTTTCAAAAATACACTTGGGTAATGGCTGCACATCTTCTTCATTACGGCAAAGCCGTTCAACGCATGCGATTCAGGTAAATACCGCTGCAGGGAAGGGTCTTGCGCTAAAGCTTCAAATACCTCTGTCTTGTCAAGAAATTTTTCGTTGAAGAAATGCGTTCCATATCGCGATTTTACATCCGCCAAAAAATGCTGTACGCTAGGTTTATTCTCCACCTTTCGCGTCGTTAACCGATTGTTGATTACATCGGCAATGGGCAGACTCATTTTTCTCCAACCCTCGTTGTATACCCAGCCCTGAATGGAAGAACTGCGTGTTTCCAGCGCTTCCGGGGTAAAGAAATATACATAGGCGCCTTGTGTGTGGCAGGCATTTGTCAATTCCCGGCAGAACATGGTAATGGGTCCAAACAACCTGTCGAGATTATCTGGATGGTCACGACTGACGAGCACGCCGATCAACGGTCCAAGCCGCAAGGTACGGCTTACAGAGCTGTAAGAAACGTTGAGGGTTTGTCGGTGTTTCCATCCGGTCCGCCGCGCCAGTCCTTCGCTTACACGCAGGATGTCGGATTTGGGAGCCGAGATAATGGTAACCTCCTGCCGGAAAGAGCCGAATGCCAGCTGGAGTGTTCCGTGAGACGGGATTTTGAGTCTTTTCATGGATTTTTCGCCAAGCATTATAGCGTTTTCCTGCAGGATGCCCGAGTTGACCGTATGGACCGGGATCTTGAATTGGGACATCGTGGATCTCCTTCCGGTAGGCAGCATGATGCCGGCAATTTGGTAGCTAAGGGTTACATATCATTCATCATATGGAGACAGATGACCCTTGGTGATTGACCTAACCGCTAAAAACCTTGCCCAGTCATTTCATAAGCTCGGCCCAAGAAGCGAAACAAGTATGGAATGAGCGAATATTGGAAACTAAAGCAGCGTGGATTCAGGAAGCAGCTGCTAACAAAACTTAAGCGTAAGTTTCCGAAGTGAGTTTTTAGAGCAGAGTAGATTCAGGAAGCAGCTGTTACAAAACCTAAGCGTAAGCTTCCGAAGTGAGTTTTGCACGAAGACGATAGGAAGTGTACGCTAACAAAACTTTTAGGAGGAATCATAATGAGCATTCACGACAAAGCACATGAACTGGCGAAAGCCATTAAAGAGAGCAGCGAGGTATCGGACATCAGAAATGCCATGAAGGTCGTAGAAACGGATCCTGAAGCGAAAGCGATGCTGGACAATTTCCGCCAAGGTCAGATGGAGCTGCAACAACGGATGATGAGCGGAGAAATGCCTCCACAGGAAGAAATGGAAAAGATGGAGAAGCTGTTCGAGGTGCTTAATTTGAATCTTGGCATTCGTCGTCTGTTCGATGCGGAACGCCGTCTGAGCGTTGTAATCGAGGATGTAAATAAAATTATCACCGAGAGTTTGTCCCAATTGTACGGTGAATAAATTTCAGCAATGAAAATCAAAAGAGGGTGTTCCCGAAGCCGATGGCTCTGGAAGCACCCTCTTTCTTGTGGCTGTGACTATATGGCTAGCCTAAGCTCGACCTCAACCTCAACCTCAACCTCAACCTCAACTAATCTTGTTTACCTTCGACTGCGCAGAGAAGAATACCAGCTGCCAAACCTAAGCGGCGATCAAGCTTGCCTTTTCGATCCTCCGAGAAGTCAGCCATAATTTTGGTGACAAATGGATTGAAATTTTGCTTGAAGGCAGGGATCGTAGTATCATCCATCTCGATATTATATTTCTGCGGAATAATAGCGATGAAGCGGTGCAGTAAAGCCATCGCGGTGCTGTCTTCCTTGATTTTTCCGATTTCCTGATCATGACGGTCAAGAATAATCCATTCATCCTTCAAAATAGATTTGAGACCCTTACGGCGAAAAGCACCAATATGCTCACCGGACTCTGTATCGTGTACATCATAAGTAGCGCTAAAATCGACGACGCTACGGGCTTTTATGCGCAGAAGCTCCTTCTGCATAGATTCATCCGTATAAAGTGCAATGTCTTCTTTAAGCTTGAACGCTTTCATTTGTGAATAGAGCACAAGCTGCTCAGAGCTGTCAAAAATATGAAGTTTCGCACCCATGATCGAAAATACCTTTTTGCGAATTATGTATTCGGTATGATTATAAGCTGCATTCAATTCAAAAACGCCTCCCCTAAATGAAATCATCATCTCATATATAAGCGTCTCTTGCTATATAAATGCTAACCTTTTATACATAATTTTGAAAAGGTTATATTTTTAATGGACTTGTCTCATATTACGGGCCTCATGTTCATAGAGTAGAGATATAGATTCAATCGAATATCCTGTCTACGAAGGAGCTGTTATTAATGAGAAAAAGAAACAAGTTCAAACACGGTGTCTATCTCTTGCTGGCGTTGGCCATGCTTTTGTATGCACTGCCGAAGCTTTCGCTTGCGAATGGACCGAGTTGGGTGTTTGGTTTTGGAGTCGTCTGGTCACTTTTTGCGTTTATGGTCATTGCGGCACATCTGCATTTTATTATCGGGGTTGATGAGGAAAAGACCAAACGTTTGGAAGCTGTGCGAAAAGCAAAGCTGGAGCAATGGCAGACAAAGTGGAATGAAGAAACTAGAGTTTCGCAAAGATAATAGAGTTGGGGTCGATTACTAAAAAAGCTAGATTAGCTTCAGGTCTCTCGAAAAGCACGGCAGTCGTGCAAAGAGAGGCAAAAATGCCTTAGAATGCCGCGCAAATCGTAAAAGTAGCCAAAAGAGAAGTATAAATACCGTAGAATGCCGCGGAAAGCGTAGAAGTAGCTAAAAGAGAAGTATAAATGCCTTAGAATGCCGCGCAAAACACCAAAGTAGCCAAAAGAAAGGTATAAATACCGTAGAATGCCGGGCAAAACGCAAAAGTCGTGAAAAGAGAAGTATAAATACCGTAGAATGCCGGGCAAAACACCAAAGTAGCCAAAAGAAAGGTATAAATACCGTAGAATGCCGGGCAAAACGCAAAAGACGTGAAAAGAGAAGTATAAATACCGTAGAATGCCGCGCAAATCGTAAAAGTAGCCAAAAGAGAGGTATAAATACCGTAGAATGCCGCGCAAAGCGTAAAAGTCACACAAAGAGGCATACAAAAAAGACACACTCATACGAAAAAGCCCACTAGCCTAAGCCAGTGGGCTTTAATATGCCCCCTGTATTGCTTGCAGGGGGTTAAATGTTATTTTCTCATTGGTGAGATCTCTTCCAGCCTTCTTTTCTTCGGCAGATATCCGTTTACCAAGAGCCGCGTAATACCACACTGCAGGAACGAGGACCGCGAGTATAAAAAGAAATTGCATAAGCTCAGCTCCTTTCACGTCGATAGTATAAACTTTTTTCCTGATCGTAGAGAGGATGGACATAATCCTACCATCCTACCATCCTACCATCCTACCATCCTACCATCATCCGACCATCATCCGACCATCCCATCCACGTGTTAAGCAAAAACAATCCGATTACTTTTTACTGACCGAGCATTGAACTTCAAATACATAACTGGCGCTTCCCTGAGGCCATCTTGCATGGATGATATATAGGTGTCTGCCGCTACCTGCTGCGAGTTTTGTCCACGGAAAGGGCTTCGTCTGGTCGTTCCCCACCAGGAAATGAAGCCATAACCTCCATCTCCTTGGGTGCATATGAGAATTCGAGTTCTACCTGATCACCGCTGATGGCTTTGGGATGTACCTTCTGTTTGGAAACCAGCTCATCGTAAGAAGCCATATCCACACATACGCCTTTGCCATTGTCGGTCCAGCAATAAGAGCCTTGAATAGCCTCGAACTGCTCACCGCCAACAGTAACTTGAACGCTTGGGGGCTGTGGGTTAACAGTGTCTTCTGATGAATTCTTATCTTCATTAAAAGTTGATTGAAACAAGTCCAATAGATCCTTTTTGCTGGTATCTGACAGGCGATAGTGGCCCATTTGTCCTGATTTAATGAGTAACCCATTGTTACTTCCGACGATCCAAAAAGAGAATTCATAACTTATGCCATCCTTCATGTTCACAGTGGTTCTGTAATCGCTGGGAGCAATATCTAGTTGTCCTCTATCATATTCAGCAGTAGTTATGGCTTGAACGAAACGTTCAAAGGAGGATGTATCAGAAATAGTCGTCGTTGGCTGTTTTCTTTCAATTAAGTTGATAGAAACTATATTATTTGCATCCAGCTCTATCTGGTCTGCTTGTTTTATTTCGTTTCCCGTATTTCCACAGCTGACCAGTCCTATGAAAAGCAAAGTAAGGGTAAGTAGTAATAAAGCGGTCTTGTTCATATCTTCAATGCTCCTTTACACATTCATTAATTCTCAGACTATAAAAAAGAGGAAAAGGTTGCTAAATAAAGGCAGCGAATTTTTAAGGTCAGCTTAAAACGCATCAGAGATATTCAGTTTCAAAAAATTCGATTTTAAGGTGGTTTTCAAACTTGCTATGTGGCAATACCTACCTTAATCGTAGATTGTGTAAGGAGAGTGAAATTCGAATCCGAAGCTTATGAATCGGTTGTACTGAGCCATTCTATCGTTGTATAATAGGTACAGTATAGTACAGATCGGAGCATGGGGGTGTAACAGTTGGAAGGTCAAGGCGATGCGATTACTAAACACGAGCAACTGCTGCAGCATATTGAAAGTCTTAAGGTAGGTACCAAAATATCTGTTCGCAAGCTCGCCAAAGAAATGTTAGTCAGCGAAGGGACTGCTTACCGTGCAGTGAAGGAAGCTGAGAATCTCGGGATAGTCATCACGAAGGAACGGATTGGTACAGTTCGTGTAGAAAAGAAACCTCGGAACATTTCAGAGCAGCTGACGTTTGGCGATGTAGTTGATATTGTTGAAGGGCATGTGCTTGGCGGGGCAAGTGGACTAAATAAACATCTGCATAAATACGTGATCGGGGCGATGAAGGTCGATGCGATGATCCGTTATATAGACGCTGACAGTCTGTTGATTGTGGGTAACCGTGATGATGTTCACTCTCTGGCGCTGGAGCAGGGTGCAGGGGTTCTGGTGACAGGGGGCTTCGGGACGAGCCGTGAAGTGAAGGCATTGGCAGACGAGCTGGATCTTCCCATTATTTCTTCGAGACATGACACGTTTACCGTCGCTTCAATGATTAACCGTGCTATTTTTGATAGATTGATAAAGAAAAAAATTATGCTGGTAGAGGATATTATCGACAGCAAACCGCGCCTGAATACGTTAAAAATCTCTAGCACCGTCGGCGAGCTACGACAGGTTTCTGAGGAAACTGGAGAGCAGCG
Source organism: Paenibacillus sp. FSL R7-0189 (assembly GCF_037969925.1). Taxonomy (NCBI): domain Bacteria; kingdom Bacillati; phylum Bacillota; class Bacilli; order Caryophanales; family Paenibacillaceae; genus Paenibacillus; species Paenibacillus sp. FSL R7-0189. The sequence goes on along the minus strand of NZ_CP150223.1, from coordinate 243,884 downwards.
CTTTCCCGTTACGGATGAATGGAACCGAGTCATTGGCATTATCGGTCGCCGTGATGTAGAGGAATTGACGGAAGGGCAGATCATTGAAAAAGCGATGATTCGCAGTCCGGTTACGGCTGCACTGCAAACCTCACTAGCCTCCGCGGCCCAGATCATGATGTGGGAAGGCGTGGATTTTCTGCCCATAGTGGACCGTAACCGCAAACTGGTAGGCTCCCTAACCCGTAAAGAAGTGCTGCAAAGCTTACGCGATGTTCGGAACCAACCTCAGCTGGGAGAGACTTTTGATCATCTCATTTGGAATGGTTTTGCGGATGAGCGGGACGAAGAGGGACGATTGTTCTTCCATGGCTTTATTACGCCGCAGATGGCCACGGATCTTGGGACGATTTCTGAAGGAATATTGTCTACGCTTATGACGCTTTCGGCATTTAAAGCAGCTAAGGATATCACAGGAAATGATTATGTACTAGATAATATGTCCACTTATTTTATCCGACCGGTACAGATCGAACACGCGATCATTGTAATGCCGAGACTGCTCGAAATCAGCCGCCGTACCTGTAAGCTTGAGATTGAGATCAGCCACTCGGATACTCTGGTAGCCAAAGCTGTTCTGATGCTGCAATCCATTGATCATGGCTAAAGAATGGTTTGCTAGCTGGATAGCATCCGGTAAATAGGATCGTATACATGCTAAATAGACTGCCCTCATCATTGATTGAGAGGGGAGTCTATTTTATTCTTTTCCTATTCCGTCAGAGCAGCAGCTAGGCTTTTGACTGGTGTTGTTCCTGGCTGCGGCTACGGCTGTAAAAACTATAGCTGCGTAGACCCGAGAAGATGTTGAACGCACCAATCAGCAGAAAGGCAGCTTCAACAATAATATTAACGGTAGAGCCGCGAAACAAAAACATGGATATCAAGGATAGCGTTACGAGCATAGCACCGAGCATCACATTCATGACGGAGCGTTTCAGCCCTTTATCTTGGGGATTTAAGGCACGGCGGGAGGATATGCTGAACACAGCGGCACCGATTACAAAGATCACCAGCAGGATAAACAATAAATACTTGATAAATAAAACCATGGACAGCCAGCTCCTTTATCGTGTCTTGCAGTAGCCAAGAAGTAATTTCCACGTCTGTCCATTATTGTATCACACGATGGCTGTCAGCTGCGCTTAAAAGGACTGATTTCTACCCAGATTTGCAGGACGCCTTCCATGACGAGCATGGTTCGGATTTTGACAGAGTATTCCTTGTCACGCACAATGTATAGCTTGCCATCCAACAGCAGTCTAACCAGTTTACTGTCTGTATCAATATCGAACATGCTGCGGCCGCGCATCGGTTCCAGATCTGAGCCCATTTGGCTTATGATTAATTTTACAGTTACGGGGTCAAGTGGGGTATCTTCTTTGGATTTGCTTTCCTCCGATCGAATTTTGATTTCTCTGATTACGGTTGAGGTATTATTGTATTTTTTGAGTGTCTGAATATCTTTTTGATATTGCTCGATCTGTACACGCAGATCTTGATTATGCAGCCATAATACGTTATATCCTACATGGTAAATAGCATTGTATATGACAGCTCCTACGACGATCCCTAGCATGAATATAGCGGAGATCTGGGTGAATCTGCGAAAACGACTGAATGGTGGAACTCTCACTGGCGTTACCCCCTGCCGCACACCCATTTTACTAGCTCACTGCCCATATGGGCTCCTAGAAAAGCGAAGGCAAGATACATGATTTGTTTGATGGCGGGGGAGAGGTTGCCTCCAATCATGTTGCTTTCAATGACCCGTAAGGGGTCCATAGTACCTCCTACAGCGGCTGCTAGTGCCCATATTTTAATCCGATCTGCCACATCCAGCATCGTTTGCGTCGGCGGTTGCAGGGATACAACGGCGCCGATTCCGCCGAGCATAGCTCCGCCAAGCACGATGCCGAAGGCGATAAAGAAGTCGAGGATAGCTTTGCTCATAAAAATGCTCATACAGGCCCCTTCCCGGACGAGGCATTTACAAGCTTTGCCTGTCCTTATGCTCTTAATCCATTGTATGGGCGGGTCCCCCTTTAATATGATAAAATAGTTTCATCTTATGTTTGATTTTTGCAGTAGAGAGGAAGTGGGGTTATGAGCCCTTTCGTGCATTTGCATGTGCACAGCGAATACAGTTTACTGGACGGGGCGGCGCGCATTACCGATCTCGTGCGCCGGGCCGGCGAATACGGCATGAAGTCGCTGGCGCTTACGGATCATGGAGTGATGTACGGGGCCATCCCCTTTTATAAAGCGTGTAAAGAGAATGGAATCAAGCCGATTATTGGCTGTGAAGCTTATTTAACCGCGGGTTCACGCCGTGAGCGGGGCAGTCGAAAAGATCAACCGATCTACCACTTGATTCTGCTCGTCAAGAATGAAACCGGCTACAAGAACCTGATGAAGCTGATCTCTATCGGCCATCTGGAAGGCCATCATTATAAACCCCGGATCGATATGGAAGTGTTGGCAGCTCATTCAGAGGGGATTATCTGCCTTAGTGCTTGTCTGGGCGGAGAAGTGCCGCAGCATCTGCTGCATGGTCGTGATGAGGAGGCGCGAAAGGCTGCGCTGCGATATAAGGCGATTTTTGGCGAAGATTTCTATCTGGAGCTCCAAGACCACGGGATCTCCGAGCAAAAGAGAGTGAATCCCAAGCTGATCGCCCTTGCCGGGGAATGTGAAATTCCACTTGTGGTGACGAATGATGTCCATTATTTGGCGAAGGAAGATGCTGAGGTTCAGGATGTGCTGATCTGCATCGGAACAGGCAAAACGGTGGATGATGAGGAACGTCTCAAGATCGGAACAGATCAGCTGTTTCTAAAAAGCAGCGAGCAAATGGCGGCATTGTTTCCGCATGTGCCGCAGGCTATCGCCAATACCTTATTGATCGCAGAAAAATGTAATTTGGAGCTTACCTTCGGCAATCATATTCTGCCTGCCTATTCTCCGCTCCCTGAAGGCATGGATTCCGCTGCTTATTTGCGTGAGCTGTGCTGGAAGGGGATGGAGGAACGATATATAGATACACCGCAATGGGCTACACCTGAGCAAAGAGAGACGGCTGAGAAGCGTCTCACCTATGAGCTGGGCGTTATCGAGAGTATGGGCTTCAGCGATTATTTTCTAATTGTGTGGGATTTTATTGCTTATTGTCATCGTCAGGGAATTGCTACGGGACCCGGACGGGGATCTTCCGCGGGTAGTCTCACCGCATACGCTTTGCGAATAACTGACGTGGACCCATTGAAATATAACTTGCTCTTTGAACGTTTTCTAAATCCAGAACGGATCACCATGCCGGATATTGATATCGATTTTAGCGATGAACGGCGTGATGAGGTTATTGGTTATGTAGTGGAGAAATACGGCAAAGAACATGTGGCGCAAATTATTACTTTCGGAACTATGGCTGCACGGGCTGCCGTTCGTGATGTAGGCAGGGTGCTGAACTTGCCTTATAACGAGGTAGACAAAGCTGCCAAGCTTATACCTGGTCAACTAGGGATCAGCCTTGCCAGGGCGCTGGAGAGTACACCAGATCTTAAAGCACTGTATGATAGCAATCCAAAGATTAAAGGGTTGCTGGATATGGCAATGAAGGTGGAGGGCATGCCCCGCCATGCTTCGACACATGCTGCTGGGGTTGTTATCTCGAAGGGTCCGTTGACCGATGCAGTCCCACTTCAGGAAGGTAATGAAAGTACGGCGTTAACCCAATACTCTATGGAGCATTTGGAGAGCGTCGGGCTGTTGAAAATGGATTTTCTGGGTTTGCGCACGTTGTCGATTATCGAACGCTGTATGAATTCGATTAAAGAAATGAGCGGAAGTGTTCCGGATTTCCGTGTCATCCCAGATCATGATCCAGCTACGTATGAAATGCTTGGGGCTGGTGAGACAACAGGGGTCTTCCAGCTGGAGTCGGCGGGCGTTAGACGAGTACTTAAAGATCTGAAGCCTAACGGCTTTGAAGATATTGTATCGGTTCTAGCGCTGTATCGTCCGGGTCCGATGGAATTTATCCCGAAATATATAGCAGGCAAACACGGTGAGATTGAAGTAGAGTATCCACATTCTGATTTGAAGGCTATTTTAGCGGACACCTATGGGATCATTGTGTATCAGGAACAGATCATGCAGATTGCTTCTCTGATGGCGGGCTTCTCGTTAGGAGAAGCGGATCTGCTCCGTCGAGCGGTCTCTAAGAAAAAACGTGAGACTCTGGATAAGGAACGGAGCCATTTTGTTCAAGGCAGCTTGCAGCAGGGGTATAATGAAACGGATGCGAATGCTGTTTATGATATGATCGTGCGCTTTGCCGATTACGGCTTCCCGCGTGCTCATGCCGCGGCTTACGGAGTGTTGGCTTTCCAGACAGCTTATCTCAAGGCACATTATCCGGTGCAGTTTATGGCGTCTATGTTGACCGCTGTAATGGGCACTCACCGCAAGGTAGCGGAGTATGTGCTGGACTGCCGCCGCACGGGCATCGGCGTGTTGCCGCCGGATGTGAACGAGAGCGGCGTATTGTTTACTCCGGTTCCAGGCGAAGGAACCGGAACGGGGCATATCCGCTTTGGACTCGCAGCCATTAAGAACGTCGGCACGCTGGCAGTGGAGAACATTATGGCAGTCCGCAAGGAGCGGCCGTTCGACAGTCTGCTAGATTTCTGTCGACGTGTGGACCTGCGGGTCTGCAATAAGCGGGTAGTGGAATCTTTGCTGCAGGCGGGAGCTTTTGACTGTCTGCCGGGTCACCGCGCCCAGCTGCTGGCTATGCTGGACGAGACGGTTGACGCTGCGCTGAAATGGCGCAAGGAGCGGGATGAACTGCAAATCCAACTGTTCGACGATTTGGTGGAGACACCGAACTGGGAAATCCGCTATCCGGATATCCCTAAGTTCACCATTGGCCAGCAGCTGGAGATGGAACGTGAGCTGCTGGGGTTATATCTTTCGGGCCATCCGCTTGATGATAGCGCGGAACTGCTTGAGGAGCCCGGCATGCAGCGGCTGATGGATCTTGGTGAAGCCGCGGATGAGAGCCAGACGGTTACGGCCGGAATGGTAGTATCCGTTAAGGAAATTACGACGAAGCAAGGAAAATCGATGGCCTTCGTCGAATGGGAAGATCAGATCGAGCGCTGCGAGGTCGTGCTCTTCCCTGAGGTGTGGAAGCGAAGCCGCAGCTTGATTGCCAAGGGCGCGCTGTTGGCCTTGCGCGCTAAGGTGCAGCAGGAAGACGAAGGCTTCAAGCTGCTGGCCGAGGAAGTGGCGCTGCTGTCTGCGGAGGCTCTCCGCGGGCTGTTGCAGCGCCGTAGTGCCGCCACGTCCCGCTCGTACAGCGCGGGACGCTCGGCCTCGGCAGGAGCGCCGCCACGCGGCGCAGCTCCTGCTTCCCGGACCAGCGGTGCCGCCACTGGTCCGGCTGCCAGGCCAGCAGGCGGCACAACGCCGCCTGCAACACCTGCACAGGCCGCGCCAACAACAGCGGCGACCTCAGGCCAGCGTGTCTTTATCAAGATCACGCCGGCCTCAGAGAATGCAGCGTTGCTGTCGCGCCTGAAAGAGCTGCTGCAGAATCATCCCGGTCCAGCTGCGACGCTTCTGTTCTATGAACAGGATCAGAAGCTCCTAGCTCTTAGCGATAATTATCGAATTAAGCCGTCCGAGGAACTTTTCGCGGCGATCGAGGTTATGCTGGGTGCAGGTACGGTAAGAATAAAATAAGAACAATTCTCCCCTTTTCCGCATACATTAGGAAACCACAGGGCACATCCCTGTACGGAAAGGGGAGTCGCAGCATGTCCTATCAAATGGCAGTAGATCTGTTGGAACGCAGAGGTGTATCACTTTCCTCCATTGCTGAAATCGTATATATTTTACAATCGGTTTATTATCCTGGTTTAACCAAGGATGAATGTCTGTCCAGCGTCAAGTCTGTTTTGGGCAAAAGAGAAGTGCAGTATACTTTAATGACAGGTGTTGCTCTTGATGAATTAGCCGAGAAAAAACTGCTTCCACAGCCGCTGCAGGCGGTAATGGAGGCTGATGAATCCCTCTACGGAGCGGACGAGACTCTGGCGCTTGGTATTACGGGGGTATATGGGATGATCGGACTGACAGGTTTTGGGTATTTGGACAAAATAAAGCTTGGAATCATTGGTGAACTGAACGATGATAAAGGTAGGATTCATGTATTCTTGGATGACCTTGTTGCCGGCATTGCTGCCGCCGCTTCCGCCAGAATTGCTCATCGGCATGAAGGGGCAAAAGTATATCCTTTAGGCACGGACAAGGAATAATTGAGCCCCTTTATTTCGTTTGAACAAGTTCCTCAGTCTTGCTTCCTATGCCCTACTCCTGTTGCGGGAAAAAAGAAAACTGTGTTATCATAATTCCATTATACGGGATACGGCTGGGAATTAAGATTGGGGAGGCCTTGCAGGGCATGTGGACGGTAATATATATCGCGCCGACCGCCAGAGTGGCGGATATGATTAAGAGTAAGCTGACAGAAGAAGGTTTTTTGGTAGAATGCCGTCCAATCAATATGTCCAAGCAGCAGTTTGAGATATTGGTTCCTTCAGGTGAGCTGGAGGAAGTACAGGAAGTCCTTAATCTTATTCTGCATCCCTGAGTTTCTTACAAGACAAAAGTCATGACAGCGGCAAGCTGCATAACGCAAATAAACGGCTGAAGAGGTGCGGGTGTGTTCAAAGATTTATTTCAGAAGAAACGGAAGTACGCGACTATTCCTTCAGAACGTCTGGAGCGGAGCGGCGGGCCTGCGGAAGGCGAACGCCCCAAACGTGAAATCCCTGAAGGATTAATGAGCAAATGTAATAAATGCGGAACGATCCAGTATAGTAAGGAATTAGAGAAGAACCTAAAGGTATGTCCTACTTGTGGTCACCACATGCGCCTAAATGCTGTGGAGCGCATTGCGATGACATTAGACCCTGAGGGCTTTATTGAGTTTGACAGTGAAATGTATTCTATCGACCCGCTGAAATTTCCGGGTTACGCTTCCAAAGTGGAGCAACAGCAGCTGAAATCTGGACAAACTGAAGCCGTAATTACGGGTCAGGGTTCCATTGGTGGCCATCCAGTCATCGTAGCTGTGATGAATTTTGAATTTTTCTCAGGCAGTATGGGCTCTGTAGTAGGTGAGAAGATCACCCGTGCGATAGAAGAGGCCACGGAGCAACAGCTTCCACTCCTTATTTTCTCTACTTCAGGTGGAGCGAGAATGCAGGAGAGTATTCTTAGTCTAATGCAAATGGCGAAGACCAGCGCTGCGCTGGCTCGTTTTAACGAGGTTGGAGGTCTTTACATCTCGATAATTACGGATCCTACTACCGGTGGAGTATCTGCGAGTTTTGCCAGCCTTGGTGATATAATTATTGCAGAGCCTGGAGCGGTATTTGGTTTCGCAGGACGTATAGTCATTGAGCAGACCATTCGCCAGAAGCTTCCGGATGATTTCCAGACTGCTGAATTTAATCTTCAGCATGGGTTGCTTGATATGGTCGTGCACCGCAAAGAAATGCGCGCTACATTGACTAAAATTTTGGAGCTGCATGACGTGAAAGGGGGATTTTAGGTTGGCAGGAGAGTTGCCTTTTGAAATGCCTCTGGTAGAAATGCGCAAGAAGATTGCTGAACTGAAACAGTTTGGCGAAGAGAAGGGTATTGATTTTACGGACGAGGTAGCTAGGCTGGAAGAGCGATACCGTGTGCTGGAGGAAGAAATATATTCTAATATCTCTCCTTCGCAAAAAATGCATTTGGCTAGACATCAAGGACGTCCGACTTCCCTTGATCTTATGGGGCAGATCTTCACAGATTTTATTGAGCTCCACGGTGATCGGATGTTTGGGGATGATCTTGCTATTGTAGGCGGCATCGGTAAACTAAATGGGTTGCCGGTTACAGTTATTGGCCAGCAGCGCGGTAAAGACACCAAAGAGAATATTTTACGATTCTTCGGCAGTGCACACCCTGAGGGCTTCCGTAAAGCGCTGCGTCTGATGCAGCAAGCGGACAAGTTCAAACGTCCCATTATTACCTTCGTGGATACGAAAGGTGCATACCCAGGCAACACAGCCGAGGAAAGAGGTCAATCCGAAGCGATTGCCCGTAATTTACGCGAGATGTCTCAGTTTGGTGTCCCTGTAATCTGTGTGGTCATCGGTGAAGGCGGAAGCGGTGGCGCCTTGGCATTGGCGGTTGGCAATAGAGTGCTCATGCTGGAACATGCCATTTATTCGGCGATATCTCCTAACGGAGCGGCCTCTATTCTGTGGAAGGATGCTTCGAAGGCTGATCAAGCGGCAGAAGCCATGAAGATAACGGCTGCTGATCTGCTTGAGATGGAAGTTATAGAAGAGATCGTACCAGAGCCTAAAGGCGGCGCTCATCGGGATTACGAAGCAACGGCAGCGGCGATTAAGGATGCATTATGGCGGCATCTGCAGGAGCTAACCCAGATGAACTCAGTGGAATTGAAGGATGATCGATATCGTAAATTCCGTAAAATTGGTGAGTTTGCAGAGGCTCAGCAGGAACAAATTTTTATTGAAGAAGAAGTGAAGTCAGAAGTGTAAAAGTGCAAAATCATTTGCACTTTAAGACATATAGCTATACTTAGTGGGTCTTTTGGATATAGTGTAAAATATACAATTTATTGGAATTAAAATAATCTCGATCCACTAACGGGATTATTTTAATTTTTTTTATGTTTACAGAAAATTCGACTTAAAGTTACACCTAAAAGTGCCTACAACATTGATTTTGTGTCCGGTTTGCAGTAATATTCATAAGGGCGTACTTAAAGGCACATGTGACAAAGTTCCTATTTTATTAGTTAGCCTTGTAGTAGATTTTGTAGTTGGAAAAAGTGAGACAGAGAGAACGAAAAAACGGAGGAAAACCTAATGCGGAAAAGTAAAATTGTATGTACGATCGGACCTGCGAGTGAATCGTTGGAGAATATCAAAAAATTGATTTTGGCTGGTATGAATGTGGCCCGTCTGAATTTCTCCCACGGCGATTTCGAAGAGCACGGTGCTCGGATCAATACGATCCGTCAAGCATCTAAGGAACTGAACAAAACAGTTGCTATCCTGCTCGATACTAAAGGACCGGAGATTCGCACAGGCAAGCTGGAAGTAGAACCGATTGAACTTGTTCAGGACGAGTACCTGACACTGACTACGGAAGAGATCCTTGGTAATCAAGATCGTATTTCCATCACGTACAGCGAACTTCCTAACGATGTTCAAGTAGGATCCACAATCCTTATTGATGACGGTCTGATTGGTTTGACAGTTGTCGACATTCAAGGTACAGAAATCAAGACCCGTATTGTAAACGGTGGTACGATTAAGAGCAAAAAAGGCGTTAACGTACCAGGGGTAAACATCTCCTTGCCGGGTATTACGGAAAAAGACACCAACGATATTCTTTTTGGTATCGAACAGGACATCGATTTTATCGCCGCTTCCTTCGTTCGCAAAGCTAGCGACGTTCAGGAAATTCGTGAGCTGCTTGAGAAAAACAACGCTTCTCACATCCAAATTATTTCCAAAATCGAAAACCAACAAGGTGTTGACAACCTTGATGAAATTTTAGAAGCTTCTGACGGCCTGATGGTTGCTCGTGGTGACCTTGGTGTTGAAATCCCAGCTGAAGATGTACCTTTGGCTCAAAAATTGATGATTCAAAAATGTAACGTTGCTGGTAAACCAGTTATCACAGCTACACAAATGTTGGATTCCATGCAACGCAACCCACGTCCTACTCGCGCTGAAGCAAGTGACGTAGCAAACGCTATTTTAGATGGAACAGATGCAATCATGCTTTCCGGAGAAACTGCTGCTGGTAAATATCCAGTAGAATCCGTACTTACAATGTCCCGCATTGCTGAGAAAGCGGAATCCGCTCTGAACCACCATGAAATCTTCATGAAACAACAAACTGCACAAGAAACTACAGTTACAGAAGCAATCAGCCAATCCGTTGCAATTTCTGCTTTGGATCTGAACGCTAAGGCTATCATTTCTTCGACAGTAACAGGTCATACTGCACGCGTTGTTTCCAAATACCGTCCTAAAGCACCAATCATTGCCGTTACAACACAAGAAAGAACTATGCGTCAATTGTCCCTCGTTTGGGGCGTAACGCCAGTGTTCGGACAAGTTGCATCTTCCACAGATGAGCTGCTGGAAACAGCAATCAAAGGTGGTAAGGATTCCGGTCTGGTTCAAACTGGTGACCTAGTTGTGATTACTGCAGGAATTCCACTTGGACGTTCTGGTTCCACTAACTTGGTAAAAGTAAGCACAATCGAGTAGTTTTCGACTGGCTTCACCTGTTTAACAGGTTCCATAGAGCTTAATTAAAGGGTTGTCTCAACTGTAGTGTAAATCTACAAGCGAGGCAGCCCTTTTTTCGTGTTTATCAACATATTCGATTGAAGATTATGTTAAATCCATTTATGCTGTTAGTAACAAATCTTGAATGACAGGTTCGAGAATTTTTATTTGGGGTATGTTCGTTTGACAGTAAAAGAATCCCCACGATGGTTTGGACAAGAAGGAACGGCGATAGTAGCGTTATTTTGCACCATGATTCCTCCCATATTTAGGGTAAGCCTCGGACTTTTGCCATTAATTCGACAGCAATAGAAGCAAGTAGGGGAGACGCGCGCCAGCTTTGCGATCGAGCCGTCTACCTCGGGAGCCTCCATAATCCATTCACCAGAGGTTTGTGGTCCGTTGTATCGCTGCAATGTTCGAAAAATCCAATTTCGGCTCAAATTGCGGAGCGTAATCGTCCATTTGTTGCGGCCTACCTTCGTGATGTTAGCTTTTATATGGTCTCCAGGGCTCACTGGAAGGGGAATTACCGTTTCAACATCAGGTAGGATTTCCCACCAAGCGTAATACCGGGCACGACCATTTACGAATTCATGGCCTGTTCCCGTTTGGATCAGGCTGCTGTTCTTGAAACCGTCGATTCCAATCCAAGCAGAGGAATAGGAAGGTTTAGAGGTTGGTTTTACGGAGGGAACGATCCATTCGCCGGCAATGCGGTTAAAGGTCCCCTTTTTTCCAGTGATTGTATACCCGCTCCAGTTTGTTGAAGACCAGCCGAAGCCGGAGCTTTGAAATTTGTTCGCATTAGATTTGTCTTTTAGACATGGATGATTGACCCGAATAGAATTTTGTTTATCATTCAACTTGTCCACCGCCTTTATAGTACTGCTATATTAAATGCGGTGATTACATAGGAAGTACGGGTGTTCTGCTAAAATATAAGAGAGTGCAATGCTTGATTAAGAAGCTGGAGAGGATTTGTAGCTTAAAATGGAAAAATTATCGAAGCTGCGTGGCTTTTATCTGTTTTTAGGATTGGCCGGTGGTTCATTTGGCTCATATCTAACGCTGCTGCTTGTACACAATGGACTTGATAGCGGGCAAATAGGTATACTAATGGCAACAGGCACGCTAATTGCGATCACGATTCAGCCAATATGGGGAATTGTCTCGGATCGGTATAATCAGACACGTTTGGTACTAATCCTAAGTGTGGCGATACCGGCTTTATTAGCGGTCTTTTACCGTTCGGAATATTTTATAGTGTTACTGCTGGTGTATACCCTCTCAACAATCTTTTCCTCAACACAGGCGCCTATAGCCGATTCTTACGCGATTTCAGCGGCGAAGAGGGCTGGGGCTACTTATGGTAGTATAAGGCTTATGATGAGCATTGGAGCGGCAGTGGGAGCCTATTTAGGCGGATTGTATGTATCGTCCTTCTCTGTATCCACGATATGGCTGCCCTTTCTTATGTTTAATCTAATAGCGGTTCTTATTGCATTGACGCTGCCGAAGCAGGCAGAAGAGAATCATATGATGCGGCAATCGTTTTCTCAGGGGGTTAAAAAGCTGCTGGGGAATCGGGTGTTCCTAGCGTTTTTGGGTGGCAGTTTTCTTGTGAACCAGACGATGACTGCTTTTGGAACCTACTTCGTTATCGCGTTTCAGTCGGTTGGAGGTTCAACTCGTTATGCAGGAATTGCGCTTTTTCTCGCATCTGTAACGAACGTGCCCTCCATGCTGTTTGCTTCCAAGGTAATCAAAAAGCTGGGTCGCGAGCGGACGCTGCTCCTTGGTGCACTTATTTATGTCTTGCGGTGGGGCATTCAGGTGGCATTCCCTTATCCATCCGTAATGATTGGAGTGCAGGTACTGCATGGTCTGTCATTCGGGTTCTTTTATATTGCTGCCGTTGAATATGTATCTCAGATCACCTCTAACGAGATGCAGGCGACTGGGCAAAGTGTTTTTAATATGGTGTTCTCGGGTTTTGCCGGTGTTGTTGGCAATTTATTAAATGGATTCTTGCTCAATCAAGGCGGTGTAGAAGTGATGAACCTGTCTTGTATGTTGAGTTCAATCGCAGGAGCGATGCTGCTATTTTATGTCGCCAGAAGCTCCCGAAGCAAACTATCAACGACAAAGCTATCTTCAGACGGGGCCAGGGCATAAAGCTCTCCCTGCTGCCTATGCCGAAAGGAGTATTTATAAATGGAATTACAGCAAGACGGTTTGCGAAGCCGGTGGTATGAATCGACCCTGCGTGTTCGATACCAGGAAAGTGATCAGATGGGCGTTGTGTATCATGCGAATTATTTGAACTGGTTTGAGTCTGGCCGTACGGAGTTGTTACGTCAGCTTGGCTTTACTTATCGTGAGCTTGAGAATCAGGGAGTGCTGCTTCCTGTTACCTCAGCCGATTTGCAATTTAAAAGTCCGGCGCGATATGATGATCTTATCTCCGTGTATGCGCGAATGACTACCTTTTCGGCGTTAAGAGTCGCATTTGAGTATCAGGTGCGGAGGCTCTCGGAAGCAGAAGGTAGGAATTTAGAGGGTTCAGCGGCTACTTTGGGACAATTGCGGTCGATGGACCTCCCCGGGGAACTGCTGGTTACCGGCTCGACAAATCATGTTTGGGTGAATCGAGAATGGAAGCCTGCCAGGCTGGATAGAGCCCTTCCGGAGCTGTTTCACGCGATTAAAGGAGCGCTGCGGGAAGAAAGGGGTTCTGTATGATTAGAAGCAAATGGTTGTGGGCTGCATTATTTATCATTCCTGCCGTGGAATTATTCGGCTTTATCTTTGTAGCAGATCAGCTTGGAGCATTCAAAACGCTGCTGCTTATGTTGACGACCTCGGTTATCGGTTTATTGATGATGCGTTTCGAAGGGAATAAAGTGCTGCAAGACAGCAGAACACATATGCAGGAGGGACGCGTTCCTGGCCGGACGATGCTGGATGGCCTATGCATTTTTTTCGGGGGCTTACTGCTGATCTTACCTGGTTTCGTAACGGATATTGTAGGTTTCTCCTTGGTGTTTCCGTTGACTCGGCCTTTGTATCGTATATTTTTGCTGAAGTGGATTGAGAAAAAGATGAAAAACGGCACCTTCACTTTTTACCGCCGCTAGTCATAATCAAAACAAAAACAGAGCGGATCCCAGTCATTGATAGGGATCCGCTCTGTTTTGCTATTCTAGGAATTGTAGGGTATTGTTTATTATCTTAGTCTTCCGCTGACAATATAGCTGTGTAACGCGTGAAATACACCTGCTCGGTTAAAGGCTACAAGGATAACTAGAATAACGGGACCGATGATCAGCCCAAGCATGCCGAACAGCTGCAAACCTGCAAACATACCGACCAGCATAGCAAGGGGATCAAGCCCAATGCTGCTGGCGAGCACTTTCGGCTCAAGCACTTGGCGGGTTACAAGGATAACGGCATATAGGATAGTAAGTCCGATCCCCAGTGCCAGATTGTCTGTCATGTAAGAGTATAACGCCCAAGGAATCATTACGATTCCAACCCCTAAATAAGGCAGCAAATCTACAAAACCAATCATTAAGCCAATAGCGAAAGCCGATTTTACACCCAAGAGCAGCAACCCGATCACGACAATGACCGCTGTAATGGAGATGAGGATTAGCTGAGCCCGGAGGTAGCCGAAGAGAGCTTTTCGCAGATCCCGCCAGATATCCGATACAGGCTTTAAGAATGGGGCTGGCAGCCAGCTTGTGAGTTTGGCATTATGTCTTTCCCAGCTAGTACTAATAAAAAAGGCAGCGAGAACGACCACGATAAGAATTGTACCCATACTGGGCAGAGCAGAGATCAGCTTTAAGATCACATTCAAAAATCCAGTCACCACTTGCGTAACTGCGTAACCAACTGTTTCTGTTGTTCTGCTGATATTGCTGTCAATGGTGGCGTGATAGTCAGGATTGTCGCGGTAGAACTGATTTATCTGGTTAATGATATTCTGTATGCTTGCATTCTGGCTCAAGGACAGCAGCAGCTCTCTCCATTGGTCCGTATGAAGATTAAAGGTCTGCAGCAGCACGATCAATTCTTTCACTAGCCTTGTAATCATCGCGGTCAGTACTAGCGCGGTTCCGCCTATGTAAAATAGCAGCGAGAGCGACACGGCCAGCCACGCTGGGAGCTTAAGACCTTTAAGAATCAACACTAGTGGATGCATGATATAAGCGAGCAACCAAGCGAGCAGGAGGGGGTATAACAGCGGAAGCAATACATAGATTGCCAGCAGGAGGATAGAGGTAGCCAGAACGACCCACAGGCCGCGCAGCAGTCTTTTTAATGCTAATCGGTCCATACGAAGATCTACACCTCCTTCATTCCTGCGGATGCAGGGGAATAAAAGCTCGTCTTCATATATATTCATAGAACCTATTTAAAGACTAGGAAACGGGATAAATATTGGGCTGAACCGAATGCTATAAACTAAAATCTCAACTGTGAATCAAGGGTTTAGAAGTTTTTTTCTATCTCTGTGATAAAATCATTTGATGCGCTGCAAAGCTTCCACATTGTTCACATAACCGACAAAATCCAGTATGATGAATAAAGATTCGATTACGAAAGTCAGACAACATCCTCGCCGGATATGTCCTTGAACTGCACTCATTAGATTTTTCAATGCTTTAAATTGGAAATGTTTTCATGAAACCGAGAATGCTTTTTATACCTTGTTGGCAAAGGAGAGATATGCTATGACAGCTACCAAAGGCTTGGAAGGTATCGTTGCAACAACTTCATCCATTAGCTCTATTGTGGATGGGGTACTCACTTACCGTGGTTATGATATTGATGATCTCGCAGAAAATGCTACCTTCGAAGAAACCGCTTATTTATTGTGGTTTGGCAGTCTACCAACAACACCAGAGCTGGAAGCGCTCAAACGGGATTTCAGTGCTTTCGCACGGATTCCTGAGCCAGTTATCGAGCAAATGAAGCTCTACCCGAAAGACACCAACACCATGGCAGCATTGCGGACTGCTGTATCAAGCCTTGCTCTCTATGATGAAGCGGCTGACGATATGAGTAGAGAAGCTAACGAGATTAAAGCAGTAAAACTACAGGCACAGCTCCCGACGGTTGTGGCAGCCCTATCGCGTATTCGCAAAGGTCTGGAACCTGTGGCTCCTAAAGAAGGCGTCTCGATTGCCGAGAACTTCCTGTATATGCTATGGGGAAAAGAGCCTGACAGTGTATCTGTTAAAGCGCTTGATACCGCACTTGTGCTTCATGCGGACCATGAGCTGAATGCTTCAACCTTTGCAGGCCGGGTTACGGTTGCAACCTTGTCCGATATTTATTCCGGCGTAACCTCTGCTATCGGTGCACTCAAGGGTCCACTTCACGGTGGGGCGAATGAAGCCGTTATGAAGATGCTTGAAGAGATCGGAAGTTTGGAAGCGGTTGAACCTTATATTCGTAAGAAGCTGGATAACCGTGAGAAGATCATGGGCTTCGGCCATAGAGTATACAAGAATGGTGATCCACGTGCTAAACATCTGATGAAAATGTCACTTGAACTTGGCACAATGAAGAATGATACTACGCTGTATGATATGTCCGTAAATATCGAGGAATTGATTACCGGACAAAAGGGACTTAAACCAAATGTTGATTTCTATTCGGCATCAGTTTATACACAGCTGGGTATTGAACGTGAGCTGTTCACTCCTATCTTTGCAATTAGCCGGACTTCAGGCTGGACTGCGCATATTCTGGAGCAATATACAGATAACCGTATTATCCGGCCACGTGCAGAATACACAGGTATGATTGAACAGAAATACGTTCCAGTAGACGAAAGATAGAAGGGCAGCCTTGCAGGCTGCTCCTAAAGTTTAGTAGAATGAACCCTAGAATATATGCAATAATGCATATTCATACGTAGAGAGTTTTGTTCGAGGCTTGTCCATGAGAAATTAAATCCCACAAAACTTTAGGAGGAATACACTCAAATGTTGAAACTAGAAAAATTCGATCTGCCAACAGAAGGCGAACAAATCACAATTAAAGATGGTAAACTGCAGGTTCCTAATCATCCAATCATTCCTTTTATCGAGGGTGACGGCACAGGCCGTGATATTTGGAAGGCTTCCAAACGCGTACTTGATGCAGCAGTAACTAAAGCTTATGGCGGCACAAAGCAAATCGCTTGGTACGAAGTTTTTGCTGGCGAAAAAGCCTTCAATACATATGGCGAATGGCTGCCAAATGATACATTGGAGGCAATCCGTGAATATTTTGTAGCTATTAAAGGTCCGCTTACGACTCCAATCGGAGGCGGTATTCGTTCATTGAACGTAGCTTTGCGTCAAGAGTTGGATTTGTACGTATGTCTGCGTCCAGTTCGTTATTTCGAAGGGGTTCCTTCTCCTGTTAAACGTCCTGAGCTGGTGGATATGGTTATTTTCCGTGAGAATACGGAGGATATTTATGCAGGGATTGAATATCAAGAAGGTTCTGCTGAAGTGAAGAAAGTCATCGAATTCCTGCAAAAAGAGATGGGAGTTAACAAAATCCGTTTCCCTGAAACTTCTGGTATTGGTATCAAACCAGTATCCTCCGAAGGTTCGAAACGTTTGGTGCGCGCTGCGATTGAATATGCGATCAAACACGGACGCAAGAGCGTAACGCTTGTGCACAAAGGAAACATCATGAAGTTCACTGAAGGTGCCTTCAAAAACTGGGGTTATGAAGTTGCTGAGCAAGAGTTCGGAGATAAGGTCTTCACTTGGAATCAATATGATGTGATTAAAGAACGTGAAGGTGAAGCTGCTGCCAATGCTGCTCAGAAGGATGCTGAAGCTGCAGGCAAAATCATCATCAAGGATGCCATTGCGGATATCGCATTGCAACAAGTTCTGACTCGTCCGACTGATTTTGATGTTATTGCTACCTTGAACCTGAACGGGGACTACCTGTCTGACGCGCTTGCTGCGCAAATCGGCGGTATCGGTATCGCTCCTGGAGCGAACATTAACTATATTTCTGGACATGCGATTTTTGAAGCCACTCATGGCACCGCACCTAAATATGCGGACAAAGATGTTGTGAACCCTGGTTCCGTGATTCTGTCCGGTGTAATGTTGCTGGAGCATCTGGGCTGGCAGGAAGCAGCAGATCTGATTTATAAAGGTATGGAAACAGCTATTAATAACAAGACCGTGACTTATGACTTTGCCCGCCTGATGGAAGGCGCAACTGAACTGAAATGCTCTGCATTTGCCGACGAGATTATTAATCACCTCTAAGAGACTGGCTCAACCAACTGAATATATTGAAGTTTAGCTAATACAAGCTATACCGACACCGTTCTAGGAGGAGAATCCTTGGCAATCAAACGTTATAAAATTACAGTTGTAGGTGCCGGTTTTACTGGTGCTACTACAGCTCTTATGCTTGCTCAAAAGGAGCTTGGTGACGTTGTGCTGCTTGATATCCCACAAATGGAGAACACTACCAAGGGGAAGGCACTAGATATGCTGGAAGCAGGTCCTGTACAGAAATTTGACAGTCAAATTACAGGAACCTCAAGCTATGAAGATGCTGCGGATTCAGATATTGTAATCATCACTGCAGGGATTGCCCGTAAACCTGGAATGAGTCGCGATGATCTCGTGAACACCAATGCAGGTATTGTGAAGTCGGTATGCGAGAACATAAAACGTGTAGCACCAGATTCCATTGTAATCATTCTGAGCAATCCAGTTGACGCTATGACCTATGCAGCATTTAATGCGCTGGGTTTTCCGAAGAGTCGCGTAATTGGACAATCCGGAGTGCTGGATACAGCCCGCTATAACACGTTTATTGCACAAGAGCTGAAGGTATCCGTTGAAGATGTACGTGGTTTCGTATTAGGCGGACATGGCGACGATATGGTACCCCTTGTAAGGTATTCCAGTGTCGGTGGCATTCCAATTGATACATTGATATCTGCGGAGCGTATTGATGAGATTGTGCAACGTACACGTGTGGGTGGCGGAGAGATTGTTAACCTCTTAGGAAATGGTAGTGCTTATTATGCACCAGCGGCTTCTTTAGTTCAGATGGCGGAAGCTATCTTGAAGGACAAAAAACGGATCATTCCGGTTATCGCCTTGCTCGAAGGAGAATATGGCTATGATAACCTGTTCATGGGTGTTCCGGCGTTACTTGGTGCCAATGGTATCGAGAAGATTTTTGAACTGGAGCTTACAGCTGAGGAAAAAGCGGCTTTAGATAAGTCTGCTGAATCCGTGCGTAGCGTAACAGCTGTGCTAACTGTATAGATTGTGACAGAGGTATGAAGAACCCCCCATTTTGTTCACTTAAAATGGGGGTTTCCTTTTCTTCTCAAGCAATAATGGGTATAATTAAATGTAACTATTATCACAGTTAAAATGGAGGAGATATGTTATGGATTGGAACGTTTTGTTTTTCTTACATATGATCGGAACCTTGGCACTTGGCTTCTACCTTGTGCTACCCTTCATCCTAGGACGTGCAGAGAAACTGTCGTCTGGGGCTAAAGAAGGAACGTTAAGTGCAGTAACCGGATTTAATCGTTTTGCGCAGTATGGATTGGTGATCCAACTCCTTACAGGCGGTTACATGATGACCAAAGGTGATTATTCAGTAGCGTGGATGATTATTGTTGTTGTGTTACTGCTAGCGATGTTTGCGCTTGGCGGTATTATGAGCAAGCCTTTGCGTCTTGCAGCAGCTGGAATTCGTGAGAACCGCGACGTTAGCGCAGAGACTGGCAAATTGCGCACACTTAGTGCACTGCTTACGGTGTCATTGCTATTGATGGTATTCTTCATGGTGTTTAACGACATAGTTTAATTTACAGCGAATTATACCCGCCTCCTTAATGGAGAGCGGGTTTTTCGTATGTACCGGTAATTTATCTTCATAAACGTTAATCCCTGATAGGATTAGTATAAGATTTCGGCCGGTAGTTTAAGGGAGAAACACCCGTCCATCGCTTGAATTGTCGGCTGAAGTGGCTCTGGGAAGCAAACCCGAGTTGTTCAGAAATCATCTGTATTTTTAAATCGGTATGAAGCAGTAAATGTTTTGACTTCTTTAATCTTAGGTTAGTTATGTACTGCCTAGGAGATATCTTATACACCTTTGTAAACAACTTATGGCACTGCACCCGACTTAAGCAAAGCTGCTCAGCAATCAAATTAACCGTGAGCTCCGGTAAATGAATATTGGCTGCAATATATTTTTCGATCTGATGAGCAGTTTCCACCTCGTACAAAGAGTTTGCTTGTCTCGCTGTGTTGGAATTCTCTGAATTCGAGAGCTGTACATCAATGAGTTCAGTCAAAATCATCAGAATGATCGCTTGCAAACGAAGCCTTTCTTTTACAAGGATCATTTCTTCAATTTCCTCGGGAAATCCAGTGGATGCCGTCGTGGCGAGAATATTGTTCTTAATAAATTCATCCAAATGTTCCAACTGGTGATTTAATCCCGAACGCTGCATTTGTTGGTTATTCCATTTCTGTACAGCCTGAGATTGAAACCATTCACGAAACTTTAAATCGTCAATATCGAAATGAAAGGAGAGGTAAATATAGTTGCTCAGGCCTGAATTAACTACATAATGACGTAAGCCAGGCGGAATGATTAACCAATCTCCTTTACCAAAGGCGATGGAGCTACCTTCTACATATTGATGGGAGTTGCCATCGTAGCAATACAATAGTTCGAAGATTTTGTGATGATGATCAGGGTATGCCCACCCAGGTTCTGCTACACGATAATGAACACCGATCAGCTGCAGTGTACTTATAATGTTCGGAAAGCTGACTTTGTAAGCGATAGGAGTTCTCCTCCTTAGGATCAATAGGGATGTTCTTAATTATATCAAGGATACCTATACATATGACCGTTTTGCAGTGTGAGCCGTTGATCAATTCCAAGTTTTACGTTACAAAAGGTCAAAAAAAAGAATGAAATCATCATTTGAATCACTTTAGAGAAAAGGGATAATGGAGGAACCTAGGGAAGTACTTCGAGAAACGGAAGGAAGTGTAATGAAGTGAGAAAGCTGTGTAGGGATATACTAATCTTATCTTCTTTACTTATGGCTTCATTGACTCTTACTCACGGTATAACAGAGGCAGCCCTTATTAAAGATGGGGTAGAGGGGCAACCTCCAATCCGAATTGCAAACGCATACAAGCTCAATTTTACAAACCAAGTTAAAACAGGGTATCAATCCGTTAGGTATGATCCTAATCGCGGTGCGCAATTGTATGACTCATCATTAGGTTATGGTTTTGTCCAAGAGACCAACGCTTTACCCGCTAGAGAAGTGCATACCGATTCAATTACATCCGATGGAACAGGTTTTTTCATCACAGAATCTTATTTTTTTGCTGAACCTAAATCTGAAAAGGATAATTATAATAACTACGGCATGGCGTTTCGAATGGATGCTTCTCCTGGAACCTACAACGTATATGTAAAAACGACTTCTGACGCAGAGGATGGGATCGTGTCAGTATCAGGGATGCAGACCAGCCGCTTGTTGAAAAGTGGACATTGGGACGCGGCAAAGCTTGTACCCGTCAAGCATACGGCTGTAGCCAAAGGGAAAGAGTGGACTTATACGTATGTAAACGGCCGTGACCATATAGATATTGAGATTGAACCGAACAAAGTGAACACAGCTGTAGGGATTGAGGAGATCATACTGGAACCGATTTTGCCACAGCATAGAGCAGCTGGAGCTCTTCCGAATTTATTTATACTTGGAGATTCCACGGTCAAGTCCTACACCTTCGACGAAGCGCCAATGAGTGGTTGGGGCCAGATTATTGGCAGTATGTTTAATCAACATAAAGTGAGTGTAACTAACTATTCCATGGGAGGACGCTCGTTTAAAAATGCCTATACAGAAGGTCGACTTAACGAC
This sequence comes from Paenibacillus sp. FSL R7-0189, assembly GCF_037969925.1. Classification (NCBI taxonomy): domain Bacteria; kingdom Bacillati; phylum Bacillota; class Bacilli; order Caryophanales; family Paenibacillaceae; genus Paenibacillus; species Paenibacillus sp. FSL R7-0189. Next base: position 222,485 of record NZ_CP150223.1, on the reverse strand, counting down.
ATTTTACTGAGTGGCAGCATTGGGGATTATGTGTTTATTCAATTCGGACACAATGATGAGAGTGCAGATGAGTTCAGACGTTACGGCAGAGGTTCGACTGAGGCAATGTATGAAAACTACCTTAAAGAAGTTTATCTCCCTGCGATCCAAGCCCGGGGCATGATACCAGTACTGGTAACGCCAATGTCCAGAATTAAAGGGAATGCAAGTCCGGGATATATCTATGAGAATTCTTTTAAATCAAGAAAGTTTGTAGATATTCTTAAACGGGTTGCAGATGAATCTGGAGTTACACTTATTGACCTTAACTCGGAAAGTCTGAAATATTATAACGAGATCGGAGGAGAAGCGATAACAGCCCTCTTCATGTCAATTGAAGCCGGAGAAACGCCAGGCAAAACAAATGACGGAAGTTACGCTAACGGGCATCCTTCAAAGAAAATCGATGGGACTCATTTTAAAGAAGCGCTCGCCAAACAATTTTCGCGGATGATTGTTACGGAGCTTGTAGAGAAAGGTGCTACTGGCGATTCTACTGCTGCTTCCATTACTGCTTATCTTAAAGGGAACGTTAAGCATGCGGCACTAACAGGCAACTGGGATAAGGTTTTTCCGGAAATAACTAATGATACGACGACCGGGGAAGCTGCTTATTACCGCAATCAAATTGAAAAATTAATCCAGCTGGGAGTAATGGGCAAAGACCGTCAAGGGAATTTTAAGCCAGATACGGAGATGACAGTTGCTGAATTCACACGCAGTATTTCTAAGTTAATGAAAGTGGAAAGATCAGATCTTGCCTATTATCCGAAAGGTAAGCTGTCACGTGAAACGATGGGTGCTATTCTCTATGATGTTTACCAAGTAAAGTTTGCTAATAAACCTAAGTACATGACTGATTATAACGGCACAGCAGTAGTGCCAGGAGATCCTGGTTATGATTTCAATCTGGATCCAGGAGCTAGAGGAGCGATGTACTATCCACTTGTATCCTGGCAGCAGCTGGTTGATACGGCGGACATTTCTCCTTTTTTAATTTCAAAAGTGAAAAGTGCTTATGAATTAGGGCTTATTAGATCTGAAGTGGGGATTGCTAGAGGCCAAATGGTCAATGGGACAGAACTAGAACCTAAAGCCATAGTGACCCGGGAGAAAGCAGCTAAAGCTCTTTATTTTATGTGGGTACTGGAACATGGAGTGAATGCAGAAAATCATGTTTCTTCTTTGAAATAGTTAGGGTGAACAATTCAAGGCACAGCAGCGATGCTGTGCCTTTTTGTATGCAGTGAAGTCCTCTCCACTTACAGCAGTTTACATCCACGGTTGTTTATTTCTACTTGCATTGTGGTAAGTAAGATTCGTAAAGCGATTTAAGAAAATGACAAACCCAGCGTATAAACGTGCATTGTTGTGCCATCCTAAGATGATCAGTTAACTATCAATTTGCTTAACGAGAGGAGATAGGGAAGATGTCAGGCAATAATAAACAAGCTACAAAAACCTTACCCCCACAGGAGCAGCATCATCAGCCAGGGATTGAGAGTGAAATGACGCCGCTGCCCAAATACGAGCCGGCAAATTATAAAGCAGCAGGTAAACTGCAAGACAAGGCGGCGTTGATTACCGGTGGAGACAGCGGAATTGGGCGTGCAGTTGCTGTGCTTTTTGCTAAAGAAGGTGCTGATGTGGTCATTTCATATCTTAATGAACACTCAGATGCAGAGGAAACTAAACGTCAGGTCGAGCAGGAAGGCCGCAAATGTATCCTAATTCCAGGTGATATCGGTGACGAGAAATTCTGTAAGGATCTTATTAAACAGACGGTAGAGGGCTTAGGAAAGCTTGATATTCTCATCAATAACGCGGCGGAGCAACATCCGCAAGCTAAGATCGAGGATATTACTTCCGAGCAGCTAGAGCGTACTTTCCGTACGAATATATTTGCGATGTTCTATTTAACAAAAGCAGCTATGCCTCATTTAAAAGCAGGATCTACAATTATAAATACAACTTCAATTACCGCTTATCGCGGAAGCCCGCAGCTGCTGGACTATTCATCAACTAAAGGAGCTATCCTGAGTTTCACACGATCTTTGTCCACGAATCTGGCGGAGAAGGGCATACGGGTAAACGGTGTAGCACCAGGTCCAATCTGGACACCGCTAATTCCCTCTACCTTTGATGCGAAGCAGGTTAGCGAGTTTGGAGGCACGCAGCCTATGAAACGGCCTGGACAACCAGAGGAGCTGGCGCCAGCCTATGTATATCTTGCCTCTGACGATTCCAGTTATGTGACTGGACAGGTTATTCATGTAAATGGTGGCGAGGTAGTAAACGGTTAGATTAGTACAGCTAATGTGAATAAATGGGTGTATTTCAATAAAAAAATATGTTACTATAAACCACGTTAGCATTTTAAAATTGTATATTTATGTCACTAGGGGTGCCGATTGGCTGAGACGGAATGGATTTCCGGACCCTTTGAACCTGATCTGGTTAAGACCAGCGTAGGGAAGTGGAGAACGAATTTCTGTTGTCGGGCTATTTGTAGTACCGTCTATATACAGATTCTGACTGCCTTCCTTACGGGGGCAGTTTTTTTGTTTTTTACTGGCCTACAGGGAAGTGAGAGAGAGGAGATCGCGAGTGGTACAAGCTGAGATCCATCTAATATCAGACGGCAAGCAGCTGTTGAGACAATTTGTTGAACTGGCTGTCACGGTGCAGACATGGGTCGATTATATTCACTTAAGAGAGAAGCAATGTCCAGCACGCGAACTGCTCTCTGCGGCACAGGAGCTGTTGGCTGCCGGTATACCCGCTACCAAACTGATAATCAATGACCGGATCGATGTAGCATTGGCAGCTGGTGCCGCGGGTGTTCAGTTGGCTGGGCACAGTGTGAGCCCGCTTACAGCCCGGCGAATTGCACCTCAGCTTTGGCTGGGGAGATCGGTTCATTCTCCGGAAGAAGCGGCGAATGCTTCAGAGCAGGGAGCTGATTATTGCTTGTTTGGCCATGTATTTCCCTCGGCGAGCAAGCTAGGGCTGCCCGCACGTGGGTTAGAGCTGCTTGCAGAAACGGTGAAGACTAGCTCTATTCCTGTAATTGCGATTGGCGGAATTGGTCCCGCTAATGCGGCGCAGATCATTAGGCAAGGCGCGGCAGGAATTGCTGTGATGTCCGGAATTTGCGGAGCGGATGATCCTTATGAGGCCGCCAAAGCTATTCATAAGGCGGTTCATTCATAGCCGGGAGGTAAAAGCATAGGCGAAGGGGGTGATTCAGAATGAGACTGTTGATTAACGGGAAATCCGCAGAGTGTTCTGGTGGTATTCAAACTATAGCTGATTTGATCAGTCTTCCTGAGTGGTCGGGTCGTCTGATGATCATTGAGCTGAATGGAGAAATTGTCAGTAAGGAGAATTATGAAAGTACTGCTCTGAGCGAGGATGATCGTTTGGAACTGGTGCACTTTGTTGGTGGGGGTTGAGATGGAGCGGTATAGAATTTTGAGAAATTTATAAGAACCAAAGGGAGGTAATTTCATGCATGACCCGTTACATATTGGAGGCATCGAATTAACTAGTAGATTATTTATCGGAACCGGAAAATATAGCCGGAATGCTCTGATCCCCGAAGTGATCGCAAGCTCTGGTTCTCAGGTGATTACTGTAGCGCTTCGCCGAGTGGACCCGGAAGGTGGAGCAGAAAATATCATGAACCACATTCCCGGCCACATGACTCTTCTGCCTAATACCTCAGGAGCGCGTACAGCGGAGGAGGCAGTCCGTATTGCGAGATTAGCAAGAGCTGCGGGACTGGGGAACTGGGTGAAGATCGAAGTGATCAATGATCAGAAATACCTGCTTCCAGATAATCTGGAGACCATACGAGCTACAGAGATTCTAGCGGCGGAGGGTTTTGTAGTACTGCCATATATGAGTCCGGACCTTTCGGCTGCTTTACGTCTGAGAGATGCCGGTGCTGCTGCTGTGATGCCGCTTGGTGCGCCGATCGGGACGAATCGCGGCCTGCGCACCAAGGAGCTTGTGCGTATTCTTATTGAAGAAGTGAATTTGCCGATTATTGTAGATGCCGGAATTGGCAAGCCCTCGGAAGCGGCGGAAGCAATGGAGATGGGGGCCGCTGCTGTTCTGCTTAATACGGCTGTCGCAACGGCACGTAATCCGCTCGTCATGGCGGAAGCGTTCCGCGAGGCGATATCCGCTGGCCGCAAAGCTTATTTGGCAGGACTCGGTCCTGTAGAAGAAGTTGCTTTTGCTTCGTCACCGTTGACTGGATTTCTGAACTGAATTTGATAGGTTCACCAAAGGAGGGAGGATTAGCATGAGCTTTTTTGACACACTGGCCCGCTTGGAGCAGTATCCATATGAGCAGCTGTGGAAGGAGTTCCGGGAGGATGACGTTAAGCGGGCGCTTGGAAAAGACAAGCTGAACGAAAATGATTTGCTGGCATTGCTCTCTCCGGCAGCAACGCCGCTGCTAGAGGAGATGGCGCAAGCTGCTCAGCGACTGACCCGTGCACATTTTGGTTATTCGATGCAGCTGTTCACACCGATGTATCTTGCCGATTTTTGTGTGAATCATTGTACCTACTGCAGCTTCAGCTCCATTTATGATTTTCCGCGTAAAAAGCTGTCCTTGGAGGAGGTTCGCAGGGAGGCTGAGAAGATTGCAGCTACAGGTCTGCGGCATATCCTCATTTTGACTGGTGAATCGCGCCGGGAGAATCCTGTCTCATATATTAAGGATTGTGTAGATGTACTCAGGGAATTTTTTTCCTCCGTCAGTATTGAGATAAATCCTCTATCGACTGCAGAATATAAAGAGCTTCTTCAAGCAGGGGTGGATGGACTAACACTATACCAAGAGGTTTACCACCAGGAGACTTACAAAAAGCTGCATGTTAAAGGGCCTAAAAGAAACTACCGGAATCGCCTGGATGCACCTGAACGCGGCTGTCAGGCAGGTTTTCGTTCTGTGAATATTGGTACGTTGCTCGGGATGTACGATTGGCGGCAAGAGGCATTCCAAAGTGCCATGCATGCCCGCTATCTACAGGATCGGTATCCAGATTGCGAGATCAGCCTGTCACCCCCACGGTTTCGGCCTTATTTAGGGGAATTTAACCCAGAGTGCGATGTTACCGATCGATCACTAGTGCAGATTATTTTGGCATACCGGTTATTTTTACCCCGTTCGGGCATTACTTTATCTACAAGAGAGCCTGCCTCTCTACGCGATCATTTAATTCATCTAGGAATAACTAAGATGTCAGCCGGGGTCACTACTGAGGTGGGCGGTCACACTAATGCAGGGGGAACTCCGCAATTCGAAATATCCGATAGCCGCAGTGTGCAGGAGATTACGGAAATGCTATATACGAAGGGTTTGCAGCCGATTTTTAAAGACTGGGATATCCTGACTGAATCAGTAACGTAACGCTTGTATTTTTATTATTAATCACTAAAGGGACCCCTGCGAGATTCATGCGGAGGTCCTTTTTTCTATTGTGTAGATGGTGTTTAGTTTCCGGCAGAGAGCTCATCGAGAGACATTTCGAAGCTCGGTGCCATATGAGTCAGAAAATAATCCACTTCCTGCAGGCCAAGCCCACGAAGTTTTGCTGCTGTCTGCTCCTTCGCGGCGGCAAATTCTCGGTTGCCTGCAGCAACCTCCCATACGCATTTCAAATAAGCATCCAGCCGATCAGCGGCTTTCACATAGCTGTGCAGCAGAATGTCCTCCGAATCGGGAGGGCTGTCTTCCGGTCGTATGAGCTGAGTGTAGATGCTTTTTAGCTCTGATGGAATCATTCCAGTTAAGCGATCAGCCGCAACTTTTTCCATTTCGCGGAAGCTGGTGAGCAAGCGAGGATTGTTGTATTTTACCGGCGTGGCAATGTCGCCTGTGAATACTTCGCTGGCATCATGGAAAAGAGCTATGGTTGCTGCTCGTTCCGCGTTTAATGAACGCCCGAAATGTACATTACCAATGGAACAGAGCATATGTGTGAGCAATGCAACATGAAAAGAATGCTCAGCGACGTTCTCCGGTGCGGTGCTGCGCATCAAGCTCCAGCGCTGAATATACTGAAGACGATATAGATAGGCAGAAAAATGGTAGCTCAATTTTAAAGTAACCCCTTTCATGCGGTGCTAGGTATGATATTATTATACTAATTGTATCAAACTTTAGATAACCTGGAACTGCCGAGAGGAGCTTGAATGAAGATGCAGCATTTTGAAGACAGTATTTATAACCTTATCGTAGAAACTTCCACGAATTTGCCGGGAGATGTACGCCGGGCAGTTGCAAAAGGTCGCGCGCTGGAAGACAGGGCTACCCGGTCCGGTCTTGCTTTAACCACGATTGCACAAAATATCGGAATGGCTGAGCAGCAAGTGTCTCCGATCTGTCAGGATACGGGAATGCCTACATTTATCATTCACACCCCTGTGGGAATCAATCAGATTGAGATGAAAAAAGATATTCATAATGCCATTGTACGAGCGACCAAGAATGGTAAACTTCGTCCCAATTCTGTAGATTCATTAACAGGTGAGAATAGCGGAGATAACTTGGGTGCAGGCACACCAGTCATTCATTTCGAACAATGGGAAGAGGATAAAATAGACGTTAGACTTATTCTGAAGGGTGGAGGCTGCGAGAATAAAAATATTCAATACAGTCTCCCGGCAGAATTAGAAGGACTCGGCAAAGCGGGTCGGGATCTGGACGGAATCCGTAAATGTATTTTACACGCGGTATATCAGGCGCAGGGACAAGGCTGTAGTGCCGGTTTTATTGGCGTGGGTATCGGCGGTGACCGTACGACTGGCTACGAGCTGGCTAAGAAGCAGTTGTTCCGAAAAGTGGAGGATGTTAATCCGATAGAAGACCTTAGCAAGCTGGAAGACTATATTATGGAGAATGCTAACAAGCTTGGAATTGGCACGATGGGTTTTGGTGGTGAGGTATCGCTGCTGGGCTGTAAGATTGGCGTTATGAATCGTCTGCCAGCTAGCTTTTTCGTATCCGTTGCTTATAACTGTTGGGCCTTCCGCCGCCAAGGGGTGCTGGTTGATCCATCAACAGGCAATATAGAGGATTGGTTGTATGAGAGTGGTACAGGGATATCTGTAGATGATGAAGGGGCACATGAATCTGAAGCGGTAATTGCTGAGGGAGCTAACAGCCCAGCCTCTGAGTCGCGGGAAGTACGTCTTACAACGCCGATAAGTGAAGAGGATATCCGTAGTCTGCGTGTTGGAGACGTGGTTATTTTATCCGGTGAAATGCATACAGGCCGTGATGCTTTGCACAAATATTTAATGGATCATGAGTCTCCGGTAGATCTGGAAGGGGCTGTGATTTATCATTGTGGTCCTGTGATGATGAAAGATGAGGAAGGCTGGCATGTAAAAGCTGCGGGCCCAACTACGAGCATTCGTGAAGAGCCTTATCAAGGCGATATCATCAAAAAATTTGGAATCCGTGCAGTCATCGGAAAAGGTGGTATGGGTCCAAAAACGTTAAAAGCCTTACAGGAGCACGGCGGGGTATACCTCAATGCGATTGGTGGAGCCGCCCAGTATTATGCAGAGTGCATCAAGAAGGTCAACGCTGTTGATTTTATGGAATTTGGTATTCCTGAGGCGATGTGGCATCTCGATGTGGAGGGTTTTGCAGCGATTGTGACGATGGATGCTCACGGCAACAGTCTGCATGCGGATGTGGAAAAAGATTCTGCAGCTAAATTGACTCAATTCAAGGAGCCAGTGTTTAAATAAATGGGGTTACAACCGGTGGATAAGTCATGAGGAGGGCAGATTATTCTCTGAATGGCTTTTCCATGGGTTTTAATCAAATTATAAGGATTTATATGTCCAGACTATAAATTATCCTTAAGGAACGCCGAAGGCGTTTTTGCCTGTCTAAAGGAGGACAACGAATGGCACCACATTATATTAGAAATGGGTTTCTTAACGTTACGCCGTATTTTATTGCGGAAGATGCAGACCAATTGATAGATTTTGTTGTGCACTGCTTTGATGCCAAAATTATTGATATGCTGCGAAACGATGAGGGTAGGATTAGGCATGCCGAGGTCAGAATCGGTGATTCCATCATTGAGGTTTCCGAAGCGAATGAAAAGTATTTACCGGTACAGCTTGCCATTCATCTTTATGTAAGAAATGTTGATGAGACCTACCGCAAGTGCCTGAATGCCGGGGCCTCTATTATTGAAGAACCACTGGATAAGTCCTATGGAGAAAGAGGAGCAGGGGTTAGAGACCGTCAGGGTAATCAGTGGTTTCTTGCCACCCGTACAGAATAAACTCATGTGTTTTTACAAAAGTAATACAAAGTAACAGTCCAGAGTTAATCAACTCGGGCTGTTATTTTTATATAATCTACTCTGGGGGGCTTATGTCACGGTCATAGTCGTACTGGTATTTTGGAGAAAATGAAGTTAGGATAAAAGATACAATGATAAAGGGAGAGGCAAATCTCAGATGAAACCGTTTCGCGCTCGTCTTACGTTTATACTTATGGCCTTAATCGGTATTTCCATGATTGGTACTGGATTTACGATGGCGCATCTGTTTAAGAGCTCCCATATAACTGCTCTGGAAGAGAATATGTCCCGGGAAATAAGCTTGCTCTCAGGCACACTGGAATTTGTAGATATGAATTCTTCGAATGCGATCCCGTATTACACTGAACAGGCGGAGCATATTTCTAAACTTTTAGATTCTCGGATAACGTTTATTACAAAGTCGGGTAAAGTAATTGGCGATTCTGAGAAAAACCCCTTGGAAATGGACAACCACTCTAATCGTGAAGAAGAGATAGGGGCTGCGAAAGAGGGAACTGGACGGGCAATCCGTTACAGCGAAACTCTAAAGCATGAGATGTTATATGTGGCTGGAAAGGTAACTTCAGATCAGGGATTTGACGGCTATATTCGGGTCTCAATGGGACTTGATGCTGTAACGCAAGGTCTTAAGCATGCATGGATGATTATGGCTGCAGGTCTAATTATCTTGTTCTTGTCAGCAACGATTGTGAGCTATAAAGTAGCTTCAAGCATGACTTCCCCACTGGAGCAAATCACAAGAGTCGCCCGGCGGATTACCGATCTGGATTATGATGCCAGAGTTCATTTGAAGCGTAAAGATGAAGTTGGACAGCTGGCTACAGCGATTAATGCGATGGCAGACAGTCTTCAAGACCAGCTCAAGACGATTCGTGATAATGAGGATCTGCTGCAAAGCGTGCTGGATAATATGACTGGCGGCATCATAATGATCAATGCTGAAGAAGAGATTGCGCTGCTCAATCGGGCTTCAGAGCGAATGCTTGATGTCAGCAACAGTGAAATGGCGGGTCATTCGTACAAAGAGTTAAAACGGCATTATGAGCTAACCCGTCTGCTTGAAGAAGGGGTATTAAGCCGGGAGCCGATTCATGAAGAGCGAAGTATTTATAACCCAAGAGAGCGAATTGTACGGATGGACGCGGTTCCGATGATCCAGGATGGTACGTACAGAGGTATGCTTTTCCTATTGCAAGAGGTTACGGAAATTCGCCGTTTGGAGCGGATGCGCAGTGAATTTGTCGCTAACGTATCGCATGAACTAAAGACTCCGGTTGCAGCGGTCAAAGGGTTTGCCGAGACCTTACTGGGAGGCGGAGTTAAAGATGAGAAGACGGCGAGATCCTTCCTGCAAATTATATATGATGAGAATGAGCGTTTAAATCGCTTGATTGGAGATATTCTGGAATTATCTAAAATCGAATCTAAACGGGTGCAGCTCGATTGCTCACCGGTTCATATCATTGAATTCTTTGATTCCGTGCTGGGAACCATCAGTAAAGTCGCTGAGAAGAAAAACATTAGTCTTAATGTAGAGGTTCCTGAGGAGCTGTTCATTGAGGCGGATGAGGATAAGCTGCGTCAAATCTTTATGAATCTTTTCTCTAATGCGATTAATTACACACATGAAGGCGGAAACGTAAAGGTCTACGTTAAGAGTCTACTGAAACCAGACGGCTCCGAAAATGTTCAATTTACTGTTAGCGATACGGGTATGGGGATTCCTAAAAAAGATCTGCCGCGTATTTTTGAACGTTTTTACCGTGTGGATAAGGCAAGATCCAGAAGCTCCGGTGGAACGGGATTGGGGCTGTCTATTGTGAAGCATTTGGTAGATATGCACCATGGAGTGATTTCAGTTGAAAGTGATCTGGGAATCGGCAGTTCCTTTGTGATTGAATTGCCTTTGCTGCAGGAAGAAAAGACCGATTAGATTTTTGTAAATTCACTTTTTCAATTTTACACTAAGTTAACATTACGGTGATATGATGGTTTTGTTGCTGTTTTGTAAAAAATCAAACTATATGGAAGACGGGGGAACCTATGGCTCAACGATTGCTTGTCATTGAAGACGAACCGACACTAGCCCGGCTGCTGTCCTATAACTTAACGCAGGAAGGTTACGAGGTGACGGTAGAGGATCATGGAACGGCAGGATATGATCGTGCGACGAGGGAACCTTTTGACTTGATCGTATTGGATCTGATGCTGCCAGGAATGAATGGCATTGACATCCTTGATAAATTGCGTGGACAAGGTATCCGCACACCTATTATCGTATTGACTGCTAAAAATGCTGAAGAAGATGTGGTTAGAGGGCTGAAATCCGGTGCTGATGATTATATAACCAAACCTTTTGGAGTATCCGAATTGCTTGCAAGAGTGAGCGCTGTATTACGGCGGATTTCCGGCCTTGCTGAGGAGGCTCCACAAGAGACACCTATATCTGCTTCAACGATCATTCTGGGACAACTAGAAATCTATCCTGAGCGGTATGAAGTTTCCTTAGGAGGACATAGCATCAACCTTCGACCTAAAGAGTTCGAGGTATTGTTATATTTGGCCCGTAAACCCGGGGTAGTGCTGACAAGAGATGATCTTATGAACGCTGTTTGGGGCTTTGATTATATTGGTGGACAGCGTACAGTTGATGTGCATGTAAGTTCACTCCGTAAAAAGCTTGAGCTAGATCCAGAATCCGTTCATATCGATTCCATTCGAGGTGTAGGTTATAAATTAGTTGTTAACAAAAAGAGAGCTCCGGTCATTTAGCATGACAGGAGTTTTCTTCTTTATCCCGTTCATAAACAAGATTCAGGTGAGATTACACGCCGAATTGTAGGGAATACTATCACGTGGACTAATTCATCTTCACCAATTTTACATTGCGTTAACATTTCTCTCCAACTGTATTTACATTAAAAGCTTATTATGGAGAACGAAGATGATGAGAAGGAGACGTAAATACTAATGAAATCCATCATTGACATAGAGAAACTTGATCTCTACTATGAGTCATTTCACGCACTGAAGAATGTGAATCTGCAAATTCCGGAGAAACAGGTTACTGCTTTTATCGGACCTTCCGGTTGCGGAAAATCCACTCTGTTGCGCACGCTGAATCGTATGAATGATATGATTCCTGGTACACGTATTGAAGGAACTGTAAACATCGGTGGCAAAAATATTTATAGTGACGAGGTAGAGGTAGAAAGCCTGCGTAAACAGGTCGGCATGGTATTCCAACAGCCAAATCCTTTTCCAAAGTCGATTTACGACAATGTAGCTTACGGTCCTCGCCTGCATGGCATTCGTTCAAAGAGCGAACTGGATGAGATTGTAGAGCAAAGTCTGCGTCATTCCGCGCTGTGGGAGGAAGTTAAAGATTTTCTGAAAAAATCTGCCCTTAGCTTGTCCGGCGGACAGCAGCAACGGCTGTGTATTGCCCGAGCTTTGGCAGTTCAGCCGGATATCCTGCTCATGGATGAAGCAACGTCTGCACTGGATCCTGTGTCTACGCTCAAGATAGAGGAGCTTGTACAGGAATTAAGAAGTAAGTATACAATCGTTATGGTTACTCATAACATGCATCAGGCGGCACGTGTATCTGGTCGAACCGTGTTTTTCTTGAATGGTGTAATTGTAGAGGCGGCGGATACAGAGGTGTTGTTCTCGACTCCTAAGGATTCCCGCACCGAAGATTATATTTCTGGACGTTTCGGCTGATACGGGCTACAAGGGCGCTCGTCCTTGGAAATGGCAAGCTGACCATACATTAATGAGGAGGATCGCTCTTACTATGATTCGCAGAAAAGAATTTGATAAAGATTTGGAAGAGCTGCGCAGTCTGCTGCAGCAGATGGGTGAACATGTAATAGATGCTCTTGGTGGAGCAATTGTTGCTTTACAGAATCTTGATACTGTGCGCGCTCAGGAAATCATTAAAGCAGATTTGCAGCTGAATGCCATGGAAGATAAAATCATGGAAATTGGCTCACGGCTAATTATTACGCAGCAGCCTGTAGCAAAAGATTTGCGCCGCATTATCGTTGCTTTCAAAATATCTAGCGATTTGGAACGTATGGGTGACTTGGCTATTGATGTTGCGAAAGCAACTATGCGCATCCATGGACAGCAGCTGATCAAGCCGCTTGTAGACATTCCACGTATGGCGGAAATTGTGACGACCATGATTGATGAGGCTATCCAGTCTTATCTGGATGAGAACACTGATCTGGCTTATAGAATGGCACAAGATGATGATCAGGTCGATCAATTATATGGTTCGATGATCAATGAGCTATATAGTTATATGGTGGCAAAACCGGATTCTGTGTCCCAAGCTATGTTATTAACGCTGGTAGGCCGTTATATTGAACGGATTGCCGATCATGCGACTAACATTGGTGAGAGTGTTGTTTATCTGGTCACAGGCAGCCGTCCGGACTTGAATCAGTAATTTGTACTTACACATCTTTTGTTATATCTTTAGTTAAACTAAGTAGCCGCCCTTTTAAAAGGGCGGCTACTTGTTGTATATCCTTAACATATCAGCTTATCCCACTGTTTAGGTTGGTAAAGCCGTTTCTACTTGTAGAGGGCATATGGTAAGATGTAAGGAGTAAGCATGAAAAGGCGAGGTGCACTATGGACAAGTTGATACTTATAGATGGAAACAATATTATTTACCGTGCTTTTTTTGCGATGCCCCCGCTGACGAATACAGCAGGGCAACAGACAAATGCGGTGTACGGATTTACAACGATGCTGCTTCGATTAATTGAAGAACATAAACCGACACATATGATTGTCGCTTTCGATGCAGGGAAAGTTACTTTTCGGCATGAAGGTTATCAGGATTATAAGGGCGGCCGGCAAAAAACACCGCCCGAGCTCTCCGAGCAGTTCCCATTGCTGAAGGAATTGCTGACTAATTTAGGTGTACCGCAGTTTGAAATTGGCAATTATGAGGCTGATGATATTATTGGCACCATTTCGCGCCAGGCGGATGAAGCGGGACGGCAGGTTATGATCGTGTCGGGAGACAAGGATATGTTGCAGCTGGCCTCTGAGCATACGACCGTTGCTTTAATCCGCAAAGGGGTCACTGAAGTTGAGCTTTATGGGCCGGAACAAATCCGGGAGAAATATGACCTAACCCCAGAGCAGATCATTGATCTTAAAGGGCTGATGGGCGATGCGAGTGACAACATCCCGGGAGTACCCGGCGTAGGTGAGAAGACAGCTTTGAAGCTGCTGCATCAATTTGGATCGGTGGAAGGTGTCTTAGCTGGAACCGGTGAGCTAAAGGGTAAAATGAAAGAAAAACTGGAAACCCATGCGGAAGATGCGGTAATGAGTAAAAAATTAGCGACCATCTATCGCGAAGTGCCGCTTGAGCATTCGTGGGAAGACATGGTCTTTAATGGAATTTTAGCGGATACAGCCGGCCCAGCGCTTGCCAAGCTGGAATTTAAATCACTGTTGGAACGTTTGTCTCTTAGTGCTTATGCTCCTGTTGCCGAGGGAGAGGAAAGTGCTGCTGAAGTAGAAGCAGCTGCACTTGATATTACGATCGTAAGTGAAGAAGAACTTAAGGGGCTAAGTGAAGCCCTGGCTGGCATTTCGGCGCTGCATGTGGAATCGAATGGAGATAATCCGCATCGTGCCGAGGTAATCGGAATAGGATTGTCCTCTCTGGAGCGGCATTACTATGTGCCGTTTGAATTACTGCATAAACCGGCTGCTGCGAAGCTGCGTGATTGGCTAGGAGATGAAAAGGCTCCGAAAAGTGGATATGATCTTCACCGCGCTGATTTGGCTCTACACTGGCAGGGAATTGCTTTTGCAGGTGCAGCCCATGATGTGCAGCTGGCGGCTTATTTGCTTGATCCTACGGAGGCTAATCAGAATCTAAACGATCTCACTGCTAAATACGGCTTGCCGCGGCTCTCTCCTGATGAAGAGGTATTTGGTAAAGGTGCCAAATACAAAATCCCTGAGCTTGAAGTCTTAGGAAATCACGTTGCACGAAAGAGTGCAACGGTTCTTGGAATCGCACAGAAGCAACAGCAGGAGCTGGTGGAGACCGCGATGACAGGGCTATTCGAGGATCTGGAAATGCCTTTGTCACGGATTTTGGCGGATATGGAGAAACAGGGGATTGCAGTCAATGCTGGTGATCTTAAAGAGCTTGGAAAAGAATTCGAGGCGCAAATTTCCAAATTGGTCAGTGAAATATACGAGATTTGTGGCACTGAGTTTAATTTGAACTCACCAAAGCAGCTGGGTGAAATCTTGTTTGTAAAGCTAGGTCTGCCTGTCGTCAAGAAGACGAAGACGGGTTATTCCACGGATGCCGAAGTGCTTGAGAAACTTGCGCCATACCACGATGTGGTGCGTTTGATTTTGCAATATCGCACAATTGCGAAGCTTCAATCTACCTACGTAGAGGGGCTGCTTAAAGAAATTTCCCCGAACACAGGGAAGGTGCATACATTCTACCGGCAGACGATTGCCGCTACAGGACGGCTTAGCAGCCAATTCCCGAACTTGCAGAATATCCCGATTCGTCTAGAGGAAGGACGCAAAATCCGCAAGGTATTCGTTCCGTCCGAACCGGGCTGGTCCATCCTGGCAGCCGACTATTCGCAGATCGAACTGCGTGTGCTTGCGCATATTTCAGGTGATGAGCGGATGAAGGAAGCTTTTCTGCATGATATGGATATTCACACGAAGACAGCGATGGATGTGTTCGGTGTGACCGCGGAACAGGTGGACAGCAATATGCGCCGTGCCGCAAAAGCCGTAAACTTCGGGATCGTCTACGGGATCAGTGATTACGGCCTCTCGCAGAATTTGAATATTCCGCGTAAGGAAGCCGCTCAATTTATTGAGCAGTATTTCGAGGTATATCAGGGTGTGCGCCGCTATATGGACGATATCGTAGTGGAGGCACGGAAGTATGGTTATGTGACCACATTGCTTGAACGTCGCCGTTATCTGCCGGAGATTAATGCGAAGAACTTTAATCTGCGCTCTTTTGCGGAGCGGACAGCAATGAATACACCTATACAGGGAACAGCAGCGGATATTATCAAGCTGGCGATGGTGCATATGGACAAGGCATTATTTGATCGTGGGCTTAAGAGCCGTATGCTGCTTCAAGTACACGATGAGCTTGTATTCGAGGTGCCAGAGGATGAAATGGAGCTTATGAAGACGCTTTTGCCGGAAGTAATGGGTGGAGCACTGAAGTTATCTGTGCCACTTAAGGCAGAGGTCAGCTTTGGAAGTAACTGGTACGAGGCGAAATAGACTCCCTTTAAGGTGTGCATATCAGCTATAATGTAGTTGAGGTGAAGACATCATGCCGGAATTACCGGAAGTAGAGACAGTCAAGAGAACACTTAATGAGTTAGTTAATGGAAAGCAGATAGAGAATGTAACCGTCCGGTTGGCGCGGATTATTCAGCGTCCGGATGATATTCAGGCTTTTGCCCACCTGCTGGCAGGTCATAGCATTGTTAAAGTTGAACGAAGAGGAAAGTTTTTGCGTATTGTTCTGGATGGTCTGGTGCTTGTGTCACACTTGCGGATGGAAGGCCGTTACGGACTTTTTTTAAATGATGACCCACTGGACAAGCATACACATGTGATTTTTCATTTTACGGATGGAACTGAGCTGCGTTACACGGATGTTCGCCAGTTCGGTACGATGCATCTTTTTCAGATGGGAGAAGATCTTCAGCTGCCGCCTTTAAACAAGCTGGGGCAGGAGCCGCTGGAGCCTTCTTTTACACCGGAGAGGTTTAAGCAGATCGTGTCAGGTAAAAGCACCAAAATTAAATCGCTGCTGCTTAATCAGGAATATATCGTCGGCATCGGCAATATTTATGTAGATGAGTCGTTGCACCGTGCGGGCATCCATCCTGAAGACAGCGCCAAATCGCTCACGGACAATCAATTGGACAAGCTGCATCATGCCATTGTAAGCACGCTGGCCGAAGCGGTTAACGCCGGAGGTTCATCTGTTAAGTCATATGTTAATGGCCAAGGTGAGAGCGGTACGTATCAGCAGCAGCTATTGATTTACGGTCGTAAGGATCAGCCGTGTAGTAACTGTGGAACGATGATTGAGAAGACGGTTGTAGGCGGTCGTGGCACGCATTATTGTCCAAATTGCCAGCGCCCGACTGTTAACTGAATTTGTTGAAATAATAAGGTTGGCACCCACTACTTGTCCCGCCCATATACTGTGTGAAGAATGCTTAATAGAGAACGGAAGCTGAAACGATAAACTTTTCAGTTTGCCGGTTCTTCACAGGAGGGATTGCGGGTGCTCAGCCCATTATTTTCACTGCTATTGCTAGCGTTTGCCTTGAGTTTGGACGGTTTTGGTGTAGGAATTACATATGGGCTGCGTAAAATGAAAATACCACTGCTCTCCGTTCTGATTATCTCGCTCTGTTCGGGGGTAGTTATCTGTGTATCGATGCAGGTTGGGGTTTTGCTTGCCAAGGTAGTGTCTCCGAATGCAGCTTCTATGGTTGGTGCGGTTATACTTGTGCTAATGGGGTGCTGGTCACTTGTTCAGATGCTGATGCAAAAAGAGAAAGATGCAGATGGCGGACGTAAAGCTGAAACGGTAGATGAGGGCTCATTTTCCGAGCAGGCTTGGGCAGAGGTAGCTGCTGATTCTGAAGCGGGTACAGAACCTGTTATGAATGATGAACCGTTGAAATCAGCTGTTTTTTCGCTTGAGCTACGCCGTTTGGGGATTGTAGTGCAGATCTTGCGTACCCCGTCTTCTGCGGATATGGATGCCTCAGGAAGCATCTCTTCGATGGAGGCGATGATACTTGGGATTGCGCTCTCTCTGGATGCTTTTGGGGCTGGACTTGGCGCAGCGCTGCTTGGCTTCAATCCGATATGGACATCACTTACAATAGCTTTATTTAGTGGTACATTTCTATTACTGGGTATGAAGACTGGACTTAGATTTGCCGGGAACTACTGGATGAAGCATGCTGCCGCATTACCAGCGTTATTATTAATTGCAATGGGAATACTGAAGCTATTATGAGGTGAGTACATGATTATAGGCTTAACCGGAGGAATCGCATCCGGAAAAAGCACAGTGTCTGCACTGCTTGTGAACAAGGGAGCGAGGCTGGTTGATGCCGATGTGATCGCCAGAGAAGTTATGCTTCCCGGGCATGAAGTGTTGGCTGCTGCTGCTAAGCAATTTGGAAAAGAGATCCTTTTTTCGGATGGAACACTGAATAGGGCCAAATTAGGTGAAATCGTCTTTCAAGATCCGGTGGCCCTGCAAACCTTGAACAATTTGACGCATCCTGCCATCCGGCAGGAAATCAAAAATCGTATGTACAGCATGGAGCAGGAAGAGCCGAAGCGGCTTATTATTGTGGATATTCCGCTTCTTTTTGAATCAGGGCTTGAATCCCTGTTCCATGAGATTGTAGTAGTCTACGTTCCCCGTGAAGTGCAAATTGCTCGATTAATGGAACGTAATAGGCTCTCTTTAGAAGAAGCAGAAGCGCGATTGAATGCACAGATGGATATTGAACAGAAACGTAATAAAGCGGACTACATCATCGACAACAGTGGCGATCTTGCGTACACTGAGCAACAGGTTGCTGTTTTTTGGGACAGGCTGGGTTTATCATGAAATGGTTACGTAAAAAAAGAGTACTGCTTCTGCTATTTGTTGGTTTTACGGCAATATTGTTTCTGAGTACAAACTGGATGTCGTGGTTTTATCCCATCCATTTTAAAGACGAGATTCGCAAGCACAGCATCACTTATGAGATAGACCCGTTTCTTGTAACCGCGATTATTCGTGTAGAAACGAACTTTAAAACTGGACGAGAATCCAAAAAAGGCGCACTAGGGCTGATGCAGCTTATGCCGGATACCGCGAAGTGGGCGCTGGAAAAGGCCAAGCTTCCAAACGTATCTATGGAAGAACTCAAGCATGAGCCTTCGGCTAATATTGAACTGGGTACATGGTATCTTTCAACTTTATCCCGTCAGTTCGAAGGTAAACGTACAGCAATTATCGCAGCTTATAATGCTGGGCCCGGAAAAGTTCAACGCTGGTTGGATGAAGGGATCTGGGATGGGACAGATGCAACCATTAAAGATATTCCCATTGGTGAAACCAGGCATTATGTACAGCGCGTTAATTATTACTATGATCAGTACACGGACATTTACAAAGAATTTTAATTTCTGCCGTGTTATGTATAAAAAGAAGTATTAAACGACTTGTAGGTCGTTTAATACTTCTTCAAAAAGCTTATGTTGGTCAGGTTATTTGTATTGACCTGCCAGTTGTTGTTCTGCCAGGGTTACAAGACGTTTAGTGATGTAACCACCGATCGAACCATTTTCATAAGAAGTTTTATTGCCTTGGTAACCATCTGGGGAAAGCGTGATTCCTAGTTCTTGGGCAACTTCGTATTTAAGTTGTTCCAAGGCACCGCGGGAATTTGGAGCTACAAGGTTATTGGAGTTGTTGCTTTGGCTCATTGCTGTTCACCTCCTCTGTTGGTAACTGTATTATGTGCCGGACTTGCCATTATCATTACAAGAAAAAAACGGTGATTTCTGGAAATAATAAAAAAGCCGTTCAAAAGCCGGATTTATAACATTCCGGGACCAATACCATTATGTAATAGGAAGTGATGAAGCTTATGAAATGCCCTTACTGCGATCACACAAATACTAAAGTGCTGGACTCGCGACCAGCGAATGAAAATAAGTCAATCCGTCGTAGGCGTGAATGTGAGCGTTGCAGCAAACGTTTCACTACTTTTGAAATGATTGAAGAGACGCCACTGATTGTAATTAAAAAAGACGGCAGCCGTGAGGAATTCAGTCGTGATAAAATACTCCGCGGTCTTATCCGTGCTTGTGAGAAACGGCCGGTTTCTGTGGAACGTCTAGAAAAGATCGTGTCCGAGGTTGAGAAATCTTTGCGCGGCATCGCCGTTGCGGAAGTGGAAAGCCAACAGATTGGTGAATTCGTGATGGAGCAGCTCTACCCAGTTGATGAAGTGGCTTACGTTCGTTTTGCGTCCGTATATCGCCAGTTCAAGGATATTAACATGTTCATGAAGGAACTCAAGGGGCTGCTGTCCAAGAGTACGGGAGAATTAGAGGGATTATAGGGTTTTGCCCAGTTAGGGCGTTACAGCCAGTCCTAGGGTCTGCTAGGAGTGCTTCTACTGGTTTGTTTCCTCTAAGTTCTCAGCGGGGAATTTGAGTGGAAAAATGAATTTAAAAAAGTGTTGACATAGAGGGCGATTTTTTATATTATATAGAAGTCGCCTACGACGCTTGAGTTTATCGGAACAACTCAATTACGACCAAACTAAAATTTAAAAATGTGTGATTACATACATCTGAAATTTCAGTTTGGGGCCATAGCTCAGCTGGGAGAGCGCATCGCTGGCAGCGCTATCGGCAAAATCCCGCAAATTACTCCGTTATTTGTACGGTGACTGTAACGTTGACTATGCGGTGACATACGCAGATATGCGCTCCAAGAAAACGATGATATGCGTTATACAATCGGCTCTTTTCCGTAATAATACGGGAGGGGTTTTTTAGTTTGAGCGGAGATAAAAGTAAAGGTCGCGCGAGGAAAAGCGATAGGACATCCGATCGCCTACGCTACTCACTCGACTACTTATTTGATTACTATTACCAGGCGAAGAAGTCGGAGGGGCGCGCAGTTAATACGCTCAAGACTTACGAGCAAAACTACGCGAGCTTTTGCGAATTCTTGGACATGCGTAAGATCGTTCGCGATATTCGTAATGTTACGGTAGAGACAGGGCGCGAGTATATTATATGGTTGCGCGATGAAAAGACGCGATTTAGCGATAATTGTAACGTACCGGATTCCGTTCGGACGGTCGGATTATTGCCGAAAGCTATAAACACGCGCGTTAAGAATTTAAAAACGATGTTTAAGTTTCTCCACGAAGAGGACGTTATCGACTCCGATCCTTTTATGTATTTAAAGAACGTGCAGGATATCGGACGTGAAATTGACGTTCTTGCAGCGGATGAATTGCGCGCACTATTGAATGCGCCGAACCAACGCAAGTATAGTGACTTCCGCGATTATGTTGTGCTTAACCTGTTAATCGACGGAATGCTGCGCATAGATGAAGCGTTGAGTTTACGTAAAGAAGACGTTGATTTAACAGCATGTTACGCGTCATTACGTAGAGAGGTAACGAAGACACGCAAGCCGCGCATCGTTCCTATTACGAAGCGGACGGCGAAGTTGATCGCGGAGTTGATACGTGAGACTACGGAGTTTGATAGCGAGCATATCTTTCTTACGAACTATGGTGAGCGGATGCAGCCGAACCATTTCCGACATCAATTGAAGAAATACGCCGATCGTGCGGGCATAAAGAAACGGGTATATCCGCATTTACTTCGGCACTCTGGCGCTACGCTATTCCTTGAGGAAGGCGGATCAGAGCGTCATCTGCAGGTTATACTTGGACATGCTGACGGACGAATGACGAATCACTATACGCATTTATCGGATAAGAACGTTAAAAAGAATCACGATGAATTTTCGCCAATTAACGCCGTTATCGGTAAGTCCGAGCGGCCTCGTAAAATAATACGCTAGACATAACGTCGATCTCTTCGAAGGTCGGCGTTTTTTTTTATTTTACGGAGATGGTGCGGGAGCCTTAAGTCATTGCGGATATCTACGTATAAGGCACACGGGAATTATTTTACGCAAAAGTGTGCGGTATTAATTCGGGTGTCGGCTTTATTAGTGTAAGCGGAAGAGAGCGTACAAATGGCGCGAAGTAAACGGTTATTTTTTGTACTATTTCACACAAACTCTAACCCTAGCACACCTCACATCCGCATCCTTCACGATCAAATAACGCTGCAAATCGCCGCCTTACGTATCACCGTTAAATCACCGTGAAATTAGCGGTTGAGATATGCGGGAGTGATAAGTCTACCCTCACGCTATCAAAACGCCTAAATCAACGGTGATTCTACGGAAGATTGACGGAGGGCGAGCGGAGGGTACGGATAGGATCGCGGCGGCGGGGCGCATCGGACGTGTTTTATCTTTTATATTTTAAGATCGGCGCAGTTAACTATGTGTAATACAAGGCTTAATCCGCGCTATTCCTGATATATCGGGACGGATTGCCTTTTATCCGGTCCGAATTACTTATGAACGTAAGTGAATAAGTAATTTAAAAGCTTTTAAGATCTTAAAGTCTTTAAAAGATTTAATAAAATAACACAAGCTACCCGCGATGTCAATAACTTATTTATTCGCCGTACGCTTAACACTCAATCCGCGCATAAAATTTGTACTATTTCACACACGGAGGTATCAACGCTCATGAACGCTAGATTTCCCGATAACCCGTTACTCGGTCCGCTATCACGCGCCGACTTCATTACCGATAATTTGCCGCTAGTCGATACGGTCGTCAATCGCCATTTTCGCTCGCAGTGCGCCACTACACGAACGCCACTAGCGGACGCAATCAGCGAAGGTTCAATCGGTCTCATTAACGCTTACGACCGCTATAACGATTCGGCTGTACCGTTCGGCGCATTCGCTTTTCCGCACATATACGGTGAGATCGCAAACGCGCTATCCCGGCGGCCGACTACCGGCATTAAGATACCGGAGTGGTTATATCCGCTTATTAAACAGATAAACGCCGCAGGTTTAACGGACGAGCAGCCGGAGGTTGTAGCGCAGGAACTCAGCATTACCGCAGATAAAGCGCGCCAGGCTCTCCGTTGTATACGGATTAAGTCTACGGATGCGCTGCCGGAAAAGGATACACGGGGCCATTCGGACGACTATACGTACCTTGACGCGGACACTTTCCTCGCGAGGTTAAAGCCGCAGCCTAAGCAGATCATCCGCATGTTGATGGCGGACTATTCGCAATCAGAAGTCGGTCGTGCGCTAGGCATGTCGCGCCAATCCGTTCGAGCAACGGTATTACGTGTCCGCGAGAATTACGAACGCTACGAAAAAATAAGCGCCTAGGCGCGCAGTATAACGAAGGAGATGCCGCTATGAAATTCCGCAAGAAACCCGTACTCGTCGACGCAGTCCAGTATACGCCGGGCCTCGAAGACGGCTACGCATGTTACGCGATTGACGGAGGCTTACGCGACAGCCGATTCGTCGGCTATCACGATAAATCAACGCACATACCGTTACCATTCCGCAAAGTTCCCGCGATTAAGACGCTCGAAGGATTCCACGAAATCAGCGCGGATGATTGGATTATTACCGGAGTTGCCGGCGAGCGCTACCCGTGTAAGGCAGAGATATTTGCGCAGACATACGAAGCAGCTGACGGACCGCCACACGAAGACGAAGCGCACGAAAAGATACGCGAGGCTTACGAGAGTAGCGCGGGCTTAGCGGACGACCCGTTTGATTCTTACGCGGGGTTTATTAACGGAGTGGATTACGTATTAGAAGCGCTCGGCATAAAAATCGAAGGAGTGAACGCTAATGAGCGAAGTTAAACCGGTAACAATTCCGCGTGAGGTGGCGGACGCAATTGAAGGGCTACGCTTGCGCATGTACACAAACGATATGTTAGCGTTGCTTGCTTTCCGCGAAAACGGAAGGATAGGGCGTTGGACGGACGACGCGCAGGCAATTCGGGATTATGCACAAGTAAACGTAGACGACTTCATGACTGCACTCGTATTCGGATATGAGCGTGAGCTTGAGCCGGAGGAAGCGGTCGTCGTCCTTTACGAAGGTTTGCGTGAGTCCGAACGTATCGCGAACGGAATGTATGGTGGAGACCCGTACCAGTACGCTTTCGCTGCCCGGACTGTACAGCGAGTGCTTAACGCGCTCCGTATCGTAATCCCCGGAATTAACGACGAAAAAGGAGGCGCAGCCTAATGTTAAACGCACAGCTCACGCCAGATTACGCAATCCAATCGGACGCCACCGCTCAGAACTTCGTCATCAAACGTCGCCGCATCGTAGACCCTACGCAGGCTCCCGGATATAAACCCGTTGAAGGCGCGGAACCGCCAGCTAAACGCGAGGTATGGGACGACGTGGCGTATTATCCGGTTAACGCCGGAGGTCTACGTGCGGCGCTCGATTACGTACGCTTCAAGGCGGCAGTCAGCGCAGACACGGCGTCGCTTGCGGAGTTTATGGCGGCGCTACGTACGGAGACATTTGCGATAGAGGCGACGTTAGCTTCGCAGATTCCGTACTGGCCGGACGTTACTGTTACGAAAGGAGGTGCAGCGTAATGAAATTTACGTGCGATAAGTGCGGAGAGGTGTTCGCGTATGAAGATGAGGTGAGCCGCTACGATATTAACGGGAACCCATCCGGGGATATCGAGCTGAACGCGCAGAATCCGAATAATTGGGTTACGACATTGTGCGGAGAATGTGACGTGTAAATAGCGATTCTAGCCGTGAAATTAGCGCGGATACAGCTGCGTGAGTGTTAGCGGAAGGGCAGCGTTTAAATCGCTTTATTTCCGCCGTAAATCAGCCGTAGAGTCGGCGCTGATCGGCGGAGAGGGCGTTAATATAACGATAAGGGAGCGGATAAGATGACGCAACAAACGATTGACGCGGCGCTATTCGAGATTCAGCGCAGCGTATCCGAAAGCAGCGGCGGAGGTAAATTCGACGTTCACTATAAAGCCGGCAAGGGAGCGCTAGTCGTTCCGGCTGGGGCCGCGCTGGTTCCGGACAACGCCGTACTCGAGGTGCCGGACGCCCACGTTCAAATGTACGCGGCAATGGCGGAGTTCGCACGGGGAGGTGTAGCGTAATGAATCGCGATGAGATTATCGCAAAGTGGGCGGGGATGACTGCGCGGGAAAGAGACGCATGGATTGCGGAGGTTGTGTTCGGATGGGAATGGCGGGAGCCTGACGGCGAGGACGTGGGCTGGTATGAACGCCTGAACAACGCACCATTCTATGACCGTGTATTTACGGGAAGGAGGCGCGGTTGGTCGCCGAGTACGTATATCTCCGCGGCGTGGGCGGTGTTTGAACTCCTGCGGAAAGACTGGCTGCCGGGAATTCAGGATTGCGCTATGTTCGGATACCGCGTCGACTTACAAAGTGATTATGAGTACCGAGAGGACATCGGAGGTGTGGTCGCAAAAACAGCGCCGGAGGCGATATGTCTCGCGGCTCTAATCGCAAAATTAACGGAGGTGTCCGCTGATGTGGCCGTTTAAGCACAAGCCCGCGCACGAACACGAGTGGCGGCTGGACGATATGTTTATGAAACCGGGAAGAATTGACCCGCGTCTTCACGCCTTCTTCGTGATACAATGCACAACTTGCGATAAACAGCGCACGCTCACCGAGGATGACTTCACGAATTTCCGCCAGTATTTCAACGTTAAGTTACCGGAGGTGTCCGCCGATGAGTCTGCGTAAATTTCCCGTAACTGCGCCGGACGGGACGGAGTATCGCGTTAAGATCGAAGACATATACGGAGACGGCGATATCCGCGCGCTTCTACACGTTAAGCGTAAACATTTCGGATTCCGTAAGATTACTGGTTACTGGTTTGAGCGGGGTAAGCTGGCGGACATAACGGAGGACGGAGTTATTGACTACGTGGCGCTCGCCCAACGATTCATAGGCGAGTACTACGCGGGGCTTGCGTACGGTGCAGAACGTGCCCATTTGCGCGCTGATAAAGAGCTGCGTAAACAGGCAGCAGTCGAACGGTTTAACGCGTGGGACGGGAAGCTGTGATTATAGAGATCACGCTATTTCTATTTTACCTAGTAGCTTCGTTGGTTTGTTATTTTGTTGGTGGAATTGTAATGATGGACGCGCTATCTAAACTGAAATTTACTATTGCGATTGTCGGTTTGGGCGTTATGTTGACGCCTACGCTAATACTCGCGTCGATCGGAGGATAATGCTATGAGGAAAGCCGAGTTACTCGCGGAACAATCCCGCCTACTAACGATAGCTAACGAACTATCACGTAAACATTGGGGCGTGGATTATACGGGAACGCTGACGTTGGTAACGTACAACTGGCGCAGTCAATGGGCGGCGTTCCACTACCGCAAGTCGGATAAGACCATGCAGGAAATACGTATGTCTACGGTAGTTAACGCAGAGCGACCGTTTGAGGACGTGCTAGGATCGCTATTACACGAGTTAGTACATTGGCGTTTGTATACGCTAGGGCTTCCGTGTTCCGATACAGACGACGAGTTTATCGCGGAATGTCTACGTGTAGGAGCGCCAATATCCGGCTCAACGAGCGCGAGGAAGGCGTACGAGCGGTATTTACAAGCGGAGAAGGAGGCAGCGTAAGTGAAGACGGTTAACGATATTATCGAACACTATCGCGGGGAGAAGCCCGCAGATACTAAAGACGAGGAGGTGGGCGGATTTGAAGATGTGCGGGGATGCTTGTATTGCCGCGTGTGATTACTGCGTGTTCTTTCATCGCTATATCGACGGCGACGGAGTCTTTAACAATCCGGACAATGACGGACGATGCTTGCGGACTTATGAAGAGATCGAGAGTTGCGCGGGATACTGCGAAGAGTTTGTATGCGTAGGATACGAGGAGGTGAACGCGGATGACTCCACGCAAGAAAGCGCAGCCTAAAACGAAGATCACCGCCGACCAACGTAAAGACTGGCGCAATCTACCTCTCGCGGATTGGAATACGTTGACCTGCCACACGATGATTATCGAATTGAACGCGGAGAAGTTCGGTGTGGAGAAATACGTACCGATGCGCGGCTGGCAGTTCGAGCAAGGCGTCCTCAAGCGCTCATTAGGGGAATACGGTGCGCCAGCCTTACGCGAGACAATCGAACGTGCCTTCGCGGAACACCACATAACAGCGCAGTATCCGCAGTTGACGGCGGGATTTTTGATAACGTACATGTTACCAAGAATAATGCCGCAAGTCCTGGCGGAAAGGGCAAAGACGCAGCAACGTAAGGAACGGACGGAGCAAGCGGTAGTAAATGGCGGGATGACTGCGGAGGAGATTGCGGATTTTTTGTAAGACGTAGTTCATTATTTACGATTCGCGTCGTATAGTTATACGTACGTTACATAAAGGAGGAACGTTATGTCACACAATGCTCATTCTAAAAACTGCATACTCGCCGCATCTTGTACGCTCGCCGACACCGCCAAGTGTAGCGCACGCTGTCCGTCCTTTATCGCTATGATGGGCTATAACGGACTCGGCGGTCGCGTAGGAGCTGCGAACGTACCTGCGGATTATAAAGGCGTCACGCTCGCCAATTCGCCAGCACGCGCAGGCCAGGAAGCAGCGTATAAACTGGCGGAGTCGTACGTGCAGACTTTCTCGCGGCAATTCGGTGACAATGCGCAGAGGGGGCGTATAAAGTCGCTCTATCTCTATAGCGAATCGCCCGGCACTGGTAAGACTACGCTGGCCTCTGCGTTAATACATGAATGGGTCATACGCCACTATATCGGAAGCATCCAGCGGAACGGGCAACCGCTGGAACGTCCGGCATACTTTTGTGACGTAAACGCATGGCAGACGCTATTCCTCGGATTCAATCGGGCGCATGTACCGTCCGCGACTGCCGAACCGCTAGCTGCCGAATACTATACGATCGAACACCGCACAAAGACGGCTCCATTCGCAGTCCTCGACGATATTGGCGTCCGGTCAGCATCCGAAGCTTTCCGTGCGGACTT
Organism: Paenibacillus sp. FSL R7-0189; assembly: GCF_037969925.1. Classification (NCBI taxonomy): domain Bacteria; kingdom Bacillati; phylum Bacillota; class Bacilli; order Caryophanales; family Paenibacillaceae; genus Paenibacillus; species Paenibacillus sp. FSL R7-0189. The sequence goes on along the minus strand of NZ_CP150223.1, from coordinate 195,299 downwards.
GCATAGCGTCATTAATCATCGTGTGGCGAACGGATTGCCGACGGTGTACACGAGTAACGTGATGCTCGCGGATCTGGCGCAAGTGTTCGACGCGAGGTTGGCTGACCGCATACGCGAGCAGTGCGTAGAGATACGATTTGTCGGCGAGAGTAAGCGAGGTCTGCGCAAAACGGCGTAAATAGGCGTTAAGATGCGATTTCGGGAGAACGTATGGTATAGCGTAATAATCGCGGCTATATTCGACAAATTGCGCTATGATAACGCACTGAGAATACATTAACGTACTTAATTATTTCCTAATGCCGTCCAATAATTTATAAATAATCCCAACTATGTCGAATGAATATCGTCTTATATGGGAGTTGGGTGTTAGGTTAAGCGAGAGTAAAATAGGAGGTGTACCTATGGCGGCGCACGGTCAGCAATTACTATCTAAGATCGTAGACACCGGCGATGTCCAGGCGATAACACGACTCGGCATTAAGCGAACAGACTACGCCACGGAAGGCGAACAGCGCGCGCATGACTTCGTTGTTAAGTACGTGGCAGATAACGGCGGAGTAGCGCCATCGCTATCGACTTTCGTAGCGGAGTTTCCGGACGAGGTGTGCGCATATATACCGGGCGTTACGGACTCATTCGATTATTTAGCGCGAGAGTTAAAGGATGCGGCGGGCAAACGTGCGACAGCGAAGCTTCTAAGTGATCCGAATATGCAACGCGATTTCGACACGAAGACAACGGAAGAGTTTGTCGCATCATTGACGAAACAGCTCGAACGGATTAAACTGGAAACACGAACAAACATTCGTATATTAACAGACGTTTCCAGCGAGACGGAAAAGTTTCTAGCGGAGTATAGAGCGCGGAAAGCCGGTACGTCATTTCGTATCTGGCGCAGTAAATTCGCATCTATTAACGATCAAATTGGCGGTTATTTCTCCGGCAACACTTATGCGTGGTATGCGCGATCCGGCCGCGGTAAATCCGTTCTTGTAATGGAGGACGGCGCGATCGAAGCTGCGTTTCAGGGCGCAACTGTTCTCGTATGGGCGTTAGAGATGTCGGAGTTCGAGTGGATGGCGCGGGCTTACTCGTCAATCAGCGCACGTAACGGACTATTTAATGCGAACATCGACGGAGTGGATTACGCGGCAGGCTTCGAAAATAAGGCGCTACTAATGGGGCGCTTAACGGATGAGTTCGAAACGCAGTTTGAAACGTTCCTCCGTACGCTGAACGAATTGATTCCGGGGCGCATTATACTCCGCGCTGCAGATAGCGAAGGCTTTACAGAGCGCGGGATTACGCAATTAGAGGCGGACATCCGCGAAACAGAGGCGGACGTAGTCGTAGTCGATCCGATATATCTCATGGATTACGAGGCGAATACGTCACGGGTAGCCGGCGGAGATGTAGCGGCGACCTCCGTTAAGCTTAAGCGCCTGGCTGGGCAGACGAAGACCGTAATTCATCTCGTAACACAAGCGGAGGAAGACGCGTCAGAAAAGGGCGAGGATGGAGTACGCGAGCTGCGGCCACCAAAACGTGCGGAGCTTAAGAAGTCGAAAGCGATCCTTGAGGATGCCGCGAACATTTTCGGAATAGATACGCTGGCACACGAAGGGCGCGGAGTAATCGAACTCGGCAAAGGGCGTAATGGCGGCGAGGATACGCGCGTTGAGATCGTATATCTACCGAATTGGGGCATCGTGCAGGAGACGGATTTAGCGGGTGAAGCTGCGCATTTTGTTGCGTAATCTTGTTGTTTAATATAAATTAAACACGTATTGACATAGTTAAACTTCGGTTGTAATATTAAGGCATGCTTAAGAGAGAGAGGTTTACGCACATGCTTACATTCCCTAATATTATGACAAAGTTTAGAGAAGAATCCGGACTAACTTTGCGCGAGTTATCCGCCATTGTCAATATAAGCGCGGGACAGTTGTCGAATTACGAGAGAGGGACCAGTCGGCCAAAGAAGGAAGCAGTGATTGCGATAGCTAAAGCAATAGGGATTCCGACAGACACTGCTCTACTTGCATCTGGTTACTCTCCAATGTACTACAGTCAGGGAGATACTGAAGTAATGCAAATTGCAGAAGAAACAGCTATTTACTTTGGAGCACTAACTGTCTATAGTCGAGTATCTCCTCTTATAGAGAAAGTGGTTAACGGTGAAGACATGCAGGATTTAAAAATATCCATCCTAGATGCTAACGCAGATGCAAACCTACCTCCTTATTTGGCGGCAGCTTTAGCAAAAGCAGATGTAGCTATGAAACTGCTTGAGGATGCAGCTTTCGAGATTACGAAAGCTCGTAACGATGCTTTTCACCGCTGAGCTTTTGGAGTTAGTTATTATGCTTTAAGGAGGTGAATAAATGAACGCAATCAATCACGAACTGTTCCTTTCCGCTATCGAACGCTATCCCTGGCGCAATCTCCTTTACGCACGCGGCCGCTTGATCGCATCTTCACCGTTTGGCTCGCGTGCGGATAATACGCCATCTTTCTCGGTCGTTATAGACCCGGATGACGAAGCGTTCGGCTGCTGGAATGATGCTGGTGCGATTGATCCGGAGTGGGCGCGTGGAAGCCCGTTGAAGCTTTACAGCTTCCTGCGCAACATTACGCTGCGGGAAGCGTTTGAAGAGTTAACGGTTGCCGACGCGGACGAGCGCCCAACGCTACGTATCCGACTGAACGCGCCCGAACCGCAAGCTGCCATACGTAAGCCGATCGATATGTCCCCGTACATACAACGAGATATTCCGTACTTAACTAATCGAGGAATAGCGCCAGTTATACAGCGGCTTTACAGATGCGGCTACGACGTTGCGAAGAATGCGGTAGTTATGCCGTGGACAAGCCCGATCGGAACGTTCCTTAACGCGAAGTGGCGGTCAACTTACGGTAAACAATTCTGGTATGCGCGCGGAGGGGCTCCGGTCAAATCGATGATATACGGAATAGATATCGCTTATCGACGGAATATCAAACGCGCGGTCATCGGTGAGGCTGAGATCGACGCAATGACGGCGAGTACTGCGGGTACGTTCGGACTAGCGGTCGGAGGTAGCGAGTTTACCGAGGAAAAGGCGAATCTACTGCGCCGCAGCCCGATCGAGGAACTATTGATTGCGGGAGACAACGATGCCGCCGGAGAAAGGCTGCGGTGGGAGATCGAAAAAAAGATGCGCGGGTACGTGCGATTATACAACGTAGAGATTCCGAATAGCGCGAAGGATTTTAATGCGGCGGGGATTGCGGCAACTAGAGAAGCATGCGAGGCAGCAAAACGGATAGATGCGATTCGCGTGCGTTTGTGTACGTAGTTTGTCGTCAAATTTGACGACTTTTTGTCGGTACGAACGAAATTAATCGTCCGTTGCCTTAACGGGAGCTTCTTCCCATTCGTACAAGTCGTACGGGGAGTCAAGACCGAGAACTTCCGCAATCGTCCGCGCTTTGTCGAGGCCCATAACGCCCACACGTTTCCGGTCGTTTATCCAGTGACCGATTTGCGAACGGGAGTATCCGGTCCTGCGGCTAAGCTCAGCCTGCGATAGTTTACGATCTTTGAGTAGCGCCCGAAGTCGGCATTCACCGACAACGTACATTATAGCGCCTCCGATACTTTGCGAAATGATAACTTAATTATTCTAACATATTTTTCTTGTAAAAGTGTGCGGGGCATTTGAGCATGTCGACTTTATCTATGTAAGGCAGACAAGCATTGAAATTATAAAATATCATGTAGGGAGTTGTTGAGTATTGAACTTTGAAAAACTGAATAGGTTAGCCGCCGTCCATTTGGTAGATAGAACGGATGCCACTTTTTCCGAGATGTATGAAGAGGCAATCACGTTATTCCGCCGAATGAATCGTAACCGAATCGTCTTTTCCCGTATGGGTGATAACAACGATGCGGACGAATTACTAGATTCCGTTATCCTTAAGGTGATCGCCAAATCACCGGATAATTTCGGAGCATTATTACTAACAGCGCTTAACGCCGCACAGCTTGATTATTTCAAGGCTGAGCAGCGTCGACGTAAACGTTTCGAACTCAGCGTAGATACTGAGGCGCCAAACTCAGATGTACGCGACGAAGATACGGACGTTGAACTAACGGTAATTCAGCGAGTTGTACGCAAAAAAAGAACCGACCAGTTGGAGCTGATCGATTCTCTCACTCGGTCCGCCAAGACCGATACCACGACGACCACAATCGTCGAAGCATATTTGTTCGCGCCGCTAGACGCAAAGCCCACGGAGATCGCAAGATCACTTGGGATACACCATGAGACAGTTAAACGTAAGCTTCGCAGACTTGCTCGCCGTTACGACGCCAATCGCTTCGGTGATGTCCGCGAATACTTAGCCGTTTAAATGATTTTCGGAACGGGCTATCGGGCATGATGTCCGTTCCAGTATTAATTATATCACAAAAATTTAAAGATATTCCGGTGGTATTAGTTACCTTATGTATAGGATTTCCTAAATATATCCATTCAATACTTCACGTTTTCAATATTACGCAAAAAATTTGCGGTTGTCAACGCTTATTTAACCGCGCCCACTTTTAATAACCGGAGGTTAACGCCATGAATCGTATAAAAAACGCTTCTACTATAAATACACGCAATCCCCACGTTTCAAACAGATTAGTCGATCGCATCTATAACGGAGGCTTCGAAAACTACGAAGATACAGCGGATTATATCGATATCCGTAACGTTATGAAGGGGCGTGTCATCGCATGAGTGTCGCGATTGATCCGCAAGCCGGTACGCATTTTATCGGAAAAATCTTCGTTAGTCCTCACGCTTGCGACCGCGCAGTCGAGCATTTCGGCATTGACCGCTCAAAGGCGCCCATGTACGTAATGGATATGCTGCGTAAGGCTACGTTAGTTTCACCGCTAGTCGTCGATGAGGACGGAAAGCCTGCGCGTATGTTCGCTTATCGCCGGATTGCATTTCTCGTACATCCGACGGAAGCCACGGTATTCACGTTATATCCGCAGCATAAAGCGTCCGAATCGTTGCGTAGTCCGATTGAGCGGATTATTCAACGGGCGGTTAGCGCAGCGGAGCGCAAAGAAAAACGCGAGTTAAAACGAATTAGCGTCCGTAAGGCGGAGTTATCCGTAGAACGTGCGCAGCTAGATCTCCGCCGGGCCAAGTCGGAATCCCCACGTGTAGTTGCGGAAATGACCGCGAAAATAGCCGGAATTGATGCGGAAGCGACGCGCCTGGAACGTGAACTATTGGAGATTCAGCGTGAGAAAACGACGCTAATGAAAAGCGGTGTAGCCTACGTCTGACGATGAGCTGCGCGTATATCCTACGCCAGCAACGCGGTATTAACGGCCGATAACAACGATACAAGCGTGTTAGTGCCGCGTTGCGGACGTAGGAATCTATAGTCCGAAATAAACCGAAAAGGAACGTGATCGAATGTCGATGTTTACGAAGGTAGGCGCAGAGGCAGCGGCGGCAGGTAACAACGAAGGGGGCGCGAAGGAGAGTCCGATTACTTCGTTTAAATCCGGAACAACGCTTAAGGTTGGCGTTAAGTCGATTAACGACGTGGCGGAGTACTACGGATACAGCATCTTCAAAAAAGTTAACACGTTCGTTCCGAAGAATCCCGCAACACGTAATGCTCGCGGCTATATCGACGCTAATCCGACCGTATGGGATCAAGCGGCTGCGCTCCTTTATAAAGAGGCGGACACAGCGAAGAATGCCGGCGCCAGTGAGGACGCGGTTAAGAAGATTACGGATGAAGCGTATTTGTATCGCGGTAAGAAACGTTTCCTTCGCGCATTCTTCGACCTAGCGAGCGGGAAGGACGTAGTAGTTGATCTGAGTCCGAAGCAAGAGGAAACGCTCAAGGCGGTTATCAAGAAATACGAGAAGAAGCTCGGAACAATCGCGTTCGAACTCGCGAAGACTGGATCGAGCACAAACGCAGTAGTCGCGCTGTCTCCGATCATTGACATGGACGAAGACCTGACGCCAGAAGAACGTGCTAATTTCGCTAAGCTCGGGGCGGCTCCGTTTGAACTCGCGGATTTCGAAACGTGCTTATACGTAGCAGATGACGCCGAGCAAACGAAGAATCTCGTAGTCGCGGGATTTGATATCGGACGACTCGGATTGTCTATCGGAGCGAGCGCGGGAACTAGTACGCAGACTCCGCCGCCAGCCGACGACGGGCCGATCGATATCGATGAATCTGATTTACCTTTCTAAAGTCCTAAGGAGGTGTTAGGTTGTATAACTCGGTAGACTATTCCCTCCCAGGAGAGACGTGGAAGGCAATTCCTGGGTACGAGGGGGTATATGAAGCCTCTGACTTAGGGCGTGTGCGGAGTGTTGACGGAAAAGTAACCAACTCCGTCCGTTGCGGCCGTAGGAGATGGAAGGGAAGAATCCTCAAGACGAGGGGCAACAACTACGGTACTGGTCATAGAGTGTCGCTTTGGAGAGATAAAGTCAGCCATGATCATTTAGTCGCCAGGCTTGTTGGGCTTACCTTTCTAGGTATTCCTGATGATCCAAAAATGACGATTAATCACATCGACGGAAATAGGTTTAACAACTGCGTATCAAACCTTGAGTGGTTGAGCCTTGCGGATAATATTAGGCACGCTTTCTCAACCGGTCTGATGTCCTCAGCACAAAAGACCAAATTAATGACAAACGATAACGTTTACGAATTTGACTCGTTGTCAAAAGCCTCAGCCTTTATTGGCAGAAACCCCGGCTATATCTCTTCTTGCTTAAGTAGAGGTGTGCCAATCAGAGATGAAAACGGTGAGGTTGTAGAGAAGGTTGCCTAAATTAGAGAGGACGTGGTTCAGACGGCCCACCAAACTGAAATAACGGGACGCTATTCCGAGATGATTGCGCAAGTCGCGCTATTAGCTAACGGATGGATTCCGCACGAAAGCCGCACAAAGGAATCGTACGATATCCTCGCCACGAATCCGGAGAATGGGCGCGCGGAGAAGATCCAGTGTAAGACGATACGCAGACGGACGGACCGAGGTAATGATTTCGTAATCTATGCGCGGAAAGGCGATGCAACTACGTATGATCTCGCTGATGCGGATTGGTTTATCGGAGTGCTCGCGGATGACGGCGAAGTACCGCGCGTGTTCCTCCTGGAAAATACGTGTCAATCGGAATATTGGTCGGTAGAATCACGCCTTGCTGCGAATGGCTGGCGGGAGCTATCTATCGCGTTAGACCGCACGTTGCAAGCCGCAGCCTAAACGTACTAAAAGCGCATTGCGGGGCGGAGGTAAAGGCGCTAATATTGCGCGGATACAGTCCCAACGAAGGAGACCCGTATAAATGACGAAATTAAACGTAGTAATTCCGGCTGTAAACGTAATGGTAGGCGAAACCACTTACCGCAAGGTTGACCGTAAGGCGCAGGCGGGCGATATCGTTAAAGTCACAGGCGGAGGGTTCCCGGATGTTGAAACGGGCGCTTTCTATACGGTTGAGTCGGGACTGTCTCGCGGATACTCCGTTGACTCAATCGTAGATGACGACGGAGTTTTCCGGTGGGGCGCGTTATCACGCGGAGCATATTGGGAAGTCTACGAAGCGGTCACGCCAGTAAGCTCCGCAATCCCCGCCGAGGCTACCGCTGTAATCACGTTCGATGGCGCACAATACCGTAAAGTCGACCGATCAGCTCGCGAAGGTGACGTTATCATCCTACGCTCGGCACCGTTTGAAGAGTACGACATTACGCAGGGAACTCCGTACGAAGTAACTCGCGTTGACTCTTCGGATGATCCGCATATTAAGGACGACGAAGGTGGCGATTACGATACGTGTGACGACGTGTTCGACGTGTACGAAAAGGTAAGCGCAGAGACAACGGTACGCGGTGTGCAATATCTCGAGGTTAAACGCCAAGCCCGCGCCGGTGAGACGATTAAGATGATGGACGATGACGGAGCCGACGGATGGGCGGAAGGTGATACGTTTATTGTCGCGAAGATTGACTCGGATGGCGACGCGGTATTCAAGGATAACGACGGAGATACGCGCTATAAGGATACGGATTACTACGTCGTACTCGAACCGATAAACGCGCAAGCTAAAGCGGAACCTGAACGTTTGTCGGTCGGAGATTACGCGAAGGTAGTTAATCCGAAGGCATACCGCGAACACAGACGCGGACAAATCGTTGAGATTTTCGAAGACGTACACGATAGACAGCCGTTCAAAGCGCGCAGTCTGACCGATGGCGGCGATAATTGGTACTGTGAGCACGAGCTTACACTCGCAACCGCCGAAGAAGTACGCGCTGCTCAAGCGAAAGCCCAGCGCGTAGCTCAACGTAAAATCGCAATCGGTCCGTTTGCTGACGGAGGCTTTGCACAGATCGTCAACGCCGACAAGGGTAACGCCAGTCCTACCGCTATCCACCACCCGAGTGCTTACGTTAAGGTAACGGTGGAGCCCGCCGGCCGCGTGAGAGCGCTCAAGCTGCTGGATACTGACGGAGGTTGCGTCGGATACTGCAACGCGGACGCCCTGCGTCAGATTACGGTGGCTGAGTATGACGCGGCGGTTGCGCCTGAACCGAAGTTTAGCGTAGGCGACACCGTTAAGCTCACAGTTGCCGCCGGGGAGAAACCGTGCTACGGATGGGGCTCCGTCAGCAACGGAGATACCGGAAAAGTTACGAAGGTATTTGGCGCCTCACTTCGCGTAGACTTTCCTAAGCAGCGCGGTTGGGACGCTAAGTCGAGTGAACTTACGAAGCTGTCCGTCGAAGAAGCGACCGCCATCGAGAAGGAAGCGCAGGAAATCGCGAAGTGGGAAGCAATCGGACGTAAGGTCGGCGAATTGAAATCGGGCGATTTCGTTAAAGTAGAGCGTACCTGCAGCGCGCCGCTGAATGTTGGCGAAGTGTTGAGCGTTATCAGCGACTCAAGCGTTAGCTCCGCAAGAGTGACCGGAGGATGGCGCGTAGTGGCAACGCTAATTGTACCGGTCGAACAACGCTTCGATACGGCAGAGAGCGCAGCACAATCAGCTTAAATAACGAAAGGAGTGAGCGGATATAGACGTTAAATTAACGCTTAATCTACGCAGTCCGACTGCAGCCGAAGCGCCGGAAGACGTAAGTGAGCGCATAGCCAGCGCGACCAAACGTAAGAAGGCGGCGGAGGAAACGATAGAGGACGCTTGGATTCGCATATTAGCGCTAAAGAATACGGATGCCGACCGCGAAAAGTTAATCGCGGTAAAAGACGCAATGGATACGGGTGTGACGGGCAGACACCCGTCCAGCGTCGGCAAACGTTTCAGCAAGGCGGAGGCAATGCGGATTTACGAGGACCTGCGCGTTTCAATCCGCGAAGAGAGATTACACAGCATGGTCGCGAAGACTCCAGCGAATTATTTCCTCATCGATAACGAACGGTTACTTGCGCGGCTCAACGACAGGCTGCGCAAGGAAACGGTAGTAGCGGTCGATACGGAAACTACGGGAGTTGACGTTTACACCGACGTGATTGTCGGGATCTCGCTAACGTTGCCTTCCGTAAGTATTCCGCCATTACGGGAACGCGGTATGCACGTTTATATTCCGGTTAGTCACGATGAAGGCGAACAATTATCGCGAGATTGCGTACTGCAGGAATTACGATGGTTCCTTTATAGCGCGGATATCGGCAAGGTTCTCCATAACGCCATATTCGATATAGCGATGTTCAGGCGGCACGGTTCGGATCTGCGCGGAGTTACGTGGGATACGATGGTTGCGATGCACTTACTTAACGAAAACGAACCGTCGTTCCGTCTGAAAGACCTCGCGCCTAAATATCTTGGAGTGGAGTCGGATACATTCGCGGAGCTATTCGGAAAGACTCCGTTCAATGAGATGACACTAGACATTGCGCTGGCATATGCCGCCAAGGATACCGATCTAACTTGGCGCTTGTACCAATTCCAGCGTAGTCACTTCGCTACATTACCGACGGTACTCGAATACTACCGAACGGTTGAGGTGCCGCTGCTCTACGTAATCGTAGACTTGGAGGCTAACGGCTATATCATCGACTTGGATTTCGCAAAGGAATACGGTGAACAACTGAGCGCTCGCGCCAAAGAGCTGCGTACGAAGCTTATCGAAGTCCTGGCGAAACATCACGAAGGGGACGGTGATCTTAACCTTAATTCTACGCCGCAGATGAAGGCGGTTCTCTCGAAAGAAATCGGCCGCGATATTCCGAATATGGACGCTAAGAAGACGCTCAAGCCTATGGGCCGTGAGTTCGAAGTAATCGCGGACTTACTCGAATACCGCAAGATAACGAAGCTCAGCGGAACGTACATCGACGCGCTGCCGACGAAACAGAATCCGACGACTAAGCGCTGGCACTCGCGGTTTAATCCGATGGGAACCGTTACCGGGCGCTTTAGCTCCGGCAAGGACGAAGATGCCGCGGATTCCAATCAATTTAACGTTCAGAATCAGCCGGAGGAAGCGCGCAAGATGTTCCTAGCGCCAGAAGGTAAGGTCCTGGTGTCGGCGGACTTTAAGGCGCAAGAGATCCGCTGCACCGCTTATTTATCGGGCGAACCCGTCCTAATCGAAGCGTTCGAAAAGGGCATCGATCCGTACGCTAACATGGCGAGCATGTACTACAAGCGCCCGTACCACGAAGTTAATAAGCTGCCGAACGGGGAAGATACGCCGGAACGCAAAGCGATGAAGGTCGTATGGCTGGCGACATTGTACGGGATGAGCGACTTTTCACTCGCGGAGATGCTCAAGCTAAAGAAACCGGAAGCGACCGCGTTCAAAGAAGAGCTGTTCGGTGGGATGCCGAAATTATCCGCCTGGCTCAAGGCTAACGAGGAGCACGTCGCCAAGTACGGTTTCGTATGGGCGGATAAGCAGCAACGTAAACGGCGCTTGCCCGACGGAACACTTAAGCGTAAGGAGATTCCGTATGGTAAGTGGAATGATCCGAAGTACGAAGAGTGGCGCAAGCACAACGGAAAGATTAACCGGGCTATGCGCCAGGGTACGAATGCTCGCGTTCAGGGGAGTTCCGCCGTTCAAACGAAAGTAACGATGATTAAAGCGCACGAAGCGTGTGAGGAACGCGAAGGCTGGGCGCTGTGGGGAACGATTCATGACGAATTGGTGTTCGAGATTCCGGAGGAATTTACGCGGGAGGACATCGCCGTTATTGAGCGCATTATGACGCAGTCGTATTCGTGGGGCAACGTAGCCAACGGAACGGATATCGCGATTATGCTGCGCTGGGGTAAAGGCGTAACGCCAGACGAATGGTTCAAAAATAAGGAGGCTGCGTAATTATGGCGATATCACAAGCGAAGAAACTCGAACTTATCACGAAGCACGCGAAGAAGTTTACGGTTAAGCCGGGTGGAGGCACTCCCGTACTAGAGGGCGTACGTTACCTCGATGATGGATCCGTAGTCGCAACGGATCGCCACACGTTACTAAGGATAGGCGGCGCGCATAACTTTGCGGAGGCATTTACGTCTCACGCTAAGACCGGCGCGCCCGTTGACGGTCAATATCCGGACACATCGCGCATTATACCGATAGAACTGCCGACGCAAATTACGCTTATAGAAACGATTAAACGTACGGACCTAAAGGACGTGATTGCCCGCACGAAAGTTGCGCTTGAGGCCGCGAAGCTATCCGGAGGAAAGACGTATACGGCGCGGCTAACCCTCGTAGGCGCTGACGTAAGATTGTCCGCGAATAACGATGAGTTGCCGTTTAGATTCTCGGCCGGAATTAGTGCCGATACTTACGGACCGGACGCCGAGGTGTCGTTTAACGCGGAATACATGCTTAACGCGCTGAACGTGTTCAAGGACGCGGGTTCGCAGCGTGTGATTATCGGAATTACCGGCGCGGTATCTCCGATCGTCCTACGCGATGAGGAGAATGCGATTGACGTAATAGTGCTACCGTATCGGACGGCGTCATGAGGGAACGCGATACCACAACGTTCTCCTGTCCGCAGTGCTGCCGTAAGATCCACGTACTTGCGGACGAATACGCAGATCACGGCTGCCCTTGCGGATGGGAAATACCGCAAAATAACGAAGGAGATGACGCAGAATGACTAGTGCCAAAAAATCGAAGGTAATCGCGGAAGTAGATAGCGCCATTGAACGGCTCGCTCGTGTGCTCACGCGTATTGATAGCGGCGACTACGGATTCTCGGAGGCGGGCGATTGGTTGCATAACTGCGGTGACGACATTGTAGGCGCGTTGGAATCTGCGCTTGAATACGTAAAGGAGGCTGCGTAAGAATGGCGGACAAGGCGCAAGTCGAAGCGAAGATAGCGCATGCAATCGAGGAGGCTGAGTCTCATCCGGACAACGGCGCAGAAGAGGCGCTTAGATATGCGGTAGAATCGATTAAGCAGCACTTTGATATTCCGTGTATGTACGAATATTGCGGAGGCTTCGATAGTCCCGGCTACGACATCGACTGTTACGCGATCGCCTACGTAACCAAAGCGGGCGAACTCGGGATCTACACGTATACGCACGAAACATACTAAGGAGGCGGTCATAATTACACAATCAATCGCTAATCAAATCGCACAGCACTTCACGGATTATCTCAACGCCTGGCATTCCGCGCCCGAAGTGTACGACGACGCACTCGACGCGCAGATTCACGCAATGTACGCCGCTGTCCTCACGGATAAATCGCGCAAGGTATGGCCGCCGCGTAATGCCCCGTATTTCTCTCCGTCGGCCGCCGGTTCATGTCCGCGTTCACTCTACGAAAAGGCGCTCGGCGCGAAGAAGGACGTAGAGGTAAAGCCGGCGCATCAAGGACGATGGACAAGACTCGGAACGCAGGTCGGCGATATGATACAGCGCGATATTTTATTCGCGGAGAAACACTACGGGCAACAACCGCGCTTTGTATTCGAACGGAACTCGTACGGCGAGCCGATGTTCGAACAGTTTGCGCCAGGACTTACGCAGATAACGCACAACGGCGCTGTCTTTGCGCTATACGGATTCTGCGACGGGTTGATGCTATACCGGACGGATGACGGCGAAGTCTTACGCGTCGGTCTCGAAATTAAATCGAAGCAAACTACATCAGCCAAAACGTCCGAATACTCGACGCGAAACGGTCCGGACGAAAAGCACGTTAAGCAAACGGTATGTTACTCGCAAATGTACAGCGTCGATTACTACGTAATCCTCTACGTTAATTGCGCGAAAAAGGCGTGGGAAATGAGCGCAGAGGACATCGCGAAGACTCCGGACATTAAGGCGTACGGCCTGTATATTACGGACGAGATGCGCGCAGAGGTATTCGATGGATTCGCGGACATCGTACTCGCGGTCAGTGCGAAGATACCGCCGCCCCTTGATATCGAAAACTTTACGTTCAACAATTTCAAGCGTGCATGTGCGTTGTCATTAACGGAGGATGAGATCGCGGTCATTGAGCGGAAAGTAAGCGCGATATCACGATCGAGTCTGCCGGATTGGAAAAAGCGAGGACCTATCGAAGCGCTCACGGAGATTCAGCGGATACGGTACGAGGAAGAAGCGAAGGAGGCCGCCTAATTTGCAGACACCGCAATCATACGTAATCGAATCCATACGCAATCTCGACGGAAGTGCGCACGAACGCGGGACCCGACGCAAAGGCCAGCGCGTAGAGATCTTACGCTGCGGGGTCGGCGCGCCTATGCTCGTATGTTACCGCGATGATGGTAATAAGATCCTGCGGACGTCTGCGGTGGAGAACGTTCTATACACGGATGGCGCCGGTGAAGTCGTAGTTTATACGAAAAATAGCGAGTACACATTCGTAAAGGAGGCGGCGTAATGAGCGAAGCAGTCGTGCGTGAGTTTATCGTTTTCGGGGCGCTAGGTCTTCTATCGGAACATCTTAAGCGAGTGTCGGGCGGTGAGGTAATCGCAGATATTCCCCGAGAAGCAAATGCGGTGTTCGACGGATTGCGCGACATTGGCTTCGCTGTGAAATGGTCGGAGTTTGCGCCGATTTTATCCGATATGCTGGCGGATTCTTGCGTCAATGTGCGCGAACTGATAGAAGCGGAAGGAGGCGGTAGCGATCGTAGCAAAGACGAAGACGACGCAGAGCAAGCCGCCTAACTTCCGTGTTCTTGGACTCGACTTATCGCTAAGTCCCGGAATCGCTGCGGTAGAAGTCCGGGGACGCACGCCTTATCTTATCGCATGTGATTCCGTAGCGACTTCGACCGCCGATACGGACGCCGTACGCAACTATACGGTCGAAACGTTTGTCGGTCACTTCGTTCGGGAGCATCGCCCGTTCGATATCGTTGTCCGCGAAGACTTTACGTCCGGACGGAATAAGCGCGCGACTCAGACGATATTTAGCGCATGGGCAGCGGCGGACAAAGCGCTCGCGGCGTACGGCTATTATGCGGAGGATTTGAAGCCAGCGCTCGCCCCGACGTCAGTTAAGAAATACGTAACCGGCAACGGGAAAGCGGAGAAAGACGCAGTAGCGCAAGGCGTGCGGAGATATTTACGATTAGATCCCGCGTTTAAATTTCGGACGGGCTACGATGATAGCGACGCATGTGCGGTTTGCCTAGCGTACTTATTACGCGAAAATCTAATCGATGAAATCGGAGGGGTTGCGGCATGAGGGAATACGTAGGTTATTCACACGTTTCGGATTATACTCCAGAGTTTGCAGAAAAAGCCAACACATCGATAAGGCACTGGGCCGATCTGGGATATGACGTAGAGATACATTACGCACAGTCGACGGAACCTTGCGGACGCGTATTATTCTCCGTCATGGTTACAGCATGGACCGCGCAAACATGACGCGCGAACCTGACCGCCTAACCACGCAACTTGAACGCGCCCAGCTCGTTGAGATCGCGGAACTCGAACGTGCGGTCGAAGTGTTTAGCGGACTGGCGGCGAAGTATGAACGGAAACTGGCGGAGGCTCAGCGCCGCCTTAAACGGAGTGTTAGCGATTAATTTCGCCGACTCTCCGTTTTTTTTCATTAAAAGTGTGCGAAGTGTGGAGCGGCGGCACCATACGTTATGTAAGGCGCGGACGACGAAAAAAGTTTCCGTAAAAGTGTGCGGGACTTCCGAGCACGTCGGCTTTATCTATGTAAGGCGCAGATGCCGCGCAATATAAACGAGGAGGCGGTTCAGTAATGACAACGCAACAATATCGCGAAGTTAAACGTAAGGCAGCGGTGGGGGAACGAATTAAGGTAGTAAACGCGTGGGCTACTGGCGGTCTCTATGAGAACGGCGATGTGTTTACTGTAACGGAAACACACGCTGAACATGAAGGCGCAGTAATCGGAGTAGCGGAACGCCTAAGCGCGGTGGGCATCGTAGTAGGCGAATACGTAGTCCTCGAACCCGTCACGGAGTCTATCGCACCGTCACCGCTCTCTGCCGATCCCCTTTACGCAGCCTTCCGTCAGTTCGTCGCGGACAACGCCGCCGAGATTCGCGCAATTCTGCCGCAACTTGAAGCGCCGGGTATCAGCGCAGGAGGAATCGTAGACTCACCGTTCACTGTTGCGGACTCCGGCGCAGTTATCGCACGCACTCCGAAATTGAACCGCGCACAGGTTATCGCAAAGGCGACCGCTGACGTTGCGGAGTTGAAACGCTTTGGTCTAAGCACGTTCGCGAACCTACCGAAGGAGTCTCCGCTATTCGGAATGTACTACGCAGTCGAGTTCCACGTTAACCGTGATAAACGCGCGGTGACGGCGCTCGTTAAACGCGGAGGTGCGTTGTTCGCTAAGTTCACCGCAAAGTGTTCGCCAGCCGACGTATTCCACGCAGAAATCGGCAAAGCGATCGCGCTACGTAAGGCGCTTGGGCTGACGGTGCCGACCGAATATACGGACGCGCCGCAACCGGATAAACCGCAAGTAGGTGCGGTAGTTCAGCGCAGACAGCATCCGTACGACAACGGAATCCGCAAGCTAACACGTAAGCATGAAACGTCGCCTAACGGGTTTTGGTATGACAACGGTAAATGGGACTACGCTAGCACCTTCGACGTAATCGACGACACCGACGTTGACTATAGCGCTGTGGTTACGGAAGGAGTTGCCGCCTAATGGACGTGCTGAATACGTATGGTGGCGTTGTTGATTACAGCGTCGGCTCGATTGTTTACGGAAGCTTCGTATTCCTAGTATTTGCGGGCATATCCGTAATCGGCTGGCGTATGGGAGAACGCTTGTGGCCTACGATTTTCGCAATCTTATCGCTATTAGGCGCATTGTTAATCGTACTAAGCGTGCTAAAGCCGGACTACATTCCGATCACACACGAAGTCACACTCCGTCCGGGCGGCGTTATCGATGCGCGTAAATACGATATCATCGAACAGCGCGGCGCAATATTCGTAATTGAAGAACGGGAGGTATCTGCGGAATGATGCGGATTATATACGGAATTGCAGCGCTCTGCTGGGCCGTTCTGCTCGTCGGATATTGGGCGGGCTATTACACACCTGACTCCGTTGATATCTCGCTTGGGCTAATCGCAGTAACATTAATACTGGCGAAAGGGGCGGTAGAATGAACGCTAAATTAGCGGCAATGATTGCGGCGCTTGGCTCATACGCAGTAACACTGTCCGACTCCGGATTTGAAATCCCGGAAGTACTGGACGCGGAGATTGACGAGTTGCTCGCGACTGCAGACGAGTTTGCAACGAGCATATCTGACGCTGAATCTGACGCCATTCTCCTCGCTCAGCTAACGGAAATGCTTGACGCGATCAAAGCGGAGCTGTCACCGCCAGAACCGATGATAGCGAAGGAACTATACGTACTGGCTCACATTGATCCTAACGGAATTGTTACGGGATACCCGAAAGGTGGCGGAAGCAGCACGAAGCCTTCGATTAAAGCGCACGATTCGCTATCCTCCGCTAAGAGAAGTCGCGGTCATTGCGGCGGAACAATCATGCGGATAACAGCGATGGAGCCCGTGGAATGATGGCGCAACGAAAAGCGCAGCGCATCATCGACCGCCCGCAAGACGAAATCATGGCGGACAGAAAGCGTAAGCGTACGGAGTTACTCGATAGACTACGGAGGGGTGAGCGGATGGGTGAAATTACATTTACGGAGTATCAAGCGGCGGCCGAACGTACGGCTAACAGCCAAACGGTGAGCACCGACGAACAACGCTTCGCTAACTTCGGAATGGGACTTAGCGGAGAGGCCGGCGAAGTAACGGACTTACTCAAGAAAGTCGTATTTCATGGACACACGCTTGATGCCGCTGAACTCGAAAAGGAACTCGGCGATGTCCTATGGTATGTGGCGGCGCTGGCTAATACGGCCGGATTATCGCTCGCTGGCATCGCGGAGAAGAACGTAGCTAAACTACGCGCTCGTTACCCGGAAGGCTTCGATGTGGTCCGCAGTATTAAACGGGAGGTGACCGCTGAGTGAACAACGATATCTACGTAATCCTTATTGACGGGAAGCCTTATCGGAAGGACAGCGCAATCCGGACGTATAAAACTCGCGGACGAGCGGAGAAAGAGGCACGCGATCTCAGACCGTACCGGTGGTATAGCGATGCTAAAGTCGCGGTCGGCGTATTCACCGCGGAACAACTTACGGAAGTGACCATCGAACCGCCCGTTAATCCGCCGATTCCTTACGCACCATTCACGGAGGTGACCGCTGAGTGAAACGTATTAACTTCGAATTCATCGCGGTATGGTCTGTCGTAATTATCGGATGCTTAGCGTTTTGGTACGGACTATTCGAAATATTAACGTAAAGGAGGCGGATTAATGAGCGAACCGCACGCAGCAACAGTAACCCCGTTCCCATGCGTACAGAACGAAATCGCCGCCGCATTCGACGCATTAGCAGCGCAGGCACGCGCTGGCCTAATAACCGGAGCCATGTTCGCAGTTAGCGGACCTAACGCCGATCCTCACGCAATTATGACGGGATGGCACGGCGTTGATATAGCGGAGCGTTCCGTAATGCTGACGCATATGCAATTCGATTTAATCGCGGGATTTATCGACGAGAATTACGGGGATGAGCAATAAATAGCGCATGTCTTACGGAGTTAACGGGCAAAGCTCCGTCAGCACATGCGCAAGAACCCGCCGCGCCAACGGTGGAGCACATAAATTAAACGATAAGGGAGACGGTTATTAATGGAGAAAACTACGAAGTATTTACGGTGTCACACGGGAAATATCGATATTACGGTAGGGAAGCGCTATGAGGTCGTAGATACTGCGGATTGTCTTGGCAACGAATGTTACGTAATTATTGATGACGCAAGCGACCGCAATCACTGGCCGATCGAAATCGACGCAGAAGGCGAAAGTTATCGCGACTGGTTCACGTTAGAAACGGATGCCGACAGCGCTGGCATTACGCTCCTCCCCGACGAATCGCTCGGCGGTGTCCTACGTGAATATCGCGAGGTTAAGCGGAAGGCGGACGTAGGTGAAACGGTGAAGGTCGTCGCATCGGATAGCGCAGATAACGGAGTTGTCGGTAGTATCGGTGTATGTACACGTAATGACCAGTTTTGCGACGAGTCGATTGATACGACGATGACGCACGATGAGGACGGATTCATTGACGTTGTTCGCGCGGAATACGTTGTCCTCGAACCTACGGAAATCCTCGTAATCAATAACGAGCGCTTCCGCATGGTCGACCGTAAGGCTGTGGTAGGCGATCGCGTAATTATGACAGCGGGTAATTGCGCATTTAGCGTGGGGCAGGTAATCACCGTGCATGGAGATGCGCGGATTAAGGATGGCGGTATCTCATACATCGACGGAGAGTTTGGAACATATCCCGATGGAAAATACGCCTTACTCGAACCGCTAACTTCCGCTGACTCAACGTTATTATCCGCGCTACCCCTCGCCGACCAATACGCGGAGAACATTACGGTGCTCACACGTAAGATTGCGCAATTAGAAAAGCGCAATACCGCGCTTGAGAGCCGCATCCTCGCGCTCGAAACGGACAGCTCGCCGTCTTACGTTAAAGTCGCGTCCGGTCCCGTTGATAACACGCTGCCGACGTTCAGTAAAGCGCCTAAGTCCGCGCAGCAAATCCGCGACGAAATCGTTGAGCGTGCAAAGGCTGACATTAGCAATCCGCACAAATTCGCCGGGACTCCGATTGCGCGCGAAGAATTACGCTTCTGGCCTCGCGGGTCTGGTATCGTGACACATACGGTCGAATATGTCGTGAGTTCGGATAAACGGACGGTAGTAGCGCTCGTTATCGAGACGTACGGTGGGCGTAAGATTGTTGCGCGTGGTATCGCGAAATGTGCGCCAGGCGAAACGTTCAACGCGCATATCGGACGAGCTATCGCGTTATATAGAGCGCTGGGCCTCGAAGTGCCAACGGAGTATCTAACGTGTCCACAGCCGGAGGAAGTGCGCGTCGGTGACGTTGTTCTTTGGACGAATAGTTATGACGCAGCAGATACGCAAGTATTCACGATTGCTTCCGTTCTGTCCGAAGGCTACCGGTTTGTTGGCGGAGAGTGGGACGGATTCGAGACAGTACGCGTTATTGATGACTCACGTGAGGACGATGGCATTTCCGCTGCTTCCTCCGCGCTGAAAGGAGCTGCGTAATATGAAGCGCCCGGTCAACGAAGTAATCGCGATGCTCAATGCGCTACCGCTCGACGCGGAGATCGACGTGCTAAACGTATGGACGAACGGACGTAAAATCCGCCGGCTCTGCGGTCAAGACGAAGATAGCGTATGGCATCCCGCGAATAAGTTCCGCAAGATGACCGCAATATTAATTCCGGAGGTGAGCGCAGAATGACGTTACCTAATATCGGTCTCATCGGCAAGCTCCGTTCAGGAAAGTCCGCTGCTGGCGATTACCTTGCGTCCAAATACGGATATACGCAGTTCGCGTTCGGCGACGAACTCAAACGCTATGCTCACGAATTGTTCGGAGAGCCTGCGCCGGGAACGAAGCCGCGCGAACTGTATCAATGGTTCGGACAGGCGGTGCGGGAACGCGATCCGGACGTATGGGTGCGGAAATGTTTCGAACGAATTACGTGGTTCAATTACGTCTACGCGCTGGCGGTTCCTGCGCGACCCGTAGTCATCACAGATGTCCGTCAGCCTAACGAATTTACCGCGCTCCAATCCGCCGGCTACGTCCTCCTCCGCGTTGAAGCACCGGACGGCATCCGTATCGAACGCGCCGTCAACTCGGGGGACGTCTTCGACTATACGGACCTTGCGCACGGAACGGAAACGGCGCTCGACGGATACGCTGCGGACTTTACCGTTACGAATAACGGGACGCTCGCGGAGTTGTACGCGCAGATTGACGAGATTATGCGCTACTTGGGCGGTGACTGGCCGGAATGAACAACGATGATTACCGCGCAGGCTACGAGGCCGGCTATATGTACGGACGGATTGACGCGATTAAGGCGGTCCCCTACGACGATCGGACTCCGCTGGCGAAACGTGAGAATACGGAGGTGACGGCGGATGGACCTGGACCGCTTCCAGCCGCCGACTGAGCCGCGCGTCTCCGCTAACTGCGCATGGTGTAACGGAGAGATTTACGTAGGCGATGCGGTAACTATATTTGCGGATGGCGAGCGCACACATGACGGAGAATGCGAAGAAGCGCACATGGCGGCGGAACTCGGGCAAGTACGGACGATTGCGGGCTAATATTCGCAAATTTCAACGTTTGAATAATTCATAACAGCGGAGACTCGCGGTTTCGTTCATATAAGACGCGTCCGCGTCTCTAGCGCCAGTCTCCGCAAAATCACGTATAAAGGGGCGGGTGGCTTCGGCAGTTAAAGAGGAATTAGTGGAGATAACCGTGACCTCCAGAAATGTTAAGCACTATGAATCTTATGGGTACGTGGTGCCGAGAAGGCAAACGCGAGATGGCTACAGTTTTGAGATGGGACAAAAGATTCTCGTTATGTCATCCCACCTCACTCCAGGCAGTCACACTAAGGTAGTGAAGGTGTGTGACATCTGCGGTAAGGAGACTCCGAACAGGAACTTCAAGGATGTCCTGCAGTCGCGGAAAGACGGAATTGATAGGTGTAAGATTTGCGGATCGTCCATCAAATCGAGAATGGTTGCAGCAGAAAGGGCTCAAAGAGGAAACAACTTGGAGCGGCTATTCCCCGAACTTGCAAGAGAGTGGGATTTTGAGAGTAACAACGGGCTTGTCCCGTCCCAGATTACTCCGGGAAGCCACTTTAAAGCCTCCTGGATTGGAGCTGAGTGCGGTCATACGTGGGTTTCAAGTGTATACTGCCGCACGGCAGGCACCGGGTGTCCGTTTTGTCGGGTATCAAGAGGAGAGCGTAAGGTTCGCAGGCAGCTAGAGCGGCTTAAGCTTACTTTTGAGGAGCAGAAGTCCTTTGAAGGCCTTACGGGAGTTAAGGGAAACCCTCTTTTATTCGACTTTGCCATTGTTAGGGAGGGTGAGACTGTTTGTCTGATTGAATACGACGGAGAGCAGCATTTCCGCCCAGTGGACTTTGCAGGTCTGAGCAAGGACCTTGCGTCGAGAAGGTTTGTTGCTCTAAAGGAACACGACAGGAGAAAAGACGAGTGGTGTAAAAAGAGGGGAATACCGATAGTCAGAATTAGTTACTGGGGTATGGATTCGATCCCGCTAATCATATACGCAATAGCCATTAATTTAACTAACAAGGAGGCTGCCTAATGGGAGCATCGAAGGTAGATATTGAGAAAGAGAGTCGCGTCTACAAGGTGCGGTATGCTCTGAACGACTCGACGGGTGTAAAAAAGCTTCTCCGTGATCGGCATCACGTAGGCGTTGCGAGATTCTCCGGAAATACTGCAGCTTCCGATATTCTCATTGACATGCATAGTGCGATTAGCAGCGCCGGCCTAACGGATAAGCAGACGGAGGCCATTGCGTGGGTTTATGGCGCTGACCTGACACAAAAGGACGCGGCCGAGATTATGGGGATCGCGCGATCAACGCTGGTTGAATCCGTAGATTCAGCGGCGGAGAAGATCGCGGCCGTTTACCACAAGTGGGATTACGGAGAAATAGACGTAGAGTATCCGCTAGATGACGAAACCACGGAAGAGGAGGCGGCTTAATATATGACGGAAAATAACGCAATTAACGTAGTTTTATGCGGGGATAGCACGGAGGTACTGCGCGGCTATCCTGACGCGTTCTTTGATAGCGTCGTGTGCGATCCGCCATACGGACTATCGAAGGAACCGGACATAGCGGAAGTGCTAACGAAGTGGCTTGCGGGCGAACCGTACGACCACGGACACGGCGGATTCATGGGCAAGGCGTGGGACTCGTTCGTACCGCATCCGGATTTATGGCGCGAGGTGTTCCGCGTATTAAAGCCGGGCGGACATGCGCTAGTATTTGCGGGAACGCGTACGCAGGACTTGATGACGATTGCACTTCGGCTTGGCGGGTTCGAGATACGCGACGTTATCGAGTGGTTATATTTTAGCGGCTTTCCGAAATCTTACGATATATCCAAGGCGTTTGATAAAAGGGCCGGGGCCGAACGCGAGGTGATCGGAGTAAGGTACGACGGCGTTGGTTCAGACAGTGGCGAGGGGCGGTATAACTGGAACAACGGGAGCAGCGCGCAGTCAAACGAGGTCAAAATAACCGCGCCAGCAACAGAACTCGCCCGAAAATGGGACGGATGGGGAACCGCCCTTAAGCCCGCGCACGAACCGATTATCGTCGCCCGAAAGCCGCTTGCCGGAACCGTAGCCGAAACGGTCGAGAGATACGGGACGGGCGCGATTAACATCGACGGCTGCAGAATCGGACGGGCCGACGGAGATCGCACGGAATACGGCGTTACAGGTAATCAGACGGCTACAACGGGAGATAGCGGCATCTTTGGGCATTATGACGCTGTAGCGTACGCGCCTCACGAAGCCGGGCGCTTTCCAGCTAACGCAATCACGACGGACGGCGACGCGTTCTACTCCACGTATTTCAACGTATCGCCCGCCGACCTCTCGAAGAAGGCGTCGAAGCGTGATCGCAATACCTGCGTAGACGGAACAGTCCTCGACGGCCTGAACGTACACCCTACCGTTAAGCCAGTTGAGCTTATGCGCTGGCTGGTTACGCTCGTTACTCCGCCAGGCGGGGCCGTTCTAGATCCATTCGTTGGGAGCGGAACAACGCTAGTAGCTGCGGCACAGGCCGGATTTAACTACGTCGGTATTGATATGTTGCCAGCTCACGTTGACATCGCAAACGCACGTTTAAACCCGGAAGGAGTTGGCGCACTTGACGACGCAGCAAAAAGCGCAGCCTAAGATAGAACAAACGTATATCGAACGTTCGACCGCCGCTATTGAGGCGCTAGAATTCGCACTCCGCACGTTATTTAAAGAGGACGACGCCCCGCCAATTCCTTACGTATACAACGGCGCGACTTACGATATCCGCGATCGTGAAACGCGCATGCTCGTAATCGCTGCGATCCAAGACGCATACTACCGCGACCACGGCGAATTTAACCAATACGCACTCGACGTATGGTACGCAAAAGGATCGCCAGGACAACGTCCAACTCCGGTTCCAGCTAATGCGGCGCTACTCGATCGCTTGACTGACGCCGTATTGTACGAAGAGATCACGGACCCGAATCCGCATAAGGTCGCACATTCAGAATATCCGTTTATGTCCGAACGCCAACTTGATCTCCGCCGAGACCGCGAGACTTCCGATTCTGCGGCGGAAGCCCACGGCGCGGACGGCAAGGAATATCGAGCTCCAACGAAGCGAGCGCGTACGCCTTACGAAAAATTTAGCGTTGATGCTGGCGCTAAGATAAGAAACGCGGCGAGGGCTGCGCGGTATAAACGCGATACTGCGACGGGGGCAGTGGTTCCGTATAACCTTCGTGATACTGGCGGCGAGCTTGCGCCAGAGTTCGTAAACTGCGTCGGAATAGGTGCGCGGTGGTTGGCGGATATGAGCGCAGTAAATGAGATTACCGTAGTAGAGAGTGTAGAAGTATACGAAGAAAGAGCCGCAGCTTAATCGCGCGGCTTTTCTAATTCGAGTATGTCCGTTATCTCAATGTCGAGCACTTCGCATACCTTCGCGAGATTTTCCAACGGAAGCCGCACCGTTTTATTAGCGCACATCTCTCCGATGGATGGATGGCGGATTCCAGTCATACGCGAAAATTCACGTTGGCTGATGCCGCGTTCTTCAAGGATTGCGGCGAGTTTAATCCGGACTGTATTCATAAGCGGCGCCCCCTGCGTTTAGTATAGCGCAACTTCCGGTACGGTAAAAGTAAAAATAACGTATTGACACGTTAAACGGAACAGTGTATATTTACGTTATGGATGGTACGTTAAACGTACCGATAACGGAGGACCCCGCTATGAAAACCGCTGATGACCGCCTCGTTTACTATATACGCAAGCTCGATAAATACGGAGAACGGCTACGCCTTGATCCGGAGTATGACCGTTGGGGCTGGCGACGATATCGCTTGCTATCGTATAGGAATCACGTGTTCAAACTGTGTAACCGCGAGTCTGCGGAGAAAGTTCGGGAGGGGGCGCGTTAACATGGATTATTACGATAACCACAGCGCGCATTTACGTGAGCTGGACGCTAAATACGGATCGGATACGGTTAGCGCGGTTCATGCCCGCATAGTTAGCGCAAAGTTGTGGGAGTCGTGGCATACTGACGCGGAGGTGCTGGCGATAATACGCGAGTTAGACCGCGCGTATCGCGAAATCATATACGTTTAACTCGCGTATTTAAACGTACAGACATCGCGCACATAATACTCGCCGCGCACCTTAACGGAGTCATTCGTAATATCTTCGATTATTCCGCTGCCCATAAGTTCGTTGTCGATGAACACGACGATCGGAATACGCTCAAGCTGCGCGGTATAAAGTTGAACGTTAGAGGTTAGCGGCTTCATAAATCGGCTCATAAGCGTAGTCCTTTCATAGGTTAGTCTGTACACTTTCGACAAAATAGCGTCATTTCCTTCCGAGGAGGTGGCGTTTTTATTTACGCCGATACCCGACATTTTGCGTGATTTCACGGCTATATAGTTGAAGAAAATTTTTATTTTGCTCCCGGAGAAACCCGGGCCTTTTTTGCGTTATAACTCGAATAGGAGGCGTTGTACATGGCCGGAAACATTGGCGAAATGAACGTTAAGGTAAACGTAGTGGATATCGCGGAAACAATCCGCGGATTAAAGGCGATCCAACGTGAAGCGAAGAAAGCTACGCAGGCGTTGCGTGATTTAGAGAGTGCGGAAGCCAGCGGAGTATTTAAAACTGACGATTACCTTACGTGGGAAGGCGCCGAACATCGCGTAATTATTGCGGATGCGGAAACGGCGGTACTAGCGCCAGTCATCGAATATACTGACGAGCTAGGCTACGTTAAGTCTACGAAATATACCGATATGTTCGCGGTCAGTAATCAGCCGGAGTTATATGGTTCGATTGCGGATAAGGTAGTGCGGATATGATGTGTGCGTGTAAATTCTGCGGATCTGCGTTTAAACGTAGTGGGCGCGCATACCTGGCGAATCCCTTTTGCGGAGAACGGCAATGTTACGAAGAGAGACTCGAAGCATCCGGCGCGATTGACCTGCGGGATAACCACCGGATTACGCTATTAGATAACGGATATATGAAAATAGAGCCTATTGATCCTACGAAGCTCTTTAAAGCTACGCGGAAAGAGGTGGCGGACGTTGGCCGAAAATAAAACGCTAATTGACCCGGAAACAGGCGAACTTATATATGCTACGGTACTACACTCGGGCGACCGCGTAACAACGGAGTCACAGCGCGCCGGAGCCGCTGACCATTTCGAGCGTGAGACGTTTAAGGGGCGCAATACAGGCTTTACCTTTACGTCGATGGACGCGATCCATTTCGTAATTGAGCGTTTAACCACCGCGCAATGCGGCTATTTACTCGTTCTACAGTGTTACGTAGATTACGACGGCGGACGCATCATAGGCTCGGATAACAAGGCGCTGACGACTGCGGAAATGATGGACGTACTACAGTTGCGTAGGAAGCGCCAAACGTTCTACGATTTCCTCGGCGCGTGTCTTGACTCCGGAATCATTACGAAGGACGAGCACGATAGCTATTACGTTAATCCGCGTTACCACTTCCGCGGCACTACGCAAAGCCGGATGGTCGTGCGCACATACACGGCGAAGATTAAACGTGCTTACCGCGAAGTGAAGGCGGTCGACCTCGGCTTAATGTACCGGATGCTTCCGTTTGTTCACGTTAAGGAGAACGCGTTATGCGCGAATCCTAACGAACGTGATCCGAAGAAGATACGGTGGTTTAACGTAAAGAGCCTGGCGAGTGCGATCGGAGTGGACGAGAAGACATTATCGCGGAGACTGCCGCAACTTAAGTTCGCGGGGGAGTACGTGATTATGCGTCACTCACTCGGCAGAGAGCGTAAGTTTTCGTTTAATCCTCGTGTGTTCTATCGAGGAAATGCGGCTCCGTCGGACGGTGTGACTGCGTTATTTAACGGGTCGGCCGCATAAAAAGGTGACCTTATTCGTACAAATCGGCGGAAAAGGTGACCTTATTCGTACACCTAAAAACGCCGGGAATCCGCGCCACGTATGGGATCTCGGCGTTTTAGGGGTAAAAAGATATATAGTCTTAGTTACTCCGTAACTTGCGCCTACACTTCGGCCGAAACCGTGCCTTGTGTAACTATTATCTAACTACGCTGGTCTTTAATAAAAGTTTGAGCGCAGTTAAATAACATGTTCCGAAGGCGCGCCAGCGACAAGGTGTGAAGCCTGCTTTTGGCTGAACAAGCACTTAAGCTCAAACCTTTGTCTGATAGATACAAGGTGATTATTCATCGAAGTATCTCATGTAGGCAAGCCCATAGAATAGCGCGGATACTAAAGCGCAGTTAAGCGCTAAGCGAACGCTAAGTGAGCGGAGGGATAGCGTAATGAAAGCGACTATTAACGGTATCATTATCGAAGGAACAGCGCAGGAGATAGCGGATGTTATACGGTTAGTAAACGTAGAGGGCGGCGTTAATAAGAACGTTCCTACTCCGCGCAATAAAGGCGTAGTGATACCGTGGGATACGTATAGACCGGAGATCACTTGCGCAGACGGACGGATAGCACCGTATACAACAACGGTTCCTAGCGCAGGGAAATACGATATGTGGTAACGGATCAAGTAGCGCTGTTCGTACGCTTTGCCCGAGCGTATGAGTAGCGTTGTTTTAGGCGTTATTATAGCGCGGAAGTATAAACGTTAGGGTAGCGTATAGAGGCGCTAATACACGGAGGGGAGGCGAACATTATAGCGAAGCAGCTAACGCAAGAACAGTACGATGCTATAGCGTGGATGGCGCAGCCTAAACGCGGAGGTAAGACGTACGAAGAGATAGCGGAGATCATAGGCGTACACAGATCAACGCTATTCGAGTGGAAGAAGAATCCGGTATTCGAGGCGGAGTTAAAGCGCCAGATGGTGCGGAATAGTCAAGAGAAGCTACCGGAGTTAATCGAGTCACTAGCGGTCATTGCTATGCGTGATGGTAACGCGGCTATGGCGAAGTTAGCGTTACAGATTAACGGACTGCTTACGGATAAGGTCGAAGTGGAAACGAAGGGTAGCGAAGGTGTAGACGTAGAAGCGTTGAGGCAGCGTATTGAGGCGATGAGGATGCGTAAGGACGCGGAGTCGGATACGGAGGAATAACGCGCTATTATATGAAGGAACTCGCGCAGGTGAATGCGACTGATTGCGACTCGGCTCCGTTTTATCTGCACGGGTCGCCTGACGCGTACCCTCCGGAAACTTTCGGACTTCACCGTAGTACAGCGTATTTAACGTTGCATAA
The DNA here is from genome assembly GCF_037969925.1 of Paenibacillus sp. FSL R7-0189. Classification (NCBI taxonomy): domain Bacteria; kingdom Bacillati; phylum Bacillota; class Bacilli; order Caryophanales; family Paenibacillaceae; genus Paenibacillus; species Paenibacillus sp. FSL R7-0189. The sequence goes on along the minus strand of NZ_CP150223.1, from coordinate 167,276 downwards.
GCGTTGTATAAACGGAGGAATGTGCGCTCAATTAACGCTGCATAAACTGGAAACGGAATATTGCGTTAAATGGCGATAAGCCGCGTGGTTACAGCGTTCTTACTACGCGGGTACTGGTAAATGTATATGCAACGTATAATGGCGGATTATGCACGCGGGGAGAATGGCGTAGTGGCGCGGTTTGTTGACTAGTACATCCGCGCAGAATACGTATTTTGTGCACATGTCTTGCATAAACGGTGCATAATTTAATCTATTTATTTACTTCAACGCTTTAGTGCTGTAAAGCCCCAACGCCCCAAAGCAATAAAGTGAATTCTGGTGCTACAGATTTCCGCGTATCAAAAATTAACTTTGACTTTTGGAGGTGCTGCACGTGGCTAACATCAAACGTACGAAGGAGTGTGTATCCTCTGAGCTACTCCGACTGGCTGCGGAGGGGCATCCGATGACGTCAACAAAAGTCCCGTCATACCTCGTGAGGTCTGCGCAAACTTATTTCGGAAGCTGGAAAAATGCGATCTCCGAGCTCGGCATAACGCAGACAAGAGCCGCTTACGTTGAGACCGCAGCAATACGAGGTGCTTACGAGAATCGGCGTATATGGACCGACGATGTGGTTTCGGAAGCTTTACGTATGTCATCAAGCGATGGTATTACGCCTATGGAGTTTCGAAAACGTTTTGATCCGATGGGGGACGCCTTAGACCGAAGATTTGGCGGAGTACTCCAGGCGTGCGACTACTTCGGGATATCTAGGTTACCACGTGATAATACGGACCCTTACAAATTCGCAGGTCACTCGTTTGAGGAAGTGCTAGGCGATATTTTCCATGAAATCGGAGTCCACTACGTCAAGGAACGGCGCGGCGATTGCATACCGGACTTTATCGTAGGGGACTCGTGGTATGACGCGAAACTATCAGAAACAACTATAAACCTATGTAAAACGGTTGAAAAGTACGAGCCAAACTGCGAGTCGCTTACTATAGTGTTTCTGCGGGGCAATAAGAATGCAGATCGTAAATTAACTAATAAGACAAGGATACTCCATATCAGTCATTTCTTAAAGCGTTTGCCTGAAAAAAGACAAGTGCACTATAACAGAAAGTTGGACGACATCCTAAATACATTGAACTGCGAAATATTGAACGTAGCGTAATTTCACCGTTAAATCACCGTCGAATTAGCGCGCCTACCTCTTTCCGAGTATAAGCGGAAGGGTCACGTAGTTCAAGCGCTAATTCAACGGTAATTTACGCCTATACGGAAGGGAGGCGATATCTATCGCATGGATTGACGGCAAATGGAACGGACGAGACGAACGCAACACGGTAGTCAGCGGCATTAACGGACTCATTGATTCGTTGGCTGGCGTAGATATCGCGTCTCTTTCGGAAGAAGATCAGCGTTTAATCGACGAACAGGTTGCAGAGCTTGAGCGGTTAGAGCGTATTAACCGTTGCGAACGTAATCTACTCGAATTTTCATTAGAGTATTTCTCGGAAGCGCGCAATCCCGGTAACGACGGAAATTGGGAAGACTTCGACCTTACGGATGTATCTCAAGCGCCAGACTTTCACCGCGAGATATGCGGGTTAATGGACGACGTAAGCAACGTGCACATAAATGATAAGGTGGCGGAAGCAGCGCCTCGTTCTCACGGTAAATCAACGTATTTATCAAAGGCGTTTCCGTTGCGCGAGATTTGTTACCGTAAGCGGCGGTACGTGATTACGATATCAGAGACGCCGGCAGTTTCGAGCGCTAACCTCGATTGGATATCGCTGCAGCTTAAGAGTAACGAAAAGCTCCGGACGGACTTCGGACCGTTACTTAGCGCCAAGCAACAGGAGAATCCGAAAGATAACTCGTCCGAATTTATCGCCTGGGAACCGCGTGAAGACGGTACGAAACGCATGCTGGCGAAAGTAGAAGCGGCGTCAACCGGCCAGGCAATACGCGGACGTAACTGGAATCAAAAGCGCCCCGACCTTATCATTTGCGATGACCTCGAAGATATTAAATCGAATGCTGCTACGCCGGAACTGCGTAGAAAAATGAAGGATTGGTTTTCCCAGACAGTAATGCCACTCGGCGGACCTAAGGGCAAACGTACAGCCTTCGTATATATGGGAACAACGGTCCATCACGAAGCGCTACTCGTTGACGTATTGTACAATCGGTCAGACTTTAAATCGCGAGTCTACCGCGCGGTTATCGAATGGCCTGAGCGCATGGACTTATGGGAAGCGTGCCGACTCGTATATAAAGATCCGGATAGGTCGAAGGAAGAACGCGTTAAAGAAGCACGCGCCTTATACGATATGAACCGCGAAGAAATGGAACGTGGATGCGTCGTACTATGGCCGGAAGCTCAGCCGATATGGAAGCTAATGACGTGGAAGTGGGACAACGGTAGTAAGGCGTTTAATACGGAGTATATGAATAATCCGGTCGATGAGGAATCAATGATATTCAATCCGGAGACATTCACGTATTGGGATAGCGACCAGTTAAAAGACGCGCTATCGCAATATCCGCGACCGGCTGACGCAGTTTACGATATTTACATGGGCGTAGACTTCGCGATGGGTAAGACGCGCGGTGACTACAGTTCTATAATAACGATCGCGCGCCATAAAAAGACCGGAACTAAATACGTAATCGATGCGTTCGGCGAACGGATAAAGCCGGACGCTTTTTTGCGTGTAATCGTCGAAAAGGCGCTACGGTTTCAACCGAACGCAATCGCAGCGGAAGCACAAGCGGCGCAAGAGTTCTTCGTAACGCAACTAAAGACCGCGCTTAAAACTGCGGGATATCCGGCGCAAACACGCGTTAAGGAAATATATCAGCGCTCACGTAAGGGACTGCGGATTGAGGCGCTAATGCCGGCGGTTGAGAGCGGAGAAATCCAATTCTCACGGAAGCACGCGCTTTTACTTGAGCAATTCGAAATGTATCCGACAGGAACGCATGACGACCTCCCGGACGCTTTGGAAATGGCGGTCAGCATCGCGAAAACAGGACGCAAGAAGATACGCAATAAACCATCCGGAATGTAAACGAAAGGAGGACGATTAGCATATCGAAGTTATTCGAACCCGGTGCCTATTACCCGCCACCTGCACACATACCGCGCCTCGCCAACTATAAACGCGGTAAAACGATATTCGACGGACGCCATCCGGAAATCTACGATCGCGCCTCGTCTCTACTAAAAGATACGCCACATGCCGCGCAGCTTAAAACGCTGTTCATCGCGGTTAACTTAATGGATATATTGCTTACGAAGCCGGCGGATTTGCTGACCGGAGAGCCTCCGACATACGAAGCGGGAACCGGCGCAGGCACACGCGAGCAGGAACGCCTTGACTCGATCGTTGAAGAGAACGACTTAACGCAGATGGTTCACGAAATGGTAATCGGCGCAGGCTATCGGGGCGATTCGTTTATTAAGACGTATTATGACGCGCGAGCCGACATCAGCGAAACGGAAGCACTCGGATTAGAACCGCCGAAGCCCGTACTCGAACCAATTATCGAATCTGTACGCGCGGATATCGTATTTCCAGAATTGTCGACCGGCTCGCGGAAGAAATTTAAGGCAATTAATATCGCGTGGGTCGATTGGGTCGAGGAGCCAGGCGGAAAAATTGTTCGTTGGCTCTACGGTAAAGCTGCCTCCTATGTTCCTTATCTCGTCGTTGAGCGCCATATTCCGGGCTATATCGTACATGAGCGTTACGAGCTTTCGGAGGCTGGCGTTAACAGCGATTGGGGAGTTCCGATCTCAACGTATTTAATCGGCGATAAAATTGCGACAGGACGCGAGGAAGATATAGAGCCTACCGGAACCGACCGTTTACTCGTGCATCATATTCCGTATAAAAGCGTTGATGACCGTTGGGAAGGCATTAACGGAGTTGAGAAGCTAGAAAGCGTACTGAGCGCGATTAACGAGCGGTTAGTACAGATCGATTATATTCTTTGGAAGCATAGCGACCCTTGGATGTATGGACCGGAAGACATCGGAGATGACGGCGAAGACAATGCGGGAACACTCCGCGGAGGCGGACGTTATATACCGGTTGCCAAGGAAGACGCGACTCCCGGTTATATGACGTGGGAAGGACAGCTAACCTCCGCTTTTACGGAACTCGACGTACTACTCGGGCTCGTGTACCAAATGTCGGAAACGCCGCAATGGTTATTCGGAACAACGCTTGCCTCAGATAAGGGCGGAACAGGCACGTCACATACAGATAGCGGCGCAATTAAAGCTCGTTTCATGCCGATCCTAGCGAAAGTAAACCGTATCCGCGCGCATGTTGATCGCGCTTTACGTGACGCAATATGGACCGCGATGCAGCTCGAAAACTACGCCAATAAAGACGTTGCGGGCTTCGTAAAATATGATCCTGTTTATCCGCGCATTAACTGGCGCGATGGCGTTCCGATCGACGAAAAAGAAGCCGCAGAAGTGGCGCAGATTCGAACCGGTAATAAGCCGACGCTCTCTGTACAGGACGCAATTAAGACGCTTGACGGAGTAGACGACGCAATAGCAGCCGAGATTATAGCGCGGATCGATGCGGATGAGACGCGGACGCTCGGAACGGTCGACTCTACGATATTTAACGGAGATGCTGCGTAATGGAGCCGACGTACGATTACAGCGTCAATCTTCTCGTCCGCGCATATAAAAACGCATTATTGGCGATATCCGCCGAACTCTCACGCTTAGATTTAACGGATTTATCTCGCGCTAATTCGAAAGCCGCCCTCGCCGAGGTTGCGGCTATTTTGCGTGGGCTAAATGCGGAATCGGCGGCGTGGGTTGACCGCTATATTCCGTTAGCTGCTACGGATGGCGTTGCGCTCGCTATCGTTCAGCTCGGCGCGGCGGAAACGTTAGAAGAGGCGCGGAAGATCGTTAAGTTTAACCGGATCAATCGCGAGTTTGTAGCGTCAGCCGTTGCGGATACTCAAGCGGAATTACTCGCGGTAACAAATAACGTAAGCCGCCGTGTTAAGCAAGTCATCCGCCAGGTAACCGCCGACTCTATGCGTGCGAATTTAACGCGCGGCATTAACGGTAATCGCACGCTCAGTGCCGATATCCTACAGCGGATGCAGAAAACGCTAGGCAGCGCGGTTGATACCGGAATAATTGACGCAGCAGGACGGCGCTGGGCTCCGGAAAATTACGTTAAAATGCTGACGCGTACGAAGATGGCGGCAACACAGCGCGAGTCTACGATTAACGAAGCAGTAGGACGCGGTGCTTATTACGGAGTCATATCGAAGCATAACGCGGTTGATAAATGCCGCGGATACGAGGGAATGATCGTTAAACTTACGCCGGATGCACCTGGAAATTACCGTTATATCGGCGACTTGCCGCGTAATGAAATTTTCCATCCGTGTTGTGCCCATGTCGTAACTGCGATACGCGATCCAAAAATACTGGCCGCCGAATAGGGCGATTTTTCTTTGCCGCGATAGGCTGATCACCGAAAAGGCGTGACCTTGACGCTCTGCGCGGCTCTTTACTCAAGGAATCGAGCCGAAGGGGTTTGGTAATTTGGGGGATTTAATACGCAAGATACACAGTGTTAATGAGGACTTCTTTAAGGTGTGGGATAGAGAAAACGCGTGGGTGTTTGGGTGGTTAGTTACAGACGGCTCTGTTAATGAGAAGAGTGGGCAGATTCGCCTGATGCTTAAATTGCATGATATTGACGTGCTCGAAAAGATCAAAAAAGCAATGCGATTTACTGGTCCTGTTTTCCAGGGAGAGCATGAAGATGGTAGACAGTTCGCTTATCTTCGGATTTGTCGCAAGAGTATGACGGAGGACTTATTCACACATGGAATGGCGAGGAACGATAAGACGTTCAATACCTCCGTACCCAATCTTCCCGATTTTCTATTCTGGGACTTTACGCGGGGCGTGTTCGAAGGTGACGGAAATATAAAACATGGAAAACAGTGGAATGACCTTCAACTATCGATATGTGGTGCGACAAAGAACTTCTTTGAGGAGATGCAGGAGGCGCTTCTAAAGAGAGGGATTAATACAACGCTTAAAGAGCACCCCTCCGGTCAGTCAGGTCGTAAAAGCCCACTATTTACGTTAACTACCAAATCAAACGCCGACGCTTTACGTTGGTGTCTTTTTATGTACGCAGATACTCCGAAATACTTACGCCTGGATCGTAAGTTCCAAGTATTCACGAATTACATGCACGGATACTACGATCGAAACCGTAGATCGCGTCCCTGCATTGAAGCTATCGAACTCATCCGTATATCAATTCCGGAATGCGCTGTAACTACGCAAACTCAGGAACTTCTCGCAGCTTAATAGGAGCAATAAGGCTCCGCGTCCCAAACGTATAAGACGCGATAAACTGGACGGCCAGACATATTAGTGCCGACGGGCCTTGTACGGGAGGTATTATGATGGAAAACGAAATTAAACGCTCACGATATCCGTTAAATCTGCAGTTATTTGCGGAAGGAGACGCGGATCCCGATCCGAACCCAACGCCGGATAAGACGTTTACGCAGGCGGAACTCGACTTAATCGTAGCGGACAGGCTTGCGCGTGAACGTAAGAAAGCGGAGAAATTCGCAGATTACGACGAATTAAAAACGAAGTTGACCGCGCTGGAACAGGCGGAAGCCGACCGTGCTAAAGCGGAAATGACCGCAGCCGAACGATTGGAAGCGGAGAAGGCCGAAGCATTAAAGAAAGCGCAGGAAGCGGAAGATCGCAGCACCGCGCGCGAGACAGCCGCAAATCAACGCATCATTAACGCGGAGTTTAAGTCGCTAGCGCGTGAGGCTAACGTACCGGCTGACCGGTTAGCGGCGGCATTAAAACTAGCGGATTTAAGCGCGGTTACGGTGGATGACGAAGGAAACGCAGTCGGCGTAAAGGAAGCGGTCGAGGCGTTGGTTAGCGCGCACGTTTACCTCGTTGAGAAGACGCAGCCGAAACCGTTAGGCGGACGTAGTGGTGGGGAAGATGTTCCGGATAAGACGAAGGAACAACTACTTAAGGAAGCGGCAGAAAAGGCGCGCAAGACAGGTCGGATTGAAGACCGCATGGCATATTCGGCGCTTAAGGACGAATTGAACAAGTAATTAAAGTCGCGAGCAATTGGCGGCTTATTTTATTGCGCGGATTTATCCGTAGCACACAAAACAGGGGGAAATACACAATATGCCTAAAATTTATAACGCTTCTATCGTAGGAAAACGCGAGTCTATCGTTGACGAACTTTTGCTTCTTAATCCGCACCAAACGCCGCTACTGAACGCGCTTGGATTCGCGCAGCCAATTACAGCGGTCGAACACGTATGGTTCGAGGACGAAATGTTTCCGGACGAAACCGTAACTACTGCTACCGCGCTGATCGACGCGACCGCTGTCGTAGTTGCGGATGTAACACCGTTCCGCGTAGGATCCGTAGTCAAAATCGGCGATGAGCTGCTATACGTTTCCGCAATCAACTCCGGAACTAAGACGCTGACCGTTACGCGCGCATACGCATCTACTACGGCGGCTGCGGTTGCTAATGGCGCTAAGGTAGAGTTCCTTTTTGACGAAGGTGTAGAAGGTGCGGCTGCTCGCGACGCTCGTTTCAAGGCTCGCGTGCGTAAGTCTAACCTTACTCAAATCTTCACCGACTCCGTTGATATCTCTGGGACAGCACAGGCGGTGGCGCAGTATGGTGTGAATGATTTGTATGAATACGAGAAGCAGAAGAAGCAGCTTGAGCTTGCGCTGCAGCTTGAAAAGGCGCTGATTAACGGGATTTCGTACGAAAACGGACAGGTACGGCAAATGAAGGGAGTACGCCAGTTCATCACTACTAACGTAGATACTGTAGGCGGAGCATTAACATTGCCTTCAATTAACAATTTAGCTCAAAAGGTCTATGACGCAGGCGGATTTGCTAATGGAGGCAACTATAAAATCATGGTTGCTGCTAAACAGAAAGTGGCCCTCTCTGCGCTTGACACCACTAAAGTAGTCCTCACGCGTGCAGAAAACACACGAGGACAGGTCGTAGACAACATCGTTACCGACTTCGGACAGTTTGAAATCGTGCTAAATCAGAACCTCGCATCTGACGAGCTGTTCCTGGTTGACGCTAACCGCCTCGGTATCCATCCGCTGGCTACGCGCGAGTTCGGTCACACCTACCTCGGACTGGTTGGCGACTCAATGAAAGGTCAAATCGTAGGCGAGTATACGCTGGCTCTCGAACAAGAAAAGGCTCACGGCCGTCTGAAAGGCCTGGCGTAAGAAACGGAGGTATACGATGGTAACTTACGAATCACCACGCTATCCGCAGCTCGGATTTTACGTAGACGGAGGCTTTCGCAGATTTAGCGGAGGCCTTTTTCATACGGACGATCCCGCTGAGATAGCCGTACTCGACACGATAACTGACGTTGCACGGATCGACGAAGAAGTACCGGAGGAACCCGTTAAGCCAGCGCCTAAACCGCGAAAGGCTGCGAATACCTCCGCAAAATAACGGGAGGTGTTTACGTGGCTCTAACGGTAGAAGACGCAACGGCGTATATAAACGTGAATTGTATTAGCATTGACGACTGGACGGACGCAGACGACGCCAAAAAACTACGGATAGTTAACGTGGCAGGACGAACGCTGACGAACAAATACGCTCAATATACGATACCGGACGCGGCTGTATACGAATATGCGAACGAACTCGCGATCGCGTTTAACGATACGAACGCGCTACAACAACAAGGCGTAGCGAGCTTCGGATTAACAGGCGTCGCGAATTTTACGTTTAAGGATTGGGCGAAAACGGGCCTCGACGCATGGATACCGGATATCGCGCTCGAACTCATTAGCGCGGAGAATGGCGGCGTTAAACTCGGACGTAAGACCGCGAAGTGGGTGACGATGTAATGGCGCTCATACCGCTTAGACAGACCGTCACAATTACGCCGTTCACCGGATATGATCCGGATTATAACGAGCCGTCATACGGTGTCCCTTATACGCAGAAATGCCGCTTTCAAGAGGCGGTTAAACTCGTACGCAATCAGCACGGCGCGGAAGTCGTGAGCGTTGGAACGTTTTACTTCGATAAGCTCGCGGACATATCGCTCGACGATCGCCTAACGTACACCAACGAACTATTAGCGGAGACAACGTACACGCCAATCGCAATCAGCGTAAAACGGGCGCTCAACGGGAAGCCGCTAATAACGGAGGTGGACGTATAATGGTGCTATTAACAGTCGCAGATATTAACGCAGCCATCCGCTTAATCGTTCCGGGATTTGCCGTAGTCGGCAACGATTTTGTAGCGGCTAATCCGGATGATTGCGCTTATACGCGGATAACGGGCGGTCCGCCACCGAGCGAATGGTCATCCGTTGCATATCCGTCATTCCAAGTCGTGATTCGCGCGAAGTCATCCGCAACGGCAGAAACGAAGGCTAACGCAATATTCGAAGCGCTGCATGGTAAAGCGGAGTTTACTATCGGAACAACACGCGTCGTTAAGTGCCTGGCGGATCAATCGGCGCCGTGGTATCTCGGTCCTGACGCGAATAACCGAGCGCTATATTCTGTGAATTTTACGTTAACAACATCGCTATAAACGCAGGGCTGTCCGTTACTGGGCGGCTCTTTTTGTTGTGCAAATATAAACATAAGGGGACCTGTGAGAATGTCACAAAACTTTAGCAAGATCGAGGTAGGCCCGGCGATAGTCGAATACGGCACAGGACTAACGGCGGTCAAATTCGAAACGACCATCGGCGGCGTCGTCTTCACAACGGAGACTACTTATCGCGAACAGAAGACGGACCAAACCGGTGAGACCATCGTCGGTAAGCGCGTAACCGGACGTAATGTAAGCGTGACGGTACCGTTCGGCGAGTATGATCTGCCAACTATTCCGAAGATTATGGCGGGCGCGGAAGTTGTAACAGGCGCAGGTGGTTCGAAGGTTGTTGTTAAGACTGGCGTAGGCCTTAACTTGATTGACACCGCAAAGCAAGCCGTCATTAAGCCATTGGCGAAACTGACTGATCCGGACTTTTGGATTACGATTCCGCTGGCGTACAGCGAGACGGATTTATCTTATTCGTTCAACAACGAAAATGAGCGCATCACAAACGTAACACTCCGGTCAACTCCGGATGAAGACGGAGTTATTGCGATTCTCGGTGACGAAACAATCACTGCAACACCGTAAATATCACGTTGAAAGGGGCGCTTAATTGCGCCTCTATTTCTTTATAAGGAGCGAATATAATGCAGATTTTTAAGCGTTCAGATAAAGCGGAAGTACCCGCGCCAAATATCGTAATTGACCCCAACGTAATCCAGCTCGGAGACAGAACGGTAAAGGTGCGGAAGGTAGCGGTCGGACAATGGCGCGAACTATTTGCCGCTGTTAATATGCTACCGGAATTGATTATGGGCGTTATGTCAGCGCCAGCCGAGAACCGCGTAGCTTACTTATTCGCGTTCATCGAGCACGCGCTAAATGACGTCGTTCAAGTGGTCAGCGTATTGACCGGATTCGAACCGGAGTGGATCGAGGCAAACGTAGCGCCGGACGAATTGATGGCGTATTTTACCGCCGTTGCGCGCGTTAACAATTTCGGAGGTCTCTTAAAAAACGTGCAAGGCGCTCTGCAACTAGCGAACCTGCAAACGGGAGTAGCGGAAGCGAGCGCCGAGTAACGATAGACGAATTTTTTATTGACGCAGCCGTACGCCTCGGTAAAACGCAGGTCGAGTTCGAACGCGGATATTACGTTATGGATTTACTCGACGTGCTGGATGCGGATAAGCGGCGTAAGGCCGGCGAAACATTAGACGCGCTAAATGTTAATGTCATGTCGCATACGACTAACGTGGAGGACTACCGCAAGTTTACGACGGGGCTGCAACGTGAAGCCGGATTCGCAACGCAGAGTACGCCGAAGTTTGACGAGGCCGGATTTAAACTATTACGCGATCAGATGAGCGCGGGGAGGGTGTGACGGACGATGGATTTTCGTATGGAAACGGCGGCGCTACGTCAGTTTTTAGAGCGTCAGAAAACGCGAGTACTCGACGGAGCGATTATCGGATTACATGACGCTACCGATCACCTACTCGCGGCATCGCGTAATGAGGCTCCGTTAAAGTCGAGTACGTTGCGGATGACGGCCGGCAAGAAGGTAGCGAATGAGAACGGACGGATATACGGTGAGGTATTTTATTCCGCAACGGAAACGGGTCCCTCTGGTGCGCGCTTTAATTATGCGCTACGTGTACATGAGATGGGCGAGTATAAGAATCCGACAACGCCTGGCACTCGTCCGAAGTTCTTATCGCGACCACTCCGAACGAATGAACGGATATATAAACAGTTTATCGCGGATGCAGTAAGGAGGGCGCTAAGATGAGTACAGGCGGTACAAACGTAGGTGAAATTCAGGCGCGGATTACGCTTGATATAGCGGAGTTTCGGCGTAACTTAGACGAAGCGAGGCGCCGGATACAGGAACTCGAAGATCAAAGTAGACGCGGTGCGGACGGCATGCGGAACTTAGGCTCTGCGCTTGCCGGACTCGGTGCCGGCGCAGCCTTAACGAAGCTTGTGCGCGAGATGCAGTCGGTCGTCGCAGAGAGTACGAAATTATATAACGCGTTCCAGGGACTCAACGCCGTTGCGAAAGGCTTCGGTATCCAAACAGGAGACGCACAACAAGCCGCGCAGGATTTAGCCAAGCGCGGTTTTTTATCGCTCACTGAATCGGTGCTAGCGTTCAAGACCGCGATGTCTACTGGACTTGATCTCGAAGAATCTACGAAGCTTATTAATTCACTTGCGGACTCAGCAGCATATAACCGCCAGTCCTTTTATACGATGGGCGGCGCTATTCAAGCGTCACTCGACGGTATCAAGAACGGTAACTCGGTACTGTCCGATGCGGTCGGCGTAACGAAGAACCTATCCGTTATGCAAAAGGAATACGCGGCATCGATCGGAACGACAGTCGGCAGATTGACGGACGCGCAAAAGATTCAAGCGGCGTACTACGGATTTATGCGTGAGGGTGCGATCTTTACCGGAAACGCAGACGAAGCGATGCAGGGATTCACAGGTACGCAGAATCGTTTCGCGCAAGCTACGAACGAAGCGCGCGTCGCACTCGGCGAATCGTTTACTCCCGTTGTCCAAAAAACGCTTGAGGCTTTGACCCCCGTAATAATCGGACTTGCGGATTTTGTATCGGAGAACAAAGCACTCGTATCCGGGCTAGCTACCGCAACTGGCGGGGTTCTGCTATTCGTATCGGGCCTTACAATGCTACCACCGCTATTCGCGTTGATTAAGACTGGGATGATGGCGCTAGGAGCTTCCGCAGGTCCAATCGGACTGGCGATCGTTGCTATCGGAGCATTGGCGGGCGGAATCGGTGCGCTAGTTGCGAAAAAGGGAGAAGACGCTAGGGCAACGGAAGATATGATTAAGGCGCAGAAAGAGCTCAATACGCTACTCGATAAAGCGCCAGTCGACCAATCAGCCGCGGATATCGAAACGCTCACAATTAAAACGAAGGAACTTACGGAATCACTCAACGAACGCGCCACGCTGCAGGATCGTCTTAACGAGATCGAGGCGTTTCAATCGCGCGGTGAGGGAACCCCGCAACTACTATCCGAGGCTATCGATATTAACGAGGAACTCGGCGATATGGACGATAAGCTGCGCACTATGGGCTTCGACGGCGTTGAGGCCGCCACGTCTAAACTCGAAGAGATGAACAAAGCGCTCAAGTATTCGGTAGACTCAATCTCCTCGCAAGATAAAGCGGAGTATGCCGCACTCGCAACGAAGAAGGCATCGCTCGTACAAATGAGCGCATTAGCGACGCAATTTAAAGAGCTATCCGGACACCAAACGCTGGACGCCACGCAAAAAGGGCGTCTTGTTGACGTAACCGAAAAGTTGATCGAACAGTATCCGGAGCTCAACGCGCGCCAAGGCGAAGACGGACGTATCCGTGCGGATAATATAGACGTAATTATCGAGCAGATTGCTGCGGATAAGAAATTTACGGACTTAGCCGCCGATCAAGCTGCGCAACGGATTCGTAACTTCGCGAAGGAAAATAAGGCGCAAGAGGAATCGGTCAAGACACAGATTAAGAATTATACGCTGCTAATCGAAGCTATGGCGAAAGTGTCCGGAGCAAAGGCGGATACGTTTGCGGAGTCTGTAGCGCAAGGTGAGGCGCGTATGAACGGGAAGACGCCGAACGTTATGGACATCGTAAACAACGATTACCTGACGAATAAAGTTACGGAGGAAGCGAAGCAGGGGCGGGACTTAGCGCTCGCACAACAGCAGAAATATTCGGACGCAGCGCGCGAGATGGAGAAGTTAGCGGCGGAGGTTGAATCCGGAGCTCAGACGTTTACGAAGGATATTATTCCGCAGGATGCCCCGAAAGCGGCGAAGGAAAAGAAAGCGACGGGCAAGACAGCCGCAGAACTTGCCGCCGAAGCACGCAAGGCTGCGTATGATGCCGATATGAAAACCGTCCAGTTTCAGGCGGACTTTTACGATATGACGGCTGATGCGCAGATTAAGAAATACGAAGAGTTGCGCAAGAAGCACGCTACTTTCCTCAAAGAGTCCGTAGACGATGCGCGCACATTGGCGCTACAGCTTAAGCGGCTCGGTGAGGACAGCGCCCAATCACGCTATGACTTTTCGGCTACGTGGATTGATGCGGAGTCGAAACGGATGGAAGACAGCGGAAAGTCCGAACTCAAGATCGCGGAAATGAAACTCGCAAGCTGGACGCGATTACGTAATCGTTACGCGAAGGACAGCGCAGAATATATCGCCGCCGACGATCAAGTTCGCCAATCACGCAAAAATGTAGCCACCGCAACCGAAGCGGAAGCACGCGCACAATACAACGCATCGTCTAAGTGGATTAGCGCAGAGGAACGGCGGATGTCTGACGCAGGCAAATCGGAAACAGAGATCGCGCAAATGAAGATCGACGCGTGGACTCGCGTACGTGATCGTTACGCCAAGGACTCGGAGTATTATGCGCAGGCTGACGAACAGCTTTATAACCTCCGCAAGTCATTAACGAAACTGACGCAGGATCTTGCGACCGATCTCGTTAAGACGCAGAAAGCCGCAATTAAGGACGCAAAGGATGCGGAGCTCAAGGCGATCGAGGAACGTAAGCAGGCGGCACTCGACGATTATGACGCGCGGATTGACGCTATTCAGCGCTTACGTGACGCCAACAAAGAGCTCAATGTTGACGCGGACTATGCGACGCAATTGGCGGAGAAACAATCGCGCTTGGCGGAATTATCGAGCGCAGTCGGTCCGGAAGGAATTGCGGAACGTGACGCGCTGCTTAAAGAGATCGCGCGCATGCAACTCGAGCATGACCGCGAATTAACCGACCGTACGCTCGCGGATCAGCAAGACGCGCTTAAGGACGAAAAGGATGCGAAGACGAAAGCGTACGAAGCGGAGAAGACCGCAGCCGAAGCGCAATACAGCGTGTTAACGGCGGCATTTGATGCGTACTCAGGCGATATCAAGTCGATAGAAGACGGAATAGCGGCGTATCGTGTTAGCGCAAGTGGTTCCGCAAACACTGCGATACTAACGGAGCTTGACGGATTCCTGACGCAATATCGTGCGAAGATGGCGTCAATAACGCAGATTAACGCGGAGTCGAAGAAGGCGTCCGACCTCGCTGAATACAACGCGAATAAAACCGCATGGACCGCGGCGAAGGCGAGCGGCAATACGGCGGAGATGGCGCGGCTTAACGCACGTAACGAGGAGCTACGGAAATTGTACGGAGTATCTTCGGATACCGGCGCGTTGCAGGCGTTTAAGGACGGCGGCATCGTTAAGGGCGCACCTGGCGCGGCTGTTCCGGTTATTGCGCACGCGAGCGAGATGTATCTAAATCCGCAGCAGCAAGCGACGCTATTCGATATGATCGCAAGCCCGCGTATGTCACCGCAAGCGCCTGCATCAGTTACGAATGTTGTGCAGCATATAGACCTCGGCGTAGATGAGGTAACACTCGCGGATAAAGCCGATATCGCTACATTTTATGACGAACGTACTCGCGCACTATCCCGCCTGCAATCGATGGGAGTGAAGGAGTAATGACGTACGATGTGGCGGTAAATGGCGTTTGGCTATCGGAGCACGGAGCTGCGCTATACGAACGGAACTTACCGGTCCTGCCGGAGACCGAAGACAATACGGTTAAGCTCGCGAATACGGACGGCGTCGTTGATTTCGGCGCTTCCTACGGTCCGCGTACGATTGGACTAACGTTCGAGATTACGGCGTCGGCAGCGGAGTTTCATCGGACACTAGCGTATCTAGCGCGAACGTTTAACGCTAAGCGCGGAGAAATTACGCTAGAGTTTGCGGATATGCCCGGCAAGTACTACGTAGCGACTTACGCGGGAACGCTCGCGCTCGGTGCGACAGGATCACGTTTGATTGACGTTAATCTGCGCATGAATGATCCGTGGCCGACCGGAAGCGAAGTGCTCACGGAATATACGATAGATACGTCATGGCAAGCGGTGGCGATCGAATCGGAAGCGGATGTAAGAGCGCGACCAGTTATTACGATGGCGAATACGGGAGTTACGACAGTTAACGGATTTACGCTAACGAACGAATATACACTCGAAGATTAAACGAAGGAAACGCGAAGGTTCGGCAATTATGCCGGGCCTTTTTTGCGTTGTCAAAAAAGCGTGATCATGACGCTTAAAAATAGGAGGAAACGAATAATGGCGATGCAAATTTCGAACTATCTGAGCGCGGCGCTACTTAACGCGGCTTTACGCAATACGGCGTTTACCGGACCATCTACCGTTTACATTGCGCTTTACATATCGGACCCAACAGCGGCGGATACCGGCACGGAAGTAAGCGGAGGCTCATACGCACGGCAGGCGGTTACCTTCGGAGCGCCGACGCTCGTCAGCGGACAACAATCCGTAGCAAATACCGCAGAAGTAGTATTTCCCGTTGCTACTGCGGATTGGGGACTCGTAACACATATCGGACTACGTACGGCGGCGACTGGCGGGTCTTTGTTATGGACGAAGGCGCTAGATAATCCGCGTACATTACTCGTAGGCGACCGTCCTAGATTCGCGGTATCAAGTACGTCGGTTAAATTCACACAATAATTACGAGAGGGGGAAATCATAGATGGCGCAGGTAGAAATGTTCGCATCAAAAGCGAATAGTCCGGCAACGGAATTGACCGCAGCAATAACGGACGTAGCAACGACTGTCTCCGTATTGGATGCGTCGAAGCTACCGGACGCTCCGAATATTGCGACGATTGGCGTAGATGAGAGCGCGGAAACAGTACGATACGCAGGGAAAAGCGGAAATGACTTAACGGGAGTAACGCGCGGTTTTAGCGGGACATTAGCGAAGGCGTGGGCGACTGGCGTAGGAGTAGCGCGGTATTTTACGGCGTACGATGCGGATGCGCTGCGGGAGAATGTGGCGGAGCATAGTGCGCAGTTGGCGGAAATTGAGAAGGTAACACCAACTGTTGTAAATCTTAAATTTTTCCCCAGATTAGTCGGAGAAATAGATGATACAAACCGATTCAGGCGTGCAATAGCTTATATGAAGGTAAATGCGAACAAAGCTCTATTTGTACCACCACAAACAGGGAATTATCAGATTTCTGGAGAAATCGTTATTGATATTTTAGCATTTAAAATGTCAGGTCAAAACACAAAAACAACACGTATTGAGTACACCACTCCTGAAGCTGTATTCAAAATTGTACCGCTTGAGGGGTATGGCTATCACGCATATGATATTATCATTGAGAACATGCAGTTTTACGGTAATAATATTGCCAAAAAGGGTTTGTGGTTTGATGTATCTTCTCAAATAGACCTATCTCGTATTGAGTGTAATGTTTTCACTGAATGTGCTATTGACATGTACAAAGGAGGTATTAACAGTCTTTATCATGTTGTACTTTCTCATTCTCCCGTAGGAATTAGATTAACAGAAACAAATAATATATCTATGTATTCAATGAACTTCTACAAAAACGTCAAAGACGTTCAATTCGTAGGATTAAATGACAATGTATCTGTTTATGGTTCATGGTCTGAGGAATCATACGAGTGTGTTTTCTACATGTCCAATGTTAATGAAAATGCCCGCATTAACAATTTGAATGTAGATGGGATAAACTTTTCAGGTGATCCGACATTCAACTCACGTTTGATAAAATTCGAAAGTTCTGAGACGGGTAATATTCATCGAAGTGTTGTAAAAATTAAAGATTCTCACATATACGCTCCGGATGCAGATTATCTTATCGAGGTAAATGTTAATGGAAACACTAGACCAGAATCTATCCATAATATTGTTTTTGAAGGGAATACTCTTCGAAAACCACTTTTAGCGATAATGAAAGCACATTCAACCAACAACAAAGTTCGATTTATCTACAGAGATAATATTGAGAGTTCAAATGCAACTTTGTTGGACGGAGATGCTTTATTATCTGGATTAAATTCAGGTGGTTCCGCCTTATCCCCTTTCAATAAGGTTAGTGGTGAATTAATTTTAGGAACTTCAAGGATTGAATCTCTAATTGGTGGGGCTCTTACTTGGGATACAACCAAAAAACATATCAAAATGTATGATGAGTCTAAAAATGTTTACCTGTTAAAAGGCGAAAGCGGTACTACTCGCCCATCAGGGACGTTTGTGGGGCAAATATTCTTTGATGCGAATTTGAAGAAGCCAATTTGGTTTACGGGTACAAGTTGGGTGGACGCTACAGGAACTGTAGTATAAAAAAAGAGGGAGTGATAAAATGGCATTGCTATTAACACTAACGAGTGCAACGGGTTACGAAGTTCAAGATGCGTATATCAAAGTTGACGAGTATGGTTGTTACGGTAATACAGTACACGCTCGTTTAAGAGCATATGTATCAAAAGAGTTAGCAGACAATGGTGCTTCATCAATCGAGGGTAGCGAGGATATTATCACCCTAACAGTTGACTATAGTGATAATGCTGCTAACGCAAAAAAGCAAATTTATGAACACGCAAAGAAACTAGATAAATACGTCAATTCCGTGGATATCTAGTTTCTCAACTGGACTAATTCGAACACCAAGATAGTGACAAATTAGTAGTTGGCGGATATAGCGATTAACGTAAAAAACTTCGGAGCAGTCGGAGGCAGCTTTGGTGGTCTGTAGAATTGTGATTGTATACTCTTCCATTAAATTCATAGACATATTATTATTATCCTTATAATATTAAGTAGTTAAAAAAATAAATACTAATGGGGATTAGGTTATGTCTAAAAGAGGATTGGTAACATTTTTGCTTGTAATAACATTTTTATCCGGTAACTTTACTTTAGCTAGACTTCAATTATCTCATAATTTTGAGGTAAGGTATTTTTTATACGGAGTATTTTTTCTTGCGTTGATTATTATAAGTCCTCACCGGGGACTGCAGGATCGCATGAAAATAAACACTAGGTTAATATCTTTTTTTATTTTAAGTTTTTTTTACTTTTTAATTTCAATATTTTCGTTTTTCTACAGTTCTAACAAAGATATTTCATTTGAAAAAGTAACTTCTATTTTATTTATTATAGCCTTAGTATTAGGAGTTATTTATGTAATGAGATTATTTGAAGCAACTGACTATTATAAATTTATATCTCATATATTTATTTGTTTCGGCCTTATATATGCTATACCAATATTTTCAAGTGTTTTTTCCGGATCTCTCAGGGGTTCTATTGATTTTGGTGGTCCAAATGTTGCAACAAGAATAATGTTTTTTGCTTCAATGTGCTCCATGTTTTTATACAAAGAGAAAAAGAAACTAAAGTACTTACTTTCTACAATTATTTTCTTAGCAGCAATCATTTTTTTAGGGTCCAGAGGTGGAGTTGTTGGTGCTTGTGGAACTTTAGTGTTATTGTGGATTATTAAAAATGTTTTACGTAAACCGAGGTTCAAAAAATTCACCATGTCTATACCAAGGTTGTTTTATTCTGTAATCGGTATTATTGTAGTTTTTTTTATATATGAACCAGTAAAACGAATATTTTTGTACAGGGTTATAAACACAACATTTCAAAGTAACGGAATTTACACAGCTGGTAGAGATCTATTGTATGCTGAATCAATTAGGATGATAAAAGATAAGCCTATATTTGGTTATGGTATAAACGGATTTAAGATAGAAACAGGGGAAGAATACCCACATAATTTGATTTTGGAATTAATGAACGATATTGGACTGTTCGGACTTTTGTTTTTTGTGTGTATAACATTAATATCATTACTTTTAGTTTTTAAATCTAAAAAGACAAATATTTATATTTTTAGTGGTATTCCGGTGTATATGCTGATCGTCGAGATGTTCTCAGGTGGTGTGTATGATTTCAGATACTTTTTCTTTTGGATCATACCATTGCTATACTATTCTTACGGTAATGAAAAGGGCGATCCTAGGATTATATAAAATCAGAGGGCGGATAATTTTGACAAAGGACAATGGAAAATCTAATGTAGTTGAATTTAAAAGGAACATATCAGAAAGCGAGAAGTTAGGGCTCGCAAACAAAATTCAAGTAGTAACTGATCTTGCGAACGATGGTATCATTTCGCAAAAAGAAAGGTTGCGTATTGTAAAAATTTTAGTAGAGGGTTGTTAGACACTTGGATGATACTGCGCACTAACCCGCCATCAAACGCAAGCCCTCGCCGCCACAAGCGGGGGCTATTTTTGCGTAGCAATTATTTACGTTAGAAAGGAGGCGCACGCCTATGTCATTTCTCGGCGCATTCAATCGCGCGCCCTTTAATCGCCCTTACGTAATCCAGACGTTCTTTAACGTTACGATCGCATCGGAAACGGACGTATCCGCACGCCTAAACGCTGACTTTGCGATCGGCATCGTATTTGACACCGAAACGAAGTTCGACGGAGCTCCAACGCGCGATATACCATCCGCGGCAGTATTCGAATCGGCTACGGAATTACTCACGTCAATGATCCGCGAACGCCTACACACGGCAGGCATCCGGTCAGCTACGCAATTCAGCGCAAAAGTCCGTTACATGCACGTCGATAAGCTCGCGTTTACTGGCGGATTTAATCCCGGCGATAAACTCATCATCGACGTTAAGAAGCAGACGATTACGTTAAACGGAGTTAACGCTATCCACTTACTCGACGGAGACTTCTTCGAGTTCGGACTCGGCCTAAACGAAGTCACCTACGCGGACAACGAAGCAGCTCGCGAAATCCTAACGCGCATTACGCATCGCGACCGCTATTTATATTAACGTAGAAAGGAGGCGCGCATTTGATTAACGCACTACAATCGTACGACCGTTTCCGCAAGCGCATCGGCATCCTGCGCGACGCTTACGATATCACACGAACTCGGCGGATTAACGCAGATTATACGCTGACTTTCACCGTCCCAATGACTTCCGATGATTTCCGCGATAAGTTGCCGCTAAAGGGTCACGTAATGGACGAGCGCGGTCAATACTACGTAATTAACAAGCGCGAACGATCGCGTGAGGACCGCAAGTTGACCGCGCAGATATCGTGCTCACACGTCATGTTCAAACTCGCGGATTATAAGTTTCCGTACGCATCGTATATTCGCGAAGCTTACGGAATCCATATCACGCAACTAACAGCGCTCATCTCGGCGGCAACCGGTGGGCGCTTTTCTATTGCGGTCGATGACACGTTCGACCTCGCGGACGTTAAAGCGTTCGGTGGCGGCAACTGTCTCGAAGCGCTCAACGCGGTCATAAATCTGTACGGTGCGGAAGTTGAGCCGGATAACTTTACGCTACATTTGCGCAAGAAGATCGGCAATCCCGCGTCAGACTATCGGATCCAAGTAACTCGCAATTTGATCGCGGCATCCTTTACCGATAGCGCAGCGTCATTATGTACGCGATTATATGCGGAAATGAAAGACTCACGGACATGGATCGGTCAGCCTGCGTCGATTTTAACCGCGGACGAACAGGCGCGGCTCGCTACGATACCAGGCGCAATCACTGACGGAATCCTCCGCGTCAATTACCTCGTATCTCCGTATGCTGACGCGTGGGCCTCGGATAGCGTGCCGTTTTACGACGATCTATTAACGGAGCAAGACGTAACCGATCCGCTTAAACTCGTAGCCGCCGCGAGATTACGCTTAGCCGAGCGTGAGGTGCCGGCGCTTGAGGTGTCCGTGAGCGCTGCGGACTTATTCAAGATCGATAAACAAGAAGCGCGGCCCGGCCTCGGCGATACAGTAACGCTCGTAGATCCAGCGCTCGGCTTGACGGGCATTACAGCGCGAATCACGGAAATGACGGAGTACCCGTATGCTCCCGACAAGCATACGCAATTAACGGTTGCGAACGTAATGAAACGTGACTATACGCAAATACTCGCGGACTTAGAGGCGGGGCGACGCGCGATAGAGAACGTGTTTAGCGGCGGAAGAATCAGAGCAGAAGTATTCGAAGAGTTTGCGCGGCTGGCGGTTAACGAGATCAACGCGAGTAAGACGGAGATTAAATACGATGAGCGCGGAATCGTCCTGCAGTCGAAAACGGACCCGTCCGATCAAGTCATACTGACGTCAAACGGACTTATCTTAACGACGGATGCCGGAGCTACAGCACGGATAGCGATGACGGCGACCGGAATAGCAGCGGAAGTAATCGCGGGACAACTCGGTAGTTTCGTATCGATGGTTATCGGCAGCGGCAATAACGTAGTCAAGATTAATACGAACGGTATCAGCGCAGGGCATGACGATTTCAACTCCGCACCCTTCCGCTTAGATATGGCGGGCAACGTCGTACTCAATAAGCTGACCGCGAACTCTGCGAATATCCTATCGTCCAACTTTACGAGTGGCGCGATCGTCGGATCTTCGATTAACGTTGGGAACGGGGTATTCACGGTAGACACCGCCGGTAATATGCGAGCGACGAGCGGTGACTTTAGCGGATTTATTAGCGCATCATCCATTAGCGGTACGACTATTACGGGCGGTACGATAACGGGTTCTTTGATACGTACGAGTCCAAGCGGCGAACGCATCGAAGTCAGCGCAGCTGGATTACGTTCGTTTGATACATCGGGGCGTCGGCGTGTGTCTATTTCAAACGACGGAAATCTCGGCTTCTCCGGGATCGAGTTATGGGCGCCGAGTGGCACAGTTAAGGGCGGATTGTACGCGGACGATAATTTGTTCTTCCTCAACGGGATGGGCGCGTTGCAGATATTTTCGTTTACGGACCGTGTACATTTCGCAGGTACGGTGGACTTTTCGAATACGACGAGTGTGTACGGGTTGCCTATGTCTAGCGTGGAAAACTTAACAACAACGCTTGGGTTGAAGGCTGATAAAAGCGCCGCAGCATCTAATATGACTTTTGACTCGGCTACAAGGAACCTGAAACTCTGGAGTGGAACGGGAACGTTACTAGCACAGGTAAATATTCCCGCGTAATAGATTGAAATGGGGCGCCCCTTGGCCGATAATAGTTATAGAAACTAAGACTGAGGGGAGTGGCTACTTTGAAAAAGTTCATATCAGGAGTAATTGTCGGGGTGCTGTTACTTACGAGTGTTTCAGCGTTTGCAGACTCAGCGTCACTTATTGGGCAGAAGGTCCAGGGTTTGTTCTCTGTTGAGAAGAACGGAGTAAAGATCGCCGATGCAGTTGTTATCAAGGGTACAGCTTATGCTCCTGTAAGGTCTATATCCGAGGCTGCTGGGGTAGCGCTGAATGTGGAAGGGAAGAAAATACTAATGGGCGAAACAAACACAACAAGCGCCGCTGAGGCGGTAAGTGTTGAGTTAAGTCGGTTGAACTCAGAGTTAAAGAGCTACCAAGCTAACATAGATAGTACTGTTGAAAATGTAATTAAACCACGAGAAGCTAACCTAGCTGCTTTGAAAGCTGCTGATAACGGGTCCGCAGAAAGTGCCTTTACGATTAGTAGCGTTGAGAAACGGCTAGAGAGTGAGCGTGCATACGTCGCTGAACAACAAGCACTCATCGACAAAGCGGAGGCGCGCATCGCAGAACTCACGAAATAAACGCAAAATAACGAAGAGTCTCGTGCTACGGACGTAATGTCCTACGCATCGGGGCTCTTTTTAATTAACGGAGGGATACGAATGAGTGTCGGAGAAATCAAAGTTAGGATCGAGCTTCCATGGTTACACGAACTCACCGCAGCGATAGTCGAAACCGGAGAAATGCGAGCAGACCGCCGCGAGAGAGAGGCGCATGTAGTTAGATTCATTGAACATAACGCAGGCAGGGCGCAGATAACTCAAATTAACTAAAGTCCTAACTGACGAGCAACTTGTTCCGCGACAGCCTTCGTCTGGAATTCGTTCCAGTTTGAGAACTTAGTGTGCTCAGAAATGTAGGCGTTAAACCTAGGGCCGATTATCTTTTCGATGTCCTCAAGACTGGCGACTGCATACCCGCCCTTATCGAATAACTCATCAATAGATTGAAAGTCAGTATACTTGCGCATAAATGAAGAATTAAAAAGTTCATCTAACGTAACATGCTGCCCTTCGGATAGCTTGTCCGCTTTACGTTGGATATTATCGAACAAATTTGAACTAGTAAATTTAGCTTTTACCAATCACTTTACCTCCCATGTATCTGCGCCCTACCTTATTTTAACATCTAACTCAATCAAAAGGGGTTTTACTATGAAAGTACGCGCATTACTCGAATGTACGATAGATACCGCTAATCCCGCGCCAGAACTCGCCGCAACTATCAGCGCAGTCCTAGCCGCACTACCTAACGCTGAATCCCGCCTATCTGTACTCCAAACGCTCGACGACGAGATCGGCCGCGCGCTAGCGGATTACGAAGTGGCTAACGTACCTGAACCGGAGGAGGCCGCGTAGATGGAAACGCTATGGGCGGAAGTTGCCAAGAACGGAATATTTGCGTTGGCCGCTGCGGTCATTGCCTACGCGTTATGGAAGCAGATGAACCGCATATCAGACGAAGCTCGCGCGCGTGAAGAACGTATAAGCACGGAAGCCAAGACGGAACGCGAACGGATGCACACGGAGTCACTCGCGCGTGAGGATCGCTTGATGCGCTTGGCGGAGGGATTGACGCAGCGTTTCGAAGCGCTCGCGGGTCAATACGAAGGGCTAGCGCAAGACGTTCACGAAATTAAATCGAGTATTAACGGAAAGGATGCTGCGTAATTATGGGCGATTTTAATTACCGGAAGGATTATATACCGAAGACAACCGCGTGCAATCGGCGGCCTGGATACGCTATGAGCGCGACGACTATTACGATTCACAATACGGGCAATCCGGCGTCCTCGGCAGCGAATGAACGCGCATGGCTAACGAATCCAACGAACGCGCGCCAAGCGTCATTTCATATCGTAGTCGATGAGCGCGAGGCAATCGAATGTTTACCGCTGACTGAGAACGCATGGCACAGCGGAGACGGCAGTGCAGCGAAATCCGGTAACCGGACGTCGATCGGCGTAGAGATATGCGAAAGTGGTAACTACGCGAAGACGCTCGATAATGCTGCGAGCCTTGTAGCATCGATGCTAAAGGAACGAGGATGGGGTACGGAACGCTTGCGCCGACATTATGATTGGTCCGGTAAAATATGTCCGCGCTTAATGTACGACAGCGGTAAATGGACCGGATGGGCAGCGTTTAAAGCGCTAGTAGAGGCGCACCTATCGGCACGCGTAAGTGAGCCGAAGTTAAATCCGATTAAACAGGAGGTCAACGATATGATCGTATATAAAGCGAACGTAGTAGTTAACGGATGTAAGGCGAAGGATGGCGTATTGATTGACGGAGCAGTGTACGTTCCATTGCGCGAGATGTCCGATCAGTTTGGCGCGGCCATCGCGTGGGATAACGTTACGAAGACCGCAAGTGTTACGATTAAGGAGGCGAAATAATATGAGTAAAAACGATATCATGCGTAAATTATCCTCGCGGAAGTTTTGGGCGTTGTTGGCTGCGTTAGCTACTTCGGTACTTACGGCTTCGGGCGCGGGCGACAATACGGTGCTGCACGTGACTGGCGTCATTGGCGCGGTCGGTGCGTGCGTTGCGTATATGCTGGCGGAGGGCATTTCTGACGCAGCGAACAAAGATAAGGCGGAATAGGTTACGCATATTTACAAAATGCGGAAACTCTCCGATAATAAGATATAACGTAAATGAACGGAGGTCGAGCGGATATGTTCTTAGGCGTAATCGTATTCGGAGTTGTAGTCGGGATAATCATCGCGGTAGTAATCGCTATTAAACAGACCGCAACTGCGGAGAAAGTCGATTGCCCTACGTGCGGACGTACGACTCTGTTACCTGGCGGAAGTGCGAAATGTCCGAAGTGTAAAACGCTGATTGTGCGGACGTCTAGCGGTGAATTGATAACGAAGTAACAACGTAATATAAGGCGCAGTCTTTGCGGAGTACTATCCGTAGGGGCTGCGCTTTTTTTTGTTTATTTTCGCGAGTTCGTCCGGCATAACGTACAAGCGCGCCGTCATACGCTAGGGGTAAAGCGGTCGCCTACGCGATCCGCGCTTTGGGAGCGACGGTGGAGACCTGCGCTCCTTTTCGTTGTCTAACGCCTGTCTACCCGTAAAAATGTCGTAAAATTTGACGACATATAGACCGAGCTACTCCGCATAACATCAAACATACGTAAAACGTAGGAGGCGGTAATGTGGCAGCGTTAGTAAACAAAGCGTTATTGAAACGTATGGCTGGCGAAGTATCCGTTGGAATACTCGCTGAGATGATCGCAGATTTCGCGCAAGGAATCACGGATGCGGACGATGTTGACGACGGCGTGCTCGAAGTAGTTAGCGCGATTGAAACGTTGACGGCGGAGATTAAGAGCCGCAGTGGCGCACCGAAAGTTGATCGTTCTAAGCGTAAAAAGACAGCCGCAGTAGTAGCGGAGCCTACGGAATCAAAGTCTGCCGACGGTCCGAATACTCAAACTCAACCAGTAACCATGCGCCCGATAGGAAACGGTAGCCATCGTGAGTAAGTACGTACGCAAGGGCGTAAATTTCAACGTTGATAACGAGCACCAACGCAAGATACTCGAATGGGCAGCGCGAAAGGGACGCGATAACTTTAGCGGATTTGTAAAGACGATATTGTACGCCGCGATGACCGCTGAATTAAAACAGAAGCGTGATCGCTCCGACAGCACCGCCGACGATTAATCCGATAACAAACGCCATGAATAACAACTCCTCTGTGTTAAATTTACGCCTAGTATATCCAATCCGAAAGGAATGATACGTATGACTAAAACCGTTGCGCTCGAATGGGGCGCATTCCAATCCGGGATTGTATTGCCGAAAGTGCGAGCGCCACACGTACCGAATCCGTTAACAAAAACGGCCGCCACCGTTCACCTTGCGTTGATTCCTAAAACCGTATTTGCATCGTCAGTCGCGGCCGGTTCCGCAACGTGGGTAACGGTATTTTCAACGGTACTCGGTATCGCCGATTGGCTCTGCGTTGGCATCATCGTATACGCGGGCATTACGTGGATGTTCGGCAACCGTACTAAAGCGATCGAGTTTCTGATGGGCGGAAGCATCGGTTACATTATCGTGCGCCATGCGGTCGATATCCGTAATTGGCTGCGGATGTTATAGGAGGTGGGCGCAATGATTGTACGTATAAATGGCGCAGCACTTCCGGACATTGGCGGCGGTGCTATCGAGAACATAACGGAGACGATAACCGGAATAATGTCGCGCGCATTAGGAGAGACAGTACACGGTATTTTCGCGACGCTTAACGCATACTCTCCGGAGATTATTACTTTCGGCATCATCGTATGTGCGCTCGGAATGATGGTCGCGCCAATCGTCGGCAACAACGGTAAGTGGCTGGGGCGCATGTTTCTAACGTTTTGGGTCGGCGTAATCTGGCGTGTATTAACGTGAGCGCGTACGTCGTTTATAAAATCATCCCGCATGTATCCGCGCTAAACTCCGCATCCCGTAATTTCCAACGTTCCCTATACGAACTATTCTCCGCGCGTACCAAACCACGTCGCGAAGGTTATCGCATCATTACGAAGCCGGCTCCGGACTTCTGGTGGATAACGCAAATGGCTGCCAACTCTATTGCGTTTTATTGCGCGATGCCCGTCGAGTTTGCCGAGGCCTTCCACGTTAAATTCCGCAATCATGAACAGTGGAGGAAAGCAACGTTAGAACTTGCGGACGACTTTACGTTTCTGAACGATGACGATACGGATATGTACGCGCTCAAATACCGCCGCCACGATATGTTCTCACTAGACTTCCGCTATAACGAGCAGACGACGCCAATACGCGAATTACTCGGTGTAACGAATGAATTAAGCGAAGGTGAAGCGGTTAGCGTATTTATCCGGACTGAAACGGTATTGCGCGCTAAATGGAAGAAACTCGCGGACTATGCGTGGGAAACGTGGGAAGGCGGAGGGCTCGCGTATCGACCCGGATTTGATCCAATGCGGCTAATGCGTACAATAGCGGTGGGCGCAGCGCATGTCTTTTACGAAGTCAAAACGCTAATAGAGGACGTAATGGCTGGCGTAGAGAAATCGCTATATCATGGCGCGGGCCCAGCGGCTAAATCCGAACGTAAGGCGTTACCTAATCCGGATCGCGCGGAGCTACTCGTTAATGGCGATCTATCTACGCAAACGAAGAATAAGCGTAATCTGCCCGTATTTAAAACGTCGATTCGGTGCGCAGTAACGTCCGCCGATCCAATTAAGCGCGAGATGTTGGCGCGGTCAGTAGCGAGCGCATACGGAGGGTTAGCGGGCGACAATCGGCTGGAATGCGTAAAGGTTAACGTAAGGGCTCGCGCAGATTTAAGTGAATGGAAAGTACGCGAAATCGCTCCGAATATAATGAGCGTTGATGAGCTCGGCAAACTAACGCAGCTACCGACCGCTGATTTACAGGCGGAATTTAGCGAGGTATTAACGTCAAATCGGCGCGTAGAGATCGAGCTGCCGCGTGCGTTCCTGGATGATCGCGGAATACTTGCGGGAACGGCTACGGATCGCGGCGTAGAGCAGCGCGTTCATATTCCGACTAACAGTCCGGATAAATTGTATATGCCACGCGCTGTTAACGGATCACCGCGTATGGGCAAGGACCAACACGTAGTCAACCTCGTAGTGGAGGCGAAGCGCCAGCACGGAATCGGCGCAGTTATACCGGACTTCATAGACGAACATAATCGGGATAGCGCCGGCAATCAACGCGGCATGGCGGACGCAATACGCGACCACTTAGCGCCGGAAGACGTTATTGATATTAACTTAGCGGATACAGCTTACGCGCCATATCTCGGACTGCAGACCGTGCTTCATAACGTTAGTGATAAGCGGATTGCCGCCGATGCGATAGCGGAATATTTAACGGATTTCTTACTATCGGACGGTGACGAAGATAAGTTTCAAACGTCGGAATTTACGCGTGATGCCGCGAAAGTGTGTAACGGGGATCTAACGGATATGAAAGCGATGTTTACGTCCGCCGCCTTCCGTAAGCAGAAGATAGCGGAGTTGGACGATACGTTCGATATGGATACGTGGCGCGATTACGATAAAATGAGCGAAGGTAAGCAGGGGCAGATATACGGACCGGTCTTGCGGAGGATAACGCAAATAACGAGTAGCGAGTTTTTGAAGCCGATGTTTTGCCAAACGTATAATCCCGCGATGGATTTATACCGCTGGGTCGCGGAGGGGAAAGTCGTGATTATCCGCTGTGTAATGCCGGAGGGTGTACCGATGCCTGAGCGCGTTAAGGAGATGCTTGGATATTGGATCGTAATGCTGACGCTACTTATTAAACTTGCGCAGGCGGGGAAAGGCGCGGGAACTCTACTCGTACTTAATGAACCGCATCAATTTATGTCGCGCGGACTCGTTCACTTTACTAAACGGATGCTACGCGAAGGTCCGAAGTATAAACTCGCGCCGATCATCGCGTTCCATGATTTCAGCGCATTCCATTCGTATCCTGGCTTCGTTGATACGTTGCTCGCCGCGTCTGTTAACTGGCATCTATTCCGGAATACTCACGTTGATACGTATAAGCGCTTGATGCCGTATCTCTCGAAAACGTTCGACGATCCGCAGCAAGCTTTCGAAGCTACGCGCCAGTATCAGTTTATCGCGTGTTGGCTGCGTGAAGGAGAGTACGAAGCGCCTTTCGTAGCGGATGCGTTAGTTCCCGTCGGCAAGCGCTATGTGTCCGTAGATAATGCGGCGCTCACGGCGGCACACTCGCGTAAGTACGGTCGCCCGATCGCGGAAGTGTTGGCGGAGATTAAGGCGCGGGAACGGAGTTATCGAAAAGTGTAAGATACGCGCGCATAACGTCCATGCCGCCGTTTATATCGACCGTGACTTCTCCGCTGTGACCGCGACAGAGATAGTGCGCTATAACATTCGCGCCAACACGCTCGGTGGAAACAACGCGTAAACCGCGCCGGTAGATATCGCGCTTAGCTGCGTCGAGATCCACAGTGGCACGAGCAATGGCGGTATCGATAACGTCGGTATACGGTGACGGCGTCTTTAGGAGACCGGGCTCCATAAATACGAGGCGATCACGTTTAAGTGCGGCGATAACTAACGGAAGAGTGACGGCCGGTGCGATTAGTGCGAGGTCATCCGGAGAAGGTGGCGCGGGCATTGTTTTCATAGCGTAGGACCTCCGTTTTGATTGCGAATGTATGTTCGTATTATATAACGGAAAATGCGATTCCGCAATATTCGAGCAGATATCCGGAAAAAAGACTTGCAGCGATGCGCTCCCGTGTGGTATATTAATTGAGCGGAAAGAAAACGAGCGGATTTGCAGGACGCTAGAAACCGTTGGTACGAGCGGGTTGTACGTTGACTGACCGTCGACTTGACGGAGTAATTCGCGGGGCCATAGCTCAGCTGGGAGAGCGCATCGCTGGCAGCGATGAGGTCAGGGGTTCGATCCCCCTTGGCTCCACCAAACATCATATGGACTCTTAGCTCAGTTGGTAGAGCAGTAGACTCTTAATCTATTTGTCCAGGGTTCGAGCCCCTGAGAGTCCATCCTAAAGAAACGGCAGAAATGCCGTTTCTTTGCTGTTTGGGGAGTGAGTGACTTTTGATTTGGTTTTGATCGTGGTATAGTTTGGGTAGATAAAAGCGGCTTCGGAAGTTTAGTCAGGAAATAGACCGCATTCCTTTGCGAGAGGGCGGTCTATTTCTTTTTGAGGTAGTTGAGCAATGCAATAATGAACATGCCGAACATGAACATCAGTGATAATTGCTGACTCCAATTACAGACAATCCATATCTAAAGAAACAGCAAGATGCTGTTTCTTTTTTTGTGTGCGCCCAGCATGGGCGCTATCTATAGGGTTGAAGTCCCGAATGGCGAAGGCAGTAGTAGCCATTAGCTTAAGGCAAGGGTGTCCACCGCGAGGTGGAATCTGAAGGAAGCCAGCGGCAAATCTCCGGTCTGAGGAATACGAACTTCATACAAGGCTAACGTAGGCTGGATGAGGTTGCACAACAAACCAAAGTCCATACTGCCAAAGGCGTACGAGAGTAAATGAAGCAGATAGATGGAGAGGAAGATAGCGTTCTTACCTGGGGAGATCTGTGTGATAGGCGAGTATACTTCGTAACCCTACTTGTGAGAGTAGGCTGAGTGCACAGAAGTCAGCAGACGCCATAGTACGCAAGCTGTTGCAACAGCTGCGGAAGGGCTGAACATGGAATAGGATTTATACATCCAGGCGTTCAAGATGAGCGATGAATGCAGAAAAAAAAAAATCCGAAAGGACCTGACTGAAGAAGGAAACGGTGAATCCCGTGGGGGTCTTCAGCAGGGCGGAGTTCATCTTTGGCACAAATGGAAGGTATAAATCACGTAAAGAGAGGTTAAAAAAAAAATGTTGGAGCAACTGCTATCACGGGAAAATCTTCTGCAAGCCTTAAAGCGTGTTGAAGCGAATAAAGGAAGTCATGGCGTAGATGGGATGTCCGTAAAATCCTTACGAGAACACATCGTACAAAACTGGCAGACCTTGCGGCATGCCATAGAAGAAGGAACCTATGAACCGAGCCCCGTGCGCCGAGTCGAAATCCCGAAACCCGGTGGCGGAGGTGTTAGGTTACTAGGAATACCTACCGTGACAGATCGAATGATTCAACAAGCAATCGCGCAGGTGTTAACTCCATTGTTTGATCCAGAGTTTTCCGACCATAGCTATGGATTCCGTCCGAAAAGACGAGGGCATGATGCGGTGAGGAAAGCTCGAACCTTTATGAAAGAAGGCTATCGATTCGTAGTCGACCTAGACTTGGAGAAATTCTTTGATCGCGTCAACCATGACCGACTGATGATGAAGATTTCGGAGAAAGTGGAGGACAAGAAAGTTCTCCTGCTTATCCGCAAATATCTTCAGTCAGGTGTGATGGAGAACGGGTTAGTAACCCCGACAACGGAAGGTGCCCCGCAAGGCGGTCCACTGAGTCCGTTATTATCTAACATTGTCCTAGATGAGCTCGACAAAGAACTCGAGAAACGTGGGCACCGCTTCGTTCGTTATGCGGATGATTGCAATATTTACGTGAAAACGCTAAGAGCAGGAGAGAGAGTCAAGACAACGGTCACCCGATTCATCGAGACGAGGCTAAAGCTGAAGGTGAACCAAGTAAAGAGCGCGGTAGACCGTCCCTGGAAACGAAAGTTTCTAGGATTTAGTTTTAGTGTGGACAAAGAACCAAAGGTGAGAATTGCGAAGCAGTCCTTACAGAGAGTCAAGGTTCGAATACAGGAGATATCCTCTCGAAAGAGATCGATGAAGATGGAAGAGCGAATCAAGGAACTAAACCACTACCTCATGGGATGGTGCGGTTATTTCTCGCTGGCGGATACCCCAAGTACCTTTCGAGATATGGATAAATGGATACGAAGAAGGCTACGAATGTGCCTCTGGAAGCAGTGGAAGACCCCTAGAACCAAAGTCAAAAGACTTATATCCTTAGGGGTACCTAAGGATAAAGCCTATGAGTGGGGAAATACCCGAAAAGGGTATTGGCGAATTGCAGGGAGTCCAATTCTACAACATGCATTGAATAACCAATATTGGGAAGCCAATGGATTAAAGAGTGTATTGGACAGATACAACTCCTTACGGAATATTTCATGAACCGCCGTATATCGAACGGTACGTACGGTGGTGTGAGAGGTCGGGGGCTAGCCGCCCCCTCCTACTCGATTCCCATTTATTAATTATCATTAAATCCATTAAACTCCTGAAGCATTTGGATAAAGGTTTCAAGCTGTTGATTATCCCATTGGGCTATGCGCTCATAAAATATGAATTCCTTATCCTGCAGCGCATCAAAGGTTTTTTGTCGTCCAAGATCAGTGAGAGTAAGAAGGATCGCTCGACGATCGTTAGGGGAGTCTTCCCTTTTGATATAACCCAAATTCTCGAGTTGCTTGATGAGACGGCTGACTGAACTACGATCCATAGCCGTTGATTCTGCCAACACAGAGGCGCTTGTTGGTCCATAAGAGTACAGCCAACGGATTATATGGAAAGCAGCAGGCTGTATAGTTGAATCGAAAGCGGCAGCAGTTCTGACATTTAGGGCATGCGAAGCACTAATGAGGGCACTAATTTGTCCACCTAACTTCAGTTCTAATTGTCCTCTCGACGTGTCTTTACGTTCAGTATTCATTGTTTTAACCACCTAACCTTGTATTTTAAAGTCATCAAACATCTATGTAGTTGACATATATCAATCATCGTCATATAGTTGATATATATCAATTATATGATTTGGACAATACGCTGTCAAAATGAAATTGCCCCTGATGAATTCCTTATATAAAGGAGAATGTAGATGATGACAAAGCCGATTATTGTAATTACTGGAGCTACAAGCGGTTTGGGACAACTCGTTGCACTTGAAATGGCAAAGCAGGGTGCCCATCTTGTTCTGACTGCAAGGAGTAAAACCCGTTCGGAAGTAACTGAAAAAATGATAAAGGAGAGCGTACCAGCAGCCGAAATTAGTTTTTTCTACGGAGACTTATCCTCAATGAGGGATGTCACTAGGTTAGGACAAGAAATATCTAGTGTTTTTCCGAAGATAGATGTGTTAATAAATAATGCAGGGCTTCATGGGTTTGAACAGCGGATAACTGCCGATGGATTCTCAGAAATGATGGCTGTGAACTATTTTGCACCATGGTTATTGACACATACCTTAGAGCATTCTTTGAGAGCAGCAGGAAGTGCAAAAATCATAAATGTTGCTTCGGAAGCTTCACGCCGGCATGGAGTGCTAAAGTTGCCAGAAGATTTGCTCAATACAGCTTCTTTTACTTCCAGAGGATCATCTGAGATTTATGGGAAAACCAAACTGTTAAATATTATGTTTACCAGTGAGCTTGCACGTCGATGGGCGGAAACGGGAATTAGCGTTCATGCATTGAATCCGGGTTTTAACGTTACAGGTCTCGGGCGTGAACTTTGGTTTTCTTCGATGCTGAAGCACTTATTGAATTTCTTTCGTATTGGCGATCCTCGTAAAGGAGCTGAGATCATTATTCGTTTAATGACCGATCCTAAGTATCAAGAGAGCACCGGGGGATATTTTAACGTTGGGACAGGCAATCCCATTGTACCCGTACAACCGGGAGGAGATAAGGTAATGGAAAATAAATTATGGAACGATACGGGAGACATTTTGCAGCAGAAAGGTTTCGTTGGAAATTGATTTAATTAGTGAAACTGAGCTCCTGTCCGTTCGAATCACCCACTTATGATCCTGCGGACTGTATGGCTCTTATTTTCTTTATTCGGTGCAATTAGTCGAGTGATCGGACCGTAGCGCACTTATTTCCTCTCCAGTAGCAGTATTTTGTTTTGAAAAGACTAAATAAGTGCGTAGGAGTCCGATAGCTTGGGAAAACGCCCCATAATCAGAAAATAAGAGCACCTCGGTCCGTTGTATCTCAACCTTCCGCCAGGCCGACCTTTTATAGTACTACGAGCAGAAATAGACCGCATCTCTGGTGAGAGAGGGCGGTCTATTTTTCCATTACCGTTCCCGTTAGTTACGTATTCCTTGAAAAGCGTACCTCACCAACTGCTGCACATAAGCATCGTCTATGGGTTGGCCGGTCACCAGCAAGCGGTAGAATATCGGCCCGTAAATAAGATCGGTAACTACTTCAATATCGAGATTATCCTTCAATTCCCCGCGCTGAACACCCCGTTCCATAAGCAGCCGTGCCTCAAGCCGACGAGGCTGGAAATATCGGGTCCGATAAGCTTCCGCCAAACCTGAATCCATCTGTCCTTCGCCAATGATCTCCGTAATGATTTTACCCTCTCGACTAATCAAGAACCGGGATAAGTTCGTTGCATGCATGAGAATATCATCAAATACTGAACCTGTGTCAGGTACGGGCAGTCTGTCCGCAGCGGAGGATAGGAATGCATCCATCACCACGGCAGCCTTGTTAGGCCACCATTTATATATCGTAGCTTTGCTGACCTTGGCACGATCCGCTATTTTTTCCACCGTAACTGCTCCAAAACCATTTTCCAATAACAAATCATAGGATGCGGTAAGAATAGACTTCTCCGTCTCAACATTACGCGGACGCCCTCGTTTACTCTCCATCTGAAATCACCCTTTCA
Organism: Paenibacillus sp. FSL R7-0189; assembly: GCF_037969925.1. Classification (NCBI taxonomy): domain Bacteria; kingdom Bacillati; phylum Bacillota; class Bacilli; order Caryophanales; family Paenibacillaceae; genus Paenibacillus; species Paenibacillus sp. FSL R7-0189. The sequence goes on along the minus strand of NZ_CP150223.1, from coordinate 132,358 downwards.
TTAATCTGTTTCCAATCAAAATATAAACTATACGTTCAGTATACTAAAAAAACCTAAAAAAATAAATGACTATCACCTATTTACAAAACGATACGTTCAGTATATTATTTAAACATGAATTAGTGAACTGAACGTATAGTATTTAAATTATTAAGACCATCTGAGGAGGATTCACATGCAAAAAGAACAAGCGGTGAAAGAGAACCACATTTCAAGTTGGATGATGTTTATGTTAGCAGCCGCATGTGGGCTTATCGTGGCCAATCTTTATTATGCTCAAACCCTTGTTGGACCTATCAGTGTCTCGACAGGACTTTCTTCTACAGCCGCAGGCTTGATAGTCACTTTAACTCAAATCGGTTATGTTGTAGGTTTGTTATTTATCGTGCCGTTGAGTGACATTGTTGAGAATCGGCGTCTCACGATAATCACGTTAATGGTTGCAGTGGGTGCATTGCTGGTTGCAGCCTTCGCAGCTAATGCGCCTTTATTCCTGACAGCATCTTTGTTTATAGGAACCGGTTCTGTGGTAGCCCAAATCCTGGTGCCTTATGCCACCTATTTAGCGTCTGAAGAGCAGCGTGGGCGTGTGGTTGGTAATGTTATGAGTGGACTCTTACTAGGTATTATGTTTGCCCGGCCCGTGGCAAGCTTTATCACCAGCATCTGGGGATGGCAAGCCGTTTTTATTTTTTCAGCGGTCGTCATCACGTTGTTAGCCATTCTGCTGTCGCGATTTCTTCCTGAACGTAAACCTGCACCTTCGGTAAGCTATGGTAAATTAATTGTCTCTTTAGGCACCCTTTTAAAACAAACGCCTATATTGCGCCGACGTGCCTTATATCAAGCTTGTTTATTTGGAGCTTTTAGTCTCTTTTGGACGGTGGTTCCGTTGCGGTTGGCGGATGATTTTGGAATGTCGCAGCAAGGTATCGCAGGGTTTGCTTTAGTAGGTGTTGGTGGGGCTGTAGCCGCGCCGATTGCTGGAAGACTGGCAGATAAAGGTTGGAGCAAATGGTTAACCGGGCTGGCCATGATCATTGCCACCTTGTCTTTTTTACTAATTCATCTTTTCCATAGCCACTCAGCTTTTGCTCTCATTCTGCTCTTTATTTCCGCGATTACATTGGATATGGCCGTATCCGGAAATCTTGTACTCGGACAGCGTGTGATTTATTCATTGGGTAGTGAAGCGAGGGGGCGTCTTAATGGGATCTTTATGGCGATTTTCTTCGTGGGTGGAGCCGTTGGATCATCTTTGGGTGGTTGGGCTTATGCCTATGGGGGATGGACCTTCGCCTCACTCATCGGAGTGATCCTGCCGCTATTGGTTTTGGTTTACTTTTTCACTGAAAAAAGATCAACTAAAGCTGTTGAATAAAGCCTTGCTTTAAGAGTGGGGGTTAGGTTTTACACGGCAGAATAGACCGCTACCTTTGGTTAGGGCGGTCTATTTCTTTTTGAGGTAATAACGCGCTTGATAAACGTTAGTTATGCTCCGCTAACTGCACCTCAAACCCGTCCGGGTCCAGGATATAAAAGAACCGCAGGTGGGGATTGGGGGCGATTGGTCCGCGCGCTACTGGGATACCTTGGCTTTTTAAACTCTCCATCGCTTCATCAAGTGACTCCACTTCGAAACCCACAGAAACGCCACATTCCGGTTTCAAAGCCGGGTCACTTCCCTGAATAAGCTCGATCTTGGGTTGCCCCTCCAGACCTAACATGACGATCTGTTTTCCACTGCTTTCAAATCTACGCTCAATGGGTAGCCCCAGTATCCGGTTATAAAAATGAAGGGAAGCCTCCAGATCGCGGACCCGAAGCGTAATCCAATTCATACTCAATTTCATGGTTTTATAGTCTCCTCTGATGAATATTCTATATCGTATATTATACGCTATCATCTTGCCCGGAAATAGGGAGAATGGGGAATCAAGAACGTTTAATGAGGATAAAAGCCCGCAAAATCAGCTGTGCAACCAGTGGTTGACAGTATGTAAGGGTAGATAGGTAGTCAATTACAGAACGTTATAATATGATGAGCATGAGGTGATGGCGAATGGACTTTGCAAATAAATTGCAAAGCTATAGGAAACAGAGAGGAATGTCCCAGGAGAACTTGGCGGAGGTGATTGGTGTTTCGCGGCAAGCCGTGTCTAAGTGGGAATCAGGTCAATCCTATCCCGAAATGGATAAGATGATTAGTTTAAGTGAATTATTTCACGTAAGTTTGGATCATCTGGTGAAGGATGCTTCAAGCGATACCAAAGCAGAGCATGTCGCAAGCCCCGTATATGTAGATCTGAATTCCTTGTTTCATTATGAGTACAAAAGTAAGAGAACATGCTTTGGAATTCCTCTGGTTCATATCCATATCGGACGGGGGCTATACGTTGCCAAAGGGGTTATTGCCATAGGTAATGTTGCGATTGGTGCTGTATCTATTGGTATTGTTGCTTTGGGCGGATTATGTTTAGGTGCGCTTGCTTTAGGACTCATCAGTTTTGCAGGTCTGGCTCTAGGGCTTTTGTTAGCCGTTGGGGGCATTGCGGCGGGTACAATGGCCGTTGGTGGAATAGCATTGGGGATATTTGCTGTTGGAGGTTTAGCTGTAGGTATGTTCTCCTTGGGTGGTCTCTCTATCGCTTCCCATATTGCAATGGGTGGATATGCAAGCGGGCATATAGCTATAGGGGATACCGTAAAAGGTGCTTATACCTTTATTACTCAAGATAATAATTTCAACGACATCAAGGGGGAGGAGGTAAGAAAGTTAATTCAGCAAGAATATCCACATCTTTGGAAGCCCATTGTGCAGGGAATTATTTCAATCTTCAAATAGCTGATTAATTTGCGGAAATTTCTTAACGGTTGTTTCATATGGATATAATTTGGGTAATAAACGATTGGCGTTTGTCATATATGGATCCGGCAAAAATACTTGTTGCTCAGCAACAAGTATTTTGATTTTGTGTTGGATATTTGTGAAAATATAAAACCTGATATTAGATTTTTTGCTGAAAACCGAAATTTTTACAGAGGAGTATTTATTTGAAAAGCATTCATAAGCGCTTATTATTCTTGCTGCTTGTGTTTATAATTCTACCGTATTTTTTATCCGTGTTGTTGATCTATCGGCAGACGAAAGAGAATGTGGAACGACATGAACTTGAGAACAGCCAAGAGCAAATTCAGCAGGCGTCAGCCGATCTAGAGCATTATTTTGATGAAATCATTAATCTTCCATATATTTTATACCGAAATCCAGACTTATTCAGGGTGTTTGAAGAAGGGTTAGAAGAAGATTTTTATTTTAAGCAGCTTGAAATTAATAAGGGTATGACTAACTTCTATCTCATGAGGAGTGAAATTCGTCAGATCCGTTTATTCATAAACGAAGGGAAAAGCTCATTTACAGTTTATAATGCCATGTTAAGTTCCCGTAAAAGGAATCCGGATTTATTACAGCAAGCTTCCATTCAGAAGCTGATGAGCTCTAATAGCAATTATCTTATTGAAGCTCCACATCTGATTGAGAACTATAACGATACCTCCATTATGCCTCCTTCGGATAAAACGATGGTCTTGACGGTTCATCACAAAATTGTGGATGTCCTAACGCAAGAATTTCTGGGCGTCATCACTATAGATATTGATTTGGACAAGATTGCTCATATCGCTAATCATTTTCTACAGAAAAATAAAGAGAGCGTGTGGCTTTCCGATGCGGAGGATCATGTCATTTACGCCAGTGATGAAACATGGATAGGCAAAACCGTTCCTGATGAACTGCAAAGGAAAATAAGTCCGGCACAGGCAGATACTAAATCTCCAGAAGGAGATATTGTGTTTACTAGAACATTGCAGGAACCGATAAAAGAGTGGCATTTTGCTAAGGTAACCCCGAGCTCTTTTTTATTTGAAGATGTAAGGAAAACCGCCTATACAAACATCATTGTAGGTGTGGTTGTAGGTGGACTGGGCTTGATAATGATAACAATCATTTCATATGGATTTACACGGCCGATAAAATTGCTTAGTCAAAAAGTCCAGCGCATCGAGGGGAGGAATATGAATGCCCCATTCGACGATATGCGGGAGGACGAAATCGGTATTCTAGAAAGACATATCAAGGAGATGATGAATCGGATCAACCGTCACATTGACCGGGAGTATAAGCTTGAGATAGAGAACAGGAAAAATCAGCATAGGGCGCTAAAGTCGCAGATCAATCCGCACTTTTTATTTAATTCTTTACAATCCATTGCAGCTGTTGCCCTACTCTCTGAATCTCCAAAAGTATATCAACTGATTACCTCTTTATCCAAAATGATGCGGTACTCGATTCGTGTGGATCAGAAGGCGACGCTTCAAAGCGAAGTGGATTATGTACAGGCTTATTTGAATCTTCAAGCGGAACGTTTTCAGACTGATTTTAGCTATTCCATTGATATACCTAAAGATATTTTTGATATTCCGGTTCCCAGTATGATCCTGCAGCCGCTCGTTGAGAACTTTTTTAAGCACTGTTATGACGAGGGCTATGAACAAGCTTACATCCATATTTATGGTGAAATACAAGGTGAATATTTGAATCTAGTCGTAGAAAATAACGGAAACAGCGTGACGGATGATGAACTTGAGGCATTAAAAAATAATCTCTACACACCGGTTAACGAAGGCAATCCTTCTTTTGCGCATATCGGGTTAAAAAACATTCATGATCGCTTGGTTCTTCATTTCGATCAGACAGCGGGAATCAAACTAGATTCGATGCAGGGACAAGGGTTCACTGTACGGCTAGTAATTCCACTCTACCTAAAGGAGAAGTGACGTTTATGAAAGCTCTTATTGTAGATGATGAGTCTAATGTTAGAAAAATCATCCGTTTTTTGGGACGGTGGGAACAATACGGGATTACCGAAGTGCTGGAAGCAAGAAATGGTCTCGAGGCTAAGGCGTTGATTGAGCAGAAATCTCCAGAGATCATAATGACAGATGTCAAAATGCCCAAAAATAGCGGGATGGAGTTAATCGAGTGGTTGGCTGCTAAAGACTATCCGGGAAAAGTGATTATGATTTCTGGGTTTGACGATTATTGTTTCATGCGTAAAGCGTTTAAGCTGGGATGCTTTGATTATTTGATGAAGCCAATTGAAGAGAAAATGCTGAATGAAACTTTAGAAGGGGCGTTGAGAGCCTGGGAACAAGAAGAGGGAGAACGTCGCAATATGGAGTCCGGATTTTATGAAGAGGTAAAAATATTTCGCTTAAACAGGGAGATTACTGCTGCTTGTAACGGTGAAGCTTTTGATGCAGGCGAAATTGCCTCAGCTCTCCCACAGGCAGACGTATACGACTTCACCATGATGTATTTTTACCAATCTCACTATTCGGAGCCATACATTCAGCTTTTGACCGAAGAACTGGCTACACGGGAGTGGGGAAATGCATTTACGCTTCAAAATGATCCTAATGTCTGTGTGATTCTGTCCCTTCATGGACAGTTTTTCCCGATAGAGGAATGGATTACCCAGCATTTTGATATACCTGTTCGTTTGGTTAGTGGCCCTTCCATTCAATCGCTCGCAGAGATATCCTTATCTTTTCAATCTGCACAAAGGTCTATGGCTGAACAAAATTTTAGAGCAATCCATCGTTTGGCGGATTTAGATGATGTTAGGCGTATGAATGATATTGTCGCATTTGTTGATGAGCATTATATGGAAGAGTTAAGTTTGGACAAATTATCCACCCGTTTTTTTCTGAGCCGAGAACATATCTCGCGGAGATTTAAGCAAGAAGTAGGGATGACTCTTACTAACTACGTCATTCATTTACGAATAAATCAAGCGAAACAGTGGTTACTGGAATCGGATGAAAAGATGTACTCGATTGCCTTAAAGCTAGGGTATCAAGATGAGATTTATTTCTCTAAGCTGTTCAAAAAAAACGTCGGTATGACGCCTGCTGAATATCGTAATTCACAGGGAGCAAGAGAAATAGACGCGGAAGTCAGGATAGCCAATACATAAGTTCATTGTTGAATGCATCTGGGGGAATTATGAAAATAAAAAGGGTTCAAATGATTATCGTGGGGTTGATTACGCTAACGCTTTCTTCATGTGGTGCGCATACACGTCCACTGAAGGAAGCGGATTTGAAGGTAGCGGATAAGACAGTCACTTTGGAGGTACTGAATCCTAAAGTGGAAATTTCTATAGAATTCGAGCAGATGGTTAAGGAATATGAAAAGGAAAACCCGAATATTAACGTGGAAATTCTAACCTTTGGCGGAGGAGCTAACTACCTTGATGAGCTAAAGGCGAGGTTTGCGGCCAATGTTGGTCCGGATATTTTTCCAAATGGCGGTTATGAAGAAGCGAGGGCATGGAGTAGATATCTTGAAGATTTATCGGATCAACCCTGGGTGGAACAGGCTTATGACGAGGCGCTAGAACCGATGAAGATGGACGGGAAAATATACGGGATGCCGATCAATTTTGAAGGCTACGGTTTTATTTATAATAAGGATTTATTCGCAAAGGCTGGGGTTGATCCTCTCCCAACAACGTTTACGGAATTAAAAGAGGCGGCGAAAAAGCTGAAGGCTATAGGTGTGACTCCTTTTTCTGTTGGGTATTCAGATCATTGGTTTTTTGTACTCCTGTTGAATATTGCTATTGCCCAACAGGAGGAGCCGGATGCTTTTATTCAAGGGTTAAACAACGGAACACAATCTTTTCGAGAGAATAAGGAAGTTAAAGATGTCATTCGGATGCTGGATTTGACCGTACAATATGGTAACGAAAATTTTTTGACAACAGATTATAATTCGGAAGTTGAGTTATTTGCAACAGGGAGAACGGCGATTCTTAAACAAGGGAATTGGGTTCAGTCTAAAATTGATCAAATATCGCCGAATATGAATATCGGTTTTTTACCCATGCCTATTAATGATGGTGCCGAAAACAATGCGTTGCCAGTAGGGATATCTAATAATTGGGCTGTTAATAAAGAATCTTCGCCAGAAAAGAAGAAGGAAGCCAAAAAGTTTTTGAACTGGATGGTTTCCTCGGAAACAGGGAAAAAGTTCATGAAGGATCGCTTTCATTTTATTTCAGCTTTTAAAAATATAGAGACGGACCGTTCGGGAGCGCTTGTAAAAGAACTTATGCGATACGTCGATGAGCAGAAAACATTATCTTGGAATTGGTTCAAATTCCCTCCCAGAGCAAGAGAGGAGTTTGGCTATCTTATGCAAGCTTATGTAGGAGAGCAAATCAATCGGGATCAATTGCTTCAAGAGCTTCAAAAATCGTGGGATACCCATGTGAAGTAATAAAACCAAATCAATATAACCCTGTAAATTCATCAATTCACGACATACTCATAACGTCTACTCTTCATTAGAATTTAAAAGGGGAACAGCACAAAGGAAGATCGAAACCCAAATTTAAAGTATAAGAGGAGTTAGATGATGAATTTCAAGAAAATGATTAAACAAACAACAATCCTAACCTTTACAGCTGCTTTAATGTTAGGTGGAGCTACTCAAACCTTTGCGAAAGGAAATAACAAGCCGAACAAGCCGGAGTACAATGACTACGGTTTCTCTCATATCACTCGCGCTGACATGTTGAAATTACCCAAACAACAAAATAGTAATCAATTCCAAGTCCCAAAATTTGATGCTTCAACGATTAAGAACATTCCTGCAGCCGTTAAGTTCGATGAGAATGGAAACAAAATTGAAATGGATGTTTGGGATACTTGGCCGCTGCAAAATGCAGATGGAACTGTAGCAAGTTATAAGGGGTATCAAATTGTTTTTGGTCTGGCGGGCGACCCTAATAATGGATCAGACACATTTATTTATTTGTTCTATAAGAAAGAAGGAGACAACTCTATCAGCAGCTGGAAGAATGCCGGCCGGGTGTTTAAGGATAGTGACAAACTTGTACCTGATGATTATGTTTTAAACAATCAAGCCGAAGAATGGTCCGGTTCAGCAACCATGACATCTGATGGCAAAGTTCGCTTGTTCTACACCAATCGTCATCCTTGGGATCCAGATCGCGGATTTTACGGGAAACAAACTTTAACTACAGCTCAAATTAATGTCTCTGCCCCGGATGGGGATACCCTTAAGATTGATGGCGTAGAAGATATGAAATCCATCTATGACGGTAATCAAGGTGAAATTTATCAAAGTCTTGATATCACCGGTTTCAGCAAAGGCGATTACGACGATAATCATACCTTAAGAGATCCTCACTATGTGGAGGATAAAGGCCACAAGTATCTTGTGTTTGAAGCAAATACAGGGACAACTACGGGTTACCAGGGTGAAGAATCTCTCTTTAACAAAGCTTATTATGGTAATAGCAATGCCTTCTTCCAAGCGGAGAAAAAGAAATTACTAAGCAGTGCTGACAAAACATCTGCGGAAACCGCGAATGGTGCGCTCGGTATCATTGAATTAAATAATGATTATACATTCAAAAAAGAAATGAAGCCGCTACTTGCCTCCAATACCGTGACAGATGAAATTGAACGTGCGAACATATTTAAATTGAATGGCAAGTGGTATCTGTTCACAAGCTCAAGAGGTTCTAAAATGTTCATTGATGGCATTGATGATGAAGACATCTACATGCTCGGGTACGTATCTAATTCTTTAAACGGACCGTATAAACCATTAAATGGTACAGGACTTGTCCTCCATCAAGATCTTAATCCTTATGATATTACCTGGACTTATGCTCACTTTGCGATTCCGCAAGTGAAAGGGAATAATGTAGTCATCACAAGTTACATGACGAATAGAGGTTACTTTGGGGATCATCATTCCACTTTTGCCCCAAGCTTTGTGCTGAATATTAAAGGCTCCAAGACTTCAGTTGTACCGAACAGCATTTTGGAACAAGGGCAATTGACACTTAAAGGTAACAAACCGTATTAATTATTTACAAAGTAAATGCCAATGTAGTTGGCGTTTACTTTTCTTTTTATAAGCTAAGATTAGCAATGTGAAAAAAGCGAGGTATATTTTGAATAAGAAAAAAATGATAGGAATCACTATATTAATCCTTTGTTTAATTTGTATTGTGACAATAGTATTAGTAACTTATGGCGCTGGAGAGAAGAATAAGCCGGGGACCGACGTTCCTGATCATAAACCTACCACTCGGGCTAGCTATCATTTCACTGTACCTGAGCATTGGAAAAACGATCCGCAGAAGCCCATTTATTTTGATGGTAAATATCATTACTATTATCTCTATAATGCTGATTACCCGGATGGAAATGGTACAGAATGGAGACATGCCACATCAACGGATTTGGTGAGCTGGACAGATGAAGGCGTTGCGATTCCAAAATATACAACACCCAATGGTGATCCCTGGTCAGGATCTGTTGTTGTTGACGATAGCAATACAGCAGGTTTTGGCGAAGGGGCAATTGTGGCGATTTTAACACAGCCCTCTGCAGAGGCGGGGAAGCAAGAACAATATTTATGGTTCAGTACGGATCGTGGGCTGACGTTTAAATCTTATAGTGATGATCCTATTTTGCCAAATCCGGGCACAGAAGATTTCAGAGACCCGAAGGTAATATGGGATCAACATTCTCATAAATGGGTGATGACACTAGCCGAAGGTACGAAAGTGGGCTTTTACGAGTCTGACAATTTAAAGGATTGGCACTACACAAGCGGCTTCGAAACAGAAAATATCGGAATTGTGGAGTGTCCTGACTTCTATATGATGCGGGCGAATGATGGCACTTATAGATGGGTTCTTGGGGTCAGTGCAAATGGTAAGTCGATAGGTAAACCCAACACGTATGCCTACTGGACTGGAGATTTTAATGGGAATGAATTTATCACGGATTATCATGAACCACAGTGGCTAGATTATGGATTTGATTGGTATGGTGCTGTGACTTTTGAAGAGGGAAAGGACAAGGATCAATACAATCATCGATATGCTTTGGCCTGGATGAATAATTGGGATTACCCTCATGTTACCCCCAATCTTAACGAAGGTTTTAACGGAATGGATTCAATCGTACGTCAAATAAAATTAAAACGAGATGAAGAGCAGTCGTATCAGTTAGTATCACAGCCCATCGAAGCATTAGATCAAATGGTAACTTCAACGGATTCCTTGCAACAAATAAAAGTGAACGGCTCGTCAACACTTGATATCACAGGCGAAAATTACCAGCTCGATGCAGATCTATCTTGGTCAGAGAGTACCAATGTAGGCTTAAGACTTCGTGAATCCGCAGATAAGACGCGCCATGTGGACGTAGGAGTGTTTGTTGAAGGACAATATTCTTATGTTAATAGAGCCTTCACTGGACAACCTGATGAGAGTGACAGATATCTTGAAAGCAAGGCCCCCTTTGATGTGAACAAGAAAAAAGTGCATCTGAAGATCCTTGTGGATAGAACAAGTATTGAAGTTTTTATAGATGATGGTGAAATTGTATTTTCTAATGAAATCTTCCCGGAAATAAATGATCAAGGCATTACCTTATTTTCTGAAGGTGGCACCGCGATTTTTAATAATGTTGTAATTAAGCATTTTGGCAAAGATTAGAATGAATATACAGAATTTTTCTAATTCTTGCGTAATAAGAGGGCACTCCAACCTAATTTGGGTGATGCTATAGATGTTAATGCTTTTGGTGATCTATTTTTGCATTGACATACCAAGCTGTTAACACTATGATATGAATGAAAAAATAATTATTCATTCACGGAGAGACGAAAAGTGGAAGACAAAAAAACAAAGATATACGAATGCGCGAAAGAGCTATTTAGCAATAAAGGCTTTAAAGATACTAATGTTTCTGGCATTACCAAAATGGCTGGAATAGCTGTAGGAAGTTTTTACAACTATTATCCCTCTAAGGAAAAGCTTTTTATGGATATTTTTTTAGAGGAAAATGAAAAGCTCAAAAAAAGCTGTATGCAATCGCTCGATATGAGCCAAAGCCCACTGGCAGTAATACGGCAGATGATGGCGCTTAATTTGGAAGGTATGATAGCCAACCCCATTCTTAAGGAATGGTATAACAAAAGTGTTTTCGCAAAAATCGAACAGTTGTACCGGGAAGAAACCAACATTCAGGTAAACGACATCTTGTATGATAGCTTCCATGAAATCATTAAGCAGTGGCAAGCCGATGGTAAAATGCGCAGCGATATGGATAGTAAAATGATTATGATGATTTTCGCCGCAATGATTAATGTGGAAACCCACAAGGAAGAAATCGGGCTGGAGCACTTTCCACAACTTCTGGACAATATGCTGGAACTAATCATGAAGGGTTTGACAGACTGCCCCTAATACACTTATGGTGCAGTTTTTTTTCTTGTATAATGAATGAATAATTAAATATTCATTCGAAATTGAAATCCAAAAGAAGGAGGCAAGCAGGTGAGTAAGAGAAGAGGAAAAAAGCGAAAATTCAATAAATGGATTATTGTTCTCAGCATTCTATGCGTGATTACAGTCATAGGTTGGATAGGTGGTATTCTCTTGACTGCTCCGGGAAGGCATGAGGTTCAGCAGCTTACTATCAACGTCATAGATATACAGAATCTGCGGGAGGGTACCTATGTGGGGGAATACATTGGCATCAAAGATCATTCCAGAGATACCAAGGTGAGGGCAATAATATCTGCTGAACGGCTGACAGATATAAAAATACTCAAAGGTGCCTTGGACAAAACAGGGAACCCTGCTGAACTGAAGGATGGTCTAGGCATTGGTGATTTGTTTAGTCATGTGATTGAATCGCAGTCTCTTCAGGTGGACGTTATCAGCGGGGCAACGCTTACCTCTAAAATACATCTTAAGGCACTCGAAAATGCCCTACAGCAGGCGGAGACGAAATAATTCATTTTAAGGAGAATTTATATGAACATTGCAGTCATTTCGTATTCATTCACAGGTAATAATGAAGCATTAGCAAGGAGTGTGGCGAATGCGTTGTCGGCTGAACATATCCGAATCTCGGAAGCCAAACCCCGAACACTCGGTAGGATTACCTTCGATATGATTTTTGACAGGATACCGTTGGTTCAACCGAAGCCTGAGCAAATAGGAAAATATGATATTATCCTATTTTTTGGACCGGTTTGGATGGGGAAAGTGGCCACACCGCTCCGTGCCTATTTAAAGGATTTGAAGAAAAATCCGCAAAAGTATGGTTACCTTTCAATCAGTGGCGGAGCTGACGGTCCAAATCCGAAGGTGCCAGGGGAGCTCAGAAAAAGAACTGGAGCAGATCCTGTTGTATTCATCGAGCAGCATATCGCAGATCTGATATCGGCAGATCACAAACCTGCACGTAAAGATACCTCAGCTTATAAGTTAAATGAGGGGGATATTAATCAATTAACTGGTAAAATAGTGAAGAAAGTAAGGGATATGATCTAGCTATTGAGCTCCAGCGAGACGAACAGAGAAACGGCAAAGCTGCCGTTTTTTTGTTTTCTCTGCAATCTGGTAGAAATTGTTCTATTATAAAGTGTTCGTTCAATTCGCTAGATGGTATGATAGGTATGGGAGGGAATTATAAAATGAACAATGAGACGACTAATGAAAATGAAATAACAAATGAGAATGAGGAAGTAAATGATAATACAGAAATGTCTGAAGAGGATATGGCACAGCTGCTAAAGGCTGTTCACCATAACGGCCTTGTAGCATTGAGAGTACACTTTAAAGATGTTGAAGGACAAGTATTGAACATGGAAGCCTACGGTCCTGTTTTTGTTTTTCACGTGAAAACTGAATTAGATCAGGTGTATTCCTGCGGATTTTTTCTGCGCGAGTTAATTGCAAGATTCCAGTCGGGTAAGGATCCGGCAGCATGGATGGCCTCATTCTTCGTTGAGCTGATGAAAATTGAGGGAGGCAAAACACTTCCAAAACCACCAGCAAGTGAAGAAGAAGCAAAAGGGATCATTGACAATGTGTTAGTTCCGCTTTGTATTGAGGAAATTACCCAAGAATTTGCTCCAGAAAAAGTGCATGTCGGGCTGGCATGGAACGAGAAATTGGGACCAGTCTTCGAGGCTGGATTTCCAGCGATCACCGATGGGAATAACGTATGTGCATTCCCGCTTCATCTGTTGCTGACCCATTTGCAATTGAACCGGGATCCATCTGAGCTGCTTGTTCAGGGTATGTATAACATCCGCAGAGAACATGGATTGGAGTAAAACAGGCTCTGAGCCCTGACCATCCATAACCCAAAGAAACGGCAGAAATGCCGTTTCTTTTTCTTTTGACATTCAAAGAGTAGATCCTTGCTCAATGAATTCATTCATATCTACTATAGGCTGATAACCTGCTGCTTGAAGGTTTCGTTCACATCATCTTCGGATTGTATAGCGCTTATCTTTGCTTTTTAGCTCCATTTACCGAACTCAAGGACCGTATAGCCCTTATTGTCTGTTTATCGCCGATAAAAGTAGGAGAATTAGCCAAAGAGTTGCATCTCAGTCCGTTAACAGAAGAATTCTCTTGAAATTGAACCAATAACGTCTCCTCGGTCCGATAGGACTTGGTGTAGCTGGATTATATAAAGAAACTGTAAATACTTTTCAGATATTTTAGGATAAAATTTCATTTACTGAATACGTTTGCGGACGAAGCTATATGCACAGCACCACTATACTTTTTTAGAAAAATAAACGAAGGCGTGGTAACAAGATGAAATATCTAGTTTCAATACTACTAATTGCTGCAGTGATAGCATCTGGTTGTTCCAATACCACTCCAATCCCTCATCCAACTTCTAATCAGGAAACTTCTCCTTCTCCTAATCCAAATACAAATTTGAATTCTGATACTGATTCTTCAGATAACCGCAGAGAAGATACTGTGTTCCTCAACAAAAATATAGGTTGGAAAGCAGTCTATCATTTTCAAGGGATGTCACGCGAAGATATGGAGCTTTATGCAACTAGTGATGGGGGAGAGACTTGGAAGGAGATGGGGGATAGCTTACAAGCAGGAAGTACTCTTCCTAGCGGGGTGAAATCGGGACTTACTTTTGTTAATGAAAAAGAAGGCTGGATTACAACGAATGCTCCATGGGAGGGAAAGGTTGGTTTATATAAAACAATGGATGGTGGAGTTACCTGGAGTGAACAGACAGTCACAGTGCCGGGTGAGTTAGTAAACTCGCAAATCTATGCTTATCCTCCCCTCTTTCTTACGAAGGATCAAGGAATCTTAATTACTCGGCCCGTTGAAAAAGAATATACATTGTTATTTATAACGATAGACGGAGGACAACATTGGAAATCATTCCTTGACGATCATATGGATCAGTATGTTGGTATAGCATGGACGCTCTCTGAGAGTATGGCGACGGTGAAATACGCAGAGAAAACCTGGACATTAAGCATGCAGAACTATGGAAAATGGTCCCTTTAATCGAAATGTTGGCATATTGCGTTTAGAAAAGACGTACACATCAAATGAAGCGAGGCGTTAACCTGACTCCGGCTGTTATAGCTGTTTATGGGATAACGTTTTGTTTTATCCAATATTCGAAACCGGTTTCAAATGTGCGAGCGCGCCGCGCAATGAAATCAGTAGGAGGAAAAGACGATGTTACGAAAAGGAAAAATGTTAAGTCTATTTCTGCTGTTCACCCTCTTAATTGCTTGGGTACCTACAGGGAGTTCAAGCGCGGCATCAAGCTGGAATCTGGCATGGAGCGATGAATTTGATGGGAATTCTCTGAACACTAATAATTGGTCGGCGGAAATAGGTACGGGTAGCGGAGGTTGGGGAAACAATGAGCTTCAGTATTATACCAGTCGCCCGCAGAACCTGCAGGTAACAGGTGGGAATTTAGTGATTACTGCACAAAAGGAGTCGTACGGGGGGATGAATTATACCTCTGCACGGATCAAAACACAGGGACTCAAAAGCTTCACCTACGGAAAAATCGAAGCTAGAATCAAATTGCCTTCAGGACAGGGACTCTGGCCAGCATTTTGGATGCTTGGGGCGAATATTGATTCAGTGGGTTGGCCGAAATCTGGGGAAACGGACATTATGGAGCGTGTAAACAATAATGCTTTTGTTAATGGGACGGTACATTGGGATGCCAATGGGCATGCCGAGTACGGTCAGGTGTCTGGTAACCTCGATTTCTCACAGTACCATGTGTACAGCGTGGAATGGGATGCGAATTATATAAGATGGTTTGTAGACGGCAACCCATTTAATGCTTTTTATATTGAGAACGGAACCGGAAATACGGAGGAGTTCCAGAAACCTTTCTTCATCCTGCTAAACCTTGCCGTGGGTGGAAATTGGCCGGGAAGTCCAAATGCTTCAACTGCTTTCCCAGCTCAAATGCTGGTTGATTACGTACGTGTGTATCAGGCTGCGCCTACCTCAAGCATTGTTAGTGGTGGGATTTACACTTTAGCTGACAAGGCTAGTGGTAAGGTTCTGGACGTAGTGGATGTATCCACAGCAAGCGGGGCGAAAATGCAGCAATGGACCAATTACACTGCCAATAATCAGAAATTTAAAGTGGAGAGTACAGGCGACGGTTATTACAAGCTTACGGCAGTGCATAGTGGAAAAGTGTTGGATGTGCCAAACTCATCAACCGCGAGCGGTGTACAGCTGCAGCAGTGGGATGACAATGGTACCAACGCTCAGCGATGGAGAATTATTGATGTCGGAGGGGGCTATTATAAGCTTATTTCAAAAGTGAGCGGATTAGCCATGGATGTATCCGGAGCATCAACAGCCGATGGCGCAGCTGTCCAGCAGTGGACAGATAACGGGAGTGATGCTCAGAAATGGTTTTTTACGAAAGTGAACTAAAGAATGCCGCCCCATATCAAATGGGGCTTTTTCTAATCGGTCTAATCGGTCTAATTTGTTTTAAATCGGATAAAAAAATAGGGGTTAAGTTCAACTGAACAATTTTTATTTTCTGCTTGTTTCTTTTTCGGGTGAGGTGTGGTTTTAAAGGGCTGCTTTTCCGTTTTCTTCGTCTGATTTTGGCTCTGGTGATTCTCCAAGGGGTTAGCTTTAGGAATTGCTGATATAGGGATGAACCCGCGGAATCTTTATTCCAGCATTTATCATCTCCGGCAAAATGGATGATTTTGTTAGTGAAATCATGGTCCGGAATGTTTGTGTTGAACGAATTAAAACGGATATCAAGGGGGAGGTAATTCCCACCAAAAACCGCATTCAGAACATCCTGATCTGGCATGGTGACATCAGGAAAGGTACGTAGAAAGGTTAGCATTTCTTCGTACCAGTTGGTATTCTGGCGGATATTATGCAAAGAAAATAAAATCACTCCGGAATTAAAATAAAGCTCAGGATTTAATCCCTTAGCGCTCACAATATGAGCAACCTCTCTAATCCCTTGGTCCCAAATTGCGGCCAAATACTTGTCATCCAGTTCAACCTGCCATATTTCAGTTATGTCCATATTCACTAATACATCGCAGTCCAGATAGATGATTTTGTCCACGGGTATTAGTGCAGGAAGAAGCAATCGATACATACATGCCTGCGTCCATACATTAATGGAGTTAACATTGGCTAACACCTGAGTTAGATCATCGGGCATAGTGATTGAATAAAAGCTAAGGGTATGATTATGTTTTGTAGTTAATGCGCTAAGCCTGCGCTTATTAGTTTCACTTAAAGAAACATCATGTAAAATATGAATATGAATTGGGGAACTCGTATGATGAAAAATTGACGCTAGAACGACTCCGGCATGTTCAGCATATTTCCCATCCTTATCTTGAAAAGCCAAGGCGATATCGATCATTTGATTTATCCTCTCTTCACGTTTGTGTACGAATGTACCACAGTATACGTTCGCCTTGATCAGAGGACAGAGACATTAAACCCAGAATATTCACCCAATTTGATGTGAACACCAAAAAACCAAGTGCTGAATCTCAGCAACTTGGTCGGCTAAGGACTTCAATCTTTATTTTCGCAGCTTAATTCGATCTACGTGATGATTGTTGTCCTTATGCATTATAAGATCCGCACGATTTCGGGTGGGCAGAATATTTTGCTGCAAATTAACGTAGTTTATTTCTTTCCAGATCCGCTTTGAGATTTCAATAGATTCCTCTAGAGATAGCTGTGCATATTTTTTGAAATAAGATTGTTCATCTTGGAAGGCAGTATCTCTGAGCTTAATAAACCGATCAATGTACCATGTCTCGATATCGTTTACATCAGCATCCACATAAATAGAAAAATCAAAGAAATCAGATACAAAATAGTTAGGCATATTATGATTATTTGTAATCGCAGTCTGAAGAACATTTAAGCCCTCAACAATTAGAATATCCGGATTCTCAATCGTAATATATTCATCTGGCACAATATCATAAGTTAAGTGAGAGTATACAGGGCTTTGGACCCGCGGCACCCCAGACTTCACATCCGTTAAAAAAGAAATTAAACTACGCGTGTCGTAGCTTTCAGGAAAGCCCTTTTTCGTCATTATACCGCGCTTTTCCAGCTCTGCGTTGGGATGTAGAAACCCATCAGTCGTAACTAAATCCACCTTTGGATGGGAAGGTAATTGTGAGAGAAGTTTTTGTAGGAGTCTGGCCGTAGTGCTTTTGCCAACAGCGACACTTCCCGCGATGCCTATGATAAATGGACCTTTTTTTACATCATTGTTCAGAAAGTGATTTATAGATTCATTAAATTTATGAGCAGATAGAAGTTGCAGATTTAGCAGATTGGACAGAGGAAGATAGACCTCGTTAACATCCTCGCTGGAGATTTTTTCATTAATACTTTGGACTTCCATAAGTTCTTCTTCTGATAATTGGATAGCGGTGAAATCGCTTAGTTTTTTCCAATCCTCACGTAAATAAAGTGTATATGCTGAATTATTCACCATTAAATTTTCCACATCCCTGAAGTTTTTAGAGATTTCTTATGCACTTAGGTATTATAACCGTTCATACAGCTTCATTCCATTCATTGTAATCGACATTATTATGGACATTAAGGAGATTGCATTTCAGTAAATGGGAAAATCAATTAAAATATAGAATATTAGGAAGAATGGGGTGGAGCAATGGGAGTTTTTCGAAAAGTTGAATTATTGAAGGATTACACACGCACGGAAACGTTCCAAGAAGAGTCAGAGGGAAGGAAAATAGTTATAAGTATTTATTATCCGGATACAGAGGGTGTATTAAATAAAAACGCATCTGCAATGAAGTATATGGAGCTTTTCGGGCCCTGTGAACAACAGGCGAGAGAGCTTCTACAAGATATTGGCATGAATATGGAAATCATAAATACATTATCTACCTCAATCAGCGATCGAACCTTTCAAAGCAAATCCAAACGCTCCTATCCAGTCATCATCTATTCACCTGCATTAGGTTTAGATAGAGATATGTATATTTATAATATAGAAGCGTTGGCCAAGCAAGGTTTCATAGTGGTAACGGTCAGTGCTGCGTACGAAGCTATGTTTACTGTTTGCCCTAGTGGTGGATTTATTAATCAATCCGAAGCCATGAGGCAAATAAAAGCTACGGATTATACCGATTTACATAACTTAATCTCCATTCGAAAAAAAGATATTCAATACGTTCTGGATCACCTGTCCACGCTTAATTCTATGGATAAAGATGTGAAGGGCTTATTTGATATGAATAAGATTGGTATTATCGGCCATTCCATCGGTGGTGCTACTGCATTAGATTTAACTATGGAAGACGATAGAATTAAAGCTGCTATTTTATTAGATGCAAGCATGCACTTATATATTGAGAATGAAGAGAAGAACAATACTGTGCCGCTTCTTGTATTAAGGCAAAAGGCCTCGACCTTAGAATCCTTAAGTAATATATTACAGGAGAAACTGGCAAATGATTTCATCAAAGGACAAGAGGCGCTTTTTCAGAATTGGAACGGATATAAATCTTTTCTAAAAATACGAAATGCTACACATATGTCATTTAGCGATCTGCCTCTTTATGAGGAAGGAGAGACTTTAAAACAAAGAACCTGTGAAATTCATACTTGCTTAAACGAGCTTATAAGTAAGTTCCTTTTGGAACATCTTTTAGATCAGGGGCAAGGTTATTCGGCATTAATTAGTAGTGTTCATAAAGATTTTTGTGAGATCCATGGTAGTGGAGAAGAAATTCTGTAAATTAGCAATAAACTCTCCTTTGTTTATACCGATAAACATATATAAGGGAGGGAATTATGAATGCATTCTGCTCAGTCTAATGAGAAAATATGTAATCATATTGAAAAATACATAGGTGTTATTGATAATGTTTTTAAAGAAATTATTTCAGGTGTTCTGTCGATAGATATTCTAATTCTTGATCCGACGCCTGAGCGGAACTTCTATACTTTAATTACTTCTGGAATGAGCGAATTACCGATGACGGTGCCAGAAGGTGCAGAAGAATATCAATATGCTGAAATAATGATTTGTCTCCCTCCTACCTGGAAGCTGTCGGATGAGGCGTTTAAGGATGAACGGAATTATTGGCCGATTCGGGCCCTGAAAACAATGGCTAGGTTTCCGCATGAATATAATACATGGCTTTATATGGGGCATACGCTTGTGAACGGTAATCCCGCCCAGCCTTATAGTGAGGATACAGGATTTCAAGGGATGTTCGTTTGGGTTCCAGATGTAAAAGATAAAGCCGGTTTCTTTAATTTAGAAATGACCCGTGAGAAAGTGGTGCACTTTTATACGTTAATTCCGCTCTATGGGGAGGAGTTAAATTATAAAATCAAGCATAGCGAGGAAGAGTTACTACACAAGTTAAATAAGATTGGGGTTACGGATGTTTTGGATCCTTCCCGTAAAAATAGTTGTAAGAAGTTATGGGGACTCTTTTAAAGACAAGAAAAAACGGCTGAGAGCCGTTTTTTTATTTTTTGATTCCAAAAGCAATCCAGCGACCATCTACATCTTCGATCACAAATTCTTTGTTATTATAATCGGTGTTTGATAAAGAACGAACAATATGAACACCGGCGGCTTCGAACTCCTTCTCCAACTCTTCTTGCTGCTTCGTAATAAAATAGGCATCGTATCCATAACCGTACAACTCTCGATTGGGAATGACCTTTTGTCTATGGGATTGCGTAAGGATAATCTCTGTATCGTCGCGATACAAACAAAGATGTGGTTCTTGTGTATCTAAATAGGGCACAGCTTTAAAACCTAAGTACTGGCTGTAGAAGGCAGCAGTTTGCTCAATATTCAAGGTAGGGAAAATACTATGCGATTGTAAGAGCTTTTTGTCCACGAGTGAGGTCATCCTTTCAAAGAAAAATAGATATCCATATATTACCTCAAGGTAGAAGTTTCAACAATACATGGAGTTTCCATTAAGCAGAAGATTATTCACGGTTGACACCATCGCTGTTCTATAATAAAATACATGCATGAGCATGCATTTATAAAAATATATAAGATGAACTTAGAAACTCATGTTCACTGGTAGCATTGATCATACTATACTTAGTTTTTTATAAAGAGGAGAGATATCATGAAGGACTTGTTCACCCCGTATGAATTGAAGGATTTGAAGCTGAAGAACCGCGTGGTTATGCCTCCGATGTGTCAATATTCAGTGTCTAACAAAGACGGAATTGCTACGGATTGGCATTATAATCATTACGTAAGTCGCGCCGTTGGCGGAACCGGATTAATTATTATTGAAATGACGGACGTGGAGCCTGATGGACGGATTACTGATTTTGATCTTGGCATTTGGTCTGATGAGCAAATTCCTGCACTGGCCAGAATCGTTGAAGCTTGTCATTCTTATGGCGCTAAAGTAGGTATTCAAATTGCACACGCCGGACGTAAAGCAGAAGATGCAGCAGTTCCTGTATCCTCATCTAACGTTCCTTTTGACGCTGACTCCAAAACACCACGTGCATTAACAACTGAAGAAGTGAAAGCTATGGTTGAGAAATTCCGGTTGGGCGTGAAGCGGGCGATACAAGCGGGATTTGATGTTATCGAGCTTCATGGAGCGCATGGTTACCTTATTCATCAGTTCCATTCCCCTCTAACCAATCAAAGAACAGATGAATACGGCAAGGATTTAACACTATTTGGTACAGAAGTCATTCGCGCAGCAAAAAGTGAAATGCCGGAAGGAATGCCATTGATTATGCGTATCTCCGCCCAAGAATATGTTGAGGGCGGGTACGGTATCAAAGAAAGCTTGGAATTTAGTAAAGCTTACAAAGAAGCAGGCGCAGATATTTTCCATATCAGTGCAGGTGGTGAAGGTCCTATCGCAGCTGCCGGGAAACCAGGGACGCATGCAGCTTATCAGGTTCCTTTGGCCAGAGAAATCAAGTATGGCTTGAATGTTCCGGTTATTGCGGTTGGCAGATTGGATGAGCCTGTACTTGCTAATGCCGTGATTGGGAATGAGGAAGCTGATCTTGTTGCCGTGGGCCGGGGCATGCTGAGAAATCCATACTGGACGCTGGAAGCTGGGGTTGAACTTCAGAAAGATGCCGGCATTCCTAGACAGTATACTTTCGGGTTTCCAAGAATTAATGGGTAAAGACTAATATAAATGGTATGAAGTCTGAAGTCCAAACAAAATAATTGTAAAGTGTGGAGGGGCCGGCTTCTTGGAGAAACGGTCTCTCCTCTTTTTTAAAATAAAATAAAGTATAAGTATCGAACCTATACTTTATGTATGGTTGTGGATTGTAGTACTATTATATAGAAGGAAAAAATCATGAAAAGCCATACACCCGGGAGATGAATAATAAAATGGACGACATTCTTAACAATGACCTTATAACGAGTTGGTTGACGTTAACGCATATACAAATGAATGTGACGAATGAATTGGAAGCTAATCTACAAGCCAAACATGGCTTATCCTTAAAAGAATTTTATTTGCTGTTATTTTTATCGGAAGCGCCGGAGAAGAAACTGAAATTGCAGAAGCTAGAAGCTATGGTGGGTTTAAGCCAGAGTGCAGTTTCCCGACTGGTTAGTCGGTTTGAGGCCAAAGGCTGTGGCGCTTTAGAAAGAAAAGCGTGTGATGCTGATCGCAGAAGTATCTATACTGCCTTGACTGCCATTGGCGAAGACAAGCTCCTTCGTGCACAAGATACCTTTCAAGAGACCCTGCTTGCAGCTTTTCCAGAAAAAGATGTGAAAGAGCTTTTGGATCAAATGCTTCGCATGAAGCAACAGTCATGAATTCACAATAAAACCTCTGTTTTGGTAAATGGACCGAATCTCCATTTCCCATACAGAGGTTTTTTAGTGTAAGGCGCTATTTACATCATACCTGTTCATCCCACTGTTGCTGGGAAAGCCGGTAATAATTATAGTCTTCATGTTCAATTGTAATCTCGTCAAGAAGCTCGAAACCACATTTTTGAATGACTCTATTAGACGGGATATTGTGTTTCAGAGCAATGGCGTTTAATACATCGGTAGAGCTATTATCAAACAAATACTTAATTAATCCCTTGGCAGCTTGAGTAGTGTAGCCTTTACCGCGATGATCCTTGGATATGGCATACATAATCTCTCTGTTAGGAACGGGCAATTCCTCCTTAATTCCTGTACAACACCAACCAATAAACTCACCGGACACTTTTAAAATAATGCCTAAACGAAGACGAAGCTCTCCGATATCTCCGCCCACTGAGATCACTTGAAGAAATTGCTGGTTCTCTTTTATTTCATAGTTTATTAACCAGTCCAACCGTTGTTCTTTAGGAACATTCCACTCTGGCAAGAATTCAATAATTTCAGGCTGTAGAGTAAGCGCATGAAACTCCTCTAAATCCTCCACACTATATTCCCGCAGAAAAATATCTTTACAATCAATCGTAAATAAATCACTAGAATTGGCCTTTTCATTCACAGCTTCGCTCAACTTTCACCACTCCTTTATTAACTAACAGATATTTTACCATGGAATAAATGATTGATTTGGTAATATTTGATTATAAAATTTGTTTTCTTTTATTTCACATAAATATTAATTGGTTAATATATTAATTGACTATAAAATATGTTATTATGTTTCGTATAAACGGCAATGAACTAGTATTGTTTGGTTTTTAAGATTTCTACTATAAAGATAACAGGTGATATTTTATGAAAAATGACAACGGTAACAAATTTATTAATGGTAGTCTAATTGCGCATTATAAGTTTGATAATCCAGAGGATGTAGGTCAAGATTTCTCGGGGAACGGCAATGATGGAACCGCTTCAGGTACTACGCTGCCGGCTATTAAATCCGTAGCAGGTAGACAAGCTGTTTCGCTTGCTGGGGGAGAACATGGCACATCCTATATTTCATTACCTAACGATCTGCTTAAAGAGGTCAGTGACCATACAGGAATTACAATTTCGACATGGATGTATGTAAGCAAAGCTTCAAGCTTATGGGAAAGAATCTTTGATTTTGGTAAAGGTGAAACAGGACCTTATATTTTCGTAACTCGCAATTTGCGGGGGACTTGTTTTGCAGGGGAAGACTTAATCGCAGATCCAGGGAAATCCTTTGCGACTGATGAATGGGTACATGTTTCCTTTGCAGTTACAGGTACAGAAGGTGGAACACTAAGCAGTGCAGGTCCTGTGATGTATGTAAATGGTGAAGTAGTTGCGGATGGAATGATCAGCCAAACCTCGAGTGGCACATATGCTAAGCTGCGTACATGGTTTGCTACTTTTGAAGATCAACAGAATTATAGCAATAATACAATCGGGAAATCCCAATACGCGGCAGATGTTGATTTTAGCGGCTATATTTCGGACTTCCGTGTATATAAAGCAGGTTTAACTCAAGATGAAGTGATTGAAATCATGTGCGAATCTTTGACGGATGAAGATATCGTAAAGCTTGCAAAAGATAAATACTTAACCTTCCCAAGCTCGATCATTACCAAAGATATTGAGTTGCCAGTTTCGCTGATGGGCGGAAAAGTTGACGTATCTTGGGTATCCAGCGATTCCAAAGTCATTTCTAATGAAGGTGTTGTGAATAAAGGAGTTCAATCTGCTCAAGGCGTAACGCTTACAGCACATTTGAAAAAGGGAGCTAGTACAGTAGAAAAGAGCTTCACGGTGTCTGTGCTTCCGGAAGATTTGCCACCATACACCTTAACTATTGATGGTAATCAGGAGATTTTGGATGTTAGCCAAATTCTATATGGTTTATTCTATGAGGACATTAACAACGCAGCAGACGGTGGGATCTATGCAGAGCTAGTGCAGAATCGCTCCTTCGAATCTTTTGCTTTTGACAGCTATTCGCATGTATGTGGTGTACATGGTGCTTCCACCGGAAGAAATTATACACCTCTTCACGCATGGTCTGGGGATACAGAGAAAATGACTGTCCATAATACAGGCGGATTAAACGATTTCTTCGGCATCGAAGATAAAGATATGAATGCTCATTATGTGACGGTAGCGGATGGCGCGACTATTAATAATAGAGGTTTTGCGGATTCCAATCAGCACTGCTCGATGTTTATTAAGGAAGATGCCAAGTACAACTTCACAATCTGGGCGAAGGCTGAAGCAGCAGGCACAATTACCTTGCAATTGCTCGACAAAGACGGTAAAGCCATCAGCGATACTGCAGTTGTTGAAGTAAACGGTGACGGCAACTGGAAGAAGTATGGTGTCGATTCTAAGCTTGTATTAACAGGGTCTGAAACTGTGCTTGGTCAGCTGGCGTTAACCTTTAACGGTGAGATCTCCATTGATATGGTATCCTTAATTCCTGATGACGTTTGGGGCGCTGGTGAAGAGGAACGTTCTGCTACAGCTCATGCTAACTATAAAGGAAATCCAAACTATAGATTAAGAAAAGACTTAGTGAATGCACTCGTTGATCTTCATCCTACATTCCTGCGTTTCCCTGGGGGTTGTATTTCTGAAGGTTCTCACATTTGGGAGAACGTGTACGATTGGAAAGAGTCCGTCAACGATATCGAATTGCGCAAAGAGAACTATAACGTATGGGGCTACATGATGACCATGGGTCTTGGATATATGGAGTATTTCCAATTAGCCGAGGATTTGAACGCAACACCACTTCCGGTTATGGCCTGCGGCGTACTCTGTCAAGCTCGTTCGGATTATGCGAATCCAGCTGGCGGTGCGTTAAGAGATTATTATGTGAAGAACTTTACGGATCTGATTGATTTTGCGATTAGCATGGATTTTGACAATAATGAGTGGGCTGCATTGCGTAAAAAGATGGGCCATGAAGCAGCGTTTGACCTGCGTTATTTGGGTGTGGGGAATGAAAACTGGGGTACAGAGTTTTTTGCCAACTTCGAATATTTTAAAACAGTGATTGATGAGTATATGGTGAAGAACTATCCTGATCATGAATTGACTATTCTCTCTACCGTGGGTGCACAGGCAGATGATGATGCTTACCAGCAAGGTTGGAAATTCCTAAGCGGAAATTTACAGGGCTCGGAAAAAATCAGCTTTACGGATGGTACATCGAGCATCGAAGAGACTGTTACCTGGTACGAAAAACAAAAGAACTACATGGATACCATTGCGGATGAGCATTACTACCGTTCCAATGAGTATTTGTTAGAGAATGCTGATCGTTACAACTACTATTACAGAGCCTATAAGGAAGACGGCAGCTTGGATGAGGCTGAAACTTCAAAGGTTTTTGTGGGTGAATATGCTTCCACAGATAAAAACACATTGGCAGGAGCTGTTGCTGAGGCAGCGATTATGTCCAGCTTCGAGAATAACTCTGATGTGATTAGATTGGCGGCAACGGCACCATTGTTCAACAAGGTTCTGACAGATGGCACCTATAGATGGACACCGGATTGCATCTGGTTCGATGATGAGACCGTATGGTACACACCGAACTATTATGTTCAGCAGCTGTATGCTAAATACCTGGGAACCAAAGTGGTTGGCACCTCATTTTCGACTTATCGCAACGGGGAGAAGGTAGACCTCATTCCTCATGGAGGAATTGAAGTGGCTGCCGGGAAATCAGCTGTGATCGTGAAACGGGTGAAAGTGACCTCGAATGTAGATGGCAGTGTTTGGTTGGATCAAGATTTCACGCAGCCGCTGAATGAAGCTTGGAAAGTGATTCCTGGCTCTGCCGGATATACGATTGATCCTTCCAAAGGTCTGGTATTGAAAGCGCAGAATGGCGGACTGAATGGATTGTATATCCTTAATGACGCGTGGACTAATTATAAAGTAGAGGTTGTAGCTGAAAAAGCTTCTGGCGAAGATGGCTTCTATGTAGGCGCAGGTCTGACAGAAATCTCACCGGAAAATAAAGATGTCATCGAATATGCGATTGGCTATAATGGTGATGCCACAGGAGTCAAGGTGTACAAGCAAGGGATTGAGGCTTATACTCTGGGCGATTATTCCTCTAGTACCGCTGCTGGTAACCTGAGAGCCAGTTGCTATGAAGAGCTTGCGGATCATACGGAATATACTATCACCGTTAATTATGGCGGAGCAGATGGCAAACATTTGATTTGCTCTTATACAGATGGCAAGGTAACAAGCAAAGTACTGGATTATAAGCTTGAGGCTTATAACAGAGAGGTATATAATTCCGTAACTAAAGATGATAAGCATCTTTATGTGAAGCTTGTAAATGCGGATGGTGTAGAAAAAGCAACGAAGCTTGATCTAAAAGGTTTAAAAGTAGCTGCTACTGGTAAACGGATTACCTTAACTGGAGACGCCTCACTGGTTCATACACCTAATGTGAACAGAAAAAATGATGAGAAGGTTACACCAGTCGAAACAGAAATCGTAATTGATAAAGACACGGCAGTTGTGAAGCTAGCTGCCAATTCCGTAAATGTGATTGTTCTGGATCTGATTTAATAGAAAATATGCTTTCCAACACGCGCCGATCTTTTTGTTCGGCGCGTGTTGTTGTTTAACAAGCCTCTAAATCGGTTGATGATTATATAGAGAGAACTGTCCACTTGCTTGATGAATCTCAAAATCTATCTTACACTGGTGAAAGTACAATCACCGACTGACCCTCCAGCCCGCGATCCTCCCAGATGTTTTATCCACAGCTGCCCTTCATTACTCCAGAATACAGTGCATACCCTAGCCCCTAAAAAGGAGAACGATAAAATGATGAAATCATTCAAAACGGACTGGAAAGCAAATCTGAAAAATCCTCAAACGATTATGGCCTTGTTTACTTATCGTTATGGAAATTGGGTGTATTATCGAGTGAAGAATGGCATCGTGCGAAAACCTTTGTGGCTTTTATATCGAATAATGGATGTGCTTTTTGTCCGTATTCTTGCAAATGGAGAGCTTCACGCTCAAGCTCAAATTGGTGATGCGCTTCATTTACCGCATGGTTTAAATGGGATTATCATTAGTCCTAAAGCGGTGCTTGGAAGCCATGCTACTATTTTTCATCAAGTGACGATTGGCGGGAGAAATAACTTAGGAGAGCCTGTGATTGGAGACAGAGCTTTTATTGGAGTAGGCTCCAAGATTCTTGGACCGGTTGTCATTGGTAACGATGTTAATATCGGGGCCATGTCTGTAGTGGTAAAGGATGTGCCGGATAATGCTTCGGCAGTAGGTATTCCTGCTAAAAATATATTGCGGAGTGAACCGAAACCAGAGAATACAAGATAAAGACGTTAGGTTCTAGTACATAGGGTACGCGTGCGCTTTATTTTAATATCTTACAGGGTATAATTAAAGCATCCAAGTAATCTTGTAATAACCTTCTAGAGATCGGAGTAATGAAATGAAATATAGCAATTTAGAAGAGTGTGTTAATGATTTAGAGAAACACGGACATTTAGTTCGGATTCGTGAAGAGGTGGACCCTTATCTAGAGATGGCGGCGATTCACCTAAAGGTTTATGAGGCTGGTGGACCCGCATTATTATTTGAGAATGTAAAAGGCTCGAAGTTTCGGGCCGTATCTAACCTTTTTGGAACGCTAGAGCGCAGTAAGTTTATCTTTCGGCGGACTTGGGACTCCACACATAACGTAATTGCCCTTCGCAACGATCCCGTAAAAGCACTCAAAAATCCATTTAAATATGTTGGAACCGGATTATCCGCGAGAAAAGCATTGCCTATTAAAAAGCCAGGAGGTCTGCCAAGCGGTTTCCAGGAAATTAGTATCTCTGATCTTCCGCTAATCACACATTGGCCGGGAGATGGTGGTGCTTTTGTAACCTTGCCGCAGGTGTATTCAGAAGATCCGGACAAGCCGGGCATTATGAATTCCAATCTGGGAATGTACCGTGTGCAACTGACTGGAAATGAGTATGAATTAAATAAAGAAGTGGGCATTCATTATCAAATTCATCGCGGCATTGGCGTACATCAGGAAAAAGCGAACCGCCAAGGACAACCGCTTAAAGTGAGTTGTTTTATCGGTGGGCCACCCGCTCACTCCTTATCGGCGGTTATGCCTTTGCCTGAGGGAATGAGTGAGATGATCGTTGCAGGTTTATTATCAGGACGCCATTTCAGCTATAGCTATGTGGATGGTTACTGTATCAGCAATGATGCGGACTTTGTGATAACAGGTGAAATTCACCCTGGTGAGACGAAGCCGGAGGGGCCATTTGGCGACCATTTAGGCTATTATAGCTTGGTTCACCCTTTCCCAGTAATGAGAGTACATAAAGTGTACGCCAGAAAAAATGCAATCTTTCCATTTACGGTTGTCGGTCGGCCGCCACAGGAAGATACCGCGTTTGGTGAGTTAATTCACGAGCTGACAGGTGGGGCTATCCGCCAAGAAATTCCGGGCGTCAAAGAAGTTCATGCAGTCGATGCTGCGGGTGTTCATCCCCTGCTGTTCGCCATTGGCAGTGAACGTTATACGCCTTATCAGCAAGTAAAGCAGCCAGCGGAAATTCTGACCATTGCTAACCGGATTTTAGGTACGGGTCAGCTTAGTTTAGCTAAGTTTTTGTTTATTACTGCAGAAGAGAATCAGCCTATCAGTACACATAATATCGAGGATTTCTTGACGTATATCTTGGAGCGGATTAATCTTCGTAGAGATATTCATTTCTATACCAACACCACGATTGATACGCTTGATTATTCCGGCACAGGATTAAACAGCGGAAGTAAAGTGATCTTCGCAGCAGTAGGGGATAAGAAAAGAGAGCTATGTACAGAGGTACCGGGCATGCTTAAAGAATTACAGGGATTTGGACATGCACGAATGGTGATGCCTGGTCTTGTTGCCCTTCAAGGTGCTAAATTCACAAGCTACGCTGAAGCAGCATTGGAAATGAACAAGCTTAGTGAAGCTATTCAGGAGCAAGGGGCACTTCCTTCTTGTCCAATGATTATTTTGTGTGATGATAGCGAGTTTTTGAGTGAAAAGATCGACAATTTCCTATGGGCGACGTTTACCCGCAGTAATCCATCTCATGATATCTATGGAGTGAACAGTTCTACTGAGTATAAACATTGGTCCTGTGATAACGTGATTATTGATGCTCGGGTAAAACCCCATCAAGCCCCACCACTGATTCCCGACCCAACCGTTCAGAAGCATATCGAACGATTATTTGCGTCAGGTGGCAGTTTAAGCGGAGTTAAGATATAGAGAAACATTCATCAGCCTTCTTGGGAATCCAAGGAGGCCTATTTGCTGTTTGTGAAATGATTTTGCTCATATGAAATAAAAAAGGCATAGGGGTATTATGGGGTGTATGGTATATATTTACTATTAATATTGGGGAAGTGATGTTCTGATGGAAATTATGGAAACCGAACGTTTATGGATTAGAAGGTTCTCAGCAGAGGATTGGAAAGACCTTCATGAATATTTGTCGCAAGAAAGTGTTGTGAAATATGAGCCCTATTCCTTGTTTAGTGCAGATGAATCTCGCACTGAGGCGCTCAGACGGTCATCGGACCGTGCTTTTTGGGCAGTCTGTCTTAAATCTACGACAAAAATGATCGGCAACTTATATTTTCAAGAGAGCCAACCAGAGGCTTTTGGCGTTTGGGAATTTGGATATGTTTTTAACCCTGATTTTCAGGGAAGCGGGTATGCTACAGAGGCTTGTAATCAATTGTTAAACTATGGCTTTGATAATCTGAAAATGAGACGTGTGATTGCGAACTGTGATCCCGAAAATACACGCTCATGGAAACTGCTTGAACGATTGAAGCTTCGTCGAGAAGGACATTTTTTGCAGACGGGTTATTTTAAATACGATAGTAATGGAGAGCCAATCTGGCATGATACTTATTCCTATGGATTGCTCAGAAGTGAATGGTTAAGGATGAAGGAATAGCAAAACTGTTGTCGTGATCTCAAAAGGCGGGTGTCCCCTCACTGATTCTTCTGTCCTAACTGCTTACCAAATCGTAGGTTTTTATAACTATAGGCGAAGAAATTGAACGGTTTAGTGTATGATAAAATCTGTTTTTTAAATGTTCAGAGTGACACTTAGGTGGTAGTATCGTGTTGGATATGAGTAAAACTGGAATTATCAACCATCCAGCTGCCTGAGCAAAGAGGAGGGGATACGCGCACGAAGTGAACTTATATTTGAAGAACGAATGACAACGAAGCTTATTGTAAGCGTTTACTACAACAGGGCTAGATGCGTACTAAGTTCTTTCAATCATAAGAAAGCGGGTGAAGCACGGAAGATGAAGAGGAATAAACTTGGAAATAAAATATTTATGGTGTTATTGTCGTGGATCTTCATTTGTTCATCAATACTTCCATCTACAACATTTGGGGGGCAACAGGCCAGTGCAGCTTCAGGCCCAATAACCTTGCAATATGATTTTGGAACAGCAACAAGTCCTGTTATGAGTGGTTATACAGGCGTGCATGAATCTAAGTTATATACGAATGAGCTAGGGTATGGTTTAGATCAGGCGGTTGCTTCGAGGAATCGTTCGGGTGGAGACGGTATGACCAACGATTTTGTATTGGGACTGTCCTATTCTTTTTTGGTGGATCTTCCTAATGGGGATTACGATGTGACTGTATACTCAGGAGATTTACTAGCGGGTACAAGTACAACCAAAACTACGATTACTTTGGAAGGTAGCACGGCTGGGTCGATAAGCAGCAAGCAAGCTGTAAATCAAGCTACCTATCGGACGACTGTTCAAGATGGTCAACTGACCGTCGGCATTACGGGTACAGGGGTTGGCGGATATTTAAATGGACTAATTATTCAGCAGATTGTACCAGGTCCATTGAAAGCCCCTGAGGGATTAGTGGTTCATAATATCACTCCCACTGAGGTATCTCTGGGGTGGAGCAGCGTGACAGAAGCAGTCTATTACAATATTTATCGAACGGTTCTTCCTAGTGGAACTCTTCAAGCCATAGGTCAAGTTGCAGCTAACAGCTACGTGGATTCAGACGTAAATGAAGGCAGTGGCTACATTTATAATGTGTCAGCTGTAAATAGAAAGGGTGAGGAGTCTGCTTTGAGCGCATCTGTGACAGTAGACAAAATTCCGGGGGTAGAGGTTCCCGCAGCACCAATCGGTCTTTCAATTGTCAGTGTAGGTGTAAGTTCTGTTCAACTGAGTTGGAACAGTGTGGCTGGAGCAAACCGCTATACGATCTTAAGGTCTGATTCAGCAGATGGAACATTCCATGAGATTGGTCAGTCAGAGAAGACGACATTTACGGATGCCTCAGCGGATACCTCAAAACGGCAATATTATGGGGTGAAGGCAGCCAATGACCAAGGAGAATCAGAGCTATCTGATAAGGTGGAAAGCGCTGTGTATACGCCTCCTGGAACTTTGCCAGAAGGGGATGTTTATTCCTTTGATTTTGGCCCGGGTGCTGTGGCTGAAGGTTATCTTAAGGTAGATGCAGGGGTATCTTATTCCTCTGAGGTTAAATATGGATTTACAGATATATCGAAAGTAACTGGGGTAGACCGAGGAACCTCAGATCCTTTGCGATCAGATTTTGTGGTCCCTAAGGATGCTACCTTTAATGTAGATTTACCGAATGGCGACTATACTGTGTCACTTATCGCTGGTGACAGCGCCGGAGATACAGAGATTGGCATCAAAGTCGAATCCATTCAAAAAGTTCAACAGACGAGCAAAACAGCAGGCCAGTACTTGGAAATGAGCTTTGACATCGCTTTGGTGGATGGACAAATGAACTTGGTGTTCTCTGGCACTAAGCCTAATATCAATGCACTGGTGATTACTAAGCAGCCAGACCGTCCTGCTAATGAATTGCCTACGGTTTATATTGCGGGTGATTCAACTGTGCAGACTTATGATCCTTATTGGATACCACAGGCAGGCTGGGGACAAATGATTCCTGATTTCTTTAGCGAGGAAGTAACGTTTAAGAATCACGCTATCGGAGGCCGCAGCTCTAAGTCATTTATTGTCGAGGGAAGGCTGGATGAAGTCCTGCGTAAGATCCAACCGGGTGACTATTTCCTTATCCAGTTTGGTCATAATGACGCAACGATTAGCGTTCCAGACCGATATGCTTCTCCAGCCGATTACAAAGTTTATTTAAAAACTTATGTCAATGGAGCTAGGCAAAGAGGAGCAACTCCGATTCTGGTGACTCCCATGGGCCGCAGAGATTATAATGCCGCGAGTGAAAAATTTAATGTGAGCTTTCCAGAATATGTGCAGGCTATGAAAGAAGTAGCAAGTGAGTTGGATGTTGACTTGGTCGATCTTAGCGCACTCAGTGTAGCTTATTACAATTCTATCGGTTTTGCAGCTACACGCTCTGTATTCCTTCACCTCGATGCAGGGATATATGGTGCTTTCCCAAATGGCTCGACAGACGATACTCACTTTCAAGAGTACGGAGCCATTCAAATGGCCCGTCTGCTGGCCAAAGGAATAGGGGAATTAAATATTCCACTCTCCAGCTTTGTGCAGGACATCAAACAGCCGGAAACGGTGCCAGCGAAGCCTGAAGGACTTGTAGCTGGGAGTATCAGTAATGCAGGTGCAGTACTGAAATGGAATAAAGTAGAAGGTACAGATATCTATAAAATCTATCGTAAGCTAGCGGCAGAAGCCGAATCTGCTTATACATTAGCGGGAACTTCAACTGTCCCTTCATTGACATTAAGCGGGTTGGTTGAAGGTCAAAGCTACTCGGTAAGAGTGACTGCAGTGAATGGGCTAGGAGAGTCTGAGCCTTCAGATGAAGTGAAGCTGACTACGAAATCCGCTCAGTATCGTTATGATTTCGGACCTGTTGGTTCACCCGTTGCTGCGGGTTATACGGAAGTGAATGTGAATGTCCTATATACCCCAGAACGAGGATATGGTTTGACCTCGAGTGCAGGGATGATTGATCGGGATCGGGGAAATGCGACGGACGATCTGCGCAGAGATTTTGTGATTTATTTTGGAGGATCGTATGAATTCAAAGTTGATTTACCCAATGGTTATTATTCTGTTAAGACTTATACAGGAGATTGGATTGGATCTGCCAAGACGAATGTAGCCATTGAAGGCAAAGATTACGGAACAGTCTCCTCAGGTAAGGAAAATATTGCTGAGAAGCTGTATAACCAGATTACTGTCAAAGACGGGCAGATGAATCTTGTCTTTAGTGGCACAACCGCTCATCTCAATGGGCTGGAGATCACACCGTTATTATTAGCCCCAACGAATCTGAAACTGGGTAGCCTGGATTTAAACAGTGAGCCTATTACAGCTAATCTTTCTTGGGACAGTATGGAGGGGGCGCTGAAATACCGTATATATCGTCAGGCTACGGTTGCGAATAGTGCAGAGCTGCTGGACGAGACAATAGAGCCGTTCTACACAGATACCACTGCGGATATTGGTATGGAATATATCTATACGGTAACTTCGGTCGACAGCACGGGACTGGAATCCGTAGGCTCTAATGCGCTAAAAGTGTCTATGATTGATCCCTCCGTAGCAAAAGCACCCGTACCTAGTGGTCTAGCTGTACAATCTACGAACAAAAATGATGTGACCTTTACTTGGAATGAGGTAGCGGATGCACGGATGTTCAACATTTATCGTGCGAAATCCGCAGACGGTGAGTTCATCCTGATCGGCAAATCATTCGAAGCTTCGTACACAGACATGACCGTTCTGACTACCATTCCTTACTATTACAAAGTAGCCTCGGTAAATGCAGGCGGCATCTCTGATCTATCCGCTACGTTGGAAACCTCAGCGGTGACAACTTTATACCGGAAGATGGAGGCGCTGGATCGTGCGCCTGTAGCGGTTAAGACAGATGAAGGTGTGTATATCAGCTGGCGGATGTTAGGTCTGGATCCGGAAACGATAGGATTCAATCTGTATCGTGGCGATAAGAAACTAAATGATTCGTTGATTACTCAAAACACGAACTATCTCGATATTACAGGCAGGGAGGATGCCAAATATAGAATCACATCAGTAATCAATGGAGTCGAGAAATCTGCTTCGGAACCATTCAGCGTATGGCAGAAGCAATATCTATCGATCCCTTTGCAAAAGCCAACAGATGATTACACCAAGGATGGTCAACCGTATACGTATAGTGCGGGAGATGCAAGTGTAGGTGATTTGGACGGTGATGGTGTATATGAAATCATCATGTTGTGGTCACCTTCGAACAGCAAGGATAACTCTCAAGCTGGGTATACTGGACTTGTCTATATGGACGCTTATAAATTAGATGGAACTCGCTTATGGCGGATTAATTTAGGGCCTAATATTCGTGCCGGTGCACACTATTCTCCATTCCTGGTATATGATCTGGATAGTGATGGACGTGCCGAAATTATGATCAAGACGGCAGATGGCACAGTGGACGGTCAAGGAAAAGTCATTGGCAATGCCAGTGCAGACTATCGTAACAGTTCGGGTTATGTGCTGCTGGGCAATGAATATTTAACGGTGTTC
The DNA here is from genome assembly GCF_037969925.1 of Paenibacillus sp. FSL R7-0189. Classification (NCBI taxonomy): domain Bacteria; kingdom Bacillati; phylum Bacillota; class Bacilli; order Caryophanales; family Paenibacillaceae; genus Paenibacillus; species Paenibacillus sp. FSL R7-0189. The sequence continues at coordinate 97,363 of NZ_CP150223.1, read as the reverse complement.
GAAGGGGCAACAGGCCGGGCCTTGGATACCGTGGATTATGATCCGCCACGTGGAGATGTTGGCGCTTGGGGGGATACCTATGGTAACCGTGTAGACCGCTTTTTGGCAGCTGTAGCTTATTTAGACGGCGAGCAGCCAAGCGTGATTTTTAGCCGCGGTTATTATACTAGAACTGTACTTGCAGCTTACAATTATCGCGAGGGCAAGCTCGAGAAAGTATGGCGTTTCGATTCTAATGATGAAGGATATGGAGACTTCGTAGGTCAAGGAAACCACAATCTTTCTGTAGGAGATGTGGACGGCGACGGTAAGGACGAAATAACCTTCGGTGCGATGGCAATCGACGATGATGGGTTGCCGCTGTATAATACAAAGCTTGGCCATGGTGATGCAATTCATTTCGGGGACCTTGATCCTACCAGACCCGGGCTGGAAGTCTTTGATGTTCATGAGCATACCGATTCGAAGTATGGGATTGAAATGCGTGATGCAGCTACAGGAGATATATTATGGGGTGTGTTCACGGGGATTGATACTGGACGGGGGATGTCAGCGGATATTGATCCGCGATATGCTGGCGAAGAGGTATGGGCTGCAACGATCACCAATGAGGAGCATATACCTGTTACGGGCCTATACAGTGCGCAAGGTGAACTAATTACTAAAAAACTGCCTTCCTCCACGAATTTTGGTATTTGGTGGGATGGTGATCTTTTACGTGAATTACTGGATGCTAATCGAGTGGATAAGTGGGACTATAGCAATCAGACAACGGTTAACTTATTGACGGCTGTAGGTGCTTCTTCAAATAATGGCACCAAGGCGAATCCAAGCTTGCAGGCAGATCTGTTCGGGGATTGGCGTGAAGAAGTGATCTGGCGGGCAACGGACAGTTCTGAACTACGGATCTACACAACAACGGATATGACAGATTATCGTATTCGCACATTGATGCATGATCCGATCTACCGCCTGGCAGTAGCTTGGCAAAATGTAGGCTATAATCAACCTCCGCACCCTGGATTCTTTCTTGGTGAAGGGATGGAACAACCAGCGGCTCCAAAAATTCAATATGTAGGCTCACCGGGAGAAACTGAAGATACTACACCACCTACGATTTCTGGTTTACCTTCTGCTCAAATGAGTGAAACGGATGTATTGAAGGTGCAGGTCGTAGCGGAAGATCCAGAGTCTGGTATTCGCAGTCTGGATATTACTTTTGATGGTAAACCTGTCGTTTATGGAGATGAGATTCCACTCACAGAACTTGCGGGAGCGCATACGTTCATCGCAACAGCCATTAATAACGCTGGACTCTCAACGACAGAACAAGTGATTGTGGTCGTAAGTGGACCTCAGAAGGCTACAGGTGTTCCGGGGCAATGGGTTCTATCCAATAATAATGGGCAGGATACAGGACTTTTGGACGGGGATTACCAAATCACAATGAATATGTGGTGGGGCAATAATGGTACGGTCTACAAGCTATATGAGAATGGTGCCTTAATCGACACGCAAACCTTACGTGATGATTCCCCAGCTGCACAGACTGCAGTGACTAATATTACCGGAAAAGAAAACGGAACCTACACCTATACGGCTGAGCTGACCAATTCTTTTGGCACAACGGTGTCTGCTGCTCATGTGGTTATCGTGAAGGATGCTGCACCAGCTAAGCCGGTGTTGTCCAATGACAACTGGGATGGCGATGAAGAGTATAAAGTGACTATGAATTTATGGTGGGGGATGAACGGCAAAGAGTATCGCTTGTATGAGAACGGAATACTGATCGATACTAAGACTTTAACAGCAGGCACCCCAAACGCACAAACGGCATCTACTTCTATTACTAACCGTTCTCCAGGCGTCTATGAATACCGGGCTGAGCTGTTGAATGATCAAGGGGTAAATGAGAGTGCTATCATGAAAGTTACGGTAAAATAACTGAATATTTGTTAAAAAAACGCCTAAGTCGGTAATATCCGGCTAGGCGCTTTTTTTAGATTATCTAAGATTTAAAAGATTCTGCAAGACTAATTCTCCTATCTGCCTCATATGAATCTAAACAACGAATGATAGGGGGATTGTAAATATGGATTTGACGCATATGATCTCAAAGCTTGTGGTAGTTATACATGTTATAGCATCCATAGTGGGAATTGGGCCAGCTTTTGTGCTGCCAATACTGACAAGCTCAGCCAAGACAGGCAGTCAGCTTCGTTTTGTATTTGGTCTTATGAAGAAAATAAACAGATTCCCTAAGACAGGTGGGGTCACCCTGATCGTTACAGGTATTTTGTTAATGATCATAGATAAAATGGGCTTGTCGGTGTTGTGGTTAAATCTGTCGTTATTATTTTTTATCGTGATCGAAGTGATTATTATTGGAATGGTTGAGCCCCGATTGAAAAAGCTAACCCAGCTCGTAATGACCAGCGAAGGGGAGGAAATCCCTGAGGGTTACACTACCGCTATGAACAAGATCGCTCCCCTAGAAGCGGCGGTTCATGTGCTTACTATCGTCATTATTATATTAATGGTAGTAAAGCCGGTATAAGATCATAACGTCTATTCTCAATGATCTCTTCATAATCGCGGATGAGTCCATCAAAAATATTCTCCCAAGAGCGGCCGAGTGCCAGCTGTCGACCTTCATGTCCCATAGCAGCTAGCTTTTGAGGGTGCTCTATACATGCACAAATCTCACGAATAAAAGCATCCGGGCAGCGGGACTCGACAATCATTCCTGTGCGGCCGGGTGTGACCAGATCCTTCACTCCACCTTCATTTACTGCGAGGACAGGCAGTCCTGAGGCCATAGCCTCAAGGACAACATTACCGAAGGTTTCCGTACTGGAAGGGAAGACGAACAGATCTGCTGAGGCATATAATTGGGCAAGCTCATCACCATGTTTATAGCCTGTAAACGTGACATTATGGGGCGCCTGTGCCCGCATTTCCGGCAGAAGGGGGCCGTCTCCTACGACCAGCCAATGAACCTGAGATTGCATAGATTCGGGTAATTGCTGCATGGCGAGAGCAAGGGTGTTTATATCTTTTTCAGGGGCGATCCTTCCCACATATAGAAGCAGTAACGGTGCGGTAATTCCGTAGCGCTCACGGACCTCATGGCTGCGTTTTTTGGGGGTGTACTGCTGGCAGTCGATGCCTCTGGACCACAGCTTCAGGCGATGAAAGCCTTGAGCTTGGAGGGAATCGAGGGTTTCGTAGGATGGTGCAAAGGTGGCATCGCAGGAGCGGTGGAACCACTTCATGTATTTCCAATAGAGCGGAGCAATTTTTTTCATCCGGTAATATTCAAGATAGCGGTCAAAATGGGTATGGTATGAGGCGACATGGGGCAAGTCATGTTTTCGCGCATAACGAAGGCCGCAGAGATCGATATTGAACGGAGTTGCCATATGAAGCAGATCGGGACGAAAAGCTTTCAGCTCTGATTGGATAGAGGACATATTGGGCAGTGCGAGTCTACATTCGGGGTATAAGAAAAAGGGGATGCTGGTAATGGGACGTATGGGATCGGCATAACTGTCTTCAGGAGCAGATTTCGGTGAGAAAAGCAGATGTTCAATACCACGCCCTTTCAAATGAGTGGTTAATCGTTGAAGCGTACGTGAAACTCCGTTGGTTTGCGGAAGAAATGTGTCCGTGAATAAAGCAAGACGCATGGAACCCCTCCCAGATACTCTTGATGCCCTGATCATAACAGGCGATTATTTGATGGAGGTCAAACGGATGTTAAACAGAATATAAAAATCCACTGCACCAAGTAAGGTAAAGAGGTGTGCAGTGGATTTATTAGTTTTAATGGGATGAAGCCCTACAGGGATTCGTATAACTGTTGCAAAAAGGTAATGCTTTCTCCTAAATGTGACTCAGGAGTGCTTTCCAGGATTCCTTGAATATGAGGACGTTCATATTTCATATAACGAAGAATCGGCTCAAACTCTAGCCACCCTTGACCTACAGGGACAATTTTTATAGCTCCATCTTGGACGATAAAGTCTTTTAAATGAATGATAGCAATTCGATTTCCTAAAAGCTTCAAAGCCTCCATAATAATAGCTTCTTGATGCAAGTAATTTGTAGGTGACATTAGATTTGCGCAATCCAATATGACCTGAAGATTGTTAGAAGGGACTTCATCCAGAAGTCGGCGGGTTAAGGGCGCGGTGTACAGCGGATGATGAAGTCCTGCTTCGATTCCTACCGTCACACCAAAACGTTCGGCCTCCGCCACCATGGCCTTAACTGATGTCACCACCTCTTGGAAGGCTTCTTCTGTAAAATTATCTGTGGTATACCCAAGTCCCACACTTCCGGTTTCCGTACCTACCAGACTAGCGCCAAAATCTCTGGCCAAGCGCAGGTGGGTATTAAACGCGGCTAATGCTTGTGCCCGTTTGTAAGGATCGGTATCTACAATGTTTACATAGCAGCCCAGAACCGCAATCTGAATACCTGCCTGCCTAAAGGCATTGCCATAATAGCTGGCTGTTCCAGGGCTTATAGCCGTCAGACTAGGGGCACTATCAGGAAAAGATTTCTTAAGTGCAAACTGGATATGAGTGAAATGATAGGACTTAATCTTCTCAATTAACTCTTGCAATGGAACTTGTGTGAAATCATGTGCTCGAACACCTAGATGAAGGGGAATGCTCATATGATCGATCGCTCCTATTAGTATTGTTGTTTGTGAGGTGCTAATTTGTCCCAGTCAAAGGTAACGCCAGTGCCCGTTACTTCAGGCGCTACTGCCATCCCATTGTCTTTGTTAATCACTAGCGGACGTGTAGTGTATTGATCGATAGGGAAGCTATGCATTTCGAGATAACCTGCATTTGGCATAGCTGCTAACAAACTAACGTGTAATTCCTGCATCCCATGTGTGGAAACGGAAAGGTTATAGGCTTGTGTTAAGTGAGCTACCTTTAACCAGCCCGTAATTCCGCCTATATTGGAAGCATCAGGTTGAGGGAAATCAACATGACCATATTGCAGCATGTGATGGAATTCGGTTAATGTGCGCAAGTTCTCTCCGCCTGCAACGGCCATTCCTGTTTCTTCAGCAATCCGTGCATAGCCGGCATAATCCTCCGGAATCGTTGGTTCTTCTAAGAAAAGAATGTCATATTTCAAAAATTCACGTGCGGCTTTTATCGCTTTTTCCACACTCCAGCTCATATTGGCATCGACCATAAAGGCTACATCCGGGCCGACCAATTGGCGTACCGCAGCCACTCGTTCCACATCTTCAGCTAATGTTTTTTGGCCTAGTTTAATTTTGACAGCCTGGAGGCCCATATCTAAGTATTTTTGATTGTTGCGCAGGAGCTTTTCTAATGGGAAATTCAAATCAATCGCTCCACCATAACATTTGACCTCATTGCTTGCGCCACCCAGAAGTTTGTAGAGAGGTTCATCTGCTTTCTTCGCACGTAAATCCCATAACGCAATGTCACATGCCGCAATGGCGAAGCTCGCCAGACCCCCGCGAGCAACATAATGTATTCCCCAGTTCATCTGCTCCCAGATACTTTCCACACAGCTGGCGTCTTTGCCAACTAAAATATGTGTTAATTCATTAGCAATTAGTGAGCAGATCGCTTTGCCGCCAAATCCGCCAGTATAGGTATAACCTACACCTTCACGACCTTCATCCGTTCTAATTTTGACAATGGGTACTTCAAAATGAGTATGCAAGCCGTGTTTAGCATCCTCCATGATTTCTGGCAAAGGGATACGATAGTACTCTGTAATAACTTCTTTAATTATAGACATCTGTGATCACTCCTTATAAAAGTTGTTGTAAGTTTGATATAGGGGAGGCTGTATTTTGTTTAAGTGCTTGAACCACAAGTTTAGCAATTTGCTGGGCACCTTCATCCGAGAAATGAGTATCATCCGTAACTCCATTGGGGTAATTGGGATGTGTTTTCTCTGGTAAGTGCATGAATAACTTCTTGGATTCTTCTTCGCCTAATGAACGATAGAGCGCTTGCGAGGCTGTGAAAATATCAAGTAGCGGAGTGTGCGTTTCTTCAGCCACTTGTCTCATTACCTCGGGATAAGCGCCTACAGCCAACGGGTCAAGCTCTCCATCGGCGTTAAAGCGGCGGCGACTTACAGAGGTTAACAGAATCGGAGTCCCCCCTAGCTGCCGAGCTGCATCTATATATTGAATTAGATTGTGGCGATATTCAGTTTCAGGATCGGTGTAACGTAATGGATCATCTTTTTTCTCATCGTTATGTCCAAATTGAATAAACAGGTAGTCGCCGGGTTGAAAGTCTTTTTTGATGGCATCCAGGCGGCCGTCTGTTATGAACGATTTGGTGCTTCGACCATTAATTGCACGATTCTGGATTTGAATAGAAGTCCCAAAATAACTTTGCAGGTATTCTCCCCAGCCAGTCATAGGTTTTTCTCCAGCGCCTTTAATAGCCGCAGTGGAATCGCCTGCAATAAATAGTTGTTGTCTCATAAGGCCTTCTGCTCCTTTAACGTATTGATGTTCCCTTAGCCAGTTCTCAGCAAGGGAAAGCCATTGCTGGCAATGAGGGTGTTCTTTAGCAAGCCCTAAACCATGCCGCCCTTCTTCAAAGATATGTAATTCAAAAGGAATTCCCTGATTAGACAGGGCAGAGGCGAACAACAGACTATTCTCCACGGGAACGCTGGCATCGTTTGCTGTTGTCCAGATAAAGGTTGGAGGTGTGAGTGAATCCACCTGGGCTTCTGAGGAAAAGGAGTCAAGCTCCGCTTGTGATGGGTCGTCTCCAAGAAAATGTAGCCGGCTTCCCTTATGCGAATGGGACTCTTGGAAAGTGATTACAGGATAACCTAACAGAAGAAGATTTGGTTTCTCTGCTCTAGTGGTAGAAAAGATGGAAGCTAAGTGTCCTCCAGCCGAGAATCCAATCATCCCTACTTTGTCTGAGATCACATTCCAAGCTTTGGGTGCTTCCCTAATCCATTTGAGAGCTTCCTCAACATCATTTAACAAAGAAGAGACGTTGAAGTCTCCGACCTGATAATCTAGTACACCTGCATGAATACCTAGACTGTTTAGCCATTGAGCCACAGGTTCTCCTTCATGTTTGGCTAAGTGCTGATAACCTCCACCAGGCAATACCAATATAAAAGGACGGGGTTGATCCGTCTCGAGCGGATAGAGGGTGAGTAGTGAGGTTTCCTGAGAAATCTCATCTTGTTCTACACGGTTAGTATTTAGTCGAAAGTTCAACATTGCGTTCAAATTCCTCCCTAAATGGTTATATGCACACGTTAACATATTTTCCGAAAAAAAGAGAGACTCTTTTTTTTTAGATTCGACCTTGAACGATTATTTTGTGATTTTTACATAGATTCGTCAAATGTTGGTTTGGATTTAGTGCCTGTATTGTTATCCCGGTACTGTCCAGGGGTCATCCCTTCCTGTTTACGGAAAGATCGAATGAAATTCTGAGAATTGTTGTATCTTAATTTGGCTGCAATATCTTTGATCGGCATATCGGTTTCCTGCAGCCATTTTTTCGCCATTTTAAATCGGTACATCGTTAAATATTCGCTGAAATAGTATTGGGTCTCCTTACGGAAGACACTGCTGATATAGTTGGCGTTGTAATGCAGCCGAGAAGCGCATTCTTCCAAGGTTAGATCTGTATCATATTCATGTTGGATCAGATCAATGATTTTCTCAGAGATGTTTTGGTATTGGGCATTTTGCCTGCTGATAAAAATTTTGATCATCGGGTAAATGACCATGCTCCAGAACCAATCCTCAATCTCAGCCACGGTATGAAGGTCATGCAATTCCTCAAAAATAGAGCCATTAGCATGATAGATCTGATTTAAGCTAATGCCCGATTCCTGCATCATAATGAGCAAGTTATTGAGTAAGCGGGTCAACGGGATTTGATATTCCTGTGGTGAAAGCTCAAGGGCAAAAATAGATTTAAAAAGCAAATGAATCAGTTCCTTGGCTTTATCCGTTTCAGCCAGCTTGATAGCATCCATTAGATCGTTTTCTTTATGCGTAGGGTAGTTCAAGTTCAGATAATGTTTGCCGGAGTTAATGTTCTCATATTGAATAATAACGCCTTTGCCAAGCTTAATGCGATGTTTCAGTGCTTCTAGACCTTCTCTGTAGGCGATGGCTAGTTTATCGAAGGCGTTGAAGGGAAGGCTCAGCCCAATACTCACCTGCACCTTTAGATAATTATTTATTTCTTGCTGCAGCTTCTCCGTTAACGAATACAGTGTCTTATGAAAAGACTGGGTATCGCAGTCTGAACTGCCCAATAATACGACTACCGCATGGTCCATGATTACAGGAGCCAGCCGTTGTTCAGGACAGATTAACTCTTCGATCATATTGTGGGCAGCGAACAATAAGAGGCTGAGATCTTTTTTCTCATAGCTGGAATCCTCGGCATAATCAATAGACAACGTAATTACTGCCATGGTTTTCCATTCTTTAAGCTGTGTTTGGTAGCCGAATTGCCCTAATTCTTCGAGCAAATCACGTTTCTTAACATTTCCGTGGAAGGCATTGATCAGAAAAAACGTTCGCACCTGCTGAAAGTGTTGCCGGACTTCTTTTTCCAGCTGTGATTTGGATTGGAACAAAGAATGAACTTGTTCTCCTATAATCTGAAATTCATTGCGATGTCTCGATTTAATATCCGGTTTGCGTTGGCCCATCTGATTAAGCAGTCTTTCGATAGGGGTGTACATACGTCTGGAACCGATCCATGCCAGAAGAATGGAGAACAAGAGCATAATGGTGCACACGATTATCGTAAACATCCCGATTTTATTGGACTCCTTCGTCAAGCTTTCCATAGAAGTAACCGATAGATAAACCCAGCCATTTAACTGAGAACGCATGAAAGTGACGGAGTAATTCTTTTTATTGATCACAGTCTTGAACTGTCCGGATTGTTTAGAAGGATCAGAGATTAAAGGGACTTCTTTAAATCCGCCTTGCTCTTTAGGTTTTCCGATTAAGCTGGTATCCGGATGGAGCAGGAAGCGGCCAGCTTGATCCAGAACGATAATGTCATCGAGTGGCTGCACATCTGAATTAATGAAATCCTGAAGACTGCAGACCGGAATATTAGCTAGGGCAAGCCCATATTTTTGCAGCTTATTGGTGGGAAGCTTTTTGATAAGACTAATGCTGTAATTGCAGCCAGTGACGTTAATGCTCTCCTCGCTATAAAATAAGGACGACGGATTCAAAATCCATGAAGTATCGTCAGCTATATTCATTAGATTAGAGAGTTGCGCGTGGTTTTTGTATTCATTCAGACGGTAGACGCCCGAATTTTTGATCATCCAGTTCTGCTGCTGATTGAGCAGGATGACATCCTCCAGTTTCGTATCGAAGGATTGCATATTGCGGATTTCGTTTCTTAAATCATTATATAAAATGAAATCGGTTTCATTTAAAGGGTTATTTAGTGCTTTTTTTAATACACTAGAGTTGATCACTTGGTTTAATGTTTGATTGACAGTTGTTAACTTATGTTCTACATTTGAGGTGATTTGTAATATAAGTTCCATTTTACTGTTGTTTACGTTCTTTTGGATCTCATTAGATGATGTGAAATAGGAAAAAGAACCGATGAATATCACCGGCAACGTGCTAATTACAAAGGCAAAAATCGTTAATTTACTTAAAAAGCTTAATGGTCTCACGGGGCTCAGCACCTTTACTTATGTAGAAGTAGACACTTGTTCTTAGTGTATGAAACCTGGTGGAAAATAACAATAATCATCTCGTTCTGCAATAATCATTAACCCTAATTATGACTACAAAATGGAAAATCTTCAAGCTGTAGGGTGAAAATCCTTACAATACCTTAGGAGGCTGTAGAAATGTTTAGACAATTTTTGTGTAGAAGGGCAACGTTTTGTTTCTGCTTATTTTTCATGCTTGTTTTCCCTATGTTAAGCGCTTGCAGTGATGGAAAGTCAGCTGGTTCTGTACTGCAAGAAGCTCGCCCGAACATCTCGATCTTGGCACCCCTTCATTTTCCACAGCAGCCTTCAAAAAAGATTATAGCTGAGATTGAAAGATTAACAGGGGTGGAGCTTGATATCACGTGGGTGCCTGAGGGTGTTTATACCGATAAAATGAACACGGCGTTGACCACTAATTCCTTGGGAAAAGTCACCTTTGTGAAGTTCTCAGATTATAATCTGGTGAAAAACGCCATCCGTTCTGAAGCATTTTGGGAGATCGGCCCATATCTTCAGGAGTTCCCCAATCTTAAAGCACTGGACCCCGCTATTCTTAAACAGACCGCTGTAGATGGAAAGATCTACGGCCTATATACAGAACGCCCTTCCTCCAGACAGGGTGTCATTATACGTAAGGATTGGCTGGACAATCTTCATTTAAGCAATCCACAGACCTTAGATGATCTATATGAAGTAATGAGGCAATTTACATATAACGATCCGGATCAGAATGGCAAACAAGATACCCTTGGATTAGTCGATCGTAATGATCTTGTTTATGGTGTATTTAAGACACTAAGCTCTTATTTTGGCACACCAAATAATTGGAAGCTAGAGAATCATCAATTTGTTCCGGAATTCGTAACAGCGGAGTATATGAACACAATGAATTTTATGAAGAAATTATATGATGAAAAAATCATAAATCAGGACTTTGCTCTTACCAGTAAAGAGGTTCAACGCGATAAATTCATTAACGGAATCGCTGGTGTGTTTATTGGCAGCATGACTGATGTGCAGCGGTTGTCAATTGAAGCTCAAGCATACAATCCAAAGGCTGAACTTACCCTGATCAATCGTATCGGGGGGCCTGATGGATATAAAGTGTGGTCTATCCCCAATTACAACGGACTGTATCTCTTTTCCAAAAAGTCCATTGCCACAGAGGAGGAGCTTCGGCAGGTGCTTGGATTTTTTGATCGGACCATGGATAAAGATGTAGCCAATATAATGATGTATGGCTTTGAGGGGCGGCATTATAAGCTTGAAGGCGGCAAGATTATCCTTCCCGAGGAAACCTCACAACTGCGGGTACAGGAAGTGAATCCGCTATATGCTTTAATGATCGCGGACATTAGTAATAAAAACATTATGGAAGTGGCTCAGAAGGAGCAATTAACCTCTCTAGCAGATCAGCTGAGTAAAGATAATGAATCTTTTCTGGTCGATGACCCGACAGTTTCTCTGAGCTCATCTACTTTTGATGAGAAGAATATGGAGTTATCTACAATCATTGTGGATGCTACATATAACTATATATTAGGTAATATTACCGTCGAGGGATTCCAGCAAGAGGTTGAGAAATGGAGAGCTCGTGGAGGCAATCTTATTATTAAGGAATATGCTGAGGCTGAGTTTGGGACAGAAAAGTAAATAGGTTAAAAAGGTTTTGATCCACTGCGGATAATGCGGTGGATTTTTTTGTGCTGCGATATCACGATAATCATTTGCTCAGATCCCTTTCAGAACGCGCCGTTATGGGGAAATGATTGTTTTCGTAACCTTGCCGACGATGTAACGTGGAACTCGTAACCAATACAAATTATGGAGGTCAAAATGGTATGAAGAAGAAATCCTTCACCATGTTGTTAACAGCACTGTTAACATTCAGCACATTGTTAGCTGGATGCGGTGGTAACAACAATAACAAAGAAGAAGCAGCAGCCCCAACTACAAGTGCAGAGAACACTACGAAGGTGGAAGAGACTGAAGCACCTAAAGAGGAACCTACAGAAATCAAAATCATGCTTCCATTGAATACATCAGAGACTCCGCCTGATACGATTAAGAATGAACTAGAGAAATTGACCAACACGAAGCTGACTTATCAATTTTTTCCGGCTGATACTTATGAAGAAAAACTGAATTCATCTTTTGCAACGGGTTCATTGCCGCAAGTAACATATTTGAAGAATCAGACAACCTTCATTCAGATGAAAGAAGCGATAAAAGACGGACAATTCTGGGAAATCGGTCCACTATTAAGCGAATTTCCGAATTTGAGCAAACTGAAACCAGAAATTCTTAATAACACGAAAGTAGATGACAAGCTTTATACCCTATATATCGGGCGTCCACTTGCACGCCAAGGGATCATTTACCGCAAAGACTGGGCAGATAAATTAGGACTTGCTGCACCAGCTAATGTAGATGAATTATTTGAAATGGCTAAAGCCTTCACAGAACAAGATCCAGACGGTAATGGAAAGAAAGATACTACCGGTATTATTGACCGTAATGAGTTGACCTATGGAGCTTTCAAAACTGTTTCGTCTTGGTTCGGAACACCGAATACCTGGGGTGAGAAGGATGGCAAATTAGCGCCTGAATTTACCTTCGATGAATATTTCGACACAATGGATTTTTTCAAAAAAGCTCGTGATGGCGGATACATTAATCAAGATTTCGCTGCCACCAGTAAAACGGATGCAGTAAATATGTTTAAGGCTGGAAAGGGTGGACTCTATATTGGGGGCTCCATGCAAGATATTGATTCCCTCAATAAAGATACTATTAAGAATAACCCTGACGCTGTTTTGGATGCGCATAGTATGGTTGCAAGTCCAGATGGAAAATATGCTCAATGGATGATTCCAGGCTATAACAATGTTGTCTTGTTCCCGAAATCTGCTGTCAAGGATGAGGCAGAGCTGAAGAAGATTCTTGCTTTCTTTGATCAAATGATGACCCCAGAAGTAGCTAATTTGATGTATTGGGGAATTGAAGGTACTCACTATACCGTTGAAGACGGTAAAGCGAAAGCTGCAGACGACAAAGAATTGATTGAACGTGAAGTAAAGGGATATAAGGACAGCGTTATCGGCGAAGCTGAAACCAATGGAATGTACGAGAACTATAACACGCTGCCAGGAAGAATTCATGCAGATCAATTGGTTCTTGAGAATGTCAAAGTTGGTGTAGCGGATCCAACAGCTGCTATGGATTCGGCTACCTATACAGAAAAAGGCGTAGAGCTTCAACAGATTATTACAGATGCAACCTATAAATATATTTATGGTCAGATTGACAAGGCTGGATTTGAGAAGGAAGTAGAGAACTGGAAGAGCCGTGGTGGAGATAAGATTATTGAAGAATACAACGCGTTATACAAAAAATAGTAACCCGTACTGGAATAGTTAAGCGACAAATTGTAGCTGAAAAGGTTGTTGATCTTGTTTCAACAACCTTTTCTATTCCTCACTGGGTTCAGAAATATCGTGTTTGAATAAAGAAGGAGAAAGGAAGAATATCATGCAGGAAGTCACCGCACAGCCCAGCTCAGCTCCTCAAATGAATCCTAAGCCTGAAATTTATAAAAGCAGCAGCGAACTGAAAAAGCGGCTGTGGAGAAATAAATGGCTCTACGTCATGCTAACTCCGGGAGTACTGTATTTTCTGATTTTTAAATATCTTCCAATGTACGGATTAATTATCTCATTTCAGGATTACAAACCCTATCAAGGGATCAACGGTAGTGATTGGGTAGGGATGAAGCATTTCAGCAGGTTGTTCACAGAGCCGGATTTCTTAAATATATTAGTGAACACACTTATTCTTTTCGGATTAAATATTCTTATCTATTTCCCGATGCCGATTATTCTTGCCCTGATGTTAAATGAACTTCAAGGCAGCTTTTTCAAAAGAACCTTTCAGACGATCTTCTATTTGCCCCATTTTCTGTCATTGGTTATCATCGTCTCCATTTCTTATGTAATGGTCACGATGGATGGAGGGATTATCAACGAGCTGCTTGTCTATTTTGGCTTTGAACCAATCAATTTCCTGCTTAATCCAGGGTGGTTCAGGCCCATGTATATTATTCAGGTGATTTGGAGAGAAGCAGGTTGGGGAACGATTATTTATCTAGCTTCCATAGCTGCGATTGACCCAGGGCTTTATGAAGCATCGCGTATGGACGGAGCTGGAAGACTTAGACAAGTCTGGCATATCACTCTTCCAGCGATTAGAGGCGTAATTATTACATTATTTATTCTGAAAATTGGTTCCGTTCTTGATCTTGGATTTGAACATGTATATCTGCTACTTAACTCCATGAATCGAGAAGTTGCGGAAATTATCGATACGTATGTATATACTGCTGGTTTGAGACAAGGGCAGTTTAGTTACAGTACAGCTATTGGATTCTTTAAATCGATTGTAGGCTTTGTAATGGTGATGATGGTGAATAAATTATCCAAGAAAATGGGAGAAGAAGGCGTTTATTGATATTTTGTGGGAGGAATCGAAATGGTAGAAGATAAAACAATCAGTGGTAGAATCTTTTCTGCTATAAACTTTACGCTGCTTGCGATCATTGCTTTAATTACTGTGCTTCCCCTTGTTCACGTTGTAGCAGGCTCTTTCACAACGAGTGCAGAACTAGCTTCTAGCAAATTTGTACTGATTCCAAAGGTATGGAGTCTAGAAGCGTACAAGTTCATCTTTTCGACGAATACAATATTTAAAGCCATGGGTGTTTCCATTGGTGTCACGGCAATTGGTTCTATTTTTAGTTTGTTTATAACTTCTTTGATGGCCTACGCTCTTACCAGAAAAGATCTAGATGGTCGTAAAGTGGTTAACTTCATGGTTGTGTTCACCATGCTTTTTCATGGTGGGATGATTCCAACGTTCCTCGTGGTGAAGGAATTAGGACTAATTGACACGTACGCATCACTGATCCTACCGTCAGCGATTAGTGCCTTTAATATGATCATTTTGAGAAACTTTTTCCAAAATATACCTGAAGGTTTGGAGGAATCGGCCAAAATTGATGGTTGTAACGATTTTGGAATATTATTTCGGATTGTATTGCCACTATCCTTACCTGCGTTAGCGACTATCGGATTGTTCTATGCGGTAACGTATTGGAATACCTACATGAATGCGATTCTGTATTTGAATGATAGTGCGAAATGGCCAATACAGGTTCTGCTCAGACAAATTGTCGTCCTTGCCAGCGGTATGGATCACAGCGCTACACTGGATGCTGCTGTTCCGCCGCCAGATCAATCAATTAAAATGGCTGTTATCGTTGTAGCTACCTTACCAATAGTTTGTGTGTATCCGTTCCTGCAAAAGCATTTTGCCAAAGGTGCCATGTTGGGTTCTATGAAGGGCTAGCAAGAAAGAGAGAGACTATACTTAGGGGAGGAGCTTCGAGATGACTGTACAGATACCTACAACGCCGATAGAGTGGGCAAAAAAAGCTTGCGATTCACTAATGGATACTTACAGGGCGGGAGAGCTTCCCCCCGCGCATCGATGGCACTATCATCAGGGTGTATTTCTGTGTGGCATGGAGCTTTTGTGGAATGCTTATCAAGAAGACCGTTATATCAACTATATTCAGGAATATGTAGATGATTTGGTGGATGAATACGGGAACTTTTATTTTGCACGTGATGAGCTGGATGCGGTTCAAGCAGGACAGTTACTATTCACTCTTTATGAACGGACAGGCAAACTTAAGTATCGTATTGCAGCAGAGAAGCTAAGAAATTTACTGCTCACACTAAATAAAACCTCTGAGGGCGGGTATTGGCACAAGGATAAGTACGCCAACCAAATGTGGTTGGATGGACTTTATATGGCTGGCGTATTCTCCTTGAAATATGCTAATGTCTACGATGAACCAAGCTTGCGTGAAACGGTCCTTCATCAGGAAATGTTAATGCGCAAGCATATGAAGGATGAGACAACGGGTTTGTTATACCATGCCTGGGATGAGAGCCGGCGGATGCCTTGGTCGAATCCGGAGACGGGTTGTTCACCGGAGTTCTGGAGCCGATCATTAGGATGGTATGGTCTCGCCTTATCGCAATTTCTGGATCTGTTACCTTCCCATGATTCAGCCCGGACAGAGCTGTCTACTACGCTGAGAGATTTTGTGGATGCACTTATTCGTTACCAAGATCAAAAAAGTGGACTTTGGTATCAAGTCGTAGATAAGGGACATGAGCCAGATAATTGGCTGGAGACTTCAGGGTCATGTTTGTTCGTCTATACGATTGCCAAAGCCGTGAAGCATGGCGTTGTAAGTGATGTGACTATCGCTACAGCTGCCGCTAAAAAAGGATATGAAGGGTTAACCAAAGTAATCCAGTGGGATGAGCATAACCGATTAGTTCTGCCGGACATTTGTATCGGTACCTCAGCTGGAGATTACGAGAGTTACGTGACTCGGCCTAAGGTTAAAAATGATCTGCATGGTGTGGGCGCATTGGTGATGGCTTGTGTTGAAATACAGTCAATGCTCCAAGACTGAATCGCTCCGTATCCTTACTAAACAATGACTTGATTCTCTGAGATTGCAGAGAATCAAGTCGTATTATTTTATGTACAAAGTAATCCTTAAATCGGGTGAACCTATTTCTAGTTTTTGAGCTCTTAAATTTATAAATATTTTGGGGGTTGGGATGAAGAAATCACAGTGGGCAATTCAAACGGCAGACTCTATTATGGCGCGGACACCGAAGCTTTATGAAGATAAAGGCTACAAAGGAAGCTGGACCTACGATTATGGCGTGGTATTGAACGGTTTTGAATGGCTTTGGAAGCAGACCGGTGATTCGAAGTATCTGCAGTTCATTCAAGATAATATGGACTACTTTATTCAGGAAGATGGCAGTGTCAAGGGCTACCACCTAGAGGAGTATAACATCGATCATATTAACAACGGAAAATTATTATTGACTCTATATAAAGAAACGAAGCAGGAAAAATACAAAAAAGCGGCTGCTCTACTTAGAAAGCAACTTGAGACCCATCCGCGAACCTCGGAAGGTGCTTTTTGGCATAAAAATATATATCCCTATCAGATTTGGTTAGATGGACTTTATATGGGCGCTCCTTTTTATTTAGCCTACTTGCTAGCTTTTGAAGAAGGAAAGGGACTTGGGGATGTAACTAAACAATTTATCTTGTGTGAGAAGCATACGAAAGATCCGGTAACAGGTCTGCTATATCATGCATGGGATGAACAGCGTATTCAACCTTGGTGCGACCCTGAAACAGGACTTTCGCCTAACTTTTGGGCCCGTTCACTTGGCTGGTATCTCATGGCATTGGTTGATGTTCTGGAATTGCTGCCTAGTGAGCACTCAGATTATCCAGAGCTGGTACGAATACTAAATGATACCTTAACTGCGGTGAAGAAATATCAGGATAAGGAATCCGGGGTCTGGTATCAAGTGATTAATCTAGGGGAACGCAAAGGAAATTATCTTGAGGCCTCTGCTTCAAGTATGATCGTGTATGCCATGGCTAAAGGTATCCGATTAGGCGTGTTAAACGCTGGATGGTACGAAACATTAGATCTGGCTCAACAAGGACTTATCTCGGAGTTTGTACTAGAAACCAAAGAAGAATGGGTCAATTTAAATAAGAATTGCCAAGTAGCAGGATTAGGTGGAGTGGACCAACGTGACGGTACTTTCGCTTATTACATTAGCGAGCCTATTGTCACTAACGACCAAAAAGGTGTGGGTGCTTTCCTTCAGGCCTGTGTGGAATACGAACAATTAAGAGGCTGGATCTGATATAGAACAGGGAGGCTTATGAATGTTGATCTACAATATTGAGGATTTTGGAGCGCTTAAGAATAGTAAAAAGTTAGCGACAGAAGCGATAACGCGTGCAATTGAAGCGGCAAATAAAGCCGGTGGAGGAACCGTTTATGTGCCGGCTGGTACGTTCTTAACCGGTGCAATTCATATGAAAAGCAATATCGAATTGAATTTAAATCCTGGTGCCATTCTTTCATTCAGTACGAACCCGGAGGATTACCCTGCAGTGGAATGCAGATGGGAAGGAGTGAAGCAGCAGGTTCATTCACCTTGTATTTATGGAAGAGAGTTAGTTAATGTATCGATCACTGGCAGCGGAATGATTAACGGAAATGGTGAACTCTGGTGGGATAAGTTTCGGAACCGCCGGGAAGAGCTGCAGTATCCCCGGCCGACTCTAATCGGCTTGGACAGCTGTCAGCGGGTAACCCTTAAAGATATCGCGCTGGTCAATTCTCCAAGCTGGACCGTTAATCCGATAGGCTGTTACAATGTGACTATTGATAATATTTCCATTCTGAACCCGGCGGACTCTCCAAATACAGATGGTATTAATCCAGAGTCTTGCACCAATGTGCGAATTAGCAATTGCAATATTGATGTCGGTGATGACTGCATAGCGATCAAGGCAGGAACTGAGGATACCAAAGAACGAGTTCCTTGTGAGAATATTACGATCACCAACTGCACTATGGTACATGGACACGGGGGTGTCGTACTCGGTAGTGAAATGAGTGGAGATATTCGTAATGTCACGATTAGTAATTGTGTGTTTAAACAAACCGATCGTGGAATCCGGATGAAATCAAGACGGGGACGCGGGGGAACGATTGAAGATATTCGGATCAGCAATATTGTAATGGAGGACGTTATTTGTCCGTTTACTCTAAATCTATATTATTTCTGTGGACCACGCGGAAAAGAAAAATATGTGTGGGATAAAAATCCTTATCCGGTTACAGAGGAAACGCCGTGTTTTAGACGCATTCATTTTGCCAATATTACCGCACGTAATGTTCATGCCGCAGCGGGTTTCTTATACGGGCTTGCGGAGCAGTATGTATCCGAGATTACGTTTACCAATGTGGACATCTCCATGGCGACGAATGCAATTCCCGGCCATCCAGACATGATGACAGGGATCGAAAACATGAATAATCGCGGGTTTTTCCTCGGGAATGCAAGAGATGTTCAATTTCATCAGGTGACGATTGAGAACCATGAAGGGCCTGCTTTTTACATTGAAAATGGAGAAGCTGTAGAGATCATAAATTGTCGATCAAAAAACACGAAGAAGCCGGAAAAATTAGTAGAACAAGCTACAGTGTCACCTGAAGAACAGAATGTCTGTCCATAAGAGAGAGTCATCAATTTATTGAAAGGAAAAGAATCCACTATGCTTGTTGTAGGAAAAGAATCCTTTTGCGCTTATCACACGATTCAAGAGGCGATAGATTCACTAGAGCAGGGGCCATCCGGTCAAGCGGATACGCTTTATATTTTGTCAGGGGTCTATAAAGAGGCAGTGCGGATTTATCGTTCTAATCTTACGATCATAGGGATTGGCTACGTGGAGATTGTTATGAATCGTTACGCGAAAGAGCGTGATGAAGCGGGCGAAGAAATCAATACATTCTCTACACCAACGTTATTTCTGGGCGGCAGCCATCTGATCTTGGAGAATCTGGTGATTACCAATAATGCAGGGCAGGGTGAAAATATCGGGCAGGCGGTAGCCGTGTATGCTAATTGTGATCAAACCGTATTCAGAAATTGTACTTTAAAAGGGTATCAGGACACGTTGTTCACGGGACCTTTGCCACCTGCACCCAAAGAGCGATCTACGTTTGGAGGTATACCACTGAGAAAGCACCATGCCCAATATCGGCAGTTGTATCAGCATTGCTATATAGAGGGAACAGTGGACTTTATATTTGGTGGGGCTACGGCTTATTTTGACAGATGTGAAATTCGCAGCTTGCGTCATAGTGAGAATCAAGCAGGTTATATTACGGCAGCCTCCACACCCGTGGGACAATCGTATGGTTATATTTTTAAAAATTGCTTTTTAACAGCGGCTCCTGATATTGCTCCGGTGTTTCTGGGCCGTCCATGGCGTGAGTATGCTAAAACCGTATTTGTAGATTGTCAGCTGGGTGCACATATTCATCCACTTGGCTGGGATAACTGGAACAACACCGCTAATGAACAAACCGTTTGTTATCAGGAATATGGCGTGAAGGATGCAATTCTCCTGAGTAAGCAACGTGTTTCTTGGGCAGATTGCTTTGAAGATGGGGACGAGACGTTGGATAAAGAGTTTGTTTTTGCTGGCACGGATTTTTGGAAATAGATAATTTAATTAACGAGTACACAAATAAAAAACGGTAGTCTAGACGAGAAGCATAAAGTCTTAGACTGCCGTTTTATTTATGTGTTGTATCACTTTATTTTTAATATGATCTTTCCTTTAGCTCTGCCCGATTCGGAATACTCCATCGCTTTCTGCGCCTCTACAGAAGGAAACACTTGATCAATAACAGGTTTTATTTGTCCGGACCTTATCAAATGCTTCGGTTTTATAATTGATAATTTGATCGGCTCCAAGTGACTTGACCAATTCTGCTCCAGCATCGCTTGTAGTAGTAGCCACGTATATCCCCATCGCTTAGGCAAGTTGGATAGCAAAAGTGCCAACACCGCCCGCTCCCGCTTGAATCAATACCTTTTGCCATCACCTATCTTGAATTTTTTAACATTCTTTCCTACTTGGATGACAATCCCTGAAAAATCATTTCCTAAAACTAGGGGCATATCGTATTTCAACAGCGTACGAACTTTGCCATCCCGCACTTTGAAATCGATAGGATTAATACTTGCTGCATGGATCTCTGCCAATACATCATAATCACCCACTGCGGGTGTAGGGACGTCGGCTAGTTGAAGAGGATATTTTCCGTATTTTTTAATTATCATTGCTTTCATCCTAAAAACTCCAACTCATTAATTATTCATTTTTGCTGTTCCAGAAAAATAACTCATCTCAACGGGGGAGATGTTTTTTGGTTCCGATCGGTCTTCGCTTTTATCTGAGCAGTCTCGGCGATATTTCCCTTGTTCCAGCTTGATATCAATAAAATCGACAACCTGCTGCAGCGACGAGATTTGGCTGACGATGTTTTCTCGATGGTTCCTTAAATGCTCCACCAGTTCAGGATAATCCGCGGGATCAGCGTCGGCGGAGACCGCCAAAAATGGCTGCATATCCTGCAAGGGCATACCTGTTTTTTTGAGGCAGGATAGCAGCCGGATTGTATCTATGTCTTCTTGCCGGTAAACGCGATGCCCGTTGTCCTTCCGGTCCGCCCGGGGAAGCAGCGCGATCTTTTCGTAATAGCGGATCGTATCCTCGGATATTCCGGTTTGCACGGCGGTTTCTTTTATCGTAAACGTTTGCTCTGCCTTCATACTGTACCTCCTGGAGATTGCTTTGTGTGTGCATTATACAACTTGGAGCTGACTCCAAGTCAAGACCTTATCTCTGGGACAAAATCTTTTTATTACGCCTTGACTTGGAGTCGACTCCAATTAATAAAATGTGCGTTAGAAGAGGAAGATATCCCGAATTCAGGAGGAGATTTACAATGAGCACTCAGCAACGTGAAAATATCGCATTGATTACAGGCGCTAACGCCGGGATTGGATTGGAATTAACTCGAAAACTGCTAGCGGAGGATTGGCAGGTGATTGCTTTGAACCGTTCCGATTTTCCGGCCGACGATGTGAACATCCAAAAAGCCATCAAAAACGGCTGGCTTCGTATTTATAAAACAACCGATCTCGCGGATTTTGCCAGCTTGAGAGGGACGCTGGAAGAGATCAAAGGCAAGGAGCAGCGAATCGATATTTTGTTCAACAATGCCGGCGGGAGCTTCCCCGAACTAAGCTATTCGAAACAGGGGCGCGAAAAGCACTATGAATTGATGACCGTTGTTCCGTATATTATTTTAATGGAATTGAAGGATATCCTACAAAAAGGACGCTTAAAAACGGTGATCAACACCTCATCCTCAGCGCTTAATTATACGAAAGAGTTTACGATAGAAATCTTGGAGCATCCCATAACCTTCCGCAAGCTGCTTGGTCCTTACGCCACCTCAAAGCTGGCATTATCGTTATGGACACAGGCCGCCGCGCCGCAACTTGCTAACGAGGGCATCATGATTCGCAGTGTTGATCCGGGTAGCAATAACACATTGCGAAAAGGGAAAAATTCTGGACTGCCTCTTATAGTTAAACCGTTGATGAAGCTGTTTTTCTCTCCGCCAACCCACGGCGCCGGCCAATTGTATGAGGGTGTTCTGGGAGAACACCGTGAAGAGACAGGTATATTTCTTCGGAAAGGCCAGGTTGCGGATTTGAAATTTAAGGATCAAGCCCGGAATGTTTTGGAAAGGATTAATAATATCTACGAAAATGAGTATCTTCGTTGTTAATCTGATCTTTAGATCTCTAATTTTTTTTTGTAATTCCTCCAAACGTATGAGATAATAGAGTTTTTCCGTTGATTCTATTTTTCATGGCATGGTAGAGATGCCTGATCAAATATTGGAGGTAGGCTTGTTGGCGAAACAGTATCCTTTTGAATATGATCGGACCAAACCTTTTATGGAGCAAGTAGGGGAATGGGTCGGAGATGTATTCTATGAAATTCTTCCTGAGGCTGGATTTGAAGTACGTGATGAACAGATATACATGGCCTTTCAGGTAGAGCGAGCTTTTGCCGAGAAAAAGACGATTTTTTCTGAGGCAGGGGTCGGAACAGGCAAGACATTAGTGTATTTGTTGTATAGCATTTGTTACGCGCGTTATATGGGCAAACCTGCGATTATTGCATGTGCGGACGAGTCCTTGATTGAGCAGCTTGTGAAACCGGAAGGCGATATCGCCAAGCTTGCGAAGCATCTGAACATGAATATTGATGCCAGACTAGCGAAATCTCCGGATAAATATATGTGTCTGAAAAAGCTGGATCAGGCTCGGAACCATGATGATGAAAGCTTACCACTGGAGAGCTTGTACAGTACATTACCTGATTTTGTACATTCACATGCACCGATGCAGCAATTCCATGCTTATGGAGACCGCAGAGATTATCCTGATCTGAATGACGAACAATGGAACAAGATTAACTGGGATACGTTTCAGGACTGCTTTACTTGCGATATGCGTCACCGCTGCGGGCAGACCTTGTCCCGTGATCATTACCGGAAATCAAGCGATCTGATCATTTGTTCCCACGATTATTACATGGAGCATATTTGGACCTATGAAGCGCGTAAGCGGGAAGGGCAAATCCCTTTGCTTCCGGATCACTGTGCGGTTGTATTCGATGAAGGACATTTATTAGAATCAGCGGCCATGAAGGCGCTTGGCTATAAGATGAAGCATGTCGTCTTTGAAGAATTGATTTCCCGCCTGCTACAGAATGAAATCCGTGAAACGCTGGCCGTTCTGATTGATGAAGCGATCATGCAAAGTGAGCAAATGTTCAAAGCGATTCGCCGTCAATGCCGAAACATACCTGGATCAGATCGGAAAAGCATTGAGCTGAATGCTTCATTGATTCGTGAGGTACACCGGATGCGGAGTGTAATTGCTGCTATCGAAGAAGAATTAGTATTCGAAAGCGGACTCTACACGATTGATGAATACCAACTGCGAATTGTGGAGGAACGTTTGGAGACCATAGAGATCGCTTTGCGATTGTTTGAGGATTCGGGAGCTCTAATCTGCTGGGCGACAGAAGAAAGCGATGGTCTAACGCTGTCGGTCATGCCACGAAATGTCAAAGAGGTACTTCAAGACAGCCTGTTCACGCAAAAAATGCCAATCGTATTCTCATCGGCTACATTGTCTGTGGATAAATCATTCCAATACTTGAAGGACAGTCTTGGGATACAAGATTTTTTATTCTTCTCTGTAGACTCACCTTATGACTATGAGCACCAGATGAATGTCTATGTGCCAGAGCTTCAGAGTGGGGATTTTGCTGAGAAAATGGAAATTTCCCTGAAGCTTATTCAGCGGACTGAAGGTAGAGCACTGCTACTGTTCCGTACTCGTGAAGAGCTTCTGCAGTTCAAGCAGCTTAACTCATTACGACCGGAAAGCAGTTCATATTCATTTTTATATGAAGGGGATCAAGAAATCAGCTATTTGATTTCGGCATTCCAACGGGATGAGCATAGCGTGTTATGTGCGGTCACCTTATGGGAAGGGCTGGACATCCCTGGACCTTCATTATCCAATGTGATCATATGGTCGTTGCCGTATCCTCCGCTTGATCCAGTGTTTATGGCAAAACGGGCGGAAACCTCCACTCCTTTTGAAGATGTGGATTTGCCTTACATGCTGTTAAGACTCAAACAAGGGATGGGGCGGCTGATTCGAACCGGTACAGATCAAGGAATTGTAACTGTACTTGCGGAAGAGGAAGGGCAACATCCGGTACACGAATATATAACTTCTGTACTTCCAAAAGGGACTCGACTACAGAAGCTGGAAGCCTAAATATCACTAACGATTATAATTGCTCCTTTCGTGAGGCAGATGCTACGGCATTTATGTTTCACTCGAAGGAGCTTTTTTTGTCTAAAATTAAGCATAAGTATTCCTAATCTTACGGATAGGATATTGGTATTTAACTTCCGAGCGATGTCGTATTATTGTTGAGTCATGGGATGTATTTATACAGCATCATCTAGAGATTCATCAAGGAGTGTATACGACATGGGTCAATCAGAAGGTTTGTATCAACCGGATCACAACAAAAAGGTTGGGTTTGCATTAGGGATAGGGCTAACCTTAGTTATCGCATTATTGGCGAAATTTTTAGCGGGTTTTCCATTCCTATCTATTATGGGGCAATTGGTCATTGCCATCTTAATCGGGATTATTTGGCGAGCTACGATAGGAGTGCCAGATAGCATCACACATGGCACCGATTTTTCCAGTAAAAAACTGCTTCGTCTAGGGATTATCCTGCTCGGTATGCGGCTTAATCTAATGGATATCGTTGCTGCAGGACCTCGGGTATTTCTTTTGGCAGTCATCGTCATTATATTTGCGATCTCCGTTGTATACGGACTGGCTCGACTGTTCAAAGTAGATAAGCGCCTCAGTATCTTAACTGCCTGCGGAACTGCGATTTGCGGTGCGGCAGCGGTGGTTGCCATCGCTCCACAGATAAAAGCTAAAGATGACGAAACGGCCATTGGTGCAGCTATAGTAGCTATATTAGGCACAATATTTACACTGCTGTACACATTTTTGTATCCTTTCCTCGGCTTATCAGATTTAGGTTATGGGGTATTCTCAGGAGCGACTTTACATGAGATTGCTCACGTTATCGCGGCTGCGGATGCTGGTGGAAATGCTGCCGTTGATATGGCGGTCATCGTTAAATTGACCCGGGTGGCTTTACTTGTGCCAGTGGCTATTTTAATTGGGATTTGGTCCAATCGTGAAGAAAGAAAAGTGCAAGGTGGAGCGGCTAAAGCTTCGTGGAAAAGCATTCCAATCCCCTGGTTTATTCTAGGATTTCTAGTTGTCAGTGGTGTGAATTCGTTAGGGATCGTCTCCGCATCAGTAGCCAATGGGATCGTTACGATTGCTTATATGTTAATCGCTATGGCGATGGCAGGGCTTGGGTTAAACGTTGATTTGGCGGCATTTAGACGGCTTGGAATGAAGTCTTTTGCAGCGGGACTTATAGGCTCGGTCATGTTATCTCTAGTTGGATTTATGTTAGTTCACTTACTTGCACTAGCGTAGTTAGCATGTACACCCTGAGTATGAAATGAGTTACTTCATATCCCAACAGCGTCTTTCTCTTTATCATTTAGTGTGGTAGGGTATGCATGAAATGAATGGAGGGACTTCAGGTGAAGTATTGCATAGGTGAATTTGCTTCCATTCTCGGGGTAACTGCGGATACGCTGAGATTATACGAGAAACATGATATTGTTAGGCCTACAAAAGATAACAGCAATAATTATAGATATTTTAATGATTTAGATGCAAGGGATCTGTTAATGAGCAGATGGTATCGCAGTATGGAAATTCCATTGCCCGAAGTGGCACTTTTGATGAAGGAGTCCTCTATTGAGCAAGTTATGGGAATGATGCAGCAGTCTCGGCAGAGTTTAGAAGAAGAGATTAAGCAAAAGACGATGCTGCTAAACAAGATGAATGAAATTCATAAAGAGCTTAAGGAAATAGAGTCCTCATTATATATATGTAAACTTAAACAGCTGCCAGGCATGTACAGGCTTAAGCAAACGGATAAAAATGCATTATTAAAAAATGATATCGTAAAAAGCCTCGTCAACACTTGGATGGATAGGCTTCCTTATGCGTTTTATTCTTTTAAGATTGAGGACGCGGGGGTGTTATCCGGTGATAATAACTTTGACTATAGCTGGGGGCTTACCTTACCAGAGGAGGAAGTGCAGAAATTTGCGATGGATATCGATGAATATGTAGAGTACATTAGCCCGAGTACCTGTATCTCGGCTATCATGTTATCTACGGATGGACATTATATCACGAAGAAATCCTTGCAGTTTATGATAGATTACATCGAAGCAAATGGATATACTATAGCGGGTGATGTGGTGGGTAAATTAATGCTCACTGAAAAAATAGAAGGCAATAACTGTTCGTATTTGGAAGTGAATATTCCAATTGTATAAGTGTATTTCTATAAACACCTGCTCTGAGAGCGGGTGTTTTTCTTTTTGGACAAGAATTGGACATTGACCTTGGTGCTGCACCAATGTTTATACTTCGGTATATAGCTTGGCAACGTTCGGTAGATATGTATAGATATGAATGTGAAAAATATCACGTTCTTGGCGAGCTATAAGATATTAGATACTGGGGGAGAAGAGAATGCGCAACAGAAATTTCACCAAGAAAATGCTCATGTTAACTTTTTGTATGGTGCTGATCGTTTCCATGCTGAGCGGATGCAAAGGAAATGGGGAGTCGGCAAATTCGTCATCATCATCTTTTAAAGCCGGTACATTCGCTGGGGAAGCGGAAGGCAAAGAAGGCGTGATTAAAGTAGAAGTCACTATGGATGAGCCAGATAAAATTAAAGATATCAAGATCGTAAGCCAGTCAGAAACGGGTGGTCTAGGCGATAGTGCACTTGAAAAAATAAAAGATCAAATTCTGGAGGGACAAACCTTGGCAGTAGATGCTGTTAGTGGTGCGAGTCTTTCCAGTGAAGCAATGCTCGCGGCCGTTGAAGATGCCGTAACCAAAGGTGGAGGAAATCTGGAAGTCCTCAAAGCCGGTGGCGTGCAAAAAGCGGGTGAAGGTAAAACGGAAAAGCTTGAATCAGACGTAGTGGTAGTAGGCGCCGGTGCTTCTGGTGTGTCCGCAGCGGTAACCGCTGCTGATAAAGGTGCCAAGGTTATTATTATCGAAAAAACAGGAGTTATCGGGGGAGCAAGTAATCTATCCTGGGCTGGTAAGTTCTATAATTCTTCCGCAGCTACTGACAATAATCTTAAAGTAAATGTGGAAAAAGAAATTGCCGATTGGATTGTCAACAATCACTGGAGAGTTGACGCTGCAGCGATTAGACAATACGTAACGAAATCCGGTGAAACTTATGATTGGTTAGCAGAAAAAGGGTATAAAACCAGCTTCCTAAACTTTTTCGGAGAGCAGCTGCATGTACTGCCAGCTTATGAAACCCGTGAAGAGACCCTTCGGAAAATGTTGGCTGAATCGGTTGAACAAAAGGGTGGACAAGTGATCACTGAAACCACTGCCAAAAAGCTGATTACCAATGAAGCAGGAGAAGTTACAGGTATTGTGGCTGAGAAATCAGACGGGACTACTCTTGAAATCACAGCAAAAAGTGTCGTAATGGCAACAGGCGGTTATGCCGCAAATTCGGAAATGGTTAAAGAAGCTTTTGGCTTTGAAGGGGTTAACGGAGGACTAGGTCAGAACGTTGGGGAAGGTCTGAAGATGGCTTGGGAAGCAGGAGCCAAGGTTCCTGATAACTTCGGTGGACAGATGCTGCACCAAACATTAGCCAGAGCAACACAAGGACTAAAAGCACAATATGAGCCTTTTGAAGCAAGTTATCCGCTCATGTTGACATATCTGCCTAACTTCATGAATGTCAGTTCTTCCGGAGCACGTTTCAGAGATGAAGCAGCTACATTAACATCGGTCGCAGCAGCTAATACGAGTGCATTTAATGGTGCTTATCATATGGTTATCGTATCAAAATCACAATTGGCTGCTCTTCAGTCCAAGGGGATGAAAGGTGTTAACGCACCAAGCCTGCCAGGAATGCCACCAGAATTTTATGCCGAATTTGCAGATCATTTCACGTTAGAGAATCCATGGGTAAATGCAGAAAAGGTCTTTGATTCTATGGTAGAAAACGGAGATGGCTTCAAAGGAAATACAATCGAAGAATTAGCAACAAATGCAGGTATGGATGTTGATGTGTTTGTAGAAAATTACAATAGTTATAAAGAAGCTACAAAAACTGGTGTGGATACTGAATTTGGTAAAGCTGCTGATTATTTAGAGCCAATGGGCGAAGAAGGACCATATTATGCCATCGTCGCTGAAATCAACAACTTGGGTTCTGTAGGTGGCTTGCTGGTAAACACTAAGTTCCAAGTGCTAAATGATAAACGTACACCAGTAAAAGGATTGTTTGCTGTAGGGCTTGAATCGGAAGGCGTATTATTCAACGATACCTATGTTGGCAATGGGGTTGGAATTGGTTATTCCTTTACCTCAGGTCGTCTAGGTGGAGAGAGCGCGGCAAACAGTGCTTTGAAAGCTAATTAACGACAATTTCCCGGAAAATAATTCAATCTTTTTAAAGACGCAGAGTAGACAACTCTGCGTCTTTTTTTGCTGGAGATTAGAGCCAATCTTCTTTTAGCAAAGATTTAAGAAGCTCTACATTTGTTACTCCTAGCTTGGCAGCGATCTGCTGCTCTAATTCAATTTTGGTGATCATCATTCTGTTATTGCATTCTATTCCCTTTGGAGTGAGGACAATATTTTTGTCACGCTGATTTCCTTCGACTTCAACGGCTTCGACATAACCACGGGATAACATGCCTTGAATGCTTTTATGCGTGCCCTGTCTTGAAATATGAATTATTCTACTGATTTCTGAGATCGATAACATTTCTCGGGCCTCAAGAACTGCAAGAATGTGGGATTCGGTCTTATTAATTTGATCCGGGTCTTTGTCTGTCACTATTTTACGTAAAGCTAGATGCTTCTCACTGAGTAAATCGATCAGGTTCATTTTTTGCAGCTGCTTATTCATTAGAACACTCCTAAATCATGGCTCGTTTACCCCAGTATAAGACATTTGCGAATATTGTCAACTTGGTTGACTTGATTTGAGAATTTGTGTTATTGTAATCCAAGTTGACAATATAGAGATAAAAGGAGCTTGAAGATGGGAAGAAACAAAAAAGAAGCATTTTTATTTACGTTCATCATGTGTTTTTTGATGGTGCTGGGTATGAGTATTTACAATGTAGCACTAATGGAGGGTTGGTCAGGCACGTTAGTTAAGGATGTGATTGTCGGCTACTTGCCTGCATTTATAGTTGCACTCATTCTAGATGTATTTGTTGTAGGCAAGGTTGCGAAGGGGATCGCGCATAAGCTGGTTAAAGAAAATGATCCGATGATCAAAAAAATCATGTTCATATCCTTTTTTATGGTGACCGGAATGGTATTGTTCATGTCCTTCTATGGCACAGTTCTCCATGTTGGATTTTCTGCTGAACTACCAAGAGCTTATCTGTCTGCCATAGGTAAAAATTTTATTTTTGCACTTCCACTGCAAATCATTTTAGTTGGGCCGCTTACACGATTTATTTTTGTGAAAATTACTCCAGCAGTGTCTGCGTAGGGAATAAATCAATAGAAGCAATGTACAACAAAACGCTCTCCGTCTGCCTGAATAAGCAGAAGAGAGCGTTTTGTTTTTTAAAAGATTAGAAACGTTTATCTATGGCTCGCTCGTTTACGTAAGCGCGTGAACTCTCTTTTTTACAGGTTCGAGTAGATTTAGGGCATACTCATTTCCGCTACCTTTGGGACTATCGTTGCGGATATGCTCCTCCAGACATAATCTGGAGTCGTGATCCGCTTGATAATCAGGATGATTATCCAGATACCCCATTAGGGCTTGCCATGAACCATAGATATCATCAGTGCTTTCTGTCAGAGCATAGAGGCCGCCGTCGAGCCGCATTTCCTTTAGATGAGCTGGTATCTTCACATTTTCCGGTATTGAGGCACAGAATCCATATCCGTAAGGTTTATTCTCACCACTTGGATGCGGGTTCGTATTGCCGCCAAACAGCCGTGCTGTGCCTAATAGTTGACTAGCTTCCAGCCATTCATTAACTGGGATCATAGCTTCATCTTCTGGAGAGGTACTAACCGCAACATTGTAGGCAAATCTCATAGCTGGGAGAGTAATGAATCTTACATGAATAGGGGTAGAGTGATTAATAGTTGGCATAGATATAACCTCCTCAGTTTTAGTCATACCATCCGATGGACTGCATGACTTTTCGTTTAGTTCAGATAATAATTGATTTGTAATGGGTTCCTCGAGATGGGCGGATATCCACTGTAAAAAGAGATGGATTTCACCTTCTCTATTTGTTAGTTCTGTTTTTTGATTGTGAATAGAAGCCGCTTGCTGGCTGAGCGCTTCGTACATGGACTGAACGGACATATTTTTAAGCACGGTTCCAATATCCTTGATGCTAATATCCAGCTTTCTTAATAATGAGGTAACCCGAATGGCGAGTATTGCTTTCTCATCATAAATCCGCCAGCCAGAGCTGCTGTCCCGCTTACTTTCAAACAATCCTTGTGCTTCCCAGTGACGCAGAGTCCGACTCGTCAGTCCGAATTGCGCAGAAAGCTTATCAATGGTAACAAATCCGCTCATAGACAACTCCCATTTCATAGTTTGATAAGGCGCCTTATGTGGATTATTTTAGCATTTAACGTTACGTCAATTGCAAGGAGAATTAATGATTGGGTATTCGAGATAATTTACATTTCTCATACAAAACATTGTCCAGTATTTAACGTCCAGCTTCTACAATCAAGATATTGGTAGAATGTACCTATTGCAATATGAGGCTTTATACGGAGGATGATATTGTTGAAAGCTAGGTCTATGCATCTAACTATGAAATGGAAGTTGATTTTGAGTTTTTCCGCCGTTGTTCTTTTCTTTTTGGGAGTAGCGTTTTATCAAAACCATAAAATCAGCCAAGTGGAGATTTCTATGGAAACGCAAAAAGCTGAGATGGAAAAACGAATTACCGTGTCATTAATTACGCAGCTGCTGCAGGAAATGAATGCGGTAGAATCTTCGTTAGCGGGTTCGAGTGATTTGGAGTTCGTCCAACCCTTTAAGGACAAGCAAACAAAACTGACTAAAGAGTTGGCGACGGTGGATTTTGCGGCAGATTCGCCGGCATTTAAAGAGTTAGAACAATTACATAGTCAGATTGGGGAATATACGGGATATTTTGACGAATTGGTAAAGACCATAGAAGACGAGCAGCTTGATCCCATGAGTGTGCTGGAACAAATCGATGAATTACATACGAAGGCTACAGCGTTGAGTGAAGTCATGCTAGTGACTAATGAACATTTGTATACGGCAGCAGCAGAGAATGCAGAAAAAGCACAGGATTATTCTTTTGATCTGCTTAATCTAACCACCTCTATAGTTGCTTACGCAGCTGTGCTAGTGTTTATTTTCACATTAGTGATTGCGGTTATGCTCATACGTTCCTTCCTGAATCCTATCCATAAACTGCAAGTGGCTCTGCGAAAAATTGCAGAAGGAGATTTGCGTCAGCAGATTAACTCACCTTACAACGATGAGTTGGGCAGTTTGAGTCATCATTTTGATCATATGGTGGAGCGGGTCCGGGAAATGCTTCAGCATACCCAGTCAGTAGCCTCTTCGCTGGCAACTTATTCGCATTCTTTTCAAGAATCTTCATCTATAACGGCGCATACGAATCAAGATATCGTAAGCACTATACAGGAAATTTCGGTAGGCGCAGAACAGC
Source organism: Paenibacillus sp. FSL R7-0189 (assembly GCF_037969925.1). NCBI lineage: Bacteria > Bacillati > Bacillota > Bacilli > Caryophanales > Paenibacillaceae > Paenibacillus > Paenibacillus sp. FSL R7-0189. The sequence goes on along the minus strand of NZ_CP150223.1, from coordinate 65,562 downwards.
AGGCAGGACAATCCGAGCAGAGCGCTGGCCTGATTCAGGAGCTGGAACGTGAAGTGAATGAGATCACGGAGTATACCGAGGTTATGCTGGCTACCAGTCAAACGGCTAATCACAATACTCGTAAAGGATCTGAATCCGTCATCGCCCTCCGGGAGGTGTCTGAGCATTCGCGAGAATCTGTTAATAAAGTATATCTGGCTTTAACCAAACTGAGTGATCAATCAAAGGACATCTCGCGCATCACTAAATCCATAACAGATATTTCTAATCAGACCAATATCCTCTCACTTAACGCAGCAATTGAAGCAGCCCGCGCGGGTGCCTACGGAAAAGGGTTCGCTGTCATCGCTGATGAAGTAAGACAATTATCTGTGCAGACCAAAGAGTCCTCCGTACATATCAGTCAGATTATTAGCGAGCTGCAATCCGGGATGGATGAATTCCAGCAATATATGCTGGTGACCAAAGGAAATCTTGAGGAACAGGATCATAAAGTGGCCGAAACGTTGTCCTCTTTCGAAGCGATTGATCAATCTATTGTGGAGATTAGTAAACAGATTGGGCAAATTCACGACAAAGTGGATATGACTCAGACTATGAACCGTAGACTCGCAGAGTCTGTGCATGCCGTCGCGGCCATCGCCGAGGAAACTGCAGCAGGGGTGCAAGAGGTGAACGCCTCCAGCGTACAGCAGGATCATGCTATCCGTGATATAGCCCGTCAAGCCATTGAGATTAATGAAATTTCGCAGAATTTATTTAAAGAAATCAACATTTTTAAGATTGATTCGGATGGGGACGATGGGGTCAGATATGAAGGGGACAGGGATACAAAGCATGCTGGCACTCCAGAAGCTGGGGACACATTAGGAGACGCATTAGGAGATGATACATTAGGTGCTGGCGATCCTCCAGATGATAGCGGTACTCCAAATGATGGTGGTACACCAAATGATGGTGGTACACCAAATGCAGACGCTTCTAAAGAGGGGTCTTATCTGACAATCTCTGCGTAGCTCAGCGGGAATTGGCATTCGTAGCGTAAGGTGGAATAGAGAATAGAAAATAGAGAATAGAGTAGGGAGTAGGGAGTAGGGAGTAGGGAGTAGGGAGTAGGGAGTAGGGAGTAGAGTAGGGAGTAGGGAGTAGGGAGTAGGGAGTAGGGAGTAGGGAGTAGAGTCCAGAGATTAGAGTTTATAGAATAGAGTTTAGAGATGAGAGGCTAAAGTTTAGCGCTTAGTGAGGTTCTATCTGCCGTTTTGTTTTTAAGTGTATTTTATACAACTAAAAAGGTTTGTATTTAGCTTGATTAGGGTTTAGTTGTATTTAGTGCAGTTATTTCGAGGCGAAATGACGATAACGGTGGTTTGGTGGGGATATAATTGCATGAAATACAACTAAAACCAGGTGGGAGTGCACATACCTGAAAATAGTTGTATAGAGTGCAATTAACTCAACGCATAATTGTGTTTTGTTGCATAAAGAAGCTGGCTCCTTCGTGGGAGTATCCACGAAGGAGCCAGCTTTTTTATGTAGAAATATAATTAGTCCTCGTAAGTTTGATTTAGGGTGCTAACTAACTCTGGGAGCCAGTCGCTTAGAGTGAGAAACTTGTATCCCTCCGATTGAGCTTTAGCTGTATCCATAAACCAGGATTGTGTGATCCCGAATGGAGAATTATGCGCATCCGCTGTTTCGCTTTGAATGACGGCTTGTTTTCTGGTCTCTTTTTCAATCAGCGAGATAAGCTCCTTAATACTAACCGTACCGTCTGAGCAAGCGTTGAGAGGACCCGTCACCGTCGAGTTGCCGAGCCAATACAGAAAATTAGCGGCTTCGTCCGAACGGATAAAACAAATATTTGCATCTGGATTCGGAATCCCGATGGGCAGTTTATTACGTACATGTTCAATATGAAAATGGAGTCTTCGTGTATAATCGTCAGTTCCCAGAACAATCGGAAAGCGGACAGCGGCTACAGGGAAGTTAGCTTGTTGGATAAGGACGGCTTCCGCCAGTCTTTTCCCCTCCTGATAGGTGAAGTCATTTCGTCCTCCATAACGAATAGGGTGCGTTTCAGGATCGAACACCTCTTCCGTCAGCGCTTGCTCACTGAAATCATAAACAGATAAACTTGAAGTCAGTATGTAACGTGTGGTTTTGCCGTCAAAAATACGGCGCGCCTGATCCGCTTCATCAGGTGAAAAACAAATATTATCGTAGACTACATCCCAACTCGTATCACCTAATGCTTGAGCGAAGGCCTCCGGTTGAGACCGATCCACCTGTATCCGGTGAACGAGATCGCCAAAAGGGTCGCTTGTTTCCCCGCGCGTTAATATGGTTACTTCGTTCTTAGAATCCTCAAGCAGACGCTCGACCAAACGTTTCCCAAAAAAGCGTGTGCCGCCTAAAATAAGAATCCTCCTCATCAACCTCACTCCTTGATTGCTATTAATGGTTATTAAAATGACTGTTTATTGGTTTATGTGAAGCTTCTGATTCATTGTAGAGAAGCGGCGGGATCAGCCAGATCAGCAGCAATATATTGAGTTTTGAGTGATACAAATTGGACTAACGGGAAAGAGTTAGTTTGATTGTACTTCGTGCAATAGAATTCGTATTAGAGTGGAGAAAATTTGATCCTATTGCACTCTATACAATCAATGGATGATCAAGTGGCATTAAACTAGCTTTTCACCAGAATCTATTGCAGAGATTGCAGCAGATTCAATTTTTGCGGCTAGGACGGCGGATTCTGTTGTACAATATGCAACGTTTGTAGCTAGTTACCACAAACAGCCCAAATGTTAATTACACATTAAGCACACTAATCACAATTATATCTGTTCGTTTTTAACGTAACGAGACACTTAGCTGCCCGAAATCGAGCTTAACGAAAAACTACGCCACCATACACATTCCTGGCGTGGTATAATTCCAGCTGTTTGAACTGAATCCACCAGCTTGGAAGGTCTGGAAGCCTTGCAAGCTTTGGCTCGATACCGCCATTACAGGTTCCTGACTTTCGTCCGCAAATACAAGCTCGATCAGCTCGGCAATTTCCCCATGTTCATACGCGGCTGCAAGGCGGCTCAAGACAATCTGCATGGCTGTGTCCTGTGGTAAGGAAGGACCATCGGCCTGAAGCAGCTCTTGTCTTACGAGAGGAAGGGCTTGCCGGGCTCGGTGCAGAGCGGCTTTTATTGCCCCTTCTGTGGTATCGAGAATCTCGGCAGCTTCCATTGCAGAGTGTCCCAACACATCTCGAAGCAGGAATACCGCCTGCTGCAGCGGAGATAAATGCTCCTGTAGTGCTTGAAAAGCAGCTTCAATCTCAAATGAACCATACTCCGCAGAGGCTTCAGTGGGGGACTGATCCAGCTCCAACACTCGTGACAAGGTGGCTTTTCGCCGCATGATATCAATCCATGTGTTTCGGGCAATCCGAAAAAGCAATGCCTCAGGATTTGGGTGATTTGTAGAACTTGTATGATGAGTAGAATTTGTAGGAATCGTAGAATGCATTGCAGATTTTGCAGATGGTGCAGTCTTAGATGGCGTTACAGCCTTAGCAGACGTTGCAGCCTTAGAAAACGTATAGTTCATTTGATTAGTTTGATTAGTTTCAAGTTTTTCATTAGCTCCATTTGCTCCATTAGCCTTATCATTTTCAATGGTTTCTTTATTTTGTTTAACTTCATTCATTGGACTGTTCCCATTATTTGCGCTCGTTGAGTTCGAAGTCTTCATATAACCTAGAGCCTTGACCCATGTATCCTGAGCTAAATCATCGGCATCCCACGGGGATTGTGTCAATGCAAGACAATATCGCTTCAGAGCTATCTGCAAAGACCTGCTGTTACTTTCATCCGGCTCATCTCCGGTGCTAAGCTTCTCAAGGATGATCACTCTGCATAACTCCTTTTCCAGTAAGGTGATTTCGATTACTTCTAATAATAAACGAATGAGCAGGAAATTAAGATACGCAATTTTAAAAAATAAAAATTCTCACGCCTAACGTATCCTATCCCCATATTAATCCGTTTACAGGGTAGATTTCAAAACTCTAAAACAGATGGAGGTCGAATACGGATGGCGTACGTTCCTTATGTAGTCGAACAAACGAATCAAGGTGAAAGATCTTACGATATTTATTCGCGGCTGTTGAAGGACCGGATAGTGTTCGTAGGTGCGGAAATTGAGGATCAGCTGGCTAACAGTATTGTTGCCCAGTTATTGTTTTTATCAGCAGAAGATCCGGATAAAGATATACACATGTATATCAATTGTCCAGGTGGCTCTATCACCGCAGGCTTCAGTATTTATGACACGATGCAGCTTATTAAGCCTCCGGTGAATACCATTTGTACAGGAATGGCGGCTTCTTTTGGTTCTTTGTTGTTATTGGCTGGGGCCAAAGGGAAACGTTATGCCTTGCCGAATAGCGAGATTATGATTCATCAGCCGCATGGTGGGGCGCAGGGGCAAGCTAGTGACATTGCGATCAGTGCCAAACGTATTTTGAAGGCAAGGGAAGTGCTTGTGCAAATTACAGCGGACCGAACTGGGCAGACGGTAGAGAAGGTACTGCAAGATATGGATCGAGATTATTTCATGTCAGCCGAGGAGGCGGTTGAATACGGAATTATCGATAAGGTCATCACAAATCTCTAAGACGAAGGAGTGAAGAAGGCTATGCTGGAGGTTTTGCAGGGAAAAGAGGTAACAATCTATTTTGTGGATGGCTCCAACGCTACAAAAGGAGTGCTGGAAACGGTAAGTGAAAATTTCGTCAAATATCGGACGGATTTTGAAGAGTTTTATATTCCAATCAGCTCGATCTGTTCTATCTCTCTAGATACCAAAACGCGTGAACGAGCCAAAGTAGGGTTCACACAATAACATCAACAACATCATCTGTATAAAAAAGGGTTAGGAGCTCCACAGCTCCTAACCCGTACTTTCCCGAATAGCCAAATAATGAGCCACATTTGCATGATGCGGCACAACGGTCTCCCCTTTAATCAGCTTGATTAAGGTTCGGGTGGCGGTCATCCCAATCTCCGTTCCAGAGTATTCAACCGAGGAAAGCTTAGGTCGAACGATAGAGGCAATGAAGCTGTTATCAAAACCGAACACGGCGACATCAGCTGGCACCCGTAGACCGTTATCGGTTAAATAATTCATGGCTCCAACTGCCATCCAATCTGTGGAGCAAAACACCGCAGTAGGTAACTCCCCGCTATCCATAATTCGGCGCATGGCGTCGCTCCCATCTTCGACGGCCATCGCACTTTCTACTACCCATTCTTTCCTTAAGGTTATACCTGCATCCATAAGGGCTTGTAGATAGCCTTTATACCGATCCCCACCCACCGCATTATCTCCCGAGCCGCGAATCATAGCGATTTTGCGATGACCTTTTTGAATCAGATAAGTAACAGCTTCATAGGAGGCAGTTATATTGTCCAGATGAACGGAAGGAATCATATCCACCTGCGATTGTTGCCCGACAAGCACGCAAGGTGTATTTGAGCTGCGGATGATCTCCAGATGTTCATGGTTTGGAATTGAACCCACAAATATATTTCCTTCCGTCCCAATACGCTGGAACATCTTCAAATAGTGTTGTTCACTTTCTGCACTGCCGTCCGTTAATCCGACCATAATGTCGTATCCATACAAATCCGCAAGATCGCGAATACCAACATTGAAGTCATCCAGTACAGTGTTGCTATTCTGCGGAATGATCACACCGATCAGCTGTGTATTAGCTTTGTCCGTTTCAAGGCCGATGACATTCGGACGGTAGTTGGTTTGTTTAATAGCTTCCAGTACTCGTTTACGGACATCTTCGTTTACTGGTTTGCTGTTATTGATTACCCTGGACACCGTAGAGATCGAAACGTTCGCCATTTGGGCTATATCTTTTATCTTTACCTTCAAGAAGATCACCATAACTTTCCATATGATTCACTTGGTGTTTCAACTCTCGCAAGCATATCACGGATAGCTTCAAGAATCCAAAAGATTGTTGTTGACCTAGGAAATAAAAGGTCCTATAATGATCGCTGTAGGAAAATTATTTCCTTGAAAAAAGCTTTTTTTGAACGATAAAGTTGAATTTTTGCTAAAAACAATAACTAAATTATTAATTTTAATGAATTTCGGGAAAATATTTTCCTGTGAAGGGTATATGAATACGAAGGAGCTGCATGCATTGAACAGAACATGGTGGAAAGAAGCCACGGCGTATCAAATTTACCCACGGAGCTTTATGGACAGCAATGGTGATGGTGTAGGGGATCTGCAAGGAGTCATTTCTAAACTTGATTATTTGCAGGAGCTTGGCATCAATGTCATTTGGATCTGTCCTATTTATAAATCCCCAAATGATGATAATGGTTATGATATTTCGGATTATCAGGATATTATGGCGGAGTTCGGCAGCATGGCCGACTTTGATCAGCTGCTGCACGAGGTTCATGCACGAGGCATGAAGCTGATTCTGGATCTAGTGATTAATCATACTTCGGACGAACATCCATGGTTTGTTGAAGCACGTTCAAGCAAGGATAATCCGAAGCGGGATTATTATATTTGGAGTGATCCTAAGGACGGGGAGGAGCCGAATAACTGGGAGAGTATTTTCAGCGGTTCGATTTGGGAGCTTGATCCCGCCACAGAGCAATATTTTATGCATGTATTTTCCAAAAGACAGCCAGACCTCAACTGGGAGAATCCTGAGGTGCGCCGTGAATTGTATAGCATGGTCAACTGGTGGCTGGACAAAGGAATCGACGGCTTCCGGGTGGATGCCATTTCACATATTAAAAAAATCACCGGACATCCCGATCTGCCGAATCCACAGAATCTTCCGTATGTTCCGTCTGGCGATGGTCACATGAACCGTGAAGGGATTCACGATTTCTTGCAGGAGCTCAAGCAGGAGACGTTTGACCGATATGACATCATGACGGTTGGCGAAGCGAGTGGTGTAAATGTTGATCAGGCGGAGTCGTGGGTGGGTGAAGAGCAGGGCAAATTTAATATGATTTTTCAATTCGAGCATTTAGCTCTTTGGAATAAGAGTGTGACAGGTGGATTGGATGTTCTGCAGCTAAAATCAGCTCTCTCCCGTTGGCAAAAAGGTCTTGAGGGCAGAGGCTGGAACGCATTGTTCATCGAAAATCACGACCAGCCGCGTTCAGTTTCTACTTGGGGAAATGATGGCCAGTATTGGAAAGAGTCAGCTAAATCGTTGGCTACGATGTATTTCCTGATGCAGGGAACACCATTTATTTATCAAGGTCAAGAAATTGGGATGACCAATGTAAGATTTGAATCAATGGATGATTACGATGATGTGGCGATGAAGAACTTGTATCGTTTGGAGACTGAAGCCGGTAAATCACATGAGGAAGTCATGGAGGTAATCTGGAAGAACGGTCGAGACAACTCTAGAACACCAATGCAATGGAGCGACTCTGAAAACGCTGGTTTCAGCAGCGGCAAGCCATGGATGAAGGTGAATCCGAATTATACGGAAATCAATGTGGAGCGGGCGAAGCAGGACCCTTATTCCATCTATCATCATTACAAAAAGCTTATCGCTCTTCGGGCTGCTAATCCCGTTACTGTTTACGGGACTTATGATCTCATTTTGCCTGAAGATGAACGTATTTATGCTTATACTAGGACGCTTGGAAATGAAAAACTGCTGGTCATGTCTAACCTGACAGCAGAGGAAGCGCTGTTTGACCTTCCATTTGAATTGGAGTTTGATACTAGTGAGTTGCTCTTGCATAACTATGAGGTTGATCCTGCGGAGCCGATTGAGACTGTCGCATTACGGCCTTACGAGTCCCGTGTGTATATGCTGGTTAACGCACCTGTAGAGCAAGAGGGGAGCAGTGAACTTGTACCTGCACAAGAGTTAAGTGAAGCTTCTTTTCCAGAAACAGTTTAATATATTATTGTAATTCAAAGCGCCCGGTTATCCGGGCGCTTTTTTTGTGTGCGCCCAGCATGGGCGCTATCTATAGGGTTGAAGTCCCGAATGGCGAAGGCAGTAGTAGCCATTAGCTTAAGGCAAGGGTGTCCACCGCGAGGTGGAATCTGAAGGAAGCCAGCGGCAAATCTCCGGTCTGAGGAATACGAACTTCATACAAGGCTAACGTAGGCTGGATGAGGTTGCACAACAAACCAAAGTCCATACTGCCAAAGGCGTACGAGAGTAAATGAAGCAGATAGATGGAGAGGAAGATAGCGTTCTTACCTGGGGAGATCTGTGTGATAGGCGAGTATACTTCGTAACCCTACTTGTGAGAGTAGGCTGAGTGCACAGAAGTCAGCAGACGCCATAGTACGCAAGCTGTTGCAACAGCTGCGGAAGGGCTGAACATGGAATAGGATTTATACATCCAGGCGTTCAAGATGAGCGATGAATGCAGAAAAAAAAATCCGAAAGGACCTGACTGAAGAAGGAAACGGTGAATCCCGTGGGGGTCTTCAGCAGGGCGGAGTTCATCTTTGGCACAAATGGAAGGTATAAATCACGTAAAGAGAGGTTAAAAAAAAATGTTGGAGCAACTGCTATCACGGGAAAATCTTCTGCAAGCCTTAAAGCGTGTTGAAGCGAATAAAGGAAGTCATGGCGTAGATGGGATGTCCGTAAAATCCTTACGAGAACACATCGTACAAAACTGGCAGACCTTGCGGCATGCCATAGAAGAAGGAACCTATGAACCGAGCCCCGTGCGCCGAGTCGAAATCCCGAAACCCGGTGGCGGAGGTGTTAGGTTACTAGGAATACCTACCGTGACAGATCGAATGATTCAACAAGCAATCGCGCAGGTGTTAACTCCATTGTTTGATCCAGAGTTTTCCGACCATAGCTATGGATTCCGTCCGAAAAGACGAGGGCATGATGCGGTGAGGAAAGCTCGAACCTTTATGAAAGAAGGCTATCGATTCGTAGTCGACCTAGACTTGGAGAAATTCTTTGATCGCGTCAACCATGACCGACTGATGATGAAGATTTCGGAGAAAGTGGAGGACAAGAAAGTTCTCCTGCTTATCCGCAAATATCTTCAGTCAGGTGTGATGGAGAACGGGTTAGTAACCCCGACAACGGAAGGTGCCCCGCAAGGCGGTCCACTGAGTCCGTTATTATCTAACATTGTCCTAGATGAGCTCGACAAAGAACTCGAGAAACGTGGGCACCGCTTCGTTCGTTATGCGGATGATTGCAATATTTACGTGAAAACGCTAAGAGCAGGAGAGAGAGTCAAGACAACGGTCACCCGATTCATCGAGACGAGGCTAAAGCTGAAGGTGAACCAAGTAAAGAGCGCGGTAGACCGTCCCTGGAAACGAAAGTTTCTAGGATTTAGTTTTAGTGTGGACAAAGAACCAAAGGTGAGAATTGCGAAGCAGTCCTTACAGAGAGTCAAGGTTCGAATACAGGAGATATCCTCTCGAAAGAGATCGATGAAGATGGAAGAGCGAATCAAGGAACTAAACCACTACCTCATGGGATGGTGCGGTTATTTCTCGCTGGCGGATACCCCAAGTACCTTTCGAGATATGGATAAATGGATACGAAGAAGGCTACGAATGTGCCTCTGGAAGCAGTGGAAGACCCCTAGAACCAAAGTCAAAAGACTTATATCCTTAGGGGTACCTAAGGATAAAGCCTATGAGTGGGGAAATACCCGAAAAGGGTATTGGCGAATTGCAGGGAGTCCAATTCTACAACATGCATTGAATAACCAATATTGGGAAGCCAATGGATTAAAGAGTGTATTGGACAGATACAACTCCTTACGGAATATTTCATGAACCGCCGTATATCGAACGGTACGTACGGTGGTGTGAGAGGTCGGGGGCTAGCCGCCCCCTCCTACTCGATTGCGGTAGTGTAGGACTCTTGCACAAAATGAATACGCTTACCTAGGCAAGTCGTATAAAAATATTATTTTTTCTATTATTTTTGTTCCCAAAATTAATAGAATACTATATTATGTTATGAATACAGATTCATATAAGTGTATATTCATTCAATTTGGGGTGAAAGTAGACAAAATTATAGGAGGTAAAAAATGTCCAAGAGAATACTATCTTTATTACTAGCTTTTACACTTATGATGTCGGGTCTGCTTCCAGCTGCATATGCAGGTGAAGTTGCAACCGAAATTAACCCGCAGGCGGTTGTTGCTCCGGTTTCTACGGAGAACACAGCTGATCCAGCGGTGCTTTCTTCAGAACAAACTACGGTAGCGACTGCTGTCTATGAACAAATAGCGGCGACAGTTTCCACAGAAGTATACAAAGCTTCTATGACGGAAGCTAGAACATTAGAATTGACTTTAGATCTTCCTGATGGGGCATCGCCTCAAGATATCATCTGGAATTTTGGCAGAACGGCGGAAGAGATGAAGCCGCTGGCAGAGTGGAAAAAATGGAATAAAGATGCGAAAGATTATTCAGGTAATCCTTTCGTAACAGTGACATATGAGCCGATCTCAGGTTCAAAAGTAAAGGCTTTAATTCATTTTGATTTGCTGTACGGAGAGAATCTCTCACTAACGGGTATACGTGCAGAGTACGTCAAACGAGTGGGAATTTATAATCTAATCGGGACATTACCTGCTGGAGATGTGCTGGTAGAGCAGCAAGTCAAACTAAATCCATATGAAACCTATCATACATATGATGAGATTAAACCTGCGATCGATAGGATTACTGCTGAAAGCAATAATAAATATGATCGATATGTAGAGTATCAGCAAATTGGGACCTCAACTCAAGGTCGTGCCATTCATTTCTCTATTGTTGCTAAGGATAAGTCCTCAGTAGATCAATATTTGAACGAGACCTTACCGCTTATGATGAATGATCCTGAAGCCCTGCAAAAGAAAATTAACGACGGGGATCTGCAGAATTATAAGGTACCTATTTGGTTAAATAACATTCATGCCGATGAAGCCAATGGTGTCGATGTAATCATTAAGTTTTTGGATACGCTGATGACACAGCAAATTGTCACCTATGATACCACTGATGAGAATGGAAATCCGAAAAAGGTAGTTCTGAACATCGACGAAGCGCTTGACCATGTGATTTTCCTGCTTGATTATGTAGAGAATCCTGACGGTCGCGCGTTAAACACGCGTCAAACTTCAACGCTGCTTGATCCAAATCGGGACAACTCTTACCAGACCCAACCTGAGACACAAGCGGTAACTGCACAAATTGCTAAGTGGACGCCGCTTACCTTTTTGGACATGCATGGATTTGTAAGTGGCTTCTTGATTGAGCCTTGCACACCACCTCATGATCCTAACATTGAATATGATCTTGTAATGCCAAGTATGCTTGAGCAAGCAAATGCCATGGGTAAGGCGGGGATTGCTAATACAAAATATGATTCCTACCATATCCCTTATGAAGAATACGAAAAAACACAACAGGATCCGAACTATAAAGGAACGAATGCAACAGGTTGGGATGATGCTTCGCCAGCCTACACAGCTGTATATGCCATGCATCAAGGAGCACTTGGGCATACCATTGAAGTGCCTGAATTGAATGAAGATTCACTGGATGCCTTTTATTATGCGGCTTTGGGGGCCACCGATTATGTGATCAACAACAAGCAGGAACTGTTCCTGAATCAATTGGAAATCTTCAAACGGGGTATCCAAAATGAGAATACTAATGCTGCTGTTAAAGATTATCTAATCAATGCACAGAATGAGTCTATTGGACGTCCAGGGGTAGATGAGAATACGAATTTCTTCCCTGAGTATTACATTCTTCCGGTTGCAAAAGATTTGCAAAAAAATGATCTGGAAACCTACAAAATGGTTCAGTACCTACTGCGTAACAATGTGAAAGTAGAACGGACAACAGCCAGTGTAACTGTAGATTCTGTAGTCTATCCGGCTGGAACCTATGTGGTGAATATGCATCAAGCCAAAAGAGGTTATGCGAATCTTGTCTTGTATGATGGACTAGATGTCTCGGATTTTAATGAGATGTATTCCGATACGGTACAGAATTTCTCGGCTATGCGTGGTTTTGACCGATATATTAGCCGTTCTGTAGGAGCATTCACTGGGAAGACAGAAGAGGTTAGCGGTGTAACGATCCCTAGTACGAATCTGGATCAATCTCCGTTCGAGCAAAATTATGTGATTAAAAACAGCAACAATGATGCGATAAAAGCTGTGAATGAGCTGCTAGCCAACCATAAGGCAGTGACACTGCTGGAGAATGGGGGTACAGGTTACGAGAAGGGAAGTTTCCTTGTTTCCAGATCCAATCTTAGAACGGTATCGTCTAAATATCTGCTGGATATTGTGCCGTTTAGTGCTGCAGAGAACAGAACGGGTAAATTGCTTAAGGCTCCTAAGGTAGCTATTGCAGGAGCGACTGCATTTATGCTGAAGGATCTTGGGTTTAACGTAACTACGGATACAGTGGCAGCAGATGTTCTAATCAATTCGGGAACGAATCTGATTGCTACAGGTAAACCGTTTATCGGTTATGGAAGAACGATGCTAAAAACTGTTAAAGGGCTTAAGGTCCTCCCTGGACTGGACTATTCAACTCCGGTCAATAAGGATGGTAAAGAAGATGCTCATGAGGGATTGTTTAAGGCTGAGGTCTCTCAGGACAATGTAATTACAGCGCCTTATGCCGATAGCGAATACCTCTACACAGTTTCCGCGGCTTATATTACAAAAGTGCCTGAAGGCGCAGAGATCTTGGCGAAATACGGATCAGGAGCTGACTTTTTCAAAGCAGGCTGGTGGCCGAATAACGAGGCTGCACAAGACCAAGTATTGGCGCTTACTTACAATACAGACAACATCCATGTGACGTTATTTGCGAATGATCTGATGAATAAATATCATCCGCAAAATCAATTCAGATTGCTTGCCAATTCAATCTATGCTGCTGCTCCAGCGGCGACTAAAGAGGATGGTATGGATAACGGGGTGAATGAACCAGAGCCAACAACACCTTCGACACCGTGGCAGCCATCTGTAACATCAACACCTGCACCGACCGTGCAGCCGTCTGCAACACCAACGCCAGCTCCAACTCCAACTGTGCAGCCGTCTGCAACACCAAACCCAATAGGTTCTAACTTCACGGATCTAGGTAAGGTGGCGTGGGCAGTATCGGCAATTCAAGAGCTGGCGGCAAAAGGGATCCTGCAAGGAGTGAGCGATAATTCCTTTGCTCCGCTTAAAGAGGTGACGCGTGCCGAGTTTATTACCATGATCGTGCGAGCTTTTGATCTGCTTGATGTGAAATCAACCGCTGCCTTCAGTGACGTGAAAGCTTCTGACTGGTCTTACGGATACATTGCATCCGGGGTCAAGAACGGATTGATTAACGGTGTAGGCAATGGAAGGTTTGATCCTAACCGTGCGATTACACGCGAGGAAATGGCAATCATTGTATCCAATGCACTTAAGAAATTTAAAGGCAAGTCGGTAAGTGATACAAATGCCGCTTTGGCTAACTTTAAAGACCAGGCAACAATCGCTGCTTACGGTAAAGAAGCGGTGGCATTACTAACTCAGGAAGGTATTGTGCAAGGTCTGACTGCGGATACCTTCGGTCCTAAAAACATTGCCAACCGTGCTCAAGCAGCAGTGATTATTGATAGGATGTTGAAGCTTAATTAAGTTTTAGATACTTATAAAATAATACAAGAATGCCCCTCAGCTATTTGGCTGAGGGGCATTCTTTTTATAGTTACTCTGCATTATCCGTAGATGGTAAATCCGGCAGTTGTTGAATGTAGCTGTTAGACATATTTAGAAGCCGCTGAACGGCGTCAAATTGTTCTTTTGTCGAACCGCCCTCTGTTTCAGAGCCATCGATTAGATTAAAGTTGTCTCCATCATCGTAATCGACACCAGTCAAATACATGCTTGTGTCATTAATGAAAGAGCCGGTAGGCAAAAAGTGTCTGACAGGGAGCATGTTGGTCTGTTGGTTCATCAGATCTTCTCCGAAGTAGAGCTGATCTTTCATTGAAATCCCTAACAGGTTAGCTACAGTTGGCATAATGTCGATCTGGCCGCCAGTTTGGCTGTAGACCGTAGGTTGACCTACCCCTGGCGCATGTACGATGAAAGGAACGTTGAACATATCGGTATAACTATATTCGTGACCGACCATTTCTTCCATTAACGATTTCTCGTTGCCATCAAGGGAATATAGCGATACACCCTGATGGTCCCCGTAAAAGACAATGACGCTATCATCCCATAGACCACTGGACTTTAATTGATCCAGAAATTGTCCCATTGCATAATCTGCGTAATTTTGAGCTAGAATATAGTTGCCAACTAGGGTACCTTCATACCGTTTAGGCAGCGTCATTTTATTTTTTGACTCTGGCATTTTATAAGGGTGATGAGCACTCATAGAAATGACCATTGCATAAAAAGGATCATCTTTAGCATCCATTTTGACTAATTCAGGCACAGTCTTGGCATAGAGTACCTCATCAGAAGCACCGAATGCGATATGATCACCATCCCCATAGAACGCTTGATCGTAATACTTATCAAAGTCTAGGACTTTGTATAGAGTTTTGCGGTTCCAGAATTCTACGCTATTGGTGTGAAAGGTTGCTGTATTATATCCATTAGCTTTCATCAGCTTAGGCAGGCTCGGAAGCGCCTTATCCATATAATTGGATGAAGTGGCTACCTCGTGATGAGGAACGTACAACGAAGTATTCACCACAAATTCAGCATCCGAAGTTGTTCCTTGCCCGGCATTAGTATAGAAGTTATTGAAATAATGTTCGCTTTTCAAAAGCTTATTTAGATTGGGTGTTACTTCCTGTCCGTCAATGCTCAGGTCCAGCAAAAAGTTCTGAAAAGATTCCATTTGTACCACGATTAGATTTTTACCTTGAGCTGCCGCCCAGTACTTCGGTGAGACAGGCTCTGTAATTCCTTTGGTCTCGTTAATGGATGGTTGCGTGATTTCTTTGCTGTCGATTATTTCTTCTGTTTCCCTTGTATCGGCAAAAATAGTATAGACCTCGTAATTAAGAATCCCCATACTCTCCGCTTTTTTGTTCTCGTTCATACTGGCATGATTCGGCCAAACATTAAAGACACAAACTGCTAAGGAAACACTGATGATCCCAAACAAAGCGGTCCGGTTCATGCGGCGGTTCATACCTCTTTCTTTCCAGATCGCAATATATTTCGGACGGAACATAAAAAACATGAACACTACAATATCCACAAAAATGAACAAATAGTAAGGGTCCAGCAACGAGTATGTGCTTTCTCCCACCTTAGTTACTTTATCTGCTTGTTCCAAGGCATGATAAGTAGCAATTACACCGTAATATTTGTAATACATTAGGACGGCGAAATATATGACTGAAATCAATAGGTTGGCTATCATGTAATACAGAAATTTTCGTTTGGAAGCCATCCATTCAATAAGTCCAAATACGATAAAGAAAAATGGGATCTCTGTCAGCAGCATGCTCCAGTTAGGACCGTCGCTAAAAACTACGAACCAGGCCACTGCGCATTTTAGCAGCAGGACGAAGCTAAAGACTAGGAAGGGTTTGTTTTTTATATCAAAATCTTTTTTCACTCGTTATCATCCTCTCTGATGCAATTACACCAAGGTCCTGCATATACCTGTATTTCATGGAAATCCGTTGCAATATGCCGAAGCTTATTATGCTCCCGAAGTTATCAAGTGTCAAAAGGTGGACGAGAGTCCTAGAGTGAAGCAACAAGCGATTTATGCCGCATAAGCAGGTAAAATCAACGCCAATCCCAAACTACAGGGTCCTATGCGTATAAAATGATTTTAATAATTTCCAGTTTCCCGCAACTTTGTATAATATTCCTCAGTCTAAATATAGAGGAGTGATTAGAGAGGCGGGAATTAGATGACCCAGCGGCAGTTCATAACGATGGTAACGATTTGTTTTCTTGTGCTCTTAAATTCAGGTTGTAATCAAGGGGAGAACTCCATTGGTGTGGAGCCTTCTGGCTCTATAGCTTCAACGTCTGTACCACAGGTTCCCGAAGACTTTTTGCTAACACTGGATTATAAAGTTCAGAACCATCCGGATACATTTGCAGTTGAGGTACCACAGAACTGGGAGGTTAAGCTGGGGGAGTATCCAGTGGGACTTTACTGGCGATTAGCGAATGAGTTCTCTAAAGATGCCGGATTGGATTTGACCCTCCTGAAGGGTGCCACGGTAGAGGTACAGCGGTATTCCTTAGTCGATGGTTTACCTGGTTCTGGCGAACAAAAAGAATTTTCTTATCCCTCGAATCTCGTTTTGCTTGTGCAATCAGGGAATACCGTTGGTGCGTGGCTGGAATTTAATATTCAAAGTATCGGCCCGTCTATTAAGAAGCGTAGCTTGACCGACATTACAGGACTTACATTTGAGGAGTGGACGGAGAGAGAAGGTTTGTTTGATGAGGAAGGTGAGAATGGTGACTTAGCCTCATTAGACCATTTCGAGCTGCTGGATGCTTTTTTTCAGGCTATTCAGGACGGTAATCATACCCGTGCCCGCGCATGTTTGAATCCTAATGCCTTACTCACTGCATTGACGGTTAACCGTCAAGCACATCAACTCTATAACCCGGGTTTTGGTGGTGAAAATGCTCTCAGTGAAAGTATTGTTGAGGCTAAGCCTACCTCTTATAAAGTGATGGATTATGATACTGGCTCTGAAATCAAAGACATCGGCGATCGCACAACGTTAAATATTGTGGTCGATCTGTATATGAAATCACTAAATCCTGTCTTTAATACCCCAGATGGCCGGGAAACTCGCTTTGCAGTGTTGACCAAACACGCTAACGGCTGGAAGATTGGAGGTTTTGGGACGGGACCGTGAGTTGTTGCGTTATCTATTTTTTAATAAAAAGGAGTGATCTCAAGTGTTTAAACAAAGCTTGATGTCAAAAGTGCAGGTAAGTCGGATTTGTAGAGTTGTTGTCGGGACTGTTCTTAGCTTGGCTATGGTCTCACCCTTAGTGGCAGCAGCAGATAATGTGAATTCACCTGAAGAAAAGAAATTATTGTCTGGCATCACCCAACTGGACGCTGGTGACAGAAGTGCGTATGCCGTCACTGCGGATGGAACAGCCTGGGCGTGGGGTGGTGGGTACGGCTCTATTGGTAATGGGGCGACCACACCAGCGTATACTCCCGTCAAAATGCATATCGATCATGTAAAGCAAATCTCAGGTGGTTATCGCCATAACTTGATGTTGAAGGACGATGGAACAGTGTGGGCAGTAGGGGGGAACGAGCATGGACAACTTGGCATTGGAACACAGTCCTCTAAGATTCTTGTAGAGCCTGTTCAAGTGCAAGGGCTAACAGATGTGAAAGCTGTTTCTGCGGGGGGCACCTTTAGCTTAGCTCTTCTTAAAGATGGAACGGTCTGGGCATGGGGAGGCAATGAACAAGGTGAACTCGGTGACGATTCGCGGAAAAACAAGCTAACCCCGGTGCAGGTAAAGGGACTACCCTCTGTCCTGTCTATAGCAGCGGGATCGAATAATTCAGTGGCGCTTGGTAATGGTGGAGAGGTATGGGTGTGGGGATCGCAGCAACCGCTGGGAACGCAAAAAGGCGTAATCTTAAAGCCTACGCTTATTAAAGGAAGCGGAGAATATAGAGCGGTTGATATGGACGGAGCCTATGGGCTCTATGGGGCAGCATTGAGATGGGATGGTACAGTATGGATTTGGAATAATTACATAGATCCATATCTGGGAGAAACTCTAAAGCCTGTTCAGGTTCCAGGGCTTTCAGGCGTCATTTCGCTGACAACAGATTCCGCGGTGAAGGCGGATGGGACCGTGTGGCAGTGGACGGTTGGCGATAAGAACAAGATTAATGTTACACAGTCAAAGGGTATTCAGAATGCAGTTTCCATTTCTAAAGGGAGCAGAAATCATTATGTACTCTTAAAAGATGGTCATGTCCTTGCCTGGGGAGCAAATGAATTTGGGCAGACGGGTCTGGGGGTCAGAGAGATCGAGGTGAATACGCCTCAGCTCGTGAAGAAATCTATTCAAGTATTGTTGAATGGGAATGAAATGGAACTGACTATGCCGCCACTACTAATTAATAATTCGACATATGTTCCTTTAAGAGGAGTCTTCGAGCAGATGGGAGTTAATGTTCGTTGGGATGTTCCATCGAGAGCTGTGGTCGCTGTAAAGGGATCTACAACTCTGATCTTGAATTCGGTAACTGGACAAACGACTGTTAATGGAAAGGTAATAGCAACAGATCAAAAACCGGTCTTCATTAATGATAGCGTTTATGTACCCCTCAGATTGATAAGCGAAATGTTGGGGGCGCAGGTAGAATGGGATGCAGATGCTTATGCAGTTCGAATAAATTCCAATAAATAAGCTGACTATTTATTAGAAGCTTTAGGCTGAATTCTCCTTCTGGAGAGTTCAGCTTTTTGCGTGGAGCGCAGAAGATTTAGAGGGAAATGCAATAACGGTAAACAAAGCGTATGCGATTTTGAAGAATGTGTGCGGGAATCTTTTCGAGGATTCTTTATACGGATGATGATGAATATTGGAAAAATGGGACAACTTATAATTATCCCAATGATCGTTCAATTCTGGTCACGAAACGGATGGGCATAGCAACAACGATTAATATTGCGACAAAAACGGGTAAGAGTATATATTACGGCCTCTTTGTATTTGTTGCAGTGCTGTTGATCGGAATGGGTGGGAACTGTACGTCTTTACGCGGAGTTGAAAGGATGGTGAGGTTTTTCATTGATTTTAAAATAAATCGTATGAAGTATAACCCTCTTGTGATAGAATAATCTAGTTGCTCTAGTTTCTGAAAATCCACTCTGTTCCAGCAAAACACCTGATCTATACACGTGGATAATCGAGGAAATATGAGCATTTAAGAGTATTAACAAGATTTATTAGAGATTTTACACAAAACACATCATTTTTTGTCGGTTTTTATTGATTTATTCAAAAATATTATGTATAATCAGCCTTGTTGATTTTGCAAATGGAATTTTAGGAGGTTTTTATTTTGGGAAAAGCGTTAATTATTGGCGCTGGCGGCGTAGCAAGTGTTGTTGTTCATAAATGCTGCCAGAACCCGGATGTATTTGAAGAGATCTGCATTGCCAGCAGAACTGTCGCGAAATGTGACGCTCTGAAAGATAAATTAGCCGGAGGCCGCACGAAGATTTCTACTGCTCAGCTCGATGCAGATAACACGGACGAAGTCATTGAACTGATCAAGAGCTTTGAGCCGGATGTCGTTATTAATGTCGCTCTCCCATATCAGGACCTGACGATCATGGATGCGTGCCTGGCAACAGGAGTGCACTATGTGGATACTGCCAATTATGAACCACAAGATACAGCGAAATTCGAATATTCCTGGCAGTGGGCTTACAAAGAAAGATTTGAGAAAGCTGGCCTTACCGCTTTGCTCGGCAGTGGATTTGACCCAGGTGTAACTGGCGTGTTCACGGCTTACGCGCAAAAACACTATTTTGACGAGATCCATACCATTGATATTGTAGACGCCAACGCTGGCGATCATGGATATCCATTCGCTACAAACTTTAATCCTGAAATCAATATTCGTGAAATTACAGCGAATGGCCGTTATTTCGAGAATGGCGAGTGGATTGAAACCGCACCACTTTCTGAGAAGAAAGTTTACGATCTTCCGGAAATCGGACCTAAAGATATTTATCTTTTGTACCATGAAGAGTTGGAATCCTTGGCTGTTAATATCAAGGGCGTGAAGAAGATCCGTTTCTGGATGACTTTCTCGCAGAACTACCTGACTCACTTGAAAGTGCTTGAGAATGTGGGTATGACTTCTATCGAGCCTATCATGTACGAAGGCAAAGAGATCGTTCCTTTGCAATTCTTGAAGGCAATGCTGCCTGACCCGGCTTCCCTGGGACCAAGAACAAAAGGTAAAACTAACATTGGATGTATCATCCAAGGTACTAAAGACGGTAAGCCAAAAACTTATTATGTATACAACGTTTGCGATCATGAAGAATGTTATGCAGAGGTTGGCTCCCAAGCCATTTCCTATACTACAGGCGTTCCTGCAATGATCGGGGCAATGTTAATTATAAAAGGAATCTGGAAGAAACCAGGCGTGTACAACGTAGAAGAGTTCGATCCAGATCCATTCATGGAAGCTTTGAATAAACATGGTCTGCCTTGGCAAGAAGATTTCTCGCCAACGCTGCTAGACTAAGGCGCGATTGATGGATATTGATATCAGCGTTGTCCCGTCACCATGTTACCTTGTAGATGAAAGATTGCTTACCCGCAATCTTGAGATTATGAATTCTGTACAAGAACGTACAGGAGCTAAGATTTTGCTCGCGCAAAAAGGCTTCTCAATGCACTCCTTGTATCCGCTAGTTGGCAAGTACTTGCATGGCGTAACTTCCAGCTCCTTATTCGAAGCCAGACTTGGCTATGAAAAAATGGGCAAAGAGGTTCATGTCTACGCACCAGCTTATGTGGAAAGTGAATTCGATGAGCTTCTTGAATACTCGGATCACATTGTGTTCAATTCTTTTGACCAGTGGAATCGATTCAAGGATCGTGTGAAAAATGCACCGAAGCATATCAGCTGCGGCATTCGGGTGAATCCGGAGTATTCCGAGATCGAAGTTCCGCTGTATGATCCATGCTACAATTATTCCAGAATGGGAGTAACTCTCCCTAACTTTAGACCTGAAGAGCTTGAGGGAATTGATGGATTACATTTCCATACCATGTGCGAACAAAATTCAGACACACTGGAGCGTACGCTCAAGGTAGTCGAAGAGAAGTTCGGACCTTATCTCAAAGGGATGAAATGGCTTAATTTTGGTGGCGGTCATCATATTACACGTCCCGATTATGATCTGGAGACCCTTGTCCGCTGCATTCTGCATATGAAAGAGACTTACGGTGTGGAAATCTATCTGGAGCCAGGTGAGGCCGTTGCGCTTAATACTGGATATTTGGTAGCTACCGTTCTGGATGTTATGCATAACGGAATGGACATTGCGATTCTCGATACTTCGGCTGAATGCCACATGCCAGATGTACTGGCTATGCCATACCGTCCGAACATTATCGATGCTGGACAACCTGGGGAATATCCTTATACGTACAGATTAGGTGGAATGACTTGCCTAGCCGGAGATGTTATTGGAGATTATTCCTTCAAGGAGCCTTTGAAATACGGCGATAGACTCGTATTCCTAGATATGGCGCATTATTCTATGGTGAAGAACCATATGTTTAACGGCGTGAATCTGCCAGCTATCGTCAGCTACAATGACGAAGAGGGAATTAAAGTAATCAAACAGTTCGCTTTCGAAGATTTCAGCGGACGTTTATCTTAATAGAATGATCTAAAAAGGTGTCCCTTCAGGGACACCTTTTTTGCTGTGGTTCCAGTCCTTTGAATGCGCGATGACATCTAGGAAAAGAGGAGTGATCCTAAAGGACCGTATGGCAACTATTGTTGTTTATTAGCTCATTTAGCTAAGGTTATGGACTGTATAGCTCTTATTGGTCGGATAGTGACTATTATTAGGGCGCATTTGGTAGAATAGCTGCAACTGAGTCCGATTGTATGCTGAAACAGCCGATTTTTCGGAAATAGAGTCTCCTCGGTCCGATTCATCCTCGTGGGGAGAAGATAGATGTCGAACCGATTTTTCAGAGGAATAACTCTCTTATATATGCGTTTATCTTACAGTTGGACACTTGTATTACTGGAAAAGTTTCTTCATAATTAGCCGCTCACAAGTAAGGTCTCATGTGATACAATAATTTAGTCTGTTTTTTAAAATTAGTTATTGAAGGGTCCGTATCTGAGGAGGAAGTCAGCATCAATGGAACATGCACCGTTTATTGCAGTGGAAGGCCCGATCGGGGCTGGAAAAACAACATTAGCTTCGATGCTTGCAGAGGAATTAAACTTACCGATTATTAAGGAGATTGTGGATGAGAATCCGTTTCTGGCTAAATTTTATCAGAACATGGATGACTGGAGCTTTCAACTGGAGATGTTTTTTCTCTGTAATCGGTACAAGCAGCTTGAAGATACAGTAACTCAGTACATAGATAAAGGTAAACCGGTGATCTCGGATTATCATATTTATAAGAACCTTATCTTTGGGGAACGAACGCTGAAGGGAACGAAACGAGAAAAGTATCGACAAATCTATCATGTGCTGACGGATGACCTGCCGAAGCCAAATATTATTCTCTATATAAAAGCAGATCTCGATACCTTGTTAAAAAGAATCGCCAAACGCGGACGCCCTTTTGAAGGGGATATGGATACTGCGTATTTGCAGCAATTGATAGAAGATTATGATGATGCGATGGGCTCTCTAGCGATTCAAGAGCCGTCTACCGTTATTATTACCATAGATGGAAATGCAGTCGATTTCGTGGAGAACCCAGAACACTTCGTCGAAATTGCCTCTCACATAAAGGAGCTAATGAAATGAATCCATATAACATCCCAGCTAACGCCATAATTACCGTGGCAGGAACCGTGGGGGTGGGGAAATCCACTTTAACAGGTGCTTTGGCTAAAAGGTTAGATTTTCAAACCTCGCTGGAGCAAGTTGATCATAATCCTTATCTTGAAAAGTTCTATCATGATTTTGAGAGATGGAGTTTTCATCTACAGATTTATTTCCTAGCCGAACGTTTTAAAGAACAGAAGAAAATGTTCGAAATGGGCGGTGGTTTTGTTCAAGATCGCTCGATTTATGAGGACACTGGTATTTTTGCTAAAATGCATGCGGATCAAGGCACGATGTCCAAGACAGACTATGAAACCTATACAAGCTTGTATGAAGCCATGGTCATGACACCCTATTTCCCGCACCCTGATGTGCTGATTTATATTGAAGGCAGTCTTCCTTCTATTTTAGCGCGAATTAATGAACGCGGCCGCGAGATGGAAATTCAAACGGACGTATCCTACTGGGAGCATATGCATGGCAGATATTCGAAATGGATCAATGAGTTTACAGCTTGCCCAGTGCTTCGTCTGAACATTGATGATTATGACGTAAATGACTCGGCATCAATGGCGGATATTCTCACGAAGGTAGGCAACACCATTCGTAAGCCTGTTGATAAAATATAATAGTTGATGATTAGCAGCTCCCGTGGTTTGGGGGTTGTTTTTTTATGTGCTCATAAAAAAACCCAAATCTATGATTTGGGCCTAATAGGGAAGTGTCAGTTGTCCTAATCATAAAATACGAAAAGTAAATAAAAATGGTGTGGACATTGTAATGTACTTAAGGGCCACCTCCTACTTTATTAGCCCTTTTTTATGAAAATAGGTTCCAGTCTAATAGAAACTAGTTATTGGTCCATGTCTAAAATTAGTAAGATGCGTACACTGAACTATATTTATAGGGAGGTGTACGCATTGAGTTGTCCAGACGATAAAAAGTGTCATAAGAAAAAAGTCGCCACTGTATTTCCTTCGAAAAGAAAAAGAAAAGAACATCGTCGAAAAGTTATTAAGAAGATTGTAAAAGTCACTTGTCCTCCACCAGAAGTGAATGTTACTACACCGACAGTCGTTGGTGCTACAGGACCGCAAGGGCCGCAAGGAGCACAAGGACTCCAAGGAATACAAGGGGCCCAAGGCGTTCCCGGAGCTCAAGGAGCACGAGGACTCCAAGGAGCTGAAGGACCTCCAGGACCCGCCGGCGGACCTCCAGGACCCCAAGGACCTCAAGGTGAACCAGGGCCAGCGGGAGCGATTGGTCCACAGGGTGTAGCGGGACCCGTTGGTCCTCAGGGTGCCCAAGGCGTGCCGGGTGCCCAAGGAGTTGTAGGTCCTCAGGGATCGCAAGGTTTACCTGGTCCTGCAGGAGCTATAGGACCACAAGGTTTTGTAGGAGCACCGGGAGCACCGGGAGCAACAGGAGCAACAGGAGCACCAGGAGCGCCAGGAGCACCAGGAGTAGCTGGAGCAACCGGAGCACCGGGAGCGGCCGGAGCACCGGGAGCAGCAGGAGCACCGGGAGCAACCGGAGCGCCGGGAGCAGCTGGAGCACCGGGGGCAGCAGGAACCGCGGGAGCAACCGGAGCACCGGGAGCAGCAGGAGCTGCGGGAGCACCTGGAGCAGCAGGAGCAACGGGGGCAACCGGAGCACCAGGAGGTGTATTAGGTTTTGCTGATTTTTTTGCCCTAATGCCTCCTGATAATGCAGCAACTGTAGCACCGGGCACAGACGTAAGTTTTCCTCAAAACGGACCTACCAGCGGGACGACAATTGCACGAACGGGTCCTAGTTCTTTTAATTTAGCAGCAATAGGGACTTATCAGGTGTTGTTTCAGGTTAGTGTAACCGAAGCAGGACAACTCATCTTGACTCTTAATGGCGCGGATCTCGCCTATACTGTAGTTGGACGCGCAACAGGTACATCACAAATCGTAGAAATGGCTATAGTGCAAACAACGGTTATTAACACCATCCTGACCGTTCGGAATCCTGCTGGTAACTCTACTGCACTTACTATTACTCCTCTCGCTGGAGGAACAAGATCTGTTTCAGCACATCTCGTTATTACACAATTAGCGTAATAAGGTGTATTTCGTATAGATAAGTTGGTCACCTTAATATTGGTGATTTTACTTATGATTATTGTAAAGAGGAGGACGAACGAAGGTCCTCCTCTTTATTCAGAGTATTTACTATTAACATTCTATTGTTTTTCTATCGTCTAACGACTTGAAATTAATCATCTATTTATGTGAATTCTTTTGATTCTATCTTAAGATGCCATATCGCTTTCCTCATGATACAATAAAAGATAAGTTTATAAGGATGAGGTGACTTTAGTTGAAGTATGATTTCGATCGCGTAATTGACCGCCGTAATACTAGCTCTTACAAATGGGATCAATCCGAGAAGTTGTTTGGTGAGAAGGATATTATGCCGCTTTGGGTGGCAGACATGGATTTTGAAAGTCCTCCCGCAGTGAAGGAAGCCATTCTGCGCCGCGCAGAACAAGGAGTTTACGGTTACAGTGTACCTAGTGATACTTATAAAGAAGCCATCACGTCATGGTTTAAAAGACGGCATGATTGGCAGATCAAACCGGAGTGGATTTCAGATTCTCCCGGAATTGTAACTTCCTTAAGCCTCTCTGTTGAACTGTTTACTGAGCCTGGGGACGAGGTTATTTTACAATCGCCAGTTTATTATCCCTTCTATGATGTCATCCAGATGAATGACCGGAAGGTTGCCAAGAATCCGCTTATCGTCCGTAATGGGCGCTTTGAGATGGATTATGAGCAGTTGGAAGGGCTGATGTTGGGTGGAGCTAAGCTGCTGCTGTTATGCAGTCCGCATAATCCAGGCGGTAGAGTATGGGAAAGAGAAGAACTGTTGAAGCTCGGTGAACTGTGCTTGCGCCACGGAGTGACAGTTATCTCTGATGAGATCCATTGTGATTTGGCGCTTCCAGGGTATGAGCATATTCCTTTTGCATCTTTGTCTGAGGAAATTGCCAATATTACGTTAACCACACTTGCCGCGACCAAAACCTTCAATCTTCCGGGGCTTCAATCCTCTTTTATCGTGTCCTCGAATCCGGAATTGAAACGTAAATTTGATCAAAAAATGAAAGCCTTGAGCTTACATATGGCTAGTTTCTTCGCGCAAGGAGCAGTACAAGCCGCTTACAACGACGGAGAAGAATGGCTGGATGAGCTGTTACAATATGTATCAGATAATGTGGATTATACTATTAGCTATTTGTCGGAGCATTTACCACAGGTTCATGTGATGCAGCCGCAAGGAACCTACCTGTTATGGGTAGATTGCCGCGAACTGAACTTGGAAATAGACGGTCTGAAGCAGCTGATGCACAAAGAGGCTAAAGTTGCGTTTAATGAAGGTTCTGTTTTTGGAACAGAGGGCAAAGGCCATCTGCGGATCAATCTGGCTTGTCCGAGATCTACGTTAGTTGAGGCATTGGAACGCTTTTGCAAGGCAGCCGCAGCTTATACAAAGAAATAAACGGTGATTTACTGAAGCTTGATGATTCCGCTAATGGGGTCGTTAAGCTTCTTTATTTTGCAATAGGGTAAAAAGAATAATAAAATGGAGTCCATTACGACAAGCAGGAGGACTGCAAATGAAATGGGTAGCCCAGCTTCCGTATTATAAGATACAACGAGAAATTAGGGATGGAGAACAACGAAGTGTTGCTTCCAATCGGCTAATGTATCTATATCAAGATAGAATTGTAACTCGTCATCGGGAATTCCCGCTAAAAGATATTTTCGATATGTCTTATCGTTCAATGGGGGATATGGGCGGCATGTTCTATCTGCACACGAGTAAGGGTGTGTATGCTTATTTGATAGAGTGTGATCCCAAGCGGTTTATTGAAGCCTTTAAAGAACAGGAATTGAATAAAAATTGAGCGACCCTCGTTGGCCGTGATATGATAGTTTTTATGAAAAAACATAATGGGAGAGAACATAAATGAGCAAAACACGAATTATTATTGATGCAGATACAGGTATTGACGATGCACTGGCGATTCTATATGCCTTACGCGCTCCAAACGTAATTGTAGAAGGGATTACAACCGTTTTTGGGAATATTGATGTCGAAAAGGCGGCGGACAATTCACTGCGGCTAATTGAGCTTGCTAAGCCCGGTTATGAGATTCCTGTAGCGATAGGAGCATCCAAGGCACTTGTTCGTGAGCACTCAGGCTACGCCACTCATGTGCATGGTGAGAACGGTATTGGTAATGTGGAAATTGCTCCATCCAGCCAGCGTCCCATTAGCGAAACTGCATCTGAGTTTATTGTTCGGATGGCTAATGAGAATCCCGGAGAGATTGTATTAGTCACACTGGCACATCTAACTAACCTTTCTATGGCGCTTGACATGGACCCTGGTATTAAGAATACTTTGAAAAAAGTAGTGGTGATGGGCGGTACGATCTTCAATCCCGGCAATAGAACACCGGTTGCGGAAGCGAATATTGCTGGGGATCCGGAAGCTGCTGATCATGTATTTACATCTGGGCTTCCTGTTATGATGGTGGGTCTAGACGTTACGCTTAAGACGCGGATTACCCAAGAGCATATCGATTTATTAAACCGTTTTGGACGTGAAGAAAATAAAGCGATCATTTCGTTCATGGAACAATCGCTTACTCATTATTTTAATTTCTATCGTGAAGCGAACTTTTTGATCAACAGCGCACCGCTGCATGATCCACTCGCACTTATGGTTGCGCTGCAACCAGATCTAGTAACCTACAAAGAGATGAATGTTCGTGTGGAGCACAAAGGTGAGTTCACATCGGGAATGGTCGTAGCGGACTTGCGGGCTCAGCCAAAAGTAGGTAAACCCATACAAGTTGCAGTGGATGTAGATGTTGAACGAGCAGTGGGAACCTTTTTGAGCGTGTTTATGTAATTTTGCCGACCTCTTCTAATATGAAAAATAATTTCGAAGCTCATAGATGACAATCTATTAATTTTACAATTGGATAATCTTTGGTAAAATGGTAGAGGACATATAAGAGTTTACAAGATTAGACTTCATATCATAGAAGAGGGAGACTTATCATTCATGAACAAGCGAATCGGTAAATTAGTATTATGTTTGGCTATTTCGCTAGGAGGCACCACGGCTTTAATCCACAATACCACACAGGCAGCCACAGCTGGTGGAGTTAGTATTGTGCTGGATGGTTATCCACTACCCTTTCCAGTAGAACCTGTTGTGATGAGCGGAACAACGATGGTGCCATTCCGAGCTATATCTGAAGCTTTGGGAATTAATGTCGAGTGGAATCAGGCGCAGAAGAAAATTACGGCTACCAAAACAGATACTGCAGGGACCAAAGTGGTAACCCTGACCCTTGGCAGCAAAAATGCAGGTGTTAACGGCGCGGTTGTGAAGTTAGGAGTTGCTCCGCAGACGATCCGGGATACAACGATGATTCCCCTTAGCTTTTTCGGCCAGCAGTTTGGTGCGGGTGTAGCTTGGAATCAAGCCACGAAGACCGTATCTATTACTTCACCGAAGACTGAACTGTACACTCTTGGTTTCTATGCTCTGAGTTCTTATAGTGAGATTTCCTTACTTCCTAATTTTGATGCTGTGGCCTTTGGTTGGAGTGGGATTGATAAAAGCGGGCAATTCACCACAACGGGGACTGATTTCAAATGGCCTCAGGCGGCTGGTGACGTAACGCCAGAATCGATTGTCACGAATGCAGCGGCAGGTGGAACAGCTCCTTATCTGATGGTCTTCTCTGGAGATACCGCATCAGAGTTAACTAAGAACCTGGAAGATAAGCAGCTTCAAGAACAGACGATTACTGGAATCGTAGATCTTGCAACGCAAAAAGGATTCCAAGGCATTACCCTGGATCTGGAGGGCCTAGGTCTAACAGGTGATAAGGCGAAGGTGCAAGCAGATTACAATGCTTTTGTGAAAAACCTATCACAAAAAGCACATGCAGCAGGACTTAAACTTACCGTTATTCTTCATCCATTAAATAGTTCTTATAAAGGATATGATTACAAAACTTTAGGAACACTTGCAGATGATTTGGTCATTATGGCGTACGATTATTTACAAGAGAAAAAAGTTCCAGAGCCGATGAGTTTAGTTGATGAAGGCATCCGGCTTGCGCTTCAGCAAGTGAGTAAGGATAAGCTGATCCTCGGGATCTCTGTGTATAGCGAAAACGAATCTTCAGTGAATTCGAAGGTAGGACTTGCTAAACGTTATGGTCTTAAAGGAATTGCGATCTGGCGTTTAGGTCTGATCGGACAGCCTGTCTGGAACGAAATGGGGAAGTCAGTAGAGCTGTAAGTGGAATTTGTATTGACAGGGAATAATTTCTAAATATATACTAGGTCAAAATACAATACGGAATAAACGTAATGATTGGGAGTATTAAGGAATAACTACTGCCCAGAGAGCTGCCGGTTGGTGCAAGACAGCGGAGTAGGTTCCCCAACTCACCCATGAGCGGTAAGATCGAACCTCAGTAGATCTTAACGGCTAACCCTCCGTAATCGGGTTCTAAGATTCGTTGTTTATTATAAGCAATAAGCAACGATCAAAAAGAGTGGTACCGCGAAGGTTAAACCTATCGCCTCTTTGGAGGCGATAGGTTTTTTCTGTTCTCTACAGAAAAAATACAATTGAAGGTGGGTGTTTTGGTAATGGGCAATATTATTGATTATTACTCCCAATTTGATGAGTGGGGAAGATTGGATAGGGAGCCGCTGGAGTTCATCATTAATCTGCATTATATAAAACATTATTTAACTACCGCACAATCTATACTGGATAATGGTGCTGGGCCCGGTAAGTATGCCATGGAGCTGGCGAAGCTGGGCTATAACGTAACGTTATCGGATCTTACCCCTAAGTTAGTTGAAATAGCTCAGCAGAAGGTTAATGAATTAGGATTAACTGAGCAATTTAAAGGTTTTCATGTGCTGAATGCAACTAGTTTAGAGGGAATATCTGACGAAAGCTTTGATGCTTCTCTGATGTTAGGCCCTTTATATCATTTGCAAGAAGAAGAGGATCGGATTTTAGCAGTTAAGGAATTGTTTCGTGTGACAAAGAAGAATGGCATCGTATTTGTAGCCTTTCAAAGTCGGATGAGAATGACTCTTACATCCTTACAGTTCCCACAACATTGGAAGCCTAATGACAACATGGATTCAATACAAGAGTTTTATGATAGCGGGATTTTTAATCATAAAGATGAAGGTAGGTTTACGGGAGCTTATTACTTCAATATTGAGGATATAAAACCTTTCATGGAGGAGAATGGATTTCGAACCATTGATTTAATTGGTTCTTCTAGCCTCGGAGCATTACTGACAAATGAGCAGAAACAATACTGGACAGACCGGGGTGAGCATGAGGAGCTCTTTGAATTTCTCATTAACGCAGCAAAGGATCCATCCATTTTGGGGATTTCCTCTCATCTGTTGTATATAGGGCGAAGAAAATAAATAAGGAAAAATCATTTTATCATCACGGGATTGAGGTAGGTCTAGTGAACAATGATTACAGGGTGCGTATTCAGACGGTTCTTCATTTTATCGAGGACAACTTAGATCAAGAGATAAATCTAGAAACGCTAGCTGAAGTTTCTAATTTTTCTAAGTATCATTTTTCTAGAGTTTTTTCTGCAATTACAAATAAAACACCAATGACCTATCTGACGGAAAGACGTCTATATCACGCGGTTACCTATCTTGAAACAACCAATAAAACCATGCTAGATATCTCAATTCTATGCGGTTTTAGTTCCATCTCAAGTTTTAATTCATCCTTTAGGAAACTGTTTAAAACAACCCCAAGCGAGATGAGAAGGTCAATGCAAAAACATAGCAATTATCAGTTAATGTCCAGCAATAATCAGGAAGAATTGTCTCCTTCTAAAAATTATGATGTGAGTATCAACATAAATAATTTTTTAAGGAGAGTATGGGAAATGAACATTGAGGTAAAAGAACTTCCAAGTTATCAAGTGGCATACGTAAGGCATGTTGGCAGCTATCTTGAAACGTATAAGGCATGGGGAACACTCAGCAAGTGGGTTGAGAAAAATGATTTACCGTCAACAGAATACTTCATTGGTATTTCTTTAGATGATCCCAGCGTGACTGACGAATACTCTTGTAGATATGATGCCTGCATAACCATTCCAGAAGAGTTTGTTAAAGAGGGTGATTCGAGCGTAGAGTTCAAAACTTTATCTGGTGGTCTTTATGCCTTATATCCGTTTTATGATACGATCGACAAATTGGCTATTGCCTATCAAAGTGTGTACGGTCAATGGCTACCTAATAGTGATTATGAACCGGATGATCGGTATGCGCTCGAATTTTGTATGAATGATCCATATACAGACCCTGAAGGTAAAGCAAAAGTTGATCTTTATATCCCTATAAAAAGTGCCGGTGGACTTTAAAACAAACCCTGCTACTCGATTACGGTTCCATTCTCGATGGACGCAATGGTAGTAAAGCCCATAACCCCAGGTTTTATAGGTTTCACCAGTTTGAAGATAACCTGTAACATATATGCCTGAATGCGTATCGGTTTATCCATCACTCCACGAGGCTTCCGGACTCGGATGACGTTATTTGTATGTTATCAGCTATCAAAACATGATTTCGGACTCCGCTGACGCTATTCATTGCAAAAGGCTCATATTGGGCGTTTTTTCGGTCAATAGGTGCACTGGAGTCCGTTACAGGTTACTATGCGTATCTGAAAGTGATTACGCATGCGCTTCCGACTACGATTATGGTGAAAATTTGAGTGTTGTTCAATGGACTCGTTTATCAAGTGAGATCATAGAAATCTGGAAATAAGCAGCGGCAGATCAGTATTCGTTAATCAAACCGTACACTCGAATGTTATAAAACTCACATTAACCTAAGCTATAAACCTATATAATCTCTAAGGTTGAACTTTTGAACTAAATTCATTATTTTTCAGGAGGACTTTAGAGTATGAGATATAAAGCATTAGAGCTCGACAAACCGCTTACTTATGAGCTGGAAGGGTTAGAAATAGGGGTAACTTCGAACTGTAATTTCCGCTGCGATTATTGCTGTGCATATAATAGAAATGATGGACAAAGCATCAAAGCCAAAGAGGTCATCCGCATTCTGGACGAACTTCCAGGCCTTAAAAGAGTACGTTTATCAGGTGGAGAAGTGACGCTGAAGTTCGATGACTGTGTGGAGATTGTAACCTACTGCGCATCCAGAGGGATTCAGACACAACTGAATTCCAACGGCAGTCTTTTAAATGCTGAACGAATTGGCCAATTGGTTTCCGCAGGATTAACGACCATACATATTTCCTTCAATTTTACTACTGCGGAAGCTTTCTCAAAATATTATAATATTCATCCAAGCATTTATGAGAAAATAAGAGAAAATATTACCCTGTTCGCCGCAACAAGTGTAGATACTGTGCTGGAGACGCTGCTGTTCAGTGAAACCCAGGATAATATGAAGGAGATCAGCGATCATGTCTACGCAATGGGCGTGCGCACACATGAAATTCAGAACAGTATTATCATGGATCATACAGGGTGGAAGTCGATTGCTGCGCGGGAACAATTAAAGAATGCAGTGAGTGAGCTGATCGCACGGAAGAAAGAAGATACGATTCTGTATTTCACCTGCATGGACCGCTTTATGGACGCCCTTGGGTTCGAAGAGCAGCCGGGTGTGTATTTTCCTCACTGTATAGAGGGGAAGAAGCAGCTTCATTTGCATGGAAATGGCGACATTTTGATTTCAGAGCTTTGCCATCCGGTGATTATCGGCAACATTTATCAAGGAACTTCACTAAAAGATTTATACAATAATATGCCAGCGCCATTGGCACAGTTTTTGGATAAGCAACCCTGCCCAGCGCTGGATGCCTTGTTTCCACAAGGCATAGAAGTTTAACACTCTATATAGATTACTTCGAGGGACCAATTTAAGAATTGGTTCCTATTTTTTTATGGTAGACTTATAAAAAACACAGATAAGGGATGTATGAGCCTCATACATAAGGTGTACTGCCAAGTGTTTGCTAATATAAGAAATGGACTCATTAAATCTAATGTTGTTCTAGAAAAGATTATGCCGTTATTAACACCCACGGCCATCGTGGTCGGCGTACTTAACGAAAGCAGACTGCTGCCGTTCACAGGTCTCGTGCCCTGGATTTTCGCTGTAATGACGCTGATCGGTAGCTTGAAGTCCAACCTAAAGGACCTGCTAGGGGTACTTCTGAAACCCCAGAAGCTGATTATTCTAATGGTAATTTTACATATTGTAATGCCGCTGATCGGCTGGCTTGCAGCCATGGCTTTTTTTCCGGGAGATCCATATACAGTGACTGGTTATGTATTGCTGTTCGCGATTCCTACAGGTGTTGTAAGTGTGGTATGGGTGTCGATGTACGGAGGAAATATTGCATTGACATTAGCCCTTATTCTGATTGATACGCTCTTGTCGCCAATTGTTGTCCCGGGTACCTTATATTTGCTGATGGGAGCGAGTGTGGAAATTCAGCTAGGTGATATGATGAAAGGGCTGCTATGGATGGTAGTCATTCCTTCTGTAGTTGGGATGCTGCTGAATCAATGGACAAAAGGGAAAGTCAATACGGTATGTGGACCGCCGCTTGCTCCATTTGTTAAAGTCGGATTATTTGTAGTTGTTTCTATTAATGGGGCCAGCATTGCCCGTTATCTGAAACATCCGGATGGCAAATTAGCGATCATAATTGGAGTGACCTTCATAACCGTTGTGCTTGGCTATGTAATCGGAGCTTTGGTGTCACGCCGTTTCCGCTTTAGTTATGAAGATTCCGTGGCGGTGCAGTTTAATTCGGGTATGCGGAATTTAAGTGCGGGAGCTGTATTAGCAGTGAAATATTTTCCTCCTGCTGTCGCGCTTCCAGTAATTTCGGGGATGTTGTTCCAACAAATACTCGCTGCGATGTCTGGTCTATTTTTACGTAGTAGAACTAAACGACTGTTAAGTGAGGGTGCATTAATGCAAGTGAATACTGCCTCTCAGATAGAACCCTCTGCTTCTTCTAGGACAGATGATAGGTCTTGTTAGCCGGTTTGTGAAGGATATATGACCTAAAAGCTGTGATATTTTATTCATTTACATGAAAATTTTCGACATTTTATGATATATTTCTTATTTTTGCGCGATTTATATTCACTATTCAACTTTGCCACCCGATAGTAATTGTATTATTTACAATTTCATTGTTCGCAAATGAACAAGGAGTCGGAAGGATGAAAAGAATATGAAGATTCGCCTAAAGTTATCACTTGTTATGATAGGTGTGACCCTTTTATGTATTTCTGTAATGGGGATATTTACGTATTTGAAATCAACTCAGGCGATTGTGAATCTTACTGAGAATTCTATGAAGCAGGTCAATACGAACAAAGCTCAGACCATATCAGCCATGATAGCAAAAGAGCAGAGAAGCACAGAGCTTATTGCGAGCCGCTCGGAAATTGTTGATCTACTGCTGCAAGCTGGGAATGGTGGAGTTAGCAAAGGTGATAAGCTTCAGAATGAGGTGAACGCCAGTCTTCAAAGCATTGTGGAGGAAGCAGGGAACCTTGAGCACATTCTTGTCAGTGATATGAAAGGTATTAGTGTGGCTGACAGTGATACTAAGCTTATAGGGACAGATTTTAGTGAAAGAGATTATACGAAAAGAGTAATGGAGACGGCTGAGCCTGTGATCAGTGAAACGCTGAAATCAAAATCTACAGGAGCTTATGTAGTGGCTTTTGTACAGCCCGTAAAGAGTAATGGAAAGATGATTGGATTTATTGCTTCAGCTGTTTCCGCAGATAGTATGATCAAGTATTTGGCGGATACCAAAGTGGTAAACACGACGAGCTCTTACGCTTACTTACTGGATGAGAACGGCAATAAATTATATTATCCGGATAAAACACAAATTGGTCAGCCTATTGAGAATACGCAGATCGCAGCTGTTATGGAGCGTGTGAAATCTGGTGAGAAGGTAGCGGATGGCCTGCTCAATAATACATATAAAGATGTGGAAAAAAAATCAACCTATACAGTTTTACCTGAGACGCACTGGTTGCTTGTATTAACCGCAGACCTCGATGAAATCGTGAAACCTGTCACTGATATGAGAAATTTCAACTTATTTCTTGGTGTGGGAAGTTTGATTATTGCCTTGCTGATTGCTCTTTATTTTGCTAAAAAAATCTCTTCTCCGATTGTTAAACTAACGGACATGATTAATAAAACGGCAGAATTGAATTTGACGCATGACTCAGAGTATGAGTATTTGACTAAAAACAAAGATGAAACAGGGACGATCGCCAAAGCGATGTTCCGCACCCGGGCTACACTTCGTGAGATGGCTGGAAGCTTAATTACGATCTCGTCCAAAGTGCTTGAAAATGCAGAAACGTTGGAGAAGCTGTCTATAGATGTGCGTGAAAATGCCCACGATAATTCAGCGACTACGCAGCAGCTATCGGCAGGTATGGAAGAGACCGCAGCCTCCACAGAGGAAATGACAGCAGCAATTACTGAAATTGATAACAATGTATCCGGGATCACCAATAATGTGAAGGAAGGCGCTGCCGTTTCTAGACAAATTAGTGAGCGGGCGCTGACTCTCCAAGATGAGGCAACAGAATCTACGACGAATGCTAAACAAATTTATGAATCCGTGCGAATCGATATGGAAAAAGCGATTGAGCAGTCGAGCGCGATTGCAGAGATTAATGTACTGACGGATACGATTCTATCCATTGCCAGTCAGACCAATCTGTTGGCCCTGAATGCAGCTATAGAAGCGGCAAGAGCGGGTGAGGCAGGCAAAGGTTTCGCGGTTGTAGCTGGTGAGATTCGGAAGTTGGCTGAGAAGTCGTCTAAGATTGCGGCTGGAATTCAAGGTGTGGTAACAGGTGTATATTCCTCTGTTGAATCCATGAAGGAGAATTCTGAGGCATTACTTTCTTTTATTGATCAGAATGTCCTAGCAGATTATGAACGATTAACTGAGGTAAGTCAGCAATACAACAGTGATGCTGCTACTGTAAATACGCTGTTAAAACAATTCGAGAGCGCAGCCGATCATTTGAGTATGGCCATATCGAGTATTAATATTGCCGTTAATGAGGTAGCTGCTACAGTAAACGAAGGAGCTATAGGGATTCAGGATATCGCGGTGAAAACGGCGGATATCGTGGAAAAAACATTCCTGGAGGTTACTATGGCCGATGAAAATACTCAAAGTGCCAAAGAGCTTCAGGGGTTAGTAGATAAGTTTAAGATCTAAGGGTTTGAAAAGAATTAAGGGAATCCTTATCTCTTTTTCATAAAATATTAAGCTTGCAGGGTTATAGTACATGTATAACCTCCCTTATATATAGACTTTACCCCGCCGGTCGCCGGCGGGGTCTTTTTTTTTTATGCGAATCTTTCAAAAAGAATATCAGGCAGTAGTTTAGCCAGTAATAAGGTAGATGGCTTCATCTAATGGAACTATAACCTCTGTTTGTTCCTTCATATCCTTCAGCCGCACCTTATCCACACTGGATTCACTCTCGCCGATCAGAATAACGTAACGAATTTTTTTGGATGAGGCTGTGGCGAGTTGCTTTTTAAGTTTTCTTTTACCGGATACCAGAGTGGTTCGGATAGAACAGGCACGGAGCTCGGCGGCTGCAATTAAAGCCTGTGGGAGCGTCTCGCCAATCGGAATGACCATAACCTCTGCTGTCTTGTGCTCTTGGATAGGACGTTCTGCAAGGAGCGCCATGATAGACTCCATACCAAAAGATAAGCCAACCGTAGGATATTGAATATCCTCTCTGCCCACTAGCTGTCCGATGATAGCGTCATATCTGCCTCCACCCCCCAAGCTTGAGGTAAAGGAACCGGATGCATCAAAGATCTCGTAGACGGTTCCAGTGTAGAAAGAAAGCCCGCGGGATAAAAAAGGATCGAAACGACAAGTCTGTTGCAGCTGAATGTCTTGGAGCAGCTTTTGCAGGACAAGAACCTCCATCGCTCCCGGTTGTCCGGTAAGACTATATTTTTCGCATAACTGCTCAAAGCTTGGATTGTCCATTTCAATAAGCTCTAGAATAGCAGCGATGGTTGTAGGATCTATTTCCTTGCTGCTCAATTCATTTTTCACGCCGCTGAGGTTGATTTTTTCTAATTTATCCAAGGTTAGCATAACGGACAACTGGTCCTCAGCAGGTACACCAATCGATTCCAGAATCTCACCGAGAAAACGTCTGTTGTTCCATTTTAGGATGATCGGGATATCCAGCTTGCGAAAAGCTTCTGTGGCCAGCTGCATCAATTCAGCTTCCGCCTCAGGTCCTGAAATACCAACGACATCAACATCGCATTGCAGAAATTCACGCAGGCGCCCACGTTTCACGGGACCATCACGGAATACTTTTCCGATCTCATAACGCTTGAAGGGAAACTCTATTCCAGGATTTAAAGCGATCACTTTGGCAAAAGGGATGGTCAGATCATATCGTAAGCTCAGCTTGCGGTTGCCTTGATCGGTTAGTTGGTACATCTCCTTGAGAATTTCATCCCCACCTGCATATTTCGAGGTTAATAAATCCAGTTCATTTAATAATGTGGTGTCCATGGATTCAAAATCATAGAGTTCGAACAAATCCTGCAGCGTATTTTGAATGTTCTTTCTGAGCGCCTGCTCTTTTCCGAAGTAATCATAAGTTCCTTTAATGTTTTGCATCATTAGTAGCTCCTTTGAATTGGCATAGTTTAGAGAATAAAAAAACGCGCAGGACCTCATGGTCCTGCGCGTGATCTATGCCGCAGGGAGGCCAACGCGAGTAGCGTTAGCCTCCCTGAGAATTTCAGGGTTGCTAACGCTGTTTGTGATAATAATGAAGTTGATTCAGCATGATTGTTATGGTGTTCATCAGAATCAATTCCCTTCGACATTTTGATTACTGCCGATTATAGCGGATCATTTGGAGTCGTGCAAGTAAGAATTTGTTATCACGAAGATTTTTAGTAGGCGAATGGACAGGCAATCAGCTATAATAGGGCTTCGATATTTCATAGGCGAGGGGAGCTTGTTGACGATGAATCAACCTTTAATAATAGCCCGGGCGGAAGAATTTGTGAAAGAACAACTGGGACAAGATACTACGGGTCATGACTGGTGGCACACCCATCGGGTCCGCAGCACGGCATGTGAAATTGCTGAGATCGAGCGTGCGGATGTGTTTATCTGTACGATGGCAGCCTTGCTGCATGATGTTGCAGACGAGAAGCTTACTCCGTCAAAAGAAGCAGGTCTGCTTAAAGTCCACACTTGGCTTACGGCAAACCTTACAGAGGAGGAGCAAATTCGTCATATCATGCTGATCGTTGAAACGATGTCCTTTAGTGGTGGTGGAGGAGAACCTATGCAGACTCTGGAAGGTCAAGTGGTGCAGGATGCAGATCGACTAGATGCGCTTGGCGCGATTGGCATTGCCAGAACCTTTATTTTCTCAGGCGCGAAGGGACGTCCGGCTTATGATCCAGAAGTGGCTCCACGCGAGGAGTCGCTGCAGAAGGAATACAGGGATTATAGCAAAGGGACGGCTGTGAATCATTTTTATGAGAAGCTGTTGAAACTAAAATTCTTAATGAATACGGCTTATGGACGCAAGTTAGCGGAAGAACGGCATGATTTCATGTTGAATTTTCTGGACCAGTTCTATAAGGAATGGAATCAAGGACGCCAATAACTGTTATAATGATAAGTATGCACAAGATGGAAGGATCGCGGAGTTTCCGCTTTAACCAGAACAATCGGCATAGAAGAGGTTGAACGATGAGTGAATTGCAATTTAGAGATTATGAGTTAGACGAAGAGATAATTAAAGCACTGGATGTTCTGAAATTTATGACACCTACGGAGGTACAGAGCAAGGTAATTCCTGTGGCTTTGCAGCAAAAGGATCTGATTGTGAAATCGCAAACAGGCAGTGGCAAGACGGGAGCTTATGGTATTCCGCTTTGCGATCTGGTGGATTGGGTGGAGAATAAGCCGCAGGCTTTGATTCTTACGCCAACTCGAGAGCTTGCGATGCAGGTGAAAGAGGATATTACGAACATCGGACGTTTTAAACGGATTAAGGCAGTTGCTCTTTTCGGCAAGCAGCCCTTTGCCCCCCAAAAGATAGAGCTTACGCAAAAAACACATGTTGTCGTAGGTACGCCTGGACGCGTATTTGACCATATTGAAAGAGGCACACTTCCGCTAAATCGAATCAAATATTTGATCATCGATGAAGCTGATGAAATGCTGAGCATGGGCTTTATTGAGCAGATCGAGAAGATCATCAAGCAGCTGCCCAAAGAACGAGTAACCATGTTATTCTCAGCTACCTTACCCGAAGTCATTAAGAATTTGTGCCGAAAATATATGAACGATCCAACGGATATCGAGATTCAGGCAAGTGGAATTACGACGGCTACGATTGAACATGCGTTGATTGAAGTGAGACAAGCTGCCAAATTCTCTTTGCTAAGCAATATCATAACGGTGGAGAATCCGGATAGCTGTATTATTTTTTGCCGTACGCAGGAGCAGGTGAATGCTGTATTCAGAGGACTGGCGGATCTGGAATATCCTTGTGATAAGATCCATGGGGGTATGGAGCAGGATGAGCGCTTTGAGGTCATGAATGCTTTTAAAAGAGGGCAATTCCGCTATTTAATCGCTACCGATGTGGCGGCTAGAGGGATTGATATCGAGAATATCACCCATGTGATTAATTACGATATTCCACTGGAAAAAGAAAGCTACGTGCATCGTACAGGCAGAACCGCGCGTGCAGGCAAGACGGGTAAAGCGATCACTTTTGTCACTCCGAATGAGCAGAAGTGGGTAACTGAAATTGAAAGCTATATTGGCTTCAGCATTCCGCATATGAAAGCTCCTTCGGACGACGCAGTTGCCTACGCAAAGGAAGCGTTCGAGCAGAAGATCAATAAGCAGCCTGTCCGCAAAAAGGACAAAAGCGAGAGCTTAAACAAAGAGATTATGAAGCTATACTTCAACGGCGGCAAGAAAAAGAAGCTAAGAGCCGTGGATTTTGTCGGCACAATAGCAAAGCTTGAAGGTATTTCCGCCGAAGATATCGGGATTATCTCGATTCAGGACAATGTGACCTACGTGGATATTTTGAACGGTAAAGGCGCAATGGTGCTGCAAGCGATGAGAGAGACCACCGTAAAGGGCAAGCAGCTGAAGGTTCATATTGCGAAAAAATAAATCAAGGATGACAGCTTATTGCTAAGCTCCTTGCAAATATGCCGCTACTGATGCGGTTTATAGGAAGAGGGAGTCGTGTTCACTACACGGCTCCTTCTTTAATTTGTTGTTTTATCTCAGCATTTCTATGTTTTCGTTGTGAAATTATAGAAATTAGAATATAACTTGTGAGAGGTGATAGATTGAAAGCTGAATCTAGAAGCACAAGGATGAAAGCAATCCTACAAGTTACCATTGTTATTTTCTTACATTTAATAATTATCTACCTTTTGGGAATGAAAACGGGGAAGTTGGAAGTAGAAGTAGTAAAACAAATGTTTATAATGTATGCAGCGCCAATAATTCTTCTGAATGTGTCTTGCAAGATAGCTTTAAAGACGCAAAAGCTTAGGTACAACATTTCTTGGTTAGTTATTAGTATTGTTCCTAGCACGAGAATTCTATTTTATTTAAAAGAATTACAAGGAAAAGAGTCTAGAGGTTCAGGGGTTGTTGATTTAAGGTTTTTTGATATGAAGCCTGACTTTGATCAGATAAGTCTTATCTATTTTTTCCCTATAATATATTTAGGTATTCAACTAGTTTTGATTTTTTTACTATTGATCATGATAGTAACGAAAGAAAAATCAATAGCTGACTAGCATAATTTTCTTGTACATACTAGGAATGCCGAAATGAACGGTATAACTCCCGTACAATGTGCTGATCCAGCTGGAAGTGGCGAAATGAACGGTAGAAATCCCGTACAATGTGCTGATCCAGCTGGAAGTGGCGAAATGAACGGTAGAAATCCCGTACAAAGTGCTGATCCAGCTGAAAGTGGCGAAATGTACGGTAGAACTCCCGTATAATGTGCTGATCCAGCTGGAAGTGGCGAAATGAACGGTAGAAATCCCGTACAATGTGATGATCCAGCTGGAAGTGGCGAAATGAACGGTAGAAATCCCGTACAATGTGATGATCCAGCTGAAAGTGGCGAAATGTACGGTAGAAATCCCGTACAAAGTGCTGATCCAGCTGAAAGTGGCGAAATGTACGGTAGAACTCCCGTATAATGTGCTGATCCAGCTGGAAGTGGCGAAATGAACGGTAGAAATCCCGTACAATGTGATGATCCAGCTGAAAGTGGCGAAATGTACGGTATAACTCCCGTACAATGCGCTGATTCAGCTGGAAGTGGCGAAATGAACGGTAAAACTCCCGTACATTCAGCCAGCATGTTATGTAACCCAAGAGACAACACCATAATGGTGTCGTCTTTTGGGTTTTTTCGGCGTTAAATGGATCTGATAACGCAGATCCGTTCAGCTTAAGTAAAATAAGATCGAAAATAATTAATTTTAGTTCCATAAATGGAAACAAATGTGATATTATGGCGATATAGAGCCCATACTTCACGGATGACCTGCCTAGCTTGGTTCCTCCTGAGGATAGGCTCTGATTTTTTTATGAGGAAGGTGGTGTGGCCCGAGCGGTATCGGGGACAGGAAGAAACGAAGCAATAAGGTTCGAACCTAATTCAGAAGGGAGAATCGAAGCGATGAAAAAAGGAACTTTTTTGAAAGCGCTTAATTTTGTTTTGGTTTTATGTTTGCTTGTACCTGTGTATTGGGCTGCACCCGCACATGCGGAGAACACGCTTATTCAGCAAAGCGATTTTGAAGATGGTACTGTTCAGGGCTGGAGTGGACGTGGGGAAGTTGAGGTGCTTACGGCCAAAACAGATGCGGCACGCAGCGGCACATATGGCCTGGAGGTAAGCGGCCGAACAAAAACGTGGCATGGACCTTCACTGGATGTGACTAGCCAGCTGGAAGTGGGACAAACTTATGTGTTTATTGGATGGGTGAAGCTGCCTGCCGGATCATCTAACGCGAATATCTATATGTCATTGCAGCGGACATTACCTTCTACCATTCATTATGATAATTTGACCTTTGGTGCAGTGACAGCGAACGGTTGGGTGAAGCTTCAGGCGCAGTACAAGCTATTGGAGCCGGCAGATCAACTTTCTATTTATTTTGAAGTGCCGGGTAGCGCGACAACTTCTTTTTATTTGGATGATTTTCGATTGGAAATGCTACCGGATCTCGGTCCAATTGTCATCGAGGATGCGATTCCTTCGCTGAAGGATGTGTTTGCAAACAAATTTCTGATCGGCTCGGCTTTTACGAATAGTGAGCTGCTGACAGCTCCGGATCGGCAATTGTTATCCAAGCATTTTGATAGTGTAACGCCAGGAAATGTTCTGAAATGGGACAGCACGGAGCCGCAGGAAGGTGTGTTTAATTTCGTTGACGCTGACACGGCAGTAGCTTTTGCTACCGCAAATGGGCAGCAGGTACGTGGACATACCCTGGTCTGGCATTCGCAGACACCGGATTGGGTGTTCCGTGACGCCAGTGGTAATTTGGTCTCCAAAACGGTGTTATATGAGCGGATGAAGAGTCATATTAAGACCGTTATGGAACGTTATAAAGGTGAAATCTATGCTTGGGATGTCGTCAACGAAGTGATTGACACTTCGCAATCTGATGGCATGCGCCGCAGCCTGTGGTACCAGATCGCGGGTGAAGAGTATATTGAGAAGGCGTTCCAGTTCGCTCATGAAGCTGATCCTAACGCAAAACTGTTCATCAATGACTACAATACGCATGAGCCAGCCAAAAGCCAAGCACTATACAATCTGATTGTACGACTTCAGGCTAAAGGGGTTCCTATTGACGGAGTAGGGCATCAAACGCACATCAGCTTGTATTATCCTTCGCTCTCTGAAATCGAAAATTCGATTATCAAGTTCAAGGCTTTAGGGCTGGAAACTCATATTACTGAGCTGGATATTAGTGTGTATTCTGATAATTCTCAAGCCTATGAGACCTTCCCTGATCATTTGAAGCAGCGCCAAGCGGCTTTATACAAATCATTATTTGAGATCTTCATGAGGCACACGGATACGGTCACGAATGTCACTCTCTGGGGGAAGGATGACAGTAATACTTGGCTGCGCACTTATCCGGTAGCCCGCAACAATTGGCCTTTATTATTTGATGAGCGCCTTCAATCTAAGCCGGCCTACTGGTCCGTATTGGAGACAGTGGCAGCTCCCGTAGTTCCAGCTGCTCCTGCTAACTTGAATGCAGCTGCAGGCAATGGGCTCGTGAATCTTAGCTGGAGCACCTCGGCGGGCGCAACTTCCTATACGGTGAAACGGTCACTTACGAGTGGTGGCCCTTATACCACTCTGACTACGGCTACCGGGACGAGCTATAGCGATGCGGC
Source organism: Paenibacillus sp. FSL R7-0189 (assembly GCF_037969925.1). Taxonomy (NCBI): domain Bacteria; kingdom Bacillati; phylum Bacillota; class Bacilli; order Caryophanales; family Paenibacillaceae; genus Paenibacillus; species Paenibacillus sp. FSL R7-0189. The sequence goes on along the minus strand of NZ_CP150223.1, from coordinate 22,298 downwards.
CGTTAGCAACGGAACGACTTATTATTATGTTGTGAATGCTGTCAATAGTGCGGGTACGAGCAGCAATTCTGTACAAGCGATGGCTACACCGCAAGGCTCGGGGCCTGTCGAACCGGTCACCGGGCTTGCAGTGGCGTATCGGACAGCGGATACTAACCCAAATGACAACCAGACGAAGCCCTATTTTAATATTAAAAATAACGGCACAACTGCAGTCGATCTTAGCGAGCTGAGCATCCGTTACTGGTATACGATCGATGGAGACAAGCCGCAATCCTTTTTCTGCGATTATGCCCAGATCGGCAACAGCAAGGTAGCAGGCAGCTTTGTAAAGCTGGACACGCCTCGAACGGGAGCAGATTACTATTTGGAAGTACAATTCAACGCAGGTGCGGGCATGCTTGCAGCTGGAGGTGCTTCCGGGGATATTCAGACCCGGATACACAAGACAGATTGGAGCAATTTTAACGAGGCCAATGATTATTCGTTTAATTCACTTCAGACCGCTTATGCGGATTGGAACAAGGTGACCCTTTATCGGAACGGAGTGCTGGTATGGGGAACAGAGCCGCAATAGCGAAAGTAGGGGAACTGAGCTTTAATTGTGCTGTTTTTAAATTTTAGGGAAAACCTCTCTGAAAATAGCTGATTTATGCTGGTTACTTAGCTTATCAGGGAAATCCTCCCTAAATATCGCCTGAATTCCACTATTATGAGCAAATTGGGGTGAATCTGCGGGAGGTTTTCCCTGATTGCAAGGATTAGAGCAATAAACCAAAGAAAATCAGGGAGGAATTCCTTAATCAAGCATCACGTTTGCTGCAAATAGAGGAGTTACGCGAAAAAGCAAGCCTAGTCGCCAAAAACATGGTGACTAGGCTTGCTTCATTTTTGCTCAGCTGTGGCAAATTACTTTTTAAAAGTTATATTGCGCCTGATGCAGACGGCTGTAAATTCCACCAGCATGGACTAATTCTTCATGTCTGCCTTGTTCAGCGATTCCTTCTTCATTCACGACCATAATCCGGTCGGCATTTTTGATCGTCGTCAAACGGTGAGCGATGACGAGTGTGGTTCTGCCTACGGACAGATCAGCCAGGGATTGCTGAATCGCGGCTTCGGTCTCTGTGTCCAGCGCGGAAGTAGCTTCATCCAGAATCAGAATCGGCGGATTCTTGAGGAACATGCGAGCGATAGCCAGGCGCTGCTTTTGTCCACCGGACAGCTTCACACCGCGCTCCCCGATGACTGTCTCCATTCCATCTGGCAGATTCTGAATGAGCTCCTCCAGATGAGCACGTCGCGCAGCTTCCCAGATTTCAGGCAGCTTTGCATCCAGTTTCCCATAGGCGATATTCTCGCGAATTGTCCCGGAGAACAGGAAAACATCCTGCTGCACGATCCCGATTTGTTTGCGCAGCGATTCCAGCTTCATGTCACGGATATCGATGCCATCAATCGTGATGGCCCCGGCTGTGACATCATAGAAGCGCGGAAGCAGGCTGCAGATTGTTGTTTTACCTGCGCCGGACGGTCCAACAAAGGCAATGGTTTCGCCAGCCCTTACGTTAAGGCTTATATTTTGCAGAACCGGACGATTCTCTTCGTATCCAAAAGATACATCCTGGAATGTAATATCACCGCGCAAAGCGTTGATCTCCACGGCATCCGGTTTGTCACTGATGTCAGGTTCCGTGTCAATGATCTCCAGATAACGTCTGAAGCCGGCAATTCCTTTAGGATAACTTTCGATCACTGCATTGATTTTCTCGATAGGTCGGAAGAAGATATTCGACAACAAGATAAACGCCACAAATTCACCGATTTGCAGCTCGCCATTGATGAAGAACCATGCGCCGCAGATCATCACCAGGATGGTAATGAGGCGGGTCATCATATAGCTGACGGACAAGCTTCTAGCCATGATTTTATAAGCCAGAAGTTTTGTTTTGCGGAACATTTGATTATCTACTGCGAATAGTTCTTGTTCATGCTGCTCATTGGCAAAAGATTGCACGACCCGAATCCCACCGACATTGTCTTCGATACGGGCATTGAAACTGCCTACATTTCCAAATAGCTGACGATAAGTGGAAGTCATATTGCGCCCGAAGTAGATGATTACCCAAGCCATAATTGGAACGATAATAAAAGTAATGATCGCCAGCTTCAGATTAATATCAGCCATTAGGAGAAAGGCTCCGACAAGGGTCATGATTGCAATAAATACATCCTCAGGACCGTGATGCGCAACTTCGCCGATATCATTTAAGTCATTGGTGATTCGTCCGATTAGATGGCCTGTTTTATTATTATCAAAGAATCGGAACGAGAGTTTCTGAATATGGTCAAACATTTTTTTGCGCATATCAGTTTCGATATTTATGCCCAGCATGTGACCCCAGTAAGTGACAATATACTGCATCACTGTATTTAAGGCGTAAATCGCCAGCAGCGCAACACAAGCGATAAGAATAAGCGGCCAATCTTGACCAGGAAGTAAATCATCAATAAATTTATTGACGGCTACCGGAAAAGCCAGTTCTAGCAGTCCCGCAAAAACAGCGCAGGAGAAATCCAATATAAATAGTTTTCTATACGGACGATAGTAGGAAAAAAACCTTCGAAGCATTCTGTTCACTCTTTTCTGTGGTTTAAATATGAGTCCAATTGAAATTAATTCTCAACTACCCGATGATATGGATACTAAAGATGGCCAGCGGTTTTGTCAATAATTCGGGTATAAAATTACTTAAGGGTTGTAACTTCTAATAGAATAGTAGATGATGGTTCATAGTGTTTAAATATTTCAGATCCTTGACAAGCTTTCTGCTTGGCGGGGTTATTTGTTTGTAATTTAGGAGGATACACGATGAAAGCATCACAACGCGAAGGACAGATTCAGAATAATAGCTTAATGGATAGCAAATATGATCGCTGGCTGCTTGTGCTGGGAATTATTTTTATCGCTGCAGCGCTGCGGGCTCCATTTACTTCTGTGGGTCCATTAATACAATTGATTCAGGATGACCTCGGCTTATCCAATACTTTAGCGGGAGCTATTACTACTTTACCATTATTAGCTTTTGCCATCTTGTCCCCGTTTGCTCCAAAGCTGGCCCGCCGTTTTGGTTTGGCTAATGTGTTATTAGTTGCCATGGTCATGCTGGCTATGGGAATTCTAATTCGCTCGGGATCTGGAGCAGGTCTGTTGTTCACAGGTACTGCTATACTTGGATTATCTATTGCCGTGTGTAATGTACTGCTTCCAGGTCTTATTAAGGGGAAGTTTCCTCACAAAATCGGGCTAATGACAGGTATCTACACGGTTTCTATGAATTTATGCGCAGCTATTGCCTCAGGAATTAGTGTACCGTTGGCAACGAATGCTGGATTCGGTTGGAGAGGGACCTTGGCCATCTGGTTTATGATCGCAGCTCTAGCAACAGTGTTCTGGATTCCGCAAATGCGTAAGCTTAATCAAGGAACCGGCTCTAAGAGTGCAGCCTCAAGCAAAAATATGTGGCGTTCATCTCTTGCTTGGAAAGTCACGATCTTTATGGGCTTACAGTCACTGCTTTATTACGTCTTTATTGCCTGGTTTTCGGTTCTCCTCGGTGAACGGGGAATGTCGTCGAGTAATGCGGGTTGGTTTCTCTCGCTCATGCAATTGGCACAACTACCCTTTACTTTCTTCGTACCGCTGTGGGCAGGCCGGATGAAAAACCAACGTATTCTAGTTATAATCACTGCTGTTCTTTATTTCATCGCATTAGGTGGCATCTGGCAAGGCAGCGGCGCTTTAATGGCTGTATGGGCGATATGCTTTGGTATTGCCGGGGGATTTGCCTTCGGTCTTGCGATGATGTTCTTCAGTCTAAGAACAAGAAGCACGCAAGAAGCGGCGGAGCTGTCAGGAATGGCCCAATCTGTGGGTTATGTACTGGCAGCAATGGGACCGGCATTATTCGGCTGGCTGCATGATGTAACGAACAGCTGGACGGTGCCATTGATTTTACTGCTGGGTGCAAGTGTGCTGTTGATGGTTGTCGGACTTGGTGCTGGCAGTGATCGGTACGTTGGAGATAGAAAATAGGATCCCGTGTAAAAAGAGTGTACTAACGCGTACTAAGCGCCAGTGCACTCTTTTTTTGATTATTGAACATGGGCAGTAATTCTCATCTATATTAGCTTCGTTTGTAAGCAACAACCCGGATTCTGCGATAGTCCATTACCCAGCGGCCGTCCTGATATAGCGTGGGTTTCAGTTTCTGTTCCATAGAAGAGAGAACTTCTGCGCGTTCAATGGGTGTGAGCACACTTAAGATTCCATCGGCAAAAGTATTCAACCACCGCTGAAATCCTTGCTCCAAGCCTTCCAGTGGTGTTGGCCGGTCAAAACAAAGAGCGAGGTCCACGGTCAGTCCGTGCTTCTCTAGTAGAGTTGCGTACTCGCCAATGCTGGGGAAGTACCAGGGCAAATGCAGCTTATGACTACAGCCAATGGCTGCAAAAGCTTGTGGAAGTGTAGCGACGATGGAAGCAATATTGCCCAGTCCACCGAACTCGGCCACGAAACGGCCGCCTACCCGCAAGCTGGCAACGATGGACGCCGCCGCTCCGTTTGCGTCTGTTAGCCAGTGAAGGGCAGCGTTGCTGAACACAGCATCGACTGGCTGTTCCGCGACATAAGTTTGCCCATCAGCTAAGACAAAGCTTAGATGGGGATGTTTGTCACGGGCTGTCTGAATCATTTCGGCAGAGGCATCAATACCTGTCACAGTGGCGCCTCTAGCAGCAATGGCTGCCGCCAAATCTCCGGTTCCACAGCCCCAATCGATAATCTGTTCGCCAGGCTGTGGGCGAAGCAGCTTAATCAAAGACTCTCCAAACTGAGACACAAAGGCCATATCAGTATCATAGGTTTGGGTATTCCACTGCTGGTTCATAAGTATTCATCCTTTCTATTGATAGATTATTCAGACATCTCCGTCATAACGCCATACTTTATCTATGTTGTACCATATGAGATCTTATAATAGAAATATATAAACTGAATAATATTGATTGGTTGTGCCTATGAGGTCTATATATAGCCCAATTCAATAATACAAAAACCTTGCGTTTTATATGCAAAGGGAGTATAGTATTATGTACAGGCGGTTTTGGTCGCCAGTTACATAATACGCGGTCATGGCGGAATTGGCAGACGCGCTGGCTTCAGGTGCCAGTGGTAGCAATATCGTGGAGGTTCGAGTCCTCTTGACCGCATCATAGCTTAATAGAAAGCCCCTAAATTCGCTCCTATGGCGATTTGGGGGCTTTCTTATTTGCAATTATCATGTAGCTAAATTAGCAATTATGTAGCTGAGCAGCAGTCATGTAGATCAATAGCATCCAACTGATGAATCTCAGCGTTCTCAAACAAATTAACGAAACTATCTCTAAATACAGTCACCGCCAGAGCGCATGGTGTTCTTAAGGTCCATAAACGGAACCTAGGTGAACGGTGTTAAACTAACGGACCGTATGGCCGCTATTATTGATATTTTGCACATTTTACAGGGGTTTCGGACTGCATAGCTCTTATTGCTAAGGAATCGTGTGAAAGCGAGTGTTTGGAGACGAATAGCTGCATCTGAGTCCGAACGTAAGCTAAAACACGCTATTTTTCGGAAATAGCTGCATCTGAGTCCGATACATCATAATGAGGAAGGAATAGTTGGCACGGTGGGAGTATCTATCTGCTGAGTAGCCCCCCCAACAAATCCGTCCTTAGCTAAGTGCTGGGCGGTTTTTTTGTTGCGCTCATAATCGCTGCGATGAAAAAAATGGGTGTTTTTGTATTGACAATTATATCGGCTTCCGTAATAATGGTATTACGGAAGCCGATATATCGACAACAGTAATAGATTGGAGATGAAATGATGCCTGAAAGCACAGAAAGAGGCGCATTAACTGAAGCTGTATTTTATATCTTATTGTCTCTATATACAGCAATGCACGGATACGCAATTATGCAGAATGTGAAGGACTTAAGTAACGGTCGGGTTGATCTGGGCGCGGGCACTTTATACGGAGCACTTAACACTTTACTGGAAAAAGGCTGGATAAAAGCAGTGGAAGGGGAGCAAGGTTCCCGTCGAAAAGAATACGAAATTACCGACTTAGGAAAGTCAGTGATTCAGGGAGAGATTATCCGTCTGGAAGAATTGATAGCGAATGGGAAGAGAATAGCTGGAGGTGAGTCCAAATGAAACATGTGGTTCGCAAGCTGATTTGGGATTATGAGAAGGAAGAAAAGTGGCTTAATGAAATGTCTGCGAAGGGGATGGCTCTATCAGAATTATCTTGGTGCAAATATGTGTTTACAGAGACCCCCAATAATGAGTACACGTATAGAATTGAGCTTTTAGATAACATGCCTGATCATCCGGATAGCATCAAATATCTCAAGTTTTTAGAGGAAAACGGTATAGATTGTGTTAGTACTTACATGCGCTGGGTTTACCTTAGAAAGAAGTCGGGAGAAGGTCCGTTTGATATTTACACAGATCTGGAATCCAGAATAAAACACTATAAGCGAATCAACAGGTTATGGAAATCTGTAATGTGGCTAGAGTTGATTTTAGGTCTATTTAATGTGATGATTGGTGTAATAAATTATTCTTTTTCATCACAGGATCTCAGTATAGTAAACGTAATAATGGGCGGAATGTTGATTTTGTTAGGTCTTGTTTTTTTAATTATTGGTGCACCTATCCGTAAGAAAATTAAGAAGCTTCAGCTGGAAAATTTGATAATAGAATAGGACTTTAGAGTTGTAACATGCACACACGGCAAGTTTCCTTTTCAAAGGGAGACTTGCTGTTTATTTTTGCGCAGTTTTACTGCGAAATTTACCAGTCTATCATTTAGGACTCAACTATCAAGCTTATTTACCGAAAAAAAGGTATACTGAAATTATTACAAGTTTGTTAATATAGTCCCCCATTTTCAAAAGAGGAGGCTTACAGGTGTCTGATTTTCCTTTTAAGCAGCTATACTTACGGTCTTCTATCGGGATTGCGGTAGTCTCTCCGAAGGACGGGACGTTATTACAATCGAATCCTGCGCTATGCCAAATGTTTGGTTATGCAGAAGAAGATCTTTTGAATATAAATTATCTGGATCTTGTGTATCCGGAAGATAAAACTAATAACGATCATTCCGTTATCCTGAACGATCTGCTAGCTGAGCCTGGGACTGCATTGGAGAAAGAACGGCGGTTTTTGCGTAAGGATGGCGAAATCATCTGGGTAGCCCAACATATATTTTTAATCTATCAGGAGAATTCCAGTGAACCCTATGTCCTGATTTCTGAGTTAACGGATATCACTGACCGAAAACTTGCTGAACAGAAGATTCAGGAAGATGAGCATTTATATAATTTGATCACGCAAAATACACCGGATATGATTTCTTTTGGCGATCCTGACGGAACACTGCACTACGTATCTCCCTCAGTGGAGCTGCTGTTAGGTTATTCTGCACAAGAAATGATAGGTACCAAAAGACCCGAGTATTATCACGTAGATGATGCTCTTGAGATGATTGAACAAGGCAAGCTATATTCGGATACGGACGTATTTACTCGTAGAGCCCGTCATAAAGATGGACATTATTTGTGGATCGAGAGTTCTTCCCAAGTGGTACGTGATGAGCAGGGGAACATTAAACAGATATTAACCATTGGTCGCGATATTACTCAGCGCAAGAAATACGAGGATATGCTGGCTAAAGCTCAACACCTTGCGAAGATGGGATCCTGGGAATGGGATATGACAAAATCACGGCTGACGGTTTCCAGAGAGATGCGTAATATTTTTGGCTTTTTGGAAGATGAGAGCAATCATTCTTATTTTGATTACAGACGTGTTTTTGCTTGCATTGATCCTGACGATTTCATCAGACTTGAACAGTTAGTACATCAATCCATGGAGAATGGGGCTAATGGCGAAGCAACGGTCCGTATTCATAGTGCGGATGGAGAGCTGAAGTTTCTGGATGTGCACTGGGAAGTGATTACAGATGAAGAAGGAAGACTGCTGCAGATCAGCGGGATAGCCCAGGATGTGACCGAACGTCAACGAATGGAAGAACAACTGCGGGATAGTGAGCAGAACTATCGTCTGATCTCAGAAAATTCTATGGACTTCATTTCACGTAATGCAGCGGACGGGAGCTTTACCTATCTGTATGCCTCACCCATCTGCCAGACTATGTTTGGCTATGCACCAGAAGAAATGTGCGGAACTAGAGGGATTGATTACATACATCCGGAGGACAGAATCAAATTAACTTCATATCTCAGCAATTGTATGGAAGGGAAGAAGCTTGAGCCTGTTATTCTCCGGTTTTTTTGCAAAGACGGAACCTTTATTTGGACAGAAACGACTCTGCGGTATATTTACTCTGAGACCTGCGGGAATCAGGAGCTTGTCTGTGTAACCCGCGACATTGGGGAACGTACGCGTCATTTTGAAGAAATACAGAAATTAAGTAACGAGTATGCGCTGATCTTGAATTCGGTCTCTGAAGGCATATTTGGGATGAACCTTGAAGGCAACACGATGTTCATTAATCCAGCAGCCATTACTATGTTGGGATTCGATCCTACTGAGTGGGGAAACAGCAAATTTCATGCAATTCACCAAACCTGGCTGGATAACGAGTCTTTTACAGGAATTCAGAAGACGCTGCTTCCTTCACGCTCCAGTAATCTCACTATTGAAGATAGGGAGGGTGTGTTTTGGAGGCAGGATGGTTCAAGCTTTTTAGTCAGATATCGAATGACCCCACTGTTTGATGGTGATGAACGGATTGGGGCGGTTGTCGTCTTTCGAGATATTACGGAGGAGAAGGAGATTGTGCGGGCGAAGGAGTCTGCCGAGGAAGCGGACCGGGCAAAATCGGAGTTCCTAGCGATCATGAGCCATGAGCTGCGCACGCCTATGAACGGCATTATTGGGATGGCTGATCTTTTATCTGGGACGGAGCTGGATGAAGAGCAAAGCTACTACACACAGATCATTAACAAAAGCGGTGAGGCATTGCTTCATATTCTGAATGAAGTGCTGGATTTCAGCAAAATTGAAGCAGGCATGATGACGCTTGAACTACAAATGGTGGATTTGCATGAAGTGATACAAAACGTTTGTGAACTGTTTTATCCGAAGGTTAAGGAGAAAGGGCTTTTACTTACTAGCGAGCTATCTCCTGAGCTTCCAGCCGTCATCATGACTGATGGGGCGAGATTGCGTCAAATTCTCGTAAATCTGGTTGGGAACGCAGTGAAATTTACGGAGACAGGTGAAATCAGTATCTCTGTTATGTTAGAAGCTTCAGAGGCATCCGGAAATCTTATCGTGAAATTTATCGTAAAAGATACAGGATTGGGGATTCCAGTTTCCAGCCAAGGTTTATTATTTCAATCCTTCTCGCAATTGCATCCGTCGATCAATCGTAAATATGGTGGAACTGGGCTTGGACTTGCCATAAGTAAAAAGCTGGCCGAGCTTCTTGGCGGATCTATCGGTGTCAATAGCTGTGAGGATGAAGGCTCGGAGTTTTATTTTACAGTGGAAGTCTCTCTACCCAAAGAGGAATGGGATCAGAAAGTGACCGTCAACGCCTCAACAGATGTGGTCAGAAATGATAAATCTGCTGTTAAAGAGTTAACTACCGGTGAGTATGGACCGATGTCCATTCTTATTGCTGAAGATCATCCTGTGAATCAGCAGCTTATGCAGGCTTATCTGAAAAAGAGGGGATATGTTCCTGACATCGCTTTAAATGGTGAGGAAGCGGTTCGGGCTGTGCTTTCCAATCATTATGATCTGGTATTTATGGATATTCAGATGCCTATTATGGATGGAATTGAAGCAACGGGAATCATACGTGAGAAGCTTGGGCTGACTCCAATTATCATTGCGGCTACAGCTTTTGCAAGAGATGAAGATAAGATGATGTGTCTTAGTGCTGGAATGCAGGATTTCATTTCTAAACCCATCTCGATAAAAGAGCTCGACCGGGTATTAAGAGAATGGTCTGCCCAAATTCGTTTAGGTGAGCATCATTGACAAATAGGGTTATGATTAATATATTGATATTAATCGTAATCATTACGTATATTATTTGTCATGAAAGGATTCTTACCTTGTTAACAATGAAGCGCGGGGATATTTTAATTATTGTGATAGCCTTGTTAGCTGCGGGCTTGATTTATGGCATGAAGTGGTGGGACAGCAGCAATGAGCAGTATCAGCAAGGGGATTTGAAAGCTATAATTACGGTGGACGGTAAAGAGTACAAAACCGTTTCTTTGACTAAAGAAGAACAAATTATAGATATTCAAACGAAATTCGGCCACAATACGCTAAAGGTGTTTGATTATGGAATCCAAATGACCTATTCTGATGCTCCCCTAAGAATTGCTTTGGAAATGGGGTTCATCTCAAGACCCAAACAGCAAATTATCTGTATTCCAGCTCGTATTATGGTAGAAGTATTTAATCCTAATAAGTCTGAGAATGATGAGGATGAGCTAGATGCGATTATTTAGTAATCTTAGTTGAACCTTCTAACTCTTTCCATGCGGTGATAGAGTCAGGACTGGTGTAAATGTAAGGTGTTGCGGGTTGTTTGATAGGTGTAATAGACTCAGCACTAATTTGCATGATTTCTTGACCTTTATAGGGAACAACTTGAAGCTTGCCCCGGACCTCTATCCAGGTATCGGTAGGCAGGCTTTTTAGTTTGCCGGAATCCACTAATATCCCAAAGGGTGTAGCATCGGCAGTGCAGCATTGGACCAGAAATCTACCTATGGCAAAAGAATTCTCTGAATGTTCACCTTGATCACGATATAAAAAGCCGGAAATAGTAATTTCTTTGCCTGCAAATTGTTGTTTATACAGCTCAAGGGCACCTAAGGTTTCGGAGAAAATCGCTGAATAAACTGGGACCACAGGTTGTGTATAAAGGATCTTAGCCAGCTCGGTAAGCTCCTCATGGTAAGGATCAATGGACTCGAATCTCGCGGAATTTTTAGCTTCAGTGGGCAAGGAGGATAGGGAGATTCCTTTTTTAGCAGCGGCCATACTTCCCAAAGCGCGATCCGGAAGGAGAAATCCGAGCAGCAGTGGAAAAAGGAATAATCCATATAGCGCTGTACTTTTGAAAAAAGAATGTGGAAGCCGATGCTCGCAGTCACAGAGAACACTACCCTTGCCAAATAAAGCCTGTACGGCCAGACTGAGCGCCATAAGTGTCAGCGGGATTGGACATAATTGAACCCAGCGTGCCAGCTTGGGCGCTACATAATAATGCAAAGCGTCCTGCTGTACCAGATGCCCGATATAGAGGGCGAAAGCGAGCAGAATGACCGCCCTTAACAAATAGTGAAACCGGATGCTTCGAGAGTCATTCATGCTCTATCCTCCTACCCATGTTGTAAACAACAGCTTACCACCTCTATGAATTACAGCCACAAGGACATGAATACCGCCCCAATAAACACGCTTGCGAAGATCAGAAAGAACAAATAAAGAGCGAATTTGGTCTTAAACAGTGAGAGCAACATCAATGAATTTTTGAAATCCAGCATCGGTCCGAATACCATAAAAGCGAGCAGAGCACCAGATGGAAAAGAATGTACGAAGGTGGAAGCTACAAAGGCATCTGAGGAGGAACAAAGTGAGAGCACAAATGCCAGTCCCATCATGAAAAAATATGAACCCAGCGGCTTAGCTCCGATCGCAGCCAGACTGTCTTGAACCATAAATGTCTGAATGCCAGCGGTTAATAAGCAACCGATAATTAAATATTTTCCCATCTCAAAAAACTCATCTGAGGTATGGACGAAGACAGCGGCTATTTTTCCCCCACGAGAATTATTGTGATGAGCTTCCCCTGTTTCACGCTGAACATTTAGGCGGATGGGAGATTTTTTAACCGTTGCGTAGATTATCAAACCTATTAGACAGGCTACAACAAAAGCCAGACCCATACGGGCATAGGCCAGCTCCGAGTGGCTGCGAAATGCTGTCATGGTCGCCCCATAGACGACAGGATTTAGGATCGGTCCGGACAAAATAAACACGATAGCCACGTAAACAGGCATACCTTTATGGATAAGTCGGCGGACGAGCGGGATCATTCCACATTCGCAGACCGGAAAAATAATTCCGAGCAGACATGCGAACAGAATGGCCGGAAGAGGTCGCCGCGGAATCCACCGGGAAATCATTTCATCCGGGATAAAGACGCGAAGCAGTGAAGATAACAATGCTCCTGCTAATACAAACGGCAAGGCTTCCAGCAATATGCCGATAAAAGCGGTTTTGAAGGTGTCGATGTATGCATTATCCAGCAGCTCCAGATGATTCGGCAGCCATACAAAGCCAATGATAATCAGGAACGAGATCGGGAGGAGCAACGGCAGTATTTTTAATGGTGAAAAGGTAGTCAAAACTCGAATAAGGCGGACCACCGATCTGCCAGCTGTTCTTCATCTATATTCATCCCGATGAACACCACATAAGGCATACCAGGATAACGAGAGGCTTCCCAGGTAGTACGCATCCCCGCATATTGAACAAGCTGAACCGGCTCCTGTTCGGACAAAAGAATATGCCCCTTGGCACGTAATAGATTGTCACCCCATTCTTGGAAGAAGGCCTCTAGGCGTTCTTTAGAAGGCATAGTTGTCCTTACCTGCGGAATGGTTAACGTGATGGCTGTTACCTGCGAGAAAGAAGCGTGCTGCTCCTCATGCAGCTCTTTTACAGCGGTTCCCCCATGCTCTGAATGCATTTGTTTCAGTGATGCTCCTTTGAAGGTTTGAGGCGCTCGCTGTGGAGCCGGAGCTATAATTTTACGTGGGATTATTCCTGACAATATCGGAGACAGGTTGATTTCACTGTAATGGGTGTATACAATTTCAGCCTCCGTATTTTGTTTACGAACTCCCTTTTCAATTCTCCATAAGGTTTCCGGCTCTACGAGATCGCTTTTATTAACGACAATAAGATCAGCTGTGGAGAGCTGCTTACGCAGGGTCCGAACGAGCTGTTTGTCAGAGGAGAGTCTGCTGTTATATTCCAGAGCATTTTCCGCATCTAACAGAGTGATGGTATAGTGCAGCTCCACCAGATCCTGTAGAGGGGTTTCCTGCAACGTTTTGGCGATTTCTTCAGGATCGGCGACGCCGGTCAACTCCATGTAAATGGCATCTGGACGTCCTCTCAGCAGCACCATCAGGCTATCTGCCAAATCCTCTTTACGGCTACAACATACGCATCCGTCCAGCAGTTTAGTTACAGCTGTACCGGTATGCTCCTGCAGAATATACCCGTCCACATCCCGTTTGCCCAGTTCATTCATTACTACTCCTGGATTCAGCCCTCTTACCTTGCTTTCTTTCAGCAGGGACAACAGCAGAGTTGTCTTCCCGCTCCCCAGAAACCCGCTCAAAATAATTACTGGTATCTTCATGATCTCCACTCCTGCCTGATTCTCTAGGAATTACAAGAATCATATTTTTTATAATTCCATCTATACGTAATTTGTCCACCAGAAAGACCACAAAATTAAGAGAGTTGAAATTTTTACAAGATCATAGTTGACAGATTGTGAATAAACCGTGTACGATGTGTTAATCGTAATTATTACGATTTGATCAAAAGGAGATGGAAACGATGAGAGTAATCATTACTTTGGCATGTACGGAGACAGGAGATCGCAACTATACCACTACCAAGAATAAGCGAAATCATCCAGGGCGTATGGAAATGAAAAAATATTGTCCACGCCTAAAGAGAGTAACCTTACATCGCGAAACCCGTTAAGGGCGGAGGATTTTAATCTTGATTTTATAAACGATAGGAGTGGTATAGATGAAAAAGCTCCCTGTTACCGTGCTCAGTGGATATTTGGGCTCTGGGAAAACAACGCTGCTGAATCATATTCTGCACAACCGTGACGGGCTTAAAGTAGCTGTTATTGTAAATGACATGAGTGAAGTCAATGTGGATGCGAATCTGGTGAAGTCCGGAAATACGCTTTCTAGAACAGAAGAGAAATTAGTTGAGATGTCTAATGGTTGCATCTGTTGTACGCTTCGTGATGATTTGATTGTCGAAGTACAAAAGCTGGCTGCGGAAGGGCGATTTGATTACATCCTGATTGAATCCTCAGGCATTAGCGAACCTGTACCAGTGGCACAGACCTTTACCTATGCCAATCCCGAGTTGGATATTGATTTGACTTCGCTTGCTCAATTAGACACGATGGTGACTGTTGTGGATGCTGGGCGTTTCTGGCATGACTTCTCTTCTGGTGATAGTCTGATGGACCGCAACCAAACGGCTGGCGAAGGAGATTTCCGCGATATTGTGGATCTGCTTATTGATCAGATCGAAACTTGTGATGTCTTGCTGCTTAATAAGTGTGATCTGTTGAAAGAAGATGAACTCAACAAGCTTGAAGCTGTGCTCCGTAAGCTTCAACCGTCTGCCAAGCTGATCCGCACGATTAACGGCGTAGTAGATCCGAAGGAAATTCTGAATACCGGATTGTTTGATTTTGAGAAAACAAGCTTATCCTCTGGTTGGATCGCGGAGCTGAATAAAGAGACCCATACCCCTGAAACGGAGGAATACGGAATTTCTTCCTTTGTTTATCGCCGGAGAACACCTTTCCACCCGCAAAGATTAAGTTTTTTCTTTAGCAACTGGCCGGAAGAGGTCGTTCGGGCAAAAGGTGTGGCATGGGTAGCTGCAAAAGGTGATCTTGCAGCTACTATAAGTCAGGCAGGACCTTCCATTCAGTTCGGACCTGCTGGCTACTGGTTGGCTACAATGCCTAAGGATCAGCAGCTGGAGGTACTGGAAAGCGAACCTGAGCTGCAGGCGAAATGGGACGAGCAGTGGGGCGATAGAATAAATGAAATCGTATTTATCGGTGTAAATATAGATCAGGCACAACTCGAAGCCAGATTGGACAGATGTTTGCTGACGGTGGAGGAGCTGAAGCAGGATTGGACAAAGTTCAACAATCCACTTCCGTGGCCTGTTGAAGAACTCCTTGCGGCTGCTGAGGAATAGATACTTAGTAAATTAGCGATGGAAATCCGGAATCCAGAAGGTGGGATTCCGGATTTTTGCTGTATGAAAAAGAGGTCTAATAGTTATTATTACGATTAATTTTTAATTTTGGGTTTACAAATCGTAATGATTACGATATTATCAAATTTGTTAAATCGTAATACTTACGATTTAATCCGAGATGGACATAACATCAGTCAGAAGGGAGGCGAGGCACGATGATCCTATCATCCATGCGGAATGTAGTGTTCGGGTATGGGGATGAAGCTGTCCTTGATAACATTTCATTAGATATTCATACCGGACAGTTTATTGGTATAACGGGACCCAATGGAGCTGCTAAGACCACCCTGCTGAAGCTAATGCTCGGCCTGCTTCGTCCATGGAGTGGAACGGTTCAGTTGAATAAAGAGTTATCAGATAACGGAAAGATGGTTATCGGCTATGTTCCACAGCAGGTAGCTTCTTTTAACGCAGGATTCCCAAGTAAGGTGATCGAACTGGTTCGCTCGGGTTGTTATCCAAGGCTGGGATTATTTAGACGCTTTACACCTGAGCAGGACGAGATCGTCGAGCGAAGTTTAAAGCAGGTGGATATGTGGCATTTGCGAGACCGGAAGATAGGAGAACTGTCAGGCGGCCAGAAGCAGCGGATTTGCATCGCTCGAGCATTGGCACAACAGCCGCAGATATTGGTTCTCGATGAACCTACTACGGGAATGGATCTGGACAGTCGCATTGGGTTCTATAAGCTGATGCGCCATGATGTCAGTGAACACGGCCGGACCGTAATCATGGTGACGCATGGCCTGGAAGAGACCAGTTCCTATCTGGATACGTTGATCAGCCTGGAACGAAAGGAGAATGAGGGTTGGCAATGTTTAGTTACGAATTCATGCAACGTGCATTTTGGGCCGGTGGTTTAATTGGCATTATTGGTCCGCTGCTCGGGGTATATCTCATGCTTCGCCGTCAGGTCCTAATGGCGGATACCCTCTCTCATGTTTCGCTTGCAGGAGTAGCACTAGGCTCAATACTTCAGCTTAATCCGGCACTAAGTGGTTTCATGGTGGCGATTCTCGGTGGTATTGTCATCGAACAGCTTCGACGTTCTTATCGTACATATAGCGAGCTTCCGGTAGCTATTATTATGACCTCTGGATTAGCATTGGCAGTTGTACTTATGAGCTTAAAGCAGAATTTAAGTAAAAGCTTCAGTTCCTATCTGTTTGGTTCCATCGTTGCGGTCAGCGACACTCAACTAAAGATTATCGCTGCGGTTGCTGTAATCGGTCTGGTCTATTTTATTGTGTTACGCAGATCTTTATATAATCTGACCTTTGATGAAGAGACCGCTAGTATTAGTGGAGTTCATGTGGGCTGGTTATCATTTTCGTTTGCTGTACTAACTGGAATGACAGTAGCTGCTGCGATGCCAGTTGTTGGAGTGCTGTTAGTCTCAGCGCTTATTGTTTTGCCAGCTTCGATTGCCTTGCGTATAGCGTCTGGTTTCACGACAGCTATATTGATATCAATTGGCGTAGGGTTACTCGGCGTTTTTAGTGGCCTAAGTGCCTCGTATTACATCAATACACCGCCTGGTGGGACGATTGCTCTTATACTGCTATCGTTCTTATTAATCGCAATTTTGGTACAGAAGCTGATCCGACTTAGAAATCGTCGGCGAATTCATAAATCTATTTCCAGAAAAGGAGTTACAACTCTCAATGAAATTTAGAATCCATCATTTAGCCATTTTGTCCCTGTCCGCGTTACTTATTGCCGCAGGTTGCGGTAATAATAATGCCAGTAATTCTTCTACTACTACGAATGCTTCTGGAGCCGCAGAAGCCACAGCCCTTCCAGAGTCATCTAAACTAAATATTAAAGTCAGTTTCTATCCAATTTACGAGTTTACCAAAAATGTGGCAGGAGATCTGGCGGACGTGGAAGCACTCATACCGGCAGGAATCGAACCCCATGATTGGGAACCGACTGCACAAGATATGGCAGAAATCTCAGATGCGGATATGCTGATCTATAATGGCGCAGGAATGGAAGGCTGGGTAGACCAGGTGCTGGAAAGTGTATCTGGCACTCCGTTAATTACTGTAGAAGCGAGCAAGGGTCTGGACATCATGGAAGGCACGGAAGAGGAAGAAGCTGACCACCACCATGAAGAAGGAGAACATGCTCATGAAGACGGAGAGCTTGCTCATGAAGAAGGGGAGCACGCTCATGAAGAAGGGGAGCATGCTCATGAAGAAGGAGAACATGCGCATGAAGAAGGAGAACATGCTCATGAAGAGCATTCGCATGATCACGGTGGATTAGATCCGCATGTGTGGCTCAATCCTACACTAGCCATTCAAGAAGTGCGTAACATTGAAGCAGCTTTAGCTGCTGCCGCACCTGAACATGCCGAGGATTTTAAGACAAATGCAGAGGCTTATGTAGCTAAGCTGGAGCAACTGGATCAAGAATTTAAGGACGGTCTTAAGGATACTAAACGCAAGGATTTTATCACTCAGCATGCGGCTTTTGGTTACCTTGCCAAGCAGTATGGATTAACTCAGGTCCCGATTGCCGGACTATCTCCGGAGCAGGAGCCTTCTGCCGCAAATATGAGTAAGATTGTGGAGTTTGCGAAAGAGCATAAAGTGAAGACGATTTTCTTCGAGACACTTGTATCCTCCAGTGTGGCAGACACAATAGCAAAAGAGATTGGTGCCAAAGCAGCCGTTCTAAACCCAATTGAAGGATTAACAGAGGAAGATCGCAGTCAAAACCTGGATTATTTAGGAATCATGCGTCAGAACCTGGAAGCCTTGAAGAGTGCATTGAACGAGTAGATTTAAAGGATGGAAGGAGAACGAACATGGCCAAGAAATCTAAAGTTGTGAAAGAATTGAAGAGACAAGCACTAGTCGCCAAATACGCTGTTAAAAGAAAAGAACTAAAGGATCAAGGGGACTATATGGCTTTGCAAAAGCTGCCACGTGATTCCTCCGCAACTCGTCAAAAAAATAGATGCCAAGTGTCTGGCAGACCTCGAGGTTATTTGCGCAAATTTAATGTTTCCCGAATTGTATTCCGCGAATTGGCGCATAAAGGCCAGATTCCGGGTATTACCAAGTCGAGTTGGTAAATGAGAACGGCCAATCCTCCGTAGTTTAGAGGATTGGCCGTTTTTGCTGCTCATCCATCATGGACTTTAGAAAATTCGGCTATGCTAAGAATAGGAAAATGATTTATCATAGAAGGAATATATTTCTATTTAATATGGAGGTGATGCAAATGAGCTATACCGATACTTTTATTCGTGTAGCAGAGGACTGCCCTGAGGAAATCGGAGTTCCTCCGATGTCTTGCCGAACGCTCCCGCCTGCACATGTGATTCAATATGAACTGTTAATTAATGAGCCCTACAAATACAATCATGAAGAACTTCTGTACGAGGTTCATGTGCGCCATAAACAAATTCCACAGGAAGAACGTTTGGCCCGTAAGGAACAAATATGGAACGAGCTATTTTCCAAAAATCATCCTTGTCTAAGGGCTTCACTGCTGCCGAAGCGGTTTGGTTGGGGTGTTCACTATAACGGTGAGGGTAAAATAGCTCTTTATGGCAAAGAGTCTCCCGAATATGACTATTTCACTTCCCAAGAGGAGGGAACTGTGAAATTACTGCCTGCGATGCGTAACAAACGTGCTTCAAGAGGAGAGGAATAAGCTGTATAAATTCATAGAAGAAATCACACTTAATACTTGGCCTGCGGAGCAGAGCGTTCTCCTGCAGGGCTGGATTCTACGTACGGCAGCTGGTTATACAAAAAGGGCCAATTCGGTCAATCCATTATACGGGGCTGACAGCTCTCAGGTTGATCTCGCAGAACAAATCAAGCTTGCGGAGCGGTATTATGAGTATGCTGGACTACAGCCAGTGTTCAAAATAACCCCCTATATCCAGCCGGCAAAGCTTGATGAGATGCTTGCGGATCGCGGTTATACAATTGTCGAGCCTTCATCGGTAAGGCTTCTTGATCTGGGGGGCTTAGCGAGCCCCGATCTGTGTTATACGGTTCAGATGCAGGAGAGCTTGACTGAAGAGTGGCTGCACGCCTTCAGTGAGCTTACCGGGTTGTCTGGCAAGAACCGGGAAACCTTAACTAGAATGTTGTCTGCATCACATTTGCAGCAGGGTTATGTCCTGTTGTTTAATCATGGTGTTCCTGCCGCCTGCGGACTTGGTGTGATTCAGAATGGATACTTGGGTCTGTATGATATTGTCACTTCCCCTGCTCATCGTAGAAAGGGAATGGCGGAACAGCTGCTGCTAGCGTTGCTTAATTGGGGTAGAGCAAAGGGAGCAACAACTTCCTTTCTGCAAGTTGTGCAAGCGAATACGGGGGCTTCAGCCTTGTATGACAAGCTGGGTTTTAAGGAGATTTATCAGTATTGGTATAGAGTGAAAAACTAGCTGAGGAGGGGATGCGGTGAGAAAATTAGGATTAAATCTCCTGATCATTAGTGAGTACTGTTTTCCATTTGTATATTTCGCGATGGATAAAGATTTCAATAATGGTTCAATGGTTGGTTATTTAATGATGATCGTCATAACATCGCTAATAGCTTTTTTGGGAAAATGGTCTAATAATATAATTGCTGTAGTCATTGGGAATATCGCTTCTGCGTTTGTTTCGTATTATTTTATTAGCAAATTGTCAGGAGAAGGCGGTTGGGACGGGACGTTTTTCAAACCACTTGGACCTACAGGATCGTTTTTATTTTTTAGTATGCTAAACCTGATCCCTCAATTCCTTGCGATGAAATTAGCGAATAAATTTAAAAAGAAGGTCTAATCTATGTCCGAATACTGGAGTCGAAGATTTGCTCAGGAAGGCATGATCTGGGGGAGTGAACCTAGTCCTACAGCTCAGGCAGCAAGGGAGATATTTCGGCAATATGACGTGAAATCAGTTTTAGTCCCGGGTGCGGGATACGGAAGAAATACGAAGGTGTTCTCAGATGAGTTTAAGACCTTAGGCGTTGAGTTAAGCGAGGATGCGTTAAGGATGGCGGCAGAATGGGATCCCAAGAGCCATTTTATCTCAGGTTCCGTATTAGATACTATTTCTGAAGTACAGGTTGATGCTGTCTACTGCTATGACGTGTTGCATTTATTTCTCGAAGAGGATCGCCGCAGGCTATTAGCTAATTGTCTGGAACAGCTGCGGCCGGATGGCTTGCTCTATTTTACCAGTTTTTCCGATGAGGATGCGAACAACGGCTGTGGAACACTTTTGGAACCGGGAACCTACGAATACAAAGACGGAAAATATGCCCATTTTTTTAGTGATGAAGATTTAAGACAACATTTTGCAGGTACGAAAATAATTACGACCGGCTCATGTGTGGAGACATTATGTGGGCCGCTTGGAAAAAACCATCAATACATACTGAGATATATAGTCGCACGTAAATCTGCACTTAGCAAATAATATAGGGAGGAACTCCCTATAATTTCGTTGAATATCCGTAGAATCGGCTATATCAAATGAATTATAGGGACTTTTTCCCTAGACCTCTGCTCGATGATCAGGAATACCTTATTTACACAAATTTACCTTGACCCGGTAGCGCCATTTCTTTGAAATTTTTGCATAAATGAGCAAGCTGGGTAGACAGCTCCTCACCTTCCATGGGTACTCCATGTCCCGAAAGAACAAGATGTGGATTCAGCAAGGCAAGGGTACGGACTGATTTCTCGGCATCTTCCCAGTCTGTCGTGAAATAAGAGGGTGGGCCATGCACCACCTGATGCTGCGTAGCCACTGCAAATACGGATTCCTGTTTGACCGTAAGGAACGTATCACCAGCGATCAGGACTCTATCCTCAGGCCTGAACAGGGAGATATGCCCGGGACTATGTCCAGGGGTATGGATCCATTCCCAGCCCTTCGCACCAGGGACAGTCCCGTCTTCCGGCAAGGGGTGAACGGCTGAACCAAGATCAATGCCATGATGTGAAAATAAAGGGGATATCATGCTCATAAGCCCGCCGCCTACGGCCGGATCGGCTGGAGGGTAATCTTCTTTACCTGTCAGAAAAGGTAGTTCTAGCGGATGAGCATATACAGGCACGTTCCATTCCTCAACAAGCCTTTTCACACCCCCAATATGGTCAAAATGCCCATGCGTCAGGATAATTGCCACCGGAGGCTTATCATAATGCTCCGTAGCAAAATCAATAATATTGCCTGTATATGAGCTAAGACCAGTATCTACAAGAACCCAATCCGAAGAGGGCTGGCCAATTAATGCGACATTTACAAACATAGTGCGAAGTCCAATGACACCAGGGGCCACTTTCCAAGTATCGGTATAGCCCTTTGACAGTATTCCGTTAAGTTTCATCTTGCGCCTCCTGACCCGTTCTTTAGTACTACACAATATATTTACACACAGTAGTATGACCTCTTTTAAAGAAAAAAAGGTATGGCAAATAACCCTTCTCATGATTTCTTGAAGAAGGGCTGTGTTAGACGTGTTTTGCGAGAGGATTGTATTAGAGCGTTCCGCAGTCTGCAAATAGAATATGGCGTGGAATCCGGAAGAAAGCTTCGGCTTTTTCCTGCAGAGCAGGGGTCGGCAGATGGCTGTTGTGGAGCCATTTTCGAAATGTTCCAGGATGGACGCCTATCCAGATACTTACATCCGTTACTGAGAAATCGTAAACCATACAAAGTCCGGTCAGGATAACATTGCTGCGCGGTGAACTGGTAATACTTCTTTTCATAAAACGTGAGGGTGTAGGCTGACATACAATGGGGCTTTGACGAATCAATGCTTCATTGAACAGAATGTGGGGTGGGTACCCCAATAGGCGGCAGGTCTTGTCAATGTTATTGTTGGAAGGGATACGACCTTCGTATACCCAAGCGCTTACACTGCGTGAGGATATACCAAGCTCTTCTGCGAGTCGTGACAGCTTGATATCCTTAGCCATCAATACAGCAAGCAGCACACGGTTTCTAATCTGGCTGCGCTTTGGACGGCGAAATCTTTTGACTCGAACGCCTTGTCCAAGGTATTTGCGATTGATCAGAGACCACGCCTGGATATTATGAGTTTCTTGTTGGTTATTAGGCA